>NZ_CP041061.1:0-4800000 GCF_007833915.1 Micromonospora sp. HM134
ATGTTCGAGACGTTCGTCATCGGCTCGTCCAACCGGTTCGCCCACGCGGCGAGCGTCGCGGTGGCCGAGTCACCGGCGAAGGCGTACAACCCGCTGTTCATCTACGGCAGTTCGGGGCTGGGCAAGACCCACCTGCTGCACGCGATCGGGCACTACGCCCAGACGCTCGGCAACGCCCGCTCGGTCCGGTACGTCTCGACCGAGGAGTTCACCAACGACTTCATCAACTCGCTGCGGGACGACAAGACCAGCGCGTTCCAGCGCCGCTACCGCGACGTCGACATCCTGCTGATCGACGACATCCAGTTCCTGGAGAACCGCGAGCGGACCCAGGAGGAGTTCTTCCACACCTTCAACACGCTGCACAACGCGAACAAGCAGATCGTGATCACCTCCGACCGGTCGCCGAAGCAGCTGGCGACGCTGGAGGACCGGCTGCGGACCCGGTTCGAGTGGGGGCTGCTCGCCGACATCCAGCCACCCGACCTGGAGACCCGGATCGCGATCCTGCAGAAGAAGGCCGCCCAGGAGCGGCTGTACGCCCCGCCGGACGTGCTGGAGTTCATCGCCTCCCGGGTGTCGAACTCGATCCGGGAACTGGAGGGGGCGCTGATCCGGGTCACCGCGTTCGCCAGCCTGACCCGTTCCAACGTCGAGCTGTCGCTGGCCGAGGAGGTGCTGCGGGACTTCATCCCCGACGGCACCGGGCCGGAGATCACCGCCGACCAGATCATGATCTCCACCTCGGAGTACTTCGGGGTGAGCCTGGAGGACCTGCGCGGGCACTCGCGCTCCCGGGTGCTGGTGAACGCCCGCCAGGTGGCGATGTACCTGTGCCGGGAGCTGACCGACCTGTCGCTGCCCCGGATCGGGCAGGCGTTCGGCGGGCGGGACCACACCACCGTGATGCACGCCGACCGGAAGATCCGTCAGCAGATGGCGGAGCGGCGCTCGCTCTACAACCAGATCGCCGAGCTGACCAACCGGATCAAGCAGAACACCTGAGACGTACGCCACTCCCGCTGTACCTCCGACGCCCGGCCGGTTCTCCGGCCGGGCGTTCGCGTGGCGGTGGGACGCGGCGAGGTTGCCTCTCGACCGGGTCGAGGGGCCACGATCGGCGGCATGTCGCCGTCGTCTTCGTCCACAGGACCACCCGGTTGTCCACACCCCCTGTTCCACAACCGGTGGATAACCACGCTCCGTCCGGAGCCGGTTACCCACAGACTGTGGACAAACCCTGGGGACAGTGCTGTGGACGGCTGGGGACAACCTCGGCGTTGTCCACCGACGAGGGTGGGCCTGTGGGCAACCTGTTGAAGGTTCTGGGGACGACGGCGGTCCGGGCCCGACCGGTTGTCCACAGCGCTGGGGGTAAACCCGGTGGATTACCGGTGGACAACCGGTGGACAACGGTGGACAACTCTGGGGACACCGGATGCCTGTGGAGGGCGACCCGGGTTTACCCCCCGGTTCTCCACAGCGAACCCACCGGTGGATAACGTGTCTGAGCTGCGACGACGCGAGTTACCCACAGTTTGCACAGGTGCGATGAAGACGATGAGTTATCTCTTCTGAAGAATCAAAAACCAATCATCACCGTTGGACTTCCTGTGGATCGGGCCGCAGCGCTGCCGTCGGCAGTCGCCCCGGCACCGGAAGCACGGGGTCGGGCGCACAGCCGATGCCCGCGCGCCCTAAGGTGCGATGGGTACCCGCACGGTCGGGCGGGACGGTGGGCAGCGGTCGGCATGAGAGAGTTGTCGCTGACGTCGACGCGGAGGCATTGATGAAGTTCCGAGTGGAGCGCGACGCGCTCGCCGAAGCGGTGGCGTGGACCGCGAAGAGCCTGCCCAGCCGGCCGTCCGTACCGGTGCTTGCCGGGGTGATGCTGCGCGTCACCGACGGCAACCTCCAGGTCTCCGGCTTCGACTACGAGGTCTCCAGCCAGGTGACCGTCGAGGTGCAGGGCGACGCCGACGGGGCCGCCCTGGTCTCCGGCCGGCTGCTCGCCGAGATCACCAAGGCGCTGCCGGCCAAGCCGGTGGACATCGCCGCGGTCGGCGCCCACCTGGAACTGGTCTGCGGCAGCGCCCGGTTCACCCTGCCCACCATGCCGGTGGAGGACTACCCGGCCCTGCCGGAGATGCCGGAGAGCGCCGGCACCGTCGAGGCCGCCGCCTTCGCCGCCGCCGTCGGCCAGGTGGCCATCGCCGCCGGCCGGGACGAGACGCTGCCGATGATGACCGGCGTCCGGCTGGAACTCTCCGGCGGCACCCTGGCGATGCTCGCCACCGACCGCTACCGGCTCGCCCTGCGCGAGATGGAGTGGAACCCGGACGACCCGGAGATCAGCGTCAACGCCCTGGTCCCCGCGCGCACCCTGAACGACACGGCCAAGGCGCTCGGCCCGCTCGGCGGCCAGGTGACCATGGCCCTGTCCCAGGGCGGCGCCGGCGAAGGCATGATCGGCTTCTCCGGTGGCACCCGCCGCACCACCAGCCGGCTGCTCGACGGGGCCAACTACCCGCCGGTCCGCTCGCTCTTCCCGGCCACCAGCAACGCCGAGGCCCGGGTGCCGGTGAGCACCCTGATCGAGGTGGTCAAGCGGGTCGCCCTGGTCGCCGAGCGGACCACCCCGGTGCTGCTCAGCTTCAGCTCCGACGGCCTGGTCGTCGAGGCCGGTGGCACCGAGGAGGCGCGGGCCAGCGAGGCGATGGAGGCCACCTTCACCGGCGAGCCGCTGACCATCGGGTTCAACCCGCAGTACCTGATCGACGGCCTGGCCAACCTGGGGGCCCAGTACGCCCTGCTGCGCTTCGTGGACGCCTTCAAGCCGGCGGTGATTTCTCCCGCCGGTGAGGATGGCGAGGTCATCCCTGGGTACCGGTACCTCATCATGCCGATCCGCGTGTCCCGCTGATCGGCACCGGCAGCACCCGGACGCACGGAGGTAGGAGCAGATGCAGCTCGGCCTGGTAGGACTCGGCCGGATGGGCGGCAACATGCGCGAGCGGTTGCGCGCCGCCGGCCAGGAGGTCGTCGGCTACGACCGCAACGCCGACCGCAGCGACGTCACGAGCCTCGCCGAGCTGGCCGACAAGCTGGAGTCACCCCGGGCGGTCTGGGTGATGGTCCCCGCCGCCGTTACCGACGCGACGATCGACGCGCTCGCCGAGGTGCTGGGCGAGGGCGACATCATCATCGACGGCGGTAACTCGCGGTTCAGTGACGACGCGCCCCGGGCGGCCCGGCTGGCCGAGCGGGGCATCGGGTACGTCGACGTCGGCGTCTCCGGCGGCGTCTGGGGCAACGTGAACGGCTACGCGCTGATGGTCGGCGGCGCGCAGGAGCACGTCGAACACCTGATGCCGATCTTCGAGGCGTTGAAGCCGGCGGGCGACCACGGTTTCGTGCACGCCGGCCCGGTCGGCGCCGGCCACTACGCCAAGATGGTGCACAACGGCATCGAGTACGGCCTGATGCACGCCTACGCCGAGGGTTTCGAGCTGCTCTCCGCCGCCGAGATGGTGACGAACGTGCCGGGGATCATCAAATCCTGGCGGGAGGGCACGGTCGTCCAGTCCTGGTTGCTCGACCTGCTCGACCGGGCGTTGGACGAGGACCCGCAGCTGGCCACGTTGACCGGGTACACCGACGACACCGGCGAGGGACGCTGGACGGTCGACGAGGCGATCCGGCTGGCCGTCCCGCTCAACGTCATCACCGCCGCCCTGTTCGCCCGGTTCTCCTCCCGGCAGGACGACTCGCCCGCGATGAAGGCGGTCGCCGCGCTGCGCCAGCAGTTCGGCGGGCACGCCGTGCACAAGCGCTGAGCGGCATCCACAGGCTGTGTACGTCCGCCGGCTCGAACTGGTCGACTTCCGCTCGTACGAGCGGGTCGGCGTCGATCTGGAGCCGGGGCCGAACGTCCTGACCGGCGCGAACGGCGTCGGCAAGACCAACCTGGTCGAGGCGTTGGGCTACGTGGCGACCCTGGACTCGCACCGGGTCGCCACCGACGCCCCGCTGGTCCGGCTGGGCGCGACCGCCGCCGTGATCCGCTGCGCGGTGGTGCACGACGGCCGGGAACTGCTGATCGAGCTGGAGATCGTCCCCGGAAAGGCCAACCGGGCCCGGCTCGGGCGCTCCCCGGCCCGGCGGGCCCGGGACGTGATCGGCGCGCTGCGACTGGTGCTGTTCGCCCCGGAGGATCTGGAACTCGTCCGGGGCGACCCGGCGGAACGCCGCCGCTACCTCGACGACCTGCTGGTGCTCCGGCAGCCCCGGTACGCCGGGGTACGCGCCGACTACGACCGGGTGGTCAAGCAGCGCAACGCCCTGCTGCGTACGGCGTACCTGGCCCGCAAGACGGGCGGGTCGCGCGGCGGTGACCTGTCGACCCTGGCGGTCTGGGACGCCCACCTGGCGCGGCACGGGGCCGAGCTGCTCGCCGGCCGGCTGGAACTGGTCGCCGCGCTCACCCCGCACGTGGCGAAGGCGTACGACGCGGTGGCGGCGGGGGCCGGGGCGGCGGGGATCGCGTACCGGCCGTCGGTGGAGCTGACCGGGGTGGGCACCGACCGGGAGGTGCTGGCCGAGGCGTTGACCACCGCGCTGGCCGAGTCCCGGTCGGCCGAGATCGAGCGGGGCACCACGCTGGTCGGGCCGCACCGCGACGACCTCGTGCTCACCCTCGGCCCGCTGCCCGCCAAGGGGTACGCCAGCCACGGCGAGTCCTGGTCGTACGCGCTGGCGCTGCGGCTGGCCGGGTACGACCTGCTGCGCGCCGACGGGATCGAGCCGGTGCTGGTGCTCGACGACGTCTTCGCCGAGCTGGACGCGGGCCGGCGGGAACGGCTGGCCGAACTGGTCGGCGGGGCCGGTCAGCTCCTGGTGACCTGTGCGGTGGACGACGACGTCCCGGTGGCCCTGCGCGGCACCCGGTACGCCGTCGGCGAGGGGACGGTCCGTCGTGTCGACTGAACCGGAGCAGCCCACCGGGTCGACGGGCCGCCCGGGGCGCACCGCCCCGGGCGGGGCACGCGGTGCGCGTACCCCCGGGGGAGCCGGCGGGGGCGCGGACGGTGCGCGGGGCCGACCGGCGGGCACCGGCGCGGACGCCGCGCCCGGCGCGGTGCCGGGGGCTGCGGCCGGCGACGCGGCGGCGGGGGCGAGCGGGCCGGAACTGGCGCGGGCGGTGCTGGACGCGGCGCGGGCCCGGCGGGAGTCGGCGGCCCGCACCCGGAAGCCGGGGGTGACCGGCGCGGCCGACGGCGGTGGGCGGCGGCTGCGGGGCTATTCCGGGCCGGGGCCGGATCCGCGTGACCCGCAGCCGTTGGGCGCGGTGCTGGAACGGCTGATGAAGGCGCGGGGCTGGCAGCAGCCGGCCGCCGAGGCGACCGTGTTCGGCGCCTGGGAGAAGGTCGTCGGGCCGGAGATCGCCCAGCACAGCCGCCCGGTCAAGCTGGAGGACGGCGAGCTGACCGTGGAGGCCCGGTCGACCGCGTGGGCCACCCAGCTGCGGTTGCTGGCCGGGTCGCTGTTGAAGCGGATCGCCGGGGAGGTCGGCCACAACGTGGTGCGCAAGCTGCACATCCACGGGCCGGCGGCGCCGTCCTGGTCGCGTGGGCCACGCCGGGTGCGTGGTCGGGGGCCGCGCGACACCTACGGCTGACCCTCACCGTTCGGCGCGGCGGGCCTCCCGCTCGGCGCGCTTTCGTTCGCGCTGCTCGCGGCTCCACTGCTTGCGTCGTTCCAGGTCCTCTTTCCAGGCGTCGCGGGCCTGCCGGGAGCCGCCCTGCACCGCGCCGGCCACCTCCGGCGGGCCGGCCAGGTTCTTGAAAGCCCAGGCCAGGAGCCGGCCACCCTCGCCCGGGGCCTTCGCCGCCGGCTTGTCCTCGCTCATCGGCAACCGACCTTCCCTCGACGCTTGGTGTACAAATCATTGGTACACCAAGCATTGGTAGCATCGCAACGGCGACGAGGAGGAGCACACGTGGACGGACAGCCCGACGGGGACCCGCTGGCCCTGGAGGAGCAGGTCTGCTTCGCGCTCTCCGTCGCCGCCCGGGGCGTCGTCGCGGTCTACCGGCCGCTGCTGGAGCCGATGGGGCTGACCCACCCGCAGTACCTGGTGATGCTGGCGCTCTGGCAGTACGCGCCGCTGTCGGTCCGGGAGCTGAGCCGGCTGCTGCAACTCGACCCGGGCACCCTGTCGCCCCTGCTCAAGCGCCTGGAGGCGGCCGGCTACCTGCGCCGCGAGCGGGACCCGGCCGACGAACGCAGCCTGGCCGTGTCGCTCACCGGGAGCGGCCGGGCGTTGCGCGGCCACGCCGAGCAGATCCCGCCGGCGGTCGTCGCCCGGCTCGGGCTGCCGCTGGCCGAGCTACGCGACCTGCATGCGGCGCTGACCCGGGTGATCGCCGCCGCGAACGGCGCGGCGGCGTCCGCACCGACGCCGGACGGCTAGGTCGCGCACCCGGGCGGCTGCCGGGCTACCTCAGGGCTGCGGGCCGGGGCGGCGGCCGGGCTCGGCGTCGGCGTAGACCGCGAAGCCCCGGTCGGCGCAGCGCCGGTAGAAGGCGGCCAGCACCCCCAGCTCGGCGCAGGTGAAGTCCCACTGGGGCGGGTCGCCGTTCTCGTCGCGCAGCCGGTCGAGCCGGCTGCCCAGCCAGCGCAACTGCTGCTCGGCCAGGCGGCCGTCACCGAGCAGCGCGCGGAGCACCTCGCTGACCGACTCGAAGGTCACCACCTCGCCGTGCGGCCGGTGCTGGGCGACGAACTTCTCCACCCCGCCGGCGATCCAGGAGCAGCCGTCCGGGTCGATCACCGGGTCCTCGTCCTCGGCGGCGGCGTCGGTGGCGTAGAGCACATTTTCCAGGCCGAGGATCAGGTCGACCAGCTCGGTGTAGGCGGTCGCCCGGACCGTGCCGGTCTTGGCGATGTGCTCGGCGAGCGCGGCGGTCGGCGCGGAGATGCGGGGAACATCGACGATCTCGCCGAAGTCGACGAACTCGGCCGGCGCGACCGGATCGTAGAAGCGGCCGGTCCGCGGCCAGTGCACCGCGACATTGTCCAGCCCCATCTGGTGTCACCTCTCGAGAGCATGTGTCGGATCGATCGGGTCCATCGTCCCGGTTACGGGTGGAAAAGATCAAGACGAGCGACTTCGCCGCGCGCCGCAAAGCTACGGTACGACCACCACCCGACGCGACCCCGCGCCGCCCGGCGAGCCGGACGATCCGGTGGCGGCGGGCACGGAAGCCGGACCGGGGCGTGTAGGGGGAGTCGCGGACAGCGAGATTCGGCCGGCTACGAGGGTCTGAGCCGCCTTCAAGGGGTGCCGAGTGGCGGTTATGTCGTGTGCGCACAGTAAGATTGACGCTGAGACGACGACCTGACGCGGTGCGACGGACGGGGGCCCTCACCAGCCCTTGATCAACGTCCCGGGTCGGGTCTGGCCGATCGCGATCCGCGGGCAACCGCGGCGACCGGCGCGCACGATCCGCGACGGCCCTGCGGGGCCGTCGTCCGTGCACGCCGACGTCGCGTCCTGTCCGCCGAACCCGCGCCCCCGCGCCCTCGGCGCGGATGGTGCGAGAAAGTGGCCGAGGGTGGCAGCGCAGGACAAGCAGGATTACGGCGCAGAGTCGATCACCGTCCTCGAAGGGCTGGAGGCGGTCCGCAAGCGACCCGGCATGTACATCGGGTCGACCGGCGAGCGTGGCCTGCACCACCTGGTGTGGGAGGTCGTGGACAACGCGGTGGACGAGGCGCTCGCCGGCTACTGCGACACCATCGACGTGGTGCTGCTCGCCGACGGCGGGGTCCGGGTCACCGACAACGGCCGTGGCTTCCCGGTCGACCTGCACCCGAAGCTCAAGAAGCCGGGTGTCGAGGTCGCGCTGACCGTGCTGCACGCGGGTGGCAAGTTCGACGGCAAGGCGTACGCGGTCTCCGGCGGTCTGCACGGCGTCGGCGTCTCCGTGGTGAACGCCCTCTCCACCCGGATGGCCGTCGAGATCCACAAGTCCGGCCACGTGTGGCGGCAGAAGTACCACAACTCCAAGCCCGAACCGCTGGACAAGGGCGAGACCACCGACCGCACCGGCTCGGCCGTCTCCTTCTGGCCCGACCCGGACGTCTTCGAGACGGTCGACTTCGACTTCCAGACCATCTACCGCCGCCTCCAGGAGATGGCCTTCCTCAACCGGGCCCTGTCCATCCACCTGCTCGACGAACGGGTCGCCGAGGGCGAGGAGGGCAAGCCCCGCGAGGTCACCTTCTTCTACGAGGGCGGCATCGCCGACTTCGTCCGGCACCTCAACGCCTCGAAGAACCCGATGCACAAGACGGTCGTCGAGTTCGCCGCCGAGGAAGAGGGCATGTCGGTCGAGATCGCCATGCAGTGGAACGAGTCGTACGGCGAGTCGGTCTACACCTTCGCCAACACGATCAACACGCACGAGGGCGGCACCCACGAGGAGGGCTTCCGGGCCGCGCTGACCAGCGTGGTCAACCGCTACGGCGCGGAGAAGAAGCTGCTCAAGGGCGACGAGAAGCTCTCCGGCGAGGACATCCGTGAGGGGCTGGCCGCGATCATCTCGGTCAAGCTGGCCAACCCGCAGTTCGAGGGTCAGACCAAGACCAAGCTCGGCAACACCCCGGTGAAGAGCTTCGTGCAGCGGGTCTGCAACGACCGGTTGGTCGACTGGTTCGACCGCAACCCGGCCGAGGCCAAGACCATCATCCAGAAGGCGTCCCAGGCGGCGCGGGCCCGGATCGCCGCCCAGCAGGCGCGCAAGCTGGCCCGGCGCAAGTCGCTGCTGGAGTCGGGCTCGATGCCCGGCAAGCTGGCCGACTGCCAGTCCACCGACCCGCGCGAGTCGGAGGTCTTCATCGTCGAGGGCGACTCGGCCGGCGGCTCGGCCAAGCAGGGCCGCGACCCGCGTACCCAGGCGATCCTGCCGATCCGCGGCAAGATCCTCAACGTGGAGAAGGCCCGGATCGACCGGGTGCTCAAGAACAACGAGGTCCAGGCGCTGATCACCGCCCTGGGCACCGGCATCCACGACGACTTCGACATGGAGAAGCTGCGGTACCACAAGGTGGTGCTGATGGCCGACGCCGACGTCGACGGCCAGCACATCCAGACGCTCCTGCTCACCCTGCTGTTCCGCTTCATGCGTCCGCTGGTCGAGCTGGGCCACGTCTACCTGGCCGCCCCGCCGCTCTACAAGATCAAGTGGAACAGGAAGGGCGACGACGCCCAGTACGCGTACTCCGACCGGGAACGCGACGGGCTGATCGCGCTGCGCCAGCAGAAGAAGCCCAACGCCAAGCCGGACGACATCCAGCGGTTCAAGGGTCTCGGCGAGATGAACTATCCCGAGCTGTGGGAGACCACGATGAACCCGGCCACCCGGACGCTGCGTCAGGTCACCCTCGACGACGCCGCGACCGCCGACGAACTGTTCAGCGTGCTGATGGGTGAGGACGTCGAGGCCCGCCGCTCGTTCATCCAGCGCAACGCCAAGGACGTGCGGTTCCTCGACATCTGACGGCCCGGTCGGCCGGTGCCCCACCGGCCGGCCGTCGTCCACCGGGTTATCCACAGCCTGGCCGGTATCCACAGCGTTATCCACAGCACGAACACGACTCTGAGTCTGATAAGGGTTAACAGTGACCGATACTCCCGAGTCCACCCCGAACGAGCCGGAGACCACCGAGACACCCCTCGCGGCGGTCGTCCAGCACGACCGGATCGAGCCGGTCGGGCTCGAGGTCGAGATGCAGCGCTCGTACCTCGACTACGCGATGAGCGTGATCGTCGGGCGGGCCCTGCCGGACGTCCGGGACGGGCTCAAGCCGGTCCACCGCAAGATCCTCTACGCCATGTACGACTCGGGATACCGGCCGGACCGGGGCTACGTGAAGTGCTCCCGGGTCGTCGGGGACGTGATGGGGCAGTTCCACCCGCACGGTGACTCGGCCATCTACGATGCGTTGGTCCGGATGGCCCAGCCCTGGTCGCTGCGCTACCCCTTGGTCGACGGCAACGGCAACTTCGGTTCGCCGGGTAACGACCCGGCTGCGGCGATGAGATACTGTTTGACCGCAGACGTCCGTATCCGTACCGCCGAAGGTAGCGTGCGGATCGGCGACATCGTGCCGGGTGCCGCGCCGAGCAGTGAGACCGACGTCGACCTGAAGGTCCGCGACCGCAACGGCGACCTGGTCCGGGCGTCGAAGTTCTTCCACTCCGGCGAGCACCCGACGCTGCGGCTGCGCACCCGCGAGGGGTACAAGCTGACCGGCACCCACAACCACCCGGTGCTCTGCCTGGTGGACGTGGCCGGCGTGCCGACCCTGCTCTGGAAGCTGCTCGCCGAGATCTCCCCGGGTGACCGGGTGGTGCTCCAGCGGGCGGTGCCGGACGAGGTCGGCTACCCGATGCTGGAGCACGTCGAGGCGGCCGTGCTCGCCGGCGCGTTCGTGTCGGAGGGCTGGGTCTCGGCGGTCCGTGCGGGCTTCAACAACGTCGACCGGGACTACTTCCTGCGCGTCGTCGCCGCCTACGACCTGGCCGTCGGTGGCCCCCGGTACGTCAGCGAGCGGGTGATCGCCTCGGGCAGCACCCTGCACGAGCTGGACGTGCAGAACCTGTCGGCGCTGCGCGCCAGCGTCCTCGGCGAGCTGGTCGGTGCCCGTAGCGCCGCCAAGTTCGTGCCCGAGTTCGTCTGGCAGGGGCCGGCAGCGATCAAGCGGGCGTTCCTCCAGGCGCTCTTCGAGGGCGACGGCTCCTCGTCGCTGTTGCCGCGTAACACCATCCAGGTCTCGTACTCGACCCGTAGTGAGCGGTTGGCCCGCGAGGTGCAGCAGCTCCTGCTGGAGTTCGGCGTGATCAGCCGACAGACCCGGTATGACGACGGCGAGATCAAGGTCGTGGTGACCAACCGTCGCGACGCCCGGATCTTCGCCGCGCACGTCGGCTTCCTCGGCCGTAAGCAGGCCAAGCTGGAGTCCGAGCTGGCTCAGGTGCCGGCGTGCAGCACGGCGTTGTCCAGCGACCACGTGCCGCTGGTGGGCGACTTCATCCGGGAGCACGGCGCGACCCGCTGGACCGAGCGGGACTGGCTGCGTCGGCACAACGTCGACCGGATTGAGCGTTGGGAGCGGGACCGCGACGAGATCGCCGCCCGGATCACCAACACCGAGGTGCTCGACGTGGTCGAGCCGTTGGTCGACGGACGGTTTTACTACGCCGAGGTGGCCGAGGTCGCCGACGCGGGGGTGCAGGCGGTCTACAGCATCCGGGTGGACACCGAGGACCACTCCTTCGTCTCCGACGGCTTCGTCAGCCACAACACCGAGTGCAAGCTCGACCCGCTGGCGATGGAGATGCTGCGGGACATCGACGAGGACACCGTCGATCTCCAGGACAACTACGACGGCCGGGCCAAGGAGCCCACCATTCTGCCGGCGCGCATCCCGAACCTGCTGGTCAACGGCTCCGAGGGCATCGCGGTCGGGATGGCCACCAAGATCCCGCCGCACAACCTGCGCGAGATCGGCGCGGCGGTGCAGTGGTGCCTGGAGAACCCGGAGGCCGACGAGGCGACCACCCTCGAAGCGCTGCTGGAGATCGTCAAGGGTCCGGATTTCCCCACCCACGGGCTGATCGTCGGTCAGTCGGCCATCCAGGACGCGTACCGGACCGGCCGCGGGTCGATCCGGATGCGCGCGGTGGTGGAGGTCGAGGAGGACAAGCGGGGCCGGCCGGCGCTGGTGGTCAGCGAGCTGCCCTACCAGGTCAACCCGGACAACCTGGCCGAGCGGATCGCCGAGCTGATCAAGGAGGGGAAGCTCGGCGGGATCGCCGACATCCGGGACGAGTCCTCCGGGCGTACCGGCATGCGGATCGTGCTGGTGCTCAAGCGCGACGCGGTCGCCAAGGTGGTGCTGAACAACCTCTACAAGCACACCCAGCTCCAGGAGACCTTCGGCGCCAACATGCTGGCCCTGGTCGACGGGGTGCCGCGCACGCTCAACCTGGCCCAGTTCATCAGGTACTACGTCGAGCACCAGATCGAGGTGATCCGGCGGCGGACCGCGTTCCGGCTGCGCAAGGCCGAGGAGCGGGCGCACATCCTGCGCGGTCTGGCCAAGGCGCTGGACGCGCTGGACGAGGTGATCGCCCTGATCCGGCGTTCGCCCACCGTCGACGACGCCCGGCAGGGCCTGATCCGGCTGCTGGAGATCGACGAGATCCAGGCGACCGCGATCCTGGACATGCAGCTGCGCCGGCTGGCCGCCCTGGAACGGCAGCGCATCCTGGACGACCTGGCCAAGCTCGAACTGGAGATCGCCGACCTCAAGGACATCCTCGCCAAGCCGGAGCGGCAGCGGAAGATCGTCTCCGAGGAGCTCAGTGAGATCGTCGCGAAGTGGGGCGACGAGCGCCGTACGAAGATCATCCCGTTCGACGGCGAGGTCTCGATGGAGGACCTCATCGCCCGCGAGGACGTGGTGGTCACCATCACCCGCACCGGGTACGCCAAGCGCACCAAGGTCGACCTCTACCGCTCGCAGCGGCGCGGCGGCAAGGGAGTGAGCGGCGCGACGCTGCGGCAGGACGACATTGTCAGCCACTTCTTCGTATGCTCCACCCACGACTGGATTTTGTTCTTCACCAACAAGGGCCGCGTGTACCGGGCCAAGGCGTACGAGTTGCCTGAGGCCAGTAGGGTGGCCAAGGGCCAGCACGTGGCCAACCTGCTCGCCTTCCAGCCGGACGAGCAGATCGCGCAGATCATCGAAATCCCGAACTACCAGGTGGCTCCCTACCTGGTACTGGCCACGAGAAACGGCCTGGTGAAGAAGACCCGACTTGAGGAGTTCGACTCCAACCGGTCCGGCGGCGTCATCGCGATCAACCTGCGCGATGAGGACGAGCTGGTCGGTGCCGTGCTCGCGGCGCCGGAGGAGGACCTGCTGCTCGTCTCCAAGAAGGCCCAGGCGATCCGGTTCAACGCCTCCGACGAGGCGCTGCGCCCGATGGGCCGGGCCACCTCGGGTGTGATCGGCATGCGCTTCACCGACGACGACGTCCTGCTGGCCATGGAGGTCGTCCGGGAGGGCCTGGACGTCCTGGTGGCCACGAACGGGGGATATGCGAAACGCACCCCCATCGAGGAATACCCGGTCCAGGGCCGGGGAGGTAAGGGCGTGTTGACTGCGAAGATCACCGAGCGCCGCGGTGGTCTGGTCGGCGCGGTCGTGATCGACCCGGACGACGAGCTGTTCGCGATCACCAGCAACGGCGGCGTCATCCGGACTCCGGTGAAGCCTGTACGCCGTACGCGTGACCGGAACACAATGGGGGTCAAGCTGATGGACCTCCCGGACGGCGTGACTATCGTGGCGATTGCTCGCAATGCCGACGAGCCTGACGAACAGGACTAGTTGAATGACGGAGACACAGGCGAAGTCGGGGAACAAGGGGACCTCGGCCACCCCGGTCGACGAGGAGGCCGCCAAGAGCGGTACAACCCCCGCCGGCCGCGCCGCCGTGGGTCGGGCCACCGTCCCCGCCGACGCGCCTGCCCCGAAGTTCACCCGGGCACCCGGCATGGCACCGCCGCCGGACAAGCCCGGTGAGGACTCGGGGGCGACCGAGAAGCCCCAGCCGACGGGCAGCGACGCGCCCTCCTCCGCCACCCAGCCGGTGGCTGCGGCGGCCCGGTCGAGCAACACGACACAGCCGATCGCGGTGGGGGCCGCCACCTCCCCGTCCACGACCGGCACCCAGCCGAAGGTCGGTGGTTTCCGGCCGACCCCGGACAACGCCCGTCCCACCACGGGGGCGGGTAACGCCCGCCCCGCCAACGGCGGCGGCCTGCCCCCGGGCATCGGTGGCGCGGCCGCCGTCGGCGCCGCGCGGGTGGGTGACGCGGTACGCGCCGCGCGTACCTCGGTCAGTTCGGCGGCCTCCCGGGGGCCGCGCCGGGCCCGGCTGAACCTCAAGCGGATCGACCCGTGGTCCGTGATGAAGTTCGCCTTCGCCGTCTCCGTGGTGCTGTTCATCGTGGTGGTCGTGGCGACTTCGGTGCTCTACCTCGCGCTGGACGCGATGGGCGTGTTCCAGAGCGTCAACGACAGCCTGACCGACCTGGTCAGCGCCAGCGGCGGGCAGGGCACCAACAGCGGCTTCCAGATCACCGCGAAGGGCGTCATCCTGACGTCCGCCCTCGTCGGGCTGGTCAACGTGGTGCTGTTCACCGCGCTCGCCACCCTGGGGGCGTTCGTCTACAACGTCTGCGCCGACCTGGTCGGCGGGATCGAGCTGACGCTCGCCGAGCGCGACTGATCCGACCCGACGCCGGGGCGCCGCGAACAGCGGTCGCCCCGGCGTCGTGCTTTCCCAGCCCGGTGGCCGTGCCCGCGCGGGCTCGCTCGTGGGTCGATCCAGCGGTGTCCGAGCCGCCCCGACGCCGCTGTTCCCCGTCACGGGGGTGGATCTCCGGCTCCAGGACCGGGGGAAAGGGCTCGCCCCGTCGCGGGCCGACCGGGTACGGTCGGGAAGGCGCGGGAGCGTCGGCCACCCCGATTTGGGAGCGGACGACGCGATGGGTTAATCTTGCTCGTCGCCACGCGGGGCTATAGCTCAGTCGGTTAGAGCGCAGAGCTGATAACTCTGAGGTCGCTGGTTCGATTCCAGCTAGCCCCACCGCACACCGTTCCGACGGGCAGTCGAGTCGAGCGCGAGGGGTCGCCCCATGTTCAAGAAGCTTCTGTTCCTGGTCGGCATCATCGGCGTCGCCGCTGTGGTGGCCAAGAAGGTCAAGGAATCCAACGACGAGCGCGCCCTGTGGCACGAGGCGACCACCTCGCCCGACCTGCGCTGACCAGCCAGCACCCGGCGGCTCGACCCGCCCTCGGGGCCCTAGCTCAACTGGCAGAGCACTGCCTTTGCAAGGCAGGGGTTAGGGGTTCGAGTCCCCTGGGCTCCACCAGCATCATCCTTGACCAGGCGTTACAGCTCGTGAAGATCAACGGGCACACGATGGGCACAGGTCAGGATTGATCTTGAATCCCTCTGGAACCTGCCGCCCGTAGCACTGCGCCGACCAAGCCCTTCGGACGCTCCCGCTTCGGCCACCAGTGCACGTACGTCTCCAGGGTGATCCGCAGCGTCTTGTGCCGCAGCAGCCGTTGCACCTCCTGAGGTTCGGCGTGGTTCGTGATCAGGGTCGTGGCGAAGAAGTGCCGCAGGGCGTGGAACGTGCCGTGTTCCTTCGGCCAGCCGGCGGTGTCTCGCCAGTCCGCCCACTCCCGGGACCAGGTCCGGTCCGTGAACGGGTTACCGCGACTGGTGGTGAACAGCAGCGGCACCGTGCGTCGGACCGGGTCGCCCGTGGTGATGTCGACCAGGTCGACGGGCACGGGCGGGAACTGCTGGACATGCTCGGTGAGGACCTGGCCGACGACCGGGTCGAGATCGATGGTTCCGGCGGAACCCGCTTTCGGCTCGGAGATGTAGAAGCCGCCGTACTCCTGGGGCGCGTACCGCAACTGCTGAATGATGTGCAGCTTTCCTCGCTCCTGGTCGACGCAGCGTGCGCTGTGCTCCATTCCGAGGGCTTCACCGAACCGGCAGCCTTGGCCGGCGCC
Source organism: Micromonospora sp. HM134 (assembly GCF_007833915.1). NCBI lineage: Bacteria > Bacillati > Actinomycetota > Actinomycetes > Micromonosporales > Micromonosporaceae > Micromonospora > Micromonospora sp. HM134. The sequence continues at coordinate 15,676 of NZ_CP041061.1, forward strand.
CAACCACACCGCCGCCCGGTATCGGGCCGGCACGACGTCTAGGAGCACCAGAACCTCATCCTCGGTGGGCACCCACTTCGGCGCGTGGGTCAAGCCGCGGAGCACCTGGGCCAGCTTCACACCGTCACATGGGTTGTCCGGGATCAGCTTGTCGGTGACCGCAGCGCTGAGCACCGCGTCGAGGAGTTCGACGTACAGCTTCAGTGAGGACTTCGGCGTGCCCTCGCCCAACCGGCGGGTCAACCACTCCAGAACGGTGGTCAGGCGGATGGCCCGCAGCGGCCGATCACCGAAGACCGGGTACAGGTGACACCGAAGGTTCGACTCGACCCGCTTCCGCGTCTCCAGCGCCCAGCCGACTTCGCGGGAGAGACGCCAGCGCTCGCCGTACTCCTTGAAGGTCAGGTGACGCTCTGACTGCTGCACCTTCGCCTCTTCGGCGACACCGGCACGGGCGCGGGCATCGAAGTCGTCAGCGTCGACCTTGCGCTCAAACAACCGCTCCCGAGCCTGGCCGCTGGCATCCTCGTACCGGCACCGCCACCGCTTGCCCCGGCCGTGCCGCTTCGACGGAAGCCGCTTACCGTCTGGCCCGCGCTTGGTCAGGTACCACAGGTCATCGACTGCCATATCAGGCCGCCTTCTGGTTGAGCCACGCGCGGACGTCGGCAGGGTCGTATCGGAGGTGCCGGCCGACACGGGAGGCGCGGGGACCGATCCGGCGGTGCCGCCACTGGTAGAGGGTGCCGACCGGGATGCCGAGGAACGCTGAGACGTCGGTGACGCTCCACAGCCGTTCGGGGGTGGCGTTCATCGGGGTTCCTTCCTGGCTTGCTGTCGGGCCGACCGGATGCGGTCACCGATCGCGGTGGCGAGTTCGAGTTGTTCGGGGGTGTCGTAGCCGATGCCGAGGATCTGCCAGTCGTTGGCGACCAGGACGGCGGTGTCGTCGGGCAGCCCGGCGTCGGTGAGCGCCGTGCGGAGCTGGTGGGCCTGACGCTCCGCCCGGAGGTTCTTGAAGGTCGTGGAGTAGATGCGGGACTTGGTGAGGAAGTGGCCCCGGAAGCCGAGCATGTGCGCCCAGTGGCGCAGCTTGAGTTCGGTGTACTGGTCGAGGCCGCCGAGGTCCCAGGCGGTTTGGATCATGGCCCGGTGGTGGTTGGACACCCGTAGGAGCGCGATGTGTTCTTGTGAGCGGATGCGCCGGTCTCCGGTTTCGGTGGCCCCGGTGCCCTTGGTGGCGTACTTGGCGATGTAGCCGGCGAGCCGGGTGTCGTTGACGACCTGGTCGCCATCGTCGCCGTCGTTGGTGACGTCGATGTCGGTGGCGGTGATGTCCTTGACGTCGACCTGGCTGCCCCACTGGAGGACCAGCGGGGTTCCGTCGGGTCGGGCGGTGTCCAGCTCGACGGACGAAGCCGCGGTACGGACCGCGTCGGCCAACACGTCCGGGGTGAGCCAGGCCGGAGGCGTCGAGTCCGGGCCGGAGGGTCCGTCAGCGCGGATGACCGCGTGGAAGTGGACCAGGCCGCGCCGCTGGTACTCGGCAACCTTCGCGTAGGAGATCCGCAGGTGCGCCCCGAACGCACGAACGGTGAGGCCGCCAGCGGCGGCGACGGCCCGGCGGAGGGCGATGGTGAACCGGTGCCAGAGTTGCCCGCTGTGTGCCTGCCACAGCACCGCGCCGACGTAGTCGTAGGTGCCCGGATCGAGCGGGCTACCCAGGAGCGGATGCCCTTCCGGGTGCCAGCGTCCGCAGGAGCAGGGCCGCTTGCCGGGCCGGTTGTGGACGGTGCCGAACGACGGGGCGGTGAGGGTCACGAACAGCCGGGTCGATCGGGCGACGGTGTCGGGGACGCCCTTGCCGCCGTTCATGCCCGCGTGGATGAGGTGCCAGGCGTCGGCGGCGTATCGGTCGGCGCAGGTGGGGCAGACGGCGGCGCGGCGGGTGCCGCAGGAGGCCCAGACCCGGCCCTGCCGTGCGGCGATCAGGTCTCCGGTGCCGAGGTGGCGGACCTCCCATTTGCCGACGAGGCGGACCGGCTGGAGGCAGCCTTTGACGCTCTCGACGCCGGCCCGCCATTCCTTGTACGCCGGCGACCGCATCCACCGTGTCAGCGCGGCTTCGGGGTCGTGGTCGACCGGGGTGGGTCGAGAGAGACGAGGAGGTGAGGACATGGAATCCCTCCAGGGACGGGCCTGCCGTGCCCCCTGGTGGTCTGGAGGGGCACGGCAGGCCGTAGCGAGTGAAGGTCAGTGCTGGTAGCCGTTGGCGGTGACCGGGGTGAGCCGGTCGACCACCCGGGCCGCGATCGGCAGCGGTAGACGGGTGACGCGCTGGACGTCGACGGCGGTTACCGGAGCGGGCGAGTCCGCGACGAGTTGCCGGATCTGCGCCTGCATTCCGGCCGGGATGCCCAGTCCCTCCAACTCCACCGCCGGAGCCGGAGCCGGAGGAGTTTCCGCCCGAGGAGTCGGGACCGGAACCGGGGTGGGGGTCGGCATGACCGGAACGGCTGGGGCGTCGAGCACCGCAGTCGGGGCCGACACGGCGGGTTCAGGCTGGCTGGTCTCGGGTTTGGTTAGGACGATGGCCCGGCGTGCTTGGGTGCAGCGTGCTTGGACGATGGGCATGACTTCGGCGAGGAACAACACCAGGACGGGCACCATGATGTGGGCGGCGAGCATGCCCGCGCTGATCGAGCCTTCACGGGGCCAGAGCGCCGGTACGACGTTCATGACGAGGGTGGAGCCGAGGAGGAACCGTTTGAGCCAGTCGACGGCCCCGGAGTCGATATCGATGCTCCGGGCGATCATCGCGGCTTCCCATCGCAGGATCGTGATGAGGATGCCGACCAGGCACGGCTCGACGCCCCAGCAGCCCCACCACACCGGATCAGCCGGGGTGAGGTGCCCGGCCAGGAAGTCCTGGACGCCGGTGGTGGTGAACACCGACCCGACCGCCAGGAACACCCACAGCGACCGGGTCACCGACACCCGAAGCCGTTCGATGTCCACGATGTCGAGCGCGGCGGAATCCTGCTCCAGGTCGTGAAGCTGCCGCGCCACGTCCAGCCGGCGGGACAGCTTGCGGACCGGCCGAGGCGGTTTGGCACCCTGCCGCGTATCGCTCATCGCTGGCCCGTCGCGGCGAGTTCGGACACCGGCCAGCCAGCGACGCGCACCAGCTCGGCGATGTCGGAGTCGTCGCAGTACGCGGCCCGGACCCGCACCGGGGTACGAGAACGCTGCTTCACGACAAACCCGATCCCCGCCGACTCCGGCACGTTCGGAATCTCATCAGCGAGCGCTCCCCGGCGGCGCATGTCCTCACCCAGGACCATGTCGACGTGCCCGGCCGAGGTGGCCCGCAGGCACACCCGCAGGGAGAACAGGTCACGCTGCGGGATGACGTCCTTGGTGGGTTCCTGAAGCGCGCCGACCACGGTGCCGCCCAACGCGCGAGCCTGCGACAGGATCAGCGGCAACACGGCCTGAGCGCCCTTGGTCAACGACCGGTCGCCGTACCCGGTCACCGCGCCCAACTCGTCAAGGACCAGGACGTCAAGCGGAGTCTCCCGGGACATGACGAAGGTTCGCCGGCCCTGCTCGGCCAAGGTGCGCTTGCGGTCCTGCATCGTGGCCCAGAAACCCTGGATGACCTCGACGATGTCGCCGTCGGTCTCGGCGTACCGGTGGGAGACCGGCTGGAGGGCGTTCAACTCGGTGCCCTTGGGGTTGACCACGTGCAGGCGGACCAGGCCGTCACGGATCAGCGGCGCACACGCCCGCAACGCCATCCACGTCACCGAGTTCTTCCCGGACCCGGACGCCCCACCAACAAGCCAGTGCTGACCCAGCAACGGCGCAACCCAATCGGTGCCGTGCTCGGTCTCACCCAGATACACCCGGGACAGGTCCACCGCCTCCGAATCCGCCAGGAGGTCCGGCGGAATGATCGGCTCCGTGAACGGCTCGCTGCGCTGCACCACCAACGCGATCACCTGGGGACGCACCCGCTCGACGCCGACCCGCTCCGCCTGCAACGCGACCGCCAGAGCGTCAGCGGCTTCCTCCCACATCTTCGGCGTCTGCCCCAGCAGCAACCGCACGTAGACGGTTTCCGTGGACGGGGAGTGCGAGCGGATGCGGATGATCCGGGGCACGTTGATCACACCCGTCGTGCGGTGGACCGTGACCAGGTTGCACGCCTCCACCACCCGGCTCCACCACGGCCCCAGGTAAGCCCGGGACAGCCACCGCCGCCGCACCGCCCGCAACCTCGGGGCCGCCACCAGCTCCCAGGAGTCCGGGTGACCCCGGTACCAGCCGACCCCGGCAGCGATCGCACCGGCCATCACGCCGCCCGTGGTCGCCGGCCCGAACTCCAGCATCCCCGCGCCGAGAGCGGCCGGAGCCGCCACGAACCCCGGGTGCCTGGCAGCCCACCCCGCCACACGCCATTCCCAACCACGAACGCGCTTACCCATCTCCCGCACCTACCTTCACCAAATCGGATGCAATTCAATTGCTGATGTTTTGGGCACAAAGAAGGCCCGGATCGGATTACCAACCCGGGCCTTCTTCCGTCGAAGAACTGTCGGTCAGCGAACTCCTTCGAGCATCTTCTTCGCGAGCGTCGTCGCCCGCTTCGCCTTGTCGGTCTCTTCCAGCCACGGCGTGGCCTCTTCGAGGAGGACCAGCAGAACCGCCACCGCCCGACGCAACTCGTCGTAGTTCTTCATGTAGCGGTACCGCTCCGGCATTCCCTTCATCGACCGCCGCAGCAGACGCATCGCCTGATCGACCGCGTCGTAGGTGTCAGTGACCCGGTACGACATCAGTTCACCTTCCACGGCTTGGCGATCAGGTCCGCCTCATACGTCTTGACCCGCACTTTGAACGCCAGAAGCGACTCCACCGCCTGGCGGTGCGCGTCCTCCAGGTCCTCAATCCGGGCGGCGAACTGGTACAGCGTCCCCGGTGGCGGCTCACACGACTTGATCAGGCTTTTCACGCCGTCGAGGAGCATCGCCAGGCCCTGCACGTTGCCCACCAACGCCTCATACCGCCGCCGGCCGGTCATCGACTTCACCAACTCCGGCACCAAATCCACACCTGCTCCTTCCGGTCACGGAAGCCCACACGATCGGTGGACACCACCCACCCCCGGGAACCCGCACCCAGGAGGGATGGAAACCACCGACCAGGCGGTCACTCCCGGCCCGTCAGACGCCACACCCGACGCCACCGACGCGTCTCACGACGAACCAGACCGACGTTCACCGAAACCGACAGCAACAACAACCCGATAAGAGCCAACTCGAAATCAGACATAGCAACCTCCCCTCAATTCTTGAATAGTGATATCAACCTGTTTCAGGCAAGGTTCTATCCACTGTGTAATTCTCAATGAACATGCTGCCGAGGATGAACCGATCAACGGCCCATTGCCCCGACAAAAGTGCCCCGACCCGACTCGAACGGGTCACCCACCACACAGGGGCGGGGCGAACGATCAGAAACGTGCCCGACTCACCGCGCCGTCTTGAGGCCCTGCGCCTTCCACGTCAGACCCGACCGGCCATCCCGCTCCCAGTGCGACACCGTCGGCCCGATCAGCTCCACCAACTCCCCCTCCTCCACCTGGCCGGGGTCAGCCGAGAGCGTGACCTTCAGCTCCTCGCCCTTGCCCCGGTAGCCGTCCTCCGTCGCCACCGGCTTGGCGAACACCGCCACCGTGAACAGCGGGTCATTCGTGCCGTAAGCCGTGATCACCTTCCCCTCCTGATCCGCCTTGACCGACGGCTCCTCCACCACACGCAGCTTGTAGCCGGACAGGTCCACAGGGATGTTCCGCATCTGGGCTTCTCTCCTTCGGTCGACCCTCAGGTGGTCGGACGTCGTTGCCTTAGGTAGCTCTCCGAACAGGGCGGACACAGTGGTCCCCAGGCTCGGAGGGGTCTGGAGCTGCCTCCGTAACCCCCCTTACGCCACAACCGTAAGTCGGGCTTCCGCCTTCGTCAAGGGGTCGCTCTAGTTATCCGTAACCCCCCTTACTAGACTGGCCTCACCACCCCGGAGGGAGAGTCTGTGGAAGAGCTACAGAGGGTCAGAGACACCCCGGACCCGCTGGATCGGGTTCGGCTGGCAACTGAGGCAATGGCCGACTATCAGGCTGCGATCGCTGAGTTTGGCAAGCTGCGCCGGGATGCCGTGGACTACCTGCGCAGCCAAGGTATGACGTTGGCGGAGATTGCCGACAAAGCAGGCGTCAGTCGGGCACGGCTGTCACAGCTCAGCGCCGCGCCGAAGAGAGCCCCGGAGCGCATCCTGTTCTCGGAGGGGTCGACCGTGACGTTCGCAGTCGACACCAAGCAGGAGAGCGGGTCTGGGCGTCCGGTCGTGCACCAGGAGCATGCGGCTGCGATCGAGATCCTTAACCGCACCGTACGCCGAACTGGCTTGGAGCCCGTCGAGGTCGAGTACATCGTTCCCCCCGGCCTAATCGATCTCAACCGCGAGGGGTTGGTGGTGATCTGTGGTCCGCGACGGTCGCCACTGATTGCGCAGATGCTAGCGGCGGACGAGCGTTACGGATTCGAGAAGGATGCCGAAGGTTGGTATCTTCACGACAAGGCAACCGGGCGTCAGTACCGTTCCCCGGAGGATTCGGGTAAGCCCGGTGACTATGCCTATCTGGGTCGCCTGCCGAGGCCGGACGGGCGGGGCTACTGGCTTTACATGGCTGGAATCCATGCGCCAGGCGGTCAGGGTGCGGCAATGTATCTCGAACAGGAGCTAAGCGACCTGTATCGGGACGTGAAGGCTACTCGTTGGTCATGTCTGGTCGAGTGCGAGTGGGACCCCGAATCGCGCCAGATTCAGCGCGCGGAACTGCTGGCACCAATTCATCAGCCCGGGAGGAAGAGTGCACGTAAGCGTAGCTAGTGAATCCGGACGTCCCGATGGCAGGAACGAGGATTGGGCCGGAGCCACGACGAGCACTGCCGTAGTCCTTGACGGACTCTCTGAGGCGTCGGAGACAGGCTGCGTGCATGGAACGCCTTGGTACGTGCACCAGCTCGGAAGCAATCTGTTGTGGCTGGCGGGTAGCTCTGGTCGAGGCTTGGAGGAGGTACTAGCGGAGTCCATCGATGCCGTGGCAGCCATGCACCGTGACTCCTGCGACCTTGACCACCCTGGCTCTCCGTGCTCGACAGTGGCAATGGTGAGGCACGTCGGGGATTCGTTAGAGTATCTCGTTCTCTCGGATTCCGTGATAGTGCTTGATCGGAATAACGGCGGACCGTTGGTGATGCAGGACAAGTCGGTTGAAGCCTTCGCATCGGATAGTGCGCGGGCCGCCAGTTCCGGCAAGGACAAGAGTGATAAAAGTGCGCTCTTCACACTGATTCGCGAGCAGCAACAGGTGAGAAATCGGCCCGGTGGCTACTGGGTGGCGCAGGTTGACCCGTCGGCCGCTGCTCATGCGATTTCCGGAGTTGTGGACGACGTACGCGGCGCTGCCCTGCTGTCAGATGGTGCCGCTCTTCTCGTTACCGATTTCAGTGCGATGGATTGGTCCGGGCTACTCACCTTCGCCTACGAGCAAGGCCCATCCGCCCTGATTGCGGCCACCCGCGAATATGAGGACCGTGATCCCGATGGTCTGATCTGGCCGAGGTATAAGCACCGGGACGACGCCACGGCGGTGGTTTGTCGCCTGTAGCGCGTGGCCGGAGCGTAGTGTGTTCAGACTTTCTTTACTTGGTCAAGGGCGGGCCTGCGGCCCGCCGCCGTGTCGCGCCGGGGCGCGCGTGCGGCCTGGCGGCCGGTCACGCCCCGGCGCACGGCGCAGCAGAAACTCCCTCCAGACGTGTCGACAGCGAAAACGGGGCAGAAGTCGTGAGGCAATTCAATCCGGGCAGCTCTCTATTGCCTGACGAAGGGTCGCCAACGCTGCGGATAGATTGCCTACGTTGAACGTTTTGTCGTATCGAGAAATTGCGTCGTTGAGTTCGTCCAAAGAAGCGAACCCCCATTCGGCAAGCCGCGTGCTCGGTTCGAGATTGCCATCGAAAATGTATGCCTTCTTGGCCTCGTTCCATGTCCGCCTAAATTCGCTTTGATCGCTTATCGCGGCATGCTCAAACAAGTGCGCAATGTCGTCTAGCCAGAATGCCAGCAGGCGCTTAAGTCTATCGCGGTCAGACGTTACCAATATGACTGTTCTGGGCACCTCATCGCAAGGCACAATGTAGAGCAGCGTGTAGCTATGTATAAACTGGTTGATGAAGACCGGCAGCTTGAGGTCAATCGACCTGCCCGCCCGGAAGTCGTACATCTCACCTATAATTTCCAAATCGTTTGGCGGCGCAAAATGCAGGCGTCTCAAGTTGACGTCCAGCGCCGGTAATTCTACGGCCGATATCGTCTTCTCTCGGTAGGAGTTGGAGAGCTTGGCGGAATCTAGTAGCCGTCGGACGGCATAGCAGCCGACGAGCAAGGCTTTTTCCAGGCGAACCGCCGAAGCCTCCTGCCAGTTGCGCTGTGATGACTTGCGTCGCAATTCTCTTGCGAGGTTGAAGAGATCGCGCCGCCAATAAATCGATTCCGATATCAAGGCATCTCCTTCAGGTCGTCGATCACCAGCAGTGACGTGAGGATAGCCTCGCCGATCGCGTAGCATAGAGCCCGTCCGATAGAGCAGTGGTGTGAGCAGGTGATCCCGCGCTTGGGGCCACTGATCGGGCGCGCTACACGTATAGCGCTGACGGTCGGGCCGTCGCTAGCCCAGTAGATGCCCGCCAACATCGACTAAGAACGCCGGCCGGACAACCCCCCTGTACCCCGGCGCTACGACGGGCCACCGCCGGAGCTGGGCTCCGAGAATGCTGCGCGGGGAAGGACCGGCAAGCCCCAAGCATGGGGGCGGCGGTCGCGGTGCCCCGGCTGGTGACCCCCCGTGCCAGCTCCTACCGCTGTCCAGGTCAGTTCAAAATCGGCACCTGGGAAGGGGGTGGGGAGCCGCCGTGGGCGGGGTGGTCGACCAGGGGCCGGCTGCGTGGCTGGTCGGGGTCAGGTCAAAGGCGCTGCTGTGGCGGTGTCCACCGGGTGTTCGGCCGTGACACGAAAGCCGAGCCCGCCGTCAGGCGCCCATCAGAACGACGGATCCGCTTGAGGCCCGCCAGCCGTACGAAGATCTCCCGCTTGGTGACGGCCTGGCCCTGGCCGTCGAGCTGGTAACCGGTCACCCACGCCCAGCCGTCATAGGTGGGCCGGGGGCAGACCGAGATCACCCGGAACACGAAAGCCGGTGTCCGCGCGAACTGCACGGACGCCTCCCGGCTGATCAGCAGCTCCTCACCCGGCGTCGGTGGCTGGAGACGGGGTAAGGCCCGTGGGTCAAGAGGCATGCTCTTCCCTCCCTGCGGTGGCCCTGCCCGACCGGATTCGGAGGAGACCGGCCGGGCAGGGGTACCGCCGCACCGGGGCGGGTTGGGGCCTCCACGACCAGCACAGCGGGATAGCCGCAACGTACCAACGCTGGACTACCTACGTCTAGATACGTAGAAGGTCGATGCCGATCATGGGAGGACTTCTAGCGTCAGCAGCATGGAGCCCGACCCGGACGCTGACATCGATCACGGCGCGCCACTGCCGCCGTATCGTCAACTGGCTGGCATCCTCGTGGCCCGGATTCGTCGGGGTGACTGGCAGCCCAACAGGGCTATCCCGTCCGAGTCTCAGCTTGTTCAGGAGTACGGCCTTGCTCGGGCGACCGTGCGACGCGCGATCGCGGTACTCGTGGACCAGGGCGTGTTGTTCGTGGTGCCGCAGCGCGGAACGTTCGTCAAGCCAGATGGTCAACAGCCTTCGATATCCGAGGCATGATCATCGGGCACAGATCCGGCACAACCGAGCCTGGAAACGGGTGTAAGACGCCGTGAGTCGCTGGCATTTCCTGCCCTGGTCGGAGGTCGGCTCCATCCGATTTGAGGCGATCTCCGTCCGTCTCTAGGCACTAGGGGTTCGAGTCCCCTGGGCTCCACTCGAAACTGATGTCGCCACGGCCGGGCCGATCGGCGCACCTCGTCTTCTCTCCGGACCCCGCCTTCGCAGCTCAACCATGCTGACGGGTGATTTTGACGGCCCGACCATGGTTGGCGGCGAGCCGGCCGGTCTGCCACGCTGAGCCGTGCTGATCTACAAGATTCTGCTGCCCGCCGAATGGTCGGAGTTCGAGGCCGGCGGCGGTTTCGACGGTTCCCCGTTCGACCGGAGCAGCGGTTTCGTCCACTGTTCGTCACGGGCGCAGGTGGCCGCGACGGCGCTTCGGTTCTTCGCGGCGGAGCCGGCGCTGGTGGTCGTGGCGCTCGACACCCGGCGGCTCGGCACGGCCGTACGGTGGGAGGACTCCCCCGACGGCGGATCGTTCCCGCACGTCTACTCAGCTCTGCCGCTGGACGCGGTGGTCGGTGTCCATCCGGTCGCCGGGGCGTCGGCGGTGGACGCCGCGCTTCCGCCGGATCAGCGGTAGACGGCATTCCGAACGCCGCCGAACCGGGGAAAGCCGCCGGTCGGGATCGTCGCGACTCAGTCGGTGGCCCGCCGGAGCAGGGCGAGCAGGCCGTGACCGTCCTCGACCCGGGCGTCGGGAATGACGGCGGGGTGGGGCGGCTCCCGGTCGGTGCGGGGCGAGCGCATGAGGATCGCCGCGCCCGCACCGGCACGGCGGGCGCACTCGACGTCGCGGCCCAGCGTGTCGCCGACGAACCAGCAGTGCGCGATCGGGACGTCGACGGCCGCTGCGGCCAGCAGCGCCAGCTGCGGGTTCGGCTTGCGGGCGCCCGCCTCGTCGCTGTAGAACTGCGCGGCGAACAGCTCCGCGAAACCGGCGGCGGCGAGGAAGTCGCGGTGTGCGGCACCGCAGAGGGTGTTGCTCACCACGGCCAGCGGCAGGCCCGCCCCGACCGCCGCCCGGAGCACCTCGGGGACACCGGGCCGCACCGCCCAGTCCGACCGCCGGGTCCAGGCGTACGACAGGGGGGTCGCCTCCCGGGCGACGGCGTCGCGGGCCGGCCCGGGCCACGACGGGGTGACGAACTCCGCCCAGACCCGGGCGTGCGGCAGCTCCGTCGGGGCGGCCTCCCGGCCGGCCCTGTCCCGCCAGGCCGAGTACCTGCGCGCGCCTTCGGTCAGGTCGACGGCGATCCGCTCCGGTGACACCGCGCCGTCGACGAGGTCGAACAGCCGTCGGACGAGTTCCGGAGGGGCCGGCGACTGGCCGGGCGCGTCGGCCAGCACGCCACCGAAATCCAACAGCAGAGCCTGCGGTACGCGGAGCATGCCGGTAATCCTCCCCCGCCCGGTCGGCCACGGGACAGCGCCGGTGCGTCCGTGTCGACCGCACACGCGGTCGCCGGGCTGCGCGCCGCCGGGATCGACCGGCCGTACGACGGGGTCGACCCGCCCGCCGCGATCGCGGAGCTACGCGGGCGACCTCACCACCGCGCCCGCCTCCGTGACCGACATCGCCCGGCGCGCCGACGGCGTTGCGGGGGGTGGAGTTCCGGGGCGGGGACCTGCCGGGTGGAGGCCGCCGCACCGCCTGCGGACGACGGGCACCCGCACCGGTCCGGGCGCTGACGGCAGGCTAGCGTCGGGGGGTGACCACTGGCTCCCCCCGCGTCCTGCCCGCCGAACACGACGGCATCGCCGAGGCCGCCGACGTGCTGCGGGCCGGCGGGCTGGTGGCCTTCCCCACCGAGACGGTCTACGGGCTCGGCGCGAACGCGTTGGACGCCCGGGCCGCGGCGCGGATCTTCGAGGCGAAGGCACGGCCCAGCTTCGATCCGCTGATCACCCACCTGGCCGACGCCGCCGACCTGCCGGCCCTCGTCGGCGCATTGCCCCCGACCGTCGCGGCGCTGGCGGAGCGGTTCTGGCCGGGTCCGCTCACACTGATCGTGGACCGGCCGGCCGTGATCCCGCCGATCGTCACCTCCGGCCTCGACACGATGGCGGTACGGGTGCCCGACGAGGCGTCCGCCCGCGCGTTGATCCGGGCCGCCGGGGTGCCGGTGGCCGCACCGAGCGCCAACCGGTTTGGGCAGCTCAGCCCCACCCGGGCCGAGCACGTCGTCCGAGGGCTCGGCGCGGCCGTCGACGTGGTGCTCGACGGTGGCCCGACCCGGTGCGGAATCGAGTCGACCATCGTGGACGCGCGTGGCCCGCAGCCGGTGGTGCTGCGCCTCGGGGCGCTCGCCGTGGAGGAACTCGTCGCGGCGGTCGGCCCGGTGACCGTCCGCCCGGGCAGCTCCGGGCAGCCGGTCGCCCCCGGGACGTTGGCCGCGCACTACGCGCCGCGTACCCCGTTGCGGGTGGTGCGGGGCGCGGTGCCGGCGGCGGCCGACGGGGTCCGGCGGGGCTACCTCGCCTTCCGGGCGGCCCCGGCGGCCGGCTACGCGGCGGTGGAGGTGCTGTCGCCCGCCGGTGACGTGACCGAGGCCGCCGCCCGCCTCTTCGACGCGCTGCACCGGCTGGACGCGGCCGGGGTGACCGAGATCCTCGCCGAACCGGCTCCGGACGAGGGGGTCGGACGGGCGGTCAACGACAGGTTGGGTCGCGCCGCCGCCACCTGGTCCCCGCCCCCGGCCTGACCCGCCGCAGGGCTAGCCGGCCGACGCCGGGCCGGCGGGCCGACCCCGGGCCGGCAGGTGCTCCACCAGCCGGGTCAGCGCGCCGTTGGCGAAGGTCGCGCCGAGCGCCGACCCGGCGGCGATGCTCCACCCCACCGGGCCGAGCGGGGTGCAGCCGAAGAACTGGCTCACCCCGGGGGTCTGCACCACGGCGGCGAGCACCCCGACCGATGCCGCCGTCGACACGAGCACCGTCGGGCTGGTGCCGCCGGCCAGGACGGTCTGCCCCAGCTGGGTGCCGACCAGCGAGACCAGGGCCACGGTGCCGGCGCGCCGGTCCCGGCCGGTCCACCGGGCCACCGTCCAGCCGGCGGTCGCGCCGAGGGTGGTGGCGGCGGCGCGCAGCCCGATCTCCCGGGTCATGGTGCCGCCGAGGGACGCGTCCGGCCCCTCGCGGAGCAACCCGTCGGCGTGGTCGGCGTCGGGCGGCCGGACCGCGATGGCCAGCGCCGGTGCCAGGTCGGTGAGCAGGTTGACCAGGAGCAGTTGCCGGCCGTTGAGCGCCGACCGGCCGGTGACGGCGGCGCTGAGCACGCTGAACGCGATCTCGCCGAGGTTGCCGCCGACCAGGATGCTCAGCGCGTGGCGTACCGACGACCACATCGCCCGCCCCTCGACCAGGGTGGCGATGATGGTTTCCAGCCGGTCGTCGGTGACCACCAGGTCGGCGGCGGCGCGGGCGGCCGGGGTGCCCCGCTGGCCGAGGGCGATGCCGACGTCGGCCAGCCGGATCGCCGGGGCGTCGTTGGCGCCGTCCCCGGTCATCGCCACGGTCCGCCCGCACCTCTGCAACGCCTGGATGATCCGTACCTTGTGCGCCGGGGTGCACCGGGCCACCACGTCGGTCCGGCCCAGCCGTTCGCCGATCTCCGCGTCGTCCCACTGGTCCAGGTCGGTGGCGGTGACCACCCGTTGCCCGTCGGAATCCGGGCTGATCGCCGACGCGATCGCCTCGGCGGTGGCCGGATGGTCCCCGGTGATCATGATGGTGTGCACGCCGGCCTGCCTGATCCGGCGGACCGCCGGGGCGGCGCTGTCGCGTATCCCGTCGGCGAGGGCGAGGAAACCGACGAAGACCAGCCCGCGTACCTGGTCGTCGGTGACCGTCTCGGCACCGACCCGGCACTCCGCCACGGCGAGGATGCGGTGTCCCGCCCCGGCCCGGTCGGCGAGCACGGTGTGCAGCCGCTTCCGGCGTTCGTCGTCCAGCGGCTCGTCCCGGCCGCCCGGCCGCCGCCACGCGCCGCACCGGGGCAGCACCGTCTCCGGGGCGCCCTTCACGCTGAGCAGCATGCCGTCGGCGGCCCGCCCGACGGTCGCGTGGTAACCCCGGGACGGCTCGAACGGCAGCCCACCCACCGCCGTCCACCCGGCCGCGCCGGTCTGCTCGGTCGTCTCCGCCTGCCGTGCGCCGTACCGGACCGCCCGGTCGGTGTGCTGCGGCAGTTCCTGCGGATCGGCCGCGTCGGGGGTGGCGCGCAGCCCGGCGGCGAGGACCCGGCGCAGCTCGTCGTCGAGCCGGTCGACGGGCGCGAACCGGCCGCCGTCGCCGACCCCGGCGAGCAGCAGCCTGCCCTCGGTGAGGGTGCCCGTCTTGTCGAAGCAGAGCACGTCCACCCGGCCCAGCGCCTCGATGGTGCGCGGGTTGCGGACCAGCGCACCGTGCTCGGCCAACCGCCGGGCGGCGGCCAGTTGGGCCGCGCTGACCAGGAACGGCAACCCCTCCGGCACCGACGCCACGGCCAGGTTCGCGGCCGTCGCCGCCGTCTGCCCCAGCGGTACGCCCCGCAGCAGCCCCGCCCCCGCCACCGCGACCGCCGACGCGACGGCCAGCGGGATCGCCGAGCGGGTGAGCCGGCCGAGCCGGGCCTCCACCCCGCTCTCCGGCGGGGCCTGCCGGGCCAACGCGAGGCTCCGCCCCGACTCGGTCGCGGCACCGGTGGCGACCACCACGGCGGTGCCGCGACCGGTGGCGACGGTGGTGCCCTCGTACACCATGGAGGAACGGTCGGCCAGGGCGGCGGCGACCACCGGGTCGACCCCCTTGGTCACCGGCAGCGACTCACCGGTCAGCGACGACTCGTCGGCCTCCAGACCGTCGGCGGTGAGCACCCGGCAGTCGGCCGGCACCGCGTCCCCCGGGCCGAGGAGCACCACGTCGCCGGGGACGAGATCCTCGGCGGCGGTCACCCGTTCGACCCCGTCCCGCAGCACCGTGGCGGTGACCGCCGAGCGGGACAGCAGTTCGGCAAGCGCCCGGTCGGTGTTGCGCTGGTGCACCGCCCCGACCAGCGCCGATCCGCCGACCACGCCGCCGACCAGGGCCGCGTCGACCAGCGAGCCGAACGCCGCCGACAGGACCGCGCCGGCGGCCAGCACCGGCGTGAGCGGGTTGGCCAGCTCGTCGACGAACGCCCGGAACAGGCCGACCGGCCCGCCCGACGGGTCCGGGTCGGCGCGGTGCCGGCGCTGCGCCTCGGCGTCGGTCAGCCCGTCCGGGCCGGTGTCGAGGTGACGCAGCACGGTCGGGACCGGCATCAGGTGCCAGGCGGTGGCGGCCGGCGCCGGGGACCCGTCCGGGCCGGGCAGCCGGCGGGCCCGCCACACCCCGTTGGCGAAGGCCAGCGCCGCCGCGCCGTTGACGGCGAAGAGGCTGCGGTCGGGAAGCTGCGGCACGGCGGCGGTGAACGCGCCCAACGCGCCGAGGCCGGTGCCGGCCATGGCGAGCCGGATGTTCTGCCCGGTCATCCGCCGGGCCACCCCGGCCGCCTCGATGAGCAGCGCGGCGATCCGCAGGTCGGTGCCGACGAGCAGGTGGGCGCCCCACGGGGGCAGATCGTCGGGGCCGGCCGTGCCGAGCCCGCAGTCGGACGCCGCCAGCGCCGCCCGGTCGCCCGAGAGCAGCATCACCACCGCGCCGTCGCGTTGCAGGGCCCGGACGGAGCCGGCGAGCCGGTCCCCGCCGGGCAGCACCGCGTCGGCGAAGCCGTACCGCTGCGGGTCGGGGCCGGCGACCACCAGGCGCAGGCCGGCGTGCCGGGCGGCGGCGGGCAGCGCGTCGACGCCGGGGGCCGGCTCGGGGGCGACCCGGACGACGGCGGCGAGGGTGCCGTCGTGGACGAGGCCGAGCAGGGGGCCGTCCGTCGCGCGCAGCCGCCGGCTCTGCGGGGTGTCCCCCGGGTCGACGGCGTCGAGGCCGGCGAGCGGTCCGAGTCGCCAACCGTCGGCCTCGTGTACGTCGTCCGGCTGATCGGGGTCGAAGAGGGCGAACGCCCGGCCGGCAACCTCCCCGGTGTCCGTGCCGGCCAGCGGCGCCAGGTCGGCGAGGACACACCGGGCCGAGCCGAGCACGGCCGCGTCCAGCACCACCGTGTCGATCCGGTCGAGTTCGCGCAGCACACTGCGGTCCATGGCGATCACGCCGCGGCGGGCCAGCACCCGGCCGAGTTGGGCGGCGTACCCCTCGCGGCCACTGCCGGGGGCCTTGGGCAGCGCGGCGAGGGCGAGCGCGGCGGCCCGTTTCGGGCCGACGACCGGCCACGCGGCGGCCCCGGCGGCGGCCCCGGTGGCGAGCATCGTCGAGACGTACCGCTCGACGGGGCCGTCGGGCCGGGGGCAGGGCCGCCCGGGGCCGGGTGAGCGGGCGACGGCGCGTTCCGGGTCACCGGTCAGCCCCGGCTCGGCCCGGGTCCACGTGGTGAGCTGGGCGCGCGCCTCACCCCACTGCACGATCCGCTGCGCGCCGTCGAGGACGATGCCGGCCCAGCCGCCGGTGAGGCCCTGCACGACCGCCTCGGCGAGCGGGAACAGCACCTCGGTGCGGCGGTCGGCACGCCGGCCCCGGCCGGCGAGGTCGTGCAGCCGGGGGTGCAGGTCGACGGCGGTGAGCAGGCCGGCCACCTCACCCGGCACCGGCGTGAACGGCAGGATGCGGGTGGCGGCGGAGATGGTCAGGCCCAGCGCGTCGGAGGCGAGCGCGCCGAGGGTCCGGGGGGTACGCGGCCCGTCCTCCGGCGGGTGCGGGGGCGGGATCTCCGGGTCCGGCTCGTGCGGGCAGATCCGTTCGACCCGCGCCACCGTGTCGATCAGGTCGCGTAGCTTCGGCTTCGGGTCCTCGACGGCCACCACCACCCGGCCGGAGGGGGCGTTCACCCGGGCCCACGCCACGCCGGGCATCCGCTCCAACGCCGCCTCGACCTGACGGGCCAGCCGGTCGCCGCCGTCCTGGCAGACGCCGTGCACCTCGATGTGGTGCCGGCCGTTGCGGGACCAGACCCTACGGCGGGCCAACCCGGCGACCCGGGCCAGCCGGCCGGCGGCCGAACCGACGGTACGGGACGCCTCGTCGAGCAGCGGTGGCACCGGCACCGACGGGAGGACCCGGCCGGCCACCCGGCCCAGCGTGGTCATCGAGGGGTACGGCCGGATCGGTCCCGCCCACTGCCGCCGTACGCCATCTCGCCTCCCGCGTTCGTCAGGCGGCCTGGCTTCCCGGTCGGGCGTCCGTTATGCCCCCCGGGCGGGGGAAGTTCCCTCCGGTGGCGGGGCATGGACGGCGGTGCCGGTGGAATCCCGCTGACGACCCGACGAGCGGCAGGGAGGCCGGAATGAGCACGATCACGCGTCATCTCAGCGGCGGTCACGAGATGGTCCGGGCGTACACCCGACGGGTGGAGGTGCCGATGCTGGGCGAGGTGGCGGTGCCGCCGCCGGACAAGATCGCCTATTACGCCGGGTTGGGGGTGCTCGCCGCCCTCCAGGTCATCGAGTGGCCGCTCGCCCTGGTGATCACCGCCGGGCACCTGCTCGCCGACCAGCACCTGTCGGGGCTGGCCAAGGGGCTCGGGGAGGCGCTGGAGTCGGCCTGACGAGACCGGGCTCACCCTTGACCTGAACCTGGGTGCAGGTCGCAGGCTGGGCGCATGTCTGACGTACCGCCCGGCGTCGTCCGGTGACCGCCACCCTGACGCCGGCCACCCGCCTCTACGACCCGCGCCTGCGGGCGATGACGGTGGGCAGCGTCGCCCTGGTGTCGCTGCTCGCCTTCGAGGCGTTGGCGGTGGGCACCGCCATGCCCACGGTGGCCCGCGCGTTGGACGGGCTGGGGCTCTACGCGCTCGCCTTCGGCGGTTCGTTCGCCGCCGGTGTGCTGGCCATGGTGCTCTCCGGCATCTGGTGCGACGCCCGGGGACCCCGGGGGCCGATGTGGGCCGGGGTGGGGTTGTTCGTCGTCGGCCTGTTCGTCGCCGGGAGCGCCGACGCGATGGGCACCCTGGTGGTCGGCCGGGCGGTGCAGGGCTTCGGGTCCGGGTTGCTCTCCGTCGCGTTGTACGTGGTGGTCGGGCAGGCGTACCCGGAGGAGCTGCGGCGGCGGGTGTTCGCCGCGTTCGCGGCGGCGTGGGTCGTACCGTCGCTGGTCGGGCCGGCGCTGGCCGGGCTGATCGTGGAGTACCTGGGCTGGCGGTGGGTCTTCCTCGCCGTACCGGTGGTGGCGCTGCCGGCGGTGCTGCTGGTCGAGTCGGGCCTGCGGACGCTGCACCGCCCGCCGCCGGCCGGGCCACCGGCGGGCGCGGCGGCCAGGATCGGCTGGGCGGCCGGGGCGGGGGTGAGCGCCGCACTGCTGCACCACGGGGGGCAGCAGCGTGGGGTGCCCGCGGTGATCCTGGTGGCGGTGGCCCTGGCCGGGCTGGGGGTCTGTGCGCCCCGGCTGCTGCCGGCGGGGTTCCTGCGGGCGGCCCGGGGCCTGCCCACGGTGGTGGGGCTGCGCGGGTTGGCGGCGGCGGCGTTCGCGGGCGCGGAGGTGGTCATCCCGCTGATGCTGTCCCAGGAACGTGGCTTCTCGCCGACCGCCGCCGGCCTGGTGCTGACCGTCGGGGCGCTATCCTGGTCGGTGGGTTCCTGGGCGCAGAGTCGGCTGTTGCCGCCGCGTTCCTCGGCGACCCTGCCCCGGCTCGGGCTGGCCTGCGTGGCGGCGGGCACGGCCACGGTCACCCTCGCCGTCTGGCCGGCGGTGCCGGTGGCGGTCGGGGTGGCCGGTTGGGCGGTGGCGGGGTTGGGGATGGGGTTGACGTTCCCGTCGCTGTCGGTGTTGACGCTGGCCCTGTCGGCCCCCGAGGAGCAGGGCCGCAACAGTTCCTCCCTGCAACTGGCCGACTCGTTGTTCACCGCCACCGTGTTGGCGTTGACCGGCACGGTGCTCGCCGCCGGTACGACGCCCGGCCCGTCCGGGTACGCGGGGACGCTCGCCGTGGCGGTGGCGTGTGCGCTGCTCGGCGCGTTGCTCGCCGGCCGGGTGGTGCCGGCCCGGGTACGCCCCGCCTGATCCGGGCGAATCCCACCGGCCGGCCCGGCCCGGCGGCGAGGATGGTGGGCGATGAACGTCCTGACGATCCTGCCGATGGCCGTGGTGATGGTGGCCGGTACGCAGCTGGTGGCGGCGGTCTTCCTCGCCTCCGGCGACCGGCCCCGCCGGGCGTCGCTGGGTTTCCTGGCCGGCGCGGCGGTCGTGGTGTCCGCCGGTACGACCCTCGCCTGGCTGATCTTCCGCCTGGTCAGGGGCGCGGCCGGTGGGGGCGGCGGGGGTGGTCGCAAGCCGGTCGAGACGGTCATCGACTGGGTGGTGCTGGTACTGCTGGTGGTGTTGGCGGTGGTGGTGTTCCTGCGGCGGCACTCGGCCGGGGAGCCGGCGTGGATGGGTCGCCTCCAGCACGCCGGCTTCGGGTACGCGTTCCGGCTGGGCCTGCTGCTGTTCGTGGTGATGCCCTCCGACGACCTGACGATGGTGACGGTCGGGGCGACCGCCGCCCGGCACGGGCTGCCGTGGTGGCACCTGGTGCCGTTCGTGCTGTTGACCCTGCTGTTGCTCGCGCTGCCGCTGCTGGCGTTGCTGCTGCTCGGTGACCGGGCGGACCGGGTGCTGCCCCGGATGCGCGACTGGGCGGACCGGCATTCGTGGATCATCAGCGAGGCGGTGGTGGCGTTCTTCCTCGTGCTGACCGTCGTCGACCTGCTCAGGTGAGGCCGTGCCGGTCCGGGTCGGTGTCACGTTCCGGGTGGCCGGCCCGTCGGTCCGTCGGGCGGGCGGTCCGTCGGGTGGAGGGAGCGGGCATGCGGGTGCTGGTGACGGGTGCCGGTGGGACGTTGGGCCGGGCGGTGCTGCCCCGGCTGCTCGGTGACGGTTGCACGGTGCGGGCGATGAGCCGGCGTCCCCGGCACGATCCGGCGGTGGAGTGGATGGTCGCCGACCTGGGCACCGGCGTCGGGGTGGCCGCGGCGGTCGCCGGGGTGGACGCGGTGCTGCACCTGGCGTCGCGGCCCGGCGGGGGTGCGCGTACGCACCGGGTGGACGTGTCGGGCACCCGCCGGCTGGCCCTGGCCGCCGCGCACGCCGGGGTGGGTCACCTGGTGTACGTCTCGATCGTCGGCGTGGACCGGGTGCCGATCCCGTACTACCGGCACAAGCTGGCGGCGGAGCAGGTGGTGGCCGCCGGGCCGGTGCCGTGGACGGTGTTGCGGGCCACCCAGTTCCCGGTCTTCCTGGACCGGCTGCTGCGGACGGTGGGTCGGCTCGGCCCGGTGCCGGGTGACCCGGCGGTGCTGGCCCAGCCGGTCGACCAGCACGAGGTGGCCGCCCGGCTCGTGGAACGGCTCGGCGTCGGCCCGCTGACCGGCGTCGAGGAGTACGGCGGCCCGCAGGTGCTCCGCTTCGACGAGGCGGTCCGCGCCTGGCGGGCGGCCCGACGTTCCCGCCGTCCCCTGCTGCCGGTACGTCTGCCGGGGCGGCTGGGTCGGGAGCTGCGGGCGGGTGCGCTGACCACGACCGCCGTCCCGACCGGTCGCCGGACCTGGGCCGATCACCTGGCCGACACGTACGGGGGAACGGGCCGAAGATGAGCCTGCTACGGGTTCCGGTCCTGCCTACCGTGACCCCATGGTGGTCTTCGTCGTCACGGTGCTGCTCTACGTCTTCGGTCTGGTCTTCCTCTACGGGGTGATCCGTCTCGCCGTGCGGCACGGCATGGAGGATCTGGAGGCCCGTCGGCCCCAGGCGCTGCGGGGTGCGCAGTCGGCGTCGGCCGACGACCGGGCGTTCCTGCGGGAGAACAGCTTCCTCGGCGGCAACTGACCTGCCGGACCCGTGGCGGCACCCCCGGTGGCCTGCGGGGTGGCCCGCCGGGCGGCCCGCCGCCGGGGGTGCGAGGATCGCTGCCGTGATGGGAACGTTGCAGACCGAACCCGCCCGGACCCGCCCCGACCTGCTGGCGGCACCGGTGGCCGCCGCGCTGACGGCGTGGCCGGCGCAGGCGCCCGTCGACGTCGACGCCGTCCTGGTCGCCCCGATCGACGCCACCCTGGCCGATACGGCCGCCTTCTGCGCGGCGTACGAGGTGGGGCTGGACGTGTCGGCGAACTGCGTGGTGATCGCCGGCAAGCGGGAGGGCGAGATCCGGTACGCCGCCTGCGTGGTGCTCGCCACCACCCGGGCCGACGTCAACGGGGTGGTCCGCCGGACGCTGGACGTGCGCAAGGCGAGCTTCGCCCCGATGGCCGAGGCGGTCGAGTCGACCGGGATGGAGTACGGCGGGATCACCCCGATCGGGCTCCCCGAGTCCTGGCCGATCCTGGTCGACGCCCGGGTGATCGCCACCCCGCACGTGATCATCGGCTCCGGCGTACGGCACAGCAAGATCGCCCTGCCGGGACCGGCGCTCGGCGCGCTGCCCGGGGCGCGGGTGGTGGAGGACCTGTCCCGGCCCGCCTAGCCATTCCCTTCAATCGATGTTGTTGCACGTGAAACATCGTGCCGGTCGATGCCGCCCCCGCCGGGATGGCGGTGCTGCCGGGGCGGCGGTGCCGTCGGGGTGGCGTCAGGCGGCCGACTCCCGCTGGGCGACCTCGGTCAGGGCGGCGAGCAGCGTCTCGGGCTCCTGCGCGCCGGTGACGCCGTACTTGCCGGCGAGGACGAACGTCGGCACGCTGGTCACCCCGAGCTGGTGGGCGGTGGTCAGGTCGGCGGCCAGTTCGCGGCGGCCCGCGTTCGAGGTCAGGTACTCGCGCGCCTCGGCCTCGTCCAGCCCGACCGAGGCGGCCAACGCCACCAACGCCTCCGGGGAACCGACGTCGACCCCGTCGGTGAAGTGCGCCCGGTAGAGTGCCTCGACCAGCTCACCCGCCCGACCGTGCCCGTCGGCGAACCGGACCAGCCGGTGCGCGTCGAAGGTGTTGGCGCTCACCGCCCGGTCGAAGTTCAACGTCAGCCCCACCCCGGCGGCCACCTGGGTCACCTGGCCGGCCATCGACTCGGCCCGCTCCCGGCCACCGAACTTCGCGGCCAGCGCGTCGAGCAGCGGTCGGGGCGTGGTCACCGGCGACGGGTCGAGCTGGAACGGCCGGTACCGGACGGTCACCTCACCGTCGTACGACGCCAGGGCCTGTTCGAGGCGGCGCTTGCCGATGTAGCACCAGGGGCAGACCACGTCGGCGTAGATCTCGATCTCCATGACCGGAGACAACCCGCAGCTCAGCCCACTTGTTCCCGTACCTGTCGCTTGAGTCGGGCCAGGATCGCGGTGCCGCCGCGTACCCGCAGCGGGCTGATCGCCTGGGCCAGGCCCATCCGCTGGTAGAGGTCGTCCGGCACGTCCAGCACCTGCGCGGCGCTCGCCCCGGCCAGCCCCTCGGCGAGGATGCCGGCGAAGGCCCGGGTGGTGGGCGCCTCCGGTGGGCAGTCGAACACGGTGGTCACCGTGCCGTCCGGGGCGACCTCGGCGCGCAGGAAGAACGCCGTCTGGCACTCGGGGACCTGCTCCAGGTCGTCGCGGTCCACCCCGGCCGGCAGCGGCGGGACCACGTCGGCGTACTCCAGCAGCATCTCCAGCACCACGTCGCGGGGCGCGTCGGCGAACTCCTCGACGATCTCGGCCAGCTTCGTCGGCATCTCGGGCATTCCGCCAGGCTACTGCCGCCTCCGGCGCAGCCGCCCGGCACCGCCGCCATCCGGTCGGCACGCGCTCCGCCGACCCGGCCGGGGGTGCCTGGCCACCCGCCCCCGGCCGCGTCACCCGGGTGGTTCCGCTGTCACCCCGGACCGCTCAGTTGTTCGGGGCACCCTCGCTGATGTCGGCCAGCGCCGAGCTGGGGTCGAGCTGCATCGCCAGGTCGCCCAGGGAGACGATGCCGACGAGCTTGCGTTCGTTGTCGCAGACGAGGATGCGCCGGATGTTGCGCTCGCGCATCAGCGCCGCCGCCTCCCCGGCCGTGGAGTGCTGCTCGATCATCACCACCTCCCGGGTGATGATCGAGCCGATCGTGGTGCTGGTCGGGTCGCTGCACTCGGCCACCGCCCGGACCACGATGTCCCGGTCGGTCAGCAGACCCGCCAGCGTGGAGCCGTCGGTGACCACCACGTCCCCGATGTCGGCCTCCTTCATCACCCTGGCAGCTTCGTCCAGGGTGGTCTCCGCCGGCAGGTAGACCACCTGCTTCGTCATCACGTCACTGACCCGGTACATGAGAGCCTCCGTACAACACCCGTGGTCGATCCGACTTCGGTACCCCGTGGCGCGCCCGCTACACCCCGTTGCCGCGAACCCGACTCAGCAGTTGGTCGGCCAGGCCGTCCCACGGCACCTCGTCGCGCCCGCCGGTCGCCCGGTCGCGCACCTCGACGTACCCGTCGACGAGTCGGCGGCCGACCACGACGACACACGGGATGCCGATCAGCTCGGCATCGGTGAACTTCACCCCGGCCGAGACGGTGGCCCGGTCGTCGACGAGCACCCGCAGGCCGGCCGCCGACAGCCGGCCGCCGAGGTCGAGCGCCGCGTCGAGCTGCGCCCCCTTGCCGGCCACCACCAGGTGTACGTCGCACGGCGCGACCGCCGCCGGCCAGACCAGCCCCCGCTCGTCGTGGTGCTGTTCGGCGATGGCCGCGACCGCCCGGGACACCCCGATGCCGTAGCAGCCCATGGTGGGCCGGACCGGTGTGCCCGCCGCGCCCGGCACGTCGAGGGTGAACGCGTCGGTGAACCGGCGGCCGAGCTGGAAGATGTGCCCGATCTCGATGCCCCGTCGCATGGTCAGCCCGCCGCCGTTGCCGCCGTCGTCGGCTCCGGTGGTCCCGGTGGTGCCGCAGGCCGGGCAGGGGTCACCGGGGCGTACCTCGGCCGCCTCGATGGTGCCGTCGGGGACGAAGTCCCGCCCGCAGACCACGTCGGTGGCGTGCCGTCCCGGCTCGTTGGCGCCGGTCAGCCAGGCGGAGCCGGTGACCACCCGGGGGTCGACCAGGTAGCGCAGGCCGAGCCCGGCCAGCACCTGCGGCCCGAGGTAACCCCGGACCAGTTCCGGATGGGCAGCCCAGTCGTCGAAGACCGCGACGTCGGCCGGGTGCAGGGCCGCCGCGACCCGCCGGAGGTCCACCTCCCGGTCGCCGGGCAGCCCGATCACCAGCACCTCGGGGGTTTCCGCGCCGGGTCGGCGTACGGTCAGCACCACGTTCTTCAGGGTGTCGGCGGCGGTCCAGTCGTGCCGCCCGGCGAGCTTCCGCTCGTTGGCGAGGTCCACCAGCGCGGCGATGGTCGGCGTCTCCGGGGTGTCGTGCACCTCGGCGGTGCGGTGCGAGTCCGGGTCGCCGACGGCCGGGGCGGGGGTCGTCACCGCCTCGGTGTTCGCCGCGTAGTCGCAGGCCGTGCAGCCGACGTAGGTGTCCTCACCGACAGGTGTGCCGGCCAGGAACTCCTCCGAGGCCGAGCCGCCCATCGCCCCGGAGACCGCCCGCACCACCGTGTACGCCAGCCCCAACCGGTCGAAGACCCGCTGGTACGCGGCCCGGTGCCGGGCGTACGACGCGCGCAGGCCGTCGTCGTCCAGGTCGAACGAGTAGGCGTCCTTCATCAGGAACTCCCGCCCGCGCAGCAGCCCGGCGCGGGGGCGGGCCTCGTCGCGGAACTTCGTCTGGATCTGGAAGATCGTCAGCGGGAAGTCCCGGTACGACGAGACCAGGTCCTTGACCAGCAGCGTCGCCATCTCCTCGTGGGTCGGGGCGAGCAGGTGCTCGGCGCCCCGCCGGTCGGCGAGGGTGAAGATGTCGTCGCCGTACTCCGTCCACCGGCCGCTGGTCCGGTACGGCTCCGCCGGCAGCAGCGCCGGGAAGTGCACCTCCTGGTCGCCGATCGCGGCCAGTTCCGACCGGACGATCTCGGTGACCCGGTCCAGCACGAGTTTGCCCAGCGGCAGCCAGGCGTACCCGCCCGGGGCGACGCGTCGGATGTAACCGGCGCGCAGCAGGAGCCGGTGGCTCGGCACCTCCGCGTCCGCCGGGTCCTCGCGCAGGGTCCGCAGCAGGGTGGTCGACGTACGAAGCAACATCGACGCAGCGTAAGACCGCACCCCCCACCCCAGCGATCCCTTTCCGCCCTCCGCCCTCCCACCCCCTCGCCTCCTCTGGTGATCAAGAGGTTCGCGTCAGGATTCCGGGGCGGGGTGACGCAAACCTCTTGATCACCGAGGCGAGGGGCGGAGGGTCGGGCGGGACCGGGAACCGGGACGGTAATTCGATGGACATGGTTTTCCGGGGCGGGTGAGCATCGGGGGCATGCGGCAGGAGGAGATCTGGGACACCGAGGCCGCCCGGCACTACGACACGCCGGGCGAGGGGATGTTCGCACCCGACGTGCTCGGGCCGACGGTGGACCGGCTGGCCGCCCTCGCCGGTGACGGGCCGGCGCTGGAGTTCGCCGTCGGCACCGGCCGGGTCGCCGTCCCGCTGGCCGCCCGGGGGGTGCCGGTCACCGGTATCGAGCTGTCCGCCCCGATGATCGTGCAGCTCCGCACCAAGGTGGACGCGGCCACCGTCCCGGTGGTCCCCGGCGACATGGCCACCACGGTCGCCCCCGGTGAGTTCTCCCTGGTCTACCTCGTCTTCAACACGATCGCCAACCTGCTCACCCAGGCCGAACAGGTGGCCTGCTTCCGCAATGCCGCCCGCCACCTCGCCCCCGGTGGCCGGTTCGTCGTCGAACTGTGGGTGCCCGAGCTGCGCAAACTCCCACCCGGTCAGCAGGCCGTGGTGTGGCACTCCGAACCCGGCTACGTCGGCCTGGACACCTACGACGTGCTGGCGCAGCACGTGGTGTCCCACCACTTCCGGTTCGGCGACGGCCGGCAGGCGGAGCTGTTCCGTACCCCGCACCGCTACGTCTGGCCCGCCGAGCTGGACCTGATGGGGCAGCTCGGCGGGTTCACCCTGGAGAGCCGGCACGCGGACTGGGCCGGCGGCGAGTTCACCGCCGAATCCCGCTCCCACGTCTCCGTCTACCGCCTGCCCTAGCCGCCGGCCCCCGGCCGTGGCCGGCTGCCCTCGGCAAGCCGGGCCGGGTCAGTGGACGCCGACGCCGTTGCCGGTGGCGGCGACGAACGACCGCCAGGCCCGCCGGTCGAAGGTGAGGACGGGACCGGTCGGGTCCTTGCTGTCGCGCACCCCGACAACGCCGGGCAGGTCGTCGGCGACCTCGACGCACTCTCCGTTGCCGCTGCGGGTGGACTTGCGCCAGGTGGCACCGGTCAGCTCCATGACGTCATCACTTCCTTCATCAGCAGTGCCGACTGGTTGTGGGGCAGGGCCTCGCTGCGGACGCTCTCCCACCGCGAGATCAGGATAGTCAGCTCCCCGTCCTTGTCGATCGTGGTACCGCTGAGCTGGTTCTCCAGATGGCCGACCCAACCGCTGTCGTTGCCGAGCGCCAGCGTGAACGGGCCGGCGAGGCCCACGTGGGTGCTGACCTCGGCGGGTATCACGTGGATGCTGACGTTCGGCTGGTCGACGCACTCCAGCAGATGGGCGATCTGCTGCACCATCAGGCCCCGGAAGCTCTCGTCCGCGCGCCGGAGCACCGCCTCCTCGACCACCGCGATCAGCTTCGGCGGCTGCGGACGGCTGAGCACGCTCTGCCGGTCCAACCGGACCGCGAGCCGCCGCTCCACCTCGTCGTCGCTGAGCATGTCGTCGGCCCGGATCACGGCACGGGCGTAGTTCTCCGTCTGCAACAGGCCCGGAACGAGCGTCGGGTGGTAACACCAGAGCTGCTGTGCCTGGCGTTCGGCCTCCAGCCAGGGCCGGAACCAGTTCGGTTGCGAGTAGCGCTCGGCCAGCCTGAGCAGTGAGGTGAGCAGCCCGCCGGTCGTCAGGACCTCGTCCGCCCGCTTGAGGAACAGCCTGTCGAACGGGCGTTGGCCCAGCTCGATGGCGGAGATCTGGGAGCCGGAGAAGTGGACCAGCCTGCCGAACTCCTCCTGGCTCAGCTCAGCGTGCAGCCGCAGTCTGCGCAGTTGTGCCCGGATCAGGTCGGCGGTCGGTTCACTTTCCACACGTCCTCCACGGTTGTCCCGGCCGCCTCCCCGGTCCGACCGGGCGGCCCTCGCCGTCGACCCGGCCTCGCCCAGGCCGGCGTCGACGCCTTCCGACAGTAGTGGTGTCATCACCAGAATGTCACCAGCGGGTCGCCTTCCGTCCGGCCCGCCGCAGGGCAGCCCCCGTGCAGGGGCGGCCCCATCCCATCACCACCAGGAGGTCGAGACCGGTGAACTTCCGTCCGTTTCCGGTGCCCCGCCTCGGCCCGTACGCCGACCGGCCCCGCTCCCACCCGCCGGGCGGCCGGCCGCACCTGCCGCTGCGACCACTGTGGGTGTGTCGGGCCTGCGGCGGCCCGTGGCCGTGCGCCGAGGCCCGGCTGCTGCTCCGCATCGAGTACGACGCACACCCCGTCGACCTGGCCGTCTACCTGTCCGGGCTCTATCACGAGGCGAGCCACGACCTGTTCCGGCTGAACCCGCAGGACGGGCCGACGCCGCGTGACCTGTTCGAGCGCTTCGTCGCCTGGGCCCCCTACCGCAGGTGACCGGACACCCCGCCCCCACCGGGCCGAGCGGGCCGGGGTAGAGCGGGCGGCGGCGTGGGGTCGACACAGCGGTGTCCGGAGGTGCGGGACACCGCTGTGTCGGCCCAAGCGAGTCGATCACCCCGACCTAAGTGCGTCGATCAACGCCGCCCCAGATGAGTCGCTCAGGGGTACGGAGTGATGGTCGATGACCTGCGCCACGTTCGGGCGGTGGGCGGCGGCGTCCAGGAACGGGCCGGTGACACACTGGTCGCCGCAGGCAACGAGGGCATGAGGGGGCGGCGTGCGCTGGCGGAGCTTCGTGGCGGTCGGGGACAGTTTCACCGAGGGCATGGACGACGCGTACCCGGACGGCACCTACCGGGGCTGGGCGGACCTGGTGGCGACCCGGCTGGCCGCCGAGGCCGGCCCGGACTTCGGCTACGCGAACCTGGCCATCCGGGGGCGGCTCTTCCCGAGCGTCGTCGCCGAGCAGGTGCCCGCCGCGCTCGCCATGAAACCCGACCTGATCAGCTTCGCGGCCGGCGGCAACGACGTGCTGCGGCGCACCTTCGACCCGGACGCGTTGGCGACCCGGTTCGACGCCGTGGTGGCCCGGCTACGCTCCAACGGTGCCGACGTGATCCTCTTCCGGTTCGCCGACGTACTGGCCCGGCTGCCCGGCCAGCGTCTCGTCTCACCCCGGATCGAGCTGGTCAACCGGGTCGTCGGCGAGACCGCCGAGCGGCACGGCGCGATCCTGATCGACCTGTTCGCCGACGACACGTACCGGCTCAACCCGATGCTCTGGAGCCCCGACCGGCTGCACCTGTCGGCCGCCGGGCACCGGCGGGTCGCCGCCCAGGTGCTGACCGCACTCGGGGTGGGCTGCGACGAGGAGTGGCTGCTGGTGCCGGAGCACCCGGCCGCCACCCCGTGGCTCGCCGCCCGCGCCTCCGACCTGCGCTGGGTCGGCCGGCACCTGGCCCCGTGGATCACCCGCCGGCTCACCGGCCGCTCCTCCGGCGACACGGTCACCGCGAAACGCCCGATCCTCGGCCCGGTCGCCGACTGACGGAGATGCAGACGATCCACATCGCCCCGCTGCTGCGACTCACCCTTGACAACGACCCGCCGCCGGACCAGCCGGTCCTGATCGACGATCTCCCGCCGCCGGACCAGCCGGACCGGGGCGTCGGCAGGCCACTGCCGGGCCCGGCGGACCGGGGGGACGGCGGCCCACTTCCGGGCGGGCAGGCCCGGGGCGGCGGGCCGCTGTCGGGCTGGGCGGTGCTGGTCGACGGCGACCGGATCGAGGCGGTCGGTCCGGCCGACGAGCTGACCCGGGCGTACCCGGAGGTGCGGGTGCGGCGGTGGACCGGCATTCTCGGGCCGGCGCTGGTGCACGACGGGCCGCTGCCGCCGGCGGCCAGCCCGCGTGAACGGGTGCACGCCCTGCTCCGGGCCGGGGTCGGCGCGGTGCTCGCCGCGTACCTCACCGACCCGGCGCTCCGGGCGGCGGCGACCCGCAACGACGTCGCCGTCCTCGATACGGCACGGCCTCCCACGCTCACCGCCGGCAGCCGCGCCGACCTGGCCGTCTTCGCCGACGACGGCCGCTGCCTCGCCACCGTCGTCGCCGGCCGGCTGGTCCATCGCCGGGCCTGAGCGGCCGGCCGACTGGTGCCGGTGCCGGCCGCCGTCGACAGCCTGCTCGCCCGGGCCCGCGCGTAGCGGGACCAGCGCGGCCGGTCCCATTGGCCGGCCGGTGGGGGCGATCGCGGCGTAGCTTGGGGCTCATGTCTGTGCCGAGTGATCCGCATCCCCGCCTCCAGTCGTACGCCGACCCGCAGCGGCTGGTCACCACCGAGTGGTTGGCCGAACACCTCGGCGACGAGGGCCTCGTCGTGGTCGAATCCGACGAGGACGTGCTCCTCTACGACACCGGTCACCTCCCGGGGGCCGTCAAGGTCGACTGGCACACCGAGCTGAACGACCAGGTGACCCGGGACTACCTGGACGCGGAGAGCTTCGCCGAACTGTGCGCGGCCAAGGGCATCGGCCGCGACGACACGGTGGTCTTCTACGGCGACAACTTCAACTGGTGGGCCGCGTACGCGTTGTGGGTGTTCACCCTGTTCGGCCACCCCGACGTGCGGCTGCTCGACGGCGGCCGGCAGAAGTGGATCGCCGAGGGACGCGAGCTGACCCGGGACAAGACGGTCCGTCCGCGCGCCGACTACCCGGTGCCGCAGCGCAACGACGCGCCGGTCCGGGCGTACCGGGAGCAGGTGATGGCGCACGTGGCGGCGGGCCGGCCGCTGGTCGACGTCCGCTCGCCGGGCGAGTACACCGGCGAGATGCTGCACATGCCCGACTACCCGCAGGAGGGCGCGCTGCGCGGCGGGCACATTCCGGGCGCGGTGAGCAAGCCGTGGAAGTCCGCCGCGAACGACGACGGCACCTTCAGGTCGGCCGACGAGCTGCGGGCGATCTACACCGACCAGCTCGGGTTGAGCCCGGCAGACGACGTGGTGGCGTACTGCCGGATCGGTGAGCGGTCCAGCCACACCTGGTTCGTGCTGCACCACCTGCTGGGCTTCCCGCAGGTACGCAACTACGACGGTTCGTGGACCGAGTGGGGCAACCTGGTCCGGGCCCCCGTGGTCCGGGGCGACCAGCCCGGCGGCCTGGCCGGCTGACCAGCCCTCCGCACGGCCGGGCAACGGCCGCACCTGGGCGGATGTCGCGGTATCCCGGATCGGGGACACCGCGACATCCGCCCTGTTGCGTCGCGCGCCCGTCCGGCGGTAAATCGGCGGTTCCCCCCGACAGGGGGCGTCGGGCAGGGGAATCTGCTGGTGGGGCCCCGGACACCCGGTGAGGAGACAGGGCGTGCGCAGACCGCGAGCCCGGCTGATGGCGCTGTGCGCCCTGGCCGCCGTGCCCCCGGCGATCGAGGCGGTGCTGCTGGTCCACCTCGGGTTCGTCGCCGCCGAAGGGCTGTCCTCCCAGGTCACCGCCGTCTGGCCGTACGACACCTATCACGACCTGCGCTGGCTGTACGTCTACCACGACTCGTGGCCCGACTTCCTGGTCGGGCTGCTGCTGGTGATCGGGTTCCGGGCGCTGCTCACCACCGGGCTGGTCGCGCTCGCCTGGCCCGCCGGGGTGGACCGGCCCGGCCTGCGCTGGCTGCTCGGCCGCAACCTCGGGTTGTCCGCCGTGGTCACCGCGCTGGTCGCCCCGTGGGCGTTGATCTCGGTGGCCGCCTCGGTGGTCGCGCTCTCCTGGGTGCTGCTCGCCTCGCTGCTGCCGATGTTCCTGCTCGCGCCGTTCCTGCAACGCGCCGCCGTGGTCGGGCCGTGGTGGCGCGGGTTGCCGTCGATCTCCCTGGTCGGCTGGTCGCTGCTGAACTTCGTGGTGATCACCGTGGCCAGCGCGCTGTGCTGGAGCGTCCCCGGCTGGTGGACGGTGCCCGTCGCGCTGCTCGCCGGGGCGGCCAACGGGCTGCTCTGGGAACGCACCGTGCACGTCGCCGTGCTGGCCCCCCGGGTGCGCTGGGCGCGGGTGCCGGTCACCCCGATCGCCGTCGCGCTGGCCCTCGCCGTGCCGCTGACGATCCCCGTGCTGGTGCAGGTCGTCCCGGCCGGGGTGACGATCGAGCAGGTGGTGCTCGGGCAGCGGCTGCCGGCCGACGTACGGCACGCGGTGATCGTCCTCGCCGGCCACGGGTCGACCTACGACGGCACCCCGCCCGTCGACGCGAACGTGGAACGGTTCTCCTACCGGGGGCTGGGCGGGGACGGTCGACCGCTGCCGTACCGGTCGTCGGACACCAACCGGTCGCTGGAGAGCGGGGCCGCCCTGCTCCGGACGCAGGTGGACCGCCTGCACGGGCGTACCGGCCGGCCGGTGGCGCTGGTCGGGGAGAGCGAGGGGGCGATGCTGGCCCGCACCTACCTCGCCCAGCGCCCGCACCCGGCGGTGGACACGCTGGTCATGTTCAGCCCGTTGATCAACGCGGGACGGGCGTACTACCCGCCGGCCGGGGCGGCCCACGGCTGGGGTGTGGCCACCGGCTGGCAGCTACGGGTCCTGCTCGGGACGATCGAACTGTTCGGGGTCACCGACGCCGGGCCGGACGAGCCGTTCATCCGCTCCCTGCTGGACAACGCGCCCTTCTACCGTAACCAGTCGATGTGCCCGGTGCCGGGCGTGCGGATGGTGGCCTTCCTGCCGACCACCACGGCCACCGAGGCGCCGCCGGGCGAGTACACCGGTATCCCGGTGTTCCAGATGCCCGGGGTGCACGGTGGGCTGCTGGGCCGGTCCCTGGTCCAGGACCGTCTGATCCACTTCCTCGCCGGGGTGCCGGAGAGCCGGATGCGGCGGGAGTATCCGCTGCTCCAGCAGCTCGGCGCGGGCTGGCAGGCGCCACCACTGGCGATCCGGGTCAACCCGGCCTGGAACGACGTCCGCCAGCCGGACCCGTCCTTCACCGGGAAGGTCTGCCAGCCTTCGTGAGCTGCGCGTCGTCCCGGCTGCCGTGCCGGTGCCGGACGACCAGCCGGACGGCGGCGAGGGTCAGTCCCACCACGATCAACGCCTCGATCGGGTGGTACGGCGCGAACAGCAGGTGTACGACGACGACCGCCGCCCCGACCACCATGGCGGCGGTCACCCAGCGGCGGCGGGCGAACGCGACGACCAGGCCGGTCGCCACCAGCAGCACCCCGCTCGCCACGTGCAGCCAGGCCCAGTTGGTGAGGTCGTAGAAGACCAGCCCGTCGGCGTGCAGCGAGACGTAGACGTCGCCGCTGTCGACGTCGCCGATCCCGGACAGCACGTCGAAGAGGCCCGCGCCGACCAGCAGGCCACCGGCGAGCAGCAGCGACCGGTCCGGCCGTCGTGCCGTCATCCCACCCTCCCTCCCCTCCCAGGCTAGGGCCGGCGGGGCACGCCGTCCGGCGATCACCGGCGGCACCCGACCCGGCGGCCACCGGCGGCACCCCGCCCGGCGGTCGCTGTCCGCCTGCTGAACCCGCGGGTAACCGAGGGGCCCCGGTGTCCGGCCCGAGGTCTACGCTTGCCAGGTGACTGTGGGGCAGCAGGCTAGGGGCAGCGCAGGCAGCGCGGGCCGGCGCCGGTCGAGGCGCGACGAGATCCTGGAGATCGCTGTCGGGCTCTTCGCCGCCCGCGGCTACCACGGGGTCTCCATGGACGACATCGGTGCGGCCGCCGGGGTGACCGGCCCCGCCCTCTACCACCACTTCGCCGGCAAGGAGGCGATGCTCGCCGCCGCGCTGATCCCGGTCAGCGAGGGGTTGCTCGACGGTGGCCGGGACCGGGCGGCCAGCCGTCCGGGTGACCCGCGTGGCGCGCTGGAGTCCCTGATCGACTTCCACGTCGACTTCGCGCTGGCGAACCCGGCCGTGATCGCCCTGCACCTGCACGAGTTGGACCGCCTCCCGGACGAGCCGCGTCGCCGCATCCGCAAACTCCAACGGCTGTACGTCGAGGAGTGGGTGACCGTGCTGACCGCGCTGCACCCGGGGCTGCCCGACGGCGAGGCGCGGGTGCTGGCGCACGCCGCGTTCGGCCTGATGAACTCGACCCCGTTCCTCGGCGGCGAGGTCGACCGGCGGCGTCGGGCGGCGCTGCTGCGGGCCGCCGCGCTGGCCGCCCTGCTCGCCGAGACCGACTCCTGACCCTCCCGCCCGACTCGTGGCCGACGGCCCGACCGTGGTTTCCTGGCATCCGTCCCCACCCTGGACGTCGAGCAACCGTCCCCACCCTGGACGCTGGAGGAAACATGATCGAGTCGCTGTTGGTCGCCAACCGGGGCGAGATCGCCCGTCGGATCATCCGTACCGCGAAGCGGCTCGGTGTGCGGGCGGTCGCGGTGCACTCGGAGGCCGACGCCGACCTGCCGTTCGTGGTCGAGGCCGACGAGGCGGTGTGCGTGGGTCCGGCGAACCCGGCCCAGAGCTACCGCAACGTGGAGGCGATCCTGGCCGCCGCCGAGTCCACCGGCGCGCAGGCGGTCCACCCCGGCTACGGCTTCCTGTCGGAGAACGCCGACTTCGCCCGTACGGTGCAGGCCCGTGGGTTGGTCTGGGTCGGGCCCGGCGCGGACGCGATCACCGCGATGGGCGACAAGATCAACGCGCGGAACCTGATGGCGGCGGCCGGGGTGCCGGTCGCGCCCGGCACCACCGAGCCGGCCACCGACCTCGACGCGGCGGTCGCCGCCGCCACGGAGATCGGCTACCCGGTGATGGTCAAGGCCGCCGCCGGTGGCGGCGGGATGGGCATGGCGGTGGCCGCCGACGAGACCGCGCTGCGCACCGAGTACGACAAGGTCCGCGCGTTCGCCGAGCGGATGTTCGGCGACGGCTCGGTGCTCATCGAGCGCTACTTTCCCCGGGTACGCCACGTCGAGGTGCAGATTCTCGGCCTGGCCGACGGCCGGGTGGTGGCGCTCGGCGAGCGGGAGTGCTCGGTGCAGCGGCGCAACCAGAAACTGGTCGAGGAGTCCCCCTCCCCGGCGGTGTCGCCGGAGCTGCGGGCGCGGCTCCTGGCCGCCGCAGTACGGGCCGGCGAGGCGGTCGGCTACCGCAACGCGGGCACCGTCGAATGCCTGCTCGACCCGGCCACGCAGGAGTTCTTCTTCCTGGAGATGAACACCCGGCTCCAGGTGGAACACCCGGTGACCGAGCTGGTCTACGGCGTCGACCTCGTCGAGGAGCAGCTGCGGGTGGCGGCCGGCCTGCCGCCGACGTTCGACCCGGACGCGCTGACCCCGCGCGGGCACGCGATCGAGCTGCGGATCAACGCGGAGGACCCGAAGCGTTTCCTGCCCGGCCCCGGCGTCATCGGCACCTGGGTGGAGCCGACCGGCGAGGGGGTACGCGTCGACTCCGGGTACGTCGCCGGCAACACGGTGACCCCGTTCTACGACAGCCTGCTGGCCAAGCTCGTCGTCACCGGGGCGGACCGGGCCGAGGCGATCGGGCGGGCCCGGCAGGCGGTGGCCGGCTTCGCGGTGGCCGGCCCGAAGAACAACCTGCCCTTCTTCGCCGAGCTGCTGACCAACGAGGAGTTCGTCTCCGGCGACTACGACACCGGCATCGTCGGCCGGATGCGCTGACCCCGGCGTGGCCGACCACGGGGTCCGTCGACCCGGACCCCGTGGTCAGGCCGGCCGGGTCCCGCCGGGCAGTTGCGGTCGCGACGTCGGGCGGTACGCCGGTGCCAACACCACGTCGAGGCGGGGGGCCACCGGGTCGATCCGGGGTGGGCGGTGCCGGCCGGCCGGGGCGTCGTTGGTCGGGGTCGGGCCGGGCGGGAAGTGCCCCGGGTTGCGGTCCTTGTGGGCCGCCCCGGCCGACGCCTGCCGTCGTGGCGTCGTCGGGCCGGCGCCGGGTGGCCCGCCCGGCGGTCGACGCCCCGGGGCGTCGAGGGTGGCCCGCAGCAGGCTGATCTCGGCCTCCCGGGCGGTCAGCGTCCGACGCAGCGAGGCGTTCTCCCGGAGCAGGTGGGCGACCAGCGTCCGGGCGTCGTCCCCGGCCGGGTCCGGTGGGAAGGCCCCGGGGTCGGTCGGGTCGGCGGTGGGCGTCCGGCGGTCCGTCGGCGGTTCACCCCGGGCCGCCTCGTAGAGCCGTTCGAACCGGCGCAGGGTGGCCTGCCGGTCGGCGGGCGCGACGGTGCACTCGACCACCAGCACCACGGTCTGCCACGGCGGCCCCTTCGTCTCGGTGGTGAAGTGCCGGGACAGTCGCTTGCGCCAGGTGTCCCGGTCCCGGCCCGGCCGGTTGCGGCAGATCCGTTCGGCCAACCTGCTCCAGGTGTCGACCGCCCCGAACTCCGGGGAGCGTTCGATGAGGTCGCGGACCGCCAGCGCGTACTCGGACACCGCCGTCGAGCCGTACCGGGCCGCGTATCCGGCGGCGAGGTGCTCGCGCGGGACGAGCCAGTGCCGCTGGTGCCGTCCCCGGGTCGGGGAGGGCGTGCTGGGGTGGGAGGGCATCGGTGAACCTTTCGTACGGAGCTGTCAGACCCGGGAAGGTATTCGTACCCTCCATCCACAAATCGTGAGCGCCCCGGCCTGTGTCCGTGGTCAGTTTCTGGCCGGGTGGTTGTCCGGGTAGGGCCGGGCGGTGTCCGGGTTGGACGGTCCCGGCCCGGGGCGGCGGTCGGTGCCTTGCGGCCGTCCTCGGACGGTCCACTTTGGCCGCCCGCCCCGGCGCTGCCCGGCCAGAACGGCGTGCGGTACGGCCCGGGTGGTCGTTGGGCCCGTCGTGCGACAGGTCTCGTCGCCGCACGTTCGTCGGCGGTCGGCCGGCACACACGCGGCGGGAGCCGGACGTGCCACACGGGCGGTGGAGAGGCCATCGCCGGTCACGCGGCCTGGGGGCGGAGAACATGGGAAGCGGAAGACTGACCAACGGCGCGTGCCCGCGCCCCGACCGTCGTCGGGTGGGCCGGCACCTGCGGTCGATGTCGCTGTTCGCGGAGGGTGCGGTGGCGATGGCGCTGGTGCTGGGCCGGGAGGACGCGGTGGCCTGGGCGGGCGCGGTCGCCGCGGTGCTGCGCACCGCCGCCGAGCTGGCGGAGGGATCACCGGGCCGGTGACCTCCCGGGGTGCCGGGCCGGCCAGTACCCGGGCCGGCCCGACACCCCGGGGTGGCGTGGCGGCGGTGGCCGGCGTGGTGGTTCCCTGGAGGGACCACCGGTCGTCCGGCGTCACCGGTCGTCGTCTCCACGAGGGGCGGCGACGCGGGACGACCCCCGGCGACCCGATGTCACAGCGAGGTGACCATGAGTCAGATGCCAGCGGCGGTGTCGATCCGCGAGGTCGGGCCGCGCGACGGGCTCCAGAACGAGGAGCCGATCCCCACCGGGGCCAAGGTGCGGCTGCTCGACGCCCTCTCCGGCACCGGCGTGCGCCGGATCGAGGCGGTGTCGTTCGTGCACCCGAAGGCGATTCCGCAGATGGCCGACGCCGACGAGGTGTGGCGGCGGGCCGGGAAGGCCGAGGGGGTCCGCTACTCGGCGCTGGTGCCCAACACCCGGGGTGCCGAGCGGGCCCTGGCCGCCGGTTTCACCGAGATCGAGGTGGTGGTCTCGGCCAGCGACACGCACAACCGGCGCAACGTCAACCGCTCGACCGACGAGTCGCTCGACGACATCGCCGAGCTGATCGACCTGCTGCACGCCTCGGGCGCACGGGCCGAGGTGATCGTGGCGACCAGCTTCGGCTGCCCGTACGAGGGGGACGTCGACCCGGGGCGGGTCGCCGGGATCGTCGAGCGGGTGGTCCGCGACGGCGCCGACCGGGTCGCGTTCGGCGACACCACCGGCATGGGTACGCCCCGACGGGTCCGGGAGCTGGTCACCGCCGTCCGCGACCGGGAGCCGGACGTGCCGGTGCTGCTGCACTTCCACAACACCCGGGGCACCGCGCTGGCGAACCTGCTGACCGCGTTGGAGCTGGGGATCACCGAGTTCGACGCCAGCGTCGGTGGCCTGGGCGGCTGCCCGTACGCGCCGGGGGCGAGCGGGAACCTGGCGACCGAGGAGGCGGTGCACATGCTGCACGACATGGGCGTCGACACCGGCATCGACCTGGACGCGCTGATCGGGGTCGCCGAGTTGGCCGAGGAACTGCTCGGCAAGCGGCTGCCGTCGGGGGTGCTGCGGGCCGGTCCGCGTACCCGGCTGACCGCCCGGCCCTGACCGGGCCCGTCGGGGGCGGATCGGCCCGATGACGCGGGGAGGGGCCGGCGTGGTGCCGGCCCCTCCGTCGGGTCGCGTCGTGGGTCAGCCCACGCTGAGCAGGCCCGGCCAGCTGTCCTTGAAGACCTGGCTGCCGGTGCTGCTGCGGCGGTCGTTGGCGCTGAGGGTGCCGGCGAACAGGCTGCTGACCCGGTTCGCCTCGGTGGTGCTCGGGTACGGGTTGGTGCAGCTCGTCCCGGCGCTGCCGCCCGACATCAGGATCGCGCAGTTGCCGTTGTAGTTGTCGGGCAGGCCGAGGATGTGCCCGATCTCGTGGGTCATGATCCGCAGCGGGCTGTACTGGGCGGCCTGCTGGGTGTCGATGTAGACCCGCCCGTTGCCGAGGCTGGTGCGCTGGGCGTACGAGCCGCCGCCGGTGATCTGGTAGATCCGCAGGTTGGTGCCGCAGTTCGCGGTGAGCGTCAGGTTGTTGGTGGCGTTGTTCCAGATCGAGGCGGCCTGGTTGGCGATGCTCGCGTAGCTGGGCGCCTGGCTGGTGTTGTAGCAGATGGTCATCGCGGCGGAGGCGGGCGCGGGGTTGGCGACCGTGATACCGAGGGTCGCGGTCGCCGTCGCCAGGGCGGCGACGGCGAGGCGCTTGATGCGTGAGTTCATGGCTCACTCCAATCCGGAGGGGGTGTCAGGAGCGTAGCCATATCGATAGTTAACTATCAATATCCGGAGTGGAAGTCGGTCGGGTGGTCGGGCGGGGCCCGGATGCGCTAGCCTAACGATCGTTCAGGCTGGTCGGCGCGTCCACCACGACGCCCACGGCGGCATGGCGGTCGGGCGCGCCCACGAGGCGCGGGGCGAGGGGGTCGGCGTGACGCTCGACGGTGAGGCACTGGAGCAGCTACGCAAGCGGGCCCGCTCCGGCGGCGCCGACAAGTACCACGCGGCCAACGCCGGCAAGGGCAAGCTCTTCGCCCGGGAACGGGTCGCGCTCCTGGTCGACGAGGGCTCCTTCGTCGAGGACGGCCTCTACGCCAACGCCCTGGCCGAGGGGTTGCCCGCCGACGGCGTGGTCACCGGCACCGCCACCATCGACGGCCGGCCGGTCTGCCTGATGGCCAACGACTCCACGGTCAAGGCCGGCAGCTGGGGTGCGCGGACCGTCGAGAAGATCATCCGGATCATCGAGCGGGCCTATTCGACCGGCGTGCCGATGGTCTACCTGGTCGACTCGGCCGGCGCCCGGATCACCGACCAGGTCGACCTCTTCCCCGGCCCCCGGGGCGCCGGCAAGATCTTCTGGAACCAGGTCCGCGCCTCCGGGGCGATCCCGCAGGTCTGCGCGCTGTTCGGGCCGAGCGCCGCCGGTGGGGCGTACATCCCGGCGTTCTGCGACGTGGTGGCCATGGTCGAGGGCAACGCCAGCATGTACCTCGGCTCCGACCGGATGGTCGAGATGGTCACCGGGGAGAAGACCACCCTGGAGGCGATGGGCGGGGCCCGGGTGCACTGCGCCGAGTCCGGCGTGGGGCACTTCCTGTGCAGGACCGAGGCCGACGCGCTCGACGTGGTGAAGACCTACCTGTCGTACCTGCCGGCGAACTGGCAGCAGCAGCCGCCGGCCGCCCCGGCCGTCGCCGCGCCGGAAAAGGCCGATCTCGCCGCGCTGGTGCCGGCCAGCGAGCGACAGGCGTTCGACATGCGCCGGTACGTCAAGGGCCTGCTCGACGAGGGGTCGTTCTTCGAGATCCAGGCGCTCTGGGCCCGGGAGGTGACCATCGGCTTCGGCCGGCTCGACGGCGAGGTCGTCGGCGTGGTCGGCAACAACTCGATGTTCAAGGGCGGCGTGCTCTTCGTCGACTCGGCCGACAAGGCGACCCGGTTCGTGCAGCTCTGCGACGCGTTCAACGTGCCGCTGCTGTTCCTGAGCGACGTGCCCGGGTTCATGGTCGGCAGCGCGGTGGAGAAGCAGGGCATCATCCGGCACGGGGCCAAGATGATCACCGCGATCTCCGAAGCGACCGTACCCAAGATCTGTGTGGTGGTCCGCAAGGCGTACGGCGCGGGCCTGTACGCGATGGCCGGTCCCGGCTTCGAGCCGGACGCGACGATCGCCCTGCCCACCGCGAAGATCGCGGTGATGGGGGCGGAGGCGGCCGTCAACGCCGTCTACGCCAACAAGATCGCGGCGATCGCCGACGAGGCCGAGCGGGCCGCGTTCGTCGCCGCCAGGCGGGCCGAGTACGAGCGGGACATCGACGTGGTGCGGCTCGCCAGCGAGCTGGTCATCGACGCGATCGTCGAACCGCACGAGCTGCGCGGCGAACTGGTCCGCCGGTTCACCGCCGCCCGCAGCAAGGACCGGCACTTCTCCCGCCGACGGCACGGGGTCACCCCGGTCTGACCGGCCGGTGATCCGCCGCCGTCCCCGGCCGGCCCGACCGGTCGGCACCGAGCCACCGACACCGCCGTCGACCGGGTCCGACCGGTCGTCCAACCGATCCGTCGTCGCCGGCGTCACGAGCGCCCGGGGCGGCACCCGTACAGGAGGAACCGATGGACTTCCGGCTCAGCGAGGAACACGAGGCGCTGCGGGAGAGCGTGCGGGACTTCGCCCGCGAGGCGGTCGCCCCGGTGATCGCCGAGCACTACGAGCGGCACACCTTCCCGTACGAGATCGTCCGGCAGATGGGCAAGATGGGGCTGTTCGGCCTGCCCTTCCCGGAGGAGCACGGCGGCATGGGCGGGGACTACTTCGCGCTCTGCCTGGCGCTGGAGGAGCTGGCCCGGGTCGACTCCAGCGTGGCGATCACCCTGGAGGCGGCGGTCTCCCTCGGCGCGATGCCGATCTACCGGTTCGGCACCGACGAGCAGCAGGCCCGTTGGCTGCCGAAGCTGCTCAGCGGCGAGGCCCTCGCGGGGTTCGGGCTGACCGAGCCGGGCACCGGGTCGGACGCGGGCGGCACCCAGACCCGGGCCGTCCTGGACGGCGACGAGTGGGTGATCAACGGATCGAAGGCGTTCATCACCAACTCGGGCACCGACATCACCGCGCTGGTCACCGTCACCGCGGTCACCGGCACCAACCCGGACGGCTCGAAGGAGCTGTCCACCATCATCGTGCCGTCGGGAACGCCCGGGTTCACCGTCGCGCCCGCGTACTCGAAGGTGGGGTGGAACGCCTCGGACACGCACGAGCTGACCTTCGACGACTGCCGGGTGCCGGCCGGGAACCTGCTCGGCGAGCGCGGCCGGGGCTTCGCCCAGTTCCTGCGCATCCTCGACGAGGGGCGGATCGCCATCGCCGCGCTGGCCGTCGGCCTCGCCCAGGGCTGCGTCGACGAGTCGCTGAAGTACGCCAAGGAGCGCCAGGCGTTCGGCCGGCCGATCGGCAACTACCAGGCGATCCAGTTCAAGATCGCCGACATGGAGCTGAAGGCGCACACCGCCCGGCTGGCCTACTACGACGCCGCCGCCCGGATGCTCGCCGGCGAGCCGTTCAAGCGGCAGGCGGCGATCGCCAAGCTGCACGCCAGCACCGTCGCCGTGGACAACGCCCGGGAGGCCACCCAGATCCACGGCGGCTACGGCTTCATGAACGAGTACCCGGTGGCCCGGTTCTGGCGGGACTCCAAGATCCTGGAGATCGGCGAGGGCACCTCCGAGGTGCAGCGCATGATCATCGCCCGCGACCTGGGCCTGTGACCGTACCCCCGCAACCGGTCCGTCGCCGGGTGGGAACGGCTCTCTGTCGGGTATCCGCAGCCCTTCGTCGGTAGGCCGACGAAGGGCTGCCCGGCGTCGTATCCCGTCCGTACCCTTCCTGCCCATGACCCCGGATCATGATCACTCGCCCGGCGCGGGTGGTCGTACCCCGATCGGGGAGCTGGTGCGGGCCCACCGCCTGGCCGCCGGTCTCACCCAGGCCGACCTGGCACAGCGGGCCGGGGTCGGCGTGCGGACGGTCCGCGACCTGGAACGCGGCCGGGCCCACCGGCCGCACCGCACCACCGCCGAGCTGATCGCCGGGGCGCTCGGCCTGACCGGCGCGGCGCGCGCCGGCTTCCTCGCCAGCGCCCGGGGCCGGGCCGCGACCGCCCCGGCCGCCCCGGGCGTCGCCGGGCTGCCGCACCGCGCGCCCGCCGCCGGCACCGTCCCCCGCGACCCCGACCTCCCGGGTACGCCGATGGCGCTGCCCCCGCCGGTCGAGCTGATCGGCCGGGAACGGGAACTCGACGAGCTGACCGGCCTACTGACCGGCGACGGCTGGCCGCCGGTGCTGAGCCTGGTCGGCCTGGCCGGGGTGGGCAAGACCGCGCTCGCCCTGGCCGTGGCGCACGCGGTGGCCGACGCCCACCCGGGCGGGGTGGCCGGGGTGCTGGTCGGCACCGGTTCCGACGCCAACGACGTGCTCGCCGCGGCCTGCGCGGTGCTCGGCGCGGCCCGGCTCGCCGAGCTGGCCGCCCGGCTGCGGGGCCGCCCGGCGCTGCTGCTGGTCGACGCGGTCGAACGGGCCCCGGACCCGGTGGCCGAGGTGGTGCACCTGCTCGTCGCGGCGGTGCCCACCCTGCGGGTGGTGGCGACCGGCCGGCATCCGGTCGGCATCCCCGGCGAACTCGTCCGCCCGGTCGCGCCGCTGGAGGTGCCCCCCGCCGGGGTGGTCGACCCGGCCGAGCTGGCCCGGTGGCCGGCGGCGGCCCTGTTCACCGCCCGGCTGACCCGGGTCCGCCCGGAACCGCCCGGCCCGGACGAGTTGCCCGCCCTCACCGCGCTGGTCCGCCGCCTCGACGGCCTGCCGCTGGCGATCGAGCTGATGGCGGCCCGGGGCCGCATCCTCGACCTGCCCGAACTGCTCGACCGGTACGGCGACCGGGTGCTCGACCTGGCCGGCCCGGATCTCGGCGGGCGGGGCTGGGAGGCCGCGCCGCCGCGGCGTACCGACGAACCGGCCCGGTCCACGGTCGCGGTGACCCTGCGCGAGGCGGTCGCCACCAGCTACCGGCTGCTCGACGGGTGGGAGCAGGCCGCGTTGCGCCGGCTCTCGGTGTTCGCCAACCGGTGGTCGGTGGAACTGGCCGAGGAACTGCTCGCCGACGAGGCCGACCGGGACCCGTCGGTGGTGGTCGACCCGGTGCCGCTGCTCGACCGGCTCGTCGAGTTGGGCCTGCTCAGCGTCCGGGGTGCCGGGCCGCTGCGGTTCCGCCTGCTCGACGCGGTCCGCGAGTACGCCGTCGAGCAGGCCGCCGGCCGGGGCGAGCTGACCGCCGTCCGTCGCCGGCACGCGGTGGTGATCACCCGGTTGGTGGCCCGTACCGCACCGGACCTGGTCGGGGCGCGACAGCCGGCGGCCGTCCGTCAGCTCGACGAGGCGACCGGGGACATCGGCGCGGCACTGGCGCACGCCGCCGGGGACGATCCGGTCACCGCGCTGCGGCTGGCCGCCGAGCTGACCCGCTGGTGGCGGATGCGGGGGCGGGACGTCAGCGGCCGGCAGTGGCTGTGCCGGCTGCTCGCCGATCCCCGTACCGCCGACGCCGATCCGGTGCTGCGGGCCTGGGCGCTGCTCGGGGTGGCCCGGCTGGCCGCCGAGCACGGCGCGGCGGCGCAGGAACTGCCTGCCGCCCGTGCCGCGCTCGCGGTGCTGGCCGGTCGGGCCGACGTGGCCGGGGAGCTGGCGGCGCGGACGGTCCTCGGCACCCTGCTGGTCGCGACCGGCGGGTACGACGAGGCGGCCGAGCAGGCGCATGCGGTGCTGACCCTGGCCACCCGGCACGGCCGGACCCGGGACATGGCGGTCGCCCAGCACCATCTGGCCTGGCACGAGATCCGCCTCGCCGACCTGTCGGCGGCCCGGCGGCGGCTGGCCGCGGTGGACCGGCTGGCCGCCCAGTGCGGGGAGCCCCGCCTGCGCCTGCTGGCCCGTGCCGACCTGGCCGAGGTGGCCCGGCTGGAGGGTCGCCACGGTGACGCGGTGGACCAGGGCCGGCGGGTCGTCGCCGCGCTGGCCGGGGTGGGTGATCCGGGGCACCGACGGCGGGTGCTCGGCACGGTGGGGCTGGCGCTGGCCCGGTCGGGTCGGCTGGACGAGGCCGCCGAGGTCCTGGCCGAGCTGCGCTGCGACGGCCGTCCGGGGCTGCCCGGGTCCCGGTCGGAGGCGGGCGCGGCCGGGGGTCGTCCGGGCGGCGGCGGGCCGGTCCGGGCGGAGGAGTCGGTCTGCGCGCTGATCGAGGGCACCATGGCCCAGCACCGGGGGGACCGGGAGTTGGCGGCGGAGTGGTTCGCGGTGGCGGAAGCTGCCGGTGCGGCCGGTCAGGACCGGCGGGACGTGGTCGAGGCCCTGGTCGGGTTGGCCGTGAGCACCGGCTCCGCCGAGGTGCGGGAGCGGCTGGCGCAGGCGTGCCGGCGCGGCGGCATCCGGCTGCTGCCGGACGAGGAACGTCTGCTGGGCTAGGCGCGGGGGTGGCGCGAGCGAACGAGCCCCCTGGTCAAACCCCTCGCTCAATCGCTCGCGCCGGCACCCCCCGGTGCTCCCCCGCGCGATGAAGGCTAGCCAGCCGGGCCGTCCGTTTTGCGGCGATCGGCGGCTCTGCGACCGGTGGGGCCGACGGGTTCTGCCGCTTTTTCTGCCGGTCCGCCGGCATCCTGTTGGCGGGCGGTCAGCAGGACGGCGGCTCGTCGGTCGGCGCCTGGTCGGTGCTGCCGGCGGTCGCCCCCGGGTGGACGGCGTCGCGTACCCGGCGCAGGCCGTCCAGCATGGCGGCGAGGGTCCGGGGTTCGAGTTGACCGGTGAACCACTGCTCGATGATCTGGAGGTGGCCGGGCAGGGTCTCGTCCAGCCGCTGCATGCCGGCCGGGGTGACCACCGCGTACGAGCTGCGCCGGTCGGACGGG
Source organism: Micromonospora sp. HM134 (assembly GCF_007833915.1). Taxonomy (NCBI): domain Bacteria; kingdom Bacillati; phylum Actinomycetota; class Actinomycetes; order Micromonosporales; family Micromonosporaceae; genus Micromonospora; species Micromonospora sp. HM134. Next base: position 59,876 of record NZ_CP041061.1, read on the forward strand.
CAGGCGCGACGCCGGAGCAGCCCGTCGCGCTCCATCCGGTCCACCACCCGGGTGACGCCGCTGGTGGACAGGGAGGTCTGTGCGGCCAGGTCGGTCATCCGCAGTTGGTTGCCGGGGGAGCGGGCCAGGCGCATCAGCACCTCGAACTCGACCGCGGAGACGCCGTGCTCCTCGTACTGCGCGGTGAACCGGGCGGTCAGCCCGGCGTGCGCCTCGACCAGGAGGCCGACGGCGGTGATCCGGGGGTCGTCGAACACAGTCTCGTCCACCTGGCCATCCTAGCAGTGCTTGACACGGGGAATATTGCTGCGGTTATAGTTGCTCAGGCAGTCGTTGGGCTACTAAACAATCTTCCCCGGAGGGCAGTTACATGACCAGCACCGAGTCGGTTACCCGCGACTGGGACGGCCTCACCATCCCCGCTGCCGGCACCTACCTGCTGGACGCCGCGCACAAGCGGGTCGGCTTCGTCGCCCGCCACATGATGGTCAGCAAGGTACGCGGCGAGTTCGCCGACGCCACCGCCACCATCACCGTCGCCGAGGACCCGTTGCAGTCCTCGGTCACCGCCACCATCCAGGCGGCCAGCATCAACACCGCCCAGGCCGACCGGGACGGCCACCTGCGCAGCCCCGAGTTCCTCGACGTCGAGCAGTTCCCGACGCTGGAATACCGCAGCACCGCCGTGAAGTCCCACGACGGCAACGAGTTCGTCCTGCTCGGTGACCTCACCATCAAGGGCGTCACCCGCCAGGTCGAGCTGGAGGTCGAGTTCGAGGGCGTCGGCCGCACCCCGTTCGGCACCGACGTGTTCGGCTTCACCGCCAGCACCGAGATCGACCGCGAGGACTTCGGCCTGACCTGGAACGTCGCCCTGGAAACCGGTGGCGTGCTGGTCGGCAAGAAGATCAAGATCGAGATCGAGGGCGAGGCCATCCGGCAGGCCTGAGCCCGGCACGTCGAAGCCCCCGCTCACCGCGAGCGGGGGCTTCCCCGTGCCCGCGTGCGGATTGTCACTGTCCGGCGACGGCGACATCCGGTGCTGGTGGACGGCCGCTGGGTAGAGAAGCGGGACAGCGCATACCCGGTGGGCACTGGCCCCGGCGCGTGGGCGCTCTTATGGTGGTTCACACTGCGCGCCGGGACGGTCACCGCCCCGCGCGTCTCACGCCTGGAGGAAACATGGGTAGGGACGTCGAGCAGGGCGCGTTCTCCCGGGAGGACCGGGTCCGCTACCGGCAGAAGGTGCGGCGCTGCCTGGACGTCTTCGCGTTGATGCTCGACGACTTCGGTTTCGACGCCGACCGGCCGATGACCGGTCTGGAGATCGAACTCAACCTGATGGACCCGGACGCCGAACCGGCGATGCGCAACGACGAGATCCTCGCCGCCATCGCCGACCCGCTCTTCCAGACCGAACTCGGCCAGTTCAACCTGGAACTGAACGCCGCGCCCCGGCTGATCGAGGGGGGCGGCTTCGCCCACTACGAGAGCGACCTGCGCAGCAGCCTCACCCGGGCCGACGAGCGGGCGGCCCGCTCGAACGCCCGGATCGTCATGGTCGGCATCCTGCCCACCCTGACCGAACGGCACCTGGTGGCCGACAACCTCTCCACCAACGAGCGGTACCGGGTGCTCAACGACCAGATCGTCGGCGCCCGGGGCGAGGACATCGAACTGGACATCCGGGGAGTCGAGCGGCTGCGGACGCACACCGACTCGATCGTCCCCGAGGCCGCCTGCACCAGCCTCCAGTTCCACCTCCAGGTCGCGCCGGACAGCTTCGCCGACTACTGGAACGCCTCCCAGGCCATCGCCGGCGTCCAGGTCGCCGTCGGCGCGAACTCGCCGTTCCTCTACGGCCGGCAACTCTGGGCCGAAACCCGGATCGCCCTGTTCCAGCAGGCCACCGACACCCGCCCGGACGAGCTGAAGGCCCAGGGGGTACGCCCCCGGGTGTGGTTCGGGGAACGCTGGATCACCTCGATCTTCGACCTGTTCGAGGAGAACGTCAGGTACTTCCCGCCGTTGCTGCCGATCTGCGCCGACGAGGACCCGGTCGAGGTGCTGCACGCCGGTGGCGTCCCGCAACTGTCCGAGCTGCGGCTGCACAACGGCACCGTCTACCGCTGGAACCGCCCGGTGTACGACATCATGAACGGCCGCCCGCACCTGCGGGTGGAGAACCGGGTGCTGCCGGCCGGCCCGACCGTGGTCGACATGCTGGCCAACGCCGCCTTCTACTTCGGGCTGGCGCGCGGGCTGGCCGAGTCCGACCGGCCGATCTGGAGCCAGCTCACCTTCAGCTCCGCCGAGGAGAACTTCCACGCCGCCGCCCGACGGGGCATGGACGCCGTGCTGCACTGGCCCCGGCTCGGCGAGGTGCCGGTCACCAAGCTGGTCCTCGACACGCTCCTGCCGAAGGCGGCCACCGGGCTGGACCGGTTCGGTGTCGCCCCCGCCGAACGGGACCGGCTGCTCGGCATCATCGAGCAGCGCTGCCGTACCGGCCGCAACGGCGCGGTCTGGCAGACCGAGACGGTGTGGGCCGCGCAGCGGCAGCGCAACCTGGACCGGGACGCGGCGCTGCGCCACATGGCCAACCGGTACGCCGAACTCCAGCGCAGCAACGAACCGGTGCACACCTGGCCGGTGGACTGAGCCCCGGGGCGGCGGTCGACGGTCAGGGGGTGCGGCGACCGGGGCGGGGCCTGGGCACGGCGGGCGGGTCCGTCGGGCGCACCCCCGCCGGGTCGCCCTCCGGCTGGCCGCCACCGGGCGATCCGGGGTCCTGGTCCGTCCGGGGTCCGGCGGGCGTCGCACCGGCTGCCGGGGCGCTGCGACCCCGGCGGACCGGCCGGGCCCGACCGACCGCCGAGGGAGCGGAACCGCCCCCGGCGTCCGGCAGCGGTGCCGGGTCACCGCCCGGGTCGGCCGGACCGGTCGTGCCGGTGGGGGAGGTCGACTCCCGGTCGGGGGCGGTGTCCACGGGGCCGGTCGGCGGGTCCGCCGCAGCGGCCGGGAGGTCGGGCCGGGTGTCCGGTTCGGCGGGTGCGACCGGGTCGGTGCCGGCCGGCAGGTCGTCCGGTTCGCCGGCACGGGGACGGGGCACCGACGGCGTCGTCCGGGCGGCGGCCCGTCGTTCGGCCCGCTGGGCGAGCGAGGCCACCAGCACCGACCCGGCCGCGCCGACGATGACCGCGTAGGGCGCGACGAGGTGGGCGGAGACCTGGGCCGGGGAGATCGTGGCCAGCCGGGGCACGGCGAGGAAGTAGGCCACCGCGACGAGCAGCGGCCCGGCGGCCCCGGAGACCACCGCACCGAGCCGCAGCTCGGGCGTCCGGGCGGCCCGTCGGGCGGCCGACGCGCCGATCAGCAGGGCCGAGCCCAGGGCGAGCAGCGCGCCCGGCCAGTAGAGGTGGTCCCGCCACCAGAACCGGGGGCTGTCCTGGGCGATCTGCCAGATGCCGAGCTGGGCGCTGGTCAGCCCCCGGCCGGCGAGCACCCCGTCGACGACGGAGACCACGGCCAGCAGCCAGAGCCAGCCGACGGTGGCGATCACGTTCGTCGCGGCGGCCCGTGAGTGCAGCGCCCAGACCGCCACCACCAGCCCCACCAGCACGCCCACCCCGGCGTACCCGGCCGCGACGGTCTGCGGCGAGAAGGTCTCCGGTACGGACGCGGCCCGCGACGGCACCGCGACCAGCAGTACGGTGATCAGCGCGCCGACCGCGCCGGCCACCGCGAGGGTGACCCGGTGCAGCGCGCTACCGGCGGCGACGTCCCCGCCCCGCTCGTGCAGCCGTTGGGCGCAGACCGCCCCGGCGACGGTGGAGACGGCGGCGATCCAGGTCGCCCAGGCGAGGCTGGCGAACCAGGACGGCTCGGTGGCTCCGGCGTCGACCGGCGTCCAGTTGATGATGCCCAGGCCGTAGCCGAAGCCCAACTGCGCGGCGCCCACACCGGCGGCGACGCCCAGCGCGGTGAGCACCGATCCTCCCCAGCCGCGTCCCGCCATGCCGGGACTGTAGCGTTCCCTGGTCGAGGCGGCGAGTCGGACGACCGCCGGAGCACGGCCGGTGACCGCTGGGCGGCGGCCGGTACCGTTTCGGGGACGAGGCGGGGGAGCGGCATGGACGACGAGTACACCGAACAGGACAGTGTGGAACGGGACCGGCCGGGCCGGGGCACGTTGCTGCTCGGCGGCACCCTGGCGACGGTCCTGCTGGCCGCCGTCGGGGGCACCGTCGGATGGGTGCTGGCCGACCCCGGCGACCCGGAGACCGGCGCCACCCCGGCAGCGGCGGCCAGCGGACCGTCCACCCCGGTCGACGCGCCGACCACCGCCCGGCCGACCACCGCGCGGGCCACCACACCCCCGCCCCCCGCCGCCACCGGTGGTGGGTTGACCGTGCCCCGGCTGGTGGGGCTCGACTTCGAGAAGGCGCGGGACGCGCTGCACGACCGGAAGCTCGGCTGGCGGCTGGTGTTCGGCACCGGATCGGGCCGGACGGTGACCCGTACCGTGCCCGCCCAGGACACGTCGGTGAAGCCGGGCACCACCGTGCGGGTCGAGGTCAGCGGGCCGGCACCCGAGGTCGAGGTGCCGGACCTGATCGGCGAGGACTGCGACGACGCCGCCGACGAACTGGGCGAGGTGGGCCTGTTCCCCCGGTACCCCACCGGCAACCGTGGTGAGGTCACCGCCCAGGTGCCGGCGGCCGACGCGACCGCGCACTGGAACGACCAGGTCGCCATCTCCTGCGGTGACCGACCGACGCCGACCGCCGGGGCGACGCCGACGGGCTGACGGGCGGGTCGCCGCGCCGGTCCCGGTGGATGCCGGCCCCGACCGTTACCGTGGTGGGGCCGAGGGCCACGCCCGCCTGGCCGGCCCGGGGCCGCGCACGGTGGGTCGAGCGCCCGCCGTCCGCCAGGTGGCGAGAGGACGTGCGATGAGCGACGACCGCCAGGACCCACCCGCCGACGACGCGACCCGCCCACTGCCCCGCCCACCCGACGACGCGACCGGCCGGCTGCCGGCTGCCGACCGGACCGCGCCGCTGCCGGCGGACCGGCCCCCGGCGGGTGGGCCGCTCCCGGTCGACGCCACCGCCCGGCAGGAGCCGGTGGACGCGACCCGCCCGCTGCCACCCGCCGACGGGACGACCCGGCCCGAGCCGGCCGGTGCGCCGGTCTGGTCCGGTCGGGCCGGGGTGCCGCCGCCACGGGCCGCCGACCCCCGGGAGCCGGCCGAGTGGTACGCCGAGGAGCAGCGCGGCCGACGCTGGTGGACGCCGATCCTGCTGGGGGTGCTCGGGCTCGTCCTGCTGGGGCTGGTCGGGGTGGGGATCTGGCTGGCCCTGCGGGCGGTGGACACCCCGTCGGACGGGACACCGACCCCACCGCCGACGGCCGTGCCGACGACGGGCGCCGCCCCGAGCACCGCACCGCCCACCACCGCGCCGACCACCGGGCCGCCGACGACCCCACCGACCACCGCGCCGTCGACCGAGCCGGCGGCGATCGCGGTGCCGCCGCTGGTCGGCCTCTCCCAGGAGACGGCGGAGGCGCTGCTGGGGCGGCTCGGGTTGTCCTCCCGGGTGCAGACGCGGGAGTCGGACCGGCCACCCGGCACCGTCCTGTCCACCGATCCGGAGGCCGGCCGGCCGGTGAGGCCGGGTGACGAGGTGACCCTGGTGGTGGCCGCCGAGCCGTCGGCGTCGCCGACCGGCACCGCCACCCCGACCGCCACCCCCACCGGGTGACGGGCCCGGGGCGTTCCGCCGGCCCGGCTCACCACATCCGGCGTCGGGTCCCCACCAGGCCCAGCCCGGCCAGGGAGATGGCCAGCCCGAGCAGGCCGGAGTAGAACAGCGACTGGGCGACGGTCTGCGGGTCGTCCGACGGGTGCCGGGGCTCGGCGAGCGCGGAGGCCCCACCGCCGCCGACCCCGGACTGAGTCGTCCCTCGGTCCCCGCCCGGGTCGGCCGCTTCGTCGCCGTCGGCCGGCAGGTCGTCCCCGGGTGGGGTGTCGGGCCGGCTCCCGGCGGGCGGTGCCGGCTCGGGCCGCGTACCGTCGCCGGGCGGGGCGTCGGCGGGCTCGGCCACGGTGATCTCGGGGGCCGGCACCGGCTCGGCGAGCCGGGTGGCCGACTCGGCCGGGTAGCGGGCCACCACCACGAGGGTGAGGACCGTGCCGATCAGGACCAGCAGCCCGAAGGCGTGTCCGAGGCGGGACCTGTGGTGCCGCCGCGCGGCGGGCAGATAGACCATGGCCATCCCAGGTTCAGGGGCCGGATACGCGCGGGGTGGAGACGTTCGCCGGGGTGGGCGTACCGAGTCTATGGCGGCGGTACGCCCTCCGGCCGGGTAATCGGGGAGTCAGCCCACCGCGATCGGCGCGCGGTTGACCGGCCGGCGCGACCGCGCGGTGTGCTGACGCGGTACGGCTGCGGCCCGCAGCTGGGTCAGCCCGGCCCGCTGGACGAAGATCGAGCGGCGGCTGACCGCGTCGCCCGCGGCGTTCAGCTGGTAGCCGTCGAGCCAGAGCCAGCCGTCGTACGTCGGCCAGTCGAGCACCCGGATCACCCGGAAGGTGATCGGTCGGAGGAACTGCACACTGGCGGCGCGGGTCACGTGCAGAACGTCACCGGAGCGGGGAAGCACATGGGCTCCTGGGAGGATATGGCCGGCGTCGCGTGGCCGGCCGGTGCGGAACGGGGACGGATGCGTTTCCGGCGACGGGGTTGTGCCTCGCGGGCCGGTGCTCGTTGTGGTGGTGGCCGGGGGCGTACCCGCTGGTGGTGGATCGCGCCACCCGGCCATCACCCGGCTGCTCACGGGTGTTACCGCTCCCGCCGCCGCAGCCTTCGGGCGTGCAGCGGCGGGGTCATCAACCCGGGGCAGGTCTCGTGGACTCCTGCGGCCCGGGGCACCCACCCGGCCGGGCGAGCCCCGGGTGATGATCACACCGGGAAATCGACCGGAAACGGTGAGTGACTCGAACCATACGGACAGAGTGCATCAGTGTGATGCGGGATGCAAGTTGCACGTAGACTTTTGCCGATACGCGAAGGCGACACGTGAACCGGGCGCTTGATCACGCCGACTCCGGAGCGGCACACTGGACGCGGTTCCGCCCGACGCGGCCGGCCGACGACCGGTTCCACCCCTTTGCCGCGAACGATCGCCCGCCGCCCGTCGGTCGCGCCCCCGGCGGGTGTGGACGCAGGCGCGATCGACCGGAGGTAACCGGGTGAGCGCGAGGCACCAGCTTCCCCCGTCATCGGCACCTGGGGCGATGCGATGAGCGAACGGCGGAGCCCCACCATCCGGCGTCGTCGGCTCGGGGCCGAGCTGCGCCGCCTGCGCGACGGTGCCGGAATCACCATAGAGGCCGTCGCCGAGCAACTGGAGTGCTCCGCCTCCAAGGTCTCGCGGATCGAGACCGGACACACCTCCGCGACACCCCGCGACGTGCGGGACATGCTCCGCATCTACGGGGTGGTGGGCGTGGAGAGCGAGGAACTGGTGCAGATCGCCCGCGAGGCGCGGCAGAAGGGGTGGTGGCATCCCTACAGCACGGTGCTCGTCGGGGCGTACGTCGGCCTGGAGGCGGCGGCCGGCTCCATCCGCGCGTACGAACAGCAGGTCGTGCCCGGTCTGCTGGAGACCGAGGAGTACGCCAGCGCGATGATCCAGGCCGCCCGCCCGGACTTCACCGCCGACCAGGTGCAACAACGGGTGCGTGTCCGACTGGGCCGTCAGTCGTTGTTGACCCAGGACGATCCGGTCGATCTGTGGGTGGTGCTCGATGAAGCGGTGTTGAGTCGGCCGGTGGGCGGTGACGCGGTGATGCGTAACCAGCTCAGGCGGCTGGTGGAGGTGGCCGAACTGCCGAACGTGACGTTGCAGGTCCTGCCCTTCGAGGTGGGAGCGCACGCCGGCATGGACGGGACGTTCACCATTCTCAGCTTCCCCGAATCGGTTGATCCGGATGTCGTGTACGCGGAGAACGCCACGGGTGGGCTCTTCCTGGAGAAGAGCGACGAGCTACAGAAGTACAGCTTCATCTTCGATCACATTCGAGCAGTGGCCAGGCGACCGGAGGAGTCCATAGCACACATCGCAGAACTGGCAGAGGAGCCGTTGTGGAAATGGCGACCAAGAGGTTCCCCGAGGACCTGACGCAGGCAACCTGGTTCAAGAGCTCAAGAAGCGGGCCGAACTGTGACAACTGCGTCGAGGTGGCTTACGTGATCGGGGCGGTCGGGGTACGGGACTCGAAGGACAAGACAGGTCCCGCCCTCGTATTCGCCCCCGGGGAATGGAACGCCTTCGTCGCCGACGCTCGGAACGGCGCGTTCGGCCAACACTGACCAACGCAGCGTGGCGTTGACCGCGGGCCGGTCGGGGGACACTCCCCGGCCGGCCCGTCGCCACTCGCGCCCCGGGTCGTTGAACCCCTCGGTACGGCGCTGGTCGACGATCCGCCGCAGGTGGCGGCAACCGAGCGAGGCAGGCGATACGCAGATGACGACGATCGGCTCAGACAACCTCACCAACGGCCCCGGCAAGACCGAACGGTTCGGCGGGAAGTACCGTGGCGCGCGCCGCGACACCGTGCTCACCGAGGTCGGCGCCGCCGACACCGAGTTGGGCCGCGACAACACCCCCGCCCCCGAGCAGGCCGGCTCGTCGCTGTCGCTGCCCTCGCTCGACCCGAACCCGCTCACCGAGCCGTCGTTCCCGCCGGCCGGCTGGCCGACGGAACCCCCCGAGTCGCTCGTCGACCACCCGCTGCTGCGCGGCCTGCTGCTGGAGCTGCCGCCGAAGGGCAGCGTCCCGCCGCCGGGCTGGCTGGACCGGTGGTTCGAGGCGACCCGGGCGATCCTGGAACTGCTATACGTGCAGGGAGCCGGCCGCAGCCGATGAGGCGGGCAGCCCGGCCAGCGCGGGGCGGGTGCCCGGCAGGGTCCGCTCGGCGAGCCGGCTGTGCCGCAGCCCGTGGCGTACCCCGATGGCGAGGACGGCCAGCCCGCCGACGGTGAGCGCCACCCCGGTCACCCCGGTGCCGGCGCTCAGGTCGAGCCCGCCGGCCCGCAGCAGGCCCGGCAGGGTGGCCAGCGCGGTCACCTGTACGGGCAGCCCGATCAGCGGGTGCCCGGCGGCGGCCCGCAGGCCGTACGGCGCGGGGGTCTCCGGCGCGGCGGTGAACGCGCCCGCCCCGGCCCGCAGCCGGCGGACCCGGCGCACCGTGCAGGCGGCCACCGCGAGCGCCGGCACGGCCACCAGCGGAAGCTGCCCGGCGGCCCGGTCGACCGGGGTGTCCCCGCCGCTGATCGTGCCGGCGGCCAGCACCGTCGCGGTCAGGGCGAGCCCGGCGACGGAGAGAGCGAGCAGCCATCCGGTACGCCGTCGCAGGGCGCGGGCCCGGTCCAGCCGGGGGAGTCCGTCCGCCACGACGCCGGCGGCGAGCCAGACGGCGGCGATCGACAGCAGCACGATGAGATGCCCATCCATGGACACAGCCTTGCCCACAACGGCGGGCGGCGAATCCGGGACGAGCCCCTGTTCCCACCCCGGAGCATCCCGTAGGGGTGGCCGTGTCCCGGCCGGTCGGTCCAGCGGCACGGGACCGACCGGGTCGTCATCCCCGGCCGGTCGTCCGCAGTGGACGGATCAGACCGCGAAGGTGGCCGGCCGTTCGGTGGCCGGAGCCGGCGGCCGGGCCTTCCACAGTCCGGTCTTCTGGCCGGCGAGACGGGTCAGGTAGGCCGGGTTGAGGATGACGTACCGCCGCCAGAGCCGCTTCGGCTCCAGCCCGAGCCGCCAGAACCACTCCAGGCCGGCCCGCTGCATCCACGGCGGCGGCTGCCGGAGCAGGCCGGCGTGGTAGTCGAAGGCCGCGCCGACGGCCATCAGCGGCATGTCCAGCAGGGGCCGCATCGCGTACGTGAAGACCTCCTGGCGGGGGCAGCCCAGGCCGACCAGGACGAGCCGGGCGCCGCTGGCCCGGATCCGGTCGGCGATCTCGACGTCCTCGCCGGGCTGCACGGCGCGGAACTTCGACGGCTCCACCCCGGCGATCTTCAGGGCCGGGAACATCCGCTCCAGCGCCGGGATGAGCTTCGCCAGCGTCTCCTCGGTCGACCCGTACAGGTAGACCGGAAGGCCCTCGTCGGCGAAGCGGCGCAGCACGTGCAGGGTCAGCGTCGGGCCGTAGACCCGGTCGGCCAGGCCGGCGTGGTGCAGCAGGTTGAGCGCCCAGCGCACCGGCTGGCCGTCCGGGGTGACCACGTCGAACGAGTTGAGCCGGGCGTTGTGCGCCGGGTCGAGGACCCCGGTCATCACCCCGTGCACGGCCAGCGCGGTCAGCGCCAGCGGCCGGCGGTCCCGGGCCGCCGCGACCACCTGTTCGGTCGCCGAGGCGTAGTCGGTGGCGTCGACCAGGACGCCGAGGACGTTCCGCTTGCCCTGCCCGGTCATGCTCCCGGCACCCACTTGTCGACGTTGGCCTGGTAGATCTCCCGCATGATCATGGGTACGTCGTAGACCTGCTTCCAGCCCGGGTAGTCGGCCTGGAACGCCTCGTTCGAGCCGATCCACCACTTGTGGTCGCCGATCCGGTTCGCGTCGACGTACTCGGTGATCATTTCCTGGCCGGTGATCTCCTCGGCCAGGGCGAACGCCTCCCGGTTGGAGGTGTTGGAGTGCCGGCCGCCGCCCAGGTTGTAGACCGCCGCCGAGCGCGGCTCCCGGAAGAACGCCTCGAACGCCGACACCACGTCCGAGCTGTGGATGGCGTCCCGGACCTGCTTGCCCTGGTACCCGAAGATCTTGTAGGTGCGGCGTTCCATGTTGGCCCGCATCACGTACCCGAGGAAGCCGTGCAGCTCGGTCGCCGAGTGCGCCGGGCCGGTCAGCGTGCCGCCCCGGAAACAGGCCGTCCGCATGTCGAAGTAGCGGCCGTACTCCTGCACCATCACGTCGGCGGCGACCTTGGAGGCCCCGAAGACCGAGTGCAGGCAGGCGTCGATCGACATGTCCTCGCGGATGCCCTGCTCGTACGGGTGCCCCGGCTCGATCTCCCACCGGGTCTCCTGCTCCACCAGCGGCAGGCTGTTCGGCCGGTCGCCGTAGACCTTGTTGGTCGAGCAGTGGATCAGCGGCGCGGCGATGCAGTGCTCCCGCACGTTCTGCAGGATGTTGAGGGTGCCGACGGCGTTGACGTCGAAGTCGGTGAACGGGTCCCGCACCGCCCAGTCGTGCGACGGCTGGGCCGCGGTGTGGATCACCACGGCGATGTCCCGGCCGTACCGGGCGAAGAGCTTGCCGAGGGTGTCCCGGTCGCGGATGTCGATGCTGTGGTGCGCGTACGCCGACCCCAGCTCGTCGGCCAGCCGCCGGACGTTCCACGCGGTCGAGGCCTCGGCACCGAAGAACTCCTGCCGCATGTCGTTGTCGATGCCGACCACGTCCAGGCCGAGCCCGGCGAAGTGCCGGACCGCCTCGGAACCGATCAGACCGCCCGACCCGGTCACCAACGCGACACTCACACGACACTCCTGGTCAAGGTAGGAGGCTGGAAAAAACCATCGGAGCATAGCCTGACGTCCGGTACGCCCCGATACGAAGTGAGGGCCCCGCAGCTACGGAGCCCTCGTCTGGTGGTGGGGATGGGGGGAGTTGAACCCCCACGTCCTTTCGGACACACGGACCTGAACCGTGCGCGTCTGCCATTCCGCCACATCCCCGTGGCACGACCCTCGAACGCGGTCGGAAGCGTCGACCCCGCCGTCTCCGGCGGGCCCGGAACATCCTACCCGGTCCTGTGGTCTCGCCTCGACCGGTTACCGTTCCTGCGAGCGGTCACCCTTCGTGGCGGACGAAAGAGTAGCACGGTCCGGAGGGCCGCTCCGAACGGGCCGCCGCGCGGTGGCCGAGCGGCGCGCGAGCTGCATGCGCGCCGTCCAGATACCATCATGTCCTCGGGACCCGAGGAGGAGCCGGTGAGCGTGCTGCAACGCTTCGAGAAGCGTCTGGAAGGCCTGGTAGAAGGGGCCTTCGCCAAGGTCTTCAAAGGGGTGGTCCACCCCGTGGAGATCCTCAACGCCATGCAGCGGGAGGCCGAGGCGCACAAGGCCATCCTCGCTGGTGGCCGCACCCTGGTGCCGAACCGCTACGTGATCGATCTCTCCCCGTACGACCACAGCCGGTTGGCGCCGTACGCCGCCGCCCTGGCCCAGGAGCTGGCCCAGTCGCAGGCGGAGTTCATCGGCGAGCAGGCGTGGACGGTCTACGGCGACGTGATCGTCGAGGTCGAGCGTGGCGAGGGGCTGGACACCGGCATGTTCCGGGTCACCGCCGAGGTCTACACCGGCGGCGAGGTCGCTCCGGTCTCCTCCCCGGGCGGCTACGACCCCGGCCCGCCGGCCTACCCGTCGTACGACCAGGGGGGCGGCTACGGCCCGCCGCCCGGCCACGGCGGCGGCGCGCGCAACGTCCGGCTGGTCTCCGGCGACGGCCGTACCTACCCGTTGCAGATGGGCTCGACCGTGATCGGCCGGGGTGACCAGGCCAACCTGCGCCTGCCCGACGTCGGGATCTCCCGCCGACACGCCCGGCTGGACTTCGACGGCGGCCAGGTCGTGCTGACCGACCTCGGGTCGACCAACGGCACCATGGTCAACGGCCAGCGGGTCTCGGCCGTCGCCCTGAACCCGGGCGACATGATCCAGCTCGGCACCACGACGCTGACCTTCCGCGTGGACGGCTGACCCGCCTTGCCGGAACTCGTCATCACCGTCGCCCGGTTCGGGTTCCTCATCCTGCTGTGGATCTTCGTGTTCACGGTGGTCGGTGTCATCCGTCGGGATCTCTTCGCGGGCGCCCGGTCGGGGCGGCTGGTGGCCGCGCCGCGCGCGGTCGGGGCCTCCACCCAGCAGCAGGCGGCGAAGCCGGCGAAGGTGAAGCGGGGTCGGGCGGCCCACCAGTTGGTGGTCACCGCCGGCCAGCTCGCCGGCACCCGGATCACCCTCGGTGAAGCGCAGATCACCATCGGTCGGGCCGAGGACTCCACCCTCGTCATCACCGATGACTACGCCTCCGCCCGGCACGCCCGGCTGGTGCCCCGGGACGGGCAGTGGTTCGTCGAGGATCTCGGTTCGACTAACGGCACGTACCTCGATCGCGCTAAGGTCACCGGACCAACCCCCGTCCCCCTCGGCGTGCCGATCCGTATCGGCCGCACCTCTCTCGAATTACGGCCATGACTCTGACCCTGCGCTATGCGGCCCACAGCGACCGCGGTCTGATCCGAGACGGAAACCAGGACTCCGTCTACGCCGGGCCGCGGCTCCTCGCCGTCGCCGACGGCATGGGCGGCATGGCCGCCGGTGACGTCGCCAGCAACATCGTCATCGGTGCCATGGCGCCGCTCGACGAGGACGTCCCGGGGGACGCGCTCGTCGACGCGCTGCGATCGGCCGTGGGCACCGCCAACCAGCAGCTCCGCGACACGGTGGACGCCAACCCGCAGCTGGAGGGGATGGGCACCACGCTCACCGCGACCCTCTTCTCGGGCAGCAAGCTCGGCATGGTCCACATCGGTGACTCGCGGGCCTACCTCCTGCGCAACGGTGAGTTCTCCCAGATCACCAAGGACGACACCTACGTCCAGATGCTCGTCGACGAGGGGCGGATCAGCGCGGAGGAGGCGAGCAGCCACCCCCAGCGCTCGCTGCTCACCCGCGCCCTCGACGGCCGGGACATCGACCCGGAATACAGCGTCCGGCAGGTGCTGCCCGGGGACCGCTACCTGATCTGCAGCGACGGCCTCTCCGGCGTGGTCAGCGCGGAGACCATCGGTGACAGCCTGCGCGAGTACACCGACCCGCAGCAGTGCGTCGAGCGGCTGGTGCAGCTCGCCCTGCGCGGCGGCGGCCCGGACAACATCACCGTGATCATCGCGGACGCCACCGACCAGGACATCGTCGAGGCGAGCCCGATCGTCGGCGGGGCCGCGGCCCGGGACCGGGGTATGGCCACCGCCGCCGACGACTCGACCCCGGCCGCCCGCGCGTCGGCGCTGTCCGCGCCGCGTCCGGCCGCGCCGGAGGAGCCGGCGGCCAACCGGGACGACGACCCGGAGCGCCCGCGCCGGCCGCTGCGCACCGCGGCGATGCTGGCGGCCCTGCTGGTCATCCTCGGTGGTGGCCTGTTCGCCGGCTGGAGCTACACCCAGCGGCAGTACTACGTCGGGGCGACCGACAGCGGGCAGCTCGCGGTCTTCCGCGGCGTCCCCGGCCAGGTGGCCGGCCTCGACCTGTCCAGCGTGCACTCGACCAGCCAGGCCAAGCTCGACGACCTCACCCTGGCCGCCCAGGAGCAGGTCAAGCAGGGCATCCAGGCCAAGAGCCGACCGGACGCACTGCGCCGGCTGGCCGAGCTGACCAGCGACGACCCGACCAACCCGAACCTCAAGCCGGTCTGCCCGCCGGTGCCGCCGCTGATCACCGGCTCACCCGTGCCGGCGAACTCGTCGGCGCCGGCCGTCCCGGGCTCACCCAGCCCCGGCGCGACCGGGGTCCCGGGTGCCAACGGCACTCCCACGCCGCCCACCACACCCGACGCCTCGGCCTCCGACGCGGTTCCGCCGGCCGGAGACCCGGCGGGCTGCCGGTCGCCCGAGTGACCGTCGGCTGAGATCCGAGGGACACCTCCTTGACCGCAGCGGCCCACCCGGTAGTCTCGCCCGTCGCGACGGGCGAGCGGCCCGGCGTACGTCTGGCGCGGTCCCGGCGTAACGCCGAACTGTCCCTGCTGGTGCTGGCGATGGTGCTGGTGGCCGCGTACGGGGCGATCGTCGAGGCGAACCTGCTCGACACCGTCACCCGCGACTTCTGGATGCCGGCCGCCGCGCTCGGGCTGGTCTTCCTCGGCATGCACCTGGTGATCAGGTGGCTGGCGCCGTTCGCCGATCCGGCCCTGCTGCCGGCGGTCGCTCTGCTCAACGGCATCGGGGTGGGCTTCCTGCGCCGGCTCGACCTCGGCAAGGCCGCCCCGGCCGACCGGGAGACGCTTGCCATCTTCGCCGGCACCGGCGGCCGGCAGCTGGCCTGGACGCTGGCCGCGGTGGTCCTCGCCGCCGGCCTGCTGGTGCTGATGCGTGACCACCGGGCGGTCTCCCGGTACGCGTACACCCTGGGGCTGGCCGGCATCGTGCTGGTGATGATCCCGGCGGTGCTGCCCGGCCGGTTCTCCGAGATCAACGGCGCGAAGCTGTGGATCAGGGTGGGCGGGTTCAGCATCCAGCCCGGTGAGTTCGCCAAGCTGGCGCTGCTGGTCTTCTTCGCCTACTACCTGGTCCGCAAGCGTGAGGTGCTCTCGCTGGCCAGCCGCCGCATCCTCGGCATCGACTTCCCGCGCGGCCGGGACCTCGGCCCGGTGCTCGGGGTGTGGATGATCAGTCTGCTGGTCCTGGTCTTCGAGAAGGACCTCGGCACCTCGCTGCTCTACTTCGGCATGTTCGTGGTGACCCTCTACATCGCCACCGAACGGGTCAGTTGGCTGCTGATCGGTCTGGTCCTCTTCTTCGGCGGCGCCTACCTCGCGTACGTGCTCGGGGGCACGGTGGGTGGCCCGTTCGCCAACTTCTACACCCGCGCCGAGATCTGGCTCGACCCGTTCGCCGAGCCGTACGACCGGGGTTACCAGCTGGTGCAGGGGCTGCTCGGTCTGGGCAGCGGCGGCCTGTTCGGCTCCGGGCCGGGCGCCGGGGAGCCGCTGGAGATCCCCGAGGTGCAGAACGACTTCATCTTCGCCGGCATCGGTGAGGAGATCGGCCTGTTCGGGTTGACCGCGCTGCTGGTGGTCTACCTGCTCATCGTCGAGCGGGGGCTGCGGGCCGGGCTGGCGGTGCGGGACTCGTTCGGCAAGCTGGTCGCCGGTGGTCTCGCCTTCACCCTGGGCCTGCAGGTCTTCGTGATCGTCGGCGGGATCAGCAAGCTCATCCCGCTGACCGGTCAGACCACCCCGTTCCTCTCCGCCGGTGGTTCGTCGCTGATGGCGAACTGGCTGCTCATCGCGGTGCTGCTGCGGATCTCCGACGCCGCCCGGCGGCCGGTGGCCCAGGGTGGCGGCACGGCGGGCCGACCCGGTGGTGGTCCGCCGGAACAGCTGCACGGTGCTCCCACGGAGGTGATCCGCCCGTGAACGCGCCCCTGCGCCGCGTCGGCGTCGTCGTCATGGTCCTGTTCGGGCTGCTCTTCGCCAACCTGAACTGGATCCAGGCCTACAAGGCGGACGAGTACCGCAACAGCGACTACAACGGCCGGGTCCAGGTGGCCGAGTACGAGCGTCGGCGGGGCAACATCGAGGCCGGCGGCACCGCCGTGGCCACCAGCAAGGAGACCGGCGGCAAGCTGAAGTTCCAGCGCACCTACCCCGGCGGGTCGAAGTACGCCCACGTGCTCGGTTACAAGCCGGTCAACCTGGCCGACACCGGCATCGAGCGGTTGGAGAACGACTTCCTCGCCGGTACCAGCGACGCCCTGCTCGGCAACCGGATCAAGGACATGTTCACCGGTGACGAGACCGGCGGCGGCAACGTGCTGCTGAGCATCTCCAAGCGCGCCCAGGACACCGCGTACGAGCAGTTGCGCAACAACCGCAACGGGGTGAAGAAGGGCGCGGCGATCGCCATCGACCCGCGTACCGGTGCGGTGCAGGCGCTCGTCTCGATGCCCGGCTTCGACCCGAACCCGCTTGTCGACCACGACACCAACGTGGCCTCGGCGGCCTACAACAAGTACGAGCAGGACCCGGACGGCCCGCTGAAGAACCGGGCGCTGTCGGAGGTCCTGCCACCCGGCTCCACCTTCAAGATCGTGATCGCCGCCGCCGCGTTGGAGAACGGGGTCGGCAAGGACACCGAGATCCCGGCCGGGGCGAGCTGGACCCCGCCGACCTCGGGCACGCCGATCCGCAACGCCGCCGCGTCGATCTGCCCGGAGGCGCAGGTCACCCTGATCGACGCGGTCACCGAGTCGTGCAACACCGGCTTCGCCCAGCTCGGCGTCCGGCTCGGCGCGGACACGGTGAAGGAGAAGGCCCGACAGTTCGGCTTCGAGCAGGACGACCTCACCGTCGGCCAGCTCGGCGAGGGGGGCCTGCCGGTGGCGGCCAGCCGGACCGGGGACATGCAGAACCCCGACGGCGGCACCGACCCGGCCGCGCTGGCCCAGTCCTCCATCGGCCAGAACAACGTCCGGATGACCCCGTTGCAGGGGGCGCTGATCGCCGGCTCGGTCGCCAACAAGGGCCGGCAGATGCGCCCCTACCTGGTCAAGCAGCTCCTCGGGCCGGACCGCACCACCAGCTACTACAACGCCCAGCCCCGGGAGCTGCGCCAGCCGGTCAGCGGCCAGGTCGCCGACGACCTGCGGGACATGATGGTCAGCGTGGTGAAGAACGGCACCGGTCGCTCCGCCGACATCGACGGCTACACGGTCGGCGGCAAGACCGGCACCGCCCAGTCCGCCCCGGACCGGCCCGACCACGGCTGGTTCATCGGCTTCGCCCTGGACAAGAACGGCAACGCCGTCTCCGCCGTCTGCGTGGAGCTGGAGCAGGCCGGCAGCGGCGGCAGCGCCGAGGCGGCCCGGATCGGTGGCCGGATCATGCAGGCGGCCATCGCCGATGCGGGGGGCCGCTGACATGCTCAGCCCCGGGGTGCAGCTCGGCAACCGCTACCGTCTCGACGAGCGGATCGCCAGCGGCGGCATGGGCGACGTGTGGCGCGGCACCGACCAGGTGCTGGGCCGTACGGTGGCGGTGAAGAGCCTGCTTCCGGCGCTGCTCGACGAGCCCGGCTTCGCCGAACGCTTCCGCGGCGAGGCGCGCACCATGGCCACCATCAACCACCCCGGCGTGGTCGACGTCTACGACTTCGGCAGCGACCAGCAGATCGCCTTCCTGGTGATGGAGTACGTCGAGGGTGACGCCCTGTCGGCGACGCTCAGCCGGGTCGGCCGGCTCACCCCGGCCCGGACGATGGCGCTGCTCGCCCAGGCCGCCGACGCGCTGCACGCCGCCCACGAGAAGGGCATCGTGCACCGCGACGTCAAGCCGGGCAACCTGCTCGTGCGGCCGAACGGCACGCTGGTGCTCACCGACTTCGGCATCGCCCGGTCCGAGCTGGTCGGCCAGCTCACCGCCGCCGGGTCGGTGCTCGGCACCGCCTCGTACATCTCCCCTGAGCAGGCCACCGGCGCGGTCGCCACGCCCGCCTCCGACGTGTACGCGCTCGGTGTGGTGGCCTACCAGTGCCTCGCCGGCCGGCGGCCGTTCGAGGGGGACAACCCGCTTGAAATCGCGATGAAGCACGTGCGGGACACTCCCCGCCCGCTGCCCGGGGACATTCCGCCGCCGGTCAAGGCGATCGTGGAGCGGGCGATGGCCAAGGAGCCCGGCCACCGTTGGCCGAGCGCCGCCGCGCTCGCCTCCGTCGCCCGGCAGGCTAAGCAGGCCCTCTCCCAGCAGGCCCGTGCCGGTGGCGGACATCCCGGCCCGGTCTCCGGTGGCCCGGTGTCCGGGGCACCGGCGTCCCCGGCCGGCCCGATGGCCCGCGCCCAGGTGCCCGCCGTACCCCGGCAGCAGTCCGGCGTGCCGGCCCACCCGCACCGGCCGGCGGTGAGCGGGCAGGCACGGCCCCCGGTGGGTGGGCAGCAGGCCCGGCCGGCGATGGGTGGGCAGCAGGCCCGGCCGGCGGTCGCGGCCCGGCACCCGCAGCCGCAGCCGCAGTCACAGCCGGTGAACCAGCGTCCACCGGCCCAGGCCAACCCGATGACCCGGCCCTACCCGCAGCAGTCCCGGGGGGCGGCCCCCGTGCCGTCCGCCCAGCTCCGCGCGGACCGGCCCGTGTACGCCCGGCAGCCCCTCCCACCCCCCGCCCCGCCCGCCCGTTCCCGGTCCGGCATGGTGGCCCTGGCGATCCTGCTGGCGGTGCTGGTGCTGGTCTGCTCCGGTGTGCTCGCGTACGCGACCCGGCAGGGCAACCTGGCCACCGATCCCGGTGCGCCGGGCACGACGTCCGGCGCGCTGAGTGCCCTCGGACGCGACGATCCGGCCGGGACGTCGTACCGTCGGGTGGTACGGCTCGGACCGGGTGCCGGCGAGACGACGACGAGCGAAGGACGACGAACGCGATGACAGCCCAGGCCCGCCTGCTCGGTGGCAGGTACCAGGTCGGCGAGCTGCTCGGTTACGGCGGCATGGCCGAGGTGCACCGCGGTCGGGACCTCCGGCTCGGTCGGGACGTCGCGATCAAGATGCTCCGGACGGACCTGGCCCGGGACGCCACCTTCCAGATGCGGTTCCGGCGGGAGGCGCAGAACGCCGCCTCGCTGAACCACCCGGCGATCGTCGCCGTCTACGACACCGGCGAGGAGACCGCCCCGACCGGGGAGACCCTCCCGTTCATCGTGATGGAGTTCGTGAACGGGCGGACCCTCAAGGAGGTCCTCGGCGTCGAGGGGCGGCTCCAGCCGCGCCGGGCGCTGGAGATCTGCGCCGACATGTGCGCGGCCCTGGAGTTCAGCCACCGGCACGGGATCATCCACCGGGACATCAAGCCCGGCAACGTGATGCTGACGCAGACCGGTCAGGTCAAGGTGATGGACTTCGGCATCGCCCGCGCGCTGGCCAGCGGCGCCACCACGATGACGCAGACCAGCGCGGTGATCGGCACGGCCCAGTACCTCTCCCCCGAGCAGGCGCGCGGCGAGGCCGTCGACGCCCGCTCCGACGTGTACGCCGCCGGCTGCGTGCTGTTCGAGCTGGTCTGCGGCCACCCGCCGTTCGTCGGTGACAGCCCGGTCAGCGTGGCGTACCAGCACGTGCGGGAGGCCCCGCCGACGCCGAGCGACATCAACCCGGACGTCACCCCGGCGATCGACGCGATCGTGCTCAAGGCGCTGTCGAAGAACCCGCTCAACCGCTACCAGAGCGCCGGTGAGATGCGGGCCGACCTGCTCCGCGCCGCCGCCGGCCGGCCGGTGATGGCCACCCCCGTCCTGAGTCAGGACGAGACGACCCCGATGGCCGCGGCGGCGAGCGGCTACCCGACCCAGGTGGTGGGGCAGCAGACCCGGCAGATCCCGGCCCGGGTCGGTGACCCGCAGCGGCGCAGGAGTTCGGCCTGGGTGATCGCGGCGTTCGCGGCGGTCGGCGTCCTGGCGGTGATCGCCCTGGTCGCGGCGCTGCTGATGAACGGTCAGGAGCCGAAGAAGAGCCCGGTGCCCAACCTGGCGGGCAAGACGCAGGACGTCGCGTTCGCCGAGATCCGCAACTCCGGCCTGGTGCCGGCGACCGGCGACCAGGTCTTCGACAGCACCTGCAAGGTGGGCACGGTGGTCAGGCAGGACCCGCCGGCCGGCACCGCGCTGGAGGAGAACGGCCAGGTGACGGTGAGCCTCTGCGGCGGCAAGCCCGAGGTCAGCATCCCCAATGGCCTCAAGGGCAGCAAGGTCGAGAGCGCCCAGACCCGGCTCAAGGACGAGAAGTTCACCGTCAAGGTGGTGACGAAGGACAGCGAGGAGAGCGAGGACATCGTTCTCGACGTGTCCCCGCCCGAGGGCGAGAAAGTGCCGGAGGGCACCGAGGTGACCCTGACCGTCTCCCGGGGCAACGTCCGGGAGGTGCCGGACGTCAAGGACCTCAGCCAGACGGAGGCCACCCGGGCCCTGCAGAACGCCGGTTTCAAGGTCAACCCGGAACTCGGCTCGGAGGTGCCGGCGGACGAGGCCGGCAAGGTGCAGAGCCAGAACCCGAAGGCCGGCACCAAGAAGGCCAAGGGGAGCACGGTCACCATCGTGGTGAGCGTGCCGGAGGTGACCGAGTCGCCGACGCCGCCGGCACCGACCACGCCGGTGCCGACCACCACACCGCCCGGTGACGGCACGGGGGGCGGGTTCCCGCTGCCCACCCCGCCGTTCCGCAGCGACGACGACTGACCCGTACCCCCGGACGTACCGGGCCCGGTCCGCAGGGACCGGGCCCGGCTCTGTCGGGGGCACGACGGCGCGGGTCTGCCCGCCGGACCGGGACGGACAGGCGTCGAGGGTACGGCGGGCGCGGGCCGGGACGGAGAGGCGTCGGGTGGGCGGCGGGCCGGTGCGGCGGCCCGTCAGAGGGTGGCGAAGGCGGCCCGGCGGCGGGCGTCGACCTCGGCGGCCAGCTCCGGGGCGCGTTCCAGGGCCTCCGGGTGGCCGCACGCGGAGACCCAGTTGGCCAGCATCAGGTGGCCGCCCTCGGTGAGCACCGACTCCGGGTGGAACTGCACCCCCTCGATCGGCAGCGTCCGGTGCCGCATCGCCATCACCACGCCGGAGGCCGTCCAGCCGGTGACCTCCAGCTCGTCGGGCAGCGTCTCGGGCAGCACCGCCAGCGAGTGGTAGCGGGTGGCGGTGAACGGGTCGGGCAGGCCGGCCAGCACCCCGACCGAGTGGTGCCGCACCTCGGAGGTCTTGCCGTGCAGCAGTTCGGGGGCCCGGGTGACGGTGCCGCCGAACGCCTCCCCGATCGCCTGGTGGCCCAGGCAGACGCCGAAGATCGGCAGCTCGCCGGCGTACCGGTGGATGACGTCGAGGCAGATGCCGGCACGGTCCGGACTGCCCGGCCCCGGCGAGAGCAGGATGCCGGCCGCGCCGACCCGACCGACCTCGGCGACGTCGATCTCGTCGTTGCGCCGGACCTCGCACTCCACCCCGAGCTGCCCCAGGTACTGCACGAGGTTGAAGACGAAGGAGTCGTAGTTGTCGATCACGAGGACGCGCATGGGCTCACCGGCTTGGGGAGGGGGCGGGCGGGGTGTTGTTCCGGTCGGTGTCGTACGGCAGGTCGTGCCCGTCGCCGGCCGGCGCGTCCGGGTCGACGGCGGAGTCGCCGCCCGGGTTGCCGGAGTCCTGGGTGACCTGCACGTCGTCGAAGGGCAGCAGCGGCTCGGCCCAGGGGAACACCACGTACCAGAGCAGCGCCACCGTCGCGGTGGCGAGCAGCACCGAGCCGATCAGCTTGCCGGGCAGCCCGAAGGGCAGCTTGCGCCAGATCCAGGAGTACATCGTCGTCAGCCCCTCAGCTCCGGCGGCGGGCCCTGCGACTTGGGCTGCGTACGGTCGAGCTCGGCGTGGACGATCAACCGCTGGTAGTTGTCGAACTTCGGGTTGCAGGTGGTGAGGGTGAGCAGCTTGCGGGTGGGTTTCGCGTTCGGCTCGCCGGGCACCGGGGCGACCACCTCGACCTGGTCGGGGCGGACGATCCGGGACTGGTACACCTTGTAGACGTACCAGTCCTGCTTGCCCTCCAGGAGGATCGCGTCGCCGGACTTCAGCTCGTCGAGACGCCAGAAGGTGGCCCGGTTGCGGTGCCCGGCGACGGAGAAGTTGCCCACCTCGCCGGGGAGCGCGCTCTTCGGGTAGTGGCCCGGGGCGTACCGGATGTCCTCCTGGGTGACGCCCTCGACGACGACCCAGTTCTTGTCGAGGCTGGGGATGTAGAGCCCGGCGATGGGCTGGCCCTCGGCCGGGGCGACCGCCTTGGCCGGACCGGGGCTGACCGTCGGGTCGCCGGTCGGGCCCCACGCCTGGGCGAGTTGCTGGTTGAGCTTGCTCTGGTGGGCGTCGACCAGGGCGGACTTGCCCCAGATCTCGTATCCGGCGAAGAGGAGCACCACCAGGCCGAAGGTGATCAGCACCTCGCCGCTGACCCGGACGCCGGTCCGCAGCCGGGAGGCGAAGGTGGGCCGGGTCAGCTCCGAGTAGACGCTCTTGTAGCCCTTCCCGGTCTGCTCCGGGCGTAGCTGCACCACCCGTTCACCGCGGCGGGGTGGCGGGGGCGGGACGGGGTCGCCGGCCCCGTCGGGTTCGGGGGCGGGTGGCACCGCGCCCATCAGCGCGGTGGAGTCGAGCGCCGGGCCGGTCGGCCGGGCCGGCAGCACCGGGAGCAGCGCCGTCGCCGCCGGGTCGACCGTGCGGTCCGGCTGCCGACCGGTGGACGCGGGCGGGATGGGGCGGCCCGGCCAGGCGGGCGGCGGCTGGCGGGTGGGCAGCACCGGTGCGGGCCAGGGGCCGGCGGGTCTCGGGTCGGCGGCCTGCGGGCGGGCGGTGGCGGGCGGCGTGGACCGGTCGACCGGGGGGAGGAAGGCGGTCGGCCCGTCGTGCTGGTCGGGGCGCGGGTCCCCGCCCTGCCGGGTCATCGCGGCACCGTCGCCGATCGCAGCGCCGTCGAGTCCTCGAACGCGGGCACGGTGACGGAGCCGACGTGCTCGGAGTAACCGAGCTGGTAGTGGTCGACCGCCTGCTTGAACAACCCGACTCCCTGAGAGCCGGCGAGGGCCTGCTGGAGGGCAGCGGGATCGCCGATTGCTACGATCTTGAATGGTGGCGAGTACACCCGGCCGTGCAACAGCAGGGTGTTACCGACGCAGCGTACCGCGCTGGTGGAGAGCACGCGGACGTTCATGATGGACATGGCCTCCGCACCTCCGGCCCACAGCGCGTTGACCACCGCCTGCACGTCACCCTGGTGGACGACCAGGTCGTCGTTGGTGGCCCCCTTGGGCAGGGTGCCGTCGCTGCGCCGGGGGGCGTCGTTCAGCTCGACGGTCACCCCGGGCCCGGTGAGCGCGGTGAACCCGGCCGCCTGCTGGAGCGCCTGGGCGCGGTCGCGCTGCTCCTTGATCGGTTCGTCGGTGTCGGCCAGGGCGGCGGTCTCGCCCTCCACGTCGGCGCGCAGCCGGGCGGCCCGCAGCTCGCTTGCGGCCACCTGTTCCCGGCGGTCCTCGATGAGCTGGGTGAGCTGGGGCCGGCGGTCCTCGCGCAGGGCGGTGCCACCGGCGGTGGTCGCCGTGGTGGTGAAGAGCAGCCCGGCCGCGGCGGCGATCAGCGGCACGCCTACCGACCAGCCCGGCCGGCGCTGCCGGGGACGGCGTGGCAGGAAGGCGGCGACCGCCCGGCGCATGGCCTTCTGCCAGGACGCCGCACCGGATGTGTACTCCACCGAGCGTTCCTCTCCCGTCGTGTGGTGACGCCCGTCACGACCCGGGACGGTCACCGGCGTCGCGTCGACCCGCCCGATCCGGTCACCGCGTGCACCGGATCGACCCCATTCATGGCCTGGAGCGGCCTTCGGGACTACGCTAGCTGTCGAACATTATTGGCCATGGACCGTCGCCCCCGCGCCCGGTTGTCAGGCCGGACGAGGTCGTCACCCCTCTGGAGAGCGTCGTGCCCAAGTCTCAGGTCCGTAAGAAGAAGGTGTACACCCCGCCGACGGACGTTCGTCCGACGACAACGGCGGCGACGCGCAAGCCTAGCCCGGTGTGGCTGCCGGCGACCGCTGTCGCGCTGATCGTCGGCGGCATCGGCTGGCTGGTGGTCTATTACCTCTCCGAGCAGGAGTACCCGGTCGCCTCGTGGGGCTACTGGAACCTCGCGGTCGGGTTCGGCGCGATGGTGGGCTCGCTGATCCTGCTCTCCCGCTGGCGTTGAGCGCGGCGCTCCGGCGCGCTCCGCGACACGTCCCAGGTCACCCCGGACGGCCCCAGCCCGGCGCTTCGGCGTCGGGAGCCCTATGGTGTCCGCAGGGCGGCGTGGCCTGGTGCGAGAAGACTCACGTTACCGTTGGGTAACTTTCGCGTAGGCTGCACTGCATGACCGAGCGGAGCGAGGTCATCGACCGGTCCGGTCGGGGGTGCGGCGGCGTCACGCCGGCCACCCCCTGAGCCGGCCCCCGGTCGCCGAGCCGCTCGACAGGCAGCAGACCGGGAGGCCAACTCGATGGGCAGCGTCCAGATCGTCACCACGGTCCTCGCCGCCGCCATCACCGCCGTGGCGGTGTGGCTCGCGGTGCGCGCGGTGCTGAAGATGGTGGCCGTCATCCGGCTGGGGCAACCCGCGCCGGAACGGTTCGCCGACAAGGGCACCCGGGCGAAGACGATGCTGGTCGAGACGGCCGGCCACACCCGGATGCTCCGGTGGGGCGTGGTGGGTGCCGCGCACTGGTTCGTGATGGTCGGCTTCATCGTGCTGTCGCTGCTGGTGCTGGAGGCGTACTTCGAGGTCGTCTCACCGACCGGCGGCCTGCCGCTGATCGGCGGCCTCGCCGTCTACGGCCTGGTCACCGAGGTGATCGCGGTGCTCGGCACGGTCGGCATCGGAGTGCTGATCGCGATCCGGGTCCGCAACCGGCCGACCCGTCCGGGCGGGCGCTCCCGGTTCACCGGTTCCACCATGTGGCAGGGCTACTTCGTCGAGGCGGTCGTCCTCACCGTGCTGATCATGGGGTTCGTGATCCGCGGCTTCAAGGTCGCCACCGACCACTTCGAGTACCCGGTCTGGGCCACCCCGGTGAGTCACGCCGTCGGCGCGCTGCTTCCCGCCTGGCCGGCCGGCGTCAGCATCGCCGCCCTCATCAAGATCGCCATCTCGATGACCTGGCTGATCGTCATCGCGCTGAACGTGACGATGGGCGTCGCCTGGCACCGCTTCCTGGCGTTCTTCAACATCTTCTTCAAGCGGGAGCCGGCCCGGCCCGCCGGCTCCGGGCTCGGCCCGCTGCGCCCGATGACGAGCAACGGCAAGCCGCTCGACTTCGAGGAGGCCGACCCGGAGAAGGACCAGTTCGGTGTCGCCCAGGTCGAGCAGTTCACCTGGAAGGGCCTGCTCGACTTCAGCACCTGCACCGAGTGCGGGCGCTGCCAGTCGCAGTGCCCGGCCTGGAACACCGGCAAGCCGCTGTCGCCCAAGCTGCTCGTGCTCAGCCTCCGCGACCACGCGTACGCCAAGGCGCCCTACCTGTTGGCCGGCGGCGGCAAGGACCTCACCGGCGAGGAGAAGGCCACCGCAGCGCAGCTCGCCCACCTCGACGTGCTCACCCTCGCCGAGGCCGAGAAGCCGCTGATCGGCGACGCCGAGGCCGGCGGCGTCATCGACCCGGACGTGCTGTGGTCCTGCACCACCTGCGGGGCCTGCGTCGAGCAGTGTCCGGTCGACATCGAGCACGTCGACCACATCGTCGACATGCGCCGCTACCAGGTGCTGATCGAGTCGAGCTTCCCGTCCGAGGCCGGCGTCATGCTGCGCAACCTGGAGAACAAGGGCAACCCGTGGGGCGCCCCGCAGAACACCCGCGAGGACTGGACCAAGGGGCTGGGCTTCGAGGTGCCCCGGGTCGGCGAGGTCGACGACTTCGAGTACCTGTTCTGGGTCGGCTGCGCCGGGGCGTTCGAGGACCGGGCCAAGAAGACCACCCGGGCGGTCGCCACCCTGCTGCACGAGGCGGGCGTCTCCTTCGCCATCCTCGGTGAGGGCGAGACCTGCTCCGGTGACCCGGCCCGCCGGATCGGCAACGAGTTCGTCTTCCAGATGCTCGCCCAGCAGAACGTCGAGACCCTCAACGAGGCGTTCGAGGGCCGGGAGCAGGCCAAGCGCAAGATCGTCGCCACCTGCCCGCACTGCTTCAACACCCTCGGCAACGAGTACGGCCAGCTCGGCGGCGAGTTCGAGGTGGTCCACCACACCCAGCTCCTGGCGCACCTGGTCAGCACCGGCCGGCTCACCCCGGTGCAGCCGGTCGACGGCGGCGTCACCTACCACGACCCCTGCTACCTGGGCCGGCACAACCGGGTCTTCGCCGCCCCGCGCGAGGTGCTCGGCAGCGCCCTCAACGGCGGTGGTAGGGCCGACGCCGACCTGATCGAGATGCCGCGCAACAGTGAGCGCTCCTTCTGCTGCGGTGCCGGCGGCGCCCGGATGTGGATGGAGGAGAAGATCGGCAAGCGGATCAACGTGGACCGGGTCGAGGAGGCCATGTCCACCGGGGCGCGGACGGTCGCCGTCGGCTGCCCGTTCTGCTCGACGATGCTCAACGACGGGGTCAACGGCAAGGGAGCCGGCGAGCAGGTCGAGGTGGTCGACGTGGCCAGCGTGCTGCTGCGCTCGGTCAAGCCGGACACCGCACCCGGCGGGAAGGAGACCGCGCCGGCCGCCGGCTGAGGTCGTACCGTCGCCGTGGGCGGACGCACGACGGCGACGGCACCCACCGGTGCCGCCGCCGTGGCGGTGGTTCACAACGCCGTAACGGTCAGGACGTCGTGGTGGTGATGATGGCGGCCGTGGTGGTGACCGTGGTCGCCACCATGATCGCGGCCTGGGTCTCCTCGATCGCCTTCTTCGTCGCCGCGGACGCCCAGTCCCCGTCGGCGATCTCCGTGGTGCGGGCCTTCAGCCGCTCCTTCGGCAGTTCCCGGAAGAGCTTGCGGTCCAGCCCCACCGCGCGGGTCAGGCCGAGCAGCGCGGCCGTCCGGGCCTCCACCGGGCCGTCGGCGAGCAGCGCGTCGACCATCCGCTGCCGGGCCGCCGTCTCCGCCACCGGCTCCGCGCCGGTCGGCGACGGGTAGCGGGTACGCGGGAAGACCAGCAGCACCCGGTCGGACTCCCGGCGCAGCACCCCCTCTTCGACCAGGCCCGACAGCACCCGGTCGGGCAGCCCCTTGGCCAGCCGGCTGATCCAGTCCTTGGGGCGGCGACGCTTGCCGTCGGCGGCCACCTGGGCGAGGGCGTCGTCGAGCACCGGGCGGCCGACCGGCGTCGGGTCGGTCACCACCAGCCGGTCGTCGGCCACCTCGACCCGACCGGCGAGCGCCAGTTCGAGCAGCACCGCGCCGGACAGCCCGTAGTCGAGGTGCGGCCGGCCGAGCCGGTTCACGCCGGTGTCGTCGTAGGCGAGCAGGACCAGTTCGTCAGCGAGGGTGAGCGGTGCCATGCCGTCCACGCTAACCCCGTGGCGCGAACCCCGCCCGTGGGCGACCCGGCGGTGACGCCGGTGACCGTGTGCCACGCACCGGTGACCGCCGGGGGTGGATCTGAAACAATCACGTCCATCGACTCACTGCTGCTCGGCACGCTGCTGCCCCTGGCCGGCTTCGTGCTGCTGACCGCCGGCAACGCGTTCTTCGTCGCGGCCGAGTTCGCCCTGGTCACCGTCGACCGGGCGGAGATCGACAGGCGGGCCGAGGCCGGCGACGCCACCGCCGCCACGGTACGCCGGGCGCTGCGCGAACTGTCCTTCCAGCTCTCCGGGGCGCAGCTCGGCATCACCCTCACCGCGCTGCTCACCGGCTACCTGGCCGAGCCCGCCCTGTCCCGGCTGTTCGCCCCGCTGCTGGCCCCGCTGGGCGGGACGGACCGGTTCGGCCCGCTGCTCGCCCTGGCGCTGGCCACCCTGCTGTCGATGCTCTTCGGTGAGCTGGTGCCGAAGAACCTGGCGCTGGCCCGGCCGATGCCGGCGGCGCTGGCCACCGCCGGCCCGATGCGGGCCTTCTCCCGGGCCTTCGGCTGGCTGATCCGGGCGCTGAACGACTCGGCGAACCGGCTGGTCCGCCAGCTCGGCGTGGAACCGCAGGAGGAACTGGCCAGCGCCCGCTCGCCGGAGGAACTCGGGCTGCTCGCGGCCATCTCGGCCCGCGCGGGCGCGCTGCCGCCGGACACCGCGATGCTGCTGCGCCGGACCATCCGCTTCGGCGACAAGCGGGCCGCCGAGGCGATGACCCCCCGGGTGGACGTGATCGCGCTGCGGGCCACCGCCACCGTCGCCGAACTGCTGGACCTGTCCCGGCGGACCGGCCGGACCCGGTTCCCCGTCTTCGAGGAGACCCTCGACCTGGTCACCGGGGTCGCGGCCGTGCCGGACGCGCTCGGCGTGCCGCTGGCCGCGCGGGCCCGCACCACAGTCGCCTCGGTCGCCCGCGAGCCGGTGTACGTCCCGGAGAGCCTGGACCTCGACGGCGTGCTGGCGGCGCTGAAGGCCGCCGGTGCCGACCTGGCCATCGTCGTCGACGAGTACGGCGGCACCGACGGGGTGGTGACCGTGGAGGACCTGGTCGAGGAGCTGGTCGGGGAGATCGCCGACGAGTTCGACCCGGCCACGGTGGACGACGCCCACGCCACCGGGCTGACCGTGCCGGGCGGGGAACGGACCGTCCTGGTCGACGGGGTGCTGCGGGAGGACGAGCTGTTCGAGCAGACCGGGTTCCGGCTCCCCGAGGGCCCGTACGAGACACTGGCGGGCTTCCTGATGGCCCGGTTGGGGCACATCCCGCTGCCGGGCGAGACGACCCGGGCGGACGGCTACGCGTTCACCGTCGTCGAGGTGGAGCGGCACCGGATCGAACAGGTCCGGGTGGTCCGCCCCGAGGAGCCGCACGCCGATGACTGAGCTGCTGGTGGCGGTGGTGCTGCTGCTCGGCAACGCGTTCTTCGTGGGCAGCGAGTTCGCCCTGATCGCGTCGCGTCGTACGGTGGTGGAGCCGATGGCCGCCACGTCGAAGCGGGCCCGGTGGGCGTTGTCGGCGATGAACCAGATCCCGCTGATGATCGCCGGGGCGCAGTTGGGCATCACCGTCTGTTCGCTCGGGTTGGGCGCGATCGCCGAGCCGGCCCTGGCCCACCTGCTGGAGCCGATGTTCCACGCGGTGCTGCTGCCGGCGGGCGCGGTGCACCCGGTCTCCTTCCTGATCGCGCTGGGCGTGGTGGTGTTCCTGCACACCGTGGTCGGCGAGATGGTGCCCAAGAACATCACCCTGGCCGGGCCGGAGCCGTCGGCGCTCTGGCTGGGGCCGGCGATGCTGGCGTTCTGCCTGGCCACCAAGCCGTTGCTGCTGGCGATGAAGTGGGCGGCGCGGCAGGTGCTGCGGCTGTGGGCGGTGGAGGCGACCGACGCGGTCAAGACGGTCTTCACCGCCGAGGAGTTGGCGGGGCTGGTCGCCCAGGCCCGCACCGAGGGGCTGCTCGACGCCGAGGAGCACGCCCGGATCACCGGGGCGTTGGCGTTGCACGACCGTACGGCGGCCGACGCGCTGCAACCGTGGTCCACGGTGACCACGGTGGCCGAGGACGTCTCACCGGCGTCCCTGGAGGTGCTGGCGACCGGCACCGGCCGGTCCCGGTTCCCGGTGGTGCAGCGTTCCACCCGCCGGGTGCTGGGGTTCGTGCACGTCAAGGACGTCCTCGGGTACGCCGGGGTGGCTCGTCGCGCGCCGGTGCCGGCCGAGGTCTACCGGCCGCTGGCGGTGGTCCCGCCGGACCGTACGCTGGCCGATCTGCTGCTGGCGATGCGGCGCGAGCGGCGGCACATGGTGCTGGTGAGCGACGGTCGCCGCCCGCTGGGTGTGGTCACGCTCGACGACGTATTGACTGCCATCGTTGGAAAATGAGTGCACACCCTTTGTGTGCAAGCGATTGCACTGATGTGATGGAGTGCCCACCCGCCTTGATTCCCCACCGCGACTGCCCCTAATGTTGCACCGGCCGCTGTGGGACGTCTGCCTCCTTCTTCCCCTTAGCGAGGCGCCCGGCGGTCGGTTGCAAAGGAGTCGACGCCGGTGGCAACCATGCCCCCTCACCGTCACGCCCAGGGCCAGCCGCACGCACGGCCGGCAGCCCTCCGGCGGGTCGCCCGCCGCCTGCTCACCCTGGTCGCGGCGGTCGCCGTCGGTGCCGGGATGCTCGCCGTGCCGGCCCACGCCGCGCCGTCGCCCGAGGAGATCGAGGCGGCCCTCGACAAGCAGTGGGAGCAGATCGAACCGACCATCGAGAGCCACCACAAAGTCCAGGAGCAGCTGAAGGTCAACCGCAAGAAGGCCGCCGACCTCCAGAAGAAGATCGAGCCGCTGGCCCTGCAGAGCGAACTCGCCCTGGGCCGGGTAGGCGACCTCGCCTCCCGCTACTACAAGTCCGGCCCCTCGCAGGAGCTGAGCGCGCTGCTCACCACCACCAAGCCGGGCACTCTCGCCGCGCAGCTGACCATCCTGGACCGGCTCGCCGCCGAGCAGCGCCGGGAGGTCGAGGCCGTGCTCGTGGTGCGCCGCAAGTACGACGCCGAGAAGCAGAAGCTCGACACGCTGATCGCCGCCGAGGTGAAGCAGGAGAAGGAACTCGCGGCCAAGAAGAAGCAGATCAACGCCGAGATCAAGCGGTTGCAGGCGGCGATGCCGAAGACCACGGTGAAGGTGAACGGCTGCCCCACGATCAACGGTGTGGTCAGCTCCGCCGCCCGGACCGCGATCGCGACCGCCTGCGCGCAGGTCGGTGACCCGTACGTCTGGGGTGCCACCGGGCCGAACTCGTTCGACTGCTCCGGGCTCACCCAGTTCGCGTACAAGGCGGCCGGCATCTCGCTGACCCACTTCACCGGTGCGCAGTGGAACGAGGGCAAGGCCATCCCGCGCTCCGAGGCCCGCCCCGGCGACCTGGTGTTCTTCTTCAGCGACCTGCACCACGTCGGGCTCTACCTGGGCAACGACATGATGGTGCACGCGCCCCGGACCGGTAAGCCGGTCCAGGTGACCAGCATCAACTACATGCCGGTGGCCGGCTTCCGCCGACCCTGACCAGCGCATACGCCAACCCCCGGCCCGATGGGCCGGGGGTTGCGTGTTTTCCGGTCACGTAGTGTGCCGGCCCGGCGGGTTGCGGATCGATAACGACCGTCTCTACTCTGGTCAATCGTCGGTCGGCACCAGGTCCGCCCCACCCGGGGTGGCGTCGACCGGCACCGCCGAGTCGCCTCCGGGCGAGCCGGGGACCCAGGTACGCCGGGGTGAATCCGCGACCACCGCGGTAGGGCGCTCCCTTCCCGCCCGAACCCGTCAGCTAACCCGGTAGGCGGTCGAGGAAGAAGGAGCCCGGAGCCCGGTGGCACACCATGCCCCGCGGCCACCGTCGCACCGGACGACCCAGGTCGCCCGGAACACGACGGTGCCGCGCCCACGCTGGTCCCGCTTCACCACCACCCTCGCCACCCTGGCCGCTGCCGCTGTCGTGTTGACCGGTGGCCCCACGGCGGCGCACGCCGACCCCTCGGTCGCCGAGATCGAACGGCAGATCGACCAGGACTGGAACAAGCTCGAACCACTCATCGAACAGCACAACGCCACCCGCACCGACCTCGCCGCCAAGCGCCGGCAGGCCGACGCGCTCGGTAAGCGCATCGCCCCCCTGCAACGCCGCGTCGACCAGGCGATGAACCAGGTCAGCGGCCTCGCCGTGCAGGCGTACAAGGGCGAGAACGTGTCCACCGTCAACGCCCTGCTGGGCAGCCGCAGCCCGAGCCAGGTGGTCGAGCAGCTGGGGCTGCTGGACCGGTTCGCCAGCCGCCAGCAGCGCGAGGTGCGGGAGGTCGCCCAACTACGCGACGAACTCGCCGCGACCAAGGCGCCGCTGGACGAGATGGTCGCCCAGCTCACCCGTACCGAAGCGCAGCTCGCGGCCCGCAAGAAGCAGATCAACACCGAGATCGACAGGTTGCAGAAACTGCGGCTGAAGGTCTACGGCAACGGCGGCGGTGGCAAGCTGCGCCCGGCCCCGTGCCCCGCCGGCTACCCCGGTGGTCCGGCCGGTACGGCGGTCAAGTTCGCCTGCGCCCAGATCGGCAAGCTGTACGTGTGGGGCGCGGCCGGCCCGGACAACTACGACTGTTCCGGGCTGACCATGGCGGCCTGGGCGAAGGCCGGGGTGTCGTTGCCGCACAACGCCCGGCAGCAGCGCCAGGTCACCGACCGGGTTAGCCGGGCCGACCTGCGCCCCGGCGACCTGGTCTTCTACTACTCCGACCTGCACCACGTCGGGATGTACGTCGGGGACGGCTGGGTCGTGCACGCGTCCCAGGCCGGCAAGCCGATCACGATGAAGCGGGTCGACGACGGACCGGTCAACAGCTACGGCCGGCCCGGCTGAGCCACCGCGTCCGGGCCCCGGCCAGGGGCCCGGACGCGGCACGCCACGTCAGCGGATGGGCCAGGTACGCCAGTTCTGCCAGGAGCGGCTGGGGGTCGGCCCCCGCTGGCCCTGGTAGCGCGACCCGTACACGGCGGAGCCGTACGGGTGCTCGGCCGGCGAGGAGAGCCGGAAGATGCAGAGCTGACCGATCTTCATGCCCGGCCAGAGGGTGATCGGCAGGTTGGCCACGTTCGACAGCTCCAGCGTGACGTGGCCGGAGAAGCCCGGGTCGATGAAACCGGCGGTCGAGTGGGTGAGCAGTCCCAGCCGGCCCAGGCTCGACTTGCCCTCCAACCGGCCGGCGAGTTGGTCGCCGAGCGAGATGACCTCAAGCGTGGAGGCGAGCACGAACTCGCCCGGGTGCAGCACGAACGGCTCGCCCGCCGGCACCTCGACCATCGACGTCAGGTCGTCCTGCTGCACCGCCGGGTCGATGTGGGTGTAGAGGTGGTTGTTGAACACCCGGAACAGCTTGTCGAGGCGCACGTCGATGCTGGACGGCTGCACCAGACTCGGCTCGAACGGCTCCAGCGCCAGCGCGCCCGCCTTGATCTCGGAGACGAGGTCCCGGTCGGAGAGCAGCATCGGGACACCATATCCAGCGCCCCGGCCGGACCCGCCCACCGGGCCGCCCCACCGGCCGGCGTCGTCGCCGCCTCCGAGGCGTACGTCGGGCCGTTCGACCTGCGTGTCGGACTGTCTTTCGAACGCCTGTTCGATAGAATGACGGCATGGCATCCTGGTCCGCATTCGCCGCCGACGAGCCCCGACTCGCCGACGGGATCCGCCTTCTTCTCCAGCAGTACGGGTCGGGTTTCGGCTACCTGGCCACCGTCCGCGCCGACGGCGGGCCCCGGGTGCACCCGGTCTGCCCGCTGGTCACCGACGGCGGGCTGTTCTGCTTCGTGGTCGACTCGCCCAAGCGGCGTGACCTCGAACGCGACGGCCGCTACGCGCTCCACTCGTTCCCGCCCGAGGAGAGCGACGACGAGGCGTACGTCGCCGGTCGTGCCGAGCCGGTGACCGACCCGGCCCGGGTGGCGCTGGTGGCCGAGATCGGCCGGGCCGCGCCCCAGGTCGACTGGCGGCTCTTCGAGTTCAGCGTCGACGTCGCCATGCTCACCCGCCGCGACCAGGGCGGCCCGTTCAGCGGCGACGCCGGGCGGCCTTCCGTACAGGTCTGGCTCGATCCGGTGCCCGGCCGGCACGGTGTCGCCGGCCTGCCCGACCAGCGACCGTCCCGGCGCGGTCGGCACGGGTTCGACACCCGCCGCACCGCCGCCTGACCCCCCCCGGAAACGACGGTGCCGGCCCCGTCCCGGAGGGACGGAGCCGGCACCTGACGCTGTGCCGTGCAGCCGGTCAGGCCGACGCGCGGTACGCGGTCCAGGCGTTCACCATGCGGCTCGCCTGCCCAGGGGTGAACTGGTACATGCACGAGTCGTAGGTGTAGTCCATGAAGTTGGTGATCGGGTCCTTGCCGGCCGCAGTGCAGGTGTCCCGGCCGGTCGGGCACTCGAAGGCCGGCTCACGCTCGGCCGGGGTGTCCGAGACGCCGTCGCCCGAGCCCGAGCAGCCACCCTGGAAGGTGTGGTAGAGGTTCAGCCAGTGGCCGACCTCGTGGGTGCCGGTGTCGCCCAGGTTGTAGTTGGTGGCGGTGCCGTTCGGCAGCGACTCGCCGAGCACCACGACGCCGTCCATCACGTCCAGGGTGCGCTTGGGGAAGGTCGCCCAGCCGAGCAGGTCGTCGCTCAGCTCGCCCAGGTAGATGTTGAGGGTGTTCTTGCCGCCGGTGCGCAGCGAGGTCTTCATCGACCGCTCGGCCGGGGAGCCCTGCACGATCGGGTACCACGATGCGTTGGTGACCCGGTTGATCTTCTGAAGCTGGAAGGCGAACCCGGTGGCGGCCCCACCGGTCGCACCGCTGTACGCCTGGTTCAGCACGCTGATCTGCGAGTTGATCATCGAGTCGGGGATGTTGCCCCCGGCCCGGGTGCTGTCCCGCTGGATGACGTGCACGACGACCGGGATGGTGATCGGGGCCAGCGCCACCGTCACACCCTCGGTCGAGCCGGTGCGGTAGCTGGACTTCGACCGCAGGGCGCTGTTACGCAGGGCGGCGGCGAACTCCGCCTCCCGCTCCTGGACCTGCTTGGCGGTCAGCTCGTTCGGGTCGTGCCGCTTGTGGGCGGCCTTGCTGCCGCCACGGACGCGGGCGTCGGAGTGAACGTCCGCGTGGGCGTCGGCCGGCTCCGCGCAGGAAGTGTTGCCGGGGGCTGCGGAGTACGCGGAAGCCGCAGGTACGACGCCCACCGCAGCGGTGCTCAACAGCAGCGCGAAGGTCGTCGACGCGACACCGGCGGCACGCCGGGTCAGCAGGTTGGGACGCAGTCCCATGGGCCCACCTCTTTCTGGCGGCGCGGCAGGGGGTATGTCGCGCCGAGGTCGTGAACGTGGGGGTGACGTTACAACTGATCGACACGTTTGAGAACGTCCCTAAGCTGCTTCTGTGAAACATCTGACCGTTTCATTTGCGCCCTTCGTGTCCGGATGGTCACGACTGGTTGTCGACGGCGCGCGGGGGTGCCCGGGTGCGCGGGCGTGGTCACCTCAGGTACAGTGGTCCCGCTTGCGGGTGTAGTTCAATGGCAGAACATCAGCTTCCCAAGCTGACAGTGCGGGTTCGATTCCCGTCACCCGCTCCACGTGCGTAAGCCCTGGTCAGGACACGCGTCCCGCCAGGGCTTACGTGTCTCTAGGTCATGTTGCCCGGCTTGCGCCGGGCCGCCCTGGTCGCCTCGTCGATCGCGCCGGCGATGCCACGGTCGGCCTCCCTGACGCGAGGGTGTCACCGGTGCCCGCCCGACCGCACCCACTGCCGAGCAGCACCGGATTCACGGGAGCCCTGCGGCCTGAGGAGCTGCCGGTCGTCGCATGGCTGAGCGAGCGGGCATACACCTGGCGCGTCCTTTAGACCTGATGACGTAAACGACTCACACCGGTGGCGGCACCGGCATCGACGTCAGCACCGCCGCCGCCCAACACCTGCCGCGTGCCGTCCGTCGCGGAGACGGGAACGCCGCCCAGGATGGACACGCCGTGTCCGGGGTCGCAGGACCCCGTTGCCTGCCGCCCGTTGCCTGCCGCCCGACGCCCGTCGCCCGACGCCCCTCACCCCTCACCCCTCGCCCGTCGTCCGACGCCTGCCGTCCGCCGTCCGTCGCCTGCCGTCCGATGCCCCTCGCCCGTCGCCTGCCGTCCGTTGCCTGTCCTCCTTGGCCTGCTGGCCTGATTCGTTGACGACATCAGCTCGAAAGGACGCGCTAGGACTACCTGACCCCGGGCCGACCTGGGCGACAGTCCGGGGCGGAAACCTCGACACTTCCCCGTCGGGGATCATGTGGGTGCCATCGCCCCTGCTCCGAGGAGGTCGCCGTGCCGGCGAAGCTGACCCGGGACGAGGCCGTCGTCCTCGTCGAGCGGATCATGCGGCTCGACTATGCCGACGACGGCGAGCTGAACGACTGGCTGGACAGCCTCGAACGCGACCCCGTCTGTCCGGACGTCTCCGATCTGATCTTCACGACCATCCCGGAGCTGACGGCCACCGAGGTCGTCGACCGCGCGCTGGCCTACCGGCCGATCGCGATGCGGGCCACCCCGTGGCCGGAGACCGAGGAGCAGGCCCGGCCTGACTGACCCAGGTGCGCACGTGCGCGGCCGGCGCGGGAACGGCGGGGCCGGGGCGGCACGTACGCTGGCGATCATGCGGATTGGCATCGTGATCCTTCCCGACCAGCGCTGGCCGGAGGCGCGTCGGCGCTGGCAGCAGGTGGACGAGTGGGGCTTCGATCACGCCTGGACGTACGACCACCTGGGGTGGCGGGACCTGGTCGACGGTCCCTGGTTCGACTCGATGTCGACGCTGACCGCCGCCGCCATGGTCACCGACCGGGTCCGGCTGGGCACCCTGGTCGCCTCACCCAACTTCCGGCATCCGGCGGCGTTCGCCCGGCAGGTCACCACCCTCGACGACGTCTGCGGCGGGCGGCTGCTGCTGGGCCTCGGCGCGGGCGGCATCGGCTTCGACTCGGCGGTGCTGGGCGGGGAGACGCTGCCGCCCCGGCCGAGGGTGGACCGGTTCGGCGAGTTCACCGAGCTGCTGGACCTGATCCTGCGGGAGGACGGCACCACCTGGCGGGGCGACTGGTTCAGCGCGGTGGACGCCCGGAACAACCCCGGCTGCGTGCAGCAGCCCCGGGTGCCGTTCGTGATGGCAGCCAACGGGCCCCGGTCGATGCGGCTGGTCGCCCGGTTCGGTCAGGGCTGGGTCACCACCGGCACCGGTGAGGAGGAGCTGACGGCCTGGTGGGACGGGGTGGCGACGCTCTGCGCCCGGATGGACCGTACCCTCGACGAGGCCGGCCGCGACCCGGCGAGCCTGCCCCGCTACCTCTCCCTGGACTCGGCGCCGGTCTTCTCGCTGCGCAGCGCCGACTTCTTCGCCGAGCAGGTGGCGCGGGCGGCGGCGCTCGGCTTCACCGACGTGATCACCCACTGGCCCCGGGCCAGCAGTTGGTACGCGGGCGACGAGGCGGTCCTGGCCGACGTCGCCACCCGGCTGCTGCCGGAGCTGCGCACGGCCTGACGGGTGCCACCCCGGGGGCTGGTTCAGGTGCCGAGATCGCCGGCGGGCGTCCCGCCGTCGCCGGCCGAGACCAGCCGGAACCGGATGCAGACGATCGCGGTGTCGTCGGTGACCGGGGTGCCGACCCGCGCCCAGTAGCCGGCGTGCCCCGCCCGCCAGTCCTCGATGGACCGGTCCCCCTCCCCCTCGGAGCGGGCGAAGTCCCAGGAGACCCCGGCGAAGGGGACCACCTCGATCCCGGTCACCTCGACCACCCCGACGAGGGCGTCCCGGTCGTCGACCAGGGCCAGCCGTTCGCCGACGTGCTCCAACTCCTCGGTTTCGTCGGCGTACTCGGTGAGCAGGCCGGCGGTGGCCGTCTTCACCCCGGCCAGCACCAGCGTGTTGAGCGTGGTGCGCAACTCGCCGGGGGTGCCGAGGGCGAGCGTGCGGAGTCCGCCGATCCGTGGCCACATGCGGCCGAGGCTACCGCCGCGCCGATTTCCGTCGCCCGGTTTCGATGCCCCCCACGGTCGGCTCCGCCGTCGCTACGGTGGGTCCGACGACGAAGAGGAACCATGGACCGACGCGCGGTGCTCGTCCCCGGACGGGGCTACGACACCCACTACCCGCTGTTCGCCTACCCGGGTGAGGGCCTGCGCCGGGCGGGCTTCGACGTCCACGAGATCGGCTGGCAGCCGCCGGAGGGGATCGGGATGGACGGCGCGCCCCCGTCGGTGGCGATGGACTGGGTCGCCGGGCAGGTCTGCACGGCGGTCGAGGAGTTCGTGCGGCTCACCTGGCCGGGCTGACACCGGGCCGCAGGTCAGGGCAGGTCGGCGGGGGTGAGCAGCCCGCGTACGCCCAGTTCGGCGGCGACCGGGTCGGGCAGGTCGACGACCACGGCGGCGACGCCGACCCAGTGCGCGCCCCGGGCCTCGCAGAGGTCCCGGACGGCCCGTACCTGGGCGCCGGTGGCGACCCAGTCGTCGACCATGAGCACCCGGTCGTCCGCGCCGAGCCGGTCGTCGCGTACCGCGAGGTCGACCTGCCGGCCCCGGAAGTCGGGGGGGCTCTGCGCCCAGGTCAGCGGGCCGGCGGGGAGGCGTCCGTCGCCGGGCTTGTGGGCCGGGACGAAGCCGACGCCCAGGGCGGTCGCGGCGAGCGGCCCGAGCATCAACCCGGTCACCGCGGGGGCGACGACGACGGTGGGCCGGTCGGCGCGGAACGGCTCGACCAGGGCCGGACCGAGCCAGGCCAGCACCTGCGGGTCCCGCCACCAGCGGGAGACGTCGCTGACCAGGTGGCTGCTGCCGGGCCCCGGATCGACCCAGGCGAACAGTTCGGCGAGGCGGGCACGCAGCGCGGTGGTCATGCCCACATCCTCGGCGGCGAATGCCACCGGTGGCATTCTGGCCCGTGCGGCCCAGCGGTCCTCGGCTGATCGGTCACACGTATCACTGTAATTCTGGGCATACCACCATGATCACGTTGACTTCGGAAGTGCTTCTCTCGTTACGGTCCGAGCCGTTATGCAGGCATACGAAAGGACCGAGCCGGTGGTTGGCAGGCACTCCCGTACCCGGATCTTCTCCTCGCCCGCCGGCATCGCCGCCACCGCGGCGCTCGGTGTCGCGCTCGCCGTCGGCGGCACCGTCGGCGCGGTGCAGCTGACCGCCGACGACGCGCCGGCCACCGTGGTCGTCGACCCGGTCGCCCCCAGCGCCGCCACCACCACCGACGCACCGACCCCGAGCCCGAGCCCGAGCGCCACCGCCTCCCCGAGCGCCAGCCCGTCGCCCACCGTCACCGCCAGCCCGAAGGCCACCCGAACCCAGGCCGCCTCCCGGAGCAAGCCGCGCACGGCCGCACCCAAGCCGTCCGCCACCACGAAGAAGGCGGCCCCGAAGAGCACCGTGGTCGACAGCGGCTCCTGCGGTGCGTCCTTCTACGACGAGGGCCAGTTGACCGCCAACGGGGAGAACTTCGACCCGAGCGCGATGACCGCCGCCCACAAGACCCTGCCGTTCAACACCAAGGTCCGGGTGACCAACCCGGCCAACGGCAAGTCCGTCACCGTACGGATCAACGACCGTGGCCCGTTCATCGACGGGCGTTGCATCGACCTGTCCCGGGCCGCCTTCGCCGCGATCGCCTCGGTCGACCTGGGTGAGCTGACCGTCAGGTACGAGGTGCTGGGCTGACGGCGAACGGTGGCACCAGCGGGACGGCCGGGCAGAACACCCTCAATCGTGGGGCTAGGTTCATTCTCCGGCCCGGTTCCATCAGGCATGCTGTCCCACGTACGTAAACATGCCTTCCAGTTGGGCCGAGGCCCACTGAGTCCCGGGTCCCGCGCCGGCGTCGGCGCGGCCGTCGGGCTGCTCGCGCTCGTCTCGGCGATCGAGTCGGCCGACGGCCGTGCGGTGCACTACGTCGCGCTGATGGCGGTGGCGCCGATCCTGGCCGCCGGCTTCGCCTCGTGGCGCGCGGTGGCCGGGGTGGGTTTCCTCGCGCTGCTGCTCGGGGCGGGTTTCGCGGTGGCCGATCCGGCGATGAAGCTGACCACGGCGGTGTCGCTGGTCGGGATCGCCTTCGCCACCGTGGTGGCGGCGAGCGTGGCGGCGGTCCGGCAGGGGCAGGTGGAGCGGATCGGCGAGTTGTCCAAGTTGGCCTCG
The DNA here is from genome assembly GCF_007833915.1 of Micromonospora sp. HM134. NCBI lineage: Bacteria > Bacillati > Actinomycetota > Actinomycetes > Micromonosporales > Micromonosporaceae > Micromonospora > Micromonospora sp. HM134. The sequence continues at coordinate 100,018 of NZ_CP041061.1, forward strand.
GTGGCCCAGCAGGCCGTGCTGCGTCCGCTCGGTCCGCAGGTCGGCACCCTGGCGGTGGCGGCCCGGTACATCTCCCCCACGGCCACCGCCGAGATCGGCGGCGACCTGTACGAGGCGATCGACACCCCGTACGGCGTCCGCATGATCATCGGGGACGTGCGGGGCAAGGGGCTGGACGCCGTCCGGCTCGCCAGCATCGTGCTCGGTTCCTACCGGCACGTCGCGTACGAGCGGCCCGACCTGCGGGCGGTGGTGGCCGACCTGGACCGGGCGGTGGCCCGCAACGTGGGGGACGAGGACTTCGTCACGGCGGCCGTGGTCGAGGAGCGCGGCGGGACGCTGACCATCGTCAACTGCGGCCACCCTGCGCCGCTGCTGCTGCGCCGGGGTGCGGTGATCCCGCTGGAGCCGCCCGCCCCCGCCCCGCCGTTGGGGTTCATGCCGGTGGTCCGGCCCCGGGTCGAGCGGCTGGAGCCCGGGGACCGGCTGCTGCTGTTCACCGACGGCCTCGGCGAGGCGCGGCGGGACGGCGAGTTCTTCCCGACCGCCGACCGGGCCTGGCGGCTGCTCGGCCACGGCACGGTCGGCGACGGTCTGGCCTCCCTGGAGACCGCGTTGGTCGAGTGGGTGCACGGCCGGCTCGACGACGACATCGCCCTGGTCCTGATGGAGTACACCGGCCCGCGTAGCGGGGTGACGGTGGCGGTGCCCTCGTGGGAGGTCGGCGCGGCCGAGAGCTGACCGCCGGGTGTGTAACCGCCGTCACTTCCGCGCCCGGGTTGTCGCTGCCTACCCGTGAGTAATACAGTGGGGGTTACTGATCGGTAACACCTGTCCGGAAGCGGGGCCAGCGAACATGACCCACTACAAGAGCAACCTTCGGGACCTTGAGTTCAACCTGTTCGAGGTCTTCGGGGCGGACCAGACGTTCGGCCAGGCGCCGTACACGGACCTGGACGTCGACACCGCCCGCAGCTTCCTCTCCGAGGTCGACCGCCTGGCCCGCGAGGACCTGGCGGCCAGCTACCAGGACAGCGACCGCAACCCGCCGGTCTTCGACCCCGCCACGCACACCGCGCCGCTGCCGGAGTCGTTCAAGAAGTCGTACCAGGCGTTCATGGACTCCGAGTTCTGGCGGCTGGACCTCCCCGAGTCCCTGGGCGGCAGCAGCGCCCCGCGCGCCCTCTGGTGGTCGCTCGCCGAGCTCGTGCTCGGCGCCAACGCCCCGGTCTGGATGTACGCCTCCGGCCCGTCCTTCGCGCACGTGCTGCACGTCGAGGGCACCGAGGAGCAGCAGAAGTGGGCCAAGCTCTTCATCGACAAGCAGTGGGGCTCCACGATGGTGCTGACCGAGCCGGACGCCGGCTCGGACGTCGGCGCCGGCCGTACCCGCGCCGTCCAGCAGCCCGACGGCTCCTGGCACATCGAGGGCGTGAAGCGGTTCATCACCTCCGGTGAGCACGACCTGAGCGACAACATCGTGCACTACGTGCTGGCCCGCCCGGTCGGTGTGGAGGGCGTCGGCGGGCCGGGCACCAAGGGGCTGTCGCTGTTCGTCGTCCCGAAGTTCCACTTCGACGCCGAGACCGGTGAGCTGGGCGAGCGCAACGGCGTCTTCGCCACCAACGTCGAGCACAAGATGGGCATCAAGGTCTCCAACACCTGCGAGGTGACCTTCGGCGAGCACGGCGTACCGGCCAAGGGCTGGCTGCTGGGCGACAAGCACGACGGCATCCGGCAGATGTTCATGATCATCGAGTACGCCCGGATGATGGTCGGCACCAAGGCGATCGCCACCCTGTCCACCGGCTACCTCAACGCCCTGGAGTACGCGAAGAACCGGGTACAGGGCGCCGACCTGATCCAGCAGGCCGACAAGGCCGCGCCCCGGGTCACCATCACCCACCACCCGGACGTCCGTCGTTCGCTGCTGATGCAGAAGTCGTACGCCGAGGGCCTGCGGGCGCTGGTCTGCTACACCGCCACCTGGCAGGACAAGGTCGCGCTCGCCGAGGCGGCCGGCGACGAGAAGGCGACCAAGCTGGCCAAGCGGGTCAACGACCTGCTCCTGCCGCTGGTCAAGGGCGTCGGCTCGGAGCGGGCGTACGAACTGCTCGGCCACGAGGCGCTCCAGACCTACGGCGGTTCGGGCTTCCTCCAGGACTACCCCCTGGAGCAGTACGTCCGGGACGCCAAGATCGACACCCTGTACGAGGGCACCACCGCGATCCAGAGCCTCGACCTGATCTTCCGGAAGATCGTCCGGGACAACGGCAGGGCGCTGACCGCCGTCGCCGGGGAGATCCAGGAGTTCATCACCACCGAGGCCGGCAACGGGCAGCTCAAGGAGGAGCGGCTGGCGCTCGGCCGGGCGCTCGCCGAGATCCAGAACATCCTCGGCGTGCTGACCGGCTGGCTCGGCGAGGCCCAGGGCGGCGACGCCCGCAGCCTCTACAAGGTCGGCCTGAGCAGCCGCCGTTTCCTGCTCGCCCTGGGCGACCTGGTGGTCGGCTGGCTGCTCCAGAAGCAGGCCGACGTGGCGCTGAAGGCGCTGGCCGGCGAGGTCTCCGCCACCGACCGGGCGTTCTACACCGGCAAGGTGGCCGCCGCCCGGTTCTTCGCCCGCGAGGTGCTGCCCCGCATCGGCGCCGACCGGCGGATCATCGAGGGTGCCGACCTGGACATCATGGACCTCCCGGAGGAGGCGTTCTGATCCCGGCCGGTCGATAGTTCGCAACGGGGCCGATGTTGCGGTATCCGAACGCCTGGATACCGCAACATCGGCCCCGTCGCACCTGCCGCCCCCCGGATTTGCCCGCCCCGATCCCGGTAGGCGGGGGGCTGGGCGGGTAAGCCGCGCGGACCACGTCGTCAGGGCACGCCCAACGGCCACCGCACGGGGGAGTGCAGCGCACATGGGTATCGGTAGCGGCATCTTTCTCATCGCGCTCGGCGCGATCATGACGTTCGCCATCCGGGCCAACGTCTGGTGGATCGACCTGCGCGCGGTCGGCTGGGTGTTCATCCTGGCCGGGCTGGCCGTACTGCTCACCACGCTGTGGTTCTGGCAGGACCGGCGTAAGCGGGCCCGTACCCTCATCGTCGAGGAGAACCGGCTCTCCCACCCGACCGCGATGATGCCGCCGCCGCCCGACCCGCCGCCGCCCACCGCACCCCCGTCCTGACCGCGCGGCCGTCCCGGTTGCTGCCTGAGGGGTCAGCCGCGGGCGGTGTGCCGGGCGATGATCGGGGCGGCGCCGGGGGTCAGCTCCGCCCACGGCACCGCTGCCCGGTGCACCACCAGGTCGGTGGTCCGCAGCCCCTCCCGGTCGGCCCGTTCCGGGTCGAGCAGCGCCGAGAGCAGCGAGACGCCCGGATTGTGCGCGACGAGCAGCACCGTGCCGGCCTCCGGTTCGACCGTCCGCACCAGGTCGAGCAGATCGTCCGGGTGTGCCTCGTACGCGGCGGCGGCGTACCGCACCACCGGAGCCGTCCCCGCCGGGCCACCCTCCGGCGGGGACCCGGTCATGCCCAGCGCCACGTCGTGCCAGGTCTGCCTGGTCCGGCGGGCCGCCGAACAGATCACCACGTCGGGGAGCAGACCCTGCCGGGCCAGCCACGCACCGGCGGCGGCGGCGTCCGCGTGGCCCCGGGCGGTCAGCCTGCGTTCCACGTCGGGGCCGGTCGTGGGCTGTTCGGCCTTGGCGTGCCGGAGCAGCACCAGTGTCCGTGTCTCGGCCTCGCCGTCCGTCATGGCACCAGCTTGCCTGATTGGCGCGGGTGTCGCCTGGGTAAGTCGATGGATGCCACTCGCTCATCGATGCCCTCGATGGCCGTGGCGGGTGGGTAACGCCAGCTGACAGCCAAGGAGGCGACGTCATGGGCATCGGTGCCAGCATCTTCCTCATCGCGGTGGGCGCGATCTTCGCGTTCGCCGTCGACGCCAATCTGGGATGGCTCAACCTCGACGTGGTCGGCTGGGTGCTGATGCTCGCCGGTGTCGTCGGGCTGCTGACCACCCTCTACTTCTGGAACAGCCGCCGCCGGGCGGTCGTCACCACCGCGGTGCGGCAGGACCAGGTCGTCGCCGACCGGGTCGTGCCGGTGCAGGGCGACCGGGTGGTGCGCGAGGAGTACCGCGAGACGCGCGGCTCGGGTTACCCGGTCTGACCGTCCCGCACCCCACGATCTCGAGGGCCCCGCAACGGCGCGGGGCCCTCGAACTGTCTGCGGTTCTTTCCCGGGGCTGGGCGGGGTCAGGCGAAGAGGGCGAAGTAGATCGCGATGTGGTGACAGAGGGCGGCGATCAGGGTGCAGGCGTGGAAGAACTCGTGGTGGCCGAAGACGGTGGGCCACGGGTTCGGCCGGCGCAGCGCGTAGAAGACGGCACCGACGCTGTAGACCGCCCCGCCGACGGCGAGCAGCACCAGCACGGCGACCCCGCCCTGGCGCAGGATCTGCGGGAGGATCGCCACCGACACCCAGCCGAGGGCCAGGTAGAGCGGTGCGGAGACCCAGCGTGGGGCGTGCGGCCAGATCAGCTTGACGGCGACCCCCGCCAACGCCCCGCCCCAGACCAGGCCGAGCATCAGGACGGCCGTCGGCCGGTCGAGCAGCAGGACGCAGAGCGGGGTGTACGTGCCGGCGATGAACACGAAGATCATCGAGTGGTCCATCCGGCGCATGATCTGGTAGCCGCGCTCCGACCACACCCGGCGGTGGTAGAGGGCGCTGGTGCCGAACAGGCCGCAGACTGTCACGCTGTAGATCAGGCAGCTGACCAGGGGTGTCCAGCCGGGCCGGGTGGCCGCGATCGCACTGAGCACGATGCCGCAGACGAGCGCGACGAAGAACGCGTAGGTGTGCAGCCAGCCGCGCATCCTGGGCTTACCGATGTCGACAGGCTTGAGTCGAAGCGGTGCGGAGGTGGTCACGCAACCAGGTTACGGCACCGTAGGTTACTTCTAGGTAGTGCGACCCGTCACCACACCGGTCGGGTCCACCTACCCTGGACGGCCCATCGATCGGAGAGTATGGCGCAATGCGGATCCGACCCGTGGGCCGGCACGCCCTCCTGCTCGACTGCGACGACCCCGCCCAGGTGGAGCGGTGGCGGGCCGAGCTGTGGCGACGTCGGGAAGCCGGTGAGCTGAGCGCCGCCGAGATCGTCCCGGCCGCCGGCACCGTACTGCTCGACGGGGTGCCCGACCCGGCGTCGACGGCCGCCCGGATCGCCGGCTGGACCCCCGACCCGGCCGTCACCACCGCCGAGGTCGCCACCGTCGAGGTGCCCACCGTGTACGACGGGGAGGACCTGCCCCGGATCGCCGCGCACTGGCGACTCACCGTGCCCCAGGTGGTGCACCGCCTGGAGAGCACCGAGTTCCGGGTGGGGTTCTGCGGGTTCGCCCCCGGCTTCGCCTACCTGACCGGGCTGCCCCCGCAGTACGCGGTGCCCCGACTGCCCACCCCGCGCCCCCGGGTGCCGGCCGGCTCGGTGGCCCTGGCCGGGCCGTACGCGGGGATCTATCCGAGCGCGTCGCCGGGCGGCTGGCTGCTGGTGGGGCGGACCACGCTGACCCTGTTCGACGTGTCCGCCGACCCACCCGCCACCCTCACCCCCGGCACCCGGGTCCGGCTGGTGACCGGATGACCGCACCGCAGGACACCACAGGTGCGATCGAGGTACGGCGGGCGGGACCGCTTACCACGGTGCAGGATCTGGGGCGGCCCGGGTGGGCGCACCTCGGCGTACCCCGGTCGGGGGCGCTCGACCCGGCGGCGCTGGCGCTGGCGAACCGGCTGGTCGGCAACCCGGCGGACGCCGCCGGGTTGGAGCTGACCCTCGGCGGCGGTGAGCTGCGGCTGACCCGGGCCGCCACGGTGGCGGTGACCGGGGCCGACGTCGACGTCCGGGTCGACCGACGGCCCGGTGACGTGGGCCGGCCGCTGGCGGTGCCGGCGGGCGCGGTGCTGCGGATCGGTACGCCCCGGCACGGGCTGCGCACCTGGCTCGCGGTCGACGGCGGGATCGCCGTCGCGCCGGTGCTCGGCAGCCGGTCCACCGACACCCTGTCCGGCCTCGGACCGCCCCCGGTCCGCGACGGCGACCTGCTCCCGCTCGGCCGACCGGCCGGCCCACCCGCCCCGGTGGACTTCACCGTCGGCCGGCCGGTGCCGGACGAGCTGCGGCTGACCCTGCGCCCCGGCCCGCGCGCCGACTGGTTCACCGCCGGGGCGATGGTGCTGCTGCTCGGCACGGCGTACACGGTGAGCCCGGTCAGCGACCGGGTCGGCGCGCGCCTGCGCGGCGCGGCGCTGCCCCGCGCGGTGGCCGGCGAACTGCCCAGTGAGGGCGTGGTGCTCGGGGCGGTGCAGGTGCCCGCCGACGGCCAACCGTTGATCTTCCTGGCCGACCATCCGACCACCGGCGGCTACCCGGTGATCGGGGTGGTGGACGACGTGGCGGGGCTCGCGCAGGCCCGGCCGGGGACTACGGTGAGGTTCCATGGACCTCAACGCTGACCTCGGCGAGGGATTCGGCATCTGGCGGCTCGGCGACGACGAGGCGCTGCTCGACCTGGTCACCTCCGCCAACGTGGCGTGCGGCTTCCACGGTGGCGACCCGTCGACCATGCGCCGGGTGTGCGCCGCCGCCGCCGAACGTGGCGTCGCGGTCGGCGCGCAGGTCGGCTACCGGGACCTGGCCGGCTTCGGCCGCCGGCACATCGCGTACGGCTTCGACGAGCTGCGCGACGACGTCACCTACCAGCTCGGGGCGCTCGACGCGTTCTGCCGGCCGTACCGCACCCGGGTCCGCTACCTCAAACCGCACGGCGCGCTCTACCATGCGGCGGCCACCGACGAGGTGCAGGCCGCCGCCGTGGTCGCCGCCGTCACCGGGTACGACCACGAACTGCCGGTCCTGTGCGCGCCCGGCTCCACCCTCGCCCAGCTCGCCGTCGGCGCGGGACTACGGGTGGTCGCCGAGGGCTTCGCCGACCGGGGCTACCTGCCCACCGGGGCGCTGGTGCCGCGTGCCGCGCCGGGCGCGCTGGTCACCGACCCGGAGGAGGTGGCCGTCCGGGCGGTCCGGATGGCCACCGAGCGCACGGTGGTGGCGGTCGACGGGACCGTGGTGCCGTGCCCGGTCGCCTCGATCTGCCTGCACGGGGACAGCCCCGGCGCGGTCGCCTCGGCGGCCCTGGTGCGGGCCGCGCTGATCGACGCCGGGGTCACCCCGACCCCGTTCGCCTGACGGCTCGCGCTCAGGCGTCCAGGCCGCGCAGCACCAGCGGGACCCGGGTCGCGCCGTCGTCGACCACCCGCACCGGGACGCCCCAGTCCTGCCGGGTCAGGTGGCAGGCGGCGTGCTCGACGTCGGCGTCGCAGGTGGCGGCCTGGGCGGTCACCTGGAGCACCCCCTGCGGTACGGCCGGGTCGATCACCAGTCGACGGGACAGCTCGGTGCCGGTGCCCGCCCCCTCGACCAACAGTTCCGGCGGCGAGGCCGAGACGACCAGCCGGGTCGACGGCCCGTACGTCTCGTCCAGCTTCTGCCCCGGGGCCGGCGTGAAGATCACCTCCAGGGTCACCTCGCCGGCCGCGACGTCGGTGGGTTTGCGTTCCAGCCGGTGCCGGGGACCGTCCACCGTGTCCGCCCCGGCGGCGGTCAACGCGCCCGGGGCGAGCCGGGTCAACCGGTGCGCGGCCGACTCCACCACCAGCACCCCGCCGTCGGCGGTGAGCACCAGGTCGCTCGGCTCGGCCAGCCCGTCGGCCACCGTGGCGACCAGCCCGGTCGCCGGGTCGAACCGGCGTACCGCGCCGTTGTAGGTGTCGGCGATCAGCACCGAACCATCGGGCAGCGCGCACACCCCCAGCGGATGCTGGAGCAACGCCCGGTCGGCCGGCCCGTCCACGTGCCCGAAGTCGAACAGCCCCTGCCCGACGGCGGTGCCGAGCACGCCGTCCTGCACGTACCGGATGGCGCTGGTCTCGCTGTCGGCCACCCACAGCCGCACGCCGTCGGCCGAGACGGACAGGCCGGACGGCTGGGCCAGCCACGCCTCGGTCAGTGGGCCGTCGCGCAGGGCCTCGACGGTGGTGCCCGCGTACATGCCGGTGGTCCGCTTGACCGGGTCGAACCACCAGAGCTGGTGGATGCCGGCCATCGCCACGATGACCTTGTCGTCGTACCAGGCCAGGTCCCAGGGGGAGGAAAGATCGACGGAGCGCGCGTCGTGGGCGTGGTCGTCGACCGTGGAGCGCCACTGCCGGCCGGTGCCGGCGACCGTGGTCACCTCGCCGGTGTCCAGGCGTACGCCGCGCAGCAGGTGGTTGACGGTGTCGGCGACCAGCAGGTCGTAGCCGGCGACCTCGGCCACGTGCGGGGGCAGCAGGCAGAGTCCCTGCGGCTCGGCGAAGCCCGCCGAGGCGGCCGGCCCGTCGACCCGACCCCGCTCACCGGAGCCGATCCGCCGGACCAACGTCTCGCCGTCGGGGGCCAGCTCGACCAGGCTGTGCCGGGCCGAGTCGGAGACCAGCAGGTTCCCGCCGTCGAGCAGCACGGCCTTGCCGGGGAAGCGCAGCGTCGTCTCCGGCGGCGTCGGCGGCACGTACGGCCCGTCGCCCCGGTGCAGGGTGCCCTTCGCCTCGTGGGTGGCGATCAGGTCGTCGACCAGCCGGATCAGGCCCTCGGCGTGCCCCTCGCCGGCCATCGTGGCGACCACGTAACCCTCCGGGTCGACCACCGCCAGGGTGGGCCACGCCTTCGCCGCGTACTGCTGCCACATGTCCAGCTCGGGGTCGTCGAGCACCGGGTGGTGCACGCCGTACCGCTCGACGGCGGCGGCCAACGCGGCCGGGTCCTTCTCGTGCTCGAACTTCGGCGAGTGCACCCCGACGACGACGAGCACGTCGGCGTACTTCTCCTCCAACGGGCGCAACTCGTCGAGTACGTGCAGGCAGTTGATGCAGCAGAAGGTCCAGAAGTCGAGCAGAATGATCTTTCCCCGCAGGTCGGCGAGCCTCAGCTCCCGCCCACCGGTGTTCAACCAGCCCCGACCACGCAACTCTGGTGCCCGTACCCGTGCGCTCATGCCCCCATCGTGCCGCACCGCCGGGCGGCTGGCCGCACGAAGGGCGACCGGGGAGTCGTTGACGACACTCAGCCCTCGGGTGGCCGAGCCCAGGACAGGAAACGGTCGGTGAGATTGTTCGGCCGGCCGCTGTCGAGCTGGGTGAGATGGTCTTCCGCCTCCCGTTGCAGCGTCGACAGCAGGGCCAGCAGAGCCGGCCGGTCGTCGGCGAACGCGGCGAGCAGGGCGAGTTTCGCCTCCCCGCACGGCCACGGGTTCGCGTCGAGGCGGCACAGCCAGATCGGGCGCAGGGGTCGGTGGGCGAGCCCGTCGAGCGGCGTCACGCCGACACCGCCGACCCGCGAGCTGCCGACCTGGTCGCTGCCCGTGGGGCGGGCGGCCGGGCCGCTGTCGGCGGCGGGGAGGGGAGCCAACGCACCCCGGCGCGGCGGACGTACAGCTCGCGCCGTCGTCGGGCCAGGCCGTCCGGCCCCAGCTCGTACGCCTCGATCCAGGCCCAGCCATCGTACGTGTGGCGGTCGGTCAGCTCGCGGATCACCCGTACCGTGATCGGCCTGACGAACTGCGGGCTGGCCTCGCGGGTCAGGTGGAGCAGGTCGCCGCCCCTCAGTTTCGGTTCCCTCATCGGCCCGGCCCCCGGTTCCGGCTCTCCGTCCAGCGACCCGGCAAGACGACGTTCGTGATCCGGCCCGGTCCCCGGTAGGGCGGGATGAAGGGGCCGATCGGGCCGGGCACGATCGGCGGCGCGGGCGGTGGTGGTGGGGGCGGCGGGGTTGGTTGGGGTGGGGGCTGCGGAGCGGGCTTCTTCGGCTTTTTGGACACGACTCTCCCTGTGACGGCGTGGCGGCGGGCTGCCCCGGTGCTGCTGTCGGGGCAGCCCGACCACGAACGCGACCGCCGGGCTTCTCCGCGCCGGTCGCGCCGTTCCGTCTTCCACCCTGGACTTCCGCCCGTTGGCTTCGGAATAGTGATCAGGTGATTGCGGAGCGCAGCGGAACGTTGTGAGCTGGCAAGGAATGCAGAGGGCCGCCATGGAAGGGTGTGGAAGCGGTGGGAATCTCTCCGTCGGAGTACCTTCTTCGTGAACTGCGGCGACGTCGGGCGGCTGCCGGGCTCACCCAGACGCAGCTCGGCGAGCGAATCTTCTGCTCGGATTCCCAGGTGAGCGCGATCGAGACCGGGGTGAAGCCGCCGACCCTGCCCTACCTGGCGTCGGTGGACGAGGCGCTGGGAACGGAGGGTTACTTCACGACCCTCTGGGACGAGTTGGTCAAGAGCGATGCGGCCCCGGTATGGCTACGCGAGTGGATCGAGATCGAGCGCGAGGCGACCGCACTTCGCTGGTACGAGCACGCCTTCGTGCCCGGCCTCCTACAGACCGAGGGGTATGCCCGGGCCACCTTCCAGGCGGCCCGGGTGCCGACCGTGGAGCTTGACCGGCGAGTCGCGGCCCGGCTCGAACGGCAGGTCGTCCTTGACCGTGACCCTGCACCCCAACTCTTCGTCGTCCTGGACGAGGTCGTCCTCCGACGGGCGTGCGGTGGGCCTGCCGTCATGGCAGAGCAGCTTGCGCACCTCATAGCCTGCGCTGAACGACCGCATATCCAGTTGCGCGTCGTCCCGATGTCCGCTGGCATGTACCCGGGCCTGGCTGGGGCATTCATCATTGCTGACATGCCCGACGGCTCCCGGACCGGATACATCGACAACCAACTGGCGGCACAGGTCGTCGGGCAGGCTGAGCTGATTGCCGACCTCGGTGTGTCATGGGACGCTATCCGAGGTGAAGCGTTGCCGCTGGGCCTGACCCTGGACCTTCTCACGGAAGTAGCGAGGACATGGACCTGACCGGTGCCACGTGGCGGAAGTCTTCCCGCTCGTCCACCAATGGCGGCGCGTGCGTCGAGGTTGCCGGGAATCTGGTCGACGCGGTCGGCGTGCGGGACAGTAAGGACCCGAACGGCCCTGCTCTCGTCTTCGCCCCGGCTGCCTGGCGAGCATTCGTCGGTCGACTCCCCGAACGGGCCTGAGCGTTCCAGTGCCGATGCGCTCGGTGCATCGTTGGCGGCCGTTCGCCAGCCCGCGTGTCAGCGGGTCAGATCAACGGTGACGGTGACGCGGCCCCGGTCGTCGCGGCGGGCCACCGCGTGCCCGGCCCGGTCGACCCCGTCGAGGTTCAGCGAGATCGGGCCGCCCGCGCCCAGGAAGTTCCGCCACCACTGCTTGGCGTCGGGCATCGCGACCTGGATGACCACCGCGTCGCCGGTCTGTCGGTACGCGACCGGCGTGCTGAACGTCCGCCCGGAACGGCGACCGGTGTAGGTGACCACGGTCAGGTGCCGCCGGAGGAACCGCCCCCAGCGTGGCGACGACCGCAGCGCCATGACCCGGGCGTTGAACGTCCGTGCCAATCCCGAGGGGAACGATCCTCGTTGACCCATCTGGGCCTCCGTCGTCGATGTGAAAGCTCCACGCCGACCGTAACACCGCCCGGTCCCCGCCGAACGTGAGTCAGAGCCGCGATTGCCGGCCGCTACGGGGCCGGGGGACCGGTATGCCTGTCAGTCATGTTTATGCCTGTCAGGAATACCGCTCTCCAGGTAAGGCATGGGTCGCCGCCGCCACGCCCGGAGGGGTGCGGTCGCCGCGCCAGAGGGAAGGCACCGAGGGCAGCGGTCACGGCGGAGCCGCGCGGGAAGGTCCGACCCTGCCCGCGCGGCCCCGGACGGGACGGTCAGCAGCGACCGACCATCGTCTTCACGTCGTAGGTGGTGTTGACCCAGGTGTCGGCCACGTAGCCGGTCACGCCCGTCGCCGGGTTGGTGATCCGGTCCCAGGTGGACGACGGCCAGTAGCCACCGCTGACGTACTCGCCGAAGGTGTAGCAGGCGATCCGCACGGTGGTGCCGTAGGCGACGGAGCCGGCGATGCCGTAGGTGGTGCCCGGCCCGGTGCGGATGTTGAGCGACGGGTTGGCCAGGATCGTGCCCGTCACGGCCGGCGGGTCGCCGGTGCCACCCAGGCGGGCCACGGCCGCCTGCGCGGCCGACAGGTAACCGGCGTACGCCCCGTTGTTGTACGTCGACCAGGGCTGCCAGTTGCTGCCACCGCTGGAGATGCTGTAGGCGGCGTTGGCGTTGCACTGGGCGGTGTACGCGCAGGTGTCGGTGACGGTGGGGTGGTAGCAGTTGTTGATCTGCCACAGCCCCCGGTCCAGCGAACCGTTGGGGCAGCCGGCGGTGGGGCCGTTGCTGCCGACCGCCGACGGGTTGCAGGAGGACTCGGCCATCGCCACGGCCACGGCGGTGACCAGCGGGTTGTTCCGGAAGCCGGCGGCGTAGGCGACCTGGGCGCACAGGTCGATACCGACCGCGTTGACGCCCACCCGGTTCGCCTTCGCGCCGATGGCGGGGCCACCGACACTGGCCGGCTCGACCTGGTCGGCCGGGCGGGGAGCCGGGGCGGAATGGGCGGCACCGGTGGGTGCGGCGGTCGCGGGGGTGGGCATGGCACTGACGCCGACGACGGCGACCAGTGTCAGGCCGAGGGCCAGGCGCAGGGCGCGCCGGGCCGCAGGGGCGGCAAGGGGGAGACGCATCAGGATCCTTTCAGCGGACGACCGGAAGGGGAGCCGGGTGGGATGGGGGCGTCAGCGCCCGGTCCACTCCGGGTCGGCGTAGGACCAGCCGAGGTACGGCGCACCGGGCCAGCTCTGCGAGACGCGACGGACGGTGGCCGCCGAGGTGATGTAGTTGCCGTTGCCCTCGGAGAGCATCACGTGGCCGTAGTACCCGTTGATCGACGCGGCGGCGTAGAAGACCAGCGCGCCGGCCGGCGGGGTACCCGTGGTGCGGATCAGGCCACGCGAGTACAGCGAGTTGTAGTGCACGATGGCGGACGCGTAACCGCTGGCGGCCCGACCGTAGGCGTGCCCGACGAAGTTGTCGCACCAGCCGTCCCACTGGTGGTTGGAGTCACCCAGGTCCCCATTGGTGTACGCCTGGCCGATGACCGACCGGGCCCAGGCCAGCGCGCGGTCCTCGCGGGTGCCGGTCGGCGGCGGGGTGGTGGTGCACTCCGGCTCGTTGGGCAGGTACTGGTTGAACCCCGGCGTGTTGGTGTAGTAGTCGCTGATCCAGCCGCTGGCCGGGGCGCTGATCCGGTGCCAGACCGAGTTGCCGGAGATGTTGCGTCCGCGTACGGCGCACTCGGCCGTGAACCCGGTGCCGTCGCCGAGGACGGCCACCGTACCGGCGTTCGCGTCGTACGGGCTGGTGCGCACCATCAGGCCGGCACCGCCCGTACCGGCGACGCTGTAGCCGGTGATCCCGGCGAACGACGGTGCGGCCGTGCCCACCAGGACCATCGCCGTGACGCCGCAGGCGGCGAGGACCCGTACGACGAACCTCGGCAGTGCTCGGCGGGGTGTGCGGCCCGGGGGGTTCGAGCCGTTCGGCTGGTACACGCGGTTCTCCTGTCGAGAGGTCGGCGCCGCACCGGCAGTGGTGCGGCGTACCCGTCGGACGGTGCTCCGTGCGGTCCGGTATCCCCGGGGCGAACGTCGATTTCGAGCCGAACGGATGCGTGTCAGGCCCGACGCTCGCCGTGAGATCATATTCACCGGCACCTATCCGGCGGGTGGCTGCTCCGGGGTCGATCCTGTCGTGGCACCCGCCTGTAAAGCACTGGCTTGACGTGCGTTGACACCAGGGTTTACACGCAGGGGAGGGTCCATGACGGGTCGAAGCGGACGAGTCGGCGAGCAGGTTTCCGGCGATGCCCGGCACCACCAGTTCGTCGCTGATCTCGCCCGGCTCCGGCGCGATGCCGGACAGCCGTCACTGCGCAGGATGGCGGCGACCGCCCACTACTCGCACACCGCGTTGGCGGGGGTGCTGTCCGGTGCCCGCCTGCCGTCGCTGGAGCTGACCCTGGCCTTCGTCCGGGCCTGCGGCGGCGACGAGGCGGCCTGGCGGGACCGGTGGCACCGGGAGGCCGCACCGGACCAGGCCACCGGACCCGCCCCCGGTGGGCCGGCAGCCGAACCGCCGCAACGGTCCACACCGGAGGCCCCACCGTCACCGGGTCGACGTGCACCGGTGCCCCGGTGGGCACTGGTCGCCGCAGCCGGGGTCACCGTGCTCGTCGCCGGCTCGGTCGTACCGATGATCGCCGACCGGGAGCCCCGGACGAACCGGCCCTCGGAGCGGGCGGTCGACGCGTCCGGCCCGGCACCCACCGACGCCGCAGCCACCGGCGGCGCGCCGGTCGCCGACGGGGCCGACCCGCAGGAGGAACGCTGCCAGGTGGACGCCGTCAGCGCGGAAACCGTCCCGGTGCCCGACCCCGACCCGACGCAGCCCACCTACGGCAGCCTGACCCTGCGCTACTCCCCGCGCTGCCAGGCGGCCTGGCCGCTGTTCGTCTCCACCGAGCGGGTGCCGACCGGGGCGACCATCCGCTTGGCGGCCACCCGCCCCGTCGACGGCGCGGCCAGCCGGTTCGACTACCCGTTCATGATCAAGAGTCAGGTGTACAGCGTGTTCGGCAACGTGCTGCGGACCACGCGGGGCTGCGTGTCGGTCACCGTCGACATCACCGTGGCCGACAACAGCAGCGTCCTGGCCAGCGCGCGTACCCCGTGCGTGCAGCTCGGTGCCCGGACATGACACTGCCCTCCGCACCGGCGCGGAGGGCAGTGGTGGGCTCGTCGGTCAGACGTGCTGGGTCTCGGTCGTCGACGGGTGCAGCTCGGCGGTGGTCCCGGTGACGAAACGGCCGGTGCTCGCGCTGCGATGGACCTCCTGGTCCCCGCCGTTGCCGACCTGCTCGGTGGTCGTGTGCCGGGGGTCCCGCTCGGTGGTGCCCTCCGTGACGAAGCGTCCGCTGCGAGCGCTGCGGTTGACCTCGTTCTCGTTGCCTGCCATGGGGTGACCTCCTCGGGCTACGTCAATGTCCTCTTAGACTGCCCAGTCCGCACGGCCCGAAACACCGACGGCGGGGACCCGGTCCGCCCGGGTCCCCGCCGTGTCGGTACAGCCGTTACTGGCCGGCCGGCTTGAGGCAGAGCACCCGGTCGACCCCGCCGCCCTGCAACACCACGTGCGGCTGGGCCGGGTCGGCGCACTTCTCCTTGACGTCCACCTTGGAGACGACCGTGAAGGCACCCTGCTCGTCGCAGCTCGCCGCGCTCGCGCCGGTGCCGGACTGCTTGACGCAGGAACCGACGGCCGGGTTGAACGGGGCCGGCTTGGCGTCGTCCGAGCCGATCTTGCCGAGGAGCATCAGCAGGCCCAGCGGGACGGCCAGGATCAGCACCGCCACGATCAGCACCAGGGCCAGCACCCGCCCGTTGCGTACCTTCGGCGTGGGCTGCTCGGCCTTCTGCTCCGGCTCGGCCTCCGGCTTGAACGCGTCGAAACGCCCCTGCTCCTCCGGCTCACCCGGCCAACCGGTGGAGCCGGACGGCTGACCGCCCGACCCGAACTGCTGGCCGCCCGGCCCGAACTGCTGCCCGGCGGGCGGGAACGGTGAGGCGTACCCGCCGTGGGCCGGGTCGTGCGCCGGGTGGCCGTACCCCGGCACCGGTGCGGCACCGGCCGGCGCGCCGCTGGTCGGGCCGGCCCCGAACGGCTCGGCCGGCCGGTCCGCCGGCCCGTGCGGACGGGTGCCGTTCATCGGCCGGTTGCTACCCGCCGCGTCGGCGAAGGCGGGGATGCCGCCGCCGAACGCGGGCGGGGCGGCCGGCGGCGCGGACGACGGTGCGTCACCGCCGAAGCCGTGCTGCCGCTCCGGCTCGTCGAAGCGGGGACCGTCGAACCGGGTCCGGTCCTGGTCGTCGAAGCGTTGCCGTTCCGGCTCGTCGAAGCGGGGCTGCTCGGGGCCGTCGAACCGGGTGCGGTCCTGGTCGGCGAACCGGGCATCGTGCTGCTCGGGCCGGCGGGGGTCCGACTCGTCGGCCTCCTCCGGCGGCTCCGGGCGGGCCGGCCGGCCGTACACCCGAGGTTGCGGGACGACCGGGCCACCCGGATGTGCCCCCTGGTCGCTCGGGGGCGCGACCCGGCTGGCCGTCGGCACCGAGGCGCTGGCCGAGGCGCGGCCGACCGCACCGGGCTCCCCGGCGTCGGCCGTCGGCACGGCGGCACGGCCGGCACCCTCGGACTCGGGCGACAGCCGCTGCGCGGGCAGGGCCGGGCCGGCCGGCAGCTGCGGCTGCTCCGGCGCGCCCCAGCCGGCCGCCTCGCGGCCGTGCGGCTGCTGCTCCCCGGGGCCCCCGAACGGGGCCGGCGGCACGTAGTCGGCAGGTGGTGCGGCGGCCAGGCTGGCCCCCGGAACGCGCTGCTCCTGCGGCGGGAGCGGCACCATGTTGGCCGGGGAGATGCCGGGAGCGGGCCCCGGCTGGTAGATCGGCTGGTCGTCGCCACGCCGGGGCTCCCAGCCGCCCTCGGCCGGCTGGCCGGCGGGCTCGGCGCGACCCCACGCCTGCTCGGGTGCCCACGGCTCGCCCTCCGGCACGACCGGACGTTCGGCACCGGGCCACGGCGGCTGCTGGTGGTCGTTGCCGGCCCAGGCGGGCGGACCGTCCGGTGCGGCGACCGAGGCGGACGAGCGCGCGGGCTGCTCCGGTGCCGCCCAGCCGGCCCCGGACTCCGGTCGCTCCGGCGACGGTACGGACGCCGCACCCCGCTGCGCGGCCGGTGCCGGCCACTCCTGACCCGACGCCGGGTCGTCCTGACGCGACTGGTCGGCGCGGGCGGGCGCGCCGCCCGGCCAGCCGTCCGGGGTGGTCTGCTCGCGCTGACCCTCCCACCGGGCCGTGGCGGGCTCCTCCGGTGCCCCCCACTGTGGCTGCCGGTCGCCCTGCGCGCCGTTCGGCCAGTCGCCGGAACGGCCGGAGTCGTCCGGGCCGGGGCGGTTGGCGGCCCAGCCACCCGAGCGGGCCGGATCGTCCTCGGTGGACCAACCCTCGGCACCCGGGGTGGGACCCGGTGACACGGGTGCGCCGGGGCCTCCGGCCTCCGGCTGCGGCCACGCCGCCGTCTGGTTCGTGGGCTCCGCCGGGGCCGGTACGGGCACCGAGGCCCGGCCGGCGGGGCGGTGCGGCTCGTCGGCGCGGGGCTGCCCGGCCGCCCATCCGCCGGAGGTGCCCGGCGCGTCCTGGGGCTGGGCCGGCCAGCCACCCCGCGCCGGGTCCGCTCCGGCCCGGTCGTCGGCCGGCCAACCGGCGGAACGGTTCGGCTCGTCCTGCTGCTGCGGGGCGGGGGCGGTGCCCCAGCCGTTGGCGCCCGGGGCGGCCTCCCGGGCCGGGGAGTCCTGACCGGACCATCCGGCGGGGGAGGTCGGCGCGGGGTCGGCCGGCGGGGACCAGCCGCCGCCGGCCGGGTTGTCGGGCTGCGGCACCCGGGCGGCACCCCGGGCACCGGCCTCGGGTTGCGCCCAGGCGGGTGCGGGCTGCTCGGCCTGCGGCCAGCCGGGCTCGCGCGACGGCGCCCAGCCGGGCTGCGGCGAGGGGTCGGGCTTCCCGGCGGCCGGCGCGGTGGCCCAGGCCGGCTGCTCGGGCTGCCCGGCCCAGGCGGGCTGGGGCGGGCCGGCCGGCGGGTTCCACGCCTCGGTGGACGGTGCCGCGCCGGGCGGCGGGGTCCACGCCTCGGTCGGCTCGGACTGCTGCGGAACCTGCGCGCCGCCCCAGGCCGCCGGCTGGTCGGGTGCCGACCAGGACGGACCGGGCGGGTTGGCCCGGCCGGTGGGGGGTGGTGGGGCCCAGCCGAGGTCGGGGGTGGCGGGGACGCCGTACCCCTGGTCCTGCTGGGGCTGCCGGTCGCCGTACGGCGCCGGTCCACCGGAGCCCGGCGGCGCCTCGCCCGGCTCCTGGCCGGGACGGTGCTGGCCCTCGGACGTCATGGGTGCGCCTCCTCCATCACATGTCGGCCGCCGATGCCGTCCGTCCGGTCGGCCGTGTCGCCGGTGCCCGGCGGTTCGGCCGTGCGGTCTCCCCGCACGGTATCCGGTACGCGCGCGCGGCCCCCATGCAGCACCGGCCGTCACTCCGCGTCGCCGGACGGTGTCGATCGGCTTCCATCCGTCGCGATCGGTGTCCGGGTCGGCGGGTGGCGACCGGAACCACCGTACCGGGCGTCGTGGCGAGGTGGAATCCCGGTCTCAGCGGGTTCGGAACGCCGATGACCCGCCCGGGGCCCGGGCGGGTCATCGATCTGGAGGAGGGAGAGGAAAGTCGGTGCCGGGTCAGCTCATGTGACGCTGGGCGATCGCGAGGATCTCCTCGCGGACCGCCGGCGAGTTGGCGGAGCGCAGCGCGTGCTCGATGGCACGGGCCCGACGGTTGGCGTCACGACGGGTGCGGATTCGCTCGATCATGCTCATGGTGGTCTCTCCTCCGGCTATTCGGTTGTCAGCCCCTTGATGACTCCATTGAACACCCGTCGGGCGCCGATCGCCATCGATTATTAGGTGAGCTGCAACACGGGCCTAAGGATCGTAGGTCATCGAGCGATCTGGGCCACTATTTCTTCTCTCAATGGCAACGGCCGGTGTGCCGGGCGTTCACCCTGGGCACACCGGCCGTCGCCGGACGTCACGGTCAGGTCCAGGCGAGCAACGCCGCCTCCGGGTCGGCGAGGAAGTCCCCGATGTCACGCAGGAACTTCGAACCCAGCTCGCCGTCGATGATCCGGTGGTCGAAGGAGAGCCCCAGGGTGGTCACCTGGCGCGGCTTGACCTTGCCCTTGTGGACCCACGGCAGCTCACGGACCGCGCCGAAGGCCAGGATCGCCGACTCACCCGGCGGCAGGATCGGGGTGCCGGTGTCCACCCCGAAGACCCCGACGTTGGTGATGGTCAGGGTGCCGCCGGACATGTCCGCCGGGGAGGTCTTCCCCGCCTTGGCCGTCTGCACCAGACCCGTCAGCGCATCGGCCAGCTCACGCAGCGTGAGTCGGCCCGCGTCCTTGATGTTCGGCACGATCAGGCCGCGCTCGGTGGCCGCCGCGATGCCCAGGTTGACGTACTCCTTGACCACGATCTCGTCGCCGGCCCACGTCGAGTTGACCATCGGGTGCCGCCGGACCGCCAGCAGCACCGCCTTGGCGACCAGCAGCAACGGCGAGACCCGGACGTCGCGCCAGTCCCGCCGTTCGCGCAGCCGGTCCAGCGCCTTCATCGTCCGGGTCACGTCCACGGTCAGGAACTCCGTGACGTGCGGGGCGGTGAACGCCGAGCGGGACATGTTCTCGGCGGTCAGCCGGCGTACCCCCTTGACCGGGATGCGCTGCTCGCGGTCCGCGCCGAAGCTCGCGGCCGAGGTGGCCGGCGAGGTCGCCGTCAGCGGCTCGGCCACCGCCGTGCTCCCCGCCACCGCCCGCTGGACGTCCTCCCGTGTGATCGAACCGAGCGGCCCCGACCCGGCCAGCGCGGCCAGGTCGACCCCGAGATCCTTGGCGAGCTTGCGCACCGGCGGCTTCGCCAGCACCGGACCACCCGCGCTCGGTCGATCATGGACTTGTGGTGCCGGTTTTACGGCGACAGGGGCGTTTTTGCCCCCCACCACAACTCCATGATCGGCTGGGGCTGAGGGCTTGCGGGGGCGGCGCTTGGCGGGTGCGTTGCGGGGGCCGTAGCCGACCAGGACGGCGGTTCGGCCACCCGGGGCTACGCCGCCGATCAGACCCGGCTCGACCATGCCCTCGGCCGGGGCGACCTGGACCGCGGCCAGTGAGTCGGCCGACGGGGTGGGCAGGTCCGACCCGGCGGCGGCGGTCGTCGACTCCGGCACCGGCCCGGCCCCCGGGTCGGTGTCGATCGCGATGATCGGGGTGCCGACCTCGACCGTGCTCCCCTCCGGGTGGAAGATCGAGCGCACCTCGCCGGCCCACTTCGCCGGGATCTCCACGGCAGCCTTGGCCGTCTCCACCTCGACGATCGGCTGGTTCAGCTCGATGACGTCGCCCACCTTGACCAGCCAGGCGAGGATCTCGCCCTCGGTCAGCCCCTCACCCAGGTCGGGCAGGTTGAACTCCTTGATCCGGGACATCGCGCTCACCAACCGAAGGTGCGGTCGACGGCGTCGAGCACCCGGTCGAGGTCGGGCAGGTACTCCTCCTCCACCCGGCTGGCCGGGTAGGGGGTGTCGAAGCCGGTGACCCGCAGCACCGGGGACTCCAGGGAGTAGAAGCACTCCTCGGTGATCCGGGCCGCGATCTCCGAGCCCAGCCCCAGGTTGCCCGGGGCCTCGTGGACGACCACGCACCGGCCGGTGCGCCGCACCGACTCGTACGCGGCGGTCAGGTCCAGCGGGGAGAGCGTACGCAGGTCGACGACCTCCAGCTCCCGGCCGTCCTCGGCGGCTGCGGTCGCCGCGTCCAGCGCGGTGCGCACCATCGGGCCGTACGCCAGCACGGTCGCGTCGGTGCCCGGCCGCACCACCCGGGCGGCGTGCAGCGGGTACGCCCCGGACAGCGGGGTGTCCAGGTCGACCGGACCCTTCTCCCAGTAGCGGCGCTTGGGCTCCAGGAAGACGATCGGGTCGTCCGAGGCGATGGCCTGCTGGATCATCACGTAGGCGTCCTGCGGGTTGGCGCAGGTCACCACCTTCAGCCCGGCGGTGTGCGCGAAGTACGCCTCCGGCGACTCGGAGTGGTGCTCGACCGCGCCGATGCCGCCGCCGTAGGGGATCCGGATCACCATCGGGATGGTGACCTTGCCCTGCGAGCGGTAGTGCATCTTGGCCACCTGCGACACGATCTGGTCGTACGCCGGGTAGACGAAGCCGTCGAACTGGATCTCGCAGATCGGCCGGAAACCCCGGATGGCCAGGCCGACGGCGGTGCCGATGATGCCGGACTCGGCCAGCGGGGTGTCGATCACCCGCTGGTCGCCGAAGTCCTTCTGCAGGCCGTCGGTGATCCGGAAGACGCCGCCGAGCTTGCCGACGTCCTCGCCCATGATGACGACCTTCGGGTCGTTCTCCAGGGCCCGGCGCAGACCGGTGTTGAGGGCCTTGCCCAGGGTGAGCGTCTCCGTGGCCATCAGTGCGCGCTCCCCTCGAACGACTCCGAGTACCTGCTGAACTGGTCCCGCTGGGCGTCCAACTCGGGCGAGCCGTGCGGGTAGACGTGGTCGAACATGCTGACCGGCTGCGGGTCGGGCAGGTTCAGCACCCGTTCGCGCAGGTGCACCGCCTCGGTGCGGGCCTGCTCGTCGACCTCGGCGAAGAAGTCGGCGTCGGCGAGCTGCTGCCTGTCGAGGAACGCCTTCATCCGGGCGATCGGGTCCTTGGCCTGCCAGGCCTCGACCTCGCTGGCGATCCGGTAGCGGGTCGGGTCGTCGGAGGTGGTGTGCGCCCCCATCCGGTAGGTGTACGCCTCGATCAGGCTGGGGCCCTGGCCGAGCCGGGCGTTGTCCAGCGCGTGCCGGGTCACCGCGTACGAGGCGAGCACGTCGTTGCCGTCCACCCGGACGCCGGGGAAGCCGAAGCCGCCGGCCCGCCGGTACAGCGGGACCCGGGTCTGGCGTTCCAGCGGCTCGGAGATGGCGTACTGGTTGTTCTGGCAGAAGAACACCAGCGGGGCGTTGAAGACGCTGGCCCAGACGAACGCCTCGTTGACGTCGCCCTGGCTGGTGGCGCCGTCGCCGAAGTAGGCGATCACCGCCTCGCCGTCCTCGGTGCCGGTCTTGCCGTCCATGTGGACGCCCATCGCGTACCCGGTCGCGTGCAGGGTCTGCGCCCCGATGACGATCGTGTACATGTTGAACTTGAACTCGTTCGGGTCCCAGCCGCCCTGGTCGACGCCGCGGAACAGGCCGAGCGGCATGATCGGGTCGATGCCCCGGCAGTAGAGGACGCCGTGCTCCCGGTAGGTCGGGAACGCCATGTCCTGGCTGCGCAGCGCCCGCCCGGAGCCGACCTGGGCCGCCTCCTGGCCGAGCAGCGAGGCCCACAGGCCCAGCTCGCCCTGCCGCTGCAACGCGGTCGCCTCGGCGTCGAGCTTGCGGACCAGCACCAGGTCGCGGTAGAGGCCGCGGTACTCCTCGTCGGTGAAGTCGACGCGGTACTCGGTGCCGTCCGGGCCGGTCGCGCTCTCGATCCGCTCGCCGGCCGGGGTGAGCAGCTGTACGAGTTCCGGTTCGCCGGTCGTGGCCCGCCGGGACCGGGGTGCGGCTCGCCGGCCGCGGCTGGAGACCGCAGGGTCGCCCTTTGCCATCCGTCTCTCCCTGTCGTGTCTGTGCCCGAGCCGGGGGGTCACCCGTCCGCGCACAACGTGCGCCGGCCCGGCTGTTGCCGGACTGGTTCCTGGCGGTCGTGCCTAGCCCCGGTGGGGGTTGCCGCACGACCTGAGCCGGATCCATGGTCGAACCCGGTTCGGGAGCGTCGGCCACCAGCCACGCCTGCCACGGGGTACGCGGAGGGGCGGCTGCGTTGCCGTCGTGCCTGAATGATTGCAGAGGAGGTGAGCGGCCCCACAGTATGGCCCTCCCGCCGGTGGTGACATGTCCGCTTGGTGACCAGTGGACTTTTTTGTCGCCGCGCCGGCCGTGCCGCCGTCGGCTGTCGTCACCATGCCGGTCGGGTGACGGACTTTTTGTGTGTCGACACGCTGTGGTGCCTGGTGAACTGGGCGTCACTGGGTCAAGCTGACCGGTAGTGGTGGGCGTTTGGCGAATAATGTCCGTTCTGATCCGTGCTGCCCACCGACGAACACGTCCAGGTCGACGAGGGAGTGTGCGGTGTCCGAGCCAGGTGACGGTCCTCCGATCCCCCTCCTCGGGCGGCACCGGGCCGGCGGCGGCAGCTACCGGCGGATGATCGGCGTCCACCGGGCCCCGGGCCTGGGCGGGCCGCACCGGGGCTACCTGTTCACCGTCGCCCTGCTCGCCGGGGCCGCCTCCATGCCGGTCCTCGCCGCGATCAGCGCCGGCTCCGCCACCGTGGGCAGCACCGCGCTGCCGGACGGTGGCACCCCGTTCCTGCCCACCCCGTCGGTCGGCCCGGTCGTCGTCCCGGTGCCCGCCACCGGCCAGCCGGCCCTGCCGCCGACCGCCCCGACCGACGCGCCCCCGCCACCCGCGCCGGCTCCCGGCACCGGCGGCACCGGCCCCACCCACCGTCCCGCGCCACCGCCGCCGGCCCCCGCCGTCACCCCCCGTCCCGTCCGCCGGACGCACGCGCCGGCCGCCCCGGTCCGCCCCACCCCCACCACCTCGCCGAGCGCCGGACCGAGCCCGAGTGCCGAACCGAGCGCCGAACCGACGGCCACCTTCTCCGAACCGCCGCCGGACCCGTCACCGACCTCGGCCCCCTCCGACACCCCGACGCCGGTACCCACCCCCGGCCCGACGTCGACCCTGGAGCCCGACCCGACGCCGGGGCCCACCGTCGGACCGTGCCCCACCGTCACGGTCACCGTGGTCCCCACCCCGCGTCCCCGTCCCACCGTGACGGCCATCCCGACCCGCGCCCCCCGTCCCGCCCGGCTGCGGGACGACACCCGCCCCGTGCCGCGCGTCGGACCGGCCCCCGCCCGGGCGTCGGCCCCGACCGGCCGCCCGTCGGCCACCCCGGCCCCCGCGCCGCAGACGCCCGCGTTACCCGCGCCGACCAGCCACGACAGCACCGACCCGGACGGTACGGTGACGAACGACGCCGGCTGAACCGCCCACGGTGCGGACGCCGACGGCCGACCACCCCGGCGCGACGGACCGGCCGGCACGACAAGCGGGGGCGGAACGCTGAGTACGCGCGACGAGGGCGGTGACCGGCCGGCGGACGACCCCGGACCCTCCCCGACCCGCGACGGCCCGTCCTCCCCCGACCCGGCCCCCGTCGGGCCGGTGGGGGCGGCGACCCGGGTGGCCCGGTGGGTGACCGAGGTGACCGCGCCGGCCGTCCTGGTCACCGGGCTGACCGTGGTGATCGGCTGGCACGGCGCGGGTGGCGTACGGGGGCTGGCCTGGGGGCTGCTCGCCACGATGTTCGCCGCCGGCATCCCGTTCGCGTACATCCTGGGCGGGGTACGCCGGGGCCGGCTCACCGACCATCACATCGGTCGACGTGAGCAGCGCCGGGTGCCGCTGCTGTTCGGGCTGGTGTCGGCCGCCGCCGGGCTGGCCCTGCTCGCGGCGCTCGGTGCGCCGCGCCCGGTGCTGGCCCTGGTCGCCACCGGGGTGGTCGGTCTGGTGGT
This sequence comes from Micromonospora sp. HM134, assembly GCF_007833915.1. Lineage (NCBI taxonomy): Bacteria > Bacillati > Actinomycetota > Actinomycetes > Micromonosporales > Micromonosporaceae > Micromonospora > Micromonospora sp. HM134. Next base: position 124,313 of record NZ_CP041061.1, read on the forward strand.
GGCGGTGTCGGTCAGCCACTGGTGGAAGATGTCGATCCACTCGGCGGTGGCCGCCGGCACGCTGGTGGTGCTGGTGCTCACCTTCGGCCCCCGGCTGCTGCCGGCCGTTCCGCTGCTCGGCCTGGTCGGCTGGTCCCGGGTCCGGCTGCGCGACCACACCGTCGCGCAGGTCGTGGCCGGCGGGCTGGTGGGGGCCATGGTGGCCGGGCTGGTCTTCGCGGCGCTCTCCTGAGCACTCCGCCGCCCCGGGTGGCCGTCGGCAGGGGCCGTCAGGGCTCGGGGCGGAGCATCGGTGGGTGGAGCCGGGTCGCCGGACCCCGGCGGAACAGTTGGGCGGGCCGCCCCCGGTCGCCCTCGGTGGCGCGGCCGACGGGGCTGACGAAGCCGGGGGTGCCGGTGACCTTGCGGTGGAAGTTGCGCGGGTCCAGCCGGGTCCCCCAGACCGTCTCGTAGACCGCCCGCAGTTGGGCCACGGTGAACTCGGGCGGGCAGAACGCGCCGGCCAGTGGGGTGTACTCCAGCTTCGCGCGGGCCCGTTCCAGGCCGTCGGTGACGATCAGGTCGTGGTCGAAGGCGAGCTGGCCGGGAGCGAGCCGGGTGACCGGCACCCACTCGGCCGAGGCGGCGTCCGAGCCGGCTACCGGGGCGGGCAGGTCGGGTAGCAGCGCCAGCCAGGCCACGGTGACCACCCGCCCGCGCGGGTCCCGGCCGGGGCGGCCGTACGTGCCGAGCTGTTCCAGGTGGCCGGCCGGCTCCGGCAGCCCGGTCTCCTCGGTCAGTTCCCGGGCGGCGGCGTCGGGCAGGTCCTCGTCGATGCCGACGAAGCCGCCCGGCAGCGCCCACCGGCCCTGGTCCGGCGGGATGCCCCGGCGGACGAGCAGCAGGTGCAGCGCGTCGGCGCGCACGGTGAGCACCACCAGGTCCACCGTCACGGCGAAGGGCGGGTAGTCGGTCATCGCTTTATCACCACCTTGACGATAACCTACCAGAGCGGTTATCGTCGTAGCGACGAAAAAGGGGAGGGTGAAGCCATGGCCGACGTGACACGACGACTCTTCCTGCGCCACCTGCGCGGGACACCGACCAACTGGGTACGGCTCCACGTCGCCGGGCGGGTCCGGCGGGAGGGCACCGGCCAGTCGTTCTGGTACCGGCCGCTGACCGCCGTCCTGAGCGAGGTGCCGGTGGACGACCGGGAACTGCCGCTGCTCTTCCACGCCCGTACCGGCGACTTCGCCGACATCACCGTCCAGGCCACCGTGACCTACCGGGTGGCCGACCCGGCGCTCGCCGCCGCCCGGCTCGACTTCTCGGTCGACCCGCGCACCGGCCGGGCCCGCTCCCGCCCCCTCGACCAGGTGGCCACGCTGCTGGCCGAGCTGGCCCAGCAACCCGCCCTCGACCTGCTCGCCCGGGTGCCGCTGGCCGAGGCGCTGACCACCGTGGCACCCGTGCGGGAGGCGGTCTCCGCCGCGCTCGGCACCGAGCCCCGGCTCGCCGACATCGGCGTCGCCGTGGTCAGCGCCCGGGTCGTCGCCGTCCGGCCCGAACCGGAACTGGAACGCGCCCTGCAGACCCCCACCCGGGAGGCCGTGCAGGTGCAGGCCGACCGGGCCACGTACGCCCGCCGGGCCCAGGCCGTCGAACAGGAACGCGGCATCGCCGAGAACGAACTCCAGAACAAGATCGAGCTGGCCCGTCGGGAACAGCAGCTCGTCGAGCAGCACGGGGCGAACGCCCGCCGCCGGGCCGAACTCGACGCCGCCGCCGAGCTGGCCGCCGCCCACGGCAAGGCGGAACGGGAACAGGTCGCCAACACCGCCGCCGCCGACCGGGCCCGGGTGCTCGCCACCGCCGAGGCGGAGAAGGAGCGCCTGCTCGCCGCCGGCACCGCCGACAAGGAACGGACGCTCGCCCTGGCCAAGGCCGAGACGGTACGCGCCGTCGGCGCCGCCGAGGCCGAGGCGGAGGCGGCGAAGCTGGCCACGTACGCCGAACTGCCGCCGGCGGTGCTCCAGGCACTCACCGTGCGGGAACTCGCCGGCCAGCTCCCCCCGATCGGCCAGCTCACGGTCACCCCCGACCTGCTCGCCGACCTGCTCGGCCGGCTCACCGGCCCGACCGGGACGGTCGACCGGTGAGCACCACCCTGGCCCCCCGGGTGGTGGTCGTCCGCCGCCCCAGCGAGCTGGACGAACTGCTCGCCCGGCACGGCACCCGCGCGGCGGCCCAGTGGTACCTGCGCGCCCGGGGGCGGGACCTGGCCGAGGTGGTGGACCGGCACGAGGCACTCCAGTCGGCGCTGACCGCCGTCGGGGCCGCCGTCCCCGCCGACTGGCGACGCGGCACGGTGGACCGGGACGACCTGCCCCGGTTCCTGTTCGGGCCGGAGGACGTCGTCGTCGCCGTCGGGCCGGACGGACTGGTCGCCAACGTGGCGAAGTACCTCAGCGGGCAACCCGTCCTCGGCGTCGACCCGGAGCCGGGCCGCAACGCCGGGGTGCTGGTCCGGTGCACCGGCGACCAGGTGGCCGCCCTGCTGCCGGCGGTGGCGGCCGGGGCCGCGCCGCTGCGGCACCGGGCCATGGTCCGGGCCACCCTCGACGACGGCCAGGAACTGGTCGGCCTCAACGAGGTGTACGTCGGGCATCCCTCCCACCAGTCGGCCCGCTACCTGCTCGACGTGACCTCCGACGGCCCGCCCCGCCGGGAACGGCAGTCGTCCTCCGGGGTGGTCGTCGGCACCGGCACCGGGGCGACCGGCTGGTGCGCCTCGATCGCCCGGGGCCGGCCGGCCGCCGTCGCGCTCCCCGCCCCGCAGGAGCCGGCGCTGTGCTGGTTCGTCCGGGAGGCGTGGCCGTCCCCGGTCACCGGGGCCGACCTGGTCGCCGGCCGCCTCGACGGCACCGGCACGCTGGAGCTGACCGCCGAGTCCGACGGCCTGGTGGCCTTCGCCGACGGCTTGGAGACCGACCGGTTGACGCTGCGCTGGGGCCAGCGCATCCGCGTCGACGTCGCCCCCGGCCGGCTGGCCCTGGTCGAGCCCTGACCGGCGGCCGGCCGGTCAGGGGGTGTCGTCGCCGAGGCGCTGCCGGTTGGCCTCGATCCAGGCGTCCAGCGCGACCGGGTCGTCCGGGTCGACGCCGTCGGCCATCAACTGGGCCACCGCCGCCGTCGCCGGGCTGCGCCGCTCACCTGTCGAATAGAGCCGGGCGAACTCCGGCACCAGTTCCTCGATCGCCTCGTCGGTCTGGGTGACGGCCCGCTCGGGCAGCCCCCGTCGCCGCGCCGCGAACGCCGTCCAGGCGCGCAGCACCCGGGGCAGCAGCGCCGCGTCGTCCATGTCCAGCACCGCCCGCCGGTGCACCCAGTCGAGCAGGAACAGCCCGGCCACCGCCGGACTCCAGCGCAGCGGGTCGGCGTCCGGGAAGCTCGCCGAGTGGTCGAAGAGCAGCCCCAGGCAGAAGTGCAGCGAGGCCAACTCGGCATCGCCGTCGAGGGTGTTCAGCCCGTACCGGGCCGCCTCGGGGGCGGCCAGGAAGGCCCGGACCAGCGCGGTGCGCTCGTCGGTGGAGAGCGGTTCGGCGGGCCAGCCGGTGGTGTCGGCGCTCGCCTGCGGCAGCACCGCCAACCGCGCCCCGACCAGCGCCCGGTCGGTGGCGAGCGAACCCTCGGCGGGCAGGTCGCCGAGGTCGTCGGTGATCTCCAGGTGGCGGCCAACCTCGCCGTGCATCCGGGCCGGGTCCTCCTCCCGGAACCAGGTCAGGTCGTCGTCGGCGCACATCTGCCGGACCTGCGCGAGGATGCGCTCGGCCGGACCGCCGACGAAGACGTCCTTGGTGATCCCGATGTTGTGGTCGACCAGCGCGACCAGGGCGTGCTCCGGGCCACCCGACTCGTCGTCGTAGGCGAAGGTGGCCAGGTAGGAGGTCTGGTCGCCGTACACGTCGCCGTAGGACCAGGTGCCGGTGAGGTGGACCCGGCCGAGCTGGCCGGCCCAGGCCGGCGCCTGCGCGCCGGGGCGGACCTTCGCCGCGCCCTCGGCGGTCGGGACCAGCGCGGCGAAGACCTGACGGATGGTGGTGGCGGCGGCCGTGCGGCGGCGGGAGGTGGCGGCGAGGAAACCGGAGACGAATTCCCGGACCGCCGCTTCCCGGTCGGTCTCGGCGATCGCGTAGACGCTGCCCAGCAGCGCCGTGCCGAGCATCTCGGCGTCGAGCGCGCAGTCCAGCCTGGTCACGTCGCGGGCGGCGGACAGCACCGCGTCGTAGGGGGTCTGTGGCGTGGCCATGGCACGACCCTACGCCGCCGCGCCGCCCCGGACACCCGTGCCGACGCCCGCGTTCACCGGCCGGTGGCCGGGCGTCCGTCGATGGCCGTCGGGGCGGGCCACGTTTCCCGCCGGAGGTCAGCCGGCGGCGTCCTGCCAGGCGCGGCGGGCGAGGGCGTACCGGTCGATCAGGTCCCGTACGGGGGTGAGGACGTACTCCGCGCCGACCCGGGCGACCTCCTCGGTGAGCCGCCGTTCGGCCCGCTGCCGGGCACTTCGGGCCGCCCACCGGATCACCGGCCCGGTCACGGCCGCCACCAGCAGGCCGGCGAGCAACCCGCCGAGCAGCAGCACGGTGGGCAACGGCGTCTCGCCCACCCGGGGGTACTCCAGCGCCGGCAGCCCGAGGGCGCGCAGCGCGTACCCGAGCACCAGCCAGCCCAGCCCGACCACGGCGGCGAGGGTGACCAGCCACTGGACGCCGCCCACCAGCCGCCACCACAGCGGCCGGCGCTCCATGCCCAGGTCGGTGCCGGCGACCGCCGCGTCCAGCGCGTCCGGCAGGTCGGCCAGGCGGGACCGGGCGGCGGCGGTCACCGCGGCCGGCCAGGGGGCGGGCAGGCCGTCGCCGGAGCGGTCGCCGACCGCGCGGATGGCCAGCCCGAGGGCGGACTGCTGGGCGACCGTCGGTTCGGGCACCGACGTCGCGGCGAGCGGGGTGTGCGCCGACTGCTGCGGGTCGGTCGCCGGGCCGGGCAGGTGCAGCCGGCGCAGCGGGTCGGGGCGCAGCCGCCGCCAGCCGCGGACCAGCGGCCAGCCGGTCGCGGCACCGGCCCGCTGCCGGTACGCCCCCTCGACCGCGCCCGTCACCGTGGGCACCCCGGCCGCGTCGGCCAGCGCCCGGTCCAGGGTGCGGATCGTCTCCGCGTCCGGGGTGTGCCCCGGGGCCTCGACGGCGACCAGTTCCCCCAGCGCGGCCGTCACCGTGTCGGCGTCGCCCCAGAGCCGGCGCAGCGCGGCCTGCCGGTCCGACACCGCCCGTTCCAGCGCCTCCCGCAGCCCGGTCATCCCGTCCGGCTCGACCGCCGTGGTGGCCAGCAGCGGCACCCCGTCGAGCCCGTCGACGTCGAGCAGCCGACGCAGGTCGGCCAGCACCCGGGGCAACTCGGCCGGGGGCAGCCGGTCGGCCTGGTTGAGCACCACCACCGTCACGTCCCGGTGCCGGTGGAACTCGCGCAGGTAGCTGGTGTGGATCACCCGGTCGGCGTACTTCTGCGGGTCGACCACCCAGACCACCAGGTCGACCAGGCCGAGCAGGCGGTCCACCTCCAGCCGGTGGGACCGCTGCACCGAGTCGAAGTCGGGCAGGTCGAGCAGGATCAACCCGTGCAGGGCGGACTCGTCGTCGCCGTCGAGCGCGCTCTCCCGGACGAACCGGTGCCGGGGCAGCACGCCGACCCAGTCGAGCAGCCGGGTGCCGCCGTCCAGCGGGCCCCACACGCAGGCGTGCGCGACGCCGGTGGTGGGCCGGCGCACCCCGACCGGGGAGAGTTCCAGCTGGGCGAGGGCGTTGAACAGGCTGGACTTGCCGCTGCCGGTGGCCCCGGCCAGCGCGACCACGGTGTGGTCCCGGGACAGCGACAACCGGGTGCCGGCCCGCTCGACCAGGGTGTGCGCGCCGACCAGTCGGGTGTCGGGCACCTCGCCGTCGACCGCGTCGAGGAAGCGGCGCACCGCGTCGAGCCGGGCCACCAGGGCATCGGCGTCGACACGCTGGTCACCCCGGAGCGCCTCGCGCATCCGGCCGACGATGTTGGTCACCGGATGCCGTCCTCGGGGGTCGGGGTCGGGGTCGGTAGCGCCGGGCCGGCCCGGTCGGCGAGGCCGCTGCGGTGCCGGGCCACCTCGACCCGGCCGGCGGCCCGGCGCAGGCCGGCGGCGGCCTCCGGGCCGGACCGGGCGGCGTCGGTGCGGGCCAGGTAGCGGGCCGCCTCCTCGTCGAGCAGCGTGCCGACCCGCTCCAGCAGGTCGGCCCGGGCCTTCGCGGCGAGGGTACGCACCGCCTGGTCGCCGAAGATCGCCTGGAGCACGGCCTGCGCGGCGACGGTGGTGCCCGCCCCGGTGGCCACCTCCAGACCGGTGGGGATGAACGCGGTGGAGGCGAAGACGGCGATCATCACGGCCAGCCCGGTGGCGTTGACCGCGTACGCGGCCGTACGGGCCACGAACCGCCGGTCGCCGCCCTCGTCGCGGACCAGCTCCAGCACGGCACGCTGCCAGTCCCGGACCAGCCGTTCGGCCCGTTCGGGCAGGTCGGCCGAGGCGTGCGCCAGCGGTGGTTCGAGCAGCGCGGCCCCGGCCGGGTGCGCCTTCCAGGCGGTGTACGTGTGCTCCGCCGCCTCGGCGGCGACCCCGCGCAGCAGGGTGACCAGTTGCGACTCGATGGCGTTGCGCAGCTCGGTGGCGGGGGTGGCGGGCCGGCCGGTGACCGCGGCGACGAGCCGGTCGCGCAGCCGGCCGATCCGGGCCTCCAGCGTCCGGAAGAACTCGCCGGTGCCGACGAACTCCTGCCAGCGGGCGAGCACCTCGCCGCGCAGCAGCCGGCCGTCCTTCAGCCCCTCGGTCACGGTGCGGTGCGCGCCCTGGTAGGCGGCCCGGACCCGGTCGTCCAGCGCGTCGGCGGCGGCCACCTGCTCGTCGGCGGCGTCGGCGAGCGCCTCCACCGTGGGGTGCAGCGAGGCGAGCGCGCCGTCCAGGGTCTGCCGGACCACGGCGGCGCGGGCCTCGGCGTCGGCGGCGAGCCGGGCGAACCAGCCGCCCAGCGGCGCGGTCACCCGGTCGGGCAGCAGGCCCTGGCCGTCGACCCAGGTCTCGGGCAGGACGAACAGCGGCGCTGCGCCCAGTTCCTGGGCGGCGAGCATCTCGGACAGGTGGGCGGCGATCTCGTCGGCGGCCTCGGGCGGCACCCGGTCGAGCACCATGGCGATCGCGGCCCCCCGGGAGCGGGCGGTGCGCAGCAGTTCCCAGGGGACGGCGTCGGCGTACCGGGCAGCGGTGGTGACGAAGAGCCAGAGATCGGCGGCGGCGAGCAACTGACCGGCGAGGGCGCGGTTGGCGTCGACCACCGAGTCGATGTCGGGGGCGTCGAGGAAGGCCAGCCCCGGTGCGAGGGCGGGGGCGGTGACCAGGTGCAGGGTGCCCGGGTCCTCGCTGGGCTCGTTGGTGCGGGTCAGGCCGGGCAGCAGCTCGCCCTGGCGGAACCAGGCGGCGTCGGCGGGGTTGCAGACCAGCACCGGGGAGCGGGTGGTGGGGCGGAGCACCCCGGCGGCGCTGACCCGGGCCTGGACCAGGCTGTTGACCAGGGTGGACTTGCCCGCGCCGGTGGAGCCGCCGACGACCACGAGCAGCGGGGCGTCGAGCCGGGCCAGCCGGGGCAGCAGGTAGTCGTCGAGCTGGTCGGTCAGCGCCCGGCCGGTGTGCCGCGCCGGCTCGGCCGAGGGCAGCGCCAGCGGGAACCGGGCCGCGCCGATCGCGGCCCGCAGGCCGGTGAGGGCGGCGGGCAGGCCGTTTCCGGTGGGGCCGGGCGGCGTCTCGTCGGTCTCCGACGACCCGGTGCGGGCGGCGACGGTGGGCGCGCCGGACCGGGTGGCGGGATCGCCGTGCGTCGTCACCGCTAAAGCGTGCCCGACCGATGCAACAGAGACAACCGGAGGGTAGTAACGGTCAGGTTGCGTCGGGTCGGCTCAACTCGACTTGCGCTTTGGCGATCGCGTGGCACTATTGAGTCAAGTTCACTCAACTTGTGGTGCGGTCGCTCCGGGCGGCCCGCCGGGCAGGCCCTCTGACCTGCCCCATCCGTTACGAAGCGAGGAAGCGAAGATGGCACGTGCGGTCGGTATCGACCTCGGCACGACGAACTCCTGCGTCAGCGTTCTCGAGGGCGGTGAGCCCACCGTCATCGCCAACGCTGAGGGCTCGCGGACGACCCCGTCGATCGTCGCGTTCGCCCGCAACGGCGAGGTGCTCGTCGGTGAGGTCGCCAAGCGCCAGGCGGTGACCAACCCGGACCGGACCATCCGCTCGGTCAAGCGGGAGATCGGCACCAACTGGACCGTCGACATCGACGGCAAGAAGTACACCCCGCAGGAGATCTCGGCGCGCACGCTGATGAAGCTCAAGCGGGACGCCGAGGCCTACCTGGGCGAGCAGATCACCGACGCGGTGATCACCGTGCCCGCCTACTTCAACGACGGCCAGCGCCAGGCCACCAAGGAGGCCGGCGAGATCGCCGGCTTCAACGTGCTGCGGATCGTCAACGAGCCGACCGCGGCGGCCCTGGCGTACGGGCTGGACAAGGGCTCCAAGGAGCAGACCGTCCTGGTCTTCGACCTGGGTGGCGGCACCTTCGACGTGTCCCTGCTGGAGCTGGCCGAGGGCGTCGTCGAGGTCAAGTCGACCAGCGGTGACAACCAGCTCGGCGGCGACGACTGGGACCAGCGCATCATCGACCACCTGGTGAAGACGTTCCGGGGCGAGCACGGCATCGACCTGGGCCAGGACAAGATGGCGCTCCAGCGGCTGCGCGAGGCGGCCGAGAAGGCCAAGATCGAGCTGTCGGCGGCCACCACCACCAACATCAACCTGCCGTACATCACCGCCGGGTCGGCCGGCCCGCTGCACCTGGACGTGACGCTCAGCCGCGCCGAGTTCCAGCGGATGACGCAGGACCTGCTGGACCGCTGCAAGGGCCCGTTCGAGCAGGCCGTGAAGGACGCCGGCATCAAGATCGCCGACGTCGACCACGTGATCCTGGTCGGCGGCTCCACCCGGATGCCGGCCGTCACCGACCTGGTCAAGCAGCTCACCGGCCGCGACCCGAACAAGGGCGTCAACCCGGACGAGGTCGTCGCCGTCGGCGCCGCGCTCCAGGCCGGTGTGCTCAAGGGCGAGGTCAAGGACGTCCTGCTGCTCGACGTGACCCCGCTGAGCCTGGGCATCGAGACCAAGGGCGGCATCTTCACCAAGCTCATCGAGCGCAACACCACCATCCCGACCAAGCGCTCCGAGGTCTTCACCACGGCCGACGACAACCAGCCGTCGGTGCTGATCCAGGTGTTCCAGGGCGAGCGGGAGATCGCGGCGTACAACAAGAAGCTCGGCACCTTCGAGCTGACCGGCCTCCCGCCGGCCCCGCGCGGCGTGCCGCAGATCGAGGTCACCTTCGACATCGACGCCAACGGCATCGTCAACGTGCACGCCAAGGACCTGGGCACCGGCAAGGAACAGAAGATGACGATCACCGGCGGCTCCTCGCTGCCGAAGGACGACATCGAGCGGATGCGCCGGGACGCCGAGGAGCACGCCGACGACGACAAGCGTCGCCGGGAGGAGGCCGAGACCCGCAACGTGGCCGAGGCGCTCCAGTGGCAGACCGAGAAGTTCCTCGCCGAGAGCGGCGACAAGCTGCCCTCGGAGAACCGGGAGCAGCTCAACGAGGCTCTCGGTGAGCTGCGCGGCGCGCTCGGCGGCCAGGACATCGAGAAGATCAAGTCGGCCCACGAGCGGCTCGCCCAGGTCTCCCAGCAGGCCGGTTCGCTGCTCTACTCGCAGCAGGCCGAGCAGCCGGGCGCGGCCGGTGCGGGCGCGGGTGCCGGAGCCGGTGCGGGTGCCGCCGGTGCCGCCGGGGCCCCGAAGGCGGGCGGCCCGGACGACGTGGTCGACGCGGAGATCGTGGACGAGGACAAGAAGTGACGGTCCGCGCCACCGCACAGGGAACGAGGTAGTCGTATGACGGAGAAGCCACGAGCCGCCGACCCGGGCACCTCCGGGTCGACGCCGGGTGGCTCCGCGCCCACCGACGACGGGCCGCGGGTCGTCATCCGGGACAACCGCAAGCTCGGCAAGACCGAGGAGACGCCCGCCGCCGCCGACGCCGGGGCCGACGTCCCGGCCGAGGGGCTGGTCGAGGAGTCCGAGGTGGTGGTCGACGAGATCGAGGCCGAGGCCACCACCCTCGACGACCCGGCGCCGACCGGTCCGCCGGTGGTGGACGCCCCCGCGCAGCCGGTCGACGGCAGCGCCACGGGCTCCCCGCTCGGGGCCGAGCTGGAAGCCCTCCGGGCCGAGCTGGACGAGCGGACCCGGGACCTGCAACGGGTGTCGGCGGAGTACGCCAACTACCGCAAGCGGGTGGACCGGGACCGGGGCGTGGTCCAGGAGCAGGCGACCGGTTCGGTGCTCGCCGCGCTGCTGCCCATCCTGGACGACCTGGACCGGGCCCGGGAACACGGCGACCTGGTCGGCCCGTTCGGCACGGTGGCCGAGCAGCTCACCACGGCGCTGGGCAAGTTCGGCCTGACGCCCTTCGGTGAGCAGGGCGACCCGTTCGACCCGACCCGGCACGAGGCGGTCGCGCACCAGACCTCACCGGACGTCGACGAGCCCACCTGCGTGCAGGTGATGCGTCGGGGTTACCTGCTCGGCGAGCGGCTGCTGCGGCCGGCCATGGTCGCGGTCGCCGACCCGGAATAGTGCACGGCCATCCGGTCGCCCCGCCCGCCCGCAACGGTGGGCGGGGCGACCGGGCCACATCTCACGGAAGGGGGTGGACCGGTGAGTTCCAAGGACTGGATCGAGAAGGACTTCTACGCCACGTTGGGCGTGGAGAAGTCCGCCTCCTCGGACGAGATCAAGAAGTCGTACCGGAAACTGGCCCGGGAGTCGCACCCGGACCACAACCCCGGTGACCCGAAGGCCGAGGAGCGGTTCAAGGCCGTCTCCGAGGCGTACGCGGTGCTCGGCGACGACGCCAAGCGCCGCGAGTACGACGAGATGCGCTCGCTGTTCGGCTCGGGCGCGTTTCGTCGGGGCGCGCGCGGCGCGGGTCAGCCCGGCGGGGCCCCGTTCGACGTCTCCGACCTGTTCGGCGGCGGTGGCGGCGGGGACAGCCGGTTCGGTGGCGGCGGCTTCACCGACCTGTTCAGTTCGATCTTCTCCGGTGGCGGTGGCGGTGGCGCCGGCCCGACCCGGGCGCGTGGCCCGGCCCGGGGCCGGGACGTGGAGGCCGAGGTCGCGCTCGACTTCGGCGACGCCGTCCGGGGTGTCACCCTGCCGTTGACGTTGCGCGCGCCGGGGGTGTGCGACACCTGCCACGGCAACGGCGCGAAGCCGGGCACCCAGCCGACCGCCTGCCCGGTCTGCCACGGCGCCGGGGTGACCACCCGGGACCAGGGGTCGTTCAGCTTCTCCGAGCCGTGCCGCAACTGCCAGGGTGTCGGGACGGTCGTCGAGGAGAAGTGTCCCGAGTGCCAGGGCACCGGCGGGGTCACCAAGACCCGCACGCTCAACGTCCGGTTCCCCGCCGGGGTGGCGGACGGCCAGCGGATCAGGCTGGCCGGGCGGGGCGAGCCGGGGCAGCGCGGTGGGCCGGCGGGCGACCTGTTCGTGCAGGTGAAGGTCCGGCCGGACGACCTGTTCGGGCGTACCGGTGACGACCTGACGCTGGCCGTGCCGATCACCTTCGCCGAGGCGGTGCTCGGCACCGACCTGCGGGTGCCCACGCTGGACGGCGCGGTGACCCTGCGGGTCCCCCCGGGCACCCCGTCCGGGCGGGTGCTGCGGGCCCGGGGCAAGGGTGTCGTACGACGGGACGGGCGGGCCGGTGACCTGCTGGTCACGCTGGACGTGGTGGTGCCGGCGACGGTGTCGGACGAGGCGCGGGCGGCGCTGGAGTCGTTCGCCGGGGCGACGCCGCCGGCGGCCCGGGAACATCTCGACGCGCGGGTGCGTCGGGTCGGTTGACCGGTGGACGGGTGCGGAGGTGAGTGGGATGTCGGACGGGTTCGTCGGTTCGGGTGACCCTGCCTACGAGGCCAAGGTGCTGATGATCTCGGTTGCGGCACGGATGGCGGGAATGCACCCGCAGACGCTGCGCCAGTACGACCGGCTCGGCCTGGTGCAGGCCGGCCGGGCGGCCGGTGGCGGTCGACGCTACAGCGTGCGGGACGTCGTCCTGCTGCGCGAGGTGCAGCGGCTCAGCCAGGACGAGGGCGTCAACCTGGCCGGCGTGAAGCGGATCATCGGGCTGGAACGCCTGGTGGAGGAGGCCCAGCAGCGGGTGGCCCGGCTGGAGGCGGAGCTGGACGCCGCGTACCGGCGGATCGCCGAGCTGGAGACGTTGGCCAGCGGCTTCTCCCGGGGCGACCTGGTGCCGACGAACCGCACCTCGACGGCGCTGGTGGTGTGGCGTCCCCGCCGTGCCCCCGGGCGCTGACCCCCGGCGTTCCGCCGCACCGTTCGGGGCCGGCCCGGCATGATCAACACTTCTGGCCGCGAATAGCGGTGTCCCCTCGACGGGATGCCGCTATTCGGCGTATCTAGCGCGAATTCCCTGCGGGGATTACGCATTCCCCCGCCGTGGGGAGGGGTGTCCCGTTAACCTGTGAATCAGGCGTAAGCGGACCAATCCGGACTCCGAGGGTGGGGGGAACCGTGGCGGAATCGGCGAAGAAGGTGGCCCGGCAGGCGGAGGAACGGCTCGACCGGGTGGCCGAGAACGTCCGGGAGAAGTTCGACCGGGTCACCGAGGGCAAGTTCTCCGACACGGTGAAGGACGGCAGGTTCGCCGATCGGCCCACCCCCGGGAAGGACCGGGAGCAGACCGAGGCGAAACGCCGTGAGCAGGGAGGATCGCAACGCTGACGATCCGCCGACGTGCGGGCCGGGACCCACGGGGGGTCCCGGCCCGTTCGCCGTCCGGGCGGGTCCGGCGCGGACCGTGACGTCAGCCGAGACGACGGTTGTCCCGGACCAGGCCGCCCTCGCACCAGTCGTGGTAGGTGAAGAGTTCCTGCCGGGCCAGCAGCATCCGGCTGTTGTGCGCCCAGTTGCGCACCAACTCGTCGCCGTCGCGCTCGGCCTGCTCCACCAGCTTGCGGAACCGACGCCGGGGATGGGCGCGGAACTTCGTCCGGATGCCGTCGGCGGCGTAGATGTAGAGGCAGTGCAGGGCGAAGCGGCGGGCCGGACAGGCCGGGTCCCGGGCCAGCTCGAAGAGGGTGAGCACCAGGTGGTCGCCCGCCACCAGCAGGTCCCAGTCCTGCGGCAGCGAGGTCAACGGCACCGAGTCGGGTTGGTACGCCCAGGCCCGCAACTCCGCCGGTGACGGATCGACGGGGTTGGCGAAGCCGCGGAACGTCGGACCGTGCGCGCTCACCGGCAACCTTCCCGCTCACGCCCGCGGGATGCCTCCGTCCCGCCTGCGAGCCCCTGGCCTGCTGGGGCGCAACGCTAGCCGCCGCCCCCGGCCGGCGGAAGACCTGCCGGGAAGCAATTCGGCAACGGATGCCCCGGCCAGGCCGACCCGTGCGGTCGACCTGGCCAGGTGAAACTCAGTCCGTGGCGGGTACCGGTCGGGGCTGACGGGCGGCGATCCTCCGCCGGAGCCGCTGCTTGAACCAGGGCATGTCGGGCAACCGGGCGAGCATCGGGCCGGTGACCACGGTGATCAGCACGTACGCCGTGGCGAGCGCCGCCAACCGGGGTTCGACGGTGCCGGCGGCGACCGCGAGACCGGCGATGACGATGGAGAACTCACCACGGGGCATCAGGGCGAAACCGGCCCGCCAACGACCGGGCTCGGCGATCCCGGCCCGCCGAGCCGCCAGGTAGCCGGTGACCAGCTTCGTCCCCATGGTGACCACGGCCAGCAGCAACGCGGGCAGCAGCACCGGCGGCATGTCCCGGGGGTCGGTGACCAGGCCGAAGAAGACGAAGAAGACGGCGGCGAACAGGTCCCGCAGCGGGGAGAGCAGCTCGGTGGCGTGGTGCGCCACCGGCCCGGACAGGGCGATGCCGACCAGGAACGCCCCGACGGCGGCGGAGACCTGGAGCCGGGCGGCGATCCCGGCCACCAGCAGGGTCAGGCCGAGCACCCCGAGCAGCAGCGCCTCCGGGTCCTTCGCCGACAGGGCCGCGGAGATCAGGTGACCGAAGCGGATGGCGACGACCAGCACGACCACCACGGTGAGCACCGCGATGCCCAGCGCCATCCCACCCTTGACCAGGCCCACGCCGGCCAGCAGCGCGGTCACCAGCGGCAGGTAGAGCGCCATCGCCAGATCCTCGATGACCAGCACGGAGAGGATGACCGGGGTTTCCCGGTTACCGACCCGGCCGAGGTCGCCGAGCACCTTGGCGATCACCCCGGAGGACGAGATCCAGGTGATGCCGCCGAGTACCACGGCCGCCACCCAGCCCCAACCGAGCAGCAGCGCGAAGCCGAACCCGGGCAGGGCGTTGAGGACCGCGTCGATCAGGCCGGCCGGGGCCGCCGAGCGCAGGTTGCCGACCAGCTCGTTGGCGCTGTATTCCAGGCCGAGCATGACCAGCAGCAGGATGACGCCGATCTCGGCGCCGACGGCGAAGAACTCCTCGCTCGCGGCCAGCGGCAGCAGACCGCCGTGGCCGAAGGCGAGGCCGGCGAGCAGGTAGAGCGGGATGGGGGAGACGCCGAACCGGCGGCTGAGCCGACCGAGCAGCCCGAGCAGCAGGAGGAGAGCGCCGACCTCGACCAGTAGAGTTGTGGTTTCGTGCATCCGCCTCAGCCGTCCGGGTCACTGTCGGCGAGGATGGCGGTCACCCCGTCGAGACCCTGCCGGGTGCCGACCACGACCACCACGTCACCGGCCGCGAAGCGGAAGGTGGGATCGGGCGAGACGTTGACCTCGCCCTGCCGGAGCACCGCCACGATCGAGGCGCTGGTCCGGGTACGTGCCTTGGTGTCACCGAGCCGCTTGTTGACGTACTTCGACCCGGCCGGGATGGCGATCTGCTCGGTGAGCAGCCCGGCCGCCTGCTCGCGCAGGCCGGAGAGCTGACCCAGCATCAGCGACGCGCCGAGGATGTCGGCCAGCGCCTCGGCCTCGTCGTCGGTCAGCGGGATGTCGTGCTGACAGGAGTCGGGATCGTCCGGGTCGTAGAGGACCAGGTCGCGGCGGCCATTGCGGTGGGAAACCACCCCGAGCCGGCGGCCGGACTCCGTCATCAGGTCATGACGGACGCCGATTCCCGGTAGGGCGGTCTGTTCGACACGTACTCGCACGGACGAGAGGCTATACCCTGTCCTCCACCTCGGCCCGACGGATGTCTGCCCTGCTCGCGAGCGTTCTACGGCCCGGCACCGGCTGTGGTCGCCGGCTCGCCGGTCGGTAACCGCGACCCGCGCTGCGGGATCAAGGGGTGGTTCTGCGCGGTGTGACGTAGGTTCCCTTGCCCTGATGACCTTCGATGAGGCCCTCCGCCTGAAGGATCAGCAGTGCGGAGCGCACGGGCTCGGCGGAAACCTCGTAGTGCGCGATCAACTCACGCAGGGATGGCAACTTGTCGCCTGGCGAATACTCGCCGGAGGCGATCTTGTCGCGGATGTCCTGGGCAATGCGCTGACGGTCGGAAACTCGGGGCATGGCGGCAACTCCTGGTAGGCCCCAAGATCCTCTCATGGCAGCACATGACCCGCCAAGACTTCGCGTGCTTTGCATGGCGAGTGATTGCCTTCCAATGGTTTGCATTGTATGTTGCTTCGGCGGGGCCTTCAGTGGAAAGCCTGGTAGGCAAACCGGCCTCCGGTTGGCATCCGTGGGCTGGCACGACTGGGCCAGAAGATGCGTCAGTCGTGCCAGCCCTGAGATCGACATGGACCTCGTCGGTGGCGTCCATGCGAAAGCGGCCCTGTCGTCGTACTGCCGAAGTGGGCTGCGACGGCAGGGCGGGCAGTCCGGCCGAGCCGACAGCGCGGCCGGGCTGCCCTTCCAGCACCGCGACACCGAACTGTCCAGCGAAGGAGCGCCATGGCGTACGAGTCGCCGCACCCACCGTCGAAGCTCGACCTTGGTCAACTCAGGTGGGGCGATATTGCGGTGTCCGAGCCATCGCTATACCGCCATTGGGCCGATACTGCTTCGGCCCGCCCGGGGTGGCATGAGCCGGGTCGGACGGGTGAGGAGGCGTGACCGGGCGGTATGTCGTACACCTGCCGGTGGTCGCTGCGGATCTGGCGCGGGCCAAGATGCTCGCCCGGACGGCGGCCCGCTCGCTGGCCTTCCTCGCTCACGTCGACCCCTGCGAGACCACCGTCTCCGCCGAGGATGACCAGGGGCTACGCCACCGCGTCTTCTGCGACAACCGACTGGAGACCGGCCGCCGGTGTGTGCTCCGGGCCGACCATGAAACCCCGTGCACCTCCCGCCTGCCCCGCCGGCCACCGAACGCCACCCGCCTGCCCCGTTGATCCCACCTCAGCCCACCCCGACCGGTCGGCAGTGTGACCCACGCCACGTTGGCAGAGTTGAGCGGAATAGGCTCAACTCTGGTGGTGTCTCTTACTAGTGGACACGCCGATCCCGGGGGAGCCCATGAACACCGAACGACTCACCACCAAGAGCCGCGAAACCATCACCGGTGCGGTCGCGCTGGCCAACCAGCGTGGTCACGCCACCGTGGAACCCTGGCACCTGCTGCTGGCCCTGCTCGACACCGACGGCTCCACCGCCGCCGGCCTGCTGCGCGCCGTGGGTGCCGACCCCGCCGAGCTGCGCCGGGTCGCCCAACGCTCGGTCGACGCGCTGCCCGCCGCGCGTGGGTCCAGCATCGCCGAGCCCACCCTCGCCCGCGAGTTCGTCAACGCCATCGGGGCCGCCGAGCAGATCGCCCGGCCGCTCGGCGACGAGTACACCTCCACCGAGCACCTGCTCGCCGGCCTGGCCCGGGTGGGCGGCGCGGTGTCCAACGCGCTGAAGTCCGCCGGGGCCACCGAGGAGAACCTGGTCGCCGCGTTCCCGACGGTGCGCGGCGGCGACCGGCGGGTCACCACCGCCGACCCGGAGCAGACCTACCAGGCGCTGGCCAAGTACGGCGTCGACCTCACCGCCAGCGCCCGGGACGGCAAGATCGACCCGGTGATCGGGCGGGATTCCGAGATCCGTCGGGTGATCCAGGTGCTCTCCCGACGTACCAAGAACAACCCGGTGCTGATCGGCGAGCCCGGCGTCGGCAAGACCGCGATCGTCGAGGGCCTGGCCCAGCGGATCGTGGCCGGCGACGTACCGGAGTCGCTGCGGGACAAGAAGCTGGTCTCGCTCGACCTCGGCGCGATGGTCGCCGGTGCGCAGTACCGGGGCCAGTTCGAGGAGCGGCTCAAGTCCGTCCTGGAGGAGATCAAGAACTCGAACGGGCAGGTCATCACGTTCCTCGACGAGCTGCACACCGTGGTCGGCGCGGGCAAGGGCGAGGGCTCGATGGACGCCGGCAACATGCTCAAGCCGATGCTCGCCCGGGGTGAGCTGCGGATGGTCGGCGCGACCACCCTCGACGAGTACCGCGAGCACATCGAGAAGGACCCGGCCCTGGAGCGCCGGTTCCAGCCGGTGCTGGTCGGTGAGCCGACCATCGAGGACACCATCGGCATCCTGCGCGGCCTCAAGGAGCGCTACGAGGTGCACCACGGCGTCCGGATCACCGACGCCGCCCTGGTCGCCGCCGCGTCGCTGTCCGACCGCTACATCACCGACCGGTTCCTGCCGGACAAGGCGATCGACCTGGTCGACGAGTCCGCGTCCCGGCTCCGGATGGAGATCGACTCCCGGCCGGTCGAGGTGGACGAGATCGAGCGGGCGGTACGCCGGCTGGAGATCGAGGAGATGGCGCTGGCCAAGGAGCCGGACGCCGCCTCCGCCGAGCGGCTGGACCGGCTGCGCAAGGAGCTGGCCGACAAGCGGGAACAGCTCACCGCGCTGTCCGAGCGCTGGCAGACCGAGAAGAGCCACATCACCAAGCTCTCCACCGCCAAGGAGGAGCTGGAACGCCTGGGCGGCGAGGCCGAGCGGGCCGAACGCGACGGCGAGCTGGAACGCGCCGCCGAGCTGCGCTACGGCCGGATCCCGGCGCTCAAGGCCGACCTGGCGACGGCGGAGCAGGAACTGGCCCGGCTCCAGGCCGACGGCGCGATGCTCAAGGAGGAGGTCGGCGCGGACGACATCGCCGCCGTCGTCGCCTCCTGGACCGGCATCCCGGCCGGTCGGCTCCTGGAGGGCGAGACCGCCAAGCTGCTGCGGATGGAGGAGTCGCTGGGTGGCCGGGTGGTCGGCCAGGCCGAGGCCGTGGGCGCCGTCTCCGACGCGGTACGCCGGGCGCGGGCCGGCGTCGCCGACCCGGACCGCCCCACCGGCAGCTTCCTCTTCCTCGGCCCGACCGGCGTCGGCAAGACCGAGCTGGCCAAGGCGCTGGCCGAGTTCCTCTTCGACGACGAGCGGGCCATGGTTCGCATCGACATGAGCGAGTACGGCGAGAAGCACTCCGTCGCCCGCCTGGTCGGTGCCCCGCCCGGCTACGTCGGCTACGAGGAGGGCGGGCAGCTCACCGAGGCGGTGCGCCGCCGGCCGTACTCGGTGATCCTGCTGGACGAGGTGGAGAAGGCCCACCCGGACGTCTTCGACATCCTGCTCCAGGTGCTCGACGACGGCCGGCTCACCGACGGTCAGGGTCGTACGGTCGACTTCCGCAACGCGATCCTGATCCTGACCTCCAACCTGGGTTCGTCGGTGATCAGCGATCTGACGCTCGCCGACGAGCAACGCCGCGAGGGGGTGCTCGCGGTGGTCCGTTCGCACTTCAAGCCGGAGTTCCTCAACCGGCTCGACGACATCGTGGTCTTCGCCGCGCTGCGCGGGGACGACCTGCGGTCGATCGTCGACATCCAGCTCGACCGGCTGCGTCGCCGGCTCGCCGACCGCCGGCTGGCGCTGGACGTCAGCGAAGCCGCCCGGACCTGGCTCGCCGAGCACGGGTACGACCCGATCTACGGCGCCCGGCCGCTGCGCCGCCTGGTCCAGTCGGCCATCGGCGACCAGCTCGCCAAGGCTCTGCTGGGCGGCGTGGTCCGGGACGGCGACACGGTACGGGTCGACCTGTCCGACGACAAGGACGGCCTGGCGGTCACCGCCGCCTGACCCCCACACCCACCGGGCCGACCCCGCCACCCCGGCGGGGTCGGCCCCTCCACCGCCCCCTCTCCCCTCCCTGCCGACCGCCCCGGTGATCAAGAGGTTTACGTCACCGGGAGCGCTCTCCGGTGACGTAAACCTCTTGATCACTGCGGTTGGGCGGGGGCTGAGTGCGGGGGCGCGGTGGGTTGGGCGGGGGTGGGGTGGGTGGTCAGTGCCGGGGCGGGGAAAGGAAGGGGGCATGTTCGGGATGCGGAAGAAGAGTGGCGATCCGGAGCTGGACGCCGCCGTGCGGGAACTCGCCGGGGCGGACACCGTCGCCTTCGGCGGGGTGGGGTTCGCCGGCACGCTGCTGCCGGCGACCGAGGCGTACCGGCGGGTCGAGGAGGCGTTCGCGCAGCGCCCCCGGCAGGCCCGCGAGCAGGTCGACTGGCTGCTGCGGCACGGGTCGCCGGCCGGGCGGGCGTACGCGGCGACGCTGCTGGAACGGGTCGACCCGGCGGCGGCCCGGGCGGCCTGGACAGCACTCGGCGACGACGACGGCGAGTTCACCACCTTCACCGGCTGCACGATGGGTGCCACCACCCTGCGCGGGTACGCGGCCGACCGGCTGGCCGGCCCGCACCCCGACGAGAACTCTCGGTAACTGACCGCTCACTCAGAATTCGCTGAGTTTCCCCAGGTGCGCGGGGTGCGCGGGGTTGTTACCGTCTCCGCCGATGCACTTGGGGAGGTGGTCGGGGTGAACGGTCCGGTCGCGTACGTCGTGGCGACGTTGGGATGTCTGATCGGGGTCGCCGGGATCGTGGTGGCGGCGGTGGCCCTCAGCCGGAGTCGGAAGCCGAACCGCCCGACGCCCGCGAAGGACCCGTTCCGCGACACCGACTCCGACGCCCTGCGCGGTGACCCCCGCAAGCTCAAGCCCGGCGACATCGTCGAGATCCGCGGCGTCTCGTACGCGGTCCGCGGCTCGGTGCACCTGGTCGAGGGCGGCTGGAGCTGGGCCGAACACCTGCTGGACACCGTCGAGGGTGACAAGCGCTGGCTCTCCGTCGAGGAGGACCCGGACCTGGAACTGGTCCTCTGGACGGCCGAGCCGGCCGCGACGATCACCCCGGGCGCGCCCACCCTCGACTTCGCCGGCCGCCGCTACTCCTGGGAGGAGTCCGGCCAGGCCCGCTACTCGGCCACCGGCAGCACCGGCCTCGACCCGTACGGCACCGTCCGCTACCAGGACTACCGGGGCCAGGGCGGCGAGCGGCTCTCCTTCGAGGCGTACGGGGAGGCCGGCTGGGAGGTGGGCCGGGGCGAGCGGCTGCACCGCGCGGACGTGATGGTGTACCCGCAGGCCGGCCCGGTGGGGTCCTGATCGTGCTGGTCAGCCTGGACACCCCGTACGTCGACACCTGCGCCGCCGACCTGAGCCTGGCGCTCGGTGGACCGGAACGCCCCGCCCTGCACATCCGTGACCTGACCCTGCCCGGCGACGTCCGGCTGCGGCTGCGCCTGCTCGGCGCGTCCCACCAGGTCGTCCTCACCGTCCCGGCCGGTGCCGACGCGACCGCCCCCGACCGGCCCGGCGGGGCGGACGGGCTGGTCGAGACGGTCGCCTGCCTGCCCGGAAGGCCCCCGCACCTGCCCGGCGACCTGCACGACGAGGCGGGCGGCTACCGGTTCACCGCCACCGTGCTGCGTCCCGCCGAGGGGGAGTTGCACACCCGGATCGCCGCGCTCCGCGTCGAGCTGACCGACGACCCGTACGCCCTGGTCGGGGTCTTTCCCGGGGACCCGGACGCGGTCACCGCGCTGGCCGTACGCCCCGACGCGCCGGACGGGACGGTGGGCTGGCGCACCTGGCACGCGTACCCCCAGACCAACGAACTGGTCCTGACCGAGACGGTGGTGACGCTCCCGCGCACCCCACAGCCGGTTCTGCGAGCCCCGCAGTCGCGAACGGAGGAGACGCCGTGAGCGTGAGGAGTGAGCCGGTTCTGCGAGCCCCGCAGTCGCGAACGAAGGAGACACCGTGACCTACCGACGCTGGTTCGTGGTGGGGGTGGCCTTCGCGGTCGTCGGCGCGCTGGTCGCCGCCTTCGCGATCTTCTACGGCAACTTCTCGCCCCGGGGCTACATCGAGGACCGCTACACCCGGGCGGCGAGCCGGGACATCGGGCGGGACGCCGTCGCGTACACCTCGAACCGGACCCCGAGCCAGGTGGCCAAGGACGTCACCGACGCCTGGAAGCCGGCCGACCAGTACGTCGACGGCAGCGGCGTCTACCTGCGCTACGACGACGACTCGCTGGTGATCCTGCCGATCGCCGCCGGCTCGGTGATCCTGCTGGAACGGATGCGCACCGCCTACCCGCGGTACCACTCGACGGTGGGCAACCACTGGGGCTGGGGGCGGGGCAGCACGGTACGCGGTGGCGGCCCCGGCTCCGGCAAGTGACGCGCACCGATCCCGACCGAACGAACCCCTGGAGCACGCTGTGCAGAACCTGGTCACCGACCTGCTGGTC
Source organism: Micromonospora sp. HM134 (assembly GCF_007833915.1). Taxonomy (NCBI): domain Bacteria; kingdom Bacillati; phylum Actinomycetota; class Actinomycetes; order Micromonosporales; family Micromonosporaceae; genus Micromonospora; species Micromonospora sp. HM134. Next base: position 146,101 of record NZ_CP041061.1, read on the forward strand.
ACCCTCGCCTACGGGGTGGTCGGTGTCGTCCTGATGGCCGTCGGCTACGTGCTGGTCGACGTGGCCACCCCGGGCAAGCTCCACGAGCTGATCTGGACCGAACGCAACCGTAACGCCGCGCTGCTGCTCACCTCGAACCTGGCCGGCGTCGGCATCATCGTGGTGGCCGCGATCGCCGCCAGCGAGGACGACTTCGTCCTCGGCCTGGTCGGTGCCGCCGCGTACGGGATCGTCGGGCTGGTCATCATGGCGTTGGCGTTCGTGCTGCTCGACGCGCTGACCCCGGGCAAGCTGGGCACGCTGCTGGTCGACCCGCAGCCGCACCCGGCGGTCTGGGTGTCGGCGGTGGTGCACCTCGCCACCGGCGCGATCATCGCCGCCGCCATCAGCTGATGACCACGGCGAAGCAGCCGGCGAAGGCGAAGCAGAACACGGGCACCTGGGTCGTCTGGCTCATCCTCGGCCTGTTCGTGCTCTGCTGCGTGGGAAGCAGCATCTTCAACCGGGACTCCGGCGGCACGGCCGTCCCCGCCCCGGCGGCCGACGAGCGGGCCGACACCGTGCCGCTCCTCGCCCAGGCCGCCACCAGCCAGGGCATCTGCTACGGCTGGCGGCTGGAGAAGTCGTACGACTCGACGGTCAGCGTCGGCTCCAACCTCGGCGACGGCGTCGCGGTGAGCGAGGACGCCCGCTGCCCGCGCTGGGTCGAGGCCCGCGCCCGGATCACCTACACCGCGGAGAGCAGCGAGAGCAGCGACTCGGCGTACGTCACCGTGGTCGGCTCGCCCGACCTCGCCCCCGCCGACCTGGCCTCGGTGCAGGCCGGGCTGACCCGGTTCGGCCTGGAAGAGGACGTGTTCGTCGACGACCCGGGCTGGGCGATCTGCCGGGCCGCCGTGGCGTTGCCGCTGCTGGTGGCCGAGGCCGGCGTCGCCTCGCCGGCCCCCACCCCGACCGCCGACCCCGGCGCGACGGCGGCTCCGCTGCCGGACGCCGGCAGCGACTTCTGGCGGGACCGCTGGGGTTCGCTGCTCGCCGCCGCCGGTCTGCTGCTGGTCGCCGCGCTGCTGCTCACCGTCGGGTTCGTGCAGCGCGGCCGGCAGCGCGCGGCGGCCCCGGCCGGGCGTACCCGGGGAACGCCGTGACCACCGAGGTGCCGACGGCGGTCGACGGCGGCCCGGCGGCCCGGCCGCACTGGCGGTGGGCCCGCGCGGCGGTGCTGGTCGCGGTCTTCGTCTGCGCCGCCTGCGGCCTGGTGTACGAGCTGGCCCTGGTCGCGCTCGGCAGCTACCTGATCGGCGACACGGTCGGGCAGGCGTCGATCGTGCTCGGCGTGATGGTCTTCGCGATGGGCGTCGGCGCGCTGGTCGCCAAGCCGTTGCAGCCCCGGGCCGCCGCCGCGTTCGCGGTGATCGAGCTGACCCTGGCCCTGCTCGGCGGCCTGTCCGTGCTCGGCCTCTACGCAGCGTTCGCCTGGCTCGACCTGTACGGCCCGGCGCTGGTCGGCACCGCGTTCGTGCTCGGCCTGCTGATCGGCGCGGAGATCCCGCTGCTGATGGTGATGCTGCAACGCATCCGCGAGCAGGCCGCCGGCAGCGCGGTCGCCGACCTGTTCGCCGCCGACTACGTCGGCGCGCTGCTCGGCGGGCTCGCCTTCCCGTTCCTGCTGATCCCGGTCTTCGGCCAGCTCAAGGGCGCGCTGGTGGTCGGCGCGGTGAACGCGGTGGCCGGCCTGGCCCTGGTCTGCACGGTGTTCCGCGGCGAGCTGAGCCGCCGGGCCCGGCTCGTGCTGGGCGCCGGGTCCGTGGTGGTCGCCCTCTGCCTGGGGTACGCCTGGGTCACCGCCGCCGACTTCGAGGTGACCAGCCGCCAGCAGCTCTACCGGGACCCGGTGGTGCACGCCGAACGCTCCCGCTACCAGGAGATCGTGCTGACCCGGTCGGTACGTGAGGTCGGCCATACCGACACCGACCTGCGGCTGTTCCTCAACGGCGACCTCCAGTTCAGCTCGATCGACGAGTACCGCTACCACGAGGCGCTGGTGCACCCGGCGATGCGCGGCCCGCGCGGTGAGGTGCTGGTCCTCGGTGCCGGCGACGGCCTCGCCGTCCGCGAGATCCTGCGCTACCCGGACGTACGCCGGGTGACCGTGGTCGACCTCGACCCGGCGGTGGTGGCGCTGGCCCGCTCCGAGCCGCAGCTACGCGCGCTCAACGGCGGCTCCCTCGACGACCCCCGGGTCCGGGTGCTCAACACCGACGCCTTCGGCTGGCTCCGTACCGCCGCCGAACGCTTCGACGTGGTCGTCGCCGACCTGCCCGACCCGGACGAGACGGCCACCGCCAAGCTCTACACCGTCGAGTTCTACGCCCTGATCCGTTCGGTGCTCGCCGAGGGCGCCCGGCTGGTGGTGCAGTCCGGGTCGCCGTACTTCGCGCCCCGGTCGTACTGGTCGATCGAGGCGTCGGTACGCGAGGCGGGCTTCGCCACCGTGCCGTACCACGTCGACGTGCCGTCGTTCGGTGACTGGGGATTCGTGCTCGCCGCCCCGGGCGGGACCCCGCCGCCGCTGGAACTGCCGGCCGACGCGCCCCGGCTGCGTTTCCTCGACCCGGCGGTGCTGCGGGCGGCGGCGGCCTTCCCCGCCGACCGGGGTCGCCTCGACGTGCCCGCCTCCACCCTGTTGCGGCCCAGGGTGCTCGACTACGCCCGCAGCGAGTGGCGCGGCTACTAGCCTCGGGATGATGTCACCGTCGCTGCGCCGCCGGCTGCCACCGCGTGCGGTGGACGCCGCCGCGTACCTCCAGGCGTTCGTGCTGTCCGGGGTGGCGACGGTGCTGGTCACCCGGGCGTTCCTGCGGGCGACCGGCTACCCGCAGCTCGGCGGCGGCGGCCTGCACATCGCGCACGTGCTCTGGGGTGGCCTGCTGATGACCGTCGGCCTGGGCGTCGCGCTGGTCTTCCTCGGCGGGGCCGCCCGGATGACCGGCGCGGTGCTCGCCGGGATCGGCTTCGGGCTGTTCATCGACGAGGTCGGCAAGTTCGTCACCGCCGGCACCGACTACTTCTACCGGCCGGCCGCCGGCATCATCTACGCCGTCTTCGCCCTGCTGGTGGTGATCACCCAGGCGTTGCGCGAACGGATGCGCCTGACCTCCGGCGAACGGGTGGCGAACGCGTTGGACGTGATCGTCGGCGGGGTCGGCCGGGGGCTCACCGACCGGCGACGGATCGCCACCCTGCGACTGGTCCGGGGTGCCGGCCCGGAGGTCGAGTCGGCGGTGTCCGCGCTGCTGGACGTGGTGCCGCGCCGGGAACCGCCGCCGCGGCGGTTCTGGCAGCCCTGGGTGGCCCGGCTGCGCGACGCGTTGGTCCGGTTGACCGCCCAGCGCTGGGTGGTCCTGCTGGTGGTGGCCTACCTGGTCGTCGAGCCGGTGGCGACGGTGGTGGCGGTGGCCACCGAGGGGGTGACCGGCGAGTTGGACCAGGCCGGTGAGTGGGGCGCGGTGCTGGGGGTGTCCGCCTCGGCGGTGGTCGCCGGGGTGCTGAGCATCCGCGCCGCGTTTCTGCTCCGCAATGACCGGCGGGCCGCGTTCCGGCTGTTCAAGCTGGCGCTCCTGGTCGACCTGCTGTTCGGGCAGATCTTCAACTTCACGGTCAACCAGTTCGACGCGGTGACCGGGCTCGCGGTGGACCTGCTCCTGCTCGCCGTGGTGACCGCCGAACACCGCCGGTTGGTCCGCCAGTCGTGACCGGGGCCGGTGATTCGGCAGTCCGACCAGCGGGTACGGCTCCGTCGTACCCGGTGCGACGGGACTGCGGACGTTACCGTGGTGCGGTGATCTAGGAAGGAGAATCATGGTCGATTCCCACAGCACGCCCGCCCGGACCCGTCCGGGTCTGGTGACGCTCTCCAGCTACCTGCTGATGTTCTTCGCGGCGCTCCAACTGATCGGGCTGATCCTGACCCTCGCGATCAGCGGAAAGCTGCGCCAGGCGTTCGAGGACGCCTTCGAGGGGACCGCGAGCGAGGTCGAGGGCCTCGGCACCGCCGTCGTGGTCTTCGCCGTAGGCGCGTCCGCCGTCCTGCTGCTGATCGCGCTCGCCCTCGTCGTCCTGGCGATCTTCAACAACCGGGGCAAGAACGGCAGCCGGATCGCCACCTGGGTGGTCGGCGGCATCATGGTCTGCTGCGTCGGCGGTGGGCTGGTCAACGGTGCCGCGGGGTTCAGCGGCTCCACCGGCTCCACCTCCGGGGACGCGCCGAGCGCCGAGGAACTGGAACGCAGCATGAACGCCGTGCTGCCGTCCTGGTACAACCCGGTCAGCACCCTGCTCGGGGTGGTCAGCCTGCTCGCCCTGCTGGCGGCGCTGATCCTGCTCGCCCTGCCGCAGTCCAACGAGTTCTTCCGCAAGCCCAAGGCGGGCTGGGAGCCGCCGGTCCCGGGTGCCACCTACCCGGCCGCGCCCGGCTACCCGCCCACCCCCGGCTACCCGGCGACGCCGGACTACCTGCAGCCCGGTGCGCCCGGCCAGCCCGGTGCCCCCGGCCCGTCGTCGGCTCCGGGCCAGCCCGGCCCGTCGTCGGCCACCCCCGGCGTGCCGGACCAGCCGCAGTCGTCCGACGGTCCGTCCTGGTCGCCGCCGTCGGGCGGGGAAACCGACCGGCCCACCGGAGGCAGCGGCCCGGACGACCCGCAGCGGCCCGCCGGCAGTTGACGGGCGCGTAACAGCGACACCGACGATTCCCTCCGAGTAGGTTGCACACCGACGCCTACCGGAGGGAATCGTCGTGTCGTACCCGGATCAGGTGCCGGACCGCCGCCCGCCGGTCGTCACCGTGGCGGCGGCGCTGCTCGGGCTGATGGCGCTCGCCGCCGGGGTCTACGCCGTCACCAGCCTGCTCGCCCTGGGCGGCACGATCGACCGGTTCCGGGGCGCCGTCGCCGGCACCGCCGCCGACCCGGGTGACGTCGACGGGGTGGTCCGGCTGCTGCGGATCAGCACGGTCGGCGCGGCGGTGTGGACGGTGCTGGTGGCGCTGCTGCTGGTCGGCCTCGCCGGTGGACTGCTCGCCCGGCGTCGGGCGGCCCGGGTCGGCGTCTGGGTGGTCTGCGGGCTGGGCCTGCTCGCCGGAGGGTGCGCCCTGGTCGTGCTGGTCGGCCAGCGGGTCAGGCCGCTGCGGCTGGGCAGCGGCGACCAGGGGGTGGCCGACCTCTTCACCACCCTCGACGACGCCTACCCCTCGTGGTGGGTGCCGGTGAACGCGGGCGTCTCGGTGGCCCAGGCCCTCGGCTACCTCGTGGTGGCCGTGCTGCTGGCCCTGCGGCCGGCGAACACCTGGTTCACCGGTCGGCGGCCGGCGCGACCCGGGTACGGGCCCTCCTCGTTCACCGCCGCGCCCTATCCGTCCCCGGTGTCCGCGCTGCCGCCGGAGCCCGGCCCCGAGGAGCAACCGTGACCGTCGACCGAACGACGCCCGGCCGGTGCGCGTTGATCACCGGTGCCACCGCCGGCATCGGCGCGGCGTTCGCCCGGCAGCTCGCCGCCGAGGGTTGGGACCTGGTCCTGGTGGCTCGGGACGCCGCGAGGCTCGACGCCACCGCCGCCGAGCTGACCGGCCGGTACGGCAACCGGACGGAGGTCGTCTCCGCCGATCTGTCCACCGACGACGGTTGCGCCCGGGTGGAACGGCGACTGGCTACCGGTGACCCGGTGGACCTGCTGGTCAACAATGCCGGATCGAGCCTGAACCAGCCGTTTCTGCGGTCCACCGTCGCCGACGAGACGCGGTTGCTCCGGTTGAACGTGCACGCGGTGCTACGCCTGACCCACGCGGCACTCGGACCCATGACGAGGCGCGGTAATGGGACAGTGATAAATGTCTCTTCGGTCGCCGGCTTCGGCCCGGTGATGCCGGGCTCCACCTATCCGGCCAGCAAGGCATGGGTCACCAGTTTCAGCGAATCGATCGGGCAGTCGACCCGCGCGGCAGGGGTGCACGTGATGGCGCTCTGCCCTGGCTACACCCGCACCGGCTACCACGAACGCACCGGCATCGACATGTCCGGCATGCCGCGGTGGATCTGGCTCAAGGCCGACGACGTGGTCGCCGAAGCCCTGCGTGACCTGCGAAAAGGCAAGACCGTGAGCGTTCCCGACTGGAAGTACAAGCTGGCCGTGGCGAGTCTGCGGCACGTGCCGCGCCGGCTGCTGCGCGGCGCCTTCCGGGACCGGCGCGGGCAGGTCGACCCGGCGGGGCAGTGAACGGCACGCGGTGCAGGTCGACGCGCCGGTGACCCGGCGTGGCAGCGCAACTCTGCCGGTGCGGTCGCGCAGCGTAGCCGTCCATCGCCAGTCATCGAGCGCCCGCGTGGTCGATCCGGGTGGGCCGCACACACGACCCACAGACTTGCGCAGTACCCTCTATCGCCATGGGGGACCACGACGACCTGCGTAAATTCATCACTGACCTGGCTGTGGTCCATGGCCGGGTCGTGCTCTCCTCGGGGCGGGAGGCGGAGTGGTACGTCGATCTGCGTCGCGTGACTCTCCATCACCGGGCCGCTCCCCTGGTCGGTCGGGTGATGCGGGAGCTGACCGCCGACTGGAATTACGACGCGGTCGGTGGGTTGACCCTGGGTGCCGATCCGATCGGCATCTCGATGTTGCACGCCGCCGCAGAGACCGATCGACCCCTGGACGCCTTCGTCGTCCGCAAGGCCGGCAAGGCGCACGGTCTCCAACGGCGGATCGAGGGTCCTGAGGTGGCCGGCCGGCGGGTACTGGCGGTGGAGGACACCTCGACGACGGGCGGCAGCGTGTTGACGGCCGTCGAAGCTCTACGCGAGGCCGGGGCGGAGGTCGTGGGCGTGGCGGTGATCGTCGACCGTGGCGCCAGCGACGTGGTACGCGCCGCCGGACTGCCGTATCGGGCGGCCTATACGTTGGCTGACCTCGGCCTTGTGGCGTAAAAATTTGCCGATTCGGATCTGCTGATATGCAGGCGGATCGATGCTGCTGGTGGAAGGATGGAATACGTGGGAACTGCGTTGGCTGAAATGACCATGCCTCAGATCTCGCCGCTTGCCGGCGAGCCGATCGAACGTGCCGACGCCGAGCGGCTGGCGGGGGTCCTCAAGGCCCTCGCCGACCCCGCCCGGCTGCGGCTGCTCAGCCTGATCCAGTCGGCGCCCGAGGGCGAAGCGTGCGTGTGTGACCTCACCGCGCCGCTCGGCCTCTCGCAGCCGACGGTCAGCCACCACCTCCGCATCCTCACCGAGGCCGGCTTGCTGGAGCGGGAGAAGCGTGGTGTGTGGGCCTACTACCGGCTGGTGCCGTCGGCGATCGCCACGATCGCCGACCTCCTCACGCCGCCGCGCAAGCGGGCCACCAAGAAGGCCCGCTGACTGAACCCGTTCGTCCCGTCCAGGGGCGACGTCCGATGACGGACCAGGGGTGGCGTCATCGGGTGGTGACGGCTGTCCGTCACCGGTCAGTTCGCTGATCCACCACCGTGCCCGCGGTGGCGTACGCGTACGCAACGGCCGGTCCTCTCCCCGAGGGCCGGCCGTTGGTCGTCCGCCGGTCAGTGGCCCTGACCGTGTTCCGGGTACCGCCCACCGTCCTGCGGCGGGCGCTGCCCGTACGTCTGCGGCGGGAACCGCTGGTCGTGGCCGGGCTGCTGGCCGTACGGCTGCTCGCCGCCGGAGGGCTGCCCGGGGTGCGGCTGCCGGGGCTGGTCGTGATGGTGGTGCTCGACGGCGTCCCGGACGGCCTCCACCGTGCCGACCGCGGTCGCGGCGGTGATCACGGCGACGGCCTCACCGCGCCGACGCGCCCGGCGGTCGCGGAGGAACTCGAAGAAGATCGGCAATACCGAGAGCAGGATGATCAGCGCGACGACCGGCAGGATGTACCTGTCGATCTTGTCGCCGATGGCGTTGTAGATCTGGTCGGCGAGCAGGTAGCCGATCAGCAGGATGCCGTCCACCCAGAGGATCGCGCCGACGACGTTCCAGAGGAAGAACTGCTTCGCCGGCATGCCGAGCACACCGGCCACCGGGTTGAGGAACGTCCGCACGATCGGAATGAACCGGGCCAGCACGACGGCCTTGGCCGGGCCGAACTTCTGGAAGTAGAACTCCGCCTTCTCCACGTACTCCTTCTTGAAGAGGCGGGAGTTGGGGCGGTCGAACATCCGCCGGCCGTACCTGGCACCGAGCCAGTGCCCGAGCTGGGCCCCGACGATCGCGCAGATCGGCCCGCCGATCAGCAGCCCGGCCAGCGAGAGCCGGGTGCCGTCGCCGAAGATCGCGTCGGCCACCGGCGAGGCGGCGACCCCGGCCAGGAAGAGCAGTGAGTCACCGGGGAAGAAGAACCCCACCAGCAGACCGGTCTCGGCGAAGAGGATCACCCACACGCCGATCAGCCCGAAGGTCTGGAGCAGATCCTTGGGGTCGAGCGGGTTCAGCGCGACCGTCTCGGCGACCACCCGCGTCTTCTCACCTGTGTCCACGGCCACACACCATACCGAGCCCACGAACCGCCGGTCGCGGCACGCGCCCCTTCGACCGGGATCTCACCCCCGGACGCCCCGGTTCAGGCCACGGGGTGCCCGGGTCGGGCCCCGATGCGCCCGGGTCGGGCCACGAAGCTGTCCCGGGTCAGGCCACGAAGCGCGACCGGAGACGCCGGGCCGCCAGGTAGCTAACGATCCCGGCCACCAGCAGCAGGCCACCGACGGTGACCAGCAGGCCGGTCGGAGAGCCGGTGATCGGCAACGAGCCGTCGTCGCCGCCCTGACCACCCGAGGTGGGGTTCACCAGGATCTTCGCGGTGTCGTTGCTCGGGTCGAGATCCTTCGCGCCCACCGGGCCGTTGCTCAGCTCGACCTTGCCCGTCAGGGTGCCCGCCCGATCGATGCGGAACGAGAACGGCAGGGCGACCTTTCCGCCCTTGTGGATGAGGTCGTACTGGTAGCAGGAGTACGCGCGGGCACCCGGCCGGCCGCCCTCCTCGTCCTGGATGTCGGCGTCGAGGCAGTTCTTGGGCACCTTGACGGCGGTGACACCCTTCGGCACGGTCATCTCGATGATGGTGTAGAAGTCACGGCCGCCATTGGACGACGAGGCCGGCCCCCGGTTGGTGTAACCGATTGTGACCGGCACGGTCTCGCCCACCTTGGCGGTGATGCGCACCTCGTCGGCGGCCAGGTCGGCCCGCTGGTCGCCGGTGACGGTCAACTCGACGGGCGTTTCGTTGTCGGCCGGCTTGACGTCGGTCTGCGGTGCCCGGGACGCGCCGACGGGCAGCTTCCCACCGGTCGGCTCCAGCCGCAGCACACCGCCGGTGCCCTGCTGGTCGAGCGTGTACTTGGGCCGCTCGTCCGCCCAGTCCTGCGGGGTCAACCAGGTGGCGGTGCCGGTCTGGATGTTCGGTGCCGAGACGTCGCCGGGCACGGTGACACCGAAACCGCCACCGACCCGGAACACCCGGCCCGGCGCGATCTCGTCGTCGAAGGTGCAGACGAACAGGTTCGGCGTCCAGTGGTTCAGGCCGCCCTTGCTGCCGTAACGGCAGTTCTGGTAGCGCTTCGACGGGGTGAGACCGTACATGGCCGACACGAGGAGCACCGCGCCCTGGGCGGTCTCCTGCCCCTGGTTGCCGACCGACAGCCCCACCGGCACCGTGGCACCGGGACCACCGGTCAGCGTCACCGCGGGACCCGCCACCAGATCGACCCCCTCGCCGATGGTGACGGTCGAGGTGGTGCTGCTCGTACCGAACCTGGAGCTGGTCACGGTAAAGCGGATCTTGCCATTCTGACCCACCTTGGCGCCCGCGCGTGGCAGCACCGGAATCAGGAGCAGGTCATGGCTCTCGCTGTCGATGGCCGAGCAGGTCAGGACGGTGCCCTCGCGGGTGCAGGCCGAGCCCAGCGGATCGCGCACGTCGGCGAAGGCATCGACGGCGCTGTAGTCCACGGTGACGGTGTGCTCAAGCGGGGGCTGATCGCCCCGCCAGACGAGGGACACCCGTCTGCCCGACCCGCCCGGGGCCAGGGTGATGTTGTCGGCGACGATGTCGAACCCTGCCGCCGCGACCACCTCGGGAGAAGCGCCGGGAATGGCGGGGGCGGCCAGGGCAGGGCCGGTGGAGGCGGTGACGAACGCGCCCACCACAGCGAACCCGGCCAGCCAGCGTCGCATCGTGTGCTTCCGCATCAATGTTCCTGTCCTGGAAGGGGCGCAGTCGTGACGTAGCGTACGGAACAACTCGGGCGGTGACCGCCCCGCTCGGCCGGGCAGTGGGCCGAACGGGCCGAACGATCGGCGACTCCACCGCAACGGCCACGGTCTGCCGTGCCGTCGGGACGACGGTGGGCGTCGCCGACCGTCAGAGCCGGGGGTCGACCGGCTCCGACTCGCAGGCCAGGATCGCGAATACCAGCTCGTGCCGACGCCACAGCGGCGCGTCGGCGGCGTAGGCGTCCAGGGCGGCCAGGCCGAGCGCGTGCTCGCGCAGCGCCAGGCCCCGCTTGCGCCCCAGCGACCGGCGACGCAGCGCGGTGAGCTGGGCCGGATCGGTGTAGCCGGGACCGTAGATGATCCGCAGGTACTCCCGTCCCCGGCACTTGATGCCCGGCTGGAGCAGCGAACCGCGCGCCGACCTCGCGGCCGGCCCGGCGTACGGCTTGACCACCATCCCCTCGCCACCGGCCCCGGTCAGCGTCAACCACCACCCGGTGGCTACCGCCACCGACGCCTCGTCGGCCAGCTCAACCACCTGCCGCCGGGTCGGCGTGAAGAACTCCGGGTCGGCCGCGCAGAGCCGGTCGGCCAACGCCAGGTGCCAACCGTGGTCCCGGCCGGTGAAGGTCAGCGTCGCCCCGGCCAGCACCGCGAACGGCGCCAGGGTCACCCCGCGCAGCCCCTCGGTGGGTGCCACGTACGCGCGGTACGCCGCCGAGTAGCCCTCGACCTCGACCCGCCGGGCCGCCATCCGGTCCCGCAGCGCGGCCACCGGCAGGCCCCGGGCCGCCGCCGCGTCCAGCGCGGCGAGGGCCGCCGGCAGCGCCGCCCGACCGGCCGCCCCGACCCCGGCGTACTGCTCACGGATCAGCCCACCCGCCTTCGCCGACCAGGGCAGCAGCTCACAGTCCAGCAGCAGCCGGTCGGTGCCCAACTCGTCCCACAACCCGGCCGCGCCGACCGCCGCCCGGACCCGGTCCAGCAGCTCCCCGTCCAGCGGCGGACCGAAGAACGGCCGGCCGGTACGGGTGTGCACCACCCCACCGCCGAACGGGCCCGGTTCCCGCTCGACCAGCACCACCGCGCGGGAACCCATGTGCTTCTCCTCGCACACCACCCGCTGCACGCCGGCCGACCGGTAGTCGTCGAACGCCTGCGTCGGGTGCTCCAGGAACCCCGGCACGGTCGACGTCGAGCAGGGCGCCATCGTCGGCGGCAGCCAGACCAGCCGACCCGGGTCCACCGCGAACCGGCTCATCACCTCCAGCGCGGCGGCGGCGTTCTCCGCCGGCACGGTCAGCTTGCCGTAGGCGTGTTCCAGGTGCCGCCGCCCGGTCACGTCGGCCAGGTCGAGCACCGTGTCCGGGCGGCTCGGGGTGCTGACCAGCGGCCGGGCCGGGGCGTACCACTCCCGCTGGGCGTCGACCGAGATCAGCTCCCGCTCCGGGTAGCGCAGCGCGGTGAGCTTCCCGCCGAAGACGCAGCCGGTGTCGACGCAGATGGTGTTGTTGACCCATTCCGGGGTCGGGGTCGGGGTGTGCCCGTACACGACCGTCGCCGAGCCCCGGTAGTCGCGCGCCCACGGGTAGCGCACCGGCAGGCCGTACTCGTCGGTCTCGCCGGTGGTCTCGCCCCAGAGCGCGAACGAACGGACCCGGCCCGACGCGCGGCCGTGGTAGGCCTCCTTCAGGCCGGCGTGCGCCACCACCAGCCGGCCGCCGTCCAGCACGAAGTGGCTGACCAGGCCGTCGATGAAGGTCGCCACCCCGGCCACGAACGCCGGGTCCTCGGCGTCGAGCTGCTCCATCGTCTCGGCCAGGCCGTGGGTGAGCTTGACGTCCTGGCCACGCAGCTTGCGCAGCAACTTGTGCTCGTGGTTGCCCGGCACGCAGATCGCGTGCCCGGCCGCCACCATGCCCATCACCAGGCGCAGCACGCCGGGGGAGTCCGGGCCGCGGTCCACCAGGTCACCCACGAAGACGGCGGTACGACCAGCCGGGTGCACCGCGTCCACCGGGCGACCCGCGTCGTCGCGGTGCAGCACGAAGCCCAGCCGCACCAGCAGCGCCTCCAGCTCCGCCCGGCAGCCGTGCACGTCACCGACGATGTCGAACGGCCCGGTCAGCTCCCGCCGGTCGTTGAACAGCTTCTCCAGCCGGATCCGCGCGGCGTCGATCTCCTCGACCCCGCGCAGCACGTGCACCCTGCGGAACCCCTCCCGGGTCAACTGCCCGTACGACCGGCGCAGGTCACGCTGCATCCGGGCCAGTACCTGCCGGCCGTGCGTCCGGTCGGCGCGGGCCTGGGTCCGTTCCCAGGCCAACGCCTCCGGCACGTCCAGCACGATCGCCACCGGGAACACGTCGTGGTCCCGGGCCACCTGCACCAGCCCGGCGCGGGCGTGCGGCTGGAGGTTCGTCGCGTCGACCACGGTGAGCCGGCCCCGCCGCAGCCGGACCCCCGCCACGTGGTGCAGCGCCCCGAACGCGTCGGCCGAGGCGGACTGGTCGTTCTCGTCGTCGGCGACCATCGCCCGGAACGCGTCCGAGGCGAGCACCTGACTGGGCGCGAAGTGCCGGGCGGCGAAGGTGGACTTGCCCGAGCCGGAGACGCCGACCAGCGCCACCAGGGCGAGTTCGGGAATGTCGAGGATGGTCATCGGGTCGTCTCCTGGCTGCCCACGGCGGTGAGGACGGCGAGCTGGGTGGGGTGGCCCAGCTCGGGGTCGTGGTCACCGATCCCGCTGATCGTGGCCGTGTAACCGTGGTCGGCGGCCACCCGCCCGACCCACCCCGCGAACTCGGCACGGGTCCACTCGAACCGGTGGTCGGGGTGCCGGAACCGACCCGCCGGCAGCCCCTCGTAACGCACGTTGTACTCCGCGTTCGGGGTGGTCACCACGACCGTGGCCGGCCGGGCGTGACCCAGCACGGCGTCCTCCAGCGCGGGCAGCCGGGCCGGGTCCAGGTGCTCGACGACCTCCATCAGCACCGCCGCGTCGTAGCCGCGCAACCGGTCGTCCCGGTAGGTCAGCGCCGACTGCCACAGCCGGACCCGGTCCTGCTGCCGCTGCGGCAACCGGTCCAGCCGCAGCCGGCGGGCGGCCACGGTCAGCGCCTGGGCGGAGACGTCCACGCCCACCACCTCGGTGTAACGCCGGTCGGCGAGCAGCCCGGTGAGCAGCGCGCCGCCGCCGCAGCCCAGGTCCACCACCCGGCTCGCCCCGCTGGCCGCCAGCGCGGCGAGTACCGCCTCGCGCCGCCGTACCGCCAGGGACGCCCGCCGGGGGTCGGCCACCGCCGTCGCGCCGTCCGCCGGGCCGGTGGACCCGTCGACACTGTCGTCCGGCACGGGCACGTCGGCCAGCCGCAACTCGGCCAGCCGGGCCATCGCCTGCCCGGCCAACGCCCGCCGGTGGGCCAGGTAACGCCGGGTGATCAGCGCCCGCCCCGGGTGGTCGGCGAGCCAGCCCGCCCCGGCCCGCAGCAACTTGTCGATCTCGTCCGGGGCGACCCAGTAGTGCTTGGCGTCGTCCAGCACCGGCAGCAGGACGTACAGGTGGTTGAGGGCGTCGGCGAGCCGGACCGTGCCGGACAGGCAGAGGTCGACGTACCGGCTGTCACCCCATTCGGGGTGCTGCTCGTCGAGCGGGAGCGGGGCTGCGGTGACCGCCCAGCCCAGCGGGGCGAACAGCCGTACCGCCAGCTCCGCGCCGCCCCGGCAGCGCAGCACCGGCACCCGGATGCTCAGCGGGATCGCCGAGCCGGCCAGCTCCGGACGGTCCCGGGACACCCCGCGCAGCGCGGACCGGAACACCGTCGACAGCGCGGAGGAGAGCAGGCTGGACGCGGCGTAGGCGCGGTCGTTGACGTACTGCCCGAGGGTGAAACTCTCCGGTGTGGACGCCGCCCGCTTCCGACCCACCCCGAGACGCTGTGGGTCGACCTCGACCAGCAGGGCGGCCGTGCACCGCCGCGCTGTCGCCTCCGGGTAGAAGACGTGCGCGGTGCCCGTCGGCAGGTCGAACTCCTGCACCCGGTCGGGGTGCTTGACCAGCAGGTAACCGAGATCGGTCGCCGGCTGGTGGGTGGTGGTCAGGGTGAGCAGCACGCGCCCATGATTCCAGCGCGGCCGATCCGGCGTCGTCCTGATTCCCCTCGGGCCGCTCGCAGCCAGGGGTACCGGCGGGGGTCAGGCCGTGAAGCGGGTCCGGCGGCGACGGGTCACCACGAAGCCGGCGACGCCCGCCGCGACCAGCAGGGCACCGGCACCGGCGACCAGGGTGACGGACTGACCGGTGATCGGCAGGGTGCCACCGTCATCCTCACCGTCACCACCGCCGACTCCGCCCGGTCCGGCGACGCCGGACTTGACGACGAGCGTGGCCCGGTCGTTCGCGGCCGGGTCGCCTGCGGCGAGGCAGCCGTAGAGGTCCGCCCCGGGTTCACCGCCGTGCTCCCACGGGTTCCACGACTTCTCGTCGTTCCGGTCGTACGGGGCGCACTCCCCGGAGACCTCGACCGCCTCGGTGCCCTTCGGGATCTCGACCGTCACGAACGGTCCGCTGAGCCGCCACGTCTGGACGGTGGCCGGGCCCAGGTTGGTCCAGCCGACCCGTACCTCGACCCGGTCGCCCACCTTGCCGCTGGCGCTGGCACCGTTGGCGGCCACATCGGCCGGATTGTCACCGCCGACGTTCAGGCCGACGACGGTGAAGCTGTTCCACCGGTCGACGTCGGTCTGCGGCACGGACGCCTGCCGGGCCGTCCGCACCTCGACCAGTTCCAGCTTCCCTCCGGTGCCGGGCCTGCCCGGCGGAAGTGGATAGGCGGGGTTGTCGATGATCAGCTTCCAGTCGTCCCTGGTCCACCAGTCGACGTAGCTGTCGATCCTGCTGCCGGAGCGGGCCTGCCGGTCCAGGGTCACCGGAAGCCTGCTGGAGAGCCGTCCCTGCCCGGCCGGTCGGGCCCGCACCGTCAGCGGTAGTCGTCCTCGTCGGCGGTGACCACCCGGGCCTGCTCCATGGCGTCCCAGTCGTCGACCTCCAGGCCCCGGTGCGGCTCGGCGTCGGTCTCGTCCGGGCCGATCACGGCGGCCTGCTCGACCGCGTCGGCCGGCTCGGCCTCCAGGTCGCGTTCCTGCGGGTCGAGGTGGTCGCTCGGGGTGAAGTCCTCGTCGGGCTGACCCATCGTCCCTCCCTGGATGCGGCGGCCTGTCCACCCCACCGTACGGGCTGGTGCGGGAGGTCGCCCGGTGGGCGCGGGAACGCGGGAACGTCCCACCGGGGACGCCGGGCGGTGTCAGGATGGGGCGGTGGGCTTCCTGATCCGGTTGGTGATCACGGCGATCGCGCTGTGGGTCACCACGCTGATCGTGCCGGGGGTCGACGTCTCCGGGCGCAACGGCGCGAACACCGCGTTCACCCTGCTCGTGGTGGCGCTGATCTTCGGCGTGGTCAACGCGGTGCTCAAACCGGTGATCAAGGTGGTCGGTTGCGTGTTCTACCTGCTCACCCTCGGGCTGTTCGCGCTGGTGGTGAACGCCCTGCTGTTCCTGCTGACCGACCGGATCGCGCGCGCGGTCGACCTGTCGTTCCGGGTGGACGGTTTCTGGGCGGCCTTCTGGGGGGCCATCGTGATGGCCGTGGTGACCTGGCTGATCAGCGTCGCCGTGCCGGACGGCCGGGAGGCCCGGTGAGGCCGACCGGTGGACGGTCACCGGGGCGGTTGTGTCCGCCGACGCCTCCTACGGGATACTGCCGACGGTGGACAGCGCGGTCCGGCGCACCCATGGAAGACAGCGGCCAGCGTGGCCGAGAGCGGTAAGTAAGGAGCGTTCCCCATGCCCATCGCTTCCCCCGAGGCTTACGCGGAGATGCTGGACCGGGCCAAGGCCGGCCGGTACGCGTACCCCGCGATCAACGTGACCTCGTCGCAGACCCTGAACGCGGCGCTGAAGGGCTTCGCCGACGCGGAGAGCGACGGCATCATCCAGGTCTCCACCGGTGGCGCGGAGTACCTGTCCGGCCCGTCGGTCAAGGACATGGTGACCGGCGCGGTGGCGTTCGCCGCGTACGCGCACGAGGTGGCCAAGAAGTACCCGGTCAACATCGCGCTGCACACCGACCACTGCCCGAAGGACAAGCTGGACGGGTTCGTCCGGCCGCTGATGGCCATCTCCCAGGAGCGGGTGAAGGGCGGCCAGGAGCCGCTGTTCCAGTCGCACATGTGGGACGGTTCGGCCGTGCCGGTGGCGGAGAACCTGGAGATCGCCGCCCAGCTCCTCGACGAGGCCGCCAAGGGCAAGATCGTCCTGGAGATCGAGGTCGGCGTCGTCGGTGGCGAGGAGGACGGCGTCGAGAACGCCATCAACGACAAGCTCTACACCACCGTCGAGGACGGCCTGGCCATGGTCGAGGCGCTCGGCCTGGGCGAGAAGGGCCGCTACATGGCGGCGCTGACCTTCGGCAACGTGCACGGCGTCTACAAGCCGGGCAACGTCAAGCTCCGGCCGGAGATCCTCAACCAGATCCAGGAGGCGGTCGGCGCCAAGTACGGCAAGGACAAGCCGCTCAGCCTGGTCTTCCACGGCGGCTCCGGCTCGCTGCTGGAGGAGATCCGGGAGGCGCTCGACTACGGCGTCGTGAAGATGAACATCGACACCGACACCCAGTACGCCTTCACCCGGCCCGTCGCGGACCACATGTTCCGCAACTACGACGGCGTACTCAAGATCGACGGCGAGGTCGGCAACAAGAAGCAGTACGACCCGCGTACCTGGGGCAAGCTGGCCGAGGCCGGTCTCGCCGCCCGGGTCGTCGAGGCGTGCGAGCACCTGCGCTCCACCGGCACCCGGATGAAGTGACCCTGACGTACCCCGTCAACGGCCGGCTCCCCACCCGGGGGCCGGCCGTCGCCGTCGGAGCCCGGCCAGCCGGGCCGGACGTCAGGCGGTCGCGGTGAGCACCCGGACGGCCTCCCGTACGTCGTCGGTGAGGTGGATGCTGCCGGACAGGTCACCGAACGGCGACCCGGCGAACAACGGCCGCAGCAACGACTCGATCGGCAGCTCCCGCGTCCAGTACGCCCGGTCCAGGAAGACGTACGCCCCGCTCGCCCCGTCCGTGCCGTAGTACGTCTTCGTGGCCGCCTGGAACACCTCCTGCACGGTGCCGGCCCGGCCGGGCGCGAAGACGATCCCGCCCCGGGCCAGCCGCAGGATGGTGTCCTCCCGGATGGCGTTGGAGAAGTACTTCGCGATCCGCCCGGCGAACAGGTTCGCCGGTTCGTGCCCGTACAGCCAGGTGGGGATGGCCAGCCCACCGGAACGGGCCCAGTCCAGCCCGGGGCCGCGCTGCTGCGGCACGGTCGCCGTGTAGCGGTCCCGCACCGCCAGCGCGGCGGCCGTGTAGCGGTCGTGGTCGGTGAAGTCGGGGGCCACCGCCAGCAGGTCGATCGCCGTGTTCAGCTCCTGGGCCGGCCAGGCCGACAGGAACGCGCCCAGGTTGGCCGCCTCCATCACCCCGGGCCCGCCGCCGGTCACCACCAGCCGGTCGGCCCGCGCCAGCTCCCAGCCCAGCACCGCCGCCATCCGGTACGGCACACTGCCGCGCGGCACCGCGTGCCCGCCCATCACCCCCACCACCGACTGCGGCCCGTGGGTGGACAGCCAGGTCCGGGTCGCGTCGGCCAGTGCGTTGTCCACACCGTGGTCGTGCAGCCGCTGGCCGAGGGCCTCCTTCACGTCGGGCAGGGCGCCACCGTGGGCGCGGAAATGCTCGTAGACCCGGGTGTCGTACATCCCGGCGAACCCGGCGGCGGCGAACCCCTCGGCCAGGTCGGTCGGGGTGTAGAGGTGGGCCGGCTGGGTCGGGTACGGCAGGCCGGAGAAGGGCGGCACCACGTTCGCCCCGCGCCGGACCAGGTCCGCGCCGACCTCCCGGCCGGCGAAGCGGCAGCCCACGAAGAGGGTGCCGGTCACGTCAGAGGCGGTCAGGTCGGGCACCGGGTCGAGGTCGAGGCGGAGCCCCTGCACGGTCAGCCCGGCGAGGCTGTCGGCGGCCAGGTGCCTGTCGAACTCGGCCCGGGTCTCGATCTCGTCATGACTGGTGTCGTGCGGCGCGATGACGTCCGCCGGAGGTGGGGTGGGCACCCCGCCATCCTGCCCCCACCCCGCCACCGTGCACCGGGGCAGGGGTACCGACGACAGAAGCCCGGCGACCGAGGTCGCCGGGCTTCTGCGTAACCGGGTCCTGGGGAGGCTCCGGACCAATAGTTGTAGTGGAAAATATCTTCGGGTGGCATGGGCCGCAGGGCCGGTACGGTCCGCCGAGGGTTCACCCGACGGGGCCGAGGGTTCACCCGCCAGGGTCCCCGACGTGACGTAGACCTCCACCGTTCAGCCAGCGTACCCACCCGACCCCCTCGCGCCCCCCGGGGCGAAGCGGGTTGAATGGGGCGATGCAGAACCTGTTGCCTGAGCCTCCGGCCACCCTCCTGCCCGCGCACGACGACGCGGACGCCGCGCTGGCCGCCGCCGCGGAGCAGGGCACCGACGAGGCGTACGCCGAGGTCGCGGCCCGCTTCCCGACCCACAGTGCGGCCTGGGCGGCGCTGGCCACCCGGGCCCTGGACGGTGGCCAGGTGGTCGCGGCGTACGCGTACGCCCGTACCGGTTACCACCGTGGCCTGGACCAGTTGCGGCGCAGCGGCTGGAAGGGGCACGGCCCGGTCCCCTGGTCGCACACCCCGAACCGGGGCTTCCTGCGCTGCCTCTACGTCCTGTCCCGGGCGGCCGGGGAGATCGGCGAGGCGGACGAGGCCGCCCGCTGCGCCCAGTTCCTCCGCGACTGCGACCCGGCCGCCGGGGACGCCCTCGCCAGCGCCTGACCGACCGGTCGACGCCGGCCCGCCCCGACAGTTCGTGCGGGGTGGGCCGGCGTCGCCGTTTCCTGCGTGGTGCCGCCGTTTCCCGTGTCGCCGTTTCCCGGGCCGGTCAGAGCCCCTCGGCCACCGCCGCCGCGATCTTCAGCCAGGCGTCCCGGGTGGCCGAGGAGAGCCCGCCGTACCGGATCGGCTCGCCGGTGTCGATCAGCCGCTCGTACGGCGCGAGCAGCACCGCCCTCGTCCGGGCGGCGAAGTGCTCCTGGATGGCCGGCAGGTCGATCTCCTTGCGCGACGGGGGCATCGACACCACCGTCACCGCCTGCCGGACCAGCCGGTGCCGGCCGCTCTGCTCCAGGTGGTCGAGCATCCGGGCGGCCGTCTCCGCCGAGTCGTTACGGGCCGACATGGTCACCACCAACTGGTCGGTGGCGTCCATCGCGGCCTGCCAGTTCTGCGCCCGGACGTTGTTCCCGGTGTCCACGAAGATCAACTTGTAGAACCGGCTCACCACCTCGCGGATCTCGGCGAAAGCCGCCGCCGTCAGCATCTCGCCCCCGGTGGCCGACTCGTCCGAGGCGAGCACGTCGAACATCCCCTCGCCCTGCGAGCGGACGTACTGCGACAGGTCGCCGATCCGGCCGTGCGGCCCCTGGAACTGCCCGAGGTCCCGCAGCATGTCGCGCACCGTACGGGAGTGGAAGTCCTGCTGCGCCCGCATCCCCAGGGTCCCCTGGGTCTCGTTGTTGTCCCAGGCCAGCACGTAACCCCCGCGCTTCTGCCCGAAGGTCATCGCGAGCAGCAGGATGGCCACCGTCTTGCCGGCCCCACCCTTGGGATTGACCACGGTCACCTGGCGCAGCCCGCCGAAGTTGCGGCGCACCATCTCGATGTCCCGCTTCACCTCCTGCTCGTGCTGCCCCGGGGGGAGCTTCACCAGGCCGATCTTGTTCACCATGGCCCGGACGCCCATCGTGGCGATCGGCTCGGCCGGCCGGATCTGCCGGCGGCGGGCGAAGTCCTCGGCGGTCGGCGCGATCCCGCTCTCCGGCGACCATCCCATCTCGGGGTAGCCGGCCGGCGAGAGCGGATCGGGATAGACCGGCGTGGGCGGGGGCGTCCCGCCGGAGGTCGACGGCTCCGGCCAGGACGGCCGGTACCACCCACCGGCGACCTGCTGCCCCGGCGCGGGTGGTTCCGCTGCCGGTTGCGGCCCCGGAGCCGCCTGGCCCGCCGCCTGCTGGGGTCCGGTCTGCTGCCCTGCTGCCTGGTGCGGTCCGGGCACCGGCTGGCCGGGTCCGGGTTGCTGTCCCGGTGCCGGGTACCCGTGGACCGGCTGTTCGGGCAGCGACAGGCCGGGTTCCCACGGCTCGGGCAGCGACAGGTCAGGCGCTGGCGGCTCGGGCCGGGAGAGACCAGGCTCCGGCCGTTCGGGCAGTGGCAGGCCGGCTTCCGGCGGCTCGGGCAGGGACAGGCCGGGTGCCGGCTGGGTGGGCAGCCCGGGGCCGCCGGGGTCCGTCGACTCCGGTCGGAGCGGGCCGGGAACTGCCGACCCGGTTCCGGGCGGATCGAACCGGGTGTCGGCCGGTCCCGCTGCGGTCGGCTCGGGCCGGCCCGGTGCCGTCGGTTCCGGTCGGTCCGGGCCGGTGTCCTCGGGTCGGAACCCTCCCGGGACGCCGGGGCCGGCGGCGGCCGGAGGGGGCGGTGGCGGTCCGGCGGGTGCCGGGTGGGGCGTGCCGTCGGCTGCGGTCGGATGCTCCGGGGCCGGCTGCGGCCCGACGGCGGCGCGGCCCGTGGGCTCGTGCTGTCCACCGGGCAGGTGCGTCGACCCACCGGGTGTGTGCGTCGACCCACCTGGCTCCTGTTCCCGCCCACCGGGCACGTGCACCGGCCCGCCGGGTCCAGGGGCCGCTGCCTGCGGATGGCCGACCCCGCGTACCGGTGCGGTGGCCGGACCGGTGGCCCGGTCGGGCTCGTCGATACCGGTGGAGAGCCGTTGGGGCGGCAACGCCCAGGGTGACTCGCCCCGCCCCGTGTACTGTGCCGGCACCGCCGCCACGACTGCCGGGTCGGCCTCCGGTATCTTGGAGGATTTCGGCCCCGCCGGGGGCCCGAACTTTCCAAGATTCAACTCGGTCGGGTCATCTCCGTGGGCCACGACGCTCCCGTTGCGCGGAGGGGATGGTGGGGCGGGGTGGGACGGGCTGTTCGGCGGGGGCGTCGGAGCAGCCGACGTGGACGGTCCGACCCCGTGACCACCCCCGGCCGGCGGTGCGGCAGCGGTCGACGGGGCGACGGGGGCCGGCGGTGCCGGTGGACCGGCGAGCGACGGGTCCAGCGTGAAGGGCAGGTCGAGATCCACCCGCCCGGTCCGCCCCGGGCCCGTTCCACCGGCCGGTGCGGTCGGCCGGCCCGCGCCGCCACGATCCGCCGGGGCGGCGTACCCGGGAGAGGCGTAGCCGGGTGGGGGGTCGTAGCCGGGGGAGTCGTCGTACCGAGGGGGAAGATGGGTCGGGGGGGTCGGCTCGGGCAGGTCGGGCACCCAGCCGTCACCGGGCGGGCCCCAGCCGCCGTCGGGCGGCAGGGGCGCGACCTCCGCCGCGAGCGACGGGTACGCCGTCGGCGGGTAGACCGGCGTGGGCTCGGCGGCCCAGTGCGGCACCGGCTCGACGGGATCGGGCGGCCAGAGTGGTTCGATGTCCCGCTCCGGCCCCGGCTGCTGGCCGGGCTGCCCCGCCCGGTCGGCGTTGTCGTCCACCACGGATCCTCCCCACTCCTCCCGCCGAGGATAGGCCGTCCCGTTCCCGTTACGCCGGGTGACGGACGCGGGGAGCGGTCAGCCGGTGAAGACCGCCCAGGCCCCGGGCTCGGTCCACCAGGACCGCTTGCGGCTCAGCTCACCCTCGACGCCGTCGTCGAGGAAGGGCACCCGCTCGTCCCGGGGGATCACCGCCACCGCCCGGCCCCGGGCCCGACGGACCTCGTACCTGATCTTCTTCTTCCTACCCAACGTCCGGCGGGTCGGCACGGGAACGGCCACCGCGACCTCCACCCGACCGTCGGCCGGGTCGGGGGCGGTGAGCAGCGGCAGCGAGTCGAGGGTGGCGTAGCCGCCGGCGTTGCCGATCGCGCAGGCCAGGATCGGGTCCGCGCCGTCGGAGAGCACCGCGTCGTCCACCTCGACCCGGCCACGCCAGTGCAGCGGGCGGCCCGCCTCGTCGGCGGCACCGAGCAACGCCCCGTCCAGGGTCACCGAACCGCCGTCGTTACGCAGCAGGTCGAGCCGGCGTACCCCGCCGTCGAGCACGGCCGCCGCCACCGCCGCCGGGTCCCGGGGCAGGCCGAGCTGCGCGGCCAGGTCCCGGTGCGGGCCACCCCGGGCCGGATCGAGCGGGAGTACGCCGATCGGCGGCAGGTCGGGCACCGTACGGTTCCCGGCCAACTCGGCGGGACGGCGGCTGGGCGGTGGGGCGTACCGGCGGACGAGCCGACGCACGACGGCGCGCAACTGGGCGTCGCTGGCGACGGCGACGACCAGCCGGACCTTGCTGTCCGGGTCGGGCCAGGCGAGGCCGTCGGGGCGGGCCGGGGCGTCCAGCCGGGCCAGCACCTCGTCGACCTCGGCGTCGGAGCGGGCGACGACGGTCTCCACCCGGGCGCCCCGCGCGGTCAGCGCGTCCGCGCAGGTCAGCACCGGTACGCGCGGCGTCTCGCAGCGCTCACCGTCCTGCGGCCCGGCCGGTTTCCCGGTGGCCTCGGGAGCACCGCCGCAGCAGGCGTCACCGCTGCCGCAGCCCCCGCCGGGAGCGTCCCGCTCGGAGCCGAGGGTGAGCAGCACCACGTCGTACACTCCGGGCCTCCTGCCTCGCGACGTGAACCCCTGCCGGCCACGCCGTTTCTACTTGTTAGCCTGACACCCCGGGCTCGCCAACCGGTCGCCACCTGGCACCCGAGCCTTCTGGAGGCGGACAAGATGCCAGCGATCGTGCTCATCGGCGCTCAGTGGGGCGACGAGGGCAAGGGCAAGGTTACCGACCTGCTGGGTGAGCGGGTCGACTACGTCGTGCGCTACTCCGGCGGCAACAACGCCGGCCACACGGTGATCACGCCGGACGGGCAGAAGTACGCGCTGCACCTGATGCCGTCAGGCGCGCTCTCCCCGAGCGCGATGATCGTCATCGGCAACGGGGTGGTGGTCGACCCGAAGGTGCTGCTCGCCGAGATCGACGGGCTCGCCGAGCGGGGGGTGGACGTGTCCCGGCTGCGGATCTCCGGCGACGCGCACCTGATCATGCCGCACCACCGGGCGCTGGACCGGGTGGTGGAGCGCTACCTCGGCTCGGCCCGGATCGGCACCACCGGGCGCGGTATCGGCCCGGCGTACGGCGACAAGGTCGCCCGGATGGGCATCCGGCTCCAGGACCTGCTCGACCCGGGCATCCTGCGCAAGAAGCTGGAACTCGCGTTGCGCGAGAAGAACCAGCTGCTGTTCAAGGTCTACAACCGCAAGGCGATCGACGTCGACGAGACCGTCGAGGAGTACCTGCGGTACGCCGAGCGGCTGCGGCCGTACATCGCCGAGACCCGGGTGATGCTCTGGGACGCCCTGGACCGGGGCGAGACGGTGCTGCTGGAGGGTGCCCAGGCCACCATGCTGGACATGGACCACGGCACGTACCCGTTCGTGACCTCGTCGAACCCGACGGCCGGTGGGGCGTGCGTGGGTGCCGGCATCCCGCCCACCGCGATCAACAGGGTGATCGCGGTGAGCAAGGCGTACACCACGCGGGTGGGGTCGGGCCCGTTCCCGACCGAGCTGTTCGACGACAACGGCCAGCACCTGCGCAAGGTCGGCCACGAGTACGGCACCACCACCGGCCGGGAACGCCGGTGCGGCTGGTTCGACGCCGTCGTGGCCCGGTACGCGTGCCGCCTCAACGGCGTCACCGACCTGGTCGTCACCAAGCTGGACGTGCTCACCGGCCTGCCCAAGGTCCCGCTCTGCGTCGGGTACGAGATCAACGGCGAGCGGTTCGACGACATGCCGATGACGCAGACCGACTTCCACCACGCCACCCCGATCTACGAAGAGCACGACGGTTGGTGGGAGGACATCAGCAAGGCCCGTACCGAGGACGAACTGCCGGACAACGCCCGCCGCTACATCGCCCGCATCGAGGAGATCACCGGCACCCGGGTCAGCGTGGTGGGCGTGGGCCCCGGCCGCGAGGAGAACGTCGTCCGCCACCCCCTCCTCCCCTGATCTGCCCCCTCCGCCCTCCCCTCCCCTCCCCGTCCCGCTGCGCCCCGTCCCGCTGGCCCCGGTGATCAAGAGGTTTGCGTCACGGATTCGCCTTCCGGTGACGCAAACCTCTTGATCACCTGTGGAAACCCGGGGGTTGTCCACAGGGTTATCCACAGGGGTGGAAGTGGGGGTGGGTGGGGCGTGAGGGTGGCGGGGTGATGCCGCTCGAAATTCTCCGTCGGGTCGCCCTCGGGCAGGACGGCATGGTCACCACGTCGCAGGCCCTCGCGGCCGGGCTGACCCGGGACCACGTCCGGCAGCTCTGCCGCTCCGGCCGGTGGACGCGACTGTCCCGTGGCTGCTACGCCCCCGCCGGGCAGCCACCGGACGCGGTCGCCCGCCGGGCCCGCATCCGGGCGGCGGTGACGAGCCTCGGCCCCGGAGCCTTCGCCGTCCTCGACAGCGCCCTCACGCTGCACGACATCGCCGGGCCGCGCCGACCCGCCGTCCACGTGT
Organism: Micromonospora sp. HM134; assembly: GCF_007833915.1. NCBI lineage: Bacteria > Bacillati > Actinomycetota > Actinomycetes > Micromonosporales > Micromonosporaceae > Micromonospora > Micromonospora sp. HM134. The sequence continues at coordinate 170,997 of NZ_CP041061.1, forward strand.
CGGTGCCGGTGGACCGGCCCCGGCCGCAACGGCACACCGACCCCACGCTCGTCGTCCACCAGCTCACCGTGGCCCCGGGCGACGTCGTCGACGTGGCCGGCATCCCCGCGACCTCGCCGTTGCGCACGGTGACGGACATGATTCTCCGGCTCGACCGGTACCCGGCGGTTTCCGTGCTCGACTCGGCACTGAACCGGGGGCTCGTCACCCCGGATGACCTGGCGACCGCGCCGGCGCTCGTCCGGGGTCGCCGGGGTGCCCCGGCCGCCCGCAGTCACCTCGCCGAGGTGGACGGTCGCGCCCAGTCGCCGCTGGAAACCTGGTCGCGGCTGCGCTGCATCGACGGTGGAGTCCCGCCCGACGTGCTGCAACAGGAGGTCCGGGACGGGGACGGTCACCTGCTCGGCATCGGTGACCTCGGGTGGCGGGCGGCGCGGTTGATCGCCGAGGCCGACGGGGTGGGCCCACACGGCACCCCGGAAGCCCTGTTCGCCGACCGCCGCCGGCAGAATCTCCTGGTCAACGCGGGTTGGCGGGTGCTCCGGTTCACCTGGTCCGACGCGCTGCGCCCGGACTACATCCCGCACACCGTCCGTCAGGCCATGGCCCTCACCCGCTCCCGCCCCTAGGCCCTCGACGCCGCGCCGCTCCCGCCCCACGCCTCCCCTTCCTCTCGTCCCTCCCTCGGCCGGTGATCAAGAGGTTTGCGTCAGTTGATCAAGAGGTTTGCGTCAAAGTTGATCTTCAACGTGACGCAAACCTCTTGATCACCGGGGAGAGCCGGGGGGAGAGCCGGGGAGAGGGCGAGCGGGGGCGAGCGGGGGCGGGGCGGCGCGGGGGCAGGGGGGTGGTGGGTAGGATTCGTCGCCGTGCGCGTACTTCTTCTGGGTGGTGGCGGGCGGGAGCATGCGCTCGCGCTGGGGTTGGTCGAGGATCCGGCTGTCGAGGTCCTGTTCGCGGCGCCCGGTAACCCGGGGATCGCGGGTGTGGCGGAACTGCGACAGGTCGATCCGGTCGATCCCGCCGCGGTGGCCGGGTTGGCGGTGGAGGTCGGTGCCGACCTGGTGGTGATCGGGCCGGAGGCACCGCTGGTCGCGGGGGTCGCCGACGCGGTACGCGCCAAGGGCGTCCCCGTCTTCGGTCCGTCGGCCGCAGCGGCCCGGTTGGAGGGCTCCAAGACCTTCGCGAAGGAGGTCATGACGGCGGCCGGGGTGCCGACCGCCCGCGCGTACACCTGCACGGACGCGGAGAGCGTCGGACGGGCGTTGGACGAGTTCGGCACGCCGTACGTGGTGAAGAACGACGGGCTGGCGGCCGGCAAGGGCGTGGTGGTCACCGACGACCGGGCCGCCGCGCTGCGGCACGCGCAGGAGTGCGGCCGGGTGGTGATCGAGGAGTACCTCTCCGGCCCCGAGGTGTCCCTGTTCGTGGTGACCGACGGCGAGGCCGCCGTACCGCTGCTGCCGGCGCAGGACTTCAAGCGGGCCGGCGACGGCGACAGCGGCCCGAACACCGGCGGCATGGGGGCGTACGCGCCGCTGCCGTGGGCACCGCCGGGCCTGGTGGACGAGGTGATGGCTGACGTGGTCCACCCGACGCTGGCCGAGATGCGCCGCCGGGGCACCCCGTTCGCCGGACTGCTCTACGTCGGGCTGGCGCTCACCGCCGCCGGCCCCCGGGTGATCGAGTTCAACGCCCGCTTCGGCGACCCGGAGACCCAGGTGGTGCTGGCGCTGCTGGAGACCCCGCTCGGCGGGCTGCTGCACGCCGCCGCGACGGGCACGCTGGCCGCGCACCCGCCGCTGCGCTGGCGGGACGGCGCGGCCGTCACCGTCGTGGTCGCCGCCGAGGGCTACCCGGCCACCCCGCGTACCGGTGACGTGATCACCGGCGCCGACCACCCGGGCGTCATCCACTCCGGCACCGCCCGCCGGGCCGCCGACGGCGCGTTGCTCTCCGCCGGCGGCCGGGTCCTCTGCGGTACGGCCACCGGCCCGGACCTGACCGCCGCCCGCGACGCCGCCTACGCCCTGGTACGCGGCATCGAACTGGCCGGCTCGCACCACCGCAACGACATCGCCGCCACCGCGATCGACGGCCGGATCACCGTCCCGGACTGACGACCCCCGCCGGCCCGACCGGCTCCCGACCGCCGGGCGGCACCTCAGAGCAGGGACAGGGCGGCGGCGATCACCCGTTGGGCGGTGGCGCTGAGTTCCTCGCCCTTGGCGTCGGTGCTGGTGATCGAGTACTCCACCCGGAACCGGCCGTCGCGGGTGGAGGCGACCCCGGCGAGGTAGCCGTACCGGGAACCGGTCTTGATCCACAGGGTTTCGCCGTCGGGCAGCGGGAACGCGGTGAGTCCGGCGCTGTAGCGGGCCGGCCCGCCGCCGACGTCCGGGACACCCGGCAGGGTGAACATCGTGCCGAGCTGGGCCGACGGCACCACCCGGCCGGCGAACAGCGCGGTGAGGAAGGTGTCCAGGTCGGTCAGGCTGGAGATGACGTTGCCGGCGGCCGGGGTGAAGGTCTGGCTCCAGGTGGTGGCGTCGACCAGTTCGGTCCGACCGTCGCGGACGACGGCCTGGTAGCCGTGGGCGTGCGGGCCCCGGATGCGCGGGTCGTCGCCCGGCGCGTACGTGTCCTTCAGGCCGAGCGGTCGGGCGATGCGCCGGTCCAGTTCCGTCGCGTACGGGCGGCCGGTGACCTTCTCGATGAGCAGCCCGGCGACGATGTAACCCATGTTGGTGTAGTGCTGCCTCGTGCCGGGGTCGAACTCGCGGGGGTTGTCCAGCCCGAGCCGGACCAGCTGTCGTGGGGTCCACCTGTCGTACCGGTGGGCGAGTTGCCACTCGATGTCGTCCGGCACGACGGGGCTGGGCAGGCCGCTGGTGTGGTCGAGCAGTTGCCGGACGCTGACCGGCGGGTAGTCGGCGGGGAGCAGCCCGGGGAGGAGCCGTTGCACCGTCGCGTCGAGGTCGATCCGGCCCTCGGCCACGAGTTGCAGCACGATGGCGGCGGTGAACGCCTTGGTGACGCTGCCGACCCGGAACCGGGCGTGCGGCGGCACGGGGGTCTGGCCGCGCAGGTCCCGCACGCCGGTGCTGCCGGTCCAGCAGCCGTCCGGGGTGGTGATCCGGATCTGGGCGCTGGTCGCGTCGGCGTCGGGTAACCCGGCTATCGCCTGCCGGACGGGGGTCGGGTCGAGGGTGCCGGGTCGGCAGCCCGCAGCCCCGCGCCGGTCACCGGCGGAGGCGGGAGACGGTACGGGGGCGGCGACGGCGAGCAGGGCACCGAGCGTCGTGGCGACGAGCACGGCCCGGCTATTCATGATCTTCATGGCGTCGAGCCTGCCGGTCGCGGGGAGCGACGACATCGGGGAGAGTCCCCCGCCGCACCCCGATCGTCGGCTCGGGGGGACCACCGGGGAGGATCAGCCGTAGTAGCGGCGGAGTTCGCGGGTGAGCACCTTGCCGGTGGCGTTGCGCGGCAGGTACTTCACGAAGATCACGTCCCGGGGTACGGAGAACCGGGCCAGGTAGCGTCGGACGTACTCGCGTACCGCCTCGGGGTCGAGGGTCTCGCCGGGGTGCAGGGCGAGGAACGCGGCCAGCCGTTGCCCGTACTGCGGGTCCGGCACGCCGAGCACGGCGGCCTCGCGGACCTGCGGCAGCCGGGCGAGCAGGTCCTCCAGCTCGGACGGGAACACGTTCTCCCCGCCGGAGACGATCATGTCGTCGGCACGGCCGTCGACGAAGAGCAGCCCGTCGGCGTTGACCCGGCCGAGGTCACCGGTGTCGAGCAGCCCGTCGTGGGTCTCCCGGCGGGCCCCCGAGGTGTAGCCCTCGAAGAGCATCTCGTTGCCGACGAAGATCCGGCCGACCCGCCCGGCCGGCACCGGCTTCCCGTCGTCGTCGAGGATCTCCAGGCGGGTGCCGTGCGGGGGGCGGCCGGCGGTGGTGGGGGCCCGGCGCAGCTCGGCGGGGCCGGCGATGGCGGCCCAGGAGACCTCGGTCGAGCCGTACAGGTTGTAGAGGACGTCGCCGTAGGTGTCCATGAAGCGGGTGGTGAGGCCGCCGGGCAGCGCCGAGCCGCTGACCGCGACCACCTTCAGCGCCGGCCGGGGCTCCGGCGGCGGCACGTCGAGCAGGCGCTGCACCATCACCGGTACGGCGAACAGCGCCTGACACCGGTGCGTCACGAGCGCGGCCAGCGTGGCGGCCGGGTCGAACCGGCGGTGCAGCACGATGCTGGCGCGCAGCGCGAAGGCGACCTGGAGTGCCGCGTATCCCCAGGTGTGGAAGATCGGGGCGGCGATCAGCACGGTGTCGTGGGTGTGCAGCGGGATGCGGTCGATGATGGACACCAGCGGGCCGAAACCGGGCGGGACGGGCCGGCGGGCCCCCTTGGGTGTGCCGGTGGTGCCGGAGGTCAGCACGATGGTCCGGCCGTCCTGGGCGGGCGGGGTGAGCCGGTCGCCGGGGAGCGCGGCGGCGATCAGGTCGTCGAGGCCGGGTTCGTCGACCCGGTGCACCTCGGCGGGGACACCCAGGACCCGCTCGGCGAACTCGGTGTCGTGCACCAGCACCCGCAGCCGTTGCTCCTCGGCGACGGTGGCGAGCTGCGCGGCGGACAGCCCGGTGTTGACCAGCACCGCGTCGGCGCCGAGCAGGGTGGCGGCGACGATGCCCTCGATGAGCCCGTGGTGGTTGCGGCACAGCAACCCGACCCGGTCCCCGGCCTGTACGCCGAGCACGCTGCGCATCGACCGGGCGAGCCGTTCGGCCCGGTGGAGCAGTTCCCGGTAGGTGAGTTCGTGGCCGTGCTCGTCGACGACGGCGACCCGGCCGGGGTCGCGGGCGGCGGCCTGCCGCAGTTCGCCGGCCATGCCCCAGCCCCACCGGCGCAGCGCGGTGAGTTGCGAGGCGACCCGGACGGGACGTCCGGGGGTGAGCAGTCCCCGCCTGGTCAGTGTGGCCACGATGAACGGCAGGTCCATCCGGCGACCTCCTTCGGGGTACGACGTGGGGCCCGGCCGGGGCCTCACCAGGGATTCCTTTCCGATCATGCGTCGTCGCCGGCCGACCGCCCAGTCGGCGTCGCCCGTGGTGGACGGGCGGTGACCGGGCGGTCGACCGGTGGCGACGGTCAGCGGATCTGGACGCCGGAGATGGCCCGGGAGATGACCAGCCGTTGGATCTCGGAGGTGCCCTCGAAGATGGTGTAGATCTTGGCGTCCCGGTACCAGCGTTCGACCGGGTGGTCACGCAGGAAGCCGGCCCCGCCGAGGAGCTGCACCGCCTTGTCGGTCACCGCGACGGCCACCTCGCCCGCCTTGAGCTTGGACATCGAGCCCTCGCCGGCGGTGAACGGCCGGTTGTTGCGGCCCATCCAGGAGGCCCGCCAGACCAGCAGCCGGGCGGCGTCGATCTCCATCTTCATGTCGGCCAGCGCGAACGCGACGGCCTGGTTCTCGATGATCGGCCGGCCGAACTGGACCCGGTCCTTCGCGTAGTCGAGGGCGTACTCGTAGGCGGCGCGGGCGACGCCGAGCGCCTGTGCGCCGACGGTCGGCCGGGACAGTTCGAAGGTGCGCATCGCGGCCTGGCCGCTGGCCCGCCGGCCGGACCGGGCGCGGGCCAGCCGCTCGTCCAGCGCGTCCTTCCCGCCGAGCAGGCAGCGTCCGGGCACCCGGACGTCGTCGAGGAAGACGTCGGCGGTGTGCGAGGCGCGCAGTCCCAGTTTCTTCAGCTTGCGGGTCGCGTGCAGCCCGGCCGTCCCCGGCGGTACGATGAACGCGGCCTGCCCGCGCGAGCCCAGCTCGGGCGCGACGGAGGCGGTGACCACGTGCACCCCGGCGATCCCGCCGTTGGTGGCGTACGCCTTCTGCCCGCTCAGCACCCACTCGTCGGTGGCCTCGTCGTAGCCGGCGCGGGTACGCATGGCCGCGACGTCGGAGCCGGCCTCCGGTTCGGTGGTGCAGAACGCGGCGACGGCGGGTTCGTCGACGGTGCCGAAGCACTGCGGCACCCATTCGACGAGCTGGTCGGGGGTGCCGGCGCCGTAGATGGCGGCGACGGCGAGCGAGCTGCCGAAGATGCTCAGCCCGATGCCGGCGTCGCCCCAGAAGAGTTCCTCACTGGCGATCGGCAGGGACAGCCCGGTGGGGTCGGCCCAGCAGGTGGCGAGGAACTCGAAGCCGTACAGGCCGATCTTCGCCGCTTCCTGGATGACCGGCCAGGGGGTTTCCTCCCGGGCGTCCCACTCGGCGGCGGCCGGGCGCACGACCTCGGCGGCGAAGCCGTGCACCCAGTCCCGCAGGTCCCGCTGTTCCTCGTTCAGGTCGAGCGAGAACTCGGCCATCGTCAGGCCTTGGGGATGTCGAACAGGTTGGCGATGTTGGCGGCCAGGCCCAGGTCACCCTTGGCCTTGAGCTTGCCGGTCATGAACATCATCACCGGGTTGGCCCCGCCGGAGACGATCTTCAGGAACTCGACCGGGCCCATGCTGAGGGTGAGCTTCGGGTCGCGGGTGGGGGTCTCCGAGACGGTGCAGGTGCCGTTCTCGATGACGATCTCGTAGGTGTCGCTGCCGCCGTCGGGCCGGCCGGTGATGTTCCAGTGGATGACCGCGCTGGTGGCGCCGGCGCGGTCGGCGCGGAAGATCTGCGGCATCCGGCCGAAGACCTCGCTGAGCACCTTGCCGCGCAGGTCGCCGGACATCACCTCGGCGATCTTGTCGTCCGGGGTGGACTTGACCAGCTGGGCGAACTCCTTGGGGCCGTAGTTGGCGAAGTTGGCCGGGTCGAAGTCAGTCATGGAAATTGCACCTCTCGGGGCGGACCGGTTCTGGTTACTCTAGCGTAACCTTACGCACGAGTAGGTATGCTCGCAAGGGTGTCCAGCACGCCGAGCTTCAAGCGCCTCCCCCGGGCCGTACGCGAGCAGCAGATGCTCGACGCGGCCGTCAAGGTCTTCTCCCGGCGCGGCTTCCACGCCGCCAGCATGGACGAGATCGCCGAGGACGCGGGCATCTCCAAACCGATGGTCTACGCCTACCTCGGCACCAAGGAGGAACTCTTCATCGCCTGCCTGCACCGGGAGACCGCCCGGATGATGCTGGCGATCGCCGGGGCCGCCGCCCCCGACCTCCCGCCCGACCAGCGGCTCTGGCGCGGCCTGCGGGCCTTCTTCGGCTTCGTCGGGGCGCACCGCGACGGCTGGGCCGTGCTCTACCGGCAGGCCCGCGGCTCCCAGCCGTTCGCCGCCGAGCTGGCCGCGATGCGCGCCCGGCTGGTCGACGTGGTCGCCGGGATGCTCGACCACGCGCTGCGCGCCCGGGACCGGGAGGTCGCCGCGACCGAACTGGAGGTCGTCGCGTACGCCCTGGTCGGCGCGAGCGAGTCGCTGGCCGACTGGCTCGCCGACCACCCGGAGGCCGAGCCGGAGAAGACCGCCACCCGGATGATGAACGTCGCCTGGCTCGGCGCGGCCCAACTCCTCGACGGGGTCACCTGGCGTCCCCCGGCGGACTGACGCCCCACCGGCGGGGTCAGCGGTGGGTGGCGGCGCGGTGGCGGGCCCGGTGACGCAGCCAGCGGACCAGCTCCAACAGCCCGGTGACGGCCAGCGACAGCCCGACGCCGACGAGCAGCCCCCGGACCGGGTCCCGCTCGAAGGCCAGCCCGCCGAAATATCCGAGCAGCCCGCAGTACAGGCCCCAGACGACGGCGGCGACGGTATCGAAGAGCAGGAAACGGGGCAGCGGGTAGCGCACCGCGCCCATGGTGAGCGTGACGGCCGTACGACCGCCCGGGACGAACCGGGAGGTGGTGAGGATCGAGCCGCCCCGCCGGTCCACCGCCCGGCGGGCCCAGTCCGACCCGGTCCGGCGGCGACTGCCGTCGGGCAGCCGGGCCAGCCGGTGCGCGCCCCCGCCCCGGCCGATGCCGTACGAGGCGTGGTCGCCGACGAGCGCGCCCACCGTCGCCGCCGCGATCACCGCGGTCAGGTTCGGCTCGCCGGTGGCGGCGAAGACCCCGGCGGTGATCACCACGGTCTCGCCCGGCACGACCGGGAAGAACGCGTCGACCGCGGTCACCACGAAGATCACCAGGTACACCCAGGGCGAGGTGACGGTGTGGTGGAGCAGGTCGAGCACCGACTGCATGCCCTCATGCTCGACGCTGGGCCGCCGGCCGGGGGCCCAGTCGCCGGATCAGGCCGCCGCCCCGGTCGTCGGATCAGCTCACCCGCTGGGGAGCCGGCAGCGGATCGGCGGCCGACCGGCCGTGCTCCCGCTTGTCGGCGGCGGTGGGGCCGTGCGAGGTGAGCACCACCGGGGCGGCCAGCGCCTCGGACACCGCCGCCGGCCAGTCGGTCGGCGGGGCGTCGTACACCGGGCGGGTCCGCAGCAGGCGGGCGGTGAGGGCCGCCTGCCGCTCCAGGTCGCCGGGCGGGCCGGGGCGCAACCGGTCGATGCCGTCGTAGCGGCGGCACAGCTTCAGCGCCGGGCGGGCCGGGCCGGGGCGGGTCAGGTCGAGGTGGGTGAGGGCGAGGCCGTCCACCCCGCCGGCCACGTCCAGGGCGTACCGGTGGGCGACGGCGTCGAAGTGGCCGAACCGGAACCGGCCCTGCCACGGGTTGGTCGGGTTGCGCGGGTCGGTCAACGGCAGCGTCCGGTCCTCGGTGACCAGCGGACCGGGCCCGTGCCGGGTGGTCACCGTCCGCACCACCCCCAGCCGGTACGCCGCCCCGGCCGCCCCCGCCTCGGCGAGCAGCGCCTCGGCGTTGGCGAAGGTGGTGGTGCTCCACGTGGTGTACGGGTGGAAGCCGTGCCATTCGTCCAGCAGCACCCCCTGCGCACCCTCGAACACCACAGTCCCCGCCCGCAGCACCCCGGCCAGGTACGACCGGTCGACGATCGCCACCCGGTCGGCGAAGCCGGTGAACGCCGGCAGGCAGTCCGCCACCGGCGGGGCGTCCAGCGGGCCGAGTTCGGCGGTCAACCGGTCCCGCAGCGCGGTGAGCCGGCGGCGCAGCAGCTCCCGGTCCCGGCAGTCGGCCACCCGGGGTGCCTCGTCGGGGTGGGCGAGCCCGTACCGGACGGACTCGCCCACCCCCAACCCGCAGGAGCCGTGCCGGTCGGCCCCCCGGGCGATCTCCCGGAGCCGGTTCGCGGCCCGGTGGTACGGCGTGGCCAGCAGCGCCTCCCCGTCGACGGTCAGCCGGTCGAGGGCGTCGGGCACCCCGACCGAGGCGAGGTGGTCGGCCTCGGCGGCCAGCGCCAGCGGGTCCACCACCTGCTGCCGGGCCAGGTGGGTACGCACCTCCGGGCGGAACGTCCCCGCCCCGAACTGGGCGAACGTGTGGTGCCTGCCGTCGGGCAGCACCACGTTGTGGGCGGCCTGCGCACCCCCGTTGAACCGCACCACGGTGTGCACGTGGCGGGTCGCGCAGAGCCAGTCCACGACGGTGCCCTTGCCGGCGTCGCCGTAACCGAGGTCGACCACGATCACGTGCCGGCCGGGCTGTCCGGGGTCGGGGAGGCCGGTCACAGCCGGGTCACCCCACCGGTCCGGCGCGACGCGGTGGGCAGCGTGGAGACCTCGGCGCGCCGGCCGCCGCCCAGCGTGGCCAGCGCCTTCGACACGGTACGGCCGGCGGTGGAGCCGGCCCGGTCCAGGTCGCGCAGCCCCTCGTCCAGGTCGATGGCCTGCTCGCCGAGGCCGACGGTGAGCGCGATGGTCTCGCAGACCGCGTCCAGGTCGTCGAGGACGACGGCGCGCTGCCCGAGCAGGTCCCGCCAGAAGTCGAGCACCTTGGCGTTGCCGGCGTAGTGGCTGCCGGCGGGGAGCAGGTAGTAGGTGTCCCAGCGGCGGGTCACCTCGTCGACGATCTGCCGCAGCGGCACGTCCTCGCCGAGGTCGTCGCCGATCAGCCGGCTCACCTCCCGCCGGCTGACCCGGGGGTACGCCAGCTCGTCGCCGATGATGAACAGGTAGCCGCGCCGGCCCCGCTTCTCCCAGCTGTCGGTGACCGTGTGCCGGGCCATGAAGTACATCGCCAGCTCGTACGACTCGGTCATCTGACCGCCGCCGCCGCCCTCCAGCACGATCCGGCCGAGGTCCTCGTCCATCCGGTTGTCCGACTCGAACTGCCCCACCTGCAACGGCACCCGGTCGCAGGTGGCGTCGCCGATCGCGCCGAACAGCACCTGCGGGTCGCGGGCGTAGCCCTGGCGCAGCAGCAGGCCGAGCAGCTGCGGCAGCTTGGCCTGGAGGGTGCGGGGCACGGTCCCCATCGAACCGGTCACGTCGAACAGCACCGCGATGGGTGTCGACTGCGGGTGCTCGGCCGAGTCCCGGCTCTCCCGGACCGCGCCGCGCGGGTCGAGCGCCGGGTGCACGGTCCGGGCCCCGCTGTCGCTGTAGGAGAAGGCGCCCCTGCCCTTCTTCTTCCGGTAGCGGTCGGCGGCGTCGTACACGTCGGTGGACCAGATTCCGCTGCCCATGGCAGCCTCCCTAGGGGTTGAGGGTGAACGGTCGGAAGGTGCGCGGCCCGTAGAGCCGGTCGAGCACCTCGTCGAGTTCGCCGAGCAGTCGCCAGGCGTCGTCGGGTCGGGCGGCCAGCGCCGGGCGGCGGCAGCCGTCGGCGAAGGCGCGCAGTTCGCGGGGGGCGCGGTCGCCCATCAGCCAGCTCATGCACGTCGCGGCCATCGCCAGGTCGGTGCCGGGGCCGGCCGGCCGCCGCGCGGTGACCTCCGGCGGGTACCAGTCCTCGTGGCCGGGGACCAGCGCCGGGACGGTGCCGCCGTCGACGGCGGAGAAGCACCAGTCGACGAGCACCACGCCGTGCGCGTCCGGCTCGATCAGCACGTGCCGGGGGAGCACCGCGCCGTGCACCACGCCGGCCCGGTGGGCCAGGCCGAGGGCGACCAGCAGCCGCCGCCACATCCAGGCCGCGTCCCGGGCGTCCAGCCCGTCGGGGTACGCCCGGCGTACCGCGTCGAGGTCGTGCAGCCCGGGTACGGCGGCCAGCACGCTGATCCGGCGTTCCGCCCCGTTGGCGGCGTCGCGGTGCCGGAAGCTGTCCACCAGCCGGGGCACGTACGGCAGGTGGCGCGGGTCGCCGCGGTCTTCGATCTGCCGCAGCGCGTACGCCTCGCGGGCGACCAGGTCGTTGTCGGCCGGGTCGCGGGGCAGCTTGAGTAGCCGGTCCGCCCCGACGTCGTAGAGGTCGGCGAGGTCGCCGGCGTGGGCGAGCGCGCCGAGCCGGTATCCGCCGAGCACGACCGTCGCGTCGGTGGCGGTGCGGCCGGCGGGTGCGGGCCGGGCGGAGGCAGGACCGGCGGGGTCGGGTGTGCCGGTCGCCTGCCAGCGGGTGGTGACCTGGACGAAGGCGTCGGTGGCGGCGGCGCGTACCCGGGCGTCGAGCGCGCCCAGCCGGTCGGGGTGCAGGGCCGCGACCAGCTCGCGGTAGCGCCGGGCCGGGGTGTCGACGCCGAACAGGTCGGCGTCGGTGCGGGCTGCCGCGACCAGCCGGATCGCCTCGTCGGTCCTCACCGGACGGTCTCCTCCCGGGCGGGGCGCAGCAGCGCCGGGTGCAGCAGCCGGGCGTCACCGGCCCGGTAGAGCCGGGCCCGGGGACCGCCCCGGGCGCCACCCCGTTCGGTGTTGCCGCCGGTGCTCTCGACGAAGCCGGGGACGGAGAGCACCTTGCGGTGGAAGTTGCCGGCGTGCAGCGGGTGCCCCCAGACCGTCTCGTAGACGCCGCGCAGCTCGGCGATGGTGAACTCCGGGCCGAGGAAGCGGGTGGCCAGCGGGGTGTACTCCAGCTTGGAGCGGGCCCGCTCCAGCCCGTCGTCGACGATCCGGGCGTGGTCGAAGGCGAGCTGCCGGCTGGGCAGGGCGGTGACCGGCAGCCACCCGGCCTCGTCGGCGTCGCTGTCGGCGACCGGGTCGGGCAGGTCGGGGGCGAAGGCGAGGTGGGCGACGGAGACGATGCGCATCCGGGGGTCCCGGTCCGGCGCGCCGTAGCTGGCGAGCTGTTCCAGGTGGACGCGGCGCAGCCGGTCGCCGCCGAGGCCGGTCTCCTCGGCGAGTTCACGGCGGGCCCCGGTGTCGAGGTCCTCGTCGGGCTGGACGAACCCGCCGGGCAGCGCCCAGTGCCCCTGGTACGGGGGTTGGCCACGCCGGATCAGCAGCAGGTGCAGCGCGCCCTCGCGGATGGTCAGCGCCACCACGTCCACGGTGATCGCGGTCGCGGGGTAGGCGCTGGGGTCGTACCCGGCGAGGAAGTCCTGCTCGTTCACGGCGTTCCTCTCAGGTTGAGAATTACTCGATCTGAGAAGAACTTAGCTCACGAAGAAGTGCTCCGCAACCGGTGGAGCCGGCCCGGTACCCGCCCGGTGCTGTGCGTCCCGTCACGCGGGCCGCCCGGCACCGGGCGGCGTCCGGCCTCAGCGGACGGTGCCCACCAGGTGCGGGCGGCCCGTCCGGGCGTCGTGCAGGGCGAAGTCCCAACCCGGGACGGCGCTGAACGCCACCGTCGAGGGCAACGGCACCGGCAGCTTGAACCCCACCTCCACCGTGTACGCCTCCGGCAGCCGGCTCTCCAGCGCGGCCAGGCAGCGGGCCTTGCTCCACATGCCGTGCGCGATCGGCCGGGGGAAACCGAACAGCCGCGCCCCCAGCCGGGAGGTGTGGATCGGGTTGTGGTCCCCGGAGACCCGGGCGTAGTCCGTACCCACCCGGGGGGTGAGCCGCCAGTGCGCGGTGGCGGCCGGCGGTGCGGGCCGCTCGCCGGGGTCCCGCCCGGTGACGCCGGCCCCGCGCTCCCGACCCAGGTACGTCGACACCCCGCGCCACACCTCCTCGCCGTCGACCGATCCGACCAGGACGACGTCGATCTGCCGCCCCCGGGCATGCGGTCGCAGGTGCTCGGCGTGCGCGACGAAGTCCCACGGCACGTCGGCCGGGACCGGTCGGCGCACCGTGATCCGGTTGCCCACGTGCACCACCCCGGCCAGCGGGAACGGGAACTCCGGCAGGGTCATCAACCGCAGCGCCAGCGGGAACCCCAGCACGTGCGGGTAGGTCGCCGGCAGCGCGTCGGCCAACCGGAAACCGCACACCCGGTCGTACTCCGCGAGGTGGGCCCGGTCCACGGTGACCCCGGCGACGGCCAGCTCGACCGGGGGTGCGGCGTCCGGCCGGCGGGACCGGCCGATGCCGGGCACCGCGTCGCGCAGCGCCCGCCGGTAGAGCGCGCCCGGTCGGGGCAGCCCCGGCAGCACCACCCGGGCCTGCGCCGGCGGCTCGCCGTCGTGGCCGCCCGACCGGCCCGTCAGGTCCTCGGTGACGGCCGCCGTCGGGCCCGGGGCGGGCGGGGGTGTCAGGTCCCGGGAGGCGTACGCCGACAGGTCGTGGGTCTCGTCGACGCCCGCGTCCGGTGCCGGGCCGGCGGCGCGGGCGGCAGCCAGCGCGGCCGGTGAGATGACCTCGGTCGGCCCCTCGATCAGGTCGTTGACCGACAGTTCGCCGTCGTCGGAGTCCCCGGGTCGGTTCCTGCGCCGTGCCATCACGCCCCCAGCAGACTCTGACCGCAGACCCGGACTACGTTACCGCTGACCGCCGCCGAGGCCGGCCAGGCCAACCAGCCGATCGTCTCGGCGACGTCCACCGGCAGGCCGCCCTGCGCGAGGCTGTTCATCCGGCGACCGGCCTCCCGGATCACCAGCGGAATGCGGGCGGTCAGCCGGGTCTCGATGAACCCGGGCGCGACCGCGTTGACGCTGATCCCGCGTTCGACCAGCGCCGGGGCGAGCGCGTCGACCAGGCCGATCACCCCGGCCTTGCTGGTCGCGTAGTTGGTCTGCCCCCGGTTACCGGCGATCCCGGCGATCGACGATACGGCGACCAGCCGCCCGCCCTCGGGAATCAACCCCCGCTCCAGCAGCACGTCGTTGATCCGTTCCTGGCTGGAGAGGTTGACGTCGAGCACCGCGTCCCACCGGTCGGCGTCCATCCGGCCCAGCGTCCGGTCCCGGGTGATGCCGGCGTTGTGCACCACCACGTCGATCCGGCCGTGCCGGTCGGCCAGGTGGTCGGCGAGCCGGGTGGGGGCGTCCGCGCCGGTCAGGTCGAGCTGTACGGCGGTGCCGCCGATCTCGTTGACGACCGCCGCGAGGGCGTCGCCGGCCGCCGGGACGTCCAGCGCGACGACCTGCGCGCCGTCGCGGGCCAGCACCCGGGCCACCGCCGCGCCGATGCCCCGGGCCGCGCCGGTGACCAGCACGACCTGCCCGGCCAGCGGCCGGTCCCAGTCCGCCGGGGCGGCGGCCGGCCCGGTGCCGACCCGGACCACCTGCCCCGAGACGTACGCCGACCGGCCGGAGAGCAGGAACCGCAGGGTCGCCTCCAGGCTGGTCGCGGTGCCGGCGTCCCCGTCCGGGGTGACGTACACCAGTTGGGCGGTGACACCGCGACCGAACTCCTTGCCGATGCTGCGGGTCAGCCCCTCCAGGGCCCGCTGGGCGGTGGCCTCCCGGGCCGAGCCGCACTCGGCCGGCGGGGTGCCCAGCACGATCACCCGGCCGCTGGGCAGCACCGAGCGGGCCTGCGGGTGGAAGAAGTCGTAGAGCTGGCGCAGGCCGGTGGAGCCGGTGACGCCGGTGGCGTCGTAGACCAGGGCACCGAACCGGGCGGGCGTCCCGTTCCCGGTCGCCGCGCTGGCGGCGGCCGATCCGCCCGGGGTGTCCGGGTCGGCGGCTGCGGCGGAGCCGTCGTGCCCGACGGCGGGTGGGGTGGCGCCGGTTCCGGTGCGCACGTCGACCCCGGCGGCGGTGAGGATGGCGGTGACCGGCCCGGTGAGCCGGCCGCCGGCGGCCGCGCCGAACAGGACCGGGCCGGGCAGCAGCGGGTCGCCGGGGGTGTGCCGGCGCAGTCGCGGTGGGTCGGGCAGCCCGAGGCGCTTGACCAGCGCGCGGCCGGCCCCCGATTGGACGAAGCTCGCGTACCTGTCGGTCATAGGCGTAGCCTACTGACCAGTAGGTTGTGGGCAAGTCCTGAAACGGAGGCGGGATCGTGCAGAGCATCCGGCGGGTCGCGGTCATCGGCGGCAACCGCATCCCCTTCGCCCGGTCCAACTCCCGGTACGCCAGCGCGTCCAACGCCGACCTGCTCGGCGCGGCGCTGGACGGGCTGGTCGCCCGGTTCGGGCTGGCCGGGCGGCGGGTCGGCGAGGTGGTGGCCGGGGCGGTGCTCAAGCACGCGAAGGACTTCAACCTGACCCGGGAGGTGGTGCTCGGCTCGAAGCTCGACCCGCACACCCCCGCGTACGACATCCAGCAGGCGTGCGGCACCGGCCTGGAGGCGGCGATCCTGGTCGCCAACAAGATCGCCCTCGGGCAGCTCGACGTGGGCATCGCCGGTGGCGTCGACACCACCTCCGACGCGCCGCTGGCGATCAACGAGGACATGCGCCGTACCCTGCTGAAGCTCAACAGCGCCCGGACCCTCGGCGAGCGGCTGAAGATCGCCGCCAAGCTCCGCCCGCACCAGCCGTTCCGGCCCGAGCTGCCGCGCAACGCCGAGCCCCGGACCGGGCTGTCGATGGGCGAGCACGCCGCACGCACGGCGCTGCGCTGGCAGATCGACAGGCGGTCCCAGGACGAACTGGCCCTGCGCTCGCACCAGCGCCTCGCCGCCGCGTACGAGCGGGGGTTCTTCGACGACCTGATGACGCCGTACCTGGGTCTGACCCGGGACCAGAACCTCCGGCCCGACACCAGCCTGGACAAGCTCGGCGCGCTCCGGCCGGTCTTCGGCACCCGGGGCCCGGACGCCGAGCAGGCCACCATGACCGCCGGCAACTCGTCCCCGCTGACCGACGGAGCGTCCACCGTGCTGCTCGCCTCCGAACAGTGGGCGCGCGAGCACCAGCTCCCCGTGCTGGCCTGGTTCTCCTGGTCGGAGACGGCGGCTGTCGACTTCGTACACGGCGACGAGGGGCTGCTGATGGCCCCCGCCTACGCGGTGCCCCGGATGCTGGACCGGGCCGGGCTGACCCTCCAGGACTTCGACTTCTACGAGATCCACGAGGCGTTCGCGTCGCAGGTGCTGGCCACCCTGGCCGCCTGGGAGTCGCCGGAGTTCGGCAAGGACCGGTTGGGACGGGACGCCCCGCTGGGCGCGATCGACCGGGACCGGCTCAACGTCACCGGCTCGTCGCTGGCCGCCGGGCACCCGTTCGCCGCCACCGGGGGCCGGATCGTGGCCACGCTGGCCAAGCTGCTCGCCGAGAAGGGCAGCGGGCGTGGGCTGATCTCGATCTGCGCGGCCGGCGGGCAGGGCGTCACCGCCATCCTGGAGCGCTGACCCCGGGCTTCACCGCCCGGCGCGGGTCTCGCCTCCCGCCGGGACGGGGCACCCATCGGGGGATGAACCACCCAAAAGCTCACTTTCACGTGCTGACCTCCGCAGGATGAGGGCGCTACTCGTCCCGTTCCAGGAGGTTTGTGGTGAAATGCAGCCGTTGGCTTCTCGCCGTGCTCTCCAGCGCGGCCCTGGCCCTCCTCCCCGGGGCCGCCCCCTCGGCCGGCACGCCGGGCAGTACGGCCCGGGCCGCCACGCTTGTCGACGACACCTCCCGGGGGCCGGACGGCAACCGCCCCGGCTCCCCGGGGACGGACGACGACCGATCCGGCCACGGCGGGCAGCCCACCGCCCGCGCCGAACACCGCCGACCCCGCACCCCGCAGCCGCCGCCGGACACACCGAGCCTGTGCCGGCCCGGCCTGCCGCCGGACGCCCCGCAGACCACCCGGTTCTACGACGACAACCGGCTGCTCGGGCCGGCCGTGCTGCCGACGGAGAGCCCGGTCGGCCCGCTGCTCGCCGGCTACCGGCGGTTCGGTGCGCAGACCGAAGCCCAGTGGATCGGCAACTACACCGTGAACGGGGCCGGCACGGCGCTGGTCTTCCCGCCCGAGAACGGCTTCTTCCTCGGCCCCGACGGCAAACCGGTGAAGCAACGGCAGACCATGCTGCCCGGCTACCGGCTCGACCGGTTCGGCTTCACCGGCGGCAGCTTCCTGGCCCCGCTCGGCACCCCGTTCAGCTCCCGCTCCCTCGCCCCGCAGAGCCTGAACACCCCGCCCACCCCGCCGGCCACCACGCCCGCCGCGCCGCTGGCGAACTACCACACCTACTGCGTGCTGACGCCCTTCGACGTCGACTCCGGCCCGATCGCCCCCTGGTTCGCCCAGCCCGGCATGGGCACCCAGTTCCAGCTCAACCCGGCGTACGTGCCGGAGGCCGGCAAGCTGCTCACCGTGCAGTGGCTCCTCGACCACCACGTCATCGTCGAGGAGTATCTCGGGGGAAGCACCCCGCCGTGCGCGGCCGACGCCGTGCCGCGTCAGGGTGGGCGGGGCGGTGGGCTGCGTACCGCCCCGGTCTGCTGATCCGCCGCCGGCCCGACCTGCCCGGCCGCCGGCTCGGTCCGGTCCGGCTGGGCCGGCTGGTGGCTGCCGGGCCGGTCGCCCGGCGGCCTGTCGACGCACCCTGGAGGTCATCGTGGATCGGCACGAGCTGCGTAACGCCCTATTCGCGACCGGGATCTCCCCGGACGCCTTCGAACTGGAGGGGGTGCACGAGCACGTTCCCCTGCCACCCGACTTCTGGTTCCTCCGCCGCTCCGCCGACGGGCGGTGGGAGGTCGGGGCGTACGAACGTGGGGTGTACGACGTCCGCCTGACCTGCGACACCGAGCAGGAGGCGTGCGCGGGGTTGTGGCGGGCGCTGACCGGTCGGCCCGAGGGCGCGGGCTGAGGCCCGGCCTCGCCGGGTGATCCACTCATCGGAGGCGGAACAGCGGTGTCCCCGCCCGCGCGATACCGCTGCTCCGCCTCCCGGGAGCCGATCATTCCGCCCCGCGGCGGCCCGACCAGGGCGGCGGCCGTCGGGTAGGAGAGAATGAGGTACGTGACGACGATCCCGAACGTGCTCGCCCACCGGTACGCCTCACCCGAACTGGTCGCCCTCTGGTCCCCGGAGGAGAAGGTGCGGATGGAGCGGCGGCTCTGGCTCGCCGTGCTCCGCGCCCAGCGGGACCTCGGCGTGGCGGTGCCCGACGGCGTGGTCGAGGCGTACGAGCGGGTGGTCGACCAGGTCGACCTGGCCTCGATCGCCGAGCGGGAGCGGGTCACCCGGCACGACGTGAAGGCCCGGATCGAGGAGTTCAGCGCGCTCGCCGGGCACGAGCACGTGCACAAGGGGATGACCTCCCGCGATCTCACCGAAAACGTCGAGCAGCTCCAGGTGCGCGCCTCGCTGGAGCTGATCCGGGACCGCGTGGTGGCGGCGCTGGCCCGGCTGGCCTGGCTCGCCCACGAGCACTCCGGCCTGGTGCTGACCGGCCGTTCGCACAACGTCGCCGCGCAGGCCACCACGCTGGGCAAGCGCTTCGCCTCGGCGGCGGAGGAGCTGCTGATCGCGTACGAGCGGCTGGAGGACCTGATCGGCCGCTACCCGCTTCGCGGCATCAAGGGCCCGGTGGGCACCGCCGCCGACCAGCTCGACCTCTTCGACGGGGACGCGGAGAAGGTGGCCGAGCTGGAGCGTCGGGTCGCCGGTCACCTCGGCTTCGCCCGGGTGCTGGACAGCGTCGGGCAGGTCTACCCGCGTTCGCTGGACTTCGACGTGCTCGCCGCGCTCGCGCAGGTGGCCGCCGCGCCGTCGTCGCTGGCCACCACGATCCGGCTGATGGTCGGTCAGGAACTGGCCACCGAGGGCTTCAAGCCGGGCCAGGTCGGTTCCAGCGCGATGCCGCACAAGATGAACACCCGCTCGTCGGAGCGGGTGAACGGCTTCGCGGTGATCATCCGGGGTTACCTGTCGATGGTCGGCGAGCTGGCCGGGGACCAGTGGAACGAGGGGGACGTCTCCTGCTCGGTGGTGCGCCGGGTGGCCCTGCCGGACGCGTTCTTCGCCGCCGACGGGCTGTTCCAGACCTTCCTCACCGTGCTCGACGAGTTCGGGGCGTACCCGGCGGTGATCAGCCGGGAGCTGGAGCGCTTCCTGCCCTTCCTGGCCACCACCAAGATCCTGGTCGCGGCGGTGCGCCGGGGCGTCGGCCGGGAGGTCGCGCACGAGGTGATCAAGGAACACGCGGTCGCCGTCGCCCTCGCGATGCGGGAGAAGGGTGCCCCCGACAACGACCTGTTCGACCGGCTGGCCGCCGACTCCCGCCTCGGCCTCACCCGCAGCGAGATCGACACCCTGGTCGCCGACCCGACCACCTTCACCGGCGCCGCCCAGGCCCAGGTGGACGCGATCACCCGCCGCATCACCACGGTCGTCACCGCCCACCCCGAAGCCGCCACCTACTCCCCACCCCCCATCCTCTAACCGCCCCCCGCCCCCCGCCCCACCCTCCTCCGTCCCCCCGCCCCGGTGATCAAGAGCTTTACGTCACCACCGGAGATCAACCAGCCCCAAACCTCTTGATCACGCCCCTCCAGGCCCGGCCGGGCGTCGGCTCTGCCCGATGATCAAGAGGTTTGCGTCAGTGGTGGAGATCGAATTGGCGTAAAGCTCTTGATCACCGGGGCGAGGCGGGGACCAGGCCAGGCGGGGAGCAGGGGTCAGGCGGGAGTCGGGGCGAGGCGGGGCCAGAGGGCCGGGGCGGGTGGGTCAGGGGTTGCGGGTGGGGGTTTCGGCGGCGGAGGAGAGGTTGGGGGCGCTCGCCGGTTCGGCGATGCCGCCGGGGGCCTCGGCGAACCCGGGGTCGTGGGCGGTCTCGGCGGCGACCAGGGGCTGGTCGTGCGGCATGACGTCGGGGACCTTGGGTACCACGATCACGGCCGTGCCGTAGGCGCAGATCTCCATCCACATCTCGCCGCAGTCCCGGCTGTCGAAGCGCATCCCCACCACTGCGTTGGCCCCGATGCGCAGGGCCTCCTCGCCGAGCCGGGCCACCGAGTCGGTGCGCCAGCGGGTGAGGTTGTCCGGGGCCATCGGGTCGTACGCTCCGCCGCGCAGGTTCTTGACCCCCTCGCGGTACGGGTTCCGGGTCCGCGCCATCGACGACACCACTTCGCCGAGGATCTGGCGGATCTCGTAGCCGGGCAGTTGATCCGTCGTCACGACCAGCACGGTTCCGATGCTGTCAGCAGCGGTACGGCGTCGAAGCGTGCCGTACGCACCTGGTCGGATGCTGCAAAACCAGGCGGCGCGGACGGCCGGCGCGCGACCGGCCATCCGCACCGCGCGGGGTGGTAACCGTCAGACACCGGCCGTCGAGGTGATCCAGGCCCGGTTGTACGCGACGCTGCCGTAGTTCTGGATGCTCGACCCGTCGGCGGTGGAGGCGACCCCGACCTGCCGGCCGTTGTAGAACTGCGGGCCGCCGGAGTCGCCGCGCCACGCGTTGCCGTTGACCCGGGTGCTGCGGATCGCCTGCCCGCCGTACGCGTCGGTGGCGTTGGTGCTGGTCACCTGCACCGAGGCGGTCTTGAGCTGGCTGGACGCCCCGCAGCCGCTGTAGCAGGTCATGCCCCAGCCGTAGATGGTGTTGGTGGAGCCGACCGGCGGGTTGCTGCTGGACAGGCTGACCGCGGTGGTGCTGACCGTGCTGGACAGCCGCAGCAGGGCGAGGTCGTTGCGGGTGTAGGAGGCGCTGACGGTGCGGGTGGTGCCGCCCGAGGCGTAGTAGACGCTGCCGACCCGGACGGACATGGTGCCGCTGACGCAGTGCCGGGCGGTGAGCACCCACTGGGCGGAGATGACGCTGCCGGAGCAGGTGAACGACCCGTTGCTGAAGACCGCGGCGGCCCAGGGGGCGGAGGAGACGATGCTGCCGCCGATGATCGGCTGCGGGCCGGCCGGGGCGGCGGTGGCCCCGGAGGCGGCGACGAGGACACCGGCGAGGGCGGTGGTGAGCACCGCGAGCGTGGAGCGGAGACGCATCGGGGGGACTCCTTCGGTTCGGGCCCGGGGTCGCCGGGCGTGGTCGGGCGTCCGGGGCGGGGGTGGCCCTTCGTGGACGCCGACCAGACATCGATGTTTAACGATTGAGGCTAGGGGGCGGTGAGCGGCTTCACAAGGCTGACATCGAGATCGCCCAATGTGACAGAAATGACCCGGGATGTGCTCGTCCCTGTTTGTCGGATACCGGTCGCAAATCTGGCGTTGAGCCGCGTATTGCCTGCTCAGGTAGGGTGTGTCGGAGCGACGCGGCGACGATCGGCAACAAATCCGTATCAGAGCGGCAACGAACGGATCTCGACCGCCCGTCCCGGCGGCCGGTAATGTCGATCACTGCCTGAACTGCGCCCGGCCGGTGCGTCCGGACCGGAATCTGCCAGGTACGCTGGCTGCGCTCGCCCGTAGTGGGCCGGCACCCAACTGCGTACACAGTCAGGAGTGCCCAGTGCCTCGCGTCGTCGTCGACGTCATGCTCAAGCCCGAGATCCTCGATCCTCAGGGCCAGGCCGTCGCAAACGCGCTGCCGCGGCTCGGCGTCAGTGACGTCGCCTCCGTCCGGATCGGCAGGCGGATCGAGATCGAGTTCACCGGCGAACCGGACCTGGACCGGGCCCGGGAGATCGCCGACAAGCTGCTCGCCAACCCCGTCATCGAGGACTTCACGGTCCGGGTCGAGGCCGACGAGACCGCGGACGCGAACTCGTGACCGCCCGCGTCGGAGTGGTGACCTTCCCCGGCTCGCTGGACGACGGGGACGCCGCCCGCGCCGTGCGGATCGCCGGCGCGGAGCCGGTCCGGCTCTGGCACGGTGACCCGGAGCTGCACGGGGTGGACGCCGTCGTCCTCCCCGGTGGCTTCTCCTACGGCGACTACCTGCGCTGCGGGGCCATCGCCCGGTTCGCCCCGGTGATGGAGACCCTGGTCGACGCCGCCCGGGGTGGCCTGCCGGTACTTGGCATCTGCAACGGCTTCCAGATCCTCTGCGAGGCCCACCTGCTGCCCGGCGCGCTCACCCGCAACCAGCACCTGCACTTCCGCAACCGCGACCAGGTCCTGCGCATCGAGTCGGTCGGCACCGCCTGGACGAACACCTTCCAGCCCGGCCAGGAGATCCTCATCCCGGTCAAGAACGGCGAGGGCTGCTACGTGGCGGACACCGCCACCCTCGACGCGCTGGAGGCCGAGGGGCGGATCGTCGCCCGCTACGTCGGCGGCAACCCGAACGGCTCGCAGCGGGACATCGCCGCGATCACCAACGCCGCCGGCAACGTGGTCGGCATCATGCCCCACCCCGAGCACGCGGTCGAGGCGCTCACCGGCCCCTCCCTGGACGGTCTCGGCTTCTTCACCTCGGTGCTCAAGCACCTGGTGGGGACGCCGGCGTGACGGTGCGCGGCGGCAACATCGGTCGGCTCCACCGCCCCACCGGCGGGTACGAGCGCAGCGAGGAGAGGTCATGACCACCCACCAGGACCCGGCCGTTCGGGCAGCCGCGGGCGTCGCCCCGGCGGAACCGCACGCGGCCGTCGCGCCGCCGGCGGTCGCCGCCCGGCCCGACGGTCCGACGCCGGTCACCGACTGGGCCGACGGCGTGGACACCGTGCAACGGGCCGCCGGCACCGGCGACGAACTCCAGCCGTACGCCGAGCTGGGCCTGCGCGACGACGAGTACGACCGGATCCGGCACATCCTCGGCCGCCGCCCTACCCAGGCCGAGCTGGCCATGTACTCGATCATGTGGAGCGAGCACTGCTCCTACAAGTCGAGCAAGGTGCACCTGCGCCAGTTCGGTGAGAAGGCCCCGCCGAGCGACCGGCTGCTCGCCGGCATCGGGGAGAACGCGGGCGTCGTCCGGGTCTCCGACACGCTGGCCGTCACCTTCAAGGTCGAGTCGCACAACCACCCGAGCTTCGTCGAGCCCTACCAGGGCGCGGCGACCGGTGTCGGTGGCATCGTCCGGGACATCCTGGCGATGGGTGCCCGCCCGGTCGCGGTGATGGACCCGCTGCGGTTCGGTGCGGCCGACCACCCGGACACCGCCCGGGTGCTGCCCGGCGTGGTGGCCGGCGTCGGCGGCTACGGCAACTGCCTCGGCCTGCCCAACATCGGCGGCGAGCTGGTCTTCGACCCCTGCTACCAGGGCAACCCGCTGCTCAACGCGCTCTGCCTCGGCGTGCTGCCGGTCGACCGGTTGCAGAAGAAGGACGCCGCCGGCCCCGGCAACATCGTGGTGCTGCTCGGCGCGAAGACCGGCCGGGACGGCATCGGCGGCGTGTCGGTGCTGGCCAGCGCCACCTTCGACGAGGGCAGTGAGCAGCGCCGCCCGTCGGTGCAGGTCGGTGACCCGTTCATCGAGAAGCTGCTGATCGAGGCGTGCCTGGAGCTGTACGACGCCGAGCTGGTTGTCGGCATCCAGGATCTCGGCGGCGCGGGTCTGACCTGCGCGCTCACCGAGACCGCCGCGTCCGCCGGCACCGGGATGCGGGTCTGGCTGGAGCGGGTCCCGCTGCGCGAGCCGTCGATGGAGCCGCACGAGATCCTCGCCAGCGAGTCCCAGGAGCGGATGCTGCTGGTGGTAACCCCGGACAAGCTGGAGGCGGTGCTCAAGACCGCCGACAAGTGGGGCGTGCTCGCGACCGCGATCGGTGAGGTCACCCCGCCCGCGCCCGACGGCCGGCCGGGCCGGCTGCTGGTCACCTGGAACGACCACGTGGTCGTCGACGTGCCGCCGGGCTCGCTGGTCGACGACGGCCCGGTCTACGCCCGCCCGATGCGGGAGCCGGCCGACCTGATCCTGCTCCAGGCCGACCGGGCCGAGACGCTGCCCCGGCCGAGCAACCCGGAGGCGCTGCGGGAGACCCTGCTGCGCATGATCGCCTCGCCGAACCTGGCCGACAAGACCTGGGTCACCGAGCAGTACGACAGGTACGTGCTGGGCAACACCGTGCTGGCCCAGCCGGAGGACTCCGGCGTGATCCGGATCGACGAGCGGACCGGCCTCGGGGTCGCCCTCTCCGTCGACGGCAACGGCCGGTACGCCCGCCTCGACCCGTACCAGGGGACGAAGCTGGCGCTCGCCGAGGCGTACCGGAACGTGGCGGTGACCGGCGCGAAGCCGATCGCCGTGACCAACTGCCTCAACTTCGGCTCGCCGGAGGACCCGGGCGTGATGTGGCAGTTCGCCGAGGCCGTCCGTGGCCTGGCGGACGGCTGCCTGGAGCTGGGCATCCCGGTGACCGGCGGCAACGTCAGCTTCTACAACCAGACCGGTGCCGCCGCCATCCACCCGACCCCGGTGGTCGGCGTGCTGGGCGTGCTGGACAACGTGGCCGACCGGGTGCCGATGGGCTTCGTGCCCCGGGCCAACGGTGACCACGACCAGGTCTACCTGCTCGGCGACACGCACGTGGAGCTGTCCGGTTCGGAGTGGGCCTGGGTGACGCACGAGCACCTCGGCGGCATGCCGCCGCAGGTCGACCTGGGCCGGGAGCGGCAGCTCGCCGAGCTGATGGCCGAGGCGGCCCGGGTGGGTCACCTCAGCTCCGCGCACGACCTGTCCGACGGCGGCCTGGCCCAGAGCCTGGTCGAGTCGAGCCTGCGCCGGGGCGTCGGGGTCCGGATCGGCGTGCCGGAGCGGTTCGCCGACGGTTCGCTGCCGTTCGTCTTCCTGTTCAGCGAGTCGGCCGGCCGGGCGTTGGTGACCGTGCCCCGGGGACACGAGAAGGCGTTCACCGCCCTCTGCGACGAGCGGGGCGTGCCGTGGGAGCAGATCGGCGTGACCGACCCGGCGAGCGGTGCCCTGGACGTGCACGGCCAGTTCCGGATCGGTCTGGACGAGCTGCGGGCCGCGCACACCGCGACCCTGCCCCGGCTCTTCGGCGGCCCGGAGGCGGCCCAGGTGCAGGTCGAGGCGGTCCGGACGGGCACCACCACGATCGCGCCGGCCACCGCCACGCAGCCGGTGGACGTGCCGGAACAGCAGCAGCCGGCGGACGCGGACGACCCGGCCGCCGAGGTGGTGGCCGCTCCGACGGGCGCCGCCCCGGGGCCGGGCGACCCGGAGACCGGCGCTGCCGCGCCGGAACCGGGCACCGCGTCGACGTCGGACGCCTCCGCCGGTGCGGACGCCGCGTCGGAGGCCGGTGGGCACGATGCCGACGGACCGGCGGCCGGGCCCGCCCCGCAGGCCGGCGCGGACGACGCGACGGCCTCCGACACCGGCGACGGTGACGGGCAGCGCCCGACGCCCGATCAGCGCTGAGGCGGTGGCCTCGGCCGTCCACGTCCAACCCGGATCGGGTGCCCGCTTCGACTGGGGGCTGACCGGGGCGGCGGAACTCGGCCGGGTCTGTGCCGTACTGGTGGTGGTGGACGTCCTGTCGTTCACCACCGCCGTCGAGGTCGCGGTCGCCCGGGGGGTGCGGGTCCACCCGTTCCCCTGGGGCGAGCAGGCGGCCGACTACGCGCAACGGGTCGGCGCGGTGGCGGCGGTGGGCCGTCGACAGACGACCACCGCGCACCCATGGTCGCTGTCCCCGGCGGCCCTGGGCAGCGCGCCCGTCGTCGCCGACCTGGTGCTGCCGTCGCCGAACGGCTCCGCGATCAGCGCCGCCGCCAGCGCCACCGGCCGGCCGGTGGTCGCGGCCTGCCTGCGCAACGCCCGCGCCGTCGGGCGGTGGCTGCACCACCAGGGGTACGGCACGACGGACGCCCCGGTCGGGGTGATCGCCGCCGGTGAACGCTGGCCGGACGGCACACTGCGCCCCTCGGTGGAGGACCTGCTGGGCGCGGCCAGCGTGCTGGACGCCGTCTCCGGGGTGCCCGGTGGGCTGTCCGTGGAGGCGGCGATGACGCTCGCCGCCCTGGCCAGCACCCCGGACGTGCCGGCGGCGGTACGTGGCTGTGTCTCCGGCCGTGAGCTGATCGAGAGCGGCTTCGCCGGGGACGTCGAGGCGGCCGTCCAGCGGGACGTCTCGACCGTGGTTCCGGTGCTCCGTCAGGGTGTCTTCTCGGCCGGCTGACCCCGGCCCGGAAACGACAGTGGGCCGCCCCGACACGTATCGGGGCGGCCCACTGTCGTCGCTGTCGCGGGTGGGTCAGTCGTCCAGCCAGTCGAGGCGGCGTCCGCCACGCTCCGGGGGCGGGCCGTCCGGCCGGGCCCGACCGGACGGGGGCTGGTCGCGACCGGGCTGACCCTGCTCGCCGTAGTAGCCACCCTGCTGCTGGTCGTAGCCCTGCTGGTCGTACCCGCCGCCGCGCTGCTGCGGGGGTTCCTGGCCGTAGCCGCCCTGCTGCTCGGCAGCGTAGCCACCGGCCTGGCCGTAGCCGCCGCCCTGCGGGGAGCCGTAGCCGGGCTGCTGGTCGTAGCCGCCGCGCTGGTCGTAGCCGGCCGGCTGGTCGTATCCGCCCTGGTGGGCGCCACCCCGCTGGTCGTACCCGCCGCCGCGTTGGTCGTAGCCGCCCTGGTGGGCACCCGTCGGCTGGTCGTACCCGGCCTGCTGGTCGTAGCCGCCGTGCTGGCCGCCCTGGTGGGCACCGGTCGGCTGGTCGTAGCCGCCGCGCTGGCCGCCGCCGTAGCCCTGGGCCGGCCCGGCGTCGTATCCGGCCTGCTGGCCGTAGCCGCCGCCGGAGTAACCGCCGGTCGGCTCGGCACCCCGGCCGTAGCCGCCCTGCTCGGACTGGCCGTAGCCGCCCGCGCCCGGCTGGCCGTACGCGTCCGGCTCCGGCTGGTAGGTGCTCGTCGGGTACGGGTCGGCTGCCGGCGCGTACGCGGTGCTGTCGCCGGTGTACCGGCCGGTGGGCTCGTCGTAGCGCTGGTCGCCGCCGTAGCCGCCGGCCTGCTCCTGCGCCGGGTAGCCGGCACCGGCCGTCGCGCCGTAGTCCCGGCCGCCGTATCCGCCACCGGAGGCGGGCGCGTTGCCGTACCCGCCGCCCGACGCGGGCGCGTTGCCGTAGCCACCCCCGGAGGCGGGCGCGTTGTCGTAGCCGCCGCCCGAGGCGGGTGCGGCACCGTAGCCACCCCCGGAGGACGGCGCGTTGCCGTAGGCCGGTGGGTTCGCCGCGCCGTACGCGCCTGCGGCGGCACCCGCCGCGCCGGCCGCGCCGTAGCCACCGCCGGAGGCGGGTGCGGCACCGTAGCCGCCCGGCTGCCCGCCGTATCCGCCCTGGCCGGCGGGCTCGTCGCCGTAGCCGCCGGCGCCGGCCCAGTTGTCCTGCGGTGCGCCGTAGGGCTGCGGTGGCGCGCCGTACGGGTCCGGCGGGACGTCGTCGACGACCGGACGCTGCAACATCGTCGGCGCGTCGCTCAGTGCGGAACTGCCGACCATCGTCGGGTCGGGGCCGGCACCGACCCGGTTGACCACCCGGGTCTGGTCGTCGGTGCCGCGTGGGCTCCGGGGACCGGGGACACCACCGGCCGCAGCGGCGCCGGCCGGTCCGTTCCCGTCGTCGTCGGCGTTCTTGCGGCGGATCCAGAGCAGCACGATGGTGCCGACGCCGGCCGCCACCAGCAGACCGCCGAGCAGAATGATCAGGAAGGAGCCGAACCCGCTGTCGTCGTCCTGCGACGCGGCCTGCTGCTGCCCGCCGGTCGGTTCGGTGCTCTCCTCGGTGGTCTCCTCGGTCGTCTCCTCCGAGGGGGTCGGCTCGACGGAGGTCGACGGGGTGGCGCTCGGGCTCACCTCGACCTTCAACGCCAGGCTGATCCGCTGGTTGCTCAGGCTCTGCCCGGCCCCCGCGCTGATCGGCTTGGTGGCGACGACGCCGTCCTTGCTGGCCCCGAGCACCATCGAGCCGGGCGCGATCGGGTTGGAACTCGACCCGGTGATCCGGAAGTTGCCGCTGCCGTCGCTCGTGGTGTTGAACTGCTTGCCGGTCGAGTCCTCCAGCCCCACCACCGCGTTGGGCACCGCGTCGCCGGTGGCCGCCACGACCACCTTGCCGGAGATCGACTTCACCGTCGGCTTGTCCTGCGGCGCGGTGGTCTGCGGCGCGGCCTTAGCCACCAGGGTCACGGTGGTGCTGCCCGAATCTTCGCCGTTGGCATCGACGGCTCGGACAGTGATTTGGGCGGAGCCGTTGGACGCGTCGTCGGCGAGGGCGAAGCTGGCGCTGAAGTTGCCGCTCTGGTTGACCTTGCTGCGGTTGCAGCCGTTCACGCAGCGCAGCTTGCCATTGCTGGAGGTCACCGAGATGTCAACCGAAGCATCATCACTGACGGTGACTGAGAAGTTGACCTGGGTGGTCTTTCCGGCCTCGACGGAACTTGGGGACGCCGACACGTTGTTGACGCTCGGAGCGGCGAAAGCGGGTGTGGCGGGGACGGTGAGCAGGGCGCCGGCCACCAGGGCTACGACCACACCGGCCCGCTGCGTCCAGGCACGTCGGTGTGTTGACACGTCCACCGCCTTCCGGTCTGACTTCCCCGGCGGGGGCCGGGGATCATCACGGTACGAATACGCCGTCGGCAACTATGCCTTGTCTGACCGGATCGGCGCGACCCAGGGGCCAGCGTGGCGTCCGGCGGCCCCGGGTCGTATCGTCCCGTCGTGTCCTCTCCGCACATTAAGTCCGCCGTGGTACTGGCGGCGCTGACGGCGCTCGATGAGGGGCGTACGCCCGAACGACCGGTGTACCGCGAGGCGGTCCGTACCCTTCTGACCGCCCTCGCGGAGCGTGCCCCCGGCCGATCGGTGGAGGTGCGTGTCCCACCTTACGGTGCAGTTCAGTGCGTTCCGGGGCCCCGACACACCCGGGGCACCCCGCCGAACGTGGTGGAGATGACGCCGGACACCTGGCTGGCGCTGGCCACCGGACGGCTGTCGTGGGCGCAGGCGGTCACGGACGGTCGCGTACAGGTGAGCGGAAACCGGGCGGATCTCTCTGACCATCTGCCGCTCTAGCTGCACCGTTCCGCCCGAAGGGGTGACGGGGTGGAGGCGGATCGTGACTTTCTGTATTGACTCGTGTTCGCGTACACTGTCAGGCGACGACAGTGGTCCAGGGCCGAAAGGCGCGGAGCAGCCCCCGGCTCCGCCAGGCCAGTCCAGACCAGCATGAGGGAGCGGCAGTGCCCCGAGGCGATGGCCGGCTGAGCCACGACCTTGACCCCCAGCGACCCGGCCCCCAGGACGCCTGTGGCGTCTTCGGCGTCTGGGCCCCGGGTGAAGAGGTCGCCAACCTCACCTATTTCGGACTCTACGCACTCCAGCACCGCGGCCAGGAGGCCGCCGGCATCGCCGTCAGCGACGGCTCGGGAGTGGTGGTCTACAAGGACCTGGGCCTGGTGGCCCAGGTGTTCGACGAGCCGACCCTGAAGAGCCTGCGCGGCCATCTGGCGATCGGGCACGCGCGTTACTCCACCACCGGCGGCTCGACCTGGGAGAATGCCCAGCCGACCATCCGTTCGACCACCTCCGGCACCACGATCGCCCTGGCGCACAACGGCAACCTGGTCAACACCGCCGAGTTGCAGAAGGAGGTCGCCGAGCGTGGCCTGCTCGACGACGGGGCCACCAACGACACCTCCCTGGTGACCATGCTGCTGGCCAGCCGCCCCGACCTGTCGGTGGAGGCCGCCGCGCTGGAGGTGCTGCCGCAGCTGCGCGGCGCGTTCAGCTTCGTCTTCATGGACGAGTCGACCCTCTACGCCGCCCGCGACCCGCACGGTGTCCGCCCGCTGGTGCTCGGCCGGCTGGAACGCGGCTGGGTGGTGGCCAGCGAGACCGCCGCGTTGGACATCGTCGGCGCGAGCGTGGTCCGGGAGGTCGAGCCGGGCGAGCTGATCGCGATCGACGAGGAGGGCCTGCGGTCCAGCCGGTTCGCCGCGCCGGAGCCCAAGGGCTGTCTCTTCGAGTACGTCTACATCGCCCGCCCGGACGCCACCATCGCCGGCCGCAACGTGCACGCCGCCCGGGTGCAGATCGGCCGGCAACTCGCCAAGGAACACCCGGTCGAGGCCGACCTGGTGATCCCGGTGCCCGAGTCGGGCACGCCGGCCGCCATCGGGTACGCCGAGGCGTCCGGCATCACCTACGGCGCCGGCCTGATGAAGAACCCGTACGTCGGGCGTACCTTCATCCAGCCGTCGCAGACCCTCCGCCAGCTCGGCGTACGACTCAAGCTCAACCCGCTGCGGGAGAACGTGCGGGGCAAGCGGCTGGTCGTGGTCGACGACTCGATCGTGCGTGGCAACACCCAGCGGGCGATCGTCCGGATGCTCCGCGAGGCGGGCGCGCTGGAGGTCCACGTCCGGATCTCCTCCCCGCCGGTGAACTGGCCGTGCTTCTACGGCATCGACTTCGCCACCCGGGCCGAACTGCTGGCCAACGGGTTGGACAACGAGGGCATCCGGCGCTCGATCGGCGCCGACACCCTCGGTTACGTCTCGCTCCCCGGTCTCATCGCCGCGACCGAACAGCCCAGGAGCAGGCTCTGCCGGGCCTGTTTCGACGGGGAGTACCCGATCGACCTGCCGGCCGGGAACCTGATCGGCAAGCACGTGCTCGAAGGGGTGGGCCGGCGGGTCGCCGACGCCCCGGACACCTCCGAGCACCACACACCGCTCGTCGCCACTCCGGGCGGCGCGACCGCCCACCGCCCGTAGCACACCGGGGCCGTCCGGCCACCGTCGGCGCGGCACCGAGAACCACAAAGGGGAGAACCGTGACCTACGTGTCCGAGCGCAGCGGCGCAGGAAGCAGCCCGAGCGGCGCCGGTGGCGACCGCCAGCCCTGGACGGCGGGGACCGGCCGCACCACCCGCAAACGCTCGGTTTCGTACGCCGACGCCGGGGTGTCGATCGAGGCGGGCGACCGGGCGGTCGAGCTGCTCAAGTCGAAGGTGAAGGAGACCCGGCGGCCGGAGGTCATGGGCGACCTGGGCGGCTTCGCGGGCCTGTTCCGGCTGGACACCAAGAAGTACAAGAACCCGATCCTGGCGTCCTCCACCGACGGGGTGGGCACCAAGCTGGTCATCGCCCAGCAGCTCGACATCCACGACACGATCGGCATCGACCTGGTCGCGATGGTCGTGGACGACCTGGTGGCGTGCGGGGCCGAGCCGCTGTTCCTGCTCGACTACATCGCCACCGGCGAGGTCGTGCCGGACCGGGTCGCCGAGATCGGCGCGGGCATCGCCGACGGCTGCCGGTACGCCGGCTGCGCGCTGCTCGGTGGCGAGACCGCCGAGCACCCGGGCGTGCTGCGTCCCGACGAGTACGACGTCTCCGCGACCGGGGTCGGCGTGGTCGAGGAGAGCGAGATCCTCAGCCCGGACCGGGTCGAGGTGGGCGACGTGGTGATCGCGATGCGCTCGTCCGGCCTGCACTCCAACGGCTACTCGCTGGTCCGGCACGTGCTGCTCGGGGCCGGCCGGATGCGGCTGGACGTGGTGATCGACGACTTCGGCCGGCAGCGCACCCTCGGTGAGGAGCTGCTCACCCCGACCAAGATCTACGCGCAGGACTGCCTGAAGCTGATCACCGAGGCGGAGGTGCGCTCGATCGCCCACGTCACCGGCGGCGGCATCCCCGGCAACCTGGTCCGGGTGCTGCCCGAGCACGTCGACGCGGTGGTCAACCGGGCCACCTGGAAGCCGCAGCCGATCTTCGACCTGATCCAGTCGAAGGGTCGGATCGAGGACCCGGAGATGGAGTCGACGTTCAACATGGGCGTCGGCATGTTCGCCATCGTCTCCGCCGAGGACGCCGACCGCGCGCTGGCGACCCTCGCCGGCCGGGGCGTGGACGCCTGGCAGGCCGGCGAGATCATCGAGGGCACCGGCAACGTGCAGATGATCGGCCAGCACACCCGGGGCTGATCGGCGGGGCTGCTCGGCCGGATGCCTGGTCGGGGGTTCACCCGAGCGGCCATCGCCGCCTAGCCTGAAGGACACTTCGGGCACGGGGGAGGAGGGTCGATGGCTGCTCGGTGCCGGTCCGTGACGGGCATGCAGGGGATCGCGGCGATCCCGTCGTACGTGGTGATGCAGCCGACGACGCTGTGCAACCTGGACTGCGCGTACTGCTATCTGCCGCACCGGGCGGCCGACCGGCGGATGCCGGTGGCGGTGGCCGGGGCGGTCGCCGCCGCGGTGACCCCGTGGGTGGCGCGGGGCCGGTTCTCGGTGGTCTGGCACGGCGGTGAGCCGCTCGCCGCCGGCCGGGACCACCTGGCGGCGCTGATCGCCGAGTTCCCCGCCGGGGTGGAGCACCACGTGCAGACCAACGCCACCCTGATCGACGACGCCTGGTGCGCGTTCTTCGCCACGCACGGGGTGCGGGTGAGCGTGAGCGTGGACGGCCCGGCCGTCCGCAACGGGGACCGGGTGACCCGGGCCGGCGCCCCGGCGTACGACCGGATCGTCCGGGGGATAGCGGCGTTGCGTCGGCACGGTCTGCCGTTCTCGGCGCTGGCGGTGGTGAGCCGGCCGACGCCGGGGCTCGCCACCGAGTTGTACGACTACTTCCTCGACCTGGGTTGTGACGTGCTCGGGCTGAACATCGAGGAGACCGAGGGGGTCAACACCCGCAGCAACGCGCACGACGCGGCGACGGTGACCGCGTTCTGGGCGGAGCTGGTGGCGGCCTGGCGGCGGGCGCCCAGGGTGCACCTGCGGGAGGTCGAGTGGTCGTTGCGGTACGCGGCGGCGGTGCTGGCCGGCACGGAGGGCGACCTGCTGCCCCGGCAGCTCGACCCGATCCCGACGATCGGGTACGACGGCTCGGTGACCGTGCTCTCCCCGGAGCTTGCCGGCTTCACCGACGCCCGCTACGGCGATTTCAGCAGCGGTAACGTGCTGGCCACCCCGCTGGCCGAGATCCTGGCCGGGGCGGCGGGCACGGGCTGGGTGGGTGAGTTCCTCACCGGCGTCGAGGCGTGCCGGTCGTCCTGCCCGTACTTCGGCTTCTGCGGCGGCGGCCACGCGGCCAACCGCTACTTCGAGCAGGGGCGGTTCGACGGTACGGAGACCGAGCACTGCCGCAACAGCAAGATCCGCCTATTGGAGGGAGTGTTGGAGCATGCCCGAGACCACGAGTCACCGGCCACCTGAGCGGGTCGGGGCCGGCCCGGACCAGGTCACCGACCGGGTGCGGGAGGCCGCTGGGGGACTCTCCGCCCTGCTCCACGAGGCCGAGGCCGCCCGTCGTCACCGCGCGGAGGTGTCGGGCGCGGAGGGTGCCGGCGCGGTCTGCGCCTGGAACCATTTCGAGAACATCCCGACCTTCTACAACTGGAACAACCGGCCGCGCTGAGCGGGGGTGACCGGCCTCGCCGTACGGTGACGGGCCACGGACACCCCGATCAGGGACCGCGCCGACCGGCCGGAGTGTGCTCCGGGACGGCGTGGTCCCTGATCGTCGGTCGTGACGCTGCTCTGGTCGGGCACATGCGTGAGCACGCGGAGAGTTGCCGCGTGCTCAGTGTGACCGGAGGTCAGCGGGTCGGAGGAGCCCAGGGGTCCGGGTCGTCGTCCGCATGATCCTCATCGTCGTCGTCGACATACTCTTTGTAGTCGTCGTCGAAGTGCTGCTCAGACTTCCCACCAGCACCCGCCAGTTCGCGCTGCAAGGCGGTGAGGTCGGTGTTCGGGGAGTGGTACTTCAACTCCCGCGCCACCTTCGTCTGCTTGGCCTTAGCACGGCCGCGCCCCATGGCTCGACCCCCTCGCACAGAATGCGGGGCAGCCCGAAGGCGGGCCCCGATGACGTCAGGCATCTCTCGTGGCTCTTACGGTACATGGGGATGCCACCGTTCGGCACCTCGGGTTACCGTCTGCCGGCCCTGCGCGTCGCAGTCACCCGGTCGTCACCGAGTGTACCCGGTAAGGGGTGAGCCTAGGACCGCCCGTGACGCCGGTCAAACCGCCCGAAAAGCCGTGAAAGGCCATGCTATCGCGCGGTCGACCCGCCGGAGGCCGGCAGCCGTACGGATCCGGCCCGGTACGCCCGGTGGCGTCCCGGGCGCGGACCGTCGCCGCGCCCGGGACCTGCCCTCAGCCCAGGTGGATGGTGCGCAGCCGACCCACGTCGGCCATCCGGCGCTCGGCCAGCCGGTCGGCGGCCACCGCCGGGGGCACCCCCTCGTCGTCGGCCAGCCGGAGGATCTGCCGGGTGGTGTCGAAGATCCGGGTGGCCCGCAGCTTGGCCCGGTCGAAGTTGAAACCCTCGATCTCGTCCGCGACCTGGATGACCCCACCGGCGTTGACCACGTAGTCGGGGGCATAGAGGATGCCCCGGTCGGCGAGGAGCTTCTCGATGCCGGGATGGGCGAGCTGGTTGTTGGCCGCGCCGGCGACCACCCGGGCCCGCAGGGCCGGCACGGTGTCGTCGTTCAGGGCGCCGCCCAGCGCGCACGGGGCGTACACGTCGATGTCGGTGGCGACCAGCGCGGCGGTGTCGGCGACCAGGGCGACCCCGGGGTGGTTGGTCCGCGCCCACTCCAGCGCGCGGGGGTCGACGTCGGTCGCCACCACCTCGGCCCCGTCGTCGACCAGGTGCCCGGTCAGGTGCCTGCCGACCTTGCCCAGCCCGGCCACCCCGACCCGACGTCCGCGCAGGCTCGGGCTGCCCCAGACGTGCTCGGCGGCGGCCCGCATCCCCTGGAAGACGCCCCAGGCGGTGAGGACCGAGGAGTCACCCGCCCCGCCGTGCTCCACGCTGCGGCCGGTGACGTACCGGGTCTCCCGGGCGATCACGTCCATGTCGGCCACGTAGGTGCCCACGTCGCAGGCGGTGTAGTAGCGCCCGGCCAGGGACTGCACGAACCGCCCGTACGCGCGCAGCAGCGCCTCGCTCTTGACCTGGTCCGGGTCACCCCAGATGACCGCCTTGCCGCCGCCCAGGTCCAGCCCCGCCAGCGCGTTCTTGTACGCCATCCCGCGCGACAGGTCCAGCACGTCGGCCAGCGCCGCCTCCTCGCTGGCGTACGGGTAGAACCGGGTGCCGCCCAGCGCGGGCCCCAGCGCGGTCGAGTAGATGCCGATGATCGCCTTGAGGCCGCTCTGCCTGTCCTGGCAGAAGACGACCTGCTCGTGACCGGCCGGTCCGGGGTCGTCGGTGCTCACGAATACGCCCATGGCTCGCTCCTGGTGTCGGTGTGCGCCCTTGTGGGGCGCGGACCTGGTCGGCCGGCGGGGATGCTGCCGGCGCTGGTCAGCCTAATATCGGTCGGGAACCGTGCTGTCGTCCACGTCGCGTGCGACCGGGCCGGCCGGGGCCGCCCGCCGGCGGCGTTCCGGTCGCGCACGACGGCAGCGGCACCGGTGCGGGGTTTCGTGGGAGGATCGCGCGGTGCCGTCGCTCTTCGCTTCTTACCTGCGCGTGTACGAGCCGCTGACCGCCTTCGACCGGGACCGTCAGTCGTACTGGCGGCGCTACGTGCGGGAGGGGCGGGCGGTGGCCCCGTTGGAGGGGCCGGGCCGGCAACGGACCTCGGTCATCGCGGCGCTCGGCGCGGGCTGGACGAGACTGCCCGACCTGCCCGACGAGGCGTACGTGCTGGAGGTCGACGACGCGCTGCTGGTCTGCCCGTGGAACCTGCGGGTCCGGGTGGCCGAGGCGGCCCTGAGCGCCCGGGAAGGGGTGCCGTCGGTGATCGCCGACGCGTTCGTCCCGCCGATCCTGGCCGGGCAGGCCAAGACCGTGGTGGAGGACTGGCGCAGCGGCGCCCGGGTGCTGGAGCACGGGGTGCCCCGGCTGCACGAGCAGATCGCCACCTGGGGCGTGCCGCTGCGGTGGTTCGTGCTCTTCGAGGCGGGTGAGCGGGAGCTGGTCACCCGGCCGGAGCGGCGGGCGCTGCGCTACCGCACGGAGATCTCCAAGGCCCGCCGGCGGGCTTCGCGGGCGCTGTCGGTGCTCAAGAAGTCGATAGGTGCCGCGCCGATCACCGAGGCGGTCGAGGAGGCCGCCCGCTGGCTGGAGGAGTTCCACCCTCGGTCGGTGGTCGAGTTGGACTACGGCGGCCTGGTGCAGTTGCTCTCCGACGAGACACTGGCCGCGGACGACTCGCCGGAGCTGGTGGCGGGCGGCCTGGCCGGGCTTTCCCGGGGCGAGACGGACGAGGCGTCGGCGGCGTACGACCGGTTGGTGGCGCGGTGGCGGGCGATCCAGTTGCTGGAGCGGTGCAATTGACCAGATATCGCCCATTCGTGCTGTCAATTATGAGTCACCCTCGTAGTTAACGCATCACGAACCGTGATCATGAGTCCGAATAAGGTACTTTCTGCCGTGTAAAAGTCAGATAAATCGGGCATGGTTCATCCGTCCGTCTAGGGACCTTCGGCCGTTCGGCCCATGTCGGACATCGGGGACTAGCCGGACCATGGGAGACGCGTCGGCCGGCGGGACCCCGGCCGATGTCTATCCATGTGGAGGAGTGACCGATGGCATCGCGAACGCACGAACCAGAGCCGCTACTCACGCCGGCCGAGGTGGCGTCGATGTTCCGTGTCGACCCGAAGACGGTGACCCGGTGGGCCAAGGCGGGGAAGCTCAGCGCGATCCGAACCCTGGGCGGACACCGTCGGTACCGTGAGTCGGAGGTGCGGGCGTTGCTACAGGGCCAGATCCCCCAGCAGCGCCAGGGGGACTGACCCGGTCAGAACGTTACGGACCCCAGGGGCGGTTGGACGTCGCAGCAGCGACGCACCACCGCCCCTGAGTCGTCTCCGCCCTCCGCAGCGATCCGGTCCGGGTCACTGCGGCGGAGCGGTCAGACTGATCCGGATGCCGACGGTGCCCGCCTCGCCCCGGCGCAGCCGGCTGCCGAGCAGGGTCAACCGGCCCAGCAGCCGGTACTTGCGCTTGAGCAGGTCGCGTACCCGGCTGCTCTCCTGCGGCCCGCAGAGCACCGCGTGCCCCGGCACCGCCTCACCCAGCGGACGACCGCGCACGTCACACGGGGCCACCGTCACCGTGCCGTCCCGCCTGATCCGCTTGACCTTGCCCGAGTCGGCGACCGTCCAGACCGCCAGCGTGTCGCCGTCGCGGACCGCCCAGACCGGGGTGGACACCGCACGGCCGTCCTTGCGGAACGTCGTCAGCAGGACGTACTTCTCCGCCGCCAGGCGGTCCAGGTCGGTCACGCCGCCCAGGATACGGTGGAGGGACCCGGATAGCGTGCAGGTCGTGACCGGAGAACCTCGACTCGGCGACGTGTTCGGCGAACTGCTGCGCGACGCGTACGCGGTGCACACCGGGATCGGCCCCCGGCCGCTGGTCGGCGGGCGGCTGCCCCGACCGGTCATCGAGATCATCGAACGGGACGACGGGCTGGTCAACGGGGCCCCCGCCGCGCACTACCTGGACGGGCCGGAACACTGGCAGCCGTACGACCACCGGGCCGTGGACCGCACCCGGGGCGCCACCCTGGACGTCGGCGTCGGGGGCGGGCGGATCGCGCTGGTGCTCCAGGAGCGCGGCATCCCCGTCACCGGGCTGGACACCTCACCGGGGGCGCTACGGGTCAGCCGGCACCGGGGCGTCCGGGACCTCGTCCTCGGCACCGTCGACGAGCACGTCGCCGACGGCCGGCGCTACGACACGTTCCTGCTGCTCGGCAACAACCTGGGGCTGTTCGAGGGGCGGGACCGGGCACCGGCGTTCCTCGCCGCGCTGGCCGCCCTGGCCCGGCCCGGCGCGCAGGTCATCGCGCACGGCACCGACCCGTACGGCACCACCGACCCGGTGCACACCGGCTACCACGAGCGCAACCGGCAGCGGGGTCGGCTCGGCGGGCAACTGCGGCTGCGGCTGCGCTACCGCGAACTCGGCACCGACTGGTTCGACTACCTGGTGTGCTCCGCCGAGGAACTGGCCGAACTCGTCCGGGGCACCGCGTGGCGGCTGACCGACGTGGACGACCGCGACGCCCCGTACTACCTGGCCACCCTGCGGTTGCGCGGCAGATGAGCGGGGGCCCGGTCGGGCCCCCGCCCACCGGTCAGACCTGGACGGTCGGCGGGAGCTGCTCCGGGGGGAGGCCACCGTCGCCGTCGACCACCTCGTCCGGGGTGCCGTCCTCGTCGATGTCGACCATGGTGATGTCGACCTTGCCGTCGCCGTCGGTGTCGAACTGGAACAGGTCCGCCCGGCCGTCGCCGTCGGTGTCCACCACCCACACGTCGGTCTTGCCGTCGTTGTTGGTGTCGGCGCGGAGCAGGTCGACGCGCTCGTCGCCGCGCGTCTCCACGACCGCCGTGCCGTCGGTGGTGCCGCTGTCCACGGTCTCCGGTGCCTGGCTCATGTCGACTGGTTCCTTCCCTTGACGTTGGGCCGTCAGTACCCGGTGCGGCGGTCCCCCACGCATGCCGCCGGGAACGGTGCTGCATAGGGTCGCACCCATGAGCCAGCGGAGCGAGCGGCAGGGCGTGCCGGAGACCCCGCACGCCGCCGTGCGCAGTGAGGGAGCGTCATGAGTCGTCTTGTCGTCGTCGGGGCCGGCACGATGGGGCTCGGCATCGCCTACGTGGCAGCCGGTGCGGGCTACGCGGTCGAGCTGGTGGAGGTGGACCGGGGCCGGGCCGAGGCCGCCGCCGTCCGCCTCGACGAGCTGGGCGCGCGGGCGGTGCAGCGGGGGAAGCTCGGCGTCGACGCCGCCGCCGCGCAGCGGGCCCGGATCACCCTGCGGGGTGCGCTCGCCGAGGTCGCCCCCGCCCCGGAGGTGATCGTCGAGGCGGTGCCCGAGCGGCCCGACCTGAAGCGGTCGGTGCTCGCCGAGGCGGAGCGGCTGCGCCCGGCGCTGCTGGGCAGCAACACCTCCAGTATCCCCATCGGCGAGTTGGCCGAGGGGCTGGCCCGCCCGGAGTCCTTCCTCGGGCTGCACTTCTTCAACCCGGTCTGGGCGATGGCCCTGCTGGAGGTGGTGGTCGGCGCGGCCACCGCACCGGAGACCACCGCGGCGGCCGTCGCGCTCGCCGGCCGGCTGGGCAAGGACCCCGTCGTCGTACGCGACCTGCCCGGCTTCGCCACCTCCCGGCTCGGGGTGACCCTCGGCCTGGAGGCGATCCGGATGGTGGCCGACGGGGTGGCCGCACCGGCCGACGTGGACAAGGCGATGGTGCTCGGCTACCGGCACCCGGTCGGCCCGTTGGAGCTGACCGACCTGGTCGGCCTGGACGTGCGGCTGGACATCGCCCGCACCCTCCAGGCCGCCTACGGTGACCGGTTCGCGCCGCCGCCGCTGCTGGTCGAGATGGTCGCCGCCGGGAAGCTCGGCAAGAAGTCCGGCCAGGGCTTCTACACGTGGAAGGACGGTCGGCGGCAGTGAGCGGACTGCGGGTGGAGGAACTGCCCGACCGGGTGGTGGTGACGCTGGACCGGCCGGAGAAACGCAACGCCATCGACGCCGACCTGATCGGCGCGCTGCACGACGTCTGCGCCGCGCTGGAGGCCCGGCCCCGGCTGCTGCTGCTCACCGGGGGCGCGGATGGCCTGTTCGCCGGTGGCGCCGACATCGGCCAACTCCGCGAGCGGGGCCGGCTGGACGCCCTCGCCGCGATCAACTCGGCCGCCTTCGCCCGGCTCCGGGCGCTGCCGATGCCGAGCGTGGCCGCCGTGGACGGCCCCGCGCTGGGCGGCGGCGCGGAGCTGGCGTACGCCTGCGACCTGCGGGTGTGCACGGCACGGGCGGTCTTCGGCCAGCCGGAGGTGCGGTTGGGCATCCTGGCCGGCGCGGGGGCGACCCACCGGCTGCCGGCCCTGGTCGGTGAGGGCCGGGCCAAGGAACTGCTCTTCACCGGCCGCCGCGTCGACGCCGACGAGGCGTTGCGGATCGGCCTGGTCAACCGGGTGGTGGCCGAGCCGGCCGAGCTGCTGCCCACGGCACATGGGCTGCTCGACGAGATGGCGAAGGGTTCCGCGCTGGCGTTGCGGCTGACCAAGCTCGCGGTGGACGCCCCGCCCGGTGCCCACCCGCAGCTCGACCTGGTCAGCCAGGCGGTGCTCTTCGAGGACGAGGAGAAGCACCGCCGGATGACCGACTTCCTGGAGCGTCGCCGGCCCCGGTGAGCCGGGACGGGGCGGCACCGGACCGGTGCCGCCCCCGCCGACGTCAGTGGCGGATCGGCACGCCCGCGTCCGCCAGCGCCTTGATCAGTCCGGCGGACTCACCGAAGCCGATGACCAGCACCGCCTCCGGCTTGTAGTTCTTGATCTCGCCGGCCAGGCTGCCGAAGTCGACGGGTGGGGCCTTGGCGTCGGCCGGCGGCTCGTAGGTGAGCAGCTTCACCCGGTCGCTGCCGAAGCCGGCCCGCTCCAGCTCGGCGCGGACGGTCTCCTGGAGGCCCTCGCCGTAGGAGTCCTTGCGGGCCACCACCACGATCCTGTGCGGGCCGTCCCGGAGGATCACGTCGGCCAGCGCCCGGCCCTGGAGGCTGTCCGGCGGGGCGGTCCGGAAGTAGAGGCCCTTGTCGTCGGCCTGGCTCAACCCCGCGTCGGTGTTGGACGGCGAGAAGAGGATCTTGCCGGCCGCCACCACGTCCGGCAGCACGGCGGCGGAGATCCCGGACGCGGCGGCCCCGATGATGACCTGCACCTTGTTCTTGACGTGCGAGGCCACGGTGGCCTTGGCCACGGCCGGGTTGGTGCCGTCGTCACCGTCGAACCAGGTCACCGGGTCGCCGAGCACCCCGCCCGCGGCATTGATCTCCTTGATCGCCAGCGCCACGCCGGCGGCCAGCGGCGGGTAGGCCAGGGCCAGGTCGCCGGTCTTCGGCAGCAGGCCACCGATGATCAGCGGGGAGCCGTCGCTGCGGTCGTTGCGCCCGCCCCGCTGCTTCTTCGGCTTCGGTGCGGCCTTGGTGCTCACCCCGGACTCGTCCCCGGCGCCGACGAACTCGGTCTTCGCGTCGTTGATCTTCTGGTTGTCGAAGTGCAGGGTGGCGTAGCTGGCGGTGGCCGGCTCCCCGAGGTCGGTGAAGCCGGCGCGGTTCAGCGACGGGCCGCGGTACTCGATGTCCTGACCGTCCCGGGCCAGGGCCAGGCAGCTCGCCGCGTCCGTGCAGCGCTGGCCGTTGGTGGTCACCCCGACGATCTGCTTGGCGATGTCGGCCGGATCGGTGCTGCCGGCGAGTTGGGCGGCCAGCGCACTGATCATGACCGCGTCGTACGACTCCGCCGCGTAGAGATAGTCGGTCAGCTTCGCGTCGACGGTGCGGAGCCGCTGCTTGAAGTCGTCGCTGAGCGGCGTGAGCGGAGTGGTGCCCTTCATGCCGTCGACGAGGTCGGCCCGGTCCTTCAGCTCGGCGGCGAAGGAGTTCTGCATGTTGCCGTCGGTGCCGTACAGACGCACCTGCGGGGTGGCCGCCTCCTCGGGCTTGTCGGTCGTCCCGCACGCGCTGACGGCGAGCAGCAACGACGCACAGGCCGCCAGGATGGCCGCGCGCGGGCCGCGGGTTACGAGCATGGTGGTCCTTCCTCCGGCGCAGGTCCGGTGCGCACCATAGCGTGCCGGCGGGGACCGTGGGACCAGGGAGGCGGCCCTCGTCGCCGGCCCGACAGTGCAACGCACGCTCCGTCACGCTGTCCCGGCAGGTGGTCACCGTTTCCGGCGTCCGCCCGCTTGACCTGGCGTCCTACTGTGCCGCAGGTGACCGACGTACCGGATCAGACGCTCGCCGACGCTACCGCCGTACTCCATTCGGCGCTGACCGGGGACGGCGCCGCCGTGGTCGGCACATTCGACGCCGTGGTGGACCGGTCGGGGCTCGCCGGGGCGTACACGGTCGCCTGGACCCTGGCCGCGACGATGGTCGGTGACCCGCCGCCGCCCGGCACGTGCGCGCTGGACTTCCCCGGCATCGACGAGGCACGGTACGACACCCGCTGGGTGGCCCGGTTCGTCAGCGCGTACGCCAACCACGACGCCGACACCGGCGAGGCGCTGTTCGGGGCGGCGGTCGCCGACGGTCAACTGCCGGACTGCCTGCTCACCCTCGCCGGCTCGGCGGTGGCGACGCTGCGCAGCCGGGCCGGCTGACCCGCCCGGCCCCACCGCCCGTCCCTCGGCGGTAGGGCCGGCGGCGGGGCTCAGTACGCGTGGTACGCCACCAGCGGCTCGTACTCGTAGCGCAGGTTGGAGAAGCGGACCTTGAAGTTCGCGCCGTCGCGCACGTTGGTGGCGACGGTGATCCAGTCCGACTTCGCCGGCAGGTAGGTGAGGTAGTTGCACTTGTTGGTCTTGTCGATGAAGACCACGCACGCCTCGGTGCCGAACTCGCTGCTGTTCTTGACGTTCACGTCCTTGCACCGGGTGCTCGCCTTGTACGGCCCGGCGTCCCCGCCCCACCCGCCGGCCTGGAAGTACGAGCGGACCGCCCCGCCGTAGCAGGTCGCGGCCGACGCGGAGAGGTTCGTCTCCCCGGCGGCCTGCGCGGGTGTGCCGAACCAGAGCAGGGGCAGGGTGGCGACGAGCGCGGTCAGGCGGGCGGGCCGGGATGCCATGGTGGTGCCTCCAGGGGAAGAGGGGGACCCTGAGTCGCGGACAGGGCGCGGTGAGTGGCGATGATATATGTCTATCTCTGATCCCGCTGTGACAGACCGGTGAACCTTCTGTGGTACCAGTGACGCATGTCCGAGGCGATGCTCAGCAAGGTGCGCAAGCTGCTGGCCCAGGCCGAGGACCCGGCCTGCACCCCCGCCGAGTCGGCCGCGTTCACCGCCAAGGCCACCGAGTTGATCGCCCGGTACGGCGTCGATCGGGCCCTCCTGGCCGCCCGCGACCCCACCACCGACCCGGTCGGCGACCGGGTGATCGACGTCGTCGCCCCGTACGCCCGGGACAAGGCCGGCCTGCTCGCCGCAGTGGCCGACCCGCTGCGCTGCCGGTGCGTCCGTCGACCGGACGGCAGCGGGTTCACGCTGCACCTGTTCGGCTTCGCCAGCGACCTGGAACGGGTCGACCTGCTCTTCACCTCGCTGCTCGTACAGGCCGCACACGGGCTCGCCGGCACCGCCGTGCCCTCCGGTGAGCAGCCGGCCGCCTTCCGCCGCTCCTGGCTGGCCGGCTTCGCCCGGGTGGTCGCCGAGCGGCTCCGGGCCGCCGAGGCGGGTGCGGTGGCCGAACGCGGCACACCGTCGGTCGCGCTGGTGCTGGCCGACCGCTCGGACCGGGTGGCCCGCCGGGTCGCCGAGGTCTACCCCCGGCTGCGTACCGCGCCGACCCGCCGGCTCGCCGGCTCGGGCTTCGGCGCGGGCGCGGCGGCCGGCCACCGTGCCGACCTGGGCGGCCCCGACGCGGTCCGCCACCCGACCGCCCGGACGCCCCTCGGCGGCCCACCCCGCTGATCGGCCCGGTTCCCCCGCGTCCTGCCGGCGGACGCCGGCCGCGCGAAGTCGCTCACTGTGGTCCGGGGGCGGTCCGGGTCAGGGTGTCCAGGTAGCGGCCGAGCAGCTCGTGCCAGCCGGCGGTCAACGCCGCGCGGTAGCCCTCGGCGGCCTCACCGTGCCGGTCGAAGTGGCGGTGCTCCAACTCGATGCGGGTCTGCCCGGACTCGTCCGGCAGGAACAGCACCTCCACCTCGCTGGCCCGCGCCGGATCGGGCACCGGCACCCGGTCGGGGCCGAGCTGCCAGGTGAAGACGAGCCGACGCGGCGGGTCCCAGGTGAGCACCCGCCCCCAGTCGCCCCGGAAGCCGTACGGACCGATCTCGTAGAGCATGCCGCCGGCCCGGGGTTCCATCCCCAGCTCGGCCAGCGCCGCCGGCCCGGACCAGGTGTACTCGCGGACCCACCAGTCGGCCAGCGAGCCGGTGAAGACCGCGAACGCCTGCTCCGCCGGGGCGGGGACGAGGAGGGTGCAGCGCAGCGAGTACCGGTCGACGTCCTGATGGACGCCCTCCGGATCTGGCTTCTCCTGTCCCATAGGCCCGGACCATACCGGCTGGGGGTGCGCTCCGCAGCGCCGTGTACCGGCTCTTTCCGGTCAGTGGGCACCCACGACCCAGCGAGGCTCCTGGATGTCCCGGGGTGTGCCGCCACGGCGGTGGTCGATGGCGGGCCAGGGCCGGATACACGAAAACGGTGACCGCGTTTCCGCAGGTCACCGCTCTCTGTAGCCCGGCGAAAGGCTATGTGGCCAGGGGCGGGGTCGAACCGCCGACCTTCCGATTTTCAGTCGGACGCTCGTACCAACTGAGCTACCTGGCCTGGTACTTCGGGACATGGTACCCGGCGGGCGGGGTCTCCGCCGACAGGGTGCCGCGTCCCGATACGCAGAACGCCGCGCATTGGTACACGCGGCGTCGGCGCTGGCGGTCCTGACGGGACTTGAACCCGCGACCTCCGCCTTGACAGGGCGGCGAGCACTCCAACTGCTCCACAGGACCTTGCTCTGTTGCCTCCGGCTGAGCCGGACCGTGCCCCCAACGGGATTCGAACCCGTGCTACCGCCTTGAAAGGGCGGCGTCCTGGGCCGCTAGACGATGAGGGCGGCCCCGCCATCATTGCACACTCGCAACTTCAAGCGGACTTGCTCCCATCCGGCCCCGCCGGAGGCATGAGAAGCATATGCCATGCCCCGGCGGTCGGCCAAACCGGTATGCCCGCCGGGGTGCGGCCCGGCAAAGTAGCAGGTCAGCGAGGTGGCGCGATGCCGAAACGGCGCTTGAGGTCGCCGATGACGTGCGGCACGGCGCTCAGCGTTCGGCTCCGGTCGCCCCCGCCGTCGTGCATCAGCACCACCGCGCCGGGCCGGGCGGCGCCCGTGATCCGCCCGGAGATGACCCCGGCGGCGGGCTTCGCCCAGTCCTGGGGGTCGACGGTCCAGTGCAGCGACCGCATGCCGAGTTCCTTGG
Source organism: Micromonospora sp. HM134 (assembly GCF_007833915.1). Taxonomy (NCBI): domain Bacteria; kingdom Bacillati; phylum Actinomycetota; class Actinomycetes; order Micromonosporales; family Micromonosporaceae; genus Micromonospora; species Micromonospora sp. HM134. The sequence continues at coordinate 215,776 of NZ_CP041061.1, forward strand.
CGACCTGCACCACCTCCGGCGTCCACCGGCCACCGGGCTGGCGGTAGAACGGCACCTTCGCGCCCGGCACCGCCTTGGTGATGGCCTGGTTGGTGCGGACCAGGTCGGCCCGGATCTCGGCGACCGGCCGGCGACCCAGGTCGACGTCGTGGTGCCAGCTGTGGTTGCAGAGCTGGTGCCCCTCCCGGACGATCCGGGCCACCAGTTCCGGGTGCTTGCGCACCTGGGTGCCGACCACGCAGAACGTCGCCTTCACCTTGTTCGCCCGCAGCTGGTTGAGCACCCGGGGCGTCCAGGTCGGGTCGGGACCGTCGTCGAAGGTCAACGCCACCGCGCGTACCCCGGTCGCCTTGCGCAGCCCGGCGGGGAGCGTCTTGGGCTTCGGCCGGAGCCGGGGCTTCGGCTTGGTGGTGGGCAACGGCTTCGGGGACGGGGTGTGGGCCGGCTCCGGTGCGGTGGTGGTCGGGGCGGGCGCCGCTGCCGGCCGGACGTTCCGGTGCTGGTCGCCGCAGCCGGCGACCAGCAGGAGCAGGCCGAGGGCGACCGCCAGAACGGGGCGTGAACGCATCGTCACTCCGGGGGATGGGGTACGCGGACGGCCCCGACGGTAGTTCACGAAAGCGAAATATGTCAGGCCCGGTCGGCCCCCGTCGACTGGTCCAGCGAGTCCCGTACGGCCAGCGCGAGCGAGACCGCCTCGGCCAGGTCGACCGGGCGGACCACCCCGGCGGGCAGCGTGTCGGCCCGCCAGCCCGGCCCGGCGGCGAGCACCAGCAGCGGCCGGCGGGGCACCGCGAGCAGTGCGGACAGCTGCGCCGGGTCGGCGGTCGGCCGGGTGTGCGACCAGACCACCACGGCCGCCGGCCCGGTCCGGTTGACCGCCTCGACGAGCGCCGCCGCCGGCACCCGGGCACCGAGCATCCGGTAGGCCACCCCCGCTTCGGCCAGCGCCGCGGCGAGCGCCTCCAGCGGCAGGGTGTGCTGCTCCTCGTCGGCGCAGGAGAGCAGGATGCGGGCCGGCCCGGTGGCCCGGCCGGACCGGGCGACCGCCGCGAACGCCTCGGAGACGCACCGGGACATCAGGTGTTCCACGTCGATCAGGCCGGCGGTGGCGACGTGCCGTTCGCCGATGCCGGCCAGCACCGGCCGGAGCAGCCCCTCCCAGGTGGCGACGACCCCGTCGGCGGCCAGGGCGTGTGAGATCGTGTCGCTGATCACCGCCGCGTCCAGCCGCATGGCGGCGCGGGCCAGCCCCCGGGCCGCCGGGCCGGCCCGGCCGACCGGGATGGTCTGCCCACCGCCGTCGCGGCCGGCGCCCGCCCGTAGCCGGGAGGCGACCCCGGGACCGGGGACGACCGGGCTCAGTTTCGCCCAGCGGGCCGCCTCCGCCGGGGTGACCCCCTCGGCGGTGAGCTTGCGCATGATCTCCAGGCGGGCCAGGTCGGCCGGCGTGTAGCGCCGGTGGTGGCCCGGGACATGCTGGCTGGGGCCGAGGCCGTAGCGCTGGTGCCAGGTGCGCAGCGTGGTGACCGCCACACCCAGCCGGCGTGCCACGGCCCCCGCGCTCAGCGGCTCATCGACCACCCGACCGCTCCGACGCGTCGTCCACCCGGTCGCCGGACGGGGTGGCGGAGGCGGCACGGGGGCTGCCGGTGGGGCCGCTCGGGGCCGGGTGCAGCAGTCGGCTCACCACCCCGCCGAGCCAGGGGGCGTACGTGCGCGGGTCGGCGTCGATCTCGGTCATCAACCGGGTCGGGTCGGCCCAGCGCAGTTCGGCCACCTCGTCCGGGTCGGGCCCGAGGGGCAGGTCGACCGGCACGTCGGCCCGGAGCACGTGGTCGTACTCGAACTCGACCCGGCCGGTGGCCGGGTCCTCGGCGTAGTAGAGGTAGACGCCGACCTCGGTCAACGAAACCGGTCCGGTGCCCAGCTCCTCGGCGAGCCGGCGGTTGGCCGCCTCGGCCAGGGATTCGCCCGGCAGCGGGTGCCCGCAGCAGGAGTTGGCCCAGCGCAGCGGGAACCGGGTCTTGACCGGGGCCCGTTGTTGCAGGAGCACCCGGCCGTCCGGGTCGACCAGCAGCACCGAGAAGGCCCGGTGCAGCCGTCCGGGCGCCTGGTGGGCGGCGGCGACGGTGGCCTCGCCGAGCGCCTGGCCGGTGTCGTCGACCAGCTCGACGAGGTGGCCCTCCCGGGACTTCACGCGGTCACCGACCCGCGCCGGTGATGCGGTTGGCGGCCAGCTTGCCGGAGATCAGCACCATCGGCACGCCCACGCCGGGCTGGGTGCCGGAACCGGTGAAGACCACGTTGGGCAGGCTGCGGTGCAGGTTGGACGGGCGGAACGGCCCGGTCTGGAAGAGGCTGTGCGCGGCGGCGAACGGCGTACCGGCGGCCATTCCCTGCTCCTCCCACTCGGCGGGGGTGATCGTACGCAACACCTCGATGCCGGCGCCGAACCCGACGTACCCGCGCTCCTCCAGGGTGGTGACGAGCTGGTCGGCGTAGCGCCGGCTCAGGTCACCCCGCCAGTCGAACGGGGCCCGGTCGAGGTTGGGCACCGGGGCCAGCACGTAGTAGGTGTGCCGGCCGGCCGGGGCGACCGACGGGTCGGTCCGGCTCGGGTTGGTGACCAGCAGCGACGGGTCGGTCATCAGCTCGCCGCGCCCGATCACCTCGTCGAAGGTGCCCTTCCAGGACCGTCCGAAATGGATGTTGTGATGAGCGATCTTCCCATACCCCTGCGTCGATCCGACGTGCAGGACGACGCAGGACGGCGAGTAGGTCAGCTTCCGGCGTCGGCCCCCGGGCAGCAGGTCGCGGTAGGCGACCGGCAGGTCCGGGTTGAGCACCACCACGTCGGCCGGGATCAGCTCGCCGTCGGCGGTGACCACGCCGGTGGCCCGGCCGTTGGCGGTCTCCACCCGGGCGACCGTGGTGTCGTAGCGGATCTGGACGCCGTGCTTCTCGGCCGCGCCGGCCATCCCCCGGGAGACCGCGTGGATGCCGCCGCGCGGGAAGTAGACCCCGGCCACCGAGTCGAGGTAGGCGATGACGCTGTAGATGGCCAGCGCGTCGTGCGGCGCGAGCCCGGCGTACATCGCCTGGAAGGAGAAGATCCGCTGGGTGCGGGGATCGGAGAAGAACTGGTTGATCTTGGTCTGGAGGCGGCGGAACGCCCCGTTCGCCAGCAACTTCAGCAGGTTGCCGGTGAGCAGGTCGGTCGGGGCGTCCAGGTTGCGGTCGATGAAGTCGGCCCGCTCCCAGTTCCACAGGTTGCGGGCGTACTCGACGAACCGCAGGTAGCCGTCGGCCTCGCGGGGGCCGCAGACCCGGGAGATCTCGGCCGCCATCCGGGTGGTGTCGGTGATCACGTCCAGGGTGGAGCCGTCCGGGTAGTAGGCCCGGTAGGCGGGGTCGAGCGGGGTCAGGTCGAGCCAGTCGTGCAGCTCCTCACCGACCGCGCCGAGCGCCTCGGCGATCAGGTCGGGCATGGTGAGCACGGTGGGGCCGGTGTCGAACTCGTACCCGTCGACGCTGAGCCGCCCGGCCCGGCCGCCCGGCACCGGTTCGCGTTCCAGCACGGTCACCTGCCGGCCGCTGCCGGCCAGGTGCAGCGCGCACGCCAGCCCGCCCAGGCCCGCGCCCACGACCACCACCCGGTCCGTACGTCCCGTCACGGTCCGCACGCGACCACCTCCTTCACGAAGTTGCCCATCATGCCCGCCGCGCGGTGGCGGCGGTGGCGAGACCGGTCAGCGCGGTGCGCGCGGTCTCGTCGATCGACGCGGTCCCCAGCGCGGCCAGCGCGTCGGCGACCCGGTCGGAGATCATGTGTTCCACCCGGGCGACCGCCCCGGTGTCGGCGACGAGTTCGGCCAGCCGGGCCAGCTCCCGGCCACCGGTGACGCTGCCGGCCCGCTCCAACGCCCGCCGCTGGCTGCCGGTGGCGAGCTGCCGGGCGAGCATCAGCAGCGTGGTCGGCTTGCCGGTGCGCAGGTCGTCGCCGGCCGGCTTGCCGGTGGTGACCGGGTCGCCGTAGACGCCGAGCAGGTCGTCGCGGAGCTGGAACGCCTCGCCGACCGCCAGCCCGTACCTGGTGTACGCGGCGATCAGCGGCGCGTCGGCGTCGGTGCCGGCCAGGCAGGCGCCGAAGAGCAGGGGACGCTGCACGGTGTAGCTGGCCGTCTTGTAGCGCGCCACCCGCAGCGCCCGGTCGACCGACCAGTTCGCCGCGTCGTTCTCGCCGAGCACGTCGAGGTACTGCCCGGCGATGGTCTCCACCCGCATCTGGTCGTAGCAGCGCCGCACCTCCATGAGCCGGGACGGCGGCATGGTGGCGTGGGCGAGCAGCCGGTCGGCCCAGACCAGGCAGAGGTCGCCGATGAGGACGGCGACCGACTCACCGAACCGGTGCGGGTCGCCGGTGTGGCCGGCGGTGACGTGCCGCTCGGCGGCGGCCCGGTGCGCGGTGGGCAGGCCGCGTCGGGTGTCGGAGGCGTCCATCACGTCGTCGTGCACCAGGGCGAAGGTGTGCAGCAGTTCCAGCGCGGCGAGCGCGGGCAGCACCGTGGGCAGCGGCTCGTCCCCGCCCACCACCCCCCGCCAGCCCCAGTAGGCGAAGGTCGGGCGTACCCGCTTGCCGCCGGCCAGCACGCAGTCACGTGCCGTCGCGGCGAAACCGCCCATCGCTGCGTCGATCTCGGTCAGCGCGTCGACCTCGCGGGCGAGAAACGCCGACAGGGTGTCGTCGACGCCGTTGACCAGGTCACGGGCGTAAGCGGCCAGTACGCCGCGGACCGGATCGTCCGTCGCTCCCGGCTGTGCCGGCGCGACGCGGAGCGCATTACCCGCAACTGCGTCGTTGGCCATGTGGGGGAGCGTACCCTAGGGTTACGAGTTGCGTCGATTGCTGCGTCGAATCCGAGGAGGCCCGGTGGACACCGATCTCACCGCTGCCTATGCCCGCTCCCGGGAGCTGCACAAACACCACGGCCGCACCTACTATCTCGCCACCCGGCTGCTGCCCGCTTGGAAACGGCGGCACGTGCACGCCCTGTACGGATTCACCCGCTACGCCGACGAGATCGTCGACCGCACCGAGGACCTGCCGCCCGCCGAACGCGCCGCCCTCCTGGACGCCTGGGGTTCCCGCTTCGTCGCCGGACTGCACGGCGAACCGGTCGACGACCCGCTGCTGCCGGCGGTGCTGCACACCATCGCCGTGTTCGACCTGGACCGCGCCGACTTCGCGTCGTTCCTGCGCAGCATGGCGATGGACCTGACCGTCATGTCGTACCCGACCTACGACGACCTGCTCGACTACATGGAAGGGTCGGCGGCGGTCATCGGCACCATGATGCTGCCCATCCTCGGCAGCTCCGACCCGGCCGCCGCCCGGGAGCCGGCCCGGCAACTCGGGTTCGCCTTCCAGCTCACCAACTTCATCCGGGACGTCGCCGAGGACCTCGACCGGGGCCGCACCTACCTGCCCGACGAGGACCTCGCCAAGTTCAACGTCACCCGCGAGGACCTGCTCGCCGCGCGGGCCGCCGGCCGCAGCACCGACCGCATCCGCGACCTCATCGAGTACGAGGTGACCCGCGCCCAGGCCCACTACGCCGCCGCCGCGCCCGGCATCACCCTGCTCGCCCCCGCCTCCCAGGCGTGCATGCGCACCGCCTACGCCCTCTACGGCGGCATCCTCGACGAGGTCGCCGCCCAGGACTACGACGTGTTCGTCCAGCGGGCCGTGGTGCCCCAGCGGCGACGACTCGCGGTGGCGGCGAAGGCGCTGCTCACCCGTACCGGCACCCCGGTCGCGGTGCCCGGCCCGGCGGTGTCGTGAGCGGCCGTACGGCGGTCGTGCTGTTCACCCGCGACCTGCGGGTGCACGACCACCCGGCACTGGCGACGGCCTGCGCCGCGTTCGACCGGGTGGTGCCGCTGTACGTCCTCGACCCGGCACTGGCCGGCCACTCGCCCAACCGCAACCGGTTCCTGCACCAGTGCCTCGCCGAACTGCGGGACACCCTGCGCGCGCTCGGCGGTGACCTGGTGGTCCGCCGGGGCGACCCGGTGGCCGAGACGATCCGGCTCGCCCGCGAGGTCGACGCCGAAGGCATCGGCCTCTCCGCCGACGTCAGCCGCTACGCCCACCGCCGCGAACGCCGGCTGCGCGCCGAATGCGACAGGCACCGGCTGTTCCTGCGGCTGTTCCCCGGCGTCACCGTCGTCGAACCGGGCGAGCTGCGACCCGGCGGCGGCGACCACTACCGGGTGTTCACGCCCTACCACCGGGTCTGGTCGGGGGCGCGGTGGCGGGAGGAACTGGCCGCGCCCCGGCGGGTCACGCTGCCCGACGGGGTCGCCGTCGGTCGACTGCCGGCGGCACCGAAGGGGGAGTCGCCGGACGCCGCGGCCGGCGGCGAGTCCGTCGGGCAGTGCCGGCTCACGCAGTGGTTGCCCACCCTCTCCCGGTACGACGACATCCACGACGACCTGGCCGCCGACGAGACCTCCCGGCTCAGCCCGTACCTGCGGTTCGGCTGCCTGTCCCCGCTGACGGTGGCGAACCGGGCCGACGACCGGGGGCACCCGTTCGTCCGGCAGCTCTGCTGGCGGGACTTCTACCACCAGGTCACCGCCGCCTTCCCGGAGATCGCGGCCAAGGCGTACCGGCGCGGGGCCACCGAGGACTGGCGGTACGACGCGGCGGCGCTGGACGCCTGGGCCGACGGCCGCACCGGCATGCCGATCGTGGACGCCGGCATGCGCCAACTGCACGCCGAGGGCTGGATGCACAACCGGGCCCGGCTGATCACCGCCGGCTACCTGACCAAGGTGCTCGGCCTCGACTGGCGGCCCGGCCTCGAGGTCTTCTCCCGCTGGCTGCTCGACGGCGACGTGCCCGACAACTCCGGCAACTGGCAGTGGGTGGCCGGCACCGGCAACGACAGCCGCCCGTACCGGGGACTCAACCCCGTCCGCCAGGCCGAACGCTACGACCCCGACGGCGGGTACGTGCGCCGCTGGGTGCCCGAGCTGGCGACGGTCGCCGGCAAGGCCGTGCACCAACCGTGGCGGCTGCCCCCCGAGGTACGCCGCACCCTCGACTACCCGCCGCCGCTGGAGGTGCCCGGCGCTGACCCGGTCTGGCTCCGCTGACACCGGCCCGGGTGGTGCTGGGCTGGTCCGACATCGCCGGGCCGGGTCCGCCGCCCGGGAGCGGGAAATCCGGGATGGACCGGTGGCCGGGGGCGGGGCCGTGCGGAATGCTGGCGGGATGGCAGAGCCGGAACTGGTGGACGTGGTCGTGGTCGGGCTCGGCGTGGGCGGCGAGGAGGTGGCCGGGCGACTCGCCGAGGCCGGCCTCAGCGTCGTCGGCGTCGAACGGGACCTGGTCGGCGGGGAGTGCCCGTACTGGGGCTGTATTCCCAGCAAGATGATGATCCGGGCGGCGAACGCGCTGGCCGAGGCCCGTCGGGTCGACGGGCTGGCCGGGTCGGCGCAGGTCCGGGCCGACTGGGCCCCGGTAGCGAAACGCATCCGGGAGGAGGCCACGGACACCTGGAACGACCAGGCCGCCGTGGACCGGTTCACCGGCAAGGGCGGCCGGTTCCTGCGTGGCAGCGGCCGGTTGGACGGCCCTGGCCGGGTCCGGGTCGGTGACCAGGTGTTCCGGGCCCGGCACGGCATCGTCCTCGGCACCGGCACCCGCCCCTCGATCGCACCGATCGACGGGCTGGCCGACACCCCGTACTGGACGAACCACCAGGCGATCGAGGTGGCGGAGCTGCCGGCGAGCCTGCTGGTCCTCGGCGGTGGGGCGATCGGGGCGGAACTGGCGCAGGTCTTCGCCCGGTTCGGGGTCCGGGTGACCGTGCTGGAGGCGTCCGGCCGGATCCTCGCCCTGGAGGAACCCGAGTCGTCCGAGGTGGCCGCCGCCGCGCTGCGCGCCGACGGGGTGGAGATCGCCACCGACGTCAAGGCCGAGCGGATCGACCACGACGGCGACGCGTTCACCGTGCACGCCGGTGACCGGTCGTTCAGCGCCGAGAAACTGCTGGTGGTCACCGGCCGCCGGGCCCACCTGGACGAGCTGGGGCTGGACACCGTCGGGATCGACGCCGGCCAGCGCTACCTGCCGGTGGACGACCGGATGCACGTCACCGACGGGATCTGGGCGGTCGGCGACGTCACGGGCGAGGGCGCGTTCACCCACATCGCCATGTACCAGGCGTCGATCGTGGTCGCCGACGTGCTCGACCGGGTCCGGCGGGCCGGGGCCGGCCCCGATGCCAGCGGCACCGCCAGCGTGGTCGGTGGCGCGATGGGCGCGGCCAGCGCGGTCGGGGGGTCGATGGGCGCGGCCGGCCCCAGTGGTGCCGCCGGCACCGTGCCCCGGGCCGACTACCGGGCGCTGCCCCGGGTCACCTTCACCGACCCCGAGGTGGGCGCGGTCGGGCTCACCGAACGGCAGGCCCGCGAGCGGGGCATCAACGTGCAGGTCGGGTTCACCGAGCTGTCGTCGTCCACCCGGGGGTGGATCCACAAGAGCGAGCCGGGCGGCTTCATCAAGGTGATCGCCGACGCCGACCAGGGGGTGCTGATCGGGGCGACCTCGGTCGGCCCCGCCGGGGGCGAGGTGCTCTCGGCGCTGGTGGTGGCGGTGCACGCGGCCGTACCGGTCAGTCAGCTCCGGCACATGATCTACGCGTACCCGACGTTCCACCGGGCCATCCAGAGCGCCCTGGACGACCTGAGCTGAGCCCGGCGGGCCGGCCGGCACGGCTCACCGCCGCGCCGGCCGGCCCGCCCGCATCCGGTGCCCCCGCCCGGCGGTACGCCCGGCCGGGACCGCTCAGTGGCCCCTGATCGCGCGGTGGCCCGGGGGGCGGGCCGGCTCACTCGCCGTGGCGGCCGGCACCGGCGGCGAAGCGGGCCGCGCCGGCCAGCGCGTCGGCCGCGAGCGAATCCATCCCGTAGGCGAGTTCGGTGGCGAGCGCCTCCGGCTCGGGCCGCCCCTCCCCGGCCAGCACCGACGCCCGGTCGTTGCGCAGGCAGGTCTGGGGGTGCCGGGCGATCTCGGCGGCCAGCCGCTCGGCCGCCGCCCGTGCCTCACCCGGCGCGACCACCCGGTTCACCAGCCCCATCGCGTACGCCTCGTCGGCGGGCACCGGACGGCCGGTGAGGATCAGGTCCATCGCCCGGCTCCGGCCGATCAGCCGGGGCAGCCGCACCGTGCCGCCGTCGATCAGCGGCACCCCCCAGCGTCGGCAGAACACCCCGAGCACCGCGTCCGACTCGGCGACCCGCAGATCGCACCAGAGCGCCAGCTCCAGGCCGCCGGCCACCGCGTACCCGGAGATCGCCGCGATGACCGGCTTGGACAGTGACATCCGGGTCGGACCCATCGGGCCGTCGCCGTCGGGCTCGACCCGGTTGCCGCTCGGCGTGCCGATCGCCTTGAGGTCGGCACCCGAGCAGAACGTGCCGCCCGCACCCCAGAGCACCGCGACCCGGGCGGCCGGGTCGGCCTCGAACGCACGGAACGCGTCGGCGAGCGCCCGTGCGGTCGGCCCGTCGACGGCATTGCGGGACGCCGCCCGGTCTAAGATCACCGTGGTCACCGCCCCGTCCCGGACAACATGCACCGCCATCCCCCCAGCATCCCGCATCCCCCCGGCCGGGGCGCGCGGTGGTGGGCCGATGTTGCGGTGCCCCGGCGGCGTCGATACCGCTACCTGGCCGCCGTTGAGTCGATCGAGCCAGGGGACCCGGATTGGTGCCGGTCGCCCGGTTTGCGACCCGGTCAGCCGGGAAGTCGGACAGGGTGCGAGCGTTGATGACGAAACTCGAACAGGCCACCGCGCTGGACCGCACCGGAGACCGGTTGCAGCGTGCCGTCCAGGCGACCCTGCGCCCGCAGCGGGTCCGCGACCTGCTGCACGGCGTCTTCCTGGGCCATCCGCTGCACCCGGCGATGGTGCAGGTGCCGGTCGGTGCCTGGATCAGCGCCGCAGTGGTCGACCTGCTCCCCGGCCAACGTCGGGCGGCCACCGCGCTGGTCGCGCTGGGCACCGTGAGCGCGGTTCCCGCAGCCGTGGCCGGGCTCAACGACTGGGCGGAACTCTCCCGGGACCAGCGCCGGGTGGGACTGGTCCACGCCGCCGCCAACACCGTCGGCCTGACCCTGTACGCCGGCTCCCTCGCGGCCCGGTTGACCGGTCGGCACGGCGTCGGGCGGGCACTGGCCTACCTGGGGCTGGGCGCGGCGAGCGCCGGGGCGTACCTCGGTGGGCACCTGGCGTACAAGCAGGGGGCGCAGGTCAGTCAGAGCGTCTCCGAGCTGCACCGGATGGGCGACGGGTGGCGGCCGGTGGCCGAGCTGGCCGGGTTGCCGCAGCGCAAGCTGGTGACCCGCGAGGTGGACGACGTCTCGGTGATCCTCTACCGGCACGGCGACGAGGTCACCGTCATGCTGGAGCGCTGCCCGCACCAGAGCGGCCCGCTCGGCGAGGGCGAGGTACAGGAGATCGACGGGCACACCTGCGTGGTCTGCCCCTGGCACGGCTCGGCGTTCCGGCTCAACGGCGGCGAGGTCGTCCACGGCCCCTCTGCCACCGACCAGCAGATCCTCCCCACCCGCGTGGTCGACGGCACCCTCCAAACCCGCCTCCCCTGACTGTCCCCCTGCCCCCGCCCCCACCTCGCCCCGTTCCACGTCGCCCCGCCCTCGCCTTTGGAGGTTGATCAAGAGGTTTGCGTCAAAGTCGATCTTCAACTTGACGCAGACCTCTTGATCACCGGGGCCAACAAGGGCAGCGGACGGTGGGCGGGCGGCAGGGTGGGGCGTTCGGGCGGGGTCAGTCGCGGCGGTGGCGGCCGGTCACCAGGTCCCGGGCGGCGGAGGCGCGGCTGCCCATCGAGCGGCCCGGGGTGCGGCCGGTGGTGGTGCGGTTGGTGGACATCCGGGCGGCGGCGATCCGGGCGGCCGAGGTGCGGCCGGCGGTCACCCGGACGGGGCGGCGACGCAGGCCGAGCACCGCACCGATCTGCGCGCCGACGATGCTCGCCACGGCCAGTACCGCCGAAACGGCCAGCGGCCTGTTGATCGTGTCGTCCGGGGTGGCCCGGGACGCCCCGGCGGCCATCGCCGGTGGCACACCGACCGGCCGTTCGGCGGGCGGTTGGGCGGTCTGCGGGGTGGCCGTCTGCGGCGTGGCCGGTCCGATCTTCCCCGGCTTCGGGGTGGCCGGACCGGTCGGCTTCGAGGCGGCGGGCCCCGTCGGCTTCGGGGTGGCGGGTCCGGTCGGCTTGCCCGGGGTGGCAGGCGCACCCTGGTGCTGCGGGTCGGCCTGGCCGCCGGGGGTGGTGGCGGGCGGGCGCGGGGACGGCTTGCGGGGCGTACCCGGGACGAGGTGGCCGCTGGCGTGCCGGCGGGCTCCGGTGTCGTCGGCCTCGGCGGGGAGCCTGATGAGCTGACCCGGCCTGATCCGGTCGGCGTCGTGCAGGTCGTTGAGCCGGGCCACCTCGGGGTAGCGGTCGAAGTCGTCCAGGTAGCGTTCGGCGACCTCGCCCAGGTAGTCGCCCCGGGCCACCCGGTAGACCGGCTTCGCGGCAGGCTTCTCGGCACCGGGGACGGGACCGAGGCCGGTGCCGGGGGCGGCGCTGAGGGCAGCGCCGCCGATGCCGGCGCTGGGGGCGGCACCCAGGCCGGTACGGGAGGTGTCCAGCGTCGTCGCCACCCCGGTACCGGCGGCGGCCGGCATCGGCTGGGTCAGGGTCACCGCCGCGCTCGCCGCCGGACTCGCTGCGATGATCAACGCGACCGAGCCCAGCAGGGCCGCCGCCGCCCGCTGCTGCCGGCGCATACCGGGCAGCCGGGGTGTCTGCCGGCGGGTCACCTGGGCGCCGATCTCCACCAGTACGGAGAAGGCGAACGTCGCCCAGCCGAACCAGCCGACCAGCGCGAGCGCCCGGATGAAGAGCTGTCCGTCGTCGCGGCTGGTCAGTACGGTGCCGACCTCGGTGAGGGTGGGCAGGTGGTCGGGCAGCGGGTTGCCGGCGAAGGCGAGCAGCGCCACCGGCGCGCCGACCAGCAACGCCATCAGGACCACCAGCGACCCGAAGCCGGTGAGCAACTGGCCGGTACGTCGGGCGGTGGAACCACGGGGTGTGGTCATGCTGCCCTCCTTCCTGCGGTCTGCCGGTGCGGGGGCACCGGGTGCGTGGGCCGACGGGTCCGCCGGGCCAGCGGGTTCATGGTCGGTCGGTGAGGGTGCGGGCGGTCGCCTCGCCGGCGACGGTGACGGTGCGGTCCATGCCGATCAGGCCGAGCAGGTGCCGGCGGTAGACGACGGTGACGCGTACCCGGATCTGCTTCTCGCCGGCCACCACCGGGAAGCTGACCTGTTGGCCGGTCACGTCGGAGTTGCCCCGCAGGTACTGCGCGACGGCCGCGCGGGCACCCGGCTCGTCGATCACCTTGGGCCGGCCCTCGATCGCGGCTGCCCGGTCGATCACCTGGCCGCCGCTGCGGGCCGCCTCGGCGGCCAGGTCGTCGGCGCGTTGCAGGGTACGTAGCTGACCCGCGCCGTCGTACGCGACGCCGATCACCGCCAGCACGCCGATCATGGCGACGGCCAGGAACAGGCTGATCCGGCCCTCATCACCGGTGGGGCGGGCGGTCACTGCCGGCTCCGGTAGCGGTCCAGCGGGGAGCCGAACGTGGCCTCGACCCGCTTGTCGCCCATCGGCAGCCCGGGGAAACGCATCCCGGCGAAGGAGACCGTGCAGCTGACCCGGACCCAGATGCTCACCGGTTCGCCGAGTTGGCTGCGGAACGCCGTGCCCAGCGACGTGTGGTCGGAGTTGCGGGTGGAACCCCAGACCGTGACCTGGGGTGCGCTCGTGCAGTTGAGGCCCCGCCAGTCGAGCTGCCGGCGGGCGGCCGACCGGGCGGCGCTCTCCGCCGTGCCGGCGTCGCGGGCGATCGAGGCGGCCCGCGCGGCGTCGTGGGCCGCCGCCTCCACCGCCTCGTCGGCGACCGCGACCCGGCCGGCCACCCCGGCCAGCATCAGCAGCGCGAGGAACGCCGGGGCGAGCACCGCCACCTCCACCGACACCGATCCCCGGGTACGCCCCGCAGCACGGTCGCCCGGCGGGTCGGCGGTGGGGACGACGGACCGGTCGCCCCGGGGCAGTCGCCCGACCCGGCCGGCCAGCGCGGCACGCCAGGTGCGCCGGGGCGGGTGGCCGGTCACGGGTTCGTCCACCGTTCGACGGTGCCGTGGGCGGTCTGCCGGACGTCGAACCGGACGGCCGGGATGACGCTCAGGGATTTCCCGGTGACCGTGCAGGTCACCTCGGTCGCGGTGGTGGCGCAGGTGGTCTTCGCGCCGACCAGCCAGTCCCCGGCGGCACCCAGGAAGTGCCTGGCGCGGGCCTCGCCCGCCCCGGCCGGCGCCTCCAGGACCCGTTGCGCGTTCACCCCGCTCTGGGCGGCGTGCATCGCCGTCGACCGGGCCACGAACCAGGCGGCGATCTGGATGGAGCCGAAGAGGAGCACCAGCACCGCCGGCATCACCACGGCCAGTTCCACGGGGTTGGCCCCCCGGTCCGTACCCCCGGCGGTGAGCCGGCGGCGGGCGGCCCGACCGGCGGCGCGGAGCCCGGCCGGCACGGCACGCCCGGCGTCGGGTGCGCGCAGGGGTGCGCGCCGGGACCGGGCGGTGGGGGCCGTCCGGTCCCGACACGAGATGGCCAGGGGGATGCGGGTCACGGGTTCGCGATGCTGTTCATCCAACCCTCGGCCTTGGTCTTGACCAGGGCGGTGACTGCGGCTGCGGCAACCACCAGGCCGGCGATGATCACGGCGGTCGGGACGGGGCTGTCGCCCCGCTCCGCCTCGCGGCGTAGCTCGGCCAGCCGGGCCACGGTGGCCACGTAGAGGAAGGTGACGAGGTGCATGGCGGGACTCCTTGGGGAGGTGGACTACTCAGAGGCGGGCGACGAACGGATAGAGGACGAACGCCAGCAGCACGAAGACCAGCAGCGAGCCGGGAATGTCCAGCCGGCTGGTGACGCCCTCGGCGCGGGCCAGGTTGTCGGTGCGGATCTGGTCCCGGAGCGACTCGGCGCGGCTGCGCAGCGTCTCGTGCACCTGGGCGCCCTCGCTGCCGGAAGACCGCATGATCGCCCCGACGTCGCCCAACTCCGGGATGCCGATCTTCTCGGCCAGGTCCTGAAGCTCGTCCCAGGGCGAGTGCATCTGCATCTGGGCGATCCGCAGCGACTCCCGGATGCGGGCGAAGACCCAGCCGTCGCAGACCGCCGCCGCGCGCTCCAGCGACTGCACCGGGCCGTGCGCCGCCGACAACTGCAACGCCACCAGGTCCAGGTAGGTGCAGACGGCCGCGCGGAACTCCTCCCGGGCGGTGTCCGCCTTGGCCAGCACCGTGCGGTGCGCGAGCAGCGCACAGACCAGCGCCAACCCCAGACTGCCCAGCACCGGTACGACCACCGGCATGCTCACCCCGGCCAGGAAGAGCAGCGCCCCCGCCACCGTCGGGGTGGCCAGCCCGACCAGGGCGGAGAGCAGGATCGACATGGTGTACTGCTCGGGGGTCTGGTCGAGCAGGGCAAGCTGGCGGTGCGGCGGGCGCAGCCAGCGGGAGAAACCCCCCAACCAGTCCGGCCCGCGTCCGGCGGCGACGGCGGCGCCCGCAGGCTGGTGCAGTCGGCGCAACGCCGGGCCGAGCGCCGGGGAAGCCGGCAACGCCTCCCGGACCAGCAGGAACAGGCCGAGCCCGATGGCCGCGCCGCCGAGCACCGCGATGGTGAGCTGCCAGTTGAGCGTCACGCGACCACCTCCGCCGGGTCGGGCCGGGGCAGGAACCGGGGCGGCGGCGGGGGCTGGCTCATCGCGCGTACCCAGGCCAGCAGGGCGATGAACGCCGCGGCGAGCACCGCCATCAGCAGCTGACCGAAGAACGTCCCGTACGGCCGGACGTACTCGGTGTTGACCAGCCCGTACGCCAGCACGGCCAGGGTCATCCCGGTGAGGAAGCGGACCGCGAACCGGGGCTGGGTGCGCTTGGCCTCCACCTCGCGTCGGGTGGCCACCTCGGCGGAGGCGGCCGACGCGATGGAGCCGAGCACGTCGCCGAGGCGCTCGCCCCGGTCGGTCAGGTGCAGGATCAGCGCGGCGACCACCTGGTCACAGACCGGGTCACCGATCTCGTCGGCGAACGCCAGCAGGGCGGACCGGGCCGTCCAGCCGGCCTGGAGGCGGGCGGCGAGCAGCCGCACCTCCTCCTGGATCTCCTCCGGGACGGTGGCGATGGTGGTGATGATCGCCTGCTGGAGGCCCTGCCCGGTGTTGGAGACGTCCTTGAGCCGGCGGGTCCACTCGCCGACCGCCTCGATCCGGGTGATCGCCCGCTGTTCGGCCCGGCCCACCGCGAACAGCCACGGCACCCCCGGCACCGCCGCCGCCACGATCAACCCCACCACCGGCAGCCCGGTCAGCAGGAACGCCAGCGCCCCCGCCACCGCCGCCGCGCCCAACATCATCTGGTGCGCCCGCTGGTCCCGCCGGTTGGTGCCCGGGCCGAGCCAGAGCCGGCGCAGCCCGGTGGTCGAGTTCCGGGCCGGCCGGGTCGGCTTGGTGGTGCCGAACAACGCCACCACGGCCAGCACCATCCCGCCGACGCAGGCCGCGCCGGAGACCACCGCGAGCAGTTCGATGGTGCTCATCGGCGTACCGCCGGGGCGAGACGGCTGTGCCGGGGCCGACGCCACGCGCCCGCCCCGGCCTCGATGAAACGGGACAGCAGCCGGGCGTCGTAGCCGACCCGCAACAGTTGACCCCGGACCCGTTCCGGCAGGTGGCGGGGGATGGCCCGGCCGTCCGGGCCGGGCCCGAACACGGTGGTGGTGGTGATCCGGTTGGCGTCGCCGACCCCGATCACCTCCTCCACGTGGGAGACGAACCGGTGCTTGCGTCCGCCGATCGCGGTCTCGTCCTCGACGGTGACGTAGACGATCAGGTCGAGGGCGTTGCCGGCCATCCGACGGGCCTGGTCGACGGTCATCTCCCGGCCGTGCGCCAGGGCCAGCTCGATGATCCGCTCGCTCACCCCGGCCGGGGTACGGGCGTGGATGGTGCACATCGACCCACGGCTGGTGGTCATCGCCTGGAGCATCGGCACGATCTCCCGGGACCGGACCTCACCGACGATGATCCGCAGCACGCCCATCCGCAGCGACACCGGGATCAGGTCGGCGATGCTCACCTCACCGGCGGGCCGACCGTCCAGGCCGCGTTCGCCGTGCCCCTCCCGGGACTCGAAGCTCATCACCGCCCGGTGCTTGTCGCCGCGTCGGGCCGGCAGCAGCTCCCGGCTCTCCTCCAGCAGCACGTACGGCTCGTCGGGCGGGATCTCGTCCATCAGCGCCCGGATGACAGTGGTCTTGCCGGCCCCGGCCAGCCCGGCGACCATGATGTTCAACCCGGCCCGCATGGACGCCCGGAGGAAGTCGCGCAACAGCGGGTCGATCATCTCGTCCAGGTCGGGGCGGCTGCCGGCCAGGTCGTCGAGGCTGACGTCCAACGTGTTGTGCTTACGGATCACCGCGTAGGGGCGGTGGCTGACCAGGAACACCGCCGCCAACCGGCTGCCGTCGGGCAGTTGCAGGTCCAGCGTCGGCTTCGAGGTGGACAACGACCGCTCGGTGGCCCCGGCCCGGCGGGCCGCCGCCTGGAGGATCTCCACCAGCTCGTCGTCGCTGTCGGCGATCGGCTCACCCCAGTCGACGCCACCGCCGTGCCGGGTGATGCGCACCTGGTCGCAGCCGAGGATGTGCACCTCCTCGATGGTGTCGTCGACCAGCAGGGTCTGTAGCCGGCCAAGCCCGACCAGTTCGGCGGTCACCTGGTCGAGCAGGGTCCGTTCCTCGTCGGCGCTGAGCGGGGTGCCGGCCCGGCGTACCGCGTCGGCGTAGCCGGAGACCACGGCGACGGCGAGCCGGGCCCGCTCGACCTCCTCGGCGTCGGCGTCGAACTCCCGGCCGCGCTGCCACTGGGTGAGCCGTTCGCTCAACTCCCGACGCAGCTCGCGGACCACCGCGAAGTCCACCTTCGGCCGGGGAGGCGCGGTCGGCGCGGGCGTCGGCGGGGCGGTGGCCGGCGGCGTCGACGGGGCGGGGGCGTAGTGCCGGCCGTTCACCGGGGCCAGTGGCGGCATCGTGGAGGTGACCCCGGGCGGCGGGGTACGCGGGTCGTGGGAGACCGGCTCAAACCGCATCCGGCACCCCCTGCGCCGGGGTCGGCCAGGCCAACCGGGCCCGCCGCTGCTCCAGCAGCTCCCGTACCGGGGCCTCCAACGCGGTCGCCGCGCGCATCAGCGGCCGTCCGGCGCGGACCGTGCCGCCGAAGCTGAGCGCCTGTGCGGTACGCGGGTCCTCCGGCAACCGGGCGATCACCGGCACCCCCAGGGCCTTACCGATCTCGGCTTTGCCGTGCCCGTCGCCGACCACCACCAGCCGCAGCGTGCCCGGGGGCACCCGGTGGTCGGTGAAGTCCCGTTCGATGGCCCGGATCATCGACCGGGTGCCGGACAGGCCGGGCAACTGCGCCCGGGTCACCAGCAGCACCACGTCGGCGGCGCGCAGCAGCGGCCAGGGCGGCCCGAAGACCTGGAGCCGACCACAGTCGACGATCACGTCGTAGCCGGGGCGGCCCTTCTCCAGGGTGCGGAAGAAGTCGGCGAACCGCTGCCACAGCGGCGCGACGCTGCCGGCCTGCGCCGGGTCCACCACGCCGGGCAGCAGCAGCCGCTCCCGCCTCGGCGCGTCCAGGTCGACCAGTTGCGACCAGAACGTCGACTCCAGGCTGCCGTCGCGCAGCTCACGCACGGCCAGCTCGCCGATGCCGCGCGGCCCGTCGAGCTGGCCGCCCAGGTAGCCGGCGAGCACCGAGCCGCCGGCCGGGTCGCACTCGGCGAGCACCAGCCGCCGGTGCCAGCTCAAGGTGCAGGCCAGCGCCGTGGTGGTGACGCCGGGCGACCCCTTCGCCGAGACCAGCGCGATGATGGCCATGGTCAGGCCGCCTCGGTCAGCACGAGGGCGATCCGCTCCTGCGCGGCCAGCACCACCACCGCCGGGACGTCCCGGACCGCGAGCGCCAGGTAGATCACCACGTCGTCGTTCTCCGGGGTGAGGGTGTCGATCACCGTGGCGGTGAACCGGGTCGACGACGGCGTGTTGTCGGAATCCTCGTCCGGGGTGCTGACCAGCAACACCTTGTCACCGGGGTGCAGCTTGCGGGCCGGCACCTTGCTCGGCTCCAGGCCCAGCGCGATCTGCTGCTGCCCCTGGCTGAGCAGCGGGGCGTCGGTGAGCTGCGCCATGGTGAGCAGCGACCCGGGGACCAGCGACACGGCGGCCCGCTTGCCGACCACCTCGTCGCGCTTCTTCGCCGGCACCGGGGACAGCCCCGCGCCCCCGGAGACCTGCACGCTGACCAGGTCGTCGGCGGTCAGGACGCGGCCCACCTCGACCGGGCGGGCGACGGCCAGGTAGCTGCCGGTGGCCCGCACCGAGGTGACCGCGAAGGCCGCGCCGAGACCACCCAACGCGATCAGCAGCACGGCGAGCCCGAGCAGGCCGGGCCGGGTACGGCGCTGCCGGACCACCTTGGGCGGGGCGATCGGCGCATCCACCGGAACTCCATCGCGGGTGGCCAGACTCACTGGACAATCTCCGTTCGCGACTGCGGGGCTCGCAAAACCGTGGAACAGCCGGCGCTCATCGGGTCACCACCTGGAGTTCCTTGATCTGGATGTCGATGACGCCGCTGGTGCGGGTCTGCGCGATGTCGCCGCTGCGGCCACCGCCGACCCAGTGCACGTTCCAGAAGGTGGTGGCGCTGACCCGGTAGTTGCCGGCCTTGGCGTAACCGTCGTAGCCGCAGGTCGGCGACTTCTTGCCGGCGTTCGGGCCGGTCGCCTTGTACGGCGTGCCGGGAGTCCGGCAGGTGATCTTCTTGCCGTTGCCCATGTCCCACACGGTCCGTTGCACCCGGGCGGTGATGGTGACGGTCAGGCCCCGGTCGCTGGCCGAGGCGTAGAGCGGGCCGAAGTAGTTCCGACCGGTGCTGGCCCACATCCAGACCGGCAGGCCGACCAGGCCGGGGCCCACGCTGCGCCGGGGGGCCACCGAGGTCCGGGGCGGCAGCAGGCTGATCGAGGCGAGCGCCCGGCGGGCCAGTTCCTCCGGGTCGGGCGGGGTGCCGAACCCCGGCGGCGGCTCGTCGCGCAGCACCGTCGACTGCGCGCCCAGATCACCGCCGTTGCAGGTCTGGACGTACCACACCTGGCCCTCGGGGGCTTCCTCCTGCGGCTCGGCGACCTTGTAGTAGCAGCCGCTGGCGTTGTCGAACCAGCCGAGTTGCGGGTTGTAGCAGGGCAGCGGCTTGCCGTTCCACTGGCACTTCGGGGTGGCGCCGGGGCTGTTCGGGCTGCCCGGTCCGGTGCCACCGCCCGGGTCACCGGGGGTGCCCGGGTCGTCGTCCCAGATGCTGCAGTCGTTCTGGCCCGGTGGACACTCCACCCCCGGGCCGGCCGCCTGCACCGGGGCCGGTGGCGCGGCCACGGCCACCAGCGCGGCCAGCAGCAGGCCGGCGAGCACCCGGCGGGGCAGGCCGCCGACGGGTCGGAGCAGACGGCGGGCGGCGGGCTCGGGGCCGGCCGGGGGCAGGGTGGCGGAATGGGTCGGCACGGGCGTTCCTTCCCCGGTCAACATGGCTGGTCCTCGTGGGCGGCACCGTCGTTGATCAGCCAGCGGCCGTCCGGGTAACGGGTCGCGGTGGCGGTCGCCAGGTGCCGGGTGCCGGCCGAGCCGGGCACCACCCGCTTGTCCTTGCGGTAGACCAGCCGGTAGCCGGTGGCGTCCAGGCAGTCCTGGATCTCCACCGTCGCCGGGCGGCCGTCGAGGCTGACCGAGGTGACGGAGGGCTCCGACTTCAACGTCCCGGTGCGGATGGCGCCGTGCCGGCGGGCGTCGTCGATCGCCACCCGGACCCGGGTGAGCAGCGGGTCGCCCAGGAACCGGGTCAGCTTCGGATAGAAAGGGTCGCTGTCCCGGCTCGCCTCCCGGGAGGCTTCCAGGTATCCGGCGTACGCGGCCAGCGCGGCCCGCTCGGCCGCCTTTTCCACCTCGGTGGTTGGGCGGTCGTCGCTGGCCGGTCGGGGGGCGGGGCCGGAGGTCGTCTCCGGCGGGTCCGCGCAGCCGGCGAGGGCGGCCACCACGGCGACGACCAGGCAGCTGGTCCAGTGGCGGGATCGCCCTGTACGCATTGCCGTGCCCTCCTCGGTGGCACCCGGTGGCGACGATCGTGGCGGCCTCCGGGCATGCGGCGGTACTCCGGGATGATGTCGATCGGACAGTTCCGGGTGCTGCGGCATTTACCTGTGCGGATCTGTGCGGATGGGTGGATTCTGGCGTCCGACGCGGCTGCTCGGGGTTGCGTCGTACCCAAGGGGCGAGCATAGGCTGACGTGCGCCGATGCAACAGAGGCAATTCATCCGAGCACTCACCGTGATGGGCAGGAGTGACCGAAGGTGGGCGATGTCCAGGGTGTCCGGCCGGTGCCACCGGTGCCCGCCGATCGCGGTCCGGTGCCCACCGATCGGGTCGGCCCGGTCGGCGAACCGCCTGCGTCGCCGGAGGATATGGGACGGGTCGAGCGGGCTGGTCCGATCCGTTCCCCGAAGGTCGCGGTCGATGCCCCGGAAGCGCCCGGCGGGGTGGGGGACGCTCAGGTCTCCACTGAGGACGCCGACCTGATATCGGACCGTTACGTCGACCCCGTCCGGACGTCACGCTCCGTGTCTGTCCTCCGCCGACTGGCCGGGGCGCTGACGGTCGCGCCGGTGCTGCGGCTCGCGGTCGCCCGGTACGCCGTACCCCCGGGGGTGGCCGACCGGGTGGGGTGCGACGGCTGCGGCGCCGCGGTCGGGCTGGACCGGCCGCTGCCGGCGCTCGGGCCGACGGCCCGCTGCCCGGCCTGCGCGGGCCGGGTCGGTGCCGCGCCGTTCGTGGTCGAGGCGCTGCTGGTGGTGGCCGCGGCGGTGCTGGTGCTGGTCGACGGGCCGCTGGGCGAGCGGGTCGCGCTGGCCTGGTGGCTCGGCTGCGCGGTCCCGCTCGTACTCGTGGACCTGGCGGTGCACCGGCTGCCGGACCGGCTCACCTGGCCCGCCGCCGTCGGCACCTGGGCGTTGCTCGGGGTGGCCGCGGCGACCGGGGCGGGTGCCGGGGCGTGGCTGCGGGCGGTGACCGCCGGGG
Organism: Micromonospora sp. HM134; assembly: GCF_007833915.1. Classification (NCBI taxonomy): domain Bacteria; kingdom Bacillati; phylum Actinomycetota; class Actinomycetes; order Micromonosporales; family Micromonosporaceae; genus Micromonospora; species Micromonospora sp. HM134. Next base: position 237,125 of record NZ_CP041061.1, read on the forward strand.
TGGCGCTCGGTCTGGCCTTCGCCACCACCACGCTGCTGCTCGGCCGGCGGGGTTTCGGCCTGGGCGACGCCAAGCTCGCGCTCGGGGTGGGGGCGTTGCTCGGCTGGCAGGGGTGGGGGGTGGTGGTGACCGGGCTGGTGCTGACCTTCCTGCTGTCGGCGCTGGTCGGGGTGGTGCTGCTGGCCAGTCGCCGGGTCGGGTGGTCGAGCCACCTGCCGTTCGGGCCGTTCCTGGTCGCCGGCACCTGTGCCGCGCTCCTGCTGGTCGGCTGACCCGGCTCAGCCGACCCGCTGACCCCGGTCGACCTCCCGGGCGGCCGGGTCGGCGTGCCGGCGCAGCATCTCGGCGAGGGGCCGGGCCGCCGGGAGGGTGACCAGCAGGGTCACCGCCAGGCCGAGCAGCAGGCCGGCGAGGACGTCGTGCGGGTAGTGCACGCCCACGAAGACCCGGGAGAACGCGGCGAGCAGGGCCAGCGGGGCGGCCAGCAGACCCCACCGTGGGGACAGCAGCAGGACGGCGGTGGCCAGCGCCCCGGCGATCGTGGCGTGGTTGCTCGGGAAGGACCAGTCACCGGTCGGCGGGCACGGTGCGGCCAGGATGGTGACCGCCCCCCGGCAGGGCCGCTCCTCGTCGACGAGCGACTTGAGTAGCTCGCTGCACCCGTACGCCAGGATGACGGTGGCCGGCGCGACCAGGGCGAGAGCCCGGCCCCACGGGTCTGGCCGGCGCAGCCGGGGCACGGCGACGGCCACCAGCATCAGGCCGAGCAGCAGGATCACCGCCTCGGTGAAGTGCACCGCGAACCACTGCGCCGGGGCCGGGGCGGCATCGGCCACGTCGACGACGTCGCGGTACCACTCTTCGCTGATGTCGGGAATGTCTGTGGCAATCGTCTGGTTCATCACTCACCTCACCAAAGTGTCATACCTCTTTTAGGCCCATCGGGGCACAGGAAACGGGTGGACCGGTCACATGGTGCGCGATGCCGGAGCGGACCCCCGCCCCCGTCACAGCGAGTTCACAGCGGCCCCCGCGATTGGCCGCCCACCGCCGCCGGGTACCTCCCCGCCGTGCAGACGGACGAGACCTGGCAGATCCGGCGGACCGCCACCGACCTGGACCGGCTCGGCGAGACCGAGTCGGTGTTCGCCCTGTCCAACGGCTGGGTGGGCTGGCGGGGCACCCTCGACGAGGGCCAGCCCTACGGCATGCCGGGCAGCTACCTCAACGGGTTCCACGAGCGGCGGCGACAGAGCTACCCCGAGGACGGGTACGCCTTCCCACAGGAGAGCGACACCGTGATCAGCGCGCCCAACGCCGCCCTGATCCGGCTCTGGGTGGCCGGCGAACCCCTCGACCTGCGCACCGGCACCGTCCGCGCCCACGAGCGCACCCTCGACCTGCGGGCCGGCGTGGTGGAACGGCACACCGAGTGGATCTCACCGGCCGGGCACGGGGTACGGGTCCGCAGCACCCGGCTGGTCTCGCTGCCCCGGCACGCCGTCGCCGCCGTCCGCTACGAGATCGAACCGTTGGACGACCGGCCGGTCGAGATCCGGGTCTGCTCGGACGTGCTGGCCAACGAGCGGGTGCCCGAACGCGCCGACGACCCCCGGGCCGCCTCGGTCGTGCACGACCCGCTCGACGCCGAGCTGCACCGCCCCGACGGCCACCGGGGCGTGCTGGTGCACCGCACCGACCGCAGCGCCCAACGGGTCGCCGTCGCGGTCACCCACGAGACGGACGCCCCGGCGGGGTTCACCGACGGCGATGACCACACCCCGGACCGGCTGCGCACGACCGTCGAGGGCCGGCTCGCTCCGGGCGAGCGGCTCCGCCTGACCAAGTACGCCGCGTACGAGTGCGCCGCAGTCGACGGCGGCACCCCCGACGAGCTGGCCGACCTGGTCACCGCCGAGGCCGACGCCGCCCGCCGGCACGGGTTCGACGCGCTCCTGGCCGACCAGCGGGCCGTGCTCGACGAGCGGTGGCGCACCGCCGACGTGGAGATCGACGGCGACCCGGAACTCCAGCAGGCCGTCCGGTTCTCCGTGTTCCACCTGCTCCAGGCGGGCCGGGTCGACGGCGACCGGACCATCGCGGCGAAGGGACTCACCGGCAACGGTTACGACGGGCACGTGCTGTGGGACACCGAGAGCTACGTGCTGCCGGTGCTGACGTACCTGCTGCCCGGGGTGGCCCGGGGCGCGCTGCGCTGGCGGCACGCCCACCTGCCGCAGGCCCGGGAGCGGGCCGCCGAGCTGCGGCTGACCGGGGCCACCTTCCCCTGGCGGACCATCGGCGGCCGGGAGTGCTCCGGCTACTGGCCGGCCGGCACCGCCGCCCTGCACGTCAACGCCGACATCGCCGACGCGGTGCTGCGCTACGTCACGGTCACCGGCGACCAGGAGTTCCTCGCCGACACCGGGCTGGAACTGCTGGTCGAGACGGCCCGGCTGTGGGCCGGCTACGGCCACTGGTCCGACGACGGCGCGTTCCACGTCACCGGCATCACCGGCCCCGACGAGTACGCCGCCCTGGTCGACGACAACGTCTTCACCAACCTGATGGTCCGGCGCAACCTGCGGGGCGCCGCCGACGCTGCCGGACGGTACCCGGAGCGGGCCGCCGCGCTCGGCGTCGACCCGGCGGAGATCGCCGGCTGGCGGGCCGCAGCCGACGCCGTGCACCTGCCCTACGACCACAAGCGCGGGGTGCACCAGCAGGCGGCGGGCTTCACCGGGCAACCCGAGTGGGACTTCGCGGCGATGACCGACGACGACTACCCGCTGCTGCTGCACTACCCCTACCTGGAGCTGTACCGGCGGCAGGTGGTCAAGCAGGCCGACCTGGTGCTGGCCATGCAGCGCTGCCGGGGGGAGTTCACCGCCGAGGCCAAGGCCCGCAACTTCGCCTACTACCAGGCCCGTACCGTCCGCGACTCGTCGCTGTCCGCCGGCTCCCAGGCGGTGCTCGCCGCCGAACTGGGCCACCTGGACCTGGCGTACGACCTGTTCGCCGAGGCGGCACTGCACGACCTCGCCGACCTCGGCGACAAGACCGGCGACGGGCTGCACCTGGCCGCGCTGGCCGGGACGTGGACGGCGGTGGTGGAGGGCTTCGGCGGGCTGCGCGACGACACCGGCGAGTTGTCGTTCGCCCCCCGGCTGCCGGCCCGGATCGACTGGCTCACCTTCCACCTGCGCTGGCACGGGCAGCGGCTGCGGGTCACGCTGACCCGCGACGGGGCCCGCTACGAACTGCCCGACGCCGACCCGGAGACGACCGTCGCGCTGCGGCACGCCGGGGAACCGGTCACGGTCACCGGCGCGGCGGCGGTCACCCGGCCCCTGCCGCAGGTGCCCGACCCGGGGCCGGAACCGCCGTCACCGCACGGCCGGCGGCCCGCCCGCCGGGCCTGACCCGCCCCGCATCCGCTCCCGTACCACCGCCAGCTCCTCGAAGGCGTACGCCCAGTTGTGGCACTTGAAGCTGCGCAGGCCGGTGACCGGGGTGTGACAGTCGAGGCAGTGCACCCCGGCGATCGCGCCCGGGATCTCGGTGTTGACGTAGCGGCGGTCACCGAGGATCACCGTGGCGATCATCAGCGGGTCGTGCACCCCCTTGAGGGCCGAGGCGACGATGTCCAGCCAGGTGGTCCGGCGTCCGCACTTGGAGCAATCCGGCTCGTCGCCGCTGACCCACAGGGGCGCGCCGATGCTCTGCGCCGGCATCCCGAGCAGCTTCTCCAGCCGGCGTACGTCGTGTTCCGGGGTGGTCCAGCGGTGCCGCCCCGGCAGCGAGGCGGGTGAGTCGTACACGGCCCGGAACAGGGCCGGGTCCACCTCCACGGTCTCCCGGGCAGTGTTCATCGGATGCCTCCTCGCCGACAGTCGGTGTCACCGTCATACCGGCAGGTGACGGTCGTGTGCTGCCGGCTCGCCGACACGGGGGGTCAACATGTCGTCGCCCCGGGTGCTAGACATCAGGGCGCGGGGTGCCCGCCGCCCGGCGGCGGGTCGTCCCGCAGCGACGACGCGAGTGGAGGGAGAGGGCCGGTGACCGCGCCGACCGACGCCGAGCAGGGACCGAACGTGGCCCGGATGTACGACTACTACCTCGGCGGGTGCCACAACTTCGCCGCCGACCGGGCCGCCGCCGAGCAGATCCTGCGGATCTTCCCGGACACCGGGATCGCCGCCCAGGCCAACCGGCACTTCCTGCGCCGGGCCGTCCGGCACGCCGCCGAGCTGGGCGTACGCCAGTTCCTCGACATCGGTGCCGGGCTGCCCACCCAGGGCAACGTGCACGAGATCGTCCGTCAGGTCGCCCCGGACTCGACGGTGGTCTACGTCGACTACGACGAGGTCGCCGTCACGCACGCCCGGCGGCTGCTGCCGACCGACGGGCGGACCACCGTCGTCCGGGGTGACCTGCGCCGGCCGGACGAACTGCTGGCGCACCCCGACGTCCGGGCGGCGATCGACCTCGCCCGTCCGGTGGCCGTGCTGCTGGTGGCGGTGCTGCACTTCGTCACCGACGCCGAGCAGCCGTGGGACGCCGTCGCCCGGCTGCGGGACGCGACGGTTTCCGGTAGCCCGCTGGTCGTCTCCCATCTCACCACCGACGGTGCCCCGCCGCTGCCCACCCAGCAGGGGCAGGCGGTCTACCAGCGCAGCAGCGCCCCGCTGGTGCCCCGCCCGCACGCCGACGTGCTGCGCTTCCTCGACGGCTACGACCTGGTCGATCCGGGGCTGGTCCGGGTGGCCGAGTGGCGGCCCGACGGGGAACCCCGGGAGCGGATCTCCCACGGCTACGCCGGGATGGGCCTGCGCCGCTGACCGCCGGACCGGGCCGTCCGCACGACGGGCCCGTCGTTCCCGGGCCGGCCGCCCGGTCCGCCGCCACCGGTCCGGCCGGTCCGGTGGTGGTCAGGGTGGGGTGGGCAGCAGAAGGGTGCGGACCCCGTGCAGGCCGTCCTCGGCGCGGCGGTGCGCCTCGGCGGCGTCGGCCAGCGGGAGCGTCTCGACGGTCCGGGCCCGCAGCCGGCCGTCGGCCAGCAACGCGTTGATCGCCCGCGCCGCGTCGGCCAGCTCGGCGACGGTGGCGTGCGAGATCACGAAGCCCAGCACCGCGCCGTCGCGCAGGTACAGCTCACCGGCGGGCAGCGTCGGGGTGGTGCCCAGGCCGGCCAGCACCAGCACCCGGCCCCGGGCGGCGAGCAGGCCGACGGTGCTGGTCAGGTCGTTGACCCCGGCCGCGTCCAGCACCACGTCCACCCCGGACGGGCAGGCCCGGCGGACCTGCGCGGCCCAGTCGGCGTCCCGGTAGTCGATCACCGGCTCCGCGCCGAGAGCGGCGCAGTGGTCGGCGTCGCGGGGGTGCGCGGTGGCCACCACCCGGGCCCCGGCGGCGCGGGCCAGGGTGACCGCGGCGCTGCCCACGTTGCCGCCCGCGCCGATCACCAGCACCACCTCGCCCGGCCGGACCCGGGCATGGGTGACCAGGGCGAGGTAGGCGGTCGCCGCCGGGTGCGCCACCGCCACCGCGGTCAACGGGTCCACCCCGGCCGGCACCGGGTAGAGCCGTTCGGCGGGCACCGCCACCCGCCCGGCGGCGGCACCGGGCCGGCCGGCGTGACCCATGCTGTTGCACCACACCCGGTCACCCGGCGCGAAGCCGGTGACGGCCGTGCCGACCCGCAGCACCGTGCCGGCCAGGTCCCGCCCGATGACGAACGGGAAGGTCAGCGGGGTGCGGAACGCGCCCGAGCGGACGAAGGTGTCCACCCGGTTCACCGGGCTCGCCTCGACCCTGACCAGCACCTCGGTCGGCATCGGTTCGGGCGCGGGCAGCGGGCCGACCCGGATCGACCCGGCCGGCCCGGTGCGGTCCACGTACGCGGCGGTCGTGGTGCCCGGCGCGCCGGGCCGGTCGGTCCGGGGTGTCGGCGGGGCCGACCGGCCCACGCCCGGCGTCGGTCGGGCGGTGGGGCCCCGGCCGGGCCCGGTCGCGCCGGTCACGACGCCACCGCCGGGGTACGCCGGGTGATCCACTGTCCGAGGTGGAGCACCAGCAGGGCCAGCACCGCCCCGGCCGCGCCGAGGGCGTACATGGCGGGCACGCCGGAAGCGAGGGCCGCCCCACCGGCGGTGGTGCCCAGGCCGATGCCGAGGTAGATGGCCGACGAGTTCAGCGACACCACCAGCGGGGCCTGCTGCGGCGCGGCGGCGATCAACCGGTGCTGCTGCGCCGGGGTCTGGCACCAGCTCGCCGCGCCCCACACGCCGACCAGCAGCCCGACCACGGGCATCGGCGCGGACCCGGCGGTGCTGAGCAGCCCGAGAACGCCCAGCGAGACGACCATCGCGGCGTACCCGACGGCCAGCACCGGCACCGCGCCCCACCGGTCGGTGGCGTAGCCGGAGGCGACGTTGCCGACGACCGCACCCGCCCCGTAGAGCAGCAGCATCAGGTTGACCTGGTACGCGCCGACGCCGAGCGCGCCGAGGGTGGGCACCGCGAAGGCGTACACCGTGTAGGCGGCGGCCATCCCGATCACGGTGAGCGGCAGCACGGCGAGCACGGCCGGCCGGCGCAGCGCGGTCAACCGGGCGCGTAGCGGCACCGCCGCTGCACCGGGCAGGGCGGGCATCGCCAGCCGGACGGCCACCGCGACGGCGAGTGCCAGCAGGGCCACCGCGACGAGCGCGGCCCGCCAGCCGAGCCACCGGCCGGTCAGCCCGCCCAGCGGGACGCCCAGCGCGGTGGCGACGGTGAGTCCGCCGATCACCACGGCCAGGGCCCGCCCGCGTAGCGCCGGTGGGACCAGGGAGGCGCCGGCCGCACCCGCGTTCGGGGTGTACGCGGCGGCGCCGGCGGCGGCGACGATCCGCCCGACGATCAGCACCGGCAGCGTGTCGGCGGCGGCCGAGAGCAGGTTGCCGGCGGCGAGCACCAGCAGCGCGGCGACGAGCAGGGTACGGCGTGGCAGCCGGGCGGTCAGGGTGGACAGCACCGGGGCGAGGACCGCGTACGAGATGGCGAAGACCGTCACCGACTGCCCGGCGGCGGCGGTGGAGACCCGCAGCGCGGCGGCCATGTCGGGCAGCAGCCCGGCGACCACGAACGCGTCGGTGCCGACGGCGAAGGTGCCGGTCGCGAGGATCAGCGTGAAGCGCAGGCCCCGGCCGGGCCCGGCGGTGGTGGCCGGCCCCGGGCCGGTGCGGGTGTGCAGGTGGGACATGAGGTCTCCGGATGCGGGACGGCATGCGGCGGCGCGGCGGAGCGCGCCGGGCACGGGATTCGGGTGTGGACGACCACCGGGTGCGGACGGTGGGGGAACCGCCCGCACCCGGCGGCCGGGACCGCGGGGCGGTGGTGCGGTCGCGGGTGGACCCCGGCCGGTCGCGGGTGGACCGTTGGCCGGCGGCGGGTACGTGGGCCGACGGTCGGCCGGCGGGCGCGTGGGTGGCGGCCGGGGCGTCAGCCGCGCAGCAGCGCGTAGCGGCGACGGGTGCGTTCGGCCGCCTCCGCCGGTGCCGAGGCGAGCAGGTCGGCCAGGGTGTGGCCGGCCAGTTCGCGTCGCCAGGCCAGGTCGGCGCGGTGCATGACGGTGCTGATGGCGCACGGGGTGCGGAACTCCGGCGCGGAGGGGTCGACCCCCGCGCCGCGCTGGCGGATCTCGGTGCACCGGAACGGGTTGTCGGCCCCCTCGATCGCCACCGTCACGTCCATCACGGTCACGTCCGCCGGTTGGCGGGCGAGCCGGAACCCACCGCGTGCGCCGGGCACCGACTGGAGGATGCCGGCCCTGGTCAGGGCCTGGAGGCACTTGGTGAGGTAGGCCGGGGGCAGCTCGAACCACTCGGCGAGCCGGACGGCGGGCATCGGGTGTTCGCCGCCGATCCAGGCGAGGGTCAGGCAGCAGTGCAGCCCCCACTCGACCTGCTCGCTCATCCGCATAACCTGGATAGTACACGTCCTGGTTAGCCGAGGAAGTCGACGCCGACGGCCGAATACGCGCGTCCCGCCCCCGGCTGCGGCAGGACCCGCAGTAGCTCCCGCAGAATGCCCACCCCGTCCTCGGTCAGGATCGACTCCGGATGGAACTGCACCGACGCGAACCCGGCCGCCCGCAGCGCGTACACCTCACCGGTCGCCGGGTCGCGGCTCACCTGCACCGTCTCGGCGTGCCGCCCCTGCGGCAGCAGCGAGGTGGGACAGCGCCCGGTGAAGGTGTTGTAGAAGGCGACCCGGTGCGGCACGCCGAACAGCCGGATCTCCTTCTGCACCCCCTGGTTGGGCACCGGCAGCCGGTGCAGCGGAATGCCCAGCAGGTCGCACAGCACCTGATGGCTCAGGCACACCGCGAGGAACGGGCGGCGACCGGCCAGCAGCGTGCCGATCGTGTCCCGCAGCAGCCGCACCCTCGGGTCGCCGCCGTCGCGCGGGTCACCCGGACCGGGCCCCAGCACCACCAGGTCGTACGCGTCGACGGTGAACGGCTCGTCGTGCCGGCTTACCGTCACGTGAAGCCCCAGCGAGCGCAGTTGCTGGCCGAGCATGACGGCGAAGGTGTCCTCCGCGTCGACCACCAGTACCCGCCGGCCGTCGAGCACCGGATCGGCGTCACCGGCCCGGTACGGGTCCCCGGCGTCGGGCTGGTCGGACGCCAACCAGAACCGGCCCACCCGCTCGTTGCGTTGCCGCAGTGCCCGCCGCACCCCCGGATGCCCGGCCAGCCCGCCGACCGGCTGGGCGTGCAGGGCGGTCAGCAGGCCGGCGGCCTTCGCCCGGGTCTCCGCCGCCTCCGCCACCGGGTCCGAGTCGCGCACCAGCGTCGCGCCGACCGACAGGCGCAGCCGGCCACCGGAGTCGATGTCGGCGGTCCGGATCACGATCGTCGAGTCCAACGTCCGGCGGCCGTCCCCGTCGTGGCCGATCAGGGCCAGCGCGCCGCTGTAGTAGGCGCGACCCGTCGGCTCGTACCGGCCGATCACCCGGGTCGCGTTCTGCAACGGGCTGCCGACCACGGTCGGGGCGAACATCGTCTCCCGCAGCACGTCCCGCACGTCCGCGTCGGTGCCCCCCTCGACCAGGTACTCGGTGTGCGCGAGCCGGGCCATCTCCCGCAGGTACGGGCCCCGGACCCGGGCGCCGTCCGGGCAGATCCGGGCCATCATCTTCAGTTCCTCGTCGACGACCATGAACAGCTCGGCCGTCTCCTTGGAGGTGGCGAGGAAGTCGAGCACGCCGGGCAGGGTCGGCCCGGACTCCGGGTACCGGTAGGTGCCGCTGATCGGGTTCATCACGGCCCGCCCGCCGGCCAGGCTGACGTGCCGTTCCGGGCTCGCCCCGACCAGCGTCCGGTCGCCGGTGTGCACCAGGAACGTCCAGTACGCGCCGTTCTCCGCCGCGAGCAGCCGGCGGAACAACCGCAGCGCGGCGGTCAGCGGGTCCCCGCCCAGGTCGGCCATCCAGGTGCGCTTGAGGACGAAGTTGGCCCCCTGGCCGCTGCCGATCTCGGCGTCGAGCACCGCGCGCACCAGCCCGGCGTACGCGGCGTCGGACAGGTCGTAGTCGCCGGGGCCGACCGGGATCTCGCCGTCGGGGATGCGCCGCAGTACCTCGGCCAGCGGCAGCACCTCCTGCTGCTCGACCCGCATCGCCAGCAGCGGGGTGCCGTCGTCGGGGGCGTCGAACCCCCGCTCGGCGAGCTGCCGGTAGGGGATCAGGACCAGCAGGTCCTCGGCTCCGGCCGGGCCGGCCGGCTCGGGCAGGGGCAGTTCGGCCAGCCGGTCGACCGGGGCGACCGGGCCGGCGAGCACGTCGACCCAGCCGTACTCGTGCGCGTACGGCCGGTGCAGCAGGGCGAACGGTCCGTGGCACCCGGCGCGGTCGACGGGTGGCAGCGCGACCGGTCCGGACGGCGCTGGTCGGTGCTCCGCGAACATCGGCCGCCTCCTCTCGTGGTGGGTGGCCGACCGGCCGGTGCAGGGGCCGGCCGGTCGGTGGTGGGACGGTGGGTGCGGGCCGAACCGTGCTCAGGCGCGGGCGGCGGTGCTGACGGACAGCGTGGCGAGCAGGGTGTCGGTGTCGGCGACCACGGCGCACCGGTTCGCCGCGTAGGTCAGGGCCATCCGGTGGTCGTCGGCGGTGAAGTCGGCCACCGCGTCGGCGGCCACGAACGTCTCGATGTCGTGCGAGAACGCGTCGCAGGCGGTGGCCAGCACGCCGACGTGCGCGTACACGCCGCAGACGACGAGCTGGTCGCGGCCGGCGGCGCGGATGCGGTCCAGCAGGTCGGTGCGGTGGAACGCGCTGTACCGCCACTTGGTGAACACCCAGTCCCCGACGGCGGGGGCCAGCGCCGGGTCGACCCGGCGCTGCTGCGGCTCGGCGGTCATCCCCGGCCCCCAGAAGTCGGCGAGCAGGCCCCGCTGGAGGGGGGTCATCGAGCCCGGCTGCGCGGTGTACGCCACCGGCACCCCCAGCTCGGCGCAGCGGGCGCGCAGCCGGGCCGCGTTGTGCCGCAGGGCCCGGCCCGGCTGCGCGTCGGGCGGGAACGGGCGCAGGAAGTAGCCCTGCATGTCGTGGACGAGCAGCACCACGCGGGCCGGGTCGGGCACCCAGCCGACGGTGTTGCCGGGCAGTTCGGGCAGGTCGTACCGGATGGTGTCCGGGATGCCCACGGTTGCCTCCTCGGTCAGGCTCAGACGCCGAGCGTGGCGCCGCCGTCGACGGTCAGGTGCTGCATGGTGATGTGCCGGGCGTCGTCGGAGATGAGGAACAGCACGGCGGCGGCGATGTCGGCCGGGTCGGCGATCCGGCCGAGCGGAATGCCCACCCGGTACGCCTCCGGCACCCCACCGATGGTGGAGCGCCGGGCGGCGTCGTCAGGCAGCAGCGCGGCCAGCATCGGGGTGTCGGTGGAGCCGGGGGCCACCACGTTGCACCGGATGCCGTACCGGGCGACTTCCAGCCCGAGCGCCTTGGTGAACGCGGTCGCCGCCGCCTTGGACGCGCCGTACGCGGACATGCCGGCGCGGGCGGTGCCGGCGGCGTTGGAGGCGACGGTGACGATGGTGCCGCGCCGCCGGGGCACCATCCGGTCGGCCACCGCCCGGCAGGTGTGGAACACCCCTGTCGCGTTGACCGCGAAGGTGAGCTGCCAGTCCTCCTCGGTGAGCGTGCGGGCCTCGCCCGAGCGCAGCACCCCGGCGGCGTTGACCAGCGCGTCGATCGGCCCGAGCGCGCGTTCGACGGTGTCCACCAGGTCGCGTACCGCCGCGCCCACCCGCACGTCGGCCGGGTACGCCGTCAGCGGCAGCCCGGCCGAACGGGCCTCGTCCACGGTGGCCCGCAGCCGGTCGGCGTCGCTGTCGACGGCGGCGACCGGGGTGCCGCGCCGGGCCAGCGCCCGCGCCACCTCGGCGCCGATCCCGCCGGCCGCGCCGGTGACCAGGGCCGTGCCGGTGGTGCTCACCGACCGATACCTTCGGCGACGAGCGCCCGGGCCAGCTCCAGCCGCTTGATCTTGGTGGTGGCGGTGTGCGGCAGGTCGGCCAGCCGGCGGTGCACCGGGTCGGCCATCGGCGGCAACCCCCGGGCCGCCGCCTGCCAGGCGTCGAGGTCGAGGGGCTTGTCGTCGCGGGTGCAGACCACCGGCACCGGACGGCCCCCGGTGCCCACGATGATCACTTCGGTCAGGTCGCTCATCCGGGCCAGCAGGTGGTCCTCGGCGACCAGCGTGCTACCGAAGCCGGGCACCACGTCGACCTCGCGGTCGAGCAGGTGCAGGCAGCCCCACCGGGTGCGGTAGCCGACGTCGCCCATCTTCCACCAGCCGCCCTCCACCTGTGCGGCGTAGCGTTCCGGCTCACCGAGGAAGGTGATCGCCCGCCCGTCGCTGCGGGCCTCGATCCGGCCCGGCGACTCCCGGGTCGGGGGGCGGCCGTCGACCGACACCACCCGGATGTCGGTCATGCCGGGGAACGGCACCCCGACGCAGCGTCCGTCGTGCTCCGGCTCCCACCGCCTGCTGTACGTCCGGCCGACCACCGGGCCGGTCTCGCTCTGGCCGTACAGCTGGGCGAACTTCGGGTTGCGGTGGGCGGAGGCAGCGAGCATCCGGCGGATGGTGCGCGGGTGGATCGCGTCGAACGTGCTGCTGAAGTAGCGGACGCTGGCCAGCGGCCGGCGCGGGTCGTCGGCCAGTTCCTCCCAGCGCAGGAACGAGTTGGGGTGCGCCTCGATCACCCCGGGCCGGAACCGGGTGAGCAGTTCGGCGGCCCGCGCCGGGTCGTCGTCCGCGAGCACGATCAGCGGTACGCCGCGCGACAACGCCAGCGTCATCGCGCTGATCGCCCGGGAGTGCACGAACGACACGTGCAGCAGCAGTGGTTCGCGGCGGCGGACCAGCGCGGCGATGGTGGCCTGCGGCCGGTACCGGGCCTGGAGCGACCAGCCGGTGTGCACCGCCATCTTGGGGATGCCGGTGGTGCCGGAGGTGTGGGTGACCAGCGACGGGTGGTCGGCGGGCATGGTCACCGGTGCGACCCGGGGTACGCCGGCAAGCTCCGCCAGCGCGGTGCCCGCCGGGTGGGTACCGGCGGCGAGCAGCACCCCGTCGGCCAGTTCGCCGACGCCCTCGGGCAGGCTGCCGGCCAGCTTCGTCCCGTCGGTGAGCAGGTACGCCGGGGCGGCCCGGCGCAGCAGCTCGGCGACGGTCGCGCCGTCCAGCTTGGGCGAGAGCAGCACCGGTACCGCGCCGATGCGGGCGACGGCGACGGCGAGCAGCGGGATGTCGAACCCGTCCGACTTGTAGACGACCACCCGGTCGCCGGGGCGGATGCGCGCCGCCCACAGCCGGGAGGCGAGGTCGTCGACGAGGTCCGCGAGCTCGGCCATGGCGATCCGGCGGCCGAGTTCCGGGGCGACGTCCAGGTCGTGGTCGAGGATGAGCAGGTTGGCGGGGTGCCGGGCGAGTGCCCGGTCGAAGACCGTGCCGAGTCGGATTCCCTGGTTGGCGACGCGTTGCAGCAGCATGGCTACCGTCCTCCGGAGGGCTGTTCGATGAAGGTCTTCAGCCGCGCGAGCGTCAGCTCGATGTCGCCGCGCAGCTTCTCGGTCCACTGGGTGAAGAACCGCTCGGTCGCCTCGGCGTCGAGGTCGGCGGTGATGCCCCGGATGCCCTCGGTCGCCGCACCCATCCGGAAGCGGTGGATGAGCAGGCTGCCGCCGGGGGCGGCGTTGATCTCGTACGACCAGACGCTCTCCTGCCGTTCGCCGGCGCTGTTGCGCATCGCCCAGGCGAACATCCGGCCGGGTGCGGCGCGTACCACCTCGGCGGTGGTCTGCCACTCGCCCCGGACCACGGGCGCCCAGGGCACCACGTCGTCGCTGCGGACGTTGTCGCCCCGGAACACCGCACCGACCGCGCCGGGGGTGCCGGAGATCCATTTCCCGCCCCGGCATTCCGGGCTCCACCGACCGCTGGCCGGTAGGTCGCTGACCACCTCGTAGATGTGCTGACCGGTGGCGTTCACCTCGATTTCGCCGTGCACCGAGAACAATTCGCGACGGCCTTTCGCACCCAACACGGAAACCTCCTCCCGAGGGCGTGCCGAGCCGCCGCACAATGGCGGCGACGGCACGGGGACGGTCGACGACGACCGGGACGTTCGGCGGCTGCGCGCGGTGCGGGGAACCCCCGTGACGCGGTGACGCCGGTGACTATGAGTGCCGCAATGATCACTGTCGATCAGGCGTGCGGGTAGACCATAGGTCGGTCGCGGGGGCCGTGCAACGCATCTCGGTACGCCGGGTCACCCCCGTCACCGTGTGCAGCGGACCATCGTGCCTTATCTATCCCCTGGCCACCGGGGTGGCGCGGATCGGCGTCATCCGTGACCCCTAGTCATCAATTGACCTGTTCAAGTGTCCCGAAATTCGGGACGCGTGATTGGTGGCGACAAGTGTCGGACCCGGTCGGGTGCCGCCGGGCGGGCCGAACACATGTCGGATCGGCGACCCGGCTCCCCCGGGTGAGCGGCGGGGGAGCGAATGGTAACGGGAATGATCTGGATCACTCCAGTGGGGGTGGTCGAGGGGTGCGCCGGGTGCAGCCGCCGACCGCTTCTCATGATGTGGGAGGTAGGGAGAGATTGTTCCGGTCACCCTGCGCCACGGAGGGTGTCGACCTGCCGGGCGGGCGGTGCTGGTGGGGAGCGGCCCGCGGGCGGCGCGGGCGGGCCGTGCCCGGAATGCCGGTGGCGATTTGGCTACCGTGCGTGTGCGCAGGGGGCGACCCGCCGGAAGTCAACCGGGACATTGCTTGTCAGGGTTCTGGTCGCGTCCTAGACTCGGCGACCGACAGATGTGTGAGACACCCACTTACGGGGAGTTGCGGTGTTCAATGCAATGGCGGGCCTGAGCTAGCCAGATCATCTTTCTCTGACCATGGAACGGCACTTTACGCCGAGCTTCCGTACGGAGGCTACGGCGACCCAGCCGTGCCCATTTTCCGTGACGATTTTCCGCTAGCGATGTGTCCTGGAGTTCGGCATGCGCCTCTCAACGGCCAACGCACCGGTCGCTGTCCTGTCCACCATTCCCTCCGACTCGCACACCTGGAACCTGGTCTACCTCCACCTGCTGCTGGAGGAGCACGGCTTCCGGGTGGTCAACCTCGGCGCCTGCACGCCGGTCGACGAACTCGTCGCCGCCCACCTGCGGCACACGCCCGACCTGGTCGTGGTCAGCACCGTCAACGGGCACGGCGCGGTCGAGGGCGGGCAACTGATCCGCCGGCTGCGCCGGCACGACCGCACCACCCCCGTCGTGATCGGCGGCAACCTCGGCGTGGCCGGGTCCGCCGACGGACGGCACGTGCCCGCCCTGCTCGCCGCCGGGTACACCGGCGTCTTCGTCGGCGACCGGGCCGTCGACGACTTCCGCGCCCACCTGCACACCCTGCACGCCCGTCCGCACCTGGCCGCGAGCCCGGTGTGACCCGGGGACGGTTCGCGTCGTACGTGGCCGACAACCGGGCCGCCGGTCGGTTGGTGGTGCAGCCCCGGATGGGCTTCGCCACCACCGAACAGATGCGCAGCGGCCTGCTCGCCGTCCGCGCCGCCCGGGCCACCACCGCCGGCACCCTCACCCTCGACAGCTTCACCCGGGTCGGCGACCACGCCAGCGCCGCCCGCGCCCTCGTGCACGCACACGACCTCAACGGCTATCCGCTGGTCGCGCACGGGGCGGTGATGACCCGGGCGATGCTGGAGGACATCGCCGCCGACGACTTCCCGGTCCAGGTACGACACGGCTCGGCACTGCCGCTGGGCATCTTCCACGCCCTGCTCGACGCCGGCCTCGACGCCACCGAGGGCGGGCCCGTCTCGTACTGCCTGCCCTACAGCCGGGTGCCGCTGCGGGC
Source organism: Micromonospora sp. HM134 (assembly GCF_007833915.1). Lineage (NCBI taxonomy): Bacteria > Bacillati > Actinomycetota > Actinomycetes > Micromonosporales > Micromonosporaceae > Micromonospora > Micromonospora sp. HM134. The sequence continues at coordinate 252,567 of NZ_CP041061.1, forward strand.
GGCGATCGACGAGTGGGCGGCCTGCTGCGAACTGCTCGCCACCGTGGGCGACGGGCGGGGCGCCCACCTGGAGAGCTTCGCCGGCTGCATGCTCGGCCAGCTCTGCCCGCCGTCCCTGCTCGTCGCGCTGGGCATCCTGGAGGGCCTGTTCTTCCGGCGGCACGGGGTACGCAGCCTGTCGCTCAGCTTCGCCCAGCAGACCAACCCCGGGCAGGACCTGGACGCGCTGCTGGCCCTGCGGCACCTGGCCGCCGAGTTCCTGCCGGACTGCGACGTGCACCTGGTGGTCTACACGTTCATGGGGCTGTTCCCCCGCACGCCGGCCGGTGCCGCCGCGATCCTGGCGGAGAGCGTCCGGCTCGCCGTGGCCGGCGGGGCGGCCCGGTTGATCGTCAAGACCTCGGCCGAGGCGTTCCGCATCCCCACCGTCGCGGAGAACGTCGCCGCACTGGAGTTCGCCGCCACCCAGGCGGCCGGCTGCGCCGCACCGACCCGGCAGTCCTTCGACCCGGCCGACTCCCCGGCGTACGCGGAGGCGCGGCTGCTCGTCGAGGCCGTGCTCGACCTGCACCCCGAGCCCGGTGCAGCGCTCGCCGAGGCGTTCGGCACCGGCCTGCTCGACGTCCCGTTCTGCCTGCACCCGGAGAACGCGAACCAGGCCCGCAGCCGGGTCGAACCCGACGGGACGCTGCGCTGGACCCGGACCGGCCGGATGCCGCTGCGACCCGCCACCGGCCACGCCGCCGACCTCGGTTCGGCCGAACTGATCGACATGCTCGCCTTCAACCAGCGCCGCTTCGACACCCCGACCACCGAGCCGACCGCGCCGGCCCTGAGCCCGGCCCGTTGACAGGGAGACCCGATGACCTCGGTCCTGACCAGCACGACCGCCCGCCTCGACCGGGTCCGCCGCCACGGCGCGGTGCGCGCCGGGGTGAGCACCGGCATCCGTGGCCTGTCCGCCCCCGACACCGACGGCCGGTGGCAGGGCCTGGACGTGGACACCGCCCGGGCGGTGGCCGCCGCCGTGCTCGGTGACGCCAACGCGGTCGAGTTCGTGCCGCTCACCCCGGACCAGCGGATGCCCGCCCTCGCCGGGGACGACATCGACCTGCTCACCTGCAACGCCACCTGGACGGTGACCCGGGAGGCCGGCTTCGGGGCCACCTTCGTCGCCACCACCTGCTATGACGGCGGGGCGTTCCTGGTGCCCCGGGCGGCGGGTGTCACCGCCGCCGCGCAGCTCGCCGGCCGCCGGATCGGGGTGCTCGGCGGCACCAGCAGCGCCGCCAGCCTCGCCCGCTACTACGCGCCGCTGGGCGCCGAGGTCGAGGTGGTGCCGTACCCGGACGCGGCGGACGCCCTCGCCGGCTACCGCGACGGCGCGGTCGACGCGTACGTCTGCGACGGGGTGGTGCTGGCGGCCGAGAAGACCCGGCTGCCGGAACCCGACGCGCATGTCGTCCTGCCCGAGCTGATCTCCCGCGAGCCGATGGGCCCGGCGGTCGCCGACGGTGACTCGCACTGGCTCAAGACGGTCCGCTGGATCATCTTCGCGCTGATCGCCGCCGAGGAGGAGGGCCTGACCTCGGCCACCGTCGGCCAGGGCGCGGCGTCGGCGCTGCTGGACGCGCAGGCCCGCCTCGGCGACACGCTCGGCCTGCCACGGACCTGGATCGGCGACGCCGTCGGTCAGGTCGGCAACTACGGCGAGGTGTACGACCGCAGCTTCGGCGTGGCCAGCGGTCTCGACGTGCCCCGCGGCCTCAACGACCTGTGGACGCGCGGCGGCCTGATGTACGCCCCGCCGTTCGCCTGAGCACGGCCGCAGCCGAGGGGGCGGCGACCGCAACCGGAAGGGACAGCATGGAGAACCACCGCAGCAGCAGGACACCGATGGTCCAGATCATCGTCGCGATGGCGGGCTGGGGCACGATCGGGGTGTTCGTCCTCGAATCCGGGCAGCCGGCGTTCAACGTGGTCTTCGCCCGGTGCGTGCTGGGCGCGGTCGCCCTCGCCGTGGCCTGCCTGGTCGGCGGCTACTTCCGCAACACCGGGCTGACCCGGCGCAACCTGCTGCTCGCCGCCGGTGGCGGGGTCTGCCTGGTGTTCAACTGGGTGTTCCTGTTCTCCTCGTTCGAGCAGACGTCGATCACCATCACCACCGTCGTCTACCACACCCAACCGTTCTACGTGCTGTTCCTCGGCGCGCTGCTGTTCAAGGAACGGCTCACCCGGGCCAACGTCGGCTGGGTGGTGCTGGCCTTCGTCGGGCTGGTGCTGACCACCGAACTGTGGACGGCGCTGCGCGGCGGGGGACTGGACTCCCGGCAGCTCCTGGGCATCCTCAACGCGCTGGCCGCCGCCGTCCTCTACGCCCTGGCCACCATCGCCGCGAAGCAGCTCAAGGGGGTACGGCCGCAGATCACCGCACTGATCCAGGTGCTGATCGGCATCCCGCTGCTGCTGCCGTTCGTCCGCTTCGCGGCGCTGCCGGCACCGGGCGCGAGCAGTTGGATCTGGCTGGCGGTGCTCGGGGTGTTCCACACCGGCGTGCTCTACCACCTGCTCTACTCCGCCGTTCCGCACCTGCCCAGCTCCACCATCGCGGTGGTGGCGTTCGTGAACCCGGCGGTGGCGATCGTCTGCGACGTCGTCGTCTACGCCCACCGGCCCACCCTCGCCGAGATCGTCGGCATCGTGCTGATCGTGCTGTCCAGCCTCGGCGTGACGCTGCGCTGGCAACCGCTGGCCGCCCGCCGGCCGAGTCCCGGGCCCGGCGACGCGTCGGCCGGGCCCGAGGTGCCCGCACCGGCCGAGGTGCCGGTGGCGACCGGGGCACCCACTCCTCTGGTGACCGTCGACGAGGCCGGGTCACCCCACTCCGTCCTTCGAAAGCAGGGCTGACGTGACATCCTCCACCGACACCCCCGCTCTCCCCGAGACCGACCTGCGGGCCGTCACCGGCGCCGCGTTGCCGATCGCCGTCGTCGGGGCCACCGGCGCGGTGGGCCGTACCCTGATCGACCTGCTCGTCCAGCGGGGTTTCCCGGTCGGCCAGTGCGTGCCGGTGGCGTCGGCGCGCTCCGCCGGGCAGCGCGTCGACGTGCCGGGCGGCACCGCCACCGTCCACGACCTCGACCGGTACGACTTCTCCGGCGTACGGCTGGCGTTCTTCTCCGCCGGCACCGGGACCAGCGAACGGCACGCCCGTCGCGCCGCAGCCCAGGGCGCACTGGTCATCGACAACACCAACGCGTTCCGGATGGCGGCGGACGTGCCGCTGGTGGTGCCGCAGGTCAATCCGGACGTGCTGGACCAGCGGCCGGACAGCGGCATCATCGCCAACCCGAACTGCTCCACCATTCCCCTGGTGCGCCTGCTCGCCCCGCTGCGCCAGCGGTACGGCCTGCGCCGGGTCACCGTCAGCACCTATCAGGCGGCCTCGGGCCGGGGTAACCGGGGCATGACGGAACTGCGTGCCCAGGCCGCCGCGGCGACCGACGACCCGACCCGGACCGGCCCGGTCGAGGCGTTCGGGGTGCCGCTGGCGTACAACGTGATCCCGCTGATCGACACGCTGCTCGCCGACGGGTTCACGCTGGAGGAGCAGAAGATGCGGCAGGAGAGCCGCAAGATCCTCCGCGACCCGACGCTGGACGTGACCGCCACCTGCGTCCGGGTGCCGGTGCTCAACGGGCACAGCGAGACCGTGGTGGTGGACTGCGACGCGCCGGTCGACGCCGGTGCGCTGGCCGCGCTGCTGGCCGGCGAGCCCGAGGTCCGGGTGTGGGCCGACAAGCCGCCGACCCCACGTACCCTCGACGACCCCGACCTGGTGCACGTCGGGCGGATCCGGGTCGACCCGGAGCACCCGAACCGGGTGGCGTTCTGGCTGGTGGCGGACAACCTGCGGATCGGCGCCGCGCTGAACGCGGTGCAGATCGCCGAGGTGCTGGTGGCGAGGGGGGTCCGGTGAGCCGGGTACGGGTGGTCAAGTTCGGTGGTTCCAGCTTCGCCGGTCCGGAGCACTTCCACACCGTCGCCGCCCACCTCGCCGGGCGGGTCCGGGACGGCGAGAAGCTGGTGGTCGTCACCAGCGGGATGCCCGGGGCCACCGAGGAACTGCGTCGCCTCGCCACCGAACTGCACCCCGAGGTCAGCAGCCCGGCCCTGCTCGGCCTGCTGCCGTTGGCCGACACGGTCGGCGCGGCCCTGCTGCGGATCGCGCTGGAACGCGCCGGTCTGCGCGCCGAACTGCTGCCGCCGCACCACATCGGCCTGGCCAGCAGCCCGGCGGGTGGGCAGGCCGCCGCGCTCACCGGTGTCGACCCGGTCTATCTGCACGGGCACCTGGCCGCCGCCGACGCGCTGGTGCTGCCCGGCGGTCAGGCGGCCGACGCCCACCAGCGCCCGACCTGGCTGGGCAAGAACAGCTCCGACCTGTCCGCGGTCGCGGTCGCCGCCGCGCTGCGGCTGCCCGGCTGCGACATCCACTCCGACGTGGAGGGCGTGTACGACGCCGATCCCCGGCAGGTCCCGGCGGCGCGACTGCTGCCGACCCTGGCGTACGCCGACGTGGTGACCATGGCGCGGGCCGGCGCGAAGGTGCTGCACTCCGGTGCCGTGGAGTTGGCCGCCCGGCACGGCGTGACGGTCACCTGCCGGCTGAACACCGGTGACTTCCGGGTCGGTTCGGTGATCGGCCCGACCGGTGACCCGGCGTACGCGGTGGTGGCCGACGCCCGTTCGGTGGTGCTCACCGGCGACGACCCGGACGCCGTCGAGGCGGTGCTCGCCGCCGAGGGCCTGGCCACTCTCCGGGTGGGTGGCGCGGTGGTGGCGACCGGCTCGTTCGCCGACGTGCCGGCGCTGCTCGCGGCGCGGGGCAGGGCCTGCACCGTGACCGGGCAGAAGCTGCTCACCGTGCTGCGCGCCGGGGTGCCCGAGTACGAACTCGTACCGGCGACCGAGCTGGCGGTGGTCGCCCGGTCGCGGCACGCGGCCCTCACCACGGTCGCGGCCGTGGCCTGACCCGCCCCCGGCGGCCGTCGTCCCCGGGCCGCCACGGGCCGTGGGGTGCCCGTATCCGCAGCGCATAATGGGTACGGCCTCCGCGTGGACCGGTGGGGGCGGGGAGCAGCGACGGCCGCCGGGCGGGGGCCGGGGCGACGAGCGGAGACGGCGGTACGGTGACCCAGGCGATGCCGAACGTGACCCGGAACACCCGTCAGCGCGGCGAGGTGCTGGCGCTGCTGCGCGAGGTCGACGGTTTCCACACCGCGCAGCAACTGCACCAGATGCTGCTGGCCCGCAAGGCCCGGGTCGGGTTGACCACGGTCTACCGCACCCTGCAACTGCTCGTCGACGCCCAGGAGATCGACTCCACCCGGCTGCCCGGCGGCGAGCAGTTGTTCCGCCGGTGCAGCCAGAGCCGGCACCACCACCACCTGGTCTGCCGCCGGTGTGGCAGCACCGTCGAGGTGGCCGGGCCGGCGGTCGAGCGGTGGGCCGACCAGGTCGCCGCCCAGCACGGTTTCACCGAGGTCGGGCACACCTTCGAGATCTTCGGCACCTGCGCGGAGTGCGCCCGCTGACGACCCGGCCACGTCGCCGGGTGGGCCGGACCGGGACGGTTCTCCCCGGTCCGGCCCACCCGTGCGGCGGGTCAGCAGTTGCGCAGCTCGGGTGACTGGTTCAGGAGCTGGCCACGGGTGGAGACGAACCGGCGGTAGGGCTCCGAGTCGACCGCCGCCGGCCGGAACGCGGCGACCCGGTGGCAGTTCTGGAACGCCAGCCTGACCCCGAAGTGGCGCTCCAGGCTGGCCCGGATGGCGTCGCTGGCCATCGCGCGCAGCAACTGCCCCCGCTCCGCGTCACCGGGCGGCGGTACGACGTTGTCCGCCCGGTCCGCGCCGGACGACTCCAGGTCGGCGACGACCCGGCTCACGGTCTGCCAGGCGTACGGCAGCGATTCCCGGACGCAGGCGACGAAGTCCCGGTCGTCGACGGGGCCCGCCTCGGCGGCTTCCAGCAGGGCGGATGGAACGGTGAGAGACATGGGCGCTCCTCAGGCTGATAACGATTATGATTGTCGTTAGCGCTAACGCAGGGAGCACACCACGTCACCCCGTCCGCGTCAACAGCGACACTCCGGCTGCCGGAGCGGTGCGGCTCCGTCCCGTCCGGCTCAGCCGCGCCTGAGCTCACACTTCGGCGGCGGGGGCTGCCCGGTCCACCGCAGCTCGGCGCAGTACCGCAGCGAACGCGCGGGCGACACCCGCCACTCGTAGCGGGCCGCCTGGAAACCCATGTGGGTGACCCGTGCACAGCACCGGAAGGGCACGTCGCCGTTGCGCAGCCGGTGCTCCTCGACCACCCCGTCGATCTCCATCCGTACCCGGAGCTGGTAGTCGACCGTGCCGTGCGGGAACACCTCGCCGCCGTCGTACGGCGGGCCCAGCGGGGCCGGCAGCTCGATCGTCTGCCCGGCGACGAGGACGCGCGGCCGACCGGGGTCCCCCTCCCACCTGCCCGCCGGCCGTCCGCTGCCGGAAGGGGTGGTGGCCGGGGCCGGGGCGTCGTCCCGGCAGGCCAACTCGACCCAGGGACCGTCCCCGCCCGACAGGTCGACGTCGGTGACCGACACCGCCGCCACGGACACGCCACCGATGTCGAGGGTGCGCCGGGCGTGCACCGACAGGGCGTGCACCGGCGCGACACCCACCGGGATGCCGCCGTCGCGCTGCGCCCACCCGGCGAACTGCCGACAGTCCGTGACCGGGGCCGGCGGTCCCGCCTCGGCGCGGGCCCGGGTGGTCAGGAACGTCAATTCGGTGCCGTCCTCGGTGCCGGTGATCCGGGCGGTCACGTCGAGGACCGGGCCGACGCCGACCGCGTCGGACGGGCTGGCCGGGCCCGACGGTGGAGGCGACGCGGCCCGGTGTCCCGCCCCGTCCCGCGCCCCGAGCAACCGGACCACCCCGAAGGCCAGCAGGGCGGGCAGGACCAGGGCGACCACGAGCAGGGCGGTCTGCCGCCGGCCGGTGTTCACAGTTTCCACACCGGCGGTCCGGCGCCGTCCGCGGTCCAGCCGTCGAGCAGGCTCACGTGGTACCGGTCCTGGTAGCGGGCGGCCACGCCGGTGCTGCGGAACGGCCGACCGTGGTCATCGACCACCTGCACCCGCTTCTCGCCGCCGAGGTCGAGTTCCAGTTCGATGACCCATTCGCAGTACGACCGGTCGGTGTACGCCTGGACGTCGATGGTCACCGGCTCACCCGGGCTGAGGGTCAGCGCGCGGCGGTCCACGTAGGCCGCACCGAGCGTCTCGTCCTTCGGACTGATCACCCGGGCGACGCTCTCCGGCTCGTCCAGGTCGAAACCGATGCTCAGCGGCTCCCCGTCGCCCTGGCTCCCCCGGAGGAGGAGAGCGCCGGACAGCGGCGCGGAACGCTTGAGCACCCGCGCGCGGATCTGCCTGACGAACACCGGGCCGGTCCACTGGCCGACCGCGGAGACGCGGAGCCGGGTGAGGACCCGGGCCAGCCGCCCGTCGACGGAGCGCACCACCCCGTTCACGACGTCCGGGAAGGTGTCCGCGACCTCCCCCTCGGCCGGCAGCGACCGGGAGAGGAGTCGCTGCCGCTGGTCGCCGGTCAGCGGCGTGGCCAGGGCCCAGACCACCGCCTCGTCGGAGCGGTCGTAGTAGTAGGCGTTGGTCGCGATCGGCGGCTTCCGCTGGGCGTCGGCCCGTTTGGCCTGCTCGACCGCGCGGTCGTCGCGTACCGCCTGCTCCGCGGAGGTGATCCGGTTGGCGACCGCGCCGATCACCGTGCCGATCACCGCGCTGGCCGCCGCCCCACCCGCCGCCAGCAGCAGCTTGCGCCGGGTGGACCGGTCAGCGGCGGCATCCGGCTGCCCGTCCGACAGCGGCGCGGCCGGCACCGGCTGCGGTCCCGTCGGCTGCGGCGTGGCCTCCCTGGGCTCGGCTGCTTCCGGCGGCGTGACCGCTTCCCGGGGCGTGGCCGCTGCCGGCTGCGGCGGTTCCGGTCTGCGCTGGCCCCTGGTCCGTCTGGGTCTGCGTGGTGGCACGCCTCTCACCTCCGCACGGCGACCGGATCGACACGTTACGCCATTGTGGATGGAGCCGCAGGGGTAACGCGCCCGTCAGCGGGGCGCGCTGCCGAACGCGCTGGAGAGGTAGGCCCGCGAGTCGGCGAGCGCGCCCTCGATGATCCGGGCCGCCTCGCGCGCCTCCTCGGGCCGGTGCCCGGCCTGCACCTGGAGCCGGAACCGCGACGAACCGGTCGGGGTCACCGGGAACTCGACCATGAACGCCAGCACCCCCCGGTCGAAGAGCAGCCGGTTCGCCGTCCGCGCCAGCTTCTCGTTGCCGATCAGCAGGGGCACGATCGGGGACGGCTCACCCATGCAGGTCAGGCCCCGCCCGGTCAGCTCGTCGCGCAGCGCGTGGATCGCCGTGAAGAGCCGCGCCCGTAGCGCGTCCCCCTCGGCCGACCGGATGATCCGGGCCGCCTCCCGCACCACCGCCGTCTGCACCGGGGAGAGCGCGTTGGAGAAGAAGTGCGAGCCGCCGAACATCTTCACGTACTGCTTCAGGGCCGGCGACCGGGACGCCACGAAACCGCCGTTGGAGCAGAACGTCTTGGAGAACGCCCCCATCACGATGTCGACCTCACCGAGCAGGCCCTGCATCCCCAGCACGCCCGTGCCGCCCGGCCCCATCGAGCCCAGGTCGTGCGCCACGTCGACCAGCAGCGTGGCGTCGTGCTCCCGGCAGAGGCGTTGCAGGGCGACCAGGTCCGGCCAGTCGGCGTCCACCGAGAAGAGCCCGTCGGTGACCACCAGGATGCCGTTGCGGCTGTCGGTGGCCCGGATCCCGGTCAGGTGCCGGCGGACCGCCTCGACGTTGAGATGCTCGTAGCGGACCACGTTGCGGGTCGCCGCCCGCGCCCCCTGCTGGAGGCAGGAGTGGGCCAGCCGGTCGATCAGGATGTGGTCGGACTGCCGGACCAGGCCGACGACCGCCCCGAAACCGGCCGCCCAGCCGGTCGGGAAGAGCGTCACGTGGTCGAGTCCGACCAGGTCGCCGAGGGCGGCCTCCAGGTCGTCCGAGATGCGGGTGTTGCCGAGCACCATCGGCGAGCCGGCGCTGTGCGGCCCGTAGTCGTGCATCGCCTTCGCCGCCGCCTCCCGGATCCCCGGGTGGGTGTTGAACGACAGGTAGTCCTGCGAGTTGAAGTTGATGCCCCGGGCCCGCCGGCCCAGGTCGTTGGTGATCTGGGCGACGCTGTCCGGCGCCGCCTCCAGCACCCGGGAGTACTGCCACGTCTCGGTACGACGGCGGGCCTGCACCCAGTCGTAGAAGTCCTCGGTACGGGTCAGCAGGTTGCGCCCGGCGGGCCGGTAGAAGTCGTAGGCGTTCTTGTCCAGCGCGTACTCCTCGTCGGGGTCGACGGGGTTGCGCAGGTGGGCCGGCTCCCACATCTCGGTCAGGTCCTCGACCACCCGGGCCAGTTCGTCGCCGTCGAGCGACCCGAGGTCGTCCCACGGGACGTGGGTGGCCCAGTTGCGGGTCATCTCGGAGACCTCCGACGCGGTACGCGCCATGGTCGCCGCGTCCCCGCGCCGGGCCGCCGCCAGGATGATCCCGATCAGTTCGCCGTCGTCACGCTGGTCCAGCTCGATGGTCACGGTGCCGTCTCCCGGGTGCGTCATCAGGCGAACAGGTTCTGCTGGTACGAGCGGGACGTCGCGGCGAAGTCGGCGAACACCGCGTGGTCGGCCGACGACTCCTTCGCGGCGTCGTTGAGCAGGAAGAGGTTCGACGCCTGGAAGAACTCCGACACCGGGGCGACGTCGGCGTGCGTGGCGATGAACCGGTCGGTCTCCTGCTGGTTGCCCCGCAACGCGACGAACAGCTGCAACTCGTCGTGCCGGTACGGCCGCATCTCGGCCAACGTGCAGACGTAGTCGTGGTACGCGGCGGCGTTCTGGCTGCGACGGCGGCCCCCGTAGGCGGCCATCGCCTCGTCGATCGACGCGGCACCGCGCAGCCACCGGTCCAGCGCGGCGCTGACCAGTTCCGCGTCGCGGAAGGCGTGGGTCATGCCGATCGCGGTGCACTGGTCCTTGGCCGACTCGGCGTCACCGACGAGCACCCAGCCCGGCCCGTGCAGCGGTCGCAGGAACGCCGACTGGTCCAGGGTGCCGTAGATGCGCTCCTCGCGGGTCCCCTTGGCCCGTACCATCTCGCCCAGCTCCGGGCTGACGAAGTCCAGGGCCCGCTGGTAGTTGCCCGGCACGTCGGCGCGGAACTCCCGCGACCACTCGCTCGGCCCCCAGACCAGCACCATGTTCTGCCCGAAGTTGGTCGGCACCACCGCGCAGGCCAGCCGGCCGCGCCGGTGCAGCTGCGCCGGGCCGAGGTCGAAACCGGACCAGTAGCTCCAGTACGCGAAGGTGCAGCGGGGCCGCTCGTCGAACTTCGGCAACCCGAGGGTACGGGCCACGAACGAGTTCCGGCCGTCGGCGCCGACCACGATCCGGGCCCGCTCCTCGACCTGCTCCCCGTCGACTCCACGCCCCCGTACGCCGACCACCTGCCCGTCCTCCACGACCAGCTCACGGACGGTGAACCCGGTGCGTACCTCGGCCCCGGCCCCGGCCGCCGCGTCGACGAGGATCTGGTCGAGCACCCGCCGCCGCACCGAGGCGTAGCTCTGCACCACGCCGGAGTCGTCGCCGTGCAGGTCCCGGAAGTACTCCCGGAGCAGCTCGACCGGCACCGAACCGGTAAGCGAGATGCCGTCGTTGACCACCTCGACCGTGGTGTGTGCCGGGGTGACCGCGAGAACCTCGTCGAGCAGCCCCCAGCGGTTCAGGTAGGACATCCCGTGCGGCCAGAGGAAGTGTGTCGAGATGACGTCGCTGGGGAACGAGGCGCGGTCCACCACCAGCACCCGGTGGCCCTGCCGGGCGAGCAGCAGCGCGGTGGACGCGCCCGAACAGCGGGCACCGATCACGATGGCGTCGTACATCTGCCTCGGTCCTTCCGGGGGTGGCGGCGGGGAAACCCACCCGCCGTGGTGCGGAGTCGCCGCAGGTCAACCCGGGTCTGTCAGGGGCCTCGACGGTTGCCTCCGGTGCCTGCACCACCCGGCCCGGCCAGCCCGAGCGCAGAGCATAGCTTACGTCCACAGTGGAACATTGCGGATCGGGCTTCATCGCGCACATGGGCTCTTCGTGTGGAGTTGGCCGTCGGAGGTGACCTCGAAGGCGTGCGGGGCCGCCACTGCGTGGATCACCCCGAGCCGGGCCGTCCGTTGCTGGACGCTGATCGTTGTCCGGGGGCTTCCGGGAATCGGCCGGACACGTCGCGTCGGCGCAGCCTGGTGGACAAGGGGAACACCCCGCCCGGCCAGAGGAGAGCCATGGTGAAGAAGAGATGGTTGCTGATAGCCCTTGTCGCGGTGGTTGTCGGTGCTGCGGCACCTCCGGGGAGTCCGGCGTCCGCCGCGATCTTCGGTCCCGACACACGGACACCGGTCAGCCCGACCACCGGGTATCCCGCCAGTGCCACCGTCCGGTTGACGTTCCCCGGTGGCCAGTGCACGGGCTTCATGATCAGTGAACGTACGGTCGCGTCTGCTGGCCACTGCCTGCACACCGGTCCGGGCGGCACGTGGCGTCCCAACATCGTGGCGTACCCGGGCTCCGATGGCAGCAACGCGCCGTTCGGTTCGTGCGCCGCCGTCCAGTTGTTCGCGCCAGTGGGCTGGACCGGGCGTTCCAACGCCCCGGGTGGGGGAGATCCGGCCCACGACTACGGGGCGGCCCGGCTCAACTGCACGGTCGGCACCAGGACCGGCTGGTTCGGCCTGGGCTACCCGACACAAACCACGACCGGGTCGTGCACGACGACCCAGGGATATCCGTCCGACCGGCCTGGGCAGTGGACCAGCAGCGACTCCGTCCGCGCCGAGGACGCGAACTTCCTCTACGTCCGGCACCCCTTCACCAGTGGGCAGGACGGCAGCCCGATCTATTTCGCCCAGCCGCCGGTGTCGGCGCTGTTCTCCGCAACGGACTGGGACGAGCTGTGCCCCCGGCCACCGGTACTGGTGAAACCATGCCCGTGCCCGCCGCCGCCGGCCCCCTGTGCCGACTGCCCACCCATCACGGTCGCGGCGATCCTCACCACCAACCCGTACGCCACCGGGCCCAGCCTCGCCAACAACATCGCTACCCGGATCACGCCCGAGATCGTCAACAATCTCATGCAGTGGCGTTGACCAGACCGTGGTCGCTCCCGGGACGGACGGCGGGCCGCCGCCCCGGGAGTTGGGCTGCGTCTGGTCGGCCGCCAAGCCCCAGCCCGGCACAGGGCGGTTGTAAGGGGTGAACGCGAAAGGCGATGAGGGCCTGTTTGTCAGTTCAGGTGGTGGGCCGCCAGGGACTCGAACCCTGAACCTAAGGATTAAAAGTCCTCAGCTCTGCCATTGAGCTAGCGGCCCGTCGGCCCACAGGTTACCCGACCACGTCCTCCGGTTCGGGTACGCCTGCGGGCAGCCCCCGACAGCCGGGCGGGCGGTCACCCCACCTCACCCCGCGGCCGGTTCCCTGGTGTCGGCCGGTACGACCATGGGTGCTCCGGTGACCGGGTCGGGGACGACCTGGTTCGGCATCCCGAACACCTCGGTGACGAGCCCGGCGCCGACCGTCGACGCCGGGTGCCCCTCGGCCACGATCCGGCCGTCGCGCATCGCCACCAGGTGGGTGGCGTACCGGGCGGCGTGGTTGAGGTCGTGCAGCACGGCCACCACGGTGCGTCCCCGGGTGACCAGGCGGTGCAGCACGTTGAGCACGTCGATCTGGTGTGCCACGTCCAGGTAGGTGGTGGGCTCGTCGAGCAGGACGAGGGGCGTCTCCTGGGCGAGCACCATGGCGATCCAGGCCCGCTGGCGTTGTCCGCCGGAGAGTTCGTCGACCCGCCGGTCGGCCAGGTCGGTGGTGCCGGTGGAGTCGAGCGCCGACTCGACGGCCTCCTCGTCGGCGTGGGAGAAGCGGCGCAGCACCCGCTGGTGGGCGTAGCGGCCCCGGCCGACCAGTTCACGTACGGTGATCCCCTCGGGCGCGGTCATGGTCTGCGGCAGGAGCGCGATCCGCCGGGCGCGTTCCTTGGCCGGCAGGGTGACCAGGTCCGATCCGTCGAGCGTGACCCGGCCCTCGGCGGGGCGGAGCAGCCCGGACAGGGCCCGCAGGAGCGTCGACTTGCCGCACGCGTTGGGCCCGATGAGCACGGTGAACGAGCCGTCGGGCACGGCGAACGACAGGTCGGCGCTGACGGTCCGCTGGTCGTACCGGAGGGTGACGTGCTCGGCCCGCAGCCGCGCGGTCAGCTGGTCGACCATCGGGTCCTCCTGATCTCGTGGACGAGCAGCCAGAGCAGGTACGCGCCGCCGAGGGTGACCGTGACCACCCCCACCGGCACGGTCAGCGGGATCACGTGCTGGGCGATCAGGTCGGCGCCGAGCAGCAGCAGCGCCCCGACCCCGGCGGTGGCGGCGAGCGGCAGACCGGGTGCCCGGACGAGCCGGCGGGCGATCTGCGGGGCGGCCAGGGCGACGAAGGAGATCGGGCCGGCGACGGTGGTGACGGCGCTGACCAGGGCGACCGCGATGACCACGAGGACGGCGCGGTTCCGGTCGACCGCGACTCCGCTGGCGGCGGCGACGTCGTCGCCCAGTTCGAGTTGGGCCAGGGCCGCCGCCCACAGCGGGGTGACGGCCAGCAGCACCAGGATGATCGCGGCGGCCGGCCAGACCACGTCGGCGGTGGCCGCGTTGAGCGAACCGGCGCCCCAGGCGGCGGCGAACAGCGCCGTCTCCAGGTCGGCGCGGAGCAGCAGCCAGGTGTTGGTGGCGGCGAGCATCGAGGAGACGCCGACCCCGACGACGATGAACCGGAACCCGGAGAGGCCGTCCCGGTAGGCGAGCAGGTAGATCGCCAGCGCCGCGAGCAGGCCACCGGCGAGCGAGCCGAGCATCAGCAGGTGCCAGCCGCCGCCGAGCAGCAGCAGGGCGATCAGCATGCCGGTGAACGAGCCGTTCGCCAGGCCGATGATGTCCGGGCTGGCCAGCGGGTTGCGGGTGATGGTCTGGAAGATCGCCCCGGCGACGCCGAGCGCCGCGCCGAAGGCGACGGCGGCGGCGATGCGGGGCAGCCGCCACTCCAGCACGACGGTGCGGGTCAGCCCGTCGATCCGGCCGTCGAGCACGCCGAGCACCTCGTCGAGGCGCAGCGGGAAGTCACCCAGCCAGAGGCCGACGACCGCCAGCACCGCGACGACGAGCGTGGCGGCGGCGCAGACGGCGGCTTCGCGTACGCCGACGGCCACGTGCCGGCGGTCGGTGCCGAGCAGTAGCCGGCGACCTCCGGCGGTGCGGCGGACCGGCCGGCTCACAGCGCGGTCGCCCGTCGGCGTCGGGCCAGCGCGATCAGCACGGGCGCGCCGACGAACGCGGTGACGATGCCGACGGGCATCTCACTCGGCAGGACGGCGACCCGGCCGAGTACGTCGGCCAGCAGCACCAGCATCCCGCCGGCCAGCAACGATCCGGCGAGGATGCGGCGCTGGTCGGTGCCGACGCCCCAGCGCACCAGGTGCGGCACCACGAGCCCGACGAACGAGATGGGGCCGGCGATGGCGCTCGCCCCACCGGCGAGCAGGGTCACCGCACCGAGCACGAGCAGCCGGGTCCGGACCAGGCTGACGCCCTGGGCGGCGGCCAGGTCGGGGCCGAGCGCGAGCGCGTTGAGGCTGCGGGCCGCGACCAGCGCGGCGAGCAGCCCGGCCACGATCAGCGGCAGCACCGGCAGCACCACGGCGGTGTCGCGTTCGAGCAGGCTGCCGGCGTTCCAGCCGCGCATCCGGTCGAAGGTGTCGGGGTGGGTGAGGGTGATCCCGGTGGTCAGGCCGGCGAGCACGGCACCGGTCGCCACCCCGGTCACCAGCAGCCGGGTGGGGGTGGCCCGCAGGTCGGCGGCGCCGCCGACGGCGTACACGGCGACGGCGACCAGGAGCGCGCCGAGCAGGGCGAGCCACATGTAGCCGGCCGGCGAGGTGATCCCGAAGAAGGCGATGCCGGCGGCGACGAACGCGGCAGCGCCGGCGTTGACGCCGAGGATGCCCGGTTCGGCGAGCGCGTTGCGGGTGAATGCCTGCATCAGGGCGCCCGCCACGCCGAGCCCGGCACCGACGAGCAGCCCGGCGAGGGTGCGGGGTAGGCGTTGTCCCCAGACGACGTACTGCGCGGTGTCGCTGCCCGCGCCCCGCAGCGCCGCCCAGACGTCCGCCGGGGGCACCGGGTTCGCGCCCACGAAGACCGACAACACCAGCGACCCCAGGAGTACGACGACCGCGCCGGCCAGCCAGCGTCGGGTGGTACGGCGACGCGCGGCACGGCCGGTGGTCGGCCGTGCCGCGCGGGCGGGTGCGGTGGTGGTCAACTCGACGCGGTGAGGATGCGTTCGAGGTCGTCGAGGACGGCCTGCCCGCCGACCGTGCCGACCCCGGTGATCCAGAACGACTGGTCGACGAGGTGCAGGCGGGGGAAGGCGGCGGCGTTGGCGGTGACCGAGGCGGGGATGGTGCTGCGGTCGTTGACGTCGACGGTGGTGACGAAGACGTGGTCGGCCTTGGCCTCCAGCACCCGTTCGGGGGAGACGTCGACCGAGATGGAGTTCTCCCAGTCGCGCTTAGGGGTGGTGAAGCCGACGCACTCCAGCGCGCTGCCGGCGAACGAGGTGGGCCCGTAGAGGGTGAGGACGCCGTCGCGGGGGCGGATGAGCTGCGCGGTCTTCCCGGCGGTGCCGAACTTCTTGGCGATCTCCGCGCACCGCTGCTGGAAGCCGGTGAGGAGCTTGTCGGCGGAGTCCGCTCCGCCGAGCGTGGTGGCGGTGAACTTCACGTTGTCCTGCCACGGGTCGGCCTGGGACGCCATGAACACGGTCGGGGCGACGTCGGTGAGCTGGTCGTAGAGGGCGGAGTGGCGGGACTCGGTGCCGATGATCAGGTCGGGCTTGAGGGCCGCGATCTTCTGCACGTTGGGTTCCTGGACGGTGCCGACGGTGGTGATGCCGGCGGCCTTGTCGCCGAGGTACTTGGGCACGCCGGCTGCCTCGCTGAGCACGGCCGCGCCGACCGGGGTGATCTCCAGGGCGATGGCGGTGTCGAGCTGGACCGGTTCGAGGACGACGACCCGGGTCGGCTTGTTGGGCACGGCGGTCTTGCCGCGTGCGTGCTCGACGGTTCTGGTGTCGCCGACGCTGCCCGCCGGGTCGGAGTCGTCGGAGCCGCAGGCGGCCACGGCGAGCACCGCCGCCGAGGCGACGGTGAGGGCGAGGAGACGTCGGCGGATTGTCCGAGGGGTGGGCGTGCGCATGGTGCAGGTTCCCGTCTGGCTACTGACAGTGATTACTCGCGGCGATGTTTAGGTTAGCATTACCTAATCATCGATCTCTTCGCGGGCTGGCCGGTCGTGCCAGTAGCCCTGGGTGTGCACCTGTTCCGGATCGATGTGCGCCTCGGTGAAGAGTCGGCGCAACACGACAATCTTGCTACTCTCCGTAGCTGCCCAGGCGTAGAAGTCGGTTCCCGCAGTCGCCGCCGCCCGACCGTTGCCGGCCAGCCAGTCGGCCACCAGCCCGGTCAGCGTCGTCCCGCCCCGGGCGTCGCCCCGCAGCCGGACCTCGACCTGGTGACCGGCGGCCACGTCGTCGAGGGTGCCGGCGTCCGCCGCGTCGCCGGCCTCCAGCAGGACCGTCGCCCGCACCCCCGGACCGAGGCCGGACAGGATGCCGCGCACCGCCGGGTATGCCGTCTCGTCCGCCGCGATCAGCACCCGCGTCGCCGGCCCCGGCTCCCACTGCACGCCGTACCCGGGGTGGCCGGCCCCCACGTGCGGGCCCGACAGGAGCAGCCGGTCACCCGGCCGGGCCGCCGCCGCCCAGCCGCTCGCCGGGCCGTGCGGCTGGTGCAGGTAGAAGTCCAGGTCCAGCTCGCCCGCCGCCGGCCGGGTCCGGTACGCGGTGTAGCTGCGCAGCCTCGGGCGCACACTGCTGGGAATGGACCGCCACTCGCGTCGCCACGTCTGCTCGGGCTGCCCCGCCCGCAGCTCGGCCGGGTAGCCGCCGTCGACCGGAAGCATGATCTTGATGCGCTGGTCGAGCTGGTACGGGGCCATCTCCCGCAGCCGCTCGTCGCCGAGCGTCACCCGGACGAACCCGGGCGACAGCTGCCGGGTCGCCGTCACGGTCGTCGCGAACAGGACGTTTGGCGAGTCGCCGAATGCTGACATGCCGGCAGAGGCTAGCGTGCCCCGTCCGGGCAGCTCACCGCCCCGGACCCGGCAGTGACCCGGGCCCACCCGGCCGGCGTCCGGTGACCCCCGCGCGACGCCCGTCGCAACGGTGGAACCCGCCGGGCCGGCGACGAACTCCCCGGCGGCATCCCTCGCCCCCGGTCGCGGCGTTCCCGGAGTCGGCCGCCCGACCAGGAAAAATGCGCGGAACATTGACGGTGGCCATGGTGGTGGCCCAATCTGACGCCGGCCCGGGTCTCCGCAGGTCCGGGCTTTCCACGCGTCGGCGAAGGAGTTCGTGTGCCACACATCACGCTCAATACGAATGAACCCGGAATCCGCGGCCTGTTCCGCTTCCGGCCGGAGACGGCGTTGCCGCTGAACGCGCTGGTCGAGGCCCTGCTGTGTGGCCCGGGCACGTTGACCCGGGGCGAAAGAGAACTCATCGCAGCCTATGTGTCGGGTCTCAACGAGTGCCGGTACTGCTACTCCGCCCACGCGGCGTACGCGGCGGCGCAACTCCCCGAGGGAATGCCCCTGGTCGAGCAGGTGCACGACGACGTCGACAGCGCGCCGGTGTCGGCCAAGATGCGGGCGCTGCTGGACGTGGCCGGCGCGGTGCAGCGCGGTGGCCGCGAGGTCACCGGGGACCTGGTGGCCGCTGCCCGGGCCGAGGGCGCCACCGACGTGGAGATCCACGACACCGTGCTGATCGCGGCCGCGTTCTGCATGTTCAACCGCTACGTCGACGGGTTGGCCACCGTCCTGCCGGACGACCCCGACTTCTACACCGACCGCGCGCAGCGGATCGCCGCCCACGGCTACCTCGGCGTACTGCAACAGGAGGTCATCCACGAGTGACCGGCCCGGCAGGCCCGTGACGTCGGCGCGGCGCGCCGTCAGCGGGCCTGCCGGAGCGCGTCGGCCAGTTCCGTCCCCGGGCACCCCCGGGCGGTCGTCAACTCCATGTGACGTATCCTGTACACGACTCTGGGTAATTGCCGGAGGTGATTTGCCGGTCTCGCTCCCGTTATGTCATTGCAAGTTGTGATCAATCTTGACCTTGTCGTGAAATGCTTCTTAAGGTCTCTTTTGGTCGTCAGCCTGATCGGGAGAGAGAATCGATGGACGAGGTGTCCCTTTCCGATCGTCTGGGCGACCAGCTACGGCGCTTGTGCGAGGCGGGCGGAATCGGTACGGCAGAGCCGTCGGAACTGCTGGAAAGCCTGCTCGGACCAGCCGGCGCACAGCCGTTGTCGGCCCCGCCGCGCTGGCCGTCCAATGTCGCGGACGACCACACTCCGGTGGAGTTCTCCATCGCGTTCAGCGCCACCGAACCGCCGACCGTACGGATTCTCGGCGAGACGCTGGGTGCGCCACCCGGCCGGTCGACCAACATGCTCGCCACCCAGCGGTTCCTCGACACCCAGGCGCACCGTGCCGGCCTGTCCACGTCCCGGCTGGATTCGGTACGCGACCTGTTCACCACCGACGACCCGCAGGGCGCCTTCGCGCTCTGGTGCTCACTGGTGTTCCGCAGCGGCCGGCGACCCGAGTTCAAGGTCTATCTCAACCCGGAACTCCGGGGGGTCGACCGGGCGCCGGGCCTGATCTCCGAGGCGCTGCACCGGCTCGGCCTGGGCCGGTCCTACCGGGCGATGCTCGACCACGGCATCCGGCCGGGCGAACTGGGCCACCAGGACCGGCTGACGTTCTTCGCCCTCGACCTGCACGACGACGCGCAGGCCCGGGTCAAGGTCTACCTGACCCACCACGACGCCGGGGTGCCCGACGTCCTCCGGGCGGCCGGGGTGGCCGACGGCGTGGACACCACCCGGCTCGCCGAGTTCGCCACGCTGGCCGGTGGCGGCCGGACCCGGTTCACCGGTCTTCCGCTGGTGGGCAGCTACACCCTCGTCGAGGGGGCGGACCGGCCGGTCGGCTACAGCCTCTACGTGCCGATCCGGGGCTACGTCGACGACGACGAGGAGGCGTACGACCGGGTGGTGGCGGTCCTGGACCGGTACGGCTTCGGCCGCACGGTGCTGGACCGGGCGCTCGCCGCGGTGGCCCGACGGCCGCTGCGCGACGGCGTCGGGCTGATCCCGCACCTGTCGTTGCGGCTGGGCGCCCCCCGACCGGGGGTGACCGTCTACCTGTCCGCCGAGGCGTACCAGGTGACCCCGCCGGTACGCCGCCCGGTGACCGTCGACCGCACGGCGCTGGCGACCCCGACCGGCCGGGCCGGCGCGGGACACCCCTGACTGTCCATCGAGGAGCGAGTAGTGGCCGTCGACGCCTACGAGATGTTGCCCCCGTACCGGATCAAGGTGGTCGAACCGATCCCCTTCCTCGACCCGCAGGAGCGGCGGGAGGCCCTCGCGGACGCCGGATACAACCCGTTCGAGCTGCGCGCCGACCAGATCACCATCGACCTGCTGTCGGACTCCGGCACCGGGGCCACCTCGGCCGCGCAGGAGGCCGCCGCCGCGCTCGGCGACGAGTCCTACGCCGGGGCGCGCTCCTGGTTCCGGTTCCGCGACGAGGTACGCGACCTCACCGGCTACCCGCACCTGCTCCCCGTGCACCAGGGGCGGGCCGGCGAACGGGTGCTGTTCACCAGCCTGCTCGCACCCGGTCAGCTCTGCCTCAGCAACACCCACTTCGACACCACCCGGGCCAACGTCACGCTGGCCGGCGCGGAAGCCCGGGACCTGCCCTGCCCGGCCGCGTTCGATCTCGACAGCGCGGAGCCGTTCAAGGGCGACATCGACCTCGACGCGTTGGCCGCCACGCTCACCGGGCCGGAACGGGACCGGGTCGGGCTGGTCCTCATCACGATCACCAACAACGGCCTCGGCGGGCAACCGGTCTCGATGGCCAACCTCACCGCCGTCCGCGACCTGTGCCGCACGCACGGCGTGCCGTTCTTCCTGGACGCGGCGCGGTTCGCCGAGAACGCCTGGCTGGTCGGGCAGCGCGAGCCCGGCTACCGGGACTGGACGCCCCGGCAGATCGCCACCCACGCCTTCGGGCTGGCCGACGGTTGCGTGGTGAGCCTCAAGAAGGACGGCCTGTCGGCCATCGGCGGGCTCATCGGGTTGCGCGACGACGACCTGTTCGCCAGGTGCGAGGCCAACCTGATCGCCACCGAAGGGTTCTCCACCTACGGCGGGCTGGCCGGCCACGACCTCGAACGGCTCGCCCAGGGGCTGCGCGAGGTGGTCGACCCCGCCTACCTGCGGGCGCGGGCCGCCTCCACCGCCCGGCTGGCCCGGCTGGTCAACGAGGCCGGGGTGGACACCGTGCAGCCCGCCGGCATCCACGCCCTCTACCTCAACGCCGGCCGGTTGCTGCCCCACCTGTCCCCGGCGCAGTTCCCCGGGCACGCCCTCGGCTGCCAGCTCTACCTCGACGGGGGCATCCGCTGCGCCGAGCTGGGTTCGCTCTACCTCGGCGGGATGGACGACCGGCACCGGCTGGTGACCCCGGCCCCCTTCGAACTGGTGCGCCTGGCCATCCCGCGCCGCGTCTACACCGACACCCACTTCGAGTACGTGGCCGCCGTGCTCGCCGACATCGCCAAGGAACCCGGACGGGTCCCCGGCTACCGGGTGGTCTCGTCGCCGCCCCTGCTCCGCCACTTCAAGGTGCGGTTGGCGCAGCTCCCGACGCCGGGCGGCGGCACCGACTGAGCCCGGTACGCCCGGCTCCGGTCGGCTACGGCCGGAGCCGGCGGGGCGGGCTCAGTCGCGTCGCTCAGGCGGTGGCGGGCAGCCGGGCCAGCGC
The DNA here is from genome assembly GCF_007833915.1 of Micromonospora sp. HM134. Taxonomy (NCBI): domain Bacteria; kingdom Bacillati; phylum Actinomycetota; class Actinomycetes; order Micromonosporales; family Micromonosporaceae; genus Micromonospora; species Micromonospora sp. HM134. The sequence goes on from NZ_CP041061.1 coordinate 273,743, forward strand.
GTGCCGGACCAGCTCGATCAGCGCCTGCTTGCTGGAGGCCCGGTCCCGGGCGTCGCACCACAGCAGCGGCACGGTCTCGTCCAGCTCCAGCGCGGCGCGGATCTCCTCCTCGGTGTAGGGGCACTCACCGAAGAAGCGGTTGACGGCGGCGACGAACGGGATGCCCCGCCGCTCGAAGTAGTCGACGGCCGGGAAACTGGTGCCGAGCCGCCGGGTGTCGACCAGCACGATCGCCCCCACCGCGCCCTGGGCCAACTCGTCCCAGATGAACCAGAACCGGTCCTGCCCCGGGGTGCCGAACAGGTAGAGCACGACGTCGTTGCTGATGGTGATCCGCCCGAAGTCCAGGGCGACGGTCGTGCTGGACTTGCCCTCCACGCCGGTGATGTCGTCCACCCCGATGCTGGCCTGGGTGAGGACCTCCTCGGTGACCAGTGGCGGAATCTCGCTGACCGACCCGACCAGGGTGGTCTTGCCGGTTCCGAAGCCGCCCGCCACGACGACCTTCACCGATTTCCGATCCACGTGTATCAGTCCCTCTTCTATATCCGCTGGAGGCCGGCGAGAACCGTCTCCAGCAGCCACCGGTCGGCGATCTTCTCCTGTGCCGGCGAGCCGATGTCCAGAAACCCCTGCTCGTGGAGCACGTCGACCATCACCTTGGTGATGGCGAGCGGCCGGTGCAGGTAGGCGCCGATCTCGGCGATGGAGATCCACCCCGTGCACTGGTGCAGGATCTCCCGGTACTCCAGCTCCAGCCGGGTCTGGTCGGCCGGCAGGGCGATGACCTGGGTGGCCAGGTCCAGGCTGGTGTTGCGGGGGCTCGTCCGCCCGTTGACGAGGATGTACAACGGCACCAGCCGGCCGGCCTCCGCCTCGTCGTCGCCGTCCCACACGTCGTGACTCATGGTTTCGACCCGGGTCGGTCGGCGAGCAACGCGCCGTCTAGGCGGGCCTCGGAGCCGAGATAGTCACCGATGCGGGTCACCAGACGGCTCATCTCGTACGCGACGGTGCCCATGTCGACGGACTGTTCGCAGAGCACCGCCAACCGCGCGTTCTGGCCGGCGGCGGCGACGAACAGCGTCCGTCCCTCGTACTCGATGATGACCTGTTGGACCGGGCCGCTGTCGAACCGGCGGCCCATCCCCGCGGCGATGCTGTGCAGGGACGACGCGCCGGCGGCCAACAGTTCCCCGGCGTCCTGCGGGAGCGACGTGGATTTCTGCACGATCAGCCCGTCGGTGGACAGGACAACCGCGTAGACCACGTCAGGGACCTCCACCAGATCGTCGAGGATCCAGGTCAGATCGTTCTGCGATGCCGAGTGGGTCATACGTTCCTGCCTTGGTCGTCTCTGCTGGCGGAGTCCCCGTTTTTCGCCGCCCGGCCGGCGGCCCAGGCCTTCTGGTACCTGCTGAACCGGTCCCGGGCCTCCTCGGGTGACCGGGCGGGAGCCGGCGTGGCGTCGGGCTTCTGCCCGGCTGGACCGTCGTCGCGCAACTCGGGAGCGAGGTGCTGCTGCGGCCGGCGGTGCGGCAGGGGCGGCCGGTCGGCGACCTGCGGGCCGGACGAACCGCTGCGGACCGCGCCACGCTGCGCCGGAACTTCGGTCATGATGCCCCCGATGCGGTCGGAGCGTCGCTCCCCGGTGGGATCGGCCGGCGCCTGCACGGCACCGCCCGCTGCCGTGGTCGCCACGGCGGTGGGTCGGGCCCCGGCGGCGGGGTGCAGCTCCCGCCGACCGCCACCGACCGGCAGCACCGCGCCGACGCCGGGGCGCGACATCGCCGTGGCGACGGTGCCGAGCGGAAGGACACCGGGGTCGGTACGGTCCAGATCGGCGGCGTACGGCTCGGTGACGATCACCCGGTCGGGCAGCAGCACGATCGCCAGCAGACCGCCGTACGCCGACGCGCGCAGGCTCACCTGGACGCCGTCCCGCTTGGCCAGCTCCGCCACCACGTGCAGGCCGACCTGCGCGCCGTCCTTCAGCGCCGTCACGTCCGGGGTGGGCGCGGTGGCGAGCAGTTCGTTCGCCCGCTCCAACGCGTCCGCCCGCATCCCCACGCCGGCGTCCTCGATCTCCACCGCGATGCCGCGCTTGACCTCGATGCAGGTCACCCAGACCGTGGTCTCGGGCGGTGAGAACGCCAGCGCGTTGTCCAGCAGCTCGGCGATCAGGTGGACGGTGCCGGCCACCGCCGGGCCGGCGATCGCCACGTCCGGGGCGCTGCGCAGGGTGATCCGCTGGTACTGCTGGGCCTCCGCGAAGGCCGCCAGCAGCACCCGGCGTACCGGCACCGGGTTCTGGAAGCGGCGGCCGATCTGACCGCCGGCCAGGATGACGAGGTTCTCCAGGAAGCGGCGGGTCTGGGTGAGCTGGTGGTTGATGTCGAACAGTTCCGCCAGCAGCTTCTCGTCGCCGATCCGGTTCTGCAGGTCCTCGATGACCTTCAGGCCACGTTGCAGGGGGCGCTGTGGGCGGCGGGCCACGCCCATCAGCATCGCGATACCCGCCGCCCGGGTCTTCGCCTCGTCGACCGCGGCACCCGCCGCCGCCTGCAACGACCGGTTGATCACCTCGGCCACCCGGCCGATCTCGTCGCTGCCGTAGTCCGGCAGGGGCAGCTCGGTGGCGAGGTCCACCCGCTCCCGGCGGCGCAGCCGGTCCATCATCGCCGGCAGTTGCTGGTCGACCACCGCCTCGGCGTCCCGGCCGAGCTGGGCGAGGCGGACCGACAGCGCCCGGTCCACCAGGATCTGCGACTGCCGGATCGCCCAGATGATCGCGGCGATGACGACGAGCAGGGCGACCAGACTGCCCAGCGAGGCGGTGAGCAGCTGGGTGTTGCCGGTGCGCAGGGTGCGCGCCGAGACCGTGTCGGCCTGCACCACGGTCAGGTTGATCAGATCGTCGGACACCTGCCGGGTGAGGGCCTCCCACCGGGCCCGGTTGAACGACAGGGTGCGCGGGGTACCGGAACGCCACGGCCCATTGCTGACCAGGGCGTTTTCCGCCGCGACGAGTTCTTTCCAGGAGTCGCTGGCGGTGATCGCGGCAAAGCGTTCCCGGGCCTCCGGTTCGAGGTGCGGGGCCACGTTGGCGAGGTCGGCGTGATAGGCCCCGACCAGGTTGGTGAAGTCGAGATGGTCCTGCGGGCTGAGGGTGCGGGCACCGAAAGCGCCGTCAATGGTGGAACCGGCCCGGGACATCAGGTCACTGGCGCGGAAAGCCTCGGTCGCCGCGATGCCGCCCTGGGCTGCGGTGACGTCGGGAACGATTCTCGCCTGGGTGTCGAAGAGGTCGGTCGCGGCGTCGAGCAGGCGGTTGTAGAAATCGTAGACACCCGTCCCGTTGGCCGACCGGGAATCGATGGTGCTCCGCACGGACGGCAATTCGTCGAGCAGGCCGGCCAGCGTCCCCCACCGGGTCACGATCGAGTCCGGGGCGCCGGCCAGCGCGGAGTCGGCGACGGGGCGCAGGGCGGCCACCCGCTGGTCGGTCTGCTGCCGCTGCTCGATGAGCCGGCTCAGATCCCGCGACGGCTGGGTGAGGTAGCTGACGCTCAGCCGCCGTTCCTGCTGGATCGAGGACAACGCGGAGACCGCCGGGATCGACACCTGCCGGACGCTGTTCGCGACCTGGCGGTTGTAGAAACCCTGGAAGATGAGATAGCCGGAGGCGACGAGCCAGACCACCAGGGCGACGACGCTGGGAATGAGCACCAGCCTGATCACGCGTCGTTTGATCGACTGCGGTCGACCGGCGCGGCGACCCGGTGTCGTCGGTGCGGCCTGGTCGTCTGAGGCGCGGCGCGGTTCTTCGCGGTCGGCCTGTTTGTGCGCCAAAGTCGTCGTATCCAATCCTGGTCAAGCCATAGACAGCGGCGGTCCTACGCCACTGGTCGACGCCGATGTGTGCCAACCCTACCGTCTATCCGGACCCGTACCCGCCCACGATTCGACGACAGTGGACGGTCGCGCTATTCGCACTGGTCAGCCATTTGGCAGGGGCCACGGTCGATGGAAATCACGGCATTGACGTGACGCGGGTCACTGTGGACGCGGGCTCCGGGGCCGACCCCGGCGCGGCCCGGCCGGCCGCCGGCCCCGGCGTACGGCGGCGCAGATAGATTCCTGTTCCCCCGGGTACGGGGAAACCGCCGGGGGGTCACCGGCGTCCAGTTCGATGCTGTGGCGCGTTCACCGTCCGGGTGGGGCGCAGAGGACACTCCGCGCACCCGCGCGGGGTCGCCGGTGGAGGAGCAGGGGATGTCGAAGTTGAAGTGGGTCACCGGGGTCGCGGTGCTGGCGTGCTCCGGGGCGCTGGTGGCCTGCGGGGACGGGGGCGGGACACCCGCCGCCACCGGGTCGGCCACCGCCACGCCGTCGGGACCGGCGACGCCCTCCGACGCGGTGACGCCCACCGCCACGACGGCACCCGACCCGACCAAGCCCCCGGCGTCGACGTCGGCGAGCCCGTCCCGGCCCACCGGGAAGCCGTCGGTCACGGCCGGTGCCGGCGGGGTGCTGTCCGGCAAGCGGGAGGTCACCATCGTCCGGGTGCAGGCGACCGAGTCCGGGGTGGCCCTGGACGGTGGCGCGCTCGTCGAGGTCGACGACGACAGCGGACGCCAGCTGTTCGTCCCGACGCCGGCCGGCGGTGGCAAGTACCTGATCAAGGCGTACGGCCGGCGCGACGGCCACCCCGCCAACGACGACCCGGCCTGCTGGCAGGTGCTCAACCCCGGCAACGGCAAGCCGCTCACCGTCGAGGGGACGGCCTGCGACAAGCGTCGACCCGCGCAGCTGTTCACCATCGTCAGCAAGGGCGGTGGCGCGTACGCGATCAGCAACGACTCGGCGTTCCTCCAGTTCTCGCCCAGCCGGGGCCTGATCCTCGAAGAGTTGGGTGACGCGCCGCTGCGCAGCACCTTCCGGCTGGTCGACAACGGCCCGGCCCGTACCCCGGCGGGCGGCTGACCCACGATCCGCCCTCGCGCGGGGTTGGCGGACGGCCCAGCGGGTACCGCACCCGGCATGCGGATCGTGATCGTGGGGGCCACCGGCAACGTGGGCACGGCGGTGCTGCGCCGGCTGGGTCGGGAACCGGGACTCGACCTGGTCGGCGTCGCCCGTCGGCTGCCCGGCCCCGACGCCGGTGCGCCCTACGCCTGCTGGACACCGTCGAGGCCGCCCATCCACGGCTGCGGGTGGTCCGGCTGCGCCCCGGACTGATCTTCCAGCGGGACGCCGGCACCGAGATCACCAGGTACTTCCTCGGGCCACTGGCCCCGGTGCGGCTGCTGCGGCACGGGCGGATTCCGTTCGTCCCGGCCAACCGGCGGCTGCGGATGCAGGCGGTGCACGCCGACGACGTCGCCGACGCGTACGCCCGGGCGGTCCTCGGTGAGGCGCGCGGCGCGTTCAACGTCGCCGCGGACCCGGTGCTGACCCCGGAGCTGGTGGCCCGGCACTTCAAGGGCTGGACGGTGCCGGTGGCCGCCCCGGTGCTGCGCGCCGCCGCCGCGCTGACCTGGCGGCTGCGGCTGCAACCGGTGGACGCGGGCTGGGTCGAGCTGGGGCTCGCCGCGCCGCTGATGTCCAGCGCCCGCGCCGAGACCGAACTCGGCTGGCAGCCACGGCTCGACGCGGTGACCGCGCTGAAGGAGCTGTTCGCCGGGATGGCCGACGGCGCGCACACCGCCGGCCCGCCGATGTCCGGCGTCGCCGACCTGCCCGGCCGGCCCGCCGGCCTGCTCCGGGGCCGCGTCCCCGGCCAGGGCGACCCCTACTGACCGCCGCCACCGGCGGGACCGGTCGTCAGGCGTGGGAGAGGGCGAACGCGGTCAGGAAGCCCAGGACGGTGATCAGGCCGACCAGCAGGTGGGCGTCCTCGAACGCCTCCGGGACCATGGTGTCGGTGATCATCGCGAGGATCGCCCCGGCGGCCAGCGCGGTGATGGTGGCCAGCAGCTCCGGCGGCGCGCCACCCAACAGGGTGTTGCCGAGCAGCGCGGCGACCCCGCTGACCAGGGTGATCGCCGTCCAGAGCCCGAAGACGTACCGGCGGGAACGGCCGGCCCGGCGCATGCCGGCGGCGCTCGACAGGCCCTCCGGCACGTTGCTGAGGAAGACCGCGACCACGGTGACCAGGCTGACCGGACCGCCGGCCAGCAGGCTCGCGCCGATCACCACCGACTCGGGTACGCCGTCGAGCAGCGCGCCCACCGCGATCGCCGACCCCGAACCCGGCTGCTCCCGCTCGGAGGGTTGTTCCCCGCCGGAGCGTTTCCGGTGCCGGGCACCCCGTCGGGCGAGGAGCAGGTCGGCCCCCGTGTACGCCAACGCCCCGCCCGCCGCGCCGATCGTGGTCGGCAGTAGTCCACCCTGCTCGTGCGCCTCGGCGATCAACTCGAACGAGACGGCGGAGAGCAGGACACCCGCACCGAACGCCATGATCGAGGCGACGACCTTGCGGGGCACCGGCAGGAAGAACCCGACGGTCGCCCCGACCAGGAGAGCGGAACCGGCCAACAGGCCCCACGCCCCGGCTTGCAACCACTGCGGCATTCCGGGGACCGTACCCGCCCCCGCACCGCGTCGACCAGACCCGGCGGCCCCGCCGGGGACCGGTCGCTCAGAAGTCGGCGAACAGGTAGGGCAGTGCCCGGGGAAAGAGCCGGCGCAACTCGTCCGCCGCCTCCGGGCCGACCTCACCCAGCCCCCGGATGTGCACCTCGGCCGGGTCGAGCACCCCGTAGGCCAGCGCGGACAACCCGGCGGCGGTGAGCGTAGCCGTCGGCACCGGACCACCGGCGGTCACCGCCGACCCGCCGCCGGGGGCCAACGCCAACCGCCCGTCGACACCGTCGAGCAGGTGGGTGCCGGCGAGCCACCGGTCGTCGACCAGGTCCACCCGTACCCGGCCCGGCCCGGCGGGCAGCCCGGCGAGGGCGTCCACGCTGAGCAGGCGGGCCATCGGCGCCGGCGAGCCGGGCCGGGACACCCGGGCCTCGACGTGCACGGCCAGGTCGGTCAGCCACAGTTCGGGCAGGTCGTCGGCGGGGACCCGGAGGCTGATCCGCTCCACCTGGTCGACGTGCCGGGCGAGGAACTGCAACAGCAGGGCGCGGGCGTACGGGTCGGTGGCGAGCAGGTCGTCGCCGACCAGGTCGCCACCGTGGTCGTCGATCCGGTAGGTGAGCGCACCGACCACGCTGCCGTCGATGGTCGCGGTGATCAGCCATCTGTCGTCCCGGTCCCGCAGCCCCACGTCCCGGAAGTCGGGGAAGATCGCGAAACCGTGCCGCTCCCGCAGGCACCGCTCGGTGAACGAGCGGTAGTGCGGGTAACCGACGCCGATCCGTTGCCAGCCCACCGTGCCGGGCAGGGTGGCCCGCAGCAGCGGGGCCAGGTCGGCCGGGGAGAACCGGACGGTACGCGACCGGGGCAGCCCCACGTAGCCGAACCGCTCGTAGAAGCTGGCCCGGAACGGGTACAGCGCGGTCACCGGGTGCCCGCCGTCGCGCATCTCGTCGAGGAGTTGGCAGAGCAGGGCGCGGACGTACCCCTGGCGGCGGGCCAGCGGGTGGGTGGCGATCCCGGCGACCCCGGCCATCGGCAGCACCGCGCCGCGCAGGTTCTGCCGCATCGGCACCGCGCTGGCGGTGGCCCGCGCCTCGCCGCCCTCCTCGACGACCAGGGTCCGGTTGCCCTTGTTGTACGGCAGGTAGCGGTGGAACGCGTCGACCCGTTCCCGGCTCAGCGGGGTCGCCTCGAAGGCGTACGCCTGGAGCGGGAAGCTGGTGGTCAGTCGTTCCTCGGCGGCCAGGCGACGGATGAGCATCCGTCCATCCCAACCCGGCCGGCGGTCGGCCGCAACCCGGTCGGCCCGGGTTCAGCCCTCGGTCACGTCGGAGACCACCACGGTGACGTTGTCCGGCGCGCCGGCCTGGTGGGCCAGCTTCACCAGTTGCTCACCGCAGTGCCGGCGGTCCTGGTAGGTGACGAGCGCCCCATGGATCGCCTCGTCGGCCACGTAGTCGGAGAGCCCGTCGCTGCACAGCAGCACCCGGTCCCCGGCGAACACGGTCAGCACCCCGATCGCCGGTGGCGCGTCCGCCCCCTGCACCGCCCGGGTGACCAGGGAACGCTGCGGGTGGTGGCGGGCCTGGTCGGGGGAGAGCGCCCCCTGGTCGACCAGCGCCTGGACGAAGGTGTCGTCCCGGGTGAGCTGGGTCAGTTCCCCGTCGCGCAGCAGGTAGCACCGGGAGTCACCGACCTGCGCGAGGACCAGGGTGTCCCCGGCGAGGAGGGCGGCGGTCAGCGTCGTACCCATGCCCTCGCGGGCCGGGTCGGCGGAGATCGCCGCCCGGATGCGCCGGTTGGCGGTGGAGACCACGGCCCGTAGCGCCTCGGCGGCCTCGTCGGTGCCGGTGGGCGGGACCAGCTCGTCCAGGATGCGGATGACGATCTCGCTGGCCACCTCGCCGGCCGGGAGCCCACCCATGCCGTCCGCCACCGCGACCAGGCGTTCACCGGCGAGGGCTGAGTCCTCGTTGTTGGTGCGGACCAGGCCGACGTCGTTGAGGATGGCCGAGCGGAGGATCAGCGTCATGGGACAAGCTTGCCGGATACACCCTCCCTCCGTCTCTACGCACTAGTACGTAGGGTGGGAGAAATGATCCCGGTGTCCATGGTGGGTCGCGTCGGAGAGCTCGCCGAGCTCGACCGGGCGTGGTCCACCGTGGCCGGGACGGGCCGCTCGGCACCCGCCGTCACGGTCATCACCGGAGCCGCCGGGGTGGGCAAGAGCCGCCTGGTCGCGGCGGCCGTCGAGGGTCTCTCCCCCCGACCGGCGGCGATCCTCGCCGGGACGGCGCGGGTGCACGATCCGGCCCCCTACGACTGGCTGGCGGCGGTGCTCAGCGTCCGCGACGTCGGCGCGCTCGACCTGCCGTCCGACGCGCTCGCCTGGTTGGCCCAGCATCCGACCGCGCCGCGTGAGCGGTACGCCCCCGGCACGCTGCTCCGGCTCGCCGTGCGTACCGTCCGGTTGCTGGTGGGTGCCGGCCCGGCCGTGCTGGTGGTGGAGGACCTGCACGATCTCGACCCGGCCAGCCTCAACCTGGTCGTCGAGCTGGCCACCGCGCCGCAGTTGCCGGCGCTGCTGGTGGTGGCGAGCCGGCCGCCGGCCGACGCGGTGGCACCGGACCTCACCCGCCGCGTCCTGGCCCGCCTCTGCGGGGTACGCGGCGCGGTGCGCCAGCACCTCGGCCCGCTCGGCGTCGCCGAGGTGGCCGAGATCCTCACCCAGGTGTACGGCGACAGCCCGCCTCCGGCGCGGGTCTGTGCCGGTGTCTGGCAACGCACCGGCGGCAACCCGTACGCGCTCACCGAGCTGCTGGCGGTGCACGCGGGCCGGGGGCCGGACGCGTTGGTCCGGGAACCGTTGCCGGAGCACCTGCGGCTGCCGTCGCCCCGGGCCGCCGCCCCGCCCGAGGCCGAGCTGACCGGCCGGGAGGTCGAGGTGCTGGGCTGCCTGGTCGCCGGGATGTCCAACAAGCAGGCCGCGCGGGCACTGGGCATCTCGGTGCGGACGGTGACCGTGCACGTGTCGAACCTGCTGCGCAAGACCGGCTCGGCGTCGCGTACCGAGGCGGCGCTCTGGGCGGTGCAGCACCGGGTGCCCGGCGCGGGTCAGGTGCGGGGGTAGCGCAGCAGCAGGCTGGCGGCGACCTCCTCGTCGCCGAGGGCGGCGTAGCCGTGCGGTACGTCGGAGGTCCAGCGCAGGTGACCACCGGCGGCGGCGGTGAGCGGGGCGTCGACCGGGCCGGCGCGGAGCATCCCGGCGAAGACCGTGACGTGTTCGGTGACCCCGGGCTGGTGCGCGGGGGAGACCTGTTCCCCGCCGGGGCGGACCAGCAGCCGGTACAGCTCGTAACTGGCGTCGGTGTCGGTGAACGACTCCAGCAGGGTGGCGACGACCGTGGCGCCCCGCACGGTCGGGGTGGCGGCGGGCCCGGCGAGCACGGCCGCCAGCGGTACGCCGAGCTGGGCGGTGATCGCGTAGAGCGTCTCCAGGGTGGGGTTGCGGGTGCCGTTCTCCAGCGCCGAGAGGGTGGCCTTCCCGACCCCGGCGGTGCGGGCCAGCGTGGAGAGGGAGACCCCGCGTTCGACCCGCAGCGCGCGTAGCCGGTGGCCGACCGCCCCGGCGTCGGCGTCGAGCGCGGGCCGGCGGGCTGGGCGAGGCGGGGTCATCCGGCTATGGTGCTACACGCCGCCGTTCCGTAAACGGAACGATGGCGGCCGGGCGTGAGGGGGAGTGTGGTGGGGGATCGGTTGCAACCGGTGCTGGCCGGCGTGGTGACCGCCGTGGTCGGCTTCGCCAGTTCGTTCACCGTCGTGCTCGCCGGGCTGCGGGCGGTCGGCGCCAGCGAGGCGGAGGCCGCCTCCGGGCTGCTCACGGTGAGCGTCGCCGCCGGGATCTGCGCGACCTGGCTCGGCCTGCGGCACCGGATGCCGATCGCCATCGCCTGGTCCACGCCGGGCGCGGCGTTGCTGGTCGCCACCGGGCCGGTCCCCGGCGGGTGGCCCGCCGCCGTGGGTGCGTTCGTGCTGTGCGGGCTGCTCATCGTCACCGCCGGTCTCTTCCCCGCCCTGGGTCGGGCGGTGGCCGCGATCCCCGCCCCGGTGGCGGCCGCGATGCTGGCCGGGGTGCTGCTACCGCTGTGCACCGCCCCGGTACGCGCGCTGGTCGAGGTGCCGGCCCTCGCCGCCCCGGTGATCCTGACCTGGCTGGTGCTGCACCGGTTCGCCCCCCGGTGGGCGGTCCCGGCCGCGCTGGTGGCGGCGGCGGTGGCGATCGCCGTGACCACTACCGGCGTGGGAGTCACCCCCGGTGACCTGCGGCCGGTGGTGTCGCCGACCGTGCCGGCGTTCACCCTGCCCGCCGTGGTCGGCCTGGCGCTGCCCCTGTTCCTGGTCACCATGGCCGCGCAGAACGTGCCCGGCACGGCGGTGCTGCGCGGCTTCGGCTACCGGCCGCCGCTCGCCCCGGCGCTGCGCGCCACCGGGCTGGCCAGTGCGCTCGGTGCCGTCACCGGCGGGCACGCCGTCAACCTCGCCGCGATCACCGCGGCCCTCGCCGCCGGCCCCGACGCCCACCCCGATCCGGACCGGCGCTGGATCGCCTCGGTCACCGCCGGCATCGGCCTGGCGTTGCTCGGGCTCGGCGCGGGCGCGGCGACCACGCTGGTGCTGCTCTCCCCGCCGGTGCTCATCGAGGCGGTCGCCGGGCTCGCGCTGCTCGGCGCGTTGGCCGGCGCCCTCACCTCGGCCCTCTCCGCCACCCCACCGTCGGTCGTTCCCGATCCCCGGAGCCGGGAAGCTGCGGTGGTCACCTTCGTGGTCACCGCCTCGGGGGTGAGCCTGCTCGGCGTGGGTGGGGCGTTCTGGGGGCTGCTCGCCGGCTGGTTGATGCTGCTGCTCTTCCGCCGTCGGACGCCCACCCCGGCCGCCACCCCCGTCCCCTGACGACCGGTCCGACCGTATGGGCTGGCGGTCACGGGGCGCTGGCGGTCACGTCGACCGCCACCACCCGTAACCGCAGGTCCGGCACGTACTGCTCGACGGTCGCCGCGAACTCCGACGCGTGTTCCCGGCTGTCGAGCAACACCGGGGCGTGTCCGATCTCCTGGTCCGCCTCGCCCGTGCCCCACCAGCCGCGGACGGACCCCGGGCTCTGCCGGCCGGTGCCGGTGGTCACGTCCGTGCAGGCGCAGGCGGGCGGCGGGCATGGACATCACTACGGGCCCTTTCGAGCTGATGACGTCAACGGCTCACCTGACTGTCCGCTCACCGCCGCACGCGCCATCGCCGGGGGGAGAGAGAAGTTGGTCGGTGACGGGCACCCACACCGAGCGCGCTGCGGCCGTTCTCGGTGTCGCGGCGTTCCCGCACGTTCCCGCACGCTGTCGTGTGTGCCGCTGGAGGTGTCGCGCGTGCCGCCAAACCAGGCATGCCGGGTCCCTGGCCGTGATTCGTTGACGTCATCAGCTCGAAAGGGCGCGCAACAGGTATCGCGGCACCCGGGAGCGCTGCTGTCGAGATGGGTGCAAGCCCCGTTACCTTTTTGATCGTCCCCAGCCGGGGACTCCTCGGTCGCCCGGCCCGGTATGACTTTCTGCCCCTGTCGTTCTCATGATCCGGGGGGTGTTGTCGCCGGGTCGGGTGGCGTCGGCGGACCGCTGATAGGGACACGGCCACCCGTGTTGGGGTAGGTCTCTTCGTAACGTGGCTCCCGGCAGTCCGACGCCCAGACCAGCGGCCGAGGCCACGGAACGATGCGTGGAGGCGAGTGGGGTGAACGGCGACTACGGCGTCTACCTCGGTTTGGACGTCGGTAAAGAAGGTCATCACGCGGTCGGGTTGGCGCCGGGCGGCAAGCGGCTGCACGACGCGGCGTTGCCGAACACGGAGGCTCGGCTGCGGCACCTGTTCGACAAGCTCGCCCGCCACGGCCGGGTACTGGTGGTGGTCGACCAGCCCGCCTCGATAGGCGCCCTGCCGGTCGCGGTCGCCCGAGCGTGCGGTCATGAGGTGGCCTACCTGCCCGGCTTGGCGATGCGCCGCATCGCCGACCTGCATCCCGGTGCGGCGAAGACCGACGCCCGGGACGCCTACGTCATCGCCGACGCGGCCCGCACCTTGCCGCACACGCTGCGGAGCGTCGATGTCGGCGACGAAGCACTGGCGGAGCTGGAGGTGCTGGTCGGGTTCGACGACGATCTCGCTGGCGAAGCCACCCGCGTGTCCAACCGGATCCGTGGCTTGCTCACGCAGATCCACCCCGCTCTGGAACGGGTTCTCGGCCCGAAAGTCCACCACAAGGCGGTCCTGGAGTTGCTGTCGCGCTGCGGCGGACCCGCCGGCATGCGCAAAGCCGGCCGCCGGAAATTGACCTCGATCGCCACCGTCCACGCCCCTCGCATCGGCGACCGGCTCGTCGAACAGATCATGACCGCCCTCGACGAACAGACCGTCACCGTCCCCGGCACAACAGCGGCCGAGACGATCCTGCCCCGCCTGGCCGACAGCCTCCGCGACGTCCTACGCCAACGTGACCAGGTCGCAGGCGAGGTCGAGAGGATGCTCGATGCGCACCCTCTCGCCCCGGTCCTGACCTCGATGCCCGGCATCGGCGTCAGGACCGCAGCCCGGATCCTCCTCGAAGTCGGCGACGGCACCGCCTTCCCCACCCCCGGCCACCTCGCCGCCTACGCCGGACTCGCCCCCGTCACCCGACGATCCGGCACCAGCATCCGCGGCGAACACCCACCAAGGGGCGGCAACAAACACCTCAAACGAGCCTTCTTCCTCGCCGCGTTCGCCGCCCTCGCCGACCCCGTCAGCAGGGCCTACTACGACCGCAAACGCGCCGAAGGCAAACGCCACAACGCCGCCCTCATCTGCCTCGCCCGACGCCGCTGCGACGTCCTCCACGCCATGCTCCGCGACAAAATCCCCTACCAACCACGCCCCACAAGCCCCGCCACCGCTTGACCAAACCCATAGGGACACCCCCCGTGCTGTCGGGTCGGGGAGGGTGTGGGGGCGGTGGGTGGGTTACTCCTCCGGGGGCAGGTCGCCGACGGGGACGTGCAGGCGTACCTGGTCGTCGGTGACCGTGGCGATCTGGTCGGCCAGCACGTACACCGCGCCGGTGCGGGCCAGTTCGGTGGAGACCTTGAGGTAGCCGGTGCGCAGCAGGCGGGCGGCGAGGTCGGCCGGGACGTCCGGCTCCTCGACGGCCACCGACTCGATCAGCTCGTCCAGGCTGCCGCCCGGATCGGCGGTCGACGCCTGCACGGTCACCGCGTTGGGATCGCCCCGCTGGACGAGGTCGACGGTGCCGATCTCGACCCCGACCGTGTCGACCACCCGCATGCCGGTGGTGATCCGGGAGATGACCGCCTGCTCTGCCATGCCCTGCTGCTCCATCCCCGGGCGGTTCCCTGCCCCACCCACCGCTAAACCGCCGGCCCCCAGGCGCTGGGCGGGCGCGGGGACAGCTCCCGCCAGGCGTCCGTCCCCTCCAGCAGGGCCCGGACGGTCTCCTCGGCCTCGTCGGCGCTGCCGTACTCGTAGAACTGGGAGACGCCCTCCGCGCCGCCGGCCCGCTGCTCGACGTGCCACCGGTCGGCGTCGACGCGGAGGAAGATGTCCCGCCGGGCCAGTCGTCCCCATTTGCCGTTCCACCAGTGCCTACGCTGCTCCATGGCGGAACTCTATCGAACATGTGTACGACAAGATGCGGCCCCTGCGGGAATTCCGCAGGGGCCGATGTGCGCCGGTCGGGTCAGCGCGGGGCGGGCGGCTCCGGACGCCGGCCGAGCACGTCGTCCAGCGCGCCGCGCTGCCCCGGGGTGGCGTGCCCGCCGGCGAGCAGCGCGTCCCGGATCTCGGTGAGCAGCTTGACCTCCTCGCTCGGCGCGGCGGGCGGCGGCTCCTCGCCCCGCTTGCGCCGCTCGGCGAGCCGGTTCATCGGGTAGACGACCAGGAAGTACAGCGCCGCCGCCGTCAGCGCGAAGGTGATCGCCGCGTTGACGAAGGCCACCCAGTCGAACGGGATGCCCCGGAATTCCGGGGTCGAGCCTTTGAGGCCGTCCTTCTGGCCGGTGATCAGCACGATGAAGACCCGGACCAGTGGTTCGAGGAACGACTTGGTCAGCTGGGTGACCACGCCCGTGAACGCGGCGCCGATGACGACACCGACCGCCAGGTCGACGACGTTGCCGCGCATGATGAAGTCTTTGAAGCCCTTGAGCATCCGTACTCCTGTGCCGTCCGATTCTCCGTCGGGGACAACCTATGCCCCGGACGGGGACTCCAGGAAAGCACCGGCCTCGATCGCCGCCCGCCCGGGATCGCCGTCCCGGATCGCCGTCACCAGCCGGCTGTGGTCGACGTGCCGCTGCGGGTGCAGGGTGTCACCGGTGGCGTGCGCGACGGTGCTGCGCAGCGCCGCGCCGACCGAGGCGTACAGCTCGGCCAGCATGGCGTTGTGCGCGGCGGCGACCACCGCCATGTGCAGCGCGACGTCCGCCTCCACGAACGCGGCGACCCCGCCCGACCGCCAGGCGGCCTCCCGGGCGGCGAGCGCGCCGTCGAGCGCCGCCAGATCCTCCGGGGTACGCCGCAGCGCGGCCAACCGGGCCGCCTCGACCTCGAACGCCCGGCGGACCTCGACCACCTCGGCCATCCGGTCGTCGGTGAGCCGGCGGGCCACCACCGGGGCCAGTTCGTCGGTCGACACCACGTACGTCCCGGAGCCCTGCCGGCACTCCAGCACCCCGGCGTGCACCAGTGCCCGGACGGCCTCCCGGACGGTGTTGCGCCCCACCCCGAGTGCCGTCACCAACTGCGGCTCGGTGGGGATGCGCCCGCCCACCGGCCACTCGCCGCCGAGGATCCGTCCCCGGAGCTGCTCGATGGTCTGCTGCACCCGCTGACCGCGCGGGGGCACGGGCGGGGAATCGACGGACGGTGTCACCGGTTACACCAGCTGCCGAAATTCATCCCATGATTGTAGGTTCGAGGTCATGACCCCGCCAACCGCTCCCGCCGTCGAGGCAGCGCCCGATCCGCTCGCCCACCGGCCGGCCCACCGCGCTCCGTCGCCGGTCACCGGTGGTGCGCTGGTGCTGGTCGGGATGCTGCTGGTCGCGCTCAACCTGCGGGCCGCGGTGACCAGCCTCGGCGCGCTCCTCGACGAGGTACGCACCGGACTCGGTCTCTCCGGTGCGATGGCCGGGTTCGTCACCACCCTGCCCACCATCGCCTTCGCCGGTCTCGGCGCGCTCACCCCGTGGCTGATCCGGCGCTGGCCGGCGGCCCGGGTGCTGGTGGTGGCGATGCTCGCGCTCACCGTCGGCCAGGTGCTCCGCGTCGTCACCGGCTCGGCGACGGTCTTCGTGCTCACCAGCGCGCTCGCCCTGGCCGGCATCGCGGTGGCGAACATCCTGCTGCCGATGCTGGTCAAGCAGCACTTCCCGCACCGCACCGGGCTGGTCACCGGGGCGTACACGATGGCGCTGACCACGGGGACCACGGTCGCCGCCGCCTCCGCCGTGCCGGTGGCGCACGCCTTCGGCTCCTGGCGGGCCGGACTCGGGGTGTGGGCGCTGCTGGCGGCGGTGGCCGTACTCCCGTGGGTGCCGCTGGCGCTGCGGGCGCGCGCCGCCCGACGGGCCGCGACCCCGACGGCGGTCCCGGCCGCCCGCACCCGGGTCCGGCCGGCCCGCACCCGGCTCGGCTGGGCGATGGCGGTCTACTTCGGCGCGCAGTCGCTCAGCGGGTACGCGGTGATGGGCTGGCTGGCCCAGCTCTTCCGGGACGCCGGCTTCCGGCCGGAGAGCGCCGGCCTGCTGCTTGCCGGGGTCACCGCGCTCGGGGTGCCGGTGGCCCTGCTGATGCCGACGCTGGCCGGCCGGCTCCGCACGCTGCGCCCGCTGGTGTTCGGGCTGACCGCCTTCTCCGCGGCGGCCTACCTGGGGCTGGCGTTCGCGCCCCGGGGCGGGGCGCTGCTCTGGGTGCTGCTGCTCGCCTTCGGTCAGGGCGCGTTCCCGCTGATCCTGACCACCATCGGCCTGCGGGCCCGCACGGCCGACGGCACGGTGGCGCTGTCCGCCTTCGCGCAGAGCACCGGCTACGTGATCGCCGCGCTCGGCCCGCTGCTCGTCGGGGTGCTCTACGAGGCGACCGGCGGATGGACCGCGCCGATGGGCTTCCTGCTCGCCGCCCTCGCCGTGCAGACGACTGCGGGCATGGTGATCGCCCGTCCCCGGTTCATCGAGGACGAGCGCTGAGGAGACCGGTCAGGACGACGCGGGGGTGGGATCACCCGCGACGGCCTGCTCGACCGTCGGATAGGTGTGCAGCACCTCGACCAGTCCGCTGACCTCCAGGATGCGCAGCACGCCGCGCTGCGGGGCGGCCAGTCGGACCACGCCGCCGGCCTCGTCGCAGCTGTTCTTGGCCCGGACGAAGACCGACAACCCGGTCGAGTCGCAGAACGACACCTCGGCCAGGTCGAACACCAGCCGGCTGCGACCCTTGTCGAGCAGGTCGGTGATCTGGTCCTGCAGCTGCGGTGCGGTCGCCATGTCGAGTTCGCCCGCGACCGACACGACGACCACGTCGCCGCGCTGTTCCGTGTGCACCGTCAGGGACATTCAGACCTCCTGTTATCGGTGGAACGGTATCCCACGAACGGGGGGACACGCAGAACGGGAGCGGTTCCGGTGGGAGCGATCATTCCTTTGCCGCGCGGCAACTACCGGGTCTGCCTCCGGTGATAGAGTCCGGCCGGCCCAGCTCACAGGAGGTAACCATGGCGTTGACCGCAGACGGGGGCGACCGGCTCGTCGGGCTGCTGAGTGAGCACGGTGAGCGGGTCGTGCAGCGGTGGACCGAACTCGTCGCCGCCTCGCTGCGCGGTCGGCTGAGCCAGGCCGAGCTGCGCCTCCAGGTGCAGGAACTGCACGCTAGCATGATCAACGCGGGCGGCGCGGGCCTGGCCGACCTCCAGACGCCCGCGGCGGGCGAGCTGCGCGCGGTGCTCGCCGACCTGTCCCGCAGCCGGGCCCGGCAGAGCTTCACCGCCACCGAGACCGCGATCAGCATCTACGCCCTCAAGGACGTCCTGGTCGAGCTGGCCGAGACCGACGGCGTCGAGCTGTCGCTGCGGGACATCCTCGACGTCACCGGCCTGGTCGACCGGATGGGGCTGCTCACCTTCGAGACCTACGTGCAGACCCGCGAGGGGCTGATCGCCGACCAGGCCGAACAGCTGCTTGAACTCTCCACCCCGGTGGTGAAGATCTGGGACGGCGTGGTCGCCGTGCCGCTGGTCGGCACCCTCGACTCGGCGCGCGCCCAGGTGGTGATGGAACGGCTGCTCCAGACCCTGGTCGACACCGGCTCGCCGTACGCGATCATCGACATCACCGGTGTGCCGGCGGTCGACACCCAGGTCGCCCAGCACATCCTCAAGACGGTGGTGGCCGCCCGGCTGATGGGTGCCGACTGCATCATCTCCGGCATCCGCCCGCAGATCGCGCAGACCATCGTCGCGCTCGGCATCGAGTTCGGCGACATCGCCACCAAGGCGAGCCTGGCCGACGCCCTGCGGCACGTGCTGCGCCTCACCGGCGTCGAGACGTCCCGCCGCCACCCACGCCGGGAGGTGTGATGGAACGGGTGCCGATCCTGAAGATCGGCGACATCCTGCTGGTCTCCATCCAGATCGACATGTCCGACCAGACGGCGGTCACCCTCCAGGACGACCTGGCGGAGCGGATCGTGGCGACCGGCTGCCACGGCGTCATCATCGACATCACCGCGCTGGACATCGTCGACTCGTTCGTCGGCCGGATGCTCTCCACCATCGCCTCGATCTCCAAGGTGCTCGACGCCGAGACGGTGGTCGTCGGGATGCGTCCCGCGGTCGCCATCACCCTCGTCGAGCTGGGCCTGTCGCTCAACGGCATCCGTACCGCGCTGAACGTGGAACGGGGCATGGAGCTGATCGCGGCGACCCGTGACGACGGCCCCGGGTACGACGACCCCGAGGACGTCGAGTCCGGGACGGCGGCGACATCGCCATGACCGCGGGAGTCGACCTGGGCCCGAAGACCCAGGCGATCGGCAGCGACGAGGACGTCGTCCGGGTCCGTCAGCTGGTGCGTACCGTGGCGGTGGCGGCCAAGCTCTCCCTCGTCGACCAGACGAAACTGGTCACCGCCGCGAGTGAGCTGGCCCGCAACACCCTGATCTACGGTGGCGGCGGCACCGCCGAGGTGAGCGTCGTCGAGGACGGCCGGCGACGCGGGGTGCGGATCGTCTTCGCCGACTCCGGGCCGGGCATCGCCGACCTGAACCTCGCCCTCACCGACGGTTACACCACCGGCGGCGGTCTCGGCCTCGGTCTCAGCGGCTCCCGCCGGCTGGTCGACGACTTCGACATCCAGACCGCCCCCGGCGAGGGCACCCGGATCACCGTGACCAAGTGGTCCCGATGAACCACGAGGTGGTCCCGGACGCGGGCCACTGGTACCGGGTGGAGAGCGGCAGCGCCGCCAGCACCGTACGCCGCGCGGCGGAACGCCTCGGCGGGCAGCTCGGCCTCGGCGGCAACCGGCTCGCCGAACTGGCCATCGTCGCCGCCGAACTGACCAGCAACCTGGTCAAGCACGCCCAGGAGGGCGTCCTGCTGCTGCGGCCGGTGCGTACCGCCGACGCCGCCGGGGTGGAACTGGTCGCCGTCGACTCCGGCCCCGGCATGGCCGACCTCACCGTGTCCTCCCGCGACGGCCACTCCACCACCGGCACGCTGGGCATCGGCCTCGGTGCCATCACCCGGCAGGCCAGCTGGTACGACGCCTGGTCCCGGCCGGGGCGCGGCACCGTCTTCGCGGTGCAGGTGTGGGCGAAGGAGGTACGGGTCACCCCGACCTGGGCGGCGGGGTTGACCCGGCCGATCACCGGCGAGCAGGTCAGCGGCGACAGCCACGCGGTGCGTACCGGGGACGGCCGGCACCAGGTGCTCGTCTGCGACGGGCTGGGGCACGGGCCGCTGGCCAACGTCGCCGCCGAGGCGGCCGTGGCCGCCTTCCGGGCCGCGCCGGACGGGCCGCCCGCCGTCGTGGTGACGCACCTGCACCGGGCGATGTCGCACACCCGGGGGGCCGCGTTGGCGGTGGCGGAGCTGGACCCGGCGGCGGGTCTGCTGCGCTACGCCGGCCTGGGTAACGTCACCGGGACCGTGCTGGCCCCCGACGGCACCCGGCGGGGGCTGGTCTCGCTGCCCGGCATCGCCGGCCACCAGCGTCCGACGGTACGCGGGTACGACTACCCGTTCCCGGCTGGTGCGACCCTGGTCATGCAGAGTGACGGCGTGGTGGACCGGTGGCGCTCCGAGGACTATCCGGGGCTGTTCGGGCGGGCGCCGGTCGTCGTCGCGGCGACCCTGCTGCGCGACGCCGGGGTGCGCCGGGACGACGCCTGCGTGCTGGTCGCGAGAACGCCGTCGTGACCGCCCGCGAACCCCTGCTGCGGATGGCGTTGCGGGTGGAACAGGACATCTTCGGCGTACGCCAGCGGGGCCGGGAGGTCGCGGCCGCGATCGGGCTGGAGCACCAGGACCAGGTCCGGTTCGCCACCGCCCTCAGCGAGGTGGCCCGGGACCTGCTGCGCGCGGTGGACGGCGCGGACGTCACGTTCTCCTGTCTGACGGAGCCGGACGGCCGGCGGCTGCTCAGCGTCGACCTCGCCCCGCTGCGCCCGTTGCCCGGCAACCGGTACGAGCCGCAGTCCGGCGCGGTGGCGCGGTTGGTGGACACCCTGGGGCTGGCGGACGCGCAGGGAGATACCGTCGTGAGGATGTCCCGACGTGTCCCGCCCACCGCTGCGGCGCTGACTCCGCAGCGCCTGGCGGAGCTGCGCGCCGAACTGGGTGCCAGCGCGCCGGCCAGCGCCCTGGACGAGTTGGCGACCCAGAACGGGCAGCTCATCGCCGCTCTCGACGAGGTACGCCGCCAGCGCGACGAGCTGGCCGTGCTGAACGCCGAGCTGGAGGAGACCAACCGGGGTGTGATGGCGCTCTACACCCAGCTCTCCGAGGAGCTGGAGGAGACCAACCGGGGCGTGGTGGCGCTCTACGCCGAGTTGGACGAGAAGTCGGCCCAGCTGCGTGCGGCGAGCGAGTCAAAGAGCCGGTTCCTGGCCAACGTCAGCCACGAGCTGCGAGCCCCGGTGACCGCGATCATCGGGCTGGGGCGGTTGCTGACCGACTCGGCGTCGGACCCGCTCACCGTCGAGCAGGCCCAGCAGGTCGAGCTGATCCGGTCCTCGGCCGCCGACCTGCTCTCCCTGGTCAACGACCTGCTCGACCTGGCCAAGGCGGAGGCGGGCCGGATCGAACCGGAGTGGGCGCAGGTCGACCTGCGGGCGGTCTTCGGGCAGTTGCGCGGGACGCTGCGCGCGCTCACCCTGCGTTCCGAGGTGGAGCTGGTGGTGGAGGAGCCGCCCCCGGGCACCGTGCTCCGCTCGGACGAGGTGCTGCTGGCCCAGGTGCTGCGCAACCTGCTGCACAACGCGGTGAAGTTCACCGACCGGGGCGAGGTGCGGATGCGCGCCGAAGGTGTCGACGACCGGGTCCGCGTCTGCGTCTCGGACACCGGGCCGGGCATCCCCGCCGAGCTGCACGAACGGGTCTTCGAGGAGTTCTACCAGGTGCCCGGGACCAGCCGACGCAGCGGCACCGGCCTCGGCCTGCCGTACGCGCGGCGGTTGGTGACGCTGCTCGGTGGCACCCTGGAACTGGTCAGCGAGCCGGGCCGGGGCAGCAGCTTCACGGTGGACCTGCCCGTGGCGGGAGTGTGAGGTGGCCGGTGCCCCGGCGACGATCCTGGTGGTCGACGACAGTCCCACCAAGCGCTACCTGCTGGTGAGTTGGCTGACCCGGGCGGGTTTCACCGTGCGGGAGGCGGAGAACGGCACCGAGGCGCTGGCCCGGGTCGGCGTGGACCCGATCGACCTGGTGGTCCTCGACGTCCGGCTGCCGGATCTGAGCGGCTTCGAGGTCTGCGAGCGGATCAAGGCGGACCATCCGGCGATCCCGGTGATCCACGTGTCCGCGCACGCGGTCGACGTGGTGGACCGGACCCAGGGGTTGACCCGGGGCGCGGACGCGTACCTGGCCGAGCCGATCGAGCCGGAGGAACTGGTCGCCACCGCGCACGCGGTGCTGCGCTACTACCAGGCGCGGCAGCGGGCGGAGCTGCTCGCCGAGCGGCTCACCGGGCTGGCCGACACCACCGTGGCGGTGCACGCCGCGTCCACCTTCGCCCGCCTGTTGCTGGAAGCGGCGGCGGGTGCGGCGCAGATCTTCCGCAGTCCGGCGGCGGTGGTCGCGGAGACCTTCGACGGGGAGTGCCTGGCCGGGGTCGCCGCCGGTCCGGGCGCGGAACCGGAGGTCGTGCCGTGGGTGGTCGACGACACGGGTGTGCCGACCGGGGCGACCGTGCGGGTGGACGCCCCCGACGGATGGGGGCTGGTGGGCTGGCCGGCCGACGACACGGTGACCGTGGCCGCCGCCAAGCTGCGGGAGGACCGCGCCCCGCTGTACGTGGTGGTGCCCACCGCCACCCAGACCGCCCGCACGCCGGTGCTGGTGCAGCTCGCCCAGGCGGTCGCCTCGGCGGTGGAGGCGCAGCGCTCCTACGACGAGGAGCACCGGATCGCGGTCACCCTCCAGCGGAGCCTGCTGCCCCGGCGGCTGCCCGAGGTGGCCGGCCTCGACCTGGCGGTGCGGTACGAGCCGGCCAGCGCGCAGACCGAGGTGGGCGGGGACTTCTACGAGCTGGTGATGCTCGACGGGCACCTGCTGGTGGCGATCGGCGACGTCGCGGGCCACTCGCTGCACGCGGCGACGGTGATGGCCGAGCTGCGGCACGCGATGCGGGCGTACGCGGTGGAGGGGCACCAGCCGGGGGTGATCGTGGACCGGCTCAACGTGCTGATGCGTACGTTGCTGCGCAACGAACTGGCGACCCTGTGCATCCTGCTGCTGCATCCGTCGACGGGTCGGATCAGGCTGGCCAGCGCCGGGCACCTGCCGGCGTTGGTGACGGTGGACGGCCGGGTGGAGTTCGTCCAGCAGTCGGCCCCGCTGCTCGGGGTACGCGCGGACCGCCCGGAGGACCTGGAGTTCACCCTGCCGGCCGGGGCGACGCTGGTGCTCTACACCGACGGGCTGATCGAACGCCGGGACACCACCATCGACGACGGCCTGGCCGCGCTGGCGTCCTGCGCGACGGTGGTCGACGACGACCTGGACGGTTTCTGCCAGCGGCTGCTGGTGGAGCTGGCTCCGCCGGAGATCCACGACGACGTCGCGGTGGTGGCGGTCCGCCGCCGCTGAGCTGCTCCGGCTGCTGTTCAGCATCTGCCCTGCGGTACGGAGGGGATGTCCCTCGTGCGTCGGGATCACACCCGACGGGGGCCCGAGTGGGCTGCCCGCCGGCTCGCCCAAGCTCAGCCGGCTCGGTCGGGCTCAGCCGGGCCAGCCGGGATTCGGGCGGTCTCCAGCCAGGCTCGGGCGGCCCTGAGCCGTTGTTCTGATTACTGAGGGTATTTAGGCGGGGAGAAGCTCCCGATGTCGCTCACCGTAACCATGCTCCCATCCACCATCAACCCCCTCTCCGTCCTTTGCTCTGCTGCCCTATTCGCACCAGTGCCTTGAGCTGCAACTCCAGAAATCGTCGGAAAGCACGCCGCTTCCACTATCGGGCACGGTGAGTAGCTGTCGCCTGGATGGCAGCAGAGCAAAGGATGCGGGTGAGTGGAGGGGTGGCGGTGGCTGTCGTTACTCACCGTCGTCGGTGAGGTGGGCTGGTTGCTGCTGGATCTCACCGGGAGATCCGCGATGCGTCCAGCCTGCGGTGTTCCTGTGGCTCCTCGGGTGTCCGGGGGTGCCGCACCACCCGGTGAGGGTGGGCAGGGCACCCGCTTGACCTGGCAGTCGGGCTGGGCTGGCGGAGTGGTGCGGTGCGGTGATCGTGCGGGAGGCGGTGACCGGCGGCGCGCAGAGGATTGTGGAGAGTTCTTGCGGCTATGACGACAACAATTCTGCACAAACCCCGCCGAGCATCGGCGCGGCTGCCAGACGGCCCGTTCGGTGGGGGCGTCAGTCGGCCTGCCGGCGGGCTGAGCGGGCGGGGTGGACAGCGCGCAGGGCCGACGGGGTGAACGGCGGGCGGGTGAGGATCAGTGCAGGGAGCGGGCGTAGCCGGTGGGGGTGCGGCCGGTGACGGCGGCGAAGTCGCGGGCCAGGTGGGCCTGGTCGCTGTAGCCGAGGTCGGCGGCGAGGGCGGCCCAGTCGGGCAGCCCGGTGACGACCTGTTCGATCGCCTCCAGCAGGCGGTACCGACGGATCACCCACTTGGGGCCGACGCCGACATGGTCCAGGAAGAGCCGCTGCAACCGCCGGACGGAGAGGTCGTGTCGACGGGCGAGGTCGTCCACCCGCAGCACACTCCGGTCGGTGCGGATCGTCTCGGCCAGGGCGATCGCCTCGACCGTCGCCGGGTCGGGCTGCGGCGCCCAAGCGAGCAGGAAGGCGTCCAGCGCCCGGCGGCGCTCGTCGTCCGTACCCCCGCAGCGGGGTGACGCCACGGCGGACCCGGTGGCGTGAGGAGCGGTCGGGTCGGCGGACCGGGTGGCGCGGGCGGCGGTCGGATCGGAGTCGAGCGGGACGTGCCGGTCGGTGAGTTCGGCGACCGGGCGACGCCAGAACGGGCGGAAGCCGCCGGGACGGAACTGGATGCCGCTGACCGTTCCGGTGCCGGTCAGGGTGACCGAGAACAGCCGCCGGCCGACCCCGGCCACCTCGGCGGTCTCCGGGCCGCCGGCATCCTGCCGGAAGACCACGTTGACCGCCGGGTGCGGCACCACCTGCTGGGTGAACGGCGCGGTCAGCGCCCAGTCGACCAGCCAGTAGTGCTCCACCCACGGGCGCAGCGACGGGTCCGGCAGGTGCCGCCGGAACCGCAGCTCCCGGCGGAGCCGGGCCGGATCGAGGATGCCCCGGTCGTCCCCGCGTGGCTGTCGCATTCGTTCAAGACCACCTTCATACGCTGGCCGTATGCCAACGAAGACTAGTGAGCTGCTGGCCGCCGCCGCCCCACGGACCGTGGCGTTGGTCCGGGCGATCGGCGACGACCAGCTCGACCTGCCCACCCCGTGCGCGGACTACACCGTCCGGGGGCTGCTCAACCACGTGTACGACGTGGCGGTCAACTTTCAGCGGTTGGCCGCCGGGCAGGAGGCGGACTGGTCGGTGAAGACCGATCATGCGGCCGAGCCCGGATGGCGGGACCGGTTCGCGGCCGAGGTGGCGCAGCTCGTCGTGGCCTGGGACGACCCGGCCAGCGAGCAGGGGGTCGTGCCGGGGACGGGGCTGTCCCGGTCGACGGTCGGCCTGATGGGGGTGGCGGACCTGGTGGTGCACGGCTGGGACCTGGCGCGGGCGACGGGCCGGCCGTACCAGCCGGCGCGGGAGAGCATCGCGGCCCTGCACGGCTTCATGGACGAGATGGGGCCGATGGGCCGGCAGATGGGCGCGTTCGGCGCGGAGGTGCCGGTCGACGCCGACCGGACGGAGCTGGACCGGCTGCTCGGTCGTACCGGCCGCGACCCGGCCTGGAGCAGCTGACCAGCGCCGGGCCCGCCCCGCCGCCAGGTGGACCAGCTGGGCCGGGCCGCCCGCCGAACCGCTCGACCGCGCCCCGGTCGGATCGACCGAGCTGCTTGACATCAACTATTCACCGGATGAATAGTTGGCCGGGTGTCCACGTCGCACGTGCTGCTCGGGTTGCTGGCTGCCGGCAACCGGCACGGCTACGAGCTGAAGCGGGCCCACGACACCCGGCTGCCCCGGGCCAAGCCGCTCGCCTTCGGGCAGGTCTACGCCACCCTGGGCCGCCTGCAACGGGACGGCCTGGTGGTCACCGCCGGTCAGGAACGCGAGGCCGGCCCCGACCGGACCGCCTACGCGCTCACCGACCAGGGCCGGGCCGCGCTCGACGGCTGGCTCGCCGCCGTCGAGCCACCCATGCCGTATGTGACCAGTGCGCTGTTCACCAAGGTCGCGGTGGCGTTGCTGGTCGCCGACCTGAACGCGGCCCGGTCCTACCTGATCGCCCAGGCGCGGGCACACACCGACCGGCTGCGCGAACTCACCGCCGTCAAGACGGCACCCTCGACCACCCTCGATGACGTCGTCGCCGTCGACTACGCCGTCGCTCATCTCGACGCCGACCTGAGGTGGCTGCGCACCACCCTGGCCCGCGTCGCCGACTGGCACCGGGAGGTGCACCCGTGAGCGGACTCCAGGCACACGGCGTGGTCCGGTCGTACGGCCCGACACCGGCCCTGCGCGGCATCAGCCTCGACGTCGCCGAAGGGGAGATCGTCGCCGTGACCGGGCCCAGCGGCTGCGGCAAGTCCACCCTGCTGCACTGCCTCGCCGGCATCCTGCGCCCGGACGAGGGTGCGGTGCACTGGCGGGGGGAGCGGATCGACACCTGGCCCGAGGCGGCGCGGTCCCGGCTGCGCCGTACCGAGTTCGGGGTGTTGTTCCAGTTCGGTCAGCTCGTCGCCGAGCTGACCGCGGTGGAGAACGTCGCCCTGCCCCTGCTCCTCGCCGGCTCGGGGCGGCGAGGAGCAGGGCAGGCGGCGCGCGAATGGCTGGACCGGCTCGGTGTCGCGCACCTCGCCGACGTCCGCCCCGGCGCGATGTCCGGCGGGCAGCAGCAGCGCTGCGCCATGGCCCGCGCCCTGGTCACCGGGCCCCGGGTGCTCTTCGCCGACGAGCCGACCGGTGCCCTCGACACGCTCAGCGGCGAGGAGGTCCTCACCCAGCTCGTCCGGTTCGCCCGCGAGCAGGGCACCACCGTCGTCCTGGTCACCCACGAACCCCGGATCGCCGCGTACGCCGACCGGGAGGTGATGCTCCGCGACGGCGTGGTCGACCCGACCGGCCTCGGCCTGGACGAACCCCTCGTCCCGGTCCCGGCGGCGGCTCCCGGCGCGGACCCCCGGTGAGGCCGGACGTCGCGCTGCGGCTCGCCCTGGCCGGCAACCGCACCGACACCGCCCGGGTCGTCCTCACCGCGCTCAGCGCCGCCCTGGCCAGCCTCGCCGGGCTGGCCGCCCTCACCGTGCTGGCCATCCCGACCCCACCCGGCGGGCGGGGCGGCAACAACTCCGAGCAGTACACCAACGCGCTGCTCCGCGAGCCCGGTCTGCGGGGCGGGACGGCGGTCGCGCTGCTGCTGCTCGCCGTTCCGGTGCTCGCCCTGGCCGGGCAGTGCGTCCGGCTCGGCGCGCCGGCCCGGGATCGTCGACTCGCCGGGTTCCGGCTGGCCGGGGCCACCCCCGGGCAGGTGACCGGGCTGGTCGCGGTGGAGGCCGGGCTGGCCAGCCTGCTCGGCACCCTCGTCGGGCTGGTGGCCTACCTGGTCGGCCGGGTGCTGCTGCACCGGCCCGACGCCCGGGGACTGCTGCCCCTGCCCACCGACGTGCTGCCGTCGCCGCTGGCGATCGGGGCGGTGGTGCTCGGCCTGCCGGTGCTGGCGGGGCTGGTCGGCGTGGTCCTGCTGCGCCGGGTCACCGCGACCCCGTTCGGCGTGGTCCGGCGGATGCGTCGGGAACGCGCCCCGGGGTCGTGGGCCGGGCTGCTGATCCTGGCCGGGTTGGCCGCGTACAGCCTGCTCGTCCCGATCGGCCAGTGGTACGCCGACCGCGGTCAGCACCCCCCGGCGCTGCTCAGGCCGGCGCTGACGCTGGGCGGCGGGCTGGCCGCGCTGGTCGGGGTGGTGGCGGGCACCGGCTGGCTGTCGTACATGGCCGGGCGGCTGCTGCACCGGCACGGTCGCGGGCCGGCAGCGCTGCTGGCCTCCCGCCGGTTGACCGCCGACCCGTGGGCCGGCAGCCGTACCCTGGCCGCCCTGCTGGCGGCGGTGATCGTGGGTGCGGGCGCGGCCGAGGTCCGGTCGTCCATGACCGCCGACATGGCGGCGAACCGGGCCGGCGGCCAGAGCTTCGCCGCCGATGACGACTTCTACCTCAACACCATGGACCTGGTCGACCGGGCTGTCTACCTGGCCATTGCGCTCGCCGCCGGGGGCCTGATCGTCGCCCTGGTCGAGGGGATCGTCGCCCGCCGCCGGACGTACGCGGCACTGGTCGCGTCGGGGGTCCCCCGCGGCGTCATCGGCCGGTCGGTGGCCTGGCAGGCCCTGGCTCCGGCGGTGCCGGCCATCGCGCTGGCGCTCGCCGCCGGCCTGCTGCTCACCTGGGGCGTCGCGGGCCGCCAGCGCACCTACGAGGGGCACTCCCTCCAGGTGTGCACCGGTGATCGGGTCCGCTGCGCCGACCCGGCGGCGCTGCGCACGGTGTGGGTGCCCGAGACCGTGGTGACACCCGAGCTGCCGTGGGCGCAGCTCGCCTGGGTCGGTGCGGGTGCCCTGGCCGCCGTGCTGGTCACGGTCGGTGTCGGCCTGCTCTTCCTGCGGATGAGCACCGCCGTCGAGGAACTCCGCGCCGGCTGACCGCGATCAGCCGGCGCGGAGCGGCAACCGCCCGCCGGCCCCCGGCCGGCCCGGGGGCCGGCGTGGGTTGGCCCGGCGGTGGCGGGGGCCGGTGGTGGCGGGGGCCGGTGGTGGCGGTCAGGCCCGGCCCAGCCGGTCGAGGATCCAGGCGTTGACGAACGCCTCCTCACGCCAGGCGTCGTACCGGCCGCTGGGGCCGCCGTGGCCGGCGCCCATCTCGGTCTTGAGCAGGTAGTCGCCCTGTGGGGCCACCGCCCGCAGCCGGGCGATCCACTTGGCCGGCTCGTGGTAGAGCACCCGGGTGTCGTTGAGGCTGGTCACCGCCAGGATCGCCGGATAGTCCACGGGCGCGACGTTCTCGTACGGGGTGTACGACTTCATGTACGCGTACACCTCCGGGTCGGCGAGCGGGTTGCCCCACTCCTCCCACTCGGTGACCGTCAACGGCAGCGACGGGTCGAGGATCGAGGTGAGCGCGTCCACGAACGGCACCTGCGCGACGATCCCGGTGAACGCGTCGGGGGCGAGGTTGGCCACCGCCCCCATCAGCAGGCCCCCGGCCGAGGCGCCCCGGGCGACCAGCCGGTCGGCCGCCGTCCAGCCGGACTTGACCAGGTGCCGGGCGCAGGCGACGAAGTCGGTGAAGGTGTTCTTCTTGGCCAGCAGCTTGCCCTCGTCGTACCAGCGGCGGCCCAGTTCACCACCGCCCCGGATGTGCGCCACGGCGAACACCACGCCCCGGTCGAGCAGGCTGAGCCGGGCGACCGAGAACCACGGGTCCATGCTGGCCTCGTACGAGCCGTACCCGTAGATCACGGCGGGGGCGGAGCCGTCGCGCGGGGTGTCCCGGCGGCAGACCAGCGAGATCGGCACCCGGGTGCCGTCGTCGGCGAGCGCCCACTCGCGGTGCTGCTCGTAGTCGTCCGGGTCGTACGCGCGACCGTCCGGCCCGGGGAGCACCGGCTTGCGGCGGCGCAGCGTCAACTCCCGGGTGACCAGGTCGTAGTCGTAGACCGAGTCGGGGGTGACCAGCGAGGTGTAGCGGAAGCGGAGCTGCCGGGTGCGGTATTCCGGGTTGGCGTCCAGGCCGACACTGTGGATCGGCTCGGGGAACTCGATGTCGTGGGCGTCGCCGCCGCCGACGGGGAGCACCCGCAGCCCGGTCAGCCCGTTGCTGCGCAGCGAGACGACCAGGTGGTCGGCGAACGCGTCGACCGACTCCAGCCGGGTGCCGGGGCTGTGCGGGATCAGCGGCACCCAGTCGCCGGGCGCGTCCGCCGAGGTGTACGCCAGCGCGAAGTCCTCCGCGCCGTCGTTGTGCAGGATCAGGAAGCGGTGGCCGTGGTGCTCGACGCTGTATTCGACGCCCTGCCGGCGCGGGGCGATCACCGCCGGCTCACCCGTCGGGTTGTCGGCCGGGATGACCCGCACCTCGCTGGTGACCTTGCTGGTGCTGTCGATCAGCACGAACCGCTCGGAGCGGGTCAGCTCGACGCCCACCCAGAACCGCTCGTCCTCCTCGGCGTGCACCACCACGTCCTCGCCCGACGGGGTGCCGACGGTGTGCCGCCACACCCGGTCCGGCCGCCACGCCTCGTCGACGGTGATGTAGAACAGCACGCTGGCGTCGGCCGACCAGGCGGTGCCGTAGAAGGTGTCGGGCACCTCGTCGCCGAGCAGCTCACCGGTGCTCAGGTCCTTGATCCGCAGGGTGAAGCGCTCGTCGCCGGAGAAGTCCGTCGAGTAGGCCAGCCAGCGTCCGTCGGGGCTGACGTCGAACGCGCCGAGGGAGAAGAAGTCGTGCCCTTCGGCGAGTTGGTTGCCGTCGAGCAGCACCTCCTCGCCGTCGAGCGGGGCGCCGTCCGCGCTGACCGGCGGGTCGGTCTCGCCGTCGCGGACGGGGCGGCGGCAGTGCACGCCGTACTGCTGGCCCTCGACGGTGCGGGTGTAGTACCAGTGGCCGCCCTTGCGGGTGGGCACCGACAGGTCGGTCTCCTGGGTGCGCTGCCGGGTCTCGGCGAACAGCGTGCCGCGTAACGCTTCCAGGTGCGCGGTGCGCTGCTCCGTGTAGGCGTTCTCGGCGGTGAGGTGGGCGATGGTCGCCGGGTCGTCCTTGGCGGCGAGCCAGGCGTACTCGTCGACGACGGTGTCGCCGTGGTGGGTGCGCTCCGCGCGGACCTGTCGGGCGACGGGCGGGGTGGTCTCGGTGGTCACGGCGTCACGTTACCGGCCCGTCGCGCTCCGCCGCGCGGTCGAACCACCACGCGCCGCTTTAGAACATGTGTACGATGACTGCCATGTCGACGCCAGCGGGTTCGATCGGTGCAACGGAGATCACCCGGCGGTTGGCCGGGATCTGCGGTCCCTCCTTCGCCCGGTTCGCCGGTGCGGCCGACGAGGTCGCCGGCCGGCTCGCCCGGTGGGTGGCCGTCCCCGGTGGGCCCCGGGCGGCGGCCGAGGTGCTGCGGCTCGCCGCCCGGCACGATCTGTCGGTGGTCCCCCGGGGTGCCGGCACGAAGATCGACTGGGGCGCGGCGCCGGCCCGGGTCGACATCATGCTCGACACCGGCCGGCTCGCCGGGGTCGGCCACCGGCCGGCGGCCTCCCCGGTGGTCGAGGTGGGCGCCGGCACCCCGCTGCGGGCGGTGCAGGCCACGCTGGAACGCTCCGGCCGCCGACTGGCCCTCGACCCGCCGTCACCCGGGGCCACCCTCGGCGGGGTGCTCGCCGCCGACGAGTCAGGCCCGTTGCGGCACCGGCACGGCACCGCCTGCGAGCAGCTCGTCGGCCTGCGCTGGTTGGACGCCGACGGCGAGCTGGTCAGCGCCGGGCGCAGCGCGGCCGAGCTGGCCGGCGCGGCCCCACCGGTCGGTCTCGACCTGGGCCGGTTGCTCTGCGGCTCGCAGGGCGGGCTGGGCGTGCTGGTCTCGGCGACGCTGCACGCGCACGCCCTGCCGCCGAGCCGGGTCTGGGTGACCCGGCCGGTGTGGAGTCCGTTGGAGGTGCACGACCTGGTCCGGGCGGTGCTCGCGGCCGACCTCGATCCGGCGGCCGTCGAGCTGGACCTGCCGGCCGCCGGGTCACCGCCACGCCCGGCGGTCGCCCCGGCGGCGGGCGCGACGTCGGGGCCGGGCGGTCGCCCGATGTCGGCCGCCGAGGCGTCGGCCCGCGCCAACCATCCCGCGATGGCCGGCCGCCGGGCCGCCCCGCCGCCTCCCCGGGGCAGCGCCGGTGAGCTGTCCGTGCTGCTGGAGGGCGGCCGGTCCGAGGTGGCCGAGCGGGCCGACCGCCTGCTGGCCCTGCTCGGTGCCACGGCCAGCCTCGCCCCGGACGCCCCGGCCTGGTGGCGGCGTTACCCGTTCGCCCCGGGCGACACCGCGCTGCGGGTCGAGGCCCCGGCCGCCGACCTGCACGCCGCCGTCTACGCGCTGCGCGACGCCGCCGGCACGCCGCAGTCGGTACGCGGCTCCGCCGGGCTGGGCGTGGTGCACGCCGCGCTGCCCGGGTCGCTTCCGGTCGACCGGGTGGCCGGCATCCTCGCCGCCGTCCGTGGGGTGCTCCTCACCCGCCGGGGCCGGTGCGTGGTGGTCGCCGCGCCTGCGGCGGTGCGTCGTGAGGTCGACGTGTGGGGTGAGGCGGCGGTGATTCCCCGGCTGCGCGAGGCGAAGGAACACCTCGACCCGCACCGCCGGCTCGCCCCCGGCCGCCTCCCCGGCGGCCTCTGACCAGCCCCCGCACCCCAGCCCCCATACGCCAGCCCCCGCGCGCCGGGCCGCAGTGATCGACTCGTTGTCCGCCCAACTGCGGTATCCGACGCGCTCGACACCACTGTTGAGGCGAAATGGAGTGGATCAAGAAGTCGGCGCTCAGAGGGCGTCGTTGCGCAGCACCAGGATGGCGATGTCGTCGCGGGGCGACTCGACCGAGAAGTTGATCGCGGTGGACCGTAGCCGGGCCGCGACCACGTCGGCGGAGTAGCCGGCCAGCGGGGCGGCGGCCTCCCGGAGCCGTTCGGTGCCGAAGAGTTCCCGGCCGCGCCGCCGCTCGGTGACCCCGTCGGTATAGAAGATCAGCGCATCGCCCGGCGCGAGCACGATCTCCGCCGCCGGGGAGGTGATCGCGTCGAGCAGACCGAGCGCCGTGCCCCCGATGCCGACGAAGTTGGCCCCACCGGTCCCGTGCAGCAGCACCGGCCGGTCGTGCCCGGCCAGGTGCAGCGAGACGTCGAGCCGGTCGCCGTCGCCGGGCCCGACCGCCGCCAGGGCCAGCGTGCAGTACCGACCACCACCCCGCTCGACAAGCGTGTCGTTGAGCCGGGCCAACGCCTCGGGCAGCGGCTTGCCGTCCCCGACCAGCACCCGGATCACGTCCCGGACCAGCCCGGTCACCGCCGCCGCCTGCACCCCCTTGCCGGACACGTCGCCGACCACCACCAGCCAGCGCCCGTCCGGCAGCGGCACCACGTCGTAGAAGTCGCCGCCGACCTCGGCCTCGTCGCCGGTCGGGACGTACTCGGCGGCGAAACCGATGCGCTCGACGACGGGGAGCACCGGCGGCAGCAGCGACTGCTGGAGGGTCTGCGCCACCCGACGCCGTTCGGCGTGGATGCGGGCGTTCTCGATGGCGAGGCCGGCCCGCCGGGCCACGTCCTCCAGCACCGCGACCTCGTCCGGGTCGTGCCGGTGCCGCTGGTGCCGTCCCACGGCCAGGGTGCCGAGGCGCTGGCTGCGGGCGACCAGCGGCACGGCGAAACCCTCCATCGGCCCGCCGAGCGGCACCTGCGACCCGGTCCGCGACGCCTCCCGCAGCCGGGCCTGGACCGAGTCCGGGCCGGACTCCTCAAGCACCTTGTGCAGTTGGGGCAGGACGGACTCGTCGGCGTGACTGGACGCGGCCAGCCTGAGCCGACCCCACTCGTCGGTGGTGTGCACCGCGCACCACTGGCCGAGCCGGGGCACCACCAGCTGCGGGATCAGTGCCATGGTCAGGTCGACGTCGAGCGACTGGGCGAGCAGTTCGCTGGCCTCGGCGAGGAAGGTCAGCCAGGCCGAGCGGCGGACGTCGGCCCGGCGCAGCCGGTCGTTCTCCAGATGCAGGGCGAGTCGTTCGGCGGCGAGGACGGCCAACGGCCGGGCGTACGCCGACGGTGCCGCGTCCAGCTCCAGTTCCCCGACGTACGGCCGGTGCACGGCCAGCGGCACCTGCAACAGCTCGTTGCCGGGGCGGGGCTGACGGCCGTACCGGGCCAGCACCTGCGGGCCCTCCCCCTCGCCCCGGTCCAGCCGGATCACCCCGCCGGCCGCGCCCACCATCTCGGCGACCCGGGTGAGCAGGTCGGTGGCGAACTCGGTGAGCGGTTCGTCGGCGTACGGGTCGGGGCTGGTCTGGGTGAGTTCGCTCATCGCGGCGGCGCTCGGCGCGGTGGTCGCCGGTTCGCTGTCGGCCTGCCCGGGTGGCGGGTACGGGGCGCGTGGCGCGTCGCCGTGGTCGCCGTGCCGGTCGAGCCGGAACCACACCCCCTTGCCGGTGGGCAGGTAGGTGGTGCCCCAGCGGCTGGCGAAGTGGTCGACCAGGAGCAGTCCCCGCCCCCGCGCGGAGACCTCGCCGATCTGGTCGGTGTCGTTGCGGATGCCGACGACCAGTTCGTCGACCGGCCCGGCGGCGAAGTCGGAGACGGTGACGGTCAGGCCGATCTGGTCGGCGACGACCTCGATGTCCAGTTCGGTACGGGCGTGTTCGACGGCGTTGGTGGAGAGTTCGGTGGTCAGCAGCAGCGCCTCGTTGAGCAGTTCGTCGAGGTCGGCTTCGGCGAGCACGGAGCGGACCACGGCGCGGGCGGCGGCCGGGGTTCGCCGGTCGGCGGGCAGCCGGACGCGCCGGACGTGCTCGTCCCGTCCCGCGTCTGTCCCGGCCCCCGGCTCCGCTGACACCCCCGTATCCTCTACCGCCACCGGCCGGGTGCCAAGCCGCACCACGTACCGTCACACCCGCCGCACCGATCGGTCGGTGGTGGTCACCCTCCGCCGTCGGGCCGGGCGGGGCCCGCCGGGTGGCGGTACGGGCGGGGCCGGCGGGCGGCGTGCTGGACCACGTCGGTGCGGGGCGGGGCGGACGCCGCGTCGTCGCTGGGCACGTCGTATCCGGGGGCCCGGCGACGACCCGGGCACAATGAGGGGAAGTCGGCGTGTCGGCACGCCGGAAGCCCTCCGAGTTGAGCGAGGAATGATGACCGCGAAACAGTCGGTGACGGCGGACGGGTCCGCTTCCGAGCATGACGCGCTCCTCGGTGAGCTGTCGGAGGCGCTGCGGCGGGTCGGCCGGGGCGACTTCAAGGTACGGCTGCCCCGGCGTGCGGGCGCGGCCGGTGAGGTGGCGGACGCCTTCAACGAGGTGGTGTCGCTCCAGGAGCGGCAGCACCTGGACCTGCGCCGGATCAGCCGGGTGGTGGGCCGGGACGGCCGGCTGACCGAACGCCTGGACGAGGAGGGCCTGGACGGCTCCTGGGCGGAGGGCCAGCGGGCGGTCAACTCGCTCATCGACGACCTGGGCCGGCCGACCACCGAGATCGCCCGGGTGATCATGGCGGTGGCCGACGGCGACCTCTCCCAGCACATGGAGCTGGAGATCGACGGTCGCCCGCTGCGCGGTGAGTACCTGCGGATCGGCCGGACGGTCAACACGATGGTCGGGCAGCTCTCGTCGTTCTCCAACGAGGTGACCCGGGTGGCCCGTGAGGTGGGCACCGAGGGCAAGTTGGGTGGTCAGGCGGACGTGCGGGGCGTCGCCGGCACCTGGAAGGACCTCACCGACTCGGTGAACACGATGGCGTCGAACCTGACCGGCCAGGTGCGGTCGATCTCCCAGGTGGCGACGGCGGTGGCCCGGGGCGACCTGTCGCAGAAGATCACGGTCGGGGCGCGGGGCGAGGTCGCCGAGCTGGCCGACACGATGAACTCGCTGACCGACACGCTGCGCCTGTTCGCCGAGCAGGTGACCCGGGTGGCGCGCGAGGTGGGCACCGAGGGCAAGCTCGGTGGGCAGGCCGACGTGCCGAACGTCGCGGGCACCTGGAAGGACCTCACCGACAGCGTCAACTCGATGGCGTCGAACCTGACCAGTCAGGTGCGTAACATCGCGCAGGTCTCCACGGCGGTGGCCCGGGGCGACCTGAGCCAGAAGATCACGGTGGCGGCGCAGGGTGAGATCCTGGAGCTGAAGGACACCGTGAACACGATGGTGGACCAGCTCTCGTCGTTCGCCGACGAGGTGACCCGGGTGGCCCGTGAGGTGGGCATCGAGGGCAAGCTCGGCGGCCAGGCGCAGGTACGCGGCGTCTCGGGCACCTGGCGGGACCTGACGGAGAACGTCAACCAGCTCGCCGGCAACCTGACCAGTCAGGTCCGCAACATCTCCCAGGTCTCCACGGCGGTGGCGAAGGGCGACCTGTCGCAGAAGATCACGGTGGACGCGCAGGGTGAGATCCTGGAGCTGAAGAACACCGTGAACACGATGGTGGACCAGCTCTCGTCGTTCGCCGACGAGGTGACCCGGGTGGCCCGTGAGGTGGGTACCGAGGGCAAGCTCGGCGGTCAGGCGCAGGTCAAGGGCGTGAGCGGCACCTGGCGGGACCTGACCGACAACGTGAACTCGATGGCGTCCAACCTGACGTCCCAGGTGCGCAACATCGCGTCGGTCACCACGGCGGTCGCCAAGGGTGACCTGAGTCAGAAGATCACCGTCGACGCCCGGGGTGAGATCCTGGAGCTGAAGTCCACGGTCAACACGATGGTCGACCAGCTCTCCTCGTTCGCGGACGAGGTGACCCGGGTGGCCCGTGAGGTGGGCACCGAGGGCAAGCTCGGCGGTCAGGCCCAGGTACGCGGGGTCGCCGGCACCTGGCGGGACCTCACCGACAACGTGAACTCGATGGCGTCGAACCTGACCAGTCAGGTGCGTAACATCGCGCAGGTCTCCACGGCGGTGGCGAAGGGCGACCTGTCGCAGAAGATCACGGTGGACGCGCAGGGCGAGATCCTGGAGCTGAAGAACACGGTCAACACGATGGTGGACCAGCTCTCCTCGTTCGCGGACGAGGTGACCCGGGTGGCCCGTGAGGTGGGCACCGAGGGCAAGCTCGGCGGTCAGGCCCAGGTGAAGGGCGTGTCGGGCACCTGGCGGGATCTCACCGACAACGTGAACTCGATGGCGTCGAACCTGACCAGTCAGGTGCGTAACATCGCCTCGGTGACCACGGCGGTGGCCAAGGGCGACCTCGGCCAGAAGATCACCGTGGACGCGCAGGGCGAGATCCTGGAGCTGAAGAACACCGTCAACACGATGGTGGACCAGCTCAGCTCGTTCGCCGACGAGGTGACCCGGGTGGGCCGCGAGGTCGGCATCGAGGGCAAGCTCGGCGGTCAGGCGCAGGTGAAGGGCGTCTCGGGCACCTGGCGGGACCTCACGGAGAACGTGAACCAGCTCGCCTCGACCCTGACCACCCAACTCCGGGCGATCTCCCAGGTCTCCACGTCGGTGACCCGGGGCGACCTGACCCAGCGGATCGCGGTCAAGGCGCAGGGCGAGGTCGCCGAGCTGAAGGACAACATCAACCAGATGATCGTCACCCTGCGGGAGACGACCAAGAAGAACGCCGAGCAGGGCTGGCTCGACTCCAACCTGGCCCGCATCGGTGGCCTGCTCCAGGGCCAGCGGGACCTGGGCGAGGTCTGCCGCATGATCATGATGGAGGTGACCCCGCTCGTCGACGCGCAGCTCGGTGCGTTCTTCCTGGCGGACACCTCCGAGGGGGTGATGCGGCTGCGGCTGACCGCGTCGTACGGCTATGTGGCGCGGGGGCACGACGTGACCTTCGGGCCCGGTGAGGGGCTCGTCGGTCAGGCCGCGCTCTCCCGCCGGACGATCCGGCTCAACGCGCTGCCCGACGGCCGGATCACCCTGCGCTCCGGGCTGGCCGACACGCTCCCGTCCGACCTGGTGGTGCTGCCGATCCTGTTCGAGGGCGAACTGCTCGGGGTGATCGAGTTCGCCAGCGTGGCCCGTTTCTCGGAGCTGCACCTGGCGTTCCTGGAGCGGCTGGTGCTCACCATCGGCATCGCGGTCAACACCATCCAGGCCAACCGGCGTACGGAGGAACTGCTGGCCCAGTCGCAGCGGCTGGCGCTGGAGTTGCAGGACCAGTCGGCGGAGTTGCAGCGCACCAACGCCGAGCTGGAGGACAAGGCGAAGCTGCTGAGCGAGCAGAAGGGCAACATCGAGACCAAGAACCGGGAGATCGAGCTGGCCCGGCTGGGGCTGGAGGAGAAGGCCCAGCAGCTCACCCGGGCGTCGGCGTACAAGTCGGAGTTCCTGGCGAACATGAGCCACGAGCTGCGTACGCCGCTGAACTCGCTGCTGCTGCTGGCCCGGCTGCTGGCCGAGAACCCGGAGCAGAACCTCAGCCGCAAGCAGATCGAGTTCGCCCGGACGATCCACAGCGCCGGCTCGGACCTGCTCTCGCTGATCGACGACATCCTGGACCTGTCCAAGATCGAGGCCGGCCGGATGGACGTCGAGCCGACGGAGATCCGGTTCGCCGAGATCCGCAGCTACGTGGAGCAGGCGTTCGCCCCGCAGGCCGAGGAGAAGAACCTCGACTTCCAGGTGCGGGTGGCCAAGGAGTTGCCGCCGGCGCTGGTGACCGATGCCCAGCGGTTGCAGCAGATCCTGCGCAACATGCTCTCCAACGCGGTGAAGTTCACCGACAACGGCGCGGTCACCCTGCGGATCGGCCCGGCGGCGGAGAACGTCGTCTTCGACGTGCCGGCGCTGACCAACGCCCGGCAGGTGATCGCCTTCACCGTTATCGACACCGGCATCGGCATCTCCGACGACAAGCTGAGCATCATCTTCGAGGCGTTCCAGCAGGCCGACGGCACCACCAGCCGGCGTTACGGCGGCACCGGGCTGGGCCTGTCGATCAGCCGGGACCTGGCGCGGCTGATCGGCGGCACGATCACCGTGACCTCCGCACCGGGGCAGGGCTCGACGTTCACCCTCTTCGTACCGGACGTGCTGGCGCCGGACGCGGTGGTGGCGCCGCAGTCGCCGTCGCCGCAGCGCGCGGGCCTGCCGTCGTCGCTGCTGATGCCGCCGATGGAGCTGCTGCCCGCGCCGGAGGCCCCGGCCACCCGCCAGTTGGACGGCGCAACCGTACTCATCGTCGACGACGACGTACGCAACGTGTTCGCGTTGACCAGCGCGTTGGAACTGCACGGGATGACCGTGCTGTACTCGGACAACGGCGCGGACGGTGTTCGCGTGCTGGCCGAGCATCCGGAGGTGGACATCGTACTGATGGACGCCATGATGCCCGACCAGGACGGTTACGAGACGACCCGGCAGATCCGCCGTAACCACCGCTTCGCGGACCTGCCGATCGTCTTCCTCACCGCGAAGGCGATGCCCGGCGACCGGGAGTCGGCGCTGGCTGCCGGGGGTAGCGACTACATCACCAAGCCGGTGGACCTGGACGGGCTGATCGAGCGGATGGCGTCCTGGATCAGTGGCCGCCGAGACAGGGAGAATTCGTGACGCAGACGGCCAAGGCGCTGCTGGTCGACGACCGTCGGGAGAACCTGATGGCCCTGGAGGCGATCCTCCAGGGGCTCCCGGTCCAGTCGGTGGCCGTGGAGAGCGGTGAGGCGGCGCTGAAGCAACTGCTGGTGGACGACTTCGCGGTCATCCTGCTGGACGCCCAGATGCCCGACATGGACGGTTTCGAGACGGCCAGTCACATCAAGCGCCGGGAACGGACCCGGCACGTGCCGATCATCTTCCTCACCGCCGCCGACCGGGACGCCCAGTTGGCGCTGCGCGGCTACGCGGTCGGGGCGGTCGACTACCTGACCAAGCCGTTCGACCCGTGGGTGCTGCGGGCCAAGGTGTCGGTGTTCGTGGAGTTGTGGGTGAAGACCCGGCAGCTGGCGGCGCAGTCCGACGTGGTGCGTGAGCGCGACGCCCAGTGGCGGGTGCTCACCGACGCGGTGGACGAGGCGAGCGCCCTGCTCCGGGTCGAGGACGACCCGGAGGCCCGGCAGCGTGCCCTGGACATCCTGGAACAGGCCCGCTGGGGCAACACCGCCTGACCGACGGGCCGCCGGCGGGCGGGCGACGGGCCGGCCCGCTGGCGGATGGGGTCCGGTGGGGTGGCGACGTGATCAGGTGGGCGGCCGGTCGGCGTGGCCGGTGGCGGCCCGGCGGACCCGCCAGCGCTCGCCGAGGGAGTCGATCTCCTCCTGGATGAAGATGAAGAAGTCGCGCATCTCGGCCACCCGCTCGCCGCCCGGGGTGCCCGGACCGCCCAGCGCGTCGACGCCCGCGGCGGCGATGTCGATGAAGTTCTTGTAGAGGCCGGTCTTGGTGATGGTCCCCTCGTACCAGGGGTTGTCCGGCACCCGGTAGCGGTCCCGGCGGGAGCGGGGGACCGGCTCGCGGACCAGCATCCCGAACTGGGTCAGGTAGCGCACCGCGCCCGAGACGGCCGCCGCGCTGACCCCCAGCCGCTCGCCGATCTCGGCGGCGGTCAGCGGCCCGTCGGCGCTCATCACGGCGAACAGGACCCGGGCGGCCATCCGGGGGAAGCCGACGTCCGCGAAGGCCATCGCCATCCGTTCGACGAAGAGGTGGACCTCGTCGTCGTGGCCGGGTTGACGGTCGTCAGACATCGGATCGCTGCTCCTCGGGGTGTCGGTGGTGCTGGCGAGGGTGCCGCACCGACCACAGGCTTCACAACTTTGTGAAACGAGCGTAGCTTCCGAATTATGGAAACTCCGATAGCGGTGACCGGTCTGGTGAAGACCTTCGGCCGCACCCGGGCCCTCGACGGGCTCGACCTGACCGTCCGGGCCGGCGAGGTGCACGGCTTCCTCGGCCCGAACGGCGCCGGCAAGTCGACCGCCATCCGGGTGCTGCTCGGGCTGCTCCGGGCGGACGCGGGGGCCGTCCGACTGCTCGACGGCGACCCGTGGCGCGACGCCGTCGCACTGCACCGCCGCCTGGCGTACGTGCCGGGTGACGTCACCCTCTGGCCGCAGCTGTCCGGCGGCGAGGTGATCGACCTGCTCGGACGGATGCGCGGCGGGCTCGACCCGAAGCGCCGCGCCGAGCTGCTGGAGTCGTTCGAGCTGGACCCCCGCAAGAAGGGGCGCACCTACTCCAAGGGCAACCGGCAGAAGGTCGGCCTGGTCGCCGCGCTCGCCTCCGACGTCGAACTGCTCATCCTCGACGAACCCACCTCCGGGCTGGACCCGCTGATGGAGGAGGTGTTCCAGCACTGGATCGACCGGGCCCGGCGCGACGGCCGCACCGTGCTGCTGTCCAGCCACATCCTCGCCGAGGTGGAGGCGCTCTGCGACCGGGTGACGATCATCCGCAACGGGCGTCACGTCGAGACCGGCACCCTGACCGAGCTGCGCCACCTGCACCGCACCGCGATCGACGCCGAACTGGCCGGCCCGGTCGACGGCCTGGCCGACCTGCCCGGCGTGCACGACCTGCGGGTCGACGGCGAGCGGGTCCGCTTCGACGTCGACACCGTCGCGCTCGACACCGCGCTGCGCCGGCTCACCGAGATCGGCGTGCGCAGCCTGGTCAGCCAGCCGCCGACGCTGGAGGAACTGTTCCTGCGCCACTACGAGACGCCCCCGGCCCCCGCCGCCGCGTCGGGCGGCGACCGGCCGACGGGGGTACGGCGATGAGCACCCTCACCGGCACCGGTCACCTGACCCGGCTGATCCTGCGCCGGGACCGGATCGTCCTGCCGCTCTGGGTGCTGCCGCTGGCCGTCCTGCCGGTGTCGTACGCGGGCAGCTTCCTCGCGCTGTTCCCGACCGCCGCCGAGCGGGCCGCGTACGCCGACGGCACCGCCCGCAGCCCGTCGGTGGTGGCGCTGCTCGGCCCGGTCTACGGCGACAGCGTCGGCGCGCTGACGGCCCAGCGGGGCGGCTTCCTCCAGGTGATCGTCGGACTGGCCGCCCTGCTCACCGTCATCCGGCACACCCGCACCGAGGAGGAGGCCGGCCGGCGGGAACTGCTCGGCGCGACCGTCCTCGGCCGGCACGCCGGGCTCACCGCCGCGCTGCTGGTGACGTACGCGGCCAGCCTGGTGCTCGGTCTGCTCACCGCCGCCGGGCTGGCCGCGACCGGGCTGCCGGCGGCGGGCTCGCTGGCGTACGGGCTGTCGGTGGCGCTGGTGGGGGTGGTCTTCGCCACGGTGGGCGGGTTGGCCGCCCAGCTCACCCAGACGGCCGGTGGGGCACGCGGGATCGCCGTCGGGGTGCTCGGGGTGACGTTCGCGCTCCGGCTGGTCGGGGACACCTCGCGGCAGGAGTGGCCGAGCTGGCTCTCCCCGCTGGGCTGGGCCCCGCGCATCCGCGCGTACGAGGGGGAGCGGTGGTGGGTGCTGGCGCTGCCGGTCGCGTTGACCGTGCTGCTGGCCGTGGTGACGTACCCGGTGTCGGTGCGGCGGGATCTCGGTGCCGGCGTGCTGCCGTCGCGGCCGGGACCGGCGCGGGCCGGGCGGGCACTGTCCGGGCCGTTCGGGCTGGCCTGGCGGCTGCACCGGGGGCAACTGCTGGGCTGGTCGGTGGGCTTCGGCCTGCTCGGGCTGGTCGTCGGCGGTGCCGCCGAGTCCGCCGGCCGGTCGGTCGCCGGCAACGCCGCGCTGGAACAGGTGATGGCCCGGCTGGGTGGCGCGTCGGGGCTGGCCGAGGCGTACCTGGGGGCGTCGCTGGGGGTGGCCGGGCTGGCCGCCGCCGGGTACGGCGTCCAGGCGGCGCTGCGGATGCGGTCGGAGGAGGCCGCCGGGCGGGTCGAGCCGGTGCTGGCCGCCGGGGTGCACCGGTCGGCCTGGCTCGCCGCGCACCTGCTGTTCGCCCTGCTGGGGCCGGTGGTGGCACTGGCGCTGACCGGTCTGGCGGCCGGCCTGACCTACGGGCTCAGCATCGACGACGTGCCGGGCCAACTGCCCCGGATGCTCGGTGCCGGCCTGGCGCAGGTGCCGGCGGCCTGGGTGCTGGCCGGCCTGGCGGTGCTGCTGTACGGGCTGCTGCCCCGGTTCGCCGCGACGGCCTGGGTGGTGCTCGCGCTGGCGGTGCTGCTCGGTCAGCTCGGCGCGGTGCTGGAGCTGAGCCAGTGGCTGCTGGACCTGTCGCCGTTCACGCACACCCCGCAGGTGTTGCGGGCGGGCTGGAGCGTCACCCCGCTGCTGGTCCTGACCGCGCTGGCCGGGGTGTTCTGCGCGGCCGGATTCGTGTCCTTCCGCCGCCGCGACACCCCGGTCGGCTGACCGGTCAGCCGGAGGGGGTCTCGTTACGGATCATCAGGGCGGAGCGGAGGCCGGTGATGTCGAGGACGCGGAGCAGGAAGTCGCCCACGTTGCTCAGGATCAGCAGGCACTGGGAGTGGCTGGCCTTGCGGCTGAGCACCACCAGCGTGCCCAGCCCCTGGGAGTCGCAGAAGGTCACCCCGGCCAGGTCGAGCACGATGCGCGGCGGAGGATCGGCGAGCACCTCGTTCACGACGGTCGACAGCTGGGCGGCGGTGAGCATGTCGATCTCACCGGCCAGGCGCAGCACCACTTCGTCGCCCGTCCGGTGTACCGTGATGGACAGTTCGGCACGATCCACCCGGTCAGCCTATCGCGAACCCGCCAACCCGGCCCGGTGAGACGATCCGCCGTGCCGATCACCGTGCGGGCGGCAGGTCCGCCGACCGGCGTCGGGTGGGGTGAGCCGGGTAACCCGGCCCCGGGGTGGCTGCGGATTCCCCGGCCGGCGCTGACACAATGGGCCGCATCGTGACCGATACCTTTTCCGCCGGCACCGGCCGTTACTCCGCCGACGCGCCGGCCTCCGAGGCCCTGTTCGACCGCGCCCGGGCCATCGTGCCGGGCGGGGTCAACTCCCCCGTGCGCGCGTTCCGTGCCGTCGGCGGCACCCCGCGCTTCATGGTCCGGGGGGAGGGTCCCTGGATGTACGACGCCGACGGGCGACGCTACGTCGACCTGGTCTGCTCGTGGGGGCCGCTGATCCTGGGCCACGCCCACCCCGAGGTGGTCGAGGCGGTCCGCGAGGCCGCCACCCTCGGCACCAGCTTCGGCACCCCCACCCCGGGTGAGGTGGAGCTGGCCGCCGAGATCGTCGACCGCACCCCGGTCGAGCAGGTCCGGCTGGTCAACTCGGGCACCGAGGCGACCATGTCGGCGATCCGGCTGGCCCGGGGCTTCACCGGCCGATCCAAGATCATCAAGTTCGCCGGCTGCTACCACGGCCACTCCGACGGGCTGCTCGCCGCCGCCGGCTCCGGCGTCGCCACCCTCGGCCTGCCCGACTCGCCCGGGGTCACCGGCGCGGCGGCCGGCGACACCATCGTGCTGCCCTACAACGACCTCACCGCCGTCGAGGCGGCGTTCGCCGCGCAGGGGCCGCACATCGCGGCGGTCATCACCGAGGCCGCCGCCGGCAACATGGGCGTCGTCGCCCCCCGCGACGGCTTCAACTCCCGGCTCGCCGCGATCGCCCACGCCCACGGCGCGCTGCTCATCGTCGACGAGGTGATGACCGGCTTCCGGGTCTCCCGCTCCGGCTGGCACGGCCTCGACCCGTCGGATGCCGACCTGTGGACGTACGGGAAGGTGATGGGGGGTGGGCTGCCCGCCGCGGCCTTCGGCGGGCGCACGGAGATCATGGCCCGGCTCGCCCCGGCCGGCCCGGTCTACCAGGCCGGCACCCTCTCCGGTAACCCGCTCGCCTGCGCCGCCGGCCTGGCCACCCTGCGGCTCGCCGACGACGCCCTCTACCGCCGGCTCGACGACACGGCCGCCGTCGTGGGCAAGCTCGCCGCCGACGCGCTGGCCGCCGCCGGGGTCCCGCACCGCCTGTCGTACGCGGGCAGCATGTTCTCGATCTTCTTCACCGACGCCGACGTGGTCGACTACGACAGCGCCCGCACCCAGCAGGTGCCCGCGTTCAAGGCGTTCTTCCACGCGATGCTCGCCGCCGGCGTCTACCTGCCGCCGAGCGCGTTCGAGTCGTGGTTCGTGTCGGCGGCGCTCGACGACGCCGCCCTGGAGCACATCGCCGCCGCCCTGCCCGGCGCGGCGACAGCAGCGGCAGCGGCAGGCAGCGGGGGGTAAACACCAATGAGCAAGACCGTCGTCCACGTGCTGCGGCACGGCGAGGTGCACAACCCGGACCAGATCCTCTACGGCCGCCTGCCCGGCTTCCGGCTGTCGGAGCTGGGCGTGCAGATGGCCAAGGCCGCCGCCCAGGCGGTCGCCGAGCGGGAGATCGTGCACGTGGTGGCCAGCCCGCTGGAACGCGCCCAGCAGACCGCCGAGCCGATCGCCGGCCAGTTCGGGCTCCCGGTCGGAGTGGACGAGCGGCTGATCGAGAGCGCCAACTGGTTCGAGGGCAAGAAGGTCTCGCCCGGTGACGGCTCGTTCCGCGACCCGCGCAACTGGTGGGTGCTGCGCGACCCGGTGACGCCGAGCTGGGGCGAGGCCTACCGGGCCATCGCCGAGCGGATGTTCGCCGGCCTGCACGCCGCCCGGGTGGCCGCCGAGGGGCGCGAGGCGGTCATCGTCTCCCACCAGCTCCCGATCTGGACGCTGCGCCGATACGTCGAACGCAAGCGGCTCTGGCACGACCCG
Source organism: Micromonospora sp. HM134 (assembly GCF_007833915.1). Classification (NCBI taxonomy): domain Bacteria; kingdom Bacillati; phylum Actinomycetota; class Actinomycetes; order Micromonosporales; family Micromonosporaceae; genus Micromonospora; species Micromonospora sp. HM134. The sequence goes on from NZ_CP041061.1 coordinate 318,632, forward strand.
CGTCGCCGGCAGTGTGGGCTGGCCAGCCTCACCTCCTTCCACTTCGACGGGGCGAAGGTGGTCGGGATCGGGTACTCCGAACCGGCCGCCCACCTGATCGCCATGTCCGCGACAGCCCGGACGGCCAAGGGGGCCTGAGATGCGTTTCCGGAGGCCGCTGGCCGTCCTGCTCGCCGCCGTCACCGCCGGGGCGGCGCTGGCCGGCTGCTCCTCCGGCACCGACGAGAGCCGCTGCGCCAACAACGGCGGCATCGTCGAGTGCGCCCCCGAGCAACGCTCCGCCGCCCCGACGATCGCCGGTGACCTGCTCACCGGCGGCCGGTACGACACCAGCCAGGCCCGGGGTCAGGTGGTGGTGATCAACTTCTGGGGTTCCTGGTGCGCGCCCTGCCGCGCCGAGGCCGACGACCTGGAGGCGACCTACCAGGCCACCAAGGCCGCCGGGGTGACCTTCCTCGGCATCAACGTGCAGGACAGCCGGGACAAGGCGATCGCCTTCGAGGAGGGCCGGGTCACCTATCCGAGCCTGTTCGACCCGGCCAGCCGGCTGGCGCTGGCCCTGGACATCCCGCCGAACACCATCCCGGCCACCGTCGTGCTCGACCGGCAGGGCCGGATCGCCACCGTGATCCGGGCCGCCGTCACCACCGACGGGCTGCGCCCGATCGTCGAGCGGATCGCCGCCGAAGAGCCGGCGTCCACCGGTTCCCGCTGATGGGCGAGACGTTCCGCGAACTCGCCCAGTCCGGCCCGCTGCTGCTGGCCATCGGCGCGGCGGCGCTCGCCGGGCTGGTCAGCTTCCTGTCCCCGTGCGTGCTGCCGCTGATGCCCGGCTACCTGTCGTACGTGACCGGGCTGGCCGGCACCGACCTGGAGGGCCGCGCCCGGCCGACCACCCCGGCCGGCGGGTCGGCCTCCGACGGCGGCCCTGACGGCACGGTGGCGACGGCGACCCGGGCGGAGGCCCGGCCGGTGGCGGCGGTCAAGGGGCGGGTGCTGGCCGGGACGCTGCTGTTCATCGCCGGCTTCACCGTCGTCTTCACCGCCACCGCGATCCTCTTCGCCGGCTTCGGCCGGATCTTCTTCGACTACGAGCGCACCTTCCAGGTCGTCATCGGCGCGCTGATCGTCCTGCTCGGGCTCAGCTACCTGGGGGTGCTCCCCGGCATGCAGCGGGAACTGCGCATCCGTCGGTTGCCCGCCGCCGGGCTGCTCGGCGCGCCGGTGCTCGGCGCGGTGTTCGCGCTGAGCTGGATGCCGTGCACCGGCCCGACGCTCGGCGCGGTGCTGGGGATGGCCGCCACCGGCGGGCAGACCGACCGGGCCGTGGTGCTGGCGGTGGCGTACTGCCTGGGGTTGGGGTTGCCGTTCGTGGTCTTCGGGTTGGGCTTCCACCGGCTGCTCGGGGTGTTCCGGGCGGTGCGGCGCAACAGCCGGTGGGTGACCCGGATCGGCGGGGTGCTGCTGATCCTGATCGGCCTGGCGCTGGTCACCGGCGGCTGGCAGAACTTCGTGATCTGGTTGCAGACGACCGTGGGGCCCGGCGAGGTGAGCATCTGATGACGACCGTCGAGGACCGGCCGGCCAGCCCTCCCGCCGAGGCTCCCCGCCGAAGGCCGAACCCGCTGCTGGCCCTGCTGCGCAACTCGTGGCGGCAGCTCACCAGCATGCGTACCGCGTTGATCCTGCTGTTCCTGCTCGCGGTCGCCGCGATTCCCGGCTCGGTGCTGCCGCAGCGCGGGGTCAACCCGGAGAACGTCGACAGGTACTTCGTCGAGCACCCGGAACTCGCCCCGCAGCTCGACCGGATCGGCGCGTTCGAGGTGTTCGGCTCGGTCTGGTTCTCCGCCATCTACCTGCTGCTGTTCACCTCGTTGGTGGGCTGCATCCTGCCCCGGATGCGCGACCACGTGCGCGCGTTGCGGGCCCGGCCGCCGGCCGCGCCCAAGCGGATGGACCGGCTGCCGCAGCACACCGTGCTGGAGGCCCCGGGGGCCGCCGACCCGCAGGCCATCGCCGCCGTGCTGCGTCGCCGCCGGTGGCGGGTGCAGGTGCGCGGCAACGAGGTCTCCGCCGAGAAGGGCTACCTCAAGGAGACCGGCAACCTGCTGTTCCACACCTCGCTGGTCGCCGTACTGATCGGCGTCGCGCTCGGCTCGTGGTACGGCTGGCACGGCAACCGCCTGCTGGTCACGGGCGCGGACAACGCGTTCTGCAACACCCGCCAGCAGTACGCCGAGGCGAAGCTCGGCCCCCGCGTGGACAGCGCCGACCTGCCGTCGTTCTGCCTCACCCTGGACAACTTCGACGCCCGGTTCCTGCCGTCCGGGCAGCCGGAGAGCTACCGCGCCACCGTGACCGTGGACCGGCCGGACGGCTCCGACCGGCGGACCGCCGACTTCTCGGTCAACTCGCCGCTGCGGCTCGGCTCGGCCAACGTCTACCTGCTGGGCCACGGGTACGCCCCGATCCTGAAATACACCGACCGGTACGGCCGCAGCCAGACCAGCACGGTGCCGTTTCTGACCAGCGGCGACGCCAACCTCACCAGCGAGGGGGTGGCCGCCTTCCCGGACGCCAACGTCGACCCGGCGACCGGCCGCCGGGACGCCAACCAGCAGGTCGCCTTCGAGGGGCTGTACCTGCCGACCGCCCCGGACACCGGGCCGTTCGCGTCGTCGCGGTTCCCCGAGGAGCGCAACCCGGCCGTGGTGCTGGCCGCCTACCGGGGCAACCTGGGGTTGGACGCCGGCATCCCCGGCTCGGTCTACCAGCTCGACCAGCGGCAGGTGACAAGCGGCAAGCTCAAGCAGGTGGGCGACAAGAAGCTCGCCCCGGGCGAGACGTGGACCCTGGACGACGGCAGCAAGCTGGAGTTCCTCGGCACCAAGCGGTACGTCACCCTCTCCGTCCGGCACGACCCGGGCGAGGAGCTGATGCTGGGCGCCTGCGTGGTGCTGCTGGTCGGGCTGATGGGTTCGCTGTTCGGCCGCCGTCGGCGGGTCTGGTTCCGGGTGACGCCCCCCGACAGTGGATCTCCGACGGGCGGTAGTAGTTTGGTGTCGGCCGGTGGGCTGCCGCGCACCGAGCATCCAGGGTTCGCCGAGGAGTTCGCGCAACTCGTCGCCGCGGTACGCGACGACGGGCGGCCCGACCGGCGGGCGCGAGAGGGAGTCGAGTGATGTCCGCAGTCTCCGACCAGTTGGTGACGTTCGCGATCCTGGTGTACCTGATCGCGATGATCAGCCACGCCGTCGAGTACGCCCTGGGCAACGTCCGTGCGGTGTCGGCCCGGGTCGCCCCGGCGCGGGAACTGGTCGGTGCGGGTGTCGGTGGCGCGGGTGTCGACAAGGTCGACGGGCCGGTGGTCGACGCCTCCGGGACCACGCCGCCGTCGGCCCGGCCGAGCCGGTCGGCGGGGCGGGCCAGGCTGGCCGGGCGGATCGCCGCCGGGCTGACCGTGGTCGCCGCCGCGCTGCACCTCGGCGCGCTGGTCACCCGGGGCATCGCGGCCGACCGGATGCCCTGGGGCAACATGTACGAGTTCGTGCTGACGGTCACCTGGATCGGGACCGCCGCCTGGCTCGTGGTGCTCTGGAAGCGGCCGTCACTGCGCCGGCTCGGGCTGTTCCTCACCCTGGTCATGGTGCTGCTGCTGGCCTTCGCCGAGCTGAAGCTCTACGTCCCGGTGGTGCCGCTGATGCCGGCGCTCCAGTCGTACTGGTTCATCATCCACGTGTCGACGATCGTCTTCTCCTCGGGCATCTTCCTGCTGGGCGTGGTGCCGGCGGTGTCGTTCCTGCTGCGCAACGGCTACGAGCAGGGGCGGCGCAGTTTCCCGTACACGCTGGCCCGGCGGCTGCCCGGGGCGGCCGACCTGGAGCGGCTGACGTTCGCGCTGCACGCCTTCTCGTTCCCGATCTTCACCTTCGCGGTGATCGCGGGCGCGATCTGGGCCGAGGCGGCCTGGGGCCGGGCCTGGGGCTGGGACCCGAAGGAGACCTGGGCGTTCATCTCCTGGGTGGTCTACGCCGGCTACCTGCACGCCCGCGCCACGCCCAGCGTCCGGCGCAACGTGGCGACCTGGATCGCGGTGCTCGGCTTCCTGACCGTGCTGATGAACCTGTTCGGGGTGAACTTCTTCTTCACCGGCCTGCACTCGTACGCCGGGGTGGAGTGAGCCGGCCGGTGAGCACCCGGTCGACGCCCAGGGTCACCTGGTAGGCGACCTCCGGCACGTCGGCCAGGTCGAGGTGCTCGGCCCGCAGGGCGAGCTGGGCGTGCAGCTCCCGGGCCACCGCGTCGCGGATCTCCCGCAGCAGCGGGGAGAGGCCGTCGGGATCGCCCACCGTGTACGCGTCGTCCATGCGCCCCATCCTCCACCGGAGGACCAGGTGTGTCGATGCCCCTTGGCCTGCGAACGTCTCCCCCTCCCGAAGCCGGTCAGCGGTACCGACCGCCAGCGGTAGTCGGTGGTCGTGATGCCCTCCAACTGGCCGACACCTTGACGCCCCATAAGGCTGGTGACATCATCGCCGAACGATGTTTGCGTAAACAATTTAAGGCTTAAATCGGACATCAGCTTCGATTGCGGCGTCCGGATGGGGCCGCGCTTCTTGTCGATGTTTACGTAAACATCGACAAGGGTGACGCGGTCGACGTTGGCGGCCGGCGGGGGAGACGCCTTGACCCCTGGCCCACCCGCCTGGGAGGAGAGACTCTCCATGGGAAAGCTGGACAGGCGCATCGCCTGGGTGCTCGTACCCCCTTGATAGCGACGCACCCTACGAGGACAACGACCAGCCGCTGGACACCAACTCGCCCGGCTGACAGTTCCCTGAACTCCGCCGTACCGCCACCTGGTAACTCCCGACGCGGCGGACCCGGACGAGAACCTCGTTCCCCCGCTATTGGAGCCGCACATGTTCCCGAAGCAGACAGGCGTCAGATCCGGCGCCGCCCCGCTTTCCCGTCCCTTCCCCCTCCTTGTCCTGCTCCTGCTGCTCGCCCTGGTCGCGGCGGTCGGCACGGTCCTCCTCCCCACGGTGAGCGAGGCCATCACCCGCTCCTCGCAGACCATGTACACCCCGCCGCCCGGCACCCCCGCCCCCGGCACGCTCTACCCCAGGGGGATACGGCTGGAGCACAGCGGGTCGGCCAACGGCACCATGCTCGCCACCTTCGAGCAGTACACCACCGGCAAGCCCGTCTTCCCGATCTACCGCAGCACCGACACCGGCAACTCCTGGACCAAGATCTCGGAAGTCGCCGACACGCAGAACGGCTGGGGCATGCGCTGGCAGCCACAGCTGTTCGAACTGCCCACCGCGATCGGCAACTTCCCCGCCGGGACCATCCTGGCCGCCGGCGACTCCGTCCCCAGTAACCGCTCCGGGTTCAAGATCGACATGTACGCCAGCACGAACCAAGGGCAGACCTGGACCTTCGTCAAGAACATCGCCAACGGCGCGGGCAGACCGGTCTGGGAACCCTTCTTCCTGGTCAACGGCAACAGACTCATCGTCTACTACTCCGACGAGCGAGACAGCAGCCACAGCCAGAAGCTGGTGCACCAGGTCAGCACGGACGGCATCAACTGGGGCCCCGTCGTCGACGACGTGGCGACCTCCACCCAGAGCGACCGGCCCGGCATGTCGACAGTTGCGAAGCTGCCGAACGGCAACTACGTGATGACGTACGAGTACGGGGGCTCGCCAGCGGGGAACCTCGCGGTCTATTACAAGATCTCCTCCAACCCCGAGGCGTTCGGCTCAGTCACCGGCCAGGTCCTGAGGTCGACCGACGGCCACACCGCCTTCTGGAACCCGTACATCACCTGGCTTCCCACCGGCGGCTCCAACGGCACCCTCGTCGTCAGTGCGCAAAGCACAACCGACGTGTTCGTCAACACCCAGGGTGGTGCCGCGAACGCCTGGACCCGTGTCGATTCCAAGGTCGCCGGCGGCTACAGCCGCGGCATGGTTCCGCTGGCCGACGGCCACAGCCTGGTGGTGCTCAGCGGCGGCTACAACGGCAGCACCGTCAACTCCGTCACGTACAGCACCATCGACCTGGGCGGCGTCGTGCCGACAACGCCGGTCCCGTCCACGGGGACAACGACGGCGAGGCTGATCGGCGCTCAGTCGGGTCGTTGCCTCGACGTGCCGAACAGCAACTCCGCAAACGGGACCAGGCCGGCGCTCTGGGACTGCCACACCGGGGCCAACCAGCAGTGGACGTACAACGCCTCCACCCGCCAGTTGCAGTCGCTCGGCAAGTGCCTGGACGTCTCCGGCCAGAGCACGACGCCGGGCGCCACGGCGGTCCTCTGGGACTGCGGCAGCGGTGCCAACCAGCAGTGGACCCTCACCAACAACACCGTGGTGGGAGTCCAGTCCGGGCTGTGCCTGGACGTCGCCAACAACGCGACCGCGAACGGATCAGCGGTGAACATGTGGACCTGCAACGGAGGCGCCAACCAGCGGTGGACCCGCGGCTGACACCAACCTGACGTCGGAGGGATCCGGAACGCCTGTTCCGGATCCCTCCGACGTCTTTCTACGGGGTCGTCTCCACGACGGCGACGCCCCCGGGGCGCCAGACCGTTCGGGCCACGGGTCCTGGCATCCTCGCCGGTGTTCACGATCGGGTCGCCGTCGAGCAGTTGGAAGCTGCTGATGTTTACGTAAACATCGTCGGCGATAATGTCACCAGCCTCGGATGGCGCAAGAACCGGACAGCTGCTTTATCGTGTCGTTCAACAGCCCGCCGGGCTGCGAAAGGAGCACCGTAGCGATGATCCCAGCATCGCCGGACGGTGTGCCGCGGGCCCTCGCAGGATCGTCAGGCATCACCCGGCGTCACCGGCGCGTGTCGATGGCGGACGTGGCCCGAGCGGCCGGGGTCTCCGCGCAGACGGTATCCCGCGTCTCCACCGGCCATCCCGGGGTTGTCGCGTCCACCCGCCAACAGGTTCTCGCGGCGATGCAGCAGTTGGGCTACCGGCCCAACAGCGCGGCCCGGGCGCTGAAGAACGGCGAGTTCCGCACCATCGGCGTCATCATCTTCACACTGTCCACCACGGGAAACAGCCGGCTGCTCGAGGCGATCGCCACCCACGCCAGCCGTGCCGGTTACGTGATCACGCTCATGCCCGTGGCGACACCCACCCAGCACGGCGTGCTGGGCGCGTTCACCCGACTGGGCGAGTTGGCGGTGGACGCCGTCATCGTGGTGATGGAGGTGCATCTGCTCGACGCCGCGAATTTCGTCCTCCCGCCAGGGGTGCATGTCGTGGTCGTCGACTCCGATGCCGGCGACCGTTACAGCGTGGTGGACACCGATCAGGCCGACGGCGCGCGGCAGGCCGTCCAACACCTGCTCGACCTCGGCCACCACACCGTCTGGCACGTCGCCGGGCCGCCGGAGTCCTTCGCCGCCGGGCGTCGGGCGACGGCGTGGCGCTGCGTGCTCGAAGGGGCGGGTCGGCCCGTACCGGCGATGTACCGCGGCGACTGGTCGGCCGAATCCGGCTACCGCGCCGGCCTCCTGCTGGCAGACGAGGCGTCGTGCACCGCGGTATTCGCCGGCAACGACCAGATGGCCCTCGGCGTGCTGCGGGCGTTGCACGAGAAGCAACGGGTCGTTCCCCGCGACATCAGCGTGATCGGCTTCGACGACATCCCGGACAGCGCCTCGTTCATCCCACCGCTGACCACGATCCATCAGGACTTCGCCGAAGTAGGCCGCAGATGCGTCGAGACCGCGCTGCGACAGATCCGCAACCAGCCCGTCGAGCCCGGTACCAGCCTGGTGCCGAACCGGCTGGTGACCCGGGCCAGCACGGCAGCACCGCGAACCGCCTGACCCGAACCGGGCTGCTCCTGCCGGTGCTTCCGCCCGCATCGTCGGTGCAGGAGTTGATGCGTGCCGTGTCCCGCGCCCGGATCGTCGTTGCTCGGCTCTGGAGTGGTCAGGTGCCGAACCAGCCGGGTACGTCGAGGCGGAAGGAATCCGGCGGGGTGACCGCGCGCAGGTCGTCCTCCAGGGCGGCCACCCGCTCCGCGCCGAGTCGCGCCACCCAGCGCTCCCGCAACGCGTCGAAGAGCACCGCCGACCGGCGTAGTCCGTCGACACCCTTCTCCGTCATCCGGACCAGTTTGCGGCGGGCGTCGGCCGGGTCGTCGGCGCGTTCCAGGTAGCCGAGGGTGACCAGCCGGTCGACGGTCTTGCCGGCGGCCTGCTTCGAGACGCCCAGGCGGTGCCCCAGGTCGGACGCGGTGGTGCCGTCGACCCCGACGGCCTGGAGCACGAAGCCGTGCGCCGGCCGCAGCTCCGGGTGGCCCTGCCGGGCCAACTCGGCGTGCAGCTCGTCGATGAGGCTGCGGAAGCCGGCGAGCAGCAGCAACGGCAGCACGAAGCCGGGGCGCTCGGGGTCAGCCGTCGACACGTTCGACAACCTGGTTTACTGTTTGGACAACCACGTTGACTATCGTATGTGAGAGGTGCCGCCATGTCCCGACCGGCCTTCCCCGTCCACACCCTCGACACCGCGCCCGACCCGGCCCGCACGACCATGGCCGGCGTGCACCGCCGGCTCGGCCACCTGCCCGGCGCGGTCGGCCTGATGGCCGAATCCCCGGAACTGCTCAAGGGGTTCCTGACGGCCTCCGCCACCTTCGAGGCCACCGACCTCGCACCGGTCGAGCGGGAGGTGGTGGTGCTGACGGTGGCCACCCGCAACCGGTGCCACCTCTGCGTGGCGATGCACACCGTCACCCTGCACCGGCTGGGTGCCGCCGCTGAACTGATCGCCGCGCTGCGCGACGGCACCGAGCTGCCGGAACCCCGGCTGGCGGCGCTGCGCCGGTTCACCCTCGCCGTCCTCGACCACGCCGGTGACGTCCCGGACGACGAGCTGACCGCCTTCCTCGACGCCGGCTACCGGCCCCGGCACGCCCTGGACGTGGTGCTCGGGGTCGGGACGTACACCATCTCGACCCTCGCCAACCGGCTCACCCGCGCCCCGCTCGACCCGCCCCTGACCGGTTACGCCTGGGAGCCGGCGGCCTGATCGCAGCGATCCACAGCGGACGTATTACAACGTGTTACGCTTGAGGGGTGTCGGATCGCGAGTATGTCTGGACCGACGAGGGCCTGGACAACGCCAGCCGCAACGGCGTCGGCGTGGACGAGACGACCCAGGCGCTGTACGCCCCGGCGGGCCTACGCCACGAGCGCGCTCTCGGGGATCTGCTGCTCATCATCATGGGGATGGCCGACAGTGGTCGAGTGATTGCCGCACTGTGTGACCGCATTGGTGCGACGAACACATACAAAATCATCGGGGCCCGGCCCCTACGCGGCGCAGACCTCGACGAATGGAGGAGGCGAGTCCTATGACCGAGCCGGACTTTGAGCGGATGACCAAAGACGAGGTCGTGGCCTGGTTCCAGCACACCGACAGCCTGGCGCCGGTCATCAGGTCCATGACGGCGACGCCAGCTTCCGGCACCGCACCCGAGACACCGATGGTGCTGGTCAGCACCCGGCTGCCGGTGGCGCTGGTGAAGCACCTTGACCGCCTCGCCGAGCAGACCGCGAGCCGTCGCTCCGACATCATCCGCGACGCTCTGACCAGGTACGTGACCATTCGCACCGAGCCAGTGAGCCACGACGAAGCCGAGCACGCCCTTGACGTGCTGCGTCGTGTCGTAACCGCCCGAACCGCCGAAGGCCGGGCGGACGCGGCGTAACCCTTCGGCGAGGCGCCTTCGCCGCACGTCCGACATCCGGCTCGACCTGATCTCGCCAGACCGGGGCTGTCAGTCATGCAGGAAAGGGAGCAGGAGGGCGGTCAGTTCGGCGGGGCGCTCCTCGAACAGCCAGTGGCCGCAGTCGGCGACCACCCGGCCGTCGACCATGCGGGCGTAGCGGCGTACCTGGTCGGCGACCTGTCCGCCGAGGCTGGCCGCCGCGCCGACGGCCAGCACCGGCATCGGCAGCGGATTCTCCCGGTACGCGGCGTTGTCCGCGACGTCCTGCCCGAAGGCGCGGAAGTAGCCGAAGCTGGCCCGCAGGTGGGCCGGATCGGTCAGGTGCTGGGCGTACTCCGCGATGTCGTCCGGGCTGATGCTGCCCTTGTTCACCATGATCGAGTCGGTGAAGCGGTCCACCCAGCGTGCCTCCCGGCCGGTGACCAGGTCCTCCGGCAGGCCGTTGGTGAGGCTGAAGAAGCCGAAGTTCCACACCGCCGGACCGGCGGCGGTCAGCGCGGGGAACGTGTAGATGCTCTCGTCCGGGATCGGCGCCTCGGTCAGCACCAGCCGGGACACCGCGTCGGGGTGGGCGGCGGCGTAGGCGTACGCGACCATGGTGCCCACGTCGTGACCGACCAGCCGGATGCCGTCGGCCAGGCCCAGCCCGGTCAACAGGCCGTGCAGATCGGCGGCGACGGTCAACTTGTCGTACCCGTCGGGTGGGGCGTCGCTGTCGCCGAAACCGCGCAGGTCGGGGGCGACCACCTGGTACGTCGCGGCCAGTTCCGGCAGCAGCGCCCGCCACATCCGCCAGCACTGCGGATAGCCGTGCAGCAGCACCAGGGTCGGCCCCCGGCCGCCCCGGACGTAGTTGATCGCCACGTCACCGACCTGCGCCCGCTGCTCGGTGAACCCCGCCGGAACCCGTCCGTCGCCCATCCCGCCCCCCGCCCCCGTCCCGACGTCGCCGGCTGGCACCCGCCCCACCGTCACCCGTGCAACGAGCAACTGTCGGCCGGAGAGACGCGTCTGCCCGCGCGGGGAGGCGTGCCGGCCCGGGTGGGGAGACGCACACCGCCCGGCCCCACCCAGCGTGGGCGGTGCCGGCAGCGGTGCGGGAGACTGGCCGTATGGCGGCTCGTGGCTTCCCGTACACCGATCTCAAGGACTTCCTCGCGGCGCTGGAGCGCGCGGGCGAGCTGCGGCGGGTGACCGTCCCGGTGGACCCCACGCTGGAGATCAGCGAGGTGGTCACCCGGACGGTCCGGGCCGGCGGGCCGGCGCTGCTGTTCGAGCGGCCCACCCGGGGCGAGATGCCGGTGGCGATCAACCTGTTCGGCACCGAGAAGCGGATGGCGATGGCGCTCGGCGTCGAGTCGCTGAACGAGATCGGCGACCGGATCGGTGCGTTGATCAAGCCGGAGCTGCCGGTGGGCTGGTCCGGCATCCGCGAGGGCCTGGGCAAGGTCATGCAGCTCAAGTCGGTGCCGCCGCGCAAGGTCAAGACCGCCCCCTGCCAGGAGGTGGTCTACTCCGGTGACGACGTCGACCTGAACCGGCTGCCCGGCCTCCAGGTCTGGCCGGGTGACGGCGGGATCTTCCACAACTACGGGCTGACCCACACCAAGCACCCGGAAACGGGCAAACGCAACCTGGGGCTCTACCGCCTCCAGCAGCACTCCCGCAACACGCTCGGCATGCACTGGCAGATCCACAAGGACTCCACCGCCCACCACGCGGTCGCCGAGCGGCTCGGCCAGCGGCTGCCCGTCGCCATCGCCATCGGCTGCGACCCGGTGGTCAGCTACGCCGCCTCCGCGCCGCTCCCCGGTGACATCGACGAATACCTGTTCGCCGGGTTCCTGCGCGGCGAACGGGTCGAGATGGTCGACTGCCTCACCGTCCCGTTGCAGGTGCCGGCGCACGCGCAGATCGTGCTGGAGGGCTACCTGGAACCTGGTGAGCGGCTGCCCGAGGGGCCGTTCGGCGACCACACCGGCTTCTACACCCCGGTCGAACCGTTCCCGGTGCTGCACATCGAGACGATGACCATGCAACGTAACCCCGTCTACCACTCGATCGTCACGTCCAAGCCGCCGCAGGAGGACCACGGCCTCGGCAAGGCCACCGAGCGGATCTTCCAACCGCTGCTCAAGCTGATGATCCCGGACATCGTCGACTACGACCTGCCGGCCGCCGGGGTGTTCCACAACTGCGCGATCGTGTCGATCCGCAAGCGCTACCCGAAGCACGCGCAGAAGGTCATGAACGCCATCTGGGGCGCGCACCTGATGTCGCTGACCAAGCTGATCGTGATCGTCGACGAGGACTGCGACGTGCACGACTACCACGAGGTCGCGTTCCGGGCCTTCGGCAACGTCGACTACGCCCGCGACCTGCTGCTCACCGAGGGCCCGGTGGACCACCTCGACCACTCGTCCTACCAGCAGTTCTGGGGCGGCAAGGTCGGCGTCGACGCGACCCGCAAGCTGCCCACCGAGGGCTACACCCGAGGCTGGCCGGAGGAGATGACCATGTCACCGGAGGTCACCTCCCTGGTCGACAAGCGCTGGAAGGAGTACGGGCTCTGATGGCCACCGCCGTCGCCCCGGCCGCCCGCCCCGGCCGGGTCAAGTCCTTCCTCAAGCTCGTCGCGATCGAGCACTCCGTCTTCGCGCTGCCGTTCGCGTACCTGTCGGCGCTGACCGCCATGCAGGTCAACGGCGGGCGGGTGCGCTGGGCAGACCTGCTGCTGATCACCGTGGCGATGGTCGGCGCACGGACGTTCGCCATGGCCGCCAACCGCATCCTCGACCGGAGGATCGACGCGCGGAACCCGCGTACCGCCGGGCGGGAACTGGTCACCGGGGCGGTGAGCGTGCGGACGGCCTGGACCGGCGCGGCCGTCGCCCTGGTGGTCTTCCTCGCCGCCGCCGCCCTGCTCAACCCGCTCTGCCTGGTGCTCGCCCCGCTCGCCGTGATCCCGCTGGTCGTCTACCCCTACGGCAAGCGGTTCACCGACTGGCCGCACGCCATCCTGGCGATCGCCCAGGCGGTCGGCCCGGTCGGCGCCTGGCTCGCGGTCACCGGCACCTTCACCGGCTCGGGGCCGGCCTGGCTGCTCGGCGCGGCCGTCGGGCTGTGGATCGGCGGCTTCGACCTGATCTACGCCTGCCAGGACGACGAGGTCGACCGGCGGATCGGGGTACGCAGCGTCCCCGCCCGCTACGGGCGGCGCTTCGCGCTGCACGCCTCCACCGTGGCGCACGTGGTGACGTTCGCGCTGTTCATCTGGTTCGGTGCGCTGGTCGGCTTCGGCTGGCCCTGGTGGATCGGGCTGGCCCTCACCGCGGTCGCGTTCGGCTACCAGCACGTGGTGGTCACCCCGACCGACCTGAGCCGGGTCAACCGGGCTTTCTTCACCGCCAACGGCTTCGTCGGCATCGCCCTGTTCGTCTTCGCCCTGCTCGACCTGGTGATCCGCCTCGACCTGCGCCCCTGATCCCGCCTCTTCCCTACTGCGCAATCCGGCGCTGCACTGTCCTGCACCCTGCTCTGTCCTGTGCTCGGCCCGCTGCCCCCGGTGATCAAGAGGTTTGCGTCAGTTGATCAAGAGGTTTACGTCAAGTTTGATCTTCGAGTTGACGTAAACCTCTTGATCACCGGGGTGGGTCCCAGTGGGGTGGGGCCCAGCGGGGCGGGGGCGCAGTGGGGTGGGGTGGCTGGGGGTGGGGGCTGTCAGGGGTGGGGGTGGACGGGGTAGCGGGCGCTTTCCAGGGTCCAGTCGATGGTGCCGCGGACGGCGTTCGCGATGCCGTCGAGGTGTGCGGCGACGGAGTCGTCCAGCGCCGGGCCGAACGACGGGACGGCCGCGCACTGCACCTGGAACCGGGTCATCGTGTCCCGCCAGCGCTCGGCGACCAGCTCGGCGGCCCGTTCCACCGGCACGGCCCGTTCGTCGGCCAGCGCCAGCACCAGGTTGTGCCCGCCCGAGGTGGTCCGGTCCCGTTCCATCGAGGCGAGGTCGTTGTACCAGGAGAGCAGGTCGTTGCCGAGTTCACCGATCCGGCGCAGCAGCGGATGGTGGTAGACCGCGTCCGGCAGCGCCCGGCCCCCGACGAACTCGATCAGCGGATACGACACGTACGCCGCCGAGGTGGCCCGGCGCAGCGTCACGTACTCGGCCACGCCGGGCGTCCGGCCGCTCTCCTTCGCCACCGCCTCCCGCCAGTTGCCGTCCAGGTGGTCGGCGACCGCGTCGGCGAACCGCAGCCGCCAGCGCGCCGGCATCCGGCGGCGGGGCATCCGCCACGCCTCGACCAGCAGCCGGCGCAGCGGCCCCCCGAATCCCGGGTGCCGCCGACGGGGCCCGTCGTGCAGCAGGGTCAGCGTCCCGCGGCGCAGCGCCCGGATCTGCTCCGAGGGCAGCCGGTCCGGCCCGTCGCAGGCGTCGTCGACCAGGAAGAACCAGGTGAAAAGGGCCGACACGGTACGCAGGTCCGGCTCGCTGGCGTCCGGGTAGAGACGGCCCGCGTACCGGGCGAAGCCGGCCCGGTCGAGCCGGTGCAGCGCCTCGGCGCCCAACGGCAGACCCAGTCGGGGCAGCAGCTCCAGCAACCACTCCTGCACCCCGTCGGCGTACGGGGAGAGCCGGGGCGGGATCGGGCACGCCGACCGTAACGACCAGAGGATCTCGTCGACCATTACCGATGTCTCCCCCGTACCGTGTGGATCATCCGTCCGCAGCATCGCAGGTCCAGCGCTGACGTGCCGTCCGGGCCTGCCGCCGGAGGCACGGACCACCGGTACGGCGACGGTGGGTCGACCGGCCGGTCCCGTACCGTGCCGACGGGGTCGATTGCGGGGGTGGGCGTCGCCGGTCGGCGTACACCAGGCAGGCTGGGCGTATGCGCGAACCATGGGTGGTGGGGGTTTCCGGGGCGTCCGGCACCCCCTACGCGGCGGCCGTCGTCCGGGGCCTGCTCGACGCCGGGCAGCCGGTGGACCTGATCGTGTCCCGGGCCGCCCGGCTGACCGTCCTGGACGAGACCGGCCGGCCGTTCCGGGACGGCCACTGGGCCGAGGACCTCGCCGGTTGGCTGGGCCGGGACCTCACCGGCGACGACGTGCGGCACTGGCCGGCCGGCGACATCGCCGCCGGCCCGAGCAGCGGCTCCTACCGGGTACGCGGCATGGCGGTCGTGCCGGCCAGCACGGCGGCCTGCGCCGGCATCGCCATCGGCCTGTCGAAGGACCTGCTGCAACGCGCCGCCGAGGTCAACCTCAAGGAACGACGCCCGGTGGTGCTGGTGCCCCGGGAGACCCCGGTGACCCGCAGCCACCTGGAACACCTGATCGCGCTGCACGACGCCGGCGCGGTGGTGCTGCCGGCCAGCCCCGGCTTCTACGGCGCGGGGGCGTCCGCGACCGCACAACAGCTGGTCGACTTCGTCGCCGGCAAGGTGCTGGACGCCCTGGGTGTGCCGCACACCCTGTTCCGCCGCTGGTCGGGCGAGTTGGCCGCCGAACGCTGACCGGCCCCCGACGACAGCCGACCGGTGGTCGGGGTCATGATCAGCCCACGCGGGCCGCTACCGCCCGGGCCCTGGCGCAGGGCCCGGGCGGCGAACAGGCCGCGCCGCCGAAAGCCGTTCAATGGGCGACGGGCCGGCCTCGTCGGCCGGCCCGCGCGTCCGTCTCGCACCATTCAGTACATCCCGGCATTGGCCGGACCCGGCCCGGTCGAGGCGGCTGGGCCCATGTTGCGTGGCTTGCCCATGTCGTCCGCCTCGTCCAACATGCCCTCCCCTTCCAGCAGGGCCCGCACCTCGGATTCCCGAAACCGGCGATGCCCGCCTGGAGTCCGGATGCTGCCTATCCGGCCGGCCGCCGCCCACCGCGTCACAGTCTTCGGGTCCACCCGAAACAGTGCGGCGACCTCACCCGGTGTCAGCAGGCGATCTCCAGTGTCCACAGCCCCCTCCTCGCGTCGACGAAGCCCTCGGCTGAACACACTGCCCCCGGCCGGTGCGAGCCCAGAGCCGTCATGAGGGACGTATGGCAATTACAGCACCAGCGAACTGGCCTGTCCGCCAAACGCGAAAAAAGCACGGAGTGGGAAGTTAGTAAATGGTACCGGCGCGGGACTCCCTTGACCGTCGGTCTGCGAACTGTCACCTGCTGTCAGATCCAACGGATGCCGGTCGCCGGACGTTACGCCCCAACGGATAGGCTCACCCTCCGTGGACGCGATCGACCGGAGCCTCGTCGAACTACTACGCGGTAACGCCCGCCTGTCGTACGCCGAGCTGGCCCGGCAGGTCGGCCTCTCCGCGCCGGCCGTGCACGAACGGGTCGGCAAGCTGGAGTCCAGCGGCGTCATCCGGGCCTACCGGGCCGAGGTCGAGCCGGAGGCGATCGGCCTCGGCGTGACCGCGCTCATCGGCATCGTCGAGGACTCCGGCGGGGACACCGACGACGTGCTGGAGACGTTCCGGCAGATGCCCGAGATCGAGTCCTGCTACTTCATGGCCGGCGTCGAATCCTTCCTGCTCAAGGCCCGGGTGGGCACCATCGCCGAGCTGGAACAGCTGATCGTGCGGCTGAGCCGTACCCCCGGGGTGGCCTCCACCCGCACCGGCATCGCCCTGTCGACCAAGTGGGAGAACCGGCCCCAGCCGATCGAGCCGCCGGCCTCCTGACCGGCCGACCGGGGCTGGCGCCGGCATCCCGGTCACCGGCACCCTCGCCGACCTGCGGACGGCCGGGCCGCGTGACGTACACGTCTCCTGCCTCTGCCCGGACGGCATCCGGACGCCGATGCTGCACGACCGGCTCGACGACGACGGCGCGGCGGCCTCCTTCGCCGGCACCCTGCTGCGCCCGGAACGGGTCGCGGCCCGGTCGCCCGGCTGGCCTGCCGCCCCCGGCCGGTGGTCAGCCTGCCGCGCTGGTAGGGCACCCAGGTACGCCTGCTGGACGCCTTCCCCCGGCTGGCGCTGGCCCTGCTCCCGGTGATCCGGGCGGCGGACCGGGCCGGGCAGCGCCGGCAACGACGCCGGGCCGGCCCGAACCCGAGCTGACCTCGCTTGTACCGTTGCCGACGTGACTCATCTCGACCGGTGCGACGAGGCCAGCCGGGTGTGGGTGACCGAGGCGATCGCCGCCGTGGAGGCCGACGCCAACCGGTCCGCCGACACCCACCTGCTGCCGTTCCCGCTGCCCCGGCAGTGGGGGATCGACCTCTACCTCAAGGACGAGTCGGTGCACCCCACCGGCTCCCTCAAGCACCGGCTGGCCCGCTCGCTGTTCCTCTACGGGCTCTGCAACGGCTGGATCGGGCCGGCGACCACGGTGATCGAGGCGTCCTCCGGCTCGACGGCGGTCTCCGAGGCGTACTTCGCCCGGATGCTCGGGCTACCGTTCGTCGCCGTGATGCCCGCCTCCACCTCACCCGAGAAGATCGCCCAGATCGAGTTCCACGGCGGGCGCTGCCACCTGGTCGACGACCCGGCCAAGGTCGTGGTCGAGGCGCGCTGGCTCGCCGAGGACAGCGGCGGGCACTTCATGGACCAGTTCACCTACGCCGAACGGGCCACCGACTGGCGGGGCAACAACAACATCGCCGAGTCGATCTACGCCCAGCTCTCGTTGGAACGGCACCCCGTGCCGGCCTGGATCGTGGTCGGCGCCGGCACCGGCGGCACCAGCGCCACCATCGGCCGGTACGCCCGCTACCAGCGGCTACCCACCAAACTCTGCGTGGTCGACCCGGAGAACTCGGCGTTCTACCCGGCCTGGCAGGCCGCCGACTGGTCGGTACGCACCGGCCGGGGCTCCCGGATCGAGGGGATCGGCCGACCCACCGTCGAGGCGTCCTTCCTCCCCTCGGTGGTCGACCGGATGACCCAGGTGCCCGACGCCGCGTCGCTGGCCGCCATGCGGGCCGGCTCGGCGGTGCTCGGCCGGCGGGTCGGCGGCTCCACCGGCACCAACCTGTGGGGGGCGTTCGGGCTGATCGCGGAACTGCTCGCCCAGGGGCGACCCGGCTCGGTGGTGACGCTGATCTGCGACGCCGGGGACCGGTACGCCGACACCTACTACGACGACGGCTGGGTGGCCGCGCAGGGCCTCGACCTCGCCCCGCACCTGGCCACCATCGACCGGTTCCTCACCACCGGGAGCTGGCCGGGCTGACCCGGCACGGCCCGGTTCCGCCGTCAGCCCAGGTCGGCCCGGTCGGCCAGCCCGGGGTAGTGCCGGACCAGCCCCTCGCCGTCCACCTCCAGCTCGGTGCGGAAGGTGTCGCTGGTGAACCCCACCCGACCCGGACCGAGCGCGGTGTAGACCTGCTCGCCGGCCACCACCTCCAGGCTGGGCACCAGCACCCACGCCACGGTGATCCGGTGCTCGGTGCTGGACACGGCCCCCGCCAGCCCCAGCCGACGGATCGGCAGGCTGTTGAACAGGGCCGAGCCGCCCAGGTCGACGTCGAGCGCCGGTTGCAGCCGGTCGGTGTCCTCGATGCCGGGCAAGCCGGCCGGTGGCTGCCCGGCCGCCCGCAGCGCCGCGTCCAGGTCACCCTGCTCGCCGGTACGCACCCGCCAGGCGTCCGCGCCGCGTTCCAGCCGTACGCTCCGCGACCAGCCGGCCCCCTCCACCTCCACGGCGAGCGAGGTGGTGGCCCCGTCCGCACCGGTCACCAGCCGGTAGCGGCAGGTGTAGGGGATCGGGTCGACCGACAGTTGGGTGCCGTGCGCGGTGAGTCCGGCCCCGTCGTCGAGGACGGCGTGCTCGGCCCCGGCGGTGTCGGTCCGGCTCCAGAAAAGTGACCTCGGCATGGTCCGGACGTTACGCCAGCAGGGCGTCCACGGCAGCGCATGCGGAAACGCCGCCCCGGAGCGGGTGCTCCGGGGCGGCGTCGGAAAACCGGTCAGTGGGTACGCGCCGGCGGCCGTCCGCCGAAGCCCCGCCGGTCGTCGCGCGGCCGGTCGTCGCGGACGCGTCCCTCGGTGCGGAACCCGCCCCGACGGTCGGCGCCACGCGGGTCACCGCCGCCGAACCGGCGCTCACCGGACCGCTGCTCGCCCCGGGCGTCCCGGTCACCGAAGCGCGGCTCGCTGCGCTCGCCGAAGCGCCGGTCACCGAAACCCCGGTCGCCGTAGCTCCGGTCCGTCCGGGGACGGTCGGCGTAGCCGCGCTCGCCACCCGGCCGGTCGCGGTGGCCCCCGCCGGTCCGGTCGCCGAAGCCCTGCCCGCCGCCGGCCCGCTCGCCGTGGCCGCCGGTGGTCCGGTCGCCGTAGCCGGCGGTGGGGCGGTCGCGGTAGCCCCGCTCGCCGCCGCTGCGGTCGCTGTGCTCGCGGTAGCCGCCGGTGCGCTCGCGGTAGCCCCGGTCGCCGCCCCCGGCCCGGTCGTCGTAGCCCCGGTCGCCGGTGGGGCGGTCGTCCCGGGCGGCGCGGTCACCGAACGGGCGGTCGCCGTAGCGGCGGTCCCCGGTCGGCCGGTCGCCGTAGCTCCGCTCCCGGGCCGGTCGCTCCGTGCCGTAGCTGCTACGTGGGCGTTCCCCGCCGTAGCCGCCGCGGCCGTCCCGGCTGCCGCCGTGGCCCCGGTCGCCGCCGTGGCCCCGGGCGTCCCGGTCGCCGAAGCGACGCGGACGGTCGCCGTGCCGACGCGGCTCGGGCTCCTCACGGACCGGGACACCGCTGGGCTCGCGGGCACCGGTCAGCTCGGCGAGCACCGCGTCGCCGGCCCGTACCCGGGTCTCGGCCGGCTCCACGCCGGCCTTCTCCAGCATCGCCAGCGTGGTCCGCCGCTGCTTGGGCAGCACCAACGTGGCCACCGCGCCGGACTCGCCGGCCCGCGCGGTACGGCCGGCCCGGTGCAGGTAGTCCTTCGGGTCCTTCGGCGGGTCGATGTGCAGGACCAGCGACACCCCGTCGACGTGGATGCCCCGGGCCGCCACGTCGGTGGCGACCAGCACGTCCATCCGTCCCTCACGGAACTCGGCGAGGGTCTTGGTACGCATCCGCTGGGTCTTGCCGCCGTGCAGCCCACCGGCCCGTACGCCCACCGCACCGAGCTGTTCCACCAGCCGGTCGACACCGAGCTGGGTACGGGCGAAGAGCATTGTCCGGCCGGACCGGGCCGCGATCGACGCCGCCACGGCGAACTTGTCGTGCGGCGGGATCAGCAGCAGGTGGTGGTCCATCGTGGACACCGACGCGGTCGACGGCGCGGTCGAGTGCGTCACCGGGTCGGTCATGAACCGCTTGACCAGTGCGTCGACGTCACCGTCCAGGGTGGCCGAGAACAGCAGCCGCTGGGCACCCGCCGGGGTCTTGGCGAGCAGTTCGGTGACCTCGGGAAGGAACCCCATGTCGGCCATCTGGTCGGCCTCGTCGAGGACGGTCACCTCGACGTCGTCCAGGACGCAGACACCCCGGCTGATCAGGTCGCCGAGCCGGCCCGGGGTGGCCACGACGATCTCGACGCCCCGCCGCAGCGCGTCGATCTGCCGGTCGTACGGCACGCCGCCGACGGCGGTCTTGAGGAAGATCCCGACGGCCTTGCCCAGCGGCAGCAGCGCGTCGTTGACCTGCATCGCCAGCTCGCGGGTGGGGACGAGGACCAGGGCGCGCGGGTGCAGCGGCCGGGCCCGGTTCAGCTCGGCCAGCCGGGCGACGATCGGTAGGCCGAAGGCGAGGGTCTTGCCGGAGCCGGTCTGGCCCCGGCCGAGGACGTCCCGGCCGGCGAGGGCGTCGGGCACGGTGGCCCGCTGGATCTCGAACGGGGTGGTGATGCCCTGCCGGGCGAGGGCGTCGACGAGCTGCCGGGGCAGCCCCAGGTCGGCGAAGCCGACGGGGGTGGCCGGGGCGACGTCGTCGGTCGGGAGGTCGTGGGCGGACGGACTGGTGCCGGGGTCAACGGAGGTGGTCAAGAAATGCCTTTCGAGCGGGGCGCATCTTCGCGATGGCCCGCCGCAGCATGGGTACGCCGCCGAATCGCCCGCAAGATCGCCCAGGGGCACGCCACGCGTGCCGGGTCAGTGATCCCGACAAGTGTACGGCGCTCCGGTGACGTCGCCAGGGGGCCCCGAGCCGGTAGTGGGCGGACTCACCCGTTCCGGGCATCTTCCACCCGCCCGGCGGTCCCCCTCCACCGGCATCGCCGTCGGGCCGGCCTCACTGGGACAGCATGCCGCCGACCAGCCCGTCCATCACGTCGTTGGCGAGCAGGACGACCAGCACGCTGATCGCCACCAGCAGCCCCAGCGAGGCGGCGAGCACGATCACCACCCGGGTGGTCCTGGATCGCGGGGCCGGCGTGTCGGACCAGCCCTGGGCCAGGATGTGCCCGGTCAGCGAGCCGGAGTTCTCCACCGGGTTGGCGGCCGGGAAGGCCACCGTGGCGTGCCCCGGGCCGTCGGTGCCGCCGTACCCGACGCTGGCCAGGTCCGGGCCGCCCCGGTAGGGCGTACCGGGGGAGGGGCGGGTGGCGTCGCCGGCCGTGCGGCGCGGCGCGGACCCGGATGCGGGCCAGCTGGGCAGCGCGGGGGCCGGCACCACCGGCAGCGCCGAGGTCGCGCCGTCACCCACCGGGTCGGGCACGACCGGCGTCCGGAACGTCGGCATGGCCGTACCGGCTGCCGCACTGCCGGTTCCCGCGCTGCCGGCATCCGTTCGGCCGGTACCCGCCGTGGCGGGAGGCACCGAGGTCGGCGGGGTGAATGCGGAGGTTGCCGGGGGTGCGGAGGTCGGCGGGGTGAACACGGAGGGAGGCGCGGAGGGTGCCGGGGGCGCGGAGGTCGGCGGGGTGAATGCGGACGGGGCTGGGGGTGCGGAGGCGGGCGGCCGGAAGACGGGGGAGGCCGGGGCCGGGGGCGCGGAAGCCGGGGGTGCCGAGGTGGATGGGGCGAGGGTGCCGCCGGTCGCGGGCGCGGTGACGGAGGCGCTGGCCCGGAAGGTCGTCGGGGTGCCGGGCATGGCCGGCGGCGGGGGGAACGGGGGTGCCGGCATCGGGCCGGGTGGCGGCGGGGGCGGGGGCACCGCCGGGCCCGGGGGCGGCAGCGGTGGCCCCGGTACGGGTGGGACCGGGCCGGGAGGTACCGGAACGGGACCCGGCGGTGGACCGGGCAGCGGCGGGACCGGTGCGGGGAACGGGCTGGGGGTCGGCGGCTCGGGAGTGCCCGGCGTCGGGGCCGGCCCGGGCGTGGGGGCCGGCGACGGTTCGGGGGCGGGCTCCGGTTCCGGCGTCGGCGGGGTGGGAGGCTGGACCGGCTCCGGGGGCTGCGCGGGCTCTGGTGGCTCCGGGTTGACCGGCGTCGACCGGTACACCCCGGGGGCGGCGTCCCCGGGCCGGGTGCCCGCGTCGGCCGCCGCGCCCTCCGCCTCGGCGGCGGAGACCCGGCTGAGCCCGGGGACGGAGACGCTGGCCCGTGCCGGGCCGCCGTCCGAGCCGTCGCGCTGCCCGGGAACGGTCGCCGGGCCGGGCGGGCCGCCGCCGGTGGGGTCGTCCGGGTCGGACGCCCGGGAGGTCGGGGCGGTGACCGGGCCGCCCGGGGTAGGGCCGCCGTCGGCGGAGCCGGCCGGCTCGGGTGTTCGGGAGGCCGGGACGGCCGGGTCGGCGGCGGCCGGGGTACCGGCCCGGTAGGTGGTCGCGGTCGTCGACGCCGCCGGCAGGTCCTCGCCCTCGGGCGGGGCGGTCACGGTACGTACGCTAGCCGTGGCGCGGGCCGTGCCGTCGACGGGCGGGCCGGGCCGGACCGGGGTGCTGGTGACCCGGTCGGGGCGGGGCGGGGCGTCGCCGGGTTCCGGGGTGGCCCGCCCGGCCTCGTCGGCGTGAGCGGTGGGTCCGGCCGGGTCGGGCACCGGTCCCCGGTCGACGTGCCCCACCGGAACCTCTTGCTCGCCCATGATCGCCCTCCGTGCACCCTCGCACCCGCGTCCCGCGAACGGTGACCGGATGTGCCTCGTGTCACCGTGCCACATCTCGTCCCGTCGGCACAGCCGGAGTGCCGACGGGACGGTGGCGGCCGGTCAGCTCCCGGTGCTCGCCGAAGCGCCCGCCGACGCCGGGGCGGACGCCGACCGGCTGCTCTCCACGGTGCCGCTGTCCTGCGGGCTCGGGGTGCCGGAACCGGTGAGGCTCGGCGTCGGGTCGGCGGTCCTGGTCGGCGTGGGGTCCGGCGGTGTGGAGGTGACCGACGGCCTCGGGGTGGCCGGCGGCTTCGTCGGCGCGGTGGTCGACCCTCCGGTGGGCCGGGGCGTGGGCGTGGTCGGCTTCGGCGACGCCGTGGTGGGCTTCGGCGTGGGGGTGGTGGGCTTCGGCGACGCCGTGGTGGGCTTCGGGGTCGGCGGCGGGGGCTGGGTGACCGGGGCCCCGGGGCTGTTCACCGCGCCGACGACGCGGGTGGAGGCGTAGAGGCCGGACCACCGCACCTGGGAGATCTTGACCACGTCCCCGCTGCGCGGCGCCTGCACCATCCGCCCGTTGCCGATGTACATCGCGACGTGGTGGATGGTCGTCCAGCTGCTACCCGAGGCGAAGAAGAGCAGGTCGCCGGGGAGCAGGGCGCTCTGCGAGACCGTCCGGCCGCGGGTGGCGTAGTACTGGTCGCGGGCGACCCGGGGCAGGTCGTAGTAGCCCGCCGACCGGTAGGCCGCCCACATCAGACCCGAGCAGTCGAACCGGTCCGGGCCCTCGGCCGCCCAGAGGTACGGGTCGCCGAGCTGCGCCAGCGCGTACCGCACGGCGGCGAGCGCCTGCGGGCTGGCGTTCAGGCCGCTGCTGCTCTGCCCCTCGACGTACGCCGACCCGAGCTTCTGCTCGGCGGCCTCCTGCTGCTTCTCCAGGGCGATGAGCTGGGCCTGGTTGTCCGCCCGCAGCTTGGCGATCTTGGCGTCGTTGTCGCGCAGCGCCTTCTGTACCGCGGCGAACTGGTCCTCGGCCCGCCGGACCCGGTCGGTGGCGGCGGTGACCGCCTGGGCGGCGACCTGCTCGGCCGTACGGGCCCGGGAGAGTTCACCGGCCGCCGCCGTGGTCTCGCCGTCGGCCTGCTCGCCCCGGGAGACCCGTTGCAGGACGCTCAGCCCGTGCAGGTCGCGGGCGAACTCGCCGGGCGGCAGGGCGGCGGCGGCCTTGAAGGCGTCCGCGGCGACGGCGTTGGCCCGCTGCTCGGCCACGGTCAGCGCGCCCCGGGCCCGGGTCAGCTCGCCCTGTACGCCGGTGAGCTGCACCCGGGCGTCGTCGCGCTGCTTTTCGAGCTGGAGGAGCTGGTCGGCGAGCTGACCGTTCTGCGCGGTCAGGGTGTCGATCTGGGACAGCAGCGGGCTGGTCGGGAGCCCGCCGACCGGCAGCGCGGTCGGGCTGCCGGGCTGGCCGGCGGTCGGATAGCCGGGAGCCGCCGCGCCGGGCAGTCGCAGCGCGCCGGTCGCCACCGGCCGGGAACCGGTGTCCGGGACGGTGTTGGGTAGTGCCGGGTCGGCGTAGACCGGGGTGGCCAGGGCCATCGCGGCGACCGCGCCGAGCAGGGCCGACCAGAGCGCCGGACGCAGCACCGGGGAGATCACCGGAACGCGTCGTCGCTGCCGTCGCCTGTGCCCGCTGTCGACCATTCCGCTCCCTGTGCCGCGTGATGGTGTCACCGCGTGAGGTGGGGCGCGGCGACCCGGAACGCCGCCGCTGTGCGCCGCGTCCCATCCTGTCTTACCGCACCGGGACAACGATGTCGATGCGGTGGCAGCTTGGAGAACCCTGGGAGTGCGGGTGAGGTAGGTCGCTGGCGGTGCCCGTCCTGCCGACCTGTCGGTCGTCCGACGTAGGCTCGATCGGACCGCAGGTGGAAGGGACGTGGCTTTTCGATGGACGCCGGACTCAAGCGTGAGCTCGAAGAGAAGGTGTACGCGGGGGAGCGACTGACCCGCTCGGACGGGATCGCCCTCTACGAGAGCGACGACCTGACCTGGCTGGGCCGGCTGGCCCACCACCGGCGTACGGAGTTGAACGGCGAACGGGTGATGTTCAACGTCAACCGGCACCTCAACCTGACGAACGTCTGTTCCGCCTCGTGTGCGTACTGCTCCTTCCAGCGCAAGCCGGGCGAGAAGGACGCGTACACGATGCGTATCGAGGAGGCGGTCCGCAAGGCCAAGGAGATGGAGGACGAGCAGCTCACCGAGTTGCACATCGTCAACGGCCTGCACCCCACCCTGCCCTGGCGCTACTACCCCAAGGTGCTGCGCGAGCTGAAGGCGGCGCTGCCCAACGTCAAGCTCAAGTGCTTCACCGCGACCGAGGTGCAGTGGTTCGAGAAGATCAGCGGCCTGTCCGCCGACGAGATCCTCGACGAGCTGATGGACGCCGGCCTGGAGTCGTTGACCGGCGGCGGCGCGGAGATCTTCGACTGGGAGGTCCGCCAGCACATCGTCGACCACAACTGCCACTGGGAGGACTGGTCGCGGATCCACGCGTTGGCCCACGCCAAGGGCATGAAGACCCCGGCGACGATGCTCTACGGCCACATCGAGGAGCCCCGGCACCGGGTCGACCACGTGCTGCGGCTGCGCGAGTTGCAGGACCAGACCGGCGGGTTCGCGGTCTTCATCCCGCTGCGCTACCAGCACGACTTCGTCGACTCGGCGGACGGCAAGATCCGTAACCGGATCCAGGCGCGGACCACGATGGCGTCGCCGGCCGAGTCGCTCAAGACGTTCGCGGTCTCCCGGCTGCTGTTCGACAACGTCCCGCACCTGAAGAACTTCTGGGTGATGCACGGCCTGTCGGTGGCCCAGCTCTCGCTCAACTTCGGCGTGGACGACCTGGACGGCTCGGTCGTCGAATACAAGATCACTCACGACGCCGACTCGTACGGCACCCCGAACACCATGCACCGCGACGACCTGCTGCACCTGATCTGGGACG
The DNA here is from genome assembly GCF_007833915.1 of Micromonospora sp. HM134. NCBI lineage: Bacteria > Bacillati > Actinomycetota > Actinomycetes > Micromonosporales > Micromonosporaceae > Micromonospora > Micromonospora sp. HM134. The sequence continues at coordinate 344,308 of NZ_CP041061.1, forward strand.
CCGGTTTCCAGCCGGTGGAGCGGGACACCCGCTACAACGTCGTCCGCGAGTACGACCGGGCGCCGTCGCTGGCGTCTCGGCGTGCCGAGCCGCAGCAGGTCTGGGCCTGACCCGGCCGTATGCTCGTCACACCATGACCGGACAGCAGCCGACCGCGCAGCAGCGCAGCGGGTTTCCCCGCCGGGACGCCGAGGGACGCATCCTGACCCTGGGCGACCTGCTCGGGGTGAGCCTCGCCGGCTGGGTGATCGGCGTGCTGGCGCTGGTGCTCTTCGACTGGGCGTTCGCCGTGGCCGGCGCGGGTGACTTCGGCCGTACCAGCGGCTGGCTCGCGGTGATCCTGCCGGCCTGGCTGTTCTGGGACGACTTCCGGGCCTGGGACTTCGGCGCGGCCCGGGTGGTCGCGGCGTTGTCCGCCGCAGTGGTCGCGGTGCTCGCCGGGCTGCTGGTGGCGGGCCTGGCGTCCGGGCTCGCGCCGCTGTTCACCGGCGGGTTGGCCGCGCTCGCGTTCACTATCGGGTACGCGGTGCTCTGGTTCCAGGGCGTGCACTGGCTGGCCCGCCGCACGGGTTGAGCCACCGGCGTCGGAGCCCCGACGCAGAAGCAGGGAGTGGGGAAAGACGTGAGCGCGAGGAGTGAGCGGGTTGTGCGAGCCCCGCAGTCGCGAGCCGGGGTGGCACTGTGAGCGCGAGGAGTGAGCGGGTTGTGCGAGCCCCGCAGGCACGGGTCGAGGCGGTCTGGTGAGCGCGGCGGTCAAGTACACGTTGGCCCGGATCGGGCTGTTCCTGCTGGTCGTGGTGGCACTGTGGCCGGTCGGGATGAACCTGTTCCTCAAGCTGATGGTGGCGTTGATCTTCTCGGCCGCCGCGTCGTTCTTCCTGCTCCGGGGCTGGCGGGACCAGATGGCCGAGGAGGTGGCCGCCGCCGCCGAGCGACGCCGGGCGGAGAAGGAGCGGCTGCGCTCCGCCCTGGCCGGCGACGACCACCCCGCCGAGGGCGACCCGCGCACCTGACGCCCCACCGGGTGGTGCCTCAGCCCGCCCCAAGATCCACTCCAGATCGGCCCAATGGCGGTATCGCCGCCGGAGTCATGCCGCTATTTCGACTCCCGAGAGTGGATCTTGGGCGGGGCGGGTGGGGCTGGGTGGGGTCACCAGTTGGTGGAGCCGGGGACTACCGGCCAGGGGCGGTCGGTCGGCTTGATCAGGTAGGCGATGCCGCCCGAGCCGCCGGCCACGGTGCCGTCGGCCCGGTGCCGCTTGGTCCGTAGCCAGATCTGCTCGAACTGGTCGCGTCGGTAGACGTTGCGTACCTCGGCGTTGGACGCCGACGCCGGGTCGTTGACGATCACGTCACCGTCGGCGGTGAAGCCGACGATCACGAACAGGTGCCCGGAGGTGCCGTAGTTCGACCCGTCCAGTTCGGTGTCGAGGAAGGACTGCGAGGTGACCACGGGGATGCCGGCGCGGATGAAGCGTTCCGCCTCGTCGAGGGAGTGCAGCCGGGTCACCCGGGCCTCGATGCCGGGGAAACTAGCCGCGTACGCGGTGTTGAACGGCCAGTTGCCCGCGCCCTCGTACTCGTTGTCCCAGGTCATCCGGGCGGCGTGGACGACCTGCGGGTCGGGGTGGCCGGGCTCGATCCAGGACAGGTCGGCCGCCGACGGGAGCCTGCGGTAGTACTCCAGCACCATCGTGGTGGACGTCGGGCTGCACCAGACCTGGCCGCCGCCGCCCCACTCGGGGTAGCTGCCCCGGTGGATCATCTGGGATCGGGCGGGCACCGGCAGTTCGATGCCCCAGGCGATGCGGCCCCGGCTGGGCGGGACGGTGAACCGGTCCGGCACGTGTGAACTCATCGCGCCGAGCATCCGGACCCGGGGTGCGGCGGCCTGGCCGGGCACGCGGTAGAGGGTCAACCGGAGCTGGTACGACCGCAGCAGCACCCCGGCGTCGGCGTCGTCGATGGCGAACGTGTCGGTCCACACGCTGGACCAGGGGTCACCCTGACCGTCCAGGGTGGCCCGGGCGATGTCCTGGTCGCCGGAGGCCCAGCGGGCCATGACGTACCACGGGGTGTGGCCGCCGGTGGAGTAGGTGCCCTGGAGTTCGACCTGGAGCCAGGTGCCGGCGGGGGTGTCGGCGTTCCAGGAGGCGACGAGTTCGGTGGCGTCGAAGCCGATCGGGGTGGGCGGTGAGGTCCAGGTGGAGTATTCCCAGGTGCGGGTGGTGCCGGTGTGTTCGTCGGTGAACTCGGTGGTGCCGGCGGGTCGGCCCATGGTGAGGCCGGCGCGGTGGCCGGGTGCGGCGTGGGTGCCCCGGTGGGTGCCGGCCCGCCAGTCGGGGTACCGGGACCACTCCTGGAAGGTGATCTGCTCGTCGTGCCCCCCGGCGGGAGGACGGTCCCCGGCGGGCGGACGGTCCCCGGCGGGCGGGTGCGCCCCGGTGGATGACGGGCCGCCGGCCCGGACGGGTGCGGTGCTGGCGAGCAGGGTGAGGGTGGCGACGCCGACCAGGGCGACCGTGCGCAGGGCTCTGCTGGACATGGCAACTCCGCGGGGTGGGGAATCGTTGCCGTTCACTGTCCCGCCTGGCAGGAAGTTTCGCCAGATGGTGTCATCAAGAAAACCATTGCCGGTATGACGATCCGGTCGGGATGGTGGGAGATAGTCACGGATATTGATATGACCATGTGACTGCTGGTGAAGTGGGCGCACAACGGGATACCCCGTACCCCGAGGAGGATGTCCATGGCCTTCCGCACCTCCCCCTTCCGGCGTCGCCTGGCGCTCGCCGTCGTCGCCGGCCTCGGTCTCACCGCCGTCGCCACCGGGCCGGTCTCCGCCCGCCCGGCCCCGGAGCCCGAGCCCGCCGCCGTCAGCTACCGCGTGCTCGGTCCGCGTACCCTCGCCGACCGCAACGCGGTCGCCCGCACCGGCGCGGCCATCGACTCCGCCGAGCACGGCGTGCTGTACGTCTCGGCCAACCGGTCCGAGGCCGCCGCCATCACCCGGCTCGGCTTCCGGCTGGAACGGGAGGTCGAACCGGCCCCCGCCGAGGGTGCCCGCGCCAACGCCTTCCCGCCGGCCGACTCGAACTACCACGACTACGCCGAGCTGACCACAGTGGTCAACCAGGTGGTCGCCGACCACCCGGCGATCGCCCGCAAGATCAGCATCGGCAAGTCGTACGAGGGCCGCGACCTGATGGCGGTGAAGATCTCGGACAACGTCGGCACCGACGAGGCCGAACCGGAGATCCTGTTCAACGCCCAGCAGCACGCCCGCGAGCACCTGACCGTCGAGATGGCGATCTACCTGCTCAACCTGTTCACCGACAGCTACGGCAGCGACTCGCGGATCACCAACATCGTCAACTCCCGGGAGATCTGGATCGTCCCCACGGTCAACCCGGACGGCAGCGAGTACGACATCGCCACCGGCTCCTACCGGTCCTGGCGCAAGAACCGGCAGCCCAACAGCGGCGCGGCGGCGGTCGGCACCGACCTGAACCGCAACTGGGGCTACAACTGGGGCTGCTGCGGCGGCTCGTCCGGCACGCCGTCGTCGAGCACCTACCGGGGGCCGTCCGCCTTCTCCGCGCCGGAGACCAAGGCGCTGCGGGACTTCGTCAACAGCCGGGTCGTCGGCGGGGTGCAGCAGATCAAGGCCAACATCGACTGGCACACCTACTCGCAGCTGGTGCTCTGGCCGTTCGGCTACACCACGGCGAACACCCCCAGCGGGATGACCGCCGACCAGTACAACACCTTCGCCACCCTCGGGCAGCGGATGGCGGCCACCAACGGCTACACCCCCGAGCAGTCCAGCGACCTCTACATCACCGACGGCGACAGCCTCGACTGGATGTGGGCGACCCACAAGATCTGGGCGTACACCTTCGAGATGTACCCCGGGTCGTCCGGGGCCGGCGGCGGCTTCTACCCGCCCGACGAGGTGATCCCCGCCCAGACCTCCCGCAACAAGGAGGCGGTGCTGCTCCTGTCCGAGTACGCCGACTGCCCCTACCGGGTGATCAACAAGCAGAGCACGTACTGCTGAGTTACCGGACGTGATTCCCGGGTGGGGTCCCGTAAGCCCCCGACGGGGCCCCACCCACCCCTCCCGTCCGGACGATCTTCGCTGGTCGTGCGCTACCGTGGCACCCGATCGACCGCAGCGAAGCCGGTGCGAAACCGGCGCTGTCCCGCAACTGTGATGACCCACCGAGGCTCCCCGCCCCTGCGCCGGAGCCGCCGCGACGCCCGGCCCGACGTGGCCGGCGTCGCCGTGTGTGGGGACGAGCCAGGTCGCCTGCGGTCGGTCGCGACACGCGCTCTCGAGGAAGGGCGCCTCGCGGACGGGCACGCACCGCGCGCCCTGTCGGCGAAGCACCACGCTCCTCGACCGACAGGAGGCCAGATGTCCCGACGTACCCCCCGGTTGTTCGCCGTCACCCTCGCGGTGGCCGCCCTCGCCCTCGGCGCGTGCGCCGAGAAGACCTCCTCCGACACCCCCGCCACCGGCGGCAGCTCCGGTGCGGCGGCCTTCCCGGCCACGGTGGGCAACCTCACCCTGGAAAAGCGGCCCGAGAAGATCGTCTCGTTGTCGCCCACCGCGACCGAGATGCTCTTCGCCATCGGCGCAGGCCCGCAGGTCACGGCCGTCGACGACCAGTCGAACTTCCCGGCCGACGCGCCCAAGAGCGAGCTGTCCGGCTTCCAGCCCAACGCCGAGGCGATCGCCGGCAAGAACCCCGACCTGGTGGTCCTCGCCAACGACACCAACAAGATCGTCGCCCAGCTCACCGCGCTGAAGGTCCCGGTGCTGCTCACTCCGGCGGCGACCACCCTCGACGACACCTACCGGCAGCTCACCGACCTGGGCACGCTCACCGGCCACCCGACCGAGGCGGCCGACGTCACCGCCCGGATGAAGGACGAGATCGGCAAGCTCACCAAGGACCTGCCGCAGCGGTCGACGAAGCTGACCTACTACCACGAGCTGGGGCCGGAGCTGTACAGCGCGACCAGCAAGACCTTCATCGGCTCGATCTACGCGCTGGCCGGCCTGGAGAACATCGCCGACGCCTCCGACGCCGACGGCAAGAACGGCGGATACCCGCAGCTCTCCCAGGAGGTCATCGTCAAGGCGAACCCCGACTTCGTCTTCCTCGCCGACGTCAAGTGCTGCCAGCAGAGCGCCGACACGGTCAAGGTCCGCAGCGGCTGGGCCGGCGTCACCGCCGTCAAGAACAACCAGATCGTCGCGCTCGACGACGACATCGCCTCGCGCTGGGGGCCGCGCGTGGTCGACCTGCTCCGGTCGATCGTCGACGCCACCGCCAAGGTGCCCGCGTGACGGTCCGCTGACCGTGCGGTCCACCACACCCGCACCGGCCGGGACGCGCGACGCGTCCCGGCCGGCCCGCGTCACCGGTACGCCCCGGCCGGCCGGCCTGCGCAAGCGCTGGCTCGCCGCCGGGGTGCTCGCCGTGCTGGTGGCCCTGGTCGCCGGGGTGTCCCTCGGCCCGGTCAGCCTGCCGCCCGGCAGCGTCGCCGCCGAACTGCTCAACCTGCTGCCGGGGGTACGCCTCGACAGCGGGCTCACCGAACGCGAGATCGCCATCGTCACGGAGCTGCGGCTGCCCCGGGTGGTGCTCGGCCTGCTCGTCGGCGGCCTGCTCGCCCTGGCCGGCGGCTGCTACCAGGGCGTGTTCCGCAACCCGCTGGCCGACCCGTACCTGCTGGGGGTGGCGGCCGGCGCGGGGTTCGCGGTGACCGCGGTGATCACGCTGGGCGGCGTCGGGGCGGGCGGTGCGCTGACCGGGATTCCGGTCACCATCCCGCTCGCCGCGTTCGTCGGCTCGCTCGGTGCGGTCGCCCTGACGTACCTGCTCGGGGCGGCCGGCGGGCGGGACCGCTCCCCGGCCACCCTGATCCTGGCCGGGGTCGCGGTGTCCGCGTTCCTCGCCGCCGGGCAGACGTACCTGCTGCAACGGCACTCCGACAGCATCCAGCAGGTCTATTCCTGGCTGCTCGGCCGGTTGGGCACCGCCGGCTGGGGTGACGTGCGGCTGATCCTGCCGTACTTCGTGCTGACCACCGTGGTGGTCCTGCTGCACCGGCGGGAACTCGACGTGCTCTCCGTCGGCGACGACGAGGCGGGCAGCCTCGGCCTGCACCCGCAACGTTCCCGCTACCTGCTGATCGCCGCCGCCTCGCTGGGCACCGCCGCCGCGGTCTCCGCCTCGGGGCTGATCGGCTTCGTCGGGATCATCGTGCCGCACACCGTGCGGCTGCTGGCCGGGTCGAGCCACCGGGTCATCCTGCCGCTGTCGCTGCTCTTCGGCGCGGCGTTCCTGGCGCTGACCGACGTGGTCGCCCGGACCGCCGCCGCTCCCGCCGAGATCCCGATCGGCGTGGTCACCGCCCTGCTCGGCGGCCCGTTCTTCGTCCTGGTCCTGCGCACCGCCCGCCGGGTTTTTCCATGAACGTGCCGGCGGTGCAGGTGCGGGGGCTGCACGTGCGGCTCGGTGGGGCGGTGATCCTGGCCGGCGTCGACCTGACGGTCGCCAGCGGCGAATGGGTCACCGTGATCGGGCCGAACGGCGCCGGCAAGTCGACCCTGCTGCGTGCCGTCGGCGGCCTGCTGCCCGCCCCGGGCGCGGTCTCCCTCTTCGGTACGCCGTCCGGCGCGCTGCGTCGCCGGGAGCGGGCCCGGGTGGTGGCGACGGTGGCGCAGTCCCCGGTGGTGCCGGCGGGCATGTCGGTGTTCGACTACGTCCTGCTGGGGCGGACCCCGTACATCGCGCCGCTGGGCCGGGAGTCGGCGGCCGACCTGGCCGCCGTGCACGACGTCCTCGACCGGCTGGACCTGACCGGGTTCCACGGGCGGGAGCTGGCCACCCTCTCCGGCGGGGAGCGGCAGCGGGTGTTCCTGGCCCGTGCCCTCGCCCAGGGCGCCACCCTGCTGCTGCTGGACGAGCCGACCAGCGCGCTGGACATCGGCCACCAGCAGGAGGTGCTGGAGCTGGTCGACCAGCTCCGCCGCACGCACGGCCTCACCGTGCTCGCCACCATGCACGACCTCTCCGTCGCCGGCGAGTACGCCGACCGGATGGTGCTGCTCGCCGACGGCCGGGTCGTCGCGGCGGGCCCGCCCGACCAGGTGCTCACCGAGGAGTTGCTGTCCCGCCACTACCGGGCCCGGGTCCGGGTCGTTCCCGGCGACCACGGTCCGCTGGTGGTGCCCAGCCGTCCCGGCCCGCCGCGGCACTGACCTGCGGCGTCACCGTCGTCAGGCGGGATCGGTGGCGGGGTGGAGCAGGGAGAACCGGGCGCCTCCGGGGTCGCGCAGGGTGCTCCGGCGGCCCAGCAGGGTGTCCCGGGGCGGGGTGAGGATGGTGCCGCCGAGGGTGGTGGCGCGGGCGGCGGCCGCGTCGACGTCGGCCACCGCGAAGAACACCGACCAGTACGCCGGCCGCGCCGGGTCGGGGGTGGGTAGCATCCCGGCCACGATCCGTGCCCCGCACCGCCAGCCGGTGTAGCCGGGCCCGCCGGCGGGCTGCTCCTCCGGGTGCCAGCCGAAGACCAGCTCGTAGAAGACCTTCGCGCCCTCCGGGTCGGGGCTGACCAGCTCGTTCCAGCACATCGCGCCGGGGGCGTCGAGCAGTTCCGCCCCGGGCGTCCGCATCGGCTGCCAGACGCTGAACACCGCGCCGGCCGGGTCGGCGAAGACCGCCATCCGGCCGGCGTCGAGGACGTCGAACGGGGCGACCAGCACCTGACCGCCGGCTGCCCCGACCCGGGTGGTGACCAGGTCGGCGTCGTCGGTCGCCACGTACGTCGACCAGACCGGCTCCCGGCCCGGGTCGGCCGGCGGGCCGGCGCCCGCCACCGCCCGGCCGTCCCTGTGGAAGGTGGTGTACCCGGCCATCCGGGGTTCCGGCGCGATCCGGCCGGTCCAGCCGAACAGCTCGGGGTAGAACCGCCGGGCGGCGTCCAGGTCGGGGGTCGCCAGGTCGGTCCAGCAGGGCGTGCCTGCGGCGACGGTGCGCACGTCGACCCCTCTCGGCTCGGGGCGTACGGGTGGACGCCCTGCCGGCATCGTGGCACCGGGCGGCGGCCACCGGGCCGAACCGGCGTACAGGTCAACTGAACCGGCGACCCTCGTCCCGCCGGTACGCCCAGCCGGAGACCGTGGCGAGCAGCACGATCCAGACCCCGAGCATGGCCAGGGCGAGCGGGTCCGGCTGCCAGTCGCCGACCGCCGCCCACATCAGCTCGACCGCGCCCCGGGTGGGCAGGAACGGGGCGACCACCTGGATGAAGCCGGGCGCGTCGCCCGGCGCGGAGAGCAGGCCGCCGCCGAAGGCCAACGGGAAGAAGATGACCTGCGCGACGACGATCGCGGCCTTGCTCGGCAGCGAGTAGCCGATGGCGAGCCCGAGCAGGGTGAACGGCACCGAGACCACGGCCACGGTGGCCGCGCCGAGCAGCAGCCCGACCGGGGTGATCCGGGCGGCCGTGGCGACCGCCGCGATGACCACGACGGGCAGCATCGACAGGTACGTCAGCACCAGCCCGGCCAGGATCCGCCCGGCCAGTCGGGGTCCCGGCCCGGCCGGCAGGGTCCGGGTGTACGGGTTCCACGGCTGGTCGCGGTCCTCGGCGACGCCGACGCCGTACTGGAAGATGTTGGCGCTCATCACCGCGAAGGTGACCATCGCGGCGGTGGCGTAGGTGGCGCCGGTCGGGTCGTCCCCGGCGAACGGGACGACGAAGAAGAGCATCGCGGCGGCGGGGAAGAACGCGCTGCCGACCACGGCGACGGGGATGCGGATGGTTTCCAGGAGCTGGTAGCGGGCGTGGACCAGGGTGAGCGGCACGGCGTCGACTCCTCAGGCGGTGGGTCGGGCACCGACGGCGGTGCCGGTGGCGGTGGCCGGGTCGGCGGTGATGGCGAGGAACGCCTCCTCCAGCGAGGTGGGGCGGACCTCCAGCTCGCGGAACGTCACCCCGGCGGTGACGAGGTCGCGGACCAGTTGGTCGGCGTCGGTGGTGAGCAGGTGGGTACGTCCCTCGGTGTGTTCGGCGGCGACCACGCCGGGCAGCGCCGGCAGGTCGTCGGCGACGAGGCTGACCCGGCGGACGCCGACGATGCCCCTGATCGCGGCGGTGGTGTCGTCGGCGAGCACCCGGCCCTGCCCGAGCACCACGACCCGCTGCGCCAACGCCTCGACCTCTTCGAGGTAGTGGCTGCTCAGCAGCACCGTCCCGCCGTCGGCGTGGAACGACCGGATGGCCTCCCACAGGGTGTGCCGGGCCTCGACGTCCAGCCCGGTGGTCGGCTCGTCGAGGACGACCAGCCGGGGCCGGCCGACGAACGCCAGCGCGACGGCGAGCCGACGCCGCTGGCCGCCGGAGAGCCCGCCGGTCTGCCGTCGTACCTGGTCGGTGAGGCCGAACCGGTCGAGCAACTCGCCCCGGGGCACCGGGTCGGGGAAGTGCGCGGAGACGAAGTCGACCACCTCGCCGACGCGGAGGGTGCCGGGCAGACCGGTTTCCTGCGGGGTGACCCCGAGTTGCCGCCTCGACGCCGGCTGGCGGGGGTCGCCGCCGAAGAGTTCGACCCGGCCGGCGGTGGGCCGGCGCAGCCCGACCAGCAGGTTGATCAGGGTGCTCTTGCCGGCCCCGTTCGGGCCGAGGAGGCCGACGAGTTCGCCGGCGGAGACGGTGAGGTCGGCCCGGTCGAGGGCGAGGACGTCGCCGTACCGGCGGGTGGCCTGGTCGGCTCGGGCGAGGATCATCGGGGCTCCCGGGGGTCGGCGGGGTCGAGCAGGGCGCGGATGTTCTCGGTGTATTCCTCGAACGCCCGCCGTCCGCGCCGGCTGAGCCGGACCAGGGTGGTCGGGGTGCGTCCGCGGTGGGTCTTGTCGATCTCGACGTAGCCGGCGTCCTCCAGCTTGCGCAGGTGGACGGAGAGGTTGCCGGCGGTCATCGCGAGCAGTTCCTGGAGGCGGGGGAAGGTGATCCGGTCGCCGTCGGCGAGGGTGGCCAGGGTGACCACCACCCGCAGCCGGGCCTGGGCGTGGATGACCGGGTCGAGTTCGCTCATCCGTGCCGCCGCCGGGCGAGCGCGCCGGCCACCAGCAGTCCGCCGCCGCCGGCCACCGACACCACCAGGGCGTGCCAGCCGGGGCCGGCGATGACGCCGACGATGTTGACGGCGGTGAGCCAGACGCCGAGGCGGAACAGGGTGCGGTCGAGCCAGATCGCGCCGCCGGCCATGTGCAGGGCGCCGGTGAGCCCGACCGACAGCGCCGACCAGAGCAGCCCGGCGAGGTCGGGCGGCAGGCTGTCGGTGACCCGGCCGATCACCACGGACAGGCCGAAGAACCCGAGGCCCCAGGCGGTGCCGTACCACCTGCCGCGCCGGGCCGACTCGCCGGCGACGTGCCGGTAGGCGCGGGCGCTGCCTACCCCGAAGACCACGGCGGCGGCGGCGAGCAGCACGAAGAGCAGGGTCAGCGGTAGCCAGGCGGGCATCGGTACGAGGGTGCGGCCGTCGGGGGAGAAGCGCAGGAAGTAGACCCCGAAGCCGATCAGCCAGGCGAACCCCCACGGCCAGTAGTGCACCCGGGGGTCGGGTTCCAGCCCGCGGACGGTGCTGGCCTGTTGCTCGCGGATCAGCCGCATCGCCGCGGCGGCGTCGATCGGGGCGTCGTCTTCGGGGGTCATGCAAACTACTTTAAAACACAAAGTCGAGTGCGCGGCCGTCCGGGTCGGCCACCGGACAGCGGGGCTCAGGCCGGCGTCGGATCACCCGACGGGTCGGCCAGCGGGTCGGGCAGCGGGGCGGTGTGCAGCACCGACAACCGGGACACCGCACGGGTCAACGCCACATAGAGGCGGTGCAGGCCCCGTGGCTCGGCGGCCACGATCGCCGCCGGCTCGACCACCACCACCTGGTCGTACTCCAGGCCCTTGACCAGGGTCGCGGGGACCACGGTGACCCGCACCGAGGCGGTCGGGTCGTCGGCGGTCGCGGTCGGCACCCCGGCGTCCGCCAGCGCCGCCCGCAGCCCGTCCACCGCGTCGTCGGCGGCGATCACCCCGACCGAACCGTCGTGCCCGAGCGCCGCGCGCACCTCGGCCACCGTCGCCGCCGCCAGGTCGGTCACGGTACGCACGTCGAGCGCGCCGTCGCGGCGCAGCGACACCGCCGGCGGTACGTCGACCGCCAGGGCCGGCAGCAGCCGGTTGGCGAACGCGACCACCACGGCCGGCACCCGGAACCCGACGCTCAGCGGCACCACCACCGCGTCCGGCTTGCCCAGGTGGGCCAGGGACTCCCGCCAGTCGGTCGCCGCCCACGGCGCGGTGCCCTGGGCCAGGTCGCCGAGCAGGGTGATCGAACCGTGCTCGCTGCGCCGGGCGATGGCCCGGCACTGCATCGGCGAGAGATCCTGCGCCTCGTCGACGACGACGTGCCCGAAGCCGGTGGGCCGTTCGATCAGCCCGGCCGCCTCGTCGATCAGCACCGTGTCGGCGGCGGTCCACCGGGTCGCCTTCGGCGTGCGGCCGAGCCTCGTGCCGACCGTGACGGCACCCGACCGGCTCCTGACCGACCCGGTGCCGGTCGGGTCGGTGGGGGTCGCCCCGCCGCGCAGCAGGGCCTGCTCGTCGGGGGTGAGCAGGCCGTCGGCGGCGGCGGCGAGCACGGCCGGGTCACCGAGCACCGCGTGCACCAGCCCCTCCGGGGTGAGCGCCGGCCAGGCCGCGTCGAGGAAAGCGGTGACCGGGCGGGCCTTCCCCATCCGGCGCAGCCAGGCGTCGCCCGGCGACTCGGCCCGGCGGGCCTCGGCCTGCCGTTGCAGCAACCCGACCACCCGGGCCCGCACCCGCTCCCGCCCGGTGTCGTACGGCAGGCCCTCCCGACGGGTCTCCTCGACCACCCGGTGCAGCGGGTCCAGGCCGATCCGCCAGCGGAACGACCCGTCCGACACCATGATCGGCTCGGTCGGGGCGGTGATCCGCTGGTCCGCCGCCCGACGCAGCACCCCGGCCATCCGTGGGTCGTGCTTGAGCGCGGCGACCGCCGGATCGTCGACCGCGCGGACGGGCACCCGGGCGACCAGGTCCTCCACGGTGGCCTGGGCCACCTCGACCTCGCCGAGGGCGGGCAGCACCGCCGCGATGTACGACAGGAACGCCCGGTTCGGGCCGACGATCAGCACCCCGGCCCGGCGCAGCCGTTCCCGGTGCAGATAGAGCAGGTACGCGGCGCGGTGCAGCCCGACCGCCGTCTTGCCGGTGCCCGGCGCGCCCTGGACGCAGATCGAGTCGGCCAGGTCGGCCCGGACCAGTTCGTCCTGCTCGGGCTGGATGGTGGCGACGATGTCGCGCATCGGCCCGACCCGGGGGCGTTCGATCTCGGCGGTGAGGATGCGGCTGGCCGTGCCCAGTTCCTCGCCCCGGTCCAGGTGCTCGTCCTCGAAGCTGGTCAGCGCCCCGGCGCTGAACCCGAACCGTCGTCGTACCGCGACGCCCTGCGGGTCCCGGGCGCTGGCCCGGTAGAACGAGCGGGATACCGGGGCCCGCCAGTCCAGCACCAGCGGTTCGCCCCGGTCGTCGGTGACGTGCCGCCGGCCGACGTGGTAGCCCCGCCCGGCGTGCTCCCGGTCGGCGGGGCCGAAATCCAGGCGGCCGAAGAACAGCGCGGTGGTCGGGTCGTCGGCCAGCTCGGCGACCCGCCGGGCCAGGTGCCGGCCGAGCTGCTCGGCGGTGTACGCGTCCCCGGCGACCTTGTCGCCGGTGGCGAAGAGCGACTCGGCGCGGTCGCGCATCCGGCGCAGGGCCTGCCGGGAGGTTGCCAGGTGGGCCCGCTCGGCGGCGAGCTCGTCGTCCAGGGACTGTTCGGGGGCGTGCAGGGTCATCCTCGTACTCCTCGACACGGGAAGAACGCTGCCGCTCGCGTTTCCGACCCGTGGTCGGCGCGGGGACGTCCGCTGCGGTGCTACACACCTCGGCCGTCGGGCGGGACAAAGTAGCCTACTACCGCCGACCGGCCCGGCAACCGAATTACGGCCGCAGCAGCGGGGCCGCCCGTGATCGGACCAGGTCGGTCCGGTGGGAGGCGGTGCGGGCTTGGCCACTGTCCGGGCCTCCCGGTGAGCCGGTACGGGCCGGCGGGGATACGGTCGGGGCATGGTTGAGCGCGTGGCACGTCCCCGGGTCGGGCACATCCAGTTCCTGAACTGCCTGCCGATCTACTGGGGGCTGATGCGTTCCGGCGCGCTGCTCGACGTCGACCTGCACAAGGACTCGCCGGACCGGCTCAGCGCGGCGTTGGTCGCCGGTGACCTGGACATCGGCCCGATCTCCCAGGTGGAGTACCTGCGGCACGCCGACGAGCTGCTGCTCCTGCCGGATCTGGCGGTGGGCAGCGACGGGCCGGTGCTCTCGGTCAACGTGGTCTCCACCAGGCCGCTGGCCGAGCTGGACGGCCGCCGGGTCGCGCTCGGCTCGACGTCGCGGACCGGGGTGCTGCTGGCGCAGCTCCTGCTCGCCGACCGGTACGGCGTCCACCCGGAGTACTTCCGCTGCCCGCCGGACCTGACCCAGATGCTGCTGGAGGCCGACGCCGGGGTGCTGATCGGTGACGTGGCGCTGCGCGCCCTCTACGAGGCGCCGGGTCGGGGGCTGGCGGTGACCGACCTGGGTCAGGCGTGGCGGGAGTGGACCGGGCTGCCGATGGTGTTCGCCGTCTGGGCGGTCCGCCGGGACTTCGCCGCCGCGCATCCGGGCCTGGTCAAGGAGGTGCACGAGGCGTTCCTGCGCTCCCGTGACCTGTGCCTGGCCGAGCTGGACCAGGTGGCCGAGGCGGCGGCCCGCTGGGAGCCGTTCGACGCGGCGACCCTGGCCACGTACTTCCGTACCCTCGACTTCTCGCTGGGTGGGCGGCAGGTCGCCGGCCTGCGCGAGTTCGCCCGCCGCGCGGCGGCGACCGGCGAGGCGCCCGCCCTGCCCGAGGGCGGCCCGGAGTTCTTCGCCGGCTGACCTGCCGGCCCGGCTTGGGACCGGCCGGTTTGGGTCAGGTGCTGGGGCCGATCAGGGCTTCGGTGATCTTCTGGCAGTTCTTCATGCCGTACTCGTAGCCCATGTCGATCGGGTAGCGGACCATCACGCCCATCGTCCAGGTGTCGCCGATGGCCAGGCAGTTGATGTGCATCTCCTGCTCGCGGGTCCGGTCGATCCAGCCGTTCTTGATGGCGATCTTCTTCTGCTCGGCCGCCGGGAACGCCTTGCGGATGCCGAAGTCACCCGAGCCCCGGACCAGCTTCATCTCGTTGAGCAGCCACTTGGTCCACGTGGGGCCGGCGGCGCGACCGTCGGCGATGCAGTTGCCGAGCCGGGCGGCGTCGCGGGGGGAGAGGTTGGTCCGGCTCCAGCCACCGTCGGCGGCCACGCTGCTGTCGGTGAGCTTGCACAGCGAGAGCAGCCGCTTGATCGAGGCGGACCGGCCGACCCCGTTGTAGAACTGCTCGGCCCGGGTGTTGTCGCTGTCCCGGATGATCCGGGTGGCGTCGGCGAGCTTGGCGTCGCTCGGGGTCTGCCCGTTCTCGGCCGCCCGCCGCAGGTAGTCGGCGACGATCCACGACTTGATCAGCGAGGCGGTGGTGCTGGTCTCGGCCATGTTGTCCGAGCCGATGATCGTGCCGGTCCGGCGGTCCAGCACGCTCCAGGCGTACCAGCCCTTGATTTCGAGGTCGATGTCCCGGTCCGCGAAGGGCAGCGGTGTGAGCGACGGGGTCGGCGACGGTGCCGGGTTCGGCCGGCTGTGGCGGTCGACGGCCGACCCGGTGGACCGGGACGCGGTGGACGGGTCACCCCAGCGCGAGGCGGCGGTGGACTCCATCGGTGAGCCGGGGAGCAGCCGCAGCGAGACGAGCACGAGACCGGTGAGGACCGCGGCGACCGCGATGATCTTCAACGGCTGGTGGTCCCGTCGGGCGGAGCGGCGGGGCCGCCGGCTGCCCGGCATCAGAGCTTCCCGAGCGGCTGCGGCACCTTGAGCGCGGCGCCGGGCTGCGGGGTGACCAGCTGGGTGGCGACGCTGGCGCACACCTTGGCACCGTACGCCAACTGCTGGCGGACCGGGTAGCGCATCATCACGGCGAGGCTCCACTTGTCGGTGACGGCAAGGCAGCTGACATGCCAGTTGCCGTCGTAGCTGAGGGGGGTCCAGCCGTTCTTCATCGCGACCGGGCCCTGCTTGATGATTTCGTCGGGCAGACCGTCGACGATGCCCCACCGACCGCCGCCGGCACGGGCCAGCTGCTTGCTCACGCTGCCCCGGACCTGGGCCATCTCGTTGAGCACCCACTTGGTCCAGTGGGGGCCGGCGGCCTTGCCGTCGGCGATGCAGTCACCGAGCCGGACGGCGTCGCGGGGGGACATCCGGGTGAAGCTCCACCAGCCCTCGTAGCCGGGGACGTTGCCGCGCTTGGTGTCGGTCAGGCCGCAGATCTGGATGGCCCGCTTGAGCACGACACTGGGCTGGCCGCGATCCAGCGCCCGGTAGGAGCCGCCGGCCGCCGCGTAGATCCGGTTGGTGGCGTCGTCGTTGCTGTCCCGGATGGCCAGGCTCGCGTTCTTCAACATCGGTGCCGGCGGTTTCCGGTCGCCGAGCTCGCGCAGGTAGTCGGAGACGATCCAGACCTTGAGCATCGACTCGGTCGAGCTGGTCGAGGTCATGTTCTTCGAGCCGGAGAGCTGACCGGTCGTGCGGTCCTGCAGGGCCCAGGCGAAGAACTCCCCCTTGAAGTTCACCGAGACCGTGGTCCCGGCCAGGGTGGGCGCCGGGGGCGCGGTGGGCGTGGGCGCGGGCACCTTTTCGGCCGCGCCGCCGCCGCTGCCGCCGGTCGGGTCGTCGCCGGCGAGCTTGGCGTAGGCGGTCGGCACCAGCAGGCCGGTGCCGAGCAGCACCGCCAGAACGGCGAACACCATGATCACGCGAGATCGCATGCGTGGGTGAGCTCCAGATGTCAGGGCCGGGGGGACCGGCTGCTTCCGCGGGTATCGGCTCGACCGCCGAGGCCGGGGGAATGGCCTGTTTCTCGCTGGCGATCGTCGGTAGCCGATCGGTGGTGACCGGGGAAGTCTACGTCCGGACAGCCGACTCGCCAGAATCCGACGCACGGCAAACTGCCGGTAAGTCGAGATAAAGGCACGGTTTGCGCCCCTTGTAGGTATTCATCTTTGATCAGTGACCCAAGTCATAGCCGACCAGGTGTCCTGGTGTCGACCGGGCGCATCCGCCTGGTAACGGAAGGCGCTACTCAAATCCTGTTACACCCTCTGGTGTCATTGGAGGCGAGCTGTAACACTTGACGAATGTATGGCAACGACTTCGCCCCGGAGCAGGACGCGCCCGGCGGTGGCCTGCTCGGTCAGGTCGAGGCCGCCGAGGCGGCGCTGCGCGAGGCGGCGGCCCGCGCCCGGGAGGGCGATCCCATGCCCGGCGCGGACCCGGCGGCGTACTTCGCCGACGTGATCGACGCCGATCAGAAGATCGAACCCCGCGACTGGATGCCCGACGCCTACCGTCGGACGCTGGTCCGGCAGATCGCCCAGCACGCCCACTCGGAGATCATCGGCATGCAGCCCGAGGGGAACTGGATCAGTCGGGCCCCCTCGCTCAAGCGCAAGGCCATCCTGCTGGCCAAGGTGCAGGACGAGGCCGGCCACGGCCTCTACCTCTACGCCGCCGCCGAAACCCTGGGCGTCAGCCGCGACGAACTGGTCGAGCTGCTGCTCGACGGTCGGCAGAAGTACAGCTCGATCTTCAACTACCCCACCCTCACCTGGGCCGACGTGGGCGCGATCGGTTGGCTGGTGGACGGCGCGGCGATCGTCAACCAGGTCCCGCTGTGCCGCTGCTCCTACGGGCCGTACGCGCGGGCGATGATCCGGGTCTGCAAGGAGGAGTCGTTCCACCAGCGGCAGGGCTTCGAGATCCTGCACACCCTGGCGCACGGCACCCCGGGCCAGCGGGCGATGGCGCAGGACGCGCTCGACCGCTGGTGGTACCCGTCGCTGGCGATGTTCGGCCCACCCGACGGTGACTCCACCCACTCCGCGCAGTCGATGGCCTGGAAGATCAAGCGGTTCTCCAACGACGAGCTGCGGCAACGCTTCGTCGACATGTGCGTGCAGCAGGCGGAGATCCTCGGGCTCACCATCCCCGACCCCGACCTGCGCTGGAACGACGAGCGGCAGGCGTACGACTTCACCCAGCCCGACTACGACGAGCTGATGCGGGTGATCTCCGGTGAGGGCCCCTGCAACCGGCAACGGATGGAACACCGGCGACGGGCCCACGCCGACGGCGCCTGGGTCCGCGAGGCCGCCACGGCGTACGCCGCGAAGCGGGCCGCGCGGAGCCGGGCCACGGACCAGCGGGAGAAGGTGGCCGCGTGAGCGAGCAGAACGAACCACCCCGGGTGCCGGCGACCTCGCCGCTGTGGGAGGTCTTCGTCCGGGCCCGGCGGGGGCTGTCCCACACCCACGTCGGCAGCCTGCACGCCCCCGACGCCGAGCTGGCCCTGCGCAACGCCCGGGACCTCTACACCCGCCGGCAGGAGGGCGTCTCCATCTGGGTGGTGCCGGCCGGCGCGATCACCGCGTCCAGCCCCGACGAGAAGGACGCCTTCTTCGACCCGGCCGCCGACAAGGTCTACCGCCACCCCACCTTCTACGAGGTGCCGGACGGGGTGGCCCACCTGTGAACGGCCCCTTCGACTTCACCCTCGCCCTCGGCGACGACGCGCTGGTGGCCGCCCAGCGGCTCGGCGAGTGGGCCACCCGCGCGCCCGAGATGGAAGAGGACATCGCGCTGGCCAACATCGCCCTCGACCAGCTCGGCGCGGCCCGCCTGCTGCTGTCGTACGCGGGGGAGCTGGAGGGCGCCGGCCGGGACGAGGACGCGTTGGCGTACCTGCGCGACGACCGGGAGTTCCGCAACTGCCTACTGGTCGAGCTGCCCAACGGCGACTTCGCGGTGACCATGGTGAAGCTGCTGCTGCTCGCGGCGTACCAGGTGCCGCTCTACACCGCGTTGGCCGGCTGCCCCGACGAGCGGCTCGCCGCGATCGGCGCGAAGGCGCGCAAGGAGTCCGCCTACCACCTGGACCACTCCGCGCTGTGGGTGAAGCGGCTCGGCGACGGCACCGACGAGTCGCACCGCCGCGCCCAGGCCGCGCTGGACCAGCTCTGGCCGTACCACCACGAGCTGTTCACGACGGACCCGGCGGCACCGGTCGACCCGGCCACCCTGCGGGCCGACTTCGACGCCGTGGTGCACCCGGTGCTGGCCGAGGCCACCCTGACCCGGCCGGAGACCGGCTGGACGCCGGGCGGCGGCCGTGACGGCGTGCACACCGAGCACCTGTCCTTCCTGCTGGCCGAGATGCAGGTGCTGCACCGCGCCCACCCCGGGGCCCGGTGGTGAGCGGGCCGGGCCGGGGACGGCAGCGGTGACCGACCCCAGGACGGCCGTCGCGGCGGTGGTGGACCCGGAGATCCGGGTGATCACCATCGACGAGCTGGGCATCCTGCGGGCGGTCGACGAGGACCCGGGCACCGGCCGGGTGGTCGTCACGATCACCCCCACCTACACCGGCTGCCCGGCGATGGACGTGATCCGGGCCGACATCCGGCGGGCGCTGACCGCCGCCGGGCACCCCGACGTCGAGGTCCGCACGGTCTACACCCCGGCCTGGAGCACCGACTGGATCTCCGCCGCCGGGCGGGCCAAGCTCGCCGCCGCCGGCATCGCCCCGCCCGCCCCGCGCGGCGACGGCACGGCGGTGCCGGTGACCCTGGCCGTCCGCTGCCCACGCTGCGGGTCGCCGGAGACCAGCCAGCTCAGCCGCTTCGGCTCCACCGCGTGCAAGGCGCTGTGGCGCTGCCGGTCCTGTTCCGAACCCTTCGACCACCTGAAGGCGCTGTGACTGTCACGATCACCCGGCCGGTGCGCCGCAGGCCGGTCTTCCACCCGCTGCCCGTGGCCGCCGTGGACCGGCTCACCGACGACTCGGTGTCGATCACGTTCGCCGTACCGGAGGACCTGCGCGGGACGTTCGCGTTCTCGGCCGGGCAGCACCTCACGGTCCGCCGTCCGGCCGACACCGACGGCACGGAGGTGCGCCGGTCGTACTCGATCTGCTCCACCCCCGACGAGCTGGCCCGGCACGGCCGGTTGCGGATCGGGGTGCGCGAGGTGCCGGGCGGGGCGTTCTCCGCGTACGCCTGCGGGGCGCTGCGCCGCGGCGACACCGTCGAGGTGCTGCCGCCGCTGGGGCACTTCACCTCCGCGTTCGCCCCGGACCGGGTCCGCCGCTACGGCGCGGTGGTCGCCGGCTCCGGCATCACCCCCGTGCTCGGGCTGGTCGCGACCGCGCTGGCGACCGAGCGGCACAGCACGTTCACCCTGGTGTACGGCAACCGCACGGCCAACTCGGTGATGTTCGCCGAGGAACTGGCCGACCTGAAGGACCGCTATCCGACCCGGCTGCACCTGGTGCACGTGCTGTCCCGGGAGATGGGTGAGTCGGCGCTGCTGTCCGGGCGGATCGACGCCGACCGGCTGACCCGGCTGCTCGACACCGTCGTGCCGGGCGATGCGATCTCCGAGTGGTTCCTCTGCGGCCCGTACGGGATGGTGGTGGACGCCAGGGCGGTGCTGGCGGGTCGCGGGGTGCCGGACACGGCGGTGCACACCGAACTGTTCCACGTCGACGCCCCACCCGAGCCGGTGCGCCGCGACGCCGACCGGCCCGGGGCCGGCACCGAGGTGACGATCGTGCTGGACGGGCGGTCGTCCCGGTTCACGATGGGCCGGCACGAGCGGGTGCTGGACGCGGCCCTGCGGGTGCGCGGCGAGCTGCCGTACGCCTGCAAGGGCGGGGTGTGCTCGACCTGCCGGGCGAAGGTGACCTCGGGTGAGGTCGCGATGGCCCGCAACTACGCGCTGGAGCCGGACGAGGTGGCCGCCGGATACGTGCTGACCTGCCAGGCCAGCCCGGTGACCGACGAGCTGACGGTCGACTACGACGGATAGCCGGGACTGCTTTTTCATGCCTCCCGGGATCCTGCCCGCCCTGCCCCGGTCCTCCCGCTACGGACGGTAGTCCTAAGTCTGTTGCGGGCCCTGTCGAGCTGATGACGTTGGCGGCTCACCCGAAACCGATCGGTCTCCGCCGCTGGCCAGGGCGGTCCGAACCCTGGGGCTCGCCGAGGAGGCGGGTGTCGGCGTGGATCCGGATGGTGCGGATCGCTCTCGACCTCGATGCCCGGGCGACGTCACGGTTGCTCAGTGACCTGGTCGACCGAGGGCTGCTGGTCCGCGTCTCCGGGTCACGCCGGGCACCTCGGTCACCTACGGTCCCGGTCCGGAGCTACCAGCCGCTGGCCGACGCCGACCGGGACGGAGCCGGTCGGTTGGAGCGGACGAGAATCCCCGCCTCGGTGAGCCGATCGGGCTTCGGTGGGCACACGAACGCTCGCGGTGCGGGACGCGTCACGGGTCGACGTACCACTCGGGGCCGGGCCGGGAGGTCGGCGTACGCTCGGGATGTGACGGCGAACCGGGAGATCGACGACATCCTGCAACGCGGCGCGGACGGTGGGCGGATCACGCCCGAGGAGGCGCTGCTGCTCTACACCGAGGCGCCCTTCCACGGGTTGGGCGAGGCGGCGGACGCGGTACGCCGGCGGCGCTACCCGGACAACATCGTCACCTACCTGATCGACCGCAACATCAACTACACCAACGTCTGCGTGACGGCGTGCAAGTTCTGCGCCTTCTACCGCGCGCCCAAGCACGCCGAGGGCTGGACCCACCCGACCGAGGAGATCCTGCGCCGCTGCGGCGAGGCGGTCGAGCTGGGCGCCACCCAGGTCATGCTCCAGGGCGGCCACCACCCGGACTACGGCGTGGAGTACTACGAGGAGCTGTTCTCCTCGGTCAAGAAGGCGTACCCGCAGCTCGTCATCCACTCCATCGGGCCGAGCGAGATCCTGCACATGGCGAAGGTCTCCCAGGTGAGCCTGGACGAGGCCATCGCCCGGATCAAGGCCGCCGGGCTGGACTCGATCGCCGGCGCCGGGGCCGAGATGCTGCCGGACCGGCCACGCAAGGCGATCGCCCCGCTCAAGGAGTCCGGCGCGCGCTGGCTGGAGGTCATGGAACTGGCCCACCGGCAGGGCCTGGAGTCCACCGCCACGATGATGATGGGCACCGGCGAGACCAACGCCGAGCGGATCGAGCACCTGCGGATGATCCGCGACGTGCAGGACCGCACCCGGGGGTTCCGGGCGTTCATCCCGTGGACGTACCAGCCGGAGAACAACCACCTCAAGGGCCGCACCCAGGCCACCACGCTGGAGTACCTGCGCCTGGTGGCGGTGGCCCGGCTGTTCTTCGAGACCGTGCCGCACCTGCAGGCGTCCTGGCTGACCACCGGCAAGGACGTCGGTCAGCTCGCCCTGCACATGGGCGTCGACGACCTCGGCTCGATCATGCTGGAGGAGAACGTCATCTCCTCGGCCGGCGCGCGGCACCGGTCCAACCTGCACGAGCTGATCGGCATGATCCGCTCTGCCGACCGGATTCCCGCCCAGCGGGACACCCTCTACCGTCGGCTGGCGGTGCACCACACCCCCGCCGACGACCCGACCGACGACCGGGTGGTGTCGCACTTCTCCTCGATCGCCATGCCCGGCGGTGGCGCCGGCCGTACGCTGCCGCTCGTCGAGGCCCGCTGAGCCACCCCGGCCGTCACGGGGAGTGACTGGACGGGCCGGTGTGGTGACTGGCTGAACGGGTCCGGGTGTCGGCCCCGGGGATATTCGTGGTCGCCGTTCGGCCGAGACGGCGCGGGATCAGCCCCCACAAGACGCGGCAATTGGGGCGGCGTGCGGCACGCTGGGCGGATATCCCGCTCCCGGTGCTGCGGCGCGGGGGTTGGCGCGGCGCGTCGGTGCCCGCTAACGTGCGCCCGACGTACCTCCGCCCACCGCCTGCGGTAAGCGGATGACGAGTGTCGTACGTCCTCCATCGGCCCGGGAGGGCCGTTCATATAAAACGGGGGCGGGACGGGTGACCGTCCCGCCCCCGCTCTCGTGTTTTGACCATCGGGGGGATTTTCGGTGGTCGAGGTCTAGCGGATTGGGGAGGACCCTGTTCATGATCTGAGTTCTCACGCAAAGATCATCAATGAACAGGGTCCTCGATGAGCAGGGTAGCGGTCGCCGGTACCGGTCATGGTGAGCCGGGCAGGATCTTGTTGGATTCATGGCGGCGGGAGTTGTACGAGGGCGTCCTGACCGCACGGTCGCGGACGTTGTTCGCCCTGGTCGACGAGCTCGCCGCCGATCAGGGCCGGTGTGGGTGCCCGGCGCATCTGTCGCTGGGCACGGTCACCGGGCATGCCGCGGCCTATCGGGCGTTACGCGACGGCGAGGTCGACACCGGCCGGGCGTTACGGGCGGCATGCCGGATCGCCCGGACCTGCGGTCTGCCGCGGATATACGCCGTCGACACCACCGCCTGGCCACGGCCGAACGCAGCCACCAGCCCGGACCGGCAGCCGCAGTACACCCCCGGCGGACCCCGCGGATCGGCGCTGATCAAAACCGGGTGGCGGTATCAGCACGTCGTCCGGTTGACCCTGACCCCGGACTCGTGGGTCGTCCCGGTCCTGACCGACCGGGTCGCCTCCGACGAGGACCTGGCAGAGGTCACTGTGCAGCACATCACGCGGGTCTGCGCGGGTGACGGCGCGACCAGGGCCGACCCGTCACTGTTCCTGCTGGACTCCGGCTACCCCGCGGCCCGGATCACCCATCTGCTACGCGACCGTGGGACTCCCGCGGACGTCCTGGTCAGGCTGGCGACCTCACAGACCATGTGGACCCGACCCGAACGCCGGGCCGCTCACCCCCTGGGCGGTCGCCCCCGACGACACGGGTTCCGGCTGGCCCTGCGCGAACCCGACCTCACCCCGGACGCCGGCGTCAGCGGCCCGATCGACATCTACGGCACCGTCACCGTCCGGGCATGGCACCAGGTCCACCCCAAACTCACCCGCGCCAGCCGCGGATTCACCGGCCAGGCCACCCTGCCGATCGTCGAGGGCACCGTCCTCCTCGCCCGGGTCCAGCACCTACGCCCCAGCCGCCGCGCCGGCGACCTCGCGCTCTGGTACTCCGGCACCCGCCGCGACCTGCTCACCCTGGTCATGACCTACCTGGCCCGCTTCGACATCGAACACTACTTCCGCTACCTGAAGACCACCGCCCACGCCGGTGACTTCCACCCCCAGCAACCCGGCACCCTGACCACCTGGCTACGCCTGCACGCCTACGCCTACCTGCACCTGTTCTGCACCCGCAACCACATCACCCACCACCGGCTGCCCTGGGAACCCACCGCCACCACCAGCCCGACCCCCGGTCAGACCCGCCGCCAGGTTTCACCCGCTCTGCGCAACGCCTGGCACCCACCAGGCCACCCGAAACCCGGACACCCCGGCCCCGGCCGACCCGCCGGCCGACGCCGTAAACGCCGAACCCGCCACCCAGTGATCCGCAAGAACGTCGTCCACAAGGGCAAATGACAGCCCTAACCCCGCCACCACCAACACCCACACACCGCGCTACCAAACCACCCTGCCCACAAACGGTCAAAACACGAGAACGGGGGCGGGACGGGTGACCGTCCCGCCCCCGCTCCTCGTCCGTTCGGCCCCGTCTGGGACAAAATCGCACGTCACGGCTGGCGCACCGGCGTCGATCTCGGATAACGTCCGCTCGGTTCGCCACATCAGCCCCACCTTTCCCAGCAGTCCCTAGCCCCCCGGGGGATCGATGACTCTGTTCCACCGCTCGGCCCTGGCCCGCGTCGGCGCCGTGGCCCTGCTCGCCGTCGGTGGCCTGGCCACCGTCGCCGCCCCGGCCAGCGCCGCCGACCAGGCGCAGCTCGACCTCGTTCCGCTCAGCTCCCAGCTGGCCCTGGGCGTCAAGGAGGCCAAGGCCAAGCCGTTCAAGTTCTCCGTGCAGAACGTCCGCGGCACGGTCGACGCCAAGGACGTGAAGGTCACCGTCGAGACCGCGGGCCTGAGGCCCAACAAGGTCGGGGTGCTCGTGCCGGACGGCTGCGCCGTCAGCGGCACCGCCTTCACCTGCTCCCTGTCCGACCTGGGCGGCACCACCGACGGCATCGCCGCCGGCACCACCGAGGAGTTCGGCATCCCGCTGTTCGGCACCGACACGCGCGGCAAGGGTGGCGTGCTGAAGGTGACCGTGAGCGGATCCAACACCACCTCGGACTCGGTCGACCACGAGATCATGGTCGTCAAGCCCGGCTACGACCTGACCACCTGGGTGCAGGACGTCTACGCCGACGTGGTGGTCGACGGCGACGAGGCCGGCGAGAGCGGACTGACCGGCGTCAAGCCCGGCGGGACCGCCCCGCTGGACTGGGCGGTCTACAACGGCGGCAGCCGCCGCGCGACCGGCGTCTTCTACGGGATCGCCCTGCCGGACGGCGCCAGCTTCGTCGACCTGCCGGAGAGCTGCGTCACGCAGGACCTGGGCGGCGTGGTGGCGTACTGCGAGGACGCCGGCGCGGTGCTGCGGCCGGGCGAGTTCTACACCGCCGACGTACGGGTCAAGGTCGGCGCGGGCGTCACCGAGAAGGTGCTCACCCCGGGCGTCCTGTTCGCCGCCGGGCTGACCGAGGCCGAGGGCACGCCGGAGGAGGAGCCGCAGGTCGCCAGCAAGGCGCAGCGCAAGGTCTTCACCGAGACCGACGACGGCGACAACGCGTCGCTGTTCGACGTGTTCGTCGACCTGAGCACCGGCCCGAGCCCCAGCCCGAGCCCGACCGGGGAGCCGAGCCCGAGCCCGAGCACCAGCGGTCAGCCGAGCCCGAGCACCAGCGTCAGCCCGACGACCGGTGGTGGCACGGGTGGCGGCGACGGCGGTCTGCCGGTGACCGGCGCGCAGGCCACCCTGATCGGTGGCATCGGTGCCGTCGTGCTGCTCGCGGGCGGCGCGCTGCTGATGCTCGCCCGTCGGCGTCGGCTGGTGCTGGTGACCCCGGGCGACGAGAAGCCGCAGAGCTGACCGCAGGCAGGTCTTTCGCGTAGGGCAACCGGCGGGCGGGGTGGACGACCATCCCGCCCGCCGCGTGTCCGTGGGAAGAGCCACCCCACGCCGGGCGGGTGGGATCAGGCTGGCAGAGTGGAGGGGTGAGTCGTACCCCGCAGGGCCAGCGCGCCGGCCTGGACAAGTCGCCACCCGAGGTCGCCGCGATGTTCGACGGCGTGGCCGCCCGTTACGACCTGACCAACACGGTGCTGTCCTTCGGGCAGGACCGGTCGTGGCGACGCGCCACCCGGGCGGCGCTCGGGCTGCTCCCCGGCGAGCGGGTGCTGGACGTGGGCGCCGGCACCGGGGTGTCGACGCAGGAACTGGCCCGCTCCGGGGCGTACGCGGTGGGCGCGGACCTGTCGCAGGGCATGCTGCACGCCGGCCGGCGGGTCCGGCCGGAGGTGCCGCTGCTGGCCGGGGACGCGCTGCGGCTGCCCTTCGCCGACGCCTCCTTCGACGCGGTGACGATCTCCTTCGCCCTGCGCAACGTCAACGACCCCGACGCGGCGCTGCGGGAGCTGGCCCGGGTGACCCGGCCGGGCGGCCGGCTGGTGGTCTGCGAGTTCAGCACGCCGGTGCACCCGGCCTTCCGCACCGTCTACCTGTCGTACCTGATGCGGTCGTTGCCGACGGTGGCCCGGACGGTGTCCAGCAACCCCGACGCGTACGTCTACCTGGCCGAGTCGATCCGGGCCTGGCCGGACCAGGCGGCCCTGGCGGCGCGGGTCGGCGCGGCCGGCTGGGGCCGGGTGGCGTGGCGCAACCTGACCGGCGGGGTGGTGGCCCTGCACCGGGCCGTCCGGGTGTGACCGAGGGTGAACGCCCCCTTTCGCTGATGTCCGGCTTTCGTCTAGTTTGGGGCGTAAGCTCCCGGGCATGACCGGAGTAGTGCCCAGCGACCCCACGACCCCCACCGACGACGATGCCGCCGAGCTGGTGGCCCAGCTCAGGGAGCTGGCCGGCGCGGACCCGGCCGAGGTCCGCCAGGTGGTCGCCGAGGTGCTGGGTGCCCTCGACCGGGCGGCCGGCGGAGCGCTGCGTGACCACCTGCCGGCGGCGGTCCGGGCCTACGACGGGCTCGACATCGCCCGGAACTGAGGGACGAACCCACCCCGACCGGCATGTTTCCAGGAAGTTAGGTACCCCTCACCCGGCAGCTGTGTAACCACGGTCATAGACTCCAACCCGATCGGCTTGTGAAGCATTTCACGAGCGTGCGGGAGGAGGCGCAGATGACATCGGTGGAGAACGACGCCGACGTGATCGTGGTGGGCGCCGGTCCCGGTGGATCGGCGACGGCGTACCACCTGGCGCGGCACGGCGTACGCGTGCTGCTGCTGGAGAAGACCGAGTTCCCCCGCGAGAAGGTGTGCGGGGACGGGCTCACCCCCCGGGCGACCCGGCAACTCATCCGGATGGGCGTGGACACCTCGCCCGAGGCCGGCTGGCTGCACAACAAGGGCCTGCGGGTGATCGGCGGCGGGGTACGCCTCGAACTGGACTGGCCCGACCTGGCCAGCTTCCCCAACTACGGCCTGGTCCGGACCCGGCTGGACTTCGACGACCTGCTCGCCCAGCGGGCGGTCTCCGCCGGTGCCGAGCTGCGGACCAACGTCAACGTCATCGGCCCGGTGCTCGACGCGGCCGACCGGGTGATCGGGGTGACCGCCGAGGTCGGCCCGGACCGGGAACCGGCCACCTTCCACGCCCCGCTGGTGGTCGCCGCGGACGGCGTCTCCGGCCGGTTCCCGCTCGCCCTGGGCCTGGCCAAGCGGGAGGACCGGCCGATCGGCGTGGCCGTCCGCCGCTACTACCGTTCGCCGGCCCGGCACGACGACGACTACCTGGAGTCCTGGCTGGAGCTGCGCAGCAAGGGCAGCGACGCGCTGCTGCCCGGCTACGGCTGGATCTTCGGCCTCGGCGACGGCCGGGTCAACGTCGGCCTCGGCGTGCTCAACTCCTCCTCCGCGTTCGGCAAGACGAACTACCGGCGGCTGCTCACCGACTGGCTGGCCAACACCCCGGCGGACTGGGGGATGACCGACGAGACGAACGCCGACGGCCCGATCCTCGGCGCGGCGCTGCCGATGGGCTTCAACCGGGTGCCGCACTACACCCGGGGGGTCCTGCTGGTCGGCGACTCCGGCGGCATGGTCAACCCGTTCAACGGCGAGGGCATCGCGTACGCGATGGAGTCCGGCGAACTGGCCGCCGAGGTCATCGTGCAGGCGCTGGCCCGGCCGGCCGGCCCGGAGCGGGAGCGGGCGCTTACCGCGTACCCGCAGGAGCTGAAGGCCCGGTTCGGCGGCTACTACCGGCTCGGCGGGATCTTCGTCAAGCTGATCGGCCGGCCCGAGGTGATGCGGATGGCGACCAAGCACGGCATGCCGCACCCGATGCTGATGCGCTTCGTGCTCAAGCTGCTGGCCAACCTGACCGACCCGCGCGGCGGGGACGCGATGGACCGGGTCATCAACGCGATGACGAAGGCGGCCCCGGCCGTGTGAGGCGTGACCGGGCCAGGGCCAACGGCGGCACCGGCACGGACAGGGATCGACCCCCGCTGACGGCAGTCACGAGGGACGTGAATAGTGTGAATTTTGTCAAGCACCTGGGGCAGGGGAAGGACGAGCAGGAGAAAAGATGTCGCTCTCGCCTTACGCACCGATCATCGGGCTGTTCGCCCTCGCCGCGGCGTTCTCGCTGTTCTCCGTGGCCGCCGCCCGCTTCGCCGGTCCCCGGCGCTACAACAAGGCCAAGCTCGAGGCGTACGAGTGTGGGATCGAGCCCAGCCCGCAGCCCGTGGGCGGCGGACGGTTCCCGATCAAGTTCTACCTGACGGCGATGCTCTTCATCGTCTTCGACATCGAGATCATCTTCCTCTACCCCTGGGCGGTCTCCTTCGACGCCCTGCCGATCTTCGGCTTCGTGGAGATGGTCCTGTTCATCGTCGCGGTCTTCGTCGCGTACGCCTACGTGTGGCGGCGCGGCGGGCTGGACTGGGACTGAGGGAGGAACGTCAGATGGGCATCGAGGAGAAACTCCCCGCCGGCGTCCTGCTCACCTCCGTGGAGAAGCTGGTCAACTGGTCGCGGAAGTCGTCCGTCTGGGGCGCCACCTTCGGCCTGGCCTGCTGCGCCATCGAGATGATGGCGGCCGGTGGCCCGCACTACGACATGGGCCGCTGGGGCATGGAGGTCTTCCGGGCCTCGCCGCGCCAGGCCGACCTGATGATCGTGGCCGGCCGGGTGAGCCAGAAGATGGCCCCGGTCCTGCGCCAGATCTACGACCAGATGGCCGAGCCCCGCTGGGTGCTCTCCATGGGCGTCTGCGCCAGCAGCGGCGGCATGTTCAACAACTACGCGATCGTCCAGGGCGTCGACCACGTCGTCCCGGTCGACATGTACCTGCCGGGCTGCCCGCCCCGCCCCGAGATGCTCATCGACGCGATCCTCAAGCTCCGCGAGAAGATCATGTACGAGCCGCTGGGCCCGAACGGCCGCAAGATGCAGGCGGCCCGCCTGGAGCGCGGCGACGTGCCCGTGGTGCCGTACGGCTCGATGCCGTCGTCGTACCGCAACGACAAGGCCCGCCGTGCCGAGTGGACGAAGGCGGTCCGCGAGGGGCGCGAGGAGCAGTTGCGGATCGAGAACTGGATGAACGCCCAGAACCACCTCCAGCCGCAGGGGGGCCCCAAGTGACCGACGACCGCACCAACGACGGCGGGGTGCCGGTACCGGTCACCCCGGCCGGTGCGACGAGCGGCGCCCCCGCCGAGCTGCCGCCGTCCAGCCCCGCCGGGCGCGGCATGTTCGGCATGCAGGGCACCGGCGACGTGTCCGGCTACGGCGGCCTGGTCCGCCAGCGCACCCCGATCGAGGAGGCCCCCCGGCCGTACGGGGGCTACTTCGACGAGGTACGCGACGCGCTGGAGGAGGCGTACCCGCAGTTCGGCGACGCGATCGAGAAGGTCGTCGTGGACCGGGGCGAGCTGACCCTGCACGTCCGCCCGGAGCGGATCGCCGAGGTGTGCCAGGTGATGCGGGACGACCTCGCGCTGCGCTTCGAACTGTGCTCCTCGGTGTCCGGGGTGGACTACCTCGGTGCCGACGAGCGCCGGCTGCACGTGGTCTACCAGCTCACCTCGATGACCTACCGGCGTCGGGTCCGGCTGGAGGCGGCCGTCTCCGCCGAGCACCCGCACCTGCCCAGCGTCACCGCCGTCTACCCGACGGCCGACTGGCAGGAGCGCGAAGCGTACGACATGTTCGGGGTCATCTTCGACGGCCACCCCAACCTGACCCGGGTGCTGATGCCGGACGACTGGGAGGGCCACCCGCAGCGCAAGGACTACCCGCTCGGCGGCGTCCCCGTCGAGTACAAGGGCGCGGAGATCCCGCCGCCGGACCGCCGGAGGTCGTACCAGTGAGCGCGAGGAGTGCAGCGGAGCGGAGCCCCGCAGTCGCGAACGGAGGGCCGGAGCTGTGACCACGTCCAACTACGCGACCGAGCGGGAGACCACCGAGGGGCGGGTCTTCACCGTCACCGGTGGGGACTGGGACCAGGTCGTCTCCGGCACCGACCCGATCAACGACGAGCGGATCGTCGTGAACATGGGTCCGCAGCACCCGTCGACGCACGGCGTGCTCCGGCTGATCCTGGAGCTGGAGGGCGAGACGGTCCGCGAGGCCCGCTCGGTCGTCGGCTACCTGCACACCGGCATCGAGAAGAACCTCGAATACCGCAACTGGGTGCAGGGTTCGACCTTCGTGACCCGGATGGACTACCTCGCCCCGATCTTCAACGAGACGGCGTACAGCCTCGCGGTGGAGAAGCTGCTCGGCATCACCGACGACATCACCGAGCGGGCCAACACGATCCGCGTGCTGATGATGGAGCTGAACCGGATCTCGTCGCACCTGGTCTGGCTGGCCACCACCGGCATGGAGCTGGGCGCGATCTCGATCATGCTGTACGGCTTCCGCGAGCGGGAGTACATCCTCGACATCTTCGAGACCATCACCGGCCTGCGGATGAACCACGCGTACGTCCGACCGGGCGGGGTGGCGCAGGACGTCCCGGACGACGCGATCCGCAAGATCCGCGAGTTCCTCAAGATGATGCCGAAGAAGCTCAAGGAGTACGAGGACCTCCTCTCCGGCCAGCCGATCTGGACCGAGCGCACCCAGGGTGTCGCGGTGCTCGACGTGACCGCCTGTGTCGCGCTCGGCGTCACCGGCCCGGTGCTGCGCTCCGCCGGCCTCGCCTGGGACCTGCGCAAGACCATGCCGTACTGCGGCTACGAGACGTACGAGTTCGACGTGCCGACCCACCCGGACGGCGACGTCTGGGGCCGCTACCTGGTCCGGCTCGCCGAGATCCGCGAGTCGCTCAAGCTGGTCGAGCAGGCGTTGGACCGGTTGAAGCCGGGCCCGGTGATGGTCGCCGACCGCAAGATCGCCTGGCCGGCGCAGCTCGCCATCGGCGTGGACGGCATGGGCAACTCGCTGGAGCACGTCGCCAAGATCATGGGTCAGTCGATGGAGTCGCTGATCCACCACTTCAAGCTGGTCACCGAGGGCTTCCGGGTCCCGCCGGGCCAGGTGTACGTCGGCATCGAGTCGCCCCGGGGCGAGCTGGGCGTGCACGCGGTCTCCGACGGTGGCACCCGGCCGTACCGGGTGCACTACCGGGAGCCGAGCTTCGTCAACCTCCAGGCCCTTCCGGCGATGGCCGAGGGCGGCCTGATCGCCGACGTGATCGCCGGCGGCGCCTCGCTGGACCCCGTGATGGGTGGTTGTGACAGGTGAGCGCGAGGAGTGAGCTTGCGAGCCCCGCAGTCGCGAACGGAAGGCGACGCCGATGAGTGTCTTCACTGAGGAAACCCGGGTCCGGGCACGGGAGATCATCGCCCGGTACCCGGCCGACCGGTCCCGCTCGGCGCTGCTGCCGCTGCTGCACCTGGTGCAGGCCGAGGAGGGCTACGTCTCCCCGGCCGGGGTGGCGTTCTGCGCCGAGGTGCTGGGGCTGAACAAGGCCCAGGTCGGCGCGGTGGCCACCTTCTACACCATGTACAAGCGCCGGCCCACCGGTGACTACCTGGTCAGCGTCTGCACCAACACGATGTGCAACGTGCTCGGCGGCCAGGAGGTCTACGACACGCTCGTCGAGCACCTGGGCGTCGGGCACGACGAGACCACCGCCGACGGGAAGATCACCCTGGAGCACGCCGAGTGCCTCGCGGCGTGCGACTACGGCCCGGTGATGACCGTCAACTACGACTTCTTCGACGGCGTCGACCCGCAGGGCGCGGTCGGCGTGGTGGACGAGCTGCGCGCCGGGGGCCGGCCGATGCCGACCCGGGGTGCCCGGCTCTGCACCCTCAAGGAGATGGCCGTCCAGCTCGCCGGGTTCGCCGACGAGCGCGAGGGCGCGGTCGCCGACGGCGGGCCGGGTGAGGCCACCCTGCGCGGCCTGCGCCTGGCCGAGCAGCACGGCATCACGGCACCGGGTTACGACCCGAAGACCCCGATCCGCAGCAAGGCCGAGGCCGACAAGGCCGCCGCCGAGGCCAAGGCGAAGGCCGAGGCCACCAAGGCCGCCGCGCCGGCCGCCCCGGCGGCGAAGCCGGAGCAGGTCACCGGCAGCACCGCGCCGGACGTCAAGGCACCGGACGACAAGTCGCCGCAGGTGCGTACCGCCGAGACCCGGCAGCCCGACGCGGCGACCGCCGTGCCGGACGCGCCCGGCACGAAGGTCCCGACCGACGGTCCGCCGCCGGCCTCCCCCGACGCCCGGGCGGCGCAGGCGGCCGGGGTGGCCGCGAACGCTCCCGCCGGTGACGGCAAGCCCGCCGGCGACGATGCCGGCGCGCAGCAGCGCAACCTCAAGGAAGCCGAGGCGGGAACGGGCGCTGCCGGCGCGGGCTCCGCCGTCGCGAGCGAGACGGGGGCCAAGAAGTGACCACTCCCCGGCCGGAGACCCTGGCCAAGCTGACCCCGGTGCTGACCCGCCGCTGGCTCTCCCCGGACGCCTGGCGGATCGGCGCCTACGAGAAGCTCGACGGCTACGCCGCGCTGCGCAAGGCCCTCAAGGCCCACCCGGACGACCTGATCCAGCTGATCAAGGACTCCGGGCTGCGCGGGCGGGGTGGCGCGGGCTTCCCCACCGGCCTGAAGTGGGGCTTCATCCCGCAGGGCGACGGCAAGCCGCACTACCTGGTGGTCAACGCCGACGAGGGCGAGCCGGGCACCTGCAAGGACCTGCCGCTGATGACCCACGACCCGCACTCGCTGGTCGAGGGGGTCATCATCGCCTCGTACGCGATCCGGGCCAACCGGGCCTACATCTACATCCGGGGCGAGGCGGTGCACGCCGCCCGTCGGCTGCGCAACGCGGTGGCCGAGGCGCAGGCCAAGGGCTACCTCGGACGCAACATCCTGGGCACCGGGTTCGACCTGGAACTGGTGGTGCACTCCGGCGCCGGGGCGTACATCTGCGGCGAGGAGACGGCGCTGCTGGACTCGCTGGAGGGGTTCCGGGGTCAGCCCCGGCTCCGCCCGCCGTTCCCGGCCACCCACGGCCTGTACGCCAGCCCGACGGTGGTCAACAACGTCGGCACCATCGCCAGCGTGCCCTACATCGTGCTGGGCGGTGCGGACTGGTGGAAGTCCATGGGCACCGAGAAGTCGTCCGGGCCGATGATCTACTCGCTGTCCGGGCGGATCGCCAACCCGGGTCAGTTCGAGTGCGGCCTGGGCGTCACCCTGCGGGAGCTGATCGAGCTGGCCGGCGGGATGCAGCCCGGTCACCAGCTCCGGTTCTGGACGCCGGGTGGCTCGTCGACCCCGCTGCTCACCGCCGAGCACCTGGACGTGCCGCTGGACTTCGAGGGGGTGGCGGCGGCCGGCTCGATCCTGGGCACCACGGCCACCCAGATCTTCTCCGACCAGGACTGCCCGGTCTACGCGACGTACCGGTGGCTGGAGTTCTACCACCACGAGTCGTGCGGCAAGTGCACCCCGTGCCGGGAGGGCAACTACTGGATGGTCCGGGTCTACCGGCGCATCCTCGCCGGCCAGGGCACCCACGAGGACCTGGACACCCTGCTCGACACCTGCGACAACATCCTCGGCCGCTCGTTCTGCGGTCTGGGTGACGGCGCGACCAGCTCGGTGACCTCGTCGTTGCAGTACTTCAAGCAGGACTACCTCGACTACATCGAGGGGCGTACCGCGCCGAAGCTCTCCGACAAGCAGCTGGTTGGAGCCCACTGATGACTGACGTGGCGAAGGCCGCCGAGACCGTAACGCTCACCATCGACGGCGTCGAGGTCACCGCCCCCAAGGGGGCGCTGCTGATCCGGGTCGCCGAGCAGTTGGGCACCGAGATCCCCCGGTTCTGCGACCACCCGCTGCTGGCCCCGGCCGGCGCCTGCCGGCAGTGCCTGGTCGAGGTGGAGGGGCAGCGCAAGCCGGTCGCCTCCTGCACCCAGACCGTCGCCGAGGGCATGGTGGTCCGCACCCAGCTCACCTCCCCGGTCGCCAAGAAGGCGCAGGAGGGGGTGATGGAGCTGCTGCTGGTCAACCACCCGCTGGACTGCCCGATGTGTGACAAGGGCGGCGAGTGCCCGCTGCAGAACCAGGCGATGTCCACCGGCCGTACCGACTCCCGCTTCCACGAGCACAAGCGGGAGTACGAGAAGCCGATGGAGATCAGCACCCAGGTGCTGCTCGACCGGGAGCGCTGCGTGCTCTGCCAGCGCTGCACCCGGTTCTCCGAGGAGATCGCCGGCGACAAGTTCATCGACCTGATGGGCCGGTCGTCCGCCGAGGAGATCAACATCTACCGGGACGACGCGTACGGCGCGGAGGGCGACGAGGGCGACGTCCCGTTCAACTCGTACTTCTCCGGCAACACCGTGCAGATCTGCCCGGTCGGCGCGCTCACCGGGGCGCAGTACCGGTTCCGGGCCCGCCCGTTCGACCTGGTGTCCAGCCCGAGCGTCTGCGAGCACTGCTCGGCCGGCTGCGCGCAGCGCACCGACTGGCGGCGGGGCAAGGTGCTGCGCCGCCTCGCCGGGGACGACCCGCAGGTCAACGAGGAGTGGAACTGCGACAAGGGGCGGTGGGGCTTCCAGTACACCCGCGCCTTCGACCGGCTCACCACCCCGCTGGTCCGCGACGAGAAGTCCGGTGAGCTGCGGGAGGCGTCCTGGAGCGAGGCGCTGACCCGGGCCGCCGACGGGCTGCGCGCCGCCCGCGACGAGGGTCGCGGCACGGCGGTGCTGACCGGTGGCCGGCTGACCGTCGAGGACGCCTACGCGTACGCGAAGTTCGCCCGGGTCGCCCTGAACACCAACGACATCGACTTCCGGGCCCGGCCGGTCTCCCGCGAGGAGTCCGACTTCCTGGCCAGCACCGTCGCCGGGGTCACCGACGTGACCTACGCCGACGTGGAGAAGGCGTCCACGGTGGTGCTGGTCGGGCTGGAGCCGGAGGAGGAGTGCCCGATCCTCTTCCTGCGGCTGCGCAAGGCGTACCTGAAGAAGAAGCTGACGGTCTACGCGATCGCCCCGTTCGCCACCCGGGGCCTGGAGAAGCTCGGGGCCAAGCTGGCCCGGGTGGTGCCGGGCGAGGAGGCGAGCGTGCTCGCCGACCACGACACGGTGGCCGAGGCGCTGAGCGCCGAGGGCGCGATCCTGTTCGTCGGCGAGCGGCTGGCCGGTGTGCCCGGTGGCCTCTCCGCCGCCGCGGACGTCGCCCGGCGTACCGGCGCGAAGCTGGCCTGGGTGCCGCGGCGCGCGGGTGACCGGGGTGCGGTCGACGCGGGCTGCCTGCCCAACCTGCTGCCCGGTGGGCGTCCGGTGACCGAGCCGTCGGCCCGCGCCGAACTGGGCGAGGCGTGGGACATCCCGGCCGGGGTGATCCCCAGCCAGGCCGGTCGGGACACCGACCAGATCCTGGCCGCCGCCGCGAACGGTCAGCTCGGCGCCCTGGTGGTGGCCGGCGTGGACCCGGCCGACCTGGCCGACCCGAGGCTGGCCGAGCAGGCGCTCGACGCGGTGCCCTTCCTGGTCAGCCTGGAGCTGCGCAACTCGGCGGTGGCCCGCCGGGCCGACGTGGTGCTGCCGGTCGCCCCGGTGGTCGAGAAGGCCGGCAGCTTCCTGGACTGGGAGGGTCGGCTGCGCACCTTCGAGGCGGTGCTGCACACGGCGGCGATGACCGACGCCCGGGTGCTGGACGCGATCGCCGCGCAGCTCGACGTCCGGCTCGGCACCGCTGACGTGTCGAGCATCCGCCGTGAGTTGGGCGCGCTGCCGCCGACCCGGGCGGACCGGCCGGTCAGCCCGTCGGTCGCCCCGGCGACCGTGCCCCAGCCGGGTGCGGGCGAGGCGGTGCTGGCCACCTGGCACCAGCTGATCGACCTGGGCAGCCTCACCGACGGCGACGAGCACCTCGCCGGCACCGCCCGCCCGCCGGTGGTCCGGCTGGGCAAGGGCACCGCCGAGACGCTCGGCGTCGCCGACGGTGACCCGGTCACGGTGGGCACCGACCGGGGTGCGGTCACCCTGCCGGCGGCCATCACCGAGATGCCCGACGGCGTCGTCTGGCTGCCGACCAACTCGCCCGGTTCGACCGTACGGCGCAGCCTCGGCGTCGCGTCCGGCACGGTGGTACGGATCTCCGGAGGTGCACAGTGAACACCCTCCTGGCGCAGGACCCGACACTGGCGGACTTCGGCAGGGACCCGTGGTGGCTGGTCCTTATCAAGATCGTCTTCGCCTTCGTCTTCGGTCTGCTCGCCACCCTGCTCGGCGTCTGGTTCGAGCGGCGGGTCGTCGGCTACATGCAGGTCCGGCCCGGCCCCAACCAGGTCGGCCCGTTCGGCCTGCTGCAGACCCTCGCCGACGGCCTCAAGATGGCCTTC
Organism: Micromonospora sp. HM134; assembly: GCF_007833915.1. Taxonomy (NCBI): domain Bacteria; kingdom Bacillati; phylum Actinomycetota; class Actinomycetes; order Micromonosporales; family Micromonosporaceae; genus Micromonospora; species Micromonospora sp. HM134. The sequence goes on from NZ_CP041061.1 coordinate 380,458, forward strand.
AAGGAGGACATCCTCCCGAAGGCCGCCGACAAGGTCGTCTACTTCTTCGCGCCGGTCATCTCGGTGGTCTGCGCGGTCACCGCGCTGTCGGTGATCCCGTTCGGCCCGATGGTGAGCATCTTCGGCCACCGGACGCCGTTGCAGGTCACCGACGTGCCGGTGGCGGTGCTGGTGCTGCTGGCCTGCTCGTCGCTGGCCGTCTACGGCATCGTGCTCGGCGGTTGGGCCTCCGGCTCGACGTACCCGCTGCTCGGCGGCCTGCGCTCCAGCGCCCAGATGATCTCGTACGAGGTCGCGATGGGGCTGAGCATCGTCGCGGTGTTCATGACCGCCGGCACCATGTCCACCAGCGGGATCGTCGCCGCCCAGGGGGACGCCACCCGGCTCACCATCGGCGGCGTCGAGATCCCCGCGCCGGGCTGGTACGCGATCCTGCTGCTGCCCAGCTTCATCATCTTCTTCATCGCCACGGTCGGTGAGACCAACCGGGCGCCGTTCGACCTGCCCGAGGCGGAGTCGGAGCTGGTCGCCGGCTTCATGACCGAGTACAGCTCGCTGAAGTTCGCGCTGTTCATGCTCTCCGAGTACGTGGCCATGGTGACCATGTCCGCGGTGACCACGACGCTGTTCCTCGGCGGCTGGCGGGCCCCCTGGCCGATCACCCTGTGGGGCGACGCCAACACCGGCTGGTGGCCGATGCTCTGGTTCTTCGGCAAGGTGCTGATGCTGGTCTTCGTCTTCGTCTGGCTCCGGGGCACCCTGCCCCGGCTGCGCTACGACCAGTTCATGCGCTTCGGCTGGAAGGTGCTGCTGCCGATCAACCTGGTCTGGATCCTGGTCCTGGCCGGGCTGCGCTCCATCGAGGACTGGCAGTCGCGGGACCGGCTGCTCGCCACCGCCATCGGCGCGGGCGTGCTGCTGCTGGCGACGCTGCTGTGGCCGAGCCGCAAGCCGGCCCCGAAGCCGACCCCGCAGGAACAGGCCGACAACCGGCCGTACGGCAGCTTCCCGCTGCCCCCGCTGGATCTACAGGTACCACCGAGCCCGCGCACCAAGCGCGTGGTCGCCGAGCGGGAGCCGGCCAACATCGCCACCGGCTCCGACTCCAGGGAGGTGTGACGTGGGCGCGATCACCGGAACGTTCAAGGGCTTCGGGGTCACCTTCTCGCACATGTTCAGGAAGGTCGTCACCACCGACTACCCGTTCAAGCCGCCGGTTTCGGCGCCGCGCTACCACGGGCGGCACATCCTCAACCGGCACCCGGACGGCCTGGAGAAGTGCATCGGCTGCGAGCTGTGCGCCTGGGCCTGCCCGGCGGACGCGATCTACGTCGAGGGTGGCGACAACACCGACGAGCAGCGCTTCTCGCCGGGTGAGCGGTACGCCAGCGTCTACCAGATCAACTACGCCCGGTGCATCTTCTGCGGGCTCTGCATCGAGGCCTGCCCGACCCGTTCGCTGACCATGAGCAACGAGTACGAGCTGGCCCGGGACAACCGGCAGGACCTGATCTTCACCAAGGAGCAGTTGCTCGCTCCGCTGCTCGAAGGCATGGAGCAGCCGCCGCACCCGATGCGGCTCGGTGACAGCGAGAAGGACTACTACGTCGGCGCGCTGACCAACCCGGGCACCTCGGCCGGTGCCGAGCAGTCGCCGATGGGGCCCGGCCGCTACCGGGTCGAGGAGCACCCCGGGGTGACGTTCCCGGGTGCCGAGCAGGCGGCCCAGCGGGCGGCGGGCAAGGGAGCCGGAGCATGAACACGTCCACGGTGCTCGCCGCGGCGGGCCAGGTGTCCGGGGGTGAGGAGGTCACCTTCTGGATCCTCGCCCCGTTGGCGCTGATCGGCGCGATCGGCATGGTCTGGGCGCGCAACGCCGTGCACTCGGCGCTGTTCCTGGTGCTCACCATGCTCTGCCTGGGCGTGTTCTACGTGCTCCAGGCCGGGCCGTTCATCGGCATGGTGCAGATCATCGTCTACACCGGCGCGATCATGATGCTGTTCCTGTTCGTGCTGATGCTGGTCGGCCGGGACGCCTCCGACTCGCTGATCGAGACGCTGCGCGGCCAGCGGATCGCCGCGGTGGTGCTCGGCCTCGGCTTCGCCGGGCTGGTCGGCACCGGCCTGTACCGGGCGCTGAACGGGGTCACCGCCGTCGGCCTGGACCAGGCCAACGCGGAGGGCAACGTGCAGGGCATCGCCCGGCTGCTGTTCACCAAGTACGTCCTCGCCTTCGAGTTGACCTCCGCGCTGCTGATCACGGCGGCGATCGGGGCGATGGTGCTGGCGCACATCGAGCGGCGCAAGGAAGACAAGATGGACCAGGTCGCCACGATGAAGGCCCGGTTCCGCCCCGGCAACTACCCGGGCCCGAAGCCCGGTCCGGGCGTCTTCGCCACCTCCTCCTCGGTGGCCACCCCGGCCCGGCTGCCCGACGGCCGGCTGACCGACCGCAGCACCCCGGCGATCCTGCCGCAGCGGGAGCTGACCGCCGAGGAAACCACCCTGAAGGGGACGGAACGGTGAGCGCGAGGAGTGCAGCGAAGCGGAGCCCCGCAGTCGCGAACGGCGGCGTGGCCTCGGTGAGCGCGAGGAGTGCAGCGAAGCGGAGCCCCGCAGTCGCGAACGAAAGGTCGGTCCGGTGACCCCCGACTACTACCTGATCCTGGCCGCGGTGCTGTTCACCGTCGGCGCGGTCGGCGTGCTGGTGCGGCGTAACGCGATCGTGCTGTTCATGTGCGTCGAGCTGATGCTCAACGCGGCCAACCTGACGCTGGTCACCTTCAGCCGGATCAACGGTGACCTCAACGGACAGATCATGGCGTTCTTCGTGATGGTGGTGGCGGCGGCCGAGGTCGTGGTCGGGCTCGCGATCATCATGTCGATCTTCCGGACCCGGCGCTCCGCGAGCGTCGACGACGCCAACCTGCTGAAGTACTAAAGGGGCCCTGCGGTGGATGAGATTCTGACGTACGCCCAGGCAGAGCCGGCCGGCGCCGTCACCTACGCGGCGGCGGACGGCCTGCTGAGCAGCGTCTGGCTGCTGGTGGCGATCCCGTTGGCCAGCGCGGCGATCCTGCTGCTGCTCGGCCGGCGGGCCGACCGCTGGGGGCACTGGCTGGGCGTGGCCGCGATCGGTGCCGCGTTCGTGCTGGGGCTCACCTCGTTCTTCCAGCTGCGCGGGCTGGAGAACAAGTCCGTCGAGCTGAGCCTCTGGGACTTCATCACGGTCGGCGACCTGCGGGTGGACTTCGGTCTGCTCTTCGATCCGCTGGCCGCGGTCTTCGTCCTGCTGATCACCGGGGTGGGTTTCCTGATCCACCTGTACGCGGTCGAGTACATGGCGCACGACGAGGGCCGGCGACGGTTCTTCGCGTACTTCAACCTCTTCGTCGCCGCGATGCTGCTGCTGGTGCTCGGCAACAACTACGTGATGCTCTACTTCGGCTGGGAGGGCGTCGGTCTGGCGTCGTACCTGCTGATCTCCTTCTGGTACGGCCGGCCGAGCGCGGCCACCGCCGGCAAGAAGGCGTTCCTGATGAACCGGGTCGGCGACGCCGGCCTGGCGATCGGCATCTTCATCCTGTTCGCCACCCTCGGCACCACCCAGTACGACGAGGTCTTCTCCTCCGTCGGCGGGTTGGCCAGCGGCACGGTGCTGGTGCTGGGCCTGCTGCTGCTGCTCGGCGCGGCCGGCAAGTCCGGTCAGTTCCCGCTCCAGGCGTGGCTGCCGGACGCGATGGAGGGCCCGACCCCGGTGTCGGCGCTCATCCACGCCGCCACCATGGTCACCGCGGGCGTCTACCTGATCGCCCGGTCCAACCCGATCTTCTCGGCCAACGAGACCCTCCAGCTCGTGGTGGTCAGCGTCGGTGCGCTGACCCTGCTGATGGGCTGCGTCATCGGCGCGGCCAAGGACGACATCAAGCGGGTGCTGGCCTGGTCGACGGTCAGCCAGATCGGCTACATGTTCCTCGGTGTCGGCCTCGGCGGTGCGGCGTACGCGCTGGCCATCGTGCACCTGCTGGCGCACGGCTTCTTCAAGGCCAACATGTTCCTCGGTGCCGGCTCGGTCATGCACGGCATGAACGACCAGGTGGACATCCGCCGCTTCGGCGGGCTGTCGAAGTACATGAAGATCACCTGGATCACCTTCATGATGGGCTGGCTCGCCATCATCGGCATGTTCCCCTTCTCCGGCTTCTTCTCCAAGGAGCCGATCATCGTGGCCGCGTTCGAGCGGGAGGGCTGGACGGCCTGGCTGTTCGGCGGGGCGGCGCTGCTCGGCGCGGGGCTCACCGCGTTCTACATGACCCGGTTGTTCGTGCTGACCTTCCACGGCCCGAAGCGGTGGACCGAGGACATCGAGCACCCGCACGAGTCGCCGAAGCTGATGACCATCCCGCTGATCCTGCTGGCGATCGGCTCGGTCGGCGCCGGTTTCCTGCTCGCCACCTCCGTGCCGGACTGGCTGACCGCCACCGCCGGGCTGGGCGGCGAGCACGCCGAGCACGCGGCGGTGCTGCCGCACTGGCTGCTGACCGCGCTGTCGCTGGTGGTGACGGTGCTCGGCGCCGGGCTGGCCTGGGCGCTGTTCCGCAACGGCACGGCCACCGCGCCGCAGCCCGCCGGGGTGCTGGTCACCGCCGCCCGGCGCAACCTCTACACGGACGCCTTCAACGAGGTGGTCTTCGAGAAGCCGGGCATCTTCCTCACCCGGGCGCTGGTCTTCCTCGACAACCGGGGCGTCGACGGGCTGGTCAACGGCCTGGCCGCCGGGGTCGGGGGCGGTTCGGGTCGGCTCCGGCGGTGGCAGACCGGCTTCGTCCGGTCGTATGCCACCTCGATCCTGACCGGCGCGCTGCTCGTGGTGGCGGCGTTCCTGGCGGTGCAGGCGGGGTGGCTGGCGTGATCGACCTCAATGCGACCGCCCCCGCCGGCGGGCCCCGCATCCACGACGGAGGTAAGGCCGCATAATGTCCAACTTCCCGTTCCTCTCGGTGCTGACCGTGGCACCGCTGGTCGGCGCCCTGGTCGTGGCCTTCCTGCCGCGTCGCCGGCCCGACCTGGCCAAGCAGGTGGCGTTCGGCTGGTCGCTGCTGGTGCTGGCGCTGTCGGTGGTGATGTGGGTTTCCTTCCAGGCCGACGGTGACCGGCTCCAGTTCCGCGAGTCGTACCCGTGGATCCCCACCTGGGACGTCAACTTCACCTTCGCCGTCGACGGCATCGCGCTGGTCATGCTGATGCTGATCGCGGTGCTGGTGCCGCTGGTGATCCTGGCGTCCTGGCACGACGCCGACGCGTCGAAGCGGTCGGTGCCGGCCTACTTCGCCCTGCTGCTCGTCCTCGAATCCACGATGATCGGCGTCTTCGCCGCCGCCGACGTCTTCCTGTTCTACGTGTTCTTCGAGGTCATGCTGGTGCCGATGTACTTCCTGATCGGCAGCTACGGCGGCCACCAGCGGCAGTACGCGGCGGTGAAGTTCTTCCTCTACTCGCTGGTCGGCGGGCTGTTCATGCTGGCCGCCGTGATCGGCCTGTGGGTGGTCGGCGGCAAGACCTTCGACTGGCAGACGCTGACCCAGGTGGACATCTCCACCGGCACCGAGCGCTGGCTGTTCCTCGGCTTCTTCCTCGCCTTCGCGATCAAGGCACCGTTCTTCCCGTTCCACACCTGGCTGCCGGACGCCGGTCGGGCCGCCCCGGCGGGTGCCGCCGCGCTGCTGGTCGGCGTGCTGGACAAGGTCGGCACGTTCGGCATCCTGCGGTACTGCCTGCCGCTGTTCCCGGAGGCGTCGAAGTGGTTCGCCCCGTGGGCGCTGGCGCTGGGGCTGATCGGCATCCTGTACGCCGCGTTGCTCGCCGTCGGCCAGTCCGACCTGAAGCGGCTGGTGTCGTACACCTCGATCGCGCACTTCGGGTTCATCGGGGTCGGCATCTTCGCCTTCACCACCCAGGCGGGCACCGGCGCGGTGCTCTACATGCTCAACCACGGGCTGGCCACCGGCCTGCTGTTCCTGGTCGTCGGGATGCTCATCGCCCGCCGGGGATCGTCGCTGATCTCCGACTTCGGCGGGGCGGGCAAGCTGGTCCCGCTGCTGGCCGGGGTGCTCTTCTTCGCCGGTCTGGCCTCGCTGGCGCTGCCCGGCACCGCGCCGTTCGTCTCCGAGTTCCTGGTGCTGATCGGCACCTTCACGGTGAACAAGCCGGTCGCGGTGATCGCCACGCTGGGCATCATCCTGGCCGCCGCGTACGTGCTGTGGATGGTGCAGCGCACCACCCAGGGCACGCTCAACCCGGAGTTGACCGAGGTCAAGGCGATGCACCGCGACCTCACCCTGCGCGAGAAGGTCGTGGTCGCTCCGCTGATCGCCCTGATCGTGCTGCTCGGCTTCTACCCGAAGCCGGTCACCGATGTGATCAACCCCGCCGTCCAGGCGACCATGCAGGACGTCGGCAAGACCGATCCCGCCCCCGAGGTCGGCAGCGTCCAGGAGGCTGCACAGTGAGCGCGAGGAGCGAACGGGCGCAGCGAGTGAGCCCCGCAGTCGCGGGCGAAAGGCAGCATCTGCGATGACCGAACTCAAGTTGCCGTCGATCGACTACGCGGCGATCTCCCCGATCCTGATCATGCTGGGGGTCGCCCTGCTCGGCGTCCTGGTGGAGGCGTTCGTACCGCGCCGCCGCCGGCACCTGGTGCAGCTCTCGCTGTCCCTGCTGGCGGTGCTCGCCGCGCTGGTGATGGTGGTGCTCAGCGCCGACGCCCGGCTGGTCACGGCGGGCGGGGCGCTGGCGGTGGACGGCCCCACCCTCTTCCTCCAGGGCACCATCCTGGTGCTCGCCGCGATGGCGCTGCTGCTGATCGGCGAGCGGTCGGTGGAGCGCGGCGGCGCGTTCGTCGCCCAGGCGGCGGTGACCGCCGAGTCGGCCGACGACCGGCAGCAGGCCGAGGGACGTAACGGGGCGACCGAGGTCTACCCGCTGACCAGCTTCGCGATCGGCGGCATGCTGATCTTCGTGGCGGCGAACGACCTGCTGACCATGTTCATCGCGCTGGAGGTCTTCTCCCTGCCGCTCTACCTGCTCTGCGCGCTGGCCCGTCGCCGGCGGCTGCTGAGCCAGGAGGCGGCGATGAAGTACTTCCTGCTCGGCGCGTACGCCTCGGCGTTCTTCCTGTTCGGCGTGGCCCTGGTGTACGGCTTCACCGCCGGCATCCCGGGCCGCTCGGCAGGCGTCGACTTCGCCACCGTGCACGCCGCGGTGAACGAGTCCCCGTCCAGCGAGGTGCTGCTGTTCGCCGGGATGGCGCTGATCGCCATCGGCCTGCTGTTCAAGGCCGCCGCCGCCCCCTTCCACGTCTGGACCCCGGACGTCTACCAGGGCGCGCCCACCCCGGTCACCGGCTTCATGGCGGCCTGCACGAAGGTGGCCGCGTTCGGCGCCCTGCTGCGGGTCTTCCATGTGGCGTTCGACCAGGCCGCCTGGGACTTCACCCCGGTCCTCGGGGTGGTGGCGGTGCTCACCATGCTGATCGGCGCGGTGCTGGCGGTCACCCAGACCGACATCAAGCGGCTGCTGGCGTACTCGTCGATCGCCAACGCCGGGTACCTGCTCGTCGGGGTGCTCGCCCCGACCGGCGCGGGCGTCTCCGGCACGATGTTCTACCTGGCCGCGTACGGCTTCTCGGTGCTCGCCGCGTTCGCCGTGGTGACCCTGGTCCGGGACGCCGACGGGGAGGCCACCCACCTGTCCCGCTGGGCCGGGCTGGGCCGCCGCTCGCCGTTCTACGCCGGGGTCTTCACCTTCATCCTGCTGGCCTTCGCCGGTATCCCGTTGACCAGCGGCTTCATGAGCAAGTTCGCGGTCTTCGGCCCGGCGCTGGAGAGCGGGCACGCCTGGCTGGTGGTGGCCGGTGTGCTGACCAGCATGGTGCTGGCCTTCCCGTACCTGCGGGTCGTGGTGATGATGTGGCTCTCCGAGCCGGGCGAGACCACCCCGACCGTCGCGGTACCGGGTGGGCTGACCGCCACCGCGCTGATGATCGGGGTGGCCGCCACCCTGATCCTCGGCGTGCTGCCGGCGCCCCTGCTCGACCTGGCGACGGACGCGGCAGCATTCGTCAGGTGATCCGTTCCGTACGACCGTGGGGCCGGTGCGCGCAGGCGTGCCGGCCCCACGGCCGTATCCCCCGTCCGGAGCAGGTCGAACGGGTGTGGCATGGTTGATGGTGTGGTGATTCCGGCGGGGGAGCGTTCAGGTGCCGTCGGCTCCGGTGGTCGTCGGGGTCGGGCGGGCACGGGTCAGGTCGGCGCGCTCGGCGTGCATCTGGCCGATCCACGGGTCGAGGCGTCCGTGCTGGGCCTGCTGGACGACGTCGAGGTGGAGCTGCGGGCCAGCGTGTCCAGCGCCGACCCGCTCGTCACCGAGGCGGCCCGGCACCTGGTCGAGGCGGGCGGCAAGCGGTTCCGGCCGTTGCTGGTGGCGTTGGGCGCGCAGTTCGGCGACCCGGCCGGCCCGCAGGTCGTGCCGGCGGCCGTGGTGATGGAACTCACCCACCTCGCCACCCTCTACCACGACGACGTGATGGACGAGGCCGCCGTGCGGCGGGGCGCGCCCAGCGCGAACTCCCGCTGGACCAACTCGGTGGCCATCCTGGTCGGCGACTACCTCTTCGCGCGGGCCGCCGATATCGCCGCCGACCTCGGTCCGGAGGCGGTACGGCTCCAGGCGCGTACCTTCGCCCGGCTCGTGCACGGGCAGATCGCCGAGACCGTCGGCCCCCGTACGGAGGACCCGGTCGACCACTACCTGCGGGTGATCGCCGACAAGACGGGCTCGTTGATCGCCACCTCGGCCCGCTTCGGCGGCATGTTCGGCGGGGCGTCAGAGGAGCACACCGAGGCCCTCGCCGGCTACGGCGAGACCATCGGGGTGGCCTTCCAGCTCTCCGACGACCTGCTCGACATCGCGTCCGAGTCGGTGCAGTCGGGCAAGACACCCGGCACCGACCTGCGGGAGGGGGTGCCGACCCTGCCGGTGCTCTACGCGCTGGCCGGCGACGACTCCGACGCGGCCTCGGTGCGGCTGCGGGAGATCCTGGCCACCGGCCCGCTGGTCGACGACGCGCTGCACGCCGAGGCGCTCGGCCTGCTCCGGGAGTCCCCGGCGCTCAAGCGGGCCCGGGAGACCGTCCGCAGCTACGCCGAGGATGCCCGCGCCCAGTTGACGCCGCTGCCGCGGATTCCGGCCCGGCAGGCGCTGGAGTCGCTCTGCGACTACATCGCCGACCGCACCAGCTGAACCCCGTACCGTCCCGGGGCCGGCCCGCTCAGGGCGCGGCGGAGCGGCGCAGCAGCCGGCTGCCGGTGAGCATGAGGACGGCGGCGAGGAGCATGGCGACCCCGGCGGTCAGCCACATCACCGGGTAGCCGCCGGCTCCGGCGAGCGCACCGAGACCGAGCGGGCCGAGGCAGCCGCCGGCGTACACCCCGGTCTGGGTGATCGAGGTGGCGGCGGCCGGGGCCTGCGGGTGCAGCCGGACCACCGCGAAGTTCATCAGGCCGGGCCACGCCCAGCCCAGCCCGAAGCCGAGCACCACCCCGACGGTCAGCGGCACCGCCCCGGCCACCGCCAGCAGCCCCAACCCGACGGCTCCGACCACCAGCATCGCGGCGATCAGCGCGACGTGACCGGTGGCACGCCGGTCGGCCAGCCAGCCGACGCCGATCCGGGCCGCCACGCAGACCGCGCCGCCCAGGGTGAGCACCAGTCCGGCGGGGCCGGGGGCGAGGCCCCGGTGCACCGACGAGTCGACCACGAAGGTGCCCAGCGCGTTGGCGGCCCCCGCCGCGAGGGTGGCCGCCACGCCGACCACCACCAGCGCCGTGGTGGCCCCGCCGCCGCGTTGCGCCGCGCGCTCCCGTACCGGTCCGGGAGGTTGCGGGGGTACGGCCGGCAGCGCGGCCAGCGCGGCCCCGGCGGCGGCCACGAACGCCCAGCGCCAGCCGGCGGTGAGGGCGATCGCCGGCACCGCCGCCCCGGCCAGCAGGGTGGAGGCGGGGATGGCGGCCTGCTTCACCCCGAACGACAGGCCCTGCCGCCGGGCCGGCACGTGCCGGGCCAGCGCGGCGTTGCTGGCGAGTTGGCCGAGCGCGTTGGCAGCGGCGCTGAGCGCGAGCAGGCCGACCAGCACCGGGTACGAGCGGGCCAGTCCGGCGATGGCGAGCAGGCAGCCGGCGGCGAGTCCGATGGCGGCGCGGGCCACCACGGCCGGGCCGATCCGCTCCACCAGCCGGCCCGACGGCATCGAGGCGAGGGCGCTGACGCCGAAGTAGACCGACACGGCCAGGCCCAGCCCGGCGGGGGAGAAGCCCAGGTCGTCGCCCATCTGTACGGCGAGCCCGCCGACCAGGAAGACCGGCAGGACGCTGGCGATGGTGGTGGCGACCGCCCCGCCGCCGGCCCGCAGGGGGCGTACGGTCGGCCGGCCCGGCGTACGGCTGAGGGCGGTGTCGGTCATCGTGCGCCCAACCTACGCGGGTCGTGTTCCTGACAACCCTCGGCGTGTCGCCCGGGAACCCGCCGTATACCGCCTGATCTGGCATCCTCCACCCGAACGGGCGTTCCGTCCCGGCCGGGTTTTTCATATGGTGTAAGTCCCCGGCTGCGGAGGTGGTTGTGCGTGACCCCCTGGCGGAACCTTCGGATCTGATCCGAAGTGTCTCCCGCGCGCTACGCGTGCTTGAGTCGGTCGGCCGTGCTCCGAAGGGCCTGACCGTCAAACAGATCGCCCGGCGCTGCGAGCTGACCGTCGCCACCACGTACCACCTGGTCCGCACCCTGGCCTACGAGGGCTACGTGATCCGGCGCGAGGACGGCACCTACATCGTCGGCCTGGAGATCGCCGACCGCTACCGGGAACTGGTCACCGCGTTCCGGGGCCCGGCTGCGGTCGGCGAGTCGCTGCGGCGGGCCGCCGTCGACACCGGGTGGAGCCACTACCTGGGCCGGTTCGTCGGCGGCCAGGTGGCGGTCACCGCCGTCGCCGAGGGGGCCCGCTCGCCGTACCTGGAGGACATGGTCCCCGGCTTCGACGAGGGCGCGCACGCCACCGCCCTGGGCAAGGCGCTGCTGGCCACCCTCACCACCGAGCAGCGCCTGCGCTACCTGCGCGACTACGGCATGCGGCCGTTCACCACCGCCACCCTGACCAGCCCCGAGGCGTTCGAGGCGGACCTGGCCGCCGGTGACCGGCGGGGCATGCAGCTGGAGCTGGGGCAGTTCCGGCAGGGGGTGGCGTGCGCCGCCGTCCTGGTCACCCCGGACAAGGACATGGAACGGCGGGTGGTGCTGGCCTGCGCCCTGCCGGCCAGCGAGATGATGACCTCCGCCCGGGTGGTACGTGCCAAGCTGCTCACCGCCGCCCGCGCGGTCGCCGACGGCATCGCCGCCGACCTCTGAGCATCCCCGCCCGGCGCACGGGGAAGGCCCCCTCCCGGACCGAAGCGGGAGAGGGCCTTCGCGGCCGGCCCGGCGGGGCCGACCCGGGACGGGCGCGTCAGCTGCCGATCGGGCCGCCGTCGAGCCGCCAGGTGACCACCACGCCCGGCTTGGCGTAGTCGCCGTCCGGCCAGGTCGACGCCGGCTTCTCCACCGACGCGCCGGTGATCTCACCGGGGTGCTGCACGGCCACGAACACCGACCGGTTGTCGCCGGTGATGAACGGCCCGCAGGTCTCCGCACCCAGCGGCACGGTCAGGAACTGCTTCAGGTGCCCCCGCTCCGGCCCCTCGACGGCGGTGGCGAACAGGCCGTCGTTGCTGCCCAACGCGTTGCCGTCGGTGGAGATCCAGAGGTTGCCGGTGGCGTCGAAGGCGACGTTGTCCGGGCAGGAGATCGGCGAGACCTTCGTCTTGTCGTACCCGGCGAAGTAGGTCGACGGGTCGGCCGGGTCACCGGCGACGATCGGCAGCGACCAGGTGAAGGACTCCGCCGTGTTGTCGCCCCGGTCCTCGACCAGTTCCAGGATCTGCCCGTGCTTGTTGAGGTTGCGCGGGTTGATCTCGTCGGCCGCCGGCTTGCCGGCCTTGCCCCGGTCGGTGTTGTTGGTCAGCGCCACGTACACCTTGCCGGTGAGCAGGCTCGGCTCGACGTCCTCCGGCCGGTCCATCTTGGTCGCGCCGACCTTGTCCCCGGCGAGCCGGGTGAAGGTGAGCACGTCGGCGGCGGTCATCCCGTCGACGTACGAGCGGTTGCCGCTGACCAGCCTGATCCATCGGCCGGTGCCGTTGAACGCGCCGTCGGCGGGCAGCTTGCCCGAACCGTCGATCTCGGCGGCGCTGGTCTGGCCGAACTGCGCCACGTAGAGGGTGCCCGACTCCAGCAGGGTCAGGTTGTTCTTGCGGGCCACCCAGGAGTCGCCCGGCATGAACTTCTTGTCGGAGACGAACTTGTAGAGGTAGTCGAAGCGCTCGTCGTCACCCATGTACGCGACCACCCGCTTGTCGCGGGCCACGATCACGTTGGCGCCCTCGTGCTTGAACCGGCCCAGCGCGGTGTGCTTACGCGGGCGGCTCTCCGGGTCGAACGGGTCGATCTCCACGATCCACCCGAACCGGTGCGCCTCGTTGGGGTGCTTCGCCAGGTCGAACCGCTCGTCGGCCCGCTCCCACTTACGGCTGCCGCTGGGGTAGCGGGCGGTGGTGGTGATGCCGTACCTGTCGAACTTCGGCTTCAGCTCGGCGGGTGCGGCGTCGGCGCCGACGAAGTACTGGTTGAAGTTCTCCTCGCCGGAGAGCACCGTCCCCCACGGGGTGACCCCACCGGCGCAGTTGTTCAGGGTGCCGACCACCGTGCGGCCCTTCGGGTCGGCGGCGGTACGCAGCCACGCCGAGCCGGCGGCCGGGCCGGTCAGCTCGAACTTCGTGGCCAGCGCGGTGACCCGCCGGTTGTACGGCCGCCGGCCCTGGCCCACCGCCCGCCACTGCCCGGTGCCGTCCACCCGCTCCAGCTCCACCACCGACATGCCGTGCGCGGCCATCGCGGTGCGCACCTGCTCGACGGTGAGGTTGTCCAGGCCGGTGAAGCCGGGGAACATCAGGTCCTCGTTGGTGTACTCGTGGTTGACCACGAGCAGCGCCCGCCTGCCCCGCCGGTCCAGCGGCAGCACCCCGACGAAGTCGTTGTTGTAGCCGAACTGCTTGGCCTGGGCGGCGGCGGTCTGCCCGTGCAGGTCGAACCGGGGTGCACCGGGCAGCACCGGGTCGCCCCAACGGATGACCACGTGGTGGTCGTACCCGTTGGGGACGACCAGGGTGTCGAGCTGGTTCGGCGGGATCGGCTTGAAGGTCAACGCGCCGTTGCCGACGCCGCGCTGCGGCGCGGTCGGGTCGCCCACCTCCGGCACCACCGGGGTGGCCGGTGCGGCACCGGCCGGGGCGGCCCCGGCCAGCGCACCGGCGGCGGCACCGCCGAAGCCGAGCACCAGCGCGCCCACCGCACCCGCCCGGACCACGCCCCGCCGGGTCACCTCACCCTCGACCAGGTCGCCGAAGTAGGTGTTGTCGGAGGTGTTGGGTACCGGATGGTCGCAGGCGTTGCCGCAGCGGTACAGGCAGGTCATCGCATCGCGGCTACCGTGCCGGGTGGTGCCGAGCAGCGGGAGCAGCCGGGGACGGTCGCTCATGGAAGGGAGCCTCCTGGAAGCAGGTCGGTGGCACGCCGTTGTCACCTGCGCGACGTGCGTACCGGGCGGACGCTGCCAGGACGGGGTGAGCGGCCCCCGGACGCGGTGTGAACCGGATGTGAACAGCAGTCACCGCTGAACCGATCGGGGTCACGGCGCGTAATAACCGGCGGACACGTTCGCCGGACCTGTCGGGCGGGAAGCGAGGGGATCACCATCAGCGACCACGACGCCCAACTGCTGCGCGCCCTGCACGACGAGCACGCCGAGGCGCTCTACGCGCACGCGCTGCGGCTGGTCAACGGGGACCGCACCCGGGCCGAGGACCTGGTGCAGGAGACCCTGCTGCGGGCCTGGCGTCACCCCGAGTCGCTGGACCCGCGTCGCGGCTCGGTCCGCGCGTGGCTCTTCACGACCGCCCGGAACCTGGCGATCGACGCCTGGCGACGACGGTCGACCCGGGTCGGCGAGGTGTTCACCGACGACCTGCCCGAACCACCCGAGACGGTGGACGAAGCGGAGCGCGCGGTGGAGGCCTGGACCATCGCCGAGGCGCTCAACCGGCTCAGCCCCACCCACCGGGAGGTGCTGGTCGAATGCTTCTACCAGGGCCGTTCGGTGGCCGAGGCGGCGGCCCGGCTGGGGGTGCCGCCGGGGACGGTCAAGTCCCGCACCCACTACGCGCTGCGTTCACTACGGTTGGCCCTGGCCGAGATGGGGGTGACCGGATGACCCGCTGCGAGTTCGCACACGACGACGGCGCGTACGTGCTGGGTGCGCTCGCCCCCGCCGACCGGGCCGCCTACGAGCGGCACCTCGCCGGGTGCGCGGCGTGCCGGGACGCGGTGGCCGAGATCGCCGTGCTGCCGGGCCTGCTGGGCCGGCTCGACCCGACCACGCTGGAGGAGTTCCTCCCGCCGCCGCCCGAGGTCAGCCGGGTGCCCGACCTGATCGCCACCGCCCGGGACCGCCGCCGCCGGGAACGGACCCGCAACCGCCGACGGTACGCGCTGACCGCCCTCGTCGCCGCCGGGTTCGCCCTGGTGCTGGGCGTCGCCGGGGCGTCCGCCCTGCGCCCGGCCCCGACGCCCGCGCCGACCACCCAGGCGGTACGGATGGTGTCGATGGCGCCGGTGGCGGCCAAGACCCCGGCGGTGCACGCCGAGATCGGGCTGAGCGGCACCAAGTGGGGTACCGAGGTCACCATGCACTGCGGGTACGACGCGACGGCGGGCTACGGCAAGGCGTACACGTTCCGGCTGGTGGCCCGGGGCCCGGACGACGCGACGGAACAGATCGCCTCCTGGCTGGCCGCCCCCGGCGACGACGTGAACCTGCGCGGGGCGACCCGGTTCACCGACGCCGAACTGGTCCGCCTCGAACTGCTGCGGGCCGACGGGACGCTGGTGCTCAGCTACGACGTCCGCTGAGCCCCGGAGGCCGGGCGACGGTCGGGTGGCTCAGTGGGCGGCGGCGGGCAGCGGCGCGGCGGCGCGGGCGGCGGCCCGGGTGCGGCGGCCGTGCCGCAGCGCGTCCAGGCTGAAGATCACCAGGGCCAGCCAGACCAGGGTGAATCCGGCCAGCCGGGCCGGCGGCATCGGCTCGTGGAAGATCAGCACGCCGCAGCCGAGCTGGAGGACCGGGGCCACGTACTGGAGCATGCCGAGCGCGGTCAGCGGCAGCCGGTTGGCCGCGCCCGCGAACAGCAGCAGCGGGACGGCCGTCACCGCTCCGGCCGCCACCAGCAGCGCGGTGTGCCCGGCCGAGACCTGGCCGAACGTCGACCCGCCCCGGCTCGCCAACCAGCCCAGGTAGCCCAGGGCGGGCAGCGCCAGCACCGCCGACTCGACGAACAGCCCCTCCGCCGCCGGCAGCCCGAGCCGCTTCTTGGCCAACCCGTAGCCGGCGAAGCTGGCCGCCAGGATCAACGCCAGGTAGGGCAGCCGGCCGTAGTCGACGGTGAGCACCGCGACCGCCGCCGCTCCCACCCCGAGCGCCACCCACTGGGCCGGGCGCAGCCGCTCCCGCAGCACCAGCACCCCGAGCAGCACCGACACCAGCGGGTTGATGAAGTAGCCGAGGGCGGTCTCCACCACCCGGGCGGAGTTCACCCCGTAGATGTAGGTGCCCCAGTTCACGGCGATCAGCGCCGCCGCGACGACGATCCCGGCCAGCGTCCGGGGGCGGCGGGCCAGTGACCGCAGGAAGCCGACGTTGCGCATGGCGGCGAGCAGCAGCGCGACGAACACCACCGACCAGATGATCCGGTGGGCGAGGATCTCCATCGGCCCGGCCGGGCGGAGCAACTTCAGGTAGAGCGGGATGAAACCCCAGATCAGGTACGCACCAAAGCCGTAGAGGTAGCCGAGCCGCAGCGGAGTCACGATCCCACCGTAAGGGGTAAAGCCGGATCAGGCTCCTTTCCGGTGAGCGGGGTCACCGCTCGTTCACCCACTCCATCCACCGGGCCGGGGGCGCCGGGGTGAAGCCCAGCTTCGCGTACACGCCGTGGGCGTCGGCGGTCGCCAACGCGATCCGGCGTACGCCGTACCCGGCAAGGTGGTCGCGGATCGAGCCGGCCAGCCAGGTACCCAGGCCACGGCCCCGCGCCTGCGGGGCGACGTAGAGGTCGCAGAGCCAGCCGAAGGTGGCCCGGTCGGTGACCACCCGGGCCACCGCGACCTGCCCGCCGTCCTCCGGCCGGTAGACGCCGTACGGGATCGAGCCGGCGAAGGCCCGCTCCGTCGTCTCCCGGCTGCGCCCGAGCGCCCAGTAGGCGTCGGTGGAGAGCCAGTGGTGCACCCGGTCCCGGTCGATGCGCTCCGGGTCGGTGTCGAGCTGCCAGCCGTCGGGATGGGTCAACGAGAACACCCCGCCACGCTAGCCCCACCCGGTGGCCGTCCCGCCAGCCAATTCCCGTCCGGTGGCCGCCCCGGCCGGCCACCACCCCGGTCGGGGCGGCGGCCGGCAACCGGGTCAGTCGCGGTCGAGGACGGCCCCGAGGATCCAGGTCACGATGCCGACCAGGAGCGCGCCCAGCACCGCCTCGGGCCAGAACCCGTCCACGTGGAACGGCAGGTCCGCCTGCCCGGCGATCCAGCTGGTGAGCAGGAACAGCAGCCCGTTGACGACCAGGGCGATCAGCCCGAGGGTGAGCAGGTAGAAGCCGCAGCCGACCGTCTTGATGACCGGCTGGAGCACCGCGTTGACCACGCCGAAGATCACCGAGACCAGCACCAGGGTGACGATCGCCTCGCCGGCCGAACCGGTGTCGAGCGAGATGCCGGGGATGAGCAGCGTCGCCAGCCAGAAGGCCACCACCGTGGAACCCAGCCGGATCAGAAGGCCCTTCAGAAAATCCATGGCCGGGATCGTGCCACGTGCGGTCCAGCCAGGGAAACCACCGGGTCCGTGCGGTCAGCGCCGGCCGGGCCGACCGACCAGTTGCGACTCGATCGGGGTGGGCGAGAGCAGCGCCCAGCGCAGCGCCCGCCGGTTGACCACCGCGACCATGTCGTCGCGGATGCGGGTCAACCACTCCGCCGCACCCCCCAGCCCCAGCGCGGTACCCGCCAGGGCGGCCTCCGGCGGGTCGAGGGGTTGCAGCACCGCCAGGTCGGCCCGGCCGAGGGTGTCCACGTCCGCCGGGGTCAACTCGTCCCGGACCACCAGGGTGGACACCCATCCCGCCCCGGGTGGCGGTTCGCCGGCCGCCGTACCCGCGTCGGCCACCACCAGCAGCGGACGCAGCGGGGAACCGGTGACGCCGACCGCCCGCCCGGTGGGGACCACCACCACCCCGCCCTGCTGCCCGCCGACCCCGCGTACGAACGGCTCCCAGGCGCGTGGCCGACCGGTCTGCACCAGCACCCCGGCCCCCAGCGCCAACGCCCGCAGCACCAGCAGTTGGGCCGCCGCCAGCCCGCCGACCAGCACCAGCCGGGTGCCCTCGGCACGGAACAGCCGGACGGTCACCGCACCGCCGTGCCGGTTGGCCCCCACCATCAGCCCCGCCCCGCCCAGGGTCAGCTCCGGCGGCTCGACCCCCGGCGTGGCCGCCCCGGGCACCGCCAACGGCAACGTGGCGGCCAGGCCGGGCAACTGCGCGCCGTCGAGCCGGCGCAGCTCACCACCGGCGTCGGCGACGAGCCGGCACAACCCCTCGGCGGCGTGCTCCAGCGCGACCGGCGTGGCGGCGGCCAGCCGTACCGTCAGGCACGTCGGTGGTGCGGTGTCGCCGGCCTGCGGGCCGGCCACGAGTGAGACGGTGGTGGCGGTCGCCGGCAGGGCCAGCAGCCGGGACACCAACCGGCGACCCGGGTCGACCCGGGCGTCCGGCCAGTGGACCAACCGGAAGGCGGCCTGGTGCTGGTCGCCGACGCACAGCGTCGACCAGCTCTCGCGCACCGGCCGGCCGGGGTCGTGGTGGGCGAGTTCGGCGAGCACCCGCAGCGCGGCGTGCCGGCCCAGCGGGCGGGCCGGCAGCGGCCCCACTCGGCGGACGATCCGCCGCACCGTGCCGGCCAGCGCCCGGCGCAGGTCCGTGTCGGACCAGCCGGGCGCCCGCACCACCCGGACGGCGAGCAGGGCCCGTTCCTGACCCGGCAGCCGCCCCTCGGTCAACTGCCGGTACGAGGTGCCGGCCGCGCCACCGGCCGCCGCCGGGGCCGGTACGGCGTGCAGCAGCACCTGCACCCGCACCGGCGGTTGCTCCGGCCCGGCCGGCGGCAGCAGCGTGCCGGGCGCCGGCAGCGGGTGGGACCGGTCGCCGAGCAGGTCGCCCGGGTCGCCCAGGTCGAGCAGGACGGTCAGCCCGGTGGCGTCGTCGACCACCGCCGCCGGCCCGTCGGCCAACTCCACGCCGGCCAGCGCGGCATCGGGAAGCAGCAGGTCCAGCAGGGCTTCCGGGGCGGTGTCGGCGGGCAGGCCGTGCCGGCGGGTGAGGAACCCGGCGGCGGTGCCCCACCAGTCGAACAGCCACCGCCCGCGCCAGCGCCCCCAGCCGAGACCGGCCAGGACCACCGCACCGACCGCGGCGAGCACCGCCGGCACCGGCCCGCGGCCGTACGCGGCCACCGGCAGCGCCAGTGCGACCTGCGTGGCGACGAACTGACCGGGGTGTACGGCAGTGCCGGTGCGGGGGCGGGGTGGGGCCTCGGCGGTCCGCCGCAGCGGGCGGTCGGTCGTGCTCGCCGTCACCACGTCTCCTCCGTGTGCCCGCCCTGGTCGGTCGTCGGGATGCCCCGCCATCAACCTCCGGCCGGGACCGGAACCGACCTCCGGCCGGGACCGGAATGCGACGGGAGCGTGACCCATCGTAGTGGCCCGGTCGGCCCGGTGGGGTCCCGCCGTCCGACGTCGGGGCGCGTTGTCCACAGGGGAGCGGGACGGGGTAGCACAACGGCGACGGTGCGACTACCGTCAGCGACTGATTCGCCGACCAGGTCCGTCCGGTCCCATGCCGACGGACGCCCCGTCCGCAGTGGACGGCCGGCGGTCGGCCCCGACCGGGGAGACGAGGTGACGTCCGGGTGTCCCAGACCCAGGCAGAAGCGGCGGTGATGCACCACACCGCCACCAGGTTCGAGCAGGTGGACCAGTCGTTGCAGGCCATGCTGACCGGCCTGATGGCCGAGCTGGAGGTGTTGCAGCAGGCCTGGCGGGGCGCCGGTGGGCGCTCCTTCGAGCAGGTCAAGCAGCAGTGGGGGCGGGACCAGGCCGTGCTGCAACGGGCCCTGCGGGAGACCGCGGCGGCCCTGCGCACCGCCGGCCGCCAGTACGACGCCTCGGACACCGAGGCCGCCGGCCGGGTCGCCGGCACCAGTCGCGGCATCCAACTGCCGCTCTAACCACATCTCCGGGAGGAGCGATCCGATGGACCACGGTGTGCTGGTCGTCAACTTCGCCGCGCTGCACCAGGCCGGCGCGGACATCCAGAAGGCACTGAACACCCTCGACGCGCAGCTCGGCCAGCTGGAACGGGACGCCGCCCCACTGGTCGCCGGCTGGGACGGCGAGGCCCGCCGGGCGTACGAGCAGCGGCAGGCGCGGTGGCGCTCCGCATCGCAGGATCTCCAGGCGATGCTGCGGGACATCAAACTCGCCGTCGACGACTCCGCCGCCGACTACCTCGACACCGAGAAGCGCAACACCGGCCTGTTCCAGTGAGCCGGGCGGCGTCCCGGCGGGCCCGGCGGCCCGCGCCGTGCCGCCCGGCTCGCCGAGTGGCTCCCCGATGGTGACGCGGTCGGCGGTGCTGCGGCGGTGACGTCCGGCCGGTCGACGGTCGGGCGTCACCGTCAGGCCGGGCCGGCCGGGTGCCAGCGGCGGCGGACGCCCCGGGGGAGCACCACGGCCAGCAGCACCGCCACCAGCACCGTCCCGCCGACGGCCGAGGCGACCAGCAACGCCCGCTGCCGGGCCGCCGCCCGCCGGTGCCCCTGCGCCAGCAGCGCCGGATCGGCCTGCGGCACCGGCAGGGCCGTCGTCGGGCGGGTGGCCGGCCGGGGGGCACCACCGGTCTCCACCACCGCCCGGTACGGGTTGAGCACGCCGGCACCGTAACCGCCCTCCCGGCCACCCGGCGCCGGATCGGTGGTGCCGACGATCCGGCGGGCCACCCCGGCGGCATCGAGTTCCGGCCGGTACTGCCGCAGCAGCGCGGCGGTGCCCGCCACGAACGGGGCGGCGTAGCTGGTGCCCTCGGCCCGCTGGTGACCCCGCCCCGGCGCGGCCATCAGCACGTCACCGCCCGGCGCGACCAGGTCGACGTACGGGCCGACCTGGGAGAACGGGGCGCGCACGCCGGTCGGGGTGACCGCGCCGACGCCGAGCACCCCGTCGTACGCCGCCGGATAGGGCAGCGGGTCCCCGCCGTCGTGCAGGTTGCCGGCGGCGGCCACCACGACCACGTCCCGCCGCAGCGCGTAGTCGATCGCGTCGCGTACGGCCGGGTCGTCGGCGTACAGGACGACGGAGAGGTTGAGCACGTCGGCGTCGTGGTCCACCGCCCACCGGACGGCCTGGGCGAAACCGGCGGCGCTGACCGTACGCCCCGCCTCCCGCCCCTCGACGACCTGCTGTTCGCTGACCCGTACCGGCAGGATGCGGGCGTCGGGTGCGAGCCCCCGGAAGGCCACCCCGCCGGCCTCCCCGGCGGCGATGATGCTGGCCACCCCGGTGCCGTGACCGGCGCAGTCCCGGGTGCCGTCGCCGCCCGGGTCGAGGAAGTCCGCGCCGTCGAGCACCCGCCCCCGGAGTTGGGGGTGCCGCCGGTCGACGCCCGAGTCGACCACCGCCACGGTGACGCCGGCACCGGTGGCCAGCGGGGCGAGCCGCTGCGGGGCGTACCGTCGCTGGGGCCACGGGGCGGCGGCGACCGGGCGGGCCGGCGCGGGCGACGTGGCGCAGGCCGGGGCGGCGCGGGCCGGGGTGACCGACGCCACGACGGCCGCCGGCGGTACGGCGAACAGGGCCGCTGCCAGGGTGACGAACGCTCGTCGGCTGCCGGACCGGGACATCGACCGCCTCCGTATCGTGTCGGCTCCGCAACGGGATGTTAGCGCCCGGTCCGTTACCAGGGCGGCCGGCCGGTGACCGACTTATCGTGATCTTGTTTTCACCTTGTAGGTTGTACGCGACGCCTGTGGCCTGATCCGGGAGGAGAGGTGGCCGTGACCGACTGGGAGCCGGCTACCGAGGCCGAGACGGCGATGCGTGACGCGCTGCACGCCGGTGACCAGGAGCTCTACTTCCGGATTCTGGCCGGTACAGAGCTTTTCCTCCCGGTCTCCGGTCAGGCCCTCGCCGGTGCGGCACCGATGGGCTGGGGCACCTGGACCACCGGTGGCCGCACCCACGTGCTGGCCTTCACCTCGGCCGCCGCGATGCACGCCTGCCTCGGGTCCTCCGCCGGCCCCTACCGGCGCAGCCGCTACGCCGACCTGGCCGTCGAGTGGCCCAACCACGAGTGGTGGCTGGCGGTGAACCCCGGTCTGCCGATCGAGGGCTACCTGCCCGCCTGGTTCGTCTCGCAGCTCTCCCGGGGCGACGTCCGGCTGCCCGGCCGCCCCCCGGGGGTGCGGTCCCGGGCGGAGGCCGACCAGATGCCGGTCCGGGGCGCGCCCGGCGGGCCGGCCGACGTCGAGCCGACCGCCGACCTCTCCGCGGGCTGGGCCCAGCCCCGGCCGGCGTCGTCCGCCACCGCCCCACCCGCTGGGGGCGTCGTCCGCCCGGCGACGGGCGCGTCGCTGACCGACGAGCGGGGGCATCCGGTCGGCCCGCCCGGTGGTGGCCCGCGCACCACCGCTGGTCCGCCCGAGCAGGGCAGGCCCGCCTTCGCGGAGCCGCCCGCCGTGCCGGGCACGACCAACGCCGGCTGGCCGGCGGTTCCCCGCCGCCGGCTGCTGGGTGAGGAGTCAGCCGGCCCGGCCAACGGGCGTACCTCGTTCTTCGAGCCGTCCAGTGCGCGCGGTGCCACCCGGTCATCCCGGGACAATCCGCTGCGCTCGGGCGAGCGGGCGGCCCCACCGACCCGCCCCGGGATGGGCGGTCAACCGTTCCCCCGACGCCGTCCGGCGCCCACCCAGGCGGGCGAGGACGAGGCGGCCCGCGCGTTCCGGGTGGCCGATCCGCCGGCCCGGCCCGGTCCCGGCAACGGGGTGTCGTCGGCCGGCCGTTCCCCGGACCCGCTGGCCGAGGAACCGACCCGGGCCTTCCGGGTGGACCCGCCCGGTGGGGAGCCCACCCGGGCCTTCCACGTCGGTCCGGCGGCGGAGGAGGCGACCCGCGCCTTCCGTACGCCACCGCCGGCGGCGGAGGCCACCCAGGCGTTACCCCGCCGGCAGCCCACCCCGGACGGGTCGTCCGGGGTACGCCAGCCCCGCCCGCCGGTCGACCCGTTCGTCTCCCCACCCGCCGCTCCGACCGGCCCGACCGCTCCGGTCAGCCCCGCCCGGGGCGAGGCGGAGGAGCTGCCGCCCTCCGTCGCCGAGCCGGTCTCCGCGCCGCCGGTGTCCCGCCGGGGGTTCATGCCCATCGTGATAGAGGGTGTGATCCTGGAGTCCCGCGACCTCCCGGTCGCCCCCGCACCGGCCCCGTCCGTCGCCCAGGGTCCGCTGTTCGTCCCCCCGGCGGCTCCCGCGCCACCGGTCGTCCCCCCGCCGGCCGCCGCGCCGTTCGTTCCCCCCGCCGCTGCCGTGCCGCCGTCGGCCTCCGCCACCACGGCGACCCCGGTACCGCCGGTCGGGGGCCCGGGTGCCGAGGACACGGTCAACCTGAACGGGACCGGCGGCCCCTTCGGCGTTCCCGGCCGCCCGCCCGCATCCGGGCCGGTTTTCCCGCCGTCGCCCACCGGTCCGCCACCGGCCGCCCGGCCCCGTCCCGCCCCGGATGACCTGTGGACCCCGTCCGCCGAGCGGGCCGCCTCGAAGGCCCGCGCGGAGGTGGCGGCGGCCCCGCCGGACGTGGCACCTCCGCCGGTGGTGCCGGCCCCGCCGGCGGGCGCTCCGACCGTCCCCCCGCCCGCGCCGGCAGCGGACGCGCCGGTCACCGGGCCGGCTGCGGGAACGCAGGCGTGGACCGCGCCGGACGACACCGCACCGGCGGACAGCGCGCCCACCGGACCCGTCGCCCCGACGCCGACGGGGGACGCAGCCGGTCCTCCCACGGAGGGTGCGCCGGCCCGGACCGCCGGGGCGGCCCCGACGGCCACCGCGCCGGGAGCGGACGGTGTCGACCCGCGTTCCACCCCGGTCGACCTCTGGACCCCCGCCGCCGAACGGGCCGTGCAGACCTCCCCGGCGGCACCGACCACCGCCGTGCCGACCGCCACTGCCGGCCCCACCACTACAGTGCCGACCACTGCCGTGCCGATCATCGCCGGGCCGACCTCCCCGGCGGCACCGGGGCCGGCCGCCGGCCCGGCCCCGGCCGGCAGCACACCGCCCGGGAGCCCGTCGACGACCGTCGGCACGGACACCCCGCCGACCGTCGACGAGGCGTTCCTGCCGGCCAACGAGGTCGAGGAGAACCTGCTGGACGCGGCCGGCGCCGGCAGCACCGACGGTTTCCTCTCCACCCTGCTGCTGGCCCGGGTGCTGCTTCCGGTCAACCCCGACTCGGTGGCCGGCAGCCGCCCCGGCGAGCCCGGTTTCCAGTGGCGTACCGGGACGACCGACGGTGAGACGTACGTGGTGGTCTACACCTCCCCGGAGCGGCTGGCCGAGCACGACGTGCCGCCGGTCGAGACGATCGAGGTGCGCTTCGTCCAGTTGATCCGGCGGTGGCCGGACCCGGGCTGGGCGTTCGCCGTCAACCCGGGCACCCCGGTCGGGGCCAAGCTCCCCGGCGAGCAGATCGTGGCCCTGGCCAGTTGGGCGGCCGAGGTCGGGCTCGGTGACGAGGCGGACCTGGAGCCGGTGGCCGCCGCCGAGGCACCCGCCGAACGTACCCGGTACGCCCCGCCGGTCACCGACCCGTCCCGTCCGGTGGTGATGCAGAAGGCGGTCGCCCCGAGCCAACTCGCCTACTACCTGGAACGCGGCTACGACCGGGTCTCCGGTTTCGTGCACCGGGCCGGCGAACTGGCCCACCTGACCACCCCTGCGGAACTGCACGACGCCCTGGGGCTGGGCTACCCGGATTCGCCCTTCGCCCGCGACGCCGAGGCGACCTACGTGCTGCGCTGGCCCGCGTACCGGCCGAGTCTCTACCGCATCCCGTACGGCGGGCAGAACGAGGCGGCGATGCGGGCCATGGAGGGCTGGGTGATCGAGCGCGCGCCGTTCCGGGGCAACGGGTTCGCCCCCGGCGAGAGCAGCGACGTGGTGGCCGAGTTCAAGGTGGACAGCGCACGGTTGCCGCACGGCGCACAGCTCTGGCGGATCGGCACGGAGGGCACCGAACGGGTGATCGCCATCCTGGACACCGATGCGCTGGTCTGGCGGCGGGTGGGCGAGCCGTGATGCGTGACGGTTACGTGGCCCGCTGGCAGGGGCGGGAGTACCAGGTCAGCCCGGACGGCGACCACGTACGGATCTACCAGCCGGAACCCGCCGACGGCTTCGAGGAGGTACGCCCCGGCCGGTACGTGCGGGTCGTGCCGGCCGGTGAGGTCGAGGACCTGGCGTACGTGCGGACCACCTGCACCTGGCAGGGGCAGCCGTTCATCGTGCTCGGCGAGCACGACGGGTGGCTGCGGGTCGAGTACACGGGTGGTCGCTGGCCGGTGGCGCAGGCGATGGGGCTGGAGGTCTTCGACTTCGGCGTCTACCAGGGCTGGGCGCCGGCCACCGAGGTCGCCGACCTGCGCGAACAGCGCGTCTGACCGCCGGCCGGGAGACGGGCCGGCCGGGTCAGGACTTGGTCCAGCGCAGGATCTCGCCGAGCACCACGTCGCCGGCCTCCACGTGGGGGAAGTGGCCCACCCCGTCGATCAGCCGCCACTCGTAGGGGGCGCTGACGTACCGGCCGGAGCCCTGCGCGGTGCGTGGCAGGGACGCGACGTCGGCCGCCCCGTGCAATTGGAGGGTGGGGGTGACCAGGGGCTTCTGCATCAGCCGGACGAACCGGTAGCCGTGCAGCCGCAGCACCGAGCGGAAGGCCCACCGGTAGCCCTCCAGCGCGCAGAAGGCGGCCTGCGGGATGAGCATCGCCTCCCGGCAGCGCTGCGCGTACCCGGCGAAGTCGGGGCCGGCCACCCAGCGGGGGCCGCCCCAACGGCTCAGCATCTGCTGCACCTCGGCGGCGTCGTTGCGGGTGAGCACGTGCTCGTACCGGGGGAGCTGGAACTTCAGCGCCGGGGTGGAGGCGGCGAACTGACCGCGCGGGTCGGCGAAGATGGCCGCGCGCAACCGCAGCGGATGGGGTGCGCCGAGCACCACCAGCCGGCGGACCAGGGTGGGGTGGAACGAGGCGGCTGTCCAGCCGATCAGCCCACCCGAGCCGGTGCCGACCACGGTGGCGGACCGTTCCCCGAGGGCGCGGATCAGGCCGGCGACGTCGGCGGCGAGGGTGTAACCGTCGTACCCCCGGGGTGGTTTGTCGCTGGCGCCGTAACCGCGCAGGTCCACCGCGACGGCCCGGAAGCCGGCGTCGGCGATGGCGGGGAGCATCGTGTGCCAGGCCCACCAGTGCTCGGGGAAGCCGTGCAGGAAGAGCACCATCGGCCCGGTGCCCGCCTCGACGACGTGGAACCGGCTGCCGTTCGCGCCGACGAACCGGTGCGTCCACGGCCCCTCGGTGAGGACGCAGGACTCGTCGGTGGGCCCGCCACGCTGCTCGGTCATGGGCACAGCCTAGGACCTCGGCGCCTGTCGATCGTCCCGTCGACCCGGGCCGGACGGCCGTACGCGCCTCGGACCGGTCTGCGGTGGGCTGAGCGGACTCAGCGGACGACGCTGATCCGGACGACGCCGACCGGGGTGCCGGGGCCGCAGGCGGCGGGTGGCGCGGCCGGGTCGACGGTGACCACGACGGTGCTGCCGGTGGCGACGGTGCCCAGGCCGGGGCCGTGCAGCGCGTACTCGTGGCCGTCGTCGGTGACCAGGCCGTAGCACGGGCCGTCGCCGCCCCGGGTGATCCTCCCGGCGAGCCGGTCCGGCCGGCGTCGGTCGGTGGGGTGCCGTGGGGGTGCGGCGGGCCGGCGCGGGGTGGGCGGCGGGGCGGCGGAGGGCGGTGCCGGCCGGCCGGCGGGCGGGCCCGGCGTCGCCGCGCGGTCGGCGGGCGGTGCCGGCCGGTCGGCGGGTGGTCGGGTGCCGGCCGGCGGGTCGGTGGTCGGGGTCTGTTCGTCGGTCACGGTCGCCTCCGTTCCCGGCGCACCCGCCACGGGTACGCGCGGAGCCAGCGTGCCACGGCGGCGGTGGACCGGCATCCGGCCGGCCCCGGACGGGCCGATGCCCGGGCAGGAGTCCTGCCCGGGCATCGGGTAAAGCAGGTGGTGCGCTGATCAGCGGATCAGGAGAAGCGGACCTTCAGCGAGGTGCCGTTCTGCTCCACGACGCGGATCTTGGTGCCGGTGGCCGGGAGCTTGACGCCGTGGTTCGGCAGCTCCGGGTACCAGTACTGCTTGGTGTCGTCGAACAGCGGCTGCGCGGCCTGGCCGCGGACGTACTGCGGCACGCTGTTGATGTGCAGCGTGAACGAGTCCGCCTTCTTCAGGCTGAACGGCGCGTCGTACACCTGGACGCGGGCCCGCCACGGGGCGCCGGTCAGGTTGTACAGCGGCTCCGGGTGCGCGTCGATGATCATGTTCCGACCCTCGCCCGGGTGGTCGAAGGTGTCGTTGTCGGCCCACCGGAGGTTCCAGTAGGAGATCAGCAGACCCTCCTGGTACGCGTAGTGGTCCACGTAGTCCGGGCGGCTGTTCGCGTAACCGAAGTAGTACGGGCCGGTCTTGAGGTACTGGTCGTACGACACGTACGACCGGTTGCCGGCGATGTAGTAGTTGTCGAACTTACGGATGTAGGTCTCGGCAACCACGCTGAACCCGTTCAGGGTCCAACCGGCGGCACCGGCCTCCGCACCGTCGCTGAGCACGGTCTGCCCGTCGGCGGTGATGGTGATCGCGTCACCGTAGAAGCCGCCCTCGGAGACGCCACCGTCGGTCTGGTAGCGCAGCCGGAACTGCACCACCTTGCCGGCAGCCGCGTTCATCGGGATGTTGACGTCGACCCACTGGCCGTTGCTGGAGCCGTCCAGGGCGAAGCGCCCGGGGGAGATCTCCTTGAGGGCCTTGCCGTTGGCGGTACCCGGCAGGGTGGCCCAGGTCTGGCCACCGTCGGTGCTGGCCTCGAAGAAGAGGTAGTCGTAGTCCGCCTCGATCGAGTAACGACCCTTCATGGTGAGCGCGGCGCTGGTCTTCCCGGTGAGGTCGATCGTCCGCGTCATCGTGGTGTTCAGGTCGTCGTCGTTGCCGGAGAAGAACTGCTTGGTCCCCTCGAACGGCTTGCCGTTCTGGAAGGAGTACTCCCGCTGCGGCAGCACGACCACGGCACCCTGCGCCTTGTCGGAGTTGTACTCCTGCGGGCCCAGGTTGAGGGTCTTCTGCTGGCCGGCCACCACGACCTCGTAGTCGAGCCAGCCGAGCTGGAGCTTGTTCCAGGCGCCGAGGTCGCCGCCCCGCTCGCCGATGCCGCCGTCGTTCTTGGCGCCGAGCCGGCTCTGGGCCATCAGGGTCCAGTGCTCGTTGTTGTTGTCACCGCTGTTGATGACGTTGTAGTCGTCCGGCAGACCGAGGTCGTGACCGTACTCGTGGTAGAAGACGCTCCGGCCACCGTTCTCCGGCTGGATGGTGTAGTCGCCGATCCAGACGCCGGTGTTGCCGATCTGGGTGCCGCCGGCCGGGAAGTTCGCCGGGCCGGTGTTGCCCTGGTCGCTGGCGAAGGCGTACCACCGGTGGCTCCAGATGGCGTCCTCACCCTGGATCGGGTCACCGTCGGCCTGGTCGCCGCCGGAGTGGACGATCTGGAAGTGGTCGATGTAGCCGTCCGGCTCGTTGAAGTTGCCGTCGCCGTCGAAGTCGTACCGGTCCCACTCGTCCATCGACTTGACGTCGGCGGCGATCTGGGCGTCGGTGCGGCCGGCGGCCTTCTGGTCGGCGACCCACTGGTTGGCGGCGTCGCGGACCAGGGCCCAGGTGTTGTTGCAGACGTTCGAGGCGCAGGGGTAGCCGTTGGAACGGCCGTACCGGGCCTCGTTGTACTTCACCTTGACCCAGTCGGTGACCTCGCCCTCGACGCTGTAGCGACCCGAGGACTGGGCCTCGTAGTACTGCTTCAGCGACTCGTCGCCCTGCCCGGTGCCGAAGTACAGCTTCCGGTAGTGGTCGGCGTTGTAGTCGGCCTGCCAGACGGTGGAGTTGTCCACCGCCCGGTTGGGGGCCGGGATCTCGTTGTGCAGCGGCCCGTCGAACCGGGTCGGGCCGGGCACGGCCGGGGCCGTGTCCTGGTCCGGGTAGCTCGGGTGCCGCTCGTTGCCGAACTCCGCGAGGATCACGAAGATCTTGTCGGTCCGCTCGCGGCCCAGCTCGACGTACTGGTCCTGCGTCTGGGCGACGCCCGAGGCCGTCGTCCGGGCGTTGGTGCCCGCAGCCTGGGTCTTGCCGACCTTGACGACCGTGCTGCCGTTGATCTTCTGCGCCTTGGCCTTGCCGGAAAGGACCTCGCTGAGGCCCTCCTGGCGCAGTGCCCGCCGCTTGGTTTCGAGCGGGTTGGGCAGATCGTGGTCCGCCTGGGGTTCCGCGACCGACGGGGCCGCCGTCGGGAGCTTCGGCGTCGGCGCGGCGCTGGCGGACGTACCCGTCACCAGACCTGTCGCCGTCAGCGAGAGCCCGAGCAGACCCACTGCGACTTTGCGCACGTGGTACCTCCGGTGTGAGGGAACCGGCCCAACGGGGGTACGGGCCGGCGTAAGACGTCCCACTAGTGGGACCCATGGTGAACATAGACACTGCTGGGACGGGTGGGAAGATGTCCGCGTCGATTTGTTGCAAGATTTTGATGAGAACGCTTTTCACCGTCACACACCGGATGTTCATCAACGGTCATGAGCAGCGCGGACGGCCCGACGGGGAATCGCAGTGATGTATTTCGATTGGATTGCCGTGATGCGTGAAACGGTGGGCCGGTGGCTTCTCCGCCACCGGCCCACCGTTCACCGATCAGTCAGTTACTGACCCTTACCACCGCATCGCCGGGCGTACCCGACGCGCGGCCTCAGTACTTCGCCGGAGTGATCCGGACGACCGCGTACGAGTTGTCCGGCGCGGCCGACTCGATCTTGATGGAGACCCCGTTACGGACCTTCGAGTCGGAGGGGTTGCCGGTGCCGAGCACGATCGCCCCACCGCCCAGCGTCACGCCGTAGAACTCGGTGGCCGGCGTGCCGTCCGGGTTCACCACCCGGGTGGTGTACGGCTTGTTGCCCCGCGACGGGACGACCACCGAGGCGTCGTTGTCCCGGGCGTACGGCGAGCCGTCGCGGATCTCGATGCCCGGGTACCAGCCCTTGGCGTCGTTGAAGCCCGACACCGGGCGCTGCCGCCCGAACTTCGTGCAGTACGCGCTGTACGGCTCGTCCGCCGCCTCCAGGCACTCGGTGAACGGGTACGTCGGGTTCAGCGAGAACGCCGCGTTGGACGACTGCGGCCGGCTCGGCAGGTTGTCCAGCACCGACGGGTCCTTCGCCGCCGCCTCACCGGTACGCCGCAGCGGGTCGTAGTGCGAGTCCACGATCAGCAGCCCGCCCTTGGCCCCGTAGCTGGGCAGCGCGGTCATCTGGCCGGTGACGTGGTTGACGTCGCCCAGCATCGTGTCCCGGTACCAGACCAGCATGCCCGGCGCGTTGTACGAGATCCGGTCGACCTTCCACGCCTCGTGCGAGTAGATGGTGTCGTAGGCGTACTTCAGGCCCATGTCGAAGCCGTCGAAGTTGCGCCACTCGGCCAGGTAGTACTGCGCCTTGGTCTGGGTGCCCGGGTCGATGTGCCAGCCCGCGCCGGTGGTGTCGGTGAAGGTGCCGACGCTCAGCGTCCAGCCGTTCGTGCCGCTCTCCACGTCGTCGCTGAACGTGGTGGCCCCGCCGCCGGTGACCGACAGGTCGTCGGCGAACCAGCCCCGCTCCTGGAACGCCTCGTCGGTGGCGTACCGCAGCCGCACCTGTACGGTCGTCCCGGCGAACGCCGACAGGTCGATCCAGTCGTGCCGCCAACCGGCGGTGCTGCCGGTCAGGCCGTACTTCTTGTTGCCGAAGTCGACCATGCGGCCGTTCGGGTCGGCGTAACCGTCGTTGGTGGAGACCAGCGCGCCGGACGCGTCGTAGACCTTCTGCTCGGCCCAGGTGGCCCCGCCGTCGGTGGAGACCTCCACGAACCCGTAGTCCCAGTCGTCCTCGATGACGTAGTTGTTCCACATCCAGAACTTCGCGTCGGAGGCGGCCGGGACGGCCACCTGCCGGCTGAGCTTGACGTCCGCCCACTCCTGGTCGGCGCCGCTGTACCACATGCCGGTGCCGCTGTGCGGCTGGGCGAGGGTGACCACCTTGTCCGGCAGGTCGATCTTGATGCCGTCCTGGGTGCCCACCGGGGTCCGCGAGGTCTGCCCGAGCGTCGCCGTCCGGGTCCGGGTGCCGGGGGCGATGGTCAGCGGATCGGCCCAGCCCAGCACCCACTTGTCCCAGATTCCCATGTGGGTGGGCAGGGCCTGGAAGATCTCACCGGTGTGCGAGCCGGACGCCATCAGGTCCCAGAAGTCGACGTCCGAGTCGGCGTTGCCCGAGGTGTCGTAGAGGTCCGGCAGGCCCAGGTCGTGACCGAACTCGTGGGCGAAGACGCCGACCCCGGCGTCCTCCGGCTGCACGATGTAGTTGGACACCTTCAGGTTGGTGCCGGGGATGGTGTAGCCGCCGGCGACCGTGGAGGAGTGCGCCCAGACCGCGTACACGCCCTGGTCGCCGCCGCCCCGGGACTTGCCCTGACCGGCGTGCACCAGCACCAGGTGGTCGATCACCCCGTCCGGCTCGTTGACGTTGCCGTCGCCGTCCCGGTCGCCCTGGTCCTCGATGTCGTAGTCGGCCCACGGGAAGTTCGGGTCCGCCGCGGCCAGCGCGTCGATCGCGTCGGTGGCGAGCCGCCCCGCGCCCTGCGGGTTGTCCGGGTGGCCGTTCATCGCCTGCTGCCGGCCGGCGACCCAGGCGCCCGTCTCGTCCTGGAAGCAGCGCGAGGCCGCGTACCAGCCCTCCGAGTGCGGCACGGTGATCCACGGGCTGGCCTGCCCGTCCACCGTGTACGCGCCCTTGGACATCTCCAGGTACATGTTGTGCATGGTGCGGCCGGACAGGTCGATGCCCTTCCTGCCGTCCGGTCCCTTGAGGTCCTTACGGACCCGCTCGGTGATGCCCTGCTTGGTGTAGAGCATCTTGTCGAAGTGGGCCGGGGAGAAGTCCGGCACCCACATCGAGTTGTTGTCCTCGTGCGGCAGGGTCGCCGGGTTCGGGATGTTGTTGTGCTCCGGTCCGTTCTGGACGGTGCCCGGGACGCAGGTGCGGTCCTCGAATACCGTCTTGGGGACCATCACGCCGGTGAAGTCGTCGTTGGCCTGGTCGTTGAACTCGACAAGCAGGGTGAGCAGCTTGGCCGTCTGGGTGCTCTTGGCCTTCTTGAACTTGCGCGGGCTCTGCCCGGTGCGGATCGCCCGCGCCTCGTTGCGGGCCAGCTCCCGGGCGGCCAACGGATTGCCACCGGCGAACTTGCGGTCGTACGCGCGGGCCTCGTCCGCCGCCGAGGTGAGCACCCCGTCGGCGCCCCTGACCTCCTTACCCGCGGTGTCCGGCTGCACCTCCGGCTCGGCGTAGTTGAGGTAGTGCTCGTCGGCCCCGATCCGGGTCGGCACCGCGGGCCCGACCGGCTGGGCCGAGGCGCTGCCGGCCACGGTCAGTGACGAGGCGACGAGAGCGAGGGCGGGCAACGCGACGAGTATCCGTCGACGTGCCCTGGTGGGCGGGAGAATGTTCATGCCACTCCGTTTCTCGGGCATGGGAAAGGGATCGCCGGTGAGACCTGCGTCGAGCCCAGTCGATATCGCTGAACCTAAATGAGAAGGGTTCATGCCCGGAAGGGGGCACCGGTGCGTCTGCCCGTTCAGCCCGAGTCGGCTCGGCCTACCGACCGATTCGTACCCCTAAAAAGACGGTGGGTGCCGGCCCCCGCGCGGACCGGCACCCACCGTCGGGTACGGCTGTCGTCAGTCCTCGTCGGACTTCCCACCGCTGAGCCCGGAGGAGATCAGCTCCATCACCGAGGAATCCTGGAGCGTCGTCACGTCACCCAGCGACCGGTTTTCGGCCACGTCCCGCAGCAACCGGCGCATGATCTTGCCGGAGCGGGTCTTCGGCAGCTCCGGCACCAGCATGATCTGCCGGGGCTTGGCGATCGGGCCGAGCGTCTTCGCCACGTGGTTGCGCAGCTCGGCGATGAGCTGCTCGCCCGCCTCGCCCGAGGTGTCGGCGGTGCCGCGCGGGATGGCGAACGCGACGATCGCCTGCCCGGTGGTCGGGTCCGTCGCGCCGACCACCGCCGCCTCGGCCACCGCCGGGTGCGACACCAGCGCCGACTCCACCTCGGTGGTGGAGATGTTGTGCCCGGACACCAGCATCACGTCGTCGACCCGGCCGAGCAGCCAGATGTGCCCGTCGTCGTCCTTCTTCGCCCCGTCCCCGGCGAAGTACATCCCCTCGAACCGGGACCAGTACGTCTCGATGAACCGGTTGTCGTCGCCCCAGATGGTGCGCAGCATCGACGGCCACGGCTCGCGCAGCACCAGGTAGCCACCGCCGCCGTTGGGCACCGACTGGCCCTGGTCGTCCACCACATCGGCGACGACGCCGGGCAGCGGGGTCATCGCGGAACCCGGCTTGGCCGCGGTCACCCCCGGCAACGGGGAGATCATGATCGCGCCCGTCTCGGTCTGCCACCAGGTGTCCACGATCGGCAGCTCACCCCGGCCGACGTGCTGGCGGTACCACATCCACGCCTCCGGGTTGATCGGCTCGCCGACGCTGCCCAGCAGGCGCAGCGACGACAGGTCGAAGCCCGCCGGGATGTCCTCGCCCCACTTCATCATGGTGCGGATCAGCGTCGGCGCGGTGTAGAGGATGCTCACCCGGTACTTGTCGACGATCTCCCAGAACCGGCCCTTGTGCGGGGTGTCCGGGGTGCCCTCGTACATCACCTGGGTGGCGCCGTTGGCCAGCGGCCCGTACACGATGTAGGAGTGCCCGGTGACCCAGCCGATGTCGGCGGTGCACCAGTAGACGTCGGTCTCCGGCTTCAGGTCGAACACCGCGTGCGCCGTCCACGCGGCCTGGGTGAGGTAGCCGCCGGTGGTGTGCAGGATGCCCTTCGGGCGGGCGGTGGTGCCGCTGGTGTAGAGGATGAACAGCGGGTGCTCGGCGTCGAACGGCTGCGCGACGTGCTCGGCCGACGCCGTCTCGACCGTCTCGTGCCACCAGTGGTCCCTCGCCGACCAGCCGACCTCCTCGCCGGTGCGCCGGACCACCAGCACGTGCTCGATCGACGGGCAGTTCGCCACCGCCTCGTCCACCGTCGGCTTCAGCGCCGACGGCTTGCCCCGCCGGTAGCCGCCGTCGGCGGTGATCACCACCTTGGCGTTGGCGTCGGAGATCCGGTTGCTCAACGCGTCGGCGGAGAAGCCGCCGAAGACCACGCTGTGGGTCGCGCCGATCCGGGCGCAGGCCAGCATCGCCACCGCCGCCTCGGGGACCATCGGCAGGTAGATCGCCACCCGGTCACCGGCGACCACGCCCAGGTCGGTCAGCGCGTTCGCCGCCTGGCAGGTCAGCCGGTGCAGGTCGGCGTAGGTGAGGGTGCGGGTGTCGCCCGGCTCGCCCTCCCAGTGGATCGCCACCCTGTCGCCCCGGCCGGCCTCCACGTGCCGGTCCAGGCAGTTGTACGCCACGTTGAGCTGACCGCCGACGAACCACTTCGCGAACGGCGGGTTCGACCAGTCGAGCACCTCGTCCCACGGCTTGGCCCAGGCCAACCGGCCGGCCTGCCGCTCCCAGAAGGCGAGCCGGTCCGCGCCGGCCTCGTCGTACGCGCCGGCGGTGACGTTGGCCTGGGCGGCGAGTGCGGCCGGCGGCGGGAACTGGCGCGTCTCGTTCAGCAGGTTGGCCAAGGCCTCGCTCATGCGGTGACTCCTTCGTCGGGTGACCTGCGTCTCTACCCGGCCGAGGTTAGTCCGGGCAGCTCGGGACCGCGACACCCCCGGTGCCGGCCGGCGCGCTCAGCGGCCGTCCCGGCGCGCTCGACGGCCCGCCCCTCCCACCCTGATCAGGATCGGACCCGACGCCCCGGTGGCGGGTGGCATCCGCCCCGGAGTCACCCGGTCGCTAGCGTGGCGGGGTGACCACCGATCCGCTCGCCCCGCTGCTCGCGCTCGCCGACATCGCCCCCGCCGTCGAGCGGGCCCGCGAGCGGGTCGACCAGGCGATGCGCCACCGCGCGCTGCGCCGCCACGGTGGCCAGGTCGCGGCCGAGGTCGGCCTGCGCAGCGCGGTGGCCAGCGCCGCCCTGGAGGGGTACGACCACGAGCGCGAGGCGGTCCGCGCCGGCACCGTCACCGAACCGGTGCTCCAGGGGGCGCTGCGGGTCGCCGGGGCGCTGCCCGGGCTGACCGAGCTGTGGCCGAAGGCCCCCCGGCAGGCGTTGGCCCGGCTGCACGTCCTCGCCGCCCGGGACGTGGTCGCCGAGGCCGAGCTGGGGCGTCCGGTCGCCGACCCGGTGGTGGCCGCCCGGCTCGACGGGCTGGCCGGGCTGGTCGCCGGCGGGACGACGGTCTCCCCGCTGGTCCTCGCCGCCGTGGTGCACGGCGAACTGCTCAACCTGCGGCCCTTCGCCGGCCCGTCCGGGGTGGTGGCCCGCGCCGCCGCCCGGCTGGTGCTGATGTCCCGGGGGTTCGACCCGCGTGGCCTGGTCGCCGTCGACGTCGGCCACCGGGAACGGCAACCCGAGTACGTCGGCGCGGCCGGTGCCTTCGCCACCGGCACCCCCGACGGTCTGCGCTCCTGGCTGCGGCACTACCTGAGCGCCGTCGAGGTCGGCGCGGACCAGCTCACCGTCGTCGGCGACGAGATCATCGCCGCCGCCTGACCGGTGCCGTCCACGCACCCGACCCGTCCGGTGCCGGGTGCGCGGTCAGTCCCGGCGGGTGGCCCGGTTCACCCGGGAGCGCAGCGCCCGCCGGGCGACCGGTCCGAGGTCGTCGACGATCTCGATGAGCACGGCGAGCTGGTCGAGTGCCGACATCGCCTGCTGCGCGCCCGCCCGGTCCACCCCGTCGTACAGTTCCAGCCCGACGAACGCGGCGCAGACGGCCCGGGACAGGCCGGGCACGTCCGCGATCTCGGCGAACGGTGAACCGGCGAGCAGCCGGCGCAGCACCGACTCGATCTCGTCCACCCAGAGCTTCAGCGCGGCGGCGGTGGGCGCGGCCAGCCGCTCGTCGGTCTGCGCCCCGGCCAGCAGCTGGGCCAGGAAGGAGACGTTGCCCAGCTCGCGTTCCTGCTCGTGCAGCTCCTGCCCGACGGCGAGCAGTTCCCGCAGCGAGCCCACCCCGGCCAGCCGGGCCGACCAGTGCCCGAGCCGGTCGGCGGTGCTGGCCCGGCAGGCCGCCGTCAGCAGGTCGTCGACCGTGCCGAAGTGGTAGAAGACCAGCGCCTGGTTCACCCCGGCGGCGGCGGCGATGGTGCGGGCGGACACGCCGGCGATGCCGTGCGTACGGATGGCGGTGATGGCGCCGTCCAGGAGGCGCTGCTTGGTGCCGGACATCGTCCTCCTCGTGGGCCCGCCGGATGCGGTGGTGTGATCATCGCATCGGTCACCAGCTGCGCCAGCCAGCCGACCCCGGGCAGCCGCAGGATCCAGCCGACCACCGCCCAGCCGAGGTGCAGGTGCCCGAGGGCGCGGGCGACGGCGGCCACCCCCCGTTCCGACCGGCCGTCGCCGTCGGTGTACGCCGCCCGCCACAGCACCCCCTCGGCTGCGGCGGCGGGACGGACCAGCAGGCCCACCGGGCGGCGACGGGCAACGAACCGCCAGGTCGCGGCGCACGGACCGCAGGCGTCGTCGAGGAACAGGACCGCCGCCGGCCCCACGTGGTACGGCCGCCGACGCGGCCACCAGTCCCGGACCTGCCGCCGGTACGCGCGCCACGCCCCGCCGTGCCGGCCGGCCAGGTCGTGTTCCTCGTGCGGGCGGGCCACCGCCACGCTGAAGGCGACCGCCACCGCCGCCGCCAGCACCAGCGCGGAACTGCGGGTGAGCGCGGCGGTGAGCAGCAGCAGGGCCACGGCGGCGGTCTGCATCGGGTTGGCCAGGTAGGCGTACGGCCCGGTGGTGACCAGCCGTACGGGCGGGTCCCACGGGTACGGCGTGCCGCCACCGTGGGTGACGAACTCGCGGACCGCGGCGAGCGCCGGGGCGGCCAGCACCAGCGCCACCTGGGCGAGGAGCAGCAGGACGGGCCGGGGCAGCCCGGTCACCGCCGCCCACGACCCGTCGCCGACCTCGAAGGCCAGGCTGGGGACGAGCCAGAGCAGCAGGGCGGTGAAGACCCCGACCTGGAGCAGCGTGCGCGCCGCCAGGTGCCGCCGGTCGGCACACCAGCGGCCGAGCAGTTGCGCCGGCAGGGCCACCACGAGCAGCCCGACCAGCTCCCCGACCAGCCAGTGCGGGCCGAGCCGGACCAGCGGGTGCAGCGCCGGCATGGCCACCGCGTCGACCCAGAGCAGCAGGCCCAGCGCCACCGGCACCGGGAGGGCCCGGCGTAGCAGCACGGGCAGCGGACCCCAGAGCACGGCCCAGCCGATCCACAGGTCGACCGGCATCCCCCGGTAGCTTCCCCGGACCGGGGCGAACGTGTACCAGCCGGTGCGCCGGGCCACCTCGTCGAGGGCGGCGATGCCGGTGCCGGCGGCGAGGAAGGCCAGCAGCGCCGCCGCCCGGCCGGCGCGGCTCCGGTCGACCCGGGCGGCGGCGAGCACGGCCAGCAACGGCACCGCCAGGCTGAGGTAACGGGCGGCGATCATCGCAATACCATCATGTCCAGCAGGTGTCCCGTCCCCGCGCCGAGCAGGACCTGCTGGATCGGCCCGAAGTACCAGGAGGGGTCGAGCCCCCGGGTGTAGTCCACCCGGATGCGTACCTCGGTGTGCCCCTCGTCGACGGCCCGCCAGCTCAGCGTGGCGTGCCGCCACCGGAACCAGCGCGCGGTGATCGAGCTGTCCTCGACGAACCGGAATCCGACCCGCTGCCCGTCCACCGTCTCCACCTCGGCGAGGAGGTGACCGCCGGGGCCGTGCGCGCTGCCGTGGTAGCCGAACATCCACCTGTCACCCGGGTCGAGCCCGTCCCCGCTGACCTGGCCCGGGGTGGGCACGCCGAGCAGCCGCAGCGGCACCGAGCGCACCGGTACGGGGCGGGGACCGGCGGCGAGCCGGGCGGCCACCTGGTCGGCCGGCAGGGCCACCACCCGGACCACCTCGACGGACTGGTCGGGTGCCAGCCGGGGGGCCGGCCCGCTGCCCTCCAGCCCCGGCAGGAGCAGCAACGGCACCGCGAGGACGGCGTACGAGCGGGAGGCGTCGCGCAGCGCGCGGATCAGGGCGGTGGTCCCGTGGGACACCGCGTAGACCAGTGGGGCGGCGAGGATGACGCAGACCGCCCCCTCGTGCAGCGCGACCGCCGCCAGCAGCAGGGCGACCGTGGTGACCACGAAGACCCGGCCGTGGGCGGTGCGGCCGGGCAGCAGGGCGAGCGCGGCGGCGAGGGCCGTCGGGAGCAGCACGAAGAGCAGGGCGCTGTCGGCCCGCCCGTCGTGCACGGTGGCGACGAACACCACCATGCCGAAGGCCGAGATCAGGCCGGCGAGCACCCAGTTCGCGGCGGTCCGTCGGGGCGGCGGTCGATCCGGCTCGTTCATCACTACCTCCCGTTTTTGAGCACCTGCTCAAAAACGAGCATAGGCCGATTTGAGCGATCGCTCAATCGGGGGTACGCAGAGGGGGTGCCGGGTGGCCCGGGCTGGGTCGCGGTGGGTCAGGAGGCCCGAAGGGCCGGAGTCGTCAGGCGGCCTGGACGGCGCGGGTGCGGCGGTGCCGGCCGTACCAGGCGATGCCGATCGCCACCCCGACGCCGACGCCGAGCGCCGCCGCGGCCACCGGGACCGCCGGCCGCTCCCGCAGCCGCCGGCCCAGCGGGATCGGGTGCCGGAACTCCAGCACCGGCCAGGCGTTCTCCACCGCGAGCCGGCGCAGCGCCCGGTCCGGATTGACCACGCTCGGATGCCCCACGCACTCCAGCAACGGCCGGTCACTGTACGAGTCGGAATAGGCGTACGAGTCGGCCAGGTCGTACCCCCGGGCGGCGGCCAGCTCGTTGACCGCCTCGACCTTGCTCGGACCGGCCGCGTAGAACTCCACCTCGCCGCTGTAGCGGCCGTCCTGCACGCTCATCCGGGTGGCGATCACGTCGGTCACCCCGAGCAGCGCGCCGATCGGGCGGACCATCTCCTCACCGGAAGCGGAGACCAGCACCACGTCCCGGCCGGCCGCCTGGTGCTCCTCGATCAGCGCGGCGGCCTCGGCGTACACGTAGGGGTTGATCAGCTCGTGGAGCGTCTCCGCGACGATCTGACGGACCTGTTCCACCCGCCAACCCTTGCAGAGTGCGGCGAGATAGTCCCTGGTCCTGGCCATGGTCTGCTCGTCGGTGCCGCCCAGCCGGAACATCAGCTGCGCGTACGCCGACTTCACGACGTCCCGTCGTGTGATCAGCCCGTCCCGGTAGAACGGCCGACCGAATGCCAAGGCGCTCGACTTGGCGATGACGGTCTTGTCCAGATCGAAGAAAGCGGCACTTCGGCCCACGGCGCGCAAGTCTAGTCCGATGCTCTAGGGTCGGCGGGTGCCCTGGGGCCAATACCCCACCCGACCTGCGGGAGCATTCCGACCACGAATGCTCAACGTGATCGCAGTCACACGCTCCGATCATAATTTCGCAATGAGTGGGGTCGACAACACTCGACGTGAACAGTCCGCTCGGGCAGACTTGTCCGCACGACAACGATTCATGTCGCGGAAAGCTGAGGGACCCTCGGCGGTCGCACCCCCCGTGACCGCCGGGCCGGTTCGGCTCAACCCCCCCGGAGCCGAACCCTCCGACGACCCCCGTCTCCCCCCGACGGGGGTCGTCCCTTTTCGAGGGGGTGACTGACCGGCCGGGAAGAAACAGCCCCACCCCCTGTTGCGGGAACGGGGCGCGGGGCTGCTTTGCTAGCGAATCGTCGCTCCTGTCGTGGTGGCGAATCCGGTCACGACGACAGCGACTACGGGGTCGGGCTCCGGCGCGTACGCCGGGTCGACGCGGCCGTGGCCCTCGTCGCCCCCGCTGTCCGGCCCTTCAAAGTCCCGGCCCCGACGGGTTACAGTCAAGCCGACTCCTTCCGTTGCGCGCGGTCGGGTCGAATGCGGCGTCCGGTTGCAGCCGGGCGCCGCTGTGCTGTGGCGGCGCTGTGCCGATCGACCGGTCAAGCATCCCGCGTGCGGTGGCATAGCACAAGGTCTGCGATTTGTCTGTCAGGTGGCTGACAGTCGGTCCACCGAAGAGGCCCTGCTCAGCGGCTGTCCGCAGGAGACGCGGAAGCGGGCGACCGGGTTACCGCACGACCGCCCGCATCGTCGTCCGGGCGGGCAGGAAACAGGCCAGCGCGCGGCCGTGCCGGTCGGTGACCACCCACGGGTGCCCCACGTACGTCTGCTGGCGGTAGGACCGGCCGGCGTCGAGCACCTTGTACTGCCGGCGCTGCCCCTGGTAGTCGAGCCAGTAGACGACGACCCGCGAACTGCGGGCGTTGACGAACTCGATGTACGTCGAGGGACCGTTCGAACTGGACCGCAGCGAGTGTTCCTGCCAGCCCGGCAGCGCGGTCAACTCGGCCGGTCCGGGCGGGTTCGTCGGCGGCTTCGGCGTGGGGCGGGGCGCGCTGGTCGTCGGGGCCGGCCGGGGTGGCGTGGTGGTCGCGGCGGGGCGGGACGTCGTACCCGTGGCGGGTCGGTGTGGCTGGCGGGGCGGTGCCGGGGGCGGCGCGACCGGGGTTGCGGCGCGGGTGGCCAGCGAGGCCGGGGCGCGCGAGTAGTCGGCGACCGGGGTGGGGCTCTCCACGGCCGCGAGATCCGGGCGGTCGGCGATCCACGAGGGCGTCATCGGGAGGGCGGCATCGTCCCGCTTCGGCCCGGACCACAGTGGTGACAGAGCCAGGACGAGGCTGGTGACCAGGCCGAACGCCACTCCGGCCAACAGCAGGGTCCGTCCGATGCCGGCGGGTTCGACGGCGTGCACGGGGGACGGCAACGGGTCGCCCGGTGACCCGGAAGCCGGGACGTCGATCAGATGCCGACCGGCCGGGGGGACGAGGTACGGCGGCAGCGTCTGGCGGTACCGGGGTGCCGGCAGCCAGCCACCGATGCGCAGGGTGGGGGGTGTTTCGTCGGATGAGTCGGCCATGGCCCCGTTTCCGAGAGCGGCGGATGCCACCTTCGCGGTGGCGGTCACGATTATCGGCGTACGACGCGGTATGCCGTCAATCACTCGGGCGGGGTGAACGGGACATTTTTTCGCGTTCCTCCTCGGGACGGCACCGGTGATGCCGGCGTCGTTCGGCCGTCCCGGCCCGCCGGGCGGCGCGCTGAAGATGCCTCCGGTGCTGGTCAACCCCCTCCGGCCGGGTCGACGGAAGCGTCGAAAGGGCGACCGGGGAGACCCCGACGGCCAGCGGGGCCCGCGATTCCACCACCGACGCGGCATAACAGATCACCGGCGGTGCCGGGGGTTGTCCACAGCCCGTCCCGTTGTCCACAGGTGAGGCGGCGCGGACGGCACGGAGGGGATACGACGGCGCAGGGTCTGTCCCAGCAACCCCGAGCGCTGGAGGCCGTGATGCCACCCCGTACCTCCCTTCCGCCGTACCGACGACTGCCGCTGCTGGTCACCGCCGACGGTGACCTCCTCGACGAGTTGCTGCGGCTCGCCGCAGCGGGCGGCACCGAGGTGGAGGTGGCTGCCGATCCCGCCGCCGCCCGGTCCCGCTGGCTTCCCGCGCCCCTGGTCCTCGTCGGCAACGACCAGGCCCAGGCCTGCCTGCGGGCCCGGTTGCCCCGACGGCCCCGGACGGTGCTGGTCGGACGGTCGGGGGAACTCGACCCGGGCTGGGAGATCGCCGAGTTGATCGGTGCCGAGCACGTCGCCACCCTGCCCGCCGCCGAACCGTGGCTGGTCGACCGGTTCACCGAGTGCGCGCCCGGCGGCGAACCGGCGACCCCGGCCCGAACGGTCGCCGTGCTCGGCGGCCGGGGAGGGGCCGGGGCGAGCGTCCTCGCAGGTGGCCTGGCTGTCACCGCCGCCCGCGCCCACCTGCGGACCCTGCTGGTCGACGCGGACCCGCTCGGCGGTGGGCTCGACCTGGTGCTCGGCTGGGAGGACCTGGACGGGCTGCGCTGGCCGTCGCTCACCGACGCCGACGGTCGGGTCGACGCGCCCGCCCTGGTCCGCGCCCTGCCGCACCGGGGCGACCTGGTCGTCCTCTCCTGGGACCGGGGCGAGCCGCTGGCCCTGCCCGCCCCGGCGATGGCCGCCACCCTCGACGCCGCCCGCCGGGGCCGGGACTTCGTCGTCGTCGACCTGCCACGCCAGCTCGACGACGCGGCCGTGCTCGCCCTCCAGGCCGCCGACCAGGCGTACGTGGTGGTGCCCGCCGAGCTGCGGGCGACCGCTGCGGCGGCCCGGGTGGTCGCGGCGACGGCCCCGCACTGCGCCGCCCTGGGGGTGATCGTCCGGGGTCCCGCTCCGGGCCGGCTGCGGGCGGCCGAGGTGGCCCGTGCCCTCGGGCTGCCGCTCGCCGGCACGCTGCGCCCCGAACCGGCCCTGTGCCGGGGGCTGGAACGCGGCGAGGCACCGGCCGCCGCCGGTCGGGGACCGCTCGCCGCGCTCTGCCGCCACCTGGTCACCGAACTGACCGGGCTGCCCGTGCCGGGTGCGGCGTGACCGGGCGGCCCGAGGAGTTCGCCGCCCGGGTCCGGCAGCGGATGGCCGACACGACGACGCCGGTCACCCCGGCGGCGATCGTCTCCGCCGTACGCGCCGAACCGTCCGCCGCCGTCCTCGGTGACACCGCCGTGCTGCGGATCGCCGACCGGGTGCACGACGACCTGGTGGGTGCCGGGCCGCTCGCCCCGCTGCTCGCCGATCCCGAGGTGACCGACGTGCTCGTGAACGGGCTCCGGGTCTGGGTCGACCGGGGTGCCGGGCTGCACCAGGTGGCGGTGCCGCTCGGCACGGTCGACGACGTACGCCGGCTGGCCCAACGGCTCACCGCCGCCGCCGGGCGTCGGCTCGACGACGGCTCGCCCTGCGCGGACGCCCGACTGCCCGACGGTACGCGTCTGCACGCCGTGCTGCCTCCGGTGGCGACCGACGGACCCTACCTGTCGCTGCGCACCTTCCGGCACCGGCCGTTCACCCTGGACGAACTGGTCCAGCAGGGCACCGTGCCGCAGCCGGTGGCCCCGGTGCTTGCTGCGGTGGTGGCCGCCCGGCTGGCCTACCTGGTCACCGGCGGCACCGGCTCGGGCAAGACCACCCTTCTCAACACCATGCTCGGCCTGGTGCCGACGACGGAACGCATCGTGCTGGTCGAGGACGCGGCCGAACTGCACCCGGTGCACCCGCACGTGGTGGGTCTCCAGGCCCGGACGGCCAATGTGGAGGGCGCGGGCGTGATCGGGTTGAGCGAGCTGGTCCGGCAGGCGCTGCGGATGCGTCCCGACCGGCTGGTCGTCGGTGAGTGCCGGGGTGCCGAGGTGGTCGATCTGTTGGCCGCGCTCAACACCGGGCACGACGGAGGAGCGGGCACCCTGCACGCCAACACCCCGGCCGACGTGCCGGCCCGGCTGGAGGCGCTCGGGTTGCTCGGCGGACTGCCCCGCGCGGCGCTGCACGCGCAGGTCACCGCCGCCCTTCAGGTGCTGGTCCAGGTGCGTCGGGGCCCCGACGGCCGGCTGCTGGAGTCGATCTGTCTGCTGCTGGCCGAGGGCCCCGACCGGCTGGTGTCGGTGGTACCCGCCTGGGTACGCGGGCAGGGCGTCGGCCCGGCCGGGTCCGCTCTCGCGATCCTGCTCCGCGATCGGGGAGTTCCTGTCCCGCCCCTGCTGCGGGCACCCCGACCTGGTCCGACGGAGCGGGCATGACGCCGCCGTTGTGGCTGGTCGCAACCCTCCTGACCGGTGCGGCCCTGGTGGTCGCCTGGCCGGTACGCAGCAGTCGACGCCGACGCCACGGCGTGCTCCCCGCACCGCGACGCCCCGGGCCGGAGCCCGGCACCCCCCACCGGTCGGCCCCCGGGCGACGACTCCTGCACCGGCTGGTGTCCGGTCCGCCGAGGCGGGCCCTGCTGCTGGCCGGTCTCGTCGGTGCCGGTACGGGTGGCCTCGCCGCCGGGCCGGTCGCCGCCGTCCTCCTGGCCGGCTACGGGATGCTCGGGGCGCGTGCCGTGCACCGGCGGCGGCTGGCCGGGCAGGTCGGCCGGGAACGACGCCACCACCTGGACCGGCTGGGGGCGCTCGCCGCCGACCTGCGGGCCGGCCTGCCCGTCCCCGGTGACACCGCGCCGAACCAGGAACCCGGAGCGGCGCGACCGGACGACGACCCGGCCGGGACGGACCGGCTCGCCCGGCTGACCCGGTCGGCGGTCCGGCTCGCCGACCGGACCGGAGCGCCCCTTGCCGAACTCCTGGAACGCGTCGAGGCCGACGCGCGGGCGTTCGACCGGGGACTGGCCGGGGCCGCCGCCCAGGCGGCCGGGGCCAACGCCACCGCGCTGCTGCTGGCCGCGCTTCCGCTCGGTGGCATCGCTCTCGGCTACGGCATCGGCGTCGATCCGCTGGCGGTGCTGCTGCACACCCCGGTCGGTGCCGGGTGTGCCCTCGTCGCGATGGGCCTTCAGGCCGGCGGGTTGCTCTGGGCCGAGCGGCTGGGTGCCGTCCCCGGCGGGGGCGGGTGATGTCCCCGGCGCACCTGTCGGCCGGTTGCCTGGTCCTGGCCGCGCTGCTGGTCGCGGTACGCGGCAACCGGGCCGGCCGGCGGTGGAACGTCCTGACCGGCCGGCGCGCCGACCGGAGCCGGCCGGGCTGGTGGCCGGACCGGACACGACTCGGGGCCGTCCTGGCGGGCCTGGCGGTCCTGCTGCTGGTGGGCGGTTGGCCCGGGGCGCTGGGCGGTGCGGTGACCGCCCCGGTGGCGGACCGGTTGCTGCGCCGGATCACCCCGCCTGCGGTACGGGAGCGTCGGTTGCGGGAGGCCGCCGACCTGCCGCTCGCCGCTGACCTGCTGGCGGCGGCGATGCGGGCCGGCGCACCGGTCGACCGGTCGGTGCTCGCGGTGGCCGACGCGTTGGACGGCCCACTGGCCGTCCGACTCGCTCGGATCGGGCGGACGCTGCTGCTCGGAGGTGAACCGTCGGAGGCGTGGGCACACCTGGCACCGGTGCCCGGGGCGGACCGGGTGGTGGCCGCCGCACTGCGCTCGTCCCGCAGCGGCGCGGCGTTGGCCGGTGCCCTCAGCCGCGTCGCCGACGACCTGCGGGCCGACCGCTCCACGGCGGCGGAGGCGTCCGCCCGACGGGCCGGCGTGCTGATCGTGTTGCCGCTGGGCCTGTGCTTCCTGCCGGC
The DNA here is from genome assembly GCF_007833915.1 of Micromonospora sp. HM134. Classification (NCBI taxonomy): domain Bacteria; kingdom Bacillati; phylum Actinomycetota; class Actinomycetes; order Micromonosporales; family Micromonosporaceae; genus Micromonospora; species Micromonospora sp. HM134. The sequence continues at coordinate 425,435 of NZ_CP041061.1, forward strand.
CTTCATTCTCGCCGGCCTGGTGCCGGTGATCGTCGCCGTCCTCGGCGACGTGCTGTGACCCAACATCGAGAAAGGAACGAGCGATGCGCAAACTCCTCACCCGGCTGCGCGGGGACGCGGGGATGAACACCGCTGAGTACGCCGTGGGCACTCTCGCCGCCGTCGCCTTCGCGGGCATCCTGCTCAAGGTGCTCACCTCGGGCAACGTGCAGTCGGCGCTGACGGCCGTCATCGACCGGGCGTTGAAGTGAGACCGCGCCGGCCGGCCGGTCGGGACCGGGGCTCGTTCACCGCCGAACTGGCGACCGGCCTGCCGGCGCTGCTTCTGCTCCTGTTCGCCGGAATCACCGCCGTCGACGCGGTCACCACGAAGGCGGCCTGCCTGGACGCGGCCCGGGAAGCGGCGCTCGCCGCCTCCCGGGGCGAGGACGGGACCGACGCGGGCACCCGGATCGCACCCGAGTCGGCGGTCGTCTCGATCGCTGTCCACGAGGGGCGGGTCGTCGCGACGGTCCGCGCCCCCGTCCGTGCGCTCGGTGCCCGGCTGCCCCGACTCACCGTCAGGGCCGACACGGTCGCCGCCGTCGAACCCGGCGCGCCACAGCCCGGAACACCGGAACTGGGCACACGGGAGTTGGGCACACCGGAGGCGGGTGCACCGGAACCGGGCCCACCGCGACCGGACGCACCCCAGCCAGGCACACCGCAACCTGGCGCACCGGAACCGGACGCGTCATCCCCGGACACGCCCGCTCCGGGCGGACCCGGGGAGGGCAGGCCGGGAACCGGCTCGTGAACCGCGAATGCCGGCCCGAGCACGCGACCCGCCGGGCCAGGGTGACGGGTCCCGAGGGGATGGTGCCCGAGGGGATGGGGCCCGGTGGCGTCGCCGACCGGGGTGGGGCCACCGTGCTGCTGCTCGCCATCGGCCTGGTCTTCGTGCTGGTCGGGCTGTTCGGGGCGGCGATCGGCGCGGCCCGACTGGCGCGGCACCAGGCCCGGGTCGCCGCCGACTTCGGTGCCCTGGCGGGGGCCGGCGCGGTGCCGCAGGGTGCCGGCGCGGCCTGTGCGACCGCCGACGAGTTCGTCCGCGTCAACGCCGCCCGGCTGGTCACCTGCCGGGCGGACGGGCTCGACGTGGTGGTGACGGTCGAGGTTGCGGTCACCCCGCTACCGGGGCTGCGGCGGCACGCCACCGCCACCGCCCGCGCCGGCCCGGTCCGGAGCTGACCTGCCGGAGCGCCGGCCCGGCCCGGCTGAGACCGGCCGGCTCAGGCCGGCCCGCCCCGGAACAAGGCGGCCCGCCCCGGAACAAGGCGGCCCGCCCCGGAACAAGGCGGCCCGCCCCGGAACAAGGCGGCCCGCCCCGGAACAAGGCGGCCCGCCCCGGAACAAGGCGGCCCGCCCCGGAACAAGGCGGCCCGCCCCGGAACAAGGCGGGCCGGCCAACCCCGGATCAGGGCGGGCCGGCCCGAAATGGGGCTGCGGTGGCTCAGCGGCCCTGGAGCGCGTCCAGGCCGATGGCCATGGCAATCACCAGTCGCCTGTCGATCTGCGGGTGCGGCACCTCGACGACGTAACGGTCCCGCAGGCCCCACTTCTTGATCACCGAGAAGACCGGCTGACCACCGGCGGTGAAGTCGAAGTGGTACGGCAGCCACGACAGCGAGTCGACGAACCGGCGGAGCAGCGCGACCGGCATGCTGCGCTCCTGGCCGGTGATCGGCGGCAGGCCGGCCTGCTCGACGTGCCAGGTCGAGCGGAGCAGCGACTGGGCGAAGTCCTTGCGGAACAGCCCGATCGGTGTGCCGGCGTGGTCGGTCACGTCGTACGTGGCACCGAGGTCGAGCCGCTGACGGGCCTTGAAACCGAGCAGCGGGTGCTGCTTGGAGTCGTCGGAGTAGATGGTGACCTGCTCCTTGAAGGCGAGCCGCTTCTGCTGCGCGAACGCCAGCAACTCGCCCTCGGTGCCGTCCGTCGCCACCGCCCGGACCTCGTACTGGTTGACCATCATCCGAATGCGCTGCCGGACGTGGAACTGGTGCTGTGCCTGCAAACTGTCCAACTGCATGAGAACTCCTCCGAAGGGTGCGCCGGAGTCTCGCACAACCCCACGGTCAGCGCCCGCCGTCGGCCGCCCCCGTCAGTGCCGCCGTCGCCGGTCGGCCCCCGCCGGTCAGCGCCCGCCGTTGGCCATCGGCCACCCCGTCAGCGCCCGCCGTTGCCGGTCGGCCGCCGCCGTCAGCGTCCGTCGGCGGTCGCCTTGAGCGCCCAGGTGTTGAGCACCTGGTGGATGCCCCGCAGCCGCTCGTTGATCTGGTCGAGGCGTTCCGCCTGGGCCAGGCTGGCCAGGGCGGCACCCAGCGCGATCAACTGGTCGGGGGTGAGATTGTCCTGGTCGATCGTGTAGAGCAGGTCGACGGTCTCGGCGATGGTGTCGGCCACGGCTTCTCCTCCGGGTCGGCATGAACGGCGGGGTGGGCGCTGGGAGGGCACTTTCGATTATCGATGGAAGCGCTCCCATGCATCAATGCCCAGATGTCGTTCCGCTCAAGCACGATCCCGGGAGTCAATGGCGGCCACCCCACGACGCGACCGCCGGCCGGGTCTCCGTCACCTGTCGGCCGGGCCCGGCTGGGCGGGCGCGGCGGCGACTGCGGGCAGGTTGGCCAGGACCACGTCGAGGACCCGGACCGCGCCCGACTTGGACAGCGGGTTGTTGCCGTTGCCGCACTTCGGGGACTGGACGCAGGACGGGCAGCCCGACTCGCAGCCGCACTCGACGACGGCGTCCCGGGTCGCGCCCAGCCAGGCCGCCGCCGTCCGGTAGGCCCGCTCGGCGAAGCCGGCCCCGCCGGGGTGGCCGTCGTAGACGAACACGGTGGGCGCCTCGGTGTCCGGGTGCAGGGCGGTGGACAGCCCGCCGATGTCCCACCGGTCGCAGGTGGCCATCAGCGGCAGCAACCCGATCGCGGCGTGCTCGGCGGCGTGCAGGGCTCCGGGCACGTCCGCCGGCTCGACGCCGGCCGCCGCCAGCGACTGCGGGGAGAGCGTGAACCAGACCGCGACGGTCCGCAGCTCCCGGGCCGGCAGGTCCAGCGGGCGGGTGTCGATCACCTCGCCGGAGGCGATCCGGCGACGCTGGTACGAGACCACCTGACTGGTGACGTCCACCTCGCCGAGGAAAAGCCCTACCGGTCCGGCGTCCCGGTAGGAGCGGACCGACACCACCGAGAGCGAGGTGACGTCCCGGGCGTGGGTGGACCAGTCCGGCTCCTCGGCGTGGACCAGCGCGCACCCGTCGTCGAGGTCCAACGCGTCGACCACGTACGAGACGCCCTGGTGCAGGTAGACCGCCCCGGGGTGGACGAGGAAGTGCGCCGACCCGCCGTCGACGGTGCCGAGCAGCCGCCCGGTGGACGCCTCCACCACGCAGACCGGTGCGCCGCCCTCGCCGCGCAGGTCGATCTCGGGGCGTTCCCGGTGCCGCCAGTACCAGCCGGTGGGCCGCTGCCGCAGGTCACCGGCCTGCACCAGCTCGTCGACGGCCTCCTTCGCCCCGTCGCCGAACAGTTCCAGGTCGGCCGGGGTGAGCGGGGACTCGGCGGCGGCGCAGGCGAGCTGCGGGGTGAGCACGTACGGGTTGGCCGGGTCGAGCACCGTCGCCTCGACCGGGCGGCCGAACAGCGCCTCCGGGTGGTGCACCAGGTAGGTGTCGAGCGGGTCGTCCCGGGCCACCAGCACGGCGAGCGCCTCGTCCCCGGAGCGCCCGGCCCGGCCGGCCTGCTGCCACAGCGACGCCCGGGTGCCCGGCCAGCCGCAGATCAGCACCGCGTCCAGCCCGACCAGGTCGACGCCGAGTTCCAGCGCGTTGGTGGAGGCCAGCCCCAGCAGGTCGCCGTGGAGCAGGGCCCGTTCCAGTTTCCGGCGTTCCTCCTTGAGGTAGCCGGCCCGGTAGGCGGCCACCCGGTCGCCGAGGCCGGGCACCGCCTCGTCCAGCGCCCGGCGGGCGTTCGCGGCGACCACCTCCGCGCCGCGTCGGGACCGGACGAAGGCGAGCGTGCGTACCCCCTCGGCGACGGTGTCGGCGAGCAGGTCGGCGGTCTCCCGCAGCGCCGACCGGCGGACCTGGGTCAGGTCGTCGGCGACGGCCTCGACGTCGGCGGGCGGCGGCAGCAGCGGCGGTTCCCAGAGCGCGAAGGTGACCCCGCCGCGCGGTGAGGTGTCCTCGGTGACGGCGGTGACGGGCACGCCGGTGAGCCGCCCGGCGGTCGCCGCCGGGTCACCCGACGTCGCCGACGCGAGCAGGAACACGGGGGTACGGCCGAACTGGGCGCACCGGCGGCGCAGCCGTCGCAGCACGTGCGCCACGTGCGAGCCGAAGACGCCCCGGTAGGTGTGGCACTCGTCGACGACCACGTACGTCAGCCGGCGCAGGAATCCCGACCAGTGGGTGTGGCCGGGGAGGAGGCCGTGGTGCAGCATGTCCGGGTTGGTGAGCACGAACCGGGAGTGCCGGCGGATCCACTCCCGTTCGGTGCGCGGGGTGTCCCCGTCGTAGGTGGCGGGGCGTACCCCGTCGAGGTCGAGGCCGGCGACGGCGCGGAGCTGGTCGGCGGCCAGCGCCTTGGTGGGGGCCAGGTAGAGCACCGTGGCCCGGGGGTCGGCCAGCAGCGTGGCCAGCGTCGGGAGCTGGTACGCCAGGGACTTGCCGGACGCGGTGCCGGTGGCCACGACGACGTGCCGCCCGGCGTACGCCAGCTCGGCGGCCTCGGCCTGGTGCCGCCACGGGGCGAGTACGCCGCGCCGGGCGAACGCCGCCCGCAGTTCCTCGGGGGCCCACTGCGGCCAGGGGGCCTGCTGCCCGGCGCGGGCCGGCACCCGCTCGACGTGGGTGACCGGGTCGACCGGATGGCGGGTGCGCAGCCGGTGCAGCAGCTCGGCCGGGCCTCGCCCGGTGCCGGGGCCTGCGGTCGCGGTGGCTGCGGGGTTCACGTCCTGCACTCTCGCACTGGTGTTCGGTGCTGAACAACCGGGCCGGTGGGTATGGAGGAGCCGCCGCCGGTGACCTCGCCGGGCCGTCCGGCGGGGATGGTTAGATGCCCAGGAGAGTTTACGGCTCTCGGAGGAGGACTGATGGAGCTGTCGCTGGCGACCCGCACCGTGGGGGAGCACACGGTGCTCGAGGTCGGCGGTGAGGTGGACGTCTACACCGCACCCCGACTGCGCGAACGGCTCCTGGAGTTGATCGACGGTGGCGCCCGGCGGGTGGTCGTCGACCTGGGTCGGGTCGACTTCCTCGACTCCACGGGTCTGGGTGTGCTGGTCGGCGCCCTGAAGCGGTTGCGGTCGGCCGGGGGTTCGTTCGCCCTGGTCTGCGACAAGGAGCCGCTGCTGAAGATCTTCCGGATCACCGCCCTGGACCAGGTCTTCCCCCTGCACCCGACGGTGGACGCGGCGATCGCCGCCGACCCCACCGGCTCCGGCGCGTGATGGCGACGGTCCGGCTCTCCTTCTCGCCGGCGCCGGTGCACGTCCGCACCGCCCGTCTGGTCGGTGTGGCGGTGGCCCGCCGGGCCGGGGTCCGGGAGGATCTGCTCGACGAGGTGCGGTTGGCCATCGGCGAGGCGTGCACCCGGGCGGTCGCCCTGCACCACCAGTACGGGCTGACCGATCCGGTGCTCGTGGAGATGTCCGACTCCGGAGCGTATTCGGTGCGGGTGGTGGACCGGGCGCCGATCGAGGCGGGGCTGGGCCTGGCCGCGTTGAACGCCGACGAGTTGGCCAACGAGGCGTTGACCGACGAGGCGCTGACCACCGGCGTGGGCTTCGCACTGCTCGCCGGTTTCGTGGAGGACCTCCAGGTGCGGCCGGTGGCCGAGGGGATCGGGACCGAGGTCCGGATGGTGTGGCCGGTCGGCCGCTGATCATCACTGTACGTATGCGAGGCCGTGACCCTTGGTGGGTCGCGGCCTCGTGGTGTCGATGGCCTCCTATATCAGATTTTTCCTCATAACACAGTTACAGAGATCATCCGGACACGGTGTCCCCCAGGTGTGACCTCCAACACTGGCCGGGGCTACAGTCTGTGGGTTGTCAGTACGTGATCGTTCCCGCAGCCAGCGGATATGGATGTTGATCATCTTCCGTCGGGGCGGGTCGGAGCACGTGCGCCACCGCATCCAGGCGTCGGTCATACGTCCACTGGCCGGCGCGACAGTGTTCGGTACAGGAGGACATAGATGTCCGGGACCTTGGCCGCCGAAGGCGGCGCGCTGTCCCTCACCGGAGAGAACGTGACGTACGTCGTCATCGCCGCGGTCATCGCGCTGGTGGCACTCGTCTTCGCCGCCGCCTTGACCAAGGCCGTGCTGGCAGCCGGTAAGGGCACCACCAACATGCAGGAGATCTCCGGCGCGGTGCAGGAGGGCGCCTCCGCCTATCTGCTCCGGCAGTTCAGGACGTTGGCGATCTTCGTGGTCGTCGCCGTCGTGCTGCTCTTCCTGCTGCCGGTGCACGACACCGACGGCAGTGAACTGGCGGTGAAGATCGGCCGATCGGCGTTCTTCGTGGTCGGCGCCCTGTTCAGCGCGTTCATCGGTGGGGCCGGGATGTGGCTGGCCACCCGGGCCAACCTGCGGGTCGCCGCCGCCGCCCGGGAGGCGGCCGGCGGCCGGGAAGCCGCCATGAAGATCGCCTTCCGCACCGGTGGTGTGGTCGGCTTCCTCACCGTCGGCCTCGGCCTGTTCGGCGCGGCGCTGGTGGTCATGCTGTTCAAGGGCGACGCGCCGACCGTGCTGGAGGGCTTCGGCTTCGGTGCCGCCCTGCTCGCCATGTTCATGCGGGTCGGCGGCGGCATCTTCACCAAGGCCGCCGACGTCGGTGCCGACCTCGTCGGCAAGGTCGAGCAGGGCATCCCCGAGGACGACCCGCGTAACGCCGCCACCATCGCCGACAACGTGGGCGACAACGTCGGCGACTGCGCCGGCATGGCCGCCGACCTCTTCGAGTCGTACGCGGTGACGCTGGTCGCCGCGCTGATCCTCGGCCGCGCCGCGTTCGGCGAGGACGGCCTGGTCTTCCCGCTGATCATCTCCACCATCGGGGTGCTCATCGCCATCGTCGGGGTCTTCATCACCCGGCTGCGCACCTCCGACCGCAACGGCCTGACCGCCATCAACCGGGCGTTCTACCTCTCCGCCGTGCTCTCCGCAGTGCTGGTCGCGGTCGCCGCCTTCCTCTACCTCCCGGCCAGCTTCGGCGAGCTGGAGGGCGGGCTCACCGACGTCGACCAGAACCCCCGGGTGGTCGCCATCGGCGCGGTCGTCATCGGCATCGTGCTGGCCGCCGCCATCCAGGCGCTGACCGGCTACTTCACCGAGACCAACCGGCGTCCGGTGCAGGACATCGGCAAGAGCTCGCAGACCGGCCCGGCCACCGTCATCCTCGCCGGCATCAGCGTCGGCCTGGAGTCGGCGGTCTACTCGGCCCTGCTGATCGGTGCCGGGGTCTTCGGCGCGTTCCTGCTCGGCGGCAGCTCCATCACCCTGTCGCTGTTCGCGGTCGCGCTGGCCGGCACCGGCCTGCTCACCACGGTCGGCGTGATCGTCGCGATGGACACCTTCGGCCCGATCTCCGACAACGCGCAGGGCGTGGCCGAGATGTCCGGCGACATCGACGAGAACGGCGCGCGGATCCTCACCGAGCTGGACGCCGTCGGCAACACCACCAAGGCGATCACCAAGGGCATCGCGATCGCCACCGCCGTCCTCGCGGCCACCGCGCTGTTCGGCTCGTACACCGACACGCTGAGCACCGCCTACTCCGACGCGGGCGTCGGTGACGTCGGCAACGAGATCCTCAACGCGCTCAACGTCGCCAACCCGCGCAACCTGGTCGGCCTGATCATCGGCGCGGCGGTGGTCTTCCTCTTCTCCGGGCTGGCCATCAACGCGGTGTCCCGCTCGGCGGGCGCGGTGGTGATGGAGGTCCGCCGGCAGTTCCGTGAGCTGCCCGGCATCATGGACGGCACCCAGCGTCCCGAGTACGGCAAGGTCGTCGACATCTGCACCCGGGACGCGCAGCGCGAGCTGATGACCCCCGGCCTGCTGGCCATCCTCGCCCCGATCGCGGTCGGCTTCGGCCTCGGCCCCGGCGCGCTGGCCTCCTACCTGGCCGGGGCGATCGGGGCGGGCACCCTGATGGCGGTCTTCCTGTCCAACTCCGGTGGCGCGTGGGACAACGCCAAGAAGCTCGTCGAGGACGGCGCGTACGGCGGCAAGGGCTCCGAGTCGCACGCCGCGACGGTCATCGGGGACACCGTCGGTGACCCGTTCAAGGACACCGCCGGCCCGGCGATCAACCCGCTGATCAAGGTGATGAACCTGGTCTCGCTGCTGATCGCGCCCGCCGTGGTGGCCTGGAGCGTCGGCGACGACCGGAACACCCCGTTGCGCCTGGCGATCGCGGTGGTCGCCACCCTGATCGTGGTCGCGGCCGTGGTGTTCAGCAAGCGCAAGGGCGTCGCCATGGACTCCACCCCGGACGGTGGCGGCACCGGCACGGGCAACGACCCGAAGCAGGCCGAACCGGCCAACGCCTGAGTCACGGCGCAGCGGGTCCCCGGTCCTGCGGGGGCCCGCTGCGCCGGGCGGTGCGCCCGAAACCTGACCGCTGGCGCAATCGCCCGGAGGCCGTACGCTGCAACGCATGCGTACGTGTCGGGCGGGTGACGCCGGGAAGCTCACGGTGGTCCTCGTCACGGTCGTACTCGTCGTGGCCGGGTGCGGCGGCGGGCCCAGCCCCCGGGCCTGGGCGGCGTCGGTCTGCGAGGCGCTCACCCCGTGGCGGGCCGAGATCAGCAAACTCACCAGCAGCACCCACCAGCAGATGACCGCGCAGACCACCCCGGCGCAGGCGAAGGAGAACCTGGTGCGGCTCTTCGGCGGCGCCGAACAGGCGAGCGAGACGGCCCGCCGCCAGATCGCCGACGCGGGCATCCCGGAGACCGACCACGGCGACGAGGTGTCGAAGGGGTTCCGCACCTCCCTGGCGAAGATCAGGGACGCCTACGGCCGCGCCGGGGACACCATCGACGCCCTGGACACCACGCGGGCCGCCGCCTTCTACGACGGTGTCCAGGCCGCGGTCGACACGCTCAACCAGGAGTACGACGCGAGCGCGCTGGACACCGGGCGGCTCAACTCGACAGAACTCAAACAGGCCTTCGACGAGGTTCCGGAGTGTCGCTGAGGCGTGCCGACCCGCCCGGGGAACCGGGGCGTCAGCTGTCGCTGTTCGGCACCGAGGCGGCCGATCCGTCCGTCGCCGACCTGGCCGGGCTGCTCGCCGGCCCGGGGGAGGTGCACCGGATGGGCCGTACCGCGCGGTTGTCGGTCGGGGTGGACGCGGCCTGGCGGGTGCACGTGCTCGTCGACGAGCTGGCCCGGCGGGGACTCGCGGCGGGCTGGGAGCCGACCGGGGAGCAGCGTTACGTCGTGCGTACCCCGTACCTCACCACGCTGGCGCCGTTGGCGACGGCCTGGCTGGCCGGCGGGGTCAAGCGACCACCGCCCCGGTTCCACCTGCACGGCCGGCGGTTGCGGCTGTGGCTGGCCGCCGCCGGTGCGGCCGACGACGCCGGGCTGCTGTTGCGCCTCGACCGGCGGGACGAGCCGTGGTGGCCGGTGGTGCGGGCGGCGCTCGCCGTGGTGGGCCTGCCGGCGGCGCTGCTGGAGGTGGAGGCGGGTGGCCCGGCCTACCGGATCGGCGGCCGGCGGCTGGCCCGGCTGGCCGAGCTGGTCGGCGACCGACCACCGACCGCCCCCGCCGACCTCTGGCCGTGACCCCCGGCCGGCGGGCGGGCCGTGATCGACACGACGGGGGCGACGGTGCGGTGTCGGAGCGACCGGGATGCCGCGACCTCGGCCCACCGGCAGGTGCCCGATCAAGGACGGCATCGCGGACAGTATGCTGGTCGTCTCACTCCGTGAACACCCGGGTTCGCCCAGGTCGGAGGGCCGGCGTCGTCACCATGGCCCACTTCGGGGCCTACCCACGGTGTACGGTGGCGCCGTCCGGTCACTGAGGCCGCGCGGCGCCGGCGGTGCCGCCGCGCGGACGCTGTTTGCCGCCCCCGGGACCCGGAACCAGGGCGGCGCGTTACGTTGGACATCCGGACCGACGGTGGTCCGGCGGGCGCAACACGGCCCGAAACGGGCCTGGAGCAGGAGCGAGGTCGGGGAGAGACGTGCCGAGCAGAGCTGGAACCACCCGTCTGGTCATCGTCGAGTCACCGGCGAAGGCCAAGACGATCTCGGGCTACCTCGGCCCGGGGTACGTCGTGGAGGCCAGCTTCGGCCACGTCCGGGACCTGCCCCGCAACGCCGCCGACGTGCCCGCCAAGTACAAGGGCGAGCCGTGGGCCCGGCTGGGGGTGGACGTCGACAACGGCTTCCACGCCCTCTACGTCGTCTCGGCCGACCGCAAGCAGCAGATCAGCAAGCTGGTGAAGCTGGCCAAGGAGGTCGACGAGATCTTCCTGGCCACGGACGAGGACCGCGAGGGCGAGGCGATCGCCTGGCACCTGGTGGAGACCCTCAAGCCCAAGGTGCCGGTCAAGCGGATGGTCTTCCACGAGATCACCAAGCCGGCCATCCAGGCGGCGGTGGCGAACCCCCGCGAGATCGACCGGGATCTGGTCGACGCCCAGGAGGCCCGCCGCATCCTCGACCGGCTCTACGGCTACGAGGTCTCCCCGGTGCTGTGGAAGAAGGTCATGCCGAGGCTGTCGGCGGGCCGGGTGCAGTCCGTGGCGACCCGGATCGTGGTCGAGCGGGAACGCCAGCGGATGGCCTTCCGCACCGCGGAGTACTGGGACATCCTCGCCACCCTCGCGGTGGCGAAGCCGGGCGAGGGCCCGCGCACCTTCAACGCCACCCTGGTCGCCCTCAACGGTGACCGGGTCGCCACCGGTAAGGACTTCGAGCCGACCACCGGCCGGGTGCGGCCCGGCGCGGGCGTGGTGCACCTCGACGAGAGCGGGGCGCGCGGCCTGGCGGCCCGCCTCGACGGGCGGCCGTTCACCGTCACCCGGGTCGAGGAGAAGCCCTACCGCCGCCGCCCGTACGCGCCGTTCATCACCTCCACCCTCCAGCAGGAGGCGGCCCGCAAGCTGCGGTTCTCGTCGCAGCAGACGATGCGCACCGCGCAGCGGCTCTACGAGAACGGCTACATCACCTACATGCGTACCGACTCGGTGAACCTCTCCGAGACGGCCATCGCGGCGGCCCGCCGGCAGATCGTCGAGCTGTACGGCGAGCGCAGCGTGCCACCGGAGCCGCGTCGCTACACCGGCAAGGTGAAGAACGCCCAGGAGGCGCACGAGGCGATCCGCCCGGCGGGCGACAACTTCCGCACCCCGGGCGACGTGGCCAAGGAGCTGTCCGGCGAGGAGTTCAAGCTCTACGAGCTGATCTGGCGGCGCACCATCGCCTCGCAGATGACCGACGCGGTCGGCTCCAGCGTGTCGGTGCGCATCCGGGCGGTCTCCGTCGCCCAGGAGGAGGCCGACTTCGGCGCCACCGGCAAGACCATCACCGACCCGGGCTTCCTGCGCGCGTACGTCGAGTCCAGCGACGACGAGAACGCCGAGGCCGAGGACGCCGAGCGTCGGCTGCCCACCCTGGTCAAGGACCAGCCGCTGACCGCCGACGAGTTGGCCGCGCAGGGCCACCACACCCAGCCGCCGTCGCGCTACACCGAGGCGTCGCTGGTCAAGGCGCTGGAGGAACTGGGCATCGGTCGCCCGTCGACGTACGCGTCGATCATGCAGACGATCCAGGACCGGGGCTACGTCACCAAGCGCGGCCAGGCGATGATCCCGACGTTCCTGGCGTTCGCGGTGATCGGGCTGATGGAACGGCACTACCCGCGTCTGATCGACTACGACTTCACCGCCAGCATGGAAAACGAGCTGGACGAGATCGCCGGGGGCGACCACGCCGCCGTCGACTTCCTCACCGCGTTCTACTTCGGCAGCAGCAACGGCACCGGTGACCAGGCCATCGCCCACGCGGGCGGGTTGAAGAAACTGGTCACCGAGAACCTCAGCGAGATCGACGCGCGCAGCGTCAACTCGATCCCGCTGCACACCGACGACGAGGGGCGCGAGGTCGTCGTCCGGGTCGGCCGGTTCGGGCCGTACCTGCAACGGGCCCTGCCCGGCGAGCAGCCGACGCCGAAGGCCGACGGCGAGGAGGGCGGCAGCCAGGGCGACCGGGCGCCGATCCCGGAGGGGCTGGCCCCCGACGAGCTGACCCCGGAGAAGGTGCACGAGCTGTTCCTCGGCGGGGGCGGCGAGCGCAAGCTCGGCGACGATCCGGCCACCGGGGAACCGATCGTGCTCAAGTCCGGCCGGTTCGGCCCGTACGTCGCGAGCGGCGAGCGGAAGTCGTCGCTGCTGCGCACGCAGACGCCGGACTCGCTCACCCTCGACGAGGCGTTGAAGCTGCTCAGCCTGCCCCGGGTGATCGGGGTCGCCCCGGACGGTGCCGAGGTCGTCGCCAACAACGGCCGCTACGGCCCGTACGTCAAGCGCGGTGACGAGTTCCGCTCGCTGGACTCGGAAGACAAGATGTTCACCGTCACCCTCGACGAGGCGCTGGCGCTGCTGGCCGCCCCGAAGACCCGCCAGCGTCGGGCCGCCGCGCCCCCGCTGCGCGAGATGGGCGTCGACCCGCTGACCGAGAAGCCACTGGTGATCAAGGACGGCCGGTTCGGGCCGTACGTCACCGACGGGGAGTTCAACGCGTCGCTGCGGCGCGGGCAGACCCCGGAGGAACTGACCATCGAGCAGGCGTCGGAGATGCTGGCCGAGAAGCGGGCCAAGGGACCGGCCCCGAAGAAGGCGGCGAAGAAGGCCCCTGCCAAGAAGGCTCCCGCCAAGAAGGCCACGGCGACGAAGACCACCGCCGCGGCCAAGAAGACCGCCGCCGCGAAGTCCGCCGCCGCGAAGCGGACCACCACCGCCACGGCCACCACGGCGAAGAAGGCCCCCGCCAAGAAGGCAACCCCCCGCAAGGCCACCACCGCCGCCGAGTAACCCGTCCGCCGGCCGGCACGGCGGGAAACTGCCCGTTCTGCCGGGTCGTTCCCCGCCGGGATCGTCGTGCCGGTGGGTCAGGGGCCGAGGATGTGGTCGAGGTGGGGGTTGGTGAGGACCCGGCCGGGGTCGAGGCGGGCCCGGAGGTCCTGGAAGTCGGCGAACCTCGGGTACGCGGTCGCCAGCGAGGCCGCGTCCCGGTAGTGCAGCTTGCCCCAGTGGGGTCGGCCGCCCAGCCCGGCAGCAACCTCCTCGAAGGCCCGGAAGTACGGCTCGTAGGGCATGCCGACGTACTGGTGGACGGCGAGGTAGGCGGAGTCGCGGCCGTAGCCGTGGGACAGCCAGATGTCGTCGGCGGCGGTGAACCGCACCTCGACCGGGAAGAGCACCTTGAACGGCAGCCGGTCGACGAGTTGGCGCAGTTCCGCCAGCGCCTGCGGGAGGGCGGCGCGCGGGATGCCGTACTCCATCTCCACGAAGCGGACCCGGCGCGGGGTGCAGAAGACGGTGTCGGAGCGGCCGGTGTAGGTGCGTTCGGTGAGCGCGCGGGCGGAGACCGCGCTGATGGTGGGCACCAGCGTCGGTACGGCCCGACCCAGCCGGCAGGCCCCGGCGAAGACGGTGTTGGCGAGGAAGTCGTCGTCCAGCCAGCCCCGCCAGCGGGGCAGCGGCCGGTCGTCGGCGGGCACCCGGTCGTTGGTCTTGAGCTGCACCCGGTCGGTGTACGGGAACCAGTAGAACTCGACGTGGTCGTGCCGGCCGACGAGCCCGGACAGGTCGCCCAGCACCTCGTCGAGCGGGGCGGGGCGTTCGTGTGCGCGCAGGGTGAACGCGTCGACGCAGCGCAGGGTGACCTCGACGAGCACGCCGAGCGCCCCCAGGCCGACCCGGGCGGCGGCGAAGATGTCCGGGTGCTCGTCGGCCGAGCAGTGCAGCACCTCGCCGGTGCCGGTGACCAGGGTGAGCGCCTCGACGAAGGTGGACAGGCAGCCGTACGCGGCACCGGTGCCGTGGGTGCCGGTGGAGATCGCCCCGGCGATGGTCTGTGCGTCGATGTCGCCCAGGTTGGGCATGGCCAGGCCGTGCCCGGCGAGCAGCGCGTTGAGCGCCCGCAGGGTCGTCCCGGCGGGCACGGTGACCAGCCGGGCGTCCCGGTCGACCCGGACGCCGGTGTCGAGGGCGGACAATTCCATCCGCCGGCCGTCCGCCAGGGCGATCGGGGTGAACGAGTGGCCGCTGCCGACCACCCTGATCCGCTCGCCCGCGCCTGCCGCGTCCAGGACCGCCTCGGCTATGTCCTCGACGGTGGTAGGGCGCAGGATGGCGGTGGCGACGCTGCGTTGGTTGCCCGCCCAGTTGGACCAAGCGGTGGTGGTACCGGCCATCGGCGCTCCTCGACATGAACGTGAACTGACTTCATATCAGGAACGTTGTGCCTGGTAAATACCGCAATCGAGGTCCGCTCGTTGTACCGGTAGTCACGGTCTCGTGACATGTGGATATGTTCTTCCGTCGAAGGGGGGTGGCGTCGAGTGTCCACACCAGCCGCCACGACCGGGCCGCTGCGCCGCGTTCCGGTGCAGGGTCGAAGTGTCGCGCGTGTCCAACGGATGTTGGACGCCTGTGCCGAGCTCGTCGACGAGGTGGGGTACGAGGGGTTGACCACCACGTTGCTCGCCGAGCGGGCCGAGGTGGCGATCGGGTCGGTCTACCAGTTCTTCCCGGACAAGCGGGCGATAGTGCAGGCGTTGACGCTGCGCACCATGGAGTCCTACCTCCAGCGGCTCGACGAGCGCTTCGCCTCCGACGATCTGACCCACTGGTGGGACGGCGTCGACGCGGGCATCGACGAGTACATCTCGATGCACCGTACGGTCCCGGGCTTCCGGACCCTGCACTTCGGCGACGTCGTCGACCTGCACCTGCTCGACGAGCAGCGGGACAACAACGGGGTGATCGCCGACCAGTTGGCCCGGGTGCTCACCGAGCGGTTCGGCATGGCCGACGAGCCGCGCCTGCGGTTCTGCCTGGAGATCGCCGTCGAGGCTGCCGACGCCCTGATCAAGCTGGCGTTCCGCCGCAAGCAGGAGGGCGACGAGCGGGTCCTCGCCGAGGCCAAGGCGCTCATCCGGGAGTACCTGCACCGCCACGTCGAGGCTCCGGCCGAACCCGCCGCCCAGCCCTGACCGGCCGACCCCCGGCCCGGCGCCGGCCGAGGGGTGGGGGTTGTCAGAGGAAGGCGTGGCCCTCGCCCCGGTAGGTGGGCACCGTGGCGACCACGCTGTCCCCGTCGACCAGGTGCAGGTCGTTGACCCGTTCGCAGAGTTCGCCGGCCTTGGCGTGCCGGAACCACACCCGGTCGCCGATCCGCAGGGCGGCTGCGGCGGCACCGGTGAGCGGGGTCTGCACCTCACCCGCGCCCTCGGTGCCGACCAGTTCCAGCCCGGCCGGCAGCCACGGCCGAGGCAGCCGGCTCGTCGCCGCCGGTCCGGAGGCGATCCAACCGCCGCCGAGCACGGTGGCGATCTCCGGCGTCGGCCGGCGGACCACCGAGCAGGCGAAGAACGCCGCCGGGGTCGGCCGCCAGGCCCGGTAGGCGTCGAACAGCGTCGGGCCGTACAGCCCCGAGCCGGCGGTGACCTCGGTGACCGAGGGGTCGGCGCTGGTGGCGGCCACGCTGCCGGTGCCGCCGCCGTTGACGAACTCCAGGTCGGCGTGTTCGCGGACGGCGGCGACCGCCGCACCCCGCCGGGCCAGCAGTTCCCGGTACGACCCGCGCTGGGCGATCCGGATCGCGGCGCTGAGCGCGGCCTGTCCGGGCGGGGCGTCCCCGAGCCCGGCGATCTGTGCCTCGTACGACATCAGGCCGACCAGCCGGAAGCCGGCCCGGCGGGCGACGGCGGCGGCGAGCGCGCCGGCGGCCCGGGCGCTGTGCACCGGCGAGCGGCGGACCCCGACGTGCACCCGGCCGCGCAGGGGTCGCCAGGAGGCGTCGAGGTCGAGGCAGACCCGGAGTTCGGGGCGGCGGCCCGGGGCGCACACCGCGTCGATCAGGTCGAGCTGCTCGGTGCTGTCGATCATGAGGGTGACCGCTGCGGCGAGCTGCGGATCACCGGCCAGGGCGGCGAGCGCCCCCCGGTCGGCGGTGGGGTACGCCACCAGCGCGTCGCCGGTCGCGCCGGAGCGGACCAGCCAGTTCGCCTCGGCCAGGGTGAACGCCATCACGCCGGCCCAGCCGGCCTGCCCGAGCGCCCGGTCGAGCAGGTCGCGGGAGCGGATCGACTTGCTGGCGGCGCGGACCGGCTTGCCGCTGCTGCGGGCGGCCAGCGCGGCGGCGTTGGCGTCGAAGGCGGTGAGGTCCACCACGGCGTAGGGCGGGTCGAGGTGGGCGGTCGCCTTGTCGAGGCGTTCGCGCAGGGTGTCGCTGTCGATGGCCACGAATGCACGCTAACTGTCCGGACGGCAATGCGAAATACCCTCACGTCCTACCGGGCTGCGGTCGGTGGCATCCGCGGCCTAGGCTCGGCGAGCAGGAGAATGTCGCCGGTGGGGAGGCTCCCACCGGGTCTAGAGTGTTGCACCGGGACTGCCCAGTGTTGGGCCGGCGCGTGGAGGTACGGCCATCGAAAGCCAGCAGAACGGCGAGTCGTCCGGCGCGTCGTCGTCCGGCCCCGCCGGAGCCGCCGCCCAGACCGACCGGTCCGGAGCTGCGGCGATCCGGTCGGTACTGCGCATCCGGCCGTTCCGGCGGCTCTGGATCGTGCTCGGCGCAGCCTCCTTCGGCGACTGGCTCGGCCTGCTCGCCACCTCCGTCTTCGCCGCCGCGCAGGTCTCCGGCAGCACCGCCCAGGGGGCCGTGTTCGGTGGCGTGATCGCGATCCGGCTGCTCCCGGCGCTGGTACTCGGGCCGGTGGCCGGCGTGCTCGCCGACCGGTTCGACAGGCGCTGGACGATGGTCATCTGCGACCTGCTGCGGTTCCTGCTGTTCGCCTCGATCCCGCTGGTCGCGCTGCTCGGCGTCCGGGGCGGCGTAGTGGTCACCTGGGCGGCGGTCGCCACCTTCCTGATCGAGTCGATCACCCTGCTCTGGATTCCGGCCAAGGAGGCCGCGGTCCCCAACCTCATCCCGCGCGCCCGGCTGGAGACGGCCAACCAGCTCACCCTGATCACCACGTACGGCCTGACCCCGGTCGCCGCCGCGATCGCCCTGGCGGTGCTGGACCGCAGCGTGCGCGGGGTCACCGGCGGCGAGATGCCGAGCTGGGCCGAGCCCGCCCAGCTCGCCCTCTGGTTCAACGCCCTCTCCCGGCTCGCCACCGCGCTGGTGGTGGCCTTCGGCATCAAGGAGATCAGCCAGGCCCAGGCCCGGGAACGCGGCGAGCGCGCCGAGCAGGGCATGTTCAGCCAGTTCACCGAAGGCTGGAAGTTCATCGGCCAGACCCCGCTGGTCCGGGGCCTGGTGCTCGGCATCTTCGGCGCGTTCGCCGGCGGCGGCATCGTGATCGGCACCGCCAAGTTCTTCGCCGCCTCGCTCGGGGCCGGCGACGCCGCGTTCTACATGCTGTTCGGCGCGATCTTCATCGGCCTGGCGGTCGGCATCGGCCTCGGCCCGATGATCGTGCGGGACATGTCCCGCCGCCGCTGGTTCGGCATGAGCATCGTGCTGGCCAGCGCCTCCGTGCTGGTGCTGGCCTTCGCCATCCACCTGTCGATGGCCATCCTCGGCGCGATCATGGTCGGTGCGGGCGCCGGCATGGCCTTCCTCGCCGGCACCACGCTGCTCGGCGGCGAGGTCGCCGACGAGGTACGCGGCCGGGTCTTCGCCGTGGTGCAGATCGGCACCCGGCTGGTGCTGATCCTGGCGATCGCGCTGAGCAGCCTGCTGGTCGGGGTCGGCGGCTCGCGTCAGCTCACCATCGCCGACCTCGGCATCTCGGTCTCCTCCACCCGGCTGCTGCTGCTCGCCGCCGGCCTGGCCGGCATCTTCGCCGGAATCAGCGCGTTCGGGCAGATGGACGACAAGAAGGGCGTGCCGGTCCTGGCCGACCTGTGGGGCTCGATGCGCGGCCGGCCGCTGATGCCGGCCGAGCCGTTCGTCTCCAACGGGCTCTTCGTGGTCTTCGAAGGCGGTGAGGGGGCCGGCAAGTCCACCCAACTGGAGGTGCTCGCCGCCCGCCTGCGCGAGCAGGGCCGGGACGTGGTGGTGACCCGGGAGCCGGGCGCCACGGCGGTGGGCGAGCGGATCAGGGCCCTGGTGCTTGAGGATTCCGGCGCGGACGCCCCCTCCCCGCGCGCCGAGGCGCTGCTGTACGCCGCCGACCGGGCCCACCACGTCGCCACCGTGGTCCGCCCCGCGCTGATCCGGGGCGCGGTGGTGATCAGCGACAGGTACGTCGACTCGTCCCTGGCCTACCAGGGCGCGGGTCGTACGCTGCCGGTCGACGAGGTGTCCTGGCTCTCCTCCTGGGCCACCGGTGGGCTCAAGCCCGACCTGGTGGTGCTGCTCGACGTCGACCCGCGTACCGGCCTGTCCCGGGCCGCCGCCCGCAACCAGGGGGCCGACCGGCTGGAGGCCGAGTCCGTGGCCTTCCACGAGCGGGTCCGCTACGCCTTCCTCGACCTCGCGGCCAACGACCCGAAGCGTTACCTGGTGCTCGACGCGTCCCGCCCGGTCGACGAGATCGCCGGCCTGGTCGGCCGCCGGGTGCAGGAGTTCCTGGTGGACCCGGCCGGCATCGTGCACCCGCGCCCGGCGCACGGGCCGGACACCTCGGTCCAGCCCGAGTTATCCGACACGGAGCTGGTGGGGATGGAGCACCGGACCTGATGCCGGACGTCTTCGCCGATCTGGTCGGCCAGGACGACGCGGTCGACACCCTGCGCCGGGCCGCCGCGTCGGCCGCCGCCGTGCTGCGCGCCGCCCACCTCCCGGCACCCTCCGCCACCGCCGACCCGGACGACGACCTGGCCGCCCTGGCCGAGGCCGACGAGGGGGCCGCCGCCGGGGGGACCGCCACGGCCGTCGACCCGGGGGCCGGGATGACCCACGCCTGGATCTTCACCGGCCCGCCCGGTTCCGGTCGGTCGGTGGCCGCCCGCGCCTTCGCCGCCGCCCTCCAGTGCGTGCACGGCACCGGCTGCGGCGTCTGCCCCGGCTGCCACACCACGCTCGCCGGCACGCACGCCGACGTCCGGCTGGTGGCCCCCGAGGGGCTCTCCATCGGCGTCGGCGAGATGCGCGCCCTGGTGCTGCGGGCGGCGAGCACCCCGTCCGGCGGGCGTTGGCAGGTGGTGATCATCGAGGACGCCGACCGGCTCACCGAGGCGGCCGGCAACGCGCTGCTCAAGGCGGTCGAGGAGCCGCCTCCCCGGACGGTCTTCCTGCTCTGCGCCCCGTCCACCCACCCGGAGGACGTGTCGGTGACGATCCGGTCGCGGTGTCGGGTCGTACCGCTGCGGCAGCCCTCGGCGGTGGCGGTCGCCGACGTGCTGGTCCGGCGGGACGGCATCGCGCCCGACGTGGCGCAGTGGGCGGCCGCCGCCGCACAGGGGCACGTGGGTCGGGCCCGGCGGCTGGCCCGCGACCCCGAGGCGCGTCAGCGCCGGGACGCCGTGCTGGCGGTGCCGCGCCGGCTGACCGGGGTGGGCACCGCGCTGGACGCGGCGTCGGCGCTCATCGAGGCGGCCGAGGCGGAGGCGGCGGCCTCGGTGGCGGAGTCCGACGCGGCCGAGCGGGCCGCGTTGCAGACCGCGCTGGGCGCGGGCGGCACCGGTCGGGGCGCGGCGGGCGCGACGCGGGGCTCCGCCGGCCAGCTCAAGGACCTGGAGAAGCGGCAGAAGTCGCGGGCCACCAGGGCCCAGCGGGACGCCCTGGACCGGGCCCTGGTGGACCTGGCCGGTTTCTACCGGGACGCGCTCACCTCGGCGTTGCGCGCGCCGGTCGCCCCGGTGCACACCGACACCGCCACGCTGGCCGAGGCGGGCGGGCAGAAGTGGGCCCCGGAGGGGGCGCTGCGCCGGCTGGAGGCGGTGCTGGAGTGCCGGGCCGCGATCGAGGCGAACGTCAAACCCCGCATCGCCGTGGAGGCGATGATGCTCTCGCTCTGGCGCGGCTGACCCCCGGTTCCCGCCCATCGACACGTGTTGACGGGGTGCGGTACGGTCCCGGTGGGCTGCGGTGATCGTGGTGGCACGCAGGGTGAGGTCTACCTGGGGGGAGATCGGATGCCGCGCGGCGAGATCGACGAGGCGTGGATCGAGGAGGCGGTGCGGCGGTACCGCCGGATCGAGTCCCTCCAGGCCGAGTTCGACCGGGCGGTGGAGACCGTCGAGGTGACCGTGCGCTCGCCCGACGGGCTGGTCGAGGTGGTGGTGACCGCCGGTGGGCGGATCACCGACGTGCGCTTCCTCGGGCCGCTGCACAACCGCCACCCCCGGGACGTGGCCGGCTCGGTGCAGGCCGCCGTCACGGCCGCCGCCGACGCCGCCCAGTGGGCCCGGGAGAAGCTGCACAACGAGACGTTCACCGCCTACCGTCCGCTCGCGGGGGCGTGAGATGGACGCCCTGCGCGCCCTCGCCGACCGCCTCGACGAGGCCAGCGCCACCCTCGCCGCGCTGTCCCGTACGGTCACCGCCACCGACCCGCCGCATCCCGCGTTCGGCGCGCACGCCGCCGGCCGTCCCGGCGAGGTCGGCCGGGCCCTGCACCGGCAGTGGACGACCGCCACCGACGGGCGGGCCCGCGAGGCGGGTGCCGCCGCCGCCCGGCTGGCCGCCGCCGCGTCGGCCGTCCGCAGCGCCGCCGACCGCTACACGTCCACCGACGAGGCCGCCCGCCGCAGGCTGGCCGGGGAGGCGTGATGGACCCGCTGGACCGGCTCGCCGAGCCCGGCCTGGACCTGCTCGCCCGGGTCGACACGCTGCTCGCCGCCGGAGCCCCGGAGGCGCACCCGGTCTGGCCGCTGCTGCGCCGGATGCAACTGCTGCCGGGGGAGGCCCTGCGCGCCTTCCTCGACCTGCATCCCGCGCCGCTGGCGACCGCCGGGCACGCCGTGCGCCGTCTCGTGCGGGGGTACGACGACGCGTGCGCCGCCCTCACCGATCCGGGGATCTGGTCGGGTCCGGCCGGGGCGTCCTACGACGAGGCCCGCACCGCCCTGCTGCGCCACCTGGACGAGGGGCCGGAGAGCCTGGTGGGCCGGCTGGAGTCCACCGCCGGTTACGCCGACGCGCTGGCCGACTGGGTGGAGGGCAGCCGGTTGGCGGTGGCCCGGGTGCTGGCCGAGGTGCTCGGCTCCACCGAGGCGGTCCGGGTCCGGGCGACTGTCGGGGCGGGTGCCGGGCCAGCCGGGGCGGCTGCGGCGGCCGAGATCGCCACCCGGGTGCTCTCGGTGCTCGGGGTGGCCTACGACGGGGCGGAGACGCTGCTGCGCCAGTGGTCGCCCAGCCTCGCCGAGTCGACCTGGCGGTCGACCGGCGGGTCGTCGTACCACGGCGGCCCGGTGCGGATCGGCTGATGGGCCGGCCGACCTGGGGGCCCCGCCCGCCGCACCCGGACCGGTTCCGTCGATCCGTCGTAGGCTGAACGCATGGGCATGCTCTGCGCGGTCAGCTTCAACCGGTACGGGCGGCTCTACTACCTCGACCCGGGGGAGTTCAGCCCGCAGGTCGGTGACCGGGTGCTCGTCCCCACCGACGACGGCCCCGAGGTGGCGGAGTGCGTCTGGGCGGCGCAGTGGGTTTCCGAGGAGACCGACGGTTTCCCGAAGCTGGCCGGGCTGGCCGGCGACGACGACCTGCGCCGCGACGAGCTGCTGCGGCGGCGTAAGGCCGAGGCGAAGGTGGCGGCGAAGCGGCTGATCCGGGAGCACGGCCTGCCGATGAAGGTGGTCGCGGTGGATCACGTTCTGGCCGCCGCCGAGGGCACCGGGGACCGGACGACCGTCTACTTCACCGCCCCGCACCGGGTGGACTTCCGTTCGCTGGTCCGGGACCTGGGCGCGACCCTGCACTGCCGGGTGGAGCTTCGGCAGCTCTCCGCCCGGGATTCGGCCCGGGTGCAGGGCGGCATCGGTTCGTGCGGCCGGGACCTGTGCTGCGCCACCTTCCTCAACGACTTCGAGCCGGTGACCATCCGGATGGCCAAGGACCAGGATCTCCCGTTGAATCCGCTGCGGATCTCGGGCGCCTGCGGCCGGCTGATGTGCTGCCTGAAGTACGAGCACCCGTTGTACGCCAAGTTCGCCGAGTCCGCCCCGGCGGTCGGCAGCCGCGTCAGTACGCCCGAGGGGGACGGCCGGGTGGTCGGCCACAGCGTCCCGAGGGACGCGGTGACCGTCCGCCTGGACGCCGACGGCTCGCGCTCCATGTGCTCCCGGGCGGACGTCTGTGGCTCCCGGAGCGCCTACGAGAGCCGTGACCTGGCCGGTCCCGAAGGTGCCGCGCGCTGATCGACGGTCTGCGGGTGTCGCGCACGGGCCGTCGGGGCCGGTGCCTCAGGCCCGGTCGTGCAGGGTGACCTGGTAGCCGTCGGGGTCGGCGAAGGTGAACGTCCGGCCGAAGGGCCCGTCGACCGGTGCGGCGACGATGGTGTGCCCGTCGGCGACGAGCGCGTCGTGGATGGCCTGCACGTCCGTGGCGTGGAGCCAGATCGCGGCACCGATGCCGGGCTGGGTGACGGAGGTGAGATCGGTGCCGGGGACGACGTCGCGCAGGGCGAACGCGATCGGCTTCGTCTCGAAGACGACGGCGTGCGGCGGGCCGGCCGGCGAGCGGACGAGGCCGAGATAGCGCTCGTAGAACGCCTGCGAGGCGGCGAGGTCGCGCGCCTGGAGCGAGATGAAGTCGGGGCCGGTGACGGGCATGCGATGCTCCTTCGAGTCATGTCAGCTTCCTGACATGCCAAGCTATGTCAGAATGCTGACATGAGTCAAGCTGATGCGGGCGTCGACCTGGAGACGTCCCTGGGCTACCTGCTGAAAGAGGCGTCGAGCGCGCTGCGGGCGGCCATGGAGGAGGTGCTGCGGCCGCTCGGGATGGGCGTGACGCACTACTCCTGCCTCGAACTGCTGGCGCAGCGACCGGGCCTGTCGAACTCCGAACTCGCGCGGGGCGCGTTCGTCACCCGGCAGACGATGAACGTGCTGCTCCAGAATCTGGAACGGGAGGGCTATGTGACCAGGCCTGCGGCGGCACCCGTCGGCAAGGCGCTGCCCACGCGACTCACGCCGAGCGGTCGACGCAGCCTGGAACGGGCGAGCGCGGCGGTCCGTTCCGTCGAGGTCAGAATGCTCTCCGGCATGACCGGGGCCGAACGCGCAGCCGCGTTCCACGCCCTGAAGTCTATGATCCATTCCCTGACCTCCCCGCCCGCGCCGCCGCCCCCCGCTGGCGGCCGGGGTTGATCAAGAGGTTCGCGTCAGTGTGGGCGCGCCCGATGACGCAAACCTCTTGATCAACGTCGAAGGGCGGGCGGGCAGGCGGTGCGGCGGCGGGCGTCGGCGCGGTCTGTGGTGACCCGGGTCAGGTGAGGGTCACCGGGGGTTCGGCGAGGCGGGGGGTCAGCGGGGCGCGGGGGGTCAGCCAGGAGGCGGTGGCGGACTGGTCGGGGTTGAGCTGCCAGTCGTGGCAGACCCGGTCGACGGCGATCGGATAGACGGTCAGCGTGCCGTCCGGGTCGATCCGCATCCGCAGGAACGACTTCGAGTCCTCGATGCCCTGCCCGGCGAAGAGTTCGTTGACGTTGACCCCGAAGGCCCCCGCCACCAGCAGGTATCCCGCCACCAGTTGGGTGGCGACCAGCCCGATCACCGGGCCGTAGACCACGGCGGCGGCGACCGCCGGCAGCGGCCACGGCCAGTGGTAGAACGGCAGGTGCAGCCAGGCCCACGTGCCGGCGACCGCCAGCGCCACGTGCGCCAGACCGTGACCGATGCCGAGCAGCCAGTGCCGGGCGTGCCGTTTCCCGCCGGCGCTGGGCGGCTTGGCGAAGAAGGCCGCGCTGAGCAGCGTAACCCCCAACATGATCACCAGCGGGACGCTGAACAGCCGCTGCTCGGTGCCGGTCCGGTTCGCCGCTACCCCGGCCATGGCGAGCATCAGCAGCGTGTGCAGGGTGCCGAGCAGGGTCCCGAAACCCGGGTTGCGCCGGGGCAGCCGGTGGAAGATCCCCCAGCCGTAGCGGCGGGAGCGGGCCGCGTCCGGGAACCGGGCCACCAGGTCGTACGCGCGGGTGCGGCTGGCCCGCCGGGACAGGGTGTCCTTCGGTGGCACCTCGATCCGCTCGGGGAGGGTGTGCGTCGGATACAGGTACGCCCCGCCCCCGCCGCAGGTGATGAGCTGGCGTTCCGGGCCGGCGTACCGGGCGTAGTGGTGCAGGTCGCCCGAGACCAGCAGCCGGACGTGCGCGCCGGTGGGCGCGATGATCGTCCGGACGAAGTAGTCGATCGAGTCGTACGCGGTGGGATGGTCGACGGACTTCACCCAGGTCGGCGCCGGCACCGCCAGGATCACCCGGGACTCCGGGCCGAGCCGGCGGGCCACCTCGTCGAAGTACGACAGCTGCGGATCGTCCAGGTAGGACCCCGACTGGTCGTCCAGGCCGAGCAGCCACCACCCGGCCGGCAGTTCCACCGCGAAGTACGACCGGGACTGGCCGGTGCCCCAGCCGCCGAAGTTGCGGTCCCGGGAGCGGACGAACAGCCGCAGGAACGCGGTCAGCCCGTCGTACCAGTCATGGTTGCCGGGCACGG
Organism: Micromonospora sp. HM134; assembly: GCF_007833915.1. NCBI lineage: Bacteria > Bacillati > Actinomycetota > Actinomycetes > Micromonosporales > Micromonosporaceae > Micromonospora > Micromonospora sp. HM134. The sequence goes on from NZ_CP041061.1 coordinate 450,288, forward strand.
CGAACAGCATCGGCCGCTGCGGCGGGGGCACCGGCAGCGCCGCCTGGTACGGCCCCTTGCACCGGTCCTCGTACGCCTCGTAGGCCGCCGACGGGTAGACCTGGTCGCCGCCCATCACCAGGGTCTGCGCCCGGGGCAGCCGGTGCCCGTCCACGGTCAGCTCCGGCTGGGCCAGCAGGTACGCCACCGAGTACGTGGCGTCGAAGCCGTCGCCCAGGTCGGCCACGTAGTCCAGCCAGAGCCCACCGTCGGGGCCGACCTGCGCGCCGATCCTGGCGTCGAGCGCGTTCTGCAGCTCCCGCTTGTCCAGGTACGCCCCGAACAGCATCGCCAGCAGGGTACGGATGCCGGTGCTGATCAGCAGGAACGGCGCCAGCCAGGGGACCGGTTTGCGGGGCGTGAAGCCCAGCTCCACCGGATCGGTGCCGCGTGGCCTGCGGACGGCCCGCTCACCGGGGGCGTGCTCGGCGTCCGGGTCCGTTTCGGGGCCGTCGGGGGTGGCGGGGCGCTCGGGGGTGGCGGGGTCGTCGCTCACCCGGGCAGCCTAGCCGTCCCGCCCGACACCGATGTCCCTTGATGTCCGGGTCCTCCGACGGGGAACCCCCTCGGTCCCGACGGGGGTCGTACCGTACACTTGATGATCGTTGCCGCCTTAGCTCAGTCGGCTAGAGCGACGCACTCGTAATGCGTAGGTCGACGGTTCGATTCCGTCAGGCGGCTCGGGTAGGCGAAAGGCCCTGGTCACTATCACTGACCAGGGCCTTTCCCGTTCCCGGCGGTCGCCGGAGCGGATCACGCGTATCGGGATGCCTCGATCTGAGGACAATCCTGAGGACAACCTACCCGGCAGCCTTCCGCCGACGCCGCTCACCGAGGTCCGCCACCGGCCGGAACAGGGCCCGCTCCGCCGCCTTCGCCGCACCCCGGCCCAGCGCCGTTGACGGTGTCGCGTACCGGCGCGCCGTCCGGATGTCCGACCAGCCCATCACCTGCTGCACCGTCGCCATGTCCTGCCCGGCGTCCAGCAGCATCGTCGCCGCCGAGTGCCGGGCGATGTGCGTCCCCGCCCGGGGCAGGCCAGCGGCGGCGAGGATCTCGTACCAGTCCTCCAGGTCGACGCGCGGGTCGATCGGCCGGCCCGTCGGCCCGCAGAACACCAGGTCGTTATCCACCCACAGTTCGCCCAGCGACCGGCGGGCCGCCTTCTGCCGCCGCTGGTGCTCGCCCAGCTCCCGCAGCAGGGTCGCCGGCAGCGCAACGACGTCGGTTGCCACCTCGTCGCCCTCCGGCTCCTGCCAGGTTTTCGGCCGGGTGAGGACCAGGCCGCCGCCGGTGCGTTCCGGGCAGCGGGCCGCGTGCCGGGTGCAGCCCGCCGGACACGGCGGCGGGCACGCCCGCTGGTGCAGCCGGCACCGGCCGGCCGACACCCGGGCCGGGCACCGCCACGCCTGCCGGTAGCACGCCTCCGGCCGGGCGCACCCGTGCGTCCAGGTCGGCGGGCACGCCTCCCGCCGGCAGTGCTCGGCGGCGCACGCCGCCGGGTCGTCGCAGCCGTGCCGCCACCGCAGCCGTTGGAGCTGCCAGTCCCGGGCGATCGTGCCCTGGTCGAGGTCGACGCACGCCCAGGTGAGGCCGAGGGCCTCGCCCTGCCGGGGGCCGATGGCCAGCCCGACCATCCACCGCAGCGCCGTCGGCCGGGTCTGGATGGCGGCGATGAGCTTCCGGGCCTGGGCGACGGTCAGCGGCCGGCGTCGCCTGCCCTTGGTGCTGCCCGGGTTGTCGCGCAGCTCGGCGACGTTGCGGTGGACCAGGTCCCGCGCGGCGGCAAGGCCGATGCCCCGGCGGATGATCGCGTGGACCTTCAGCAGGTAGCTCGGGGCGACGTGGGGGCGCATCCGCGCGTACAGCCGGTCCAGGTGGTCGATGGTCAGGTCGTCGACGGGCACGTCGCCGATCGCCGGGTAGATCCACGTGCGGCAGGCGGACAGGTACGCGTCGACGGTGCGGGGTGCGAGAGGCCGCTCCAGGGTGAGGTGGATCTCGGTGAGCCACCGGTCGAACCACTTCCGGACGGTGGGTGTCCGGCCGGCGGCGACGGGGATCTTCTTGTCGGCGCGCTCCTGCATCTGCTGGATGGCGGCCTTGATGACGTCAGGGGTCTTGCCGTAGACGCTCTTGCGGTCGTACGTGCCGTCGGCGCGTCGGGCGAGGGTCACCTTGCCCTCGTAGCGCTTGCGCTTGTCGCTCCAGACGACGGAGACGCCGCGGTGCTGGAACCCCTGACGCCCAGTCTTGCTGGGCACCAGTTCCTCCTAGGTGGCGATGCCGGGCTTGCGGCGGCGGGGGGTGTGGCCGGGTCGCTGGGATGGCCGGTCGGCGAGCTGGCGGATCGTCTCGCGGATGAACTCCCGCTCGAACTCGCTGGTGTTGGGGTCGTTGAGCCTGCGCTGGAGCAGTTGGAAGTCGTCGTCCAGGACGCTGAGCGGCTGGGCTGGGGTCGGCGTGTCGGTGCGGCCGGGCCAGAGGATCTGGAAGGGCTCGGTGGTGGGGACGCCGACGGCGTCGCAGAAGGCGCGCACGTTCTCGGGGTCGGGGAGCTTCTCGCCGGCTGCGTTGATCCACCGGTAGATCGTCTGGTTGCCGATGCCGGCTAGGTCGGCGATCTTCGGGACGGAGAGTCCTCGGGTGGCCTTGGCGTGGTCGACGACCCGCTTGACCCACTGGCCGAAGCGGGCTTTTCGCGCCTCGATGGGCGGTGCCACGGGCTCACGGTACGGCTCGACGAGGGTGAGGAGACCGGGCTCGGTTCGGATTCTCCGTGGACGGAGACCGGGCCGACCCCGAGCCACGTTCTTTCGGAACGTGTGCGAATACGTGTGCATGGGCCAACCATAGGACACCGTCCGTGCAAGGGAGGATCAGCCGAAAGTATGAGTCGCTCCATGCATGGAGAGCTGCTACGGTCTCTCCATGCACGGAGAGAAGTTCGCAGACATTCGCACGGACGGAGAGGTCGAGGGCATCGACCCGGCGGCCCGCTTCGTCAGTGTCCAGCGGGCCCAGGCTCTTCTCGGCGACGTCACCTACCGGCAGATCGGGCTCATGATCCAGCGCCGCGAGCTCCGTAGCTGCAAGCTCGGCCGCCGTCGTCTCGTCGAGCTGGCCTCCATCAACGAAGTGCTCGACGCCGCGATGGCCGCCGCGATGGCCGCCGCGTCGGCGGAGAACGGAAAGGACGCGGCATGACGCACCCCCCAGGCGGAGGCAGCAGCGGCGGCAGCGGCGGGAACAGCACCGGCCCCGGCCGCAGCACCCCCACCGTCGGCTCGACGAACGGCAGCTACCAGTACCGGCAGCCCCAGGACGAGCTGCCCGGCGACCGCAGCCACCGCGAGCGGTTCTGGCGCTCGCTGGGCCGGCGCATCCGGGCCGGCGCGCGGATCAGGTAGCAGCACCCAGTCTCCGGCCGTCTGGTCGGAGCCCGCGCCGGCTGCGTCGACGTCGCCGGCGCGGGCCACCCTCCCGCAGGAGGTCTCCATGCTCCACAGCCCGCAGGTCCCCGCCCCGATCCAGCCCGGTTCGCCCGGTGCCCCGGGTTCGCCCGGCACCCCGCCGGCTCCGGGTCCGCGTCCGGCCTGACCGGGATTCCGGGTGGTCGGCCGTGACTACGGCTCCGGCCGGCCACCCGGACAGCAAGACGCGGGCCGTCCCTGCCTGGACGACCCGCGCGTACCGACCCCACTCACCGCTTCAGACAGGAGCAAGGTCGATGACCGATCGTATCCCCAACCCCCAGCCCCTCACCTACGGCACCGTCCAGCCCGGCACCCTCGTCGAGGACGGCGACGACAACGTCTTCCGCGTGGAGCACGTCGCGAGCTGGCGCAACGCGGTCGGCGCGCAGTACGTCTCGCTGACGGTCGTGCCGCTCGGCCCGGGTGCACCGGGCATGTGGACCGAGCTCGCGACCATCGGGCTGCTGCTGGCGTCCGAGGGGATGGTGGCGGATGCCCGTGCCCGGCAGCAGCGGTCCGTGATCGTGTCCGGCCTCGGCCTGGTCGCGGACCGGGTGCGGTCGCACGTGCTGCCGCTGCCGACGTACGGCACGCACGTGTCCCTGACGGTCGGGTCGCCGGCCGAGCTGGGCGTGTGGGCCGACGCGTTCGGTGTCGAGGTGCGGGAGGTCGTGGCGTCGGGTCGGGTGCACTGGTCGGTGACGGTGGACCTGGGTGATGACGACGCGATGTCGCTGAGCCTGAACGTGTCGTGCCTGTCGACGCCGGTGGAGCCGGAGCCGGTCCCGCTGCCAGAGCACCGGCACGTCGCCGCGTCCGGCGGTCAGGGCGAGGGCACCGCCGAGTGCGCCTGCGGGCAGGTGTTCTTCGGGGAGTCGGGCGGTGAGGCGGTCGCGGCCCTGGACCAGCACATCGCCAACCCGGAGGTGCGGTTTCCCGCCGGCACCCCGGAGCGCGCCGCGTACGCCGCCGAGCTGACCGAGGAGTTGGGGAAGTTCGCGCGGGGTGAGGCCCCGTACGAGTACCCGGTGACCAGCCCGGCCCCGGCCGACGACACCACCGGTGGTGACAGGTGAGCGCCGTCGACGAGCGGGCCGCCCGGATCGCCGGCCTGCGTGCCCTCGCCGACGCCCTGGAGGCCAACCCGGACCTGCCTTTGCCGGGCCGTCGGGTCGCGCACTGCGTGCGCGTCGACGACGACGCGGCCGGGCAGGCGGAGGTGATGCGCGCCGCCGAGCTGCTCGGCGTGGAAGCCATCATCGACGGTGGTAGCGCCCACGCCAGCCGGACGTTCGGCGGCGTCACGTACGAGGTGTTCCACGTTGGTTTGCAGCGTAGGGCCGACCACGACGCGCTGATGTCGTACCGGGGCGCTGTCGCCGCGCCGGCCGGGGCGTGATCGCCATGGACCCCATCACCGACGCCTACCGCCAGTGGGTCACCGGCCACGAAACCGCGATGCGTCGGGCCGCCGCCCAGGCGATCGCCGCATCGAACCTGTACCGCGAGCTGGACGCCGAGCTGTCCGTCAAGTTCGCCGACGAGGGCCGGTCTGACACCGCGATCGCGGAGGCGAAGGCCGCGAACCTGGCCCTGTCCTCGGCGTACGGCGCGTTCAGCTTCCACTCCGCGAAGGCGCAGCTGCACTCGGCGGTGCTCCAGGGCGCGCAGGCCGCCCGCCAGCTCGACGGAGTCGCCCAGCTCATCGCCGAGCGCGACCACTACAGGCACCTCGCCCTGCACGACCCCCTCACCGGCGTCTACAACCGCGCCGGCCTGGCCGAGCACTGGCAGACCGTCGCCGCCGGTGAGCGTCTCGGCCTGGTCGACCTCGACCGTTTCAAGCAGGTCAACGACGAGCACGGGCACACGGCCGGTGACACGGTGCTCGTGTCGGTGGCCTGCCAGCTCGCCCGGTGGGGCACGGTGGCCCGGCTGGGTGGCGACGAGTTCGTGGTCGTCGTCCGGCCGGAGACGGGGGCGCTCGCGGCACTGGCACCGCTGTGGACGGTGACGCTGCCCGGCGGCCAGCGGATCAGGGTCGCCGGGTCGATCGGGTGGGCGGACGTCATCCCGGGCGACCTGGGGGCGACGCTGCACCGGGCCGACGCGGCGATGTACCGGCTGAAGCGGCGGCCGGTGCCGGCCCGCCAGGGTCGGCGGCGGGTGCGTGACGCGGTGTCGGTACCGGTGCAGCCGTCGGCGGGTGCCCGATGAGCAGGGGACGCGCCCGCTCCCGGGCCCGCCGCGACGCCCGCTACCGCCGGGCCATCATCCGGCAGCACCTGCTCAACACCGTCTTCCCCGGCCGGTACGCGCCGGTCGAGGACTTCCTCCGCAAGGGCGACACGGTCGACATGTTCGTCGACGCCCAGGTCGACCACTCGGCGTGTGACTTCGGGTGGAAGCCGGTGCAGTGCGACCGGTGCGGCGCGAAGTACGTGTGCACGCCGTCGAGCGACTTCTACTGCGCCGCCGAGGGTGACCACTGCTGCGAGCCGTGCTTGCTGCGGGGGATGCGGGCGACGTCGGTGGTCGTGGTGGGGACGCTGACGATCGGGGGCGACCGGTGAGCCGCCGGGCGCGTCTGCGCTGGCTCATCGCCACCTGGTGGGAGCGGCTGGTCCCGGGTCAGTGCTGGACCGGCGTCGCCGGCTGGGCGCTGCGCGACTACCGGACCCCGTGGTCCCCGATCGGTGAGGGCTGCCGGGACGACCTGGCCAGGGTGGGCACCTGCTACTGCGGGAAGCTCCGCGCCGTCGAGGACACCCGGCAGGCCCGGGTGGACCGGGCGGTGACCGTGGCGATCCGGGCCGCCGTGGCCGTGTCGGTGCTGCTGCTCGCCGCCCTGGTCTGGGCGGTGACCCGATGAGCACCACGGCCTGGGTGATCGTCGGCTGCACGCTCGCCGTGTGCGCGGTGATCCTGCTGCACGCCGTCATCGTCGCCCCCACCATCGACGACCCGGGCCCGCCGTTCGTGGGCACGCCGGAGCCGCTGACGTTCGACGAGCACGCGGCGACGGCCGCCGCCCTGCTCCAGCCCGATGCGCCGATCCTCTCGCCCGACCAGGAGGCCGTGTTGCTGCACGGGGACCAGGTCGCGGACGAGGCCGCGCAGTACCTCCGCAACCTCACCCCTGGAGAGTCCTGATGGATATCACCTTCCAGGTCGACAACGTCGACCTGACCAGCGAGATCGGCCACCGCTACAACGACGACGGCGACCGGGTGCCGCGCACCCTCGGCGAGGCCGTCGCCACGCAGATCACCCGCAACCTGATGACCGCCGACGACTGGGCCAGTGCCCGGAAGCTGGTGCCGATCATCCGCGAGTCGGAGATCCGCGCCGCCGTCCAGGCCGAGATCGCCACCGCGATGACCGCCCCGATCCAGCGCACGAACACCTTCGGCGCGCCGATGGGTGAGCCGACGACCCTCACCGAGCTGGTGATCGCGGAGGCCAAGTCGTACCTGACCCGGAAGGTCGACGACTCGTACCGCAGCAACGGCCAGACGGTGGTGCAGAAGTTCATCGCCGAGGCCGTCGACAAGGCGATCAAGAAGGAACTGGCGGAGGCCATCGCCGACGAGAAGGCGAAGGTCGTGGCGGCTGTGCGGGCGAAGGCCGCCGACCTGATCGCGTCCGCCGTGCGGGAAGGCGTGGGCCGATGAGCATCGTCGTGGACCTGGCCGTGTCCGGCGGCGTCCTGTCCCTGTTCGGTGGCGGTGCCGCCCTGATCCACCTCGTCCGTCCCCGGCGGGCCGTCGCCGACGACGGGTACAGCGTGTCCGACTACCGGCCGACGCCGGGTGGCTTGCCCCGGCCGGTCGACCCGGCTCCGGCCGCCCCCGGGTCGCGCCTGGCGTGGCCCACCAACGCGACCGGCCGGGACGTGGTGTGGACGGTGGACCGGCGGCCGATGCCCCCGCGCCGGGGCGCTCTCCGGCCGGCCGCCGCGCACACCGAGCCCGTCACCCTCGCCGCCCGGCAGGTGCCGTGGACGCCCCCGTACGCGGACCTGATCCACGCGCAGGTGGTGCGGCGGCACGGTGACAGCCCGGCGGACATCGCGGCGCGGATGCTGCGGGAGATCGCGGCCGAGCAGCGCGCGACGGCGGGTGCCCGGTGACCGCCCCGTTCAACCTCGACGCCAACCTCGACGCCATCGAGGCCGACCTGGCGCGGTACGACAGGGCGATCGGGCCCGGCGGTGAGAAGGCATGGTCCGCTGGCCAGCTGGTGCAGTACCTCCGGCCGCTGATCGCCGAGGTCCGCCGGCTGCGTGCCGCCCAGCCGACCGCGCCGGCCGCCGAGCCGACCGACCGGCAGCTGCTCGCCGCCGTCCACCGCTGGGCCCGCACCCACGGCTGGACCGTCACCTGGGTTGGCTGGGCCAACGCCGGCTCGGCCAGCAACGCAACCATCGCCGTCGCGTGGGACGACACCGAGGTCACCGTCTACCGCCGGCCGCTGACCGAGGTCGGTCGGCAGTGGTACGTCGGCGTTGATGGCCACCACAGCCGGCACCCGGTCGCGTCGGTGCGGCAGGCCGTCGACGTGCTCGTCGCCCTGGACGTGCTCCCCGCCGAGCTGTCCTCGGCATACCGGGCGGCGGTGGCCGGCCGATGACCGCGCCCCTGACCGACACGGCCACCAGCACCAGCACCAGCACCGACGACGACGCCGTCCACGTCTTCTGCTGCGACGACAACGTGGCCATCTGCGGCGAGGTCGTACTCGACGTCAACTGGCTCGACGACGACACGCCGACCACCTGCCCGATGTGCCTGCTCGTCGAGGACATGCCGTGCGGCAACCCGGACTGCCCGGACCGCGAGACCGAGGCCGACTGGGTGGACGTCGGATGACCGTCCAGCCCGACCAGGTGCCCGCCGTCACCACGACGGCGGGCACCACCCCGCCCGCCAAGCCGTTTACCGTCACGCAGCCCGGCGTCTACCTCGGGGTGTCCGACGACGACTACCACCGCGACCCCGTCCCCGGCGGATCGCTGTCGTCCACCGGAGCCCGGGACCTGCTCCCACCATCCTGCCCGGCCCTGTTCCGCCACAAGCGCGACAACCCGCAGCCCGTCAAGAAGGTGTTCGAGCTGGGGCACGCCGCCCACACGATGATGCTCGGTGCCGGCCCCGGCCCCGTGATGATCGCGGGCGACAGCAAGTCCGGACCGGACGTCTGGAACACCAACGCCGTCAAGGAAAAGGTCCAGCGGGCCCGCGCGGAGGGCAAGGTGCCGCTGCGCCCCTCCGACTACGAGCGGGTCCAGGCGATGGCCGCGAAGCTCCGCGAACACCCCGTCGCCGCACAGCTGCTCAAACCCGGCGCGGGCGACCCGGAGGCGTCGCTGTTCTGGGTCGACCCGGAAACCCGGGTGAAGTGCCGTGCCCGCATCGACTGGCTGACCCGCTCCACCGGCGGGCCGCGGCTGATCGTGCCGGACTACAAGACGTGCCGGTCGGCGGCCCCCGACGACCTCGTCAAGGCGATCGCCGAGCACGGCTGGCACCGGCAGGCCGACTGGTACCAGAGCGGCATTCGGGCGTTGGGTCTGCACGCGGACCCGGTGGTCGTGTTCATCGCGCAGGAGAAAGAGCCGCCGTACCTGGTGACGGTGGCGCAGCCGGACCCGACGGCGCTGCGGATCGCCGCGCACCTGAACCGGGAGGCCCGGCACCTCTACCGGTCGTGCACCGAGTCGGGCCGGTGGCCGGGCTACAGCGACGACGTCGCCCTGATCTCGCTCCCCGGATGGGTGGAGCGCCAATACGAGATGGAGCTATCGCAGTGAACGACCTGGAGAGGGCGTGCACCGTGCCGTGCCCCGGCTGCAAGCGGCCGGCCGACGCGAGGTGCATCGACCTGGAGAGCGGACGTGAGGTCCCCGGCGTGCACCAGGTCCGGATCTACCGGGCGTACGTGGTCGCGGAGGCCGACGCACACAACCGCGCCATCGAGATGCGCGACCGGGTGCGTGACCTCGTGATCGCCGGAGTCCGCAACCAGGAAATCCACCGCCGTTCGGCGCTGCCGCTACTCGACGCGGTCGGCATCGGCACCGACGAGTCCTGGGCGCTGGTCGCCCAGGCAGAGGAGCAGTCTTGACCACCAACGCCGTCCAACGCATCACCCCGGCCGCGGCGATCCCCGCACCGGCCACCCAGACGACCGCCGTCGAGCAGGCCCGCGCCGTCGCCGAAGTCGCCGCCGCCGTCCAGGTCGCCCAGCAGAACCCCCGCGACATGAACCGAGCCTGGGCCGAGATGCGGTCGGCGTGCGACCGCACCGGCCTCGCCGGCCGCGCCTTCTACTCCGTCCGCAACCGCGGCACCGGGCCGTCCGTGCACCTCGCTCGGGAGCTGGCCCGGATCTGGGGAAACATGGACTACGGGGTGCACGAGCTGCACCGCGACGACGACCGCGGCATGTCCGAGATCCGCGCGTACGCGTGGGACCAGCAGACCAACGTCCGGTCGTCGCGGACCTTCCAGGTGCCGCACGCCAAGATGGCCGGCGGTGCCCGCAAGCCGCTGACCGACCTCCAGGACGTCTACCTCAACAACCAGAACATCGGGGCGCGGGCGGTCCGGGAGTCGATCCTGGCGGCGCTGCCGGCCGACTTCGTCGAGGAGGCGAAGGACCGGTGCCGGCAGACGATCGAGCGTGGCGACGGCAAGCCGCTGGTCGACCGGATCACGGACATGGTGGCGGCGTTCGCGGGCATCGGCGTGCGGGTGCCGCAGATCGAGGACCGGCTGGAGCGCAAGCGCGGTCAGTGGACGGCGGCCGACGTCGCCGACTTGAGCGTGGTGTTCCAGTCGATCCGGCGCGGTGAGCTGGCGGTCGATGAGGAGTTCCCGCCTCGGGTGACGGCGGAGGAGATCGCCGCGCAGGCGTCGGCTCGGCCGGGGCCTGCTCCGGAGCAGTTCTCGGCGGGGCCGGTCGACGACGCGGCCGGGTGGGGCGACGCCGAGGTGGCGCAGCCCGGATCGGCCGGCCAGTGACCGCCGCCGAGCACTTCGCCTGGGCCAAGGGCCGGGCGCTGGAATACGTCGACCTCGACGACCCCGTCAACGCGATGGCGTCGCTCGTGTCCGACCCGCGCAAGCACGAGGGCACCCGCGCGATCCTCCACGACGACCTGCTGGGGCTGTTCGCCGGTGAGGTCAGGTTGGGCGGCGTCGAGGGTGCCCGGCGGTTCATTGAGGGCCTGGCCGGTCCGGCGGTGACCAGGTGACCGACGTGGACGACTGGTTCGACGACGAGCCGCACTGGGGCGCCTACGAGGAGCCGGCCTGGGGTGCCCAGGAAGAGCCGCACTGCCCCCCGTGTGGCGACAGCGGCTACATCGGCCGCCGGCACTGCGCCGCGTGCAACCCCACTCGGGTCCAGCACGTCTGGTGGCTGCTGACCTGGCGGGTGCACCGGGCGGCCCGGTGGGTGGGTGACCGGCTGCGTGGCCGGCAGTACGACAGCGAGGCACCGTTCTGATGGGCGACGACCTGCGCATGGTCGCCCTGGACCTGTCCCTCGCCGCCACCGGCCTGGCCGCGACTCACGATCACCACGGCCGGCCCGGTCTGCTCGCCCGGACCGTGCACACCGCCCGGACCGCGCACGGCGCGACCGATATGGATCACGCCCGGGTCGACGCGGTGCTCCGTGACGTCGCCGCCGCGGTGAAGTGCGTGCCGCACCTGGTGCTGATCGAGTGGCTGCCGCTCTTCGATGGGAAGGGCGCGACCACGCTCCGGCTCGCCGAGCTGCACGGGGTGGTGAAGCACTGGCTGCACGTCAAGGGCATCACCTACCGGGACGTGCACCCGCCCGAGGTGAAGACGTGGGCGACGGGGAAGGGCAACGCGAACAAGGGCCAGGTGCTGGAGGCGGTCACCGCGACGTACGGGCGGCTGGTGCACGTTGACGGGCACGACCAGGCGGACGCGGTGTCGCTGCTGTCGATGGGGATGGCGGCGTACGGGCAGCCGTTGGCGGGGGTGTCCCGGCCGCAGCAGCGGCGGGCGCTGGAGAACGTGGCGTGGCCGACTTTGGCCACGGAGGCGGGTCCGGTGGTGGCCACGGTGCCTGGTGGTGCCCGGTGACCGGGGAGCTGCCGGCGGACCTGGGGCCGTGCCGGTGGTGCGGCGATCCGCAGTGGAGGCACAAGCGGGGCAAGGCCGGGTGTCAGGAGCCGGAGTGCGGGTGCGACAAGTACCTGCCGCCGAAGTCGCCGCCGACCAAGCCGGAGCCGACGTGCGCGTACCCGAACGGTGAGGACGGGGGCGAGCACGACCACGCGATGTGCGAGGACGTGGTGGCCGAGCGGGCCGAGCTGGCCGGCGTGGTCGAGTCCGACCCGGCCAGTCCGGTCCCTGGCGTGGCCGACGTGCGGCCGGACGGCCCGGACCTGGGCGTGCAGGTGGCCGGGTTCGAGCCGGCCCGCCCGGACGACGTCGACCTGGAGCCGCTTCCGGAGCGTGGCGTCGACCCGGCCGCCGACCTCCGCGAGGCGGACGCGGCGCTGCGCATCACCGAGGCGGAGGTCGACCGGCTACACGGCGAGCTGCGCCGGCTGGAGGTCGAGCTAGGGCGGGCGCGCGGCGAGGCAGACCGGATGGCCCAGTCGGTGATCGGCGCGTGCCAGGAACGCGACCTGGCCCGCCGGGAACACGACGGCGCGATCGTGCAGCGCGACCAGGCGTACGAGCGGGTCGAAGAGCTGGACGTCGAGCTGGGCCGCATCCGGGGCGCGCTCGGCGTGGACGTCGACGTCGACCTGGCCGACGCGGCGCGGGACCGGGTGGCGGCGGTGATGCGGCTGTCCGCGCAGTTGGCCTGCCGGACCGACGAGGTGGAGCAGCTGCGCGGCGCGCTGACCCGGGCGAAGGGTGGCTGGGACGTCGGCACGTTGTGGCGGTACGACGCCCGGCAGTGCGAGACGTGCGGGTTCCGGACGACGGTGCCGGGACTCCGGCACGAGCATCCGCTGGTGCCGGTGACGGTGCTGGTGGTGCGCCGCGAGGTGGTGCCCGGTGCGTAGGTGGCTGGCGCGGCTGGTGTCGGCGGAGGTGCGTCGGCTGACGGCCGAGCGGGACCGGGCCCGGACGACCCGGGCGGAGGCGATCCGGGTGGCGCTGCTGTGGCACGCCGCCGCCCGGCGACGGCAGGACCCGGCGATGGACCGGGCCGCCGAGCACAACATCAAGGAGAGCACGTGGCAGTGAAGATGGCCGCCCAGCTGACCCGCGCCCAGCGCGAGTTCAACGGCCTGGACCGTATCGAGCGGGAGCTGCTCGACCAGCGTCGCGGGACCCGGTACGCGGTGGTGGCGTACCACGTCAAGCGGGTGTCGGACGAGATCGACGAGGGCGTGGAGATCCCGACGGTGCAGATCACGCACATCGAGCCGGTGGAGGGGTCGGACGCGGATCGGGTGCGGGAGCTGCTCGCGGACCGGTACAAGGACCGGACGGGGAAGTCGCTCGACGGGGACCCGACGTTGTTCGACGTCGTGCCCGGCGGCGGTGACGAGGGCCAGGACGAAGAGCAGGACGGCGAGCAGGACGGGGTGCCGGAGCCGTCGGGCGACGAGCTGATGGCCCGGCGGGACGAGCGGAATGCGGCCGGCCTGCCGGCGTTCTCCGGCTCGGGGGATCCGCTGTGACCGGCCCGGAGCACTACCGCGAGGCCGAGCGGCTGCTGGAGCAGGGCACCCTGCCCGAGCACGAGCGGGACTACACCGCCCCGAGCGCCGAGGTCATCGCCGCCGCGCATGTCCACGCGACGTTGGCGCTGGCCGCCGCGACCGCGATGAACGACCCGTCGCCGCTGGCGGAGGGCCAGCCGTCCTGGGCGGCGGCGGAGTGGGCGGCGGTGGCCTTCCCGGTCCCGCCGGAGGGCGGTGAGCCGGCGTGACGACTCCCGAGCCCAACCCGTACGACCAGCTGACCTGCCCCCTGCCCGGGTGTGACGACCCGCTGCACATCCGCTGGGTCATGGCGTACGGCCTCATCCACGACGACCTCACCGACCCGGCGACGCCGGGGCCCGGTGACGCGCAGGTCGGGCACTGGCACGTCGGGTGCGAGCAGGGGCACCGGGTGCTGGTGCCCGCGCCGATCGTGTGCCCGTGTGGGCGCGACGAGTGCACGGAGGAGTGCGAAGACGCGGACGTGGACGCATCGGAGGAGCTGCGCACGTTCCGGGCGGCCGACGTGGCGCGGCTGCGGGAGCTGCTGCGCATCGCGCCGCCGGCCGGGGGTGGTCCGTCGTGACCGCCCCGATGATGCTCAGCGACCTCCGCGCCCGCGTCGACCTCGGCGTGGCCTGGCTGGACCAGCACCACCCCGGGTGGTGGCGCACCGACCGGCCCCGCGACGGCGACGGCGGACCGATCGACGTCGACAACCTGTCGATGTCGAACACCTGCTACTGCGTCCTCGGCCAGCTGCTCGGCTCGTTCTACCGGGCCACGATCACCCTCGACGAGGCCGTGGCGTACGGGTTCGACGCGGCGACCCCGGCGATGCCCGAAGAGGGCGAGTGGATGGCCGCGATGCGCGACGAGTTCGAGGCGCTCACCGAGCTGTGGTCGCAGGTGATCGAGCGCCGCAGGGCCGGGGTCAGCGAGCCATGACCGGCGAGCCGGAGCCGGCCGAGCTGTACCGGGTGCTCGTCGACGAGCGGTTCGGGCCGCCCGTCGACGAGCGCCACCCCCGTGACCGCGCCGCCGAGCCCACCTGGGCCGGCGGCGCGGCCCGCCACCCCACCACCGCACAGGAGGCCCGGTGAGGACCCTGGCCAGCCAGACCCGACACCCCCACGCCATCCACCAGGCCCGCCGGGCCGAAGCCCGCGACGGGTGGCCGCTGCCGTCCCGCCTCGGGATCTACGCCGCCACGGACACCCCGCACGAGTTCGTGCGGCTGGACTCGACCCAGTGCCTGGAGTGCTGGGGTTGGTTCGACGACCCGAGGCACCTGGTTGCCCCGGCCGCCCCGGCGGTGACCGGATGAACGACGACATCCTGATCGCCTGCGTCGACCTCGCCGGCCGCGCCGGAGCCACCGACATCGAAATCGGCCACACCGGCGACGACGACACCCCCGCCCACCAGGTCCGCTGGTACGCGGTCGCCACCTACCGGGGTGCCCGCCTCATCGCCGACGACCACCAGTCGCCCACCGCCGCCGCCATGGCCCTGTTACGGGTGGAGGGGCCGCGCGGTGACGTGGCGGCGATGGAACGGGCCCTGGGGAACCGGGCGGCCCGGCGCGCGGCGAAGCGGGGCCGGCGGTGACCGGCCACGGCCCGTCCGGGCGGGCCGGCCACGTGTCGATGACCTGCCTAACCGGGCTGCCCGGGTGCGACGACGCCGGCTGCGTCTGCGCCTGCCACGGCCCCCGGCCGGCGGCCGACGCGTGGGTGCGCCGGCACCTCCACCGGTACGCGTGGCCGCACATCATCCGCCGCCTACGAACCAAGCCCCTGCGGGCGCGTCTGCTCGCTGACCTGCTCCGAAAGGCCAACCGCCGATGATCCCCATCCGCGTCCCCGCCAACGCCACCGTCCACACCCAAGGCATCCGCACCCTGCGGCCTGAACACCACCTCCACGGCCAGGACTGCCCCGTCTGCGATGGCCAGCTCGGCGGCGAACCCGTCGTCCTGGTCTACGTCGGCGCGCACGTCGACGACCGGGCGACGTCTGGGTGGATGACCGGTGCTGCCGTCGTCGTCCACGCCGCGTGCGCCGGGGTGGACGGCCAGCCGGACGCCCACGCCGACGGCGCGTACACCGCCGCCGACATCCGGACCGCCGAGATGGCTCTCGCTGCCCTCTGGGCCACCCCGGGCACCACGCCGGAGTGCATGGGCCGCGCCGTGCTGGCCGCGCTGGCCGCCGCTGGCCGGCTCATCCCCACCCACCCGGCACCCACCGACGTCGACTCGGCCCGCGTCCTGGCCGCGCTCGCCGCGCTGGGTTGGGAGGACGACCGCCGCAACCCCGAGCACCCCGGCGCGCTCTACAGCACCGCCGAGGAAGCGATCCGCGCGGCCGACCGGCTCACCCCGGGCGGCGGGTGCCCGTGCACCTGCCACCGCCCCGACGACTGCCCCTGCCCACCCGGCGCACCCGCCCACCGCCACGGAGCCGGCCGCTACTGCATTGCCGACCAGACCGGCCACGACCCGGCCGACCCGCGCGAGGCCGCCGACCGCCTCTACATCGCCGCCACCGCCCTGGAGGCCAACCTCCGGCCGCCAGGCGTCGACCCGGCCGACCTCCCGGCGGACCACGTAGAGCTGATCCAGGCCCTCGCCGCGTACCCCGCCCCCAGCGTCGGCCGGCACGTCCTGGTCGTCGCCGACGACGGCACGTGGACGGTCGAGCACCCGGCCGGCTGCACCGTCCACACCCCCACCGGGCCGGCCGTGATCTGCATCGTCGGCGACCTGGCCGCCGAGCAGCTGCCCACCGGCCTGCCCGGCGGCCGGTACGAGGTCGCGGCGAACGACTTGGCCGACAGGTTGCTCATCGGCGACCGGCTCGATTCAGCGGAGGGCTGACCGGTGCCACATATCAGCGCCATCAACGGCGGGAAGCGCCACGCACCCACCCGTGCCGTCACCGGCGGAACCCTCGCCATCAACCCGACCTCCCGGCCCTGCCCGAAGTGCGAAGCGGAGACCGGCAAGCCGTGCCGCCGCTGGGTCGGCGGCCGGGTCAGGGGCAAGGACGTCGGGGGCGGCTACTGGCGGCCCCTGAAGAACTTGCACGCCGAGCGGCGACGCCACCGAAACGGGGAGAGCTGACGTGGACGACGACCAGCTGCGCAAGCTCGCCCACACCAGGCCCGGCTACGCCACCTACCCCGACAGCGCCCCCGGCTCGCCCTCGTGGTGGCGGCGCCCGGTCCCCGGCACCACGCCCGGCCGGCCGGCCACCCGCCGCGACGTCGCCACCTGGCGGCCCGCCCGCCCCGGAGACACCCCCGAGCACGGACCCGTGCAGCCCGTCGACGCCCCGGCCGACGAGCTGGCGGAGGTGGCCGCCGCCATCACCGAGGCCGCCGCCACCGGCAAGGCGGTATGGCTGCCCGGCGGCCGGGGCTACGTCGAGCCGGCCCGACGCCGCTGGTGGCACCGGATCACCCGGCGAAGGGCAGCACGATGACCGCCCAGCAGCTCGACCTCTTCGCCCTCGACACCCCACCGGCCTCTCCGGTCCGCCCTCGCACCTGGGCCGACGTCCGCGTCGGCGAGCAGACCACCTACAACGTGCCCGGCTCGCCCTGGCGCGGCGTGTGGACCGTCCGCCGCATCGAACGCCACCCGAACGTCCCGTACGAGCTGATCGCCGCCCTGGTCGAAGCCGACGGCCGCGTCTGGGTGAAGTGCCCGCACCGCGACGCCCCTGCCGACGTGGGCGTGAACCGGTGACCGCCCCGGTGTGCGCCACCCCCGACTGCGGCCGGCCCGCCGTCGCCGCCGTCACCACCACCCAGGCCCGGATCAGCGTCCGCACCGACCGGCTCGACGACCCGGCCACCGCCGCCGCCTGGGCCGAATACCTCCGCTGCTGGTGGTGCGCCACGGCCGCCGTCGACCAGCACATCGCCATCGGCCAGGGGGTGAACCGGTGACCGCCACCCCGCACTCGGCGCGCGTGTTCATCGCCGTCGACCCCGTCCAGGACTACGAGGAGACGCTGCGAATCCTCGGCGTCTACGGCTCCCTGGCCGCCGCCCAGGTCGCCGTCAGGCAGCACCGCCGGAGCCCCACCGGCCCGTACGCCGGCTGGCCCGGCCGCGAAACCGAGATTCAGGAGTGGGTGGGCGACGAGCACCGGCGCACCTGGACCTACCGGCCGCGCAACGGGTGGACCGGGCCCTGGGCGGTGAGGCGGCCGTGACCCACCAGGCCCCGCTCATCCACCACCCCGGCCGAGGCGGCATCTGGAGGCGCTTCCTCCTCGACGGCACCCGCGCCGTCAACGCCGCCCCCTGGCTCGACGCCCTCGCCCAACACGCACCCGTCGGCACCTGCCGACGCGACGGCGGCTACCTGTTCCCCGCCGGCCAGCCCTACACCACCACCAGCCAGCCCAACGCCAACAGCACGGGCAGCGGACGCCAGTGGTACCCCGCCGCCTGCTCCACCTGCCACGAACAGACCGCCGCACCAGGCCCGGCACCCGCACGCAAGCGGCGCCGATGACCCACCCGCACGAAGGAGAGCACAGCACCGTGACCCCGATCGCCAACGGCCCCGCCCGCAACACCCCACGCGGCCGTACCCGCATCCGCACCCGGGCGGGCATCGCCGACACCGTCCCGGCCGGCCCCGGCGACTGCCGCTGCCACGGCGGCCGGCCCATCACCATCGGCCGGTTCGTCGACGAGCGCCTGGTCGACGTCGAGCTGCGGCACCTCCGGTCGACCGGTTGCGGCCTCCCGTCCGAGCACATCGAGCCCCGGGTCTACCAGGCCGACATCCGCCGCTGACCCACCCGGCCCGGACCGCCACCACGGCGGTCCGGGCCAGCACATCCGAACCAAGCGGAAGGCCCGCCTTGAAGACCTACAGCGACCGCGGCACCTCAGTCCACACCTGGACCGAACTACTCTCCCGCGTCCGCTTCGGCACCCAGAAGGCCCTCGGCAAGAACGTCTCCGGCGCCCGCATCCACGCCGTCGCCGAACGCCTCGCCCGGTACGCCACCCACAAGACCGGCCGCGACATCCGCCCCGGCCTCGCCCGCATCGCCGTCGACCTGGAGATGGACTACCGCACCGTCAAGGCCGCCGTCGCCGTGCTGGTCCGCTACGGGCTGCTGCACCTCGTCGCCGAAGGGGAACGCCGCGGTGACGCCGACGAGTGGCAGCTGACCATCCCCGAGGATCTCCTCGACCGCGAAGGCATCGACGTGTGGTCGCCCGCCCGGCACCGCCTGGAGATCGACCGGTGCCGTGAGAAGGTCCGCGGGAAGTACGCGCCCCGCCCGGATCTGCGGGGGCCGGACGGGCCGCAGAACGGCACTTCTGCGGGGGCCACAGAGGCCGCAACCGAGCCGTCTGCGGGGGCCGGAGAGGCCGCAGACGAGCCGAATCCGGCCGAATCTGCGGGGGCCGCAAGGGCCGCAGAACCGTCGTCTGCGGGGGCCACAAGGGCGAATCTGCGGCCCTTCCGGCCCCTGCCACCTATCAGTGACCACGTAGGTAACTACGACCTGGCAAACCGTGGAGATGTCCGTACGGCCCTGACAGGTCCGCGCGCGGACGGCGTCGACGACGATTCGGATTCGGATGTGGGTGGTGGGTCGAGCACCGCACCGGACGCCCCGGCCGCCGAGCCCGCCATCGAGGAGACGACCGCACCACCCCCGGCGCCCACCCGGCCCGCCGGCCGCCGACCCGGCTGCGCGAAGCACCCCGCCCTCGCCGCCGGCACCCGCCACGACGGCCAACCGAAGTGCCCGCTCTGCCGTCGAGGCGCACCCGCCAGCACACCACCCACCGATGACGAGCACCAGGCCGACGGCGAGCACCAGGCCGTCGTCATCGAGCTCTACCCCCGCACCGCCTGAACCGGAGACGCCGTGACCCACCCGCACCAGCTCCACGCCACCCGCGCCGCCGGATCCCTCAACACCGCACGCACCCACCTCGACAACGCCGTCACCGCCGAAGCCAACGCACGCCGCGCAGAAGCCCGCACCATCGCCGCCGCCGGCGCCATCCAAGCCTGGCGGCCCATGCCCGGCCCATCCGGCCAAGGCGGCCACGGCGACCTCGTCGGCCGCACCGCCGTCAGCACCCTCGAACCCGAGTTCCGCGACGGCCGCCTCGCCCGCCTCACCACATCCACCACGGCCACCCTCACCTGGCTCGCCGACAACCTCGACGGCCGCAGCACCGAGGCGTCCTTCGGCATGGACCCGCTCGCCCGCATCCAGGCGCTGACCACCCGCCTACGGCCGTCAACCGCCCGGCACCTGACCCTCTGGCTCGACGAAGCCGACACCCGCATCCGCGACACCCTCCACCTCGACCCCGCCGGCCAGGCCCTCACCGGCATCCGCTGCCCCCGCTGCGCCCGCCGCAAGCTCACCGCCCACACCACCGGACCCCGCACCACGTGGACAGTCACGTGCACGACCACCTGCCTGTGCACCGGACCCAACTGCCCCTGCACCATGCCCACCCGCGTCGCCGACATCCCCCACATCTGGGGCCCCGACCACCCACTCACCGCCACCGCCTGAGGAACAATCGAACCGTGCACGACGACCTGATCCCCCACGACGGCGACCACTGGGGCACCGCCACCCAGATCGCCCGCCGACTCGGACCCGACGTCACCCCCGCCATGCTCCGCAACTGGGCCACCCGCGACGGCCTACCCAAAGCCCGCATGACCGACCCACACGGCCGCCCCCAAGTCCGATACCCCCTGGCCAAGGCCACCGACATCGAGGCCACGAAGTACCTCTCCGGACGCGGACGCAAGCGCCGACTTGACGCCAACACCCCCGTCGCCGCATGATTTGATCACTCCGAACTGGTAGACGAACCCTGCCCGAAACACGAACGGCCCGGACGAGCACCACGCTCCCGGGCCGTTGTCGTACCCGGAACCCTCAGCACGGCGGGCACGCCGATGCAGCGTCCGGACGGCGCGGGATCACGCACCCCGCGCCCGCCGTGCTGAGTCCGGAGGCACCCATGCCCAGAGCCCTCAAGGCGTGCTCCACCACCGGATGCCCCGAGCTCGTCCCCACCGGCCGATGCCCCGGCTGCCGGGCCAAGGCCGAAGCCCGGCGCGGCACCGCACGACAGCGCGGCTACGACCGCAAGCACGAGACCCAGTTCCGGACCCGAGTCCTACGACGCAACCCGCTGTGCGTCTGCACCGACGACACCCACGACCACGGCCGCCAGTGCCTACGGCCCAGCACCGTCGCCGACCACTGGCCCCTCAGCCGACGCGAACTGGTCGACGCAGGCCTCGACGCCAACGACCCCACCCGAGGGCGCGGGCTGTGCAAGGGCTGCCACGACCGGCACACCTCAGTAGCCCAGCCAGGCGGCTGGAACGCCAGGTGACGTCACACCCTGATGCGACCATGAACGAAAGGGCCCGGCGGGTGCGTCAACACCCCCGGGCTGTGGCCGATCCTCTCGCGAAGGACCGACATGAAGCAGGGTACCTGCGCGCACTGCCGTGCGCCCTTCAGCCTCACCCGATCTGACCAGCGGTTCTGCTCGACCCGATGCAGCAACGCCGGCAACACCCGGCGCTGCGAGCGCGAGGGATGCACCCGACCGCACCGAGCCAAGGGCCTCTGCAACCGGCACTACAAGGACGAGCGATACCCCGACCAGGCGTACGCCTTCCCCGATGACCCAGAGGCAAAGCGCAAGCGGGACCTCGCCAAGGCCAAGCGCAGGCGCGCAGCACAGCGCAGATCCGATGCCGAAGACGTGGACCGCGACCGTGTCGGCGAGCGCGACGGCTGGCGCTGCGGCATCTGCCACCGCAAGGTCAACAGGCGCCGGGCATACCCGGACCCACTGAGCCCGTCACTCGACCACGTGGTGCCGATCAGCCGAGGCGGCCCACACACCTACGCCAACACGCGCATCACCCACCTGCGCTGCAACCTCGAACGAGGCAACCGAGGTGGCAACGAGCAGCTGGCTCTACTCGGCTGACCGTGACGCAGAGTAACAGGGGGGTGGGGGGTAGACCCCAGACCCCCTGGTCACAGAACCGCCGGAGAGGGCTGCACGTGTCGCCGCACCATTCGGACTTTGCGCGGATCACGGAGGGTGACGGATGGGTGAGGCTGCCGGCCGCAAGAAGCCGTACTTGCAGGTGGTCCGTGAGGGGAACCCGGGCAAGCGTCCGGTCGATCCGGGGCTGATCCTCGCCGCGGCGAAGGACCTCGCCGAGCCGGACTGGCAGCAGACGTTCCCGGCGGTCCGCAGCGACAAGGTGCAGCAGGACGTCAACCGCCGCGCCCGGGAGATCGCCCGCCGGGAGTGGCGGCGGGTGGTGCCGGTGCTCCAGTTCACCGCCGGCCTGGCCGACGTCGACGTCAACCTGCTGCACGACTACTGCGTGGTGGTGGCCCGGATCGACCAGTGCGAGCGGGACCTGTCGACGCGCGGGATGTTGATCCAGGGCGAGCGGGGCTGGCAGAAGAACGGCGCGACGACGGTCGTCGGCCAGTACCGCTCGCAGCTGCGGGTCTACATCCGGGAGCTGGGTCTCTCGCCGTCGGCCAGGGCGAGTTTCGTGGCGCCGGGGGGCGGCGATGACGGCGACGACGGTGATCCGTTCGACTGAGCTGCCGGTCCCGTACGAGGCGCTGATCGAGCTCGGCATGACGGCCGAGCAGATCGAGCAGGCGCGCCAGTCCGCGCCGCTGGTGCTCGCTTTCCAGGCCGACCGGGCCGAGGGCGCGTACTTCGACGTGGAGCGGGTGCGCAAGGCGCTGCGCGGGCTGGCGAGCTTCCGGCACACGAAGGGCCGCTGGGCGGGCAAGGCGCTGCGGCTGGGCCAGGGCCTGGACCCGTGGCAGGTGGCGTGGGTCATCGCCCCGGTGTTCGGGTGGGTGCGGTGGGACGACGAGGCCGACCAGGTGGTCCGGGTCATCCGGACGGTGTGGATCGAGATCCCCCGGAAGAACGGGAAGAGCACCCTCGCGTCGGGTATCGCGAACCTGCTGCTGTTGGCCGACGCCGAGGTGGGCGCCGAGGTGTACGCGGCGGCCGGTGACAAGCTTCAGGCGCGTCGGGTCTTCGACGACGCGAAGAAGATGCTCCTGACGTCGCCGCACGCACGCCGGCGGACCCGGCCGCTGGCGGACGTGGTCGTCGATAACAAGCTCGGCGGGATCTTCCGGGTGCTCAGCAAGGTCGCTGAGGCGGCGCACGGCTTGAACGTGTCCGGGGCGGCGATCGACGAGATTCACGTCCACAAGCGGCGGGACCTGGTCGACGCGATCGAGACCGGCACCGGTGCCCGCGCGCAGCCGCTGATCGTGTTCCTGACGACCGCCGATGAGGCGGTCGAGGGGTCGATCTACGACGAGAAGCACAGCTACGTGCGGAAGGTCGCCAACGGCGTCGTCGAGGACCCGTCGCACTACGGGGTGATCTGGGCGGCGGAGGACACCGACGACCCGTTCGCCGATGAGACGTTGCGCAAGGCCAACCCGGGCATCGGGGTGTCGCCGAGCTGGTCGTACCTCCGCAAGGAGGTCAACAAGGCGCGGAGCACGCCGAGCTACTTCCCGACGTTCTGCCGGCTGCACCTGAACCGGCGGATGCGCGACGCGGCGCGGGCGATCGACCTGAACCAGTGGGACGCCTGCGGGGGGATCGTCGACCTGGCACGGCTGAAGGGCCGGCCGGCGTGGGGTGGTTTCGACCTGTCGGCGGTCAGCGACTTCACCTGCTGGTGGCTGGCGGTCGACTCGCCGTCGGAGGACGTCGAGCTGGAGATGTTCTGGCGGTACTTCGTCCCCGGCGACCGGGTCGACGACTTGCAGCGGCACCTCCAGGTGCCGCTGCGCCGGTGGATCGACGAGGGCTGGGTGACGGCCACCGAGGGCAACGTCATCGACTACGAGAAGGTCCGGGACGTGGCGATCGCCGACTGCAAGGTGGTCGACATGCGGCGGATCACGTACGACCGGATGTTCGCGGGGCAGATGGTCCAGGAGATCGACGCGGCGCTGCGGGGCGTGCAGGTGGTGCCGGTGGCGCAGACGTTCATGGGCCAGTCGCCGTCGATCAAGGAACTGTGGCGGCTGCTCGGCAAGACCGAAGACGGCCAGACGGCGGGCCGGATGCGGCACGGCGGCGATCCGGTGACCCGGTGGATGGCCTCGGTGGTCGAGACGATCTCCGATGGCCAGGACAACTACCGGCTGGTGAAACCGAACCGGGTGAAGTCGCAGTCCCGCATCGACGGCATCGCGGCGCTGACGACAGGGCTGGACGGCTACGTGCGTCGGCCGCAGGTGAAGCAGAAGAGGATCATCGTCAGGAGGTGACGCCGTGCTGCCCGACGACGATCTGGGCTGGCTGACCCACCTGGCCATCCGCCACGACCGGGACCTCCCGGTGCTGCGGGAGCTGAACGACCTGTACGAGGGTACGGCGCCGCTGCACTACATCCACCCGGAGATCCTGCGGGAGGTGGGCGACCGTATCCAGGCGGTGTCGCTGGGCTGGCCGATGCTGGCGGTCGACCCGCTGGAGGAGCGCCTGGAGCCGCTCGGGTTCCGCTACCCGGAGGCCGCCGACGAGCCGGATCCGGATACCCCGCCGGAGGAGCTGGCCAGCCGGGCGGCCGACGCGAACCTGATGCGGGTGTGGCAGGACAACGACCTCGACGAGGAAGCGCAGCTGGGTCGGCTCGACGCGCTGGTGATGCGCCGGTCGTACCTGGCGGTGGGCACGAACGAGGACGACGCGGATACGCCGCTGGTGACGGTGGAGTCGCCACTGGAGATGTACGCCGACATCGACCCGCGCACCCGGCAGCCTCGGGCGGCGCTGCGCCGCTGGGCGGAGGACCAGGATTCGCTGGTGCGGCTGCCGGAGGAGTACGCGACGCTGTATCGGCCGAACGCGACGATCTGGTACGACCGGGGCCCGCAGGGCTGGTGCGAGATCGGCCGCGACGAGCACAACATCGGCGAGGTGATGGTCACCCCGCTGACGAACCGGGCGCGGCTGGCGGACCGGTACGGCCGGTCGGAGCTGACCGCCCCGCTGCTGAGCCTGGCGCACGCGGCCAACAAGATCGCCAGCGACATGATGGTGGCGGCGGAATTCCACGCGCTTCCGTTGAGAGCCTTGTTCGGCATCGGCGAGGACGACCTGGTCGACGACAAGGGCAACAAGCTGACGGCCCTGCAGGTCATCATGGGGCGGCTGCTGACGCTGGAGGGCGTCGAGGCGGGCGAGGTGAAGCCGTACGAGTTCGCGGCGTCGTCGCTGTCGAACTTCCACGACTCGCTGACCCAGCTCGCGAAGCACGCGACGGCGCTCGTCGGTCTGCCGCCGACGGCGTTCGGGGTGGTGACGGACACGCCGGCGAGCGCGGAGGCGTGGCGGGCGGCGGAGGCCCGGCTGATCAAGCGGGCCGAGCGGAAGCAGACCCCGTTCAGCGGCTCGTACGAGCGGATGAACCGGCACGTGCGCCGGCTCCAGGATGGCGACTGGGATCCGGCCGCGCGGCGGCTGGAGACGATCTGGCGGGACCCGGCGACCCCGACCCGGGCGCAGGCCGCCGACGCGGTGGCGAAGCTGTTCGGCTCCAAGGAGCCGATCATCACCAAGCGGCAGGCCCGGGAGGATCTGGGCTACACGCCGGGTCAGATCCGGCGCATGGAGGCCGAGGACGAGGTGGCCGCGCAGCGCGACCCGGTGCGGGAGATTGTCCGGCTGGGGATCGCCGGGCAGCCGGCCCCGGCCGAGGTCCCGCCGACGAACGCCCCGCCGGTGGTGGAGCCGGCCGGTGTCGGCTGAGCAGGTCGCCCTGGCCCACTACCGGCGCCGGCGGCACCTCGCCGAGCGGCTCGCCGAGGTTGCCCGTCGGATGTGGCGGCGGGTCGACCCGGGTGACATCGCCCGGTCGTGGGCGGGGCAGGTGGCGGAGCTGGCGGCGGTCGTGACCGCGGCGCAGCTGGCGGCGGCGCTCACCGCCGACGGCTACCTGGACGAGGTCCTCGACGCCCAGGGCGTCAACCCGGCGCGGGACGCTGCGGTGGCGCCGGCCGCGCTTGCGGGGGTCGCCTCGGATGGCCGACCGTTGGAGTCGCTGCTGTTCCAGCCGGCGATCGGGACGCTGGCGGCGATCGGCGCTGGCGCTGACGTGGGGCGGGCCCTGGCCGGCGGGTACGCCGTGCTGGACATGGCGGTCCGGACGCAGGCTGCGGACGCGGGCCGCGTGGCTGATCAGGTGGCGTTGGCGGCCCGCCGGCAGGCGACCGGGTATCGGCGGATGGTGGTGGGTCGGACGTGCGGCCGGTGTGTGGTGTTGGCGGGCCGCTGGTATCGCTACAACCAGGGTTTCGACCGGCATCCGCGCTGCGACTGCGTGCATGTGCCGTGCCGTGAGGACACGGCCGACGCGGTGGCCACCACCCCGCGGGCGTGGTTCGACAGTCTGGACCGGGCCGAGCAGGACAAGCAGTTCACCCGGGCGGGCGCTGAGGCGATCCGGCTGGGCGCGGACATCGGCCAGGTCGTCAACGCCCGCCGGGGCGCGTTCGGGCTGACGCCGGCCGGGGCGCGGATCACCGCCGACGAGGCGCGGATGCTGCGCAACGGGCGCGACGTAGGTCGGCTCCAGACCCAGAACGTGTTCGGCCGGGAGCTGTTCACCACCACCGAGGGTGTGACGACCCGGGGTCAAGCCGGCGTCAGGCTGGGCGCTCGGGAGCGCGGGGTGAAGGTCGAGGGTGCTCGGTACACCTCGGCGCGGGTGCCCCGGCTGATGCCGGAGTCGATCCTGCAGATCGCCGGCAACGACCGGACGGAGGCGCTGCGGCTGCTGCGCCGGTTCGGATACATCAACTGATCGGGGCGCGATGCCCTGGTCACCTACTGGAGGTCGCGATGACCCAGCCTGTCCCTACGCCGCCGCCGGGCGATCCGGTGCCGACGCCACCCCCCACCCCTCCGGCCCCGGTGCCGGCTCCGCCCGCGCCGCCGGCTCCGGCCGATCCGGGCGACAGGCCGCTCGGCCCGGCCGGCGAGAAGGCTCTCGCCGCCGAGCGAGAGGCCCGAAAGGCGCTGGAGAAGCAGCTCGGCCCGCTCATGCAGTTGGCGCAGACCCTCGGCGGTCAGCCCGGCGACGGGAAGACCGACCTGGAACGGCTGACCGAGCGGCTGACCAAGCACGAGGAGGAACTGTCCACCGAGCGGGCCGCCAGGTACCGCGCCGAGGTGGCCGCCGCGAAGGGCCTCACCCCGCAGCAGGCGGCACGCCTGCGGGGGGCGACCCGGGAGGAGCTGGAGGCCGACGCGGACGAGTTGCTCGCGCTGTTCCCCGCCGCCGCCGCCCCGGCCGGACCCGCCGCCGCCCCGACCGGCCCCCGCACCCCCGCCCCGGACCCGTCGCAGGGTGCCCGAGGCACCCAGCCGCCCGACCTGGAGGCGCAGATCGCCGCCGCCCAGAAGGAAGGCGACTTCCGCAAGGTCATCGCCTTGCAGAAGCAGAAGCTGGCCAACGTCCAGCGGTAACCGAAGGGCCGGCGCGGGCCGCGCCCAGAATCAACGAAGGGAGCACCAGCCGTGGCTGGTATCACCGCGCTCGGCACGACGTACAACCTGCCGAACTACACGGGCATCCTGCACCTGCTCACCCCGACCGACACCCCGTTCTTCTCGGCGATCGGCGGGCTGACGGGCGGCGGGCAGACCACCGACACCGAGTTCGAGTGGGGCGTCTACGACCTGCGGACCGCCGGTCAGAACGTGGCCCTGGAGGGCCAGGACGCGCCCACGGACCAGAACCGGGTCCGCGCGTCGCAGAAGAACGTGGTCCAGGTCCACCACGAGACCGTCGGCGTGTCCTACACGAAGCGGGCCGCGACCGGCCGGCTGAGTGGCCTCGCCACCGCCGGGGCCGCCAACCCCGTGATCGACGAGCTGGACTGGCAGACGGAGCTGATGCTCAAGCAGATGGTCCGCGACGTCGAGTGGTCGTTCATCAACGGCACCTACCAGCTGCCGGTGGACAACACGACCGCCCGCAAGACGCGGGGTCTGCTCGCCGCGATCACCTCGAACGTGGTGTCCGTCGGGGCCGCGGCGCAGACCGGCACGGCGGCGGCGGCCACCGACCTGATCACCCTGACCGCGCACGGCCTGACCGACGGGGACACCGTCCGGTTCTCCAGCGTGGGCGCGGCGACGCCGCTGTCCACCGCGACCGTCTACTACGTGGTCAGCTCGTCGGCGAACACCTTCAAGGTGGCCACCACCAAGGGCGGCACCCCGGTCGACATCACCGTCGACGGCACGGTCATCTGGAACGAAGGCGTCGCCCTCACCAAGGACGCCCTCGACGGGCTGCTCCAGACCGCGTACGACAACGGCGGCCTGATGGAGTCCGAGACCCGCACCCTGATCGTCGGGTCGGCGCAGAAGCTCGCCGTGACGAAGGCGTACACGACCGCCGGGTACGTCATCAAGAGCGTCGAGGGCAACGTCGGCGGCGTCGTCGTCGACCGCATCGACTCCGACTTCGGCACGCTGAACATCATGCTCAACCGGCACATGCCGGCGGACACGATCGCGGCGGTGAGCCTGGAGGACTGCAAGCCGGTCTACCTCGAGGTGCCCGGCAAGGGCCACATGTTCGAGGAGCCGCTGGCGAAGACCGGCGCGAAGGACCGCAACCAGCTGTACGGCGAGGTCGGTCTCGCCTACGGCAACCAGCTGAAGCACGCCAAGATGACCGGCCTCAAGGCGTAAGGAGCCGCCCCGATGAGCAGCAGCAAGAAGACGACCGACAACGGCGCGGACCTGGTGGTCACCGCCGGCTACGTGACGGTCCGGACCCAGGTCGGTGCGGGCGTGGCCTACGTCGACGTGCCGCAGGGCCAGGTCCTGCCCGACGACGTGTCCGACGAGGACCGCACCCGGCTGGTCGCGGCCGGGTCGGTGGGCCGCCGCGACGGCAAGCCCGCCGACTCGGCCTCGCGGGAGGACGCGGCGCGGGCGGCCCGGCCGGTGCCGGGCGAGGTGGAGCCGGACGAGATCCCGGCGGACATCATCCCGGGCGGCACCGTCGAGCAGATCATGGAGTGGGTGGGCGACGACCTGGCCCGCGCCCGGGTCGCCCGGCACGAGGAACTGGCCAAGGGCGACAAGGCGCGGGCGACGCTGCTCGCCCGGCTCGACAAGGTGAAGGCGGCGGAGGAGACCGAGCCGCCGACGGTGCCGGAGCACTACGACGAGACGACCAGCCCGGCGGCCCCGGGCGGGGTGGCGACGCCCCTGGGCGACCCGGGCGCGGGCGGCGGGAAGCCGGCCGACGGGGACGACGCGGGCCGCTGACGGCGGCGGGCGGGGAGGTGAGGTGCGATGGCTGACATGCTGGCGGCGCCCGAGGATCTCGCCTCCCTGCTGGAGCGCGACGACCTGGACCTGGCGAAGGCGACGCTGCTCGTCGAGTGCGGCACCGCGGTGGTGCAGGTGGCGGCGGGCGGGCAGCGCATCGTCGAGGTCGTCGACGACACGGCGGTGGTGGCGGCCGGGCCGGGGCAGTGGCTGTCGCTGCCGCAGTGGCCGGTGCGGTCGGTGGCGTCGGTGGACTACGGCGGCACGGCGCTGGCCGTCGGGCCGGCCGGGTACCGGTCGCACGGTTCCCGGCTGTTCCGGCGGTGCGGCTGGTCGGACTGCCCGGGTGATCTGGTGCAGGTGACGGTGGTCTACAGCCACGGGTACGCCGAGGGCGCGCAGGAGTTGCAGTTCGCGCGGGGTGCGGTGCTGGGGCTGATCCGGGACGTGGTCGACAACCCGGCCGGCCTGCGGTCGGAGCAGCTGGACGACTGGTCGGCGACGTACTCGGCGCTGTCGGCGCAGATGGACGGCACGCCGGCGCTGCGTGCGGCGCTGCGCCGCCAGTACGGCCGGAGACGGTAGGAGAGGGGCCCAGTGGCCGAGTCGTACCCGAACCGGGGCAAGTGGCGGATCACGAAGAGCGGCGTCGACAACCTGACGCTGCGGGTGTGCGTGTTCACCGGGACGCAGACGGGGGTGCACACGCTCACCCTGAACACCGTGGCGGATCTCGACGCGGTCAGCGGCGTCAGTATCCACTCCGAGCGGGTCACCCTGACCGGCGTCACGGTGACCCAGGACGACGCGAACAACCGGGCGTCCGTCGACTGCGCGGATCTGGCGTTCGCCGCCGCCCCGGGTGTCGTCGCCCAGGGCGTCGCGATCTACCACGAGATCGGAGCGTCGGATGCCCAGCGCGAGCTGCTGAGCGTGCACACGACCAACTTCCCAAAGCCGATGGACGGCGGCCTGTCGATCGGCGTCGCCGACTTCCTGCGCCAGAGCTGACCGCTGTGGCGACCCGGATCTACCTGCCGCGCTGGGACGGCCGGCAGGCACCGGCCACGGCCGGGTTCGGTGCGGCGTGGGACCGGACGGCCAGCGCGTGGCGACTGTCGGCGGCCACGACGAAGGGCGCGACGACGCCGCTGTCGACGACGGGCACCGACTACCCGAAGGACGGGCCGGCGGCCGGCTACAATGTGTTGCAGGCGCAGTTCGTGTCGGCCCCGCTCGCCGCGCAGACCATCTCCGGGACGTTCTCGGCGGTCGTGCGGGCGGGTGAGTCCGCTTCCGCCGCTGACGCCAGCCTCCAGGTGGTCATCCGGGCGGTCTCCGCCGACGGCGGCGCCGAGCGGGGGGTGCTCTACCCGGGGCACACCGCCGCCCTGACGGCGACAGCGGATGTGATCGGGCAGGAGCTGGGCACCACGGCGGCGACCCGGATCGTCCCGGCGGGCACGGCACTGTCGCCGCTCGCGGTGCAGGCCGGTGACCGCCTGGTCGTCGAGCTGGGGGTGCGGTTCCACGGCACGAACACCGGCGTCAACGCCTTCATGCAGCTCGGCGACGCTGCGGCGACCGCCGACCACACCCTGACGTCGGGGGCGACGACGTCTCTCTGCCCCTGGGTGGAGCTCACGGCGGACCTGGTCTTCGGCCCGGTGCCGGTGGACCTGGCCCCGGCTGCCGGGTCCGGTACGGCCGTCGCGGTCACGCCGACAGCCGGGCCGGTGACGGTGAACCTTGCGCCTGCCGTCGGCGCAGGCGCTGCGGTGGCGCTCACGGCGACGCCCAGCCCGGTCGCGGTCGCACTGGTGCCGGCGGCAGGTATCGGCTCTGCGGTGGCGGTCCGGGTGCGCGAGCGATTCGCCCCGCGCCCCCAGGCCGGCACTGTGACGCGGCCAGCAAGCGGCACCGTGGCCCGCCCCGACCGGGGTGTGGTGGTCAGACCGTAGGAGGTGCTCGTGAGCGTGGAGTCGGCACTACGGGCGGGCCGACGGGCCGCCGAGCGGCTGATGGTCGACCGGTGCACGATCCGCCGCACCACCGGCGTCAGCACCAACCCCGAAACGGGGCAGACCGCGCCCACCGACGCGACCATCTATCAGGGTCGGTGCCGGGTGCAGCAGTCGGCCGTGCAGTCCCGGGAGGAGTCCCCCGGGCAGGCCGAGCTGCTGATGGTCCCCCGAGAGCTGCACCTGCCGGTGGCGACCTCCGGCGGCGTGCGCGTCGACGACGAGGTGGTCATCGACGCGTGCACGTACGACCCGGACCTGGTGGGACGGCACCTGACCGTGCGGGGCGAGTCGGCGAAGAGCCTGGCGACCGCCCGGCGGCTGCACATCGAGGAGGCGGCGTCCTGATGGACATGGAGATGGACGTCTCCGGCGACCGGGAGTTGGCCGTCGCCCTGAACCGCGCCCAGTCTCGCTCGGTGCCCGAGGTCGAGAAGGTGGTGGCCAAGGGGAGCCTCAACATCAAGCGGGATGCGGCGCGGCGCGTCTCCGGACTCAAGCACGCCCCGGCGTACCCGGCGGCGATCGGCTACGACCTGTACCACGGGCTGACCACCGTGCGGTCGGAGATCGGCCCCGACAAGGAGAAGCGTCAGGGCGCGCTGGGCAACATCCTGGAGCACGGCACCCGCAACAATGCGCCGATCCCGCACCTGGGGCCGGCGATGGACGCGGAGGAACCCCGGTACGTCCAGGCCCTTGAGGACCTGGCGCAGGACCTGCTGGAGGACTGATGGGCATCGTGCAGGACCACGCCGATGCCTACCTGGGGCTGCTGCGCGCCACGGCGAACCTGACGGTGTACCCGCTACCGGACGGGCAGGACGCGGGCCGCCGGGTGCCAGCCGGGGTGCTCCCGCCCTACGTGGTGGTCGACGTCGCGATCGAAACCCTGGCCGGTAGCAGTCTCGACGGGTTGTCGGACCGGGTGGTGGCGAGGGCCTTCTGCCATTGCGTGGGCCAGAACGACATCGCGTGCCGGGCGGTCGCGCAGCTGGTCCGGGCGGCGCTGCTCAACGCGCGGCCGGTGGTGCCGGGCCGGGCGGTGGGGCTGATCCGGCATGACGCGAACCGGCCCCCGACATCCGATGAGTCGTCGGGGAAGCTGGTGGTGGAGCAGACCGACATCTACCGCCTGGAGACCTACCCGGGCTAGCTGAGACCGGTCAACGACAGCAGCCGCCACTCGTCGCCGGCATCGCGCACCTGGCAGGTGAAGGTGCTGCGGATCGTCGCGCCGAACGTGTTCTGGGCGTCGACGGACCCGGTGACGGTGTAGTCGCTGCCGTAGCCGGTGTGGGTGATGCCGGTGAACTCGGCGCTGGCCGGTGCCTTCAGGCGCTTCTTCACGAAGTCCTGGCAGACCCGCTCGGCGTCCGGGCCCGGATCGGACGGCGGGTCGTCGCCGTCGAGCGCGACCATCCCGCACAGCAGGGCCAGGAGCCCGCCGATTCCCACAAGCCATGCCAGCGCGGTGTTGCTGCCGCTGGTCGTCGCCGGCTGCTCGGCCGGTGGCTGCTCAGTCACGGCCGCCAATGTACCGGCGGTCATCCACTCTGCACGCTCCGCCGATGGGCGGATTCGACACCAGGAGGAACGCCTGATGGCGCTCTACACCCACGCCGTCGGCCTGTCGGCCGCCGGCAGCTACTCCACGCCGGCCGCCGTCGCATCATCGGACACCATCTCCGCCGCCGACATCGGCACCCGAGGTGCGCTCCTGCGGGTCATCTGCGGTGCCACCCCCGCCAACGTCACCGTCGTC
This sequence comes from Micromonospora sp. HM134, assembly GCF_007833915.1. Classification (NCBI taxonomy): domain Bacteria; kingdom Bacillati; phylum Actinomycetota; class Actinomycetes; order Micromonosporales; family Micromonosporaceae; genus Micromonospora; species Micromonospora sp. HM134. The sequence goes on from NZ_CP041061.1 coordinate 482,703, forward strand.
GACCCGGGCACCACGCCGTCGGGCAACGCCGGTTCGCCGTCGGCGGTCGCGGTGTCCGCCAGCAGCGCCCGCAACATCTACGTCTCGCCGGCCGCGGTGAACCCGTCCACCCAGGTGGCCACCGTCAACTACAGCGCCACGTCCTCGGTGACGTGCGAGCTGTACCGGCTGTGAGGGAGGCGACGATGCGCTGGTGCGTCATCCGCCACCCCGAGCTGGGTGTGGCAACCGTGGCAGAGCCGTCCCTGGCCGTGCACCGGCCGCTCGGCTGGATGCGTGTGTCGGAGTACACCGCCGACAAGGACAGCCTCGACGTCGGCGCCTACGCCGACGCCCCCGACCTGGACGCCGAGCCGCAGGAGCCGGCCGCCGACTCCGCCCCCGACAAGCCGGGGGCGAGGACCCAGAAGGCCGAGCCGACGGCCGGAAAGCGAGAGAACTGATGGCGGTCATCATCATCGACGGCCGGGTGCGGGTCACCTGGTGCAACAGCGTCGCGAACCTGGCGGCGCCGACGGCATCGGAGGCCAACGGAGGCACCCGGCTGGAGCAGCTCATCACCCCCGACGGCCTCGACATCAAGATCGGCACCGGTTCGGTGAACACGTCGAACCTCGGCTCCCGGTTCACCACCGCCCGCGCCGGCCGGATCACGCCGGAGGTCGGGATCACCTTCCACCACGACACCGTCGACACCGCCTGGAACCTGTTCCAGTACCGGACCACCGGTGTTCTGCTGGTGCGCCGGGGCATCGACAAGGAGACGGCGTTCGCCTCGGGTCAGCCGCTCCAGGTGCTGCCGCTGGAGGCCGGCATGGCGGACGAGGTGAAGCCGGGCCCGGACTCCACCCACGACTTCATGGTGCCGTTCTTCGTGTACCTCGACCCCGAGCCCCGGGCAGTGATCGCGTGAGCGACACCAGTCAGTTCGACGCGATTCTCGCGCAGGCGAAGCTGCCGGAACGAACGGTGCCGCTGTGCCTGCGCGAGGATCTCGTCGCCGAGTACGAGCGCCTCGACAACGAGCTGCTCGGCGCGCCGCGCACCGCGTCGAGCCTCGGCGAGGTGGCCCCGGCGACGGTCATCGCCCGCCGCATGGAGGAGCTGCGGAAGGAGATGCTGGCCCACCAGGTGCAGTTCCTACTGCGGGCGTGGCCGGCGCGGCGGTTCACCGTGCTGCGTGACGCGATGCCGAAGAAGGCCGACGACCAGTCGGACGACGAGTTCGCCGACGTGTGGCACGCCGCCGTGTGTGACCTCGTGTCGAAGATGCTCGTCGAGCCGAAGGCCACCGCAGAGCAGGTGGCCGAGCTGGCTGACCGGCTCGCGGAGTCCCAGTGGCTGGCCCTGTCGAACGCCGCCTGGGACATCAACGCCCGCGGCCAGGCCATCCCTTTCTCCGTCGCCGCCTCCGCGATTCTCGGGAGCGCCGAGACGAAGTAGAGGCGGCCACACGGGTAGGGGCACCGCTGTCGGTGTGGCTCGGGGAGCCCACCCGGGAGGTCGTCGAGCACTACGACCCGGCCGGCACGCTCACGGGGCGGTCGGTGATCACCCGGCCGTCGCCGTGGACGGACGAGGACCGGGCGTGGCTGCTGGCCCACCTGGTGGAGCAGCGCGAGGCCTGCCCCGGGTGCGGGCTGCCGCTCGACGAATGCCGGGACCCGAAGTCGGCCGGGTCGTGGACGCCGCTCGTCGACACCTGCCAGGCGTGCGTGGTCGCCCAGGCCGAGATGGACAACCAGACCGAGGGGCCCCGCCGCCGCGGCGTGTACGTCGGCGTCCGGCGCATCTGATCAAGGGGGTGATGGGATATGGCTGACCGCACCGTCACCGTGTCCCTGATGGCGAAGGTGGCCGGCTTCAAGGCGGGGATCACCACCGCCCAGGCGTCACTGAAGGACTTCCGCGGCGAGTTGGACACCCTCGCGACGAAGAACAGGCGGGGTTTCCACGACATCACCGAGGCGGCGGGCGGGGCCGGCCTGGTGCTGGCCGGGGCGTTCGCCTACGCGGCCAAGGCGGCGGCCGACTTCGACAAGCAAATGTCGGCCGTCAACGCCGTCACCAACGGCAGCGCGCAGGAGCTGGAGCGGCTGCGGCAGGCCGCCCTGGCGGCCGGTGCGGACACGCAGTACAGCGCCACCCAGGCGGGGCAGGCGATCGAGGAACTCGCCAAGGCTGGTATCAGCACCGCCGACATCCTCGGCGGCGCCCTCGACGGCGCCCTCGCGTTGGCGTCGGCCGGCTCGCTGGACCTGGCCGAGGCTGCCGACGTGGCCGCGAAGACCATGAACGTCTTCGGGCTGACCGGTCAGGGCGTCACGCACATCGCGGACGTCCTGGCCTCGGCCGCCAACAAGAGCGCCACCGACGTCCACGAGATGGGCGAGGCGCTGCGGATGGGCGGGCTTGTCTCCAAGCAGGCCGGGCTGAGCCTGGAGGACACCGTCGGGACGTTGGCGGCTTTCGCCGACCGGGCGCTGATCGGCTCGGACGCCGGCACCTCCCTGAAGACGATGTTGCAGATGATCGCCGCGCCGACCGGCAAGAGCGCCGATCTGATGGCCGAGCTGGGCATCAACCTCTACGACACGCAGGGCCAGTTCGTCGGTGTCGAGAAGATGGCCGGCATCCTGAAGGAGCAGCTGGGTGGGCTGACCCAGCAGCAGCGTGCCGCCGCCATGGCCCAGATTTTCGGCGCCGATGCGACCCGGGCGGCGACCGTCCTCTACGAGCTGGGTGCCGACGGCGTCCGGGAGTACGTCACCGCCGTCGACGACTCGGGGGCTGCGGCGGAGACCGCGGCGAAGAAGACGGACAACTTGGCGGGCGACATCGAGCGCTTGCAAGGGTCGATCGAGACGATGGCGATCCAGGCCGGGTCGGGCGCGAACGGCGGCCTGCGGACGCTGGTGCAGATGGCGGACGGGCTGGTGGGGGCGTTCTCCGGACTGCCCGGGCCGGTGCAGACGACCATCACCGTGCTGGCCGGTCTGGGCGGGGCCGGCCTGCTGGGCGGGGCCGGGCTGCTCCGGGTCAAGGCGACGGCGGGCGAAGCGCTGGACGCCCTGCGGGACATGGGCCCGACCGGGGAGAAAGCCGCAGCGGGTATCTCCCGGCTCGGCCGCGTGGCAGGCGGGTTCGGGCTGGCCAGCGTCGGAGTCCTCGCCGTCTTCGAGGGCATGCAGGCCTTCGGTAGCTGGGTGGAGCGCAAGCACGCCCCGGTGAAGGCCGACATCGACAAGCTGACGACCTCGATCAAGGAGTTCGCCGACACCGGCAAGATCGTCGGTGAGCTGGCCAGCAAGTACGGCGAGAACCTGCAACGCATCGGCGAGGACATCGCCGGCATCACCAAGGGCATGCAGGACCTCAAGCGCACCCAGGACGACATCGCCGCCGGGCTGTCGGCCCCGGAGATCGGGGCCAACTGGGACCCGGTCGACCCACAGGCCGTGCAGCGGGTCAAGGACCTGGACCAGGCCCTCGCGAACATCGTCGCCGCCGGCGGCGCGTCCACCGCGAAGATCTTCCTCGACGAGCTGCGGTCGTCCGGCCGGGTGACCACCGAGCAGTTCGCCGCGCTCGCCGGCATGCTGCCGCGGTACAACCAGGCGGCGCAGGCGGCTGCGGCTGCGAACGGCGGGCTGGCCGCCGGCTTCGGGTCGGTGGGCGCGAACGCGCAGACGATGGCTGGGAGCCTCCAGGACGCCATCGACAAGGGTCAGACGCTGCTGGATGTGTGGAAGCAGCTCAACGGGGCCACCCTGAATTTCGACCAGTCGCAGCTCCGGGCGAAGGATGCCCTGGAGACCGTGAAGAAGGCGTTCGAGGCCAACGGCAGGGCCATCGAGGGGAACTCCCGTAAGGCCGTCGAGAACCGTGTCCGGGTCGGCGAGTTCGCCCAGGCCGCTGCGGATGCCGCGCAGCGGAAGTACGAGGAGACCGGGTCGATCGAGCTGGCCAACGACGTCTACAACGACTACATCGGGCAGCTGCGCAGGACCTTGCGGCAGGCGAACCTGACCGAGGGGCAGATCGACAGGCTGATCGCCACCTACACGTCGATGCCACCGCCTAAGCCGCTGCGGATCACGGCCAACACGCAGCCCGCGTTGGATGCGGCGCGCGGCATCGTTTCGCGGATCAACAACATGTCGGCCCGGATCAACGTGTACGCCGAGCCGTCCGGGGGCTTCGGCGGTGGGGCCCACACGGGCTTCGGCTACAGCACCGGCATGGCGGCGGGCGGCCCGGTTGAGGGGCCGGGGCCGAGGGGCGTGGACTCGGAGTGGCGGCTGCTGGCTCCGGGCGAGCACGTGTGGACGGCCGACGAGGTGGATGGCGTCGGCGGGCATGCGGCGATGGCCCGGCTGAGGGCGATGGCCCGGGGTGCGGGGCAGCCGGCATGGACGGCGGTGCCGGTGCCGGCACCGTCAGCGTCGGCGGCGGGCCCGGTGTCGGGTGCTGACGATCCGGCCGTCCTGGCCCGGGTGGTCCGGGCCGCCCTGGTCGGCGTGGAGGTGCGGCTGGACGGCCGCGCGGTCGGTTACATCCATGGCCGTGAGGCCGACATTCTGAGCAGGTAGGAGCACCGTGGGGTACGACTTGCAGTTCGTCGACTCGATCTCTGCGGCCCCCGCTGTCCGGCTGAACCTGGCTGGTCCCGGCTGGTCGGTGCGCGAGGGCACCACGTTCGGCATGCCGGAGCTACGGCGGTCGGTGGTGCAGACGTTGCTGGCGGACGGTGACAGGTATCCGGCTGCCGCGTACGGGAATCGGATGCTGCGTTTGGTGATCCGCTACGACGGGTCGTCGGGTGATGCGGTGGCCGCGCAGTTGCAAAGGCTGTATCAGGAGCTGGACCGGCCGAGTAACGTGCTGCTCTTTCGCCCGGAGACCAGCCTGCCGATCTTCTTCCGCACGTACCGCTGTGGACCGGAGAGCGTCGTCTGGGACCCGTTCACCCGGGAGGTGTCGGTCCAGGTTCCCGCTGAGCCGTTCGCGGTCGGCCTACGGGAGACGCTGCCGGCGGTGACGGTCGGCAACGACCCGACCGAGACCAGCGAGTTGAACACCAACCCGTACTTCGAGGTCGACGCGTTCGGCTGGGTGGGGCAGGGCGGCTCGGTGGCCCGCAGCACGGCGCAGGCCCACGAGGGTGTCGCGTCGCTGCTGTTGACCCCGGACGGGGTGACGGCGACGGCGGAGGCCCGCGCGGTCGACCTGGTGCCGGTGACGGCCGGGCAGACGTATCGGGCGTCGGCGTGGCTGCGGTGCGCGGCAACCCGTTCGATCTCGTGCAACATCAACTGGCACAACGGCGCGGGCACCTACATGTCGACGTCGACCGGCGTCGCGGCGGTCACCGCCGGCCTGTGGCAGTTGGTGGACTTCACGGCGGTCGCGCCGGTCGGGGCGGCGCAGGCTCGCCTGGTGCCGGCATCGCTCGGGTCGACCCCGCCGGCCGGGCACACCACGCACATCGACGAAGCGCGCATCCGGCTGGTGTCGGCGACCGCCCCCGGTGGCCTCTGCTTCGACGTCACCTCCCCGAAGGGGGACGTCGAGACGCCGCTGTACCTGGCGATCCAGGGCAGGGACGTCACCACCGACCCGGCCGGCTTCAGTCCGGGTTCGGGCCGGCGTACGTCGCTGATCGCGGTCCGTCGCAGGGGGACGCCCTCGGCCGCGCCGGTGGTGCTGCCGGTCGAGTCGATGTCCCTCACGACCGACACGACGCTCCAGGCGGCTGGCGGCGGCAGTCAGGGCCAGTTCGCCCGGACCTCGTTCGTCGGCACCCCCGGCATGACCAGTCGGGCGACGATCGCCCTGCACCCTGCCGCCGCGAGCGTGGACGTCCGTGGCACCTACCGGGCGTTCATCCGGATGCGTCACTCGGTCAGCGCGGACGTGATGCAGGTCCGGCTGACCTACGTCATGGACTCGTCCAGCGTCGCCGGGGACACGGTGACGGTTCCGTCGGGTACGACCTGGCGGTGGGTGGACGCCGGCTTGGTGCAGATCCCGCTGGGCTACGACCCGGGCACCGATGGGCTGTCCGGTGCGCCGCTGCCGGTGTGGGGGGTGTCCATCTTCCTGTCCGCGTCGAGGGTGTCCGGCTCGGGCACCCTCGACACGGACACGATCATGCTGGTGCCGGCCGACGACCGGCTGTGCACGGTGCGTTGGCCTGAGTTCGGCCAGCCGACGACGTACGTGCTCGACTCGGCAGCCACGGCGGTGTACGCCACCAGCCCGGCCGGTGAGGTGCGGGCTGCCATCGCGGAGATGGCGGGGTTGACGCCGATGGTGTCGCCGGGCGTCACCAACCGCGTGCACCTGCTGCGCGATGTGGGCAGCGAGTACAGCGACGGCGACGACGCGACCGGGTACGTCCGGGTGACCCCGTACTACTGGCCCAAGTATCTGTTCGTGAGGGGGGTGACCTCATGAGCCTTCCGATTCCACTGAGCGTCAAGCTGACCACCCCCCGGGGCGAGCGGAACGTCACCCGGGAGACCCGCGACCTGGTGATGCGGTGGACCGACCCGGGCGGGTACGCGTCCTGCCAGATCGCGCTGGACCGTCCGCTGACTCTCCAGCCAGACGAGGTCGCCTACTACGGCAACCTGCTGGTCCACGACGGCCGGCATGGCGGCATCGTCTGGGATGGACGGCTGGAGGACCCGGGTCGGTCAGCCGGGGCGCAGGGCCAGGTGTGGGACCTGGCGGCGGTGGGCGGCCAGGCGCACACCCGCGACCGGACCGTGCCGCTGATCTACGTCGACCAGCCGATGAGCAACCTCGACCGGGTCGACAACGCGACGCCGGGCGCGTACGACTCCGTCGGCGCTGACCCGGCGTCGACGAGCAGCCAGGAACAGTCGCTGATCCTCCAGTTCCCGGAGGGCATCACCCTCGTCCCCAACAGCCGCGTGGTGATGAGGTACGTCGGCATCCAGCGGTCCGGGCAGAAAGTCGCCCGCGTCGATCACGCCAGTTGGGACGCGGGGCGCACCGACAGTGCGTTCCAGGTAGAGGTAGTCGCGCGGACGGACGGCAGTCTCGCCAGCGGCGAGGTGGCCCGGTCCGACAACTGGAACACCGCCGGGGGCGGGTCGTCACCGCGCCGCATCGTGACCCACTTCAACAGCGGCCGGAACACGATCGAGTGGAGAGCGATCTACACGGGCGTCGGCGGCAAGGTGGGCAACGACGCGCACTGGGCCAGCTTCAACGGCCTGATCGTGCTGGCCACACGGTGGACTGCCGCAGGGGCAGAGCAGCTCACGGCAGCCACCTACGGCAACAACTTCGTGTACGCGCACGAGGTGGTGGCCGACCTGCTCGGGCGGCTCCTCACGAGCTTCGACGGTGCCGCCGCCCGGATCGACACGACCACCCACCCGATCGACCAGCTCGCCTACCCCGACGGCGTCGACCCGGCGCGCGTGCTTGACGACCTGCTGAGCATGGAGGCCGGCTACACCTGGCGCGCGTGGGAGCGCAACGCCGCCGGCCGGTACCGATTCGAATGGGTGGCTCTCCCGACGACCGTCCGCTACGAGGCCGATGTCACGGACGGGTACGACTCGACGGGGTCGGCCGATGGCCTCTACAACCGCGTGACGGTCAGGTGGCGCGACTCCAAGGGCAAGCCCCGTACGACCACGCGGACCGCCACCGTGCCCGCCCTCGACAACGCCACCCCGCCGCTGATCCGGCAGGGAGCCATCGACCTGGGTGCCGATGTCGGATCGACAGCAGACGCCCAGCGCGCCGGTGACCAGTGGCTCGCCGACCGGCGATGGGCGCCCAACGGCGGCCGACTCCGCATCGCCCGCCCGATCTTGGACCTGGAGACGGGCCGGATGGTGCATCCGTGGGAGATCCGGCCGGGTCTGATCCGGGTGCGCGGCGTGCTGCCCAGGCCAGACGCGCTCAACGCGGCCAGCCGGGACGGGGTGACCATCTTCCGCATCGTCGCCAGCGAGTACCGAGTCAGCGACGGTGCGGCGACGTTGGAGCTGGACTCTTACGCACCCTCGACGTCCCGGATGCTCGCCACCGCCCAGACCAAGCTGCGCCAGATCCGGAGGTGACCAGCATGGACGACGAGCCGCTCTACACCCTGGCCGAGGCCGAAGCCGAGCTACGCCGCCGGCAATGCGCGGTGACACAGCACCGACTGACCCCGGTCGACGGGTCGCCGTGCCGGCTGTACTGCGCGGGCTGTGACACGACGTTCGACCTCGTACCCGTCAAGCCCATGCCCGTCAAGGAGGCATCGTGACCACGGCCCCCGCCAACCTGCTGGCGGTCCGCCGGTTGCTGCTCGACACCATCACGTCGTTGGACCCAGCGGCCGTCGGCATCGTCGGTGATCCGGCCCACCGGGGCGGCTACCACTGCGGCTCCGACCGGGTCGTGTCCAACGACTACTCGGTGGTGGAGTCGTCCCGCGACCGGACCGGCCTCACCCTCTACGCCTCCGGGCTGGACGTGGGCACGTTCAGCGTGCGGGTGGGTGGTGTCACCCACAACCTGCGGACGTTCTCCACCTGGTGCGTCGCCCAGTGCCAGGCCGGCGCTCCGGACACCCGGGACATCAGGGAGATCATCTACTCGCCCGACGGCAAGGTCGTCAGGCGGTGGGACCGGCTGGGTAAGCGCAGCTCCGGCGACGACTCGCACCTGTGGCACACCCACTTCAGCTTCTTCCGCGATGCGATCAAGGCCGGGCGGGATCTCACCTCGCTGTTCCGGCGCTACCTCATCAGCATCGGCCTCATCCAGGCCCCGAAACCCGTGGAGGTGCCCGTGGCACAAGACCCCGTCGCGTGGGCGACGACCAACCGGACGGCCGCCTTGCTGTCCGGCGCCCCCGCCGACTACCAGATCGACGGCGAGAAGACGCGCCGCCGGGAACCGAACCGGATCGCCGAGGCCCTGGCCCGGATCGAGGCGAAGGCAGAGGCGACCCTCGCCGCGGTGAAGGGTGTGGACGGGCCGGGGATCATCGCCCGCATCAATGAGGTCGCGGTGGCCGAGGTGCAGCGTGACGCCCAGGCGCTGGCCGAGCTGACCGGCCGGCTGGACGCGGTCGCCGACCTGCTCGGCCGGCTGGAGTCCGGGGAGCTGACCGCCGAGCAGGTGCTGACCAAGCTGCGGGACCTGCTGCCCACCGGCGCCGCTCCGGTCCCGGGCCAGGCACGTGAGTGACGGGCGAGCGCATCCGGCAGATGGTGCGGGACTGGTGCTCCGTGCTCCTTGGCCTGGGGATCGTGGGGCACCAGGCGTTCATCGTCCCGCCCGGGCAGGCGTCGGAGATGCTGGTGGTGGCCGGCCTCACGCTGGTTACGGGGCCAGCGCTGGGCGGGGTGGTCGGCCTGCGCCGGGAGGCCAGTGGGGGCGGATCTGGCTCTCCGTCGTCGCCCTCGTCGTCGCCGTCGGAATCCTCGTCGTCGCCAGCACCGTCCGGGGCGGGTGATCCGGCGTGACCTGGACCGGATGGCGGGTGCTGGTGGCGTGTCTACTCGCGGCCCTGGGGTCGTCGGCGACGTCGATCCTGTACACCAACGCGGCGGCCCACCAGGCCGAGCAGCGGTGGTGCGGGATCGTCGCCACCCTGGATGACGCGTACCAGCAGACCCCGCCGCAGACGCCCGCTGGGAAGCGGATCGCCGACTCGATCGCCGAGCTGCGCCGGGAGTTCGGCTGCTCGTGACTACGGCGGCGGCCGGTCGTACCGGACGCCCTGGCGTTCCAGCCGGGCCCGGACCTCGGCCGCATGCTGCGCGGCCACGTCCATGTCCGCGCCGGCGGCGGCGAGCAACTGCACGGTCGGCCCAGAAATCCCGAGCGGGTCGGCCATCGCGGTACCGGCCCCGATCCCCAGCAGCACCGGGTCGTCGGTCACGGCCCGGACGGCCGTGACCGCCTGGTCCCGGTCGACGTCCCGATCGACGCCGGTCCCGTACCGGCCGGCGACCCCCGACAACTCGGCCAGCACCAGCCGCTCACGGGCTGGCAGGGAAGGCACGTGCACCACCCCATCAACGTACCCAGGAGGTACCCATGCCCATCAGGGCCAAGTTCCGCTGTAACTCCGTCGAGTTCCGGGGCGACCCGACCGACGAGGCCACCTCACGCAGCTACAAGCTGACGGCGGTCTACGACACCAGCACCCCGGAGAACGAGCGGTTCACCAAGGCCACCCCCTGGGGTGAGCTGACCATCGCCGTCGACAACCCGGCCGCCCGGTTCGAGGTCGGCGCGACCTACTACCTCGACTTCACCCCCACGGAGGACTGACGTGTTCACCACGAAGTTCTGGAAGGCCGCCGCCGAGCGGGCCGGCAAGAGCGCCGCGCAGGCGCTGCTGATCCTCTGGGGAGGTGACGCCGTCTTCTCCGCCTGGGACGCCGACTGGACCACGGCCGGCGGCGTCGCGGCCGGCGCGGCGGTGCTGTCCCTGCTGACCTCGGTGGTGTCGGCGGGTGCCGGTGAGCCGGACTCGCCGAGCCTGGTGCCCAACGAGCGGTAGGCATCTCCAACACCGAACGCCCCCGTCTGGCCTTGCGGCCGGGCGGGGGCGTTTCGTCGTCAGCGGGCCCGCAGTGCGTCCCGGTTCAGGTGAGGCCGAGCTGCACGAAGTCCTTGGATAAGGCCAACGACAGCGCGCCACGCTCGGCTCCGGTCGGGTGGGAGAGCTTCGTCCGTCCGGGCAGGACTGCCGGGCCGGCATTGCCGGTCGTCCGTGGCACGGAGTACGAAGGAGTCGGGCGTAGGCCCGTCGGTTTCTCCGATCGGCCGGCCGGTCTGCGTTCCGCGTTCAGGTGCGCGCCCTGGGAAGCCCGCAGCTTGGACACCAGGTGCGATCCCTCGTTACGTTGCGGAACGAGAAGGACGCACTCGAAGCGCCCCCGCCCCTGCCCCGTTGGGGCGGGGGCGTTTCGTCGTGGGGGCGGCTGGTCCGGCGGCGCAGCCGGGTCGACTGCAGGCGCACCACCCGCCGGTGACGGACAGCTCGCGCTCACCCGCGCACTGGTGCGGCAGGTCGAGCACGCCCGGGGCGCAGCCGAGGCAGATCACCGGTCGGCGGCGTCCCGCAGCGTGTCGGGTGGGACGGCGACGCGGATGCACCACGGCTCCGGGCAGGCCACCGACTCCCACCGGCAGTCGAGGCCGTGAGCGTGGACCCAGACCAGGCCGAGCGGGTGCGTCTCCGCCACCTCGACCAGGCGCAGGTCCACGTACATGCTGCCGATCGTGCCGAGGTGGGTGACCCACTCGCCGGGGCGTAGGGATACCCGGGTGCCGGGGGCGATGGTCGCGGTCACCAGCTGGCCACCAGCTCGCGGAGCGCGGCCCGGTCGGCGCGGTGCCGGTCGATGATGTCGACCGCCCAGTCGTGCTGGTCGCATCCGTCGCCGTCGCACTCCCGGCAGCCGGGTCCGCCGTCGCGGTGGGCGTCGACGACGGCGTGGGCGACCTGGACGACGTCGTCGACGTGCAGGGGTTCGACGATGCGGCTCACCAGATGTCCCGCCTGTCGGCGGGTTCGATGGCCCAGCTGCCGGTGTGGGTGCCGTAGAGGGTGGCGGGCCCGGTGGCGTCCAGGGGTGCTGGCGGGCGGCGGAAGTGCTGCCGGATGGTGCGGATGAGTGCGCGGATCATGATCCCTCCGGGGGATGACGGATGATCACCGTTCAGTCGCTCTCTGCACCCTACCTGCCCTACCTGCCCCACGTAGGTAGGTTGCAGAGATCATTGCGTGCCCGACTGTCCACATGCTGCGATTCCCGGCGTACCCGCCCACGGAAATGAGCACATGGCCGCCGTCCGCCGCATGACCTACGCCCAGATCGCCGCCGACCTGGCCGGTCGCATCACCCGTGGCGAGTACCCGCCGCACACGAAGTTGCCCAGCGTGCGGGAGCTGGCGGAGCTGTACTCGGTGTCGCCGGCCACGATCGACAAGGTGCACGTGTTGCTCCGTACGCAAGGCTTGACGTACGGGATTCCCGGCGGAGGGGTGTTCGTCGAAGGGCCGGAATCCTGAGCGGATCATCCGCGAGCGCGTTACATGTCGTTCACATTGATTGCGCCATGAGTGAGTCCGGACATCGAAGGATTGCCTGAGCAGCGGTGACTCGGCGCACACTCCCTCGCTATGACCGAACAAGTGGGGATAGAGACGCGGCCCACCAGGCCGCGGACCGAGCTCGGCTATCTCGTGATGGCCACTGTGGCGGGCACCCTCGCCGCTGTCCTCTTCGCCGTCGACCACCTCGCCCGAATCGAGGTGGCGATGGGTACTTACCCCCTGCTGGGCAGCCTGGTCTGCGTCGGTGGGTGCGGTTGGCTGGTCCGCTCCGGTGACAGCCGGCGGCGGAGGGACCTGAACGACGGCCTGGTCGAGCTGCTGGGAATGCAGGCTCAGGCGCGTGAGCAGCTCCGTGCGGAACTGGCGCAGCTGACGATGCAGATCGAGGCGTTGCGTCGTCAGATGCGCCAGCCGATGGGGCGGGCTGCGGGGGTCTGCTCACCGGTCGGGCACATGTACGTGTCGGGGGCTGCCGCTGCGGCGACGGACAACAGCCCCGACACGGTGACCCGGCTGCCGGACCCGGAGTCGTTGGGCGCGGCGCGGCGGTTGGCTCGGGCGTTGTTCGAGGCGGAGCGCCGTCGCGGTGAGGACAATCCTGAGGACACGCAGAACATGCGAAGGTGACGGAACGGGGCTTCACGTTAGCCGTAACAGCAGGTCAGTGAATATGCGTTCGCATCCGTGCCGAATACCGCCGTGCACTCGTAATGCGTAGGTCGACGGTTCGATTCCGTCAGGCGGCTCGATGAGAAAGCCCAGGTCAAGTGACCTGGGCTTTCCTGTTTCGACCTGGAACGGGGCCATCCGGGCGGCCTGCCCCCGTCGCTGCGGGCGAGACCCCGCCCGGTCACCGGGTGCTGCGGCGTCCGCGTAGCGCGTGGTAGGCGACCGCGAGGGCGATGCCGAGGACGACGATGACGACCTCGTGCGCCGGGTGGAGGTTCTTCGACAGGCTGGGGGCGCGGTCCGGGCCGATCGCCCAGAGCGCCAGTCCCGCCGCGTAGGCCGCGCCGAGCGCGCCGGCCCACCACCGCAGCGGGCGGAGGGCGTCGTTGCGCAGCACGGCGACCAGTGTGATCGCCACCGGGACGACGGCCACCATGGCGAACTGGACGGCGACGAGGACGGCGGCCGTCCAGGCGCTGATGACGAGGGGTCGTGAGCGGGGCAGCACGCCCGGGGGCGTGAGCGTCGTCGGTGCGGGGGACATGGCGGGTTCCTTCCGGTACGGGGGGCCGGCAGCGGGGTCGGGTGGCCGCCCCGGGTTCAGGGGCGGGCGGCCTGGTCGGCGTGCTCGGCGGTGGCCTTGAGGTCGGCCAGCCACGCCTCCAGTCCGTAGCCGAGGTAGGTGGTGGAGGTCGCCACGTCCGCCTCCACCTGGGCGCCGGTCCAGGTCTCCTCGGTGCGCACCAGCACCCCGCCGGTGACCTCGGTGAAGGTCCAGACGTGGACGCCGTTGTCGATGTGCAGGCCGTCGCCGACTCCCGGGCCGGCCCAGCGGAGGCACCGGTAGGGCGTCAGGTGCGCGACGGTCGAGGTGATGGTCAGCGTCGTGGCCGGGGTCATCGGGGTCTCCGGGACGGGGGTGGTCCAGCGGAACGCCGACCCTGCGCGCAGTTCGCCGTCGTCGAGGCGGGTGACGGTGGTGACCGGCGCCTGCCAGGAGGGCCAGTTCCCGACGTCGGTCTGGAGGTGCCAGACGGTGTGCAGCGACGCGTCGATCAGCGTCTCGGCGCGGTACCGGATCCGGGCCGTCGGGTCGACGCCCTGCCCGTCGCAGGTGATCACCGGCTGGTTCGCGGTCGATGCCATCTGTCTCCACCTCTTTCATGTATGCGACTGCCTGTCGCCGTCATTAGAGGCTATAACTAAGATGAGATTCGGTCAATAGCGATAGTGATACCCTGTAACTGGCGTGAGCGTGATGACGGAAGGACGGTCCATGGGTGCCGACGTGACCGGTCCGCGCGAGCGGTACCGGGCCCAGGTGCGGGCGGAGATCAAGCAGCGGGCCTGGGAACAGCTCGCCACGACCGGGGTGTCGGCGCTGTCGCTCAAGGCGATCGCCGAGCACCTGGGAATGAGCGGCCCGGCGCTCTACCGGTACTTCGCCAGTCGGGACGAGCTGATCACCGCACTGATCCGCGACGCGTACCGCAGCCTCGCCGACGCCCTCCGCACGGCCGCCGACGCCGGGGCGGACGTCGCCGGGCTGGCTCGTGCCGTACGGGCCTGGGCCCTGGACGATCCCCAGCGCTACCTGCTGATCTGGGGCACGCCCGTACCCGGCTACCACGCCCCCGACGACACCACCGCGTTCTCGGCCGAGATCATGGCGACGGTCGTCGACGCCTACCGCAGGCGCGACGTCCCGCCCTCGGGGCGACGGATCGAGGCCCACCTCGACGACCATCGGGGCTGGGTCGGGGACCCGACCGTGCCTGCCGCGACGCTGCGGCAGGCGCTGGCCTTCTGGACCCGGGTGCACGGCGTCCTGTCGCTCGAACTCGCCGGCCACTTCGCCGGCATGGGGTTCGACCCGGCGCTGCTGTTCGACGACGAGATCGACGACCTCCTCGGCCGCTGAGCGCCGGGTCGGGACGCGCCGCCGGCCCCCTCCCGCCACCGCGACGGCACCGGTCGATGCCCGTTGTCCGGTACGGCTAAGGTCAGCAGTCGGCTACCGTACGCATACGAGGATGGGACCCCTCGATGAGATGTGCCTTCTGTGGCCGGTGGTGGCCGTTGCCCTGGGCGTGCGGCCGGTGCCGGCGTGACCGCCGCCGGATGCGCCGCGACTACCTACGCCGCGCCGCCCCGCAGGACGCGCTGCGCGACCTGACCCGCACCGACCCGGACCGCTGACCGGCCACCACGCCGTCCGGCGGGAGCCGGCACGGGCGAAGGGGCACGGTCCCGCCGTGGCTATCCTGGGCCCGTGCTGCCCCTGCCGCCCGGCGACTTCCGGGCCTACCTGTTCGACTGCGACGGCACCATCGTCGACTCCATGCCGGTGCACCACCTGGCCTGGCGGGCGGCGCTCGACGAGTGGGGCTGCGACCTGCCGGAGGACCTCTTCTACGCCTGGGGCGGCCGGCCGGTGGCCGACATCGTCGTCGACCTCAACGCGCGGCACGGGCTGGCCATGCCGGTCGACGTGGTGGCCCGGCGCCGGGAGGACGCCTACCAGAGCTTCCTGCCGCAGCTCACCGCCGTGCCGGGGGTGCTGGCACACATCGAACGGGCACACCGGCAGGTGCCGTTCGCCGTGGTCTCCGGCAGCACCCGGGAATCGGTGACCGCCTCGCTGACCGCGCTCGACCTGCTCGACCGGTTCGACGTGCTGGTCTGCGCGGAGGACTACGCACGGGCCAAGCCGAACCCGGAGTGCTACCTGCTGGCGGCCCGGCTGCTCGACGTACCGCCGGAGCGGTGCCTGGTGTTCGAGGACACCGACCTGGGGGTCGCGGCGGCGACGGCGGCGGGCATGGCCTCGGTCCGGGTCCCGCCGCCCTGGCAACGCTGAACCGCCGCCGGGCCGGGGGCCGTCACCCCCGGTAGAGCTTCTCCGCGTACGTCGGGCCGTAGTAGTGCTCCAGGTCGGCCAGGCTCTCGGTCAGCGTCTCCACCTCCTTGGCCAGCCGGGCCCGCGACGGCAGCGCGTCCGGCTGCCAGGTTTCCGGCTGCCACAGCGCGGACCGCATGAACGCCTTCCCGCAGTGGTAGAAGATCTGCTCGACGGCCACCTCGACGGCGAGCACCGGCCGGTGCCCCTGGACCAGCATGTCGTCGAAGTAGGGCGCGTCGCGCACCAGTTTCGCCCGGCCGTTGATCCGCAGGGTGTCCGTCCGGCCCGGGATCAGGAAGATCAGCCCGACGTGCGGGTTGTCGAGGATGTTGCGGTAGCCGTCGGCCCGCCGGTTGCCCGGCCGCTCCGGAACGGCGATCGTCCGGTCGTCGAGCACCAGCGCGAAGCCGGCCGGGTCACCCTTGGGCGAGACGTCGCAGCTACCGTCCGCGCCGGCCGTGGCGACCAGGCAGAACGGCGAGGCGGCCAGCCACTGCCGGTCCCGCTCGTGCAGCACGGTGCGTTCCTTGGCCGCCGCCCGGGGCATCGGTGCCCCCAGCAGCGCGCGTAGCTCCTCGTGCGAGGTGATCTCCGCCGTCACGTCCGCCTCCCCCGTCCGTTGGTCCCGGTGGCGGGCGGTGGCACACCGGCCGCCGTACGTCAGCCTAGGCGGGCGTGGCGAGCGGGTCTGCCCCCGACGACGGCGGGTACCGGCTCGTCCCGCCCCCGACGACGCAGTGGAGGGCCGCCATGGAGAGCCGACTGAAGGTGCTCGGGCACCCGGTGCACCCGATGCTGGTGATGTTCCCGGTGGCGTTGCTGGTCACCGGCACCCTCTTCGACATCGTGGACACGGTCGGCGGGCCCGACTTCCTCGCCGAGGTGGCGTACTGGAACATCACCGTCGGCCTGGTCGGTGGCCTGCTGGCCGCGGGGGCCGGCGCGTTCGACCTGCTGGCCATCCCGGCCGGCACCCGGGCCAAGCGGGTGGCGCTCACCCACGCGGCGGCGAACGTCGCGGTGATCCTGCTCTTCACGGCCGTCTGGGCGGTCCGGTTGAACGCCGACTCCCGGGCGGCCGGCGGCGCGCTGATCGCCATCGAGGTGGTCGGCCTGGCCATTCTCGGGGTCAGCGCCTGGCTCGGCGGGGAACTGGTCGACCGGCTGGGGGTCGGGGTCGACTCGGACGCCGGCCTGGACGCCCCCAGCTCGCTGCGGCCCACCGCCGCCCGCCGGCCGATGGGAGAGGTGCGGTGAGCGAGCAGCCGGGCCGGGGCCGGCGCGACCGCCAGCAGGGCTGGGACCCGATGGGTGAACTCCAGGCGCTGCGTGCCGAGCTGAGCCGGCTGGTCGGCGGCCGGGGCGCGTCGCCCGACGTCGAGCTGACCGAGGTCGCCGACGGCTGGCAGGTGGTCGTCCGGCTGCCCGGGGTGGCGCCGGAGGAGGTCGCCGTCGAGCTGGACGACCGGGAACTCTGCGTCCGGGCCCGGTCCGAAGCCGAGGTCAACGCCGACCAGGGCATTCCCGGCGGGTTCGAGACCCGGGGTTTCGAGTACCGGTTGAACCTGCCGTCCCGGGTCGACCCCGACGCCATCGACGCGGTGATGGACCACGGCCTGCTCCGGGTGCACCTTCCCCGGGCGGCCCGGCCCGCGCCGCGCACCATCACCGTCGGCCGTACCGGCTACCCGCCCGGCCCCACCCGCAGCGGTACGCCCACCGGCGTGGACCCGGCGGCGGACCGGGAACTGCACCGTCCGGGCACCGCCGCCGACCCGCTCGACCGGCCGTAGGGACCCCGGTGGACAGCCCCGCCCTGGGTGGCCCGCTGGGGGAGCGGGTGCCCGACGTGGCCCGGATCGCCGTGCTGCGGGCCAACGCGCTCGGCGACCTCGTCTTCCTGCTGCCCGCCCTGGACTCGCTGCGGGCGGCGTACCCGGCGGCGGAGATCGTGCTGTTCGGCGCGCCGTGGCACGGGGCGTTCTGGCGGGACCGGCCCGGCCCGGTCGACCGGGTGCTGGTCGTCCCGCCGGCCCCCGGCATCCGCGAGCCCGGCCCCGACGAGCGGCCCGGGTCGCTCGACGACTTCCTGGCCGCCGCCGCCCGGGAGGGCTACGACCTGGCGTTGCAGGTGCACGGCGGCGGGGCCAACTCCAACCCGATCATGAGCCGGCTGGGTGCCCGGGTCACCGCCGGGTTGCGCGCCGAGGACGCCCCACCGCTGGACCGCTGGCTCCGCTACGTCTACTACCAGCCCGAGGTGACCCGCTACCTGGAGGTGGTGGGCCTGGTCGGGGCGGACGCGGTCACCGTCGTACCGAAGCTCGCGGTGACCGACGCGGACCGGGCACAGGCGCGGGCGGTGCTGGGCGAACCGGACCGGCCCCGGGTGGCGCTGCACCCCGGGGCGACCGACACCCGGCGGCGCTGGCCGGCGCGACGGTTCGCCGAGGTGGCCCGGGCGCTGCACGACGACGGGTACGAGGTGCTGGTCACCGGCACCCCCACCGAGCGGGCGGTGGTGGACGAGGTGGTCGCGGCGGCCGGGGTGCCGGTCCGTCCCCAGGTCGGCACGCTCAGCCTCGGCGGGTTGGCCGCCGCGTACGCCGGCTGCGCTCTGGTGGTCTCCAACGACACCGGCCCGCTGCACCTGGCCGGCGCGGTGGGGGCCCCGACGGTGGGCGTCTACTGGGTCGGCAACATGATCAACGGGGCGACGCCGTTGCGCGCCCGGCACCGCCCGATCGCCGCCTGGACGACGCGCTGCCCGGTCTGCGGGGTCGACTGCACGCCCGGGATCTATCCGCACCGGCCCGGCGACGGCAACTGCCCGCACCGGGATTCGTTCGTCGCCGACGTGCCGGTGGCCGAGGTGCTCGAAGCCGCCGCCGACCTGCTCCGCCCCGAACCGGGTAGCGCCGCCGGCTGACGGCCCGGCCGGGCAGTGCCCCCGGTCGACGGCCCCGGCCGGGCAGGGCCGGTCGACGGCCCCGGCCGGGGCGACCCTGGCGCGGCCGGCGGCCGGAGCCGGCCGTGCGGATGGCCGTCGTCTGCGGCACCGCCGGGCACGGATCAGGCCGGCTGAGGGGTGTCGGCGGAGACGACCTGCCACGCCTCGACGTCACGGTCGGTGACCGTGGTCGGTGACTCCAGGTGGTACGCGCCGCTGGGCAGCACGCCCGCGCCGCCGTACCGGGCCAGCACCGCGAGCTGGGCGGCGACGTCCTCGCCCTGGTGGTTCTCCGGCACCCGCCGCCAGAACTCGAAGCCGCCCGCGTCGACAAGCGCCGCCCGGTCGTAGAGCACGCAACCGCCGATCCAGGAGACCTTGTACGCCCGCCACGCCCCCGCCGGCAGGCCCAGCTTCTGCTGGACGTGCAGCAGGTTCGCGGCCGGGTGGATGGCGGCCCGCTGCCACTGCGGGGTGTCGGGGCGGACCCGTTCCGGCACCACCGGACCGTCCCACTCCTCGTAGTGCCCGTGCGTCTCGGGGCGGACGTCGTCGGCGTACGACAGGCCGTGCACGGCGTTGCCGACGAACCCGCAGCCCAGCTCCCCGATCGCGGTGACCAGCCGGTCCAGGGTGCCCGGTTCGAGCCAGACGTCGTCGTCGAGGCAGAGCACGTACCGGGCCACCGACCGGTCCAGCAGGTACGCCCGGTGCTCGGCCAGCCCGCGCCGGGGCAGCCGGCGGGTGAGCAGCACCGGGTGCCCCCGGTGGCGCAACGCCCGGACCATGGTGGCCGCCGCCGGGTGCGCGTACGCCGGGCCGTGGTCGGACTGGTCGCTGACGACCACCCCGAAGTCGGGGACCTCGACCTGGGCGGCCAGCCCGGCCAGGGTGACCGCCAGTTCGGCCGGCCGGTTGCGGGTGGGGATCAGCACGTCGAGCCGACGGGGTCGGCGGAACTCCCCGGCCGAGCCGAGGTCGAGCGGTCGGTTCACGTGGTCCTGCCCAGGTGTTCGGGGGTCGGGGTCGGGGCGGCCGGGGTGGGGTCCGGGTCGGGTGCCGGCGGCGGACCGGCGTCGGGTCGTACCGGATCGGCCGGCGCGTCGACGGCGGTGGCCGGGCCGATGGCGGCCTGGGCGCGGATCCGGTCGATGATCGCCGAGGTGGACCGGTCCGGCACGTAGCCGAGGGTGCGCACCTGACCGCCGAGCCGGCGCACCAGGGGCGCCTCCGGGACCATCTCCGGCGGGTAGTCGCCGCCCTTGACATACACGTCGGGGCGGACCGCCTCGATCAGGTCGGCCGGCGAGTCCTCCTCGAAGACCACCACGTGGTCCACGCAGGACAGCGCGGCGAGCAGGGCGATCCGGTCCTCCACGGGGTTGACCGGCCGGTCGGGGCCCTTGAGCCGGCGGACGCTGGAGTCGGAGTTGACCGCCACCACCAGCAGGTCGCCGAGCGCGCGGGCCTGCTCCAGGTAGCGCACGTGACCCGGGTGCAGCACGTCGAAGCAGCCGTTGGTGAACACCACGGACCGGCCGGCCCGCCGGTGGTCGGCGACGATCGCGTCCAGCTCGCCGGTGCCGACGAGCGTCGGATGGGTGCCGCCGCCGGACGTGCCGCCGAGCGCGTCGAGCAGGTCCTCCCGGCGGCACACGCAGGTGCCGGTGTCGGAGACGGTGATGGTGGCGGCGAGCTGGGCCAGCTGGGCGGCGGTGGGCAGCGGCGCCCCGGCGGCCAGCGCGAGGGTCATCGCCGCCAGGTACGCGTCGCCCGCGCCCACGGCGTGACTGGCCGGGACGGGGGTGCTGTGGCTGCGCCGGGGCGCGCCGTCCGGGCCGCCGACGATGGCGCCCTCGGTGTCCAGGGTCACCGCGACCACGTCCGCGCCGGTGTGCGCCCGCAGCTCGGCCAGCCGCGCCTGGGCCAGCCCGGCCCGGTCGACCCCCTCGCCGACGGTGGCGTTGACGGTCACCCCGGCCCCGGTCACGCTCAACCCGTCCCCGGTCATCGCGACCCGCCCCTCACCCGGGGTCGGTTCCCCGGTCGGGCCGGTCGGCGCCCGGCCGACCCCGCCCGGGGCGGTGCCCACGACCAGCTCCGACGGCCCGTCCGCCGGGTCGTTCGGCGGGTGGTCCAGGTGCAGGCCGGTGCCGCCGGTACGGGTCGGGGCGGGCGGCGCGCCGAAGCCGGCGGCGGCGCGGGCCAGCAGCCGGGTCGCCTCGGCGAAACTGGGGGTGACCACCGTCGGGTTCAGCCCCCGCCAGTCGGCGAGGTCGTGGGCGTCCAGGGCGACGGTGGCGTACCGGTAGCGGTGGGCGACCAGCCAGGCGCGTACCGGGGCGGGCAGCGCGCCGAGGCCGTAGTCGCAGACCACCAGCGTGGGCGCGACCCCGCCGGCCACCGCCCGCAGCTCCTCGGTGGCGCAGCTCAGGGCGGTGAGCAGCCGGCCGACCCCGTCGTCGTCGAGCGGGTCGTCCGGGTCGCCGGAGTCCTCGCGGAGCAGGATCTGGTTGCCGGCGAGCATCCGGCGTTTCACCGGCGTCGGCCGGTGCGGTTCGCTGACCGTACGGTCCCAGACGCCGGCCCGGTCCAGGCAGTCGTGCAGCTCGTCGCCGGCCACGTCCGCGCCGACCGGGGCGACGAGCAGGGCCCGCCCGCCGAGGGTGGCGATGTTGACCGCCGTGTTCGCGGCCCCACCGGCGGCGGTGATCCGTCGGCGCAGGGTGAGGATCGGCGCGGGGGCCTCCCGGCACAGCCGCTCCGACTCGGCGAAGCGCCACTCGTCGAGCATGGCGTCGCCGACGACGAGGACGGCGCGTTCCCGCCAGCTCTCCACGACGGTGGCGAGCCGGCGCTGTTCCGCTGCTGCTCCTGCCATGCCCACCGGGGTCCCCCGGCCTGACCTGGCCAAACCCGCCGCCGTCTACCCGTGGCCGGGGTCGGTGTTTCGGGGCCTGTGCCCCGGGAACCGACCAGAGGTATCCGGAGAGGGGAAAACCGACATGGCAGCCACGACATTGCAGGGCAAGCGGATCGCGTTCCTCGCCACCGACGGCGTGGAGGAGGTCGAGTACGTGCAGCCGCGTGAGGCGGTCGAGAAGGCGGGCGCGACCGCCGAGCTGGTGTCGCTCAAGCCCGGCACCATCCAGGCCTTCAACCACCTGGACCAGGGCAGGACGTACGACGTGGCGGTGACGGCGGCCGACGCGGACGCCGACGGCTACGACGCGTTGGTGCTGCCCGGTGGGGTGGCCAACCCGGACTTCCTGCGTACCGACCCGGACGCGGTCCGGTTCGTGAAGGCGTTCTTCACCGCCGGCAAGCCGGTCGGGGTGATCTGCCACGGCCCGTGGACCCTGGTCGAGGCGGGTGTGGTGGCGGGCCGCCGGATCACCAGCTGGCCGAGCCTGCGTACCGACCTGACCAACGCCGGCGCGAGCTGGGTCGACGAGCGGGTGGTGACCGACGGCAACCTGGTCAGCAGCCGCAAGCCCGACGACCTGCCGGCGTTCTGCGCGGCGATCGTCGACCGGTTCGCCGACGGCGACTGAGCCGTACCCCGACGGGCATGTCGGTCCCTGGTGGCCCGCGTGCCCGTCGGTGCCGGGCGGGTCCGCGGGCAGGTTTCCCCGGTGGGCAGGCATGTTCGCGGGGGAGCGGGAAAGAAGGCGGGATGACCGCCCAGACCCACGGCCAGCCGGTGCTCCAGGCCCGCCAGCTCCGCCTGTTGATGTTCGGCCTGATGACCGGCATGCTGCTGGCCGCGCTGGACCAGACCATCGTCGGTACGGCGTTGCCCACCATCGTCGGCGAGTTGGGCGGGATCGACCACTACTCGTGGGTGGTGACCGCCTACCTGCTCGCCTCGACCGCCTCCACCCCGCTCTACGGCAAGATGGCCGACCTGTACGGCCGCCGCCCGGTCTTCCTCTTCTCGATCGGCACGTTCCTGCTCGGCTCGCTGCTGGCCGGGCTGTCGCAGGACATGACCCAGCTGATCGTCACCCGGGGCGTGCAGGGCATCGGCGCGGGTGGCCTGATGACGTTGGCGTTCACCATCATCTCGGACGTGGTGTCGCCCCGGGAGCGTGGTCGCTACCAGGGGCTGTTCGGGGCGGTCTTCGGCGTCTCCTCGGTGGCCGGGCCGCTGGTCGGCGGCTACTTCGCCGAGACCAACTGGCGGTGGATCTTCTATTTGAACGTGCCGCTGGCGCTGCTGGCGATCGTGGTCTGCTACCACGTGCTGCGGTTGATCCCGTTCGAGCGGCGGGAGCACACCGTCGACTGGCTGGGCGCGGCGCTGCTGGTCGCCGGGGTGAGCGCGCTGCTGCTGGCGCTGAGCTGGGGCGGCAACTCGTACGCCTGGGGGTCGGCGACGATCATCGGGCTGTTCGTGGCGGGCGCGGTGCTCGGGGTGGCGTTCGTGCTCCAGGAGGCCCGGGTCACCGAGCCGATCCTGCCGCTGGGGCTGTTCCGCTCGGCGACGTTCGCGCTGGCCAACTCGGCCGGTTTCGTGCTCGGTCTGGTGATGTTCGGGTCGATCATCTTCATCCCGCTCTACCTCCAGATCGTCAAGGGCGCCTCACCCACCCGCAGCGGTCTGCTGATGCTGCCGATGATGGCCGGGATCATCGTCACCTCGATCGTGACCGGCCGGGCGATGAGCCGGATCGGCCGGTACAAGTGGTTCCCGGTGGCCGGTTCGGTGGTGCTGGTCGCCGGCATGCTGCTGTTCACCCGGCTCCAGGTGGACAGCTCGCTCTGGGCGGCGTTCGGCTACATGGTGGTCATCGGCGTCGGGCTGGGCCTGTGCATGCAGTCGCTCATCCTCGGCGTGCAGAACGCGGTGGACGTGCGGAACCTGGGCGCGGCGACCTCCTCGGCGACGTTCTTCCGGTCGCTGGGCGGCTCGTTCGGGGTGGCCATCCTGGGTGCGGTGCTCTCCACCCGGCTCGCCGGCGGGCTCGCCGACCGGCTTCCCGGTGCGATCGCCCAGCTCCCGCCCGAGCAGCGGGCGGCGGTGGCGGGCGGCGGCACGAACATCTCGATCAACGACCCGGCGACGATCCTGGCCCTGCCCGGTCCGGTCCGGGCGGCCATCCAGGCGTCCTTCGTCGAGTCGCTGCACCTGGTGTTCCTGACCACCGGCCTGATCGCGCTGCTCGCCGTGCTGGTCACCCTGGCCCTGCCGAACGACCAGCTCCGGGGTGCCGGCCCGCAGGGCGCGACCGGCGGCACCGACCCGCTCGGCGGCCCGGCCCCCGCCCCCGGCGGCAAGCCCCTGACCAGGGAGTCCAAGGAGGAAGCCGCCGCCGACCTCAACGCCAAATCCCAAACCATGCTCTGACCCGCGCCCCACCCGGCCCCGCCCCGCGTGGCCCGCCCTGTCCCGCCCCGCCCCGGTGATCAAGAAGTTTGCGTCAGAAATCGCGCGGAGGCTGACGTGAACCTCTTGATCACCGGGGCGAAAATGGGCACCAACTGGGCGAAACGGGCATCGCTGGGGTGAGGCGAGATGGGGCCTCAGCGGGGAAGCCGGCCAGGGTCAGCGGGGACCGGGGGCTACTTGAGGATGAGGCGGTTGGTCTGGGTGAAGACGTCGAGGTCGGCGAGGGTTTCCGGGACCGAGAGGGAGAGCGGGGCGGGGAACTCGTGCGGGTGCAGGAACGCTGCGTCGGTCGTCTCGTCGGTGACCCGGGCCAGCTCGCCGTCCCACTCGTCGACCCGGAACGCGGTGGTGAAGATCTGGTAGGTGTGGCCGTACATGTTGGTGTGGGTGCGGTCGGGGCCGGTGTAGAGGGCGAAGGCGCTGACCCGCAGGGCGCGCAGCCCGGTTTCCTCGCGTACCTCGCGCACCGCGCAGTCGGCGATCGACTCGCCGAGTTCCATCGCGCCCGCCGGGAGTGCCCACTGGCCGTTGTCCGAGCGGCGGATCAGCAGCACCCGCCCGTCGTCGTCGCGCACCACGGCCCGGGCGCCGACGAACATCAGCGTCCGGTCACCGGCCAGGGCGCGTAGCTGTCCCACGTACGAGTCGGCCCAGGAGATACTCACCCGGACAATCTACGCACCGGTCCGAGGATGGTCCGGCGTTCCGGGGGTTCCCAACGTGTGACCGGCGACACTAGCTTGTCACCCATGCGTAGCACGATGATGGACGCCCCGCTCCAGGTCGCCCGGATCCTCGAACACGGTGTCACCGTGCACGGCACGGCCGAGGTGGTCACCTGGACCGGGGCCGAGCCGCGCCGGTTGTCGTACGCCGAGGTGGGGCGGGTGGCGGCCCGGCTGGCCCACGCGCTGCGCGACGAGTGCGGGGTGACCGGCGACGAGCGGGTCGCCACCTTCATGTGGAACAACACCGAGCACCTGGTGGCGTACTTCGCGGTGCCGAGCATGGGCGCGGTGCTGCACACCCTGAACATCCGGCTCTTTCCCGACCAGGTCGCCTACATCGCCAACCACGCGCAGGACCGGGTGGTGCTGGTCGACTCGACGTTGATCCCGCTGCTGGCCCGGGTGCTCGGCGAGCTGACCACGGTGCGGCACGTGGTGGTGGTCGGCGGGGGCGACCCCGGGCCGCTGCGGGCGGTCGCCGGTGACCGGGTCACCTTCCACCACTGGGACGACCTGCTGGCCGGCCGGCCCGAGCACTACGACTGGCCCGAGGTCGACGAGCGGGACGCCGCCGCGCTCTGCTACACCTCCGGCACCACCGGCCACCCCAAGGGCGTCGCCTACTCGCACCGGTCGATCTACCTGCACTCGTTGCAGGTGTGCCTGCCGGAGGGCTTCGGGCTCGGGCCGGGTGACCGGGAGCTGGCCATCGTGCCGATGTTCCACGCGATGTCCTGGGGGCTGCCGTACGCGGCGTTCCTCTCCGGCGCGTCGCTGATCATGCCGGACCGGTTCCTCCAGGCCGCGCCGATCGCCGAGATGATCGCCGCCGAGCGGCCCACCCTGGCCGGTGCGGTGCCGACCATCTGGAACGACCTGCTGGCCCACCTGGACGCCCACGAGGTGGACACCTCGTCGCTCAAGGAGGTGATCGTCGGCGGTTCGGCCTGCCCGCCCGCGTTGATGCACGCGTTCGCCGAGCGGCACGGCATCGAGGTGATCCACGCCTGGGGGATGACCGAGATGTCCCCGCTGGGGTCGGTGTCCCGCGCTCCGGCCGGGGCGACCGGCGACGACGCCTGGCGGTACCGCTACACGCAGGGGCGGGTGCCGGCCGGGGTGGCCGCCCGGATCGTCGGCCCGCTGGGCGAGCCGCTGCCCGCCGACGGGGCGTCCGTGGGGGAGTTGGAGGTACGTGGCCCGTGGGTGACCGCCCGGTACGTCGGCGACGACGCCCCCGACCCGGAGAAGTTCCGCGACGGCTGGCTGCGTACCGGTGACGTGGGCACGCTCTCGCCGGACGGGTTCATCACCCTCACCGACCGGGCCAAGGACGTGATCAAATCCGGTGGGGAGTGGATCTCCTCGGTGGAGCTGGAGAACGCGTTGATGGCCCACCCGGACGTGCAGGAGGCCTGCGTGGTGGGGGTGCCCGACCAGCGGTGGGGTGAGCGTCCACTGGCCACCGTGGTGGTGCGGGAGGGCGCGTCGACCAGTGTGGAGCAGCTCCGTGCGTTCCTCGCCGGTTCGGTGGCACACTGGCAGCTGCCGGAGCGCTGGGCGGTCATCGACGCGGTGCCAAGACCAGCGTGGGCAAGTTCGACAAGAAGGTGGTGCGTTCGCGGTACGCCGACGGCGACCTGGAGGTACGGGAGCTGGCGGGGCCGTAACACTTTTCGGCGCTCCGTCGCCGATAGGGGTAGGGACGTCACTCCTGAAACATCCCTCCCCACGGGGCGGCCCCGGCGTTCGCACCGCGCCGGGGCCGCCCTTCCTCGCGGGTGACCCGCCATGTCATTGTTGCGAGAATTGCTCGCGTCTGTCCGGGCGATTGCGAAATGTCCTCGGAACTACTGCCCGGCGGTGTCGATCAGCACCTTCCCCACCACCGCGTCCTCCACCGCCCGGTGCGCGTCGGCGGCCTGTGCCAACGGGAAACGGTGCAGCGGCAGGCCGGCCTCGCCGCCCACCCGTACCGCCCCCTGGGCGACCGCCGCCGCCACGTCGGTCACCGCCTGCGCCTTGGCCGCCTTCGGCGCCGTGTAGACCAGCACGAACTGCCAACGGGCGTTCGGGGCCATCAACGGCCGGATCGGCGGGGTCACCTCGCCGCCCCCGTCGTCGGCGTAGACGCAGACCGCCCCACCGGGACGCAGCAACTGCACGTCGGTGGCCGCGTTGCGGGCCGCGGAGACCTCCACGACGGTGTGCACCCCGTCGGGCGAGATCTTGCGGACCTCCTCGACCACGTCCTGCTCCCGGTAGTCGACCACGAAGGACGCCCCGGCCGCCGCCGCCAGTTGCGCCTTCTCCGGGCTGCTCACCGTTGCGATCACACAGGCGTCTCCCCAGCGGGCCAACTGGATCGCCGCGTTGCCGACCGCGCCCGCCCCACCCTGCACCAGCACCACATGGTCGCTGAGCGCCCCGGCGTGCAGGGCGTCCGGCATGTACTCCCCGACGGTCAGGCAGCGGTGCGCGGTGAGGAACGGGATGCCCAGGCAGGCGCCCAGCTCGAAGGAGGCGTCCCCCAGCGGCACCACCTGCCGGACCGGCACCACCGTGTACTCGGCGGCCGTACCCCACGGGCGCTGCCAGGCGGCCTCCCAGACCCACACCCGTTCCCCGGTCAGACCCCGGTCGACCCCCGCGCCGACCGCCTCCACCACGCCCGCCCCGTCCTGCCCCGGGGTCTGCCAGCCGACCGGCAACGGCTGCTGCCGCCGGCTCTTCCAGTCCGTCGGGTTCACCCCGGACACCGCCAGCCGGACCAGCACCTCCCCCGGGCCCGGCTCGGGCACCGGCCGGTCGACCAACCGGAGCACCGACGGGTCACCGGTGCGTTCGTACACGATCGTCTGCATGCCGTCTCCTCAGGCCGCCGGTTTGAGCACCACCTTCGAGTAGCCCGCCTCGCGGCGGTCGAAACGCTGGTACGCGTCCGGCGCCGCGTCCAACGGCAACTCCTTGCTCACCACGAAGCTCGGCGTGGCCCGCCCCGCCGTGATCAGGTTCCGCAGGTACTCGTTGTAGGTCTTCACGTTGGCCTGCCCGGTGCCCATCCGCAGACCCTTCTCGAACAGCTTGCCCACCTTGAACAGCAGCTCACCCTTGCCGGAGTGCTCGTCCGGCGCACCCGGGTCGTTGGCCAGATAGAGGCCGACCACGCCGATCGCGCCGGTGGCCCGGACCACCTCGACCAGGCTGTTCAGCACCGCCGCCGGCTGCTCCGCGCCACCCTCCCCGGTGGCCTGGTAGCCGACCGCGTCCACTCCGTGGTCGGTGCCCACCCCGTCGGTCCGGTCGAGGATCTGGGCGACCGGGTCCCCGGCCGAGAGGTCGATCGGGGTCGCCCCGATCGACCCGGCCAACCGCAGCCGGTCCGGCACCCGGTCCACCAGGAACACCTCGGCGGCGCCCATCAGGAGCGCCGAGTACGCGGCCATCAGCCCGACCGGCCCACCACCCATCACGGTGATGTTCTCGCCCGGCCGCAACCCGGTCATCGCCACCCCGTGGTAGCCGGTGGGGAAGATGTCGGCGAGCATCGCGTAGTCGTTCTCGTGCTCGGTGCCGGGCGGCAGTTGCAGGCAGTTGAAGTCGGCGTACGGCACCCGTAGGTACTCGGCCTGCCCGCCCCGGTACGGCCCCATCGCCACGTAGCCGTACGCGCCACCGGCGAAGCCGGGGTTGACGGTGAGACAGAAGCCGGTCTTCTGCTCCCGGCAGTTGCGGCAGAACCCGCACGCCACGTTGAACGGCATCGACACCCGGTCGCCGACCTTGATCCGCCGTACCCCCGTGCCGGCCTCGACGACGGTGCCCATGTTCTCGTGGCCGAAGACGATGCCCGGCTCGGCGAGCGTGCGCCCCTCGTACATGTGCAGGTCCGAGCCGCAGATCGCGGTCGTGGTGATCTGCACGACGACGTCGTCGGGGTGCTCGATGCGCGGGTCCTCGACCTGGTCGACCGTCACCTCGTGCGGCCCCTGGTAAACCACAGCTCTCATGGGTCCGACGCTAGGCGGCCCGGCCGGGTCGCGGAGGCGGTTCAGCCGAGCCGGTCCACCACCTCCGGGGTGAGGTCGTGCACCGAGGAGAGCACCGTCGCGGCCAGCTCCGCCGCGTCCGGGTCCAGCGGGTACGACCCGTGCGGCACCGCGACCACCCGCATCCCGGCGGCGGCGGCCGAGCGGACCCCGTTGGAGGAGTCCTCCACGGCGGCGCACCGGGCCGGGTCGACCCCGAGCCGCTCGGCGACGGCCAGGTACACGTCGGGCGCGGGCTTGCCCCGGGCGGTCCGCTCGGTCGACAGGGTCACCCGGAACTCGGCGGCGAGGTCCGCGGCGGTCAGCGCCGCCGCGATCAGCCGGGTCGGCGAGGAACTGGCCAACCCCAGCGGCCACCGCGCGGCCAGCCGGCGCACCACCAGGTCGGCGTCGTCGATCAGCGGTACGCGCACCGCGTACCGCCGGGCCATCTCCTCGACCACGTCGACGGCGACCTGCTCGGCGCTGCGGTCGACGCCCAGCTCACCGCTGAGGTACTCGGCCCACTCGCCGGTGCTCATCCCCATCAGCCGCCGCTGGGTGTCGGGCTGCCAGGTGCCGCCCCGCGCCGCCACGTACGCCCGGCGCACCTCCTCCCAGACCGGCTCCGAGTCCACGATCACGCCGTCCAGGTCGAACACCACCGCATCCACCGTCACCCCGCCATCCTCCCCGACCCCGCCCGTCGGTCTTGTGGTGGCCCCTGGTGGGGTCAGCCCTGCTCGTCCTCGTCGGCTGGCGGCTTGGGGCGGCGGTAGTCCCTGATGTAAGCCTCAACGTCCGACCGCAGCCAGATCGCGCCGGCCTGCAGGATCTGGAACGGGCGCGGGAAGTACGGCTGCAAGATGATCTGCCTGAACCGCGACCGGCTCACGCCGAGCATGTCCATGATCTCGCCCGGACCAACGAGCGGTCCCGGAACCTCCGGCTCACCCATGCGCACGACGGTAGACACGAGCTTTCCTACCCAAGTCGGTGCGGCATAAGCGGCCTGCCTGTAGGCATCTACGTCTACAGGTCTACCTGTATTGACAGGTCGGCACCCTGCGGTGTGGAATCGGTGACGCGGGACCCCCGCCCTGGTGGAGCTGGGCTCGGCGGGGCGGGGTGCCGCAGTGGCCCGAGCCCTGGGAGGCGACCGTGACGCGCGAGGTGCCGTTGCTGGTGGAGCTGGCGTGGTGCTGCCTGGAGTGCCACCGCTACGAACGGTGCGAGAAGTGCACCGACAGCGGCTTCTGCCCGGCGCTGGAGGCCGCCCGCACTCGGATCAGGGCGTGGCGCAGGTACCGCATCGTGTTCGGATGGCGCTGATGGGGGTGCCACTGCCTGCGGCTCGCCAGCCTTGCCAGGTTCGTACGGAGAGCGTGGTAGCCCCGGCGGGGTCAGTCCTCGGCGGCGGGGCTGGGGCGGTTCGTGGCGATCCAGGCCCGGACGGTCTTGCCATCCCAGACCCGGCCCATTTTCAAGGTGACGAGGGGATCGGGGAATCCCTTGCGGCCCACGATGATCGTGGCGCGCTGCTTGCTGATCCCGCCGAGCAGGTCGCGGATCTCATCCAGCCCAAGCAACTCCACGATCTGACGGTATGGTCTGAAGGACTTGCACAAGGCAATAGTGGGACAGGCAACCCTTTGAGGGGTTGCCCTCGTACAACTCCTTCTGCTGTGGTGGACCGATGACGAACCACGGACCCGTTCTGCCTGCCTGGACGTGTGCCGGGTGTGAATCGCCCTGGCCGCTGTTCGTCAACCAGCGCTGCCTCGCCGATCATGGAGTTGTGGTGGGTAACAAAACGCCCGTAAAACCCCCAAAATCGGCACCACAACTCCATGATCGCCAAGCGGGCCCACCCCGCTCCCCGATCGGGCACTTCCTGTCCCTGGTTGACCAGCCGCCCACGGCGTTAGCGCAACGGTGTTGCGACCGCCCTCCGGTGTCCCTCGCCCTCTACCTGGGCGGGCCGTGAGTCGTGACCGGGCAGCTAAGGGACCTGCGATGACCACACTCCGCGCAGGTGACCTGGTTCAGGTGGGCCGGGCCGCCAGCGTGCAGTTCGTCAAGCCCATCCGGTGCCGGGTCATCCGGGTGCTGGACTGGATCACCTACGACGGGTGGTGCTGGCTCGACGTCTACCAACTGGACGACAAGGGTGACGCGGTGGCCCGACGGTCGATCTTCGTACGGCCGGCGGGGTTGGTCGTCCACCGACGGACCGCCACCGTACCGGTCGGGCGACAGCGGCGGCCCAGCTCGAAGGTACGGCCATGAACTCAGCGGTAGGCTGCGGCCTGGGTGCCGTAGAGGGTGGCGTACACGCCGCCGAGGCGGATCAACTCGTCGTGGGTGCCCACCTCGCGTACCCCGCCGTCGCCGATCACGATGATCAGGTCTGCGGTGCGGACCGTCGAGAACCGGTGCGACACGAACACCGTCACCCCACCGCTGTCGGCGGCGACCCGGGCCGCCCCGTCGGCGTACCTGGCGAACAACCGGTGTTCGGCCTCGGCGTCCAGCGCCGACGCCGGCTCGTCCAGCACCATCAGCAGCGGGGCGTCGCGCATCATCGCCCGGCCGAGCGCCAACTGCTGCCACTGCCCGCCGGAGGCGTCCACCCCGCCGTCGGCGTGGCTGCGCCCCAGCCGGGTGTCCAGCCCGTACGGCAGCCGGTCGGCGACCTCGCTGTGCGCGCGGGCCAGACCGGTGCGGACCGCGTCGTCGTCGGTGGCCCGGGGCAGGTCCCCGATGCCGACCGCCAGCCGGGCGGTCAGCTCCGGCCGCGCGTAGTCCTGGAACGCGGCGGTGGTCCGCGCCCGCCAGGCGGCCAGGTCGAGGTGCCGCAGGTCGACCCCGTCGACCAGGATCGCGCCCCGGTCGGGTTCGTAGAACCGGTTGAGCAGCTTGACCAGGGTGGTCTTGCCCGCGCCGTTCTCGCCCACGACCGCCACGGTGCTGCCGGCGGGCAGCAGCAGGTCGACGTCGCACAGCACCGGTTCCGCCGCGCCCGGGTAGGTGAAGGTCACCTGCCGCAGCCGGATGCCCTCCAGCAGGCGCGCGGGCGGGCGCAGCGGCGTGGCGGGCGCGTCGGGCGGGGTGACCGGCTGCGGCACCAGCTCACGCACCTCGTCCAGGCGTTGCAGGGAACGGCCACTGCGCGCCAACTGCTGCGTGATCGTCACGGCGGCAGCGACCTGCTGGTTGAGCTGCGAGGCGAGCATGATCGCCAACACCACGTCGCCGACGTCCGCCCGGCCGCGTACGGCGTCGCGGACGACCAGGACCAGGGCGGCGACGTACCCGAGGGCGAACACGGCCTGCCCGGCGGCCCGCCACAACCCGGCGGCCAGCTCGCCGCGCCAGAGCCGGGCGGTGGCGCGCTGCCAGTGCGTGGCGTAACGCTGCTGGAGATGCCCCACCAGGCCCAACAGGCGCAGCTCCTTGGCCGAGGCCGCGGTGGTGGTCAGCTCGAACAGGTGCCGGGCCTGCCGGGTGTCGACGACGCTGTCCGCGCGGGCCCGGTCGGCGGCGGCCTGCGCCCGGCGACCGGCCAGCACCGGCAGCGCGGCCAGCAGCGGCAGCACCACCAGCGCCGGATGGGTCAGCGTGAGCAACACGGTGGTCAGCAGCAGGCCGACCGCCAGCGACCCCCCGGTCAGCAGCGCCTGGAGGCCCTCGCCGATGCGTTGCAGCTCGTCCTGGGCCAACGCCATCCGGTCGGCGTGCTCGGGCCGCTCGTGGTGGTCCAGGTACGGCGTGCCGTTGCTGATCGCGATGAGCTGCTCGTCGGTGCTGAGCACGTTGAGCTCGGACACCTCGAAGTACCCGATGTGCGCGAAGTGCGCGCAGGTCAGAGCGGCGATCGCGGCCACCGCGACGGCCAGCCCCGCCCAGGCCGCCGCCCCGGACCGACCGGCCGCCGCCGCGTTCGTGAGGTGTTTGAGCGCCACCGCGCTCGCCGGCACCGCCACCGCGTTGCCCACCATCAACGCCAGCGCCACGGCCATCTTGCGCCGGTCCTGCCGCCACGACAGCCGCAACAGCCCGGTGATCGCCCGCATCATCGCCTCAGCCCACCCGCTGCGCCAGCGGCCCGGCGCCCTCGTCGGTGTCCCGGTCGGCCCCGTCGTCGGCGAACCGCTCCGCCTGGAGGGTGAACATCGCCGCGTACCGGCCGCCCGCCGCCATGAGCTCGTCGTGGCTGCCCTGCTCGACGACCCGCCCCCCGTCGAGCAGGACGATCCGGTCGGCCAGCCGGACGCTGGACAGCCGGTGCGAGATGAGCACCGTCGTGCGGCCCCGGGTCAGCTCGGCGAACCGGGCGAAGAACTCGGCCTCGGCCCGCACGTCCAGCGCCGCCGTGGGCTCGTCCAACACCAGCACGCTGCTGCCGTGGTAGAGCGCGAACAGGGCACGGGCGATGGCGATGCGCTGCCACTGCCCGCCGGACAGGTCCACCCCGCCGTCGTACGCTCGCGACAGCAGCGTGTCCATGCCGTCCGGCAGCGCGTCGAGGGTGTCGAGCAGCCCCGCCGCCTCCGCCGCGCGGCGGATCCCGGCCCGGTCGTCGAGATGTTCCACCGCGCCGAACCCGATGTTGGCCGCCACCGACAGTTCGTAGCGGACGAAGTCCTGGAACACCACGGCGATCCGCCGCTGCCAGTCCCGGGCCGGCAGGTCGGCGAGGTCGACACCGTCGGCGCGCACCGTACCGGCATCCGGCGAGTAGAGCCGGGCCAGCAGTTTCACCAGGGTCGTCTTGCCCGCGCCGTTCACCCCGACCAGGGCGGTGCAGCGTCCGGCGGGGATGTGCAGGTCCAGGCCGTCCACCACCGGCGTGGCCCCACCCGGGTAGCCGAAGCGCACCCCGGCGAAGTCGATGGCCGGGGCGGTGGTGGCGGGTGGCCCGGCACCGCCCCGGTCGGCGGGTTCCGGGTAGCGGGCCATCGCCTGCTCGAACGCGGTGATGGCGGTCTCGGCGTTCATGCCGTACTGGGTCTGGGTGTCGGAGTCCGGGTAGAACTCGCCCAGCCGGATCAGGGCCAGCACCGCCTGCAACACCAGCGCCAGCGCGGCCAGGTCGTACGCCCCGTCGGCGGCGCGGACCCCGGCCAGCGCCAGCACCGCCGCCACGCCGACCAGCCCCACCGCCGTGTACGCCAGGTAGGGCCGCAGGTAGATCCGGCGGCGCTCGGCCCACACCGGGGCCAGGGCCCGGCGGTAGACCTGCCGGTAGCGTTCGGTCAGCCAGCCGGTGAGCCCGAAGACCCGCAGCTCCTTGGCGGCGGCCGGGCCCATCGCCAGCCCCCGCAGGTAGCGGCTCTCCCGGCGCAGGGCCGCCACGTCCCGGATGACCCGGGCGTAGCGGCGCAGCCCGCCGCGCTGGCCGTGCCGGAACAGCAGCACCACCGCCAGCATGACCAGCGCCGCCCACGGCCCCAGCACCACCGCGACCACCACCGTGAACCCGGCGACCTGGGTGTACGGCCCGACGAGGGCGATCAGCCCGGCGTAGGCCGCACCCGGGGTGCGGAACGCGAACCGCAGCTCGTGCCCGGCCTCGCCCAGCTCGTCCAGCACCGCCGGGTCCTCCAGCGGGGTGATCTCCCGGGTCGACAGCGACGCCTGGATGAGCCGCCGGTACATGTGCCCGTCGACGCGGCGGCTGAGCTGCTCGGCGACGGCCTTCTGCGCCGCCTCCGCCAACTGCGCCGCGATCAGCGCCGCGCCCGCGACGGCCAGCGGCCACCACACCCCGGCCGGTCCGGCCGTGCCGTGCAGCACCGGGCCGATCCGGCCGACGGTGGTGCTGACGGCGATCGCGAAGACGACCGGCAGCACCCCCCGGGACACGCTGAGCGCCAGCGCGACGGCACTCCAACCGGCTCCGGCGGCGGGCCACTGCCGGGCGATGCGCAGCCGGGCGGCGGCGGCCTCACGCCACTGCCCGACGCCGGAGGGGGAGGCGGCCATCGCGGTCAGCCGAAGATCTCGTCCCGCAGGGGCGCGGGCAGGGCCAGCTCCTGCGCGCAGGACCGCACCGAGACCTCGTAGGACCCGACCACCTCGGCGCTGTCGGCCACGGCCAGTTCCGCGTCGGTCAGGACCGTCACCGACCGGGGCCGGAAGCGGTACTCGTCGGCGTTGCCGTGCAGACCGGGCACGACGTAGGGCTCCGGCTCCACCGGGTTGTGGATCTTCGACTGGTCGGAGTTGAGGTCGCCGGCCGCACCCCAGCCGGTGAGCATCTCCGGCCGGTACAGGTGGCCGATGCCGAGGCGGTCGAACAACCGGGACACGGTCTCCTGCGGGGCGCGGCTGCACTCGTACGGGAAGTGCGTCACCGCCAGCCCCTCGGCCCCGGCCCAGGCGCGCATCCGCGCGTAGTTGAGCGTGCTGAGCACGAAGTTTTCCACCACCCGCTCGCGCCCGATCCTGCCCTCCCACTTGGCCATCCACGAGTCGAGCGAGGCGCGCGGCTGCCGGTCCAGCACCAGCAGGCGCAGCCGGTCGACCGGCCAGCCCGCCTCGACGAGGCAGCGGGCCGGGTTGAACAGCGCCTCGAACGGCACGTACGGCCCGGCCATCTCCTTGGCGAACAGCACCGGCTCGCCGTCGGGCAGCTTCCACGGCGAACCCTCGCCGCCGGTGAGCGCGAACCGGCCGATGGTCTTGACCGGCTGGTAGTAGGCCGCCGCCCGTGCCATGCCGAACAGGTTGGTCACGGCGGTCGAGCCGACCCGGCAGCGTCCCCAGCCGAGCACCAGCAGCGGGAAGTCGTCCGGGCCACGACCGGCGAACCCGTCGCGCAGGGTACGCACGATCTGGGCGGTGACCTCGTCGACGGTGGTGGTGACGACCTGGTAGCGGCCGTCGGGCGGCAGCGCGACGGTGGTGAGCGCGTCGTCGTCGGCGGCGGCCAGCCGGTGCAGCAGCGGATAGGGGTCGGTCATCGGGACTCCCGGTGGTCGGAGGGGCGGGTGCGACCGAGGTCGAGCAGCGCGGCGACGTCCCGCAGGGCCACCGGGCGCGACGCGGCCTCGCACAGCAGCGTCTCGATGCCCCGCAGCGCCCGCTCGCAGACGGAGCCGGGCACCCGCCGGGTGTCGGCCAGCAGTTGCAGCGCGCAGCCACCGGCCAGGTAGGGCATGGCCAGGAAGAAGGTCATGTCGTGCCGGGCCACGGCGGTGACCTGCCGCACGGTGGTGTGCGCCGCCAGGGCGGTCAGCGTGGCCCGGTCGGGCGGTTGCGCCGGGACGTCGAAGTCGCGGCCCAGGCGGGCGTCGTTGAAGTACACCGACAGGTCGGCCTGCGCGCCCTCGGCCGCGACCAGCGCGTCCAGGGCCTCCGGCGGGTAGGTGGCGTGGAAGTAGGACTCCGTCGAGTCGCGGTAGCAGCGCCGCACGGCGTCGTCGACGTCACCGTCGCCGATCTCGAAGACCAGCAGCGCGTTCTGGGCGATGCCGGTGGCCAGTTGCCGCTGGCGGGGGGTGTTCCGGTTGCCGGCGATCAGCTTCACCACGGCCCGGTCCCGGCCGGTCAACGCCGCCTGGACCAGCAGCGCGGCGGTCAGCACCACGGTGGACGACGACGCGCCCGTCCGCTCGGCCAGCGTGCCGGCGGCAGCGGCCACCGCGGTGGACTCCATCCGCCAGGTGACGACCGGCAGTGGGCCGGCGTCCTGCTCCGGCCCGTCGAAGATCCGCTGCGGCACCAGGGGCAGCCGCTCCCGCCAGTACGCCAGGGACCGGTCGGCCCGACGCTGCCCGGCCGGTGACGCCTCGTAGCCGGCCTGGTCCAGTGGCTGCCAACCCGGTGCGGGCAGGGTCCGTTCGCCCTCGATCAGGGTGCGCAGCTCCGCCAGCAGCAGCTCCAGCGACCAGCCGTCCAGCGACACGTGCGAGGCGGCCACGGCCACGGCCTCGACCTGGCCGTCGACGCGCAGCAGCGCCCACCGCACCGGCCAGTCCCGGTCCAGCCGGAACGCGGTGCCGGCCAGTTCGGCGGCGGTGGTGTCCGCCACCGCCGGCAGTTCGGCGGCGGTGGTGTCCCGCACCAGTGGCGCGTACGACCCGTCGGCCAGCAGGTGCTGGCGGGGTCCGTCGGCGTCCTCGGTCATCAGGGTGCGCAGCACCTGGTGCCGTAGCACCAGCTCCGACCAGGCCGTGGTGACCCGCTCGGTGGTGACCGGGGCGGTCAGCCGCAGCACCCGCCGGATGTTGAAGTCCCGGCTGGCCTCGCCGAACCACTGCATCGGCCGGTACATGGCCATCTGCCCCCAGGTCAGTGGCGCGGAACCGGCGGACGCTCCGGAGAACCGGGCCTGCACCGCCGCGTCCCCGACCGCCGGCTGGCCGGTGTCCGCCCGCCGGGACCGGTCCGGG
Organism: Micromonospora sp. HM134; assembly: GCF_007833915.1. Taxonomy (NCBI): domain Bacteria; kingdom Bacillati; phylum Actinomycetota; class Actinomycetes; order Micromonosporales; family Micromonosporaceae; genus Micromonospora; species Micromonospora sp. HM134. The sequence goes on from NZ_CP041061.1 coordinate 519,886, forward strand.
TGCTCCCCGGCGGGCGTCGGGGTCACGGGGCCCGGCGGCCGGTGGTCGGGCAGCCCGGCGGCCAGGGCGCGCACCGTACGGCGGTCGAACAGGTCGGCGATGCCCACCGGCAGGCCCAACTCCTCGTCCAGCCGGGTGACGACCTCGACCACCTGCATGGAGTCGCCGCCGAGTTCGAAGAAGTCGTCGTCGACACCGAGCCGGTCCACCCGCAGCACCGCGCCGACCACCCCGGCCACCGCCGTCTCCAACTCACCGGAGGGCGCGACGTACGCGGTGCTCAGCGCGGGCCGTACCGTCGGCGTGCCGGGCAGCCGACGGGTGTCGACCTTGCCGTTCGGGGTGAGCGGGTACTGCGCCACGTACAGGAACCGGCTCGGGACGGACGCCTCCGGCAGCAGACCGGCGGCGTGGGCGCGCAGCTGCGCCTCGGTCGGCCGGGGCTCCTCCTCGGACCGCAGGTAGGCGACCAGGTGCAGGTCGTGGCCGTCGGGTTCGGCGATCACCACCGCCTCGGCGACGCCGGGGCAGCGGCGCAGCGCGTCCTCGACGGCGGGCGGCTCGACGCGCTGACCCCGGATCTTCACCTGCCGGTCGGCGCGGCCGAGCACGTCCAGCACCCCGTCCGGGCCCAGCCGGCCCAGGTCGCCGGTGCGCAGCAGCCGCCTCCCGTCGCCACCGGGGTGCGGGATCCACCGCTGGGCGGTCAACACCGGCTGGCCGTGGTAGCCCCGGCCGATCACCGCCCCGCCCAGGCAGATCTCGCCGGTCTGCCCCGGCGGCGCGGGCCGGCCCTGCTCGTCGAGGATGTGCACCTCGGCGTTGGGGATGGGGGCACCGACCGGCAGCCGCCGCCCGACCGTACGGTCCGCGCCGATCCAGTACCAGGTCGCGCCGACGGTCTCGCTCATGCCGTAGTGGTTGCCGAAGCCCGACTTGGGGCTGCCGCTGATCCACGCGTCGAACTCGGGGGTCAGGTACAGCGGCTCGCTGCCGATCATGACCTGGCGGGCGACGTCGTCGACACCACCCAGGGCGGTCATCGCCCGTACGTGTGACGGGGTGAGCTTCAGGAACCCGCACGGGGCGGCGGCGGTCAACGCGATCAGGTCGTCGAACGCGACCGGCTCGGGCGCGACCTCCAGCTCCCAGTCCGCGACCAGCGCCGTGAACAGCGTCATCACCGACCCGACGAAGTACAGCGGGGCGTGCAGCACCGCCCGCTCCCCGGGCTGGAACGCGAACTCCTCGGCGCACCAGTGCACATAGTTGACGAGCTGCCGATGGGTGCCGAGCACCCCCTTGGGAGCGCCGCTGGTGCCGGAGGTGTACATGATGAACGCCAGGTTCTCCACCCGGCAGCCGCCGTCACCGTCGTCGCCGGCCGGCTCCGGCAGGTCGGTCACGTCGAGCACGGTCGACGGGTAACCGGCATCCACGAGGCCCCGGTGTTCCGGGCCGGTCAGCAGCACCGGATCGCCCGCGTCGGCCAGGATCCGGGCCCGCCGCTCCGCCGGGTCGTGCACCGACAGCGGCAGGTACGCCGACCCGGCCGCCAACACCGCGAGGATCGCCACCACCGCGTCCACCGAGCGGGGGAGCAGCACCGCGACGGGGGTCTCCGGTCCGGCGCCGTGGCCCCGCAGCACCCGGGCGGCGTGCCGAACCCGGGCCCGCAGTTCCCCGGCGGTGGCCGCGACCCCGGCACAGCGCACCGCGACGCGCTCCGGATCGGCCGCCAGCGCCCGGTCGACGAGGACGTGCAGCGGGGTGTCACCGAACGGGCGGCGCGGGCCGGTGGCGACCGACGACGCGGCGTCCACCGTGGCCGGCTCCGGCCGGACGGCGGGGCCGGCGCCGGCACCCCCGGTGGTACGCAGCGAGGCGGGCCGCAGGTCGGTCCAGTGTGCCGCGACGTGCTCCAGGCACGCCTCGACCGGCCCGGTGAACACCGTCGTCCAGCCGCCCGGCAGCGGCCGGTCCGCCGGCCACAGGGAGTACTGGTCCTCGCCGTTGACGACGACCTGGTGCGGGGCGACGCTCACGCGAGCCCTCCGACCGTCTGCTGTGCCGCGTCGAGCCGCTCGACGGGGTCCCGCCAGGACTCCTTGGTGTACCAGTCGCCGCCGAACGCGGTGATCGTCGGGGTCCAGCCGTCGTGCGCGTCGGCGTAGCCGGCGATCTCGCGCCAGAACACGTCCACCAGCGCCGAGTACCGGCAGGCGGTCCGCAGGTCGGCCAGGGTGAACGGCGGCCCGTCCATGCGGACCAGCCGGATGTCGAACGCGCCCCGGTACTGCCGGCCGCCGACCGTGAACGGCTGCTTCCACATCGCCGCGCCGGGGGCCCGCAGGGTGTAGCGGACGCGGGAGGTGCTGTGCCCACCGTGGCGCAGGTCGCCCCACTCGGCGATGTCGGGCACCAGCGGCGGGAAGAAGTAGTGCCGCTGCCGGGGCACCTCGACCCGGTCGAAGTTGCCGGGCACGAAGTGCCAGCGGTTGTACATCATCCGCTGCGCGACCTGCCACAGGATGTCGGTGACGGTGGGGGCGGGCAGGTCGGCGGCCATCTCGGGGCTGGGCAGCACGCAGCAGAAGAAGTCGGGTTTCTTCAGCCCCGCCACCTCCTCGTCGTACCGCCCGACCGGACCGTCGAGGCGGGACAGGTCCCGGATGCCGCTGGACATGCCGTAGTCGGCGCGGCTGTCGACGACCGCGCCCAGCACGATGCCCTCCAGGATGCCGGTCAGCTCGCGCTCGTCGCCGCCCGCGTGTACGCCGCGCAGGGCGGCCGTGGTGGCACGTCGCACCCAGGCGGCGGCGTCCTCGCCGTCGACCGGCCCGGGCCGGGTGCCGGTCAGCGTGCGCAGGGTCGGCGGCAGCTCGACCTGACTGCGCTGCTCCTCCTCCCAGGGCAGCAGGTACTCGTCCTTGGCGTAGGTCAGCCCGTTGATCCGCCGGTAGCGGATGTGACCGCTGCCGTCGACGAGTTCGACCAGCTCACCGGCGAGCGTGGCCAACTCGGCCAGGGTGGCGGTGCTCAGCTCCCCGGTGGCCTGCTCGCCGAGCGCGCGCAGGTACGCCGCGCAGCGGGTGGTCAGCACCTTCCGGAGGCTGACCGCGCTGAGCTGGCGGCCGTTGAACTCCTCGAACCGGACCGCCCGGCCGGTGCGGAACAGCAACTGGATGGACGCGACGAAGAGCCGCTCCTCCGGGCTCCAGTCGGCCGGTGGACGTTCCCGCAACGCGGGCAGCACGCCGTCGCGGATGAGGGTGCTGGAGCCGGAGTCGGAGCGGGAGAACACCCGACGTTCGATGAAGATCAGGACGGTCTCGACCCGTTCGACCCAGTCGATGACCTCCTCCAGCCGCTCGGCCAGGCTGCCGTCGGCGTGCCAGGTGTGCAGCATCCGGTCGAGCTCGCGGCGCTGGTACTCCTCCTCGGCCTGGGCCGGCAGCCACTCCTCGTCGATCATCTCGATCATCCACCCGGGCAGGGCGAGTTCGGCCACCACCTCCTCGACCGGTAGGTCGCCGCGCGCCGGTTCGTGGATGGTCAGCCTGCCCAGCGCCGAGTGGGCCAGCACGAACCGGGCGGGGGCGGCGTCGGCACCCGGCGCGGTCAGCCGGAGTTGCTGCCGGCCGAGCAGGTGCCGGACGATCGCCTGCTCACGCAGGGTCAGGCCGTCGAGAGCGGACCGGAAGGGCACCTTGCCGGCCATGGTGAGCAGTCGCAGCACGGCCGTCTGGGCGCTGCCGCCGAACAGTTCGACGGGGTCACGCACGTCGCGCAGTTCCTGGCTCCACTGGTCGAACTTCGTACGTCGCACGGTCCCGCCTTTCTCGACCGGGGCAGGCTGCGGCGTTCGCACGATGCGGCTCGTACGACGACGGCCACCGCCGCGCGGTGACGACAGGGCATACGGCGGCCGGCAGCCGACCTGGAGGGTGGAGGGCTCGCGTGGCAGTGCCACGGCGAGAAGGAGACGACACTCCACCCCGGTGTGGGAGCGCTCCCGATCACGAAGTCTCGCCGACGATGAAACATGTGTCAACAACGTGTGTCGGCCACCGACGACCTGCTACGACGTGTCTGCCCGGTACGACACCGATGGTCCGACTCGGGCGACGGGCCGCGGTGGTCAGGAGGAGAGCGCGGGAAGCCCGATCGGGCTGTCCGGGGGGATGACCGTGTGGCAGGCGCGGGCGACCGGGACCAGCAGCTCACGGAGCCGTTCCGTGCCGTCCGGGCCGAGGGCCAGCCAGGGACGGGCGGCGGCCCGGTCGGTCGCGTCCTCCACCGCCCGCAGGCCGGCGCGCCCCGCCTCGGTGGGGGCGCCCCCGTCGGTCAGCCACCCCCGGTCGACCAGCCGGGCCCGCGCCTGCGCCCACTCGTCCCGGGTCCAGCCCCGGCCGAGCAGATGCTCCTCCGGCCGGTCCAGGGCGACCCGGAACGCCAACGTCTCGACCGGGTCGAGACCGGCGGCGACCAGGGCGGCCACGTGCCCGTCGCCGCGGTGCTCGCGCAGCGTGGTGGCCGCCTGCCAGAGCCGGGCCAGCGGGTAGTCGCCGCGCGGCAGGGCGGCGTTGGCCGCGCCGAGCACCCGGCCGGCGGTGTCCGCCCCGACGGCCGCGGCCTCCAGCAGCGTGGCCGCCTCGGCCAGGTGCGCCTCGGGGAGTTCGTAGGTGAGCTCGGCGAGCGCCTGCACGGCCCCGGTGAGCCGGGCGCGCAACGCCTCCTGCGGGGCGGCGAGCTGCCACACCGCCGGCAGCGCCCGGCTCACCATCGGCGGGGCGAAGGTGAAGAAGACGGCGGTCACCGGGGCGGCGTCGACCGGCCCCAGCGGGGCGGCCCGGCCCGCGAAGTAACCCCGCCAGTAGCCGCGCAGCCCGATCGCCTCGTGGGCGGCGCGGGCCCGGGGGTGGAAGTAGGTGATCGCGTGCAGAGGTTCGACGTGCGTCCACATCAGCCGGGCGGTCCGCCCGGGGTCGTCCAGCGGCGGCACGCGCACCTCCGGGTCGGTGAGGGTCACCGTGGCGCGGACCGGCCGCCCACGGTGACCCCGAACCTACTGCCGGTAGGTGCCGGCCGGAAGACCCGTGTGGTCTACTGCACCGCCAGCACGTCGACGATGAACCGCAGCGGGCCGGCGGGCGCGCCGGGACGCTGCGGCTTGTCGCCGTACGCCAGGTCGGCGGGGATGTCGAGCTGGACCCGGCTGCCCACGGTCTGACCCTGCATGCCCTGGTCCCAGCCGGGAATGACGTTGCCCTGGCCGAGGCCGAAGGTGAACGGCTCGGACCGCTTCCAGGAGGCGTCGAACTCCTCACCGGTCTTGTACGACACACCCACGTAGTTGACGGTGATCTGCTGGCCGGCCTGGGCGGCCGGGCCGGTGCCCCGGATCAGCGGGGTGGCCTTGAGCCCGGTCAGCTCGCCCTCGCCCTTGGTGGCCTGCGGCTTGGTGCACAGCGCCTGGTCGGCCCCGTCGGGCAGCTTGGGGAAGTCACCCGCGCAGCCGGCCGGCGCCGCCGCCGGCTTCGGGTCGTCCTTCTCGCCGTTGCGGACCACCACGAACACCCCGACGATCACCGCGATGACGGCCACGCCGGCAACGGCGCCCAGCCACGCCTGCCGGCGCTTGCGCGCCTCGGCGGCCTTCTGCGCCGCCAACTGGGCGGCGAGTCGCCGCTGTGCCTTCGTCTCCGGGGCCTGACCCTGGCCCGCCGAACGGTTCTCCGTACGCTCGCTCACGTCCTCGACTCCCTGCTGATGTGGGTGGCCGGCCCGGCGACCCGGTTCCGTGGCCAGCGCACACGGTACCCGGATCGATGCCGAGGGTGGGCCGTCGCCCGCCCGTCGTGCCCCCGAACGGGCCGGGGCGTGCCGTTACGTGCCGCTCTTTCCGGGTGCCGGGAGCCGTCCGGCGGTAGGTTCTCGACCATGGCGATCCTCACCGACGAAGACAAGACCCTGCTCGCCGAGCCGCAACTCGCCCACGTGGCGACCATCGAGGCGGACGGCACGCCGCACGTCACCCCGGTCTGGGTGGACGTCGACGGCGAGCACATCCTGTTCAACACCGCCAAGGGGCGGCAGAAGTACCACAACATCGCCCGCAACCCGGTGGTCGCGGTCTCCGTGGTCGACCGGGCCGACGACTTCCGCACCCTCTGGGTGAAGGGCACCGCCGAGTTCGTCACCGAGGGCGCCGACGCGCACATCGACCGGCTGGCCAAGAAGTACCTCGGGCAGGACACCTACCCGTTCCGGCGGCCCGACGAGGAGCGGGTGATCGTCCGGATCACCCCCACCGAGAAGCTCGGCCGGGGCTGACCGACGCACGACCCCCGGCGGACGGCCCACCGTCGCGCCGGGGCGTCGGGCGGGTCCGCCGCTCAGGCGCTGCGGCGCGGGGTGGCCTTCTTCTCGGCGGTCTTCTTCGCGGCGGCCTTGGTGGCCTTCTTCTCCGTGGTCTTCTTCGCGGCGGTCTTCTTGGCCGGCTCCGCCTGCTTGGCCGGGGTCTTCTTCGCGGTGGTCCTGCGGGCGGTGGTCTTCTTCGCCGGTTCGGCCTTCGCCCCCGGTGCCTTCGCCGCCTGCTTGGCCGACCGGGCCGACGAGATCGGCGTCGGCTCGCCGGCCCCGCCGGACGGCGTCTCGCCCCGGGCCACCCGGGCCCGCTCCACGGACGCCTTCAGCGCCGCCATCAGGTCCACCGCTGCGGCCGGCGCGGCCTCCTCCTCCGCCGGCTGGACCACCTCGCGCCCCTCGACCTTGGCGTCGATGACCTCCTGTAAGGCCGCCCGGTAGTCGTCGGTGAAGGCGTCCGGCTGGAACTCGCCGGCCATCGAGTCGATCAGCGAGGCGGCCATCGCCAACTCCGGCGGGCGGACCTTCAGGTCCTCGTCCAGGAAGCCGAAGTCGGGGGTACGTACCTCGTCGGGCCAGAGCATCGTGTTGAGCAGCAGCACCCCGTCGCGGACCCGCAGGGTGGCCAACTGCTCCCGCTGGCGCAGCGCCACCTTGACGATCGCCACCCGCTCCGAGTCGGCCAGCGCGTCGCGCAGCAGCACGTACGGCTTGGTCGCGGTCCCCTCCGGCTCCAGGAAGTACGCCTTGTTGTAGAGGATCGGGTCGACCTGCTCGGCGGGGACGAACTCCAGCACGTCGATCGCCCGGGAACTGGTCAGCGGCAGGTCGGCGAAGTCGGCGTCGGTGAGGATCACCAGCTCGCCGCCGCCCAGGTCGTAGCCCTTGGCGATGTCGTCGTAGCTGACCTCCTCGCCGCAGACCGAGCAGGTGCGCTTGTAGCGGATCCGGCCGCCGTCGTCGCGGTGCACCTGGTGGAACCGGATGTCCTTCTCCTCGGTGGCCGAGTAGAGCTTCACCCCGATCGAGACCAGCCCGAACGACACGGCTCCCTTCCAGATCGCCCGCATCCCGATGCTCCTCTCCCCGACCTGACCAGGATCGCAAACGATCGAAGCCCCCGCACGTGCTTCCGTGCGCAACTACAGTCGGACAGGTGCCCGGCGCGCCGTTGAAGCCGATGCTCGCGATGACCGGGCCGCTCCCGGTGGGTGCCGGCTGGGCGTACGAGTTCAAGTGGGACGGGGTCCGCGCGCTCGCCGACCTGACCGGCGGCCACCCGCACCTGTTCGCCCGTTCCGGCGTGGAGATCACCGCCGCGTACCCGGAGCTGGTGACCCTGGCCGAGCAGGTCGACGACGCGCTGCTCGACGGCGAGGTGGTCCTCTTCGACCCGGCCGGGCAGCCCTCGTTCACCGCCCTCGCCGAGCGGATGCACGTCCGGGACCGGGCGAAGGCGGCCCGGCTGTCGGCGACCATCCCGGTCACGTACATGATCTTCGACCTGTTGCGGCTGCGGGGCGAGGACCTCACCGGGTGGCCGTACCACGAACGGCGGGCGGCGCTCGACGGCCTGGGGCTCGGCGCGGCCCGGTGGGCGGTGCCACCCTCCTTCACCGACGGCGCGGCGACCTACCAGGCGGCCGGGGAGCACGGTCTGGAGGGGGTGCTGGCCAAGCGGGCCGACTCGGTCTACCGGCCCGGGGTGCGCTCACCCGACTGGGTGAAGGTCAAGCTGGAGGTGACCGGCGACTTCGTGGTCGGCGGCTGGCGGCCCGGCGCGCGGAAGATCGGTGGGCTGCTGGTCGGGGTGCCCGGCCCCGACGGGCGGCTCACCTACCGGGGCCGGGTCGGCGGCGGGATCGGTGCGGCCCTGGAACGGGAACTGCTGCGCGAACTCGAACCGCTGCGCACCGACGGGTCGCCGTTCGCCGGGGACGTGCCGCGCGAGGATGCCCGGGGCGCGATGTGGGTAACCCCCCGGATCGTGGTGGAGGTCAGGTACGGCCAGCGCACCCCGGACGGGCGGCTGCGCTTCCCCCGGGTGCTGCGGCTGCGCCCCGACAAGCCGCCCGGGGAGGTCGAGGATGCCTGAGCGGGTGAAGGTGGAGGTCGACGGCCGGGCGTTGGAGCTGTCCAACCTGGACAAGGTGCTCTACCCGGAGGCCGGTTTCACCAAGGGCGAGGTGATCGACTACTATACCCGGATCGCCCCGGTGCTGCTGCCGCACCTGGCCGACCGGGCGCTGACCCGGATCCGGTTCCCCAACGGCGTCACCGGTGGCTCGTTCTTCGAGAAGAACGCCCCCGCCGCCACCCCCGCCTGGGTACGCACCGAGACGCTGCCTGTGCCCGGGTCGAGCAGGGGCCGGGAGACCATCGACTACGTGGTCGCCGACGACCTGCCCACCCTGGTCTGGCTGGCCAACCTGGCCGCCCTCGAACTGCACACCCCGCAGTGGCGGATCGGCACCCACCCGGACCTGATGGTGGTCGACCTCGACCCGGGCCCGCCGGCCACCCTGCGCCACTGCTGCCAGGTGGCCGTCCTGCTGCGCGACCGGCTCGCCCGCGACGGGGTGACGGCGTACCCGAAGACCTCCGGCAAGAAGGGCATGCAGCTCTGCTGCCCGATCAGCGCCACCCAGGACGCCGATCTCGTCTCCGACTACGCGAAGCGGATCGCCCAGGAGCTGGAACGCGAACACCCGAAGCTGGTCGTGTCGCGGATGGCGAAGAACCTGCGGCCCGGCAAGGTCTTCATCGACTGGAGCCAGAACAACGCGGCGAAGACGACGGTCGCGCCGTACTCGCTGCGGGCACAGGCGGTGCCGGCGGTGTCCACGCCGCTGACCTGGGACGAGGTCGAGGCGGGGGCGGCCGGGAAGCGGCCTTCGGCGAAGCCGTACCCGGCGGGGGAGGTGCTGCGGCGGGTGGAGAAGCAGGGAGATCTGCTCGCCCCGCTGCTCGACGGCGGCCCGGTGCTGCCGGCGTGAGCTGCGCGACGGCCCGGCCGACCCACAGCTACGGCGGGTCGGCCGGGCCGTCGGCTCAGCGGCCCCCGAAGACCTTCCGGTACGTGCCGAGCCGCAGCAGGACGGTCTCGCCGGTGGCGTCCAGGACGCCGTCGTTGTCGGTGACCGCGTACACCTGGCCGTCGCCGCCGACGGTCAGCCCCTCCAGCTTCTCCTGGGTCCACCCGTCGGTGGCCCGCAGCGCCGGCAGCACGTCCACGGCGAGCGTCTTGGGCAGCACCGTCAGCGGGCCGGCGGCGGCCGGGCCGGTCGGCAGCGGCACCGTGTAGATCCGCTTGACGGCGGCGGCCGGGCCGTTGAGCTTGTCCCGTTCGATCACGGCGAGCCGGTCACCGACCACGGTGACCTCGGAGAGCCCGATCCAGTCACCGGGGACGGAGGTGCCCTCCAGCCGGTAGCCGAACCAGCTCCAACTGTCGGCGGTCACGTCGTACCGGCCGATCCGGACGATGCCGGTCGGGTCGGTGGCGACCTCCCGCTGGAGCACCGCCCAGACGATCTCCCGGCCGTGCCGGTCGGTGCTCGCGGTGACCCCCTCGAAGCCCTGCTTGCCCAGCCCGGCGGCGACCTGGGCCGGCAGCGGCACGGTCTGCTCGGTACGCCCGTCGCCGTTCAACCGGACCAGCCTGTTCTCGCTGCCCTTCGCCCCCTCGACGGCCAGCCAGAACCCGCCCTGCGGCCGGGCGAAGATCCCCTCCGCGTCGTACCCGACGGGGGTGCCGGCGGCGTCGGTCACGGTGGTCGCGTCGGTGATCACGGCCGGCGAGCGTCGGGTGTCGACGGTCAGAATCCGGGTCGGCGTGTACGCGGCGTCGGTGACGGTGTAGAGCTGCTGCGGCCGGCCCGGTACGGCGGACAGCGCGCCCAGCGCCCCCCAGCCGATCGGCGCGCCCGAGGCGTCGTCGGCCGAGACGATGCTCGGGAAGCCCGGCTTGTCCGCACCCAACCGGTAGAGCGACACCGAGGCGCGGACACCCACCGAGGCGTCGTCGGTCTCGCTGGAGACCGCGAGCAGGTCACGGGAGGGGATGGGCAGCAGCCCCTCCGGGCCGTTGGTGGTGGGCAGCACCTGGCGCAGCACCGGGGCGGTGGGCCGGGTGAGGTCGTAAACGGCGACGAAGTTGCTCCGCTCCGAACCGACGAACGCGTACCGCACGCCGTGGTACTCGGCGATCGCCACGCCCTCCGGCTCGGTGCCCTTCTTCGCGGCCCGGTCGTTGTTGTGCAGCCCGTAGCGGACGGCGAGCCGCTCGAACGTGTTGCCGGCGTCCCAGACCACCTGACCGGTCCGGCTGTCGAAGACGGACCAGCCCCGGGTGCCGCCCCGCCAGTCACCCTCGTTGGCGGTGGCCAGGTAGCGGTCGTTGATCCAGGCCACCGCGTCGGGCTCCCGGGGGACGTCGGTGATCGACCCGGTCAGGTCGATCCGGCCGTCCTTGACCGTGTCGATGCCGCTGACCGAGGCGGTACCGGCGATGAACGCCCGGGTGATCCGGCCGGTCGGCAGGTCCACCAGCACGACCCCGTTGTTCTCCTGGAGGGTCACCGCGAGCTGGTTACGCCCGTTGATCGAGACGTACTCGGGTTCCGGGTCGGTGGGCTCGGTGATCCCGGCGGCGGCCAGCACCGGCAGCGCCCGACCGTCGGGCGCGGTCAGTGCGACGGTACGCAGCTTCCACCGCTGCGGCGTCGCCTTCCCGTCGAGGTCGATCAGCTGGACGAAACCGGCGGGGGCCTGCGGCAGGTCACCCTTCTTACGACCGGGCGGGGTGGCGTCCTCGTCCCGCTCGTTCTCGATGGCGATCGCCGCGTACCGCTCGTCGTGGCTGATCGCGATGGAGTCGGGTTGCCCACCGAGGTCGATGCTGCGTACCCGCTGCCGGGTGGCCAGTTCGATCACGTCCAGCCGACCGGACGGGGTGGTGTAGCCGGCGCTGGTGTTCACCACGACCAGCACGTAGCGGCCGACGACCGCCACCGAGGTCGGCTCGTCCTCGGCGTTGCCGAGCTGCGCCAGGGAGAGGGTGCCGAGGCCGCGCGGCTGATCCGGCCTGCCGATGTCGAGGAAGCCGATCCGCCGGGCCGCCGCGTCGGTGTAGACCAGGGTACGGCCGTTCGGGCTGACCGCGGAGATCTCGGCCACCGTCGCGGTGCCCGGGTCCTCACCTTCGGGCCGGTTCTGGAACACCGGGTAGGTGGCGGTGCGGTCGAAGGTGAGCTTCCGGTCCGGGTAACCCTGGGTGGCGTCCGCGCTGCCCGTGCCGGTGCGCCCCTGGGCGGCGACCGTGCCACCCGGGGCGGGGTGATCCGGGGCGGCGACCGCACTGCCCGGGGCGGTCAGGGTGGCCAGCGCCAGGCCGGCCACCACCGTCGAGGCGAACACTCTTCTCGCTGTCACTGCTCCTCCGAACGTTTCGATTCGGACGGAGGCTGGCAGGCGTGACCGAGCGCAGGTCGACCAGCGGGTTAACTGCCGGCGACGGGCCGGCGGTGAGCTGGCTCGCCGGCCTCGTCGTTTCGGCTGGTCTTCCCTGGTCGAAGCGGTGGCCGGGCGGGGCCGCTCCGGTCACCCGTCGATGATGACGCCGTTCGCGTCGATGCCGTGGTCGCGCCAGTAGACGTCCCACTCGTCGTCGACGTGCTGGGGAACCTTGCCCTCCGGGTAGCGGACGTAGGGCGCGGTGGGCTCCTGACCATCGGGGAAGCAGGCGCTGCCGCCCTGCCCGCCCACGGCGATCGCCGGGTACTCGCCATCGTTACAGATGTCCTCCCGGTAGCCGCAGCCGCTGGTCAGCATCAGTGCACTCAGACCCACTCCGGCAAGGGCGATCATGATCCTCGTTCGCATGGGTCGAGTCTGGTCGCGGCGGACGGCGCTGTCATGCGCACGCGTACTCACCTCTTCCCGGCTCGGTAGGGTGGGGCGTTCCGTCCGGACAGGAGGACCGATGGTTGCCCCGCTCGCCGTGACCCCGTCGACCGATGCGCCTGAGCAGGCCGACCGGCCCCTGCTGACCTACTGCGACGACGCGACCGGGGAGCGGACGGAGCTGACCGCGAGCGGGCTCGGTGACTGGGCGGCGCGTACCGCCGGGCTGCTGCGCGACGGGTGCGGGCTGGGGCCGGGCAGCCGGGTCGCGGTGCTGTTGCCGCCGCACTGGCGTACCGCCGCGGTGTTGCTCGGGGCCTGGTCGGTGGGGATGGCGGTGTCGTTCCGGCCGCGCGCCACCGCCGGGTTGCCGGTCCTCGAACCGGGCGGCGAGCGACCGTACGACGCGGTCTTCGTGACCCCGGAACGCCTGGACGACTGGCTGGAGGACGTGCCGGAGGGGGTGCACCGCTACCTCGTCGGCACCGCCCCCGGACCACTGGCCGACGTGCCGGTGGGCTGGCTCGACTGGTCCGCCGAGGTGGCCCGGCACACCGACACCCCGCCCGACTACGCCGCCGTCCACCCGGCTGCCCCGGCCACCCCCGACGGCACGAGCTACGGTGCCTGGGGACGCCTCGCCCGGGAGGTCGCCGACCGGCTCGACCTGCGCCCCGGCGACCGGCTGCTGGTCGACGCCGCCGAACACGAACAACCGGTGAAGTGGCTGTTGGCCCCGCTGGCCGTCGGCGCCTCCGTGGTCATCTGCGCCAACCTCGACCCCACCACCCTGCCCACCCGGATCGCCACCGAACAGCCCACCCACACCCTCTGACCCACCCCGCCCTGCCTCGCACGCTGGGGGGTGCTCCCGGTGATCAAGAGGTTTGCGTCAGTCTTGATCTTCAAGTTGACGCAAACCTCTTGATCACGGGGGCTGGGGCGGCGGGTGTGGCGGGGTCCGGGGTGGCGTGTGGGGCGTTGGGTTGTGATCAACTCGGGGGAGTCGATGTAGTGGTGTCGGGATGAGTCGGACAGCGCTACGTCGACTCCCCTGAGCGGATCATGGTGTGCGTGTCGGCCAGGGGGTCAGCAGGTGGTGTTGCCGGCGGGGACCCAGCCGTCCAGGGACGGGTCCTCCGCGCCGTGGCCGTAGATCCAGGTGTCGTTGTCCTCGGACCAGCCCTGGCCGTGCCAGCGGAACCCGCGCCCGGCGGTCAGGGTGCGCAGCACCTGGCCGTGCGGAGCCGTGCGCAGCCAGGTGTTCTGGGTGAGGTTGCACAGGTAGCCGGGTGCGTCGCTCGCCGAGGCCGGCGAGGCGGCCACGGCGGTGCCCGGGATGACGACGATCGTGATCGCCAGTGCGTGCAGGAGTCGGCGCTTCACTCGGATTCCCTTCGACGTGACGGTGTCAACTGTCTACTGTGGACACCGTACCCCTCGGGCGACGCGGACGCCGGTCGGGCGAGACGAGAGTCTGCCGGCCAGCCGGAACGGTTGCCTGCCGGGCTGGGCTGCCTCCCCGGGCCGGGCGCGGCCGGGGAGGCAGCGGCTGGCTGAATCGTTGACGTCATCAGCTCGAAAGGACGCGCGAGGGACAACCCACACCCGCCGCACGCAGCGCAGAGGGCGGCGGTGAGGGGCGCAGAACACCCGCGCCTGGGCGCAGCCGCCCGGCGCGTTGATCAAGACGGCCTGTCGGCTACCCGCACCCCGCCGCGCCGGTCAGTCGACCGTGGGCAGCTTCGGGCCGAGGACGTCGTCGGCGTCCACGATCGTGTACGCGTACCCCTGCTCGGCGAGGAAGCGCTGCCGGTGGGCCGCGTACTCGGTGTCGATGGTGTCCCGGGAGACCACCGTGTAGAAGTGCGCCTGCCGGCCGTCGGCCTTCGGGCGGAGCACCCGACCCAGCCGCTGCGCCTCCTCCTGCCGGGAGCCGAACGTGCCGGACACCTGGATCGCCACCGCCGCCTCGGGTAGATCGATGGAGAAGTTGCCGACCTTCGAGATGACCAGCGTGCGCAGTTCACCCGAGCGGAACGCGTCGAACAGCCGCTCGCGCTCCTTGTTGGTGGTGGAACCCTGGATGATCGGCGCGTCGAGGTACTCTCCGAGCTGGTGCAACTGGTCGATGTACGCCCCGATCACCAGTACCTGGTCGTCGGGGTGCCGCTGCACGAGGGCGCGAACCACCGGCAGCTTGGTGCGGGCGGTCGCCGCCATCCGGTAGCGCTCCTCGGCCTCCGCCGTCGCGTACGACATCCGCTCCGCGTCGGTCAGGGTGACCCTGACCTCGGTGCACTCGGCCGGGGCGATCCAGCCCTGCGACTCGATGTCCTTCCACGGCGCGTCGTACCGCTTGGGGCCGATCAGGCTGAACACGTCACCCTCCCGGCCGTCCTCGCGGACCAGGGTGGCGGTCAGGCCCAGCCGGCGGCGGGCCTGGAGGTCCGCGGTGAACCGGAAGATCGGCGCGGGCAGCAGGTGCACCTCGTCGTAGACGACCAGACCCCAGTCGCGGGCGCCGAACAGGTCCAGGTGGGTGAACGCGCCGCCGCGCCGCGAGGTGAGCACCTGGTACGTGGCGATGGTGACCGGACGGATCTCCTTGCGCTCGCCCGAGTACTCCCCGATCTCGTCCTCGGTGAGCGAGGTGCGGGCGATCAGCTCCCGCTTCCACTGCCGGCCGGCGACCGTGTTGGTGACCAGGATCAGCGTGGTCGCCTTCGCCTCGGCCATCGCCGCCGCGCCGACCATGGTCTTGCCCGCCCCGCAGGGCAGCACCACCACCCCGGACCCGCCGGCCCAGAACGCCTCCGCCGCCTCCCGCTGGTACGACCGCAGCGTCCACGGTCTACCGCCGTCCTTGCCGGCCTCGGTCAGCTCGATCGGGTGCGCCTCACCGTCGACGTAGCCCGCCAGGTCCTCCGCCGGCCAGCCGAGCTTGAGCAGCGCCTGCTTGAGGCGACCCCGCTCGGACGGGTGCACCCGGATCGTGTCGTCGTCGATCTTGTCACCGAGCATCCCGGCGAGCTTCTTGCTCTTGGCGACCTCGATCAGCACCATCCGGTCCAGCCCCCGCAGCACCAGGCCGTGCGCCGGGTCGTTGGCGAGCTGGAGCCGGCCGTACCGGTCCATCGTGTCGGCCACGTCCACCAGCAGGGCGTGCGGCACCGGGTAGCGGGAGAACTTCAGCAACGCGTCGACCACGGCCTCGGCGTCGTGTCCGGCGGCGCGGGCGTTCCACAGCCCCAGCGGGGTGAGCCGGTAGGTGTGCACGTGCTCCGGGGAACGCTCCAGCTCGGCGAAGGGCGCGATCGCCATCCGGCAGGACTGGGCGTCCGGGTGGTCGATCTCCAGCAGCAGCGTCTTGTCGGACTGCACGATCAGTGGCCCACCGCTCACGCCAGGTCCTCTCCTCGGCCGGATTCCCCGATCGGCGACGAATCCCGCCGCAGGTCGACCATCCAGTGTTGCACGGGGGTGGGAGACTGCCAGAAAATCTTCGCAATGGGTGCAACGTTTCCCAGAGCGCACGCGTCTACCAGTGGGACGACCGACCCGGGGAGGCACACGATGCAGGTCCGCCACAGAGCCCGGGTCGTCGCCCTGGCCATGGTCATGCTGGTCGGCGCCGGTGGGTGTGCGTCCGTGCCGCAGGCCGACCCGGGTGGCACAGGAGGAGGGCTCGCCCCGGTCGGCAGTGCGGAACAGGTAACGGGGGCGGGTGCCTCCTCCCTGCCCGACCAGCTGACCGGGTCCGACACGAAGCCCCGGCCCCGGGAGAAGCCGCAGCCGAAGGTCCGCGCCACCAAGACCCCGAAGGCGTCGACCGGACGTCGCCCGCGCGTCCCGCAGAAGGCCAACCTGACCCGCTGCCAGCAGGGCGAGCACCAGCGTGAGGTGGAGACGTACCTGGCCCGGCTGGGCGGGTTCGGCACCGTCACCGTGGACGGCCGGCAGACCGACGCCGACTGCGCCGCGATCAAGAAGTTCCAGCAGCGGTACGACATCCGCCCCGCCGAGGGTCGCGCCGGCCCACTGACGTACGACGTGGCGAAGCGACTGGCCACCACCGACGTCAAGCGCTGCTCCGCCGGCTCCGGCACCACCTTCTGCATCGACCTGACCCGGCAGACCACCTGGGTGATGCGCGACGGCAAGGTGGTCGCCAAGCCCACCGTCACCCGCACCGGAATGGCCGGATACGCCACCCCCGCCGGCACGTACAGGGTGAACTTCCGCAACCTGAAGGAGTGGTCCAACCCGTACGAGGTGTGGCTGCCCTACTGGCAGCGCTTCAACGGCGGGATCGGCTTCCACGAGACCACCACCTACCTGCACAACGCGGGCATCGGCTCGCACGGCTGCGTCAACCTGCTGCACACCGACGCGGTGCGCTGGTGGGAGTTGGGCAAGGTCGGCGCCCGGGTGGTCCTGGTCGGCCGCCGCCCCGGCACCTGACCCGCCCGTCCGCCCTGCCCGTCTCGGTCCGGCCCGTCGGTAGTTGTCAATAGGGGCCGGATCGGGGGTATTTCCCCCTGTCCGTCCTGGCGACCGGGTGCCACCCTGGAAGCCGGGGCCGGACGGGGTGGGAGGGCTGGGATGACCGTCGACCATGAGATGATCGCCGAGGACGCGGCGAACGGCGAGCAGGCGACACCGACCGACGAGGTGTCCACGGCCACCATGGTCGGGTACGCCGTCGCCGGGATCGCCGTCGTCGGCTGGTTCCTCTTCGGGTGGCTGGTGCAACGACAGGGCTTCGTCGACTCGGTCGGTGAGGCCGCCGGCACGGGCTTCGCCCTGCTGCTCATCGTCTCCGTCATCGGCACCGTACGCCGCAGCCGCCGCTGAGCTGAGCGGCAGCAGCAGCGGCAGACGGTGCCGCCGGGCGGTCAGTTCTCCCGGACGGCTGCGGTGATCCGGTGCAGGGCGAAGGTGTGCAGCATCTCGGTCCGTTCGTCCTCGGCGCGCAGGTAGCCGGCACCGATCGACACCGGCCGCAGCAGCCGGGACAGCGTCGCCCCGTGCGCGTCGACGTAGCCGACCCAGACCAGCGCCTTGTCCCGGACCGCCTGCTGGAGCACCGCCAGAGCCTCGGCGTGACCGTGCGCGGGCATCGGGCCGGCCGCCGCACGGGCCGCACCGCCACGGACCACCGCCGGGGCCCGTCGGGCCGCCCGCGCCGCCGCCTCGCCCCGCCGGATCTGCTCCACCACACCCAGCAGCCGGGGCAGCGCCAACCGGGGCGTGGCCAGCGGGTCCACCGCCCGCCCGGTCAACGGCACCCGGGTCGGGGCCCGCCGGACCCGGGGCCGGGCCAGCACCGTCGTGCCGCTGGCGTCCTCCGGCACCGGGGAATACCCGGCGTCGCGCAGCGCGGTCAGCATCCGCCCCACCTGGTACGGGGTGCACAGCACCGTCGGAGCCAGCCGGCGGAACGCCAACGCCGTCAGCCGCCGGTCGGCCAGCACCTCCGCGAGCAGCGCCTCGTCGTCGCTGCGCACGTACCCGCCGGCGGAGCCGACCCGCAGCCCACCGTGCTGACGGGCCACGTCGTCCACCAGGTATGTCAACCCCTGCGGAATCGGGGTACGCGACCGCCGCCGGAACAGGTCGTGCAGGTCATCGGCCGTGTAGCCGGAGTCCAGGGCACGCCGGACGCTGGCCGTGGTGACCCGGTGCACGCTGGCCCCACCCGCCGACTCCGGCTCGGTCACCGTCTCCAGCTCGGCGGCTAGCGTCGGATCGGGTGGGCCGGGCACCACCACGCTCAGGTCGGCCTGCACCAGGAAGTGGTCGACCGGGGCGGGGAGCAGGGCGTCCAGCGCCCGGACCGTACCCGACGAGTCACCGCCGTCGGCGTCGGCGCGCAACCCGAGCGGGTCGTCCCCACCCCGCTCGTCGGTGTCCGTCACGTCGGCGAGCAGCAGCCGCCCGTACGAGGTGAGCGCGCCGAGGCCGGTCACCCCGAGCCGGGCCGCCTCGGTCAGCACCTCCCGGTGCGCGGCCTCCCGACCCCGGCTGCGTCGGGGCGCCCGCCAGTCGAGCAGCGCCAGCACCTCCTCGGCGGTGGGGGCGGTGGCCGGCTCCAGCTCGGCCAGCACCCCGAGCACCGCCCGGCGGGCGGCCGGCGCACCGGCCCGCTCCGCCTCGGCGGAGAGCACACTGACCGGCCGGTCCCGGTCGTCGCGCTGCCCCACCAGACCGGCCTGCCGGCTCATCGTCAGCCAGGCGCGGGCCAGCTGCTCCCAGCGGTGGGCCAGCGACACCGCCCGCCACACCTCGTACGCGCCGGTGGGCAGCACCTGCTGTTCGCCGCCGTACCGGCTCGCGGCGGCGGGGAGGTCCAGCTCACCGAGGAGACCGGCCGCGTACGCCACCTCGACCAGCAGCGCGGTCGTCGACTCGTCCAGGGCCACCGTACGGGCCAGCCGGCGCAGGTCGCGTACCCCGATCCCGCCGGACCGCAGCACCGGCGCAGGCTCGGCGGTCAGCGCCTCCAGCAACGCCTCGGTGTGCCGTACCACCTCCATGGTCTGCCCGACCCCGGCGGAGTCGACGGCCTTGGGTTCCCGGGGCGGGGCGGCGACCGGCGGCGGGTCGATCCGCAGCGGTCCGAGCGGGCCGGTGTCCCGGCGCAGCAGCAGCCCCACCTCGCGGGGCAGCTCGACCGTTCCGGCGGAGACCGCCACCAGCAGTCGGGCCTCGACCAGCCAGCGCACCGGCGATCCGGTCGGAGCGCCACCGTTGGTCGGGTCGGGTGGCACGTCGCCCTCCGCGCCGAGCGCCGGCGCCTGAAGCGAACCGGGCGGCACGCTGCCGACCGGTGGACCGGCGGCGAGCCGGTCCAGGATCGCCCGCGCCGACGGGGGCGCGGCGAGCAGCGTCCGGCGCAGTTTCGCGGCGTCCGCGCAGAGCGCCGCCGCCCGCAGGTCCAGCTCCTCCGCCGGCCGACCCAACCCCGCCGGGTACGGCGCCAGCTCGTCCACGCTGCCGGTGACCCGGAGCGCCTGCTCCGGGCCGTATAGCAGGAACCGGGCGCGGAGCCGGTCGAGTGCGCCACGGACCGTGGCCGGGGCGGGCGGGTGCGGCCCGGCGGTGGCCAGGGCGAGGACCGCCTCGGTGGAGGTGGTGCCGTCCGAGGCGTGCCGGGTCAGCCGGGCGGCGTCGAGGATCTGGAGGGTGAACTGGTCCAGCCCGTCGAGCGCGCGGGCGACCGACACCCGCGACTCGGCCCGCAGGGCGAGCGCGGAGACGTCGGCCGGCACCGGCACGACGAGGTCGGGCCGCAGTTGGAGCAGTGCGGCGAGCGCCTCGTCGGGCAGCGCGCGCAGCTGGTCGGCGAGTGAGGTGGTCATCGTCGTTCCACGCTAGCCCGCTGCCGCCCGATCGCGCCGCCCGGACGTCCGGCTCGGGCGACCTGTCCGGGTACCTTCGCAGGATGTCCGCGCTGATGGTCGGGTTCGACCTCGACATGACTCTGATCGACTCCCGTCCCGGCATCGCCGCCGCCTACCGCGCGCTCACCGCCCGTACGGGCGTGCCGGTCGACGCCGAGCTGGCGGTCTCCCGGCTCGGCCCGCCGCTGCGCACCGAACTCGCCCACTGGTTCCCGGCCGAGCAGGTCGAGGAGGCGGTGACGCTCTACCGGGAGCTGTACCCGGCGTACGCGATCACCCCGTCGGTGCCGATGCCCGGGGCCCGGGAGGCGGTCGACGCGGTGCACGCGCACGGCGGACGGGTGATGGTCGTCACCTCCAAGATCGGCCGGTTGGCCCGGCTGCACCTGGACCACCTCGGGCTGGCGGTCGACGAGTTGGCCGGCGACCTCTTCGCCGAGCAGAAGGCGACCTCGTTGCGGGAGCACGGTGCCGCGCTCTACGTCGGTGACCACGTGGCGGACATGGTGGCGGCCGGAGCGGCCGGCATCCCGGGCGTGGGCGTGGCCACCGGCCCCTGCCCGGCGGACGACCTGCGCGCGGCCGGCGCACAGGTGGTGCTCGACGACCTCACCGGATTCCCGGCGGCGCTCGACCGGATCATCGGGCTAGCCTTGGAGCAGTAGACGTATCGAGTGAAGCAGGGGTCTCCAAGGTGCCGACGGGGCGAGTGAAGTGGTATGACGCGGCCAAGGGATACGGGTTCGTCACCAGCGACGAGGGTGGCGACGTGTTCCTGCCGAAGGGCGCGCTGCCGGCGGGTGTCACCGACCTCAAGGGTGGGCAACGGGTCGACTTCAGCGTGGTGGACAGCCGGCGCGGTGCCCAGGCGATGGGGGTCAAGCTGCTGGACGCGCCGCCGTCGATGGCCGAGCTGCGCCGTCGGCCGGCCGAGGAACTGCACGGCCTGGTCGAGGACATGATCAAGGTGCTGGAGGCGAAGGTCCAGCCGGATCTGCGCCGGGGCCGGTTCCCCGACAAGAAGACCGCGCAGAAGATCGCTCAGCTGGTCCACGCGGTGGCCCGCGAGCTGGAGGTCTGAGGCACCAGCCCGGCGTCGGCGGCCCGGCCCAGCAGCGCCTCCACGGCGGCGAACCCCGCGTCCCCCAGGTCGGCGGTGAACTCGTTGACGTAGAGGCCGATGTGCCGGTCCACCACGTCGGGCTCCATCTCCTGCGCGTGCGCGAGCACGTACTCCCGGCTGGCCGACGGGTCGGCCCACGCCTGGCGTAACGACTCGCGGACCCAGCCGGTGGCGGCCACCGGGTCGACCGCGCCCTTGCGGGCCAGGATCGCCCCGAGCGGGATGGGCAGGCCGGTGTCGGCCTCCCACCATTCGCCCAGGTCCACCAGCGCGGTCAGCCCGTGCCGGTGGTAGGTGAACCGGGCCTCGTGGATCACCAGCCCCGCGTCGTACCGGCCGGCCGCGACGCCCGGCATGATCTCGTGGAACGGGACGATCTCGATCCGGGCCGGCGGCCGTCCGACCGACCAGAGCCGGAACAGCAGGTACGCCGTGGTCCGGTCGCCGGGCACCGCCACCGTGGCCCCGCTCAGGTCGACCCGGTCGGCCTCCCCACGGGTGAGCACGAGTGGGCCGCAGCCACGGCCGAGCGCACCGCCGCAGGGCAACAGGTGGTAGTCGTCGAGCAGCCAGGGGAGGGCGGCGTAGCTGACCTTCACCAGATCGAAGGCACCCCGTTCGGCAGCGGTGTTGGTGACGTCGACGTCGGCGAAGGTCACCTCGACCGGCGGCGCACCCGGCACCCGGCCGTGCACCAGCGCGTCGAAGACGAACGTGTCGTTGGGGCAGGGCGAGATCGCCAGGGAGAGCGCCACGCCTCCACGGTAGCCCCGCTCCCGACCGTCCTCCCGCCGCGCCCGCCCCGATGTGACCCCGCCCCCTGCCGACGACATTCGTCCCGTCGACGGCCGGCTGTGGCCGGGGCTGCTGTGCCCCGGCCCGGCGTGGCCCGGCCCGACCCGACCCGGCCCGGCGTGACGTGGCCCGGCCCGGCCCGGCCCGGCGTGACGTAGCCCGACCCGGCGTGGGCGGGGCCGCTGGCCATGCTCCCGGCCGTTCCGCAGGGTAGGTCGGGGTCGAGTTCCGGGCAGGCCCGGGCGGGGTGGGGAGTACTCCTACGCGTCCTTTCGATCTGACGGCGTCAGCGATTCAGGAACCGGCTCCCGAGTCTGGGCATCCGCCCCGCCTGGTGGTTGGCTTCCCGGTGGCCCGGTGGCCCGGTGGTCGGGTGGTCGGGTGGTCGGGTGGTCGGGTGGCCCGGTGGTCGGGTGATTCGGTGAGGTCATCAGCTCGAAAGGATGTGACCTCGGTACCCTGTCCCCAGCTCCGGCGGGTTTCCACAGGGTTATCCACAGCCCGGGGTGGGGCTGTTGAAACCGCGCTTACGCAACGGGAGCATGGCGGGGTGACGACGGAGGATGCCCCGCTGGCCGACCTCGGCCGGACGGTCCGGGCGCTGCGCCGTGAGGCCGACCTGAGCCAGCGGGAGCTGGCCCGGCGTTCCGGGGTGCCCCAGGCGACCATTGCCCGGATCGAGTCCGGCAGGGCGACCGACCCACGGTTCCACACGGTCGAGCGCCTGGTGCGGGCGGTCGGTGGGACTCTGACGGTCGCACTGCCGGCCGGGCCTGCGTCGTCGGTGGCCCCGGCCACAGCTCCGACCGCGGTGTCGGCCGCCGAGGTGACCTGTGCGCTGCCGCCGGTCCCGCACGACGAACTGCGGGACACCGCCGGGCGGCGCTATCCGGCCCACCTCGACGTCTGGCCGGTGCGGGAGCCGAAGGACTGGCCGGGTGCCTGGTGGGCGGACTGGTACAACCTGCCGCCCCCGCTGTGGCCGCTGCGGTTGCCGCCGGCGGCGTACGAACGGAATCGGGGCCACCGGGACCGGCGGCGGGCGGCGGATCGGGTCCGTCGGGACGTCAGGGTCCGGTGGGTGGAGGGTGACGGGCGGCCTGCGACGGCCTGGCGGTTCGTGGCCGAGCTGCCCGACGGCACCCTTTTGGGGGAGTTGCGCGCCCACGAGCGTGACCTGCACCTGGTTTATGGGGACGACTGGGACTGGCCGCGTGAACTCGTACTCGACGGGGTGCTGGTCGCGGCCGGGCACCGCCGGATCGGCATCGGTGACCGGTTGGTGGCGGCCATGGCTCAGCGGATGGACGACAGGGGCATCGGCCTGGTCCGCACGGTGGTCGAGGAGCACATCGCCATCCGCTTCCTGTCGGCCTGCGGTTTCCGGGTCGCGTCCGCTCGTCCCCTCGCTATGACCCTGAAACGCCCGGCCGGCCCTGCGCCCCGACCGCCGTAGCCGCCCGGCCGTCCCGATTGCCGCAACCGCCCGGCCGCCCGACCGGAGTAAGCGCCCGGCCGTCGACCGGCGCAAACCGTGGCGGCCAACCCGCTGTGCGTCCGCTGGCACGGGGCTGTCGGGTGCCTCTCAGGACAGCGCGTGGGCCGCCTCGGTCAGGGCGGCGAACGCCTCCCGCATCCGCCAGCCGTCGCGGTCCCGGGGGCCGACCGGGTTCGAGACGGTACGCAGCTCGGCGAAGGGGATGCCGGCCTGGGCGGCGGCGACCGCCACCGCGTACCCCTCCATGGCCTCGGCCACCGCGTCAGGGTGCCGGTCGGCCAGGGCGGTGGTGCTCGCGGCCGTGCCGGTGACCGTGCTGACCGTCAGCACCGCCCCGACGACCGCCCGGGGGAGGGCGGCGCGCAGCGCGCCCAGCAGCACCGGGTCGACGTCGATGGTGGGGCCGCCGCCGAGCAGCTCCGGGGGCATGCCCAGTTCGTCGACGGGGATGAAGCCCGTCGGGGACTCGGCCCCGAGGTCCGCCGCGACGCTGCGGGAGGCGAGCACCGTGGCGCCGACCGGGGCGCGGCCGGCGAAACCGCCGGCGATCCCGGCGCTGACCACCGCCCGGTACGGGCGGCCGGCGGCCTCGGCCAGGGCCAGCATCCGGGCCGTGGTGGCACCGGCCACGGCCGGGCCCACGCCGATCGCCCGGACGGTCACCGTCGGATCGGTCAGCCCCGCCCGGACGGCCTCCGCCTCGGCCGGTACGGCGGTCAGCACCAGCAGGCCCGTCACGACACCGACCCCGGTGACTGCCGTCGCTGGTCGTCGTCGGCACCGCTGCCGCTGCCCGGGACGGCCGAGGACGGCCGGTAGATGTGGTAGCCGGGTGGGGCCAGCCCGTCGCCGGAACGCCCGGAGTCGCCCGCCCCGCTCGGTGCCGGTGAGGTCGGTGCGGCGCGGGCCGCCGCCTCGGCTGCCGCGTCGTCGGCGCTGTCGGCCAGGTGATCGGTGGTCAGGTCGGCGCGGTCGCCACCCGGTCGGTCGGCGGCGTCCCCGCCGGCTCGGGCCGCCGGGTCGGCGGGGTCGCGGCGGGCGCGACGGGCCGCGGCGTCGGCGGCGTCGGCCTGGTCCTGGGCGGCCAGTTCCTCGTCGGTGAGCGGCCGGCCGAGCAGCCGCTGGGCGCGGAGCCGACCGGCGACGACGACTCCCCGGACGGCGGCGAGGACACCCACCCCGGCGGCGACCGCGATGCCGATCCGACCCTCGAACGGGACGAGGCCGAGCCCACCCCCGGCGACGAAGGCGAGCATCAGGACGGTTTCCGAGTGGGCGAAGGAACTGGCCCGCAGCCGTTCGGGAATCCGTTCCTGGATCGAGGCGTCGACGGCGAGTTTGGCGATCCCGCTGGACAGGGCGGCGACCAGGCAGAACAGCGCCACCATCGGCAGCGAGAACTTCAACACGGTCAGGATGCCCACCCCGGCCACGATGATCATCGTGCTGGACTGGATCGCCGCCGGCCGGTGGATGCGCAGCCGGGTGCCGACCGCGGTGGCCAGGAAACCACCGACCGCCAGCGCCCCGCCGATCATGCCCAGCGCCGCCTGGTCGTTGAGTTCCCGGCCGAACAGGTCGTTGGTCAGGTCCCCCTTCTTCAGCGCGAACGCCAGGAAGAGCAGGAGGAACCCGTAGAGCGCGCGGAGCCCCGCCGCCCCGATCAGGGTGGCGATCACCAGCCGGCCCGCCGGTCGCCCCCGACCCAGCGGACGGTCGCCCTTGCGGCGCAGCGCCCGCAGTGGTCGGGGCACCCGCTCGGGCGGCTCGGAGTCCGCCCGGGGCGGCAGCCGCAGCGCGATCACCATGCCGACCAGGAAGATGACCGAGGCGACCCGCAGCGGCCACTGCGGCCCGAACCAGAACGCCGCCAGCCCCAGCGGTGCCACCAGCGCCCCGGCCACCGTGCCGTAGACGCTGGCCCGCGCCCCCACCTGGGACAACCCGAGCCCCTCCGGCAGCAACCGGGGCACGGCGGCGGACCGGGCCACGCCGTACGCCCGGGAGAGTGCCAGCACGCCGAACGCGGCCGGATAGAGCCCGAGGCTGCCGAGGTAGTCGGAGATCAGCCAGGCGAGGAAGGCTCGGCCGAGCATGGTGGTGGCGAGCGCGTACCGGCGGCCGTGCCGGAAATGGTCGAGCAGCGGGCCGACCACGGGGGCCAGCATCGCGAACGGCACCATCGTGACCAGCAGGTAGAGCGCGACCTTGCTGCGGGCCTCGCCGAGCGGGACGTCGAAGAAGATGGTCCCCGCCAACCCGATGGCGATCAACGTGTCGCCGGCGCAGGAGACGGCGTGCAGGTCGAACAGGCGAACCATGCCGGCTTCGCCGCCGGCCCCCCGCGCGCGGGCCGAGCCGGCGCGGCGGGTCACCCAGCGCCCGCCGTTGACCGAGCCGCGCAGCAGCAGGCGGGTGGCGCGGATGCCGGTGCCGACGGTCCGTCCCAGTACGGACGACCCGGAGCGGGAGAACAGCGGCATGTGCACCATCCTTGCCCATCTGCTCCAGGTACGCCGCACCACGGGGGAAGACTCACTCGGGGAGTGCCTGTCGGTGCGCGGCGCGCATGGGGAACAATGGTCGGGTGACCAGGCCCGCTCCCGCCCGTGCCGCCCGCCTCGACCAGGTCTGCGCCGCCGCCGTCGAGGTGGCCCGCGACGCCATCACCGAGGTGGAGCCCTCCGACATCGGCGACCACCTGCGGGCCGTCGCCGAGGGCGACCGGGTCGTCACCCACTACTTCGAATGTCTGCTCGGTGGCTACCGGGGCTGGCGCTGGGCGGTGACGGTCACCCGGGTGCCGCGCAGCCGGCAGGTCACCGTCTGTGAGACGGTGCTGCTGCCCGGCTCGGACGCGCTGCTCGCGCCGGGCTGGCTGCCCTGGCAGGAACGTCTCCAGCCGGGTGACCTCGGCCCCGGTGACCTGCTGCCCACCCCGTCGGACGACGACCGGCTCGCCCCCGGCTACCTGCTCTCCGACGACCCGGCGGTCGAGGAGACCTCCTGGGAGTTGGGCCTGGGCCGTCCACGGGTGCTGTCCCGGGAGGGTCGCGCCGAGGCGGCCCAACGCTGGTACGACGGTGACCACGGCCCGTCGGCGGCGATCTCCACCGCCGCCCCCGCGTCGGCCCGCTGCGGCACCTGCGGCTTCTACCTGCCGCTGGCCGGCGCGCTCCGGCTGGCGTTCGGGGCCTGCGGCAACTTCTACGCCCCCGACGACGGTCGGGTGGTCAGCGCCGACCACGGCTGCGGCGCGCACTCGGAGACCCTGGTGGAGACCCCCGAGCCGGCGATCGACGAGCTTCCGACGGTGTACGACGACAGCGCGGTCGAGTCGATGACGGTGGACGGCGCGTCCGCAGCCGACGAGCCCGCACCGGTGGAGTCGACCGACCCCGCCTGACCACCGACCGGTCAGCCCCGGGGGGCGGATTCCCGACGGCGGCGGCGGTGGGCGTCGTGCCGCATCATCGTGGCCAGACCGGGAAAGCCCCACAGGAAACCGGCCAGGCAGGTCCAGAGCCAGTCCTGGTGGCCGTGTTCGGTGAGCCAGTCACGGAAGAAGACCAGCAGGAACAGGCCGGCCACCGCCCAGGCGATCAGCCCGGCCACCGCGAACGGGACCATCGGCGGGTCGAGTGGCTCGGGTCGGGGTGGTTGCTCCTGCGGCACGGGCAGAAGCGTACCGCGAAGCACCTTCCCGGCCCGCCGCTGATCTGGGACGATGCGCGCGACAACGGTAGATCACCTGCGAGGACCTGATGGCCATTGCGCCGCCGGACAACGGCATTCCCCCTGATCCCGCCCACCCGCGGAACGGTTTCGACCGGTTCTTCGAGATCTCCGCCCGTGGCTCGACGATGAGCCGCGAGGTACGGGGTGGCCTGGCTACCTTCTTCACGATGGCGTACATCGTGGTGCTGAACCCGCTGATCCTGGGCGGTGCCGCCGACGGTGACGACCAGAAGCTCTCCATTCCCGCGCTGGCCGCCGCGACCGCGCTGGTGGCCGGCCTGATGACGATCCTGATGGGGGTCGTCGGGCGGTTCCCGATGGCGCTGGCCGCCGGTCTGGGCGTGAACGCGCTGGTCGCGTTCGAGATCGCCCCGCAGATGACCTGGGCGGACGCGATGGGGCTGGTGGTGATCGAGGGTGTGCTCATCGCGATCCTCGTGCTCACCGGCCTGCGTACGGCGGTGTTCCGTTCGGTCCCGACGCAGCTCAAGACCGCGATCGGGGTGGGCATCGGGTTGTTCCTGACCATCATCGGGCTGGTCGACGCCGGTTTCGTCAGGCGGGTGCCGGACGCGGCGAACAGCACCGTGCCGGTGGGCCTCGGCATCAACGGCAAGATCGTCAGTTGGCCGATGCTGGTCTTCGTGGTCGGCCTGCTGGTGACGTTGGTGCTGGTGGTACGCCGGGTCCGGGGCGCCATCCTGATCGGCATCCTGGCCTCGACCGTGTTGGCGATCATCGTGGAGGCGGTCGCCAAGGTGGGGCCGTCCTTCGTCGACGACAAGCCGAACCCGCACGGCTGGTCGTTGAACGTGCCGAAGCTGCCCGAGCGGATCGTCGACATCCCCGACCTGTCGCTGCTCGGCAACTTCAACGTGCTGGGCTCGTGGAGCCGGGCGGGCTGGCTGATCCCGCTGATGTTCATCTTCACCCTGTTGATCACGGACTTCTTCGACACGATGGGCACGATGGTCGCGATCGGCCAGGAGGGGGGCATGCTCGACGAGCAGGGCACCCCGCCCCGGGCGAAGGAGATCCTGCTGGTCGACTCGATCGCCGCGGCGGCGGGTGGCGCGGCGAGCGTCTCCAGCAACACGTCGTACATCGAGAGTGCCTCGGGGGTCGCGGAGGGTGCCCGGACCGGGGTGGCCAACCTGGTCACCGGCGCGCTGTTCCTGCTGGCGATGTTCCTGTCGCCGCTGGCGACGGTGGTGCCGTTCGAGGCGGCCTCGACGGCGCTGGTGGTGGTGGGCTTCCTGATGATGACCGCGGTGCGGACCATCGACTGGACCGACTACGAGATCGCGATCCCGGCGTTCCTCACCATCACCCTGATGCCGTTCACCTACTCGATCTCCAACGGCATCGGCGCGGGCATCATCAGCTACGTGGTGCTCAAGCTGGCCAAGGGCAAGGGGCGGGAGATCCATCCGCTGCTCTACGCGGTGGCGGTGCTGTTCGTGCTGTACTTCCTGCGTGGGCCGATCGAGTCCGCGGTGCTGTAGTCCACCCGTCGGCCTCCGGGCCGGGTGACCCGTCGGGGTTGCCCGGCCCGGGGCGGCGGCATTCCCCCTCGTGAGCATGGTCATATCGCATGTCGTTAGCCAGGCTCATTAGTTAAGCTAACGACTGTGACGGAGCGGACGGTGACGGCGAACCGCGTGCCACCGGCGCAGCTGGCACCCCAGCTGCGTGATGCGATCACCCGACTCAACCGGCGGGTCCGGCAGGCCCGCCCGGTCGGCGACCTGACGGTCACCCAGCTCTCCGCGCTCACCAGCCTCCGGCTGGCGGGTGCGCTGACGCCCCGGGAACTGGCCGACGTCGAACGGGTCCAGCCACCGACGATGACCAAGATCGTCGCGAAGCTGGAGGAGCGCGGCCTGGTGCAGCGCACCCCCCACCCGACCGACGGCCGGCAGGTCATCCTGGCGGCCACCGAGGGAGGCCGGGCCGTACTCGACCAGTTCGAGCGGGCCCGCAACGAATGGCTGGCCAGCCGGCTGGCCGCGCTCACGGAGGACGAACGCGACACGCTACGGCGGGCCGCCGACATCCTCCAGCAGCTCGCCCGCGCCTGACGCCCCACCGGGTCCGCGCCGTCCGCCGTCGATGACGCGTACCCGGCCCGAGGAGGCGCACCAAGAGTGCAGGCGAAGCTGAGCACGATGTTCCAGTCCCTACGAGTCCGCAACTACCGACTCTTCGCCACCGGACAGCTGATCAAACTGATCGGCGTCTGGATGATGTTCATCGCCCAGGACTGGCTCGTCCTTGAGCTTTCGGACAACTCCGCCACCGCGCTCGGCGTGGTGACGGCCCTGCAGTTCACCCCGGTGCTGCTGCTCACCCTGCTCTCCGGCCGCCTCGCCGACCGGTACGACAAGCGGATGCTGCTCTTCGTCGCCAACGCCTTCTGGACGGTGCTGGCGCTGGGGATGAGCCTGCTGGTGCTCACCGGCCTGGTCGAGCTGTGGCACGTCTTCGCGTTCGCCGCGCTGCTCGGCACCGCCAACGCGGTGGAGACCCCGGTCCGACAGGCGTTCGTCAGCGAACTCGTCGGCACCACCCTGCTGCCCAACGCGCTCTCGCTCAACGCGGCCGTGTTCAACTCGGCCCGGATCATCGGCCCCGCCGTCGCCGGCCTGGCCATCGCCGCGTTCGACGTCGGCCCGGTCTTCCTGTTCACCGCCGTCAGCTCCATCGCCCCGCTGGCCAACGTGGTCCGGATGCGCCCGGCGGAGCTGTGCCGCAAGGAACTCCCCCCGCTCGGCGAGCGGGACTCGGCGAAGGTCGTCGACGGGCTGCGCTACGTCCGCAGCCGCCCCGACCTGCTGCTGCCGATGGTGGTCATGTCGGTGATCGGGATGTCGCTGTTCAACTTCCAGCTCACCCTCGCCGCGCTGGCCAAGACGGTCTTCCACACCGGGGCCGCCTCGTTCGGCCTGTTCAGCACGGCGCTGGCGGTCGGCGCGCTGGTCGGGGCGCTCGCCGGCACCGGCCGGCGCAGCCGCCCCTCGGTCTGGCTGGTGCTCGGCGCGGCCGTCGGCTGCGCGGTCTTCGGCACCCTGGTCGGCCTCGCCCCGGCGTACTGGCTGGTGGTGACCCTGCTCCTGCCGACCGGCTTCTTCATGGTCTTCTTCGCCCAGGCCGCCAACCAGCGGGTGCAGCTCGGCACCGACGCCGCTTTCCGGGGTCGGGTGATGGCCCTGTGGGTGCTGGTGTTCCTCGGCACCAACCCGGTCGGCGCGCCGATCATCGGCTGGGTCGCCGAGACCTTCGGCGCCGGGGCGAGCATCTGGATGGGTGGGCTCATCTCCCTGGCCACCGCCCTGCTCGCGCTCACCTGGCAGCTCCGCCGCTCCGGCGCCCGGCTGCGCTTCCGGGTGCTGCCGCTGCCCCGCTTCTACGTGGTGTCCCGCCCCCGGCTGCTCACCCCCAGCGGGCGGTGAGCGGTGCCGTGCCGCCCGGGGGCGGACACGCACAGCGTTCAGATAGCAACAAAGCGGTGGCGCGCGGCCCCGCCGGGCCTTAGCGTCGAGGTGTGGCAGGCGGGAGCGCGCTGACGCTGGTACTGGCGTTCCTCGCCATGGCGTGCGTGCCGTTGGCGTTCGCCCTGGTCTTCTGCTTCGACGAGATCCTCGACCGGGTGGCCTGCGGCTGGGCCGAGTGGCGGGAACGCCGCCGGGAACGCCGTACCATCGCCCGGCTCGACCGGGCCCTCGCCACCGACCCGGTCACCCGCGACCTCGACCTGACCGAGCTGGACCGGGCCGACCGTCGCCCCCTCGAACTCCTCGCCGCCGACCTGCGCCGACTCGGCCGGCACCGGCTCGCCGCCGGCGGCCGTTCGGTGGTCTGGCACAGTTCGGTGATCGAGGCGTACGACGACCGGCTCCGCGCGGCCTGCCGGGCGCTGGGGATCCCCGAGCACCTGGCCGAGCTGACCGGGGTCGACCGGGAGATCGAACGGGTCCGGGTCGAGGGCCTGCTCGCCCGGGCGGGGCTCGTGCTGCCGGCCACCCGCGCCGACCGCCGCCCCCGTGACCGGCGGGCGTGAGACTCTTCGTCGCGGTCTACCCGCCACCGTCCGCCGTCGCCGACCTCACCGCCCGGGTGTCCCGGCTGCGGGTGGGTGCGGCCACCGCCGCCGGCCTCGACGTACGCCTGGCGCAGCCGGCGCACCTGCACGTCACGCTGGCCTTCCTCGG
This sequence comes from Micromonospora sp. HM134, assembly GCF_007833915.1. Taxonomy (NCBI): domain Bacteria; kingdom Bacillati; phylum Actinomycetota; class Actinomycetes; order Micromonosporales; family Micromonosporaceae; genus Micromonospora; species Micromonospora sp. HM134. The sequence continues at coordinate 550,930 of NZ_CP041061.1, forward strand.
CGAGGTGGCACCCGGTCGACTGCCCGAGGTCCAGGGTGCCCTCGCGGCGGCGGCCGGGACCGCCCGCGCCGGGTGGACCGGTCCGCCCCGGCTGCGGCTGGGCGGCGGGGGCTGCTTCGGGCAGGGACGCTCCACGGTGCTCTGGGTGGACGTGCTGGGGGAGGTGCCGGCGCTGCGTACCCTGGCCCGGCTGATCCGCGCCGAGCTGGACCGGGCCGGTCTGCCGTACGACGGGAAGCCGTTTCGCCCGCACCTGACGGTGGCCCGCCCCGGTGACCGGCTCGCCCCGTCCGAGGTGGAGGCGGACCGGCTCGCCCTCGACGATTACCTCGGCCCCCCGTGGCCGGCCACCGGCCTGGTGCTGGTCCACAGCCGCCCCGGCCCCCACCACACCCACCTGACCACCTGGCCCCTGTGACCGCGCCGCCTGGACGCGCTGCCCCGGCGCGACGGGGGCGACATAGCGGTGACCTGGCGCTCGGACACCGCCACATCGCCCCCGTTGAGTTGATCATCACGAGCCGGGGGCACCCGGCGGGAGCGTCGGCCCGGCGCGATCGAACAGCCCGGTCAGGGCGGCGTCCGGGTCACCAGGCCCAGGCCTCCGGGCCGGGGCCGCCGTTGCCGACCGGCGGGAACAGCTCGTCGAGCCGCTGCTCCGTCGCCTCGTCGATCTCCACCGAGAGCGCACCCAGGGTGTTGTCGAGCTGCGCCACCGTACGCGGGCCGATGATCGGGGCGGTCACCCCGGGCCGGGAGAGCAGCCACGCCAACGCCACGTCGGCCGGGTCCCGACCCAGCTCCGCGCAGAACTTCTCGTACGCCTCGATGGCCGGCCGGTGCGCGGCGAGCCCGTCGGCGGCGCGACCGGCGGCACCCCGCGCGGCACCGCCCTCGGCCATCTTGCGCAGCACCCCGGAGAGCAGCCCGCCGTGCAGCGGCGACCACGGGATGACCCCCAGCCCGTAGTGCTGCGCGGCGGGGATCACCTCCAACTCGACGTGCCGGGTGAGCAGGTTGTAGATGGACTGCTCGGCGACCAGGCCGAGGAAGTTGCGTTTCCCGGCGGCGGCCTGGGCCTGGGCGATGTGCCAACCGGCGAAGTTGGACGACCCGACGTAGATCACCTTGCCCTGCGCGACCAGGGTCTCCATCGCCTGCCAGATCTCCTCCCACGGGGTGCTCCGGGAGACGTGGTGCATCTGGTAGAGGTCGATCACGTCGGTCTGGAGCCGACGCAGCGAGTCCTCGCAGGCCCGGACGATGTGCCGGGCACTGAGGCCCTGGTCGTTGGGCCACTCGCCCATCTTGCCGTAGACCTTGGTGGCCAGGACGACCTTGTCCCGCCGGCCCCCGCCCTGGGCGAACCAGCGGCCGATGATCTGCTCGGTGATCCCCTCACCGGTCTGCCAGCCGTACACGTTGGCGGTGTCGAAGAAGTTGATGCCGTGTTCGAGCGCCCGGTCCATGATGGCGAAGCTGTCCGGCTCGGAGGTCTGCGGCCCGAAGTTCATCGTGCCGAGGCAGAGCCGGCTCACCGACAGGCCGGTGCGTCCCAGATTCGTGTACTCCATGACCCCACCCTGACACGCGCGGCGGAACGCCGCCGTGCACTGCCCGGGTGGAGCCCCGGGTCAGGAGGACTCGCGGGCCGCCGGGCCACTGCCGAACAGGACGTCGTCCCAGCTCGGGAGGCGCTTACGCGGCTTGCCCGAGGCGTCCGTCGCCTCGCCGCCGGCGGCAGCCGCAGCCCCGCCGGTGCGACGCGGCCGGAGCACCGCCAGCGACGGTACGGCCGGGACCTCCTTCGGCGCGTCCGAGTCGTCGTCGAAGGCGGAACCCTGCCCACCGCCGAGCAGCGCGGCGGCCCCACCGCCCACGGCCCGCTGACGGGGGGCGTCGGAGCCGGCCAGGGCAGCCGGGGAACGCGGGTCGAGACCCCGCCCCGAGGTGCCGCCGAGCGGCCGGTCCAGCGAGGCGAGCAGGGCGTCCCGACCGGCCCGGATCGGGTCCCGGCCCGGCCGGGCCTGCTCGCTGGCGGCCGGCAGGCCGTGCCCGCCCCGGCTCGGCTCGCCGCGCGACGGGCCGGGCAGCGCGTGACCGCCCCGCTCCGGCGCCGGCTCCTGGCCGAGGATCGGCGTGGGACGCTCGGCGCACAGGTACTGCGCCATGTCGTCGTGCGGGGTGACGTTCTGCCGGAGCTTGTCGAGATCCCAGACGGCCTGCGCGGTGGCCTTGCCGGACGGCCAGGTCGCGATGATCCGCCAGGTGCCGTCGTCGCGCCGGAACGCGTCCCAGGAGATCTTCTCGGTGTCGATGCCGTGCTGGGCCAGCCGGCCGTTGACCACCTCGGCCAGCGGGGTGGCCTTCTCGGCGCCCTTGAGCCGGGTGCGCCGGGCGTGCTGGGCGAGCATGGCCCGTTCCTGGAGCACCGGGCCGGCGTAGCGCAGCACCCGGTCGACGGGGACGCCGGCGATCCGGGCGACGTCCTCGGCGGACTCACCGGAGCGGATGCGGGCCTGGATGTCCCGGGGGGACAGTGACGGGGTCGGATCGGCCCCGACCGGAACGACGGCGAGCGGCGGCGTACCGGGCTCGGCGTGCAGCACGGTCGCGATGCGTTCGTCGATCGGGAGGGCGAGCAGGCGCCCGACCTCGTCGGCGAGCACCAGCGCCTGGCCGTCCTCGGAGAGGGCGACGAAGCGTACTGGGCGCATGGCGTAGCCTCCGTCCCGCTTCGCTGGCCGTCACGCCACGAGCCGGCCACCCGGGCGTCCTCGCACCACCGTACGCCCATCTGCCCACAGGTGGGGGAGGTGAATCCGCATGTCGCGACTGAGCTGCGGCAATGATCACAGTGGGTGGCCGCAGCAGCCGCTGCGACCACCCACGGTGACGGGTGTGATCAGAGCCGCTCGACCACGTAGTCGATGGCGGCGGTGAGCGCCTCCACGTCGGACGGCTCCACCGCCGGGAAGAGCGCGACCCGCAGCTGGTTGCGGCCGAGCTTGCGGTACGGCTCGGTGTCGACGATCCCGTTGGCCCGCAGCACCTTGGCGATCGCGGCGGCGTCGACCTCGTCGGCGAAGTCGACGGTGGCGACCACGTTGGAGCGCAGCGTCGGATCGGTGACGAACGGGGTGGCGAACCCGGACCGCTCGGCCCAGCCGTAGACGATCCCGGCGCTCTCGGCGGTGCGCTTGGCCGCCCAGCTCAGGCCGCCCTGCGCGTTCATCCAGTCGGTCTGCTCGGCGGCCAGGAAGATGGTCGCCAGCGCCGGGGTGTTGTAGGTCTGCTCCAGCCGCGAGTTGTCGATCGCGGTGACCAGGTCGAGGAAGGCCGGGATGTAGCGGCCGGAGCCCTTGATCTCGGTGGCCCGCTCCAGCGCGGCCGGCGACATCAGGGCCAGCCAGAGGCCGCCGTCGGAACCGAAGCACTTCTGCGGGGCGAAGTAGTAGACGTCGGTCTCGCCGACGTTGACGTCCAGACCGCCGGCCCCGGAGGTGGCGTCGACCAGCAGCAGCGAGCCCGGGTCGGCGTCGGCGACCCGGCCGATCGGCACCGCGACACCGGTGGAGGTCTCGTTGTGCGGGGTGGCGTAGACGTCCACCCCGGCCTCGGCGACCAGGCGGGGGGCGCTGCCCGGCTCGGCCTTGCGCACGGTCGGCTCGCCGAGGAACGGGGCGTCGGAGACCGATTTGGCGAACTTGGCGCCGAACTCGCCGAAGCTGGCGAACTGGGCCCGGTCGCGGACCAGCCCGAAGGTGGCGACCTCCCAGAAGGCGGTGGTGCCGCCGTTGCCGAGGACCACCTCGTAGCCCTCGGGGAGGGAGAAGAACTCGGCCAGGCCCCGGCGGAGCCGGGCGACCTCGGCCCGGACGGTCTGCTGCCGGTGCGAGGTGCCCAGGAAGCTGGTCGCCACGTCGGCGAGCGCGGAGACCGCCGCCGGACGGACCTTGGACGGCCCGCAGCCGAACCGCCCGTCGGCGGGCTTGATGTCGTCGGGAATCCGGATGGTCGGTGCGTCAGCCACGGTTTTCTCGATCCTTCCGCATGGGCGAGGGCGGGCCCTTCAACGGGCGCGGAGCCGCGGCGGACGCGCGTTGGCGCACGACGTGGCCGGGTCCGGGCCTGGTCCGGCGACACTGCCGGCCTTCATCCTCGCACCCGTGGCGGCCCGGATGCCGGCTGGTCCCAGGCCCGGGGCTGAGGCGTCGGACACACCGGGGGCGGGTGGTCGGCCACGCGTGAGGGGCGTCGACCGGCCGGTCGACGCCCCTCACGGAGCACGTGTGCTCAGACGCCGTGCGGGATGGCGTCCCAGCCCTCGACCTGCTGCGGCTTGCGGGTGCCCGGCCCCACGTAGCGGGCCGACGGCCGGACGAGCCGCTGGAGCTTCTTCTGCTCCAGGATGTGCGCCGACCAGCCGCCCATCCGGGCACAGGTGAACATCGAGGTGAACATGTGCGCCGGCACCTCGGCGAAGTCGAGCACCACGGCCGACCAGAACTCGACGTTGGTGGCGAGGACGCGGTCCGGGCGGCGGGCCTGGAGCTCGGCCAGGGCGGCCTTCTCCAGCGCCTCGGCGACCTCGAAGCGCGGTGCGCCCAGCTCCCGGGCGGTGCGCCGGAGCACCCGGGCGCGCGGGTCCTCGGCCCGGTAGACGCGGTGGCCGAAGCCCATCAGCCGCTCTCCCCGGTCGAGGACGCCCTTGACGTACCCCTCGGCGTCGCCGCTGCGCTCGACGGCCTCCAGCATGGTGAGCACCCGCGACGGCGCGCCGCCGTGCAGCGGGCCGGAGAGCGCGCCGATACCCGAGGAGATGCAGGCCGCCGCGTCGGCCCCGGTGGAGGCGACGATCCGGGCGGTGAAGGTGGAGGCGTTCAGGCCGTGCTCGGCGGCCGAGATGAAGTACGCGTCGACGGCCTTGACGTGCCGCGGGTCCGGTTCGCCCCGCCAGCGCTTCATGAACCGCTCGACGATGGTCTCCGCCTTGTCGATCTCCTTCTGCGGCACCGCCGGCAGACCCAGCCCACGGGCGGACTGGGCGACGAAGGACAGCGCGGTGACCGAGACCCGGGCCAGGTCGGCGCGGGCCTGGGCGTCGGAGATGTCGAGCAGTTGACTGAGCCCCCAGTACGGGGCGAGCATGGCGACCGCGGACTGCACGTCGACGCGGATGTCACCGGAGTGCACCGGCACCGGGAACGGCTCGGCGGGCGGCAGGCCGGGGCCGAAGCGCCCGTCGACCAGCAGCGCCCAGACGTTGCCGAAGGAGACCTGGCCGATCAGATCCTCGATGTCCACGCCCCGGTAGCGCAGCGCGCCACCCTCGCGGTCCGGTTCGGCGATCTCGGTCTCGAAGGCCACGACGCCTTCGAGGCCCGGTTTGAAGTCGGCCATGTCGTCTCCTGGCTTCTGGCTCGGTGCGCCCGCCACGGGCTCGGTCCGGCCCGGTACCTACGGCGACCCTCAGGGATGTGTTCGTGTCATCTTGCCTGGTGAGTAACCAAGCGCGCGACCCGCTGCGACTGTGCTGCACGCGACATCCCCGCCGCTGGACGCCGGGGTGCGCTCCGTGAGACTGATCGGTGGGCTGACCAGCGTCGTCGGGACGCGGACGGCCGGCGTGAGGAGGACGACGTGACGGGCGACACACCCGCCCTGGCGGCCATGCGGCACGAGTACGCCGCCGACCTGGGGCTTTCCGAGACGGATCTGGCCGCCGACTGGCCCACCCAGTTCGGCCGCTGGCTCGCCGACGCGGTCGCCGCCGGCCTGCCCGAACCGAACGCGACGGTCCTCGGCACCGCCGACGCCGCCGGTCGGCCCAGCGGCCGGACCGTGCTGCTCAAGGAGTACGACCCGGACGGGTTCGTCTTCTTCACCAACCACGGCTCGCGCAAGGGCACCGAACTGGCCGACAACCCGTGGGCCAGCCTGGTCTTCCCCTGGTTCCCGATGCAGCGGCAGGTGGTGGTGACCGGTCGGGTGACGCACGTCGGGCGGGGTGAGACCGAGGCGTACTTCGCCTCCCGGCCGCGCGGCTCCCAGCTCGGGGCCTGGGCGAGCACCCAGTCGGCGGTGGTGCCGGACCGGGCCGCGCTGGAGGAGGCGTACCGCGAGGTGGCGGAGCGGTTCCCGGCCGGCACGCCGGTCCCGGCGCCCCCGCACTGGGGCGGGTTCCGGGTCCACCCCGAGACGGTGGAGTTCTGGCAGGGGCGGGCCGGGCGGCTGCACGACCGGCTGCGGTTCCGTCGGGTCGAGGGGGGCGACTGGGTCGTCGAGCGGCTGGCCCCGTGACCGCCGTCGAGACCGCCCGGACGGGTCGGGCCCGTCGGCTGGCCATCGACCTGCGTCCGCTGCGGGTCCCCGCGTTCCGCCGGATGTGGCTCGGCAACACGGTGGCGATGTTCGGGTTCCAGTTCACCGCGGTCGCCGTGCCGGTGGAGATGTACGCGCTGACCCGGGACTCGTTCTGGGTCGGGCTGCTCGGGGTGGCCGGTTTCCTGCCGCTGCTGGTCTTCGGCCTCTGGGGCGGGGCGGTGGCCGACGCCCGGGACCGGCGGCGGGTGCTGCTCGTCGGCTCGGCGCTGCTCTGGCTGTCGGTACTCGGCCTGCTCGGCCACGCGCTGTCCGGTTTCGGCAGCCCGGTGCTGCTGCTGGCGCTGGTGACGGTGCACTCGATCGCGTTCGCGATCAGCTCGCCGGCCCGGTCGGCGATCCTCCCCCGGCTGCTCCCACCCGAACTGGTCCCGGCGGGCAGCACCCTGAACTACACCACCTTCACCGCCGCGTCGGTGGCCGGCCCGCTCGCCGCCGGTCTGGTGTTCGCCGGGCTCGGCACCGACGCCGGGCTGCCGGTGGCGTACGCGGCCGACGCCCTGCTGTTCACCGCGCTGGTGGTGGCGACGGTACGGCTGCCCGCGATGCCTCCGGCCCCACCGGCCGAGGGGGAGGTGCGCCGGGGTGGCCTGGCCGGCATCCTCGACGGGTTCCGCTACCTGGCCACCACGCCGGTGCTGCTCTCCTCGTTCGCCATCGACCTGATCGCGATGATCCTGGCCATGCCCCGGGCGCTCTTCCCCGAGGTGGCGCAGGAACGGTTCGGCGGCGGGGCGGCGGTGGGGTGGCTCTACAGCGCCATCGCGATCGGCGCGATGCTGGGCGGGCTGACCTCCGGCTGGATCGGCCGGCTGCGGCGGCAGGGGCTCGCCCTGGTGGTGGCGGTCGTCGGCTGGGGGCTGGCCATCGCGGCGGCCGGGCTGGCCCGGCAGCTCTGGCTCGTGGTGCTGCTGCTCGCGGTGGCCGGGGCGGCGGACCTGGTCAGTGCGGTGCTGCGGCAGTCGATGCTGCTGGTCTACGCGCCGGACCGGATGCGCGGTCGGCTCCAGGGGGTGAACACGGTGGTGGTGGCCGGCGGGCCCCGGCTGGGCGACCTGCGGGCCGGGGCGATGGCCGCCGGGTTCGGTGGCTCGGTCGCCTGGGTGGCCGGCGGGCTGCTCTCGGCCGGGCTGGCGGTGCTGCTGGTGGTGAGTTTCCCGGCCCTGCTGCGCTACCGGGCGGGCGCGGCGGCGCAGGGGCGCGGCTGACTCCCGCGCCCGCTGGGACGGGTGCGCCGGGTCCGGTGGGCGGCCCGGGGCACGGACTAAGGTCACGGCATGGACAACGCTGCGCACCGCCCGCCCTCGGGGACACAGTGGACCATCGCCGCCGACGGCCACGAGGCCGTCATCGTCGAGGTCGGCGGTGGGGTACGGACCTACCGGCGGGACGGGGTCGACTACCTCGACGGGTACGCCGAGGACGAGATCAGCCCCGGTAGCGCCGGGCACGTGCTGGCCCCCTGGCCGAACCGGATCAGGGACGGCCAGTACTCCTTCGGCGGCCGGTCGTTGCAGCTCGACCTGACCGAGCCGGCCCGGGGGGTCGCCCTGCACGGCCTGGTCAACTGGGTGCGCTGGCAGCCGGTCGAGGAGTCGGCCGACGCGCTGACCCTCGGCTACGACCTGCCGCCGACCCCCGGCTACCCGTGGTCGCTGCGGCTGCGGACCCGGTGGAGCGTGGGGGCCGACGGGTTGCGCGGCGAGCACGAGGTGACCAACACCGGGGCCGAGGCCGCGCCCTTCGGGTTCTCCGTGCACCCGTACCTGCGGCTGGCCGGGGTCGCGGTGGACGACCTGACGATGCGGCTGCCGGCCCGCAGCCGGCTCCAGGTCGACGCCCGGCTGCTGCCGATCGGGGCGACCCCGGTGGCCGGCACCGAGTACGACTGGACCACCGCCCGGCCGATCGGCGACGCGCAGCTCGACCTCTGCTTCGGCGACGTGATCCGGGACGACGACGGTGGTTCGTCGGTGACCCTGACCGCCCCGGACGACGCGGACGGGGTGCGCCTGTGGGCTGACCGGCAGTTCGGCTGGTGGCAGGTGTTCACCGGTGACGCGTTGACCGGCGAGCGGCACCGCCGGTCGGTGGCGGTGGAGCCGATGACCTGCCCGCCGGACGCGTTCCGGTCCGGTCGGGACGTGATCGCGCTGGCCCCGGGGGAGACCTGGCGGGGCACCTGGGGCATCCGGCCCGGGGTCTGAGCATGGAGTTCGGCGAGGTGGTCCGGCGTCGCCGGATGGTGCGTAACTACGACCCGGACCGTCCGGTGCCGCCGGAGGTGGTGCAGCGGCTGCTGGACCACGCGGTCCGGGCGCCGTCGGCCGGCTTCGCCCAGGGCTGGGGTTTCCTGGTGCTGGAGGAGCCGGCGGACCGGGACCGGTTCTGGGCGGCGGCCACGCCCGGCGGTGGTGGGCGGGACCGGTGGCTGGCCGGGATGCGCCGGGCCCCGCTGATCGTGGTGCCGCATGCCAACCGCTCGGCCTACCTGGAGCGGTACGCCGAGCCGGACAAGGGCTGGGTGGACCGTTCGGAGGACCGCTGGCCGGTGCCCTACTGGTACGTCGACACCGGCTTCGCCGCGCTGCTGATGCTGCTCACCGCCGTGGACGAGGGGCTGGGGGCGTGCTTCTTCGGCATTCCCCCCGACCGGCTGGCGGCGTACCGGGAGGCGTTCGGGGTGCCGGGGGAGTACCACCCGATCGGCGCGGTCACGATAGGTTATCGGGCGGTTGACCATCGGTCACCGTCGCTGCGGCGGGGGCGTCGGCCGGTGGACGAGGTGGTCCGGCGCGGCCGGTGGAGTTGATGCCGGTTCGTACCCTGCGCGGTGGGGTGCCGGGGCGACGGAAACCGACAACGGGGAGCAGAACGCGGTGTGGCGGGGGCGGATAGGCTGGCACCGTGATCGGTGCCGCACGGTGCGGCAGCTCGGCGTGACCCGGCACCACGCCGAGGGTCGGCCCGACCACGGGGAGGGGAGCGTGCCGTGATCTTCAAGGCGGTCCGGGACGGGCGTCCCTATCCGGAGCACAACCTGACGTTGAAGCAGTGGGCGGAGATCCCGCCCCGCCCGTTGCGGTTGGACCAGCTCATCACCACCAAGCGCGAGCTGGCGCTGGACAAGCTCCTCGCCGAGGACTCCACCTTCTACGGCGACCTGTTCCCGCACGTGGTGCAGTGGAACGGCGGCCTCTACCTGGAGGACGGCCTGCACCGGGCGTTGCGCGCGGCGTTGCAGCAGCGCAACCAGATCCACGCCCGGGTGCTGGTCTACAACGGCCAGCCCGAGTGACGCCCGCCTGAGCAGTCGTTAAGGTGGCGGCCATGGGCACCCCGCTGGACCTGCTGGACGTCGACGCCTCGCTCAGCGAGGAGGAACGTCAGATCCGGGCCGTCGTCCGCCGGCTCGTCGACGACCGGGTCCGCCCGCATGTCGCCGGCTGGTACGAGGACGGCGACGTACCGGCCCGGGAACTGGCCCGCGAGTTCGGCCGCCTCGGCCTGCTCGGCATGCACCTGACCGGGTACGGCTGCGCCGGTTCCTCGATGGTCGCGTACGGGCTGGCCTGCCTGGAGCTGGAGGCCGGCGACTCCGGCGTCCGCTCCCTGGTGTCGGTGCAGGGTTCGCTGGCCATGTACGCCGTCTGGCGCTTCGGCGGCGAGGAGCACAAGCAGCGTTGGTTGCCCGCGATGGCCGCCGGTGAGGCGATCGGCTGCTTCGGGCTGACCGAGCCCGACCACGGCTCCGACCCGGCCTCGATGACCACCCGGGCCCGCCGCGACGGCGACGACTGGATTCTCGACGGCGCGAAGATGTGGATCACCAATGCGCCGATCGCCGACGTCGGGGTGATCTGGGCGCGTACCGACGAGGGGGTGCGGGGTTTCCTCGTACCGATGGACACCCCCGGGGTGACGGCGCGCGAGATCCGCCGCAAGATGTCGCTGCGGGCCTCGGTGACCGGCGAGATCGCCCTCGACGGGGTGCGGCTGCCGGCGGACGCCCTGCTGCCCGGGGCGGTCGGGCTCCGGGCACCGCTGAGCTGCCTGACCGAGGCCCGGCAGGGCATCGTCTGGGGGGCGCTCGGCGCGGCCCGGGACTGCCTGGAGACGGCGTTGTCCTACGCCGGCACCCGGACCCAGTTCGGCCGTCCGCTGGCCGGCTTCCAGCTCACCCAGGCCAAGCTCGCCGACATGGCCGTGGAGTGGAACAAGGGGTTGCTGCTCGCCCTGCACCTGGGCCGGCTGGCCGACGCGGGCACGCTGCGGCCGGACCAGGTCAGCGTGGGCAAGCTGAACAACGTGCGGGAGGCGCTGGCGATCGCCCGGCAGTGCCGGACGATCCTCGGCGCGAACGGGGTCTCCGGCGAGTACCCGGTGATGCGGCACGCCAACAACCTGGAGAGCGTGCTCACCTACGAGGGCACCTCCGAGATCCACCAACTGGTCGTCGGGCAGCGGCTGACCGGGTTGTCGGCTTTCGGCTGACGACCGCCCGTCACCCGTTCGGGTCGCTCGCCGCGCGCGCGTCGTACGGTGGCCGTACCGTCATCGACAGAGGTACGTGTCTGACGAGGACGGTGAGGGCGATGGCCCGCGACGGTGAAACCCCCCAGAGTGAGTTCCCCGGCTACCCGACCGCCGACACACTGCGCACCCGGTCGGGCGACCCGGTCGACCCCGACACCCCGCCGACCGACCCGCCCCGCTCGGGTGGCGGCCCGGCCCGGGGGCTGCTCTGGGTGCTCGGCGCGGCGGCGTTGGTCGTGGTGGTGCTGCTCGGCACGCAGGTGACCGGGATCTTCCCGGACTTCCGCAACCCGTTCGCCAAGGAACAGACCGACCGCAGCCAGCCGCCGCTGCTCAAGTCGATCCAGGATCTGAGTCGCTACGTGGCGGCCGAGGGCAACTTCCAGGTCGTGGTCGACCTCCAGAACGACCGCAACAATGTGCCGGAGTTCCTGCTCAACCAGCGGACGCTGTTCGTCGGGGCGGGCAGCGTCGAGGCGTACGTCGACTTCGGCAAGATCGGCGAGGGGGCGGTGGTGCCGTCCGCCGACGGCAAGTCCGTCGAGATCAAGCTGCCCGCGCCGCAGCTCGGCGAGACCAACCTCGACATGGACAAGAGCTACGTCTTCGCCGAGGAGCGCGGCCTGTTCAACCGGATCGGTGACCTGGTCAAGGGCGACCCCAACCGGCAGCAGCAGGTCTACCGGATGGCCGAGGAGCGGATCACCACGGCGGCCCGGGACAGCGGCCTGGCCCAGCGCGCCGAGGAGAACACCCGCAAGATGCTGGAGGGCCTGCTCCGCTCGCTCGGCTACGAGAAGATCACCATCACCTACACGGCCTCCTGACCCGAAGCGCCACCGCCTCGCGGCCCCGGGGCCGCGAGGCGGTGGCGCTGTAGGGGGTGCGACGGCGGTCTTGGTGATCAAGAGGTTTGCGTCAGTCTTGATCTTCAAGTTGACGCAAACCTCTTGATCGCCGGGCGCAATCCCGCCGGGGGACGCCCGGCGCGGTCAGTAGCTGGTGGTGGCGTAGCGGTCCTCGTTGGGCATCAGGATCCACAGCACCAGGTAGACGATCACCTGCGTGCCGGGCAGCAGCAGCGACAGCAGGAACAGCAGCCGGACCAGGGTGGCCGAGGTGTTGAACCGGCGGGCCAGGCCGGCGCAGACACCGGCGAGCATGCGCCCCTCGCGGGGTCGGACCAGTTTGCGACTCATCGTCGTACTCCCACTCTGCGGCGATCCGCCGCGCTGCATTCCACGGTAGGAAGGGGCGGCCACCGTGCCCTCCGTCCCGAGGGTGATCCGGTGACCCCGTACCCGTAGGTGGTTACCCGAGTCGACCCCGGCCGACGCCTGCCCGGCGCGACGACGGGGTGCGGACGACGGGGTGCGGTGGGCGGGGCGGGTAGGCTCGCCGGTCGACACCGCCCCCACCCCGGGCGGGATCAGCAGGTCACCGGGGACCCCGGGCGGCCACGGACCCGGCCCGACCCGGCACCACCCGGGCGACGGCGAGGAAGCGCAGCGATGATCAGTGTCTTCGACCTCTTCAGTGTCGGCATCGGCCCGTCCAGCTCCCACACGGTGGGCCCGATGCGGGCCGCGCGCACCTTCGTCGCCGGGCTGAAGGCCGACGGGCTGCTGCACACCGTGACCCGGGTCGGGGTCGAGCTGTTCGGGTCCCTGGGCGCCACCGGGCACGGCCACGGCAGCGACCGGGCGGTGCTGCTCGGCCTGGCCGGCGAGAGCCCGGAGACGGTGGACACCGACAGCGTCGGCCCCCGGGTCGCCGAGATCCGCGCCCGACGCCGGCTCGCCCTGCTCGGCAGCCAGGAGATCGACTTCGAGCCGGACCGGGACCTGGTGCTGCACCGCCGCCGGTCACTGCCGTACCACCCGAACGGGATGGTCTTCTCGGCCTGGGACGCGGCGGGGGCGCAGGTGCGCAGCCGGACGTACTACTCGGTCGGCGGCGGGTTCGTGGTGGACGAGGCGGCGGCCGGGGCGGACCGGATCACCGTGGACACCACCGCCGTGCCGCACCCCTTCTCCACCGGTGCCGAACTGCTCGACGTCACCGCCGGCACCGGCCTGTCGATCAGCGGGGTGATGCTCGCCAACGAGCTGTCCTGGCGTGGCGAGGCGGACGTCCGGGCCGGGCTGCTGGACATCTGGCGGGTGATGCGGGAGTGCGTGGCCCGGGGCGGCACCCGCGACGGCGTACTGCCGGGCGGGTTGCGGGTCCGGCGGCGTGCCGCCGAGCTGCGCCGCAGCCTGGAGGCCGACGCGGGCGCGGCCGACCCGCTGCGCGCGATGGACTGGGTGACCCTGTTCGCGCTCGCGGTCAACGAGGAGAACGCCGCCGGTGGCCGGGTGGTGACCGCCCCGACGAACGGCGCGGCCGGGATCATCCCGGCGGTGCTGCACTACTACACCCGGTTCGTGCCGGACGCCTCCGACGAGGGGGTGGTGCGGTTCCTGCTGGCCGCCGGGGCGATCGGGGTGCTGTTCAAGGAGAACGCGTCGATCTCCGGGGCCGAGGTGGGCTGCCAGGGCGAGGTCGGTTCGGCCTGCTCGATGGCCGCCGCCGGGCTGGCCGAGGCGCTCGGCGGCACCCCCGAGCAGGTGGAGAACGCCGCCGAGATCGGCATGGAGCACAACCTCGGGCTGACCTGCGACCCGGTCGGGGGGCTGGTGCAGATCCCCTGCATCGAGCGCAACGCGGTGGCTAGCATCAAGGCGATCACGGCGGCCCGGCTCGCGCTGCGTGGCGACGGGGTGCACCACGTCTCGCTCGACAAGGTCATCAAGACCATGCGCGAGACCGGGGCGGACATGAAGGTCAAGTACAAGGAGACGGCACGCGGCGGCCTGGCCGTCAACGTGATCGAGTGCTGAGGGGCGTTCGTTCACCGACTGCTAACCTGTCGTCCGTTGTTGTCAGGCGGGAGGCGACGGTGACCGCAGGCGTCACGGCGTTGTGGTCGCACCGCAACTCGCTGCGCATCCTGGTCAGACGCGATCTCGCGGTGAAGTACCAGCAGTCCGTGCTCGGCTACCTCTGGTCGCTGATCGAGCCGCTGGGGATGGGCGCGATCTACTTCTTCGTCTTCGGGGTGCTCTACTCCGGGCCGACCAACCGGCACCTCGGCGAGGCCGCCGGGTCGTACCCGCTGTTCCTGATCACCGGCATCTTCGCCTGGATGTGGACGAGTTCGGCGCTGAGCGAGGCGACCAACGCGCTGACCGGGCAGTCCCGCCTGATCACCACGATGAACGTGCCCCGGCAGGTCTTCCCGATCGGCCGGGTCACCGGCCGGTTCGCCGAGTACGTCGCCGGCCTGCCGATCCTGCTGGCCGTCGCCGCCGTCTACGCCGCCAACGGCCGGATCACACTGGGCTGGTCGCTGCTGAGCCTGCCGCTGGCCGTCGCCGTGCAGGGCACCCTGCTGATCGGGCTGGCCCTGCTGCTGTCCGCGGTGAACGTGCTGATGCGCGACGTGGAACGGTTCATGCGGCTGGTCATCCGGGTGCTGTTCTACGCCACCCCGATCATCTACCCGCTGAGCCTGGTCCGGGAGTCGGGCATGCCGGGCTGGGTGAAGGTGGCGTACGAGCTGAACCCGCTGGTCGGCATCTTCCAGCTCCAGCACGCCATCTGGTACCCGGACGAGTTCCCCGACGCCCGGCTGCTGACCACCACGATCGCCGGGAGCCTGCTGGTGCTGGCCGCCGGCTGGTGGGCGTTCCGCCGGCTCGAACCGGCCGTGCTGAAGGAACTGTAGGTGCCGCCGATCATCGAGGCACAGGGGCTCGGCATCCGGTTCGTCCGCAACCGGCGTCGGCAGCTCCGGCTGCGGGAGCTGTTCATCCACCGGGGCGGCCGGGCCGCCACCGGCCAGTTCTGGCCGCTGCGGGACGTCTCGTTCACCGTCGCGCCGGGCGACACGCTCGGGGTGATCGGGCGCAACGGCACCGGCAAGAGCACCCTGCTGCGGCTGATCGCCGGGGTGCTCATCCCCGACGAGGGGCGGATCACCGTCTCCGGTGACGTCGCGCCGCTGCTGGAACTCTCCGCCGGCTTCTCCAACGACCTGACCGGCCGGGAGAACCTCTACCTGGTCGGCGGGCTGCACGGACTCTCCACGGGCTACCTGCGACGGCACTTCGACGACATCGTCGGGTTCGCCGGTGAGCAGGTGGAACGGGCCATCGACACGTCGGTGCGGCACTACTCGTCGGGGATGAAGGTGCGGCTCGGGTTCGCGATCATCTCGCACCTGCCGCACCCGATCCTGCTGATGGACGAGGTGACCGCGGTGGGCGACGCGGAGTTCCGCCAGAAGTGTTACTCGACGATCGACCGACTGCTCGCGGAGGGGCGCACCTTGGTGCTGGTGTCACACAACGAGAAGGACCTGACCCGGTTCTGCCGTCGGGGTCTCTACCTCGACGGCGGGCGGCTGGCCGTGGACGGGACGGTCGCGGAGGCGCTCGACGCGTACCACGCCGCGGTGCCGCGATGACCGTGGCGATCGTGCTCGCCGCCGGTGCGCCGGCCGCGGGCCTGCCCACCGGCACGGGTGAACCGCTTGCCGACCGGCTCGCCGGGCAGTTGCGCCGGGCCGGGGCGGACCGGGTGCACACCGTCACCGACCTGCCCGCGCTGGCCGCCCTGGTGGACACCGTCACCGGCCCGGTCCTGGTCACCGGGGGCGACCTGGTCGCGCACACGGCCGTACTGCGGCATCTGGCGACCAGCCCGGTCGGCCCGACGGTGGCCCTGGTGCTCACCGACCCGCCGGCCGACGGCCGGACGCTGGTGCGCGAGGAGCGCGGGCAGGTGGTCGACGCCGGCCCGGAGCTGTCCGACGCCACCGGCGTCTTCGGCGGCGCGGTGCGGGTCGGCGTGGACGACCTGCCGGCGCTGGCCGCCGCCGCCCGCTCGGCGGCCGTCACCCCGGCGGGCGGGGCCGCCGTGGACCGGCTGTTCGCCGCGCTCGCCGACCTCGGCACCCTGACCTTCGCCCACCGGGTACGCCTGCTCGTGGCGCACCGGGTCGCCGATCCGGCCGGGCTGGCCGCCGCCGAGGCGGCCCTGGCCGGGGTGGACGAGGACCGGGCACAGCTGCGGCTGTCGGTGAAGGAACGGGACGACTTCTTCACCACCTACTTCGTCAGCACCTGGTCGCCGTACGTGACGAAGGCGTGCGCCCGGCTGGGCCTGACGCCGACCGGGGTCACCATGATCTCGGTGCTGTTCGCAGTGGTCGCGGCGGTGCTCTTCGGCGTCGGCGGGCGGGCCGCCCTGGTGGCCGGCGGGGTCCTGCTCTACCTGGGGTTCGTGCTGGACTGCGTGGACGGGCAGTTGGCCCGCTACACCCGGCACTTCAGCGCCTGGGGCGGCTGGCTGGACACGATGGCCGACCGGGCGAAGGAGTACCTGGTCTACGCCGGGCTGGGCTACGGCGCGACGCACGCCGGGTTCCGCTACGGCTGGGCGCTGGCCATCGCCGCGATGACGTTGCAGACCGTCCGGCACATGACCGACGCCTGGTACGGGGTGCTGCACGACGAGGCGGCCCGACGTCCCCGCCCGGCCGGCCCGGCCGCCGGGGGGATCGGCGGGAAGCTGAACGCCGCCTCGACCCGGGTGCAGGCGGACACCGGCTCGGTGTCGTACTGGCTGAAGCGGACGGTGGTCTTCCCGATCGGCGAGCGGTGGGCGCTGATCGCGGTCACCGCCGCGCTGTTCGGGCCGCTGGTCAGCCTGGTCGCGGTGCTGGTGTGGGGGGTGCTGGCGTTCGGTTACACGGGAGCGTTGCGGACCCTGCGGGCGCGCTGGATGTGGGTGCCGGTGCTGGACACGGTCGACGCGACGCTGCACCGCGACGACGGGCCGGTGGCGGCCCGGCTGCCGGTGGTCCGCCCGATGGGCCCGTTGACCCTGGCGGTGCTCGGGGCGCTCGGGCCGGCGGTGCTGCTGGTGGTGGGGCTGCTCCGGGCGGCCGGCGACGGCGACCCGGGCGGGCTGCGCTGGTGGCTGCCGGTGGCGCTGGTGGTGCTGCTGGTCGCCGGCCTCGGGGCGGGCGCGGCGCACAACGGGCCGCTGGACTGGCTGGTGCCGGCGGCGCTGCGGGCCGGCGAGTACCTGTTCGCCGCCGTGGTCGGGGTGATCGGCGGGGTGCCGGCGTGGCTGGTCTTCGGGTACGTCTTCGTGCTGACCGTGCACCACTACGATCTGACCGCCCGGTTGGAGAAGCGGCAGGCGGCCCCGCCGTTGCACACCTGGACGCTGGGCTGGGAGGGGCGTTCGGTGCTGCTGGCGGTGGCGGCGATCGCCGGATTTGCCGCCCCTGCCATGGCTACAATCGGTACGTACCTTCTGGTGGTGTTCGTGGCGAGTGTCGTGCTGGCCTGGGTCGTCCTGCCGGCCCGCGCGGGCCGGGCGGCGGCCGTACCCGTGCGGGGTGCCTCGCCGGGCTGACGACGGGGGCGGCCGGATGACGCTGATCAGCTTCGTCGTACCGGCCTTCCGGGTGCAGGGCTACCTGCGCGAGTGCCTGGACTCGCTGCTCGGCCAGCCGTACCGGGACATCGAGGTGATCGGGGTCGACGACGCCTCCCCGGACGCCTGCGGCGACATCCTCGACGAGTACGCCGCCCGTGACCCCCGGGTCCACGCGGTACGCCTGCCGCGCAACGTCGGGCTCGGTCCGGCCCGCAACGTCGGGCTGGACCGGGCCACCGGCGAGTACGTCTGGTTCCTCGACGGCGACGACCGGCTCGCCCCCGACTGCCTGCCCGAGGTCGCCGACCGGCTCACCACCACCCGCCCCGACGTGCTGCTGGTCGACCACGTCCGGGTGCACTGGGACGAGCGCGCCACCCGCAGCGCCCTGCCGGAGGTCTTCCCCGAGCCGCCCGGCGCGGCGACGTTCCGGCTCGCGGAGCGGCCCGAGGCCCTGCGCCTGCTGCACACCGCCTGGAACCGGGTGGTCCGTCGGGAGTTCCTGACCGGCCTCGGGCTGCGCTTCACCCCCGGCTGGTACGAGGACGTCGCGTTCAGCTACCCGGTGCTGCTGGCCGCCGGGCGGATCGGCGTGCTCGACCGGGTCTGCGTGCACTACCGCCAGCGTCGGGCCGGCGCGATCACCCGGACCCTCGACGGCCGGCACTTCGAGGTCTTCGAGCAGTGGCACCGGGTGTTCGCGTTCCTCGACGGGCGGCCCGGACTGGCCGGCCTGCGCCCGGTGGTGTTCGAGCGGATGATCTGGCACTACCTGACCGTGCTCGGCAACGGCGACCGGATCGCCCCCGCGCTGCGGCCGGCGTTCTTCCAGCGGATCACCGCCGACCACCGGCGCTTCCGCCCGCCCGGCGGCTATCCGGTGCCGGACGGCGGGGACGGGCTCAAGCACCGGCTGGTCGCCGCCGGCCGGTGGCACACCTTCAGCGCGTTGCGCACCGTCAACCAGGCCCGGGAGAGCGCGCGGGTGACCGGCCGGCGGGTCCGGCCGGTGGCCCGGCGGACCGCCCGGCTGGCCCGGGACGCGCTGCTGCACGAGTACTACCGGGCCGAGCTGCGCCGGCCGATCGACCCGACGCTTGCCGTCTACGCCGCCTACTGGTACCGGGGCTACGCCTGCAACCCGGCGGCGGTGCACGCCGCCGCCCGCCGGCTCGCCCCGCAGGTACGGGGGGTGTGGATCGTCCGCCGGGACCGGGTCGACACCCTCCCACCCGGAACCGAGTACGTCGTCGCCGGCACCCGCGACGCCCAGCGGGTGCTGGCGCGGGCCCGCTGGCTGGTCAACAACGTCAACTTTCCGGACTTCGTCCGCAAGCGCCCCGGTCAGGTGCACGTGCAGACCCACCACGGCACCCCGGTCAAGGTGATGGGGCTGGACCAGCAGCGGTATCCGCTCGGCGCGGTCGGGATGGACTTCGCGGGGCTGCTGCGCCGGGTGGACCGGTGGGACTACAGCATCACCTCCAACGCCTTCTCCACCCAGATGTGGGACCGCGCCTACCCGGCGGACTACGTCCGGCTGGAGGTGGGCTATCCGCGCAACGACCGGCTGGTCACCGCCACCGCCGAGGAGGTACGCGCGGTCCGGGCCGGGCTCGGGATCGCCCCGGACGAGCGGGTGGTGCTCTACGCGCCGACCCACCGCGAGCACCTGCCCGGTTACCGGCCGCCGTTCGACCCGTACCGGCTGCTGGACGTGCTCGGGCCGGCCGGCCGGTTGCTGGTGCGCAGCCACTACTTCCACGACCGGGAGGGCCGGGTCCGGCGGCGGGCCGGGGGGCGGGTGGTCGACGTCAGCGACGTCGGCACCGTGGAGGATCTCTACCTGGCCGCCGACGTGCTGGTCACCGACTACTCGTCGGCGATGTTCGACTACGCGGTGCTGGACCGGCCGATCGTGATCTACGCGCCGGACCACGACGCCTACCGGTTGGCCCGGGGGGTCTACTTCGACGTCACCGCCGAGCCGCCGGGCGCGGTCGCGCTGACCTTCGACGAGCTGCGGGAAGTCTTCCGCTCCGGCGCGGTGACCGGGGCGTCGGCCGAGCGGGCCCGGCGGGCGTTCCGGGAGCGGTTCTGCGGCTGGGACGACGGGCACGCGGCGGAACGGGTGGTCCGGCGGGTGTTTCTCGACGAGCCGGGGTGATGTTTCCGGGCGGATCGCCGTACTGGCCCGTAATAGGGCTGTCATCAGTCGAACATGGCACGTTTACCCGATGTGCTAACCCGATGATGCTCGTCACAGTCAACCCGGGGTTCGGCCAAGCTGGGGGAGGAGACGGTGACCACCGTCGCGCTGAAGGACGTCACAAAGGTATTCCCGGACGGGACAATTGCCGTCGACAACGTCAGTCTCGACGTCGTCGACGGGGAGTTCATGGTGCTGCTGGGCCCGTCCGGTTGCGGGAAGTCGACCGTGTTGCGGATGATCGCGGGCCTGGCGGAGCCGACCAGCGGCGCGGTGATGCTCGACGGTGAGGTCGCCAACGACCTTCCGCCGCGCGACCGGAAGATCGCCATGGTCTTCCAGGACTTCGCGCTCTACCCGCACATGTCCGTCGGTGACAACATCGGCTTCCCGCTCAAGCTGTCCGGCGTCGAGCCGGTGCCCCGGGGTGAGCGGGTGCAGGACGTGGCGAGCGCGCTCGGCATCGGCGACGTGCTCGGCCGCAAGCCGAGCCAGCTCTCCGGCGGCCAGCGGCAGCGGGTCGCGATGGGTCGGGCGATCGTCCGCCGGCCGGGGCTGTTCCTGATGGACGAGCCGCTGTCCAACCTGGACAGCGGGCTGCGCGCCGAACTACGGGCCGAGATCTCCGCGCTGACCCGTGAGCTGGGCGTCACCACCATCTACGTCACCCACGACCAGGCCGAGGCGCTGACCATGGCCGACCGGGTGGCCATCATGCGCAAGGGCGTGCTCCAGGACGTCGGCACCCCCACCCAGGTGTACGGCCGGCCGGCGACCCTCTACGTGGCCGCCTTCCTCGGCAGCCCCCGGATGAACCTGCTGGAGGCGTCGGTCTACGTCCACCTCGACCGGTACGTCACGCTGACCCTCGGTGACCAGGCGCTCTACCTGCCGTGGGACGACATCCGCAGCCGGGCGGTGGCGCACTACCACGGCGAGCGGATCGTGGTCGGGATGCGGGCCGAGGCGCTCACCCCGGTCGCCCCGGACACCCCCGGCGACGTGCTCCAGGGTCGGGTGCGTTACCTGGAGCACCACGGGCACGAGTCGCTGGCCTTCCTCGACATCGGCGCCACCGCCATCATGGTCGACGAGATGAGCGCCCCGACCGACGACGCGGCCCCCGGCCAGCGCGGGCTGCGCCGGTTCGGCCAGGTCATGTCCCGGCTCACCGGGCGCGCCGCCGACCCCGAGCAGACCGACCGGACGCCGGGCGGCAACCGCACCAGCGTGCTGAACGACCCCGGCCGGCACCACCGCCGCCCGGCCGAACTGGCGGTCCGGCTGGCCCCGTACCCGGCGATCTCGGCGGGTCACCCGATGGCGGTCGCGGTCCGGATGGACGCCCTGCACTTCTTCGACGAACGCGGCGACCGGATCGACGTCGGCTGGCGCTGACCCGGCCGCCGCGCGTGGTCGCGACATCGCGCATGGTATTGGCGGGGTATCTACCCGCGAGTAACGTCAGGGTATGACCGTTGACTCCCGCGAGGTGGCGGCCGGGGTGCTCCGGGCCGTCCCGTTCGCCCGCACGCTCGGCTTCGAGTTCGTCGAGGTCGCGCCCGAGGCCGAGGGCGGGGTCCGGGCCGTCGTCCGGCTGCCCGACTCGCCGGCCACCCACAACCACGTCGGCGGCCCGCACGCCGGCGCCATGTTCACCCTCGGCGAGACCGCCTCCGGCGCGGTGGTGATGGCCGCGTTCGGGCAGGTGCTCGACCGGGCGCTGCCGCTGGCCGTACGGGCCGACATCGCGTACCGGCGGGTGGCGATGGGGGAGGTGCGGGCCACCGCGCGGCTCGGTCGCCCCCCGGCCGAGGTGCTCGCCGAACTGGACGCCGGGCAGCGCCCCGAGTTCCCGGTGGCGGTGGAGATCGGCACCCCCGACGGCACCGTCACCGCCACCATGACCGTCCTGTGGACGCTGCGCCCGCACCGCTGACCCGCGTGGCGGGGGTTTGCCCGGGTGGGGCGGTGGATAGATTCGTAGCGTGCTGGGCCTACCTGCTCATGTGACCGCCTGCCTCTTCGACCTCGACGGCGTGTTGACCCCGACCGCCAAGGTGCACAACGCCGCCTGGAAACAGACCTTCGACGACCTGCTGCGCCGGCACGCCGAGGCCAACGGCGAACCGTTCCGGCCGTTCGACCCCGGCCCGGACTACCACCGCTACGTCGACGGGAAACCGCGCGCCGACGGGGTGCGTTCCTTCCTCGCCTCCCGGGGCATCACCCTGCCCGAGGGGAGCCCCGACGACCCGCCCGGCGCGGAGACCGTCAACGGCGTCGGCAACCGCAAGAACGTCGTCCTGCTGGACCGGATCCACCACGACGGCGTGGCGGCGTATCCGGGCTCGGTGGCCTACCTGAAGGCGGCCGAGCGGGCCGGGCTGCGCCGCGCGGTCGTCTCGGCCAGCGCCAACTGCCGCGACGTGGTCGCCGCCGCCGGTCTGGAACCGCTGCTGGAGGTACGCGTCGACGGGCTGGTCGCCCGCGCCGAGGGGTTGCGCGGCAAACCGCACCCGGACACCTTCCTCGCCGCCGCCGAGCTGCTCGGGGTGGCCCCCGCCGACGCCGCCGTGTTCGAGGACGCGCTGGCCGGGGTGGCCGCCGGCCGGGCCGGGGGCTTCGGCCACGTGATCGGGGTGGACCGGGTCGGACAGGCCGACGAGCTGCGCGCCCACGGCGCGGACGTGGTGGTCACCGACCTCGCCGAGCTGCTGACCGGGCCGGCCGCATGATCCGGGAGCGCGCCTACCCGGTCGAGCCGTGGCACATCCGGGAGACCCGCCTCGACATGGACGTGCTGGCCCAGTCCGAGTCGGTGTTCGCGCTCTCCAACGGCCACATCGGGCTGCGCGGCAACCTCGACGAGGGCGAACCGCACGGCCTGCCCGGCACCTACCTGAACTCGTTCTACGAGCTGCGTCCGCTGCCGTACGCGGAGGCCGGGTTCGGGTTCCCCGAGTCGGGGCAGACCATCGTCAACGTCACCAACGGCAAGCTGATCCGGCTGCTCGTCGACGACGAACCGCTGGACCTGCGCTACGGCGAGCTGCTCAGCCACGAACGGGTCCTCGACCTGCGGGCCGGCACCCTCTACCGGGAGATGCACTGGCGCTCGCCGGCCGGCCGGGAGGTCAAGGTCCGCAGCACCCGGCTGGTCTCCTTCACCCAACGGTCGGTCGCCGCGATCCACTACGAGGTGGAGGCGGTCAGCGGCCCGCTGCGGCTGATCCTCCAGTCCGAGCTGGTCGCCAACGAGAACCTGCCGGCACAGAGCCGCGACCCCCGGGTCGCCGCCGTGCTGGAGTCGCCGTTGCAGGCCGAGGAGGAGCTGACCACCGGCGACGGCGGCCTGCTCATCCACCGCACCAAGGTCAGCGGGCTGCGGGTGGCCGCCGGGATGGGGCACGACGTGGACGCCCCGGGCCGCACCACCATCGAGTCCGAGGGGTACGAGGACTGGGTGCGGACCACCGTCGGCTGCGTGCTCCAGCCCGGCGAGACGCTCCGCGTGGTCAAGTACCTCGCGTACGGCTGGTCCAGCCGACGCTCGTTGCCCGCGCTGCGTGACCAGGTCGGCGCGGCGCTGGCCGCCGCCCGGCTGGCCGGCTGGGACGGGCTGCACCGGGAGCAGCGTGGCTACCTCGACGGGTTCTGGGACGCCGCCGACGTCCGGGTCGAGGGCGACCCGGAGGTGCAGCAGGCCGTCCGGTTCGGACTGTTCCACGTGCTCCAGGCCGGGGCGCGGGCCGAACGCCGGCCGATCTCCGCCAAGGGGCTGACCGGCCCCGGCTACGACGGGCACGCGTTCTGGGACACCGAGATGTTCGTGCTGCCGGTGTTGACGTACACCCAGCCGGGCGCGGTCCGCGACGCCCTGTACTGGCGGCACGCCACCCTGGAGCAGGCCCGGGAGCGGGCCCGGACGTTGAACCTGGCCGGCGCGGCGTTCCCGTGGCGCACCATCGAGGGGCCGGAGTCCTCGGCGTACTGGCCGGCCGGCACCGCCGCCTTCCACATCGCCGCCGACATCTCCGACGCGCTGCGCCGCTACGTCCTGGTCACCGGCGACGAGCAACTGGAACGGGACATCGGCCTGGAACTGCTGGTGGAGACGGCCCGGCTGTGGCGTTCCCTGGGCCACCACGACCGGTACGGCCGGTTCCACATCGACGGGGTGACCGGCCCCGACGAGTACACCGCCGTCAAGAACGACAACATCTACACCAACCTGATGGCGCAGCGGAACCTGCTCACCGCCGCCGACTGTGCGATGCGCCTGCGCGACGAGGCCCTCGACCTCGGGGTGTCCGAGGAGGAGGCGGCCGAGTGGCGCGACGCCGCCACCGCCATGCACATCCCGTACGACGAGGATCTCGACGTGCACGAGCAGGTGGAGGGGTTCACCCGGCTCCAGGAGTGGGACTTCGCGCACACCCCGACCGAGAAGTACCCGCTGCTGCTGCACTACCCGTACTTCGACCTGTACCGCAAGCAGGTGGTCAAGCAGGCCGACCTGGTGCTGGCCATGCACTGGCGGGGGGACGCCTTCACCGACGCGCAGAAGCTGCGCAACTTCCTCTACTACGAGCGGCGTACCGTGCGGGACTCGTCCCTGTCGGCGTGCACCCAGGCGGTGCTCGCGGCCGAGGTGGGGCACCCCGAGTTGGCGCACAGCTACCTGCGGGAAGCCGCGCTGATGGACCTGCACGACCTCAACGAGAACACCCGCGACGGCGTGCACATGGCGTCGCTGGCGGGGGCCTGGATCGCGTTGGTGGCCGGCTTCGGCGGGCTGCGCGACCACGACGGCGAGCTGTCGTTCGCCCCCCGGCTGTCCAGCCGGTTGAGCCGGTTGGAGTTCTCGTTGCAGTGGCGCTCGATGCGGCTGCGGGTGGACGTCCGGCCGCACCAGACGACGTACTCGCTGCGCAACGGCGGGCCGGACACGGTGATGGAGCTGCGGCACCACGGCGAGACCGTCCGGGTGACCTCCGCCGCCCCGGTGACCGTGCCGGTGCCGCAGCGCCACGAGAGCGGCCCGGCACCGGAACAGCCGCCCGGTCGGGCCCCGCTGCTGCGCCTGCCCGAGTCCCCCGGCTGACCCTGCCGGCCGGGGAGGGTCGCCGTCGCGGCAGCGCCGACGACCCTCCGCCTGTCAGAACTGGGGGCCGTTGGAGGGCCGGCCACCGGCGTCGCGGGGGGCCACCGCCCGAGGGTCCTCGGGGGTACGCGCCTGCGCCGCCTCGTCCGCCCAGTCGGGCTCGTGCCCGGCGTCCGGTTCGGGGCGGTCCTGCTCGATGGTCCGGGTCTGCTGACGTGCCTTCCGCTTGGCCATGGCGAACCTCGTGATCCGTGCGGGGCGCGGCTGCGCCGGTGTCCCGCGCGTCTTCCCGCCGGAAACCCCCGCAAACCGCCGCCGGGCGGGGCCGGTCAGGTGTCGAGGTGGCGGGCGAAGGCGAGGCGCAGGTGGTTCTTCGGGCGGGCGCCGACGATCGAGCCGGCCACCTGCCCGCCGACGAACACCAGCATGGTGGGCAGCGACATCACCCCGTACGCCCGGGTGGTGGCGGGGTTCGCGTCGGTGTCCAGGGCGACCACCCGCAGCCGGTCGCCGAACTCCTCGGCCAGCTCGGCGAGGTGCCGGGAGGTGCCCACGCAGGGCGGGCACCAGTCCGCCCAGAAGTCGACCACCACCGGCCGGTCGGCGGCCAGCACCGTGTCGGCGAAGGTGGCGTCGGTGACGGCGGTCAACCGGTGCGCTGCCGTGTCCTGAGGCATGTTTCCTCCCGTTGTGCGATGGCCTGGGTGAGCTGGTCGTGCAGCCGGCGGCGGACCGTGCCGAGCCGGTCGAGGTAGGCGTCCACCTCGGCCAGCTTGCGGCGCAGCACCGCCACCGAGTCGGGGCAGACGTCCCCGGAGGCGTGGCCGGCCCGCAGGCAGGCCACGAAGGGCCGGATGTCGTCGAGGCCGAAGCCGACCGCCAGCAGTGCCCGGATCTCGTGCACCACCCGCAGCTCGGCCTCGTCGTACACCCGGTAGCCGTTGGCCGAGCGGCGGGGCCGGACCAGCCCGTGTGTCTCGTAGTACCGCAGTGTGCGGGTGCTCGTGCCGGCCCGTTGCGCCAGCTCGCCGATCAGCATCCCGACCTCCTCGCCGGTGTTCCCGGCGTCACGCTAGACCTTGCCGCCGGTGTCAAGGCAACGGGTGAGAGCGGCCACCGGGTGGGTAACCGCCACCGGCCGGCGAGCGGGAGGGGGCACCACCATGGGGGTACGCGCCGAGGCGACCGTGTCGCTGGGGGAGGTCAGGCTGCCGGCGGACGTCGACGGGCCGGACGACGCGACGGGGGTGGTGCTCTTCGCCCACGGCAGCGGCAGTTCCCGGCACAGCCCGCGCAACGTGGCGGTGGCCCGGGTGCTCCAGCGTCGCCGGCTGGTGACGGTGCTGGTGGACCTGCTCACCGCCGAGGAGGACGCGGCCGACGCCCGGACCGCGCAGTGGCGTTTCGACATCGGCCTGCTGGCCGGCCGGCTCACCGGCACCCTCGACTGGCTGGCCGCCGAACCCACGCTGGGCCGGCTGCCGGTCGGCCTGTTCGGGGCGAGCACCGGGGCCGCCGCCGCCCTGGTGGCCGCCGCCGCCCGTCCGCAGCGGGTCGCCGCCGTGGTGTCCCGGGGCGGCCGGCCGGATCTGGCCGGCCCCGCCCTGTCCGGGGTACGCGCTCCGACGCTGCTGCTGGTGGGGGGCCTCGACGACCAGGTGATCACGGTGAACGAACAGGCCGCCGAGGTGCTCGCCGCCCCGCACGAACTGCGCGTGGTGCCCGGTGCCGGTCACCTGTTCGAGGAGCCCGGCACGCTCGACCAGGTGGCCGACGCCGCCGCCGGCTGGTTCACCCACCACCTCCCCGTCCCGGCCTGACCCCGTCCTGGCGGCCCGACGCGCAACGGGGGCGATGTTGCGGTGTACCGGGCCCCGGAATACCGCAACATCGCCCCAGGAGCGTTTGGTGCGCCTCAGGCCGGGGCGGCGGGCGGCTCGTCGCGGCGGTGGTGCGGGCGGTCGGCCGGCGGGGTCGGGGCGACCTGCTCCCGGTGCCGCTGGACGGTGTCGACCACCCGGTAGGCGACCGCCGCGATCGGCACCGAGACGAAGGCCCCGGCGATGCCGGCGATCAGCGTGCCCGCCGTGACCACCACCAGGATCACCGCCGGGTGCAACTGCACCTGCCGCTTCATGATCAACGGTTCCAGCAGGTTGCCCTCGACCTGCTGGACGGCGACCACCGCCGCCAGCACCAGCAGCGCCGTGGTCGGCCCGTTCGCCGCCAACGCCACCAGGACGGCGACCGCGCCGGCCACCGTCGCCCCGATGATCGGCACGAAACCGCCGAGGAAGGTGATCAGTGCCAGCGGCAGCGCCAACGGCACCCCGAGCAGCACCAGCGCCAGCCCGATCCCGATCGCGTCGATGGCCGCGATGATCATCGTGCCCCGGCTGTACGAGCCGAGGGTGCGCCAGCCGACCCGGCCCGCCTCGGCGGCCACCGTACGGTTCGGCCCGGTCATCCGGCGCAGCACCCAGTGCCACATCGACCGGCCGTCCTTGAGCAGGAAGAACAGCAGCACCAGGGCGAGCAGGGTGGAGCCGAGCGCCTCGGCCGCCGTACGGGCCCCGCCGACCGGGTCGGGGGCGCTGCCACCCAGGCCGTCGCGGACCTGCCCGATCAGCTTGTCGAGTTGGGCGTCACTGACCGGCAGGGTCTCGGTGACGAAGTCGCGGGAGCGTTGCAGCCCCTCGTCGAGCTGCTGGCTCAGCTCACCGAACTGGGCGGCCGTCAGGTTCCACACCAGCACCCCCACCCCGACCAGCACCCCGAGCAGCAGCAGGACGCTCAGCAGCGCGGCGAGCGCCGCCGGCACCCGCAGCCGGCGCAGGGCCAACAGCACCGGGTCGAGCAGCGCGGTGAGGAAGAAGGTGACCGCCACCGCGATCGCCAGCGGCGCGAGCAGCACCGCCACCCGGCCCAGCAGGTAACAGCCGAACACCACGACCACCAGGCAGGCGCTCCACACCACCGCCGTGCGGACCAGCCAGGGCAGCGCCGCCCAGGCCTGCCGTGGGCTGGGGCGGGCACCCGCAGCCGTCACCTCGGGCGTACGCCCGGCACCGTCCTCGGCCACGTCGGTTCCTCCTCGGTCTCGGCGGGGTCGATACCCGACCGGGCCGGCCGCGACACCCGGTGGCTCAACGCCGTGCCGGCTACCCGGTTCCGTTCAGGACGGTCCCTTCCGGACGGCGGCCACCCGCCGGACCCCGGTGCTGCCGGTCCCGACAGACGTTCCGCCCCTGGAAACCATCGGCGACTGTCGCTACTATCCGCATTCGGGGCATGACTCACCGTGGAGTCGTGTGGAGTGGGTCGGCGCGCGAGCGCGCGGGCCGTCGACGAGAGGGAGCATCCCCGGTGACCGAGACAACGCACGTCACGAAGGCCCGGCCGTATCCGTTCAGCGATCCGCACCGGCTCGACGTCGACCCCCGCTACGCCGGGCTGCGCCGCGACGAACCACTGGTCCGGGTGCAACTCCCCTTCGGGGAACCGGCCTGGCTGGCCACCCGGCACGCGGACGTGCGGACGGTGCTGGGTGATCCCCGGTTCAGCCGGGCGGCCGCCGTCGGGCGGGACGAGCCGCGCAGCGTCCCCTACCAGCGGGAGGCCGGCATCCTCGGGATGGACCCGCCCGAGCACAGCCGGCTGCGCCGGCTGGCGGCCAAGGCGTTCACCGCCCGGCGGGTCGAGGAACTACGCCCGCGCACCCGGGAACTGGCCGACGGCCTCGTCACCGGCATGACCGCCGCCGGGTCGCCGGCCGACCTGGTCGCCCACGTCGCCACCCCGCTGCCGATCCGGGTCATCTGCGACCTGCTCGGGGTGCCGGTCACCGACCAGGACCGGTTCCACACCTGGTCCGAGGCGATCGTGTCGACCACCTCGCTGCGGCCGGAGGTGGCCCAGAGCTACCTCGACCAACTGCTGTCGTACATGGCGGGGCTGATCGCCCAGCGGCGGGTGACCCCCACCGACGACCTGATCGGGGCGATGGTCCGGGCCCGCGACGAGAACGCCGACCGGCTGACCGAGGACGAGATGGTGCGCCTGGCGGCGGGCCTGCTGGCCGCCGGCCACGAGACCACCGTGACCCAGATCCCCAACCTGGTATACGTCCTGCTCACCGAGCCCGACGTCTGGCAGCGGCTGCTCGACGAGCCGTCCCTGGTGCCGTCCGCCGTGGAGGAACTGCTGCGCTTCATCCCGCTCGGCGCCACCTCCGCGTTCGCCCGGTACGCCCTGGAGGACGTCGAACTCGGCGGGGTGCTGGTCCGCGCCGGTGAACCGGTGCTGGTTTCCATCCCCTCGGCCAACCGGGACGAGACCGTCTTCCCCGACGCCGACCGGCTCGACCTCGACCGGGAGACGAACCCGCACCTCGCCTTCGGGCACGGCCCACACCACTGCATCGGTGCCCAACTGGCCCGGATGGAACTCCAGGTGGTGCTGGAGACGCTGCTGACCCGTACCCCGGGGCTGCGGCTGGCGGTGCCCCCGGCGGCACTGACCTGGAAGAGCGGCCTGCTGGTCCGGGGCCTGACGGCGTTGCCCGTGAGCTGGTAGCGAAAGGAACGGTGGGGCAGATGGGGGACAGCGGCTGGCGGGTGCACGTGGACCCGACCCGGTGCATCGGGGCGGGGATCTGCGCGAGCTACGCCCCGGCGCACTTCGTCCTGGTGGACGGGTTGTCCCGGCCGGTGGCCGAACGGATCGACCCGGCGGACGCGGTGCTGGACGCCGCCGAGTCCTGCCCGATGGAGGCGATCGTGGTGTCCGACGCGGCGGACGACAGCCGGATCGCCCCGGAACCGTGACCGGGCCCGGTGGTCACCTCCGGCGGGGTACCCGGAGGTGACCACCGTCGACGCTCAGTCCTGCCCGTCGTGCAGCTCCGCCCGGGTGGTCGGCCGCCCGCTCAGCGTGTCCCTGATCCGGTCGACCAGTCCGGCGCCGGGGTTGAGCAGCCGGTTCGCCGGTGGGTGGTCCGGTGCGCCGGGATGCGGGCGGGTCGGCAGGTGCCCCTTCGCCGCCCGCACCCGGTCGGCCAGCTCCACCAGCTCCTCCTGCGCGACCGCCGCCCGCAGCCGGGGGAACAGCTCCGACTCCTCCTCCCGTACGTGGTGGCGGATGGTCTTCGCCAGGTGGCTGATCAACGGCTCGAAGCGGGCGTCGGACGGGTCCAGCGGCTCCAGTTCCTTCAGCGTCCGCTCGGCGGCGGCGTGTTCGGCGATCTCGTGCTCGGCGAGCTGTTCGCCGTCGGGCAGGGCCCGGCGGGCGGCCGGGTAGACGTACATCTCCTCGGCGACCGCGTGCCGGACCAGCTCGGCGATCAACACCCCGGCCAGTTGACGACGGTGTTCCGCGCTGCCCTGCCGGGTGCCCAGCTCCGCGAAGATCGCCTCGATCTCGTGGTGGTCGGCGGTCAGGACGTCCACCACGTCCTGGTCCGTGGTGGCCTGTGGGTCGTTCATCTCGGTGCCCCTTACCGGTTGCGGACGGATCGGCTCCTGGCGGGGCCTGTACCCACCGCCGGCGACCCGAACCCATCACCGTCGATGAACCGCCACCCGTCGACCCCGCCCGTCAGCCGGCGGTGTCGGCGGCCCGCCCGTCACGCGCCGGTCGGCCCTGTCACGTCGGTCGTTCCTGTCACGTCGGTCGTTCCTGTCGCGCCGGTCGTTCCTGTTCGGACGTGAGCGGCGGGAGGGAGCCGAGCAGGCGGGTCACCCCGATCTCGATGACCACCCGCTCCGGGTTCGGGCGCGGCGGGCGGTAGCGCTCGGCGTACCGGCGCTCGGCCTCGGCCACCGCGGCGGCGTCGGTCCGCAGCACCGCCCGGCCCTCGACGGTCAGCCACCAGCGGCCGTCGAGGTGACAGGCCGCCACCGGGACCCCCGTCGCACCGGCGGCGGCGACGTACCGGGCCTTGGTCGAACCGGCGGACGTGATCACCCGGGCCAGCCCGGCCGCCGGATCGTAGGTCAGCCCGACCGGTACGACGTGCGGCGTGCCGTCGGGCCGCAGGGTGGTCAGCGTGGCCAGGTGCCGCTCGCGGCAGAACGTGAGGACCCGTTCGTCGTACGGGTCCAACCGATGCCTGCCGGCCATGTCCGTCCCCCGTCCCAGGGCCGGCGTGGCCCCGGCCCGGCCCCGATCATGGCACGATCTGGCGGGGCTGGCCCGGACCGGGCGGGACACCCGTCCGACCGGGCTGGCCGGGCAGGCCGCGACCGGCGGCCCGGCGACGGTGGGCCAGCCGGGTCAGGTAGATCAACGCCCCGGCCAGCACACCCATGTCGTCCAGGTAGATCGGGTCGGGCAGGAGGTCGACCGGGCAGATCGTGTAGATCAGCGCGCCGTAGAACGCCACCTTGCCGCTCACGCCGAGCGTGCCGAGCAGCCGTCGGGTGCGGACCACCCGTACCGCCAGCAGGACCGCGCCGACCAGCGTCGCCAGCGCCAGGATCACACCGACGACGACGAGCGCCCACATCTCCCGGGACATGCCCGCAACGCTAGTCCAGCGCCGCCCGCCGCGCCGAAGTCCGGGGGCGCGCCGCGCCGCCGTCCGTCGCCGGGGCGGGGGCGGGTCAGTAGGCGGCGACGGCGGCCCGACCGCGCGCCACGACCGGGTTCTCCCGGGTGGTGTCCGTCGCCGGGCGGGGTGCCTCCGGCATCGGCAGCACCGACTCGGCCCGCTCCGGGCGGCGCTCGCGCGCGGCGAACGCCTCGTCGCGCAGGCTGCGGGCCGCCGCGCCGGCCAGGTCGGCGGCCCGCCAGGCCGCCTGCTCCCGGGCGACCGCCGCTCGGTGCCGGGCCGCCAGGTGGTCCCGGGTCGCGCGGCGCAGCACCAGTTCCTGCTCGACCGGGTGCCGGCGCGGGTCCCAGCCGGCCCGGTGGGCGAGGACGTCGTCGAGTTGGGCGTCCGACAGCTCACCCCTCCGGTGCGCCTCCTCGGCGGCCCGGTGCAGCCAGCGTTCCCGGTCGGCGTACTCGGCGGGGGTCTGGCCGGTGTGCGGCAGGGGCATGACCGCAGCGGCGGCGAGCCGGCGCAGGTGCGCCTCCGCCGCCTCCAGCGCCGTCCAGGCCGACTCGACCTCCTCCTGGGTGGCGAGCCACCCGGCCCGCAGCCGGCTCGCCGTGGTGCCGGCCCGGTCGGCCGCCACGGCGACCTCCTCGGCGTACCGGGTGTGCTCCCGGTCCAGCTCGGCCCGTTCCGGGTCGTCGGGCAGGGCGGCGTCGCGGAACCGGCCGGCCACCGCCAGCCGGAGCCGGCCGGGCCGGACCACCAGGGCCGCGACGGCGACGGCGGCGAGGGCGAGCAGGATCAGCCAGATCGCGGCGGCGGCGGGGACATCGGGCAGGACGGCGGAGAAGACGGTCTGCATCACCAACACCTCACGGTGGACAACGATGTGGACGGACGGTGGCCCGGCAGCGGGCGGGGGCGGTGCGCGACACGTCCTGCGACGGAGGGACCGGACCGGATCTGCCCGGACCGGACCGGATCGGCCGGATCGGATCGGCCGGATCGGATCGCCGCCGGACCGACCGGGATCGGTTCGCGGCCGGCGGTGGGCCGGTCGTGGCCGGACGGGCGGCGCAGGTGCCGCGCGGCTCAGCTCCGGGGCGGGCCGCGCCGGCCGGTGGCGTCCCGGGCCGGGTCCGGCGTCGCCCCGGCGGCCGGCGCGACGGGCCGGGCGGCGGCACCGTCGGCGGGCGTCGGCGGCTGGGGCCGGAGGGACCCGTCGTCGGGCCGCTCGTCGCCGGGCCGGGTGTCGGCCCGGTCGCCGGCCGGCCGGGCGTCGGCGGGCAGCGTCGCCACCCGCGAGGTCACCACGGACGGTCGGGCGGCAGCGGCGGCCGGGCCGCCGGTGACGGCGAGGAACCCGCCGAGGCCGACGGCGAGCACCAGCGCGGTGACCGCCAGCCGGGTCAGGTCGCGCAGCCTCGACACCCAGACGGGCGGGGTGGAGGCTGCGCGGATCACCCGTCCAACCTATCCCCGACCGGCCGTCCGCGCAGCGGCGGTGGCCCGACCGGACGAGTGAGTCGGGCCACGGTGTGCCGTGTGGACGGACCGCTCCCACCAGGGATACGGCCGCTGACCTGCGCCTGGATGCATCGACGGTGATGAGAATGCCGACAGTTTCCGGCCGGTGGGTCCGGGCAATTCCGCCGACGGCGCGACGCCCCCGCCGCGCCGGACCGACAGACCGGAGGAGACACCATGGGAGTACGCCGTCAGGTCGTTGCGGCCGTCGCGGTCGCCATCGCGGCGGTGCTGGCCACCGCCGTACCGGCGCAGGCCGCGCCGACCGCCGTCGACACCGGACCGCTCACCCCGGTGGCCGACGTCGACGTCGAGCGTTACGCGGGCGACTGGTACCAGGTCGCCGCCATCCCGGCGATCTTCGAGATCCAGTGCTACAAGAACGTCGCGGCGCGGTACGACGTCCAGCCCGACGGCACCATCGGGGTCCGCAACACCTGCCGCACCATCATCGGCACCACCAGCGCGGTCACCGGGCGGGCCCGTAGCGAGAACCCGCCGGCCGACTCGGCGTTGACCGTGTCCTTCCTCAAGCTCGGCGGTAGGTGGATCTACCTGGGCGGGCCGAACTACGTGGTGATCGGGCTCGACCCCGACTACCGGTGGGCGGTCGTCGGCGACCCGGACCGCAGCAGCGGTTTCGTCCTCTCCCGGGAGCCGGCGCTGACCGGGGCGCAGACGGCGGCGGCGAAGGCGGCGCTCACCGCCAACGGCTACGACCTGTGCGACTTCCGGACCACCCGGCAGGACGGTGGTGGCGGAGCCGGCAGCTTCTGCTGAACACCCACCCCGCGACGGCCCGTCCCCACCGGGGCGGGCCGTCGGCGTACCTGCCGGGCCGGCGGCTCAGGCGTCGGGCTCGGCCGGGTCGGGGGTGAAGAGGGCGAGCAGGTCGCCGACCTGGCGGTCGGCCTCGGCGGGGTGCCGGAAGTGACCGCTCGGGTTGAGCGTGTACTCGTTGCGCCGGCCGACCCGGGTCCGCCGCAGGTAGCCGCCGGCTTCCAGGTCGGCGACGATCGCCTGGGCGGCCCGTTCGGTCACCCCGACCTCGTCGGCGACGTCCCGGAGCCGGGCGGTGGGGTTGCGGGCGATGGCGAGCAGCACGTGACCGTGGTTGGTGAGGAACGTCCAGTTCCGGGTGCTCCCGGTGCCGCCTGTCGCCATGATGGTCATCGTATGGCCCGTTCCTGGGAGACCCGTCGTCGGCCGCCCCGACGGTCGCGCCCGGTCGGTGGGATCGGGCCCGGTGGGTCGCCCGCCGAGCCGGTGCGCGCCCGGGTTCGACACGCCGTCGACACCGCGCCGACCGATGCCTGAAACGTGTATCACGAAATCTTGACGTACCTTTAGCTGCGTGTGACCGTGGGGACACGGCCGTCGTCGCCGCCGGCCGGCGTGACCAGGTGCGATTCCGGACCGAGGTGAGGCAATGGCCCCGATCACTCCGACCCAGGCGCTGGCCGAGTTGCAGGCCGGCAACCGGCGTTTCGTCGCCGGGGCACCCCGCCATCCCAACCAGGACGCCGGGCACCGCACCGCCGTCGCCGACGGCCAGCATCCCTTCGCCGTCATCGTCGGCTGCTCCGACTCCCGGCTCGCCGCCGAGATCATCTTTGACCGGGGTCTCGGTGACCTCTTCGTGGTCCGGACCGCCGGGCACACCGCCGGGCCCGAGGTGCTCGGCAGCGTCGAGTACGCGGTGACGGTGCTCGGCACCCCGCTGGTGGTGGTCCTCGGGCACGACTCCTGCGGTGCCGTGCAGGCGGCCCGGGACACGGCCCGTACCGGCACCCAGCCCCCGGGGCACCTCTACTCGGTCGTCGCCGCCGTCGGGCCGAGCCTGCGTCGCGCGGCCCAGCAGGGGGTGCACGACATCGACGGGATCGTCGACATCCACATCGCGCAGACCGTCGAGGTGCTGCTCGGCAACTCCCCGGTGATCGCCGCCGAGGTGGCGGCCGGCCGGTGCGCGGTGGTCGGCATGTCCTACCGGCTCGCCGCCGGTGAGGTCCACCAGGTGGCCCCGGCCGAGGAACCCACCGCCCAGGCGTCCGCCGTCGCGGTGCCCGGGCCCGCCGCGCCGACGGGTGTCGACCCCGCCCCGGCGGGCGAGCCGGCGGCCGTCCCCGGCTGAGCCGCCCCACGCACGACGAAGGCCGCCCGGTCCAGCCGGGCGGCCTTCGTCGTCGCTCGCTGACCCCACTGGGGTCGATGATGCGGATCCGGGACGCCGGACACCGCATCATCGGCCCCGATGAGGCTGATCACCCCGCTACAGCAGAGACACGTGCACGTGGTCGGTGTGGTTGGACGGCCCCGAGTACGAACTCCAGCCGTTGGCCGGGAACCAGATCTGCCGGTTCCAGATCACGTAGTAGATGCCCAGCCGGTCCGAGTTGCGGATCAGGAACGCGGCGAGGTTGTTGCCGTACATCCGGGTGTCGTTGTTGTGCCACGGGCTGAACCCGCTCTTCTGCAACGACCAGTCGCACGCCTTGCCCTTGGGGTGCTCCCACGGCCCACCGGGGCGGTAGCAGCCGACGAACCGGTTGAAGCCGGCCCGCTTGACCTCCTTGTACATGTGCAGCGTGCGCGGCGTGACGCAGCCGGACGTGGTCGGGTCGTTCTCGCTGCACGACTCGCCGCGCCACTCGCCGTTGGCGGTCTGGCCGGGGGCGATGCGGGCCACCGGGGACGTCGCGTCGACCAGGCCACCGGTGAAGCCCCGGCCGCCGACGAGGGCCAGCGCCTTGTCGGCCTCGGTCTTCTTCTTGGCCATCAGGTTGGTCTGCTTCTGCTGCTCGCGTACCTCGGCGTCGAGGGCGAGCTTGGCGTTCTCGGCCCGGCTCTTGGCCTCGTTGACCTCGGCCAGCTTGCCGGCGTTGACCATGTTCAGCTCGTCCAGGGCGGCGGCCCGGCGGACGAAGGCGTCCGGCGCGTCGCTCTCCAGCAGCGCGGCGACCGCGCCGACCCGACCCGTCCGGTACGACTGGGCGGCGATCTCGGTGACCTGGGGGGCCAGCGCGGCCAGTTCCTGCTCCGCCTTCTCCACCTCGATGGCGAGCTGGAGCTGACGCTTCTTGGACTTCTCCAGCCGGTTCTTCGCCGCCGAGTACTCCCGGTTGGTGGCCTCGATGACGTCGGTGAGGAGCTTCGGCTCGTCGTCCTCCTCGTGCCCCGAGGGGGTGGGCGCGTTGGGCGCGGCCGTCGCGGGGGCGGCGGCCGGTCCGGCGACGATCGCCAGGGCGGCGAGTACGGCCACTGCCGGCGTCAGCCAGCGGCGTAGGGGTGCCGTCACAGTTTTCCCTTCCGTCGACCGCCGACCGGGTTAGCTGACGGGTTCGGGACGGAAGTGGCCCCTACCGCTGGCGCGGATTCACCCCGGGTGCTCGGTTCCCCGGCTCGCCGTACGGCGATTGGGCGGTGGCACCGCTGGCGCCGGTGGGCGCCTTCGGCGGTGACCGGCAGCGAGGTTACCCGAGAGTCGTACCGGGGATCTACGCCCGCAACCCGACCAAATGCGTATTTTCCCGATAGCGAGGGGTAATCAGTGACGCGGCCGACAGCCGCGACCTCGCCTCCGGTCACGCAGCGCAGTGTCACCATGCGGCGTCCGTGCTCCTTTCCGGGTCTGGCCACCGTGCGGGGGCCGGGGTGGACGGTTCACCGTGCCGGGGCGCGCTCAACGCCTCCAGCGCCTCGGCACGGTCGGGGGCGGGACGTGGGGTGGGCGGCGGTCCGACCGTACCGGCGTCGGCCGGCCCCCGCCCGGCGGTCACCACCAGCGCGGCCAACCCCGTGGTCAGCGGCACCGCCGCCACCAGCCCGAGGGTCGCCACCGCGCTGCGGACGATCTCCTGGGCCAGGAACTCGCTGGTGAGGATCTGGCCCACCGGGCGGCTGTCGGCGGTGAGCAGGAGCAGCAGCGGCAGCGACGCGCCCGCGTACGCCAGCACGATCGTGTTGACCGTGGACGCGATGTGCGCCCGGCCGACCCGGGTGGCCGCCCGGTAGAGCTGCAACCGGGACAGCCCCGGGTTGGCGTGCGCCAGTTCGGTGACGGTGGCCGACTGGGTGACCGTGACGTCGTCCAGGACCCCGAGCGACCCGATGATGATCCCGGCCAGCAGCAGGCCGTGCAGGTCCACGTCGCGTTGGTACATCGACAGCGTGGTGGCCTCCTCGCTGCCGTACCCGGTCAGGTGGGTGGCGGCGGTGGCCAGCGTGCCCAGGACGCCGGTCAGCACCAGGCTGCCCAGCGTGCCCAGCACCGCCACCGAGGTCTGCGCGGTGATCCCGTGGGTCAGGTACAGCACCACGAACATGATCAGCGCGGCGCCGGTGACCGCGATCGGCAGCGGCGCGCCCCCGGCGGAGATGCCCGGCACCACGAAGGTCAGCAGGATGGCGAAGCTGGCCCCGAGGCCGGCCAGGGCGGCCAGCCCGCGCAACCGGCCGAACGCCACGATCGCCGCCGCGAACAGGGCGACCAGCCAGAGCAGCGGCATGCCCCGCTGGTGCTCGGCGATGTGGTAGCTGCTCACCGACGGATCGCTCGGGTCGGCCAACGCGACGAGCACCACCTCGTCGCCGACCGCCACCGTCGGCGCCCCCGGCCCGGACGGCACCGGCGTCTGCACCTCACGGCCCGCGTCCGGCCCCTGCTCGACGGCGACCGTCACCGTCCCGCACGGCCCGTCGGCCACCCCGGAGGGGCCGTCGGGGGTCTGCGGGGCGGGCGGGCACGGCTCGGTCACCACCCGGGTCACCGTGCCGTGGTGGCGGGGCACCTGGTCGCCCTGGTCGATCTTCGGGGTCTCGCCGGGCCAGAGCACCAGCGTGGCGATCACCGTGACCACGATGAGCGGCACCACCGTCATGACGAGGAGCCGCCGCACCCGCGGCGGGGTGGACGGAGCGGGACGGGTGTGGTCGGCGCCCATGTGTGCGAGTTCTCCCAACGATCCGGGACGGGATACGTGTCAGCCGGCCAACCGGTTCATCCACGGACGGCGGGTCATCGTCGGACGATGGTAGCCACCACCCCGGCCCTCCCGCCCGGTTCGCCCTGCCCACGGTAGGTCGAGGGGGGAGGGTGGAGGTCATGGACCAGCACCGGCCGGCCCCGGCGGCCAGCCCGCACCCCGGCCACCCGGGGCCACCCGGTCACGCCGACCACGACCCGGCGACGTTCCGGCATCGGTTCCTGGTCTGCCTGGCGCTGACCCTGCCGGTGGTGGCGACCGACCGGATGGTGCTGGCCTGGGCCGGCCACCCGCTGGAGTTCCCCGGCCGGTCCCTGGTCGGGCCGGTGCTCGGCTCGGTGGTCTTCTGGTGGGGCGGCCGGCCGTTCCTGACCGGGGCCGTCCGGGAGGCCCGCGCCCGCACGCCGGGCATGATGCTGCTGGTCGCGATGGCGATCAGCGTCGCGTACGCCGCCTCGGTCCTGACCTTCCTCGGTGTCTTCGACCTGGACTTCTGGTGGGAGCTGGCGGCGCTGGTGACGATCATGCTGCTCGGTCACTGGCAGGAGACGAAGGCGATCGGCCAGGCCCGGGGGGCGCTCGACGCGCTGGCCGCGCTGCTCCCCGACGACGCCGAACGGGTCGGCGCGGACGACGTCGTCGAACGGGTGCCGGTGACCGGGCTGCGCGAGGGCGACGTGGTGCTGGTCCGCCCCGGCGGTCGGGTGCCCGCCGACGGACGGATCGTGGCCGGCGTCGCCGAACTAAACGAGTCGATGGTCACCGGCGAGTCCCGGCCGGTGCCCCGGTCGACCGGCGACCGGGTGGTGGCCGGCACCGTCGCCACCGACCAACCCGTCCGGGTGCGCATCGAGGCGGTCGGTGAGGCGACCACACTGGCCGGCATCCGCCGCCTGGTCGCCCAGGCGCAGCGGTCCGGCGGGCGGGCGCAGGCGCTCGCCGACCGCTTCGCCGGCTGGCTGTTCTACGTCGCCACCGGCACCGCCGTGGTGACCGCGCTGGTCTGGACCGCGCTCGGCGAGCCGGACCAGGCGGTGGTGCGGGCCGTCACCGTGCTGGTGATCGCCTGCCCGCACGCCCTGGGCCTGGCGATCCCGCTGGTGGTCGCGCTCTCCACCGCCCTCGCGGCCCGCTCCGGGGTGCTGGTACGCGACCGGTTGGCGCTGGAGCGGATGCGGACCGTCGACGCCGTGCTCTTCGACAAGACCGGCACCCTCACCCGGGGCGAGCACGTGCTGGTCGGGGTGGCCGCCGCCGACGGCACCGACGGGGACGACGTGCTGCGGCTCGCGGCCGGCGTGGAGGCCGCCAGCGAACACCCGCTGGCCCGCGCGATCGTGACCGCCGCCGCCGACCGGGGCGGACCGCGTACGGCCACCGGGTTCCGCGCGCTGCCCGGCCGGGGCGTCCGCGCCGGGATCGACGGCACGGGCTACGCCGTCGGCGGTCCGGCGCTACTGCGCGACCTGGGCCGGGAGCTGCCCGGCGAACTGGCGGCGGCGCAGCGGGAGTGGACCGGCCGGGCGGCGGTGGTGCTGTACCTGGTGCGCCTGCCCGACACCGTGGTCGGCCTGCTCGCCCTCGCCGACCAGGTGCGACCGGAGGCACGGGAGGCGGTCGACGCGCTGCGGGCCGAGGGCGTCCGGACGATCGCGATGATCACCGGGGACGCCCGGCCGGTGGCCGAGGCGGTCGCCGCCGACCTGGGCTTCCGACCCGGGGTGGACGAGGTGTTCGCCGAGGTGCTCCCGGCCGACAAGGACCGGCAGGTGGCCGGGTTGCAGCGGCGCGGGCTGCGGGTGGCGGTGGTCGGTGACGGGGTGAACGACGCCCCGGCCCTGGCCAGGGCCGACGTCGGGATCGCCATCGGCGCGGGCACCGACGTGGCGGTCGAGTCGGCCGGGGTGGTGCTCGCCTCGTCCGACCCGCGCGGGGTGGCCGGTGTGCTGCGGCTGTCCCGGGCGGCGTACCGGAAGATGCTCCAGAACCTGGCCTGGGCGGCCGGTTACAACGTGGTGGCGTTGCCGCTGGCCGCCGGGGTGCTGGCCGGGGCGGGGATCACGCTCGGCCCGGCGGTCGGCGCGATCCTGATGTCCGCGTCCACGATCGTGGTGGCGCTCAACGCCCAACTGCTGCGCCGGGTACGCCTCGACGCCCGGTGACCCGTACCGGCCCGCCGGGCGGCCGGGACGGCTAGCGTGGAGCCGTGCGGCGGGCGGGTACGGCGACGACGACCGGGCGGTGGTTGCGGCTGCTCCTGCTCGTCGGCACGTTGCTGGGGCTCTCCGCGATGCACACCCTCGGCCACGACGCACACCTGGGCGGCGGTCACCCCGCCGGCCACGACACCGCGACGGGCGGCCCGCACCGGTCCACCGCCGGGCACGACGCCCCGGCCGACCGGTCGTTGCCGCGTGAGCCGGTGCCGGTCGTCGGGGGATGCGTCCACGGGTGCGCGGCGGCGCTGCCCGGCGGGTCGTCCGACAGTCCGTCGACGGCGTGGGGCGTCTGCCTGGCGGTGCTCGGCGCGCTCACCGTGACGGTGCTGGTGCTGCTCTTCGCGGTGCGTACCAGGCCGGCCGGGGTGTCCCGTCCGCCGTCGCGGCCCCGGGAGCCGCGCGCGCCGCCACCCCGCCCGCTCGGGCTCCGCCTCGCCACGGTGTCGGTACTGCGCAGATAGGACGCCCCGACGCGCGGCTCCGCCGCGTCCAGTGTCCTTGTCCGTCGTACCGAAAGGTCCGCTCGTGTCCACTCGTCGTCGTGCGCGCCGTGCCGTCCTGGCCGGCGTCGCCCTCAGCACCGTCGTCGCCCTGTCCGGCTGCGGCGGCGACCATTCCACCGACGGCGGCCACGGCCGCCCGGCCGCGGGCGCCGCCCCGGCCGCCTCCGCGTCCGCCGGGGTCGACCCGGCCGACGTGACGTTCGCCCAGATGATGATCCCGCACCACCAGCAGGCGGTACGGATGTCGGAGCTGGCCGGGAGCCGGGCCGAAGATCCGGAGGTCACCCGGCTGGCCGGACAGATCCGCGCCGCCCAGGCCCCGGAGATCGCCACCATGACCGGGTGGCTCACCGCCTGGGGTCGACCCGTCCCGTCCGGCAGCCCGGCCGGCGGTCACCTGCCCGGGATGGACCACGGCATGCCGGGGATGATGTCCGACGCCGACCTGGCCCGGCTGGAGGGGGCGACCGGTCGGGACTTCGACCGCCGCTTCCTCACCATGATGATCGCCCACCACGAGGGGGCGATCACCATGGCCCGGCAGGAGTTGGCGGACGGTCGGCACGCCGGGGCGCGGGCCATGGCGCAGCAGATCGTCGCCACCCAGCAGGGCGAGATCGACACCATGCGGAAGATCCTCGCCCGGCTCTGACCCGTGCGCGGGCGGGCCGGTCCCGACCGGTCCGCCCGCGTCGCCGGGGCGGTCAGCCGCGTTTCATCAGGCGGCCGACGGCGGCCATCATCTCGGCGGCCATCTCGTCGGCCCGGCCCTCGGCGGCCCCCTCGTGCATGCAGTGCCGGGCGTGGCCGTCGAGCAGCCCGAGGGCGACCTTGTCCAGGGCGGCCTGCACGGCGGAGATCTGGGTGAGCACGTCGATGCAGTACCGGTCGTCGTCGACCATCTTCTCGATGCCCCGGACCTGCCCCTCCACGCGGCGCAGCCGCGCGAGCAGCTGGTCCTTGCTGGCGGTGTAGCCCCGGACCGGGGTGCTCGGTGTGGTCATGTCGACCACGATAGCTTACCCCCGGGGGGTATGCTACGGTCGCAGGGCGACGTACCCCTGGGGGGTATGTTGGACGAGTGGAGGGGAGAGCCGCATGATCACGAACTACCAGGTGACGGGCATGACCTGCGGGCACTGCGTCAGCGCGGTGAGCGCCGAGGTGGGTGCCCTCGACGGCGTCACCGACGTCCAGGTCGACCTGGCCTCCGGCCGGGTCGCCGTCACCAGCGACGGCCCGCTGGACACCGCGTCCGTACGGGCCGCCGTCGACGAGGCCGGCTACGACCTCGTCGAGGCGTGACGGTCCGGGGCGTGAACACACCGACCAGGCTGGGCGGCTTCGCCCTCGCCCTCGCGGTGGTGTTCGGCGCGGCGTACGGGGTCGGCCAGCTGACCGGCCCCGTCACCCCGCCCGCCGAGACCCGCCACGACCCCGCGCACACCCCGGAACCCGCCCGTAGCCCCGTCGTCCCCGAGCCCACCACCGACCCGACGCCGACCGTCACCGGCACCGGCGGGGCCGGTCACACCCACGGTTGACCGGAGGTGCCGCGATGACCCCGACCACCCAGAACCCGCCCACCGCCCCCCACCTGATCGAACTGGCCATCGGCGGGATGACCTGCGCCTCCTGCGCCGCCCGGATCGAGAAGAAGCTCAACCGGCTCGACGGCGTCGAGGCGAGCGTCAACTACGCCACCGAGAAGGCCACCGTCCGGTACCCCGACGGGGTCACCCCGGACGACCTGATCTCCACCGTCGAGAAGACCGGCTACACCGCCGTCGTCCCCCCGCCGCCCGCCCCCGCCGGGACGGAACCGGCCGGCGCGCCGGTCGACGAACTGGACGCCCTGCGGACCCGGCTGCGGGTGTCGGCCCTGCTCACCCTGCCGGTGATCGTGCTGGCGATGGTGCCTGCCTGGCAGTTCACCTACTGGCAGTGGCTGTCGCTGACCCTGGCCGCCCCGGTGGTCGCGTACGGCGGGCTGCCGTTCCACCGGGCCGCCTGGACCAACCTGCGGCACGGCGCGGCGACCATGGACACCCTGGTGTCGCTCGGCACCCTGGCCGCGTTCGGCTGGTCGCTCTGGGCGCTCTTCCTCGGCGACGCCGGGATGCCCGGGATGACCCACCCGTTCCGGCTGGACGTCGTCCGCACCGACGGGGGCGGCAACATCTACCTGGAGACCGCCGCCGGGGTGACCGTGTTCCTGCTGGCCGGCCGCTACTTCGAGGCCCGGTCCAAGCGGACCGCCGGGGCGGCCCTGCGCACCCTGCTCGAACTCGGCGCGCGGGACGTCGCCGTGCTGCGGGGCGGCACGGAGACCAGGGTTCCGGTCGACCAGCTCGTCGTGGGCGACCGGTTCGTGGTCCGACCCGGGGAGAAGATCGCCACCGACGGGCGGGTCGACGAGGGCACCTCGGCGGTCGACGCCAGCATGCTCACCGGCGAGTCGGTGCCGGTCGAGGTCGGGCCCGGCGACCAGGTGGCCGGTGCCACCGTCAACGCGGGTGGCCGGCTGGTCGTCACCGCCACCCGGGTCGGTGCGGACACCCAGCTCGCCCAGATGGCCCGGCTGGTCGAGGCGGCGCAGACCGGCAAGGCCGCCGTGCAGCGGCTCGCCGACCGGATCTCCGGGGTCTTCGTGCCGGTCGTCATCGCGCTGGCCGTCGGCACGCTGGGCTGGTGGCTGGGCGCGGGTGCCGGCCCGACCGCCGCCTTCACCGCCGCGGTGGCCGTGCTGATCATCGCCTGTCCGTGTGCGCTCGGCCTGGCCACCCCGACCGCGCTGCTGGTCGGCACCGGGCGCGGCGCCCAGCTCGGCATCCTGATCAAGGGGCCGGAGGTGCTGGAGTCCACCCGGCAGGTCGACACCGTGGTGCTGGACAAGACCGGCACGGTCACCACCGGCCGGATGACCCTGGTCGACGTCCGCCCCGTCGCGGGGCAGGACCGGGCCGAGCTGCTCCGGCTCGCCGGAGCGGTGGAGGCCGGCTCGGAGCACCCGATCGCCCGCGCCGTGGCGGCCGGTGCCGTCGGGGCCGGGGAACTGCCCCCGGTCACCCGGTTCGCCGCCACCGAGGGGCTCGGCGTCACCGGCACCGTCGACGGCCACGACCTCGTCGTCGGGCGGCCGAGGCTGCTGCGCGAACGGGGTCTGGACGTACCGGAGGAGGTGGTCCGGGCGGTGGCCGAGGCGGAGGCCGCCGGGCGTACGGCGGTGGTGGCGGGCTGGGCCGGGCGGGCCCGGGGCGTCCTCGCGGTCGCCGACGTGGTCCGACCCACCAGCCGGGCGGCGGTCGCCGGCCTGCGCGAGCTGGGCCTGACCCCGGTGCTGCTCACCGGGGACAACGCGACAGTCGCGCAGGCGGTGGCCGCCGAGGTCGGCATCGACCAGGTCACCGCCGAGGTGCTGCCGACCGACAAGGTCGACGTGGTACGCCGGCTCCAGGCGCAGGGCCACACCGTCGCCATGGTCGGCGACGGGATCAACGACGCCGCCGCCCTGGCCCAGGCCGACCTGGGGCTGGCCATGGGCACCGGCACCGACGTGGCGATCGAGGCGTCCGACCTGACCCTGGTCCGGGGTGACCTGACCGCCGCGGTGGACGCGATCCGGCTCTCCCGGCGCACCCTCGCGGTGATCAAGGGGAATCTGTTCTGGGCGTTCGCCTACAACGTGGCCGCCCTCCCGCTGGCCGCCGCCGGGCTGCTCAACCCAATGATCGCGGGGGCGGCGATGGCCTTCTCGTCGGTATTCGTGGTGGCCAACAGCCTCCGTCTGCGCCGCTTCTCCACCGCCACCCCCCACCCCGGACAGCCGCGTTGATCAAGAGGTTTGCGTCACCCGCCGGCTCGCTGGTGACGCAAACCTCTTGATCAACGGGCTGGGGCCGGTGGCGGCTGTGTTTTGGGGAGGGGAGGTGGGGGTATCTGGGTGGCGTTGGAAGAAATGCTTTATTCGGGAGGCTCTCATGGGGTTCGACGACAAGATCGGCAACACGACCGAGAACACCGCCGGCAAGATCAAGGAAGGCGTCGGCCGGGCGACCGACAACGAGCGCCTTGAGGCCGAGGGCCGCAACGACCAGGCCAAGTCCAGCCTCAAGCAGGCCGCCGAGAAGGTCAAGGACGCCTTCAAGAGCTGAGCCGCGCAACCGTCACGCCGGACCGACCCCGTCGGGCCGGCGTGACGCGTGTCCGGGCCCGCCGGTGCCCGCCGATTCGATTTCCCGCCCGGTCGTGCGGCATCGTGTCGCGGTACGGCCGTCACACCGAACGGGGAAAGTCGATGCATCGCCGCTCCGCCACCGCACTCACCCTCGCCGTCCTCGCCGTCCTCGCCACCGGC
The DNA here is from genome assembly GCF_007833915.1 of Micromonospora sp. HM134. Lineage (NCBI taxonomy): Bacteria > Bacillati > Actinomycetota > Actinomycetes > Micromonosporales > Micromonosporaceae > Micromonospora > Micromonospora sp. HM134. Next base: position 595,790 of record NZ_CP041061.1, read on the forward strand.
TGCTCGGACGGGGAGGCCGGCACCGACGCCGCCCCCGGCCCGTCGGCCACCGCCACCACCGGAGAGCCCACGCCGGAGGCGACGGCCACCACCGCCCCGGAGAGCACCGCGCCGACCACCGGCACCGCCGCGAACACCGCCCAGGTCTGCCGGGCCGTCGATCAGTTGATCATCGACGGCAGCCGGCAGATCACCGCCGACTCGGCCGACGCCACCCGGGAGGAACTCACCCCGGAACAGCTCAACGGCAAGCTCAAGGGGCGGCTGAGCCGGCTCGCCGACGACGTCCGCGCGCAGGCCCGCAAGGCGCAGGACGACCGGATCAAGAAGCTGGTCGAGGAGACCGCCACGAAGATCGACGCCGGGGCGGCGGCCAAGAGCCCGGCGAGCTGGATGGGCACCGACTTCGTCGACATCCCGCCCCGGCTCACCCGCGACTGCCACGTCTGAGCCGGCGCCACGGCCCGGCGTCGACCGGTACGGCCCGGCGTCGACCGTTACGGCTCAGCGTCGACCGGGCAGCGGGCGTGACGGCGGCGCGCTGCCGGCGAGCGAGGCCCGGTCGGCGGCCGAGGTGCCGGACTGCCAGCCCTCGGCGTCCCGCACGGTCAGCCGGGCCCGGGTGACCCCGGGGAAGAGGGTGTCCATCCGTTCCCGTACCGCACCGGAGCGGGCCGCGAGCACCGGCAGCAGCCGGTCCGCCCCGGCGTCCTGCGTCGCCTGCCGGTCCGCCGCGTCGGTCGCGGCCCGCAGCCGCTCACCGATGCGCAGGGCGAAGGCGTGCAGGAAAGCCTCGTCGTACGCTTTGGTCCGCCGGCCGCCGCCGCGCCGCTCCCGCCGGCCGCGCAGCATCGCGGCGGTGGCCTGCACCAGCAGCGAGGTGTGCAGCAGTTCGACGGCCTCCAGATCGGCCGGGAAGCCGAGCACGGTGGCGAAACCGAGATCGTCGGACCAGACCGACTCGCACCGGTTCGCCGCCGCCACCTCCTGCACCAGCAGCGCCTTCGCGCCCGCGTAGGGGGCGTCGGTGCTGATCCGGACCCCGCCGGGCTGGTCCGGGTGGGCGGCCGTCGACTCGACGAGCGCCCGCTCCAGGCTGTGCCGGGCGATCAACTCCTGCGCCTTCCCGGTGAACGCCTCCGCCTCGGCGGGGAAGGTGGTGGACTCCGCCTTGGCCAGCAGCGCCCGTACCCGGTCGAGGACGCGGGAGCCGGACGGCCCGCGCGGCCCGGTCACCGTCGCGGCACCGCCGCCGCCGGGCGGTGGGCGCAGCACCGCGACCGGCGGCAGGCCGGCCAACAGCGCCAGCACCTCGACCGCGTCCCGCAGGGCGGCGATCCGGTCCGTGCCCTCGCGGGCCGCCCACCCGCCCAGCCAGCCCGCGTCGTCGTCCCAGCGGACCCGGGCGTCCAGGTCGGTCAACTGGTCGTCCCACCACTGCGGCACCGGGCCGGGCTGTGCCGCCCGGTCGGCGGCGAGGGCGTCGACGACCAGCCGGCCGGGGCGCGCGCCGAGCCGGCGGGCCACGATCCGGGCCACGTCGGCCGGCTGCCAGCCCTGGGGCCACAACCGGTGCACGGCGGTGACGAGCCGGCGTAGCAGCGCGGCGTCCACCGCCGCCGGCCCGTCGGCGGCGTCCGTGGCACCCCGGCCGCCGTCGCCGCCGGGCCGCGCCGGGGCGCTGCCGACCACCAGCCGGTCCAGCTCCCGCTCCGCGTTACGTACGTCGGTGCCGCGCACCGCCGCGACGGCGGCGGTGATGAGGGCGTCGGCGTCCGGCACCTGTGGTCCTTCCTCGGGGGACGACGGCCGGATGGTGTCCGGATCGTCGGGAGTGTCTGCCCGGCAACGGTACCCGGGCCCGGATTGCCCCTCCCCGGCACTCATCCGTTCGCCGCCCGTGCCCGTACTCCTGCCCGGAGTGGTATCCGGTTGGACGGGGAGGCGAACGGTGAGCACCCTGACGGTGAGCGAGTCCGTCGACCGTGGCCGGCACCGGGGGCGACGCCGGGGCGTGACCCCGGCCGGCGTCCTGACGGCGGTGCTGGTGGTGGCCGGGCTGGTCGCCGGCGGCGCGGTGGTGACCCAGCGGCAGGGCATCGACCTGGGCGCCCTCGTCGGCGACGTACGGCGGGAACCGCTGCGGCCGGCCAACGCGGCGGTGCCGCCGGTGCCGCCCGGGGAGCAGGCGCCCGCCCCGCTCTCCTCCGCCGCGCCTCCCGCCGCCGCGCCCGCCCCGGCGGCGCTGCGTTATCCGCAGCGGGGGACCGGCACCTGGCGGACGGCTACCGCCCAGGGTGCGGTGGCCGGGCGCGGCGGGCAGCTGCTGCGCTACCGGGTGGCGGTGGAGGGCGGCATCGACGACGTCGACCCGGAGCGGTTCGGTCGGGAGGTGGCGATGGTGCTCGCCGACCGCCGGGGCTGGACCGCCGACGGCCGGTGGCGGCTGCAACGGGTCGGCGGCGACACCCCGGCCGACTTCACCGTGCTGCTGACCACCCCGGTCACCCGGGGTGAGCTGTGCGGGGACACCTCCGACCGGTACACCTCCTGCCGCAACGGCGACCGGGTGGTGGTCAACGTGGCGCGCTGGGCCCGGGGCGTGCCGGACTTCCGGGGCGACCTCGGCACCTACCGGGCGTACGTGCTCAACCACGAGGTGGGGCACCGGCTGGGCCGGGGGCACGAACGGTGTCCGGCGGCGGGCGGGCCGGCGCCGGTGATGCAGCAGCAGACCCTCGGCCTGCACGGCTGCCGCCCGAACGCCTGGCCGATGGTGGGCGGCAGCCTGCTCACCGGCCCGGCCGGCGAGTACGACGACCCGATCCCCTCCGACGGCTGACCCGGCCTCCGGGCGGGCGTTGATCGGCTCAGGTGGGCCGATGTTGCGCTGTCCCGGGCGGGCGAAGGCGCATCATCGGCCCCGTTGCTTCGCGTCCCGTCCGCTCAACGGCGGGGGAAGGACGCCCAGATGTTCTTGGTGCGGTCGGTGGCGTACCAGCCGACCTTCAGCGAGACGGCCATGGCGATCTGGAGTCCCCGGCCCCCGGCCCCCATCGGGCGGGTGTCGGCCAGCTCGGGGATGCTGCTGAGGTCGTGGTCGGCCACGTCGAGGATGAGCGAGTCGTCGACGGTCAGTAACCGGACGATAGTCGGCGGAATGCCATGCTTGAGGGCATTCGTGGCGAGTTCGGTGGCAACCAGGACGACCAACTCGGGGACCTCGTCCATCCGTTGACCGTCGAGGAGCCGCTCACCGGTGAGGGCCTCGTGCAGGGAGGCGCGCAGGGTACGCAGGTCGGCGGGATCGGCCAGTTCCCACCGTCGCAACTCGGTGGCCTGCGGCGGGGGCGGCGAGGTGAGAAGCTGTGCCATGATCCCGGTTTACCCTACGTAGCGGTCAGCTATGCCAGCCCCGGCTGTCGGGGATTCGTCGCATGCCACCCGCCGTACGGCCCCTCGCGTCGGCCCGGTTCGACGACCCCTGGGCGGCCCGGGGCAGGAGCCCCGTCGGCCCGCCTCCGGCGCCCGGCGGGGTGTGCTTCGGGCCACTGTCCAGGGTGGTGTGCCAGGCGGGGACGGGTGGGGTTCCGGCGTCCCGCCGGGGATCGCAGAAATCATCCGATTCGGGGCCTGCGTCAGCCCTTGCGGTCGCGTAAAGTCCGCAAACTGAACGGGCCATGTCGGCGACGGAACGCCCCGCTAACGGGTGCCCGTCCGCACGGTTGGGCGCATCCCCGCGCCGGCTCGCGGACCGCCTCAGGAAGAGCCATGACCGCCAGTACAAAGACCCCCAAGGTGACCGTCGTGGTCCCGGCGTACAACTCCGGACCGCACATCGAGAAGCTCGTCACCTCGTTGCTGGGCCAGTCGCTGCCCGCCGGTGAGTTCGAGGTCATGTTCGTCGACGACGGCTCGACCGACTCGACCGGTGCCCGCCTCGACGAGCTGGCCGCCGCCCACCCGCACTTCCGGGTGCTGCACATCGACAACTCCGGCTGGCCGTCGCGCCCCCGCAACCTCGGCGTCGAGCACGCCCGGGGCGAGTACGTCTTCTTCGCCGACGACGACGACTGGTTCGGCGAGGAGGCGCTGGAACGCCTGTACGCCTGTGCCACCGGGCACGACGCCGACCTGGTGGTCGGCAAGATGGCCGGGCACCGCCGCTCGGTGCCGCGCGAGCTGTTCCGGCGCAACCGGTTCGACGCCACCCTGGAGAACTCGCCCCTGATCGACAGCCTCACCGCGCACAAGCTGTTCCGGCGCTCCTTCCTCGTCGAGCACGACCTGCGCTTCCCCGAGGGCAAGCGTCGGCTGGAGGACCACGTCTTCGTCACCCGGGCCTTCTTCCTGTCCCGGCGCACCTGCGTGCTGGCCGACTACGTCTGCTACCACCACCAGCGGCGGGTCGACGCCGGCAACGTCACGGCCACCGCGCTGGAGCCCGCCGGCTACTTCGTCAACCTGCGCGAGGCGCTCGACATCGTCGACGCGCACACCGAGCCCGGCCCGCTGCGTGACCGGCTGCACCGGCGGTGGCTGCGCAACGAGATGGTGTCCCGGTTGCGCGGCCGGCGGCTGCTCGACGCGCCCGCCGACTGGGTGGACCAGCTGGTCGGCGAGGCGCAGCGGACGATCCGGGACCGGTTCGCCCCGGGCGTCGCCGCCGGTCTGCCGCCGCTGCAACGGATCATCACCCGGCTCATCGAGCAGGGACGCACCCCGGACCTGCGCCGGCTCGCCGAGTGGGAGGCGGCCGTCCGGGCCGTGCCCACCGTGCAGCGGGTCGAGCGGGACGCCACCACCCTGACCGTCACGCTCACCGCCGAGCTGTCCTTCGGCGACCGGCCGCTCACCCTCACCGCCGACGGCGAGCAGCGGCTGCTGGTGGTGCCGGTGGACGACGTCCCGGCCGACCTGCGGGACGCCACCACCCGGATCAAGCAGTCCAAGCTCGACGTGATCGCCCGGCGGCGGGACACCCGGGAGGAGTTCTTCGTGCCGGTCACCGGCACCGTCGAGCTGGTCCCGGCGGCCGACGGCATGCTGCGACTGGTCCAGCGGGGCACCGCCCGCCTCGACGTCGGGGCGCTCAACGGCGGCCGGAGCAGGGGCACCTGGGACCTCAAGGCCCGGGTCACCTGCTGCGGCTGGACCGAGGACGCCGTACTCCCGGTGGCGTTCCGCTGCGCGGCCGACGGGGCCCGGCCGGTCTCCGTGCCGTACCTGGGCAGCCTGCGTTTCCGGCTGCGGCGGGCGGTGGCCCGCCGGGTGCCCGAGTCGATCCGGCGGGTCATCCGCCGCTGACCCCGCCCGTCCCGTAGCGGGACGTGGACCGGCGCCACCGTGACCCCCGTCACCGGTCGGGCGGCCGGCGTGAAGAACGCGTCAAGAAACCGTGGCCCCCCGTCACGGTCGCGTTATGGCCCCTGTCCGGTCGGACGACAGCGCGTTGTGATTGCCCGGCGTGGCCGGGAGGCGGTCACGCGTACCCGTCCGGTTGGGGGAGTCCGCGTGTCTGACGTGGTGTTCGTGCTGGTGACGGTGGTGCTGTTCGCGGCGCTCACCCTCGTGGTGAGGGGCGTGGAGAAGCGGTGAACGCCGTCAACGCCGTCGGCCTGGTGCTGGCGATCGGTCTGGGTGTGTTCATGGTCGTCGCGCTGCTGTTCCCGGAGCGTTTCTGATGACCACGAGGACAGCCGGCGTCGTTTTCGTGGTGTCCCTGGTGGTGGCGCTCGCCGTCGCGTACCGCCCGGTCGGTGACCACCTGTACCGGTCGGTCGCCGGCACCCGTCAGTCCCGGGTGGAGCGCGGGGTGTTCCGGCTGGTCGGGGTGAACCCGGCCGCCGGGCAGTCGTGGGGCGTCTACGCCCGCAGCGTGCTGGCCTTCTCCGCCGTCTCGGTCCTGTTCCTCTACGCCCTCCAGCGGTGGCAGGACCACCTGTGGCTGTCGCTGGGCTTCGACCCGGTGGTCCCGCACGGGGCCTGGAACACCGCCGTGTCCTTCGTGACCAACACGAACTGGCAGTGGTACTCGGGCGAGTCGACCATGGGGCACCTGGTGCAGATGGCCGGGCTGGCGGTGCAGAACTTCGTCTCCGCCGCGGTGGGCATCGCCGTGGCGGTGGCCCTGATCCGGGGCTTCGCCCGCAGCCGCACCGGCGAGGTGGGCAACTTCTGGGTCGACCTGGTGCGGATCGTGCTGCGGGTGCTGCTGCCGGTCGCGGTGCTCGGCGCGCTGGTGCTGATGCTCGGCGGCGTGGTGCAGAACCTCTCCGCCGGCACCGACGTGACCACCCTGACCGGCGGCGGCCAGAGCCTCCCCGGCGGGCCGGTGGCCGGCCAGGAGGTGATCAAGGAGCTGGGCACCAACGGCGGCGGCTTCTACAACGCCAACAGCGCCCACCCGTTCGAGAACCCCACCGCCTGGACGAACTGGATCGAGCTGTTCCTGATCCTGCTGATCCCGTTCAGCCTGCCCCGGGTCCTCGGCCGGATGGTCGGCCAGCAGCGGCAGGGCTACGCCGTCGTCGCGGTGATGGCCGTCCTGGCGCTCGGCAGCGTCGCCCTCACCACCGGGTTCGAGCTGGCCGGGCAGGGCACCGTGCCGCAGGCGGTCGGCGCGGCGCTGGAGGGCAAGGAGGTCCGCTTCGACGTGTCGGACTCGGCGACGTTCGGGGCCGTCACCACGCTGACGTCGACCGGCGCGGTGAACTCGTTCCACGACTCGTACACGGCGCTGGGCGGGATGATGACGCTGGGCAACATGATGCTCGGCGAGGTCGCCCCCGGCGGCGTCGGCGCCGGCCTGTACGGGCTGCTGGTCCTCGCGGTGATCACGGTGTTCGTCGCCGGGCTGATGGTCGGCCGGACCCCGGAGTACCTGGGTAAGAAGATCGGCACCCGGGAGATCACGTTCGCCTCGCTGTACTTCCTGGTCACCCCGGCCCTGGTGCTGATCGGCACCGCCACCGCCTTCGCCACCGGCAACGACGCGACCGCGTTGAACACCGGCCCGCACGGCCTGACCGAGGTGCTCTACGCGTTCACCTCGGCGAGCAACAACAACGGCTCGGCGTTCGCCGGGATCACCGTGAACACCGCGTGGTGGAACACCGCGCTCGGGTTGTGCATGCTGCTCGGCCGGTTCCTGCCGATCATCTTCGTGCTCGCCCTGGCCGGCTCGCTCGCCCGCCAGGCACCCGTCCCCGCCTCCGAGGGCACCCTGCCGACGCACCGACCACTCTTCGTCGGAATGGTCGTCGGCGTCACGGTGATCCTGGTGGCGCTCACCTTCCTGCCCGCGCTCGCGCTCGGCCCGCTGGCCGAAGGGCTGTGACCCGCATGAGGAACGAGGACATGTCCGTCGCGTCCGTGACCACCGACGACGACCGGCCGGCCGTCGACACCCCCGCCGTCGACACCCCCGCCCCCCGGGCCGGTGGCGGCCTGCTCGACCCCCGGCAGCTGGTCAGGTCCCTGCCCGGGGCGCTGCGCAAACTCGACCCGCGCACCCTGTGGCGCAGCCCGGTGCTGCTGATCGTGGCGATCGGCGCGGCCTTCACCACCGTCCTGGCGGTCACCGACCCGTCGGTGTTCGGCTGGGCGATCACCGGCTGGCTCTGGCTCACCGTGATCTTCGCCAACCTCGCCGAGGCGGTCGCCGAGGGCCGGGGCAAGGCGCAGGCCGCCACGCTGCGCCGGGCCCGGCAGGACACCGTCGCCACCCGGCTGGTCGGCTGGACCCCGGGCGCGCCCGCCGACGCGTACACCGACGAGGCGGTGCCGGCGCCGCAGCTGCGGCAGGGGGACGTCGTCCTGGTCGACGCCGGCGGGATCATCCCCGGCGACGGCGACGTCGTCGAGGGCATCGCCAGCGTCGACGAGTCCGCGATCACCGGGGAGTCCGCCCCGGTGATCCGGGAGTCCGGCGGCGACCGCAGCGCCGTCACCGGCGGCACCCGGGTGCTCTCCGACCGGATCGTCGTGCGGATCACCCAGCGGCCGGGGGAGAGCTTCATCGACCGGATGATCGCCCTGGTCGAGGGGGCCGACCGGCAGAAGACACCGAACGAGATCGCGCTGAACATCCTGCTCGCCGCGCTCACCCTGATCTTCCTGCTGGCCGTGGTCACCCTCCAACCGTTGGCGATCTCCGCCAAGGGCTGGCAGGCCGCCGCCCCCGACACCGGGGCGGTCACCGGCACCGGGGTGACCGGGGTGGTGCTGGTGTCCCTGCTGGTCTGCCTGATCCCCACCACCATCGGGGCGCTGCTGTCGGCGATCGGCATCGCCGGCATGGACCGCCTCGTGCAGCGCAACGTGCTGGCGATGAGCGGCCGGGCGGTGGAGGCGGCGGGGGACGTCAGCACCCTGCTGCTCGACAAGACCGGCACGATCACCCTGGGCAATCGACAGGCCACCGCGTTCCTGCCGGTCGAGGGGGTCACCGCCGACGAGGTGGCCGCCGCCGCGCGGCTGTCCAGCCTCGCCGACGAGACGCCCGAGGGGCGGTCGGTGGTGTCGCTGGCCACGCGGGAGTTCGACCTGGGCACGCCGGAGCCGGATCCGCTGCCGTACGCCGACTTCGTGCCGTTCACCGCGCAGACCCGGATGAGCGGCGTCGACCTGACGCCCCCGGACGCGCCGGCCCGGAAGGTCCGCAAGGGCGCGGCGACGGCGGTGCTGACCTGGGTACGGGAGCACGGCGGCGAGCCGGGCACCGGGGTCGACCGGATCGTCGACGGGATCAGCGGACACGGCGGCACCCCGCTGGTGGTGGCCGAACACGTCGCCGGGGAACCGGCCCGCGCGCTCGGCGTCATCCACCTCAAGGACGTGGTGAAGGCCGGGATGCGGGAGCGGTTCGCCGAACTGCGCCGGATGGGCATCCGGACCGTGATGATCACCGGCGACAACCCGCGTACCGCGAAGGCGATCGCGGACGAGGCCGGGGTGGACGACTTCCTCGCCGAGGCCACCCCGGAGGACAAGCTCGCCCTGATCCGCCGGGAGCAGGAGGGCGGCCGGCTGGTCGCGATGACCGGGGACGGCACCAACGACGCCCCCGCCCTGGCCCAGGCCGACGTCGGCGTCGCCATGAACACCGGCACGTCGGCGGCGAAGGAGGCCGGCAACATGGTCGACCTGGACTCCGACCCGACGAAGCTGATCGAGATCGTCGAGATCGGCAAGCAGTTGCTGATCACCCGGGGCGCGTTGACCACCTTCAGCATCGCCAACGACGTGGCGAAGTACTTCGCGATCATCCCGGCCATGTTCGCCGGCATCTACCCGGGCCTGGACCGGCTCAACGTGATGCGGCTGGGCAGCCCCGAGTCGGCGATCCTCGCCGCGGTGATCTTCAACGCCCTGGTCATCGTCGCGCTCATCCCGCTGGCCCTGCGCGGCGTGCGGTACCGGCCGGCCGCCGCGTCGACGCTGCTCGGCCGCAACCTGCTGATCTACGGCGTCGGCGGCCTCGTCGCGCCGTTCGTCGGCATCAAGCTCATCGACCTGCTCATCCAGTACGTCCCGGGGATCTCGTGATGCGCCTACCCACCTGGCTCGCCCAACACCTCGCCGCCCTGCGTGCCCTGCTCGTGTTCACCGTGCTGCTCGGCGTCGCCTACCCGCTCGCCCTGGTCGCCGCCGGCCGGCTCCCCGGCCTCGACGCGAAGGCCGACGGATCGCTGCTGACCGTGGACGGCCGGACCGTCGGCAGCGCCCTGATCGGGCAGTCCTTCACCGACGCCGACGGCAACCCCGTCCCGCGTTACTTCCAGTCCCGCCCGTCGGCGGCTGGCGACGGCTACGACCCGACCGCCTCCGCCGCCTCGAACCTCGGCCCGGAGAGCGTGCTGGACACCCTCGCCGCCGACCCGCAGCAGTCGACCCGGAGCCTGCTCAGCCAGGTCTGCGCGCGCAGCCGGGCGGTCGGCCTGCTCGAAGGCGTCGACGGGCGGCGGCCGTACTGCACGCCCGACGGGGTGGGCGCGGTGCTCGCGGTGTTCCGCGCCGACGGGCTGACCGGCCGGATCACCCGGGTGGTCAGCGTCAACCAGACCGCCCCGGCCACCCCGTTCGTCGCCTCCTGGCAGGGGGTGCCGGTGGAGCTGGCGGAGCCCGGGGAGGACTACCGGGCCGCCGGTGGGCTGGTCACCCCGGTCCGGGGGGATGCGCCGGAGCATCCCGCCGTCCCCGCCGACGCGGTCACCGCCAGCGGCAGCGGCCTCGACCCGCACATCAGCCCCGCGTACGCCGAGATCCAGGTGGCCCGGGTGGCGCGGGAGCGGGGCGCGGACCCGGCGGTGGTGCGGCGGCTGGTCCGGGAGCACACCACCGGGCGGACGCTCGGCTTCATGGGCGCCCCCGCGGTGAACGTGCTGGAACTCAACCTGGCCCTGGACCGGAACCTGCCCGCCCGCTGACCCCCGACGCCGGCACCCCCGCCCGGGGGTGCCGGCCCGGCGGTCGCGCCCCCGGGGCGGTACGCACAGCGGGAGGATGGACGCGTGCCACGAGGTGAACTGCGCATCTACCTGGGCGCCGCCCCCGGCGTCGGCAAGACGTACGCGATGCTGGAGGAGGCCCGGCGGCGGGCCGGGCGGGGCACCGACGTGGTGGTCGGCCTGGTCGAGACGCACGGCCGGCCGCAGACCGCCGAGATGATCGGCGACCTGACGGTGCTGCCCCGCCGCCCGCTGCGCTACCGGGGCACCGACTTCACCGAGCTGGACCTCGACGCCGTGCTGGCCCGCCGCCCGGACCTCGTCGTGGTCGACGAACTGGCCCACACCAACGTGCCCGGCTCCCGGCACGAGAAGCGCTGGCAGGACGTCCAGGAGCTGCTCGACGCGGGCATCTCGGTGCTGTCGACGGTCAACGTCCAGCACCTGGAGTCGCTCAACGACGTGGTCGCCCGGATCACCGGCACCACCCAGCGGGAGACCGTCCCGGACGCCGTGGTCCGCGCCGCCGAGCAGGTCGAACTGGTCGACATGACCCCGGAGGCGCTGCGCCGGCGGATGGCGCACGGCAACATCTACCGGCCCGACCGGATCGACGCCGCGCTCGGCAACTACTTCCGGGTCGGCAACCTCACCGCGCTGCGTGAGCTGGCCCTGCTCTGGCTGGCCGACAAGGTCGACGACCAGCTCGACCGGTACCGGGCACAGCAGGGCATCTCCGCCACCTGGGAGGCCCGGGAACGGGTCGTCGTCGCCCTCACCGGGGGCCCGGAGGGGGAGACGCTGATCCGTCGGGCCGCCCGGATCGCCGACCGGAGCAAGGGCGCCGACCTGCTCGCCGTGCACGTGGCCCGCAACGACGGGCTGGCCGGGGCGGACCCGGCCCAGCTCGCCCGGCAGCGGGTCCTGGTGGAGAGCCTCGGGGGCAGCTACCACCAGGTGCTCGGCGCGGACGTCCCGGCCGCGCTGCTCGACTTCGCCCGCGGGGTCAACGCCACCCAACTGGTGCTCGGCGCCAGCCGGCGCGGCCGGTTCGCCCAGCTGTTCGCCCGGGGTGTCGGCGTCACCACCACGGCCCGCTCCGGGGCGATCGACGTGCACCTGGTGACCCACCCCGAGGCCGGGCGGGGCCGGCGCGGGGCGGCCATGCCGGCGGCGCTGTCCCGGCGGCGTCGGCTGCTCGGGTTCGCCCTCGCCGGGCTGGGCCTGCCGCTGCTCACCCTGCTGCTGTCGGTGTTGCCGGACCTCACCCTGACCAACGACATCCTGATCTTCCTGGCCGGGGTGGTCGGGGTGGCGCTGGTCGGTGGACTGTGGCCGGCGCTGGTCGCCGCGCTCGGCGGATCGCTGCTGCTGAACTGGTTCTTCACCCCGCCGTACCGCACGCTGACCATCGCCGAGGCGGACAACCTGCTCGCGCTGGGCGTCTTCGTCGCGGTGGCGGTCGCGGTGAGCGGGGTGGTGGACGTGGCGGCCCGGCGTACCCGGGAGGCGGCCCGCGCCGCCGCCGACGCGCAGACCCTGGCCACCGTCGCCGGCAGCGTGCTGCGCGGCGAGCGGCCGTTGCCGGCGCTGCTGGACCGGCTGCGGGAGACCTTCGCGCTGCGCGCGGTCAGCGTGCTGGAACTCGCCCCCGACGCGTACGGCCGGCCCGGCCGCGCCCACGAGGAGGGCGTGTGGCGTCGGGTCGCCAGCGTCGGCGTGGACCCGGCGGGCAGCCCCGGCGCGGGGGAGACCACGGTGCCGGTCGACGAGCGGCTGACCGTGGTGCTCAGCGGTCGCCGGCTGGAGGCCGCCGACCGGCGCATCGTCGAGGCGTTCGCCGCCCAGGCCGCCGTCGCGCTGCGCCAGGAACGGCTCGCCGAGGAGGCGGCCACCGCCCGGCCGCTCGCCGAGGCCGACCGGTTGCGCACCGCGCTGCTCGCCGCCGTCAGCCACGACCTGCGTACGCCGCTGGCGTCGGCGAAGGCGGCGGTGAGCAGCCTGCGCAGCCCCGACGTCGAGTTCGACCCGGAGGACCGGGCCGAACTGCTCGCCACCGCCGACGAGTCCCTGGACCGGCTCGGCCGGCTGGTGGCGAACCTGCTCGACATGAGCCGGTTGCAGGCCGGCGCGTTGGGCGTCACCCGCACCGCCGTCGGGCTGGAGGACGCCGTACCGCTGGCCCTGGACGAGCTGGGGCCGGCCGCCGCCGGGGTGCGCACCGACATCCCCGCCGACCTGCCGGCGGTCGACGCCGACCCGGGCCTGCTGGAACGGGTGCTGGTCAACGTCGTCGCCAACGCGCTGCGGCACAGCCCGGCCGGCCGGCCCCCCACGATCACCGCCAGCGCCCACGCCGGGCGGGTGGAGCTGCGGGTCATCGACACCGGCCCCGGTATCCCCGAGGACCGGTGGGAACACGTGTTCCTGCCGTTCCAGCGGCTCGGCGACCGGGACAACCAGACCGGGGTGGGGCTCGGGCTGGCCCTGTCCCGGGGGCTGGCCGAGGCGATGGGTGGCAGCATCACCCCGGAAACCACCCCCGGCGGAGGGCTGACCATGGTGCTGCGGCTACCCGCCGCCTACGAGAGGCCGGTCCGGTGACCCGCATCCTGGTCGTCGACGACGAACCACAGATCCTCCGCGCGCTGCGGATCAACCTGCGCGCCCGGGGGTACGACGTCGAGGTCGCCGGGACCGGCACGGCCGCGCTGAAGGCCGCCGCCGGCCACCCGCCGGACCTGGTGGTGCTCGACCTCGGCCTGCCCGACCTCGACGGCGTCGACGTGATCCGGGGCCTGCGCGGCTGGACCGGCATCCCGATCATCGTGCTCTCCGGCCGGGCCGGCAGCGCCGACAAGGTCGCCGCCCTCGACGCCGGTGCCGACGACTACGTCACCAAGCCGTTCGGGGTGGACGAACTCCTCGCCCGGATCCGCGCCGTCACCCGCCGCCTCGCCACCTCACCGGCCGACGCCACCGCGACCGCCCGGGTGGGGCGGCACACCGTCGACCTCGCCGCCCGCACCGTCACCCGGGACGACGGCACCGAGGTCCGGCTCACCCCCACCCAGTGGGCGGTGCTGGAACGGCTGCTGCGTCACCCCGGGAAGCTGATCAGCCAACGTCAGCTCCTGCACGAGGTGTGGGGGCCGGAGTACCAGCAGGAGACCAACTACCTGCGGCAGTACCTGGCGCAGTTGCGGCGCAAGCTGGAGGTCGACCCGGCCCGGCCCCGGCACCTGATCACCGAGCCGGGCATGGGCTACCGCTACCGTCCCTGACCGGCGCGCCCGGTCTCAGGCCGCGCCCCGGCCGAGCGCCTCGGCGGCCACCGCCGCGACGACCACCAGGCCGTCGGTGTTGCTCTTGCGGCTGGACCCCCGGATCACCATCACGGCCGACACCAGGTTGCCCCGGGCGAGGAAGGCGTCGCAGGCGACGAAGTCCGTCCCGCTGGCCCGCTCGGTGCGGTAGCAGTATCCGTAGCGCGCCTCCGTACCCGGGTAACTCGGCAGGGTCGCCGGCCCGAGGATGGCGATCGACTCGTCCTGCGACTTGTACTTCTTGCAACTGCCGACGGCCTCCTTCACCTGGGCCAGCACGGTGGTGCCGGGGACGGTGTACGCGTGGGTCGTGTTGCGCACCCACAGCCCGTCGGCGGACCAGGTGCGGGCGTGGCTGGCGTGCACCGGGCCGGCGTCGGCCGCGATGTTCCGGTCGCACACGTCGGTCACCCAGAAGGTCTCCTTCTCGTCTTCCGAAGGCTTACGCGCACCTCCGACGGCCACCAGGCCACCCGGGGCGATCAGCGCGGCGGTCGCCTGCTTCTGCAACGTCGGCAGATCCGGTGCGGCGGTGGTCGGGGTCGAGGCGGCCAGGGTGGTGCTGGTCACGGTCGTCGGCGTCGCACTCGCCGAGGGTGGCGCCGCCGCCGGGTCGCTCTGCCCGCAACCGGTGAGCAGGAGGGCTACGCAGCCGACGACGGCCGCAGCCCACCGTGGGCGATGAGGGGACATGGAGCGCTCCTGTCGGTCGTACGGTGGCAGCATCGTACGAGGACATCACGGAGCGTCGCTGTCCCGCCTCGCTATCCGAGGCTGAGCCCGACCGCCAGGGCGACGACGCCGAGCAGTGGAGGGAGGAGTTGCTTGAGCGCGGCGCTGGCCTTGGACGGTGCCGAGATCAGCAGCACCAGACCGGCGGCGACCATCGACCCGGCGCCGACGAAGACCAGGGTCGCGCCGACGGTGTGCGCGCCCACGGCGTACGCGACGATGCCGACGACCACCGCGACCGCCAGGAAGAGGTTGTAGAAGCCCTGGTTGAAGGCGAGCTGCCGGGTCACCTCCGCCTCCTGGCGGCTGGTGCCGAAGACCGCGCGGGCGCGGGCGGAGGTCCAGACGACGGACTCCAGGTAGAAGATGTAGACGTGGACGAGGCCGGAGATTCCGGCCAGGACGAGCCCTGCGACGATCACGACGCTGCCTCCTGCGTTCGGGCGGGCCGGAGATGTCCGCCACCGGCATTCTCCCTGTCCGCTGTGCCCCCGTATCGGCCGGTGGCGGGTTGTCCCCGTGACTCCTACGGTGTGGAGGACAACGTGGGGGAGGCTCAGGTAGATGGTCGACGCGGGTGACGCGGTGCGTTGGCTCCAACTCGCCGCACCCCGCGGTGGGCCGGACGACCTGCCCATGCTGGTGAACCGGGCTGCGCCAGCCATGGACGCCACCGAGATCGTGATCTACCTGGCCGACTACCAGCAGGCCAGTCTCGTACCGTTGCTCGGTGCCGGCCTCGACCGGGGTGAGCTGTCGATCGAGACGACCCTCGCCGGTCGGGCGTTCACCGGCCTCGACGTGCAGCGGGCGGCCGACAGCCCGGACCGGGTCTGGGTGCCGCTGCTGGTCGGGTGCGAGCGGATGGGTGTCCTGGAGATCGTCTCGCCGGTCGCCGGGGACCCGGCGATGGACGAGCCGGCCTGGGAGTTGGCGACCTGCGTCGGTCAACTGGTGGTGAACCGCCGACCGTACGGCGACGTGGTCGAGCGGCTGCGACGTCGGCTGCCGATGCAGGTCGCCGCCGAGATCGTCTGGGGCCTGCTGCCCCCGCTGACCTTCGCCACCGACGACATGCTGCTCACCACCATCCTCGAACCGTGCTACGACGTCGGCGGCGACATCGTCGACTACGCCCTCAACGGTGACGTGCTCAGCGTCGGGCTGTTCGACACCTGCGGGCACGGCATCAAGGCGAGCACCCTGGCCTCCCTCGTGGTCAGCGCCTACCGCAACGCCCGCCGGTGCGGCCTCGACCTGGTCGACACGGCGATCAGCATCGACAGGTGGGTGCGCTCCGAGCACCCCCACCTGTTCGCCACCGCGCTGCTGGCCGAGCTGGACCGGAGCACCGGTCGGCTCCGGGTGATCAACGCCGGTCACCCGGGCGCCCTGCTGCTGCGCGACGGCAAGGCGATCCGCGAACTGCCGGGCCCGACCGCGCTCCCGCTCGGCCTGGGCCACCTGACGACCCACCGCCCCGAGGTGTACGAGGAGGAGCTGCATCCGGGGGACCGCATCCTCGCCTACACCGACGGCATCACCGACGCGCGCGGCGTCGACGGGGAGCGGTTCGGGTTGGAGCGTCTCGTCGACTTCGTCAACCGGGCCCTCAACGACCGGTTGGCGACCCCGGAGACGATGCGCCGGCTGGTGCGCGCGGTGGTCGCCTACCAGGAGGGGCAGCTCGACGACGACGCGACGGCGCTGCTGCTGGAGTGGCGTCCGTCGCGGTCGCCGCTCCCCGACCTGCCCGGGGGTCCGACGCCCGGTCGCTGAGCGACCCGTGCGGGGTGGCCGGCGGTGCCGGGACGACGGGTCACCCGCTCGGATCGGTGTCCCGGTGGCCGGAGCGGGGCACCGGGACGGGGCCGGTCCGCGGGGGCCGGTCGGGCTCGGTGAGCTGGAGCAGGCGGTACATGGTGCGCCGCAGCAGCAGCGCGGCGTCGCCCGGACGGGCGGTCAACGCGCCCGTCACCGCCGCCCGGTCGACCTCGCCGGTCCGGGCGAGCTGGGGCAGCAGCGGCTGGTGCGGGTCCAGCCGGGGCGCGTGGAGGGCGAGCAGGTGTTGGGGTGTTCCGGGGGCGGGCGCCGGCTCCGGGGTGGGAAGGACCAGGGTCCGTCGTCCGACGGCGGCGGCGTAGGCGGTGACGGAGCCGTGGTCACCGATGACATGGTCGGCGGCGACCAGGGGGGCCCGCCAGTCCTCGGTCGGCTCGGGCAGCAGCAGCCCGGCGTCGAGGCACCCCCGGAGCCAGGCGCGGACCTGGCGGTGCCCATGGGCGGCCCAGATCGCCGGGTGCAGCAGCGCGGCGACCCGGTACCGGTCGGCCGGGAGCTGCGTCATCACCTGCGGAAGCAGGTCGGGCCAACGACCGAAGCTGCCGTCCGGGCCCCAGGTGGAGGCGACCACCACGAGTTCCTGCTGCTCACCGAGCCCGAGAGCCCGCCGGTAGTCGGGGCGTCGGGCCAGGCTGGCGACGAGCCGGTCGACGCAGGGGTCACCGACGACCACCGCCGCGCCGACCGCCTCCGGGCACTGCCGTCGCAGCACCTCCACCTCGGAGTCGTGGCAGAGGGCGAGCGCCGCCGGGAGGACCCGCCCGTCATGGGTGAGCCGTTGCGCGTCGAGGCCGTAGACGGGGCGGTCGGTGGGTGCCGGCCCGGCGTCCGGGCCGGACCGGACCCGTTTGCTGCGCCCGGCTCCGTGGGCCATCAGCAGCAGGGGGGCGTGGACCTGGTGCAACCCGCCGTGGGCGGCGGCGAGGCCGAGGTCGAAGCGTTCCCGGACGGCCTGCTGCCAGGGCAGGACGAGCGCGCCGAGCCGGTCGAGGAGCTGGTTCACCTGGTGGTTGAAGACGTCCGGTGCCACCGTGTAGACCACCTGCACCCGAGGATCGCTCTCGACGTGGCCGACGACGTCCAGCAGCCGGTGGCAGCTCGCGACGGTGTGGGTCACGGCGAGTACCGTGCGGCGGACCGACCGGGTCACCCAGCGGTCGGCATCGATGCCGATGGGGGCGGGTGGCCACGCCGACGTCATGGCTTCCCCCTCGACCGTCCTGTCCCTACTGTCCGATCAGGACGGTATCTGCGTCGGTGGCAGGGCGCCGGACCGTACCGCGATTCCCGGGAGCGGCGGGCGGTCCGCGCCACGACGACGGCCGGCCGATTCGCGACGCGGAACGGCCGGGACCGCCGCAACGGTCCCGGCCGCATCGCCTGCCGGCCGGGTCACCCGGCCAGCGGCTTGATCCAGATATTGCGGTACTGGACGGGGTTGCCGTGGTCCTGGAGCCGGATCGCGCCGGCCGCCGGACCCTCGGGCCGGCTGCCGCCGGTCGGGCCGAGGATCTCCACGTCGTCGTGCACGGTGACGCCGTTCCACACCACGGTGACCCGGGGGTTCGCCACCTTGACGCCGGCCGCGTCGTAGCGGGCCTGACGGTACTCGATGTCGTACGTCTGCCAGGTCTGCGGCGGTCGGGCCGCGTTCACGTCGGGCGCCTTCTGGGTGTAGATGGCGGCGGCGTCGTTGTTCTGCGGCGGGTCGATGCCGAACGAGTCGAGCACCTGGATCTCGTAGCGGTCCTGGAGGTAGACCCCGCTGTTGGCGCGCTGCTGGCCGGTCACCTCCGGCGGGTAGAGCGGCAGGTTGAACTCGACGTGCAGCCGGAAGTCGCCGAACGCCTGCACGGTACGCAGGTCGCCGCCGCGTACGGTCATGGTGTTGCCGTCGAGCGTCCACTCCGGTTCGCGCCCGTCGGTGTGCTGCCACTCGGTGAGGTCGCCGCCGTCGAAGAGGGTGATCCGTTCCCCGCGTGGCCGGACGGCGAGCACGTCGAGGTTGACGTGCCCGGAGTCCGCGCTCTCCTTGCGGTACTCGACGATGTTGCGGCCCCGGCGCAGGTGCGCCTTGGTGGTGACGGTGCCCCACTCCTCCCAGGTGACGGTGGAGGGGAAGATCGTCTGTTCGATCCGCTTGCCGTTGACGTGCAGGCTGAGCTGTTTCGGGCCGGAGAACGGGTTGGGGCCGTTGCTGTAGCGCATCGCCAGGTCGTAGTTGCCGGCCTCGGGGACGTCGACGGAGATCCGGGTCGACGCGCCGTCGTCGGCGAATCCGGCGGCGAAGCCGGCACCGGAGTAGGCGGCGTGGTCGGTGGCCATCCCGACGCCGACGGTACGGCCCTCCTCGGCCTCGAAGAACGTCTGCGGCTGGGCCACCCGGCCGGGGATCTCGTTGAGCGTGTACCAGGCTTCGGTGTTCCACAGCTGCTCGCCGTCGGCGGCGGAGAACGGGCGCGGCGAGCGGACGTGCACCACCCGGTTCTCCTTGAGGCCCGGAATCCGCAGCCGCACGGTGCGCCCGTTGGCCGCCAGCACCGCCCTGGTCACGGTGAGTTTCTCCAGGTCGAGCTTGGGGCCGCCGTACTGGCTGGTCGCCCCGTAGCGCCACTGCGTCACCTGGTACGCCTCGGCGAGCCGGGCGGCGGTCTCGGTCGAGACCGGCTCGGTGTACTCCAGGTCGAACCCGTTGGCGGTGGCGCGCATCTGCTTGACCTCGAAGGTCGAGGTGCCGTTGGGGGTGAGCTTCTGCAACCCGTAGCTGAGTTTGCCCTCCTGGCCCCAGTTGCCGCCGGCACCCACGCCGCCCACGTAGAGCGCGCCGTCCGGGCCGAGGGTGACCTCGTTGACGCCGGCCTCCAGGCCCTGCGTGTGCCGGAACACCGCCCCCTGGTACTGCCCCTCGACCTCGTCGAGGTACACCCGTTGCAGGCCGCCGTAGGTGACGTCGCCGACGACGAGCTGCCCGGCGTACGGGCCCTGCGTCAACAGCACCGGGCTGGACGGGGAGTTGCCGATCTCGTTCTGCGGCAGCCAGACGATGGGCCGGGTGACCGGCTTGTCGTCGTACGGCCCGTCGGGGGTGGTGTAGTGGTTGAAGAACGCCCCCTGCTGGATCTGGACCAGCTTGGACGCGGGCAGCCAACCGCCCTGGTTGTCGGTGACGAGCACCTCGCCGCGCGGCCCCCAGCCGATCCCGTTCGGGGTGCGCAGCCCACCGGCCACGTACGTGATCTTGCCGGTCCGGGCGTTCACCGTGATCGAGGTGCCCCGGTTGGGCGCGGGCTGCGGCACGGTGGTGGCCCCGCCCTGGTTGATCGCGACCGACAGGTTGAGGTGGAAGAACCCGTCCCGGTAGAGCAGGCCGAACGCGAACTCGTGGAAGTTGCCGCCCCACGGCCAGGTGGCGACCGTACGCCGGTCGTCGGCGACGCCGTCGCCGTCGGTGTCGCGCAGCGCGGTCAGTTCGTGCTTCTGGCTGACGTAGACGGTGCCGTCGACCACGGCGACGCCCTGCGGCTCGCGCAGCCCGTCGGCGAACCGGCGGTAGGTGACCTGGTCGGGGCCGGTCGCGCCGGTCGCGCCCGTGGCCACCCAGATCTCGCCGGTGGCGTTGTCGGTGCCGCCCCAGGTGCTCAGCACGAGCGCGCCGTCGGGTCGGAACGCCATCCCGGTGACCTGTGGTCGGAACCCGTCGGGGCGCAGGTCGGTGAGGGTGTAGCCGGGGTGCACCCGGTCGAGCGGCAGGCCGTCGCCGGCCGAGTCGGTGGCCCCCTCGCAGTACTTCCAGCCGGGCGCGGTGACCCGGACGACCCCGGCGTCGGTGCTCAGCGCGGAGGTCGGGACGAGGGTGAAGTCGGCGCTGCCGGGCGGACGCCATTCCAGCCGGAGCACCTGGCCGCCGCCGTCGTCGAAGTGCTCGATGCGCAGCGGGTGCCGGCCGGCGGTGAGGGTGGTCGACCCCTCCTTGGCGGTTTCCCCGTGCAGCCCGTCGTGGTCGACGACGACGGTGTCGCCGATGCTCAGTCGGGAGCCGTCGTCGCTGGTGAGGCGGAAGGCGTAGGCGCCGTCGACGGGTGCGGCGAGGTTGCCGGTGACGTGGCTGACGAACCGGTCGGAGAGCCCGAAGTCGTCGGTGCTGCTCCAGTTGACCTGCGGCATCAGCTTGTCGACGTTCGGTGTCTGGGCGGGCTTGAGGGTGCACAGCGCGGACAGCGGGGTGCCCATGTCGTACGTGCGCAGGGTGACGCCGGGCTCCTGGGGCGGCAGGTCGGCGGCGGGGGCGGCGGTGGCCGGGGCGACGGACCCGGTGGCGAGCGCGGTCGCCAGGGCGGTGCCGGCGGCCACGAGCGCGGATCTGCGCCGCCGGTGCCGCCGGTGCGGGGTGGTCATGGTGCCTCCAGTGGTGGTGGGCCCGGCCGGGGGACCGCGCCACTTTCTCCCGTTGGCGGTCCGGTAGGGAACGCGTCACACCAAAGATTGATCGCAGACACTAGCACTTTGGATCGATTCGGGGAAACTTTTCGATGGTCGTACAAAAGTCGCCCGGGGGCGGGTCGAATCCACCGGCTCGTGGGCTGGTGGGCGGGGTCGGGGTGAGGCACTATGCCCATGGAATCCGCGCAGCTCAAGCCCAGGACTGGTAGGTGAACCGTGCCGCTGCCCCGTCGCGTGGTCGTTTCCGGTGTGGTCGCCACGGCCGTCCTCGGCACGGCGGTGGGCGTCGCCGTCTGGGCCGGCCGGGACGACCCGGCGTACCAACCGCCGACGTCACGCGTGGTGCAGCCCGGCGCACCCGGGCAGCCGGGCCGGCAACTGTCCGGCACCGACCTGTCGCAGGTCTCGCCGCCCGGGTTCACCGCCGCCGACAGCCGTTTCGTGCAGGGCATGATCCCGCACCACACCCAGGCCCTGGCGATGACCGCGCTGCTGCCCGGGCGTACCACCAGCCCCGACGTGACGCTGCTGGCCAAGCGGATCGAGGTGTCGCAGGGCGACGAGATCGCCCGGATGCGCACCTGGCTCGCCGAGCGCAACGTGCCGGCCGCCGGCCCGCACGACGGGGCGGCGCACGACGCGCTCATGCCGGGGATGCTCACCGCCGCCCAGTTCGACCAGCTCAAGCAGGCGCGCGGTACGGAGTTCGACAGGCTCTTCCTCACCGCGATGATCCGTCACCACCAGGGCGCACTGACCATGGTGGAGCAGCTGTACGCCGCCGGCGGCGGCCTGGAACCGGCGAGCGACCAGTTCGCCCGGGAGGTCAACGCCGACCAGGGCATCGAGATCCAGCGCATGCAGCAGATGCTGGCCAAGCTCGGCTGAGCCGCCGCCAGGCGGCGCCGGCCCGGGGCCACAACGGTCGGGGACGGCCGGGGCCTGCCCAGCGATGCTGGGCAGGCCCCGGTTCCGTGCGGTCCCGTCGGTCCGGCCGGACCGGGCGGGTTACCTGTCGAACTGGTCGATCAGCGCCTGGGCGTCGCGGACCAGCAGGTTGCGCGCCCCGATGGCGTTGAGCGCGCGGGCCTGGTCGAGGAAGGCGGTCAGGTGGGTGACCGCCTCCGCCGGCTGGCCGCCGCTGGCCGCCGCGCCGGCCTTGCCGAGGCTGGTGGTCAGCTTGTCGGCGTTGCCCGCGCTGACGGTGCCGGCGGACCGGTAGCCGTCGACGAGGGCCTGGAGGTCGGCGAAGGACGTCGTGGTGGTGAACGTGACGGACCGGTTGGTGGTGTTACCGGCCTTGTCCTTCGCGGTCACCGTCAGGGTGTGGCTGCCCAGCGGGAGGCCGGACAGGGTGACCGTCGCCCCCCGGGCGACCCGCTTGCCGTCCAGCAGCGCGCTGTCCGGGTTGATGCCGGGCCCGGAACCGGTGTCGGTGACCGTCCAGTCCACCGTCACCGTGCCGGAGTCGCCGTACGCCGTGCCCTCGGTCAGCCCGGACACCTGCACCTCGGGGGCGGTCCGGTCGATCTTGAGCCACTGGCTGCCCTGCCGGGAGGTGTTGCCGGCCCCGTCGACCGCCCGGTACCGCACCGAACCCCTGACCTCGGCACTGATCGTCGCGACGCCGCTGGCCGGCACGTCCACCCAGGTCACGCCGTCGTCGACGGAGTACTGGCCGGTCCACATGCCGGGGATCAGGCCGGTCAGGGTGAGCGTGACGGCATCGGTGTACCAGCCGTTGTTGCCGGTCGGCTCGGCCGGGCCCACCGTGGCGGAGACCCGGGGGTTGAAGGTGTCCGCGAGGTCCACCACGGCCCTGCGGAGCGTCCCGTACGCCGCGGCGTCGAGCCGGTCGGCGAGCGTCCGCAGTTGCGTCTCGGCGGCGAACCGCCTGCCCTCGGCGGCGAACCCGCCGGCCCGGCCCAGGGCCGTGTCGACCTCCGCGCTCAACGCCTGGTCGATCGCGCCGGCCCGGACCAACTGGTCGTGGTAGGCGCGGACGAGCGCGAAGCTCGGCGTCCAGCTGATCTTCGGCTGCCCCTGGGCGTTGAACCCGGCCAGCTTCACCTGGGTGGCGGCCTCGATCTCGGCCGCCGACAGGTGGGCGCTGGGGGTCAGCTTGAACACGTCGAAGCCCCGGGCGATCTCGTTACCGTAGAGGTTGCCGTTGTACCAGTACGCCGACCAGAAGCCACCCAGCACGAGCGCGCTCGGGTTGACCGGTCCCCGGTCGAAGTACGCGATCTCGCGCGGGTTCTTCGAGTCGGTGAAGTCGAACACCGAGATGCCGCCCTGGTACCAGGCCTGCATCATGACGTCGCGGCCGGGCACCGGGATCAGCGAGCCGTTGTGCGCGACGCAGTTCTCCTGCAACGACTGGGGCACCGGCAGCTTGTAGTAGCTGGCGAAGGTCATCTTCCGGTCGACGATGTCGAAGATGGCGTTGGCGCCCCACTGCGGCAGGTCGGTGTCGCGGCAGCGTGCGCCGCTGCCACCGCCCCACTCGTCGGTGAAGATCACCTTGGTGCCGTCGTTGTTGAACGTCGCCGAGTGCCAGTACGCGAAGTTCGGGTCGGCCACCTCGTCGATCCGCTTCGGGTTCGCCGGGTCCGAGATGTCGATCAGGATGCCGTTGCCCTGGCACGCGCCGGCCGCGAGCCCGATCTCCGGGTACGCGGTGATGTCGTGGCAGGCGTTGGTGTTCGGCGTGGGCGACCAGGTCGACCCGGACGGGTGCCGGGGCGTCACCGGGCCGTTCTGGAGGCCGTCGACCCGACCGGTGACCGGGTCCTGGAACAGCCTCGGCTGGTTCACCACGGCGGCGTCCTGCGGGGCGGCCAGCGGCACCTTGATGACGTCGATCCGCCACCGTGACGGGTTCTCCCCGTCGGCCGCGTTGTTGTTGCAGCCCTCCATCGTGGTCGCCGGCCGCACCGAGGTGGTGCCGGAGACGTAGACGTAGACGTTGTCGGCGTCGCGGGGGTCGGTCACCACGGAGTGCGTGTGCGAGCCACGGCAGAGCTGGACGGCCGCCACCTGCACCGGGCTGCGGACGTCGCTGATGTCGAAGACCCGCACCCCCTGGAACCGGGTGCCGACGTTGGGGTTGGTGCCGCAGTCGACCCGACCCCGGCTCTCCTCGACCGACATGAACAGCAGGTTGCCGTGCACGGAGAGGTCGCCCTGCCCGCCGGGGCAGACGACGCTGGTGACCAGCGTCGGCTCGGCCGGGTCGGCGATGTCGACGATGGTGAACCCGTTGTAGTTGCCCTGGAAGGCGTACCGGCCGCCGAAGGCGAGATCCGAGTTGTAGTACCCGCCGTTGCCCGGGTTCGTCGGGTCGACGAATCCGGCCGGCTTGTCGCGGTGTGCGACGTGTTCCAGATTGCTGATCGCGGACTGTGCGTCGAGCCAGCCGCCGCCGAGGCCGACGCGCGGATCGGGCTCCGCCGCCGACGCGGTGCCGGGGAGCGCGCCGGCCAGCAGCAGCCCGGCGGCTATCAGGCCGAGGGTCCGTCGACCCCGGCGTGCCCTGGTGGTTGGGGGAGTTGTCATGTGTCGCCTTCCGATCGAAGACCAGCCGCGACGTCCACATCGGGAGAAACGCGTCGCGTGAGTAAGGACCGTACCGACGATGCGGTGCTGGTCAAGACGCCCAGGTGAGCTATGTACGTGTTTGCGCGGCAAGCCGTACGCAATTGCTCCCGGGCGATCACGCAGGTCACGACAGTCGTAGGAGCGAGTGCCTCGGTCCTTACGCCAACCGTCGAGTCACCGCCCGCACCCCCGGACGCACCGGGACACCCGGCGGACGTCCGCGAGCGCTCCCGTTCGGATTCTGGCACCGTGGGTACGACGTACCGCGTCGCCGGATGTCCGGTACGCCTTGACGAAGGGGGTTCGGGTGGAATTCACGCTGTCGACCCGCCGGGAGGGGGCCGGCACGGTGGTCGAAGTCGCCGGTGACCTGGACATGAGCACCACGCCCCAGTTGCGCGAACGGTTACGCGAGGTGGTCGAGGGTGGCACCCGGGTGGTGGTGGTCGACCTGACCGGCGTCGGGTTCATGGACTCCAGCGGCCTCGGCGCGCTGGTTGTCGCCTATCGTGAGCTGCGGGAACGCAACGGCTGGCTGGGGCTGGCCGGGGTCCGCCGGTCGGTCCGGACGGTGTTGTCGATCACCTCGGTCGACCAGGTCATCGACATCTTCGACACGGTGCGCGACGCCGAGGTGGCATCCCCGGTGGCGTGAGCATCCTCACCGGGACGAGGCGCTGGCCCGCTCGGTGTCCGCACCGGCGGTGCTGCGGCGCGGCCCGTGGTCGCCGTACCAGTCGACGATCATCAGGGTGGCGTCGTCGGCCAGGTCGGGGCCGGCGGTGGACAGCACCGCGTCCGACAGCGCCCGGACCGCCTCGCGGGGGTGCAACGAGGCGATGTCGCGCAGGGCGGCCGGCAGGTCGAGATTGGCGGCGTTGCGTTCGCGCATCCCGTCGGTGACCACGACCAGCCGGTCACCGGGCCGCAGGACGACCTCCCCGCTGCGGAACCCCGCCTCGGGGAACATGCCCAGCGGAAAGTTGCCGGGCAGCTCCAGCATCGTGGTCCGGCCGTCACGCACCAGCATCGGGGGCACGTGCCCGGCGTTGAGCAGCTCGCAGCGCCCGGTGGGCAGGTCGATCCGGCCCAGCACCGCCGTCACGTACGCGCCGCGGACGTTGGCGTGTGCGGCGATGGCGCGGTTGGCCTCGTCGGCCTGACCGGTGAGGCTCACCCCCCGGCGGCGGGTGTTGCGCAGGCTGCCCACCCCCAGGGTGGCGGTCAGCGCGCTGGCGACCCCGTGGCCCATCGCGTCGGTGACGCTGAGGTGCAGCACGTCCCGGGCCACGCTGTAGTCGAAGGTGTCCCCGCCGACGCTCGCGGCCGGCTCCAACCAGCCGGAGAGGGCGAACGCCCCGGCCTCGCAGGTGAACGAGGCGGGCAGCAGCCGACGCTGGATCTCGGCGGAGAGGGTGAACGGGGTGCTGCGCTGCCCCCACTCGAACAGGTCGGTGTGCCGCCGGTTGGCGATCACCACGAACGCCAACGCGTGCGCGGTACGGGCGACCCGCTCGATCACCTCGGCGTCCGGCTCGTCGGGCAGGTCGATCTCCAACAGGCCGATGGCCTCGCCGCGCTCGGTGACGGGGGCGAGCAGCGTCCACCGCCCGTCGCCGGGAAGCACCCGGGGGACCTGGTGGCGTACCGCCTGCTCGTAGGGGCCGCCGTCGAAGGGCAGCACCTCGGCGAGTTCCTCGCCCTGGAGGCGGCCCGGCCCGGCGGCGCCCGGCTGGTGGGTCAGCCGGACCAGGGCCCGGCCGCTGAGGGCGGCGATCAGCAGGGAGACGCCGAGCGCGTTCAACGCCGTGGCGATCGCCCCGGTGACCGCCTCGACCGCCTCGACCGGCGCGGCGTCCTCGGCCGACTGCAGCATCTCGGCCAGCACGATCTGCTCGCTGTCCTCCACCCGTCGAGGATATGCACTCCCGGTGCCGGCCGCCGCACGGGCGACCGGCCCGGCGACCCGACGGCAGCGGTCACGCCCCGGGCCGCCGTACGGGCGGTGGCCCGACGGCCGCAAGCCGGAGCGCCGGTCCGGTCAGCGGCGGTCCAGCGCGGACTCCAGCCGCCGGAGCAGCGTCTTACGCCCCTTGCCCCGGCGTTCGGCCCGCAGGGCGGCCCGTAGCTGTGCGGTGTCGAGATCGCGGACGTGCCGGGTCGCCTCGGCGACGGTCAGCTCGGTCAGCGACCCACCCGAGGTGACGCTGCGGCGTGCGCGTTTGGCCGGGCCGGTGTTGGCCACGTACTGCCGGCCGGAGGTCGACGCCCGGCGCTTACGCGCGTCGGTGGCCCGTTGCTGCTGCGGGGAGAGCTGCTTCCACGCCTTGTCGGGCAGGTACCGGTCGGTCTCACCGTCGTGCCGGGCCCGGGTGGTGCCCCGCCTGGTCCGCCACTTCTGGTCGCCCCAGCGGCGCAGGGACTGCTGCCGTTCGTCCCGTGGGCCCTGGTAGCCGCCGCCGCGCTGCTGGTACTCGCGGGTCAGCAGTTGCGACTTGCGCGCCGACCACTGCCCCGGTCGTCCACCCCGGTCACCGGCCCGGATCTCCTCCTTGAGCTGCTCGCGCAGCTCGGGTTTCGTGTAGCGAGCCATGGCCGCGGATTACCCGTGGTGGCCCGCCGTACTCACCCGCGGACGAGCCGGCCGCGCAGGGTGGCCAGTGCCCGGCTGATCAGCCGGGAGACGTGCATCTGCGAGATGCCGATCCGGCCGGCGATCTCCGCCTGGGTCAGGTTGCCGTGGAACCGCAGGGTCAGGATCAGGCGTTCGCGTTCCGGCAGGGCGGCGAGGGCGGGGCCGAGGGCGACGTGGATCTCGACGAGTTCGAGGTCGTGGTCCTCGGCCCCGAGGGTGTCGGCGAGTTCCATGCCGCTGTCGGTGCCGACGGGGGTGGACAGCGAGGTCGCCCGGTAGGCGCGGGCCCCCTCCAGCCCCTCCAGGATGGTCTCTTCGGACAGGTCGAGGTAGGCGGCGATGTCGGCGACGGTCGGCGACCGCCCCAGTGTGTGGGTGAGGGTGCCGTTCGCCTCGCTGATCGCCAGCCGTAGCTCCTGGAGCCGGCGGGGGACCCGCACCGACCAGGTGCGGTCCCGGAAGTACCGCTTGATCTCGCCGACCACGGTGGGAATGGCGTACCCGGTGAAGGCGACGCCCCGGGCCGGGTCGAAGTGGTCGACCGCCTTGATCAGACCGACCGCCGCGGTCTGGGTGAGGTCGTCGTCCTGGACGCCGCGCCCGGCGTAGCGGCGGGCCAGGTGCCGGGCGAGCGGCAGCCACGCCTCGATGGCGCGTTCCCGCAGCGCCGGCCGACGCGGATCGCCGGCCGGCAGGGCTGCCATCGTGGCCACCAGGTCGTCGGCGGTGGCGCCGTCCGGGTCGAGGGTCGGTTCGGAGGTGGTGAGCATGCTGGACCTTCCGCAGGTGCCCGCTGATCGGAGGCGACACATCGGCTGAGCACGCGGACGGGCTGCGTGCTGTCGCAGGGTCACGATCACGGGCATGGTCACCGCGTCATGTAGTCCATTCGTTGGACCGAACCTACCCGAACGGAGGGCTGATTACCAGCCGAAAGGTGGATATTGGGCTGTTGGGTGGCCCGACGCCCCGGTCACCGGCTGAACGCCTCCCGCCGGCACGCCGTCATCTTGGGCGACTGGAAGTCACCGTTCGGGCCGACCTCGGTGATCCCGAACTCGCCGTCCTCGTCGGGCGTGGTCAACCGGTAACCGGCCTGCTTGGCGCACCGGTACCACTCGCGCTGGTTGTCCCGGAACGCCGCGTTGTCCGTACGCTTCTGGCGCTCCTCGAAGAACTCCGGCTCCGTCGACCGGCACGCCGCCCGTACCCGCTTCGCCTTCGGGTCGTTCTGGCTCTCCTTCCAGATCACGCTCCGGCCGTCCTCGTAGCCGGGGCCGCCCTCCTTCGCCACACACCGCCCCCAGACCGCCCGCAGGGCCTCGATCTCGTCTTGGGTGGCGTCGAGGGGGATCAGCGGGCGCTGGTCCTCGACGTCGGCGGGGCCGGTGGCGCGGGCGGTCGGGCTGCGTACCGAGGCCACCCGTGAGCCGTCGGCCCGGTCGTCGGTCGGGGCGGCGGAACAACCAGCGAGCAGGCAACCGACCACCAGCGCCGGTACGGCGAAGCGGCGGGCCGTGGTGACGAACGCGTATGACATGCCGACCACGGTCGGGGCGTGATGTCAGGAACCCGTGTGGATTCGCCGATCCTGACAGGTTTCTGAAGAACCGTCGCCATGCTCGCGGCGTGTCAACAGAACAGTCACCAGCGCAGAGCCCACCGCGCCGTACCGGTCGACGCGTCGTCGTCCCGGCCGTGCTGATCCTGGTGGTGGCGGTCGTCGCAAGCGGCGTCGTCTGGTCCGTCCACCGTGGTCCGGCCACGGCCGGCGGCGACCCGCCGGTCCCGGTGCAGACCACCACCGTCGTGCGGACCGACCTCGCCACCACCGTGTCGCTGACCGGCACCCTCGGGTACGGGCGGGCGCAGCCGGTGAAGGGCGGCCGGAGCGGGACGGTCACCTGGCTGCCGCCGGCCGGCGCGACGGTCACCCGGGGAAAGCAGCTCTACCGGATCGACGACCAGCCGGTGCCGCTGTTCTACGGCGGCCTGCCGCTCTACCGCGACCTGGCCGAACCCGGCACGGTGGGCCGCGACGTGCGGATCATCGCCACCAACCTCAAGGCCTTGGGGTACGAGATCGGCTACCAGCCCGTACCGGGGGAGAAGGTCTCCCGACCGGTCAAGTCCGGCGCCTCCGCACCGCCCGCCGGGCAGCAGCAGGCGGCACCGGAGCCGGGCAGGGGCACCTCCGGCCAGGGCGCGGCGGCACCCACGCCGACGGCTGCCGCCCCGGCCCGGGTCGTCGTCCGCAAGGGCGAGGGGGTGCTGACCGGCTCGCTGATGCGGGCCGTCAAGCGCTGGCAGCAGGACGCCGAACTGCCGGTGACCGGCCGGATCGCCGTCGGCGACGTGGCCGTACTGCCCGGCGCGGTCCGGGTCGACGCCGTCACCGCGTTGCGCGGGGACCCCGCCGAGACGCCGCTGCTGACCGTCACGCCGACCGCGAAGGTGATCACCGTTCAGGCCGACGTGGCCGAGGCCGGCACGATCCAGCGGGGCGACCGGGTGACGGTGACGCTGCCGGGCGACAAGACCGTCGACGGCACCGTCTCGGCGGTCGCCACCGCCGTCACCCAGGACGACAACCCCGGCCCGACCGCCACGCCGAAGCGGGCCGTCACGGTGACCGTGGACGACGACCTGGCCGGGATCGACGCCGCCGACGTACAGGTCGACCTGGCCGGCGAGACCCGGGAAGGGGTGCTCGCCGTACCGGTCGGCGCGCTGGTGGCGCTCAGCGAGGGCGGCTACGCGCTGCAACTGGCCGACAGTGGACGGTTCGTCGCCGTCACCACCGGCATGTTCAGCAAGGGGATGGTCGAGGTCTCCGGTGACGGGATCACCGAGGACCTCGCGGTGGTGACCGCCTCGTGACCGTACTGTCCGTACGCGATGCCGCCATGCGCTATCCGGGCGGGGTCACCGCCCTCGCCGGCGTCTCGCTCGACATCACCGGGGGCGAGATGCTGGCCATCGTCGGCCCGTCCGGCTCCGGCAAGTCGACCCTGCTGCACATCATGGGCACGCTGGACCGGCCGACCTCCGGCACGGTGCACCTCGGCGGCCTCGACGTGGCCGGGCTGTCCGACCGGCAGCTGTCCGCGCTGCGCGGGCGCTGGCTGGGTTTCGTCTTCCAGCAGTTCCACCTCACCGCCGGGCTCACCGCCGCCGAGAACGTCGCCACCGGCCTGCTCTACGCCGGGGTGCCCCGCCGGCACCGCCGGCCGCTGGCCCTCGCGGCGCTGGACCGGGTCGGCCTGGCGCACCGCGTCACCCACCTGCCGCACCAGCTCTCCGGCGGGGAACGGCAGCGGGTGGCGATCGCCCGCGCCCTGGTCCACCAGCCCGCGCTGCTGCTCGCCGACGAACCCACCGGCGCGCTGGACACCCGTACCGGCCAGGCCGTCCTGGAGCTGCTGTACCGGCTGCACGCGGAGGGCACCACCATCGCCGTGATCACCCACGACCGGGACATCGCCGCCCGCCTGCCCCGCCGGGTGGAGCTGCGCGACGGCCACCTGGTCGCCGACTCCGGCCGGGTGGTGACGCCCCGATGAGCACACCCACCGACGGGGGTACGCCGCACCGCGCGCATCCGGGTACGGCGCGCGAGGCCGCCCGGCCGGTCCGGCTGGCCGTGTCCGACCTGCTCGGTCTGGGGCTGCTCGGTATCCGTACCCGGCGCACCCGGGCCGCGCTGTCGGCGCTCGGCATCGCCATCGGGATCGCCACGATGATCGTGGTCACCGGCATCCCCGCCTCCAGCCAGGCCCAGCTGATGCGGGAACTCTCCGCGCTCGGCACGAACATGTTGGAGGTGCGGGCGCTGCCCGACCAGGACCCACCGGCGCTGCTGCCGAAGGAGTCGACCGCCATGGTCCGGCGGGTGGGGCCGGTGACCGGCGTCAGCGCGGTCGCCAACACCCACCGGTTGGTCCGCCGCTCCGACCGTACCGACCCCGACGACGGCTCCGGTCTGACGGTGCTGGCCAGCCAGCTCGACCTGCTCCCGATCATCAACGCCCGGGTCCGGCACGGAAGCTGGCTCACCCCGGCGACGGCCCGTTTCCCCACCGTGGTGCTCGGCGCGGTCGCAGCGGCCCGGCTGGGCGTACGCGACGTGCCCGCCGGGGGTGGCCCCGGCCAGCAGGTGTTGATCGGCGACCGGTGGTTCACCGTGGTCGGCATCCTGGCCGCCGTACCGCTGCTGCCGGACATCGACCGGTCGGTGCTGGTCGGCTGGCCGGCCGCGCAGTCCGAGCTGGGCTTCGACGGGCATCCCACGGTGCTCTACATCCGGTCGCTGGAGCCGGCGGTGGAGCAGGTCCGGGCGGTGCTGCCCGAGACGGTCAGCCCGCAGAGCCCGGCCGACGTGCTGGTCAGCCGCCCCTCCGACGCGCTGGCCGCGAAGCGTGCCACCGAGAACGCCTTCTCGTCGCTGTTTCTGGCCCTGGCCGCGGTGGCGCTGCTGGTGGGTGGGATCGGGGTGGCCAACACGATGGTCATCTCGGTGCTGGAACGACGGGCCGAGATCGGCCTACGGCGCGCGCTCGGCGCGCACCGGGGGCAGATCCGTGGCCAGTTCCTCACCGAGTCGGTGGCCCTGGCGTCGCTGGGCGGGATCGTCGGGACGCTGCTCGGGCTGGCCGTCACCGCCGGCTACGCCGCGTACCACCAGTGGCCGGTGGTGATCCCGCTCGGCTCGACGCTGGCCGGGCTGGGCGGTGCGGCGGTGGTGGGCGTGGTGGCCGGCGTCTACCCGTCGATGCGGGCCGCCGCCCTGCCGCCGACCGAGGCGCTGGCCAGCGTCTGAGCCGGGTCGGCGGCGGGCACGGCGGGTCCGGCCCCGGGCCGGACCCGCCGCCGGTCGGGCGTCCGTCCCGGCCGGCGGTGCCGCAGGTGGCGGCGGGTTCACCCGCGCCCTGCTGCCGCCGACGTTAACGGTCACATGGGTCGGCGGGGCCGGATTCAGAAAGTTGCGACCTGAGCGAACCGATAGTTTCGAGAACGGCTGTCGGTTCCGGGGCCGGTCGACCCGTCCCGGTGCGGGTCGGTCCCCGGTCGTCGGCGGGTCGGTCGCGGGTCTGTCCGGCCCTCACCGATCCGCTGGCGGTGCTCCCCGGCAAGGCTGCTGACCAGTGGGGACGGTGTGGCCGGGCCGGCGGTGGGCGGGTCGTCGCGGGTGGACCGGATCCGGCGCGCCGGACCCGGCCGGCCGGGGGACGCGGGTCGCGTCGCGGTGCGCCGAAACGCCCGCTCCGACAGCCGGCACCGCCCGTCCGGTTGAGTATGTTATCGATAACCTGCTATCTTTCGGCCGGGAGCGAAGGGCACGCTTCCCGTCGTCCCAGTCCGTTGGCAGCGGCACACGAGGGCACCCCTCGCGCCGCCCTGCCGGTCGACGACCAAGTCCGGGCCGCTCCACCGAGCCGTCGTGCCGTCCGCGCCGAGCGGGCGCGTCCGCCCACCCGAGTCGCCCCGCCCCGGCGAGGAGACGGGGTGCGGGTCGTTCACCGCATCCTGCCGTCCCCGCCGGCCATCGCCGGGTCGACTCCGCGTATCACCACCGGGACACCAGACCCATGGCAAGGAGCCAAGCAATGGTCAGACACAGACACCTACTCCCGACCATCGCCGCCGCGGCCGTCCTGCTCGCGGCGACCGTCGGCGGCGCGCTGAACGGCGGCCTCTCCGCGACGGCGGAGGCGGCGACGAACGGCACCCTCGCGGCGACGGCGGGCTGCGGCAAGGCCCCCACGCTGAGCAACGGAACGCGCACGATCACCAGCAGCGGGCAGAACCGCAGCTACATCCTGCGGCTTCCGGACGGCTACGACCGCAACCGCCAGTACCGGCTGGTCGTCGGCTTCCACTGGTTGAACGGCTCGGCGCAGAACGTCTCCTCGGCCGGCTACTACGGCCTGCTGCCGCTGTCCAACAACAGCACGATCTTCGTCGCCCCGCAGGGCATCGACGCCGGCTGGGCCAACACCAACGGCCGGGACCTGACCCTCTTCGACGACATCCTCCGGCAGGTCGAGAACGACCTGTGCGTGGACACCACCCAGCGGTTCGTGCTGGGCTGGAGCTACGGCGGCGCGATGAGCTACGCGGTGGCCTGCGCCCGGCCCACCGTCGTCCGCGCGGTCGCGGTGCTGTCCGGCGCCCAGCTCAGTGGCTGCAACGGCGGTACCCAGCCGGTGCCGTACTTCGGCATCCACGGCACCCACGACAGCGTGCTGAACATCTCGATGGGCCGGTCGCTGCGCGACACGTTCGTCCGGAACAACGGGTGCACCGCGCAGAGCCCGCGCGAGCCGGCCCTGAACAGCTTCACCCACATCACCACGACCTACTCGGGCTGCCGTTCCGGCTTCCCGGTGCAGTGGGCCGCGTTCGACGGTGACCACACCCCCAGCCCGGTCGACGGGTCGGGCACCCCCAACGACTCGCGGACCTGGACGTCGGGGGAGATCTGGCGCTTCTTCAGCCAGTTCCAGTCCACCACGCCGCCGACCACGCCCCCGCCGACCACCGCTCCGCCGACGACCCCGCCGCCCACCACCGCCCCGCCGACCACCCCGCCGCCGACCACGCCCCCGCCCACCAGCGGGCCCGGCGGCTGCACCGCCACCTACAAGGCGGTCAACAGCTGGCCCGGCGGTTTCCAGGGTGAGGTCACCGTGGCCAACACCAGCTCCGGTGCGATCACCGGCTGGGCCGTGGGCCTGAGCCTCGGCAGCGGCCAGGCGATCAGTAGCGTCTGGAACGGCGTCAACACCGGCACCACCGGCAACGTCACCGTCCGCAACGCCGCCTACAACGGCGCGCTGGCGCCCAACGGTTCGACCACCTTCGGGTTCACCGCCACCGGCAACGGCACCCCGCCGCCCGGCAACATCACCTGCGCCATCTCCTGACCACGGACGCCCTCAGGGCCCGGAGCCACCCGGCTCCGGGCCCGCCGTCCGTTCCGGGCCCGGTCGGCGTCGCGGGGTGTGCCGTACGGGTGCCGCGCCGGCGGGTCTTATTGCCAATAACTGGCAACTACGCGATAGTGGCAGCAGTGGCGGGTACCCGGGCCTGCGATGATCCGACCTGGCCCGAGTGCCCGCCCCTGCGTCGATCCACGACCCGAGGGAGCTGCCGGTGGGGCCCAGGCGCACGGACGCGATCTCCCCGGAGAACGTCACGTCCCGTTCCGTACGCGTGCCGGCGTTGCTCGGCATCGTCCTGGCCGTCGTCGTCGGCTGCGCGTCCCCGACGCCGTCGTCGACCGACCGCACCGGGAGCGGCCCGGTCGTGGTGGCCACGGCGGGTGAGCCGGACACCCTCAACCCGGTGCTCAACTACGGCCCCGACGGCGCGTCGCTGATCTTCGACGGGCTGGTCGCCCGGGACGCCCGCAACCAGCTCGTGCCGGCCCTGGCCCGGGAACTGCCGACGGTCTCGGCGGACGGCCGGACCGTCACGGCGACCCTGCGCGACGGGGTGCTGTTCCACGACGGCAGCCCGCTCACCGCCGGAGACGTCGTCTTCACCTACCAGGCGGTGCTGGACCCGAAGGTCGACTCGACGCTCCGCTCGGACCTCGACATGCTCGCCTCCGTCGCCGCCCCCGACCCCACCACCGTGGTCTTCACCCTCAAACACCCGTACGCGCCGTTCGTGCAGCGGCTGGCGCTGGGCATCGTGCCGGCGAAGGCGTTCGCCGGGCAGGACGTCAACCGGGCGGAGTTCAACCGCAGGCCGATCGGCACCGGGCCGTACCGGATGACGTCCTGGACGCCGGGGGACCGGCTGGTGCTGACGGCGAACGAGCGGTACTGGGGCGGCAAGCCGGCGAACTCCGGCGTGGTGGTGGCGTTCGTCGCCGACGACAACGTCCGCGCGCAGCGGATGCGGGCCGGCGAGTTCGACGCGGCCGAACTGCCGCCGAAGCTGGCGACCGGATTCGACGGCCAGGCCGGCCAGCAGGTGCAGAAGGTCCCCACCGCCGACTACCGGGGCGTGATGCTGCCCATGGGCAACCCCGTCCTGGGCGACCTGGCGGTCCGCCGGGCGCTGAGCACGGCGGTGGACCGGCAGGCCATGGTGACCGGGGTGCTCGGCGGGGCGGGGGAGCCGGCGTTCGGCCCGGTGCCGCCCACCTCCGAGTTCGCCGAGCCGTCGGTCACCGGGCGACCCACCGCCGACCGGGCCGCCGCCACCGCGATCCTCGACGCCGCCGGCTGGACCCCCGGCCCGGACGGCATCCGCGCCAAGGGTGGACGGCAGGCCGCGTTCACCCTGATGTACCCGGCCACCGACAGCCTGCGTAAGGAACTGGCCCTGGCGGTCACCGCCGACGCCCGCAAGATCGGTGTCGCGGTCACCCCGCAGGGCCTCACCTGGGACGCGATCACCCCCCGGATGGGGACCGACGCGCTGGTCATGGGGTACGGCACCCCGTACGACCCGGACTTCGTCTCGTTCAAGCTGTTCGGATCGGCCTTCGCCGGGCAGGGCTTCTTCAACCCCGGCTCCTACCGGTCCGCCACCGTCGACGCCGCCCTACAGGCCGGCCGGGACACCGCCGACCCGGCCGCCCGACGGGCCGCGTACGCCACCTTCCAGAAGCAGCTCGCCGCCGACGTGCCGTGGGTGTTCCTCACCTACCTGCAACACACCTACGTGGTGCGCGACACCGTGGCCGGGGTGACGCCCCGGGTCGAGCCGCACGAGCACGACGTCGCCAACAGCCTCTGGTGGAACGTGCACACCTGGGAGAAGACATCGTGACGACGCCGGCCCCGCCGCCGGTCCGCCGTCGACGGCTGGCCGGGGCCGGGGTCATGATCCGCCGCCGGCTGCTGGTCGCCGTACCGGTGCTCGCCGCGACCAGCATGGGCATGTTCGCCCTCGGCGCGGCCTCCCCGATCGACCCGGCCCAGCAGTACGCGGGCGCGGCGGCCTTCACCACCAGCGAGGAGAACCTCGCGCAGCTGCGCGCCAACTGGGGTGTCGACGACCCGCTGCCGGTGCAGTACGCCCGCTGGGTGGGCAACCTGCTGCGCGGCGACCTCGGCTGGTCCACCAGCCGCCACGAACCGGTCACCTCCGTGCTGGCCGCCCGCGCCGGCTGGACCCTGCTGCTCGTCGGCCTGGCCCTCGCCCTCGTCCTGGTGGCGAGCGTGCTGCTGGGCACCCTCGCCGCGTACCGGCGCGGTGGTGTCTTCGACCGCGCCCTGCGCACCGTCGCGTACGCCGTGCAGTCGATGCCGGTGTTCTGGATCGGGCTGGCCGCGATCGCCGTGTTCGCCCTCACCCTGGGCTGGCTGCCCGCCGGTGGGCTCACCGACATCACCGCGACCGGCACCGACCCGGCCGACGTGGCCCGGCACCTGGTGCTGCCGGTGAGCGTGCTGGCGATCTCCCAGGCCCCGTGGTTCGTGCTGTTCGTCCGGGACGCCGTCGCCGAGAGCCTGCGCGACGACCACGTGCTGGCCGCCCGCGCCCGGGGGCTGCCCGGCCGTACCGTCCTGTTCGGCCACGCGCTGCGGACCGCGCTGCTGCCCTTCCTCACCCTGGTCGGCACCCACCTGCCCGAACTCGTCGGCGGCGCGGTGCTGGTGGAGACCGTGTTCTCGCTGCCCGGCCTGGGCGCGGTCACCGTCCAGGCGGCGTTGGGCGCCGACTTCCCGCTGCTGGCCGCCACCACCCTGGCCACCACCGTGGTGGTGCTGGCCGCGAACCTGTCCACCGACCTCGGCTACGCCGCCGCCGACCCCCGGGTACGCCTCGATGACTGACCTCGCCCCACCGCCGCCCGCCCCGCCCGTCCGACGCCTGCCGCCGCGCCGACCGGCCATCCTGCTGCGGGGCGGACGGCCCGGCGCGGTGGTGGCCGCCGCCGTGCTCGTCGTCGCGGTCGCCGGCTGCCTGCTCGCGCCCCTGCTCTGGCCGCTGGACCAGAGCGCGGTCGACCTCGCCCGGACCCGGCTCGCTCCCTCACCCGACCACCTGGCCGGCACCGACGACCTGGGCCGGGACGTGGCCCTGCGCAGCCTCTACGGGCTGCGCGTCTCGCTGCTCGTCGGGGTGGTCGCCGCGCTGGTCGCCACCGTCATCGGTGGCCTCGTCGGCGCGGTCGCCGGCAGCGTCGGCGGGCGCGTCGACCGGGTGCTGATGCGGGTCGTCGACACCGTCGCCGCCCTGCCGCACCTGCTGCTGGGCATCTTCATCGTGGCGATGCTGCGGCCGAGCCTCGGCGCGGTCGTCGCCTCGATCGCGTTGACGCACTGGCTCTCCACCGCCCGTATCGTCCGCTCCGAACTGCTCAGCCTGCGGTCCCGCCCGTTCGTCGACGCCGCGATCTCCGGCGGGGCGGGCCGGGCCCGGGTGCTCACCCGGCACCTGCTGCCGCACGTGCTGCCCCGGCTCGCGCTGGCGACCACGCTGATGGTGCCGCACGCCGTCTGGCACGAGACCGCGCTGTCCTTCCTCGGCCTGGGCCTGCCGCCGCACCTCGCCTCCATCGGCAACATGATCAACGACGGCCAGCGGTCCCTGCTCACCGGCGCGTGGTGGGCCAGCATCGTCCCCGGCCTGGCCCTGGTCGCCGTCACCCTCGCCCTGGCCGTGCTCACCGGCCGCTGGCGGGACCGCCTCGACCCCCGCGTACGGGCGGAGTTGCAGCTGTGACCGCGAGCGCAACCGGCACCGTGCCCACCGCCGCCGGCCGCCGGCCGGCGTTGCTGACGGTCGACGGGCTGACCGTCCGGTTCCGGCTTCCCGACGCCGTCGTGCACGCCGTCACCGACCTGCGCCTCGCCCTGCACCCGGGCGAACTGCTGGCCGTGGTGGGCGAGTCGGGCTGCGGCAAGTCCGTCCTCGCGCACGCGCTGCTCGGTCTGCTGCCCCGCAACGCCACCGTCACCGGGCACGCCCACCTGCACCAGGCGGACGGCACCCCGGTCGACCTGGTCGCGGCGGGCGAACGGCACCTCGCCCGGCACGTCCGGGGCCGGGCCGTCGGGCTCGTCCCGCAGAGCCCCGCCACCGCCCTGACCCCGGTACGCACCGGCCGGCGGCTGCTGGAGGAGACCCTGCGCGCCCACGGGCACCCCCGGCGCAGCGCCGCCGACACCGCCGGGCGGGCCGCCGCCGACGTCGGCCTGCACCCCGCCGACCTCGACCGCTACCCGCACGAGATGTCCGGGGGGATGGCCCAGCGGCTGGCGACCGCCCTGGCGCTGGCCCCCGACCCGCCGCTGCTGCTCGCCGACGAACCCACCACCGGCCTCGACCGGCCGCTGGTGGAGCACACCCTGGACCTGCTGCGCCGCCGCTGCGACGCCGGGGCCGCCGTCCTGCTCATCACCCACGACCTCGCCGCCGCCCGCCGCGTCGCCGACACCGTCGCCGTCATGTACGCCAGCCGCATCGTCGAACACCGGCCCACCCCGGACCTGTTCGACAGGCCCGCCCACCCCTACACCGCCGGGCTGCTCGACGCCCTGCCCGACCGGGCGTTCACCCCGGTGCCCGGTCACCCGCCGATGCTCACCGACCTGCCCGACGGCTGCTCCTTCGCCCCGCGTTGCCCCCGGGCCACCGACACCTGCCGCACCACGCCCCGCCCGGCGGCCGATGGCACCGGGCAGGTCGCCTGCCACCACCCGCTCACCTCCGGAGCAGCGGCATGACGACCACGGTCGACCATCCGCCCGCCGGGCTCGCCGCGCACCAGGTCACCGTCCACTACGGCCGGCAGCGCGTCCTCGACCGCGTGGACCTGCACGTCGCTCCCGGGGAGACGGTCGGTCTGCGCGGCCCCTCCGGCAGCGGCAAGTCGACCCTCGCCCGGGTGCTGGCCTTCCTGCACGCCCCGGACGACGGCCGGGTCACCCTCGACGGTGAACCCGTCGCGGGGGTCCGGCACCGGCTGCCCGCCGCCGTACGGACCCGGGTGGCGATCCTGTTCCAGAGCCCCCGCGCCGCCAGCGACCCCCGGTTGAGCCTGGCCGACCTGATCGCCGAACCGTTGCGCGCCACCGGGACACCGGCCGGGCAGGTGACGGCCCGGACGGCCGAGCTGGCCGACCTGGTCGGGCTCACCCCCGACCTGCTCACCCGGCGTCCGCACGCGGTCAGCGACGGGCAGCTGCAACGCGCCTGCCTGGCCCGCGCCCTCGCGCACCGCCCCGACCACCTGCTCTGCGACGAGGCCACCGCCATGCTCGACGCCTCCACCCAGGCCCACGTGGCGGCAGTCGTCACCGACTACCAGCGTCGGCACCGCGCGGGCGTGCTGCTGATCACCCACGATCCGGCGCTGCTGGCCCGCTGGGCGACCCGGGTGGTGGACCTGCCGGTCACCCGGTGACGGCGGTGCCCGACCTGGCGGCGGCTACCGGGCGGGGCCGGTCCGCAGGTAGGTGAGGACGGCGAGGACCCGGCGGTTGGTGTCGTCGCTGGGCGGCAGGTCGAGCTTGGCCAGGATGTTGCCGACGTGCTTGCCGATCGCCGCCTCGGTGACGTGCAGCCGGGCCGCGATCGCCGCGTTGGAGTGCCCCTCGGCCAGCAGCACCAGCACCTCCCGCTCCCGGGCCGACAGGGCGGCGAGCGGGTCGCGCGGCCGGTGCAGCAGGTGCCGCACCACGTCGGGGTCGATGGCCGTGCCGCCGCCGGTGACCCGGCGCAGGGTAGCGGCGAACTCGGCGACGTCGGCGACCCGGTCCTTGAGCAGGTAGCCGACCCGGCGACGGTCCCCGCTGTCGAGCAGCGCCGCGGCGTACTCGGCCTGCACGTGCTGGCTGAGCACCACCACCGCGAGGTGCGGGCAGGCGGCGCGGGCGGTGACGGCGGCCCGTAGCCCGTCGTCGCGGTGCTGCGGCGGCATCCGGATGTCGGTCACCACCAGGTCCGGTTCGTGCGCGTCGACCGCCGCCAGCAGTTCCGGGGCGGAGCCGACGGCGGCGACCACCGCGAAGTCGAACCGGGTCAGCAGGCCGATCATGCCCTCCCGCAGGAGCACCTCGTCCTCGGCGAGCACGACCCGGGTCACCGGGGGCACGGCAGCTCCACCCGTACCAGGGTAGGCCCGCCGGGCGGGCTGGACAGCAGCAGCCGGCCGTCGACGGCGGCGACCCGGTCGGCGAGACCGGTCAGTCCGCTGCCCCGGGCCGGGTCGGCGTCGCCGCGCCCGTCGTCCTCGATCTCGACGACGAGACTGCCGGCGGACCGGGTCAGCCGCACCTCGGCCCGGCCCGCGCGGGCGTGCCGGGCCACGTTGCCCAGGGACTCGGACACCACGAAGTAGGCGGTGGTCTCGACCACCTCCGGCAGCGGCTGCCCGAGGTCGGCCCGGACGTCGACCGGGATGGTGGCCGCCCCGGCCAGTTCCCGGACGGCGCCGGCCAGGCCGAGTTCGGTGAGGTGCTGCGGGCGGATGCCCTGCACGATCTGCCGGAGGGTGACCATCAGCCCCTTGGCCTGCTCGTGCGCGACGGCCAACGGGCGGGCGGCGGGGGAGTCGTCGGGCACGTCCAGCCGGGCCAGGCCGAGCTGGAGGGTGAGGCTGGTCAGCCGGGGCTGCGCGCCGTCGTGCACGTCCCGCTCGATGCGGCGGCGTTCGGCCTCGTACGCGTCGACCAGCCGGGCCCGGGAGCGGGTGACCTCCCGCAGCGCCGTGGCGTCGGCGGACCCGTCGAGCAGCCGGCGGGCCGCCGTCGCCTGGCCGGCGGCGAGCAGGCCGGCCAGGTACACCAGCGCCGGGACGCACAGGACGCCCACGGCCGCGTACGGGATCGCCTGGCGGGCGGTGTCGATCGTGGTCCACACCACGATGACCGGGTCGCTGCCGCTGGCCAGCCAGGGGCTGGCGATCAGCGTCGCGTCGAGCAGGACGAGCAGGAACAGCAGCCAGTACGCCAGCGGCACGAGCCCGCCCAGCAGGAAGGTGTAGCCGACCTCCCGCCACGCCGCGGCGCTGGTGTAGCGGGCCGCCAGACCCGTGAACCGGGGCCGGTGCACCGGTCGCGGGTCGACCAGGCGCAGCCGCCACCGCTCGATCGCGGCCACCGCGATGCTGACGACCGGGGCCGACGCGAGCACCAGCAGGGCGACGACGGTGAGGAACACGACGATGGGCAGCTCGACCGGGCGGTCCTGCCGCACCGTGTTGAGGACGGCCATCAGGGGCGCGCCGACGACGAGCAGCCCGATCGACAGGGGTCCGGCGACCGGCAGGGTGGTGGCGAGGTAGGCCAGCGCCCGCCACGGCCACGGGGAGAGCAGGTGGTCGCGTCGGCGCAGCGCCGCCGCCAGGTGCAGGGGTACGTCCGGGGTCATGGTCGAACCCTGTCAGGGCGACGCCCTCCGACCCAGCCCACTGGTCGTAGCGTTGCGGGTATGCCTGGCCCTACCCGGCCGGACTGCCGGCCGAAGCCGCTACGCAGAGTTATTCGGCAAC
The DNA here is from genome assembly GCF_007833915.1 of Micromonospora sp. HM134. NCBI lineage: Bacteria > Bacillati > Actinomycetota > Actinomycetes > Micromonosporales > Micromonosporaceae > Micromonospora > Micromonospora sp. HM134. The sequence continues at coordinate 637,277 of NZ_CP041061.1, forward strand.
TACCTTGGCGGGCCGTGCAACTCTGCGGGCCGGTGGCTCCGTTCTACCTCCGTCACAAGGAGGCAGTCGACTTGAAAGCCGAAGACGAACAGGCGTTCCGCGAGTTCGTGACGTCGCAGATGGCGTCGCTGCGCAAGCTGGCGTACATGACCTGCGGCGACTGGCACGCGGCCGAGGACGCCGTGGCCAACGCCCTGGTCAAGCTCTATCCCCGCTGGCGTCGGCTGGAACGGCCCGATCTCTACGTCAAGACCATGGTCTACCGGGCCGCCGTCGACGAGACCCGGCGGCCCTGGCGGCGGGAGCGGTCGTTCGGCGACGCCATGCCGGACGTCGCGCTGCGCGACCCGGCCGACGCCGCCGACGAGCGGCTGCGCCTGCGGGCGGCGCTCGACGCCGTACCGGCCCGGCAGCGGGCCGCCGTCGTGCTCCGGCACTACCTGGGCCTGAGCCTGGAGGACACGGCCGGCGTCCTCGACTGCACGGTGGGCACCGCCAAGAGTCAGGTCTCCCGTGGCCTGGCGAAGCTGCGCGAGTCGCTCGCCGCCGAACGCATCAGTCTCACCGGGAATTCGATCGAGGAGTGGACCAGTGCAGTTGCATGAATTCGTGGACGCGGTGACCGGTCAGGAGCCACCGATGACCCGTACCGCCGACGACATCGTCGCGGCGGGGCGGCGGGCGCAGCGGCGTCGCCGGGCCGGGTTCGCCTCGGCCGGCGCGGCCGGCCTGGTCGTGGTCGCGGTCGCCGGCGCGTTCGCGCTGCCGACCCTGGGCGCCGGACGGGACACCACCGCCGCGCCGCCCCCGGCCGGTGCGGCGGCCGCCGCACCCGCCGAGGCCCGCTGGTCCGACGCCCCGCCGTTCACCTTCACCTTCCGGGGGTACGACGCGGGCCCGCTGCACGTGCAGGACCCGATCGTCGCGTCCGTCGGCTACCAGATCGCCTCGGTCTACTCCGACGGCCACATCTCGAACGACAAGCCGGTCACGGCCGACGAGGCCGAGGCGGGCGGCGACGCCGTCGAGCGGAAGCGGCGGACCGCCGGGGGCAAGCCCACCCTGTGGGCGTACCTGACCGTGTACCGGCCGGGCGTCTTCGACCCGGCCGGGATCAAGGACGGCAGGAAGGTCACCGTGGCCGGGCACCGGGCCGTGCAGGCGACCCTGCCGGTCGGCCTCGACCCGAGCAAGCCGCTCGACGAGGGAAACAAGCTGCTCGCTTGGGAGTACGCCCCCGACGCCTGGGCGGCGGTGACGTCGTTCTCCAGTTCCGTGGCCTCGCCCAGCTTCCAGGACCTGGGCGGCCTGGTCGGTGGCCTGAAGCCGAGCCGGCCGAAGCCGGCCCCGGTGCCGTTCACCGTCGGCTACGTGCCGGCCGGCTACCGGCCGTTGCAGTCCGGCACGCACGCCATGCCCGGCCTCAGCGGCATCGCCACGGCCCGCGCCGGTGACTACGGCGGCGCGACGTTCACCCGGCCGGCCGCGCCCACCTCGGGGCTGACCGCGCCGTACGACGCGGCCGAGAACGGCATCAAGGACGGCTTCCACATCTTCGTCACGCCGGCCAGCAGCTCGAACCAGTCCCCGGAGCCGGGCGTGACGAAGTGCTACCCCGGCTCGGACCGGCGGGCGTCGGGCGACGACGCCGCAGGCGGCGGCTTCTGCAACATCTGGAACGCCGACGGCTCGGTCGTCCTCCAGGTCAGCGGGATGGGGCTGGGTAACAGGCTGCCGCTGGCCGAGCTGGAGAAGATCGCCAAGGGGATCAGGGTCGCCGACGTCAGGGACGAGTCGACCTGGACCCCGGCCGCGCAGGCCCTGCGGCCGTAACGGAACCGTCCACTCCGGCGGGTCGGCCCCGGCAGGGGTCGGGGCCGACCGCCCCGGTGACAGCGGCACCGCGCACGACGGCGGTGCCGCTGTCGCCGTTCCGGGGTGCCGCCGCCTCCTGTTCCCGTCGCCGGGCCACCGCACCGGCGGTACGCTGCCGTCCGGCCCGTCCGGCCGGTGAAGTCGGTCGATGCCTTAATGGGTGGGCCGTACGTCTTGGCAGCGGCGCACGCCTCGGCTACCGTCGTGGGAACGCTCCCATGTAGAAACATCTATGTGATCAGGAGGCAACACGTCGTGGCTACCCTCTCCTCGCTCCGCCGCAGATCGGTGGCGGCCTTCAGTGTGGCGGCCGTCGCGGGCGTCACCGCCGCCGGCGTCTGCCTCGCCGGTGGCACCGCCTCCGCCGGGACGATATCCGGACCGCTCTACCGCGACCCGACCACGGCCGTCGTCCGCTGGGTCGCCGCCAACCCCGGCGACTCGCGGGTCGGTGTCATCCGCGACAAGATCGCCAGCCAGCCGCAGGCCCGGTGGTTCGCCAACTTCAACCCGTCGACCGCACAGTCCGAGGCTGCGTCGTTCATCGGCGCCGCCAACTCCGCGGGGCAGATCCCGGTGCTCTCGATCTACGAGATCACCAACCGGGACTGCGGTGGGGCCAGCGCCGGTGGCGCGCCCGACCTCAACCAGTACCAGACCTGGGTGTCGAACTTCGCCCGGGGGCTGGGCAACCAGACGGTCATCATCATCCTGGAGACCGACTCGCTCGCCCTGCTGACCTGCCTGAACAGCAATGAGATCAACGCCCGTAACCAGGCGATCTCGACGGCCACCCGGACCCTCAAGGCGGCCAACCCCAACGCCAAGGTCTACCTCGACGGCGGCCACTCCACGTGGAACAGCGCCAACGAGACGGCCAACCGCCTGCGGGCGGCCGGCGTGCAGTACGCCGACGGCTTCTTCACCAACGTGTCGAACTTCAACCCCACCTCCAGCGAGGCGAACTTCGGCCGGAACGTCATCTCCGCCCTCAACGGCATGGGCATCTCGGGCAAGCGCCAGGTCATCGACACCAGCCGCAACGGCGGTGCCAGCGGTGACTGGTGCGGCGACGACAACACCGACCGCCGCATCGGGCAGTACCCGACGACCAACACCGGCGACAACAATATCGACGCGTACCTCTGGGTGAAGCCGCCGGGTGAGGCTGATGGCTGCCGCTACACCGCCGGCTCGTTCCAGCCGGACCTGGCCTTCAGCCTGGCCAACGGCGCGCCCAACCCGCCGGTGACGACCCCGCCGACCACCGCGCCGCCCACCACGGCCCCGCCGACCACCCCGCCGCCCACCACGGCCCCGCCGACCACGGCTCCCCCCACCACGCCGCCACCGGCCGGCAACGGCTGCACCGCGTCGGTGGTGGTCAACCAGTGGAACGGCGGCTTCACGGCGAGCGTGACGGTCACCGCCGGTGACAGCGCCCTCAACGGCTGGAACGTCAGCATCAGCCTGCCCGGCGGTGCCGCCGTCACCAGCACCTGGAGCGCACAGTCCAGCGGCACCAGCGGGACCGTCCGGTTCACCAACGTGAGCTACAACGGGCAGGTCGGCGCCCGGCAGTCGACCAACTTCGGCTTCCAGGGCACCGGCACCGGCCCCGGTGCGACGGCCACCTGCGCGGCCAACTGACCCAGTCCGACGGCGACGGCCCGGCGCGGAGCACCCTTCCGCGCCGGGCCGTCGCGCGTCCACCGTCCGCCTGCTCCGGCCCGGCCGCGGGCTAGGCTGGAGAGTGGACCTCAGACACCAGGAAATCTTCCAGCGGTACGTCTACGCCGGCGCGGTCACCCGGAACCCGGACGCGGTCGCCGCCCTGTTCACCGAGGACGGCGTGTACGACGCGCCGCTCGTTCCCGAAGGTCATCCACTGCACGGCCGCCTGGTCGGGCGGGAGGCGATCCGGGCCGGGCTCCGCGCGTACCACCGGCAGTTGGCCCGGCCCGGCACGGTGGACCCGCGACACTCCACCCACCATCTGCACGAAACGGCGGACCCCGACGTGTTCGTCGCCGAGATCGACGTCGCCGTCGACGAGGCCGACGGAAGGCGTACGACGATGTCGCTCGTGCAGGTCTTCCGGCTCCGCGCCGGGCAGATCGTCCTGCTGCGCGACTACTTCACCGAGCCACCCACCGGCGCCTCCGGCCGCCACCCGCGCTGACGTCACCGGCGGCCGGCGACCCCCCGGCCCGGGTGGCGTCACCTCCGGGAGGTGAGCACGTCGATCTCGCAGCCCGGAGCGGCCGGGTCGAAGCCGTGTTCCATCAGCCAGCGGATCGTCAGCAGGCTCCGCGCCGACCACCACGCCCGGATGACGTCGACGTCGACCTCGGTGCCGTAGCCGGCGACGACGTCGTCCAGGTGTTCCTCGTGACCGAGCGTCAGGATGGCGAGGTCGTACAGGGCGTCGCCGGGGCCTGCCTCGGACCAGTCGAGCACGCCGGTGACCTCGTCGTGCTCGACGAACACGTGCGCGGTCTGCAGGTCGCCGTGCATGAACACCGGAGTCCACGGCCGCAACGCGGCCTCGGCGACCCGACGGTTACGGGCGACCAGATCGGCGGGGAGAACGCCGTTCGTGACGAGCCACCGGCACTCCCCGTCAAGGCGTGCCGCCAGGTCGTCGAGGTGACGACCGGGCCAGGGCGGCAGCGGGGCGTCGTGCAGCGTGCGTACGGCGGCACCGGCCGCGGCCCACGCGGCCGGCGACGCGGTCGACGGTTCGCCGAGCTGGCCGAGTGGCCTCCCGGGAAGGGCGGCGAGCGCGAGTACGGGCGGCCTGTGCCACCGGATCTTTGGCGTGGGGACCGGTGCCAGCGCCATCGCCTCGACCTCGACGGCGGTGCGCGTCGGATCGGTGTCGATTTTGAGGAACAGGTCGCCGACGCGCAGGGTCGCACGCTCCTGATGGGCGACGACCACCTCGACCCCTGCCACGCCGGTCAGTGTCGCGTAGACATCCGTCGACGTCACCTGGTTTGTGGCGGACGACCGCGGGCCTCATGGTCGTCGTGTGCGGCCCCGGTGTGCTGATTCGCGGGTCCACCCTGCCGAGGGCCGGTCGTCCTCACGCCGTGGGCGAGAGGACGACCGTCTTGCCGGGCAGCTCACCCGCGCCGGCCCGGGCGTGCAGCGCGGGCAGTTCGGCCAGCGTCACCCGCTGGGCGACCTCGACGCGCAACTCGCCGGTGCTCACCCGCGCCGCCAGGTCGGCGAGCTGGTCGGCGTCGCTGCGGACGAACAGGTCGATACCGCGTACGCCGCGCGTCCCGTCGGAGGGGGCCGGCATCCAGACGGTGGTATTGACCAGGGTTCCACCGTCACGGATCAGCGGGACCAGGGCGGCGAGCTGTTCCGGGGTGACCGGGGCGAGGTTGAGCACCAGGTCGACCGGCTCGGTCACCGCCGCCGTCACGTCGGTGCTGGTGTGGTCGACCACCTCGTCGGCCCCGGCGGCCCGGACCCGGCCGGCGCTGCGGGGGCTGGCCGTGGCGATCACCCGGGCACCGGCCTCCTTCGCCAACTGCACGGCGTATCCGCCGACCGCACCGCCGGCCCCGTTGACCAGCACCCGCTGGCCGGCGGTCAGCCTGCCGTGGTCGAACAACGCCTGCCACGCCGTCAGCCCCACCAGCGGGAGCGCCGCCGCATCGGCCAACGGGACGTTCCCGGGTGCCCCGGTCAGGATCTCCGCCGGGGCGATCACGTACTCCGCCGCCGCCCCGGTCCCCGTCATCGGCAGGAAGCCGATGACCCGGTCGCCGACCGCGACGTCGGTCACCTCGGGACCGACCGCGTCGACCGTGCCGGCGACGTCGAGGCCGGGAGTGTGGGGCAGCTCGACCGGGATCGGGCCCTGCATGAAGCCCGCGCGGATGGTGCCGTCGACGCCGTTGAACGACGTCGCGGCGACCCGGATGCGGACCTGACCGGCACCGGGGACGGGCTGCTCCACGTCCTCGTAGCGGAGCACCTCGGGGCCGCCGAACTCGTGAAAACGCACTGCCTTCATTGCCTGACCTGCTTTCCTGGACGCCGTCGGTGAGCCTCCAATCTGGCAGGAACCGGCGCGGTCAGCCTGGGCCAGGTTGGCCCACCCTGATGACGGTCGGCTCACCGGCGTCGTCGACGATCTCAGCGAGCCGCGCCGCATCGGCCGAACGCGGTGCCGCGGTGAGCATCAGGGCCGCCAGATCGTCACCCGGGATGGTGACCAGGCTGCCGACGAGGGTGACGACGCCGCCGTCCGGATGAACGAACGCGGCGCTGCTCTCGTAGGCCGCCACCGGACGCGGCTCCCGCCACAGGGTGTCGAACAGGCCGCTGCGGCTGCGCATCTCGTCCACCAACCCGGCGAGGGAGGCGTCGGCGGGGTAACGCAGCACCGCGCTGCGCAGTCGGGCGACGAGGACCGCCTCGTGATCGGTCGCCTCGGCCGCCGACTGCCGGAAACCCCGGAACGGATCGCAGAACGTACGCCAGGCGACGTTCCACTGCCACGGGTCCCCGGTGAGCTCCCAGTGCCCCAGGGCCAGGAAGGCGCTGTTCACGGCGACCAGGTTCATCGCCGCGTCGGAGACGAACATCGGGGTGTCGGTGAACCGCTCCAGCAGCCGCGTCGCGCCCGGACCGATCTCGTCGGGCACCCGCCCGTCCGCGGCGGCGTACCCGGCCAGCGCGCAGAGCCGCTCGTACTCCGCCCGCCCGACCCGCAGCGCACGGGCGATGGCGTGCACCACCCCGGCCGACGGATGACTGCGCCCCTGCTCCAACCGGCGTACGTAGTCCGCCGACATCCCCGCCAGCTCGCCGAGCTCCTCCCGCCGCAACCCCTGCACCCGCCGCCGGCCCACCGGCAGCCCGACGGTCGCCGGGGTAGTGCTCTCCCGCAGGTGGCGCACCGCGACGCCGAACTCGTGACGTTCCACGGCCCAAGTGTGCCCCGCCGGGCCGGACAGCCTCGACCACGGTGACGGCCACCGCACCGCGTGGATGCGCCTTTCCGGCCGCTGCCCGGCAGGGGAGAGGCCGCGCCGGTCCGTGTGCGGCCGGTGACCGGGCCGGGCGGCCGTGCTGCGTGGCCCGTTTCCCGACGTCGTCGGCAGGGTAATGGGTCTGCTCGACGCCGCGTGTGAGGTCCGAGCCGAATCGCGGCGGCCGCCCAGACTCCCGCGGCCTGGCGTTGCACCTGCTGCACCCGCTCGCCTCCCGCGAAGGACTGGATCGTCGATCTTCCCGTGGGGCTGGAGATTTGAGGAGCCCCACATGTCGAGCGCGACCGCGTTTCCTCCCGTCGTCCGAGCCGCCGACGTCCCGCCCGCCGACCGGGAGCCACCGGTCACCGCCGGTAGCGACTTCGCCGAGCTGAACCGACGGATCATCCGGGCTGGTCTGCTCGAACGTCGACCCGCCCACTACGCCGTACGCCTGATCGTGGTGGCGTCGATGCTGGTGGCCGGTTGGGTGGCGTTGTGGCTGGTCGGAGCCTCCTGGTGGTCGCTCGCGGTCGCGGCCTTCCTGGGTGTCGCGTTCTCGCAGGCGGCCCTCGTGGCCCACGACGTGGCGCACCGGCAGGTGTTCCGCACCAGGAAGCTCAGCGAGCGGGCGGGCCGGATCGCGGCGAACCTCGCGGTCGGGATGAGTTACGGCTGGTGGATGGAGAAGCACACCCGCCACCACAACAACCCCAACCATGACGATCTCGACCCGGACGTCGCGCCGGAGGTGCTGATCTGGACCAGCGGGTCGGCCCGGGGGCGGCGCGGGCTGAAGGGCTTCGTCACCCGCCACCAGGCCGGTCTGTTCTTCCCCCTGCTGACGCTGTTGGGTGTCAACCTGAGGGTGTCCAGCATCAGGGCGCTGCTCCGGGTGCCCACGATGAAGCACCGGGGTCGGGAAGCGGGCCTGATGGGTCTTCACCTGGTCGCCTACGTGGCCGCGCTGCTGCTGGTCCTCACGCCGTGGCAGGCGCTGGCGTTCTTCGCCGTACACCACGCGGTGTTCGGGGTCTACCTGGGCATGACGTTCGCACCGAACCACAAGGGCATGCCGCACCCGGAGGGCACCGAGGACTACCTGCGCAAGCAGGTGCTGACCTCGCGCAACGTGACCGGGGGCCGGCTCACCGACGTCGCCCTGGGCGGACTGAACTATCAGATCGAACATCACCTGTTCCCGGCGATGCCGTCACCGAACCTCCGCCGGGCCCAGCCGATGGTCGAGGCCTACTGCCGGGAGATCGGCGTCGCCTACGAGCAGACCAGCCTGGTCCGTTCCTACCGGCAGGCGCTGCGGCACCTGCACCAGGTCGGTGCCCCGCTGCGCGAGACCCGGTGAGGCGCAGGGCCGCCGGTCCGCCCGGTGGTCATCGGGCAGCGTTCGCGTCACGGGTCGTCGGGCGTTAGGATCACCGTACGGCCTGTTACCGGTCGTTGCCCGAGCCCCCGGCACCAGGTCGTTCACGCCGAGGTGAGGCTATGGCCCAGGTGTCCGGCGCGCATTTCGTCATCACTCTACTGACCTCCCCCCGACGCCTCCCCGCCCTGGTCTGCCTGGCGGGTGAGATCGACATGGAGGCCGACCCGGCGCTGTCAGGCGTGGTGGCACGACTGTCGGCCACCGCGCCGACCGAGGTCGTCGTGGACCTGGCCGAGGTCACCTTCGCCTCTTCCACGCTGCTCAACTTCCTCGCCCGCGCGCACCTCGCGCTCGCGGCCGACTCCACCCTGGTCGTCTGCCGCCCCGGGGAGAGCACCCTGCGGTTGCTGCGGGCCACGAACATGGAAGACATCGTGACGCTGCGCGCCGACCTGCCGGTGCCCGACCACTGGATGCCGAGCAGCGCCGCACGACGGGTCGCCCTGCCCACCGTCGGAGGCGTCGACTGACCTCCCCGGCGGCTCCCGCCACGGCCCGCCCCAGCCCGCTCCGGGCGCCTGCCGGTCAGCCCACCGGCACCGCAGCCGTCGGCCGGTCCAGCCCCGGAACTCAGGCGGCGTCGACACCGTCGCGGGCGCGAACCCGACCCCCACCGGCCAGCCGGGTGCTGCCACCCTCGTTGTCCCACACCGCGCACGTGTCGGAGCCGGTCGCCGCCGTAGCCCCGGGCCGGTCCGGGGCTACGGCCAGGATGTCGGGCGCGCGCCTGCGGTTGGCGGGGTCGGCGGCGGTCGCCATCGCCCACTCGGCCACCGCGGTCGGGGTGGCGGGCGGCACCACCAGCAGGTCGACCTGGAGGTCGCGGCCGGTGGTGGCGACCAGCAGGGCGGGATCGAGGGTGTCGAACCAGCCGATCCGGACCAGGTCCGGTCCGACGGTCAACCGGCGGGTCCGGCTCTCCCAGGCGTGGATGTTGAGCATGAGATGCCGGATCCGGCCGTGGCGTTCGGACAGGGCGAGAACCAGGCCGGGGAGTTCGGTGCCCGGGTCCCAGGACCGTGGCCACCACCCGCCGTCCAGAACCGCCCGGTCGTGGGGAAGGGCGAGGACGAGCCGGGGTACGGACGCGGTCGGCGCGGAGATCGTGGGGACGGACACGGCTCAGCCGTCCAGGTTCTCGGGGCGGTGCGGCAGCGGGACGCCGGTCGTCGGCCGGGGGGTCGCACGATGTCCGGGCGTGCCGGGGTCCGGCGTGACACGACGGCGGCCCACCATCCTGAGTTGCACGATCCGGGCGGTGCCGGGGAGGGCGACGAGGAGGACACCGGACACTGCGGCCAGCAGCAGTGCCACCCCCATCGGCAGGGTGCCGTGTGCGCCGAGGAACGACACCTCAGCGCGTTGTCCGTTCTGAAGCACGAAGACGAGCAGCAGCAGGAGCACGACCGCGAAGACCACGGCGGCGACCCACACACCGCCGACCCGCGAGCGCCTCACCGCCGGCCGCAGGGGTGCCGGACGAGGGGCATCCGGGTCACGGTGGGCGTCGTGGGGGAAGAATCGAACCTGACCGTTCCGGGGTGCGGTCATCACGAACCGCCGCCTTCCGAGGAGCATCTGGCCGGTCTGAGCGCGATGGCGCGCCGACGCGTCCGGTTGATTGCGGACCTGTGACAGACCGTCGCAGTCCGACGTGCGGTGGAGGGTGCCCTGCCAGGAACACGAGGAGGCCCGGCGACCTGACCGGTGGGGATGGCGCGGTGAGTGGCCGACACGGTGACCTCGATCGGTGGGGGCGTCCGCCAGCGGCGGGCTGTCAGCCACCGGGGTCCCGAGCGACACCGCCAGCGTACGCTTCCACGCCCCGATCGGCTCGGCGGCGGTCGTCGCCGTCGCGTCCGGTGCTCCGCCGATCGGCACGGCGGCGTCATCCGGAGTATCGTTTGGCCTCCGCCGGGGCCTCAGCGCCACACCGTGGTGTCCGCTTCGAACGAACCGGGTCGGAGTCAGCAGTGGGCAGGGACAACCCGGGACGCGGCGATCCGACGACCTCCGATCGCCGGCTGCGGCTGTCGACCGCTCTCGGCGATGCCGCCCGAGGCGGAGCAGTCACTGTCGGTCATGTCTGCGCGGTGGCCGTCTCGGTCGCAGGCGTCGACTCTGCGGCCGTCGCCGTCATCCTCCAGGCCACGCCGCGTGAACTGGTGTACGCCACGGACTGGACCGCCCTGGAACTGGAGGACCTGAGCCTCACTCTCGGTGAGGGGCCGTGCGTGGACGCGACCACCGGTGGACCCGTCCTGGTCGCCGACCTGACGGTGCCGGAGTGTCGCACCCGCTGGCCGCTGTTCGCACCGGCCGCGGTGCTCGCCGGGGCCGGTGCGGTGTTCGCGCTGCCGCTGCGGGTGGGCGGCATCAACCTCGGTGTCCTGGACCTCTACCGGGCCCGCGCCGACGACCTCGCGGCGGAGGAGTTGGCCGACGTACTGCTCCTGGCGGACACGGCCTGCGCGGTGCTGCTCAACGGCGTGGAGCGTCCCGGCGTGGACCGGGACGACCAGCGGACCGGAGGGACCGGCCTGCACCACCCCGAGGTGCACCAGGCGACCGGCATGGTCATGGTCCAGCTGGGGGTGCCCGCGGCGGTGGCGCTCGTCCGGTTGCGCGCCCACGCGTACTCCCAGGGCCGACGGCTGCGGGACGTGGCAACCGACGTCGTCGCCCGGCGCCTGCGTCTCGGCCCGGCCGGGACACCTGGTGAACGGGATGGGTGAACAGGGGATCGACGCCGGGCGGACCGTCCCGTCGGGCTACCGGTGGAACCACTGACTGATGAGGGTGATTGACATGGCCGAGACCCAGCTGGCCGACGTTTTCGTGGAGATGGCCGACACTCTCGTCGACGACTTCGATGTCATCGAGTTCCTGCACGTGCTGACCGAGAGATGTGTCGACCTGCTGGGTGTGTCGGCGGCCGGGCTGCTCCTGACCGACCAGCGGGACACGCTGCAGGTGGTCGCCGCATCCTCCGAACGCACCCGGCTGCTGGAACTGTTCCAGCTTCAGACCGACCAGGGGCCCTGCCTCGACTGCTTCCGTACGGGCCGACCGGTGTCGGTCGCCGACCTGAGCCTGACCACCGCCCGATGGCCGAGATTCGCCGCCGCAGCGGCCGAGGTCGGCTTCGCCGCCGTGCACGCCCTGCCCATGCGCCTGCGTTCCGAGGTCATCGGCGCGCTGAACCTCTTCGAGGTCCAGCCGGGCGCCCTCGACGAGGGCAAGCTCCGCATCGGGCAGGCGCTCGCCGACGTGGCCACCATCGGACTGCTGCAACAGCGCGCCATCCACCGACGCGACATGCTCACCGAGCAGTTGCAGACCGCCCTGAACAGCCGCGTCCTGATCGAGCAGGCTAAGGGAATCCTCGCCGAACGCCTCCAGGTGGACGTGGGGCAGGCCTTCACGTTGCTGCGCGACGGCGCCCGAAGTCGCAACCGGCGACTGTCCGAGCTGTCCCAGGCGATCGTCGACGGCTCCGAGCAGTTCGCGCCGACGCCGGTCGTCAAGCGGCCGGGTTGACGACCGGGGCGACAGTCGGCTGCCCCCGGTGGCCGCCCTGGACGTCGACGTCCGACCGGGTACGGCTCCGCGGGCCGGACGACAAGCGGGTAGGCCGTCCCCGGGTTGCGGGCGTGGTCGATCCGGCCCGGACCGTGTCATGCTGCACGGGCCCCGACGGGAGGACGACGATGGCTGCTGGCGATGCGGTACAGGTGCGGCCGGCGCGAGGATCGCTGCGACCGCTGCTGTCCGGGGCGACGCTGATCGCGGTCCTGGCGTTGCTGTTCGGGCTGCCGTGGTGGACGTTGACGGTGGCGGCGCGGTGGCCGGCACCGGTGGAGGCCGCCGGCACGACCGTGTTCGTCGTCGCGCTTGTCGCGTTCCCCGTTCTGATGTATCTCGGGCACGGCCGCCGGCGGCTGGACGCGGCGGCCCGCGCCGGGGACACCCTGCTCGGCCTGGTGTGGATCCTCTTCGTCTGGACGCTGCTCGGCAACGTGGCCCGGCTCCCGCTGGCCGTGGCGGGCGTCGCCGATCCGGCGCGGTCCCGGTACGTGGCGGCCGGTGCGGCCGTCGTCGCGGTCGTCCTGGCCGTCTGGGGCTACGCCGAGGCGATGCGGGTGCCCCGGGTCCGGCGGGTGGACGTCACCGTCGACCGGCTGGGGGCCGGCCTCGACGGGGTCCGGGTGGTGCTGCTGACCGACACCCACTACGGCCCGATCGACCGGGCCCGCTGGTCCGCCCGCACGATCGAGGTGGTCAACGGCCTGGCCCCCGACATCGTCTGCCACACCGGCGATATCGCCGACGGCACGGTCGACCAGCGCCGGGCGCAGGCGGCACCGCTGGGTGCCGTGCAGGCCCGGCTGGCCCGGGTGTACGTGACGGGCAACCACGAGTACTACGGCCAGGCGCAGGGCTGGGTCGACCACATGCGGGCCCTCGGCTGGGAGCCCCTGCACAACCGGCACCTCGTGGTGGAGCGGGATGGCGCGCGGCTCGTCGTCGCCGGGGTGGACGACGTGACCGCCGCCTCGTCCGGCGTCGCCGGTCACCGCGCCGACCACGCCGCGGCGCTCGCCGGCACCGACCCGGGGCTGCCCGTGCTGCTGCTGGCGCACCAGCCGAAGCAGATCGACGACGCGGTCGCGGCCGGCGTGGATCTGCAACTGTCCGGGCACACCCACGGCGGCCAGATGTGGCCGTTCCACTACCTCGTCCGGCTCGACCAGCCGGTCGTGCAGGGCCTCAGCCGGCACGGCCGGACCCAGCTCTACACGAGCCGGGGGACCGGCTTCTGGGGTCCGCCGTTCCGGATCTTCGCGCCGAGCGAGATCACCCTGCTCACCCTGCGGGCGGGTTAGCCTCCAGCCGCAGCCGATGGGCGACCCGCGCTCCTCTTCCCGTGGGGTTCCGGTCGTCGTTGAGTGCGGCCAGCAGGCGTAGGCCGTCTTCGGCGGGGCTTTCCGGTGGCGCGGACAGGACTATCAGTTCCATGCCTGATCCGTCGGGTAGGGCGAAGTTCTCCTGGTGCAGTTCCAGCAGGCCGACCAGCGGATGCCGGTAGGCCTTGCGTCCGTGTGTGCGGGCGCGCACGTCCGCGCGGGCCCAGAGCCGGCGGAAGCGTTCGCTGCCCATGGACAGTTCGCCGATGAGTGCGGCCAGGCGGGGATCGTCAGGGTGTTTTCCGGCGGCCAGGCGAAGGTGCCCGACCACGTCGAGGGTGCATTTCTCCCAGTCCGCGTAGAGGCCCCGATCGGCTTCCTCGAGGAAGATGTGCCGGGCCGTGTTCAGACCCGTCGGGTTGCGGCCGTAAAGAAGTCCGGCGAGGCGGTTGCCGGCGACCACGTCCATCCGGTGGTCCATGATCAGGGCGGGGGCGTCGACGATCAGGTCGAGTACGCGCAGCAGCTCCGCCCGGGGGCGACCGCTGGGCGACCTGCTGCGACGGCGGCGTTGCCGGGCCAGCCGGTGCAGATGACCACGTTCAGTTTCGTCGAGCCCGAGGACGCGGGCGAGCGCGTCGAGGACCTGCTCCGACGGTTGGGTGGCGCGGCCCTGCTCCAGGCGTACGTAGTAGTCGACGCTGACCCCGGACAGGTGGGCGACCTCTTCGCGACGCAACCCCTCGACGCGGCGTCGGCTGTCGGTCGGGATGCCGGCGGCGGACGGGTCGACCCGGGAGCGCCGGGTACGCAGGAAGCCCGCGAGATCGTCCATGGCCTGAAGTATCGCTCCGGCGACACGCGTGCGGGTGGTCCCGCCAGTACCAGGAAGTCCGGTCCGACGGAACGCGCGCCCCTGAACGGCGCCCTCCCGGCCGCCGAGCATGGGTGGCGACAGACGTCGGCGAAGGGACCAGCCATGAAGACGCTCATCGTGTACGCCCATCCGGAGCCGCGTTCGCTGAACGGCTCGCTGAAGGATGTCGCGGTGTCCACCCTTGAGGCCGCCGGTCACGAGGTGCGGGTGAGTGACCTGTACGCGATGAACTGGAAGGCCGTCGTGGACGCGGCCGACTTCGGCGGGTACGCCACCAGCCCGCTGCGGGTGATACCGGGTTCGGGCGGTGCGTACGACGCCGGCGCGCTCACCCCCGACGTGACGGCCGAGCAGGAGAAACTGCTCTGGGCCGACACGGTGATCTTCCAGTTCCCGATGTGGTGGTACACGATGCCGGCCATCCTCAAAGGCTGGGTGGACCGGGTGTTCGCTTTCCACTTCGCCTACGGCGTCGGCGTGCACGACGAGACCCGCTACGGCGAGCGTTACGGCGAGGGGACGCTGCTCGGCCGGCGGGCGATCCTCTCGGTGACCGTTGGCGGCCCGCAGTCGCACTACACCGACCGCGGGATCAACGGCCCGATCGAGGATCTGTTGTTCCCGATCCACCACGGGATCCTCTACTACCCGGGCATGGAGGTGCTGCCGCCGTTCGTGCTGTACGGCGCCGACCGGATCTCCGACGGCGAGTTCGAGGACGCCGCGAAAAGGTGGAAGGAGCGGTTGCTGACGCTGGAGACGACCGCGCCCATCGCGTTCCGGCGTCAGAACTCCGGTGACTACGAGATCCCGTCACTACGGCTGAAAGAGGGCCTGGAGGCTCCTGGCCGCAGGGGCTTCAACCTGCATGTACGGGACTAGCCGCCGCGTCGATGCGGCATCGTCCCGCGTGGGCGGTGTGTGCTGTCCAGCCGGTACCGACCCGGGCGAGCATCGGTCGTGAGCCGGGGTTCGTGTGCTCGGGGTGTGCCCCTGGGCTGGCATCCGCCGGTGTCCACAGGCCGATGACCTGCGGATTTCCTATCGTCCCCGTTGTGTGCCGGTCGCTTCGCGGGCTCGCTGCGGTCCCTTGCCGAAGATCAGCTGACCAGCGCTTCGGTCGTCGGTGGCCATGAACGGCTGAGGAGCGGCCTGGGAGCGAGGTCAGTCTGCTGTCGGGGCGGGAGCCTGCCACAGGGTACTGACCGGCATGGCGCGGAGTCTGTCGCCGAACGGCAGCGTGGAGGTTCCGGTGTAGAGGACGATGCCGGCGACGAAGTCATTGCCGAGGCGTTCGGCGAGCCGGCGTAGCCCGCGGAAGTCGTCGGGTCCGACGGTGGTGGCTGCCTTGACTTCGATCCCGACCACCTGACCAGCTCGGTTCTCGAGCACCGCGTCGACTTCGTACCTGCTCTGGTCGCGGTAGTGGGACAGGTCGACGAACTGCTCGGACCAGGTGAGCTGCCGGGACAGCTCGGACAGGACAAATGATTCGAGCAGCGGGCCGAACGGTGCGCCCGGCCGGAGCAGTGCCCGGGCGTCGGTCGCGATCTCGTTGGCGGCGATGCCCGAGTCGACGAAGATCAGTTTCGACGCGGCGGTGGCCCGGGTGCCCAGGTTGCGGGACCAGCCCGGGATCCGCTTGATCAGGAAGATCTCTTCCAGGGCCTGGAGGTAGCGGGCGATCGTCGGTCGACTGAGCCCGAGGGCGGATTCGAGGGAGTTGGCGGCGATGATGGTCGCGGACCTGGCCGCAAGCAGGCGTACCAGTTTGCGTAGCTCGCCCTTGTGCTGGATGTCGGACAGCTGCCGGACGTCGCGGTCGATGAGCGCCTGGACATAGGCGTCGAGGAACCGTTGGCGGCGGCGCGGGTCGGTACGGGTGGTGGCCTCGGGTAGGCCGCCGCGCACTATCCTGGCCGCATAGTCGGCGCGGGTCACCTCCGACTCGTGTCGCAGGTCCGGAC
Source organism: Micromonospora sp. HM134 (assembly GCF_007833915.1). Lineage (NCBI taxonomy): Bacteria > Bacillati > Actinomycetota > Actinomycetes > Micromonosporales > Micromonosporaceae > Micromonospora > Micromonospora sp. HM134. Next base: position 653,341 of record NZ_CP041061.1, read on the forward strand.
CGAGCGTGAAGACGGCGTCGATGAATCCGTCCGGCTCAGCGTCGAGTTCTCCCTGGGAGAACGGCCAGAGTTCCACGGTCTCCATCCGGCCGGGCAACGCGTCCGGGGCGGCAACCATGCCGAACAACCGTGACGAGCCGGTGAGCAGGTACCGGCCCGGACGAGGGTCCTCGTCGACTGCTGCCTTGATGGCCAGCAGTAGTTCCGGAGCGCGCTGGATCTCGTCGATGACCAGGAGTTCGGAGGAGTCCACGAACCCGACCGGGTCGGCGATCGCCGCCGCCCGGTCCTGCGCCCGATCAAGATCGCGGCGCTCGGCCAGACGATCCCCGGCCACGAGGCGAACCAGGGTGCTCTTGCCTGCTTGGCGCGCTCCGCTGATCAAGACGACGCGGGTGTCCGCCAGAGCAGCGTCGACCTGCGCGGCGGCGCGGCGGGGGATCAGCTGCGGTGTGGGCACGGCATCATCATAATGGCAGCATTTTCGATCTGCGAGGACATTGGCTTTCGATCTGCGGCACGAGGCGTGTTCGATACGCGGTCAATTTGGTGTTCGATCTGCGGGCCACGCGGGTCGAGCCGGTTCGTGGAAGGGGCCCACGGCTACGTCGCGTTGTTGTGGGTCGCGGCGAGCTCGGGGAAGGCTTCCTCCCAGCGTTGGCGGAGCTGGGGTGGCAGCCAGAGGGTGGTGGGCCAGAGCCGCCGGAGGAGGTCGGCTTTGAGCCAGATGTGCAGATCCTCGACCGTGCTGGCTTCGGTGAGTACCACCTTGTACATGCTGGCCAGGCGCGCGGGCCGGTTCAGGTCGTACTCGGCGTGCCCGGACCAGTCGAGGTGACGCGGAAGCGTCACCGCGCCGTCGGTCGGGCCGTGCAGCGCGGCAAGGGTTTCGGCCACGACGTAGGGCTTCCGGTCTCCGTAGGGCCGGTAGTCCGCTGGCGGCTGGGGTGATGTCCGGCGCCGGCTGAGGTTGGTCGCTCGGCGGACCTCCGGTCGGAGCGCCTGACGGATCGTCTCCCGGCTGTACCCGGTGACGCGCTGCAGATCCACCGGCCGCCAGCCGGCGGCGTGAAACGCCCGCAGCTGCTCGTCCCGCTCGGTCAACGCCTGCGCCCGCGTCGCCTCGTACCTGGAGACAACCGCCTGCAGCTCATCCTCACCCGCCAGACGGATGCTTGGGTGCCCAGTTCGCCTTCCGGTATACGCAACTCCGGACGAGGTATCTGGCGCTGTTCATACGTTTACAGTGGCAGGATCGTCCCGTGGGGGGTATCGATGATGAGCTCGGCCGCTTCGACTGGTCTCGGATCCAGACGTACCAGGGCTACGCCGAGATTTTGCCGCATGCCGTACGCGGGCTCGTAGCGGCCCCAGATACGAAGGAAGCGGTACGGCTCGGTAAGTGGATCGAGCGCATTCTCCTGTCCGTGGCCGGTCCTTGTGAGGGCTGTACGCCAGTCGCCACCGTCCTGGTCGCGACGCTGCCCGAGATGACGCCGGCCGGGCGCAGCGTAGCCCTTGATCTCCTGTCACTCATCGGAGCTGCCGAAATCACCGGACCAGCACACGAACAGATCGGCGCGGTCGACGTCGCCGAGATCCGGCAGGCGGTAGCGGGCGGCTTCCGGCACTACGTCGCGGTGCTCCAGACGGAATCCTCCTCGGAAGCCGACCTCTACTCCTGCATCGATCTCATGGACATCCTGGCGTTCGACGACCCCAGCCTGACGGCAACCGCCACCGCAGCGCTCAAGGGAATCCGGACCGGCGGCCGCAACCCGAGCTTGGCTGTGGCGATCGAGAACGCGCTCGACGATCTGACCAAACCTTCGAGCAATTCCTGAAGCCGGCAAGCGGAAAACTGTCATCGGCTACTCCCGAAGCTGGCGACCACCACCAGCCCGACGAGACGTCCCCATCGCCACCGCAGGTGATCGTCGTCGGCCGCGCCAACATCGACATCACCGTCCGGATCCCCCGACGGCCACAGCCTGGCCGTACGACCTTCGCCTCGGCATCCGCTACCACCACAGCCGGCGGCAAGAGCCTCAACCAGGCCAGGGCCGCTGCCGGCGCAGGTGCCCGGACCACCCTGGTCGCCAACGCCGGCACCGACGAATGGGGCACCTTCCTGCGACGCGCCCTCACCGAGGCGGGCGTCGACGTGTCGTACTTCCAGCTCATACCATCGGCGCCGACCGGCGTGGCGATCGTGGAAGTCACCCCCGACGCCGAGAACCACATCGTCCTCGCACTGTCTCCCGCCACGGAACTCACCGCCGACCAGGTGCGCGAAGCGCTACGGCGGCTGCACGCACCAACCGTGCTCACCCAACTCGACCTTCCACCCGACGCCGTCGACGCCGTTCTCCAGCACCACCGGGCCGAGACACTCATCGGCAACCTCGTACCGCAGCCCGCGCTCGGGTCAGCCGTGCTCACCGCCCTCGACCTCTTCGTCTGCAACGAACACGAGGCCGCCGCGATCCTCGGCCGTCACCATGCCGATCCGACGACCGCGGCTCAGGAACTTCGTGGGCTGGGACCACGGGCAGCCGTGATAACCGCAGGCGCTCGCGGTGCTGCCTACAGCACCGACGAACACACCCGGCTGGTCCCCGCACCACAGGTCCACGCCACCGATACCACCGGCGCAGGTGACCACTTCCTCGGCACCCTCACTGCCCGACTCACTCAGAACACTCCGCTGGGGCAAGCCATCGTCGATGCGGTCAACGCTGCGACGGCAGTGGTAGGTGGCGACTGAGGGCCGAGACCAGCCGCCGGCCTTGGCGATGCCCGGACCGGTTGGCGAGCCGGCTGTAGTCCGGCCTGCTGGGAGTTGTTCGAGGAGGACATGTGAGGGTGGCGGGCATGACCGCTGAAGTGTCGGTCGATGACGCCGTCCGCGCGTCGGTGAGCTACGACCAGCTACGTGCCGGTGACGATGGCGTGTATTGGTTGGAGACCCGCCCCGACGCGGAGCAGGGGACGACGGTGACGGGCTGGCGGGCAAGCGATGGCAAGGATGATGTCAGTCCGAAGAACTTCGATGTCGGCAGCGGAGTGCATGCGTACGGGGGCGGATCGTTCGTTGTCGCCGAGGGAACGTTGTGGTGCGTCGGCGGAGAACGCCTTTACCGGAGGCGCCTGGATGGCGACGAACTCGAATTGGTCGGTCACGGGTGCTTCGGTGATCTGACGATCGGTGACGGCGAGTTGCTGGCCGTGCGGGAGTCGGAGCAGGGTGACCAGCTCGTGGCGGTGCCCCTCACCGGCGCTCCGCGGATGCGGACTCTGGTCTCGTCCCCGGCGTTTCTCGGCGCGCCTCGGCCAGGCCCGGGTCGGTTGGCTTGGACCGCTTGGAGCGAGCACGACATGCCGTGGGATGCCTGCGAGGTGTGGACCGCCGCCTATTCGCCGCACGGTGAGGTCGAGAATCCCGTGAAGCTGGCCGGTGGTCCGGGGGAATCGGCGGTGGAGCCGCGATGGGGACCCGACGGAGCGTTGTACTTCGTGTCGGACCGTAGTGGTTGGTGGAACCTCTACCGGTGGGACGGCCTCACGGTGGAGGCGGTGGCACCGATCGCGGGTGAATGCGCTGCGGAGCCCTGGGAGTTGGGCTACGCGTCGTACGGCTTCCTCGACGACGGTCGGATCGTCGCGGTTGTGCAGGAGGGGCCGCGACACCGCCTTGTCGTCATCGAGCCCGACGGCACTGTCTGTCCGGTCGACCTGCCGTACACGTCGATCAAGCCGTACCTCGCCCCCCGGGGGACGAGGGTGGCGTTGATCGGTTCGTCGCCGACCGCAGCCCCGCAGGTCGCGCTCGTAGACGTGGCTAATATCGATCCCCCTCAGGTGGAGGTGCTCGCCAGCCCGGAGCATGCCGCGCTCGACGGCGTGCGGGTATCGACGCCGACGGAGCTCCGCGTACGGGTGGCCGGTGGCCGGGAGGTCATTGCCCTGGTGTACGCGCCGACGAACTCGACTGCGGACTGGCTCGCACCGGTGATCGTTCGCGCGCATCCCGGGCCTACCGCCTCGTGTCTGCTGCGCCTGGACTGGCAGGCGCAGTTCTTCACCAGTCGTGGGTTCGCCGTCGTTGACGTCGACTACCTGGGTAGCACCGGGTACGGCCGGACGTTCCGGGAGTCGCTCTACGGACGGTGGGGCCTAGACGACGTCGACGACTGCGCTGCTGTGGCGGTTCACCTGCTATCGGCGGGGCGGGCGTTGCCGGGGCAGGTGTTCATCCGCGGTGCCAGCGCCGGCGGATACACGGCGTTGCACGCGGTGGCACAGGACGGCCCGTTCGCCGCCGCCACCGCCGTGTCGGCGATCGTGGATCCTGACCGGTGGGCGCGGACGGTGCCCCGGTTCCAGCGGGCGCACGCGATGCGGTTACGCGGGGGCGCCGGTGCGGTCCGTGCCGCCGAGATCCAACGGCCGGTGCTGCTCATTCACGGCACCGCCGACGAGGTGGCCGAAGCCGATGATGTGCGGGAACTCGCCGAGGAGTTGACGTCTCTCGGCGTGGCGCCCAAGGTGTTGCTTCTTCCTGATGTCGGCCACTATGTGGCGTCGTCCCGTCGAGCGGGCGCGGTATTGGAGGCGGAACTGGCCCACTACCGCTCGGTGGGGACGGGTCCGAGACGCGGCGATACTTCTGCTCGGCTCCATCGATGATGAAGACTTCCTCGCTGCGCGAGACTGGATCCTGTCGCGCGGGCGGCAAACCATGCAGCGCGTCCAAGATGACCCTGACGGCCTCGTCGAGTTGGCACCCGACCGGCACAACGCCCGCATTGACTGGTTTTGCGGCCTCCCGCTCGAGGCGCATATCGCCGCAACCGGGGCTCCCTTCGCTATCGATGGGCCCTCCGGACCCGGTACACCGCTCGGAACTCCGGCTGATCTGACGCCGAAACCCGTACGAGGCAGGTTTCCCAGGCTGACGGCCGACCGCGACGACAATCCGTGGACTGAGCGTCCATGGGAACGCACCGCCGGCTGGCCGCCGGGCGCGTTCAGCGACGAATGCCAACGCAATCTCGGTCGGCCTGGGTGAGAATTTACCGGTGAATGAGGTGACGCTATCCGTCCCTGGTTACGACTCCCAGCGAGGTGTTGTCGCTCCGACTGAGGGAGGATCCATCGTGGTCATAGTCCGAGACGGCACAGTAGAGGTACTCGTGACTCGACCGGGCTGCGGGATCTCGCGCGGTGGTGTCTGGCACTGTCCGATTCGACCGCTCCGCCCGGAGCGCACGTCCACCTTGACCCTGGCACCGTGCCGCTGTCTCTGGAATCCAGTCCGTTGATGCTTGCTCGGGAGGGCTGATGACCGTCCATGCGGGCGTTCACATAGCGCTCTGACGTTTGGTTGCGGCCAATCGGGCCAACGCCAAATCCGCCGCTTACCCGTTCTTGAGCGGCGGTTCGGGGCACTAGCCTGGGCGACATGGCAGAACCCTCGGAGTACGAGATTTCGGCGTGGCGAGACATCCAGCGGTTCAAGGGCCGGCCGCTGTCGGCCGCATTGCGCAACGCCGGCGAGGGCGTGTCGAACGGCGCTGCGGCACTGGGTCGGCGTGCGACGACGTACCTGGACAACCACCCGGCAGCCCAGTCAGTCGTGTCGCGGGGACGCGGCATCGTCGCCAAGGGTGCGAGCGCCATCGGTACTGGGGCGCGTAAAGCCGCAGGCGTCCTTCCCGGCAGTGCGGCGGACTGGAGTGGCAGCGCTGTCGGTTCGATGCAGCAAACGGTGGCGAAGATATCGCGAGTGGGGCTCTCGCCCAAGCGGGTGGTGGAGCTTCACCAGAAGCGCGGGCACGACGTCACCAAGCTCTCCGACCTGCGGCGCCTCGACCTCGAGCAGGTCCACGCAGTCCGCGGGCGGGCTTTGAGTTGGTACTACCCAGCCACTGCCGCAGTCTCGGGGATGGGTGCGGGGCTGGTGATCTCGGGAGGCGAGTTGGCTACCACAGTCTCCGGCGGTGCGGCGGCAGCACCGGGTGGAGCTGCCATCGTCAGTGCTTTCGCTGGCGACGCCGCCATTGTCATCGGGCTCGCTTCCCGCGCGGTCGGCCATGTCTCGCTGCTGTACGGCTACGACCCCGAAGAACCAGCCGAGAAGCTCTTCGTGCTGTCCGTCGTCAACGCCGGGACGGCCGCGTCCATGAGCGCAAAGAACGCCGCCTTCGCTGACATCTCGCGCCTCACCCAGGCACTCGTCCGCGGTAAGACGTGGAAGGTCTTGAACGAATCGATCGTCGCCCGTATCGCTGGGCGGTTCGCGGAAGCAGTCGGCCTGAATCTCACCAAGAAGGGCCTCGGCAAGGTCGTGCCGGTAGCCGGAATCCTGGTCGGTGGTGCCCTCAACTGGACCACTCTGGAGGAGATCGTCGATACCGCCGGAATGGCCTATCAGCGCCGGTTCCTGCTGGAGAAGTACCCTCAGCTACTGGATGAGGAGCCGATCGAAGCCTTCGTTATCGAGGACTCGGACGACATGGTCGACGACGGGTTCAGCGTGCTCGACGAACTCGCCGTGGAGGGCGGGCCCGACCTGCGTTGAATCCAAAGCGGGCGGCCATAGGCAGTGGTTCGAGGATGTCGGTCATCAGCCCGTCAATCTGGAGGATCAATCCTGCGTTCCTCAGGGTCGAGACCGGTGGCATCCGCTCATCGGCAGAGCCGCGAGCGCCAGGTACGCGGCCAGGATGTGGATGGGGTGTCGGTCAGGTTATTGGGTCATATCGGCATTATCGGGCGCTCGATGGAGGCCGTCGTAGTCGATATGGCGGCGGGGGTGAGCGCTCCGCGCTCGTCCGGTGGCGACTGCCGAAGGTGGGTATGCAGATGGGACATCGCTGATCTTCGATGATGTGCGCGCCGTGTGCTCGCCAGCGGATGCCAACCCGGGTCACCCGGTGCCGACGCGGGCCACCGCAGCCGCTCGTGGTCGCAAACGGGGGTTCGTGTGCTCGGGCTGTGGTCCTGGGCTGGGCGAACACGGGTCCTGGCGCTGTGGGTGGACGTGGGCCACTCCCTGCCACCCCGGGTGAACCCGCAGGTCGCTAGACTAGGCGCTCGCGCCCTCGTAGCTCAGGGGATAGAGCATCGGTTTCCTAAACCGTGTGTCGCAGGTTCGAATCCTGCCGGGGGCACCTCCAAGATCAGCCGCCGATCCCTCTGGCCTGTGGATATCCTCCTGCTCGACCACGTGCAGGAGGTGCCGGCGCCGACGGCACAGCGACCATCCCCCGGCCCCCACACCACCCAACCGGTCAAGATCGGCACGCCGATAGCCTTCTGTCACCCTGCGGCCCCAGCCGTGCGGCGCAGTCCCTGCCCTATCCGGCGATGGCGGCAGCATGGCGGTCGGCCCGCCGGACAACGTCCAGGAGCATGAGCAGCACCAGAGCCATCATGATGAACACCGCGAGGTAGAAGCCCCAGGCCACATTCGTCTCCCTGGCGGAGAGATGGTCACGCACGATGTCGCCGAACCTGACCCCGCCCGCGATCTGTTCGGCGGCGACGGAGCCGTACCCGCTCGCCGCGTCCACTGACGGGATCGCCAACCAGGAGACGGTTGCCACGAGCAGACCCGTCGTCGCGGTGAGCAGGAGCAGCCAGCGCAGCCGCACCGACAGCGTCGGCCACCTGTTGGCGTAGACGCCACAGGTCACCTGACCGGCCGCCGCGATGACGCCGAGGAGCACGGCCAGCGACCAGGCCGATGAGCTGTGCCACGCCGTGGCCGTGTTGACGTGATGGGTCTGCTGTCCGCTGCCGTACCGGCTGACCGTCCAGCTCAACCGGTACCAGGGGAGGAAGCTGTCGGCGAGCAGCACCACGCCGAGCGCCCCGATGGACCGCTCCCACCACGGTGAGCGGAGACGGCCGTGAAGGTGTTGTCGGATACCGAGTCGCATAGACGAATGTTGGCCTGTCGCGACGTTCCCCGTTGTCCGGGGTGAAGACTCGGCTACGGCGGTCAGGCCCGACAGGCAAGGGGCAACGAGGTCGGACGTCGCCGGGTGCCGACGGAGCCGGATAGGGTGCTGCCGTGCTGACACTGCCGTGCGGGCATCCGGCGGATGCGGCCACCAGCCGGGTCTGCTCCCACCTGGTCGCCGTACCGGAGGACCGGGAGGTGGCGTGCTTCCGGTTGCTCACCGGGCGCGGGCTGGCCTTCGACCTGGTCTGCCGGGAGTGCGGGGAGGCCGGTGGGTCGGCCGCGCTGGTCGTGGTGTGCGAGGGGTGCGTCGACCGGCTCGTCGAGGACGGGGAACTGCTGGGCTGGCGAGGCGAGCCGGAGATCCTGGAACGGCCGGAACCGCTCGACCTGACGGTGTCGGACTGGCCGCTGCCGGCGTCACTGGGGCAGGTGACCGATCTCGCCCCGGTCGACGACGCCGACGGCTCCCGCTGGCTGGTGCTCACCGCCGACGGCACGATCGTCGCGCTCGACCCGGACGACGACCGGGCCACCGTGTTGGCCACCGTAGAGCTGGTCGACGAGCCGGGGCAGCAGCCGTGGATGGACCGCCAGCTACGACGCAGTCTGCACGTCTCCGAATGTGGTCGTTTCGCGGCCGTGGTCAACGACTTCGGCCGGTACGGGCGGGTGGTGGACCTCGACCGGGGCGGTGCGGTGACGCTCGCCCTCGACGGCGGGGACTACCACGCGAACACGGTGCCGTTCGCGCTGGCCTTCGCCCGGGTCGACGGCCGGCCGGTGGTGGTGCACCGCACCCGATGGAACCGGCTCGACGTCAGCGACCCGGCCACCGGCGAGTTGCTGACACCGCGTGAACTGGAGAAGACGTCGGAGCAGGACCGGCCGGCGCACCATCTCGACTACTTCCACGGCCGGTTGCTCTGCTCCCCGGACGGGCAGGTCCTCGCCGACGACGGCTGGGTCTGGCATCCGGTGGGTGTGCCCTCGGTGTGGGCGCTGCGCCCGTGGTTGGACGGCAACGTGTGGGAGTCCGAGGACGGGCCGACCCGCCGGGCGCTGTGCCACCGCGACTACCACTGGAACGGGCCGCTCTGTTTCGTCGGTGACACGCTGCTGGCCGTCGGTGGCATCGGCGACGACGACGAGACGATGCTGCCCGGCGTACGCCTGTTCGACGTGGCCTCGGGCCGCGAGTTGACCACCTTCGCCGGGCCTGCCGGGGCCTGGTTCTCCGACGCCCGGCGGCTCTACTCGGCGCACTCCGACGGCCTGCACGCCTGGGACCCGCTGACCGGGCACCGCACCGCGACGGTGCCCGGCTTCGTGCCGACCTGCCTGCACCGGGGCACCGGGGAACTCGCCGCGGTCACCGACGGCGTGCTGCGCCGGTGCCGGCCGGCGTGAGCGGGCCACCGGCCGCGCGGCGCTGACCCCAGCACCGGGCTTGCCCGCGGGGGCAGGGGGGACTGCCCCTAAGACGGCCGGTGCCCGCGTACCGCGGCGGCCGGGGTCGCGGCAGGGTGGCCGGGTCGACTGTCGCCGATCCGAAAAGAGCGGTCATGACCTGGGAAGAGAACTACTGGGACGATGCCACGCAGAGCCCGGACTACTTCCAGCTTGTCGAGTTCGCCACCGTCCTCGACGCCGACTACGGCACCCGGATGTTCGGCCGGTGGATCGAGCAGATGCACCCGGACCGCCACGACCTGATCCGCAGCCTGGAGTACCTGCTGGTCACCTACCGGCACGGCGACGACGCGCGGGCGACGCTTGACACGTTCGAGCGTCAACTGCCCCGGCCGTGGGACGACTGGGCGATGAACACGGCGCTGACGGAGACCGCCCGACGGTACCCGGACGTGCCTGTCGAACTCCGGGACGACGACGACTTCGCGACGCTGGCCGAGCTGCTGCGCGACGACGAGCAGCTGTTCGCGCTCTGGCGGGAGGAGGTGCAGCAGGCCGCCGTCATGGCGCTGTCCGTCCCCGAGGTGATGCCCGCCTTCGTGGCCTCCTGCCAGGCCCTCGCCGAGGAGGCGCTCCGGCAGCAGGGCAGGGGCAAGGAGGAGGAGAGCGACCGGGAGAGCGAGGAGGAGAGTTACGACTACTCCGGCTACGACCGGGCGTTCGGCCACATCGCGTCCGACGACGACCTGGTGGCGCCCCCCGCCCCGGCGAAGTCGGTCCGGTTCGCGGAGCCGCTGGTGGAGGGGGAGGACGCGCCGGAGTGGCAGCAGAACGAGTTCAAGATCGGGGTGGCCTTCACCCTGAACCCGGAGGCCAACTCGAACCTGCCCGGCCACTACTCCTGGGCGCAGACCCAGGCCCTGGTCAGCGCGTGGGGGGTGGACGTGGACGAACTCGCCACCATGATCGGGGCGGCGATGAACCGGATGCCCCGCATGTACCGGGACGACCGGCTGACCATCCACGTCTTCCCGCAGCACGTCTTCATCACGGTGACGATCGACTCGGCCCTCAACGCGCACAACACCGGGATCATCGCCACCCTCACCGACGAGGGGGCGTACGCGCACTACGTGCAGTTCAAGGACCTGGTGATGTTCTACACCGACGAGAGCGACATGGACACCCCGATCTACAACGTGCTCAAGACGTTCGGGGACCCGTGGGCCGGTGGCACGGCCGAGAGCTACGTGGTGCGCCACGGCCGGGGTCGCAAGGCGTACTTCACTGTCGACCCGGTGAAGACCAGCCACGAGCAGAGCGTCGCGGCGGTCGTCCGGCGCTGCTCCGGCGGGCTGGACGTCCGGGTGCTGACGGCCCGCCCGCAGTAGGGTGACAGCCGGCGGGGGCGCCGGGGCGGTGCCCGAACGGGCAGGCGGGACTGCCCGCAGAACTTCCCGCACGGTCCCGGTCGACCCGGTCGGGCCGCGTTCACTGTCCACCATGGCAGCGTCAGCGTCCCGTTCCCTGCGCGCCGCGTCGGCGTTCGCTGTGGTGGCAGTCCTGGTGGCCAGTGCACCGCCGGCCGCGTACGCCGAGTTCTTCGCGGCACCGCGACCGGCCGGCGGCCCGGCGTTGCGGATCAGCGTGGGCGACGGCGTCGCCCCCCTGGTCGGCGAACCCGCCGGGACGACCCTCGGGCTGACCCCCGGCGGCTCGGCGGTGGTCACCCGCACGGTGACCACCGCGACCATCCCGCCCCGCCCCGACGTGGTGCTGCTCGCCGACACGACCGGCAGCATGCAGGCGGCGCTGAACGACGTCCGGGTCAACGCGAAGCGGATTGTCGACGACATCAGCGGCGTCCAGCCCGACGCCCGCTTCGCGGTCGCCGAGTTCCGGGACGAGGGCGACGAGTTCGTCTTCCGGCTCAACCGGGACCTGACCGCCGAGCCGTCCGAGGTGCAGGACGCGGTGAACGTCTGGACCGCCGGGGGCGGCGGCGACGACCCGGAGGCCGGCCTGAACGCCCTGCACGCCGTCGCCACCGGAGCGGTCACCCTGCGGGCCGAGAGCAGCCCGATCGTGGTGATCTTCGGGGACGCGCCGTCGCACGACCCGAGCGTCGGCCACGACCTCGCCGGCACCATCCAGGCGTTGACCACCCGGGGCGTCCGGGTGGTGGCCGTGGACGTCGGCAACCCGGGCAGCTACTCCCTGGACCAGACCGGACAGTTCACCGAGATCACCCGGCAGACCGGGGGCGTGCTGCTCAACGCCGCCGGCCCGTCCGAGGTCTCCAACGCCATCCTGGCCGGCGTCCGCGCCATCCAGAGCACCGTCGCCGCCCGCGTCACCGACTGCGACCCGCAGCTCACGGCCTCCGTCACCCCGGCCGAGCAGACCGTCGACAGCGGCGGCACCGTCGACCTGACCATCGCCGTCGCGGTAGACGCCGCAGCCCGCAACGGGGAGTACGCCTGCCGGCTCGACGTGTCCGTGGACGGCATCGTCCAGGGGGAGCCGGAGCGGCTGACCGTGACCGTCAGCGGGGCGGCACCTGACGTACCCGTGCTGCACTCCGACGCCGCCACGCTCGACCTCGGCGAGGTCCCGCTCGGGGTGCCCTCGGCGGCCCGGACGGTGACCCTCACCAACACCGGCGACTACCCGCTGACCGTGGCCGCCGCCCTCGCCGAACAACCCCTCCCGGCGGTCTTCGCGGTCACCGGCTCCACCTGCGCCGGGGTGCTGGCCGTCGCCCGGTCCTGCACGATGGCCCTCACCGCCACCCCCCGGGCGATCGGTGCCGCGACGTCGGTGCTCAGCCTCGCCAGCGCCACCGACACCGGCGGGGTCGCCGCCCAGTCGCTGGCCCTGAGCGTCTCGGGCCGCAGCCCGACGTTGCAGTTCAACCCGGGCGTCGGCCGTCCCGGCCAGGTGGTCACCGCGCTCGGCCAGGGCTTCCCGGCGGGTGCCGAGGTGCTGGTCGGCTGGGTCGACGGCACCGGCACGGTGACGGCGGTCGCCGACGCGTCCGGCCGGTTCGCGGTGCCGATGGTGGTCTTCGAGGAGGGGCTCGCCGGCCCCCGGGCCGCGCTCGCCTCGGTGCCGGCGGTCGGCCAGGTGACCAGCGGTACGTTCCTGGTGCAGTCGGCGACCGCCCAGCCGGGGCCGTTCACCCGCCGCCGCTGACCGGCCCACCCGTCCGGGCACCCCGGACCCGGGTCGCCCCGGGAACGCGGCCTGCTCAGCCGACCAGCACCTGACCGGTGGCGACGATGCTGCCGGCCGGCAGCGGCGCGGGATCGTTGCAGGTGTTGACCTTGTCGCCGTGCCGGGCCGCCGGCTTGCCGTTGATCAGCACCAGCGGGCTGCCGGCGATGATCGTGCCCTGGTTGTTCGGCGGGGTCTGGAACGGCCCACCGGTCGGCACGTGCGGCGGGGCGTTCACCGCGACGCTGCCGACGACGGCGGCCGGCTTGCCCTCGATCAGCACGTCGGTGCTGCACCCGTTGGCGATCGTCCCGGCGAACGGCATCGGGGTGGGTGTCGGCACCGGCCCGGTCGGTGAGGGCACCATGATGATGTGCGTGTCGGTGCCGACCACCTTGTCACCGAGCTTCGCCGCAGGTACGCCCACGATGACGACCTCCCCTGAACCGACGGGACGGGATCAGATCAGCCCCTCGCGGATGGCGTGCGCGACCGCCTGGGTGCGGTTGCGTACGCCCAACTGGGTGGTGATCTCGTGCACGATGTTCTTGATGCTGCGTTCCGAGTAGGACAGTTCCCGGGCGATCGTCGCGATGTCCGCCCCGGCGGCGATCATCCGGAGCACGGCGAGCTGACGCGGCGACAGCGGCAGGATGGTCAACCCCCGGGGCGCCAACACCTGCCGCTGCGCCCGACCCACCCGGGTCAGCAGCGAGCTGAGCAGGTCGGTGGGGAGCCTCGCCTCGCCCCGGGCGGCGGCCCGGACCACCTCGCGCAGCAGGGTGGCGGTGCTCTCCGAACGGCGTACCAGGCTCAGGCCGCCCGCCTCGATCGCCTGGAGGCCGGCGGTGTCGTCGAGCTGCCCCACCACCAGCACCGGTCGGGGGGCCGGCCGCCCGGTCAGGGCGTCGAGCTGGGCCAGCAGCCACCCGTCCACCGTGTCGGCGACGATCACCAGGATGTCCGGGTCGTCGTCGGGGCCGGCCACCACGACCGGCCGCGCACCGGCGGGTTCGTCCGCCCCGACGGTGCCGAGCTGGGCCGTCACCCCGGCCTGGGAGATCGGGTCGCGGGAGCGGACCGCCGCACGGACCGGCCCGGGGTGGACGGTGCGGCCGGTGTCGGCCGGGTGGCCGTTGCCCTCCGAGTGGGTGGTGTCGGTCGGGTCGGCGGTGTCGGGGGGGTACGGGCCGGGGGCCCGCCGGGCAGCGGGGTGCGGGTCGCTCATCGGCTGGGGGAGGGGCTCGGGGTGGGCGCGACCGGCACGAGCTGACCGGCGAAGTAGGCGGCCGGGGTGCACGCCGTGGTGCCCGGGTTCGCGCACTTCACCGCGACCGTCACCGGCTGGCCGGCGGAGAACCGCAACGGCTGGACGAAGTGGTAGTCCAGGTCCCGGAAGTTGTTCAGGCCGGTCTCCAGCAGCACGGTGTCGCCCCGCCGCACCTGGAGCAGGCCGGCGTCGCCGTGCGGGTTCTGCAACACGATGTCGGTCACCCACAGCACCTTCTTCTCGGCCGGCCGGTAGGTGGAGAGGGTGAACTCGTTGGCGGTGGTCGGCGACGCGCTGGTCGCCACCCGGAAGTCGGCGGCGGTCTCCGGATCGGCGTTGTCCAGCGTCCCGGCCTGGCCGCCCGGCCCGTTGCCGTTGCCCTTCCCGGTGTCGGTCGTCGGGCTCGGTGACGCGCTCGGCTTGGGGCTGACGCCAGCGGCGACGTTGGCCACCTTCTCGGCCTTCTCGGCGGTCTGCGCCGCCTCGCTGGCCTGGGTCTTCACCTCGGCGACCTCCTGGGACAACTCCTTGGTCTCCACCTGCGCGGCCTCCTTGGCGGTCGACTGCACGGTGGGCTTGAGCACCGCGAACCAGAGCCCCACCAGGGCCACCGCCACCGCAGCGGCCACCAGCACCACCCGGGGCGACCAGGCCGGCAGGACGGACCGCTGCACCAGCAGTCCGTCGCTGGTGATCGGCTCGGCGTCGGGACGGGTCACCGCCACCTGGAACGGCAGGTTGCGGTCCGGGCCGAGCAGGAACCGCCGCCGGGGGCGTACCCGCAGCTTCACGAACGTGGCGGTGCCCGGCCGCAGCACCGGCGCGGCCGGCAGCACCCGGAACGTCAGCAACCGGTCCGGGTCGGCGGGCAGCACCTCGACCGTGGTCTCGACGTTGCCGGTGTTGTCGATCACCAGCTGGTGCCGGGCGGCGCGCCGCGCCTGGGAGGTACGGGGCACCAGCTCCGTCGCCAGCTCCACGAAGGGCTGCACGGTGACGGTGCCCTCCTCGACCACCGAACCCTCGGGGTTCTCCCGCCCCCGGACCCGTACCCCGAAATCGACGCTGCCGGCCGGCACGGTCGCCGCACGCGGCGGCGTGAACGTCACCCGCGCCTCCTGCTCGGTGCCGGGCAGCAGGTTCATCGTCGCCGGCTCGACCTCGGCCCACGGTGCGGCGTCACCGACCACGTCCAGGGTGAACTGGTCGACGACGGCGGCGGTGTTACGCACCCGGACGGTGCAGCCGACCGTGCCGCCGGCGGCGACGGTGAGGTCGGTCTCGACAAGTCCCACAGCGACACTCATGCGGGCAGTCTCGCCGCGCGGGCGGGGCCGGCAGAACCACGAACGAGGAACACCAAGGGGCAGCCGTGGCTACCTGAACGGGCAGCGGAACGCCTGATCGGGCAGCGGGCCGTCAGCGCGGCTCGCTGATCCCGCCCCTCGGCCGTCGGCCCGCCACCCCGCCGGGGCCGGCGGGCCGGCCGCCGCCGCTGTTGACGCTGACCTCGCGCGGGGGCGGAGCCAGGTCCGTCTGCGTCTCCGGCACGAACGGCACGAGCAGTTGCAGGTGCAGCCCGGTCCGGGCGGTCCCGCCGTAGCCCACCCAGGCGGAACCGGTGTCCCCCTCCCGCCGGGGCGCGCTGCGCACCACCACCGGCTGGTTGGCGCGGGCCACCGCACCGGTCAGGAACCCCGACGGCAGGGCGGTGCAGCTCGCGCAGCCCACCAGCAGGTCACCCAGCAGCCGGTGCTCCCGCTCGGTGTCGGCGGCCCAGGCGGTCAACAGGTAGCTGAACCGGTAGCGGCGGCCCGGCGGGCGACGCCCGACGAGCTGGCCGTCGGCGTCGCGCAGCTCGTCCCAGGTCGCCGAGACGCCCGCGGAGTCCTCCTCGACGTCCAGCAGGAACGCCGAGACCAGGTCACCGTCGGCGCGCTGCGCGCACCGGTCCGGCGGGTCGAAGACGACCGGCACGTCCGCCGGCAGGTAGTGGCCCAGCCAGGCCCGGACCGACAGGTCGACATCCCAGATCATCCGTCAACCCTGCCGGCTGCCCGAACGGGAGCGCGGGCGGCGGCTGGGCAGGCCGTCGGGGCGGATCGGTTGCCCTTGGGGGCAGTGGTGCCTACCCCGGCGGCGTCCCGGCGGGCAGCCCTGGTGGCCGGTCGACGTTGGCAGGCTCGGCCCCATCACACCGTCGTACAGGAGGTTCGATGCCGACGTATCTGTCGCCGGGCGTCTACGTGGAGGAGGTTTCCTCCGGGTCGAGGCCGATCGAGGCGGTCGGGACGGCCGTCGCCGCGTTCGTCGGCTTCGCCGAGAAGGGGCCGGTCGACGAGCCCACGCTGATCACGAACTGGACGCAGTACACCCGCACCTTCGGTGGTTTCGTGGCGGGCAGCTTCCTGCCGCTGTCGGTCTACGGCTACTTCCTCAACGGGGGCGGCTCCGCGTACGTGGTCCGGGTGGGTGGTGCCGGCGCGGACTCCGCCGACGCCGCCGCCGGTGAGTCGTACGCGGCTGCGGCCGTACCGGCGGCCGGTGACAACGGCCGGCTCTCCTTCACCGTCCGGGCGGCCCTGCCCGGCCCGGCCGGCCAGGACCTCTCGGTCGAGGTCACCGACGCCTCCGAGGGGGGCGACGACGCGTTCAAGCTCGTCGTCAAGCAGGCCGGCAAGCCGGTCGAGACGCTGGACAACCTGACCACCAAGCGGGGCGCGGGCAACGTGGTCACCGCCGTCCGCCAGCAGTCCAAGCTGATCCAGATCGAGGAGGCGAAGGGCGCGACCCTCGCCCCGCCCCGACGCGGCGCCGAGATCACCCTCGCCACGCCCGCGCTGCCGGCCACCACGACCGGCACCGGCGACCTGCGGGTACGCGCTGAGGACTACGTCGGTGACGTCAGCGACCGGACCGGCTTCGCCGGACTGGAGGCGATCGAGGACATCACCATGCTCTGCGTCCCCGACCTGGCCGCCGCCCACCAGCAGGGTGCCATCGACGACGAGGCGTTCAAGGCCGTCCAGTTGGCGATGATCGCGCACTGCGAGCTGATGGGTGACCGGGTGGCCATCCTCGACCCGCCGCCCGGCCTGCACCCGCAGCGCCTCAAGGAATGGCGGATGGACGTCGCCGGCTACGACTCCAAGTACGCGACCCTCTACTGGCCCTGGGTCAAGGTGATGGACCCGGCGCAGGGCCGGGCGGTCTTCATGCCGCCCAGTGGGCACGTCGCCGGTGTCTGGGCCCGCAACGACGACACCCGGGGCGTCCACAAGGCACCCGCCAACGAGATCATCCGGGGTGCGCTCGCCCTGGAGAGCGGGCTCACCAAGGGCGAACACGACCAGCTCAACCCGATCGGGGTCAACTGCATCCGGGCCTTCCCCGGGCAGGGCATCCGGATCTGGGGGGCGCGCACCCTGTCCAGCGACGCCGAGTGGCGTTACCTCAACGTCCGGCGGCTGTTCAACTGGATCGAGAAGTCGATCCTGCTCGGCACCAACTGGGTGGTCTTCGAGCCCAACGACCCCCGCCTCTGGGACGCGGTGCGCCGGGTCATCACGATGTTCCTGCGCCGGGTCTGGCGCAGCGGCGCGCTGATGGGCGACACCTGGTCCGAGGCGTTCTTCGTCAAGTGCGACGCCGAGAACAACCCGCCGGAGAACCTCGACGCCGGCATCCTCACCGTCGACATCGGCATCGCCCCGGTCAAGCCGGCCGAGTTCGTGGTGTTCCGACTCTCCCAGCTCTCCCAGGGCTCCGGCGACTGACCGGCCCCGGCGGCGAGCACCCGACCTGAGCGACGACGAGACCAGGAGAAACGAGCATGGCCGGTCAGGGTACCCAGGACCCGAAGCAGAACACCCAGATCATCAGTGCCGCCGTCTTCCGGCTGGAGGTGCCGGGCATGTCGGCGATCAACTTCGCCGAACTGGTCGGGATCAGCAGCGAGGTGGAGAACGCGGAGTACATGGCCGCCGGCACCACCGGGCCGATCTTCTCCCGGCACTTCGGTCGGACCAAGCCGCCGACGGTCACCCTCAAGCGGGGCCTCGACCTCAACGGCGACCTGTGGCTCTGGCACCAGAAGGTGCGCAACATGATGTACGACGCCTACCGGGACTGCGCGTTGAAGCTCTACGGCCCCGGTGACGACCTCAACGGCGACGCCCGGCTGACGTACATGATGACCAACGCCTGGCCGTCGCGGGTGGAGGTCAGCGGGGTCAAGGCCGGGGCCACCGACATCGTCTACCAGACGGTCACGCTGATGTGCGACGACCTGTTCGACTTCAATGCGCGGATCTAGCCTCGCCGAGCCCGCCGCCGGACCGGCGGCGGGCCTGCGGACCGAGTACCCGTTCGTGCTGCCGCGCGGGCTGGTCGACGACCGGGGCGGGGTGCACCGCGAGGGCACCATGCGGCTGGCCACCGCCCGCGACGAGATCACCCCCCAGGGCGATCCCCGGGTACGCCAGAATCCGGCGTTCCTCACCGTGCTGCTGCTCGCCCGGACGGTCACCCGCATCGGCGGGGTGAAGGCCGTCGACGTCGACGTGATCGAGCACCTCTTCGCCTCCGACCTGGCCTTCCTCCAGGACCTCTACCGGCGGATCAACCAGCAGGGGCACACCGGGGCCGAGGTGGCCTGCCCCCACTGCGGGGGACGCTTCGCGGTGGACCTGGCCGGCGGCCGACCGGGCGAATCCTGACCCACCCCGGCGGCCCGACCCCGCACACCCGTACCGGAACCTGAAGGAGGTGGACATGGCCTGGTCGTTACGGCCCGGACAGCCGTTCTGGCCGCGTCGCCGCCGGCCGGTCGGGGTACCGCCACCTGTTCCGGTCGCGCTGCCGATTCCGGTCGCGGCGCCTGCTCCGGTCGCGTCGCAGGTGCCCACCGACCGGTATCCGGTCGTCCCGGGCCTGCCCTTGCTGACCGTGGCACCCGCCTCGGCGATGGTGACCATCCCGCCGCCGGGGACGGGCCCGTCCCTGCCCCCGACCGCCGCCGCTCAGCCGGCGTTCGCCGGCCCGGCCCCGGTTGCCTCCGCGCCGTCCGTCGGGCCGGCTGCGGCCACCGAGCCGACCCTGATCCGGTACGACACCGCTGCGCCCCACCGCCCGCCGACCGCTGCGCCCGGGTGGACGCCTTCCGTTCCGGCCGGGTGGACGCCTTCTGCTCCCGCCGGATGGACGCAGCCCGTTCCGGCCGGATGGACGCTGCCCGATTCGGCCCGGCCGGTGGTGACCGGGCCGGATAACCCGTGGCCGGTCGGGCCGGTGGCGTACCGGGCACCGCTGGGCGGGGACGACGCGTCGCGGTTCACCTGGGCGGACGGCCACCTTCCGGTCACGCATCCGGTTGCCGGTCCGGCGACCGAGACGCCGTCGCCCGCCGATCCGACCGGGTGGGGCGGCCCGCCGGCGGGGGCCGTCCGCGAGCCCGACCGGCCGTTGCAGGCCGCGCCCCGGGCACCGGACCCGACTGCGTTCCGGGCCCCGACCGACACATACGGCCCGACCGCGATGCAGGGTCCGGCACCGAACCAAGGCATGACTCCCGACCACAGGCCCGGCGGAGAGGGAGCCTTCCCGGCGTCGAGCCCGCCGGATGGGTCGCAGGAGCCGCAGGGACGGACGTCCGCCGGGCGATCCGACGGGGCCGGGGCGGATGCCGCAGCGGCCCGGACCGCAGCGCAGTTCGCCGCCGCCGGCCTGCCCACCGCGCAGGTCTGGCCGCCGCCGGGATTCGAGGTCGCCTATCTGGCGGCGGAGGCCACCCGGGCAGCGGAGGAGTCCCGGGCGTCGGCCGGCGGCGGCCGTGCCCGACCGGCGCAGCCGGACACCGGCACCGGCCGGGGCGCGGCCACCGCCGCCCCGGGTCACGACGGTCGGAGCGACCCGGAGGGGACCCCGCCGTCGGCCGGTGAGGTGCGCCCGGTCGAGGTGGCCTTCGCCGGACGCCGGGGCCGCACCGGCCGGCGAGCCGACGCCCGACCGGTCCCGGAGCCGGCGGCACAGGGACCAGCCGACCAGACTGGCGCGACCGCCCCGCCCACCGCTGTCATGGGACAGCTCGCCGGGTCCGCCGCCCAGGACCAGGCCGAACCGGGTGGCCGGGCCGACCTGGACGATGCCACCGGCACCGACCGGGGCGTCCCCGCCGCCCGTCGGCGGGACGGCTCGGCGGGCAGCGGGCAGGACCGGCCGGTGGGCAACCGCCCGGAGGACCCGGTGCAGCCGACCGGGCCGGCGGAGCACCGGGGCGGGACGCTCGACGGGGCCGGTGCCGTGGTCGGACCGGCACCCGCACAGCGGGCGCAGCCGGCCGGACGGACTCCGGGCGGCGTGACCTCGCCGGCCACGGGTGCCACGGCACCGAGCCGGGACGCGGACCCGGCCGGGCAGCCGCCGTCGCAGGGCCGGCCCATCGCGGACCGCGCCGAGCTGCCGGCCCCGGAGCGCCGGCCGGGCCCGGCGGGGCGTGACAGCACGGACAACCGGCCGGCTTCGGCGGCGCGGGCCGACATCGCGGACGAGCTGCCGGCTTCGGCGACGGAGGGCGACCTCCTGGACGACCGACCGGGTTCGGTGGTGGACCGCGACACCGGGGACGACCGACCGGGCCGGCCGGGGCACGACACCTCGGACGACCGGCCAGGCCCGCCGGTGGGGCGCGACACGTACCACCCCGAGCCGGTGTCCCCGCCGTCGTCCTTCTTTCTCACCCGGCGTCCGGAGCAGTCCCCGCCGGCCGGGTCTCCGTCGGGAGTGGACCGGGATCACGGCCGGGCCGGTCAGGGGCCGCCGGGCCGGGGACAGGTGGAAGCGGTGCCGCATCCGCCCGTACCGTCGGCGGAGCGGGCCGGGTGGGTGGACCGGCCGGAGCCGTGGACGACGGCCGCACCCACGGACGCGCAGGTCCCGGCGTACCCCGTGGGGGGTGTCACCGCCGCGCCGGTGATGGCGGACGGACGGCCGGGTCCGGCATCGACCACGGCGGAGGGGACCGGGCCGCTGACGCACCGCGCGGGACCGCCGCCCACTCCGGTGGGCGTCGCCGAGCTGCCGGAGCAGGTCCCGGCCGCCCTGGTGGACGGCTTCCGGCAGCAGTACGGCGTGGACGTCGCGGCCGTGCCGGTGTGGCGGGGCGCGGCGGCCACGGAGGTGGTGCAGCAGGCCGGGGCGCGGGCGGCGACCCGGGGCGGCGAGGTGCTGCTGCCGGCGTCGGCCGGGCCACTGGACGCGCCGCCCGCCCGCGCGCTGCTCGCCCACGAGCTGGCCCACGTGGTGCAGCAGCGAACGTTCGGGGCGGCACCGCCGGCCGAGTCGACAGGCACCGGCCGGGACCTGGAGGCGCGGGCGCTCGCCGCCGAGCACGCCTTCGGCGACGGCGGTGGGCCGGGCGTCGGAGGCGTGCTGCCACCCGTCGCGCCGCTGACCGGCGGGGCTGCCGCGCCGACACCCCCGGGCACCGCCGGCACCTGGGGGACCACCCCCGGTGGTGGGCTGACCTGGCAGGCGAACCCCGGTGCGGGCGGCGTACCCCCGGCCGCGCCGACCGGCCCGCCGGCCGCCGCCCACCCGCTCCAGCGGGCGTCGATGGACACCCCGGCGGCCACCCTCGACGACCTGCGGGCGCTGGTGCGGGGCGAACTCGACCACCAGCAGGACCGGGCCGCCGACCAGCCGGCCGGGCCGACGCCGGACGCCCTGCGGGCCGAGGTGGCCGCCGCGACGGCGGCACCCACGATCGACCGGAGCGCGGGCCGGATCGCCGAGGTACGCGACGCGGTGGAGCGGCTGCGGGCGGAGCTGCGCACGGTGGCCGACCGGGGACGGGCCACGGCGGCCCGGCTGGACCGGGACGCCGACCGGGTGCCGGACCGGTCGCCGGGCCGGCCGGTGGACCTGGAGAACCCCGACGACCTGGAGGAACTGGCGGGCCGCCTCTACGGGCGGTTACGCGGACGGCTGCGGCAGGAACTGCTGGTCGACCGGGAACGCAGCGGACGGCTGACCCAGTTCCGCTGAGCACGGCAGGTGGCACGACGCAGGGCAGGTGGCACGCCCGCACGGATGCGGGGCCAGGACGAGGCGACGAGGAGGGCGAAACGATGGCAGGCGGTCTTTCCACCGCGGCCCGCTTGATGGGCGGCTTCTTCGAGGTCACCGGCGTCAACCACCGGTACCTCGTGGTCATCGACGACGAGCGGTACAACCTCGGCTCCTGGTCCCGGGTCTCCGGGCTGGGGGTGACCTGGCAGGTCTGCGAGTACCGGGCCGGGGACAGCAACGACGTCTTCACCTACGTGGGTGAGCCGACCTACAGCCGGATCAGGCTCAGCCGGGCGGTGTGCTTCGACTCGCAGGTCGTCCAGGAGTGGCTCTGCCAGCAGGCCAACCGGTACCGCCCGCTCAGCGGCACGATCCAGCTCGTCGACAGCGTCGGCCTGAAGATCGTCGGCTGGGACCTGAAGCACTTCTTCCCCGTCGGCTGGTCGGTGTCGGAACTCGACCCGAGCCACAGCGGGGTGGCGGTCGAGACCCTGGAGCTGGCGCACACCGGCTTCCTGCACGACGACGTGAAGTTCTCGCTCTGATGGCCGCCGTGTCCGCAGGGCAGCTCGGCGGGATGCTGGGCGACCCGAGCCAGACCGCGCAGGGGCTCGCCGCAGGCGGCCTGCTCCAGATGTTCCGCGACGGGCCGGGGGTCAGACGGACCCTCAAGCTCGGCCTGGCGATGCGTTTCCAGGTGACCATCGGTGACGTCCAGATCGGGCTGTGGCGTTCCTGCCGGGGCCTGCGGGCCGACTTCCGGCCCGAGGTGGTCCGGGTGACCGGGGACTACGTCGGCCAGTACCACCTGCCCGGCGAGGTCAGCTACGCCCCGATCGTGCTGGAACGGGCGGTGCACCGGGAGAGTTCGGCGCAACTGCAACAGTGGCTGGTCGGGGTGCTGCGCTCGTGGCAGGACGGCACCGGCGACGACACCCGGACCACCGCCCGGATCACCCTGCTCGACGCCGACGGCGAACCGGCCACCAGCTGGCTGCTCTACGGCGTACGGCCGTCGTCGTGGACGGGCCCGGACCTCTCCTCGGACAGCAACCAGGTCGCCGTGGAACGGCTGGAGCTGGTGCACGAGGGGTTCTTTCCCGACCTGCAGGCCAAGGCGGAGACCGCCACCCTGTCGTCGCCGACGCTCGGTCGGGTCGCGTTCTCCTACAACCCGGCCAAGATGGGCATCACCCGCTCCTCCCGGGCCTCCCAGCTCGTCGGCCGGGGCCGGGGCGTGGAACTCACCTCCGACACCGCGTTGCGGGTGATGGCCGGCGAGGTGCTGCTGGTCGGCGCGGGGGTGGCCCAGGACGTGCAGAAGCTGATCGCGTTCTCCGGCCCGCCGAGCGTCGACGAGCAGAGCCGCAGCGCGACCGGCATCGAGCTGCCCCGGCTGACGTTCACCTGGGGAAAGCTGTCGATGGCGGTCAACCTGAGCACGCTGAACGTCAACCTGACCCGGTTCGACGGTGAGGGGCAGCCGGTGCGGGCCCAGGCCACCCTGGACCTGATCGTGATCGAGGGGGAGATCTTTCCCAAGCGGGGCGGTCCGGTCCCGACCCGGTCGGTGCGGACCGACCCGGCGCAGTGGCGGCAGCGGGCGCTGGCCAGCGGGCTGGACGACCCGATGCGGGCGCAGGCCAGGGGCGCGTCCGTCGGGGCGCGGCGGTAGTGGGGGCCGGACGATGACCGCGATCGACCGGCACGGCCTGCTCTGGGGTACGGCGACCCTGCGTCCCCGGGTCACCGTCGGCACCGCCGGCCGGGCGCTGCCGACGGCCGCCGCCGACCAGCTGGTACGGGTGGTGGTGGACACCCAGGCCGCCCTGCCGGACATGTTCGAGCTGACCTTCGCCGACCTGGACGGCAGGGTGCTGCGTACGGCCGGGCTGGAGCTGGGCACCGCCGTGCAGGTCTTCGGCCCGACCGGGGACGGCTCGGCCGAGCACCGGCTGATCAGTGGCGAGGTGACCGCCGTGGAGGGGCACTTCGTGGACCTCAGCGCCCACGTGGTGGTGCGCGGCTACACCCACGACCACCGGCTGCACCGGGTGCGGCGGACCCGTACCTTCCTCAACCAGTCGGACGCCGACGTCGCCCGGCAGGTGGCGACCGCCGCGAAGCTGTCGGTCGGCACGATCGACGCCACCAGCGGCCGGCTGGCCCACCTCTCCCAGGTCGCCCAGACCGACTGGGAGTTCCTCAGCGCCCGCGCCCGGGAGATCGGCTACGAGATCGGCGCGGACGGGGACCGGTTCCACTTCCGCCGGGCGGCCACCGCCCGCCGGGCCGGCAGCCCGGTGCCGTTGACCTTCCGGGGCAACCTGCGCCGCTTCCTGCCCCGGGTCAGCGCCGGCAACCTCGCCCCCGAGGTCGAGGTGCGCGCCTGGGACCCGGTCGCGGCGACGGCCGTGGCGAGCCGTGCCGCGACCACCGCCGACGGGGTGAGCCTGGCCGGCCGGACGCCGACCGGGGCGGCCGACACCTTCGTCCCCCGGGGCGCGCCGGCACCGCCACGGGCCGGCAACAGCGCGGTCGGTGACGTCGGGCCGGCCCCCGGACCCCGCGCGCACGTCCTGGTCGGTCGGGGACTGCCCGTGCCCGGCCGGGCCGACGGCGCGGTCACCCAGGTCGCGAAGGGGCTCGCCGCCAGCATCGGCGGCGGGTTCGCCGAGGCGGAGGGGGAGGCGCTGGGCGACGCCCGGCTGGTCGCCGGCAAGGCGGTCAAGGTGGACGGGGTGCCCGCACCGTTCGCCGGCACCTGGACGCTCAGCGCCGCCCGGCACGTCTTCGACGAGGCCGGGGAGGGCTACCGCACCGAGTTCACCATCGGCGGGACGCAGGACCGGTCGCTGCTCGGACTGGCGAACACCGGCGGCGGTGACCCGGGCGGTCCGGCCCGGATCGACGGGGTGGTCTGCGGGGTGGTCAGCAACGTCAAGGACCCGCAGAACCTGGGCCGGGTCACCCTGGCGCTGCCCTGGCTGTCGCCGGACCACGAGACCGACTGGGCGCCGGTGGGGCAGCTCTTCGCCGGCCCGACCGGTGGCGCGTTCTTCGTGCCGGAGCCGGGTGACCAGGTGCTCGTCGCCTTCGAGTTCGGCGACGTACGCCGCCCGTACGTGCTGGGCAGCCTGCCCAGCCGGCACACCGGTTACGGCCTGGACGGCGGCCAGACGTCGTCGACGAAGCCGGGGTCGAGCGGGGTGAAGTCGGTGGGGCAGACCAGTTCGGTGATCCGGCGCGGCCTGCTGTCGCCGTCGGGCAGCCGGTTGGTCTTCCACGACGAGGTGCCGCCCGGCGGCAAGGGGCAGCCGACCGCCGCCGACGTGGTGCTCGGCACCAGGGGCGACAAGCTCTCGCTGGCGATGGACCAGGTGGCCGGCACGGTGACCCTGCGCTGTGCGCCCGACAAACCCGGCAAGTTGCTGATCGAGTGCACCGGACAGACCGCCGTCGAGATCAAGGCCGGTCCGGGCGGCAGCCTCACCCTCGACGGCGGCACCAGCCTGAAGCTCAAGGGCAAGACGGTCGACATCAGCGGTACGCAGGTCAACATCAGCGGCACCGCGTCGACCGCCATCAAGGGCAAACCCATCCAGCTCAACTGAGGAGTGCCATGCAGGCCGACGTCATCGGCACCGGGTGTGCCTTTCCGCTGCGGGTGCAGCCCAACGGTCGACTCGCCACGATCAGCGGCACCGCCCTGCTGGAGCAGGCGATGTGCGTGATCCTGGCGACCTACCCGGGTGAGCGCCCGATGCGGCCGGAGTTCGGCTCCCGGCTGCGGGACTTCGTCTTCGAGCCGGTCACCGGGCAGACCCGGCGGGCCGTGGCGGTGGAGGTGCGCGCCGCGCTGGAACGCTGGGAGACCCGGGCCGAGATCGACGACGTCACCGTCACCGAGGACCCGGCCGGCGGCGACGGGCTGCTGCACATCGAGATCCGCTACCGGGTACGCGACACCGACGAGCCGGGCACCCTCGGGCTCAACCTGCGGACCCTCCCCGGTGACCGGGAACTGACCGGTACGGGGGTGCTCGGCTGATGGCACTGCCCGCCCCCGACCTCGACGACCGGGGCTTCGCCGACCTGGTCGGTGACGCCCGCCGGCTGATCGCCGACCGCTGCCCGGAGTGGACGGACCTGCACCCGGCCGACCCGGGGATCACCCTGATCGAGACGTTCGCGTCCCTGACCGACCAGCTCATCTACCGGCTCAACCGGGTGCCCGACCGGCTCTACGTGAAGTTCCTGGAGCTGATCGGGGTGCGCCTGGTGCCACCCACGGCCGCCCGGACCACGCTGACCTTCTGGCTGTCCACGCCGGCCCGCGCCACCCAGGTCGTGCCGGCGGGGACGCGGGCGGTGACCGTCGGCGACGGCGGGGACCCCCTGGTCTTCGCCACCCTCGCCGACCTCGCCGTGCCGCCCTGCGCGCTGACCCAGCTCCGGGTCCGGACCGCCGACGGGATCACCGACCAGACCGGCGCCCTGGAGTTGGGCGGCCCGGTCGCCGCGTTCTCCCCGGTGCCGCAGCCCGGCGACGAACTGCTGATCGGGCTGGACCGGGCGGTCGGCGGCTGCGCGGTGCGGCTGGAGTTCGAGGGACGCGTCGACGGCGTCGGGGTCAACCCGCTGCATCCGCCGCTGCGCTGGGAGGCGCGCGGCGCCGACGGCTGGCTCGGCTGCGAGGTCGGGCTGGACGAGACCGGGGCGCTGAACCGTCCCGGCGCGATCCTGCTGCACGTGCCCGCCGGACACCAGGCGACCCTGGTCGACGGGGTACTCGCCGGTTGGCTGCGGGCCCGGGTGGTGACCCCGCAGGAGGGTCAGCCCGGCTACAGCGCCTCCCCGGTGGTCCTCGGGCTGGCCGCGAACACCGTCGGCGGCACCACCGGGGCGGTGCACGCCGACCTGGTGGACGACGAGGAACTCGGCGACTCCGAGGGGGTGCCCGGTCAGCGGTTCGCCCTGACCCGCCGGCCGGTGCTGGCCGGCTTCGGCGACCCGGTGCTGGAGGTCAGTTCCGACGACGGCTGGCAGCAGTGGTCGCCGGTCGAGCACTTCGCCGGCAGCGGCCCCGAGGACCGGCACTTCCTGCTCGACGGGGTGGCCGGCGAGGTGGTCCTCGGCCCGGCGGTCCGGCAACCCGACGGCACCCTGCGCCGCTACGGCGCGGTGCCGCCCCGGGGCGGTCGGCTGCGGCTGCGCCGGTACGCGGTCGGCGGCGGCAGCCGGGGCAACGTCGGCGTCGGCGCGGTGACCGCGCTGCGGACCTCGATCCCGTACGTCGCCGGGGTGGAGAACCGGCACCCGGCCAGCGGCGGGGTGGACGGCGAGACGCTGGACGAGGCCCGTCGCCGGGGCCCGCTGACCCTGCGCAGCCGCAGTCGCGCGGTGACCGCCGAGGACCACGAGGTGCTGGCCCGGGAGGCCGCCCCGGAGCTGGCCCGGGTCCGCTGCGTGCCGAGCAACGGGGACGGGCCGCCGGTGGCGCGGCTGCTGGTGGTGCCGGCGGCGCCCGCCGAGGACGGGCGGCTGCGGCTGGAGGACCTGATCCCGGCCGAGTCGAGCCTCGCCCGGGTGGCCGGGCGGCTGGACGCCACGCGGCTGATCGGCACCCGGGTGGTCGTCGAGCCGCCCCGCTACCGGGGCGTGACCGTGGTGGCCCGGGTGATCGCCCGGCCCCGGGTCGTCGTCGAGCGGGTCCGGGAGGAGGGCCTGGCCGCCCTGTACGGCTTCCTCAGCCCGCTGACCGGCGGTGGCCCGGACGGTCGGGGCTGGCCGTTCGGGCGTCCGGTGCAGGCCGGGGAACTCTTCGCCGTGTTGCAGCGGGTACGCGGGGTGGAGCTGGTGGAGGACCTGCGGCTGTTCACCGCGAACCCGGTGACCGGTGAGCGGGGCACCGAGGCGGGCCGGATCGACCTGGAGCCGGACAGCCTGGTCTTCTCCTTCGACCACCAGCTCCGGGTGGAGGAGAACTGATGCGGGGCCTGGTCGACGTCGTGATGCCGTACCCGATCGCCGGTTTCCTGCCCGCCCTGTTGCAGGAGGACGACCTGCTGGTGCGTTGGACCGAGGGGTTGGACGAGGTGCTCGCACCGGTGTTGTCCACCCTCGACTGTCTCGACGCGTACCTGGACCCGGAGCTGACCCCGCCGGATTTCCTGCTCTGGCTCGGCCACTGGGTCGGTGCCCAGCTCGACGAGAACTGGCCGGTCGAGCGGCAGCGCGCGATGGTGGCCGGCGCGGTGGCCGCGCACCGGCTGCGCGGGACGGTCGTCGGGCTGCGGATGGCCGTGGAGCTGGCCACCGGGGGCGAGGTGGAGGTCCTCGACTCGACCGGGGTGTCCTGGTCGACCCGGCCGGAGCCGCTGCCGGCCGTGCTGCCGCCGGCCCGGGTGCATGTCCGGGTGCGGGTGGACGATCCGGCGGCGGTGGCCCGGCACGCCCTCGACGAGCTGTGCCGCGCGGTCGTTCCGGCGCACGTGACGACGACCCTGGAGGTGCTCGACCGTGATCATCTGTCGTGAGTGCGGCAACCACAACGGTGACGCGGACACCTTCTGCGGTTCCTGCGGCAGCTTCCTGGAGTGGACCGGCGAGAAGACCGTGCCGAAGATCCCGGTCGAGACGGTCCAGGAGGCGGAGCAGGAGCTTCGGCAGAAGCCCACGCTGCTGCAACGTATCGCCGGGGTGATCGCGCCCGCGCCGGGCGGCTCGCCGGTCAACGAGGGTGTGGTGCGGGTCGGCGACGGGACGGGCCGGGGATCGTCCGGCCTGCCCGGCGGCCCGCCCGGTCTGCGTCCCGGCCCCCGGGGGCACGCCCCGGGCCGCCCGGGGTGGCCCCGCCGGGGGCACGCCCGGGTCCGCCCGGGGTGGGTCCGCCGGGGATGCGGCCGGGTCCGCCCGGCCTGGTTCCGCCCGGTGCCGTGCCGCCCGGCGTGCGTCCCGGCCCGCCGGGGACGACGCCGCCGGGGGGCCGGTCCGGTCCGCCCGGGTCGCGGCCGGGTCCGCCGGGGTCCGGTCCGCCGGGCGTCCGGTCCGTGCCGCCGGGGCCGGGCGCTCCCGGGGTACGGTCCGTGCCGCCGGGGACGTCGCCGGCCGGTTCCTCCGCCGCCGTCGCGTCCACGACGGACGGCGGTCCGGTGTCGGTGTCGACACCGCCGCGCCGGCTGCCACCGCCGCCGCCGGGGGTGCCGGCGGCCCGGCTGCCGGACCGGGCGGCCCGCACCGTGCCGCCGGGTGTCCGTCCCGGTCCGTCCGAGGTGGACGCTCCGGCCGAGGACGCGTCGTCGTCGGCCGGCGGCGTCCCGGCCGGTCCGTCGGACACCGCCGCCGGGGCGAGCGGGTCGCCGCGCCGGCTGCCGCCCCCGCCGCCCGGGGTGGCCGGGGCGAAGCTGCCGACCGCCCCGAGGAATCCGGCGTCCCCGCCCCGGCGCGACACGCGTGCCGCGCCGCACACCAGCGCCCTGGTCGCCGCCGACGGGTCGGTCGACTCCGTGCTGCCCGGCGCGCCGGCCACCGGCGGGCGGGTCGGCTCCCGGGCCACCGCCGCCGCGTCCGTCGAGCCCGAGGAGGTCAGCCCGCAGGCGGTCCGGCCCCGGGTGGCCACCGTCGGCGCGAAGGCGTCCGCCCGGCGGCGGCAACCCGGTGACCTCATCTGCGGCGAGTGCGGCGAGGGCAACGCGCCGACCCGCCGCTTCTGTAGCCGGTGCGGTGACTCGCTGCGGACCGCCGAGGTGGTGCGTCGACGCTGGTGGCAGCGCCTGCTGCCGCGCCGTGGCCCCCGGGTCACCGCGGCCGGGACCCGCCCCGGCGCGCCCGGCGGCGGCCGAGCGGGTGGGGTCGGTGGCGTGCTGCACGCCGTCTACCAGCGGTCGAACGCGGTCGCCGCGGTGCTGCTCTTCGCGATCGGGGTGGCGTACCTGATCTATCCGCCGCTGCGGGAGCGGGTCAACGGGGCGGTCTCCGGGCCGGTGACCGGGGCGCGGGACTGGGTCGACCGGAAGATCAACCCCCGGTTCGTGGCGGTCCGGCCGGTGGAGGTGACCGGCGGCGCGTCGGTCCGCGACCACGGGCCGGAGCTGAGCGTCGACCAGTACCGCAACACGCACTGGCAGGTGCGCTGGGACCGGGAGAAGCCGCCGACGGTCACCCTGCGCTTCGCGGCGAAGGTCGACCTGGAGCGGCTGATCGTGACCGCCGGCACGGCCGAGGACTACACCGCGACCCACCGGCCGATGACCCTGCACCTGGTCTACTCCACCAACCGGTCGGACACCCTCACCGTCGAGGACACCGGGGAGCCCCAGACGTTGAGCCTCGACGAAGCCGACGGGGTCACCAGCGTGCAGATCCAGGTCACCGACGTGCACCGGGCCGAGAAGGGCACCGACGTCACGGTCAGCGAGTTCGAGTTCTTCGCCCGGGAGTGAGCGGTCGCCGGGCAGCGGGTGACGTCGGGGCACCGGGCTCCGGCGGCGGCACCCGACAACCACCACCACCGTCGGCCGACCGGCCCGACGGTCCCACGTCGGAGGTGTATCCGTGACAGAAGTCGCCATCGCCCTGAACACCACCGCGAACATGATCGGGTTCGCGCAGGGTCAGGCCAAGGGCCTGACGGACGGGGTGTTCCAGGTCAACGGGTTCAGCAACGCCGGGTTCCGGACCGAGCTGCCGCTGAACCAGTTGATCTCACCGGTGCCGATCGCCCACGGCCAGATCGTCATGGTCCAGGGCGGCCAGTCCCGGCAGCACGTCTACTGGCTGCGCTACGTGCGCCGGGGCATCGGGATCACCGACAAGAAGCGGGTCTGCGTGGAGCTGCTGGTGCGCTTCACGACCTTCGACTACGTACCGAAGGACGGTGAGGGTGGCCCGACCGCGCAGGAGCGGGCGATCCTGCGCGACTACCCGCTCTGGGGGATCACCGACCTGAGCGTGTCGCTGATGGCGACCGGCCGGGGGCGGAACCCGTTCAACAAGTTCAACGAGTCCGGCAGCCTGACCTTCGACGTGGCCGCCGTCAACGACGGCATGCCCCACCTGCGGATCAACTACCGGGTGCAGCACCAGGCGAAGAACCTCCTCGGCGCGCCCCTCGGGTTGAGCCACAACGACGTCGGCGCGTTCCTGGTGCACAGCAACGGCAGCTTCGAGATCAACCCGGGGGAGGGGCGGACCGAGAAGCACTTCCGGATCACCCCGCTCAGCGGCAGCGTGCACGACCGCCCGACCCGGGTCGTGCCGGACGACGAGGACGGCCAGCCGGTCACGACCGGCGTGCTCAGGGCCCAACGCATCGAGCTGGGTGGGATCGACCACGGGGGCCGGATGCTCGACCCGCACGAGCACAAGGGCATGAAGGTGATCGGCTTCGAGCGGATGGACGGCCCGAACACCGTCACCGTCCGCAACGACGGTCAACCGCCGGTGGTCGCCACGGCGGCGGACGACGAGGGGCACGAGGCGTCGCTGCGGCTGGAGTACGTCCGCGACGGCGCGGTGCTGGGCCGGAAGGTCCGCACCAAGATCAAAGCGTTGCTGCTGCTGCGGTTCACCATGGTCCCGTACGTCACCGCGCCCGACAACGGCCACCGGCAGATCGTCTACGTGGACGGGGTGCGCTACACCGCCTTCCGCAACGTCTCGTTGCAGGTGCTGGAGGTGGGGCGCGGCGATCCGGCGGTGGTCGGCGAGAAGGGCCGGCAGTACGACGTCGACGCGGTCAAGAACCGGCACCACGAGGAGTCGACGCTGTTCTTCGGGCCGTACGTCGAGGAGGTGCCGGGGCAGGTCGGGGTGCAGCTACGCATCGACTGGACGGCCGAGCACGCCGGCGCCGACGGGCGGAGCCGCCAGCACAGCAACAAGGGGCAGTTCCGCCTCGGGATCGACCCGTCCGGCAGTCCGGTGCTCCGCCTGCTCGACGCCGACAGCAACAAGTACTTCACGGTCACGGGCTGAGGGGGAGACGACCGATGAACTATCCGGAGACCTTCGACACCACCGGCCCGGCCGGCCTCGACGACGCGTACGCCTATCTGAGCTGGGCGGCGGTCAGCGCGCACGGCATCCTCGCCGAGCAGCCGGAGGCCGGCTGGGAGCTGGTGCCGGACCTGCTCGGGCAGGGCTGGGGCGACCCGGGGTGGTACCAGCGCAACGGTTGGCTGGCCGACTTCTACGACACCGTCTACCACCACGCCAGCGCCTTCCCGCCGGTGCAGATCTTCGCCGTCGACGAGATGGGTGAGCCGGCGACGGAGATGGCCCGGGTGATCGACTCGGTGACCCAGAACTGGATCGCCGCCGCGCACCAGGCCGCCGACCAGGACGGCTACGACCAGCACGACTACGACCAGGCCGGCTACGACCAGGCCGGGCAGGACTACGGCCAGCAGGAACACGACCAGCACGGCCAAGGCCAGCAGGGCTACGGGCAGGACGGCTACGACCAGGACGGCTACGGGCAGCAGGACCACGGGCCGGACGGGTCGGCGTACCCCACCGGGCAACCGGAACCGGCCGACCAGGTCGGGCCGGCCGACCAGGTCGGGCCGACGCCGGAGCCGCTTGCCGACCTCGACCCGGAGACCGCCCGGGAGGTGCTCGACCGGGTGGTCGACGACGAGGTGGACGACCTCTCCGTGGCCGACCAGCGGGTCCTGGCCACGGTGCTGACCGTCGAGAAGTTCCAGTACCTGGCCCGCGAGTACGACCTGGTGTGACCCGACCGGTGCCGGGCCGGGACCACGTCACCAGCGGTTCCCGGCCCGGCACCGGCGGGCCCGATGGACCGACCGGCCATCGTCGCGCCCGGGTCCCGTCGACCGGTCGAGCAGGGACGTCACCCCGTGACCAGCATCGAGTACGAGCCGGAGGAACTGTCCGGCAACCGGTTCGCCGTGACCGGCTTCCGGGACGCCGGCCTGCCGGTCGGGGAGTTCCTCGCCGACGAACTGTGGCCCGACGAGTTCGACGGCGCGGTGTGGCTGGACCGGGGCACCCGGACCCACCGGCACTGCTACTGGCTGCGCTACCGCTACCAGGGGCCGGGCGGTCGCAAGCTGGTCGCGGCGGAGTTCCTGGTCCGGTTCGGCACCTTCCCCTACCAGCCCCGCCCCGGCACCGACCGGTACTCGCCCCGTTCGGCGGCACCGCCGCCGGGCCTGTGGGGGATCGAGGACCTCAGCATCGCGCTGCGGGACACCGGTGCCGGCGGCCGGAATCCGTTCAACAAGTTCAACGACCCCGGCCACCTCGTCTTCGAGCCGACGATGGTGTCCGCCCCCGCCGCCGGCACCGGTGCCCCGGTGCCCGCGATCCGGATCGGGTACCGGGTCCGGCACGCGGAGAACCCGGTGCTCGGTCCGGCGGTCGCCCCGGGCCACGAGGAGACCGGGGCGCTGACCGTGCACAGCGACGGCGCGATCACGCTGGAACCGGCGTCCGGGCCGTCGTCGTGGCGGCTGGTCCCGGTCAGCGGCGCGGTGCACGGGCGGCCGCTGGTCGGGGCCGACCCGCCGCCCACCCGCAGCCTCACCGTCTACCAGGCCACCGGCGTCACCGTCCCGCCGCCGGTCACCGCGATGCGGGTGCTGACCGGGCGGGCCCGCCGGGGCGCGGTCGAGGTGCAGGGATTCGAGCGGGTGGCCGGCCCGCCGCAGATCGAGGTGTGGCACGACGGGCATCCGCGCTGGTACCGCGCGTCGATGGGCGTCGACACCCGGGACGACGGCATGATCGTGGAGTACGCCCGGCCCGGTGACCCGGCCGAGGGCCCGAGGGCCGGTCGGGTCCGGGCCCGCCTCGCGTTGCGCCTGCTCACCTGCTCGTACCTGGTCGAGTCGAACGAGTTCGCCGACGCCGTGGTCTTCCACCACGGCCGCCGGCACCCCGGGTTCGCCGACGTGTCGCTGCGCCCGCTGCCCGACGACGCCGACCCCACCCCGCCCGGGACGGTCGGCTCGCGGCTGCGGTTCGTCCCCGAGTGGTACGACGGCCCGGACGGCGACGTGCCGGGCCTGCTCGTCCGCTGGTCCGAGGTGGCGGTGGCCCCGGCCACGGGCCCCGGCACACCGCTCGGCGGCGCGTTCCTGATCACCGTGGACACCTCCGGCGGGCCGGTGGTCCGCTTCGGCGACGAGCAGACCTACCGGCACCTGACCGTGACGAACTGAGCGGAGGACACTGTGCCGAGTCGGATGCGGCTGGTCGGGTACCGGCCCGACCCGCCGGTGGGTGACGCCTTCACGGTGACCGGGTTCGGCGGCGCCGGCTTCCCCGAGCAGGCGACGCTGCGGGACCTGGTCACCCCGGCGCAGCCCTACCTCGCCGGCACCGGGATGGTCCGGGGCGACCGGCAGCGGCGGCACTCGTACTGGCTGCGCTACCTGCGTCGGCGGGGCGGCCCGACCGGCCCGAAGCGGGTCTGCGTGGACCTGCTGGTCCGGTTCACCACCTTCGACTACGTGGCCGCCGACGTCGGGGCCGGCCCGGCGTCGTCCCGGCAGGCCGCGTTGGCGTCCTTCCCCTGCTGGGGCGTCGCCGACCTGAGCGTGTCGCCGCACGCCGTCACGGCCGGGCGCAACCCGTTCAACAAGTTCAACGAGGTGGGTTCGCTGGTGTTCACCGCCCGGCTGGAGGCCGGCCACGGGACGATGCCGGCGGTCCGGGTCGGCTACCGGGTGCACCACGAACGGACCACTGTCGACGGGGTGCTGCTGACCCCGGAACACGACGAGGTGGGGTCGTTCCTGGTGCACAGCGACGGGCTGTTCGAGGTGGCCGACCGGTCCCTGGCGACCCGGACCCACTTCCTCGTCACGCCGGTCGACGCCGGGGTGCACGACCGGCCGCCGGTGCCGCCGGCCGCCGCCCGGCGACCCGACTCGGCCCGCCCGGTGTGGCACGCGACCGGGCTCACCGCCGCCCCGGCCGAGTCGGCCGGGCCCCGGCTGACGCCGTACGCCGACGACACCGTCGTGGTGACCGGCTTCGACGGGCTGGACGGCCCGCAGACGCTGACGGTCCGCGACGCGACCGGTGAGCAGCGGACGGCGATGCTGGACCCGGCGGCCCCGGAACCCGGCGCGTTGCTGCTGGCCTACCGGGCCGACCGGGGGCCGGGCCGGGCCGGTGGCGTCCGGCTGCTGCTGGGGCTCCGGTTCACCATGCACCGTTTCCTGGTCGCCCCGCCCGGCGTCGACCGCGGCACCGTCCACCGGGCCCCCGAGGGCGGCGACGCGCCCGTCGACGCCTACTACGGCGACGACCCGACGGCCAACCGGGAGGCGTGGCCGGTGCTGTGGCACCGGGGGCGGCGGCACACCGGCCTGCGGCAGGTCGCGCTCCTGGTGTCCGGGGCCGACGGCGGGCCCGGCCCGGACGCCGTGCGCAACAGCACCGGAGCGTGGACGCGGCTGGTGCTCACCCCCGACTGGGAACCGGGCGGCGACGACCGCGCGCCGCGACTACGGATCGGCTGGCACGCGTCGCACCAGGACGACACCGTCCCGGTCGAGGGCCGGTTGGCGTTCGACGTGGACGGGACCGGCCGGCCGACCCTGACCCCGCTGGACGACGAGAGCCGCCGCCGGTTCACCGTCACGGGCTGACCGGCAGGTCCTCGTCGCGGGCGGGCCGCAGCCGCCGGGACAACTCGGCGATCTCCCGCCGGTACGTGGCCTGCTGGGCCGCGTCGACGCCGCCGTCCGCGCCGAGCGCGACCAGCAGCCGCAACGCGCGGACCTGGCCGAGCAGGTGACCGGTCTCCCGGTGGGTCGCCAACGCCTCCTCGGCGGTGCGGGCGGCGGTCATCGGGCCGGTGGCCCGCAGCGCCTCGGCCGCCACCATCAGCGCGTGCCCCTCCCACACCCGGTAACCGGCGGCGCGGGCCACCGCGCGGGCCTGCCGGGCCAGCGCGACCGCCTCCGTCGGATCGGTGTCCCGGTGCACCTCGGCCAGCCCGATGAGCGCCTCGACCTCCTCACCCCGGGCCCCGCCCGCGCGGGCCAGGTCGAGCGCCCGCCGGTGTTCGGTGGTCGCGGCCGGATCGCCGTTGCGCAGGTGGATCGCGCCCAGCACGTTACGGGCGGCGGCCTGCTGGGCGGGATCGCCGATCAGGTCGGCGAGGGCCAGCGCGGCGTTCGCCAGTTCGGTCGCCGGGCCCAGGTCACCGGTCTGCGCGCGCAGCGCCGCCAGCCGGCGCAGGCTCTCCGTCTCGGTCGGCCGGTAGCCGGTGCGCCGGCTCAGCTCCAGCGCCTCCCGCAGGTGGTCGAGGGCCTCGTCGTGCTGGCCGAGGGCGTGCTGCACCTCGCCCAGGTTGCTCAGGCTGATCCCGGTGCTCATCCACATCCCGGTGCTGCGGGTCAACGCCAACGCCTGCCGGAACACCTCGGCTGCCTCGCGGAGCCGTCCCATGTCCCGGTAGATCACCCCGAGGTTGCCGAGGCTGGTGCTGAGCCGTTCCGGGCCGCCGAGACGTTCGTGGATGCTCACCGCGAGCCGGGTCAGCTCGGCCCCCTCGGCCAGCCGGCCGGCCCGCAGGTGCACCAGCCCACAGGTGCCGTACGCCGCCGCCAGGCCCTCCGGCCAGGCCGCCCGGTGCGCCGCGTCGATCATCGCGGTGGCGTGGGACAGGCCCACCCCGTACTCGCCGCGACGCAGGTGCAGGCTGGCCAGCCCGAGCCGGCTCGCGGCCTCGCCGGCATGGTCGCCGGCCTGCTGCGCGGCGCGCAGCGCGCTGGTCGCGGCGACCAGGCCGTCGCGGTGCGGGCGGAACTGGAAGTAGCCGCGCAGCGCGTCCGGGATCCGCCAGGCGGCCGGGTCGGCGTCGTGTTCGGCGGCGTGCGCGATCACCCGCATCAGGTTGGTGTGCTCCTCCTCCAGCCAGGCCATCGCCCCGGCGGAGGTGGGGAACGGCGACGCCCCGGCGACCGGTCCCGTCCCGTCGGGCGGCAACCGCACCAGGTGCGGGTAGACGGCGACGGCGGCGGCCTCGGTGCGTTGCCGGTACCAGCCGTAGAGACGCCCGGTGGCGGCCCGCAGCTGCGGCCCGGGATCCTCGGCGGTGGCCCGTTCCCGGGCGTAGAGCCGCAGCAGGTCGTGGAACGTGTACCGGCCGGGTGCCACCTGCCCGACGAGGTGCGCGGCGGCGAGCCGGTCCAGCTCGCGGGCGGCCGTCGGCTCGTCGATCCCGGCCAGCGCGGCGGCGGCGGCCACCGTGACGTCCGTCCCGGGTGCCGTGCCCAGCAGCCGGAACAGCCGCCGCGCCGGGGCGGGCAGGGCGGCGTACGACAGGTCGAAGGCCGCCCGGACGGCCGCCTGGTCGTCGCCCTCGATACGCAGGTCGGCGAGCTGGTTGCCGGCGGTCAGCCGGGCGGTGTGCGCGCTGATCGACTGGTCGGGCTGGTCGATCAGGTTGGCGGCGGCGATCCGCAGGGCCAGCGGCAGCCGGGCGCAGACCGTCGCCAGCTCGGCGATCTCGGTGGCGCGGGTGACCCGTTCGGTCGGGATGATCCGGGTGAGCAGGGTGCCGGCCTCGGCGGCGGTGAGCACGTCGAGGTCGATGCGGCGCGCGCCGTCGACCGCGACGAGCCCGCTGAGCCGGTCCCGGCTGGTGATCAACGCCAGGCAGCCGGCGCT
Organism: Micromonospora sp. HM134; assembly: GCF_007833915.1. Lineage (NCBI taxonomy): Bacteria > Bacillati > Actinomycetota > Actinomycetes > Micromonosporales > Micromonosporaceae > Micromonospora > Micromonospora sp. HM134. Next base: position 690,933 of record NZ_CP041061.1, read on the forward strand.
GCCCGGTAGTAGCGGGCGCACCTGGTCGGCGCTGGCGGCGTTGTCCAGCACCACCAGCATCCGGCGACCGTCCAGCATGGTACGCAGCAGCGCGGCGGCCTGCCCGGCGTCGACCGGCACCTGCTCGGCCGGTACCCCGAGCGCGTGCAGGAACCCGGCCAGGGCCTCCTCCTCGCGGACCGGGCTGGCCGTCGAGTAGCCGCGCAGGTTGACGTAGAGCTGCCCGTCCGGGAAGTGCCGACGCACCCGGTGGGCCCAGTGCACCGCCAGGGCGGTCTTGCCGACCCCGGCCATCCCGGTGATGGCGGAGATGACCACCGGGCCCCGGGTCGCCGTCTCCCCGGTCAGCAGCGCGTCGAGCGCGGCCATCTGGGTGCTGCGCCCGGTGAAGTAGGCGACGTCGGGGGGTAGTTGTGCGGGTGGGCGGTGGCTGGGCGGGCGGGCCGGCGGTGACGCCTCGGGCCGGTGCGGCGCGACGCCGGGGCGTACGGCCGGGGCGTCACCGACGGCCGGGCGGGCGACCACCCGGGGCAGGTCCTGACGCAGGATGCGCAGCTGCGCCTCGCGTAGTTCCGGGCCGGGTTCCACGCCGAGCTGCTCGGCGAGGCGGTCCCGCAGCTTACGGTGCAGGGTCAGCGCCCGGGCCTGCTGGCCGCAGGCGGCCAGGGCGAGCATGAGCCGGGCGTGCACCTGTTCGTGCAGGGGTTCGTGGCGGGCCACGGCGTGCAGCTCCCGGACCGCCCGGTCGGGCAGTCCCAGGTCGACGGCGAGCGTCGCGTAGGTGACGGCGGTGGCGATGCGGCGTCGGTTCAGGGCGACGGCGGTCGGGTGCTGGGCCAGGCCCGGTGCCGCGTCGGCCAGGACCGGCCCGCGCCACAACGCCAGTGCGCCGGCCAGCCGGTCCAGGCTGGCCAGGTCGCCCGCGACGCTGCCCTCGGCGCGTTCGATCACGGTGGCGAACTCGCTGAGGTCGAGCTGGGTGGGGTCGACCCGGAGCCGGTAGCCGCCACCGACGTGGGTGATGGTGGTGCCGGCGTTCCCGGGCCGGTCCAGCACCCGGCGCAGCCGGGCGACGTAGGTGTGCACGAGGTTCAGGCAGCTGTCCGGCGGGTCGTGCCCCCAGAGCACGTCGACGATCTCGTGGCGGGACACGATCGTGTCCGGGTGCAGGGCGAGCAGGCCGAGCAGCATCCGTTGCCGGTTGGCGCCGAGTGCGACCGGTTCGGCCCCGACCTGGATGCGCAGCGGGCCGAGCACGTCGATGCGGAGGGTGGGTGCCGACGCGGCGGGTGGTGCGGGGCCGGGCGGCTTGAGGTGGGGCAGCCCGACGGCGTCGGCGATGCGTCGGAGGGATTCGGCGCGGGGGTTGCGGACCCGGCCCTGTTCGATGTCGCGCACCGCCCGGACACTGATTCCTGCCCGTTCGGCCAACTGCTCCTGGGTCAACCCGGCACCCAGCCGTCGTCGTCGGATCTCACCACCGCTGTCGGCCATCAACCGGCCTCCCTGTCATGGCTGCGCGTCCTTCCCACCAGCGCGGCCAGCACATGATTCTGCCGGTTGACCGGTCGGATGACCATGATCTTCGACACTCAATCACCGGGTTGCACACGGCCGAAACCTGCCGATCGGGCAGCAGCGGACGCCCGTCGGGGCAACGGTTCTGCCGGTTCTGCCGGTGCTCCGGCGGCTCGCTTCTGGACGGTCGGGCATTTGGGCAGCTCAAAACGTTGCCGCCTGGCAAGGATGTCGATTCGACGGCGTCCAGCCGGCCTCCAGTGCGCGGCCGGCCGCCGTCTCTACCGTGGACCACGGACACCGCCACCACCCGCTGGCCGGTGTCCACCTCGGCGAAAGCGACTTGCACCCGGTCACGGAACCGCACGGCACCGGCCTCCGGACCACCCATCTGTCCCCCTGCTGAACGGCAGCCTGGCAGCTGACGCTCGACTCAGCCCGGAAGCTAAGGAACCGCCATGAACGGACGTGCCCAGACCTACATCCGTACCCCCGATCCGATCTCCACGGCCGGGATCACCGCGGCGCTGCGCGGCCGGGCCGAGATCGAGGTCGTGCCCGCGCAGATGATCACCGCCGAGACCGTCGGCGTGGTCGCCGCCGACACCCTCGACCACGGCACGCTCGACGTGCTCCGGGCCGTACGCCGGCTGGGCTGCCGGCGGTTCGTACTGGTCGCCGCCGTCGAGTCGGACTCGGCCCTGATCCCCGCGGTGGAACTGGGGGTACGCGCCCTCGCCTCACGCGCCGAGGCGACCGGGCACCGGCTCGCCCAGCTCGTGGTCAGCACCGCCTCCGGTGGCGCGGCGATGCCCCCGGAAGTGCTCGGGCTGCTGGTCAAGCAGGTGACCCGGCTCCAGCAGACGGTGCTCGCCCCGCGCGGCATCGACGTCAACGGGCTCTCGGTGCGGGAGAGCGAGATCCTGCGGCTGGTGGCGGACGGGATGGACACCCGGGAGGTGGCGACCCGGCTGAGCTACTCGGAGCGGACCGTCAAGAACGTGCTGCACGACATCACCAGCCGGTTCCAGCTGCGCAACCGTACGCACGCGGTGGCGTACGCGGTCCGGGAGGGGCTGATCTGACGGTCGAGGAGGACCCGACGTGGCGGACGGGCGGGTGACCCACGACGACCTGGGCGCCTGGCTGATCAAGGGTAACGCCGACCTGGTCGACCTCGCCGGCCGGCGCTACCAGCGCACCGGCAGCGTGGTGACCATCCCGCCCACCTCCCGCTCCGCGATGGGGAACGGCCCGTCGGTGGCGAGGCGCAGACCGGGCAGTCGGGCCCGCAGCCGGTCCAGCCCCACGGCCAGGATCGCCCGGCCGAGCCGCCGACCCGGGCAGTAGTGGCGGCCCCCGCCGAACCCGACGAACTTCGGGCCGTCGCGGTGCGGCAGGAGCGCCTCCGGCTGCCGGTAGACCGCCGGGTCGTGCAGCGCGGAGATCCAGGCGAGGAGCACCGCCGTGCCCCGGGGCACGGTTCCGGAGGGCAGCGCCAGGTCGGTGGTCGCGGTCCGCAGGGCGGCCACGTTGCCGGCGTACACCAGGCGGAGCAGCTCGTCGGCCATGGCCGCGGGGTCGGTCCGCCGCCGGACGAACGCCCGCCAGTCGGCGGCGTCGTCCCCCAGCAGCCGCAGCATCGCCCGGCCGAGCACGGTCGCCGGGGCCTCCACCCCCGCCGACAGCATCAGCCTGGTCAGGCTGACCAACTCGTCGGTCGACAGCCGGATGCCGGTGTCCGGTGGGTCGACCAGGTCGGCCAGCAGCGCGGCGTCCGATCCGCCCGAGACGACCCCGCGTACGTATTCGCCGAACTCGGCGACGAGCCGGGCCCGTTCCTGCGGCGTGCCGGGATGCGAGTGGGTGTACGCCCCCGACCAGCGGCGGATCCGGTCGCAGTCGTCGGCCGGGATGCCGAGCAGCCGGGTGATCGACAGCAGCGGGAGCCGGTCGGTGTACCCGGCGACGAGTTCGCCCCCACGGCGGCCGTCGGCGGTCATCGCGTCCACGAGGGCGTCGGCGACCTGCCGGACCACCGGCAGGTGGGCGGCGACCCGCTCGTGGTTCATCGCCCGGGTGGCGACCCGGTGCACCGCCGCGTGGGACCGTTCGGACTGGTTGATCAGCAGATCCGGGTCGTACAGGAAGTTGGGTTCGCCGCTGCGCCTCGGTGCGTCGGTGAGCAGGTGGTTGCGGGACAGCGCCGGGCTGGTGACGGCGGCGGCGACGTCGGCGTGCCGGACGAGCAGGATCGCGCTGTCGCCGCTGGGCAGGCGGACCCGGCCGAACGGGCACTGCTCGCGCCGCCGGGCGAAGTCGGCGGCGGGGGCGAGCCCCGACGCGGGCGGCAGCGGAAAGGCGGGGAGGTCGTCGTCGTCCATCAGCGCTCCTTCGGTCGGCGGACGCGGGGGTGGGCACCGGCCGGCGCGGGGACCGGCACCGCTTGGCGTGCGGTGGCGCGGGCGCTGCCGGTGCGCGCGGGACGGGGGTCCGCCGCCGGGGTCACCGCCCGACCAGCCGGGCCAGGTGGGTGAGGCCGGCTCTGGTCGCCTCGGCCGGCACTCCGAAGTCGATCAGGCAGGCGACCTCGTCGACGCCCGCGTCGGCGAGCCGGCGCAGGGTACGGGCGCAGGTCGGCACCGAGCCGAACAGCCCGCGTTCGGCGAGGAACCGGTCGAGCACCCGGCCGATGAGGAAGTCCGCCTCGTCGTCGGTGACGGTGCCGTCGTGGAACGCCGAACCCGGCAGCATCCCGGCCACGAGGTCGAGCGAGGACCGCAGGTAGCGGGTCATCGGCTCCCGGGCCAGCGCGGACACGCCCGCGTCGTCCGGCCCGACGAGGGTGTGCAGCATGAGGGTGACCTGACCGCGCCCGGGGTGCAGCCGCCGGTACCGCTCGATCTTGGGACGTAGCTCGTCGAGGCTCTGGGTGAGCAGGTGGGTGAGGACGCCGACGCCGAGCCGCCCGGCGAGTTCGAAGGTGGCCAGGTCACCGGCGCTGGTGATCCAGACCGGCAGGTCGGCCTGCACCGGCCGGGGAAAGACCTCGACGTCGACCCGGCTGCCGGTGCCGTCGGTGCGTGCCGCCGTGCCGCCCCGCCACAGGGACCGCACCTGGTCGATCAGCTCCGGCAGTTCCGCCCTGCGGTGCGGGTACCGGTCGGGGGCGAGGACGAAGTCGACGGCGTGCCAGCCGGAGGCGAACGCGACCCCGGCCCGCCCGTGCGAGATCCGGTCCACCACCGCCCACTCCTCGGCCACCCGCAACGGGTCGTGCAGGGGGAGCACGACACTGCCGGCGCGGACGCCGACCCGCCGGGTGACCGCCGCGACGGCGGCGCCGGTCACCGCCGGGTTCGGGTAGGGGCCGCCGAACCCGTGGAAGTGCCGCTCCGGCGTCCAGACCGCCGTGAAGCCGTGCTCGTCGGCGAACCGTGCGCCGTCGAGCATCAGGTCGTGGGCGTCGTCGGCGCTGGCGGAGAAGAAGAACAGGCTCAGGTCCACGGGGGCGGCTCCTCCGACGGCCGGACGACGGGTGACTCCGGCGCGGCGAGGCTGCGGTCGAGCACCGCCAGGACGTGGTCGATCAGGGCGTCGGCCCGGCGGCGTGCCCCGGCCGACGCCGGGAACTGGAACGTGACCCGGGTCTGCTCACCGTCGGCGATCATGACGTGCAGGGCGTTGCGGGCGACCCCGTTGAACGGCGACCAGTCCACGGTGGTGGCGAGGCCGGGGAAGACCGGGCCGGGGGCGATCCGCCGGTAGCTGACCGAGACGGCGGCGGTGGCCAGGAACGGCCGCGTCCCGGGCCGGCACCTCGCCAACGGGACCGTACGGTGGGCGTAGAGCTGGCGCAGGCCGGCACGGACGGTCGCCAGCGCCGCCGCGTACGGGCCGGTCGGTGGCGTCGGGAGGGTGAGCGGAAGCTCGTTGACGTACATGCCGATCCGGCCCGCCTCGGCCGGCGTACGCACCGACAGTTCGAGCGCGATCGAGGTGGGCCCGTCGTCGGGGGCGAGACAGCCGGCGAGCACGGTGAGTAGCAGCTCGAACCGGGTCGCGGCCAGGGCGACGGCCGCCCCGGCCAGCAGCGCCCGGGTCCGGGGGGTGAGGAGACGGACGACCGCGTCCCCGCGTCGGGCACCGCCGGGCAGGTCGACCGGTCGCGGCGGGTTCCGCCACCAGTACTCGGCGGCCGCGACGACCGGGTCCTCCGGTGGCCCGTGCTCCCCGGGGCCGGCGGGGTCCCCGGTGCAGGCGGGGTGCGCCGCCGTCGCCGGTGCGTCGTGGCCGTAGCGCGCGGCCAGGTCCCGCAGCAGCACGTCCTTGGACCCGCCGTCGACGATCAGGTGGTGGGCGGCCAGGACGAGCACCCCCCGGTCGTCGGCGAGGGCGAACCACCAGACCCGGGCCAGCGGCCCGGCCGACAGGTCGAACCGGGTGCGGACGGCCCGCTCGACCCGCCCCCGGACGGTCCCGTCGGTGACCCGTTCGACGGTGAGCGTCAGCGGGTGCTCGTCGACCGCCAGCCAGGGCAGGCCGTCGAGGTTGTGGCAGCCGGCGGTCAGCAGCGGGTGCCGCGCGGCCAGCGCCGTGCAGGCCCGCGCCAGCCGGCCCACGTCGACCGGGCCGCGCAGGTCGGCGGTGACCGCGACCGTGTACGCCGACCCGAGGGCGGCCACCTGCTCGTTGAACCAGACGCCCCGTTGCAGCGGTGAGGTCGGCACGAGACGCGTCACGGCGATCCGGCGATCCGGTCGGCGATCCAGGCGGCCTGCTCGGCCAGGCCCGGCCGGGCGTACAGGGCCGACACGGGGGTGGGGACCGCGAACTGGTCGGCGACGAGGCGGGCCAGCCGCAACGCCGACATCGAGTTCCCGCCCAGGGCGAGGAAGTCGTCGTCGCGGCCCACGGCGGCCACCCCCAGCACGGCGGCCCAGATGCCGGCCAGTCGCCGTTCGACCACGGTCACCGGGTCGGCGGTGGGCATCGACCCGGCCGGCGGGAAGAGGTCGCGCAGCGCCCGTACGACCACCTTGCCGCCGTCGTTGCGCGGCAACGCGGCCACGCAGACGACCCGCTGCGGGATCTCCGCACCGGACAGCCGGCCGGCGAGGAAGGTCCGCAGGTCGGCCGGCACGGCACCGGTACGGGTCACCAGCACGGCGGCGGGCCGTTCGCCCAGCACCGGGTCGGCGAGGGCGGTCACCGCGCAGTCCCGGACGTCGGGGTGTTCGCGCAGCGCCTGTTCGACGGTGAGCGGGGAGACCTTCGTCCCGCCGGAGTGGATGGTCGACGCGTCGCGGCCGGCGAGGTGCAGGTAGCCCTCGTCGTCGAGCCGGCCCCGGTCGCCGGTACGGGTCCAGCCGGCGCGGAACGTCCCGGTGTCGCCGCCGTCGAGGTAGCGGCGCGGTGGCGCGTCGGAGCCGATCCAGACTTGACCCGTCTCGCCTGCGGGGACCTCCCGGCCGGCGTCGTCGGTGATCCGTACCGCGCCCCGGCCGACGGCGTCCGGGCGTCGGCTGTCGAACACCATCGTCGTCCGGGCCGGTGCGGCCTCGGTCGAGCTGTAGGTGTTGACGATGGTGGCGTACGGCAGCACGTCGGCGAGGGCCCGCGCGACGGACCCGGGCAGCACGTCGCCGGTGGTTCCCACGAGCACCACCGACGACAGGTCACGGCGGTGGAGTTCGCCGGAGTCCAGCAGTTCCCGGGCCATCGCCGGGACGAGGAAGAGCGTGCCGACCCGGAACTCCTCGACGGCGGCGCAGACCTCGGCGGCGTCGAACCGGGGCACGACGAGCGCGGCGGGTTCGGCGGCCAGGCCGGTGAGGAGCATGGTCTGGGCGGCGTTCGTCCCGAGCGGGAACGCGTGCAGGAAGTAGCGGGAGTGGGCGAGCTGCCGCCGGCCGGGCGCGGCGTCGTGCCCGTGGGTGAGGTTGCCGTGGGTGGCGACGACCGGCCGGGCCGACCCTTCGGTCCCCGAGGTGAAGATGATCTGGGCCGGGCCGTCCGGGGTGGCCCGGTCGGGGACGGCGGCGGCGTCGGCACCGGCCGGCCCGCGCTGCCAGCCACCCAGCTCCGGGGGTACGGCGCAGCCCTCCCGGATGGTCCCGACCGCCCCGGCGGCGGTGACCCGGTCGACGAGCTGCCCCGGCGGCAGCCGGGCCGACAGCGGCACCGCCACCCCACCGGCCCGCAGCACACCCAGGAACGCGGTGGCGAACCCGAACCACTCCCGTTCGTCGAAGAGCAGCGCGACCCGTTGGCCGACCCGCAGCCCGTCGGCGACGAGCGCGGCGGCGAGTGCGTCCGCCGACCGGTCCCACTGGCCGAAGGTCAGGGCCGAGCCGTCCGGACGGCACAGGGCGACGGCGTCCGGGGTGTCCGCCGCACGCTGCCGCAGCAGGCCGGGCACGGTCGGCCCGCCGCTCATCGGGCGTCCGGTGTCCGGTCGCCGGCCACCGCCGCGATCCGCCCCACGGTGCCGGCCCGCATGATCTCCTCGATGGTGAGCCGGACGCCCAGCCGCCGTTCGATCCGGAACGCGACCTGGGTGGTCAGCAGCGAGTGCCAGCCGACGTCGGTCAGGTCGTCGTCCAGGCCGACCCCGTCGATGCCTACCAGTTCCTCGACGATGGCGGCGATCGCGCGTTCGGTCGGGGTGTGCGGCGGTCGGGGCCGCGCCGGCACCGCCAGCTGCCGCCGGTCGACCTTGCCGGCGGCGGTGAGCGGCAGGGCGTCCACCACCACGACCAGGTCCGGCACCAGGTGGGCGGGGACGGCCCGGGCGAGGGCCGCCCGCAGCGCCGTACCGGAGGGGTGGTAACCCGGTGCCGGCACGACGTGCGCCACCAGCGACACCGGGTCGGCGTCCGCCGGGGCGGGGGAGACGGCCGCCGACCGGACCCCGGGCAGCCGCCGCAGCGCCGCCTCGACGCCGGCCGGTTCGACCCGGAAGCCGCGTACCTTCACCTGCGCGTCGAGCCGACCGAGCAGGTGGACCGTGCCGTCGGCGTCCCGGCGTGCCCGGTCCCCGGTGCGGTAGGAGCGGCGGCCGTCGAGCATGCGGAACCGTTCGGCGGTGAGGTCGGGGGCGTTCAGGTAGCCGCGCGCGACGCCGACGCCGAGGATGACCAGCTCACCGGGCCGGCCGTCGGCGACGACGTGTCCGTCGGGGTCGACGACGAGGACGTCGTGCCCGGCGATCGGACGGCCCACGGGCACGTGCTCGCCTGCGGTGTCGGCCGGGGTGACCCGGTGCAGGGTGCTGGCCACGGTGGCCTCGGTTGGCCCGTAGCCGTTGACCAGCTCGCACCGGTCGACCCAGCGGCGCGCCGTGGCCGGCGACAACGGGCTGCCGACGCTGAGCACCGTGCGGAGCCGGGGGAGGTCGTCCTCCGGCAGGGTGTCGAGCACGGCGGCGGGCAGGATCGCGTGGGTGACGGCCCGCTCCGCGAGCAGCCGCGCCAACGGCGCACCGACCAGCGAGTCCGGGTCGGCGACCTCCAGCGGGCAGGCGGCGCCGAGACCGAGCAGGAGTTCGAAGACCCAGCCGTCCGCCGCCGGGCCGGAGTGGAGCAGGACGCGGGCGTCGTCGCCGAGTTCGCCGAACCAGCGCCGCTGGGCGACCAGGAGGTTGGCGACCGCGTCGTGGCCGATCATGACCAGTTTCGGGGTGCCGGTCGTGCCGGCGGTGGGGATGACGTAGGCCAGCCCCGTCGGGTCGACGGTGGCCGGCAGGTCACCCGGGGGTGTCGCCCCGGGCCGGGTCGGGTCCACCTGGCGCATGCCCGGTGCCCGGTGGAGCACGGACGTCGACACGACCACGGTGGCGTCCGCCGCCGTCGCGACCGCCTGGTTCCAGGACGGCGGGCTGGCCGGGTCGAGCGGAAGCAGGACGCCGCCGCTGCGCCAGGTGGCGAGGGCCGCCGTGACGAGGGGGAGGCCGCGTTCCAGGACGACCGCCACCATGGTCGCCGGCCCGTCTCCGGCCCCGGCCAGCGTCCCGGCGAGCGTGTCCACCCGCTGTTCCAGCTCGGCGTACGTGACCGTTGCGGTCCGGTCGGCCAGGGCCACCCGGTGCGGGAACCGGCGGGCCAGGCTGGACACCCGGTCGCTCACCGTGGCGAAGTCCGTGCCGCGCAACGGCGACCCCCTCGTCGACTCACCCAGCCATGCACGTCGATCTATCGGTGAGGCTGTCACGACCGTGCCGGCGGGTCAAGGCGTGGCGGGCAGGCCGGGGGTGCTCCGTCCGGCCCGGGGTGGTCGACGTCCGCCGGCCGGGCGGCCCCTGACCGGCGGTCCCGCCCGGCCCTTGACCTCATGTCCGGTGCAGGTTGTCGGATGGGGCCATGCGTGCGATTCGCCTCCACCGGTTCGGTCCCGCCACCAATCTCGTCCTCGACGACCTGCCCGACCTGGCACCCGGCCCCGGGCAGGTGCGCATCGCGGTGGCGGCCAGCGGGGTCCATCTGCTCGACACCGCGCTGCGCCGGGGCGAGGCGGGTGGCCCGCTGCCGCTGCCGGCGCTGCCGACGGTGCCGGGCCGCGAGGTCGCCGGCACGGTCGACCTCGTCGGGGCCGGGGTGGACGGGGCGTGGCGGGGCCGGCGGGTCGTCGCCCACCTGGGCATGGTCCCCGGCGGGTACGCCGAGCAGGCGGTGACCACGGTCGAGTCGCTTAACGTCATACCGGAGCAGATGGCGTTCGCCGACGCGGTGGCGCTGGTCGGAACGGGCCGGACCGCCCTCGGCGTCTTCGAGTCGGAGCCGCCGACGGCGGACGACGTGGTGCTGGTGCTGTCGGCGGCCGGTGGGATGGGCTGGCTGCTGGTGCAGGCGGCCCGGACGGTCGGCGCGACGGTGGTCGCCACGGCCCGGGGCGCCCACCGCACGGCCCGGCTCGCCGAGCTGGGTGCGGACGTGGTGGTGGTCGACTACGACCGGCCGGACTGGACGGACCTGGTCCGGGCGCGGGCCGGCGGGCCGACCCTGGTGTACGACGGGGTCGGTGGGGCGGTGGGCCGGGCCGCCCTGGAGTCGACGGCGGCAGGCGGCCGGTTCGTGATGTTCGGCTGGTCGGCGGGGGAGCCGACCCGGGTCGGCACGGCGGATCTGGTGGAGCGCAGCCTGACCGTCGGGTGGCTCGGGCAGCGGGTACGTGACCGGCCGGGCGGGATCGCGGGGTTGGCGGCCCAGTCGGTGGAGCTGGGTGGTCGTGGCTGGTGGCGTCCGCTGGTGTCGACGTACCCGCTGGCGCAGGCGGCTGCCGCGCACGCCGACCTGGAGGGGCGGCGGGCGTTGGGCAAGGTGGTGCTGACCGTCGGCGGGTGATCCCGCCGGTCGTCCGGGCCCGTCGCCGCCCCGCTTCGCGGCAGCGGTGGCCGATGAGCCACGTCGATGTAACGATATTTGTGGGAAATGCGCTCCGCCGTATTCGCCCGCGCGGGAACTCCCGTGCCGCTTACGCTCTCCCGCATCGACGAGCGTCCGTCGCGGTACGGCCGGCTGGTGTCGGACCCGAACGAGGGGGCGGGTCCGACGACTGTGGACGCCGTCGGCTCCACGGCTAGCCGCCCCGGCGGGCTACCGGCAGCGCGCGGGGTTCCCGGCGGACCTCCGCCGGGGACCCCGACCCGACGCGCGGACGACGGCCGGCGGCACCCGCCGCCGGCCGTCGGCACATGGGCCCCGGCCCGGCATCGCCCCGGCCCGGCGACGTCCCGGGCCGGTCACGGTCAGCCGGGAAGCTGGTCGACCCGGGCGAGCACCTTGTCGATCAGGCCGTACTCCCGGGCCTGCTCGGCGGTGAACCACCGGTCCCGGTCCCAGTCGGCCTGGATCTCGTCGAGGGTGCGCCCGCTGTGCCGGGCGATCAGCTCCTGCATGGTCCGCTTCACGTGCAGCATGTTCTCCGCCTGGATGGTGATGTCGGCGGCGGTGCCGCCCATCCCCCCGGACGGCTGGTGCATCATGATCCGCGCGTGCGGCAGGGCGAACCGCTTGCCGGCCGCCCCCGCGCAGAGCAGGAACTGCCCCATCGAGCCGGCCAGCCCCAACGCCAGGGTGGCCACGTCGTTGCGGACGTACCGCATGGTGTCGTAGACGGCCATGCCGGCGCTGACCGAACCACCCGGCGAGTTGATGTAGAGGTAGATGTCCCGCTCGCTGTCCTCGGCGGCGAGCAGCAGGATCTGCGCGCAGATCTGGTTGGCCGAGGCGTCGGTGACCTCGGTGCCCAGGAAGATGATGCGTTCCCGCAGCAGCCGCTCGAAGACCTGGTCGCCGAAGGCCGGCTGCCCGCCGTCCAGCATGCGCACGTCGTACCCGATCATGGTGACCACCCTCCGCGTCGCCGGCGGGCGACCTCGCTCCGCCCCGGGAACCGGCGGGTCCAGCCTGCGCCGCCGGGCGGTCACCGCCCCAGCCTTTCTGCCCCCGGCAGATCCGCCGTCGGCAGAACCCGGCCGGCCTACCCGACCGGCAGCCGCCGTCGGCCCGTCCGGGTCCACCGCCGCGCCGGCACCCCGGTGGTACGCGCGGCGGGGCGGGCGGTCGACGCCACGGCGACCCCCCGGGCGGGCGTGGCGACCGTCGTCACCGCGAACCCGATCCCGGTACCCCCGACGGTCGACAGCACGCCGCCGCCACGGGCCGACAGCACGACGCCGGGGGTCGACCCGGTGCCGCCGCCGAGGGTCGGGGGCATGCCGCCGCCCGGGGCCGGCCCCCCGCCGACGGCGGCCACGATGCCGCCGCCGAGCCGGAGCACCACCCCGGCCGGTCGGCCGACCCGGAACGTGGCCCGGCCACCCCGGGTGCGGGGCGGCCCGAGCCGGGTCGCGGGCCGGCCGACGACCGGGCGGCCGAACCCCGTGACGGGGCGGCCGAACCCGGCGACCGGGCGGCCGAAGCCGATGGTGGGCCGGCCGACCGCCAGGTGGGCGGCGGTGCCGTCGCCGCGGGCGGCCGGCACCCGGTCCAGCCGGGCCAGGCCGCCGCCCGGTGGCACGGGCACCCGACGCTCGACCCGGCGCAGCTCGTCGCGGGCCTCTTCGAGCAGGTCGGACAGGTTGATCCCGAGCGCACGGCAGATCGCCGCCAACACCTCGGAGGAGGCTTCCTTCCGCCCGCGCTCGACCTCGGAGAGGTAGGGCAGGGACACCCCGGCCGCGGCGGCCACCTCGCGCAGGGTGCGGCCCTGACGCAGTCGTACCCGGCGCAGCACGCCACCGATCACCCGACGCAGCAGCGACATGCGGGCCTCCTCGTGGCCGGTGTCCGGGGACCCTCCCATCATGCCGGTTTCCCGGGCCCGGCACCGCCCGCCGCGACCGTGAGGGGGCGTTCACCGCAGGTAGGGTCGGCGACCCGGCCGGTCGGTCCGCCTGCCAACCGCTATGTTGTGCTCGTGCAGGCGACCCAGGGGGAGCAGGACCGACCGTGATCCATTTCCCGGCGCAGCGGCGGGGTCCGCTCAGCGCCTTGAGTCTCCGCCTGGCCGCCGCCCTGGGCCTGGTCCTGCTCACCGTCGCGGTGGTCTATCTGGACCGTGGCGGCTACCGCGACGTGGACGAGAACGGGCTGACCCTGCTCGACTGCTTCTACTACGCGGTGGTCACCCTCTCCACCACCGGGTACGGCGACATCACCCCGTACGACCAGTCCGCCCGGTTGGTGAACGTCCTGTTCATCACCCCGGCCCGGGTGATCTTCCTGATCATCCTGGTCGGCACCACCCTGGAAGTCCTGACCGAGCAGTACCGGACCGGCCGTCGGCTGGGGCGGTGGAGGAGAACCGTGAAGGACCACGTCATCATCTGCGGCTACGGCACCAAGGGCCGCAGCGCGGTCTCCGCCCTGCTGGAGAACGGGCTGGACAAGTCCCGGATCGTGGTGGTGGAGCGCAGCGGGACGGCGTTGCGGCAGGCCACCTCGGCCGGACTGGTCGCCATCGAGGGCTCCGCCACCCGCTCGTCGGTGCTGGAGGAGGCGCACGTCCGCAACGCCAAGGCGGTCATCATCGCCACCGACAGCGACGACGCCTCCGTGCTGGTGGCGCTGACCACCCGGCAGCTCACCGCCGGTCAGGTACGCATCATCGCCGCCGTACGGGAGGCCGAGAACGCCCCGCTGCTGCGGCAGAGCGGCGCGCACCACGTGATCGTGTCCTCGGCGACCGCGGGTCGGCTGCTCGGCCTCTCGACCTCCGCGCCGCCCCTGATCGACGTGGTGGAGGATCTGCTCACCCCCGGGCAGGGCATGGCGCTGGCGATGCGTTCCGCCGAGCGGCACGAGGTCGGCAAGTCCCCCCGCGAGTTGGAGTCCCTGGTCATCGCCCTGGTACGGCGGGGCAAGGTGGTCACCCTGGCGGACCGGGCCGGCGCGGTGATCGAGACCGGCGACATGCTGGTGCACGTCCGCGACGACCGCCCCACCGCCACCACCACCCCCTCCTGACCGACCCGTACCGCTTCTTCCGGGCATCCGCACCGCCACCCGGCGGTCCGCCGACGTGGCCGTGCCCCGACCCCGGGACACGGCCACGTCGCACCGGTCGGCCGACTAGCTGATCGTCCAGGTGTCGCCGGTGTGGAGGAGGGTGGTGAGTTGTTGTTCGGGGGTGTCGGTGGTGGTGTTTTTGGCGGTGGTGATTTGGTGTTGGACGAGGGTGTCGTAGGTGGGGCGTTGGGTTTGGCGGAGGATGCCGATGGGGGTGTTGCGGAGGTCGGGTTGGGTGAGGCGGGTGAGGGCGAAGGCGTAGGCGGGGTCGGTGATGGTGGTGTCGTGGGTGATGATGTTTTCGGGTGGGGTGGTGGCGGTGTCGCGGATTTCGAGGCCGTATCCGTGGGGTGGGTGGACGACGCAGTGTTGTCCGTCGCGGCCGAAGGTGATGGGTTGGCCGTGTTCGAGGCGGATGAGGTGGTCGTCGCGGGTGTCGGGTTGTTTGAGTGGGTCGAAGGCGCCGTCGTTGAAGATGTTGCAGTTTTGGTAGATCTCGACGAAGGCGGCGCCGTGGTGTTCGGCGGCGGCGCGGAGGACGGTTTGGAGGTGTTTGCGGTCGGAGTCGATGGTGCGGGCGACGAAGGTGGCTTCGGCTCCGAGGGCGAGGGAGAGGGGGTTGAAGGGGGCGTCGGCGGAGCCGGCGGGGGTGGATTTGGTGATTTTGCCGGTTTCGCTGGTGGGGGAGTACTGGCCTTTGGTGAGGCCGTAGATGCGGTTGTTGAACAGCAGGATGGTGATGTTGACGTTGCGGCGTAGGGCGTGGATGAGGTGGTTGCCGCCGATGGACAGGGCGTCGCCGTCGCCGGTGACGACCCAGACGGACAGGTCGGGGCGGGTGACGGACAGTCCGGTGGCGATGGCGGGGGCGCGGCCGTGGATGGAGTGCATCCCGTAGGTGTTCATGTAGTAGGGGAAGCGGGATGAGCAGCCGATGCCGGAGATGAAGACGGTGTTGGCGCGGGGGATGTTCAGTTCGGGCATGAATTGTTGGACGGCGGCGAGGATGGCGTAGTCGCCGCAGCCGGGGCACCAGCGGACTTCCTGGTCGGATTTGAAGTCTTTGGTGGTGAGTTTCACGGCGACGGGTTCAGGCATTTTTGCAGACCTCTTCCAGCATCGTCTCCAGTTCGGCGGCGGTGAAGGGTAGGCCGCGGACCTGGTTGTAGGTGATCGCGTCGATCAGGTAGCGGGCGCGGATGATCTGGGCGAGTTGGCCGAGGTTCATCTCGGGGATGACGACGCGGTCGTAGGTGGCCAGGACGTCGCCGAGGTTGGCGGGGAGGGGGTTGAGGTGACGCAGGTGGGCCTGGGCGATGGGTTGGCCGCGGTGGCGCAGGGTGCGGCAGGCGGCGCCGATCGGGCCGTAGGTGGAGCCCCAGCCGAGGACGAGGGTCCGGGCGGTGCCGTCGGGGTCGTCGACGTCGAGGTCGGGCACGTCGATGGCGTCGATGCGGGCGGCGCGGGTGCGGACCATGTAGTCGTGGTTGGTGGGGTCGTAGGAGATGTCGCCGGTCTTGTCGGCTTTCTCCAGGCCGCCGATGCGGTGTTCCAGGCCGGGGGTGCCCGGTACGGCCCAGGGGCGGGCCAGGGTGTCCGGGTCGCGTAGGTAGGGCAGGAACGTGACGCCGTCGTCGTGGTTGGGGGCGGTGGCGAAGGCCACCCGCAGGTCGGGCAGGTCGTGCACGTCGGGTAGGAGCCAGGGTTCGGAGCCGTTGGCGACGTAGTTGTCCGACAGCAGGATCACCGGGGTGCGGTAGGTGACCGCGATCCGGGCGGCTTCCAGCGCGGCGTGGAAACAGTCCGACGGTGACTTCGCGGCGATCACCGCGACGGGGGCTTCGCCGTGCCGGCCGTTCAGGGCCATGTTCAGGTCCGCCTGCTCGGTTTTCGTGGGCAGGCCCGTGGACGGGCCGGCGCGTTGCACGTCCACGATCACCAGCGGCAACTCCAGGGCGACAGCCAGGGAGATCGTCTCGGACTTCAACGCGACCCCGGGGCCGCTGGTCGTGGTCACGCCGAGAGCGCCGCCGTAGGAGGCGCCCAGAGCGGCGCCGACCGCCGCGATCTCGTCCTCGGCCTGCATCGTGACCACACCGAGTTTCTTGTGTTTCGACAACTCGTGCAGGATGTCCGACGCCGGGGTGATCGGATACGCGCCGAGGAACACCGGCAGACCCGACCGCACCCCCGCCGCGACCAGACCCAACGACAGAGCGGCGTTACCGGTGATGTTGCGGTAGGTGCCCGGCACCATCTTCGCGGGTTTCACCTCATACCGCACCGAGAACGAGTCGGTGGTCTCGCCGTAGTTCCAGCCCGCCTTGAACGCCGCGATGTTCGCCGCGACCAGATCCGGCCGCTTGGCGAACTTCCGCTCCAGAAACCGCAACGTCGAGGTGTACGGGCGGGAGTACATCCACGACAACAACCCCAACGCGAACATGTTCTTCGCCCGCTCGGCGTCCTTCTTCGACACCGACAACTCCGCCAACGCCCCCACCGTCATCGACGTCAACGCCACCGGATGCACCACGAACCCATCCAGAGTGTCGTCCTCCAACGGACTCACCGCGTACCCGACCTTCACCAGATTCCGCTTCGTGAACTCATCGGTGTTCACGATGATGTCCGCACCCCGACGCAGATCAGCCAGATTCGCCTTCAACGCCGCCGGATTCATCGCCACCAACACATTCGGCGCGTCACCCGGCGTCAGAATGTCGTAATCCGCGAAATGCACCTGGAAACTCGACACCCCCGGCAACGTCCCCGCAGGCGCCCGAATCTCCGCCGGGAAATTCGGCAACGTCGAAATATCATTACCCAACTGCGCCGTCTCCGAGGTGAACCTGTCCCCCGTCAACTGCATCCCATCACCCGAGTCACCCGCAAACCGGATCACCACCCGGTCCAACTGACGGATCTGCTTGGTCACGCCTGCACCTCGCTTCGCTCGGCCCCGCCGCGCGTGCGGCTGCACATGATGGTGACCCCGCCTTGCCCGGCCACGCGACCTCCCTGATGCGCCGCTGCGCCCGGTCCGCCCGTGGCGGGCCGGACCGCTGTCATCTCTCGCCTCCGAGCCTACGTCCCGGGCTTAGGGCATCCTTGGTGGAGGTCCGACACCTGGGAACCGGATCGGTGAAATCTGTACTGCTATGCGGCGATTTGTGGTGCCCGCCGTAATCGATATCACCGCGACCGTCCGGGCGGCACCGCGACCCGCCCCGACCGCCGGACGGTCAGTCCGGCCGTCCCGTCGGCGGCCGGTCCTCCGCCACCTCGGCCGAGCGCCGACGCAGCGCACCGGTCGCCAGCACGAGGGCCAGCACCACCAGCAGGACGGAGAGCGTGATCAACGCGAGCGCGGTCCGCTGGGCGGAGGACATCCCGCTCAACGCGACCGTCCCGCCCTGCGCCGCGATCAACCCCTGCGAACCGGTCGGCGCGGGGGTGCCCACCGGCGGGGTGGACAGCGCGGCGGCGGCGGTGATCCGGAAACTCATCTGGACCTGCCGGGCCGCCCCGCTCTCCGGGTCCAACCGGCCGGTCAGCGCCCCGGCCAGCGGGGCCTCGCGCTGGGCGTCCGGGGTGGCGGCGACGGTGAACCGGAGCGTCTGCGTCCGCCCCGCCGGCACCACCCCGAGGTCGCAACGGGTACGCGTCGGGGCCAGTGGCGCACAGCCGGCCGGCGGGTCCAGCACGCTGACCCCGGCCGGCAGCGTCACCTCGACCCGCCCGGCGGCCGGCACCCGGCCGGTGTTGCCCAGGTGGGCCGTCAGCACGGTGGGCCCGCCGCTGATGTCGAAGGCCACCTCGTCGGCGTCGAGCAGTATCCCGGGCACCGGCGGGCCGGCCGGGAAGAGCACCGCGAACCCCTCGTCGTCCTGCGCGGTGCCGCCGTCCGGGCCGGTCGCGGTGACCCGGACCGTGCCGCTGAGGGGCATCCGCCGCCAGGCGGTGCCGCTGACCCGTACCCGGATCATGCTGCTGAACTGGTCGCCCGGCGCGGTGGCCCACTCGCCGCAGTGCCATCCGCCGTCGCCGCTCGCCCCGCAGCCCGGCGTCCCGGCGTCGGTGAGCCCGGCCGGCAGCGTGTAGGCCAGCCGGAGCCGCGCCGGCACGGACCCGGTGTTGGTGACGGTGACCCGCAGGTCGGTGACCGTGCTGCCGGCTGCCCAGTAGTCGTCGTCGAGGGTCACGTCCCCGGTGCCCACCCGGACCCCGGTCCGGCCGCCGCCCGCCTGGCCGGGGCGCGTGGGCCGGCCGGGCAGCGGCGGCCGGGCGGTCGGCGTGGTGGTGGCCGTCGGCGCGGGCGCGGTGGTCTGCGGTGGCGGGCCGGTCGGCTCCGGCGCGGCGGTGGTCGGCTCCGGGTCCGGCGGCAGGGTCGGTGGCGCGCCGGTCGGGCCCGCCCCGGTCGCCGTCGGCCCGACCGGGGGCGTGGTCGAGTCGGTCGGGTCGCCGCCGGGGGTCCCGGCGTCGGTCGGGTCGGTCACCGCCCTGGTCACGGTGGGTGAGGCCGCCAGGCCCGGCGTCACCCCGAGCGCGACCGCCAGCCCGGCCGCCAGGGTCGCCACGGCCAGAGCGGGGGTACGCCGGGCGAGGGACCGCCGAACGGCACGCGCGTCCACGCCGGGCATCTGACCTCCGTGACCCTGGGTGAGAGTTCATTATTCGGTAACAGTTGCGGCGGGGCACTAGTACCAGCGGAAAATATTCGGTGACGGCCGGGTCGCCCTCGCGTCGTCCGGTGCGGCCCGCCGCCCGGTAGGCTCAGCCACCGTGACCGGTTACCTGGGCTCGTACGCGACGCTCGGGCTGCTGCTGCTCGCTGCCGTCCTCTTCTTCGTCACGGCGTTCTCGGCCAACCGGGTGTTACGTCCCGGCCGGCCGGCCGACCCGGTCGGCAAGCGGACCGGCTACGAGTGCGGCCTCGACCCGGTCGGCGGCGACTGGGCGCAGATGCAGATCCGCTACTACGTGTACGCGTACCTCTACGTGCTGTTCGCCGTCGAGGCGGTCTTCCTCTTCCCCTGGGCGATGGTCTTCGACCGGCCCGGGTTCGGCGCGGTCACGGTCGCCGAGATGGGCGTCTTCGTGGCCGTGGTCGCGCTCGGCATCCTCTACGCCTGGCGCAAGCGCATCCTGCACTGGACCTGACCACCGCGCCGGCCGGGGCGGGCCATCCGGCGCCGGCCGGTCAGGCCAGGCCGCGGCGGGTGAGCGTCGGCGGCCGGTCGCCCCGGATCGAGGCCACCATGTCCAGCACCCGCCGGGTGGGCAGCACCTGGTGGGCGCGGAACACCTGCGCGCCGAGCCAGGCCGACACCGCCGTCGCGGCCAGGGTGCCCTCCAACCGCTCCGGCACCGGCAGGTCCAGCGTCTCCCCGATGAAGTCCTTGTTCGACAACGCCACCAGCAGCGGCCAGCCGGTGCCGGCCAGCTCGGCCAACCGGCGGGTGATCTCCAACGAGTGCCGGGTGTTCTTGCCGAAGTCGTGCGCCGGGTCGATCAGGATGCCGTCGGGGCGTACCCCCAGGGACACCGCGCGCTCGGCGAGCCCGGTCACCGTCGCGACCACGTCGGCGACCACGTCGGTGAAGGCGGCCCGGTGCGGCCGGGTCCGGGGCGTCAACCCGCCGGCGTGCGAGCAGACCAGCCCGACGCCGGTCTCGGCGGCCACCCGGGCGAGCGCCGGATCGGCCCCGGACCAGGTGTCGTTGAGCAGGTCCGCACCGGCCGCCACCGCCTCGACGGCCACCTCGGCCCGCCAGGTGTCGATCGAGATGACCACCTCGGGGAACGCGGCCCGGACGGCGGCGATGGTGTCCACCGTCCGGCGGATCTCCTCGGCCACGTCGACCTCGTCGCCCGGCCCGGCCTTCACCCCGCCGATGTCGATGATCTCCGCGCCCTCGGTGACCGCCCGCTCCACCGCGCGCAGGGCGCTGTCCTGGGCGAAGGTGGCGCCCCGGTCGAAGAACGAGTCCGGCGTCCGGTTGACGATCGCCATCACCACCGGCTCACCCGGGGCGAAGGTCCGCCCCCCGAGTCGCAGCGCCCCGGCCAATTCCGCCTCCCGCAGGTCACCGGCCGGACGACCCGGCCGACGCCGACGCTATCCGGTCGCCCGACCCGCCCCCGGGGCGGTACGACCCCGGCGACCCGGCCCGTCGCCGGGCCGTCCCGGCCAGAAGATCGGTGACGATGATGGTGGTTGGGGTCGCTCCGGAGGGTGTCCCCGTGCCACGATCTCTGTATGGGTCAGACTCTGCTCATTCTGGTCGTCGCGTTGACCGTGGCGGCGGTCGTGTTCGGCGTGACGGTGCTGATCTCCGGTCGGGACGGCCTCGCGCCCACCGAGCCCGACGGCAGAGCCGTCCCGCTGCCGGGTGGCCGCCCGCTGCGGGAGTCCGACGTCGGCGCGCTGCGCTTCGACACCGCCCTGCGCGGCTACCGGATGGACCAGGTCGACCAGGCGATGCGCCGGGCCGGCTACGACATCGGGTACAAGACCGAGCTGATCGGGGTGCTGGAGGCCGAGATCACCGCGCTGCGGGAGGGCCGTACCGCCGACGCCGACGCGCTGCGCCGTACCCGGGAGGAGGCCGCCGGCGGCGCGCCCGACGCCTCCCCGACGCCCGCCGACGTGCCCGCCGACCCGGACGGGCCGGCCACCGGGGCCGCGACGACGCAGCCACCGGCCGGGGCCGTCCGCCCGTCCACCGGGACGACCGACACGCCCGCTACCGACGACCCGCCGACCGGGGCGACCGCCGCCGACGACCCGCCGGCCGACGACCGCCCCGGCACGGACCGGGCCGGGGAACCCGACGCGGACCGTCCCGGCGGCGCGGTGGTCCGCTCGGAGCCGGTGTGACCGGACCCGATCCGGCCGGCGGCGGGTTGGCCGACGAGGCGGCCCAGCCCGGTGCCGGCGAGTTCACCGCCACGGTGATCGTCGACGCCCCCGCCGAACGGGTCTTCGCCGCGCTGACCGACTGGGAGGGGCAGTCCGACTGGATTCCGCTGACCCGGGTCCGGGTGGTCGAGGGCGACGGCGGCGAGGGCAGCCTCGTCGAGGCGGTCACCGCGCTCGGGCCGGCGGCGCTGCGCGACGAGATGCGGGTGGTCCGGGTCGACGCCCCGTACGAGGTGGGCGTGGTGCACTGCGGCAAGCTCCTGCGCGGCCCGGGGGTGCTGCGCTGCACCCCGCTGGCCGACGACCGCACCCAGGTGGTCTGGCACGAGTGGTTCCACCTGCCCGGCGGCACGGCCGGCCGGGTCGCCTGGCCGCTGCTCTGGCCGGGCTCCAAGGCCAGCCTGACGCTGGCCCTGAAACGCTTCGCCCGCCTGGTCGAGTCCGGCCGGCTGCCCCGCCCACCCACGCCCTGACGCCCCGCAGCGCGGCCGGCCGGGTCGCGTCACCCGGCCCCGATGCCGGGTGTCAGGCCCCTGGCCTAGCGTGTGACGGGTGACTGACCTGGTGACCGGCCCCGACGGCCTGCCCCGCTGCGCCTGGGGGGCGAGCACCCCGGACTACGCGACCTACCACGACACCGAGTGGGGCCGCCCGCTGCGCGGCGACGACACCCTCTACGAACGGCTCACCCTGGAGGCGTTCCAGTCCGGGCTGTCCTGGCTGACCATCCTGCGCAAACGGCAGGCGTTCCGGCTCGCCTTCGCCGATTTCCGGATCGAGCGGGTCGCCGCCTTCGGCGACGCGGACGTGACCCGGCTGCTCGCCGACGCGGGCATCGTCCGCAACCGCGCCAAGATCGAGGCGGCGATCGCCAACGCCCGCGCCGCGCTGACCCTGCCCGCCGGGCTCTCCGCCCTGCTCTGGTCGTACGCGCCGCCGCCCCGGCCGGCCCGGCCCGGGTCGTTCGCCGAGGTGCCGGCGTCGACCCCGGAGTCCGTCGCCCTGGCCAAGGCGCTCAAGAAGCAGGGCTTCCGCTTCGTCGGCCCCACCACGGCGTACGCGCTGATGCAGGCCACCGGCATGGTCGACGACCATCTCGCGGGCTGCCACGCCGGTGCCGTCTCCTCCCGTGATGGGATGGGGTCATGACCGTGACCGACCACCGCAGCACCGGCCCGACGGACGTCGACGGCGGGCCGGGCGGCGACGCCTGGGCGGTGCTGCTCCCGGCCGGGCGGCACGACGCCGAACGCCTCGTCCACCACGACACCCTGGAGCTGGCCGTCCCGGCCGGCGGGCCCGCCCCCCGCCCCGGTGACCGGGTGGCGGTGCTGGCCGACGGGCCGCCCCGGCTGGTGGCGCTGGGCCGGGTGGCCCGCAACGACGAGCGGGCGTTGCTGGTGACCTACACCCGGCGGTCGTTCGACGCGCCGGTGCCGGCCGGGCAGGTGGCCGTCGCCGGCCCGGTCACCCCGCTCGACCCGGGCACCTACCGCGAGCTGGTCGACCGGCTCGGCCCGCCGCCGTCGCGCCGGACCTGGCTGGTCAGCCTCGACCTGCCGATCGAGGCCGAGTCGCGGGCCGAGGCGGTCCGGCTGTTCTGGTCGTACGTGCAGGAGCTGGGCCCGGCCGAGCTGCCCGCGTTCGTCTCGCCCAGCGGCGACGAGCTGGCCATGCAGGCGTTCGTGCTGGGCGTCGAGGCCAACCAGGACCCGGAGGAGGACGACTAGCCGCCCGCCGACCGGGTATGGGCGCACCGGTGCCGGCGCCCGGTCGGCCGGTCGAGGGAGGGCCGATGCGGTTCCAGGACAAGGTCGCATTCGTCACCGGTGGTGCCTCCGGGCTCGGCGAGGCCACCGCCCGGCGGTTCGCCGCCGAGGGTGCCCGGGTGGTGGTCGCCGACATCAACACCGAGGGTGCCGAGCGGCTCGCCACCGACCTGCCCGACGCCCTCGCGGTCACCGTCGACACCGGTGACGCCGACGCGGTGGAGCAGGGCGTCGCCGACGCGGTGCGGCGCTACGGCCGGATCGACCTGATCTTCAACAACGCCGGTATCGACGGCCGGCAGCAACCCCTGCACGAGATGGACGTCGAGAACTGGCAGAAGGTCCGCCGGATCAACGGCGACGGGGTGTTCCACGTGCTCAAGTACGGCATCGAGGCGATGCTGCGCGGCGGCGGGGGCGCGATCGTCAACACCTCGTCCACCACCGGCCTGGCGGCGCAGGAGAACATCTCCCCGTACACATTCACCAAGGCCGGCATCGTGGGGCTGACCCGGTCGGCGGCGGTGGAGTACGCGGCCCGCAACATCCGGGTCAACGCGGTCGCCCCCACGGTGGTGATGACCCCGCTGGTACGGCACTTCATCGACAGCGCGCCCGACCCGGCGGAGATGCGGGCCCGGATGGAGTCGTTCAACCCGAAACCCGGCATCCCCAGCCCGGACGACGTGGCCGGTGTGGTGCTGTTCCTCTGCTCCGACGACGCGGCCTGGATCACCGGCCATACGGTGCCCATCGACGGCGGGTACGTGGCCCGCTGACGCCGGCATGTCGTCGCGCGCCCGCCCGGCCGGCCCACCCGGCTCAGTTGCCCTGGAAGACCGGCTTCTGCTTGTTGACGAACGCGGTGGTGGCGGCCCGGTGGTCGGCGGTGCCGCCGCAGATCGACTGGGCCTGCGCTTCGGCGGCGAGGGCGTCGGCGAGGGTGCCCGCGTCGGCGATGGAGAGCTGCCGCTTGATCGCCCCGTACGCGACGGTCGGGCCGGCGGCGAGCCGGGCGGCCAGCTCGTGCGCGGTGGGCAGCACCTGCTCGTCGTCGTCGACCAGCCGGGTGAGCAGGCCCAGCCGGGACGCCTCGTCGGCGGCGACCGGCTCGGCGAGCATCAGCAGCTCGACGGCCTTGGCGTGGCCGACCAACCGGGGCAGCGTCCAGGACGCCCCGGTGTCGGCGGCGAGGCCCACCCCGGCGAACGCCATCAGGAACTTCGTCTTCGGCCCGCCGATCCGGAAGTCGGCCAGGAACGCCAGCGAGGCGCCCGCCCCGGCGGCCATGCCCCGGACGGCGGCGACCACCGGCTTGGGCAGGTTGGCCAGCCGGGCGGCGATCGGGTTGTAGTGCGCCCGGACGGTGTCCAGCGGGTCCCGGCCCGGCGACTCCAGGATCTGTACGTGCTCGCGCAGGTCCTGGCCGGCGCTGAACGAGCCACCCGAGCCGGCCAGCACCACGGCCCGGCAGGACCGGTCGGTCTCCAGCGCGGCCAGCGCGTCCCGCAGCGCCTCCTTGAGCGCCACGTCGAGCGCGTTCATCGCGGTGGGGCGGTTCATGGTCAGGGTGACCACGCCATCGGTGCGGTCGACGAGCAGCGGCTCGGTCACGTCTCTAACGGCCCTTCTGTCGGGGGACCCGGTTGCCGGCGTCGAGGCACTGCTCGACGTACCGGTCGGCGGCCGGCCGGAGCCGGGCGGCGTGCCGGTCGAAGAAGCTGGCGGCGGCGGTGCCGGGCCAGCGTTCGGGGAGCAGTGCCGGAGGGAGTTGAGGGTCCTGGAACAGGAAGGTACGCCACGCGTGCACCAGCCGGAACCGGGCCGCGTACGCCTCCTCGTCGCCACTGCGTACGGTCACCCCGGCGAGTTGGGCGCGCTGCTCGGCGACGAACCGCTCGTACGCGTGCCCGATCTCGCCGAGGTCCCAGGCGCGGCGGACCACGCCCATCGCCCCGGGGGTGCCGGCGGCGTGCGCGGCGGTGAACCGCTCGTAGCGCACCCCGGCCTCCTCCAGCAGCAGGTCGACGTCCTCGCTGGCCCGGGTCGCCACCCAGGTGTGCTCGTCGAGGGTGCCGTAGCCGAGGAAGCTGAGGTTGGCGGCGAGCCGCTGCCGGTCCCGCCGGGCGGTCGGGGTGGACAGGACGAGCAGGTCGAAACGCCCGTCCCAGGTGATCCGGCCGGTGCGGTAGATCCGGGCGGCGGCCTCGTCGAGCCGGCGGACCGCCTTCGGTGTGATCGAATACCCGGGCCCGGAGGCGAGCCGCAGCGGCTCCAGCCAGCCCTGGCGCACCATCCGGGACACGGCGGTCCGGACGGCCGGCGGGGCGACGCCGAGCGGGGCCAGCAACTTCACCAGGGCGGCGACCGGTGCGCGCCCACCTCGCGTGCGGAGATGGTCGCCGTACAGGTCGAAGAGTGCCGACCGTGCCTGCATGACCGCACATTGTGACAGGCCTTCTCAAGATAAGCTAGATGCTGTTACATCAATGCTGCTCCGGTTTGGGTCCGGCGGTGTTCATCAGGGAAAATCGTGGTCGACGCCCCCGCGTACCTTGCGGGTGGTCATCACGAAGTGGCTGTGGGGCAGTACACCGACCCTGATGTATAGGTCTGAGGGGAGACAACATGGCGGCGATGAAGCCGCGGACGGGCGACGGTCCGCTGGAAGTCACCAAGGAGGGTCGGGGCATCGTCATGCGGGTCCCGCTGGAGGGCGGTGGCCGGCTCGTCGTCGAGATGACTCCCGACGAGGCCAACGCGCTCGGTGACGCGCTGAAGGCGGCTGCCGGCTGATCGGCCGACACTCCGCGCGGTGCCGCGCGGAAGGTCCCTGGTCCCTGAGTCACCGGCACCGCCGGTGACTCAGGGACCTCGTCTGTCCCCAGCGGGTCGTCGAGGTCCCGCACCGCCAACTTTTCCCGGAGGTACGGTCCAGCGTGCTCGCCATCAGTCTCGCCGCCACCCCCGACGGGTCGGACGTCATCGTCCTGCCCGTCCGCGCCGCCACCGACGCGGACGACGCCGCACCGGCGCTGGTCGCCACCGCGTCGCCGCCCACCGACGAGGTGCGGGCGCAGGCGCGGGCGCTGCTGCCGGTCACCCGGCTTACCGGGCGGGCGGGCGAGACGCTGACCCAGCTACGCCCCGGTGGTTCCCCGGCCCGGCTGCTGCTGCTCGGCGTGGGCGACGGCGGGGAACGGGCCTGGCGGACGGCCGGCGCCGCGCTGGCCCGTGCCGCCGTAGCTGAGACACATGTCACGTTGGCGGTGCCGGTCGACGCGTCCGCCGGGGTCGTCCGGGCCGTCGTCGAGGGGCTGCTGCTCGCCTCGTACCGGTTCCGGCTGACCGAGGCGGGGACGACGCCCGCGCTGGCCGGGGTGACCCTGCTGACCACCACGCCGGACGCGTACACCGGGGCGGTCGAGACGGCCCGGACCACCGCCGCGATGACCCGCCTCGCCCGGGACCTGACCAACACCCCCTCGGCGGTGAAGAACCCGCAGTGGTTCGCCGCCCAGGTGGCCGAGGCCGCCGCCGACCGGCCCGACCTGCACCTGCGGGTACGCGGGCCGCAGGAGCTGGCGGACGAGGGCTTCGGGGGCATCCTCGCCGTCGGCGCCGGCTCGGCCAGCGGCCCCCGCCTGGTCGAGCTGGACTGGCGGCCCGCCGACGCCCGGCAGCACGTCGTCCTGGTCGGCAAGGGGATCACCTTCGACACCGGCGGCATCTCGATCAAGCCGGTGCCGGCGATGAAGCTGATGCGCAAGGACATGGCCGGCGCGGCGGCGGTGGTCGCGGCCACCCTCGGCGCGGCGGCGCTGCGGCTGCCCGTCCGGGTCACCGCGCTGACCCCGCTGGCCGAGAACATGGTCAGCGGGTCGGCGTTCCGCCCCGGCGACGTCATCCGGCACTACGACGGGACGACCAGCGAGACCACCAACTCCGACGCCGAGGGGCGGCTGGTGCTCGCCGACGCGCTCGGCTACGCGGCCCGGGAACTCCGCCCCGACCTGCTGCTCGACCTGGCCACCCTGACCGGCGCGAACGCGGTGGCGCTGGGCAAGCGGACCGGCGCGCTGTACAGCGACAACGACGAGTTGGCCGCCGCCGTGCTGGCCGCCGTGGCCGACGCGGGCGAGGCGGCCTGGCGGATGCCGCTGCCCGCCGACTACCTCGAACACCTCGGCAGCGACCTGGCCGACCGGCACAGCTCCCCGGACCGGGGGGCCGGCTCGGTGATGGCCGCGCTCTACCTGCGCGAGTTCACCGGGGAGCTGCGGGACCGCTGGCTGCACATCGACATGTCCGCGCCGTCCTGGGCCGACGGCGACGACGCCGAGCTGACCCGGGGCGCGACCGGCTGGGGCGTCCGGGGCCTGCTGCGCTGGCTGGCGACGCTGGACTGAGCCGCCGCCGGACCGGGTGCCCGTCCCGCGCCCCGGCGCGGCCGGCGCCCGGTCCTGCTCAGCGCCCGGTCGTGCTCAGCACTTGACTGCGGCCAGCAGGCCGTGGCCGACCGGGAGCAGGGCCGGAATCCACTGCTCGGCCTCCCGGATCGCCTTGACCGTCTCCCGCATGGTCACCGTCTCGGCGTCCCGGGCGGCCGGGTCGCCGATCCGGCCACCGGCGAAGCCGCCGTTGAGGGCGAGCACCCCACCGGGGCGCAGCAGCCGCAGGGCGGCGTCGACGTACGCGGCGGAGCCGGTCGTCTCACCATCGACGAAGATCAGGTCGTACGCGCCGTCGGCGAGCCGGGGCAGCACGTCCAGCGCCCGGCCGGTGATGATCCGGGTACGACCGGACGGGAAACCCGCCTCGACGAAGATCCGCCGGGCGATCCGCTGGTGCTCGACCTCGACGTCGATGGTGGTGAGCACCCCGTCGGCGCGCATCCCGCGCAGCAGCCACACCCCGCTGACCCCGGTGCCGGTGCCGATCTCCACCACCGCGCGGGCGTTGCCGGCGGCGGCGAGCAGGCGCAGCGCCGACCCGGCGCCGGGGGTGACCGCGTCGAGGCCGACCTCCCGGGCGAGGCTCCGGGCGGTCCGCAGCACGATGTCCTCTCCGACGTACGACTCGGCGAACTGCAACGACTGCGCCGTCGGGCTGCCGGAACTGGCGACCGTGGCGATGGGACACCTCCGGGCGGTGGTGATGGTGCGGGGTGCGGGTGGGCGCTATGAGCCTAGAGGCGAGGCTCCTTCGGCGCAGCCGCGAGTCCACCCGTGACGGTCCGGACGGCGCGGCGGCGGCCCGGCGGGTGGGGCACGGCACCGGTCCGGGCGGCGCGCAGCCGGGCGGTGGGCGGGTGCGGGCGGACAAGAGCTGACTCCGCCCGGCGCATCCGTGCAATCCTGGATGGGGTGCCCCCTGCGCCGTGACCGCCACCCCCGGTCGTGGCCCGGGGCACCGGGGGACGACTGGGAGGCACCGACGTGACCGACGGCTGGGACTGGCGAGCGCCCGGCGGGACTCCGGGTTCGGCGGGGCCGCCGCCCGGCCCGCCGCAGACGGCCCCGACGACGCCGTACGGCGGTGCCGGCGGGTCGGCCTCACCCTGGTGGTCCGACGCGCTCGCCGACCCCTGGCGGGACCCGTACGCCCCGGCTGCGGTCGTGCTGCCCAGCGTGCCGGCCGCCGGCGCCGCGCCGGAGCCGGTCACCGACCCGGATGCGCCCGGCCGGCCTCGGCTGCGCCAACTGCTGCTCGTCCCGCTGATCGTGGCGTTGCTCGCCGGCACCCTGGGCGGTGCCCTCGGGTACGCCTTCGCGGTGCGCGGCGGTGTCGGCGGCGGGGTCACCCTGGGGGCCGGCCCGGCCGAGGGTCCCGCGCTGGCCCAGCGTCGCCCGGACTCGCTGGCCGGGGTCGCCGGCCGGGTCCTGCCCAGCGTGGTGACGATCCGGGTGGCCGGCCCGGCCGGCACCAGCGAGGGGTCCGGGTTCATCGTCAGCACCGACGGTTACGTGGTCACCAACGACCATGTGGTCGCCGACGGCACCGGCCGGGCGTCGGTGACCTTCAACGACGGCAGCAGCTCCCCGGCGACGGTGGTCGGCCAGGACCCGGAATCGGACATCGCGGTGATCAAGGTGAACCGCACGGGGCTGCGGCCGATCGAGTTCGGTGACTCGGACGCGCTCGCGGTGGGGGACCCGGTGCTGGCCATCGGTTCGCCGCTGTCCCTGGCGAACACGGTCACCGCCGGCATCATCAGCGCGTTGGACCGCACCATGCAGGCGGGGGAGCCGGGCGGGCCGGTCCGCTACTACGCGGCGATCCAGACCGACGCGGCGGTCAACCACGGCAACTCGGGTGGCCCGCTCGTCGACTCCGCCGGCCGGGTGATCGGGGTGAACTCGACGATCAAGTCGCTGGTGGCGGAGGGGCAGGAAGCGGGGAACATCGGGCTCGCCTTCGCCATCCCGATCAACCAGGCGAAACGGATCACCCAGGACATCATCGGCACGGGCAAGGCCCGGCGTACCGTGATCGGGGCCCAGGTCGCCGGGACCGGGACGGCCACCCGGGCGGGCGTCGGGGTCCGCCTGGCGGCCGTGGAACCGGCCGGTCCGGCGGCCGGCGCGGGGCTGCGGACCGGGGACGTCGTGCTCAGGCTCAACGGTCGGCCGATCAACGATCCGACCGACCTGATCGCCCTGGTCCGCAAGTTCGCCCCCGGGTCGGTGGTGACGGTGGAGTACCGGCGCGGGTCGACCCGGCAGAACGCCTCGGTGACGCTCGCCGCGGACGCCAAGTGAGGGCCGTTCACCCCCTCCCGAACCGGGGCCTGACGTGCGTAGGCTTGGGTCGACGTGACGAGGAGGCCCTGCGGTGCTCGACAACCTGAACTGGTGGGAGATCGGCGTCCTGCTGCTCCTGGCACTGCTGATCTTCGGGGACCGGCTGCCCAACGTCATCAGCGACGGCCTGCGGATGGTGCGTAACCTGCGCGCGATGGCCCGCAACGCGACCGGCGACCTGAGCCGTGAGCTGGGCACCGACATCCAGCTGGAGGACCTGCACCCGAAGGCGTTCATCCGCAAGCACCTGCTCAGCGAGGAGGACGAGCAGGCGATCCGCAAGCCCCTCCAGGGCGTCTACGACGACCTGCGGGCGGACGTCACCGGGGTGCACGAGGAACTCAAGGGCGTCGCCGACCGGATCGACCCGAGGGCCGCCGCCCGCAAGAGCACCGCGACGAGCACCGCCACTCCTGCTCCCGCGCCGGCCCCCCGCCCCAGCTACGACGACGCCACCTGAGCGGCAGCCCGGCAGCGCGTTGATCCCCGCAACGGGGCCCCGGTAGCGGTATCCCCCGGTGGGGATACCGCATCATCGGCCCAGCCGGGTCGATCACACCCGGGACGCGGTCAGCGTCCGGCGGGCTTGAGCCCCAGCGACTTGCCGAGCAGCGACTCCCGGCGTACGGCCAACCGGTCGGCCACCTGGTGCAGCGCCTTCGCGGCGGGCGCGTCCGGCGCGGCCAGCACGATCGGGGTGCCGGCGTCGCCGCCCTCGCGGACCCGGGTGTCCATCGGGATCTGACCCAGCAGCGGCACCTGCGCGCCGATCGTCCGACTCAGCGACTCGGCCACCGCCGCGCCGCCGCCGGAGCCGAAGACCTCCATCCGGGACCCGTCCGGCAGCTCCAGCCAGGACATGTTCTCGATGACGCCGACGATCCGCTGGTGGGTCTGCAACGAGATCGCGCCGGCCCGCTCGGCGACCTCGGCCGCCGCGGCCTGCGGGGTGGTCACCACCAGGATCTCGGCGTTGGGCAGCAACTGGGCGACCGAGATGGCGATGTCACCGGTGCCCGGGGGCAGGTCGAGCAGCAGGACGTCCAGTTCACCCCAGTAGACGTCGCCGAGGAACTGCTGCAACGCCCGGTGCAGCATCGGGCCCCGCCAGACCACCGCCGCGTTGCCCGGGGTGAACATGCCGATCGAGATGACCTTCACGCCGTGCGCCTGCGGCGGCATGATCATGTCTTCCACCCGGGTGGGCTTGCCGTCCGCGCCGAGCATCCGGGGCACCGAGTGGCCGTAGATGTCGGCGTCGACCACGCCGACGGACAGGCCCCGGGCGGCCAGCGCGGCGGCCAGGTTGACCGTGACGCTGGACTTGCCGACGCCGCCCTTGCCGCTGGCCACCGCGTAGACCCGGGTGCGGGAGCCCGGCTGGGCGAACGGGATCACCGGCTCGGCGGTGCCGGTGCCCCCGCGCAGTTTGCCCTGCAACTCCTGCCGCTGCTCCGGGCTCATCACCCCGAACTCGATCTCCACGCCGCTCACCCCGGGCACCGCGCCGACGGCGGCGGTGATGTCCCCGCGCAGCTTGTCCTTCAGCGGGCAGCCGGCCACGGTGAGCAGCAGCCCGACCCGGACCACGCCGTCCTCGCCGATCTCGGCGGAGCGGACCATGCCGAGGTCGGTGATGGGCCGACGGATCTCCGGGTCGTTGACGGTGGCCAGCGCGGCCTGGATCGCGTCGGAGAGGGTGCTGACGGGAGCTGACATGCGGGCAATGCTACGTCGGGCGGCCGGGGCGTCCGCCAACAGCGGGGCCGGGTGTGAGCGAATCGATCGGCCGGCCGGGGCCACCCCGTCCCACCGGACAAAGCCGGACGATCGGGTACGGGTGCCCGGCCCGCTCAGCTGTCCGGGCGGTGACCGTCGCGGGCGTAGTCGCCGTCGAGATCGTCGCGCGGCTCGTCGAGCGGCGGCTCACCCCCGCCGGACCGGCCCTCACCGCGCGGCCGTTCCGGCTGCCGCAACTCCCGTTTCTGCCGCCGCTGCGCCGCCGCGTCCAGCTCCTCGGCCAGCCGGGCCAGCTCCGAACGGAGGAAGTCCCGGGTCGCCACCTCACCCAGGGCGATCCGCAGCGCGGCCACCTCCCGGGCCAGGTACTCGGTGTCCGCCTTCTGCATGGTCGCCCGGCGACGGTCCTCCTCCAACGCCACCCGGTCCCGGTCGGTCTGCCGGTTCTGCGCGAGCAGGATCAGGGGGGCCGCGTACGACGCCTGCAACGACAGCACCAGGGTCAGGAACGTGAACGTGTACGGGTCGAAGCGCAGGTCCGCCGGGGCCAGGGTGTTCCAGCCGAACCACAGCGCGATCACCACCGTCATGTAGACGATGAAGTTCGCCGTGCCCATGCCCCGGGCGATCCCCTCCGACCAGCGGCCGAACGCCTCCGGGTCGAACCGGGGCAGCTTGACGCCCCGGGGCTCGCGCGGCTGGTCCAGCCGCTCGGTCCGCCGCTGGTCAGCCATCGGTGTCACCGCCTATCGGCGTTGTGGGCAGCTCCGTCGACTCGTCCGCGCCCGGGGTGGACACGGCGTCGCGGTCCCGCCAGTCCCGGGGCAGCGAGTGGTCGAGCACGTCGTCGACGGTGACCGCGCCGACCAGCCGGTTGTTCCGGTCGACCACCGGCATCGCGACCAGGTCGTAGGTGGCCATCCGGCGGGTTATCTCCGGCAGCGGGGTGGTCGGCCGCAGCGGATCGATGTCGTTGATCACCACCCCGCCGAGCAGGTCGGCCGGGGGTTCGCGCAGCAGCCGCTGGAAGTGCACGATGCCCAGGTAGCGGCCGGTCGGGGTGGTCATCGGGGCGCGGGTCACGAAGACCTGCGCGGCGATCGCCGGGGAGAGCTGCTCCTCCCTGATCCGGGCCAGCGCCTCGGCGACCGTGGCGTCCGGCGGCAGGATCACCGGTTCGGAGGTCATCACGCTGCCCGCCGTACCGGAGGTGTACTTGAGCAGTTGGCGGACCGGGTCGGCCTCGTCCGGTTCCATCAGGTCGAGCAGCACGTCCTGCTCCGGCGGGGGCAGCTCGTTGAGCAGGTCGGCGGCGTCGTCCGGGTCCATCTCCTCCAGCACGTCGGCGGCCCGTTCCCGGTCCAGCGCGGCGAGAATCTCCACCTGGTCGCGTTCGGGCAGCTCGCTGAGCACGTCGGCGAGACGTTCGTCGTCGAGGGCCGCCGCGACCTCGTTGCGCCGGGCGTCGGGCAGATCCTGCAGCGCGTTGGCCAGGTCGGCGGGGCGCATGTCCTCCAGTACGGCCAGCAGGTTGGCCGTACCCCGGTTGTCGGCGATGCCACTCAACCCGCGTACCCGGTCCCAGTCCACCTGGTGCAGGTGGCCACGGCGGGTCAACCGGCTGGACTGCTCGCGGACGGCGACCCGGGACAGCGACCACTCGCCGCCCCGGCTGCACTCCATCGCCACGTCGACGACCGCGCCGGGCTGGCCGCCCGGTTCGAGCTGCACCCGCCGGTCCAGCAGTTCCTGGAGGACGAGCAGCTCGTTGGGGCGTTTGGAGAAGCGGCGCAGGTTGAGGGTGCCGCTGCCGAGCACGATCGCGTCGGCGTCGATGGAGGTGATCCGGTTGATGGACAGGAAGATACGGCGGCGCATCGGCATCTCGGCCACCAGACCCACCACCTCGGGCGGGCGCTGGGTCGGCCGGATCCGGGCCACGGCGTCGCGGACCCGCCCCACCTGGTCGCCGTTCGGGTCGAAGACGGCGACTCCGGCGAGTCGAGCGATGTAGACCCGGTTCGGCGTGCTCACGGCCACCAGCCTAAGCGCCTAATGTTTATCACCATGTCGACCCTGGCCTACGAGATCGTGGACGTCTTCACCGACCGCCCGTTCGCCGGCAACCCCTTGGCCGTGGTGTTCGGCGCCGAAGCGCTGGCCACCGAGCAGATGCAGGTGCTGGCGATGGAGTTCAACCTGTCGGAGACGGTGTTCGTGCTGCCGCCGACCCAGGTGGGCGCCACCTACCGGGCCCGGATCTTCACCCCGACCGGGGAGTTGCCCTTCGCCGGTCACCCCAGCGTCGGCGCGGCGGTCACCGCCAGCCGCCGTGGCCTGTTCCCCGCCGGGTCGGTCAGCCAGGAGTGCCACGCCGGGGTGCTGCCGATCGAGGTGACCGCGACCGGCGCCACCCTGACCGGCGGCACCCCCACCCTCGGGCCGGAACTCGACCCGGAACCGCTGCTGGAGATGGCCGGGCTCACCGCCGCCGACCACGCCGGCCCGGCCCCCCGGGTGGCCGGCTGCGGGCTGGAGTTCCCCTACCTGCCGGTGCACCCCGACGCGGTGGCCCGGGCCCGGGTCAACACGGTGGCCGCCCAGCGGTACGGGGTGGAGCACGTCAGCGTCTTCTCCTGGGACGCCGACACGCGTACCGCCCACGCCCGGGTCTTCGTGCCGGGGCTCGGCGTGCCCGAGGACCCGGCCACCGGTTCGGCCGCCCTCGGGCTGGGGGTGTGGCTGGTCGCCAGCGGTCTGCTCCCCGGCACCGGCCGCAGCGATTACGCCGTCCGGCAGGGCGCGGAGATCGGCCGCCCGTCCGCCCTGGCCTGCACGGTGACCGCCGAGGACGGGACGGCGGTCGGCACGACCGTGACCGGCCAGGTGATGCCGGTCGCCCGGGGCGAGATCCTGGTGCCGCCGTTCGTCGGGTGACCGGGCTACCGTCGCCCCCGTCCGGGCCGGCGACGGCAGTCGGGTGCCGACCGGGTGGGAGCTGCGAGAGGATGCGGGTGTGACGGACGAGGTGGACGCCTCCCGGTCGACGCCACTGGTCGACGAGGCGATCAAGAAGGCGGCCGTGGCCTGGGTGGGGATCGGCGACGGGCCGGCGGTCGCGCTGTGGTGCGTACCCCTGGAGGGGTCGTTGTTCGTGGTCAGCGGGCCGGGGGAGCAGACCGCGCCGGGGCTGGCCGACGCCGCCACGGCCCGGGTGACCCTGCGCGGCGACCACGGCGGGCGCATCGTGACCTGGCCGGCCCGGGTGACCCGGCTCGCCCCGGGCAGCCCGCAGTGGGAGACCTCCGCCCCGCTGGTGGCGGCGAAGCGGCTCAACGCCTCCGGCCCGACCGCCGACCTGGTGGCCCGCTGGGCGGCCGACGGCTGCGCGCTGACCCGGCTCGTCCCGGACGGCGCGCCGGACGCCGGGGACGCCCTGCCGGACACCTCGCTGGCCGCCGAGCCCCGGGGCGCGGCCGTGGTCCGGGCCACCCGCAAGCCGTTCCGCCTGCACCGGGTCCGCCGCCGCTGACCTGCGGCCCGGCGCGGTGTGGCCGCCGCCGCCCGTGTGAGGATGACCCACCGTGTCCTCCGCCCCACCGCCGCCGCGTCCGCCCGTCGACCCGCTCACCGTCGGCGTCCTCGTGCTCGCCGTCGCCTCGGTCTCGTCGTCGGCCCCGCTGATCGCCTTCGCGGCGGCACCGGCGCTGGCCGTGGCGTGCTGGCGGAACCTGCTCGCGGTCACCGTGCTCGCCCCGTTCACGCTGGCCCGCCGCCGGGCCGAACTGCGTGCCCTGACCGTGGGGGCGGGCCGCCGGGAAGGCTGGTACTGCGTGCTGTCCGGGGTGGCGCTGGCCGCGCACTTCGCCACCTGGATGCCGAGCGCCAAGCTCACCTCGGTCGCGGCGGCCACCGCGCTGGGCGCCACCCAACCGGTCTGGCAGGGGCTGATCGCCCGGTGGCAGGGCCGGCGGCTGTCGTACCCCGTCTGGGTCGGCATCGGGGTGGCGGTGACCGGCGCGGTGCTGGCGACCGGCGCGGACGTCGGCGTCTCCGGCCGGGCCTTCGCCGGTGACCTGCTCGCGGTGGTCGGCGGGATGTTCGCCGCCGTCTACACCGCGTTCGGTGAACGCGCCCGCGCCACCATCAGCACCACCACCTACACCACCATCTGCTACGGGGTGTGCGCGGCGATCCTGCTGCTGGTCTGCCTGGTCACCGGGGTACGGCTGCACGGCTGGGGCGCCAGCACCTGGCTGGCGATCGTCGGGCTGGTGGTGGGGGCCCAACTGCTCGGCCACTCGATGTTCAACCACGCGCTGCGCCGGGTGTCGGCGACCACGATCAGCGTGCTGATCCTGCTGGAGGCCCCCGGTGCGGCGCTGATCGCCTGGGCCTGGCTGGGGCAGTTGCCCCGCCCGTACGCGCTGCCCGGGTTGGCGCTGCTGCTCGCCGGGGTGGTCGTGGTGGTGCTTGGCGGTGCCCGTACGGGCCGGCGTGCCGCCCCGGCCGCGCTGCCCGCCGACGCCGCCCCACCGGCACCCTGACCACCTGCGCGGTTGCCCTGACCGCCCGGCCAGGTCGCCCGCCGGTGGGTCCGTTCGTCGCGAATCCGCCCGAACGGCGGGCACGGGTCCCGTCCGCACGTGAGAGTGCGGGGGGAGGTGGGGCGATGGCGGGGCGCAGCGCGGACGACGACCGCAGCGGCACCGTGGTCACCCCGTCGGCCGAGTTCCCGCCGCTGGACCCGGCCGAGGTGGACACCCTGCGCCGGGTCGGCGCGCACTGGCGGGTCGATGCGCCACCCACCCTGCCGGTCGACCCGACCCTGGACCGCTACCGGAACCGTCCCACCCCGGGCCGGTTCAGCCGGCTGGCCCCGATCGCGCTGTTCCGGCCGGCGCCGGGCCCGGCGGGCGGGCGGGACGGGCTGGTCGCCGCCGAACCGGCCGACCAGCCGCACTCCCCCCTCGGCCGCCGGCTGGGCCGGGTCCGCCGGGTGTTCCTCGGCCCGCCGCTGGCCAGCGCGGCCGTGCTGCACGAGCGGATGCGCAAACTGGTGGCCCTGCCGGTGCTCTCCTCCGACCTGCTCAGCTCGGTCGCGTACGGGCCGGAGGCGCTGCTGACCGTGCTGGTGCTGGCCGGCAGCGGGGCGTTGGGCCTGGCGCTGCCCCTGTCGGCCGGGCTGGTGCTGCTGATGGTCGCCGTCGGGGTCTCGTACCGGCAGACCATCCCGGCGTACCCGCACGGGGCCGGGTCGTACCTGGTGGCGGGGGACAACCTGGGGGTCGGCGCGGGGCTGACCGCCGCCGCCGGGCTGATGCTCGACTACGTGCTGACCGTGTCGGTGTCGATCGCGGCGGGCGTGCACGCGATCACCTCGGCGCTGCCGGGGCTGACGCCGTTCGCCGTGCCGCTCGGGGTGCTGGTGATCCTGCTGCTGCTCGCCGGCAACCTGCGCGGGGTACGCGCCGCCGGCAACCTCTTCGTCCTGCCGACGTACGCCTTCGTGGCCGCCGTGCTCGGGTTGCTCGTGGTCGGCTACCTGCGGGCGGCGGGCCGGGGTTTCGCGCCGGTGGCCCCGCCGGTGGTGCCGGCGACGGAGGGGCTGGGGCTGCTGCTGGTGCTGCGGGCGTTCGCTTCCGGGGCGGTGTCGATGACCGGCATCGAGGCGGTCTCCAACGCGGTCCCCGCGTTCCGTGCGCCGGAGTGGCGCAACGCGCGGACCACGCTGGCGTGGATGGTGGCGATGCTGGTGGTCCTCTTCGCCGGGCTGACCCTGCTGATCCACCTGGCCGGCCTGGTGCCCCGCCCCGACGAGACGCTGCTGTCCCAACTCGCCCGGCTCACCTTCCCCACCGGCCCGTGGTACGCCGTCGTCCAGGTGACCACCGCGCTGATCCTGCTGCTGGCGGCGAACACCGCGTTCAACGACTTTCCCCGGCTGCTGTTCTTCATGGCCCGCGCCGGTCACGCCCCCCGCCGCTTCCTGCACCTGGGCGACCGGCTGGCGTTCGGCAACGGCCTGGTCGCGCTGGCCGGGACGGCGGTCGTCGTGTTCGTCGCGTTCGGCGGTCACACCGAGAAACTGATCCCGTTGTACGCGGTGGGGGTGTTCCTCGCCTTCACCCTGTCGCAGAGCGGCATGGTGGTGCACTGGCGGCGGCACCGGGGCGGTGGCTGGCGGCGGCGGGCGGCGGTCAACGGCGTCGGCGCGGCCCTGTCCGGTCTGGTGCTGCTCACCGCGGCGGTGGCGAAGTTCACCGAGGGCGCCTGGGTGGTGGTGGTCGCCGTACCGCTGCTGGTGCTGCTCTTCGCCCGGATCCACCGGCACTACCGCACCCTGCACGCCGCCCTGGCCCTGCGTCCTCCAACTCCCGTCCCCGCCCCGCCGGCCGCCGCCTGCGGACCCGCCGCCGGGCCGCCGGAACCCGCCGCCGGACCGTCCGGCGCACCGGCGGGCAGGCCCGTCGAGGGCGAGGAGGTGCCGCAGGAGCTGCGCCACCTGGTGGTGGTCCCGGTGGTACGCCTCAACCGCGCCTCGATGCGCGCCCTGGCGTACGCCGTGTCACTGGGCCGGCCGACGCTGGCGGTGCACCTCGCCCCGGAGGACGCCGAGGCGGACCGGTTCCGGGAGCAGTGGCGGGCCTGGGGGGACCACGTCCGGCTGGAGACGATCGTCTCGCCGTACCGGGCGGTGGTCGGGCCGCTGGCGCACTACCTGGAGGCGCTGCACGCCGCCGCGCCGGAACTGGTGCTGACCGTGGTGGTGCCGGAGGTGGTGCTGCGCCGGCCGTGGCACCGCCTGCTGCACAGCCGTACCGGCCAACGGCTGCGCCGGGCGTTGCGGGCGCTGCCCGGGGTGGTGGTGACCAGTATTCCGGTCCACGTCGTCGACTAGCACGGCCCCGGTGACTCCGGTCGGGTCAGGCGGTGATGCCGACGGCGGCGGCGCTGGCGGCCCAGAGGCGCGCGGCGAGCGCCGGGTCGGCGGCTCGCGGCCAGGGCCGGCGCAGTCGCCGGTCGGCGTAGTAGCCGCCGTCGACCAGCCGGGACGCCGGCTGGTTGGCGAGCCAGACGAGCGTCTCCGCGCCCTTCTCCGGGCTGCGGAACGGCATCACCCGCATGCCGAGGGCGACCAGCCGGCTGTCCGCGCCGAACCGGGTCCGCACCACCCCCGGGTGGAACGAGTACGCCGGGATGTCGGGCCAGCGCCGGGCGGCCTCGGCGGCGAACAGGATGTTGGCCTGCTTGCTGGTGCCGTACGCACGGATCGGCCGGTAGCGGCGTAGCGCGGCGTTGAGGTCGTCCGGGTCGAGGGTCCCGCTGCGGTGCGCGCCGGAGGCGGTCACCACCAGCCGGCCGACCCGGTCGACCAGCAGGTTGCTCAGCAGGAACGGGGCCAGGTGGTTGGCCTGGATCGACAGCTCGAACCCGTCGACAGTGGTGAGCGGCTCCAACACGATCGCCCCGGCGTTGTTCGCCAGCACGTCGATCCGGTCGTACGCCGCCCGCAGCCGCTCGGCGAGCCCGCGTACGTCGTCGAGCACGGCGAAGTCGGCGCGGAACAGTTCGGGGCGTTCGCCGGACGCCTCGCGTACCCGGTCGCCGGCGGCCTGGAGGCGGGCCGGATCCCGGCCGACGAGCGCCACCCGGTCGCCGCGCCGGGCCAGTGCCACCGCGGCGGCCAGGCCGATGCCCGAACTGGCCCCGGTCACCACCACGGTCCGCCGCCCGGTGACGTCTTCCACAGGTCCATCCACCCCGGTCACGGCACGAGGTTACCGTGGCGTCACCACGTTCACGGGGGTCGTCGGGTTCTCGTCACGTGCGGGTGACCGGGTGGGCCGCCCAGGGTGCCCGGGGCGGCCCCACCGCTCAGTACGAGGTGCCGTAGCCGGTCGTCGACTCCTGGTTGGCCAGCCAGACGAAGAAGACCACCATGGCGATGGTGGCCAGCACCGCGATGACGGTGGAGATCCACCCGACGACGATGCCGGCGGTGGCGAAGCCCGCACCGCCCTCCCCCCGCTCCCGGATCTGCCGCCGGGCCACGTGGCCGAGGATCGCGCCGATGAGGCCGACGTAGCCGCCGAGCCCGTAGCCGCACAGCCCGATCGCACCGATGATCGAGACGATCATCGAGGCGATGGCGAGGCCGTTCTGCGGCGGCGGGGGCTGGTAACCGCCGTAACCGGCGTACCCCATCGGCTGCGGGTAGCCGACGGGCTGCGGGTAGGCGGCAGCGGCGGCGTACGGGTCGACCGGGGCGGCCTGGGCGGGGATGTGCGGCGCGCCCGCGTACGGGTCGGCCGGGGCGTACGGGTCCTTGCCGACCGGTGGGGCGGACATGGGCGGGCCACTGGCCTGCAGTGTCGGGTCGGGTTGCTGCGCCGACCAGGCCGGGTCCGACCAGCCGTCGGAGGGCGGGGGGTAGGTCATCTGATCTTCTCCGTCGCATGTAGGTGCGCCGTCAGGGTAGCCAGGACCGCACAGTGGCGAGGTCGGCCCCGTGGTGGCTCGTTGCCCCCGTCCGGTCGAGCGGGCAGGATGCCGGCATGGCTATCGACGCGCGTGGGGCCGACCGATCCGGCAGCCGACCGAGGCGGGACGTGAGCCGCCCCGGCCTGGCCCGGCGCACCCGCGCCACCACCGGTGGCAGCCAACCCGGCCAGGACGAACCGGTGCCGCTGCCGGACCCGGTGACCATGCGGCTGGACGGCCGGGTCGCCCTGGTCACCGGCGCGGGCAGCGCCGACGGCATCGGGTACGCCACCGCCCGCCGACTGGCCGACCTGGGCGCCCGGGTGGCGATCGTCTCCACCACCCGGCGTATCCACGAGCGGGCCGGTGAGCTGGGCGTGACCGGTTTCGTCGCCGACCTGACCGACGAGTCCGAGGTCGGCGCGCTCGCCGACGCGGTCGCCGAGCAGCTCGGTGACGTCGAGGTGCTGGTCAACAACGCCGGCCTGGCCAGCCGGGCCAGCCCCGAGGTGCTCCGCCCGGTGGCCCAGCTCAGCTACGACGAGTGGCGCGGCGAGATCGACCGGAACCTGACCACCGCGTTCCTGTGCAGTCGGGCCTTCATCAGTGGGATGGCCGAGCGGGGCTGGGGGCGGATCGTCAACCTCTCGGCCACCGCCGGGCCGGTCAACGCCCTGCCCACGGAGGCGGCGTACGCGGCGGCCAAGGCGGGGGTGGTCGGGCTGACCCGGGCCCTGGCGATGGAGATGATCGCCGACGGGGTGACGGTGAACGCGGTGGCCCCCGGCACCATCTACACGGCGGCCTCCACGATGGCGGAGATCAAGCAGGGGCTCGGCACCCCGGTCGGCCGTCCCGGCACCCCCGACGAGGTGGCCGCCGCGATCAGCTTCCTCTGCTCGCCCGCGGCGTCGTACATCACGGGGCAGATGCTGGTGGTGGACGGCGGTAACAGCGTCCGGGAGGCGCAGTTCCGCTGATCAGTAACCGGTGCCGCTGCTGCTGCCGACGCCGGCCACCACGACGAGGGCGAGCCAGCCGCAGCAGACCAGCACCCCGATCGCGGTGAACGCGTAGCTGAGGACCAGCCCCCAGGTGGCGAGCTGGTCGCCGTCCTCGCCGGTACGCCGGATCTGCCGTTTCGCCAGGTGGCCGAGGACGATGCCGGCCGGGGCGAAGACGAAGGCGAACACCAGGGACAGGATCGCCATCACGTTGGTCCCGCCGACACCCGGTGGCCCGTACGGCCCGGGTGGTGGGTAGCCCCACTGCTGGTCGCCCGGCGGCTGCCCCCACGACGGTGGCTGCTCCCACGCCGCTGGCCCGCCCGGCGGCGTGCCCGCCGGCTGCTCGCCCGACGGCGGCCCGGTCCAGCCGGGCGACCCGGAGGGTGGGGCTGACCCGCCCGGCTGGCCGCCGCCCGGGGACTCACCGGCCCGACCCGACTCCGGTGGGCGGGCCTGGGCCGACGGCTCGGTCGGCTGAGCCCAGGGTGACGGCTCGGGCGGTTGGGCCCACGCCGACGGCTCGGGCTCCGTCGGGCTCCACGGTCCGTCCGGCGGGACGGGCGGGGTGGCCGGCTCGTCGGGCGGCCGGTGGGGTGGCTCGTACGGTGACGGTGGCTGCTCCGGCTCCCCCGGTGGCGTACTCACGGTGCCCGCCCTCCGCCGCAGGTCAGTGGCCTCTCTCCGGCGGACGCTACCGGCCGGCGGCGCGGCTTTTCACCCGGTTGACGCCGGGTCACCTCGTCGGGGCGGGTCGGGGACCGGTCAGGGCAGCCGGGAGAGGCCGGCGGCGGCCCGCTCGACGATCAGGCAGCGGTCCTCGACGTAGTCCATGCCGGCCGCCTCGGCGATCCGCCGCGCCTCGGCGGAGACGATGCCGAGCTGGAGCCAGACCGCCGGCGCACCGATCGCCGCCGCCTGCCGTGCCACCTCGACGGCGTCCCGGGCCGGGCGGAAGACGTTCACCAGGTCCACCGGGTGCGGAATGTCGGCGAGCGACGGGTAGGCCCGTTCACCGAACAACTCGTCCACGGTCGGGTTGACCGGGATGATCCGCCAGCCGTACCGCTGCATCTGCGCCGGCACCCGGTGCGCGGCCTTGCCCGGGTCGCGGGACGCGCCCACGACGGCGATCACGGCGGAGTCGGCGAGAAGCTGCTGTGCGGTCCGCATCCGCCGAGCCTAGCCCGATTGCGGGCGGGCGGGACCGGCCCGGCCGCCGGGGTCGGTGCGGGGGACCGGGGTGTGGCGTGCTTCCGCCGCCGCGCCCGACCGGCCCGCTCACAGCAGGGCGAGCTGTTCGGGGGCGGGTGCGGGCGGTGCGGCCGGCACCCGACGGGTGTCGCCGGGCTCGCCCCGGTGCAGGCCGTGCCGGCGGGCCGCGATCCGCACCCGGGCGGTCAGCTCCCGCTGGTACGCCTGCGGCGGGTAGGCCCCGGACCGGTACAACTCGCGGTAGCGGGGGACCAGGTGCGGGAACTCGCGGCCCAGCCAGTGCGCGTACCACTGGCGGGCGCCGGGGCGCAGGTGCAGGGCCAGCGGGGTGACGCTGGTGGCACCGGCGGCGGCGATGGCGGCGAGGGTGGCGTCGATCGACGCGTCGTCGTCGCAGAGGCCGGGCAGGATCGGCGCCATCAGCACCCCCACCTCGAAGCCGGCGTCGGTGAGCCGGCGGACCGCGTCGAGCCGGCGGCGCGGGCTCGGGGTGCCCGGCTCCACCGCCCGCCACAGCGCCTCGTCGACGAAGGCCACCGAGAACGACAGGCTGACCCGGGTGACCTCGGCGGCCTGGCGCAGCAGCGGCAGGTCGCGCAGGATCAGGGTGCCCTTGGTGAGGATCGAGAACGGGTTGGCGAAGTCCCGCAGCGCCGTGATGATCGGCGGCAGCAGCCGGTAGCGGCCCTCGGCCCGCTGGTAGCAGTCGACGTTGGTGCCCATCGCGATGGCCGCGCCCCGCCAGCGCGGAGCGGCCAGCTCACGGCGGACCAGCTCCCCGGCGTTGACCTTGACGATCACCTTGCGGTCGAAGTCCGCTCCCGCGTCGAGGTCGAGGTAGGTGTGCGAGTTGCGGGCGAAGCAGTAGACGCAGGCGTGGGTGCAGCCCCGGTACGGGTTGATCGTCCAGCTGAACGGCACCTGCGACCCGCCCGGCACCCGGTTGATGATCGACTTGGCCTGTACCTCGTAGAAGGTCATGCCGGCGAAGTCGGGGGTGTCGAACGTGCGGGTGACCGCGCCGGGCAGCGCCAGCGGCAGGGGTGGCGTCGCTGGCGCTGCCCGGTCGGGACGCTCCTCGTCCGGGGGAGCGGAGAGGTGGTCCCAGCGCATGCCGTTCATTCGAACATGTGTGCGAGCATGGCGCAAGTGAAACGCCGGCGGCCGGGCCGTGGGGCCCGACCGCCGGCGTCGGCGCTCAGTGCTGGTGGTTGGCGAGCTGCTTGCGGACGTCGTCCATGTCCAGGGCCTGGACCTGCTCGATCAGGTTCTCCAGGGCCGACTCGGGCAGCGCGCCGGGCTGGGCGAAGACGATCACGCCGTCCCGGATCGCCATGATCGTCGGGATCGAGCGGATGTCGAACTTGGCGCCCAGCTCCTGCTGCGCCTCGGTGTCGACCTTGCCGAAGGTGATGTCGGGGTGCTTCTCCGACGAGCGCTCGTAGACCGGGGCGAACCGCTTGCACGGGCCACACCACTCGGCCCAGAAGTCGACCAGCACGATGCCGCTGCTCTCGGTCACCTCGTCGAAGTTGGCCGTGGTCAGCTCAACGGTTGCCATTGGACTCTCCGATCAGCGCGGATTGCTTTTTCCGTCCCGTAGAACCAGGTCCTACCCCGGCAAATTCCCGGGTGGGACGCGCCGAAACCGGTCCGGGCCGGAGCCCCGATCATGCTCATCGAGCTGCATCTGTCGATGCGCGCGTGCGGACTGCACTTGCATGACGCATTTGCGTGACGGCCCGTGATGGGAGCGTTTCCAGGGAGATCGCCGCCCGGAGCAGCCAACATGCGCCAACTTGTCGCCTGACAAGGTACTACTTCACCTGCGGAGATCGCTCTCTCGTTGATCGTTAGTGACTCTGTGTATTGTTACGAAAAGATAAATGTGACCTCCGTCTCTGTTCGTTCATCGTCGTGGTGGGGCAGAATCTTCGACATCAGAGCGTGGGCGGCGGGTGCCGGGGAGGGCCCCGCCGCTCATTGCGTCTCCCCCCGGGTGGGCCCGGGAGTGACATTTCCCTGTCACCCGCCGCCCGGTGTCTCCTTAACCAGCGGTAAGGCGCGTCGAGTCGTACTCACTGCTGCCCGTCGACGGCGACGCGCGGGCACCCGGACCGCGACACCGGCGGCCGGGCGGGCGCGGATCGCGCCGGGACGGGCCCGTCACCCGTCCGGCGGGCTTATGCTGGCGGCGGAGGTCCTGATGAGCCACTCCCTCGCCGGAGAGCCGCCCTCTGCCGGACGGCGTGCCGCACCGCTGACCACCGCCGTCTACTCCGCCACCGAGTGGGAACTGCTCACCACACTGCCCGGTCGGGTGCTGGTGGCCGCCGCCTCGCCGGGCCCCGGCCGCCCGCCCCGGGACGTAACCGCCGGCCTCGTCGGACTGGACGCCGTCGCCGCCGGCCGGGCCTCCGACAGTGACCTCGTCCGCGCCGTGGTCGCCGCGATCTACGCCCGGCACGACGGCGCGACCGCTCCGGTCGGCGGGCCCGCCGGCCCCGGGGACCTGCCGCCGGCCTGCCGGGCCGCCGTCCGGGTGCTGCGCCGACGGGCCGACCCCGCGGACTCCGCCGCGTACCGGCAGTGGGTGGAGTCGGTGGCGGTCCGGGTCTGCCGGACCGGTGCCCCCGACCCCACCGACCGGCGGTTCCTGGAACGCCTCGGCGACGCGCTGGGCCTGCGCGGGCGGTGAGGGCGGTACTGCCCGGTGGACCCGGGGGCGCGCCCCGGACGACACCGGCCG
Organism: Micromonospora sp. HM134; assembly: GCF_007833915.1. Classification (NCBI taxonomy): domain Bacteria; kingdom Bacillati; phylum Actinomycetota; class Actinomycetes; order Micromonosporales; family Micromonosporaceae; genus Micromonospora; species Micromonospora sp. HM134. Next base: position 735,649 of record NZ_CP041061.1, read on the forward strand.
GGGTGGGGTGCGAGGGTCGCGGCGGCGGCCGTACCCTCTTGGAACCGTGACCGAGGACCAGCTCGACGTGGGTGTCGGACCGTGGCCGGGCGACCCGCCGGACGACCCGCGCTACGACCCGGAGCTGCTCGCCGCCGGCGACCGGCGCAACGTGGTGGACCGCTACCGCTACTGGCGGCGGGAGGCCGTCGTGGCCGACCTGGACGCCCGGCGGCACGACTTCCACGTGGCCATCGAGAACTGGCAGCACGACTTCAACATCGGCACGGTGGTCCGCAACGCCAACGCCTTCCTCGCCGCCGAGGTGCACATCGTCGGGCTGCGCCGGTGGAACCGCCGGGGCGCCATGGTCACCGACCGGTACCAGCACGTCCGGCACCATCCGACCATCGAGGAGTTCGTCGGCTGGGCCGCCGGACGGGAGCTGCCGGTGGTCGGCATCGACAACCTGCCCGGTTCCCGGCCGCTGGAGACCACCACCCTGCCCCGGCGCTGCGTGCTGCTCTTCGGCCAGGAGGGGCCGGGGCTGTCCGCCGCCGCCCGCACCGCCTGCGACCAGCTCTTCTCGATCGCCCAGTACGGCTCGACCCGGTCGATCAACGCCGGGGTGGCCAGCGGCATCGCCATGCACGCCTGGGTGCGCGCCCACGCCGCCGCCCCGCCCGCCTGACCTTCCCCGGCCCGTGTCGGGCCGGCACCCCCACCGGGGGCGGAGGCCGGCCGCAGGAAATCGCCGTACGGGTGCTGAGGTGGGGAAAGGGAGGGCACGTCCGTGGAGGCGGCTTGACGGGGGCGCGTCGCCGGGCCACGGTGGGGATGTGAGTGTCGTGGTGAGTTGTCCGAGGTGTGCGGGTCAGGTGCGCCCACCGGACCTGATGCACGGTGAGTCGCGTTGCGTCCGGTGCGGACCGGTGGCCCCGCTGCACGTGCCCGAGCACATCGACGCCGACATCGTGGCGAGCGTGGTGGGCCGGGTCGCGGCCGAGAGCGACCCGCAGCGGCCCGCGCTGCCGCTGTGGTGCCCGTGGCCGCTGCCGTCCGGCTGGACGGTGACCGGGGTGGCCTGGGCCGGTGACGAGGCCGGTGGCGTCCGCGCCACGGCCGTCGCGTGCGCCGGGCCGGCGCCGCTCGGTGGCGGACCGGCCGAACTGGTCCTGGTGGCCGAGGAGCCGGGAGTGGGATTGGGCACCCGGTTCGCCGGGGTAGCCGGCCCGGACCCCGGTCCAGAGTTGACGGAGGTGCTGGCCGGGCCCGGTCCCGGCCCTGGTCACCCCGAGCATGTCGAGCCGGCGCGGATCAGGGTCGGCGGCCACCCGACTCCACTGTGGTTAATCAATTCGGCCACGGATCGAAGCGCGTACGCCGGTGAGGCTCGGGGAATGTGGCTCCATGCGATAGCCTGGCCGGCGAGCGCGGGTCACCTCCTCGCGGAAGATGTCGTCCTGCACGACCTCACCGAGTGGACTCCGCCCGAGCTCGTGTACGGCGCTCCGTCCCCGTACCTGCACGGAGGGGCTTGACGGCCTCCCGGGCGAGTCGGAGATGGGACGCAGATATTCACGCTACGACATCATGCTGATACTCTGGGTGCCGCTGCGGTAAACGGACCCGGCGCCGCGCGAGAGGATGGCCCGCTATGGTCAAGAAGGTCCTCACCTGGGCCGGTATCGCATTCTTGATCTTCTTCGTTGCCTACCGGCCAAACTCGGCAGCGGACGTCTTCAAGTCGCTCGGCGGTGGCATCGTGGACATCGCCCAGGGCTTCGGCGACTTCTTCACGAGCCTCGTCGCTTAACCGCCGATGGGCAGCCCCTCCGGACCCCCGTTCGACCCGGACGATCCCGGCCGGGACCGCCGGGAGCGGGACACCGAGCCGATCCCGAGGTACCGACCCGACGACGGGCCGGCCTACGGGTCCGGGGCGGGACCCGCCGGTGGACCGTCCTTCTCGGACGACGCCGGCTACGGCGACGCCCCGGGATTCGGCGGACAGGGGCGGACCTGGGTCCGTGACCCGGAGGCGGGCTACCAGCAGCCGGTCATCTCCGAAGAGGAACTGGCCGGCCTACGGTCCGACGCCCAGGGCATGACACCCCGCCGGGTGCTCCCCCTGGAGGACGAGCCCAGTTCTCTGGTCGCCCGCTACCTCTTCCCCACCGAGCGCTACCGGGGCGAGTGGAAGCGGCACTGGATCCACCTCGCCACCCCGATCGTCGTCGGCGTGGCGGCCACCTTCGTCCTCGGCTACCTCTCCGGCTTCCTCGCCGGGCAGGACGTCGGCGCCCTCACCACCATCGCCGTGCTGCTCTGGTTCGCGGTGATGGGCTGGGTCGCGTGGAAGGTCGCCGACTGGTGGTACGACCGGTTCATCCTGACCAACAAGCGGGTCATGGTGGTCAACGGCATCGTCACCCGCAAGGTCGCCATGATGCCGCTGGCCCGGGTCACCGACATGAAGTACGAGCAGACCCCCACCGGTCGGGCCCTCAACTACGGCACCTTCGTGCTGGAGTCCGCCGGTCAGGAGCAGGCGCTGCGTGAGATCAAGAACCTGCCCAACCCGAACGAGCTCTACCTGCGGGTCGTGGAGGAGATGTACGAGCCGCAGGCGGTCGAGGCCCGGTTGGGCAAGGAGGCCGACGAGGCGAAGGCCGACGACGGCGCCTGATCGGTTTCGTCCGTCCGTCGGGCGAACTGCCCACCTTTCGCCGTCGACCGGACCCTGTCCGGCGTGACAGCCTGCCAGGCAGGACGGGGTGCGGAGGTGAGCGGTGGCCGACCGGGATCCGCTGGAGGACGAGTTCCGCGACTTCGTCGCGGCGCGCTCCGGCGCCCTGCTGCGTACCGCGTACCTGCTCGCCGGGGACTGGGCCACCGCCGAGGACCTGCTCCAGACCGCGCTGACCAAGACGTACCTGGCCTGGCGGCGGTTGGGCGGGATCGAGGCGGTCGAGCCGTACGCCCGGCGGGTGATGGTCAACACGTCCACCAGTTGGTGGCGGCGTCGATGGCACGGTGAGCGCCCCACCGAGGTGCTGCCCGAGCGGGCCGGGGTGGACGAGATCGAGCAGCAGCTCGACCGGGACGCCCTCTGGCGGCACCTGCGCAGGTTGCCGGCCCGGCAGCGGGCGGTGCTGGTGCTGCGCTACTACGAGGACCTGTCGGAGGCCCAGACGGCGGCCCTGCTGGAGATCTCCCCGGGCACGGTGAAGAGCCAGACGTCACGCGCCCTGAACACCCTGCGCCGCCGGCTCGCCGCCGAAGGGCTGCCCGACCTCGCCGCCGACCCGACCGGCCGTCCCGCCCCGGCCGCCCCGACGGCCCGCCCGGCCACCACCGCCCGGCCCTCCCTCGCCGCCCGTACGCCGTCGCCCGACCGGGCCACCGGCGGCACCCCGACACCCGCGCCGGGCCGGACCCCGGCCGGCGGGGGCGGCGGGCCGCCCGACGCGCCGGTCCACCGGTGGCGGAGACCAGGCCGCCCGCCGCGGAGCACGCCGGGGCGCTGCCCGCCTCCGACCGCCCGCCACCCGCCCGCACCCCCGCCGGTGGGCCGCCCACCCGGGCCGGGGCCTCCCCGCCGGGAGCGGCACCCGCCGGGACCGGCGCCGACCCGGCGACGGCCCAGCCGGTCGGCGCGGGCACCCGACCGAACCCGACCACCGCGCTCGCTGCGGAGAGCCGATGAAACCCTCCTCACCCCGGACGGACAACCAGACCGGTGCCCCCGAGCGTCCATTCGCCGTGACGCACGACGAGCCGCTGGAGCAGGCGCTCCGGGAGACCCTCGCCCAGCGGGTCGCCGTGCCGCACCGGCTGCCCGTCGACCCGGCCGGGACGGCGCTCGGGCGGGCCCGTCGGGCGCGGCGACGGCGTACCGTCGCCGGACTCGCCCTGGCCGGCGTGGCGACCGCCCTGGTCACCGGGGGGATGACCCAGCTCGGCGGCCAGGCGGACCGCCCCACCACGCCGACCGTGGTGCTCGGCGACCCGCGCGGGGTGGCCAGCCTGTCCGCCGGGCCGGTCGCACCCGCCCCGCCGCAGCCGTCGACCGACGGCGGGGTCGACCTGATCGTCGCCGGCACCCTGGTCACCGTCGCCGGGCAGCGGTACGACCTGGGCGTCGGGCCGGTCGAACGTGCGCAACGGCTGCCCGAACACGGTGGCTGGCTGCTGACCGGGGCGGTCACCGCAGCCGGCCGTACTCTCTGGGTGGTGCCCGCCGGCGGTGAGCCCCGGGCGTTGCTCGCCGGGGCGGACGAGATCGCCCTGTCGCCCGACGGCCGGCAGGTGGCCTGGCGTGACGACGGCCGGCTCTTCGCCGCCGGAATCGTCGCCGGTCAGCTCGTCGCCCTCGTGGCCGGCCCGCCCGCCGACGCGGTGCCGGTCCGGTTCGTCGGCGACCGGGTGCTGCTGCGGGCCGGTTCCGCAGGCGGACACCGGTGGTGGCGGCCGACGCCGGGCGGGTCACCCGGGCCCGTCGCCCCGGACGTCCTCGACGTCTACGGGGTCATGCCGGACGGCCGGCTGGTCGCCCGGGTACGCGCCGGGGCCCGGAGCTGCCTGGCCGTGCTCGCCCCCGACCTGACCCCGACCACCACCCGGTGCGCGCCGACGCCCGCCGCCGACGGTCGGGGTGCGGTCTCCCCCGACGGGCGCTGGCTGCTGGTCAACGGCCGGCTCGCCGGGGTCGACGGCGCCGTCCTGGTCGACCTGGCCGACACCGCCCCGCCGTCGCGGACCGTCGGCCCGGTGATCGACGGCGTGGTGACCTGGACGGACACCCGGACGGCGGCGTACGTCGACCGGAACGGCGCACTGGTCCGGCTGCGCCCCGACGAGGCGCTGGCGGGCCAGCCGGCCACCTCGACCCCGGTCGCCGGGGTCGGTGACGGCGTCCGGCCGGTGCTGGTGACCGGAACCGACCCGGGGTGACCCGCCGGGTAGCGTCGGGATCATGCCCGCGCGCCCGTTGATCGACCTGCACGCCCACTCCACCGCCAGCGACGGCACGCTGGGCCCCGCCGAACTGGTCCGGGCCGCCGCCGACGCCGGGTTGGACGTGGTGGCGATCACCGACCACGACACCACCGCCGGGTGGGCAGCGGCGGCCGACGCGTTGCCGGCCGGGCTCAGCCTCGTGCGGGGCGCGGAGCTGTCCTGCCGCTGGCAGGGTGCGGAACCGGCGCTCCCGCTGCACCTGCTGGCGTACCTGTTCGACCCGGAGCACCCCGAGCTGGTCGCCGAGCTGGCCCGGGTACGGCAGGCCCGCGAGGCGCGCGGGGAACGGATCGTCGAGCTGCTGCGCGCCGACGGGATCGACGTGAGCTGGCCGGAGATCATGGCCGCCGCCGACGGGGGCACGGTCGGCCGCCCGCACATCGCCGCCGCGCTGATCCGGGCCGGCCTGGTCGCCACCACCACCGAGGCGTTCGGCCGGGAGTGGCTGGGGCAGCGGTACCGGCTGCCCAAGGAGGACATCGACGTGTTCCGGGCCGTCGCCCTGGTGCGGGCGGCCGGCGGCGTGCCGGTGTTCGCCCACCCCCGGGCCAGCCGGCGGGGGCGGATCGTCCCCGACGAGCTGATCGCCGAGCTGGCCGACGCGGGGCTGGCCGGCCTGGAGGCCGACCACGAGGACCACACGCCCGCCGAGGCGGCGCACGTCCGGCGGCTCGCCACCGACCTGGGCCTGCTGGTCACCGGCTCGTCGGACTTCCACGGCAGCCACAAGACCGTCCGGCTGGGCGCGCACACCACCGCCGTGGAGGCGTACGAGCGGATCGTCGCGGCGGCCTCCGGAGTGACCGGCGTCGCTTCCGGGTGATCCGCGTTTCGCCTGCCAGCGGCACCGCTACCCTCGTCCGGTGGATCTCAAGCTCTTCGGTGAGGTCTTCGTGACCCTGCTGGTCATCGTCGACCCGCCGGGCATGATGCCGATCTTCCTCGCCCTGACCGGCCCGCTGCCGGCCCGTGACCGCAACCGGGCCGCCTGGCAGGCGGTCGCGTTGGCGCTCGGGGTCATCGTGGTCTTCGCCGTCGCCGGCCAGACCCTCCTCGCCTATCTGCACGTCGACCTGCCGGCGTTGCAGGCCGCCGGTGGGCTGCTGCTGATCCTGGTGGCGCTGGAACTGCTCACCGGCAAGGCCGACGACCCCAGCCAGCAGGTCACCTCCAACATCGCCCTGGTGCCGCTGGGCACCCCGCTGCTGGCCGGTCCCGGCGCGATCGTGGCGACCATGCTCTTCGTGCAGCAGGCCGACGGCGTCGGGCAGGTCTCGGCGATCGCCGCCGCGATCGTCGCGGTGATGCTGGCGGTCTGGGTCGTGCTGCGGTTCTCCGGCGGCATCGTCAAGATCCTCCGGCCGGGCGGCATCGAGGTGCTGACCCGGATCGCCGGCCTGCTGCTGGCCGCCATCGCCGTGCAGCTCATCGCCGACGCGGTGGCGGCCTTCGTCACCCAGTACGTGAACATGGGCTGATCCGCCCGCCGTGCCGCCGCCGGGCTGTCGTACCGGGCTGGCAGGATCACGGGGGTGCGACGAGCCTCTTCCGCCGGCACCCCCCGGCCCCGCTCCGGCCAACCCGAGCAACTCGGCTTCGCCGGCATGCCCGAACGGCTCTTCACCTGCACACCCAGCAAACTCGGTGCGTACGCCGACTGCCCCCGGCGCTACCGCTACGCCTACCTGGACCGGCCCGCCCCGCCGAAGGGCCCGCCGTGGGCGCACAACTCGCTCGGCGCGAGCGTGCACACCGCCCTGAAGAACTGGTATGCGCTGCCCGCCGACCGGCGGCGTCCCGAGGCGTTGCCCGCCCTGCTCAAGGGCACCTGGGTCCGCGAGGGCTACCGCGACGACGAGCAGGAACGGGCGGCCTACCAGCGGGCGCTGGGCTGGCTGGAGGGCTACGTCGCGACCCTCGATCCCGGCGACGACCCGCTGGGCGTGGAACGGGTGGTCGCCGTGAAGACCGCCGTGCTGGCCTTCAACGGGCGGGCCGACCGGATCGACTCCCGCCCCGGCCCGGACGGCCCCGAACTGGTCATCGTCGACTACAAGACCGGCCGTACCGGGCTGGACGCCGACGACGCACGCGGCTCGCAGGCGCTGGCCCTCTACGCGTACGCCGCCGAGCGGACGTTCCGTCGACCCTGCCGGCGGGTGGAGCTGCACCACCTGCCGACCGGCACCGTCGCCGGGCACGACCACACCGAGGAGTCGCTGGCCCGGCAGCTCAGCCGCGCCGAGGACACCGCCCGGGACATCATGGCCGCCGAACGGGCGGTCACCGACGGGGCCGACCCGGACGAGGCGTTCCCCGCCGTCGCCGGGCCCCGCTGCGGCTGGTGCGACTACCGCCGGACCTGCCCGGTCGGCGCGCAGACCCCCGGCCGCGAGCCGTGGTCGGCGATCGACCGTCCCGCCGCTCCGGTGACCGACTGACCGGCCTCCCGCGTCGGGGCGACCGGTCAGGGGTGGTCAGGCGGCGGCGGTGAGGCGGGCGGCACGGTCCTTCGCCGCCTGCTGGATCGGGCTCTCCCGCCAGTTGCGGGGCAGCGCCGTCAGGGCCAGCCGCAGCGCCCGCACGCTCAGGTCGGCCGACAGCGCGGTGGTGGGCAGCCCCAGGCCGCCGTAGAGCCGCAGCGCCCACGGCGGCAGCAGCGCGAGCGCCGTGCCGGCCACCCCGAAGTACGCCCAGCGTGGCGGCCCCAGGCTCAGCCCCAGGCGGGCCGGTCGGCTGAGCTTCCACGGGATCGGCGGGGCGGTCAGGAACAGGGCCGTCTCCGCCGCCTCCTTCGTCATCCGCAGCTCGGGCCGGACCGCCCGGTAGTAGTCGGCCACCTCGGCGGCGCTGCCCGGCACCCCGGCCGGGTCCAGTCCCACCAGCGCGGCGGCCCGCCGCTGCTCGGCGTAGTACCCGTCGACCTCGGTATCGGTCAGCGACAGACCGGCCCGCCGGGCGGTGCTCACGAACGACTCGACCTCGGTGACGTGCACCCAGCGCAGCAGGTCCGGCTCGTCGATCCGGAACTGCTCCCCGGTGAACAGGTCGGTGGCGCGCAGCCGGGCGTGCCGGGCCCGCAACCGCCGGCCGGCCTGCTCGGCCTCGGCGGTGGTGCCGTAGTTCACCGTGTCGATGTACGTGCCGGTGCGGACCAGCCGCCCCCAGGCGTCCGACCGGTAGTTGCTGTTCTGGGCCACCCCGGCCATCGCCCGGGGGTGCAGGGTCTGGAGGTAGAGGGAACGCAGGCCGGCGACGATCAGGATCGGCTCGTCGTGCACCTTCCAGGTGACCGAACCGGGACCGAAGAGGCCGAGATCGTCGCTGTCCACCAGTCAACAGTGCCACGTCCGGCGTCGTGCCGCCCGCCGTCGGGAGGGGGCCGGGGTGGCCGGCGGCGTGCGGTGAACCGGAACGTTCGACGCCGCGTGTACGCCTACGGGGCAGGCCGCGACGTACGCTGACTGCCGCAACCCGCATTCCACGCTCGGAGGTGTCGGTGTTCAAGGAGATCAACGGTCTGCCAGGTCACGTCCTGGTGGTCCACGCCGTGGTGGTCTTCGTGCCACTGCTCGCGCTGCTGGCCAGCGCGTACGGCCTGATGCCGCGCTGGCGGCCCCGCCTCGACTGGGCGGTGGCCATCCTGGCCGTGGTCACCCCGGTCCTCGCCTGGGTGGCGACCGAGTCGGGGGAGGCGTTCGAGGCGGCGCTGCGGGCGAAGGGCTACTCGCCCGAACTGCTCGCCAAGATCCACGAGCATTCCGAGTACGGCGAGACGCTGCAATGGTTCACCATCGGCCTGGCCGTGGCGGCGTTGCTGCTGCTGGCGGTGACCAGCACCCGGGTGCGTACCCCGGACCTGCCCGCCTGGACGACCTGGGTGCTGACCGCGATCACCGTGGTGCTGGCGGTGTTCGCCCTGGTGTACGTCTATCTCACCGGGGACAGCGGCGCCGCCTCGGTGTGGAGCAACACCTTCTGACCGGTGACCCGGGTGGGTCGGGGTCTCGTCCGTCGGCGGTCTCGTCGGATTTGCCCTGCCGTCCGGCAGCGGTCAGAACAGCGCCCGGGAGCAGAGTAGGCAGAGCAGCACCAGCAGCACGACCCCGACCACAGCGCCGACGCTCCAGGTGATCCGTTGCGCCTGCTGCTCCGCGGTGTCCATCGCCTCCATGTCCTGCGCCGGCAGGGTGCGGGCCGGGGTCGCCGCTAGGTGTACGGGAGGACGCCAGCCCGGCGGTGGGGGCGTGGTCGGCGGCGGCCCGGCGTAACCAGCCGTCCCCGCCTGCCCCGCGCCCGCCCACCCCGGCCTGCCCGGTCCCGGTGCCGGCCTGCCCGATCCGGGTACCGGCCTGCCCGGTCCTGGTGGGGGCCCGCCCGTTTCCGGTACCGCCGGGCCCGCTCCCGGTCCGGACGCCCCCGTGCCGGGTCCCGCGTCGGACGGTGCCCCCGCACCGGGCTGGCCGGGCGGTGGTGCGGGCTGGGTCGGTGGTGGAGCGGACGACCGAGCCGGAAGACCCGTCGCCGACCCGTCGGCGGGGCTGGCCCAGGGCGAGGGGGCCGGTGAGGTCCCCGCGTCCGTCGCCGCTCTGGACCCGGCTCCCGTTTCCTCTCCCGGGCCGGCTTCGGCGGTTGCTCCTCCCACTCGGGCTGCGGAGCCTGCCTCCGCCGTACCCGCGTCGCTCGCCGGGGGTGTCGGCCCGGTGGGGGAGGGGGTGGGTGGCTGGTTGGGTGGGCGTCGCCAGTACCCGTCCTCGGGGCTGGCACCGCTGGGCGTCGTCACGCCGTCCGACGCTACCAACGTGACGAGCTAGTCAGCCGGTTCGACGCGGCGATCTTCGACCGGTGCACCCCCGCGCGCTGGTGGCGGTGCGGTCGCCTGCATCCCGCCCGCTGCGGTCCGGGCGGGTGCCGGAGAAGCACCTTCGGTGGTGCGCCGGGGTGGCGCCGGCGCGGAGTAGTGTTGCCGATCGTGAGCCCCGAGGACCCGGCCGGGCATGGCGTGCCCGGCGACGACGACCGTACGGTCGACCTCAGCGACGACTTCGTGGTGCTGCCCGAGCAGACCACCGACGACACCGACTTCGGCTGGGGTGAGCGCCGGGGCGGCAACGACGACTGGTTGCTCGCCGAACGCCCCCCGCACTGGAGCTGACCACCCCGGGGCCATCCGGCCGGGCGCGGTCTTTGGCAAGATCCACTTATTGGTGGCGATGTTGCGCTATCCGGGGTAGGTGATAGCGCAACATCGGCCCCGACGAGTGGATCAACCCCGGATGACGACGCTGAAGCGGCTGCCCTCCGGCTGGCCGACGGAGCGTTGCGCCTGATCGGGTCGGACCGCCAGGTAGAGCGCGGACGAGCCGTCTACAGCGTCCCGACCCACCACGTCGAGCACCAGCGCGTCGGCGGCCAGCAGGACCGTCTCACCGGCATTCCGTCCCGCCGGTAGCACGAGCAGGTCGACCCGCGCGCCGGGGCGCAGGACCGCGAGAGCGGCCGGCTCGGCCAGGCGTACGGGCACTCCGACGAAGCCGCTCGGCAGTGGCAGCGCAGCCCGAGCATCCCCGTCGGCGGCTCGATCACGGTTGGCTGGAGCGGACCGGCCACCGTCCTGGCCATGCGGGACGGCGACCCCGTCGGCAGCCGTACGCCCGTGGGATGTGGTGGGGGCGGGCCGGCCGGCGTCCAGGACGATCACCGCCAGCCCCAGCAGGACGGCGACCAGCATTGCGCGCAGCAGGGTCGCCCCACCCGGCCGGCGCGGCCAGCGGAACGGTCGTAGCGAGCTGTCACCGTCCGCGCCCCTGGCCGCCATGACCCACCTCCGCTGTCCGCCGGGCTGCCGTGGTGACATCCCGGCTCAGCAGGTTAGGCGGAAACCACACCCCTCACGAGCCGTTGTCCACAGCCTGTGGACAACGGCTCGCCCTGTGGAAAACCCGACCCCACCCCCAACCCGCCCACTGCCCCGGGTCAGGCCCGGTGATCAAGAGGTTCACGTCATCCGCAGAGATCCACTTGACCTGAATCTCTTGATCAACCCGGGCTGGCGGGGCGGGGGCGAGGGGGCGCGGAGGTGGGGCGGGGGTGGGGCGGGGGTGGGAGGGGGTCAGGAGGAGGTGCTGGTGGCGGGGGACTTGGTGGGGCTGGAGGACGACGAGCCGGACCCCGAGGACCCGGATGTCGAGGAGCCGGACCCCGAGGAGCCGGATCCTGAGGAGCCGCCCGAACTGGACGACGAACCCGAGCTGGACGACGAGCCGGAACCGGAGGCGTCTCCGCCGGACGAGGAACCCTCCGACTTCGCCGGCTTCGCCGCGCCGCTCTTGCCCTCGCTGCCGGAGGCCCGGGAGTCGGTGCGGTAGAAGCCGGAGCCCTTGAACACGACCCCGACCGAGTTGAAGACCTTGCGCAGCCGCCCCTCGCACGCGGGGCACTCGGTCAGCGGCTCGTCGGAGAACGACTGCACCGCCTCGAGCTGGTGGCCGCACGCGGTGCAGGCGTACTGGTACGTGGGCACGTTCTCCTCCGGATCTGGCACGGCCGGTTGGCACTCGACGTATTCGAGTGCCAATGGTGCGTCATCGGACCCGGGTTCGTCCAGCGGACGTGATCGTGATCCGTCCACCGGGCGTCCCCGTCCCCGGGCCCGCCGGGCGCGGACCGCACCCCACCGCAGGCCGCGACACCAACCGGACCAGACCATCAACCGGATGGCAGCATCAAACGCGCCGCAGCATCAAACGCGCCACGGCGTCAAGCCGGCCCCCGCCGTCAACCCGCCACATGATCGACAGACACGGGCGGCGGAAGCGTGAGCAACCCGTCCGACGGGGTGAGCACGGCACCCACCGGCCGGTCGTGCGGCTGGGCGGGCAGCGCGGGGAGCAGTTCGCCGTCGTGCAGCAGCGCCACGGTCAGGGTGGTCGCCGGCACCCGGGCCAGGGCGCGGTCGTAGGAGCCGCCGCCCCGACCCAGCCGGAGGCCGCGCCGGTCCACCGCCACCGCGGGCACCACCACCAGGGTGGCCCCGACGATCGCCGTCCGGCCCCGCCGGGGACTGTCCGGCTCGCGCATGCCCCGGCCGGCGGCGACCAGGGTGCCCGGCCCGGCGTACGGGGCCCAGTCCAGGTCGAGGTCGTCGCGGAGCACCGGCAGCAGCAGTTCCGCCCCGGCGGGCAGGGCGGCCCGCAGCACGTCGGGCAGGTCGGGGCCGCCCGGTTCGGAGCCGACCGGCACGTACCCGGTCATCCGGGCCGGCCGCAGCCGGCGTACCAGTGCGGTCAGTTCGGCCTGGACGCGCGCCGCGGCGGCGGCCCGTCGGGGTGCGGTGAGCGCCCGACGGCGGGCGAGCAGCGCGCCGCGTGCCTCGCGTTTGGCCGCGTGGGCGGCTTCCGCTCCATCAGAAAAATCGGGCACGCAACACTCCTGACGCAACGCTGTCAATACGGTCGCTCTGTGTCAGCATCGCAGGAACGGGCCTGGAACTTCCGGGGGGACAGCGTTGACGCTACGCGGGCGGTTGACGGCGGCCTTCCTCACGGTGGTGCTCGGTCCGGTGCTGCTCGGCGCGGTGTTCGTCGGCACCACGCTGTCGACGGTGGACCGCAGCCGGTCCACCGAACGCCTCGGTCTGGCCGCGTCCGCCGTGCGTACCTCGATCGACGCGCTCTGCCAGCAGTTGCGGGCCGCCGCCGACGCGGTGGCCCTGCGCCCCGACCCGGCGACCCGGGCGGGTGCGGCCGGTCAGGTGGTCAGCCGGGGCCTGGCCGCCGGCGTGCTGGTCACCGACGTGGCCGGCGGCACCACGTACGCCACCCCGGGTGGGCCGGCGACCCCCTGGCAGGACTGCACGGGGACAGCTCGGAGCGGCGGGCCGGTGCGGGCGCTGAGCGCCCGGGTGGACCTGCGTGACCCGGCCGGCACGCCGCTCGGCACGGTGGCCGCCGCCGAGGTGGTCGACCCGGCGTTCGTGGCCCGGCTGGCCGCCGCGACCGGCGTCGCGGTCACCCTGCTCGACGACGCCGACGGCCCCGACCGGATCACCCACACCACCGAGACCCGTCGGGTACGCGAGGAGGTGCTCGCCGCCGCCGGTGGCCTCGACGGCGACCGGGTCACGACGACCCCCGACGGCCGGTACGTCCGGCGGCTCGGGCCGACCCCCGGGCAGCCGCTGCCGCTGCTGCTCTCCGTCGCCGGTGAACGGCCGTCGGGTCTGCCGGCGGCGCTGGTCGGGGCGGTGCTGCTGGCCGCCGTGCTGGCCGTGCTGACCGCGTGGCGGCTGGCCCGGGTCACCACCCGGCCGCTGGTGGAGCTGGCCGGGGCGGTGGACCGGGTGGCCCGGGGTGACCTGACCGCCCGGGTGCCGGTGCGCAGCCGGGACGAGATCGGCCGGCTCGCCGCCGCGTTCAACCGGATGATCCGGGAGACCGCCGGGTACGTGACCGCGCTGACCAGCAGCCGGGACCAGTTGCGCGGGCATCTCGGGGTGCTCGGGGACACCCTGGCCAGCACCCACGACCTGCAACGCATCCTGCGGGTGATCCTGCACAGCGCCATCGCGGCGACCGGGGCGCGGGCCGGGGCGGTGCTGCTGCGCGACGACACGGCGACACTCGTCGGGCAGTGCGCCGAGGGGCTGGCCGGGCGCTGCCCGGCGGGCACCGAGCCGGAGGAACTGCGGGTGCCGGTGGGCGCGGGGGTGGTCGGTGCGGTCGCCGCCACCGGGGAACCGCAGCGGGGCCGGGTGCCGTCCGGGGCGACGCCGCCCGGCGAACCGTGGTGCGAGACGTACGTGGCGGTGCCGTTCACCGCGCCCGGCGGGGACGCCACCGGTCGGGACCCTGCGGTCGGCGTGCTGGTCCTCTACGACCGGCTGGGCGGCGACGAGTTCGACGACGACGACCTGGCCACCCTGCGTACCTTCGCCGGGCACACGGCGGTGGCGGTGGAGAACGTCCGGGTGCACGAGGAGGCGCAGCGGCTGTCGCTGACCGACCCGTTGACCGGGCTGTGGAACTACCGCTACCTGCGCGAGTCGTTGCGTCGGGAGGTGGAGCGGGCCAGCCGGTTCGGTCGGATGCTCAGCATCCTCGTCCTCGACCTGGACCGCTTCAAGACCGTCAACGACAGTTACGGGCACGCCGCCGGGGACGCGGTGCTCGCCGAGTTCGCCCGCCGGGTGCGCGGCGAGATCCGCGAGGTGGACCTCGCCTTCCGGCAGGGCGGCGAGGAGTTCGTGGTGCTGCTGCCGGAGACCGACGCCCGGGGCGCGGCGACCGTGGCCGAGCGGTTGGGTGCGGCGGTGCGGGAAACCCCGGTCGTGGTGGCCGGTCACGCGGGGGTCCCGACGACGATCGCGGTGTCGGTCTCCATCGGCATCGCCGTCTATCCCGATCACGCCAGCACCGGCGCGGAGGTGCTGGACGCCGCCGACGAGGCGTTGTACGCGGCCAAGGGTGCCGGCCGCGACGGCTACCGGGTGGCGACCACCCGGCACCGCACCGCCCCGCCCCGGGACGGTACGGCCGCCGAGGTCGCCGTGCCGGCGGGGGCGACCAGCCCGGACGACGGCCTGCCCCGCGCCGGGCCGCCCCCCGCCGACCGGCCGCCCACCCACCGGCCGCCCCCCGACCGGGCTCCCGCCGACGACCTGCCGGCCGACGGGTCGACCGGCCGGCACGCCGTCGGCGCTCCCGGTGTGACGCAGCCGGGCGGCGCGTCTTCCGGTCCTCACCCGCCGCGGCAGAGCCGTGGCCGATAGTCTCGCGGCATGTCGGAGCACTCAGCGAACCCCTCAACGGCCGCCGCGACCGGTCGTTCCCGTGCGGTCAAGGCCGTGATCCCGGCCGCCGGCCTGGCCACCCGGTTCCTGCCGGCCACGAAGGCGGTGCCCAAGGAGTTGCTGCCGGTGATCGACCGGCCGGTGCTCCAGTACATCGTCGAGGAGGCCGCCCAGGCCGGCATCGGTGACGTGCTGCTGATCACCGGGCGGGGCAAGACGTCGATGGTGGACCACTTCGACCGTCGCCCCGACCTGGAGGCCCGGCTGGAGGCCAAGGGTGACGCGGAGCGGCTGGCCGCGGTGAAGCGCCCCAGCGAGCTGGCCGAGATCTACACCTGCCGGCAGCCGGAGCAGCTCGGCCTGGGCCACGCCGTCGGGTACGCCGAGTCGCACGTCGGCGACCAGCCCTTCGCGGTGCTCCTCGGCGACGAGTTCGTCAAGCCGTCCGAGCCGCTGCTGCCGGCCATGTTGGAACTCCAGGCCCGCACCGGCGGCGTGGTGCTGGCCTTCTTCGAGGTCGACCCGGCCGAGACCAAGCGGTACGGCATCGCCTCCGTCGAGCCGGCCGAGGCCGAGCTGACCGACATCGGCGAGGTCGTCAGGGTCACCGGCATGGTCGAGAAGCCCCGGCCGGAGGACGCCCCGAGCAACCTGGCCGTCCTCGGCCGGTACGTCCTGCCGGGGCGGATCTTCGACGCGATCCGGCGTACCGAGCCGGGCAGCGGTGGCGAGATCCAGCTCACCGACGCGATGGAGCTGCTGCGCAGCGAGGGCGTGCCGGTGCACGCGATCGTCTACCGGGGCACCCGCTACGACACCGGCATGCCGCTGGGCTACCTCCAGACAGTCGTGCAGATCGCCGCCGAGCGGGAGGACCTCGGCGGTGAGTTCCGCGCCTGGCTGACCGAGTTCGTCAACCACGGCGACCAGACCGTCACCGCGGCGATCCTCGACGGGGTACGTGACGCGGCGGGCGGCTCCCGTACATGACCTCGACGGCCGACGCCGAGGCGGCCGCGAACGAGTTGACGCCGCTCGCCGACTACCTGGGCAGCGTGCTGCGCAGGTTGCGCGCGCTGCCTCCGCTCGACCTCGACCTCACCCAGGCGTACGGCAACGTCCTCGCCTCGGACGTCGTCGCCCCGCACTCGTTCCCCGCCTTCGACCAGGCGGCGGTGGACGGGTACGCCGCGCGCTGGGAGGACCTCGTCGGGTACGGCCCGGTCCCCTCGCAGGGGCCGGGCCGTCCGGTACGCCTCAACGTGGTCGGCGACCTGGGCGCGGCGAGCTGGCGTCCGGTGCGGCTCACCCCCGGCTCGTGCTTCTCGGTGGCCGCCGGTGCGCCGATGCCGATCGCCGCCGACGTGGTGGTGCCGGTGGAGTGGACCGATCAGGGCATGGCCGCGGTGGAGATCTTCCGCACCCCCAAGCGCGGGTACGGCGTCCGCCGCGCCGGTGAGGAGTTGCCCGCCGGCACGGTGCTCGCCCGGGCCGGCACGTACGTCGCCCCGGCGCTGGTGGCCGTCTTCGCCGCCACCGGCATCGGGCACGTGGTGGTGCGGCCCAGCCCCCGGGTGGTCATCGTGGCCACCGGTGACGAACTGGTCGACGTGGGCCGGGGCAGCCAGCCCGGTCAGGTGGTGGACGCCAACTCGCACGCGTTGACCGCCGCCGCCGCCGAGGTGGGCGCGTTGGCGTACCGGGTGGGGATCTGCGACGACGACCCGGAGGGGTTGCGCGGCCTGCTGGAGGACCAGACCCTGCGGGCCGATCTGATCATCACCACCGGCGGCACCGGCACCGGCCCCGGCGACATGGTCCGGCGCATCCTCTCCCGCCGGGAGGGCGGCCGGGCCGGTCCGGTGACGTTCACCGATGTGGCGCTGTACCCCGGCACGGCCCTCGGGTTCGGTACCGTCGGCGCCGAGGAGGTGCCGGTGGTGTGTCTTCCCGGTGAGCCCGGTGCGGCGTTGATCGGTTTCGAGGTGCTGGCCCGGCCGGCGATCCAGTTGCTGGCCGGCGCGGAGCCGGTGTTCCGGCCGAGCGTCCGGGCGCACCTGCTGGAGACCATCTCGTCGCCCGGCGGGCTGCGGGAGTTCCGGCCCGCGCACGTGGCCGAGCGGCGCGGCGGGGGCTACACGGTGCAGCCGCTCAGCGGTGGGCCGTACACCCTGTCCGGGCTGGCCGAGGCGAACGGCCTGATGGTGCTGGGCGAGCGGGTGACCACCGCGGCGGCCGGCTCCACCGTGGACGTGCTGCTGCTGGACCGGCGGCGGTGAGCCGGTCCGGGCGTGCCGACGCCCCGGGCGCGGACGGGAGGTCGGCGCGGTGAGCTGGTTCGGGCGGGCACCGGGGTGGCCGGTGGTGCTGATGGACGGTGCGGTGGTGCTGCGGCCGTACCGTCGTTCCGACGCCGGCGCCTGGTCGTCGGTGCGCCAGGCGAACCGGGCCTGGCTGGCACCCTGGGAGTCGCACCTGCCCGGCAGTTGGGACGAGACGAACTCGCCTGCCGCGTTCCGCTACGTGCACGCCGACCAGCGGCGCTCGGCGCGTACCGGTGAGGGGATGCCGTTCGCGGTCTGCCTGCGTGAGGACGGCCAGGAGCGGCTGGTGGGGCACCTGAACGTGGGCAGCATCGTGCGGCGGGCGTTCTGCTCCGGGTACGTCGGCTACTGGGTGGACTCCCGGGTGGCCGGGCGCGGGGTGATCCCCACCGCGATGGCGCTCGCCGTCGACCACGCGTTCGGCCCGGGTGGGCTGCACCGGGTCGAGGTGAACATCCGGCCGGAGAACAAGCCGTCCCGGCGGGTGGTGGAGAAGCTGGGCTTCCGCGAGGAGGCGTACCACGTGCGCTACATGCACATCGACGGGGCCTGGCGGGACCACATCGGATACGCGATGACCAGCGAGGAGGTGGCCGCCGAGGGCGGTCTGCTGGCCCGCTGGCACCGGATGCGTCACGACCTCGGGTGAGTCGTCCCACGCATGGGATGCGGCGCGGCGTGTCGGCATCCCGGTCGGTGGCCCGTAACCTCAAGTAACTGCAAGCTGCGGCAAGCGCTGCCCGGCCGCAGGATCTGCGCCCAGGGCGAGATTTCGGGGAAGATCCTGCTGTCGACCGGCGGTTGCCCCGAATTCGGTGACGGGAGGGGTGAGGGTGCCGACCTCGGTGCTCCTCGCCGTCCTCGCCGCCGCCGGTCTGCTCGCCCTCGCGCCGGCCCTGGTCCGTCGGTACGACGCCACCGAGCGGCTGGTGGCGGAGCGGGCGCAGTCGACGGCGCGGGTGCTCCAGCGCCGCCGGCGGCGTCGTACTGTCCCCGGCCGGCGGCCGGTCAACCAGCCCCGGGCGCTCGTCGTCACCCTTGCCGAGGACGCCGCCACCGGGAACCTCGGTGTCCCCGTCTCCGCGCCGCCGGCCCCCGCCCGCCGCGCCGCCCCGTCCGCCAAACGCCGTTCGGGCCGCCTGCGGGCCGTGCCGCCCACCGCCCGGCAGGCCCGCCGCCGCCCACCCCGGCACCACACCCCGGCCGTCTACCGGCGGCGTCGGGTGCTCGCCGCGCTGCTGCTGCTCAACTTCGTCGAGCTGGTCGGCGTGATCGTGGTCAGCCCCGGCTTCTGGATCAGCTTCTCGGTCACCGCCGCACTGCTGGTGGTGTACGTCGTACACCTGCGGCGACGGGCGCTGGCCGAGCGGCGTCGGCGGCGGCTGCGCGCCCGGGAGGCCGCCTGGCTGGCCGCCCGACAGGCCGAGGTACGCCGGGAGCAGGCCCGTCGGGCGGCGGCCCGCCGGGAGGCGCAACGCCGTCTTGCCGCGCAACGCGAGGCGGTACGCCGTACCGCGATGGGCCTGGACCGGCCGTCCGACCTGCCGGCGGCGGCCAGCGGGGGCGGCTCGGTGTCCTACCGCCGCTCCGGCGGCCTGCGTGGCCGCCCCTACCAGTCCGGCCGCGATCCCCGCTGACCCTGGGTCCGCACCCTCCGCCCCGCCTGCCCGCCCGGCTCGGGTCGGTGGCGCTCCTTGATCGACTCATCGGGGCCGAAAGGGTGCCACCGGGGCGGTCGGACACCGCAACCCGGGTGCACCGGGGCGGCGGAGCAGGTGGCCCGCGCGGCGGGAGGGGTGATTCGCCCGGGGGGCGGATGGGCTGTTAGTCTTGGCGCCGGCCCGCCCGGTGAAAGCCGGGTGGGACCGAAGCCGGTTTCACCCGGCGGAGGGGCTGTGGCGCAGTCTGGTAGCGCACCTCGTTCGCATCGAGGGGGTCTGGGGTTCGAATCCCCACAGCTCCACACCGACAAGGCCCCGGCCGGCAACCTGCCGGCCGGGGCCTTGACTATCTCCCACGAGCATCCGGGGCGAGCACGCTCGCCGGATGGGACGGACCACTACGCCTGGGCGGTGTGCCGGACGGACGGGTCGCCGCCGGCCAGCAGTTCGGCCGCCGCCGTCCACGCGCTGAGGTCCGCGCCTCTCGCGTCCGGCTGGGTCGGAGCCAGCAGCGGAACGACGAGGCTGCGCCCGTTCCGGACTGCCGGATGACGGCGGGCGGCGGCAGTCAGGCTGCGGTCCGAACTGCCGTCGAGCAGGACGAGGCCGGGACGATGACCCTGCTCGTCGAGCAGCGACTTGAGTGCGGGCCAGAAGAGGACCGGCAGCATGAGCTGATCTGCCCAGAAGGAGGGGTCGGCCGCCTGCGACGGGCTGACCGGCGCGGCCGTCCGGCTGGAGATCAGCGTGGAGTGCGGCGCGTTCAGCCGCAGCGCTCCCAGTTCGCGGCGGAACTGCGCCGCGGTATGCCTCATGACAGGGCTGTGGAAGGCATGACTGGATCGCAGGCGACGGAAGGAAAAATCGGCCGCAAGAAGTGACGACGCCGTTCTCCGCAGGGCCGGCTCGGGGCCGGCCAGTACGCAGTGCCGTGGCCCGTTGACCGCCGCGAGGGCGACACCGGGCTCGAACGGCTCGGGCAGCTCGTCGGGCGCCGCAGCGACCGCCAGCATGCCGCCGCGGCCGTCGGGGTGCAGAGTTCGCGAGCGTGCGGCCAGCAGCCGGACGAGATCCTCGGGTGGGAAGACGCCCGCCAGGCAGGCGGCTGCCAGTTCTCCCGCGCTGTGCCCGAGCAGCACGTCCGGACCACCGGCCAGGCCGCGCACCGCCGTGCCGAGGGCATATCCGACGATGAGCAGCAGCGCCTGGGCGACCCCCACGTCGTCCAGCGCCGGATTCGGGGCGGCGCGCTGCCATTCCACGGCGAGCCTGGCGCCTTCGGAGTCAAGCGACCGGAACAGGCCGTCCGTGCACGCGGTGAATGCCGGGTGCCGACCGTACAACTCGACGCCCATCCCCTCCCGTTGTGCCCCCTGACCGGGCAACAACAGAACTGTTCTGCGATCTGTCATGAGGACTCCCGAGAGATTGTTTCAGCGGTGCCGCCGGGCACTCCCGCGGAGCGGGGCGGTCGGCGGCGGGCCCGGCCTCCGCCCCGCGGCGCGGTGCGAAGGGCCGCGTCCGGGCAACGGTCAGGAGATCGACATGCCGCCATCGATGGACAGCACCTGGCCGGTCATGTAGTCGGCGTCCAGCAGCAGCGTGATGCCCTGGGCCACCTCGTCGGGGGTGGCCATGCGGCTGAACGCGGTCCGGGCCATGAGCGTGGCACGGGACCGCGCCGGGATGTCCTCGGTCATCGCGGTGGCCATCAGGCCCGGTGACAGCGCGTTGACGGTGATCTGGAATCGTCCGCACTCCAGGGCCAGACTCCGGGTCATGCCCAGCACCCCGGCCTTGGCCGCGGAGTACGCTGTCTGGCCCCGGCTGCCGATGAGGCCGGCGGGCGAGACGACGTTGATGATCCGGCCCCAGCGCGCGCGCATCATGTCCGGAAGCACCGCGCGGCAGGTGTGGAACGTGCCGAGCAGATTGACCTCAACGGTGCGGGTCCAGTCGTCGACGGCCTGGGTGGCCATGAAGCCGTCGTGACGGACCGCACCGGCGTTGACGAGCACGCTGATGCCGCCCAGTTCGGCGCGCACCCGGCCGGCCATGTCCTGCGTGACGGCCCAGTCGGCGACGTCCGCCTGTACGACGGTGCTGGGCCCGCTGAGCTCGGCCGCGAGCTTGTGTGCCCGGTCCGCGCCGGTGGTGTAGTGCAGGGCCAGCCGGTAGCCGCGGCGGTCGAGCACGTGTGCCACGGCGGCACCGAGCCCTCCCGAGGCGCCGATTATCAGGGCGACGCGGCCCTCGGTGCCCGGTTCGGCGGCGGGTTGGATGTCGTCGGCCATGTGCCGGTCCTCCTCAGCGTGAGCGGGCTGTCGTGCCCGCCGACCATCCGCAGCCGGTGCCGGCCGCCGCGCCCGGGGTCGGGGCACGGGTGCGGCGGCCGGCACCGCTCACCAGGTGAGCGGCATCTCGGCCGGACCGAACGCCTGGATCGAGTGGTACTTGTACGTCAGCTCCGACTCCGGTACCGCCAGCGCGAGGGTGGGAGCCCGCTCGAACAGCGTCGTGATGACGATGTCCATCAGTTCCGGCACCAGGCGGTTCGCCGGGCACTGGTGCGGCCCGTGACCGAACGTCAGGTGCCGGGTCGTCTTCTCCCGCATGAGATCGAGCTTGTTGGGATACGGGCACAACTCCGGATCACGGTTGACGGGCAGGGTCGGCACCACGACGCCGTCGCCGGCCCTGACCAGGGTGTCGCCGATCCGCACGTCCTCCACGGCCAGCCGCATCGGCGTGCCGTCGTTGACCGAGTAGAACCGGAGCATCTCGTCGATCGCCAACCGCAACTTGTTCGGGTCGGCGAGCAGGGTCGCCCGCTCCTGCGGGTGGGTCAGCAGGGTCAGTACGCCCAGCGTGAGCATCGTGGACGTCGAGTTGTGGATGCCCTGGGCGTTGGACAGCATCAGCGGCGCGAGCCTGAACCAGTCGACCTCGCCGTGCTTGTCGAGCTCGCGCTGGATCAGGCGGCTCATCAGATCGTCGCCGAGGTTCTCGGCCTTCTCCTTCAGCACGTCCTCCGCGTGCTGGTTCAGGCGTGCGGCCGACGCCTTCTCCTCCTCCTCGGTGGCGGTCTGCATCAGCAGGTGCCAGACGTTCTCCCGCATCTTGCGCTGCTCGGCCTGGGGGATGCCCAGGAAGATCTCCTGTAGACGCCAGGCGATCGGGTACGCCAGCTCCGTGACCATGTCGACCGGTTTGTCGGTCCGGGCCAGGTACTCGTCGACCTTCTCGCTCACCGCCTCGCGCAGCCGTGGCAACAGCCGGGTGAGTCCTTCCGGCGAGAATTCCTGAATGACCGGCTTCTTCTGCTCCACGTGCTCCGGCCCGTCCAGGTTGATCATGAAGGGTCCGCAGTACTTCAGCTTGTTCAGCGAGTTCGGTGTCATCTTGGGGAAGTCGTCGCTCATCTTGTCCGAGCTGAATCGCGGATCGGACAGGACGAACCGCGCGTAGTCTGGCCGCACCACCATCCAGGCCAGCTTCCCGGTCGGCAGGGTGACCCGGCCGATTCCTCGTTCACGCAGCGTCTCGTACTCGGGCGGGAGTTCGCCCGGGAGCTTTCGCCGGATGGGGTGGGTCGGTAGTTCGGTCATTCTCACACCTCTGCAGCCCAGTAGTAGAAACGAGTGGCCAACGAGTTGCCTGTCGGGTCGTATGGCGGAATGAGCTGCGTGAGGTCGTCGACGAGCTGGAGGAAACGGGGATCCCCCTCCGTCCACACCGCACTGATCACCTTGACGGGATCGGGCTCCGCGAAGTCCTGGATGTGCAGGTAGATGCCACGCCACAGATAGATCTGGCGACGCAGCGTCCCCATGGTCAGGGGAATGTCAGTCGCATCGGACTCGGCGAACAGCCGTGCCACCTCGGCGTTGTGCTCCCGCCGCTGGGTGTTCACGATCACCGCGCTGTACGTCTTTTCGAGATTCTCCAGTTGCTCGGTCGGCCACACGTAGAAGCGCTCGGCCGTCGGCTGATCGATCGGGCCGTCCCAGTCCTCCGTCCCGGCATGGTCGCCGAAGTAGGCCGAGAGGCTCTCGTTCAGCCGGGCGCACTGCGGTTCGGTGGTCGCCACCTGGTACGCCTCGGCGGAGTCCGCGACATCCCAGTCCTGCATGTGTACGTAGATGTCGGAGTAGAAGAAGACCTGCCGCCGGCGTAGCCGGGGAAGCCCGATGGCCGCCTTGCCGTCGAACTCCTGAAGGATCTTGGTAACGGCGGCGACGTCATCACTATCGAATCTACCGACAGTGACAATGTTCGGCATATGCCTCTCCTCGCGGTAGGCGGGCTGAATGTCTTGCCGCGTCACGGACCCTCGCAGGGCTCGTACCGAGGTCGCGCCGAGCTTGCGCCACCGCCTTCGACGCCGAATCGACTTCTGGTCAACTCGACGGGTCCTCGAATCCCGGTCGAGCGGCGACGGACACCGTTGAGCTGATCGATCCGGACCCCTACGACGCTTGTGAGGTGTCTCGCCGTGTCAGACAACCAGCAGGAGATCGACTCTCGCGTGATTGTCGACGTCGCCCGTGAAACGGCATTCGACCTTGTCGCCGATGTCGGACGCTGGCCGCAGTTCCACCCGTCGGCGGTGCACGCGGAAGTGCTCCACAGCAACGACAAGGGCGACCTGATCCAGTACTGGGCGCTGGTCAGCGACTCCGCCGTCCGCAC
Organism: Micromonospora sp. HM134; assembly: GCF_007833915.1. Lineage (NCBI taxonomy): Bacteria > Bacillati > Actinomycetota > Actinomycetes > Micromonosporales > Micromonosporaceae > Micromonospora > Micromonospora sp. HM134. The sequence continues at coordinate 759,117 of NZ_CP041061.1, forward strand.
CTGGCGGGCGGTACGCCGAGTCGACCGGCCGGGACACCGCATCACGCTCACGCACCTGGACGCGGAGTCCCCCGCCAGCGGGATCCGCGCCGAATGGGTGTTCACCGAACTGGCACCGCATCGCACCGAGGTCGTGCTGCGCCACCACATCGACGCGCAGGCCGAGGCCGATCTCGGCCCGCTCCTAGAGCAGATCACCAAGGACAGTGGTGAACAACTCGACACCCTGCGCGACACGGCGGCGCGGCTCACCGAGCTGGACGAACTGGTCGTGTCCTTCACCGATCCGTTGTTCGTCGCCGGTGCCGTCGAGGACGCGTACGACTATCTCTACCGGGCGGATCTGTGGCCCGAGCGCATCCCGCACGTCGTGGGACTCACCCTCACCGAGGAGGTCCCGGACGTCCAGTTCTTCGACATGGAGACGAAGGGCCCGGACGGCAGCACGCACACCGTCCGCTCGGTGCGGATCTGCCTGCCGCCGAAGCTCATCGTCTACAAGCAGATCTCGCTGCCTGCGATGCTCGACGCGCACACCGGCCACTGGAAGTTCACCGAGGTCCCCGAGGGCGTCATCGCCGAGGCCCGGCACACCAGCACGATCAAACCTTCGGCGCTGTCACTGCTCGGCGCGGGGACGACGATCGGTCACGCGCGCCGGTACCTGCGGCGGCTGCTGAGCGGCAACAGCATGAGCAACCTGACTCTCGCCAAGGCGTTCGCGGAGGGACGCGCCGGCTTCTGAAGCGGTCGCTCGTACGTGTCAACAGACAACCGTGTGTCGGGAGGGCCAATGGCCGAGAAGGTGACCGCCAGAGGCGGAGGAATATGGGCAGCGGCCGATCTGCTGACCCCGATGGCGATCCGGGTGGCCGCGACCCTGCGGCTGGCCGACCACATAGTCGCCGGCCTGCGGACGACCGAGGCGCTCGCCGAGGCGGTGCGAGCCGACCGGGATGTCCTGCGGCGGCTGCTGGACCACCTGTCGGTCGCCGGAGTGCTGTCGAGTACGGCGACCGGTGTCTACGACGTGACCGAGATGGGTCGGTACCTGTGTGACGGGCACCCCGAGGAGATGCGGTCCGTGCTCGATGTCGAGGGGGCCATCGGTCACGCCGAGCTGAGCCTCGTCCACCTGCTGCACACGGTCCGCACCGGCGAGCCCACCTTCCCCCAGCAGTACGGGCAGACGTTCTGGGACGACCTGTCGGTCAACGACGAGCGTGCCGAGTCGTTCGACGCGCAGATGGGCGCCAGGCTGGCGACCCACGCGCCGGCCGTCGCCGCAGGATACGACTGGGGCAGACTTCGTCGTCTCGTTGATGTCGGTGGCGGGGACGGCAGCATGTTGATGACCATCCTGCAGGCCCACCCGGGGCTCAGTGGGACAGTCGTCGATCTGCCCGGAGCCGCGCGTCGGGCCGCCAAGGCGATCGCCGCCGCTGGGCTCGACCATCGGGCCGACGTCGTGGCGGGCAGCTTCTTCGACGAGCTTCCGGCCGGCGCGGACGGCTATCTGCTGTCCAGCATCCTGCACAACTGGAACGACGAGGCGGCTGCCCGGATCGTGCGCCGGTGCGCCGAGGCGGCATCCTCTGCCGGCAGCGTGTTCGTGGTGGACTACTTCACCGGGCAGAACGAGCTGACGGCGGGCGATCTGCGCATGCTCTGCTACTTCGGCGGCAGACAGCACACCCTTGAGCAGTTGGGCGAGCTGGCGGCACCCACGGGCCTGGAGATCATCTCTGTTCTGCCGGCCGGCCGGATGTCGATCGTGGAGCTCCGGGCGGGGTCGTCGAACGCTCATGCCCGGTGACCCGCCCGCCGCGGTCATGCACCGTGCGACACCGGACGGGCTTCGTCAACCCTCGGCGGACGTCGAGTACCGGACCTCGATGCCACCCAGGATGATCGCCAATCCGGTCTCGAACTGTTCGTCGGCCTCGGCGATCTCCGTCGACTCGGTCATCCGGCTCAGATAGGGGAACTGGCCGGTCGCGAGCAGGGACACCAGATACGGCTTCATGCGCATCCGCCACCCGTGACGGTCGACGCCGGACTGGTGGGTGTTCGCCCGATCGGTCAGCTCGGCCTGGACGGTGCCGCTGACCCACGAGTAGATCAGGTTCATCACGTCGGTCGAGTCTTCGATGTTCAGACCGCAGCCGGCGAGAACACCGAGATCACGTTCCATGCCGCGCAGAAAGTTGGGGCCGATGATCGGGCGGGTGGCGAGGAGTGGGGCCAGCCAGGGGTGTCGCAGGAAGGTCTTCCGCCTGCGGCGGGCCAGCACGGTCAGGTCGGCGCGGAGGTCGCCGGTCGGCTCCTGCGGCTCGAAGATGGCCGCCTCGTCGATCATCACCGCCCACAGGTCTTCCCTGGTGGGAAGGTATCGATAGAGGGTCATCGCGCCGGTGCCGAGCTTCTTCGCGATGTTCCGCATCGAGGCGGCTTCCAGGCCTTCGGCATCCGCGATCGAGATCGCCACCATGGCGATCTCCTCACGGCTGTGCGACGGAGCCGGGCCACGCGTCGGTTTCTCCGGTCGCATCCAGACAATGGGTTTGGGGTCCGACACGGCACAAGGGTACGCGTGATCGTCGGCAGCCGCGTCATTGCCAGTTGCGTACGTCGTACCCAGTAGCTACTTTTATCCGCGTACGCCGTACTCGGTAGGGGAGAGGGGCCATGGAGGAAGCGATCATCCACACACAGGACCTCCGCAAGCGGTACGGGGATGTCGAGGCGCTGACCGGGCTCGACCTGGCGATCCCGCCGAACATGGTCTACGGCCTGCTCGGCCCGAACGGCGCCGGCAAGAGCACCTGCGTCCGCATCCTGAGCACACTGACCAGACCCACATCGGGAACGGCCGTGGTCGCGGGATTCGACGTGGCACAGGACCCGGGCAGCGTCCGGAAAGTGATCGGGCTGACCGGTCAGGACACCACGCTCGACGAGAAACTGACCGGCCGGGAGAACCTGCGGATCTTTGGCCGCCTGTCGCGGCTGGGCGTGCGGGGGGCGAGGAAACGCGCGGACGACCTGCTGGAACGATTCGGTCTCGCCGCTGCCGGTGACCGGCTGACCGCCAGTTACTCCGGTGGCATGCGTCGCCGGCTGGACCTGATCGCGAGCCTGTTGCGGGCTCCCGCGGTGCTGTTTCTCGACGAGCCCACCACCGGCCTCGACGTCCGGAGCCGCATGGAGATCTGGCAGACCGTGCGCGAGCTCGTCGTCGACGGCACCACGGTCCTGCTCACCAGCCAGTATCTGGAGGAGGTGGACCAGTTGGCCGCCTCCGTCGGCGTGATCGACCACGGTCACGTGGTGGCCGAAGGCACCCCGGTCGCGCTCAAGTCGCAGATCGGTAGCCACATCGAGGTCGTGGTGCAGTCCGAGGGCCACGTGGCGAATGCCATGGCGGTGCTGGAGCGGCTCACCGGCCGCCGGCCGGAGGCCGACGGATCGCACGTCGTGGTGGCCGCGGTGCATCCGGTGCCGACCCTGCCCCAGATCGTGCGGGAACTCGACAACGCCGGTGCGCTGGTACGCGACGTCGGGGTCCGCGAGCCGAGCCTCGACGACGTGTTCCTCGCCGTGACGGGCAAGCCCGTCAGCCCGGTGCAGCGGGCCGGTGACCTGGAGGCGGTGGCATGACCGTTCTCGCCGACGGCTGGGTGCTGACCCAGCGGAACCTGCTGCGGCTGCGGCACGAGCCCGGAACCCTGATCACCATCATGCTGATGCCGACGGTGTTCGTGCTGCTGTTCGGATTCGTGTTCGGCAGTTCGATCGGCATCACGGGCTCCTCGAACTACCGCGAGTACATGATGCCCGGGCTGTTCGTACTGGGCAGCGGAACCGCGTTGTCCTCGGCGATGGTGGATGTCGCGATGGACCAGGCACGCGGGGCGATGGACCGGCTCCGCTCCCTGCCGACCAACCGGGTGGCCATGCCGCTCGGGCAGAGCGGCGCCGAGGCCTTCATCGGCGCCTACGGCCTGGCGGTCATGATGCTGACCGGGTTGATCGTCGGCTGGAGGGCGCACGACGGCCTCGCGAAGGCGTTGCTCGCCATCGGCCTGCTGCTGCTGTTCCGATACACCCTGGCGTGGGTCGGCACCTATCTGGGACTGGCGATCCGTTCCGCAACGACGGCGGCGGCACTGGCGCCGCTGACGCTGCCGCTCACCATGGTTTCCAACGCGTTCGTACCCACCGCCAGGATGCCGGACTGGCTCCGGCTGATCTGTGAGTGGAACCCGCTCAGCGCACTGGCGACGGCGACCCGGACGTTGTTCGGCAATCCCGTTGCCGTGGATCCGGGTGCCGCGTGGCCACTGCACCATCCGGTCATCGCGAGCCTGCTGTGGGCCGGACTGCTGTTGGCGATCTTTGTGCCGCTCTCGGCGTTCCGTTTCGCCCGAGCGGGCCTGTAGACCAGTCGTCGGGTGCTGCCGACGCACGAAGTTAGCCCCACCAGTGGGATCAACGGACCGGTCCAATCGAAGAAGGGGACGTCATGCGTGTCACTATTGTCGGGGGCGGCACCGTCGGGCTCTGCACCGCGGTCTTTCTCGCCCGCCAGGGGGTCTCGGTCCACGTTCTGGAGCGCCGGGGCGAGGTCAACGACCATCCGAGGGCGTTCGGCCTCACCGACCGGTCGGCGGAGATCCTGCGGGAGGCCGGCTTCGAGCTGAACACGGCGGAATTCGCCCGGGGCCTGATGTCGGGGCCCAGCCTGGCCGCCCTCACCACCGTCACCACCAAGTTCGAGCGACCGGAGATCGGCCCGGCGAAGCTGGGCAGTTGTCCGCAGGACCTGGTCGACCGGGCCGCCGTGACGCTGCTGCGCGACCTGGGCAGCCAGGTGGACTTCGACAGCGAGGTGGTCGCTGTCACGCCGGACGCCGAGGTCACCACCGCGGACGGCCGGGTGATCACGGGAGACTACGTCATCGGCGCCGACGGCATCCGCAGCAAGGTCCGGGAGCTGCTCGGCATCGGCGTCACCGGCCCGGGAGCGATCAGCAAGTCGCACATGCTCAACGTGTTGTTCCGCGCCGACCTGCCTGTCCCGCCACTGTCCATGACGTTCCTGCGCAACGAGCGGGCGTCCGGGATCCTGTACCGGGTCGACGAACACGGCCGGTGGATCTTCCACATCCCCAACGGCGACCCCAAGACCCCCGCCGAGCAGATCCGGCAGCAGATCAGGGATGCGACCGGTGTGCCCGACATCGAGCCGGAGATCATCAGCCAGTTGCCGTGGTCGTCGACGGCGCATGTGGCCGACGTGTTCCGGCAGGGCAGGTACTTCCTCGTCGGGGATGCGGCCCACGCGGTGCCGCCGGTCGGTGGCTTCGGCCTCAACATGGGTATCGCCGACGGCCACAACCTGGCATGGAAGATGGCCGCCGGAGGCGACGCCCTGCTTGACACCTACGAAGCCGAGCGTCGGCCGGTCGCGCTCTTCAGCATGCGGCAGAGCGTGATCCGCTCGGAGAACCACAATCTGCACTGGAACAATGATCCGGCCCTGGCCGCCGAGCGTGCCGCCGTCGGTATGGCGGGGATCATGATCCCCGTGGTCGGCTATCGGTACGACTCCGCCGCGGTGATCGACCCGGAACCGTTGACGGACATGGAGAATCTCGTCCTCGACGGCGCTCCGGGCAGCCGCCTGCCACACATCTGGCTGCCCGACGGCCGGTCCACGGTCGATCTGGTGAACGGCTTCACCCTGCTGACCGGGACGGCGGCCGGCCACTGGCTCGACGCCGCATCGAAGCTGGGCATCACGGCCCACGCGGTCGAGGGGTGGGCCGCAGCCGCCTCCATCAAGGAGGACGGCGCCGTGCTGATCCGGCCCGACGGGTTCGTCGGCTGGCGCACGGTGACCACCCGGGCAGCCGACTCCAGCGAACAGCAGCTGCGGGAGGCGCGCGACCGGATCCTGTGCCGGCCGGTTCCGAGCGACATCGCCCAGGGAGTCTGACCCCCGCAGCGCTCCCGGCACCTCGGACCCGGCCCGCGGCCGGCACCGGCCCAGCCGGTGCCGGCCGCATGCTGTCCGGCAGCGGGACGACCGCGGGCGACGGTCCCCTGGTTCTAACCGGACACGAACTCCTCTCGAACCGGCGACGCCAAGCTGAGCGCACTACATCGTCTTCCTGGCTGTCCGCGTGCCCCTCCGGCATCGCACGGCGGGCCGGACCGTCGCGGTGACGGACTGAGCAGGAAGCAGAGGGGACAAGTCATGGACTTCGGCGCGGATCCCTATCCCGAGTACGCAAAACTGCGCGCGGACGAGCCGGTCCGGCCTGTTCTGGAGGGCAAGGGCCTGTACGGATTGCTGGTCACCCGGTACGAGGACGTACGGATGCTGCTCGGCGATCCCCGGATGAGCAAGGACCCACGCAACGCGCCACTCGACTGGCAGGAAGCGGGCAGGGGACGTCCGTTGGAGGACCGGACCGGGCTGGGCACCCACCTGCTCACCACCGACGCTCCCGAGCACACGCGACTGCGCCGGTTGGTCTCGACCGCGTTCACCGCTCGCCGCGTCGAGGGTCTGCGGGGCCAGGTGCAGCAGATCGTCGACGGGCTGCTCGACGAGATCGAGCCACGCGGCCGGGTCGACCTGGTCACCGAGTTCGCGTTTCCCATGGCGATCACGGTGATCTGCGCCCTGCTGGGCGTGCCGGTGGCGGACCAGCAGATGTTCCGCCAGTGGACCAAGGATTTCCGCAAGTGGACGAACGACAAGGACACCGCTGCGACCGACGGCGGCAACGCGCGTCCGGTCGGACTGCGCGACCTCCTCGGGTACCTCACCGAACTCGTCGAGAAGCGCCGCAGTGAGCCGGCCGACGGTCTGGTCGACGCGCTGATCGCTGCCCAGGACGACGGCGACCGGCTGAACGAGACCGAGTTGCTGTCGATGATGTCCCTGCTGCTGATCGGTGGCTTCGAGACGACCGTCAACCTGGTCGGGAACGGCATGCTGGCCCTGCTGCGCAACCCCGACCAGCTGGCGCTGCTGCGGGCGAAGCCGGAACTCGTGGACTCGGCCCTGGAGGAGATGCTCCGGTACGACGGCTCGTTCGAGACGGCGACCTGGCGGTTTCCCCTCGAGCCCATCGAGGTCGCCGGTACCCGCATCGAGAAGGGCTATCCGGTGCTGCTGTCCCTGGCCTCGGCGAACCGGGACCAGGCGAAGTTCGCCGGGGCGGACAACTTCGACGTGGCCCGCTCCGACACCGGGCACGTGGCGTTCGGACGCGGCGCGCACTTCTGCCTCGGCGCCCCGCTGGCCAGGCTGGAGGGCCGGATCGCGTTCGACGCGTTGTTGCGCCGGCTGCCCAACCTCGCCCTGGCCGTACCGCCCGAGCAGTTGCGGTGGCAGCGCAGCCTCACGATCCGGGGACTCGAATCACTGCCCGTGACCTTCGATGCCTGACCTCCGACATCAGGAAAGAGGCTCCCATGCCACATGCTGTGCGCGCGAACGGTGAGCGTACGACGAACCGACGGGTCGCCATCACCGGCATGGGCGTTCGTGCCCCGGGCGGCGGGAACAACAAGGAGTTCTGGCAGCTGATCTCGTCCGGCACGTCGGCCGTCCGTACCATCTCGCTGTTCGACCCGTCCGGGTTCCGCTCCCGGATCGCGGGCGAGTGCGACTTCGACCCGGTGGCGGAGGGGTTGTCCGCGAAGGAGATCCGCCGGCTGGACCGCAGTGCGCAACTCGCCGTCGCCGCGACCCGGGAAGCGATCGCGGACGCCGACCTCGACGTCGGGACGATCGACCCGTACCGCACCGGAACCTCGATCGGCAGCGCCATCGGCGGCACGATGAGCCTGGACCGCGAGTACAACGTGATGTCCGACGGTGGCCGCGAGTGGCTTCTCGACCACGGGTACGCGATACCGCACCTGTTCAACTATCTCGTCCCGACCTCGATCGCTGCCGACGTGGCCCGTGAGGCCGGTGCCTGCGGTCCGGTCGCGCTGGTCTCCACGGGATGCACGGCGGGCATCGAGTCGGTGTCCCACGCGGCGCAACTGATCCGGGAGGGCGCGGCCGACGTGATGCTGGCCGGTGGCACGGACGCGCCCATCTCCCCGGTGTGTGTCGCCTCCTTCGATGCGATCAAGGCGACTACCCCGCGCAACGACGATCCCGCCACCGCGTCCCGGCCGTTCGACCGGACCCGCAACGGGTTCGTGCTTGCCGAGGGCTGCGCGATCCTGGTGCTGGAGGAGTGGGAGCACGCCACCGCGCGCGGCGCACACATCTACGCGGAGATCGCCGGCTGGGGTGTGCGGTCGAACGGGTTCCACATGACCGGGCTCCGGCCCGAGGGCACCGAGATGGCCGAGGCCATCGACGTGGCGCTGCGGATGGCCCGTCGCACTCCTGACCAGGTCGACTACGTGAACGCGCATGGCTCCAGCACGAAGCAGAACGACCGGCACGAGACCGACGCGTTCAAACGCAGCCTGGGCGACCACGTGTACCGGACCCCGGTGAGTTCGATCAAGTCGATGATCGGCCACTCGCTGGGCGCCATCGGGTCGGTCGAGATCGCCGTGTGCGCGATGGCCATCGAGACCGGGCTGATCCCGCCGACGGCCAACCTGCACGAGCCGGACCCGGAGCTGGGCCTCGACTACGTCCCGTTGCGAGCACGGCCGGCGGATCTGCGGACGGTGCTGAAGGTGGGCAGCGGGTTCGGCGGCTTCCAGAGCGCGATGGTGCTGACGAAGGCGGACGTCGGTGAGTGAGACGAGCCCGCTGCCGGAGCGCAGCCGCGCGGTGATCACCGGTATCGGCGTGGTCGCGCCGAACGGATTCGACACCGACGAGTACTGGGACGCCCTGCTGCACGGGCGGAGCGGCATCGAACGGGTGACCCGGTTCGATCCGGCGCAGTACCCGGTCCAGCTGGCGGGCGAAGTGGCCGGCTACGACGTGCGCGAGCACATCCCCGGGCGGCTCGTGCCGCAGACCGACCAGGCCACCCGGCTGGCGTTGATCGCGGCGGACGGCGCGATCAGCGACTCGGCCCTCGACCTGGCCGCCGTACGGGCCGACCGGGTCGGCATCGTCACCGGCATCTCCGCCGGTGGCCTCGAATTCAGCCAACGGGAGCTGGCGAAACTGTGGAACCTCGGCAGCGAGCACGTGAGCGCCTATCTCTCGTTCTCCTGGTTCTACGCGGTGAACACGGGACAACTCTCCATCCGGCACCGGATGCTCGGCTCCGGCGGCGTCCTGACCGGGCAGACGGCGGGGTTGGACTCCATCGCCCAGGCCCGCCGGTACGTGGCCGACGGCATGTCCGTCGTGATGTGCGGCGCGGCCGAGAGCACGCTGTGCCCGCTGGGCTGGGTGATCGAGCTGACCACCGGCCGGATGAGCACGGCGATCGATCCGGCACGGGCCTACCTGCCGTTCGACGCCGCCGCATCGGGCTATCTGCTCGGTGAGGGGGGTGCCATGCTCCTCGTCGAGGAGGCCGGGCACGCCGCTGCCCGGGGTGCCCGGTCCTACGGCGAGATCGCCGGGTACGCCACCACCTTCGACCCTGATCCCGCGTCCGGACGAGAACCAGGACTGCGTCGGGCCATCGAGCTGGCGCTGTCGGACGCCGACATGAGCCCGGCCGACGTCGACGTGGTGTTCGCGGACGCGGCAGGCGTGGCCGACCTCGACCGTGCCGAGGCCGCCGCCGTCACCGGCGTGTTCGGTCCCCGGGCGGTTCCGGTCACCGCGCCCAAGACGATGACCGGCCGGTTGTATTCCGGGAGCCCGGCGCTCGACGTGGCCACCGCGTCGCTGAGCATCCGGCACGGCGTCATCCCACCCACGATCAACGTGACCGAACCGGTCGGGTCCGATCAACTCGACCTGGTGGTCGGGCAGCCGAGGGAGACGACGGTGACCAGTGCCGTGGTGCTGGCCCGAGGCGGGGGCATCAACTCCGTCATGGTGCTGACCGCACCCTGAGGGTGTCCCCTTCCGGATCCGGTCCCGGGTCCGGAAGGGGACGGGCCGCGGTCCGGCCCGCTCTGTCCGACGTCGTCTCGCTCACGGCCGGGCGACGATTTCCACGACCCCGGCGGTCCAGGTGAAGCCGACACCGACGCCGGCCAGCATGCAGGTCTGGCCGGGCTCGAGAACACCTTCGGCGACGAGGTGGGCCAGCCCGGCGAACTGGTCGCCCGCGCCCAGGTGTCCGACCCGCCGGCCCCAGGACCAGGTGGAGCGCTGCGGGTCGATGCCGAACGGCCCGAAGTACTGCGCTCGCATCCGGGTCCGGCCCAGGTTCGGCAGCAGGAACCAGTCGATGTCGCCGAACTTCACGTCCGCCTGCGCGCAGGCCCGGTCGAAGGCATCACGCTGACCCGCCGCGATGCGGTTGAGCAGGCCCTCCACCCCGAACTCGCGCGCCAGCGAGTCGTTGCTCAGGTCGACCGGCGACCGGTCGGCCAGCGGCGCGTCGCTGAACCGGTCCCCCCGGCTACCGTGCTCCAGGCCGCTGTCGGACACCGAGTCGAGCCCGCGGAGCCTGGCGAACCCGGTACGGGTGGACAGCACCACAGCGGTGGCGCCGTCACCGCAGACGGTCCCCGGATCGCTGTGCCACCGGTCGAAGCCGGGCAGGGAGAACCGGTCGGCCGTGGTGATCAGGGCAGCCGTCCGACCACCGGCCCCCAGGTATCCGGCCGCCAGTTGGAGAGCCATCATGCCGCCGTTGGACATCTGGCGTACCTCGACGGCCGGATACGAACCGCCGCCGCAGTGCCGCTGGATGTAGGACGCCGACGGCCACATGTCGTGACCCTGGTGGTACGCGCAGGCGTGCAGCAGCAGTTGGAGATCCTCCGGCCCCACCCCGGCCCGGTGGAGGGCATCCCGCGCGGCCAGCACGGCCATCTCCGGTGCGGACCTGTCCGTCGAGACACAGACCGACTCGATGCCGGTGTTCCACACCCGGGCCCGGTCGGCGAGGCCGGCCAGTTCCGCCTCGTCGAGCGTCATGCGCCCTGGCAGCCACGAACTCGCGGCGGCGATGTAGAGCTCGTCGCTCATCGTCGTCCTCCTCCGGATCGGATCAGTTGCCCGTATCCGACGAGGATCGTCATGGCCGGCCCAGGCTCGATCGAGGCCCAGGCGAAGCCCTGCCGGTCTGCCTGCGGTGTCGACGGGTGTCCGTCGGGGCCGAACGTGCCCGCCGTCGATCGGAACTCGACCCGGTGTCTAAGTCCTCCGGCGATGTTGATTGCCACAGCATGAGCCGAAGGGGGCAATGATGGTGGCGTTCACCCAGGCGGACTTGGTCGAGTACTTGCGGCGGGCGGCGGGCGACGACGACGGGCTCGACCTGGACGGCGACATCGCCGAGACCACGCTCGCCGATCTCGGCTACGACTCGATCTCGATCGTCGAGATGACGCTCCTGATCGAGCGTGAGCTCAAGATCAGCCTGCCGGAGGACCGGGCCAACAAGGACACGACGCCCAGGGAGTTCGTCGAGCTGGTCAACGAGTTGCTGCCCGCGTCGATCTAGAGCGCTGCCGGTGCGTCACGACAGCGTCGGGGTGGCGTCCGGGTTCCGCGTCGTGCGTGGGCCGGGCGGTCCGCGCGGCGGGGCCGAAGCCGCGACCCGGCGCGGGCCGTCACGAGCCACCGGGCGCGCCGTAGCCGTGGGCCCGGTCGCGAACGAACCCGTAGGGAGAAGCTATGTACCGCACGGATCACGAGCAACGTTTCGACAACGACTCGGTGGCAGCTCCCGAGCAGCTGAGCCTGCTCGCCGAGATCCTCAACCGGGAGACGTTCTCCATCCTGGGCGAGGTGGTGGGGGTGGGCCACGGATGGCGCTGCTGGGAGGTGGGTGCCGGGGACGGCTCCGTCGCCCGCTGGCTGGCCGCCCGGGTGGGAACATCCGGACACGTGGTCGCCAGTGACCTCAAGCCCCAGCACGTGCCCCGCCATCCACGTATCGAGGCGATCAGTCACGACCTCACCAGGGACCCGTGGCCGGAGCCGAAGTTCGACCTGATCCACGCGCGGTTGGTGCTGATGCACGTCGCCGACAGGGACGCGGTCGCGACGAGGCTGGCCACGCAGCTGCGGCCCGGCGGAGCGCTGGTGCTCACCGACTGGTACTGCGGGTGCGCCACCGAGGGACTCTTCGCGTCACCCGTCGACGAGTACACGGCTCGTATCTTCCAGGCCTATCACGATGCCGTGCACAAGCTCGCCGACCAGACCGGCATGGACTTCGGCTGGGCGGCGCGCACGCCGGAGGTGCTGGCGGCCGCCGGCTACGAGGATGTCACCGTACGGGACTATCGGGCGCCGGGACAGGGCGGGTCGCCGACCGCCCGGCTCGCTCGGCTGCACAGCGACATGCTGGAGCCGTTCCTGTTGAGCCAGACCGCTCTGACGGCTGCCGACCTTGACGTGATCAAGGAGAGGCTGCTGGACCCGGCTTTCGAAATGATCACCAATCACACGTACACCACCGTCGTCCGGGTCCCGAAGTGAGAGCGGGACGGGACCGCCCGGATCGTCGGGACTCCGGGCGGATCTGCCGCTGAACGCCCGAGGCGTCGTACGACGCGACGCGTCATGCACCGCGATCCCGGCGAGCGTCGGCGGCACCCCCGGTGGCGGTCGTCGCTCCGGTGCCGTGTCCGGCGTGCCCGGAGGGGAGTGCGGCCCGGCGAGGCGGACGGCGACCCGCATCCCGCTCTCGACCGAGCCTCAGACGATCACCGATCCGGCCCGTCGCTTGCTCCAGTTGATGGGAGATCAATTCAGACTGATAAATTTAAGATTCCACGGCCAAGTGCTGTGCGGCGGCTTCTGCCTGTTCGCGGGCGGTGGGGGCCGGGATGGCCGGTCACCCCCGTTGCCTGCCGCCTTCTCCTTGTCCTATCCCGCCTTGTCAGGATGGCGGGCTACGTCTTACGGTGTTAATACGTCAGCCGGCATGCGGGGGTTTCAATGTCTCGTCTTGTGATGGCAAGTGGGGAACGTCGCTCAAGCCGGGATCAGGTCATGCGGCCCAACAGCAATTCCCAGCTACGTATAGTTCTGATCTTTGATCATGCGCTGTTGCGGGAGCTGGTGCGTGAGGCGCTCGAGGGTGAGCCGGATATAGCGGTGGTCGAGGACACCGCCAGCTGCCCCTCCGGCATCATGACCTGCAAGGTCGAGCAGCCTGACGTCGTGCTGCTGGACGTGCCCAGCAGGTTGGTGGCCGAGGCCGTGCGTGGCATCCGTTCGGCCTCGCCGGCCACCAGGATCCTGCTGGTCAGCCGGCGCGACGATCCCGTGCTCGTGCGCCAGATGCTCGACAGCGGTGTCCGCGGCTTCCTGACCGAGTCGGTGAGCCGGCGCGACCTGGTGGCCAGCATCCGTACGGTCTGCGCCGACGACATCCGGGTCGTGCTGCACGTGTCCGCGGGTGCGCTGACCTCCATAGCCTCGGCGCCGAGCTGCACGAAGGCGCTCACCAAGCGGGAGCTGGAGATCCTCTCCCTGGTGAGCATGGCCATGAGCAACCGGCAGATCTCCCGGCAGCTCGCCATCGCCGAGGGCACGGTGAAGCGCCACCTCGGGATCATCTTCACGAAGCTGGAGGCGCGTTCCCGGCTCGAAGCGGTCAACAAGGCAGTCTCCATCGGGCTCATCGCCGGTGCCGCATAAGCCCCGACCGGCCATGCGGCGCCGGGCCGGGCAATGCCCGAGGTCGCGTACATTAAATTCTCGCTAGTAGCGCATTAGTGGCTGCCAAGAGTCCCGGAAAGGCGGGGCGTCATCGGGTTGTAGCCCTTTGCGGGCGCTGGTCTAATTGCGGTGAGGGGAACATTCGTCTCCTTGTTCCGGGGTGATTTCCGGAAATAGCTGGGCCACACCAACGGAGGTTCACAGACTGTGGTAAGCCTGAATGGCAAGACTGCCCTCGTGACCGGCGCTCGGACCGGCATCGGCTTCGGCATCGCCACCGCGCTGGTCGAGCGGGGCGCGAATGTGGTCATCACCTCACGGAGTGAGGACAAGCTGCGTACGGCGGCCGCCGAGCTGGGCGACGACAGAGCCCTCGGCATCGCGGGCGACGCCCACGATCCCGAGCATCAGCGGGCCGCGGTGGCGGCGGCGATCGAGCGGTTCGGGTCGCTCGACCTCCTGGTGAACAACGTCGGCGGAACGGAGCGGGACGGTCGTCGTCTGGTCGACACCGACGTGGCGGCCTACCGGCGCACCATCGACCTCAACCTGACGACCGCGCTGACCTGGGTGCAGGCGGCCTGGCACGGCTGGCTCGGTGAGCACGGCGGCGCCATCGTCAACATCTCGTCGATCGCCAGCAAGCTCGCCGTTCCCGACGGCACCTCGTACGGGACGGCCAAGGCCGCGGTCAACCACTTCACCCGGCAGATGGCAAACGAACTCGCGCCCGGGGTGCGGGTGAACTGTGTCGAGGCCGGCACCGTGCTCACCGATTTCACCAGGCCGAACGTCGAGGGCCGCGAGGAGAAGGTGGTCGGCTCGGTCCCGCTGAAGCGCATCGGCAAGCCCGCTGACGTCGGTGCCGCCGTGGCCTTCCTGCTCTCCGACGACGCGTCCTGGGTCACCGGGCACACCCTGGTCGTCGACGGCGGCCGGCTGCTCCACAACAGGTAGTACGGGCGCACCTCCCCGTACCCGTAGCAGGGCGTCGGCGCCGGATCGACGACCGCCTCCCCGGCGGTCCGCGGTCCGGCGCTGACGTCCCCCACGCGGCTCACCGGCTGACCGGCTCCGCCCAGGCCCGCTCCAACGCCTCACCGTCCGACCAGGAGTCGCGTCCGGCAAGGATCTCCTGATGCAGCTGTTGCAACACGTCCGACGGTTCGAGGCCGAGTTCGGTCGACAACGTCTTGCGGAGATGCTGGTACGCGACAAGTGACTCGTTGCGTCGGCCACTCGAAGCCAGCGCCTTGATCAGCTGAGCGTGGTACCACTCGTTGAACGGGTTGGTGACCAGGATGGCCTTCAGCTCGCCGACGAGTTCCCGGTGCCGGCCCAGCATCGCGTCGGCCTGGATCCGCAGTTCGACGGTGTGCGTCCGCTGTTCCATGAGATGGACGATGTGCGCCTGGATCGACGGTCCGGGCTTCACGTCGGCGAGCGCGGGTCCCGACCAGAGGGCGAGCGCCTGCCGTAACAACCGCCCCGCCGTGGCCGGGTCGCCGGCGGCGAGCGCGGTGCGCCCCTCCGCGGACAGCCGGAGGAACGCCTCCAGGTCGAGCTGGTCCGGCGCCACCCGGAGGATGTAGCCGGCGCCGGACGTGGCGAGCAGCTGCTCGGGCGTGTCGTCTGGAACTCCGGGTTGGAACTGACGCCGCAGTTGATAGATGTACGTCTGCGCGGTGGGGACGGCGCTCTTGGGCGGCTTGTCACCCCACAGCTCGTCGATGATGGCGTCGAGCATGACGATGCTGTTCGCGCGCAGGAGTAGTTGCGCCAGCACGCGTCGCACCATCGGCGCGGTCGGCGTGCAGTCGCCCCGCTCGTTGGTGACGGTGAGTCGGCCGAGTACCTGAAATCGCATCACGGACAAACGCCTCCACATGACAATTGGCGGAACGGCCTCGAACCAGACTCTGCCGACCCCCGTGAGCGTCGAGCAATGCTTCGACGCGAAGGTCCCATGTGGATGACCACTTCGGGTCGCGCCGAGTGCAACTTTCTGCGCATTGCCATGGACGCCGACACTGCGTACGGCGCTATCCAGTAAGTCCCCTGAAGCAGAGGAAGAGGCGCTGTCATGCCAGAGAAGTCCGAAGAATTGGCTGGTCAGGACCTCGTCGCGGTAGTTGGTCTGGCTTGCCGTCTGCCGGGGGCACGGTCACCCGAGGAGTACTGGGAGCTGCTTGCGGCCGGTCGGGAGGCCGTCGCCGAGGTCCCCGTGGACCGCGCCGCACAGGTGGACGCGTCGATCGACAGAGCTGGATTGATCGACGGCGTCGCGGACTTCGACGCGGGCTTCTTCGGAGTGTCACCCCGTGAGGCCACCGCGATGGACCCGCGGCAGCGACTCATGCTGGAGCTGGCATGGGAAGCCCTCGAACGAGCGGGGATCGACCCGTCGGCGGTGCGCGGGCACCGGGCGGGTGTCTTCCTCGGGGCGATGGGGGACGACTACGCGGGACTGGTGCACGACCAGGGCCCGGGGGCGATCGACAGCTTCACCCTCTCCGCGCTGCAACGCGGAATCCTCGCCAACCGGATCTCGTTCTTCCTCGGGCTGTCCGGCCCGAGTCTGGTCGTGGACTCGGCACAGTCCTCGGCCCTGGTCGCCGTGTACCAGGCATCCGAGAGCGTGCGTCGAGGCGAGTCGGCGTGGGCGCTCGCCGGCGGCGTGAACCTCATTCTCGCACCGCAGTCGACGGCGATCGCGGGCGAGTTCGGTGCGTTGTCGCCCGATGGCCGGTGCTACACCTTCGACGCGCGCGCCAACGGCTACGCACGCGGCGAGGGCGGCGGCATGGTGGTGCTCATGCGGCTGGCGGACGCCGTCGCGTACGGCCTCGACGTGGCGTGTGTGATTCGCGGCGGTGCCGTGAACAACGACGGCGGTGGCGAGCAGCTGACCACGCCGAGCCGTTCCGGGCAGGAGGAGGTGCTGCGGGCGGCCCTCACCGCCGCGGGAACGGACGCCGCCGAGGTGAGTTACGTGGAGCTGCACGGCACCGGTACGCCGGTGGGGGACCGGGTGGAGGCGGCGGCGCTGTCCTCGGTCTTCGCCCCCCGTGAGCGGCCGCTCGTGGTGGGGTCGGCGAAGACGAACATCGGGCATCTGGAGGGGGCGGCGGGGATCGCCGGCCTCATCAAGGCGACGCTGTCCGTCCGACACGCCCAACTGCCGGCGAGTCTGAACTTCGTCACTCCGCCGGACGACCTCCCGCTCGGTGAGATGGGCATCGAGGTGGCCACCGAGCTGCGCGCGTGGCCGGGCGACGGGCCCCGGGTCGCCGGCGTGTCGTCGTTCGGCATGGGCGGGACCAACTGCCACCTGGTGCTCGCGCAGGCCCCCGATCCGTCGCCGGTCGTGGGTGACCGTCCCGGGGCGGCGGGCCTCATCCCGTGGTTGGTGTCCGGCGGATCCCCGGAGGCGTTGCGCGCCCAGGCGGAGAGCCTGGACGGTTACGTCGCGGAACCGGACGCCCCGACGCCGCTCGACGTCGGGTTCTCGCTGGCGACCACCCGCGCCGCACTCACACACCGCGCCGTCGTGATCGGTGCCGATGCGGCCGAGCTGCGCGCCGGTCTGAACGCGCTGGCAACGAACAGGCCGGCGTCCGACGTCGTGTCCGGCGTGGTGGTGGAGGGCGGCACGGCGTTCATGTTCACCGGCCAGGGTGCCCAACGTGCCGGTATGGGCCATGAGTTGTACGCCGGGTTCCCGGTGTTCGCCGAGTCCTTCGACGCGGTGTGCGCGGAGCTGGATCCGTTGCTGGGCCTCGGGCTGCGGGAACTCGTCTGGTCCGGCGCTGATCTGCTGGGGCAGACCAGGTACACCCAGGCAGCGCTGTTCGCACTGGAGACGGCGCTGGCCCGGCTGGTGGAGTCGTACGGAGTCCGCCCGACGCACCTGATCGGTCATTCGATCGGTGAGATCACCGCCGCGCACGTCGCGGGCGTGCTGTCGCTGTCCGATGCCTGCACGCTCGTCGCGGCTCGCGGACGGTTGATGCAGGCGGTGCCGTCCGGCGGGGTGATGGTGGCCGTCAACGCCGGCGAGGACGACGTACGGGCGCTGCTGTCGGGACCGGGCGTGAGCATCGCCGCGGTCAACGGGTCCGGCTCGGTCGTGATCTCCGGCGACCCCGGCCCGGTGCTCGCGTTGGCGGAAGCCCTGCGTGCCGCTGGTGTGAAGACCCGGCGGCTGAGGGTCAGCCATGCGTTCCACTCGCACCATCTCGACGGGATCCTGGACGAGTTCGCCGACGCCATCCGGGCGCTGGACTTCCGTGCCCCGCTGATCCCGGTCATCTCGAACCTCACCGGGCGGATCGCCACCACCGAGGAGCTGACCGACCCGGCCTACTGGGCACGTCAGATCCGTGGCACCGTCCGATTCGCCGACGGCATCCGCACCCTGCACGGGGCGGGAGTCTCCCGATACCTCGAACTCGGCCCCGACCCGGTGCTCACCGGAATGGCTCGGGAGAGCCTCGCCGGGCCGACGTCGGTTGCGGTGTCCACCCTGCGCGTCGGCCAGCCGGAGGCCCGCACCCTGCTGAGGGCGCTCGGCCGGATGCACGCCGCGGGAGCAAGGGTGGACTGGAACACCCTGCTGGCCGGTGGCCGCAGGGTCGCGCTGCCCACCTATGCCTTCCAGCGTCGCCGCTACTGGATCGGCGAAGCGCGCGACAACTCACCCGTCGCCGCGCCGGCACATGCCCGGGACGGCCTGCTCGACCTCGTCCGCACCCATCTCGCGGCCATTCTCGGGTACGCCGCCGCCGACGTGGTACCGCAGGCCTCGTTCAAGAACCTCGGGCTGACCTCGCTCACCGCCGTCGAGCTGTGCGCCGGGCTCTCCGGGGAACTGGGTCTCGTCCTGCCCGGCTCGCTGATCTTCGACCACCCCACGCCGGACCGGCTCGCGGCGTATCTGGAGTCGGAGCTCACCGGGCGCCGGGACACGGGTGACGCGACGCCGCTGCGGCGTCCGGATGGCGACGCCGACGATCCGGTCGTGGTGGTCGGGATGGGGTGTAGGTATCCGGGTGGTGTGGGGTCGGCGGCGGATTTGTGGGAGTTGGTGCTTTCGGGTCGGGACGCGGTTTCGGGGTTGCCGCGTGACCGGGGCTGGGACCTGGACGAACTGTTCGACGCGGACCCGTCGGCCTCCGGGCGGACCTACGTGCGGCACGGCGGTTTTCTGGACGACGTCGCCGCTTTCGACGCCGGTTTCTTCGGGATCTCGCCGCGGGAGGCGTTGGCGATGGATCCGCAGCAGCGGTTGCTGCTGGAGACCGCCTGGGAGGCGCTGGAGGATGCGGGAATCGAGTCCGGCTCACTGCGGGGCAGCAGTACCGGTGTGTTCATCGGAGCCATGCCCGGCGATTACGGTCCGCCTCTCGACAATCCGTACGGCGGCGTGGACGGATATGTGCTGACTGGGACGACGGGGAGTGTGGTGTCGGGTCGGTTGGCTTATTTTCTGGGTTTGGAGGGGCCTGCGGTGACGGTGGATACGGCGTGTTCGTCGTCGTTGGTGGCGTTGCATCAGGGTGTTGTGGCGTTGCGTGGTGGTGATTGTGGTTTGGCGGTTGTTGGTGGGGTGACGGTGATGTCGTCGCCGGGGGTGTTGGTGGAGTTTTCGCGTCAGCGTGGGTTGTCGGTTGATGGGCGTTGTAAGGCGTTTGCGGAGTCGGCGGATGGTACGGGGTGGGGTGAGGGTGTTGGTGTGGTGGTGTTGGAGCGTTTGTCTGATGCGCGGGTGAATGGTCATCGGGTGTTGGCGGTGGTGCGGGGTTCGGCGGTGAATCAGGATGGTGCGTCGAATGGTTTGACGGCGCCGAACGGGCCGTCGCAGCAGCGGGTTATTCGGCAGGCGTTGGCGGGTGCTGGGCTTTCTGGTGCTGATGTTGATGTGGTTGAGGCGCATGGTACGGGTACGAGGTTGGGTGATCCGATCGAGGCGCAGGCGTTGTTGGAGACGTATGGGAGGGAGCATTCGGCGGATCGGCCTTTGTGGCTTGGTTCGTTGAAGTCGAATATTGGTCACACGATGGCGGCTGCGGGGATCGGTGGTGTGATCAAGATGGTGGAGGCGATGCGTCGGGGGGTGTTGCCGTCGACGTTGCATGTGGATGCGCCGACGTCTTTTGTTGATTGGGGTGCTGGTGGGGTCCGGTTGTTGACCGAGTCGCGGCCGTGGCCGGAGACGGGTCGGCCGCGTCGGGCGGGGGTGTCGTCGTTCGGGATCAGCGGCACGAACGCTCACGTCGTTCTGGAACAGGCCCCGGAAACAGAACCGACCCCGGAAACGGATCTGGTGCCGGGTTCGAATTCGGTGCCAGGTTCGGAAAAGGATCTGGCGTCGGGTTCGGGTCCGGTGGGGTGGGTGGTGTCGGCGCGGTCGTCGGAGGCGTTGCGGGCGTATGCGGCTCGGATCGGGGCGGCTGTCGAATCTGGTGGGTCCGGAGTTGAGGCGGACGGTGGGCGTTCGTTGTCGGTTGTTGATGTTGCGGGGACGTTGGCGGGTCGTAGTGTTTTCGAGCATCGTGCTGTGGTGGTGGCCTCGACTCGTGAGCGGTTGGTGGCGGGGTTGGGTGCGGTTGCCGGTGGGGGTGGTGGTGGGGGTGTGGTGACGGGGGTGGCTGGTTTCGGTAAGACGGTGTTGGTGTTTCCGGGGCAGGGGTCGCAGTGGGAGGCGATGGCGCGTGAGTTGTATGTGGGTGCGCCGGTGTTCCGGTCGCGGCTTGAGGAGTGCGCGGAGGCTCTTTCGGTTTATGTCGAGTGGGATCTGTTGGAGGTTCTGCTGACCGATGACGGAGCTGCGCTGTTGTCGCGGGTGGATGTGGTGCAGCCGGCGTTGTTCGCGGTGATGGTGTCGTTGGCTGCGTTGTGGCAGTCGTATGGTTTGCGGCCGGAAGCGGTGGTGGGTCATTCGCAGGGTGAGATCGCGGCGGCGTGTGTGATTGGTGCGTTGTCGTTGTCGGACGCGGCGCGGGTGGTGGCGTTGCGGAGCAGGGCTATTCGCGTGTTGGCGGGGCAGGGCGGGATGGTTTCGGTCGGGTTGCCGGTCGAGGAGGTGCGGCCGCGTCTGCGGCGGTGGGACGGTGATATCGGTGTTGCGGTGATCAATGGTCCCGGGTCGACGGTGGTTTCGGGTAGTGCGTCGGCTCTGGACGAGTTGCAGGCTGTCTTCGCGGCGGACGACGTGCGGACACGTCGGGTCCCGGTTGATTACGCGTCACATTCGTGGCATGTCGACCGGATCCGTGACGAGGTGCTGGAAATGCTCGCGCCGATTCGCCCGCAGGCGAGTGACGTCAGTTTCTATTCCACGGTCACCGGGCAGCGGATGGACACGGCCGGCCTTGATGCCCAGTATTGGTTCCGTAATCTTCGGAGCACTGTCGAGTTCGAGGCCACGACCCGGTCACTGCTGGCCGACGGTTACGGCTTCTTCGTGGAGTCGAGTGCCCATCCGGTTCTGCTTCCCGGGCTGCAGGAGACTTTCGACAGCGTCGGCGCCTCGGCGCGTGGTATCGCCACGCTGCGGCGTGACGAAGGTGATCTGGAGAGTTTCCTGTGTTCGGTCGGTGAGGCTTTCGTCGCGGGAGCGTTGCCGCGATGGAACCCACCGGACCAGGACACAAACCGGTTGGTGACGCTGCCCACCTATCCGTTCCAACGGACACGTTACTGGCTCACCGCCGACAACGGCCGGCGTGACGTCGGCGCGGTAGGACTGACGGCAGCGGGGCACCCGTTGCTGGGCGCGGTCACCGAAGGCGCCGCGAGCACGGTATTCACCGGCCGGATCTCACTGTCCACCTATCCGTGGCTGGCCGATCACCAGGTCGCCGACAGCATCGTGCTACCCGGAGCGGCTTTCGTGGAACTGGCGGTGCACGCCGCCGACCGGGTCGGCTGCGCGAGCATCCGCGAACTGACCGTGCAAACGCCACTGATCCTGCCCGAACACGGCGCGGTGCGACTACGCGTCGAAATCGAACACGACACCCCCGGCGAACAACGAGCAATCCGTATCGACGCACGCCCCGACACCGGCACCGACCTACCCTGGACCTGCCACGCCACCGGAACCCTCGACACCCAAGCACCAACACCCGACTGGGACCTCACCACCTGGCCACCCACCGGAGCACAACCCCTCGACATCTCCTACGACACCCTCGCCAACAACGGATACCACTACGGACCCACATTCCAAGGACTACACAAACTCTGGCACCACAACAACCACACCTACGCCGAAATCACCCTCCCCACCGACCCCGACAACTACAACATCCACCCCGCACTCCTCGACGCCACCCTCCACGCCGGACTGATGAGCCGGATCCTGCCGGAGAGCGATCTGATCCGGCTGCCGTACTCCTGGGAAGGAGTCACGCTGCACGCGGGTGGCGCCCGCACGCTGCGGGTGTCGATGACGACCCTGGGAGGCAACGCACTGGTGTTGCGCGCTGCGGACGGCACCGGCACGCCGGTGATCGAAGTCCGATCACTCGCCATGCTCCCGGCCGACCTCGGGCGCTCGGCGGTGAATCGGGAGTCTCTGCTGCGCCTGGAATGGACACCCGCGCCGTCGGCGAGCACAGCGCCGCCCGCCGCGGTCGTACAGCTCGGCCCCGATGTGTTCGGCTTGGGCGCGGCATCAGGACCCGGCATCGACCCGCACCGGATCACCGAGCTTTCCGAACTGCCCGGCGGCCCGGCCGACGTGGTCGTGTGCATCGACGGTCACGACGGGCCGGACGTGGCGCAGACCGCACGCGCAGTGTTGCACCGTGCGCTCAAGCTGATCCAGGAGTGGACGTCCGGCGACCGGTTCGCGGATGCCCGGTTGGTCGTGGTGACCCGACGTGCGGTGGCGACCGGGGACCGCGAGCCGGTACCCGATCTTGCTGTCGCCCCCCTCTGGGGGCTGCTGCGTTCCGCGCAGAACGAGAATCCGGGCAGGCTGGTCCTCGTCGATGTGGACGAGGACGAACGCTCACTCGTCGCGCTGCCGTCCGCGTTGGCCGGTGGTGCCACCCAGTTCGCGCTGCGCGCCGGACAGGTGCTTGTGCCGAGACTGCTCCGGGTGCGTTCCGTGGACCGGCCGGAGGCACCGCCTCGGTGGAGCACCACCGGCACCGTACTGATCACCGGTGGCACGGGAACGCTCGGTGGGTTGTTCGCCCGGCATCTGGCGACGAAGCACGCGGTGCGGAACCTGTTGCTGGTCTCCCGGCGCGGGCCGAACCACCCGGGCGCTGCGGACCTGGTCGCCGAGCTGTCCGCACTGGGCGTCGAGGTGACGGTCGCCGCATGCGACGTCTCCGACCGGGCCGCACTGGCTGCGCTCCTGGACGGGATTCCGCAGAGCCGGCCGCTCGCCGGCGTCGTACACACGGCGGGGACCCTGGATGACGGTCTGCTCTCCGGGATGACGCCGGAGCGGCTCGACGTGGTGCTGGCCCCGAAGCTCGACGCGGCGTGGAACCTGCACGACCTCACCCAGGATCTCGGGCTGTCGGCGTTCGTGCTGTTCTCCTCGATCATGAGCACGATCGGCAATGCGGGCCAGGGGAACTACGCCGCCGCCAACGGGTTCCTCGACGCGCTCGCCCAGTATCGCCACGGCACCGGGCTACCCGCGACCTCGCTCGCCTGGGGCTTCTGGGACGAACGCAGCGAGATGACCGGTGATCTGGATGCCGCCGACGTCGCCCGCCTGGCCCGCACCGGGCTGCGGCCACTGCCCACGAACGAGGGGGTCGCGCTGTTCGATGCGGCGATGACTTCCGGAGTGGCCACCGCCGTCCTGGCCGCGTTCGACCTGGATCAGCTACGTGCGCAGGCTGCCCGGGCGAGTCTGCCGGAGGTGCTGCGCGGGCTGGTCCGATCGCGGCGTACGGCGAGTGCGGTCACGACCGCCTCGACCCTCGCCGATCAGCTGGCCGGCCGGCCAGCTGAGGACGTCGACCGCGAACTGCTCGACCTGGTGCGGTCGCACGCGGCCACCGTGCTCGGTTATGCCGACGCCGGCTCGGTGCCGCCGGGTGTCGCGTTCCGGGAGATGGGTTTCGACTCGCTGTCCGCCCTGGAACTCCGCAAGCGGCTCAGCGAAGTGGCCGGGCTGCGGATGCCGGCCACCGTGGTGTTCGACCATCCGACGCCGTCCGCCCTGGCCGCTTTCCTGCGCGGACAACTGCTGGGGGAGGGCGCACAGGACGGTGCCGGGGTGGTGGCGTCGCCCGCTGCGGCGACGGACGACGATCCGGTCGTGGTGGTCGGGATGGGGTGTAGGTATCCGGGTGGTGTGGGGTCGGCGGCGGGTTTGTGGGAGTTGGTGGTGTCGGGTCGGGACGCGGTTTCGGGGTTGCCGCGTGACCGGGGCTGGGATCTGGACGAACTCTTCGACGCGGACCCGGGAAGAACCGGCAAGAGCTACGTCGACAGGGGCTACTTCCTCGACGACGCGGGGGAGTTCGACGCCGGTTTCTTCGGGATCTCGCCGCGGGAGGCGTTGGCGATGCACCCGCAGCAGCGGTTGCTGCTGGAGACCGCCTGGGAGGCGCTGGAGGACGCCGGTATCGAGTCCGGTTCCCTGCGGGGCACCAGGACGGGCGTGTTCATCGGTGCGATGTTCCAGGACTACGGACCACCGATGCACGAGGGGTCGCCGGAGACCGACGGGCTGCTGCTGACTGGGACGACGGGGAGTGTGGTGTCGGGTCGGTTGGCTTATTTTCTGGGTTTGGAGGGGCCTGCGGTGACGGTGGATACGGCGTGTTCGTCGTCGTTGGTGGCGTTGCATCAGGGTGTTGTGGCGTTGCGTGGTGGTGATTGTGGTTTGGCGGTTGTTGGTGGGGTGACGGTGATGTCGTCGCCGGGGGTGTTGGTGGAGTTTTCGCGTCAGCGTGGGTTGTCGGTTGATGGGCGTTGTAAGGCGTTTGCGGAGTCGGCGGATGGTACGGGGTGGGGTGAGGGTGTTGGTGTGGTGGTGTTGGAGCGTTTGTCTGATGCGCGGGTGAATGGTCATCGGGTGTTGGCGGTGGTGCGGGGTTCGGCGGTGAATCAGGATGGTGCGTCGAATGGTTTGACGGCGCCGAACGGGCCGTCGCAGCAGCGGGTTATTCGGCAGGCGTTGGCGGGTGCTGGGCTTTCTGGTGCTGATGTTGATGTGGTTGAGGCGCATGGTACGGGTACGAGGTTGGGTGATCCGATCGAGGCGCAGGCGTTGTTGGAGACGTATGGGAGGGAGCATTCGGCGGATCGGCCTTTGTGGCTTGGTTCGTTGAAGTCGAATATTGGTCACACGATGGCGGCTGCGGGGATCGGTGGTGTGATCAAGATGGTGGAGGCGATGCGTCGGGGGGTGTTGCCGTCGACGTTGCATGTGGATGCGCCGACGTCTTTTGTTGATTGGGGTGCTGGTGGGGTCCGGTTGTTGACCGAGTCGCGGCCGTGGCCGGAGACGGGTCGGCCGCGTCGGGCGGGGGTGTCGTCGTTCGGGATCAGCGGCACGAACGCTCACGTCGTTCTGGAACAGGCCCCGGAAACAGAACCGACCCCGGAAACGGATCTGGTGCCGGGTTCGAATTCGGTGCCAGGTTCGGAAAAGGATCTGGCGTCGGGTTCGGGTCCGGTGGGGTGGGTGGTGTCGGCGCGGTCGTCGGAGGCGTTGCGGGCGTATGCGGCTCGGATCGGGGCGGCTGTCGAATCTGGTGGGTCCGGAGTTGAGGCGGACGGTGGGCGTTCGTTGTCGGTTGTTGATGTTGCGGGGACGTTGGCGGGTCGTAGTGTTTTCGAGCATCGTGCTGTGGTGGTGGCCTCGACTCGTGAGCGGTTGGTGGCGGGGTTGGGTGCGGTTGCCGGTGGGGGTGGTGGTGGGGGTGTGGTGACGGGGGTGGCTGGTTTCGGTAAGACGGTGTTGGTGTTTCCGGGGCAGGGGTCGCAGTGGGAGGCGATGGCGCGTGAGTTGTATGTGGGTGCGCCGGTGTTCCGGTCGCGGCTTGAGGAGTGCGCGGAGGCTCTTTCGGTTTATGTCGAGTGGGATCTGTTGGAGGTTCTGCTGACCGATGACGGAGCTGCGCTGTTGTCGCGGGTGGATGTGGTGCAGCCGGCGTTGTTCGCGGTGATGGTGTCGTTGGCTGCGTTGTGGCAGTCGTATGGTTTGCGGCCGGAAGCGGTGGTGGGTCATTCGCAGGGTGAGATCGCGGCGGCGTGTGTGATTGGTGCGTTGTCGTTGTCGGACGCGGCGCGGGTGGTGGCGTTGCGGAGCAGGGCTATTCGCGTGTTGGCGGGGCAGGGCGGGATGGTTTCGGTCGGGTTGCCGGTCGAGGAGGTGCGGCCGCGTCTGCGGCGGTGGGACGGTGATATCGGTGTTGCGGTGATCAATGGTCCCGGGTCGACGGTGGTTTCGGGTAGTGCGTCGGCTCTGGACGAGTTGCAGGCTGTCTTCGCGGCGGACGACGTGCGGACACGTCGGGTCCCGGTTGATTACGCGTCACATTCGTGGCATGTCGACCGGATCCGTGACGAGGTGCTGGAAATGCTCGCGCCGATTCGCCCGCAGGCGAGTGACGTCAGTTTCTATTCCACGGTCACCGGGCAGCGGATGGACACGGCCGGCCTTGATGCCCAGTATTGGTTCCGTAATCTTCGGAGCACTGTCGAGTTCGAGGCCACGACCCGGTCACTGCTGGCCGACGGTTACGGCTTCTTCGTGGAGTCGAGTGCCCATCCGGTTCTGCTTCCCGGGCTGCAGGAGACTTTCGACAGCGTCGGCGCCTCGGCGCGTGGTATCGCCACGCTGCGGCGTGACGAAGGTGATCTGGAGAGTTTCCTGTGTTCGGTCGGTGAGGCTTTCGTCGCGGGAGCGTTGCCGCGATGGAACCCACCGGACCAGGACACAAACCGGTTGGTGACGCTGCCCACCTATCCGTTCCAACGGACACGTTACTGGCTCACCGCCGACAACGGCCGGCGTGACGTCGGCGCGGTAGGACTGACGGCAGCGGGGCACCCGTTGCTGGGCGCGGTCACCGAAGGCGCCGCGAGCACGGTATTCACCGGCCGGATCTCACTGTCCACCTATCCGTGGCTGGCCGATCACCAGGTCGCCGACAGCATCGTGCTACCCGGAGCGGCTTTCGTGGAACTGGCGGTGCACGCCGCCGACCGGGTCGGCTGCGCGAGCATCCGCGAACTGACCGTGCAAACGCCACTGATCCTGCCCGAACACGGCGCGGTGCGACTACGCGTCGAAATCGAACACGACACCCCCGGCGAACAACGAGCAATCCGTATCGACGCACGCCCCGACACCGGCACCGACCTACCCTGGACCTGCCACGCCACCGGAACCCTCGACACCCAAGCACCAACACCCGACTGGGACCTCACCACCTGGCCACCCACCGGAGCACAACCCCTCGACATCTCCTACGACACCCTCGCCAACAACGGATACCACTACGGACCCACATTCCAAGGACTACACAAACTCTGGCACCACAACAACCACACCTACGCCGAAATCACCCTCCCCACCGACCCCGACAACTACAACATCCACCCCGCACTCCTCGACGCCACCCTCCACGCCACGAATACCGGGGGCCCACGGCTGGCGACCTCGTGGCGTGGGGTCACCGTGTACGCGTTCGGCGCGTCCGCGCTGCGGGTCCGGATCAGCGAGAGCCGTACCGGCGCGATGTCGATGATGCTGGCCGACACCTTGGGCGATCCGGTCGCCGAGTTCACGGTCGGCACGACTCCTGTCGATCCCGGGGAACTCCGGGCCGTCGGGGCGGCGCAGCTCGGCGCCTTGTACCGGGAGGTGTGGGTCGACCACGTCGCGAAGTCGTTGCCCCGGCGGTCGAGCTGGGCGGTCCTGGGCGCAGATCCGCTGGGTGCCGTGGCGGGTTTGACGGCTGCTGGCACACCCGTCGTTGCGTACCGGGACCTCGGCGAGCTGGTCGGTGGTAGCGGTGACGGTCCGGACTACCTGGTGCTCACCGTGCCGGCGGACGCCGAGGTCGCCGGCACCGCGTGCGACGTGGCGCACCAGCTCGGCGTTCTGTCGGAGACCGAAGCGCTCGCCGCGACCACTGTGGTGTTCCTGACCACCTCCGCGATGCCGGCGTTCGACCCGGCCGCCGCCGACCTCGCCGGCGCGGCGGTGTGGGGGCTGGTCCGCGCCGCGCAGGCCGATCAGCCCGGACGCTTCGTCCTCGCCGACCTGGACGGCACCGAATCGTCCTGGCGTGTACTGCCCAGAGCCGTGACGTTCGGCGAGCCACAGCTGGCGCTGCGCGAAGGTCGGGTCAGGGTGCCACGGCTGGTGCCGAGCGAGCCCACGGGTGATCTTGGACAACCGGCCGGAGCCGGGGGTACGACACTGATCACCGGCGGCGACACACCCATGCGGGCCTGGCTTGCGCGGCACCTCGTCGCGGCGCACGGAGTGCGGCGCCTGGTGCTCACCGGCACCGAGGACCCGGAGCTGACCGCAGATCTCACCGCGCGGGGAGCCGAAGTCACCGTCGCGGGGTGCGATCCGGGGGATCGCCGGGCGTGGCGGGAGCTGATCCACCGGCTGCCCGAGGAACATCCGCTGCGTACGGTCGTCTACGTGCCGCAGGCGCTGCCGGGCGACGGGACGTCCTCGTCGGCTCCGGACGCGGTGGGCGAGGCGCTGCGTACGACGGTCGCCACCGCGGAGATCCTCGACGCGGAGTCCGGCGACGCCGACCTCATCCTGTGCTCGTCGCTCGCCGGGACGGTCGGCCGTCCCGGCACCACCGCCTCGGCCGCGTCGGCGGCCGCACTGGACGCGCTCGCCCGGCGGCGTCGGGCGCGTGACGCCTCGGGCCTGTCGCTGGTCTGGGGTCCGTGGTCGCTGGGCGACACGTCGTCCCGTACCGGCGCCGGGGGGATGGGTGTGCTGGGCCTGCGGGACGCCGCCGCTCTGTTCGACGCCGCCCGGGGCGGGAGTGAGGCCGTGCTGGTGCTCGCCAGACTGGACCTGGCCGAGCTGGACAGGCGGGCCAAGGCCGGGGAAGTGCTGCCGCCGGCGTTCAGATCGCTGGTCCGGAGCACGGGTAAACGGCCGGCGGGTGGCGGCGTCGTCTCGACGACATCGCTGCGAAAGCGACTCGCGTCGATGGCGGAGGTCGACCGGGGAAAGACACTGCTCGGCCTGATCTCCGCGCAGATCTCGGCCGTTCTCGGTCTCGAACCGGGCGACGCGGTGCCACCGCATCTGATGTTCCGCGAGCTCGGATTCGACTCGCTGTCCATCCTGGCCCTGCGGAACCGCCTGAACTCGACGACCGGTGTACGGCTCGACAACTCGTCGGTGTCGCACCAGTCGACACCGGACGACGTGGTCCAGCACCTCAGGCAAGCGTTGCTCGAGAACTGACGCGGCAGAGGGAGACGATGATGTACCCACCGTCCGTATCGTCCGAACGCGTCGTCAGCCCGACGGGGCGTGGCTATCTTCAGCTTGAATCGCATCCGGCTGGCTGTATCCGCAGCGTGGCGCTGATGCGTGCGCAAGTTGCGGCCCCCGAGCTGCCACCCGTACGGCGGCCCACGGCGCTGGTCATCGGATCGAGCGCGGGCTACGGCCTGGCGAGCACGATAACCGGGCTGGTGCGGTACGGCATCGACGGCGTGGGTATCGGCTTCGAGCGGCCGGCCGGGCAGCGCAGCGCGACTGCCGGGTGGTACCGCACCGTCGCCACCGCCGCGATCGCCCGCGAACTCGGGTCGGACTTCGTGTTCCGCAACGCCGACGCCTTCGCCGACGTCACGAAGGCCGAGACGCTGGATCTGCTGGGCGACCGGTTCGGCGGTGTGGACTACCTGATCTACAGCGTGGCCGCGCCCCGGCGCACCGATCCGAGGACCGGCGTCACCCATCACTCGGCACTCAAGCCGCTCGGCGCACCGCACACCACCCGGAACCTGGAGTTCGCCGACGACGGCACCGCGTCGTTGCGCGAGGTCACCGTCGAGCCGGCGAACGAGGCCGAGAAGGCCGCAACGGTGAGGGTCATGGGGGGTGAGGACTGGTCCCGCTGGGTCACCGCACTGGCGGAGCGTGGGCTGCTGCGTGACGGATTCCGTACGGTCGCCCTCAGCTACATCGGCTCGCCGCTGACCTCGGCGATCTATCGTGCCGGCACGATCGGAGCGGCCAAGGCCGATCTGGAGTCCACCGCGGTCGCCTTGACCGAGCAGCTGGCCGGTCGCGGCGGTCGCGCCCTGACCTCGGTGAACGGAGCAGTGATCAGTCAGGCGTTGACCGCTATCCCGGGCATCCCCCTCTATGTCTGCCTGCTCCGCGGCGTCCTCGGTGACCGCTTTCCGTCGCCCGTGGAGCAGTCGCTCCAGTTGTGGGAACAGCTGACCGCCGACCGCCCCGACGTGGACGAACACGGCCGCATCCGCCTCGATCGCTGGGAGCTGTCCGCACCGGTCCAGGCCGCCGTGGCCGACCGCTGGCGGTCGATCACTCCTGAGACGATGACCGAGCTGGCCGACATCCCGTGGTTCCGTGCCCAGTTCCGAGGGCTGTACGGCTTCGACGTCCCCGGCGTCGACTACGCCGCCCCGGTCGAGACCGACCTGCCGTGGCCGGACCCGTCGGCGCGTTGACCGTGCACCGGAGTCCATCACGGACGGTGGGATCGAATCCCGGGTCCCGTTCCGGTGCCGTCGACGGTGGCTCGAACGAGCCTCGGCCTCGCGAAGAGAGCCTCAATCATGGCTGATTCCCCGAAGAAGTACGGACACTGGATAGCTGGCGCTTGGCACCAGCCTGAGCAGGGCCATTACCAGATCACCGATCCGGCCACCGAGGAAGCCGTGGGCCACGCCTCCGAGGGTCACGCCGCCGAGGTGTGGATCGCGGCGAAGGCCGCCCGATCCGCCCTCCGCGAGTGGTCCCGCACCGATCCGGACGAGCGGGCCGTCGTCCTGGAACGTGTCGCCGCGCTGGTCACCGACCGGGCCGGCGAGTTGGTGCCGCTGGTACGGGCCGAGAGTGGTGCGACCACGTGGGTGGCCCAGTCCACCCAGGTGCTCGCCGCCGCCGCCTGTTTCCGCCTGGCCGCGCGGAGCGCTCGCGAGTCCGGTCCCGTGGCCCGCGCACCGCAGCCCGTTGCCGCGGGCCCGCTCGCGGCCGACGGGCTCATCGGCGCGGCGGCCGTGCGTCGTCCACTGGGCGTCGTGGGGTGCATCACCTCGCACAACTTCCCGCTCGCCCATCTCACCGGCATGGTCGCCCCGGCCCTCGCCATGGGCAACACCGTGGTCGCGAAGCCGGCACCACAGGACCCGCTCGGTTTCCTGGAACTGGGTCCGCTGTTGAAGGAGGCCGGTGTGCCCGACGGCGTGTTCAATGTCGTCACGGGATCGGGGCCCATCACCAACGAGGCGCTGGTCGCTCACTACGACATCGACATGATCAGCTTCTTCGGTGCCGCTGCGGTAGGCAAGCGGATCGCCAAATCCGCAAGCGACCAGCTGAAACGTACGAGTATGGAGCTCGGGGGCAAGGGCGTGGCCATCGTCCTCGAGGACGCCGACGAGCGGGCCCTCGAATCGGCGGTCCTGGCCGCCAGCCTGAACTTCTCGCTGCACAGCGGTCAGGTCGGCCCGGCGCCGGCCCGGATGCTCGTCCACCGGTCGCTGTACGGGAAGGTCGTCGATGCCCTGGTGAGCCATGCCCGGTCGGTGCCGGTGGGCAGCTCCGCGGACCATCCCGTGGGCGTCGGTCCACTGATCTCGGAGGCCCAGCGCGACCGGGTGGAGGCGTCTGTCGAGGAGGCCAGACAGCAGGGCGCCCGCGTGGCCGTCGGCGATGTCCGCCCGTCGATCAAGCCGGGGTTCTGGGCCGCCGCCACTGTCCTCGCCGACGTCACCGAGGACATGACCGTCGCGCGTGAGGGGATTGCCGGCCCGGTGGTGGTGGTGATCCCCTTCGACGAGGTGGACGAGGCGGTGCGGATCGCCGGTGGTGCTCCGGCAGCCCTGCACGACTACGTCTTCGGGGACGCCGCTCACGCGTGGCAGGTGGCGGCCAAGCTCCGCAGCGGCTCCGTCGGCGTCAACGCCGTGATGCTGCACCCGGAGACGCAGGTGCTCCGCGGCGGCGGCCCCTTCGAGGCACGGGCATACAGCGACTTCCGGCCGGTTGTCTGGGCGGCCTGAACCGGGACGGCAACGGGCACGTCGTGGGTGGCACATCGGGGAGGTGCGTTCTGTCGGGCCGCGGGCCGACGAAGCGCACTCCCCGATCCCCTGCGGTGCGCGGTGCCGTCGACGGGTCCGACGGATCGACCGCTGCCCATACGGCAGCGCCGGCTGGCGGGGACGCCGACGGTCGCAGCCTGATTACGAGGAGTCGTCCAGGGCCCGGGAGAGCAGGTCACGCAGCTGCGACCGGTCGGGGGCGGACAGGTTGAAGACGGCGGCGACCTTCGCCCTGTTGCGGGAGCCCAGCTCGGCGCGGTGGCGCTCGCCTTCTCCGGTGAGAGTCACGTGTTTGACCCGTCGGTCCGACGGATCGGGCTGGCGGGTGACCAGCCCGCGGCTCTCCAGCCCGTCGACGATCGCTGTCACGTTCGAGGGCTCGCACGACAGCCGATCGGCCAGTTCGCGCATCGGTGCCGGGGTGGACAGGTAGACCAGCGCGAGCGCCTGCGTGGGGGGAAGGCTCAGCTCGGCCGCGGATTCGTTGAAGTCGTCGCGCAACCGGCGGGTCATCTCGAAGACGAGGTTGCTCAACTCGTCCAGGACCGGATCGGCATCCGTGCTCATTCTCCCAGCGTACGCACTACTTCACCTCCTTCACTGTTCAGACTCTTGAGTACTGCCTATACTCGTTTTGTTCAGTCAATGAACTATCAAGCTGTATAAGGAGTATCCGTGGCGCTTCGGAACGATGTACGGGACGTCGGCGTGGGGACGCGTCGACGCCAACGGGGCCTCGCGGTGCTGGGGGCCGTCGTGGCGGCCGTCCTGGTCTGGGCGGTGGGCGAGCTGGTGCTCGGCTACGACATGGTCGTCAAGCCTGAGGGGCAGCAGGCGCTGGAGCTCGGGCCGGGTGCGATCGTCTCGTTCTCGCTGGTCATCTCCCTGATGGGATGGGCGCTGCTCGCCCTGTTGGAGCGCGTGACCTCTCGCGGCCTGCTGATCTGGACGGTGGTGGCGCTGGTGGTCCTGGCCGTGTCGCTCGTGCCGCTGTTCGCCGTCGATGCGTCGGTCGGGACCAGGGTCACCCTTGCGTTCGTGCACCTCGCGGTCGCCGCCGTGCTCATTCCGGTGTTCCGGCTGAGCTCGAAGCAGGCCAACCCGTAGGGGCCGGTCACCTCGAAGGGTCGCACGTCGCCGACGCCCCGGCCGGGCAGCGGGAGGACCGTGGTCGGCGTTGCCGTCACGCGGGTGGGCCGGGGTGGCGGGATCGTGGTGGGGAGGCGCTTGCGGAGGGCGGGGCTCCTGGTCGGGCGCAGCCTTCCCGGCGCCTCACCCCATCCGCCCCCGGGTCGCCCGCGAAGCCCGGACCCGCCCCGGGCCGAGCATTGACCGCCCCCCACGACGAGGTCCGGCCCGGGCGGACCGGTCGGTGGATCAGGCACTTCTCAGGCGTCTTCCGGGACCCGGTCGTGTGCCGGGAGGGCTGTGGCGATGCAGTCGAGAACACGGTGCAGCCCGTGCCGGAACTGATCGTCGCGGCTCAGGTGCGGCTGGCGCGCCTGCATGACGATCTTGGTGAAGATCGGGTACTTCCCGCTTCTCACCAGCTGGTCGACGTACGGGTAACTCCGCGCCATCCACTCCGATTCGCTGAGCCCGCTGCGGTGGAACTTTCTGGCTGAGCTGATCTCCTCGCGGACGGTGCCCTCGACGTAGCTGTTCAGCATGGCCGTGAGGGCGAGGTTCTCGTCGATGGGGACGAGGGGGTCGAGGATTCCCATCAGCCGTTCGATCAAGAGCAGCTGGTTCGGGCCGAAGCTGGGCAGTGACCGCTGCACGGTGGCGATCCACGGGTGCCTCAGCCACATGGTCCGCAGCTCGTCGGCATAGCGCGTCAGGTCTGCACGCCAGTCGCCCGAGGGCATGCCCGCAACGTCGATCTCGCCCATCACCCGGTCGGCCATGAGCTCGACCAGGTCGTCCCGGCTGGGGACGTACCGGTAGAGGGACATCGCGCCGGTGCCGATCTCGGCGGCGACCCGCCGCATGGTAGCGGCCTCCAGCCCTTCGGCGTCGGAGATCCGGATCGCCGTTTCGGTGATCTGGGTGCGGCTGTACGCCGGCTTGGGCCCGAAGGCCGGGCGCTCGGGCCGCATCCAGATGCTCACGTACTCGGTTTCGGTCATTGCTCCACCCTGTCAGTTGCGTACACCGTACCCAGTGTCTTACGCTGCCACCATGACCGCGTACAACGTACTCAGTGAGGGGACCATGGCGGAGCCGATCGTGGTCGCCGAAGGGCTGCGCAAGTCCTTCGGCGGCACCCACGCGTTACAGGGTCTGGACTTGGCCGTCCCGGAGGGGACGGTCTGCGGCGTGCTCGGGCCGAACGGGGCCGGGAAGACGACCGCGGTGCGTATCCTCGCGACCTTGTCGGACCCCGATGCCGGGCATGCCCGCGTCGCCGGTTACGACGTCGTCCGCGAGGCCGGCAGGGTGCGCGAGCGGATCGGGCTCGCGGGCCAGCACGCCGCCGTGGACGAGAAGCTCACCGGTCGCAGCAACCTGCGCATGTTCGGGCGTCTGTACCACCTGTCCCGCCGCGCGGCGCACCAGCGGGCCGACGAGCTGCTCGACCGCTTCGGTCTGATGGACGCCGCCGACCGCCCGGTCGCCGGCTACTCCGGCGGCATGCGTCGCCGGCTCGACCTGATCGCCAGCCTCATCCTGCGCCCCACGGTGCTCTTCCTGGACGAGCCCACCACCGGCCTCGACCCGCGCAGCCGCGGCGAAATCTGGGCGAGCATCCGCGAGTTGGTGGCTGACGGCACCACGGTGCTGCTCACCACCCAGTATCTGGACGAAGCCGACCACCTGGCGGACGACATCGCCGTCATCGACCACGGACGGGTGATCGCCACCGGCACGCCCGACGAGCTGAAGGCCACCATCGGGGACCGCCTCGAACTCATCACCGAAACCCCCGCCATGCTGCCCCTGGCGGCGACCGTCCTGGGCAATCTGACCGGCTCCGAAGTCACGACGACCGAGACCGACCGGCTCAGCGTCGCCCTGCCCGCCACCGGCCTCCGGCTCGCCGACATCGTGCGCGAGCTCGACCAGGCCGGAATCGCCGCCGCCGACGTGAGCGTGCGCCGTCCCACCCTCGACGAGGTGTTCCTGCGCCTCACCGACCGCAAGGAGGCCGTCCGATGACCACCGCCACCTCACCGATGAGTCGTCTCGGCTGGACGTTCACCGACGGGATGACCCTGGTCGGCCGCGAGGTCGGTCGGCTGCGGCAGGAGCCGGGACAGATCGTCGCCGCACTGCTCTTCCCGGTCATCATGGTGGTGCTGTTCGGGTACGTCTTCGGCAGCGCGATCCGGGTGCCGAACGGCGGCAACTACCGCGAGTACCTCATGCCCGGCCTGTTCGCGATGGTGACCTTCTCCGCGTGGTTGGGCGTCACGACGCGGATGGCCACCGACGCCTCTCGCGGTGTGATGGACCGGTTCCGCTCCATGCCGATGGCCCGCCTGGCGGTGCCGTTCGGGCAGACCGGCGCGGACCTGCTGATCGGCCTGCTCATGCTGGCCATCATGGTGGGCGCGGGCCTGATAGTGGGCTGGCAGCCGCACCGCGGCCTGATGCCGACGGTTGAGGCGTTCCTGCTGATGATCGTGCTGCGGTACGCGCTGAGCTGGGTCGGCGTGTACGTGGGCCTGGCGGTCAAGAACGAGCAGGTGGCCGACTCGCTGGTGCCGCTGGGCCTGCCGTTCACGATGCTGTCGAACGCGTTCGTCCCTACCGGCGGCATGCCGGCATGGCTCCGCTTCCTGGCCGACTGGAACCCGGTGAGCGCCCTCACCGCCGCGTCGAGGGAGCTGTTCGGCAACCCGGGTGCCCCGACCGGGAACGTGGCCTGGCCACTGGAGCATCCGTCGACCGCCGTCCTGCTCTGGGCACTCGGGCTGCTGGTGGTCTTCGTCCCGCTGTCGCTGCGTGCCTACACGCGTCGGGGGCGCTGAACGCTCCAGGGCAGCTACCGCCCGCGCGCACGACGCCTTCGGCGGGAGAGGGCCGAGGTTCGCCTTCCGGCGGCTCCACCAGGAACAAGCGGTCAAGGGCGGGTCCCACCACGGGGCCCGCCCTTGGCCGTCGTCCGCCCGGTGGTCAGTTGACGTCGACCGGGGACGAGCCGGTGCCGGGTGGGCGGCAGCGGGGCCGCTCAGGGGAGGGTGACCCCGTAGGCGGCGAGGATCTCGGCGACCGGCTGGTAGTAGGTGCTGCCCCCGCTGGTGCAGTTGCCGCTGCCGCCGGAGAGGATGCCGATGATCACCCCGGTCGCGGCGACGTAGAGCGGACCACCGCTGTCGCCCGGCTCGGCGCAGATGTTGGTGCGGATCAGTCCGGTGACGCTGCCCTCGGCGTAGTTGACGGTCTGGTTGAGGGCGGTGACGGTGCCGCACCGCACGCCGGTGGTGGCGCCGCTGCGGCACACCGCCTGCCCGACGTACGCGGTGCCGACGGCGTTGACGGTGAGCAGGCCGGGATAGGTGTAGATGGCACTCGGGTGGCTGACCCTGCCGGTGTAGCGGACCAGGCCGTAGTCGTTGACCGGGAAGCTGCTGCCGGTACGGGTGCCCAGCACGGTCGTCTGACCGCTGTCGGCGTACCAGGTGGTCGCGGCGGCGGTGCAGTGGCCGGCGGTGAGGAAGTAGTAGGTGCTGCCGCTGTGCACGTTCGCGCCGAGCGAGCACCGCGCGCCGCCGCCGTAGACGCTCTGCCCGCCGGCGATGAGCAGGCGCAACCGGCCGGGTTCGCGGCGCAGGTCGGCGCCGGCCCGCGCGGCGAGGGCGCGCAGCGCGCGTAGCTGCTCCGGCGCGACGGTGCCGTCGACGGTGAGCGTCGGCCGGCCGGTCGTCGGGTCCGGACCCCAGGCGGTGCCGGCCGTCCGTACCTGCGCCAGCCCGACCGTCGAGCCGCTGGCGTCGGGTCGGGCGGCGACGGGGTACGCGGCGACCGGGGTCGCCGGCAGCAGGGTGACGGCCAGGGCCAGGGCGACGAGCGAGAGACGACGCATCCCCCACCTCCAAGTCGATCGCTGGGGGTCGATGCGTCAAGCATCCGCCGGTACCGGACCCGATTCAAGGCACGGCAGCGATCCCGGCCCCCGTACGACGCCGACGGGCCGGCCCCCGGTCAGGGGACCGGCCCGCCGGAGGGGTCGGTGGTCAGGGCTTCCAGGAACCGGCCGCCTTGAACTTGTGCTGGTACTCGACCACGCCGTTCTTGTCGGCCACGTCGAACACCACCGAGCCGGAACGCTTGCTGCCGGCCGGGATGCCGCTGCCCGAGTCGAGCAGGTCGCCGCCGCAACCGGAGAACGCGCCGGCCAGGCCGTTCACCGTGGTCCCGTCGTCGGCCACCCACTGGAAGTAGAACGGGTTGATCGACGAGGTGCCCTTGGTCACCGTGGCGGTGACGTCGGCGATCAGATAGAAGCCCTTGTTCGGCGGCGGCGCGAACGAGCGGCAGCCCTTCGTCGAGGTGCTGAAGCTGCGGACGGTGATCTCGATGGTGCCGTCGTCGTCGCTGATCACCAGCGTCTGACCGGCCTTCAGGTTGAACGCCTCGTCGGTCGACGACGGGGCCGCCGACGGCGGGTCACCGGGCAGCCCCGGTGCCGCCGTGACGCCGGGCGTGGGCAGCGAGGGCTCGAACTCCCGGGCGGCCTCGTCGGCCTGTTTGCCGCCGGCCACGATCAGGGCGATGATGCCGCCGCAGCAGAGCAGCACCACGAGGGCGACCACGAGGCCGACGACGATCCAGACGTTCTTGTTCGACGAACCGGCCGACTTCGCCGGACCCAGCGGATAGCCGGGCCCGCCGGGCTGCGGCGGATAGCCCCCACCGGGCGGCGGGTAACCCCCGCCGGGTGGGGGATAGCCCCCGCCGGGCGGCGGATAGCCCCCACCGGAGACCGGCGGGTAGCCCGCGCCCGACACCGGCGGGTAGCCCGCACCGGAGACCGGCGGCGTGCCCCCGGGCTCGTACGACGGCTGCGGCGCCCCCGACACCGGCGGCGGCGCGTACGGCGACGGCGGGGCGTACGGGTCGGAGTAGGGCGGGTCGGGGACCGGGGGCGGCGGGGCGGTCGGGTCGACCGGGTAGTACTGCCCTGGGGGCGGCTGGTGCGGGTCCTGCGGCCCGTAGGGGGGCTGGGGCTGGTTCACCGTACTCCTCGTTCGACGGTCGGCGCTGGAGGGAAGCTGGGTGGCGGCAACGGGTCAGGGCAGGTGCAGCACGGCCGCGGTACGGACCAGGTCGTCCTCGACCGCGAACCGGCCGGTGACCACGGTGGGCGGGTCCGCCACGGTGGCCGCCGACACCCGGGCCGGGTCGATCCGGGCGGTGAAGACCCCCGCGTCCGGGTCCAGGTCGACGGTGGCGTCCAGGAAGTCCAACCAGGAGCCCACCACCGGATGCCAGACCTTGTAGATGGTCTCCTTGGCGCTGAACACCACGATCGGCCAGTTCACTCCGCCGGGGAGCCGGGCCAGCCGGTCCTCCTCCTCGGGGCGCAGGATCATCCGGCGTACCCCCGGGTTGAGGTCGCGCTGGCGTTCGGCGTCCATGCCGACCGCGCGCAGGTCGGCGCGGCGGGCGACCGCGGCGGCGCAGTAGTCCCGGGTGTGGGTGATGGTGCCGATCAGCCCGGCCGGCCAGACCGGGGCCCGGTTCGGCGCGGCGGGGACCGGCGTGGCCGGCAGGCCGAGGGCGGTCATCGCCCGTCGGGCGCAGACCCGACCGGCGGTGAAGTCCCGCCGCCGGCTCTCCACCGCCCGCTCGCCCAGCCCGGCCCGCTCCTCCGGGAGCAGCTCACCGACCCAGTCGGCGGTCCCGGCGACCGCCACCGAGACGGCCGCCGGCAGCAGGTCACGCA
This sequence comes from Micromonospora sp. HM134, assembly GCF_007833915.1. Classification (NCBI taxonomy): domain Bacteria; kingdom Bacillati; phylum Actinomycetota; class Actinomycetes; order Micromonosporales; family Micromonosporaceae; genus Micromonospora; species Micromonospora sp. HM134. The sequence goes on from NZ_CP041061.1 coordinate 798,044, forward strand.
TCAACCCACCCCTTTCCGGTACGACCACGCCCGGTCCGCCGGTGTGCGGACCAACGGCCATGGCTGGTGAACGTACCGCAACCGGGCGACACCGTAGGGTCCCCCGGCGGCCCGGTCCCCTCCGACGCGGCGGTGGCCACGCCCGACGGGGACCGGGCACCGGGTGGGTCAGGGGCGGCGGGGCCGGCGGGTCAGCGCGAAACCGACCACCCCGGCGACGGCGGCGAGCGCGCCACCGACGGTGCTCCACGCCCAGCGTGAGCCGAGCGCGGGCAGCCAGTCGCCGTCGAACCAGTCGTCGTCGGCCTCGGCGGGCTCCGCCGCCGGGTCGCCGGTCAGCACCGCACCGGCCCGGGTGTTCGGCACCAGCGGCGCCTTCAACTCGCCGTCGTCGCGGGAACCCTCGCCGTCGGCTGCGAGCAGCAGCTCGACGTCGACCGGCTGCCCCAGGTCGGCCTCGGGCAGGTCGGTCACCGACAGCCGGACGTAGTAGGTGCCCGGCAGCGGGTCGGCCGACCACGGCTCCGCCCAGGAGCGCACCTGCCGCAGCGTGCAGCCCAGCGCCACGCTGCCCGCCGAGGCGGCCACCGTCGGGGTCTGCGCCCCGGCCGTGCACGCCTGCCGGCGGCGCAGCCCGTCGAACACCTCCACCGTCCAGGTGGACGCGCCGGTGCGGGCCCGGGGCAGCGACACCGTCGCGGTGATCTCGTGCCGTTGCCCGGCCGAGGCGGGGAACGACCAGTACAGGAAGTCGCCGGTGGAGGCGTCGACCCGGACCGGTTGGCCGGCCGTGATGCCGGTGGCGGTCAGGAACGACGTCCCGGCCCGGGTGACCGGGGTGGCACCGGGGGAGGGGGTGGGCGCGGCCGTGGCCGGGGCCGGGGCGGCGAGCAGGGTCAGGCCGACGGCGGCCAGCGCCGCGCCGCCCCGGATGATCGGGGTACGCATCAGTTCGTCCTCCACGTCGCCACCCACCAGCGGGTGAGCAGTCCGACGACCAGGCCGGTGACCAGGCCGGCCAGGGTGAGCAGGAGCAGCAGCACCCAGCCGCGCCCCAGGTCCGGCGCGGCCGGTGCGGGCGACGAGGCGACCACGTCGATGGTCAGCTCGACCGGCATGCCCGGCTCGGCCCGGGTCCCCGGGCGCGGCGCGAAGGCGTTGCTGACCACCAGGCAGACCGTGGTGGCTGGAACAGGCGCGTCGGTCGCCGACGGGCTGGGCGACGCCCCGTCCTCCGTCTGCGACCAGCGCAGCCCCGCCGACACCACGTCGGTACGGCCGCTGCCGGCGTCGACGCCCCGGACCAGTTCCCGCCCGTCGGTGGCGGTGGCCCGCAGCAGCACCGCGTGGTCGGGGTTCACCGGACGGTCCAACGCCACGCTGACCGACGCCCGCAACTCCTGCCCCGGCCGGACGGGCACCCGGTACCACCGGTGCTCGGAGAACGCCTCCCGGTCGGCGTAGACGCCGGGGGCGAGCAGTGGCGCGTCGGCGCACGCGCCCCGGCCGGCGACGACGGTCGGTGCGGCGGTGTAGGTGTCCTTCGCCCGTTCGACGAGCTGCTTGATCCGGCCGGTCAGCTCGTCGGCGCTCTGCGCCGCCGTGTAGGTGCCGCCGGTGGCGGTGGCGATGCAGAGCAGCTGCCGGCGGACCTTCTCGTCGGGGGCCAGGCCGAGCGTGTCGACCACCAGCTTGGTGCCCTGCGCGGCCAGTTCGCGGGCTACCTCGCACGGGTCGGGCGGGGCGCAGGTGTCCTCGCCGTCGGTGATCAGCACGATCCGACGGGCGGTGGTGCCGGTGCCGAGGTCCCGGGCGGCGGACCGCAGGGCCAGCCCGACCGGGGTGAAGCCGGTCGGTCGCAGCGTCGCCACGGCGGCCTTGGCGGCCGTCCGGTCCACCGGCCCGACCGGCACGATCTGCTGGGTGTCCAGGCAGCCCTGTTTCTTGTCCTTGCCCCGGTAGGTCGCGCCGAGCACCCGGATGCCGAGCTGGGTCTCCTCGGGCAGTGCGTCGACCACCTCGTTGAACGCCTGCTGGGCGACGGAGATCCGGCTGCGTCCGTCGATGTCGTTGGCCCGCATCGAACCGCTCACGTCGAGCACCAGCTCGACCTTGGGTGGCTCGGTGGGCTCCTCGCCTTCGGCGCGGGCGGGTGCGGGGCCGGTCAGCGCGGTCGCCGCCAACACTCCGATCAGGACGGCCGTTGATCGTCGTCTCGTGTTGATCACCGGGCGAAGTGTAGTGAGATCCACAGTGGAGCTTCACCGGGGTGCGCGGCGCGAGTCTCGACCACGGGATTGCCCGCCCGGTGGGCCGGGCGGGGCGGCGGGAGTGCGGGTGGTCGCCCGGACCCCGGTCGATGACCGTCCGTTAGATGCTAGATGTAAACCATTTGCCGCGCGACGCATCGGTCGGAAATCTGACCCAAGTCGACCCGTTGTGCCGGTGGCACAACGTGGTTAAGCTCTCCTTGCGCGCCCCAATCGCCCGCTTCCCCCGTGGCAGGCGATCGGGGCGCGCCCTTCTGTCCCGGCACACTCACGGGACACCTCCCGGCATCATCGATCCCCACCGCCCACGGTCGTGCCTCCGCCCCGTCGGCGCACCCGCTCCGTGCCGGCCCGCCCGGCGGGCCGGCGGCGCACCCGGCTCTCTCCCGGCCTTGCCGCGTCCGCCCCACCCGGGCACCCCCTCGTGGCTGTCGACCGCGTCTCCGGTCACCCCCGTCGCACGCGCCGTGTCCACTGGGGAGCCCCGACAGAGGTCCGCCCCACCGGCTTCTGCCGCCGGGCTCGGGGCCCGGGCGGGAGGGACGGTGGGGCGGGCGGAGGATAGGGGCCGGTCAGATCCAGCGGCCGTCCAGCCACATCCGGGCGGACCAGTCGTCGTACGGCAGGATGTTGCCCACGAAGATCGGGTAGAAGTAGGCGAAGCAGAGCGCCACCAGCAGCACGTACGCGCCGACGATGACCCCGCCGACCAGTCGCCGGTCGGCGAGCTGCTCCGCCGCCGCCGCGTCGGCCTCCGCGACGAGCACGGTGGCCTTCGGGTCGGCCGGTTCGCCGGTGTCCGGTGCGGTGCCGTCCGGTGCGGGGCCGGCCCGACCGACCGGGGTGACCCGTTCCCCGACGGTGGGGGTGGCGATCGTGCCGAGCACGTACACCACGCTCAGCACCAGGAACGGCAGCGCCGGGGCGGCGTAGAAGGAGAACATCGTCCGGCCGTCGAGGGCGTACCAGAACCAGGGCAGCAGACCGGCGGCCACGGCCACCAGGAACGCCCCGGCCCGCCAGTCACGGCGCGCGATGCCGAGCCAGAGCGTGGCGGCCAGGGCCGGCAGGAACGACCACCAGAGCAGCGGCGTGCCCAGCAGCAGGATCTCCGACGCGCAGGTGGGCGCGCCGCACGCGCCGTCGCCGGACCAGTGGAACGCCACCGGCCGGCCGAGCAGCAACCACTGCCAGGGCCAGGACTGGTACTTGTGTGCGGTCTCCAGGCCGGTATGGAACTCGAACGCCGCCTTGTGGTACTGGAACAGGTTGGTCAGCGCGCCGATGACCGGGGTGTCGCTGAGCCCGGGCACGTTCGGGTACCGGGACGCGAGCCGGTAGTAGCCCTCGTCGGAGAGCAGCCACCCCGACCAGGTGACCAGGTAGGTGCCGACCACCAGCAGCCCGGCGAGCACCAGCCAGGGCAGCTCGTCCAGGAGCGCGTCGCGCCACGGCCGGCGGACCCCGACCGACCGGCGCAGGCCGACCTCCCAGAGCAGGGCGAGCAGCCCGAAGGCCGGTACGAAGTAGATCCCGCTCCACTTCACCGCGCACGCGCACCCGAGCAGCACCCCGGCGAGCAGCCGCCACCAGGGCCAGTTCCGCCAGCCGCCGGCGGGGCGACCGGCCCGGCCGGGTGCGGTCGGGTCGAGGCCGGCGTCCAGCGCGCGGGCCCAGCGCCGTCGCCGGGCGTCCCGGTCGAGCACCAGCGCGCCGAAGGCGGCCAGGATGAACAGCGGCAGGAAGATGTCGAGCAGCGCGGTGCGGGAGAGCACCAGGTGGAAGCCGTCGAGGGCGAGCAGCAGGCCGGCGGCGCAGCCGAGCGTGGTGGAGCGGAACAGCCGGCGGGCGATGCGGGTGATCATCAGCACCGTGAGGATGCCGGCCACCGCCGAGCTGATCCGCCAGCCGAACTCCGGGGCGGTGGTCATCAGGTGGCCCGGCACGGAGATGTTGGTCTCCGCGTCCTGGTAGCCGAAGGCCCACTCGCCGAGCCCGATCAGCCACTTGCCCAGCGGCGGGTGGACCACGTACGACGGGCCGTTGTCCTTGTAGTTCCACTCGACGCCCTTGTCGATCAGGCCGTAGCCGTCACGGGCGTAGTAGATCTCGTCGAAGATCTTGCCCTTGGGGCTGCTCAGCCCGAGCAGCCGCAGGACGGCGGCGATCGTCACCACGACGGCGGTGGCGATCCACGAGTTCACGTCGAGCCGGGACTCGACGGTGGCGAGTCGTCGCCGGACGATCGCCGGCACGCCGCCCCCTCCGCCCTCGGGAGGGGGTGCCTCCGGGTCGGTCCGGTCCGCGCTCGCACCCTGTGCTGTCGACGCACTCGTCACCCGGCGATCGTAGGCTGCGAAGGTGCCCGGTGGCGCCCGTCGTCCCCGAGATTGGTACGAGTATCGATGAAGGAGCGCGCCACGTGGGTGAAATGTCCGAGATCGGGCGCCTGATTCTGCTCGGCGCGCCACTGGGCAACCCCGCCGACGCGTCCGCCCGGCTGCGTGACGTCCTCGCCACCGCCGACGTGGTCGCCGCCGAGGACACCCGCCGGCTCGCCCGGCTCGCCCGCGACCTCGACGTCACCGTCGAGGGGCGGATCGTCTCCTACTTCGAGGGCAACGAGGAACGGCGTACCCCGGAACTGGTCGACGTGCTCCGCGCCGGGCACCGGGTCGCGCTGGTCACCGACGGCGGCATGCCCAGCGTCTCCGACCCCGGGTACCGGCTGGTCACCGCCGCGCTCGACGCCGGGGTGCCGGTCACCGCCGCGCCCGGCCCGAGCGCCGTCACCACCGCCCTGGCCCTGTCCGGGCTGCCCTGCGACCGGTTCTGCTTCGAGGGCTTCCTGCCCCGCTCGCCCGGCGGCCGGCGGGCCCGGCTGCGGGCCCTCGCCACCGAACCCCGCACCCTCGTCTTCTTCGAGGCCCCGCACCGGATCGCCGCCGCGCTGACCGACCTGGCCGCCGCGTTCGACGCCGACCGGCCGGCCGCGCTGTGCCGGGAGCTGACCAAGACCTACGAGGAGGTCGTCCGCCGGCCGCTCGGCGAACTGGCCGACTGGGCCGCCCGGGAGGAACCACGCGGCGAGATCACCCTCGTCGTGGGGGGAGCGCCGCAGACCCCCGCCGAACGCCCCGACGACGACACCCTGCGGGCCCGGGTGGCCGACCGGGAGGCCGCCGGCATGTCCCGCCGGGACGCGATCAGCGACGTCGCCACCGGGTACGGGCTGCGCCGCCGGGACGTCTACGCCGTCGTGCACCGCTGAGCGGAGCCGGCGCTCACCAGGCGGCGACCAGGAAGCCCAGGGTGATCAGCACCGGCCCGGCGTAGCCGCCGCCGGTCGCCCAGCGGCGCTGCCGGGGGTCGGCCAACCGGGTCGCCCCGGTCCACCTGACGATCCCCGCCGCGCAGCCGGCCACCGCCAGCAGGCCGAGCAGCCACCGCAGGTGCCGGCCCACCCCGGTGTCGGCGTACGCGGTGTCCGCGTCCGGCCCGGTCACCCGCGCCGGCAGGGTCGAGCCGGCGGCGGTACGGTCGGCCGGCACCCCGCTGACCCGTGCCCCGTGGGTGCGGAACCGGGCGTCGTCGGCGGTGAAGATGCCCCGGCAGCGCTGGGTCAGCCCACCGCCCGAGCAGTCGGTGACCACCACCGTCCCGGCCGTGGAGTGCCCGACGGCCAGCCAGAGCGGCCCCGCGCTCACCCAGGCGAAGAACGCCGCGACCAGGCTCAACGCCAGCAGCACGGCGAGCCCCCGGATCGGGTCCGGCGGGGTGGGGGCGCGGGCGGGGCGACGTCGGCGCGGGGTCCGCAACCGCTGCTTCGGCTCCTTGCGCAGCGGGGTGCCGTCCCAGTGCACCTGTTCGATGGGCGCCCAGAAGAACCCGTCGTCGTCCGGCTGCTCCCCGTCCCGCCGGTGGGTCCGCGGCTGGCGGACCGGCACCCGCCGGGGCACCGCGTCGACCGGCGCGCCGGTGGTCGGCTCGACCTCCACGGTCGCGTCGTCCGGACCGGGACCGGGCCGTGGCTGCGGCGCGACAGCCGAGCCGCGCGCCACCGGGCCGTCCCCGGGGCCGGGGCGCGGCGGTCGCCGGGTGCCCGCCGTCGACTCGTCGTGCCCCGATCGTCTGCCCGTCACGTCAGCCATTGGACACCGGGTGGCGGTCGGTGCCCGTGAGCTGACTCCGCGTGTCGGTGGGCAATTCCCGCGAACGGCGATTCGACGTCGGCGTGGCGCGGTGACCCTATTGGTTCGCCGGCCGCCGACCCGGGTCACTAGGCTTGCTGGTCATGAGTCACGTTCTCGCCGCGGTCGCCTGGCCCTACGCCAACGGTCCGCGCCACATCGGCCACGTGTCCGGCTTCGGCGTACCCTCCGACGTCTTCGCCCGGTACATGCGGATGGCCGGTCACGACGTGCTCATGGTCTCGGGCACCGACGAGCACGGCACCCCGATCCAGGTGCAGGCCGACGCCGAGGGGGTCACCCCGCGCGAGCTGGCCGACCGGTACAACCGGGTGATCGCCGAGGACCTGCTGGCGCTGGGCCTGTCGTACGACCTGTTCACCCGCACCACCACCCGCAACCACTACGCGGTGGTGCAGGAGCTGTTCACCGGGCTGCACCGCAACGGCTACATCGTCCCCAAGGTCACCACCGGGGCGATCTCCCCGTCCACCGGGCGGACCCTGCCCGACCGCTACATCGAGGGCACCTGCCCGATCTGCGGCTACGACAGCGCCCGGGGCGACCAGTGCGACAACTGCGGCAACCAGCTCGACCCGATCGACCTGATCAACCCCAAGTCCAAGATCAACGGTGAGACGCCGGAGTTCGTGGAGACCGAGCACTTCTTCCTCGACCTCCCCGCCCTCGCCGACGCGCTGCGCCAGTGGCTGGACACCCGCGAGGGCTGGCGGCCCAACGTGCTGCGCTTCTCCCGCAACCTGCTCGACGACCTCCAGCCCCGGGCCATCACCCGGGACCTCGAATGGGGGGTGCCGATCCCCCTCGAAGGCTGGCAGGAGCGCGGCGACAAGCGGATCTACGTCTGGTTCGACGCGGTGATCGGCTACCTGTCCGCGTCCATCGAGTGGGCCCGGCGCACCGGCGACCCGGACGCGTGGCGGAAGTGGTGGTCGGCCGACGGGGAGGGCAAGGACTCCCCGGGCTACTACTTCATGGGCAAGGACAACATCGTCTTCCACTCGGTGATCTGGCCGGCCCTGCTCGGCGGCTACTCCGGGGCGGGCAGCCGCGACGGCCAGCCCGGCGAACTCGGCCGGCTCAACCTGCCCACCGAGGTCGTCTCCAGCGAGTACCTGACCATGGAGGGACGCAAGTTCTCCTCCTCCCGCAAGGTGGTCATCTACGTCCGGGACTTCCTGGAACGCTACGACGCCGACGCGCTGCGCTACTTCATCGCCGTCGCCGGCCCGGAGAGCAACGACACCGACTTCACCTGGGCCGAGTTCCTCCGCCGCAACAACGACGAACTCGTCGCCGGCTGGGGCAACCTGGTCAACCGGTCGGTCTCCATGGCGGCGAAGAACTTCGGCGCGATCCCGCCGGTCGACCCGGCCGGGCTCACCGAGGCCGACGAGGCGCTGCTCGCGGTGGCCCGCGCCGGCTTCGGCACGGTCGGCGACCTGATCGCCCGGCACCGGCAGAAGCAGGCCATCGGCGAGGCCATGAAGGTCGTCGCCGAGGCCAACAGGTACCTGTCCGAGCAGGCCCCCTGGAAGCTCAAGGCCGAGGCCGACAAGCCCCGGATGGGCACCATCCTGCACGTCGCCCTCCAGGTGGTCAGCGACGCCAACACCCTGCTCACCCCGTTCCTGCCGCACTCCGCGCAGCAGATCCACGAGCTGCTCGGCGGCACCGGCGTGCACGCCCCGATGCCGGTCCTCGAAGAGGTCGACGACCTCGACGGCGGGCCCGGCTACCCGGTGCTCACCGGGGACTACACCGTCGGCGCGCGCTGGGAGTCCGTACCGCTGCCGGCCGGTCGGCCGCTCGCCGCGCCGAAGCCGGTCTTCCGCAAGCTCGACCCGTCGATCGTCGACGAGGAACTCGCCCGGCTGGAGGGCTGACCGGCCGCCACCGGCGGGCAACGGCCCCGGGGGAACCCCCCGGGGCCGTGCCGGCACAGCGTCAGGCGCGGGCCATCGCCGGTGCGCCGATGAACTCCATCAGCGCCCGGTTCACCTCGGTCGGGTGCGTCCACGGGATACCGTGCGGCGCGCCCTTCAGGGTGACCAGCTTGCCGTCGGGCAGCATCGGCGCCAGCCGCTGACCCGTCTTCGGGTACGGCAGCACGTTGTCCTTGTCACCCTGGATGATCAGCACCGGGACGTCGATGTTCGGCACGTCGCCCCGGAAGTCGGTCTGCCAGGCGTCCACCGAGTCGTGGGTGCCCTTCGCCGACGCCTGCGCGCCGATCTGCCAGTGCGCCCGGTACGCCTCCTCGCTGACCCATTTGCCCTTGTTCTCCGAGTAGTTGAAGAACGCGTCGCAGAACTGGCTCAGGTAGGCGAACCGGTCCGCGAGGATCGCCTGCTGGAACCCGTCGAAGAGGCTCTTCTCGACGCCCTCCGGGTTGTCCTTGGTCTGCAACAGGTACGGCGCCAGCGGCGCCATCAGCACCGCCCGGTCCACCCGGCTCGACCCGTACGTGCCGAGATAGCGGGTCACCTCACCGGTGCCCATCGAGTGGCCCACCAGGATCGCGTTGCGCAGGTCCAACTCGGTCATCAGCACGTCGAGGTCGGCGGCGAAGGTGTCGTAGTCGTAGCCCATGGCCGGCTGGGCCGAACTGCCGTACCCGCGCCGGTCGTAGGTGATCACCCGGTACCCCGCCGCGAGCAGCGGACCCGACATCTTCTCCCAGGTCGCCCCGTTGAACGGGAAGCCGTGGATCAGCACGATCGGCTGACCCTGGCCGTGATCCTCGTAGTACAGGTCGATGGGGGCGGAGTTCTCCGTACCCACGGTGATGAAGGGCATGCTCTTCTCCTGATCCGTCGGTGTCGGACGCCCCGCGCTTTCCCCGGCCGGCCACCGTCATGCCTTCACAGCGCGTACGGCAGGTCCACCACCCGGTCGTCGGTCACCTCGGCGGCCGGCGCCCACGTCTCGTACACGCCCCGTTCGTGACACTGTGCCCCGGTGTCGCGCACCGCGTCCGGATCGGGCTGCCGCAGGCGCAACCGCAGCCAGCCCGCCTCCTCCCGGAGCACCAGGCACGCCACGCCCCGCCACCGGGCGTGGCGCAGCCGCCGACCCACCGACTCCACCGGATAGCGGGCCGCCCGGGTCATCGCCAGCACCCGGAACCCGCCCGGCAGGTCCGCCACCGCCTCGTACTCGCCGCCGGCCAACCCGCCGACCAGCTGCGTCGACCGCGGCACCTCGCCGGTCGGCACGTACTCCTGGTCGGGGGAGAGCCCCGGCACCGCGGCCAGCAGGTGCCGCCACTGCGGCCCCACCATCCGCAACCAGCCCCGCTGCTCCGCCTGGTAGCTGTAGAGCACCACCTCGGCCCCGTCGGCGGTGTACGCCAGCAGGCTGGCGTTGGCGGGCATCGGCAGGTCGGCGAAGTCCCGGGTGACGAACTCCGGGATCAGCTGCGCCGAACTCGGCACGAACCCCGTGCCCAGCACCGGCGGGCCGAGCCGGTCCCGGGGCGGCAGCTCCAGCAGGCCCCGGTGCGCGTCGCCGACCGGCACGTCGTAGTCGCCCGGGTCGGCGGCCCGCCAGCGCAGCGCGTACCCGACGTCGGTGCCGTCGCCGCTGGTGCCGTCGCCGCGCAGCACCGCCAGCGCGGCCGGCGTGCGCAGGTGCGCCACGTCGTGCTCGCGGTAGCAGAACCCGTGCGGCAGCCACCCCCGCACGTACCCGGCGAGCTGCCGGGCGGAGAGCACCTTGACCATCCGGGTGCCCCGCCGCAGCACCGCCGAGGCGCGCACCGCGGCCAGCGTCGGATCGCCGGCCGCCGTCGGCTGCTGGCTGAGCTGGTGCACGTACGACCAGCCCCGGTCCCGGTGCACCGGCATCAGCAGCGCCGCCTCCGGCTCCTCGACCGGCGGGGTGCCCCCGCGTACCTCGGTGACCTCGGTCACGTGCACGAACCGCCGCCACGGCCAGCTGACGCCCGGTCGGGGCGCCCACTCGAAACCGGGTGCCGCCTCGGCGCTGAACAGCTCGTAGGCCGCGCCCCGGGCCAGTTCCTCCGCCGGGTGGACCACCCCGCCGTACGTCACGCGCAACGCGGTCCGCTCGGGGGCGGCGTCGCTGGCCCGGTCGGTAAGGCTCATCCCGGCGAGGCTAGGCCGGTCAGGTTCCGCCCCGGTGAACAGCCGGTGGCCGCCCGGGAACACCCCCCGGCCCGCACGCCGCCCCACCCGGCGGGTGCGGGTCGGTGCCACCGGCCAGCCCCGGTGTGTGATGCTGGCCGCGATGACCGAACGGACCGAATCCCGCAAGCAGCGTGCCGCCCGCCGGGCCGGTGAGTTCCCGCCCGCCCCGCCGCCGCTGCCCCGTCCCGTGCTGGACAGCCACACCCACCTCGACATCACCGTCAGCGAGGCCGGGGTGCCCGGCGGCGGCGACGCCGCCGACCCGGTGGCCGCCGCGATCGAGCTGGCCGCCACCGTGGGCGTGGACCGGCTCGTGCAGGTCGGGGTGGACGTCGACTCGTCCCGCTGGGGCGCCGACGTCGCCGACCGGTACCCGGCGGTGCTCGCCACCGTGGCGCTGCACCCCAACGAGGCCCCCCGGCTGGCCGACCTGGACGCCGCGCTGCGCGAGATCGAGACGCTCGCCGCCCGGGACCGGGTCCGGGGCGTCGGCGAGACCGGAATGGACTTCTTCCGCACCGGCGACGACGGCCGGGCCGCCCAGGAGGAGAGCTTCCGGGCGCACATCGCCATCGCCAAGCGGTACGGCAAGGCCCTGGTCATCCACGACCGGGACGCCCACGCCGACGTGCTGCGCATCCTCGACGACGAGGGTGCCCCGGACACGGTGGTGCTGCACTGCTTCTCCGGCGACGCCGACTTCGCCCGCGAGTGCGTCCGCCGGGGGTACCTGCTCAGCTTCGCCGGCACGGTCACCTTCGGCAGCGCCGCCGGGCTGCGCGAGGCCGCCGCGCTCACCCCGGTCGACCAGCTTCTCGTCGAGACGGATGCGCCGTACCTGACCCCGATGCCGCACCGGGGACGGCCCAACGCGTCGTACCTGATCCCGCTGACGGTCCGGTCGCTGGCCGAGACCACCGGGGCCGACCTCGACGCACTCTGCGCGGCCGTCTCCGCCACCGGGGACCGGGCCTTCGGCCCCTGGTGACCAGGCGGCGTCAGCCGCGGCGGGCCCGGGGGGCCCGGGGGGCCCGGGGGGCCGGGGCGGCGGGGCGCTGTTCCGGGGCCGTGCCCAGCCGGCGGGCCGCCCACGGGGTGACCACGAAGCCCCGCTTCACGGTGAGCAACTGCACCCCGGCGGTCCACGCCTGGATGCCGTCGATCCCGGCCAGCGTCTTGGTGGTGAACTCGAAGACGTCGGCGTGGGTGGGCAGGATGACCTCGCACATCAGCGACTCCTGCCCGAGGGTGGCCGCCACGTAGCGCACCCCGCGCAGCGCGGCCAGTTCCCGGGCCACCCCGTCGAGCCGGGCCGGCGCCACCGACAGCCAGAACAGGATCTCCGCCTCGAAGCCGAGCGCCGCCGCCGGCACCAGCGTGATCACCTGTACGCAGCCGGCCTGGTGGAGCGCCTCGAACCGGCGGCGGACGGTGCTCTCGCTGACCCCGAGCCCACCGGCGACGGCCTGGAAGCTGGCCCGACCGTCGGCCTGGAGGGCGGCGACGATCCGCTCGTCCACCTCGTCCAGGTGGTTGGCCGAGCAGTTGTGCACCGGGGGCGGGCCGGCGAGCTGGCCGGCGTCGCCGAGCAGGTGCTGACTCCACTCGTGGCTGGCCTTGTAGGTGTGCAGCTCCAGGTCGGCCACGCTGCCCTGCACCCCGTCGATGGCCTGTAGGCCGCTGAGCAGCACGCTGTGCATGCTGGTGCCCTTCGGCACCAGCACCTCGGCGACCAGGTCGTACACGCCGGTGACCAGGGCGACGAAGCGGACCTCGGGCATCGCGGCGAGCGCCTGCGCGGCGGGCAGTTGACTCCCCGGCGAGCAGCGGATCCGGACGATCAGCAGATCGCCGGGGCCGCCGCCGCCCGGCTGGGGCACGGCGGCGACCTTGACCAGCTCGTCGGCGAGCAGCTGCTGGGCCCGGCGGGCCACAGTGGTCACCGAGGTGCCGGTGAGCTGGGCGATGTCCGTCCAGCTCGCCCGGCCGTCTACCTGGAGCGCCGCCACGATCCGGCGGTCGGTGGAATCGAGGTCATACATCTCGATCGGCATCATGCCGTAGTGGCCGGCAACTCGGCCAGGAAGGCACGGACCACCGCCTGGAACTTCTCCGCCTCCTCCACCTGCGGCGAGTGTCCGGAGTGCTCGAAGATCTCCAGCCGGGCCTGCGGGATCAGCGCCGCGATGGTCTCGCTGCACGCCACGGGGGTGATCCAGTCGTGCCGGCCCACGGTGACCAGGGTCGGGCAGGTGATCCGGGGCAGCAGCGGCGTGATGTCGTACTGCGGCTGGTTGACGGAGAAGGCGAAGTTGTGCGTGGCGTACCGGTAGGGGGTGGTCTCGACCCGCTGCCGGACCTTCGCCCAGTCCAGGTCGTGGTCGTAGAGCGGGAGGATCTCCGCCCAGCAGTCCCGCAGGTCGGCGTCGTCGCGCACGGTCCCGGACATGATCCGGTCCAGCTTCGCCCGGTCGATCTCCACCCGGGACGAGGCGAGCGCGTTGCGCAGCGCCAGCTCCTGGTTGGCGTTGTCGGCGGCGGTGTCCCGCAGCACCAGGCCGGCGACCCGGTCGGGGTAGCGGATCGCGTACTCCATGGCGATGAAGCCGCCGTACGAGCCGCCGGCCATCACGATCCGCTCCGCGCCGGCCCAGGCCCGCAACCCGTCCACGTCGGCCGCCCACTGCTCGTGGGTGAACGGCGGGTTCCCCTCGCTCGCCCCGGAGCCGCGGGCGTCGAACACCACCACCCGGTACGTGTCGGCGAACGCCGCGAACGAGGCGCGCGGTTCGGCCTTCGAGCCCAGCCCGGGTGCGCCGTGATGCACGATCATGGTCGGCTTGCCCGGCGCGTCGCCGAGCACCTCGACGTCCAGCCGGTTGTCGTTGATCTCCACGAACATGTCAGTCAGGCTCCGATCACGATGTCGTCGAGGTCCCGGGGGTAGCCGGTCAGCCGGCGCGGTCCGGCCGCGGTGACCAGCACCGTGTCCGAGATCCGGTAGCCGGCGTGGCCGGGCACGTACAGGCCGGGTTCGCTGGAGAGCACCATTCCCGGCTCCAGCACGGTCTCGTCGCCGTCGGCGACCCAGGGCGGCTCGTGGAAGCCGAGCCCGATCCCGTGCCCCTGCCGGTGCCGCAGGAACCGGGCCAGCCCGGCCCGGCGGATCACGTCCAGGCAGGTCCGGTTGGCGTCGACGCAGCGGACACCGGGGCGCAGCGCCTCGGTGCCGGTCTCCTGCGCCTCGCGGACCACCTGGTAGTACCGCCGCTGCTCGGCGGTGGGCTCGCCGAGCAGGAAGGTCCGTTCGCTCTCCACGAACCGGCCCCCCACCGCGCAGCCCAGCGAGAGCATGAACGGCTCGCCCCGGCGCAGCCGGTCCGCGGTGGGCAGCCGGTGCGGCTGGGCCGAGTTCGCCCCGCCGTAGACCAGCCCGCCGGTGAGCATCGGCACCACCACGACGTCGTCGTGCTCGGCGTACATCATGGCGGTGCCGAACCGGGTGACGTGCCCGGCGAGTTCGGTCTCGGTGGGCAGGTCGTCCGGGCCGGTGGCGGCGGCGACCAGCCGGGCGCCCTCGGCGAGCATCGCGTCGGCGATCCGGGCCGCCTCGGTGTGCAGCGTGATCTCCTCCGGCGTCTTGCGCAGCCGCAGCCGCCCCACCAGGTCGCTGGTCACCGGCTCGACGCCGGGGAACGCGGCGGCGAGCGCGGCCACCCGACCGGTCGACGTGGACGGCGCGTGCCCGACCCGCCGGACGGCGCCGGCCACGGCGTCGGCCAGCACCGTGAACGGGCCGCGTTCGCCGGGGAACTCGGGGTAGACCACCAGCCGGGCGGCGGCGCGCTGGTCGAGCGCGTACTCCCGTTCCAGGTCCGGCACCAGCAGCAGCACCTCGCCGTCGCGGGGCACCCAGGCGGCCACCGGCCGCTCGTTGGGGAAGTGCGCGAACCCGGTCAGGTACGCGACGTCCAGCGGGTCGTCCAGCAGCAGCGCGTCCAGTCCGGCCCGGTCCAGGGCGATGCGGACCCGGTCGTGCAGGGCGGGGTAGAAGGTCGGTGGCAGTCGCACCGGGTGGTCACCTCGTCCGGGGGTTGCGGGCGTCGTTGTACGCCACGGCGAGCAGGGTGGTGGCCACCACCAGCAGCAGGATGGCCAGGGAGGGGAAGAGCGTGGTCCACCACGCGGTGGCCAGCGACCCGGAACGCTGCGCCTGGTGCAGGATCGTGCCCCAGGACCAGCTGTTCGGGTCGCCCAGACCGAGGAAGGAGAGCCCGGCCTCGGAGAGCACCGCGCGGGAGGTGGTCAGCACCACCGACACCGCGATGACCGGGGCCACCCCGGGCAGGATGTGCTTCCGGATGATCCACAGGTGCGAGCCGCCGATCACCCGGGCCGCCGACACGTACGGCATCGGCACCACGGCCAGGCCCTGCGAGCGGACCACCCGGGCCACCTCGGGCCAGCTGAACAGGGCGATCACCACCACCAGGGTCGGCACGCTCGGCCCGGCCAGCGCCGCGACCAGGATCATCAACGGCAGCACCGGCAGGGACAGCGACAGGTCGACGACCATGCCCAGGACGGCGTCGGCCCACCGGAAGTAGGCGGCGGCCACCCCGACCAGCACGCCGATCACGATGGCCAGCACGCTGGCGGCCAGCCCGACCACGATGCTGACCCGGGTGCCCCAGACCACCTGGGCGAAGACGTCCCGGCCCAGGTCGTCGGTGCCGAACCAGTGCGCGGCGCTCGGCCCGACGAGCACGTCCTCGCCGTACCCGCTGGGGTAGTCGGCGATCAGCCCGGCGGCGGCGGCGACCACCATCAGCACCAGCAGGACGGCGGCGCTGGCGAGGCCGAGCGGGTTGCGCCGGAACGCCTGCCAGGTCTGCTGGGCCACCGACTCGGGTGGCGGCAGGGCGGTGGCCGGTTCGGTGACGGGAGCCAGTGGAGTGGTCATGCGGTCCGTACCCTCGGGTCGAGCAGCCCGTACGCGATGTCGGTGAGCAGGTTCGCCACGATCACGGCGAAGGCGAGCATCAGGAAGGCGCCCTGGAGCACCGGGAAGTCGAGCTGCCCGACGGCCTCGAAGATGCTCCGTCCGACACCCGGGTAGGCGTAGATGGACTCGGTGAGCACCGCGCCGCCGACCAGGAAGCCGAGTTGCAGGCCGATCAGGGTGGTGGTGGGCAGCAGCGCGTTGCGCAGGGCGTGCCGCCAGACCACCGTCCGGTTCGGCAGCCCCTTGGCGCGGGCCAGCGCGCAGTAGTCCTCGCCGAGCGCGTCGATGAGGGTGCTGCGCAGGGTGAGCACGTACGAGCCGAGTTGCACCAGCACCAGCGACAGGCAGGGCAGGATCAGGTGCCGGCCGATGCTCAGGTAGGCCGCGAAGCCGGTCACGTCGTCGTCGATCGCCCCGCCGATCGGCAGCAGCCCGAACTGCACCCCGAACAGGTAGAGCAGGAACACCCCGATGCTCGGGACGAACAGCGACTGGCCGGTGATCCCGCCGACCTGGATGAGCCGGTCCACCGGTCCCTTGGCCCGGGTGGCGGCGAGCACGCCGAGCGGGATGCCGAGCGCGACGGTCACGGCGAGCGCCGAGCCGGCCAGCAGCAGCGTCCACGGCAGCCGTTCCAGCAGGATGTCCAGCACCGGCTGGTTCTGCCGGAACGACATCCCCAGGTTGCCCTGCGCGAGCTGGGTCAGGAACTCCCAGTACTGCACGCCCAGCGGCTTGTCGAGGCCGTAGTCGTTGAGCAGCTTGGCGCGCAGTTCCTCGGTCATCCCGGGGTCGGCGATGGCCAGCGCCGGGTCGCCGGGCAGGAGCCGGAGCAGGAAGAACGTCACGGTCACCGCGAACCACATGGTGAGCAGGCCGCGCAGCAGGCGGCGCAGGATGAAGCTGGTACCGGCGGGCACGGTTCCTCCTAGGTCGTGCCGGTGCCCGCCGGGCCGGGGTGCGGCCGGCCCGGCGGGCGTCTGGGGTCAGTCCCCGGTGGCCTGCGCCAGGGACTGCGGGTTGACGATGGAGAGCAGCTCACTCGGCTGGACGAGGAAGTTCGACCACTTCGCGGAGTGCGCGAAGGTGAACTCCTCGACGTAGAGCACGTTGTCGTACACCTGGTCCGAGATGATCTTCGCGGCGGCCTGGATCGAGGTCTTCTGCGACGGCTGGTCGAGGTGGCTGCGGGACTCGTCGATCAGCTTGTCGAGCTGCGGGTCACAGGCGTTGGCGTAGTTGATGAACCCCTCGCACTTGAAGGCCAGGGTGAGGTTGGCCGGCGGGTTCTCCATGATCGCCCAGGAGCCGGCGTAGATGTCGAAGTCCCGCTCCTTGGTCTTGGCCAGGTAGGTGTTGCGCTCCAGCCCCTCCAGCTTGATCTCGATGCCGGCCTCCTTGGCGGAGTCCCGCACGAGCTGCGCCCACTTGGCGATGTTCGGGTCGGCCTGGTCGTAGATCATCCGCAGGCTCAGCCCGTCGAACAGGCCGTCGCCGTTGCCGTCGGCGTAACCCGCCCCGGTGAGCAGGGACCTGGCCCGCGCCGGGTCGTGGGTGTACTCCTTGGCCGACGGGTCCTGCCACTGCTTGAGCGTCGGGGTGAGCACCGAGGAGTTCGACGACACCGCCGAGCCCTGGAGGGCGACCCGACGGATCGCCTCGTAGTCCACCGCCGCGGCGAGGGCCTGCCGGACCTCCAGCTTGTCCAGCGGCTTGCGGGCCAGGTTGTACTGCATGTGCGCCCAGCCCAGCGACGGCACCTTGACCAGCTTCAGCTTGTCGTCGTTCTCCAGGGTCTTGGCCAGCGCCGGGGGCAGCGCGTTGGCGATCAGGTCGATCTCGCCGTTGCGCAGCGCCAGGGCCTCGGTGTTGACGTCCGGGAAGACCCGGAAGACCACCTCGGCGGTCTTCGGCCCGCCGTCGACCAGCGGGTAGTCCGCCACCTTCTTGAGCACGTACCGCTGACCCCGCTCCACGGTGGTGAGCTGGTACGGGCCGGCGGAAACCCAGTCGGCGTCGTTGGCGAACTCGGCGACCTTGCCCACCTTGCCGAAGACGTGCGCGGGCACCACCGGCATCCAGAAGCCGACGTTCTCCAGGAACGTGCCGTCGGGCTGGGACAGGGTGAACTCCACCTCGGTGGGGGAGACCGCGGTCGCCTTCTGGAACGCCGGGATCAGGCCGGCGACCACGCCGATCTTCTCCTTGGCCACCGCCTCGATGGTGAAGACCACGTCGTCGGCGGTGACCTTCTTCCCGTCGGTCCAGGTGAAGTCGTCGCGCAGGGTCACCTTCGCGCTCCTGCCGTCCGGGGCGTACTCCCACTTGGTGGCGAGGTACGGCGTCCGGACGCCGTCGAGGCCCATGCCCATCAGGCGCGGGTACATCAGGTTGGTGACCCAGGTGTCGGTCCGGCTGTTGCCGACCAGCGGGTTGTAGTTGACCACGTCGGCCGTGGTGCCGACGACGATCCGGTCGGCCCCGCCGGACCCACCGGAATCGGGGCTGCTGGGCGAACACGCGGTCGCCGCCAGCCCTATCGAGAGCAGCCCCACCGCCGTGGCGAGGGCGCGCAGTGTGCCACGCATCAGTGCCAGACCTCCTCAAGAACGCGCAGGATGTTGCCCCCCAGGACCTTGCCGATCTCGTCGTCCGAGTAGTCGTGGCTGACCAGCCAGGAGACGATGTTCCAGTAGCACTCGGCCGGGTTCTCCAGCCCGTCGACGTAGGGCACCCGGGGGTGGTCGACGTGCCCGTGCACCTCGGCGATGGACAGGTGGGCGGCGAAGGTGTCGTGCAGCCCGACGTGGTCACCGAAGAGGGTGTCCGGGCCGAACGCCACGTGGTCGATGCCGACCAGGTCCACGCAGTGGACGAAGTGGTCCATCACCGAGTCGAGCGAGTGCCGGGGGTGGGCGGCGGAGAGGGTGGTGTGCGGTGCCGCCTCCAGGCCGATCACGCCGCCCCGGTCGGCGCAGGCCACGATCACCTCGTCCGGCTTCATCCGGTTGGTCGGCCAGACCGTGCGGGAACCGGCGTGGGTGATGAAGATGGGCTTGGTGGAGTGGGCGATCACGTCCAGTGACGTGCGGTCCCCGGAGTGCGAGACGTCGATGGCGATGCCCAGCTTGTTCATCCGCCGGACCGCCTTCTCCCCGAAGTAGGTCAGCCCGCCGTCGGTGCGCTCCTTGAGCCCGCCGCCCAGGGTGTTCGCCTCGCTGTAGGCGATGCCCATCTGCCGGACGCCGAAGCCGTACAGCATGTCCAGCCGGTCCAGCTCGTTCTCGATCATGGTGGCCGCCTCGGTGGCGAGCACCAGGCCCATCCGGCCGGTCTCGTGCGCGTACCGGATGTCGGCCAGCCGCTCCACCCGGATCAGGAAGTCCTGGTGCGCCAGGTCGGACAGGCGCATCCCCAGGTCGGCGATGACGTCCGTCCACTTCCAACCCATCTGGCTGGTCACGCAGCAGGTGCCGTCCATCAGGTTGTCGAAGACGGCGGTCATGCCGGAACGGGCCAGCCCGGCGTAGCCGGTGTGGTGGCGGGCGGTCCGGTTGTAGTCGACGGTTTCCCGGATGTCCTCGGGGAAGACCGACGGGTGGTCGTGCAGGGAGATCACGATCTCGTCGGTGAGCAGCCGGACGACCCGGGCGCGCTGGGCCTGGGTCAGCGTCACCCCCTGGTACGCGGGCACCCGGCCGAGTTCGGGCGACAGCTTGAACTCTCGGTAGTCGGTGCCGGCCTCCAGGTAGTCGTAGGAGGTGTACCCGGTGTAGCGCGGCGCGGGGTTGAGCACGCGGACTCTCCCTTCGTGTGGTGGTCCGGCCCGGGGGGAATGGTGGGAGATTCCGTCGTCCGGTCTTGGAGTGGGTGCCGATTCTCGGCGCTGTGAGACGGAAGATTGCCAGGATCAGGCGCAACGTGTCAATATCCTGAGCAACTCCGGCGGCGATCGCCGGATCGGTGCCAGAAGTCGTTACGCCCGGAAATCTGCCGGAAACCAGGGGGCCGCAGTGGCTCGACGATCAACACAGCCAGTAGCCGGTCCCGCGCCGGCCACCGTCCCGACCGACGCCGCGCTGCGGGTCCGCGGGCTGGACGTCACCTTCACCACCCGCCGCGGCGACGTGCCCGCCGTACGCGGGGTCGACCTGGACATCGCGGCCGGCGAGGTGCTCGTCCTGCTCGGCGAGTCCGGCTCCGGCAAGTCGGTCACCGCCCGGGCGGTGATGGGCCTGCTCGACTCCGGCGGGGTCCGGGTCGACGCCGGGGAGATCCGGGTCGCCGGCCACGACGTCGCCACCGGCGACCCGGACCACGTCCGGTCCCTGCGCGGCAGCACCATGGCCCTGGTCTTCCAGGACGCGCTCTCCGCGCTCAACCCGGTGCTCTCCATCGGCGACCAGCTCGGCGAGGTGTTCCGGCTGCACCGGGGCGCGTCCCGGCGGGCCGCCCGCGCCGAGGCAGTGGAACTGCTCCGACTGGTCGGCATCCCGGCCCCCCAGCGCCGGGTCCGCGACTTCCCGCACCAGTTCTCCGGCGGGATGCGGCAGCGAATCCTGATCGCGATGGCCGTCGCCCTCGGCCCCCGGCTGCTGATCGCCGACGAACCCACCACCGCCCTCGACGTGACCGTGCAGGCGCAGATCCTCGACCTCATCGACCGGCTCCGCCGGGAACTCGGCATGGGCGTCCTGCTCATCACCCACGACCTCGGCGTCGCCGCCGAACTCGCCGACCGGGTCGCCGTCATGTACGCCGGCCGGATCGTGGAGACCGGCACCGTCACCGAGACGCTCGACGCGCCGGCCCACCCGTACACCGCCGCCCTGCTGCGCTCCGTCCCCGACCTGGCCGACCCCGGCGAACCGCTGCGGCCCATCCCCGGCAGCCCACCCAACCTGCTGGCGCTGCCCACCGGATGCGCGTTCCACCCCCGCTGCCTCCGGGCGGACGACCGGTGCCGCGCGGACCGGCCACCCCGCCGGGCCCTCGCCCACCCCGGCCGGACCGCCGCCTGCCACCACGCCGAGGAGGACGTCGATGCCACCGTCTGAGTCACCCACCGCGACCCGCCCCCCGGCCCCGACCGGCGAGCCGCTGCTGGTCGCCACCGGCCTGCGCAAGACCTACCGGGCCGGTCGCGGCACCGGCCGGTCCGCCCGGGTGCACGCCGTCGACGGGGTCGACCTGAGCGTCGCCGCCGGGGAGACCCTCGGCGTGGTCGGCGAGTCCGGATGCGGCAAGTCCACCCTGGCCCGGATGCTGGTCGGGCTGGAACGCCCCGACGCCGGCACGGTCCGCTACGCCGGCTCGGACGTCGCCACCGCCCGCGGCACCCGCCGCCGCGACCTGCGCCGCGCCGTGCAGATGGTCTTCCAGGACCCGCTGACCTCGCTGAACCCGCGACTGCCGGTGCTCGACCTGGTGGCCGAACCGCTCGACGTGCACCGGCTGGCCCGGGGTGCCGCCGCCCGCCGGGACCGGGTCGCCGAGCTGCTGGAACTGGTCGGCCTGGCCCCGGAGATGATGCACCGCTTCCCGCACGAGTTCTCCGGCGGGCAACGTCAGCGCATCGGCATCGCCCGCGCCCTGGCCACCGAACCCCGGGTGGTGGTCTGCGACGAACCGGTCTCCGCGCTCGACGTGTCGGTGCAGGCCCAGGTGGTCAACCTGCTCGCCGAACTCCAACGACGGCTCGGGCTGACCCTGGTCTTCATCGCCCACGACCTCGGCGTGGTGCGGCACGTGTCACACCGGGTGGCGGTGATGTACCTGGGCCGGCTGGCCGAGATCGGCCCCGCCGCCGCCGTCTACCAGCAGCCCGCGCACCCCTACAGCCGGGCCCTGCTCGGCTCGGTGCCGGTGCGGCACCCGTCCCAGCGCGGCCGGCAACGGGTCACCCTGGCCGGCGACCCGCCCAGCCCGGTCGACCCACCCGCCGGCTGCCGGTTCCACACCCGCTGCCCGATCGTCCACGACCTCTGCCGGACCGGCGAACCACCGCTGCTGGCCGGGCCCGGCGGCAGCATCGCCGCCTGCCACTTCGCCGCCGAGGCGAAACCACCGGTCGGCTGAGTCGGTGCGCGGGCGGCCCGTACCCTGTCGGGTTATGGCCGCAGACCTGCTCGGCCCGGCGGAGATCCGGGAACTCGCCGCGCGCCTCGGCGTCAACCCGACCAAGAAGCTCGGCCAGAACTTCGTGCACGACCCGAACACCGTCCGCCGGATCGTCACCACCGCCGGGCTCACCCCCGACGACGTGGCGCTGGAGGTCGGCCCCGGCCTCGGCTCACTCACCCTGGCCCTGCTGCCGGCCGCCGCGCACCTGCACGCGGTGGAGATCGACCCGGTGCTGGCCGGCGCGCTGCCGCAGACCGCCGCCGCGCACGCCGGCCCGGACGCCGCCGCCCGGCTCACCGTGCACCGGGCCGACGCGCTGCGGATCACCGCCGCCGAGCTGGCCGACCCGCCGCCCACCGCGCTGGTGGCGAACCTGCCCTACAACGTCGCCGTGCCGGTGGTGCTGCACCTGCTCGCCGAGCTGCCCACCCTGCGGCACGGCCTGGTGATGGTGCAGAAGGAGGTCGCCGACCGGCTGGTCGCCGGTCCCGGCTCCAAGGTGTACGGCATCCCGTCGGTCAAGCTCGCCTGGTACGCCCGGTCCCGGGCCGCCGGCCGGGTGCCACCGAACGTGTTCTGGCCGGTGCCGAACGTCGACTCCGGCCTGGTCGCCTTCACCCGCCGCGAACCACCCCGCGACGACGTGCCCCGGCAGGCTGTCTTCGCCGTGGTCGACGCCGCGTTCGCCCAGCGCCGCAAGACGTTGCGGGCCGCGCTGGCGGGCTGGGCGGGTGGCCCCGACCGGGCCGCCGCGGCGCTCACCGCCGCCGGGGTCGACCCCGGAGCACGCGGGGAGTCACTCACCGTGGAGCAGTTCGCCGCGATCGCCGCGTCGGCTCCGACCGTCGCCACCGCCGCACAGTAGGCTGACGCCGTGCCCGCCGAGGGACACGCCGCACCTGCGCGTACGACCTGGTTGCCGGCCGGTACGCCGCCGGCCGCCGACTCCGCCGAGGAGCTGATCGTGGAGATGCCGTTCGACATCCGCCCGTGCCGGCGGGACGTCACCCGGTGACCGAGGCCTGGCGACCGGACGACGACGACCAACAGCGGCGGGGCAGCAGCGGCCCGGTGCGGGTCCGGGTCCCCGCGAAGGTCAACCTGCACCTCGGGGTGGGCCCGCTGCGCCGGGACGGGTACCACGAGCTGAACACCGTCTACCACGCGATCTCGATCTACGACGAGTTGACCGCCCGACGCGGCGACACGCTCACCCTGACCATGGAGGGCGAGGGCGCCGGCGAGCTGGCCCTGGACGACTCCAACCTGGCCATCCGCGCCGCCCACGCCCTCGCCGGCTACGCCGGGGTGCTGCCGCACGCCCGGCTGCACCTGCGCAAGCAGATCCCGCTCGCCGGTGGGCTGGCCGGGGGCAGCGCCGACGCCGCCGCCGCGCTGGTCGCCTGCGACGCCCTGTGGGGCACCGGGCTGTCCCGCGACGAGTTGGCCGGGATCGCCGCCGATCTCGGCTCCGACGTGCCGTTCCTGATCCACGGCGGCACCGCGCTGGGCACCGGCCGGGGCGAGGCGGTCAGCCCGGTGCTGGCCCGCCCCACCTCCTGGCACTGGGTGGTGGCCGTCGCCGACGGCGGCCTGTCCACCCCCGCCGCCTACCGGGAACTCGACCGGCTGCGCGCCGCCGGCACCGCCGGCCCCCCGCTGGGCAGCACCGACGGCCTGCTCGGCGCGCTGCGTCAACGCGACCCCCGGGTGCTCGCCGGCTGCCTCGGCAACGACCTCCAGGACGCCGCCCTGTCGATGCGCCCGGCCCTGGCCGACACGTTGAAGGCGGGGGAGGCCGCCGGCGCGCTCACCGGTATCGTCTCCGGCTCCGGCCCCACCTGCGTCTTCCTGGCCCGGGACGCCACCGACGCGCAACGGATCGCCACCGAGCTGCAGGCCGCCGGAGTGTGCCGGGAAACCCGGGTCGCCCACGGCCCGGTCCCCGGCGCCCGCATCGGCTGACCCCTACCGGCCCTGCGCATGTGAGCCGATGTTGCGCTGTCCCCACCGCCGGATACCGCAACATCGCCTCCGTTGAGCTGATCACCGGGCGTTCGGGACGGCCCGGGTGTCCGCGTACCCTTGACCCAGGCGTCCCGAGGTGCCCGCCGGCACCGGGACGCCTTGATCATGAAAGGTGGGACCGTGGCCAACATCGTCAACCTGGACCGGGTGTCCAAGGGGTACGGCGCCGCCGGGCCGCTGCTCACCGACGTCTCGCTCGGCCTCGACGACGCCGACCGGATCGGCGTGGTCGGCCTCAACGGCGCCGGCAAGTCCACCCTGCTGCGGATGCTCACCAAGCAGGAGGACCCCGACGACGGCCGGGTCACCCACCGCCGCGACCTGCGGGTGCTCTGGCTGCCGCAGGCCCTCACCCTGACCCCCGAGGCCACCGTGCGGGACGTGGTGCTCGGCACCGCCTGGCTCGGCGAGAGCATGGGCGCCGAACACGAGTGGGCCGGCGACGCCGGCGTCCGGGGCATCCTCGACGGCCTCGGCATGCCCCACCTCGGCCTCGACCAGCCGGTCGGCCCGATGTCCGGTGGCGAGCGCCGCCGGGTGGCGCTGGCCGCCCTGCTGGTCCGCGAGTCCGACCTGCTCATCCTCGACGAGCCCACCAACCACCTCGACGTCGGCGGCGTCGACTGGCTCGCCCGGCACCTCGTCGGCCGCCGGGGCGCGCTCGTCGTGGTCACCCACGACCGCTGGTTCCTCGACGCGGTCTGCACCACCACCTGGGAGGTCGCCGACCAGACCGTCCGGGCCTACGAGGGCGGCTTCGCCGCCTGGACGCTGGCCCGCGCCGAACGGGAACGGGTCGCCGCCGCCACCGAGGCTCGCCGGCAGAACCTGCTCCGCAAGGAGATCGCCTGGCTGCGGCGCGGCCCGCCCGCCCGCACCTCCAAGCCGAAGTTCCGCATCGACGCGGCCAACGCGCTCATCGACGACGTGCCGCCGCCGCGCGACACCATGTCGTTGCAGCGGATGGCGACCGCCCGGCTCGGCAAGCAGGTGTACGACCTGGAGCACGTCCGGCTGCACGCCGGCCCCAAGGAGATCCTGCACGACACCACCTGGCAGGTCGGCCCCGGCGACCGGATCGCCATCCTCGGCCGCAACGGGGCCGGCAAGACCACCCTGCTGCGGCTGCTGGCCGGCATCACCCGCGCCGACGGCGGCCGGTTCCACACCGGCTCCACCGTCAAGCCGGCGTTCCTCTCCCAGGAACTCGCCGAACTCCCCGGCCACCTGCGCGTCCTGGAGGCCGTCGAGGAGGTCGCCCGCCGGGTGCAGCTCGGCGACCGGGAGATCTCCGCCGCCCAGCTCGCCGAGGTGTTCGGCTTCGACGACCGGCGGCTCTGGACCCCGGTCGGCGACCTCTCCGGTGGGGAACGCCGCCGGTTGCAGATGCTCCGGCTGCTCGCCGGGGAGCCCAACGTGCTGCTCTTCGACGAACCCACCAACGACCTGGACACCGACACCCTCGCCGCCTTGGAGGACCTGCTCGACTCCTGGCCCGGCACGATCATCGTGGCCAGCCACGACCGGTACCTGATCGAACGGGTCACCGACGCCGCGTACGGGATGTTCGGCGACGGCCGGCTGGTGCACCTGCCCGGCGGCGTCGACGAGTACCTGGCCCGCGCCGCCGACCCGGGTCCGGCCCGGACCACACCCGGCCCCGCCACCGGCCCCGAGACCCCGGCCACGGGCGGCATGTCCGCCGCCGAGGCCCGGCAGGCCCGCAAGGAGCTGACCCGGCTGGAACGACAGATCGGCAAGCTCGACCAGAAGGAGGCCACCCTCCTCGACCAGCTCGCCACGCACGCCACCGACTACGCCCGGGTCGCCGACCTCGACGCGCAGCTCAAGGAGGTACGCGCCGAACGGGAACGGACCGAGGAGACCTGGCTGACCCTCGCCGACGAGATCCCGCCCCTGTAGACCGGGGACGACCCCGTGTGCGGCGTCACACCCCGCCGTACGGGACAATCGTCGGCGACCCTCACCTCGAACGGCGTTGGAGACACAGTCATGGCCCACACCCCCGTCAACCACCCCGCGCGGCCGGTCTACCGGGCGATCGGCGGGCTCATCGGTCTCTACCTGGTGGTCTTCGGCGTGCTCGGCGTCATCGCCAGCGCCGGCAACGACTTCTTCGCCCAGGACGACACCAAGGTCCTCGGCCAGGGCACCAACCTCGGGTTCTCGCTGCTGTCCGTGCTGTTCGGGGTGGTCATCCTGGTCGGCACGGTGATCGGCCGCAACCTTGACGTGGCGATCAACCAGTGGCTGTCCTACACCCTGATGGTGATCAGCCTCGCCGGCCTGGCCTTCCTCCAGACCGAGGCCAACGTCGTCAACTTCAGCATCCTCACGGTGATCGTGCTGATGACCCTCAGCCTCGTCCTGCTGATGGTCGGCATGTACGGCAAGGTCGGCACCGAGGACGAGAAGGAAGCCTGGCAGAAGGCCCGCCTGGTGCTCTGACCCGCTCCGGCGTGCGGGCCGGGATGCGGCGTGACCTGGCGTTTCTCCGACGCCGGGCGGCGCGACGGGAGACAATCGTCCCGACACGTCGTCCGCGCAGGGAGGGGCCATGGCGCACTTTCCGGTCAACCATCCGGCCCGCCCGCTGTACCGGGTCTTCGCCGGCCTCGTCGGCCTCTACATCCTGGTCTTCGGCGTATTCGGCGTCGTGCAGACCTGGGGTGAGCCGCTGTTCGCCCGGGGCAGCCACTGGGCCCTGGGCCTGCGTACCAACCTGGCGTTCTCGCTGGTGTCGGTCGTCTTCGGGGTCGTCCTGATCATCGGGGCGTCCCGGCG
This sequence comes from Micromonospora sp. HM134, assembly GCF_007833915.1. Taxonomy (NCBI): domain Bacteria; kingdom Bacillati; phylum Actinomycetota; class Actinomycetes; order Micromonosporales; family Micromonosporaceae; genus Micromonospora; species Micromonospora sp. HM134. Next base: position 824,637 of record NZ_CP041061.1, read on the forward strand.
CGGCAACCTCGGGCACATCATGAACCTCACCGCCGGGGTGGTCTTCATGGTCACCGGCATCGCGATGATGAGCGTGCTCCAGACCCGCGCCAACATCCTCAACTTCTCGATGTCGACGGTGATCGTCTCGCTGCTGTTCGGCCTGCTGCTCCTCGCCACCGGCCTGTACGACAAGATCGGCACCGACGAGCACGCCGCCCAGGAACGCGCCGACCGCCTCCACCCGGCCCGCTGACCCGCCGCTCAGCCACCCGGCCGTCCGGTGATCAGACCCGGCCGGGCCTCCAGGTGCGACAACCCGTTCCAGGCCAGGTTCACCAGGTGCGCCGCCACCGTCTCCTTGCGCGGCTGACGGACCTCCAACCACCAGCGCCCGGTCAACGCCACCATCCCCACCAGCGCCTGCGAGTACAACTCGGCCAGCTTCGGGTCGTAACCCCGGCTGGAGAACTCGGCCCCCAGGATGTGCTCCACCTGGTGCGCCACGTCGTTCATCACGCTGCTGAAGTTGCCGGCCGCCGACATCAACGGCGACTCCCGCACCAGCACCCGGAACCCGCTGGTCTCCTCCTCGATGTAGCCCAGCAGCGCCAAGGCCGCCTGCTCCAGCAACTCCCGGGGGTGGCCGGCGGTCAACGCCGTGGCGATCCGGTCCAGCAGGGCCCGCACCTCCCGGTCGACGACCACCGCGTACAGGCCCTCCTTGCCGCCGAAGTGCTCGTAGACCACCGGCTTGGAGACCCGGGCCCGCGCCGCCACCTCCTCGATCGAGGTCGCGTCGAACCCCTTCTCGGCGAACACCTGCCGGCCGATCGCGATCAACTGCTCGCGCCGCTGCGCCGCCGACATCCGTACCCGTGCCGCCGGCTTCGCGCCCGCCGCCGGCGCCGCCCGTCGTGTGCCGGTGTTCTCCCCACCCGGGGGCTGCGCCATCTCGTCACCTCGCCGGCGCTCGGTGACGCCCTGTCGTGGAATGCTCCGGTCGTGCCCGTCTGTCTCGGTCACCTGGCCATCCTGCCAGGTGACACCCCGGGGCACCGCCGGGTTCAGCGCCGCAGCGGCTCCCGCACCCGCTTCGCCGCCACCCGTTCCGGCCTCGGCCACCGCACGTCGTGCACCGCGCCGGCCCGCTCCAGCAACCAGATCGCCCGGGCCGACGGGTCCCACTGCCCGCGCAGCACCCCGTGCCGGGCGCTGGTCGGCTCGGCATGGTGCAGGTTGTGCCAGCTCTCCCCGAACGACAGCAGGGCCAGCGGCCAGAAGTTGGCCGCCCGGTCGCCCGGCCGCATCGCGAACGGCCGCTCACCGTAGACGTGACAGACCGAGTTGATCGCCCAGGTCACGTGGTGCAACAGGGCGATCCGGACCAGCCCGCCCCAGAAGAACGCGCTCAGCGCGCCGGCCCACGACCAGGTCAGCAGCCCGCCCATCAGCGCCGGGCCGAGCAGCGAGACGGCCACCAGCAGCGGCGAGAGCCGGTCCACCCGGCGGGTGTCCGGGTCGGCGAGCAGATCCGGCGCGAACCGCTCCCGGTTGGACAGCTCCCGGCCGAACAACCATCCCAGGTGCGCGTGGAACAACCCCTTGGCCAGGCCCCGCACGCTCTCGCCGTACCGCCAGGGGGAGTGCGGGTCGCCGTCGAGGTCGGCGAAGGCGTGGTGCCGCCGGTGGTCGGCCACCCACTGGATGATCTCGCCCTGCACCGCGAACGACCCGGCGACCGCCAGGGCCACCCGGACCGGGCGGCGGGCCTTGAACGCGCCGTGGGTGAAGTACCTGTGGTAGCCGACGGTGATGCCGAGCCCGGACACCACGTACCAGAGGGCCGCGACGAGCACGTCGGTCGCGTGCAGCCAGCCGCCCCAGGCCACCGGCACGGCGGCGAGCAGGGCCAGGAACGGCACCACCACGAAGACCCAGAGGGCGATCAGGATGCCCCGCGACTGGGGACCCTGGGTGAGCGGCTTCGGGCCGGCGGCACCGGCGTCCCGCAGGGTGGTCGACATGGCACCTCGCAGCGATCGGATACGCCTACGTCACCGTAACTTACGGGCCGGCCACAGTGGAGTGAACAGTGGCGCACGTGAATGAGTGCAGTGTCATACGGTCGTCTTAACCTGCCGGTCATGACCGATCCGACGGCCGCCGAGGTGCGCCGGCTACGCACCGGCGAGGGGCTCTCCGTCCGGCAGATCCAGGCCCGCACCGGCCTCGGCCGCAACCGGGTGTACGCGCTGCTGCGCGACGGCGCGCCCCCGGCCCGCACCCGACGACCCGCCGCCCGCGACGACCTGCGCGCGGCGGCGGTGGCACTGCGCGGCGAGGGCCGCTCGGTCGGCGACATCGCGGCCCGGTTGGGCGTCGCGAAGTCCACCGCCTACCTCTGGGTACGCCACCTCCCCCTCGACCCGGACGAGGAGGGCGCGGCGCGACGGCGGGCGCGGGCTAGGGCGATGAACGACGACCGGTGGGCGACGTACCGCGCGACACGTGACGCCGCGCAGGCCGAGGTGCACAGCCGGATGCGGGAGACGGTGGGGCGACTCGCCGACCGCGAGGTGCTGCTGCTCGGCGCGGCCCTCTACTGGTGCGAGGGCACCAAGTCCAAGCCCTGGCGACGTCACGATCATGTGCAATTCGTCAACACCGACGCCGGGCTGCTCCGGCTGTTCCTCCGCTTCCTCGCCGCCTGCGGGGTCGAACGGGACGTGCCCACCTACCGGGTGAGCATCCACGAGTCGGCCGATGCGGCGGCGGCGCAGCGCTGGTGGGCCGAGACCCTGGATCTGCCACCGCACCGGTTCCGGCGGCCCACCATCAAGCGCCACCAGCCGACGACGCGGCACAACACCGGCGAGAGTTACCACGGCTGCCTCGTGGTCGACGTGCCGAGGAGCCGGGAGCTGTACTGGAAGATCGAGGGTGTCGTCGCGGCACTCACCGGAGAGATCACATAGGGGTGGGGGTCGCCCGGGGGAGGCGCTAAGCTGTCTTGCGTCACATTCGGCCGTGGTGTAATTGGCAACACCCGGGTCTTTGGTACCCGTGTTTCAGGTTCGAACCCTGGCGGCCGAGCCGTCCGTCACCTCCTCCCTGATCGGGGTAAGGGGCGAAGTGTCCCCACAGTCTGGTTAGCATGGCGGCGAGACTGTCGCCTTCCCCGACGGGAGCCCACCCGTGTCCCAGCCCCACCGCCGTACCGTCGTCGTGCTCGCCGCCGGGGAGGGCAAGCGGATGAAGTCGGCGCTGCCCAAGGTGCTGCACCCGTTGCTCGGCCGGACGCTGCTCGGTCACGTGCTGGCCGCGGCCGGCCCGCTGCGCGCTGACCGGACCGTGGTGGTGGTCGGGCACGGGGCCGAGCAGGTCCGCGCCCACCTGGCCGAGGTCGCCCCGGACGCCACCGCCGTGCTCCAGGCCGAACAGCTCGGCACCGGACACGCCGTACGGATCGCGCTGGACGCGGTGCCGGAGGCCACCGGCACCGTCGTGGTGATCAACGGGGACGTGCCGCTGCTGCGTACCGAAACGGTGGACGCGCTGGTCGCGGCGCACGAGGGTGAGGGCGCGGCGGCCACGGTGCTCGCCGCCGAGGTGCCCGACCCGACCGGGCTGGGGCGGATCGTCCGGGACGCCGCCGGCCGGCTGGAGCAGATCGTCGAGGAGCGTGACGCGACCCCCGCCCAGCGCGCGCTGCGGGAGATCAACGCCGGCATCTACGCCTTCGACCTGGCCCGGCTGCGGGCCGCGCTGGGCAAGCTCTCCACCGACAACGACCAGGGCGAGGAGTACCTCACCGACGTCTTCGGGCTGCTCGGGTCGGCCGGTGAGCCGGTGGGTGTGCACGTGGCCGCCGACCACGTCGAGACGTTGGGCTGCAACGACCGGGTGGAGTTGGCCGGGCTGCGCCGGCTGCTGCGGGACCGGGTCAACGAGGCGTGGATGCGGACCGGGGTGACGATCCTCGACCCGGCGACCACCTGGATCGACGTGACCGCCACCGTCGGACGGGACGCGGTGCTCGACCAGAACACCCAGTTGCGGGGGGCCACGGTGGTGGGGGCCGAGGCGGTGGTCGGGCCGGACGTCACGCTGATCGACACGGTGGTGGGGGCGGCGGCGACCGTGCTGCGCAGCCACGCCACCGGCGCCGAGGTGGGCGCGGGGGCGAGCGTCGGCCCGTACGCCTACCTGCGGCCGGCGGCGCGGCTGGCCGAGAAGGCGAAGGTGGGCACGTTCGTCGAGGTGAAGAACTCCGAGGTCGGGCCGGGCGCGAAGGTGCCGCACCTGTCGTACGTGGGGGACGCGACGATCGGGGCGAAGGCGAACATCGGCGCGGCGACGATCTTCGTGAACTACGACGGGGTGAACAAGCACCGCACGGTGGTCGGTGACGGTGCGTTCGTCGGCTGCGACACGAACCTGATCGCGCCGGTCGAGGTGGGCGCGGGGGCCTACGTGGCGGCGGGCAGCGCGTTGAGTCAGGACGTGCCGCCGGGGGCGTTGGGGGTGACCCGGGCACCGCAGCGCAACATCGAGGGGTGGGTGTTGCGTAACCGGCCGGGCACGGTCTCCGCGCGGGCCGCCGAGCAGGCCCGGACGGCTGGTGAGGATGCGTCGGGTGGGCCGGCGTCGGCAAGTGAAGGTGAGGCAATCCACGGGGGTGCCGAGACGGTGTGAGGGTCGCCGTGGTCGGGGCATACTGCAACCGAATAGCCCCGGCCCACCGCCGCCGGGCACCACCGACCAACGGGAGCAGACGGGCCCATGGGCAGCATCGTCGCCGAAAACCGCAAGAGCCTGATGCTCTTTTCCGGACGTGGCTTTCCGGAGTTGGCCAAGGAGATCGGTGAGGTGCTCGGTGTAGCGCCGACCCCTTCCGACGCGTACGAGTTCGCCAACGGTGAGATCTTCGTACGGTTCCGGGACTCGGTGCGTGGTTCGGACGCCTTCGTGGTGCAGTCCGTCACGCACGGGGTCAACACCTGGGTCATGGAGACCCTGATCATGATCGACGCGCTGAAGCGGGGTTCGGCGAAGCGGATCACCGTGGTCCTGCCGTTCTACCCGTACTCCCGGCAGGACAAGAAGCACCGCGGCCGGGAGCCGATCTCGGCGCGGCTGGTGGCCGACCTGCTCAAGACGGCCGGCGCGAACCGGATCCTCACCGTCGACCTGCACACCGCGCAGATCCAGGGTTTCTTCGACGGCCCGGTGGACCACCTGTTCGCGATGGACATCCTCGCCGAGTACGTGGAGCACAAGTTCGCCGGCCGGCCGATGACGGTGGTGGCGCCGGACTCGGGCCGGGTGCGGGTGGCGGAGCGGTGGACGGACCGCCTCGGTGGCTGCCCGTTGGCGTTCATCCACAAGACCCGGGACCCGTTGAAGCCCAACCAGGTGGTGGCGAACCGGGTGGTCGGCGAGGTCGAGGGCCGGGTCTGCCTGATCGTCGACGACATGATCGACACCGGTGGGACGATCACCAAGGCGGCGGACATCCTCAAGGAGTCCGGTGCGGCGGAGATCGTGGTGGCCTCCACCCACGCCCTGTTGTCCGACCCGGCGACCGAGCGGTTGAAGAACAGCCCGATCACCGAGGTGGTGGTGACGAACACGCTGCCGTTGCCGCCGGAGAAGCAGTTGGACAAGCTCACCGTGCTGTCGATCGCGCCGTTGCTGGCGCGGGCGATCCGGGAGGTCTTCGACGACGGGTCGGTGACAACCCTCTTCGGTGGCCTGAGTTGACGCGCGGACCGGGGGACTGCCGGAAGGCGCGGAAAGACCTCGGGTAGACTGGTGCGGTTGCCACGGCGAGGGTGCCCGGCGGGCCGCTGATCGAGCGCCGCACGGAGGCACCGTCATCGACGCGGTGCTCCGGGCAGTCGTTCATGACGCATGAGCCCCAAGCGAGCCCCTCGCCCCAGCACCGCCAGACGACAAGCCGCCGTAGCGTTAGCATCAGGAGTTTCCCCGTGTCCGAGGTAAAGATCAGCGCCGAGCCCCGTACGGAGTTCGGCAAGGGTGGTGCCCGTCGTACCCGTCGGGCCGGCAAGGTGCCCGCCGTGCTGTACGGTCACGGCGAGAAGCCCAAGCACATCGCGCTCCCGGCGCGGGAGTTCGCCGCCGCGATCCGTAAGGGCGGCGCCAACCAGCTCTTCGCGATCGAGGTCAGCGACGGCACCCAGGTGCTGGCGCTGCCGAAGGCGATCCAGCGTGACCCGATCCGGGACAGCTTCGAGCACGTGGACCTGCTGCTGGTCCGTCGGGGCGAGAAGGTCACCGTCGAGGTTCCGGTCCAGCTGACCGGTGAGGCCGCGCGGGACACCCTGATCGTGCACGACCACGACACCCTCTCGGTGACCGCCGACGCCACCAAGGTGCCGGACCACCTGGAGGCGTCGATCGAGGGGCTGGAGGCCGGCAGCCAGGTCACCGCCGCCGACGTCGAGCTGCCCGCGGGTGTGGAGCTGGCCGCCGACGCGGAGCAGACGGTCGCCTCGGTGACCGCCGCCCCGACCGCCGAGCAGCTGGAGGCCACCCTGCCGGAGGTCGAGACCCCGGCGACGGAGGCCGAGGAGGCCGCCGAGGGTGCGGAGGCCGCCGAGGGCGCCGAGACTCCGGCCGCCGAGGGCGAGGAGAGCACCGAGGCGAAGACCGAGGCCTGACCGGTCGCATCGTTCACGGCAGGCGCTCCCGTCGCGGGGGCGCCTGCCGGCGTATCGGGGCAGCGGCGGCGCGCAGACGGCGAGCGGGAGGTACGGGACGTGACGGACGAGACGGGGCCGTGGCTGGTGGTCGGCCTGGGCAATCCGGGTCGGGAGTACGCCGGGAACCGGCACAACGTCGGTTTCATGGTCGCCGAGTTGCTCGCCGTACGGCTGGGTGGGCGGTTCGGGCGGTACAAGCGGGTGGTGGCGGACGTCGCGGAGGGGCGGATCGGCTTCGGTGGGCCGAAGCTGGTGCTGCTCAAGCCGCAGACGTACATGAACCTGTCGGGTGGGCCGGTGGCCGCGCTGGCCCAGTTCCACAAGATCCCGGCCGACCGGGTGATCGCGGTGCACGACGAGCTGGACATCCCGTACGGGCAGCTGCGGGTGAAGCTGGGCGGCGGCGAGGGCGGGCACAACGGTCTGCGGTCGATGTCGAAGTCGCTGGGGACGAAGGACTACGTGCGGGTGCGGTTCGGCATCGGCAGGCCGCCGGGGCGGCAGGACCCGGCGGATTTCGTGCTGTCGGATTTCGGCACCGCGGAGCGCAAGGAGTTGGAGTTTCTGGTGGACCGGGCCGCTGACGTGGTGGAGTCGGTGGTCACCAAGGGGGTCGAGCCGACCCAGAACGCGTACCACGGGGCCTGAGTCGCGGGGGGCGTACTCGTGGCGCGCTCGCGTTGGCGGTAGTCTGCGCGTTCTGGCGTGGCGCGCGACCCCGCGCGGGCCGTGGTAGGCGACGGGAGCGAGTTCGTGGGCAGTCCTCCGATGATCGACGGCGCGTTCGCCCGCTGGCTGGCGGACCGGGCCGGGCAGGCCCTGCTGGAGCTGCGCGCCGAGATGGGGTTCGCGGACGCGGCGGCGTTGAAGTCGGCCGGGGACAAGGTCTCGCACGACCTGATCCGCAGCGAGCTGGCGAAGTGGCGGCCCGGTGACGCCGTCCTCTCCGAGGAGGACGAGGGGTCGCGGCTGGTGGACACCGCGGGTGGGGTGTCCCGGTTGACCGCCGACCGGGTGTGGATCATCGACCCGTTGGACGGCACCCGGGAGTTCTCCGAGGAGGGCCGCGCCGACTGGGCGGTGCACGTGGCGCTCTGGGCGCGTAACGCGCCGACGCCGCACGGGCTGGTGGCGGGGGCGGTGGGGTTGCCGGCGCAGCACCGGGTGCTGGGCACGGACTATCCGCCGGCGTACCCGCCGATGACGGTGGAGGCGGCCACGACGGGTGACCGTACGCTGCGGTTGGCGGCGAGTCGGAGCCGGCCGCCGGCGTTCCTGACCGCCCTGGCCGAGGACGTGGGCGCCCAGTTGGTGCCGATGGGTTCGGCGGGGGCGAAGATCGCGGCGGTGGTGACCGGTGACGTGGACGCCTACATCCACGCGGGCGGCCAGTACGAGTGGGACTCGGCGGCCCCGATCGCTGTGGCGACGGCCACCGGGCTGCACGCTTCCCGAATCGACGGTTCTGCGCTGAGATACAACGAGGCGGATCCGCGCCTGCCGGACCTGCTGGTCTGCCGCAAGGATCTCGCCAGCCGGTTGCTTGCAGCGCTGCAGAGGCATTCCGGGTAGCCTGAGCGCTGTTTTTGATTTGTCCGACCGGAAAGGTCTGGAATCCATGTACGGATCCGCGCCGATCGAGCCCGTGGCATGACCGCCCCCGGCCGCTTCTACCAGGTCTCCCAGCTCGACGAGTTGGAGGCGGAGAGCATCTTCGTGATGCGTGAGGTGGTCGCCGAGATGGAGCGGCCGGTGCTGCTCTTCTCCGGTGGCAAGGACTCGATCGTGATGCTGCGGCTGGCGCAGAAGGCGTTCGCCCCGGCCAACATCCCGTTCCCGGTGATGCACGTCGACACCGGGCACAACTTCCCCGAGGTGCTCGACTACCGCGACCAGCGGGTCGCCGAGCTGGGTCTGCACCTGGTCGTGGCGAGCGTGCCCGACGCCCTGGCGGCCGGGACGGTCCGTGAGTCGGGTGACGGGATGCGGAACCGGATCCAGACGCCGGTGTTGTTGGACGCGGTGGAGAAGCACCGGTTCGACGCGTTGTTCGGTGGGGCGCGGCGGGACGAGGAGAAGGCGCGGGCGAAGGAGCGGGTGTTCTCGTTCCGGGACGAGTTCGGGCAGTGGGATCCGAAGAACCAGCGGCCGGAGTTGTGGTCGTTGTACAACGGTCGGCATCATCCGGGTGAGTCGATCCGGGTGTTCCCGTTGTCGAACTGGACCGAGTTGGACATCTGGCACTACATCGCCCGGGAGCGGGTGCCGTTGCCGTCGATCTACTACGCGCACGACCGTGAGGTGGTCGAACGCGACGGCATGCTCTACGCCGTCAACGAGTTCTTCCGGCCCCGGGCGGGTGAGCAGCGGTTCAAGGCCCGGGTGCGGTACCGGACGGTGGGCGACGCGTCGTGCACGGCGGCGGTGCGTTCGGACGCCGACACGGTGGAGAAGGTGATCGACGAGGTGGCCGCGACGCGGATCACCGAGCGGGGGGCGACCCGGGGCGACGACCGGGTCAGCGAGGCCGCCATGGAGGACCGCAAGCGGGAGGGCTACTTCTGATGAGCGCCGAGACGGTGTCACCCGAGGTCGAGGCCCGACCGATGGATCTGCTGCGGTTCGCGACGGCGGGCAGTGTGGACGACGGGAAGTCGACCCTGATCGGTCGGTTGCTGTACGACACGAAGTCGTTGTTCACCGACCAGTTGGCGGCGGTGGAGGCGGTCAGCGCGGCCCGGGGTGACGAGTACACCAACCTGGCGTTGCTCACCGACGGTCTGCGGGCCGAGCGGGAGCAGGGCATCACCATCGACGTGGCGTACCGGTACTTCGCCACCCCCCGGCGCAAGTTCATCATCGCCGACACCCCGGGGCACACCCAGTACACCCGCAACATGGTGACGGGCGCGTCCACCGCCGATCTGGCGTTGATCCTGGTGGACGCGCGCAAGGGGCTGGTGGAGCAGTCGCGGCGGCACGCGTTCCTGTGTTCGCTGCTGCGGGTGCCGCACCTGGTGCTGTGCGTCAACAAGATGGACCTGGTCGACTTCTCCCAGGAGGTCTTCGAACGGATCGCCGACGAGTTCACCTCCTTCGCGGCGAAACTCGACGCGCCGGATCTGACCGTCGTGCCGATCTCGGCGTTGCGTGGCGACAACATCGTCACCCGGTCGGAGAACATGCCGTGGTACGAGGGGCCGTCGCTGCTGCACCACCTGGAGCACGTGCACATCGCCTCGGACCGGAACCTGGTCGACGTGCGGTTCCCGGTGCAGTACGTGATCCGCCCCCAGTCGACCACCGTCACCGACTACCGGGGTTACGCCGGGCAGGTCGCCTCCGGCGTGCTCAAGCCCGGCGACGAGGTGATGGTCCTGCCGTCCGGGTTCACCAGCCGGATCGCCGCCATCGACACCGCCGACGGCCCGGTCGACGAGGCGTTCCCCCCGATGTCGGTCACCGTCCGCCTCGACGACGAGATCGACATCTCGCGCGGCGACATGATCTGCCGGCCGAACAACGCCCCGGCTGTCTCGCAGGACATCGAGGCGATGGTCTGCTGGATGGACGAGACCCGCCCGCTCCAGGTCGGCGGCAAGTACACCATCAAGCACACCACGCGTTCGGCGCGGACGATCGTGCGCGGCCTGTACTACCGCCTCGACGTCAACACCCTGCACCGTGACGAGACCGCCAGCGAGCTACGCCTCAACGAGATCGGCCGGGTGCGGTTGCGGACCACCGTCCCGCTGCTGGCCGACGAGTACCGCCGTAACCGCACCACGGGCGGCTTCATCATCATCGACGAGTCCACGAACCGCACCGTGGCCGCCGGCATGATCGTCGACACCGCCTGACCCACCCCGATCCCTCCCTCCCGGCGCTTGCGCCGCGCCCCGGCCCCGCCGGCTCTCGGTGATCAAGAGGTTTGCGTCAGTTTCCGCCCGGCGGATGACGCAAACCTCTTGATCACCGCGCCCCAGCGCGCCAACTCGCCCGGCCGCCCGGCTGTGGCTCGGTGATCAAGAGGTTTGGGGCAGATTTCGCTGGCGGGTTGACGTGAACCTCTTGATCACCGGGCGAGACCGGGCGGGGACGGGGCGGGGCCGGGCGGGCCGGGGCAAGGCGCGGGGCCGGGCGGGCCGGGGCAAGGCGCGGGGCAGGGGTAGGTCAGGGGAGGCGGGCGGTGCCGGGGGCGGGGAGGGCGGTGAGGGTGTCGGGGGCGGCGAAGCCGCGTTCGGCGTAGGCGGCCCGGACGGCTGCCGCCACCGGTTCCGCAGCCGCCGCCTCGACCAGGGCGAGGACGCAGCCGCCGAAGCCGCCGCCGGTCATCCGGGCGCCGAGCGCGCCGGCCGCGAGCGCCGCCTCGACGGCGGTGTCGACCTCGGGGACGGTGATCGCGAAGTCGTCCCGCATGGAGGCGTGCGAGGCGGTCAGCAGCGGCCCGATCTCGGCGACCCGGCCGGCACGCAGCAGGGCGACGGTGTCGAGCACCCGCTGGTTCTCGGTGACCACGTGCCGGACCCGGCGCCGGGTCTCGTCGTCGGGCAGCCGCGCCAGGGCGGCGTCGAGGTCGGCGACCGGCACGTCGCGCAGGGCGGGCACGCCGAGCAGGTCGGCGGCCCGTTCGCAGGCGGCGCGGCGGGAGGCGTACTCGCCGTCGGCGTGCCGGTGTGGCGCGCGACTGTCGATCACCAGGATGGCCAGGCCGGCGGCGTCGAGATCGAACGGGACGTGCTCGACGGACTCGTCCCGGCAGTCGAGGAACAGGGCGTGGCCGGCGCGGCAGCGGATCACCGCCGACTGGTCCATGATGCCGGTCGGTGCGCCGACGTAGCCGTTCTCGGCGCGTTGGGCCAGCCGGGGCCGGCGCTCGGCGGGCAGGTCCAGCCCGCCCAGGTCGGCCAGGGCGGCGAGCACCGCCGCCTCCAGGGCCGCCGAGGAGGAGAGCCCGGAGCCGAGCGGCACGTCCGAGGCGATGGCCAGCCGCGCGCCGGGGACGGCGTGCCCGGCCTCGCGCAGGGCCCAGACCACCCCGGCGACGTAGCCGCCCCAGCCGGTGACCCGGCCGGGGGAGTCGGCCTCGGCGGCCCCGAAGTCGACCGGCCGGTCGGCGATCTCCGAGCGGACCGTCCAGCGTTCGCCGGGCTGCGGGTCGGCGGCGACCACGGTACGCAGTGGCAGGGCGAAGGGGAGCACGAACCCGTCGTTGTAGTCGGTGTGCTCGCCGATCAGGTTGACCCGTCCGGGTGCCGCCCAGCGTCCGGCGGGCGTCGCGTCGTACCCGGAGGAGAAGCCGGCGGTGGCGCGGTCGGCGACGTCGGGCCGGCCCGTCACGACTGCTCCAGCACGTGCGCGCGGTAGAACGCCCAGGCGTCGCCGACCATGTCGGTGAGGGTGGGTTTCTCGGGCACCCAGCCCAGTTCCTGCCGGGCCAGCGCCGAGGAGGCGACGAGTTCGGCCGGGTCGCCCTCGCGGCGGGGGGCGGTCTCGACCGGCACCGGCTGGCCGGTGACCTCGCGGACCACGTCGACGACCTGCCGGTTGGTGAAGCCGCTGCCGTTGCCGAGGTTGTAGATGCGGTGCCGGCCGGGCACGGCGGCGGTGAGCGCCAGCAGGTGGGCGCGGGCCAGGTCCTCCACGTGGATGTAGTCGCGGACGCAGGTGCCGTCGACGGTGGGGTAGTCGTCGCCGAAGAGTTGGAGTTTCTCCCGGCGGCCGGCGGCGACGTCGAGGGCGATGGGGATGAGGTGCGTCTCCGGGTCGTGCCGTTCGCCGATGGCGAGGCCGTCGCGCAGGTACGCCCCGGCGACGTTGAAGTAGCGCAGCGACACGGCGGCGAGGTCGTGTGCGGTCGCCTCGGAGGTGAGCACCAGGTCGACGGCGAGCTTGGTGGCGCCGTACGTGTTGGTGGGGGCCTTGACGGCGGTCTCCGGGATGGGCAGCTCGACCGGGTTGCCGTAGACGGCGGCGGTGGAGGAGAAGACCAGGCGCGGCACCCGGGCGGCCCGGACGGCGTCGATCAGCGCGATCGAGCTGACCGTGTTGGCGTGCCAGTACCGCTCGGGGTGGACCATCGACTCGCCGGCGGCGATCAGCGCGGCGAAGTGCAGCACCCCGTCGAAGCCGGCGTCGGGGGTGAGCACCCGGGCGGCCTCGTGCACGGGCAGGTCGACGTGGGTGGCGTCAGGGGCCAGTGCCGCCCGGTGCCCGGTGCGCAGGTCGTCCAGGACGGTCACCCGGTGGCCGGCGTCGAGCAGCATCCGGGTCACCACGCTGCCGATGAAGCCGGCACCGCCGGTGACGAGCAGTTTCACGTCGGTCCTCCTGCCTGGCCGCGCCCGCTGCGGCCGTTCGTGATCACCCTACGGCCGGGTGCTGTCGCCGCGCTGTGCGTCGGGGGTCACCCTCATTCCATCATGAACCTTCATGATTGAACAGATCCGCACATTGCCCACCGGCCGGGTCCGCCGGCCCTACCATCACTTCCATGCGGGAAGCGGGTGGTCCCGGGCCCCGGAGACGCGCGCCGGGGCGGAGCCGACGCGTACCCGGGCCGGTGGCCCGCAGCGTCGCGCGGCTGGTCGTCCGGGCCGCCGACGGCGCCACCCGGCTCGTCACCGACCTGCTCGGGGCCAGCCCCACCGCCGGTCGGGAACGGATCAGCGAGCACGAGCTGCGTGACCTGGTCGCCGCGAACACCGTCCTCGACCCGGACGAACGGCGGATCATCGACGAGGTGCTGGTCGCCGGGGCCAGCCTGGTGCGCGAGGTGATGATGCCCCGCACCGAGGTGGTCTTCCTCGCCGCCGGGCTGACCCTCGCCGAGGCCGAGCGCCTGGTCCGGATCGACCCGCACACCCGGTACCCGGTGGTCGACGGCACCCACGACGACGTGGTCGGCTTCGTCCACCTGCGCGACGTGTTGCTCCGCCCCGACCTGGACCCGGCCACCACGGTGGGCCGGCTGAGCCGCGAGGTGAAGCGGCTGCCCGGCAGCAAGCGGGTGCTCGCCGCGCTGACCGAGATGCGCCGCGAGGGCCACCACCTCGCCGTGGTGGTCGACGAGTACGGCGGCACCGCCGGCATCGTGACCTGCGAGGACCTGATCGAGGAACTGGTCGGGGAGATCCACGACGAGTACGCGGGCCCGCCCGAACCGGCGTCGGCCGGCCTGCCCGCCGTGGTCGACGGTCGGCTCAACCTGGCCGATTTCGCCGAGCGGACCGGGGTGCCGCTGCCCGCCGGCCCGTACGAGACGGTCGGCGGGTACGTGATGGCGGCGCTCGGCCGGCTCCCGGTGGCCGGCGACGAGGTCCCGGTCACCTCGGGAGACGATCCGTCCCCGGCCGACGGGTGGCTGTTGCGGGTGCTCGCCCTCGACGGGCGTCGGGTGTCCCGGGTCGCGGTCTCCGCCGCCCGCCTGCCGGAGCCGCGCCGGGGGTCCGCCGCTGCCGCCGCACCGGTCGACGTCGCGGCGGCGCGGGTGCCGGTACGCGAGGTCACCGCCCCGGCGGAACCGGCGGCGAGTCGACCCGCCGGCCCGTCATGACGGACGCCTGGGGTTGCTGACAGAATTGCCGGCATGTCCGACGCTCCCGCCCGCCCCCGCGTCTTCTCCGGCATCCAGCCGACGGCCGACTCGTTCCACCTCGGCAACTACCTGGGCGCGGTGCGGCACTGGGTGGCGTTGCAGGACACCCACGAGGCGTTCTACTGCGTGGTCGACCTGCACGCGATCACCGCCGGGCACGATCCGGCGGTGCTGCGGCAGCGCACCCGGGTGGCCGCCGCGCAGCTCCTCGCGGTCGGCATCGACCCGGAGCGCAGCGCCCTGTTCGTCCAGTCGCAGGTGCCCGAGCACGCGCAGTTGGCGTGGGTGCTGGGTTGCCTCACCGGTTTCGGTGAGGCGAGCCGGATGACCCAGTTCAAGGACAAGTCGCAGAAGCAGGGCAGCGAACGCTCCAGCGTCGGCCTGTTCACGTACCCGATCCTCCAGGCCGCCGACATCCTGCTCTACCAGGCCGACGCGGTGCCGGTCGGCGAGGACCAGCGGCAGCACCTGGAGCTCTCCCGGGATCTGGCCCAGCGGTTCAACTCGCTGTTCGGGCCGACCTTCACGGTGCCCGCCCCGCACATCGTGAAGGACACTGCCAAGATCACCGACCTCCAGGAGCCGACGGCGAAGATGTCGAAGTCGTCGTCCTCCCCGGCCGGCATCATCGACCTGCTGGAGGACCCGGCCCGCTCGGCCAAGAAGATCCGCTCGGCGGTCACCGACACCGGCCGGGAGATCGTCTTCGACACCGAGACCAAGCCCGGGGTGTCCAACCTGCTCACCATCCACTCCGCCCTGTCCGGCCGGAGCATCGACGACCTGGTGGCCGCGTACGCGGGCCGGGGCTACGGCGATCTCAAGAAGGAGCTGGGCGAGGTGGTCCGCGAGTTCGTCACCCCGATCCAGGAACGCACCCGGGCCTACCTCGACGACCCCGCGCAGCTCGACAAGCTGCTCGCCGTCGGGGTGGAGAAGGCCCGCGCGGTCACCGTGCCGACGCTGCGCACAGCGTACGAGCGGGTCGGGTTCCTGGCGTCGGCCCCCGTGGCGTAACGGTGGGCGGGTCGGCGGTACGGGTCGAGACGATGGCCGGAGGGGTGGCGCGGAGCGTGGATCGCAGCGACGGGATACCGGTGGCCGGCGACACCATCCAGATCGGGATCGCGGTGGACATCCCGGAGCCGTGGGGTGGGCTGCTCACCCGACGCCGGATGCAGACGGGTGACCCGCAGGTCGTCCCGGCACACGTGACCCTGCTCGGCCCGACCGAGATCCCCCTGGCCGCCCTGGAGTCGGTCGAGGCGCACCTGGCCGAGGTGGCCACCGCCCACCTGCCGTTCACCCTGCACCTGCGGGGCACCGGCACGTTCCGGCCGGTGACCCAGGTGGTCTTCGTCGCGGTCGCGGCCGGGATCAGCGAGTGCGAGCTGCTCGCCGCCGCCATCAGCGCCGCCCCGCACCTGCACCGGGAGCTGCGCTTCCCGTACCACCCGCACGTCACCGTGGCGCAGGACGTCGCCCCGGAGGCGCTGGACCGGGCGTACGAGGATCTCGCCGACTTCTCGGCGATGTTCGAGGTGGAGGGCTTCACCCTCTTCTCGCACAGCGGTGAGACCCGGTGGCAGCCGCGCCGGGACTTCCGGCTCGGCGGCTGACCCGTCCCGTGGCCGGCCGGAGGGGCCCCCGGTGCGGCGCCCCGCCCGCCGGTGGCACGCTGGTGGCCGGCACCCGCTCCCGCCGACCGCCGGTTGGCCGGCACCGGTGACGACAGATCGGTGAGGATGACGTGGTGGACGCGTGGGGCCGGTGGACGGCCGGCATGGACCGCCGGTTCACCGTGGCCCGGCACCGGTGGCCCCGGCTCGACCACCTCTGGCGGGCGGTCGACCTCTACGGCGAGGTGCTGGGCGGCCGGTTGGCCGCCGCCATCGCCTACTACGGGTTCTTCGCCGTGTTCGCCCTCGCGCTGGTCGCCTACTCGGTCTTCGGGGCGATCCTGGAGGACAACGACGAGGTCTCCGAGGCGGTGGCGGAGTTCCTGCGGGACAACCTGCCCTTCCTCGACCCGCAGCAGATCGCCGAGAGCAGCAACGCGGTAGGCGTGGTGGGCCTGGTCATCCTGGTCTTCACCGGGATCGGCTGGGTGGAGGCGATCCGGTCGTCGCAGCGGCTGATGTACGGCTTCAACCAGCAGCCGGGCAACCTGGTGGTCCGCCGGCTGGTGGACCTGGGTGTGCTGCTGCTGGTCTTCGTCATGCTGGGCATCTCGGTGGCGGCGGTGGACGCGTTGGAGTCGGTGCTGCGGTTCCTGCTGCGGGCCACCGGTTCGGTGGGGCTGACCACCATCAGCGCGGTGCTCAGCGTGCTGGTCAACGCGGTGCTGGCGACGGCGCTGCTGGTGGCGGTGCCCCGGCTGCGGATGAGCCGACGCCGGCTGCGGCCGGTGGTGCTGCTGGTCGCGGTCGGGATCACCCTGCTCAACACGGTCGGCCGGTTCTACATCGTGCGGACCGAGCGGAACCCGGCGTACGCGGTGGTGGCCGGCGCGGTGGCCGTGCTGCTCTACCTCTACCTGCTCAACCAGTTGGTGCTCTTCGGCGCGGCGCTGGCCGCCACCAGCCGGCACGGCCGGGTGGTCGACCTGTCGGAGGGGGCGGTGATGCGGCAGGTCAACGTCGAGGCCGACGTCGACACCGAAAGCGATCCGGGTACGCCGGGAGGGGCGGGCTGATGCCGGTCGAGATCGATCCGGGTTCCCCGGTGCCCCCGTACGAGCAGGTGCGGGCGCAGCTCGCCGCGATGATCGGCGACGGCCGGCTGGCGGTGGGCACCCGGCTGGCCCCGGTCCGGCAGTTCGCCGTCGAGTTGGGGTTGGCGGTGAACACGGTGGCCCGCGCCTACCGGGAGTTGGAGTCGGCCGGGCTGGTGCAGACCCGGGGCCGGCACGGCAGCTTCGTCGCCCCGGGGCGGGACGACGCGGCCGACCGGTTGCAGCGGGCGGCGGCCCGCTACGCGGAGGAGGCGACCCGGCTAGGCGTGCCGCCGGACCGGGCGTTGGCCCTGGTCCGCGCCGCCCTGGGCGGGTCACCCCCGGCCTGACCCCGCACCCGCTTCCGGCCCGGTCCGTGCCGTTTCCTGGACACCGACAGTCGTCGGAAAAGATGAATGGGGCAAATGCCGCCCGGTGGGCGGGTCGGGGCGACCATGATGAGCCGGTGGGCGCACTCGTGACGCTGGACCTGCCGGACGACTCGCCGCTGCTCACCCTGCCCTGGATCATCACGTTCGGCCCGCTCGCCGATCCGGCCGAGTGGGAACCCGTGGTCTGTGGGCCGTACGAGCGACCGCACGCGCTGGCCCTGGCCGAGGCGGTGGTGGCCGACGAACAGTTCATGGCGGTGGTCGAGCCGTTGGTGCCGGCGCTGTCGCCCGGGGAGATCCGCCAGGAGATCGCCGCGTCGCAGCTCGCCGCCGCCGACGAGGAGGCCCGGATCGAGGCGGCCGACCTCTACGGGGACTTCGACGACGTCCTCGACGAGCAGGAGGACGAGGCGGTCGCCGGGGTGGACCGGCCGCAGCCGCCGCCGGTACCGACCGAGGTGCAGGTGCGGGCGGGTTTCGGGCGGATCGCGGGGCTGCTGCGCGGGCGCTGACCGGTCGGGCGACGCGGGTACGCGGTGGTGCACCGGCACCCCGGGAAGCCGGACTCCCCGGGGTTGCCGGTGCCACCTTCACCCCCCACCACAAGGGGTCGGCAGCCCAGCCGCCCGTCGGCGCGGGGCACAACGGACGACCAGGTCAAAGGCGGGTTACCCGGCTCAGCGCCGTTCGAACCACGCGGCTGCGTCCACCGGCAGGACGTGTCCGGCGTCCTGCTCGGTGAGGTCGGCGCTGGCCACCAGGGGGCGGCCGTACCCGTCGATCCGGACCGGGGCGCCGCTGAGGTTGACCACGCAGGTCAGCGCGGCGTCGTCGGCGTCCCGGCGGAATGCCAGCACCCCGGGCCCGGTCTCCTGCCAGATCACCGGACCGGCGGTGGCCGACAGCGCCGGGTGGGTGCGCCGGACCCGCAGCGCGGCCCGGTACAGCTCCAGCGTCGAGCCGGGCGTCCCGGCCTGGGCAGCCACCGAGAGGGCCCGCCAGGTGGCCGGGGCCGGCAGCCAGCTCAGCTCGCTGCTCTCCGGCCCGAAGCCGTACGGGGGCAGCTCGCCGCCCCACGGGATCGGCACCCGGCAGCCGTCGCGGCTCTCCCCGGTACGCAGGAACGCCGGGTCCTGCCGCAGCGCGTCGGGCAGGTCCAGCACCTCCGGCAGGCCCAGTTCCTCGCCCTGGTAGAGGTAGGTGGAGCCGGGCAGGGCCAGCATCAGCAGGGCGGCGGCCCGGGCCCGGCGCAGGCCGACCTCGCCGTCGCCGTACCGGGTGACGTGCCGCTGCCGGTCGTGGTTGGACAGCACCCAGGTGGTCGGCGCGCCGACGATCGTCGACTCGGCCAGCGCGGTGTCGATGACCTTGCGGAACGAGTCGGCCGACCAGGTGGCGTCGAGGAAGTCGAAGCTGAACGCCTGGTGCAGCTCGTCCGGGCCGATGTAGCGGGCGAGCCGCTGCGGGGTCTCCGCCCACGCCTCGGCGACCGCCATCCGGCCGCCGGGGTAGCTGTCCAGGATGGGCCGCCAGGCGCGGTAGATGTCGTGCACCTCGTCCTGGTCGAAGTAGGGCAGCCGGCCCTTGCCGAGCAGCTCCGACTGACGCCGGCCGGTGGTCATCGAGTTGAAGCCGACGTCCGGCAGCCCCTCGGCCTTGATCATCCCGTGGGCCACGTCGATGCGGAACCCGTCGACGCCCCGGTCGAGCCAGAACCGCAGCACGTCGGTGAACTCGGCGCGTACCTGCGGGTGCCGCCAGTTCAGGTCGGGCTGGGCCGGGTCGAACAGGTGCAGGTACCACTGGCCGTCCGGCAGCCGGGTCCAGGCGGGGCCGCCGAAGATGCTCTCCCAGTCGTTGGGGGGCTGCTCCCCGTCGACGCCCCGGCCGTCGGCGAACAGGTAGCGCTCCCGCTCGGGGGAGCCGGGGCCGGCGGCGAGGGCGGCGGTGAACCAGGGGTGCGCGCTGGAGGTGTGGTTGGGCACCAGGTCCACGATGATCCGCAGGCCCAGCGCGTGCGCGTCGGTGATCATGGCGTCGAAGTCGGCGAGGTCGCCGAAGAGCGGATCGACGTCGCGGTAGTCGGCCACGTCGTAGCCGGCGTCGATCTGCGGCGAGGTGTAGAACGGGGTCAGCCAGAGCGCGTCTACCCCGAGGTCGCGCAGGTAGGGCAGCCGCTGCCGGATGCCCCCGAGGTCGCCGACGCCGTCGCCGTCGGAGTCGGCGAAGCTGCGGACGTACACCTGGTAGACGACCGCGGCGCGCCACCAGTCGTCGTCGGAGGCCAGCGGCGTGGGGTCGGTGGCGGTCATGGGCGGAGATCCCCGTTCTGTGGCGGGACGGCGGTGCCCGCGCGGCGGTGGGTGACGGACGCGGGTGTGGAGAGAATGCCGGCCAAATGCTGCAAGAGTCAAGCATGGCTTGCGCAAGAAATGACGCCCGTCACCGACGGCCAGGGCGGGCCGTTCGTGGGTGCGTCCCATCCACCGGGAGGCGGACCCGGTCGAGGGGGGCTCGGGAGGTGGCGGGGGCTCAGGCGGGGACGGCGAGGGCGGGCGGGGCCGGACGCTGCCGGCCGGTGCCCGCCTGCCGCACCACCGCGGTCGAGCCGCGTACCACCAGCTCGGGGCGGAACAGGTACTCCGAGTGCGGGGCGGCGTGCCCGTTGATCTCGTCGACCAGGGCCCGGACCGCAGCCACCGCCATCGCGGCCACCGGCTGTCGCATGGTGGTCAGCGGCGGGTCGGTGAAGGCCATCAACGGCGAGTCGTCGTAGCCGACCACCGACAGGTCGCCCGGCACGGACAGGCCGCGCTGCCGGGCGGCCCGGACCGCGCCGAGCGCCATCAGGTCGGAGCCGCAGACGATCCCGGTGACCCCGCGTTCGATCAACCGGCCGGCGGCGGCCTCGCCGCCCTCGACGCCGAACAGCGACAGCTCGGCGAGCGCGTCCAGGTCGCCGCCGGTGGAGCCGAGCCGGGTCATCGCGGCCCGGAAGCCGGCGACCCGGCGCTGCACCGGCACGAACCGGTCCGGCCCGGTGATCAGGCCGATCTGCCGGTGCCCGAGCGCGACCAGGTGCGCCACCGCCAGCTCGGTGGCCTCCCGGTCGTCGCAGGAGACGAAGGGTGCGGCGATGCCCGGGGCGTACCCGTTGATCATGACAACCGGCAGCGGCCGGGCGATCAGCGCGCGGTACCGGTCGTGGTTGGCCGCCGTGTCGGCGTGCAGGCCGGAGACGAAGACGATGCCGGAGACCTGCCGGTCGAGCAGCATCTCCACGTACTCGTCCTCGGTGACCCCGCCCGGGGTCTGGGTGCACAGCACCGGGGTGAACCCGCTCTGCGCCAGCGTCGACTCAATCACCTGGGCGAACGCCGGGAAGATCGGGTTGTCCAGCTCCGGCACCACCAGCCCGACCAGGCCGGCGCTGCGCTTGCGCAGCCGGGCCGGACGCTCGTAGCCCAGCACGTCGAGGGCGGTCAGGACGGCCTGCCGGGTCTCGGGGGCCACGCCGGGGCGGTCGTTGAGCACCCGCGACACCGTGGCCTCGCTGACTTCGGCCTGTTGGGCGATGTCGGACAGTCGAGCGCGCATGGCCGCACTTTAGCCCACAGGCAAGTTCTTGCGTACACATCTGCAAGCCCTTCCATTGGCTGCAACCTCTTGCTAACGTCCCGGCAACACGTGACAGCAGCGACGCGGCCTGCCCGGCGTCGGTTGGCAAGAACTTTCAGCGTTTCAACGGTGCGGCCGGCCCTCCCCCGGCGCGGCCCGCCATGACGACAGGAGTACCGATGCGCATCCGTACCGCGGGTGTGGTCACCGTTCTCGGCCTGGCGCTCGCCGCGTCGGGCTGCGGCGGCGACAACAACAAGGACGAACCGGCCGCCAAGGCGACCTCCCCGGCCGCGAGCGGCAAGCTCGTCATCTGGGCGGACGACAAGCGGACCGCGGCGCTCAAGCCGTTCGCCGAGAAGTTCGGCCAGGAGAACGGCGTCACCGTCGAGGTGCAGGCCGTCTCCAAGGACCTCCAGACCAACTTCGTCACCGCCTCCCAGCAGGGCAGCGGCCCGGACGTGGTGGTCGGCGCGCACGACTGGATCGGCAACCTCGTGCAGAACGGGGCCATCGACCCGGTGCAACTCGCCGCCGAGCAGAAGTCCGGCTTCAACGAGACCGCGATCAAGGCGGTCACGTTCAACGGCCAGCTCTACGGCGTCCCCTACGCCACCGAGAACGTCGCGCTGATCCGCAACACCGCGCTGGCCCCCGAGGCACCGAAGACGATCGAGGACCTGGTCGCCACCGGCAAGAAGCTCAAGGCCGAGAAGAAGGCCAGCGAGATCCTCTGCCTCCAGTCCGGGCAGAACGGCGACGCCTACCACATCTACCCGCTGTACACCTCGGCCGGCGGCTACCTCTTCGGCACCGCCGCCAACGGTGACTACGACCCGAAGGACCTGGGCGTGGGCAAGCCGGAGTCGATCGCGGCCTTCCAGAAGATCGCGAAGCTGGGTGAGAAGGGCGACGGCGCGCTCAAGCGCTCCATCACCGGCGAGAACTCCATCGCCACCTTCACCGGCAAGAAGTGCGCCTTCCTGGTCTCCGGCCCGTGGGCGATCGCCGACGCCAAGAAGGCCAACATCTCCTACGACATCTCCCCGGTCCCCGGCTTCGCCGGTGGCAAGCAGGCCCAGCCGTTCGTCGGCGTCCAGGCGTTCTACGTCGCCGCCAAGGGCAAGAACAAGGCGCTGGCCCAGGAGTTCGTCACCAACTACGTCACCACCCCCGAACTGGCCGTGGCGCTCTACCAGGCCGAGCCCCGCCCGCCGGCGCTGACCGCCGCGTTCGACCAGGTCAAGGGCACCGACCCGGACCTCGCCAAGTTCTCCGAGGCGGGCAAGGACGGCCAGGTGCTGCCGGCCATCCCGGCCATGGCCGCGATCTGGGACCCGTTCGGCAAGGCCGAGGCCGCCGTCATCGGTGGCGCCGACCCGGCGAAGACCGTCACCGCCGCCGGCAAGACGATCTCGGGTCAGATCAAGTAATGAGCACGCTGTCCGGCCCGGGACCTGCCCCGCAGGCCCCGGGCCGGGGGCCCGTGCGCTCCGGGCCCCCGGACACCTCCCGTACCGCGCGCCACCACGCGCCGATCACCGCGACCGGTCTCGCCGTCAAGGTGGTCCTGCTCGGCCTGGTGGCCGGGATCGCGATCTGGGCGGCCTTCCCGCTCATCGCCGCCCGGCTCTGGGGCGGTCTCGCCGTCCTGGCGGCCACCACCGTCGGCCTGTGCTACCTCTACCTGACCCGCCGGCACATCCCGGCCAAGTACCTGGTGCCAGGAACGATCTTCCTGATCGCCTTCCAGGTCTTCCCGGTGCTCTACACCGCGAGCACCGCGTTCACGAACTTCGGCGACGGCCACCGGGGCTCCAAGGCCGACGCGGTCGTCGCCATCGAGAGTTCCTCGGTCAAGCAGGTCCCCGGCTCCGCCGAGTACGCCCTGGCCATCGCCACCACGGGCGACCCGGCCACCGGGCCGCTGGTCTTCCTCGTCACCGACCCGGCGACCGGCCGGGTGTCCGCCGGGGACGCCGACGGGCTGCGCCCGCTCGACGCCGCCGACGTGACCGTCGCCGGCAGCGGCAGGGTCACCGCCGCCCGGGGCTACACCGTGCTCAACGTCGGCCAGGCCAGCGTCCGCAGCGAGGAGATCACCGCCCTGGTGGTGCCGACCTCCGGTGGCGCGGTGCGCTCCAACGGCCTGTCCCGCGCCTACGAGGGCAAGGCCGTCCGGGCGTACGACCGTGGCTGCGACTGCATCACCGACAGCGAGACCGGCAGAACCTGGACGGCCGACCCGGCCACCGGCGCCTTCGTCGCCGCCGACGGCGAGCGGCTCGCCCAGGGCTGGCAGGTCGGGGTGGGGCTGAAGAACTTCGCCCGGGTGCTCACCGACCCGAACATCTCCGGCCCGTTCTTCGGCACCCTGCTGTGGAACTTCGCCTTCGCGATCGGCTCCACCGGGTTCACCTTCCTGCTGGGCATGGCGATCGCGCTGGCTCTGCACTCGCCCCGGATGCGGGGCACCAACCTCTACCGGGTCTTCCTGATCCTGCCGTACGCGATGCCGTCGTTCGCGATGCTGCTGGTCTGGCGGGACATGTTCAACACCGACTTCGGCCTGGTCAACAACCTGTTCGGCCTCGGCGTCGACTGGTTCGGCGAGGCCTGGTCGGCGCGGGCGGCGGTGCTGCTGGTGCAGCTCTGGCTCGGGTACCCGTACATGTTCCTGGTGGCCACGGGCGCGCTCCAGGCGATCCCGAAGGAGCTGACCGAGGCCACCTCGGTCGACGGCGCGTCGCCCTGGCAGTCGTTCCGGGCGGTCACCCTGCCGCTGCTGCTGGTTGCGCTCTCGCCGCTGCTGATCGCCTCGTTCGCGTACAACTTCAACAACATCAACGCGATCTGGTTGACCACCGAGGGTGGCCCGTTCGCGCCGGACAACCCGACCAACGGGGCCACCGACCTGCTGATCACGTACACCTACCGGCTGGCCTTCGGCGCGCAGGGCGCCGAGTTCGGGCTGGCCGCCGCAGTGTCGATCTTCATCTTCGCGATCGTGGCCACGGTTTCGGCGATCAGCTTCCGGCGCACCCGCCAGCAGGAGGAGGTCTACTCGTGACGACCCGTCCGAACGCCGCCGGGCCGCAGGCCCCCGCCGCGCCTGCCGTCCGGTCGGCTGCCGCCGGCCCGCGTGCCGGCCGGCCGGGTGCTGCGGTACGCGGTCGTGGCGGCCGGCGCGGGAGCCGGTGGTTCACCCAGGTCGGCTGGCGGCACGTGGTCGGCGTGCTGGCGGTGGCGTTCAGCCTCTTCCCGATCCTGTTCGTGCTCTCCGCCGCGCTCAACCCGCTCGGCACCCTCTCGTCGACCGAGCTGCTGCCCACCGGGGCGTCGTTCACCAACTTCGGCAACCTGTTCGAGCGGACGGAGTTCGGCCGATGGTTCCTCAACTCGCTGCTCATCGCGGGCGGGGCGAGCTTCGTGTCGATCTTCCTGTCCTCGCTGGCGGCGTACGCGTTCTCCCGGATGCGCTTCGCCGGGCGGCGGTTCGGGCTGCTGACCCTGCTGCTGATCCAGATGTTCCCGCAGTTCCTGGCGATCGTGGCGATCTTCCTGATCTTCACCCGGGTCACCGACCTGTGGCCGTCGATCGGCTTCAACACCCCCTGGGGGCTGTTCCTGCTCTACATGGGCGGGGCGCTGGGTATGAACACCTGGCTGATGAAGGGGTTCTTCGACACCCTGCCCCGCGAGCTGGACGAGTCGGCCACCATGGACGGCGCCAGCCACGCCCAGGTCTTCTTCCGGATCATGCTGCCGCTGGTGGCACCGATCCTGGCGGTGACCGCGCTGCTGTCGTTCATCGGGACGATCAACGAGTTCATGATCGCCAACGTGTTCCTCACCGACCCCGGGTCCAAGACCCTGGCGGTCGGCATGTTCGGCCTGGTGGCCGGGGAACGGAACAACAACTTCGGCATCTTCGCGGCGGGCACCCTGCTCACCGCGGTCCCCACCGTGCTGGTCTTCCAGCTCCTCCAGCGCTACATCGTCTCCGGCCTCACCGCCGGGGCCGTCAAGGGGTGAGTCGGAGGGGTGGCCGCTGTGGCACGGCGGGCGGGCTGAGTGGTCCGGGTTCGCGCGGGGCCTGTTCGGGGGCGACACAGCGGTGTCGCGGTCGGGTGGACACCGCTGCATCGCCCCCGTTGAGTTGATCATGGACGCCGGCCAGGCCGGCGTTCCCCGGTACGGCACGCTGCGGCAAGGGCGTCGGGTCGACGTACACCGGAGCAGTTTCGGGGGTCCGTCCCCGCCGGGAGACCGGCGGGGACGGACGACCCCACTCTCTCTGTCCGATCGACGCGAAAGGTCACACCATGTCCCTGTCACCGCACCACGACGGCTCGGCGCTGTACGTGCCCGAGCAGGAACCCGCCCTCGGGCAGACCGTGCCGGTCTTCGTCCGGGTGCCCGAGGGCACCGACGTCCGGCAGGTGCACGTGCGGACCACCGGCGACGGTGAGCCGCGCTTCGTCGAGGCCACCGTCGACCGTCGGGACGGCCACGACGTGTGGTGGCGGGCCGACGTCGAGGTCCGCAACCCGGTCAGCAACTACCGGTTCATGCTCACCGGGACGACCGGCTACCGCTGGCTCAACGCCGCCGGCCCGGTCGACCACGACGTGCCCGACCACGGCGACTTCAAGCTGGTCAGCCACGCGCCGCCGCCGGCCTGGGCCCGGGACGCGCTGATCTACCAGATCTTCCCCGACCGGTTCGCCCGGTCCGCCGCCGCCGACGGGCGCACCCCGCCGGACTGGGCCATCCCGTGCGACTGGGACACCCCGGTCGTCGGGCACGGCCCGCAGACCCCACGCCAGTTCTACGGCGGCGACCTGGACGGCATCACCGAACGCCTCGACCACCTGGACCGGCTCGGCGTCAACACCGTCTACCTGACGCCGATCTTCCCGGCCCGCTCCAACCACCGGTACGACGCCGCCGGCTTCGACACCGTCGACCCGCTGCTCGGCGGGGACGCGGCACTGGTCCGGCTGGCCGCCGCCGTCCGGGCCCGGGGCTGGCGGCTGCTCGGCGACATCACCAGCAACCACACCGGCGACGCGCACGAGTGGTTCACCCGTGCCCTGTCCGACGTCGACGCCCCCGAGCGGGAGCTGTACTACTTCGACGTGCCCACCGGCGACGGGGAGCCGACGTACGAGTCGTGGAACGGGGTGCGGTCGCTGCCGAAGCTGAACTGGGGCAGCGCCGAGCTGCGCCGCCGCTTCGCCACCGCACCGGACTCGCTGCTGCGCCGCTGGCTGCGCCCGCCGTACGGGCTGGACGGGTGGCGGGTCGACGTGGCCAACATGACCGGCCGGCGGGGCGCGGACGCGTACACCCACGAGGTGGCGCGGCTGCTGCGCGAGGTGGTCACGCAGACCCGCGCCGACGGGCTGCTGCTCGCCGAGCACGGCCACGACCACACCGGTGACCTGGACCGCGACGGCTGGCACGGCACGATGAACTACGTCGGCTTCACCGACCCGGTCTGGTCCTGGCTGCGCGCCGGGCCCGGGGACGCCGGGGGCCACGCGCCGCTGCCGAACTTCCTCGGCACGCCGGGCGGGGTGCGGCGGCGGGACGCGCACGCGGTGCTCGCCACCATGAACAGCTTCCGGTCGCTGATCTCCTGGCGGTCGTACACCCACTCGTGGCAGCTGCTCGGCTCGCACGACTCGGCCCGTATCCGCACCGTGGTCGGGGACGCCGCCCGGCAGGAGGTGGCCGCCGGGCTGCTCGCCACCCTGCCCGGCACCCCGGTCGTGTTCGCCGGGGACGAGTGGGGCCTGACCGGCGGCAACGGCGAGGGCTCCCGCACCCCGATGCCGTGGCACCGGCCGGAGCGCCGGGACACCGGGACGTTCGCCGCGTACCGGGCCTTGCTGGCGCTGCGCCGGGACACCCCGGAGCTGCGGCACGGCGGCCTGCGCTGGGTGCACGCCGACGCCGACACGCTGGTCTTCCTGCGCGAGGCGACCACCGGCGCGGTGCTGGTGCTGGCCCGGCGGGCGGCCGGCCCGCCGGTCCTGCTGACCGGCCTGCCGATCACCGCAAGCACCGGCGCCGGCCCGGCGGGGGAGAACCTCCACGGCGGTGCCCCGGCCCTGCGGCCCGCCGCCGACGGCGGGGTCACCCTGCCCGGCGACGGCCCGACCTTCCAGGTCTGGCGGCTCTGACGGGCGGCCGGCGGCCCGGGACGCCGGCCGGCGGGAGCGGCGAGATCACGGATTGAACTCAGCCGGCGGGCCACCTACTACAAAGTGTCGTTGATGAGGGAGGATGGCCGGCGTGGAAGCTCTCCGACTGGTCCTTCTCTACGTCCATCTGATCGGGTTCGCGCTGCTGCTCGGCGGTGCCGTCGCCCAGTACGTCAGCGGCCGGCTGCGGATCAACGCGGCCATGCTCTGGGGCTCGGTGATCCAGTTGCTGACCGGTGTTGGCCTGTCCGCGCCGCTACGCGACGGGGACGAGCCGGCCCCCGCGAAGCTTGTTACCAAGTTGGTGCTGGCCCTGCTCATCTTCGTCATGGTCTTCTTCTCCCGGAAGCGGGCGCAGGTGGCCCGGGGCCACTTCCTGGCGATCATCGGGTTGACCCTGGTCACGGCCGCCGTGGCGGTGTTCTGGCGGTAGCCGGTGGAGGTCGCCGGAAACGGATGTTCGTGACACCGGACCGGTCAGCGCCGGCACGTTGAGTGATGTGCCCCACGCCAGGGTTACGCCGGGATAACGAGCGTTCAACAGTCGTGCACGATTGGCGGCCGGTGGGTGGACGCGGGGCTACGCTCCCGTCCGTAACGTGGGATGCCGGCGGCACAACGCCTGTCGGTTCAAGGGCTGCCACCGCACGAGGCGGTGAGCAATGGAAGGAGACGTCTTGCGCTCTGTGCGTGGGATGCGGATCGCCTCTGCCATCGCGGCGGGTGGGCTCGTGCTGGGTGCCGCCGCGTGTGGTGAGGCCCCGGACGACGACAACAACGCCGGTGGCAGCGGCGACAAGAAGTACAGCGCCTGCATGGTGACCGACGTCGGCGGCATCGACGACAAGTCGTTCAACACCTCCGCCTGGAAGGGCCTGGAGGAGGCCAAGAAGGCCAACGACAAGATCGACATCAAGTACGTCGCGTCGAAGGCCGAGGCGGACTACGAGGTCAACCTGACCGGGTACGTCAACCAGAAGTGCGACTTCATCCTGGCCGTCGGTGGCCTGATGTCCGACGCCACCAAGAAGATCGCCGCCGCGAACCCGAACCAGCAGTTCGGCATCGTGGACGCGAACCCGGCCACGGCGAACGTCTACCCGATGCAGTTCGACACCGCCCAGGCCGCCTTCCAGGCCGGTTACCTGGCCGCCGGGATGAGCAAGAGCGGCAAGGTCGGCACCTACGGTGGCCTGCCGATCCCGCCGGTGACCATCTTCATGGACGGCTTCGCCGACGGCGTGGCGTACTACAACAAGACCAAGAGCAAGAACGTCCAGGTGCTGGGCTGGGACAAGGCGACCCAGAAGGGTTCCTTCACCAACGACTTCGCCAAGCAGGACGAGGGCAAGAAGGTCTCCGACGCGCTGGTCGCCCAGGGCGCCGACATCGTCATGCCGGTCGCCGGTGGCGCGGGCCTCGGCACCACTTCCGCGGCGAAGGCGTCGGGCGGCAAGTACTCGGTCGTCTGGGTCGACGTCGACGGCTGCGAGAGCACCCCGGACTGCGCGGCGCTGCTGACCACCGTGGTCAAGAACATCCCGGACGCCGTCAAGGACGCCGTGCTCAAGGCCGCCGGTGGCGAGAAGCTCGCCGCCACCCCGGGCTTCGTCGGCAACCTCGCCAACAACGGCGTGTCGATCGCCCCGTACCACGACTTCGACAGCAAGGTCCCGGCGGACCTCAAGGCCGAGGTCGAGAAGATCAAGGCGGACATCGCCGCCGGCACCATCACGGTCACCTCGAAGGCCCAGCCGACCAAGTGACCGCCGCGCCGGCCGCCGCGATGGGATCATCGGCAGCGGCGGCCGGCGGGGACCAGGCATGACGACCGGCCGTCCCGGCGTACGTGGGCAACCTCACGGCGTCGGGGCGGCCGGTCCGCGCACCGGCCGGCCGGCACCCCGGTGGCCGGTCGACCGGCAGCTAGGCTGCACCATCGCTCGCACTCCAGGAGGTTGCGCTGAGACTCGAACTGCGCGGCATCACCAAGCGGTTCGGTGATCTGGTCGCCAACGATCACATCGACCTGACGGTGGAGCCTGGAGAGATCCACGCCCTGCTCGGCGAGAACGGTGCCGGCAAGTCGACCCTGATGAACGTGCTCTACGGGCTCTACCAGCCCGACGAGGGCGAGATCCTGGTCGACGGCCAGCCGCTGAAGCTGAAGGGCCCCTCGGACGCGATCCGGGCCGGGATCGGCATGGTGCACCAGCACTTCATGCTGGTGCCGGTCTTCACCGTGGCCGAGAACATCATGCTCGGCGCGGAGCAGGTCCGGGGCGGCATCGTCGGCTTCCTCGACCGGCGGCGCGCCCGCCGCGAGGTGGCCGAGGTCTCCGCGCGGTACAACCTGCGGGTCGACCCGGACGCGGTGATCGAGGACCTGCCGGTCGGCATCCAGCAGCGGGTCGAGATCGTCAAGGCGCTCACCCGCGACGTCGACCTGCTGATCCTCGACGAGCCGACCGCCGTGCTCACCCCGCAGGAGACCGAGGAACTGCTCACGGTCATGCGGTCGCTCAAGGCGGCCGGCAAGTCGATCGTCTTCATCACCCACAAGCTCGGCGAGGTCAAGGCCATCGCCGACCGGATCACCGTGATCCGGCGCGGCCGGACCGTCGGCACCGCCTCCCCGGAGGCGAGCCGGGACGAGTTGGCCGCGCTGATGGTCGGCCGCGACGTCCGGCTCACCGTCGACAAGCAGCCCGCCACCCCGGGCCGGCCGATCCTGGAGGTCGCCGGCCTGGTAGTCGACGACGACCGGCAGGTCCGCGCGGTGGACGGCGTCGACCTGACCGTACGCGCCGGTGAGGTGCTCGGCGTGGCCGGCGTGCAGGGCAACGGGCAGACCGAGCTGATCGAGGCGATCATGGGGCTGCGCCCGACGCTCGCCGGCACGGTGACCCTCGACGGCGAGTCGATCCACGGCTGGTCCACCAAGAAGGTGCTCCGCGCCGGGGTCGGCTACGTCCCCGAGGACCGCAGCGTCGACGGCCTGGTCAAGGAGTTCAGCGTCGCCGAGAACCTGGTCCTCGACATCTACGACCGGCCGCCGTTCGGCCGGGGCCTGGCGCTGCGGCCGGACGCGATCGCCGCCTCGGCGAAGGAGCGGATCGAGCAGTTCGACGTGCGTACCCCGTCGGCGGACGCGGCGGTCGGCACCCTGTCCGGCGGTAACCAGCAGAAGGTGATCGTGGCCCGGGAACTGTCCCGGCCGCTGAAGCTCTTCATCGCCGCCCAGCCCACCCGGGGGGTGGACGTCGGCTCGATCGAGTTCATCCACAGCCGGGTCGTCCGCGAGCGCGACGTCGGCACCGCCGTCATGGTCGTCTCCAGCGAGTTGGACGAGGTGATCGGCCTCGCCGACCGGATCGCGGTGATGTACCGGGGCCGGATCATCGGCATCGTCGGCCCGGACACCCCGCGCGAGGAGATCGGCCTGCTGATGGCCGGCATCACCCCCGACGGCCCCGCACCGGCCCCGACCGACGGCGTGGTCACCCCGGGCGGGGCGACCGGCGGTACGGCCGGCGGCGTGACGCCGGCCCCCGAACGCCCTGGTGACGAGGACGAGGCATGAGCAACCCCAACCCGGTGTCCGGCTCCCCGGACAAGGAACCGGCGACCGAGGCGGAGCTGGCGCTGACCGGCAAGGCCGACCGGGGCGCCACGATGACCTCACCCAAGCAGCCCGCGCCGGGGCCCCGGCCCACGCTGGGCCGGCTGTTCCTGGACAACCTGTGGGCCGCCAACACGGTCACCGTCACCGTGCTGGCCCTGGTGCTGGCGATGCTGGTCGGCGCGGTCCTGATCATCGTGTCGGACCCGGACGTGCTGGCCACCTACGGCTACATCACGGCCCGCCCCACCGACGCCCTCAACGCGAGCTGGACGGTGGTCAGCGAGGCGTACGCCAACCTGTTCAAGGGGGCGGTCTTCGACCCGGAGGCGTCCGGTTTCACCGCCGCGCTCAGCCCGATCTCGGAGACCCTCACCTACACCGCGCCGCTGGTGTTCACCGGCCTGTCGGTGGCGCTCGCCTTCCGGGGCGGCCTGTTCAACATCGGTGCCCAGGGCCAGGCGACGATCGGCGTGGTCCTGGCCGCGGTCGCCGGTTTCGCGCTGCCGCTGCCGCCGGTGGTGCACCTGGTCGTCGCGTTGATCGCCGGTGCGGTCGGCGGCGCGGTGTGGGGTTTCGTCCCCGGCATCCTCAAGGCCCGGACCGGTGCGCACGAGGTGATCAACACGATCATGCTCAACTACGTCGCCGTCTACTTCCTGTCCTGGATCATCGTGCAGAACGGCGTGCAGAACCCGGACCGGGCGGACGCGATCAGCCGCCCGGTCGACTCCTCGGCCGCGCTGCCCCGGCTGCTCGGCGACAACCTGCGGGTGCACGCCGGCATCCTGCTCGCGGTGCTCGCCACCTGGGCCATCGCCTGGCTGCTCAACCGGTCGACGCTCGGCTTCGAGCTGCGGGCCGTCGGGGCCAACCCGGACGCGGCACGGACCGCCGGCATCAGCGTCACCAAGACGTACGTGCTGGTGATGGTGATCGCCGGGATGCTCGCCGGCCTCGGCGGCAGCCAGATGGTGCTGGGTTCCACCGCGAACGCGCTGACCCCGCTGGTGATCGCGCAGATCGGCTTCGACGGCATCCTGGTGGCGCTGCTCGGCCGGGTGAAGCCGTGGGGTGTGCTGCTGGCCGCGCTGCTGTTCGGCGCGCTCCAGGCCGGCGGCAACCGGATGCAGTCGTACTCCGGGATCTCGCTGGAGCTGGTCACCGTGCTCCAGGCGTTGATCGTCATCTTCATCGCCGCGCCGGCCCTGGTGAAGGCGATCTTCCAGCTCCGGGCCGCCCGTGCCGCCCGGTTGCAGACGAGCCTCGCGAAGGGCTGGTGAGGCATGTCCACCACCGCTGTCCCCGACGTCGCCGTGGCCGCGGTCGACGAGGGCTTCTGGACCCGTCCCCGTAAGGTCGGCGCGGTCCTGCTGGCGCTGGGCGTGCTCGCCACCGTGCTGTTCGGGGCGCTGGCCACCGGCCAGCAGGCCCGGTTCACCCTCAGCGAGACCGAGGGCGGCGCGGCGCTGGAGATCCAGGGCACCCTCGGCGCGATCCTGTTCGGGGTCGTCGCCGCCGGGGCCGGCGGCGCGCTGCTGGCCGGGGTCCCGAAGCGCTGGTTCACCCTGGTCCTCGGGGTCGGGCTGGTCGCCTTCGTGCTGAGCTTCCTGTGCTGGCAGGTCTCCGCCGCCCCCGAGGGCCGCAACTTCATGCCGATGGTCAACATCGTCCGGGGCACCTTCGTCCTGGCCCTGCCGTTGATCTTCGGTGCGCTGGCCGGGGTGCTCTGCGAGCGGTCCGGCGTGGTCAACGTCGCCATCGAGGGGCAGTTGCTGATGGGCGCGTTCAGCGGCGCGCTCTTCGGCAGCCTCAGCGGCAGCGTCTGGGTGGGCCTGGTGGCGGCGGCGGTCGGTGGCGCGTTCATCTCGCTGCTGCTTGCCGTGTTCGCCATCCGCTACCTGGTCGACCAGGTCGTGATGGGGGTGGTGCTCAACCTGCTGGCGGTCGGCGTCACCGGCTTCCTCTACGAGCGGCTGATGCAGACCGACGCGGAGAAGTACAACAGCGCGCCGCGGTTCGGCAACTGGGAGATCCCGCTGCTGAAGGACATCCCGCTGCTCGGGCCGGCGCTGTTCCGCGGCAACATCTTCCTCTACCTCGGACTGCTGCTGGTGCTGGTCATCCACCTCGCGCTGTTCCGTACCCGGTGGGGCCTGCGGACCCGGTCGGTGGGGGAGCACCCGACCGCCGCCGACACCCTCGGGGTCAAGGTGCTGGGCCTGCGGTACCGCAACGTGCTGTTGGCCGGCGTGGTGGCCGGCATCGGCGGCGCGTCGTACACGCTGGCGCTCTACAGCTTCACCAAGAACATGATCGGCGGTAAGGGCTTCATCGCCCTGGCCGCGTTGATCTTCGGCCGGTGGAGCCCGATCGGCGCGCTGCTCGCCGCGCTGTTCTTCGGCTTCGCCGACCAGCTAGCCACCTATCTGGGGGCGATCGGCAGCAGCATCCCCAACCAGTTCCTGGCGATGCTGCCCTACCTGGCGACCATCCTGGCGGTGGCCGGGCTGGTCGGTCGGGTCCGGGCGCCCGCCGCCGACGGCAAGCCGTACGTCAAGGGCTGAACGACGCCCCCGGCGCGGGCCCGGCGGGGACCTCCCTGCCGGGCCCGCGCCGTTCCCGGCGGACACGACGGGCGGCTGACCGGCACCCTTCCCGCACCCGGGCGGGGTGACCTGGGCAGAATGAGGGGATGAGCGAGATCGACTGGGAGCGCCTGCGGGCCGCCGCGACCGAGGTGATGCGGCACGCCTACGTGCCGTACTCGAAGTTCCCGGTCGGCGCGGCGGCCCTGGTCGACGACGGCCGGGTGGTGGTCGGCTGCAACGTGGAGAACGCCGGCTACGGGGTGACCCTGTGCGCCGAGTGCGGGGTGGTCTCGGCGCTGCACGCCACCGGCGGCGGCCGGCTGGTCGCGATGTCCTGCGTGGACGCCACCGGGGAGCCGCTGATGCCGTGTGGCCGGTGCCGGCAGCTGCTCTGGGAGAACGGCGGCCCGGAGTGCCTGGTCGAGTCGAGGACCGGCCCGCTGCGGATGGCGGAGCTGCTGCCGCACGCCTTCGACGTGGCCGACATCGAGGCGGTCGTCGGCGAGAACCCGGTGCCGGTGGTGCCGGACCGGTTGGCCGCCTGGCGGGGGCGGGGCACCGTCTTCGTGCACCCGGACCTCTCCGCCGGGCAGCAGATCTGGACGGCGTACTGGGAGCGGTCGGCGGGCGACAGCGACGAGGCCGGGCCGGGGGTGCTGGAGGAGGGCCCGAGCTGGGGCGACCCGGCGGCGGCGATCACCTGGGGGCTGGCCCGGACGCCGAGGGTCGTGGTGGTGGACGCGGAGGGCACCATCTTCTGGGCCGGCGAGGGCGAGCCGCCGCTGGAGATCCCGGTCCGCTGGGCCGCGTCCTGACCCGTCCGGCGGTCACGCCGGTTACTGCAACGACTTCAGAGGGAACTCAACGGTGAGTGCTTTTACCGCGGTCGACGTCATCCGGGCCAAGCGGGACGGGGGTGTGCTCAGCGACGGCCAGATCGACTGGGTGGTCGACGCGTACACCCGGGGGCTGGTGGCCGACGAGCAGATGTCGGCGCTGGCCATGGCGATCCTGCTGCGTGGCATGTCGGTGCCGGAGATCGCCCGGTGGACCGCCGCGATGATCGCCAGCGGCGAGCGGCTGGACCTGTCCGCGGTGGACCGGCCGACGGTCGACAAGCACTCCACCGGCGGGGTCGGTGACAAGATCACCCTGCCGCTCACCCCGCTGGTCGCGGCCTGCGGCGGCGCGGTCCCGCAGCTCTCCGGCCGGGGCCTCGGGCACACCGGCGGCACCCTCGACAAGCTGGAGTCGATCCCCGGCTGGCGGGCGGCGCTGAGCAACGACGAGTTCCTCGCCCAGCTCCGCGACGTCGGCGCGGTGATCTGCGCGGCCGGCGCCGCGCTCGCCCCCGCCGACCGCAAGCTGTACGCGCTGCGCGACGTCACCGGCACCGTCGAGGCGATCCCGCTGATCGCCTCGTCGATCATGAGCAAGAAGATCGCCGAGGGCACCGGGGCGCTGGTCCTCGACGTCAAGGTCGGCTCCGGCGCGTTCATGAAGAACGTGGCCGACGCCCGCGAGCTGGCCCGGACGATGGTGGCCCTCGGCGACGCCCACGGGGTGCAGACGGTCGCCCTGCTCACCGACATGTCCACCCCGCTCGGCCTGACCGTCGGCAACGCGGTCGAGGTGACCGAGTCGGTCGAGGTGCTCGCCGGCGGCGGCCCCGCCGACGTGGTGGAGCTGACCCTGGCGCTGGCCCGGGAGATGCTCGACGCGGCCGGCCTGCCCGACGCCGACCCGGCCGCCGCGCTGCGCGACGGGCGGGCGATGGACGCCTGGCGCGCGATGATCCGCGCCCAGGGCGGCGACCCGGACGCCCCGCTGCCCACCGCCAACGAGGTCGAGGTGGTCCGCGCCGACACCGACGGCTTCGTCGAGTCCGTCGACGCGTACGCGATCGGGGTGGCCGCGTGGCGGCTCGGCGCGGGCCGGGCCCGCAAGGAGGACCCGGTCAGCGCCGCCGCCGGGGTGGTGCTGCACAAGCGGCCCGGCGACCCGGTGCGGGCCGGCGAACCGCTGTACGAGCTGCGCGCCGACGACACGGTACGGCTGCCGGCCGCACGCGCCGAGGCGGCCCTGGCGGTCCGGGTGTCGGCCACCGCGCCGTCGGCGTCGCCGCTGGTCATCGAGCGGATCGGCTGACGGTCGGCAGCACCGGCCTGCGGTCGGTCTACGGGGGTCGGCCGGCATGGTGCCGGTCGCAACGGAACGCTATCCTCCCTGGTCAGGGGGACCGGACGGCGGTGACGCCGCGTGAGCAGACAGGGAATCCGATCGTGCTGGTAGCCGCGCCCGATCCCCGCGAGGTCCGCGAGGCGAGCCTCGACGAGTTGTCCCGGCTGCGCCTGCCCCTGCCGCCGGCCCAGTTTCCCCTGGTCTGGGAGCCGGGCGACGAGATCGAACTGCGGCCCACCGGGGAGATCGAGGCGCGCATCGCGGTGCTGCACCTGATCCTGGCCCGGTGCTTCGGGATGCCGGCGCAGACCGCGATGAGCTGGCTGCTCGAATCCCACCTGGTCGACATGGTCACCCCGCCCGAGTGGCAGTTCGTGGTGGGCGGCAAGGGCGACCACCGCTCGTTCGTCCTGCACCACGACGCGCTGTTCTCGCTGTCCTGGGTGCTGGGCCTGAGCAAGCAGCTCGACCCGACCATCCCGGTGGACGAGCGGCTGGTGGAGCGGATGCCGTACCTGGCCGGTGGGGAGACCTTCGACCAGTGGCGGGCCCGCATCCTGGCCGCCCCGCAACACCCCGCGGACGCCGCCGCCCTGCTCGACCTGCACTACTGCCTGGACTGGGCGTACCTGGAGGTGGAGAAGTCGGGGCACCGGCTGCCCGGCCTGGTGGACGCGAACGCGATCGGCCAGCGCCGGTGGGCGTTGGAGTGGGCGGTGGTGCTGCGTGGCCCCTACCACGACGAGCCGCCCGGCTGGGAAGAGGTCGACCTCTCCACCTGACCGTTGGGTCAGCGGGGACGCCAGGTGGTCAGGCGTACCGACGCGGTCACGGCGACCGGCGTGGGCAGCGCGTCGATCGCGGCGGCGAGCCGCGCCGGGTCGGTGTGCCAGGCACTCGGCCCCATCCCGACCAGGGTGCCGACCTCGGCCCGGTCGAGGCTGAGCCGGGCGGTGTGCACGGCGGTGTGCTCCGGCGTGAACCGCCCGGCGAGGCTGTCGGCGACCCGGTCGGCCTTGGCCGGGTCGACCCGCAGCAGCCCGAGCACGTCGACCAGTTCGGCGAGGTGGGCGTCGGTGGGGGTGACCACCAGCAGCACCCCGGCCGGGTGCAGCACCCGGTGGAACTCGTCGCCGTTGCGCGGGGCGAAGACGTCGAGCAGCACGGCGACCGACCGGTCGGCCAGCGGCAACCGCTGCCAGGTGTCGGCGAGCGCGGCGGCGGCGCGCGGGTGGGCGCGGGCAGCACGGCGCAGCGCCGGCTTGGCGACGTCCAGGGCCAGGCCGACGGCGTCGGGCCATGCCGCCAGCACCGCCGCGAGGTGCCGGCCGGTGCCCGCCCCGGCCTCCACGACCAGCGGGTACGCCCCGAAGCCCGCCCGCTCCGCCCCGTCAGCGTTCCCGCTCGCCTCGGCGGGGCCGGTCGGTGTCGCCAGGGCGGACGCCGCCGCCTCGGCCAGCGCGGACGAGATCACGTCGTAGTGCCCGGCGGCCAGGAAGTCGGCCCGGGCGGCGACCATGTCGGCGGTGTCCCCGACGTGCGGGGCACGGCCGGCGAGCAGGGTGACGTACCCCTGGCGGGCCAGGTCGAAGCTGTGCCGGCGGGGGCAGCGCAGGGCGCGGGTGTCGGTGGCGGCGGCCAGCGGCCGGGCGCAGACCGGGCAGCGCAGCCGGGCGACGATCTGCGGGTGCGTCGCGTCGACGGGCTGCTCGAACGGGTGCGGCGCGGTCACCCGCAGCAGCCTACGGCGCGCGGCCTGGGCGGGCCGGCGCTGTGTCCCCAGACTCCATGATCAACTCAAAGGTGCCGATGTAGCGGTATCCCCTCGCCCCTGATGCCGCTACATCGGCACCGTTGCGAGCCCGACACCGGCGCGTCGCCGGGCCGCGCGAGCCTGATCGCGGGCGGTCGGGGGGCGTGACTAGGGTCGGGGGATGGTCGCAATCCGATACGAGGACATCGTCAAGGTCCCGAAGGCGCTGCTGCACGATCACCTCGACGGCGGCCTGCGGCCGGCGACGGTCGTCGAGCTGGCCGCCGAGGTGGGGCACGAGCTGCCGAGCACCGATCCCGACACGCTCGGCCGGTGGTTCGCGGAGGCGGCGCACTCCGGTTCGCTGGAGCGCTACCTGGAGACGTTCGCGCACACCGTCGCGGTCATGCAGACCGTCCCGGCGCTGCGCCGGGTGGCCCGGGAGTGCGCGCTCGACCTGGCCGCCGACGGCGTGGTGTACGCCGAGGTCCGGTTCGCCCCCGAGCAGCACCTGGAGCAGAACCTCACCCTGGACGAGGTGGTCGAGGCGGTCGTCGCCGGTTTCGTGGAGGGCAGCGCGGAGGCCGCCGCGTCGGGCACCCCGATCCGGGTCGGCACCCTGCTCACCGCGATGCGGCACGCCGCCCGGTCGCAGGAGATCGCCGAGCTGGCCGTCCGGCACCGCGACGCCGGGGTGGTGGGCTTCGACATCGCCGGCGCCGAGGCCGGTTTCCCGCCCACCCGCCACCTGGACGCGTTCGAGTACCTCCAGCGGGAGAACTTCCACTTCACCATCCACGCCGGCGAGGCGTTCGGGCTGCCGTCGATCTGGCAGGCGATCCAGTGGTGCGGGGCGGACCGGCTCGGCCACGGGGTGCGGATCGTGGACGACATCACCCCGGGCCCGGTGCCGACGCTCGGCCGGCTGGCCGCGTACGTGCGGGACAAGCGCATCCCGCTGGAGCTGTGCCCGTCGTCGAACGTGCAGACCGGCGCGGTGGCGTCGATCGCCGACCACCCGATCGGGCTGCTGCGGGAGCTGCGGTTCCGGGTGACGGTGAACACCGACAACCGGCTGATGAGCGGCACCTCGATGTCGCGCGAGATGGCGCTGCTGGTGGAGAACTTCGGCTACGGCTGGAAGGAACTCCAGTGGTTCACGGTCAACGCGATGAAGAGCGCCTTCATCCCGTTCGACGAGCGGCTGGCGATCATCGACGAGGTGATCAAGCCGGCGTACGCGAAGCTGATCGGCTGACTCAGCGGTGCGGGTGGCCGGCGACCAGGTCGGCCACCCGGCGCAGGAACTCCCGGGCGTGGGCCGCCTCGGCACCGAGGCCGGTCTGCCGCCGCAGCACCGCCGGTTCGGCGCGCAGCAGCGCCAGCCCGCGCCGGACCAGCACCTTCGGCGCCTTGCGCTGTTCGGACAGGTCCCGGGCCAGCCGCCGGACGAAGGTCGCCCCGCGCGGCCGGCGCAGCGCGTACGCCCCCGCGAGCAGTCCCCGGCGGCGGCATTCCTCGACGATCTCGGCGGCGAAAATCCCTTCGGCGATGAAGAGTGGCGATCCGGTCACCTCGAATGGCCGGGTGGCCACCCGTCGATCCGCACCGATCGCATAGACCGGCACGTCGGCCCGGCCCTGCTGGGCCAGTCGGGCAATTGTCTCCACCGCCGTTCCCGCGTCCCACGACTCGGGCGCGTCCCAGTCGACCAGTCCGTTCTGTCGCGGCAACGTAGGGTCATCACCGTTCTTGTAGAAGTCGTCCAGGCAGAGCACGGGAAGCCTGGTTCGTTGCGCTATGTACGACTTTCCAGACCCGGAGGGGCCGGCGAGGAGGACGACGCGGTGGCGATATTCCATTACTTTGGGTAACTCCGGAAAGACGGATTGCGATCAAATTGCATCAACATCTCATCACACCTCCGGCGACCGACAACCTGGGCTTTCTCTTTCAGGGGAGGCGTGATG
The DNA here is from genome assembly GCF_007833915.1 of Micromonospora sp. HM134. Classification (NCBI taxonomy): domain Bacteria; kingdom Bacillati; phylum Actinomycetota; class Actinomycetes; order Micromonosporales; family Micromonosporaceae; genus Micromonospora; species Micromonospora sp. HM134. The sequence goes on from NZ_CP041061.1 coordinate 863,993, forward strand.
GAATCTCGGAGGTCCGACCCGCCGGGTCGGCTGCTGGGCGTTGCCCGTGGCAACGCGGAGACGCTGTAATCGCGAGGGCGGTGACGTGAGCAAACGGCCAACGACGGCGAACTCCTTCCTGTCGCGTCTGCGTCGGCCGGCCGGCCGGCTCCGCGACATGCCGATCTGGTCCAAGCTCGGGCTGATCATGATCGTGCCGACCATCGCCACGGTCGTCGTGGGCACCAGCGGACTGGTGGACCACCTGCAGACGCTCAACAACGCCAACCGGGCCGGTGACCTGGCCAACCTGGTGGGTTACTCGGGTGACCTCGTCAACACCCTCCAGGACGAGCGCACCAACGCCGTCCTCCTGCTCGGCTCGCCCAAGGGGCAGGCCCGCGCCCAATACCAGGAGGCGTACAACCGGGTCAACCAGCGGGTCGACCAGTCCAAGGCGCCGTACTCGCAGCAGCGTGCCGAGATCGAGGGACTGCCGGCCACCCTGGAGACACAGCTCGACCGGATCGACAGCGACCTGACCGAGATGCCCGGCATCCGCAGCCAGGTCTACAACGGCAAGCTGCGGCTCAGCGAGGCGGTCAGCCGGTACACGGGCCTGATCAACAATCTGATCACCATCCGTGACTCGGCCACCCAGCTCGCCGGCGACAACGACCTCAGCGACCAGATGCGCGCCGCCGCCGCGATGGCCCGCGCCAAGGAGTACGCCTCCGTCCGCCGGATCGCGGTGCACCAGGTGCTGCTCCAGAAGGCGTACACCCCGGCCCTGCGCGAGCTGTACATCTCCAGCAACACCGGTGAGCAGCAGGCCCTGCAGAGCTTCCAGGCCGTGGCGAGCCGCGCCGAGCGCGAGTTCCAGGACCAGACCGTCTCCGGCTCCGACCGGCGGCAGGCCGACATCTACGCCGGCCAGGTCAGCGCGCTCAACAGCGACAAGCTCGACGGCCTCACCTTCAGCACCGACCAGTGGGACGCGGCCATGGTCGCGTACGCCCAGCTCAACCGGGCCGTCGAGGTGCGCCTCGACAGCGACGTGGTGGCCAAGGCCGACGAGCTGCGCTCCGACGTGCAGCGTCAGGTCTTCCTGGAGACCGGCCTGCTGCTGAGCATGCTGCTGCTGGCGATCCTCTTCGCCTATTTGGTCGCCCGGTCGATGGCCCGCTCCCTGCGTGACCTGCGCCAGGGTGCCCTGTCCATCGCCCAGTTCGGCCTCCCGCAGGCGGTGGCCCGGCTACGGGACCCGCAGTTCACCGGCCAGCAGTCGCCGGCCCAGCTGGCCAACCAGATCGCCGAGCCGCTGCCGGTCCGCAGCCGCGACGAGTTCGGCCAGGTGACCGAGGCGTTCAACGCCGTCCACCTGGAGGCCGTCCGGACGGCCGCCGAGCAGGCCGCGCTCCGTTCCTCGGTCGCGACGATGTTCGTCAACCTCGCCCGCCGCTCGCAGATCCTGGTCGACCGGCTGATCGGCCACCTCGACCGGCTGGAGCGCGGCGAGGAGGACCCGGACCGCCTGGCCGAGCTGTTCCAGCTCGACCACCTGGCCACCCGGATGCGCCGCAACGACGAGAACCTGCTGGTCCTCGCCGGTGCCGACTCGACCCGCGTGCAGCGCGAACCGGCCGCCCTGATCGACGTGCTGCGCGCCGCCCAGTCCGAGGTCGAGCACTACACCCGGATCGAGTTCGGGGTCATCGACCGGGACATCGAGGTCTCCGCGCACGCGGTCAACGACCTGGTGCACCTGGTCGCCGAGCTGTTCGACAACGCGACCGCGTTCTCCCCGCCGGACTCCCAGGTGATGGTCGAGGCCCGCCGGGTCGGCGACCGCGCGTCGCTCTACGTCGAGGACCGGGGCATCGGCATCAGCGCCGAGCAGCTGACCGACCTCAACGAGCGGCTCGCCACGCCACCCCAGGTGGACGTGGCCGTCTCCCGGATGATGGGCCTGGTCGTGGTCGCCCGGCTGGCGTCCCGGCACGGCGTCAAGGTCGAGCTGCGTCCCGGCACCGACCGGGGCACCGTGGCCGAGGTCGTCCTGCCCACGTCGGTGCTGGTGCCCCGGGCGCTCAGCGGCCGGGCCCCCGGCACGCCGGGGCTGCCGGCCGCCGGCCCGCAGTTCGGCGGCGGGGCCGCCCCGGCCTTCGGTGGCTCCGGTGCCGCGCCGGCCTTCGGCGGTGCCGGCACCCCGTCGACGTTCGGCGCGCTTCCCGCCCTCGGCAACGGCCAGCCGCCGGCCCCCCGGGCGGGTGAGTCCGGCAACCAGGTCACCCTCGGCGGGCGGCCCTTCGACCCGGCACCGCGCAACGGCTCCCCCGCCCCCGCCAACGGCGGGCGCGGGATGCCCGCCTGGTCCGACCTCACCGGCGCCAGCGGGATCAACGGTGGCGACGGCTTCAACCCGCGTGCCACCAACGGGCAGGCGATCGACCCGCTGCCGCAGCGGCGGAGCACCGACGACCCGGACAGCACTGGCCAGCAGCCGGTCATCCCGCGTCAGCTGCCGAGCAGCCCCGAGGCCCGGCCGTACAGCTCCCCGCCGGTACCGCCGGTGTCGGCCCCGCCGCTGCCACCCGCGTACCCGGTCGCCCCGGTGTCCGGTCAGCCCGTCTCGGGCCAGCCGGTCTCCGGTTACCCGGTGTCCGGTCAGCCGACCTACGGCTACCCGGTGTCGGGTCAGCCCGCACCGGGCTACCCGGTGTCGGCGTCCCCGTACGCCGGTCAGCCGGGCCCGGCCGCGCCGGTCTCCGGGCCGCCCATCGGTCCGCTGCCGTCCCGGCCCACCTCGGGCGGGGCCGCGCCGGGTGCCGCCGCCCCGCCGGCCTGGCCGCCGGTGGCGAACCCCGACCGGGACACGGCCACCCCGCCGGTCCCCGAGCGGCTCGCCGCCGCGCTGGACATGACCACCGAGCTGCCCCGGGTGCCGCGCGCCGAGCCGGCAGCGCCGGTCACCCGGCAGCCCGCGCCGCCGGTGCGGGCCGCCCAGGCGACGCCGGCCAACCGGCCGTCGGCACCGCAGCAGGTTCCCCAGCAGCGGTACGCGGACGAGACGATGGAGCTGCCGATCTTCCGGGAGCTGGAGTCGGCCTGGTTCCGTACCCGTAAGCCCGGCCCCGAGGACGCGGCCGGCGCCAAGCAGGCGGCCAACGGCACGACGGCCACCCATGCGGCCGTCGACACCGCCGGTCACCCGGCCCAGTACACCGCACCAGGGACGACAGGTAGCGCACCGATGGCAGACACTGCGCCGGCCGGGGGCGTGCCGCGTGACAACGGGTCGACAGTGAACGGCGGCGGGTTCCCCGGTCGCGGCGACGGCCCGGCGAACCGACGTCCCACCGCGCCGCCCGCCGGCTGGCAGACCGCCGCCGACGAAGGCTGGCGGGCGGCGGTGGCCGCGACCGAGGCACCGGTGGCCGGCACCACCCAGACCGGCCTGCCGAAGCGGACGCCGATGGCGCAGCTCGTGCCGGGGGCGATCGAGAAGCCGACCACGTCGGTGCAGCGGCGGACGCCGGAAGCGGTCAGGGGTCTGCTCTCGGCCTACCATCGAGGTGTGCAACGCGGCCGGACCACCTCGGACAACCCCACCAACCCGGACGCGACTCCGGGCGGGCAGCAATCCTCGTCGTCTGGCTCCGGCCCGGCGGGCGGGAGCGGGCAGAAGGAGCAAGAAGGATGACAACTACGCAGGATCTGGGTTGGCTGCTGGCCAACTTCGCCGACCGGGTGCCGGGTGTCGCGCACGCGGTCGCGGTCTCCGCCGACGGCCTGCTCCTCGCTTCGTCGCGTGACCTGCCCCGGGACCGGGCCGACCAGCTGGCCGCGATCGCGTCCGGCCTGGTCAGCCTGACCCAGGGGGCGGCCCGCTGCTTCGAGGGCGGCGCGGTGTTGCAGACCGTCGTCGAGATGGACAACGGTTTCCTGTTCCTGATGTCCATCTCGGACGGGTCGTCGTTCGCCGTCCTGGCCGCGCGCAGTTGCGACGTCGGTCAGGTCGGGTACGAGATGGCGCTGCTGGTCGACCGGGTCGGCGACGCGCTCACGCCGCAGGCCCGTACGGCTGTCGGGATGATGGGCTGACCGGGCTGACCGCCTGGTCGGCACGGGACGACAAGAACGACGGGTTCCACCGGGTGAGAGCCGGTGCCGGGGACGAAGGAGGTGAGCGGCGACATGGTCGATCGTGACGAACCGACAGGTGCGTTGGTCCGGCCGTACGCCGTGACCCGCGGTCGTACCCGTCCCCGGCTCGACATCGCCCTGGAGGCGCTCGTCGAGACGACGGTGCGCGGTCGTGCTGCTGCCGGTGGCAACGGCGGTCAGGGCCGGGAGCACCAGTACATCGCCGCGCTGTGTGACGGACGTGTGCAGTCGCTCGCCGAGATCGCGGCGCGGATGCAGCTTCCGCTCGGCGTGGCCCGGGTGCTCATCGCCGACATGGCGACGGACGGCCTGGTCGCGGTCCACGAGCCGACCATCTTGGACGACTCGGACGACGCGGTGGGCACTGAACTGCTGGAGAGGGTGCTGAGTGGACTTCGCAGGCTCTGACATGTCGCAGCGGCCGCCTGCCCCGAACGGGCGCGTGACGTCGGCGAAGATCGTTATCGCCGGTGGGTTCGGCGTCGGCAAGACGACGCTGGTCGGCTCGGTCTCGGAGATCACGCCGCTGACCACCGAGGCCATCATGACCTCGGCCGGTGTGGGCGTCGACGACACCCGGCAGGTGCCGGGCAAGACGACGACCACCGTGGCGATGGACTTCGGCCGTATCTCGATCGACCGGGATCTGATCCTGTACCTGTTCGGTACGCCCGGTCAGACGCGGTTCTGGTTCATGTGGGACGAACTGGTCCGGGGCGCCATCGGTGCCGTGGTGCTCGTCGACACCCGCCGGTTGGCCGACTGCTTCGCGGCGATCGACTTCTTCGAGCACCGGCGGCTGCCGTACCTGGTGGCGATCAACTGCTTCGACGGGATGCAGTACCACGACCCGCAGGACGTCCGGGACGCGCTGGCGATCTCGACCGACGTGCCGGTGGTCGCCTGCGACGCCCGTAACCGGGAGTCGACCAAGCACGTGCTGATCTCGTTGGTCGAGTACGTGCTGACGATGCGTCGTTCGCGCGCGGTCGCGCCGGCCTGACCGACTCCGTACGCGCCCGGTGGCGGCTCCGGCCGCAACCGGGCGCGTCCGCGTTTCCCGACCCGGTACGCCGGAAGCCCGTCGGCGGCCCTCCGCCCCGGCCCTCCGCCCCCTGCCCCTGATCCCGCGAAGCTGGCATGTCCGGGTGGCTGGGGATGCCTGGGGCCGTGCCCGGATGGCGTGGGCCTACCCGGGTGGGGGAAGGTCTGCGGCGGTCGTGTCCGCGCGCCGCCCTGCGGGCCGCTGGCGGGTCAACGACCTGAGGCGGTGCCCGAGGTAGGGCAGGTGCGTTCCGGTCCGCACAACGGCGCTGGCCCGACCGGATGAACCGGTCGGGCCAGCGGTGAGCTGTCAGAGGGTCAGGAGCGGTAGCCGGCGGAGCGGAACTCGTACTCCCGGTCGTCGTCCCGCTCGGTCGGGTCCCGGCTGAAGTCCCAGCCGCCGGCCGCCTCCCGGCCGGGCCGGCCGCCGACGGCGAAACCGCCGATCTCCTGGCCGCGACGCCAACCCCGGAAGTAGCCTGTGGTGTTCTCGGCGAGGCTCGCCGCGTCCCGGACGATCCGCAGCGGACGCTCCTCGCGCAGCGGCGAACCGGGCACCAGGTTGGCCTGCGGGACCCGCTTGGGCAGCCCGGCGGAGGTTTCCGCGCCGACGGCCGGCTGCGCCACCTTCTCGGCGGCCTGCCAACCGGTGTCCGCGGTGGACGACCACTCCAGGTCGCTCTCGTCGCCGTGCCCGACGAACCATGCCGACTTCGCCTGGGCGAAGATCAGCAGGTCGCCGTCGCCCTCGTCGGAGACCGGCGGCGGGCGGTGCTCCATCGGCGCGGGACGGCGCTCGACCGGTTCCGGTCGCCGCTCCAGGGCCGGCCGGTCGCCGCGTGCCGGCCGCTCGACCCGGTCGAGCCGCTCCGCCCGGTCCAGACGTTCCGGGCGGTCAGTGCGGTCCAGCCGGTCGGGGCGGTCAACGGGACGGTCCAGCCGACCCGGCCGCTCGGCCCGGGTGGGGCGGTCCAGTTGCTCCGCCCGGTGGGGTCGCCCGGCCCGGCCGGCCTCGTCCCGGTCCACCAGCCGCAGCGGCGGGGTGTCCAGGTGCGGGTCGGCGGGGGAGTCCAGCCCGTCCCGCAGGGCCCGGTCGGCCAGCGGCGGCGGCTCCACCAGCCGCAGCATCGGCGGCTCCTGCGGCAGGTCGTCGGCGAGCCACGGCGGGGTGATCCGGCGGCCGGCACCCGCGTCGGTGGGGGCGTCGGCCGACCGGCCGGCCCGCTCGCCGTACGCCGGCACCACCGGGTTGTTGGCGGAGCTGTCGGACGGGTCCTCCGGGTTGTTGACCAGCGGCCAGTTCGCCCGCGACCCGGGCGGGGCGGTGGGCTGCTCCGGCTCGGGCCGGCTGACCGGCACCGGGACGTTCAGGTCGGTGGCGCTGAATCCGCCGGTGGGGGTGGAGAGCGCGCCGGTGGTCTTCGGCCGGGGCGGGATCACGGTGCGCTGCCGCTCGGCGCGGGCGTTGTTGATCGCGGCGGTGGTCAGCGTCGGCCGGAACGGCTCACCCGCCTCGGCGGGTGGCACGGTGCCGCGCTGCGCCGGAGCGATCGGGGTGATCCCCGGCGGAGGCGGCGGCGGGGCCGAGACCGGCCGGTTCGTCGGCGCGTCCACCCCGCGACGGATCGGCGGCATCATGGCGGTCGGCGCGTCCGACCCGCGACGGACCACGGGCATCCCCGGGTCGGTACGCGCGGGCGGCGCCGAGGTCGGCAGGCCGGCCGCGGCGGCCGGGGTGACCGGTGCCGGGGCCACCGGCGGTGGGGTGATCGGGGCGGGCGCCACCGGCGGCGGGCCGAGCGGTCGGGGTGCGGCCGGCATGCCGCTGCCGGGGACCGGCTCGGGGCGGCTACGACGACCGGTCGGCACCGGCGGTGCCGGCTCGGCGGGCCGGACCGGACGCAGCCCGGGGCCGGTGCCGCTGATCCCGGTCAGTTCGGCCACCTGCTCGCCCCGCCGGGCGGCGGCGCGGCGACCGGGCAACGGGCTCGGGGCGCTGACCCGGGTGGCGAGCGCGCCCACCAGGGCCTCGCAGCCGGCGTCGCAGGCGCGTACCGCGGCGACCGACTGCCGGACGGTCTCGGCGACGGCGGAGGTGAGCGCCCGGTTGACGGCGGCCCGGCGCGGGGTCTCGGAGATGGCCACCCGCAGCGCGGTGACGGCCGCCTCGATCTCCCCGGCCTCGGCGACCCCGTCGGCGGTGAGCCGTGCGGTGACCGCCTCGGCGGCCACCGACATGTCCCGGCCCCGGGCCGACGTGCCGGTGAGCATGTTCGGCTCGGGCAACGCGTCGAGGACGGCGAGCGCCACCGGCTCGGCCGGGTCCGGGTAGGCCCGCAGGGCCGCCGGGTAGAGCTCGCGGAGCACCTCGCGCAGGGCCACGGCGGCGGAGTGCCGGCCGCTGGACAGGGCGGCGTGGGCGGCGAGGACCTGCTTGAAACCGGCCAGGTCCCGGGGGGTCGGCAGGGTGACCGCGGAGAGCGCGCCGGCCTGGAGGGCGCGGGCCAGGCCCACCGCCCGCCGCTCGGCCGGCGCGGACTGCATCTCCTCCAGGGAGTCGTCGTCGGCGAACCGCTCGGCGAAGTCGTCGACCGAGTCGTCGTCGGCGATCGCGAGTGGACGGCCGGCCGCGCTCAGCAGTGAGGTGACCGCGTGGTCGTCGCTGTCGGCGGCGATCGCCACGCCACTCGGCCCGCCCGACCGCTCCACGAACAGCGTGACGAGCCGGGCGTAGCCGGCGGCGTCGTCGCTGATCTCGTAGACATGCAGCAGACGGCCTGCGTCGTCGACCACGGCGGACGTCAGCGTCGATCCGGCCGAGGCCGGTCGGTCAGCCGGATCTGCCGAGGCCAGACCGCAGTACACGCGCACGAGCGCCAAGGCGTCGTCCTCCTCCCGGGACACCGGTCTATTCACTGCCAGCCACTGATGCTCCCCGCTCGGGGTCAGTCGCGCCAGTCCACGACGGCAGAGATCTTGCCGACAATGGTGCGCCATCCCAAGCTTGCGGTCTGGGCCCCGATTTTTTTCAGCCGCCTACGGCCGAGAAAACCACCGACTCCGCCGTTGACAGAAGCGCGCAGCGCCTCGTCGAGGTCGTCCAGGCTGGAACCGGCCGAGAGCATGTCCAGCACGGCGGGCAGCCGCAGCGCGTACGACAGGTCGCGGGCGACCTCGCCGGCCTCGATGAGCAGGGTGGGGTCCCACGTGTCGTGCCCGCCGCGCAGGTTCTCCACGACCAGGTCGAGCTCGTAGGTGTCCTCGTCGCGCGGGGCGATGTCGGCGGGCTCCACCCGTTCGGACAGTTCATTCCAACCGTCCAGTTGAGACATGTCGTTGGGTGCGCCGGAGCGGACGAAGCTGACCAGCGACTCGGGGGTCTTGAACAGCAGCAGCCGGCCCTTGTGGCTCAGGAAGACCGGCACCTCCTCGTCGCCCTCGTCGTCGCCGTCGGTGTCCGTGTCCGCGTCGTCGTCCGTGGCGTCGGCCTCGGCGTCCGGGTCGGCGGTGTCGGTGTCCGGGTCGGCGGTGTCGCGCTTGCGGTCGGTCCGCTTGCCGTCGCCCTCGGCCTTGGCGTCCGCTCCGTCGTCCTCCGCCGTGAGGGCGGCGAACTCCTCGTCGAGGATGATCACCTCGTCGTCGTCCTCGGCCTCGACGACCTGACGCCGGGCCAGGAAGGGGTCGTCCTCGTCGCGCTCGACGACGTCCGTCGGGGTCAGCTCGCGTGCCGGCCGGTACGCCCGGAGCGTGAAGCCGGTGCCGGCGGGCAGGGCGATCTCGACCGGATCGATGTTCAGCTCGTCCCAGAGCGAACGGTCGACCGGGCCGGGTTCCACGTCGGGCCCGGCCGGCCCATCGGTGTCGTCGAGCTCGGGTTCGTCGGCGTCGGGCCGTTGGGGCGACTGGCGGGCCACGCTGACCTCCGTGTGCGTCGGGTTTGCCCACCCGGCGGCCTCGCGGTCGCCGAGTGACTCTGGGCACATACCCTAATGGGCGTCCCTGCGTCGGCGGACCCCGCACCCCGGGGCCGCCGCGAACCCGCACCTCGACGGCACTGCGAACCCGCACCTCGACGGCGTCCGGGGCCCGTGTCCCGCTGGCGGTCCGGCGGGTTGACAAGTAGCGTAACTACACATGAAGGCTCAGGCGCTGCACGGCCACCTCGACGCCCTGCTCCTGGCCGTGCTGGAGCAGGGGGAACTGCACGGCTACGCCGTCATCGAGGCCCTGCGCGCCCGCAGCGACGGGCAGCTCGACCTGCCGACCGGCACCATCTACCCGGCGCTGCGTCGGCTGGAACGGGCCGGTCACGTGGCCAGCTCGTGGAGCACCGTCAACGGTCGGGAGCGGCGCACCTACCGGCTCACCGACTCCGGCCGGGCGGCACTGGCCGGCGAACGGGCCGGCTGGCGCGCGTTCAGCGCGACCGTCGGCCGGTTCCTCGACCCCGCCGCCCCACCCCCCGCCCCGGCCTGACCCCGCCCGGTCCGCCTCCGCCGGCCCGACCCGGTGCCGGCCGGGTGGTCCGTCGCCGGGCGCGGCGTCAACGGGCGACCACCAGCCACAGCCGGGTGGCCCGTTCCCGGGACGGCGGGGTCAGCGGGCGGCCACCAGCCACAGCCGGGTGGCCCGGAAGAGCGTGAAGTAGGCGGCGCCGGCCAGCACCGATCCGACGATCATCGGCGGCCAGGTCAGGGCCGCGTCCCACAGCCCGACCGACCAGGCGAACAGCGCCACCCCGGCGACCGCGCCGACGACCAGCGTGCCGGCCAGCCCGAGCCCGAGCAGCCGCTCGACCGGCACGGTGGCCCGGCCCCGCCGGGCCGCCCACCGCCCGCCCAGCAGGGCCGCCAACGCCAACCCGGCCACGACCAGCCAGATCCCGTCCATCGAGGCGGCGAGCACCTGGTAGCCCGGCGGCGGGGGCGGCCCGCCGCTCCAGCTCGACCCCCGCCAGGTCAGGTCGCCGCCGAGGGTCAGCACCACGGCGATCAGCAGCGCCCGCCGGGACAGCCCACGCAACGCCCCGGCGGCCAGTTCCGCCTGGTACGCCGGGGCCAGGTCGGCCGGCGTCCCGAAGTCGGCCACGGCCCGCCGTTCGGCCTCCCGCGCCGGCAGCCCCCGTTCCCGGTACGCCCCGGCGGCGTCGTCCAGCGCGTCCCGTACCTCGCGGAGCAGCTCGGTCCGCAGCCGCGCCGGACCCCGCAGCCGGGACCCCAGATCCCGTAGCCGCTCGTCGATCCCCATCCCGTCGCAGGCACGCATGGCACCACCCTGTCACGCGCCGGTGCGCCCGCGCGTCGGGGAGATCCCCGGACCCGCGCTCCGGGGCCGGCCCCCGGATGCCGCGCCGGATCAGGGCGTCAGGGCCAGGTAGCCGCGCTCGGCGGCCGCCTGGAGCAGCCACTGGTCCCGGTACCAGCCGGGGGTGGCGACCAGGTCGGTGTGCCGTCCCCGCTGGACGATCCGCCCGGCGTCGAGCACCACGATCTCGTCCAGCCCGGCCAGGCCGTTGAGCCGGTGACTGATCACCAGCACCGAACGTCCGGCGGGGGTGGCCGCCAGCGTCCCGGCCAGCACCGCGTCGGCGGCGACCGGGTCGAGCCCCTCGGTCGGCTCGTCCAGCACCAGGACGCCGGGCGCGGCGAGCAGGGCGCGGGCCAGCGCGAGCCGCTGCCGCTGACCACCGGAGAGCTGACCGCCCTCCTCGCCGACCACGGTGTCCCAGCCGTCCGGCTGCTCCCGCACCCAGTCCAGCAGGCCGGCGGCGCGGGTCGCCCCGACCAGTTCCGCCTCGTCCGCGTCCGGCCGGCCGAGCAGCAGGTTCTCGCGGACCGAGGCGTGGAACACGTACGCCTCGGCGAGCAGGCCACCGACCGCCCGGGGCAACTCCCCGGGCGGGTACGCCGAGACGTCCCGGCCGGCGAGGGTGACCCGGCCGGCGTCGGGCCGTACCGCCCCGGTCAGCACGGCGGCCAGGGTGCTCTTGCCCGCCCCGCTCGGCCCGACCACCGCGATCCGGCGTCCGGCGGGCAGGTCGAGGTCGAACCCCGCCAGCGCGGGCGCGGCCCCCTCCCGGTACCGGACGACGACCCCGTCGAACCGCACGTCGAGCCCCGTCGTGGTCGCGTCCACCGGGCCACCGTCCGCCGCATCGGTGCCGGGTCCCGCCGTCGACCGCTGCCGACCGAACCCGGCCCCGGGGTCACCGTCGGTGTCGACGCCGGGGGCGTCGTCGAGCAGGGCGGCCACCCGGGCCAGGCCGGCGCGGAGCTGGGTGTGCTGACGTGCCGCACCGACCAGCGCCAACGCGATCTCCACCGCGGCGAGGGTGCCGACGGCGAGCACGCCCACCAGCACCCCGGGCACGTCGGCGCGGAGCGCGGCGAGCACCACCCCGGCGGCGGTCAGCCCGGCCACCAGCACCCCGGCCGCGTCCACCGCGAACCCGGTCACGGCGAGCCGGCGCTCCAGCCGGGCCAACCGGTCGGCGCGCCGGGTCGCGGCCCGCAGCGCCTGGTCGGTGGCCCCGAAGGCGGCCAGGTCGGCGGCACCGTGGGTGAGGTCGACGGCGTCGGTGGCGAGCGCGCCGCGCAGCGGCGCGACCTCGTCGGCGGCCCGGCGGGTCAGCGCGGTGGCCAGCACCGGCAACGCCACCCCGGCGACCAGCAACCCGACCGCGAGCACCCTGGCGGCGGGCAGCGAGACCAGCGCGGCCCCGCCGACGGCCAGCACCCCGACCAGGGCGGCCGCCGCCCCGGGCACGAGCACCCGCAGCAGCAGGTCCTGGACCGCCTCGACGTCGGAGACCAGCCGGCTCAGGGCGTCCCCGCTGCGCTGGCCGGCCGGCCCCCGACGGGCGGCGAGGCTGGCGAAGACCCGGGCCCGGACGTCGGTGATCATGCGGAGCACGGCGTCGTGACCGGCGAGCCGTTCGGTGTAGCGCAGCACCCCCCGACTGATCGCCAGCGCCCGGACGGCGACGATGGCGACGGTGAGCCGGTCCAGCGGTGGCTGGCCGGCGGCGCTCATCAGCAGCCAGGTGGCGGTGGCCATCAGGGCCAGGCCGGCGAGTTCGGTGGCCGACGCGAGCAGCCCGGCCCCGACCAGCCGGCCCAGGTACGGCCGGGCCAGCCGCAGCACCACCCGTTCGGGGCGCGTGACAGGGTCGGGTCGGGTGTTCGTCGGCCGGCCTGCCGCGCCGGGGGGAGGGGTGGTCGGGCGGGCGCTCACCGGCCGGCCTCCGCGGTCGGGGTCAGCTCGGTGACCCGGCCGGCGGCGACGTGCAGCACCCGGTCGGCGTCGGCCAGCAGGGCCGGCCGGTGCGCCACCAGCAGGGCGGTACGCCCGGCGACCAGCCGCCGGGTGGCGTCCAGGACGATCGTCTCGCTCGCCGTGTCGAGCCGGGCCGTCGGCTCGTCGAGCAGCACCAGCGGGGCGTCCCGGAGGAAGGCGCGGGCCAGGGCCACCCGCTGCCGCTGGCCGCTGGACAGCCCGTGGCCGCGCTCACCGAGCAGGGTGCCCAGCCCGTCGGGCAGGGCGGTCACGACCTCGTCCAGCGCCGCGTCGGTGACCGCGCGGGCCAGGTCGTTGTCGGGGGTGTCGGGCGCGCCGAGCCGGATGTTGTCGGCCAGTGAGGCGGCGAACAGGTGGGCCCGCTGCGGCACCCAGGCGATCTGCCGCCGCCACTGCTCGGGGTCGACGTCGGCCAGGTCGGTGCCGTCGACGGTGATCCGGCCGGCGGTCGGGGTGACGAAGCCGAGCAGCAGGCCGAGCAGCGTGCTCTTGCCGGCGCCGCTCGGCCCGACGACGGCGATCCGTTCGCCGGGCCGGATGGTGAGCGTGACGTCCCGCAGGGCGGTGGTCCGCTCGTAGGCGACGGTGACGCCGGAGAGGACGATCTCGCCGTCGCCGGACGGCGTCCGGGCGCGGCCGGTGGCCGCCGGGCCGCCACCGACCGGGCCGGCGGGTACGGCGGAGACGGTCAGTGCCTCGTCCAGCGCCGTGAGCCCCTCCATGCTGGCGTGGAAACGGCTGCCGGCCGCCCGCAACGGCAGGTACGCCTCCGGGGTGAGCAGCAGCACCAGCAGCGCGGTGGCCAGGGTGATCCCGCCGTCGAGCAGCCGGATGCCGACCGGCACCGCGACCAGCGCCACCGACAGGGTGGCGACCAGCTCCAGCACCAGCGCGGAGAGGAAGGCGATCCGCAGCGTCTTCATGGTGGCGACCCGGTGCCCGTCGGCCATCCGGCGGACCACCCCGGTCTGCGCCCGCGCCCGGCCGAACGCGCGCAGGGTGGGCAGCCCGGCGACCATGTCGAGGAAGTGCCCGCCGAGCATCGACAGCCGCCGCCACTGCCGTTCGGTGGCGGCCTGGGCCTGCCAGCCGAGCAGCGCGCCGAAGACCGGGATCAGCGGGATGGTCAGCACGATGATCAGGGCCGAACTCCAGTCGGCGAAGACCAGCCGGGCCAGCACGGCGGCGGGCACGGTGACGCTGAGCACGAGCTGGGGGAGGTAGCCGGTGAAGTAGGCGTCCAGGGCGTCGAGGCCGCGCCCGGTGAGGGTGGCGAGTTGACCGGCCCGCTGGCCGGCGACCCAGCCGGGCCCGTGCCGGCCGACGGCGGCGAGCAGGTCGGCGCGGAGCGTCGCCTTGACGGTGGCGGCGGCCCGCGCGGCGACGGTGCCCTGCCCCCAGGTGACCAGGGCCCGGCCGCCGACGGCGGCGACGAAGCCGGCCAGCGCGCCGGTGTCCAGCCGGCCGCCGATGCCGGCGGCGAGCACCGTGGCCAGGGCGGTGGCCTGCCCGACGACCAGCAGCGCGGTGAGCCCGCCGAGGGCCGCGAGCACGGCGAGGTCGCGCCGGGCCGCAGGGACCCGGCGCAGCAGACGCGGGTCGAAGGGACGGCGGTTCACCAGTACACCGGTGCCCTGCCGTCGGTCCGTCCCCGGAACACCCACCAGCTCATCGCCTGGAAGCCTAGTAGGGCCGGCAGGAGGGGCAGCAGCAGCCAGCCCAGCAGCTGCGACGTCGGCCCGCTGGCCGCCGCGTCGGTGACGGTCACGGTGGCCGCCGGGTCGACCGTGGAGACCAGCACGGCCGGCCAGCGGGCCGCACCGACGAGGGCCACCGGGAGCGCGAGGGCCGCGCCGGTGGCGGCCAGGGCCACCCCGGGCCGACCCCGGCGCAGCGCCGCGCGGGCCGCCAGCAGCGCCCCGACCAGCACCACCACCAGGAGTACGGCGGGCAGCGGCTGGCGGGTCGCCGCGCGTACCCGGTCGGAGAGCAGGCCCAGCGCGGTGGCCGTGGCGACCGCGGCGAGCGCCCCGCCGAGCAGCCGGCGGGCCAGCCGGGCGGTCGCCGGGGTGTCGGCGGCCGGCAGGCGCAGGGTGAGGAACGTCGCACCGTGCGCGGCGGCCAGGGTGAGCAGGGCGAGCCCGGTGGCGGCGACGAACGGGGTGGCCAGGTGGGTCTGGCCGGCGACGTGGCCGGTGGCGTCGATCGGCAGGCCCTGGAGCAGCCCGGCGAGCAGGGCACCCCAGCCGAAGGCGGCCAGCGCGCTGCCGGCGACGATCACCCGGTCCCAGCCACGGCGGGCGGCCGGGCCGGTCGGCCGGCTGCGGAGCTGCACCCCGGTGGTGACCAGGATCACCCCGACCAGTGCCCCGGCCACGGCGGGGTAGTGGCCGGAGAGGAGTTCACCCTCCAGGGTGGGGAACGCGCCGAAGAGGATGCCGGCGGCGGCCACCAGCCACACCTCGTTGCCGAGGAAGAACGGGCCGAGCGCGGTGAGCCCGGCGCGGTGGGCGGCCGGGGTGTCGCGCCGGGCGAGCAGCAGCCCCACCCCGTAGTCGGAGCCGGCGAGGACGAGGTAGCCGGCGAAGAAGAGGCCGAGCAGGGCGTACCAGAGCAGGGGCATCGGGGGTCCTCTCAGGCGAAGGCGGGGGTGGGCCGACGCTCGTCGTCGGGGGTGCCGGGCGGGCGGCCGAGCGCCGGGTCGACGGCACCCCGGGCGGCGTGCCGGGCGAGCAGCGTCCAGTTGGTGACGGCGAGCGCGCCGAGCAGCAGGCTGAAGCCGATCAGCGAGGCGAGCATCAGGCCCGGGTCGACGCGGGAGGCGGCCTGGTCGGTGGGGAGCAGCCCGTACGCGGCCCAGGGCTGTCGGCCGACCTCGCGGGCGAGCCAGCCGAGGAGCACCGCGACGAACGGCAGCGGCAGGGCGAGCAGGACGAGCCAGAGCGGGAAGCGCAGCCGGATCAGCCGGTCCCGCCAGAGCAGCGGCAGCAGCAGCCAGACGCAGCCCAGGGTGAACCCGATCAGGATCATGAAGCCGAGCCCGACGTTGGACAGCACCGGCGGGGTGTAGTCACCGGGGCCGAACCGGGTGGTCCACTCGGCGATCCGGGCGTCGGCGGTCGGGCCGGCGTCGAACTTGGTGGGTTGCAGCTCGCCGACCGGCCCGAACTGGGCGAAGCCGAACCCCTGTACCAGGCTGACCGACAGGGCGGCGGTGACCAGCCCGATCCGCAGGGCGGTGCGGTGCAGGGCGAAGTCGGTGGTCCGCCGGATCAGGTGCCAGGCGCTGACCGAGGCCATCAGCATGCCGCCGGTGAGCAGGCTGGCGGCGATCACGTGGCCCAGCGCCATGCCGAGGGTGGGGTTGGTGAGTAGCGCTCCGAAGTCGGTCAGGTGGGCGACCCCGTCGCGCACCCGGTAGCCGACCGGGTGCTGGAGCCAGGCGTTCGCCACCATGATCCAGAACGCCGAGGCGTACGCGGTGAGCGCGACCCCCCAGAGCAGCGCCAGGTGTACGCCGCGCCGCAACCGGTGCCAGCCGAAGATCCACATTCCGAGGAACGTCGACTCCAGGAAGAACGCCACGAGCGTCTCGATCGCCAGCGGGGCCCCGAAGACGTTGCCGACGTAGCGCGACAGCCCGCTCCAGTTCAGCCCGAACTGGAACTCCAGCACGATGCCGCTGGCGATGCCGAGCACGTAGTTGATCACGTAGAGCTGGCCCCAGAACCGGGTCAGCCGTTCCCACTTCGGGTCCCCGGTGAGCGCCCAGGTGGTCTGGAGCCCGACCAGCAGGGTGACCAGGCCGAGGGTGACCGCCACGAAGAGGAAGTGGATCGAGGTGGTGGTGGCGAACTGGAGGCGCGCGAGGAGCAGCGTGTCCATGAACCTCTCCAGAGGTAGTCCCGCTTGTCGTAGCGATGCTACACGTAGCTTGCCTACCTATAGGTGCGTGCGGAACCGCCGGCCGACGCGGGCGGTGTCAGCTCAGGAACAGCGAGATCGGCAGGGCGGCCAGGGTGGTCGTCACCGCCAGCGCGACGGCACCGAGCAGCCGGGGCGGCCGGTCGGCGACCAACAGCCGCTGCACCCGGACGTCGAGGTCCCGGTCACCGAGACCCAGCGTGCCGGCCGGGGCGATCCGGTGCCCGGCGGCGGCGAACCGGCGCAGCGCGCCCGCCAGCGGAGCCTCGGCATGCAGCGCACGGGCCTTGTCGTCGGCGCGCATCTCGACCAGCAGGGCCACCCGCTCGTGGGCGGCACCGACCCAGCGGAACCACGGCAGCGCCCGGCGCAACGCGGTGAACGGCAACAGCACCAGATCGTGCCGCTCCTGGGCGTGCGCCCGCTCGTGGGCGAGCACCGCCGCCAACTCGGCCCGGTCCAGCAGGCTGAGGGTGCCGGCACTGACCACCACCCGGGGCCGTACCCCGGGCAGGCAGTACGCGGCGGCGCCGGGATGGTCGAGCACCAGCGCGCCGGGGATCGCCGGGTCCCGGCGGGCGACCAGGGTGAGCAGGTCCCGGTGCCGACGCTGGGCCCGCACCGTGGAGTGCACGCTGCGGACGGTGGTGCCGAGCAGCACCGCGCCGATGCCGAAACCGACCCCCACCAGGCCCAGGTGGACGGCGGTCACCCCGGCCGGCAGCGTGCCGTGGGCCAGGTCGTCGGCGAGGGCCAGCAGCGCCCCGCCGGTCGGCCGGTCGTACGCGGTCAGCCCCAGCGCCATCGGCAGGCCCATCGCGGACAGGCCGAGGGCCAGCCCGACCGCCTGCCAGCAGACGATCGCGACCCGGGGGGCCCGCCACGTCCAGGTGGCGCGGGCCAGCACCTGGGCGGTCAGCCAGCAGGCCAGGACCGCCCCGGCGAAGTGCACGGCGTACGCCACGGCGGTCGCCCTACCGGTCCGTGGCCTCGTCGACGGCCCTGGGTCGGCCGGCGCGCGGGTCCCCGACCCGGTCGGTCAGCCCGGCCCCGGTCGACCCGGCGTCGGGTCCGGCCGGTGCGGGTCCGGCCAGCCCCGCCTCCGCACCGAGCGCCGCCCGCAGCACCTCGGCCTCGGTGCCGGTCACCGAGCGGGCGAAACGCACCAGCGCGGCGTCCCGGCTGCCACCGAGGTCGAGGGCGTCGAGCATGAGCTGGGCGATGTGCGCCTCCCGGCTGGCGGCGGCCCGGTAACGCCAGGCCCGCCCCTCGCGTTCGCGCTGCACCATGCCCTTGCCGGCGAGCCGGTCCAGCACGGTCATCACCGTCGTGTACGCCAACTCGCGCCCGTCCAGCGCCTCGGCGACCTCGCGTACGGTCACCCCGTCCGACGTGCCCGGGACCACGTCCCAGAGCACGTCCATCACCGCCCGCTCAAGATCGCCCAGCCGAGTCACCAGGTAATCCTACCCCCCGTAGTAGAACCCCTTCCACGGCAGGACACCCGTGATCACACCCCCTTGGGGTGCCAGACCGTCTTCGTCTCCAGCAGCGCGGTCATCCGGCGCAGGCCCGGGTCGCCCGTCCAGTCGTGGTCGGCCGGGGCCGGCCGGAGCACCCGCTTGAGGTTCTCCGCCGCCCTGGCCTCCAGGTCGGTCGCCAACTCCCGGTCGGCCACCCCGGCCAGGTCGATCGCGTTGACGTCGAGGTGCGCGGCCAGCGTCGGCGCGGTCTCGGTGATCCGGCCGGTGAGCAGGTTGACCACCCCGCCGGGCAGGTCGGAGGTGGCCAGCACCTCGGCCAGGGTCACCGCCGGAAGCGGCGCCGCCGGGGAGGCCGCCACCACCACCGTGTTACCGGTGACGATGGCCGGGGCGATCACGCTGACCAGGCCGAGCAGCGCCGGGGACTCGGGGGCCACCACGGCCACCACCCCGGTCGGCTCGGGCGCAGACAGGTTGAAGTAGGGCCCGGCGACAGGGTTGGCGCCGCCGTACACCTGGGGGAGCTTGTCGGCCCAGCCGGCGTACCAGACCCAGCGGTCGACCGCCGCGTCCACCTCGTCGCCGGGGACGCCGAGCGCCACGAACTGCTCGCGTCGGCCCTCCAGCATCTCGGCCACCCGGTAGAGGATCTGACCCCGGTTGTACGCGGTCGCGCCGGCCCACCCCTTGACGGCGGCGCGGGCGGCGACGACGGCGTCCCGCGCGTCCTTGCGGGAGGCCAGTGACACGTTCGAGTCCTGCACGAGATACGACCGTCCCGACTCGCTGCGCGGGAACTTCCCGCCGATGAAGAGCTTGTACGTCTTGCGTACCGCGACCCGCTCAGACATTGAGGTACGCCTCCAGCCCGTGCCGGCCACCCTCGCGGCCGTAGCCCGACTCCTTGTAGCCGCCGAACGGCGAGGTCGGGTCGAACTTGTTGAACGTGTTGGCCCACACCACCCCGGCGCGCAGCCGGTCGGCGGTCCACAGGATGCGGGAGCCCTTGTCGGTCCAGATCCCGGCCGACAGCCCGTACGGCGTGTTGTTGGCCTTCTCCACGGCCTCGGCCGGGGTGCGGAAGGTCAGCACGGACAGCACCGGGCCGAAGATCTCCTCGCGGGCCACCCGGTGCGCCTGGGTGACCCCGGTGAAGATCGTCGGTGCGAACCAGAACCCCCGGTCGGGCAGCTCGCACGGCGGCGACCAGCGCTGCGCGCCCTCGGCGGCCCCGGCGTCGGAGAGTTCCCGGATGCGGGCCAGTTGGGCGGCCGAGTTGATCGCCCCGACGTCGGTGTTCTTGTCCAGCGGGTCGCCGACCCGCAGCAGCGCCATCCGCCGCTTGAGCGCGTCGAGCACCTGCTCGGCGACGTTCTCCTGGACCAGCAGCCGGGAACCGGCGCAGCAGACGTGGCCCTGGTTGAAGAAGATGCCGTTGACGATCCCCTCGACGGCCTGGTCGACCGGCGCGTCGTCGTAGACGATGTTGGCGGCCTTGCCGCCCAGTTCCAGGGTGACCTTCTTGCCGGTGCCGGCCACCGACCGGGCGATGGCCTTGCCGACCTCGGTGGAGCCGGTGAACGCGACCTTGTCCACGCCCGGGTGCTCCACCAGCGCCCGGCCGGTGTCGCCCGCGCCGGTGACGATGTTGACCACGCCGGCCGGCAGGTCGGCCTGCTGGCAGATCTCGGCGAACAGCAGCGCCGTCAGCGGGGTGGTCTCGGCCGGCTTGAGCACCACCGTGTTGCCGGCGGCGAGCGCCGGGGCGACCTTCCAGGCCAGCATGAGCAGCGGGAAGTTCCACGGGATGACCTGCGCGGCCACCCCGAGCGGCTGCGGGTCCGCGCCGAAGCCGGCGTACGGCAGCTTGTCGGCCCAGCCGGCGTAGTAGAAGAAGTGCGCGGCGACCAGCGGCAGGTCGACGTCCCGGGACTCCCGGATCGGCTTGCCGTTGTCCAGCGACTCCAGCACCGCCAGCTCGCGGGAGCGTTCCTGGATGAGCCGGGCGATCCGGTACAGGTACTTGGCCCGGTCCCGGCCCGGCATCGGCCCCCACACCTTGTCGTACGCCTTGCGGGCGGCGCGGACCGCGCGGTCGACGTCCTGGGTGCCGGCCCAGGTGACCTCGGCGAGCACCTCCTCGGTGGCCGGGTTGACCGTCTTGTCGAGCTGCTCGCCGTCGACGAACTCGCCGTCGATGAACAGCCCGTAGGACGACCTGATGTCGACGATCGCGCGCGACTCGGGCGCAGGGGCGTATTCGAACATCATGCTCAGTCCAGGGTGAAGTAGTCGGGACCGGAGTAGGTGCCGGTCGTCAGCTTGGTGCGCTGCATGAGCAGGTCGTTGAGCAGGCTGGACGCGCCGAACCGGAACCAGTCCGGGTCGAGCCAGTCGCTGCCGACGGTCTCGTTGACCATCACCAGGTACTTGATGGCGTCCTTGGTGTTCTTGATCCCGCCGGCCGGCTTGACGCCGACCTGCCGCCCGGTGGCGGCCCGGAAGTCGCGGACCGCCTCCAGCATCACCAGGGTCACCGGCAGGGTGGCGGCGACCGGGACCTTGCCGGTGGAGGTCTTGATGAAGTCGCCGCCGGCCAGCATCGCCAGCCAGGAGGCCCGCCGGACGTTGTCGTAGGTGGCCAGCTCGCCGGTCTCCAGGATCACCTTCAGGTGGGCTGCCGGTCGCCCCTGGCGACCGCCATCAGCAGCGCCGCAGGCCTCCTTGACCGCCTTGATCTCGTCGTAGACCTCGGCGTAGCGGCCGGCCAGGAACGCGCCCCGGTTGATCACCATGTCGATCTCGTCGGCCCCGGCGGCGACGGCCGCCCGGGTGTCGGCGAGCTTGACGTCAAGCGGCGCCT
The DNA here is from genome assembly GCF_007833915.1 of Micromonospora sp. HM134. Taxonomy (NCBI): domain Bacteria; kingdom Bacillati; phylum Actinomycetota; class Actinomycetes; order Micromonosporales; family Micromonosporaceae; genus Micromonospora; species Micromonospora sp. HM134. Next base: position 884,750 of record NZ_CP041061.1, read on the forward strand.
GCCCGGACGGGAACGCGGTCGCCACGCTGGCCAGGTGCACGGCGCTGCCGCGCAGCACCTCGGCCACGTACGGGACCATCGCCGGGTAGACGCAGACCGCGCCGACGTGCGGGCAGGTCGGGTCGGCCGGGTCGGGGCGCAGCGCCTTGGCGGCCAGGGCGCGGACCTTGCCCGGGGTGTCGGCCCCCTCCAGGGTGGTCAGGTCGACCATCCGGATGGCCAGGTCGATCGCCTGCGCCTTGGCGGTGGTCTTGATCGAGCGGGTGCCGAGCTGTGCCGCCCGCTGCTCCGCGCCGACCTGGTCCACCCCGGGCAGGCCGTGCAGGAAGGTCCGCAAAGCGGTCTCGGATCGCCCCAGCTCGGACAGGTCCGACCGGGCCGACGTCGTTGTCGCCGTCATGCCCCGAATACTACGCAGCCGCGAGTCGGGTGATCCTGGTCACAGTGCCTCGGGGCGACCGGCCCGCCCGCCGGGCCGGAGGTGAGCGACGTCGCCGCCCGCCGCGCACCCGTACTGCCGGCCGACCGGGACCGGTAGGTTGAGCGATCGTGGACGTACACGTCATTGACCACCCGCTCGCCCAGTCGCGGCTGACCGCCATGCGGGACGCCCGGACCGACTCGTCGTCGTTCCGGGCCGCGCTGCACGAACTCACCACCATGCTGGTGTACGAGGCCGCGCGCACCTTCCCGGTCGAGAAGTACCCGGTGCAGACCCCGGTCACCGGGGCCGAGGGCACCCGGTTGGCGAACCCGCCGCTGCTGGTGCCGGTGCTGCGGGCCGGCCTCGGGATGGCCGACGCCGCCCTCGGGCTGCTGCCCGAGTCGTCGATGGGTTTCGTCGGCCTGGCCCGCGACGAGGAGACGTACGAGCCGCGCGCCTACATGGAGTCGCTGCCCCGGGACCTGACCGGGCTGCCGGTGCTGGTGCTCGACCCGATGCTGGCCACCGGCGGTTCGCTGGAGCACTGCTGCCGGCTGCTCGCCGACCGGGGCTGCACCGACATCACCGTGCTCTGCGTGCTCGCCGCGCCGGTCGGCATCGCCCGGCTGGAACGGTCGGGCCTGCCGCTGCGGCTGGTCACCGCCTCGATCGACGAGGGGTTGAACGACAACATGTTCATCGTTCCCGGCCTCGGTGACGCCGGTGACCGCCAGTTCGGCGGAATGCCCCGCTTCTGACCTGCCCGCCGCTGGTGCGCCCGGCGTCAGCAGGCGGGTGGCGGGCGGGTCGCGGGGAAGCGGTCGACCGGCCGTGGGGGGTTGCCTTCCCACGGAGAGCGAGTCGGGGAGCGCGGGGTGCGTTCAGGCGCTACCGTCTCGGGCCATGACTGGTGTTGCGCTGGCCGAGGAGTTGTTGCTCCTCGCGTATGACGATGAGACCGGCAAGGCGACCATGCCCCGGATCAGCCTCGACCTGGGGATGGCCGCCGCCGTCCTGGTCGAGCTGGCCCTCGCCGGCCGGATCGCGTACGTCGATGGGAACCTGGCGGTGACCGACCCGACGCCGGTCGGCGAGCCGATCCTGGACGGGGTGCTGGGCCGGCTGGCCGCCGACACCCCGCACAGCCCGTCCTCCTGGGTGCAGCGTCTGCGGCACGGCCTGCGCGACCGCATCCTCGGCGACCTGGTCGAGCGGGGTGTGGTGCGCGACGTCGAAGAGACCGAGCTGGACTTCATCGTGGTGCACCGCTACCCGACCACCGACCCGTCGGTGGAGCAGGACAGCCGGCGGCGGCTGGCCGAGGCGCTGGCCGGCGAGCAGCTCCCCGACGAGCGGACGGCGGCGCTGGCCACGCTGGTGGCGGTGCTGCGGATGGAGCCGGCGCTCGGCCTGGACGGCAGCGCCGCGCAGGACGCCCGGCGTCGGCTGGAGGAGATCGCGGGCGGGGCCGGCTTCTCCGGCACGATCAGCCTGGAGGAGTCGGTGGTCCGCCCCTCGGTGGCCCTGGTGGTCACCGCCCTCGGGCAGGCCGTCGACCAGGCGCTCGGCAAGCGCACCGTGGGCTGAGCCGGCCGCCCCGGCGGGTGGGGCCGCCGCAGCGGACGAGCGGGGGCCGGCCGTCAGCGGGTGAGCCGGTGAGCCTTGACGTCGGTGACGAAGGCGGACCAGGCGGTGGGTGGGACGGTGAGGGCCGGGCCGGTCGGGTCTTTGCTGTCCCGGATGCCGATGATGCCGGGGAGGTTGTCGGCCACCTCGACACAGTCGCCGCCGTTGGTGCCGCTGCGGGTGCTGGTGCGCCAGCGGGCGTCGGTCAGGTCAGGCATGGCATTCTCCCCGGATCGCGTCGATCAGCTCGGTCGATTGTCCCGCGTCGAGGGCGAGGGAATCCAGCCCCTTCCAGACCCGCTCGTAGGCGGCGATCTCCGCCGGCTGGTCGAGGTAGAGCGCGCCGGTGAGCCCTTCGACGTAGACGGTCGGCGGCTCGCTCGGGCTGCCGAGCGCCGAGGGTGGGAAGTCGAGCAGCACGAAGGTGCCGGCGTCGGCGGCCAGCGGTGGCCCGGCGGCCAGCGGTAGCACCCGGATCGTGATGTTGTGCCGCTCGCCGACGGCCACCAGGTGCCGGAGTTGGTCGGCCATCACCGACCGGCCCGGCACCGGGCGGCGCAGCACCGCCTCGCTGAGGATCACCGTCAGCGTGGGGGCCGGTGGGAGCCGCCGGGCCAGCAGCCCCTGCCGCTGGACGCGGAAGCTCACCGCCCTCTTCTGCTCCTCCTCGCCCAGTTCGGGCCGGTTGTGCTGGAAGAGCGCGGTGGCGTAGCCGGGAGTCTGCAACAGCCCCGGCACCAGCTCGGCGTTGTAATGACGAATGCTGCTGGCGACGTTCTCCAGGCCGACGTAGAGCGAGAACCAGGCCGGCACGGCGCTTCCGTGGGCGTGCCACCACCCCTCGGCCCGGCTCACCTCGGCCAGCCCCAGCAGCACGCTCGTCTGGTCGGGGGTGGCCTGGTAAAGCTCGCAGAGCACCCGGACGTCCGGCATCTTGGCCGACGTGAGGCCCCGCTCGATGCGCCAGAGCTTCTGTCGTGAGCAGTCCAGCTCCCCGGCCGCTGCCTCGATGCTCAGCCGGGCGTCCTCCCGCAATTGAGTGAGCAGCCTGCCGAGCTGCCGTCGCGGCACGGTCGAACTGTTTGTTTCACGCACCGTGCAACACCTTTCCGTCTGGAATGAAACAACGGTTCGCCGCCGATGCAACATCAGAGAGAACGCATACCGGTGACGTCAGGAAAATGGCGAGATCGATGCGCTGATGCTAATCACGCAAGCGGTTGGTGTGCAAGAGGTGACATCCGGTGATATCGGTGTTGGTCCCAGGTCGCCGGTCCCGACCGCGACCCGTCCCGCCGCCCTCGGCAGGCTGCCCAACCAGCCCGAGGTGGGATCGCACGTGCGCCTTGAGGTGTTCCCGGGAGCGGTCGGCGCTGCCGCCGAGGACCTGCACGCCCGCCACGGAGCGCTGCTGGTTCCCGGTCGACGGGCCGGCCCGAGTCGCCCCCATTCGACAACCCACTCGGGTCGTGCGCGGAATTCGGGGGAGAGTTGCGCCGTGTCACCGATATAGCGGCATCCCCAGGCGCGGATACCGCTATATCGACCACATCGAGTTGATCGTGCGGCAGGCTGCGCCGCGTCCCGGCCGAGAACGCCCTATCCCGGTCGGCCCGATTCGGCCAATTCGGCGGGTGACGCCGCACGCTGTCGCCGATATAGCGGTATCCACCCCGTTCGGATACCGCTATATCGGCCACGTTGAGTTGATCATGCGCTGGCCGCGCGGCGAACCGTGCGGCAGGAGACGCGGCAGGGGCGGGGTCAGATGCCGAGAGCGGTGGCGACCTCGGCGCGCAGCGTGGCGAGCGCCGCCGCCGCCCGGGTCCGGGCCGCCGGCACGTCCCCCTCCGCGACCGGCTCCACCACTTCCAGGTACGCCTTGAGCTTCGGCTCGGTGCCCGAGGGACGGATCACCACCCGGGCGGCGGCGGTACGCAGGATCACCACGTCGGCGGCGGGCAGCAGATCCCGCGCTTCGGTGACCGGCGCACCGAGCAGCGTGGTCGGGGTGGCCGCCCGGACCCGGGCCATCGCGTCGGCGATGATCCGCAGGTCGTCCACCCGGACCGACAACTGGTCGGTGTGGTGCACGCCGAACTCGGCGGCCAGCTCGTCCAGCCGGTCGGTCAGGGTGCGCCCCTGCGCCTTCAGCCCGGCGGCCAGCTCGGCGACGGTCAGCGCGGCGGTGATGCCGTCCTTGTCGCGTACGTGGTCGGGGGCCACGCAGTAGCCGAGCGCCTCCTCGTAGCCGTACGCCAGCGGCGGCGTCCCACCCCCGGCCCGGACGATCCACTTGAACCCGGTCAACGTCTCGTCGTACGCCCGGCCCCGGGCCGTACACATCGCCCGGAGCAGGGACGACGACACGATCGTGGTCGCGTACAGGCCGTCGACGCCGCGCCGCATCAGGTGGTCGGCGAGCAGCACCCCCACCTCGTCCCCGCGCAGCATCCGCCACCCCGTCCCGGTGCCGGCCGGCTCGCGGACCACCACCGCGCAGCGGTCGGCGTCCGGGTCGTTGGCGATCGCCAGGTCGGCGTCGGTGGCGTCGGCGAGGGCGACCAACCGGTCCACCGCGCCGGGCTCCTCCGGGTTGGGGAAGCTGACGGTGGGGAAGGCCGGGTCCGGCTCCGCCTGATCAGGCACCACCCCCGGGGTCGGGAAACCCGCCCGGGCGAAGGCCGCCGTCAGCACCGCCGCCCCCACCCCGTGCAGCGGGGTGTACGCGACCCGGAGGTCACGCGGCCCACCCGGGGCGATCACCGCGACGGCCCGCTCCACGTACGCGGCGACCAGGTCGTCGCCGAGCACCTGGCCGGGCGGGCCCAGCGGCACCTGGGCCAGCGGGCCGACCGCCCGGATGGCCGCCTCGATGCCGGCGTCGGCCGGCGGCACGATCTGCGCCCCCGCGCCGAGCGCCCCACCGAGCTGGGCACCCAGGTAGACCTTGTAGCCGTTGTCCTGCGGCGGGTTGTGGCTGGCCGTGACCATCACCCCGGCCACCCCGCCCAGCTTGCGCACCGCGAAGGCCAGCACGGGGGTGGGCAGCGGCCGGGGCAGCAGCAGCGCCGGCCGGCCCGCGCCGGTGGCGACCCGGGCGGTGCGCTCGGCGAACTCCCGGGAACCGTGCCGGGCGTCGTACCCGATGACCAGCGGACCGTCGCCGCCCTCGGCGGCGAGCCAGCCGACCAGCCCGGCCGCCGCCCGGGTGACCACCGCGAGGTTCATGCCGTTCGGCCCGGCGCGCAGCGGGCCGCGCAGCCCGGCCGTGCCGAAGGTCAACGGGCCGGCGAACCGGTCGGCCAGCTCCGGCGCGCTGGCCGGCAGCCGGTCGAGCACGGCCCGCAGCTCGTCCCGGCTGGCCGGGTCGGGGTCGTCGTCGAGCCAGCGTCGGGCCTGGTCGCGCATCCGGTCGAGGTCAGTGCTTTCCGCCGCCATGCCCCTTGATAGCACGGCGGCGGATCACCACGTCCGGTCGACCCGGATCACCCCGCCGGGCGGGCCGGACCGGCCCGCCGCGCGAGCCGGCTCAGCTCGCCCCGGTGAGCTGGAACGACTTGACCATCTCGTCAAAGATCGGCTTGCTCTCGGCGAACTTGGCGTCGTTGGCGGTGAGATAGAACGAGTAGACCTTCCCCTCGTGCACCACCCCACGCCACACCCCGTGCCGCTTGTCGCCGCCCTCGCCGCAGGTGTACTCGAACTCGGCGGCCGACTTGCCCGCCAGGTCCTTCTCGCCCATCGCCAACTGCTCGTAGGGCTTGGCGCAGGAACTCGTCCGCTTGCGGAGTCCGTCCGCCGCCACCTCGACCCAGCGGCTCGATGAGCCGCCGAACTTCTCGGTGAGGATGCGTACCTTGCGGCCCTTGTCCTGAGGGTCGACGTAGTCGATGTAGACCCCGCCGGTCGCCCGCTGCCAGCCCTTCGGCACGTTCACCCGGATGCCCCGGGCGCTGTGCTCCTGCATCGGCGGCAGCGCACCGCCATCGGCGGCGGGGGCGCTCGGGCCGGCCTGCGGGGGCGGGGTCGGCTCCGGATCGCCGCCGCTGAACAGCGCCACCGCGCCGATCAGCAGCACCACGGCCACGCCGCCGGCCGCCGCGAGCTGGAGCTTGCGCGGCCAGCCCTTCACCGTGCCGACCAGACGACCGCCGGCACCCTTCGCCCGGCCGAGCGGGCCACCGTCGGCCCCGCCCGGCGGCGGGGGCGGCGACGTCCACGACTGGCCGGTGCCGGGGATGGACCACTGCCCGCCGTACACCGCCTGGGTCGGCTCGGCGTTGCCGCCGTAGATGGCCTGGGTCGGCTCCGCCGTCCCGTAACCGGACCGGCCTGCGTCCGCCCCGATGCGCTGGGTGGCGTCCGGGTGGCCGCCGATGCGCTGGGTGGCGTCGGCGGTGCCGCCACCGATGCGCTGGGTGGCCTCCGGGGTGCCCGGGGTGATCCGTTGGGTGGCGTCCGGGGTGATCCGCTGGGTGGCCTCGGTCCGGCCGTACGTCCCGGCGGTCGGGCCGGTCGGCAGCGTGCCGGCCGTGGGCCCGGTCGGTGCCGGCATCGCGCCGGTCGGGGTGTGCAGCGGGCCGGCGAGCGCGTCGGCGCTGGTGTCGTCGAGGGCGGCGGCGGAGGTCACCGCCGGCTTGGGCCGTTCGCCCCGGCGCAGCTTGGCCAGCCGGTCGGTCAGCGACTCACCGGCGGCCAGCATCGCCCGGCCGCCGATCTGCCCGCTCGGCTTCGGCTCGGCCGGCGGCGCGGCGATGGCCGGCGGCCCCGACGGGCGCTGCACCGGCACCACCGAGTACGGGTCGGTGATCGAGTTGACCGCCGTCGCGGTGCTGGTCAGCGGGCCGGCGAGCAGTTCACGCAGCATCGCCCGCGCGGTGTGCACGTCGAGCCGGCGGGCCGGGTCCTTCTCCAGCAGGCCCATCAGCACCCGGGTCAGCGGGCCGCTGCGCTGCGGGGTGGCCGGCGGGTCCTCGACGACCGCGTGCATGGTCTCGATCGGGTCGCCCTTGTCGAACGGGGGACGCCCCTCGACCGCGGTGTAGAGGGTCACGCCGAGCGAGAACAGGTCGCTGGGCGGGCCGAAATCCTGCCCCATGGCGCGCTCGGGGGAGATGAAGTGCGGCGAGCCCAGCACCATCCCGGGGGTGGTGAGCTGGACGTCGGTGGGCATCCGGGCCACCCCGAAGTCGGTGAGCACGCAGCGGCCGTCGGTGCAGATCAGCACGTTCGCCGGCTTGACGTCGCGGTGCAGCACCCCGTTGGCGTGCGCCACCTCCAGCGCGCCGAGCAGCGCGATGCCGATCTTGGCGACCGCGCGGCCGGCCACCGGGCCGTCCTCGATCACCATGTCGGCGAGGCTGCGGGCGTCCAGCAGCTCCATCACGATCCACGGCCGGCCACCCTCGGTGACCACGTCGTACACCTGGACCACGGCCGGGTGCTGGATCGCGGCGGCGGCGCGCGCCTCGCGCAGCGTGCGTTCGTACATCGCGTCCCGGTCGCTGGGGGCCAGCCCCGGCGGCAGGACGACCTCCTTGACCGCCACGTCACGTCGCAGCAGGGTGTCTGTCGCGCGCCAGACCGTGCCCATGCCGCCGTTGCCCACCGAGGAGCGCAACTCGTACCGGCCGCCGATGGTGGTGCCGGGTGCTGCGCGTCCGTTGGGAGGACTCACTGGTCCGCCGCTCCACGTCGGGATCTGAGTCACAGGAAAAGCCACCGGGAAAGTCGAGGGGGCTGGGACACAACGTCTCTATCTTGCTGGTTCCGACGCCCGATGCGAAACCCGACGCGGCGGACCTTTGTGCTATCCGACCGTACCCACCGCCGGGCCGAACGGTGTGTACCTGGCCGTTCACCTCCCGTCGACCGATGCCGAACCGAGATGTGCGCCATCCCTCACCCACCGACGGCCCCGCGCGTCCTACCATCCCTGGATGAGTGAAGCGCGGGCGAGTGAGTCGGGGTTCCCCATCAAGGGTGTGTACACGGCCGCGGACCTCCCCCCGGAGCTGGACTCCCGCCTGGGCGAGCCGGGTCGTTACCCGTACGCCCGGGGGGTCTACCCGACGATGTACACCTCCCGGCCGTGGACCATGCGGCAGTACGCCGGCTTCGGCACCGCCACCGAGTCCAACGCGCGCTACCACCAGCTGCTGAAGGCCGGCACGATGGGCCTGTCGGTCGCCTTCGACCTGCCCACCCAGATGGGGTACGACTCCGACGACGCCATCGCGCACGGCGAGGTGGGCAAGGTCGGGGTGGCGATCGACTCCATCGAGGACATGCGGCTGCTCTTCGACGGCATCCCGCTGGACAAGGTCTCCACCTCGATGACCATCAACGCGCCCGGCTCGGTGCTGCTGCTGCTCTACCAGCTCGTCGCCGAGGAGAACGGCCTGTCCGGCTCGGCGCTCAACGGGACCATCCAGAACGACATCCTCAAGGAGTACATCGCCCGGGGGACGTACATCTTCCCGCCGAAGCCGTCGCTGCGGCTGGTCGCCGACACCTTCGCGTACTGCCGCAAGGAGGTGCCGAAGTGGAACACCATCTCCATCTCCGGCTACCACATGGCGGAGGCCGGTGCGACGCCCGCGCAGGAGATCGCGTTCACCCTGGCCAACGGGGTGGAGTACGTCCGGGCCGCGCTGGCCGCCGGGCTGGCGGTGGACGACTTCGCCCCCCGGCTGTCGTTCTTCTTCGTGGCCCGCACGACCCTGCTGGAGGAGGTCGCGAAGTTCCGGGCCGCCCGGCGGATCTGGGCCCGGCTGCTGCGCGACGACTTCGGCGCGAAGGACCCGAAGTCGATGATGCTGCGGTTCCACACCCAGACGGCGGGGGTGCAGCTCACCGCCCAGCAGCCCGAGGTGAACCTGGTCCGGGTGGCGGTCCAGGGGCTCGCCGCGGTGCTCGGCGGCACCCAGTCGCTGCACACCAACAGCTTCGACGAGGCGATCGCGCTGCCCACCGAGAAGGCCGCCCGGCTGGCGCTGCGTACCCAGCAGGTGCTGGCCTACGAGACGGACCTGACCGCCACCGTCGACCCGTTCGCCGGGTCGTACGTGGTGGAGGCGATGACCGCCGAGATCGAGACGGCGGTCAACGACCTGATGGACCGGGTCTTCGACCACGGTTCGGCGGTGGACGCGATCGAGGCCGGGTTCCAGAAGCGGGAGATCGAGCAGTCGGCGTACCGGTTCGCCCAGCAGATCGACGCGGGGGAGCGGGTGGTGGTGGGGCTGAACCGCTTCCAGATCGACACCGAGGAGCCGTACGAGCCGCTGCGGGTGGACCCGACGATCGAGGCGACCCAGGCGGAGCGGCTGGCCCGGCTGCGGGCCGAGCGGGACGGCGCGGCGGTCGAACGGGCCCTGGCCGAGCTGCGGGCCGCCGCCGAGGGCGACGAGAACGTGCTCTACCCGATGAAGGAGGCGCTGCGGGCCCGCGCCACGGTGGGTGAGGTCTGCGGCACGCTGCGCCAGGTCTGGGGGACGTACCGCCCGAGCGACCGCTTCTGATCTTCGGGCCGACCGCTGCGGTCCCGGTCGGCGCACCGCCCGCGACCCGGCGGGCGGGCCGACCCGCGACGCTGACCCTCACGGCGACCCTCCGTCGCTGATCCGCACGGCGACCTCCGCCGGCAGTCCGTTGCCGGCAGGGGTCGCCGTCGTCGTCCGGTCGGGGCCGCTAGGGGTCGCCAGGCGACGTATGCGGGGCTACCGTCGGTGACAGCCTGGCGGTGGTGTGCCGGTCGGGTCGCCCGGGTGGTGGGCGGCCCGCGTGGCCGGGGCGTGCGGTGCGGGGTTCGTGGGTAAACCCGAGCGGGTGAACGGGACGGACAGCATGTCCGGGCGGGCCCGGAGACGCCGTGTCACCGTCGGAAACCGGTTGATCACCCGGCGGCGTCGGCTAATTGTCGGACCGGCGGCCAACCGGGGCGACCAATGCGACAATTCGGATACGACGGCCCCGGATCGACGCCGATTTCGCGACCGCCCAATCGGTTACGCGTTGTAGGAGGTGGGGGGCAGATGACGGCGTTCGACCGCGATCTACCTGCTGTCCCGCAGATATTCGAGCCCTCCCACCAGGGCTTACGTGACGCTGTGCGCTCTGATCGCTACCGTAACGAGGTTGCGCAGCGTCACCATCGGAGGTCTAGGCTGTCTGCTGTCCTCCCCGAAGATCCATCCATTTCTAGTGATCGAGAATTCGACGTGACGAGTGCGTTGACGCTGCCGAACGGCAGCCAGCTGGCGTCGTCCTGGCCGGAGGCGCCGTCCGGGTCCCAGCCCCTGCCCCACGATCTGGATCACCTGCTCGCGCTGCGGGTACCCGGTCTGATCGCCACCCGCCGCCACCTCCACTCCCACCCGGAACTGTCCGGGGAGGAGTTCGAGACGGCGGCGCTGATCGCCCGGGAACTCACCCTCGCCGGGTTGCACCCCCGACTGCTGCCCAAGGGCAACGGGGTGATCTGCGACATCGACGGGCGGCCGGACGGCCCGGTCGTCGCGCTCCGCGCCGACATCGACGCGTTGCCGCTGACCGACCCCAAGGAGGTCCCCTACCGGTCCACCGTGGAGGGGGTCTGCCACGCCTGCGGCCACGACGTGCACACCGCGGTGCTGCTCGGCGTCGGCATGCTGCTGGCCCAGCTCGCCGACGCCGGCCAGCTCGACGGCCGGGTCCGGCTCATCTTCCAGCCGGCCGAGGAGATCCTGCCCTGCGGCTCGCTGGAGGTCATCGAGGCCGGTGGCCTGGAGGACGTCGTCCAGATCTTCGCCCTGCACTGCGACCCCAACCAGCCGGTGGGGAAGGTGGGGCTGCGGGTCGGTCCGATCACCGCGGCGGCGGACAACGTCACCGTGAAGCTCACCGGGCCCGGCGGGCACACCGCCCGCCCGCACCTGACCGTCGACCTGGTCGACGCGCTCGGCCGCCTGGTCACCGAGGTTCCGGCCCTGGTCAACCGCCGGGTGCCGGCCAACAGCGGGCTGCTGCTGGTGTTCGGCCACGCCTCGGCCGGCACCCGGTACAACGTCATCCCGTCCGAGGCGCGCGCGGCCGGCACCCTGCGGGTGATGGACCGCGACACCTGGGAGCGGGCCCCCCAGATCGTCGCTCAGGTCGTCCGGGACGTCATCGCGCCCACCGGCGCCACCGTCGACCTGGAATACCTGCGGGGCCGGCCGCCGGTCAGCAACGACGCCCGCGCCATCGGCATCCTCACCGCCGCCACCGCCGCCGCGCTCGGCCCGGAGGGGATCGCGGAGACCCCGCAGAGCATGGGCGGCGAGGACTTCTCCTGGTACCTCGAACACGTTCCCGGCGCGCTGGCCCGGCTCGGCGTCGGCCGGGTCGGCGGCCCCACCGTCGACCTGCACCGCGCGTCGTTCGACGTCGACGAGCGGGCCATCCCGGTCGGGGTACGGCTCATGGTGCAGACCGCGTTGCGGGCACTGGCGGCGGTCCGCTAGGCACCGGCGGGTGGCCCCCGCCGCCCGGTCCCACCGGCGGCGCGGGCCGCCGCTGGCGGCGTCGCCGACGCAACAGCACCACGGCCGCCGTCACGGGCACCCCGATGAGCAGCAGCCAGGGCAGCAACGCCCCGAGCACGGTGAGCAGCACGCCCATCGAGGCGAGGAAGACGGTCCAGCCGCCGCGCAGGCCCACCATGAAGCCGGTCCGGTCCTCCTCCTGCCCGTCGTCGGCCGTCGAGGCGTCCCGGCCGACGAAGGTCACCGTGATCGTGGAGAGCGCGGTCAGGTCGGCCAGCCGACGCTTCTTCGCCTCCAGCGAGGCCAGATCCGCCTCCCGGCGGCTCACCTCGTTCTCCAGCGAGACCAGCTCGGGCACCGTGTCGGCCCGCGCCAGCAGCCGGCGGGCGCTGTCCACCCGGGCCCGCTGGGTGGTGATCCGGGCGTCCAGGTCGACGGTCTCCTCGGTGACGTCCTGGGTACGGATCTCGCGGCGCTGCTGCCGCCCGTAGGTGGCCAACTCGTCGACGAGCGCGGTGAACTTCGCCGCCGGCACCCGCAGCTCCAGTTCCGCCTGCGCGGACGCCGAGACGCTGCGCCGCTGGTCCCCACCGACGAACCCGCCGGTGGCGGTGACCGCCTCCACCGCCCGCCGGGCCGCCGCCTCCACGTCGTCGACCTGCACCCGCATCGTTCCGGTGTAGATGATCGCCCGCTGGTCGACGCGCAGGTCCGGGGCACCCGTACCGGCCTGTCCCGCCGCCGCGTCCCGGTCCGGTGCCGCGCCGCCCGGCGCCCCCTGCACCGGTGCCTTCTCGGCCGGCGCGGAGCCGGCCGAATCGCTGCCCCGGTCATTCGCCCCGCACCCGGCCAGCAGCAGCGCCGCCAGCCCCATCGCCGCCAGGGCCCGCGCCCCGGTTCTCGCCGTCCTCAGTGTCATCCCCGCTCCCGTCGTCGTCCGTCCCCCGGTTCCGGGGCGATAGCTCGGACGCGGCGCGCAGCCGCCCCGGTTCCGGCAGACTGCGCTGAGGACATCACGATTCGATATTCGAGGAGTCACGATGCGGCTCACCAAGTACACGCACTCCTGCCTCCGCATCGAACGCGACGGGGCGGTGCTGGTCGTCGACCCCGGCGTGTTCAGCGAGGCGGCGGCGCTGGACGGGGCGGACGCGGTGCTGGTCACCCACGAACATCCCGACCACCTCGACGTGGCCGCGCTCACCCGGCGACTGGACCGGCAACCACTCCCGGTGTACGGGCCGGCCGCGCTCGGCGCGGTGCTCGGCGACGCGGCGCAGGCGCTCACCCCGGTCGCCCCGGGCGACACGTTCACCGCCGCCGGCATCCCGGTCCGCGCCGTCGGCGGCCGGCACGCCGTCATCCACCCCGACATCCCGGTGGTGGAGAACGTCGGCTACCTGTTCGACGACACGGTCTACCACCCCGGCGACGCGCTGCACGTCCCCACCGACGTCGAGGTGCAGACGCTCTTCGCCCCGATCCACGCGCCCTGGTCGAAGTTCTCCGAGGTGGTCGACTTCATCCGGGCGGTCGCCCCACGCCGGGCGTACGCCCTGCACGACGCGCTGCTCAACGGCAACGGCTACGGCGTGCTCGACCGGCAGTACACGGCGCTGTCCCGCACCGACTACCAGCGGCTGGAGCCGGGCAGCCGGATCGACGCCTGAACCGTGGCCGTCGACGAGTCCGAGCTGGCCCGGCAGCTCTACCGCACCCCGCCCGACCGGTTCGTCGCCGCCCGGGACGCCGCCGTCGCCGACGCCCGCCGGGCCGGTGACCCGGCCACCGCCCGGCGGATCGCCGGCTGGAAACGGCCCACGGTGGCGGCCTGGCTGGTGAACCTGCTCACCCTGGACCGTCCCGAGCTGGTCGCCGACCTGGGGCCGCTGGCCGAGGCGCTGCGCACCGCCCAGCGCGACCTCAAGGGCCCCCGGCTGCGGGAACTCTCCGCCCAACGGCGGGAACTGGTCGCCGCCCTGGTCACCGAGGTACGCCGGATCGCCGCCGACCTTCCCGACGCGCCGCCGGCCGCCCGGCTGCCGCTGGCCGAGGTCGAGGCCACCCTGCACGCGGCCCTCGCCGACACCGCGGTCGCCGAGCAGGTCCGCACCGGACGGCTGCTGAAGGCGGTGCACCACTCCGGCTTCGGCGAGGTGCCCCGCCCGCAGCTCCGACTGGTCACCGGCGGTGCGGCGGAGCCCGCCGGTGGCGGGGCGGCGGACGTCGTACCGCAGCGGGAGGCCGACCGGGGCGGAGCGCGCCGGGCCCGGGACGCGCAGGCGGCGGCGCGGGCCGAACGGGCGAAGCGCCGCCGGACCCTGGACCGGGAGCTGGCGGCGGCGCGGGCCGCCCAGCGGCAGGCCGAACGGGAGCTGGACGGCACGACCACGGCCGAGCGGGACAGCGTCGCGGCGCTCGACCGGATCGAGGGTGAACTGGCCGAACTGGAGCGTCGTCGGGCCGTCGCCGAACAGGAGCTGAGCCGGGCCAAACTGGCCCGCCGGGCGGCCGAGCGGACGCTCACCGCGGCCCGCCGCCGCACCGGCGAGGTCGAGGGCGCGATCGAGGCGGTGGACGCCGAGGAGGCGGACCCCACGGCGGGCGGTGAGGAGGCAGACTGAACGCGATGAATGCGTGTTGCGGGCGTGCGGGATGACGCCGGAGCAGGTGGCCGCCGGGAGCAAACCCGCCGTGCTGGAGCTGGGGGAGTTGTTCAGTCGCTGCCCGGGGACCCTGCGTCGGGCCAGGACGATGGGCATCCCGAGCTGGGCTTTCTACGTCACCGGGCGGGCCGGCGCGCTGGGCGACATCCGGGCCGAGACGGTGGCGGCGGCGCTCGGCTTCCTCGCCCCGGAGGCGGTCGCCGACGGATGGGACACCGCCGTCCGGCTGGTCCGGCCGCTGGAGGTGGCCACCGCCCACCTGACCGAGTGCTGCCGGTGGGGTGCCCAGCATCTCGACGACCTGCCCGGCACACCCCGGCTGACCGCCCTGCTGGAACGGGTGGTGGCCGCCGCCGACGCGACGGGCATGCCGCTGTTCGCCGCCTGGCGGGCGATGCCGCTGCCCGCGCACGCCGAGGGCGCCCGGGCCGCCGTGGCGCTCCTGCTGCTGCGGGAACACTTCACCGGGGCCTACCTGCTCGCCGTGCGGGCCGCCGGGATGACCCCGCTGGAGGCGGTGCTGGCCGGGCCGGAGGGGGAGGCCGGGGCGGCGGCGTGCGGGTGGTCCCCGCCGTATCCGCCGGTCGGGCCGCTGGTGCGGCGTCGGCTCTGGGCCGAGGCGGTGACCGACCGGTTGGCCTCGGCCGGGTTCCGGGCGCTGCGTCCGGCCGAGGGCCGGGAACTGATCGAGTTGCTCACCGACGTGCGGGCCCGGCTCCGCGCCGACGCGGACGGCTGACCCGCCGACCGGGCCCGGTCTGACGCGGCCCCGCCTGTGCGATCAGCCGGCGGCCGGTCCCGGACCGGCGTGACCGGCCGGCGGCCCGGAAAATCGGCGGCGGGGCGGCGGGCGGGCTGCCAGGATCTGCGGCGTGACGCTCCCCGCCGGCTGGACCGCCCGCCGCCCCACCCTCGACGACGTGCCCGCGCTGCTCGCCGTGGTGCACGCCGCCGACACGTTCGCCGTCGGCCACCCCGACTTCGACGCCGACGACGTCCGGGCCGCGCTGACCGCGCCGTTCTTCGACCCGCAGCACGACTCCTGGGTGCTGACCGATCCTGATCAGCGGGTGGTCGGCTGGAGCATGGTCGACAACCCGACCGGGGTGGGCCGCGAGTACGTCGACGTCTTCGTCGACCCGGACCGGGCGACGGCGCTGCGCGCCGTGCTGCTCGACCGGATGCTGCACCGGATCGCCGAGCGCGCCACCGAGCGGGGACGGCCCGCGCTGACCGCCCGCGCCGCCGTCTGCGCGCCGGAGACCCGCTGGGCCGGCGAGCTGACCGCCGCCGGGTTCACCCGGGCCAAACGGTACGTGCGGATGAGCCGGTCGCTGGCCGACCTGCCCGCCGAGCCGCCGCCCCCGCCCGGGGTGACCGTCCGGCCGCTGCGGGCCGGTGACGAGGCCGACCTGCGGCTGTTCCACCACATCCACGACACCGCCTTCCGGGACACCCCGGACTACGAGCCGGCCGGGTTCGAGGGCTGGCGGGACCGGCTCACCGACGGCGGGCGGGTCTGGGACGAGTGGTTCCTCGCCGAGGTCGACGGTGAGCCGGCCGGCGCGCTCAACTCGTCGGACCAGGCGCTGGAGCAGGATTCGGGCTGGGTGCGCACGCTGTCGGTGCTGCCCGCGTACCGGCGGCGCGGGGTGGGGGCGGCGCTGCTGCGGCGGGCGTTCACGGTCTACGCGGCCAAGGGCCGGGGCCACGCCGGGCTCGGCTTCGACCTGGCCAACCCGACCACCCCGGTCACCCTCTACCGCGCGGTCGGGCTGCACGAGACCCGCTGGATCGACCTGTACGAGCGGAGCGTGCCCGCCGCCTGAGCGTGCCCGCCGCCTGAGCGGGCCGGCCCCGGTGCGGGCCCGCTGCCGCCGGCCGGCCCGGTGTGGGCCGGGTGACGCCCGGCGGGGTCGCCGTCGGTTGGCCCCGCTGCCGGGAGCACACTGGACGGGTGCGATACGCGTTACGCCGAGGCGGTGCCGGTGGGGCGGGACCGCAGCTCGGAGACGTAGTCGTCGGGCGCGCCCGCCTTCTCGGCGGCGTTGGCGATCTCCGACAGGTACCAGGCGGTCGGCAGGCCACCCTCGTAGCCGTCGAAGACGTACACCCAGGCGGTCACGTCCCCGTCCAGCGTCGAGATCCGCACGGTGAGCTTGCGGTACGTGCCGGCGGTGACGCCCTCCAACTCGTCGAGCTGGGCGGCGTCGTACGGGTCGATGTCGTACAGCGCCACGAAGACCCGGTCGCCCGGGGACTCGACCACGGTGCTGACGGAACCCTCCCAGCCGATCACGTCCTCACCGGCGAAGGTCAGCCGCCACCCCTCCAGCCAGCCGACGCCCACCATGGGCGAATGCGGGCAGTAGGCCCGCATCCGGGCGGGGTCCAGGTTTGAGCCGTAGGCCGCGTAGTGACGCACGGCGATGACGATAGCCCGGCGGACGGGTGGGGGAGAATACGACAGTGCGTGTCGGACGGGTTCGGGAGAAGAAAGTCACTGTGAGCACCGAGGAAGGGCGAGGGCTGTGAGCCACATCGTGATCATCGGCGGGGGGCCGGCCGGCTACGAGGCGGCCCTGGTCGCCGCCCAGCTGGACGCCGACGTCACCGTGGTGGAGGCCGAGGGCGCCGGAGGCGCCTGCGTGCTCTCCGACTGCGTCCCGTCGAAGACCTTCATCGCCAGCTCGGAGGTGGTGACCGGCTACCGGGACACCGAGGAGTTCGGCATCCACTCCGACGGTCTGGAGGCGGTCACGGTCGACGCGCGGGCCGTGCACGAGCGGGTGAAGCGGCTCGCCCTGGCCCAGTCCGCCGACATCCACACCAAGCTGATCAAGGCCGGCGTGACCTTCGTCGCGGGCACCGCCCGGATCGGTGAGGATACTCTCGGTCACACCCACCGGGTCGTGGTCACCCCCGCCGACGGTGGCGGGGAGTACACGATCGACGCCTCCACCGTGCTGATCGCCACCGGCGCCACCCCACGCCAGCTTCCCACCGCGCTGCCCGACGGGGAGCGCATCCTCACCTGGCGGCAGGTGTACGACCTGCCCGAGCTGCCCGCCCACCTGATCGTGGTGGGCTCCGGCGTCACCGGGGCCGAGTTCGCCAGCGCCTACCTGGCGATGGGGGTCGAGGTGACCCTGGTGTCCAGCCGGGACCGGGTGATGCCGCACGAGGACGCCGACGCGGCGATGGCCATCGAGCACGTCTTCCGCAGCCGGGGCATGAGCATCCTCAACAACTCCCGGGCTGATGCGGTCCGACGCGTCGGCGACGGCGTCGAGGTGGTCCTCTCCGACGGTCGGGTGGTGACCGGTTCGCACGCCCTGATCGCCGTCGGCTCGATCCCGAACACCGCCGACCTCGGCCTCGCCGAGTACGGCGTCGAGCTGGCCAAGGGCGGTTACGTCACCGTCGACCGGGTGTCCCGTACCAACGTCCCCGGCATCTACGCCGCCGGCGACTGCACCGGGGTCCTGCCGCTGGCCAGCGTCGCCGCCATGCAGGGCCGGATCGCGATGTGGCACGCCCTCGGCGAGGCGGTCCGGCCGTTGCGGCTGCGTACCGTCGCCGCGAACGTGTTCACCGACCCGGAACTGGCCACCGTCGGCGTCTCCCAGGACGAGGCGGACGCCGGCCGGACCCTGGCCCGGCAGGTGATGCTGCCGCTGACCGGCAACGCCCGCGCCAAGATGGACGACCTGGCCGACGGGTTCGTCAAGCTGTTCTGCCGCCCGTCCACCGGGCAGGTGGTCGGCGGGGTGGTGGTGGCGCCCAAGGCCAGTGAGCTGATCCTGCCGATCACGATGGCGATCGAGAACAACCTCACCGTCAACGAACTGGCCCAGACCATCACCATCTATCCGAGCCTGTCCGGTTCGATCACCGAGGCCGCCCGCCAGCTCATGCTCCACGAACTCGAATGACCCCCTGACCCGGGTCGGGCGCCGGTCGTGGCGCACGTGGGCCGATGTAGCGGTATCGGAATGGCGGGATGCCGCTACATCGGTGACCACGGCCACCGTCGGTGACCGCGTGGCTGCGCGTACCAGGAGTGGTGTGCCGCCTGCCGCACGGCGGGTGCCGCCCAGCGCGGCCGGCGGTAGGGGGTCGGCGAAGCGGAGGGCGTCGGCGTACCGTTGAGTACGCGGCCCCCACACCGTCAGGTCCCCCGTTCCTGACGAGCGGGCCGCCGAGGGTCGCCGGCAGGTCCCGTGCCGGCGACCCTCCCCCTTTTCCGGCACCGCCACCCGCGACGGGTACCACGCGTCACTGCCGGTGCGACGCACCCGAGCCGAAATCGGGGGAGGGATGATCGCCGTTCGGGCACAGCGGTTGTCGGCACGCGGACATCAGGCTTAGCCCACGGGTGCCGCTCGGATAGCGTCCCGGGCCCAACCGACTTTCTTTCGGAGGCTCGCAGATGCTTTCCACGCTGGTGCGGGGCGCGCTCGTCGTGACCCTGGCGCTCGGCAGCACGCTCGTCGTCGTGACCGGCCCGGCCGAGGCGGGGGCGACGAGGTACAAGAACTGCACCGCGCTGAACAAGAAGTACAAGCATGGGGTGGGTAGGAAGGGCGCGAAGGACAAGGTCCGGGGCAGCACCAAGCCCGTCACGAACTTCACCGTGTCCGACGCGGTCTACGCGAAGAACACCCACCTGGACCGGGACAAGGACAAGGTCGCCTGCGAGAAGCGCTGAAAAATGCGGTCGCCCAGGGCGTCGCGGAGGTCGTACGGTGACGACATGCGCAGTGCCGTGGTGACCACGACGCCGGGAGATCCCGGCGTGCCGCACTGACGTCTTCCGTCGACGAGGCCCCGGGCGATCCGCCCGGGGCCTCGTGGCGTTGCGGGCACGGTCGCCTCCGGGTCGTACCCGATCAAGGAGCGCGACATGATCGACCACCGTAGGCTCGGCCGCGAACTGGACCTGTTCGTCTCCGACCCGCTGGCGGGCGCCGGCCTGCCGATCTGGCTGCCGGCCGGCGCGGCGGCCCGGCACGCCGTCGAGGAGTACGTCCGCGAGCTGGAGCGCCGGGCCGGCTACCAGCACGTGTACTCCCCACCGCTGGGCAGGCGCGAGTTGTTCGCGCTGTCCGGGCACCTCGGCCACTTCGCCGACGAGATGTTCCCACCGATGCGGCTGGGCGGCGACGAGTTGATGCTCCGGCCGGCGCTCTGCCCGCACCACGCCCTGGTCTACCGGGCCCGGGGCCGCTCCTACCGGGAGTTGCCGCTACGGGTCGGCGAGCTGGGCGGAATGTACCGGGCGGAGCGGTCCGGGGTGCTCGGCGGGCTGGCCCGGGTACGGGCGATCTCGCTCAACGACGCGCACAACTTCTGCACCCTCGACCAGGTCGGCGACGAGGTCCGGGAGATCCTACGGCTGATCCGCCAGGCGCACGCGGCGCTCGGCGTCCGCCCGGCGGGGTTCCGGTTGTCGCTGCGCGGGCCGGGCGCGAGGTACGTCGGGGACGACGCGTCCTGGGCGCGCGCCGAGGAGCTGCTCCGGGCCGCGCTCGACGGGGTGGACCACGAGGAGGCACCCGGCGAGGGGGCCTTCTACGGTCCGAAGATCGACATCCAGGTGGTCGACCCGGCCGGCCGGGAGTCGACCATCTCCACCGTGCAGCTCGACTTCGACAAACCGGAGAAGTTCGACCTGTCGTACACCGATGCGGCAGGTGCCCGGCAACGGCCGGTGCTGGTGCACCGCAGCCTGGTCGGGAGCATGGAACGGCTGTTCGCCTACCTGATCGAGGCGCACGAGGGTGCCTTCCCGCCCTGGTACGCCCCGGTGCAGCTGCTGCTCCTGCCGGTCGACGCCGGGCAGGCCGACGCGGTGGCCCGGGTGGCCCGGCGGGCGGTCGACGCCGGGCTCCGGGTCGAGGTGGACTCCGCCAGCTCGCTGGGTGCCCGGGTGCGTGACGCGGCCCGCCGCCGGGTGCCGTACGTCGGGGTGGTCGGGGCCCGGGAGGCCGCCGACGACGCGGTGGCCCTGCGGCTGCGCGACGGCCGCAGCCTCGACCCGATGCCGGCGGCGGACGCGGTGCGGCTGATCGGCGCGGTGGTGGCGGCCCGCTCGGCGGAGCTGCTCCCGGCCGGCTGACGGCTCGCACCGGGGGCCGGGGCGTCGTGCCCCGGCCCCCGGTGCGCCGCTCAGCCCCCGACCGGTGCCGGCGCGGCCCCGTCGTCGACCACCGCCGCGGCGAACTGCGCCTGGTAGAGCCGGTGGTACGCGCCCCGCGCGGCGAGCAGTTGCTGGTGGGTGCCCTGCTCGACGATCCGCCCGTTCTCCATCATCAGGATCAGGTGGGCGTCGCGGATCGTGGACAGCCGGTGGGCGATGACGAAGCTGGTCCGGTCCGACCGCAGCGCCGCCATCGCCCGTTGCAGCAGCACCTCGGTACGGGTGTCCACCGAACTGGTCGCCTCGTCCAGGATCAGCAGCGACGGCTCCGCCAGGAACGCCCGCGCGATGGTGATGAGCTGCTTCTCACCGGCGCTGACGTTGCTGCCCTCCTCGTCGATGACGGTGTCGTACCCGTCGGGGAGGCTACGGACGAACCGGTCCACGAAGGTGGCCCGCGCGGCGGCGAGGATCTCCTCCTCGGTGGCGTCCGGCCGGCCGTAGGCGATGTTGTCCCGGATGGTGCCGCCGAACAGCCAGGTGTCCTGGAGCACCATGCCGATCCGGCCGCGCAGGTCGTCGCGGCGCAGCGTGGTGATGTCCACCCCGTCGAGGGTGATCCGCCCGGAGTCCAGCTCGTAGAAGCGCATCACCAGGTTGACCAGGGTGGTCTTGCCGGCGCCGGTCGGGCCGACGATGGCCACGGTGTGACCGGGTTCGGCGACCAGGGACAGGTCGTCGATCAGCGGGGTCTCCGGGTCGTACCGGAAGGAGATGTGCTCGAACTCGACCCGGCCGTGCGGTTCGAGGACCCGGGCCGGGGCGGCCGGGTCGGGGCTCTGCTCGTCGGCGTCGAGCACGGCGAAGACCCGTTCGGCGGAGGCCACCCCGGACTGGAGCAGGTTCGCCATCGAGGCGACCTGGGTCAGCGGCTGGGTGAACTGCCGCGAGTACTGGATGAACGCCTGCACGTCACCGAGGCTCATCGCCCCGGAGGCCACCCGCAGCCCACCGACCACGGCGATCGCCACGTAGCTGAGGTTCCCGACGAACATCATCGCCGGCATGATGATCCCGGAGATGAACTGGGCACCGAAGCTGGCCCGGAACAGTTCCTCGTTCTTGGCGTGGAAGGTGGCCTCCACCTCCGGCGAGCGGCCGAAGACCTTGACCAGCTCGTGACCGGTGAACGCCTCCTCGATCTGGCCGTTCAGCTCACCGGTGTGGGTCCACTGGGCGATGAACTTCTGCTGCGACCGCTTGGCGATCTGCTGCGTCACGATCACCGACAGCGGCACCGCGACCAGCGCGACCAGCGCCAGCAGCGGCGAGATCCAGAACATCATCGCCAGCACGCCGACCACGGTCAGCAGCGAGGTGAGCAGTTGGCTCAGCGTCTGCGACAGGGTCTGCGAGATGTTGTCGATGTCGTTGGTGACCCGGCTGAGCAGCTCACCCCGGGGTTGCTTGTCGAAGTAGGGCAGCGGCAGCCGGTTGAGTTTCTCCTCCACCTCGGCGCGCAGCCGCAGCACGGTGGCCTGCACGACCCCGTTGAGCAGCCAGCCCTGCCACCACATCAGCAGGCTGGCGGCCACGTACAGGCCGAGTGCGAACAGCAGGGTCCGGCCGAGGGCGTCGAAGTCGATGCCCGCCCCGGGGACCACGTCCATCCGGGCGACCATGTCGGCGAGGTTGTCGTTGCCGGCGGCCCGCATCCCGGACACCGCCTGGTCGACGGTGGCGCCGGGGGGAAGCTGCCGGCCGATCACCCCGGCGAAGATGATGTCGGTGGCGTGGCCGAGGATCTTCGGCCCGATCACGCTGAACCCGACACTGGTCACCGCCAGGGCGATGATGCCGCTCAGCGTCACCCGGTGCGGTCGTAGCCGACCGAGCAGCCGGCGGGCCGACGGCCCGAAGTTCATCGACTTCTCCGCCGGCATGCCGGCGTTCATCCAGGGCGGCCCGCCGCTGCGCCGGCCGGCCGCCGGCAGCCGCTTCGGCGTGGTCGTCTCCGGGGCCTTCTTCTGCTCGGGTACGGCGGTCATGCCGGCACCCCCGCCGTCTGCTGCGACGCCACGATCTCGGCGTACGTCGGGCAGGTGTCGAGCAGTTCGTCGTGTCGGCCCATCCCGACCACGCCTCCGTCCTCCAACACGATGATCTGGTCGGCGTCGATGATGGTGGAGACCCGCTGGGCCACGATCACCACGGCCGCGTCGGCGGTGACCGGGCGCAACGCGGCCCGCAACCGGGCGTCGGTGCCCAGGTCGAGCGCCGAGAACGAGTCGTCGAACAGGTAGATCTCCGGCTTACGGACGAGCGCCCGCGCGATGGCGAGGCGTTGCCGCTGCCCGCCGGAGACGTTCGTGCCGCCCTGCGCGATCGCCGCGTCCAGGCCGCCGGGCATCTGGGCCACGAAGTCGCGGGCCTGGGCGACCTCCAACGCCGTCCACAGTTCCTCGTCGGTGGCGTCGGGGTTGCCGTAGCGCAGGTTGCTCGCCACCGTGCCGGTGAACAGGTACGGCTTCTGCGGTACCAGACCGATCCGCCGCCACAGTTCCTCCGGGGCCAGCTCGCGCACGTCGACCCCGTCGACCAGCACCGTGCCGGCGGTCGGGTCGACCAGCCGGGGGATCAGGGTCAGCAGGGTGGTCTTGCCGGCGCCGGTCGAGCCGATCACGGCGGTGGTCCGCCCCGGGGTGGCCCGGAACGAGATGTCGTGCAGCACCGGCGCGCTGGCCCCCGGGTACTGGAAGGCGACGCCGCGCAGTTCCAGCTCCCCGTGGCCGTGGACCCGGGTGACCGGGTTGGCCGACGGGACCACCGAGGACTCGGTGTCCAGCACCTCGGTGACGCGTTCGGCGCAGACCGCCGCACGCGGCACCATCATCAGCATGAAGGTGGCCATCATGACGGCCATCAGGATCTGCATCAGGTACGCCAGGAAGGCGGTCAGCGCGCCGATCTGGATCTGCCCGGAGTCGACCCGTTGGGCGCCGAACCACAGCACGGCGACGCTGGAGACGTTGAGCACCAGCATCACCACCGGGAAGATCAGCGCCATCAGCCGGCCGACCCGCAGGGCGGTGGCGGTCAGGTCGGCGTTGGCCACCCCGAACCGCTGCGTCTCGTACGGCTCGCGGACGAACGCCCGGACCACCCGGATGCCGGTGATCTGCTCGCGGAGCACCCGGTTGACCGTGTCGATGCGGGTCTGCATAAGCCGGAAACCGGGCACCATCTGGCGGATGACCAGGCCGAGCGCGACGGCGAGCACCGGCACGCTGACCAGCATCAGCCAGGACAGGCCGATGTCCTCCCGCAGCGCCATCACCACCCCGCCGACGCTCATGATCGGCGCGGCGACCAGCATGGTGCAGCTCATCAGCACGAGCATCTGCACCTGTTGCACGTCGTTGGTGTTGCGGGTGATCAGCGAGGGCGCGCCGAAGCGGGCCACCTCGCGGGCGGAGAACCGGTTGACCTGCCCGAAGATCGCCGCGCGGACGTCCCGGCCGAAGGCCATCGCGGTCCGCGCGCCGAAGTAGACCGCCGTCACCGCGCAGGCGATCTGGACCAGACTGACCAGCAGCATCCAGCCGCCGGTACGGATGATGTAGTCGGTGTCGCCCCGGGCCACCCCGAGGTCGATGATGTCGGCGTTGAGGCTCGGCAGGTAGAGCGAGGCCATCGTGCCGACGAACTGGAGCAGCACCACCGCGCCCAGCGGCCGGTGGTAGGGCCGCAGGTAGCGGCGCAGCAGGCTGATCAGCACGGACGGCTCCCGGGCCTCGGGTGGTCGGTCGATTCCTGGTCCTGTGTTGTTGTCAACCTCTTGTCCTCCCCGTCGGACATGGTCGTGATGACCTCGATCAGGAAATCCCGGATCACCTCGCGTCGGGCCGGGTCGGCGTCGACGGGGGTGAGCGGGGTGTCGGTGCGCATCCGGTCGACCAGGGAGCGGGTGTGTTCCCGCCCCTTGTCGGTCAGCGCCAGTCGTACGCTGCGCCGGTCGGCGTCGTCGCGGCGACGCTCGACGAAGCCGTCCCGTTCGAGGGTGTCGACGATCCCGGTGAGGGTGGCGGGCCGGACGAAGCAGCGGTCGGCGACGTCCCGGTGGGTGGCGTCGTCGAGGTGGTTCAGGGTGAACAGCACCCGCATCCCGGCCGGGGTCAGGCCGTGGTGTTCGGCCAGGTAACGACCCCAGTGCTGGTCGACGAGGTGGCCGGCGACCGACAGCAGCCGCCCGAGCGGCACGTCACGGAGCACGGCGGGAAAGACGATAAGTGGTTCCCTCTGCACGCTGAGTATGTTAGCCCCCAAACCGTCAGGGGCCAAACAGAATGGTCAGGGCGGTGCCGACGTACACGATCTGCATCGCCGTACGCGTGCCGAGCGGGGTGACCGGGCGGCCCGCCAGCGTCAGGCGTCGCCGGGCCGCCGAGACGTTCGCGGGGAACATCGCCACCAACAGCAGTGCCAGCCCGGCGGCGGCCGGACGGGCGGTGGCCGGGATCAGCAACCCGACCGCGCCGGCCAACTCCAGCACGCCGGTGACCGTGACCAGCATGCCGGGTCGGGGTAGCCGGGGCGGGACCATGGCGATCAGATCCTCCCGGCGGGGCGAGACGAAGTGAGCGAAACCGGTCATGACGAACAGTAGTGCCAGCCCGACGCGGAGTGCGGGGTGCCAGCCGTCGAGCGCGTCCACGCCGGCCAGCCCGGCCAGACGCGCGACGACGGAGCCGACGATCAGAGCGATAAACGGAACCACGGCTACCTCCTCGGTGGCAAATCTTTATGCTGACAAGATTTGATCGCCGATGGCCTTCTTGTCAATGCAAAGTTATCCTGGTGTCATGACCGTCACCCGGCCCTACCACCACGGCGACCTGCCCCGCGTCCTGCTCCAGGCGGCGGTGACGGCGATCGAGGAAGCCGGGCCGGCGGCCCTGAGCCTGCGCGACCTCGCCCGCCGCACCGGTGTCTCCCACGCCGCCCCGACCCACCACTTCGGCGACAAGGCGGGGCTGCTCACCGCCCTCGCCGGCGAGGGGTTCGACCTGCTCGCCGCCGCCCTGACCGCAGCCGGCGACGACCTGCTCGACGTGGGCGTGGCGTACGTGGACTTCGCCGTCCGCCACCGGGCGCACTTCGAGGTGATGTTCCGACCCGACCTCTACCGGGCCGACGCCCCCGAGGTCCGGGCCGCCCGGGAACGGGCCGGCGCGGCACTGCACACCGGCGTGGCGACCCTGCCGCCGGACCGGGCCGAGCCGGGCGAGGCGCGCACGGACGCGCTGGCCGCCTGGTCGATCGTGCACGGCTTCGCCACCCTCTGGCTCTCCGGCGCACTCCCCCCCGACGTCGAGGCCGACCCCCGCACCGCCGCCCGCACCGTCATCCGCCGCCTCTTCCCCCCACCCTGACCCCCACCGGCCTCCCCTCCCAGCCCGTCCCCCTCACGTCCGCCCTCCCCGCCCCGGCCCGTCTCGCCCCGGCCCGTCTCGCCCCGGTGATCAAGAAGTTTGCGTCAGACCACCGCTCTGAGTTGGCGCAAACTTCTTGATCACCGACGTCGGCGGGGTGGGCGGGGCGGTGATCAAGAGGAAAAGGTCAGCCATCGGGGTGGGGGTGACGTAAACCTCTTGATCACCGGGGCGGGGCAGGGGGAGAGACAAGGGCGGGGAGAGGGCGCGGGGCGGGGGCGGGGGAGGTGGGAGGGAGGCGGGGTAGGAGGAGGAGTTACCAGCTAGTGGGGAGGGGCATGCCTTCGGTGTAGCCGGCGGTGCTCTGGATGCCGACGAGGGCGCGCTCGTGGAACTCGTCCAGGGTGCGGGCACCGGCGTAGGTGCAGGCGCTGCGTACCCCGGAGACGATCTCGTCGATCAGGTCCTCGACGCCGGGCCGGGCCGGGTCCAGGTACATCCGGGCGGTGGAGATGCCCTCCTCGAAGATCGCCTTCCGGGCCCGGTCGAAGGCGCTGTCCTCGGCGGTCCGGGCGCTGACCGCCCGCGACGAGGCCATCCCGAAGCTCTCCTTGTAACGTCGCCCGTCCGGCTCGGTGTAGAGGTCACCCGGCGACTCGTAGGTGCCGGCGAACCAGGAGCCCACCATCACGTTGGACGCCCCGGCGGCCAGTGCCAGCGCCACGTCCCGGGGGTGGCGTACCCCGCCGTCGGCCCAGACGTGCCGGCCGAGGGCGCGGGCCGCCGCCGCGCAGTCCAGCACGGCGGAGAACTGGGGCCGGCCGACCCCGGTCATCATCCGGGTGGTGCACATCGCGCCCGGCCCCACCCCGACCTTGACGATGTCCGCGCCCGCCTCGACCAGGTCGCGTACCCCTTCGGCGGTGACCACGTTGCCGGCCGCCACCGGCACCGGGGGGTCGAGCTTTCGGACCGCCCGCAGCGCGGACATCATCCGTTCCTGGTGCCCGTGCGCGGTGTCCACCACCAGGGTGTCCACCCCCGCCGCGAGCAGCGCCTCGGCCTTGCCGGTGACGTCACCGTTGATGCCGACCGCCGCCGCGATGCGCAACCGTCCCCGGTCGTCGACGGCCGGCTTGTAGAGGGTGGCCCGCAGCGCGCCCTGCCGGGTGAGCACCCCGACCAGGCGGCCGTCGTCGTCGACCACCGGGGCCAGTCGCCGCCGTCCCGCGTTGAGCCGCTCGAATCCGGTACGGGGGTCGGCGTCGGCCGGCACGGTGTGCAGCTCGGTCGACATCACGTGCTGGAGTTGGGCGAACCGGTCCACCTCGTGGGTGTCCGCCTCGGTGACCACCCCCACCGGCCGGCCCGCCTCGTCGACCACCACCACCGCGCCGTGCGACTTCTTGGGCAGCAGGTGGATGGCGTCACCGACGGTGTCGGTCGGGTGCAGCGTGATCGGGGTGTCGTGCACCAGGTGCCGCTGCTTGACCCATTCGACCACGGTGGCGACCACCTCGATCGGGATGTCCTGCGGGATGACCGCGATCGCGCCGCGCCGGGCCACCGTCTCGGCCATCCGGCGGCCGGCCACCGCCGTCATGTTCGCCACCACCAGCGGGATGGTGGTGCCGGTGCCGTCACCGGTGGACAGGTCGACGTCGAGCCGCGAACCCACCTCGGACCGGGCCGGGGCCATGAAGACGTCGTTGTAGGTCAGGTCGTGCGCGGGCACCGCGCCATGAAGGAACCTCACCCGGCCATCATTCCCGCTTCCGGCCCGTCCCGCCGCCGTCGGTGGCTCACACCACCCTGCCCCGGTGGGCGTACGGCGGCGAATCAGGAGATGGTGCAGATCGCCGCTCCGGCGGTGAGCACCGCGCCCACCTCGGCGGCGAGCCCGGTGACCGTGCCTGCCTTGTGGGCGTGCAACGGCTGCTCCATCTTCATCGCCTCCAGGACGACGACGAGGTCCCCCTCGGCGACGGTGTCCCCGTCCGCGACGGCGATCTTGACGATGGTGCCCTGCATGGGGGAGGTGAGCGCGTCGCCGCTGACCGCCGTACCCGTGCCGGTGCCGCCACCCCGGCGGGCCGGCCTGCGGGCGGCGGGGGCGGCGGTGGTCGTACCCCCGGTGAGGCCGGCGGGGACGGTGACCTCCAGCCGCTTGCCGCCCACCTCGACCACGACGGTCTCGCGTGCCGCCGCCGTCTCGGCGGGGGCGGCGGTCGGGGTGAACGCCGGGACGGTGTTGTCGAACTCGGTCTCGATCCACCGGGTGTGCACGGTGAACGGCTCGGTGGTGAACGCCGGGTCGCGTACGACGAGGCGGTGGAACGGCAGCGCGGTGGCCATCCCCTCGACGACCATCTCGTCGAGCACCCGGCGGGCCCGCTCGATCGCCTCGGCGCGGGTCTCGCCGGTGACGATCACCTTGGCCAGCAGCGAGTCGAAGTTGCCGCCGATCACGTCGCCCGCGCTCACCCCGGTGTCGACCCGGACGCCGGGGCCGGTGGGCAGGCGCAGCGCGGTGATGGTGCCGGGCGCGGGGAGGAAGTTGCGGCCCGGGTCCTCGCCGTTGATCCGGAACTCGATGGCGTGCCCGCGCGGGACCGGGTCCCCGGTGAACCGCAGTTTCTCACCGTCGGCGATCCGGAACTGCTCGCGGACCAGGTCGACGCCGGCGGTCTCCTCGGTGACCGGGTGCTCCACCTGGAGTCGGGTATTGACCTCCAGGAAGGAGATGGTGCCGTCCGCGCCGACCAGGTATTCCACCGTGCCCGCGCCGTGGTAGCCGGCCTCCCGGCAGATCGCCTTGGCGCTGTCGTGGATCTGGCTGCGCTGCGCGTCGGTGAGGAACGGCGCGGGGGCCTCCTCGACCAGCTTCTGGTGCCGTCGTTGCAGGGAGCAGTCCCGGGTGCCGACCACGATCACGTTGCCGTGCCGGTCGGCCAGCACCTGCGCCTCGACGTGCCGGGGCTGGTCGAGGTAACGCTCGACGAAGCACTCGCCGCGACCGAACGCGGCGACCGCCTCCCGGGTGGCCGACTCGAACAGGTGCGGGATCTCCTCCAGGGTGCGGGCCACCTTGAGGCCGCGCCCGCCGCCGCCGAAGGCGGCCTTGATGGCGACCGGCAGGCCGTGTTCGACGGCGAAGGCGGTCACCTCGTCGGCGTCGGCGACCGGATCGGCGGTGCCCGGGACCAGGGGCGCGCCGGCCCGCTGGGCGATGTGCCGGGCGGTGACCTTGTCGCCGAGGTCGCGGATCGCCTGCGGGGTCGGGCCGATCCAGGTCAGGCCCGCGTCCAGCACGGCCTGGGCGAAGTCGGCGTTCTCGGAGAGGAAGCCGTAACCGGGGTGTACGGCGTCCGCGCCGGCCCGCCGGGCCACCTCGATCAGCTTGTCGATGCGCAGGTAGCTGTCGGCGGCGGTGTCACCACCGAGGGCGTACGCCTCGTCGGCGAGGGTGGCGTGCAGGGCGTCCCGGTCGGAGTCGGCGTAGACGGCGACGCTGCCCAGACCGGCGTCGCGACAGGCCCGGATGACACGGACGGCGATCTCGCCACGGTTCGCGATGAGTACCTTGCGCACCTGGTGCTCCTCCCGGGGTCGTTGCCTGGGGAGTGTATCGGCAGCCCGGAGGCCCCCTAACGATCACTCAGTGTGGGATGTCGCACTGTGGGCCCGGTCGACTAGTCAAACTTGGTTATTACGCTTGTACGGTGTCTGCGACTCGGTTGATGATCCTGGGGCTGGTCCGGTGGATGCAGCCCGTGCACGGCTACGACGTACGCCGCGAGCTGTTGAGCTGGAGTGCCGACAAGTGGGCGAACGTGCAGCCCGGCTCGATCTATCACGCGCTGCGCAAGCTGGCCGAGGAGGGACTGTTGCGGACGGTCGCCACCGAGCAGGTCGGTGCCCGACCGGCGCGCACCACGTACGAGGTGACGCCGAAGGGGGACGACGAGTTCGAGACGCTGCTGCGGGCGCAGTGGTGGCAACTGCACGAGGTGGCCGACCCGTTCGTGGCGGCCTTCTCCTTCCTGCCGGCGATGCCCCGCGAGGAGGCGGCGGCGGCGCTGCGCAACCGGGCGAACCTGCTGCGCGCCGGTGTCGAGTCGATGCGTGCCTCGTTGGACTCGGACTGGGTGCGCACCAGCAAGCCGGTGCACGTGAGCTGGATGTTCGAGCTGTGGCTGGCCCGGGCCGAGGCGGAGATGGCCTGGTGCGGGCGGATCGCCGAGCGGATCGACTCGGGGGTGTCGTACCTGCCTGCTGGGCTGACGGGGACGGAGGGCTGGTCCGGCTGGACCGACGGCGGTCCGCCGCGCGACAAAAAAAGCAATAATCAACGTTGACCATAAGAGCTATATCGCGTTAGCCTGCTTCCGGCCCGTTGGCGGGAGCACGCCGCATGGCGTCACGGGGGCAGACGACGGCCGGCACCACCCGGCCCGGACGACCAGGAGCAGAGATGATCGAGACCAGGGGGCTGCGGAAGTCGTTCCGCTCCCGGCAGGGTCGGGAGACGAAAACGGTCGACGCCGTCCGGGGGGTGAACCTCCAGGTCCCGGCGGGGGAGATCTTCGGCTTCCTCGGCCCCAACGGCGCCGGCAAGACCACCACCCTGCGGATGCTCGCCACGCTCATCGAGCCGGACGGCGGTGAGGCCACCATCGCGGGCGCCGACCTGCGCAAGGACCCGGCCGAGGTGCGCCGCCGGATCGGCTACGTGGCCCAGGGCGGCAGCACCTGGGACGAGTGCACCGCCCGCGAGGAACTCGTCCTGCACGCCAGGATGTACGGCATCGGCAAGGCCGACGCGCACCGCCGCGCCGTCCGCGCCCTGGAGGCCTTCCAGCTCACCGAGTACGCCGACCGCAAGTGCAAGACCTACTCCGGCGGCCAGCGGCGACGGGTGGAGATCGCCCTCGGCATCATCCACGAGCCGAAGATCGTCTTCCTGGACGAGCCGACCACCGGCCTCGACCCGCAGAGCCGTGCGCACATGTGGGACGAGATCCGCCGGCTGCGTACCGAGGGGATGACCGTCTTCATCACCACCCACTACCTCGACGAGGCCGACGCGCTCTGCGACCGGATCGCGATCATGGACCACGGCGAGGTGGTCGCCGAGGGCACCCCGGCCGAGCTGAAGCGGGAGATCTCCGGCGACGTCGTGCTGGTCGGCCTGGACGTGGCGAGCACCCCGCAGGCCGCCGAACTCCTCGACGGCGAGGAGTACCTCAACAAGCTGGAGACCGTCGACGAGGGCGGGCTGCGCCTCTACGTCGACGAGGGTGCCACCGCCATCCCGCAGATCCTGCGCCGGCTCGACCACGCCGGGCTGGTCATGAGCTCCATCGAGCTGCACCGCCCCAGCCTCGACGACGTCTTCCTCACCAAGACCGGCCGCTCGCTGCGCGAGTCCTGAGACACCGGAGACCACGGATGAAATTCGCCCGCGACACCTGGCTGATCTTCCAACGCCAACTCCAACTGCTGCTGCGCAACCCGGTCTGGGTCTTCGTCGGCGTCTTCCAGCCGGTGATGTACCTGCTGCTCTTCGCCCCGCTGCTCAAGCCGGCGCTGAACGCGCCCACCCAGGCCGCCGCGTACAAGATCTTCGTACCCGGCCTGCTGGTGCTGCTGGCCATCTTCGGCGGGCTGTTCCAGGGCTTCGGCCTGATCGCCGAGCTGCGCGCCGGGGTCATCGAGCGGTCCCGGGTCACCCCGATCAGCCGGCTCGCCCTGCTGCTCGGCCGCTCCCTGCGCGACGTCGTCTCGCTGATCGTGCAGGCGGTCATCATCACCCTGCTGGCGCTCCTGTTCGACCTGCGGGTCTTCATCGGGGACCTGCTGCTGGCGTACCTGATGCTGGCCCTGATCGCGCTGATGACCTCGGCCGTCTCGTACGGCGTCGCGCTCAAGGTCAAGAGCGAGGACGCGCTCGCCCCGCTGATGAACACCGTGGCCCAGCCGGTGCTGCTGCTCTCCGGCATCCTGCTGCCGCTCACCTTCGCCCCCGGCTGGCTCCAGGGGGTCGCCGAGTGGAACCCGTTCTCCTGGGCGGTCGACGGCACCCGCGCGTTGTTCGCCGGTGACCTCGCCAACGACAAGGTGTGGCAGGGGCTGGCCATCATCGCGGTGCTCGCCGCCGCCGGCGTCTTCTGGGCGGCCCGCCAGTTCGCCCGCAGCGTCCGCTGAGGGTCGTCGCCACCCCGGGCGGGGCCCGGTCACGCGCTCGTCGCGTCAGACCGGTGCCCCGCCGTGGGGGAGGTGATCGACCTCATGTCGCCAATTCAGCGGTATCGGTGCGAGGTGGACACCACAACATCGGCCCAGGGGAGGCGATCTTGCCAGGCTCCCCCGACCGGCCGGTCAGCGCACCCGGGCGAGGGTGACGCCGTCGGCGAGAGGCAGCAGTACCGCGTCGACACGTACGTCGGCCAGCACCTCGTCGTTGAAGGCGGCGATCGCCCGGTCGGCCTCGTCGCGCGGGGCGAGCACCCGGCCGGCGCGCAGCGTGTTGTCGACCGCGATCACCCCGCCCGCCCGCATCCGGGGCACCAACTCCGCCCAGTACACCGGATAGCCGACCTTGTCGGCGTCGATGAAGGCGAAGTCCAGGTGACGCTCGTGCGGCAACTCCCGCAGCGTCTCGGCGGCCGGACCGATCCGCAACTCGATCCGGTCGGCCACCCCCGCCCGCTGCCAGTACGACCGCGCGATGCCGGTGAACTCCTCCGAGATGTCGAAGCAGGTCAACCGGCCGTCCTCGGGCAGCCCCCGGGCGATCGCCAGCGACGACAGCCCGGTGAACGTGCCCACCTCGACGGCCTGCCGTACGCCCAGCAACCGGGTCAGGAAGGTGAGGAACGCCGCCTGCTCCGGCGCCACCTGCATCTCGGCGTGCGCCGGCAGCACCGCCCGGGTCTCCTCCGCCAGGTCACGGATGATCTCGTCCGGCGGAGAACCATGGGCGACGATGTAGGCCTGTAGTTCCGGCGTCAGCGGCAACGGCTTCGTGGTCATGACCGGACGTTAGCCGAGCGGCTCGACCTCCTGGGCTCCCGGCGCGACCTTCGTCCACAGGTCCGTGATGCTCAGCCGCAGATCGTGCAGGAGTTGACGGAGCAGCGGCAACGACAACCCGACCACCGTGCCCGGATCACCCTCGATCCCGGTCAGGAACGCCCCACCCAACCCGTCGATGGTGAACGCGCCGGCCACCGCCAACGGCTCGCCCGTGGCCACGTACGCCGCGATCTCCGCATCGGTGACGTCGGCGAAGTGCACGACCGTCGAGGCCACCGCCCCGACCCGCGATTCGTGCCCCACGTCGACGAGGTAGTGGCCGGTGTGCAGCACCCCGCTGCGTCCGCGCATCCGCTCCCACCGGCGGGTCGCGTCGGCCGCGTCCGCCGGCTTACCGAGGATCTCACCGTCGAACGCGAGCACCGAATCACAGCCCAACACGAGCGTCCGCTCGTCCGGAGTGGAACGCAGCCGGTCGGCGACGGCCTGCGCCTTGCGCCGGGCCAACTCCAGGCACAGATCCTCGGCCCGTTCCGCGACCACCAGGGATTCGTCGACGCCGCTGACCAGCACGTCGGGTTCGATCCCGGCAGCCTGGAGCAACTTGCGGCGGGCGGGGCTCTGCGAGGCGAGCACGAGACGGAGCGGCAGGGAGTTCGACACGGGACCGACGCTACCGGCTGATTCTCGGCGGCGGGTCGTCGGCACGTCGACGTCGACGCCACACCAGGAACCCGCCGCCGGCCGCCACGATCACCCCCAACGTGACCCACCCCCGCACGGCGGCACCGCCGTCGCCGTCACCGCCGGCAGGCTGCGCGGCGGCACTCGTCGCGCCGCCCGGCGGGGTCGCCGTCGCACCCTCGAAACCGAGCGGTGGTACGTCGGCGGTGAGCGCGGCCACCAGGTCGATGACGCCGTAGCCGTACTGGTCGTCCCGGCCGGGCGGACCCTTGTCGACAGCCGTCGCGGTGAGGCGGTGGACGACCTCGGCGGCGGGGAGGTGGGGGTACTTCGAGCGGACCAACGCCGCCGCCCCGGCCACAATGGCGGTGGCACTGGAGGTCCCTGTCCCTTTGGAGTATTTACCACCGGTGCTGGTGCTGTAGATGTCTACAGCTGGCGCGGTGATGTCGATTCGTTTTCCCGTTACTGAGATGTCGGCATGGTTTCCGTGCTGATCAATTCCCCCAACTGCAACAACTTTGTCTTCCAGTGCTGGGTAGCTGACTCCCGAATCCTCGGGCCGATTGCCCGCTGAAGCCACCACGACGACGTCGGATTGGATTGCTGCTCGTAGTGCTGCTTTTAGTCGGATGGTTGTTCCAGAAACTGCGGAAATGTTGATTATGTCCGCGCCGTTGGAGGTTGCCCATTCGACGGCGGCGGCCAAATCTTCTGGGTTGCCGGCGTTGTTCTTAATCTTAAATTTGACGGGCAGGATTTTCGCTGCGGGAGCGATTCCTAATGCTCCTGATTGAGAGCCGCTCCCATGGGCGGCTATCAAGCCGGCCATTGAGGTGCCATGGCTGTCCTGGTCGACGTAGCTGTCTCCGCCCTTGCCGGGCGTAAAATTTCTTCCTGGAAGCAGGTTTCGATGTAGGTCTGGATGCTGATCGACCCCAGTGTCCAGTACCGCTACTGTCACTCCAGCGCCATCGGATATACTGTTTGCGTCAGTGCTCCTCAAGTATCGTAGATGCCATTGATCTCGCCTTACAGAATCTGATCCAGGGGCGCCCAAGGCCGCCTCTGCTGGTGGTGGAAAGACCGCCAGGGGAGCGATGTTCGCAATTATTGCTATAGCTAAGGTGGCTGCTTTTGTGATCAACTTCACCTGCTAAGGCCAATTGCTGGTCCTGGGTCAATCGGGCCCTCATCTTCAGGTGGACGAACGACTGGAGGGACTCCCTCTGCGGTTTCCCACGGATGGTCCCGATCCCAAGGTGTTGCCCGGTCCTTCCCCTGCTCTTCCCAGCCTGTCTGAGCCGGGGTGATCCCTCTGGGCGACGTGGATGTACCTCCCACTGAGGACAAACCGTAGGGGCCGCCGGCTTGTGAGCGGCCCTGCCCGGGGCGGGATCCCGCTGATCCTGCGGGGCCAGTTCCTGCTCCGCCGCCACCGATCAGGCCCCCGATGGGGTTGATTTTCCGCGACGAGTTGCTGGTTCCTGCCTGGCCGGTACCCAACCCTGGAGTTCCACCTATGAGACCTCCGGGCGGCATGGCGTGAGGAAATCCGGAGCGTGCGCTGTGCGAAGAGCTGCGCCTGTTAGTTGCTGATTGATCTTCAATTCCACTTCGGCCGTGTGGCGATTCTCCCATAGGAGGGTTTTTGGTTCCGTTGGCGGCCCGAGGAATCGTAGGGAAAGCGGGGAATCCATATCCGGGCGCGGAGCTTGCGCTGGGAAGTGTGACGCCAATTCCCCCCGTATGAGGTGGGGTTATTGGGTTTATCGACCCTGCCGCGCCAAGAATGGGTCCCATACTTTTACCCGTCTGGGAGGGGGTGCGGTCGGCCTTCGAAGGGCCTGTGGCTGAGGCGTTGGATCGTGTGGCTGTAATCGGGACTGGCATTATCGGAGGGATAACTGGCGCTGAGCTCCCTGCATATACGTCAGAGTTTTCGTTCTGCCTGCCAGGAGTAGGTCTAGGTGGGGGTTTTTGGAGCATGGCTTGGGCTTGTTGGAGTTCGCTGCTGAGCCCGAACATCAACCCCCGTGCCTGCACGTTGAGCCGTTCCAGGTCCGCGTCGGTCACCGGCGGGTCCACCACCCGGCTGCCGGCCGCCGCTTTGGGGTCGGCCAGCGTCGCCTCGTACCCGCGCTTGCGGGCGAGCTTTTCGGCGTAGTCGTCGCGTATCCGCTTGAGTTCCGGCCTGGTGCTGTCGATGGCGCGGGTGACGGCGGCGAGGGCGTCGTGGTTGGCGGCTGCCGTGTCGTGGGTGCGCTGCACCTTGCTGATCAGCTCGTCCAGTTCCCCGAGGTATGTCCTGGCGGCGGCGTTCGTGGCCGGCGGCCACGCCTCGGCGAGGCCGGCGCGGTACTGCCGGAGTTGCCGCAGGTGGTTCTGGGCGAGTTCACAGACCTTGCGCCATCCGGCGACGTGCTTCCAGTGCCCCGGCGTCTCCTGGTCCTGGAGGCACGCCCACATGCTGAGCACGTCCATCAGTTGCCAGTCGGTGAGGCCGGACGTCCGGCCGCTGCCCCGTTCGATCACGGCAGCACCACCGGGCCCGGGTTCTCCGGGCTGTTGGGTTCGGGGGCCGTCCACGAGGAACGGTCGGTGAGCAGGGTGGACGCGGTGCTCTGCGGGTTGTGCAGGGCGCGTTCGACGTCGGTCACCCGGGCGTCGGCGAACGCGTCGGAACCCTGGTAGTCGGCGGCGATCCGGTGGGCGGCGGCGGCCAGCCGGCCGGTGTTGCCGGCCAACCCGTGCACCAGGTCGGAGGTGGCCTGCTGAGTTTCCCAGTGCGCCTGGAGGAAGTGCACCAGTTCGATGAAGGCGTCGCACGGGTTGGGCACTGCGGCGGTCATGTCGTCGGCGATGTACCGCAGGTGCGGCGTGTAGTTCCGGTCGACCTCGTGCTGGAGCCGGTCGGCGAACTCCCGCATCTGTCGGATGTCGGCCTCGATGCCGCCGTAGCCACCCGACCCGGAAGCTGGGCGGCCCTCCTCTGGGATCACTGGTCCTCCCGACTGTCACGACGCCGTCTCCCAGAGTGAGGTTAGTGGCAAGGCGTCGATCTCGGCAGCCCCGGGCCGAGTGGCGGGGGCGACTGCGCGTACCCGAGCCGCGCAGCGGGGGAGAGCGTCAGCGGGGCAGGCCGGAGGCGCGCCAGGCACCGTGACCGGGCGCGGGGGTCGCGCCGGCCGGGCGGGCGCTGCGCGCCCACGCGGACCCCGCCACCGGCGGGGGCGGGCCGGCCGGCCGGGAATGGAGCGCGAGCGCGCCCACCAGCGCGGCCAGTTCCTCGGCGGTCGGGACCCCCCGGACGATCCGGAACAGCGGCTCTTCGGCAGACATGACGCCAGGGTACGCGTCGACAACTTGACCCACGTCGCACAGTGGCGTGCCGGCGGTGTACGCGTTGGTGGGGCCGGGTACCGTCTCACCGATGTCTGACGTACCTTCCCAACTCGTCGCTGACCGGTACCGGCTGCTCTCGCCGCTCGGTCAGGGCGGCATGGGCCGGGTCTGGAAGGCCCGCGACGAGGTGCTGCACCGGGACGTCGCCATCAAGGAACTCGTCCCGCCGCCCAGCCTGACCGACGACGAGCGCCGCGAGATGCGGGAACGGTCGTTGCGGGAGGCGCGGGCGATCGCCCGGCTCAACCACGTCAACGTGGTCCGCATCTTCGACGTGCTGCGCACCGACGGCGACCCGTGGATCGTCATGGAGTACGTGGCGTCGAAGTCGTTGCAGGACACCCTCGCCGAGGACGGTCCGGTTCCGGCGTCCCGCGCGGTGGAGATCGGGCTGGGCGTGCTGGGCGCGTTGAAGGCCGCCCACAAGGCCGGTGTCATGCACCGGGACGTCAAGCCGGGCAACGTGCTGCTCGGCACCGACGGTCGGGTGGTGCTGACCGATTTCGGACTGGCCACCATCCCGGGCGACCCGAACGTCACCCGCACCGGCATGGTGCTCGGTTCACCGGCGTACATCGCGCCGGAGCGGGCCCGGGACGGCACCGCCGGGCCGGAGGCGGACCTCTGGTCGTTGGGGGCGACGCTCTACGCGGCGGTGGAGGGCAAGTCGCCGTACGCCCGGCCGTCGGCGATCGGCACCCTGGCCGCGTTGGCCACGGAGCCGTTGCCGCCGGCCAGGAA
The DNA here is from genome assembly GCF_007833915.1 of Micromonospora sp. HM134. Classification (NCBI taxonomy): domain Bacteria; kingdom Bacillati; phylum Actinomycetota; class Actinomycetes; order Micromonosporales; family Micromonosporaceae; genus Micromonospora; species Micromonospora sp. HM134. Next base: position 922,417 of record NZ_CP041061.1, read on the forward strand.
CGCCGGCCCGTTGAAGCCGGTGCTGACCGGCCTGCTCCGCAAGGACCCGACCGAGCGGATCACCGCCGAGGTCGCCGAGCGCATGCTGCGCCGCGCCGCCGGCAAGCGGGCCAGGGGCATCTCCCTGCTCGACGGGGTCCGCCGACCGGGGCCGAACGGTCCGCGCGAGCCACGTACCCCGGTGGTGCCGGCGCCCCGCCCGGCGCAGGGCGGGACCGGCGCGAAGACCTCGTCGTCCCTGGCCGCCGCAGCGGGAGCCGCCACCGGTGCCGCAGCCGCGAAGGCGGCGGCGGACAGCGCCACCGCGAACGACAGCGCTGCCACGCGGGTCACGGCGGGCGGTGCCACCGCGACGGGTGGCGCGGCGGAACCGACGGTCGTCACCGGCGCGTCGACGGTGGGTGCGGACGCCACCGCGACGGTGCCGGCCGGGGTGGACGCCGGACCCACCACGAAGGTCACCCCGCCGACCGGGGCCGACGCCGCGTCGACCGGCCCGGGGGATTCGGCCGACGCCCCCGCGACCGGCGAGGCTGTCGCACCGGCCGACGCGGACGCCGCACCGACCAGCAAGATCGACCCACCGGTCCGCGCCGGTCGTTCCGACCAGCCCCCGCCGGCCAACCCCACCGCCGTGCTGGACGCGCCGGTCAGCCCGCCCGCCGGGTCCGCCGGGGTCGCCTCCGTCCCGGTGTACGACGGGACGCCACCGGACCACAAGCGCCGTAACCTGCTGATCGGTGCGCTGGTCGCGGTGCTGCTGGTGGGGTTGGCGCTGGCCGTCCCGCTGCTCACCCGCTCCGACGACCCGGAGAACGGCACCCCGCAGGCCACCGACCCGACGAGCGCCGCCGCCTCCTCCGCCGCCCCCACGTCGGCTCCGGCACCCCCGCCCCCGACCAGCGCCGCGCCCAGCCCGACGCCGTCGGCCACCCCCTCCACCGACCCGAACGCGCTGCCCGAGGGTTGGGAGATGTACCAGGGGCCGACGTTCAAGGTCCCGGTGCCGAAGGGCTGGCGGCGCAGTGTCCGTTCCGACTCGGTGGTCATCACCGAGCCGAACGGGGTGCGGGAGCTGTTCATCCAGTGGACGTCCAGCCCGCTCAAGGACGCGGTCGCCGACTGGAAGAGCAAGGAAGCGGACCGGAAGAAGTACGTCAACAACTACGAGTACATCGACATCAAGGCGTGCGGCGGCTACCGCACCTGCGCCGACTGGGACTGGCTGGAAACCCGGGACAACACCCGCATCCACGTCCGCAACCGGGGCTTCGTCACCGCCACGAACCGGGGCTACGCGATCCGGTGGGAGGTCGCGGCGAAGGAGTGGAACGCCAACCTGGCCAACCTCGCCCTGATCACCAGCCGGTTCGTGCCGGACCGGAGGAACTGATCCCGGGGGATTCCCGCCGGGGGTGAAATCGTTTCGCATGACTTTCCGTCATCCGGGGTATCTGACCCGGGACGACGGAAGGAGGTAGCGAGATGAGTTACCGACGCAGGGACGCCCGGCCGCGACTGGCACTGTGGATGCTCGTCGCTCTCGGCGATGTCGTCCTGCTGCTGCTCAGCGCCGGCGTGGCCGCGCTGGTCGTGTCGATCGCCGTCGTGACGGTCGCCGCCGCCGGGGTCGCCGCCTGGCGGCTGAGCCGACGGGCCGCGACGACCACCGCCACGGATGCCGTGACCATGCCGTTGACCAGCCGGAAGAGCGCCTGACCCGACGCCGGTCGTCGACCGCGACGGCGGCAGCGGGACCAGCCATCGACCGTACGGTGATGGCTGGTCCCGCTGCCGCCGAGCCGTCTGCGGGGGCGGTCAGGTGTTGTTCGCCAGCGCGATCAGCCGGGAGCGGTCGCCGTTCCAGTAGTTGCGGTCGACGTTGCCGCTGATCCCGGAGACGCTGCCGGTGCTGGTGTACTGCCAGAAGCTCCAGACCGGGGCGCCCGCCGGCAGGGTCCCCGGCGCGCTCGCCCAGCGGGCCAGCCAGAGCGGGTGGTTGGCCCACGGGCCCGTCCAGCTGCCGGTGCACTGGTTCCACCAGCTGGTGGTGGTGTAGATCACCGCGTACCGGCCGGTGCGGGAGCGGTAGGTGTTGAGGAAGTCCTGGATCCAGTTGCGCATCCCGGTGGTGGACAGCCCGTAGCAGGTACCGCCGCTGTACGGGTTGGCCTCGATGTCCAGCGCCGCCGGCAGGGTGCGGCTGTCCGCCGACCAGGCTCCGCCGTTGCTGGCCAGGTAGCCGGCCTGGGTGGCGCCGGAGGAGGCGTTCGGCAGGGCGAAGTGGTAGGCCCCGCGGATCACCCCGGCGTTGTAGGCGTTGACGTAATTGGTGTTGAAGTTCGGGTCCTTGTAGGTCGTACCCTCGGTGGCCTTGATGAAGGCGAACTCGATGCCGGCGTTGCGGACGCTGGTCCAGTTGATGGAGCCCTGGTAGCGGGAGACGTCGACGCCGGCGGTGGTGGCGGCGGCCGCAGGTCCGGCCGTGACGACGAGGGCCGCGGCCGCGGTGGCGGCCACGGTGAGACCGGCGGCGAACAGCCGGCGCATCGAGAATCTGGTACGGGTCATGGATTCCTCCAGGGACGCCAATCGATTGACGCCAATCTTTGGAGATTCCTGCCCTTGATCGCAAGAGGGCTTAAGGAAACTTTCATCGACAACGGTCGACTCGACGTGCGGTGATCTGAACCGGTCAGGGCAGGCCGGAGGCGGTATCAGGCAGCGGGTCGGCTCAGCGCAGCGTGGCCGGGTCGAGCTGCCAACGGAACGGCTCGGCCAGGGTCAGCGTCTCGCCGGCCTTCGCGACCCGGTCCTCCACGGCGTTGCCCGGCGAGACGATCTCGCAGACCAGGGCCACCTCGCCGGCCTCGACCACCGTGCCCTCGTCGTCGGTGTCGGCGACCACCACGTCGGGAATGACGATCCGGTTCGGGGTGTCGCCCATGGCGAGGTAGCCGGCCTCGGTCCAGGGGCCGACGTGGTGGTCCAGGGGAGCCGGGTCCACCGGCCCTCACCTACCGCTCCGCTCGGCGCCCGGTCAGGTCTCACACGGTACGGGGCGACGACCGTCGAGTGACACGATCCGGCCGGGTAGGCTCCCCGGCCATGGTGTCGATCGACGGGCTGGGCGACCTCTGGGACCGGCTGTTCAGCGCCCAACCCGACCCGCCGCCCCTGCTGGTGGTGCTCACCGCCGTGGCCGCGCTGGTGGTCGTCGCGGTCCGGTCGTCCTGGCGGGTCGCCCGCAACGCGGTGACCATCGCGCACGAGGGCGGTCACGCCCTGGCGGCGCTGCTCACCGGACGACGGCTGCACGGCATCAGGTTGCACTCGGACACCTCCGGCCTCACCCTCAGCGCCGGCCGTCCCACCGGCCCCGGCATGATCCTCACCCTGCTCGCCGGGTACGTCGCGCCGTCCCTGGTCGGCCTGGGCGGCGCCTGGCTGCTCGGCGGCAACCGGATCACCCTGCTGCTCTGGGTCGCGGTCGCGCTGCTGCTCGCCATGCTGCTGCTCGTCCGCAACGTCTTCGGGGTGCTGTCCCTGCTGGTCACCGGCGGGGTGGTGCTCGTCGTCTCCTGGTACGCCACCCCGCAGGTGCAGGCCGTGTTCGCCTGGACGTCGGTCTGGTTCCTGCTGTTCGGCGGCGTCCGGCCGGTCTTCGAGCTGCAACGGCTGCGCAGCCGGGGTCGGATGCCCGAGTCCGACGCCGACCAACTGGCCCACCTGACGCCCTTCCCGGCGCTGCTCTGGGTGCTCGTCTTCGGGCTGGTCAACCTGTTCGCCCTCGCCGTCGGCGCGGTCCTGCTCGCCGGCCCGCTGCTCGCCGAGGCGGGCATCCCACTCTGACCCGGGGCGGGCGTCCCGCGTCGGGCCGGGGGCGGGCGTCCCGCGCTGACCGGATACGGCGTCCCGCGCCGGTCGGGGAGCGTCCGATCGGGCCCGGGGTGACCGGTGGCACCCCGACGTCGGGTCGCCGACCTGGGCGGATGCGGGCAGAATCGGTCGGGTGCGATACCTGATCATCGGAGCGGGCGCGGTCGGCGGCACCATCGGCGTACTGCTGGGGGAGGCCGGCCGGGACGTGACGCTGGTGGCGCGCGGGCCGCACCTGGCGGCGATCCGGCGCGACGGGCTCACCCTGCGCACCCCCGGGCGGGCGGTGACCTGGCGGGGGCCGGCCACCGACGGGCCGGGACCGCAGCCGTTGCCCGCCGACACCGTCCTCGTGCTGACGGTCAAGTCGCAGCACACCTGGGCCGCCCTGGACACCTGGGCGGACGCCCCGGTCGCCGGGGGCGGTACGGCGGGCCAGCGGCTGCCCCTGTTCACCGCGCAGAACGGGGTGGCGAACGAACCCACCGCGCTGCGCCTGTTCGCGCAGGTGCATCCGGTCTGCGTGTGGCTGCCGGCCACCCACCTCGACCCGGGCGTGGTGATCGCCAGCGGCCACCCGTACCCGGGGATGTTGCACCTCGGGCGCTACCCGGGCGGTGCCGACGAGGTCGACGCGGCGGTGTCGGCGGACCTGACCGCCGCCGGTTTCCTCGCCCCCGTCCGCGACGACGTGATGCGCTGGAAGTACGGCAAACTGCTCAACAACCTCGGCAACGGGGTGCAGGCCCTGTTCGGTGCCGGCCTGCCGGACCGGCTGCTCGACCGGGTCCGGGCCGAGGGCGTCGCCGTGCTCGCCGCCGCGGGCATCGCCCACCCCTTCGACGAGGAGGAACGCGCCGAACGCGGGGACCGGGTAGGCACCCGGCCGGTCGACGGGCAACCGCGCAGCGGCAGCTCCACCTGGCAGAGCCTCACCCGGGCCGCCGGTACCACCGAGGTCGACCACCTCAACGGCGAGATCGTGCTGCTCGGCCGCCGGTACGGGGTGCCCACGCCGGCCAACGCCGCCGTGCAGACGGCGGTCCGGCGGCTGGCCCGGGAACGCCTCCCCGCCGGCACCTTCCCGCTCGCCGAGCTGACCGACCTGCTCGACCGGGCAGAATGACCGGCTGACCACGCAACCCACCGGGGCGCGGCACGCGTGTCACCTCTGACCGCCACGGGGGAGGTAACCAGGGTGCCGGACGTCGACGGCTTCGACGAGTTCTACCGGGGCAGCCGGCAACGGCTGCTCGGCTTCGTCTACGCGCTCACCGGCAACCTGGCCGAGGCGCAGGACGCCGTGCAGGAGGCGTACATCCGGGCCTGGCAACGCTGGTCGACGGTGAGCGGCTACGACGACCCGGAAGCCTGGGTACGCGTGGTGGCCTCCCGGATCGCGGTGAGCCGGTGGCGCAGCCTGCGCAGCCGGGCCCGCGCCTACCTGCGGCACGGGGTGACGACCGAGAGCGTGCCCGGCCCCGGCACCGAAACCCTGGAGGTGGTCGCCGCCCTGCGGCAACTGCCCGAGGAGCAGCGCACCGCGCTCGCCCTCTACTACCTGCTCGGCATGCCCGTGGCCGAGGTGGCCCGGGAGACCGCGGCCCCGGTGGGCACGGTCAAGGCCCGGCTCTCCCGGGGGCGTGCCGCGCTCGCCGGGCTGCTCGCCGGTGGCGACCTGGAGGAGGTCCGATGAGTGAGGAGCTGGCCTTCGTCGACCGGCTGCACCGGGACCTGCGTGAGGTCCGCTGGCCCGAGCCGGCGGAGCTGCGGGCCCGCGCCCGCCGCCGCAGTCGTCGTACGGCGGCGCTGTCGGCGGCGACGGTGCTCGTCGTGCTGGCCGGTGCCGCCGTGGCGGTACGGGAGCGGCCCACCGGGCCGGCGACGCCCACCGCCCCGGTCGCGGCCCCCGTGTCCGCCCCCGCGTCGGCCCCGGTTCGGACGGAGATCCCCCTCGACGCCCTGCTGACCCCCGCCGACCTGCCCACGAAGACCGGCGTACGGCTCGGCGACACCGGCCTGGGGGAGATCGTCCGGATCGATCCGCTGCTCGAATCGTGCGGGCGGGAACGCGACGTCAGGGCCCAACTGTCGGTGTCCCGCGCCTCCCGGTCGCAGACCCTGCTCCGCCCGACGACCCGGGCCGGCCGGCCGGCCACTCCGGTGCTCAGCCAGGACGTCTACCGCATCGAACTGGCCCGGGGGCGGTTGCTGTTCGGCGAGATCGACCGGCTGCTCAACGCCTGCGCCGAGTGGACCCTCAACGCGTCGACGCTCGCCGCCGACCAGCAGCCGGTGGCCACCGGGCAGGAGCACCGCTGGGAGCCGACGGCGCGGGACTTCGCCGGTGACCAGTCGGTGCTGCTGCGGCACGTCGCGTCGCAGCCCCTGGCGCAGACCGGCGGGAAACCGGTCGGCGCGGCGGCGACCGTCGAGACCACCCTGGTGGTCCGGGTCGGTGACCTGGTCACCGTGGTGGTGCCCGCCCCGGACACGGTCGCCGACCGGGTCGACGGCACCGGGTCGGGGATGAGCCAGGCCGACCTGCTCGCGCTGGGCGGGACCGCCGCGAAACGCCTCTGCCCGGCCGCCGACGCCCCCTGCTGACGGGCGTGGCCACGCCGGCCACGCCCGCGCGCCCCGCCGCTCGGTGCGGGTCACGCGGAAGGGGCCGGCCGGAGCAGCGCGGCTACAGCGGGATGTTGCCGTGCTTCTTCGGCGGCAACGTCTCCCGCTTGGTCCGGAGCACCCGCAGCGCCCGGACGATCTGGGTCCGGGTCTCGTGCGGCGGGATCACCGCGTCGACGTACCCGCGTTCGGCGGCGACGTACGGGTTGGCCAGGGTGTCCTCGTACTCGGCGATCCGCTCGGCGCGGACGGCGGCCGGGTCCTCGGCGGCGGCCAGTTCCTGCCGGTAGAGGATGTTCACCGCGCCCTGCGCGCCCATCACCGCGATCTGCGCCGTCGGCCAGGCGAAGTTCAGGTCCGCCCCGAGGTGCTTGGAGCCCATCACGTCGTACGCCCCGCCGTACGCCTTGCGGGTGATCACGGTGACCTTCGGGACGGTCGCCTCCGCGTACGCGTAGATGAGCTTCGCGCCCCGGCGGATGATGCCGTCCCACTCCTGGCCGGTGCCGGGCAGGAAGCCGGGAACGTCCACGAAGGTCAGCACCGGGATGTTGAACGCGTCGCAGGTGCGCACGAACCGGGCGGCCTTCTCGGAGGCGGCGATGTCCAGGGTGCCGGCGAAGTGCATGGGCTGGTTGGCGACCACCCCGACGGGACGGCCCTCCACCCGGCCGTAGCCGACCACCATGTTCTGCGCGTAGAGCGGCTGCACCTCCAGGAACTCGCCGTCGTCGAGGACGTGCTCGATGACCCGGTGCATGTCGTACGGCTGGTTGGCCGAGTCGGGGATCAGCGTGTCCAGGTCCCGGTCGGCGTCGGTGACGTCGAGGTCGGCGGGCGCGTCGAGGACGACCGGCTCGTCGAGGTTGTTCGACGGCAGGTAGGACAGCAGCGCCTTGACGTAGTCGACCGCGTCGTCCTCGTCGGTGGCGAGGTAGTGCGCGTTGCCGCTGCGCGTGTTGTGGGTACGCGCGCCACCCAGCTCCTCCATCGCCACGTCCTCGCCGGTGACCGTCCTGATGACGTCCGGCCCGGTGATGAACATGTGCGAGGTGCGGTCGACCATCACGGTGAAGTCGGTGACCGCCGGGGAGTAGACCGCGCCGCCCGCGCACGGGCCCATGATCAGGGAGATCTGCGGGATGACCCCGCTGGCCCGCACGTTACGGAAGAAGATCTCGCCGTAGAGGCCGAGTGAGACGACGCCCTCCTGGATGCGTGCCCCACCGGAGTCGTTGATCCCGACCACCGGGCAGCCGATCTTCATGGCCAGGTCCATCACCTTGACGATCTTTTCGCCGAAGACCTCGCCGAGGGAGCCGCCGAAGACCGTGAAGTCCTGTGCGAAGACGCAGATCTGCCGGCCGTCGACGGTGCCGTAGCCGGTGACCACCCCGTCGCCGTACGGGCGGGTGCGGTCCAGCCCGAAGTTGGTGGACCGGTGCCTGGCGAACTCGTCCAGCTCGACGAAGGAGCCCTCGTCGAGGAGCATGTCGATCCGCTCCCGGGCGGTCTTCTTGCCCCGTGCGTGCTGCTTCTCGACGCCGCGTGCGCCCGCGTGCACCGCCTCGTCGACCCGGCGCTCCAGGTCCGCCAGCTTGCCCGCGGTGCTGTGGATGTTGGTCCCGGTATCGGTAGTCACCCTGGGAATATAACGATGGTTCAGGCCGACGCCGCTGTGCAGTACGCCTCAGTGGCCTGCGCCGGAGGCGGGCCGGGCGGCGGTGTCGACCCGGGCCGTAGGCTGGCGGGATGCCGGGTTCGCCGTACACCGATCTGGACCGACCGCCGCTGTCGGCGGCGCGGCTGTCCCGGGCGTTGACCGCGCCGTCGGGCCCCTGGCGTCGGCTGGACCTGCGGCCGGAGACCGGCTCGACCAACGCCGACGCGGTCGACGCCGCGCGGGCCGGCGAGCCGGAGGGCCTGGTCGTGGTCGCCGAGCGGCAGACCGCCGGCCGGGGCCGACGCGGCCGGGCCTGGCAGTCCCCGCCCCGGGCGGGTCTCGCGACGAGCGTGCTGCTGCGGCCCGGCGAGGCCGTCACCGCCCGCGACTGGCCGCCGGCCGCCCCCACCGGGTACGGCTGGCTGCCACTGCTCGCCGGTGTCGCGCTGGTCGAGGCGGTCTCCCGGCTAGCCGAACTGGACGCCGGTCTGAAGTGGCCCAACGACCTGCTGATCGGGGACGCCAAGTGCGCCGGCATCCTGGCCGAGGCGGTGCCGGCCACCGGCGCGGCGGAGCCCCCCGCGATCGTGCTCGGCATCGGGCTGAACGTGACGCTGCGCGCCGACGAGCTGCCGGAGAACCCGACCGGGCTGCCGGCGACCTCGCTGCAACTGGCCGGGGCCACCGCCACCGACCGGGACCCGCTGCTGCGGGCCCTGCTGCGCGCCCTCGCCGACTGGTACGACCGGTGGCGGCTGGCCGGCGGGGACGCCGACGCGTGCGGCCTGCGGGAGGCGTACCTGGCCTCCTGCGTCACGGTGGGCCGTCAGGTGCGGGTGCTGCTGCCCGACGGCACCAGCCTGACCGGGCTCGCCACCGGGGTGGACGCCGACGGGCACCTGCTGGTCGACACCGCCGCTGGGCAGCGTCGGCTGGCCGCCGGGGACGTGCTGCACCTGCGGTGACCGGACGGCCCTGCGGTCGGTTCGTGCGCGGGGTGCACGGCGGGCCGCCCGGCTGATCCGGTGGGTCGCCCCGACCGGTTACGGTCAGCGCGTCCGATTGTCGCCGAGGAGGTTCCCGTGGCGTTCCCCGAAGACGTGCTCACCGAGGACGAGCACGTCGTCCTGCACCTGCACCCGCACTGGAAGGCGCTGCTGCGGCCGATCCTGGTGCTGGTCCTCGGTGTCGCGGCGGTGGTGGCGGGCTGGCTCCTGCTGCCTGACGGCGACGGTGGCGCGCTCGTGCTCGCCGTGGTCGCCGGACTGTTCCTGATCGCGGTGCTCTGGCTGGGGTTGTGGCCGTTCCTGGTCTGGCGCAGCACGCACTACCTGTTCACCAACGAGCGGGTACTGCTCCAGGAGGGTGTCTTCTCCCGGCACCGGCGGGACCTGCCGCTGGCCCGGATCAACGACCACTCGATGACCCAGCGGTTCACCGAGCGGCTGCTGGGCTGCGGCACGCTCACCATCGAGTCGGCCGGCGAACGGGGCCAGTCGGTGCTGGTCGACGTGCCCCGGGTCGACCGGGTGCAGACCACCCTCTACGAGCTGGTGGAGGCGCAGCACGACAAGCACACGTTGGGCGACGGGGAGATGCGCGACATCCTGGCCGACATGCGGGAGGGCAAGCCGTTGCGGGACACCAGCGGCTGATCCTCGCGGGAACCGGCCCGCCGGCCCCGGGGTCGGTCAGGGGCGCGGCGTGCGGCGGGTGCTGCCGGCGTGCAGCTCGGCGGCCAGCTCCGCGTCCAGGTCGCCGCCCGCGACGGCCGGGCCGAGGGTGCCGCCCCGGCCCTGCTTGAACACCGGTTCGACGGTCGGGGCCGGCGTCCCGGTCACCGGGGCGGTGCGGTCCTCGGCCTGGCCCTGGGCCTCTTCCAGTTCGCTCACCGATTCGGCCAGCTCGGCGACCGGGTCCAGCTCGGCCATGGTGTCCCACTCGTCCCGCTTGATGGAGTGCCAGGTCTCCTCGGCGTGCTTGGGGACCGGCTGGAAGACGAAGGTCCGGTAGGACCAGAACCGGAACAGGGTGGCGAGCAGCACACCGCCGGTCTTGGCCACGTTGAGCGCGAGCAGGCTGTTGAACCCCAGGCCGTACTTGGCGGCGGCGAGCACACCGAGTTCGATGATCAGACCGGCGCCGTTGAACAGGAAAAACAGGGCGTACTCGCGCCGAAGGGCCGATTTCGGCCGGTCCCGGTACGTCCAGTGACGATTCATCAGATACGACGTGATCGTCGCCACGATGGTGGCGATGACCGTCGCCTTCAGTTGACCGTCGACAAAAACGGTGAGTGCCAGAGCATTGAACACCGCGTAATTGATGACGGTGTTGACGCCCCCGACGATGCCGAATTTGAGCGCCTCGCGGATGAACTTCTGCCAGCGCTCGGGCAGCAGACGGACAAGACGCATGCGCAACACCTTAGGGCTGAGGACGGGTGCCGGGAACTCCGGCTGGACGGGGTGGACGACCGGTCACGACCCGGACGACGGGTCGCTGGTCGCCTCCGTGACGGCGGGAGTTCCCGCTTCGACGAAGACGAACCGTCGGTACGACCAGAACCGGAACAGCGTGCCGAGCGCGGTGCCCACCACGTAGCTGGCGATGTTGTCGGCCAGCGGGGTGCGGAACACGCCGGGCCAGATGCTGCCCAGCCCGTAACGGCTGCCCGCCAGGCAGGCCACCGCGATGCCCAGGCCGACCGCGTTGAAGAAGAAGAACAGCGCGTACTCGCGGGCCGGGTTGGAGCGGACCCGGTGCCGCCAGGTCCAGAACCGGTTGCCCACGAACGCGACGGTCGCCGCGATCACCGTGGAGATGACCCGTGCGGTCACCGGTTCGACTCCGCGCCCCAGCGTGAGGTAGTTGAACAGCGCGAAGTCGACCAGGAAGGCCACCCCGCCCACGGTGGCGAACTTGCTCAACTCGCGCAGCAGGTGGCCGAACCGGTCCAGCAACGAACGGACCAGACCCGGGCGGGTCTGCGGGGCACCCGGCTGGTCCCCGGTCATCGTCGCGGCCACCTCGCGAGCGTACCGGTAACCGGCGTCGCGGACGGGGCACCACCGGCGACCCGCCGCGCGCGGTGGGCCGACCCGGGCCGGCACCCGGTTCCCCCGTTGTCCGGGTGCCGTTCCCGCGCCCGCCGACAGTTCGTCGAAGGATTTGCGTGAAAGTGCGCGTGAAAGCGGGTATCAGCTCGTGTTACCGCAGCCGGGCCGTACCTTGTGCAGTTCTTCACAACCAGTCCCACTGACTCGCGGGTCCGCCCGGTTTACGCTGAGGCCAATCCCAGGTTTCCACGAAGGCGACGCGGCCCGCGTCCGCCGAGACTCGTGCATCCCATAAATCGGTCAGCGTCGACCACAAGGAGATGAGTCATGGTTGCTCCGGCTACTGTGCGGGGGATCGATCAGGCCCCCACGACCCACCCCAAGCTGCTCGCCTGGGTCCGGGAGATCGCGGAACTGACCACCCCCGACCGGGTGGTCTGGGTGGACGGATCCGACGAGGAGTGGCGGCGTCTCACCGACGAACTCGTCGACAACGGCACCCTCGTCCGGTTGAACCCGGAGAAGAAGCCGAACTCCTTCTACTCCCGCACCGACCCCACGGACGTCGCCCGGGTCGAGGAGCGCACCTTCATCTGTTCCGTGGACGAGGCGGACGCCGGCCCCACCAACAACTGGATGGCGCCGGCCGAGATGAAGCGGACGATGACCGAGCTGTACCGGGGTGCGATGCGCGGCCGGACGATGTACGTCATCCCGTTCTGCATGGGCCCGGTCGAGGCCGAGAACCCGATGTTCGGTGTCGAGATCACCGACAGCCCGTACGTGGTCGCCTCGATGCGGATCATGACCCGGATGGGCGCGAGCGTGCTCGACGCGATGGGCGACGACGCCGACTTCGTGCACGCGCTGCACTCCATCGGCGCCCCGCTCGCCCCCGGCCAGTCCGACGTCGCCTGGCCGTGCAACGAGACGAAGTACATCTCGCACTTTCCGGAGACCCGGGAGATCTGGTCCTTCGGCTCCGGGTACGGCGGCAACTCGCTGCTCGGCAAGAAGTGCTACTCGCTGCGGATCGCCAGCGTGATGGGGCGGGACGAGGGCTGGCTCGCCGAGCACATGCTGATCCTCAAGATCACCTCTCCGGAGGGGAAGGTCTACCACGTGGCGGGCGCGTTCCCGTCCGCCTGCGGCAAGACCAACCTGGCCATGCTGGAGCCGACAATCCCCGGCTGGAAGGTCGAGACCATCGGCGACGACATCGCCTGGATGCGGTTCGGCCCCGACGGCCGCCTCTACGCGGTCAACCCGGAGTACGGCCTGTTCGGCGTCGCGCCGGGCACCGACTGGAAGACCAACGCCAACGCGATGCGGACACTGGACCGGGGCAACTCGATCTTCACCAACGTCGCCCTCACCGACGACGGCGACATCTGGTGGGAGGGCATGGGCGAGCCGCCGGCCCACCTGATCGACTGGAAGGGCAACGACTGGACGCCGGAGAGCGAGGACCTCTCCTCCCACGCGAACAGCCGGTTCTGCACCCCGATCACCCAGTGCCCGATCCTGGCCGACGACTACTTCGACCCCAACGGCGTGCCGATCGACGCGATCCTGTTCGGTGGCCGTCGCCGGGACACCATCCCGCTGGTTACCGAGGCCCGCGACTGGGTGCACGGGGTGTACCTGGGGGCGACGCTGTCCTCGGAGACCACCGCCGCCGCGTCCGGCGCGGTCGGCGTGGTGCGCCGCGACCCGATGGCGATGCTGCCGTTCATCGGCTACCACGCCGGTGACTACTTCAACCACTGGATCGAGATGGGCAAGGGCGTCGACGGCGACGCCGCCAAGCTGCCCAAGATCTACTACGTGAACTGGTTCCGCAAGGACGCCGAGGGCAACTTCCTCTGGCCCGGCTTCGGCGAGAACTCGCGGGTGCTCAAGTGGGTCGTCGAGCGGATCGAGGGCAGCGCCGACGCGGTCGAGACCCCGATCGGCATGGTCCCGACCGCCGACGCGCTCGACGTCGAGGGGCTCGACATGACCCCGGAGGACGTCCGGATCGCCCTGAAGGTCGACCCGCAGGAGTGGCGCGACGAGCTGCCGCTGGTCACCGAGTGGTTCGAGAAGTTCGGTGACAAGCTGCCGGCCGTCCTCTGGTCGGAGCTGGACGCCCTGCGCGCCCGGCTCGACGCGGAGCAGCCCCGGTAGCAGGTGTGCCGCCCGCCCGTACCGGGCAAGACCGGAAGCCATGAGGACGGCCGCCGTGACCCCACCGGTCCGGCGGCCGTCCGCCGTCCGGGCGCTGACCACCCTGCTCGCGTCGACCGCCGCCGCCACCGTCGCGGTCGAGCTGCTCAACTGGTGGTACGCCCCGGAGCAGGAGTTCGGCCTGGCGGTGCGCACCGGCTGGGCGATGCTGCGGTCGCTGGGCTTCCTGGTGCTGATCGGGCAGGTGAACCGGGGGCGGGCCGGGGCGAAGCCGTTCGGGCTGATCCTCGCCGTGACCACCGTCTTCGCGGTCGGTCGGCTGGTGGTGCCCCGGCAGGGCGTGCCGCCGCTGCCCGGCCTGCTCGGCTTCGCCGTGCTCACCGCGCTCTGCGTGGCCGTGGTCGTGCTGCTCTACCGCTCCGACGCGGTCGCCGGGCACCTGGTGCGCCACCGCAAGGGCCTGGTCGTCGAGGGCGGCACCATCAGCTGGCGGGAGGTCGCGCCGAAACGCCCCGCGGTGACCGGCTGGCTGCTGACCAGCCGGGTGGCCGCGTTCACGTACAGCCCGTTGATGCTGGTGCCGGCGCTGGTGGCCGGCGGCGCGGTGCTGGACGGCCGGCTCGCCGTCGTACCGGTGGTGCTGGCCTGGTTCGCTGCCGGCATCGTGGTCAGCTACCTGGTGCTGTTCTGTACGGCGTTCCTGCTGCGCGGCAGGCGGTGGGCCCGCCGCCTGCTGGTGACGATCACCCTGGGCGTGCTCGCGGTGAACCTGCCGCTGTGCTGGTGGCTGCTCGGCCTGGACGGTCTGGTCCGCGACGGCGCACCCCTGCTGGCGGCGGCCACCCTGGCCCTCTACGCCCTGCACCGCGCCCCCGCCCCCGACGCCCCGCCCCGGTGATCACACGCCCCCGCTCCGGTGATCAAGAGATTTCCGTCAGTGGACGAACCCGCCGACGACGTATTTCTCTTGATCACGCGCGGAGTGCGCCACCGAGGCACTGATGTTCGGTGTGGGTCGCTACGCTGCAAGGTGATGACTCTGCGGAAACTTCTCTACTCCGTCTACGAGCGCCGGCTGACGGCCAGGCTCGCGGGTCGACCGGTGCCCCGGCACGTCGGCGTGATGTGCGACGGCAACCGCCGGTGGGCGCGGGAGATGGGCTTCGTCGACCCGAACGACGGGCACCGGATGGGCGCCGAGCGGATCAAGGAACTGCTGCGCTGGTGCGACGCGGCCGGCGTCGGCCACGTCACGCTCTGGCTGCTCTCCACCGACAACCTGTCCCGGCCGGCGGAGGAGCTGGACCCGCTGCTCCAGATCATCGAGGATCTCAGCACCGAGCTGGCCGAGGAGGGCAACCCCTGGCGGCTGCGGATGGTCGGCGCGCTCGACGTGCTGCCCAACCAGCACGCCCAGGCGCTCAAGGCCGCCGAGGAACGCACCCGGGAACGCACCGGAGGCGCGCAGGTCAACATCGCCGTCGGGTACGGCGGCCGGCGCGAGATCACCGACGCGGTGCGGTCGCTGCTGGTGGAGCACGCGGCCAAGGGCGGCACCATCGAGGAACTGGCCGGCACACTGGACGTCGACCACATCTCCGAGCACCTCTACACCCGGGGCCTGCCCGATCCGGATCTGATCATCCGGACCAGCGGCGAACAGCGCCTGTCCGGTTTCATGCTCTGGCAGTCGGCGCACTCGGAGTTCTACTTCTGCGAGCTGAACTGGCCCGACTTCCGGCGGGTCGACTTCCTGCGCGCCCTGCGTTCCTACGGCACCCGGCAACGCCGCTACGGCACCTGACCCGCCGACGCGACCGGCGGGTCGTCCACCCGGCGCCCCGGTCGACGCCCGCGCGGGCACGCTCAGGTCAGGTGGTGCACGGCCCGGGTGAGGAAGTCGCCAAGCGCGGCGGGGGAGTCGATGGTGAGGTCGGCGGCCTCGGCGACCTCCCGCCCGGTCTCCGGGTTGGCCACCGCCACGCAGATGCCGAGGAACCCCGGGTCGGCGGCCGACCGGGCGCGCAGCGCCGCGAACGCCTTGATGTCGGAGACGTCGTCGCCGAAATACCACGCGCCGCCGGCGTCCCGGACCACCTCGCCGATGACCAGCCCCTTGTCCCGGTCGACGGGGGGCTTGAGTTCCAGCACCATCCGGCCGGCCTGCACCCGCAGCCCGAGCTGTTCGGCCTGCGCCCGCCCCCACTGCTCGACCGCCGGGCCGAGCTGCTGCGCGGTACGCCAGTGCAGCGCCACGCTCAGCCGCTTGAACTCCACCAGCGCCCCGGCGGGCAGTTCGGCGCGGGCCCGGTCGGCCAGTTCGGCCATGGTGGGCACCCACGGCAGCGCGGCGGGTTCGGTGACGGTCTCGCCGCCGGAGTGGCTGTGCTCCAGACCGTACAGTCCGTAGAGGTCGATCCCGGTGAGGCCGCCGAGGTGGTCACGGAGGAAGTCGACGGGTCGGGCGGAGACGATCGCCACCCGCTGCACCACCGGGGCGAGCGCCTCCAGTGCGGCGAGCACCTTGGGGGCGGGGCGTACCGCGGTGGGGTCGTCGTCGACCGGCGCGAGGGTGCCGTCGAAGTCGAAGAAGAGGACGGTGTCGGCGGCCCGCTCGGCGGTGGTACGCCAGGCGTGCTCAGCATCCAGCGGGGTCTGCGGCTGCTGGTTACCCAGATTCAACGGCGGCACGCGCGACAGCGTACCCCGGCGGCGGTGGCTGATTCGTGGCTTCGGAGTGGCTTCTTGACACCGCCGGGGTGTGTGGTCCGTGAGTGCCCCTCAGCGTTCGGCGGCTCCCCGCCCCCGCCGACCCAACGGCACCACGGTGGCCTCCTGGCCCTGGTTGAGCAGGTAGCCCTCGACGAAGCCGGTGTTCCGGTCGCCGGTGCGGGTCTCGATCTCGTTGAGCCGCGCCACCAGGAACTCAGTGAGCGCGCTGACCCGGTCGTCGAGCCGGTCGTGCAGTTCGGCGACCACCGCCAGGACGACGGCGGTGCCGGCGACGGTCAGCGCGAAGAGGTTGAACACCAGCGGGATCTGCCCGCTCCCGCCCACGCCGGCCACCAGGTTCGCGGTCACGCACGCGGTCAGGGAGACTGCCGCGACCACGACTGCCCACCACTTCAGGGTCATGGACAGACCCCTCCTTCTGTCCCGCAGGGCTGAGTTCGGCCTTGTCCCGTCCCCCCGCCGACGACGAGCCCAAGCAGTACGAATAGGGACGCTAGCGTGCCCGTTGCCGGCCCGGAGCGAAACGATCGGGTCTGCTCAGGCGTTCTTTCGCCATCTGAGGAACTACCCGGCCTGCTCTCCGCCCTTTCGGACATCGAGCGGGAGAGTGGGGCGGTATGCGAGGTAACGAATGGTTTCCCGGATGTGGAACTTCTCCGCGTCCGACACGGCGGGGTCGACCAGCCGGCGCAGCAGCGCCTCGACGTCCGGGTCCATCGGGGGAGTGCCGGGGGCGCCCCGGGGGGTGGCGGCGCGGTCCCAGCCGAGGGCGGCGAAGGCGGCGGCCGGGTTGAGGCCCAGCCCCTCACAGAACGCCACCACCCGTTCCGCCTCCGGGTCGCTGGCCCAGTCGCCGCGGACCCACCTGTTGATCGTCTGACGGGAGACGCCGGTGCGGCGGGAGACCTCGGTGCCGGTCCAGGCGCGCATCGCCCGGGCGTCGTCGAGGGCCCGACGAACGAAGGTGGCGAATGCGATCTTCCGGGCGGGGGCGGTCTCGGTCACCCCGAAACCGTACGACCGCAGCGCCCCTCCGGGCTGCCCGGGGCGGATCTTTGTCACGCATGTGAGACGACCTCATCGGGTCGTCCGTACCCGCTCAGGAGTCGGTGCGAAGGGGTCTCACCTGGGCATAATACCGCCAAGCGAGGCAACCGGGAACCGGACGAAAAGCTGATACTGTCACGCTCATGGGACAATCTACGGTGTGTCACGTGCTTGAGACGATCAGTGCTCACATGCGTCACGCTCCCGGTGCGAGGGGGACCCGGTGACCGAACTCGCGACCCGTGCCCAGGCCTTCGGCCTGATCGCGGAGGGGGTCGCCGCCGGCCTGAGCGCGCCCTGGCGGCTCTACCTCGCCCGGGGTTGCCGCTACCTGTCACTGAGCGTCGGCGACCGCGATGAGTGGAACGCCTGGCGGACCCATCTCGGCTGCCCGGAGATGAGCGTCCGGGTCTACGACGCCGGTGGCGAGATCCGCCGCTCCTCGATGGCCGAGGTCGTCCTGGACGGCTGCCGGATCAGCGTCGAACTGGTCGAGGAGGTCAGCACCGAGGACCTGGAACGGCTGCTGGTCGTCGACCCGAGCCCGGCCGAGCCGGAGGACCGGTGACCCGGCCGGCGCGGCCCACCGGAGCCGCCCGATGAGCCCCCTGCTCGCCCTGTTCCTCGTCCTCGTCCTCGGGGCGACCAGCTACGCCGCCGGCCGGTTGCACGGTCAGCTCAGCTACCGGATCGGGTACCGCTTCGGCTACCGGCAGGGCTACTTCGACGGGGACCGGGGGGCCTGGAACCGTCGGCGGCGCGACGCCCAGGCCGTGCTCGCCTCGGCGCTCACCGCCCCGGCCGTGCCGGCCAACGCCGCGCGGCGTCCCACCACCGCGGTCCGCCAGGGCACCACGTACACCGGCTCCTCGTTCGCCAGCCCGCCGGGCCCGGTCGCCGGTCGGCACCCGACCGGCACCCTGGTCCGCCGGCCCGGCTGAACCCACGGGGGCCGGGAGCCGTCGGTACGGCGTGCCGACACGACCGCGTCGACCGGTGACGCGGTTGCACCGGCCGGGATGCGCGCAGGGGGCAGGCATCCCGGCCGGTCCGCGCCGCCCGCCGGGCGGGGCGTGCCCGGTGCGGGGGAGATCCTCGTCCGCCCTCTAGCCGAGGCGGCCCGGCGCCGCTAGCGTCTAGGCATGACCCGGGGTTTTCCCGGGTCAGCCGGCCGCCCGGATCTGCGACCTCGCGCACGGGGTTCCGCATCCGACCCCGTGTCCCCGGGCACCGGAGGAGGCGGAACGCGGATGGCGGATGCCCGTCCGTCGGAGCAGGCCTGTGACGACTCGCCGTACGCCCGCCGGTGTCGACCAGATCCCGGCCGCGACTGCCACGACCCGCCGAGCCACCCGGAGCCGCCGTCCGGCGGCCGCCGCCCCGCCCGGCCCCGAGGAGCCCGGCCCAGCCGGCCAGGTGTTCGTTCTGGACACGTCGGTGCTCCTGTCCGACCCGGCGGCCTTCCACCGCTTCGCCGAGCACGAGGTGGTCCTGCCGCTCGTGGTGATCTCGGAGTTGGAGGGCAAACGACACCACCCGGAGCTGGGCTGGTTCGCCCGCCAGTCCCTGCGCATGCTCGACGAGCTGCGGGTCCGGCACGGTCGACTGGACCGTCCGGTGCCCGCCAACGAGTCCGGCGGCACGCTCACCGTGGAGCTGAACCACTCGGACGACGGCGTCCTGCCCCCCGGGTTCCGCAACGAGTCCAACGACGCGCGCATCCTGTCGGTGGCGCTGAACCTGGCCGCCGAGGGGCGGGAGGTGACGCTGGTCAGCAAGGACATGCCGCTGCGGGTCAAGGCCGCCTCGGTCGGGCTGCGGGCCGACGAGTACCGGCACGGCCAGGCCAGCGACCCGACCTGGACCGGGATGGCCGAGCTGGAGCTGGGCGAGGACGAGATCGGCCGGCTCTACGCCGGGGACTGCCTCGACCTGGACGCCGCCGCCGGCCTGTCCTGCCACACCGGCCTGGTGCTGCACTCCGCCCGGGGATCGGCCCTGGGTCGGGTGCTGCCCGACAAGACCGTCCGGCTGGTACGGGGCGACCGGGAGGCGTTCGGCGTACACGGCCGCTCGGCCGAGCAGCGGATCGCGCTGGACCTGCTGCTCGACGAGTCGATCGGCATCGTGTCGCTGGGCGGCCGGGCCGGCACCGGCAAGTCGGCGCTGGCGCTGTGCGCCGGGCTGGAGGCGGTGATGGAGCGCCGCCGGCACAAGAAGGTGGTGGTCTTCCGCCCGCTCTACGCCGTCGGCGGGCAGGAGCTGGGCTACCTGCCCGGTTCCGAGTCGGAGAAGATGTCGCCCTGGGCGCAGGCCGTGTTCGACACCCTCGGGGCGGTGGTGCACGAGAACGTGCTGGAGGAGGTCACCTCGCGGGGCATCCTGGAGGTCCTCCCGCTGACCCACATCCGGGGCCGGAGCCTGCACGACGCCTTCGTCATCGTCGACGAGGCCCAGTCGTTGGAGCGGGGCGTGCTGCTCACCGTGCTGTCCCGGATCGGGCAGGGCTCGCGGGTGGTGCTCACCCACGACGTCGCCCAGCGGGACAACCTGCGGGTGGGGCGGCACGACGGGGTGACGGCGGTGATCGAGGCGTTGAAGGGTCATCCGCTCTTCGCGCACGTCACGTTGAACCGGTCCGAGCGTTCCCCGATCGCGGCGATGGTGACCGATCTGTTGGAGGACATCCCGGGCTGACCGTCGCGGGGGGCGAGGTCCGCCCCTCATCGTCCGCATTCACTTTGTGGCGCAGGTCACAAAACAGCCGGTCCGTTTCCCATGCGCCTCACTGTGCGCAATCGTGTCCCACGAGCGTCCACGTCCCGGCGGGGGTGTTGGTGACCGTTCGTCCCCTTCCGGGGACGGGTAGTCACCCCCCTGTCGGTGCGTCGGTAGCGACCGGCTCAGGTCGGGGCGCTCGCGGTACGACCGCGCCCGTCGAGGGCCGGTCCGCGCCGCGTCCTTGCCCCCGACGAAGGGACACTTCGTGAGTCGGCTGTGGAGCCGGTTCGGTGCCCGTACGGCCGCCGTCGCACTGCTCTCCGTGGGCGTTGCCGGCGGCTTCTATCTGGGCGAAGACCGGGAAACCCAGCAACAGGGCCTGACCGCACAGGTCGGCCTCCAGGTCGACCAGGCCGAGTACGACTACCAGCGCGACCGGCAGGCCGACCACCGGCGGGAGTCCGCCAAGCAGCGGGCCGCCGAGTACCAGGCGAAGCTGCGGGCCGCCGCGGCGGCCAAGGAAGCCGCCCAGCGGGCCAAGGCCGCCGAGGCCGCCGCCGCGTCGCGGAAGAAGGAGCGCGAGGCCGAGGCCAAGGCCAAGGAGGAGGACGGGAAGATCAAGCCCTTCGCCGGCCCGATCCCCGCCTCGTGCAACTCGTACAGCGGGCACCGCAAGACCGGCTGCGCGATGCTCCTCAAGGAGGGCTTCAAGATCGACCAGATGCCCTGCCTGGACAGACTCTGGACCAAGGAGAGCGGCTGGAACCCCAAGGCCAGCAACTCCTCGTCCGGCGCGTACGGCATCCCGCAGGCGGTGCCGGGCAGCAAGATGAGCTCGGTCGCCAGCGACTGGAAGACCAACCCGGCCACCCAGATCAAGTGGGGCCTCGGCTACATCGAGGGCCGGTACGACAACCCGTGCGGCGCCTGGGCCAAGAGCCAGAGTTCCGGCTGGTACTGAGCGACGACCGGAACGGCGGGGCGGGTGGGCGACCACCCGCCCCGCCGTCGTCGTACCCCCCGGTGGCGCGGGACCCGGGTGGCGGTCGGCGAAGAATGCTGATAGCCATGGTGGGGTGACCCTGCACCCGACGGGCGGCGACCCCGACCGGTTCGGCACCGAGGCGTTCTACGCGTCGCTCGGCCGGGCCTTCGTCGCCATGTGCGCGGTGGTGCCGTTCCTCTTCCTCATCGAGGCCCTCGACCAGGGGCTCGGCTTCGGGCTCGACGTGGCCGCCGGGATCATCCCGCAGCGCATCCAGGGGCTCGACGGGGTGTTCTTCTCGCCGTTCCTGCACCACGGCTTCGACCACCTCTACAGCAACAGCATCCCGCTGATCCTGCTGGGCACCTTCGTGCTGGCCGCCGGCACCCGCCGGTTCCTCTGGTCCACCCTGGTCATCATCCTGGTCAGCGGGCTCGGCGTCTGGTTCACCGGCTCGCCCAACTCGGTGGTCGTCGGGGCGAGCGGGGTCATCTTCGGCTACCTGGGCCTGCTGTTCACCCGGGGCATCGTCGAGCGGAGCTGGTGGAACTTCGGGGTGGTGCTGCTGGTCGGCCTGCTCTACGGCTGGCAACTGCTCGGCATCCTCCCCACCGACGAGCGGATCTCCTGGCAGGGGCACCTGTTCGGGCTGCTCGGCGGGGTGGTCGCGGCGATCCTGTTCCGGCGTCGCCGCCCGTACGACCCGTACCGGGAGTACCGGGTGGAGTCCACCCTGACGCCCTGAGCGGGGCGACCCGCCCGGCCCGCGTGGCGGGGGCGGGACATGCTTGCCCGGGCCGCACGTCGGGCCTACCGTCGGCAGCAGCACGCGTCGCCCGCCACCGGCGCGGCGCACGTTGATCGCCAGCGGAAAGCGACGGTACGCCCATGCGCGAGGTCGATGTCGCCGTGATCGGAGCCGGCCCGACCGGGCTGTTCGCCGCGTACTACGCGGGTTTCCGGGGGCTGTCGGTGGCGGTCGTCGACGCGCTGCCCGAGCCGGGCGGGCAGATCACCGCCATGTACCCGGAGAAGCTGATCCTCGACGTCGCCGGCTTCCCCGCCGTCAAGGGCCGGGACCTGGTCGCCAACCTGCTCGCCCAGGCCGCGCCCTACCACCCGGAATACCTGCTGGGCACCCGGGCCGAGAAGCTCGCCCACACCGACGGCCGGCCGGTGCTGGGCCTGGCCGGCGGCGAGCAGTTGCGCTGCGGCGCGGTGCTGGTCACCGGCGGGCTGGGCAGCTTCACCCCGCGCCCGCTGCCGGTCGCGGACAGCTTCGTCGGCGGCGGGATCGTCTACTTCGTACCGGAGCCGACCGCGCTGGCCGACCGGGACGTCCTGATCGTGGGCGGCGGGGACTCGGCGTTCGACTGGGCGGCCACCCTGCAACCGCTGGCCCGCTCGGTGACCCTGGTGCACCGTCGGGAGCGGTTCCGGGCGCACGCCGCGACCGTCGCCCGGGTGCTGTCGCTGCCGGTGCGGGTCGTGGTCAACGCCGAGGTGACCCGGCTTTACGGCGACGACACCGTCACCGCCGCCGAGATCACCGTCCGGGGCGGGGCGGCCGAGACGCTGCCGGTCGACACGGTGGTCGCGGCGCTCGGCTTCACCGCCGACCTGGGGCCGCTGGCCGAGTGGGGGTTGCGGCTGGACCGCCGGCACATCGTGGTGGACAGCGCGATGGCGACCAACCTGCCCCGGGTCTTCGCCGCCGGTGACATCACCGAGTACCCGGGCAAGGTACGGCTGATCGCCACCGGCTTCGGCGAGGCCGCGACCGCCGTCAACAACGCCGCCGTCGCCATCGACCCGGCGGCCCACCTCTTCCCCGGCCACTCCTCCGACGCCGGCTGACCCACCGCGCGTCGCGCCGGCCGATCCGCCGCTCGTGGCCGGCCGCCGGGGCAGTGCCACAAGGCGGGCGTACCCGGCCCGACCGTGGTGCGGGCCGCTCCGGGCGGTGTTCCGGCGGGCCGGGTCAGGGCAGGCCGACGAGGTCGGCCATCAGGGCGGTCTGGTGGTCGAAGTAGGCGTCCCGGTGCGGGACGACCGGGTCGAGGCGGCCGAAGAGGTCGAAGCTGATCAGCCCGAAGAGCTGGGTCCAGCCGGCCATGCCCCGGGCGAGCAGGGCTTCGGGCAGGCCGGGGAAGAGGCCGGCGGCGATCTCGGCCAGGTCGGCCCGGACCGGCTCGGGCAGGTCGTCGTCGGGCGGGGTGATCCGGCCGGCGGCCACCCCGTCGCGGAGGATGCCGAGCAGGGTCAGCGGTGGGCGCTGCGCGGGGAGCACGGTGTCGACGGGGGCGGCGTACCCGGGCACCGGGCTGCCGTAGAGCAGGGCGTACTCGGCGGGGTGGGCCAGCGCCCAGGTGCGGGCGGCCCGGCAGACGGCGTGCCAGCGTCCGCGCAGGTCGGCCCGGCCGACGGCGGCGTCGGCGGCCTCCACCGCGTCGCCGAGCGCCTGGTACGCCTCGATGATCAGCGCGGTGAGCAGGTCGTCCCGGCTGGGGAAGTAGCGGTAGATCGCGGACGACACCATCCCCATGTCCCGGGCGACCGCCCGCAGCGAGAGGTCGGCGCCGTCGCTGGCGAGGTGGCGGCGGGCCACCGCCTTGATCTCGTCGATCATCTCGGCGCGGACCCGGGCGCGGATCGAGGAAGCCGGCATGCCTGCACTCTGCCACGGAACAGAGCGCCAATCAAAATAGAGAGCACTGCTCTTGACTTGGTCGATCGGGTCGGCGATGCTGGACGCAGCTCGACGAGAGCAGTGCTCTCTATTCGGTCTCCTGCTTCGAAAGGTTCTCCCATGTCGCTGCACGTGATCGTCGGTGCCGGCCCGGTCGGCACCGCCACCGCCCACCACCTCGCCGAGCGGGGCGAGCAGGTCCGGCTCGTCACCCGCCGGGGCACCGGCCCCGTCGACCCGGCGATCGAGCGGATCGCCGCCGACGCCGCCGACGCCGACCGGCTGACCGCCCTCACCGACGGGGCGGTCGCGCTCTACAACTGCGCCAACCCCGCCTACCACCGGTGGGCCACCGACTGGCCGCCGCTGGCCGGCGCGCTGCTCACCACCGCCGGGCGCACCGGCGCGGTGCTCGCCACCGTCGGCTGCCTCTACGGCTACGGCCCGGTCGACGCGCCGATGACCGAGGACACCCCGCTCGCCGCCACCGGCACCAAGGGGCGGGTCCGCAACCGGATGTGGACCGAGGCGCTCGCCGCCCACCGCGCCGGCCGGGCCCGGACCACCGAGGTACGCGGCTCGGACTACCTCGGCGCCGAGGGCAACTCCCTGCTGCCGCTGGTGCTGCCGAAGGTGCTCGCCGGCCAGCGGGTCCTCCTGCCGGTGAACTGGGACGCCCCGCACACCTGGACGTACGTCGGGGACGTGGTGCGTACCCTGGTCGCCGCCGCGACCGACGAGCGGGCCTGGGGACACGCCTGGCACGTGCCGAGCGGCCCGCCCGTCAGCGTCCGCGAGGTGGCCGTCCGGGCGGCCGAACTGGCCGACGCCCCGCCGCCGAAGCTGACCCGGCTGCCCTACCCGCTGCTCTGGCTCGGTGGCCTGACCGACCCGTTCGCCCGCGAGCTGCGGGAGACCGCGCACCAGTTCGCCCGGCCGTTCGTGATGGACTCGACCCGGGCCGCCACCGTCCTCGGCATCACCCCGACCCCGCTGGACGAGGCGCTGACCGCCGCCGTCCGCACCCTCACCGACGCCCTCGGGACGCCCACCCCGGCGGGCGCGGCCCACTGACCGCCGCCGGTCCGCCCGCCCGCACGGTCGGGTCGGGGCGGGTCAGCGGCGCGGTGCCGGGCCCAGCGCCGCCACCAGCACCGCGACCAGGGTGAGCGTCGCACCGGCCAGGGTGGCCGGGCCCGGGTGCGACGCCGACGTCGGCAGCACCACGTCCAGCACGACGGCCCCCACGACCTGGCCGGCGATGGTGGCCAGCCCCAGCAGCAGGACCCCGGTGAACCGGACGATCGCCGCCGCGACCGTGATGAAGACGATGCCGATCGGGCCACCCAGATAGAGCCACGGCTCGGTCGGCAGCGCGCCACCGGGAGCACCCCGGACCGCCAGGTCCACACCGAAGGTGATCAGCAGGGCCACCGTACCGACGGCGAAGTTGACCAGAGTGGCGGTGAGCGCACTGTCCGAAGCCGCCCGGACCAGCCCGTTGACCGCCTGCTGCCAGGCCAGCCCCAACCCGGCCAGCAACGGCAGCAGGGCCAGCGCCAGGGTGCCCGGGTCGCCGAGCCGGTCACCGACCGCCAGCAGCACGGCCAGCACGGTCAGCACCGCACCGGCCAGCCGGGAGACGGTCACCGGCTGCCGCCCGCCCGGCCCGATCCCCGCCCGGTCCACCGCCAGGCTGCTGGCCGACTGCCCGGCCACCACCGCCACGGTGAACACCGCCACGCCGAGCGCCCCGATGGTGAGGCCCTGGGTGGCGACCAGGAACGCCCCGCACACCCCGCCCAGCAACTGCCAGGGGCGCAGCGCCCCGGACCGCAGCGCCCCACGCAGGTCGGCCAGCCCACGCCGCCCCCCGGGCAGGGCCGGGACCAGCACCAGCAGCACCAGCAACCCCAGGCCGAAGGAAACCACCGCGGCGGCGATGCCGTCGGCCAGGCGTACGCCCAGCTCGCCGTTGATCCGGGACTGGACGGCCACGCCGACGCCGGCGGCGGTGGCCAACCCGATGCCGGCGATCCGACGGGCGGCGGGCAGGACGGGAGGGGCGGCGGTGCCGGAAACGGTCACTCCTGCTCTGCCAGGGGCCTGCCGTCGAAGTCCACCGCCGAGTAGAGGGCCAGCTTCTCCAGCCGGTGGTACGAGTCGATCACCCGGATCGTGCCGCTCTTGGATCGCATCACGATCGACTGGGTGTACGCCCCACCGGCCTGGTACCGCACCCCGCGCAGCAGGTCACCGGAGGTCACCCCGGTCGCCACGAAGAAGCAGTTGTCCCCGGTGACCAGGTCGTCGGTGCCGAGCACCCGGTCCAGGTCGTGCCCGGCGGCGAGCGCCTTCTCCCGCTCCTGCGCGTCCTGCGGCCAGAGCTTCGCCTGCATCGCCCCGCCCATGCACTTGAGCGCGCACGCCGAGATGATCCCCTCCGGGGTGCCGCCGATGCCCATCAGCACGTCGACGCCCGACTCGCCCCGGGCGGCGGCGATCGACCCGGCGATGTCGCCGTCGGAGATGAACCGGATGCCCGCCCCGGTGCGCCGGATCTGCCCGACCAGGTCGTCGTGCCGGGAGCGGTCCAGCACGCAGACGGTGACCTCGGCCACCTCGGTGCCCTTGACCTTGGCGATCCGCCGGATGTTCTCCGCCGGGCCGGCCTCGATGTCCACCACGTCGGCGTACTCCGGGCCGACGGCCAGCTTCTCCATGTAGAAGACGGCGCTCGGGTCGAACATCGCCCCCCGCTCCGAGACGGCCAGCACGGCGAGCGCGTTGGGCATGCCCTTGCTCATCAGCGTGGTGCCGTCGACCGGGTCCACCGCCACGTCCACCTCGGGACCGGTGCCGTCGCCCACCTGCTCGCCGTTGAACAGCATCGGCGCGTTGTCCTTCTCGCCCTCGCCGATCACCACGATGCCACGCATCTGGATCGAGTTGATCAGCTTGCGCATGGCGTCGACTGCTGCCCCGTCGCCACCCTCCTTGTCGCCCCGGCCGACCCACCGGCCGGCGGCCATCGCCGCGGCCTCGGTGACCCGGACCAGGTCGAGGGCGAGATTGCGGTCGAGATCCTGCGGGACCCGCGTCCTGGTGTTCGTCATGGCGGCTTCCTCCTCGCGACGGTGCGGGGTGGGCCGGCGGGACGCAGGTCGCCCCCTGCCGGCTGTGTCGCTGATCCTCACACGATGCCAGGTCCGGGGACGGGGCGGGGCGATGGTGGGCGGGATCGCCCCACCGGGCGGCTGCGAGAATGGGCCGGTGGAAGCCGCACAGCCTGCCGACCGCGTACCCGCCGACCCGACCCCGCCGGACGGCCGGCCCCCGGTGCCCCCGGCCGCCGACGACGCACCCACCGGGTCCGCGCCCGGCGCGGGTGCCACGGCCGGCGGGGACCCGGAGCCGGCGCTCGTCGCCGGGGACCCCGGGCCGGCGCCGGCCGCCGGGGACGGGTCGCCGGGCCGGGCCGCGACGGCGCGTCCCGGACGCCCGGAGCGGCCCCGCTCCGAGCGTTCGCCCAAGGACATGGCCCTGTCGCTGCTGGTGCTGCTGGTGCCGATCGCCCTGCTGCTCGCCTTCTACCGGGGCTTCCTCGGCGGCGAGCAGCCCACCACGGTCGACGCCGCCCCCGCCTACGAGCAGGCCCGCGCCGCGAACGTCTTCCCCGTCGCCGAGCCGTCCGGGCTCGGCGACGGCTGGCGTACGGTCAGCGCCAGCTTCCGTACCGTCGACGACGGTGCGAACCTGCGGGTGGGGTATCTCACCCCGGAGGGGCGGGGCGCCCAGTTGGTGCAGAGCAACGTGCCGCCGGAGCGGCTGATCCCCGCCGAGCTGACCGCCGAGGGGCAGCCGCAGGGGCCGGCCGACCTGGGCGGGGCGAACTGGCAGCGGTACACCGGGCGGGGCAACGAGCAGGCCCTGGTGCTCCTCGAACCGGACCGTACGGTGATCGTGGTGGGGGACGCCCGCGACAACGAGCTGCGTGAGCTGGCCGGCGCGCTGCGCTGACCGGCGGCGGCACGGTGACCCGTGCCGGGGGGATTGCGGAAGGCGACGTCCGGGAACAGAAGGGACACGACCCCGGGCCGGCCCGACCGGGCGGGGACCGTGCGCCGCGCGGGAAGTGTCACGCCCGCGACGGCACGCCCCCGGTGCCCGCCGGGGGTCGGACGACCCGACTGGAGAACCTGACGTGACCATTCGACGTTTCAGTACGGCGGTCTTCGCCGCAGCGCTGCTCACCCCCGGCCTGGCCGCCTGCAACAACTCCGGCACCGGCGAGGCGGGGACCTCCGCGTCCCCGTCGGTCTCCGGCAGCGTCGCCCCGGGCAGCGCCTCGCCCGGCACCTCCGAGGCCAAGCAGGCCCTGCTGAACTCCACCAACGAGATCCGCAACGGCAACTTCCGGTTCACCATGAGCGGGGTGGGGTCGACCGCCGAGGGGCAGGTGCACCAGCCCAGCCAGAGCGCCCAGATGAAGCTGAGCATCGGTGACGCGTCGTCGGACCTGATGATGAACCTGGATCTGATCCACGCCAAGCCGGACAGCTGGGTCAAGCTCGACCTGGGCGGCAAGTCCGCCAGCAGCATCCCGGGTGCGCAGAAGCTCAACCTCGGCAAGTACCAGCACCTCGACCAGACCCGGATCAAGGGCAACAAGTCGCTCGGGTTCGACTTCGAGAAGCTCGACCCGGCCGGCAGCGCCGTGCTGACCCAGGGCATCACCGAGGTCCGGCAGACCGGCGAGGGCAGCTACGCCGGCACCCTGGACGTGTCGAAGGCCGCCGAGGCCGGTTCCGTCGACCAGACGCTGATCAGCGCCCTGGGCGCGCAGGCGCAGTCGGTGCCGTTCACCGCGAAGCTCGACCCGCAGGGCCGGCTCAGCGAGCTGGTGCTCCAGATCCCGGCCGCCGGCCAGAGCGCCGCGCAGGACATCAAGATCACCTACTCGGACTACGGCAGCGCCACCGCCGCCCAGAAGCCCGCCGCCGACCAGGTGGTCGAGGCACCGCAGGAGTTCTACAACCTGTTCAGCTGAGCCGGCGCACCGACGGCGGGGCGGCCCCGGGGCCGCCCCGCCGTCGTCGTGTCCGCCCCGCGCCGCGCGCTGCGGTCAGCCCCGGCTCAGAGCAGTTCCAGGTAGTCGTTGACCCGGTCGTAGGCCACCGTCAGCAGGGTCAGCGGCTCGTCCGAGGCGGCCAGCAGCCGGCGGCACGCGGCGATGTTCGCGCCGGTCGACGGCCCCGCGCCGATGCCCTCGGACTCCATCAGCCGGCGCATCCCGTCGATCGCGTCCGCCTCGCTCACCGTGACCATCTCGTCGATGATCCCGGTGTTGAGCACCGGCGGGATCATGCCGATGGACAGCCCCTGGATGCGGTGCGGGACGAACACGTCGGCGAACATGTCGCACCCCTCCGGCTGCACGCCGAGGATGCGCAGCCCGCCCTGGTGCTGCCGGAGCACCTCGCCGATGCCGGTCAGGTGACCGCCGGTGCCGATGCCGGCCACGTAGCAGTCCACCCGGGTGCCGTCCAGGTCCGCGATGATCTCGCGGACGGTGGTCAGCCGGTGGATCTCCGGGTTGGCCGGGTTGGCCGCCTGGTTGAGCATCACGTACTCGGGGTGCTCGAACTGGATCTCGGTGGCCAGCTCACCGTGCGAGTTGTTGCCCCGGGTGCTGTCCGAGAGCCGGACCTCCACCCCGAAACTGGCCAGCAGGCGACGCTTCGACTCGCTGTAGTTGTCCGGGATGACCAGCACCACCCGGTAGCCGAGCACGGCGGCGGCGATCGCGATCCCCATCCCGGTGTTGCCGCCGGTGGGCTCCAGGATGGTCTGCCCGGAGCCCGGCTTGAGCAGGCCCTCCCGCTCCGCCGCCCGGATCATGTTCAACGCGATGCGCATCTTGTGGCTGCCGCCCGGGTTGTTCAGCTCCAGCTTGAGCAGGATCTCCCCGGGCAGGTCGGCGGTGAGCCGGCTGAGCCGCACCAGCGGGGTGCCCCCCACGGTGTCCAGGATCGAGTCACGGATGCCCATCTCAGCCGACCTCCGCCGTACGCCGGTCCGGGCCGGGTAGGAAACGCAGCTCGGTGTACTCGCCGTCGACGCACCGGAACAACCGGGCCTCCCGGACTCCGGTGTCGTCGATGCCGACCACCAACTGCTCCAGCGTCGGATAGAGCGGCACCCCGTCGACCAGGGCGTTGCGCCGGTCCTCGTCGCTGAAGTAGGCCCGCCCGTTGGGGTGCGAGTGGTAGAGCACCACCACCGGATCGTCCACGTCGAGGTTGTCCTCCAGGTACATCAGATCGGCCGGGGCCAGCACGTAGCCGGTGGTGGCGGTGCGCGGGAACCGGACCGGGTCCTGGCGGTGCATCTCGTCGGCCGTGTTGCGGGCCGCGTGCACCCGCCCGCTGGCGTGCACGAAACCGCACGCCTCGCCGGGGTAGGCGACCCGGGCGTGCTCGTAGATCGTGTCGAGGGTGGACCCGTCGAGCGTCGCCCCGTCGTCCGGGGTCACCGGCGCGGGCGTCGCCGCCGACCCGCCCCCGGTGGCCTTCTTGGTCAGCCCGAACGCGGCCAGCATCACCACCGCGAGGACCACCGCCAGGGCCGGCAGCGTGGCGTTCTCCAGCAGCGCCGACCCGAACAGCGCCACCACCGGGAAGAGCACGAAGACGTACGACACCAGGACCGCGTCGACGTGCTGGAGCAGGTAGAAGTAGGCGGCGAAGCCGATCACCGAGCCGACCAGGCCGAGGTAGAGCACGCCGGTCAGCGATCGGCCGGAGATCGCGCCCAGGTCGGGCCGCTCGACGAACGCCCCGAGCACCACCAGCCCCACCGCGCCGAGCCCGATCGGCAGGGTCTCCTGGGTGAGCACGTGCACCGTGCCGCCGTAGCGGGCCATCACCGCGTACGTCAGGGCGTGCATGACCGCGGCGAGCAGCACGGCGGCCGGGGCGAGCACGCCCCGGGCGCTGATCCCGGCGGTCAGCTGGACGATGCCGACCAGGCAGCCGAGCCCGACCACGACGCCGGCCCACTGCGTCCAGCTCACCGAGATCCGCGAGATCAGCACCGAGAAGAGCAGCAGGAAGACCACGACCGACGAGAAGATCAACGCCGCCAGGCCGGAGCTGATGTGCTGCTCGCCGTAGTTGATCAGCGCGTACGGGACGGCGATGTAGACCACCGCGATGAACGGCACCACCCAGCGCCGGCCCGGCGGCGGCAGCAGCGACACCCCCGGCGCGGCGAGGCAGACGGCGAGCAGGAACGGGAAGGCCACCAGGAAGCGCAACCCGGCCGCGGTGATCGGCGGCAGCGTCTCCACACTCATCTTCATGCCGTACCAGGTGGTGCCCCAGATCAGGCACACCAGCAGGTAGAGCAGCCCGAGCTGCCAGCGGCCGGCGCGGGCGCCGGTGTGGTTCGTCATGTCATCTCCTGGTCACGCGAAGCCGAACTCGTCGAGCGCCCGCCAGAGTTGCTGGAGGTTGTAGAGGACCGTCTCGTTCCCGCAGGTGTCGATGATCCGGAGCCGCTCGTCGGTGCCGGGGCGGTTCACCGCGCACCGGACCCGCCGGTCGTCGCGCTCCAGGACCACCACCGGACGGTGCTGGCCGGTGCTGGTCACCAGGTCGACCTCGATCGAGGCGAGGCCGGTGCCGTGCACCTCGACCACACCCTCGCAGACCGGCACGACGCCGAAGACCCGGACGTTGCACTCGCCGGAGGTGCCCTGGTACTGGTTGAGCAGCCGGACCCGGCGGTGGCTCGGCACGTCGGTGGTGACGATGATCCCGGGGCCGATCAGCACGTCGTCGCCGACCGTCACCGCGCCGAGGATGCGGGCGAACGCGCCGACCTCGACCCGGTCGCCGAGCCGGGGGTGCCGCCGGCCGCTGGGGTTGTCGGCGATGCCCCGCGCGCCGAGCACGACCCCCTGGAGGATGTACGCGTCGTCGCCGATCTCGGTGGTCTCGCCGATCACCGTGCCGAGCCCGTGGTCGATGATCAGTCGTCGCCCGATGCCGGCGGCCGGGTGGATCTCCACGCCGGTACGGACCTTCGCGGCCTCGGAGACCCGGCGGGCCACGGCGAGCCGGACGTCCCCGCCCAGCGGGGTGTCCCCGGCCCGGTGGACGGCGTGCGCCACCCGGTAGGCGAGGGTCGCCCGGTAGGCGACGTAACTGTCCCAGACGTACTGCCACGATCCGCCGGCGGCCGGGTCCCGGCGGGCCAGCGCGAGCAGGTCCTCCGTGGCGAGTTCGCAGATGGCGCGCAGCCGTTGCGGGGTCAGCAGCGCCTGGGTCACCGCCGGGGACGCCTCGGCCTCGACGAGGCGGACGACCTCCTGGCGCAGCAGCGGCCCGAGGGCATCGGTCGACGCGGGGTCGGCCGGCGGCGGTGTGCCGCCCGGGGGAGTGGCCGGTCCGGACGCGGCGCGGGGGGCCGGTACGCGCTGCCCCGTGCCGTTCGAGCCCGCGGCTGCGTGCAACGACGACTCCATGCGGCTCCCGCTCCCCGTTCTGCTTGGAACCGTCTCCTTCGGCGGCTCGAGTGAGGTGACACTCGGTGCGGCGTCACGCCTCGGAAGCGGACCTGGCCGCAGAGCGGGCAGGTGCGGTGCCAGATCGTAGTCACAGCCCCCCGCTAACGTGACGATGGAATATTGCTCAAGTCAGTGGCTGAGGGAAATAGCCAATCCTCAGTCCATTGGGGGGAGAGCATGAACGCGGAAGAGTTGGCCGCTCAGCTCGGTGCGTGGAAGGACGACCAGACCCGGCTCTACCGCGGGCTGGCCGAGCAGCTGCGGCTGCTGATCCGGCTCGGATCGCTGCCCCCGGGCAGTGAACTGCCCCCGGAACGCCGGCTCGCCGTGGCGCTGGCCGTCAGCCGGACGACCATCGCCCAGGCGTACAGCCTGCTCAAGGACGAGGGCTGGCTGGTCAGCCTCCAGGGCAGCGGGACCCGGGTGGCGCATGCCCAACCCGCCGTCGCGCCTCCCGCCGACTACGGCGCGGCGGCGAGCGGCTTCATCGCCGACGTCGTCCGCGACCGGGTGCGTACCGTCGACCTGACCGTCCCGTCGCCCCCGCCCGGCCCGTGGCTGATGACGGCGATGGCCCGGCTGCCCGCCCTGGCCGCCGCCGCGCTGCCCGGCCGGGTGTACGAACCGGCCGGCTACCCCGCGCTGCGGGACCGGATCGCCGGCAAGCTGACCGCCGACGGCCGGGTGACCGCCGCCGAGGAGGTGATCGTCACCAACGGCGCGACCCAGGCGCTGTCCCTGCTGGCGGGGGTGCTGACCCGGCGGGGCGACACCGTGCTGGTCGAGGAGCTGACCTGCCCGACGGTGCTGGCATCGCTGCGGACCGCCGGGTTGCGGCTGGTCGTCGTGCCGATCGAGCGGGAGGGCGCCGACCCGCAGGCGGTCGAGGCGGCCGTCCGCCGGTACGAACCCTCCTTCATCTACGTCATCCCGACATACCACAACCCGACCGGGTGGACGATGACCGAGCGTCGGCGCGCGGCGCTGGCCTCCATCGCCCGCCGGTACGGGGTGCCGCTGGTGGAGGACCTCACCCTCGCCGACACCCGGATCGACGGCCCGCTCCCGCCGCCGCCGATCGGCGCGTACGCCCCCGGCGCGCAGATCTACACGGTCGGCAGCCTCAGCAAGGTCTGCTGGCCGGGGCTGCGGATCGGCTGGCTGATCGGCCCCCGCCGCGAGCTGCAACGGATCGTGCACCTGCGGGCCATGTACGACCTGGGCTGCCCGCTGCCCACCCAACTGCTCGCCGTCGAACTCCTCGACGACCTGCCGCAGATCCGCCTCGAACGGCAGCGGGAACTGCTCGGCCGCCGCGACGCCCTGCTCGCCGCCCTCGCCGAACACCTGCCGCAGTGGCGGCACGAGTCACCCCACGGCGGGCTCAGCGTCTGGTGCGCCACCCCCCGGCCGCTGCAACAGCTCAACCACGTCGCCCAGCACCACGGCATGCAGTTGATGCTCGGTTCGCACTTCGCCGTGGGGGCACGCTCCTACCTGGACCACGTCCGCCTGCCCTTCACCCTCGACGAGGCGGAGCTGGTCGAGGTGGTCAAGCGGCTGGCCGGCTACTGGGCCGAGGCCGGGCGTGGCTAGTCTCACCGTGCGCGACGATCGGTAGTACGCTGCGCCCCCATGGGCATCTCCCACCACGGACGCACCGAGCGTCTCGACCTCGCCGACCCGTCCCTGCGCGAGTGGACCAGCCGAGTGGTGCACGTCGATCCCGAACGTGGCATCGTGCTGGACCGCTCCGCCTTCTACCCCGGTGGCGGCGGCCAGCCGCCGGACCACGGCGTGCTGCTGTGGCAGGGGGTGCAGACCCGGATCGTCGGCACCCACAAGGGTGACGACCTCTACCTGATCCCCGCCGAGGGCGACCCGGTGCCGCCGGTCGGCGCCGAGGTCCAGGGCGCGATCGAGGACGAGCGTCGGTTCACCCTGATGCGCACCCACTCCGGGCTGCACGTGCTCTGCGGCGTGGTGTTCCGCGACTTCGGCGCGCTGGTGACCGGCGGCAACATGGAGCCGGGCGAGGCCCGGATGGACTTCAACCTGCCGCAGCCCCCCGAGGGCTTCAAGGGCCTGCTCGAAGAGGCGGTCAACAAGGAACTCGCCACCGACCGGCGGGTCTCCGTGCGGGTGCTGCCCCGCGACGAGGCGCTGGCCATCCCCGACATCGTCCGCACCCAGACCAACCTCATCCCGCCGGACGAGCAGGAGGTCCGGATCGTCGACATCGAGGGTCTCGACGTGCAGGCCGACGGCGGCACCCACGTCGCGTCCATCGGGCAGGTCGGGCGGATCCAGGTGGTCAAGGTGGAGAGCAAGGGCAAGCAGAACCGCCGGGTCCGCATCCGCCTGGTCAGCTGACCCCGGGTCAGGCCTCGGCGGCCGGTCGGGCGGCGTCGATCCGGGCGCGGGCACCGTCGAGGGAGCGTTGGCAGGCGGCGGCGAGCCGCTCGCCGCGCTCCCACAGCGCCAGCGACTCCTCCAGCGACGTGCCGCCGGCCTCCAACCGCTCCACCACCTGGGCCAGCTCGGCCCGGGCCTGCTCGTAGCTGAGCTGCTCGTCGGGTTTCCGATCGCTCATCTCGTCCTCCTCATCGCTCGACGGTCGCGGTCAGCTCGCCCTCGGCGAGGCGTATCCGCAGCGGGTCGCCGCCGGCCACCTCGCCGGCCGCCCGGACCACGTGCCCGTCGGCCCGCTGCACGATGGCGTAGCCCCGGTCGAGGGTGGCGGCGGGGGAGAGCGCCCGCAGCCGGGCCAGGGTGTGCCGCAGGTCGGCGGTGGCCGCGTCGAGCCGGTGGTCGAGGCTGCGGCCGGCCCGGTCCCGCAACGCGGACACCTCGGCCGCCCGCTGCTCGACCATCACCTGCGGCCGGGCCAGCACAGGCCGGGACCGCAGCAGGGTCAGCCGGTGCGACTCCCGGTCGACCAGGTTGCGGACCGCCCGCTCCAGCCGGGAACGGGCCTGGCCGATCAGCCGCACCTCGTCGGCCAGGTCGGGCACGACCCGCTTGGCGGCGTCCGTCGGGGTGGAGGCGCGGACGTCGGCCACGTAGTCGACCAGCGGGGCGTCCGTCTCGTGGCCGATCGCGCTCACCACCGGGGTACGGCAGGCGAAGACCGCCCGGCACAGCGCCTCGTCGGAGAAGGGCAGCAGATCCTCGATGCCGCCGCCGCCCCGGGCCAGGATGATCACGTCGATGCTCTCGTCGGCGTCGAGGACCCGCAGCGCGTCGACGATCTGCGACACCGCGCCCGGCCCCTGCACGGCCACGTTGACCGTGCGGAACTCCACCGCCGGCCAGCGCCGCCGGGCATTGGTCAGCACGTCCCGCTCGGCGGCGGACGCCCGACCGGTGATCAGACCGATCCGCTGCGGCAGGAACGGCGGCCGGCGCTTGCGGGCCCGGTCGAACAGCCCCTCGGCGGCGAGCAGCTTCTTGAGCTTCTCCAGCCGGGCCAGCAACTCACCCAGCCCCACCTGGCGGATCTCGTCGGCGCGCAGGCTCAGCGTGCCCCGCGCGGCATAGAACTCCGGCTTGGCGTGCAGCACCACCCGGGCACCCTCGCGCAGCTCCGGCGCGCCCGAGTCGAGGACGTCCCGGTTGGTGGTGACGGTGAGGCTGAGGTCGGCCGACGGGTCGCGCAGGGTGAGGAAGACCGTGCCCGCCCCGGGGCGGCGGCTGATCTGCGCCACCTGCCCGTCGACCCAGACCCAGCCGAGCTTGGCGATCCAGGCGCCGACCTTCTGGCTGACCACCCGGACCGGCCAGGGTTCCTCGGGGGTGCTGCGGGGGGCGTCGGTCACCCGCCCACCCTACGGTCCACCTCCGACGACCCGGGGCAGCCCCGACCGCCCGTGCCGCGCGTCCCGGCGTACCCCCGCTGTGGTACGGGTCGCAGCTCCTGCCGGTGGAGATGCCGGCACGTACGATGGGCGGGTGACCGAGGCTGAGGCGACCCCCAAGACCGGCAAGCGCGTGCTCCTGGCCAAGCCCCGCGGCTACTGCGCCGGGGTGGACCGGGCGGTGCAGACCGTCGAGGAGGCGCTGAAGCTCTACGGCGCGCCGATCTACGTCCGCAAGCAGATCGTGCACAACAAGCACGTGGTGCAGACCCTGGAGGCGCGGGGCGCGATCTTCGTGGAGGAGAACGAGGAGGTGCCCGAGGGCGCCACCGTCATCTTCTCCGCGCACGGCGTCGCCCCCGAGGTGTACGAGCAGGCCAGGGCCCGGTCGCTGCGGGCGATCGACGCGACCTGCCCGCTGGTGACCAAGGTGCACCAGGAGGCCAAGCGGTTCGCCGCCGAGGACTACGACATCCTGCTGATCGGTCACGAGGGGCACGAGGAGGTCATCGGCACCGCCGGGGAGGCCCCCGCCCACATCCAGCTCGTCGACGGCCCCGACGACGTCGACCGGATCACCGTGCGCGACCCGAACAAGGTCGTCTGGCTCTCCCAGACCACGCTGTCGGTGGACGAGACGCTGGAGACGGTGGCCCGGCTCAAGACCCGGCTGCCGCTGCTCCAGTCGCCGCCCAGCGACGACATCTGCTACGCCACCTCCAACCGGCAGCACGTGGTCAAGGAGATCGCCCCCGACTGCGACGTGGTGATCGTGGTCGGCTCGCGCAACTCGTCCAACTCGGTACGCCTGGTCGAGGTGGCCGTGGACGCCGGGGCCCGCGCCGGGCACCTGGTCGACTTCGCCCACGAGATCGACGACGCCTGGCTGGCCGACGCCCGGACGGTGGGGCTGACCTCCGGCGCGAGCGTGCCCGACGAACTGGTCCACGAGGTGCTGGCCCACCTGGCCGCGCGGGGCTTCACCGACGTCGACGAGGTGGTCACCGCCAACGAGCGGCTGACCTTCTCGCTGCCGCAGGAACTCAAGCGCGACATGAAGGCCGCCGCCCGCGGCTGACCTGGACCGGGGCGGGCGGGGATCGTCCTCGTCGCGCTGACCCGGCACGGGGCGGTGCGCCGACCGGGGCCGGCGTCGGCGTGTCCGTCGGTGGCCTGCCGGCACCGGTGTCCGTCGGCGGCGGGTTCCCGACGGACGGAACGGATCACGGGTGGGGCGCGTCCCAGTGGGTATGAGAACTCCTCGGATGGCGGTCGTCGTGCTGCTGGCCGCCGGTGTGGCGCTCGCCGGCTGTGGTGACGGTGCCGACGTCACCGGCCCGCCGGCCACGCCGACCGGTTCCCCGACCCCCACGGCCACCCCGTCGGACACCGTCACCCCGTCGGACACCGTGCCGCCGGCATCGGTGGCCCCGTCCGCACCACCGGCCGGGTCGGTGCCGCCCGGCGGGGTGAAGCCGCCGCCCGGCGGCCCGCGGCTGCCGCCCGGTCCGGGCGCGACGGAGCTGACCGGCACCGTCGAGGCGGGGGTCGAGCCGGGGTGCCTGCTGCTCGACGGTCACCAGTTGGTCGGCGGCCCCACCGACGTGCTCGTGAAGGGAGCCCGGGTCACCGTCACCGGCCGGGCCCAACCCGACCTGATGAGCACCTGCCAGCAGGGCGTCCCGTTCCTGGTGGAATCCGCCCGCCGCTCCTGACCCGCCCGCCCACGCCCGTCCGGACGCCGCGATGTCACCGGAAGGGCGGTATCCGGTCGCTCCGATACCGCTACACCGGCGACAGTGCGCCCGCCCGGGGCGGCCCGCGTCAGGGGCGGTCGTCGGTGGGGAGGAGTTCGGGGGCCTGGGGTTGTCGGGGGGCCAGCTCCACCTGGGCCGGGACGGTCAGCTCCTGGTCGGAGACGCCCAGCTCGGCCAGCTTGCGCGCGCTGACCAGGACCCGGGCCTCCAGCGACCCGACCGCCCGGTTGTACGCCGTCACCGCGCCACCGAGCGAGCTGCCGAGCTTGCCGACGTGGTCGCCCAGGGTGGACAGTCGGCCGTACAGCTCGCGGGCGAGCGCGTGCACCGCCACCGCGTTGCGGGCCAACGCCTCCTGCCGCCACGAGTACGCCACCGTCCGCAGCAGCGCGACCAGGGTCGCCGGGGTGGCCAGCACCACGTTGCGGGCGAACGCGTGCTCCAGCAGCGTCGGGTCACGCTGCAACGCCACGTCCAGGAACGGGTCGGCCGGCACGAACAGCACCACGAACTCCGGGCTGTCGTCGAACGCGGCCCAGTAGGTCTTCGCGGCCAGCGCGTCGACGTGCCCGCGCAGGTGCTTCGCGTGCCGGTCGAGGTGGGTGTCCCGGCCGCGTTCGTCGCGTGCCTCCATCGCCGTCAGGTAGGCGTCGAACGGCGCCTTGGCGTCCACCACCACCGTCCGCCCGCCGTGCAGCCGGACCACCAGGTCGGGGCGGACCCCCTGGTGGTCGGTGGCGGCGGTGACCTGCTCACTGAAGTCGCAGTGCTCCAGCATGCCGGCCGCCTCGACGATCCGGCGGAGCTGGTGCTCGCCCCAGCGTCCGCGCACCTGCGGGGCGCGCAGCGCGGCGACCAGCTGCTTGGTCTCGGTGCGCAGCTCACCGGAGACGGCCCCCATCGAACGGACCTGTTCGCGCAGCTCGGCGTAGGCGTCGACGCGGTCGCGTTCCAGCTCGCCGACCCGTTGCTCGTAGCGGCGCAGGGTGTCGTGCAGCGGGGCCACCGCGCGGGCCACCGCCTCCTGGGACTGGGCGGTGGCCTCGTAGCTCAGCGCCCGCATCGACTGTTCGAGCCGGCCCTCGCCC
Organism: Micromonospora sp. HM134; assembly: GCF_007833915.1. Taxonomy (NCBI): domain Bacteria; kingdom Bacillati; phylum Actinomycetota; class Actinomycetes; order Micromonosporales; family Micromonosporaceae; genus Micromonospora; species Micromonospora sp. HM134. The sequence goes on from NZ_CP041061.1 coordinate 961,264, forward strand.
TCCCGGGTGGCGGCGAGGGTGGCCTCCAGCCGGGCGATCTCGGTGGCCGACCGGGAGCGGGCGGCGTACCAGCCGACCGCCCCGCCGGCGGCGAGGCAGACCACCACCACGGCCAGCGTCGAGAAGTCCATCACCAGAGCTTGCCAAACAGGTACGACTCGACGCCCCCGGGTACGTTCGGAGAATGGAATTTCTGCTCGTGCTCATCCTGGTCGCCATGCTGGCCGGTGGTTTCGTCTGGTGGCGGCGGGAGAAGGCGGCCCGGGAGGCGCGCAGCCTCGCCGACGTACGCGCCGACGCCCAACGCTGGTACGAACGCCTCGGCGGCCAGGTGATGAACCTGCACGGCGACGACCCGGCGGTACGCCAGGCGCTGGTCGACGCGGGTGAGCGGTACAACGCGGCGGGCAGCCAGTTGGAGCAGGCCCGTACGGTGCACCAGTTCCGGCTGGCCCGGGAGACCGCGTTGGAGGGGCTCGCCTACGCACGGGCGGCCCGGGTGGCGCTCGGCCTGGACCCGGGCCCGGAGCTGCCCCCGCTGGCCGCCGCGCAGGGGGCCGGGGAGATCACCCGGGAGCGCCAGGTGGACGTGCAGGGGCAGACGTTCAGGGCCGGCCCGCAGCCCGGCCGGGACACCCCGTACTACTACCCGGGCGGGCGTTACCAGGGCCGGCCGGTGCCGGCCGGCTGGTACTCGACGCCGTGGTGGAAGACCGCGTTGGGGGCGGGCGTCGGGGTGGTGGGCGGGATGCTGATCGCCGACGCGCTCTTCTCGCCGGCCTTCGCCGACCCGGGGTACGACGCCGGCTACCAGGAGGGCTTCGGCGACGGTGCGGACTTCGGCGGCGACTTCGGCACCGCCGGGGATGCCGGCGGCGACTTCGGCACCGCCGGTGACTTCGGCGGCGGTGACTTCGGTGGCGGTGGGTTCGGCGGGGGCGACTTCGGTGGTGGGGACTTCGGGGGCGGCGACTTCTGAGCCGACGCCGTCGGTCGGTGGGCGGCCCGCCCCGCAGGCGCGGCCGCCGTCCCGGCCGGTACCGCCACGAAGGCCCCTGCCACGAAGGCCCGCCGCAACGGCCCCTGCCACCGCCTGTGGCGGCGGCAGGGGCGGGCGTCCGTCAGCCGGTGTTGCGCATCCCGGCGGCGATGCCGTTGACCGTGGTGAGCAGGGCGCGTTCCAGCGCCGTACCGTCGCTGGGGGCGCGTCGGCCGCCCGGCGCGGTGACCACCGCCCGGCCGGCGGCGCCGGAGTCCCGGTACTGCCGCAGCAGCGCCACCTGGAGGTGGTGCAGCGGCTCCAGGTAGGTGTCGCGCACCGCCAGGGTGCGCTGGAGCACCGGCGAGTTCTCCAGCAGGGCCGGCGACGAGGTGACCGCCAGCACCTCCTGCTTGGTCAGCTCGTACTCCTGCTCGATCTTGTCGAAGATCGGGTGCAGTTCCTCGGGGACCAGCGTCTCCACGTACCGGCGGGCGATGCTGAGGTCGGTCTTGGTCAGCATCATCTCCACGTTCGACAGGAACGTGCGGAAGAAGTGCCAGTTGCGGTGCATCTCGGCCAGCACGTCCTCCAGGCCGGCCGCGCGGGCGGCGGCGAGGCCGGAGCCGACCCCGAACCAGCCGGGCACGATCTGCCGGGTCTGCGTCCAGCCGAACACCCACGGGATGGCCCGCAGGCCGCCCAGGCCGGCCCCGGTGTTCGGCCGCTTCGCCGGCCGGGAGCCGATGTTCAGCGCGCCGAGCAGCTCGGTGGGCGTGGACGCCCAGAAGTACGCCGGCAGGTCCGGGTCCTCCACCAGGCCCCGGTACGACCGGAAGGCCGACTCGGAGACCACGTCCATCGCCGCGTCCCAGCGTTCCAACTGCTCGGCGGGCTGCCGGGGGGCGGTGTGCAGCAGCGTCGCCTGGAGCACCGCGGCCACGGTCAGCTCCAGGTTCTCCCGGGCCAGCGCCGGCAGGGTGTACTTGTCGGAGATGACCTCACCCTGCTCGGTCACCTTGATCGCGCCGTCCAGGGTGCCGTACGGCTGGGCCAGGATCGCCTCGTGGGTGGGGCCGCCGCCGCGCCCGACGGTGCCGCCCCGGCCGTGGAACAACCGCAGGTGTACGCCGTGCTGGGCGGCCACGTCCCGCAGCGCCCGCTGGGCCCGGTGGATGGACCACTGGCTGGTGGTGATGCCGGCCTCCTTGTTGGAGTCGGAGTAGCCCAGCATCACCTCCTGCACGTCGCCCCGGGCCGCGACCAGCGCCCGGTAGGCCGGCAGGGAGAGCAGTTCGTTGAGCATCTCGCCGCCGGCGTTCAGCTCGGCCGGGGTCTCCAGCAGCGGGACGAAGCCGATCCGGGCCCGCCCGGTGTGCACGTCGACCAGGCCGGCCTCCCGGGCCAGCACCACCGCCGCGAGCACGTCGTCCACGCCGAGGGTCATCGAGATGATGTACGACTCGATGACCTCGCCGCCGAACCGGTCCTGCGCCTCCCGGATGGTCCCGAACACGTCGAACGTCTTGCGCGCCCCCTCGGTCAGCGGGGTGTCCAGGGCGGACAGCGGCCGGCGGCCGGTCAGCTCGTCGGCGAGCAGCTTGGTGCGCTCCAGCCGGGTCAGCGACGGGTAGTCCGACACCTCGCCGACCGCCGCGTAGAGCTGGGTGAGCACCTCGTGGTGCTTCTCGGCGTGCTCCCGGACGTCCATGGTGGCCAGGTGCAGGCCGAACGCGGAGACGGTACGGATGGTCGAGGCGAGCCGGCCGACGGCGGTGAGCTGCCCGGAGTTGCGGGCCAGCGAGGCGCGTAGCAGCTCCAGGTCGGCGATCAGCTCGCCGGAGCCCTGGTAGTCCCGGCCCGGCACGTGCGGGGTGCCGGCGCGCAGCCGCTCCCGGGTGTTGGCCAGCTTCGCCTTCACGCAGCGGGCCTTGAGCCGGTAGGGCTCCTCGGCGTTGACCCGGCGGAACCGGGGGGCCACCTCGGGCAGCGCGTCCAGGTCGGCGGCGAGGCTGGCCGACAGGTCCAGCGACACGGCGCGCAACCGGCGGGAGACGGAGACCTCGTTGACCAGGTGTTCCATCGCCGCTTCGGTGGCGGTGATGCCGTGCTCGTGCTGGATGCGCAGCACCTCCCGGGTGACCACGGGGGTGACGAACGGGTTGCCGTCCCGGTCGCCGCCGATCCAGGTGCCGAAGGTCAGCGGGCGCGACGTCGGCGAGGTCTCCACGCCGAGGGTGCGCAGCGTGTCGGCCAGGTCGTCGAGCACCTGCGGGGCGGCCTCGGCGTACAGGTCGCGCAGGTAGTAGATGGCGTTGCGGGCCTCGTCGGTCGGGTCGGGCCGGTCGAGGCGCAGCTCGTCGGTCTGCCACATCAGGTCGAGCAGTTCGGCGAGGCGGCGGTTGGCCGGGCCCTCGTCGCTGGCGCCGTAGAGGATGGCGTTGGCGGTCTCGGCGTCCAGTTCGTCGGCGATGGCGCGCAGCTTGGACAGGATCGACCGGCGGGCCGCCTCGGTGGGGTGGGCGGTGAAGACGGGGCGTACCGCGAGGCGGCGGGCGGCGGCGGCGATCTCCTCGGCCGGCACCCCGCGCTCGGCGATCATCTTGGCCGCCTGGTCCAGCCAGCCGCCCTGGATCGCCCGGCGGCGGCGCAGGTCCCGGGCCCGGTGCACCTGCTCGGTGATGTTGGCCAGGTGGAAGTAGGTGGAGAAGGCGCGGGCCAGCTTGGTGCCGGTGGTCACGTCCAGCCCGCCGAGGCGCTGCGCGGCGGCCGGCGCGTCGGAGCGGACCTGGGCGCGGATCTCCTCGACCAGGTCGAGCAGGGGCCGACCCTCCTGCCGGGCCAGGGTCTGGCCGAGCAGGGTGCCGAGCCGACGGATGTCGGCCCGCAGGGCGGCGTCGGGCCCGTCGTGATCATGCTGGTCGGTCACCGTGCGCTCCTTACGTGAGTACGAAGGACAGCGCTGTCCGACTCCCTGGATGGTATCTGCGTGGCCCGGTCCGGGAGGAAGGGGTTCGGTGTGTCACCTTCCCCACGATCACCGCGCGCCACGTCCGGCCCCGGCCCGGCGTCCCCGGAACAGGGCGGCGGTGAGCAGGCCGAGCACCCCGAGGGCGACCCAGGTCAGCAGCCCGGCAAGCGGCCAGCGGGCCGAGCGCCAGTCGAAGTAGACGGCCGATTTGAGTAGGTCGGTGGCGAGACCGGGGACGTTCCAGCGGTGCATGCCGCGCAGCGCGGCGGGCAGGAACTCCGGGGCGTAGATGCCGCCCGAGCCGGGGTTGCCGAGTACCACCAGCAGCAGGATCACCAGTCCGGTGCCGAGCAGCCCCAGCCAGCCCTGTACGGCGGCGGCGACCATCGCGGCGGTGAAGACGGTGAGCACGCCGACCGCCGCCACGGCGACCAGGTCGTGGTCCCAGACGTCGAGCACCGGGCCGACCAGCACCGCGCCGATGATCCCGAGCAGCAGCGCGTGGACGGCCAGCGAGCCGATCCGCAGTCCGGCCCGGCGCAGCCCGCGCGGGGCGGTGCCGAGCGAGACGCCGAGCGCGGTCGAGGCGAGGTAGCCGCCGAGCACCAGCCCGACGGCCAGGTAGAACGGCACCAGGCCGCGCGGGTCGTCGGGGGAGACGGGCACCTGGTCGGTGACGGTGAGCGGCACCCCGGCCTGCTGGGCGGCCGGGGTGAGGACCCCGGTGACCAGTTCGGTGGCGGCCGGCGCGGAGGCGCTGGCGGTGGCGAGGGTGAGCGTGCCGTCGGGGGCGGAGGTGAGCACGGCGTACACCTGGCGGGCGGTGAGGGCGTCGTCGGCCGCGCCGGGGTCGGCGTACCGGACGGGTTCGATGGTGTCGGTGCGGGCCCGCACGGCGGTCAGCAGCGACTCGGCGCGTTGGTCGCCGGTCACCACGCCGACCGGCACGTCCCGGGGGTGCGGCTGGTGCAGCGCGCCGACGTAGGCCGCGATGAACGCGGTGGCCAGCGCCAGCGTGCCGACCAGCAGCGCCGCCGTGCGGGGCAGCCAGTCCCGGGTCCGCGGCTCCTCGTCCACCGGCTCAGCCTATGGCCGTTAATGCCTGATCTGTGGAGTTTTGTCGGGTGAAAACCGGTGGGAGTGGGCGGTAGGTTCCGATCATGGCCCCTCCCGCGTACCCCGCCAAGCCGAAGCCGGGCGACCGGGTCGCCGTGGTCTCCCCCTCCGCCGGCCTGCCCGGTCTCTTCCCCCACGTGTACGAGCTGGGCCTGCGCCGGCTGCGCGAGGAGCTCCACCTGGAGCCGGTGGAGTACCCGACCACCCGGCAGATCCGGGCCGACCCCCGGGACCGGGCACGCGACCTGACCGCCGCCTTCGCCGACCCTACGGTGACCGCCGTGCTCGCCACCGTCGGCGGGGACGACCTGATCACCGTCACCCCGCACCTGGACGACGCGGTGCTGCGGGCCAACCCGAAGCCCTACTTCGGCTACTCGGACAACACCAACGTCCTCAACCACCTGCACCGGCTGGGGATGGTGGCCTACCACGGCGGCTCGGTACTGGTGCACCTCGGCCGGCCCGGCGCGCCGCACCCGCTGACCCTCGACTCGCTGCGCGCCGCCCTGTTCACCTCCGACTGGTACGAGCTGACCCCCGCGCCGCAGTGGGGTGACGAACCGGGCGACTGGCGGAACCCGGCCACGCTCGCGGTCGAACCGCCGATGCTCCCCGGTGAGGGCTGGCGCTGGCGGGGCCCGTCGACGGTCGTCGAGGGCCGCACCTGGGGCGGCTGCCTGGAGATCCTGCACTGGCTGATGGCCGCCGACCGGGTGCCGTCGGCCGCCGAGCTGGCCGGGTCGGTGCTCGTCATCGAGACCTCCAACGAGCTGCCCGACGCGCAGGAGGTGTTCCGGATCGTCCGGAACATGGGTGAGCGGGGGCTGCTCGCCGCCTTCCCGGCGATCGTCGTCGGCCGGCCCAAGGCGTGGGACTTCGAACGGCAGCTGCCGGTGCCGGAACGGCTGGCCTGGGCCGCCGCCCAGCGTGGCGCGATCACCCGGGCGCTCGCGGACTACCACCCGGACGCGGTGGTGGTCTTCGACGTCGACCTCGGCCACACCGACCCGCAGTTGATCGTCCCGTACGGCGGGGAGATCGTGGTCGACGCGGTCGAACGCCGCATCATGGTCCGCTACTGAGCGGCCGGGTCCCGGACGTAGACGCCCTCGCCCTGTCTTCCCTCGATCAGCCCTTCGGCCTTGAGGATGAGCAGGGCGGTCCGGACCGAGCCGTAGGAGACGCCGTACGTCTCGATGAGGCCCTTGGTCGTGGGTAGCTGATCACCCGGTATCAGTTTTCCGGCGCGGATCTGATCGCGGATGGCTGATGCCACCTGCTCATATTTGGGTGTGTTCATGGTGTCTCCCTGGCTCGCAGGGCCAAGTAGATCACCACAAGTTGACAGCGTCTATAACGTCGACAGTGTCGACAATGTCGACGTCCGGCTATAAGCTGACCTCGCTGACCTGGCTCGCAACCGGTTGAGCATCACCAACAGGGCGGCCCGGGGTGGAGGTGGCACTCCGCTCCCCGGGCCTTGACCAGGAAAGGACCCTGGCCCATGGGCAACCTACCGAATCCCCCGCACCTGGTGAGTCCCGTCCGACCGTCGAACTCCGGCCATCCGCCGTGGTGACTGCGTGGTCCGGACTGCGCCGGCCCGAACGATCTGCACCTGTCCCGACTCCTCGACGCGGCCGTACACGGCGACGAGGTGATCCAGGTCCGGCTCGGCCTGTGGCGCATGGATATCGGCCCGACCCCGCCGTCCGGGCTGCTGTTGGAGTGCTCGGCCGGCGAGGAGGTCGACCGCTGGCCGATCGGCCTCGCCCAGTCCCGCCGCCTGGCCCGCCTGTCCCACCACCTGATCAACCAGCTCGACCCGCGCCTGACCCGCGCCGCCTGAACACCTCCCGGGTGGGGCGTCGCAATGTCATGGATGTAGTGGTGTCTGCGAGCGGGGATGCCGCTACATCCGCGACATTGTGATGATCTTGCAGCGGGGCCCGGTCACGCCGGGGCGGGCGGGGATAGGCTGGTCGACGTGCACCCCCCGTCCGGCTGGACGAGGGGCAGCAGTCGTGCGCGTCGACTCCTCTGGAAGTGATCACTGATGCTCACCGGACTCTTCTCCGCCGCCCTGGCCGATCCCGGGCTGGCCCGCGCGCGTGACCTGGCGCGCTCCGGTGCCGCCCAGGTCGACGGGCTCGACCTCACCGCCCCGGCGGCGCTGCGCCCGTTCGCCGTGGCCGCCGTCGCCGCCGACGAGGCGGTCGGCGGGGCCGGCCGGCCCGTGCTGGCGGTCACCGCCACCAGCCGGGAGGCCGACGACCTGGCCGCCGCGCTGGGCAGCCTGCTCCCGGCCGGGCAGGTCGCGGTCTTCCCGTCCTGGGAGACGCTGCCGCACGAGCGGCTCTCGCCCCGTTCCGACACCGTCGGCCGCCGGCTGGCCGTGCTGCGCCGCCTCGCCCACCCGGACGCGCCGGGCCCGCACACCGTCCGCGCCGACGCCGACGCCGGCCCGCTGCGGGTGGTGGTGGCGCCCGTCCGGTCGCTGCTGCAACCGCAGCTCAAGGGCCTCGGCGACCTGGAGCCGGTGCAGCTCGCCGCCGGTGAGGAGGTCGACCTGGAGCAGGTCGCCCGCCGGCTCACCGACCTGGCGTACGCCCGGGTCGACCTGGTCACCAAGCGCGGCGAGTTCGCGGTACGCGGCGGCATCCTGGACGTCTTCCCGCCCACCGACGAGCACCCGTCCCGGGTCGAGTTCTGGGGCGACGAGGTGGAGGAGATCCGCACCTTCGCCGTCGCCGACCAGCGCACCATCGAGGGCGTACCGCAGCTCTGGGCCCCGCCGTGCCGGGAGCTGCTGCTGACCCCGGCGGTGCGCCGGCGGGCCGCCGCGCTCGCCGGGGAGCACCCGGAGTTGGCCGAGATCCTCGACAAGCTGGCCGAGGGCATCCCGGTCGAGGGGATGGAGTCGCTGGCCCCGGCGCTGATCGGCAGCGACAACCTGGAACTGCTGGTGGACACCATGCCCGTCGGCACCCACGTGCTGCTCTGCGACCCGGAGCGGATCCGCACCCGGGCGCACGACCTGGTGCGTACCTCGGAGGAGTTCCTCCAGGCGAGCTGGGCCGCGGCCGCCGTCGGCGGCCAGGCCCCGGTCGACCTCGGCGCCGCCGCCTTCAAGTCCCTGGCCGAGGTACGCGCCGCCGCCCGCGCCCTGCGCCAGCCCTGGTGGACCCTCGCCCCGTTCGGGCTGGTCGAGGCGGACGCCGCCGCACCGGCCCGACAGCCCTGGGAGGACGCGCCGACCGGGGCGGACGTCACCCCCGACGACGCGATCGCGGTGAGCCTGGCCGCCCAGCCGGCCCCGCTCTACCACGGCGAGACCGACCGGTTGGTCGACGACCTGAAGCGCTGGACCGGCGACGGCTGGTCGGTGTCGCTGGTCTTCGAGGGGCACGGTCCCGCCCAGCGGGCCGTCGAGGTGCTCCGCGACGCCGGGTTGGGTGCCCGGCTCACCGAGCAGGTGCCGGCCGCGCCCGCCCCCGGCGAGGTGCTGGTCTCCTGCGGCTGCCTCACCGCCGGCTTCGTCGACGAGGCGTCGAGGTTCGTGCTGCTCACCGGCAACGACGTCACCGGCGGCCGGGGCACCACCACCCGGGACATGCGCCGGATGCCGAGCCGGCGGCGCAACACCATCGACCCGCTGGAGCTGAAGGCCGGCGACTTCGTCGTGCACGAGCAGCACGGCATCGGCCGGTACGTCGAGCTGGTGCAGCGCACCGTCAACGGCGCGTCCCGGGAATACCTCGTCATCGAGTACGCGGCCAGCAAGCGCGGCCAGCCCGGCGACCGGCTGTTCGTCCCCACCGACCAGCTCGACCAGCTCTCCCGCTACGTCGGCGGCGAGCAGCCCACCCTGCACAAGATGGGCGGCTCGGACTGGCAGAAGTCCAAGGCCCGCGCCCGCAAGGCGGTCCGGGAGATCGCCGCCCAGCTCATCCAGCTCTACGCCGCCCGCAAGGCGTCCAAGGGGCACGCGTTCGCCCCGGACTCCCCGTGGCAGCGGGAGCTGGAGGACGCCTTCCCGTGGCAGGAGACGCCCGACCAGATGGCCGCCATCGAGGAGGTCAAGCGGGACATGGAGCAGACCGTCCCGATGGACCGGCTGATCTGCGGCGACGTCGGGTACGGCAAGACCGAGATCGCCGTCCGGGCGGCGTTCAAGGCGGTGCAGGACGGCAAGCAGGTGGCGGTGCTGGTGCCGACGACGCTGCTGGTGCAGCAGCACTACAACACGTTCGCCGAGCGGATGAACCAGTTCCCGGTGACCATCCGCCAGCTCTCCCGGTTCCAGACCGCCAAGGAGAGCGAACGGACGCTGGAGATGGTCGCCGACGGCACCGTCGACATCGTCATCGGCACCCACCGGCTGCTCCAGACGGCCACCCGGTTCAAGTCCCTCGGCATGGTGATCATCGACGAGGAGCAGCGGTTCGGCGTCGAGCACAAGGAACACCTCAAGACGCTGCGCGCCTCGGTCGACGTGCTGAGCATGTCGGCCACCCCGATCCCGAGGACGCTGGAGATGGCGATCACCGGCATCCGGGAGATGTCGACCATCGCCACCCCGCCGGAGGAGCGGCACCCGGTACTGACCTTCGTCGGGTCGTACGACGACCGGCAGGTGGCCGCGTCGATCCACCGTGAGCTGCTCCGCGACGGGCAGGTCTTCTACCTGCACAACCGGGTCGAGTCGATCGACCGGACGGCGCGCAAACTGCGCGAGCTGGTGCCCGAGGCGCGGGTGGCGGTGGCCCACGGGCAGATGGGCGAGGAGGCCCTGGAGAAGGTGATGGTCGGCTTCTGGGAGAAGGAGTTCGACGTCCTGGTCTGCACCACCATCGTCGAGTCCGGCATCGACATCCCGAACGCCAACACGCTGATCGTGGAGCGGGCCGACCTGCTCGGCCTGGCCCAGCTGCACCAGATCCGGGGCCGGGTGGGCCGGGGCCGGGAGCGGGCGTACGCGTACTTCCTCTACCCGCCGGAGAAGCCGCTTACCGAGCACGCGCACGAGCGGCTGGCCACCATCGCGCAGCACACCGAGCTGGGCGCGGGCATGTACGTGGCGATGAAGGACCTGGAGATCCGGGGCGCCGGCAACCTGCTCGGCGGCGAACAGTCCGGGCACATCGAGGGCGTCGGGTTCGACCTGTACGTCCGGATGGTCGGCGAGGCGGTGTCGGCGTTCAAGGGGGAGAGGACCGAGGAGGAGACCGACGTCAAGATCGACCTCCCGATCGACGCGCACCTGCCGCACGACTACGTCGGGGTGGAACGGCTGCGGCTGGAGATGTACCGCAAGCTCGCCGAGGCGCGCGACGACGCGCGGCTGCGCGAGGTGGTGGCCGAGATGACCGACCGGTACGGCGAACCGCCCGCCCCGGTGCAGAACCTGGTCGCGGTGGCCCGGTTCCGGCTGCTGGCCCGCCGCTACGGCCTGACCGACGTGTCGATGCAGGGCAAGCACCTCCGGTTCGGGCCGCTGCCGCTGCCCGACTCGAAGCAGTTGCGGCTCAAGCGCTACCACCCGGACTCGGTCTACAAGCAGGCCACCGACCAGGTCAGCGTGCCCCGGCCGAGCACCCGCCGGGTCGGCGGCGAGCCGCTGCGCGACCAGGCGCTGCTGGAGTGGTGCGCCCAACTCCTCGCCGACGTCCTCGGCGAACCGGCCGCGCTGGCGGGGGCGCGGGGATGAGCGGTCCGTCGCCCGCCCGGTGCGGAGCGCGGCACGGGGCGTCGGGCGGGGCCGCAGCGCACGGTGGGCGGCGTCACCGTACACAGGCAGGCATGAGAGAGTGACCGTCATGCGTGCACGCCGTCTCATCGCCGCCGCCAGCGTCGCGGCCCTGGGTGTCCTCTCCCTCACCGCCTGCGGCAAGGCATCTCCGGATGTGGCCGCATACATCGGCGACAGTCGCTACTCGGTGGCCCGGGTGGACGCGATCTACACCGACGCGCAGACGAGGTACGCCGAGGCGGTGCGCCAGGGCGCGGCCCAGTCCGGCCAGACCCCCGGCCCGGAGCAGTTGCGGGCCGGGGTGACCCGGCAGGACGTGGTGAACCTGCTGGTCAGCATCGACCTGGGTAAGCGGGTCGCGGCCGAGAAGAACCTCCAGGTCCCCGACCAGATCACCCCGGACCAGCTGGCCCAGCAGCTCCAGATGCCGCCGCAGGCGGAGTTCGCGAAGCTGTGGGGCGAGTGGGCCGACCTGTTCGTCGTGCTCAGCCAGCAGTTGCCGCCGGCCGACCTGAGCGACGAGTCGGTGATGGCGGTCTACCACGCGATCGAGAAGACCGGCGGCATCGACCGGGGGCTGTCGGTGGCGCAGGTGCGGCAGCTCTTCGGTGACGGCGGTTTCGTCCGCAGCTCGTCGGCGTTGAGCGCCGCGCTGGGCGAGCAGGCCGACAAGGTCGACGTCGAAGTCAACCCCCGGTACCGGCCGCTCGGCGTTCCCGCCTGGGTCAACAAGGGCCAGGAGCTGGTCTTCTACGCGCTGCCGTACATCGACGCGAGCGGCCCGGTGACCGACGTGTCGACGCCCGAGCCGGTCGCCAGCCCGACCCCGGAGCAGGGGCCGGCGGCCTCCTGAGCATGTCCGACCGGATCGTCCTGCTGGTCACCTCGCCCCGGTTGCCGGCCGGTCTGCTGACCGCCGCCGCCTGGGACACGCTGCGCTCCGCGCCGGTGCTGACCGGCGCGGAGGGTGCCCAGGTCACGGCGGTACGCGCGGCGGGCGTCACGGTCACCGTCGTCTCCGGCGGGGCCGGCGACGCGCTGCTCGACGCGGCGGCGGCACACGGCACGGCGGTCTGGCTGGCCGGCCCGACCGGCGACGAGTCCCTGGCCCGGGAGGTGGGCCTGCGGCTGGCCCGGCAGCCGGGGCTGGCCGAGCTGGAGCTGATGTACGGCTCGTGGGACCCGCCGGGGGCCCGGCTGCTCGACGCGGTCGAGGTGATGGACCGGCTCGCCTCGCCGGGCGGCGACCCGTGGAAGCGGGCGCAGACCCACCGCAGCCTCGCCGGCTTCCTGATCGAGGAGTGCTACGAGGCGTACGACGCGATCAGCGACGGTGACACCGACGCGTTGCGCGAGGAACTGGGCGACGTGCTGCTCCAGGTGCTGCTGCACGCCCGCCTCGCGGAGAACCTGCCCGAGGACGAGCGGTGGAGCGTCGACGACGTGGCCGGCACGCTGGTCGACAAGATGGTCCGCCGTAACCCGCACGTCTTCTCCGGTGCGCAGGCGGGTTCGCTGGCCGAGATCGAGGCGAACTGGGAGCGGATCAAGCAGGCCGAGAAGGCCCGCGCGTCGGTGCTCGACGGCATCGCCCTGAGCCAGCCCGCCCTGGCCCTGGCGGCCAAGGTGCTGGACCGCGCCGGCCGGGCCGGCCTGACCGTCCCCCTGCCGTCCCCCGACGCCCAACCCGACCCGGAGTCCCGCCTGGGTGCCACCCTGCTGGCCCTGGTGGCCCAGGCCCGCCGCGCCGGCCTGGACCCCGAAGCGGCCCTCCGCCACACCACCCTCGCCCACACCCGAACCCTCCGCACCACCGAACCCCCCACCCCGTCGAGTTGACCAAGAGGTTTGCGTCAGATCCGCGCGCCCCGGTGACGCGAAGCTCTTGATCGACGGGGTCGGCGCGCGGCCGGTGGGGGACCGGCGGGGTGGGTAGGGTCGGGGGATGGGTGCATTCGTGCCGCTGGCGGAGCGGATCGTCGAGGCCGTGCTGGAGAGCCGGCCCGGGTTCGCCACGTCGGCCGGGGACCACCGCTACGACGACCGGCTGCCCGATCTGTCCGCCCCGGCGGTCGCCGCCGACCAGGCGATGCTGCGGGAGGCCGCCGACGCGCTCGCCGAGGTCGACGCGGATTCCCTCGACGTCGAGGAGCAGGTCGACCACGCGCTGCTCGCCGCCCTGGTCGACCGGGAACTGTTCGAGCTGAGCGAGATCCGGGCCTTCGAGTGGGACCCGCTGGTGCACAACCCCGGCCCGCTGCTGCACGCCCTGCTCGCCCGCCCGTACGCGCCGGTGGAGCAGCGGCTGGCGCACCTGGTCGGGCGGCTGACCGCCGTACCCGACGCGTTGGCGACCGCGCGGGCGACGCTACGGGACATGCCCCGGGTGCACGCCGAGACGGCGGTCGGGCAGTTCGCCGGCAGCGCCGCGCTGATCCGCGACGAGGTGCCGCTGCTGCTCGCCCGGGCCCCCGCGCTGGCCGGCACGGTGGAGCCGGCGGCGACGGCGGCGATCGCCGCGCTCGACGAGTTCGTCGGCTGGCTGCGCGCCGGGCTGGCCGCCGACGCCGGGCCGGGCCGCGACCCCCGGCTGGGCCGCCGCCGCTGGGAGGCCCGGCTCTGGCACACCCTCGACACCGAGCTGGGCGCGGCCGAGGTGCAGCGCCGCGCCTGGGCCAACCTGGACCGGGTCACCGCCGAGATCCGCGCCGCCGCCGTCGAGCTGGTCGGTGGCCCGGCCGACGACGCGACGGTACGCCGGGCGCTGGACCTGCTCGCCGCCGAGCACCCCGACGACCACTCCATCGTGGACCTCGCCTCGGTCACCCTCGACGAGGCCGTCGACTTCGTCCGGGCGCACGACCTGGTCAGCCTGGTCGACGACCCGTGCGTGATCCAGGAGATGCCGGAGTTCGCCCGGGGCGTCGCGGTGGCCTACTGCGACTCGCCCGGCCCGCTGGAACCGGCCGACCTGCCCACCTTCTACTGCATCGCGCCCACCCCGGCGGACTGGCCCGCCCACCGGGTCGACTCGTTCTACCGTGAGTACAACGACCACATGATCCGCAACCTGACCGTGCACGAGGCGATGCCGGGGCACTTCCTCCAGCTCGCCCACGCCCGCCGGTACGCCGGCCCCACCCGGGTCCGGGCGCTCACCGAGTCGGGGGTGTTCATCGAGGGCTGGGCGGTCTACACCGAGGAGCTGATGGCCGGCCTCGGCTTCGGTGGCCTGCCGGTCCGCCTCCAGCAGCTCAAGATGCAGCTGCGGATGACCATCAACGCCCTGCTCGACCAGCTCGTCCACTGTGACCAGATGACCGAGGCGGACGCGCTGGCGCTGATGACCGGGCGCGGCTTCCAGGAGGAGGGCGAGGCGGCCGGCAAGTGGCGGCGGGCGCTGCTCACCTCGACCCAGCTCTCCACGTACTTCGTCGGCTACAGCGAGATGGCCGACATCGCCGCCGCCCGCCCCACGGGGGTGCCGCTACGCCGGTGGCACGACGCGATGCTCGCCCACGACTGCCCACCCCCGCGCCACCTGCGTACCCTGCTCGGCGTCTGAACCGGCCGGGTTCAGCCCCGGGCGACGACCGCGTCGATCAGCCAGCGGGAGATCGAGTACGCCGGTGGCAGCTCGGCCGGCAGCGCGTCCACCGGGAACCAGCGGGCCCGCACCAGCTCCCGCCCGTCCACCTCCGGCTCGGCGGTGGGGTCGGCGGCGGTGGCGAAGAAGCCGGCGAGCAGCACCCCCGGCCCGGAGATCGCCCAGGGCTGGCTGCCGAAGTAGTCGACGCTGCCGAGGGTCAGCCCGACCTCCTCGGTGACCTCGCGACGGACCGCCGTCTCCAACGACTCCCCGGCCTCGACGAAGCCCGCGACCAGCGCCCACAGCCCGGTCGGGCCGGACGCGTGCCGCACCAGCAGCAGCTCGGTGGGGCCACCGGCCGGCCCGGGGCGGGTGATCGCCGCCAGCACCGCCGGGGAGAGCCGCAGCGGCACGTACAGGTCGCAGGCGGGGCAGCGCCGGGCCGTCTCGCCGGGCACGTCGGCCAGCTCCGCCCGGCAGGCCCCGCACCAACGGTGGGTACGCCGGAAGGTGACCACGGCCACCGCCCGCCCGGCGAGCGTGGCGAGCGGTTCGGGTAGCTCGGCGGCGATCGCCCGCCAACTGCGCCAGCGCCCGGCCGGCCGGGTCGCCCCGTCCGACGTGGCCGCCCAGGCGGGTACCCCGTCCAGCGTGCCCAGTGGCACCCAGCCGGTCCCGTCCGGCAGCTCACCGACCCGGGGCAGGCCCCCGTCGGCGGTGGTGAGGAGCCGGTGGCCGGCGACCAGCAGGCCCAGGTCCCCGGGGGCGGGTGACGGGTCGGCGGTGTCCCCGGCGGCGGGGGCGGGGTCTGCGGGTGGGGGAACGGTCACGACGTCGCCGGCCGGCGGTCGGTCACCCCGGCGCCGGCCGGCAGGTCGAACGCCGTCGGTGCCACCGAGTCGGTGTAGCGGTCCAGGGTCAGTTCGACGGGTTGGCCGTCGAGGACCCCGGTGAAGCTGCCGAGCACACCCTCGCTGGTCACGCAGGTGTCGAAGTTCCCGGCGGCCCGCCGGACGGCGACACAGGTGGCGTGGTGCCCGGTGATCGTGGTGTCGGTCTGCTTGACCTGGGCCGCCGGGTCGAGTGCGGCCTCGGTGAGCAGGCCGATCACCGCCGGCGGGGTGACCAGGCCGGCCTTGCGGGCCTCGGTGAACAGCGGCACGGCGGCCTTGCCGGACATCAGCACCGGCGGCTCGACCGTGCACGTGGTCCGCCCGGCGGTGGTCCCGCACCGGGTGATGGCCTGCTCGGAGACGGTGATCTTGCCGGCGGTCCAGGTGTACGCGGACCGGGCCGGTTCCTTCGTCTGGGCGATGGTGAAGTCCCGGCCACCGGCGAGCCGGTACTCGGCGGTCCAGGTCCGCACCAGCGACTCGTCGAGCCGGGTGGCGAGATCGTTGATCAGATCGGCGCGGCCGAGGGTGCGTCCGGCGTCGTCCAGGGTCTGACAGCCGGTGACGGTGAGCGACGCGATGACCGACACGGCGAGCACGCGGAGGGTGGTCGAGACGGCGGGCATGGCGACCAGCGTGGTCGATCGGGTCCACCCGGCGCAAACCGGTTGCCGGTTCAGGGGTGAGAATCCGGGAATGTCCGTCCCGGCGTACCGATTAGGGGTGGGCTACGTGTCCCCGGACGCCGTGCGGCCGGACGCCGCCCGATACGCTGCGTTCAACACACCTGCCTCAGCCGCACCGTCGCGGCCCGAACCGGATTCGCACACACGAACGAGGAGCGACTCAGTGGCAACCATCGAGGGAATCGTCGCCCGGGAGATTCTCGACTCGCGGGGCAACCCCACGGTCGAGGTCGAGGTAGGGCTGGACGACGGCACGATCGCCCGCGCCGCCGTACCCTCCGGCGCCTCCACCGGCGCCTTCGAAGCGGTCGAACTGCGCGACGGTGACAAGGGCCGCTACCTGGGCAAGGGCGTCGAGAACGCGGTCGCCAACATCGAGGACAAGATCGTCGACCAGCTCATCGGCTACGAGGCCAGCGAGCAGCGGCTGATCGACCAGAAGATGCTCGACCTCGACGGCTCCGACAACAAGGGCGAGCTGGGCGCGAACGCGATCCTCGGGGTCTCGCTGGCGGTCGCCAAGGCCGCGGCCGGCAGCGCCGAGCTGAGCCTGTTCCGCTACCTGGGCGGCCCCAACGCCCACCTGCTGCCGGTGCCGATGATGAACATCCTCAACGGTGGGGCGCACGCCGACTCGAACGTCGACGTGCAGGAGTTCATGATCGCGCCGATCGGGGCGTCCAGCTTCCGGGAGGCGCTGCGCTCCGGGGCGGAGGTCTACCACGCGCTGAAGTCGGTGCTCAAGAAGAAGGACCTCTCCACCGGCCTGGGCGACGAGGGCGGCTTCGCCCCCAACCTGCCCAGCAACGCCGCCGCGCTGGACCTGATCGCTGAGGCGGTCGAGAAGGCCGGCTACCGGCTGGGCACCGACATCGTCTTCGCCCTCGACGTGGCGGCCACCGAGTTCTTCGACAACGGCAGCTACACCTTCGAGAGCGCGGCCAAGAGCGCCGAGGAGATGAGCAACTACTACACCAAGCTCATCGGCGACTACCCGATCGTCTCCATCGAGGACCCGCTGGCCGAGGACGACTGGAGCGGCTGGGCCACCCTGACCGCCGCCGTCGGTGACCGGATCCAGATCGTCGGCGACGACCTGTTCGTCACCAACCCGCAGCGCATCGCCCGGGGCATCACCGAGAAGGCCGCCAACGCGGTGCTCGTCAAGGTCAACCAGATCGGTTCGCTGACCGAGACGCTGGACGCCGTGGACCTGGCCCACCGGGCCGGCTTCAAGTGCATGATGAGCCACCGCTCCGGCGAGACCGAGGACACCACCATCGCCGACCTGGCCGTCGCCACCGGCTGCGGCCAGATCAAGACCGGTGCCCCGGCCCGGTCCGACCGGGTCGCCAAGTACAACCAGCTCCTGCGGATCGAGGAGGAGCTGGGCGACGCGGCGCGGTACGCCGGCGTCGGCGCGTTCCCGCGTTACCGTTCGGCCTGACCCGGGCGAACCTCGGGGGGAGGGGTGTGACGATGCAGCAGCGCCGCACACCGGGTGGCCAACGCCCGGCCCGCCGGCCGACCGGTCGGCCGGGCGGGGCCCGGGGCGCCCGCACGCCGCTGCGCGACGGCGGGGTCCGCGCCGAGCCGCGGACCACCGCGGCCCGCTCGCGTGGCGTCGACGGTGTCCGGTCGGCGAACCGCCCGGCGGCGGCCCGCCGGACGGCGGCCGGCGGCACCATCCGGCGGCTCACCGCACCCCACCCCCGACGGTTCACCGGGCGGGCCACCGTCCTGTTCGCGGTGCTGCTCGCGCTCGCCCTGGCCTACACCTATCCGGTCCGGGTCTACCTCGACCAGCAGGTCGACATCGAGCGGATGGAGGCCAGCCAGGCCGCCCAGCGCGAAGAGATCGCCGAGTTGTCGGCCCAGGCGGCGAAGTGGCAGGACCCCGAATACATCAAGATCAAGGCGCGGGAACGGTTCTACATGGTGGCCCCGGGCGAGACCCCGGTGATCGTGCTCAACGACGCCGACGGTGCGGCCCGCGACGCCAACGGCGGCCGGCCGCCGGCCCCGCCCAAGGCTCCCGCCCCCTGGTACGACACCCTGTGGTCGAGCGTCCGGGCGGCGAACGGCGAAGCCGCCGACCAGTGAGCAGCACCCGCGTACCGAACGAGAGATGGGCACCGTGAACGTCGTACCACCGCAGGAGCCGGCGGCGGACTCCGTACCCCCGCCGGAGCACCAGCCGGCCACCGAGGCCGACCTGGCCGCGGTGGCCGCGCAGCTCGGACGCCCGCCCCGGGGCACCCGGGCGGTGGCCCACCGCTGCCCGTGCGGCCTGCCCGACGTGGTCGAGACCACCCCCCGGCTCGCCGACGGCACCCCCTTCCCGACGCTGTTCTACCTGACCTGCCCCCGGGCGACGGCGGCGTGCAGCCGGCTGGAGTCGGCCGGGCTGATGAAGGAGATGGCCGAGCGGCTCGCCGACGACCCGGAACTGGCCGACCGGTACCGGGCCGCGCACGAGGACTACCTGGCCCGCCGGGCCGCGATCGGCGAGGTGCCGGAGATCGCCGGCATCTCCGCCGGTGGGATGCCCGGCCGGGTGAAGTGCCTGCACGTGCACCTGGGCCACGCGCTCGGTGCCGGGCCCGGTGTCAACCCGTTCGGCGACGAGACGCTCGCCCTGGTGGAGAAGTGGTGGGCGGCCGGGCCCTGCGTGGACGTGCCGACGGCCGGGTGAGATGACCGACGAGATCGAGGTACGCCGGGCCCGCACCGGCGACGTGCGCGGCATCCGGCGGCTGGTCGACACTTACACCGACGACCGGCGGCTGCTCAGCAAGGCCACCGTCACCCTCTACGAGGACGTGCAGGAGTTCCGGGTCGCGGTGGCCGGCGACGGGCGGGTGGTCGGCTGCGGCGCGCTGCACGTGATGTGGGAGGACCTCGCCGAGATCCGTACCGTGGCCGTCGACCCGGCCTGCCGGGGGCGGCGGCTCGGCCACCGGATCGTCACCGAGCTGATCGACGCCGCCCGGGAACTGGGCATCGCCCGGATCTTCGTGCTCACCTTCGAGACGGCGTTCTTCGGCGCGTTCGGGTTCACCGAGATCGACGGCGCGCCGGTGCCGCAGCCCGTCTACGAGCAGTTGCTGCGCTCCTACGACGAGGGTGTCGCCGAGTTCCTCGACCTGGAACGGGTCAAGCCGAACACCCTGGGCAACACCCGGATGCTGCTGCGCCTCTAGCCGGTGGGCGCGGTCCGCGCCCGGCACGGCAGGTTCCCGTCCGGGGCGGCGGACCGGGGGCGGTGCACAGTGGACCGGCCCCGCCTTGACCCGGCCCGGCACCCTGGGTCGGTGACGATCGTGCGCCGGTTGGGCGCGGTGCTCGCCGCCCTGGTGACCCTGTTCGCGCTGGTCGGCGTGGCCCGGCTGATCGCCCCGGCGACCGGTGGCGTCGACCGCCAGCCGCCCGGGGTGGACCGGCAACTCGACTACCTGCGCGCCGAGCTGGACGACGGTGCCGGCGACGACGCCCAGGCGATGTTCCCGGAGGGCTGGTTCTTCGCCCACGCGCTGTACGGGCTGGCCCGGGTGGAGACCGGCCTGCGGCAACCGGCCGAGGGGCGTGCCGAGGCGCTGCGGGAGGCCCGGTGGGCGCTGTCCCGGCTGGAGTCCCCGGCCGGCACGGCCCCGTTCAGCGCCGACCTGACCCCGGCGTACGGCGTCTTCCACGCCGGCTGGACGAACTGGCTGCGCGGCGGGGTGCTCGCCCTGCAACCGGCGTCGGGGCGGGACCCGGCCGAGGTACGGCGGTTCACCGAGACGTCGGCCGCGCTGGCCGCCGCGTTCGACGCCTCGGCCACGCCGTACCTCGCCGCCTACCCGGGGCAGGCGTGGCCGGTCGACTCGACGGTGGCGGTGGCCTCGCTGCGGCTGCACGACCACCTGCTGCCCGCGCGGTTCGACCGGACCACGGCACGCTGGCTGGACGGGGTACGCCAGCGGCTCGACCCGAACACCGGGCTGCTGCCGCACCGGGTCGACCCGGGCACCGGCGCGCCGGCCGAGGTGGCCCGGGGCACCTCGCAGAGCGTCATCCAGCGGTTCCTGCCGGAGATCGACCCGACCTTCGCCCGCGAGCAGTACCTGCGCTTCCGCACCGACTTCGTGGTGTCGCCGCTGGGGCTCGGGCCGGCCGTGCGGGAGTATCCGCGCGGCCTGGACGGCCCGGGGGACGTCGACTCGGGGCCGCTGCCGCTCGGGGTGAGCTTCTCCGCCACCGTGGTGACCCTCGGCGCGGCCCAGGTGCAGGGTGACGACGCGCTGGCCGGGGCGCTGGCCAACTACGGTGAGCTGGTCGGCTTTCCGCTGGACACCCCGCACACCCGGCGGTACGCCTTCGGTCTGCTCCCGATCGGCGACGCCTTCCTGGCCTGGTCGAAGACCGCCCGCCCGTGGGTCTCCGCACCCGCCGACCCGCCACCGGCGACGGTGGACCCGTGGTGGCGCGCGCCGCTGGTGGCCCTGCTGGTGCTGCTCGCCGTGCTGCCGTGGCTGCTGTGGCGTCGGCACCGGCGACGCTGACCAGGCCGGCCGGTGCTGCCGTGCGCGGTCGGCGGCGCCGGGCACCCGGCCGGTGCTGTCGTGCCCGGTCGGCGCTGCCGTGCACCAGGTCGGCGGCCGGGGGCGTCGCCGGTCCGGTCGGCGTCGCCGGGCCTGCGGTCCGTGCTGCCGGGTGCCCGGTCGGTGCCGCCGTGCGCGGGCGGCGGCTGCCGTAGGGTTGCTGCCGTGACGACGCGTGTGGCCGCCATCGACTGCGGGACGAACTCCATCCGGCTGCTGGTCGCCGAACTGCCCGACCCGTCGGCCGGGCCGCAGGCCCCGCTGGTCGACCTGGCCCGCCGGATGGAGATCGTCCGGCTCGGGCAGGGCGTCGACCGCACCGGCCGGCTGGCCCCGGAGGCGATCGAACGGACCCGGGTGGCGCTGGCCGGGTACGCCGCCGAGATCGACAAGCTGGGCGTCGACCGGGTCCGGATGTGCGCCACCTCGGCGTCCCGCGACGCGAGCAACGCGGCCGACTTCCGGGCCATGGTCGAGCAGACCCTCGGGGTTGCACCCGAGGTGGTCAGCGGCGACGAGGAGGCCCGGCTGTCGTTCACCGGCGCGGTCCGGGGGCTGCCCGCCGACGCGGAGCCGCCGTACCTGGTGGTCGACATCGGCGGCGGCTCGACCGAGTTCGTGGTGGGCACCCGTGACGGCGGGGTGCAGGCGGCGATCTCGGTCGACATCGGCTGCGTCCGGATGACCGAACGGCACCTGCACGGCGATCCGCCGACCGCCGACGAGGTCGCCGCCGCGCAGGCCGACATCGCCGCCGCCGTCGACCGGGCGCTCGCCGCCGTCCCCGGCCGGGAGGCCGCCACGCTGGTCGGGCTCGCCGGTTCGGTCACCACCGTCGTCGCCATCGCCCAGGACCTCCAGGAGTACGACCCCGAGCGCATCCACCACGCCCGGGTGCCGTACGAGCGGGTGGCCGGGGTGACCGCCGACCTGCTGGGCAGGACCGCCGCGCAGCGGCTGGCGATCCCGGTGATGCACCCGGGCCGGGCGGACGTGATCGGGGCGGGCGCGCTGGTGCTCAAGGTGATCATGGAGCGGGCCGGGATGTCCTCGGTGGTCGCCTCCGAACACGACATCCTCGACGGCATCGCCTGGAGCCAGCAGCCCACCCACGGCTGACCACCACCGTCCCGGCCCTTCTCCGCCCGCCCCCGCCGCTCGACATCGAGCCCGGTGATCAAGGGATTCACGTCAAAAGTCCCGTCGAGAATGCCCCGAACTTCTTGATCACCGGAGCGGGAGCCTGGTGATCAAGAAGTTTGCGTCAAAGATCCCGTCGAGGATGACCCGAACCTCTTGATCACCGGGGTCGGGACGGGGTGATCGACAGGCAAGGTGAGAGTCGGAGCGTGGTATCGCGTTGTTGACGGTACTGCGCACTGCGCAGTAGTGTGTGGTGCGTGGACACCACACAACTGCTCAAGGGTGTGCTCGACCTGGCCGTGCTGGCCGTCCTGCGGGATTCCGACGGCTACGGCTACGACATCCTGCGCCGGCTGCGCGAGGCCGGCCTCGACGAGGTCGGCGACGCCTCGGTCTACGGCACCCTGCGTCGGCTCTTCGCCGCCGGCCTGCTCACCACCTATGTCGTGCCGAGCGAGTCCGGCCCGCACCGCAAGTACTACGCGCTCAACGCCGCCGGCCGTGACCAGCTCACCCGCTCCGGCAAGACCTGGCGCGCGTTCGCCACGACGATGGACCAGCTGCTCGACGATCGGGGGAGGGCGGCATGACCGTCACTGGGCAGGAGATAACGGACTACGTCGAGCGGGTGCGGGCGGCGCTGGCCGATCTGCCGCCGCAGGTCCGCGAGGAGCTGACCGAGGACCTTCCGGAACACCTCGCCGAGGTCGCCGCCGAGGCCGACGGTTCCCTGGTCGACCGGCTCGGCACCCCGGAGGCGTACGCGGCGGAGCTGCGCGCCGCCGCCGGAGCGGGTGACCCGGCGGCCGGCCGGCGGGCGCTGGAACGGCGGATCGCCTCCGTGCTGGGGCGGGCCCGGGCCCGGATCGACCGGCTCGACAGCCGGTTCGGCCCCGTGTTCGGTCACGCCACGGCGGGGGAGTTCCTGCGGCTGCTGCGCCCGGCCTGGTGGGTGGCCCGCGCCTACCTGGCCGCGATGCTGCTCACCGCGATCAGCACCGACGGCCCGCTCGGCCTGCTGCCCCGACTCGACGGCAACGGGTTCGTCGGCCTGCTGATGTTCGCCGGCCTGCTCTACGGCTCCGTCTGGTTGGGTCGGCGCACCCCCGGGCTACGGTCCTGGCGGCGCTGGGCGTTGCACGCCAGTTCGGCGGTGCTGGCGATGTTCGCGATCGGCGCGGTGGCGACCGTCGACGACCACGCCCGCTCCGGCTACGACTACGGCTACGAGTCGACCTCGGTGAACAACCCGTACGACCTCGTGCAGGACGTCTACGTCTACGACAGCGAGGGGCGGTTGGTGGAGAACGCCCGGCTCTTCGACCAGAACGGCACCCCGATCCGGCTGGGCTGGCCGACCTGCGACGATCCCGCCCTGCCCGACGTCAACCCGGTGCAGCGTGGCTACCCGTACTGCCCGCAGCAGGCGCCGTTCCGGCCGCGACCGCCGGCCGTCGCCCCGCTGCCGCCCGGGTCCGGCGTCGGCCCCGGCGGGTCGCCGTCGTCGTCGCCGACCGGGCCGGGTGTCGGGCCGACGGCCGCCGCGCCGGACACCCCCGCACCTACCGGATCGGTGCCGGCCGCGTCGCCGTCGGTGTCCGCCCCGGCGGGGACGCCCCTGCCCACCGCCACCGGTTGACCTGTCGTTCCTGGGAAATGGCTGAACGGACGATGGGAACGGGACAGCACGCGCTGATCTTCGTCGCTACGTTGTCGTCTGCTCATTCACCCCTCGGAAGGAAATTCAGTGTCAGAGCAGGTCGCATCGTCCCCCGCGCCGCAGGCGGAGCAGGTGGCCCAGCCCGAACCGGTGACCCCGGTCCCCGCCGCGCAGCCGGAGGAGCGCAAGGGTGGCGGCGCGAAGAAGGCGCTCGGCATCATCGGCGCGATCGTCGCCTTCCTCGTGATCGCGGCGCTGAAGTTCGGCGTCGCCAGCGCCATCGGCAACCTCCTCAACCCCGACGAGACGGCCGAGGCGAAGGCCGGCGACTGCATCGCCGAGCTGCCGGAGGTGACCGGCACGCAGGAGAAGTCGGTAAGCGACGCCAAGGTGGTCAAGTGCACCTCGACGGAAGCCGTCTACAACGTGGTCGGCCGGGTGGAGGAGCAGACCGAGGCGCAGGCCAAGACCGGCAAGGCGTGCGAGCAGTACATCAAGGAGGGTGAGGACGGCTACGTCTTCTACAACATCGCCCCGGGCGGCAAGGGCTACCTGCTCTGCCTGACCAAGAAGGCCTGACCAGGAAGGCCCGAGCGGCAGGCCCGGGCACGGACGGCCCGACCGGACGACGATCCGCCGACGGCGGCGCGGGATTCCCGCGCCGCCGTCGGCGTGTTGCACGCCACCGTCCGGTGAACGCGAGGTATATGCCACTGTTCCGGCATCTTCCCGGCACGCGTACGGCGTGGCAGGCTACCGACACGTAGGAACGCCCTGCGACCAGCCAACGATGACTGACCGACAGGAGGACGGGCCGATGGGTGAGATGGTGCGTTACCGCCGCGACGCGGGGAGCGGCGAAGGGTATCTCGCGATACCGTCCAGCGGCACGGCCAGCCCGGCGGTCATCGTCATCCAGGACTGGTGGGGTCTCGTCCCGCACATCCGTTCGGTGGTGGACCGGTTCGCCGAGGCCGGCTTCGTCGCGCTGGCCCCCGACTTCCGGCACGGCCAGCCCGCCAGCAAGCCGAGCGAGCCCCGGCAGATGCTCAACAGCGTCCAGATGGACGAGGCGGCGGCCGACATCGCCGTGGCGGCGGAATACCTCGCCGGCCGGGCCGAGGTGACCGGCAAGGTGGGGTGCGCCGGCTTCTGCGCCGGGGCCAGCCTGGCGTTGTGGGCGGCCACCCGGGCCGAACGGATCGTCGCCACCGCCGCCTTCTACCCCCGGCTGCCGTGGGACGGGATGCCCGCCGAGTGGGCCGACTACGCGGGCAAGGCGGCCGTCGTGCACTGCTCCGAGGCCGACGGTCTGTCCGCCGCCGACGGCGTACAGACGGTGCGTCGGGCCGTCGAGAACGCCGGGGGCACCTGCCAGACGTACGACTACCCGGGCACCGCGCACGCGTTCTTCAACGAGGACCGGCCGGAGAACTTCGACCAGCGGGCCGCCGCCACCGCCTGGGCCCGTACCCTCGAACTCTTCCGGGCCAAGCTTGGCTGAGTCCCGTACCCCCGCCGAGGTGGTCGCCCGCGCCGCGCGGGCGACCGACCTGGCCGACCTCGACGCGGCGGTCAGCGACTGTTTCGCCTGCCCGCGCCTGGTCGACTGGCGGGAGGAGGTCGCCCGGACGAAGCGGGCCGCGTTCCGCGACCAGGACTACTGGGGTCGCCCGGTGCCCGGCTTCGGCGCCCCGGACAACCGCACCGGGCGCGGCGGCGCGGGCCCGCCGTCCACCGGGCCGGGTCCGGCGTCCGACGCCCGGATCGGGATACTCGGCCTGGCCCCGGCCGCCCACGGCGGCAACCGCACCGGCCGGGTCTTCACCGGGGACCGCTCCGGCGACGTGCTCTTCGCCGCCCTGCACCGCGCCGGGCTGGCCAACCAGCCGACCAGCGTCGCCGCCGACGACGGCCTCACCCTGGCCGGTGTCCGGATCTTCGCCGCCGTGCGCTGCGCGCCGCCGGACAACAGGCCCACCCCGGCCGAGCGGGACACCTGCGCCCCCTGGGTGCACCGGGAGGTGGCGCTGATCCGACCCACCCTGCGGGTGGTCGTCGCGCTGGGCGCGTTCGCCTGGGCGGCGTGGTGGCCGGTGCTACGCCAGGTGTACGGCGTCCGGCCGCCCAGCCCGCGACCGGTCTTCGGCCATGGGGCACACTGGTCCGGGTCGGCCGCTCCCGATCTGCTCGGTTGCTACCACGTCAGCCAGCAGAACACCTTCACCGGGCGGTTGACCACACAGATGCTGGACGATGTGTTCGCCCGGGCGAAACAGCTCGCGGGGGTGGACTGAGCAGCGTGGGGCGGTGGCGATGGACCTCGGCGTACTGCGCAGATGGTGGCCCGTCGCCCTGGTGACGCTGCTGCTGCTGGCCGCCGCGCTCGCCGCCGGGCACTCGTCGATCGGGGCCAGCCGCATCCCGCCGGCCGCCGACAACATCCCCTACGTGCCGGACTACCCCTCCGCCGAGCCGGCCGCGTCGATCCCGATCGAGCCGCGTACCGAGGCCGCGCAGACCCGGCCGAGCGTCCCGCAGTGGATCGCCACGGCGGCCATCGCGCTGCTCGCCACGGCGATCCTGGCCGCCCTCGGCTACCTGGCCTTCACCCTGCTGCGCGGTGCGCTGCGGCGGACCACCCGGGCGGTCCCGGTGGCGCGGGCCCGGCGTACCGCCGAGGGCACCGCGCGGGAGGTGGTGGCCGCGCTCGACGCCGGCCTGGAGGAGTTGGACGACGCCGACACCGACCCGCGTACCGCCGTCATCGCCTGCTGGGTACGGCTGGAGGAGGCCGCCACCGAGGCCGGCGTGCCACGGCGGACCGGGGACACCCCGACCGACCTGGTGACCCGGCTGCTGCGCGGCGACCCGGCGGCCGGGGTGCCCGCCATCGCCAGCGCCGACGTGCTGGACGGCTTCGCGCACGTCTACCGCGAGGCCCGCTACGCCACCCGGACGGTCGACGCCCGGATGCGCGACCAGGCCCGGGGGGCGCTGCGCCGGCTGCGCGGTGAGCTCACCGCCCTGGCCGATCCGCAGGTGCCGGCGTGACCGCCCGCCGCAGCGCACCCGGTGGGGTGGCGGGATGAGCGAGTCGACCGGCCTGGACGACCTGTTCTCCTTCGAGGAGGAACCGCCGGCCCGGACGGGACGGGCCCGGGGCGGACGCGCCCGGCAGGCGTTCCGGCTGCTGCTGACCGCCGCCGGGGTGACCGCCGTGGTCCTGGTCGGGCTGCGCGCGGTCGGCCTGCAACTGTCCCTCGGGATCGTGGTGGCCGGGGTGCTGGCGGTGCTCACCGTCCGCCGGGTCACCACCGCGCTGGCCCCGCCGCCCCCGCCCCGGGGCGGTGCCCGCGCCCCCGCCGGTGAGGAGCCGGGCACCTACAACTGGGCGGCCCGGGACGCGCTGCGGGCCGCCATCAACGGTTGGGAACGCCCGCTGGACTGGTCCTCGGGCAACCCGGAGCGGTTCACCGAACGCATCCTGCCCCGCCTCGGTGAGCTGGCCGACGAGCGGTTGCGCCAACGCCACGGCCTGACCCGGGAATCCGACCCGACCCGGGCCCGGGCCCTGCTCGGGGAGCCGCTGTGGAGTTTCCTCGACACCCCCTCCCGCCGTCCCCCGTCGCCGCGCGACCTCGCGGCGATCGTCGCCGAACTGGAGAAGATCTGATGAACGACGTGGACCGCAGCATTCCCGCCACGGAGGTCGGCCACCTGGCCCGGGCGGTGCTGGACGCGGTCGGCACGGTCGTGGTCGGCAAGCGGGAGGCCCTGGAACTGGTGCTCGCCGGCATCCTGGCCGGCGGGCACGTGCTGCTGGAGGACCTGCCGGGGCTGGGCAAGACGCTGACCGCGCGGTCCTTCGCGCAGGCCCTCGGGCTGGACTTCCGCCGGCTCCAGTTCACCCCCGACCTGCTGCCCGCCGACGTCACCGGCTCGTTCCTCTACGACCAGCGCAGCGGCGACTTCTCCTTCCGGGCCGGCCCGCTCTTCACCAACCTGCTGCTCGCCGACGAGATCAACCGGACGCCGCCGAAGACCCAGTCGGCGCTGCTGGAGGCGATGCAGGAGAAGCAGGTCTCCGTCGAGGGCGTCACCTACCGGCTCGACGAGCCGTTCCACGTCCTGGCCACCGCCAACCCGATCGAGTACGAGGGGACGTACCCGCTCCCGGAGGCGCAGCTCGACCGGTTCCTGCTGCGGGTGTCGTTCGGCTACCCGCAGCGCGACGAGGAGTGGGAGGTGCTGCGTCGCCGGATGGACCGCCGTCGCGAGGAGGCGCAGATCGAACCGGTGGTCGACGCCGGCACCCTGCGGGCGATGCAGGCCGCGCTGGAGGACGTGGTGGTGGAGGACTCCGTCGGCAGGTACATCGTGGACCTCACCGCAGCCACCCGGGAACACCCGTCGGTGCTGGTCGGCGCGTCCCCCCGGGGTTCGCTGGCGCTGCTGCTGCTGGCCCGGGTCCGGGCCGTCTTCGCCGGCCGCGACTACGTGGTGCCGGAGGACGTGAAGGAGGTGGCGGCCCCCGCGTTGGCGCACCGGATCACGTTGCGCCCGGAGATGTGGCTGCGCCGGGTCGACCCGTCGTTCGTGGTCGGTGAGGTGCTGGAGCAGACCCCGGCCCCGGCCAGCGGCGCGCTGCCCAGCTACGCGGCCGGCCGGGCCGGGCGCTGATCGTCGTGCCTGACCGTCAGGAGCCGGCGGCGGGCTGGTCGCCCACCTGGGCGCTCGGCCGGGCGGTGCTGCTCACCGGGCTGCTGCTGATCGCCGCGGTGCTGCTCGGCCGGGTCGACCTGGTCGTGCTGGCCACCCCGTTCGCGCTCGGCACCGCGTACGCGCTGCGCCGCCGGCCCACCGCCGCCCCGCAGCTGGAGATCACCGCCGGGGACGCCCAGCTGGTCGAGGGAGGCGACCTGGCCGGCGCGGTGGTGGTGGGCAATCCGGACACCGTGGCGTACGACGTGGTGGTGGTCCGGACCCGGATCTCGCCGTGGCTGTCGGTACGCCGGGCCGGCTTCGGCGGCATCGGGCTGGACGTCAGCCGCTCCGGTGGGGCCGACCGTCCGTTCGTCGCCGCGCTGTCCCGGGGCACCGCCGTCGACCTGGAGCTGACCGGCACCGCGCTGCGGTGGGGGCGGCACCCGATCGGTCCGGCCGGCGCCCGCGCCGCCGCCGCCGACGGGCTGCTGGTCTCCCGGGCGGTGCTCACCGAGCCGGTGCGGATGCGGGTGTACCCGAAGACCGAACCGTTCGAGGCGGTGGAGGCGATGCCCCGGGCCGCCGGGCTGGTCGGCGCGCACCATTCGCGGCGGCCGGGGGAGGGCGGCGAACTGGCCGGGGTACGCGTCTTCGGGCCGGGGGACCGGCTGCGCCGCATCGACTGGCGGGTGTCGCTGCGGACCCGGCAGCTGCACGTGGCGTCGACCCTGTCCGACCGGGACGCCGAGGTGGTCGTCCTGCTCGACGTGCTGGCCGAGGCGGGGCGGTCCGGCGGGGTGGCCGGGGCGGCGTCCGTGTTGGACACCACGGTCCGGGCCGCCGCCGCGATCGCCGAGCACTACCTGCACCGGGGTGACCGGGTGGCCCTGCTGGAGTACGGTCCGGCGGCGCGTCGACTGCGTCCCGCCACCGGACGCCGGCAGTACCTGACCGTCCTGGAGTGGCTGCTCGACGTACACGCCGAGTCCTCCCCGCACGAGCCGTACGACCAGGTCTTCGGCCCGCAGGTGCTCTCCGCCGACGCGCTGGTGGTGGTGCTCACCCCGCTGCTCGACGAGCGGTCCGCGCAGATGCTGGCCCGGCTGGCCCGGGGCGGCCGGTTCGTGGTGGCGGTGGACACCCTGCCGACCGACCTCGCCCCGCCCGGCGACCGGGGGTGGGCACCGGTGGCGTACCGGCTGTGGCGGCTGGACCGGGACACGATGATCACGCAACTGCGGGAGCACGGCGTGCCGGTGGTGGGGTGGGCGGGCGCGGGCAGCCTGGACCAGGTGCTGCGGGACGTCGCCCGGTTGGCGACCGCACCCCGGGTGGGTGGCCGGTGAGCCCGGTGGACGCGGCCCGGGAACGGGTCCGGGCGGCGGGTACGGCGGTGCGCCGGGTGGCCCTGCTGCCGTTGCTGGTGCGCGGTCTGGTCTTCCTGGTGGTGCTGGCCGGGCTGCTGCTGGCGTACCCGGTGGAGCTGTTCCAGGCCCGGTCGCTGCTCGCGCTGACGGTGGTGGCGGTGCTGCCGGCGGTGGCCCCGCGCCGGATCTGGCCGACCTTCGCCGCGTTGGTCACGGTGGGCGGTTGGGTGTTCGCCTCGGCCGGTTACGACCGGCCGATCGCGTTGTGGCGGTTGTTGGCGGTGGCGACCCTGCTCTACCTCGGACACACGCTCTGCGCCCTGGTGGCCGTGCTGCCCTACGACGGGGCGATCGACCCGGACGTCGTGCTGCGCTGGCTCACCCGGGCCGGCGCGGTGGTGCTGGCGTCGGCGGTGATCGGGGTGCTGCTGACCCGCTCGGGGCAACTCGGCCCGGATGACGGTTTCCAGGTCGCCACCGTGGTGGGACTGCTGGTGGCGGTGGGTCTGACCGGGTTGCTGGGCTGGCTGCTGCGCCGCAGATAGCGCGACGTTGTGCAGCTCACAGGTGTTGTGCTCCGTCACAGATGGGGGTCTCGAGGGGTATTACCGGAGCCGCCCGGGGAAAGATGGATGACGTGAATCCGAAGCGGATCCTTGTCGTGGGTGCCGGGCACGTGGGCCTGTACGCCGCTCTGCGCCTGTCCAAGAAGCTGAGCTCCCGTGAGGCCGAGGTCGTCGTGGTCGACCCGCAGCCGCACATGACGTACCAGCCGTTCCTGCCCGAGGCGGCGGCCGGCAACATCTCCCCCCGGCACTCCGTGGTGCCGCTGCGACGCGAGCTGCGCCGGTGCAAGGTCGTCGCGGGCGCGGTGACCCGGATCGACCACAGCCGCAAGACCGCCGTGGTGCAGCCGATCTCCGGCCCGACCCGGGAGATCGCCTACGACCACGTGGTGGTGGCCCCCGGCTCGGTGTCCCGCACCCTGCCGATCCCCGGCCTGCACGAGCACGGGATCGGGTTCAAGACCATCGGCGAGGCCATCTACCTGCGCAACCACGTGCTGGACCGGCTCGACGTGGCCGCCGCCACGCCGGACCCCGACGTCCGCCGCTCCGCGTTGACCTTCACCTTCGTCGGCGGCGGCTACGCCGGCATCGAGGCGTTGGCCGAGATGGAGGACATGGCCCGGGACGCGCTGCGCTACTACCCGGAGCTGAAGCCGGACGACATGCGCTGGGTGCTGGTCGAGGCGACCCAGCGGGTGCTGCCCGAGGTCGACCGGGACATGGGCGCGTACACGGTGCAGCAGCTGCTCAAGCGGAACATGGACATCCGGTTGGACACCCGGCTGGAGTCGTGCGTCGACGGTGTGGTGAAGCTCTCCGACGGCGACAGCTTCCGCTCCGACACCATCGTCTGGACGGCCGGCGTGAAGCCGTCGCCGATGCTGGACCGCACCGACTTCCCCCGCGACGAGCGGCGTCGGGTCACCTGCCTGCCCACCCTCCAGGTCGTCGACGGCGACCGGGTGGTGGAGGGGGCGTGGAGCGCCGGTGACTGTGCCGCCGTCCCGGACCTCACCAAGGAGCCGGGCAACTACTGCTCACCGAGCGCCCAGCACGCGGTGCGGCAGGCCGCCCGGATGGCCGACAACATCGCGCTGGTGGTGCGGGGCCGGGAGCCGGTCGACTACAAGCACAAGCACGCCGGTAGCGTGGCCAGCCTCGGCCTGCACAAGGGCGTGGCCCAGGTGTACGGCATCAAGATGAAGGGCTGGCCGGCCTGGTTCATGCACCGGACGTACCACATGAGCCGGATCCCGTCGTTCAACCGCAAGGTCCGGGTCGTGGTGGACTGGTCGCTGGCCTTCTTCCTCAAGCGTGAGGTGGTCGCGCTCGGCCAGTTGCACGACCCGCGCGAGGAGTTCGCGGAGGCTTCGCAGCCGATCCCGATCACCAGCAGGGCGGCCTGACCGCCCGGTCCGACGCGCCGGTCGCCCCCGCCCGCTCCCGGGTGGGGGCGACCGGCGTTCGCCGTTCCGCAGGGGCGGACAGGGTACGCCGGGGCGACGCGGAACGGCTACCGTGAGACTGCACCGTCGCGCATCGACGTGACGCGCCCCCGCCCGGGTGGTGGAACGGCAGACACGGCCGCCTTAAAAGCGGCTGCCGCAAGGCGTGCGGGTTCGAGACCCGCCCCGGGCACCACACTCTCAGCTTTCCCACAGCCTCCCGACCGGCGGCGGTCGGGCCCCGCCGTTTACCCTGGAAGGGCACGTTTGCGTGCGACTGACCCCCTGAGGGAGGCCTGAGACAGTGAAGACCTCGAACCCGGTGCTCGCCCGGCTCGGCCAGGCGGCCGAGCGGGAGCGTTCCGCCGGGTACGCCCAGCCCGGGCCGTACGGTTACGGACAGCCCGGCATTCCGCAGCAGTACCCGGGCCAGCCGGGCTCCCCGGTCGCCCCGACGGTGTCCGGCACGATGACGGTCGACGACGTCGTCGTCAAGACCGTCGCGCTCCTGGCCATCCTCGGCGTCTCCGCCGCCGCCGCCTGGATCGTGGTGCCGGATTCGGTGCTCGGCGTCGCCTGGATCGGCGCCGCGATGGTCGGCCTGGTCCTCGGCCTGATCATCTCGTTCTCCCGGGTCGCCAACCCGGCCCTGGTCGTCGCGTACGCGATCGTCGAGGGCGCGTTCGTCGGCCTGGTCAGCAAGGTCTACGAGACGGCCTACCAGGGCATCGTGCTCCAGGCCGTGGTCGCCACCTTCGGCGTCTTCTTCGTGATGACGATGCTCTACAAGGCGCGCGTCATCCGGGCCACCCCCAAGTTCGTCAAGGGCATGATCGCCGTGATGGCCGGCCTGTTCGCCGTCATGCTGATCAACCTGGTGCTCGCGCTGTTCGGCGTGAACACCGGCCTGCGCGACGGCAGCCCGCTGGCCATCGGGTTCAGCCTGGTGTGCATCGTGGTCGCCTCGCTGAGCTTCGTGCTCAGCTTCAAGGAGGTCGAGGACGGCGTCCGGATGGGGCTGCCGGCCCGCTACTCCTGGACGGCCGCGTTCGGCATCGTGGTCAGCCTGGTCTGGCTCTACCTGGAGATGCTCCGCCTGATCAGCTACTTCCAGGGCGACGACTGACGGTTTTCGCACCCGACGCCCGCCACCGCGACCCCGCGGCGGCGGGCGTCGTCGTCTGCGCGGTCGGCCCGGGGCCGGTCGGTGGTGCGTAGACTCGCCGACGATGAGCGCAGCGGAGTTGGACCGGGCGGTGACGGCGCTGGTCGGTCAGGTGGGCCACTGGCAGCAGCCGCGCTGGGCGGCGGTCGCCACGGGTGGCAACGTGTCCCGGGCCGACCTGGTGCACAAGCTGGTGCAGGAGGTCGCCGAGCTGGCGGCCGACGCCGAGGGCGGGCCCCGGCGGGACGTGCCCCGGTTGGCGCATCCGATGGCGCTGCCCGACCAGCTCCGGGTGGTCACGGCGGATCTGGTCGCCGCCGGCCCGCCCGAGGCGGTGCTGGCCGGGGCCGCCGCCCTGGTGGCGGCGACCCGCGGCGCGCTGTAGGGCTCAGTTGAGCCGTTCGAGCACCATCGCCATGCCCTGACCGCCACCGACGCACATGGTCTCCAGGCCGATCGTCGCGTCGTGCCACTGCAGGGCGTTGAGCAGGGTGCCGGTGATCCGGGCGCCGGTCATCCCGAACGGGTGGCCGACGGCGATCGCCCCGCCCATCACGTTGACCTTCTCCTGCGGGATGCCGAGCTGCCGGTACGACGGGATCACCTGGGCGGCGAACGCCTCGTTGATCTCGACCAGGTCGACGTCGTCGACGGTCATCCCGGCCCGGCGCAGCGCCTGCCGGGACGCCTCGACCGGGCCGAGGCCCATGATTTCCGGCGACAGGGCGGTGACGCCGGTGGAGACGATCCGGGCCAGCGGGGTCAGCCCCAGCTCGTCGGCCCGCTGGGCGCTCATCACCACCACGGCGGCGGCGCCGTCGTTGAGCGGGCAGCAGTTGCCGGCGGTGATCCGGCCGTCCGGACGGAACACCGGCTTCAGCCCGGCCACCGCCTCCGGGGTGACCCCGGCGCGCGGGCCGTCGTCGGTGCCGACCACGGTGCCGTCGGGGGTGGTGACCGGGGTGATCTCGCGGGCCCAGAAGCCGTCGGCGATGGCCTTCTCGGCGAGGTTCTGGCTGCGGACGCCGAACGCGTCCATCTCCTCCCGGGTGACGTCGTACACCTGGGCCAGGTTCTCCGCCGTCTGCCCCATGGCCAGGTAGATGTCGGGGAGCTGACCGGCCTCGCGCGGGTCGGTCCACACCTCGGCGCCGCCCTGGGCGCGGGCCACCGACCGCTGCTGCGCCTCGGCGAACCGCGGGTTCTCCCAGCCGCCGCCGACCAGCGCCTGCGCCTCGGGTGGCAGCGTGTCGGAGTTGCCCCGGGCGTACCGGGAGACCATCTCGACGCCGGCGGAGACGAAGACGTCGCCCTCCCCGGCCCGGATCGCGTGCATCGCCATCCGGGTGGTCTGCAACGACGACGCGCAGTAGCGGGTCAGCGTGGCCCCGGGCAGCCCGTCCAGGCCCATCAGGGTGGCGACCACCCGGGCCAGGTTGAAGCCCTGCTCGCCGCCGGGCAGCCCGCAGCCGAGGTAGAGGTCGTCGATGGTGGTGGGGTCGAGCCCGGGGACCTTGTCCAGCGCGGCCTGGACGATGGTGGCGGCGAGGTCGTCCGGGCGGACCTCACGCAGGGAACCCTTGAACGCGCGGCCGATGGGGGACCGGGCGGTGGCGACGATGACGGCGTCGCGGGACGACTCAATCGGCATGAACCAACGTTAACTTGACGGTAACTTGACGCGGAAGGACGCCGACCAGCGGGAAATGTCACCCGTACCGGCCCGGCCGGACCCGCCCGCCGGCCGCGACCCGTCGCAGCCGGCGGAACGGATCGAGGCCGGTCAGTGCCGGGAGGCGACGTTCGCGGCGGCGACGACCGCCGGCAACAGGGCGTGCGCCCAGACCCGGTAGCCGTCGGCGGACGGGTGGAACCCGTCGTGGCAGAGCGTCCCGGCGTCGGCCCGGAACACCGGCCCGGTCTCCGTACCCAGGTCGACGACCGTCCCGCCGGCCTCCAGCACGGCGGCGGTCTGCGCCCGCGCGACCCGCCGGCCCGACCAGCCGATCACCTGCCGTAGCGGCGGGGCCACCGCGCGCACCGCGCCCAGGTCCGGGCAGGTGCCGACGACGACCTCGACCCGGGCCTCCCGCAGCCGGCGCACCGCCGAGGCGAGGTACGCCGCCGCCTCCGCCGGCCGCCGCATGGCCGTGGCGTCGTTCGCCCCGATCAGCACCACCGCGACGTCCGGCCGGTCACCCAGCAACGCCCGCGCCACCTGGGTCGCCAGGTCGGTGGAGCGGGACCCGGACACCCCCACGCTGGACAGGTGCACCCGCCGGCCGGTCGGCCCCTCGGTCAGCAGGTGGGCGAGCTGACCGCCGACCGTCTCGTCGAAGCGGGCCACCCCGACGCCGAGCGCCGAGGAGTCACCGAGCAGCACCAGCCGCAGCAGCGGGGCGCCTACCCGGCCGACCGTGGCCCGCAGCGCCAGTCCCAGCTCCGGCTGGGCGTAGTCGCGGTTACGGGCCGCCACCGCCTGACCGGCGAGCACCGCCGCACCACTGATCGTCCCGGCGACCAGGGAGACCGCCGCGGCCTTGCCGAGCCGTACGGCCAGCTCGCCGCCGAGCGAGCGGCCCGTCACGGTGTCACCGCCCGGGGGCCCACGGCGGCGGTGACCGGCCCGGCGGGGCACCTGCGGCACCCGGTGGTTCGCTCGCTGCGCTCGCTCATGCCAGTCCCTCCAGTTGGGGTGAGTCGGCCCCGGTGCCGGGTTGCGGCACCGGGGCGACGCCGAAGAAGGCCCGCCGCCGCAGCTGCGCCCAGCGACCGGCCGGGCCGTGGTCCCGGCCCCGGACCTGCGTGCCGCTGACCTCCGTGCCGGCGTTGCGGGCCGCCTCGTGGGCGGCCTGGGGCAGCGACCGTACGCCCTCGCCCGGGGCCAGCGTCGGCCGGCGCTCCCCGCTGCCGAGCGCCGACAGCACGGTCGGCAGGAGCGCGGCGGCGGCCATCGCGTACCCCTCGGCGGAGGGGTGGAACCTGTCCCAGGCGAACATCCGGGTCGGCTCGGCGGCGAACCGGGGTCCGAGCAGGTCGCCGAGGGAGACCGTCCAACCGCCCGCCTCGACCACCGCGACCGTCTGGGCGGTGGCGAGCTGCCGGCTCCACCGCCGGGCCAGCCAGCGCAGCGGGGGCTGGATCGGCCGGATCGCCCCCAGGTCGGGGCAGGTCCCGACGACCACCTCGCACCCGGCGGCGCGCAGCGTGCGGACCGCGTCGACCAGGTGGCGCACGGCGACGGGGTAGGACGTGCGGTTGGTGATGTCGTTGCCGCCGACCAGGATCACCGCGACGTCCGGGGTGCAGTCCAGGGCCGCCTCGACCTGTGGGCGCAGCCCGGCGGAGAGCGCGCCGACCACGGCGAAGCGGTGCACCCGTACGGCCCGGTGCAGCCGCCGGGACAGCCCGGTGGCCAGCAGCGCGCCCAGGGTCTCGCGCCGCCGCGCCACCCCGTAGCTGGCGGCGGAGGAGTCACCGAGGATCACCATGGTCAGCGGCGGGCCGGGGATCTTGGCACCGTAGACGCCGTCGCAGCGTGGTGGTGGGGCCTCCGCCATCGGGATGGTGCGCCGGGCCTGCCGGGCCTGCCCGAGCAGCACGCCGCCGGTCGCGGCGACGGCCGCCACGGTGGCACCTGTGCCGATCGCCGCCAGCCGGACCAGCTGCCAGGCGCGGTGCCAGCGCGGACCAACCGGTACGACGGAACCTGCCACCCCCATACAGCGACATTATCGCGCCGCAGCGTCACCCCGCCTCCGTC
Source organism: Micromonospora sp. HM134 (assembly GCF_007833915.1). Lineage (NCBI taxonomy): Bacteria > Bacillati > Actinomycetota > Actinomycetes > Micromonosporales > Micromonosporaceae > Micromonospora > Micromonospora sp. HM134. The sequence goes on from NZ_CP041061.1 coordinate 997,655, forward strand.
AGGACGGCCGGTTTTCGGGCTGGGCGGCGACGGTTCTGGGTACCTGGTCGGGTGGCGGGGGCACCCGTGGGTGCCCCGCCGCAGGTGGCGGCGGCTTGCGCGGGCCAGTCACGCTGGTCGGTGGAGAGGGGCTGGATGAGATGGGTAGGACATTGAAGCGCACCGCGGCGTTCACGGCGCTGGCCCGGTCGCTGGCGGCCGGCGCCCGGGGTGGTCCGTCGCTGGGCGCCCGGCTGGCGGCGCTGCCCCGGATGATCCGGGCCACCGCCAAGGGCGAGTACGACGGCGGCCTCCGGCTGGCGATGATGACGGCCGCGGCGGTCTACGTGGTGTCGCCGGTCGACCTGGTGCCGGAGCTGTTCCTGACCGTTCTCGGTCTGGTGGACGACGCCGTCATGGTCACCTGGCTGGCCGGCAGCGTGCTGTCGGAGACCGAGCGCTTCCTGGAGTGGGAGGCCCGCCGGGCCTCCGTCATCCCCGGTCATGTGACGCTCTGAGGGCACGTACGCTGAGCGACGAAGGACCGTCTGCCAGGCCGCCGTCGTCGGCGCCGCAACGAAGGGCACAACGAGGTGCAGTACTACGACAACGTCGTCGACCTGATCGGTAACACCCCGCTGGTGCGGCTGCGTAACGTCACCGCGGGCATCCGGGCGACCGTGCTGGCCAAGGTGGAGTACCTCAACCCGGGCGGCTCGGTGAAGGACCGGATCGCGCTGCGGATGGTGGAGGACGCCGAGGCCGCCGGGATTCTCCGCCCCGGCGGCACCATCGTCGAGCCGACCAGCGGCAACACCGGTGTCGGGCTGGCCCTGGTGGCCCAGCTCAAGGGCTACCACTGCGTCTTCGTCTGCCCCGACAAGGTCAGCCAGGACAAGCAGGACGTGCTGCGGGCGTACGGGGCCGAGGTGGTGGTCTGCCCGACCGCCGTCGCCCCGGAGGACCCCCGGTCGTACTACAACGTCTCCGACCGGCTGGCCCGGGAGATCCCCGGCGCGTGGAAGCCCGACCAGTACAGCAACCCGGCCAACCCGCGCTCGCACTACGAGACCACCGGGCCGGAGCTGTGGAAGCAGACCGGGGGCGGGCTCACCCACTTCGTGGCCGGGGTCGGCACCGGCGGCACGATCTCCGGTATCGGGCGCTACCTCAAGGAGGCGTCCGAGGGGCGGGTGAAGGTGATCGGGGCGGACCCGGAGGGTTCGGTCTACTCCGGCGGCACCGGCCGGCCCTACCTGGTCGAGGGGGTCGGTGAGGACTTCTGGCCCGAGACGTACGACCGGGGTATCGCCGACGAGATCGTCGAGGTCTCCGACAAGGCGTCCTTCGAGATGACCCGACGGCTGGCCCGGGAGGAGGGTCTGCTGGTCGGCGGCTCCTGCGGGATGGCCGTGGTGGCGGCGCTGGAGGTGGCCCGCGCCGCCGGCCCGGACGACGTGGTCGTGGTGCTGCTGCCGGACAGCGGCAAGGGCTACCTGTCCAAGATCTTCAACGACCGGTGGATGGCCCGGTACGGCTTCCTCGACCACTCGGGCACCGAACCGACGGTCGCCGACGCGCTGGCGAGCAAGCCGGGCGGCCTGCCCGAACTGGTGCACGTGCACCCGACCGAGACGGTCCGCGACGCCATCGACTACATGCGCGAGTACGGCGTCTCCCAGCTCCCGGTGCTCAAGGCCGAGCCGCCGGTGGTGACCGGTGAGGTGGCCGGTTCGATCGCCGAGCGGGATCTGCTGGACGCCCTGTTCACCGGCCAGGCGCACCTGCACGACACCATCGAACGGCACATGGCCGACCCGCTGCCGATGATCGGTGGCGGTCAGCCGGTGAGCGAGGCGGTCGGCATGCTGGAGAAGTCCGACGCGGCGCTGGTGCTGGTCGACGGCAAGCCCAAGGGCGTGCTGACCCGGCAGGACCTGCTCGCCCACCTCGGCGCGCACTGATCCGACGCACCTGCGGGGCCCCTTGCGGTGGGAGGGGCCCCGCAGCGTGTCCGGGTCGACCATTCACAGCAGGGGGACAGGAGCGGCACAGAGGGCGTCCGTGCAGCCTGCCTACCGTCGGGGTCAGCCGAGAGGCACCGACCCACGGGAGGAACGACATGCGCCACGACCTCGACCACCACGAGGGGCAGCGGGTCAGCCGCCGCCGTTTGATCGCCGGAGTCGGCTCGATCGGGTTGGCCGGTCTGCTCGCGGCCTGCGGCCGGGACGGCGGCACGGTCACCACGTCGACCGGGGAAACCGTGTCCCCGCAGGCGACCGCCAGCACGTCGGCGGACCTGGCCGCGCTGTTCGGCGCGGCGAACACCTGCACGTTGACCGCGAGCACCACGCAGGGCCCGTACTACTTCGATGCCGACAAGATCCGCAGCGACATCCGGGAGGACCGGGCGGGCACCCGGCTGCGGGTGGCGATCCGGGTGCAGGACAGCGAGCAGTGCGGGCCGCTGGCCGACGCCGTCGTGGAGATCTGGCACTGCGACGCGGCCGGCCTCTACTCGGGGGCGGAGGCCCAGTCGTCCGGCGCGTCGGGCGGCGGCGCGCCGTCCGGTGGCACCCCGCCCAGCGGCACGCCCGGTGGCAACCCGCCCACCGGCAACCCGCCCGGGGGTGGGGCGGCCCCCGGCGGCGGTGCCGAGGGGTCGGCGGCGGACCTGACGCCGACCGACGACAAGCGTTACCTACGCGGCGCCCAGGTCACCAACGCCGACGGGATCGTCGAGTTCACCACCATCTGGCCGGGCTGGTACCGGGGCCGCACCACGCACATCCACGCGATGGTGCACGTGGGCGACAACCGGGTGCTGACCACCCAGATGATGTTCGACGAGACCCTCAACAGCAGGGTGTACGCCGCCGCGCCGTACGCCGCGCACACCGGGCGGGACACGTTCAACGACAACGACAGCATCTACGCCGAGACGATGCTGACGAAGGTCGTCGAGGACGGCGACGGCTACCTCTCGGTGATCAACTTCTCGGTCGACGCGGACCGCGACGGCACCTGACGGTCAGCAGCCCGGTAGCTGCCGGGCGTAGCGGAGCTGTGCGGTGGGGGCGCGCCCGATCCGCTCCTTCCGGCGTTCGCCGGTCGCCTGCCAGCCGCCGCGCTCGTAGAAGTGCCGGGCCGCGAGGTTGCGTTCCAGCACCCACAACACCCCGCGACGCCAGCCCCGGGCGCGCATGGTGTCCAACGCGTCCACCATCAACGCCCGGCCGGTGCCCCGGCCCCGTTCGGCCGGGTCGAGGTGGATGGCGTTGAGCAGCCCGGTCGCCGGGTCACCCGCGTCGTCCGGGCCGAGGTAGCTGAACCCGACCAGCCGGCCGTCCCGTTCGGCCACGGTCATCAGGTGCTCGTCGCGTTCCCACGTCCACCGCTCGACCCAGTAGGTGCCCATCGCCTCGGGCGTCGGGTCGGCCAACGCCTCCGCCGGCAGGAACGACGAGTAAGCCGCGACCCGGGACCGCTGGTGCAGGGCGCCCACCGGCATCAGGTCGTCGGCGACGGCGGGACGGAGCGTGACGGTCACCCGGCCGAGGCTACCCGCCGGGGCGGGACGGGCACGGTGGTCAGGTCCTCGGCGACCACCAGCTCCCCGGTGAAGTGCTCACGGGCCTCGTCGTGGAAGCGGCGCGGGTCGGCGTACCGCTGGGAGAAGTGGGTGAGCACCAGGGTGCGTACCCCGGACTCGGTGGCGACCCGGGCGGCCTGGCCGGCGGTCAGGTGGCCGACCTCGGCGGCGAGCGCGGCCTCCGACGCCAGGAACGTCGCCTCGATGACCAGCAGGTCGGCATGCTCGGCGAGGGCGAACACCCCGTCGCAGAGGCCGGTGTCCATCACGAAGGCGAACCGCTGCCCCGGCCGGACCACGCTCACCTCGTCCCGGGTGACGCGGCGTCCGCCGACGTCCAGGTGGCCGGCGCGCAGCAGCTCGCCGACGGCCGGTCCACCGATGCCGTACGCGGACAGCCGCTCCGGCAGCATCCGGCAGCCGTCCGGCTCGACCAGCCGGTACCCGTACGTCTCGATCGGGTGCCGCAGCCGGCGGGCCTCCAGCGTGCCGACGCCCAGGGTGATCCGCTGCCCGTCGGCGGTGATCGGCTCGACGGCCAGCTCGGCGGTCTCGTGGAAGCTGCTGGCGTGCCGCAACCGGGCGAAGTATTCCGCGCCACCGGCGGGGAAGTGCACCGCCACCGGGTGCGGCACCCGGTCGAGGGAGAGCCGCTGGATGGTGCCGGGCAGGCCGAGGCAGTGGTCGCCGTGGAAGTGGGTGACGCAGATCCGGGTCAGGTCGGTGGCGGTGATCCCGGTGTGCAGGAGCTGTCGCTGGCTGCCCTCGCCCGGGTCGAAGAGGATCACCTCGTCGTCCCAGCGCAGCACGTAGCCGTTGTGGTTGCGCAGCCGGGTGGGGGTCTGGCTGGCCGTGCCGAGCACGGTCAGCTCCCGCATGGACACCGCCGGCCTCCCCCGGAGACGAAGCGACCCCCGGGGCTTCCGTGCTCGCGCACGGGCCGACTGGACTGGGTCGGCACCCCGGGGGTCGGGTGGCTGTCGTGGATTCGCCGCACCGCTGCCACACGGTCTCGACGATCATGCTGGTCGTTCACTGTCGAGGACAGCGGCTAGCGGACAGCCACCTCACGAGTCCGATTGCTATACAAGTCTGGACCACCTCCTTTCCCGTGTACCGCCACGCTACCCACTGCACCCCGGGTGCCGGTAGTGATTTTTTGCGCGGTCCTGCGGTCGGGGGTCGCCCGTCGCCGGTCGGGCGCTTCGGAGGACTTTTGCTCAACGAAGCGAAAGTTCGTGTTCATCTGGCCTATCTTTCGCCTGATGTGAGCATTACTCTCTGCCCCACAGTGGCCACCTCCCGCCGCTGCCCGCCCGAGCCGTCCCCTCGGTCGCTCCCCCCGTGAGGTGAACCGTGCCCGTCTCGTCCACCACCCGCAGGAACACCCGACGATCCCTGACCCTCGGCCTGGTCGGCATGCTGGCCGTCGCCGCCGGCCCGGTCCCCCCGGCGGACGCCGCCGCGCCGGCCACCACCCGGCCGTCCACCGCCACCGGCGCGAACGTGGCGAACCCGGTGGTCGCCGGACCGATCGCCCGGACCACCCCGGTCGGCGACCCCGGCCACGGCTACCCGTTCCTCGCCACCGACGTCAACCTTGCCGCCGCCGGCTACGTCGAGGAGGAGTTCTTCCTCTTCGGCACCGCCACCCGGTACGCCGTGCAGGGCACCCAGAACGCGACGACCATCGCCACCGACCAGCCCTACGGCACCCGGCTGGTGGTCCGCCGGCCGGCCAACACCAAGAAGTTCAACGGCGTGGTGGTCGCCGAGTGGAACAACGTCAGCAACCAGTGGGACCAGGAGGTCGACTGGTTCCAGTCGCACGAGCACCTGATCCGCTCGGGCTACGCCTGGGTCGGGGTCTCCGCCCAACGGGCCGGGCTGCACTCGGCCACCGGGCTCAAGGTGTGGAGCCCCACCCGGTACGGCCCGCTGGACGTCACCGTGGGCGGCACCGTCACCGACGACAGCCTCTCGTACGACATCTTCAGCCAGGCGGTGAAGGCGGTCCGCAACCCGACCGGCGTCGACCCGCTGGGCAAGCTGCCCGCCCCGCAGTACGTGATCGCCACCGGCCACTCGCAGTCGGCCGGCCGCCTCGCCAACTACTACAACGGCGTCCAGCAGTCGGCGAACGTGCTCGACGCGGTCGTCCTGCACGGCGGCGGCGGGGTGCTGCGGACCGACCTGACGACGCCGGTGTTCCGGATCAACTCCGAGGGGGACGTGGCGAGCGGCATCCTGCCCGCCGCCGCCCGCGCCCAGGCCGACTCGCCGGTGCTGCGCTCCTGGGAGGTGGCCGGTGCCTCGCACGGCGACTGGAAGCTGATCACCGACTACGGGCCGCTGCGCAAGCGGGACATCGGCAGCTACCCCGGTGGCTACCCGGGCGAGCCGCAGACCTGCACGCTGCCCTCGCTGTCGCGCATCCCGCAGCACATGGTGCAGAACGCCGTCTACGACCACACCGTCGCCTGGGTCGCCCAGCAGGTGGCCCCGCCCAGCGCCCCGCCGATCCGGACGACCACCACGACCCCGCCGGCTGTCGCCCGCGACGAGCTGGGGCTCGCCCTCGGTGGCATCCGGCTCGCCCAGCACGAGGTGCCGCTGCGGGTCAACAGCGGCAGCAACACCGGGCCCGGCTTCTGCTTCCTCGACGGCAGTTCGGTGCCGTTGACCGACGCGCAACTCGCCGCCCGCTACCCGACCGTCGCGTCGTACGTGGACGCCAGCGTCGCGGCCACCCTCGCCGCCGCCGACGCCGGCTACCTGCCCGCGTCGTACACCCGCGACCCCGCCTGGTACTCCGACCTGCGTGACCTCATCACCGAGTACGTCGCCGCCGGCCGGATCACCGAGTACGTGGCGGCCCGGCTGGAGGACCGGCTCCAGCGCGCCGAGCAGGCCGGCACCGCCGGGAACGCGGCCCGCGCCGGTGAACTGCTGGGGCAGCTGGCCGACCGGGCGGAACAGCGGATCACCGGTGACCCGGCCGCCCGGGACGCGGTGCTGCGGGTGACCGGGGCGCTGATCGCCCTGCTCGACGCGGCGCAACGCGGTAACCGGTGACCCGACCGCAGGGACCGACGCCACGGTGAGGGGCCGGGGCGCTCGGTGAACGGCGGGCACGACGCGCGATGTCGTGCCCGCCGTTCACCTGTTGCTCCGGCAGTGCGGCTACCAGCCGGTCAGTCGATGCCGATCGGGCCCTCGCGGGGGCCGTCCCCGCCCGCCGGCTGCACCGCCAGCGACGGGAAGTCGGCCAGGTCACCCTCCGGCTCGGCGTCCCACTCGGGGAAGACCAGGTCGCTCTGGAGATAGAGGCAGAGCAGTTGGGTCAGGTGGCGCAGCCCGTCGAGGTGGGTGCGCTCGTGGCCGTGGGTGGCGTCCACCCCGAAACCGAGCAGCGCCACCCGGGCGTGCGCGCCCGCCTCGACCGCCGCCGCGACGTCCGAGCGGTAGTAGTCGAAGACGTCGCGGACCAGGTCCACCCCGTGTTCCCGGGCGATGGTGGCCAGGTTGCGGGTCAGGTGGTAGTCGAACGGGCCGACCCCGTCGCCCATCGCCAGGGTCGCCGCGTCCTCCCGGGACTGCTGGCCGGGGGCGACCACCGCCGCGTCCACCGAGACGATCTCGGCGACGTCCGGGTCGAGGCCGTGGCTGGCCCCGTGGCCGATCTCCTCGGTGACCGTGACCAGCAGGTGGGCGGTGACCGTCGGGGTGATGCCGGCGTCCACCACCGCCTTGAACGCGGTCAGCACCGCCGCCACCCCGGCCTTGTCGTCCAGGTGCCGGGACTTCACGTACCCGGACGGGGTGACCATCGGGTTCGGCAGGAACGCCACGAAGTCGCCCGCGTCGATGCCGAGCGCCCGCAGGCCGGCGATGTCCTCGACCGGCTCGTCGACCCGGACCTCGACGTGTTCCCAACCGACGCCCTGCAGGTCGACGTCGTCGTTGTAGCGGTGCCCGCTGGCCTTCAACGGCAGCACCTGCCCGGTGACCACCCGGTCCAGGTCGTCGGTGAAGATCCGCACGTGCGCGCCCTCGGCGAACCGGGCCGAGTGGGTGCCGATGGTCTTCAGCTCCAGCCGGCCGTTCTCCTTGAGCCGCTTGACCATCCCGCCGATGGTGTCGGTGTGCACCACGATCGCCCGGTCCGCACCCGTCTGCCGGGGGCCGGGCAGGCAGGCGCTGAGCGCCCCCCGCCGGGTCAGCGTGGACGGGATGCCCAGCGCGGAGAGCCGTTCCCCCACGTACTGCTGCACGTGGTCGGTACGCCCCGACGGGCTGGGGATGTCGAGCAGTTCCACCAGCACCTGACGGAGGTAGTCCAGATCGATGTCGAGGGGCTTGAGGCTCACGCGACCCCTCCGGGCCCGGCCGGGCTCCAGAGGCGCTGCGGTGCCCGGGTGCCCGGGAAGAGCAGGTCCACGAAACGCTCGGCGGTCGGCTGGGGCTCGTGGTTGGCCAGCCCCGGCCGCTCGTTCGCCTCGATGAACACGTGCTCGGGCTGGTCGGGGGCGGGGACCAGCAGGTCCAGCCCGGTCACCGGGATGTCCAGGGCCCGGCTCGCCGCCACGCAGGCAGTGGCGATCGCCGGGTGCAGTTCGGCCGTCACGTCGTGGATTGTGCCACCGGTGTGGAGGTTGGCCGTCCGGCGCACCGCCAACACCTGCCCCTCGGGCAGCACGTCGTGCATCCGGTGCCCGGCCTCGGCCACCACCTCGCGGGTCATCTCGTCGATCGGGATGCGGGACTCGCCGCCGGTGGCGGCGGCCCGCCGCCGGCTCTGCCGCTCGATCAGCTCGGTGACGTCGTGCACCCCGTCGCCGGTGATCTGCGCCGGTCGGCGGACGGCGGCGGCCACCACCTCGTGGTCGATCACGATCACCCGCAGGTCCTCGCCCGCGCGCAGCTCCTCGACCAGCACGTCGGGGCAGAACCGGCGGGCCAGCTCGACGGCCGTGGCCAGCGCCTCGGCGGTGCGTACCCCGACGGTGATGCCGTTGCCCTGCTCGCCCCGGGCCGGCTTGACCACCACCGGGCCGACGTCGGTGAGGAAGGCCAGGTCGTCGGCGTCGCCGGTGGCGGTCCGGCCACGCGGCACCGACAGGCCCGCCTCGGTGAGGATGCGCCGGGTGACCCGCTTGTCGTCACAGCGGCTCATCGCCACCGCCGAGGTCAGCTCGGACAGCGACTCGCGGGTGACGATCGTCCGGCCGCCGTTTGTCAGCCGCAGCTCACCCCAGTGCGCGTCGGTGACCTCCACCCGGATGCCGCGCCGCATCGCCTCGTCGGCGACGATCCTCGCGTACGGGTTCAGCTCGTCGTAGCCCGCCGGGGTGGCCGGCAGGAACAGCCGCTCGTTGATCGGGTTCTTCCGCTTGACGCAGAGCGTGCCGGTGCGGTGGAAGCCCAGCCGCTCGTAGAGCCGGATCGCACCGGAGTTCTCGGCCAGCACCGACAGGTCGACGAAGGCGCGTCCCCGCACGTCGAGCCGGTCGGCCAGCTCGGTGAGCAGGGCCTGGCCGGTGCCGGGCGGGGCGGTGTTGAAGTCCACGGTCAGGCACCACAGGCTCGCGCCGTTCTCCCGGTCGCCGAAGACCGCCACGTGGTCGACGCCGGTGATGGTGCCGACGACCTCGCCGGTGCTCGCCTCGGCCACCAGGTGCAGGAACCGGTCGGTGCCGGCGTTGTCGACGAGCACCTCCACCGGCGCGGTGACCATGCCGTTGCGGGCGTAGATCCGGTTCACCGCGTCGGCGTCGTCGGCATCGCGCAGCGGCCGGACGACCAGCCCCGGGATCTCCATCCGCTCGGTGGCCTCCGGGCGGCGCTCGCCCAGCGGCAGCCGGTAGGTCAGCGATGGGTCGATGAACAGCTCGTCGGGCAGCCGGGACACCAGCACGTGCGGGTCCCGCAGATAGATGCAGATGTCCCGCGCGCCGGCCGCCTCGGACCGCAGCACCTGCGCCACCGCGATCTGCTCGTGGAAGGTCTGGCCGAAGACCAGCCGTCCCCAGCCGCAGTCCAGGACCACGTCGGACGGTCCGGCCGGCTCCCGGCGCGGCTCCGGGGCGGCACCCGGCGCGACCGGGTCACCGCCGGGGCCGATCCGTTCCCGGCGGCGGCCGAGCACCCGTTCCCGGTCGGTTCGGGCTGTGCCGGTCGCGAGGGTCTCGTTCACGGTCAGTCGATTCCGTGGCTCTGGAGCCACATTTCCAGGAGTCCCAGTTGCCACAGTTTGTTTCCGTTCAACGGGGTCAGTTCGGCGTTCGGGTCGGCGAGCAGCGCATCGACGTAGTCGGCACGGAACAGGTCGCGGCGGCGGGCCTGCGGCGCGGTGAGCGCGTCGCGGACCCGGTCGAGGAGCTTGCCCTCCAGGTGGGTCAGGCCGGGCACCGGGAAGTAGCCCTTGGGGCGGTCGATCACCTCGTGCGGCAGGACCCGGCGGCCGATCTCCTTGAGTACGCCCTTGCCGCCCTGGGCCAGCTTCAGCTCGGGCGGGCAGCCCGCCGCCAACTCCACGAACTCGTGGTCGAGGAAGGGCACCCGGGCCTCCAGACCGTGCGCCATGGTCATGTTGTCGACCCGCTTCACCGGGTCGTCGGTGAGCATGATCTGGGTGTCGATCCGCAGGCCGGCGTCGACGGCGGTCTGCGCCCCGGCCCGGCCCAGGTGGGCGGCGACGAACTCGCGGGCCGGGTCGCCGTCGGCCAACCACGCCGGGTTGAGCACCCGGGCCAGCCCGGCCGCGTCCCGGTCGAAGAACGCCTTCGCGTACGTGTCGAGCGCCTGCTCCCGGTCGATGCCGGCCAGCGGCGGGTACCAGTGGTAGCCGCCGAGGATCTCGTCCGCGCCCTGGCCGGACTGGACCACCTTGACGTGCCGGGACACCTCCTGGCTGAGCAGGTAGAACGCGACGCAGTCGTGGCTGACCATCGGCTCGCTCATCGCGGCCACCGCCGCCTCCAGCGGCGGCACCAGGTCACCGGCGGCCACCTTGAGCTGGTGGTGGTCGGTGCCGAAGGTCTGCGCCACCAGGTCGGAGTAGACGAACTCGTCGCCCTCGCGCCCGCCGACGGCGTCGAAGCCGATGGAGAAGGTGGACAGCCCGGACCGGGTCTGCCCCTCGCCGGCCAGCAACGCCACCACCAGGCTGGAGTCCAGCCCGCCGGAGAGCAGCACCCCCACCGGCACGTCGGCGACCATCCGGCGACGGACCGCCGTGGTCAGCGACTCCAGCAGGGCGTCCTCCCAGTCGCGGGCCGACCAGTCGGCGCGCGACGCGTCCCGGGTGAAGGACGGGTCCCAGTAGACCCGCTCGTGGGTGCGGCCGTCCGGCTCGTAGACCCGGACGGTGGCCGGGGGGAGCTTGGCGACGCCGCGCAGGATGGTGCGCGGCGGCGGCACGATGCTGTGGAAGCTGAGGTAGTGGGCCAGCGCCACCGGGTCGATGCCGGTGTCGATGCCGCCGCCGGCCAGCAGGGCGGGCAGGGTGCTGGCGAACCGCACCACGCCGGGCGTCTCGGCCAGGTAGAGCGGCTTGATGCCGAGCCGGTCCCGGGCCAGCACCAGCCGGCCGGTGTCCCGCTCGGTGATCGCGACGGCGAACATGCCGATCAGGTGGTCGACGAAGTCGAGCCCCCACTCGGCGTACGCCTTGACCACCACCTCGCTGTCGCCGGAGGAGAAGAAGCGGTGCCCCAGGGCCTGCAACTCCTCGCGCAGCTCGCGGTAGTTGTAGATGCAGCCGTTGAACACTCCGGTGAGCCCGGCGGCCGGGTCGACGATGGGTTGCCCGCTGGCGGCGGAGAGGTCGATGATCTTCAAGCGGCGGTGTCCGAGGGCGGTGGCCCCCTGTGACCACACTCCGCTGTCGTCGGGCCCCCGGTCACTCATCGTGGCCGCCATGCGTTCCACCGCCGACACGTCGGCCCGGGAACCGTCACGGCGGAACTCTCCCGCAAGTCCGCACATGCCAGCCAATGCTGCCAGAGGTTGTTGCACTTCGCCTGTTGAGCCGATGTCGGCCGTGTTACGGGATTGCTAGTATGTGCGCCACTCACCGTGACGGTGCCGCGCGACCCGACGTTCCTGCCCGGGGCCCGACGGGTGCCCGATTCGCCCCGGGCCCACGATGTGACAAACACCGCAGGCCCGGAAAACGGCCGCCGGGCGGGTCGCCCGACGGCCGGACGTCGGCAGGTCAGCCGGCCGTACGGGCCACCCCGACCGGGCAGCTCAACCCGTTCGGACCGTGGTTGCAGTAGCCGTTCGGGTTCTTCGTCGGGGCCAGATACTGCTGGTGGTAGTCCTCGGCGAAGAAGTAGTCGCCCAGCGGGGCGATCTCGGTGGTGATCTCACCCTTGCCGGCCCGCGCCACGATCGGTGCGAACGCGTCCCGGGACGCCTGCGCGGTGGCCAACTGCTCGTCGCTGGTGGTGTAGATCGTCGAGCGGTACTGGCTGCCGACGTCGTTGCCCTGGCGCATGCCCTGGGTCGGGTCGTGGTTCTCCCAGAACACCTTGAGCAGGTCCTCGTAGCTGATCACGGCGGGGTCGTAGACCACCTGGACCACCTCGGCGTGCCCGGTCATCCCCGAACACACCTCCTCGTACGTCGGGTTGGCGGTGTAGCCGCCCGCGTAGCCGGCCGAGGTGGTGAGCACCCCCGGCAGGGTCCAGAACAGCCGCTCGGCGCCCCAGAAACACCCCATGCCGAACACGGCGACCCGGGCGCCCTCCGGGAACGGGCCCTTCAGCGACGACGCCAGCACCTCGTGCCGGTCCCCGATCGGCATCGCGATCGGACGGCCGGGCAGGGCCTGGTCGGGGCTGATCATCTCGGCCTTCATGCGGCGAAGGAACACGGTGGAACTCCTCTCGTACCTCTCCCCGCATGCAACACCGGCGGGCCCGGCTTCCTTACCCGCTGAACAGCGCCTCTCGCCCGCTGAGCCCGCCGAATGTCGGCGGGGTTCAGGCCAGGGCGGCGGCGACCCGTTCGGCGAAGGACCGCGTCTCGGCGTCGTCGGCGTAGCGGGTACGCGGCCAGAAGAAGCCGCGCAGGCCGTCGCCCTTCGTCCTCGGCACCACGTGGGTGTGCAGGTGCGCCACCGACTGGGACACCCGGTTGTTCATCGCCACGAACGTCCCGCCGGCCCCCAGACCGGATTCCACGGCCGCCGCGAGGCGCTGCACCAGCCCGAAGTAGCCGGGCAGGTCGGCCGCCGGCAGGTCGGTCAGGGTGACCAGGTGGGTACGGGGCACCACCAGGACGTGCCCCTTGAACACCGGCCGGGTGTCCAGGAACGCCACCCCGTCCGGCTCGTCGGCCACCCGGAACGCCGGCACCTCCCCGGCCACGATCCCGCAGAACACACACCCGCTCACCCGCGCAGCCTAAGGCCCCGCACGCCCGCCCACCACGCGGAGCGGACGCCGCCGGGGCGCAGGCGCGGGATGAGCGGGGGCGGGTTCCGGCCGGCGGGAGTGCGCGGCGGACTAACGTCTGCGGGATGAGTCACGGCTTCGAGACGCTCGCCATCCACGCCGGCCAGGACCCGGAGGCCCGCACCGGCGCGGTGATCCCCCCGATCTACCAGACCAGCACGTACGCCCAGGACGCCGTCGGCGCGCCCCGGCAGGGCTACGAGTACAGCCGCTCCGGCAACCCCACCCGCGACGCCCTCCAGGAGTGCCTGGCCGCGCTGGAGGGGGGCCGGGTCGGGCTCGCCTTCGCCAGCGGCCTGGCCGCCGAGGACACCCTGCTGCGGACGGTCTGCTCGCCCGGCGACCACGTGGTGATCCCCGACGACGCGTACGGCGGCACGTACCGGCTGTTCGCCAGGGTCGCCGAGCGGTGGGGGCTGACGTACACCCCGGCGAAGGTCTCCGACGTCGACTCCGTCCGGGCGGCGATCCGCCCCGAGACGAAGATCGTCTGGGTGGAGACGCCGACGAACCCGCTGCTCGGCATCGCCGACATCGCCACCCTGGCCGGGGTCGCGCACGAGGCCGGGGCGCTGCTGGCGGTCGACAACACGTTCGCCTCGCCGTACCTCCAGCAGCCGCTCGCGCACGGCGCGGACGTGGTGGTGCACTCCACCACGAAGTACGTCGGCGGGCACTCCGACGTGGTCGGTGGCGCGTTGATCGTCGCCGATCCGACCCTCGGCGACGAGCTGCGCTACCACCAGAACGCGATGGGCGCGATCAACGGCCCGTTCGACGCCTGGCTCACCCTGCGCGGCATCAAGACCCTCGGGGTACGGATGGACCGGCACTGCGACAACGCCGAGCGGATCGCCGCCTTCCTCGACGGTCACGCCAAGGTCGCCCAGGTCATCTACCCGGGCCTGCCGGCGCACCCCGGGCACGAGGTGGCCGCCAAGCAGATGCGCCGGTTCGGCGGGATGATCTCCTTCCGGGCGGCCGGCGGCGAGGAGCACGCCGTGGAGATCTGCAACCGGGCCCGGCTGTTCGTCCTCGCCGAGTCGCTCGGCGGGGTGGAGTCCCTGATCGAGCACCCGGGCCGGATGACACACGCAAGTGCCGCCGGCTCGCCGCTTGAAGTTCCCGGCGATCTCGTGCGACTGTCTGTCGGCATCGAGACGGTCGACGACCTGCTCGCCGATCTGGAGCAGGCGCTGGGCTGACCGCGGGCTGGGAAGAGGTGGCCGTGCAGGACATCATGCCGACCTGGGTGGGGGCGACCGCCAAGCAGATCGCCCGGGGCGTACGCCGGGGTGACGTCTCCGCCACCCAGGTCGTCGCCGACCACCTGGACCACGTCGGCCGGGTCGACGGCGCCCTCTGCGCGTTCCGGGTGGTCCGGGGCGGCGAGGCGATCACCGAGGCGGAGAAGGTCGACGAGCAGGAGGAGCTGGCGAACCTCCCGCTCGCCGGGGTGCCGGTGGCGGTCAAGGAGAACACCCCGGTCGCCGGCCTGCCCACCTGGAACGGGTCGGTCGCCGCGCGTACCGGGGTGGCGGAGGCCGACCACGAGGTGGTGCGCCGGCTGCGCGGCGCGGGCGCGGTGATCCTCGGGGTGACCCGGATGCCGGAGCTGGGACTCTGGGCGATCACCGACGACGCGACCGCCGTCACCCGCAACCCGTGGGACCTGCGGTACACCCCCGGCGGCTCCTCCGGCGGGGCCGCCGCGGCGGTCGCGGCCGGGCTGGTGCCGATCGCGCACGGCAACGACGGGCTCGGCTCGATCCGCATCCCGGCCGCCTGCTGCGGCCTGGTCGGGCTCAAGCCCGGCCGGGGCGTGGTCCCGTGCCAGCTCGGCGCGGAGGACTGGTTCGGGCTGACCGAGCACGGCATGCTCACCACCACGGTCGCCGACGCCGCCGTCGGCTTCCAGGTGCTCGCCGGGCGTCGCCCCGACAAGCTGGTCCCGCCGTCCCGGCTGCGGGTCGGCGTGTCGCTGCGCTCCCCGGTGCGCGGCGTCGCGCCGGACGCCCCCAACCGGGACGCGGTGGCCGCCGCCGGCCGCCTGCTCGCCGCCGCCGGCCACGACACCGTGCCCGCCGACCCGGTCTACCCGACCTCGCTCGGCCTCCAGGGCATCGCCACCTGGCTCGCCGCCGCCGCAGCCGACGTGCGGGCCGCCGGCATCGACCGGCGCGGCCTGCAACGACGCAGCCGCCGGCACGTCGCGCTGGGGGAGTGGGCGCAACGCCGGGGGTACGTGCGGGAGGCCGACCGGGCCGCCTGGCGGGACCGCTCCGTCGGCTTCTTCACCGACCACGGGATCGACCTGCTGCTCACCCCGGCGCTGGCCGGGCCGCCGCCGGAGGCCACCTCCTGGTCCGGCCGCTCCTGGCTGGCGAACATGAAGACCAACATCCGGTACGCCCCGTTCGCCGCCCCGTGGAACGTCGCCGGCCTGCCGTCGATCGTGGTGCCGGTGGGTCGCCGCCCGGACGGCCTGCCGGTCGCCGCGCAACTGGTCGGCCCGCCCGGCTCGGAGCTGCTGCTGCTCGGGGTGGCCGGGCAGTTCGAGATGCAGGCCCCGTGGACCCGGCACGCCCCCGGCTACCCCCGGGTCGACACGCCCTCCCCGGCCGTCGGGCCGAGGGCTGGTGGCACGATCGGGGCATGACGGAACTGGTCGACCTCGCCGACGTACGGGCCGCCCGGGAACTGCTCGCCGGGGTCACCCGGACCACCCCGCTGGAGCCGTCCCGGCCGCTGAGCGCGGCGCTGGCCGGCCCGGTCTGGCTCAAGTGCGAGAACCTGCAACGCGCCGGCTCGTACAAGGTGCGCGGCGCGTACGTGCGGATCTCCCGGCTGTCGGCGCGGGAGCGGGAGCGGGGCGTGGTCGCGGCCAGCGCGGGCAACCACGCCCAGGGGGTGGCGCTCGCCGCCGGCCTGGTCGGCACCCACGCCACCGTGTTCATGCCGGTCAACGCGCCGCTGCCGAAGGTGGCCGCCACCAAGGGGTACGGCGCGCGGATCGAGCTGATCGGCAACACCGTCGACGAGTCGCTGGTGGCCGCGCAGACCTTCGCGGAGCGGACCGGCGCGGTGTTCATCCACCCGTTCGACCATCCGGACGTGATCGCCGGGCAGGGCACCGTCGCGTTGGAGATCCTCGAACAGTGCCCCGAGGTCGAGACGATCATCACGGGGGTCGGCGGTGGCGGCCTGATCTCCGGGATGGCGGTGGCCGCGAAGGCGCTGCGGCCCGACGTCCGGATCATCGGCGTCCAGGCGGAAAGCGCCGCCGCGTTCCCGCCCTCCCTGGCCGCCGGGGAACCCGTCCGGCTGCCGGCGTTCGCCACGATCGCCGACGGCATCGCGGTCGGCCGGCCCGGGGAGATCACCTTCAACCACGTCCGCAAGCTGGTCGACGAGATGGTCACCGTCGCCGAGGAGGACATCTCCCGGGCGCTGCTGATGCTGCTGGAACGGGGCAAGCAGGTGGTCGAGCCGGCCGGGGCGGTCGGGGTGGCCGCGCTGCTCGCCGGTGCGGTGCAGGTGCGGACCCCGACGGTGGCGGTGCTCTCCGGCGGCAACATCGACCCGCTGCTGATGATGCGGGTGATCGAGCACGGTCTCGCCGCCGCCGGCCGCTACCTGCGGGTCACCGTCCGCTGCTCGGACCGGCCCGGTCAGCTCGCCTCGCTGCTCACCGAGATCGCCGAGCACCGGGCGAACGTGGTCGACGTGGAGCACCAGCGGGCCAACCCGCACCTGCGGCTCGGCGAGGTGGAGGTGGCCCTGTCGGTGGAGACCCGGGGCGTCGAGCACTCCGACACGCTGATCAGCGCACTGCGGGCCAGCGGTTACCAGGTGGCCCTCACGGCCGAGGCGTGAGCCGGACGTCACGCCCCGGCGGGTGGCGGGGGACGCCGCCGGGGCCGGTGGACCCGGCGGCGGCGCGGCTCAGCCGGAGAACGGCTCGAAGCTGACGATCGTCACCTTGATGTCCGCCCCGCTGGGCGCGGTGTAGGTGCACGCCTGACCGGGACGGCCGCCCAGGATGGCCTTGCCGAGCGCCGACTCGGGGCTGTAGACCGTCAGCTCGGTGGTGGCGGCGATCTCCCGCGACCCGAGCAGGAACGTCTCGGTGTCGCCCTCGTCGTCGTCGAAGTAGATCGTCACGACCATGCCCGGTGCCACCACGTCGGCGGTCGGCGCCTCGCCGACCTGGGCGGTGCGCAGCAGTTCCTTGAGGTAGAGGATGCGGCCCTCGGCCTTGCCCTGCTCCTCGCGTGCGGCGTGGTAGCCACCGTTCTCCCGCAGGTCGCCCTCTTCCCGCCGGGCGTTGATCTCGGCGGCGATGACCGGCCGGTTGGCGATCAGCTCGTCGAGCTCGGCCTGGAGGCGGTCGTGCGCGTCCTGGGACAGCCAGGTGGCGGGCGCCTTGTGGTCATTGGTGGACACAGGCGTACTCCTCGGATGTGCGTGCTGGCTGACAGGTGACTTACCAACCTACCAGTGGAGCGCACTCCCGGGCGTCGTCGATCACCCGGCCGGGGGACGGCCGGCGGCCCGCCGCGACCCGGGGCCTGGTCCCGTCGCCGCTCAGCCGGCCGGACGGCAGCGGACCACCTCGCCGATGAACGGGCGTTCGGTGGTGCTGACCCGGTGCCGGGTGGTGACGTGCCGCTGGCCGGAGGCCGCCGTCACCGTGACCTCCTCGTGGCCCACCTCGGCCCCGGCGTGCGAGCGGGCCCGGACCAGGCACACCGCCGCACCGCCCGCGGGCACGGTCACCCGGAAGTCGACCCGGACGCCGGTGTCGTCGACATCGGTGTAGGTGATCACCTCGGGCTTGTACTCCGGGTCGCCGTAACGCTGGTAGAGCTGCGTCGAGGCCAGCACCAGACCGGCGGTCAGGGCCGCCGCCAGCACCCAGCGCAGCAGGGGGCGGCGGCGCTCGGGCTCCCGCCGGCGTCCGTACCGGCCGGGCGGGAACACCGGCGCGGCCGAGGGAACTGTGGCGTGCGTCTCGGTCACCGGCGGGTATCTCCTGGCGTTGTTGTCGGCGGCATCGGCAAGAATGACAGGGTCCATCTTCCCAGCCCGGGGCCGAGCCCGGCCCGGCAGGTCGGCAACCGCGCCGGCAGGTCACCACGACAGGTCGGGCGAGCGACCCGGAGCGGGCCGCCGACGGGCACAGACGAGGAGCGCCCACGTTGGCAGAGAAGCTGCGGCTCATGGCCGTGCACGCACACCCGGACGACGAGTCCAGCAAGGGCGCCGCCACCATGGCGAAGTACGTCGCCGAGGGGGTGGACGTGCTGGTCGTGACCTGCACCGGCGGTGAGCGGGGCAGCGTGCTCAACCCCAAGCTGGACCGCCCCGAGGTGTGGGCCAACATCGGCGAGATCCGGCGGGCCGAGATGGACGCCGCGCGTGCCGTCCTCGGCGTCGAGCAGGCCTGGCTGGGCTTCGTCGACTCGGGCCTGCCCGAGGGCGACCCGCTGCCGCCGCTGCCCGAGGGGTGCTTCGCCCTCCAGGACGTCGAGGTGGCGGCCGGGCCGCTGGTGAAGCTGATGCGGGAGTTCCGGCCGCACGTCGTCACCACCTACGACGAGGACGGCGGCTACCCGCACCCCGACCACATCATGTGCCACCGGGTCAGCGTGGCGGCGTTCGACGCGGCCGGCGACCCCGACCGCTACCCGGAGCTGGGCACCCCCTGGCAGCCGTTGAAGCTCTACTACGACATCGGCTTCTCCAAGGGCAAGATCACCGCCCTGCACGAGGGCATGCTGGCCGCCGGCCTCACCTCGCCGTACGACGAGTGGCTCAAGCGGTGGGACGAGCGGCCGGACAAGGGCACCCGGATCACCACCCGGGTCGAGTGCGCCGAATACTTCCCGGTCCGCGACGACGCGCTGCGCGCCCACGCCACCCAGGTCGACCCGGACGGCTTCTGGTTCCACGTGCCGATCGAGTTGCAGCAGCGCGCCTGGCCGACGGAGGACTTCCAGCTCGTCCGTTCGACGGTCGACTCCCCGCTGCCGGAATCCGACCTGTTCGCCGGGGTACGCGAAGCCGCCCATGCCGGGTGACCGGGGTGCGGGGCTACGCTGACACTCCACCGCACATCGGAGAAAACACCATGCTGAACGCTGTCCAGGTGCTCGCGGAGAACAACTTCGGTGACACCCGCACGGGCGGCCTGGCCGGGCCGATGGGCCTCTTCCTCATCGTGCTCCTCGGCACCGCCACCGTCCTGCTCATCCGCAACATGAACTCCCGGCTGCGTCGGCTGCCCGAGCGGTTCCCGCACCAGGGTGGTCCGGTCGGGACCGATTCGTCGGCTACCGGTCCGTCGGACGGGACGACGGGGCAGGAATCACGTACGAACCCGCCCAGCGGCCACCAGCAGCCCTGAGTGGGGTGACCGGAGCGTGAATCACGCCGATCCGGGTCGTCGCCCCCTGTTGCGGCCACCCGGATTGGCTTAGCCTTCCGCCGGGGGACGAAAGTCCCTGAGCCGTGCGCGGGAGGGGGTGCCATGACCGTCGTAGCCGCGTTCGTCCGTCGCGCCGTCGACGGCCCCGCGGACGGAGCCGGGCGGTGACCTCCGGCAGGGCCGGCGCGTCCGACGACGGGCCGACGCCGCCGGAGACTCCGCTGCGGGTGCGCGTCCTCACCCTCGCGGTGACGGTGACCGCCCTGGTGGCGGTGCTGGTCGGCCTGCGCCTGCCCACCGCCCTGCCGGCCGACGATCCGCTCCCGGCCGTCGCCCGGTTCGGCATCGTCGCGGCCGTGTTCGCCCTGGCCCAGCTCGCCCGGCTGCGGTTCCGCACCGCCACCGGCATGGTGAGCATCACCTGGGGCGAGGCCGCCCTGATCGTCTGCCTCTACCTGGCGCCGGCCGGCTGGCTGCCGGCCGCCGCGCTGCTCGGCACCGGCGCGGCCTGGACGGCGATGTCGCTGGCCGCCGACCGCCGTCCCCCGGTGGAACTGGTCCGGATCGCCGCCTCGCTGACCGCGGCCACCGCGCTCGCCGTCGTCGTCGCCACCGCGCTGGGTGAGCCGTTCCTGGCCGGCCCCACCCCGACGCTCGTGCCCGCCCTCGTCGCCGGTGCGGTCACCTACCTGCTCACCACCGCCGGGCTGGGCGGTGCCACCCTGGCCCTGCGGCACGGCGTGGCGGTCGGCCCGGCACTGCTCGTCGCGCTGCGCGGCAAGGTGCTGATGTTCGTCGGCAACGTGATGGTCGGGCTGGTCGTGGTGGCGTTGCTGGAGGTCGACCCGCGCTGGCTGCTGCTGCTCCCGCCGCTGCTCTGGCTGCTCCAGCAGACCTACCGGCACCGGCTGCGCGCCGACCAGGAACAGCGCACCTGGCGCGCGTTCGCCGAGGCCACCGCCGCGCTCAACCAGCTCGACGAGCGGGGGGTGGCCACCGCTGCGGTGACCGGCGCGCTGGCCCTGTTCGGCGCGGAACTGGTCGACGTGGACGTGGCCCGGGGCGACGGCCGGTGGCGGCGCTACCGGGGTGACTCCTCGGGCCGGCTACGGGACCGGGAGGCCGGGCCACCCGCCGGCGCGGCCCCGGACTCCCACGAACTCGTCCGTCCGCTGGCCGTCGGTGACGTGCAGGTCGGGCAGATCCGGGTCCGGTTCCCCGTCTCCGGGCCGCCGGACGACCGGGAACGGGACGCGCTGGCGGCCTACTCCGACGCCCTGGCCGCCGCCCTGCACGACGCGGCCACCCACCGGGAGCTGCGGCTGGTCAGCGCCCGCTCGTCGTATGACGCGGTGCACGACGCGTTGACCGGGCTGGTCAACCGGACGGCCATGCTGAGCAAGGGCGACCAGGCGTTGCGGCAGCTCGCCCACGATCATCCGGTGGCTCTGCTGCTGCTCGACATCAACCAGTTCAAAGAGGTCAACGACACCCTCGGGCACGCCGCCGGTGACCAGTTGCTGCGGCTCACCGGCAACCGGCTGGGCACCCTGGCCCGTCCCGGTGACCTGCTCGCCCGGCTCGGCGGCGACGAGTTCGCGCTGCTGCTGACGTCGGTCCCGGTGATCGGCGACCGGGCCGCCCCGATGGCGTACGCGCTGCGGCAGGCCCGGGAGATCGCCGAGCGGCTGGCCGTGCCGACCGAGGTGGCCGGGGTGCGGATGTCGGTGGAGGTCTCGGTGGGGGTGGTGGTGGCCGGGGCGGGCACCGCCGACCTGACCGAGCTGCTGCGCCGGGCCGACATCGCCATGTACCAGGCGAAGGAGGGCGGCGGCAGCGTCGCCGCGTACGACAGCACCCGGGACGCCGCCAGCACCGACCAGCTGGCCCTGCTGGCCGAGCTGCGGGAGGCGTTGCAGGCCGACGACCAGCTGGTGCTGGCCCTGCAACCGGCGGTCGACCTGGCCACCGGCGCACCGACCGGGGTGGAGGCGCTGATCCGCTGGCAGCACCCCCGGCGGGGCTGGCTCGGCCCGGCCGACTTCATCCGCCCGGTGGAGAACAGCGAACAGCTCGGCACGTTCACCCGGTACGTGCTGGACAAGGCGCTCTCGGTGGCCGCCGGGTGGGCCCGGGACGGGCTGGACGTGCCGATCTCGGTGAACCTCTCGGCGCGCAGCCTGCTCGACCCCCGGCTGCCGGCGGAGATCGCCGACGCGCTGCGCCGGCACCAGGTGCCGGCGCACAAGCTGGTCCTGGAGATCACCGAGACGGTGGTGATGAGCGAGCTGGAGGTGATCGACGAGGTGCTGGCGACCCTGCGCACGATGGGTGTCCAGTTGGCCGTCGACGACTTCGGCACCGGATTCTCGTCGCTGTCGTTCGTGACCCGGATCGCGGTGGACGAGTTGAAGGTGGACCGCTCCTTCGTGATCCGGATGGCCGACTCGCCGGAGGCGGCGGCGATCGTCCGGGCCACCGTGGGGCTCGCCCACGAGCTGGGGTTGCGGGTGGTCGCCGAGGGGGTGGAGACGGCCGAGCAGCGGGCCGCGCTGGTGGCGTTGGGCTGCACCGCCGCCCAGGGCTACCACTTCTTCAAGCCGATGCCCGCCGACAAGATCGGCGCGGTGCTCGGTTCGCTGCGCGACTCCGCCGAGTCGAACGTCTTCCCGCTGCGCGCCGACGGCGCCTCCTGACCGGGCGTGCCCGTCCCCGTCGGGCGTGATCGACTCAAGGTCGCCGATGTAGCGGTATCCCGGTGGAGGGACACCGCTACATCGGCGACACAGCGCAGAGTCGCCCGGTCAACCCCGGGGGACCACCTCGCCGACCACCGCCGGCAGGGCCGCCCAGTCGGCCGACGCGACGCTGGCGTGGGCGGCGGCGAGCTGGGCGAGCCGGGCGCGGGCGGCCGTCGGGTCGGTGTTGCCGACCGCCGGTGGGACGTTCTGCGCGTCGGTCATCACCAGCAGGTAGTGGTTGGTGTCGTACCAGGAGGTGTCGATGCCGCCGGTGACGTACGCGCTGGCGTCCCCGTCGAACAGCACGAACCACGGGCGCAGGCCGGTGTCGGCGTACCTGGTGCGCGGGTCGCCGGCCTGGGCCCGGTGCACCGCCGGGAACGCCTGCGCCTGGCCGAGGGTGCCGGCCGCCGCCAGGCCGACGAGGTGCTGGGCGTACTCGATGTCGGTCCACAGGGTGTCGGTCGGGTTGCCCTCCTCGACGGTGCCGGGGATCAGCTCCACGATCACCTTCCCGGCGAGCTGCCCCCGGGTCGGCCAGGCGTTCGCGCGGGCGGCGGCGTCCAGGGTGGCGTACCCGCCGCGCAGGTCGGCGGGGCGGAACACCCGGCTGCCGAGCCGGGCGGCGAGCACCGCGTCGAGCTGCACCGGCCCCTGCCCGGTACGGCTGCTGAAGCCGGTCTTCAGCTCCAGTTTGAGCTGGAGCGGCCCGGCGTCGGGGTGGGCGTCGAACCAGAGCCGGATGTCGTCCAGGCAGTTCTCCAGGTTCTTGTTGCGGGTGCCGGTGTAGAGCTGCGCGGGGGTGGTGGCGGCGACGCAGTTGTTGTCGTTGCCCAGCGGGTTGGAGTGGCTGACCCGCCACTGCTTGGTGATGATGTCCGGCCAGACGTCCAGCTCGATCAGGCCGGGGCGGGCGTCGAGCGCCTGCGCCAGATAGGTGTACGTCCCGCGTTCGTACGCGTTGTGCGTGCCGACCACGGTGGTCGCCGAGACCCGGGTGCCGGGGTCCACCGCGGCCGAGGCGGGGGCGGCGGTGCTGAACACCGCCGCCACCACCGCGACCGACGTGAGCGCCGACAGGAGACGGGAACCGCGCATGAGGTACCTCCTCGCAGGGCGGTGCCGGTCACCGCACCCGCACAGATCAAAGACGATGAATGTGAACGGGGGAAGGCCCGGTTTCGGCGGGACGGTTGCCCCGGCGGGTGCGCCCGGGGGTGGATAGGGTCGTCGGGTGAACCGACTCGCCCAGGCCACCTCGCCGTACCTGCTCCAGCACGCCGACAACCCGGTCGACTGGTGGCCCTGGTGCGACGAGGCGTTCGCCGAGGCCCGCCGGCGCGACGTCCCGGTGCTCATCTCGGTCGGCTACGCCGCCTGCCACTGGTGCCACGTGATGGCCCACGAGTCGTTCGAGGACGAGACGGTCGGCGCGCTGGTCAACGCCGGCTTCGTGGCGATCAAGGTGGACCGTGAGGAACGCCCCGACGTCGACGCCGTCTACATGACCGCCACCCAGGCGATGACCGGCCAGGGCGGGTGGCCGATGACGGTCTTCGCCACCCCCGACGGCACCCCGTTCTTCTGCGGCACCTATTTCCCGAAGCCCAACTTCGTCCGGCTGCTGGAATCGGTAGGCACCGCGTGGCGGGAGCAGCGGGAGGCCGTACTGCGGCAGGGCGCCGCGGTGGTCGAGGCCATCGGCGGCGCCCAGGCCGTCGGCGGCCCCACCGCCCCGCTCACCGCCGGACTGCTCGACGCCGCCGCCGACCAGCTCGCCGCCGAGTACGACGAGACCAACGCCGGCTTCGGGGGCGCACCGAAGTTCCCCCCGCACATGAACCTGCTCTTCCTGCTCCGGCACCACCAACGCACCGGCTCGACGCGCAGCCTGGAGATCGTCCGGCACACCGCCGAGGCGATGGCCCGGGGCGGCCTGCACGACCAGCTCGCCGGCGGGTTCGCCCGCTACTCGGTGGACGCCCACTGGACGGTGCCGCACTTCGAGAAGATGCTCTACGACAACGCCCTGCTGCTGCGGGTCTACACCCAGCTGTGGCGGCTCACCGGCGACCCGCTGGCCCGCCGGGTGGCCCGGGACACCGCCCGGTTCCTCGCCGACGAACTGCACCGCCCCGGCGGCGGTTTCGCCTCCGCGCTCGACGCCGACACCGACGGGGTGGAGGGCCTCACCTACGTCTGGACCCCCGCGCAGCTCGTCGCGGCGCTCGGCGAGGACGACGGCCGCTGGGCCGCCGACCTGTTCGACGTCACCGAGGTCGGCACCTTCGAACCCCGCCCGGCCGCCGGCTCGGACGCGGCCGGGCACGGCACCGCCGGCACCAGCGTGCTGCGGCTGGCCCGGGACGTCGACGACGCCGACCCGGAGATCAGGGACCGCTGGCGCAGCGTGGTGGGCCGGCTGCTGGCCGCCCGGGACACCCGCCCCCAACCGGCCCGCGACGACAAGGTGGTGGCCGCCTGGAACGGCCTGGCGATCACCGCGCTCGTCGAGTTCCTCCAGGTCGTCGCCGTCCGGGTGACCTCCGACGACGAGGACGCCAACCTGATGGACGGGATCGCCATCGTCGCCGACGGGGCGCTGCGCGACGCCGCCACCCACCTGGCCGACGTGCACCTGGTCGACGGCCGGCTGCGGCGGGCTTCCCGGGACGGCGTCGTCGGCGAGCCGGCCGGCGTGCTGGAGGACTACGGCTGCGTCGCCGAGGCGTTCTGCGCGCTGCACCAGCTCACCGGCGAGGGACGCTGGCTGGAACTGGCCGGTGGCCTGCTCGACGTCGCGCTGGCCCGGTTCGCCGCCCCCGACGGCGGCTTCTACGACACCGCCGACGACGCCGAACGCCTGGTCGCCCGGCCGGCCGACCCGACCGACAACGCCACCCCGTCGGGCCGGTCGGCGGTCGCGGCGGCGCTGACCGCGTACGCGGCGTTGAGCGGGGAGAGCCGCTACCGGGAGGCGGCCGAGGCGGCCCTGTCCACGGTCGCGCCGATCGTCGGCCGGCACGCCCGGTTCACCGGGTACGCGGCCACCACGGGCGAGGCGCTGCTCTCCGGGCCGTACGAGATCGCGGTGGTCACCGACGACCCGGCCGGGGACCCGCTGGTCGCCGCCGCGCACCGGCACGCCCCACCCGGCGCGGTGGTGGTCGCCGGCCGGCCCGACCAGCCCGGCGTGCCGCTGCTCGCCGACCGCCCGCTGGTCGACGGGCGGCCCACCGCGTACGTCTGCCGGGGGTTCGTCTGCCAGCGGCCGGTGACCTCGGTCGACGACCTGGTCGCCCAGCTCGGCTGAGCCCGCCCGGAGTCCTCCGGCTCCCGACGGCCTCCGGCGGCCGGGCCGGCGGTCGGGCGTGGCCGTCCGACCGCCGGGGGTGGCCCTCGGGTCGGCCGGCGGGCCGGCCCGGTTAGGCTGGCGGCGCTATGGACTCCCGTACCGGTCTGCCCGTCGTCGGCATGGTGGGTGGCGGCCAACTGGCCCGGATGACCCACCAGGCCGCCATCGCCCTCGGCCAGTCACTGCGTGTGCTGGCGCTCGCCCCCGACGACGGCGCCGCGCTCGTCGCCGCCGACGTGCAGTACGGCGACCACACCGACGTCGCCGCGCTGCGTACCTTCGCCAAGGGCTGTGACGTGGTCACCTTCGACCACGAGCACGTCCCGACCGAGCACATCCGCACCCTCGCCGCCGAGGGCGTGAAGCTGTTCCCACCCGCCGACGCGTTGCTGCACGCCCAGGACAAGCGGGTGATGCGGGAACGGCTCGGCACGCTGGGCGCCCCCAACCCGGCCTGGCGGCCGGTGGACGACCCGGCCGACCTGCTCGCCTTCGGCGCGGAGCACGGCTGGCCGGTGGTGCTCAAGGCGGCCCGGGGCGGCTACGACGGGCGCGGTGTGTGGCTGGTCGACGACGCCGGGCAGGCCGCCGAGCTGGCCGCGACCCTGCTCGCCGGCGGCACCCCGCTGCTCGTCGAGGAGCGGGTGCCGCTGCGCCGGGAGCTGGCGGTGCAGGTGGCCCGCTCGCCGTTCGGGCAGGTCGCCGTCTATCCGGTGGTGGAGACCGTGCAGCGGGACGGGATCTGCGTCGAGGTGCTCGCCCCCGCGCCCGACCTGGTGGAGGAACTGGCCGTCGCCGCCCAGCAGCTCGCCATCGACCTGGCCACCGCGCTCGGTGTGGTCGGCCTGCTGGCGGTGGAGCTGTTCCAGACCGACGCCGGGCTCGTCGTCAACGAGCTGGCGATGCGCCCGCACAACTCCGGGCACTGGACCATCGAGGGGGCCCGGACCTCCCAGTTCGAGCAGCACCTGCGGGCGGTGCTCGACTACCCGATGGGGGACACCTCGCTCGCCGCCCCGGTGGTGGTGATGGCGAACGTGCTCGGCGGCGAGCCGGGCGGGATCTCCCTCGACGAGCGGCTGCACCACCTTTTCGCCGCCGAACCGGGTGCCCGGGTCCACCTGTACGGCAAGCAGGTCCGACCCGGCCGCAAGATCGGGCACGTCACGGTGCTCGGCGACGACCTGGACGACGTACGGGCGCGGGCGGCGCGGGCCGCCCGCTGGCTGCGGGAGGGGCACGGGTGAGCACCGTCGGGCTGATCATGGGCAGCGACTCGGACTGGCCGGTGATGAAGGCCGCCGCCGCCACCCTGGACGAGTTCGACGTCCCGTACGAGGTGGCGGTGATCTCCGCGCACCGCACCCCGGTCAAGATGATCGAGTACGGCCGGGACGCCGC
Organism: Micromonospora sp. HM134; assembly: GCF_007833915.1. Lineage (NCBI taxonomy): Bacteria > Bacillati > Actinomycetota > Actinomycetes > Micromonosporales > Micromonosporaceae > Micromonospora > Micromonospora sp. HM134. The sequence continues at coordinate 1,024,620 of NZ_CP041061.1, forward strand.
CGACCGGGGACTGAAGGTCATCATCGCCGGGGCGGGCGGGGCCGCCGCGCTGCCCGGCATGGTCGCCTCCGTCACCCCGCTGCCGGTGATCGGTGTGCCGGTGCCGCTGAAGCACCTGGACGGGATGGACTCGCTGCTGTCCATCGTGCAGATGCCGGCGGGGATTCCGGTGGCCACCGTGTCGATCGGCAACGCCCGCAACGCCGGCCTGCTCGCGGTCCGCATCCTGGCCGCGACCGACCCGGCCCTGCGCGCCCGGATGACCGCCTTCCAGGCCGACCTGGAGGAGCTGGTCGCCGAGAAGGACGCCGCCCTCCGCGCCTCCCTGACCTGACCCTGGGGCGGGACCGCCCCCGGAGGCGGGCTGCCCGCGCAATGTGGCCGATGTTGCGGTATCCGACCCCGTCGTCACCGCAACGTCGCCCCAAGCGGGTCGATCACCGTGGCCCGCCCTGGGCCGTTCCGACCGGCACATGACCGCCCGGCCCGCGCCCGGCCGGGGTGCACCCGCCCACGATCACCCGGCCGGGAAGTGCACGTCCACGACCACCCGGCCCACTGAGCCCGACCACGTCCGACCCCGCCGTGACCCTCCGATTCATCTCATGGAGCGCAGGGCGGTCTGTAGCCGGTCCTGGGCGCGGCGGCGGCGTTCGTTGCTCGCCCCGAGCACCAGCAGCACCAGGCCGACCGGGATGAGCACCAGCCACGGGCCGAGGCTGAACAGGGCGTGCACCGCCGCGATCGCGGTCACCGCCGCGCCGACGATGACCGGGGCCTGCTGCCGGCTGGTCGAGCCGTACACCAGGACCGCGACCGCGCCGAGCAGCAGCAGCACCTGGCGCAGCATGCTGGAGTCGGTGGCCAGCACGATCGCCAGCGTCGGCACGAACGCCGCGATCAGCGCCGGGCCGTACGCCACCCAGCTCGACAGGTCGGGGCGGTCGCGTAGTTCGAGGATGCCGACCAGCAGGGCGAGCGCCGCGAACGGCAACGTGTACGCCTCGGGCAGCGCCACGTCGGCGACCAGCATCATGATCCACCAGGCGACGATCTCGCAGGCGACCACCGCCCAGAACAGGATCCGCCGTTCCACCGGTCGTCGCCCCGGTCGGATCGCGGCCACACCCAGCACGGCACCCCAGGCGGCGAGCAGGGCGGCGATGTGCCGGGGCGAGTCGAACGCCAACGCCAGGGCGATGAGCGCGGCGGCGTACCCGCTCCACTCGACCGTGGCGGCCTCCCGTTGCGCCTCGGGTCGCCGTAGCCGGGGCAGCGTCGCGGCGAAGACCTGCAACGCCGCGCCCACCGCGAGCACCCCGAACGCCGACCAGACGGCGGGGAAGCCGGCCACCAGACCGGCGGTGAGCACGAAGAGCTGCGCCATCAGCGAGGCGAACAGCCAGCCGAGGATGCGGGCCCGCCCGGTGGTGCCGAAGAGCGCGGCGACCACCCCGACGCCGACCGCGCCACCCAGGGTGAACAGGGTCAGCCCCTCGCTGGCGAGGCTGCCGGCGAGCCCCGCACCGCCACCGGCCAGCCCGATGACGAAGACCAGTACCCGGGCCAGCCGCAGCGACCGGGCCCGCTCGGCCAGCGGGGGCGGCGGGGTCAACGCGAGACCCAGCATCGAGATGGTGAAGACGGCGAGAGCGGCCAGGGCGTTCTGCGGCCACGCCATGCCCAGCGCGATCGGGGTGATCAGCAGCGTCACCGCGAGACCGGGCAGCACCACCGGCACCGCCCGGGACCGGCGGCCACCGGCCAGACCGATGGCGGCCAGCGCGGCGGTGCCGGTGAGCAGCAGCGCGGTGAGCACGTGCGTCGGGTCCACCAGTTCCGGTGGCGGGGTCCGCAGCTGCGGCGGCGGCCCCTGCCAGACGTGGGCGAGCATCCGGTGCGGCTCGACCAGCGCCACGAACAGCAGCGGCGCGAGGGACACCAGGGCCAGCACGGTGGGCACGGCCGCGGCGGCCAGCGCCCCGGCGGCCGGGTCGATCCGCCAGCGTCGCTGCGTACCGTCGTCAGGCAGCCGGCGCAGCGCACCGTCCAGCAGGACCGCCCAGCGGCGGGTCGGCTGGGCGGACCCGACCGGTGGCACGGTCGCCGCCCTGACCAGTTCGGCGAGGACGCCGAGCAGCGCCGCCGCGGCGGCGAACACCCCGGAGGGTAGGTCGACGAAGATGGCGGCGACGGCGCTGACGGTCGCCCCACCGGCGACCGCCGCGCTCGCGTACGGCAGATACTGCGGGACCTGCCGGCGGACGGCGGCCACCGCGGCGAGCCCGAAGCTGGACGCGGCCAGCGCGGCGGTCAGCACCACCTGTGCCCCGTGGCCGAACTCGGCGGCCAGCGCGGCCACCGCGCCGGGGAGCGCGAGCAGCGCGGCGGCCGTCGCCAGGCCACCGATCTGCACCAGGTGCGGCGGCATCCCCTCGGTCTCGACGTCCTCGACCAGCGAGGGGGCCAGGGAACGGGCCATCGCCGCGACGGTCAGGCCGATCAGCGCGATGCCGCCCAGGGCGAGCGCGGTGGTCCACGGGCGGACCAACCCGGCCCCGGCGGCGTGCAGCGCGACCACCCCGGCGACGGTGGCCCGGGACAGCCCGGCGCGGGGGTCGGCGGAGGCCACTGCGGCCGTGCCGAAGACGGTGGCGACGGTCAGCCCCACCAGGACGGGGGACCACCACGGCAGGTCGAAGGCGGCCGGGACGCCGACGGTGGCCAGCACCACGCCGATCCCTGCCACGTCGTACTTCCACGGGGTGGGGAGCAGGATCGCGGCGGCCAGCGCGAGCAGCGCCAGCGCGACGGGGGCCTGCCAGGTCGATCCGCCGGTCGGCGCGGCCGGCCAACCGGTGAGGTCGCCCGCCCAGATCGGACCCGGGGTGGCGAGCACGCCCACCCCGCCGCGCAGCGCCGACCAGCCGGCCAGCACCCCGATCAGGGCGGCGCCGACGGCGATGCCGAGCACCGGCCCGCGTCGCCACTCCTCGGGCATCGCCCGCGCGGCGACGGCGACCACCAGCACCAGCACGGCGGCGACCGCGAGCTGCCCGCCGGGCGAGATGACCGCCGTGATCCGGGCGAGGGTGGCGATCAGCGCCGTGGTGACGGCGGCGGCGGCCAGGTCGGCACCGTCGAACGCCAGATCCGACGGGCGACGCGCGTCGATCCGGCCGGCGAAGAGCAGCAGCAGGGTGGCGACCAGCACCAGCCCGCCGAGCCAGGCATCGGCGGCCGTGCGGCCCGGGGCGAAGAAGGCGGCCCCGATCACCGCCAGCGCGCCCAGCCCGGTGCCGACGGCGTGCGGCAGGCTCAGGTGCCGCTGCGACACCTGCATCACCGCCGCGTAGCCGAGGGTGACGCAGACGGCGAGGAAACCCGCCGCCAGGATCGGCACCGTCAGCTCCCGCTGCACCGCCGGGGTGAGCACCGGCCCGGACGGCTCGGTGGCCGCGACGAACGCGGCGACCGCGCCGGGCAGCGCGAACGCCGCGCCGCCGGCCGCCCAGCCGGAGAGGACGTCGGCGGCGGCCGGGGCGATCCGTACCCGGGGCGCGAGCGCCACCAGTACGCCCGCCAGCATCAACGTCGCCAGGGTGGCGGCGGTCAGCGCCGGTCGGCTCAACGCGGCACCGGCCCCGAGGAACCCGACCACGGTGGCGGCTCCGGCGTGCACCACGGCCGCCCGGGTGGTGTCGGCCCAGAGCCCGGCGACGCCGATCGCGACCGCCGCCAGCACCATCGGCCAGGGTGCCGCCGCCCAGCCCAGCCCCAGCGAGGCGGGCACCGCCAGCGCGGTCAGCCCCGCGCCGACCACCGCGAACTCGCGGCGGATCTCCGGCGGCAGGGCGAGCACCGCCGCGATGGTGAGCAGCAGGGCGCTGGCGGCGAGCTGCCCGGCGGCCGGGCCGGCCGCCGCCGCCACCTCGCCGGGGAACGCGGCCAGGTCGGCCCGCCAGGCGGGCAGCGCCGCCTCGACCGGTGCCAGCCCGGCCCGCAGGGCGCCGCCGGCCACCACCAGGCCGCTGACGGTCAGTGCCGCGGCGGAGGCGAGCTGCGGCCCCCGCCGGGCGGCTTCCGGTACGGCCCGCACGGCCAGCCCGGTCAGCGTGATGACCGCGGCGATCAGCAGCAGTGCCCGGCCCGGGAAGGCCACCGAGGCGATCCGGCCCAGCGCGCCGATCACGGCCAGGGTGAGGATGCCGGCGCCCACGTCGGGCAACGGTGGGCGGCGCAGCAGCAGGGTGCCGGCCAGGCCCACCGCCGCGGCGAGCAGCAGCGCCGCGCCGGCAGCGGTGGCCGCCGGTACGGTCTGCGCCCGCAGCAGGGCGGTGACCGCGTACGCCAGGGCGAGGGCCACCGCCACCCCGTGCAGCAGCCAGGTCATCTGGGGCAGCCACGGCACCGGCCGGGGGACGCCGCCCGGGGTGGCCGCCGTGCCGTCGAGCACCTCGCCCGACTCCTCGGGTGCCCCCTCCGGCCGGCCGTCCGGGGCGACCCGCTGCCGGGGTGGCCCGGTGGGCCGGTCGGCGGTGGACTCCGGCGGGGCCGGCCGTTCCCGCATGATGCCGGAGCGGACCAGCGCGAGGTCGAGCACGGCCACCACGGTGAGCACCACCGCCCAGCCGGTCGCGCCGCTGATCCAGCCGTAGACGAGCAGCGGCACCACGGGTTGGGCGGCCAGCACCGCCGCGAACCGGGGTGCCCGCAGGCCGGTGCCCAGGGCGTAGGCGAGGGCGACGCCGGTGGTCAGCGCGAAGATCACCCCGGAGAAGACGGCCCCGGACGCGCCGATCCGGTCGACCGCCCACAGCGCGTACCCGGCCAGCGGCACCAGCAGCAGGCCGACCGTGGCGATCGTCTCGGCGGTGGAGGTCAGCCCCCGCCGGGCCAGCACCGGCGGGGCGAGCAGCAGCAGGACGGTGGCGACCAGCAGGATGCCGAGCCGGGCGAGGGCGTCCATCGAGCTGGTCGCGACGGCGGCGAAGACCACTGCGGCGACGGCCAGCACCAGCGCGCCCAGCCCGAGCGGGATGTTCTGCACCTCACGGGAGGAGGCCTCGGCCGGGTGTTCCGGGTTGTCCGCGCCCAGCCAGGTGGCGGTCCGGTACGGCGGTGGGAGCGGTGGTTCGTCGGGGCCGGCCGGCCCGGCGGGGGCGCCCTGCCGGGGCACCCGGGGCGGTGCCCCGGTGGTGGCGGTGGGCGGTCGCCGGTCCGCCTTGCGGCGCAGCACCCGGCGCGGCCGGGTGGCCTGCTTGATGCGTTCCTCACCGGCGTGGGCGAGGATGTCCCGCTGGAAGAGGGCGGCCTGCATCTTGGCGGCGATCTGCCGCTGCTCCCGGGCGATCTCGGCGTCGCGGGCCTTCATCTCGGCGATGGAGCGTTCGATCTCGGCGAGGTGATCGCGCCACTGCGGTTGCTCGGCCCCGCAGTTGGGGCAGCGGGCCGCCGGCTTGATCTGCCGCCCGCACGAGGAGCACTGGAAGCTCTCCACGACATCCCTCCACCCGGCCGGACGCACTGTGGACGCCGCCCCCACGCAGCATGCCCTGCGCGGGCGTGGATTTCGACACCTGCCGCTCCGTTAGGGGTACAAAAAACGCGCCGGCGCGGGAGGACCACCTCCCGCGCCGGCGCGTCGCGGTGTCGTCAGGGGCGGCCCATGCCCCGGTACTCCCAGCCGGCCTGGGTCCACAGTGCCGCGTCGAGGCAGTTGCGGCCGTCGACGACGCGTCGGCCGGCGGCCAGCTCGCCGAGGGCCACCGGGTCGGCGTTGCGGAAGTCGGCCCACTCGGTGAGTACGCAGACCAGGTCGGCCCCGGAGACGGCGTCGTTCATGCTGGGCTCGTAGACCAGCTCGGGGGCGATTCGGCGGGCGTTCTCGGCGCCCTGCGGGTCGTACACGTGCACGTCGGCGCCGGCCTTGGCGAGCAGCGCGGCGACCGCGAGCGCCGGGGCGTCGCGGACGTCGTCGGTGTTGGGTTTGAAGGTCGCGCCGAGCACCGCGATCCGGGTGCCGGAGAAGTCCGGGCCGGCCGGGCCGGAGCGGCGGCCGAGCAGGTCGGAGGCGAGCTGGAGGACCCGGGTGCGGCGACGCAGGTTGATCAGGTCGACCTCGTGCAGGAAGCGCAGCGCCTCGCCGGCGCCCAGCTCCTGGGCGCGGGCCTGGAAGGCGCGGATGTCCTTGGGCAGGCACGCGCCGCCGAAGCCGAGGCCGGCCTGGAGGAACCGGTTGCCGATCCGGGGGTCGTAGCCGATGGCGCGGGCGAGCTGGGTGACGTCGCCGCCGCTGGCCTCGCAGACCTCGGCCATCGCGTTGATGAAGGAGATCTTGGTGGCCAGGAAGGCGTTCGCGGCGACCTTGACCAGTTCGGCGGTGGCGAAGTCGGTGACCACCAGCGGGACCTCGCGGTCCTCGGTGGCGGCCAGGTCGAAGACGCCCTTGTGGGCGGCGTAGAGCATGGCGTTGGCCCACTCGCTCTTGACGCCGACCACGATCCGGTTGGGGCGCAGCACGTCGTCGACGGCGAAGCCCTCCTGGAGGAACTCGGGGCTCCAGGCCACCTCGACGGCCAGGTCGGTCGGGGTGTGCTTGCCGACGAGCTGCTCCACCCACTCGGCGGTGCCGACCGGCACGGTGGACTTGCCGACGATCAGCGCCTTGCGGGTCAGCTGCTGGGCCAGGGCGGTCACCGACGCCTCGACGTACGACAGGTCGGCGCCCATGCCGTCGGCCCGCTGCGGGGTGCCGACGCAGATGAAGTGCACGTCGCCGAACTCGGCGGTCTCGGCGATGTCGGTCGAGAACCGCAGCCGGCCGGCGGCCAGGTTGCGCCGTAGCAGCTCGTCGAGGCCCGGTTCGTGGATCGGCACCTCGCCCGCGTTCAGCTTGGCGATCTTGTCGGCGTCGACGTCGAAGCCGAGCACCTCGTAGCCCAGCTCGGCGTAGCAGATGGCGTACGTCGCGCCGAGGTAGCCGGTACCCAGGAAGGTCACCCGGGGACGCGGCGCACCCGAGGGGGGCGTCACCGGGGAGATGGTCGGCGCCGGCTGGATGTTCGGGTACGGGATCGTCACGCCTGTCTTCTCCGCTCGCACTGGCGGCGCTTCACTGCGTCGCAATCGGCTGCGGCGCCTGGCCGGGCACCGATGGAAAACCTGTCGTTCGGTCAGCGTAGTTGTGCGCTGTCGACGCCTGCCCGGCACGATCCTACCGGCCGGTAACGTGGTGGGGGGCCACGATGGCTATCCTTCAGTCTGCGGCAGTCGGCGGCCTGAAGACGGCACACAGACTGCGCATGATAGCGGTGAAAGGGGAGGGCCGACATGGCCGCAGAACAGACGTTCGACGTCTACCGGTTGCCCGAGGAGCACGACGCGGTCCGCGAGGCGGTCCGCGAGGTCTGTGCCGCCAAGGTGGCCCCGTACGCGGCCGAGGCCGACGAGACCGGGGAGTTCCCCACCTCGTCGTACGACGCGCTGCGTGCCGCCGATTTCCACGCCCCGCACATCCCCGTCGAGTACGGCGGCGCGGGCGCGGACGCCCTGGCCACCGCGATCGTCATCGAGGAGGTGGCCCGCGCCTGCGCGTCGTCGTCGTTGATCCCGGCGGTGAACAAGCTGGGCACGATGCCGTTGCTGCTGGCGGGTTCGGAGGAGTTGAAGCAGCGCTATCTGACTCCGGTGGCGGCGGGTGAGGCGATGTTCTCGTACTGCCTGTCCGAGCCCGAGGCCGGCAGCGACGCGGCCTCGATGACCACCCGGGCGGTACGTGACGGGGACCACTGGGTCCTCAACGGCGTGAAACGGTGGATCACCAACGCCGGGGTGTCGCAGTTCTACACCGTGTTCGCGGTGACCGACCCGACCGCCCGGTCCCGGGGCATCTCCGCGTTCGTCGTCGAGAAGTCCGACCCCGGCGTCAGCTTCGGCGCACCCGAGAAGAAACTCGGCATCAAGGGCTCCCCCACCCGCGAGGTCTACCTCGACAACGTCCGTATCCCCGCCGACCGGATCATCGGCGAGCCCGGCACCGGCTTCGGCACCGCGATGCGCACCCTCGACCACACCCGCGTCACCATCGCCGCCCAGGCCATCGGCATCGCCCAGGGCGCCCTCGACTACGCCAAGGGCTACGTGCGGGAGCGCAAGCAGTTCGGCAAGGCCGTCGCCGAGTTCCAGGGCGTCCAGTTCATGCTCGCCGACATGGGCATGAAACTCGAAGCCGCCCGACAACTGACGTACGCCGCGGCCGGGAAGTCCGAACGCGGCGACGCCGACCTCACCTACTTCGGCGCCGCCGCCAAGTGCTTCGCCTCCGACGCCGCCATGGAGATCACCACCGACGCCGTCCAACTCCTCGGCGGCTACGGCTACACCCGTGACTACCCCGTCGAACGCATGATGCGCGACGCCAAGATCACCCAAATCTACGAAGGCACCAACCAGGTCCAACGCATCGTCATGGCCCGCCAACTCCTCAAGGACTGACCGGCTGTCCCATGGCCCTTCCGGTCCGGACGCCTGCTGCGCAACTGGTCGCGCCGGACGGAAGCCGGGCCGTCCTGACAGCGACCCTGCCTTGGTCATCGGGGCGCGGGTGGGCCGGTCGGGCCGGCCCACCCGGCGGCGTCAACGGTTGTCGGTGCTGTTCTCCGGCTTCGCCCCGTAGCGCGGCGGCGCGGACCACGGCGACTCGCTGCTGGTCCGCCGGGGCAGCGGCTCGGTGGGGGTGTCCAGATCGGGGTAGCCCAGGGTGAGCGGGGCGGTGTCCGGCTCGCTGCGGGCCGGTGGGGGCGGCGGCCAGTCGCTCGTGGCGAAACTGGGCGGTGGCGGGGTGTCGTCGTCGGCCGGGGCCGCTTCCACGCCGGTCGCCGGCTGCGGCCAGCGCCGCCACCGCTGGGCGCTGAACACGGCCATCAGCAGCAGCAGACCGATCAGGAACAGGGTGCCGTCCTGCACCGGCTGGCGCAGCGGCAGTGGATCGCCGAGCACCTTCCAGTCGCCGGGAATCCGGTCGAGCACGGTGAACGGTGCGATGAACATCCCGACGTACGGGGTGACCAGCAGCAGCCCGGCGACGAGCGGGCCGACCGGCGAGGTGCGCAGGGTGCCGACCAGGCCGAGCAGGATGCCGGCGACGCCGAGGTAGACGGCCGGCTCGATCAGGTTGGCCGTGCTGTACGTGCCGATCTCCACCCAGCGGTCCACGGTCCGGCCCGACCCGTCCTGCCCGAGAGTGATCAACACCCACGTGACGGGCGCCACCACCAACCCGGCGAGGAAGCTCCAGAGATGTCGCATTGGCGCACCGTACCGTTTCTGCCATGACCGAGCACCCCACCACCCCTGCCGGCAAGCCGACGTCGTACTCCCGGGTCACGCTGAGTCGCATCATGACCGCTGTCGATGTCAATCTGTACGGGACCGTGCACGGTGGGGTGTTGATGAAGTTCGTCGACGACGTGGCCGGAGCGGCGGCGGCCCGGCACAGCGGCGGTACGGCGGTGACCGCCTCGATCGACGAGATCGTCTTCTCCGAACCCGTCCGGGTGGGCGATCTCGTGCACGCCCACGCCCAGGTCAACTGGACCGGCAACACTTCGATGGAGGTGGGCGTGAAGGTGGTCGCCGAGCGGTGGGACTCGGCCGAGGACGAGCCGGTCCGGGTGGCCACCGCGTACCTGGTGTTCGTCGGGGTGGACGTGGGCGGCGCGCCCCGGGCGGTCCGTCCGGTGCTGCCGGAGACCGCCGAGGACGAGCGCCGCTACAAGGAGGCCGAGATCCGCCGCGCCCACCGCCTCGCCAAACGCCGCGCGATCCAAGCCCACCGCGCCTCCTGACCCCTCGCACTCCCACCCGCTCCCCGGCCCGACCCGTCCGCACTCTCGCCCGGCCCCACCCTCCTGCCCGGCCCCGCTTTCGCCCCGCCCTGCTCCGCCCCACCTCTCGCCCGCCCTGCCCGCTCTAGCCCCGGTGATCAAGAGGTTTACGTCAGTCTCCGAGGCGAGATTGACGCTAACTTCTTGATCACCGGGGTGTGGTGCGGTGATCAAGAGGTTTGCGTCAACTTCGGGCTGAAAGCTGACCGGAATCTCTTGATCACCGAGCCCTGCCCAGTCCAGCCCGACCTCGGCACGCGCCCGGGTCGGGGTCGGGCCCGGGGGCTGTGTGTGCAGGTGGGGACGGATTGTGTGCGCGGGGCACGTTTCCGTGTCGGGCCCCGGTGTGGATGATGGCGCTGCGAGGTAGGCAAGATGGCGGCATGGCCGGGCACAGTGCCGTGTGGGCCTCAGGGAGGGTGGAGCGGTGGGTGACGTGCTGTGGACGCCGCCGGCGGACGTACGCGAACGGTCCCGGATCGGGGGCTACCTGCGGTGGCTGCGGGAGCACCGGGGGCTGGACTTCGCCGACTACGACGCGCTGTGGCAGTGGTCGGTCACCGACCTGGACGCCTTCTGGCGTTCGATCTGGGACCACTTCGCGGTGGTGGCGCACACCCCGCCGACGGCGACCCTGGGCGACGCGGCGATGCCCGGCGCCACCTGGTTCCCCGGCGCGACGCTCAACTACGCCGAGAACGTGCTGCGGATGCCCGGCCGGGCCGACGACGACCCGGTGGTGGTCGCGCACTCCCAGACCCGCCCGCCGGTCACCCTGACCGCCGCCGAGCTGCGGGAGCAGGTCCGCCGGGTGGCGGCCGGGCTGCGTCGGCTCGGCGTCGTCGCCGGGGACCGGGTGGCCGCGTACGCGCCGAACGTCCCCGAGACGTACGTGCTCCTGCTGGCGACCAGCAGCCTGGGGGCGATCTTCTCGTCCTGCGCCCCGGAGTTCGGCACCCGTAGTGTCGTCGACCGCTGGCAGCAGATCGCCCCGAAGGTCCTGGTGGCCGTGGACGGCTACCGGTACGGCGACAAGCCGGTCGACCGGCGGGCCGAGGTTGCCGCCATCCGGGCCGCCCTGCCGTCACTGACCCACACCGTCCACGTGCCCTACCTCCACCCCGGCTCCGCCGACGTACCGCAGGGGGGCCTGAGCTGGGCCGAGCTGGCGGCGGAGACCGACGAGCCGCTGGCCTTCACCCCGGTCCCGTTCGACCACCCGCTCTACGTGCTCTACTCCTCGGGCACCACCGGCCTGCCGAAGCCGATCGTGCACGGCCACGGCGGCATCCTGCTGGAACATCTCAAGATGCTGGCCCTGCACCACGATCTCGGTCCGGCCGACCGGTTCTTCTGGTTCACCACCACCGGCTGGATGATGTGGAACTTCCTGGTCTCCGGGCCGGCCGTCGGGGCGACGATCGTGTTGTTCGACGGCAACCCCGGTCATCCCGACCTGGGTGCGCTGTGGCGGCTGGCCGAGGAGACCGGCACCACCTACTTCGGCACGTCCGCGCCGTTCCTGCTGGCCTGCCGCAAGGCCGGCCTGGTACCGGAGGACGTCGCCGACCTGTCCGCGCTGCGCGGGGTCGGTTCCACCGGCGCACCGCTGCCCGCCGAGGGTTTCACCTGGGTGTACGACACCGTCGGCACCGACCTTCAGCTCCAGTCGCTGTCCGGCGGGACGGATGTCTGCACCGGTTTCGTCGGCGGGGTGCCGCTGCTGCCGGTACATGCCGGGGAGATCACCTGCCGGGCGCTCGGCGCGAAGGTGGAGGCCCGCTCGGCCGACGGCACCCCGGTCCTCGGCGAACTGGGCGAGTTGGTGATCACCGCGCCGATGCCGAGCATGCCGGTGGGGTTCTGGAACGACCCGGACGGCAGCCGCTACGCCGAGGCGTACTTCGACGTCTATCCCGGGGTGTGGCGGCACGGCGACTGGATCACCATCAACGAGCGGGGCGGCTGCGTGATCACCGGCCGCTCCGACGCCACCCTCAACCGGGGCGGCGTACGGCTCGGCACGGCCGAGTTCTACTCGGTGGTCGAGGGCCTCGACGAGGTGGTCGACTCGGTCGTGGTGCACCTGGAGGACGACGAGGGCGGCGCGGGGGAGCTGCTGCTGTTCGTGGTGCTCGCCGAGGGCCTGGAACTCGACGACGCGCTGCGGAAGAAGATCGCCCGGGAGTTGCGTACGGCGCTGTCGCCCCGGCACATCCCCGACGAGATCCACCAGGTCAGGGCGGTCCCGCGCACCCTGTCGTCCAAGAAGCTGGAGGTGCCGGTCAAGAAGATCCTCACCGGCACCCCGGTCGAGTCGGCCGCCGCGAAGGGCGCCCTGGCCAACCCCGAATCCCTGACCGCCTTCGCCGCTTTCGCCCAGACCCGCCCCACCCCGTAACCCCACCCGCCGCCCTGCTCCCACCCCACCGGCCCTCGCCTGCCCCGGCGATCTCGCCTGCCCCGGTGATCAAGAGCTTTACGTCACCCCACCCGCTGTCCCTGCCCCAAACCTCTTGATCACCGCACCTCAGCCCCGCCGGTGCCCGGTGATCAAGAGGTTTGCGTCATCCCATCCACGAATGTTGACGTAAACCTCTTGATCACCGGGGCCAGCGCGGCCGGGGCGAGGCGGGGCCAGCGCGGGGCGGGGCCAGCGCGGGCGGGGCGGGGCCAGGCCGATCCAGCCAGCCTCACAGGCAGGGCAGGGTGTGGGTGGTGCGTTCGGTGTCGGCGCGGCCGGCGAGGCGGGACGGGTCGGCGTTGCCGGTCAGCACGACCGTCGCCCGGCGGAGCAGCGGGGCGAGCAGCCAGTCGCGCGGGTCGGGGTGGACCGCCGCGTCGACGAGCAGCCGGTCGCCGGGGGAGATGCCGAGGGCCGTCGCGCGGGCGTCCGCCTCGGCCAGCAGGTCCGCGTCGGCCGGACCACCCTGGGTGGACGGCGTGAAGTGGTCACCGTGGGTGCGTACCTCGACCACGTAGTCGGCGAACCCGGCGGGGACCTCGCGCAGCGGGGCGGCGAACGGGGCGAGCGCCAGCGCGTAGCGGTCGCCCGCCGGCCAGGCGTCCACCTCGGCCACCCGGTCGGCGGCGGCGAAGAGCACGTCCACGGCACCCGGCTCGTCACGCACCGTCAACCCGGCGGACCAGCAGCCGAGCAGCACCGCGGCGGTCTGCCAGTGCGGCGGCAGCAGCACCCCGGCCGGGTCGCCGGGGCTCAGCGCCAGCTCGTCGACGAGCAGGTTGGCGGTCTTGGCCACCCAGTTCGCCAGGGTCGCGCCGGAGAGTTCGGTGCGTTCGCCGGTGGCGTCGTCGTACCAGGTCAGCAGGGGGCGGGCGGGGTCGGCCGCGATCGCGGCGGCGAACACCCGGGCAATGTTGTCGGCCATCGGCGCGAACGATACGCCCCTGCCGTCCGTATCCGATGGCGATGACAAGTCGGCGTACGGTCGGGTCGGAGTCAGCGTCCGCGCCGCGCTCCGGCGTAGGCTTGCCCGGAGTGTTGTTCCCCACAGACCCGCCACTGCAAGGAGTCGCCCCGTGACCGCCGGTCGCCCGCCCCGCGTGCTCATCGACGCCACGAGTGTCCCCGCCGACCGAGGCGGCGTCGGTAGATACGTCGATGGCCTGCTCGGGGCCCTCGGCACAGTGTGCGGGGAGACTGTCGACCTGGTCGTGGTGAGCCTCCGCACCGACCTGGAGCGCTACGCCCGGATGCTGCCCGGGGCCGAGGTGATCCCCGCCCCGGCCGCCGTCGCCCACCGCCCGGCCCGGCTCGCCTGGGAGCAGACCGGCCTGCCGCTGCTCGCCCAGCAGGTTGGTGCCGAGGTGCTGCACTCGCCGTTCTACACCTGCCCGCTGCGTGCCGGCTGCCCGGTCACGGTGACCGTGCACGATGCGACGTTCTTCACCGAGCCGGAGCACTACGACAAGTCCCGTCGGACGTTCTTCCGCAGTGCGATCAAGACGTCGCTGCGCCGGGCCAACCGGGTGATCGTGCCGAGCAAGGCCACCCGCGACGAGTTGATCCGGCTGCTCGACGCCGACCCGACCCGGATCGACGTGGCCTACCACGGGGTCGACCAGCAGGCCTTCCACGCCCCGGGCGAGGAGGAGAAGGCCCGGGTGCGGGCCCGGCTCGGGCTCGGCGGCAGCAGCTACGTCGCCTTCCTCGGGGCCAAGGAGCCGCGCAAGAACGTACCCAACCTGATCCGGGGTTGGGCGCGGGCGGTGGCCGACCGGGAGGACCCGCCGGCCCTGGTGGTCGCCGGCGGCCAGGGGCACGACGACGACATCGACCGGGCGGTGGCCGAGGTCCCCTCGCACCTGCGGCTGCTGCGCCCCGGCTACCTGCGCTACGCCGACCTGCCCGGCTTCCTCGGCGGCGCGCTGGTCGCCGCCTACCCGTCGTACGGTGAGGGGTTCGGTCTGCCGATCCTGGAGGCGATGGCCTGCGCCGCGCCGGTGCTCACCACGCCCCGGTTGTCGCTGCCCGAGGTGGGCGGTGACGCGGTCGCCTACACCAGCGAGGACCCGGACCAGATCGCCACCGACCTGGCCGCCCTGCTCGACGACGAGCAGCGCCGGTTGTCGCTGGCCAAGGCGGGCTTCGACCGGGCCAAGGAGTTCACCTGGGCGTCCAGCGCCGAGGTGCACATCGCCGCGTGGAGCCGGGCCCGTTCCTGAGTGGTCGCTGACGGTACGGCCGAGCCGCCATCCGACCTGGGACGGTTCGGGCATGATGTGCTGATGCTCTACGCCGTCATCCCGGCGGGTGGCAGCGGCACGAGGTTGTGGCCGCTGTCCCGCGCGGGGCACCCCAAGTTCCTCCACCCGCTCACCGGCACCGACGCGTCGCTGCTCCAGGCGACCGTCGACCGGCTGACGCCGTTGACCACACCGGAGCGTGTCCTGGTGGTCACCGGCGTCGCCCACGCGGCGGCGGTGGCCCGGCAACTGCGCGGGGTGCCTGAGGAGAACATCCTGGTGGAGCCGTCCCCCCGGGACTCCTGCGCGGCGATCGCGTTGGCGGCGGCGGTGATCGCCCGGCGCGACGGGTCGGCGGTGATGGGTTCGTTCGCCGCCGACCACCTGATCCGGGACCCGGCCGCCTGGGTGCGGACCGTCCGGGCGGCGGTCCGGGGGGCCGAGCAGGGTCTGCTGATGACGGTGGGGATCACCCCGACCCGGGCCGAGACCGGCTACGGCTACCTGGAGACCGGGGAGCCGACCGGTGACGGCCCGCTGCGCCCGGTGACCGAGTTCAAGGAGAAGCCGGCCGCGCCGGTCGCCGAGGCGTACCTGCGTTCGGGTCGGCACCTGTGGAACGCCAGCATGTTCGTCTGGCGGGTGGACGTCTTCCTCGCCGAGCTGGCCCGCCAGCAGCCGGACCTGCACGCCGGGGTGACCGCGATCGCGGCGGCCTGGGGCGGCCCCGAGCAGGACGACGTCCTCGGCACGGTCTGGCCGACGCTGCCGAAGATCTCCGTCGACTACGCGGTGATGGAGGGCGCGGCCACCGCCGGCCGGGTCGCCACCGTGCCGGGCGACTTCGGCTGGAACGACGTCGGCGACTTCCACACCCTCGGCGAGGTGCTGCCGGCCGACCCGGACGGCAACGTGGTGCTGGGGGCCGACGCCAAGCCGGGGGTGCTGCTGCACGACGCCCACGACCTGGTGGTGGTGCCGCAGTCGGGTCGGCTGGTGGCCGCTCTCGGGGTCCGTGACCTGATCGTGGTGGACACCCCCGACGCGGTGCTGGTGTGCCCCCGTGACCGGGCGCAGGACGTCAAGGCCCTGGTGGACGAACTGAAGGCCCGGGGCGAGGACGGACTGGTCTGAACCACCTGACGGCCTGACCCCCGCCCGGCGGCGGTACGCTCCGACCGCCGGGCGGCCCGGCCCCAGGCGGGGGCCTGAGCGCGGTCGGCGGGCCGGGGACGCGCGCCGTCGGGCCGGAGCGTCGTCGGCGGGGAGCCGGTCGGCGCGGTCAGCGGGGCCGGCGCGCGTGGACGGCCAGGGCCGGCGCGACGAGCTTGGCGGTCCCGCCGGCGAGCGGCTCCGGCAGCCGGTCGGTCGGGAACCAGCCGAGCGCCTCCGACTCGTCGCTGACCTGCTCGACCGCGTCCGGCGGGGCGAAGACCGCGAACCGGACGTCGTGGTGCAGCGAACCGCCCTGGCAGCGCACCGGGTGGATGTCCACGTCGATCGGTACGGGGTCGATGACCAGCCCGGGAATGCCGGACTCCTCGGTGGCCTCGCGTAGCGCCGCCCCGGCCAGCGTCGCGTCGCCCGGTTCGCAGTGCCCGCCCAACTGCACCCAGCGGTGCAGCTTTCCGTGCAGGCAGAGCAGCACCCGCTCCCCGGCGGCGTCGAGGATCAGCGCGCTGGCGGTGAGGTGACCCGGCAGGTGGTGACGGGTCAGCGCGACCGGGCCGTCGGCGAGCAGGTCGAGGGTGCGGTCCCGGGCCCCGGCGGCGGCCGGCCCGGTCGGCGTCCACCCGGTCAGCACCGCCACCGCGTCCGCGTGCAGCGGCGCGTTCCCGCCGGCACCGCCCGGCCCGGCGGGGTGGGGTGGGGTGGTCGCGGCGGCCGGGGGAGGGGCGGGGAATGCGTCGGGCATTCCGACACTCTACGAGCGCGCGCTCCGTACCCTGGCGCGGTGAGCCTGAGACTTCTGGAGTTCGTGGTCGCCGGCAACGAGGCCAGCGATCTGTTGCCGGTCCACTCCCGGTCCCTGCTGCGGGCGCACGACGCCGTACGTGGCTTCTGGACGGTGCTCGACGAGGGGCCGGTGGAACACTGCCTGGCCCTGCTGCTGGAACGTACCGACGGCGAGTGGGTCGCCCACCACGTGCCGGCCGACGCCGGAGCCGAGAACGGCCGCACCGAGGACGGTGAGGCGCTGGCCGCCCACGACGGCTGGGTGTACGTCTTCGGGTCGCACTTCGGTTCCAAGGCCGGCCCGCTGCGCCCCCGCCGGGCGTTCGTGGCCCGCTTCCGCGAGGACGACGCGGCCACGGGGACGCTGCCGGTGCAGGTGGTCCGCAACCGGTTCCGGGTGCACCGGGCGGTCAACGACGCACTGGTGAAGGCGGCGTTCACCCCGTTGCCGCCGGGTGACCGGGTGCGCCGGCGGTTCATCGGGGAGACGGTGGCCCGGGGCACCGCACGGGCCAAGTCCTGGGTACGCCGGCTGGCCGACGACGACCTGCCGCTGAACGTGGAGGCGGCGGCGTTCACCCCGGAGGGGACGGTGCTGCTGGGGCTGCGCTTCCCGGTGACCGTGGACGGGGAACCGGTCCTGGTGGAGCTGGCCGGGGTGCCGGAGATGTTCACCCCGGGCGGCGGCTGGCCGCGTGCCGGTCGGGCGTACGTGCTGACCGGGGTGACCCCGCCCGGTGCGCTTGTCGGCTTCCGCGCGGTCACCCCGACCGCCGACGGCGGGTACGCGGCGGTGGTCGGCTCGATCGACGCGCTGGGCAAGGGATCGGTGCTGCTGGACGACCACCCCACGGGCGGCGAGGTCACCTCGCGGCACGTCCGGTTCCGCTGGGAGCCGACCGACGACGGCCGGATCGCCGGCGAGGTGGTGGCCGAGCTGGCGCCGTTCCGGCATGTCGAGGGGGTGGCCGAGAGGGACGGACGCCGCTTCTACGTGACCGACGAGGACCACCGGGTGGCGCTCTGGATCGGCTGACCCCACCCGCTACAGGGGCGGTGGGGCCCGGGTGACACCTCTGCGGAACCAGGGCCGCAGACCCTCGTAGTGCCTCCCGGGCGCCACCTTTCGCGGGCCCCGGCCCGCCCGACCGGCAGCGGGAAGAACCCCGCGTGTCGTACCGGGCAGTAGGAGCATGCCAACCGGCGGGACGGGCGTCGAGGTCTTTCAGTCCACGCTTAAAAGTGGAGATAAATGCCGCCCGGTACAGTTCAGTGGGTCGGCGGGCCTCCCCCTGCCCCGCCCCAGGAGCGCTCCATGCTGACCATCCACTTCTCCCGGGAGGACATCCTCCGGACCCGGGTCGCCCCCGCCGCCGACCCGGTCTGGGAGCTGGTCCTCAGCCTGCACCTGCTCCAGGGGCGGACCCGCGACCCGCTGATGGCGCGCTGGCGTCAGGGGGTCGCCGCCGGGTTGCGCCGGGACACCGCCGCCGACCAGTTCCGGCTGCTGTTCGCGCTGAACCCGCCCCGGGGCTACTTCCCCGACTTCCTCACCCCCTACCAGAGCCTCGACGGTTTCGAGGCGGGCCTGGACGCCGTCCGGTCCACCCCGACCGAGCTGCTGCGCCGCGACCTGAACCTGCTGGCCGAGGCGAACCCGCTGCCGTCGTCGGCCGCCGCGCTGGCCCGGGGTGAGCCGGAGGTGCTACGCCACCTGACCGAGTCGATGACGCAGTACCGGTCGGTGGCGATCGACCCGTACTGGGGGCGGATCAGGGCCGCCGTGGAGGCCGACCGCGCGGTCCGGGCCCGGGCGTTGCTCGACGGTGGCGCGGAGGGGCTGCTGGCGAGCCTGCGGCCGGGCATGCGCTGGGACTCCGGCGTACTCCAGGTCGTGGACTATCCGAATCGGCGGGAGTTGCACCTGGACGGCCGGGGGCTGCTGCTGGTGCCGTCGTTCTTCTGCGCGCGTACCCCGGTCGCGCTGCTCGATCCGGCGCTGCCGCCGGTGCTGGTCTACCCGGCCGACCGGCTCGGCGGGTTGGACCCGCCACCGGGGGAGGGCGGCCGGCCCGCCGGGGACGGCGGCCGGGAGGCGCTGGCGGCGCTGCTGGGCCGCACCCGGGCGGCGGTGCTCGAAGCCAGCGACGACGGCGCGACCACCGGCGAGGTGGCCCGCCGGCTGCACATCTCGGCCGCTGCGGCCAGCCAGCACACCGCCGTGCTACGCAACGCCGGGCTGCTGGTCAGCCGGCGGGACCGCAACACGGTCCTGCACACCCTGACCCCCCTCGGCCGGGCCATCCTCGACGCCTGACCGCCCCCCGGTCAGGCGGCCGGGCGGCCGGAAGGCTCAATGGTGCGGAAACTGCGGTATCCCGTGGAGCGGATACCGCAGTTTCGCCGACCGCGACCCGATCACCGCCGGCCGGGCCGGCTGGTCACAGGGCCAGGCAGGCGCTGGCGATGCTGCCGGTCGGCGGCGGCAGCAGGGTGGACGGGACGCCCTCGGCGGCCAGCGCGATCCGCAGCCGGTGCAGGTCGGCACCGAAGCGCACCAGGTCGGGCTGGTCGACCGGGGTGGGTGCCGCGCCGAGCACCAGCCCGGTCGCCCCGGCCGGCCAGCCGTCGACGGTCGCCGCGAGACCGTCGCGTACCTCGTCGTCGGTGACATGGGTGAAGGTGGTGCCGGGGGCGACCACCTCGGCCACCGCGGCGATCGCCCGGTCGACGGCCGCCGGGTCGACCGGTGCCTCGCCGGGGCCGTCGGCAAGCGTCGCGGCGGCGCGCAGCCCGGCCGCCATCGCCTCGGCGGTGCCGAGCGAGAACAGGTCCAGTGCGCTCTCCCGCACCAGGGCGGCGGCTCCGACCCCGTCGTCGACCAGCCGGACCGCCGCCGGCCCGGCACCGTCGGCGGGCGGGGACGGTTCCGGCAGGTAGCCGCGCACCACCGCCACCGGCACCTGGTCGCACTTGCCCTTGATCAGTTCGCCCGCGCCGGCCAGTTCGTCGACCACCGCCATCTGGGTCAGTTGCAGCTCGTTGCCGTACGGGTCGACCTCGCCCCGGTGGTCCCGGATGGCGGCCATCCCGGCGACCCCGAGCGCCACGTCGGTCAGCCCGTTGCGCCAGGGCCGGCCCATCGTGTCGCTGATGATCACCGCGACGTCGATCCGGTAGCGGTCCCGCAGGGCGGCGCGCAGCGCGCGGGCCGACGCGTCCGGGTCGACCGGGAGCAGCACCAGCCGGGTCTTGTCGACGTTCGACGCGTCGATCCCGGCGGAGGCCATCACGAAGCCGTGGTGGGTCTGCACGATCCGGGTCTGTCCCCGGGTCGCCACCACCCGGGCGGTCTCGGCGGCCAGCACCTCGTCCCGGGCGGCGAGCCGTTCCGGCCCGTCGGCCGGCACGTCCACCAGCCGGCCCTCCGCCTTCGACACGATCTTGCTGGTGACCACCAGCACGTCGCCGTCGCGCAGCCACGGCGCGGCCGTGCCGATCAGCACCGCCAGGTCGTCGCCCTCGGTCACGTCGCCGATGCCCGGCACCGGCAGGATCTCCAGTCTCACACCAGCTCCAGCGCGGCCCGGACCATCGCCGTGGTCGCCGCCTCGTCGGTCATCCGCAGCGGGACCGCGCGGACGGTCACCCCGGGCACCGTCACCCCGTCGTCCTCGGGCGCGACCAGCCAGCCGTCGAGCAGGCCGCCCTCGCTGCGCCCGCCGTAGAGCCGGCCCACCCCGGCCGCGCTGCACTCGACGTCGAGGACCTCCAGGCAGCGGTCGGCCATCCCGCGTACCGGCGCGCCGCCGATGATCGGGGACACCCCGACGACCGGGGCGGGGCCGGTGGCGACGGCGTCACGCAGCCCGGGGACCGCCAGCACCGGCGCGATGCTCACCACCGGGTTGCTCGGCGCGACCAGCACCACGTCGGCGGCGGCCAGCGCCTCGGTCACCCCGGGGGCCGGCTTGGCGCTGTCCGCGCCGACGAAGACGAACCGGTCGGTGGGCACGCCCGCCCGGTACCGGACCCACCACTCCTGGAAGTGGATGGCCCGCCGGTCGCCGTCCAGGTCGACCACCGCGTGCGTCTCCAGCCGGTCGTCGGTGGCCGGCAGCAGCCGTACGCCGGGCTGCCAGCGGGCGGCCAGCGCCTCGGTGACCTGCGACAGCGGATACCCCGTGTTGATCATGGTGGTGCGCACCAGGTGGGTGGCGACGTCCTTGTCACCGAGGTTGAACCAGCCGGGCTCGGCACCGTACGCCGCCAGCTCCTGCCGGATGGTCCAGCTCTCGCCGACCCGCCCCCACCCGCGTTCCGGGTCGGCGCCACCACCCAGGGTGTACAGGACGCTGTCCAGGTCGGGGCAGACCTTGAGGCCGTGCAGGTAGAGGTCGTCGCCGACGTTGACCACGGCGGTCACCTCGGCGCCCACCTCACGGGCGTACGCCCGGACGCCGAGCAGGAATCGGGCACCCCCGATTCCGCCGGTCAGAACCACGATGCGCATGTCGTCCATCCTCCCGTACGGGACGTGTCCCGCCGCCGGGCGGCCCGGGAGACTAGGCTCACGTCGGCCTCTGTCCGTTTCGCCCCCGAGGGAGAGTTCGTGACCAGCCCCGCCGAGCCCGCGTCGCACGACGCGTCGCAGGCCCGCCAGATCACCGCACCCCTGCGCGAACTCGCCGCGCTCGTCCTGCTCGGCGCGAACGCCGTGCTGCTCTTCGTCGGGTTCGTCCGGCTGCTCGTGCCGACGTCGGACTACAGCACCTTCTCGGGGCGGGCGGGGAGCGAGTTCTTCGCCTTCGTCGGCGTCGAGTCGACGGTGCTGCCGCTGCTGGCCGTGCTGCTGGTCACCCACCTCGCGCCGGTGTCCGGCCGGGCCCGGCAGTTCACCCAGCTCGCCATCGGCGAGTACGCCTTCGCCGCCCTGTTCGGCGTGTTGACCTTCCTGATCTGGCTGGTCGGCCGGCTGGCCGAGGCGGAGGTGCTGGACGCCCTGCTCGGCATGCTGACCCGGGCCGCCTGGTTCGCGCTGTTCGGGGTGGCCGCCTTCGTGGTCTACCGGATCTGGCGCACCCTCTACCACGTGCCGAAGCCGAAGCCGCAGCCCGGCGTCTACGGGCAGCCGCAGCCCGGCTGGCCGCAGCAGCAGGGCGGCTACCCGGGCGCCGGCTACCCGGGTCAGCCCGGTGCCGGGCAGTACGGCCAGCCCGGCTTCGCCCCGCCGCCGCAGTCGGCCCCGCCGTTCGGCACCCCGCAGTCCGCCCCGCCGTTCGGTGCCCCGCAGCCGGGCCCGTCGTTCGGTGCGCCGCAGTCCGGGCCGCCGGTGGTCCCGCCGTTCGGGCAGCCCCCGTCGGCCGACCCGACCCAGGCGATCCCGCGGCAGCCGGGCGAGCCGGCCACCGGTCCGGCGGACACCGACGGCGACCGCACCCGGACCTTCCGCAACGACGACCCGAACACCCCGCACTGAGCAACCCGGCCGGGTCGGTCGACGCGCCGCGGCGCGCTGTGCCGACCCGGCCGGCACAGCGCCGGGCGGGGAGATGTCACACCCGGCTCGCGTGCCTGCCGGATCGCCGCCGGAAGCGCCTAGGCTGGGCGGATGGTTGACCGCACCGATTCCGGCCCGACCCCGGCGGCTGTGCGTCGGGCGCTGCGCCGGGCCGCCACCGGGCGGGCGCTCGACGTCGACGAGGCCACCGCGCTGCTGACCGCCCGGGGTCCCGAACTGGACGAGCTGCTCCGGATCGCCGGGGAGGTCCGGGACGCCGGGCTGCGCGACGCCGGCCGGCCGGGCGTGGTGACGTACTCGAAGAAGGTCTTCATTCCGTTGACCCGGCTGTGCCGGGACCGGTGCCACTACTGCACCTTCGCCACCGTGCCGCACCGGCTGCCGGCGGCCTTCCTGGAAACCGACGAGGTGCTGGCGATCGCCCGGCAGGGCGCGGCGCTGGGCTGCAAGGAGGCCCTGTTCACCCTCGGCGACCGGCCGGAGGAGCGCTGGCCGGCGGCCCGCGCCTGGCTCGACGAGCGGGGCTACGACTCCACGGTGGACTACCTACGGGCCTGCGCGGTGGCGGTGCTGGAGGAGACCGGCCTGCTGCCGCACCTCAACCCGGGGGTGCTCTCCTGGTCGGAGCTGCAACGGCTCAAGCCGGTCGCGCCGAGCATGGGGATGATGCTGGAGACCACCGCCACCCGGCTCTGGTCGGAGCCGGGCGGCCCGCACTTCGGCTCGCCGGACAAGGAGCCGGCGGTCCGGCTGCGGGTGCTCGACGACGCCGGCCGGGTCGGGGTGCCGTTCACCACCGGCATCCTGATCGGCATCGGCGAGACGGCGGCCGAGCGGGTCGACGCGCTGTTCGCGATCCGCCGCGCGCACCGGGAGTACGGCCACCTCCAGGAGGTGATCGTGCAGAACTTCCGCGCCAAGCCGGACACCGCGATGGGCGGCCTGCCCGACGCCGAGCTGCACGATTTGGCGGCCACCGTGGCGGTGGCCCGGCTGCTGCTCGGCCCGAAGGCCCGGCTCCAGGCCCCGCCCAACCTGATCGAGGACGAGTACGACCTGCTGCTGCGGGCCGGCATCGACGACTGGGGCGGCGTCTCCCCGCTCACCCCGGACCACGTCAACCCGGAGCGGCCGTGGCCGCAGCTCGACGAGCTGGCCCGGCAGACCGAGAAGTCGGGCTTCACCCTGCGCGAGCGGCTGACCATCTACCCGGAGTACGTCCTGGCGGGCGACCCGTGGCTCGATCCCCGGCTGTCGCCGCACGTCGCCGCCCTCGCCGACCCGGCGACCGGGCTGGCCGTCGAGGCGGCCCGGCCGGTGGGCCGCCCGTGGCAGGAGCCGGAGGAGGTCTTCGGCGGCGGCCGGGTGGATCTGCACGCCACCATCGACACCACCGGCCGTACCGACGACCGGCGGGGCGACTTCGACAGCGTCTACGGTGACTGGGCGGAGGTCGCCGGCAAGGTGAGCCCCGCCGCGTCGGCCGGGCCGGCGGTGGTCGGCGACGGCGATCTGCGGGCGGGGCTGCGGCTGGCGGCCGACGATCCGGCGGCGCTGCTGGAGCCCCGGCACGAGGCGTCGGCGCTGGCGCTGTTCGGTGCGGACGGCCCGGCCCTGGACGCGCTGTGCCGGCTCGCCGACGACGTGCGGCGGGACACCGTCGGCGACGACGTCACCTACGTGGTCAACCGCAACATCAACTTCAGCAACGTCTGCTACGTGGGCTGCCGGTTCTGCGCGTTCGCCCAGCGGGAACGGGACGCCGACGCGTTCCGGCTGTCGGTGGAGCAGGTGGCCGACCGGGCCGAGGAGGCGTGGGCGGCCGGCGCGGGCGAGGTCTGCCTCCAGGGCGGCATCGACCCGAAACTGCCGGTGACCGGGTACGCCGACATCGTCCGGGCGATCAAGGCCCGGGTGCCCGGCATGCACGTGCACGCCTTCTCCCCGATGGAGATCGTCACCGCCGCCGCCAAGGCGGGTGTGCCGGTGCGGGAGTGGCTGTCGATGCTGCGCGAGGCCGGCCTGGACACCATCCCGGGCACCGCCGCCGAGATCCTCGACGACGACGTGCGCTGGGTGCTCACCAAGGGCAAACTGCCGGCCGCCGCCTGGGTCGAGGTGGTCTCGACCGCGCACGAGCTGGGCATCCGCTCCAGCTCCACGATGATGTACGGCCACGTCGACCACCCCGGGCAGTGGCTGGCGCACTTCCGGGTGCTGGCCGGGGTGCAGGACCGTACCGGCGGCTTCACCGAGTTCGTGGCGCTGCCGTTCGTGCACACCAACGCGCCGATCTACCTGGCCGGCATCGCCCGCCCCGGCCCGACCTGGCGGGAGAACCGGGTGGTGCACGCGATGTCCCGGCTGCTGCTGCACGGGCGGATCGACAACATCCAGTGCTCCTGGGTGAAGCTCGGCGACGAGGGCACCGTGGCGATGCTGCGGGGCGGCTGCAACGACCTGGGCGGCACCCTGATGGAGGAGACGATCTCCCGGATGGCGGGGTCGGGCAACGGGTCGGCGCGTACCGAGGAGCAGTTGCGGGCGATCGCCGCCGCCGCCGGACGCCCGGCGCGCAAACGGACGACGGCGTACGGTCATCCGTCGCGATGACATCGAACCTTTCGCGCGTGCGGGCCGTACCAGTGTTCGCCGGCGGCGGTTGAGGCGAGGGCCGCCGCCGGCGACCTCGCGCTCCACACCGCGCGCGCTCACGCGCCGCCGGAGGAAAGGTTCCCCATGACGAGCGAAGTGCGGAAGCGTTCCTGGCCGCGACTGACCCGCCGGCAGACACTGACCGCTGCGGCGAGTGCCACGCTGGGTGCGGCGGCCCTGACGGTCACCGGTGTGTCGGTGGCGCAGAACTCCCCGGCGGCGGCCGGCGCGGAGGGCCCGATCGTGGTCCACCTGCGGGACGCCAGGTCCGGGACGATGGACGTCTTCGTCGGTTCGTCCCGGATCGAGGTACGCGACCGGGGGCTGGCCGACCGGTTGCGTCGCGCCGCCGGGCGCGGCTGACCTGTCCGCCGTCCCGGCGGGCCGCCCCGTCCGCCGTCAGCGGGCGGCCTGACCCGTCCGTTTCCGCCGCGCGGCGCCGACCTGCCGCGTTCCTTCCCCTTCACCGCCAGGCGCAGGCTCCCGCGCCCGGTTCGTCATGCCCTGATTCCTCATGATCCCGCAAAGGTTGGTCCGCCATGTCGTCCCACCGCGAAGCGCCGGAAATAAGCAAGGACCCGGTCGCCGACAGTTCCGACCTCTACGCCTTCGTCAGCCCCGACCGGTCCGACTCGGTGACGTTGATCGCCAACTACGTGCCGTTGCAGCTCCCCTCGGGCGGCCCGAACTTCTTCGAGTTCGGCGACGACGTGCGGTACGAGATCCATATCGACAACGACGGTGACGGCCATCCCGACGTGACCTACCGGTTCGAATTCCGTACCGAGATCACGAACCAGAACAGTTTTCTCTACAACACCGGCCCGATCGACTCGCTGGACAGCAAGAACTGGAACCGGCGGCAGTTCTACCGGTTGACCCGGGTGACCGACGGCAAGGAGCACGTGCTCGCGCACAAGCTGCCCTGCCCGCCGTGCAACGTCGGGCCGCTGTCCATCCCCAAGTACAACGACCTGGTCCGGCAGGCGACGTTCAAGCTGTCGACCGGGGAGAAGGTGTTCGCCGGGCAGCGCGCGGACGGCTTCTTCGTCGACCTGGGCGCGATCTTCGACCTGGGCACGCTGCGCCCGTTCCAGCAGTTGCACGTGGCCGGCAAGAAGCTGTTCAAGGCCGAGGGCGAGCCGGTCAACGCGGTGGACCGGATGAACGTGCACAGCATCGCGGTGCAGGTGCCGCTGAGCAAGGTGCGCCGCCGGGCCAACCGGTACGGCGTGGGTGACCGGGCCTCGACGATCGGGGTGTGGACGACCGCCTCCCGGCAGCAGGTGAAGGTGCTCGGCGACAAGGTCGCGGCGGACGCGGCGGTCGGCCCGTGGACCCAGGTGTCCCGGCTGGGCAACCCGCTGTTCAACGAGGTCATCGTGCCGATGTCCAAGAAGGACCTGTGGAACACGCTGCCCCCGACCGAGGACAAGCGGTTCGCCCGGTTCGTCGAGCAGCCGGAACTGGCGGCGCTGCTGCCGGTGCTCTATCCGGGGGTGTTCCCCAACCTGGACGCGCTGAACAAGTCCAAGAAGCCCCGGGCCGACCTGCTCGCCATCCTGTTGACCGGTATCCCGTCCGGGCTGATCGACGGCTTCACCAACCTCACCGGTGACGTGCAGGCCGACATGCTGCGGTTGAACACGGCGATCAAGCCGAGCAGCAAGCCCAACCAGTTCGGTCTGCTCGGTGGGGACCTGGCCGGTTTCCCCAACGGCCGGCGGGTGGTCGACGACGTGGTGAGCATCGCGTTGCGGGCGGTGGCCGGGGTGACCGTGCCGCTGGTGGACAAGAAGTTCAAGCCGGACGCGGCGGCCGGCGCGGTGACCCCCGGGTTGAGCGCCGCCGACGTGACCGCGCCGTTCCTGCGGGACTTCCCCTTCCTCGGTACGCCGTACGACGGGTTCAACAACCCGCCCGCGGCGAACTCCTGACCGGACGGAGCGCGGCGTGAACGGACACCACCATCATCACCACCAGTACGGGCCGACGGAGAGTGGCACCGTGATGCTCGACGTCGGCGGGGAGATGGGTGCCCTGATCATCTACACCGGACGTGACCTGCACGGCCGGGAGATCGAGATCAGCCGGGTCGACCAGGACGGCACGGTGCGGACGCACTCGGCCGTCCGGGAGCGGATCGTCCGGGACGGGGTGTTCCACAGTGCCGTCTACCCCGATCTGACGGCGGGTCTCTATACCGTCTGGTGGGACGAGGAGACGCCCGCCGGAACGATCTCCGTCAACGGTGGGGCGATCGCCGAATTCGTCTGGCCGAGCAGCCCACCCCGGTCGACCTGAGCGCCGCGCCAGGCGTACCGACCCGAGCGCCCCGTCCACATTGTGGACGGGGCGCTGTCGGCATTTCCGGCTGGACGGGCGGTCCGGGGCCAACCGCGTTAACCTGTCCCCCACCATGCTCATGATCTTGGCGAGAGGGTCGGACGGGGCGTCCGGCGGCGTTCCCGGGTGTCGTCCGGGGTGGCGACGCCACGGCAGAAATCTGGGGCAACTCGCCGGAGAGGGCGTTACTCGCCCGGGGTCTGAATCGATAGGGCAGGTTGCGAGGGCCGGGTGGTCCGGTGACCGTCCGGCGGCGTGTCGGGAGGGCGACTCCATTATCAAGTTCGGCTTGACGGCGCACGCATTACACGCGTGTAATTTCGATGGGGTTGTTCGCGCGGAACGCAACAAATAGGGACCGGACGGACAAGCACGCCTTTCGCGTGGGGGGTTGCAGCGGCGGTGACGTCGGTGCGCGACAAGGAGGCATCTGATGGACGGCCAGCTTGAGGTGGCCGACCTGCTCGGAAACGCGCCGGAGTGGCAGGAGCGGGCACTGTGCTCGCAGACCGACCCGGAAGCGTTCTTTCCCGAGAAGGGCGGCTCGACCCGCGAGGCGAAGCGGATCTGTTCGCGGTGCGAGGTCAAGACGGAATGCCTCGAATACGCTCTCGGGCACGACGAGCGGTTCGGGATCTGGGGTGGGCTCTCCGAGCGGGAGCGGCGCAAGCTCAAGCGGCGGGCCGCCTGAGTCGACGGGTCGGGCCGGGGCGGTGGGGGCCGCCCGGCTCACGCCCGACGGGGGTCGCGGGGGTGACCGACGTCGGGCCGGTGGCCGGCCAAGGGGGGCCGGCCACATCCACGGGGGAGCGGCCGGTCCGCCGGTCAGGCCAGTTCGTCCGGGTCGACCCCGAGCAGGTTCGCCACCTGCTCGATGATCACGTCATGAACCAGGTCGGCCAGGTCCTCGCGGTCCATCGCGCGGAACTCCAGCGGCCGGCGGTAGAGCACGATCCGGGGCGGCACCTCCTGCCGGCCGGGCCGGCCGGGCAGCAGCCGGGCCAGCGGCACCTCGCCGTCCTCCAGCACGTCGGAGTCGTAGACGTTGAGATCCGGGGGGACGTCCTCGACGGCGAACTCGACGCCGGCCAGTTCCTTGGCGAACCGGCGTTCCAGCGTCTCCACCGTGTCCAGCACCAGGTCGTCGAAGATCTCGGCCTTGGTCCGGGCCAGCGGCACGGTCGCCGGCACCAGCCGCCCGCGCAGGCCACGTCCGTGGCGGTCGCGGTGGTTGCGCCGGCCGGAGCCGGGGCGGCGGTGTTCCGGGCTCGTCATGAGCCAAAGGGTAGCCCTCGGCCCGCCCCGGCCCGTGGCGGCGCGCGTCGACGGGCGCGGCGGGAGCACCAGGTGCGAATTGTGATCACGGTGACGGGCGTGTCGCAAAGCGAACCGGTGCGCCGGACCCGGTAATGGGGATACCCTGCCGCACGTGAGGTCACCACGGCGCTGCTCCCGTAACGGCTGCCCCCGGCAAGCGGTCGCCACATTGACCTATGTCTACAACGAGTCGACGGCGGTGGTGGGCCCGCTGGCGGCGTTCGCCGAGCCGCACACGTACGACCTGTGTGAGCAGCACGCGCGGAGCCTGACCGCCCCCCGGGGCTGGGACGTCGTCCGGCACGAGGGCGAGTTCGAACCGCCGCCGCCCACCACCGACGACCTGGTCGCCCTGGCCGAAGCCGTCCGCGAGGCGGCCCGCCCGGTCGCCCCCCGCCCGCCCCAGGACGACCACGACCCCCACCACCCCAACCCCCAGACCCCTCCCACCGGCCGCCGAGGCCACCTCCGCGTAATCCCCCCAACCACTAACCCCCCCCGCCTCCCTCCCTCCCTGCCCCGCCTCCCCGCCCGGATCTCCCCGGTGATCAAGAGGTTTGCGTCATGGTTGATCTTCAGACTGACGCAAACCTCTTGATCACCGGGCGTCAGCGGCGGGTGTGAGCGGGCGGCGGGGGCGGGGAGGGGGAGGGGTCAGTGGCCCAGGAGGGGGAGAGGGCGGTGGCGCGGCGGGCGGGGCGGCCGGTGCGGCGTTCGACCCCGTCGGCCGAGGACATCACCCGCAGACCGGCGTTGATCGCCAGCCAGCGCAGCGGTTCCGGCTCCCAGCGGGGGGAACGGTGGCCCACCCACGGCAACGCCGTCAGCTCCGACTCCACGCCCCGGACCAGGTCGGCGAGGGTACGGCCGGCCAGGTTGCTCGTCCCCACCCCGTCGCCGACGTAGCCGCCGGCCCAGGCCAACCCGGTCGACCGGTCCAGCCCGACCGAGGCGGACCAGTCCCGGGCCACCCCGAGCGGGCCGCCCCAGGCGTCGTCGACCGGCACGTCCGGCCCGAGCACCGGGAAGAGTTCCCCGAGCGTCCGGCGCAGCGCGGCGAAGACCCGGGGCTCCCGGTCGTAGCCGGGGGAGACCCGGGAGCCGAAATGGTACGGGGCACCCCGCCCGCCGAAGGCGAGCCGCCCGTCGGCCGTGCGCTGGCCGTACACGACGAGGTGCCGGTAGTCGGAGAAGGTCTCCCGGTCGGCCAGCCCGATCCGCTCCCACGTGCGCGCTGGCAGCGGCGCGGTCACCACCATCAGCGAGTACACCGGGGCGACGGTGCGCCGGTGGCCGGGCAGCGCCGGGGTGTACGCCTCGGTGGCCCGCACGACCACCTCCGCCCGTACCGTGCCGTGCGGGGTGACCACCGCGCCGGGCCGGATCGCGGTGACCGGGGAACGCTCGTGCAGCCGCACCCCGAGCCGGCACACGGCACGGGCCAGGCCCCGGACCAGCTTCGCCGGGTGCAGGGCCGCGCAGTGCGGGGTGTACGTGCCGCCGCGTACCCCCTCGGCGGCGCACCGGGCGGCGGCCCCGGCGGCGTCGAGCAGCACCAGGTCGTCGGGGTCGAGCCCGTGCTCCCGGGCCTCGGCGACGGCGGTACGGGCCCGGCCGAGCTGCACCTCGGTCCGGGCCAGCAGCACCGTCCCGCCGTGCCGCCAGTCGCAGTCGATCCCCTCGGCGGCGACCACCCGACCGACCTCGGCGACGGTGTCCCGCATGGCCCGCTGCATCGCCAGCGCTGGCTCCCGGCCGTGCCGCCGGGCCAGCGCCGGCAGCGCGGTGGGGAACAGCGCCGAGCACCAGCCGCCGTTGCGCCCGGACGCGCCGTAGCCGGCGATCTCCGCCTCCAATACGACGATCCGCAGCGTCGGATCGGCGCGGGCGAGGTAGTACGCCGTCCACAGCCCGGTGTAGCCGGCACCGACGACCACCACGTCGGCGTCGGTGTCGCCGGGCAACGCCGGACGCGGGGTCAACGGTTCGTCCACCGTGGACAGCCAGTGGGACAGTTCCTGGTAGCGCATGTGCGGCTCCGGGGGAAGCACCGGTGGTCTACAGGCGGGACCACGCCTCGGTGAGGACGGCGCGCAGGATCTGCTCCATCTCGTCGAACTGCTCCTGCCCGGCGGTCAGCGGCGGGGCGAGCTGGACCACCGGGTCACCCCGGTCGTCGGCCCGGCAGTAGAGCCCGGCCGCGAACAGCGCCGAGGACAGGAAGCCGCGCAGCAGCCGCTCCGACTCGGCCTCGTCGAAGGTCGCCTTCGTCGCCTTGTCCTTGACCAGTTCGATGCCGTAGAAGTAGCCGTCACCCCGGACGTCGCCGACGATCGGCAGGTCGGTGAGCTTCTCCAGGGTGGCCCGGAAGGCGCCCTCGTTGGCCCGGACGTGGCCGATCAGGTCCTCCCGGGCGAACACCTCCAGGTTGGCCAGGGCCACCGCGCAGGACACCGGGTGACCGCCGAAGGTCACCCCGTGGGCGAACATGCCGGTCTCGGTGAGGAACGGCTCCATCAGCCGGTCGCTGGCGATCATCGCGCCCAGCGGGGCGTAGCCGGAGGTGATGCCCTTGGCGGTGGTGACGATGTCGGGCTGGTAGCCGTACCGGGCGGCACCGAAGTACTCGCCGAGCCGGCCCCACGAGCAGATCACCTCGTCGGAGACGAGCAGCACGTCGTAGGCGTCGCAGATCTCGCGTACCCGCTGGAAGTAGCCGGGCGGCGGCGGGAAACAGCCGCCGGAGTTCTGCACCGGCTCCAGGAACACCGCCGCCACGGTGTCCGGCCCCTCCCGTTCGATGGCCCGGCGGATCTCGTCGGCGGCCCAGACGCCGAACGCCTCCGGCGAGTCGCCGTGCTCGGGGGCCCGGTAGAAATTGGTGTTCGGCACCTTGATCCCGCCGGGCACCAACGGCTCGAAGTCGCTCTTGATGCCGGGCAGGCCGGTGATCGACAGCGCGCCCATCGAGGTGCCGTGGTAGGCGAGGTACCGGCTGACCACCTTGTGCTTGTTCGGCCTGCCGACGCGCTTGAAGTAGGCGCGGGCCAGCTTCCACGCCGCCTCGACGGCCTCCGAGCCGCCGGTGGTGAAGAAGACCCGGTTGAGGTCGCCGGGCGTCAGCGAGGCGATCTTCTCGGCCAGCTCGACGGCCTTCGGGTGGGCGTACGACCAGAGCGGGAAGTACGCCAGCTCACCTGCCTGCTTCGCGGCGGCCTCGGCCAGCTCGGTACGCCCGTGCCCGGCGTTGACGACGAACAGCCCGGCGAGCCCGTCCAGGTAGCGGCGACCCTGCGCGTCCCAGACGTACGTGCCCTCGCCGCGCACGATGGTCGGCACCTCCCCGGCGGAGTAGCTGGCCATCCGGGTGAAGTGCATCCAGAGGTGGTCGGTGGCGTCGGCAGCCATTGTCAGCCCCATCGGGTCTCGGGCCGGTCAGGAGGGGGAACCGGCCGCTCTGCCCTCGGTTATCCCACAGTCCAACCGCGAAATGCAAGCCTTATTCGGGTCAGGGGCGACGGATTCGGCGGGTGTGTGGGGGTGGCGCAACGGATTCCGCACTCGCTGGATCTCGTGGCTGGTCGGGTCGGGAGGCGTGATCGACTCACTTTCGGCCCCGTGGCGGGGTCCGGGTGCGGGGATGCCGCTACCTCGGCCCACGGGAGTGGACCAACGGGCTCAGGCCGTACCCCAGCTGTAGGTCTGCTTGCGGAGCTTGAGGTAGACGAACGCCTCGGTGGCGAGCACCCCGGGCACCGAGCGCAGCCGTTGCAGGATCTCCAGCAGGTGGGCGTCGTTGCGGCAGACCACCTCGGCGAGCAGGTCGAACGAGCCGGCGGTGATCACCACGTAGTCGATCTCATCGAACCCGGCCAGCCGGTCGGCGACGGCCTCCAGGTCGCCGTCGGTCCGCAGGCCGATCATGGCCTGCCGGGGGAAGCCGAGCTGGAGCGGGTCGGTCACCGCGACGATCTGCATCACCCCGGCGTCGAGCAGTCGCTGCACCCGCTGGCGGACCGCCGCCTCGGAGAGCCCGACCGCCTTGCCGATCGTCGCGTACGGCCGGCGGCCGTCCTCCTGCAACTGTTCGATGATCTGCTTCGCCACGTCGTCCAACAGCGCGTGGCTGGCACCCTCACGCACCGCGACGCGTCGCCCGCCGGTGCCGTGCTCCTGCTGCCGGATCGTCATCGATCGCTCCCCATGTCCGTTTCCCCGGGTCGAGCCTAGTGGCACCCGCGCAGTCTGGCGTAATTCGTCGTCACAGCCTATTCCAGCAACGGAATCCCTTGTGGGGCCGGTGACCTCATGCCAGGATCAGTCGTCTCAGGCACCCGACCCCTCCCGCCGGCGCCGCACCCCCGTCCCCGCCGCCGACGGACGACCCCCTAGGAGTCGTCACATGCGTACTCCCCTCC
The DNA here is from genome assembly GCF_007833915.1 of Micromonospora sp. HM134. Lineage (NCBI taxonomy): Bacteria > Bacillati > Actinomycetota > Actinomycetes > Micromonosporales > Micromonosporaceae > Micromonospora > Micromonospora sp. HM134. The sequence continues at coordinate 1,057,427 of NZ_CP041061.1, forward strand.
GGCCCCTCACCCGGCGTGGACTGCTCACCGGCACCCTCGGATCGGCCGCCCTGCTCGCCACGGGCGGCAGCCTCACCGGCTGCGGCACCAAGGCGGCCACCCAGACGGAAGCCGGCTGCAAGAGCGACGACCTGTCCGCCACGGAGAAGACCCTCGCCTTCTCCAACTGGCCGCAGTACATGGACGTGGACGACAAGGACGCCGCCAAGCGCCCCAGCCTGGACGCGTTCGTCGCCGCCAGCGGCATCCAGGTCACCTACACCGAGGACATCAACGACAACAACGAGTTCTTCGGCAAGGTGCAGAACCAGTTGGCCGGCTGTCAGAGCACCGGGCGGGACATCATCGTCCTCACCGACTGGATGGCCGCCCGGATGATCCGGCTCGGCTGGATTCAGAAACTCGACCCGGCCAAGCTGCCGAACGTGGCCGCCAACCTGCTGCCGTCGCTGCGCGGACGCTCCTTCGACCAGGAGAACCGGGTCGCCATCCCGTGGCAGTCCGGCCTCGCCGGGCTGGCCTACAACGGCAGCGTCACCGGGGAGATCCGCACCGTCGACGAGCTGCTCACCCGATCGGACCTCAAGGGCAAGGTGACCGCCCTGTCGGAGATGCGGGACACCATGGGCCTGCTGCTCCAGTCCAACGGGCACGACCCGTCGAACTTCACCGCCGCCCAGTTCGACGACGCCCTCGCCAAACTGCGCCGGGCCGTCGAGTCGAAGCACATCCGCCGGTTCACCGGCAACGACTACGCCCCCGACCTGGCCAAGGGCGACATCGCCGCGTGCGTCGGCTGGTCCGGCGACGTGATCCAGTTGGCGGGCGACAACCCCAGGGTCAAGTTCGTCGCGCCGGACTCGGGGGTGATGCTGTTCAGCGACAACATGCTGGTGCCGAACAGGGCCACCCACCGGGGCAACGCCGAAGAGCTGATCAACTACTACTACCAGCCGGCGGTGGCGGCGAAGCTCGCCGCGTACGTCAACTACATCTGCCCGGTCAAGGGCGCCCAGGCCGAGATGGAGAAGACCGACCCGGAGCTGGCCGCCAACCCGCTGATCTTCCCGGACGACGCCCTGCTGGCGAAGTCCAAGGTCTTCATGGCCCTGGACGAGAAACAGGAAAAGGAGTACGAGTCCAAGTTCCAGCAGGTCATCGGGGCGTGATCGGGATGGCGAACGAGGCGCCCGCCGGTGACCTGCGGCTGGCCGACCTGACCAAACGGTTCGGCATCTTCACCGCCGTCGACGACCTCAGCCTGACCGTCCCGCAGGGGTCCTTCTTCGCCCTGCTCGGGGCGTCCGGCTGCGGCAAGACGACCACCCTGCGGATGATCGCCGGGCTGGAGGAGCCGACCAGCGGGCAGGTGCTGCTGGGCGACCGGGACATCAGCCGGCTGCGGCCGTACAAGCGGCCGGTCAACACGGTCTTCCAGAGCTACGCGCTCTTCCCGCACCTGGACATCGCCGAGAACGTGGCCTTCGGGCTGCGGCGGCGGGGCATCCGCAAGGTCGACGACCAGGTCCGGCGGATGCTGTCCCTGGTCCAGCTCGACGGCTACGGCCGCCGTCGCCCGGCCCAGCTCTCCGGCGGCCAGCAGCAGCGGGTCGCGCTGGCCCGCGCCCTGATCAACCACCCGCAGGTGCTGCTGCTCGACGAGCCGCTCGGCGCGCTCGACCTGAAGCTGCGCCGGCAGATGCAGATCGAGCTGAAACGCATCCAGACCGAGGTCGGCATCACCTTCGTGCACGTCACCCACGACCAGGAGGAGGCCATGACGATGGCCGACACGGTCGCGGTGATGAACGCCGGGCGGATCGAGCAGCTCGGCGCACCGGCCGAACTCTACGAGTACCCGGCCACCGCCTTCGTGGCGAACTTCCTCGGCCAGTCCAACCTGCTCGCCGCCGAGGCCGCCGGCCCGGCCGGGTCCGAGGTGCCGGTCACCGCGCACGGCGCGCGCTTCTCGGTGCCCGTCGACCGCGCCCGCGCCGACCGGGGCCCCGTCTACCTGGGGGTACGCCCCGAGAAGCTGCACCTGGCTGAGGCCGCCGACCAGGTGCCCGCCGGCCACCAGCAGGTCGCGGGGGTGATCACCGACGCCTCGTACGTGGGGGTGAGCACCCAGTACCTGATCCGGACCGGGTGGGGCAGTGAGCTGTCCGCGTTCGCGGCGAACAGCGGCGTCGGCGGGCAGCACCCGGTCGGCGCGTCGGTGGTGGCGCACTGGGACCCCCGGCACGCCTTCCTGCTGCCCCGCGAGCCGGGCCAGGACGACCGCACCACCCCGCTGCTCGACGAACCGGTCAAGGTGCCGTCGTGACCGCACTGGCGCAGCTGGGCGGCGGGACACCGGCGACCGGGGCACCGCCACCGGCCCGGCCCGGTCGGCACCGGCTGCTGCCGTACCTGCTGCTGTTGCCGGGGGCGGCCTGGCTGCTGCTGTTCTTCGCCGTGCCGCTGGTGCAGCTCGCCGCCGCCAGCCTCTACGACCCGACCGGTTCGCTCTCCACCGGGTACGTGCTGACCTGGGCGTTCGGCAACTATCCGGAGGCGTTGCAGGCGTACGCGCCGCAGTTCGCCAGGTCGTTCGGCTACGCCGGGGCGGCGCTGGTGCTGGCCCTGCTGCTGGGCTACCCGCTGGCGTACGCGATCGCGCAGAAGGCCGGCCGGTGGAAGAACCTGCTGCTGGTGTGCGTGGTCGCCCCGATGTTCATCAGTTTCCTGGTGCGCACCCTGGCCTGGAAGACCATCCTGTCGGACAACGGCGCACTGGTCGGGCTGCTACGCGACGTACACCTGCTCGGCCCGGACGGGCGGCTGCTCGCCACCCCCGTCGCGGTGGTGCTCGGGTTGACGTACAACTTCCTGCCGTTCCTGGTGCTACCGCTGTACGCGAGCCTGGAACGGCTCGACTACCGGCTGCTGGAGGCGGCCAGCGACCTGTACGCCAGCCCGCTGCACGCCTTCCGGAAGGTCACCCTGCCGCTGTCGATGCCCGGCCTGATCGCCGGCACCCTGCTCTTCTTCATCCCGGCGACCGGCGACTACATCAACGCCGAACTGCTCGGCACCCCCAACGAGTACATGATCGGCAACGTCATCGACTCGGCGTTCCTGGTCCGGCTGGACTACCCGCAGGGTGCCGCCCTGTCGTTCCTGCTCATGGCGGCGATCCTCGCGGTGGTCTTCGTCTACCTGCGCAAGGCCGGCACGGAGGATGTCCTGTGAGCGCGAGGAGTGCAGCGCAGCGGAGCCCCGCAGTCGCGAACGAAGGTGGGTTCCTGTGAGCGCGAGGAGTGCAGCGCAGCGGAGCCCCGCAGTCGCGAACGAAGGCAGGCTGCCATGAGGGTGTCGCGGTGGTTGGCCGACCGGTGGGTGATGATCGTCGCCCTGCTGGTGCTCGGCTACCTGTTCCTGCCGATCGCCGTGGTCGCCGGCCTCTCCCTCAACCGGCCGTCCAGCCGGCTGTCGTACGACTTCAACGAGTTCACCCTGGACAACTGGCGGCAGCCCTGCGCCACCCCCGAGATGTGCGACGCGGTGGTCCGCAGCGTGCAGATCGGTTTCCTCGCCACCGTCGGGTCCACCGTGATCGGCACGCTGATGGCGTTCGCCCTGGTCCGGCACCGGTTCCGGGGACGCGGCGGGATCAACCTGCTGATCTTCCTACCGATGGCGACGCCGGAGCTGGTGCTGGGCACGTCGCTGCTCGCCCTGTTCGTCTCCGCCGGGGTGCCGCAGGGTTTCTGGACCGTCGTCATCGCGCACGTGATGTTCTGCGTGTCGTTCGTGGTGGTGACGGTCAAGGCCCGGCTCGCCGGGATGGACCGGCGGCTGGAGGAGGCCGCGATGGACCTCTACGCCAGCGAGTGGCAGACGTTCCGGCGGATCACCCTGCCCCTGGTGCTCCCCGGCATCGTCGCCGCCGCCCTGCTGGCCTTCTCGCTCAGCTTCGACGACTTCATCGTGACGAACTTCAACGCCGGCACCACCGTCACCTTCCCCATGTACGTCTGGGGTGCCGCCCAGCGGGGCATCCCACCGCAGGTCAACGTGATCGGCACGGCGATGTTCGGCATCGCCCTGCTGCTCGTCGGGCTGAGCACGCTGCGCGGTCGACGGGCCCGACGGGCCGCGCTCCCGGTCGCCGACACGACCGCCCGACGGGCGACAGGCCCGTCGTGATCCTCCCGCATACCGGCCGGGCGCTCGTCGAGGCGACGCCCGGCCGGTACGCGCACCACCGCCCCGACCCTCCCCGTCCGGCCGCCGACATCCACCTCACCCGCTGGTCGCCGGCCCGCGCCGACGCGCACGACGACCGGCGTCAGCACTGGCTCCGTACGTTCGATCGTCTTGGTTTGGGGTTCGATTCCTGATGCGTATCCTGCTCGTCGGTGCCGGCGGGGTCGGCTCCGCCGCCGTCGCCATCGCCGCCCGCCGTTCCTTCTTCGACACCGTCGTCGTCGCCGACTACGACCCGACCCGGGCCGAGCGGGCCGTCGCCGGACACGGGGACCGGTTCGTCGCCGCCCGGGTCGACGCCGCCTCGGCGGACGCGGTCGCCGCGCTCTGCCGGGAACACCGGATCACCCACGTGCTCAACGCCGTCGACCCGCGTTTCGTCATGCCGATCTTCGACGGGGCGTTCGCCGCCGGGGCGGACTACCTGGACATGGCGATGTCGCTGTCCCACCCGCACCCGGCCCGGCCGTACGCCGAGACCGGGGTGAAGCTCGGTGACGCGCAGTTCGCCGCCGCCACCACCTGGGCGCGCGCCGGCCGGTTGGCGCTGTGCGGGATCGGCATCGAACCGGGCCTGTCCGACGTGTTCGCCCGGTACGCCGCCGACGAGCTGTTCGCCGACATCGACGAGATCGGCATCCGTGACGGCGCGAACCTCACCGTCGACGGCTACGACTTCGCCCCGTCGTTCTCCATCTGGACCACCATCGAGGAGTGCCTCAACCCGCCGGTGATCTGGGAGCGGGACCGGGGCTGGTTCACCACCGAACCGTTCAGCGAACCGGAGGTCTTCGACTTCCCGGCCGGCATCGGCCCGGTCGAGTGCGTCAACGTCGAGCACGAGGAGGTGCTGCTGATCCCGCGCTGGGTCCGGGCCCGGCGGGTCACCTTCAAGTACGGCCTCGGCAACGAGTTCATCGAGGTGCTCCGGGCCCTGCACAAGGTCGGCCTCGACTCGACCACCCCGGTGTCGGTGCGCGGCGTGCAGGTCTCCCCCCGCGACGTGGTCGCCGCCAGCCTGCCCGACCCGGCCACCCTCGGCGACCGGATGCGCGGCAAGACCTGCGCCGGCACGTACGTCACCGGCACCGGCGTCGACGGCCGGCCCCGGAAGGTCTACCTCTACCACGTCGTCGACAACGAATGGTCCATGCGGGAGTACGGCCACCAGGCGGTGGTCTGGCAGACCGCCGTCAACCCGGTGGTGGCGCTGGAACTGCTCGCCACCGGTGGCTGGTCCGGGGTCGGGGTGCTCGGCCCGGAGGCGCTGCCGCCCCGCCCGTTCCTCGACCTGCTCACCACCTACGGCTCCCCCTGGGCCATGGAAGAACGCTGACCCCCCGCCCCGCCCCACCCCGCGCGCCCCCGCCCCGCCCGTCGCTCGCGCCCCCGCGCCCGTGGGTCTGTCAAACGAACGGCTCTGTCTCACATTCGGTGGTGACCGAGGGTGGTCGATGTCGTTGAGACCATGTGTGCAAGATCGATGATCTTATGAAGATGGCGTTCTCGGGGTTGTCCCCGCTGGTGATCGATGACGTCACGGACGAGGGCGAGCAGATTCTGGTGCGGGCTCGGACCCCTGAGACGCCTGTGGCCTGTCCGGGCTGCGATGCGGTGACGGGCCGGGTGCACGGGTATCACCAGCGGACTCTCGCGGACGTGTCGGTCGATGCCCGGCCGGTGGTGCTGCGGGTACGCGTGCGCCGTCTGGTCTGCCCGACGCGGGGCTGCCGCCGCACGTTCCGCGAACAGCTTCCGGGTGTTCTGGAGCGTTACCAGCGCCGCACACCCCGACTGATCTCCCAGGTCGCTGCGGTGGTGCGCCATCTGGCCGGCCGGGGCGGCGCTCGCCTGATGTCGGTCCTGGCGATGGTCGTCATGTCCCGACACACCGCCCTGCGGTCGCTGCTACGCATTCCGCTGCCCGAACGGAGAGTTCCCCGCGTGCTCGGGGTCGACGACTTCGCGCTGTGCCGTCGCCAGCGTTACGCCACCGTCCTGATCGACGCGGTCACCCGCCAGCGCGTCGACGTGCTGCCCGACCGCAAGGCCCACACGTTGGAGACGTGGCTGCGGGAGCATCCCGGTGTCGAGGTGGTGTGCCGGGACTCCTCCGGCGCCTACGCCGAGGCGATCCGCCGTGCCCTGCCCGCAGCGGTGCAGGTCGCCGACCGTTGGCATCTGTGGCACAACCTCGCCGAGGCCGTCCGCAAAGAGGTCACCGCGCACAGTATGTGCTGGGCCGCCGCCGGCCTGCCGCCCCAGGAGGGTAAGCGGGCGGTGACCACCCGGCAGCGGTGGCAGCAGGTCCACGACCTGCTCGACAAAAGAGTCGGCCTGCTCGAATGCGCCCGCCGGCTCAACCTCGGCCTCAACACCGTCAAACGCTACGCCCGGATCAGCGAACCCGAACGCCTGGTTCGCGCACCGCAGTACCGACCTACCCTCGTCGACCCCTACCGCGAGCACCTACAGCGCCGCCGCCAACAAGATCCCGCCATCGGCGCCACCCAACTCCTGACCGAGATCAGAGAACTCGGCTACACCGGCAGCCTCAACCTGCTCTACCGCTACATCACCCAAGGCCGGGTTGAAGCCGACCGCCCAGCTCTGTCGCCCAGGCGTCTGACCCGCTACCTCCTCACCGACCCTGACCAGCTCACAGAACACCAACGGACGCTCGTCGACGCCCTCACCGCCGCCTGTCCACAGATGACCGCGCTGACCGGCTTCATCGGCTCGTTCGCCGCGCTCCTCACGCCAGCAGCCGGCAACGACGACCGTCTCGACTCGTGGATCGCCGAGGTCAAGGCCACCGACCTGCCCTACCTGCACACCTTCACCCGCGGCCTCGGCCTGGACCGCGCCGCTGTCAACGCCGCCCTGACCCATCCCTTCCACAACGGCGGCACCGAAGGCGTCAACACCAGAACCAAACTGATCAAGCGACAAATGTACGGACGCGCCGGGTTCGACCTTCTGCGACACCGCATCCTGCTCGGCTGACCGGCACGCACCGTCACCACCGAATGTGAGGCAGAGCCGTTCGTTTTACAGTCCCTCGCCCGTCGATCATGGAGTTGTGGTGGGCGATTGGTTGGGTTCCACGACTTTTGCGGGGCACCACAACTCCATGATCGACGGGGTGGAGCGGGGTGGGGTGGGGTGGGGGCTGTGGATGGGGTGGGGGGTGTGGGTGGGGCGGGGTGGGGGTTGTCCACAGGGGGTGGTGGGGAGGTGGGGTGGTGGGCAGGGTTGGTGGGTGTGGCGGGGCGGCTGATTCGGTACTCGGAGTTGTTGTCGGCTGGATGGAGTCGGGAGGGGGTTCGGCGGGCGGTCGGTGCGGGGGAACTCCGCCGGTGGTCGCGGGGGGTCTACGGGCCGGGGGGCAGCCGGCCGCCGGGGAGTGTGCGGCCGGCGGGGAGTGGGCGGCGTCCGAGGGGTGTGGGTGGGGCGGCTGGTGAGGAGGGCGTCCGATGGCAGGCGCTCCTGCGTCGGCTTCCGGAGGGGGCGGTCGTCGGCTTCCATTCGGGTGCTCGACTGCACGGGTTCGGTGCCGTACCCAGCGAGGATCTCCACGTGATCGTGCCGGCCGGTGCGAGGGTGCCGCAGGTCCGGGGAGTCGTGGTGCATCAGGCGGTGCTTGCCGTACCTGAGCCGGTGTTGCTGGCCGGCCTGCCGTGCGCACCTGCGGATCGATGTGCGGTGGACCTGGCCCGGACGGTCGCCCGGCTGGACGCACTGCCACTTCTCGACCTGTGCCTGCGGGTCGGAGCCTGCCGCCCCGAGGAGTTGGCTGCCGAGCTCGCCCGACACGCGCGGTTGCGGGGCGTCGACCAGGCGCGGCAGCTGGTGCGGCTCGCCGACCCCCGGTCGGAGTGCCGGCAGGAGAGCCAACTCCGGCTTGTCCTGATCGACGGTGGGCTGCCGACACCGGAACCGCAGATCTGGGTGTCGGACGACGAGGGTTTCCGGCGCTACCGACTGGACCTCGGGTACCGACGGTCCCGGGTCGGCATCGAGTACGACGGGCTGTCCCATCTCGACCGCGACCGTCTGAACCACGACCGTGCCCGGATGAACTGGCTGGCGGCCCGCGGCTGGCGCATGCGCCACTTCACCGCCCGCGACCTCTACCACCGCCCCTCCCTCATCACCACCCAGATAGCCGCCCTCCTCCGCCCCTGACCCACCCCGACTAGTCGATCATGGAGTTGTGGCGGGGGAAAATCAGCATCAAAGGGTCGGAAAGGCCACCACAACTCCTTGATCGACAGCGGAAGTGGGGGATGGGGGCGGGTTGGGTTGAACGGGGGGCGGGTTCGGGCCGTACCAGGCAGTGCAGGTAACGACGACGACGGGAGACGTGGTGAAGGTGCAGCGCAAGCACGTACTGGCGGCGGGGGTGGCGGTGGTCGCCACGGCGGTGGTCGCGGTGGGGACCGGGTTCGGGTTCGCCGACACCACGTCCGCCCGGCCGAGCCTCTGCTCCGGCCCGGTCACCTTCTCCGCCGAGGCCGGCGCGCCCGCCGTGACGAGTGACCGGTTCCCGGTGGGGACACGGTTGCGGGTGACGAACCTGGACAACGGGAAGGTGGCGACGCTGTCGGTGAGCGGGCCGTCGGGCAGTTGCGTGCTGCTCAACGCCGCCGCGATGGAGCTGCTCCGGGAGCCCGGCAAGAACGTGATCCGACGCAACGTGGTCGAGCGGGTCGGTGCCGACGCGCCGGCCGCCCCCGCTCCCGGCGAGACCCGGCCCGGCGCCGCCCAGCCCCCGGCGGCCCAGCCCCCGGCGACCGGCGTGGCGGCCCGGCCCGCCGCGTGCAGCGGCTCGGTCACCTTCTCCGCCGAGGCCGGCGCACCCGCCGTGACGAGTGACCGGTTCCCGGTGGGGACACGGTTGCGGGTGACGAATCTGGACAACGGGAAGGTGGCGACGCTGTCGGTGAGCGGGCCGTCGGGCAGTTGCGTGCTGCTCAACGCCGCCGCGATGGAGCTGCTCCGGGAGCCCGGCAAGAACGTGATCCGACGCAACCTCGTCGAGCTGGTGCGCTGACCGCACCGGGCCGGATGGCACCCCGGGCAGGCCCCGGGTCGACGGTGCCCGTGGTGTGCCACGGTCGGGGCGGTGGACGTCAGCCGAAGGCGGCGTCCAGGATGTCCAGCCCACGGGCCAGCTCGTCGTCGGAGATCACCAGCGGCGGCAGGAACCGCAGCACGTTGCCGTAGGTGCCGCAGGTGAGGGTGAGCAGGCCGGCGGCGTGGCAGGCCGCCGAGATTGCGCCGGCGGCGGCCGGGTCGGGGACCAGGCCGCCCGGCCGGACCAGCTCCACGGCCAGCATCGCGCCCCGGCCGCGTACCTCGGCGATCCGGGGGTCGCGGGCGGCGACGGCCCGCAGCCGGTCGGCGAGCACCGACCCGATCCGCCGTGCGGCGGCGGCCAGGTCCAGCTCCCGCATCGTCGCGATGCTGGCCAGGGCCGCCGCGCAGGCGATCGGGTTGCCGCCGTAGGTGCCGCCGAGACCGCCGACGTGCACCGCGTCCATCAACTCCGCCCGGCCGGTCACCGCCGCCAGCGGCAAGCCCCCGGCGATGCCCTTGGCCAGGGTGACCAGATCCGGCACCACGCCCTCGTGCTCGCAGGCGAACCAGTCACCGGTGCGGCAGAAACCGGTCTGGATCTCGTCGGCGACGAACACCGCCCCGGCCGCCGTCGCCCACTCGCGCAGCGCCGGCAGGAAACCCGTCGCCGGTACGACGAAACCGCCCTCGCCCTGGATCGGCTCGATCAGCAGCGCGGCCACGTTCTCCGCCCCGACCTGCTTGTCGACCAGATCGAGCGCCCGCGCCGCCGCCTGCGCCCCGGACAACCCGCCGTCACGCAGCGGGTACGACATCGGCACCCGGTGGATCTCCCCGGCGAACGGCCCGAACCGGTGCTTGTACGGCATGTTTTTCGCGGTCAACGCCATGGTCAGGTTGGTCCGGCCGTGGTAGGCGTGCTCGAAGACCACCACCGCCTGCCGTCCGGTGGCGTGCCGGGCGATCTTCACCGCGTTCTCCACCGCCTCGGCACCCGAGTTGAACAGCGCCGACCGCTTCGCGAACGCACCCGGGGTCAGCGCGTTGAGCTGCTCGCAGACCGCCACGTACGACTCGTACGGCGCGACCATGAAACAGGTGTGGGTGAACCGTTCGACCTGGGCCCGTACCGCCTCGACGACGCGCGGGGCGGCGTTGCCGACGCTGGTGACCGCGATGCCGGCGGCGAAGTCGATCCACTCCCGCCCCTCGACGTCGACGATGGTGCCGCCGCTGGCGGTGTCCACGTACGAGTGGATCACGCTGCCGACGCCCCGGGCCACGGCGGCACCCCGCCGCCGGTGCAGCTCCGCGCTGGAAACCATGGGGATCAGCCCTCGATGTGGTGCATGACGTGCTTGATCCGGGTGTAGTCCTCCAGGCTGTAGACCGACAGGTCCTTGCCGTGACCGGAGTGCTTGAAACCGCCGTGCGGCATCTCCGAGACGAACGGGATGTGGGTGTTCACCCAGACACAGCCGAAGTCGAGCCGGCGGGTCATCCGCATCGCCCGGCCGTGGTCGCGGGTCCAGACCGAGGCGGACAGGCCGTAGTCGACGCCGTTGGCCCAGCGCACCGCCTCGTCCTCGTCGGTGAACCGCTGCACCGTGATGACCGGGCCGAACACCTCCTGCTGGATGATCTCGTCGGCCTGGCGTACCCCGGAGACCACGGTGGGGGAGTAGAAGTAGCCGCGCCCGCCCACCCGCGCCCCACCGGTGTGCAGGTCGGCGTGGTCGGGCAGCCGGTCGACGAAGCCGCTGACCCGGGCGAGCTGGTTGGCGTTGTTCAGCGGGCCGTAGAGCACGTCGGCGTCGTCCGGGGCGCCGGTGCGGGTGTTGCGGGCCTGCTCGGTGAGGGCCGCCACGAAGTCGTCGTGCACGCCGGGGCCGGCCAGCACCCGGGTCGCGGCGGTGCAGTCCTGGCCGGCGTTGAAGTAGCCGCCCGTCGCGATCGCCTCGGCCGCCGCCGCGACGTCGGCGTCGTCGAAGACCACCACCGGGGCCTTGCCGCCCAGCTCCAGGTGGGTCCGCTTGAGATCCGGGGCGGCGGCGGACGCGACCTCCATGCCCGCCCGGGTCGAGCCGGTGATCGACACCAGCTGCGGGGTCGGATGCGCCACCAGGGTACGGCCGGTGTCCCGGTCGCCGCAGACCACGTTGAACACCCCCGGCGGGAAGAACTCGGCGGCGATCTCGGCCAGCAGCAGCGTCGACACCGGCGTGGTGTCCGACGGCTTCAACACCACCGTGTTGCCGGCCGCCAACGCCGGGGCGATCTTCCACACCGCCATCATCAGCGGGTAGTTCCACGGGGTGACCTGCGCGCAGACGCCGATCGGCTCGCGCCGCACGTACGAGGTGTGCCCCGCCAGGTACTCCCCGGCCGAGCGGCCCTCCAGCAGCCGGGCCGCCCCGGCGAAGAAGCGGAACTGGTCCACCGCCGGCGGCAGCTCCTCCTCGGCGGTGAGCTGGCGCGGCTTGCCGGTGTTGCGTACCTCCGCGTCGACCAGTTCGGCCGCCCGGGACTCCACCGCGTCGGCGAGCTTCAACATCGCCCGCTGCCGTTCGGCCGGGGTGGTGTCCCGCCAGGTCTCGAAGGCGGTGGCGGCGGCCCGCATCGCCGCGTCCACGTCGGCCGGGCCGGAGACGGGTGCCTGGGCGAAGACGTCACCGGTGCAGGGGTCGATCAGGTCGGCGTGACCGCCGTCCACCGGGTCGACGTACGCGCCGTCGACGAAGTTGCGTAGCTGCTGCTGGTCGCTCATGGTGAGGTCTCTCCAGGGGTGGCTGGGAGTGGAGTCAGCGGACGTATTCGCAGTCTGACTGCCATCTTGGCTACTGAATTCGCGGCAGACAAGGGCTTGGGCGACTGTTTCCGTGCGAGTGCCTGTCGTCTACGCTGCCGACGTGGAGCCGAGAGCGTTCTGGGTCGCCGGTCGGGCCGTGCACGGCGACGACGAGGTGACCGTCACCCACCCGTACGACGGTCGGGCGGTCGGGCGCACCAGTTGGGCCACGCCCGACCAGGTCGAGGAGGCCGTCGCCGCGGCGGCCCGGGTGGCGGCGCGGGCCGCGGCCCTGCCCGCGCACGTGCGGGCGGCGGCCCTGGACCACGTGTCCCGGGAACTCGCCGCGCGGGCCGCCGAGGTGGCCGACCTGATCACCGCCGAGAACGGCAAACCCGTCACCTGGGCGCGGGCCGAGGTGGGCCGGGCGGTGTCCACGTTCCGCTGGGCGGCCGAGGAGGCCCGGCGGTTCTCCGGCGAGTTGCAGCGGCTCGACACCGACCCCGCCGCGACCGGCCGGATCGCCCTGGTCCGACGGGTGCCCCGGGGGCCGGTGCTCGGCATCACCCCGTTCAACTTCCCGCTCAACCTGGTCGCCCACAAGGTCGCCCCGGCCCTCGCGGTCGGTGCGCCGATCATCGTGAAGCCGGCCCCGGCGACCCCGCTGTCCGCGCTGCTGCTCGGCGGGATCCTGGCCGGCACGGACCTGCCGGCCGGCATGGTGTCGGTGCTGCCGCTGCCCAACGACCGCACCGCCGCCCTGGTCGACGACCCCCGGCTGCCGGTGGTGTCGTTCACCGGCTCCGGGTCGGTCGGCGCGCAGATCCGTGGCCGGGTGCCCCAGAAACACGTCACCCTGGAACTCGGCGGCAACGCGGCGGCGGTGATCTGCGCCGACTGGGCCACCGACGACGACCTGGACTTCGCCGCGCAGCGGATCGCCACCTTCGGCAACTACCAGGCCGGACAGTCCTGCATCGCCGTGCAGCGGGTGTTCGTGCACGAGCGGCACCACGACCGTTTCCTGCCCCGGCTGGTCGCCGCCGTGCGGTCGCTGCGCACCGGCGACCCGGCCGCCGAGCAGACCGACGTCGGGCCGCTGGTCTCCGTCGAGGCCGCCCAGCGGGTCGAGGCGTGGGTGGACGAGGCCGTCGCCGCCGGGGCCACCGTCGAGGTCGGTGGCCGCCGCGCCGGGGCCAGCTACCCGCCCACCGTGCTGACCGGGGTGCCGCCGTCGGCGAAGGTCTGCGCGGAGGAGGTCTTCGGGCCGGTGCTGGTGGTGGCCCCGGTGGACAGCGACGACGCCGCGTTCGCCGCCGTCAACGACTCGGCGTACGGGTTGCAGGCCGGGGTGTTCACCCACCGGCTCGACGTGGCGTTCACCGCCGCCCGGGTGCTGGAGGTGGGCGGGGTGATCGTCGGCGACGTGCCGTCGTACCGGGCCGACCAGATGCCGTACGGGGGCGTCAAGGGCAGCGGGGTCGGCCGGGAGGGCGTGCGGTCGGCGATGGACGACTACACCGAGCCGAGGGTGCTGGTGCTGACCGGGATGCCACTGTAGGCCCCGGAGAGGTGGGGAGAGCGGGCGTGGCGGTGAACCGGGTCGAGCCGGTCGGGTGGCCGGAGCACGGGGACGCCGGGTCGCCGGGGTTGACGGTCGCCGGGGCGGTGGCCGTACAGGACCGGTTACGGCCCCGGGTGGACCTGGTCGGGCCGGGCCCCCGCCGGCCCGCGACGGTCGCCGGCCTCGACGTGGCGTACGCGCCCGACGGTGACCTGCTCGCCGCGGCGGTGACCGTGCTCGACACCGCGACGCTGGAGGTGGTGGACCACGCGGTCAGCGTGGGCCGGCCCGCGTTCGGGTACGTGCCGGGGCTGTTCGCCTTCCGTGAGCTGCCCGCCCTGCTGGCCGCCCTGGACCGGCTGACCACCCGCCCCGAGCTGCTGGTCTGCGACGGGCACGGGGTGGCCCATCCGCGCCGTTTCGGGTTGGCCTGCCACCTGGGCGTGGTGACCGGGCTCCCCGCGATCGGGGTGGGCAAGACCCCGCTGGTCGGCGGGTGGACCGGGCCGGGCCCGTACCGGGGGGACACCGCCGCGCTGGTCGACGCCGGTGAGGTCGTCGGCCGGGTGCTGCGTACCCGGGACGGGGTGAAGCCGGTGTTCGTCAGCGTCGGGCACCGGATGGGACTGGACAACGCCGTCGCGCAGGTGCTCGCGTTGACCCCGCGGTACCGGCTGCCGGAGACCACCCGTACCGCCGACCGGCTCTGCCGCGCGACCCTCGCCGCCGCCGCCACCGGCCGGGCCCGCGCCGCCGGCTGAGGGGCGCGGGCCCGGCCGGACCTGGGCGGGGGTCGGGTCGAGGGGTAATGCTGCCCACATGCGGGGCGCTCTGTCACCGGGTGCCCTGTCGCGCTGGTAGTAACCTGGCCGGCGGCCCCCGCCGGGGCGGAGGGGGAGGTGGGAGATGTCCGTGCGTCGGCAGGTGGCGCGGGTGGTGACCGTCGGTGCGCTGCTCGGTGGCCTGGTGACGGTCGGCGCGCTCCCCGCCCACGCGGACGAGGACCGGGTGCGGGTGCGTGCTCCGGGCGGCTTCTCCGCCGGCGGCTCCCCGGGCGGGATCGCGATCGAGGTGCGCAAACGCACCGACGGGTGCGTGCTGCTGCGGACCGGGCTGGGGCTGAGCCTGGCCGGGGTCGGCGCGGACCAGGTGCGGGTGGAGGTGAACGTCGGGGGGCGATGGTCCACTGTGCCCGTCTCCGGTGGCGGTGGCGTGCTCCAGGTCTCCCGTACCTCGTCGGCGGGTCCGCCGTTGTGCAAGGGAAAGAGCAGCACGGTCCGCTACCGGGTGGCGTTCCTCGCCGGGGCGCCGGCGGGCCGGCTGGATGTGGTCGGTGAGGCGACGACCGCGGTCGGCCGGCTGATCGGCCGGGGCGCCGACACGTCCCGGGTCGGCGGCCGGGCCGCCGGCTCCCCGACGCCGGCTCCCACCCCGACCAGGAAGCCCACGCCCACCCCCGACGCGACCACGCCGGCGCCCGCGCCGACGACGGCGGTCGCCGGGGCCGCGCTCGCCGCCCCGGCGGCCGGCCCGACCGGCACCGCCGCCGCAGAGACCTCCGGAGGATCCATGACCATGTTTGCCGGCATCGCCCTGGTGATCCTGGGTGCCGGGCTCATCGCCCTGCTGATCTTCCGGTCCCGCGCCGACCGGGCCGCGGTCGACCCGGGCCGGGCCGCCGACCCGGTCGACCTCCCGGTCCTGCCGCAACCCCGCAACCCCGGCCCGACCACCTACCGCTCCGGGGGCACGGCGGCGGCCCCGGCCCCCTCCGGCCAGGTGTACGGGCAGCCGCAGCCGTCCGCGCCCGCCCGCCCCGGCGGCCTGTACGGGGCGCCGGCCGCCTACCCGACGGTGACGCCCACCCCGCGCCCGGCCGGCGGGGTGTACGGCAGCCGCCCGGCCTCCGCCCCGCCCGCCCAGAGCGGTCCGGTCTCCGCGCCGCCCGCCCCGGCCGCCGCCCCGCCCGCGCCGACCCCGCCGGTCTCCGCCCCGCCCGCCCCGGGCCGGCCGGCGTCACCACCCGCCACCGGCGGCGAAGCGACGACGATCATGCCCGAGCTCCCCGGCTAGGAGGGGACGGACGCCACCGCTCCGATACGCTCAGGGTCGTTGACGACCCCTGTCGAGGAGCTGAAACCGGTGTCTGACCTGTCCCAGATCGTGAAGGCGTACGACGTCCGTGGGACGGTGCCCGACCAGTGGGACGAGCGGGTCGCCGAAGCCCTCGGCGCCGCCCTCACCCGGGTGCTCGACGATGCCGGCGAGCCGGGCGGGGCCGTGCTGATCGCGCACGACATGCGGGCCACCGGCCCGGGGCTGGCCGCCGCCTTCGCCGACGGCGTGCGGGCCGAGGGGCGGGCCGTGATCGAGCTGGGGCTCGCCTCCACCGACATGCTCTACTACGCCTCCGGCGCGCTCGGCCTGCCCGGGGCGATGTTCACCGCCAGCCACAACCCGGCGCAGTACAACGGCATCAAGATGTGCCGTTCCGGGGCCCGCCCGATCGGCCAGGACAGCGGCCTGGCCGACATCCGGGCCCGGGCCCAGGCGCTGCTGGACGCCGGCACCCGCCCGGCCGCCGCGTCGCCGGCCCCGGCCGACCGGCGCGACCTGCTCCCCGACTACGCGGCCCACCTGCGCAAACTGGTCGACCTGTCGGCCATCCGCCCGCTCAAGGTGGTGGTGGACGCCGGCAACGGGATGGGCGGCTACACGGTGCCGAGCGTGCTCGGCGACGCGGCGTTGCCGGCCCTGCCGCTGGAGATCGTGCCGCTCTACTTCGAGCTGGACGGCACCTTCCCCAACCACGAGGCCAACCCGCTCGACCCGAGGAACCTGGTCGACCTCCAGCGGGCCGTGGTGACCCACTCCGCCGACCTCGGCCTGGCCTTCGACGGCGACGCCGACCGGTGCTTCGTGATCGACGAGCGGGGCGAGCCGGTCTCCCCGTCGGCGATCACCGCCCTGGTCGCCGCCCGCGAGCTGGCCAAGCACCCGGGGTCCACGGTGATCCACAACCTGATCACCTCCCGGGCCGTGCCGGAGATCATCCGCGAGCACGGGGGCGTGCCGGTGGTGGCCCGGGTGGGGCACTCCTTCATCAAGGCCGAGATGGCCCGGACCAACGCGATCTTCGGCGGGGAGCACTCCGCGCACTACTACTTCCGGGACTTCTGGTTCGCCGACACCGGCATGCTCGCCGCCATGCACACCCTGGCCGCCCTCGGTGAGCAGTCCCAGCCGCTGTCCCTGCTGGCCAGCGTCTACGAGCGGTACGTCGCCTCCGGCGAGATCAACTCCACGGTCACCGACCAGGCCGCCCGGGTCGCGGCGGTGCGGGCGGCGTACCCGCAGGCGGAGGCCGACGAGCTGGACGGGCTCACCCTGCGGTTCCCCGACGGGGCCTGGTTCAACCTGCGCGCGTCCAACACCGAACCGCTGCTGCGGCTCAACGTCGAGGGCCCGACCGAGGAGCGGATGACCTCGCTGCGCGACGAGGTGCTGGAGCGGGTTCGCCGATAGGATCCCCTCCGCCGGTCGGCACCGCCGACCGGCACAGACCACACACGTGGAAGGAGCCGCGCCGTGGCCCTGGACCCGCAGTTGCTCGAAATCCTCGCCTGCCCGGACACACACCACGCACCGCTGGACTACGACGCTCAGGCCCAGACCCTCACCTGCACGCAGTGCGGTCGCATCTTCGAGGTGCGCGACGACGTGCCGGTGCTGCTGCTGGACGAGGCTCGTGGCGGGCCGGAGGCGCAGCGGTGATGGACGGAACGGCCGGCGTCAGCGGCCGGCGGGTGGCCGACGAGTCGATCCTGGACGACCCGGACGCGGTCGCCGCCCACGACCCGGGCGGCATGCTGCGCTTCACCGCCTCGGCAGGGGCCCAGGTGCGGGAGTCCGCCGCGCTGGCCGCCGAGGCCAACCTGGCGCTGCTGGAGGACGAGGGACGCCCGCGTGCGGTCGTCATCGCCGGCATCGGCACCGCCGGGCGGACCGGGGACGTGCTGGCCACGGTCGCCGGGCCGCGCTGCCCGGTGCCGGTCATCCCGCACCGCAGCGCCGGGGTGCCCGGCTGGGTCGGCGCGGCCGACGTGGTGATCGCGGTCAGCGCCTCCGGCCGTAGCCCGGAGGCGTTGGGCGCCGCCGAGGCCGCGCACCGCCGGGGGGCCCGGTTGGTCGCGGTCGGCGCGCCCGACTCGCAGTTGCAGTCGGTGGCCGAGCGGGCCCGCGCGCCGTTCATCCCGGTGCCCCGCCGGGCCCCGGCCCGGGCCAGCCTCTGGGCGCTCACCGTGCCGGTTCTGCTCGCCGCCCGTACGCTCGGCCTGGTGAAGGTCAACGAGGCGGATCTGGCCGAGACGGCGGCCCGGCTGGACGCCGACGCCGACCGGTGCCGGTCGACCGCCGAGTCCTTCGTCAACCCGGCGAAGTCGCTGGCCCTCGGGCTGGCCGGGTCGATCCCGATCGTCTGGGGCTCGTCCCCGCTGGCCACCGTGGCGGCCCGCCGCTTCGGTGACACGCTGTCGGCCAACGCCCGGTACCCGGTGGTCACCGGGGCGCTGGGTGAGGCCGGTCGGGGCCGGGTCGGCCTGCTCGACGGCGTCTTCGGCGGCCTGGTGGAGTCGACGCGGGACATCTTCGCCGACCCGGACGAGGTCGAGCCCGATCCGACCCGGCTGCGGCTGGTGCTGCTGCGCGACGGCGGCCTCAACGCCGACGACGACACCGACGAGCCGCTGGCCGTCGAGGAGCGTCGCGCCGACGCGGTGCAGACCCTCGCCGAGCGGCGCGGGGTGCGCTGCGACGTGGTCACCGCCGAGGGCGGCTCCGCGCTGGAACGGCTCGCCTCCCTCGTCGCGGTGCCCGACTTCGCGTCGATCTATCTGGCCCTGGCCCATGGGCTGGACCCGATGGCCGTTCCGGCCGTCACCGAGATGAAGGAGCTGTCGAACCAGTGAGCGCGAACGGCGGTACCAAGGCGATCATCGCCGCCCTGCTGGCGAACATCGGTATCGCCATCACCAAGTTCATCGCGTTCCTGCTGACCAGTTCGTCGTCGATGCTGGCGGAGTCGATCCACTCGGTGGCCGACTCGGGCAACCAGGCGCTGCTGCTGCTCGGCGGCAAGCGGGCCAAGCGGGCGGCCACCCCGCAACACCCCTTCGGGTACGGCCGGGAGCGCTACATCTACGCGTTCATCGTGTCGATCGTGCTGTTCAGCCTCGGTGGACTGTTCGCGCTGTACGAGGCGTGGCACAAGGCGGCCGACCCGCACCCGATCACCTCGTGGCAGTGGGTGCCGGTGACGGTGCTGCTGGCCGCGATCGTGATGGAGGGCTTCTCGTTCCGTACGGCGATCAAGGAGTCGAACCACACCCGGGGCAACCAGTCCTGGGTGAACTTCATCCGTCGGGCCAAGGCGCCGGAGCTGCCGGTGGTGCTGCTGGAGGATTTCGGCGCGCTGGTCGGCCTGGTGCTCGCGCTGTTCGGCGTGGGGATGACGCTGATCACCGGCAACGGCATGTGGGACGCCGCGGGCACCGCGATGATCGGCGTCCTGCTGGTGATCATCGCGGTCGTGCTGGCGATCGAGACGAAGAGCCTGCTGCTCGGCGAGGGTGCCGACCCGGGTGAGGTGGCGACCATCGAGCGGGCCGTCACCGACGGTCCCGAGGTCGAGCGGATCATCCACATGAAGACGCTCTACCTCGGCCCGGAGGAGCTGATGGTGGCGGCGAAGATCGGCGTGCCTGCCTGGGAGAGCGCCGAGGAACTGGCCCGGGGGATCAACGCGGTCGAGGCGCGCATCCGCGCGGCCGTGCCGATCGCCCGGGTGATCTATCTGGAGCCGGACATCTACAGCGTCGCCGCCGAGCGGGCGGGCACCGGCACGGCCGCGCCCACCGCGGCGGCACCGGCGTCGGGCGGGTCGAGTGAGGTGGCCGGGCGGGCCGGAGGCTGACCGTGGAACTGCTGTACGGGTCGATCCGCGACTACGCCTGGGGGTCCCGCTCGGCGCTCGCCGAGTTGCAGGGGCGGCCGGCGCCGACCGACGGCCCGGAGGCGGAGCTGTGGCTGGGCGCCCACCCGGGCGGCCCGGCCATGGTCGACCGGGACGGCGAGCGGGTGAGCCTGACCGACCTGCTGGTCGCCGAGCCGGACCACTGGCTCGGTGAGGAGGTGGTCGGCCGGTTCGGCACCCGGCTGCCGTTCCTGTTGAAGGTGCTCGCCGCGGACGCCCCGTTGAGTCTCCAGGCCCACCCCGACGCCGAGCAGGCCCGCGCCGGCTACGCCGCCGAGCAGGCTGACGTCGGGCAGGCCGATGCCGGGTGGGCCGACGGGGTGGCGGGGCGGGCGCGGGGGCCGCGCAACTACGTCGACCCGTACCACAAGCCGGAGTTGCTCGTCGCGTTGACGCCGTTCGACGCGCTCTGCGGGTTCCGGGACCCGCGGGTGTCGGCGACGGCGTTGGCCGGGTTCGGCGTACCGGAGCTGTCGCCGGTGGTGGCCGCGCTGCGGGCGGGGCCGGCGGGGCTGCGGGAGGCCGTACGGTTGCTGTTGACCTGGCCGGACGCCGACCGCGCCGGGCTGGTCGAGGCGGTGCGCACGGCGGACGCCGCCGGGCCGGACGCGGAGCTGGCCCGGGACCTGGCGACCCGCTACCCGGCCGATCCGGGGGTGCTGGTGGCGCTGCTGCTGCACCACGTGCGGCTGACGCCGGGGGAGGCGATCTGGATGCCGGCCGGCAACCTGCACGCCTACCTGAGCGGCGCCGGCGTGGAGATCATGGCGGCCAGTGACAACGTGCTGCGCGGCGGGCTCACCCCGAAGCACGTGGACGTCGACGAGTTGCTGCGGGTACTGCGGTTCGAGGTGCTGGACGATCCGGTGCTCGTCGCCCGGCCGGTGACGCCCGGGGTGGTCTGCTGGCCGGTGCCGGTGGACGACTTCGCGCTGCACCGGGTGACGGTGGACGCGGCCGGGCCGGAGGTCCGGCTGCCGCTGCCCGGCCCCCGGGTGGTGTTCTGCCACCACGGCAAGGTCGGGGTGGACGACGGGGTGGGGGCGGTGATGCTCGGTCCGGGGCAGGCCGCTGTGGGGACGGCCGCCGGTGCGGCGCTGGTCCTGTCCGGTACGGGCACGGCGTTCGTCGCCACGTGCGGCGGCTGACGGCGTCACGCGCGGCGACCTGCGCCACGCCGCAAGTCCGACTTTCCCGAATTGCTTGACTAGTCCGTGTCGCACGGTAACCTCATGAGTACGCAGCGTTGTCGCGACGAAGGTCCGGCGGCGCGCGGGGGTAACCAAACCGGGGGGATGCACGGGGCGGCCGGCAGGTGGACGGAGGTTTCGTCCCACGCCGACCGCCCCGTGCGCTGTCTCCAGGCGGCCCACAGTGCGCCGCGAGGGGGCCGGCGTAAGGTGGATGGTCGCGCAGCCATCGTTCGACAGGAGCCTTCATGACCAGCACCCTCCCGGCGTCATCCAGCGACGCCCGGCCGAGCGCCCTCGCCGAGGGCGACTACAAGGTGGCGGATCTGTCGCTCGCCGAGTTCGGGCGCAAGGAGATCCGCCTCGCCGAGCACGAGATGCCCGGCCTGATGGCGATCCGCCGCGAATTCGCCGACGCCCAGCCCCTCGCCGGCGCCCGGATCACCGGTTCGCTGCACATGACCATCCAGACCGCCGTCCTGATCGAGACGCTGGTCGCCCTCGGCGCGCAGGTCCGCTGGGCGTCCTGCAACATCTTCTCCACCCAGGACCACGCCGCCGCCGCGATCGTGGTCGGCCCCGAGGGCACCCCCGACGCGCCGTCCGGCGTCCCGGTCTACGCCTGGAAGGGCGAGACGCTGGAGGAGTACTGGTGGTGCACCGAGCAGGTGCTCGCCTGGCCGGACGGACAGGGCCCGAACATGATCCTCGACGACGGCGGTGACGCCACCCTGCTGGTGCACAAGGGCGTCGAGTTCGAGAAGGCCGGGGCCGTCCCGGCGGTCGAGTCCGCCGACTCCGAGGAGTACGCGGTCATCCTCCAGGTGCTGCATCGCAGCCTCGCCGAGGACAACCAGCGCTGGACCCGGATCGCCGCCGGCATCAAGGGCGTCACCGAGGAGACCACCACCGGCGTGCACCGGCTCTACGAGATGCACCGGGCCGGCACCCTGCTCTTCCCGGCCATCAACGTCAACGACTCGGTGACCAAGAGCAAGTTCGACAACAAGTACGGCTGCCGGCACTCGCTGATCGACGGCATCAACCGGGCCACCGACGTGCTGATCGGCGGCAAGATGGCCGTCGTGCTCGGCTACGGCGACGTGGGCAAGGGCTGCGCCGAGTCGCTGCGCGGCCAGGGCGCCCGGGTCGTGGTGACCGAGGTCGACCCGATCTGCGCGCTCCAGGCGGCGATGGACGGGTACCAGGTCGCCACCCTGGAGGACGTGGTCGAGCAGGCCGACATCTTCATCACCGCGACCGGCTGCTTCGACGTCATCACCAACGAGCACATGGCCCGGATGAAGCACCAGGCCATCGTCGGCAACATCGGCCACTTCGACAACGAGATCGACATGGCCGGCCTGGCGAAGCGCTCGGACGTCACCCGGGAGAACATCAAGCCGCAGGTCGACGTGTGGCGCTTCGACGACGGCCACGCCATCATCGTGCTCTCCGAGGGCCGCCTGCTGAACCTGGGCAACGCCACCGGCCACCCGAGCTTCGTGATGTCGAACTCGTTCGCCAACCAGACGATCGCCCAGATCGAGCTGTACACCAAGACCGACGAGTACCCGGTCGGCGTCTACGTGCTGCCCAAGCACCTGGACGAGAAGGTCGCCCGGCTGCACCTGGACGCGCTCGGCGCCCGGCTGACCGAGCTGACCAAGGAGCAGGCCGCCTACCTGGGCGTCTCGCCCGAGGGCCCGTTCAAGCCGGAGCACTACCGCTACTGAGCACCCCGGACGGACGAGGGGGTCGGCCACCACGTGGCCGGCCCCCTCACCCGTGTGCGGGTCGGCCCGGAGCCGGGGCCGCCGGGGTCAGGACGCGCCGGGGCCGGGCGGGGGTCAGGACGCGCCGGGGCCACGGCGGGTGGGGCGGACCCAGGTCCACACGCACCAGGCGAGCCAGGTCAGGGAGACGGCCACGGCCAGCGGGCGCAGCCGCAGGACGCTGAGCACGATCACCAACGCGAGGACGGCCAGCCACGGGCCGAAGCCCCTCACCGGTGCCGTCCCGGCCGACGGTGGCGTGGCCCACACGGGTCGGAAGTCCCTGGTGCGGGGGTGTCCGCCGGGCGGAGGGTGGGGATGCGGGGCGCGTCGTTCACGGGGCGTCCTGTCCTGGGGGTACGTCGAATCCTGCCACGTCGGGCGGCGGGTCGGCACCCCCGGCCGGCGGGTCCAGGCCGACCCTTCCGACCAGGGTGAAGCTGTCAAGAACGACTTGACGGAACCCCCGATCAGGAGGAAGGTATGGCTGCCCTAAGTTGCCTGAGGCAAGTCTGACCCACGACACGGAGCACCGATGTTCGCCACGTACCTGATCGGCCTGCGGGAGGGCCTGGAGGCGACGCTCGTCGTCAGCATCCTGGTCGCCTTCCTGGTCAAGTCGCAGCGCCGGGACCGGCTGCCGCAGGTGTGGGTCGGCGTCGGGCTCGCCGTGGCGCTCTCGGTCCTGTTCGGCTGGCTGATCGAGTACACCTCGACCTCGCTGCTGGCCCGCTCCGAGGACCGGGAACTGTTCGAGGCCGTCACCTCGGTCGCCGCCGTGGTCTTCGTGACCTGGATGATCTTCTGGATGCGGCGGGCCGCCCGGACGATCGCCGGTGAACTGCGGGGCAAGCTGAGCGAGGCGCTCGCGGTCGGCTCGCTCGCGGTCGCCGGGATGGCCTTCCTCGCGGTCGTCCGGGAGGGCCTGGAGACCGCGTTGATCTTCTACTCGGCGGCGCAGAGCGCGACCGGCGGCACCGGCTCCGGGCCGCTGCTGGCCCTGATCGGCGGTATCGCCACCGCCGTCGGGATCGGATTCCTGCTCTACCGCAGCGCCCTGCGGATCAACCTGTCGACGTTCTTCACCTGGACGGGCGCGCTGCTGATCCTGGTCGCCGCCGGCATCCTCAAGTACGGCGTGCACGACTTCCAGGAGGCCGGGGTGCTGCCGGGCCTCAACGACCTGGCCTTCGACATCACCGGCGTGCTCGACCCCGGCACCTGGTACGCCGCCCTGCTCGCCGGGATGTTCAACGTCACCGCCGCGCCGAGCGTGCTGGAGACGGTCGCCTGGGTCGCGTATGCCGTCCCGGTGCTGGTGCTGTTCCTGCGCCGGCCGGCCGCCCCGGTCAAGCCCGCGCCGGCCGCCACCCCGCCGACGCCCGGGCCCGCCCCCACCACCGAGGCCGACGCCACCGCTGAGCAGGACGGCCCCGCCGCCGTGCAGCCGGCCGGGTCGCGGCGCGTCTGATCCACCGTCCTCTCCAAGGAGACAAGCAACGATGCGTACCACCCGTTTCCTGGTGCTCGCCGCCGTCGGCGCGCTGGCCGTCACCGGTGTCACCGCCTGTGGCAAGGACGACCGGTCCGACGCCGGCGCCGGCAACTCGGTCAAGGTCAAGGCCACCGACAGCGTGTGCGAGGTCGACGTCACCGAACTGGAGGCCGGCCAGGCGACCTTCACCGTGACCAACTCCGGCAGCAAGGTCAACGAGTTCTACGTCTACGCCGCCGGTGACCGGGTGATGGGCGAGGTGGAGAACATCGCCCCGGGCCTGAGCCGGGAGCTGCGGGTGGAGCTGCCCGCGGGAACGTACGAGACGGCCTGCAAGCCCGGGATGAGCGGCCGGGGCATCCGGGGAGCGCTGAAGGTGAGCGGCACCGCCGCGACCGTGGCCCCGGACGCCGCGCTGACCGAGGCCACCGCCAGCTACCAGCGGTACGTGACCAGCCAGACCGCCGCCCTGCTGACGAAGACCGAGGAGTTCGTCACTGCGGTCAAGGCCGGTGACGTGGCCAAGGCCAAGGCCCTGTACCCGGTGGCCCGCACCTACTGGGAGCGGATCGAGCCGGTCGCGGAGAGCTTCGGCGACCTCGACCCGAAGATCGACGGGCGGGAGGAGGTCATCGAGGAGGGCATGGAGTTCACCGGCTTCCACCGGATCGAGAAGGACCTCTGGACCACCGGCGACATCAGCAAGGACGGCCCGATCGCCGACCGGCTGCTCGCCGACGTCAAGGAGATCGTGACCCGGGCCAACGCCGAGAAGCTCACCCCGCTCCAGCTCGCCAACGGGGCCAAGGCGCTGCTCGACGAGGTGGCCAGCGGCAAGATCACCGGCGAGGAGGAGCGGTACTCGCACACCGACCTCTGGGACTTCAACGCCAACCTGGAGGGCTCCAAGGCGGCCGTCGCCGCGCTGCGGCCGGCCCTGGAGCAGCGGGCCCCGGAGCTGGTCGCCCAGCTCGACAAGGAGTTCACCGCCGTGGAGGCGGCGCTCGGCAAGCACCGCGACGGCGACGGCTGGAAGCTGCACACCCAGCTGAGCAAGGCCGACCTCAAGGAGCTGTCGGACAGCATCAACGCCCTCGCCGAGCCGGTCAGCAAGGTCGCCGCCGCCGTCGCCCGGTGACGACGGGTCAGCACGGCCGTCGTCCGGCGGCCGGTCCCTCCCAGGAGAGTCGATGAGCGAGCAGAGCAGCACCGCCGGCCGGGGACGCCGCCGGCTGTCCCGCCGGCGGGCGATCACCCTCGCCGGGGTCGGGGTCGCCGGAGTCGCCGGGGTGGCCGCCGGAGCGGGCGCGCTGGCCCGCGACGGCGACCGGGCCGCCGCGTACGACGGGGCCGCCGGGGCGGTGCCGTTCCACGGTGAGCACCAGGCCGGGATCACCACCCCGGCCCAGGACCGGCTGCACTTCGTCGCCTTCGACGTGATCACCAAGGACCGGGACCGGCTGGTCGCGATGCTCCAGGAATGGACGGCCGCCGCCGCCCGGATGACCGGCGGGAAGGACGCCGGGGTGATCGGCGCGGTGGGCGGCATTCCGGAGGCCCCGCCGGACGACACCGGCGAGGCGTTGGGCCTGCCCCCGTCGCAGCTCACCCTGACCGTCGGCTTCGGCGCCACCCTGTTCCGCGACGCACAGGGCCGGGACCGGTTCGGCCTCGCCGGCCGGCGGCCCGCCGCCCTGGTCGACCTGCCGCACTTCGCCGGGGACGCGTTGCGCCCGGAGATCTCCGGTGGCGACCTGTGCGTACAGGCGTGCGCGAACGACCCGCAGGTGGCGGTGCACGCCATCCGCAACCTGGCCCGGATCGGCATGGGGGTGGTCAGCGTCCGCTGGTCACAGCTCGGCTTCGGGCGTACCTCGTCGACGTCGCGGGACCAGGCGACCCCGCGTAACCTCTTCGGTTTCAAGGACGGCACCGCCAACCTCAAGGCCGAGGACGCCGGGCTGCTCCGCGAGCAGCTCTGGGCCCAGCCGGAGGACGGCGCGGACTGGATGACCGGCGGGTCCTACCTGGTCACCCGCAAGATCCGGATGCAGATCGAGACCTGGGACCGCAGTTCGCTTGCCGAGCAGGAGCAGATCGTCGGCCGGACCAAGGGCAGCGGCGCGCCGCTGGGCCGCCGGGACGAGTTCGACGAGCCGGACTTCGCCGCGAAGGGCGACGACGGCCAGCCGGTGATCGCCGTGGACTCGCACGTGCGCCTCGCCCACCCCACCCTGAACGACGGCGCCCGGCTGCTGCGCCGGGGCTACAACTACGTCGACGGATCGGACGGGCTCGGCCGGCTCGACGCCGGGCTGTTCTTCATGGCCTACCAGCGGGACCCACGCCGGCAGTTCGTGCCGATCCAGACCCGGCTCGCCCGCAACGACGCGATGAACGAGTACCTGCGGCACGTCTCCAGCGGCCTGTTCGCCTGCCCACCCGGGGTCCGCGACGCCGCCGACTGGTGGGGCCGCGCCCTGTTCGGCTGAACGGCGGCCGGCCGCGACGAACCGGTCAGGCCGGGCGGTCCGGCGACGCCGACCGGAGCACCGGCCCGGCCGGTCGTACCCCGACCGGGGCCGGCGGGTCGACGGCGGGGGTGGCCGGGGCCGGGTCGGGCCAGAGAGCGGCGGTGAGCGCCCGCTGGTGGCGCAGCCGCAGCGAGCCGCGCCGGTTGCGTTCGGCAAGGACCGCCGCCAACAGCAACGGCTCCGGTACGCCCGGCGGCGGCGTCGGGGCGGTCACCGCCGCCACCTCGCGCCACAACTCCCGGGCCAGCCGGCTGCGGTACGGCTCGACGATCTGCTGCCCCCGGGTCAGGTACTGCCGCACCGCCAGGGCCAGCGCGTCGTCCAGCCGGGTCAGGTCCAGCGTGGCGGCCCAGCCGGCCAGCGGCGCGACGATCCCCGGGGCCGGCCGCCACGGGTGCGTGGTGCGGGTGTGCACCACCATCGTGCCGGCCACCAGGTCACCCAGCCGTCGGCCACGCGGGTCGGTCAGCATCACCGTCGCCCCGGCCACCCAGCTCAGCAGCGGCAGCACCAGCCCCGGCCACTCCACGGCCGCCCCGACCAGCGCCCGGGTCAGCGACTGACGCCACTGCACCGGCCCGCCGTCGGCGCTGACCACCCGCAGCCCCACCGCGAGCTTGCCGGGCGTCCGGCCGTGGTTGAGACGTTCCCACAGCACCGGATAGCCGACCACCACCAGCACCAGGCCGAGGGTCTCCAACGCGCCGGTCAGGGCCCGGTCCACCACCTGCTCGGGAAGCACGATCAGTACCAGCGGGGTCAGCGTCAGCGCCAGCAACGCCGCGCAGAACAGTTGCCCGACGATGTCGATCAGCAGCGCCAGCACCCGGGACCCGAGCCGCGCCGCCCGGACGTCCAGCGCGACGGCCTCGCCGCTGACCAGCCCCGCGTCCGCCCAGCGCCCCGCCGGGTCGACGCCGGCCGGGACAGTGCCGGCCGGCACCGGTGGTTGCGCGCTCACCCGGACAGTGAACACTATGGTCGCCGGACGGGGGAGGACCAGTGGATCTCGACGCGTACGTCGCCGAGCACAGCCACGAGTGGCGACGGCTGGAGCTGTTCTGCGACCGTCGCCGGCTCGACGTCGACGAGATCGACGAGATGATCGTCCTCTACCAGCGCACCGCCACCCACCTGTCGGCGCTGCGCAGCCGGGCACCCGACCCGGCCCTGGTCAGCCGGCTCTCCCAGCTCGTGCTGCGGGCGCGGGCCCGGATCACCGGCCGGCAACGGGCCTCCTGGTCGGCCGTCGGGCGGTTCCTCACCGTCGGGTTCCCCGGCGCGGTCTACCGGGCCTGGCCGTGGTGGTGCGCGGTGGCGACCGGGTTCAGCCTGCTCAGCGGCTTCCTCATCTGGTACGTCGCCGGTAACCCGGGCACCGCCGCCGCGTTCATCGGCCCGGACGCCGCCGCCGACCTGGTCGACTCCGGATTCGCCGGCTACTACACCGAGTTCTCCGCGCCGACCTTCGCCTTCCACCTGTGGACCCACAACGCCTGGATCGCCGCCCAGTGCCTCGCCGCGGGGGTGCTCGTCGTGCCGGTGCTCTACCTGTTGTGGCAGAACGCGCTGAACATCGGGGTGGTGGGCGGCGTGATGGTCTCCTACGGCCGCTCCGACGTCTTCTTCGGACTGATCACCCCGCACGGGCTGCTGGAGCTGACCGGGGTCTTCGTGGCCGCCGGGGTCGGACTGCGGACCGCCTGGGCGTGGATCTCGCCGCCGGAGCACCTGGGCCGGGGCCGGTCGGTCGCCGAGGCGGGCCGGTCGGCGATCCTGGTCGCGGTGGGTCTGGTCGGGCTGTTCGCGGTCTCCGCGCTGCTGGAGGCGTTCGTCACCCCGGCACCGGTGCCGGTGGTGCTGCGGGTCGGCGTCGGCGCGACGGTCTGGCTGGGCTTCTTCGCCTACGTGGTGCTGCTCGGCCGGCGGGCCGTCGCCGCCGAACGGGCACCGGCCGAGCGCACCGACCCGTGGCTGGCCGAACTCTGGCCGTCGACGGACCCGGCCCGCGCCTGGCAGCCCACCTCCCGCCCACCCCGCTGACCTGCCCGGGTCAGAGCTGACCGAGGGCCTTGAGCCGGAGGTAGGTGTCGGCCAGGGCCGGGGCGAGCCGGTCCGCCGGGGCGTCCACCACGGTCACGCCGTACCGGCCGAGGACGGCGCGGACCCGGTCCCGCTCGGCGAGCGCCCGCCAGCCGGCCGCGGCGGCGTAGGCGTCCTCGGGGCGTACCGGGGGGCCGGTGGTCAGCGCGGTGAGCGCCGGGTCGTGCACGGCCGCCACCACCACCCGGTGCCGGGCGGCCAGCCGGGGCAGCACCGGCAGCAGCCCCTCGGCGAGCGCCCCGGGCTCCAGCGCGGTCAGGAGCACCACCAGGCTGCGTCGCCGGTGCCGCCGCAGGATCTCCGCGACGATCAGGTCGAAGTCGGTCTCCACCAGCGCCGGGTGCACCGGCGCGAGGGCGTCGACCAGCCGGTGCAGCAGATCCCGCCGCCCGGTGCCGGTGACCGTGGCCCGGATCGTGGCGTCGGCGGCCAGCAGCTCGACCCGGTCGCCGGCCCGGGCGGCCAGCGCGGTCAGCAGCAACGCCGCGTCGATGGCGGCGTCCAGCCGGGGTACGTCGCCGACGCGTACCGCCGAGGTGCGGCCGGTGTCCAGCACGCACACCAACCGCCTGTCGCGTTCCGGCCGCCAGGTGCGGACCAGCACGTCGGAGCGGCGGGCGCTGGCCCGCCAGTCGATGGAGCGGACGTCGTCGCCGACCACGTACTCGCGCAGGGTGTCGAACTCGGTGCCCTGGCCCCGGCCCCGGGTGACCTGGGTGCCGTCGATGACCCGCAGCCGGGACAGCTTCTCGGGCAGGTGCCGCCGGGAGTCGAACCGGGGCAGCACCCGCAGCGTCCAGCCGGGGGCGGCGGGACGCCCGGCCCGCTGCCGGAACGCCAACCCGAGCGGCCCGAGCGAACGCACCGCCACCGTCACCGCCGGCCGGTCGCCGCGCCGGGTGGGGGTGAGCCGGTTGGGCAGCACCAGCACCCCGCCCGGCCCGACCCGGGACACCCGGTCCGGCGGTACGTCCGGACGGGCCCCCGCCGACGGCACCCACACGTCGCGCACCTGGGCGCGCAGCGTACGGCCGGAGGTGTTGGCCAGGCGCAGCGTGACGGTCGCGGGGTGGCCGAGCCGGACGGCCCGGTCGCCCTCACGGTCGACGGTGAGCCCGTGCAGCGGGGCGGCGAGCGCCCAGTCCACGGCGGTCAGCAGCAGCACGACGGCGGTCATCACGGCGACGGCGGGCACCGGGTCCGGCCAGAACGGCAGGGTGGGCACGCCCGCCAGCAGCAGGACGGCCGCCCGCCAGGTCATCGCGGGGTCGGCACGGTGGCCAGCACCGTGTCCAGCACCGCGTCGACCCCGACCCCCTCCAGCTCCACCTCGGGGCGCAGCCGCAGCCGGTGCCGCAGCGTCGGGCGGGCGGTGGCCTTCACGTCGTCGGGGGTGACGTGGTCCCGGCCGGCCAGCCAGGCCCACGCCTTCGCCGTGCTGAGCAGCCCGGTGGCCCCCCGGGGCGACGCGCCCAGCTCCAGGGCGGGGGTGGCCCGGGTGGCCCGGCACAGGTCCACGATGTAGCCGAGCACCGGCTCGGCCACGTGCACCCGGCCGACCGCCTCCCGGGCGGCGGCCAGGTCGGCGGCGTCGGCCACCGGGCGTACGCCGGCCGCGCCGAGGTCACGCGGGTCGAAACCGGCGTGGTGGGCGCGCAGCACCCCCAGCTCCTCGTCCCGGTTGGGCAGCGGCACGGTCAGCTTGAGCAGGAACCGGTCGAGCTGCGCCTCGGGCAGCGGGTAGGTGCCCTCGTACTCGACGGGGTTCTGGGTGGCGGCCACGATGAACGGGTCCGGCAGCGGCCGGCGGGCGCCCTCGACCGACACCTGGCGCTCCTCCATCACCTCCAGCAGCGCCGACTGGGTCTTCGGCGGCGTCCGGTTGATCTCGTCGGCGAGCAGCAGGTTGGTGAAGACCGGCCCCTCCCGGAAGGTGAACGCGGCGGTGCGCGGGTCGAAGATCAACGAACCGGTGACGTCGCCGGGCATCAGGTCGGGGGTGAACTGGACCCGCTTGGAGTCCAGGTCCAGTGCGGTGGCGACGGTACGGATCAGCAGCGTCTTCGCCACCCCGGGCACCCCCTCCAGCAGGACGTGGCCCCGGCAGAGCAACGCGATCACCAGGCCGGTGACCACCGAGTCCTGACCGACGACCGCCTTGGCCACCTCGGTGCGCAGCCGGTGCAGGGCGGCCCGGGCGTCGTCCGGGCCGGCCGTGGGCTCGGCGGTGGTGGCGGGTCGGGTCACCGGGGGTCTCCTTCGGTCGGACGGCCGGGCGCTGCCGCCACGGTACGGGTCAGCCGGTCCAGGGACCGGGCCAGCTCCAGCAGTTCGGCGTCGGTCTGCGGCACCGCGCCGAAGAGCAGCTCGTGGATCTGCTCCGGGGTGCCGCCGGCCGGCCCGGCCACCCGGGCCGCCACCTCCGCCGGCCCGAGCGTCGCGGGCAGGTCGAGCCGCCCGCGCAACCGCCCCGACGCGGCGGTACGCAGGGTCGCGGCGGCCGGACCCCGGGCCCGGGCCCGCTGGTAGAGCCGGGCCCGACCGAGCACGGTCTCGGCGGAGCGGACCTCGACGGGCAGCGGCTCGGTCACCGGCGGGCCGAGCCGGCGGGCCCGCCACAGCACGATCAGCAGGGCGACCAGGGCGAGCTGGAGCAGCAGCGCCCAGAACCAGGGCGGGAAGGCGTCCAGCAGCGGATGGTCGTCAGGCGGTGGGGGACCGGCGGAGTCGGGGGCGTCGCCCGAACCGTCGCCGTCGCCGGTGGCGGTGCCGGGGCCACCCGGACCGCCCTCGCCGGTGCCGTCGCCGTCGTACCCGGTGGACCCGCCGGGGGTGGGTGACCACGCGGGCTCGCCGGTGCCGCCGGGCCGGCCGAACGTCGGCGCCGGTGCCGGGCCGTCCAGGTCCAGCCAGACCACCCGCCCGTGGACGCCGAGCAGGCCGGTGGCGAGCGCCTCGTTGCCGTGTTCGGCGATCCGGTCGTTGCGGAACGGGTCGCTGGCGCCGATCACCACCACCTCGGCCCGGCCGGGCAGCCGGACCAGGCCGTCGGCGTAGCAACGGTCGAGGGCGGTCGCCGTGCCGGGGGCGGCGGCGTACCGCTGGAGCGCGGCGGCGGCGACCCCGGCCCGGGTCGCCTCGGTCACCGCGCAGGGCCGGCCGCCGGCCGCCGGGTCGACCGCCCGGGTGGCCCACCGGCGGTCGGTCGGCACCAGCGGCAGGCCGGCGGATTCGAGCACCCGGCGGGACGGGTCGACGAGGACCAGCCGCCGGCCGGCGGGCAGTTCGCCCAGCGCGCCGAGGGTGTCCGGGTGCAGCAGCTCCGCCGCCGGGACGAAGAGGGTGGCCGGGCCACGGTCGAGGCCGAGCAGGGCCGGCAGGAGGTCGGTCTCCCGCGTGACGGTGACACCCCGGGCGCGCAGCGCGTCGGCGAGGCGGCTGCCCCCGTCGTCGTCGGTGGCGACCGGGGAGAGGAAACCGGGGTCGCCCGGGTCGGGCTGGTCCAGCGCGTGGGCGGCGATCGTGCCGGCGAGCAGGGCGGCGGCCAGCGCCAACGGCACGATCACCCGGTGCCGGCGTCGTCGCCGCACGGGCGCGGCCGGTGGCGGGCCGCCCGCAGTCGAGGGGGCCGGGCCGCCGACCGTGGCGGTGGCGGGGCCGGTCACCGGGCGCCCCCGTCCGGCGGTGGGGTGGCGAGCGCCCGGTCCAGGTCGTCGGCGAGTTCCCGCATCCGTCGGTCGTGGTCGGCGGCGGCCGGGCGCTGGGCGTACCACAGCTCGGCGAAGATGGCCCCGGCGGCGCGCAACGGCGGGTCGACCGGGGGCCGGGCGCGGGCCGCCGCGTCGGTCAGTTCGGTGACGGTCATCCCGGGCCGGGGGGCCACCGCGCCGACCGCGACCAGCCGGCGGACCATGGCGCGCAGCCGTTCCCGGACGGCTTCGGCGTACCGGCCCTCGGCCGCCAGCCGGTCGGCCAGGGACCGCGCGGCGTCGGCGGGCAGGCCGTCGTCGGCGGTGCGGGGGCGGGGCAGCGCCACCGCGACCGGCCCGTCGGCCTTCCGGCGTCGCCGCCGGGGCAGCCGCCACCGGGGCAACCGGAGGCGGGGCAGCCGGGGCAGCCGGCGGGGCACCCAGGCCGGGAAGTGGTACCAGGCGAGCGCGACCACCCCGGCCAGCAGCACCACCAGCAGCGCCACCAGCGGCAGCGGCAGCACGTCGCCGAGCGCGGCGACGGCCTCCGTCCACCACCGGCTCACCGGTCGACCGCCGGCAGGCCGGCCGCGACGAGCCCGGCGGGGGGACGGGCGAGCTGGATGTCCAGCCCCTCGGTGCGCATCCGGGCGTCCAGGTGGATCACCGCGTCCAGGCAGGCCAGGGCGGGGTAGGCGACGCTGTTCACCGCGCCGAAGGCGAGCATGGTGGCGGCGACCCGCACCGCCGGGTCGGCCAGGTCGACCAGGTGCAGCGACTCGACGCCGAAGAAGAGGCCGAGGGCCAGCCCGACCCGCAGCACCCACCAGCCGAGGTAGCCGAGCAGCCGGACGGCGGCGGCCCGGCCGCGTACCGCGACGCGGAGCGCCCGGGGCACCGCCGACACGCCGGGCACCCGGTCCAGCACCACCGCCGCGGCGACCGAGCCGAGCAGCCCGTAGCCGACCAGCCAGGCCGGGCCGAGCAGCGCCGCGATCAGCATCAGCAGGCCCACCGCCGGGGCGAGCAGCAGGGTGACGCCCCAGCGGGCACCGGCCGGGCGGAGCAGTTCCGTCACCCCGGCCCGGCGACCGAGCAGCGCCGCGCCGGCCGCCCGCGCGGCCGGGTTGCCGAGCAGCAGGACGATCACCGCCTCGGCGGCGGCGCCCACCGCGAGCAGTTGCCACCACAGCGGGAACGCCCCGCTGTCGCTCCACCACACCGGGGGCAGCGCGTCGGCGAGCCGGCGCAGCGGGTACAGCAGCAGTTGTTCACCGGCGGCGAGCAGGACGCCCAGCGGGATCAGCACCCGGCCCTGGCTGCGCAGCAGCAGGACGGCCGAGTCGAGCAGTTCGCCGACGGTGAGCGGACGCCGGGGGAGCACGGCGGTCGGGCCGACGTCGGGCACGCGTACTCCTGCGGATGGTGGCTGGCGGGCGGCGACCTGCCCGGGGATCATGGTGACACGGCACGACCGGCCGGGTGGATCCGCCGGGCGGCCCACGCGATGCGGTCATCGGGGGAGATATCGCGCGTGGGGCGTGCGGCGGTACCTCTCCCGGCAGTACCGTGCCATCCAGACGCCGATCCCACCAACTGAACGGGGATGGAAACATAAACCCCATGAGAGCCCGGGTACTGGTGGTCGACGACGACCCCGCGCTCGCCGAGATGCTCGGCATCGTCCTGCGCAGCGAGGGTTTCCTGCCCTCCTTCGTCGCCGACGGGGAACGGGCGCTGGCCGCGTTCCGGGACAGTCGCCCCGACATCGTGCTGCTCGACCTGATGCTGCCCGGAATGAGCGGTATCGACGTGGCGCGGGCGATCCGCGGCGAGTCGGGCGTGCCGATCGTCATGCTGACCGCCAAGAGCGACACCGTCGACGTGGTGCTCGGCCTGGAGTCCGGCGCCGACGACTACGTGGTCAAGCCGTTCAAGCCCAAGGAGCTGGTGGCCCGGATGCGGGCCCGGTTGCGCCGGGGCGAGGACGTCGCGCCGGAGATGCTGACCATCGGCCCGCCCGGCAACCAGATCACCATCGACGTGCCGGCGCACACCGTCAGCCGCGACGGCGAGGAGGTGAAGCTGACGCCGCTGGAGTTCGACCTGCTGGTCGCGCTCGCCCGCAAGCCGCGTCAGGTCTTCACCCGGGAGGTCCTGCTGGAGCAGGTCTGGGGCTACCGGCACGCGGCGGACACCCGGCTGGTCAACGTGCACGTGCAGCGGCTGCGCGCCAAGATCGAGCCGGACCCGGAGCGGCCGGAAATCATCCTGACCGTGCGGGGCGTGGGCTACAAGGCGGGTACCGGATAGCCTGGGCTGCACCGTGACCAGTGCACCCGACCCCACCCCCGAGCACACCGCCGGCTGGCGTCCCGCCGCGCGGGCGCTGCGGCGCGTGCTGGTGGGGCGCGCGCTGCGGGTGACCGCCGGCCTGCGCCAGACCTGGCGACGGTCGTTGCAGGTCCGGGTGGTGACCATCACCCTGGTGGTGTCCAGCCTGCTGGTCGGCGGCTTCGCGTACCTGATCGCTGACAAGATCACCAACATCCTGCTCGACAACGCCGAGACCGACGTGCTGCTGCGGCTGCGCAACGGCAGCGACTACTCGGCCAAGCAGTTCTTCCTCTACAGCCAGCCGCAGGAGGCGCAGCTCCAGGACACCATCGAGGGCACGGTCAACTACCTGGCCGGGGGCGACCCGCAGCAGACCAGCGGGGTGGTGGTCGCGATCACCGCCGACAACTACGCCGGCATCATCGAGACCCGCACCTCACCGGCGATGGACGTCCGCCCGCTGGTCAGCCGGGAGCTGCGGGCCGCCGTCGCCGACGGCAAGGTGGCCCACCAGATCCGCACCGGACGACTCACCGGCGAGCGGACGAAATACCTGGTCTACGGCTCCCCGGTGCCGACCCGCTTCGGCCAGCTGGAGCTGTACTACCTCGTCCCGCTCAACCGCCAGGACGCCACCGCCGCCGACGCACGGGCCACCGTGCTGGCCACCGGGGTGGCCCTGGTGCTGCTGCTGGGCCTGCTCGCCGCCCTGGTCACCCGGCTGGTGGTGACCCCGGTCCGGGTCGCCGCGCGCACCGCCCAACGGCTCTCCGCCGGCCTGCTCGACCAGCGGATGGTGGTCGACGGCGAGGACGACCTCGCCCTGCTCGCCGCCTCGTTCAACCAGATGGCGACCAACCTGCAACGGCAGATCCTCCGCCTGGAGGAGATGTCCCGTCTGCAACGCCGGTTCACCTCCGACGTGTCGCACGAGCTGCGGACCCCGCTGACCACCGTCCGGATGGCCGCCGACCTGATCTTCGCCGAGCGCGACGAGTTCGATCCGGCGGTGGCGCGTAGCGCCGAGCTGCTCCAGGCGGAGCTGGACCGGTTCGAGGAACTGCTCACCGACCTGCTGGAGATCAGCCGTTTCGACGCCGGCTTCGCCATGCTCGACTCCGAGCCGACCGACCTGGTGCCGGTGGTGCACCGGGTCGCCGACCGCCTCGCCGGGCTGGCCGAACGGGTCGGCGTCACCATCGAGCTGGCCGTGCCGACCACGCCGGTGATCGCCGAGGTGGACCCGCGCCGGGTCGAGCGGGTGCTGCGCAACCTGGTCGGCAACGCGGTGGAGCACGGCGAGGCGAAGCCGGTGGTGATCACCCTCGGCGTCGACCGGACCGCCGTCGCGGTCACCGTCCGCGACCACGGTGTCGGGCTCAAGCCGGGCGAGGAGAAGCTGGTCTTCAACCGGTTCTGGCGGGCCGACCCGTCGCGGGCCCGGCAGACCGGCGGTACGGGGCTGGGCCTGTCGATCAGCCTGGAGGACGCCCGGCTGCACGGCGGCTGGCTGGAGGCGTGGGGCGCACCCGGGCAGGGGGCCCAGTTCCGGCTCACCCTGCCGGTCCGCTCCGGGGACCGGCTCACCACCTCACCGCTGCGGCTGGTGCCCGCCGACGCCACCCTGCCCTTCGGCGGCCCCCGCGACGGCGACCTGCTGGCCATCGGTCCGGCCGGCGGGGGTGTGCTGGCCATCGGCCCCGGGCCCGCCGGCACCGACGAGCGCGCCCAGGCCCGGTCGTGAGCCGGCTGCGGGCCCTGGCCGGGCTGCTCTGCGCCGGGCTGCTGGCCGCCGTCGCCGGCTGCGGCATCCCCGACCACACCGACGTGCAGGTCGACGGCTCCGGGCCGGCCGTGTCGGCGGGCGCGTCCAGCTTCGGTCGGGGCGAGCCCCCCACCCGGACGGCCAGCGGCGTCGACCGGGAGCTGTTCGTCCGCAACTTCCTGGCCGCCGCGGCCGGCGAGCCCGAGCGGGCGTACGCCCGGGTCAAGCAGTTCATCGCCCGGGAGGACCGCAACCGGCTCGCCGAGAAGCAGGGCAGCGAGGTCGCGATCAACGTGGTCCAGCTGACCGAGAAGCCGGTGATCACCGAGAACGCCAGTGGGCTGCTCACCGTACGGGTGCCGGTGCAGCAGGTGGGGGTGCTGCGGGCCAACGGGGTGCTCGGCCCGCCGGTGGTGACCGACACGGAATACCAGTTCTCGCTGCGCGGCTCCGCCGAACCGGGCCAGGAGGGCACCGCCGACGGCGGCTACTACGTCACCGATCCGCCCAGCGTGCTGCTGCTGGACACGCTGTCCCTGCGGCAGTACTACCAGACCCGTACGGTCTACTTCTGGAACTCCGACGCCACCCGGCTGGTCGCCGACCAGCGCTACCTGCCGCTCGCCGTGCCGTCCGAGCGGCTGGTCAGCGAGGCGGTCAAGTGGCTGATCGCCGGGCCGTCGGAGTGGCTGCGGCAGGGGGTGAGCGGCCTGCCGGACCGCACCGCCCTGATCAACAACGCGGTCAAGACCGACGGCCGGTGGGAGGTCAACCTCGACCTGCCCGGCGACGACCGGCGCAAGCTGGAGAAGCTCGGCATCCAGTTGGCCTGGTCGCTGTCCGACCTGGACGGGCCGCTCCAGCTCACCACCCGCAACCAGTCCCGGGTGACCATCGACGACCTCGCCGTGCACCGCCTCGCCAACCCGGTCTACCCGCTCACCGAGGGGCCGCAGCGGTTCACCGTCTACGCCGGGGCGATCCACCCGCTCGCCTTCGAGGCCGAGGCGATCGGCACCGTGCCGATCCGCACCGAGGACAACCACGACGTCGTCTCGGCCGCCGTGCGGCGGGCCGCCGAGGAGAAGACCCTCGCCGCCCTGGTCACCACCGCCCCGGGCGGCCGGCAGCGGCTGGTCACCGGCTCGGGGGTGGCCCCGGTGCAGGTGCTGACCCCGGGGGCGCAGACCTTCGCGGCGATCGGCCGGCCGGTCTGGCTGCGCCCGCTCGGCGCGGCCCAGCCGTACGGGCTGGTGGTGGCCGACGGGCGGCTCTACCGGTTCGACGACCGGGCCCGGATGGTGCCGGTGCCGGTGGGCGTGGCGGGTCCGGTCAGCGCGGTGGCCGCCTCGCTGGACGGGCACCGGATCGCGTTGATCGTCGGCGGTCGGCTCTGTCTCAGCGCGGCGAGCCTCGACGGCGGGGTGGTCTCGCTCGGGCCGGTACGGCAGGTCGCCACCACCCTGACCGATCTGTCGGCGGTGGACTGGGCGCAGGAGAACACCCTGGCCGTGGCCGGCTCCACCAACCGTTCCGCCGTGTACGAGGTGGGCGTGGACGGTGCGTTGCAGACCGCCCTGGTCACCGACGTGGGCGCCCGGGTGACCCATCTGTCGGTGTACCCGGCCAACCCGACGTACGTGCTGCCGACGGTGATGATGATGTACGAGGCCAACGGGGTCGCCTACCGCTACCGCTCGTCGTCGGCCGAGACGATCCGGAGCGAGCAGGTGCTGGACGTGCCGCCCCCGTCCGCCGGTGGCCGGGCCGGCAGTCCGACCGCGCCGTTCTTCCTGTTCTGAGCCGGCGGTGCGGGACGTGGGCGGGCTCTGGGCCGACCTGACCGATCTGGTCTTCCCGACCGGGTGTGCGGGGTGCGGCCGGCGGGACGGGCGCCTGCGTCAGGGCTGCTGCCCGCAGTGCGTACGCCGGCTCGCCGCGCTGCGCCCGGTGCCGGCGCGCCCCACCCCGGCCCCGCCCGACCTGCCCCCGTGCCACGCCCTCGGCCCGTACGCGGGGCCGCTGCGGGAGGCGCTGCTGGCGTACAAGGAACGGGGTCGGCACGGGCTGGCCCGGCCGTTGGGCGGGTTGCTGGCGGAGGTGGTGGCGGCCTCGGTGGGCGAGGCCCGGCCGGTGCTGCTGGTGCCGGTGCCGGACCGGGCGGCGGCGGCCCGGGAGCGCTACGGCGACCACCTGACCCGGTTGGCCCGGCACGCGGCGGCCCGGTTGCGGCGGGCCGGCTGGGACGTGCGGACGGCGGTGCCGGTGCGGGCGTTGCCCCGGCCGGATTCGGTGGAGCTGGACCGGGCGGGGCGGGCCGCGGCGGCGGAGTCGGCGTTCCGGCTGCGGGCCGGCTGGGCCGGGCGGGGTGCCGGTGGCCGGGCGGTGGTGGTGCTGGACGACATCCTGACCACCGGGGCGACCCTGGCGGCGGTGAGTCGGACTTTGCGCGCGGCGGGAATGACGCCATACGGAGCGGCCGTGCTGGGTGCAACGCAAAAACGGCGGCATTGGTGACGCTTCGTGTTTCTGTTTCACCCCATGGTGTTGGTTGCTGTTAATTCTCTGAGGGTTTCCCGCAACCGGGGGTGACTGTCAGCCGTACAGGAGTTAGCGTTTTCGTGTCGGGGGTAGGAAGGTTTCCCACCCGCCCCCGACGGTGGAAGGAGGCGTAGCCGTACCTGACCGGTCGACGCTCCCAGGGGCCCTCCCGAGGTCGCGCGGCCGGATTCGAAGATCAGCCGACCATCCGGAAAAGGGAGGTCACGTGGACATCGTGGTCAAGGGTCGAAACGTCGAAGTGCCGGACCATTACCGGGTACACGTAGCCGAGAAACTCGCGAAAATCGAACGCTACGATCACAAGCTCATCCGGGTCGATGTGGAGCTGTTCCACGAACGCAATCCCCGGCAGTCCGACACCTGCCAGCGAGTGGAGATCACCTGCGTCTCCCGGGGCCCGGTGATCCGGGCCGAGGCCTGCACGAACGACTTCTACAGCGCGCTGGACGCCGCGATCGCCAAGCTGGACACCCGACTGCGCCGGGCGGCCGACCGCCGCCGCGTACACCGGGGTCGGCACGCGCCGATCTCCGTCGCCGCCGCCACCGCCGGTCTGCCGGTGGCCGGGCTGGACGATGCGGGCGTGTCCGCCGGTGGCACGGCCACCGCCGTCGAGGAGCGTCCGGAGGAGCACGACGACCAGCCCTGGCACATCGCGCGGGCCAAGGTGCACCCGGCCGACCCGATGACCGTCGACGACGCCCTGTTCCAGATGGAACTCGTCGGCCACGACTTCTACCTGTTCCACGACAAGGAGTCCGGCCGCCCCAGCGTCGTCTACCGTCGCCACGCCTACGACTACGGCATCATCTCCCTCGACACCTGACCCCCAACCCTTCTCTCCCACCCCCGCCCGGCCCGCCTGGCGATGTCGATCAAGAGGTTCGCGTCAACTTTGGAGATCCAGTTGACGCGAACCTCTTGATCACCGTGGCGGGAGGGGGTGGAGGTCGGTGGGGAGGAGGGCCCAGAGAACGGTGTCGGGGCGGGGGCCGCCGGGGGTCGGGGCGGGGAACCGGGCGCGCAGCACGCCCTCCCGGTGAAATCCCGCCCGCTCCAGCACCCGCTGCGAGGCGGTGTTCCAGGTGGCCGTGCCGGCCCAGAGGCGGGCCAGGCCCACCGGCCCGCACGCCCAGCCGGCCAGCAGCCGGACCGCCCGGGTGGCCAGCCCCCGCCCCCGTGCCTCGGGCAGCAGGCTGTAGCCGATCATCGCCTGGCCGGTGGCCGGCTCGTCGTGGATCAGAACGCAACCGCCGACCACCGTGCCGCTCGCCGCGTCGCACAGCGCGAAGTCGGCCGCCCGGCCGGTCAGCCACTCGCTCTCGGCGACGGCGCAGCGCCGCGCGATGTCCGCCCTCGTCGGGGCGACCGGACGGACCCGGGTCGCCACCACCTCGGGGCGGCTGTGCAGCCGGTACGACGTCCCCGCGTCGGCCGGGGCGAGCCGGCGCAACGTCACCACCGTGTCGGAGAGCCGGCCGTCGGGCAGGTCCGGCAGCGTACGCCGGGCCGGGCCGGGTGGGTCGCCGGCGAGGCGTACCCAGGCGAGCAGGTCGTACGGGCTGCCGTCGCGGTCCAGGCCGGCGGACCGGCGTACCCCCTCGGGGTGGAAGCCGGCGGCCACCGCGACCCGCTGGCTGGCCGGATTCTCGGCCTGGATGAGCAGCTCCAGCCGGATCAGCCCGGCCCGGAACGCGGCAGCCGCCAGGGCCCGGGTGGCGACGGTGGCGACACCCCGCCGCCGGGAACCGGGCGACACCCAGTAGCCCAGCTCCGCCTGCCCCCGCCCCGGCACCACCTGGCTGAGGCCGACGCCACCGACAAGCCGGTCGCTGGCCGCGTCGACGATCGCGTACGCGGCCCCGCCGGCCCGCCACACCGCCGGGGCGCCCTCCCCGATCCACCGGTGTGCGTCGGCGGGCGTGTAGGGCTGCGGCATCGTCGGGTTGAACCGGAGGTTCACCGGGTCGGCGCAGCCGGCGGCGAGGTCGTCGGCGTCGTCGGGCCGGTACGGTCGCAGCCGCACCGGGCCGGCCTCGACGACCTCAGGGGTCACGTCGGATCCTCGCCGGGCCCGATGGTCCGCGGCGTCACGTCAGGTCGTCGGCGAGCAGCGCGCCGACCCAGGCGTCGACGCGTTGACCCCGCTGCGGCACCCCGCCCCGCAGGGTGCCCTCGACGGTGAAGCCGGCCTTCTCGGCGGCCCGCCGGGAGGCGGTGTTGCCGACGTGGGCCTTCCACTCGACCCGGGCCAGGTGGAGGCCGGTGACGCCCCAGGCGGCGAGCGCGCCGAGCGCGGCCGGCATCCAGCCCCGGCCCCGGGCGTGCGGCGCGGTCATGAAGCCGACCTCGGCCAGCAGCGGGTCGACGGGGTTCAGCCGCAGGTCGACGGTGCCGGCGAAGGCGTCGTCCGGGTCGGCCAGCACGAAGCACGCGCTGCTGCCCCGCGCCCAGGCCAGCCCGCCGTAGGCCAGGTAGCCCTCGGCGTCGGTGCGCTGGTAGGGGTGCGGCACGCTGGTCCACCGGACGGTGTCCGGGTCCTGGCAGGTGGCGACCACCCCGTCCAGGTCCCGTTCCTCCATCGGCCGCAGCCGGAGTTCGACGGCACCGGCGGTGGCGAACAGGACGGGCTGCGGCCGGCCGAACACGGCGGCCCGCCGGGCGTCCAGGGTGCCCGGCCCGGCCGGCCCGTCCGCCCCGACGGCCGGCACCTCCCCGGGCAGCATCGAACCGATCCAGCCCTCGACCCGGCCGTCCCCGGCGGGTCGGGCGAGCCGCAGCTCACCGGAGATCTGGAAGCCGGCCCGCAGGGCGACCAGCCGGGAGAAGTGGTTGCCGACCTCCGCCTGCCAGATCAGCCGACGCAGCGGCGACGTGTCGAAGGCCCAGCGGGCGACCGCCCGGGTGGCCCGTACGGTGACCCCCCGGCCCCGGGCCCAGGGGGCGGTCCAGTAGCCGATCTCGCCGGTCTCGACGTCCCGGTCGATCGCGACCAGGCCGCAGGAACCGAGCAGCTCGCCGGTGGCGGCGTCGCAGACCGCGAACGGCGCCCCGCTGCCGTCGGCCCAGGCGCGGGCGCTCACCTCGGTGACGAAGCCGTGGGCGTGTTCAGGCCGGTACGGACGCGGTACGGTGGTCCAGCGCTGGATGTCCGGGTCCTGGCAAGCCCGGTGCACGTCGTCCGCGTCCGAGGCGAGCCACGGACGCAGCAGTAGGCCGTCCTCGATGATCTCCACAGGCTCCATCCGAGTCATCGTGCCGGATCGTTCGCGGTGGGCGTAACCGGATAACCGCCGGGCGGCGGGTTGAGCCGAGCGTTATGTCGGTTTGGTCGGGTCGGACCGCCGCCACCAGTGACCATCGCGCCGACTGAGCGCCTACGATGGTTCGAGACTGTCTAGGGGAGCGTTGATCCGTGTCGATTCTGGAAAAGGTCCTCCGCGCGGGCGAGGGCCGCATGGTGCGCCGGCTGAAGGCCATCGCCGCCGCCGTCAACTCGATCGAGGACGACTACGTCAACCTCACCGACGACGAGCTGCGGTCACTGACCGACCAGTACCGGGAGCGGCTCGCCGACGGTGAGACCCTCGACGACCTGCTGCCCGAGGCGTTCGCCACGGTGCGCGAGGCGGCCGCCCGGGTGCTCGGCCAGCGGCCGTACGACGTCCAGGTGATGGGTGGCGCGGCGCTGCACTTCGGCAACATCGCCGAGATGAAGACCGGTGAGGGCAAGACGCTGACCTCGGTCATGGCCGTCTACCTCAACGCGCTGTCCGGCAAGGGCGTGCACGTGGTCACGGTCAACGACTACCTGGCCCAGCGCGACGCCGCCTGGATGGGCCAGGTGCACGAGTTCCTCGGCCTGACCGTCGGCGTGGTGCTGCCCAACCGGCCGGCCGCCGAGCACCGCGCCGCGTACGAGTGCGACATCACCTACGGCACCAACAACGAGTTCGGCTTCGACTACCTGCGCGACAACATGGCCTGGTCCCGCGACGAGCTGGTCCAGCGCGGGCACAACTTCGCCGTGGTCGACGAGGTCGACTCGATCCTGATCGACGAGGCGCGCACCCCGCTGATCATCTCCGGCCCCGCCGAGCACTCCGCCCGCTGGTACGGCGAGTTCGCCGCCGTGGTGGGCCGGCTCCAGGCCGGCAAGGACGGCGAGGGCGACTACGAGGTCGACTACGCCAAGCGCACCATCGCGGTCACCGAGCGCGGCGTGGCCAAGGTGGAGGACCGGCTCGGCATCGACAACCTCTACGAGTCGGTGAACACCCCGCTGGTCGGCTACCTCAACAACGCGATCAAGGCCAAGGAGCTCTACAAGCGCGACAAGGACTACATCGTCAGCGACGGCGAGGTCCTGATCGTCGACGAGTTCACCGGCCGCATCCTGCACGGCCGCCGCTACAACGAGGGCATGCACCAGGCGATCGAGGCCAAGGAGGGGGTGGAGATCAAGCAGGAGAACCAGACCCTGGCCACCATCACCCTCCAGAACTACTTCCGCCTCTACGAGAAGCTCTCCGGCATGACCGGTACGGCCCAGACCGAGGCGGGCGAGTTCAACAAGGTCTACAAGGTCGGCGTGGTGACCATCCCGACGCACCGGCCGATGGTCCGCGAGGACCGCGCCGACGTCATCTACAAGACCGAGAAGGCCAAGTTCAACGCGGTCATCGAGGACATCGCCGAGCGGCACCAGGCCGGCCAGCCGGTGCTGGTCGGCACGGTCTCGGTGGAGAACTCCGAGATCCTGTCCACGCTGCTGCGCCGCCGGGGCATCCCGCACTCCGTGCTGAACGCGAAGTTCCACGCCCGTGAGGCCGAGATCGTCGCCCAGGCCGGCCGCAAGGGCGCGGTCACCGTCGCCACCAACATG
This sequence comes from Micromonospora sp. HM134, assembly GCF_007833915.1. Classification (NCBI taxonomy): domain Bacteria; kingdom Bacillati; phylum Actinomycetota; class Actinomycetes; order Micromonosporales; family Micromonosporaceae; genus Micromonospora; species Micromonospora sp. HM134. Next base: position 1,101,478 of record NZ_CP041061.1, read on the forward strand.
GCCGGCCGGGGCACCGACATCCTGCTCGGCGGCAACGCCGAGTTCCTCGCCGCCAGCGAGCTGCGCCAGCGCGGCCTCGACCCGGCCGAGCAGGAGGAGGAGTACGCCAAGGCGATGGAGGAGGTCCTGCCCACCTGGAAGCAGGCGTGCGAGGCGGAGGCCGAGGAGGTCGCCGCCGCCGGTGGGCTCTACGTGCTCGGCACCGAGCGGCACGAGTCCCGCCGGATCGACAACCAGCTGCGCGGTCGGGCCGGCCGGCAGGGTGACCCGGGCGAGTCCCGGTTCTACCTCTCGCTCCAGGACGAGCTGATGAAGCGGTTCCGGGCCGGCGCGGTCGAGGCGGTGATGGAGCGGTTCAACATCCCCGAGGACGTGCCCATCGAGTCGAAGATGGTCACCCGGCAGATCAAGAACGCCCAGGCCCAGATCGAGGGCCAGAACGCCGAGATCCGCAAGAACGTCCTCAAGTACGACGAGGTGCTCAACAAGCAGCGCCAAGTGATCTACGCCGAGCGGCTGCGGGTGCTCAACGGCGAGGACCTCTCCGACCAGGTCCGCAACATGATCGACGACACCGTGGGCGCGTACGTGGTGGGTGCCACCAGCGACGGTTACGCCGAGGACTGGGATCTCGACCAGCTCTGGGCCAGCCTCAAGCAGCTCTACCCGGTGGGTGTCACCGTCGAGGAGCTGGAGGAGGAGGTCGGCTCCCGGGCCGGCCTCGACCAGGACTTCCTGCTCGCCCGCCTCCGGGAGGACGCGAACGCCGCGTACGACCGGCGGGAGGAGAGCCTCGGCGAGGAGGCCACCCGCCAGTTGGAGCGGATGGTGCTGCTCCAGGTCATCGACCGCAAGTGGCGTGAGCACCTCTACGAGATGGACTACCTCCAGGAGGGCATCAGCCTGCGGGCGTACGCCCAGCGCGACCCGGTCATCGAGTACCAGCGCGAGGGCTTCGACATGTTCGCCACCATGATGGAGGGCATCAAGGAGGAGACGGTCGGCTTCCTCTACAACCTGGAGGTGCAGGTCCAGGAGCCGGAGCCGGAGGCCGAGGAGGTCCAGCTGCTGGAGAAGCCGGTCGAGATCCGGGCCAAGGGCCTCAACCGGGCGCCGCAGCAGCAGGGGCTGCAATACTCCGCTCCCACGATCGACGGTGAGGCGGGTGCCGGTGCGGTGGCCGTGGAGCGGCCCGAGCCCGAGCCGTCCGCGCCGGCGCTCGGCATCGGCGGTGGGCAGCCGCAGGCTCCGTCGCAGGCCCGACCCGCCGCCGGTGGGTCGCGTCGGCCGGCTGCCGCCGGGGCGAGCGGTCAGGCCGCCGCGGCCAGCACCGCCCGGCGGAACACCGGCCCGGTCGACCGGGCGGCCGAGGGTGGCCCGTCCCGCAACGCCCCCTGCCCGTGCGGCTCCGGCCGCAAGTACAAGCGCTGCCACGGCGCCCCCAACGGCGGCGCCTGACCCATTCCGGCCTGATCCGGGGACGCCCTCCCGCTCTGTCGAGCGGGAGGGCGTCCCCGTTCCCGTTCCGCCTCCCGTCCCCGCCCGCCCTCGCCCGGTGATCAAGAGGTTTGCGCCAGTTCGATCTTCAAGAATGACGCAAACCTCTTGATCAACACGGCCGGGCGGCCCACCCGGGCCGGGTGGGGGCGTCGGGTCGGGGCGGGTCAGATGACCTGGAGGGTGGTGCAGAGCCAGGTGCCCCGGTGGTGTTCGAGGCGCAGGGCCATCGCCCAGCTCCGGCCGCCGCCGGTGACCACGGCGGCCACCTCGACCGCCGCCGGGCGCGGCTGGCACACCCGCAGCCGGCGCAGGTGGACGGCGGGCCGGGTGGAGCGTCGGCGGACCGGCGGGGTGCGGGCGGCGGCGCGGGCGAGCTGCTCGGTCACCTCGACCGTGCGCCCCGGCTCGACCAGGGCCCGGATCTGGCCGGGTGGCCGGTAACCGTTGAGGATCTCCAGGCAGGTGCCGACGAACCGGTGGGCGGCCCGGGTCGCCTCGGGGGTGGTGGTGGCGGACGGCGGCAGGGGCGGGGCGGCCGGGTGCCCGGGTCGGGGCCGGGGATCGGGCCGACGGCCGGTCGGTCGGCCGACGGCGGACCGGCCCGTGCCGAACAGGTCGAGGGCGAGCTGTCCGGGTGGCCGGGGCCAGAGATCCGGCACCTCGTCGACGTAGGGCGGGTCGGCGACGGGGGCAGGGCGTAACCGGATCGGCGGCCGGGTCGGCCCCGGACGGCGGGAGTCGGCCATCGCTGCCCCCTCTTGTTTGCGTTTGCCTTCGTTTGCTTCCGACAGCGTCGATTGTCGGGCACGGCAACGCCCGGGGTCAATGGCTCAGCGGGATGGTCCGGTCACTCCGGGTCGCGGTCGGTGAGCGGGTTGCCGCGTACCCACTCGGCGGTCTCGGCGTACTTGAGCTGGATGTACTCCTCCAGCCGGGCCCGCTCCACCCGCCACTGTCCCCGTCCGCCGATCTTGATGGCGGGCAGCTCGCCGCTGCGTACCATGTGGTAGACCTGCGAGTCCGACACGTTCAGCTCGGCGGCCACGTCGGAGAGCAGGAGAAACCTCGGCTCCACGGAAACCCCTCGGCTTGGCGTCGTTCGGCCCAGTTTGCCACCGACAGCCTTCCCCGCCCAGCACCGCGCGTCCGACGGGTGCGGCGGCTTCCCCCGGGGCGGTGCGCGGTGTATGACGGTCTGGACGTACGGCATGATCGGCGTTCGGGGCGGCCACCCGCCGTCCCGGTGAGCGGAGACGACCAGGGGAGACGACGGTGGGCGACGAGCTGGTCCGGGTGTACGTACCGGCGACCGTGCCGATGCTGGCCCTGCTGCGGGAGCGGGGGCTGCCGGCCAGCGGCGGCCACGCGGTCACCCCCGGGCTGCGCGAGTGGTACGCCGAGGGCGACGAGGAGGAGTTGGAGTACGTCGCCTTCACCCGGGCCGCCCAGGACGCCCTGCAACTGCTCCGGGAGGACGCCGACGCGCCCCGCCGCCGGGTGGTGGTGTCGGTGGACCTGCCCGCCGGGGCCGTCGGCCGGGGTGACGGCGAACTGGGCTCCAGCGGGGTGGACCTCGACGGGCCGCTGCCGGCGTCGGCGGTGGCCGCGCTGCACGTGGACGGCACCGAGGCGGTCGGGGACGTGGCCGCCGCCGTGGACGTGGTGGTCGAGGCGCTCGCCGGTGACCCGGACGCCCAGTTCACGGTCGACGGTGTCGAGGACCACGAGCTGGAGTGGTACGACCCGTCCGAGTGGGAACTGCTGCTGCGTACCGCGTCCTGACCGGGCCGGGTCAGTCCCCGGCGGGGTGCTCCGGGTCGTCGTCGCGCGGGGCCGGGCCGAGGGTGCGGCCGAACAGGACGACGGTGGTCAACGCGCCCACGAAGAGCACCCAGATGCCGTTGTCGATCCGCGAGGTGCCCATGCTGGTCTGGGCCACCGCGTCCGCCTCGCTCAGCGCGCCCGCCAGATCCAGCAGGGTCCGCCCGCCGATCCGGATGATCACCTCGGTGAGCAGCAGGAGCAGGCCGGGCCCGGCCCCGGCGAGCAGGTAGGCGGGCCAGCGCGGGGCCGTGGCGTCGGGGGCGTGCCGGACGGCCCGGCGACGGGCCCAGGTGAGGTAGCCGAAGGCGAGCAGCCCGGCCACCAGCCCGCCGAGCAGCGACTCGGTGCGGGATACCCACTTCGCGGCGCCGACCAGCGACGCCTGGGAGTCGCCGGCGCCGAACAGGTCGAACAGCGGGTCCCGGGCCTGGCTGAACAGCACCACGAACAGCAGCGTGCCGAGGGCGGCGGTGACCACCGCGCCGACCGGGGCCGGGGTACGCGCCCCGGCGAGCGCCCCGCCGATGATGGCCGCCGCCGCGCTGGTGCCGGCGATGGTGTTGGTGGTGGCGTTGTCGGCGTACGTCAGGTTGATCGCCAGCGCGGTGCCCAGCCCGACCAGCATGCCGGCCCCGATCGCCGCGGCGAAGCGCAGCGCGGCCCGGTCGCCGAGCCGGCGGGCGGCCAGCTCGCTCGCGGCCAGCGCGACGGCCGCCCCGGCGACCAGGGCGGCGGAGATCACCCCGGGCAGGGCGAACGCGGACAGCGTGATCGCGGTGAGGCCGACCGCCGCCGAGTGGATCGCCTCCCGGGTGGACCAGAGCATCGCCGCCAGCCAGCCGAGGGCCAGCACCGCCAGCACGGGCGTGCCCGGGGCGTACCCGGTGCGCCCGGCCGGCTGCTCCGGCGACCGGTCGATGGACTCGGCCGTCGAGCTGCCGGGCTGGTTGCTCATCGTCTCCCCTTCGACACCGCGCCACCCCGGCACCGGGACGGGCCTCTCCCTCGCGAACTCGCGCGAACCAGCGTACGCGGACGGGCCGGACCGTCCCGGGCTGGGCGTGGAGGGCTCCCGGCCGGCCCGGGGCGCGGTACACCCGGTGCCGTCGCCGGGGCGTGCCGGCGGCGGCCGACCGGGTCGGTCCTCCTGCTTTTCTTCGTCCGGATCGTGCTTTCGGTGGGGAATCGTCACCGGACTGGGGGTGTTCGCCTCGTGATCCACGGTATGGGGCGGGCGGGGCGTGAGCCCCGCGAGCCGGGCGTGGGAGAATCGCCGGAGGTCCCGCCGCCGCGAACAGCCTCCCCGCGCGGTGTCCGGCGTCCGGCCGTCCGGTCGGTGCCTGCGGGTCCGATTTCGCCGCCGCTGTCGAGATCGCCCAGGAGCCTGTGATGGACGCCGTGTTCTCCGTACCCGAGCCGCGCAACGAGCCGGTACGCACCTACGAGCCGGGCAGCGCCGACGCCGAGCGGCTCCAGCGGAGGCTGACCGAGCTGGCCGCCGACCGGATCGACCTGCCGATGACCATCGCCGGCGAGCAGCGGATGGCCGGCGGCGACCCGATCGACGTGGTCCAGCCGCACCGGCACGCGCACATCCTCGGGGTCACCGGTCACGCCACCCACGACGACGCCCGCGCCGCCGTATGGGCCGCCAAGGACGCCGCGCCGATGTGGCGGGCGCTGCCGTTCGAGGAGCGGGCCGCGGTCTTCCTGCGCGCCGCCGAACTGCTGGCCGGCCCGTGGCGGGACACCCTCAACGCGGCCACCATGCTCGGCCAGTCCAAGACCGCCGTCCAGGCCGAGATCGACGCGGCCTGCGAGTTCATCGACTTCCTCCGGTTCAACGTGCACTTCGCCCGGGAGTTGCTGGCGGCCCAGCCGAACTCGTCGCCGGGGGTGTGGAACCGGTTCGACCACCGCCCGCTGGAGGGCTTCGTCTACGCGGTGACCCCGTTCAACTTCACCGCGATCGCCGGCAACCTGCCGTCCGCGCCGGCCCTGCTCGGCAACACCGTGGTCTGGAAGCCGGGCCCCACCCAGCAGTTCGCGGCGCACTTCACCATGCGGCTGTTCGAGGCGGCCGGCCTGCCCCCCGGCGTGATCAACATGGTCACCGGGCGGGGCGAGGAGGTCTCCGACGTGGTGCTCGCCGACCCGGACCTGGCCGGCATCCACTTCACCGGCTCCACCAAGGTCTTCCAGCAGCTGTGGCGCACGGTCGGCGAGAACATCGCCTCCTACCGGGGCTACCCCCGGCTGGTCGGCGAGACCGGCGGCAAGGACTTCGTCGTCGCGCACACCAGCGCCGACGTCGACGCCCTGCACACCGCGCTGATCCGGGGCGCCTACGAGTACCAGGGTCAGAAGTGCTCGGCGGCCTCGCGGGCGTACGTGCCCCGGTCGCTGTGGGAGGGCGGACTGCGCGACCGGCTGGCCGCCACCGCCGACGCGTTGACCTACGGCGACGTGACCGATTTCGGCAACTTCGGCGGCGCGGTGATCGACGCCCGCGCGTTCGACCGGCACACCGCCGCGCTGGAGCTGATCGCCGGGGACGACAGCTGCCGGGTGCTGGCCGGCGGCACCGCCGACGACTCGGTCGGGTGGTTCGTCCGGCCGACCCTGTTCGAGTGCGCCGACCCGGCCCACGAGACGTTCACCACCGAGTACTTCGGGCCGATCCTCGGCGTGCACGTCTTCGACGACGCCCGGTTCGACGACGTGGTCGCCCAGGCCGAGTCGATCGCGCCGTACGCGCTGACCGGGTCGGTCTTCGCCACCGACCGCCGGGTGATCGACACGGTGGCCGAGCGGATGCGGTACGCGGCCGGCAACTTCTACGTCAACGACAAGCCGACCGGGGCGGTGGTCGGGCAGCAGCCGTTCGGCGGCGCGCGGGCCAGCGGCACCAACGACAAGGCCGGCTCGTGGCACAACCTGGTCCGCTGGATGTCGCCCCGGACCATCAAGGAGACGTTCGTGCCGCCGACCGACCACACGTACCCGCACATGGGCTGAACCGGCGACGGCCGGCGGTGGCGTGCGACGACGTCCCCGCCGGCCGGCCCCGCCCGACCCGGCGACGGGCCGGCACGCCTCCGGCGGTCGGGTCCGGGGCGGCGGTCGGGGTGGTCCTGGGAGCACTGTCGTCGGCCGACAGTGCACATTGGAAATCCTCCCGGGTGGCAAATCCGGAAATCCTGGACGCCGGGACGGCAAAGTGGCAGCTTAGACGGCATGGCGGATTCCGGAGTCAACCCCACCGCGGCGGCCCTGCTGGGTCTGTTGCACGAGGGGCCGATGACAGGTGGCCAACTGATGGCCGCCGCTGAGCGCCGACTGGCGCCGTACTGGTCGATGACACGCAGCCAGGTCTACCGTGAGTTGCCGGTGCTGGCTGAGCGTGGTTTCGTGCGGCTGGGCAAGCCCGGGCCGCGGATGAGTCAACCCTACGCGATAACCGCGGCCGGCAAGCGGACCTTCTCCCGCTGGCTGGCGGAGAATCCCGGTCGGGACACCATCCGCAACCCGATCGCCCTGCGCATCGCGTTCGGCAACCTGCACTCGGCCAGCCAGCTCAAGAACCTCTACACCTCGGCGAACGAGTACCACACCGAGGCCCTCGCCTACGTGCGCGAACAGGTCAAGACCGCCAAGAAGGAGGGTGACGAGTACGACGCCAGCGCGCTGGAGTTCGCCGTCGCCTACCACAAGGCCGCGCTGTCCTGGCTCAAGACCGCCCCGGTCGGCTGATCATCCGCCCTGGTAGGTGGTGTGACGTGAGCGGACCGCCGCACGCACAGTACGCTTGTCTGTCGTGACCGCTGCCGATTACGCCGAACAGCTCAAGGAACTCGACGCGACCCTGCGCAACATCGAGTCGGTGCTCGACCTCGACCGTCTGCGGGAGGAGAAGGCCCGGCTGGAGGAGCAGGCGTCCGCGCCGGATCTCTGGGACGACCAGGCCAAGGCACAGCAGGTGACCTCGCAGTTGTCGTACGTGAACGGCGAGATCAGCAAGCTGGGCAGCCTGCGGTCCGGGCTCGACGACGCCCGGGTGCTGCTGGAGTTGGCCGAGGACGAGGCCGACTCCGGGGCGCTGGGCGAGGTCGAGTCCGAGATCGCCACGCTGACCAAGGCCATCCAGGAGATGGAGGTCCGCACCCTGCTCTCCGGCGAGTACGACTCCCGGGAGGCGCTGGTCGCCATCCGGGCGGGCGCCGGCGGGGTGGACGCGGCCGACTTCGCCGAGATGCTGCTGCGGATGTACCTGCGTTGGGCCGAGCGGCACGGCTACCCGACGGAGGTCTACGAGACCTCGTACGCCGAGGAGGCCGGCCTCAAGTCCGCCACCTTCACCGTCAAGGTGCCGTACGCCTACGGCACGCTCAGCGTCGAGTCGGGCACCCACCGGCTGGTCCGGATCAGCCCGTTCGACAACCAGGGCCGCCGGCAGACCAGCTTCGCCGGGGTGGAGGTGCTGCCGGTCACCGAGCAGACCGACCACATCGACATCCCGGAGAACGAGGTCCGGGTGGACGTCTACCGGTCCTCCGGGCCGGGTGGGCAGAGCGTCAACACCACCGACTCGGCGGTGCGGCTCACCCACATCCCCACCGGCATCGTGGTGACCTGCCAGAACGAGAAGTCCCAGCTCCAGAACAAGGCCTCCGCGATGCGGGTGCTCCAGTCCCGGCTGCTGGAGCGCAAGCGGCAGGAGGAGGAGGCGAAGCTGGCCGGCCTGAAGACCGGCAGCACCAGCTCCTGGGGCGACCAGATGCGCTCGTACGTCCTGCATCCTTATCAGATGGTGAAGGATCTGCGAACCGAGCAGGAGACCGGCAATCCGTCCTCGGTCTTCGACGGTGAGCTGGACAGCTTCATCGAAGCCGGTATCCGCTGGCGCAAGCAGCAGCAGCTCGCCAACGACGCTGCGTGATCGATCGTGAACGGGGCGCGTCGTCGATCCCGGGTTGACCGGGCGAATCGATGACGCGCCCCGCATCGGCGGGGCGTGCCACTTGGCTCTGCGGTTACACCGCGTAGACTCACCACCCGTGATTCAGCTTGAGCAAGTGACGAAGACGTACCCGAAGGCGTCCCGGCCTTCGCTCGACAACGTGTCCGTCTCGATCGAGAAGGGCGAGTTCGTCTTCTTCATCGGGCCATCCGGCTCCGGCAAGTCCACGATCATCAAGATGCTGCTGCACGAGGTCGCCCCCAACAAGGGCCGGGTCATCGTCAACGGCAAGGACGTCACGTCGATGCGCTCCTGGAAGCGACCCCACTTCCGGCGGTCCATCGGCTGCGTCTTCCAGGACTTCCGGCTGCTGCCGAACCGCACCGCCTACGAGAACGTGGCGTTCGCCCTGGAGGTGATCGGCAAGACCAAGGCGGTGGCCCGCCGGGTCGTGCCCGAGGTGTTGGAGCTGGTCGGTCTCGGTGGCAAGGAGCACCGGTACCCGCACGAGCTCTCCGGTGGCGAGCAGCAGCGGGTCGCGGTGGCGCGGGCGTTCGTGAACCGTCCGCTGATCCTGCTGGCGGACGAGCCGACCGGAAACCTGGACCCGGACACCTCGATCGAGATCATGCGCCTGCTGGACCGGATCAACCGCACCGGCACGACCGTCGTGATGGTCACACACGACTCCAACATCGTGAACCAGATGCGCCGTCGCGTCGTCGAGATCGAAAGCGGCCGCATCGTGCGCGACCAGGCCCGCGGCGTCTACGGGTGAGCCGGCGCTCCACCCCTGCCGTACGACCTGACGACGAACACCTCACGCCGGAGAGCCGGAGGAACACCCGATGCGGATGAAGTACGTCCTGTCCGAGGTACTGGTCGGACTGTGGCGCAACGTCACCATGACCGTCGCGATGATCATCACGATGGCGGTCTCGCTGACCATGCTCGGCGCCAGTGGCCTGATGTACAAGCAGGTCGGCGACATGAAGGACCTCTACTACAAGAACGTCGAAGTCTCGATCTTCCTGAAGACCGACGTCACCGAGCAGCAGCGCACCGACCTCGACGCCAAGCTGAAGAGCGACCCCCTGGTCAAGGAGGTCCTCTACGTCAACAAGGACGAGGCGTACAAGACCTTCAAGGAGATGTACCAGGACGCGCCCGACCTGGTGAACGCCGTGAAGCCGGACCTGCTCCCCGAGTCGTTCCGGCTGAAGCTGGTCAACCCGGAGCAGTACAAGAACATCTACGACCAGTACCAGGGCACCGAGGGCGTCGACGTGATCGTCGACCAGAGCCGGCTGCTGGACAAGATCTTCAACGTGCTCACCGCGATCCAGAACATCGCGCTGGCCGCCGCCGTGGTGATGGCGATCGCCGCGCTGCTGCTCGTCGCGAACACCATCCAGGTGGCCGCGTACAGCAAGCGGCGTGAGGTCGCGGTCATGAAGCTGGTCGGCGCGTCGAACTGGTTCATCCAGGCGCCGTTCGTGCTGGAGGCGGTGGTCGCCGGCCTGATCGGCTCGGTGCTGGGCCTGATCGCGCTGATCGGGGCGAAGCAACTGCTGTTCAGCGGCTCGTTGAAGGCGCTGGAGGGGCTGCTCTCGCCCGTCCAGTGGTCGGACATCTTCCTGATGTTCCCGCTGATGGCCGGCGTCGGTGGCCTGATCAGCGCCGCCACCGCCTGGGTCACGCTCCGCTTCTACCTGCGGGTCTAGTCACGCTTCCACCTGCGGGTCTGTTCACCGCAGGGCTCTCCGTGGGGACCCTCCCGGGCCGGGAAGAAACGGCGCGGGAGGGTCCTTGTCGTTCGGGTAGCATGATCCCCGCTCACCGGCCGGGTGGTCGGTGCGCGTAGTGGAAGGGGGGTGGCGCCGGATGCCACGGGAAAAGGGTCGCAAGGTGGTCGCCTCCAATCGGAAGGCCCGCCACGACTACGCCATCCTCGACACGTACGAGGCGGGCATGGCGTTGACCGGCACCGAGGTCAAGTCGCTGCGCGCCGGCCGGGCCTCGCTGGTCGACGCGTTCGCCCAGGAACGTGACGGCGAGCTGTTCCTGCACGGCATGCACATCCCGGAGTACACCCAGGGCACCTGGACCAACCACGAGCCCCGGCGTACCCGCAAGCTGCTGCTCAAGCGGCTGGAGATCGACAAGTTGATCGGCAAGACCCGCGAGGGTGGCCTGACCATGGTCCCGTTGCAGGTCTACTTCTCCGACGGCTGGGCCAAGGTGGAGATCGCCCTGGCCAAGGGCAAGAAGTCGTACGACAAGCGGCAGGACCTCGCCAAGCGGGACGCCGACCGGGAGATCGCCCGGGTGTCGGGTCGGCGCGGCAAGGGGATGGACGACTGATTCATCCCGTTTGTCCAGGTCGGCGCGCCGGCCCGGGGCTCGGGATGAAACCCGTTGCGGCAGGCGTTAGTCTGGTCAGTGCCGCCACAACCGGCGGCCCGTCGAGGGGGTGACTGGTTTCGACTTCGTACGCAGCGACAGGGGAAGCGAGCCGAGGAAGCCGACGTCGTCTCGAGAATCGGTCGTCGGAAACCAATAAGCGCCAAGAACAATCGCGCTGACTTCGCTCTCGCCGCCTGAGGCGAGTAGCAAGTCTGTCGGCCTGGGAGCGCCTTCGACCCAGTTAGCCGGCATCAGCTAGAAGGCTGGCCAATCGGACCCGGTCGCGGGGTCCGTGCGGCGAGATCAATCAGCGACTGGGCCCGTCACACCAACTTGCTCGCGTGAGCGGTGGGGCCGAGTAGAGGCATAGCGAGCTGCGCTCGGAGAAGCCCTGACAAACCGGCGAAGGACCCGGGTTCGATTCCCGGCACCTCCACCACCTCGATATGCGCCCCGGTCCCCAAGGACCGGGGCGCATCACTGTTCCCCCTCCCGGCCGTCCCGCCTCCCCTGGTCCACCCCCGGGCTGGCCTCGTCCGCCCCGCTGTTCCGCTCCGCCTTGATCCGCCCCGCCCCGCCTCGCTTCGCCCCGCGCCTCGCCCCGCGTCGCTTCGCCCCGCCTCGCCTCGTTGATCAAGAGGTTTGCGTCAAGGTTGGAGATCAACTTGACGCAAACCTCTTGATCAACGGGGCCGGGCCCGGGCGCATGGTCCTGATCAACGGGGCGGGTCCGGGTGGGACGGGCGGGGCCAGTTGCTGGGAGGGAGGGAACCGGGAGGGGGCGGGTGGGCGTCTCAGGGGGATGCGGCGAATCGTAGGGCTGGCGTGGGGGTTGGGGCTCCTGGTGGCGGTGGGTGGGTGTGCGGCAGCCGGGTCTGTGCCCGGTGGGGCGGGGGACGGTGGGGCGGTCGGGGGTGATCCGGGGCGGCAGCGGGAGGCGTTCGACGAGCGCGCCGCCGAGGTCGCCGGGGCGTGGCGGCCCGGCCCCGACTGGTCGAGCGGGTACCTGCCGTTGCAGGACGCCACGGTGCTCACCGGCCAACCCGGCTTCGACGCCGGCACCGAGGCGGCCTTCCGCGCCGGCTGGTACCGGGACCAGATCGCGCTGCCGACCGACGTACCCGCCGACGGGGCGATCCGGTTCCCCGACGGCGCCCTGACCGTTCCCCTGATCAGCGCCGCCGAGGCGTACCGGCAGCTCGACCAGGGGGACCCGCCGCCGTGCGAGGGGCGACCCCGGGGACCACGGACCCCCGAACCCACCGTCGGCGCCCGGCCGGACGATCCCGTCTCCACCCAGGCGGCCTGCATCCCGCTCACGGTCACCGGGGCCACCCTGGGCACCGCCGAGGTGCGTACCAGCCGGGGGGTCGCCGCCGTACCCGCCTGGATCTTCACCGTGGCGGAGCTGACCAGCCCGGTGGCCCGCCTGGCGGTGGCGCCCCGGGCGGTCACCGCCGCCCCGGGGCCCGCCACCCCGAACCGGCCCCTGCCGGCCGGGGTGGCCGGTGCCGACCAGCTCCGACGGGTCGACGGCGCCCGGCTGACGTACACGGTGGGCATGGGTGCCTGCGACAGCGGGCCCACCGCCCTGGTGCGGGAGAGCGGCGACGTGGTGGTGGTCGGCGGCGGGGTGGCCCGGGGCGCCGGGGAGTGCATCGACCTGGCGGTGCTCAAGCCGGTCACCGTGACGTTGGCGGCCCCGCTCGGCAAACGCCCGGTGCTCGACGTCGCCACCGGCCGGGTGCTCACCCTCACCACCCACTGACACGCCCGACCGTCCTCGCACCCGGACTCCCCGTTCGGACGTCTCCCGCCCGTGTTGATCAAGAAGTTCGCGTCACATCGCCCGCCCAGGATGACGTAAACCTCTTGATCAACGCGGGTGAGCGGGGCGGGGCGGGGCGAGGCGAGGCCGGCGGGGCGGGGGCGGAGGGTGGCGGGGGGATCAGAGGAGGGTGGGGATGGTGGTGCTGATCGGGGTGGGGAGCACGGTGGGGACGTCGGCGCGTAGTGCCTCGGTGAGCGCGTCGGCCAGGTCGGGCAGCGCGTCGACGACCCGGGTGGCGCAGCCGTAGCCCCGGGCGATGGCGGTGAGGTCCAGGCCCGGCAGGTCCAGGCCGGGCACCCCCGGGGTGGACTTCAGCTCGGCGAACGCCTTGAGGATGGCGTACTGCTGGTTCACCGGGACCAGGACGACCACCGGCAGCCGCAGCCGCGCGGCGGTCCACAATGCCTGTACGGAGTAGTGGAAGGAGCCGTCCCCGATCACCGCGACCACCGGCCGGCCCCGCCCGGTGTCCCGCTCGGCGAGGGCGATGCCCACGGCGGCGGGCAGCCCGTAGCCGAGCCCGCCGCTGGCCATGGTGAAGTACGACGCCGGGCGGGTCACCGGGAGCCGACGCCGCAGCGCCGCGAGGTTGGACGGTGACTCCTGCACCAGCACCCCGTCGGCGGGCCAGCAGGCGGCCAGCGCGGCGAAGAGCGCGTCCGCGTCGGGCGGGTCGCCGGTGCCGGGCGGTTCCGGCGTCGGGCGGGGCGGCGGCGTCGGCCGGTCGGCCGCCGGCAGCAGGTCCAGCAGCGCGGCCAGGGTCAGCCCGGCGTCACCGAGCAGGCTGTCGCCCACCGGGGCCCGCGCCGCCTCGTCCGCGTCGTCGGTGACGTGCAGCAGCCGGGCCCCGGGCGGCAGGTGGTCGCCGGGCACGTGCGGGTAGTAGCGGAACACCGGCGCGCCGACCACCAGCACCACGTCGTGCCCGGTGAGCTTCTCGGCCAGCGGGGCGATCGCGTACGGCAGCACCCCCCGGTAGTGCGGGTGGTGCTCCGGGAAGGCGGCCCGCTCCGGCGCCGGCGCGGACCAGACCGGCGCGGCGAGCCGCTCGGCCACCGCCGCCGCCACCGGCCAGGCGGCGGCCCGGTCCACCGCCGCGCCGAGCACCAGCACCGGGTTGCGGGCGGCGGCGAGCAGCGCGGCGAACTCCCGCAGCCGACGCGGGTCGGGGGCGAACCGGGTGGCCACCGTCCGCACCTGCGGCGGCGGGTCCGCCGGCTGGTGCCAGTCGTCCAACGGCAGGGAGAGGTAGACCGGGCCGCTCGGTGGTTGGGCCGCCGTGGCGTACGCCCGCATGAACGCCGCCGGAACGTCCTGCGCCCGCACCGGCTCGTGGCTCCACTTCACGTACGGCTGGGGCAGCTCGGTGGGGTGCCGGTTGGCCAGCCGGGGCTCCATCAGCAGCATCTCCCGGCTCTGCTGCCCGGCGGAGACGATCAGCGGCGTCCGGTTGTGCCAGGCGGTGACCAGGTTGCCCATGCCGTTGCCGGTGCCCGGGGCGGTGTGCAGGTTGACGTGCGCCGGCCGGCCGGTGGCCTGGGCGTACCCGTCGGCCATGGCGACCGCCGACGCCTCGTGCAGGGCGTGCACGTAACGGAAGTCGGCCGGGAAGTCCTGGAGGAACGGCTCCTCGGTCGAGCCGGGGTTGCCGAAGACCGTGGTCAGGCCGAGGGCGCGGAGCAGGTCGTAGGTGGTCTCCCGGACGGTCGCCATCGCCCTCCGCCTCCGTGTCCCCGGCCCGTCCGGTGTCCGCCGGGACCGGACCCCTGACCTGCCGAATCTATCGGGCGGCAGGCGGCGCTCCGCGCGCTTTGCCGGCGATTGCCCTGTCCGGGGGCGTGCCGGGCGCGCGTCGCGCCAGCTGTACGGCGACGGGTCAGGGGAGGGGGAACGGGGTGCGGATGCCGTCCAGCGCGTGCCCGCAGGGGCAGTCGCGGTCGGTGGGCAGGGCGGCCACCGCGTCCAGCAGCACGCCGCGCAGCCGGTCGGTGTTCTCGCCGAAGACCCGGAACACCTCCTCCTGGGTGACCGAGTCGCCCGCCTCCACCCCGGCGTCCAGATCGGTGACCAGGGCGATGGAGGTGTAGCAGAGGGCCAGTTCGCGGGCGAGCACCGCCTCCGGGTGGCCGGTCATGTTGACCACCGTGCCGCCCATCGCGGCGTACCAGCGGGATTCCGCACGGGTGGAGAAGCGGGGCCCCTCGACCACCACCACCGTGCCGCCGTCGACCGCCGGCACGTCGCGCCCGGCCGCCGCGCCGAGCAGGGTACGCCGCCCCACCGGGCAGTACGGGTCACCGAACGCCACGTGCACCGCGCCCTGGTCGTAGTAGGTCTGCACCCGGCCGCTGGTGCGGTCGATCAGCTGGTCGGGCACCACGAACGTGCCGGGGCCCAACTCGGGACGCAGCCCGCCGACGGCACAGGGGGCGAGCACCTGGCGTACTCCCAACGTGCGCAGTGCCCACAGGTTCGCCCGGTACGGAATCAGGTGCGGGGGGTGGCGGTGATCACGCCCGTGCCGGGGCAGGAAGGCCACCGACCGGCCGCCCACGGTGGCGATGGTGAGCACGTCCGAGGGGGCGCCGTACGGGGTCTCGACCTGGTGTTCCGTGGCGTCGTCGAGGAGCGCGTACAGCCCCGAACCGCCGATCACCGCGATGTCCGCCGTCGGTCCCATCGATCCTCCCTCGACCGCCCTCGATCACCTGTCGGTCAGACCTTAGCCACCGCACCGGGTGCAGGCTATGGTGCCAGGCATGGCGGTGAGAGCACAGATGGTCGGTGGTGCCCGGTTGTCGGACCCGGTGCGCGGCTGACGATGTCCGAGACGCAGGGGGAGGGACCGGCGATCAGCGGTCGTGCCGTGGAGTCGATGACGGGGCGGCTGCTGGTCGCGACGCCGGCCCTCAAGGACCCGAACTTCGATCGTACGGTGGTGCTGCTGGTCGCCCACGAGGCCAACGGGGCGCTCGGGGTGGTGCTCAACCGGGCCACCGAGGTGGCCGTCGCGGACGTCCTCGGCGAGTGGAGCGATCTCGCCCGGCACCCGGCGGTGCTCTTCGAGGGCGGCCCGGTGCAGCCGGAGTCGGCGATCTGCCTGGCCCGGATGCGTCATCCGATGCGCCGGCTGAAGGGTTTCCAGCCGATCTCCGGCGCGGTCGGCACCGTCGACCTGTCCTCCGATCCGGAACGGATGCGCGACAGCATCGGCGGCATCCGGGTCTTCGCCGGCTACTCCGGTTGGGGGTCCGGGCAACTGGAGCAGGAGATCGAGGACGGCTCCTGGTTCGTGCTCGACGCGCTGCCCGGTGACGCCTTCGTCGACCGCCCGGACGACCTCTGGCCGATGGTGCTGCGCCGGCAGGGCGGCATGATGGCGGCGGTCGCGCACTTCCCGCCGGACGTGGCGTTGAACTGATCCGCCGGGGACCCCCGCGAGATGACCATGCTCGGCCGCGTGTGTATAGTTCTCTCCGTGCCCGGGCGACCGGGGACGACCGCAAGGGGCCGTGGCGCAGCTGGTAGCGCACCACACTGGCAGTGTGGGGGTCAGGGGTTCGAGTCCCCTCGGCTCCACCCTTGAGGCAACAGGTCAGCGGCCTGGTCGAGCATCGACCGGGCCGCTTTTCCGTGTCCGGCCCCGGCTGACGACGCCGTCCCGGGCCAGGGGCGGCGTGAGTCGACGGGCTGACGATGTCGGCCACCCCGGCGTCGGCTGGGGTCGGTAACGCGGGGTGGCCGGTCGTCGTGACTACGCCCGTACCGGGCCGGCCACCCGCGCGATGGGGTGTGGGGACCGGCCCACCTGCCCGGCTGGGGTCGCGGGGGTGGGCGGGTCTCCTGCGCCGGGGCCGGCGGGACGGCGGAGGGGCCGTCCCGGGTGCGGGGCGAGGGGCTGCCACAGCTTCCGGGGTGCTGGGGTCACCGACGACGGGCGGCTCGGCCACGGTGTGGACAGGAGCGGCCGACGCGGCCGGATCTGGGCAGGGTGCGCCGGGGCGCGGAGTTGCCGATCAGAACGGGACGAGCGCCTTGCCCGCGCCGGTGCCGGGGCGGATGGCGGGGAACTCCGGTCCCTTCCAGTGGCCGATCGGCGCGCGGGAGATGGCGGGAACGGCCGCGACGGGCTCTTCCACGCTCATGTCCACTCCCGGGGGCCGACGGCATCTGGTGGAGAAGCTAGCCGCCGCTGTGGGCCCGGTCAACCAGGGGAGACGTATCGTTACCTGCGCGTTCGCCGGTGCGGCCGAGGTGCCGGCACCCGTCGTGTTGACGCAATGCGAGATAACATTCCGCATCTTGACAGGGGTTTTCGTGCCCCGTACCTTCGCTGCAAGTCGGCGAGGCGTCAGGGTGCTGCTGGGGTGCAGCCCGACCGCCCGAACCGACCGTGACCAGCGTTGCCCGGCCATGCCGTGACGCCGTCTGCGGTTCTCGCGGCCCTGATTGATCTCTCCCAATCTGGCAATTCAGGCATTCAGCACCATCACCAGTCGATGCAGTTCGCGTCGGACCCGCGCCGCAGCAGCCAGGCGGCCGTATCCGTCGCGGCGGAGCCGTCCCTTCGTATCCACCGAACGCCCCCACCCCTGCCACCGCCGGCATCGGCGGCGGGAGACGTCGGGGGCACGCGCGAAGCACATAGGAGCATCACGATGAACACACGACGTACCGGTGCGATGGTCGCCCTCGCCGCGCTGCTCTTCACGAGCGCCTGCGGGGGCGCCGAAGGCGCTGCGGACAACGCGGACGGCACCACGAAGGTCTCCGTCACGACGTTCGGCTGCGAAATCTGGAACACCTGGGCGATCGGGAAGGGCGTCTACGGCAAGCACCGCCTCGACGTCGAACTGGTCCGCTCCGGGGGCGGCTCGGCGGCGGTCGCCGCGGTCCTGTCCGGCGCGGCCGACTTCGGCTACGTCAACGGCTACACCGCGATCAACGCCTACAACACCGGCTTCCCGATCCAGATGGTCTCCGGGGTGAACGTCAACGCGCTGCCGCCGGCCAAGCCCGCGCAGGGCGTCTTCGTCGGCAAGGACTCCCCGATCAAGACAGCCGCCGACCTCGCCGGCAAGAAGATCGCGGTCAACGAGATCAACGGCATCAACCAGATCGTCACCGCGAGCTGGCTGAAGGCCAACGGCGTCGCTCCGGACAGCGTCAGCTTCGTGGCGCTGCCCTTCGCCGAGCAGGTCCCCGCCGTGCTCAGTGGACGGGTCGACGCCGCCCAACTGGGCTACTCGCTGCTGGGCAACAACAACGACAACGTACGCAGCCTGGCCGACCCCTTCGCCAGCAGCGACAAGATCTACATCGCGACCTACATCGCCGCCAAGAGTTTCGTCGGCAAGGGCGACGCCGCCAAGCGCTTCCACGAGGCGATCACCGAGACCGCGCAGCAGCTCAGCGACCCGGCCAACACCGACGAGGCGTTCCGGTTGCTCTCCGAGTGCCAGAAGGTGCCGGCGGAAACCCTTGCCGCACAACCGCAGAACGCCCTCGAAGCGGCGGTCGACGTCGCCGCGCTGGACCGGATGGCCCAGCAGATGGTCGACCTGAAGATGCTCCAGAAGAAGCCCGACCTGGGGCCCTTCGTCACCGACTTCGCGCGGTCCTGAACTGTCCTGTCGTCCCGGTAGGCGGGCCACCATGAGGGGAGAGGACGTGACATGGCGTCGGACGTCCACGTGATTGACCAGGTCGAGGCGGACGCCCGACCCACCGGCGGGCCCGTCGCGGCCCGCCGGTGGGGCCCCACACCCGACTGGGTGCTGGGAGCGGCGGGCGTGGTGACCATGTTCGTGCTGTGGGACCTGGTGGTCCGGACCGGGGCGGTCTCGGTGGACTCCCTGCCGTACCCGGTGGACACCCTGCAACGCGCCGGCGAACTGCTCGTCGACGCGACGTTCCTGACCGAGGTGGCGCAGACCCTGTGGGCGTGGCTGCTCGCCATGCTCGCCGCCAGCGCCGTCGGCATTCCGCTGGGGCTGACCCTGGGCTACTTCTCCGCCCTCTACCGGCCGTCGTCCTCGGTGGTGCACGCCGGCCGGTCGATCCCCTCCTCGGCGTTCCTGCCGATCGCCATCCTGATGTTCGGCCTGGGCACCCAGATGAAGGTGTCCCTGGCGATCTACGCGATCTTCTGGCCGATCCTGCTCAACGCGATGTACGGCGTCCGCGACACCGAACCGCTGATGCTGGCCACGGGGCGCAGCATGGGGTGGACGCGTACCCGGCTGCTGACCCGGGTGGTGCTGCCGTCGGCGGCCCCGTCCATCGCCACCGGGCTGCGGGTGGCCAGCTCGACGGCGCTCATCGTGGTGCTCTCCGCCGAACTGCTCGGTGCCACCAACGGGGTGGGAACGGTGATCACCACGTACCAGCAGGCGCAGCGACCCGACTTCGTCTACGCGGGCATCCTGCTCGTCGGCCTGCTCGGGATGGGCCTCTACTACGGCTTCAACCTGGTCGAACGCCTGGTGGTGCCGTGGGGCCAGGCACAGCGGGAGGGTGGACGATGAGCGGGCAGGGGCTGAGTCGGCCGGTGGTCACGTCGGCGCTGGCGGTGGGACGCGGGGTGCGGTCGCTGTGGCTGCTCGCCCTGCTGCTGGTGGTGTGGGAGGTCGCCGCCCGGATGGTGGGCTCCCTGTTCGTACCGCCGGTGTCGCAGATCTTCGGAGCGTTCGTCGACACCTGGCTGTCCGCGTCGCCGTCGTCGCTGTTCCTCAGTTCCCAGTTCCGGGCCGACGTCCTGCCGAGCCTCGTCCGGCTCGGCCTGGGCTACGGCGCGGCGACGGTGCTCGGCGTCGGCGGAGGCATCCTGATCGGGGTGTGGCGGCCGGCTGGCGCGTTCTTCAACCCGCTGATCCGGCTGGGCATGTCGGTGCCCGTCACCGCCCTGCTGCCCATCGCCATCGTGCTGTTCGGCATCACCAGCGGGATGAACGTCTTCCTCATCGCGCTGGGCTGCCTCTGGCCGATCCTGATCAACACGTACGACGGTGTCCGGGGCATCGACCGTACGGTGGTCACCGCCGCCCGGAGCCTGCGACTGACCCGGCGTCGCTACTTCCTGCGGGTGCTGCTGCCCGGCGCCAGCCCCGCCATCTTCGCGGGGATGCGGATCAGCATCGGGATCGCGCTGGTCCTGATGGTGATCTCCGAGCTGTACGCCGCCACCGCCGGACTCGGGTTCTACATCGTGAGCCAGCAGCGGCTGTTCCAGTTCCCGCAGCTGTGGTCGGCGATCGTCCTGCTGGCGCTGCTGGGCATCCTCTTCAACGCCGTCTTCGCCCTGGTCGAGCGGGTGCTGCTGCGGTGGCACCGCAACGTGCGCCCCGACAGCGCGGAAAGCCACTGACCGACACCACGTAGGAGCCTCGGATGAACCCCGTGACGACCCGACCGCAGCAGCCCGGCACCACCCTCGACACCCCCGTGCTCGACGTGCAGGAGCTGAGCAAGTCCTACCGGTCCCGCAAGGGCGACGTGCCCGCCGTACGCAGCATCGAGTTCGCCGTCCACGCCGGGCAGTTCGTGTCGGTGGTGGGGCCCTCCGGCTGCGGCAAGACCACCCTGATGATGTGCATCGCCGGGCTGCTGCCCATCTCCGGCGGCGCGGTCATGTTCCGGGGGGAACGCATGTCCGGCCCCCGCGACGGCGTGGCGGTGGTCTTCCAGGACTACAGCCGCTCGCTGTTCCCCTGGTTGACGGTCGAGAAGAACGTCGCCCTCCCGCTGCGCGACCGGGGTCTGCCCCGCGCCGAGATCCGGCAGCGGGTGCAGGAGTCGCTGGAGATGGTGGGCCTGGCCCACGCCGCCGGGTTGCACCCGTGGCAGCTCTCCGGCGGGATGCAGCAGCGGGTCGCCATCGCCCGGGGGCTCGCCGTCCGGCCGGAAATGCTGATCATGGACGAGCCGTTCGCCTCGGTGGACGCCCAGACCCGGGCCAGCCTGGAAGACCTGCTGCTCAAGGTCTGGGCGGAGACCGGTACGACGGTGCTGTTCGTGACCCACGACATCGACGAGGCCGTGTACCTGTCCGACCGGGTGGTCGTGCTGTCGCAGGGCCCGTCGGTCGTCGTGGCGGACCTGCCGGTCACCCTCGACCGCCCCCGCGACCAGATCGCGACCAAGCAGACCCCGCTCTTCGGTGAACTCCGCGAGCACGTCTACTCCCTGGTCATGGCCTCACAGCGACGGACCTCCCTGTCGGGGGAGCCGAGCTGACCGGGTGAACCGGGTCGCGCTGACGCGGCGGCGGGACGGGCCCCTCAGGGCCCGTCCCGCCCTTCTGTAGCGCTCTACTGCTCAGGATGCGCTGGGACTCGCCATGCGAGAACGACCGGTTCAGGGCCTGGGTGCTGGAGCTGAGCTGCGGACGAATTTCCCGTTCGACGCTTCCCCGACTCGCTGAGGCGACAGCTGACGGCTGTAACCCGCACCGGCGAGACACTGACCGTCACCGGCCCCACCGGGGCACAGGTTCAGTCCACCTACGACGACCTGGACCGCCAGACGACCCAGACCCGCGTCGAGCGGTATCCGGTCAACCGGAACCTCGTCACCAAGCTTGGTTACGACGACGCCGCGAATCTGACCTCCATCACGTCACCGACCGGCGCGGTCACGAGCAACACCTACAACTCCGTGGGCGACCTCATTCGCACCACTGCCCCGAACGGCGCGGTCACCCACTTCGGATACGACTACTTCGGGCGGAAGGTCCGGGTTTCCGACGGGCTGGGGCGAACCACCCGCGCCAGCTACGACCTGTTCGGCAACCTGACGAGCGACGCCAATCTCAACGCCGACGGGGACGTGCTGCGTACCCAGAGGTACGGGTACGACGAGGCCGGCAACATGGTCTCCTCGAAGGACCCCTACAACGTCGTCACCACCTACGAGTACGACACCGCGAACCGCCTGGTCAGGCAGATCGAACCAGTAACCGACACCGAATCGATCACCACCAGTTTCGGGTACGACGCGGCAGGTAACCGCACCCGCTACACCGACGGACGCGGCAACGCCACCATCTACACCTTCAACACTCTCGGCCTGCCAGAGTCAGCCATCGAGCCAGCCACGAGCAGCCACCCCACCACCCCCGACCGCACCTGGACCGTGGGCTACGACGCCGAAGGCCGCGCCACCCGCATCAGCGCCCCCGGTGAGACCAGCCGCCAGCGCACCTACGACGCCGCCGGACGACTCACCGCCGAAACCGGCTCCGGCGGGGAGTCCACCACCGCCGCCCGCAGCCTCGGCTACGACAAGGCCGGCAGACTCACCAGCGTCAGCGCGCCCACCGGCACGAACACCTACACCTACAACGATCGCGGTGCGGTGCTGTCGACCTCCGGCCCCTCGGGTGCTGCGACCTTCGGCTACGACGACGACGGGCAGATGACCACCAGGACCGACGTCACCGGCACCGCCACCTTCGGCTACGTCAAGGGCCGCCTCACCTCCCTCACCGACTCGATCACGGAACAACGTCAGAACCTGACGTACGACGCCGCAGGCGAGGTGAAGACGATCGACTACGGTGCCGGGCGCATCCGTACGTTCGGCTACGACGACTTGGGCCGGGTCAACAGCGACACCCTGAAGAACGCCGCCAACGCCGTCGTCGCCTCCGTCGCCTACGGATTCGACCTGAACGGTCATCTGACCAGCAAGGACACCACCGGCACCGCTGGTGCCGGCAACAACACCTACACCTACGACAAAGCCGGCAGGCTCACCGGCTGGACCAGCCCGGCGGGCACCATCACCTACGCCTGGGATGCCAGCGGCAACCGGATTCGCGCCGGCAGCAAGACCGCCACCTACGACGCACGCAACAGGCTGCTCACCGACAGCGACTACACCTACACCTATTCACCGCGCGGCACGCTCCGGTCGCGCACCAGTTCCGGCCTCAGCGAGCAGTACGCCTTCGACGCCTTCGACCGTCTCACCACCGCCATCACCCAGACGTACCAGTACGACGGCCTGGACCGGGTGGTGTCCCGCACCGGTACCACCTTCACCTATGCCGGTCTCGGCGACGACGTCGTCGCCGATGGCGTCGAGTACTTCGCCCGCGGTCCTGCGGACGAACTGCTGGCCACCGGGCAGGGCTCGGACGAGCAGCTCTCACTCACCGACGCCCACGGCGATGTCGTCGCCGCGTTCGATCCCGCCAGCACCAGCCTGACCACGCTGAACGACTCCACCTCGTACGACCCGTTCGGCAAGAAGATCACCAGCATCGGAGACACCGGCAACCTCGGCTTCCAGGGTGACTGGACCGACCCACAAACCGGTCAGGTCGACATGGGTGCCCGGTGGTACGACCCGGGAACTGGCGCCTTCACCTCCCGCGACAGTGTCGACTACACCAGCGGTGACTCCATCCTCGCGAACCGGTACGCCTACGCCGCTGGCGCGCCCCTGGACTTCGACGACCCTGACGGTCACTGGCCCAAGTGGCTCAAGCGGGCCGCCCGATCGGTCAGCAACGGTTACCACGCCGCCACGAACTTCGTCAGCAGCACCGCTTCCTGGGCATGGAATTACGGAACCCGACTCTGGAACCAGGGGATCTCCGCCCTCAGGTCATTCGGGCAGATGCTCTACAACGGTGCCACCAGGCTCTACAACAAGGCCAAGACCGCCGTCGAGAACACCTATCGCCACATCAAACAAGGCGTCACCAACCTCCGTACCAATGCCACCAACTGGGCCAAAGAACAAGCCCGCGCCGCGGCGCAACGAATATACGAAGCCAAGAAGGCGGTAACCAACGCCGCGAAGGCCGCTGTCCGGCAGGCGATCAAGTTCACCAAGTTGCCGGTCGTGGCCGCGCTCACCAAGCCGCTCCTGGCGGGAGTCAAGCTGGTGTCCGGCGGCATCAAGGTCATGGCAAGCGTCGTCGCCGTCACGCAGCAAGCCATCCGTGACCCCGACAAGTTCCGGCAGAAGCTGTTCCTCGAAGCAGCTCAACGCCTTGCCCCACTCGTCGAGGGCGCCAACGAGATGTGGGACAAGGCGACCCAGTTCGTCGAGGACCACGCCGCTGAGATCGCCGGCATCGCCGTCGCCTGCGGTGCCCTGGCCGGAGCGGTCGGCTCCGCCGTCACCGGATACATGAACGGCAAGCGCGGATGGGATCTTGCCGGCGAAACCGCGCTCGGTGGGCTCTTCGGTGCCGCTGGTGGGGCTGCCGGGGCTGTCGGAGGCGCGGCCCTCGGTGCAGGGCTCCGCGCTCTGGGCGGGGGAATGAGAGCGGCCGGCGGTAAGGCCGTCAGCGCAGGTCTCGGTGAAGCACGCACCATCGGACGCGGGCTTATGGGCCGGAGCGGCGGCTGCCTCGGCCCCGGCAACAGCTTCACGGGCGACACGAAGGTCCTGATGGCCGATGGCAGCCACAAGCCGATCCGTTACGTGAAGCTCGGCGATAGGGTCCTGGCCACCGACCCCACCACGGGGCGGACCGCGCCGCGAGTAGTCACCGCTCTGATCGTCGGTAGCGGCACCAAGCAACTCGTCGACATCACCGTCACCGTGGATGGCCCCCGGGGCAGCGGCCGCGCCGAGACGATCACCGCCACCGCCGGGCACCCCTTCTGGATCGCTGACCAGCACCAATGGCGAGAGGCCAAGGATCTCAAGCCCGGCTACACCTTCGAGACCGCCGACCATCGACCAGCAGCCGTAGCGGCCACACACCACCGCACCCAACCCGAGGTGGTACACAACCTCACCGTCGACACCCTCCACACGTACTATGTGGTGGCCGGTACAACACCGGTCCTCGTCCATAACTGCGGTACGAGCTACACGCATGTCGCCCTTGGCCTCCGGGCGCACGGGCTCCGTGAGTCCGCTGAGGCGAACGGGCATACTCATTTTCTCGACGACACATTGGAAGATGCGTTGGCAAATGTTCGGGATGTGGCCAATAGCCACCCTGGCGCCACCATTCATGTGCGCATGGATGGATTTAAGATGAGCAATGGGCGCGCGAGTGCGTCGCCGGCGGAGTTGTTCGAGGACGCATATCGCGAGGGTGGTGGTGATAATTGGTTTACCACCCAGCGGGAGATGAACATTCTGGGCCGCTCAGTGCGGCTCGGAAACCGAGAATGGGAATCGATCAGATTTACGATGGACGGCAAGAGTGTTAACTTCCCGCGACCTGGATTTCTTGGAGGGTAGCATGCATAAAATTGCGACCTGGGAGCGGGATTTTAGAGTCTGGGACTACTCGGTTAGCTACTCGCGACTGCTTTTGCGGAGCCTCCGTGATTCGAGCCCCAAGCGCGTGGACG
Organism: Micromonospora sp. HM134; assembly: GCF_007833915.1. Taxonomy (NCBI): domain Bacteria; kingdom Bacillati; phylum Actinomycetota; class Actinomycetes; order Micromonosporales; family Micromonosporaceae; genus Micromonospora; species Micromonospora sp. HM134. Next base: position 1,126,325 of record NZ_CP041061.1, read on the forward strand.
TCCTATTTTCCAACGTTGTTGTTATGTATCTGCCGACCAGCTTTGAGCGACTGCAAATAGGTGTGGCGGAAGGGCGGCCTTCCGGGGCGGCCGAGCTTCCAGATTCAGCTATTGGAAATTGGTTTGTGATAAACGGTGGCGAGTCATACGTGTTCGCCACTCACTGTCAATGGCATGAGGATGACGGGAATTTCAAGTCACCATCCAAATTTGGGCCTTTTAGTAGGACGGAATAGCGGTCTGGTGAAAAGGTTGGACCTGGATCGCGCCGGCGCGGTCCGATGCTGCTGCGGGTGTGCAATTGTGTCAGCGATGTCTGAGGCTGGCACATTCTCGTCGTCCAGGTTGGACGCATTTGATCGATCATGAAGTCAATGATGACGACTTCATGTGTGAGGTGGGGTGTGGTGATGGAGAGGGCAAGGTGGCCCAGGTGGAGGTGCGATTTCTTCCGAGCACAGGCGGGCGGGGCGTAACCGACAGACCCGGTCCGACGCGGACCGTTCGTTCTCCCTGCGTGTGGTCAGCACCGCTGAGCCAGGGAGTTGCATGTCCCACGTCCGCATGGGGAGGGGTCCCGACGGACCCCTCCCCTCAGTGTCGGGCCGTCACGATCTGATCAGGGTCACCTGCACCGTTTCGTCCGGGCTCTGCCCGGCTGCGTTGCCGAATCCGACAGTGAGCGTCACGTCGAGCCGACCTGTCCTGACCAGGGTCTGCCGGTACGCGGGCGCCACCGTCACGGTCACCGTCACCGTGTTCGCCTTGGCCACCTCCCGGCTGACCGCGCTGACCTTCTCCCCGCTGAGGGTGAGGGTGCCGGCGGTGTTGACCGTCGCGGTGAGCGTCGCCGTACCCGAGGTGGGGTCGGCTTCCACCTTGTCGATCCGTACGGTCGGGGCCGGGGTCGCCGGGTCGACCGTGCCGACGACCGGCTTGGACAGCGTCGACTGCCCGGACGAGTCGACCACCATCGCCTGGAACCTGACCTGCTTGCCGGCGTCCTTCACTGCCGGTGTCCAGGCGAACAGGTAGGGGGCGGTGGTGCTGGTGCCGACCAGGGTGCCGTTGACGAACAGGCTCGTCGAGGCGACGGCGTGGTCGTCGGTGCCCCGGATCAGCGGGTGCACCGTCGACCCGACCCGGAGCACCGCGCCGCGTCCCGGGTCGGCCACCTCGGCCGAGGGCGCGGCGTCGGCGACCCGGTCCACCGTGGTCGGCACCGCCGGGGGTGGCGTCGGCCGGCGCTTGGTGACGGTGACCGTGGCGCTGCCCGTGCTGTCCGCGCCGGAGATCGCCTCGACGCCGGTGGCCGGGACCGCCGGTCCGCCCGGCACCGGTTGCCCGCTGCCGAGGTAGCTGCCGGTCAGCGCGAACGGGGCACCCTCGCGTACGGCGGTGTTGTCGGCGTTGGCGTTGTAGACGGCGAACCCGTTGCCGGTGAGGACGTTGCGGAAGCCGGTGAGCGCCCCGGCCGTCTCGGTGCCGGCGTCGGTGAGCAGGATGCCGTACGACCGCTGGGGTGCGGGCGGGTAGTAGTTCCCGGTGATCCGGCTGGTGTTCACGAAACCGCTCGTCCCGCTGGCGTACTGGATGCCGGTCTGCGGGAACCGGCTGTTCGGCTCGCCGGTGACCACGGTGTCGGTCACGTACCCGTGCTGGCGGATGCCGGAGCGGACGGTGGTGTCGGGGGTGCCGTCGCGGCCCCGCGCGCCGTCGAAGAGGATGCCCCCGGACTGGTAGCCGCTGACCACGCTGCCGGTGACGGTCAGCTCGCTCTCGACGGTGCCGGTGCCCGCCCCCCGGATGATGCCGGTCTGGACGATGCCCCAGCCGTGCGGGTGCGCGGTCAGTTCCTCGTCGGTGGTCGCCACCCGCAGCGGGCCGACGACGCTGTCCGCGACCCGGCCGGCCGCGCCGAAGAACGCGATGCCCGCCTCGGCCCAGACGTCGCCGGAGGTCACGGTCACGCCGGAGAGGTCGAGGAACATCTCGTTGGTGTCGGTCGAGCCGAGCGACTGCCGGGACACGGTGATCACGTTGCCGCCGCCGTCGCGCAGGTACGGCTGGTCGCCGGCCAGGTTCCCGAGCGACTGGTCCGGCTTGATGGTCACCTTGTCCGCGCCGGCCCCCTTGATCTTCAGCGGCTTGGTGATGGTCAGGCCGTTGCGCGCCCCGCTCTGCACGGGGTTGGACGCGTGGTTCACCGGGGTCGACGACTCCTGGTAGACCCCTGCGCAGACCACGATCGTGTCCCACGGCGACGCGTGGTCGACGGCGGTCTGGATCGACGTGAACTGGGCGTTCGGGCACTGCGTGCGGTCGTCGTCGACCGTCCACGTGGTGTTGCCCTGCGGGTTCGCCACCGGGTCGACGAGCGCGACGTTGCCCGGGGTGTTGTCGTAGCCGGCGAGGTAGGTCGCCGGGTCGGGGCCGCCGAGGGCGGACGGGCCGTGACCCGCGCCGTCGGCCCGGTCGCCGTCCGACAGGAGCTGCGCCCCCGCGTCGGATTCCTGGAAGCGTACGTCGGCCAGCTCGATCGAACCGGACTTCGGCATGTCGCCCACCCCGAACCGGAGTTCGAGCTTCGCCAGCGCGCCGACGTCGACGCCCTGCGCCGCGAACTCGGCGAGCGGGACGCGGATCTGGTCGAGGACGATGTGGGTGTTCGGGGTGTTCGTGCCGGTCGACATGTGCAGGGCGTTGCCCCAGCGGGGGTCACCGGCGTCGACGGTCCCCTCGCGGCCGGCGGCGTCGCGCAGCGCGATCACGAACCGCTGGGTCGTCGAGGCCGGGTCGTACGAGGTGGGCTTCTCGTTGGGCCAGACCGGGTTCGTCGGGGTGCCGTTGACGGTGGTGTCCCTGGTGTTGTCGCCCCGGTTGTCGGCACCCGGGTTGCGGGTGTCGAAGAAGTTCACGGCGGCGCTCAGCGCCAGCGCCCGCAGGTGCCGTACGTCGCCGGACGCGGCCGGGATCGCGGCGGTCAGCGACGCGGTCGAGCCCGGCTCCCAGGCGAGGGTGAGCTGTCGACCGTAGGAGTGGTTGACCGGGCTGTTCTCCCGGGTGCCGTTCTGCCCGCCGAGCGCGCCCGCCGCCGGCAGCGGGCAGGGCTTGGCGGCGGTCGGCAGCCCGGTCTTGCCGAGCTGTGCCGGGGCGAAGTCCTGCGGCTCCGGGTTGCACCAGTCGTACCCGCCGGGGGTGGTCGCCGGTTTCGGGGTGACCCCGGCGGCCTGCGCGTACGGGTCGGCGAAGCCGTTGCCGGTCAGGGTTCCGCCGAGGGCGTTGCGGGTCAGCGGGTTGGCCACCTCGGGCCGGATCACGTCCACCCGCTCCTGCGGGGCGGCGAAGTAGCTGGTGTTGACCCGCTCGTCGCACCCGATCGCGGTGCCGGACGGGCTGGTGGGGCAGGCCGACGCCGGCACCTGGAGGCCACCCGGGGTGTTCGCCAGCTCCCCGGTCAGGTAGGGCTGGAACGCGCCCTCGCCGCCGACGTAACGGCGGAAGAAGGCGGCCATCGTCGCCAGCCCCAGCTTCTCCTGGTCGCCCATCCGCGCCGCGTCGCCGGAGAACTTGGTGTTCACGGCGGGGTTCAGCGGGTCGGAGTTGTCGATGGCGTAGTTCAGGGCCGGGTCGGTGTAGCTGGCCGCGCCGCTGAGCCGCAGATTGTGCGGGTGGATGTTGTTGGTCGCGAACGGCGCGGAGTTGCCGCACGCGGCGTCGTTGTTGGCCTGGCCGTCCGCGCCGCCGTCGGCGTACCAGACGGTGTTGTACCAGTTGTGGATCGCGCCGAGGTGCTCCACCTGGATGCGGGGGAAGGGGTCCCCCGGGTTGACGTACTGGCTGCGCTCGAACAGCCGCGCGCCCTGGAGGTTGGAGACGTCGCCGTCGCACATCGGCAGGATCGTCAGGTACGGCATCCCGTACGGGGCCTTGCGCTCGTAGTCCACCGGGGCGAGCGAGATGACCCCGCGCAGCGGGTACCGCGGGCCGTCGGTGCGGATGCGGTTGTAGTCGATGAAGCTCGACACCGCGTCACCGCCGCGCGAGTGTCCCATCAGGCCGATGCGGGTCAGGTCGAGGCGGCCGGCGAGCATGGTGCCGACGGTGGTGTGTTCGTCGACCGGCAGGCCGCCGGGGCGGTTCGCCGCGCTCAGCGCGTCCAGGGTTGCGGCGATGAGCATCCGGCGGCTGTGCATGCCCTTGCCCTTGTTGCCGTCCTGCCGCATCATCAGCTGGTCCTGGGACACCGAGAAGGTGGTGTAACCCCAGGTGGCGAGGTTCTCCGCCAGGTAGGCGTAGCCGTTCTCGTTGTGCTTGAACTGGGCGCAGGTGAGCTGGGCGGTGTTCTGGCCGGAGTCGCACGAGCCGTGGTTGCCGTGCACCAGCACGAGCACCGGCGACGGCGTGGTGCGCCGGCTGAAGTCCGGCGTGTGGAGCTGGCCCCGGATCTCGATCTGCTCCGGTGCCTGCGCGGTCCCGGCCGTCGGGTCGGCGCCGGAGGAGTTCGGTTCCTGGATGCTGGCGAGGCCGAACTTGGCCTCCTGGACGGCCCGGTGGCCGAAGGGGCCGCGGGCCGTCGGGTCGGGCAGGTCGGTCGTGGCCGCCGGGGGCGGCGCGGCGGCGGTGGGTGACGCCGCCGAGGCCGGTGCCGCCAGTGCCACCGGGGCCGTCACCGCGACGATCACCGAGAGGAGTATCGGCATACTCCTCGATGTTCGTACCTTCAAAGCTGTCTCCCTGGAGCGAGTTGAGCATTCAACGGTCGGGAACGTTAACCAGCTCTCGTTTCTCCGACGTTTCCTGCGGCAGGCGTTTCGCGGGTCGGCCGAACCCTTCCCTACCAGGGGAAATGCGCCCTCGACGGGAACCCGGCGGCAACTCTGACGATTGGGACTCCGGCCTTCTTCGTGACTCATTTCCGGGTCACGGAACGGCGGGACGGATGCCCGCTCCGGGTCGCCGCCAATGGTGGGGATTTCGACGGTTGCGGCTACCGGAGAGGTCGCGCCGTCGCTATCGGTGGACCGGCGGTGGGCCACCGGAGGTGAGGTCTCCCGGGATTACGGATGGGTCGCTAACCACCCAACACGCTTATCACGGGCAAGTCGTGCGCCACTGTGTGGAGGCGGCCAAGCGGTGCAGTACGGACAAGTGCCCGGCGGGCCGGCGCGGGCCGCGTGAGAGTTTCCTGCTGAGTGACCAGACAGTGATGTAATCGAAACATGACTATTGGTGGCCGGGTCCGGAGCCGGTAGCATCCACATTCGTGGCGGTCGCTGGACACGATTGTGCCGGCGGTGTCACGAGCGGCTGTCGACCATTTGGTCGAATGCTGCCCAGGATCTGCCGGCCCCGGTACCGGGCAACTGTGGCCGAGCGGTTCGTCCCGCTTCCGGCTCGCCGTAGAGCCGTGTGAACGGTGGCCGGTGCCCCAATTCGGCCGGGCCCCGTTCTGGAAACAAACATTCATGGCGGCTGCGCCAGAACGAGGGAGAAATGGTTGCCATCCGGCAGGTCTCGGCGGACCAGAACAGCGAGTTGGCCGCCTGCGTCAAAGCCTGGCGGCACCGGCTTCCGCCGGATGACCACCAGGTCGCCCGAAGACGTCGGGGACGTCGGTCCAACGTCACCCAGGAGGAGATCGCGGAACTCGTCGGGGTGAGCGTCGTCTGGTACAGCAACCTCGAACGCGGCGTACGCGCCAACTACTCGGACGCCTTCCTCGACGCCGTCGCCGGGGCGCTGCGACTCGACCGGCACGAGCGGGAACTGCTCTACCTGCTCGCGATCGGCCGGATGCCCTCACCCGCGCCGGCCGGCACCTCCCCGACCGTCCTCGGCACCGCCCTGCGCCAGTTCGTCGAGGGGCAACGCTGGGCGACCTACGTGCTCGACCGGTACGCGCGGGTGGTGCTGCACAACGAGGTGTGCGAGTCATACTATCCCTGGCTACGCACCGATCCCAGCTATCCGCGCTGGCTGTTCACCGACGCGGACGCCCGTCGACGGCTGGTCAACTGGGACACCGACTGGGCGGCGCCGCTGCTCACCCAGATGCGCATCGCCCAGGCGCTGCACCCGCAGGACGCCGGGATCGCCGCGCTCGTCGACGCCTGCCTGGAGACCAACCCCGAGGCCCGCTGCCTGTGGGCCGCCCACCCCGCGTCCGGGCGTACCCTGCGGTCACGGCGTGGCATCCGGCTGGCCAGCGACCACCGGACGACCCTGGTCGACGTGGTCACCCTCACCGACCCGAGCGCGAGCGACCTGCAGATCGTGTCGCTGATTCCGGTGGCCGAAGCCGCGTAGCCGCCGTTCCCGCGTCCCCTCCGCCGTCGGTGAATTGCACCCCGGCCGGTCCGGCCCGCCCCTGTGTCCCCGGTGAGGGGCCCCAACTGTCAGTTTAGGAAAGTGGCAATTTCTGGCCGCCGTCCGCACCGCCGGGCAGGATTCTCCACGCCGCTTCCGGAGGCTTTGTGGACTCCTGCGGCCATCGATGCGGACCGGAGGCGGACATGAATCCATTCGACGATGCGGACGGCACGTTTCTGGTGCTGGTGAATGCCGAGTCGCAGCACTCGCTGTGGCCGGAATTCGCCGAGGTGCCGGCGGGCTGGACCGTGGCATGGGGACCGGGCGGTCGGGACGAGGCACTCCGGTACGTGGAGGAGAACTGGCAGGACATGCGGCCGAGAAGCCTCGCTCTCGCGATGGCCCGGGCCGATGACGCCACCCTTCGTACCGAGTAATAGCACCACCGATTCGCCGTGGCGCAGCAGGTGCACCTTCTGTCAGGAGAGTTTCGTATGGCTGAGGACAATCGGCGCTGGCCGTTGAGCAGCGAGCAGCAGCGGCTGTGGTTCCTCGACCGGCTGACGCCGGCGAGTGCCGCGTACCACGTCCCGGTCTCGTGGTGGTTGCGGGTCGACGTGCCGCTGCCGGCGGTCGTCGCCACCGTCGGCCGCCTGCTGGCCCGGCACGACGCGTTGTTCCTGGCCTTCGACGAGGTCGACGGCGAGCCCGTGCAGCGGCTGGTGTCCACCCGCGAGGTTCCCCTGACGGTCCACGACCTCACCGACCACCCCGCCGCCGAGCGCGACGCGCGGACCGCCGAGGTGGTCCGGGAGGTGTCCCGCGCCCCGTTCGACCTGCGCGTCGGGCCCCTGGTCCGGGCGGCCGTCTTCGCGGTCGACGGCCAGGTGCGGCTGCTCCACCTGACCTTCCACCACATCGCCGTCGACGGTCTCTCCCTGGAGATCATCGAACGCGAACTCGCCGCCGGCCTGAGCGACGCCGCCGGCCTCGCCGACGCCGCCGGGCCGTGGGATGCCGTCGGGGCCGGTGCCAGCGGCGGGCCGGAGGACGCCGCCGGGTCGGCTGTGCCGGCCTACGTCGAGCACTGCCTCCGGCAGCAGCGGTGGTTGGCCGGACCGCAGGCGCAGCGGGAACTCGACAGCCGCGTCGAGCAGTTGCGGGGCGCGCCGGAGCTGCTCGAACTCGGGCGGGACCGCAACCGGCCCCGGGACTTCAGCTACCGCGGTGCGACCCTGCGGTTCACCGTGCCGCCGCAGCTCCGCGACCGGGTGCGGGAGCTGGCCGGACGGCACGGGGTCACGCCGTACGTGGTGCTGCTGGCGGCCTTCACCGTCTTCCTGCACCGGCAGACCGGTCAGACCGACGTGGTAGTCGGTTCGCCGGTCGCCGGTCGGGGGGACAGCCGGTTCCTGGACGTGGTCGGGTTGTTCGCCGGCACGATGGTGTCCCGCACCGACCTGAGCGGCGAACCGTCGTTCGGCACCGTCGTGGCGCGTACCCAGGAGTCGGTGCTGGCCGCCCTGGAACACCTGGACGTGCCGTTCGACCACCTGGTCAACCGGCTGGTGCCGCAGCGGGTGCCGAGCCACGGCCCGCTCGTGCAGGTGCTGTTCGCGTTCCACGAGAACGGGCCGGGTGCGGTCGGCGGGTCGTTCCTGAGCCGCGAGTTCGTGCCGACGGACACCGCGAAGCTGGACCTCACGTTCACCGTCTACGACGTCGCCGGCCGGTACGACGTCGAGATCGAGTACTGCACGGACCTGTTCCTGCCCGCCACGGTCGAGCATTTCTTCCGGCACTGGTCGAGCCTGCTGGGCGGCGCGCTCGACCGGCCCGACCTGGCGATCGGGCAGCTCGCGGCGATGGACGACGCCGAACGCGCGCTGGTGCGGTCCTGGACCACACCGTCGCCGGTGGACCTTCCCGCCGGGGATTTGGTGCATGAGTTGGTGGGGCGGTGGGTGGTGGGTTCGCCGGGTGCGGTGGCGGTGGTGTGTGGGGAGGTGGTGTTGACGTATGGGGAGTTGGGGGTGTTGTCGGATCGGGTGGCGGGGTTGTTGCGGGGGTTGGGTGTGGGTGGTGGTGGGTTGGTGGGGGTGTGTGTGGGGCGGTCGGTGGATGCGGTGGTGTGGTGTTTGGGGGTGTTGAAGGTGGGTGCGGCGTATGTGCCGTTGGATGTTGATTATCCGGTGGAGCGGTTGTCGTTGATGTTGGTGGATTCGGGTGTGCCGGTGGTGTTGGGTGGTCCGGGGTGGCGGGGCGGTTGCCGTCGGGTGGGTGGCGGGTGGTGGAGGTGGACGCCGAGGGGTCGGCGGTGGGGGAGCCGGCCCCGGTGGACGGGGCGTCGGCGTCGTCGGTGGTGACGGGGGACAGTGCGGCGTACGTGATCTACACGTCGGGCTCGACCGGCCGGCCCAAGGGCGTCACGGTGACCCACCGCAACGCCGCCCGGTTGTTCGCCTCGGCGGCCCGGGACTTCCGCTTCGGCCCGGACGACGTCTGGTCGATGTTCCACAGCATGTCGTTCGACGTCAGCGTCTGGGAGATCTGGGGCGCGTTGAGCACCGGGGGCCGGCTGGTCGTGGTGCCCTACTGGGTCTCCCGCAGCCCCGACGACCTGTACGCGCTGGTCCGGGACGCGCAGGTGACCGTGTTCAGCCAGACGCCGTCGGCGTTCGTCCAGTTCGAGGCCGTTGACGCGCGCCTGCGCGACCCGCTGCGGCTGCGCTACGTCATCTTCGCCGGTGAGGCGCTGGAACGCGGCTCGGTGCGCCGGTGGACGCAACGGCACGGCGCGGACCGCCCCCGGCTGGTCAACATGTACGGGATCACCGAGACCACCGTGCACGACACCTACCGCGAGATCGTGCCGGACGACCTGGACCGGGCGCTCACCCAGATCGGCCGGCCGCTGGCGGACCTGGCGATCCACGTCCTGGACCGGTACCTGCGGCCCTGCCCGGTCGGCGTCACCGGGGAGATGTACGTCGGCGGTCCGGGGGTGGCCCGGGGCTACCTCGGCCAACCCGGCCTGACCGCGGGACGCTTCGTGGCGGACCCGGTCGGCGCCGAGCCGGGCGCCCGCCTCTACCGCAGCGGCGACCTGGCCCGGTGGCGTCCGGACGGGACCCTGGAGTACGCGGGCCGCGCCGACAGCCAGGTCAAGATCCGCGGCTTCCGGGTGGAGCTGACCGAGATCGAGGCGACCGCCCACCAGTTCCCCGGCGTCACCGGCGCGGCGGTCACCATCCGCCCCGACGACGCCGGGGCCCCGCAGCTCATCGCGTACGTGTCGGGGGAGGCCGGGGCGGCGGTGCCGGTCGCGGACCTGCGGCAGTGGCTGGCGGACCGGCTGCCGGACTACATGGTGCCGGCGCGGTTCGTGGAGCTGGCGGCGATCCCGCTGACGCCGAGCGGCAAGACCGACCACCGGCGGCTGCCCGACCCGGACGAGGCCCGCCCCGCCGGCAGCGGTGACTACGTGGCGCCGCAGGGGCCGGTCGAGCGGCGGCTCGCCGAGATCTGGGTCGAGGCGCTCGGCCCGGTCCAGGTGGGCCGGCACGACAACTTCTTCCACCTGGGCGGCGACTCGATCCGCAGCATCCGGGTGCTCGGCGCGGCCCGCGCCAGCGGCATCTCCTTCGCGTTGCAGGAGCTGTTCCACCGGCCGACGGTCGCCGAACTCGCCACCGTCTGCACGGTCGTCGACCTGCCCGACGCCCCGGTACGTCGACCGTTCGAGCTGGTCGCCGCCGCCGACCGGGCGCACCTGCCGGACGGTCTCGTCGACGCGTACCCGATGACGGCGTTGCAGGTGGGCATGGTCTACGAGATGACCCGTGACCTGGAGCGGCTGCCGTACCACAACGTCGACAGCATGAAGGTGCGGGCACCGTTCGAGGCGGACGCCTTCACCCGGGCGGTCGCCCACGTCGTACGCCGGCACCCGATCCTGCGGACGGCGCTGTCGTTGACCGACCACAGCGAGCCGCTGCAACTCGTGCACGCCGAGGCGGTGCTGCCGGTCGGCGTCGACGACCTGCGTGACCTCGACGAGGCGGCGCAGGACGAGATCGTCCGGTCCTACCTGGAACACCAGCGGGTCAGCCCGTTCGACCACGACCGCCCGCCGCTGCTGCGGATGCACGTGCACCGCCGCTCCGACGAGGTGTTCCAGTGGACGCTGACCGAGCACCACGCCGTGTTCGACGGCTGGAGCCTGCACTCCACCCTCAGCGAGATCATGCGGGTCTACCAGGGCCTGCGCGACGGCGTGGAGCCGACCGACCCGCCGTTGGCCGCGCAGTACCGCGACTTCGTCGAGCTGGAACGCGCCGCGCTGACGTCGGCGGAGACCGAGCAGTTCTGGCGTGACCGGCTGGCCGACCCGCCGGACACCCGGCTGCTGCGCTGGCCCGACGGGCCGGTGCCGGAGCTGCCCGTCGAGGCCCGCTTCACGGGCGAGTGGTGGTACGCCACCGACGCCCGCCAACGGTACGGCTCGGTGGAGACGGTGCTCAGCCCGGAACTGTGCACGGCGCTGCGGGAGCTGGCCACCCGGTGCGGCGCCTCGCTGAAGACCCTCTTCGTCGCGGCCTGCCTGCGGACGGTCGGCTACGCCACCGGCACGACGGACGTCCTGGTCGGGGTGACCGCCAACGGCCGCCCCGAGGAGCGCGGCGGCGACGACGTCCGTGGGCTGTTCCTCAACACGCTGCCGTTCCGGCTGGTGCTGCCGGACGGCCGGTGGACCGACCTGATCGCCGAGGTCTTCGCGGCCGAGCGGGACATGTTGCCGCACCGCCGCTTCCCGATGGCCGAGATGCAACGCCGGCTCGGCATGGACCAGCCGGTCAACGTCAACTTCGTCTACAACCACTTCCACGTGATGGCCGAGATGCTGTCCGACCGGGGCACCGAGATCCTCGACGGCAAGATCGGCAGCTTCTCCACCGTCCGCGCCGAGCCGACGAACTTCCCGCTCAACATCGGGGTCGTCCGGGACCCGGTCTCCGACCGGGTGCTGCTGGCGATGGACTTCCACACCGACGCGGTCCGGGCCGAGCAGGTCCGGCTGCTGCGCGACTGGTTCGTGGCCGCCCTCTGGGACATGGTGACCACCCCGGACCGCCACTACCTGCGCGAACCGCTGACGGTCGCCGCGCCGTCGACCACCCCGGCCCCGTCGGCCGTGGACCTGACGGCGACGGGCCCGTCGCCGTCGGACCTGGTGGCGTGGGCGGACCCGGCGGCGTCTGACCCGGTCGGGGCGGACCCGGGTGCCGGGGAGCTGGTGCATGAGTTGGTGGGGCGGTGGGTGGTGGGTTCGCCGGGTGCGGTGGCGGTGGTGTGTGGGGAGGTGGTGTTGACGTATGGGGAGTTGGGGGTGTTGTCGGATCGGGTGGCGGGGTTGTTGCGGGGGTTGGGTGTGGGTGGTGGTGGGTTGGTGGGGGTGTGTGTGGGGCGGTCGGTGGATGCGGTGGTGTGGTGTTTGGGGGTGTTGAAGGTGGGTGCGGCGTATGTGCCGTTGGATGTTGATTATCCGGTGGAGCGGTTGTCGTTGATGTTGGTGGATTCGGGTGTGTCGGTGGTGTTGGGTGGTCCGGGGGTGGCGGGGCGGTTGCCGTCGGGCCGGTGGCGGGTGGTGGAGATCGGCCCGGACGGTCCGGAGGTGCCCGGCCCGGGGGTGGTCGGGGAGGTGGTGGACGGGGAGGCGGTGACGGGGGACAGTGCGGCGTATGTGATCTACACGTCGGGCTCGACCGGCCGGCCCAAGGGCGTCACCGTCCCGCACTCTGCGGTCACCCGGCTGCTGCACTGGGGGCGGGACTTCCTGCGCGCCGGCCCCGACGACGTCTGGTCGATGTTCCACAGCATGTCGTTCGACTTCTCCGTCTGGGAGATCTGGGGCGCGTTGAGCACCGGCGGCCGGCTGGTCGTGGTGCCCTACTGGGTCTCCCGCAACCCGGAGGACTTCCACCGGCTGGTGACCGGGGCCGGGGTGACCGTGCTCAACCAGACCCCCTCCTCCTTCGCCCAGTTCGAGGAGGTGGACTCCCGGTCGGACCGGCCGCACGCGCTGCGCTGGGTGATCTTCGGCGGCGAGGCGCTGGAACACGCGTCGGTGCGCCGCTGGGCCGCGCGGCACGGCTGGGACCGTCCCCACCTGGTGAACATGTACGGGATCACCGAGACCACCGTGCACGTCACCGCCCGTACCCTCGGGCCGGACGACGTCGGGGACGGTCTGAGCCGGATCGGCCGCGAGGTGGCCGGGCTGACCGCCCACGTCCTCGACCCGATGCTGGTCCCCGTCCCGATCGGCGCGGTCGGCGAACTGTACGTCGGCGGTGCGCGGCTGGCCCGGGGGTACGCCGGCCGGCCGGCGCTGACCGCCGAGCGGTTCGTCGCCGACCCGTACGGCAGCCGGCCCGGCGGTCGGCTGTACCGCACCGGTGACCGGGTGCGGCTGCGCCCCGACGGCGACCTGGAGTACGCCGGCCGGGTCGACAACATGGTCAACATCCGGGGCTTCCGGGTCGAGCCCGGCGAGATCGAGGGCACCCTCGCCCGGCACCCGGCGGTCGGCGCGGCCGTGGTGACCGCCCGCACCGACGGGCCCGGACGGGTCACCCTGGTCGGCTACGTCACGCCGGCCGGCACCGCCACCCTCACCGCCGCCGAGGTACGCGAGTGGCTGCGCCACCAGCTTCCCGAGTACCTGCTGCCGGCCCGGCTCATGGTGCTCGACGCGCTGCCGCTGACACCCACCGGGAAGGTCGACCGGGCGGCGCTGCCGGAACCCGACCTCGACGGCGCGGTCACCGGCCCGGCCGCCCGGACCCCGGCCGAACGCATCCTCTGCGACCTCTTCGCCGAACTGCTCGGCGTGCCCGAGGTCGGCATCGACGGCAGCTTCTTCGGCCTCGGCGGCGACAGCATCATGTCCATCCAGCTGGTCAGCCGGGCCCGCCGCGCCGGCCTGCACCTCAAGCCGAAGGACGTCTACCAGCAGCGCACCGTCCGCGCCCTGGCCGCCGTGGCGACCACCGTGGACGAGCGGACCGTCGAACGCCCGGACGACGCGACCGGCGTGGTGCCGGTGACGCCGATCCTGGCCTGGGCCCGGGAGGAACTGGGCGGCCCACTGGACGCGTTCAGCCAGTCGATGCTGGTCCGGGTGCCCGCCGGGACGACCGTCGACCAGGTGCGGCAGGCGTTGCAGGCGCTGCTCGACCACCACCCCGCGCTGCGGATGCGGGCCCGCGTCGGGGACGGGCCGTGGGAGCTGGACATCCCGCCCGCCGGGGCGGTACGCGCCGAGGACTGCCTGCACACCGTCGACCTGACCGACGCCACCCCGGCCGGACGCGCGACGATCCTCGCTGACCAGGCACAGACCGCCCGGGACCGGCTGCGCCCCGCCGACGGGGTGCTCGTGCAGGCCGTCTGGTTCCCGGCCGGCCCGGAGACCGGCAACCGGCTGCTGCTGGTCGTCCACCACTTCGCCGTCGACGGGGTGTCGTGGCGCATCCTGCTCGCCGACCTCCGGGCCGCCTGCGCCGCGCTCGGCGACGGGAGACCGCCGACGTTGGAGCCGGCGGGCACGTCGCTGCGCGGCTGGGCGCGGCAGGTCGCGGCGCTGACCGACGGGCCGGTCCGCGAGGACGAACTGGCCGGCTGGACGCGGCTGCTGGACCGGCCGGCGACGCCGCTCGGCGACCGACCCCTCGACCCCCGGGTCGACGTCTTCGGCCGGCTGCGCAGCCTGTCCCGGAGCGCCTCGACGGACTGCACCTCCGCCGTGCTCACCACCGCCCCGGCCGCGTACCGCACCGGGGTGGACGAGATCCTGCTGACCGCGCTGGCCCTGGCGCTGCCGCCGTGGCTGGCCCGGCGGGGCCGGGGCGGCACCGACGGGGTGCTGGTCAACCTGGAGGGGCACGGCCGGGACGGCCTGGTGGCGGACGCCGACCTGTCCCGCACCGTCGGCTGGTTCACCCGCATCCACCCCGTCCGGCTCGACCCGGGCCCGGTCGACGGGGCGCAGGCCCGTTCCGGTGGCCCGGCGGTCAGCGCCACGGTGAAACGGATCAAGGAGCAGCTCCGCGCCCTGCCACCCGCCGGCGGGTACGGCGTACTGCGCTACCTCGACCCCCGCACCCGCCCGGTGCTGGCCGGGATGCCGGCCCCCCAGGTGGCCTTCAACTACCTGGGCCGGTTCCCCGCCGCCGCACCGGACGACTGGGGGCCGGCCGAGGAGGGCGCGGTGCTGCGGGGCGGGGCCGACCCCCGGCACCCCGTACCGCACGTGCTGGAGGTCGCCGCCGTCACCGTCGACGGCCCGGCCGGCCCGCACCTGCGGACCACCTGGTCGTGGCCGGCGGAGCTGCTGACCGAGACCGACGTGGCCGACCTCGCGGACGACTGGCACGCCGCCCTGGAGGCCGTGGTGGCCGGCGCGACGGCCCCCGCCGCCGGCGGTCCCACGCCGTCGGACCTGACGCTGGTCACGCTGAGCCAGGACGAGATCGACGACCTTGAGCAGGAACTGGCGGCGGAACAGGGAGCGGTGTCATGACCACGTCGAGCATCGAGGACATTCTGCCGCTGGCACCCCTACAGGCCGGCATGATGTTCCACTCCTGGCACCAGAGCAGCGGGCCGGAGGTGCAGACCGCGCAGCTGATCCTGGACCTGCACGGTCCACTGGACGCCGCCGCGCTGCGGGCGGCGACGGAGGCGCTGCTGCGCCGCTACCCCAACCTGCGGGCGAGTTTCCGGGAACGCCGCTCCGGCCCACCCGTGCAGGTGATCGTCCGCCGGCCGGAACTGTCCTGGACGGAGGCGGCGGTCGCGCCGGGGGAGGACCCGGACGCCGCCCTCGCCCGGCACACCGAGGCCGACCAGGGACGACGGTTCGACCTGCGTCGGGCCCCGCTGATCGGGTTCCGGCTGATCCGCGTCGACGGCCACCGGCACCGGCTGGTCGTCACCTACCACCACATCCTGCTCGACGGCTGGTCCACCGCCCTGCTGATCCGTGACCTGTGCGCCCTCTACGCGCAGGGCGACGTGCTGCCACCGGCCCCGTCGTACCGGGACTTCCTGGGCTGGCTGGCCGGGCGGGACCGGCCGGGCGCGGAGGCGGCCTGGCGGTCGGCGCTGGCGGACCTGGCCGGGCCCACCCTCGTCGCCCCGGCCGACCCGACCCGCGTCCCGGTCTGGCCCGGCGACCTGCCGGCCGAACTCGACCCGGCGGCCACGGCGGACCTGGTGGCGTTCGCCCGGCGGCACGACCTCACCGTCAACACCCTCGTGCAGGGCGCGTGGGCGCTGCTGATCGGCCAGCTCACCGGACGCGACGACGTGACGTTCGGCGCGGCGGTCTCCGGCCGGCC
This sequence comes from Micromonospora sp. HM134, assembly GCF_007833915.1. Taxonomy (NCBI): domain Bacteria; kingdom Bacillati; phylum Actinomycetota; class Actinomycetes; order Micromonosporales; family Micromonosporaceae; genus Micromonospora; species Micromonospora sp. HM134. The sequence continues at coordinate 1,142,041 of NZ_CP041061.1, forward strand.
ACCCGAGCTGCCCGGGTCCGAGAACATGGTCGGGCTGCTGATGAACGTGGTGCCGGTACGGGTCCGGCTGCGCCGCGACGAACCCCTGTCGGCGCTGCTGACCCGCCTCCAGCACGAGCAGGCGCAGCTCATCGAGCACCACCACCTGGGCCTGGCCGACATCCAGAAGGTGGCCGGGACCGGCGAGCTGTTCGACACCTGCGTGGCGTTCGAGAACTTCCCCGAGTCCGGTGAGCTGCGCTGCGGGCCGCTGCGGGTGGAGGCGGGCGCCGCCGACGCCGCCCACTACCCGCTGAGCCTCAACGCGGCGGCCGGCACCCGGCTGCGGATGCGGCTGTCGTACCGGCCCGACCTGTTCCCGGTGGGGTTCGCCCGGGGGCTGCTGCGCCGGTTTACCCGGCTGCTGACCGAACTGCCCACCCTGCTCGGGACGCGTACCGGCCGGCTCGACCTGCTCGACGTACCCGAGCGGCTCCGGCTGTCGACGCAGGGCCGCAACCCCGACCCGGTGCCGGTGGCGACCCTGCCGGCCCTGGTCGAGGCGTGGGCGGCCCGGACGCCCGACGCGGTCGCCGTCCGCTGCGGGGCGGACCGGCTGACGTACGGCGGGCTGAACGCGCGGGCGAACCGGCTCGCCCGCGCGCTGATCGCCCGGGGGATCGGCCCGGAGCAGCTCGTCGCGCTGGTCCTGCCGCGCGGGATGGACCTGGTCACCGCGATCCTCGCGGTGACCAAGGCGGGCGCCGGATACCTGCCGGTCGACCCGGAGTACCCGGGCCCGCGCGTCGCGCAGATGCTGGCCGACGCCGAGCCGGCCGGCGTGGTGTTCGCCGGGGCGGAGGCCGCGCCGACGGCCCGCGCCGCCGCCGAGGCCGCCGACCTGCCCCGGATCGACCTCGACGACCCGGCGCTGCTCGCCGAGCTGTCCGGCCACCCGGACCACGACCCCACCGACCGGGACCGCCGCACCCCGCTGCTGCCGACCCACCCCGCGTACGTGATCTTCACCTCCGGGTCCACCGGGCGGCCGAAGGGCGTCGTCGTCACCCACCAGGGCGTCAGCAGCCTCGCCGCCACCCAGGCCGACCGGCTCGGCGTGGACGGTCGGGCCCGCGTCCTCCAGTTCGCCTCACCCAGCTTCGACGCCTCGTTCTGGGAACTGTGCATGGCGTTGACCTCGGGCGCGGCCCTGGTCGTGCCGACCGAACGGCTGCTCGTCGGCGACCTGCTCGCCGACTTCGTCCGGGCCCACGGGATCACCCACGCGACGCTGCCACCGGCGGTGCTCACCCCGCTGGCCGCCCAACCGCTGCCCACCCTGCGCTCCCTGGTGCTCGCCGGCGAGGCGTGCCCCGCCGAACTGGTCACCCGCTGGGCGGAGGGCCGCCGCATGGTCAACGCGTACGGCCCGACGGAGACGACGGTCTGCGCCACCATGAGCGCCGACCTGCGGGCCGACCGGGCCGGGTCCGGGGCCGCCGTGCCCATCGGCCGCCCGGTCCGCAACTGCCAGGTGTACGTCCTCGACGACGCCCTGCGGCTGGTCCCCGCCGGGGTGGCCGGTGAGCTGTACGTCTCCGGCCGGGCCCTGGCCCGGGGCTACCTGCGCCGGCCGGGGCTGACCGCGACCCGGTTCCTGGCCGACCCGTACGCGGGGCCGGGGGAGCGGATGTACCGCACCGGTGACCTGGTGCGTTGGCATCCCGACGGCGAGCTGGAGTTCGTCGGCCGGGTGGACGACCAGGTGAAGGTGCGCGGCCACCGGATCGAACCGGGCGAGGTGGAGGCGGTGCTGACCCGGCACGACACGGTCGCCCAGGCGGCGGTGGTCGTCCGGGAGGTGGGCGCGGGTGGGCGGCAGCTCGTCGGCTACCTGGTGGGCCCGCCGGACGGCCCCGCCCCCGACCCGGCCACGGTCCGCGCCTTCGTCGCCGGACACCTGCCCGAGTACATGGTGCCGAACGTCCTGGTGCCGCTGGCCGCCCTGCCGCTGAACCGCAACGGCAAGGTCGACCGGGTGGCCCTGCCCGCACCCGACCAGGAGCCGACGACCGTCGCCGACCAGCCGGGCACCGCCACCGAGAAGCTGCTGTGCGACCTGTTCGCCGAGGTGCTGGGGGTGCCCACGGTCGGCGTCACGGACAGCTTCTTCGGCCTCGGCGGCGACAGCATCTCGTCGATCCAGCTGGTCAGCCGGGCGCAGAGCGAGGGGCTGGCCATCCGGCCCCGGGACGTCGTCGCGCACCCGACCGTCGCCCGGCTCGCCGCCGTCGCCGACCAGGCCGCCGACCGCAGCCGGGACGCCGCCGTCAGCCGTGTCGACGACGGGGTGGGCGAGTTCGAGCCGACGCCGATCATGGAGTGGCTGCGGGCGGCCGGTGGACCGGTCGACGGCTACTACCAGTCCATGGTGGTCCGGGTCCCCGCCGACCTCACCGAACCGGATCTCCGCGCCGCCCTCCAGGCGGTGCTCGACCGGCACGACACGCTGCGGATGCGGCTGGACCGGCCGTCCTGCCCCGACGGCCCGTGGCGGCTGGACGTGGCGACGCCGGGCAGCGTACCGGCCGCGTCGGTGCTGACCCGGGTACCCGTCGACCCGGACACGCCGGAGCCGGACCGTCGCCGGATCGTCGCCGACCACGCGGCGGCGGCCCAGGCCCGGCTCGCGCCGGGCGCGCGGATGATGCTCCAGGCCGTCTGGTTCGACGCCGGGCCCCGGCACCGGGGCCGGCTGCTGCTGGCCGCCCACCACCTCGCCGTCGACGCGACGTCCTGGCGGATCCTGCTGCCCGACCTGGCCGCCGCGTGGGCGGCCGTGTCCGCCGGTGGACGGCCCGAGCTGGCCCCGGTCACCACCTCGTACCGGCGCTGGTCGGCGCTGCTGGGGGAGGAGGCGACCCGACCGGCCCGCAGCGCCGAACTGGACCTGTGGCGCGGGATGCTGGCCGCGCCCTCACCGCCGGTCGGTACCCGCGCCCTGGACCCGGCCCGGGACACCGCCCGGACCGCCCGCTCGCTGGCGCAGACCGTCCCGGTGGAGCTGTCGGCGGCGCTGCTGCGCCGGGTGCCGGACGCGCTGCACGCCGGGGTGGACGAGGTGCTGCTGGCCGCGCTGACCGTCGCGGTCGCGTCGGGCCGGCCGGGCGGGCTGCTGGTCGACGTCGAGAGCCACGGCCGGGAGCCGCTGGCCGACCACGTCGACGTCGCCCGTACCGTCGGCTGGTTCACCAGCCTGTACCCGGTGCGGCTGGACCCGGGGGCGGTGGACTGGGCGCAGGTGTGGGCCGCCGGGCCCGCCGTCGGCACCGTCGTGCGGCGGGTCAAGGAGCAGCTCCGCGCGGTGCCCGACCACGGCATCGGGTACGGGCTGCTGCGCTACCTGAACCTCGCCACCGGCCCCGAACTCGCCGGCCTGGGCCGCCCGCAGCTCGGCTTCAACTACCTGGGCCGGCTCGGCGGCGGCACGTCCGAGGCGGACTGGACCCCCGTACCGCAGGACGCCCTCGGCGGTGACGTCGACGCGGACATGCCGCTGCCGCACGCGGTGTCGCTGAACGCCGTCACCGTGGACCTCGCCGACGGTCCGCAGCTGCGCGCCACCTGGACCTGGGCCGGTGACGCCGTGCCCGAGGCCCGGGTCCGCGAGCTGGCCGACCGGTGGCTGCGGGCGCTGCGGGTGCTGGCGGACAGCACCGCGACCCCGGCGGCGGGCCGGATTCCCTCCGACTTCCCGCTGGTCACCATCGGGCAGGGGGAGCTGGACACGATCGGGGCCGAGCACCCCCGGCTGACCGACCTGCTGCCGCTGGCCCCGTTGCAGGAGGGCATCCTCTACCACGCCACGTACGCCGGGACCGGCGCGGACGTCTACACCGCCCAGCTGACCCTGGAGCTGACCGGCCGGCTGGACCCGGCGGCCCTGCGTCGGGCCGCCCGGGACCTGCTGACCCGGCACCCGCACCTGGGCGCGGCGTTCCGGCAGCGGCTCACCGGCCCCCCGGTGCAGGTGATCGGCGACGGCGTCGAGCTGCCCTGGCAGGAGGTCGACCTGTCGGCGCTGCCCGCCCCGCAGGCGCAGGCCGAGGCCGCCCGCATCGCCGACACAGAACGGCGTCGACGGTTCGACCCGGCCCGGCCGCCGCTGCTGCGGTTCAGCCTGGTCCGCCTGGGTGCCGAGCGGTACCGCCTCGACTTCACCCATCACCACATCCTGCTCGACGGCTGGTCGCTGTCGTTGGTCGTCCGCGACCTGATCGCGCTCTACGAGCACCACCGGGGGGCCGCCGCCCCGCCGCCCCCGGTGCCGTTCCGCACCTATCTGGACTGGGTGGCCCGGCAGGACCGGCCGGCAGCCGAGGCGGCGTGGCGGACGGCGCTGGCCGGGCTGGCCGAACCGACCCTGCTGACCGGGCCGGGCGCCGCCCACCCGACGGCGCTGCCCCGTGACCTCGACGTCGAGCTGGACGAGGGGCTGACGGCGGCGCTGACCGCCCTGGCCCGGGAGCGGGGCGTCACGGTGAACACCGTGCTCCAGGCCGCCTGGGGGGTGCTGCTCGGTTACCTGACCGGGCGCGACGACGTCGTGTTCGGGATGCCGGTGGCGGGCCGCCCGCCGGAGCTGTCCGGCGTCGCGACGATGGTCGGGCTGTTCCTCAACACGCTGCCGGTACGGGTGCGGACCACCCCCGGGGAGGCGTTCGGCGACCTGCTGACCCGGCTGCACGGCGAGCAGTCCGCGCTGGTGCCGCACCAGTACCTGGGGCTGGGCGCGGTGCAGCGGCTCGCCGGCACCCCCGGCACCCTCTTCGACACCCTGTACGTCTTCGAGAACTACCCGGTCGCGCTGGACGGCGCCCCGGCCCTGGGCGAGGCCCGGATCACCGACGTGCAGGGCCGCGACGCCACCCACTACCCGCTCGCCGTGGTGGTGCTCCCCGGGGTCCGGATGCGGGTCCGCCTCAGCCACCAGCCGGACCTGGTCTCCCCGGCGACCGCCGACGCGGTGCTGGAACGGTTGCGGGCGCTGCTGGGGGCGGTCGTCGCCGACCCGGGCATCCCGGTGGCCCGGCTGTCCCCGCTCACCGGGGCGGACCGGCGGCTGCTCGCCGAGGCCAACGACACGACCGTCGCGCCGGCCCGGACCGACGCGGGCACCCTGGTCGGCCGGTTCGAGGCGCAGGTGCGACGCACCCCGGACGCGGTCGCCGTGCACGACGGCGACGAGGAGCTGAGCTACGCCGACCTGGACGCCGCCGCCAACCGGCTGGCCCACCTGCTGATCGGGCGCGGCGTCGGCCCGGAGCGGGTGGTGGCCGTCGCGCTGCCCCGCTCCACGGCCAGCCTGGTGGCGATCCTCGCCACGGTCAAGGCGGGTGCCGCGTACCTGCCGGTGGACCCGGAGTACCCGGCCGCGCGGCGGGCCCTGATGGTCAGCGACAGCGGGGCCGACTGCGTGCTGACGACCGGGGACACTCTCGGACGGCTGGTCGCCGCGGGCTGCCCCGCCGACCGCTGCCTCGACGTCGACGCCCCGGCCGTGGGGGAACTGCTCGCCCGGCAACCGGCGACCGCCCCCACCGACCGGGACCGGTCCACGCCGCTGCGCGTCGCCCACCCCGCCTACGTCATCTACACCTCCGGCTCGACCGGCCGGCCCAAGGGCGTCGTCGTGCCGCACGCCGGCATCGTCAACCGGCTGGACTGGATGCAGGACCGGTACCGGCTGACCGCCGCCGACCGGGTCCTGCACAAGACGAGCCTCAGCTTCGACGTGTCGGTGTGGGAGATGTTCTGGCCGCTGTCCACCGGCGCGGCGGTCGTCGTCGCCGACGCGGACGACCAGCGGGACCCGACCCGGCTGGCCCGGCTGATCGACCGGCAGCGGGTCACCACCGCCCACTTCGTACCGTCGGTGCTCGCCGCCTTCCTGGCCGAGCCGGTCGCCGCGCACTGCGCCGGCCTGCGCCGGGTGATCTGCAGCGGCGAGGCGCTGGACCCGGAACTGGCCCACCGGTTCCACACCACCTGCGGCGCGGAGCTGCACAACCTGTACGGGCCCACCGAGGCGTCCGTGGACGTCACCCACTGGCCGGTGCCGGCGGGCAGCCGGCCGGCGTACGTGCCGATCGGGCGGCCCATCTGGAACACCCGGGTGCACGTGCTGGACGGCTTCCTGCGACCGGTGCCCCCGGGGGTGGTGGGCGACCTCTACCTGACCGGCGTCGGCCTGGCCCGGGGCTACCTGGACCGCCCCGGGCTGACCGCCGAGCGGTTCCTGGCCGACCCGTTCGGCGGGCCCGGGGAGCGGATGTACCGCACCGGGGACCGGGCGGCCTGGGACCCGGCCGGCCAGGTGGTCTTCCACGGGCGCGACGACCAGCAGGTCAAGGTGCGGGGCTTCCGCGTCGAACTGGGCGAGATCGACGCGGCGTTGGCCCGCTGCGCCGGGGTGCTGGCGGCGGCGACGGCGGTCCGCGAGGACGTGCCGGGCATCCGCCGGATCGTCGGGTACGTGGTGCCGACGCCGACCGACCCGTTCGATCCGGTCCGGTTGCGCGACGAGCTGGCCGCGAGCCTGCCGGCGCACCAGGTGCCGGCGGCGTTCGTCGCGCTCGACGCGCTGCCGCTCGGGCCGACCGGCAAGCTCGACCGGGCGGCCCTGCCCGCGCCACCGGTGCCCACGGCCGACCCGGTGGCCGCCGCGCCGGTCGACGGGCTGCCGGCCCGGCTGTGCGAGCTGTTCAGCGAGGTGCTGGGGGTGCCGGCGGGGGTCGACGACGACTTCTTCGACCTGGGCGGGGACTCGTTGACCGCGATGCGGCTGGTGCACGGCGTCGAGGCGGCGCTCGGCGTCGAGCTGGAGGTCGTGGAGCTGATGTCGCACCCCACCCCCGCCCGGCTGGCCGCGCGTCTGCCCGAACCGGTGCCGGCCGCCGACTGACCCGGCCGCCCTCCTACCGACCAGCGGCCGTCCGTCGGCCGACCACCCCTGCGAACGAAGGTTGACGACAATGCTGACGCTGGGATTCAGCGGCCTCGACCGCGGCACGGCGCTCAAGCGCGCGATACTCGGCGACGGGTGGCGGCGGGAACAACGGATCGTCCAGGGCCTCGACTCGGCGGCGGCGCTGGTCGACGAGACCGGGGTGATCGCCGCCGCCGCCCAGGAACGCTACGACGGCGACAAGGGCACCGGCCGTTTCCCCCGGGACGCGATCGACGCCTGCCTGCGGGCGGCCGGGGCGACGATGCGCGACGTCGCGGTCGTCGCCCACGGCTTCCGCTACGAACCGTCCCCGGTCTGGCAGCTCGACCACCTCTCCACCCGCTGGTACGAGGAGGTGTACGCGCAGCGCGTCCAGCGGGAGGTCTTCGCCGTCCACTACCCGCCGGCCGTCGCCGAACCCCGGTTCGTGCACGTCGGGCACCACGTGGCCCACGCCGCGAGCAGCTACTACCTCAGCGGGTTCGACGAGGCGCTGGTGGTGGTGGCCGACGGCATGGGCGAGCAGGAGTCGCTGACGGTGTTCGCGGGGCGGGGCGCGGTGCTCGACCCGCGCGGCAGCTACCCGATCATGAGTTCGCTGGGCATCCTCTACAGCGTCTTCACCCACTATCTCGGCTTCCAGCCCGGGATGGACGAGTACAAGGTGATGGGCCTGGCCCCGTACGGCGACCGGCAGCGCTACCGGGCCACCCTCGACGAGTTCGTCCGGCTCGACGCCGACGGCGGGTACGCCGTGCCGCTGCTGTCGGCCAACAAGTCCCCGCTGGAACGCGAGACGCACCAGGGGGTGCTGCGCCGGCTGGAGGAGAAGCTCGGCCCGGCCCGCGAACCGGACACGGAACTGGGGCAGCACCACATGGACGTGGCCGCCGCCCTCCAGGACGCGCTGGAACGCACCCTGCTGCACGTGCTGACCGAGTACCGCCGCCGCACCGGGCTGCGCCGGCTCTGCCTGGCCGGCGGGGTCGCGCTGAACTGCTCGGCGAACGGGGTGATCCTGCGCAGCGGCCTCTTCGACGAGGTGTTCGTCCAGCCGGCCTCCGGGGACGACGGCACCGCGCTGGGGGCGGCCCTGGCCGCGCTGCGCGAGGCGCGGCCGGCGACGCCGACCGGGATGCGGATGCCGTACTGGGGGGACGGGTGCACCGCCGACGACGTCGCGGCGGCGCTGCGGGACCTCGGCCCGGGTTTCGAGGTCCGCCGGTACGCCGAGGCGGACCTGGTCCGCGAGACCGTCGCGCTGATCGAGGGCGGGGCCACCGTGGCGGTGTGCCAGGGCCGGATGGAGTTCGGCCCGCGTGCCCTGGGCAACCGCAGCATCCTCGCCGACCCGCGCTCACCCACCATGCGCGAACACCTCAACACGGTGGTCAAGCAGCGTGAGGAGTTCCGCCCGTTCGCCCCGGCGGTGCCGGTGGAGGACGCCGCCCGCTACTTCGACATCCCGCCGGGCACGGAGGCGGCGTTCCGGCACATGCTGATGGTCACCGGCGTCCGGGAGCCCTACCGGGACCGGTTGCCCGCCGTCACGCACGTCGACGGGTCGGCCCGGGTGCAGGTGGTACGGCGCGAGGACGCGCCGCTGTTCTGGGGGCTGCTGCGCGAGATGGGCCGGCGGACCGGGCTGCCGGTGCTGGTCAACACGTCGTTCAACCTGCGGGGTCAGCCCATCGTCCGGACCCCGGCCGAGGCGGTCGCCACCTTCGCCCGGTCCACCCTGGACGCCCTCGTCCTCGACGACCACCTGGTCCGCCGCACCGCCGGGGGGCCCGCGTGAGCGTCGACCACGAGCCGGCGGCGGTCGACACGCCGCCGTACGAGGAGATCGTCCGGGCCGCCTTCGGCCAGGTGCTCCGGCGGGCGGAGATCGCCCCGGACGCTGACTTCTTCGACCTCGGCGGGCAGTCCCTCCAGGCCGTGGAGGTGGCGCTCGAACTGCGGCGGCGGATCGGCGTACCGGTCGAGATGGACCTGCTGTTCCGCTACCGACGGCCGGTCGACCTGGTGGCGCACCTCGCCCGGCTCGCGCCGCCGGCCCGCCGGGTGCCGATGTCGCCGACCGAGGAACGGCTGCTGTTCCTGGACCGGCTGCACCCGGGCTCGCCGCTGTACTGCGTCCCGGTGCGGTACGAGTTCGCCGGTGCGGTCGACGCCGAGGCGCTGCGTGCCGCGCTCCAGGAACTGGTGGACCGGCACGGGGCGCTGCGGACCTGCTTCCCGGCGGACGGGCGGAAACTGGTCCGGTCGGCCGCCACGCTGCCGTGGACGGCCGTCGACCTGTCCGGGGAGGAACCGGAACGGGCCGCCGTCGAGTCCCGGCGACACCTCGACGCGGAGGCCCGCCGCCCGGTCCCCACCGACGTGCCGCCGCTGGCCCGCGCCTGCCTGGTCACCGAGCCCGGCGACCGTTCGGTGCTGCTGCTCACCCTGCACCACCTGATCGCCGACCAGCACTCGCTGGACCTGCTCGACAGCCAGCTCCAGCAGGCGTACGGCGCCCGGGTCGGCCTGGCCCGGGAGTTGCCCCCGGTGCGCCGCCGGGGCCTGGCCGGCCAGCCCGACGCGGCGGAGTCACTGGCCCACTGGCGGGAACAGCTCGCCGGCCTGGACGGTCGGCTGGCGCTGCCGGCCGACCGGCCCCGACCCGAGGTGGTGGGCCCGGCGGGCGCGGTGGTGACCGCGCCGCTCGACCCGGCGCTCGTCACCCGGCTGACCGACCTGGCGCGGGACTGCGCGGCGTCGGAGTTCATGGTGCTGCTCGCCGCCTACACGGCCTTCCTCAGCCGGGTCGCCGCGCCCGGGGGCACGACCCACGCGTCCGACGTGGTGGTCGGCGCACCGTTCGGCGGGCGGACGGTGGACGACGAGGACACCGTCGGCATGTTCGTCAACGTCCTGCCGATCCGGGCCCGGATCGACGCCGACACCACCTTCCGGGAACTCGTCGGCCAGGTCCGTGGACAGGTAAGTGCCGCGCTGGCGTACCAGTGGACGCCGTTGCAGGAGCTGGTGGCGGAGCTGGCCGACGCCGCCGGGCCGGACGGGCACCCGCTGACCCAGGTCGGCATCTCGCACGTCGACGACCGGGACTGGCACTGGGCGCCGGCCGGCGCACCGGCCGTGCGGGAGGTGCTGTCCACCGGCACCGCGAAGTTCGAGCTGCTGTGGACGGTCACCACCGGGACGACGTCGGCGACGTCCGCCCTGGAGGTCGCCGCCGACCTGTTCACCCCGGACCGGGCCCGGCAACTGCACGCCACCCTGCTGGCGGACCTCGCCCGGCTCAGCGCGACCCCGGACGCGACGGTGGTGGACGCGGTGGCGTCGGGACCGTCGACGGCCCCGGAGGTCGCCCACGGGTACGTCCGCCAGCCCGTCGAACGGCCGGTGCACGAGGTGGTGGCGCTGCGGGCGCGGGCCCACCCGGAGGCGGTCGCGGTCCGGCACGGCGACCGGAGCCTCAGCTACGGCGCGCTGGACACCGCCGCCGCCGGGCTCGCGCGGCGGCTCGTCGCGGCGGGCGTACGACCGGGGGACCGGGTGGCGGTCGCCGCCGGGCGGGGCGCGGACGCGGTGACCGCGTTCCTGGCCGTGCTGCGCGCCGGGGCGGCGTACGTGCCCGTCGACGTGGCCCAGCCGCCGACCCGCAGCCGGGCGATCGGGCGGGACAGCGGGGTACGGCTGGCGCTGTGCGAGCGGGGCCGCGAGGACCACGTGCCGCCCGGGGTGCCGACGATCGAGCTGGCGCCGGTCGGTGCTGCGGCGGGGGCGGCCGGTGCCGCCGGACCGGTCGCGTCGGCGCACGTCCCGGTGACGGTGCGGCATCCCGCGTACGTCATGTACACCTCCGGGTCCACCGGTGCGCCGAAGGGGGTGGTGGTGCCGCACGAGGCGATCCTGCGCCTGGTGCCGCACTCCAACTTCCTGCGGCTGGGGCCGGACGACGTCGTCGCGCACCTGTCGAACACCGCCTTCGACGCGGCCACCCTGGAGATCTGGGGGGCGCTGTGCGCGGGCGCGACGCTGGTGGTGGTGCCCCGTGAGGTCGCCCTGTCGCCGTACCGGCTGGGGCGGTTCCTCGCCGAGACCGGGGTGAGCGTCATGTTCACCACGAACGCGCTGCTCAACGCGATCGTCACGCACGTGCCCGACGCCTTCGCCCGGCTACGGGTGCTGCTCGTCGGCGGCGACCAGTACGCGCTGGCGCAGATCCGCCGGATGCTGGCCGCCGGTGCGCCCGAGCACCTGGTCAACGCGTACGGGCCGACGGAGAACACCACCTTCTCCGCCGCGCACGAGGTCGTCCCCGCCGACCTGGACCGGGGCGTCATCCCGATCGGCGGCCCGATCGACGGCGGCTACCTGCGGGTGCTCGACGACCGGTTGACCCCGGTCGCCCCCGGCGGCACCGGTGAGCTGTACGTCGGTGGGCAGGGGCTGGCCGACGGCTACGTGGGTGATCCGGGGCGTACCTGCGCGGCGTTCGTCGCGGACCCGTTCGCCGTCGTGCCCGGCCAGCGGCTCTACCGCACCGGCGACCTGGTGCGGCTGCGGCCCGACGGGGACGTGGTGTTCCTCGGCCGCCGCGACGACCAGGTCAAGATCAGTGGGTTCCGGGTGGAGTTGGGTGAGGTGGAACGGGTCCTCGGCGACTGCCCGCAGGTGGGTGACCACGCGGTGCTGGCGGTCACCGACGCGGAGCCGGTGCAACTGGTCGCCGTGTCGACGGGCCCGGCCGACCCGGCCGAGGTACGGGAGTTCCTGCGGGCCAACCTGCCCACCTACATGGTGCCGGCGCGGTGCCACCGGCTGCCCACCCTGCCGGTGACCCCCAACGGCAAGGTGGACCGGGCGGCGCTGCTGGCGGCGCTCGGCCGCGACCCGGACCCGGAACCGCCCGCCCCCGCCGACCCACCCCGTCCCGCCGGCCCGCCCGGCCCCGACGGCGCCGCCATCTCCGACGGTGCCGCCGACTCGGCCGGTGCGTCCCGGGCCGCCGGCCGCACCGGGCCCGGCGACGTCTCCGGCGGTGCGTCCGGGGCTGCGGTACCGGCGGGGGACCCGGTCGCCGCCGGGCTCGCCGACATCTGGCGGGACCTGCTGGGGGTCGCCGAGTTCGGCGCGGACAGTCAGTTCTTCGCGCTCGGCGGCACCTCGATCAAGGCCCTGCACCTGGTCGGCGCGGTGCACCGGCGGTTCGGTGTCGACCTGCGGATCGTCACCGTTTTCCGCCGGCCGTCCTTCGCCGACCTGGCCCGGGAGATCGCCGACCTGGTGCGGACCGAGCAGAGGGGGAACGGCGATGGACCTGGGCGACCCTGACCTGTACCTCGACCCCGGCCGGTTCGCCCGGTGGCGTCGGTACGCCGCCGACGACGCCGTGCTGTGGAGCGACGCCGGCACCTCACCGGGCGGCTTCTGGTCGGTCTTCTCGCTGGCCGGGTGCCGCGCGGTGCTGGCACCGAAGGCCGCGTTCACCTCCGAGTACGGCATGATGATCGGCTTCGACCGCGACCACCCCGACAAGGCGGGCGGCGGGATGCTGGTGGTCGCCGACGGCCCCCGGCACACCCGGCTGCGCAGCGTCATCATGCCGTTCCTGTCGAGGGCGATGGCCGAGTCGCTGGAGGACACCGTCCGGCAGGAGGTCCGCCAGCTCGTCGCGGACGCCGTGGCGGCGGGCGGCCTCGACGTCGCCGCCTCCCTCGGGCCGGTGATCCCGGCGAGCGTCGTCTGCCGCCTGCTCGGCGTGCCGGCGACCGACCGGGACATGCTGATCGAGCTGACCAGCCACGCCTTCGGCGGCGCGGACAGCTCCTTCGACCGGATGCCCCCGGACGCGGCGCACTCCGAGATGATCCTCTACCTCGCCGACCTGGTCGCCGAGCGGCGGCGCAGCCCGGGTGACGACCTGATCAGCGCGCTGGCCGGCGACCCCCGGTTCGACCTGCGCGAGGTGCTCCTCAACTGCGACAACGTCCTGGTCGGCGGCAACGAGACGACCCGGCACGCGATCGCCGGCTGCTTCCACGCGCTGGCCACCGCCGCCGGGACCCTGGACCGGCTGCGGACCGATCCGGACCTCGTCGGGCCGCTCGTCGAGGAGGTCATCCGGTGGACCTCACCCGCGATGCACGTGCTGCGGGTCGCCACCGAGGACGTCGAACTGCCCGGTCAGCGGGTGGCCAGCGGCGAGGCGGTGGTGGCCTGGCTGCCGGCGGCAAACCGCGACCCCCGGCACTTCGCGGCGGCCGACGAGTTCCGTCCCGGCCGCCCCGCCAACCACCTGGGTTTCGGGTACGGCCCGCACCACTGCCTGGGCGCGGCGCTGGCCCGGCTGGAACTGCGGGCACTGCTGCTCGCGCTGGCCGAGTTCGTCGACTCGGTGTCCGTGGTCGGCGAACCGGTGCCGCTGCGCTCCAACCTGGTCCACGGCTACCGCCACCTGCAGGTACGGCTGGAACCCGTCGGCCGTGCCACCAACCACCGAGAGGCGCTGAGTTGAGTGACCGCGTTCAGGGACGCCCGGTTCCGCCGGCTGTACGTCGGCGACGCCCTGTCGGGCTTCGGGGACACCGCGCTGCTGCTGGCCCTCGGCATCTGGGTCAAGGACCTCACCGGGAGCAACTCGGCCGCCGGTGCCGTGTTCCTGGCGATGGGCCTGCCGGTGCTGTTCGCTCCGCTGGCCGGCCGGCAGATCGACCGGGTACGCCGCAAGCCGCTGCTGATGGCCACCAACGCGATAGCCGGGCTGGCGGTGCTGGCGCTGCTGCTGGTACGGACCGCCGAACACACCTGGATCATCTACGGCGTCGCCATCGTGCACGGCTGCGTCGCCACGGTGCTCATGGCGGGGCGCAACGCCCTGCTCAAGGATCTGCTGCCCGACAGTGACCTGGGCTCGGCCAACGCGGCGTTCGGCACCCTGTTCGGGTTCACCCGGATTCTCGCGCCGCTCGTCGGTTCCGGCATCTACGCCGCGTTCGGCGGTCACCTGCTGGCGCTGATCGACGCGTTGACCTTCCTCGCCGCCATCACCGCGTTGGCCACGGTGCGGGTCGTCGAGTCGCCACCGGAACGCAGCGGGGAACGGTTCGGCACCGAGCTGCTAGCCGGCCTGCGTCACATCCGGTCGGTTCCGCTGTTGTCCCAGGTCACCGTGGTCAGCGCCGTCGCGTTCGGGGCGGTGGGCTTCCTGGAGCCGATCATCTTCGTGGTGGTCGAGGACGGGTTGCACCGGCCGGCGGCGTTCTTCGGGGTGATCGTCAGCGTCCAGGGGATCGGTTCCATCGTCGCCGGCTTCACCGGGGCGTGGCTGCTACGCCGCGTCGGCGAGGCGCGGGCCATCGGCGGTGCCCTGATCGGCCTGGGGGTGGGCTGCGCCGCCCTGGCCGTCGGCGCGACGGCGGTGGTGCTGGGCGGGGCGGTCGGCATCGGGCTCGCGGTCACCTGGTTCTCGATCGGCTGGAACACCCTGTTGCAGCGGCACACCCCGTCGCGGCTGCTGGGGCGGGCCTTCACCACGGCGGGGATGCTGGTGACGATCCCGCAGACGGCGGCCATCGGCATCGCCGCCGCCCTCATCGTCGTCGTCGACCACCGGCTCCTGCTCGCCGTCCTGTCGCTGGTGATCCTGCTGGCCGGGCTGCGCCTGCTGACGCACCCGAAACCGGCCCCGGAACCCGCGCCCACCGACGCCGACCCGGCCCCGGCCGGTGGACCGGCAGCCGACCGGGACGCGGTGCCCGGCGGCGTGGTGCCCGGTCGCCGGGAGTGACCGGTCCCGTGTCCGTCCGACCCATCCCGACCCGGGGGTAGCCAGATGACCACAGCCGAGACGTCGACCGCCGTACGGACGGTGCGGGTGCCCTTCGCCGGGCTCCGCGCGGGCCGGTGGCCGATGCCCCACGGTCAGAGCAACGTCTTCGACTGGCTGCCGCACGAGGGCAGCGGCGCGGTGTTCGTCGGGTACGCGGACCTGCCCGCCGGCCGTACCGTCGACGACGTCCGCGCGGCGGTCGGCGTGCTGGTCTCCCGCCACGAGGGACTACGCACGGTGTACGAGGTGGGCCCCGGCGTGGAACGGGCCCAGGTGGTGACCCGGGACGGCCACGTCGACCTGCTGCTGCTCGAACTCGGGTCGGGGGCGTACGACCGGACCTGGATCAGTGATCCGCCCCGCCCGTTCGACCACGGTGCCGAGTTCCCCGTCCGGATGGCGGTGACCACGGACGCCGGGGTGCCCGTCCGGGCCGTCTTCGAGTTCTCCCACGCCGTCGCGGACCTGGTGGCCGCGAACCTCGTGCTGGACGAACTCGTCGGGCTCGTCGCGTCCCCCGCCGACCGCACCGTGGGCCCGCCGGCCTGGCAGCCCGCCGACCAGGCCGAGCACGAGCGGACCCCGCAGGCGCGGCGACGGATGGCGCGGACCCTCGCCTACTGGCGGCAGCAACTGCACACCATTCCGCCCTGCCTGCTCTCGGTGCCGGCCCGGCGGGAGGGGCCGGCGGAGTTCCGCCTCGCGACCCTGCGGTCCGGGCCGGTCGCCGAGGCGATCGACGCGGTCGCCAGGCGGACCAGGGTCACCCCGGCCAGCGTCCTCGTCACCACCATGGCGACCCTGCTGTCCTGGTGGACCGGCACCGAACTGGCGGCGCTGGAGGCCCTCTACAGCAACCGCGCGCTGCCCCGGATGCAGAACTTCGTCGGCAGCATCGCGCAGAGCGCGCTGGTCCCGTTCAGTCCGGCCCCCTCGTTCCACGAGACCCTGCGCCGGACCCACCTGGCGATCTTCAACGCCTACCAGTACGCCTACTTCGACGCGACCGCCGTGGAGGAGTCGGTCCAGTCGATCGGCTCCCAGCGGGGCTGCCAGCGGCACCGGGACCTGGTGATCAACGACATGAGCAGCACCCGGGGCGGCGTCTTCGACGGGCGGGCGGGGGTGCCGGTGCACGGGACCGAGGTGGAGAGCGGCCTGGACGCCACCACCACCGACCCCGTCCGGCTCACCATCCTGCACACCCGGCCCACCGTCGTGGTCGGTCTCACCCACGACGTGCGGCACGTGACCACCGACGAGGCGGCGGCCCTGCTGTGGTCGATGGAACGCATCCTGCTGACGGCCGCCGAGCGGGACATCGACCTCGCCCGGCTGGGCGATCTCGTCGACCTCGACAAGGTGGTACGCGGTCCGGAGTGGGTGGAGATCGACGCCGCCTGGATCGACGTCACCGCCAGCGAACAGGTGCTCCGGGCCGCGGCCGGCGACCCGACCGCCCGGATCGTCCTGCGCACCGGGCCCGGCGGCAGCCGGTCCCTCGTCGGCTACGCCGCCCCGGCGGACCCGCGCGTCGGCCCCCGCGAACTGCACGCGGCGGTGATGGCCACGCTCGGCGGCCGGCACGGCGCGACGGCCCCCGACTCGTACGTCCTGTGCGCCCACCCGCCCCGTCCACCCCGGGACGAGGCCGGGTGGCGGGCCCAGCCGATCCGCGCGGCGGGCACCGGCCGCTGACCGTACCGCCGCGTCGTCGCCGCAACCGGGCCCGCCGCCCGTCCGGCCCGACCCGGCCGTCCGACCCGACCGGGCGCGGGGAGGTCAGCGCGGGGTGCGTCGGGTCTTCGGCAGGTCGAACTGGTCGGCGGCCTTGCAGTCCTTCTGCCCGCCGACCGCGCGTGGACCCAGCCGCTTCAGCTCCGCGCGGGCCCGGCTGCGGCCCAGGTTCCAGGCGTACCACGGGTCGGGTTCGGCGAGGTCGTCGTCGATCCAGCTCAGCGTGCAGCGGCGGACCCGGTCCGGCAGGTTGGCCAGGGCAGGGGTGGCGTCGGCGGAGAGTGCCCGCAGGTACCAGGCGTCGATCTTGCCGGACTGCTCGTACCGGGCGATGTTGCGGCGGGCCGCGTAGTCCTCCGGGTTGAGCACGGCCAGGCTGAGCAGCATCACCACGGCCAGCCCGACGGTGACGCCGGGAATCCAGCGGCCCCGCCACCGTACGCCCGCCGCCAGGATCATCAGGAAGACCGCGCCGAGCAGCAGCTCGAACGCCATCACGAAGATCCGTTCGCCGGTGAAGCTGTAGACCTTCTGGTAGGTGTACATGCGCGACAGCGCCGACACCACGATCACCACGCTGAGCGCGCTGAGCAGCCCGAGCAGGACCCGCAGCAGGACCCGTTCGGCCCGGGTCTCGCGTCGCGCCCAGCGGCTGACCCCGCCCAGCACGGCCACGGTCAGCAGGGTCACCACGGTCAGCTGCCAGAATCCGCTGCGCGCGTACTCGGCGTAGCTCAGGCCCGCCGTGCGCAGGACGTGCCGCTGACCGCCGAAGAGCACGGTGAACTGGACCGCGACGAAACCGACGAAGAGCAGCGTCAGGGCGGCGATGGCCGGGGCCCACTCCAGCATGCCCAGCCGCCGCCGGCCCTCCCGGTCGACGGTCGACAGGTCCGGCGGCGCGGCCAGGGTGTACGTGGCGGCGACCGCGATCGATCCACCGACGGCGGCCAGGAAGAGCCAGCGGATCACCGTGCCGACGTTGACCTCGGGCACGACCGCGCCGAGCACCTGGTCGAACGCGGCGTCGGCGGAGGACAACAGCAGCCCGAAGACGAGCAGCACCACGGCGGTGGCGACGACCGAGCCGGCGACCCGGGGCACCATCTGGCCGCCGCCGGTGGCGGTCACGTGCCGGCGTACCCAGGGCAGCCCGCGCAGCGCCGCGAACGGGGCCGCGACCAGGCTGAACAGGAGGGAACGGACCTGCCTGCCGCCCACGATCGCCAGGGCCGCGCAGCCCAGCGCCCCGAGGACGCAGAAGGTCACCAGCCACCAGGCGTTACGGAATGCCGGCACGGCCAGCAGCGCCAGCGCGGCCACCGCCCAACCGCCCCGGATCAGCCTGTCGGTGCGGGTCAGCGCGTCGGCGGTGCGCCGGACGGCCGCGACCACCCCGACGGTGAGGACCAGCCAGCCGAGGAACCAGCCGATGCCGGTGCGGGTCAGCGGGACGAAGAACGCCACGCCCAACGCGCCGGCCAGCACCGCCGCCGGCACCGCCCAGCCGGTGGCGGGTCGGGGACCGGGCCACCGGGTGCTCAGGAACGACGGCGGGGGCGGGGTCGGGGTCCAGGCCCCGGGTACCCCACCCCACTGTGCCGGCCGGCCGCCGGTACCGAACCCGGCGGGCCCCGGCAGGCCGGGGACGGGTACGCCGGCCCCGGGGGGCGGTTGCTGGCCGGGGGGTACGGGCCGACCCGGGCCGGACCGTGGGCCGGGCGTCGCCGGGGCGGCGGTCGGGGGCGGGCTGGGCTGGCCGGTCGGGGCCGGCGCGGCGTCCGCCGGGGCCGCAGCGGTGCGCGGTGCCGGCACGCTCACCGGCCGGCCGGACCCGCCGGCCGCCGGTCCGCCAACTGCCGCCGCGTCAGCCGCCGGGCCGGGCGTCACCGGGTCAGCCGTCGCCGGGTCGGACTTCGCCGGGCCGGGCGTCGCCGCGTCAGCCGTTGCCGGGCCGGGCACCGCCGGGTCGGTCGGGGCCGGGGTGGCCGGTGAGTCGTCGGCGGCTGCTGCCGGGCCGGGCGAGGTCACCAGGGGCGGGGTGGTGACCGGGCCGGCCGGGAGGACCGTCGCGGGCGGTCCGGCGACGCCGGGCGCGGTGTCCCCGGCCGTCGGCACCAGGGGCAGGAAGAGCGCGTAGCCGAGGGTGCCGTCCGGGACCTGGACCGGGATGGCCCAGCCGGGTTCACCCTCCCGACCGGGCCACCTGATCGCCGGAGGCAGCCCTTCCTGGGCGGGCACGGTCAACAGGTACGGCAGCCCGCCGACCGGCGGGGCGCCGGGTGGCGGGCTGCCCCCGGGGGAGTCTGACGTCGGTTCCGGCTCGGACACGTACGCTCCTTGATGCGGGAAAGTGCGGTCACTGTAGAGCGAACCCGCCCCTACCGCCGCCCCCTGCCCCCGTACGGCACCACCGGCGCGTCGAACCTTTGCCCGTCCGCATCCGTACCAAGGGCGGGAGGTCGACCAGATGACCGTACGCGCAACGTTCGCCGCCCTCGCGGTCGTGGCGGTGACCGTGCTGCTCGACGCGGCTCCTGCCGCCGCGCACGGCGCACCGACCAGCCCGTTGAGCCGTTCGGCGGCCTGTGGCCCGGAGGGGCCGCACGTCTCGACGCCCGCCTGCCTGGCGGCGGTGTCGGCGGGCGCGGCGCTGCGCGAGTGGGACAACATCCGGGTGTACGGCGTCAACGGCCGCGACCGGCAGCGCATCCCGGACGGCGAGCTGTGCAGCGGCGGGCTCTCCGCCTACCGGGGGCTGGACCTGGCGCGGGCGGACTGGCCGGCGACCGAGTTGACCGCCGGGGCGCGCTACACGTTCCGCTACCGGGGCACCATCCCGCACAAGGGCACCTTCCGGCTCTACACCACCCGCTCCGGGTACGACCCGCGGACGCCGTTGCGCTGGGCGGATCTCGACACGATCCCGTTCCTGTCGGTGACCGACCCGCCGCTGCGTGACGGGTCGTACCAGATCCCGGGGCGGCTGCCCGCCGGGTTGACCGGGCGGCACCTGATCTACACGGTGTGGCAGAACTCCGACACCCCGGACACCTACTACTCCTGCTCCGACGTGCTGTTCCGCCCGGCGGGCGGCGTGTTGGCGGCCACCCCGGCCGACCCGACCCCGGCTGCCACCGACCCGGCCGCCACCGACCCGACCGGCGGCACGACGACCGACGCCGGCCCGGACGAGGCCGCCTCCGCCGGGGCGACGCCGGCCGGCGACGGGTCCGCCGGCCCGGCCGGGGAGGCCGGCGTACCGGTGGCGTCGGTGACCCAGGTCGGCGGCGGCAACCTCCGGTTGGTGGTGGGCGCGGCGGTGGTGGTGACCGTGCTGCTGGTGGCGGTGGTGGCGACCCGCCTGCGCCGCCCGGCACCCGTCCCGCCCGGCCGCCCCTGCGGCGTCCGCAACCACCGGGCCGGCCGCCGCCGCGTCTGGTGACCCGCGCCGGGCGGCCATGATCCATACAATCGTCGGCCAGCCAGCGGTGTCCCCGAGCCCGGATGCCGCATCATCGGCCCACCAGCCCAGGCCCAGGGCGGGCCCAGCCAAGCCCGGCCGTCAGGCGAGGAGGCGGTCGATCTCGGTCAGGTCGTCGGGGGTGAGGTCGAGGTGGCGCAGGGCGGCGACGTTGCCCTCCAGTTGGGCGACGCTGCTCGCCCCGATGATCAGGCTGGTCATCCGGGGGTCGCGCAGCGCCCAGGCCAGGGCGAGCTGGGCCAGCGTCTGCCCCCGCCGTTCGGCGACCCCGGCGAGGCCCCGGACGGTGGCGAGCCGCTCGTCGGTCACGTCGTTCTCGTCGAGGAAGACGCTCGTGCGGACCCGGGAGTCGGCCGGGATGCCGTCGAGGTAACGGTCGGTGAGCAGCCCCTGGGCCAGCGGGCTGTACGCGATACAGCCCGCGCCGACCTCGGCCAGCGTGTCGAGCAGCCCGTCGTCCTCGGTCCAGCGGTTGACCATCGAGTACGACGGCTGGTTGATCAGCAGCGGGGTGCCCAGGTCACGCAGGATCGCGGCGGCCCGCGCGGTCTGCTCCGCGTCGTAGTTGGAGACGCCCACGTAGAGCGCCCGGCCGGAGCGGACGATGGCGTCCAGCGCCCCCATCGTCTCCTCCAGCGGGGTGTCCGGGTCGAAGCGGTGGGAGTAGAAGACGTCGACGTGATCCAGCCCCATCCGGCGCAGCGACTGGTCCAGCGACGAGATCAGGTACTTGCGGGAGCCCCACTCGCCGTACGGGCCGGGCCACATCAGGTAGCCGGCCTTGCTGGACACCACCAGCTCGTCCCGGTACGGCTTCAGGTCGGTGGCGAGCAGCCGGCCGAACGCCTCCTCCGCCGCGCCGGGCGGCGGGCCGTAGTTGTTGGCCAGGTCGAAGTGGGTGATGCCGAGGTCGAACGCGCGGCGGACGATGTCCCGCTGCCTGTCGAACGGGCGGTCCGGCCCGAAGTTGTGCCACAGCCCGAGCGAGATGGCGGGCAGTCGCAGGCCGCTGCGCCCGCTGCGGCGGTAGGTCATCTGGTCGTAGCGGTCGTCCGCGGCGAGGTAGGTCATGATCTCGACCCTAGTGCGGCCGGGGACGCCGCCGGCCGGGTGCCGGGCGGCCCGGGGCGGGTCGGCTCCGAGGTCGGCCCGGCAAGACGGGCATGCCGTCCGGTCGGCCGGGGTACCTTCGGGCAGCGCTACCTGCCGCCCGACATGGGGGAAGTGAACCGATCATGGACGACATCACCGCGCTGATCCTGGACGACCACGCCGCCTTCCGGCGCGGTTTCGCCCGCCTGGACGACGCCCGCGACGAAGCCGAACTGCTCGCGGTCTGGGAGGCGCTCGCCCTGCACCTGGACGTCCACGCCGAGGCGGAGGAGGCGATCCTCTACCCGCACCTGGTCCGGCACGGCGACGACGGCGAGGACGAGACCGCCGACGCGATCGGTGACCACAACAAGATCCGCGACGCGATCGCCGAGTCGAAGCGGCATCCGGTCGGCTCCGACGAGTGGTGGGCGGCGGTGTGGCAGGCCCGACGGGAGAACAGCGAACACCTCGCCGAGGAGGAGGACGAGGCGCTGCCGGACTTCCGCCGCCACGCCTCCGTCGAGCTGCGGGCCGAGCTGGGCGCCCGCTGGCTGACCTTCTACGGCGAGCACAGGTCCGGCCGCAACCTGCGCTTCGCCGACAAGGACCCGCAGCGGTACGTCGCCGAGCACCGCTGACGGCCGGCCCGACGGGTGGGGTGCGAGCGCCGCTCATGGACCGGCGAGCACGGGCACGTAGACGCAGAGCCCGGCGAGCGCCGCGAGGCCGGTGGAGCCGGTGGGTCGAGGAGCCAGATCCCGGCCACCGGGGTCATCACGCCGCTACCGAAGCCGGACAGCAGGGAGATGGTCGCGAACAGCACGGCGTTGCGGCGCATCCGCCCTCCAGTGCCGAGTCCCGTCGACTCATCCCGGTATTGAGTGATACGCGCGCAATGAGGACGCCTGGTGTCAATGAGACGTTGACAGGGTGGTCCGTAGGTCCGTCGAGGCGGACCGGACCGGCGCCGGCAGTCGCTCGTGCCCGGCCTCCGCGAGGTCGTCGGCGACGTGCGACGCCAACGTGTACAACGAGCCCGGCTCGGCATCGAGGGCTGACGCGACGGTGCGGCGGACGAGCGTCGCCCGCGGGAACCGGTCGTCCCAGCGCCGATCGGCGTCGATCCACCGGTGCAGCCGTTCGACGGCGGCGCGCAGCGCCGTGATCCGCGCGGGCCAGCCCAGGTCGAGGTCCCGCCGCCGCGCCCGGCGGGCGGCGGTCAGGCGCTGCCAGCGTTGCTCGGCGGCCTGCCGGCTGCTCAGCCCCAGCGCGCCGGCGAGTTGCGCCCAGGTGACGCCGGCGTGGCGGGCCCGGTCGATCAGCTCCAGCTCCCGCTCGTCCAGGCGACGGCGGGCGGCGCGCAGGCCGGCCAGTTCGTCCAGCTCCGGCACCATGTGTCAATGGTACGTTGACAACGGTCCGCCAGGCAGGCCAGCCCCGTCGGGGCCGGGAGGGTTCACGGCATCGATCCCCAACGAGGTGGACCGCCGGCCACCCGAGCGCGCTAGCGTGGGTCGGGTGACTGCGCCCAACCAGGCTCTCCCGGTCCCGCCCGCCGACCTGCCGGGCACCCTCGGCGCGCTGCGCGCCGCCGGACACCGGTACCAGACCGTCAAGCAGGAACTCCGCCACAACCTCCTGGCCCGGATGCGCTCCGGCGAGGACCGTTTCCCCGGCATCGTCGGCTACGACGACAGCGTGCTGCCCGAGGTCGAGCGGGCGTTGCTCGCCGGCCACGACATGGTGCTGCTCGGCGAACGCGGCCAGGGCAAGACCCGACTGATCCGCTCGCTGGTGGCGCTGCTCGACGAGTGGACCCCGGTGCTGCCCGGCTCGGTGCTCAACGAGCATCCGCTGCACCCGCTCACCCCCTCCTCCCGCGCGTTGGTCGCCGAGGCCGGTGACGACCTGCCGATCGGCTGGCTGCACCGCTCGATGCGCTACGGCGAGAAGCTGGCCACCCCGGACACCAGCGTCGGTGACCTGATCGGCGACGTCGACCCGATCCGGCTGGCCCAGGGGCGTACCCTCGGCGACCCGGAGACCATCCACTTCGGGCTGGTGCCGCGCACCAACCGGGGGATCTTCGCCGTCAACGAGCTGCCCGACCTGGCCGAACGCATCCAGGTGGCGTTGCTCAACGTGCTGGAGGAGCGGGACATCCAGGTCCGTGGCTACCAGCTCCGCCTGCCGCTGGACCTGTTCCTGGTGGCCAGCGCCAACCCGGAGGACTACACCAACCGGGGCCGGATCATCACCCCGCTCAAGGACCGGTTCGGCGCGGAGGTCCGTACCCACTACCCGGTCGACCTGGAGCTGGAGCTGGCGCTGATCCGGCAGGAGGCCGACCTGGTCGCCGAGGTGCCGGAGCACGTGCTGGAGGTGCTGGCCCGGTTCGCCCGCGCGGTGCGCGAGTCGTCGTCGGTGGACCCCCGGTCCGGCGTCTCCGCCCGGTTCGCCATCGCCGCCGCCGAGACGGTCGCCGCCGCCGCGTTGCGCCGCGCCGGCCTGCTCGCCGGCCCCGCCGGCACCGCGTCGGCCGCCGGCGACGCCACGGTACGGCCGGAGGCGCCGGTCGCCCGGGTCGGTGACGCGGTGTCGGTGACCTCGACGTTGCGCGGCAAGGTCGAGTTCGAGAGCGGCGAGGAGGGGCGGGAGATCGAGATCCTGGCCCACCTGCTGCGGACCGTGACCGCCGAGACGTTCCGGGCCCGGCTGGCCGGACTGGACCTCTCCGGGTTCACCGCGCTGGTCGCCGAGGGGGCGGTGATCGAGACCGGTGAGCTGGTCTCCTCGGCGGAGCTGCTGCGTCAGGTCGGCACCGTGCCGGGGCTGGCCAAGGCGCTGGACCGGCTGGGGCTGGGCGACGCGCCCACCCCGGAGCAGGCCGCCGCCGGGGTCGAGTTCGTGCTGGAGGGGCTGCACCTGACCCGCCGGCTCGGCAAGGACGTCACCGAGTCCGGCCGTACCGTCTACGGCGGTCGGAGCTGAGCATGGCCGGCAACCGGTTCCGGTACGGCCAGTGGCAGGGCGGCCCCGATCCGCTCGCCCCGCCGTACGACGTGCGTGCCGCCGTGGACTCCGTCGGCGCGGAGGTGCTGGCCGGCGGCAGCCTGCGGGAGGCGCTCCGCGACCTGCTGCGCCGGGGCCCGGACAACCGGGGCGGCCTGGACGAGCTGGCCGCGCGGGCCCGCCGGCTGCGCCGGGAGGCGCTGCGCCGGGGTGACCTGGACGGCGCGGTGACCCGGTCCCGGGCGCTGCTCGACCAGGCCCTCGCGGCGGAACGGGACGCGCTGCGCGGGCGCACCGACGACGACGCCCGGTTCGCCGAGACGGTGCTGGACAACCTGCCCCGCTCCACCGCCCGCGCGGTGCAGGAGCTGGCCGGGTACCGGTGGACCAGTGACGAGGCCCGGCAGGCGTACCAGCGGATTCTCGACGGGCTGCGCGGCGAGGTGCTGGAGCAGCGGTTCGCCGGGCTGCGGGACGCGGCGCGGGCCGCCGGTGACCCGGCCGTGCAGGCGCAGCTCGCGGAGATGATGCGGGACCTCAACGACCTGCTGGCCCGGCACGCCCGCGCGGAGGACACCACCGACGCGTTCGCCGAGTTCATGCGCCGGCACGGCGAGTTCTTCCCGGAACAGCCACGCACCGTCGACGAACTGGTCGACGTGCTGGCCCGCCGGGCGGCGGCGGGGGAGCGGCTGATGCGGTCGCTGTCCGACCGGCAGCGCGAGGAACTGGCCGGGCTGATGCGGCAGTCGCTCGGTGACCGGCTCGCCGGTGAGCTGTCCGCCCTCGACGGCCACCTGCGTGCGCTGCGCCCCGACCTGAACTGGCAGCGCGGCGAGCGGGTCCGGGGCGACGAGCCGCTCGGCTACGGTGAGGCCACCGGGGCGCTTGACGAGATCGCCGAGCTGGACGAGCTGCTCGACTCCCTCGACCAGGAGCACCCGGGGGCCACCCTGGACGACGTGGACGTCGACGCGGTCGCCCGGACGCTGGGCCGCGACGCCGCCGACGACGTACGCCGGTTGCGGGAGCTGGAACGGGAGCTACGCCGGCAGGGCTGGGTGAGCCGGGACGCCGACGGGTTGACGCTCAGCCCGAAGGCGCTGCGCCGACTCGCCGGCACCGCGCTGCGCCGGGTCTTCGCCGATCTCACCGCCGGCCCGCGCGGCCAGCACGACCTGCGTACGGCCGGGGCGGCCGGCGAGGTCAGCGGGGCGTCCCGGCAGTGGGAGTACGGCGACGAGCAGCCCCTGGACGTGGTGCGCACCCTCACCCGGGCGGTACGCCGGGCCGGCCCCACCGTGCCGTTGCAGCTCGCCGTCGAGGACTTCGAGGTGGTGGAGACGGAACGGCGGGCGTCGGCGGCGGTGGCGCTCTGCGTGGACCTGTCGTACTCGATGGTGTCGCAGGGTCGGTGGGGGCCGATGAAGCAGACGGCGCTGGCGCTGTCGCACCTGATGGCGACCCGGTTCCCGCAGGACGCGTTGCAGATCGTCGGGTTCGGCCTGGAGGCGGTGCCGTTGACCCAGCAGGAGCTGGCGGCGGTCGAACCGGACCTGCGGCAGGGCACCAACCTCCAGCACGCGCTGCGGCTGGCCGGTCGGCACCTGCGCCGGCATCCGGGGGCTGAGCCGGTGGTGCTGGTGGTCACCGACGGCGAGCCGACCGCCCACCTCGACCCGGACGACGGCGAGGCGTACTTCCACTGGCCGCCGCTGCCGGAGACGGTCCGGGCCACCGTCCGCGAGGTGGACCGGCTGGCCCGGGCCGGGGTCACGCTCAACCTCTTCCTGCTCGGTGAGGACCCGGGCCTGCGCCGGTTCATGGACGCGGTGGCCCGCCGTTCCCGGGGTCGCCTGTTCACCCCCGACCTGGGTGACCTGGGCGAGTACGTGGTCTCCGACTACCTGCGGTCCCGACGCAGCTCCGGGCGCTGACCGCGCCCGGTCGGTGGGGGCCGGGGCGCCCGTCCGGGTGATCCGGGCGGCACAACCGTCCACCCGCCCCGGTGGTACGGGGTTGACTGGGGGTGTGGAGCTGCGCGGGGTCTACCGGAGCCTGCTCGCCGAGGTCGAGGCGGGCGGGTTCCGGCCGGCCCCGCCGGGCGGGTGGGACGCGGAGCGGATCGTGGCGCACCTGGTCGTCAACGACGAGCTGATGAGCGAGGCGACCGAGGCGGTGCTGGCCGGTACGCCGTTCGCCTACTACGACCTGACCGGGGTGCACCGGCCCGAGTTGGACGCCCTGGTCGCCGAGTGTGGCGGGCTGCCCGGCCTGGCCACCCTGCTGCGCGCCACCAGCGGGCGGCTCTGCGGCCTGGTGGACCGGCTCGGGCCGGCCGCCGACACCCCGGTCGAGACGCACCTGCGGGAGGGTTTCGACCTGGTCGTCGACGAGCCGCTGCCCTGGTCCCGCACCCTCGACCTGCACGCCCGGGTGCACCTGCCCCGGCACCTGGCGCAGCTACGGATGCTCCGCGACCAGCCGCAACCCGCCTGACTCCGTCCCGGACGGCCCGACGGCAGGCCCGGACGGCCCGGCGGCTGGACCGGACGGCCCGGCGGTGGGGGTGCGGCGGAAGGTGCGCCGGTAGGCCGAGGGGGAGACGCCGATCCGGGTGTTCAGGTGTTGGCGCAGGGCGGCGGTGGTGCCGAAGCCCGCCCGCCGGGCCACCTGGTCGACGGCCAGGTCGGTGGTCTCCAGGAGCAGCCGGGCATGGTCGGTGCGCTGCTGGAGCAGCCACTGCGCCGGGCTCAGCCCGGTCTCCGAGCGGAAGTGCCGGGTGAAGGTGCGTACGCTCATCCGGGCGTGGGCGGCCAGTTCCCGCAGGGCGACCGGCTCGTGCAGCCGCTGCCGGGCCCATTCCCGGGTGGCGGCGGTGCCGCTGGCCGGGGTGCGCGGTACGGGCCGTTCGATGTACTGGGCCTGGCCGCCGTCGCGCCAGGGTGGCACCACGCACCGTCGGGCCGCCCGGTTGGCCACCTCGCTGCCGTGGTCGCTGCGCACGACGTGCAGGCACAGGTCGATCCCGGCGGCCACCCCGGCCGAGGTGAGCACCCGGCCGGAGTCGATGAACAGCACGTCCGGGTCGAGGTCGACCTGCGGGTAGAGCCGGCGGAACCGGTCGGCGTGCGCCCAGTGGGTGGTGGCCCGGTGCCCGTCGAGCAGCCCGGCGGCGGCCAGCGCGAACGCGCCCGTGCAGATCGACATGATCCGCGCGCCCCGGTGGTGGGCGTCCCGTAGCGCGCCGGTGACCGCCGGGTCGATCGTGCCGTCGGTCATCGGTGGGCCGGCGTGCAGGCCGGGCACCACCACCGTGTCGACAGTGGCCAGCAGGTCGAGCCCGTGGTCGGGGAGGACCCGGAAACCGGCGGAGCTGCGGACCGGGCGGCCACCGGGGGTGCAGGTGTCGACGGTGTAGAGCGGGTGCCGGTCGGCGGTGCGGGCGGCCCCGAAGACCTGGGCCGGGGTGCCCAGGTCGAGGCCGACCACGCCGTCGAGGGCGAGCACGCCGATCCGGTGCGGCCTGATGGTCATGGCCCGATTATTGCGCACCATGGCTTTCCGGCCACTCGTCGCCTGCCGGGGCGTACCCGAGACTCGGAGCGTGACCCGAGCCCGTCGTCTCCACCCGGCCTGGACCGTAGCCGCCGTCGCCTTCGTCGCGCTGGTCGGCGCGGCCGGCTTCCGCGCCACCCCGTCGGTGCTGCTGCACCCGCTGCACGCCGAGTTCCGCTGGCCGCTGGCCACCATCTCCGCCGCCGTCTCGGTCAACCTGCTGCTCTACGGCCTGACCGCACCGTTCGCCGCCGCCCTGATGGACCGGTTCGGCATCCGCCGGGTGGTCGCCGGCGCGCTGGCGCTGGTGGCGCTCGGCAGCGGCCTGACCGTCTTCATGACGGCGAGCTGGCAGCTCATCCTCTGCTGGGGCGTCCTGGTCGGGCTGGGCACCGGCTCGATGGCGCTGGCCTTCGTCGCCACCGTCACCGGGCGCTGGTTCGTCCACCGCCGGGGGCTGGTCACCGGGGTGCTCACCGCCGGTGGGGCCGCCGGTCAACTGGTCTTCCTGCCGCTGCTCGCGGTGCTGGTCCGCGACCACGGCTGGCGTACGGCCGCGCTGGTGGTGGCCGGGGCGGCACTCGCGGTCGTCCCGCTGGTGGCCCGGTGGCTGCGGGAACACCCGGCGGATCTCGGCCTGCCCGCCTACGGCGCGACCGAGGTGACGCCCCGGCCGCCGTCGGCCGGCGGGGCCGCCGCGCGGGCGGTGGCCGCGTTCACCGCCGCCGCCAGGACCCGCCCGTTCTGGCTGCTCGCGGGCGGCTTCGCGATCTGCGGGGCGACCACCAACGGCCTGGTCGGCACCCACTTCGTGCCGGCCGCGCACGACCACGGCATGCCGCAGACCACGGCG
Organism: Micromonospora sp. HM134; assembly: GCF_007833915.1. Classification (NCBI taxonomy): domain Bacteria; kingdom Bacillati; phylum Actinomycetota; class Actinomycetes; order Micromonosporales; family Micromonosporaceae; genus Micromonospora; species Micromonospora sp. HM134. Next base: position 1,170,608 of record NZ_CP041061.1, read on the forward strand.
GCGGGCCTGCTCGCCCTGGTCGGGCTCTTCGACATCGTCGGGGTCGTCGCCTCGGGCTGGCTCACCGACCGGATGGACAGCCGGCTGCTGCTGGCCGGCTACTACGGGCTGCGCGGGCTGTCGTTGTTGCTGCTGCCCGCCCTGTTCACCGGCGGCACCGGGCCGAGCATGCTGGTCTTCGTCGTCTTCTACGGCCTCGACTGGGTGGCGACCGTGCCGCCGACGGTGGCGCTGTGCCGGGAGTACTTCGGCGACTCGGCGGCGGTGGTCTTCGGCTGGGTCTTCGCCGCGCACCAGTTCGGGGCGGCGTTCGCGGCGACCGGCGCCGGCCTGGTCCGCGACCGGCTCGGTGACTACACGCCGGCCTGGTACGCGGCCGGGGCGCTCTCCATCGGCGCCGCCCTGCTGTCGCTGCTGCTGCGCCGCCGCCGCGCGGCACCGGTGCCGGTCCTGACGCCGGTCCGGCCCGCCGGGGCCTGGAGTTACCGGGGCTGACCGGCGCGGGCCGCGCTCAGCCGAGGGTCCACTGTTGGCCGGCGGCGGCGGTGCAGGTGGCCTGCACCAGGTCGTCGCCGGCCGCTGTGCCGTCGTCGCGGACCTGCGCGCACTTGCCCGACCCGACGCCGACCAGCAGGACCGGCCCGGTGCCGACCGGGGTCAGCCGCCACTGCTGGTTGGCCTGGCCGTGGCAGCCGAACTGCTGGAGCCGCGCGCCGTCGTCGCCGCTGCCGCCGTCGACGTCGAGGCACTGGCCGTGCCCGGCGTTGGTGAGTGTCACCAGGTCGGGCGCGACCGGGTTGGCGACCCACTGCTGCTCCGCGCCGCCGGTGCAGACGGCGAGCTCGGCGGTGGCCGTCTCGCCCGCGCCGTCGGTGCCGACGCAGAGGCCGGAGGTGACCGCCCGCAACACGACCGGCCCGGTGACCGTGGCCGGGGTGGTGGGCGGCGGGGTCGGGCTGGGCGGGGACGTGGTCGCGGCCGGCGGGCTGGTCGCCTCGGCGGGCGGGGTCGACGCGGCCGGGGTCGGCGCGGCGGCGGCCGGCACCACCGGCGCCCGGTCGTCGCCGCCGCCGAGCACGCCGGTGGCGAAGAAGACCCCCAGCAGTACGCCCGCCAGGCCGACGGCCAGCGCGAACCGCATCAGCGGATCGGCGGGCAGCCCGGGGCGGGCGGCCCGCCGGGCCCCGTACACGGTGCCGGACGGATCGTGGTGCGGGTCGGGGACGGCCATGGCTGCATGGTGACCCACCGGGCGGGCCGACGGCCAGTCGGCCCGCGAGCCGGCGGGATCAGTCGACGACCCGGACGTCCTTCCAGAACGCCACCCGGTCGCGGACCTGCTCCGCCTCGGGCTTCGGGTCGGGGTAGTACCAGACGGCGTCGGCGCTCGTGCGCTCACCGTCGGTGAGGGAGTAGTAGGAGGCGGTGCCCTTCCAGGGGCAGACCGTCTGCGTCGCCGACTCGGTGATCAGGTCGTCGCGCAGGGTGCTTCGGGGGAAGTAGTGGTTGCCCTCCACCAGGACGGTGTCGTCGCTCTCGGCCACGACCTGGTCGTTCCACACGGCTTTCGGCATGTCACCACGCTACGCCCCCGGCGGGCCCCGGTCGCGGGCCCCTCGTCGACCGTCCGTCCCGCCGGTGCCGGGCGGGCCGCCGGCCCGGCGGACGACGACGCTGCCGCCGAGGTTGCCTGCTGATCCGAAACGGTCAGCGGTGCGGTCCCCCGGAACGGCGCTTCGCGCGTAAGGTGATCTCATGCGCGCGCTGCGTGATCATGAGTTGGCGGTGGACGCGTTGCGACGGTCGTACGCCGCCGTGCCCGCCGGCCACCCCGTACGGCTGGCCAAACGCACCTCCAACCTGTTCCGGCCCCGGTCGGCCACCGGCACCCCCGGCCTCGACGTCAGCGGACTGGACGGCGTCCTGTCGGTCGACCCGGTCGCCCGCACCGCCGACGTGCAGGGCATGTGCACCTACGAGGACCTGGTCGACGCGACCCTCCCGCACGGGCTGATGCCACTGGTCGTGCCGCAACTGCGCACGATCACCCTGGGCGGCGCGGTCACCGGGCTGGGCATCGAGTCGACGTCGTTCCGCAACGGGCTCCCGCACGAGTCGGTCATCGAGCTGGACGTCCTCACCGGCACGGGGGAGATCGTCACCGCCCGCCCGGACGGACCGGACGCCGAGCTGTTCGCCGCCTTCCCCAACTCGCTGGGCAGCCTGGGGTACGCCACCCGGCTGCGCATCGAACTCCAGCCGGTCGGGCGGGCGGTGGCCCTGCGCAACATCCGGTTCACCCGGCTGGAGGAGCTGACCGCCGCCGTCGCCGACGTGGTCGCCAAGGGCGAGTGGGAGGGCCGGCCGGTCGACGCGATGGACGGCGTCATGTTCAGCCCCGGCGAGTCCTACCTGGTGCTCGGCTCGTTCACCGACGAGCCCGAGCGGCCCAGCGACTACACCGGCCAGGACATCTACTACCGCTCGCTGCGCCGCCGGGTGCGCGACACCCTCAGCGGCCACGACTACCTGTGGCGGTGGGACACCGACTGGTTCTGGTGCTCGGCCGCGTTCGGGGTGCAGCATCCGGTGGTACGCCGGCTCTGGCCGGCCCGCTGGCGGCGCAGCGACGTCTACCACCGGCTGGTCCGCCTGGAACACCGCCACCAGGTGGCGGCCCGGGTGGACCGGTGGCGTGGCCGGCCGGCCCGGGAACGGGTCGTGCAGGACGTCGAGATCCCGCTCGACGGCACGGCCGACTTCCTGCGCTGGTTCGACCGGAACGTGGGGATGACGCCGGTGTGGCTGTGCCCGTTGCGGCTGCGCGAGCCCGCCGGCCCCGGCTCCGCCCGTGCCTGGCCGCTGTATCCGCTGCGCCCCGGCCAGACGTACGTCAACATCGGCTTCTGGGGCAGTGTGCCGGTCGCGGCGGGTGCCGCGGACGGCGAGGTGAACCGCTCCATCGAGCGGATGGTGTCGGAGTTCGGCGGACACAAGTCGCTCTACTCCGACGCGTACTACGACCGGGCGGCCTTCGACCGGCTCTACGGCGGGGAAACCTGGCGTGCCGTGAAGGGCCGCTACGACCCGGACCATCGGCTCACCGGACTCTACGAGAAGGCGGTTGCACGAAAATGAGCCTGACCGACCGAGAACAGGGGGCGGCGAGCGCCCCGGCCAGCCCGCCGGCGGGGGGTCGGGGGGCACCGACCGTCGCCGACGTCGTCCGCGCGGTCACCACGCGGGACCTGCCGGTCCGCATCACCGGCTACGACGGCAGCGCGATCGGCCCGGCCGACGCCGGGATCACCCTCGACATCCGCTCCGAACGGGGGCTGTCCTACCTGCTCACCGCCCCGGGCGACCTGGGCATGGCACGGGCCTACGTCAGCGGCGACCTCGGGCTCGGCGGGGTGCACCCCGGCGACCCGTACGAGGCCCTGCGGGTGCTGACGGACCTGCGGCTGCGCATCCCCTCGCTGGCCGAGGGGCTGGCCCTGGTGCGCGGGCTCGGCTGGGAGCGGCTGCGGCCCCCGCCGGCCCCGCCGCAGGAGGCGCTGCCCCGCTGGCGGCGGGTGATGGGCGGGCTGCGGCACTCCCGCAGCCGGGACAGCACCGCCATCTCGCACCACTACGACGTGTCGAACGCCTTCTACGAGAAGGTGCTCGGCGACTCGATGACGTACACCTGCGCGGTCTACCACAGCCCGACCGACACCCTGGAGCAGGCCCAGTCGGCCAAGTACGACCTGGTCGCCGGCAAGCTGGCGCTCCAGCCGGGGATGCGCCTGCTCGACGTCGGCTGCGGCTGGGGCGGCATGGTCCGGCACGCGGCCCGCGAGTACGGCGTCAAGGCGCTCGGGGTGACCCTGTCCCGGGCGCAGGCGCAGTGGGCGCAGGAGGCCATCGCGCGGGAGGGGCTGACCGGGCTGGCCGAGGTGCGTCACCTCGACTACCGCGACGCCCCCCGGGAGGAGTTCGACGCGATCTCCTCGATCGGGCTGACCGAGCACATCGGGGTACGCAACTATCCGGCGTACTTCCGGGCGCTGCGGGAGCGGCTGCGTCCCGGCGGGCGGCTGCTCAACCACTGCATCACCCGGGCCGACAACCGGGCCCCGCACCGCTCCGGCGCGTTCATCGACCGGTACGTCTTCCCCGACGGCGAGCTGGCCGGGCCGGGCCGCCTGATCAGCGAGGTGCACGACGCCGGGTTCGAGGTGCACCACGAGGAGAACCTGCGGCAGCACTACGCGTCGACGCTGGCCGCCTGGTGCCGCAACCTCGTGGCGAACTGGGACTTCTGCGTCGACGAGGTGGGCCGGGGCACCGCCCGGGTCTGGGGCCTCTACATGGCCGGGTCGCGGTTGGCCTTCGAACGCAACGGCATCCAACTGCACCAGGTGCTGGCCACCCGCAACGGCCCGGACGGCGTGAACGGCTACCCGTTGCGGCCGAACTGGACGCCCTGACCGCACCGCCCGACCGATCGACGAGAGCCGCGCCGCCCCCGGCGCGGCTCTCGTCGTCCGCCGACGCGTCGACGTCGTCAGCCCGGCAGGACGTCGGGTGGCGGCTGCCGACCCGGGCGGAGCACCCGCGCCCCCGCACGGCGGACGCACAGGTACGCCACAAGGGGACCCCAGTCCGGCGCGGCACGGTGGCTCCATCGCCGTACCGAGGAGGCCCCATGCCACACCCCGACACCATGCTGCGCCCGACGCCCACCATCCCGGCCGCCGCGCCACCGCCCCCGTCGTCGACTCCGCCGTGGTCGCCCCCGCCCCCGCCACCATCGACGCCCCTGTCGCCGCCGTCATCGTCGCGCTGGCGTCGACGGCTGGTGGCCGCCGGAACGGCAGTGGTGCTGATGGTCGCGGGCGGTGGCACCGGAGCGCTGGTCGTGGACCGGTTCGTCGACCCGGGTCGGGTCGTCACCGGTACGACGGCCGTCACCCCGGTCGCCGCCGCCACCATCGACTCCCTCGCCACGGTGGTCGCCGTCGTGTCGCCGAGCATCGTCACCGTCGAGGTGACCGGGGCCCGGGAGTCCAGCCTCGGGTCCGGCGTCGTCCTCGACACCGACGGCCTCGTCCTCACCAACCAGCACGTGGTGGACTCCGGCGGCCGGGTCACGGTGACCCTCGCCGACGGCCGTACCGCCCCGGCGACCGTGGTCGCCCAGGACGCCGCCGCGGACGTCGCGTTGCTGCGGGCGACCGGGTTGGCCGGGCTCACCCCGGCGACGCTGGGCAGCGACACCACCCTGACCGTCGGGGACACCGTCCTGGCGTTCGGCAGCCCGCTCGGGCTGGCCGGGACGGTCACCTCCGGAATCGTGTCGGCCCTGGACCGGTCGGTGGACGGCCTGACCGGGCTGGTGCAGACCGACGCGGCGATCAACCACGGCAACTCCGGTGGAGCGCTGGTCGACACCGCCGGGCGGGTGGTGGGCATCAACGTCGCCATCGCCACCACCGGGGAGGACGAGGGCAGCGTCGGCCTCGGATTCGCCATTCCGGTGGACACCGTCCGCGAGGTCGTGGCCCGGCTGGACGCGGGCTGACCCCCGGCCGGCCGTCTCCGGTCAGCAGAAGCGGCCGGGCGGGCCGGCGAGCGGCCCAGGGAAAGCGGGGCAGGTCAGCGGGGGTGGAGGCCGTCCGCACGGCGCAGCAGGGCCCGGCGTTCGGCGTCCGAGCCGACCAGATCGGCGGCGGCCCGGAACAGCAGGGCCGCCCCGGTCGGGTCACCGTTGCGCGCGGTCAGCTCCGCCTCCGCCGCCAACGCCGGTGGGTAGCCGTCCAACGCGCCGCCGGCCCGCGCACCGGCGAGCAGGGCCAGCCCGGCCGCCGGGCCGTACGCGTAGCCGTGGGCCACCGCGCGGTTCAGGCCGATCACCGGGGTGGGCCGCAGCCGCAGCAGCTCGTCGTAGCAGCGGGCGATGGTCGGCCAGTCGGTACGGTCGGCGCCCGGCGCGGTGGCGTGGCAGGCGGCGATCCGTGCCTGGAGCAGGTACGGGCCGGGCCGGTCACTGCGTCCCGCGGCCGTGCGGGCGTCGGCGGACGGCGGGGCCGGGCGGCACGCCGCCAGGCGTTCGGCGCGGGCCAGGACCGTGCCGGCCTCGGCGATGGCGGCATGGTCCCAGCGGGACCGGTCCTGCTCGGCGAGGGTGCGCAGCTCACCGTCGGCGTCGCGGCGGGCAGCCCGGCGGGAGTGTTGCAGGAGCAGCAGCGCGCAGAGGGCGGCGACCTCCGGCTCGGCCGGCATCAGCCCGTCGAGCAGCCGGGCCAGCCGGACGGCCTCGGTGGCGAAGGCGGGCTCGCCGTCGGCGTCGTACCCCCGGGTGAAAAGCAGGTAGAGCACGGCCAGGACGCCCGGCAGCCGCTCGGCCAGCGCGGACCCGGTCGGCACCCGGTAGGGGACGCCGGCCGCCGCGATCCTGGCCTTGGCCCGGGTGATCCGCCGGGTCATGGTGGACTCGCCGACCAGGAAGGCGCGGGCGATCTCGGCGGTCGGCACCCCGGCCACGGTACGCAGCGTCAACGCCACCCGGGCCTCCAGTGACAGCGCCGGATGGCAGCAGGTGAAGACGAGCCGCAGCCGGTCGTCCACCACGTCCTGCGCCGGATCGTCCGCGCCCGGCTGCGGATCGGTGAGCAGTGCCAGCTCACGCAGCTTGTGGCGTTCCACGGTGGCCCGGCGCAGCACGTCCGTCGCCCGGTTCCGGGCGACCGTCATCAGCCAACCGCCCGGATTGCCCGGCACGCCGTCGCGGGGCCAGCGTTCCACGGCCGCCGCCAGCGCCTCCTGGGCGCAGTCCTCGGCGAGCGTCCAGTCCCCGGTCACCCGGATCAGCGCGGCCACGATCCTCGGGTACGCCTCGGCACCCGCCGCCGCGACCGCGCCGACCGGGTCCCCGCCGGACCCGCCCCCGTGGTGCGGGTCCGGCGGCCCGACCGTCGTCCCGCTCAGAGGTCGACCAGGGGGCGCAGTTCGAGCCGGCCCTCGTAGGCCATCGGGTGCCGGCGGGCCACCTCCACCGCCTCGTCGAGGTCGGCGCAGTCCAGCAGGTCGAAGCCCACGATCACCTCCCTGGTCTCGGCGAACGGCCCGTCGGTGAGCAGCAGCTCGTTGTCGCGTACCCGGACGGTGGTGGCCGCCGACACGTCCGCCAGCCGGCTGCCCAGCACGCGCTGGCCCCGGCCGTCGCACGCGGCCACCCACTCCTCGATGTCGGGCACGGCCTCCGGGTCGGTGTCCGGCGCGGTGTCGGTGCAGACCAGCATCAGGTACTTCATCGGCCGAAGCTCCTCGGTTGTCGTTGTCGTCACCAGGGTGACGAACGGCGGGCCCGGTTCCGGACAGCCGGCGGCGGAATTCTCCACCCGGGGTTCCCGGGGCGTCGGGCTGGGTACTGCCGGGCGATGTTCCTCATCTTCGGACTCCGCACCAGGGTCACCCGGTCGGGGGTGGTCACCGCCGTCTGCCGGCACTGCGGCAACCAGGCCGCGCAGGTGATCAGCCGTCGGTCGACGAAGTTCACCCTCTTCTTCGTCCCGCTGATCCCGGTCCGGTCGACGTACGTGCGGCAGTGCTCGTTCTGCGGCGCCGAGTCCGCCGTCGACGCCGACGAGGCCCGCCGCCTCCCGGTCGGCTGACCGTGGCCCGTTTCCTCTGCTGGCTGATCGGCCGCCCGCCGGGCCCGCCGACCGCGCCGGTGCACACCGCCGCCCGCCCGCCCTGCACCCCCGGCCGTCGCCCGGCGCGCCGCCGCCACCGGCCGTCCGCCGGTGCCCGTTCGCCCCGTTCGCCCTGGAACCGGTCCGCCGGCCGCTGACCCGCCCGGTCCGCCGGCCGTGGAACCCGCCCGCGTCGCCGGCCGCCGGCCGGGGTCGGTCCGGGCCGCTATCGTGGCCTGTCGTGACGAGCACCGCACAACGCCTGGCCGCGATCCGGGGCGACGTGCCCCCGAAACGACACAACGCCCGGACGATCGCCGCGCTCACCGGCAACCCCGGCTGCGCCCGGCGGGCCGTGCTGGACGGGGCCGGGGTGGACAAGACGGCGCTCGCCGAGCGGGTCGGCTTCCCCGCCCGGTTCGGCCAGTCCCGGTTCGCGATCACCCGGGGCAACGCGTTCGAGGCGCAGGTCAAGGCGGACGGCGGGGCGGAGCTGCTGCGACTGGTCGCGCAGCGGCTGGGCGTACCGGTGCCGCAGCGGGCGAGCTGGACGGACCTGGGCGGGGCGGACGACCTGCCGGACCGGCGGGAACGGTCGCGGGCCGCGCTGACCGCCACCGGGCCGGACGCGGCGCTGTTCGACCATCCGCTGCTCGGCCTGGACGTGGCCGGTCAGCGGGTGCACCTGGAACCGGACCTGGTCGCCGCCCGGCTCGGCGGCCGGTTCCACGTGGTGGAGATCAAGTCGTTCCCGGTGATCGACGGGCAGGCCGACCCGGCGAAGGTGTCCGCCGCCGCCGTCCAGTCGGCCGTCTACGTGCTGGCGCTGCGTGACCTGCTCGCCGCCGCCGGACGGGACCCGGAGGCGGTGTCGCACGACGTGGTGCTGGTCTGCCCGCGGGACTTCGCCAACCAGCCGATGGCCAGCCTGATCGACGTCCGCAAGCAACTGCTGGTGCTGCGTCGCCAACTGGACCGGATGGCCCGGCTGGACGACCTGCTCACCGCCGTACCGGCCGGGTTCACCGTCGACCCGGCCGTCGACCCGGTGACGCTGACCGCCGCGCTGCACACCGTGCCGGCCCGGTACGCGCCCGACTGCCTGGCCGGCTGCGAGCTGGCGTACTTCTGCCGGGACGAGGCGCGGGGGCAGACCGGGGCGCTGGGCCGGCCGGTGCGGGAGGCCCTCGGCGGCATCGCCGAGGTGGCCGAGGTGCTGGCCCTGGCGACCGGCGAGCGGGCCGCCGACCCGGAGCGGGAGGAGGCCGCCGCGATGTTGCGGGCCGCCGCCCGGCTGCGCGCCGACGCCCTCGCCGGCCACCCGGCATGAGTACGCTGCGCGCGCTGGCGAAGGCGCAGGCGCTCGCCGCCGGGGTGGCCCAGCCGGTCGCCACCGTCCGGCACCTGCACCTGGCGCAGCGCCCGCTGGTGCTGGTGCCGCTGGCGATGGCCGGTGAGGCGCACGCCCCGCTCGCCGCGCTGGTCGGCACCGCCCCCGACGACGCCCGGCTGCTGGTCGTGCCGCAGCCCCGCAACCGGGACCAGCGGTTCCGCTTCGTCACCGAGCTGGCCGCGACCGTGCTGCCCTGGCTGGACGGCTTCCGGGGCATCTCGGAGGCGGTGGCCGTGGACCGGGGCCGCGACGTGCGCTACCGGTACGCCGACGCCCCGCAGTTGTGGGTGCCGAACCCGGCCGGGATCACCTTCCTGCGGCTGCTCGGCCGCTCCACCCGGTTCCGTCGGCCGGACGGCGAACACCCGGTGCACCCGGCCGTGCCGCTGCTCGGCCGCTGGCTGACGTTCTTCGCCGAACGGGCCGAGCAGCCCGGCTCGTCGGCGCTGCTGGCGATGACCGACGCGTTGACCCTGCACTGGGCGACCGGGCAGAGCGCGGTGGAGGACCAGCACCTGCCGGCGCTGCTCGGCTGGATCGACCCGCCGGCCGGCTCGTCGGGTGTCGTGGCCGCCGCGCGGGCCGAGGACCCGAAGGTGTGCCCGCCGGCCGGCCCGGCCACCGACCCGGAGTTCGACAACGTGGCGCTCGCCCCGGCGATGGCGGCCTGGGCGGCGGCCGACGACGACCCGGCCGCCCGCGACGGGGCGTACGCGGAGCTGGTGCGGTTGCTGCGCGGGCAGCTCGCGCCCACCTGGGAGCTGATGTGGCGCGGCCTGGGGTTGCTCGACAGGCTGCCGCCCGGGGCGCGGGTGGCGGGCCGCTGGGCCGGTGACCGGGACGCCTTCACCGGCTACGCCGAGCACCTCGACGCCGACGGCGGGCCGCAGCCCCGGCACGACGGCGCGGTCGCGGCGGCGGTCCGGCTGCACCGGCTGGAACGCGCCGCGACCAGCTACGCCGTGCAGCGCGCCTACGACGACCCGCTGGTGATGGCCGAGCACCGGCTGGCCGGGGAGGCGTTCGTCGCCGACGTGACCCTGGCCGACCCGGGGCGGGTGGACGACAGCGGCAGGCGGCCGGTGCTGCGGCCGAGAATCCAGGTGGTGACCGCCGAGCCGGTGCGGACGCCGGTCGGGGCGACCCTGTGGTCGACGGCGCGGCCCGCCCAGAAGGCGAAGGTGGTCTTCGTGACCCCGGCGGCGGACGGCCGGACCGAGGTGGTGCTGGAGCTGTCGGGCGGGATGGGGCGGGGGCTGACCGCGCCGCCGGGCAGCGTGCCGCAGGTGGGGGAGCGGCTCTGCCTGACCACCCTGTCGGAGGCGTTCCTGCCCACCGGGACGTTCCCCACGGCCGAGGAGACACCGTGGACGCACGGGGGACCGCCGACCTACGACGCGCCCGACGTCGTGTCCTCAGTGGTCGGATAGCCGACCCGGTGAGTGTGGCGGTGACCCGCCCGGCTGGCTAGGCTTCGATGGTTCGCCGTCCGTGGCCCGTCCGCACGGTCGAGGTGCGCGTTGGAGAGAGAGCCGGAGCGATCACCGTGCTACCCCAGGACGCCGTCTCCGGCGCGCCGACCCGACCGCTGACCCTTCCCCGGGTGGGTGCGGTCGTCGCCGCGGTGGCTGTCGTGCTGGAACTGGTCTGGCTGCTCGCCGCGCTGCCCAAGGCGGCCCTGGTCAGTGACGTCACCGCCACCGCCGTGGCGAGCTGGGCCAGCTACGCCTGCGTCCGCACGATGCGCCGGCACCCCGCCCCGCTGCGCCGGTTCTGGGCGTTGCTCGCGCTCACCATGGGTCTCGCCGCCGCCGGCCGGCTGCTGTGGACGGTGGACCGGCTGAGCGCCGACGAGCTGCCGCACACCCCGCTGATCGGGGCGGTCTTCACCGCCGGCATCGTCACCGGAACGGCCGCGCTGCTGGCCGCGCTGACCGCGCCGCGCAGCGCGGTGGGCCGGGCCCGCACCGTGCTGGACGGGGTGATCGTCGGGCTGGCCCTGATCCCGATCGGCTGGGTGGTGGTGTTCCGCGACGTCGCCGCCGCCGACCTCGACGATCCGCTGCGTACCCTCGGCCTGCTCTACCCGATGATCGACCTGATGCAGCTGACCATCCTGGTGGCGGTGGCCGGCCCGGCCCGCTCGGTGTGGCCGCCGCTGACCCTGATCGGGGCGGGCCTGGTCACCCGGGCCGGCGCGGACGCGGTCTACGTCTCGCTGGTCGCGCACGGCAGCTACACCCCCGGGCACCCGATCGACGTCTGCTGGCCGCTGAGCTACCTGCTGATCGGCGTCGCCACCACCCGGCCACCGCCGCCGACCTGCGACGGGGCCGAGGAGATCGGCGAGACCCCGCTGCCGTCCTGGTGGCGGGTGGCGCTGCCGTACCTGCCGGTCGGCGGGGCGATCATCGCGGTGGTGCTGGCCCGTCGCCCCACCGGGCAGACCCCGCCGCTGGTCTTCGGCGGCATGATGGCGCTGCTCGGGGTGCTCGCCCTGCGGCAGGGGCTGGCCGCCAACGAGAACCTGCGGCTGGTGGCCCGGCTGCGTCAGCTCGCCTACGCCGACCAGCTCACCGGCCTGCCGAACCGGCTGATGTTCAACCGGCAGCTCCGCCGGGCGCTGCGCGAGGGGCCGCCGGTGGCCGTCCTGCTCCTCGACCTGGACGGCTTCAAGCAGGTCAACGACCGGTTCGGGCACGCCACCGGTGACACCCTGCTGACCAGCATCGCGCTGCGGATGCGCGCGGCCGTCGGCGACGACGGCACCGTCGCCCGGCTCGGCGGGGACGAGTTCGCCGTGCTGGTCGCCGGGGACCGGACGGTCGTCCCGGAACGGCTCGCCGAGCGGCTGCTCGCCGCCCTGCAACCGTCCCCGGGCGAGGAGGACGTCGGCGTCCACCCGTCGGCGAGCATCGGCATCGCCGAGTTCGGCCCGCAGCACGCCTCCCACACCGACCTGCTGCGCGACGCCGACATCGCGATGTACGCGGCGAAGGCCGCCGGGAAGTCCGCGTACCGCACCTGCACGCCGGCGCTGCGGGAGTCGGCGGTGACCCGGGCCGAGCTGATCGCCGACCTGCGGCGGGCCGTCGACGAGCGGCAACTGCACCTGGAGTACCAGCCGATCGTCGATCTCGCCACCGGCGCGGTCCGCAGCGCCGAGGCGCTGGTGCGGTGGCGGCACCCCCGGCTCGGCCTGCTCGCCCCGGCGGCGTTCCTGCCGCTGGCCGAGGAGACCGGGCTGATCGTGCCGATCGACCGGTGGGTGATCCACGAGGCGTGCCGGGCCGCCGCGACCTGGCGGGCCCGGGTGCCGGAGGCGACCGTCGCGGTCAACATCGCCGCCGCGCACCTGCGCCGTCCCGACCTGATCGCCACCGTCACGGCGGCCACCGCCTCCGCCGGCCTGGCCCCCCGCGCGCTCACCCTGGAACTGACCGAGTCGGCGTTGATCGACGGCAGCGAGGCGGTGCTGGAACGGCTCGCCCAGCTTCGTGAGCTGGGCATCCGTATCGCCATCGACGACTTCGGCACCGGCTACTCGTCGTTGAGCTACCTGCACCGCATCCCCGCCACCGAGCTCAAGATCGACCGGTCGTTCGTGGCCCGGCTGGACACCGACGCGCGGGCGTACGCCACGGTGGAGATGGTCACCCGGCTGGCCGGGGCGTTCGACCTGGCGGTGGTGGCCGAGGGGGTGGAAACCGAGGGGCAGCACGCGGCGGTCACCGCGATCGGCTGCGTCCACGGCCAGGGCTACCGGTACGGCCGGCCGGGCGGCCTGTCCGCCCTGCACGCCCTCGCCGCCCCCCGCTGACGTCCGCTCCCGCGACCCGCCCGGGCGGGCCCGGCCGTCGTGCCGCCCAGGCCGGGGAACCCGGCGCAGAATCGGGCTTGACCCTCACGTCACGGCAGGCCGGAGCCTTGGTGCCGGAAGGGAGGAAACCATGGCGTACACGGTGGGTCAGGTGGCGAAGGCGGCCCGGGTGACGGTCCGGACGCTGCACCACTACGACGAGATCGGGTTGCTCTCGCCGAGCGGCCGGACGCCGGCCGGCTACCGCCGCTACGACGACGCGGACCTGGAGCGGTTGCAGCACGTCCGCTTCTACCGGGAGCTGGGGTTTCCGCTGGAGGAGATCGCGGCGATCCTCGACGACCCGGCCGCCGACCCGGCGGTGCACCTGCGCCGGCAGCACGACCTGCTGACCGGGCGGATCGGGAAACTCCAGGAGATGGTCGCGGCGATCGAGATCGCGATGGAGGCGAGACGGATGGAACTCAACCTGACCCCGGAGGAACGGTTCGAGGTCTTCGGTGACGTCGACCCGGCGGAGCACGCCGAGGAGGCGCGGGAACGCTGGGGCGACACCGAGGCGTACCGGGTGTCGACCCGGCGGGCGGCGAACTACTCGAAGGAGGACTGGCTGCGCCTCAAGGCGGCGCAGGAGGAGTGGGGCGGGCGGATCGTGGCGGCGCTGACCGGCGGGACGCCTGCCGACTCGGCGGAGGCGATGGCGCTGGCCGAGGAACACCGGCAGCTCATCGTCGGATGGTTCTACGACTGCTCGTACGAGGTGCACACCGGGTTGGCCGACATGTACCTGGCCGATCCCCGGTTCACCGCCTACTACGAGGCGATCGCACCGGGGCTGACGGAGTACCTGGCCGAGGCGATCCACGCCAACGCGATCAGCCGGGCCTGAGCGGGGCCGCCTGCGGTGGGTGAGGATGGGGGTTCGTCCCGCTCACCCACCGGAGGTCGCCCGTGTTCATCGTCGCCGGAAGTCTCTACGTCGATCCCGCCGAGCGGGACGCCTACCTGGCCTCCTGCGTGGAGGTGGTCCGGCAGGCCCGCTCCGCGCCCGGCTGCGTCGACTTCGCCATCGGCGCGGACCTGGTCGAGCCGGGCCGGATCAACGTCTACGAACGCTGGGAGTCCGACGACGAGCTGCTGGCGTTCCGGGGGTCCGGCCCGGAACAGGAGCAGGTCGCGGCGATCCGTGGCGCGGAGGTGCACCGCTACCGCATCTCCGCCGTCGAGGCCCCCTGACCGGGCCCGACCTGTCGTCGGCGGGCGGTCGGGCTAGGCTGGCGCGACCGCTCTGTCACCAGCGTCGATCGGCTCGGCCGGCGGGCGCGCCACCCGGGGAGACCGCCGTGAAGCACCCGAAGCTGGCCGCCGCCACCGCCGCCCTCGTCGTGCTGGTGACGGCGGCCGGTTGCACCTCCGACGGCGGCGGTGCGGGATCGACACCGGCCGCCGGCCCGTCCACCGCCGGCCCGGCACCGACCGAGCCGGGCGCCGTGCTGGCCGCCGCCGCGCAGCGGGTCGACCAGCAGTCCTACCGGCTGAATCTCGGTGACGGCGGCACGGGTGGGGACGTCACCACCCTGCTCTGGGACCCGAAGGGCCGGCGCGGGCTGGAGACGACGACGCTGGCCGTGGCGAACGGCAAGGTGGTCATCGAGCGGCTCGCCACCGGCACCGACGTCTACGTGAAGGTGACCGCCCCGGACCGGCGGGTGCCGGTCTGGGACGGGCGCACCTGGTGGCACCTGGGCACGGCCGAGGCGGCTGCCGCGAAGCGGACCGGGCTGGACAACACCCGGTTGGCCAGCACGCTCGGCGCGGCCACCGAGGTGCGCGCGACCGGCGAGCGGGCCTATGCCGGGACCCTGGACCTGCGGCGCAGCACCGAGGTGCTCGGCGACGGGGTGGGCGGGGTGCTCGGGGAACGGGCCGCCGCGGTGCCGTTCACCGCCACCGTGGACGCGCAGGGTCGGCTGGTCCACTACCGGATCGAGCTGTCCGGCGAGCCGGGCAAGGTCTCGGCGCTCGACCTGACGTACGCGGACTTCGGCCTGCCCGTGTCGGCGGACAAGCCGGCGGCGGGCCTGATCGGCGAGGACCCGCCCCGCAACATCCCCGGCGCCTGACCCGCTGCCCGGCCGCCGGCCCGGCGGGTCAGGCTCGCAACATCGCCACAACTGCGGTGTCCGCGCGTTCCGATACCGCTGGTACGGCGACATTGAGTTGATCACGCCGGACCGGCCGAAGCGGTCCGGGGCGTCACAGGAGCAGGTCGAGGAGGAGTACGCCGGCGAAGCCGACCACCGAGATGATCGTCTCCAGCACCGACCAGCTCTTGATCGTCTGTCCCACGGTCAGTCCGAAGTACTCCTTGACCAGCCAGAAACCGGCATCGTTGACGTGCGAGAAGAACAGCGACCCGCAGCCGACGGCCAGTGCCAGCAGCGCCACCTCCGGACGGTCCAGGGTGGCCGCCAGCGGGGCGACGATGCCGGCGGCGGTGATCGTGGCGACCGTCGCCGAGCCGGTGGCGACCCGGATACCGACGGCGACCAGCCAGCCCAGCAGCAGCGGGGAGAGGTTGGCGTCCTTGGCCGCGTCGGCGACGAGGTCACCCACCCCGGCGTCCACCAGCACCTGCTTGAAGCCGCCACCGGCGGCGACGATGAGCAGGATGCCGGCGATCGGCGGCAGCGAGCCACCGAGCACCGAGGAGACCTGGCCACGGCTGAACCCGGCCTGGTAGCCGAGGGTGAACATGGCGACGATCACCCCGGCCAGCAGCGCCACGATCGGCGCGCCGGCGATGTCGAGGGCCTGCCGGGCGACGGTGCCCTCGGCCAGGGTCAGCTCGCCGACCGCGCGCAGCAGCATCAGCACCACCGGCAGCAGCACCGTGAGCACCGCCGGCCAGAACCCGGGGGTACGCCGGGCGGTCTCGGTGCCGCTGTCGTCGACCGGGGCGCCCGGTCGGCCGGTACCGGGGTTGACCAGGTCGTCGTCGCTGAGCAGGTCGTCGTCGCCGGCCGGTCCCCGCCCGGCGTCCCGGCCGTCCGGCCCCCGGTCGCGGCCGGCGGCGGAGGTGTCGGGGCTGCCGGGTCCGCGCCGGCCACCGCCGGTGGTGGCCGGTTGCCGGGTGGGCAGCAGCGCGGCCGGGGCGGTGGCCGGCACGTACCGGGCGATGAAGTTGCCGAACACCGGCCCGGCGACGATCACGGTGGGGATCGCGATGATCAGGCCCAGCCCGAGGGTGAGCCCCAGGTCGGCGTCGAGCGAGGAGATCGCCACCAGCGGGCCGGGGTGCGGCGGGACGAGGCCGTGCAGCACCGACAGGCCGGCCAGCGCCGGAATGCCGATCTTCATCAACGGTACGTCGGTGCGCAGCGAGACCAGCAGCACGATCGGCACCAGCAGCACCACGCCGACCTCGAAGAACAGCGGCAGGCCGATCAGCGCGGCGACCCCGGCCATGGCCCAGGGCAGGGCGGTGCCGGAGACCCGCCCGACGACCCGGTTGACGATGCCGTCCGCCCCGCCGGACTCGGCGAGCAGACCGCCGATCATCGCGCCGAGGGCGATCAGCAGACCCACCCCGCCGACGGTGGAGCCGACCCCGGCGCTGAACGATTCGATCATCGTGTCGGGGGCCATGGCGGCGACCACGCCGAGCACCGCCGCGCCGAGGATCAGCGCCAGGAAGGGGTGCACCTTGCCCCAGGCGATGAGCAGCACGACCGCGGCGATGCCCAGCAGGGCGGCCACGACGAGTTGGGTGTCACCGGCGTTGGTGGCCGGTTCCGTCGGTGCGGCGAGGAGGGTGAGCACGGCGATCACGGCGATCACGACCTTCGGACGGGGTCCGACCCGACGTGGGACGGGCGGTCACATGGGTGCGGGGGTGGGTGGTGGCTCCGCCGGCAGGCCGGGGGCCAGCCGACGCAGCGACGCGAAGGTGGGCACCAGCGCGTCGTACAGCTCGGAGTGCAGGGGGAGCAGAGCGGCGTAGGTGGCGGCGGAGGCCGGTTCGGGGCGTACCGTCTCGTCGATGCGGACCAGGTCGGCGGCGACGTCGATGGAGTCGATCAGGCCGAGCGCCTGCATGCCGAGCAGCGCCGCGCCGAAGCTGGAGCCCTCGTGGCCGGCGGGGAACCGTACCGGCATACCGAGCGCGTCGGCGAGCATCTGCCGCCACAGCGGGCTGCGGGCGAAGCCGCCGCTGGCCCGCACCTCGCGGACCTCGTTGCCGGCCGCCCGGACCGACGCCAGGACCAGGGCGAGCTGCTGGCAGACCCCCTCCAACGCGGCCCGGACGAGATGCTCGCGGCGGTGCCCGTGGGTCAGCCCGACGTACGCCCCGCGCGGCAGCGCGCTCCAGTGCGGGGCACGCTCGCTGAGCAGGTACGGCAGCATGATCAGCCCGCCGGAGCCGACCGGGGCGGTGGCGGCCAGCGCGAGCAGCTCCTCCTCGCCGTGCTCGCCGAACTCGGGGGCGAGGGCGTCGCCGGCCCACTGGAGCACGATCCCGCCGTTGTTGATCGCCCCGCCGACGACCCAGCGGTCCTCGGTGAGCGCATAGCAGAACACCCCGCCGAGCGGGTCGACGGCGGGACGTTCGACGGCCACCCGCATCGCCCCGGACGTGCCGATCGAGCAGGCGACGACGCCGGGGCGTACCGCGCCGAGGCCCAGGTTGGCCAGGGGGCCGTCGCCCGCGCCGACCACGACGGGGGTGTCGGCGGGCAGGCCGGTGGCGATGGCGGCGCGGGCGGTCAGCCCCGGCAGCACGGTGGTGGTGGGGACGAGCCGGGGAAGCTGCTCCCCGGTGATCCCGGCGACGCGCAGCGCCTGGGCGTCCCAGGCGAGCCGGTGGATGTCCATCAGGCCGGTGGCCGAGGCGACCGAGTGGTCGGTGACCAACGTGTCGGTCAGTCGCAGCAGCACGTAGTCCTTGATGCCGACCCAGTGGGCGACCCGGCCGTGCAGCGCCGGTTCCTGCTCGGCGTACCAGAGGAGTTTCGGCAGGGGGGCCATCGGGTGCACGGGGGTGCCGGTGCGTCGGTGCAGAGCCAGCCCCCACGGGGCGGCGCGCAGCCGTTCGGCCTGGCTGCTGGCCCGGGAGTCGGCCCAGGTCACCGACGGGGTGAGCGGCTCGCCGTCCGGGTCGAGGCCGATCAGGCTGTGCATCGCGGTGCTGAACGACAGGCCGGCGATGCCGTCGCCCAGTTCGGTGACGACGGTGCGGATGGTCTCCACCACCGCGTCGAAGATGAGCCGGGGGTCCTGCTCGGCGTAGCCGGGGTGCGGCTCGTCGAGCGGGTAGCCGACGGAGTGGCTGGCGAGTTGGTGGCCGTCGGTGTCGTACCCGACGGTCTTGGTGCTGGTGGTGCCGATGTCGACGCCGAGCACCACGCGGCGGCGCTGGTCCGGACCGGTCACGGGCACCCCTTCGCGTCGGCGGCGCGGGCGTCGCGGCCCGGCTGCGGCTGACGTTACCCACGCCGGCACCACCCCGCACGGCGTCGGACCCGAAGATGAGCCGGCGTGCCAGGTGCGGCCGTCGGGTGAAATCCATCCCCCGATCGGGTGGTAAATCCCGGTTGCCGGGTCCGTCGGTCTCGTCGCCGCCGTTGAGCCGGGTGAACACCCCGGTTGGTGGCTCGCACGGCGGAGGGATCGGCGTGGCGATGACTGATTCGACGGGTTCCACCTGGCGCTACACCTGGGCACGGCAGCAGAACGAGCGACGGCGGCGGGCCTACCGCACCGTCGAGCGGGCCTGGCGACGCCGCGACGACGAACTGCGTCGGCTGCGTGCCCTCGCTGTCGGCCTGCGGGGCACCGCGGCGGCCGGGGCCGGCCTACCGTTGGCGT
The DNA here is from genome assembly GCF_007833915.1 of Micromonospora sp. HM134. NCBI lineage: Bacteria > Bacillati > Actinomycetota > Actinomycetes > Micromonosporales > Micromonosporaceae > Micromonospora > Micromonospora sp. HM134. The sequence goes on from NZ_CP041061.1 coordinate 1,189,368, forward strand.
TGAGCCCCGGCGAGGCGGTCCTCTGGACGATGCCCGGCGCGCAACTGGTCGAGGTCCGGCACACCGCCGTGCTGCCCGCCCCCGACCTGGTCGTCGAGGCGGAGCCGGGGCCGCTGCGCCACCGGCTACCCGACGGGGTCCGGGCCACCGACGCCGGGATCGCGGTGGTCACCAACCGTCGGCTGGTCCTGGTCGGCGGGCGTGGCCGGCGCGACTGGGCGTACGGGAGGATGACCGGGCTGCTGCACGACCCGGCGGCTCCGGTCACCCTGATCCAGGTCCTGGACCGGCGGCAGACCTCCGGCGTGCTGCTGCCGCCGGGCGCGGCGGCCGAGTTCCGGTTCGTGCTGACCCTGGCCTTCGCCGACGCCATCGAGCAGCGGCCCGCCGTCCTCGCCCAGCTCGACGAGATGATCGCCACCCATGCCGAGAGCGCGCCGTTCCGGCCGGCGATCGCCACCCCCGCCCAGGCCCGGCTCAGTGCCCGCCTTCCCGGTGGTCGGCGGACCGTCGCGGTGGCCGCCGCGCTGACCCTGGTGGTGCCGGCGGTGCTCGTCGAGTCGGATCCGCCGGTGACGCCGGAGGTGGCGGCGGCGGCCACCCCCGCACCGGCCTCCTCGCGCACCGGCAGGCCGGTGCCGAAACCGAACGGCCCGTCCCCGTCGCCGTCGGTGGTGCGGGAGCGGCGCTGCGGGGCCCCGGCCAACCCGATGGGGTACGACTACTGCGGCGGCGAACCCGTCCGGAAACCCGACCACCGGGTCTGCGACTGGTTCGACTGCGTGCCGCAGTTCTGGGCGGGGCGCGGCTACCTGGTGCTGTGCCGCGACGGCGCAGTCAGCCTGACCGGGGGCCGGCCGAAGCCCTGCGCCGGCCACGACGGCGTGCGCCGCACCGTCCACCGCTGACCCCTGGGGTGTTTCTCGCGGTTGGGGCGAAGTAGTGGTGTCCGGCCCTGGCTGATGCCGCCACTTCGTCCCACCACCGGCAGGGAAGCCCTGGACAGCGGGGCTGGCGGGGGCGTCGCATCATGTACGGCGTGATCCATTTCAAGCGTAAGCAGCGCAAGAAGAAGCGCGACTGGTGCGACGCCGACTGCGACGGCTGCGACGGCCTGCCCTGCTGTGACTTCGGCCTGTTCTCCCTGCTGCTCACCCTCGGCGCGGGCACGGCCCGGGTGAGCCGGGCACCGGTGGTGGACCGGGCGGGCCGGGCGGCGATCCTCGGTTACCGGCGGTGGTTGTCGCACCGTTGGCCGGGCCGGTGCCGTTACACCCCGACGTGCAGCGCGTACGGCCTGGCCGCCGTCGAGCGGCACGGCCTGGCCGTCGGTGGCCGGATGGCGGCGGACCGGTTGCGCCGCTGCCGGCCGGGCGTCCCGCAGGGCACCCACGACCCGGTCCGCTGACTGTCCGGCGGGGGCCTACCCGACGACGTCCCGGTGGACCTCGACGTCGTAGATGAGCCGGACGGGCTCGCCGTTGGTGGTGCCGACGAATTCCGGTTCCCCGGCGGGGGTGCGCCCGCGCCGCCACACCTCGGCGCGGGCGGCGTCCCGGGATTCGCGGTGGACCTTCCCGGCCCGGTGCAGTTCCACCACCCGGCGCGCGGTGTACCGGTCGCTGTCCAGTTGTATCCGCATCAGCGGCACGGTCGCCACCGCCCTTCCGCGAGTACCCACCGTCCACCGGGGACGCGGCCGGCGACCCTTAATCTAACAGCGTTAAATTAACTGTGCACGGTACTAGGCTGCTGCGGGTGGACGCGACCGAATTCAGTGGCCGACCGGACGGGCGACCGGACGGCCGGCCCGCCCCGATCTGGCTCCGCACGGAGCCGGCCCGCAACCGCCGGGCCACCCCGCTGACCCGGGAACGGATCGTGACGGCGGCCGTGGACCTGCTCGACCGCACCGGCGTCGACGGGCTCACCATGCGCCGGCTGGCCGAACTCCTCGCGGTCACCCCCACCGCCCTCTACTGGCACGTCGCGACCCGGGACGACGTCCTCGACCTGGCGGTCGACCACATCTTCGGCGAGGTGCCGCTGCCGGCCGCCGGCCCCGACTGGCGCGCCGACGTCCGCACACTGACCTCCGGGTGGCGGGCGGCCATGCTCCGCCATCCCTGGGCGCCCGGCCTGATCGGCCGACCCATGCTCGGCCCGCACGTCCTCGCCCGGACGGAGTTCCTCCAGGCCGCGCTGGTCCGCGCCGGGCTCACCGGCCGGCACCTGGCCGTGGTCACCCGGCTGGTGGCCAACTACGTGATCGGCGCGGCGCTCACCGAAGCCACCTGGCGGCAGACCGACGACCCCGGGGCCCGCGCCGAAGCCCGCCGGCACCTTGAGGCCAACGCCGCCGCCTACCCCACCCTCACCGCCTCCGGTCACCTCGACGACGGCCGGTGGAGCGACGACGACCTCTTCGCCCGGGGTCTCGACGCGATCCTCGCCACCGCGCCGGGAAGCTGACCGCCGGTATTCGGCTCGCGCGCCGGCCGGGCGGCTCGTTACCGTCCGGCCATGGTCCGCACCGTCCGCCTCGTCCTGGTCGACGCCGTCGGCCGGACGCTCGGGGCGCTGCCCGACTTCGACGTGCCGGTGCCCTGGTGGCAGGACGCGGCGGCGGTCGTCGCCGGGGCCCGTGCCGCGTACGACGTCGAGGTGACGGTGCTGCGGCTGCTCGCCGGACGGCGCGGCCGGCCACCCGGGGGACACGTCAGCTACCTGGCCGAGGCGGCCGGCCCGGTCCGCGTACCGCTGCTGCCGGCGGAGGCGGTGCAGCCGGCGGCGCACCCGCTGCGCGCGCCCTACGCGCAGCCGGGCGGGCCGGCGGCGAGCCTGGCCTGGGCCGCCGCGCAGCTCGACCGGCTGGGCCGGCCGGTGACCGGGGCGGCCCAGGAGCGCACCTGGAACCTGTCGGCGGTCTGGCGGCTCGACGGGCCGCACGGCACCGCCTGGCTCAAACAGGTGCCGGCGTTCTTCCGGCACGAGGCGGCGGTGCTGCGGCTGCTGGCCGACGACCCGGCCACGCCGAGGCTGCTCGCCGCCGACGACGAGGGGCGGATGCTGCTCGACCACGTGCCGGGGGAGGACCGCTACGGCGCCGACCCCGCCGAACGCGCCACGATCGCCGCCCGGCACCACGCCCTCCAGATCCGCACGCTGCCCGCCGTCGACCGGCTCGTCGCCGCCGGAGTGCCGGACCTGCGCGGCCCCGCCCTGGCCCGGTGGCTGCGCGCGACGCTCGCCCCGCACCCGGCGCACCGGCAGCTCGTCGGCGTCGGGACGCGGCTCGACGAGGTGGCCCGGTGTGGGCTGCCCGACACCCTCGTGCACGGCGACCTGCACCCCGGCAACGTCCGCGCCGACGGGCGGCGACACACCGTCATCGACTGGGGTGACGCGTTCGTCGGCCACCCGGCCTTCGACATCCTCCGGCTGACCGAGCAGGTGCCCGCCGGGCCGGCCGCCGCCCTCGTCGCCGACTGGTGCGCGCGCTGGCGGGCCGACGTGCCGGGCTGCCGGCCGGAACGGGCGGTGGCGCTGCTGCGGCCGGTGGCGTGGCTGCGGATGGCGGCGGTGTACGCGATGTTCCTCGCTGGCATCGAGCCGTCCGAACGGGTCTACCACGCCGACGACCTGCCGGAGAACCTGGCGCGGGCGAGCGCCGAAGCCGGCTGACCGCCGCCGGAGGTGAAGAATGCCGACCGGAGGTCCCGTCCGGGAGGAAATCGCCGGTAGGGTGCCGGGGACCGCCACAGCCAGCAAAGGTGCCGCATGCTCTCCCGCGCCACGTCCGACATCGAATCGCCCGCGCTGATCCTGGAGCGCACCACCGCGCTGGTCGACTACCTGATGGCCGTGCGCGCCCAGCTGGAGAAGCCGGCCCGCGCGGTGCCCACGACGGACGTGTTCTGGCAGCACGACCTGCCCGACCACCCCGACTGCCAGGTGGGCGTCTCGGCCGACGGGGTGAGCTGGCTCCAGGTCGGCCTGCCGGCGGCACCCCGGCGGCTGAAGACCCCCGTCGAGTTCGTCGCGCACCTCGCCGACACCCCGCCCTACCCGGCGGAGCCGAGGCTGACCGGCGACGACGAGACCGTCGCGCGGCTGCGGCCCCGCTTCGAGCAGTGGCGGGAGCAGGACTGGCGGCCGTGGGCCGAGCAGGCCGCCCGCACCGACCGGGTACGCCAGCTGCACCGCGCCCTGTTCGACCTGATGCACCGGATCGACATGACCGCCGCCAGCCACGAACTCGTCTGGGGTCACGGCGTCATCCACACCGGGGTCGCCGGTCACCGGGTGCGGTATCCGCTGGTGGTGACCCCGGTCGCCGTCGAGTACGACCCGGACCGGTCGGTCGTGCGGGTGGTGCCGCAGGGGCCGGCCCGGTTGCAGACCGACCCGCTGACCGGCCTCGACGAACGGTACCTGCGGCAACTGCTGGCCCTGGCCGGGTCCGGCGGGCAGCTCGACCTCGACGTCTGGGCGGAATTCGACAGGCGGGAGTTCTTCGAACGGGCGCTGCGCCGCCTCGGCCACGACCCGGTGCTGCGCGACGCCGACGCCCCCGCCCCCACCGGCGGGTACGTGCACGACACCGGGGTGCTGTTCGTCCGGCCCCGGCAGCGGATGCTGCGCCGTTTCCTGGAGGAACTGCGGGCCCGGCTGCTGGCCGGCGACACCACCGGCATCGGCGCGCTCGCCGCCATCCTCGCCCACGAGCCGAGCCGGCTGGAGATGCCGCAGGACGAGCCGCAGCGGTGGCACCCGCTGGGGGAGCGGCTGCTCATGCCGCTGCCCACCAACGAGGCGCAGGAGTCGATCGCCCGCCGGCTCGCCCAGCACCGCAACGTCGCCGTGCAGGGGCCACCCGGCACCGGCAAGACGCACACCATCCGTAACCTGATCTGCCACCTGATGGCGCACGGCAAACGGGTGCTCGTCGTCGCCCAGAAGGAGGACCCGCTGCGGGTGCTGCGCGACGGCCTGCCGGCGGAGATCCAGCCGCTCTGCCTGGCGGTGCTCGGCCGCTCCACCGACCAGCTCGTGCAGCTCCAGCTCGCGGCCCGGGAACTCTCCGACCGGGGCGCCACCCTGGACCGTCGCGCCGAACAGCAGCGGGTGGACCGGCTGCGCCGGCAACTGGAGGAGGCCGAGCGGGACCTCGGGCTCGCCCTGGCCGGCCTGCGCGCGCTCGCCGAACACGAATCCGCCCGGTACGAGATCGACGGCGTCCGGCTGTCCCCCGGCGACGTGGGCGGGTGGCTGCGCGAACGGGCCGACCGGTACGGCGACATCCCCGACCCGCTGGCCGCCGACCTGGACACCCCGCTGACCGGGGAGGAGTTCAGCGACCTGCTCGACATCGCCCGGCGTACCCGGCGACCCGACCGGGCGCAGGCGTTGCGGGAGTTGCCGACGGCGGCCGACCTGCCGACCGCCGAGGCGATCCGGGACGACCGCCGGGAGCTGGCCGCGACCCGGCACGAACTGGACCGGCTCGCCGACGCCGGGGTGCTGATCGCCGAGGTACGCGCCGTCGGGCAGCTCGCCCTGGAGGAACTCGGCGGGCAGCTGCGGGAGGCACTGACCCTGCTCACCGAGCGGGAGGGCGCGTGGACCGACCGGCTCGGCGCGCTGTTGCAGGCCGACGCGAACTGGCGGATCCGGTGGGAGGACCACGTCGCCGCCAGCCAACAGGCGCTCGCCGACCTGGCCGCCGCCGCCCGGGTCATCGCCGGGCACGAGGTCGCCGTCGCCGAGCTGCACCTGACCGAGCCGCGCCGGCTGCTGGCCCTGCTCGACGAGCTGCGGCAACGCTTCGCCGCCGGCAAGGGCGTCAACAAGCTCTTCCAGGGCACCCTGGCCCGGATCGCCACCGACTGCCGGATCGACGGCGAGGTGCTGCGCAGCGCCGACGACGTCGACATCGTCGTCGCGTACGTCACCCGGCGTCGGCTGCGGCAGGCCCTGGCCACCCGGTGGGCGGAGTGGCGCGCGCCGCTCGGCCTGCCCGCCGAGGTCGGCGACGAACCGGAATACTGGACGGGTCGGCTGCTCACCGCCGCCGCCACCGCACTGGACTGGGACCGGCGGCGCTGGCCGACGCTGCTGCGCACCGTCCGCCGGGTGCTGCCGCGCGCCGAACACACAGTCGACGTACGCCGGCTGACCGCGCTGATCACCCTGCTCGGCCGGGCCACGGCGGTGTTCGTCCACGACGAGCTGGTGGCCGAGGAGCACCGGCTCGACGCGCTGCTCCAACGCGGCATGTCCGGCGTGGACGCCAGCGACCTGTGGCGGCTGCTCGACCACAGCTACCAGGGTGACCTCGACGGCTGGGACGCCCTACTCGACGAGGTGCGCCGGCTCGCCGCCCTGCGCCCCGAGGCACAACGCTTCGCCCAGCTCACCGGGCGGCTGCGGCCCGTAGCCCCGGACTGGACCGCCCAGCTCGAGGACGGGACCGCCGCCGCCCTGCACGGCACCGGCGCGGACTGCCTAGACCGGTGGCGGTGGCGGCGCGCGCAGACCTGGTTCGACCAGGTCGTCGGCAGCGTCGACCCGGTGGCGCTGGGCCGGCGCGTCGACCGCACCCGGGAACGCATCCGCCAGCTCACCCGGGAACTCGTGGTCGCGTCCGCCTGGTTGGAGGTGTCGCTGGCGCTGGACGACCGGCGGCGGGCCGCCCTCGCCGACTGGACCACCGCCCTGCGCAAGATCGGCAAGGGGACGGGGAAGAACGCCGCCCAGTGGCAGGCCCACGCCCAGAAGGCGATGACCGCCGCCGTGGACGCCGTGCCCGTGTGGGTGATGTCCGTCGACCGGGCCATCGAACAGTTCGCCGGTGGGGCGCGGTTCGACGTGGTCATCGTCGACGAGGCGTCGCAGGCGGACCTGTTCGCCCTGCCCGTCCTCACCCTGGCGCAACGGGCCGTCGTGGTCGGCGACGACCAGCAGATCGGCCCGCAGCTCTCCTTCGTCGGCAGCGTCACCGGCCTGATCAACTCACACCTGGTCGACGTGCCGTCGGCCGAGCACTTCGACCCGGAGAGCAGCCTCTACGACCACGCGGTCCGCCGCTCGCCCGAACGCATCCTGCTCACCGAGCACTTCCGGTCCGTCCCGGCGATCATCGGCTTCTCCAGCGACACCTACTACGGCGGCGAGATCGAACCGCTGCGCACCGACCGGCCCGCCGGCATCGGCGACCCGGTCGTCGCCGTGCACGTGCCCGAAGGCATCCGTCAGGACCTGCCCACGTACGGCAACGTCAACGTCGCCGAGGCCGAAGCCCTCGTCACCCGGGTCGCCGCGATCGTCGCCGACCCGGCGTACGCGGGCCGCAGCGTCGGCGTGGTCAGCCTGCTCAGCACCAGCGGGCAGGCCCTCTACCTGCTGGCCCGGCTGCGCGAGGAGATCGGCGAGGAGGAGATGGAACGCCGCCGGCTGCGCGTCGGCGACTCCTACACCTTCCAGGGCGACGAACGTGACGTGGTGCTGGTGTCGACGGTCGTCTCCCCGCACCAGGGACCGGTCGCCGCCTTCACCAAGCGCGACCACCACCGCCGGGTCAACGTCGCCGCCTCCCGGGCCCGCGACCAGCTCTGGGTGTTCCACTCGGTGCAACCCGACGACCTGCGCCCCGACGACGCCCGGGGGCTGCTGCTGCGCTACTGCCAGAACGTCACCACCGCCGAGGAGGCGTACGACGACCTGGAGCGGCGCTGCGACAGCGACTTCGAACGCGAGGTGCTGCGGCGTGTGTTGCGCCGGGGGTTCCGGCCGCTGCCGCAGTTCCGGGTCGGCTCGTACCGGATCGACTTCGTGCTGCCCGCTCCGGACGGGCGGCGGCTGGCGATCGAGTGCGACGGGGACGCCTACCACGGGCCGGAGCAGTGGGAGAGCGACATGCGCCGGCAGGCGGTGCTGGAACGGGTCGGCAACTGCGTCTTCGTACGGATCCGGGGGAGCGTGTTCAGCCGGGACCCGGAGGCGGCGCTGATGCCGCTGTGGCAGCGCATCGAGGAGCTGGGCATCGAGGGGAGCAGGGCGGCCGAGACTTCCCCGCGTGCGTGACTACCGAATGATCCGGCACCTGACGAAGCGGATTCCTGGAGACGCGTTGGCGACCCTGCCGCAGCACACAGAGGCAGGATTCGGGTGTCGCTGACGGAGGACCACCGCTCCGATCTATAGCATCAATGCTATGACCTGGGGTGGCGTGGAGCTGGAACCAGAAGTTCGAGAATGGTTGGAGGAACTGCCAAGCGCAGACTTTGCCCGGGCGGCGTTTTTATATCGACCTCCTTGCCGGTCGAGGTGTTCTTCTCAGCGAACCCCACACCAGGCAGCTTGACGGCAAATTCAGGGAGTTGCGCTTCTACCTGGAGCACGGCACGGTGCGGGTGACCTACCGGATCACCTCCGGACGCAGGATCATCCTGCTCACGGTGTTCCGGAAGTCGCGGATGCGGGAGGACCGGGAGATCCGGCGGGCTCGACGGGCGCTTGAGCGGTGCATAGCCGAGCGACATATCGTGAACGAGGGGGCAGAGCGGTGAGTGACCGCGTCGACTGGAACGATCTGCGTGACCGCCGGATGGCCGAGCCTGGCGTCGCCGAGACGTACGAGGCGACCCGGATCGCCTTCGAACTGGGTCAGGAGGTGCGGCATCTGCGGGAGGCCGGTGGTTGGAGCCAGAGCCAGTTGGCCCGAGCCGCCGGGATGACGCAGTCCGCCGTGGCGCGATTCGAGGCTGGTGGGACGGTCCCCACGCTGCCTGTCCTGGAACGGCTGGCCCGTGCCCTCGACATGCGGCTGGACGTCAGGTTCACCCCGAACGCCGACGCTGCCTGAACAACTCGACGCAGCACCCCGCTCAGGCGGCGATGGTGCGGGCCGCCGCGTACAGGTCGGGCGGTAGCGGGGTCGCCAACTCCCACACGATCCGCATCGGCCGTTCGCCGCTGTGCTGCCGGTAGGTCATCGGCCCGGCGTACAGGTAGGCCGGAGCGCCGAGGTCCCGGTCCGGCACCCGGGTCTCCCGCACGAACAGGTGCACCGTCGAACCCCGCGCCGCGTGGTGGACGTACCGCTGCCCCGTCGCCGAGGACTCCGACGTGGTGCTCTGCGACTCCCACTGGAACAGCCGCTCGGTGATGGCCCGGTCGGCGTACATGGTGGTGGGGGAGTAGTGCTGCTCCGACTTGACCAGGGTGACGAAGAACAGGTCCGCCTGCTCGGCTGGCAGCCACTTCACCCCTTCCCGCAGCGACCCGGGGTTGGTCATGCCGAACGCCGCGCACGCCTCGTTGCGGCTGTACCGGGCGTGCACCCGCAGTACGCCGACCGGCGCGGTGACCCGGTGGATGCGGTCCCGCAGCACCTCGGCGACCTGGCGCAGCTCGGCGCAGCGGGCCGGCTCCGCCCACAGCCGGTTGAGTCGTTCCTCCCCGGCGGCCAGCGGCGCTTGCGGCCCCCACAGGTCGAAGTGCAGCATGTGCCACAGCCGCCCGTCCGGCGGCGGCTCGCCGGCGGCGACCCGGGCCAGCAGGTCGAGCCGGTCGACGTCGTCGAGGTGCAGCATCCGTCCGATGGCCCGGCCCAACTCGCGGTCGGCCGGCCCGGGGGTCGAGGTGTCCAGGCCGGCGAGCCGCCGCAGCCCGGTCCACCCACCGGTCGACGCGGACCGGTAGATGTCCTCCACCTCCAGGCCGGTCTCCCGCAGGAACTCGGCGAGGCCGATATCGCCGAGTTGCCGCAGCTCGGCCACCAGGCCCTTCTTCGAGGTGGGCAGCGCGGTGCGCAGGTTGTCGAGCACGATCTTCTCGGCGACCCGGTCGAGCTGCACGTGGCAGCCGCTGGGCAGCGACGGAAAGCCCTGCTCCACGGCCGCCTTGATAGCCCGACGACTGACCCCGGTCAGCGCCCGCCAGCGCAGGTCGAACCGGAAGTTGGCGTGCTGCGCGCCGATGAAGTCGAGCACGGTCAGGCACGGCTTGTCGTCGTCGAGGCGCAGCCCACGGCCCAACTGCTGAAGGAAGATGGTGGCGCTCTCGGTGGGCCGCAACATCAGGATCGTGTCGACCATCGGTAGGTCGACTCCCTCGTTGAACAGGTCGACCGTGAACAGCACCCGCAGCTTCCCGGCCTTGAACTCCCGCAGCAGCCGGTCGCGCTCCGCGCGGTCCGCCCGCGAGGTCACCGCCGCCGACGGTACGCCGTGCCGGCTGAACCAGTCGGCCATGAACCCGGCGTGCCCGATGCCCACGCAGAACCCGAGCGCCCGCATCCGCCCGGCGTCCACGGTGTCCCGCACGGCCTTCAGGATGATCCGCGCCCGTGCGTCGTCACCGGTGTAGACGCCGTCGAGGTCCGCCAGGTCGTACCCCTGGCCGCGCCGCCACCGCAGGTGCGACAGGTCCGTGTCGTCGTGCACCCCGAAGTACTGGAACGGCGCGAGCAGTTGCCGCTCCAGCGCCTCCCACAGGTGCAGCTCCACGGCCGCCCGGCCGTCGAACCACCGCCGCACGTCGCCGCCGTCCGCCCGGTCGGGCGTCGCGGTGAGCCCCAGCAGTACGCGCGGAGCGAGCCGCTCCAACAACCGGGCGTACGTCGGCGCTTCCGCGTGGTGGAACTCGTCGACGATCACCATGTCGTACGCCTGCGGGTCGATCTCCAGCCGGTGCAGCGACTGGATCGAGGCGAAAACGTGCGTCCAGTCCTTCGGCACCTGGCCGCCCACCAGGGTTTCGCCGAAGCTGCCGTCCCCCATGACCTGCCGGAACGTCGACAGGCTCTGCCGCAGGATCTGCTCCTGATGCGCGACGAACAGCAGCGAGTCGACGGTTTTGTTTCTGTGTAGCCGCCGGTAGTCCAGGGCGGCGACGACCGTCTTGCCGGTGCCGGTCGCCATCACCACCAGGTTGCGGTGCCGGCCGTGCACCTGCCGCTCGGCGTCCAGGTCCGCCAGGATCTCCGCCTGGTACGGGTACGGCCGCACGTCCAGGTTGGCGATGGGTGTCGGTGCGTCCTCGCGCCGTTCCCCGCGCAGCGCGTTGCGCAGCCGCTCGGCGTCCCGCCCGGCGTCGTAGGTCTCGAACGCCGGGTCGTTCCAGTAGTCCTCGAACGTGGCGGTGAACGTGTCGATGACGTGCGGCTGCTCGACGTTCGAGATCCGGACGTTCCACTCCACCCCGTCGACCAGCGCGGCCTTCGACAGGTTGCTCGACCCGACGTACGCGGTGGTCAGGCCGTTGCCCCGGCGGAACAGCCACGCCTTGGCGTGCAACCGGGTGGTCCTGGTCTCGTAGGAGACCTTGACGTCGGCTCCGAGTTCGGCGAGCCGGTCGAGGGCCCGTTGGTCGGTCGCGCCCAGGTAGGTGGTGGTGATGACCCGCAGTTTGCCACCGCGCCGGATCAGCTCCCGAATCGCCGGTTCGACGATGCGCAGGCCGTACCACTTGATGAACGCGCAGAGCAGGTCGACGCGCTGCGCCGACGCCATCTCGTGGCTGACCTCGTGGCCGATGCGGGGCTGGTGCCTGCCGTTGACCAGCAGCGCGCCGGTGGAGAGCGGGGTGGTGGGGCGCTGCGGGAAGGTCGGTTGTGCCGGGGGTGTGGGTGGGGCGGCGATGGCGTGCAGGAGGTTTCTGGCGTCGGCGATCTGGTCGTGGTGGTCGGTCGCGGCGGGGCTGAGGGTGGCGACGGCCTCGGCGATCCGGTTGGTCAGCTCGACCTGGTGGCGCAGCTTGTCATCGCCGTTCGGGACGGCTTGCAGGGCACGGCTGATCAGGGCGGCGAGGTGACGGGTGAGGGGGTGGTGGGAGTCGGCCGGGTCGAGGGGGTGGTGCTGGACCCGGGTCGGATCCAGGGAATTGAGGCGTGCAGAGAACTGGTGGGTGACCAGATGCTCGTAGATACCTGCCTCAAGCTCGTCCATAATGGTGGAGGTTAACGGGTCCCCCCGTCGGCGCGGGTGGCTGGATCGTCAGCCGTAGGCGTTTGTTGGCGTGACCACGCAGCACGTACGGCCGCGACGGCACGTGGGGAAACGATCCGAGTCGAGCAATACCATCGCTTCCCGCGAATACGCCGTTGTCGGCGCTCGATACCATCCATTGCTGTGGATGATCTGACGGTCGAGCAACGGGCCACCAAGCTTCTTGGGGGCGGAAACGCCGACAAGGAGGACGTGCGATTCTTCCTGTCCCGTCTGTTGCAGATCCAGGAGGATCAGGGGCGCAGTGCCAGCCGGGCGCTGGCACGGGGAGTCGGCCTCGGGCTGGTATTCGTCGTCCTCACCTACGGCAAGCTGCTGGAGGTGGAGTTGCTGGGGGTGAAGGTCCAGGACATCTCGGCCGTGCGGGTCGTCATTCCGATCGCCGTGATGTTCATGGTGCTTCGGGCGGTGACCCTCCTGCGACTCTCCCTCTTCTACCGCCGCGTCTTCGGCGAAGTAGTGGGGCGGCATCTGCCGAGCTGGCAGGACTCCGGGCTCGTCCCGTTGCTCAGCCCCTGGAACGGACCGATGTCGACCCATGCCAGCGCGGTACGACTCGATGTCGGCGAGCACCCCGGAATCAACCGCCTGCACCGGGCGATGAGATCCCTGGACGCATGGTCGGGCGTCGTTGTTCTGACGGGTTTCCAGGTCTACGCATTTGTCGTGCTGTTTGACGATCCGAAGATTCCCGCCGTCGTCGCCCTCGTCTCGCTCGCCGTGTCGTTGGTGCTGATGGCTTTCGTCGCTGTCTACCTGGTGCTCGCCAGGCGAGGCATACCCTCGGCTGCGGCGAGCAGCATTCTGGCGTAGTGGCCGAGGATTCCACCGGGATCCTGGAGCCGCCCAACGATTTCCTGACATTCCGGCCGTACGTTTCCGGCATGACATCGAAGCCAATGTCCGGCCTGCGGAACCGTGTCGGCGTCGGGGGCGTGCTCACCGCGCTCGTGACGACGACGCTGGCCGGGATCGCTCAGCAGCCCGCCACCGCCACACCCGGCCCCGTCGCCACCCATGTCGTGGCCGGCACCGCCGCCGAGCGGCAGGCGGTGCTGGCGTACTGGACGCCGCAGCGGATCGCGGATCTGAAGACCCCGTCGGCGCAGGTACCGCCCGTGGCGAAGCCCGACGGCGCACCCTGGACCCGGGCGGACGCCGTGTCGCGTACCGTCGGCAGGCTCTTCTTCACCGACCACGGCGAGGACGCCAGCTGCACGGCGACGGTGCTGGACAGCGCCAACCGCAGCACCGTGGTGACCGCCGCGCACTGCGTCAACAACACCGACCTCATCGGTGAGGACAACCAGTGGTCGCGCAACGTGCTGTTCATCCCCGGCTACCGGGACGGTCGGGCACCGTACGGCAGGTTCGTCGGCCGGCTCTCGGTGGCCCCGTCGACGTGGCTGCTCAACGACCAGATCGAGAGCCTCTACGACTCGTACGACCAGGCGTTCGTGGTGCTCCACCCGAACAGCGACGGACGCCGCGTGCAGGACGCGGTCGGCGTCGCCCAGCGGATCGGCTACGACGTGCCCGGTGCGCGGGTGGTGCACCAGTTCGGCTACCCCCGGGCCAGCTCCGACGAGGCCCGCGAGGGCCTGCCCGAGTACACCGGTGAGCGCCTCGCCTACTGCGTGGGTCCGGCGGTGGAGCAGCAGGCGACCGAGGACTGGCCGGAGCCGCCCGGCCAGTGGGGGACCGCGTGTGTGATGGGTGGCGGCTCCAGCGGCGGCCCGCGTTTCGTGGACTTCGACCGGCACACCGGGCTCGGCACCGTCGTTGGCGACAACTCCCACGGCTACCTCCCGGGTAAGCGCTACCTGGTGGGGCCGCAGTTCAGTACGGCGATCACCCGCCCCCTCTTCCAACGGGCGCAACACAGCTGATCCGGTCCGGGTCGCCCGTCGAGATCGGCACGCCTTCCGGGGGGAACACCAGCACCCGTACGTCGGGCAGGTCGGCGAGCGCCTGCGTGATCATCGGCTCGACCACCGTCCAGTCGAGCCCGCCGGCACCGCAGCCGAGGGCGGGCACCGCCACCGAGCGGATCTGCCGTTCCCGGACGACCCGGGCGAGGTCGGACAGGCCCGACCGGATGTCGGGCAGCTTCGCGGCGGCCCGCCAGTGCCCCTTGGTGGGGAAGTTGATGACATAGCGGTGGCGGCCGGCCCGGCCGGAGTCGACCACGAACATCCGGCCCAGCCGCACGTCGTTCGCCGCGCAGGCGGCCCGGTAGGCGGCGTAGTTGGCGGGGTGGGCTTGCTTGAACTGGAGGGCGATCCCCTTGCCCATCACCCCCACGGTGTTGACGGCGTTGACGAGCGCTTCGGCGTCAGCGGTGAGCAGGTCACCGTCGCTCAGGACGATCATTCGTACCTCCCTTCCCTGGTGGTGCTGTCGTACCAGTCGGGTGTGACGTGGACGTCCTGTCGGCGCAGGCCGGTAGGGTGCCGGGAACGCTGGGGAGGAGAGGTCGATGCTCGGGCTTGAGGTGCCGCCCGCCGTCGAGGCGGAACGGGTCGTCGCGGCCGTCCTGGCCGACCTGCGCGCCGGGGACCACCGGGGCGTGGTGGTCGACTCCCCGCCCGGGGCCGGCAAGTCGACCCTCGTGGTGCGGGCCGCCGTCGAGCTGGCCGCCGCCGGCGAGCCGCTGATGATCGTGGCGCAGACCAACGAGCAGGTCGACGACCTCATCGACCGGCTCGCCACCAAAGCTCCTGAGCTGCGTATCGGCCGGCTGTCGGCGACCGACTACCGGCCGTCGGAGCGGGTGCGGGGGCACGACACGGTCCGGGTCGCGTCGAAGGTCGCCGATCTGGGCGACCCGGCCGTCACCATCGGTACGGCGGCGAAGTGGGCCACGGTCACCGAGGGGCGGTGGCCGTGGGCGATCGTCGACGAGGCGTACCAGATGCGCTCGGACGCCCTGCTGCGGGTGGCCGGGCGGTTCGAGCGGGCGCTGTTCGTGGGCGATCCCGGGCAGCTCGACCCGTTCTCCACGGTCGAGACGTTGCGCTGGACGGGCCTGAGCTGGGACCCGATGCAGGCGGCGGTGGCGGTGCTGCTGCGGCACAACCCGGAGTTGCCGGTGCACCGGCTGCCGGTGTCCTGGCGGCTGCCCGCCTCGGCGGCCCCGGTGGTCGCGGCGGCGTTCTACCCGTTCACCGGCTTCCGCGCCGGCACCGGCCCGGCCGACCGGGCGTTGACGCTGACCCGGCCGGGGCCGGGCGACGCGCTCGACGCGGCGGTGGAGTTGGCCGCCGGCACCGGCTGGGCGTTGCACGAGCTGCCGGCGCGGCACACCCTGCGTACCGATGCGGAGGCCGCCGCCGCGTGCGCCGCGCTCGCCCTGCGGGTGCTGGCCCGGGGCGCGGTCGCGGTCTCCGAGCATGCGCCGGACGGCGCGCCGGTGACCGCCGACCGGATCGCCGTCGGCGCGGCGCACCGCGACCAGGTCGCCGCGATCCGCGCCCACCTCGGCCCGGCCGGGGCGGACGTCACGGTGGACACCGCCAACCGGCTCCAGGGCCGCGAGTACGACGTGACGATCGTGCTGCACCCGCTCTCGGGCCGACGGGACGCGACGAACTTCCACCTGGAGTCGGGGCGGCTGTGCGTGCTGACCTCCCGGCACCGGCACGCCTGCATCGTGGTGGCCCGCGCCGGCATCGGTGAGCTGTTGGACGCCCACCCGTCGACGGAGTCGGTGCACCTGGACGTGCCGGTGAAGTTCCCCGACGGCTGGGCCGCCAACCAGACCACCATGACGTTCCTGGCGGGGCACCGGCCGTCGACGGGACGGTGAACTGCCGGTACGCGACGATCCGTACTGAGGGGTGTGCGGACGACGGAGTTGGTCACCTGCCCCCGGAGCGCGTTCGACTGGCTCGGGCCGGCCGGGGTGCGCGCGGTGGTGATCCGCTGGCTGCGCCTGGTCGCGGCGGACGCCGAGCTGGCCCCGTTCCTGATCGGGCTGGACCGGCCCCGGCTGGCCGGCCGGCTGACCGCCCAGCTGGCCTCGGCCCTGGGCGGCCCGGCTGGCGGCCCCGGCTCCGGTGGCGGTGGGCGGGCGGCCGGTGGGGCGTGGCGGCGGCTCGGGCTGACCGACGAGCAGCACTGGCGGGTGCTGGACTACCTGGCCGCCGTGCTCTGCGGCCTGGGACTGCCGGTCGACACGATCGTCGCGGCCCAGCGCGCCGTCGCCGGGGAAGCCCACGCCTGACGGCGGTCAGCCCCAGGTGTCGCCGTACTCGCGGACCCCGTCGACGTCGAGGGTGATCCGGCTGTTGGCGGTCCACGCGCCGGTGGCCGCCTGCCAGCTCGGGTCGTCGCGTTCGTCGATCGCCGTCCAGTTGGGCCGGTGCAGCCGGAGCTGGATCGGCCCGGAGGACGCGCCGGGGGCCAGCACGCCGGTGTCGAAGGTCAGCTCCACCCAACCGGGGAAGGGGGTGCCGGGCACCGGGTAGACGGTCGGGGTCGGCGTCGGGCCGGGCGGCGGCGCGGGCGGCGGAAAATACTGGAGGGTACGCCGGATGTGCTCGCAGCCCAGCGTCGCCCAGTCGCACTCGGTGGTCAGGGCGGCGTTGCCGTTCTCGAACCGCAGGTGGTAACGGACCCGCACGGTGGTCAGGTCCAGCGGCCGGCTGCCGGTGTTGGTGACGTTCAGGCGGAACTGGGCCTGGTTGTCGGTGGGCGCCCAGTCGAGGTTGAGGTAGTCGACCTTCGCCCGCCCGTACGCGGTGCGCACGGTGGTGACCGGCGAGGTGTCGGAGTAGCCGCCGACGGCGTACGCCTGGAGCGCGATCCGGTAGTCGGTGCCCGGCGCGAGGTCGGTCAGGGTGACGGCGTTGGTCTCCGTGCTGCCCAGCCCCCGGTAGGCGTTCGGCCCGATCGGCGAGCGCACGTCGTAGGTGATCGTGCCGCCCGGCTCGCCCTTCCACGTCGACGGGGTCCAGGTCAGGCTGAGCCGGTGCGGCTCGTTGGCGACCACCACGGGTGCGCCGGGGGTGGTCAGCGCCGGGGTGTCGTCGGCGCGGGCGGCGCCGACCGCGACCAGGCTGGCGAGCGCGGCGGCAGCGGCGGTGGCGGTGACACGACGGGCACGCATACCCCGGATGGTACGGATATCGATGCACGTGCATCAATGACGGAGATGGTGTCGCTGATTCGCCAACGTCGTCAGCTCGACAGCGTCCGACCACCATCTGCCGTCCCGGCAGGGAGCGCCACCGGTGGCCGGACGCGACGGAGCGGAACCCTGGCCCGGGCCCGCTCCGTGGTCGCGCCGCGTCCCGGCGGCGGAGGTGTTCGCTCAGGCGGGGATATAGTCGAACTCGTCCGGGTTCGGGCCGGTCCGGCCGGCCTCGCCCTTGTCCAGCCCGCTGATCCGCTCCATCGCCGTGTCGTCCAGGGTGAAGTCGAAAAGCTGGAAGTTCTCCTCGATCCGCTTCGGGGTGGTCGACTTCGGGAAGACGATGTCGCCGCGCTGCACGTGCCAGCGCAGCACCACCTGGGCGGGGGTACGGCCCACCTGCTCGGCGACGTCGACGACCGTCGGGTCGTCGAGCACCCTGCCCTGGGCGATCGGAGACCACGCCTCGGTGAGGATGTTGTGCTCCCTGCCGTACGCGCGCACCTGCTCGTTGGTGAGGTACGGGTGCACCTCGACCTGGTTGACCGCCGGCACCACGTCGGCCTCGGCGGCCAGCCGCTCCAGGTGCGGCACCTGGAAGTTCGACACCCCGATCGAGCGGGCCCGGCCGTCGCGCTGGAACTCCTCGAGCGCCTTCCAGGTGGAGACGAAGTCGCCGTCGTAGCGGGTGGGCAGCGGCCAGTGGATGAGGAACAGGTCGACGTAGTCCATCTTCAGCGCGGCCAGCGTCGACTCGAACGCCCTGCGGGCGTCCTCGGGGCGGTGGAAGCCGTTGTTGAGTTTGCTGGTCACGAAGACGTCGCCCCGGTCCAGCCCGGAGGCGCGGACCGCCTCGCCGACCTCCGCCTCGTTGCCGTACATCTCGGCGGTGTCGATGTGCCGGTAGCCGATCTCCAGCGCCCGGCCGACGGCCTCGGCGGTGTCCTTCGGCTCGATCTGGTAGACCCCGAAGCCGAGCTGCGGGATGGTGTTGCCGTCGTTGAGGCTGATGTCGGGAACGGTGTTGGCCATGTCGGTGGGTTACCCGGTCGGGCGGTTTCCTCACCGCCCGACCGGGGTGATCTGAGACAACCGGCCCGTTCAGCCCCAGATCGCGGTGGCCCACTCCGGGTGGTCGACGAACGGGTTGCGGTTGCCCTGCCAGCGTTCGTAGATGCGCTGGTTGCGGCGCTGCTCGAAGGCGTCGGGCGGGTCCTGGCGGTGCCACTGCAGCAGCACCGGCAGCCGGCCCAGGTAGGGCGCGGAGCCGTTGGTGACCGAGTTGTTCATCTCCAGGTTCGGCCAGCCGTCGTCGCCCTCGTACCGGATCGCCATATACATGATCATGCGGGCGACGTCGCCCTTGACCGCGTTGCGGGGCTCGAACGAGTCGGCGTCGCTGTAGCTGCCCGGGGCCTCGGCGACCGCGCTGCCGCCGGTGTCGAAGTCCTTGTTGCCCCGGGTGGAGTTGACCGTCACGTCCTCGGGACGCAGGTGGTGCACGTCGGTGCCCGGCCCGGTGGCGGTGCCGAAGTCACCGTGCGACTTGGCCCAGACGTGCTCCCGGTTCCAGTCGTTGGCCCCGCCGCCGTTGCTGCTCTTGCTCTGCGACCGTCCGCTGTAGAGCAGGATCACGTTGTTGGCGTTCGCCGGGTCCTGGTCGGTGTCCTTCAACGCCTCCCACACCTGGTCGTAGCTGAGCTTCGTCTGGGTCCTGATGATGGTGTGCAGGGACGTGCGCAGCGCGCTGCCGGTCTTGCCCATCGCGTTCGCGTAGTACGTCGAGTCGTAGGGCCCGGTGGAGCCCGTCGGCACCGGGGTGGGGGAGGCGGTGGTGGCGGTGGGCGTCGGGGTGCTGCCGCCGCCGAGGCTCATCGCGGTCGGGCTCTTCAACCCGCCGTGACTGAAGTACGCGGTCAGCGTCCCGGTCGCGGTGACCTGCCGGCCGCGCAGCGACGGGTTGGTCAGCAGCCCGAACGTGCTGCGGTAGTCGGCGGTGATCTGGACGTAGAGCATCCGGCTGGTGCCGGTCTCGGTGGCCGTGTCGGCCAGGGCGATGGCGGTGTCGGCGGTGTAGCCGGAGGTGAGCACCGTGCTGGTGGCGGTCGGCTGGCCGATGACGTACCCGGTGACCGTGGCGGTCCGGCCGTCCTGGGTGGCGAGTGCCTGCGCCACGGTCGACGTGGCCGCCGCCGACGCCGACGTCGCGACCACCGCCACCGGGACCGCCAGGGTGACGGCGGCGGTGAGCACGGTGACCAGCCGCCCGGTTCGCGGGCGGATGCTGCTCTTCATATCCATGCCCGGCGATGTTATCGGCCGGAACCCGCCTGGCGGGAGGTCGCCGAGGTGAATTCCCGTCGCGGCGTGGTGCCGGGCCGCGCCGGACGCCGGTCGGGCCGGGACCGTGCGGTCCCGGCCCGTCGCCTCACTTGACCAGCGGCTGGCCCTGCTTGTCGCGGAACGCGCCGACCAGGATCATGATCAGATCGATGAACGCCCAGATGCCGAACCCGCCGATGGTGATCAGCTGGAGCACGCCGGTGCCGACCTTGCCGGTGTAGAACCGGTGCGCGCCGAGCACACCGAGGAAGAAGCAGAGCAGCAGCGCGACGACCCAGGACTTCTGGGTGGTGACAGGAGCGGTCACGACGGTCCTTTCTCAGGTGGAGACAGCCGCGGGAGCGTATCCACCGGCCCGGTGCCGCACAAGATCGAGACCGGCGGCTCCGTCCGGACGGACGAGCAGGTCCGGGCCGGTCAGGCCGGCTTCTCCCGTCTGCGGGCCGACGCCGCGTCGCCCGCTGCTCCCGGCCGGCGCGGCCGGGCCGGGGCCGGTTCAGCGGGCGCGGACGGCGGCGGAGGCGGCCCGGAACCCGATCGTCCGGTCGACCAGCCGTTCCACCAGTTCCGCCTTGCGCAGGCCGGCCACCCCGCGCAGGCCGAGCCGGGCGGCCAACGCGCGCAGGTCCCGCATCGCCCACGGCGTCAGGTACTCCGTACCGTCCCGGCGGTGGACGAAGGCGTCCAACGTGGCCGACGCGGCGGCCAGGTCGACGCCCGACGGGGCGGACGGTCCCGCCCCGACCGGCCGGTCCGGACCGTCCCGGAGCGGGGCCACCGGGGCGACGACCAGCCGGGCCCGCCCCTGCGCCAGCGCGAGGGCGTCGGCGGCCGACAGCCCGGCCAGTAGTTCCCCCACCCGGGCCAGGACGACGACCGCGACGTCCCCCGCCGACTCCGGACCGCTCACACCGTCACCTCGCGGGGTTGCAGGTGGGCGATGAACTCGGTGGTGATCTGCCGCAGTTCCTCCTGCACCACCGGTGCGGTGACCCGGTGCCGCAGCACCACCGGAACGCCGCGCGGGGTGTTCCCGGCGAACAGCGTGACGTTCTCCCGTAGCGCGGTGGGGAAGACCGGCAGCCCGAGCGCCCGTACCTGGTCCAGGTAGCCCTGATGGGCGGCGATCGGCCGCTGCGCCGTCAACTGGATCATGGTGAAGACCACCCCGGCCACGTCCGGGGCGACCTTGTGGTGCCGGCGACTGGTGGCGAACCGGCGGGCGTCGGCGTTGTACCGGTCGACCAGTTCCCGGACGCTGCCGCAGAGATGGTCGATGCCGAGGGTGGACAGGTAGTCGGCCCGGGCCGGGATGAGCAGGTGGTCGCTGGCGATGACGGCGGACTGGGTGACCACGTTGAAGTTCGGCGGGCAGTCGATAAGCACCAGGTCGTAGCCGTCGAGCGCCGCGTCGTGCAGCCCCTCGGCCAGCGCGCCACGGACCCGGAACAGCTCCCGGTCGTAGTCCTCCCCGTCGGCCACGCCCCGGGCCAGCGCCAGGTCGATGTCGGCCAGGCCGAGGTGCGAGGCGATCAGATCCAGCCGGCCGGCCCCGGTCAGGTGGGCGTTGGCCGGGCCGGGGGAGACCACCAGCTCACCCAGCGTAACCGCCGGGGTGTCCCCGCGCAGGCCGTCGTACCAGCGTTTCACGGTACGGCCATCGCGCAGCCGTTCCCGCCAGTCGTCCGGGTCGTAGAAGCTGAACGTCAGACTGGTCTGCGGATCGAGGTCGATCAGCAGCACCTTCATCCCCCGGTTCGCCAGTTCGGCCCCGAGGTTCGCGGTCACGGTGGTCTTGCCGACCCCGCCCTTGTAGTTGATCACGGACACGACGTACACCGACGGCACCTCCCCAGAGGGGGAACCGTAGCCGCCCGGATGGCGTCTGACCATCCATGATGCCCATCCCGGCCGGTCACGCTCCGCGATCGGGCGGCCGGCTCGCCGCCGTCGGCGTCGGGCTCGCCGCCCTGGCGGTGCCGCTCTGGGCGGTCGGCATGACCGTGTGGCAACCGCTCACCGAACCGGTCGGCCCGTGGTCGGAGCGGCTCCCCGAGGCGTCCACCTACTGGGCCCGTGACCTGCGTTTCCTGGCACTGATGGCGGTAGCGTCCGGGCTGGTGCTGGCCGGTGGCGGCCGGCGTTCGTGGCTGGTGCCGGCCGTGCTGCTCGGCGGTGGCGCGCTGGCCGCCGACGTCGCCGTCGACCGGGCCGACCCCACCGGCCCCGGCGCGACCGTGTCACTCGTCGCCGCCGGCTGGCTGGCCGTCGCCATCACCGTGCTGCTCGCCGTACGCCGGGACGGCGCGACCGGTGTGGACGGTCCCCACCGCCGGGCGGACGGGACCGGCCCGGGAGACACGCCCGGCGCGGCGGTAGTGGCCAGGTCGGACCGTACCGTCTTTCCGGCGGGCCCGCTCCGGACGGGCGGCCGGGACCGGGCCGTCCTGGCCGGGGTGGCCGCCGTCGCGGCGGCGCTGGCGCTGACCGCCGTGCTGACCCGGTCGCCGACCGACCGGGAACCCGCCCTCGGCCCGGCGACCCTGGCCACCGCTCTGCTCCTGCTGGCGGTGACCGTGGCCGGTGCGCTGGCCGCCGCTCCCGCACGAGGTCGACGTCGCCTCGTGCTGGCGGTGGGGCTGGCCGTGGCCGGTGGGGTCGGCCTGCCGCTGATCCGGCTCGTCGGGCCGGCCGACCGGCTCGTGCCGGTGGCGCTGCTCGGCGCGGTCCTGCTGCTGTGGGTGACGCTGCTGACCCGGCCCGCCCTGCCGGCGCGGCGCTACCCGCTGCCCGGCGCGGTGGCCCTGCTCGCCCCGGGCGCGCTGTGGCACGTCGCGCTGCTGGTCAGCACGGCCCTCTCACCGGGCGCGCCGTTGACCGCGTTGGCCGGCAACAGCCCGGTCGGCGGTGGCGACCCGGACGTGCTCCCCGCGCTGGCCGGCCTGGTCGCCGGCCTCGGCACCGCGCTGTTGCTGGCCCGGACGGCGGGCGTCCCGGGGCGGCGCGGTCACCGCCCGGATTTGTCGGCCGGTGGGTCGGCGCGCCCGGCCAGCGCCGAGCGGCGGTACCCGTAGCACGCGTAGATCAGCCCGCCGAGCAGGAACCAGGCGGCGAACCGCAGCCAGGTGACGTGGTCGAGGAAGCTGATCAGCCAGATCGAGAAGATCACCCCGAGCGCCGGCACCACCGGCATCCCGGGCAGCCGGAACGTCCGTGGGGCGTCCGGGCTGCGGTAGCGCAGCACGATCACCGCGACACAGACCACCACGAAGGCGAGCAGGATGCCGATGTTGGTCAGCTCGGCGGCCTGCCGGATCGGTAGGAAACCGGCGATCACCGCCGAGGCCACCCCGACGATCCAGGTGACCCGGGTGGGCACCCGTCGGACCGGGTGCACCTTGGCGAACCAGGCCGGCAGCAGGCCGTCGCGGCTCATCGAGAACCACACCCGGGTCACCCCGAGCATGAAGGTGAACATCACCGTCAGGATGCCGATGATCGCCCCGACGGCGATGACGCTGGCCAGGCCCGAGAGCCCCACCGAGGCGAACGCGGAGGAGAAGCCGCTCTCCGGGTCGATGTCCCGGTAGTTCTGCATCCC
Source organism: Micromonospora sp. HM134 (assembly GCF_007833915.1). Classification (NCBI taxonomy): domain Bacteria; kingdom Bacillati; phylum Actinomycetota; class Actinomycetes; order Micromonosporales; family Micromonosporaceae; genus Micromonospora; species Micromonospora sp. HM134. The sequence continues at coordinate 1,212,457 of NZ_CP041061.1, forward strand.
GGTCAGCACCAGGGTGGCCAGCACGTACAGCACCATCGAGATGACCAGCGACCAGACGATCGCCTTCGGCATGTGCCGGCGGGCGTCGCGGGACTCCTCGGCGGCGGTGCTCATCGCGTCGTAGCCGAACACGGCGAAGAAGACCGTGGCCGCGCCGGTGAACGCCCCACCGAGCCCGAACGGGAAGAACGGCGAGTAGTTGGCGGTGCGGACGTGGAAGAAGCCGACCACGATCACCAGCAGCACCACGGCCACCTTCACCCCGACCACGACCGTCTCGAACCGGGCGGCGGTCCGGATGCCCAACGTCAGCAGGAAGGCGATCAGCAGGCAGAGCAGCACGGCGAACAGGTCCACCACGTGCCCGTCGCCGGTGCCCGGGGCGCCCAGCATCCAGGCCGGCAGGTCGACGCCGAGCTGCCCGACGAGGAAACCGAAGTAGCCGGAGATGCCGATCGCCACCACCGCCACGATCGCGGTGTACTCCAGCAGCAGGTCCCAGCCGATGAACCAGCCGACCGCCTCGCCGAGCACCGCGTAGCCGTAGGTGTAGGCCGAGCCGGCCTTGGGGATCATGCCGGCGAACTCGGCGTACGACAGCGCCGCCGCCGCGCTGGCCAGCCCGGCGATCAGGAACGACACCAGCACGGCCGGCCCGGCGGTCTCGTTGGCGACCGCCCCGGCCAGGGCGAAGATGCCGGCCCCGATGATGCCGCCGACGCCGATCGCGGTGAGTTGCCACAACCCCAGCGAACGGGACAACCCCTGGTCGGTCTCGTCGGCGATCTCCTCGACCGGCTTGCGGCGGAAGATCCCGCCGCGGTCGACTGTGGAGGCCATCGTCGTCCCCTTCCGCCGGAGTACATCCACCTTGGTTGATACTCCCTGTGCGGCGGATGCACAATCGGCAACGACCCGGTCACGCTCGAACGGGACGCCGGGCCGGGGCACCGGGCTACGGCTGCGGCGGGGCCTGCCCACCCGGGCGCGGAGCCGGCCGCCAGTACTGCCGTCCGCCCTCGTCCCGGACGACCACCCCGATCCGGGCCAGCTCCCCTCGCAGTTCCCGGACGTCGCGCGCCCGGTCGGCGTCGACGGCCCGCTGCCGGGCGCGCAGCAGCGGGTCCGCCCCCGGCGGCAGGTCGGGCAACCCCTCCACCCACCGCCGGTACGCCTCCCGGTGCGGGTCGGCGTCCCGCCACGGCCACCCGTGCCCGTCGAAGGCGTCCCGCAGTCGCCGCCGGCTCAGGTCGGAGCGTTCCCGGGCCAGCTCCGCGCCGGCCGGACCGAGCAGCACCAGCTCCCTGCCGTCGACGAAGACGGCGGTGACGGTGCGCCGGGGCAGCTCGCGGTCGACGCCGTCGCGCCGCCACCGCACCCCGCCCCGGTCCACCGTGACGATCAACCGTTCCCGGGTGCCGACGTGGGCGACGAACAGGCCGGCCAGCACCCCGAGCGTCACGCCCCCGGCCAGCGCCCGCCGGTACGGCAGCCCGGCGACCAGCTCGAACCACCCCTGCACCGGAGCCCAGGGCAGCCCGGCCACCCAGTCGGCGACCAGCGGCAGCAGGCCACCCACGGCGACGCCCAGCAGCGGGAAGCCGACCCACAGCACCACCAGCTCCCCGACGTCACCACCGACCCTGGTCGCGGCGTCCGGCTCCCGCCCCCGCATGGTCAGTGCACCTCACGCCGCAGCGTGCGCACCATTCCGACGGCGAGCGGCGCGACCACCCAGACCAGCAGGGACACTCCGAGCCGACCCCACTGCCCGGCGGTCATGTCCGGGCCGAGCAGCGGCTCCATGGTGATCGAGGTGTCCAGCCAGCGGGCCGGGCCGTGCAGGGCCGCGATCATCGCGGACAGGATGCCCCACACGGTCGGCAGCAGCAGCGAGGTGACGATCGCCAGCGGGGTGTTGAGCAGCAGCAACCCGAATCCCGCGCCGATCAGCACGTTGATGGACTGGAACACGGCGGCGTGCCCGGCCAGTGTCCAGTCGAAGTCCCAGCTCCCCGACCCGCCGGTGACCCCCGAGAGCACTGTGCCGACGGCGGCGACGGCCAGGCTCACCAGCACCGACGCCAACGCGGCGAGCAGCACGGCGGCGAGCTTGGCGACGATCACCCGTTCCCGGCGCGGCACCAGGGCGAACGTGGTCAGCGCGGTGCGTTGGGACCACTCGGCGGTGATCGACAGGATGCCCAGCACCGGCAGCAGCAGTGCCACCGGCGCCAGCGACGCGGTGAAGAAGTTGGTGAAGGTCTGCGCGGCGTCGTCGACGAAGCGCAGTTGCAGCGCGACGATCGCGGCGGCGATCAGCCCGATCGAGGCCAGCAGCCAACGGCCGGCCCGGGTGTCGCCGAGCTTGCGCAGCTCCACCCCGACCAGCCGGGTCAGGGACGGCCCGGCCACGACCGGCCGGACGGTGGTGGGGGGAGTGGTCGTCATGGTGGTCACTGCACGGCCTCCTTGGTGCTCGCGCCGGCGGTCAGGGTGAGGAAGAGCTGTTCCAGGCCACCGCCGCCGGCCGGCCGCAGCTCGGTCAGGACCAGTCCGGCGTCGGCGGCGGCCTGCCCGACGGCGTCGGGTTCGGCGCGGACCACGCACCCGCCGTCGGCGCTGGCGGTGGTGTCCAGCCCGGCCCGGTCGAGGGTGAGCCGCAGGGCGTGCGGGTCGCGGGCCCGGACCAGGGTGCCGGCCCCGGCCAGCAGTTCGTCCTTGCCGCCCTGGGCGACCACCCGGCCGCCGCCGATCACCACCAGCCGGTCGGCGACCGCCTCCACCTCCCGCAGCAGGTGGGAGGAGAGCAGCACGGTGCCGCCCCGGTCGGCGAAGTCGCGCAGCAGGCCGCGCATCCAGAAGATCCCCTCCGGGTCCAGGCCGTTGGCCGGCTCGTCGAGGACCAGCACCCGGGGCTCACCCAGCAGCGCCAGCGCCAGGCCGAGCCGCTGCCGCATCCCCAGCGAGTACGCCCCGACCCGCCGCTTCGCCGCCACCGGGTTCAGGCCCACCCGGTCGAGCACCGCGGGCACCCGGTCGGCGTCCACGCCCATGATCCGGGCGGCCAGGAACAACGTCTCCCGCCCGCTGCGCCCGACGTGCTGCGCGGAGGCGTCCAGCAGCACGCCCACCTCGCGGCCCGGGTTGGGCAGCTCGCGGTAGGGCTGACCGGCGACGGTGGCGGTGCCGGAACTCGGGCGGGTCAGCCCGCAGAGCATCCGCATGGTGGTGGACTTGCCCGCCCCGTTCGGGCCGAGGAAGCCGGTCACCGTGCCCGGTTCGCAGCGGAACGAGACGTCGTCGACGGCGGGATGCGGGCCGTACCGCTTGGTGAGGTGGTCAACTGCGATCATGCCGTCGAGCCTGTCCCAGCCACCCGGCCGGGCGCTGCGGCCGGCGGTCGAGGGCCGCCCCTACCTCGGTCTACCCGAAGACCTCGACTTTGGTTGGTGTCCGCGGCGCCGTTCGGCTTTCTAGCATGGGTGGGTGAGTGCTGCCGTCGTACCCGATCATCCCTGGCTGCTGCCGGGGGCGCTGACGCCCGAGGCGAGGGCGGCCCGGCGGACGCCCCGGGACTGGCTGGTCGACACGGTGGCCTTCCTGCTCGCCGTCGGCTGGGCGCTGGTGGCGTTCGGGGACGCGATGTCGCCCGACCCGCAGTTCGCCCACAACGCCGGGCCGTCCTGGCTGGTCGGGGTGGACCTGGCGGCGGGCCTGAGCTACTGCGCGGCGCTGTGGCTGCGTCGGCGCTGGCCGGTCGGGCTGGCCGTGGCCGGCCTGCCGCTGGCGCTGTTCTCGGTGACCGCCGGGGTGGCGATGCTGGTCGTGGTGTTCACCGTGCTGATCCACCGGCCGCTGCCGATCGGCGCGGCGCTGGTCAGCTTCCACCTGGCGGTCATCCCGCTCTACACCGTCGTACGCCCCGACCCGACGCTGCCCTACTGGGCGACGGTGGCCTGGACGCTGATGTTCGTCGGGATCGTGGTGGCGTGGGCGCTGTTCGTCCGCGCCCGCCGGCAGTTGGTGCTGTCGCTGCGGGACCGGGCCCACCGGGCCGAGGCCGAGCAGCAACTCCGCGTCGACCAGGCCCGCCAGTTGGAGCGCACCCGGATCGCCCGGGAGATGCACGACGTGCTGGCGCACCGGATCTCGCTGCTCAGCCTGCACGCCGGGGCGTTGGAGTTCCGCCCGGACGCGCCGCCGCAGGAGGTGGCGCGGGCGGCCGGGGTGATCCGGGGCAGCGCCCACGCCGCCCTCCAGGACCTGCGCGAGGTGATCGGGGTGCTCCGGGCCGACACCGCCGGCGGCGACGCCGCACCGGAACGCCCCCAGCCCACCCTCGCCGACGTGCCCGCGCTGATCGCCGAGTCCCGGGCCGCCGGGGTCCGGGTCACCCTGGTCGACGAGGTCGCCGAACCGACGCGGGTGCCGACGGCGGTGGGGCGCAGCGCGTACCGGATCGTGCAGGAGGGGCTGACCAACGCGCGCAAGCACGCCCCCGACACGACGGTCGGCGTCCGGCTGGCCGGCGGCCCGGGGCGGGAGCTGGCGGTGGAGATCCGCAACCCCTGGCCGGTGGGCACCTCCGCGCCGGCCCTGCCGGGCGCCGGCACCGGGCTGGTCGGCATCGCCGAGCGGGTCACCCTGGCCGGTGGCCGGCTGACCCACGGCCGGGACGGGGCGACCGGGGACTTCCGGCTGGCGGCCCGGCTGCCGTGGCCGGCATGAGCCGCCCGGCCGGTACCGCCGCCCGGCTGCCCGGCGGTGCCCGGTGACCGGCACGACGGACGGCGACGCCGCCCCGGTGCGGGTGTTGATCGTCGACGACGACCCGCTGGTCCGCGCCGGGCTGTCGATGATCCTCGGGGGTGTGCCGGACGTCCGGGTGGTGGGCGAGGCCGCCGACGGCGACGAGGTCCCCGCCGCCGTCGCCCGGTGTACGCCGGACGTGGTGCTGATGGACATCCGGATGCCCCGGGTCGACGGGCTGGCCGCCACCGAGGCGCTGCGGGCGTTGCCGGACCCGCCGGAGGTGCTGGTGCTGACCACCTTCGACGCCGACGAGCAGGTGCTGCGCGCGTTGCGGGCCGGGGCGGGTGGTTTCCTGCTCAAGGACACCCCGCCCGCCGAGATCGTCCGGGCGGTGCTGCGGGTGGCCGCCGGTGAGGCCACCCTGTCGCCGACGGTGACCAGGCAGTTGATCAGCCACCTGACCGTGGGGCCCACGCCGGGTCCGGACCGGCGTCGGGACCGGGCGCTGCGGCTGCTGGCCGGGCTCACCGAGCGGGAACACGAGGTCGCGGTGGCGCTCGGCCACGGCCGGACCAACGCGGAGATCTCGGCGGAGCTGTTCATGAGCGTGGCGACGGTGAAGGCGTACGTGTCCCGGCTGCTGACCAAGCTGGCGCTGAACAACCGGGTCCAGGTGGCGCTGCTGGTCCACGACGCGGGCCTGGTGTGACGATCTGAAGCACCCAGATTCGATGACCCTCATTTTTGGTGGTATCAAATCTGGGTGCATCGGAGCGGGGTATGCACGGCTTCGTGGGGCGGGACCGGGAACTCGCCCTGCTCGACGGCATGCTGGCCGAGGTCAGCCGGGGAGGGCGGGCTGGTCGCCCCGGGCGGGCACTGCTGATGCGGGGGCGGCGTCGGGTCGGCAAGTCCCGCCTGGTCGAGGAGTTTGTCGACCGGGCCGGGGTGCCGGCACCTGTTCTTCACCGCGTCCGCCCAGCCCACCGCCGACCCGTACCTGCGCTTCTGGCTCACCTTTCTCGGCCCGTACCTGCCTAAGATCGAGCGCGGGCGGGGCGATCTCACCCTGGCCCGGCTGCGTACTTCCTGGACGTCCTGGCGGGGGCGGGCGATCGAGCCGGTGGTACGGGAGTCGCTGCGCCGGCTGCCCGCCGGCCACCTGCCGGCGGACACCGGCGTGGTGGGCGGCTACTGGACCCGGACCAACGATCCGGAGATCGACCTGGTCGGGGCGGACCGTGGACCGGTCGCCCGGCGGATCACCGTCGTCGGCTCGGTGAAGTGGCTGGAGAACCGGCCCTTCGACGGGCACGACCTGGGACGGCTCACCCTGCACCGGCCCCGGCTGCCCGGTGCCGACGAACAGGTGCCGCTGCTGGCGGTGACCCGGGCCGGCGCGGTGGTGGACGGGGTGCGGGTGTTGACGCCGGAGGATCTGCTCACCGCGTGGGGGGATTGAACCGCCGCCGGTCACCGCCCGTACCACTGCGCGAGGATGCGTTGCGGCGATTCAGCCGCAGTCGCTGCCGAGTTGCGGGAGGCCTGCCGTGCGAGTTGGTGAGCAGTCGACGGACCCCATCGATCAGGTTCTGGGCGAGGTGCCGGTGCCCGCCTCGTTGACACCCGAGGACGTCCGGCTCGCGGTGCGAGCGGTCGTGGTGCACGCCGCCGAGGAATGGCCCAACGGGCCGCTGTGCCGCAACGACGGCGCGTCGTACCCGTGCCGGCTGCACCGCTGGGGGCGGCGGGTGCTGGAGAACCACGGGCTGAACGAGCGTCAGATCGACGCGCTGATCCGGCACGGGAACCCGTTCGTGCACGTGCCCTTCCCGTTCACCTACACCACGCCCCGGCCCGGCGCGGCCCCGGCGCGGACCGCCCCGGCGGCCGGCTACCCGGCCCGTGGCCAGGCCGGTCGGCCGGTCGCGCCCGGGGCGCGGCCCGCCGCGGCGGGGATGCGGCCGGGTGTGCGCTCCGGCGTTCCCGGCCGGCCGGTGACGCCCCCCGCCGCCGCGCCGCGCTGGCCCCGGGCGAGCTGAGCGCCCGGCCCCGGTGCCCCGACGCCGGCCCGGCCCTGGTGATCCCGTGGGGCCGGACCGGCGTCGGCCGTCGTCTCGGTCAGCGGCTCACGCCGCAGTCCGGAGCGGCCCAGCTGGTGCGGTTCGTCGAGTTGTCCCGGTTGTTCTCCCGCCGCGAGTCCACGTGGACGTGGTCGTCGTGACCGGGGTAGCCGGGGCCGTAGATGCCGCTGAACCCGTGGTCGCGGGAGGCGCGGGCGATCTCGCAGAGCGACCTGTTCTGCGAGGTCACGTCGGCGGCGTTGCCGTAGAGGTGCTGGCTGTCCGAAGCCCCACCGACCTGCTTGTTGCAGCTGGAGTCCCGGAACCCGCTGGTGACGTTGAGCGGCTTGTCGCCCAGGCCGCGCCGCAACGCCTCCAGTTTCCACATGGTGCGCACCGCGTTGGCCTTGGTGTCGGTGGCGGAGAGCGGACCACCGCTCCAGCCGCCCTTGCCGCAGCCGCCGTCCAGCTCCCGGTAGCTGAAGTGGGCCGGCGTGCAGTCGTTGTCCTGCAACTGGTAGAGCTTGCTGAAGGTCTGCTTGCCGGCGACGCCGTCGCTGCGCAGCCCGTACGCGCTCTGGAAACGCTTGACCGCGGCGGCGGTCTCGGGGCCGAAGTCCCCGTCGATCCGGACGGTTCCCCCGCGCCCCGCCCAACCGGCCACCCGGATCTGCAACTGGCGGACGTCGTCTCCGGAGCGCCCCTGGTAGAGGTCGCGTTTCCAGGTGTAGCAGCCGTCGGCGTGGGCCGCTGGCGCGGCGGCCACCGTGGCGATCGCGGCTCCCGGCAGAGCCAGGGCGAACGCGACGAGTGCCCGCTTCACAGTGTTCTGGCGCACAGAAGTCCTCCCGATTGGAAGTGAATGGGGTGGTGAACAGGCCATCGCCCGGGACGTCCTGCAACTTCCACCTTGACAGCTACCTGGACGATTCGCGGCAATAAAGGGGAATCGTCCTCGCAGTCGGCGATAGCTGGGTATTGCCTGTGAATGGCGATGAATGGCGATTCGGGCAGGAGGGGTCAGCCGGTGACGGGAGGGACGCCAATTCCGACACCGGTGAAGTGCCCCGAAACGGATCAGCCGGGCACCGAGGGTGATGTGGGTCCGTGACCCGGACCCGGTAACGTCGTCCCGGCGGCGACGGGGAGGTGGGACGGTGGCGCGGGGCGGGGTCTTCTGTGTCGAGGGGCAGTGGCACCGCGACCTCAACGAGCGCGGTTCCGTGCTGCCCACCCTCGACCTGCTCGAACGGCTCGGCCGCATCCGCTACATCCACAAGGACGCCGCCACCCGCGACGAGCTGTTCTACTTCCTCGACCGGTGGCTGCTCAAGCAGTACGCCGACCACCGGGTCGGCTTCTTCGCCATGCACGGCGAACCCAGCCGGCTCTGCCTCACCGACTGGGACTCCGTCGAGCTGTCCGACGTCGCCGAGCGGATGGCCGGCCGGGGCGAGGGCCGGCGGCTCTACTTCGGTAGCTGCTCGGTGCTGCGCGCCTCCGACGCCACCCTGCGCGATTTCCTCGACGTCACCGGCGCGGCCCTGATCTGCGGCTTCACCCGCGAGGTCGACTGGGTCGAGTCGGCCGCCTTCGAGACGGTGCTGCTCGACGTGCTCGCCAACGGCCAGCGGCACAACGCCGCCGAGCTGCGGATGGGTTCGGCGCACTGGGCTCCGCTCGCGGCGTACCTCGGCTTCCGGGTGATCTACGCCAACGGGCGCGCCTGGCGGCCCGCCGCCCGGCCCCGGGTCCCCGCCCAACCGGGCCGGGTCGGCGGCCGGTCCGGCTGACGCCCGGCGGGCCTGGTAGAACCGGGGGATGGCACGCAGCGTCGCAACCAACACCCGGGTCGACCGGGACGCCCTGCTCGACTTCGTCCGGCCCCGGCACCGGGTCCTGCTGATGACCACCCGCGCCGATGGCCGGCCACAGTCCTCCCCGGTCGCCTGCGGCGTGGACGCCGCCGGACGGCTGGTGATCTCCACCTATCCGGAACGGGCCAAGGTCACCAACATCCGCCGTGACCCCCGGGTCTCCGCCTGCGTGCTCTCCGACGACTGGGACGGCCCGTGGGTGCAGGTCGACGGCGTGGCCGAGGTGCTCGACCTGCCCGAGGCGCTGGACCCGCTGGTGGAGTACTTCCGCAGCATCGCAGGGGAGCACCCGGACTGGGACGAGTACCGGGCGGCCATGACGGCGCAGGGCAAGTCGCTGATCCGGATCACCGTCGAGGGCTGGGGCCCGATCGCCACCGGCGGCTTCCCCGCCCGCCTCGCGGACTGACGTCCGGTACGACGCCGGCCGCCGCTCCGACACGCCGGCCGCCGTCGCGCCGGCCGTCGTCGCCCGGTCAGTACGCCGCCGTGAACCGCATGTTCTCGTAGCGGGGCTCCTCGATCTCGTCCACGATCGCCACCGCCAGGTCCTCGTAGCTGAGCACCGAGCGGCCCTGCCCGTCGGTGACCGGGTGCTCGGTGCCGGTGCGGTACCGGCCGGTCCGCTCGCCGGGGTGGAACTCCACCGGCGGCGGCGAGACGTACGTCCAGGTCACCCCGTCGGCCGAGGAGCGGTACAGGGCCAGGGCGTCGGCCTGCCCGAGCGCCGGTTCCCGGTACCCGTCGGGGAAGTCCGGCTCGTCGAGGAACGGGGTGTCCCGCGCCGTCAGCAGGGTCGCCCCGCCGCCGACGTGGATCACCCGGGGCGGATCGGGCAGGTCACGCAGGACGGTGACCAGGTTCTCCGCCGCGGTACGCCACAGCGCCCGCTCACCGCCGCCGACCGCCACCACGATCACGTCGGCCTCCGGGGCCAGTTCGGCGACGCTGCGCGCCGAGGTCACGTCCCCGGTCACCACGCGTACCCCCGCCGGCAGCCAGGTGACCGCCTCCGGGCGACGGACCGCCGCGGTGACCCGGTGCCCCCTGCCGGCCGCCTCGGTGGCGATCCGTGAGCCTGCGGTGCCCCCGGCGCCGTACACCACCACGTTGCCCATGCCGTCCAGGCTAGGCAGCGGGTCGCCGTCGCGGTGGTGTAACGGGCGATCCGGCCGGTACGGGGAGTGTTGCCAACATCGACTACGGTCGGTCCGGTTCCGATCCATCGACCACGGGGGAAACATCATGACCGATCTCTCCGTACCACGCCGGTTGCTCGCCTGGAGCGCTCCGGCGGCCCTCGCCCTCGCGGTGACCGTGCCGGCCGCGCCCGCACTGGCCGCCCCGGCCGACCGGCATCCGACGCCGGCGGTCGCCGGCCCGGTCGACCGGGACCTCGACGGCGACGGGGTGCCGGACCTGGTCACCGTCGGCGGCACCGTCGGTCTCGGCTCCGGTGTCTGGTCCGCGACCGGCCTGACGTCCCGCCGCACCGGCGTCGGCACCGGTCGGGTGCACACGCCGGCCGGCAACATCGGGTTGTTCGGCAACGGCGTCGGCGGCACCAACTCGCCCGCCGAGTTCGACGGGGCGCAGGTGGTCACGGGACGCTTCTTCGGCGGCGACCAGCAGGACTTCCTCGCCTACTACCCCGGCGGCGCCGCTGCCGGGTACGCCAGCATCATCCGGGGAGCCGGCGACGGCACCATGCTCAACCCGTACCTCAGCGGCAACCAGATCTCCGTCGGCAGCGAGCAGCTCGTGGACGACGACGGCAACGCGCCGCTGCAGGTGGCCAACGCCTACGGAGCCGACGGCGTCAACCCGGAGTATCCGGATCTGATCTCGGTGACCGGCGACGCCACCAACGGTCACCGGCTGGTCTACCACCCCAGCTTTCCGGTGCCCGGCGGCTACCTCTTCCGGGTCGCGTTGGCCGACGCCACGCCGACCGGGGGCACGGACTGGCAGAACTGGACCATCGCCAGCACCGAGACGGCCACCGGGGTGGCGATGTACCTGCGCAACGCGGCCACCGGCGACCTCTTCCTCTGGACCGGGGTCACCCTGGTCGACAACGGTGACGGCACCGGTTCGCTGACCCACACCCAGTACCACGTCGCCAGCAACTGGAACACCGCCACGACGATCACCACGATCTCGGTGGCCGACGTCAACGCCGACGGCGTCCCCGACCTGTGGGCCGTCCGCCCGGACGGCACCGTCCGGGCGTACCTCGTCTCCGGCCTGTCGGCCGGTGGTCCGGCGACCGTGCGGGCCACCCGCGTCCAGCACCTGGTCTGAGCCGCGATCGGGCCGCCACCCGGTGGTGGCGGCCCGTCGGCTCAGCCGACCAGGGCGGCGTAGACGAGCTGGCGGAGCTGGGAGCGCAGCGGGTAGGTGCTCGACGGCATCAGCTGGGTGAACAGCAGCGCGGTGATCTCCTCGGCCGGGTCGACCCAGAACGCGGTGCTGGCCAGCCCGCCCCAGTAGTACTCGCCGACGCTGCTCGGCACCTTGGCCGGGACCGGGTCCTGCACCACGGCGAAGCCCAGGCCGAAACCGATGCCGTCCAGCACCGTCTCGGCGAACCCCTGCGGCTGGAGCGACGCCAGGTCGCCGCCGCCGGGCAGGTGGTTGCGGGTCATGTAGCGCACCGTGCGGGGCCCGAGCAGTCGTACGCCGTTGAGCTCGCCGCCACGCAGCAGCAGCTGGGTGAACCGGTGGTAGTCGGCGGCGGTGGAGACCAGCCCACTGCCGCCGGAGAAGCACTCCGGGCGGGTCAGCGCGGCGGCGCCGAGCTGGTCGGCGCGGACCGCCCGGCCGGTGCCCGGGTGCGGGGTGTAGAGGGCGGCGAGCCGTTTGGCGTCGGCCGGGTCGACCCAGAACCGGGTGTCGGTCATGCCCAGCGGGGTGAGGACCCGTTCGGTGAGGAAGTCGGTCAGGCTCCGCCCGGAGACCACCTCGACGAGCCGGCCCAGCACGTCGGTGGAGACCCCGTAGTTCCAGCCGGTGCCGGGCTGGAACAGCAGCGGCAGTTTCGCCATCCCGGCGCTGGCCCCGGCCAGGTCGAGCCCCGGCGGGACGCCGAGGTCGTAGCCGGCTGCCCGGTAGAGCGCGTCGACCACCGAGGTCTGCGCGAACCCGTAGGTCAGCCCGGCGGTGTGGGTGAGCAGGTGCCACACCCGGATCGGCTCGACCGCCGGCACCGTGTACGGCTTGAGCGCCGACCCCTTGTCGAAGACCCGGACGTCGGCGAACTCCGGTAGCCAGCGGCTGATCGGGTCGGTCAGCTCGAACCGTCCCTCCTCCCACAGCATCATCGCCGCGACCGAGGTGATCGGCTTGGTCATCGAGTAGATCCGCCAGATGGTGTCCGGCTCGACCGGGGTGCCCGCCTCCACGTCGCGCAGCCCGTACACCGAGGAGTGCGCGACCTCGCCACGGCGGGTGACCACGACCTGCCAGCCGGCCAGCCGGCCGTCGTCGACGTACCTGCCGAAGTGCTTGTCGATGCGGGCCAGCCGGGCCGGGTCGAAGCCGGTACGGGCCGGGTCGCTGCTGGGTGCCACGCTCACCCGCCGAACCTACTAGCCGGTACGCGCCGGACGGAAGGTGCGGCGGCGGTGTCGGTGCTCGCACCTAGGGTGGGACGGTGCCGCAGACCATCGAGGACGAGACGTTCCGCCACACCGACTGGTACGCCGAGGAGCTGACCGACAGGCACTTCGTGCGTTGCGTCTTCACCGACGTCGACCTGACCGAGGCGGTGAGCCGGGGCGCCTCGTTCACCGGGTGCGACTTCGGCGGGGTGTCGTTCAACGCCTCCCGGCACACCGACTCGGCCTTCGTCCGCTGCGGGTTCCGCCGGTGCAACCTGTTCGAGGCCGAGTTCACCGGGTGCAAGCTGGTCGGCAGCACGTTCGACCAGTGCGCGCTGCGTCCGCTGCGGGTGTCGGGCGGGGACTGGTCGTTCGTCGGGTTGCCCGGCGCCGACCTGCGGGGCGCGCAGTTCAGCGACGTACGGATGCGGGAGGCCGACCTGTCCGGGGCGGACCTGAGCGGCGCGACCCTGGCCCGGGTCGACCTCTCGGCCGCCCAGCTGCGCGCGGCCCGGTTCACCGGGGCCGACCTGCGGGGCAGCGACCTCACCGCGCTCGACCCGACGACCGTCGAGCGGGCCGGCGCGGTGATCGACCCGCAGCAGGCGATGGTGCTGGCGCAGGCGTTGGGTTTCGAGATCCGCTGACCGGCCCGGACCTGTCCATCTCTCCGTCATTGCGGCTCTGAGCTGCACTTTTCCATCGGGTAGGAAACTTTCCATCGGGATCACTCGGTAACAAACTGGAAACGCCCACCCGCTGGCATATGGCGCATCACGGCCCTGAAATGAAAACGTGAGAACGCTCACGCCGCGACCGCACCCCCTCCCCGACCGGTCGCGGGCGTCGGGCTGGGGAGTGGGACACGCGTGAACGACCAAGAGACCTGGCGGATCGGGCCGGGCCCGACGACGCGCAGCGCGCAGCGGCGGGAGGCCCGTCGTCGGCAACGTCGCCGCTGGGCGATCGAGGCGGTGGCCGCCCTGGCCTGCCTCGCGGTGCTGGTGACCTATCTGGGCCCGGATTCGGACCCGCCGGAGCCCGATCTGGTGCTGCCGGCCGGCGCGCCGACGCCGGCCGGTTATCCGACCGGGGCGGCGGGGCTGGGCGAGTCGGCCGAGGCCGGGATCGCCACGCCCGGCCTGCAACCCCGGGAGCGCACCCCGTCGCCGAGCGAGCCGCCGACACCGACGGTCACCCCGGCGGCGTCCTCGTCGCCGGCCGCGCCGACGCTGGGCGTCTCCCGGGCCGACGTGCCCGCCGAGGTGGACCTGACCGCGCTGGGCACCCGGGACTGGGTGCACTGGGGGCTCAACCGGCCGGAGACCGTGGTCCGCAAGAGCGGCGGCACCGGCGAGATCCGGGACGAGGGCGGCCGGGGCGCACGCGACCGGTACGACACCAATCCCGAGCTGTTCGGGTGGCGCGACGGGTCCCCGGTGCCGGCCGTCTCCGCCACCGGCGCCGGGGTGTTCGTCTGCGGTGCGGGCAACGGGTTCGCGCTGTCGGTGGCCGGCGACGGTGAACCGCGTACGGTGCACCTGTTCGCCGGGATCTGGATGGCCCAGGGGCGGCTGGACGTGCGGTTGTCCACCGGCGGGTCGACCCGCACGCTGCGGCTGGAGGACCCGCACACCACGCACACCGCCCAGTTCGTGATCAAGTTCCGGGTGCCGAAGGGCGAGCGGCTGCTGATCCGCTGGACCGTCGAGGGGACCTTCCGGAACAGCTGCGGCAACGTGAACCTTCAGGCGGCGGCGGTGCGTTGAGCCGTTCGCCCCTTTCCGGGGCTTATGTCGGGATAGCGTGGCCGGGTCGATGCCCACGAGCCACCCGGAGACGCCGATGCCGACCGACGAACAGGTGCTGGACAGCCCCGAGGGCTGGGTCGCCGACCACATCCGCCGGTACGTCGCCACCGGCGGCGCGGAGGGGCACGAGTGGCAGCCGGGCGTGTTCACCCTGCTGCTGACCACCCGGGGCCGGCGCAGCGGCCGGCTGCGCCGTACCGCCCTGATCTACGGCCGGGACGGCGACGACTACCTGATCGTCGCCTCCCAGGGCGGCGCGCCCCAGCACCCCTCCTGGTACCTCAACCTGCTCGACGATCCCGAGGCGGAGGTGCAGGTGGGCCCGGAGACGTTCGGCGTGCGGGCGCGCACCGCCGAGCCGGCCGAGCGGGCCCGGATGTGGCCGACGATGACCGCCATCTGGCCCGCCTACGACGAGTACCAGAGCAAGACCGACCGGGAGATCCCGGTGGTGGTGCTGCACCGGCGCTGACCGGGCCGGCCGGGCTCAGCAGACGATCGGCTTGACCCAGGAACACTCCCGGCCCTCGGGCACCCGGGGCGCCTCCGGGGCCACCGGGGGTGCGGCCCGCGCCGTCCCGCCGTCCCCCTCGCGGTAGCTGGCCAGCGCGATGGCGATCTGGTCCTCCAGCCCCTTCACCGACGAGGTCAGGTAGTTGTTGAACACCACCGAGAAGGCGAGCAGCCGACCGTCGCCGTCGGTGGCGTAACCGGAGAGGCCGGACACCCCGGTCAGGCTGCCGGTCTTGGCGCGCACGTTGTCCGCCGCCGGGGTGCCGCGCATCCGGCTGCGCAGGGTGCCGCCGACGAGGCGGTCCGGGTTGCCGGCGACCGGCAGGGCCGCGTACCAGGTGTCGAACCAGGGTTCCCGGCGGACGGCGGCGAGCAGCGCGACGAACTCGCCGGCCGGGATCAGGTTGCGCCGGGACAGCCCCGAGCCGTCGAGCTGACGCAGGACGCCGGTGTCCACTCCGGTGTCGGCGACGTACTCGCTGATCGCGGCGAGCCCGGCCGGCCAGCTGCCCGACCCGGAGATGACCCGGCCGATCTCCTTGGTCAGCACCTCGGCGTGCCCGTTGTTGGACAGTTTGAGGAAGGGCACCAGCAGCTCGGCCAGGGTCATCGAGTCGTGCCGGGCCACCGGGGTGGCGTCCGTCGGGGTGGCCCGGCCGGGCACCGTCCGCCCGAGCACCCGTACCCCGTGCCGGCGCAGCGCGTCCCGGAAGACGGCGGCGGCGTAGCCGGTGGGCTCCCCGACGGTCATCCAGTCGCTGACCGCCGCCGCGCCGGCCGCGATCCGGCCGGTGACCACGATGGTGTTGCCGCCGTGCGTCCGCTCGAACGACAGCGTCGTCTCGCCGTCGGCCACCGTCTCGGCCCGGTTGTCGATCCGCAGGTAGCCGTTGGGCGGGGTCATGGTGACCACCGGCCGTGCCCCGGCACTGCCCGCCGGGGCGGCCCGCACGATCACCGTGCCCGCGTCGTAGTCGGTGTCCGGGGCGAGGGTCAGCGCGGAGACCTGCGCCGCGTAGTAGTACGACTCGTCGTCCCAGGCCCACTCCGCGCCGAGCCGGGTGGCGTCGTAGCGGGTGTCGTCGGCGACCAGGTTGCCGGTCACCATCCGTACGCCGCTGTCGGCGACCTGGGCGGCCAGCGCGTCGTAGTCGGCGGCCAGCATCGTCGGGTCGCCGCCGCCGCGCAGGTAGAGGTTGCCGGAGACGAGGCCGGCCCGTCGGCGGCCGTCGGTGAGCACGTCGGTGCCGAACCGGTGCCCGGGGCCGAGCAGCGCCAGGGCCGCCGTCGAGGTCAACAGCTTGGTGTTGGAGGCGGGCACCAGGCGGCGGTCGCCGTTGCGGTCGTAGAGGGTCCGGCCGGTGGCGGTGTCCACCACGACCACCCCGGCCTGCGCCCCGGCGAGCAGGGGGTCGGCGAGGACGGCGTCGATGGTGGCGTGCAGCCGGGTGGCCGCCGGGGTGGGTGACTCGGCGGTCGCCGGCAGCGCACCGGCGGCGGCCACGGTGGCGACCAGCGCCACCAGCGCGAGCGTCCGGGGGAAGAGACGACGATGCATGCGACGACGCTGCCACGAAGGTTTCCGTCGGGCAAGCCTCGGCACCGTAGATTTTCTTCCGTGGCTGGTGGCCCCGGGCCGGTGGTCGGCCGGTGGGTCAGGTCGGGTCCGGCGCGGCCGGGTCGGGCGCGTCGGGTTCGGCGCGGAAGTGCCGGCTCGGCTTCACCAGCAGCGGTGCGGCCAGCGCGGCCAGTGCCCCGCCGAGCAGCGGGAAGACGATGAACACCCACAGCTGGCGTAGCGCCGCGCCCCCCTCGAACACGGCCGGGCCGAACGACCGGGCCGGGTTGATCGAGGTGCCGTCGAGGGTGATCCCCACCAGGAGCACCGCCACCAGCGCCAGGCCGATCGCCAGGCCGGCGAAGCCGGCGTGCTCGACCCGGCTCGTCACCACCAGCACCACCAGTACGAACAGGAACGTCAGGACGACCTCCAGCACCGCCGTGCCGCCCTGGTTGATGTGCACCCCGTAACCGTTGGTGCCCAACACCCCGGTCTGGTCCGCCACCCCGCCCCAGCGGACCAGCCCCCAGATGGCGAAGCCGGCCACCGTGGCCCCCACGAACTGCGCCAGCCAGTACGCCACCGCGCCGACCGCGGAGATCTTGCCGGAGAGCAGCACCCCCAACGTCACCGCGGGATTGAGGTGCGCGCCGGAGAGCGGGCCGATCGCGTACACCAGCCCCACCAGGACGAACCCGAAGGCCAGCGCCACGACCACCACGCCGCCCTGAAGCTGGGCGAACACGGCGGTGCCCACCCCGACGAAGACCAGCAGCAGGGTGCCGATCAGTTCGGCGGCGTACCGTCGGGCAGCGTCCATGCGTTCAGGGTAGAAAGCCGCAGGGCCGTGAGGAGCGGAAACGGGGATCTCCGACAGACCCCGCTCTATTTGACGAACCCCTGGGCAGGGGGCACGGTGGGGGGAGAGGGCCGCGCGGCGGCGCCCCCGGAACGCCCGGCGGGCACCGGTCCGCCGCAGGGGCGCGCATCTGTCGTCGCGCCACGTTCCGCCCGACAACTCCCGAGGAGTCCCATCATGCTCACCATGACCGACAACGCCGTGCTCGTGATCCGTGACCTCGCGGCCCAGCAGGACGTCGCCCAGGACGGTGGGCTGCGGATCGCCGCCGACACCGAGGCCGGCGCGCTCACCATCGAACTGGTCCCGGTGCCGGCGCAGGGCGACCAGGTGGTCGACACCGAGGGGGCGCGCATCTTCCTCGACGCCGAGGCCGCCGAACTGCTCAACGACAGCTCGGTGGACGCCTCCGTCGACGACGAGGGCGTGGTGCAGTTCGGGTTCACCGAGCAGGAGTGACCCGGTCAGCGGCCCCGCCGGTGCTCACCGCCCCGGTGCGGGCGGGTGAACCCGGTGCGGTCCTCGGCGGACGTCGGCGGGCCGCGACGCCGCCCGTCGGCCGGGCCGGTCAACGCCGCCAGCACGTGCGCCAGGTGGTGCGACGTGCTCCACGCCGTCCAGTTCGCCGGTGAGCCCGCGCCGGTGACCCGGCGGGCCCGGCGCAGCAGCTCGTGGTCGCCCCAGGAGAGGCCCGCCCCGGCGGGCGGCCAGTGCGGGGCGGTGACCAGCGTGCGGCACAGGTCAGCGAACCGTTCGTCGCCCCGGCCGCCCCGCCGCGACCAGCGGTAGATCCACCAGCCGTCCTCGGCGGTGTACCGCACCGTGGGCAGCCGGTCGCCCGGCTCCACGCCGCCCGGCGGCGCGGGCGACACCCCGTAGTCGCCGTACCCCACGCCCAGGTCGGCCAGCCGACTCCGGAGCAGCCAGTCCCAGCGGTCCACCCGGACCGGCTCGTCGGTGGGCAGCCGGGACAGCGACGGCGGCATCCCGCCGGCCGCCACGGTCACCGTGCGCCAGGCGTGCCGGCGGGCCCAGTCCACCACCCGGCGCACCCGGGGCTCGGCGACGCGCAGGTCGGCCGGGCAGCAGACGTCACCGGCGTCGACCAGCAGGTCGCACTGCTCCGGGACCAGCCCGGTGCGCCGCCACACCCGCTCCACCGCCGCCGTCGTGGCGTCCGGGCCGGTGCGGTCCCGGCCGGGCCGCAGCCGGACCACCGCCCCCCGGGCGTACGCCCGGCACGCCGCGCCGTGCGCGGCCAGCCGCCGGTCACCGCAGGTCAGGCCGACCACTGGCTGCACCGGTACGCCCCACCGGGCCAGCTCGCCGGCCGGCCCGTCGGGCAGCGCGCACACGTCGACGGCCGGCACCAGCCCGGCGGGCAGCCGGCGCAGCACCTGGGGCAGGCCGGTGTCGGCCGGGGACACGTCGAGGACCGGGACGACCAGGGGAGCGTGGGCGCTGTCCAGATGACCCAGCGCCTCCAGCTCACCGCGTCTGCTGGTGAGGATGGGGCGGTAGACGGGCTCCGCCACCCGACCCCCGGGGGCGGGCACCATACCTCAATCTACCGGGCCGACCGCCCCCGTCACAGGGGTTGCCCGGCAATCGTGGTGACGGATCGGCGTCGCATCCGGGCCCTCCACATCGGGCATTGACAGTGGTCGGTGACGGTGGTGGCATGGGTGGGCGGTACGCCGGGCGTGGAAGGGCATCCGAAAACCCATGTCCCCGCTCCCTGCTGCCCGGAAGGCGTACCCCCTCATGACAACGTCGCGTCACCGTGCCGGCCTGCTCGCGGCGCTGACCGCCGCCGCCGCACTGCTGCTGGTCGTCCCGCTGCCCGCCGGGGCGCTCGCGGTACCCGAGCCGACCACCCCGGTCACCGGCAACGCCACCCACTTCGACGCCCTCGGCGCACCGTACGGCGGCTGCGGCCTGCCCCAGGCGGAGCTCGACGCGCCGGACTTCGTCGCGCTCAACGCCTACGACCTGCCCGGCGACTACTCGTCGTACCCGATGCGGCCGATCCCGGCCAGCCAGGCGGCGAAGATCGGGCTGTGGAACAACGGCCTCAACTGTGGCCGGTTCGTGCGGGTCACCGTCGGCGACTACTGCACCGGCGTCAACGACGGCGCGCCCGGCCAGCCGTTCTGCCGCAACGGCTCGTGGACCGCCGACGCCTACAGCGGGGCCACCCTGACCATGGTGGTGGCGGACAGTTGCGGCGACGGCAACGCCTGGTGCCGTGACGACCCCTACCACCTGGACCTCTCCACCGCCTCGCTGAACCGCTTCGTGCGCAACGGGACGCCGGTGGGGGACATGAACCCCGCCCACTGGAACAACCGGCACGTCTCCTGGTCGTTCGTCCCCGCCCCGAACTACTCCGGCGACATCCGGATCGGCTTCATGAGGGGCGCCCAGCGGTACTGGCCGGCGATCGCCGTCTCGCACCTGGCCAACGGCATCCACGGGGTGGAGTACCTGGCCGGTGGGGTGTGGACGGCCGCCACGATGAACAGCGACATGGGACAGTCGTACGTGATCGGGGCGACCGCCGCCGGGGGCACCGACTTCCAGATCCGGGTCCGCGACGCGGCCGGCGTTCTGATCAACAACGGTCGGGTCTACCGGTTCGCCCTGCCCGCCTCCTGCGGCGGGACGTGCTCGGCGGCGTACACCCGGGTCGACTACACCACCTCCGACGGGCCGACCCCGACCCCGACCGGCACCCCCACGGCCACCCCCACCGCGACGCCGCCGGTCACCCCCACCGCGACCCCCACCGGCACCCCGGCCCCGGTGACCGGTTGCTCGGCCGCCTACCGGGTGACCGGCTCGTGGTCGGGCGGCTTCCAGGCGGAGGTCACCGTGCGCAACCTCGGCGCCGGCGCGATCACCGGCTGGGCCACCGCGCTGACCTTCGCCGGAAGCCAGCAGGTCGCCTCGTCGTGGAGCGCCACGGTCAGCCAGTCCGGCCGGCAGGTCACCGCGACCAACGCCGCCTACAACGGGAGCCTGATCCCCGGCGCGACCACCAGCTGGGGGATGGTCGTCACCGGCGACAACCAGCCCCCGACGGTGGTGACCTGCGCCGTCCGGTGAACCCCCGGTGGCCGGCCCGCCCGTGGTGGCGGGCCGGTCACCGCCCCGGCGCTACGTCCCGGGCGCGGTGAGCCGCACCCCGACCCCGCGTACGGTGTGCAGGTAGCGGGGTTGCTGGGCGCTCTCCCCGAGCTTGCGGCGCAGCCAGGACAGGTGCACGTCGACGGTCTTGTCCGCGCCGCCGTAGGGGATCTGCCAGACCTCGGTGAGCAGTTCCCGTTTGGTCACCACCGTGCCGGGGCGGCCGGCGAGGTGGTGCAGCAGGTCGAACTCGCGCGGGGTCAGCTCCACCGGCGTGCCGTCCAGGGTGACCTGGCGGGCGCGCGGATCGATCCGCAGCCCGCCGACCACCAGCACGGGCTCGCCGTCGGGCCGCTCGGCCCCGCCCCGGCGCAGCACCGCCCGGACCCGGGCGTCGAGCTGGGCGGCGGTGAACGGCTTGACCAGGTAGTCGTCCGCCCCGGCGTCGAGCAGCCGGACGATCTCCCGTTCGTCGTCCCGGGCGGTGGCCACGATCACCGGCACGGCGCTGACCGCGCGCAGCATCCGCAGCAGCTCGCCGCCGTCGAGGTCGGGCAGGCCGAGGTCGAGCACGACGAGGTCGGGCCGGTCGTCGAGGGTGTGCCGCAGCCCCTCCATCGCGGTCGACGCGGCGGCCACCGCGTGCCCCCGGTCGCGCAGCGCCCGGACCAGCGGGGCACGGATGGTCAGATCGTCCTCGACGAGCAGCAGGCGGGCCACCCCAGCAGGCTAGCCCCGGGGGGCGGGCCCGGCCGCCGACCGGGCCGGGCCGGACGACCACGTCGGGACGACCCGCCCGGGCGCGCACCAACTGCCGCCGCGACTCATGAGACGGGTGTTTTCGCAGCTCAGCACGGGTGGGTGTCGGCTACTGGACAGTTGGTCGGGTGGTCGCAAAAGGCGCAACCGACATATTTTCGAGGTACGCGATCCGGTCGGTCGGCGTGGATCGCCATCCCACCCCCCATCGCTCCCGGCCCGAGAAGGTGGCCGGCAGGCAGGAGCACCACGATGTCCAGCACCGGTTCCCGGCGTCGCCCGGTCAACCAGCCCGTCCCCTGCCGCAACGACCTGGCCAGGGCCGACGCCCAACTGGCCAGCGACCGGCGGGTGGGACTACCCCCCTCGGCCCGGATGCTCTACGCCGTGGTGCACGCGAACGGCACCCTGGCCCGTGGTCTCGGTGCGGCGTCGGCCACCCGACTCGCCCCCGGCATGTACCAGGTCGTCTTCGACCAGGACGTGAGCACCGCCGGCTACGTGGGCACGATCGGATTGGCCGGCAGCGCCGGGCTCGCGCCGCCCGGGGGGATCAGCGTGGTCGGCCGGACGGGAATCCCGAACGGGGTGTTCGTCAAGACGTTCGCCAGCGACGGCAGTGTCTCGGACCGTCCGTTCCATCTGGCGGTCCTGGCCTGAGGCCGGCGGATACGGGCGCACGGCGCCGTACGGCACACCGGCCGTCCGTCGCCGCGCTCCGACCGTCTCCCACCACCGCAGCCATCCGGCGGTACGCCAGCGGGGACCTGGTGCGACCGGTGCGGTGCCCGCGCCGGTCTGGGGTGCACGTTGCCCGATCCGGCGGCGCGCAAACCTGCCCGGGGCCGGGAATTGCCTCATCTGCACGACACGGCGTGATCCGTCGCCGTTGCGGGTATGAGCGGGACATGGAGCATTTCACGATCGCGACGGTCGCCCAGAAGAGCCCGGACTTCCGCCGGGTGCTCTGGACCGGCGAGAAGACCCAGTTGGTGATCATGACCATTCCGCCGGGAGGGGAGATCGGCGAGGAGGTCCACGACGGGATCGACCAGATCCTGACCTTCGTCAGCGGCACCGCGGAGGCCCGGGTCGGCGGGGAGACCCGGGACGTCGCCCAGGGTGACCTGGTGGTGGTGCCGGCCGGGACGAAGCACAACTTCGTCAACACCGGGCCCAACCCGCTGGTCCTCTACACGGTCTACGGCCCGCCGGAGCACGCCGACCAGGTGGTGCACCACACCAAGGAGGAGGCCGACGCGGCGGAGGCCGCCGGCGAGGACGAACCGCCGACGTCCTGAGCCGCCGCCGGACCGTTCCGCCGCACCGGCGTCCCCGGTGGGACGCCGGTGCGGGCGGTCAGCCCACGGGTACGGCGGAGACGTCCACCGTCTCCGGATACTTCAGCCCCGACCCCGTGTTCAGCACCACCACCCGCTCGTCGGGGCGGATCCAGCCCCCGGCCCGCAGGTGCCGGGCGGCGGTGAGGCAGGCCGCCCCCTCCGGGCAGAGCAGCAACCCCTCCCGGGCGGCGAACTCCCGCAGGTCGGTGAGGATCTCCGCGTCGTCGACGGCGACCGCCGTCCCACCGCTCTCCCGCAGCGCGGTCAGGATCAGCTCGTCGCCGAGGGGCGCCGGCACGGTGATCCCGAACGCCACGGTGCGCGCGTCGGCCCAGGGGCGGGCCCGGTCCTCACCGGCGGCGAACGCCCGGACGATCGGCGCGCAACCGGTCGACTGCACCGCCACCAGCCGGGGCAGCCGGTCGCTCACCCAGCCGAGTTCGCGCAGCTCGTGCAGGGCCTTGTGGATGCCGATCAGGCCGACCCCGCCACCGGTGGGATAGATGATCACGTCGGGCACCTGCCAGCCGAGCTGTTCGACGATCTCGTACCCCATCGTCTTCTTGCCCTCCAGCCGGTAGGGCTCGCGCAGCGTGCCGGCGTCGAAGACCGCGCCGTCCGCGCCGGCCACCAGCTCGGCCACCCGGCGTCCGGCGTCGCTGATCAACCCGTCCACCAGGAGCAGGTCGGCACCGGCGGCCACGCACTCGCGGCGGCAGATGGTGGGCGCGTCCAGCGGCATCACGATGGTCGCCGCCATCCCGGCCCGCGCCGCGTACGTGGCCCAGGCCGCTCCGGCGTTGCCGTTGGTGGGCATGGCGAACCGCCGTACGCCCAGCTCCCGGGCCCGGCTCACCCCGACGGCGGCGCCCCGGGCCTTGAACGACCCGGTCGGGGTGAGCCCCTCGTCCTTGACGATCAGGTCGGCGACGCCGATCTCGTGGCCGTACGCCGGCGCGCGCCACAGCGGCGTCCAGCCCTCACCCAACGTGGTGACGTGCCGCTCGTCGGCCACCGGCAGCAGCTCCCGGTAGCGCCACAGGTCGGCCGGGCGCAGCCCGAACCGTTCGGGCGTCACGGCGGCGGCCACCGCCGCCAGGTCGTAGCGGGCCAGCAGCGGCGACCCGCAGTCACACAGGTTGGTGAGCCGGTGGGCGTCGTGTTCCCGGCCGCAGCGGGGACACTCCAGGTGGGTCAGGTACACGATGCTCCTCGCCGTCGGCCCGGTCGGTGCTCGGCACACCGGCATTCTCCGGCAATCGGCCCGGGTTCGCCGCTCGCCCGGCATGCCCACGCCGATCATGGGTAGAACCGTCGGCATGGACCTCGACCAACCCACCGTCGGTCTCCCCGGCGACGTCCGGATGCCGCTGCTCGGCTTCGGCACCTGGCAGGCGACCGGCCGGGCCGGCTACGACGCCGTGCTGGCCGCGTTGGACGCCGGCTACCGGCACCTCGACACCGCCACCATGTACGGCAACGAGGAGGAGGTGGGTCGGGCGGTGCGGGAGAGCGGACTGCGCCGCGAGGACGTCTTCATCACCACCAAGCTGCCGCCGGACCGGGTCGGCCGGGAACGGGAGACGATCGAGGCGAGCCTGCGGGCGCTGGGCACCGACCACGTCGACCTCTGGCTGATCCACTGGCCGCCGTCGTCGCCGTCGGACAGCATCCCGGTCTGGCGGGAGCTGCTGGCCGCCCGGGACGAGAACCTCACCCGGGCGGTGGGGGTGAGCAACTACGCCACCCCCCAGCTCGACGAGCTGATCCAGGCGACCGAGGAGAACCCGGCGGTCAACCAGATCCGGTGGAGCCCGTCGCTGTACGACCGGCAGCGGCACGCCGAGCACCGGGACCGGGGGATCGTGCTGGAGGGTTACAGCCCGTTCAAGACCAGCGACCTGGCCGACCCGGTGCTGACCCGGATCGCCGCCGCGCACGACGTCTCCCCGGCACAGGTGGTGCTGCGCTGGCACGTCGACCACGAGATCGTGGTGATCCCCAAGTCGGTGACCCCGGAGCGCATCCGTGCCAACGCCGACATCTGGAACTTCTCGCTCACCGCCGAGGAGATGCGCGACATCGACGCCCTGGGTGGCTGAGCCCGGACGGGGTGCGGGGGGCGTGACCGGCCGGTCACGCCCCCCGCGTGGTGGTGGGTGGTGTGGGGTCAGGCGCGGGAGCAGGCGACGCCGTTGAGCGAGAAGCTGGTCGGCGCCGAGTACGTCCCGTTCAGCGAGCCCTGGTAGCCGAAGCTGGCGGTGCCACCGGGGGAGACGCTGCCGTTGTGCGAGGCGTTGCGGGCGGTCACCGTGGACCCGCTCTGGGTGACGGTGGCGTTCCAGGAGCTGGTGATCTGCTGCCCGCTGGGCAGGCTGTAGGTCAGCGTCCAGCCGTTGATGGCGCTGGAGCCCCGGTTGGTGATCGTCACGTCGGCGGTGAACCCGTTGTTCCACGAGTTGGACGTGTACTTCACCGCGCAGCCGCCGCCGTTGCCCGGGGGCGTGGTCGGCGGGGCGGTGGTGGGCGGCGGGGTGCCACCGGTGTTGACGGTCTGGGAGAAGTTGGTGACGGCCAGCCCGGCGCCGCCCTGCCAGGGCTCGAAACCGGCCTGGATGCTGGTCAGGTACCAGTCGTTGGTGATCGCCCCACGGTTGCGGGTGTCGGCGATGAAGTCCAGCACGTTGAAGCTCATGGACCCGATGGCCGACGGCGCGACGTACGAGATGACGTTGTTGCCGCCGTTGTTGCCGCGCCACACCTCCCAGCTGCGGCCCGCGATGTTCGCGTTGCCCACCGGCGAGCCGATCGGCTGGATGCTGCCCTGCCGGTTGAACCAGATCATGATCTCCATCGCGTTGACCCCGTCCCGCTTGGGCGACGGGTCGAGCCAGATGTCGTAGGCGGCGTCGTAGATCGCCCCGCCGACGTAGTTGAAGGAGATGCTGCCGGGCGCGCTGCTGATCGACTTCACCTGGGCCGGCAGGTTGGTGCCCGGCGAGCAGTTGGTGTAGTGGCAGCCGACGAAGATCGACGGGTACGACACCGGCGCGCCGTTGGTCGGCGCGGAACCCTGCTGGCTGGCGATGCTGAAGCCACTGCCGGTGACGTTGATGCACTGCTGGGCGGTGGTGCCCCAGCGGTTGTTCTGGACCACGTACCGGCCGCCGATGACGGTGGAGCCGTACTGCTCGCAGATCTGGGTGTCGGCGGAGGCGGTGCCGCCGACGGCGACGGCCACGATCGTGCCGACGGCCAGGAGACCGGCGGCGGCGAGGGCCCGCAATGGACGCTTCATGATGCTCCTTGGCTGCGGCGCGGGGACGCCGGAGGTGTCTCGGACGTGACCGGGAGCGCTCCCACGGTCCTGAACACATTTACATACTTGAAACTGTGACGCAACTGAACCGGTTAAGTTCGCGGCCGATCTCGTCCACGTACGTGAACCGCGTTCTACAGGTTGGGCGCGAGCAGCGTGCGCGCCGTCCGGGCCTGCGCCGCCGCCTCCCGCAGCGCCGCCGCCAGCCGGGTCCGCGCCTCCGGCCCCAGCCGGTCCACCGGCGCGGCCACCGAGATCGCGTCCACCGCCGGCTCCCGCAGCGGTACGGCCACCGCCACCGCGGCCAGCCCCGGACTGCACTCCTCCCACTCCTCGGCCCAGCCCCGCCGCCGCACCGCGGCCAACTCGGCACGCAGCGCCTCCGGCGTGGTGACCGTCCGCCCGGTGAACGCCGGCAGCGGCCACTGCAACAGCCGGTCGACCTCCTCGTCGGAGCGCGCGGCGAGCAGCGCCTTGCCGGCCGCGGTGGCGTGCGCGGGCAGCCGGCGACCCACCGCGCAGACCGGCCGCACGATGTGCGCCGAGTCCCGCCGGGCCAGCAGCACCACCGCGCTCCGGTCGAGCCGGTAGAGCTGCACCGTCTCGCCGGAACACTCGGCCAGCCGGTCCAGGGTCACCTCGTACAGGGCGGCGACGTCCGCGCCGGCCAGGAACGTCGCGCCCACCTCCAGCGCCCGCAACCCCACCGAGAACCGGGTGCCGGTCGGGTCGGCGGCCACCCACTCGCGGTCCAGCAGGGTCCGCAGGATGGCGTGCAGGCTGCTCTTGGGGATGCCCAGCGCCCGGCTCAGCTCCACCGGTGAGCGGGGGCCGTCCGGGGTGGCGAGCGCCTCCAGCACGTCCAGCGCCCGACCCGCCGACTTGACCGAGCGGTATGACTCGTCCGTCGTCACGCCGTCACTGTAGTGAGACGGACGACATCCGGCCGATGGGTATTCTTCGATCGAACCTCGTTCAGCTGGCTGAACAACTTTCTGTCCAGTCCGGAGCGTCCCGGGTGGGGGATCATCGGCCCTGGTGTGCGCCGATCGCGCGGAGTAGTGTCTTGCCTTCACCGCGTACCGATCCCCTCCGGAGGCGTACACCACCATGCGTGGCTCCCCCCTGCGCATCCTCGTCGTCGGCGCGGGCATCGCCGGTCTCGCCGTCGCCCGGGCCCTGCGGTTGGCCGGCTTCCGACCGGACGTCACCGAGAAGCTCCCCCCGAACGAACTCGCCGACACCGGCCTCTACCTGCCCGGCAACGCCGCCCGCGCGCTGCGCCGGCTCGACCTCGACGGCCCGGTCCGCCCGCTCGGGCAGGTGATCCACCGCCAACGCTTCCTCGACGCCGCCGGTGACCCGCTCTGTGAGGTGGACCTCGACACGCTCTGGGCCGAGGTGGGGGAGTGCCGGGCCCTGCCCCGCCGCGACCTCTACCAGGTGCTGCTCAGCGGCGCCGGGGGCGCTGTCCGGCACGGGGCCGAGGTGAGCACCGTCGAGCTGCTGCCCGCCGGGGTCGCGGTCACCTTCACCGACGGCACCGGCGGCGAGTACGACCTCGTGATCGGTGCCGACGGCCCCCGCTCGGCGGTCCGTTCCCTGGCCGCGCTCGGCGGTCCGCCCCGCCCCGCCGGCCAGGTGGTCTACCGGGGCGTGGTGCGCGACGGCCCCGACGTGGCCGACTGGACGGCGCTGCTCGGCCGGCGGGCCGGCTTCCTGGTGGTGCCGCTCGGCGCCGGCCGGCTCTACTGCTACGCCGACGAGGCGGGCACCGTCGCCCCGGCCGACCCGGTCGCCCGGCTGCACGAACTCTTCGGCGGCTACGGCGGCCCCGTCCCGGCGGTGCTGGCCGCCTGGCGCGACGTGCAGGTCGGGCTCACCGACGAGGTCGAGCTGGGCCGCTGGCACCGGGGCCGGGTGCTGCTGGTCGGCGACGCCGCGCACGCCACCGCGCCCACCCTGTCCCAGGGGATCGCGATGGCGCTGGAGGACGCGGTGGTCCTCGCCGAGTCGCTCCGCGCCGCCGGCAGCGTCGAGGCCGCCCTGGTCGCGTACGAGAGCCGCCGTCGTCCGCGTACCCGATGGGTGCGGGACCGGACCCGCGACCGCAACCGCACCCGGGACGTGCCGCCGGCGCTGCGCGACCCCTTGCTGCGCGGGCGGGGCGGGCGGATCTTCGGCGAGCACTACCGGCTCCTGGTCGGCCCGCTGTAGGTGCGGCGGGTGACCGGACATGGTGCCAGAGCACCCCGAGCGGTGCTGCCACCTGCCGGGGACTAACATCCTTTCGGATGACGGCCCGCAGCTGACGAGGCGTGCCGAGCGGGACAACCGAGAACCGGAGGCCATTCGTGACCACCGTCGCACCCAAGCCGGTCGTGACCCGGCCATGGCCGGTCCGAGAGCCGGTCAAGGGGTCGGCCATCGCGCGGCTGCTGCGCACCACGGACGCGAAGCAGATCGGGATCATGTACATGGTCACCGCGTTCGTGTTCTTCATGATCGGTGGCCTGATGGCCCTGGTCATGCGAGCCGAGCTGGCGCGGCCGGGCATGCAGTTCCTGTCGCCGGAGCAGTACAACCAGCTGTTCACCATGCACGGCACGATCATGCTGCTGTTCTTCGCGACGCCCATCGTGTTCGCGTTCGCCAACTACGTCGTGCCGCTGCAGATCGGCGCCCCCGACGTCTCGTTCCCCCGGCTGAACGCCTTCGCCTACTGGCTGTACCTGTTCGGCGGCACGATGGCGACCGCCGGCTTCCTCAGCCCGGGTGGTGCCGCCGACTTCGGCTGGACCGCCTACACCCCGCTGAGCAGCATCGAGCACTCGCCCGGCGTCGGCGCGAACATGTGGGTGGTCGGCCTGGCGATCTCGGGTCTGGGCACGATCCTCGGCGCGGTCAACCTGATCACCACGATCCTGACCCTGCGGGCCCCCGGCATGACCATGTTCCGGATGCCGATCTTCACGTGGAACATGCTGGTCACCAGCCTGCTGGCGATCCTGGTCTTCCCGCTGCTGGCCGCCGCGCTCTTCGCGCTGGCCGCGGACCGGCTGCTCGGCGCGCACGTCTACGACCCGGCGACCGGCGGCCCGATGCTGTGGCAGCACCTCTTCTGGTTCTTCGGCCACCCCGAGGTCTACATCATCGCGCTGCCGTTCTTCGGCATCATCACCGAGATCATCCCGGTCTTCTCCCGCAAGCCGATCTTCGGTTACAAGGGTCTCGTCGCCGCCACCATCGCCATCGCCGCCCTGTCGATGAGCGTCTGGGCGCACCACATGTTCGCCACCGGCCAGGTGCTGCTGCCGTTCTTCAGCTTCCTCAGCTACCTGATCGCCGTGCCGACCGGTATGAAGTTCTTCAACTGGATCGGCACCATGTGGCGGGGCCAGATCACCTTCGAGACGCCGATGCTGTTCGCCATCGGCTTCCTGGTGACCTTCCTCTTCGGTGGTCTGACCGGGGTGCTGCTGGCCAGCCCGCCGCTCGACTTCCACCTGCACGACAACTACTTCGTCGTGGCGCACTTCCACTACGTGCTCTTCGGCACCATCGTGTTCGCCGTCTTCGGTGGCATCTACTTCTGGTTCCCGAAGATGTTCGGCCGGATGCTCGACGAGCGCCTGGGCAAGATTCACTTCTGGCTCACGATGATCGGCTTCCACACCACCTTCCTGGTGCAGCACTGGCTCGGCGCCGAGGGCATGCCCCGCCGGTACGCCGACTACCTGCCCAGCGACGGCTTCACCACGCTCAACATGATCTCCACGATCGGCGCGTTCATCACCGGTATCTCGACCCTGCCGTTCATCTGGAACTGCTGGAAGTCGTACAAGACCGGGCCGGTCGTCGAGGTGGACGACCCGTGGGGCCACGGCAACTCGCTGGAGTGGGCGACCAGTTCCCCGCCGCCGCTGCGTAACTTCGACCGGATGCCCCGCATCCGTTCCGAGCGCCCGGCGTTCGACGCGAAGTTCCCCGAGCTGGCCGCCGGGCAGAGCCTCGCCGGCCCGCCGGAGGGTGGTGCCAAGCCACTGACCAGCGAGGTCAACGGCGGCGCCAGCTACCAGGAGGACACCGCCGGGAACCTCGACCAGCGCTGATCCGCACCGACATCGCCGACGGGCGTCGTACCCACCCGGGTACGACGCCCGTCGGCTTTCCCTGCCCGGTGCGGGGTCGACCGGGTGACCTTTCCGCGTCACCGACGGTTCCCGTGTCACCGGCCCTATCCGGGACGCTGACGGCAACCGACGATGACGGTCGGGCCGTGACATGCCCTCAAGGGCTCGATGCCACAGCGGCATAGATATGACTCTGTGGCATATCACTTCACCGGAGGACATGCCGCTGAGCTGCTGAGCCGTCGAGCCGGGCGATCCGCTGGTCCGGCCGTCGGGCCGCCGGACCCGGCCGGTCGTCGGGTCGC
This sequence comes from Micromonospora sp. HM134, assembly GCF_007833915.1. Taxonomy (NCBI): domain Bacteria; kingdom Bacillati; phylum Actinomycetota; class Actinomycetes; order Micromonosporales; family Micromonosporaceae; genus Micromonospora; species Micromonospora sp. HM134. Next base: position 1,242,486 of record NZ_CP041061.1, read on the forward strand.
CGGGCGAACCGTCGGCGGGAGGCGGTATCAGGGAGTGGCGGGGGTCAGGTCGACGGCGGGGTCGCTGGTGGCGGGGACGACCGCCGACCCGGTGGCGGCGGTCGCGGGTGGGCGGCGGTGGGGCAGCACCACGGGCAGCACCGCCAGGGTCACCAGCAGCCCCACCGCCCCGGTGACCACGAAGCCCCAGAGCGGCACCGAGGCGTCGATCACCGCGCCGGCCAGCGGAGCGCCGAGCGCGATGCCGACCGTGGTGGCGGAGCCGTGCAGGCCCATCGCCTCACCGCGTACCCCGGCGGGGGCGAGCCGGCTGACCGCGTCGGCGGTGGCGGCGATGGTGGGGGCGCAGAGCAAACCGGCCGGGAGCAGGGTCAGACAGAGCAGCCACCAGTGGCCGCCGCCCAACCCGACCGGGATGGTGCAGAGGCTGAGCAGGGCGGCCAGGGCCAGCGGGGAGAAGGAGCGGCGGACGGCCCCGTACGCGAAGCCGCCGATCAGCGACGCGATCGCCCAGGCGGTGAGCACCGCACCGGTCCAGCCGACCTCGCCGCCGGCCCGCAGCACCGCCACCACCGCCACGTCGGTGCCGCCGAGCACCAGGGTCGCGGCGGCGCTCACCGCGAACACCGCGAGCAGGCGACTGGTCAGCCACTGCCGCCGGGGCACCCGGGGCTGCGGCCCGACCGACTCGTCGGCGCTGCGGGTCGGCGGGTCGAGCAGCCAGAGGACGATGCCCGCGCCGACGATGCCCGCGCCGACCGCCCAGAGCGTGACCCGGGGCGAGACGGCGGTGGCCAGCGCCACGGCCAGCGCCGGCCCGATCATGAAGGACAGCTCCATCGACATCGAGTCCAGCGCGTACGCGGGGCGGCGGCGCTGGGCCGGCACCAGCGCGGCGATCGACTGCCGGACGACCGAGAACACCGGCAGCGCGAACAGCCCGGCCACGAACGCGGCGGGCAGCAGCAGCGGCAGACTCAACGTCGGGGCGCTCACCCAGAAGGCCGCCTCGACGACGGTGGTCACCGCGACCACCGGGCGTAGACCACGCCTGTCGACCAGCCGGCCGAGCAGGGGGGAGCCGATGGCCGCGCCGGCGACCGATGCGGCACCGACCAGGCCGGCGGCGCCGTAACCCCGGCCCAGCTCCAGCACCACGTAGAAGGTGAGCGTCACCCCCGTCGCGGTGAGCGGGATGCGGGCCAGCACCGCCACCAGCAGCAGGGCCCGCAGACCGGGCTGGGCCAGGGCCTGCCGGTAAGGCGTCAACGTCATGATGCTCCGTACCTCCGGCGGTCATCCTGGACCGGGGGTACGACATCGGCAAGCGATTACCGGCTCATGCGGCGCTGATCACCGGCTCCCCGCGCAGGGTCACCCCGGCGCCGTCCATCGCCCGCAGCGCCACGTCCAGCGTCGCCGGCGCGACCGCCGCCGTCAGGTCGAGCAGCACGGTGGTGGCGAAGCCCTCCCGGGCGGCGTCCAGGGCGGTGGCCCGTACGCAGTGGTCGGTGGCGATGCCGACCACGTCGACCCGGTCGACGTCGTGCCGGCGCAGCCAGTCGGCCAGGCACTCGCCGTCGTCGGCGTGCCCCTCGAACCCGGAGTACGCGGCGGCGTGCTCGCCCTTGTGGAAGATCGCCTCGACCCGGTCGGTCACCAGGTCGGGGTGGAACTCGCTGCCCGCAGTGCCGACCACGCAGTGCCGGGGCCACGACTCGACGTAGTCCGGCGGGTCGCCGAAGTGCGCCCCCGGGTCGACGTGGTAGTCCTTGGTGGCGACCACGTGGTCCCACCGCTGCGGCTCCCCGGCCAGCAGGCCCGAGATGCCGGCGGCGACGCCCGCGCCCCCGGTGACGGCGAGGGAACCGCCCTCACAGAAGTCGTTCTGCACGTCCACGATGATCAGCGCGTTGGCCATCGGTGCCCTTCCTCTCCGCTCGCCGCCGGTGACCCCACCTGCGGCAGGACCCAGTCTGCCCCGACGGCTCAACCGGCCGGCACGACCGTGACCGGGATCGCCGGATCACCGGCGGAGAGCTTCAGCCCCTCCCACGGGATCGAGATCAGGCACTGGCGCAGGTGCTCCCGGGACTCGGCGATGGTGGGCAGGTCGACGGGTTCGCCGTCGACTACGTACGAGTGCTGGAGCAGCCGGTCGTTGGCCTGCCGGTCCGGCACGCCCTGCGAGACCACGACCTCCTCGGTGGCGGTGCCGGTGGGCTTGTGCCGGCGTACCGCGACCTTCCGGCCCCCGATGGTGGCCTTGTTCTCGGAACGCTTGACCACCGGCCGCCCGTCCACCTCGACCAACTTGTAGACCAGGCTGGCGGTGGGTGCGCCGGAGCCGGTGACCACGGCGGTGCCCGCGCCGTACATGTCGACCGGCTCGGCGGCGAGCGCGGCGATGGCGTACTCGTCGAGATCCCCCGAAACGATGATCTTCGTCTCGGTGGCGCCGAGCGAGTCGAGCAGTTCCCGGGACTGCTGGGCGATGACCGCGAGGTCGCCGGAGTCGATCCGGACCGCCCGCAGTTGCGGCCCGGCCACCTCGATGGCGGTCCGGATGCCCTGGCTGATGTCGTACGTGTCGACCAGCAGCGTGGTGTCCCGGCCCAGGGTGGCGACCTGCGAGGCGAACGCCGTCCGCTCGTCGTCGTGCAGCAGGGTGAACGCGTGCGCGGCGGTGCCGGCGGTGGGGATGCCGTACCGCTGGCCGGCCGCGAGGTTGGAGGTGAACCGGAACCCGGCCAGGTACGCCGCCCGCGCGGCGGCCACCGCCGCCTCCTCGTGGGCCCGCCGGGAACCCATCTCGATCAGCGCCCGACCCCGGGCCGCGGTGACCATCCGGGCCGCCGCCGCGGCCACCGCGCAGTCGTGGTTGAGCACCGACAGCACCAGCGTCTCCAGCACCACGCACTCGGCGAAGCCGCCGGAGACGGTGAGGATCGGGGAGCCGGGGAAGAACAGCTCGCCCTCGGCGTACCCGTCGATGTCGCCGGTGAACCGGTAGTCGGCCAGCCAGCGGGCGGCCGGCTCGTCCACCACCCCGGTACGGAGCAGGAACTCGACCTCCTCCGGGGCGAACCGGAACTCCCTCACCATGTCGATCAGGCGGCCGGTCCCCGCGACCACCCCGTACCGGCGTCCGGCGGGCAGGCGTCGGCTGAACACCTCGAAGGTGCACCGGCGGTCGGCGGTGCCGTCGCGCAGGGCGGCACTGACCATGGTCAGCTCGTAGTGGTCGGTCAGCAGCGCGGGGCGAAGGTGGCTCACCAACCCAGCCTAGAGTTCAGCCGGTCGGACCGTCGCCGTGGCCCGGGATCGCCCGCAGCGCGGCACCCAACTCGGCCCGGCCGGTGATGCCGAGCTTGCTGTAGACCCGCTGGAGGTGATTCTCCACCGTCCGGGGCGACAGGAACAGCCGGCCCGCGATGGCCCGGCTGGTCACCCCGGCGGCGGCGAGCGCGGCGACCTCCAGCTCCCGGTCGCTGAGCGTGGGCCGCAACGCGTCCAGCGCCGGGGTTCGGATCTGGTCGCAGCGGGTGAGCAGGGCGGCGAGCTGTTCGTGGGCGGCGGCGGCCGACGTCGACCGGTCCCGCCGCCAGCCGTGCAGCGCCGTCGCCGTGGCGTCGACCGCCCAGACCGTCAGGTCGAGCTTCGTGAGGCCGTCCGCCACCTCCAGCAGGGCCTCCCCGTCGCGTGCGGCGGCGGCCCGCGCGTACCGGGCGAGCAGCGGGGTCAGCGTCCCGTCGACGGTCTCGGAAAGCTCGGTCAGCCGCTGCGCCACCGTACGCCGGTCGCCGTCGGTGCAGGTCGGCCCGACGGGGGCGGTGGCCCGGCCGAGCCGGACCAGGTCGTGCAGCACCAGCACCTCGTGGCCGGCGAACCCGTCGGCGCGCAACCGGTCGGCCAGCCCGCCGAGGTGCCGTGCCGCCCCGGCCAGGTCGCCCCCGGCGGCCAGCACCGCGGCGCGGGCCTGCTCCAGCCACGGTTGCAGCACCGCCATGCCGGGGGCCTGGGTGCGGTCGGCCTCGGCCATCGCCTCCACGGCGGTGGCCGGGTCGCCGCGCAGCACCGCCGCCTGGGCCCGTTCGGCGTGCGCCAGCCCCGCGAAGACCCGGCTGGTGGCGAGCACCGCGCACGCACCGAGACTGGCCTTGAGCGCGTCGTCGCCGCGACCGCGCAGTCGCGCCGCGTACGCCTGGAGGATGGACAGGTAGCCGGTGCCGAGCCGGAAGTCCCCGGCGCCGGCCTGGTCGGCGAACTCGTCGGCCACGATGGCGTCGATGCCGGCGAGGTCCCCGGAGAGCGCCAGCCGGGTGCCCCGGGCCAGTTCCATGGCCAGTTGCAGGTACGGCATGTCGGCCCGCCAGTTCGCCGCCTCCGCCTGCACCCGGTCGATCGCGGTGGCGCTGGCACGGAACCGGCCGCGCACCGCGTCGGCGTGGGCGATGGTGCACCGGGCCAGCTCCCGGGCGGCGACGCTGGCCGCCGGCCGGTCCAGCACCGACCGGCCGAGCCGCAGCGCGGTGTCGACCTCCAGGCCGTGCAGCCGCATGATCGCCTCGAAGGCGCGCACCCTGGCCTGGTGACCGGGGTCGGTCAGGGCGCGCCCGGCCGCTGCGATGGTGTCCACGGTGGATCGTTCGCTGAGCCCCCAGTAGCTGACCATCCCGCGTACGGTGAGCCAGCGGCTGCGGCGTTCCTCACAGGCGATGTCGTCGGCCACCGCGTCGAGCACCCCGATCGCCTCGGCCGGCCGGTCGCCGAACATCAGGATGGTGGCGAGCAGTTCGGCGGCGTCGTAGCCGCCGTCGGCGTCGAGCGCGGCCCGGGCCAGCCGGGTGGCCAACGGCACGTCGTACCGGGTGAACGCCTGGACGGCCGCGTGCAGCAGCAGGGCCGGGTCCTGGGCGGTGCCGGAGTCGAGCCGCCACACCGCCACCCGGAGCAGGTCGCCCCGGCGGCGGGCGCCCGCCGCCTCCACCCGCTCGGCGAGCTGCGCCTGGAGGCGGCGGGTCCGGCTGACCGGGCAGCGACGGCGGATCACCTCGCCGTACAGCGGGTGGGCGAGCCGGACGTCCATCCGCCGGTCGTCGGGTACGACGGTGATCAGCCCGCGTTCCTCGGCTACCTCCACGGCGGTCGGGTCGGCGGCGCGGTCGAGCAGGCGCAGGCCGAGCGGTTCACCGAAGGCGACCAGCTCCACCACCGCCCGGACCCCGGGGTCCAACTGGCCGATCCGGGTGTCGATCAGGTCGGTGAGGCTGGGGGCCAGCTCCAGCCGTCCGGTCCACCGCCACACCCCGTAGGTGCGGACCAGCTCACCCCCGGTGGTGGCGGCCAGCACCAGCTCCCGCAGCAGCAGCGGGTTGCCGGCGGAGAGCCGGAACAGCCGCTCGGCGGAGCCGGCGTCGACCGGCCCGTTCAGCAGGGCGGCGAGCAGGCCGGTGGTCTCACCCTGGCCGAGCGGGGCCAGCTCGGCGTGCGCGACCAGGTCGTCGGTCCACAGTGCCCGGATCGGCAGCGGGATCTGCTCGCCGCTGCGCAGGGTGCCCAGCACGGTGGTGTTCTCGGCGCGGGCGAGCAGGTGGACCAGCGCCGCCGAGGGCGGGTCGAGCAGGTGGGCGTCGTCGATGGCGAGCACGATGCGCCGCCCGGCCGCCTGCTCGTGGAGCACGTCGACGCCCCAGCGCAGCACCCCGGCGGGGGAGAGCCCGGGTGGCTGCTCGGCCGGCAGCACCGGGGCGAGCCCGCCGAAGGGGAGCGCCGCGGTGGCCGTGCTGGCCGCGACGAACGACAGCGCGTACCGCTCGGGAGGCAGTGCGGCCACCGCCTCGCGGAGCAACCGGCTCTTGCCGACGCCCGCGCTGCCGCTGAAGAAGATGCCGTGCCCCTGGCCCTCGTGCACCGCTGCCAGCAGACGGTTGAGTTCATCCGTTCGGCCGACGAAACTCCACCGACTCATCCGAGCAGCATATCGATGTAAATCGGTCCGGAGGTACCTGGTCACGCTGTGAAGTTGAGTAATGTCGCAGTTACTGCTGAGTATCCGAGATGTTCCGGTGGAAACGGGTGCGGCCCGTAACCTTCCCGCAGCCCATCGTCACCGATCGGACGTCCTACCGCGGGTGCAGCCAGTCGCCCGCGTCGAGCGGAGGCCGAATGAAGCCCGGTCCACTCCCCGGGGTCGACATGACCGACGACCCGTCCGACCATCCCGACGCCGTCGGGCTGCCGCCCCGGGGCCCGCTCCCGGCCCACGCGCAGGCCACCGAGGTCGACCCCGACGAGCCGCTCGCCGTGGTGGCCGCCGGCCCCGCCGGGGCGGCCCGCCGCGAGGTGCTCGCCGCGCTGCTCGGGGTCCCCTCCGGAATGCTCGTCACCCCGACGGGCAGCTGCCTGCTGGTCCGGCACGCCCGGGTCGCGACCCGGGCGGCGTACGTGCCCGGCTACCGCCAGCCGCACTCCTACGGCGCCGACCAGGCCGCCGCCGGCCCGGCGCTGGCCCGCGCGCCCCGCCGGGTCGAGCTGAGCCTGCCGGAACCGCTGCTGCGGCACTTCGCCGTGCTCGACACACCGGACACCGACACCCTCGGCGTGGCCGGCGGCCGGGTCCTGCTCGACGCGGTCGTCCGGTCCGGCGCGCTGCTGTTCGTGATCGGCGCCGACCAGACCTTCACCGCCGCCGACCTGCACCTGCTCGCCGAGGTGGCGCGTACCCGGGTACGGGTCTTCTTCGTGGTGACCCCCGGCGCGGGCGGCTGGGCGGCGGCGGAGCCGGCCGCGACCGACGACACCGGGGTGGCGCTCGCGTCGCCGCCCGACGCGCCCCCGGCCGGCGGCCCGGTCGACCCGGTCGCGGTGACCGTCGCGGCGCACCGGGCCACGCTGCTGGCCGCGGTGCCGGGGCTGGCCGAGGCCAACTGGTATCCCGTGTACCGGGCCGAGCATCCGGCGCTGCGCCGGGCACTGGTCGGCTGGTCGGCCATCGAGGGGCTGCGCCGGGCGAGTTCCCGGCCGCCCGTGCCGCCCGGCGCGCACGGGCGGGTGCCGGTGGCCCCCGAACCACCCGGCGACGACTGGGCCGACCGGTTGGAACGGCAGAGCCGCCGCTACGCCCGGAGCATCCGTCAGCAGCTCGCGCTCGAACTGGCCAACATCCACCTGCGGACCGTCCAGGAGATCGTGTTCGGGGTGGGCTGCGCGGGCCTGCCGCAACTGCTCGACCGGGAGCTGGAGGCGCTCTCCCTGCTCGCGACCGAGCAGCAGGACCGGGCCGTACGGGAACTCCTCGACGGGGCCGCCGCCCGGATCTTCGGCGCACCGCTGGCCGAGGGGGTACGCCAGCGCATCGGCGCGGCCGTCCGCTGGGGGTTGGCCGACCATCCGTCCGGTCAGGAGCTGGACCGGGTGCTCCTGGTCACCGGTACCGCCGGGGTGGCGGCGCTGCCCGGGGCCGGCGCGCTGGACGCCCTGCTCGGTCATCCCGGCGCGCCCCGGGGCGAGGTGCTGCCGCGCATCGGGGTCGCCCTGTCCGGCGGCTGCTGGCAGCACTGGCGCAGCCCCGGCAACGACGATCCGAACGCCGCCCGGTCCTGGGCGCAACGGGCGCTGCGCGAGGTCGAGCTGGAGTTGTCCCGCGAGGTGTCGCGGCGGTTCGAGGCGTTCCGGCTCGCGCTCGACGCGGTCCTCACCGACGCCCTCGACCATGGCATCCTGCTCGCCTGAACCGAGCGTCCCGGTGCGTATCCCCGCCGTGTCCGTAGCCCTCCCGGTTTCCGCAGCTCGGGAGGGTGATCCGGGCCGCCCCGGCGTTCCGGTTCATCGGATCGCCACTTCCGGTGGCACGATGGGGGGCATGGCCGCTCCACAGGTTGCCCCGGTCGAGACGCCGGACACCGACGAGGTGCCGGTCGAGGACCGGCAGTGGGTGACGATCGTCTGGGACGACCCGGTCAACCTCATGACGTACGTGACCTGGGTCTTCCAGAAGTTGTTCGGTTACAGCCGGGAGAAGGCCGAGAAGCTGATGCTGGACGTGCACCACAAGGGCCGGGCGGTGGTCTCCAGCGGTGCCCGGGAGCGGATGGAGCACGACGCGTCGCAGTTGCACGCCTACGGCCTCTGGGCGACGGTGGACCGGTCGTGAGCGCGAGGAGCGAGCCGGTGTCGCGAGCCCCGCAGTCGCGAACCAAGGTGGTCCGATGAGCATCGGGAGCGAGCCGGGCCTGCGGGTCCGGCGGTGGCGATGGGGGTTGACGCGGTGAGCATGTTCCGCCGCCAGGGCGGCTGTTACGTGGCGACCTTCGCCGTCGACGAGGTCCGGGTGCTGCGCAAGGTCGCCACCGAGGTGGTCGGCCTGCTCACCGACGGGTTCGACCACACCGACCCGGTCGTCGGGCGGCTCTTCCCCGACGCCTACCCGGACGATCCGGCCGGCACGGCGGAGTTCCGCCGGTACACCGAGGGCGACCTGAAGACCGCCAAGATCGACCAGGCGGGCGCGGTGCTGGCCGCGCTGCCCGAGTCGGCCGGTGGCGAGGTGCGGCTGGACGCCGAGGCGGCCGAGGCGTGGCTGCGGGCGCTCAACGACGCCCGGCTGGCGATGGGCGTCCGGCTGGAGATCAGGGACGGCACCGACCTGGGTGAGGAGCTCGACGACGCGGTCGCCGACGATCCCACGTCGTCAAGGGTGTTCCAACTGTCGGTCTACGCCTATCTGGGTTATCTCCAGGAATCCCTGCTCAACGCCATGATCGACTGAACTGTGACGGTCACCGCCTCGCCGGGCGCGGCGGGTGGGCGCTAGGCTGGGCCACGTGCTGAGCATCGACCGGTCGATCGTCGACGCGATCGTCGCCCACGCGCGCCGGGACCACCCGGACGAGGCGTGTGGGGTGGTCGCCGGACCCGTGGGCGGCGACACCCCGACCCGGCACATCCCGATGGACAACGCGGCCCGCTCGATGACCTTCTACGAGTTCGACTCGATGGAGCAGCTGCGGGTGTGGCGGGAGATGGACGACCGCGACGAGGAACCGGTCGTCATCTACCACTCGCACACCGCCACCGAGGCGTACCCGTCCCGCACGGACGTCGCCTTCGCCGGTGAGCCGGGCGCGCACTACCTGCTGGTCTCGACCCGCGAACCGGACACCGAGGAGATCCGTTCCTTCCGGATCGTCGACGGCGTGGTGACCGAGGAACCGGTGCGGATCGTGGACGCGGGGGTGGACCCGCACGCGGTCCAGTCCTACATGTTCGGGCAGAGCCCGGCGACGGTCGACTACGAGTGTTCCGGCAGCTGACCCCAGCTCCGCACACCCTGTTCCGTCCGGCACCGAGGCACACCCGACCAAGGAGTACGTCATGGCCATCGAGGTTCGCATCCCCACCATCCTGCGCAGCTACACCGGCGGCGCGAAGGTCGTCGAGGGCGCCGGGGACACCCTGGGCGACCTGCTCACCGACCTGGACACCCGGCACGCCGGCCTGAAGGCCCGGCTGGTCACCGACGCCGGTGCGCTGCACCGCTTCGTCAACGTCTACGTCAACGACGAGGACGTCCGTTTCCTGGGCGCGCTGGACGCCAAGCTCAACGACGGCGACAGCGTCACCGTCCTGCCGGCCGTCGCCGGTGGGGCGTTCGGCTTCGCCGCCGCGGCGGCGATCAGCCAGCACCGTGCGGCCACCGCGGCGGTGGCGGCACGGCGCGCGGCCGTCGCCCCCCGCTGAGGGCGGGCGTCATGGCGCGGTACGACAGCCTGCTCGACGCCTGCGGCGGCACCCCCCTGGTGGGGTTGCCCCGGCTCTCGCCGACGGTGCCCGACGGGGCGCCGCCGGTGCGGCTGTGGGCCAAGCTGGAGGACCGGAACCCGACCGGCAGCATCAAGGACCGCGCGGCCCTGTTCATGGTCCGCGCGGCGGAGCAGGCCGGCCGGCTCCGGCCCGGGGACACCATCCTGGAGCCGACCAGCGGGAACACCGGTATCTCGCTGGCCATGGTGGCCAAGTTGCGCGGCTACCGGCTGGTCTGCGTGATGCCGGAGAACGTCTCCACCGAGCGGGTCCAGCTGCTCCGGATGTACGGCGCGGAGATCATCTTCTCGCCGGCGGCGGGCGGCTCGAACCAGGCGGTCGCCACCGCGAAGCAGATCGCGGTCGACCACCCGGACTGGGTGATGCTCTACCAGTACGGCAACGAGGCCAACGCCCGCGCCCACTACGAGACCACCGGCCCGGAACTGCTGCACGACCTGCCCACCATCACGCACTTCGTGGCGGGCCTGGGCACCACCGGCACCCTGATGGGCACCGGGCGGTTCCTGCGGGAGAAGGTCGAGGGCATCCAGGTGGTGGCCGCCGAGCCGCGCTACGGCGAACTCGTCTACGGCCTGCGCAACATCGACGAGGGTTACGTCCCCGAGTTGTACGACGCGGCGGTGCTCACCCGGCGCTTCTCCGTCGGCACCCGGGACGCGGTGCTGCGTACCCGGCAGTTGGTGGAGGTGGAGGGGATCTTCGCCGGTTTCTCCACCGGGGCGATCCTGCACGCCGCCCTGTCCGTGGCGCACGAGGCGGTCCGGGACGGCCGACGGGCCGACGTCGCCTTCGTGGTCTGCGACGGCGGCTGGAAGTACCTCTCCACCGGGGCGTACGGCGGCACCCTCGCCGACGCCGAGAGCTCCCTGGAGGGGCAGCTCTGGGCATGACCCGTCGCGGGGCCGGCCGGCGGACCGTCGGTCGGCCCTGTGGGTGTCACGTTGATGACAACTTCCAGAAGATGATTCTTGCCCTGCCGTCGCTGCGCGTAGGCTGCGCACCGTGGCGTACGCGTCGGTAGAGATCATCATCGGTGCTGACTCCGGCGTGTTGACTACGTACCGTAATCGTGGGGCGACCGGATGCGGCTGACCGTCCTGGGCTGTGCGGGAAGCTTCCCCGGCCCCGAGTCCCCCTGCTCCGCCTACCTCATCGAGGCGCAGGGTTTCCGGCTGCTCGTCGACTTCGGGCCGGGCTCGCTGTCCACGCTCCAGCGGTACGCCGGCCTGCACGCCCCGGACGCCATCCTCCTCACCCATCTGCACTGCGACCACATCCTCGACGCCGCCTCGTACGTGGTGGTCCGGCGGTACGCCCCGGACGGCCCCTACCCGCCGCTGCCGGTCTACGCGCCGCCGGGCGCCCCGGACCGGCTCGCCACCGCCTACGGCCAGGACGACAGCAGCGTGGAGGACGTCTACCAGTTCTACGGCCTCCAGCCGGGCACCTTCCCGATCGGCCCGTTCACCGTCACCGTCGACCGGGTCAACCATCCGATCGAGACGTACGGGGTGCGGTTGGAGCACGAGGGCCGGGTGCTCTGCTACTCCTCGGACACCGCCCCCTGTGACGCGCTGCTGCGCCTCGCCCAGGACGCCGACGTCTTCCTCTGCGAGGCCAGTTACCTCGACGGGGTGGACAACCCACCGGATCTGCACCTGACCGGCCGGGAGGCGGGCGAGACGGCCACCAAGGCGGGGGTGGGCCGGCTGCTGTTGACCCACCTGGTGGCGGCCTGGGGCAGCGAGTCGCACACCGTCGCCTCGGCGGCCGGGTCGTTCACCGGGCCGCTTGAAGTGGTGCGGGCCGGCGCCAGCTACGACATCTGAGCGCACCCGGGCACCCGGGCATGCGCCGATCATGCGACCGCATAGGGTGCAGGGATGGCACGACCTGACGGGCGGCGGCCCGACCAACTCCGACCGGTGACGTTGACCCGGGGCTGGAGCACCCACCCGGAGGGCTCGGTGCTCGTCGAGTTCGGCGGCACCCGGGTGCTCTGCACCGCCAGCGTCACCGAGGGTGTGCCCCGCTGGCGCAAGGGCTCCGGGCTCGGCTGGGTCACCGCCGAGTACGCGATGCTGCCCCGGGCCACCAACACCCGCTCCGACCGGGAGAGCGTGCGCGGCAAGATCGGTGGGCGGACCCACGAGATCTCCCGGCTGATCGGCCGCAGCCTGCGCGCCTGCGTCGACCTCAAGGCGCTCGGCGAGAACTCGATCGTGCTCGACTGCGACGTGCTCCAGGCCGACGGCGGTACCCGTACCGCCTCGATCACCGGCGCGTACGTGGCGCTCTACGACGCGGTGAGCTGGCTGGCCGCCCGCAAGTCGTTGGCCGGTAAGCCGGAGAAGGTGATGCACCGGTCGGTGGCCGCGGTCAGCGTCGGGATCGTCGCCGGGGAACCCCTGCTCGACCTCTGCTACGTCGAGGACGTCGCCGCCGAGGTGGACATGAACGTCGTCTGCACCGGCGAGGGCGACTTCGTCGAGGTGCAGGGCACGGGCGAGGACGGCGTCTTCTCCCGGGCGCAGCTCGACGCTTTGCTGGACGTCGCGTCGTTGGGTTGTTTGGAACTGGCCGAGGCGCAGCGGAAGGCTCTCGCATCATGAACAAGGTCCTGCTCGCCACCCGTAACCGCAAGAAGCTGGTGGAGTTGCAGCGCATCCTGGACGGCGCGCTCGGCGCGCACCGGATCGCCCTGCTCGGCCTCGACGACGTCGAGGAGTACCCGGAGCTGCCCGAGACCGGCCTCACCTTCGGCGAGAACGCCCTGATCAAGGCGCGGGAGGGCTGCCGGCGCACGGGCCTGCCCACCATCGCCGACGACTCCGGCATCGCGGTCGACGCGCTCAACGGCATGCCGGGGGTGTTCAGCGCCCGCTGGGCCGGGCGGCACGGCGACGACCGGGCCAACCTCCAGCTGGTGCTGGACCAGATCGCCGACCTGCCCGACGAGCACCGGGGGGCGTCGTTCGTCTGCACCGTGGCGCTGGTGCTGCCCGGCGGCAAGGAGCACCTGGTCGACGGCCGTCAGCCCGGCCGGCTGCTGCGCGCGCCGCGCGGCGAGGGCGGCTTCGGGTACGACCCGATCTTCGTCGGCGACGGCCAGGAGCGGACCAACGCGGAGCTGACCCCGCAGGAGAAGGACGCGATCAGCCACCGGGGCAAGGCGTTGCGCGAGTTGGCGAAGCTGGCCGCCAAGGTGCTCCCCGCCACCTGACGCCCCGCGCGCCTCGTCCCACCGGCCCCGCCCGCGTCCCGTGGGCGGCCCGGCCCGCCCGGCCCATGAACGGCCCGGCGTCGTCGGCATCCAGCACCGCTGGCTGCCGGCGCGTGGGCGGCGTGGTCCGTGGCCGTTCTGCCCGCCTGCGCGGTTGCCCCCACCCGCCGCTGCGCGCCGCACCGCGAGGACACGGTCCTCTTCGTCCGCCCCGGACACCCGACGCCAAGCTCCATCTGATCGCCGACGGTAATCGTCGGGCCGGCGGGACGGAACGGTATACGCATCCTTTGCTCTGCTGCCCTTTAGGCGATGCGCACGAAGAGTCACTGGTCCTTCCAGGAGTGATTCGCGGCGCGGCCCGGATTCTTGCTGGTGAGAGTGATGTCGCTTCTATGGCAGCAGAGCAAAGGATGCTGGTGCGGATTGGTGGGGGTGGCGGCTGAAGCTACTGCCGGTCACGTCGCCGGATCGGAGGTGTCATCACGGAATGTGATGATGCTGCGAGCGGCAGGCCAGCCGTGGGCGGCGGGCCGTCGAGGGTGGTGGGCGGAGGTGGGAGGGTCCGGGAGGGTCGGGGTGGTGGTCAGCCCAGTGGGCCGATCTCCCGCTCGATGGCGGTACGCAGGTCGGGGCCGGCGAGCACGGCGCGGGCCGCTTCCAGCACCGGGGCGAGGAAGACATCGGGACCGGGCTCGCCGGCCGCACCGCCGAGCGCCGCCACGGCGGCCCGGCCGGCCGGTGACGGCTCCAGCGGTGCGCGCAGTTGCAGGCCCCTGACGGCCGCCAGCAGTTCGACGGCGAGCAGGCTGGCCAGGTTGTCCAGCACGGTCCGCAGCTTCTTGGCCCCCGCCCACCCCATCGAGACGTGGTCCTCCTGCATACCGCTGGTGGGCAGCGAGTCCACCGAGGCGGGCGCGGCCAGCCGACGGTTCTCCGCGACGATCCCGGCGGCCGTGTACTGGGCGATCATCAGCCCGGAGTTCACCCCGGCGTCGGGGGACAGGAACGCCGGCAGGTCCCGGTTGCGGGTCACGTCGAGCAGCCGGTCCACCCGGCGTTCGGCGATCGCCCCCACCTCGGCGGCGGCGATCGCCAGGTAGTCGGCGGCGAAGCCGAGCGGAGCGCCGTGGAAGTTGCCCGTCGACTCGACCCGGCCGTCCGGCAGCACCACCGGGTTGTCCACCACCGAGACCAGTTCCCGGCCGGCCACCGTCGCGACGAAGTCGAGGGTGTCGCGGGCCGCCCCGGCCACCTGCGGGGCGCACCGCATCGAGTACGCGTCCTGCACGGCGTGCGCCAGGTCGTCACGGTGCGAGTCCATCACCCGCGAGTCCTGGAGCAGCCGGTGGATGTTCGCCGCCGACGCGGCCTGCCCGGGGTGTGGCCGGATCGCGTGCAGTTCCGGCAGGAACGGCCGTTCCGAACCGAGCATCGCCTCGATGGCCAGCGCGGCGGTCACGTCGGCCATGGCGAACAGGTGCCGGGCGTCCGCGATGGCCAGCAGCAGCATGCCGAGCATGCCGTCGGTGCCGTTGATCAGCGCCAGCCCCTCCTTGGCGGCCAACGCCACCGGGGCCAGCCCGGCCGCCCGCAACGCGTCGGCGGCGTCGACCCGCTCGCCGCCCGGACCGAGCACCCACCCCTCGCCGAGCAGCACCAGCGCGCAGTGCGCCAGCGGCGCCAGGTCACCGGACGCGCCGAGCGACCCGTGCTCCGGCACCCACGGGGTGACATCGGCATTGAGCAGGTCGACGAGCGCCTGCGCGACCAGCGGCCGGACCCCGGAGCGGCCCAGCGCCAGCGAACGGACCCGCAGCAGCATCATCGCCCGGACCACCTCGCGGGGCATCGGCGCACCGATCCCGGCGGCGTGTGAACGGATCAGCGCGTGCTGCAACTCGGCCCGGCGCTGCGGGGCGACGAACGTGTTCGCCAACGCCCCGAAGCCGGTGGAGACGCCGTACACCGGGCGGCCGGCGGCCTCGATGCCGTCCACGATGGACCGGCTGACGCGCATCGCCTCGACGGCGGCCGGGGCGAGGACGACCCGGGCGTCGCCGCGCGCCACGGCGAGCACGTCGGCGGGGGTGATTCCGGTGGGCTGGACGGTCACAGTCGACATTGCGGCACTCCGTTGTGCAGAACCTGGCGGATCAGGGGAACACCCGGCCGGTAGGCCAGGTGCAGGTGGGACGGGGCATCGAGGATCATCAGGTCGGCCCGCGCCCCGGGGCGCAGCACGCCGACGTCGGTGCGGCGCAACGCCCGCGCGCCGCCCGCCGTCGCGGCCCGGACCGCCTCCGCCGGGGTCATCCGCATCTCGCGGACGGCCAGCGCGACGCAGAACGGCATCGACGAGGTGTACGACGATCCGGGGTTGCAGTCCGTGGCCAGCGCCACGGTCACCCCCGCGTCGAGCAGCCGCCGGGCGTCCGGGTACGGCGACCGGGTGGAGAACTCCGCCCCCGGCAGCAGGGTCGCCACGGTGGGATCGTCGGTGGTGGCCGAGCCGGCCAGCGCGTCGACGTCGGCGTCGGACAGATGGGTGCAGTGGTCGACGCTGGCCGCGCCCAACTCCACCCCCAGCCGCACCCCCGGCCCCGGGCCGAGCTGGTTGGCGTGCAACCGCAGCCCCAGCCCGGCGGCCTGCCCGACGGTGAGGATGGCCCGCGCGTGGTCGGCGTCGAACGCGCCCCGCTCGCAGAACACGTCCACCCAGCGGGCGTACGGCGTGGCGGCGGTGAGCATCGGCCCGCAGACCAGCCCCACGTAGTCGTCGGGGCGGCCCGCGTACTCGGCGGGGACGACGTGCGCGCCGAGGAAGGTGGTCTCGGCGGTCACCTCGGCGGCGATCCGCAGCGAGCGGGCCTCGTCGGCGACGGTCAGGCCGTACCCGCTCTTGATCTCCATGGTGGTGGTGCCCTGCCGCATCGCCTCGTCGCGCAGCCGGCGTACGGTGTCCCGCAGGTCGTCGTCGGAGGCCGCGCGGGTCGCGCCGACCGTGGTCCGGATGCCACCCCCGGTGTACGGCTCGCCGGCCATCCGGGCCGCGAACTCGGCCGCCCGGTCCCCGGCGAACACCAGGTGGGCGTGGCTGTCCACGAACCCGGGCAGCACCGCGCCGCCCTCGGCGTCGATCCGCCGGTCGGCGGCCGGGGCGTAGCGGGTCGGCCCGATCCAGACGACCCGACCCGCCTCCACCAGCAGGGCGACGCCCCGCCGGATGCCCAGCGGCCCCTCGTCGCCGACGGTCGGCACGTTGGTGACCAACTCGCCGATGTCGTCGACCAGCAGACTGCTCACGCCACCCCTCCCGTCCCGTACCGGCCGCCCCCGCCGCGCGTCGCCGGCCGCTGCCCGGCCCCGGCCGGGGCGCGGCTAGTCACCGGTCACCGCCGCGACCGCCGCGCTCAGCTCCGCCGGCACGTCCACGCTCAGGTGCCGGCCGTCACGCACCACCTGCCGCCCGTCGACCACCACCTGGTCGACGTCGGCGGCGGTGGCCGCGAAGAACACCCCCACCGGCGGTACCCCGGCGGTACGCGGGCTGTCCAGCCGTACGGTCACCAGGTCGGCGCGTTCCCCGACGGCGATCCGGCCGGCGTCGGCCCAGCCCAGCGCGGCGTGCCCGGCGACGGTGGCCGCGTCACGCAGCGCGGCGGCGGTGAAGTGCCCGCGTCGCCGGGTACGCAGCCGCTCGTCCAGCTCCACCGCGCGGGCCTCCTCGAACAGGTCGACCACGGCGTGACTGTCGCTGCCCAGGCTCAACGGGATGCCGGCGTCGGCCATCAGCCGGGCCGGCCCGATCCCGTCGGCCAGGTCCCGTTCCGTGGTGGGGCACAGGCACACCCCGGTCCGGTGCCCGGCCAGCAGGGTCAGGTCGGCACCGGTCGGGTGGGTGGCGTGCACGGCCGTGACGTCGGGGCCGAGCACCCCGTGGTCGGCGAGCAGCCCGGTCGGGGTACGCCCGTGCGCCGCCCGGCAGGCGTCGTTCTCGGCGGGCTGCTCCGACAGGTGCACGTGCAGCGGGGTGCCCTGCCGGTACGCCCATCCGGCGACGGTGGCGAGCTGCTCCGCCGGCACCGCGCGTACCGAGTGGATCGCCGCCCCGCGCAGCGCGTGCGCCCCGGCCGGGCGGAACCCGTCGACCCGTTCCGCCCAGCGCAGCGCGTCCCCGTCGCCGAAGCGCCGCTGCACCCCGGCCAGCGGCTCGCCGGCCACCGAGGCGGTCAGGTAGCAGGTGTCCAGCAGGGTGATCCGGATGCCGGCCTGCGCCGCCGCCTCGACCAGCGCCGCGCCCATCGCGTTCGGGTCGTCGTACGGCCGGCCGTCGGGGCCGTGGTGCAGGTAGTGGAACTCGCCCACGCAGGTCACCCCGGCCAGCGCCATCTCGGCGTACGCGGCCCGGGCCAGCGCCAGGTACGAGTCGGGGTCGAGCCGGCCGGCGACGGCGTACATCTCCTCCCGCCAGCTCCAGAAGTCACCCCGACCGCCGTGGGTACGCCCGCGCAGCGCCCGGTGGAAGGCGTGCGAGTGGGCGTTGGCCAGGCCGGGCAGGGTGAGTCCGGGCAGCCGTACCGCGTCGGCGAGCACCTCCACCCCGGTGTGCGGCGCGTCGCCCCGGGCCAGCGGGGTGACGGCGGTGAACCGGCCGTCCTCGGCCTCGATCAGCACGTCCGGGGTCGGCGCGGCATGGTCGGGTAGCCACGCCTGCTCGGCCAGCCAACGGGTCAGTGGCATGCCAGCTCCTCCAGCACCCGGGCCAGCGCGACCACCCCGGCCGCGCAGTCGTCGTCGGTGGCCGACTCGGCGGGGGAGTGCGACACCCCGGTCGGGTTGCGCACGAACAGCATCGCGGTGGGCAGGTGCGCGGCGAGCACTCCGGCGTCGTGGCCGGCCCCGGTGGGCACCACCGGTGCGGCCAGCAGCCCCGCCAGCCGGTCGGCCAGCCCACCGTCGAAGGCGACCAGCGGGGTGGCCGACTCCCGGGTCACGGTCAGCTCGGTGCCGTCCCGGCGGGCCCGCTCGGCGGCCTTGGCCCGGACCGCCTCGACCAGGCCGTCCAGGGTCTCCGGCGCGGCGGCGCGGGCGTCCAGCCAGCCGGTCACCGTCGACGGGATCGCGTTGGTGGCGTTGGGTTCCACCGCCACCCGGCCGACGGTGGCGTGCGCGTCGCGCAGCCGGGCCTCCTTGTTCGCCGCGAGCACGGTGAACGCGAAGGTGAGCATCGGGTCGCGGCGGTCGGCCATCCGGGTCGTACCGGCGTGGTTGCCCTCGCCGCGCAGCTCGAAGCGCCACCTGCCGTGCGGCCAGATGGCGCTGCCCACCGCGACCGGCGCGTCGGCGTCGACCAGCGCCCGCCCCTGCTCGACGTGCAGCTCCACGAAGGCGGCGAACCGGCCGAGCAGCGCCGGGTCGGCCCCCGCCGGCCGGTGGCCCAGCGCCTCGGCGAGGCTCACCCCGGCCGCGTCGCGCAGCCCGGCCGCGCGGTCGGCGTCGATCGCGCCGGTGAGCAGCCGCGACCCCAGGCACGGTACGCCGAACCGGGCCCCCTCCTCCTCGACGAACGCGGCCACCACCACCGGCCGGACCGGGGTGACGCCTGCGGCCCGTAGCTCGTCCACGGCGAGGAACGCGCTGACGATGCCGAGCGGCCCGTCGTACGCTCCGCCGTGCGGCACCGAGTCGAAGTGGCTGCCGGTCAGCACCGCGCCCCCGGCGGCGGGGTCGCCCCACCAGGCGAACAGGTTGCCGTTGCCGTCCTCGCTGACCGGCATGCCCCGGCTGTCGGCCTGCGCCCGGAACCACTCCCGCAGCCGCAGCTCCGGCGCGGTCAGCGCGTACCGCAGATAGCCGCCGCTGCCGGCGTCCCGGCCGACCGGCGCGATCTCGTCCCACAACTCCCGGAACCTCACGGGGTTTCCCCCGCCATGGGGATGCGGACGTTGTCGCGGGCGGCGATGTCGCGGGCGGTGTCGTAGCCGGCGTCGACGTGCCGGATGACACCCATCGCCGGATCGTTGGTGAGCACCCGTTCGATCTTCTGCCCGGCCAGCGGGGTGCCGTCGGCGACGCAGACCTGGCCGGCGTGCAGCGACCGGCCGATGCCCACCCCGCCGCCGTGGTGGATGGACACCCAGGACGCGCCGCTGGCGGTGTTGACCAGCGCGTTGAGCAGCGGCCAGTCGGCGATCGCGTCGGAGCCGTCGGCCATCGCCTCGGTCTCCCGGTACGGGCTGGCGACGCTGCCGCAGTCCAGGTGGTCCCGGCCGATCACGACCGGCGCGGACAGCTCCCCTGCGGCGACCATGTCGTTGAACCGCACCCCGGCGACGTCCCGTTCGCCGTAGCCCAGCCAGCAGATCCGGGCGGGCAGGCCCTGGAAGGCGACCCGTTCGCCGGCCAGCCGCATCCACCGCGCGAGGGACTCGTTCTCGGGGAACAGGTCGAGGATGGCCCGGTCGGTGGCGGCGATGTCGGCCGGGTCGCCGGAGAGCGCCGCCCACCGGAACGGCCCCTTACCCTCGCAGAACAGCGGCCGGATGTACGCGGGCACGAAACCGGGGAAGTCGAACGCCCTCGCGTACCCGCCCAACTGCGCCTCGCCCCGGATCGAGTTGCCGTAGTCGAACACCTCCGCGCCCGCGTCGAGGAAGCCGACCATCGCCTCGACGTGCTTCGCCATCGACGCCCGCGCCCGGTCGGTGAACTCGGCCGGCTTGGCCGCCGCGTAGTCCCGGGCGTCGGCCAACTCCACCCCCTCCGGCAGGTACGACAGCGGGTCGTGCGCGCTGGTCTGGTCGGTGACCACGTCGACGGCGACGCCCCGGCGGAGCAGTTCGGGGAAGACGGTGGCGGCGTTGCCGACCACGCCGACGCTCAGCGCCCGCCGGTCCCGCTTCGCGGCCAGCACCCGGGCGACGGCGTCGTCCAGGTCGTCGGCGACCTCGTCGAGGTAGCGGTCGTGCACCCGCCGGTCGAGCCGGCTCCGGTCGACGTCCACGATCAGGCAGACGCCGTCGTTCATGGTGACCGCGAGGGGCTGCGCCCCGCCCATCCCGCCGCAGCCGGCGGTGAGGGTCAGCGTCCCGGCGAGGCTGCCGCCGAAGCACTTCGCGGCGACGGCGGCGAACGTCTCGTAGGTGCCCTGGAGGATGCCCTGGGTGCCGATGTAGATCCACGAGCCGGCGGTCATCTGCCCGTACATGGTCAGGCCGAGGGATTCCAGGCGGCGGAACTCGGGCCAGGTGGCCCAGTCGCCGACCAGGTTGGAGTTGGCCAGCAGCACCCGGGGCGCCCACTCGTGGGTCCGCAGCACCCCGACCGGACGGCCCGACTGCACCAGCATCGTCTCGTCGTCGCGTAGGTCGGTGAGGGTGCGCACCAGCGCGTGGTACGACGGCCAGTCCCGGGCGGCCTTCCCGGTGCCGCCGTAGACCACCAGGTCGTCGGGGCGTTCGGCCACCTCCGGGTCGAGGTTGTTCATCAGCATCCGCAGGGCGGCCTCCTGCGGCCACCCCTGCGCGGTACGGGTGGTGCCACGGGCGGCGCGGACGGGCTGGTGCATGGCGTACTCCTCTCAGCCGAGGAACAACTGACGGCGGGCGGCGGACGACTCGAACGCCTCCAGGCGGCGCTGGGTCTGGATCGGGGCGGCGTCGCAGATCGCCTGGAGCACCACCATGGCCAGGGTCATCGGGGCGGTGTGCAGGTCGAAGACGAGGTCGGTGCCGACGGCGGCGGGGAGCACCAGCTCGGCGTACTCGGTGGCGGGGCTGACCGGGGAGTCGGTGATCGCGACGACGGTGAGGCCGGCGTCGCGGGCCGCGCGCAGCGCGTCGAGGGTCTCCCGGGGGTAGCGCGGGAGCACGAAGGCGAGCAGCGCGTCCGCCCCGGCCGAGGCGGCCTGTTCGAGCCGGTCGGCGAGCAGGCTGCCACCGTCGTCGAGGACCCGGACGTCGGGCAGCACCTTGGCGGCGAAGTAGGCGAAGTAGGCGGCCAACGGTGCGGCGGCCCGCAGGCCGAGCACCGGCAGCGGGCGGCTCGCCGCGAGCAGCCGGCCGGCGGTGGCGATCCGGTCCCGGTCGGCCAACTCCCCGGCCAGCCGGTCCAGGTTCGCCATCTCGGCGCGTACCGCGCGTTGCAGTTCGTTGCCGTCGTCGGCGCGGCCGTCGGGGCCGGCGGTCAGCTCGCGCAGCCGGCGGCGCAGCGCCGGGTAGCCGTCGTGGCCGAGTGCCACGGCGAACCGGGTCACCGACGGTTGGCTGACCCCGGCCAGCTCGGCCACCTCGGCCGCCGACAGGTAGGCCACGGTGGCGGCGTGCTGCACCAGGCAGTGCGCGATGCGCCGCTGGGTGGGGGTGAGCCGGACCCCGTGGAACAGGTCGAGCAGCCGGTCCGGTGGCGCGGCAACGGCTCCTTCATTCATGCCGCGACTCTATGCATGAAAAATTTCAGAGGCAAGCACCGGCTTCCCGCCCGGGGGCAAGCACCGGCTTCCCGCCCGGCGGGGGCGACGCCGGGCTCAGCGGGCGGCGCGGACGATCTCGGCGGTGGCGTCCCGGCGGACCGCGTCGTAGAACGCCTCGGACTTCTGCTCGTCGGCGAAGACCACGCTCTCGGTGCCCACCCGGCCGGTGCCCCGCGACGGGCTGGTGACGAAGGTGAGGTTGCCGCCGCGCAGGCCGCGCAGCTCGGTCGCCAGGTCCAGCAGCGACATCTCCCGGTCGACGGAGACCGACGCCGAGGCGGCCCGGACGAAGTCGTTGAGCTTTCCCGGGCTGGTGAGGATGCCACCGCCGGCCGCCTTGTCGAGGATCGCCCGGATCACCTGCTGCTGGTGCCGGATGCGGGCGAAGTCGCCGTCCGGGAACTGCTTGCGCTGGCGGGAGTAGTCCAGCGCCGTCGCGCCGTCCATCGTCTGCCGGCCGGCCGGGAAGGTGCGCAGCGGCGGGTGGATCGAGGTGAACCGGTGGTCGACGGTGATGTCCACCCCGCCCAGCGCGTCGATGATCTCCTGGAACCCCGCGAAGTCGACCACCGCCACGTGGTCGACGTGGACCCGGGTGAACTCCTCGACGGTCTGCACCATCAGCGGAATCCCACCCCAGGCGTACGCCGCGTTGATCTTCGCGGTCCGGCCGCCGTGCCGGCCGTCCGCCGACCGGGGTACGCGGACCCAGGTGTCCCGGGGGATCGAGACGAGCTGGGCGCTCTTCCGGTCCTTCGGCAGGTGGGCCAGGATGATCGTGTCGGTGCGGGACCCCTCGGTCCGCTCCGGGTCCCGGGAGTCGCTGCCCAGGATCATGATGTTCATGGCGTCCCGGGCCACCACCGGCGGCCGGTTCTCCGTCGGCACCCCGGTGAAGGCGTCCACCCGCTCGACGTCCTTGTCGACCGAGCGCAGATAGAGCGCGCCCGCGCCGACGCCGCCCGCCCCCAGCAGGGCCAGCGCCAGCAGCGCCACCAGCGCGATCCGCCAGCCCCGCCGACGCCTCGGTGGCGACCCCGGGATGTCGTCGGACGGGGTCGGGGTGGAGTCCGAAATGTTCTCGCCTGCGGGCATGGCCGCATGTTACTGAGTCGTCACTGAGTTCGGCAGCCCGCGTACGCCCGACGGGCCGAGGCCCGAAGAGTCGCCGTACGCTGGACGTTCAGCCGCCCGTCACCTGCGGCTGGTAGAACCGCGCCGTGGACGCGACGAGACTGCGCCGGGCCATCGCCCGCACCCCGCTGGCACCGGTGGCCGCCTTCCCCGGGCGGCTCGCCCGGGTCGCCCGGTACGACGCGAAGGTGCTGCGCACCTCGGCCCGCTGGCTGGCCACCT
Organism: Micromonospora sp. HM134; assembly: GCF_007833915.1. Lineage (NCBI taxonomy): Bacteria > Bacillati > Actinomycetota > Actinomycetes > Micromonosporales > Micromonosporaceae > Micromonospora > Micromonospora sp. HM134. The sequence goes on from NZ_CP041061.1 coordinate 1,265,366, forward strand.
CCCGGGAGCACCACAACTACACCTACGAACTGACCCGGCTCAGCCGGGAGCACCTCACCTGGTTCGTCAGCTTGGTCTGTGACGTCCCGGTGGCCCGGGTCCGGGCCCATCTCGCCGAGCTCACCGGTGACGCGGCGCTGCGCCGGCACATCGAACAGGCCACCGCCCGGTCCGCCCGACGCGGCCTGGCCGACCGCCGGGTCCGCTACGCCCGCCGGATCGGCTGGTACGCGATCGTCCGGGCCACCCGACCGGCCCACGTCGTCGAGACCGGCACCGACAAGGGGCTGGGCAGCTGCGTCCTCGCCGCCGCCCTGCTGCGCAACGCCGCCGAGGGTCACCCCGGCCGGCTCACCTCGCTGGACGTCAACCCGGAGGCCGGCTACCTGGCCCGCAGCGCACCCTGGGCCGACGTGGTCGACCTGGTGGTCGGCGATTCGGTGACGGCGATCGCCGCCCTCGACCGGCCGGTCGACCTGTTCCTGCACGACAGCGACCACAGCCACGACCACGAACGCCGCGAGTTCGACGCCGTCGAGCCGAAGCTGGCCCCCGGCGCGATCCTGCTCACCGACAACGTCACCACCACCGGGGTGCTCGCCGAGCACGCCGAACGCACCGGCCGCCGGTTCCTCGCCTACCGGGAGACCCCGCTCGACCACTGGTACCCCGGCGACGGTATCGGCGTCGCCTGGTGAGATGCCCGCCCTCCGGAGCCGGGGCGGCCGGGGTGGCCGCCCGGGACCGGCCGGGGCGCGGCGCGGGCCGCCACGCCCGCGCGGTGCCGGACGGCCGAGCCGTCCTCGGCCGCCCGGGTGTTGCCCCCGGGACGGCGCCGGATCGATGATTGCCGAATCGCCACCACCGACGGAGGAGTCGGCATGCAGGTTCTCCACCACCCCCGCGTGGCCTGGGACACGGCCCGCCTGATCGTCGCGACCGTCCCCGACGACGAACTCTTCGACTGGCTGCGCAGCGAACTCGGTGAGCTGCTCGGCCCCGACCACGCCGGCTCCCTCCAGGACACCCGGCGGCGGCTCCAGCCGTGGGCCCGGACCACGCCCGAGGCCGCCGCCGTCGAAGCCGGCCGCTGGCGGGTCCGCCTGGAGGACCTGCTCCGCACCCGGCCGGAGGCCGCCGAGCCGCTACGGTCGCTCATCGTGATCGCGTCGGAACTCCACCGCAACCGGACCGGCCGACCGGCTTAGCTTTCGCTTAGCCGGCTTGTCGCCGGGCCGTCCGCTGCGGCAGCATCGGTCGGCGTGACCGACGGCAGCGTGTCCCAGGAACCCGAACCCGGGCCGGGCAGCCGCGCCCCCGCCGGGCGTCCCGGGCCGGGGCGTCGCCGCGCCCGTGGCGGCGGACGTCGCCGCTGGCTGGCAGCCGGTGGCGTGGCCACGCTCGCCACCGTGCTCGGGCTGAGCCTCGCGCTACGTTCCGGCGCCGCCCCCGCCTGCGCCGCCCCACCGGTCGCGCTGGCCGGTGCCGGGCCGGTGGCCGCCGGGCCGCTGCCCCTGGCGGCCCCACCCACCGGGAGTACGGTCCACAAGGGAAAAGCCACCTTCTACGACTCGAAGGGCGCCGGCGGGAACTGCTCCTACCCGTCCGCCCCGGCCGACCGGATGTACGTGGCGCTCGGCCCCACCGAGTACAGCGCCGGTGCGGCCTGCGGCGGGTACCTCGACGTCACCGGCCCCCGGGGCACCGTCCGTGTCCTGATCATGGACCAGTGCCCGGAGTGCGCCCCCGGGCACGTCGACCTCTCCCGGGAGGCGTTCGCCCGGATCGCCGACCCGGTGCAGGGCATCGTCAGCGTCAGCTACCGCGCGGTGGTCGACCCGCCACTGTCGGGTCCGCTCACCTTCCGGATCAAGGAGGGCGCGTCGCAGTACTGGTTCGCCGTGCTGGTCGCCGAGCACGGCAACCCGCTGCGCGCCGTCGAGGTACGGCAGGGCTCCGGTGCCTGGCGTACCGCGGCCCGGCAGGACTACAACTACTGGCAGATCGACTCCGGTGCCGGCCCCGGCCCGTACGCCGTCCGGGTCACCGACGTGTACGGCCACCGCGTCACCGCCGGCGGCGTCACCATGTCCCCCGGCCGCGTCCAGCGCAGCACCGTGAAGATGTACGGCGGCAGCGCCCCCGCCGCGCGGAAGAACCCGACCAGCCGGCCGTCCTCCCCGAGCCCCAGTGCCAGCCCGACCCGGGCCACCGCCAGCCCGTCGGCGGTCGCCCCCACCGGGTCTCCCAGCACGCCGCAGGTCAGCGCCCCACCCGTGCTCGCCGCCTCGGCGGAACCGGGCGCAGGCCGGCCGGTCGACTGCGCGTCCCGGGGCTGACTCCCCCGGGCGCTGCCCGACCTACGGCTCGGTCGCGCGGGACCGGTCTCCCACCGCGTCGGCCTCGCGGCGGTCGGGCGGCGGCCGGCGGACGGTCAGGTCGGGGTGCCCAGGTCCCGCCACATGAGGATCTCGTCGCGGTCGTCGTCGGGTGCCACCCGCAGCGCGCCCGGCAGCCGGCCCACCTCGCGGTAACCGAGCCGGTCGTAGAACTTCTCCAGGCCCAGCCCGCCGCGCACCGTCACGTGCAGCGCCCGCCAGCCCAGCTCCGGCGCGCGCCGGGCGGCCTCCCGCATCAGGGCCTGCCCGTGGCCGCGCCCCTGGGTGGCCGGGTGCACCATCACCCGCTTGAGGATGCCCCAGTGCGCCTTCAAGCCGAACCGGTTGTCGGCGAGGAACAACACCGCGACCGGTCGGTCACCCGCGTAGCCGACCAGCATCCGGTCCGGACCGTCGGTGACGGCGGCGAAGGTCGCCTCGGCGACGGGGCGCACGTCGGCGGTGGTGACCGGGGCGACGAAACCGACCGCACCGCCGGCGTTGGTGACGTCGACCCAGAGGTCGACGATCTGCTCACGCAGTGCGGGGGTGAGGTCGGGGTCGAGGACGAAACGCAGGCTCACCCTGCCGATCCTGCTGCCCCGACGCGTCGTACGCCCGCGATCGTGACCCTCCCGACAGGGCCGTGTGGTGCGGGAGGGGGGACTTGAACCCCCACGTCCTTTCGGACAATAGGACCTAAACCTACCGCGTCTGCCATTCCGCCACTCCCGCTCGGGTCAGAGTTTAGAGCGTCGCGCGGAAACGGTGGAGAGCCCGGCCCGGCGCAGGATGTTCGATACCGTCCCGTGACTGACGACGCAGGTGTCGCCCGTCGCCGTACGGATGAACGCGGCGAGTTTCCGGGGCCCCAGATCGGGACGGGCCAGCGCGTACCGGATGACGGTCCGCTGGTGTGCCGGGCCGTCGCGCGGTCGGGGCGGGGCGGCGACGGTGCCGGTGGCGGCGAGCCGGCGGCGGAGCCGGGCGACGTGGTTGCGGTGGCAGCCGATCCGCCGGGCCGCCCCGCTCGGCCCGAGGGCACCCGCCTCGACCTGCCGGATCACCTCGGCGACCCGCTCCGCGCCGACCGGGGCCGGGGCCGGGGCCGGGGCCGGCGGACGGTACGCGGCCGGCGGCGGGGCGGTGATGTCGGGCACCGTGCCGGCCGGGCGGGCCCCGACGCCGGACCGGTGGCGTCCGGCGTAGGTCGGGGTCTGGCTGTGGCAGTTCGGGCAGAGCAGGCGCAGGTTCGGCGGCCGGTTGTCGAGGAAGTCGCCGCTGAGGTGGTCGACGTGCAGGGTCAGCGGCCGGCCCTGCCAGACCGGGCCGGTGCCGCACCCCTCGCACTCGTCGGGGACGCCGATGTCACGCAGCGCGGCCTTGAGGCGGGCCCCCGGCACGCGTCGGGAACCCGCCGGCAGCGGACGCAACACCTGGGTCGACGGGGTGCGCCGCCCGGACGGTCTGCCGCCCCCGCCCGTCCGGCGGGTGAAGTGGGAGGTGTCGATGCCCAGTCGTTTGAGCTGACGACTGATGTGCGCATGCGAACCCCCGCTGAACCGCACCCCGAGAACGCGCAGGACGTCGGCGACGCTGCGGGACTGCGCCGCCGCCTCGGCGAGCATCTCCGGCGTGTACCTGTATCGGGTCATGCGCGGAAAGTAGCGGCGGGGTGTGACGCGTTCAGTCGAGGCCGAGGTCGCGGCGCAGCTTGGCGACGTGGCCGGTGGCCTTGACGTTGTAGAACGCGTGCTCGATCTTCCCGTCCGGGTCGATGACGAAGGTGGACCGGATCACCCCGGTCACCGTACGGCCGTAGGACTGCTTCTCGCCGAACGCGCCGTACGCGGTGAGCACCGCCCGGTCGACGTCGGCGACGAGCGGGAAGGTGATGGCGTCACGCTCGCGGAACTTCGCCAGCTTGGCGGGCTGGTCGGGGGAGATGCCGACCACCTCGTAGCCGGCGGCCTGGAGCGAGGCGAGCGAGTCGCGGAAGTCACAGGCCTGCTTGGTGCAGCCGGGGGTCATCGCGGCCGGGTAGGCGTACAGGATGACCCGGCGACCGCGCAGCGCGGCGAGGGAGAGCGTGTCCCCGGTGTCGGTGGGGAGGGTGAAGTCGGGAGCGGGGTCGCCGGGGGCGAGCCGGTCGGGCGCGGTCATGGCGACGACCCTACCGCCGGGCGGCGGCACCCCGGCCGATCCCCGCCGGGACACCCGGGCGTTCCCCACCACGCTGTCGTGGCGGGCGCGCACGGAACCCGGGTGGGGCTGGCCGGTGGCCCGGCGGTGAACAACGCCTGGCCTTGTTGCCGCATCTTGGCAACAACCCGCACCGGGAAATAGGCTGGGCCTGCCGGCCAACTGGAGGTCACGTGGAAACCCTGGCGATGCACATCTCGAACGGCATCATCAACGGTCCGGTCGCGGGGATCTTTGCCGCCGTCGCGCTGGCCGCCCTGACCTTCTGCGTGCTGCGTGGCCGGCGTGACCTGGACGACCGGCTCGCGCCGATGGCCGGCCTGGTCGCCGCGTTCATCTTCGCCGTGCAGATGCTCAACTTCCCGATCTTCACGGCCGGGGTCTCCGGTCACCTGCTCGGCGGCGCGCTCGCCGCGCTGCTGGTCGGCCCCTGGGTCGGCGCGCTCTGCGTCTCGGTGGTGCTGATCGTGCAGGCCCTGGTCTTCGGCGACGGCGGCGTCGCCATGCTCGGCCTGAACATCACCAACATGGCGCTGCTCGGCACGGCGGCGGCGTACCTGCTGATCGCCGGCCTGCTGCGGGTGCTGCCCCGCACCCCCACCGGCCTGGCCGTGACCGCCTTCGTCTCGGCGCTGGTCAGCGTGGTCGTCGCCTCCCAGGGGTTCGTCGTGCAGTACTGGCTGGGCGGCACCACCGACCTGGGCGGCAACCTGACCGGCCTGGCCGGCACGATGGCCGGCGTCCACCTGCTGATCGGCATCGGTGAGGGGCTGATCACGGCGACCACGGTCGCCACCGTCGCCAAGGTCCGACCCGACCTGGTCTACGCGTTGCGCGCGCTGAAGCCGGCGACCGCGCCGGCCCCCGTCCCGGCTGTCGGAGGTGCCCGGTGAGGAAGCGGTCCTGGGGTTTCGTGGCGGTCGGCCTGCTGGTCGCCCTGCTGCTGGCCGGGGTGGTCAGCAACTACGCCTCGTCGCACCCCGACGGGCTGGACTCGTCGCTGCTCAAGGGCTGCACGGTCAACGCCGACGACGAGATCACCGGCGGCTCCTGCCCGGCCCGGCAGGCGAAGGACCACGAGTTGGCGGACAGCCCGCTGGCCGACTACGGCATCCGGGGCGTGGACAACGGCTTCCTCTCCACCGGCCTGTCCGGGGTGGTCGGCGTGCTGCTCACCTTCGCCGTCGGCGGTGGCGTGTTCTGGCTGCTGCGCCGCCGTGGCCCGGCCGACACCGCCGACCGGCAGTCCGCCGGCACCGCCGGCTGACCGGGCGGTACGACATGGGTGCCGGACACGCGCACGTGCTCTACCGGGACACCCCCTCCCCGGTGCACCGGCTGGCGCCCGAGGTGAAGATCGCCGCGATGGTGCTGTTCACCGTGGCGGTGGTGGCCACCCCGCGCGAGGCGTTCTGGGCCTTCGGCGGGTACGCCCTGCTGGTCGCCGCCGTCGCCACGCTGGCCCGGGTCGGCCCGCGCTGGCTGCTGCTGCGCGCCACGATCGAGGTGCCGTTCGTGCTGTTCGCCGTCGCCCTGCCGTTCCTCGGGGCGGGGCCGCGTACCGAGTTCGCCGGGTTGAGCCTGTCGGTGGACGGCCTGCACGGGGCGTGGAACATCGTCGCCAAGGGCACCCTGGGGGTGCTCGCGTCGCTGCTGCTGGCCGCCACGACCACCACCCGGGACCTGATCGTCGGCCTGGACCGGCTGCGGTGCCCGCAGATCGTCACCCAGATCGCCACGTTCATGCTGCGCTACCTCGACGTGCTGGTCGGCGAGGCCCGCCGGATGCGGGTGGCCCGGATCTCCCGGGGTGACGACCCACGGTTCCTGTGGCAGTTGCGGGGCTTCGCGGCCGGGGTGGGCGCGTTGTTCCTGCGGGCCTTCGAACGGGGCGAGCGGGTCTACCTGGCGATGCTCTCCCGGGGCTACACCGGGCGGATGCCGGCGGTCTGGCAGGGCTCCGGGGCGGCGACCGCCGGGCAGTGGGTGGCGGCGGCGACCGTGCCGCTGGCGGCGGTGACGATCGCCGCCACCGCCGTCGTCCTGACATGATCGGGGACGTGCAGACCGCTGTCTCCCTCGACGTCCGTGGCGTCCGGTACGCGTACCCGGACGGTCACGTCGCCCTGGCCGGGGTGGACCTGGCCGTGCCGCGCGGTGGGCGGGTGGCCCTGCTCGGCCCGAACGGCGCGGGCAAGACCACGCTGGTGCTGCACCTCAACGGCATTCTCACCCCGACTGAAGGGTCGGTGAGCGTGGGCGGGCTGACGGTGTCCCGGGACCGGGACACCCTGGCCGAGATCCGCCGTCGGGTGGGCGTCGTCTTCCAGGACCCGGACGACCAGCTCTTCCTGCCCACGGTCGCCGAGGACGTGGCGTTCGGCCCGGCCAACCTGGGGTTACGCGGTGCCGAGCTGGTCGCCCGGGTGGACGAGGCGTTGACCGCGGTGGGGATGGCCGAGCACCGGGACCGCGCCCCGCACCACCTGTCGTTCGGGCAGCGGCGTCGGGTGGCGGTGGCCACCGTGCTGGCGATGCGCCCGGAGATCCTGGTGCTCGACGAGCCGTCGTCCAACCTGGACCCGGCGGCCCGCCGGGAACTGGCCGGGATCCTGCGCGCCCTGCCGGTGACCCTGCTGATGGTCACCCACGACCTGCCCTACGCGGCCCAGCTGTGCGAGCGGGCGGTCATCCTGGACGCCGGCCGGATCGTCGCCGACGCGCCCACCGTCGACCTGCTCGCCGACGCCGACCTGCTCTCCCGCCACCGCCTCGAACTGCCCTACGGCTTCCACCCCCGACCGATCGGCTGACCGGCCGACGGGCGGGGCACGGTGCCCCGAACGGCGTCCGGTGGCGGGTCAGGTCCGGGCCGGCTCGTCGGCGGGCCGGGGCCCGGCGGCGCGGGCGGCGGCGTGCAGCCGGAGCAGGCCGGCGGCGACCGCCCCCACCCCGGCGACCAGCACCCCGGTCAGCAGCACCCGCGCGGTGCCGCCCGACCAGGGTGCCGGGGCGACGGCGCGGGACAGCACGGTCAGGTTGGCGACGCCGACGACGAGGGCCAGGCACGCGCCGGCCAGCGCGAGCACGAAGTCGCCGGCGGGCCGGCGGGCCAGCGCCCACCCCCCGGCGGCCACCGCGCCCAGCCCGGTCAGCAGCGGCCAGAGCTGCCCGGCGGCCAGCCCGAGCAGCACCCCGCCGACGCCCTGCGCCCCGGCGTCCAGCTCGCGGCCGAGCACGAGGGCGACGGCGGCGGCCCCGCCGAGGGCGAGCACCCCGCCGACGCCGCGTAACGCCCGGGTACCCGTGCGGGTGCCGGCCGGCGGCAGCCCCGCCGCGCCGACCAGCAGCGCGCCGAGGGTGGCGGCCACCCACCAGGGGTACGGGTCGGGTGGCGGCACCCAGTCGAGGGTGCCGCGCAGCTCCACCGGCTCGTCGCCGTCACGCAACGCGACGCTCCACTCCCGGACCCGGTGTTCCCGGCCCGGGTCGGCGGCCACCGGGGCGGGCACCCCGGACTCCCGCCACAGGGCCCGCTGGTCGTGCCAGCGGACCCGCCGGTCGTCGCCGATCCGGCGCCACTGCGGGGCGGCGGCCGGGTCGGCGGTGGCGGGCAGCGCGGTGTCCCCGGCGAGGGTGCGGTTGAGGTACGTGGCGGGGGAGCGGACGTTCTCGTACACCCCGCCCGGCCCGACCCGCAGGTACGGCTCCCCGGAGTAGCCGATCACCTCGACGTCCCGGTCGGAGTGGTTGACCAGTTCGAGCCGGGCGCCCGCCTCGACGGCCCGCGCGGTCAGCCCCGGCCGGGCCGGGGTGATCCCGGTCACCGTGGTGCGGTAGTCGGTGCCGTCGGGGGCGTCCGCCCCGTGCGCGTACGCCGGTGCGGCGCCGCCGAGGAGGCCGAGCAGTACGGCGGTGACCAGCAGTACGGCCCGCCGCAGGGGTGCCGGGGTCACTTGCCGGCCGCCTCCACGGCGGCGGTGATGCCCGCCGGGCTGCGGTCCTCCACGGCGGTGCCGTTCACCTTGATGGTCGGGGTGCCGGTGACCCCGGCCTTGCTGGCGTCGTCGGTGACGTGTTCGGTCCACGCCGTGTACGTCCCGTCCCTGACGCAGGAGCCGAAGTCGTCCTTGTTCAGCCCGACGCCCGCGCCGATGTCGATCAGCTGGTCGTTGCTCAGCCCGGCGCTGCCCTCCGGCGGCTGTTGGGCGAACAGCGCGTCGGTGAACTCCTTGAACTTGCCGCCCTTGGCGGCGCAGCCGGACGCGGCCGAGGACCGGGTGGAGTATTCCGTGGTGGAGAACCGGTTGAGGTAGGCGACCGGGTGGAAGACCACCTTGGCCTTGCCGGAGCTGACCAGCTGGTTGACGGTCTCCCCGCTGGTCTGCTGGAACTGCTTGCAGGCCGGGCAGAGGTAGTCCTCGTAGAGGTCGATGGTGACCGGGCCGGTGCCGAGCACGACGCCGGTGCCGGCGTCGTTCGCGCCGGGCGGGGCGGTGAAGGTGTCCGACTTCTGGCTGGAGTAGACGCTCCACCCGACCAGGCCGGCGATGACCAGCACCACCACCGCCCCGACGGAGGTCCAGAGGGTCCGCTTGCGACGCTTCTCCCGGGCGATCTGTTCGCGGACGACCCGCGCGGCCTGGTTGCGTCCCTTACGACTACTCATCGTCGTCCTCCACGGATGGGTCGCCCGCGAGCCAGCCGTCCACCGAGAACGGGGTGCGGGGCCAGATCAGCAGGAATCCGGCCAGGGCCAGGAATCCCAGGTCCCGGAGGATCTCCGGGAGGTAGCTCGGGGACTGGCCGGCGGCGAGCTGCCCGCCGCTGCCGAAGCACCCGCAGTCGATGGCCAGGCCACGGGCCCAGGCCGAGGCGATGCCGGCGATGAAGACCACCAGCAGCGCGGCGGAGATCCCGGCGCTCAACCGGGTCGCCAGCCCGGCGAGCAGCAGCAGGCCCAGCGCCAGTTCCACGAACGGCAGCGCGGCCCCGATCGCCGTCGCCACCTCGTAGGGCATCACCTGGTACGCGTTGACGGCCCGGCCGGAGGCGGCGAGGTCACCGACCTTCGTCGCGCCGGCGTACAGCCAGACGGCGGCCAGGCCGAGCCGGGCGGCGACGCCGAGCCAGGGGCGGACGAGCGGCCAGCGGCCGGCCGGGGTACGCGCGGTGGTCACGCTCATTGGTCGTCCCGCCCGGCTCGCGGGTTCCCCGGGGTGACCGGTCGCCGGGTCGCCGGCCGGGGCACCGGGGGCCGGTCGGGGCCGGGCGGTGGCCCGCTACGGCCGGTGGCGGAGGGGTCGCGGTGAGCGGGGATCACGACAAGCCAGGCTACGCGGCGTGGCGGGGGCGGGCAGGGTCCTTCGGCCCTTTCCATGGTCCCGCTCACGTCGGGAACTTTTTCCCGCTGCCGTACGACTACCTGCTCATGACGCCCCACCACCTGCGGCAGGCGCCCCGGCCGCCGTGGACGCCCCGTGCCGTCGCGGGGTGGCCGGGTGGGCGTACCGGCCCGCCGTCAGCGAGCATGGCGGGATGAACGCAGTCGATCGTCGCCGGCTGGCCCGGCTGGGGGCCGCCGCCGGCCTGCTGGTCACCCTCGTCGCCCTGCTGCTCGCCCCGGCCGGGCCGGCGGGCGCCCACGCCGTGCTCTCCAGCAGCAGCCCGGTGGCCTCGTCCGTGGTGCCGAGCGCCCCGTCAGAGGTGGTGCTGACGTTCAGCGAGTCGGTCCGCAAGGTGCCCGACAAGGTACGCGTCATCGCGCCGGACGGCTCCCGCGCCGACCGGGGTGAGCCCCGGTTCGAGGGGTCGGTGGTGACGATCGGGGTGGACCCGGCCGGCCCGCAGGGCACCTACCTGGTCAGCTACCGGGTGATCTCCGCCGACAGCCATCCGGTGTCCGGGGCGTTCACCTATTCGGTGGGGGCGCCGTCGACGCCGCCGACCGACGCCGGCTCGGACAGCCGGGCCGATCCGGTGGTCGGCGTGGGCGTGAAGGTGACCAAGTACCTGGGGTACGCCGGCCTACTGCTGGTGGTGGGTCCGGCGCTGGTGCTGGCCGCGCTCTGGCCGCTGCGGCTGTCCCGGCGCGGGCCGGCCCGGCTGCTCTGGTCCGGCGTGGGGCTGCTGGCCGTCGCGACGGTGGCCGAGGTGTGGATGCAGGTGCCGTACACCGCCGGTGGGGGGTTGTTCGACGTCACCGGGGAGGGCCTGTCCGAGGTGCTGGGCAGCGGGTACGGCACCGCCCACCTGATCCGGCTGGGCCTGCTCGCGGCGGCGGTGTTCCTGCTCCGGCCGCTGACCCGGGGGCCGGTGGGGCGTACCGACGGGATCATCCTGACCGGGCTCGGGGTGGCCGGGTTGTTCACCTGGCCGCTGGCCGGGCACCCGGCGGCCTCCCCGGCCCCGGCGGTGTCGGTCCTCGTCGACGCGGTGCACCTGGGCAGCATGGCGGTCTGGCTGGGCGGCCTGGTGATGCTGGCCGGGTTCCTGCTGCGCCGGGCCGACGAGCGGGAGCTGGGGGCGATCCTGCCGATCTGGTCCCGCTGGGCGGCGCTGGCGGTGGCGGCGCTGCTGCTGGCCGGCGTCGTGCAGGGGCTGATCGAGGTGGCCAGCGTCGAGGCGCTCACCGGCACCACGTACGGTCGGCTGCTGCTCGCCAAGATCGGGCTGTTCGCGCTGGTGGTGGCCGTGGCCGCGTACTCCCGGCAGTTGGTGCGCCGGCGGACCGCGGCGGCCCGGCCGCTGCCGGTGCGGCGCGCGGTCTGGGTGGAGCTGGCGATCACCGCGGTGATCCTGGGCGTGACGGCGACCCTGGTGCAGACCCCGCCGGCCCGGACCGCAGTCGACGGGGGTTCCGGTGCCGACGCCGGCTACTACTCGACCACGCTGACCAGCCCGATCTACTCGCTCCAGGTGGAGCTGGACCCGGCCGAGCGGGGCAACAACTCGATGCACCTGTACGCGTACACGCCGGACAACCGGCCGCAGCCGGTGGTGGAGTGGAAGGCCACGGCCGCGCTGCCCTCGGCCGGCGTCGAACCGATCGACATCCCGCTGCTCAAACTCACCGACAACCACGCGACGGGGGAGTTCAGCTTCCCGTCGGCGGGCCAGTGGCAACTGCGCTTCACGGTCCGTACGTCCGATATCGACCAGGCCACGGTGACCGCCACCGTGCCGATCAAGTAAAGAAGGGCCCGTCCCCGATGATCCGTCTCCGGCGCTCCGCATCCGCCGCCACGCTCACCCTCGCCGCCGTCACCGCCACGGTGCTCGGCTTCGCCGGGCCGGCCGCGGCGCACGTCACGGTCAACCCGAAGGAGGCGACCCAGGGCAGCTACGGCCGGTTCGCCATCCGGGTGCCCAACGAGAGCGACACCGCCTCCACCGTCAAGATCGAGGTGAACCTGCCGGAGAACGCCCCGGTCGGCTCGGTCTCCACGATGCCGGTGCCGGGGTGGACGGTGGCGGTGGAGAAGCGCAAGGTGGACCCGCCGATCGAGGTGCACGGCAGCCAGCTCACCGAGGCGGTGTCGAAGCTCACCTGGACGGCCGCCGCCGGTGGGGGCGTCAAGCCGGGCGAGTTCCAGGAGTTCCCGGTCTCGTTGGGTCCGCTGCCGCAGGTGGACAAGATGGTCCTCAAGACGCTCCAGACCTACTCCGACGGCAACGTGTCGCGCTGGATCGAGGAGCCCACGCCGGGTGCGGAGGAGCCGGAGAACCCGGCGCCGGTGCTGACCCTGACGGCGGCGGCCGCGTCCCCCTCGGCGGCCCCGGCGGCGGCGGGCGCGCCGGCCGCGAAGGACGACGACGATGACGACGACTCGGGTTCGACGGCGGTCGTGCTGGGTGTCGCCGGGCTGCTGGCCGGCCTCGGTGGGCTGGCCCTCGGCGGGCTGGCCTTCGCCCGGACCCGGCGGGAGCCGACGCCGAAGTCCTGACCCGTACCACCCGCACCGGCCCGTCGGACCCCGTCCGGCGGGCCGGTCGCGTCGTGCGGTGACGTCGGACGGGCCCGGACGCGGTGACGGCCCTCCGCGCTGCCGACGCGGAGGGCCGTCTCACCGGGGGATCGGTGTGCCGTGGGTCGTGACCGACTGAGCCCAGATTAGCGCCAAAGGTCGGACAAGGGAATGTCTGTCCTATTGGTGCTGCCGGTGGGCGGTCGGCACGGGCGCCCGCTCCCGCTGTCGCCGGACCGGCAGCAACACGAGCAGCAGCAGCGCCAGCAGCACGTACGCGTTGCGCAGCAGGAACTCCCAGGGGTTGTCCGTGCGGGCCGGCGCCACCCCCCAGTCGTAGAACGAGACCACCCCGTAGACGATCACCAGGCCGGTGCCGACGGCGAGGGTGAGCAGCCGCCGCCGGCGGCGCGCCCCCGCCGGGGACTGCGGGTCGGCGTCGAGCGCCGCGTCCACCAGCACCACCACCGCCGGGATGAACCAGTAGATGTGGTGGGTCCAGGTGATCGGGCTGACCAGGCCGCCGACCAGTCCGGTGAGGGTGAGGCCGGTCAGCCAGTCACCGGCCCCGGCGGCGCGGGCCGCCCGCCACAACCCGTACCCGAGGATCGCCACGACCAGCACCAGCCAGAGCAGCCGGTTCGGCTCCTGCGGCGCGTCGATCCGGCTGAGCAGGCCGAACAGCGACTGGTTGCCGGTGTAGTCGGTGCGCCCCACCCGGTCGGTGGCCCACAGCTCGTGGGTCCAGAACCGCCACGAGTCGCGGGGGGCCACCGCGGCGGCCAGCAGCGTCGCCGCCGCCGCCGTGACGCTCGCCACCGCCGCCGCCCGCCACCGCCGGGTCACCAGCAGGTAGACGATGAAGATGCCCGGGAACAGCTTGAGCGCCGTGGCCAGCCCGACGCCCACCCCGGCCCAGCGCCGCGCCTGCGGTACGGCGAACAGCAGGTCGGCCAGGATCAGCACCACCAGCAGCATGTTGATCTGACCGAAGGTGATCGTCTCCCGGGTGCTCTCCACCGCGAAGACCAGCAGCACCGCCACGGTGAGCGCGTACGTCCGGCGCAGACCATGCCGCTCGATCACCGGCAGCACCAGCCACCGGGTGGTGACCACGACGGCGACGCAGGTCAGCGCCGTGAAGATGACGATGGTCAGGCCCAGCGGCAGCACCCCGAACGGCCGCAGCAGCAGGGCACTGAACGGCGGGTACGTGAAGTACAGCTCACCCTGCACCCGGTCGGGCTGCACGTAGTCGTAGAGCGGGTGCCCGGACGCCCACCAGTCCATCGCCCGCATGTAGATCTTCAGGTCGAAGAAGTCGTGCACCAGGCCCGGCAGGTAGAGCGCCGGCAGCACGGCGGCCAGCGCCAGCACCGTGACGACCCGACGGACGGTACGGCTCCGCTGGTCCTCCGGGGTGGTGACGGGGGGAGCGACGGATTCGGCGGGCACGGGGAAACCCTAGCGGTCCCACCCCCCGACAGTGCCGAGGCGCGGGGACCTGGGCTGCGCGTAGTCTGTCCCGGTGGCTGACCTTCTCGTCTGGATCGACTGTGAGATGACCGGGCTCGACCTCGGCAGCGACAAGCTGATCGAGGTGGCCGCACTGGTCACCGACCCCGACCTCAACGTGCTCGGGGAGGGCGTGGACGTGGTCATCCACGCCGACGAGGCGGCCCTGGAGGCGATGCCGGAGATCGTCCGCACCATGCACGCCAAATCCGGGCTCACCGAGGAGGTGCGCCGCTCCACGGTCACCCTCGCCGAAGCCGAGGACCTGGTCCTGGAGTACGTCACCAGCCACGTGAAGGACCCGCGTACCGCGCCGCTGTGCGGCAACTCGATCGCCACCGACCGGGGCTTCATCGCCCGGGACATGACCCGGCTCGACGCCCACCTGCACTACCGCATGATCGACGTGTCGTCGATCAAGGAGCTGTGCCGGCGCTGGTACCCCCGGGTGTACTTCGGCCAGCCGCGCAAGGGGCTGGCGCACCGGGCCCTGGCCGACATCCGGGAGAGCATCCGCGAGCTGGAGTACTACCGGCGCACCCTGTTCGTGCCGCTGCCCGGCCCGGACGTCGAGACGGCGAAGGCGATCGCGGCGCAGCTCTAGGCCGGTGCCCGCCGATGGGCGCAACCCGCTGGACGGGCGCCGCCCGGGTGTGGCTATTATTAGTCCGCACCCGCCCGGGAAACCGGCGCGGACGGCATGGTGGCTGTAGCTCAGTTGGCAGAGCACCGGGTTGTGGTCCCGGTTGTCGTGGGTTCAATTCCCATCAGTCACCCGGTTAGTGGATGTTATCCACCACAGGCCCCCTCACATGAGGGGGCCTGAGTCGTTTCCGGGCCTGAGTCGCCTCAGGGCCGGGGTGTCGTGCACGCGAACCGGCCCCCGCCTGGTGGCGGGGGCCGGTCCGGTGCGGTCTGCCGCAGGGGTCAGGGCGTCGGCTCGGCGCTCGGCGTCCCGGTGCTGTTCCCGGCGTCCGGCTGCCCGGCGTCCGGGTCGTACGGCAGTGCGCTGCCCTTGACGTACTGGTCCCAGCTCATGTTCCAGTCGGTCCAGCCGTTGCCGTTCTGGAGCTTGCGCTCGGTGCCCTTGACGGTGATCGGGTCACCGACCTTGGTGTTGGCGAACAGCCAGGCTCCGTCCTTCATCGACACGTTCACGCAGCCGTGCGAGACGTTCGTGCTGCCCTGCTGCCCCTCCGACCAGGGGGCGGCGTGGATGAACTCGCCACCCCAGGTGAGCCGCTGGGCGTAGTCGATCTTGGTGCGGTAGCCCTCCTCGGGGCCCAGCTCCTCCATGGTGTCGAAGACCGTCTTGCGGAGCTTCTCGATCACCACCATCGTGCCGCTGGACGAGGGGGTGCTCTTCTTGCCCAGGCTGACCAGGATGGTCTTGACGACCTTGCCGTCCTTGGTGACGGTCATCCGCTTGGTCTTGTTGTCGACCTGCATCACGACCGACGGGCCGATCTTGACGTCCACGGTCAGGTCGGACCGGCCGTACCAGCCGTCGCCCATCGGCAGCCCACCGGCCTGCACCCGGTACGAGACCGTCGTGCCCGGCTGCCAGAACTCCTTGGGGCGGTAGCGGACCTCGGTGGGGCTGACCCAGTGCCAGACGCCCTCCTGGGCCGGGGTGCTGGTGACCGTCATCCGACGCTGCACGTCGTCGCGGTAGTCCTCCGGGACGGCCCGACCGAACTTCACGATCAGCGGCATGCCCACGCCGACCACCTGGTTGTCGCCGAGGAAGCTGGTCACCCGCACCTGCTTGTCCGGCTTGGCCATCACCGTGAAGGCGCTGGTGGCCGTGGCCGGCTTGCCGTCCTCACCGGTCGCCGTGACGGTGGCGGTGTACTTCTCGCCGTACTCCAGGGCGCCGGTGGGCAGCCAGCTCGCGCCGTCGGCGGCGAGCTTGCCCTCGACGGCCTTGCCGGCGGCGTCGGTGAGCGCGACGGTGGTGTCCTTCGCGTCCTTGGCGGTGAAGACGATGCCGGTGGAGGCCGGGACGTCGGTGGCGTCGGCCTTCGGTTCGGTGATCGTCGCGCTGGCCTTCGGCGCGGCCTCCTCGCCGCCGCCCTGCCAGCTCGACGGCTTGTCGCCGCCGGAGCCGGTGCAGGCGGAGGTGAGGGCCAGCGCCGCGGCGAGGACCCCCGCCGCGAGCACCCGGCGTCGACCGGTACGCCCGGTCAGGTGGTCCTGGACAACTCGCATGATTCCCTCACAGTTGTGGTCCCCGATGTCCCATCGTCCCTCACAGACGCGGCGGCACGCCCGTCGGTTGCGAAGGGTGAACTGAAACACGCCGCCGAGCGGGGCGCGACCACGCTGGGTCATCGGCCCGTGCCGGTCCGGGTCGGCGCGGCGCGCCGACCCGGACCGGAGGTCAGACCAGTGGACCCGAGCCGCCCTGCGGCACCGGCACCGCGCTGCCCTTGACGAAATCCGCCCAGGTCAGGCTCCATGCCGTCCACCCGTTGCCCGGTTCGAGCTTGCGCGGGGTGCCCTTGACCGTGATCGGGTCGCCCACCTTCGTCTGGGAGAAGAGCCACCGACCCATCGCCATCGACACGTTGACGCAGCCGTGCGAGACGTTACGCCGGCCCTGCACCCCCTCGGACCACGGTGCCGCGTGGATGTACTCGCCGCCCCAGGTCAGCCGCTGGGCGAAATCGATCTCGGTGCGGTACTGGTTGGCCGGGTCCGGCTCGTCCATGGTGTCGAAGACGGTCTTCTCCTTCTTCTCCATCACCACCATGGTGCCGCTGGACGACGGGGTGCTCTTCTTGCCCAGGCTGACCGGCAGCGTCTTGATCAACTGGCCGCCCTGGAAGACCTCCATCTGCTTGGTGGCGTTGTCCACCTTCATCTCGAAGGACCGCCCGATCTTGGCGGTGGCCGACCGGTCGACGTTGCCGTACCGGCCGTTGCTCAGCGGAATCCCGGCCAACGCGATCCGGACGCTCAACGTCGTCCCCGGCTGCCAGTACTCCGGCGCCCGGTAGTACGCCTGCGTGCCGTTGGAGACCCAGTGCCAGGCCCCCGGCTGCGGCGGATCGGTCTTGACGAACATCCGCTTCTGGACGGCCGCCCGGTCCTTCTTCGGGATGCCCGGGCTGAACTCGGCCACCACCGGCATGGCCACGCCGTACGTCCGGTCGTCGAAGAGGTACAGGCCGGAACCGATCATCGACTTCGGCTTGGCCATCGTGGTGAACCTACTCACCCCCTGCCGGGGCTGACCGTCCGCGCCGGTGCCGGTCACCGTGGCGGTGTACCTGGTGTTGTACTTCAGGGCCGACGACGGCACCCAGGAGCTGCCGTCCAGACGCAGCTTTCCGTCGACCTGCTTGCCGTCACCCGTGGTGAGGGTGACCGAGGAGACCTTTCCGCCATCCGGGAGGCTGGCGCTGATCTCGGTGCTGACCGGTCTGCTCTTCGCCCCGTCCGCCGGGCTGACCGTCAGACCGTCCGCCGTCGGCGCCGACGGCGACGCGCCGCCGGACTGCTCCGGGGTTGCCGCCCCGGCGCTCGGCGTAGCCACGGTGCCGCCGACGAACTCGGCTTCCTTCTTCTGGTCGCCGCCGCAACCGGCCAGAGCCAGCGACGCCGCCAGGACGAGAGCGCCCGCCATCGCCCCGCCCCGCGTGAACCTGCCCATCCCCACCTCTGTTCTCGCGTGCCTGGCGGACATCGTGCCCCATGCCGGCCACCGGCTCGATCCCGGACGTGCGCTGTCGGGGGGATGTGGGAGCTTTTGCCCGTTAAGCTCGCCCGAAGGGTGGAGCCGGGTATCGGATTGGAACCCCGCTCATGGCCCGTGCTAATGTTCTCTCCGTTGCCAACGAGCGCCGCTAGCTCAACTGGCAGAGCAGCGGACTCTTAATCCGCGGGTTCGGGGTTCGAGTCCCTGGCGGCGCACCACAAAAAGGCCCTGACCAGCATGTAGCTGGGCAGGGCCTTGATGTTTGTCTATGTAGTTTTGAACCGCCCCCCGTAAACCCCTCAGTAACGCCGTGGGGCGATCACATTCGACGGGGCGTGTGGTGCTGCCGCCGCTGCCCGGCTATGCGGTCGGCTGCGGGCCAGGGCCGGGTTTCTCCGGATCGCCTGACGTTGGCCTTCCGCCGAGCTGTTCGAGGATGGCGGAGCTGTCCGGGGCGAGGGCGGCCTTGACGATGTAGTGCTTCTTGGTGATCTCGTTGCTTCCGTGCCCGAGCTGGGCGGCGGCGCTGTCGGTGTTGGCCTCCCTGTCGATCAGGGTGGCGACGGTCTTGCGGAAGGTGTGCGGGGTGACCCATTCGAGGCCGGTGTCGGCGCGGGCTGCACGCCACTGCCGGCGGACGTTCGGCGGGGAGAGCCAGGTGCCGCGTCGGGAGGCGAAGATCGCGTCGTGGGGGTTGTCGGCGGCGTCGAGCTTGCGGGCCATCAGCATTCCGACCGCGAAGCGGGGCAGGACCACTGACCGGAAGCCCGCGTCGGTCTTCGTCCACTCCTGGCGGAAGAAGCCCTGGCCTTTGACGTAGATGATGGTGCCGCAGATCGTCAGGACGGGGTGTTCGACGGCGAGATCCAGGTCTTCCCACCGCAGCGCCAGGATCTCGCCGATGCGGGCTCCGGTGGCGAGCATGAGGTCAACGATGTCGGCCAGGTCGCTGGTCGGGCGAGGGCCTGACTTGCCGGGGGTCGGCTGTTGCCACCTCCGGATCGCCGCGCGGACGTCGTCGAGTTGTTCCCGTTCGAGGGCGACGACGGTCTTGCGTGGCTTGCGTAGGCGGCTGGTGTCGCGGATGGGGTTGGTGGTGAGCGCGCCGCGCCGTACGGCCAGGGCCAACATCTGGCCGAGGACCACCTTCGCGCTCTTGGCGGCCGACGGGCGATCCTCGGCGATCTTGCGCAGGAACTTGTCGATGCGGCCCGCGCTTGCCTCTCGAATCCGTAGATCACCCAGGGCGGGCACGATGGAGACCCGCACGCTGATCTCGTACCTGCTGATGCTCTGCGGCGAGACACGCTCCTCTGCGGTGATCTCTTCCAACCACCGAGCAGCGAGCGTGCTGACGTGCGTCTCCCGGGTGATCTCGTCGTCGTTGGGGGCCACCCGGTCACGTAACTTGATCTTCAGCGCGCGAATGGCGGCCGGGCCGGTGGTGTCGGTGGCCTCGACGTCACGGGTCTTACCGTCGTGATCGCGGTAGCGGGTTCGGGCGCAGTACCGGTTGGGGCCGAGCTTCTCGGTGCGGATGTTGCCCCAAGTGCCGATGGGTAGCGGAGGTCGGGCCATGGGTCAGCGCTCCGGGTCGGTGTGGGCGTCGAGCCAGCGTTCGACCTCGCTGCGTCGGTAGCGCAGGGTGTTGCCGACGCGGATGGCGCGTGGCCCTTTGGCTCGGCTGTGCCAGGCGTAGAGGGTGTTCTTCGGCTTGCCCAGCCAGGCCGCGACGTCATCGATGGTCAGGAGGGGGTCAGGCCGCCACTCGGCGGCCGGGGCGCTCACTGCGGGCCCGTCGCGGTGGGTGAGCCGGGCTGGGGGTATGACCTGGGGGGATCGTCGGACCACCGGCGGTCGGTGGGGGCGCGTCGTACGTCCCCTGGAGTGGGGTGCAGATGGGGCGGGCACGGATCGGGTGTCCTTTCATCGTCCCGGTCCGGGTGGGACCGGGGATCGATGGCGCTGCCGCCGGGATTGGCGTTTCCGCGGGGCACCGCCTGTGCACGTCGATCCACGTCATGCGGGGCGGAGGCATCAAGCTGGTCGGCGTGCGCGGTGGTGCCGTCTGGCCAGCTCTCGGCATCGTGTGCGCTGGAGTTCGTCGGGCGGCGGAAAACGGCGACGTCCTCGTGTTGCAGGAGCCATTGCGGGTCGCCGGTGGCGATGGCGTCGCGGATGTTCTTCTGCTGGAAGAACGAGGCGCGGGGGATGATCCGGCCGTCGCGGACGCCGCAGATGAGGGCGATGCACTCCTCGACGAGTTCGAGGCCGGCGTTGGTGCCGGCGGCGGCGACCATGCCGGGGATGTCGATGAGTTCGCCGTGGCGGCGGTAGGGGCGGGCGGTGACGATGACGTGTCCGCCGGGACGCAGGAGTTGGTGGCAGCCGGTGAGGATCGCGGTGAACCCGTCGGCGAGTTGGCCGGGGGTGCGGTAGGCGAGGTTGTCGCTGCTGCCGTACCTGTGGTTGATCTTGCGGACCTGTCCGCGTCTCGGGCCTGGTGTGCGGACGTGGCCGTGGGTGGACGGCCCGTAGGGCGGTGAGGTGATCACCAGGGACACCTGTCCGTGCAGGCTTGCCGGCAGCAGGGCCGGTAGGGCGGTGGAGTCTCCGTGGTAGATCTCGCCCCGGCCTGGTGCGCCGCCTTGGTGGGTGTGGCGGATGTTGTCGGCTGCTTTGGCGACCCATTCGGCTTCGTACTCGATGCCGACGCCGTGGCGGCCGAGGTGCATGGCTTCGATGATGGTGGTGCCGATGCCGGCCATGGGGTCGAGGACCACGTCGCCGGGGTTGGTGTAGGTGCGGATGGCGTACCGGGCGATGGTGGGCAGCATCTTGCCGGGGTGGGTCAGTGACTCGGGGGTGTATCGGCCGCGTCGTAGGTCGCGGGACGGGTGCTGGCCGGTGAGCCAGACCGTGCCGAGGTAGCCCTCGGCGAGCAGGGCCGCCAGATCGGGCCCGTCAGGGTACGGCGGTGTGGAGTTGTGCAGGCCGGTGGCCCGTTGCGACGGACGAGGCTCAGGCATGGGCGTTCTCCTCACCGGTGGCGGTGGTCCCGAACACGACCAGGTCCCGGAACGTCGGAAGGTGCCGACCGGCGAGCAGCCGCCGTCGGTCGTCGCCTTCGTCGGGGCGTTCCGGGTCGCTGCGCGGTTCGTGCTCGGGGAGCGGGACGAGGACGGCGGGGATGTGTTGGTGGTAGAAGAGGCCGGCGGCGCGGGCGGCGGCGATGACCGTCGCGCGGTAGCTGAACCCGCCGGGTGGGGGTGGCGCGGTGGTGAGTCCGGCGATCAGGAACCCGCCGGGGCGCAGCAGTGGCTGCCAGGTGCTCATTGCGGTGTTCACGTCGTCGTGAAGTTGCTCGATCGTCTGTGGTAGTGCCGCCAGGATCAGGTCGACACCCTGATCGGGCCGATGAGGCACGCCGGAGTTCGGCCGTGCGGAAGGTGGGAGCCACAGGCGCAGACCGTGGGGGTCGGTGTGCAGCTGAGCTGGTATCCGGTGCAGGTAGGTGGTCGCGGCGAGGACGGCAGGGTGCGCGTCGAGGTCGAGAACCACATCCCCGGCGTTGGTGTATCGGCGGATGAGATAGGCGAGGTGGTTCGGGGATAGTCCGTGCCAGTCCGGCACTTCCGGGCGGTGCGTGCGCGGTGTGCGGGCGTGGGGGAGGAGCAACCCGACCGGTACCGGCTGAGGCCGGTCGTCGGGAGCGGTGGAGCTGGGCTTCGGCATGGCGTGTGGGCCACGTCCGCCGACGAGCGCTGACACCAATGGATTACAAATCTGGACCTCGGATTGGAAACCAGACCCCTGCCGGCGTACGGGTCCAAGATGTGCCTAAGCAGGTACGGCCGGAGCGCTTAGTACTCCAGCCTCACCTGATGAAGTTGGAGTCTTCGCTGGTAGTGGGCTGTTCTGGCGCGGTACTGGTGTCGGCGTCGCCATCGTGACCATCGATGTATGTGGTCGAAGGTTCGGGTGGTGGTGATCAGGTGTGCCAGGAGACGGCGGACCTCGCCGAGGGTGAGGGGGATGAGGCCGTCATCGGATTCGGCGCCCCCCTTTGAGCGTGGGCGGCGGTGACGGCGAGGTAGGCGTGGGCGCACAGAACGAGAGTTATGTGCCGGTACCAGGCGTCGTACCGGCGGGCCTGGTAGTGATCTAATCCGACCTCACGCGCCCTTCGAGGTGCTGCAGTTGCTAGTCAATGCCAGTGAGGTCGGCTAGCTGCCGCCCTGAGCGACATTCGCAGGGGGCGGCTGGATGGGGAGATCGAGATGTGGCGGCCCGACGTGGGGGGAGCGGTAGTGCGGTGGCGGTGCCGCGACCAGCCGCGATTCAGCCAGCCGATGGGGCCTGCTGGGCCACGAACTTCCCCTTCGTGCCACGTGCTGGCTCCGCGCTGGTCGCCACGATGACGTCGGGGCAGCAGACGGCGCACCGTTTGCGTCGCGGTGCCTCCGGCCCGAGGACCTCCGGCACACGGACGTAATGCTCCTGCCGGTGGGTGCATCCTGCGGTCAACGCGTCGGAGGCGTCGTTGACGTTCCTCTTGAGGGAAGGGCAGCCCACGGCGTGGGTGCGGCCGTCGGTCTCGACGAAGGCATCCTTGGAGCCGACTGCCGCCAGGTAACGATCGAGTAGCGGCCGTGTCTCGGCAGCCCACCGACTGTACTGAGCGCAGGCTCCGCACATGGCCTGCCCGCTGTAGGGGTGGTTGCAGCCGCACTCGCTACAGCAGACGCATGGAGTGCAGGGATGCGCTACTCGCTCGGCGTTCAGGAACATCGGTTGCGGGTCGCCGGCCACAGAACCAACCCGTCGAATGCCGACACCGACGCCACCGTTCTGGAAAAGGATCTCGTACGAGCCGGGCTCGCCAATGTCGACGATCCCAATCACATGCCAACCTTGGCTGACGCCCACGACCACCTCGCGAAGATCCGTCTCTACACCGGTGCTCCCGGCGGTCGGCAGCATAGTGGCCACGTCGGGCGACGGGTCGTCCGGTGCCGGGCGGCCACCGTCCGGTCCGGGCAGTGGCGGATGTTGCCACAAGGGGACAGATTGCGGGAGTACTTAGTACTCCAGCCGCACCTGCCTGATCTGAAGTTCCCGCAGTTCATCGCCGTGGTTGATGCCTTCCCGGCGTCGGCCGGGTAGCTGCGGATGTCGATGCTAGTCGCGGGGTGAGCGGGTGAGCGCACTTCCTGTCTGTTGTGGTCAGTCGTAGGGCGGGCAGGCTTCCATGCTATCGCCCGCCTCCACTTACATCATCCGTGACACCCGCACCGTTGCCAGGCAACGCCATCATCGAGTTACGAGACATCCTGGACGGACCCGCCCAAATCCTACTTACCTCGTCTTCAGTCCAGAACTTCCACTTGATCTAAGAATAGTCGCCGGCGAGTAACGGAGAATGCTTCATTATCTTCCGGTCGCATCGCTTCTACCAAGCTTCGGGTTCGGTTCATCGTCCGATAATTGCCTTCCTGGCGGAGCATCGCTAATTCCTGCACCACCCCCACGGTACGTGGATGTTGGGGTCCGAGAGTGCTTTCAAGGGCCTTAACGAGGCGTTCAAGCAGGTTCTGTGCCTGATTCACATCACCCGTGCGTCGTGCAATCGACGCAAGATTATGCAGAGCTTCCATCGTAGAAGGATGGTGGGTGCCCACGGCGTCAGATCTGCGAGCGTATGCACGTTCTGCAAAGACGAAAGATGCTCCGGGGTCTCGGATGTCATCGCTCAATGCTGCTAGCAAATCGAGGGCGCTGAGGGTAATTGCGTGGTATTCGCCCAGCGAGCGCTCAGCATTTTTGAATGCGCTCTCAGCTAGCGCCATGGCTCCTGCAAAGTCGCCTCTTTTGCGCAATATCTGAGTCAAACCTAGAAGAGTCACTAGCGTCTCTGGGTGCGTCGATCCGTACTCGACATGCTTGCAACTCAACACTTCTCGGTAGACGGACTCGGCCTCCGCAAATCTGCCCAATTCGTCAAGAACGGTGGCCCAATTATGCCGTGCGGCGACGAGCGCTGAAGAAACCTCCGGATCTAGGCTCGAGGCTATCTTAAGACCATCGTGCAGGCGCCGGAACATGTCATCCGCATCGTCCAATCGGCCTGAATCGGCTAACGCGGCGGCGACATTGCTGGCGAAGGTCACGAGAGAGGCATCGATCGTAGTTGCGGATACTGCGCCAATTCTACGCTGGATAATCTGGATGCCTACCTCGACTGCCTGCGCCCAGTCTCCTTCCTCGGCACAGAGAACAGCAAGGTCGTTCAAGATTACATCGCTGGCATCTGCGGGTGACGTCGCGGATCTAAGCATTGCGGCAGCAGCGCGTTGTAAGTATAGGATTGCGGAGCGGCTATCACCTCGCGAGTAAAAGTACTTGCCTAAGCGATGCAGGACGAGCTGAGCGGAAGATTTTTCATCGCTATCCTTGTCCTCAAGGAGTGAGGCAGCGTGTGGTGCCAGGCTTCCGCATACCCTCCAATGTCTTCTGTCGTCCGAGCGTTCTGGCAGGTTATTCACAATCCAACGCAGAAGATGTTTCTTGATCTCGTCTTCTTTTTGCTCAGATAAATGCTCCCGGATGACCTGCTGAACTAGGGGATGAACAATAGTGCTTTCGTTGGCGGCGAACTCAATAAGCGCATAGCGAGAGAGAAGCCGCAATGGCCGCAGCGAGATCTTCAGGGAAGGCTCGAGATCTCGCACGAGATCAAGTTCGAGTGGTGTCGTATCGAGGAAGGAAAAACTCTCTAGGAGACCCTTTGTTCTCGGGTCAGCTTCTGCTGCCGCATCAATCGCGAGCTTGCATGAAGCAGCCAACCCTGCAGTAATGCGTTGTTCGGTCGAGAGCTTTCGAAGGCGGCTTTGTCGAAGGAGTTGACGAAGGGAGCGGCGGCGATACAATGTGAATTGGCGAAGGTAATCGCCGAACCCAATGCCAGTGGCCGCGATGTACGCAGATGCCTGTTCAAGTGCTAAAGCAAGGTAGCCAAGCTGGCGCGCGACCTTCTTTGCGCCGCTATCGTCGGTAGCGCCCGTTCTAGATAGCAGGAACTCGACTGCAGCATCTACCGGCAAGACGTCCACGAAGACCGGACGAGCATTGAACGGAACATCCGATGAGTTGCGTGTGGTTATAAGAACGTGCCCGTGCCCCTTTGAGGGAAGCGCTCGCTGCACGATGTCAGGTTCGACGACGTCATCAAAGACAAGCAGCCATCGGCTTTTTGTGGTTTCTAGCCACTCACGTACCTTTATGCCGGCGTCCTGCCACCTGTTACGGTTGGGTGCCCATACTCCAAGCTCTTCGCCTAGGCGCGCCAAGTCCTCGTTCATCGTTGACTGGGCTGATGAGCGCACCCACCAAACTAGATCATAGTCTTGACGATGGCGATGAGCATACTCTGCGGCCAAGCGGCTTTTGCCGACGCCTCCACGCCCAGTCAGACCGTGAGTTAGTATCGCGGACCTGCTGGTCATCGCTTCGCGGTAAAGGATATTGAGCAAATCGCTTCGGCCAGTAAAGTACGTTCTAGAATCAATTGGAACGTGCCATATGGGCGAGCGTAGACCGCTGCTGCTCGTTGCGTCGTCGCTTTGCGTCGCGGACAACAGGGACCTTTTGGCGAGGATGCCGACTATTCGATTTGTGCTTCGGTTGGGCGGTGGCGATAGCTGGCGGATCGTTCTGATGATATCGTCAGAGGTTAGCGAATCCGCATGTAAAAGCTCGAATGGCCCTAGGTAATACTGCGCGTCAACATCATCCAATACCATGGGAACGACCGGTGTGCGCCGACCCAAGGTGCAGGTAATCCAGTCGTTTCGACTGAAACCTGCAGTTGCGGCGTATAGGTGGCTAATCAGGACAACCACCGCATCCGACGTGGCCGTTGCATGGTCGAAGATCGACAAGAAGTCTCTACCGGGTCGCACATCCAACGCTTCTAGTCGAACGTCGCAGCCAGCCTTGCTCAGCACTGTTGCAACCTCGGCTGCCCGTGCAGCGTTTCCCTGCGCGTAGCTCAGGTAGACTCTGGTGAGCGCGCTGTCCTCGATGCGAGTCATGCACCACCCTCGATCCGTCGACTGTCTGCCAGAGTAACCCGCGGCAGGCGGGAGCGCGATAGCGCAGTCGGCTTCTTGCTTATCAACCGATCGGCGGGGAAGCTTGGCGCCGAAGGCTTCAGGTGCCTTCTTGCGGCTAAGCCCTCAAGCAGGGCTTCTTTGATCTCATCTTCAGAAGAGTGCCCACGTAGATCGACGGGCTCAATATGGTAGATAAAGTCCGGTATTCTGGATGTATCTATGCGTACCGGAATAACGTCGCCAGGGATTTCGCCGGAGCTTATCAATTCGAGCTCGGTCTTGTGGGAAGGAGAGTCGCATTTAAAAGTTGAGGTGGATAAAAGTACTATCATGTCGCTGTACTTCTCGTGTGCTTCGCGAAGTAGCGGAATGTAGTTCATTCCTGGGCGGACGTATTCTCCTCTTACGCGAACTCCGAGACCTTCCTGGCGTAGGACGTCTCCAATCCAGCGAGCAATCTCCAAGTCGGCGTTGCTGTGGCTAATGCAGTACCCATGCTCGGGCTCTTTGGCGACAATTACCAGTTCGCCGATAGATTGCAGATAGCCGGATTCTTTAAGTATCGCTGAAATGGGCGTAGCGTAGACTGTGCCACCTATTGCTAAGTCAGGCGCTTCTGGCTGCTGCGGATTCCACCGTATTAAGCCAGTGGCAGCTAGCTCGTTTCCTCCAACAAGCACGGGTGCCCCGCTATAGCCATGCAGGGACAACGTTTGCGCTTGTACGCAATAGAGTTGGAGGGCGGGTGCATCGTCGAATATCTTGCAAGCGGCGTTCACGATCTCGCCGGAAATCGCCAAATAGTGCGATGAGAAAGGGCGACTGGCTGGCCAGCCGATGGTTGTGAACTTTGACGGGACAGGCGTGGCTGAGGCTACCGAGACAGGCGTCAAGGTGTCTGGCAAGTCCTCTTCGATTTCAAGCACGGCCACGTCTATTCCTGGTAGGCGGTCCACGACGTTGGCATACAGGAATCGGTCGTGGAACCAAATGCCTACGCGCTGATTTTTGACGGTCCCGGAGTCTCTATCTCCGATGCAATGAAATGCCGTGAGGGCAATCGAATCTGATATAGCGAAAGTGCTGCCGACGAGCTTGTCTACATCGGGGTTATCCGCATCGAGGCAAATTCCACCTATTGCCGGAAGCGCATCCGCCATCAGCTTACTCGCGGCTCCAGCTCAATGACACTTCAAAGCTTGCGCCTGCGGACGTTCGTGAAATAATCACTCCAGCCTCGGCCTCTAAGTCAAGGGAGAATGTTATTTGCGCCTCCGAGAGGTGCCATGCAGCTCCCGGTTCTTTCTTCTCTGCCTTTGCCAGTTGCCCCTGCAGTTGCGCCGAGACTTCAAGGATTGAATCCCCCAATTCCCCAATGCGGTCCTTGAGGTTCTCGATCAACTTGCTGCCGGACAGGTCACCTCTTGTCCCGTTCTTTGGCACGACCTGAACATGAATCTCGCTCATGTCCGCTCCACCCTCAAGCTCGACGTTGGGGGAGGGAGCTTATCAGCCAGCATTAGATTGGCAAAAAGCCCGACGGAGAGCCATGTGGCCAGAGCTTTGTCGCCGCTGGATGGCAGAACGTGGGCTGAATCCGGGGTCGTCGTCGCCTTTCTGCAGGTCATGTAATAGGCAATCGCAATAAGGGCGTAGCGTCTAAAGCGTGCATAGCTCACACACCTGGTCTTATTGACCAAGCGCTAGGGGTAGCGATGGAAAGCTAAACCCTCGGTCGTCTACCCGACAGTCCCTCTCTCTGCGCTCACTCTGCTCTCGGCGAAGGGAGCCTCAGTCAAGTTAGTGGCGGAGGGCGGCGGTTTCCCTCTCTGACCTAACTTGTTCGTCGGGCAGGCGACTGGCCTGCCCGAGAAGGATCATGCGATGGCAGACAAGTGCTGCTCAGCCTCCGCAACCGTCGGCGGCGGAGCGAGAGTTGTTTCGGCTGGCGCAACTCCTCGCCGTCTTGGCGATTCGCCGCAGGTGGGCCTTGCGGGCGCTGCTGCACATCGCAAAGGTTGGCCGCCACGCTGCTTGGAGTTGCCGCCGTCACCGCCGGCGCCAGGGCGCCACCCATGCTGCCCTGGTCGCTGCGGACTCGCCGCTCGATGCCCTCCCGCCCATCGCCGGCGGCCACAATCGCTCTCGGCGAGGGGGCGATGTCGGTAGCCCTACGGATTTGCGGCAATTGGCGCTGGCAGAGGGTAAGCCTTCGGATGTAGACCAAACTCGGCGAAGGTGTCACGCGACGCCGTCCGCCCTGAACAAGATCCTCAGTGATTGAACAAGATCATTTCTGCGTGCGCCGTCGGAACCTCTCTGACCGCCTCAGCCTTGAGCAGCATCGCCATGGGGCGCGGTGGGAAGTCCTGCCCGCCTTCCTCCGCGATGCCAGGGGCTCGGTCATGGTCGGCGTGTGTTCAAGGGGCGCAGCCTCTGCGTGGGTGCGCTGGCACTGTGGTCTGTGAACGGCCTGGCCACGGATTGCACGCCGTGGAGCGCAACGTCCTCCGGTTCATGCCGCGGTGCGTTGACGAGTGACGGCGAGGTCCAGGGTTGAACACGCGTCGAGACGCCTAGAGCGAGATCAGCAGTGTTCATGATCTGTGCAACGACCCTGTTGGCGTGGTGGCACTCCGCCGATCGGCACTCCCGCCGACCGGCACATGGTCACCACGAGGGAGCACCACCATGGACCGTCGTATTTCCGCCCCCGGCTCGGCTGCCGGGCGACGTGGCGAGACGCTGCTCAACGACATCGAGTACCGGTTCCGGCTGATGGGGCAGGGGCCGAACCCGCTGTCGGTCGATGGCCGCAGCCTCGGCCTGGGCCTGCCCCGCCGGACCATCGCCCTGCCGGAGCTGTCGGCGATCCTGATGCACCCGTCCTGCGGCTACGCCGCCCGGGACGCCGTGTGGCGGCTGCTGGTGCAGCACTCCCGTACCGGAGACCTGGCGTGGCGTGCCGGTGCGGTGGGCGTCGCGTTGCCGGGCCTGCGGTTCAAGGCGTACCTACTGGCGAAGCTGTTCACCGGTGATGTTCAGGCCGCCATCGTCGAGCACTTCCTCCGCGCGCTCGGCACGGTCGACCTGGACAGGTCGGGCGTGGTCGGAAACCTGTTGTCTGCGGCGTTCTCCAAGGCCCGCACCGAGCTACGTGGTCTGGAACCGGCCTCGTCCGGGACGCCGAGCCGCGCCCCGGGGGCGGTGTCGTCGCCGGCCGCGCACGGGCATCCGGATGTCGTTCTGGCTCGCGCGGTTGCCGCCGAGGTGATCAGCGCCGACGATGCCGAGCTGATCGGTGCGACGTACCTGGAGGACGTCAGCCTCACCGCCTACGCCGAGCGCGTCGGTGAGTCCCGCTGGAACCTTTACAAGCGGCGGTCTGCTGCCGTCGCTCGGCTCAGGGCCGCGATCGAGTCCGGGGCGTTGTCTGACCCGTACGCCGAGGTGATCACCGAGGCCACGTCGATGGTGGCTCTCGACGCGCCGACGGCCCGTAAGCGCCCGTAAGTACCCGCCTTGAGCTGCGGGTTTCCAATCCGAGGCTGGGATGTGTAATCCCCTAGTGCGGGACTCTTCCGCGTAGGTGACCTTGTTTTCGACCGGACCGCTGACGGCGCTGACACCCGTACGGTCCCTGGCCCACCCGTCGTTTCTGGTGAGGAGGATGGCCGCGCCGGTCGGCACCACGGGTCACCGATGAGCGCACCGCCCGGTCCCGCGTCTTCGCCAAGCCCATTCGCGCCTACGCCCCGATGCGGGCTGCCCAGGCGTGCGCTCCGGAGGTGCATAACCATGGAGAATGTCCGTTTCCCGTGCCCCGAGGCGGCGACCCGTCGCCTCGGGGCCGGCACACACGGCCGATCGATCGTCTGCCGCCTCCGTCCCCGTCCTCTGACGGTGGGTGCGCTGATGCTGTGCGTGGCCGCTGCGGTGACGGTGGCTCTGACCTTCACTCCTCACGCGGCGTATGCGGCGCAGCCTGGTCCGGTGCTGGCCGTCGAGTCGATTCAGCAGGTTGCCAACAACATCCGTGTCTGGCTCGTCGGGATTCTGGTTTCCGTCGCCACCCTGTTCCTCACCGTCGGTGGTCTGCGTTACCTGGCCGCGAACGGTGAACCCGGCGAGATCGAGAAGGCGAAGCTGGCGATGCGGTCCGCCGCGATCGGTTACGGCCTCGCGCTGCTGGCACCGCTGTTCGTGACCATCGTCGGTAGGTGGGTGGCCTGATGGCAACCGTCACCGACCTCTTGCGCCGCATGAGGTATCCGGCGGTCGTGCTGCTGCTCGGCGTTGTGATCGTCGCCGGCTTGGCCGTCGCCGGGGCCGGGCCGGCACACGCCGAGCCGACCCACCCTCCGGCCATGCCTACCGCACCGCCGACGACGGACGTGCCTGATCCCGGCGTCCGCCCGCCGGGAGCGGCACCGGCTCCGTCCGCGACGCCGGCACCCACGCCCGGCCCGGCCCTCGGGCGGCCGTCGTACGACGACGATCCGGCGTGGTACGACATCGGAGGTCAGGTCCGTACCGCTGTGGTGGACCTGGTGGTGTGGGCGGCGGAGCAGGCCCTCCAGCCGGTGCTGGAGGCGCTGGGCAACTCGTGGCTGTCCACCCCGGATCTCACCGGCAACGAGCACGTCAAGGCGTTCTGGACGACCAGTCTCATCGCCGCCAACGGTGTCTTCGTCCTGTTCATCGTGGCCAACGGGTTCCTGGTTACGACCCGGGAGACCCTGCAGACCCGGCATGGCCTCAAGCAGGTCCTACCCCGCATCGCCGTCGGCGCGGTGCTGGCCAACAGCAGCCTGATCATCGGCCAGAAGGCCATCGAGGCGACCAACGCGCTGACCGTGGCCCTCGCGGGCAACAGCGTCGACGGTCCGGCCGCCGCGACCGCGATTCGGCAGATCACCGATGACGCGCTACGGGGCCAGGGGTTCCTGATGGTATTGCTGGTCATCGCGGTGGTCGTGATGTGCCTCCTGCTGGAGTTCACCTTCGTGCTCAGGCTGGCCGCGCTGGTCGTCCTGCTCGGTATCGCCCCGGCCGCACTGATCTGCCACGCCAGCCCGCTGACCGAGGGCCTGGCCCAGCTGTGGTGGCGCGCGTTCCTGGCCTGCCTGGGCCTGCAGCTCGGCCAGGCCGTCGTCGTGATGGCCACCGTCAAGGTGTTCCTCACCCCCACCGGTCCGACCGTGCTGGGCGTCCCCTCCACCGGCAACGGGCTCCTCGGTGTCGTGGTCTGCCTAACCATGTTGTGGCTGCTGATCAAGCTGCCGGGCTGGATGCGGCAGTTCGTTCTCGGTCCGCTCGGACAGAGCAACGGCCGAGGGCTGCTCGGACAGCTTGTCCGCGCCTTCGTGATGACCAAGACGTTGGGTGCGGCGGCCGGCATCCTGGGACGGACGGCAGCATCGTCCCCGGCCGCCGGGCGGACGCCGCCCCGTCCGCCCGGAAGCCGTCCACCACCTGGTGGCCCTCGTCCGTCCCGTCCGCCGCGCCCGTCCCGTCCGGGGTCGACTCCCCGTCCGCCGTCCCCGGCAGGGCCGGTCGCCTTCAGCCATGCCCCGGTCACGCACACGCCGCTGCCCGCACCGGCCGGGACGAACGCCGCCCCCACCTTCAGCCACCCGGCGGACCCGTCCATCCCGACAGCCGCGCCGTCCGGTGCTGCCCCGCCGGTGCGGTTCTCCCACCCGGCATCGCCCCAGTCGAGTCCGCCGTCCCCGGCCCTCCCACCGGCCCGAGTCGCGTTCAGCGACGCCACGACCACCACCGCGCGGCCAGCAACCAACAGCCCGGCACCGGTAGTGACGTTCTCGTCAGCACCCACGCCGCAGACTGCGCCGCGCCGGCCACCTGGCCCCGTCACACCGGTGTTCTCCACCGCCCCGGCGGTCAGCGGCCCACGAGCCTCGACCCCTCGGACACGGCCCACGGCGGCGCAGCGCGCCACCCCAGACGGCCCGGCCGCCGCCACCCCGGCCGCCCCGTCCACCGCCCGGCGAGCCCCGTCCGCCGGCCCGCGCCGACCCCGGCCACCAGCCTCGTCCGCAACACCGTCCCCGGACGGGCGTGGCGCGGCGGTCCCCACCCCGTCACGACCGTCCCCGGCGACAGGCACGACAGCGGCGGGTACGGGTGCCGTCCGCAGCGAGTCGTCCCCGCCGCCGGCCCGTCCGTCCGCCCCGGCGCGACGCCGGTCATCGCGCCCGAGGAGTGATCAGTGATGAGTCGTCGCGACGACGAGGCGCCGATGCGGGCTCGGGTGCCCGCAGACATCGACCGGCCGGACCGGATCGCGTTCGGCCTGTCCGGACGGCAGTTGGTGATCCTGGCGGTCACGGGCCTGCTGCTCTACGCGGTGTGGACGGCGGTGGCCACGGTGGTGCATCCGCTGGTGTTCCTCGCCGGGGCGGTGCCTGTCGCCGCTGCGGCGTTCCTCCTCGCGGTCGGCCGCCGTGACGGTGTCAGTCTCGACGCCTGGGTCCTCGCCGCGTTGCGGCACCGTTACGGCCCACGTCGCCTCGTGCCGGCCGACAGGCCGATCATTCCCGCACCGGCGTGGGTGAGCACGACCGGTGGCCCGGGTGACCGGATTCCGCTGCCCGCGCCGCTGTGCCTGCCCGCGAGGGGCGTCACCGGCGACGGGTTGATCGATCTCGGGGCGGACGGCACCACTGGCTTGGTGGCCGCGTCGACGGTGGCGTTCGGGCTGCGTACCCCCGCCGAGCAGAACGGCCTGGTGACCGGGTTCGCCCGGTGGCTGCACAGCCTCGACAGCCCGGTGCAGATCGGTGTCCGGGCGCAGCGGGTCGACCTGACCTACCTCGCCGAGCGGTTCCTCACCGCTGCCCCAGGGCTGCCGCATCCCGCGCTGGAGGAGGCCGCCCGCGCGCACGTGGCGTTCCTCGCCGACCTGGCCGGGCAGCGGGAGCTGCTGCACCGGCAGATCACCGTTGCGGTGCGCAGCCGGAGAGGCGCGCACTACGCCGTCCACCAGGCGGCCGAAACGGTCCGCGCGTTGGGCGGCTGCGAGGTTCCCGCCCGGCTGCTCGACGGGCGGGACGCCGTGGCCCGGCTCGCGACCAGCCTCGACCCCACCGCCCCGACCCGCATCCCCTACGCCCCACCTGACGGAGGTGACGACCGGTGAACCTGTTCTCCGCGCTGCTGCCGGCGCGGCGGCGTGTCACACCCGCGTCGGCCACGGTCCTGCCCGGCTCGCCGGACGCTGTCGATGTCGACGGACGCCACGTCCGGGTGGGGGACGGCTACCTGGCGACCCTCGCCGTTGTCGGCTACCCGGCCGAGGTCGGCCCCGGCTGGGCTGAGCCGCTGCTGTCCTATCCGGGCCTGGTCGACGTCACCTTCCATATCGAGCCCGTCCCGCCGGTGGTGGCCTCCGAACGGCTGCGTAAGCAGCGGGGCCGGTTCGAGTCCTCCCGCCGCCAGGATGCCGCCAAGGGGCGACTCGACGATCCCGAACTCGATGCCGCCGCGGCTGACGCCGCCGAGTTGGCTACCCGGGTCGCCCGAGGTGAGGCCCGCCTGTTCCGTTTCGGCCTGTACCTGACCGTCTACGGCAGCAGCCCGGACGATCTCGCCGATCGGGTGGCGGAGGTGCGGTCCCTGGCCGCGTCGCTGCTGCTGAACACCGCGCCGGTGACGTGGCGTCAGTTGCAGGGCTGGATCAGCGGCCTCCCCCTCGCGTACGACGCACTCGGGTTGAAGCGGGTCTTCGACACCGATGCCCTCGCCGCGGCGTTTCCGTTCACCAGCCCCGACCTGCCCGACACCGCAGGGGACACCGGCATGGGGGTGCTGTTCGGGTTGAACCTGCACTCGGCCGGGGTGGTCGTGTGGGACCGGTGGGCGCAGTCCAACTACAACGCCGTCATCCTGGCCCGCTCCGGGGAGGGCAAGTCGTACCTGGCCAAGCTCGACCTGCTGCGCAACCTGTGCCTCGGGGTGGAGGCGTTCGTCATCGACCCCGAGGACGAGTACCTGCGGCTGGCCGATGCGGTCGGCGGGACGGTCGTCCGCCTCGGCGTGGCCGGTGTGACCATCAACCCTCTGGACCTGCCGGCCGGTGACGACGACGCCCTTCACGATCGGGCACGGTTCCTGCAGACCCTTGTCGCGGTCATGGCCAGCGGCGACACCGCTGTCGACGCGCCGTTGCCCGGCGACGAGGCCCGTGCCCTCGACGTGGCGGTGCTGGCCGCCTATCGGGCCAAGGGCATCACCACCGATCCGCAGACCTGGAGGCGTCCCGCACCGCTGCTGCGGGAGGTGATGGCAGCCCTCGACGACACCGATGAGGCGGGCCGGCGGGTCGCCGCCCGCCTGCACCCGTACGTGATAGGCAGCATGAAGGGACTGTTCGACGGACCGACCACCACCGCCCCCGAGGGGCACCTGGTGGTGTTCGCCCTCAAGGACCTGCCCGAGCAGCTGCACCCGGTCGGCACGCTGCTGACCCTGGACACGATCTGGCGCACCGTACGGGGAGCCACCTCCCGTGGCGGTCGCCCGGACGTGCTGCGGATGGTGCTGGTCGACGAGGCGTGGAAGCTGTTGTCCGGTGGCCGTGGCGGCCGTTTCCTGCAGACCCTGGCCAAGTCCGCCCGCAAGTACGGCACCGGCTTGACCGTCGTGACCCAGGACGCCGCCGACGTTCTCGCCACGACCACCGGCCGGGCCGTCGTCTCCAACGCCGCCACGCAGATCCTGCTGCGGCAGGCACCGCAGGCCATCGACGCCGTCACCGAGGCTTTCGGCCTCACCTACGGCGAGCGGGCGTTCCTGCTGTCCTGCCAACGGGGGGATGCGCTCCTGTCGGCCGGGTCGGCGCGGGTGGCGTTCCACAGCCACGCCTCGGCCACCGAACACGAGCTGATCCTCACCGGCCCGGTCGCCGGCCCCCGCCCGTCGTCGACCGGCAGGTGAGCGCTTCTCGAACGGAGATGTCCATGATTGCCGCCATCGCTCTGTATGTGTTGGTGCCGCTTCCTCCCGCTGTGTGCGTGCCCGGCCGTGAGGGGGTGCCCGGGTCGTTCGTCGGTGAGCTGTGGTGTGGCACCTGGGGTACCGGTGCTACCGACGCCGGATGGCACCTGGTGCGGGATCGGTGGCCGCTGCTGCTCGCCGCCCTGACCATGCTCGCCGCCGTACGGGTGGGGTGGGCGGTGTGCCGGCGGCAGGTCTGGCGTCGGCATGCCGCGCGGGCGCGGTGGTTGGAGATCATCCCGCCGGTGACCGCGACTCCGGCCGCGACGGTCGGCCTGTGGCGGCTGCTCGCCACCGTGTTACCCGCCCCACGCCGGTGGGCGTTGCGGCCGACGCGGATCGTCTGGGAGGTTGCCGCCGACCCGGACGGGCTGCGCTGTGGGCTGTGGCTCCCGCCGGGGGTCAACCCGACTGCGGTGGTGCGGCTGCTGCACCGAGGCTGGCCGGGCGTCCGCGCTGCCCAGTGCGCGCCTCCGGCGGTGTCGACGGTGGGGGCGGTGGTCGCGCTTGCGGTGCGGCCCACCCGACCGGAGTGGCTGCCGCTGGTCGACGACACCACCCCGGCGTCGCGGCGGGGGATGGACGTCGCTGCCCCGGAGGACGATCGGCTGCGCGCCGTCTACGGCGGGTTGGTTTCCGCCGGGCGCACCGGCGGCGCGTTGCTGCAGGTCCACCTCGGTCGGGCACCGGCCCACCGGCTGCGGCAGCTCCGCCGGGCGATGACCCACCCGCACTATGCCCGCCACCCCCGAGGCGTCGCCCGCGCCGTCCTCCAGGCGACGCTTGACCTGATCACCCCTGGTCTCGGCATCCGTCGGAACCCCACCGGTCGGCTGGACCCGTACGCGGCGGAGCTGGCGCGGCAGGCGCGGGTGAAGTTCACCGACGCGCCGCATCTGCTGGTGGCCGTGCAGACGGTCGCGGTCGGCCCGACCCGGGCTGCCGCGTCGGCTGCCGCCGCCGATGCGAGTTCCGGCTTCGGGCTGCTGTCGCCCCACTTCACCCGCCGTCGGCTCCGGCGCGGCACCCGTGCTCTGGTCGACCGGTGGGTGCCGGTGTCCCGGATGAGCCTGGCCGGCATCGGCGACGCCGCCGCGCTCGCTGGCCTGCCCGCCGAACCTACCGCCTACGGCCTGCCCGGCGCGGCATCGCGCCGCCGGGCCGCCACCCGCGAGGTCTTCCGCACCACCGGCCACGCCACGGACGGCCCCGACACCGCACCGGTCGAGGCGACCACCGTCGACGCACCCACCGTCTGGAGCAACCCATGACCCTCACGGACCCGGGGGTGACCCCGTCCGATCCCGGCCCGGCAGGCCGCCGGCTGCGTCTGGTGCCGCGCGAGCAGCGGCACGGCCTGGGCGGCAAGGTCATCGGGGTCGCCAACGCGGGGCCCGCGATGCGGGTCGGGATCTCCCTGACCGACTGCCGCTACCACGTGCACGCCCTCGGCCCGACCGGCACCGGCAAGACGACCCTGCTGATGCGGATGATCCTCGACGATGTCGAAGCCGGGCGCGGCGTGGCCGCGTTCGACCCGGCCAAGGGCGACCTGATCCGTGACCTGCTCGCCCGGCTACCCGCGTCGTGTGGTGACCGCCTGGTGCTCATCGACCCCGACGAGCGGGCCGCGCCACCGGCGATCAACCTGCTCGACCCGAGCGTGCACGGCGGCAGCGCGCACGACGTGGCCGCGAACCTGACGGCGGTGATGGCGAAGGTGTGGTCGCGGTGGTGGGGGCACCGCACCGCCGACATCTGCTACCACGGCCTGCTCACCCTCGCCCACTTCGACGACGCCACCCTCGCCCACCTACCGAGGCTGCTGTCGGACGCCTCGTGGCGGAGCGACCGGGTGAACGCGGTGGTCAGCAGGTTGAACGCGTGGGAGGGCAACACCCTCGGCGAGTTCTGGGAGGGGTTCAACGACCTGCCCGCCGCGCAACGCTCCGGTCTCGTCGCTCCGCTGTTGTCCCGGCTGCGGCTGGTGATGGCGCACCCGATGGCGAACAGCCTGTTCGGCGTGCCGGCGACCACGTTCTCTTTCGCCGACATCCTCGACGGTGGTGTGCTGTTGGCCCGGCTACCCAAGGGCATTCTCGGTGAGGACGGCACCCGCCTGGTCGGCTCCCTGCTCCTGGCCGGGCTGTGGCAGGCCACCACCGCTCGCGCCCGCATCCCCGAAGACGACCGCCCCGACGCGATGATCGTGCTCGATGAATGCCACAACTTTCTGCACCTGCCCATCGGCATCGATGACGCCCTCGCCGAGGCCCGTGGCCTGCACACCTCGTTCGTCCTGGCCCACCAGTACCTCGGGCAGTTGTCGGCGGACATGGTGGCCGCGATCGACGCGAACGCCCGCAACAAGGTGTACTTCGCCCTGGCCCCCCGCGACGCCATCGACCAGGCCCGTCACCTGCGTCCGTACCTCGACGACGGGGACCTGATCCGCCTCGGTGGCTACGAGGTCGTCCTGCGGCCGGTCGCCGGCGGTCGGGTCCTGCCACCGGTCACCGCTGACACCGAGCCGCCACCACCGGCGCAACCCGGCCGCGCGCACGCGTTATGCCGTGCCGCCCGCGACCACACCGGCCTCGCCGTCGCCGAGCGGCGGCGACTGCTCGGCGAAGCCGCCACCTCCTCTGCCCACGTCGAGCCACCGGTGCCCGCCGACCCTGCCGTCACCGAGTTGGTCGGCCACAACACGTTCGTCGACCCCGGGTGGTCTAACGAGAGCTCCAACGAGCGATCCAACGAGTACTCCAACGACCGTGACCAGCCGGGTGAACACACCCCCATGAACACGTCGTACGGGCACGTCGACGGCGGTGAGGAGGACTGGTGGACCGGAACCGACTGATAAGAGATATCCCTCCCACCCGCACGTCAGCCACCGGTAGGTCCCGCCTCACGGCGTCCGTCGTGGCCGCCGAACTCGGCCGGCTCACTCCCCGAGACCGGCTCCTGCTCGACCTGCTCGACCAGCACCGGACCTTCACCACCGACCAACTCGTCGACCTCGCGTTCGGCTCGGTCGGCCGAGCCCGCAACCGCCTCAACACCCTCCACGATCGAGACATCCTCGACCGGTTCCGCCACTACCAGCGGCCCGGCTCGCAAGCGTGGAGGTGGACCCTCGGCCCGGTCGGCGCGGCCCTGCTCGCCGCCGGACGAGGCGCGCCGTTGCCCCGTCCCGCCGCCGTGCGCGACGCTACCGCCCGACTCGCTATGTCCCCGACGCTGGCGCACCTGCTCACGGTGAACGGGTTCTTCGTCGCGCTCACCGCCCATGCCCGCGCGCACCCCGGCGCGCGGTTGGCGCGGTGGTGGAACGAGGCGCGCTGCCGTGAGGCGTGCGGCACCCTGGTCCGCCCGGACGGACACGGCGTGTGGACGGACCAGGGTGCGGTGTTGCCGTTCTGGGTCGAGGTCGACCTCGGCACCGAAGCCCTGAGCCGGGTTGTGGGCAAGCTGGGCGGCTACGCCGCACTGCCGCCCCGCCGCGCGTATCCGGTGCTGTTCTGGCTGCCCACCGCCGCCCGTGAGACAAACGTGCACGCCCACCTACGCCGGGTCGGGCTACCCGACGGGGTGACCGTCGCCACCGCCACCGCCGACCTCCGGGGTCCGGCGGGGCCGGTCTGGCGGGTGGTGGGTCACCGGGACCGGGTGAGCCTGGCCGAGCTGCCCGCGCCGATCACCGACGGTGTGCCGTGGGACGGGTAGCCGTGGCGATCGCGGTGGGACTCGCCGGGGCATTGCTGCTGGTCGCCGCCGCCACCGCTGGAGTCGTCTCGTCAGTGATCGGCGGCGGGGGTGCGGGTAGTTGCGTCGGGGCGGTGCACCCGGACGCGTACGCCACACACGAGACGCGGGCGACAACAGCCGGTGCGACGTCGCCTGTCTGCGCGGGGGTGTCGGTCGGCGGGTGGACCCGTCCGGTGGTGGGGGAGGCGGGCTCCGGCTTCCGCACCGGCGACCGGCCCGGCCACGACGGGGTCGACATCATGGCGGCGAGAGGGACGGTTGTCCGGGCGGCGGCGGGCGGTGTCGTCGTGCGGGTGCGCTGCAACGTCGGCGGTGACTCGTGGGAACCCACCGGCGGGCCGATGCCGTGCGACAGCGACGGATACCCCGGCCTCGGCGGGTGCGGCTGGTACGCGGAGATCCGCCATCCGGGCGACGTGGTGACGCGTTACTGCCACCTGATCCGACAGCCGACCGTGACGGTAGGTGAGCCGGTGACGGCGGGACAGCCGATCGGCCACGTCGGCAGCTCCGGAAACTCCTCCGGCCCGCACCTGCATTACGAGGCCCACGAAGGTTATCCCGCCACCGAGGACAACGCCGTTGACCCCATTCCGCTTATGCGACGCAAAGGGGTGCCCCTGTAAAGCGGTGAAACGATTTTCCGCACCATACGAAAGTGTCCACGACGGCCGCCGTCCGCCGCGCATTCCGGCCACAGGTACGGGGAGTGTCGCCGACAGTGGGGAGGATGCCGCCCCGCCCTGCCGGCGTGTCGCCGCCGTCCCTGTGCAGCGGTAGGGGGGGGCGGCGCGGCAGGGGCGTGGCGGCGATGTGAGGGTCGTCAAATGGCATCGCGGCACGCGGTCGCGGATTTCCGAATGGAGCGCGACGCGAACCATTTAAAGAGTCTTGGTGGGTGGGGTTGACAACTATCGGGCGTCGAGCGTCCATGGACGTGGGCAACAAAAACCGCCCCAGCGAAACCGCAGAAAAGGATGCGCGCCGCGCATGCGGAATCGCTATTGTCGACCCCTTTTTGTGGAGGTGTTCTGCCATGACCGCAAACATCAGTCTCACCCCCGGCACCCACGAGGCCCGGTCCGCCGTCGTCGAGGAACTGCGTCGCCACCCGGGCGTCACCGCCCGCAAGTTGGCCGGACAGGGGAACCTGCCGCTGTCGGTGGTGACCGAGGCGCTCGCGGCCATGGAGGCCGCTGGTACCGCCGCCCGCACCTCCGACCCGGCCAAGGGCAACCGTAAGAGCGCTGACGTCTGGCACCTCACCCCCGACGCCCCGGCGGCCGATGACGCGTCGCCGGACACCGCACCCGAGCAGGAGGCCCCGGACACGACGCCGGATGCCGCCATCGAGCCCGCCGCCCTCACCGACGACGCTGCGGCGGCCGATGACGCGACGTCCGACCCGACCGACGCGCCGTCGCCCACCGGTGACGTCCCGGCGGCTGACGCGGTGACCACGCCCGACGCGGCTGTCACCGACGATGCCCCGACCGGCGGCGATGCGCCGACGCCCATGAGCGACGCCCCGACGGCTGAGACGACGATGCCGGAGGCTCCGGTGTCCGGGGTGCCCGCCCCGGTGTCCGGCGTGCCCGTGTCCGGGGCACCGGTCGGGGCGCAGCCCGACCTCAAAGTGCTGATCATGGCAGGGGTGCTCGGTGGGCACCCAGACGGCATCACGGCCGACTCGGCGATCAACGAGAGCGGCCTGTCGGTGGCGATGGGTGACACGATCCTCGCCGCGATGGAGGTTGCCGGGGCCGCCCGTCGCCTGCCGGTCACCGAGGACGGTGACGAGCTGTGGGTGATCGGCGACGGCGACCTCGCCACGGTGGACCCGGCCAACGCCCCGACGCACTCCACGTGCCCGACGTGCGGGCACACCCGCAAGATTCGCCGCCCGTCGGCGCGGCGGGTGGCCGGCACCGGTCGTGGAACGGGTGAGGTCAACAGCGACGGGTCGGCCAAGCTGGGCAAGAACGAGTTGCGTAACCGGGTCGAGGCGTTCATGCGTGACCTCGGCCCCGGCCACGAAGTCACCCCCGGCACCGTCGCCCGGGAGATCGGCGGACGTAGCCCCGGGGCGGTCCGCAACGGCATGGACAAGCTGACCGGGTTCGGGGTGCTGATCCTGACGCGGGAGGCCCCGGAAACCTACGCCCTCGCGGACAACCCGCCCGCCCCGACTGTCGAGGTTTGCGCGTTCATGGCCGCGCCCCAGACCGACACCACCTCGCCCGCCGGTGACGAGACCAGCGCCGACGAGGCCGGCACCGATGAGGCCGCCGCCGTGCCGGTGGCGGCCTGACCTACCGCCTCGCCGGGGCCGGGCACCACGCCCGGCCCCGGCACCCGCACGCCCACCCACCAGCGCCACGGAAGGAACAGACCATGGCCACCCCCGACGACCACCCCCACGGCCCGGTGCACGCGCCGGGGTCGCTGCGCTGCCCCGAATGCGGGGAACCGGCCCGGACCGTGCCGCCGCGTGACTGGACCCTCGACGGGTTCGCCTCACGCCCGGTCGCGTCGCACCACGACGGCACCCCGCTATGCCCGGTGCCCGGCCCGAACGGTTCGCAACCGGCGGACCCGATCGGCGTCCCGGCACGGCTGACCATGTGGCAGGCCGTACGGCAATCGTGGCTCATCCACCCTGACTGGACCGTCGCCGATCACCTCGCGTGGCTCGATGACGAGGACTACGACACCGCCACCCTGGCCGGCGACCCGGCGGAGGTGGTCGGGCGGTGGCTGGCCGAGCACCGCCGTGCCGCCCCGGTGGCCTCACTCGCCGATGACCCTCGCGTCTATGTGGTTGCCGGGGGCGACATGGTGGCCGTGTTCGACTCGGCGGACGAGGCCGACGTCATGGCCGTGACGATGACTGCCGCGCACCTCGAACCGGTGAGCCGGTGTCTGACCGAGGCGCAATGGGAACAGGCGCACGCCGTACTGCGGGCGCAGCTACCGCACGTCACCGTGACCGATGCCCGGCCCACCCGCGCCGACGGTGCCTCGTGACCGGCCCATCGGCTCCCGGCCCGGCCGCCGACCGGCCCGGCATCCCGCCCTCGCTGGCCGCGCGTCCTCACGACGCGCGGCGCGGCCTGCCCATCCCGCCGGTCAACATCCACCCCGACTCGACGGGCGGCGGGTCACATGTGGACTTCACCACGATCAACACCACCGTCTCGACCCGCCTTGCGGTCGAACGGAGGTGCTCGCTGTGCGGTGAGCCGATGGGCTATTGGGTGGCGTTCCTCGGCGGCCCCCGGGCCGCTGAGCTGATGCGCTACGCGGACCCGCCGGGCACCCCGAGTGCATGACCGCCGCCCTGTCACTCTGCCCGCACATCGCGCTTGGTCGGCACCGCCGCGCCCGAGCCGACCGGCCCGGGGCGGGCATCGTCCCGCCGGGGTCGCACGGCGACAAACCCGACCGGTACCTGTTGGGCATCACCCGCGCGTATCGGACCCGGTTCATCCCCGAACACGGGTTCACCGTGTATCTACCGGCCCCGTTCAAAACCGTGCACACCTACGTGTACGGGCCGGACGGGCGGCTACGCCCGGCCACCGACACCCGGTAGGCCGCGCCCGGCGGTGGGCGTCAGATTCGCCGCAGAAACCTCCATCGACTCGAACCGATCGCCTTGATCGACACGTGGAGGTAGGAAACATTGATATTGACGGCGCGGCCGGGGGCGCCACCCCGGCCCGCCGCCCACCCGAACACCACACGACAGGGAAGGGGTGCCACCGTGGCACACGAACTGGAAACCCTCGCCAACGGCCAGACGGCCTTCGCCTCCGCACGGCTGACCGCCTGGCACCAACTCGGCACCGTCACCGACTCGTGCATGACCGCGCAGGAGGTCATGAGCAAGGCGTGGCTCGGCGGCTGGGAGGTTCGCAAGATCGCCCTTCAGGGCATCGAGGTCACCGAGCGTGGGGTGACGAAGGTCGACTGCCCCGACAAGTACATGACGGTGCGCACCAACCCGGCCACCGGGCAGACCGAGTACCTCGGGGTGGTCGGCGAGGACTACTCGGTGGTGCAGAACGAGCAGGTCGCCGAGACCCTCAACCTCCTGGTCGACGCCTCCGGCGCGCACTTCGAGACCGCCGGCTCGATGCGCAAGGGCCGGTCGGTGTTCGTGACCATGAAGCTGCCGACGGCGATGCGGATTGCCGGGGTGGACGACATGGACCTGTACCTCGCGGCCACCACCTCCCACGACGGCACCGCCTCGTTGCGCCTCGATGCGACCCCGGTGCGGATCGTGTGCGCGAACACCCAGGCCCTCGCCTACCAGCGGTCGCGCAGCTCGTACACGTTCCGGCACACCTCGAACGTGACCAGCAAGATCGCCGAGGCGCGGCAGGCTCTCGGGCTGATGTGGACGGCGTTCGACGCGTTCGAGACCGAAGCCGAGAAGATGATCAACGAGTCGTTGACCATGGGCGAGTTCGAGAAGATCGTCGCTCAGGTGTGGCCCCTCGCCGACGACGCCTCCGACACGGCGCGTAACAACGCGAAGCAGCGCACCGCGACGCTGCGCTACCTGATCCGGGACGCGGACACGCAGAAGGCGATCAAGGGCACCCGGTGGGCCGGCTACCAGGCCATCACCGAGTACGTTGACCACTTCGCCCCCGCCAAGACCAACCTCGTCCGCGCGACGCGGGCGCTGACCGGTGCCGGAGCGGACCTCAAGGCCCGCGCGTTCGAGCTGCTGGCGGTCTGAGGTGGGCCGGCATTGGGGCCGGCGCGGGAACACCCCGCCCGGCTCCGGTAGCGGCGCGCACCCCGCCGCCGACACCACCCCCACCCCGCCCGCCTCGACACCCCCGCCACCGGAGCTTCCCGTGACGACGCCGGAACACACCGCCGGGACCATGATCGCGCTGGCCAACCGGGTGTGCGCGAACTTCGCGGCGGCCGAGGTCGCCCGCGCACTCGCCGAACACTCCACCAGCCAGGCCGAACACGCCACCCTCACCGCCCGCGCCGAGCACTGGGAAAGCCTCGTCAACGAGCAGTGGAACGCGCTGTGCGGGGCGATCTGGGCGACGGCACCCGGCGGCGCGCAGGTCGAGCGGTTCCTTCCGGTCCGGCCGCTGACCACCGGCCACGTCGAGCTGCGAGTCCACGACACCCACGCCCGCCGCCTCGTCGTCCTGCTCACCGGCGCACAGGCCCTCGCCGTGGGCGCGCACCTGACCGCGTACGGAGCGGTCAGCCTCGACCGCAGCGGCCAGAAACTCGACCCCGGCCTGCCCCACGTGAAGGCCGCACCACCGTTCCCCACCGAGGGGACCACCTGGCCACCGACCACCCCCGGCGGTGCCGACGGCCCACCGGCCGCCCAACCCTGACCGCCGACGGGTGCCGCGCGGTCCGGTCCCATCCCGGGCCGCGCGGCACCCCCTGAGAACGGCTATCCCACGAGCACGCACCCCTGAACGGAGTCCTGATGTACCGGTCCCTGGAGTACGGCGACACCGCCCGGATGATCAACCCGGCCGACCCGGTCGAATACCGCCTCGGCACCGTCACCGATGTCCGCTATTCCACCCCGCACACCACCTACGCCCGCAGCTACACCCTCCGCTTTCCCACCGGTGACGAGCGCACCTACCCGGCGGAGAACGTCAGGCGGGCCACCCGCGACGACGACCGCGCCGCCCTGGAGGCCGCCCTCACCTCCGCGTGCGTGGCGGTGCGCGAGGCCTGCCGCATCGCCCACGACTACGACGCCGACCTCAGCACCGGCACGGCGAGCCTGCTGCGACGCCTGGTCGACCTCGCAACCCTGCGCCTCGGCCTGACCCTCGGCCCGGCCCACCCCATCCCGCCGCAGCCCACCCGCAACGAGGACGGAGGCGACCAGTAATGCCACCCCACTCCCCGCAACCGGCACGACCCGCCCGCCCTGCCGAGAGCGCAGGACTCGACGCGAGCGTGGCACCGGTCCCGGAACCGTTCTACTGCCGCCGCTGCCGTCGCGCACTCAACGTCCGCCTCAACAACCGGGGCCTCATCGTCGAGTACCTGCACGCGGCCGAGCAGCGCGGCCAGCCCAGCGACCACCGCCCCGAGCCCGCACCCGTCACCGAGATCCCCGATCCGATCATCGACTGCGACTTCTGCTCCGCACCGGAGGCCGCCTGGATATACCGGTGCGCCAACCAGATCACCGACGCCCGCCGAGTCACCGC
Organism: Micromonospora sp. HM134; assembly: GCF_007833915.1. Taxonomy (NCBI): domain Bacteria; kingdom Bacillati; phylum Actinomycetota; class Actinomycetes; order Micromonosporales; family Micromonosporaceae; genus Micromonospora; species Micromonospora sp. HM134. The sequence goes on from NZ_CP041061.1 coordinate 1,310,261, forward strand.
ACAGGTCATCGCCGTAGGCGACTACCAGACTCGACACCACGCTGCACGGGTACGCCGCACCGACACCGAGCACGCCTTCACCCAGGCATGGGGCGAAGGCTGGTCGGCATGCGACGGCTGCGCCGACTTCATCGAGGCCCGAAACCTGTACGGCCTGATCGGGCGGGTGGTCGAGGCCCTGCCCGCGAAACTCACCCGAGGCAAACACCTCATGCGCACCCGAGGCCAACTCCACGAACGGTATTCCGACGTGTTCGCAACCCTCGTCCCCGGCCGAGGCCGGATCGCGCCTGGCCACCCGCTCGGCATCTGGACCCACCCGACGGGGAAGACACCATGACCACCGACACGGGGACGCCCGGGTGGCCCGTCCTCACCCACGCGAAGGCCCGCCGCCGGGTCGGGCCGGTGTGCGGGGCGGAGCGCGTGCCGGTGGGCCGGATCACCGAGGACCCGCACCTTGTCACCTGCCCCGACTGCGAAGGGCTGGCCGACATCGACGCGCTCCCCGACGACGCCACCGCAGGTGACCCCCGTGTCATCGAGTTGCTGCGCGAGGCGAAGGGCGGCGCGTGCCGCAAGATCGACGGGGTGCTGGTGGACGCGACCTCCGCCGCCGCGATCCTGACCGTGTACGACGCGCTCAAGCCCGCCACCCGCGCGAAACTGGCCGCGCTGCGCATCGACCGCATGGCGCAGGTGGCCTGGAAGGTGCTACGCCCACCCGCGTGACCGGGTGGGAACGGTGACCGGCGGGCGGACCCGGAAGTGCGGGCACCGCCCGACCGGTCACCTCGCCCGCTGCGGGGCCGCTGAACACACGGCCCCCACCGAGCCAGGACGTAACCGACCCTCCGGCCCGAGCCACCGCCACCTCGACCATGCGAGCGGCAGCCGCTGGCCGGAGAGGAAGATGAACGGCGTGGCACGACAGGTCATCGACGGACGGACCGCCCTCGACCGGGCCGGAGTCGCCGCGCACACCGGCGCGGCCTACTCCACCGTCATCCACTGGAACAGCCACCGCGCCCGCTTCGGCTTCCCCGAAGGCTTCGCCCACGACGGGCGGGAGTGGTTCTGGCTCGACGACATCGAGGCGTTCCACACCGCCCACCTGAGAGCGAAACGCGCCGAGCTGACGAAGGTCGACCGCCGCGGTGACCCGGAGGATCTCCTCGGCTCGGGCGCAGCAGCGAAAGTCCTCGGATACGGCTCCTACCGCAACCTGCCCGACACCCTGCTCCACCATCCCGACCGGGTCGAAACGCTGCCCGACGGACGGGCCCGCCGCCTGTGGTTCCGCCGCACCATATGGGCCGTCGCCGACGCCCGCACCGGCCGGCAGTCCACCGGCCGACCCATCGGCGTGACCGGTGCCCGCCAGCCGCACCCGTACGCCGACGACCCGCGCCTCCAGGCCGCCGTCACGCTCCTCGCCGAGGCCGACGCCGCCGGGCAGGACCGGCGCGGGCTCGGCGTGATCCTTGCTCAACAACTCGGCATCACCTCGCGCACCGCGCAACGACTCCTCGCCGCTGCCGCCGACACGACCGGCGCTGCACCCGCGTAGGGGCCACGAGGACCCGCAGAACACGTCGCCCCGGTCCGCCAGCGCGGACCGGGCGACGTGTTCCGCATGCCGACTCAGTCCTCGTCGTCGTCCGCGACGGTCCGAGGCGTCGGCACCTCGATCAGGTAGCGCAGCGCGCCGTTGACGTCGGTGTCTCGACTGGCGGCAGTACGCGCCAACACGTCGTACACGTCAGCGTCGACCTCAACGGTGCGGCGCATGGGCGGATGATCGGTCATTTCTGGTGCCTCCTGACGGTGTTCGGCACGGCTGCCCGACCGGGCAGCCGTGCCTATCCACGTTGAACTCCACGCCCCGATCAAGACCGCCGGTCAGGGCGAACCGGGGCCGGGGACACGGGCCTCTGCGCGAGCGAGGCGACGAGGTGAGGCTCACCGGCTGCGGACGGCGGACGGGAACCGACGGCCGGAGAGGTCTTCGGCCGGATGGCGGCGAGGAGTTCCGATACTCCGCTGTTGCGGAGGGAATGGCCGTTGCGGCGTAACCGGCGCGCGAGGGCATCGCGGCTGACCGTGTGGCCTTCGCGGATCAGCTCGTCGCGGGCAGTACGAGCGGCGGGCAGCAGCGGCACGAGATCCGCAGACAGGCCGACGTCATCGTCCGCGTCGATCTCCCCGGTGGAAGCTTCATTCGCAGGTGGCCCACTGTCCCAATCATTCCGGAGCCGGGGGCCCTGCGAGCTGTGGGCGGCCGGGCGCTGCTCGGGAACGGGTATGACCTCCGGGCGCGACCGATCGACATCGTCGTCATGGCATTCGAGTGCGGGATTCGGATGGGTTGGTGCGGCGTCATCGGGAACCGGCGGCTGCGCTATCGCGGTGGGGGCGGCGGTGGGTGGGGGCGTCACTGTGGCGGGTGTTGGTCGGGGGTTCTCGGATTCGCGGCGGCGGGCGGAGAGTTCCACCAGGGAGACGGACGCGACGATGATGAGCCCGTCGACGGAGAGCGGCAGGAGGTAGGGCACGGTGCCGGTTTCGCCGTAACGGGCGACGACTCCGACCATGTGGTGGTAGCTGATCCAGGCCGCAATGGCGGCGATGGCCGAGGCGGCGATGACCCGGATCGCACCGAGCGCCCGCTGGTGCACGGGGATACGGGTAACCAACTCCACGGTGATCAACAGAGCGAGGGGTGGCCACGCCGCGATGGCCTGGGCAATCGGGTTCGCCTGCGCGTGCAGGATGTTCGCGGTGACCGAGGCGGCCACCCCCAGAGTCAGGGTGGCGCGCACCGCCCACTGCATCCGACGCAGCCGGGTCGCGGTCATGACGCCCTCCCCGCCCTGGAGGCGGCGGGTGGGAACTGGCGTTCGGCGACGCGGCGGGTGGCCTGCGACGGTTCGGCGTCGACGAGATCAGCGAGGCGTTCCTCCAGACGGCGCAGGGTGCGCCGGACGGCATCGGGGCGTTGCTGCCGGCCGTGGATCCGCATGATCCGCTGGTACAACTCCTCGTTGACCGGGTCGAGGTCGGTGGCACGTTCGAGGGCGGCCACCGCGCGATCGGGATGGTCGGGTTCGAGGATCTCGGCGATGCGGGCGTAGGCGGTGAGGATCTGGTGGCGGTAGCTGGTGGCGTAGTCGACGGCCCACGGGTGGTCGTGGCCTTCGGCGAAGTCACCCGCGTACAGGTCGGTCGCGCGACGTAGCGCGGCGAGCACCTCCTCGTCGTTGTCGCTGGTGGTGGCGTGGTTGATGGCGGTGAGCATGTGCCAGAGGTCCACGGTGACGGTCTGCGGGTCGAGGTGGTACCGGCCGGTGGCGGGGTCGAAGACGATGAACATGTGCTCCTCGTGGCCGCTCGCGGTACGCAGGACACGGCGGGCGGTGGTGATGTCGGTCCGGACGCGTTTGACGGCGGAGGCGGGGTCCACGTCGGGGTGCAGGTCGGCGGTGAGCTGGTGGAGGGTGCGGCCGGCGGGGTGGGCGGCGAGCACGGCGAGGACCATGTAGGAGCCGCTGCGCATCCCAGTGGTCACCGGGCCGGCGGCGGTGGTGACAGTGACCGGGCCGAGGACCCGAAGGTGCACCAGGGCTGCCGGGCTCTCCGGTGGAACCGGGCAGGGCTCGACGGTCGGCACGCTCGGTGTGCCGGCGGCGGCCGGATCGTCGAACTCGACGCCGGGCTCCGGGCGGGCCTGGGCGTCGGTAAGCATGGCCAGGACGGCGGCGAGGTCCCCGGCGCTCAGGGTGGACACCCGGTGCAGGGAGTGCGGGCGGTCGCTGCGGGTGGTGCCATCGCGAGTGATCTCGACCGTGGGAAGGCCGTCGTGAGGGCCGAGGACGATCGGGTGGAGGTCCAGGGCGATGCGGTGGGTGGCGATGGCCTGCACACGGCCCGCGTGCCGAGTGGCCGGTTCGATGAGCAGGACGTACGGCGGCGGGGTCTCGGCATGGTCGCTGCGGGCGTTCACGTCGGCGATGGTGGTGGTATCGAAGGTGTCCAGCAGCCGTCGTCGGCTGGTCATCTCCTCCTCCGCGTGGGCGACGGCGGCGTCGGTGTCGGCGAGGACGACCAGGCGCTCCCCGTCGTACGTGGTGCCCTCGGGGTCCAACCCCACCACCGGGACGTCTGCGGGCAGGAGCTGCCCCAGGAGGTCGGCGGTCGTGACGACGACCGGGCGAGTGGAGGCGGTTTCGGCCGCGCCGGTGGTCAGCACGGCGGCGAGGATTGCGCGGGCCGCCGGTACGGCCCCATCACCGCGTATGGCGAGGCCGTGGCCGGGGAGGCGGAACAGGCTCACCTCGGTGCCGTGGCCGTCGACTCCGATGGGAGCCGGCATGGTCGGGTGAGCGGGCTGTTGGTCGTTGCTGGTGAGGCCGAGGTGACGACGACCGATCGCATCGGCGTGCGCCAGAGGCGGCGGCACCGGGGCAGAGCGCGGCGTGGTGCTTGCTGGCGTGGTGAAGGTCAGCTGAACGTGGCGGCGTCGTTGAAGGCGAAGCAGCGTGGCTACGGCGGCAATGGCGGCGGCCAGTCCGATGCTGATCCAGCCTCGCGCCGGCAACACGATCCCTGTCTCGTCGTACGGCTGAGTGTGGGGCCGCTCGGGGTGCGAGGCCGACGTCGTGGCGCCGGTCGTCTCGGCTGGTGTGCTCAGTGCAGGGGTGTGCGGCGTCGAGCGCTGAGGGGCAGGCGACGTATGAGGGGCGGATGGTGCAGAGGGCGTCGTCTTTGCTTCGGGTGCGGCGGGGCCGGAGTCGCCGGCGGCAGGAGGCTCGGGACGGGGTGGAGCGGGTGCTGATGTGGCCTGGTGGGAGGGGATGGTGAGTTTCCATCCGACGTGGATCGTGTCGGGGTTGGTAAGCGCATAGCCGTTGGCTTGGTGTTGTCCTCGGTTAAGGGTGTAGATCTCCCGCCAACGGGTCGCGTCACCGAGATGCTCGGCAGCCAGTTCCCACAGGGTGTCTCCGGCAACGACCCGGACCTTCTCGCCCGAGACGTGAGGTGGGGGATGGGCGCTGGTGCGGTTGAGGACCGGCGGGGAAGCGTGCCGTGCGGACTCCGTCGTCGGCGGTGGGGCGGCGGATGCTGTTGTCGAGGCGGTAGTGGGCCCCTGGCGGGGAAGCGAAGGGTCGGCTGGCGGCGGTTGGGCCGGGGCATCGCGGGTCGGGGTTGCCCGGTCGGCCGGTGGTGGGTCGGCATCGGCTGCCGTGTGGTCGTGCGCGGCGGCGGGAAGAGCGCCAGCGGTCGTGACGGCGGTAGTACCCAGCAGCGCCGCCGCGAGCGCCTGCAGAGGGCCGGGCAGGTGCAGGGTGCAATGCCACTGCAGGCGGGCGGCGAGGTACTGGAGTGCGTGGTCGGTGACAGCGGCCACGAGCAGTACCCACAGAGCCTCGGCTCCGGCGCACCCCAGCACGGCGATGAAGTCGGCGTTCAATGGCTGGTGCGCCCACGCCCGAAGCTGATCTGTGGAGAGCTCGGAAACGGTGAGCCAGCCGATCTGGTAGAGCAGCGCTGGAGGTGCCAACGCGAGGAGTGCGGTTACGGTGTGAACAGCTGCTGCCGGGACCTGTCTCGCCATGGCCTGTCTCCCGCCGGCGTTGCCGTGGTTGGTGAGACAGACCGTAAGAGTGCGATGGGCAACGGCGGCGGGTTAAAAGCCTTACAGCACCTCACACTTCCTTACATGACCTCACAACAGCAGGTCAGAGCGTTGCTCGGTGAAGACGTTGGAAGCAAGATGCAGCATCAAAGATGATCCTGTTGACTTGTGGTAGGCGGCTCGGTCAGTCGCTACCCTGGTCGGCGTTGCCCTCGTGATCGCCTCGCGGTCTCGGACTTTTCGTAAGAGCTGGTGACGTTGCTCGGCGGTTGGCTCACTGCACCCAGTGCAGGCGGATCGGTGCTCTTGTATTTTCGAGTCGAAACCCGAAACTCAGTTGGATGGGGTACGGCTTCCGTTGCTCCTGGTCCGATATCTGGTTGAAGTGTGGCCTAGTTGTTGGCAGTATGAGCTGTTATGGGTGATGGTTCGGCAAAGCGGAAGAGTGATATCGAGATTTCAATGATTCTGGCTGGCCCTAACGATCTTGATGACGCTATCGGTAAGGTAGTTCGACAGGGCGGTCTACTCGAGGAAGTGATGCGGGAGTGCGTCGCTCTCTTGGGAGGGCTGGGCAACGATGTAGATGTCCTGCTGATGGGGCAGCCTTGGGATTGGATGTACCGGATGGCAGTTCGTTTTCAGCAGGAGCCGGTCTTTGCTACCCGGCGCTGCAACGACAGGGCTTTACCTGCAATTGGTGAAGCACTGTCGGAGGCGGATCGGGTCTGGAAGAAGCGGAATCTTGTTGTTCATTCGGCGTGGGCGGTTTGTCCGTCACTGCTTGGCGGCTCATGCGAGATATCGGCATCGCGTGGTGGAAAGGTTGCCGAAGGCGAGTTTCACGTCGAGTGGAGCAGGCGCGGGAGATCCTCTCGGAGTGTCGACCATCGGCATGTTTGGGAACTTGAGGAGATTATTCTTGAGTTCGAGACTGTGCGGTGCAACCTCGTTGAAGGGCTCAGAGAGTTCACCCCGGATCAGGTTCGCTGAGTCTGGTATTTTAGTGGGTTGCCGTGTTCTCCTATGGAGTTTGGATATTGTCGGGAGATCCAGACAATGAGCGTTGCTTGGCGTCTACATGTATCCCCGCAGGTTAAGCCGAAGAGTGATACCTGTGTCGCCCGCAATCGTCTTGATGAAGCCCTGCATTAGCGCTTCCTCGGCTTTTTCTCGCTGAGGAGAACTATTGTTGCACTATTGTCTGTGCCTGGACGGAATTCGATTTCGATCGGGGTGTCCGTGTCGGCGTCCTCATCTATTTCGGGCCACTCGGCAACGATGGCGTTTGGAAGGACCCTGCGGGTTTGGCCGAGAGGGATGGTTTGCCCAGCGATATTTAGAGACAGTTCGGCTTCAACCATAATTTGGTTTGGCCCTCGATTGACGCTCGCTTTAAGGGATGGGAGGGCTCCAGCCGTGCTGTTTAGGGTCATGGAGGACCATGTGTCGTTAACGACCTCGCCGGCCAGCAGTTTCTGTGCAAGTTGAATATCGATGACCTCATCATCCGTCAACTCGACCGGCAGGGGAAAGAATACGCCGGTTGCCCTCTGAACCTCGTCCAGTGCGCGGACGAGAGAAAGGAGCCGGCCAACGTCTTTGTATGCCGGTGACTCAATTTTAATGGGGGGGGCAGCCTCTCTGTCCTCGATAAGTAATACCAATGAGTTGGGTGGCTTGCATTGTTCGATGAAATGTAGTGCCGGCAGAATAGTGCCAGGGAGAGCATCCTCCGGAAGCTCGAATCTAAATCTGGTTTGTAAGGTGAGATCCTTGGCGTCGGCGCGAATTCTTCCCTGGACGGAGCCCGTGACATCAGTAAAAGTGGCATCAGCCCCTCTTTTGCCTATACCCGTGGTCTTTCCTTGTAGAGGGAGCTGAGCCTTGGTGCGTCCATTTTCGTCAATGACGCGCAGCTGCATGCGGTACTCGGGCAGGTCCAGACCCGCAGGTGGGCCGATGTGGATCTCGCCGCTATTGAAAGTGCCACCTAGTCCGGCGGGCAGGCTAAAGGCGAGGTGCTTAATGTTCTCGGCATGAACGACTGCCGGCGCTCCATAGTCCAGCGCTTCTTGAAAGGCCTTGGCCGACGCTTTACCTTCGATGTTGTTCGGGAATTGAAAAAGGCCGTCTATCTTGAGGGGCTGATCTCGTTCCGCCCCTACATACTTCGGCCATACCGTAACAGCTGCCGTGCCCTCCTTGTCGATTGAGATGCCGAAGGAGTAATGTGGGTCCAAATGATTAAGCCTGTTCGATAGGGCCTTCATTCGATCGACTGCGTCTGGAACGCCGCGAGCCATGGCCGCCGACTCTCTGGATAGCTCGCGCAAGAGTTCAATTGCCTCTTCGTGAGCCCCCTGCGTGTAATACCGGTAAATGTCGGCGTGGCGAGCGAGATTGTTGTCCAGCCAGGTGCGGCCATACCACGAGCATTCGAACTGGTACTTTCCTCCTAGACTATTAAACCAGCGCTCTTCCGCCGGGGTGGGGTCAATTGGTACTACAAGCCTCCATTCAAGCGGTGCGTGTCGTGCAGCGCGTTCCAATGAACGTTCTATCTGTCTCCTCCGCGGCGCTGTAACTCGCCCCGTGAAACTCTTCATCTCGTAAATGATTGACCCGCGCGCAGTCGATATTTGGACGTCTCGTCCGCCGTCGCCTCCAGCTCCGTCAATCCGACGAGCCTCGGGATTTAGCCGACTGACTAGGACTGAGCAAATATCCTCATATGCTTCGGGGCTTAGATCTTCCCAACGTACAGCGCTAGGCATTGCTTCCTCCTTTCTTCTATGTCTTGAAGGTGTCGCGCCTATCCTACGCTCTGGCCTGTCTTGGGAGGCCGTGATACCAGCTAGGGTAGAGAGTATGGGGCCACTATGGTTGATGTCTCCGGCTCTAAACCCCGACCCAAGGGCTCTTGTGCGACCTCGACTTCGTTGGTCTTCAAAAGGTGAGGTTGAGCGAACGCGCGTGTTGCATCAATAACGTCGGCGACCGTGAAGTTGCGGCGCTCGATAAAAACTCGGGCTACCTCTCTATCCACTGGAGTGGGGAGGTCCACCTCTCTAGGGGGCTGGAAGTTGTTTTTCATCAGAACCTGGGCTATACGCCACGTCTCGTAGAAGCATTGCATATACGCGCCGTCGTGTGGCACGGGGCACACTATAAGATTCCGACTTTCATCAAGCCGCACCGCGTCGGTCCTTCCGGCTCGAACGGGCACCACGCCAATCCGTAGTCCGCTTGCGCCCTCGAGTTGTGAGGGGTTGCTCTTAACCGTTGTGCCAACCCAGTGGTCGGGGGCTGAAGAGCCTAGAAATAGGTCGGCCTTCCATAATCCGCGAATACTCTGCGGTAGGCTTGGTCTGGTGCTTGGACGTCGAAAGGCGGAAGCTAGTCCTCCAAGATGCCGCTTCAGCTTGATCGGGCGACCTCGTGTTCCTGCTAACACTAGGCTGGTTTCGGTTATTAACTCCATCCGAGTGTTGATCACCTGCTCTGAGCCGCTTTTTTCGATTGCGAAGAATATGGATTCTGCTTCACCCCTCCGAATCTTGCAGAGCTTCAGTGCGTCGGCGACACGCTCTATGACGTCGGATCGCCTAGTTAATACGGCATCATGGATGGCGTATTCGAAGGCGATCCCAACATCGCCATCGCCTTCTGCGTGTAGCCGTCCAAGCATGTGAAGGGGTAAGGCTCCCCTGGACTTATTCTCTTCAGCATAGCCGAATGGGCGTATAGCTTCAGCGTTGAGTGCCTGTAAAATGGACGCGAGGATTGGTCGCATTATTGCGATCTTCGCCTCCACGGGATCAGCAACAGGCGAAGCTTGGTACTCGGCCCTAATCTGCATCAGAGTCCTCCCCTGCGTCCACCGTCAGTCCGAGCTCAAGAGGGCGACTCTCTGCGCGGCTTATAGTGGCACCCTAATGGAGCGGGTGGGATGGCTGTACATCTGGTCGAGCGGCTGGTGGTGGCCCGTCCGTGTCGTCTTTGTAAGCCACGCCAAGGAGTCGTCCGGTATGTCTCGCCCCCGCGCCGACGTTGCTATCTGCCGGACGGCGTGAGGGTGGCGATGCTGGGCGTCGGGTTGGAAAGCGTGCGGTGTAACGGGCGTTGCCCATGGTTGTTGGCTAGCGGTCCCATGGCTGCAACTCGGTGACGGCGCAACTGACCTGTCGATGCAGTTCAGCGTTGTATGGGTCGATGCGGGCGGCATCCTGCAGGAGCTGGAGGGCGCGATGTGGGTCGGGTTCTTTAGCGGCGAGTGCGGCGCACAGGTCGAGGACTCGGCGGCGGGTTGCTTCGCGGTGTGGGTCGAGCCAGGGCCAGGTGCGGGTGGTGGCGAGCTCGGCGGGGTAGGCGTCGAGGACGATCTGCCAGGCAGTGGTGGTGAGGGTGGCGGCAGCCTGGTGGATGGCGGCGTGGAGTTGCCACAGGTCGACGTCGACGTACGCGCGGTTGAGGCGGTAGCGGTCATCGGAGTGGTCGATGACGGGTAGGTCACTTTCGGTTCGGATGGTGCTGCGGAGGTCGCTGACGGCGGTGTAGAGGCGGCCGGTGAGGGAGTGGCGGGGCAGTCCTGGCCAGATGGCGTCGGTGAGTTGTGCGGTGTCGGCCCCGTCGGGGTGGATGGCCAGGTAGACGAGGACTTGGAGGCCGGCGCTGCGGCGGATGGTCAGGGGTTCGCCGTCGATGAGCAGTTGTGGGTCACCCAGGACGCGCAGATGAAGCGGCTGCCGGGGTGTGGTGGACAGGCGTGGAGGCTCCTGCCGGGCAATCTGTCGTGGCAGTGGCAGCTCTGGTGATCCCGCGTGGGGGAGTGGTGGGCGTCCACTGGCGGGGTGGGGCGGTGCCGGGTCGGGGCTGGCGATGACGGTAAGGAGGTCGGTGGTTGCCGTCTGGTCCAGGACGCACAGCCGTGGGTTCGGCATGTCGGGGTGGTGTGGGTCGCGTAGGTGACCGGTGGAGTCGGCGTGCCAGTTTGGCCCGTCCGGTTGTTCTCCCAGTATGACGACGAGAGCAGCGGCGGCGGTGCCTGTCTCGGCGAGTTGTTTCAACTGCTGCTCGTTGCCGTCGTGGTGGTTCAGCAGCACGATCTTCCGATGGTCGTGTCCACTCGACGTCTCACCCTGACGCTGACCAGGAATGGCTTCACCAGTGACGGGGCTGACGGGTCGGAGTAGCTGTGCTGCTTCGTCAACGGTGTCGACGATCGTCAGCGGTAGGCGTCGCCCGAGCGTCTCCGCAGCCGGTCCGAGAAGGAGGGCCATCGTTGCCTGGGTGACGATCAATGACGCTGTTCTGTGTCGTTGTCCGGCCAGGATGGCAGTGACCAGCAGTCCTCGCCCGACGGGTAGCGCGCCCGGTCCAGTAAGGCCTACGCCGCCGGCCGGCAGGGCTTCGAGGGGGGCCGCGATTCCGTCTGATGGCGGTACTGAGGGAGCATCAGCGAGGGCGGCTTGGACGGCGGTGACGGCGGGCGGTAGTGGGGTGAGGTCGGTGTCGTCGGGGTGGGTGGGGTGGGGTTGGTAGTCGCGGCGGCGGCGTAGCCAGACCAGTGCTGCGGCGGCGGTGACCTGTTCGGCGACGTCCCGGGGCAGCCAGCCACCGGCAACCGTGACTCCGTCCTCGCGTACGGCCTGGTCGTGATGGTCGTCCGGGGCGGTGTCGTTGTGGAATGTGGCGGTGCCTGTTGCTGCAGGCTGTGGCGGTTGCGCCGGGGTGGTGGTGACGGTGTTGGTGGTGACGCCGAGGACGGCTGCGCCGGCCATTCCACTGGCCGTTGCCTGTAGGGGCGTAGGAAGGGGTATCCGCCGTAGCCATGCCGTGGTGGCGCGGAGGCGGATGATGATCCGGACGGCGACGGTGTAGGCGACGAGCAGCCAGATCAGCCACGCGCCGATGGCGAGTCCGGCGGTGAGCGTTTCCTCGGTCAACGGCTGCTGCAACCAGGCCCGCAACTGCTCCGAGGTGGGCCAGCCGCGAAGGGGCGGGCCGATCACGGTCAGGAGCACCGCTGGTGGGCCGACCAGGAAAGCCAGGACGAACAGCAGCGACATCAACTGTCGTGGCCAGCGCATGTCACCCGCCTCGACCCGGTGGGCTGAGGGTGGTGGGGCTGGTGGTGGGGTGGATGAGGCAGGTCCATACTCGTGCTGCCCACCAGACGGTGATGGCTATGGCGTAGCTGACGCCGAGGATGCCGGTGGATTGTCCGGTGACGATCGCGGCGCTGATCACCGCTACTGGGGCGGCGAGGACGATGCGGAACATCAGAGGTGTCACGAGGGCCATGACGGTGCCGATGCCGAGGAGGAGTCCGCCGATGCGGGCGGTGAGGTCGAGCCATACCACCAGGTGGGGCCATCGGTCGGCGGTGCGTGCGTACTGGATGAGTCCCATGCCCACGGCGGCGGTGACGACCGAGCCGGTGGGTGTGGCCAGGAGCGCGGACCAGCCGCCGGAGGGTGTACGCCATTGTCGGGCGGCGATCGTCGCCATGACCACTGCGAGGACGGCGGTGGGGGCGATTGGCCAGAGTGCCCAGGTGAGGAACCCGCGTAGGGGTAGGCCGAAGTATTGGCTGATGACGATGGCGTAGAGGGCGGCGATGGCGACGCCGAGGGAGACTCCGGCGAGGATGCCGATGCTGACTTTTCCGCCTTCGGTGCGTAGTTCGGGGGTGGGGCTGCGGGCGGCGATCAACGAGCCGAGGATGGTGCCCGCTGCGATGCAGGCCACCAGGGCGAACACCGCTGCCATCGTCAACTCGCCGAGGTTGAACAGGACGTAGTAGTACGCGCTGAGGGTGTTGTTGCGTTCGGCGGTCAGCAGGGCCTGCCACAGCAGTGCCAGGGAGGCGAGGCCGGGCACCGCGATGGCGACGGCCCGCCGGATCGGCGGCACCGTCACCTCCACCGCATTCACCCCCGCTGCGGTAGCGCCCGCCTCGGCGGCGCCCCGTGCCGCGACGAGTTGAGGCTCCGCCGCCAGCACCGGAGTGATCCCCGTGTGCTCGGTGATGGCGGTGTCCAGGCGTGGGAGGTGGGCGCTGCCGCCGACGCAGTAGATTCCCGCGAGGTCGCCGGGGGTCAGTTCGGCGGCGGCGATGCACTGCTGGGTCAACTCCGCGACCTGCCGTACGACCGGTTGGGCGGCGGCGTCGAGCATGGTGCGGTCCGCGATGACCGGGTGGTGGCCGGCGACCGGCACCGTGACCGCCGGATGTGAACCTAGGGTTTCCTTGGCGACCCGGACGCTTTCCGCCATCACCCACTGGCCCATCCCGCGGGCAGGCACCTCCCGGCCATTGAGCACAGCAGCGGTCAACGCCAGGTCGACGGCAGCGCCACCGGCCGCAGGGTCGGCGTGCGTGGCGAGGACCTCGAACCCTGCCGGGCCTCGGCGCAGCACCGTCACCTCGGCCCCCGCGCCGACATCACACACGACAACGAACGACCCGACCGTCAGCCGTACACCGGTGGCCACCAAGTGCTCCGCGGCGGCCACCGGAGCCTCCACCAGGCGCGGCTGTCCGAGACCTGCCCGGTGCGCGACCTGCCGCATCCAGGTACGGCGACGCGGTCCCCACCCGGCCGGCACCACCAACCGCACATCCGGCACCGGCTCACCGATAACACCTTCGGCCTCCGTAGCAGCCCGCCGTAGCGGTGCCGCTGCCAGCTCCACCGCCTCTGCCTCAGGGCCGTCGACGACCGATTCGCCATCGCCGGTACGGCGGGGATTCGGTACGAACCGGTGCGGCTGCGCCTCGGCGGCCTGCCACGCCTGCCGGCCCGTCCACACCTGCCCACCCTCGGCCAGGAACAGGCCGCTGGGCAGGTAGGGCAGACCATCGAACGGCAACACAGACGCACCACCGTCAGCCCACGCCAACACGGCCACGGTGCTCGCGCTACCGCAGTCGATCGACAGCCGTGTTCCCCCCGCCCCCACGCAGGTAGTCAAACATGAATACTCATTCAAGTCACCTCCTGATCACTCAGGAGAATCGAAGCAGTCCAGGCCAGGGGCACCTCCTAGCGAGCGTGATGCTTTCGGCGGGCACCCGCTGCTTCTCCTGGTTGGGGCATACGGTTGGCGAGTTGCGGTAGCGGGTTGAGCCGGTGACACCCGTTGCCTGCGGCCGAGCATTCCGGACGAACGGTGCATAGCGGCGCTCGGGCTGGGGAGAGCTGCTGCCGATGAGGCTGACGCCCCCGGTCGCCCAGTGCCCCTCATAACCGGACCCGCTCCGGTGCCAACGGGCCATCGGGCGGAACTCCCGCCGGATCGGGAACGTGCCCGTTGATCACACCGTCCCGATCGAGCACCAGTAAGAACTCGGCCCGTTCGGGGAGGGCTCCGGTAACCAGCTCGACCATGACGAGCCGCCGCTAACCACAGGGGCATCAGGGGCATGCTCCAAGTTCGGCTATTGGTCGCGGAGGCTCGGTGGAACACGGCCATCACGAGGGCCGATCACGGCCTGCGTCCTGGATTTGGGGGTTCGCTGCTGCCAGCCCGCCCCGGCGAGGGTGTTGCCGGGGCGGGCCGGGCCGCAGGCGTTTACGCCGTGCTGGTCCAGCGCAGCGATCGGGTGGTTGCCGAGGGGGTGGTGTCGGCGGGGGTGGTGCGCGGCGGGACCTTGCCGGTGGCGATCACTCGGTGGATCCAGCCCGCGTAGTAGGGCAGGGAGGTGTAGACGGTTGCGCCGGTTCCGCAGATGGGTTCGGTCTCGCGGCTTGCGCCGCCGATGACGGCCCACGTGCGTGGGGTGAGCCGTTGGAGGGCGGGGCTGCCGCTGTCGCCGTAGCAGGCACCGTCGGTGCCGTTCACGTTCGCGATGCAGATCTCACCGGCGGTGATGCCCGCTGCCGCGCACGCCGCCTTGCCCGTGACGGTGGTGTCCAGCTCCTGGAGGGTGACCGGGAGCGGTCCCTCGCCCGATGCCTTGGTCGATCCCCAGCCGAGGATGCGGGTGACCGCCCCTCGCCCGGTGACGCGAGGGGCGATGGTGAAGGGCTTGAGGTTGACCCGGTTGTCCAGGCGGAGCACGGCCACGTCTGCGACCCGGTCGGTGCCGGTGCCCCAGTCCCACTCGGCGTGTGGGAGGACCCGCTCGATGCCAACGACCACGCCGCCGCTGGTCCGATCGGCTGAGCCGATCCGGACCTGCAACAGCGTTGGGTCGACGGCTCCGGAGTCGGGTTCGGTCACACAGTGTGCGTTGGTGACGACGTGACGGCGGTCGACGAGGGTCGCACCGCACAGATGCCCGAACACTCCGTTGCGGTTGTACTGCAACGTCGCCATGCCGGGGTAGTCCTCGGTGGCGTCGTGTCCACCGACGACGGACGGCGTGACCGCCGAGGGCGCGGGCTGCTGATCGAGCGGTGCTGCCGAGGCCGGCACGGCGCTGGCCAGCAGGCCGAGCATGGCCGTGCCGGTGGCGATCGGCCGGTACAGGGTGATCTTCATGGGTTCCTTTCTCGTCCCCTCCGGCACCGTGCCGGAGGGATCGCCGCGACGAACGCGGCGGGACTGAGGGGTACCGGGGCGCGCATCACCGCGAGGTGGTGTCGACGGCTTCCCGGTGCCGGGTTCAACGCTGTGTTGTGGGTGACCCGTCGGCCGGTGCGGTGCGGCTGCGTTCGAGGTAGAGCCGGTAGTCGAACAGGCCGGGCCGGGGGCATGGCTTGCCTCGGGCCGGGCAGGCGTTGAAGGTTTCCTGGAAGGCGAGGAGTTCCCCGCTCGTCGGGTGGATGATCAGGCGCTTGGTGGATCCGTCTCGGTTGAGGCTCACGGCGATCCCGGTGCGACCGGCGATGTCGGCGGCGGTGGTGTCGATCGTGATGCCGGACAGGTCGGCCAGGATCAGCAGGATGGCTTGGCGCTGTCGGTGGCCGAGATAGTGCTCGTTGTTCAGACTCACCACGCCGGCGATGACCGAGCCGGGGCCGTTCTCGGGCGGGGATATGGTGCCGAGTTGCTGTTCGAGACCAGCGCGGTCGCCGGGAATCGGCTCGGAGCCGGGGCGCACGAGGCCGCCGCGTGCGTACGTCTCGTCGGACACCACGGGAGCCGCCGCGAGGGCATTCCGGTCGCTGCCGTCCGGTAGCCGGGTGAGGTTGCCTCGGTCGGGCAACCGGCGCTCGATGACCCGACCGGACCCGTCCGGCTGGCTCCAGCGACGGATGTCCCACCGGCTGACGACCGTCGTCGCTCGGGACCACGACTGGACATGCAGGTAGGTGTGCGGGCCGGCCTCGGCGTCGGCCGCGACGGGTGTGATCGCGTCGGCCAGGAGGCGCAGCCGATCCTGCGCCGTCCGCGGCTCGTTCGTCGGCGTCGAAGAGGCAGACGGCTGCACGGCCACGTCGGCGGATGGCGTGGAAGTGCGGACGGGGGCGCAGGTGGTGGGCACGGTGACGGCGAGAACGAGAGCGAAGACCAGGGCGCGGGTGGGCCGCTGCCACCCGGCGACGGTTCGGACCTTGGTCATGGTTTGGGCCTCCTGTCGCGGAGGTCGTAGGGAACGGCCGGTTCAGGTGATGCGGGCCCGGTGCTCTCCGTGGTGGCGGCCGGGTTGCCGCTACGGGTGAGCGGCCAGAGCCGGGGTCCGCTGGGCAGGTGTAGGGGCAGGCCGGCGCGGTAGCCGTGGCCGCTCAGGAAGTCCCGGGCCTCCTCCGTCGTCACCACGGTGTCGTAGGGGTCGCCGAGCTGGTCGACACGGTGGTGGTGCCGGTCGAGCAGACGCCCGCCGATGCCCTGTCCCCGTCGGGTGGGGGTGACGTGGAGCCAGGACAGCCAGTGGTGTGGCGCGTCGGATCGGTAGCTGCCGAGGAGTGCGTGGAGCTGCCGGAAGCGGGGTAGCGCGCGGCCGGCGAAGACGCCCAGGTGGTGTTCGGTGAGGACGGCGGTGTCGGGGAGGGGGTGGCGGTGCCATACCGCGACTGCGGTCAGGTCGAGGGGGACGTCGACGTTGCCCCATTCGACGGCGTGGTCGATTTCCATGGCCAGCAGGCCGTGGAAGACCGTCTGCCGTTCGGCAGGGTCGGGCACCAGCCATTCGGCGACGGGGTTGTCGGTGACGGCGTCGACGAGCAGGGCGGTG
Organism: Micromonospora sp. HM134; assembly: GCF_007833915.1. Lineage (NCBI taxonomy): Bacteria > Bacillati > Actinomycetota > Actinomycetes > Micromonosporales > Micromonosporaceae > Micromonospora > Micromonospora sp. HM134. The sequence goes on from NZ_CP041061.1 coordinate 1,327,024, forward strand.
ATGGTGGGTACGTCGCCGGGTTGCGCGGGTCGGATCTGGGCCATCGGGTTCACCGGGTCGGCCGTCGGGGCTGCGGGGCGGGTGGGAACGGTGACCGGCCGGTGGGGGTTTGTCGGCCGCGCCACATGCGCCAGATCGGTAGGCCGTCGGTGGGCAGGATCAGTGGTGGGCCGGCGGTGTAGCCGAGCCGGTGGTAGAGCTGCCGGTTGCGGGTGTTGCTGGCCTCCAGGTACGCCGGTAGGCCCAGCTTGTCGAGGTGCCGGTGGTGCTCGTGGAGCAGGGCCGCGCCGATGCCCCGGTTCTGTTGCTCCGGGTCGACCGCGAGGTAGGCGAGGTAGTGGTGTGGCTCGTCGGGGTGGAAGGCGTCGAACATGGCCTCCATCAGGGTGAACTTCGGCGCGTAGGGGCCGGTGGCGTGTTCCAGCGCCTCCTGGCGTTCCCGGGTGTGGCCCTGGGGTGGGTCGAGCCGGGGGTACCAGATCGCCACGGCGGACAGGTCGGCGGTGGTGTCGACGTGGCCGTGCGCCAGGCCGTGCTGGAACGCGTCTCTGAAGTAGCGGTAGAAGACCACGCGCCGGTCGGCGGGGTCGGGGATCAGCCAGTCGGCGACGGGTCCGTCGTGGAACGCCTCGGCGAGGACGGCGATCAGCGGCCCCGCGTTCTCGGGTGTCGCTCGACGTACGGCGACGGTGTGGGTGTCGGGCATGGTGTCTCCCTCTTGGGGTCAGGCCGGTTGGCGGATCGGGTCGTTGCGCAGGGGCAGGGTGTGGCTGTCCGCGCCCAAGCCGATGGCGGCGTAGACGGGCGGGTTCGTGGTGCGCAGGGTCAGCGCCCAGACCGCGCCGAGCAGCGCGGCGGCGGCGTAGGCCGCGGGGAAGAGCCAGCGCAGCGGGGAGTGCGGGTCGACGCCGAGGAGGGTGTCGAACTCGCGGATGGTGACGGTGAGGATCGCGGTGAGCGCCAGCGTGGCGGTCAGCGGCGCGACCGTGCCCCGCCACCGGCCCTCGTGGTGGGTGGTTCGGGCGAAGTAGCCGACGACGGCGGCGGAGGTGACGGTCATCAGGATCAGGACGCCGAGCCCGCCGGTGACGGTGACCCAGAAGAACAGGTGCACGATCGGGTCGGCGTCGGCTGCCGCGTAGCCGACGAGGACGGCGAGCGCGAGGCCGCTCTGGGTCATCGAGCCGACCTTCGGCGCGCCGGTGCGCCGGCTGGTGCGGCCGAAGGCGGCGGGGACGACTCGTTCCCGGCCGAGGGCGAACAGGTACCGGGCCACGGTGTGGTGGAAGCTGAGCAGCGCGGCGAACAGGCTGGTGATGAAGAGGACCCGGCCGATGGTCACGACGCTCGCGCCGAGGTGCGGGGAGACCAGGTGGAAGATGAGGTCCGTGCCGTCGGTGCGGGCGGCGTCGACGATCCGGTCGGGGCCGGTGGCGACGGACATCGCCCACGCGGACAGGCCGTAGAGCAGGCCGGTGACCGCGACGGCGAGGTAGGTGGCGCGGGCGACGGTGCGGCGCGGGTCCTTCGTCTCCTCGGAGAACATCACCGTCCCCTCGAAGCCCACGAACCCGGTGATCGCGGTGACCAGCGCCGCGCCGATCCCGGCGGCGAGGACGTGCGTCGGGGCGAGGGTGTCGACGGTGACGGTCCCGCCGGCGGGGTGGGTGACCATGACGGCGTCAAAGACGACCACCACCGCGCACTCGGCGATCAGCATGACGGCCAGGACCGCACCGTTGAGGTCGATGCGCAGCACCCCGAGGACCGCCACCGCCGCCCAGGCGGCCAGGGCACACAGCCACCAGGTGACGCCCCACCCGTACCGGTCGTGGAGGAACTGGGCCAGGACCGCGCCGAAGCCGCCGTACAAGCCGATCTGCATGGCGTTGTACGCCAGCAGCGCGACGGCTGCGGCGGCGACGCCGGCCGGGCGGCCGAGTCCCCGGGTGACGTAGGTGTAGAACGCTCCGGCGTTGACGATGTGTCGGGACATCGCCACGTAGCCGACCGCGAAGAGCGCGAGCACGGCGGCGACCACGAGGTACGCCACCGGGATGCCGGCGACGCCGGTGACGGCGTACCCGGTGGTCGCGCCTCCGGCGACGACGGTCAGCGGCGCGGCGGCGGCGATCACGAAGAACACGACGGAGGGGATGCCGAGCCGACCGCGCGCCAGGGTCGCGGAGATGGTGTCGGGTGAGGTGGGGGACATGGGCCCTCTTCCATACGGGTGGGTTGGGGGATAGGCGGGGAGGCCGGGGCGGGCTCGGCGGTGAGGTGGGGCGGGAACACGGCGGCCAGGACGCGAGTCACGAAGGCGTAGGCGAACCCGGCGCGGGTGGACGGAGAACGGGAGCGGGCATGGCGGGACTCCCGGGGCGATGAGGAACAGGCGACGGGATGGCGGGCGGGGGTTCGGCCGGTGGGCTAGGGTCCGCCGCCGGTGAGGACCGTCGCGTCGATGAACAGCCCGAGAAGCGGCCGGAGCAGGCGAACCAGCGTGGCCGTGGAGTCCGCCACGAACGGCCTGGTGAGGAGGGCGACGCACGCGGCGAGGTCCGCGGCGACGGCGGCTGCTACCAGCACACCGACGATGACGCCCACCTGTCCCGGCGGCCGGCGGTCTCGACCGGTGGAGGCCCGAGGTGGGCGTGGTTCTCCGTTGGTCATGGAACGTCTCTTGAGATCGATGAGGTGCTGCCGGCTATCGGCGGCAGGCGATGGTTCGAGCACACTCAGGAGGTGCGGTGGCTGAGCACGGCTGCGCCGACGGCGGCGCCGAGTTCGCCGAGCAGTTCCGGCCAGGGTGGCCAGAGTTGCCTGACCAGGCGGGCCAGGTAGTCACGGGCGAGCCAGGAGGCTCCGTCGAGTAGCGCCGTGTCCAGTTGGGTGCGCAGGACCAGGCCGGCGAGGAGGACGTCGTGCTCGAAGAGGTCGCGGCGGTTGCGGAGCTGTTGGGACAGGCGGGCCCAAGGCCAGGCGGCGGTGTTGATGTCCGTCGGCACGTAGACGGTGCGCCGTCGCCACCTCGGGCCGGTCGTCTGCTCCCGGAGCAGACCAGCCTGGGCCATACGCTGGGCGACCTGTTCCTCGGCGGTGGTGGCGAGGTACGACAGCCACTGCCGGACGGGGGTGTTCTGCGGCTCGGTGAGCATTCGGTCGAGGATCTTGTGTTGCAGCCAGTCCGCCGGGGTGGGGCCGTCGCGCCAGACGTGGACCGCACCCTGGGAGAAGCTGATTCGGCCGGCGTAGTGCAACTCCATGAGCAGTCCGGCTGCCAGCCCGAGGGAGATCGCGGCGGGGAACAGGCGGGGCTGCCCGGTCTGGTCGTGGTGGGCGAGGAAGTAGAAGTCGTTGGCGATTAGTGGCGGCTGACGGTGTGCGGTGGCGACCGCGCGGGCCGGCCGATGGGCGGGTGCGTGGTGGGCGGGCCGAGTGTGCTCGTCGCCGTCGGCGGGGGAGATGGTCACCGCTGCTGGCCTTCCTGGGTCGGATCGTCGGAGGGGTCGAGGAGGCCGTGACGTTGGAGGAGGCCACGGCCGATCGGGTGGTCGCGCAGCTCCGCGACGGCCCAGCGGTACTGCGCGCACCCGTCGTCGCGGCACTCGAAGCAGGTGCGGCCGAGGTGGCCCAGGACCGTCCTTCGGGCCGAGTCGTACCGGGCGCCGGGGTGGTCGCTCTCGTGGGAGCCGGTCATCGTGTGGGGCCGTAACGACGCAGCGCGGTGATGCGGACCCGCAGTTCCAGGCAGGGCGGGTGCTGCTCCACGTGCGGGTACTCGCACTGTGGACGGTGGCCGAGGACCCACATCCACTCGTCACTGAGATGGGCGAGGTCGGTGCGTAGCCGTACCAGGACGACATCGACGTGGACTCCGGGTGTGAGGCCGCGACCGAAGGACCAGTCGTCGCCGTCGAGTTGCAGCAGGGTGCCGGGGTCGACCCGGGGCGGGGGATGGTTGCTGCCGGTCATGCGCGTGGCCACCAACGCCAGCGGCGTCGCTTCGGGCGGTTGGGAGTCTGCGTCCGGAGGCTGAGGCCGGCCCAGAATCGGCGGTTGTCGCGCGCCACGTCCTGGGCCGTGGCCTCGTCGGATCCGCTCCAACCGCCCCGGTGACCGTAGAGCGTGGCCGCGCCCTCCCGATCGATACCGAACGGCCGGTACGGCTGCCCGTCCCGAGGAACGAACCACTTGATACGGGTCAATGCCATCACCTCCCTGGGTGTGAAACGGATGGCTGGGCCTGCCCGGCAGCCGGCCGTGCCCTCGATTCGTGGGGCACAGGGACCGCCCCGCATGGGCGGACACGCGCTCCTGCACCCGGCTCCTGCCGCTGTGGCGAGGTTGTTCTGCGGCACCGGCTTGCTGGTTGTCATCGTGTGATGCAACTAGGCAAAATGCAAGGCGTCATAGTGAAAGAAATCATGAGAGGGGTTGCATGTTGAAGCTGATCGCAGGATGTTAGTCCTGGTCAGGGCGGCAAAAGCCGCCCTGTGATCTAGTGGCCGCTCGTTTGTATGCTGCTATTTGGCAAATCGGTGATAGGAGGCTCCGTGCCCGACACGGACGGATCAGCCCTGTTGAGACGGAGGATCGGCCGCAAGCTGACGGCGCTCCGCAAGGAGGCCGGGCTGAGCCAGGAGAAGGCGGCTGCACTTCTCCAGCGCAGCCCTGCGACGATCCATCGCATTGAGGCCGGCGACCACCGCGTCAAGTTCCGCGACATCGAAGTCAAGGCCATGTGCGAGCTGTACGAGGCCAGCGCGGACGACCGTGCCGACCTGCTCGCGCTCGCCGCCGAGACCCGCAGCAGCGGGGCGAGCGCTTGGTGGCACGACTACACCAATACCAGCCTGCCGAGCTGGTTCGGCCTGTTCGTTCGTTTGGAAGCCAGTGCCGAACGGAGTCGAGAGTACGAACCCGAGTCGATGCCTGGTCTTCTTCAGATTCGTGAGTACGCCCGCGAGGTGACTGGCGTGCCGCGCGGGCTTATCAATGAGGCGGAGGTTGACCGACAGGTCAACTTCCGGATGGAGCGGCAGCGGCTGCTCGTCGCCCCACGGCCTCCCTACCTCGAATTTATTCTGAGTGAGGCTGTGCTACGCCGCGCGGTTGGTGGCCGGGAGGTCATGACTGCCCAGCTTCAGCACCTGCTGGACGTGACCCGTTCACCGAGCGTCGCGGTGCGGGTTCTTCCGTTCGACGCCGGCGTGCATGGTGGCATGACCTCAGCGTTCACGATCCTGGAGTTCCCGCCTGTTACACCGGGGAGCACTGAGCCGCTGGAGCCGCCGTTGGTGTACGTCGACAGCCTCACCGGTGCGTTGTACCTCGACAAGCCGACCGAGGTCGCGGCGTATGAGCTGGCCTGGAACGATCTGGCCTCGCGCGCACTCGACGAGGAAACGTCGAGGAAGTTGGTTACCGAAGTAATGGAGGCATTCGATCGTGGTTGATCTGACGTCCGCCTGCTGGCGCAAGAGCACCCGCAGCGGTAACCAGGGCCAGTGCATCGAGGTGGCCGACAACTTGCCGAGTGTGGTGGCCGTGCGGGACAGCAAGGACCCGAACGGGCCGGTCCTGGCGTTCGCGCCTGCGTCGTGGCAGGCGTTCACCGCAGGCCTGGGCAGCAGCCGGTAGCGGGAGGAGGTCTTCTCCTCTCCAGGGCCGTTGGTCGATCTGGAGAGGCACGCCCTGAATCGAGCGGTGTCGACAGAGGGATGAGGGAGCGCAGAAGGGATGAACGAGTGGCTGACTCAGCTGGCACCATCTGGCGCAAGAGCACCCGGAGCGGCAATGGAGGAAACTGCGTCGAGGTGGCGACGAACCTGCTTGCCCGCCAGGGTGCGGTCTTCGTCCGGGACAGCAAGGACCCGCTGGGTGGCCAGATTGCGGTGACGGCGCGGAGTTGGACAGCCTTCACTTATGCCCTGCGGGAGGGCGCGCTGACCCCGTAACCGGGGCGCGCCGTTCTACCGGAAGCGGCCGGTCGACACCGGGTGCTTCCGGTAGCGGCGTGGCCGCGAGAGCGTTGTCGGTGCCGCACCCCAGCGGCAGACTCCAGACCGGGGAGCCTGAGCTGCGGGTCACGCCCATATCGTGATCAGTCCGGCGGGCTTTCACGACGTGCGTCTGCCCATCCTGTGTCCATCACATTCCCTTTCGGTGGATCGCTGACCGACCGGCACCGACCGCAATGGTGGTGCAGGTCTACGGCTGGTTGTTCGATGACCACGGGCGGGTGCTCGTGCAGGACACGCCGGACGGCCACAACCTTCCCGGCAGAAGCCCCGAGCTGGTCGACGCCGACCCGGCCGCAAAAACCTGTATCGGGAAGCTGCGGAGGAGCCCCAGGTACGCGGTGATCCTCGGCTACGAGCTGGCCGGATTGAGCAGGGCCTACGACGTCCGTTCGGCCACCGGAATCTCTGCGCGAGTTTGCATGCCGTCGCTAATCCTTGCGACCCGTAGTCAAAGACCGGCCGTTGCCGGCAGTTGGCCGAGGATCGGCACCGCGCGGAATGCCTCCGCGTGTGCGGAGTTGATCCGGCGGCCGTGTAGCCTTCCGAGGGCCTCGGCCATCGGGCCGAAGTGATCGATGATCGGTTGGGATGTGTGCGCTCGAAGGGCACTGATCTTGGCGGGCCAGTGGGCGCTGACGTCGATGATGGTTGGAAGGCGGAGGGGGTGCCCTTCCTGGTCGAGGTTGTTGTAGCCGTCACTGTGGTAGGCCCGTTTCGGGTGGCCGGTGGCGATGACGACGTCGGGTAGGGCGCTGAGGACTACCTCGGCGCATTGTCGGTGTTCGGGATGGATGTCGCTGGCCGGGTGAGTGATCAGCACATCGGGGCGGACTTCCCTGAGCATGGTGGCGACGATCGAGACGGAGAGTTGCTCCATCAGGTAGAGGCCAGCCCCGAGGATGCTTGCGCCAGCTGCGGCCTCGGCGTCGCGGACCGCATCGCGGTGAGGGACCGCGATGATGGCCGTGCCTCCGTCGTGGACGTGGCGGGCGATGGTGCCTCCTGCCCAGAGTTCGGCGTCGTCCGGGTGCGCCATGACGGTGAGTAGGACGGAGGCGGGCGTCACCACAGGCCGAGTTCCTCGACGACGGCGGCCGGTGCGGGCAGGAGCTGATTCGGCTTTCCGGTCGGGGTGACGGGGACGTCCAGTTCGTGGTTGAGGCGGATCATGTCGCGCCACTTGCGAGCGATATCGAGCTGTTCGCGTACGAGGCGGCCACGGCCGGTGTCTAGCCGGCCGGTGCCTGGCAGGTCGTCAAGGGTGATGCCATCGGCGAGGAGGGTGGCGGCGGTAGTGGCGCCGATCCCGTGGACGCCCGGAATGTTGTCGGCGGGGTCGCCGGTGAGCGCGCGGAAGTCGGCCCACTGGGCGGGTGTGACCTGGTGGCGGGCGAAGACTTCGGCTGGGCCGATGTAGCGCTTGCCGGGGTGCATCTTGGTGTTGAGGACGCGGACGCGGTCGGTGACGAGTTGGTAGTAGTCGCGGTCGCGGGACATGATCACGATCTGGCGCGGTGGCGGGGTGGTGTGGACGAGCGTGGCGATGACATCGTCTGCTTCGGCGTGGTCGAGTTCGGTCCAGACGATGCCGTGCTGGTCGAGGCCACGCTTGACATCGGGCAGGAATTGGATCGGGGCCAGGGACGCCTCATCGGTGGGCCGTTGGGCCTTGTAGGTGGGGTCGATTTCCTTGCGGTCGCTGCTGCCGTACTGGCCGTCGAAGACGACGATGACCTCGGGCTGCTCGGTGAGGTCTTCACGGATGGCAACGCGGAGCAGGGCGAAGAACGCGAATACGCCAGTGAGCAGGCGGGTCTTGTCGCGGGAGCGGATCTCGGCGGGGAAGCCGAAGGTGGCACCCCAGAGCAGGTTGTGTCCGTCGATGAGCAGGAGTGGACAGGGTTCGGGGGCAGATGGCAGGACGGAGCCGCCCATCAGCTCACCACCTTCAAGAGTTGGTTAGCGACAAGGGCGGGCCAATAGTCCCGCGAGCGGTAGTACGCGGCCCGTGATGCTGCGGCGTAGCCTACCGGGTCGGCCAGCAGGTGCTGGGCGGCACGCCACAGGTTCTCTGGGCGGGGCTGGTACGGCACGATGACGCCGCCGTCGCCGATCAGGCTGGGCAGGTTCCCGACGTCGTAGGCGACGACCGGGGTGCCCGCAGCCATGGCTTCCAGTGCGACGAGGCCGAAGGTTTCGGCGTGGGACGGCACGATCACAACGCTGGCGTCGCCGAGCCAGGTCGACACCTCGTGCCAGGCGAGGCCGTGCCGGAGAGCCATGCCGGGTGTCTCGGCGGCCAAGGCCCGGCACCTGAGGTGTACCTGTTCCTGGCTGCCGGCGGCCAACTCGAACGGTGCGTCGGCGAGCGCGACCTCGATGGGCCGGTCGAATCCGGTGCTCGAGTCGAGCAGTTCGGCGACGCCCTTCTCCGGCCCGAGCCGGGCAAGGACGCGAATGGGGCCGCGGGCCCAGAGCTTGTAGCGGTCGTCAGGGGACCTTGGTCCGGGCAGGGTGAGCAGGGTGTTCGGCACCACGCTCCACCGGCTGCTGTCGTAGCCGCGGGCCGCCGCTTCGCTCCGCACCGTGACCGAGGGCGCGATGACGGCGTCAGGCTTGCGGGACAGCGCCGCTTGCAGGTCTGCGTCGTGGCCGACTACGTGTGCGGCGAGGACGTTGCGGATGCCCGGGTAGGTCGGCATGATCCGGCCGAGGCCCCACAGGGCGTCGACGTAGACGACCGAGTGCACCTGGCGCTGCCGGAACAGCCGCCCAAGCTCCTCGCCGATCGTGTCGGCGGAGGCGTCGGTCGCCGCGCGCAGGGTGGCGTCGTCGCAGGGAAACCGCACGTCGAGGCTGCGCAGTCGCTCGATGGGCACGTTGTGGTAGATCGATGGCGCGGCCGGGTCGGCGGTGACGATGACGGCTCCGGCTTGGATGGCCTGGAGGCCGGCGGCGTGCGCGATGACCGCGCGCTCCATCCCGGCCGGCACATCGGGTCGCCAGGAGACGAGGACGAACGCGATGGTCATGCGGTCTCGACCTGGCTCGGGGCCGGCAGGTCCTCGATCGTCGCGGCGGCGGGTGGCCGTTCCCAGGGAAACAAGACCCAGTCGTCGACGGTCCAGACCCACAGGTCCGGATTGAGGGCGCTCCCGGCGTTGCGGCACAACGCCACGGTGCGCAGGGCGACGTCCGGGCCGAGGTATGCAGTGAGCGCGGGCAGGATGGCGGCGAAGGTGGCGCCCGTACCGCAGATGTCGTCAACGACCAGGACTGTGCCGGTGAGGTCGTGCGCGGCCAGTCGTCTGGTGAGAGGGCCGAGGTCGTAGGTGACGATGCCGGTCGCTTCGGTGTAGGTGGCGTCGGTGGGGTTGTGCTTGGCATTGACCTGGTGGGTCGGCAGGCGGAGGAAGTCGCTGATGGCTCGTGCCGGGGCGAGGCCGCCGTTGGCGATACCGATGGTGGCGGTGATCGGCCGGTACCGCTGCCGGGCAGCGTCGGCGAGCACCTCGATCGCCCGGTCGTAGGCGTCGGCCGGGATGCGGAGGAGCCGTCGGTGGCGGAACTGGCGTGGCTGGACAGGTGGCCGGTGCGCGGGTTGGGGGGTCACGGGGTGCCGTCCGGGGTGGTGAGGGCGAGGTCGGCGGTGCTGCGCAGAGGGCGTAGGCCGCCGATGTTCGTGGCGGTGCTGTCGTTACGCCAGACTCGGCCATCAGCACGGATGACGGTGAAGTTGCCGGCGAGATCGCGGGTACGCAGTCGCATGTTGATCCCCTCGGGAACGTTCAGCGCGCTGAACAGCGTCAGGGCCTCGTTATCGCTGAGCAGTTCGTCGGGCAGAGCGGAACCAGCGCCGATGGGCAGCATCTGCAGGGCACTGAAACCGCAGGCCCCGAGTCCGGCGGCGAGGTTCACCATCTCTTGCAGATAGCCGGTGGTGCGGCGCATGAGCACGGTCTGGATCTGTACGGGGATGCGCAGAGCGACTGCGGTCTGGATGCCTTCGACGGCTTTGGCGAAGCTGAGCGGTCCTCGGATGGCGTCGTGGCGGTCCGCATCGGGGCCGTCGAGGCTGACCCGGATGGCGTCCGTGTGCTCGGCCAACTCGGCGGCGCGGCGGGCCAGGTGCCAGCCGTTGGTGGTGATGGACGCGGCGCTGCGGTCCCTGCTTCGAATGATGTCCAGCAGCTTGGGCAGGTCTCGCAGTAGCAGCGGCTCACCGCCGGAGATATCGACGCCGAGGACGTCGGTATTGGCAAGGACGTGGGCAATCCGGTGCCGTTCAGTGGTGTCCGCCTCTTCCACCGTGGTGTCGTCGAGGCACTGCGGGCAGTGCAGGTTGCACCGAACGATCGGCGACCAGCAGATGCTGTCTGGGGTTGACCGGTTGAGGTCGTCGAGGGCAACGGGTGGCCAGCCGGTCACCGTGGCCTGGGCCAGGGTGATCCGGCCGTTGCCGATGGGGGTGGGTGCGCGGTGTGTCATTCCGGATGCGGGGTCGTGGATGAGGTCGCCGTCAGCGGCGAAGGTTCGCATCATCGCAGGGGCTCTGCCTTCTGCAGGAGAGTTTCGGCGCGCTCGGCCAAGTCCGCGGCGCGGGCGGTGGGTGCGGGCTGCTCGCAGAGCTGCCGGTAGAGGGCGATCCGGGGTGCGACACCAGCGAGCTTGGCTTTCCACACGGCGGCGGGATCGGGTGGGTCGATGTGCCAGCCTCGGGCTTGCCGCAGCGGGATGACGAGGCAGCCGTGGCTGATGAGCGCAGCGCCGAGGTGGGTGTCTTCGGCACCCCAGCCATCTGCCCCGAACCCGTCGGCGAAGCCGCCGACCTCCAGCACCGCGCGCCGAGGTGCGGCGACGAGGGAGGTGACGACCATGCGGGGCAGGTCCCAGTCGTAGTACGTGCGACCGTGACCGAGGTCAAGGAACTCCCGGGTGTCCTCAAGCGGCCGGCCGACGAACACCTTCGGGTAGACCTGGCCGGTGTAGAACATCGGCACACCTGCCGGTGGGGTCCATCGCACCCGGTGATCCGCATCCAGGTCGGGCTCACCGGGCGGCACGAGCGGGTAGCCGTTGGCGTCGGGCCGGTACGGGATGTTGTGCCGGAAGCCGACGAGGACGGTGTCCTGCCGGGCGCGGGCAGCGATGTCGGCCAGGACGTGATCCCGCACGACCACGTCGGCGTCGAGGAACACGATCGTGTCGCCGGTGGCGAGGTGCACGCCGACGTTCCGGGCCGCTCCCGCCCCAGCGCGGGCGTGCAGGCGGACGGCCCGGTCAATGCGCGGATGCGCGGCGAACAGCTCGGTGGTGGCGTCGGTGGACGCGTCGTCGACCACGATCACCTCGACGGACGCCGCAGTGCGCTGCTCGGCAAGCGCGTCGAGAACCGGCCGCAGACTGTAGGCGGTGTTGCAGGCGGGGATGACCACGCTGATCCGGGCTCCGTCGCCGAGTTGCGGCGGGGTCGGGGCATGCCAGCCCAGGCCGGTGCGGTCGGTGAAGGCCGTGGTGACGTGGCGGTGGTCGTTGCCGGTGGCGGCGATCGCCTCGTTGAGGGTGGCAGGCACGCTCACCACCCCCACGCGTCCAGGATCGCGGCGGCCTCTGGCCAACCGCCCGCATGGTCGGCGATCCAGTGAATACACGGCCGCCGGCTGTCGGAGAGGAGATCGGCGAGCAGCACCAGGTAGAGCGGTTCGGCGACCACGAGGATGTCGTCGGGGGTGTGGTCGCTGAACAGGTCGGGTTGCAACTGTGCCCAGACGCGCGGGCGCAGCTCGGCGGCGCGGGCCGGGTCGAGAGGGCGGTCGTAGGTGTGCAGACGGGTGTCGGCGGTGACGAGGCCGTGCGCGGCGGACAGGAAGCGGACCCGGCTGCGCTGGTGCGGCAGGTGACCGACCCGGGAGCGCAGGTCTGGGACACAGCCACCGTCGTAGAGGTCGAGGGCAGGCAGCGGCGTGGTCGTTGGCGTCTTCTCCGCAGAGCAGCCGACGATGACCAGCTCCGCCGGATGGGTGCGGGCCGTATCGGCGGTATGGGTGAGGGCGTCGACGGGATGGGCCAGTCGCAGGTGTCGGAGATTCACGGGATGCGCACCGGCCTCACGGAGATGCCAGGGCTGCGGCGTTCGACGGGCGCTGCGTTGAGGAAGGTGGTGTGGGCATACAGCGGCGGCGAGGCGTACGAACCACCCCGGATGATCTTTCCCTGGCCCATGGCGGTGCTGCTGGTCCATTCCCAGACGTTGCCCGCCAGCCCCAGCACGCCCTGGGGCGTGGCACCCGCCGGGTGCCGTCGGACCGGCTGGGGAGCACATGGTGACTGTCCGGCACCCGTGAGCAGGGCATAGTCAGGGTTCCACGGTTCGTCGCCCCACGGGCACAGGCGGCGACTCGATCCGGCGGCGATCCACTCCCACTCCAGCGACGTGGGCAGGCGCCCGCCAGCCTCGGTGGCGAGCCGGACGGCATCGTCGTAGCTGATGCCGGTGACCGGCAGGTCGGTGTCGCCGAGGCCGCACTGCGTGACGGTGAGCGGCGTCTCCGCGACGAGGAGCGCCGGCACGGGGCGGGGTTTACGGGCGTCGCCGTAGAGGCAGGTACCGGCAGGGACGTGTACCCAGCGCACGGCGCCGACGACTGCGGGCAGTCCGGTCGGTGTGATGATCATCGGTGAGTTCCCTTCATCCGTCGATGAGGAACAGGTCTTCGGTGTTCGCCTGGTGCGGCGGCCGGACGCGGCTCTTGCGCGGGTGCGGCTGCAACTGCACCGTGGCGAGGGCGGCGCTGAGGGCGTCGAACGCGACGATCGCGCCGGGCTCGTCCACCGCGAAGATCAGGTAGTTGTCGGCGAAGCGCACGGCCGGCCAGTCGGTGAGCAGTGCGTCAACCTGGGATAGGCGCAGGTGAAACAGCACCGGCCACAGGCCGCTGCCCGGGACGAGCGGCGCCGGCAACGCCTCGACGGCGCGGCGGAACAGACGCAGGAACGAGCCGTCGGCCACGTGGACGGCGAGCCAGTCCACGAACTGTTCGGTGCTGCCGCCCGTCGAGGCGCCGGCCACGTCGACATCGGCGACCCACTGCCGTCCCGCCGCCAGATACTGCTCGGCTTGGCGCAGGGCGGTGATCCGGTTGCGGCGCGGCCGGTACGCCGATACCCAGTCCGCCAAGACGTAGTGCTCGAGGATCGGCTCCACCGCGCGGCGCATTGCCCGGTGCACGATGCGGTCCTCGACCGTCGGGATAACCGCGGGGAACACCTTGCCCGTGTAGGACGTGATCTCCACATGCCGTAACGGGCCCGGCTCCCACGTCCCCGTCCGCAGCCGGCCGGACAGGTCACCGAGACGCGCTCGCAGACCACTGCGGTAGCCGGCCCAGGTAAGCCCGTCAGCACCCGGTGCGGCAGCGCGACGCATGCACAGCCGCGCCGCCGCCACCAGATGCGGCAGGTCTACCAGGAAGGGCATGAGTGAGTGCGCTGGGGCCTGCACAGGTGAGGCGGGTTGGGCTATCGTGGGGTTCGCTTGGACGGCAGGAACGATCCCGCCGCCGACGATCGCAGGGCCGCTCCCCAACACGCGCGGCTGGTCACGGCGGGAACGACGGCCCCGTCCAAGCCCATCCAGCAGATGTAAGCCCGGTGCTTCAGCGGCCACGGGTGTCCTCCCACAGCAACACGTGCAGGCGGCTGCTCAGGTGCCAGCCTCTTGCTATGACCGCGTCCGCGAGGTCCCGCAACCCGCCCAAGACTTCCTTGCTGTTGGTGCCTTCGGGCATCACCCACACCGGGTCCAGCCCGAACCGGTCCTGCAACCGGGCGATCTCGTGCAACTCCGCCGTGCTGGTGGCCACGAACTTGAACACGGCCCGCCCCGAGGCCGCCAGCGCTGAAAGTGCGGCCGGGTGGATGCGCCGCCGACCGTCCCTCGCCCCGGCGAAGCCGGGCAGCTTCGGAGACACGTTGAAGGAGGCCGTCGACGCGACCAGATCCGTCAGGGGAACGACGGTGCCGTTGGTCTCGATCTCTACCCGTCGCCCCGCCTCGGTGACCGCCTCCACCACAGGCAGCAGCCGATCCTGCTGCAACATCGGCTCGCCGCCGGTGATGACCAGCAGCCGCGTCGGCTGCGCCAACACCCACCTGACGACATCTCCGGCGGTGCGCTGGGTTGTATGCGCGCGCAGATCAAAGCGGGAGACATCCCAGGTGTACGGGGTGTCGCAGCGCGGGCAGGACAGGTTGCACCGCGACAGACGCACGAACACCGCCTGCTGACCGGCGCTCGGACCCTCGCCCTGCAAGGTCGGGCCGAACGTCTCCGCGACGAGCAACGGCAACACCGGCGAATCGGTCGTGGCTGGCGGCACGGCGGGCGTGGCCGGCGCGGTCATGACAGGCCCGACCCGTACTCGGCGAACGTGGATGCCGTCTCCGACACCCGGACCTTCTCCACCCGCACGGGGGCCGGGAGCCGCAGGTGGTCCCGGCACCACCGGTAGAAGTAGGCGGCGAGGTGTTCGCTCGTCGGCGGCGCGTCCAGGACGGCGTTGAGGTCGTGGTGGTCGAAGTGGTCGCGGACATGCGCGCCGAACGGGCCGAGTTCGGCGAAGTCCACGACAAACCCTGGCCGGGTCAGCTCACCATCGGTGACGAGGTGTACCTCGACGGTGTAGCTGTGCCCATGAACGCGCGCGCACTGGTGGCCTTCGGGCAGGTCGGGCAGCGAGTGCGCGGCCTCGAACCGGAACTGCTTGCCGATGCGGTGCATCAGCTCACCTCCGGTGTGGTGACGTACGTGGTCGGGTCCGTCACGCCGGCTACCTCGAACGCCTCGCGCCGCTCGACGCAGGTGCCACAGGTTCCGCAGTGCCGTTGCCCGCCCTTGTAGCAGGACCAGGTAGCGGCGAACGGCACGCCAATGACGTCACCGAGTCGGGCGATGTCGGCTTTCGACCAGCCGATGAACGGCGCGACGACGCGAAAGCCTGCGGGCAGGAATCCTTCGTTCGCTATCCGGGCAGCTGACTCGTAGGCGGCCAGGAACGCCGGGCGGCAGTCGGGGTAGATCGGGTGGTCACCGGCGTGGGCACCGAACCCGACCGCATCCGCACCGGCGGAGACGGCGCGCGCCACGGCCACATCGAGCATGATCGCGTTGCGGTTGGGCACGACCGTGGCGCGCATCGACGCGTCGGTGTAGTGCCCGTCCGGCACATCCACGCGGACGTCAGTGAGGGCCGATCCCGACAGCACACCGACGATGCCTGTCAGGTCAACCACGTCGTGTGGCACGCGCAGGGCCTCAGCGGTCCGTGCCGCGTAGCCCAGCTCGCGGCGATGTCGCTGCCCGTAGTCGTACGACAGCAGCGTCACCGCTGACCCGGCGCGATGCAGGGCATAGGCCAGAACCGTGCTGTCCATGCCACCGGAGACGATGACCACGACGTGCGTGGGCACCGGAGTGACCAACGGCAGTGCGAGGGTGTTCACGGCCGCGACCTCCGCCCGGCCACACTGAGAAACTCCGACCGCAGCGTGGCGTCGCGTTCCAGCGCGCCGCGCCACGTCGAGGTCACCGTCGAGGCACCCCGCGCCTTCGCACCTCGGAGAGTCATACAGAGGTGCTCAGCCTCGACGAACACCCCGATGCCACCGTGGTCCGGGACGACCCGCTGCAGTCCGTCAGCGATCTGCTGCGTGACGTTCTCTTGGACCTGAACGCCGCGTGTGGCGTGCTCGACCAGCCGCGCCAGTTTCGACAACCCCAACAGCCGAGCACCCGGGAGATATCCGACGGTCGCCGAGCCGACGAACGGCAGCAGGTGATGAGCGCAGATAGCGGCGAACGCCACATCCTGCACGATGACGAAGCCCCGATGCTTCGCCTCGTTGAGGAAGTCTGTCGCCTCGAACGGCGTCGGCGTCAGCATCTCGCCGTACGACAGCACCATCCGTTCCGCCGTCCGCCGAAGGTGCTCTACTTGGGTGTCGACGCCGAGCGCGACCAGCATCTGCTCAGCCGCGGCAACCGCAGCAGCGACGTCTGCACCCACCACCTGAACGGGCGCAGGTGCACGTGTTTCGATCACCGTCATTTGCCAACTCCTTGGTGTGAAGGTCCGAGCTGTAGCGCTGCGGAGTCCAAACATGGGTTCACATGCGAGGCTTGCTGCTCCGGTTGGAAGATGACGCCGCTGAGGTCGCCTGGAAGTAGCAATCAGTGCAGTCGTGTCAGGTCGAAGGTGACCCGGCTGACGCCGGAGCGGATCGCCCGTTCAGGAAAACCGAATGACCAGAGCAAATCGACAGCCGTTGTGTTGTCTCGCTGTTGTCTTCTAGCCGAGATCGAGTAGTTTCCGCAGTTGAGCGCGCATCTTGCCGGCTGCTTCGGGTTAGAGTGACGGCGATGACCGGGGAGGCAGGATGACGCGAGCGCCATCGCCACGAAGCCAACTCTTGGTGCATCCGCTGAGCTATGTTCGAGAACAGCGAAGCTGGACGCAGCAAGACCTTGTCAACGTCATCGCGCGCCGCCTGAACACCGCCGCACGGCGGGAGAAGGCGTGGCGTTGGGAGCGATGGGGCGTGGTGCCGGATGAAGATACACAGCTCGCACTGGCCGACGAGCTCGGCGTCGATCGGCAGACAGTCAAAGCGCTCGGATGGCCTCATTGGCTCCCGACCGGCCCGACGATCAGTACCGCAACACCGTGGACGTTCGATGGAGCAGTGGCCCTGCTTGACGATACGGCGGGGCCAGCGGTGCTAGACCGCCGAGGATTTCTGATCATGCATGCCGGGTTGGCTGTTGCGATAGCCGAGCGATGGCTTGCTGCCGAGCCTCCCAGAATCAACGCGGCGCTCCAGGGAGGCCGCGTCGACGCGGATCTTCTCGATTGCTTTGAACAGCGACTACCGGCGCTGCGCCGCATGGACGCCAGTCTTGGCGGCGGGAGCGTGCGTTCCCTGGTCGACGCGGAGCTTCGCCTGGTCACGGATCTCCTGCGCCACAGTAGCTACTCGGAGGCGTCCGCCAACCGCCTGTTGACAGTCGCCGCCGAACTGGGTCGGATCGCCGGCTGGGCAAGTTTCGACGCGGGCTTCCATGCTGCCGCCGAACGCTACTGGTTGGCCGCCCTCCACGCTGCACACTCCGCATCCGACCGCGCGGCCGGTGCCAACATCCTGAAGTGCATGAGCCTGCAACGAGTCGACACGGAACGCCCCACCGAGGCGCTTCGCCTTGCCGAGGCTGCGTGGGCTGGGGCGAAGAACGCGCCCGCGCGGGTACGAGCGATGCTTACTACTCGCCTGGCTCGCGCCCATGCGGTGCTCGGTGAATCGGTCGCGTGCGAACGACGGCTGGCAGAAGCCGACACGGAAATGTCCCGTGCCGACGATGAAACCAATCCCGCGTGGGCCAGCTACTTCGATCACGCGGAGTACTCGGCCCAAGTTGCCGCGTGCTACCTCCTCCTGCAACGGCATCAGGCAAGCGACCAATGGCTTCAGCAGACGCTCGCTCTCCAACCCGCCGAGCGCAGCCGAGACCGCGCAACCTACCTGATCTGGCGCGCCGACTCCGTTTTCAACCTCGGAGACATCGACCATGCGTGCGCCCTGGTGGCCGAGGCAGCCCCCGACGTCGCCGCCAGCCGCTCGGTGCGCAACCACCGCCGACTACTGGACATCCACGGTCGCCTGACGGTCCATCGACACCCCGCCGTAACCGCGCTGGACGAGCGCGTACGTACTCTGCTCGCATGAGTGAGGCCAGGCGCGTCGCTGTGATCACCGGCTCCAACCGTGGGCTCGGGAAAGCCATCGCCCGGGGCATAGCCCGGACCGGTGCCCACGTGGTCGTCACGGCTCGTACCGAAGAAGCCGCTGTGCGGGCCGCCGACGAACTATCGGCGGAAGGACTTTCCGCATCCGGCCATCAGCTCGACATCGCCGACCCAGCCAGCGTCGCTCGCGCGATGGCCGACGTGGGCTACCAGTACGGCCGGCTGGACATCCTGGTGAACAACGCCGGCATCGCCATCGACCGTGGTCAGACGGCGGCCAGCGCCGACATTGAGAAGGTGCGAGCAACCCTGGACACCAACATCATGGGAACCTGGCGCTGCTGCACTTCGGCCATCCCGGAGATGAGGAAGAACAAATACGGCAGGATCGTCAACGTATCCAGCCACATGGGCACCTTTGGTGAGATGGGACCGGGCAGCGTTTCCTATCGGGTATCCAAGGTAGGAGTGAACGCTCTGACCTGCATTCTTGCGGCTGAGTTGAAGGACGACGGCATTCTGGTGAATGCCGCCTCACCGGGAAAGGTCGACACTCGCCTGGCCTACGGAAAGGCAAACTATACGCCGGATGAGGCTGCGGATACCTTCGTGTGGCTTGCCACACTGCCCTCGGATGGCCCCACCGGAAGGCTCTTCTTCCAGCGACGGCCCTTAGAGTGGTAGCCCGCAGTGTCGAACACGATCCTGAATCGGTTCATCATCGAAGCGAGTTGAGGAGAACGGCGCGCCCCCGTACCGATTCCGGTTCGAGGCGGAGTTGGACGGCCTTCACTGATGCCCTGCGGGAGGGCGCGCTGACACCTCGACCGGTGTGGTCCTGGCGCAGGTCCAGGTCGCGGCGAAGTCGAACGAAATCCCCGCGTTCGCCCCGCTGCTGGAACAGGTCAAGGCACGGCTGGGCAGCCTGGCCGGGGTGGTGATCGTCGCGGAGGCCCTGCACACCCAGGTCGCCCACGCCCGCGCTGTCGCCGCTGCCGGCGGGGACCTGTGTGCCGGTCAAGGCCAACCAGCCGACCTTGTACGCCCAGCTCAAACGGCTGCCGTGGGCGCAGGTGCCGATCGGGGACCAACACCGCGACACCGGACACGGCCGACGCGAGACCCGCACCGTCAAGGCGCTGACCCTCCAGACTCCCGGCGGCATCGGCTTTCCCCATGCTCAGCAGGCCGTCCGGATCACCCGCACCCGCACCGTGGCCGGCGCGGACCCGGGAGACGGTCCATCTGGTGGCGTCACTGCCTGCCGCCCACGCCCAGCCTGCTGACCTGCAGCAATGGTCCCGGCTGGAATGGCATATCGAGAATCGGCTGCACTGGGACCGCGATGTGACCCTCGGCGAGGACGCCCACCGAGCCCGCACCGGCACCGGACCCGCCGTCGCAGCCGTCCTCCGCAACACCGCCATCGGATTCCACCGCGGCAACGGCGAAATCAACATCGCCCGAGCCACCCGACGCGCCAACCGCCGCCCACACGACCTCATCACCACCGTGACCAGCAGCTACCATCTGGGCCAGTTCGCCGCGCTGTTGCCTGAGCAGCCCGAGCCCGATCAGGCGTATCCGCTGAGCTGTAACCGTCGTCAGATCCCCGCCCGAGTCGTGTTCGATCAGCTTATCGCCGTGTGGCGCATGGCTCCGACTACGAGCATGGCGCGTCGGATGCCTGCTCGGTCCGCACGATCCGCCGCCTACTGCGTTATTGGCCGAGCCCGGTCTCGGCGAGCAGGTCCACGAACGGACGCTCGGAGTGTTTGGCCAGATGATCGGGTCTGAACCCGGCCGATGCCAGCGCCGCCGGTGCGATCACCATGGCCGCGTCCGCTGGCGGGTGGGCGGGCCGGCCTCCGGCAACGTTGTTAGGTGAGGAGCGTAAAAGTTGCAAAAATGGGCTATTTGGGACGTATGAAGAAAATCTGGCCGAGTACGGCTGCGCGGGAAGTGTCGCACACCTCTGGTACGACGATGCCTGGGCGTGGCCGAGCACCCTGATCTGGTTCGCGCCTAGGATTCGGGCACGATGGAGTGCTGCAGCGTCCCGGGGATGTGACGCAGCGTGTGGAGCGAGAGGGCTGAGCGTAGAACGATGACGGACGACACGGACGTGGGTACCGAGTTGACTGCCGCCGATATCGATGAGGTTGACGAGGTGGAGGCCAGTTCAACAGCCACGGGCGGGTCGCTGGCCGAAGACGAGATCATCGACTACATCACCGACCGCCCGGTCAAGCTGCGCGGCAACGAGGAGGTCCGGCAACGGATCGCCCGTGCGCTGTTCCTGGAGTACGGAATCTCTGTCGACGACATGGAGCGGGACTTTCCCATCCCGGTGTCGATCGACGGCCGCCGCCGGAGTATGAAGCGGGCGGATATCGCGGTGTTTGCTCCTGGGCGTGAGCACACCCTGGGCAACCTGCAGCGGGTGGTGGTGTGCAAGCCGGAACCGAAGGGCGGCCGAGCGGTCACCAAGATTCGGACCCACGACCAGGCGCAGAAAGACCTCGAAGCGCTGCAGGACCTGCTCGGGCAGGACCAGACCCCGCAGGCTCAGTACGGCATGTGGACCAATGGGCTGGACTTTTTCTTCCTGTACCGCGAGTCCACCCGGTTCGGAGTGAGCTTCGAGCCGCGGGCCGACTGGCCGATCGCCACCGACAGCGTCAGCGGCACGTTCGGCACGGCGGTACGCCTGCGGCGTGGCGAGGCCGCCATGCTCAAGACGGTCTTCCGGCGCTGCCACAACTTCGTACACGGCAACGAAGGGCTCCCTAAGGACGCCGCCTTCTGGCAGTTCCTCTACGTCATCTTTGCCAAGGTGCACGACGAGCGGGAGAGCCGTCGCCTGGGTGTACCGCGGCGCTTCTACGCGCTGCCGCAGGAACCGTTCACTAGCGAGGGGCGGCAGGCGATCCACGATCGCATACTCGCTTTGTTCGCGGACGTGAAGCGGCGGTACGACACCTTTACCGAGCGGGACGAGATCACGCTCTCACCCCGAGCGCTCGCGTTCATCGTGGGCGAGTTGTCCTCCTACGACCTCGGCGGCACGGACATCGACGTCAAGGGCATTGCTTACCAGGAGCTGGTGGGTACCAACCTGCGAGGTGACCGCGGCCAGTACTTCACCCCCAGAGGCGCGGTCGAGCTCATGGTGGAGATCCTGGATCCGCAAGAGGGTGACATCGTGTTCGACCCCGCCTGCGGGACTGGCGGGTTCCTACGGGCCACCCTGCGGCACCTGCTTAAGAAGTGGCAGGCCGAGGAGGGCACCGCCGGGCTGCCCGACACCGAGGAGCAGTTGGAGACTCACCAGGAGCGGCTGGCGGCGTACGTCGCAGGCCACCTGTACGGGGCGGACTTCGATCCGTTCCTGGTCCGGGCCACAAGCATGAGCATCATGCTGCTCACCGGGGTGACGGGCAACGTGTTCCACATGGACTCGCTGGCCTTCCCGAAGGGGCACCTGCCCGGCTTGGCCGAGGGCCGCAGGCGCCTGCCGCTCGACGAGCCGGTCGTCGACATCCTGATGACCAACCCGCCTTTCGGGACCGACATCAAGATCGAGGACGGGGATATCCTCGACCAGTACCGCGGCGGCGTGGCCCAGCCGTGGTCTCGCAACCGTGAAACCGGCGCGGTCGAGGCGACTCCTGGCAGCCGAGTCTCGGCGATGTCGCCGGAGCAGCTGTTCATCCAGCGGGCCGTGGAGTGGGTCCGACCCGGTGGCAGGGTTGGCATCGTCCTCCCCAACGGGATCCTGTCCAACCCCGGCCCGTCCGACGAGGGCATCCGGCGCTGGATCCTTGACAACTGCTGGGTGCTTGCCAGCGTTGAACTGCCCGTGGAGACGTTCGTGGTCGACGCGAACGTCAACATCCTTACCTCGCTGCTATTCCTGAAGAAGAAGACCGATCGCGAGCGGCTGGCCGCCGACCTGGGCCACCAGGTGGACTACCCGGTCTTCATGGCTGTGGCCGAAAAGGTCGGCTTCGACCGGCGAGGCAACCCGGTATACAAGCGGCGCCCCGACGGCGAGGTCATCACCGAGCCGACAGAGGAGGTTGAGAACGTTCGCCGCAACGGGGTCGAGACGATCCGGCGGATCCTCCGCCGACGCAAGGCCGTCGACAACGATCTTCCCGAGATCGCGAAGGCGTACCGGCGGTTCCGCGAGCGTCATCCCGAGCCCGGGGCACCGCGATGAACGGCCGGATCGACTGGTTCCCCGAGGAGACCCCGTGAAACTCGCCGAACTCGAAAATCCGGTCCGCGCCGCCTGGCTCGTGGACCAGGGCCTCCGCCTCGACCCCGGCCCATACGTCTCCGAGGGGTATGCGGCACGAACGCTGCTCCAGCGTTTTCCTCGGACTGAGCCGCTCCAGAAGGTCACCACCCGCATCTTTCATGCCGGCCGTTTCCGTCGACAATGGACCACCGATCAGCAGCACGGAGTTCCCTTTCTCGGAAGTGCAGATATCTTCCAGGCGGATCTTTCTAATCTGCAGATGATAACGAAGAGATCCTTCGCGGAAACCCCGAATCTTCCGCTGGAGCCAGGGTGGACGCTAATTACCTGTTCCGGCATGACATCTGGACGTGTCACCTACGCCAGGCTCAGCATGAACGAGTATGCCTGCAGTCAGGATGTGATGCGAGCCGTTCCCGACCGAACGAAGATTCCGCCAGGATACCTCTACACGTTCCTAGCTGGACCGCTTGGTGCTTCAATGATTAAGGGTGGTATCTACGGCACCAGTGTGCGGCATATCGAACCAAGTCATATCGCTGACATTCCGGTACCTCGACTCGGCGAAGAGACCGAACTGAAAATCGACGGCCTCATCCAGGAGGCCATGCAACTTCGGCAGCAGTTCGAAGACGGCATCCAGGCTGCCACGCAAGATCTCTTCAAATCCGCCGGACTTCCCGAGCTTCTCGACTTCCGCTGGCACGATCGGCCTCGCGACCTGGACTTCGCTCTTAGGGGAATGACCCCATCTTCCCTTCGCGCTATCAACTTCGCGCCTAGAGCCCGCAGTCTTGTTGATCGGCTGAGTGGCGTCTCCCATCGGACGCTTGGTGAAATCTGTGCCGGTGGCCTTCTCCGCACGGGTGCGCGATTCAAGCGAATTGACGCTACTCCCGAGGTGGGTGTACGGCTGATTGGGCAACGGCAGGCGTTCTGGATGCGGCCGGAGGGCCGATGGATCAATCCGAATCAAGCTCCACTGGATATCATGCAACGCGACGAGACAGTGCTTATCGCTGCTCACGGCACGCTGGGCGACAACGAGGTTTATAGTAGGTCCATTCTCGTAACGGGGAACTGGCTCAAGCATGCCTACAGTCAGGATTTCGTACGTGTTCTGAGTGGAACCGACGAAATTTCAGGTGCCTATTTGTTCGCCTTTTTACGCTCCGAAGTAGCCTTTCGGGTCCTCCGCTCGATGAGCGTCGGCGGCAAGCAGCAGGAATACCAGCCTACTCTGCTTCGCCAGTTGCCGGTGCCGGTGTGTACGGCATCCGACAGGGAGCGAATCGCTGAGACGGTACGGCAGGCGTACCGGGATCGCGACGAAGCTGATAGAAAAGAGGATCTAGCGTTTGCACTGTTGGACAAGGCGGTGCGAGAGGCGGCACGGTAGGCATGGTGGAGATCGTCGACGGGGGTCTTCCGGCCAACGACGCGGAACGCTTGGTGCTCAAGCACCTGGCTGAGCACGCCCCGGACGACTGGGTCATTCTGCACAACGTCGAGGTCCCGGTGCGTAGGGACTGCTACGAGATCGACCTGGTCGTGATCAACGGTCGGGGCGTCTGCCTGGTCGACGTCAAGGGGACCCGGGGGCGTATCGATGTCGCCGGTACCCGGTGGCACCCGGCGAGGCGAGCCCCGTTCCATTCGCCGGTACGCAAGTTGCGCGGACACACCCGGGCGGTCAAGGGCCTGCTGACCAATCATCAGCCGGGGCTGTCACGGGTGTATGTCGATCAGTTGGTGGTGCTGCCTTGGCCGGACGCCCGGCTGGTCGACCCGAACGACCGTGAGGACGCCGACGCGCTGCACGTAACCGATCTGGGTGGGCTGATTCCGGCGCTTGGGGATGTCTCCCGGGTCCGCTCCGGGATGCTGCGTGACGTCCGGCAGCACCGAAACACCATCCTCACGGCGCTGCATCGCAAGGTACGCCAACCAACCGGTCCCAAGAAGTTTGGCGACTGGGTGGTGTGCGAGCGACTCGGCGGCGACGACGAGGTCACCGAGTATCGGGCGCGAAACGCGATGGCTGGCACGTCCGAGACGGTTCTCCTGCGGGTGTACCGCGCGGACCCGTTCCTGCCGGAGCTCGAACGCGCCACTCAGCGGCACATGATCGCCAATGCGTACGAGGTGTTGGCAAAGTTACCGCCGAGCCCGTTCATAGTCGGACGGCGGACCTTCTTTGCCATCGAGGACGAGAGCCAGTTCGTGCTGGTTCTCGACGACACGCGCGGCCAGGCGTTGACCGTGCATCTGACAGATCCGCGGCAGGCGTTGGGCGCCGACGCGAAGCTGCGCGTCTTCGGTGACCTCCTGCGCGGGCTGGCGCACGCGCACGCCTACGGGGTGCTGCACCGGGCGTTGACGCCGGCCGCCGTACTCGTCTCGGACGTCAACGGCCGGGCACTGCTCACCGGGTTCGACTACGCCCGTCCCGAGGGGCCGCGGGACTACACGGTGGCCGGCCGACTCGTCGAGGTGCTTGACCCGGTGTACGTGGCACCGGAGTGCCAGGGGCACGCCCCGGCGATGAGCCAGGCATCGGACGTCTATGCGGCAGGTGTTGTCGGCTTCCAGCTGCTGACCGGTGAGGTGCCGTTCGCGTCGACGGCCGAGCAGTTCCAGAAGGGCAGCGAGCTGCCGTCGGCGGTGTTGGCCACCGCCGGTGTCGGTACGGCTCTGCAGGCGCTGCTGCGGCGGATGTGTGCCCGGGCACCGTCCGGGCGGCCGTCGGCTACACAGGCGTTGCGGGAGCTGCAACGCCTCGCCCGCATCGGCGCCGTCGGTTCCGAGGACAGTGGTCCTAAGCCGAAGCCGACGGCCGGCGTCGACTACGGGAGCCTGCCTGCCGGCTACCAGTTGACCCCCAAGTACCAGGTCCGGGACAAGCTCGGGTCGGGGCACTTCGGCACGGTCTACCGAGTGTATGACAACCTGGCCGATGAGGACCGGGTCGTTAAGATTGTCCACAAAGGCTCTGACTCGGTAGTCGAGCGGCTCAAGCGGGAGTTCCAACTCCTGCTTAACCTGCCACGGCACCGCTGTGTCGTTGAGGTACGCGACGCTGACTATCTCGATCTGGGCCGGGTGCCCTATCTGGTGTTCGAGTTCATTGACGGCCGCGACGCGAAGGTGCTGGTAGCCGAGCGGGCATTGGGGCCGGCCGACGTCGTGCGGTTCGGTATCGACGTGGCCGAGGGACTCGTTCACTTGCATAGTGAGGGGATTTCGCACTGCGACATCAAGCCCGCGAACCTGCTGCGGACGGATGCTGGCTGCAAGATCCTGGACTTCAATGTGGCGACCAAGGCCGACGACAGCCTGTCCCAGGTGGGTGGAACTCCGCAGTACGCCCCGCCCGACTTCGCCAGCGGCCCGCTTACCCGGGCGGATCTGGCCGACCGGGACGTGTATGGGCTTGGGCTGACGCTCTACGAGTTGCTTACTGGGGGGTGGCCCTTTCCAGGCAAGCATCAGGCCACAGGCGAGAAGGCGGCCGATCCGCGGACATACACCGGTCTGGGAAGCCTGTCCGATGTGCTGGTGGATATCGTGCTGCGGGCCATCGCGCCATGGCGCAGCGAGCGGTATGCCGACGCGGCCGAGTTCCTGGCTGTCCTGCGGTCGATCGGTGACCGGGTACACCGAGCGGTGGATGTCCCAGCGGAGTTGGCGGTGCCGGTCCCGGCAGCGCAGGCCGATCGGAACCTGTTCGTCGAGCACCTGCGGTCGCTCTACAGCCAGAGTGCCGGCAGCAACGCTGGTACCCGCAGCGGTGGCACGGGCGGTACCGGCGAGCGGATCGACCTCTATGTGGCGACAGCGCTCGACGCGAAGCTGACGCCGGCGGTCCTCGCCGGGCGGTACCGGTTGGTCATCATCACGGGCAATGCTGGCGACGGGAAGACGGCCTACCTGGACCGGCTGCTGCACGCCGCTCGCGCCGACGGACCGCGCGTGCCGGTGTACCGCGACAATGGCGCGGACTTCCAGTTGCTGGATGGACGCTGGCTGCGAACCAACCACGACGGCAGCCAGGACGAGGGGGACCGGGCTAACGACGACGTCCTGCTGGACTTCTTCGCCCCATTCGCCGGGGCCAAACCGACCGGTGACCCGCAGGAGACCAGACTCATCGCGATCAACGAAGGCCGGCTGGTCGACTTCTTGAGCACCCACGAGCAGCGTTTCCCGACGCTCGCCAAGCGGGTCCGTACCGGGCTGGCCGGCACCGCCGAGAATGGCCCGATCGCGGTGATCAACCTCAACCGGCGAAGCTTGCTGACAGAGGTGGACGACCTCGAAGCACCGGTCTTCGACCGCCTACTGGCGCGGATGACCGATCCTCGCCGCTGGGAGGCATGTAGGGGATGCTCGCTCGCGGCGACCTGTTATGCCCGACATAACGCCCAGACCCTCGCCAACGAGGGGGTCGGCCCGAAGATCGTGGCGCGGCTACGGACGTTGTTCTCCATGACAGCGCTACGGGGCGTGCAGCACCTGACCATGCGGGACATCGGCTCGGCACTGGCCTACCTGCTCACCAGCGGGCGCAGCTGCGAAGAGATCCACCAGTTGTATGCCGGCGACGACAGCGCTGCGGTCCTCGACGGGTTCTATTTCAACAGCTGGGCCGGGCCGGCGGGCGGCCGTGACCGACTGCTGTCCCTACTGTCACAGGTGGACGTCGCGGCCGTGGCTGACCCGGCACTCGACCGACGGCTGGACTACGTCGGCCCCGACGCCGGCCGGGCACTCATGGTCGTCGACCAGCGTGGCGACTACGACCTGCAGCTGCTCGCCGGGTTATTCGCGCGGCTGCCCCGGAGCGCTGCCGGCACTGCAGCCGAGGGCGACCTGCACCGCCGCTACCTGGCTGCGGCCCGTCGCAGATTCTACTTCGAATGCGTTGACGAGGAGCGCTCGGCCGTGATGCTGCCCTACCGGTCGGCTCTGGCGTTCATGGAGCTGCTCGCATCCCCCGACCGGGTACCCCGATACCTGACCACGCTCATCGCTGCGATCAACCGCGGGGAAGGGCTGCCCGGGGCGGCGGTCCCCGATGGAGCGCTGGCGCTGCAGGTGAGGGCAGTGCCAGGCGGCACAATCCGCAGCTACCGGCTGTTTCCTGCCAGTAGCCTCCGTCTTTGGCCCGCTGGCGACGCCGCCTCGACGTACTTGGAGGGCGGGTACCAGGAGTTGGTGCTCAGCCACCGAGGAGTCGCCGGTCACGAGGCGCGGCTGCGGATCCGGCTGGACCTATTCGAGCTGCTGTCGCGGCTCGGCGAAGGATACCTGCCCAGCGCCGCCGAGCAGCAGGGCCTGTACCTAGGATTGAGCATCTTCAAGCACGAGCTGTCGGCAACGCCATACCGGGAATTGCTGCTCACCGTGACGGGCTGGGACGTGCACCGGATCCGCATCGCCGACGGCGGCGTGCTCGTGATGGACGGCGGCGTGACGGTCGTGGATGGCGGGGAGGCATGATGGGGCTGCACCGCGACGACCGTGAGTTCCGCCATCCCGGGGTCAGCTTCCTCGACTACAAGCAGCTCGACATGGATCGAGTGCTGACTGGGCTGCTGCCGCGGCTGTGGTGGCGGGGGTCGTCGAGCGTCGTGATTGGGTCGCCGAACGACGTACCGGTCGGTGAGTACGCGGCGACCATCCTGGAGAGCACGGCCTGGTTCCAGGGGTTCGATCCGGAGATCACCCACCGTTGGGTCGAAACCTGCCTGCTTGATCTGATCAACCGGGGCAGGCAGGGGCAGGCGGTCGCCGGCCTGCGCCCCCTGCACGGCTTCGCCTACCGGTACAGGGTGGCCAAGCGTTCCCGCCCGTACGGCGCGGACGAGCAGCTCTACTGGATGATTTACCACGAGCCGGGCGGGCGAGGACCGCGAATCCTGGACAGCCTCAAGCAGTTCTTCTTTGCCGGCATCGACGCCCATACCGGATCGCCCACGCCGACGGCCGGCGACGGCGTCGACGTGGAGACCCAGGCTCTGATCAACCTCTCCCAGGTAATCCACCGCAAGGTCACCGATCGGGAGGCCAAGGCGGCCCAGGGCTACCCGCCGCTGGACCCGGACTCGGCGCGGCTGCTCGTCGATGACGTGATCCGGCTGCTGTACCACCAGGAGCTCATCCCGCGATCGGTGCTCGTCGACCACCTGAAAATCCTGTTCGCGTTTCACCTTGCCCGCTACCACCTGAGGCTGATGCGGCTGCTACCGCTGCGGATCGCCGGTGAGGCCGCCGACCCGCCGTGCGGGTTCTTCCTCGACGTCGCCGGGGTACCCGGTACCTCGCCGGCCGTCCTAGCCGAACGCAGCGCGCGGCACTGGTACGCGCGGATGTCCGAGTTCATCCAGGCCACCTTCACGGTCAAGAAGCTCGACGACCTAGCCTCGCACCTGGTGAAGATCGGCAAGCTGCACCGGCCGCCCACGGGCGTGTTCGCGGTGCCCGAGTTGCTGCGCCTACTCGGCCCGTCCTACCGGGTCGACCGGGACAGGTTCGCCGAGTCCCGGCTGCCGAGAGTCCTCGAAGCGCTTCAGGAACCTGGACAGGATCTGGATCCCGCCACCGCCGACCTACTCGACCTGGGGCTGGACCCGTTCACCACCTACATCGAGATCATCGCAAGTTGTCGGGTGGCGTTCCACCGCAAGTACCTCACCGGGTGCCTGGACGCGCTGCTCTTGAAAAACCGCCCGGGGGCGATGATCGCCCAACCGCGGCGTGGCGAACGCCGGTTCGTCCTCGACAGCCGTCTGCTGGAGGTCCTGCTGCAGCTAGCGCTGCTACGCCCGGACGATGCTGGAGGGCTACACACCGAGGCCATCCGGGTCGACGAGTTCCTCGCCGTGCTTCGCGAACGCTATGGCCTGTACATCGACCAGTTGCCGCCCGGTGACGGGTTCAGTGTGGCCAACCTCGCTGATCAGTCCACGCTGCGGGCCAACCGGGCAGCGTTCGTCGCGAAGCTGCGCCAGATCGGCTTCTACAACGATCTGTCCGACGCGTACCTCACCCAGACCATCACCCCCCGGTACCGCCTCACCTCGGCTGGGACATCGCGATGAGTACAAGCACAGGACTGCGGGAGATTACCGACGCGGACTTCGACGAAGCCCTGGAACGAGTCCTCGTGCCCCGGTTGTCCGGCCTGATCGCGGGCCGGGGGCCGGGCCACTGCGCCCGGATCACCGACATCCCAGCCCCCCTGGCCGAGCGGCTGTGCCGGCGGCTGCGCGACGCCTCAGGCCGCAGCGCCCAGATCCACGTCCTCGGCCAGCCGCCGGTGGTGGCCGCCGACGTCGCTGTGACCAGCACCAAGCTGGTAGAGCTGCGCAACCCGGACGCCCAGGGTCGGCAGCGCCCGGTCCTGCTGGTGTTCATCCCGCCGGGCGTGCACGTCAGTGCCGAGGACTCCTTCGACGTGGCCACATTCGAAGACGTCACGCTCGGTGCGGTTTACCCGGAGCTCGTCCAGCGGCTGCTGGCTAGCGTGCCGGCCGAGCTTCGCCACGACATCGGCGAGGTGTTCGCCGTCCTCGACGACGTCGCTGCCGTGGGGCGGGCGGGCGTCGGCGCAGGGCGGCCGGTCGGGGCGGCTGAGCGGGCACGGTACCTGCTAACCGTGGGAGCCAACGACCACGACCGGCAGGCGGCCGGCGCGGCGTTCTTCGAACTCGGTCTGGTACCTGACTTCGAGGTCTTCACCGACCCGGCCAACCTCCGCACCAAGGTAGAGCGCAACGCCAGCCGGGTCCGCACCCTCAGCACACCGGACCGCTCGGTACGGCAACGGGTGCTCACCCTGCGGCTAACCGACCGGGCCTTCCGAGCAAGGCTTGCGGACTTCCTCGTCCACACCGGCCTGGAGGATCCAAGGACGTGGACCCGACGAATCGTCGTCGACCACGCGAACTGGCCACTGGCCTTCCACCGCTGGCCCCTGCCCGACGAGCAGCCCGCACCCACCGTTACGATTGAAGTCGACGACCTGAATCTGCCGCTGGCCGGCAGCAGCCAGGAGCACGCCAAACACCCGGTGCTCGCCAACATAACCGGGCAGCCGTACCTCCTCACCGGCCCAACCGGACCAGCACAGCTTCCCATTGCCTTTCGGGTCGAACCCGACCCCCGAGGAGTCACCGGCCTGGCCAAGTTCGCCGTGCGTCTGGTTTCGGAGGATGCCGGACCGACCGGCGTCCAGGCCACCGTCAAGGTCTCCACCACGGCCCGGGACCCGTACAAGGCCGTCCTGAAGAAACTCCGCGCCGCTCACCTGGAACCCGGCTGGCACTACCTGCACGTCCAAGCGCTCGACGCGGCCGGCGTCCCACTGCCCACCGCCACCAACCAGGGTCGCGCGCCGATTAGCACCGCAACAGGCAGCACGGCGTCAATCGGCCATCCCCCCGAGGAGAGCGACCGCTTCTACGTCGTCGCCGACGGCGACCTCGATGAGCCTCCGCCGCAGCAGCGTGTGAGTAGGGGGCACGGCGTCACCCAGGTGCTGAGACAGCTGCAGTTCGCCGCCCTCGCCGAGGGGCGCGACTGGCGCGCAACCACCTGCCGTTCGGCAGCCTGGAAGGACCCCGACCGCACAACGGTGGCGGCCGGATTCGGCGCGCGAGGCAGCACCGACATCGTGCTCGGCCCGGTCCTCGGCACCCTGGAGCGGGAAATCCTGGCCGCACCACGACAACTGCGCCCCTGGCGGATCAGGGTGGCGGCCGGCACCCAGCCGCAGCTCGATCCCCCCATGGCGCACGACCCCGATCCAGTGGGCGGCCAGCTGGCCAACACCGACGAGCCGACCAGCGTGCTTCTGCAAGCACGCGCCACGGTGTTCCAAGCCATCAGCGGCACCGACGAAATGGTTCTGGCCGGCCGGGACCTGTCCGATCTCCGCGAGCCGATCATCGCCTACGCCCAGGCGTACGCCACCGCCCTCACCGCGTATCTGCGCCGCGTGGAACAGCCGGCCGCCGGGCCCGGACTGCTGCGTGACCTCGCCGGGCTACTGCGTATCGACACCGTGACGGTCGACCACCGTGACGCTGGCGGTGCCCACCGCGAGCTCATCCTGATCGCCCCTACCCATCCCGTCCGGATGCTGTGGCTGCTGACCTGGGCCGAGCTGGGCCGCAAGTGGCTGGACGACGCGACCGCCGCCTCCGTCAACACGATCGCCGCTGCCGGCCACACGCTCCTAGGACTCGATCCAAACGGGTTTCCCCTGACCGTGGTCACTGATGACGGGCGACTGACCATGGCTGCCGCGAATCTCACCCCGTACTGGGGCGTCTGCCTGCCCTCCGAGACCCAGGACCCGCAGACGCTACTCATGGATCTGGCAACGGCACTGAAAGTCGCCGGTGGGCCAGCGGCGGGAAGCGCGGTGTCAGCTACCGCACTGGCCAACCGCCTCGAACGGTACCTGCGCATGCATCCGTACGTCCGCACGCTGGTGGTATGCGTGATCAACCCGGGCCGCGGCGAAACCCTCGCCGACACTCTGGTCGAACTCGAACGCCGACCAGCGATGCGGCACCTCACTTACGACCTGCGTCTGTTCACCACCGACCCCCAAGCCCTCGACGTCGGCGAAGCGCTCGCCGAGCTCCTGCGCGGGACCTGGAGCGCCACAGCCGAGGCAGAAGTCTTCTGCACGCCGAGCCACACCACCCTGATGCCAAAACTGTCGGTCGCTGTCCGACCACTCGACGAGTACCGTTCCGCCACGAGCCAGCACAGCGCCCACGTGACCATCCTGTTCGATGCATTCGCTGGCGAGCAGTTCGACGTGGGCGACGACCTTGATCCCGTCCCCGTCCCGGTCCACGGCCTCGTCCAGCCCATGAATCTGAAGTTCAACGACACCAGCACGGGGGTGGCCTGGCACAAGCAACCCCGTCATGGCAGAGCGCGTGAACTTCCCGACGCCGAGGAGTGCTCGGACCTGCTCGCCGCACTACCGGCAACCATCGCCGCAGCCACCGCGACCGTGACCACCGGGGAACCCGGACTGGGACGGGTTCCCCGGATCACACTCAGCCTTGACACCGATGACACCGCTCTGCTGCATCAGGCCCATCGGTATAGCGACTGGGTAATTACCATCGACCGCACCCTGGGCGTCGAGTACTTCGATAGCCCAGGCAGCACCCGCAGGCCCAGCTACGTCATCGACTACGCACCGGACGGCGACGCCGGACTCAGCCACCACATCGTCGTCAGCTCCCGCTCGATCGACGAGCTGCGCGCCATGCTCACCCCAATGGTCGAACAACACGGCGTACAAATTGACCGGCGCCACGCCGGTACGTTCTTCGACCAGCTACGGCTGCTGTCCGGACGGCTCGCCTTCAAGATCGCATCGGCCGCGCCTAACCAACGCACCGAGGTCCTAGGTCTCGCCATGGCGCGGCTTTACCTGGACTACCAGGGCGCTCTCCAGGATCAGATCCTGGTCCCGCTCGACGCGCACCTAGAGCTCTACCGCGAGGCCCGCCGCCGCGCCGACGAGATCGCCGAAAGCGTGACCCTGCACCGGACGGACCTTGCCCTATTCAGCCTCGACGCACGTCGGCGAACCATCACCTGCCGCCTCGTCGAAGTCAAATGCCATACCGCCTTGACCACCATCACCGACCTGCAACACCTCAAAAACACCATCGTCGAGCAGCTTGACCGCAGCGCAACCGTCCTCGCCGAGAGCTTCGACCCCCAGCGTCACCAGCCCGACCGCCCTGACCGTCCGGTCCGCAACACCGAGCTGGCCGCACTGCTGCGCCACTACCTCGGGCGGGCAGTACGGCACGGGATCATGAATCCCGAAGCCGCAACCGAGGCGCACTGGCTGCTCGACCACCTCGACTGGACATACCGCTTCAACTTCACCCGGACCGGCCTGATCTTCGACCTCTCCGGCTCGGGAGCCAGCGTCGACTCCGAAGCGGGCGTCGAGTTCCACCGGATCGGCCGAGACATCATCGAAGACCTCATCGGCGCGATCGAGACCGATCCCGTGCTCGCAGCCCGAGGAGCCGCTGACAGCCAGACTTCGCCGACGATCACCCGGCGAGACCTCGCCGTCCCGCGGCTCGCCGAGGCAGCATTCCAGTCACCCGCAAGACCACATGAGATCCCAAGCAACGAGCCCGTGCAACCAGAGCAACTCCCGGCTGCCGCAGACGATGTCGTTGACGATCAGCCCCTCCACGACGGCAGCACCGGTGATACAGCCGAACCGTGGGTTCGCGAACCGGACGAGCGGCAAGACCCAAGTCGACCGACCGAGCAAACGGCCCTCCGAGGGGGCGAGCAGAACCCGGCCGTGGTCCCGGACGTCGTCGTGGGCGCCAACCGCCAGTCCCCGCAGTACGGCATCATCGGTGAGATCTCCGGCAAGCGGATCGCGCTCGACCTCAACGAGACCCATACCATCAGCCTCTTCGGGGTCCAAGGTGGTGGCAAGAGCTACACTCTCGGCTCCATTATCGAGGCCGTTTCATTGCCCGTTCCGTCTCTCAACCAGCTGCCCAGGCCGCTGGCCACCATTGTGTTCCACTACAGCCCGACGCTCGACTACCCGCCCGAGTTCGCCAGCATGGTGGCGCCCAACGACGACGCTGAGCAGGCCGCGCGACTCCGCGAGCGCTACGGGGCCGAACCAGCGGCGCTAACCGACGTGGTCATGCTGGTGCCGGCCGACCAGGTCGAGCAGCGACGCAAGGAGTACCCGGCCATCGAGGTTCGCCCACTCAAGTTCGGGTCGGGTGAACTGCGCGCCAGCCACTGGCGTTTCCTCATGGGGGCTGTCGGCAACCAGTCGACCTACATCCGTCAACTCGGCCGCATCATGCGTGCCAACCGCAGTGCGCTCTCACTCGATGCGCTCCGCACCGGCATCGACCAGTCCACGCTGTCCGACCAAATCAAGCAGCTCGCCCACCAACGTCTCGACCTCGCCGCCGACTACATCGACGACAGCACCTGCATCCAGGACCTGATCCGTCCCGGTCGGCTGGTCATTGTCGACCTGCGGGACGAACTCATCGAGAAGGACGAGGCCCTCGGCCTGTTCGTCGTGCTCATGGAGCTGTTCGCGGAGGCCACGAATGCAGGTGAGCGTTTCAACAAGCTCGTCGTCTTCGACGAGGCCCACAAGTACATCGAAAGCCCCGACCTCGTGTCTGGCCTCATCGAGAGCGTCCGCGAAATGCGCCACAAAGGCATGAGCATCCTTGTCGCCAGCCAGGACCCACCCTCCGTCCCGATCCCCCTCATTGAGTTGTCCAACCACGTGATCCTGCACCGGTTCACTTCACCGGCCTGGCTCAAGCACCTGCAGAAAGCCAATGCCGCGCTTGCCGACCTCACACCGGCGAAACTAGCCGCGCTCGGGGTCGGCGAGGCGTATCTGTGGTCGAACAAGTCCACCGATCCAGCCCTGACTCGCACCGCAGTCAAGATCTCGCTGCGCCCACGGGTGACCCGGCACGGCGGCGGTACGCGAACGGCAGTCGAATAGAGGCCGTCGGGAGTGTGGCGTTTTCGGCTCTGTCTTACATTCGGTGGTGACGGTGAGTGCCGGTTAGCCGAGCAGGATGCGGTGTCGCAAAAGGTCGAATCCGGCGCGTCCGTACATCTGTCGCTTGATCAGTTTGGTTTCGGTGTTGATGCCTTCGGTGCCGCCGTTGTGGAAGGGCTGGGTCAGGGCGGCGTTGACGGCGTCGCGGTCGAGGCCGCGGGTGAAGGTGTGTAGGTGGGGAAGGTTTGCGGCCTTGACCTCGGTGATCCACGCGGTGAGACGGTCGTCGTTGCTGTCTGCGGGGGTGAGGAGCGCGGTGAACGAGCTGATGAAGCCGGCCAGTGCGGTCATCTGCGGGCAGGCGGCGGTGAGAGCGGCGACGAGTGTCCGCTGATGGTCGTTGGAGGTACAGGGGTGAGTTGACTGACATGGCTCGGGCGCGGAGCGATCCGCGCTTTCACCTGTCGCGGGTCAGGGTCTTCGGTGGGGTGATCACCGGCAGGTGATCAACGCGTCCCTGTGGAAGCTGCGTACCAGGGGCTTCCTGGCGAGACCGGCCCGAGCGCTACGGGCCGTGGAAGACCGCGCACGAGCGGCTGCAGATCTGGACATCAACTGCGCAGGGTCACCGACCATGCCCGGATACCGTCGTACGAGAAACCGAGCGCCGCGTCCACCCGCGCATTCTCATGTCGGCCCCGGAGTACCCCGGCCCGTGCAGGGACGAAGAAGGCCTTCAAGTCCGTGTGTTCGAGGACTAGGGTGCCGGCCTGGGGGGATCTAATCGCCGACACTTTGGCCGGCATGACACGCAGGGTGGCGGGGATCTCGTCGCCGCGGTCCCGGTTCCACGTCGACGGCACCTCTGAGTAGTGGACTAACTGGCTGAGTCCGTCGCCCTTGCCCAGCCATTCATAGCTGAACTTACGGTTGCCAAACGATAGGGAAAAGTCTCGGCACCGGTCAATCTTCCGCTGGGCCTCTCGCGACTGGCTCCTCCGCCCGTTGATCACCTGAAGGACCTCGATGATGTAGTCATACAGATATGCCTCGCGGGAACCCCGCTGCATAGCCCAGTTCGATACCAGTTCGCTAGCCCGATCGAGGGTGGCGGCACCGCTGCGGGCAGCCCGTAACCAGTCCCGCAGGCTTGCCTCGTCGGACGGATCGTCGCGGAGGTTGTCTTCGAGCAGGGCCAGCACACGTCGCCAGTCGTCGCGGCTCAGTTTCTTCCAGTCACCGGCCCGGCGGACGTATACGCGGGCTAGTCGGCGCCGAATCGGCGACTTGAGCACGTCCGGGCGGTCGAGCAGGTTGCGCCAGCCTTGGAGGAGAGCGGTGTAGTCATCGTACAACTGCAGGAGTTGGACGCTGGCGGCTTGAGCCCGGGCGGACATGGGATCGGCACCCCGGATCTCCTGTACAGAGTCCATCGCTCGTTCGGCCCGCTCCACCAGCTCGCGGTATACCGACGAACCGGGCAGGGCGAGGAACTCGCTGAACGAGGCGCGGCCTGCGCTGTGGCGGGCCACATCTATCGTCGTGACGGCTACGGATACGGTCGCGACGTGTGGGTATTCGGACTTGTCATCGAGTTTCGCGGCAGCGTCGAAGTCGCTAAGGGCGAGCTCGGTCAGTCGAAGGATCTCACCCTCGTCGCTCTCTTTGGCTTGGGCTAGTCCCCGCAGTCGCCGGGTATAGATCATTCCTCGAATGTGGAAGAGGACCGTGTCCGCGTCGTTGATGTCTAGCGCCCGCTTCGCCGCCTGCAAGGCCCCGTCGGAGTCACCAGCGTAGCTCAGCAGACGACCATAGTGTGCCCAGTAGTGGGCCTCTCCTGGAAAATGTTCGGCCAGTTGGCGCATCACCTCGAGACGGCCCTCGTTCGAGGGGATGCCCTCAAGGAACTCGGAGAACGAACGCTGTCGCTCACCACTGAGGAGTTCTCTGTTTTCGCGGTTGATGAACAGTCGGTCTAGAAGATCGCGGATGTCGTCGGGCGGCTCCTCCCCGAAGACCGTGCTCGCCTGTGCGATGATGTTCGACGCTATACTTGACAAGGACAGACGCCATGCCTCCGCCGCGGCTCCCGAAGGTGTGAGTAGCTGCCGGAGCGATTCCTCGGCGATCAACCAGTGGACGGTGCGCCAGTATCCCGGTGCCTCCTCTGCGAGCAAGTTCTGCACAGCATCGCTGAGGTGCTTCTCCAGGATGACGGCCTGATCGTCCTTGGCCTGCAGGATTTCCGCGAATAGGTCCGACGCCACGCTGACACCAGCATAGCGATGGGCTACGGCGATGAGGACGAACACCGTCCGGTCAGTGTCCGAAATTCTGGCCAGTGATCGGCGGACGTGTTCGGCGAGTCCGTGGAATTCCTTCTCGAAGGCCACCAGACCGAGGTAGAAGGGAACGGCCGTATTGAGGCCGGGCTGGATCGCCCGAAGGCTGTCAGCGCGCTGGGGTGCATATTCGACATACCGGCTCACCAGGCTCGAGAGTTCGGCGCGGGTAGCGGCTGGGCCCAGGTAAAAGCTCCTGGGTCCGGCTTCCCGTGGCTTCTCGAACCGCCGGCCAACCACGACGACGACCGCCGGGACCGAGTCACCGCGCAGCCGGTTGTAGACGCCTTCTGTAACGGCATCGGTCGTGTTCTCGAGGACGACGAGCACTGATAGCCCGCTCAGCTGACTGAGACGGCTGACTCTCTCGGCCAGTCCATAGTCGTCGTGGGTTCCAGTGCAATAGATGGTCGGGAACTCGCTGTGCAAATCCCAGGCGAGTCGACGGCCCAGGGTCGTTCCGCCTGCGCCGGGGAAATGCATGAGCGCGATTCGGCGCGTGTCCCGGCCGGCGAGGTCTACGCGAACCGCCTGCTCGAGGTCGTCGGCGATTCCGGGCCTTACATCCAGCCCCAGGCTGAGTTCGAACCATGTCACCGGGCGGCCCTGCAGGAAGCCCCGACCGGTGTTCTCGGTGCTGCCGGCCATTGTGCCCGACGGCGAGTCGAGCAGGTCGGCGAACTCGCGGAACCACTGCGCGTCCTCGGCGGCGAGAAGTACTGGCCCGTCCAGGCCGGGAATCGTCGACGGGACGGTGTCACGATCCTCAAGGGCGGGAAGGTTGTCGAGTAGTTTCCCAGGCTCGATCGCGATGTGCTCGTCGACGTAGTCATCGATGCCACTGGGTGTCGCGCTCACCAGCACCATGGTCGACCGACCGCCGAACCGATCGTCGAAGGCCTGCACGATGGCGCCCACGCGCTTGTCCGGGTCGCCTAAAACCACCAGGGCGATCGGCCGGGAGCTGAACCGAGCGAGAACGCTGACCGACTCTTCGATCAAGGGCAGGTTGTGTCGGCGCCACGAGCGATGGTTCATCCCGCCCCTGGCACCCACCGCCTCGGCATCGTCGCCGAAGACTATCCATGTGGTCGATCCATGCCGAAACTCGGGATTCTGCCCGTTGGTCACGAGGCGGTGAAGTCTGTTGCCTTGCTGCCGCGCCGACGCCAATGGCCCAGTGGTGTCGATGTCCGGGTCGAAGGACATGACAGCGGTCCAGGGCAGTTCCCCTAGCCGCGTGCTGCTGACTCCGGGGGAGAGAAGAGCGACCACCGAACGCATGTCGTTGAAGACACCTGAAGTCCCGAACAGCCGGTCAATTCCTTTGCGTACCTCCTCGTCGAGTTGAGGGCCGCACACGGGAACCGTTCCCGGGTCGGGCGGGAACTCAACGGCTTCCTGTCGCCTGAGGTATTGGCCGAGTGCCCGGCAGGCGAGCTCGAAGTACCAGAGACGCAGCGCCTCGGTTGCCTTGACCCGGCCGACACCCTGCAGGGCCGCGCCCACCAGAGCTAGCTGGACCTGGTCGTCCCAGTCGTCGTCCATGCCGGGAGCGGCACCGACCTGCCACTTCTTCGCAGCGTGGCGGATGCTACGCACAACGTCCCGCGGTGACTGGAGGCCAGACGATACCCCGTCGGCGTCGGTCAGAAGGACGTCCAAGAGTTCCTCACGCCGGGCTGGTGTGTCGTCGAGGTACTCGGCGACGACCGCCAGTGCTAGATACATGAGGTCTTTCGCCAGCGAGGCCGAGGGCTCGTAACTCGACAGGTCAATCAGGCGGAAACCGTCGGGCGACGGGCTCGGGCTCACAGTCAGCAGTACGTTGCCCGGATGAAGATCGCCGTGGGCTCGGCCGAGGAGCCCGAAGAACGCGGCGTCATCCGGCCAGAGGGTCGAGTCCTCGATCCAGAACAGGGCGTTCGGCACCACGGTTGCGAGACGGGTGGGAAAGCGGATCCACGGCGCAGCCTCTAGCTTGTGGGCATGGTTGAACCGGGTCAGCGGGCCCTTCTTGTCAGCCCTCGTCCCGAGGTCCGAGCGAAGAACCTCGTACGGCGTCATCTTGCGAACGCCGGGTGCGGGATTCCACCCAGTGAGTAGCCGCGACGTGATCTGCCTGGCCATGTCGGCCAAGCGGCTGTCGCGGATGATGCTCGACAGAGGCGCGACCTGCCGCAGCGAGTCACCAGCGACGGCCTGGAATAGGACCCGCCACTTGGTGTTGCTCTCGACGGTCTCGAAGGGTCGTTGCACCAAGTGCCGCTCGGCGAAGTCCGGCGGGGATTCGGCGAGTGCCTGAGAGTGCAGCCGCGGTTCCCGTGACGTCGATCGTTCCGGCGGACACGCCTTGAGAATTACCTTGGCTGGCCCGCCTGCGCCGGTGATCACGACCACCGCCACGGGAGCGGCTGTGTTACCCCCGGTCAACCACCGCTCGTAGTGGATGGCGTTGCCGGTATCTACTTGCCACTGCTCGAGGGCATCCACTACGGACTTGTCGAGCCCGACGGCGAGGTTGGCGTCGAGGTGAGACCCGCTCATGTGAGCACCTTAGAGGACGTCGTTGCTCTCAGTGAGCCCCATGGTGGACCGCTAGCGTGCTGGAGCTGGTCCTGGCAAGACACTCCGAGGTAGATTGATCATCGCTGCAGCCCGCTCCAGTTCCGCAAGCTGGTTCGCACGGTCGCCAACCGCGTGGCGGGTAGATGATCGTAGACGGGCGGCCGGTACGAAAGCGACGCACCCCCATGGCCGTGCATGGGAAGGACGGGGATTGGCATGGTCATCGCCTGCGCCCGGCCGGGCGCACCCGGTCACCTCGCCGATACCAACCCCTGCCGATCGTGGCGGTCGCGATGAGGGTGGACGCTGGTCGTAAACGTGCCGATGGTGCCCGCCCCTGAGCGGGGGGGGTCGGTGGATCATGGCAACGCGCTGTCGGCACCCCTCGTTTACCCCCCGAAAACCCACATCGGCGGGTGACATGCAGTGACAGGAAGCGATCACTGCACTGGCATGTCTGGTCAGCTCAGTGCCAATTCTCGACAGACGACGACGGTGTTGGGGTCGCTACTTTCGGTAACCGCGGGTTCGGGGTTCGAGTCCCTGGCGGCGCACCACCAAAAAGGCTCTGACCTGGGGTTTCACCCTGGGTCGGAGCCTTTTGGCGTTTCTGTTGGTGGTTCGGTGTCTCGGTGGGTGCTCGGGAGCCGTTGGACCGGTCGCCGTTTGTCGGGATGGGGCGCGGTCGTGGTGGACGGCCTCGGTCAGGTTCTCGTGGCCGCAGGTAGTGGGACGGACCTTCCACTGGCCGGTGCAGGGGCCGGTGTGGAGGTCGGCAGTCTGGCGAGACTCCGGCTGGGACTGGATAGGGCTCTGGCGTCGGCAAGTGTCGCTCATCCGCACACCAGGCATGCTCCCGGCGCTGATCCGGACGACACGGTGGCCGGCGCGGCCCGCGACCCCCGTCCGGCTTCCGGCAGGCCCTCGGTGGTTCGAGCGTCCCGTGCCGGTCACCAGTGTTCCGGAACCGGCCCGGGTCGATCCGGTGGGGCTGCGCGCTGAGGCCGGAGCGAGCTGACAGGTTCTGCGGCGGTGTGCCGTGGACGGGGTGGCGGGCGACTGGGCTGCATCACTAGTGTCCTGAGTGGACGGTGCTCCGGTGGTCCGAGCATGATCGGGCTTCGAGAATGCCATCGTCCACCCGACAATTCGGAAGATTCGCAGGATCGGCTACCGCCAACGGACCGTTGAGAAGCCTTTCGGTCCCCCGAGGCTCGCCGCTCGCAGTGTCGATCGAACCTCTGGAGGGCCTGGCGCATGGATCCGCAGCCGCGTCCGTTTCCGCCGAGTGATCCGTCAACCGCCCAGGTCCTCCCTCCGGCCTATGGCTTCCCTTCGGCCTACGAGGTTCCGTCGAGTGCGCAGTTGGTGCCAGTGGGCTCGGGGGAACATGCGGTGCCGACTGCGGGCGGGCCGATGGCACGGGACGGGGCCAGTTCGGCAGCAGCCCGGATGGCAGGGGCTGCCGGGCACGCCGTGGGGGTCGCGGGGTACCAGACGCTGCGTGGCGCCAAGGCGGCCGGTACCGGTATTAGACGTTTCTTCATCGGTGTCGGATACTTCTTTCGCGGTGGCAAACTGTTCATCACCACGCCTGGCCTCTGGACGTTCGTGCTGCTTCCCCTCGCGCTGACCGGCCTGGCGCTTCTGGGGTTGCAGGAAGCCGCCGGGGTGCTGGTCGAGCGGCTCACCGGTTGGTTGCTCGGGTTTCTGTCCGGCTGGCCCGAGGTCGTGCGGTGGATCATCGACAAGGTGCTATGGGTCGCGGTCAGCCTCTTCCTGCATGGCGCGATGACCGCGCTCACTGTGCCGCTGACCATGCTGTTCGGTGCGGCGTTCTTCCCGGCCCTGACCCGCGACGTGATCCGGCGCACCGGCGGGACGAACCAGGGCGCGCCGTCGTGGTACCGCTCGGCGGCGGTCTGCCTGCGTCAGACGGTCATCGTCACCCTGGTTCTGCACGTGGGCTGGCTGATCATTCTGCCGCTGCTGTGGATCCCCGGTGTGAACCTCGTCGCGGCCTTCGGGGGAGGTCTGCTGTTCAACGGCTTTCTGATCGGCTCGTTGGTGCTCGCCGTGCCACTGCACCATCATGGCGTGCGGGGTGTCGGCGAGCAGATGCGCTTCGCTTGGCGGAACCTCGGCTTCACGCTCGGCTTCGGTATGACCAGCATCTGCGTCCTGATTCTGCCGGTGTTGTCGCTGCGGATGCTCACGCTGCTGCCGATCAGCCCGGTGTTCGCGGCACCGGGCGTCGCCCTGTATCTGCTGACCGCACCTTCCACCCTGGTCGGGGCGGTCCTGCTACACCGGCGGATCGAGTTGGCCGGCAAAGCCGGAGTGGCCGGCGACGTCGACTCCGCCGAGAGCGTTCGGGCATCCGGGAATGCGTGGTCGACCGAGCCCGGCGCACTGCCGGCCGCGCATCCTGCGGCCCAGGCTTGACACCCTTCGGGAGATCACCTGATGTTCCGGTGTCTCCCCGGGCCACCCATGCTCTGTCGCTGATCTGCGTGTACAGGGGGCATGGCTGCAAGTGGAGGGTCTGGCCGCCGCCCGGGTCCGTCTGCTGATGACCTGTGGCCGTGCGCGGCCGGGCAGCAGTTCTTCACGGAACTCCTGCGCCGGCCCAGCTCGGTCGAATGGCTGGCCGAGACTGAGTGCGTCTACGAGGAATCGAGGCTACCGGACCTGTTGGCCGACCTCACCCCCGCATAGCTGGGAGGTACTTGATCCGGGTATCCAGTTCAGGGTCAGGGGCACGCTGCTGTTGCGGCTGCTTTCGGGGTGCGGCTTGGGCGTATCCCTATGGGTTCGTCAAGCAGCGATCGGCGTTGTCGGGCGGGATTGGTAGGGGGTCTGGTCGCGGAGCACGGCGAACAGGACGTCGCAGCGGTGTCGGTCGGGGTAGATGAGGATGGCGTTGTGGCATTTGCCTTCGGCTCTCTCAGACACGGCGGCCGGTAGTGCGGTGCCCAATTCTGTCGGTAACCGGACTGAAGTCCTCGCTCGGGTATCCGTGGTCGGCTGGATGGCCGCCGTGCTGATCTGAGTCGTCGATGTCCGGTCGACGACTACGGCGCTATTTTCATCGGGCAGTCATGATGCCGGGGGAGAACAATGGGATATCGCTTCAACGCGCCGCCGAACTGGCCGACGCCGCCTGCTGGTTGGGTGCCGCCCACGGGTTGGACGCCGGATCCTGCCTGGGGCCTTCCTCCGCCCGGGTGGCAGTTGTGGATTCCGGACGTGCCAGCTCCGGCACCGGCGGCACCCGTTACGGCCGTCGCGCAGGCTGCTGGTGCTCCTGCCGTCGTCCCGCCGCAGCGCAATGGGAGTCCGGACATTCCTCTGTTCGGTGCTCGGGGCAAGGCGCGTGAACTGGCCGTGGAGAACGCGCAGCTCCGCAGTGAGCTGGACCAGTTGCGCGTAGAGCTGACGGGCTTGCGGGCGGAGATGTCACGGCTCGGTGTGCTGTCAGCGATGGAGTTGGAGCGGCACCGGGACCGGCTGACCCGTGAGGTTGCCGACCTGACCGCCAAGGGCGAGGCGCGGAAGGACGAGCTCGATCGGCATCTGCGCGAGCTCCGGCAGCAGATTGTGGTTACTGAGGAGACGGCACTGCTGCAGGAGGCCGGTGTCTATCAGTATCGGCATCCCCTGTCGGACTCGGTGGCCTATAAGAGCCAGCTCAGCCGGCTTCAGGACCAGATCAAGGCGATGACCAAGAGGGACGGGGGTGCGGTCAAGGCCGCCACCGGATGGACGGTCAACGGCTCGGCCGCCGAGGGGCGGGTCATGGTCCGGGATTTCTCCAAGCTGATGCTCCGTGCCTACAACGCGGAGGCCGACAATCTGGTGCGGGGGTTGAAGCCGTACAAGCTCGACTCGGCGGTGGATCGGCTGGGGAAGGTGACGGCCACCATTGCCAAGCTCGGTAAGACGATGCAGATCCGGATTGCCGGGGAGTACCACCGCCTGCGGATCAAGGAGTTGGAACTGACCGCCGATTACCAGGAGAAGTTGGCCGAGGAGAAGGAGCGGGACCGGGAGGAGAAGGCCCGGCTGCGCGAGGAGCGACGCGCGCAGCAGGAGATCGAACGCGAACGCGCCCGGCTCGACAAGGAACGCCAGCACTACGCCAACGCCCTGGTCGCCTTGCAGGCCAAGGGTGATGCCGACGGTGCCGCCCAGATGCAGGACCGGTTGGCCCAGATCGACACGGCGATCCAGGACGTGGACCATCGTGCCGCCAACGTCCGGGCCGGCTACGTGTACGTGATTTCCAACCTCGGCGCGTTCGGCGAGAAGATGGTCAAGGTCGGCATGACCCGTCGCCTGGACCCGCTGGACCGGGTGCGCGAACTCAGTGACGCCTCGGTGCCCTTCAACTTCGATGTGCACGCCCTGTTCTTCTCCGACGACGCTGTCGGTATCGAGGCGCAGATGCATGCACGGCTGGCTGACCGGCGGGTCAACCTGGTCAACCACCGCCGCGAGTTCTTCTACGCCACGCCGGAGGAGGCCAAGGAACACCTGCTGGCGTTGACCGGCAGCCTGTTGCAGTACGAGGAGGTCCCGGAAGCCCTCGAGTACCGGCAGAGCCTCACCCAGGTCCAGGAGAAACCGGTCACGACCACATGACATGCAGAGGTTGGGTGGCGGGCACCCGCTGAGCCGGTGGGTCCAACGGATCAGTCGCGCCTGCAGCCGTTCTGACAACTGCCACCAGCAACGGTCGCCGGCCAGCCGCTTTGACCTGATCAACTGGGTAGTCGAGAGGGAGAGATTCGTATGTCGTCGGTCGGGCTGTTCGCCTACGGGTCAGCGGGCGGACGCGCAGGTGTCGACCTGGGTGAGGTGCCGTTCGTGGTAGTGGACGTGGAGACGAC
The DNA here is from genome assembly GCF_007833915.1 of Micromonospora sp. HM134. NCBI lineage: Bacteria > Bacillati > Actinomycetota > Actinomycetes > Micromonosporales > Micromonosporaceae > Micromonospora > Micromonospora sp. HM134. The sequence goes on from NZ_CP041061.1 coordinate 1,371,482, forward strand.
CGGGCTGTCGCCGACATCCGACCGGATCGTGGAGATCGCCCTGGTTCGCGTCGAAGAAGGCCGGGTGGTCGACGAGTGGGCCACCCTCGTCGACCCCGGCCGCGACCCCGGGCCAACCTTCATCCATCACATCACTGCGGACATGCTGTCCGGGGCACCCACGTTCGCCGACGCGGCCGGCGAGATCCTGTCGAGGCTTGACGGTGCCGTGGCGGTGGCCCACAATGCCCGCTTCGAGGAGGGATTCATCGCGCAGGAGTTCACCCGGGTCGGCATCAGCACCGCCCCCCTGCCGGCGGTGTGCACCCAGCGGCTGGCCCGACAGGTCCTGGCCGCGCCGAACTTCCAGCTCGTGTCCTGCTGCACAGTGTGCGGTATCGAGCTGCACGACGCCCACACCGCTCTCGGTGACACCCGGGCAACCGCTCAGCTCCTCACCAGGCTCCTGGCGAACGCGCCCGCCCTGCGGTTCCCGTCCGCCCCTGCCCCGCTGCCGCGGTATCCGCGCCTCGCCCAACCCCGCACCCGGGTCACCGGCCTACGCAAGGGTACGGACGGCTGGATCCATTCGCTGCTGGGGAAACTGCCCTACTCCACCGGCGACGCCGAACCCGCCGCTACCGAGGCGTACCTCGCTGCCGTCGGAAGCGCGCTCAGCGACGGCAAACTGACCGGCGTCGAAGCCAAGGTGCTGGCGCGACTGGCCGGACAGGCCGGCATGGGCGCCCAGCAGGTACGGGCCCTGCACCACCGCTACCTCGACGGACTGCGGGACGCCGCACTCGCCGATGACATCCTGACCGGCACCGAGTACCGACAACTCGTTACCGCCGCACGACTGCTCGGGGAACCGGACTACTTCGCGGATCTCGCCGCACCAGGTGGAGAGTCCATGGACCGCACCCCGGCCGCCAAGCAGAGAGGACAACGCGTCTGGTGCAGCCCATCAGTGAACGCCGATGTCCGTGACCGCCTCACCCAGGCCGGCTTCGTCGTAGCGCTGAACCTGACCCGCAACGTCGTCACCGCCGTTGTCGCCACCGCTGACCGGGACACCACGAAGGTCGCGCGAGCACGCGAACTCTCCATACCGATCCGCTCCGATCTGGCCCTCGACGACATGCTGGGGACCGCCGCCACGTCTTCCTCGCCATCGCAGCAACCCGACAGCACAGCCGTTGACGACGTGGAACCGACCGGGTCCCGTATCGAGCCGACACCGGTCGCTGTGGCGTCCGTGCCCACTCAACGAGTGCCGCAGGTGATCGCTGGCTGGTACCTGGACCCGTCAGGGCGGTGGACCTACCGCTTTTGGGACGGCCAACACTGGACCGAGAAGGTCAGTGCCGGGGACGGCCGTACGTGGTCGGACAGTACGGGTCTGCCGCTGTGGTGTACGCCCACGACGGACGGCCTGGTCGACGGCTATCAGCCCCACACCCTGACGGACCAGATCATGACGACGCAGAAGACCGACATCCATGCGGCACTGCTCCTGACCGTCCGATGCATCGACGCGGTGGAGAACGACTCACGTATCAACGGATACGGGGTGGCTCCCTGGTACTACGAAAGGGCCGCCATCATTTTCGCCCGGCTGGGCGATCCCGCCGCCGAAGTTGCCGTGCTCGAACGTTTCGCCCGACAGACACATGCTCCCGGGGTCACGCCTGCCCGACTCATCGACCGCCTTCGCAGACGGCGTCAGGCCACCACCACTACACCCAGCAACGATCCCAGTGGCGGCGCTTGAACCCGGACCGGCAAGGCCTTTGCCCCCGTACACATGAGTATCGACGAGCCCGAGTCTCGGTCGGCCGCCCGGGGGCCGATGGACCGTTCGACCTGTGGTGGCCCGCTCTCGGGCCGGTGCGGACACGGCTCGCCGCCGGTGCGGTACGCCTGCAACCAGGGCCGCAGGCAGGTCCGCCCTGATCAACTACCCTGGCGGAACCTGCAACCGAACCGGAGGACGAACATGGCCCGTCCCTACGAGCCCGGACCGAAACAGTTCGTCTTCACCGTCGGTGACGGTGACGATCAGCAGGTCTCGGTGGGTGACCCCCAGCAGGCGTACATGGCCTTCTCCGCGTTCTTCCGGGGACGGGAGGCCGAGACCTACACCATCAGGGACGAAGCGGCGGGGCAGAGTTTGGTGCTCATGCCCGGTCGGGGGGTGATCTCCCGGATCGGGGGAGCGGACCAACCCCGGGCGGAATATCTCCAGGCCGGTCGGGCCAACCGCTACCTGCCGAGCGCCATGCTGTTTTTCGAGAACGGCTACGCCGGCCTTGACCGCTTCGGTCAGTGGTTCTCCGACCTTTCCGCCCTCGACGCGTCGCCGGAGACCCGGGGTGCCGCCTTCGCCGCGACGATCACGACGGAAGCAGCGGCATTCCAGGAGGTCGCCCGGATTTGGGCGGACTCCGGCTGCGTCGACCCGAGCGACCGGTACCACGTCTTCTTCGACGCGCATGGTGTCGACGACGACCGGGCCGACCGGGCCACGTTGCTCAAACTTATCGAATTCGTGGGTCTCGAACGGGTCGACGCCCCGGCCGGGGCCGCCGGGGGTGAGGTGTGGGTGCGCACCGACCCGCGCCTTGAGGTCGAGTGTGCCCGGTGGTCGTGAGCGAGGTCGTTTTCACACGTAGCGGCTGGCTTCCGGGCGTGATCCGTGAGGACGGCGAGTTGAAGCTGATGCTCGCCGCCGGGGCCGACGCCAACCACGAGCCCCGGACCTTCACGTTCCCGATCTCCGCAGCCCATCTTGCGGTGATCCGGGAGGACCTGGCCCGACACCTGCTGCTGTGGAGTGCCGTCCTGCCGCTGTGTGACGCGGCCGGAACCCGGGGCCGGCTCGACGAGAACGCTGCCGTCGCGCTCCTGGACCCGGTCCTGTTCTCCCCGCCCGCGGAGGTCGACGCGCTCTTGCGGCGCATCCGGTGGGACCGGGACCGGCTCGTCGCCCATGGCGCGGACCTCGACCTGCTTGAGCGGGGTGAGGTCTGTGCGGCGCTGCGCGCGGCGACGGAGCGGGCGGACGAGACACGTGTCCAGGAGCACCGCGCGGAGCGTCGTCGCGCCGAGCGTGGGGTCGTCCTCGGGCCGCTCGACGCGCAGGTTCTGCGGTACACGGGCCAGTATCTGCACGGTGCGACCGTGCCGGGGCGGAAGCCCGACGCCGTCGACCCCGCTGTACTGCCGGAGGTCATGCGGGTGGTAGCCACCGCCGAGCAGGCGTGTGTCGGGATGCGGATCGGTCTCGATCCGCGCCGGGGAAACCGGGCGACCGACAAGCGTGACTGGGATCGGCTGGAGTCGACCGTGGACGCGGCCGTGCGTCGCGCGTTCCCCGGGCTCGCCGACGACGCGGTGCGTACGGTGAGCTTCCTGATGTGCTCGGAGGCTGCGGACCGCGCCCGGAGCACACCGGTCGACGATGACGACGGGACCGTCGACCACCACGTCGACCCCGGTGGGGGTGCGCGGCGGACGGCCCTGTCGTTCACCGACGACAAGGGCGGCCAGAAGACCTGGGTACGGGACGGTTCGCGTTCCGCCTCCGCCGAGTTCTGGCAGTTCGTCGCCGATCGCTCCGCCTCGGACAACGAGGTGTTCACCATCGAGGACGAGGAACGCGGTGAGGGGGTCCAACTTCACTTCTACGCCGACTCCATCGCCCGGATCACCACGGTGAGCCCCGGTGAAGGCGGGGCGGATCCGCAGTACCGGGTCGAGTACAGCCTGGTCGACGGGATCGGCGGGTACCGGACGCTGGTGAGCGCCTTCATCCGTGGCGGGTGCGCCGCACTCGAACGGTACGGTCCCTGGATGTCGGATGTCGCCGAGTTCGAGCGGGCGCGGCGTCAGCGCGACGCCCGGTAGCCCGGGGGAGGGCGGATGGTGGCGCAGTCACGTGTTCGTGTTCAGGGGGACCTCTACCACCCGGTGGTGCCGGCCGGTGCCGTCTACGTCGGGCGGCAGGGGTTCGGGTTGCGGCGTTCTCCGTGGGCCAATCCGTTCAGTCTTCGTGAGTATGACCGGGCTGAGGCGCTGCGCCGGTACCGGCAGTGGCTGATCGGGCAGCCGGAGTTGGTGGAGCGGGCGCGGCGGGATCTGGCCGGGAGGCAGTTGGCGTGCTGGTGCCGGGTGGAGGACCCTTGCCATGCCGACGTGCTGGCCGAGATCATCGGTTGACGTGTAGCCGGTACCGGGTGGTGGACCGCCGGGGCGCGTAGACGCCGCCGATGCTGAAGGACTGCGGTCTCGCCGCCTGGTTGCCGACGTAGAAGGCCACGTCACGGTCGGCGGCGCAGAGCCGGGTGTAGAACCTGTGCCGGAGCCGGTCGGCGGCCTCGGCGTCGGTGAGCTGCGTCAGCCGACGTTGCAGGGCGACGAATTCCCAGTCCCAGAGGGTCTGCCGGTGTCCCCGGCATCGGCGGTCCGCGCACCGGTAGCGGTAGGTGCCGGTGAATCGCGGTGCCTCCAGCGGGCTGGGCCTGGACGACTCCAGCAGGTCGAGCTGGTCGAGGTAGCTGGCGATCTTTCTGCGCTCCTCCGGCGACCAGCCGTCCCGTCGCTTGACCTGGAGGTTCGTGACGTCGGCGACGCGGATCAGGGCGATCGACCGCGCGCGGTGGTCGTCGCGGGCCCGTTCGTTGAGTCGGCACATGGAGTCCTCGACGAGCGGGTCGAGAAGACTGCGTCGGGACTGCCCGCTGGCGAGGTGCCGCTCGGTGGTGATGGTGTCCACGATCGGCCGCCAACTCTCGCGGCGTTGGTCGCGACGCGCCGGCAGCGCGTTGAGGTGGACGATGTCGTACGTGCGGAACCTGCTGTCGGCGGCGAGTTCGCGGAAGTGGATCGGGTAGAGCCGGATCCAACCCGTCCAGGGAGGGGCCAGGCTGAGCGCGCCGACGCAGACCGTCTCGCCGTAGCTGGTGGAGGGGCTGGGTGCCGTCTTCACGGTGATCAGGAGGCGGAGTGTCGCTGGCCGGGTGAGGACCGGCCTCGGGGGCGGCGGCGCGTCGGTGCTCGGCCCCCACAGCGGAAGTTGTTCCAACGGAACCACCACCATCGCTCAATGTGTCCGAGTGGGCACGTGCAGCTACATAGACAGCTTTGCATTCATGTCGACGGGGTGCCACCCCGGATGCCTGCCTGGCCGCCGGTCCGCCGCCGCGCCGATCGCCGGCGGCGCTCGGCCGGCCGGGCGCCGCCCGCGCGGCATGCCGGCCGCTGCCGCCGTGGCGCGCAATTGCCCTCGATGAGGGGAGCCGGCATCGACAAAGATCGTCGCGCATCAATGGAAAGAATCGATTGACTTGATATCGACGCCACGTAATGTGTATGGGGGTTCGGCCGTTCCGGGCCGATCGGCGGCAGGAGACTCTGATGGGTGTACGACGACGGCGCAAGCCACGGCCGGCCACGGTGATCGGGCTCGCCGGATCTCTCGTGGTGGGGCTGCTGGTGACCCAGGCGGGCGTCGGCCCGGCCGCGGCTGCCGCCGACGGGCTCACCCTGACCGTCGACGTGTCCGCCGCCCGGCACCGGATCAGCCCCGACATCTACGGCATGAACGGCGGGGACCCCGCGCTCGTCGCCGAACTCGGCACCCCGGTGGCCCGCTGGGGCGGCAACGCGAGCAGCCGCTACAACTTCACGAACCACACCTACAACACGGGCAGCGACTGGTACTTCGAGAACATCGTGGCCGGCCCCGACAACACGGTCGAGGCGTTCGTCCGGCGCAACCGTGACCAGGGGATCAAGCAGGTCGTCACCGTGCCGTTGATCGGCTGGGTGGCGAAGGACTCGCCCTCGTCGCACCCGTTCGCCTGCGGGTTCCCCGCCACCCGCTTCCCGGAGCAGGACTCGTTCGACCAGTGGGACCCCAACTGCGGCAACGGCCGGCACGCCGATGCGAACCTGACCGGCGCGGTCCCCACGGACACCTCGGTCCCGGCCGGCCCTGCGTTCGCGGGCGAGATGGTGTCCCATCTCGTCAACCAGTTCGGCCCGGCGGCCCGGGGCGGCGTGTCGATCTACGAACTCGACAACGAGCCGGTCCTGTGGAACTCCACCCACCGCGACGTGCACCCCGAGCCGGTGAGCTACGACGAACTGGGCGGCAAGGGCACGGCGACCGCCGCAGCGATCAAGGCCGCCGACCCCCGTGCGGCGGTGCTCGGCCCGTCCGGCTGGGGCTACTGCGAGTGGGTGGCCTCCGGGCTGGACGGCTGCGCGCCCGGCGCGGACGCGGCGGCCCACGGCGGGCTCAACCTCTCCCAGTGGTACCTGAAGAACATGAAGGACTTCAGCGACGCCCACGGCGGCCGGCGCTTCCTCGACTACTTCGACCAGCACTACTACCCGCAGATCAGCGGCGGTAAGGACCCGGACTCCAACGCGTTGCGGCTGCGCTCCACCCGGTCGCTGTGGGACCCGACGTACGTCGACGAGTCGTGGATCGGCCCCGGCGGGGTGAACGCCCCGCCGTTGCAGTTCATCCGCCAGATGAAGGCGTGGGTCGCCCAGCACTACCCCGGCACGAAGGTCGCCATCACCGAATACAACTGGGGCGCGCTGGACGACATCAACGGCGCACTCGCCCAGGCCGACGTGCTAGGCATCTTCGGGCGCGAGGGCCTGGACCTGGCCACCATCTGGGGTGAACCGAAACCGACCGACCCCGGCGCGTACGCGTTCCGGATGTACCGGAACTACGACGGCGCCGGCGGCAGGTTCGGCGACGTGAGTGTGTCGGCGGCCAGCAGCGACCAGGGGCAGCTCGCGGTCTACGCCGCGCAACGCTCGTCCGACCGGGCGCTCACCGTCATGGTGGTCAACAAGACGGGCCAGGATCTGACCTCCCGGACCGCGCTCGCCGGATTCCACGGCGGCGACCGGGTGCAGCGGTTCAGCTACGGTCCGGCCGACCTCACCTCGATCGTCCGGGGCGAGGACCTCCGGGTGAACCGGGGCGGCGTCAGCGCGACGTACCCGGCGAACTCGGTGACGTTGCTCGTCCTGCCGCAACGTCGCCACTGACGCCGCGCGCGGACGCGGGCCCGTGCCCTGCGGCGTCGGTGTCCGGCGTCAGTTCCGCCAGGAGCCGGGTGACGTGGTCGCGGATCTGGTCGCGGACCTCGCGGACGACGGCGAGGGGTTGCCCGGCGGGGTCGGTGAGCGGCCAGTCCTCGTAGCGTTTGCCGGGGAAGACGGGGCAGGTGTCGCCGCAGCCCATGGTGACGATGACGTCGCTGGTCCGGGCGGTGTCCCGGTCGAGCAGGGTGGGCTGCTCGGCGGTGATGTCGATGCCGACCTCGCGCATGGCCTCGACGGCGACGGGATTGAGCCCGGCGGCGGGCGCGGAGCCGGCGGAGCGGACCTCGACGCTGTCGCCGGCGAGGTGGCGCAGCCAGCCGGCGGCCATCTGGGACCGGCCGGCGTTGTGGACGCAGACGAACAGCACCGACGGTGGGATGGTCATGGCGGGCCTCTCCGGGGGTGTCAGCTGAGGTTGGGGCTGCGGCGTTCGACGAGCACCACGTCGCGCCACCGGCCGTGGTGGCGGCCGAGGCGTTCGCGGGTGCCGACGGTACGGAAGCCGCAGGCGTGGTGCAGGGCGAGGCTGGCGGTGTTCTCGGGGAAGATCCCGGACTGGACGGTCCAGATGCCGGCCTGTTCGGTGGAGTCGATCAGGCGTCGCAGGAGCAGCCTTCCGACGCCGCGTCCCCGGGTGTCGGGGTGGACGTAGACGGAGTGCTCGACGACTCCGGCGTACACGCACCGGTCGGAGACCGGCGTGCAGGCGACCCAGCCGAGCACGGCGGCGTCGTCGAGCGCGACCCAGCGGTGTGCGGGCGGGCGGGTGGCGGTGAACCGGGCCCAGGTGGGCGGTTCGGTCTCGAAGGTGGCGTCACCGGTGGCGATGCCGTGCCGGTAGATGTCGAGCACGGCCCCGGCGTGGTCGTCGGTCATCGGGACGACCTCGGGTGGACGGGAGGCGCTCACGGGGCGGCCGGCTCTGCGGTCGCCGCCGGGGCGGTCGTCGCGTCGTGGTGCCGGACGGTGGGGTACCACCAGGCGGTCGCGGCGACCGCGACGACCACGGCGACCAACTGCGCGGTGACGAACCCGGCGGCCGAGGCGGGGGCGATGCCGGCGAAGGTGTCGGTGAACATGCGGCCGACGGTGACCGCCGGGTTCGCGAACGAGGTGGAGGCGGTGAACCAGTAGGCGCCGCCGATCCACGCGCCGACCGCCAGTGGCGCGAGGGCGGCACGTCGGGTGTGCGCGAGCGCGGCGATCAGCACCAGCAGGCCGGCGGTGGCGACGATCTCGCTCAACGCCGCTCCCGGGCCGTCGCGCCGGTGGGTGGCGACGGTGACGGCGGGGAGCCCGAACATCAGGTGCGCCAGCACGGTCCCGCCGACCGCGCCGGTCACCTGGGCCACGACGTACGTGCCGAGGTCGCGGGAGGTCAGACCGACGCCGGTGCGGCGGGCCCGCCACCAGTCGGCGATCGACACGACCGGGTTGAGGTGGGCGCCGGAGACCGGGCCGAAGACGAGGATCAACGCGCCGAGGGCGAGCGCGGTGGCGAAGCTGTTCTCCAGCAGTTGCAGCCCCACGTCGTCGGGGGAGAGACGGCTGGCGGCGATCCCGGAGCCGACCACGGCGGTGACCAGCAGGCCGGTGCCGACCAGTTCCGCCGAGGCCCGGCGGGCCACCGCCCCCGGCCGGTCGGCGGTCACCGGGGGGACCCGGTCGCGGTGGCGAGGGCCGAGACGTCGAGGAGCCGGGACAGGGCGGCGAGGCGGGCCGGGACGATCCAGTAGTAGACCCAGGTGCCCCGCCGCTGGCAGTCGATCAGCCCGGCCTCGCGCAGCACCTTCAGGTGGTGGGAGATGGTCGGGCCGGTGAGGGCGAACGCCCCGGTCAGCTCGCACACGCACACCTCGCCGCCGGAGCGGGCCGCGATCAGTGACAGCAGCCGCAGGCGTACCGGGTCGCCGAGGGCCTTGAACCCGCGGGCCAGCCCGGCGGCGTCGTCGTCGGTCAGGGACTCGGTGACCATCGGGGTGCAGCAGGCCGACGGGTCGGCGGGGACCGGCACCTCTTGTCTAGACACCGGTCTAGTTTGACAACCATCTAGACAGAGTGCAACCTCTGCCTAGACAGTCATCTAAACAGCCGGAGGTACGCCGATGTCCCGCGTCCAACTCGCCCTGCGCGTCGCCGACCTGGAAGCGTCGATCGCGTTCTACGCGAAGCTGTTCGGCACCGAGCCGGCCAAGCGGCGGCCCGGCTACGCCAACTTCGCCGTCGCCGAGCCCCCGCTGAAGCTGGTGCTGATCGAGGGCGACCCGGGTCGGCCCACCGCGATCGACCACCTCGGCGTCGAGGTGTTCGACGGCGCGCAGGTCACCGCCGCCACCGACCGGCTCGCCGGGGCCGGTCTGTTCACCCTCACCGAGAACGACACCTCCTGCTGCTACGCCGTGCAGGACAAGGTCTGGGTTCGCGCCCCCGGCGAGGAGCGCTGGGAGGTGTACGTGGTCAAGGGTGACTCCGACGCGTACGGCGACTCCGCCCCGGCCGACCGGCCCGTCGGTCAGCGACCCGCCGCCGTCGGCCCGGGCGAGGGGGCCGGCTGCTGCCCGTGACGGGGTCCGACGCCCGTCGACGCCCCGCCCGCCGCTGACAGAAAAGGGGCGTGACCGGCGCCACCGATCACGATTACGCATAGGTGGTTGACAATTGGTGGTTGCCTCCGCCGATTCCGACGCCTACGCTTCAGGACAGCATTCCGTGACCACGGGCAGCAGCGTGTGCACGGGCGGCGGGAGTTCCCGGTGGCAGGGAACGGACCCGACCGCCCGACACGTGGACCCTGCCGCCGTCGGTCGCGGCATCTTCCCAGGAACCCGCCAACGGTCGAACCGCCGGGAGCGCGTCACGCCTCCCGGCAGGTCGAACCATGTTCGTAACGGCGGGTTCACTGTCGCACCCCCGGGACGACTGTCCAGCGGACATGGCTGTGGGCGGCATGCGAAAGGACAGGTACGTGAAACCAGCCCTCTCCGTCGCGCGAAGGTCGCTGCTGGCAGGTGCGCTGCTCGTCGCCGCCGCCGCGCCGGCCGTGATCGCCCACCCGCTGTCGGCCTCGGCCGCCGTCCAGGAGACGTACTACGTCGCGCCGGACGGCAGTGACAGCAACCCGGGCACCCTCCAGTCCCCGTTCCGGACGCTGCAACGGGCGCGGGACGTGGTGCGCACTGTGAACGCGAACATGACCGGGGACATCCAGGTCTACCTGCGGGGCGGACGGTATCCGGTGAGCGGCACCATCGAGTTCGGCGCGGCCGACTCCGGCAGCAACGGGTACCGGGTCAGCTACGCCGCCTACCCCGACGAGACCCCGGTGCTCGACGGCGGCGTGCCGGTCACCGGGTGGACCCAGCACAGCGGGAACATCTGGAAGGCCCCGCTGGACCGGGCCAACAAGCTGCGCGCGCTCTACGTCAACGACAAGCGGGCCTTCATGGCGTCGAAGACGATCGGCTCGGCGGGCTGCTACGGGACGTACACCGTGACCGCCGGGCAGGCGGCGTGGGCCTGGGAGTCGGGCTCGCAGTGCGACGGCGCGAAGTACAACCTCAACGACTTCCCGGCCGTCGCCCGCAACGCCGACGACATCGAGATCGAGACGGCGACCACCTGGACCACCGCCATCGTCGGCGTACGCCAGGTCACCACAAGTTCCGACGGCGCGAACCGGGTGGCGCTGTTCCAGCAGCCGGGCGCCGCCATCGCCCAGGGCGCGTTCAACGGCAACGCCCAGAGCGGCGGCAGCCACAAGCTGATGAACGCCTACGAGTTCCTGGACGCACCGGGTGAGTTCTTCTTCGACAAGGGCAGCAAGACCCTCTACTACTACAAGAGCAGCGCCGAGAACATGGCGACCGCGTCGGTCTTCGCGCCGAACAACGTGACCACCCTGCTGCGGGTCGCCGGCACCTCGACGGGCAGCCACGCCCGCAACATCACGTTCGCCGGGCTCACCGTGCAGCACTCCGACTGGAACCTGTTCACCGTCGCCGGTTCCTCGTTCAAGCAGGCGCAGCAGGGCAACCTCGGGGCTCAGGCGTACGCGAAGCGGAACTTCCACGACTACTACTACCGCAACGTGGACGTCACCCCCGGCATGATCCAGGTGGAGAACGCCGACGGCATCCAGCTGAACCGCAACCGCATCCAGCACAGCGGCGCCGACGGCGTCAACATGGTCAACGACGTGCAGAACAGCCAGTTGACCGGGAACTTCACCAACGACATCGCGGGTTCCGCGATCACCGTCGGCCACCCGCAGCACGTCTACATCGGCGACGGCACGTCGACCAACCGGGAGAAGTGGCTGCCGCAGGTCGAGGGGCTGCCGAAGAACATCGACATCAGGAACAACTACCTGTACGACAGCGCGGTGCTGTTCAACGGGCACAGCCCCGTCTCGGCGTACTTCGTGGACACCCTGACGATCCAGCGCAACCGGATCGAGAAGTCGCCGTGGTCGGGCATCACGCTCGGCTGGGGCTGGTGGAACTTCGACGGGTCATCGGGCTCGATCGCGCCGAACCGGCCCACCACGACGGCCCGCAACAACACCATCAGCTACAACCACATCATCGACACGGTGCAGCGGCTCAGCGACACCGCGCCCATCTACACGCTGGGCGCGCAGCCGGGGACGACGATCACCAACAACTACCTCCAGGGTGTGCCGTCCGGGCACAAGTACGGCCTGCACCCGGACGAGGGGTCGGCGTACATCACGTTCCGGGACAACGTGCTCAGCGTGGACAAGAACATCACCTGGATGATCAACTCCGACGACTTCGGGCGCAAGCACGACCTGAGCATCACCCAGATCTACGGCCCGATCAACAAGGTGTCGAACAAGAACCTGCCGAACAGCACGGTCAACGACATCCTGGTCTCGTCCGACTACGTCTGGCCGGCGTCGGCGTACGGCATCGCCGCCGCCTCGGGGCTGGAGGACGCGTACCGGGACATCGTCCCGGCGGCCAACCTGTCGCTGCCGAACTACGTGCTGCCGGCCAGCACCTTCGTCACCAACGCCGCGGCGACCATCCCGATCCGCAGCACCGGCGACGCGTCCCGGACGGTCTGGCTGGCCCCCGCCGGCACGACCACCTTCACCGCCGGCCCGACGATGACCCGGGCGGCGGGCACCGCCACCTCCATCGCGGTGCCGACGAACCAGGGGGAGTACCGGCTGTTCGTGGTGGACGCCCAGGGCAACCGGTCGGCCGAGTCCGGCTCGCTGGTCCGCCAGCAGGGCACCGGCAGCGGCCAGCAGGGTGGCCGGCTGGTGGGCGGGCAGTCCGGCCGCTGTGTCGACGTGCCCAACGCCAGCACCACCAACGGCACCCAGGTGCAGTTGTGGGACTGCACGGGCGGCACCGGGCAGCAGTGGACGTACACCAGCGGCAGGCAGTTGACCGCGTACGGCAGCAAGTGCCTGGACGCGAGCGGCGCGGGTACGACGAACGGCACCACGGTCATCATCTGGGACTGCCACGGCGGCACCAACCAGCAGTGGAACCTCAACGCCAACGGCACCCTGACCAACGCCCAGTCGGGGCTCTGCCTCGACGCGAACGGCGCGGCCACCGCCAACGGCACGAAGATCATTCTCTGGTCCTGCAACGGCGGGCCGAATCAGCAGTGGAGCCTGCGCAACTGACCGGCGTCCCCGGGGCCGGGCCGGCCCGGCCCCGGGGAACCACTGCGTGACCTGCGGTCCGTCGCCGTGGGTAGGCGACCCCGGGCCGCAACCCGCCCGACACAGCATTGACATATTTCACTATTCGACCTAGGGTCTTGCCGAATCGATTCGACGTCCGGTGCCACGGCACCGGGCCTCGCCGGGTGGCGTTCGGGCACGACGTGGACCACCCGTCGATTCGACGACCAGCCGGTTCCGCCCGGGCAGCGGGACCGCACAAGGCTGGCAGCTGCGGCGACGGGCCGGTCGGCGTCGTACGCGTACCGCGCGTCTCCTGGCGGGCCGTCCTTGGCGGGTGCGGTCAGCGGGAGCACGGCGGGCGCGACACGTCGGAACCGTCGTGGACCCCGTACCCCGAAGCAGTCATGCCGAGTGGCAGGAGCCCCATCATGACCAGGCGCAGATCCATCCTCGGTTCCCTCACGGCGGCGGCGGCCCTCGTCGTGACCGTGGGCGCGACGACCCTCGCCGGCGGCCCCGGCACCACCGCCGCGGCGGCCGGTGTCTCGGCGGCCGCCGCGACCGCCGGGTGCGGCAAGGCACCCACGTTGACCAGCGGTCAGCGGACCATCCAGAGCAGCGGCCAGAACCGCAGCTTCATCCTCCGGATCCCCGACAACTACGACCGCAACCACCAGTACCGGCTCATCTTCGGCTTCCACTGGAACGGCGGCACCGCCAACGACGTGGACGGGGGCGGGTCGGACGGGGCCGCCTGGTCCTACTACGGGCTGCGCCAGCAGGCGAACAACAGCACGATCTTCGTGGCCCCCCAGGGCAACGGCAACGGCTGGGCCAACCCCGGCGGCCAGGACGTCACCTTCGTCGACGACATGGTCCGGCTGATCGAGAACGACCTGTGCGTCGACACCACGCAGCTGTTCGCGCTGGGCTTCAGCTACGGCGGCGGGATGAGCTACTCGCTGGCCTGCTCCCGGGCGAACGTCTTCCGGGCCGTCGCGGTCTACTCCGGCGGGCAGCTCAGCGGGTGCAGCGGCGGCAGCCAGCCGATCGCCTACATGGGCATCCACGGCATCGGGGACCCGGTGCTCAACGTCTCGGCCGGCCGGTCCCTGCGGGACACCTTCGTGCGCAACAACGGGTGTACGGCGCAGAGCCCGCCCGAGCCGCGCGCCGGCAGCCTGACCCACATCACCACCACCTACTCCGGCTGCCGCTCCGGCTACCCGGTCGTGTGGGCCGCGTTCGACGGCGGGCACACCCCGGGCCCGGTCGACGGTGGCGGGGACAGCGGCGTGCGGACCTGGACCAAGGGCGAGGTGTGGCGGTTCTTCACCCAGTTCGGCAGCGCCGACCCGACGCCGAGCCCGACGGTCTCGCCGACCGGCAACCCGACCACCCCGCCCCCGGGCGGCACGGGCGCGCTGCGCAACTCGTCCGCCGGGCGCTGCCTGGACGTCAACGGCGGCACGCAGACCAACGGTTCGGCGGCGATCATCTGGGACTGCCACGGGCAGGCCAACCAGAGCTGGACCTCGACGGCCGCCCAGGAGCTGCGGGTGTTCGGCGGCAAGTGCCTGGACGTCAACGGCGCGGCGACCGCCAACGGCAGCTCGGTGATCATCTGGGACTGCAACGGGCAGGCCAACCAGCGGTGGCGGTTCAACGCCGACGGCACGATCACCGCCGTCGGCTCGGGCCGCTGCCTGGACGTGGTGGGCAGCGGTACGGCCAACGGCACGCGTACCCAGATCTGGGACTGCAACGGGGCCGCCGGCCAGCGGTGGAGCCGGAGCTGATCCGGGCGGACGTCACCGGAGGACACCGGTAGGACCAAGTCGCCCCGGCGGGATCTCGCATTGATGCGACTCAATGCATAGGGTCACTGTTGTACGAGGTGGGTCGATGCCGACCCGCCGGGGCGACGCCGCCTCCAGCGTGCAGAAATCGACGTTTGTCTGGGGAGAGAACAGAACATGAACGAACAACAGGACAGTCGGCTGTGGGCCCGATGGCGGCGGGCGGCCCGCACCGCCGTCACCGCGGCGGCGGTCTCGCTCGGGGTCGCCACCCTCGCGGTCGGTTTCTCGGCGGGTGCGGCCGTCGCGGGCGTCGGCGTCACCGGGCAGGGCGCATCCGGCGCCGCGCTCGCCGCCGCCTCGGTCTCCCGGATCACCACGGGTGACCTGCACACCTGTGCGATCCGCACCGACGGCACGCTGTGGTGCTGGGGGACAACTACGGCGGCAAGCTCGGTGACGGCACCACCACCAACCGCACCACCCCGGTGCAGGTCGGCACCGCCACCACCTGGTCGAAGGTCGACGCCGGCACCAGCAACACCTGCGCGATCCGCACCGACGGCACGCTGTGGTGCTGGGGCGGCAACTACAACGGGCAGCTCGGTGACGGCACCACCACCAGCCGGAGCACCCCGGTGCAGGTCGGCACCGCCACCACCTGGGCCAGCGTCAGCGCGGGCGCCAACCACACCTGTGGCGTCCAGACCACCGGCACGCTGTGGTGCTGGGGCCTGAACCGCAACGCGCAGCTCGGCGTCGGCACGTCCCCCTCCCGGGCGACCAGCCCGGTGCAGGTGGGCACGGAGACCACCTGGACGAGCGTGACCACCGGGTACGCGCACAGCTGCGGTGTGCGTACCGGCGGCACCCTGTGGTGCTGGGGCGACAGCACCGACGGGCAGCTCGGCGTCGGCATCCTCGGCTACCGGGCCACCCCGGCGCAGGTGGGCACCGCGACCTCGTGGGCCGGCGTGACGGCCGGGCACGCGCACACCTGCGCGAACCGCACCGACGGGACGCTGTGGTGCTGGGGCGAGAACGGGTACGGCCAGGTCGGCGCCGGCACCGGCGTGCAGACCAGCCCGGTGCAGGTCGGCACCGCGACCACCTGGACCAAGGTGGACGCGAGCGTGGACTCGTCGTGCGCGCTGCGTACCGACGGGAGCCTGTGGTGCTGGGGCAACAACGGGTTCGGGCAGTTGGGCGACGGCACCACCACCCACCGGTCCGCCCCGCTGCGCGTCGGCACCCTGACCACCTGGACGCAGAACCTGGCCGTCAGCTACCACAGCTGCGGCGTGCGTACCGACGGGAGCCTGTGGTGCTGGGGCAACAACATGTCCGGGCAGCTGGGTGACGGCACCACCACCCACCGCTCGACCCCGGCGCAGCTGGTCCTGCCGGGCTGAGCCGTACGCGCCACGCCGCCGACCCGCGCCGCCGCCGATCCGGCGACGGCCGGGTCGGCGGTGTGCCCGCCGCCCGCCGGTGCGGATCTCCGCCGGCACATTCGTCTGATCTTTACAAAAGTCTTCCGCCGGACGTGGTCGTCGTAAGGCGCGTTGATCGGCTCTTTCGCTCCACTGGTGACGTTGACCGCCGCGCGTTACGGTGCCTAACATGTGACGTCTGATCATCGATGATCAACGATGTCAGGGCTGCGCGGGTCACGGGCAGCGCCCCGTCCCGCGCCGCAGAGCTTCGGGGCCGGTAACCGGCTGGGGAGGCGAGTCAGATGTTCAGTTCGACAAGTCGTCGGCGGAGTGTGGGCGGCGGCGGAGCGCCGCGCGGACCGTGGCACAGCGGGTGGCGTCCCCGCCGGTGGGCCGCGTCGGTGCTGGGGGCGACGGTCGCGGCGGCGGCCGTGCTCACCGGGTTCGCCTCGCCCGCCCAGGCGGCGACCGCCATCACGATCAACGGTGGGTCCGGTGGACGGGCGCTGGACGGCATCGGCGCGGTCAGTGGCGGCGGCGGCAACAGCCGCCTGCTTGTCGACTACCCGGAGCCGCAGCGCAGTGACATCCTGGACTACCTGTTCAAGCCGGGCTACGGCGCGGCGATGCAGCTGATGAAGGTGGAGATCGGCGGCGACACCAACTCCACGTCCGGCGCCGAGCCCAGCCACGAACACACCCGGGGCAGCATCAACTGCAACCGGGGCTACGAGTGGTGGCTGATGGAGCAGGCCCGTACCCGTAACCCCAACATCGCCCTGGTCGGCCTGGCCTGGGGCGCGCCGGGCTGGATCGGCAACGGCAACTTCTGGTCCACCGACTCGATCGACTACCTGGTGGCCTGGCTGGACTGCGCGGGCACCCACGGGCTGACCATCAACTACCTCGGCGGGTGGAACGAGAAGGGCTACAACACCACCTGGTACAAGAACCTGCGCTCCACCCTCAACTCCCGGGGCTACAGCAACGTCAAGATCGTCGCCTCGGACGACTTCGGTTGGGGCGCCGCCGACGACTCGCTGCGCGACCCGGCCTTCGGCAACGCCGTACAGGTCTTCGGCAGCCACTACGTCTGCGGCTACCGCAGCGCCCAGACCAGCTGCCCCAGCTCCAGCAACGCGGTGTCCACCGGCAAGTCGCTGTGGGCCAGCGAGAACGGCTCCGACGACTACAACGCCGGCGCGCAGGCGCTCGCCCGGGGCATCAACCGGGGCTACCTCGACGGCAAGATGACCGGGTACATCAACTGGCCGGTCATCGCCGCCATCACCCCCAACATCCCTTGGGCGACCACCGGCGTGGCGGTGGCCCAGCAGCCGTGGTCCGGGGCCTACTCGATCGGCAAGAACGCCTGGGTGATGGCGCAGACCACCCAGTTCACCGCTCCGGGCTGGCGCTACCTCGACGCGTCGAGCGGGTATATCGGCGGCAACCGCAACAACGGCAGCTACGTCTCGCTGAAGTCCACCAACAACAGTGACTACAGCACCATCATCGAGACGATGGACGCCGGTGCGGCGCAGACCCTCGACTTCACCGTCACCGGCGGCCTGTCCACCGGCACGGTACGGGTCTGGTCGACGAACGTACGCTCCAACAACACCGCCGACCACTTCGTGCGGGGCGGCGACATCACCCCGAACGGCGGGCGCTTCTCGCTCACCATCCAGCCCGGTTACGTCTACAGCATCACCACCACCAGCGGGCAGGGCAAGGGCACGGCGGTCAGCCCGGCGCAGGGCAACCTGAAGCTGCCGTACGCCGACACCTTCGACTCGTACGCCACCGGCCGTGAGGCGCGGTACCTGATGGACCAGCAGGGCTCGTTCGAGATCGTCGGGTGCGCCGCCGGCCGCAGCGGGCAGTGCGTACGGCAGATGTCCGAGCAGGCCCCGATCTACTGGACCTCCGGCCAGGCCGAGCCGTACACCCTGCTGGGCGACCTGACCTGGCGCAACTACACGGTCTCCTCCGACGTGCTGCTGGAGAAGTCCGGCTACGCGCAGCTCATCGGGCGCGGCAACACCTACAACCACCAGGGCCCGCAGAACATGAACGGGTACTACTTCCGGGTCACCGACGGCGGGGCCTGGTCGATCCGCAGCAACAACACCAGCGGCAACTGGCGCACCCTGGCCAGCGGCAACACCTCGGCGCTGGGCACCGGACGGTGGCACAACCTGGCGTTGACGCTCAACGGCAGCACGCTCACCGCCGCCATCGACGGCACCACCGTCGGCACGGCCACCGACTCGACCTGGGTCGCCGGCCAGATCGGATACGGCACCGGCCAGGGCGTCACCGCCCAGTTCGACAACCTCTCGGTGACCGCCGTCGGCTCCCCGGGCACCCCGACCGGTGAGATCCGGGGCGCGGGCTCGAACCGGTGCCTGGACGTCAACGGGGCCAGCCAGACCGACGGCGCGGTGGTGCAGATCTGGGACTGCAACGGCGGTGCCAACCAGCGCTGGTCGCTCACCTCGACCGACCAGCTCACCGTCTACGGCAACAAGTGCCTGGACGTGGCGAGCGCCGCGTCGGGCACCCGGGCCCGGATCTGGAGCTGCACCGGCGGCACCAACCAGCAGTGGCGGCTCAACGCCGACGGCACCATCGTCGGGGTCGCCTCGGGGCTGTGCCTGGACATCAACGGCGGGGCCACCGCCAACGGTTCCGCCGTCCAGCTCTGGACCTGCAACGGCGGCAGCAACCAGCAGTGGATACGCGGCTGAGCGGTGACGACGACACGGCGGGCGGTCCCGGTGCCACCGGGACCGCCCGCCGCTCGCGGTGCGCTCAGGAACTGGTCGGGGTCAGGCCGTTCGACAACTGACCGTCGGCCAGGTCCAGTTTCCGTTCGCCATGATGGTGATGCCGAAGTTGTTGCCGTTGCCGTTCGGCCTGGCGGTGACGGTGCCGCTCGTGCCGCTGACCGAGGCGTTCCAGCTGTTCTGGATGCTCTGGCCGCCGTTCAGCCCGAGGCTGACCACCCAGTTGCTGGTGCCGCTGACCGCGACGTTCAGGTTGAACCGGTCACCCCACTGCTCGGCGGCCGAGAGCACCGCGGTGCAGTTGCCGCCGGAGGGCGGGGTGGTGGTCGGGTTGGCGGTCGGCCCGCTGGTCGGGTTGCCGCCGCTGCCCTCGCGGACGGTGATGTCGGAGCTGCCCTGGCTCTGGTAACCCTCGGTCGCCATGATCTGGTAGCTGTGGTTGGTGCCGAGGTTCAGGCCGGCGCGGGCCCAGGCGTCGAAGTGGTTGGCGGTGGTGATGGTGCCGCTGCTGCGCTTCTGCTGCCGGACGCTCCAGTACTGGTAGAACGTCTGGTTGCCGTCGATCGATGGGGCGTTGACCCGCAGGCTGCGCAGGATGTCGTAGGTGCCGCCGTCGGTGGTCACCGTGCCCATCCGGGTGGCGCCGCTGCTCGGGTTGTAGCTGCCGAAGTTCTCCACCACGTAGTACTCGATGAGCGGGTTGCGGGTCCAGCCGTACAGGGCGAGGTAGGTGTTGTTGTTTCCCGGGTTGTAGCTGCCCGAGTAGCTGACCGTCCGCCGGGTGCCGGTGGCCCAGCCCTTGCCGCCGACCCAGTTGTTGGTGCTCCGGTCCCAGCTGCTGCTGTAGCGGCCGTCGGCACGCAGCGTCATGCTGGCGTTGCCGCTGTCCTTCCAGAACGAGAAGAAGTAGCCGTTGTGCGTGCCGGTGAGGTTGGAGGTGAGGGTCCGGTCGTTCTCGGCGTACGCGTTGGGCGAGGCGATGAACGTGCCGGTGACGGCGAGCGCCGCGGCGCACGCGGCGCTGAGCAGCAGCCGCAGGCGACCGCTCCTTCGCGGTCGGGTCGAGGTGTCGCTCATGTACGTGTTCCTCCTCGTGACAGCTGGCGGACGCCAGCGACGCGGTACGACCCGGTGGACTGTCCGTGGCCAGGTGCGGCAGCCGGTCATTCGGTGTGTGCCACCACGCGGTGGTGGGCCGGTCGTCCAGCAGAACCGGGGGGACGGGTCGCGGTGGGTGGTGTCGACAGCATCGAGTGCCGTCGATGGCGACGGTAGGGTGTCGATGCTCCGCCTGTCAACAAGTTTCGGAAATCTTCCCGAAACATCGCCTTGAGCAGCGGTTGGATGCGGGGCGGATTTCGACGGGTTGACGTCGGCTGTCACCGAGATGGGCCCGCGAGGGGCATGTGTTAAATCGGCCGCAAGGGGGCCGCCTCCCCTGTATACCCGAAACTTTCGAGAATCGCCAGCCGGGCTGATCGACAGGCTCTGAAACGGGACCGCCCGCCCACCGGCCCGGGGTCGCGGGCGGTGGACGGGCGGGTGGAGCGTCGGTCGCTCAGATCACCATCGACGGCAGGGGCCACCGGCGCAGCCGGTGCGGCAGCCACACCAGCAGCTCGCCGATCTTCGTGACCAGACCCTCCGCGCCGAAGTCACGGGCGATGGCGAGGTCGACCTCCGTGACGGCGGCGCCGTCCAGCAACTGGTCGAGCACCGCCAGGTAGGCCGGATCGTCGATGGTCAACAGGTTCAACCGACCGGAGCGGCGGTCCCGCACCTGGACGAACCCCGGCCCCCGACGGTAGGTGCACTTGTCGAAGTAGAAACCCCTGACCCAGGCATCGAGCTGCCCGGCCGGGTCACCCTCGCCCCCCGGCGGAGGGAGCAGCTCGACCGGCGCCCGCAGGTGGCTGTACGGAAGCCACTCGTCGGCCTCCACGCCGGGCAGCCGCAGCCGCCAGTCGACGGCGATGCCGTGGCTGGTCAGCTCCCGGACCAGCACCAGGCGGCGGACCGTGTCGACGGCCGTCGCGTCGTCCCCGGTGACCGTCAGGTCCACCGCGTCGGGCAGGTCGACCCGGCGGACCCCCTCGGAACGCCAGCGGGCGACCGCGTCGGCGGCCGGCTCGCTCAGCTCGGCCGGACCGAGGGTCATGCCGGGGATGGACAGGACTGCCGGGTCGTGGTCCCGGGCGAGACCGACCAGGATGGGCCGCAGACCGGCGTCGGTGGTGGACACGTTCCCTCCCCTCAGACCGCGGTGAGCACGGCCGGCGCGCCCGCCTCGGCGGCGGCCCTGGTCTCCGCGGCTTCGCGTTCCAGGTGCAGGTGGTCGATGCGCAGCAGATCCTGGTTCATCGCCTGCGGGGCGATCTGGATGAACTGCCCGGCGTCCTCGTAGACCAGGCCGAGATCGCGCCAGCGCTGCAACAACGCCACCAGGACCGGCTCGTCGACCGACAGCCGTCGGCTCAGCGCGGCGATGCTGTGCGGCTGGTCGAGCTGCCGGAAGACGGCCAGTTCGACGGGGTCGGTCAGCCGCAGCACGTGCCAGTCGAAGTGCTTGCGCCGGCTGACCAGCACGATCTCGTCGCCGAGGTCGTGGTGGGTGAGCCGGCTGCGGGCGTACTCGTGCTGCCACTGCGTGACCGCCCGGTCCAGCCGGTCGGCCGTCTCGCCGTCGATGCCCTGCGGCGGGACGTCGAACAGGTACGCCAGGTCCATCAGCTCCGACTCGGGCAGGTCGTAGATCAGCCGGTACTGCGCCGCCGGCCGCAGATCGGTGAAACCCAGCTCGGGACGGACGAAGAACGGGCTGAACCGTTCGATGGCGATGCGGGTGCTGCCGTCGGCCGGGCACAGGTGGTGCAGCGCCGGCATCTGCTCGATGACCGGCAGGTAGTCGGCGTCGGTTTCGCCCGGGAACCCGTACAGGTAGTTCCAGGCGATGGTGATCCCGCTGGTCTCGGCGTCGCGCAGCATCCGGATGTTGAGGCAGCCGCTGACCCCCTTGTCCATCAGCTTGAGCACCCGGCTGCTCAGGCTCTCGATGCCGGGCTGCACGCTGACCAGGCCGGCGTCGGCCAGGGCCTGCACCTGCGGGCCCTTCATGTTCGACTTGATCTCGTACTGCAACCGCAGGTCGTAGTCGGACTCGGTGAGCCGGGGCAGCAGCGACGTCACGTAGCTCATGTCCAGGATGTTGTCCACGACGAACATGTCCAGCACCTGGTGCCGCTCGACCAGCTCGATGATCTCGTCGTAGAACCGGCCCGGGTGCTTGCTGCGGAACTGCATGAACGACCCGTTGAGGCCGCAGAACGTGCAGTGGTGCTTCTCGCCCCACCAGCAGCCCCGCGCGCCCTCGACGACCAGCCGGGGCTCGACCCAGTTGCGGGCCCGGGAGGCGGCCAGCCGCTCGAAGTAGCCCCCGTAGTCCGGGGCGACGATCTCGGCCGGCGGCAGCGGCTTGCTGCTCATCGGGTTCGCCACCGACCGGCCGTCGGCGTCGGCCCAGCACAACCCCTCGATGCCGGCCAGCGCGTCCGCCGGCAGCGTCGCGCCGGCCGCCGGCAGCGCCGGCACCGCGCCGGCCGCCGGCAGGGTCGCGTCGATCGCGGCGAGCAGCCGGGGGAACACCGCCTCGCCCTCGCCACGGACCACGTAGTCGACGAACGAGAAGTTGCGGTGGATCGCGGCGCCCTGCTCGCCGTCGCAGTTCGCGCCGCCCATCACCGTACGGATGCCGGGGGCCCGCTTCTTGACCGCCCGGGCGGTGGCGAGCGCGGCGGCGTTCTGCTGGAACGTGGAGGTGAAGCCGACCACGTCGGGTTCCCGGGCGACGATCCGGTCGGCCAGCTCGGCGACGAACTCCGGCGCCAACCGGTGCAACTCCAGGTTCAGCGCGAGTTCCCGCTCCGTCATCTGGGTCCGGACGCGGTCGGTGAACTCTTTCACGCGCCATTGCGGATCGTCGTACAGGGCGGAGGAGAAGACCCAGTCGCCGCAGCCGGCAAAATAGGTGAACAGTGAGTAGTAGTAATAGTCGCTCAGCCCGAACTCCGTCCGGTCGACCACCCAGTCGACGAAGTCGAGATTCGCGTGGACGGCCTCCACCTCGGCATCCGGCAATTTCTGGCGGACACTGTTGGTGAGGATTCCAATCGCCAACGAGGGGACGTCGATGGAAGTCCAGGGCGTATTGACCAGCAGAACCCGCACGTGAACTCTCCTTTCTCGTGATGGCCGGGCCGGATGACGGGATACGGGGCGCGGGCCACCTGCCTGGGCGGATGGCCCGCACCCCGTACGGCCGCTAGAAGCTGACCTTGACCGTGACCGTGACCGTGACGTTCGAGGCCCGAAGCTGGTCGCGGTTGCCGTTGATCGGGTCGTTCTCGACAACGTTCTTGCGCATGTCGTTCACCTCCTCTCCGGATCGCAGGGACCGGGTCACGTGCCGGGGTCAGCCCACCGGGCGCGCCATCGCGAGCGCGACCGGGGTGCCTTCGTCCTGCACGCCGTCGAAGTGCCGCTGCATGAACAGCAGCACGGTCTGCATCAGAGCCAGGTGGCTCTGCGCGTCGAAGTCCTCGTGTCCGGCCCGCCGCCGGACCACCTGGTGCGGGATGCGGCGCTCGGCCAGCAGCCGCGCGTAGTGCTCCACGGGCGCCGGCGGGCACTGCACGTCACCGGTGGAGACGGCCAGCAGCACCGGCGCCCGGACCCGGTCGACGTAGGTGACCGGCGAGGACCGGGCGTAGCGCTGCGGCACCTCGTCCGGGGTCCCGCCGAACAGCAGCACGTCCAGCGCCCGGACCGCCGGGGTGGCCGCCTCGAACGCGGCGACGTAGTCGGCCACCGGGCTGATCGCGATCCCGAGCCGCCACAGCTCCGGCTGCCGACCGAGCGCGAGCAGGGTCAGGTAGCCGCCCCACGAGGTGCCCCACAGCGCGGTGCGCCGGTCCTCGACGACCCCCTCGGCGACCAGGTGGGCGCGCACGGCGGCGAGGTCCTCCAACTGGGTGAGACCGACCCCGGCGGAGAAGTCGTTGCGCCAGGCCGCGCCGTACCCGCTGGAGCCCCGGTAGTTGACCCGGACCACGGCGCACCCGGTGCTGACCAGGATCTCGACCAGCGGGTCGTAGGCGTCGCGGGCGTGCTGGAAGGGTCCGCCGTGGACCAGGAAGACGGCCGGCCGGGGGCCTTCCCGGTCGGCCGGGAGGGCCACCAGGGCGGGGATCGGGCCGCCCGGTCCGGGCACCCGGATCTCCTCGCGGCGGTAGTCCGCCGGTGCCGCGACGGCGTCCGGCCCACCCGCGTCGGTCCGACCGCCGGGGTGCTCCGGCAGCTCCACCCCCCGCACGGAGCGCAGTTGCGGCGGGGTCACCGAGTCGGTCCACACGTACGCGACGTCACCGTCCGGCCAGACCGCGGCGTCCAGGACGCTGCCCGGCGGGGTGTCGACCGCCGTCCGGGTGCGGGCGACGAGGTCCACCTCGTGCAACAGGGTGCGGGCGTGCCGGTCCTGCCGGACGAGCAGCCGCCGCCCGTCGGGGAACCAGCCGGCGGTGATCTCGGTGTCGAACCGGCACCACCCGTGCCGGACCACCCCCTCGGCGGCGGTCCAGGTGGCCGGGAGGTAGCCCCCCTCGTCCTCGACCACCAGCAGCAGCCGGGCCGGGTCGACGCCCGGTGCGAAGCCGAGCGCCCACACCCGACGGTCCGGCCCGCCGCCGATGCCGGCCACCCGGGCACCGTCGGCGGTGAACACCGTGACCGCCGGGTCGGTGGCGGCGTCCCCGCCGACCACCAGCAGCCGCCCGGCCGGGTCGAGGTCGACCAGGTAGGCGTAGCCGCCGACGTGGACGCGTTCGCTGACCCGACCGTCGCCGGTACGCAGGAAGACGGTCATCCCGCCGTCGTCGGAGAGGCCGACGGCGGTGGTGCCGTCGGCGGCCATCGCGATGCCGGCGTGCCGGGCGGGCAGCACCGCCGGCAACGCCTCGACCGACCGGTCGGGCCGGTCGAAGTCGCAGGTCCGCCAGGTGCCCACGCCGCCGAGGTCGTCGTCGAACCACCAGATGGTGGCCCCCGCCGGGTCGAGTGCCGCCCGGATCGTGCCGGCCGGGCGGTCGGTCACCTGCCGGGCGGTGCCGGTGGCCCGGTCCCAGGCCAGGATCTCGCAGCGGCCGTCGGCGTCGCCGACGTAGACGGCCCGGTGCGGGGCGTGTTCGGCGACGACCGGCAGCGCCGGGTAGAAGAGCCGGTGGCCGCGACTCATCGGTGGGCCTCCTCGGGGTCGGGGCTGGCCCCGGCGTCGCCGTCGGCGGTCCGGTCGCCGTCGGCGGCGGGGTCGGCGGCGTCCTGGCCGGTGCCGGCCGTCGCGCCGGAGCCGGTGCGGAGTCGGCGCACGACGAGGGTGGTGTATGTGGCCAGCACCGCCAGCGCGGCGGCGAACACCAGGGCGACCGTGGCGGGGCTGTACCAGGCGACAAGCACCCCGGCCAGCAGCGGTGCGGGCGTCTGGAGCACCTCGCCGACGGTGCCCATCACGGTGGCCACCCGACCCTGGAGCGCGTCGGGCGTCAGCGCGATCACCCGGGACTGGAAGATCACCCCGAGCAGCGGGCTGAGCAGGAAGACCAGCCCGAACAGCAGGCCGTAGCTCCAGGTCTGCCGGGCCTGGGACATCGCGACGACCAGGGCGACCATGACCCACGAGGCGAACACGATGACGGTGACCGGCCGGACCCGGCTGAAGATCATCGGGGCGGCCAACGCGCCGGTGAGGCCGCCGACGCTGGCGATGGTGAGGATCAGGCCGATCGACGCGGCCGGTGCGCCCTGCCGGCCGGCGGTCAGGATGGCGTAGTAGACCAGCGCGCCGAAGGTGACGTTGATGCCGGCCGCCCAGATCGTCACGAAGCGCAGGAACGGCTGCCCCCAGACGAACCGCAGCCCCTCCCGCAGGTCGGTACGGAACGAGGTGCGCTGGGCGCGTTCGGGGGTGAGGTCGGTGCGGATGGTGGCTACCAGCACCGCCGCGACCAGGTAGGACACCACGTCCGCCAGGAACGGCAGCCAGCGCGCGAGTTGGTAGAGCGCGCCGCCGAGCAGCGGGCCGGCGATCCGGGCGGCGTGGTTGCGGGCCTCCAGCCGGGCCAGCGCCTTCTGGTCGTCGGCGGGCAGTAGCCGCCGGATCGCGCCGGAACCGGCCGCCTCGTAACCGCTCTGCGCGACCCCCTCGACGAACGCGGCGGCGGCCAGCAGCCCGAGGGTCGGCACGCCGGCCGCGACGGAGACCAGGATCGCGGTCATCGCGCCGGCCGCGACCAGCAGCGAGACGACCATCATGCGTTTGCGCGGCAGCCGGTCGGCCAGCACTCCCGCCACCGGCGCGGCGACGAGTCGACCGGTGAGGGCCAGCGCGCCCACCAGTCCGGCCGCCGCCGGTGACCGGGTCACGGCCAGGGTGACCAGCGGGAGCACGATGCCGGTGGCCTGCGATCCGATCTGGTCGATCGCCCCGGCGATCCAGTAACGGTGGAAATCGCCGCCCCGGTGGGGGTTCTCGCCCGGCTTCACCGCTGCGGTGGGGGTGGCTGTCATAGCCTCGGCCGCACAGTTTCCATGTTTTTCCCAAATCTGTGTGCGAGGTCTGTCGGTAAGAGTTCGCGTGATCCGGGTGACAATTTTGATCCCCAATGGGGGGCGGGGTGTGTTCGAGGCTAACAATGTCGTGTGCGGAAAGCAAGGATTCAAATGCGGCCAGTTATGGCGGTTAATCGGTTGTGGGGATGATGGGCGGCTTGTGCGCCTCTGTCAAAGAATCTGCACTACGCACCGAACCTCCGACCGGCCCGGGTGCCGGTTGTTTTCCATCCAGTGGGATTCGTCGTTAATTAGTGACGCATGACGATGTCACAAGATGCTGCCGTCCTCCCGGTCGACGATTCTGTGAATCCTGTCCCGACCAGGTGACGACGAACGGGTGGACCGGCGCACGGGGTCGCGCCGGTCCACCCTCCTCCGCCAGCCCCCGTCGACCGGGGACCAGGTCCGTCAGCCGAGGATCACGCCCGAGGCGCCGACGCCGGCCAGCCCGGAGAAGATGTCCTCGTAGTACATCCGCCAGGCGCAGACCCGACCGGTGGGCCGGTAGCCGGTGCAGGCGGTCGCCGCGCCGCCGTCGTCGATGGCGGTGTTGGTGCCGGTGGCCCAGACCTGGAGGGTGTTCGCCGGGTTGACGATCTCCACCGGGCCGCCGCTGTCGCCCTGGCCGACCGCGTTGGTGCGGGTGGTGTTCTCCGCCTGCACCTGGCCGCAGACCGTGCCGAAGTCACGCACGTTGATGCACAGGTTCCGGGCCTTGACCTGGATCGAGCACCGGGTCCCCGAGTACGCCCCCGAGGTGCAGACGAAGTTGCCGACCTGGCTGGCCTGCGCGCCGATCACCTGGTTGCTGAACTCGCTGACCACCGCGCCGTTGGCGTCGGTGCTGTTGTTGAAGACCCGACCGCCCGAGCTGCCCGACAGCAGCAGGGTGTCGGTGCCGGCGTTGCGGGTGCCGACGATGCCCATCGACTGCCCGGTCGGGTCGGTCGCGGCGTTGTTGATGTTGCCGCAGTGCGCGGCGGAGAGCATCCGTGCCGCCCCGCCCTGGAAGACCCCGAAGCCGGTCGAGCAGCCGCCACCGGTGGTGGCGTTGCGCCACGCGCCGCCGCCCCACCACGGCGCGGTGTCGTCCCACCGGGTGGCCGGAGCGGCGGAGATCCCGGTCTGGACGGTCACCGGGACGCCGGCCATGCCGGCCGCGCCGAGCAGGCCGTTCTGGGTGCCGACGAGCAGACCGGCGCCGTCGGCCCGCGGCCCGACCGTGGTGAACCGGTCACCGGCCGAACGGCGCAGCTTGGCCGCCGCCACGTCCAGCTCGCGCCGGCTGTACGCGGCGGGCAGCACCTCGGTCGGCACGGTGGCCCGGCTGGTCGCCACCAGGCTGGCCGGTGCCTCGCCCTTCCAGTAGAC
Source organism: Micromonospora sp. HM134 (assembly GCF_007833915.1). NCBI lineage: Bacteria > Bacillati > Actinomycetota > Actinomycetes > Micromonosporales > Micromonosporaceae > Micromonospora > Micromonospora sp. HM134. Next base: position 1,399,320 of record NZ_CP041061.1, read on the forward strand.
CTGTAGCTTGCGGGTGGTGGGGTCGGCGACCACACCGGCGAAACCGGACTTCGCGTCGCGCTGCGCGATCTTCGTGATCCGGGCGGCGGCGGTGTTCATCCGCTGCTGGAGTTCGAGCAGTTCCTTCCAGGAGGCGAAGCCGCCCGGCACCGGCGTGCTGTCGATGAACGACCCGGCGGTGGTCGCCTTGCCCCCGGCGGCGGGAGCGGGCGCGGCGGTGGCCGGTACGGTGGCCACCCCGGCGACGAGCATGGTGACGCCGAACGCCGCGGCGGCGGCCCGGCGCAGCAGCCCGGTCGACCGCAGCACGGTCGGTTGTGGACGAGACATACGTACCCCTTCCCCAGGGTTTCTTGGTGCGGGCCTCAACCCGCCCTGGGGACATTGGCAGGTGCCGGGGGTGTCCGGCGGCGCATCCTGGACACCGCCGGACACCCCCGGACAGCGCCGGACGGACGGGGGACGAACGCTGGGCGACTGCGGCCCGGCGAAACCGGGCCGACATGGAACTGTCATACATCGGCGGTCGCCTACCCGACGCTGTGCCACCGGTCCTACCCTCCCCCTGTCGGCAATCCGGGGCGACGGATGGCCGGGGGGTGGAGGCCGCATGTCCGACCAACGGGTACCTTCGGGCGTACCACAGGGGATGAACGGGGCAGCCCGTCCGGCGTCCCCGGTGTCCCTACTGGACACCGGGGTACACACCGTGCAGGAACTGGCCGCCCTGCTGCGTCAGCTCCGCCGCCGGGAGGCCCGGCAACAGGGTGAAACCCCGCTGACCTACCGCCAGTTGGCGGCGAAGACCGGCTGGTCGCGGGGCGTGATCGGGGAGTACTTCGCCGGGAACATCCTGCCCCCGCCGGAGCGCTTCGACACCCTGATCCGACTGCTCGGGGCCAGCCCCGCCGAGCAGGGGGCGTTGGCCACCGCGCGGGACCGGGTCGAGGAGCGCCGCCGGCTCGCCAGCCCGGAACACACCTCCACCGGCCGGGCCGGTCGCGCGGTCGTCCGCTCCCGGGTCGGCGGCGGCCGGGCCGGCACACCGCCGCCCCGGCTCCCGGTGCCGCGCCAACTGCCCCCGGCGCTGCCCGGCTTCGTCGGCCGGGCCGCGCAGCTCGCCCAACTCGACGTCGGCTGTGCCGGCCACGGCACGTCCGGCGGTGGCGAGTCGACCACCACGATGACCCTGTCCGGTACGGCCGGCGTCGGCAAGACGACCCTGGCGGTGCACTGGGCCCACCGGGTCGCCGACCGCTTCCCCGACGGGCAGCTCTACGTCGACCTGCGCGGATTCGACGCCACCGGCGCGGTGGTGACGCCCGCCGAGGCGGTACGAGGTTTCCTGGAAGCCCTGGAGGTGCCGCCCGAACGGGTCCCCACCCACCTTCCCGCGCAGGTGGGGCTCTACCGCAGCCTGCTCGCCGGCCGACGGATGCTGGTGCTGCTGGACAACGCCCGCGACGTCGAGCAGGTACGGCCACTGCTGGCCGGCAGTCCCGGCTGCCTGTTCCTGGTCACCAGTCGCAACCGGCTGGCCGGCCTGATCACCGCCGAGGGCGCCCGGCAGATCGCCGTCGACCTGCTCAGCACCGCCGAGGCGTGGCAACTGCTCGCCCGGCGGCTCGGCCCGGACCGGTTGACCGTCGAACCGCGGGCGGTCGACGAGATGATCGAACGTTGCGTACGGCTGCCGCTGGCGCTGGCCGTGCTCGCCGCGCGCGGGGCGGCGCACCCCACGTTCCCGCTGGCCACCATCGTCGACGAGCTACGCGAGTCGCCGCGCCTGCTGGACTCCTTCGACGGCGGGGACACCGGGACGGACGTGCAGTCGGTCTTCTCCTGGTCGTACCGGAACCTGACGCCCGCGGCGGCGCGACTGTTCCGGCTGCTGGGCTGCCATCCGGGGCCCGACGTCGGGCTGGCCGGGGCGGCGAGCCTGGCCGGCCTGCCCCGCAGCCAGGTGTCCCGGCTGCTGGCCGAGCTGGCCCACGCCCACCTGGTCACCGAGCACGCGCCCGGCCGGTTCGTCGCACACGACCTGCTGCGGGCGTACGCGGGGGAGTTGGCCGAGAACCTCGACCCGGGCGAGGACCGGCGGGCGGCGGTCCGGCGGGGACTGGACCACTACGTGCACACCGCCCACGCGGCGGCGCTGCTGCTGCAACCCGGCCGCGACCCGGTGGCCCTGGCCGACCCGTTGCCCGGGGTGCACCCCGAGGAGCCGACCGACCACGGGCGGGCGCTGGCCTGGTTCACCGCCGAGTACCCGGTGCTGCTGGCGGCGGTCACCCACGCCGGACGGCACGGGTTCGACGGTCACGCCTGGCAACTGGCCTGGAGCCTGGTGGATTTCCTCCAGCGCCGGGGCAACTGGTCGGACCTGGCCGCCGCCCAGCAGAGCGCCCTGGCCGGGGCGCAGCGGGCGGGCGACCGACCCGGGCAGGCGAACGCCCACCGCGATCTCGCCCGGGTACTCAGCCGGCTGGGCAGGGTGGACGAGGCGGTGGAGCACTACCGGGAGGCGTTGATCCTGTTCGGCGCGCTCGGCGACCACACCGGTCAGGCGCGTACCCACCGGGCGTTCGGGGCGATGCTCGACGGGCTCGGCCGGCACGCCGAGGCGCTGGGGCACGGGCAGCGGGCGTTGGCGCTGTACCGGGCCGCCGGTCACCCGGCGGGGGAGGCCAGCGCCCGTAACGCGGTCGGCTGGGCGCACGCCCAGCTCGGCCAGTACGGGCCGGCGCTGGAGCACTGCGCCCAGGCGTTGACGCTGCTGCGGCCGACCGGCGACCGGCACGGCGAGGCGAATACCTGGGACAGCCTGGGCTTCATCCACGACCGGCTCGGCCACCACCGGCAGGCGGTCCGCTGCTACGGCCAGGCGTTGGCGCTGTACCGGCGGATCGGCGACCGGTACGACGAGGCGGACACCCTGGCCCGGCTCGCCGAAACCCGGCACACGGCGGGCGACCCCGACGGCGCGGTGCGGACCTGGCGGCGGGCGCTGGACATCCTCGACGGGCTCGGCCACCCGGACGCCGCCCGGGTCCGGGCGCGGCTGGACCGGGCCACGACCGGGACCGTGGCCGAGGACTGACGACCCGGTGGCACCTGGCACCTGGCACCTGGCACCGGCGGCGGAGGCCGGCCGGTGCCAGGTGGCCGGGCGGGCCCGAGGTCAACCCGTGGTGCAGCTCGGCACCGGGACACCGGGGCTGCCGGTGGACGACCCGAGGAACCCGAACGAGGTGCTGACGCCGGCGGCGAGCGAGCCGTTGTAGGCGACGTTGCGGGCGGTGACCGTCGTGCCCTGGCTGGTCACGGTCGCGTTCCAGGCCTGGGTGACCCGCTCGCCGTTGGCGTACGCCCAGGTCACGGTCCAGTTGCTGATCGCCGAGGCACCGGCGGTGACCCGTACCTCGCCCTGGAACCCGCCGGTCCACTGGCTGGTCACGGTGTACGTCGCGGTGCAGCGAGCGGCACCCGGGGGCGGGGTCGTGGTGGGTGGCGGCGGGGTCGTCGTCGGCGGTGGGGTGGTGGGGGGCGGGGTGGTCGGGGTGGGTGACGGGGGCGGGGTGGTGACCGGGCCGCCCCAGCCGGCGGTGGAGTCCAACCAGGCCGCCCGGCGCAGCATCCAGTCCCGCATGGCCTGGACCTGGCCCTGCCAGGTGGACGCGGTCGGGGTGTAGAACGGGCCGACCATCGGTGCGGTCAGGTTGGGCCAGCGCTGGAAGTTGCGTTGCGCGGCGTTGGTCAGCGGTGCGGCCAGCGCGTTGATCCGGGTCTGTAGGGCGGTGTCGGCGAGCAGGCCCCGGCGCAGCGTCTGCCAGCGGGACCGGAGCTGGTTGACGAAGGCCGGGTCGCGCACGAGTTGCGGGAACCAGTCGTTGGCCAGCGGCTGCCGGGTCTGCTGGTACTGCCAGCCGGCGATCTGGTCGTTGCCGAAGTAACCACCGACGCCGAAGGTGAGGTCGTAGTCCCACAGCGGGCCGGCGAAGATCTTGGTGTCGCGGTCCTTGTAGAAGTACGCGCTGCGGATGTAGGAGTCCATCTCCCGGCTGAGCTCGTTGAGGACCATCTGGTCCACGAACGAGTCGACGTCGATGTACTTCCGGTAGCCGGTGACCGGGTCGGCGGAGTTCGCCGCCCGCAGCACGTCGTGGAACTCCTGGACGTAGCCGCGCAGCCAGTCCCGCTGGGGTGCCTGCAACGGTGACGGGTCGCGCACCTCCAGGTAGTTCCAGCAGGTCGCCGCCGCACCGGTGCAGGTCAGCGTCGGCTCCTCGGCGGCCAGCCACTCGAAGCTCCAGATGTACCCGCCCTGGATCTTGGGCAGGGTCAGGTCGTCCTCGTCGAGCTGCTTGAGGTCGAGCCGGTTCTTCGAGTTCTTGATCGTCTCCACCAGCATGTAGACGCCCATGTAGTCACCGGCGGCCACCGGGGCGGCGTCGGTGTTCAGGTAGAACTCCACGAACCGGTACCTCGGTGCCGGCATGCCCATCTCGCGCCCGAGATCGTAGACGAGCGCCTCCCGGATCAACGCCTTGTCGCTGAACGGCCCGCGCAGCACCCAGTCGGAGTCGGCCGGCATGCCCAGCACCGGGTAGTCGGCGTCGTCGTTGTCGTTGCCCCGCAGCTCGACGCGGTACGGCGTCTTCTCGAACGACGCCGACGACTGGCCGCGCAGGTGGAACCCGGCGCGGGTGGCGACCGTCGGGGTCGCGGCCAGCGAGGTGGTGCCACCGCCGCCCGGCTCGAAGACCATGGCGGTGGCGTCGAGGTACTCGCGGCCGGGCTTGCCGGCGCCGTACGAGTCGAGCAGGACCACCGGCAGGTCGTGGGCGGTGGAGACGTTCTGGGCGACGTACATGGCGGTCCCGGGCGCACCGGAGGCGGTCTGGCCGACGAATGCCTGCCCGCGTAGCTGGGTGGTCCGGGTGAACCGCAGCGGTGTGCCGGCGTACAGCGGCGACTGCGCGGTGGGCAGCCGGCCGTCGGTGGTGTAACGGACCTGCGCGCCGCCGATCGCGGTGCTCAGCGACACCGTCACCTCCCCCTGGAAGGTGCCGCTGGGCCGGGAGAAGACGATGTCGCCGACCAGGTCGTCCGCCGCCCCGGCGGCGGCGACGGCGTCGGCGGCGGAGGTGTCCAGGCCGGTGGTGACCCCGGCGCGGGCGGGGGGCGGGGCGGCGGTCGCGGCGGGCGGTCCGGCACTGGCCTGCGCCGTGTGCGGCACGAGGAGCCCGGTGAGGAGCATGGCCACGGCCGCGATCCCGACGGTGCGTCGGGTGGGCGTACGAACGGTCAGACGCACGATGTCTCCTGGGTGACTCGGGGGATGGTGGTGGGCGCCGGTGCCGGCGCCGCCGACCCGGTGGCGTCGCGGAAGTGGCGGCGCAGCGTCCGCCGCCACGGCACGTCCGGCAGGTCCGGTCGCAGGGCGGCCAGGCCGGTCGCGTACTTCGAGATGCGGGCGGGTCGGGTGCCGCGCTGCCACAGCAGCCGGTCGACCGGGCCGGCCGCCGACCGGGTCTTGGTCTCGACCACGGCGACCCCGGGCAGTCCCAGGGCGCGCCGGTCGTCCTGCCAGTGCAGGTCGGTGTCGATGGTGACCCGGCTCGCGGTCGCCGGCAGCAGCAGCGTGGTACGCCGGTAGCCGGTCACCAGCACCGGTTCGAGGTGACCACCGGCGGGGGCGGACCGGATCGACTCGCGGTCGAGCGCCTCGTCGACGAAGTCCCGCCCCGACCGGACGGTACGACGGTCCTCGCAGCGGTAGGGCAGCCGGTGCTTGGTGACCAGGCCCCGGGCTCCGCTGATCTTGACTTCCAGCCAGCACTCCGCCGAGTCGAGGTAGGTGCGGGTGCGCACCTTGAAGCGCCGCCGCCGCCGGTACGCCGCGCAGTGGTAGCTGGCCAGGCACGGGGTGTCGAAGTACACCGATTCGTAGCGGAAGGTGCGCGCGCCGCCGATGTCCAGCACCCGGGCGGACGGGGCGATCCGGTCGAGCAGGCCGGGCAGCTCGTCCAGCGGGACGACGTACTTGCGGTCCACCCTGCTCTGCAGCGCGGCCCGGTCGATCAGCTCGGCGAGCCCGACCGGGGGCAGGCCGGCCAGGGTCGACGCGAACGGCGGCGGGGTCATCGACGTGCTCCCGCCGGCACCGGCGAACCGGCGGTGGACGCCGGGGCGCGGCGGGCCACCGAGTAGCGCACGTCGACCACGGTGGTCTCGTTGACCAGGTCGACCCGCTGGGCGGTGGCGACGTGCACCCGGGCGTTGAGCAGCTGTTCCAGGTGGGCGACGAGGGCGACGTGGTCGGTGACGGCCGAGTCGAGCACCAGGATCTGGTGCCGGTAGTGCCGGAACACCCGGCGGTGGTCGCCGAGGAACATCACCGCGACGATGAGTGCCATCAGGCCGACGTTGAGCCAGACCGAGCGGGTGCCCAGCGCGCCGAGGATGCCCAGCGCGAGCGCCGAGAAGTAGTACGCCACCTCGTGCTGGTCCAGTTCGGTCGAGCGGAGCCGGATGATGGACAGCACCCCGAACAGGGCCATCCCCAGCCCGAGCCCGGCACCGACGTTGCTGGCGCTCAGGGCGCCGGCCACCGCGAGGACCCCGACGTTGACCCCCAGGTAGGCGACGACGAGGTCGCGGCGTCGATGTCGGGGGAAGTAGAGCCCGAACACGAGCAGCGCCACCGCGCAGATGTCGATCGCGAACAGGACGACCTGCGTCATGTCTCTGGTTCCTCCCGGCTCGTCGGCGTGCCGGTCCGGCACCGCCTGCGTCAGCCCGGGGAGAAGCCACGGCGGTCAGCCGGAGCCGATCATCTTTTCGGTAAACTTTCGGTTACTCTTTCGGAACTGTAGGCATAACATTGAGAAACGTCAATCAGTGTTCTGCGTGGGTGACATGGTGAGACGCTGATGAGACTCCTGCCCCGGGGTGGGGGAGGGGGCTGAGGGGAGCGCGCTGGGCGGGGCGTCCGGGTCGGGAGCCTCGAAACTTTCGGTGTCGACCGGCGCGGGGTGACCCGGACCCGCCGGCGGCGGGCGCGGGGCGGGGGTCAGAACAGGGTGAGCGGCCCGGTCGGGATCGGTTCGGGCAGCGCCGCCAGGGCGGGCATCCGGGCCCGCACCTCGTCGTGGAACCGGCGGGCGAGCAGCGGTGCGTCGGCGTTGTCCGGGGTGTGCACGAACATGGTTGGTGAGCGGCCCTCCCGCAACCAGTCGGCGGTGATCTCGACCCAGCGCTGCCAGCCCTCGACGGTCTCCGCCTCGGCGTCGCGGCCGAGGTACCTGACGATCGGCCGGTCGGTCAGCGCCGCCGTCCGCAACGGCAGGCGGGGCTTCTTCGTCCACGCCTCCCGTTCCGCGTCACTGGTCGGCGGGGTGCGGAAGAACGCGGTGGTGTCGAAGGGCACCCACTCGGCGGACGCCTCGGCGAGCACCCCCTCCAGCAGGCGCGTCGCGCGAGGCTCCAGGAAGAACGCGGGATGCCGGACCTCCACGGCGTACCGGTGTCCTTCCGGCAGTCGGCGCAGGAAGTCGGCGAGCACGGGGACGTCCGTCGGGGTGAACGACCCCGGCAGTTGGATCCACAGGGCGTGCGTCCGGCTGCCGAGCGGGGCGATCGCGTCGAAGTAGGACCGGAGCGGCGCGTCGACGTCGACGAGCCGCCGTTCGTGGGTGACCACCTTCGGCAGCTTGAGGACGAACCGGAAGTCGGGCCCGGTCTGCCGGGCCCAGGACTCCACGGTCTCCCGGGCCGGGGTGGCGTAGAACGTGGTGTTGCCCTCGACCGCGTCGCACCAGCCGGCGTAGTGCCGCAGTCGCTCGTGCACCGGCAGCGGGTGGGCGATCAGCCGCCCCTGCCAGGACCGGTGGGTCCACATCGCGCAGCCGACGTGCAACCGCATGCTCCCGATCCTCCCGCAACGCCACCCGACCCGTCCGATCGCCGCACGCTATCGGAGCGCCGGCGGCCCGTCCGGGGCGGGTGCGGTGGGGGATCGACGGATCGCCGGGAGCGTCGGTACCCACCCCGGGGGTCGCGATCGTCAACTTTCGGTTGACGATCCGGCAGCGTCAACCTATGGTTGACGCATGACGGAATCCACTCAGCTTCCGCACCCCGTCCGCCTCGACGAGTTGATCCAGGCCATCAAGAAGGCCCGCCCGGACGCGCTCGACCAACTCAGCGACGCGGTGCTCGTCGCCGACCACCTCGGCGACCTCGCCGACCACCTGATCGGCCACTTCGTCGACCAGGCCCGCCGCTCCGGAGCCTCCTGGACCGAGATCGGCAAGAGCATGGGGGTGAGCAAGCAGGCCGCCCAGAAGCGCTCCGCCGCCAAGGCCGACGCGGCCGCCGCCCTGGACCCCAACGCCGGCTTCAGCCGCTTCACCCCGCGCGCCCGCAACGTGGTGATCGCCTCGCAGGAGGAGGCCCGCAGCGCCGGCAACGCGGAGATCCGCCCGGAACACCTGGTGCTCGGCCTGCTCGCCGAACCCGACGGCCTCGCCGCCAGGGCCCTGGTCGCCGAAGGACTGGGCCCGGACGCCGTCCGGGAGGCGGTCGCCGCGGCGCTGCCCGCCGCGTCCGACCAGGTCCCCGACCTGATCCCGTACGACGGGCAGGGCAAGAAGGCCCTCGAACTCACCTTCCGGGAGGCGCTGCGGCTCGGGCACAACTACGTCGGCACCGAGCACATCCTGCTGGCGCTGCTGGAACTGGAGGACGGCACGGGCGTGCTGTCCGCACTGGGCCTGACCAAGGACCGGGCTGAGGCCCAACTGGCTGCCGCCCTCGCCGGCTTCGCCGACGGCAGGTAACAGCCGCGCCGGGTCGCCGGAGCGACCGACGCGGCCACAGGACCGCGACCGGCGGGACCCGTGGGCCGGCCGGCGCGGCGGGCCAGGGCCGGGCGCGGCACCGGGGGCGCGCCCGGCCGGCCGGTCAGTCGTCGGTGGGGAAGCCGTAGCGCAGCGCGTGCTCCGGGTCGGCCGGGTCGATCTGCCGGATGCCGGCGTCGGCGAGGCGCTTGTTGACCTCGTCGAGCTGCTCGCGCACCAGCCGGGCCTCCTCCTCGGTGACCCGCCCCCGGTGCGGCTTCCCGGCGTGGTCCAGGGTGCCGTAGTCGATCTTCTCGGCGCTCTTGCGGGCCTTCGGCGGGCGGACCCGCTCGGCGGTACGCAGCAACTGGGCCATCGGGGTGTCGGTCGCCATCGCGTCGAACTCGCTGGCGGTCAGCACCACCCGGCGCGGCTCCCCACCGGCGTGCCGGTCGTGGATCTCGACCACCGCCACGTCGAGCGCGGCGTCGTCGATGCTCTCCACCTCGGTCACGGTGGCGTCCAACCGCACGGGCCCGGCCACCAGGTCGGGGTGCTCCAGCACGACGACCCGGACCACCTCGTCGTCGGGACGCAGCACCGTGCCGCTGAAGTCGGAGACGTGGATCGTCTTCTTGCCCATGCGCTGCGGTTCTCCTGTCGCTGGCCGGAATCGACCACAAGACGCTACCCGACAGGTGTGCGAACGCCCCGGCCGGACACCCCGGTCGGACGGCCGGCGCGTGACGGAGCCGCCGGCCGCCGCGCGGTGGCACCCCGCCGGTCGACGCGGTCGTGGGTCGCCGGTCCGGGCGCTCCGCCGGTGGCCACGGGGGACGGACCGGGGCCGTCGTCGCGGGCGCGCCGAACCGGGTCAGTGGGCGGTGAGGCCGCGACGGGAGGAGATGCCGGCGGGGAGGGTGTTCAGCTCACCCCAGGACAGCCGGGCGTTGACGCCGCGACCGCACCGGGCCTCCCGGTAGCGCGGCTGGGCCGGAAACCGGCCGGCACCCCCCGCCGTGTTCCACAGTCGCGCGCTGTCCTGCTGGTACCGCTCGTTCGGCTGCATGGGCATGGCCATTACCGTCCCAAAGAAAGGTGTCCATGTATGGAAATAGATATGACGCACGGTCGATGGACCGGGTTCCGGTGAGGCAGCTCACGGTCCGGTTCCCCCTCTACCCATGACGCGCTCCCGGCAACCGGACGTCGGCCGGGACGGCCCGGCGTACCGTGGATCATGGAGTGACCCACGGGGTGAGAGGGGCGGGCGGTGCTGGACCGGCGGCTGTACCTGCACCTGGCGACCTGGCTCGGGCAGTGGCCGGCGCCGCCCGGCCTGCACGTGGTCGGCTCGTGGCGGCGGGCACGTCCGGCCTGGGACGGCCGGGTCCGCCCGGCAGTCGCGGTCCGGGTCGCCGGCAGCACCGTGCTCTCCGTGCCACCCGGGCTGGTCGCGACCGTCCGGGAGCTGGCCGCCGGACCCCGGTCCGCGCTGTACGCGGCGCTGCCGGCGCTGGTCGGGCAACCCGCCTGGGTGGCCCACGACGACGTGTTCCGGTGGTGCCTCGCGCCGGCCGCGTTGCCCGACGTCGGCGTCTGGACCGCCCCCACCGCCCCCGACCTGCCACCCTGGCTGCACCTGTTCGACCGCGAGGTGCTCGTGGTGCGCGACGCCGACGGCGGCTACCTGGCCGGCGTCGGCATCAAGCGGCACGACGCGTACGGGCACGAGCTGGCCGTCGGCACGGTGCCCGCGGCGCGCGGCCGGGGGCTGGCCCGACGGCTCGTCGCGCAGGCCGCCCGCCGGGTGCTCGACGAGGGGGCCGTTCCCACCTACCGGCACGACCCGGCGAACACCGGTTCCGCCCGGGTCGCCGAGGCGGCCGGGTTCGCCGACCGGGGCTGGTCGACGTACGGCGTCTACCCGCCGTGAGGCGGGGTCGGTGTGCGGGTGGGGCCGGTGTGCGGCGCGGACCGTGGATCCCGGGCCGGATCCACGGTCCGCTGCCTGCCCCAGGCCCCGCCGTGACCGGTGTCCGCCGGCCGACCTCGGTGTCGGTCACGCTACGTACTTGGATGCCCGCTCGGCAAGGGGTGGCCGGCGGGTCGACTCTGTCCAGTAATGGACTTGAGCTGGAGTTATGGAGATGCTCGCCCGCGAAGCCTGGTGACGCAACGTGCTCGTCGCCCGGTGCGGAGGCTGCCCGGCAGAGCGGTGTCAGGGGTCACCGGTAGGGTCGGGCGTCGCGGCGAGAGCCGGCGCGCGGTCGGGGACGGCCGGTTGGCCAGGAGTGGACGGGTATGCAGCTGCCGACGCCGGGCGAGGGGCACGGGCGGGTGGTCCTGGCGCCGGTGGGTGACCTGGACATCGCCACCGTCCCCGGGCTGCAACGCGACCTCGACGAGGCGCTGTGCCGGCCCGGTCTGTTGGAGATCGTCGTCGACCTGACGGCCGTCACCTTCCTCGACTCGACGGGGGTGGCCGCGTTGCTGCGCGGGGCGGCCGAGGCGGTCGGCCGGGGAGCCACCCTGCGGCTGGTCGACCCGCAACCGGTGGTGTCCCGGGTCCTGCGGATCACCGCGGTCGGCCGGCTGCTCGGCCTTCCCGACGACCACGGCGACCCGGCCCCCTGGCGTCGCTGACCGCTTCACGAGCTGACCGCTTCACGAGCTGAGCCTCACCTCGCTGACCGCTCCGGTCCCGCCCGGGGAGCGGCCGGCACCGAGGCGGACCGGTCAGGTGCGGTGCCGGTGCGGCGGCCGGGTGTTCCGCCCAGGCCTGCCCGTCCGGCGGGGACGGCGCGTCAGCCGGTCAGGCCGAGCACCTCCGCCGCCGCGCGGCCGTTGGCGTGGCTCGCGCCGTAGGTGGTGACGAAGGCCCGCACCCCGGCCGGCCGCCACCGCCCCGGCCAGCCCATCTCCACCACCGTCACCGGATGCGTCGCGGCCAACGCCCCGACCAGCGCGGGACCGCCGGGCAGCCGGTGCAGGTGCCGCCCGACCAGCACGATCGGCCGATCCCCGGCGAGTCGCCGTACCGTGGCCGGGTCGACCTCGGTGGCGACCACCCGGAGCTGTTCGACGCCGGCCAGGTGGGGGCCCAGCCCCCAGGGCACCCGGCCCTCGGCGACGGTGGCGGCGGCGTACACCTGCACCACGAGCGGCCGTGCCGGCGCGGTCGGGTCGCCCTCCACCCGCACCGCCCGGCGGGCGGCCCGGTACCCGAGACCGACCTCGACCGGGCCGGCGGGACCGGCCGGGCGGGCGGCACCGGTCCAGGCGGCGAGCGCGGCGGCACGACCGGCGGCCTGCTCCACCCGGGCCCGGTCCAGCCGGCCGTCCCCGAGCGCCCCGACGATCTCGGCCACCACCCGCTCGACCAGCGCCGCGTCGACCTTCGCGCCCAGGCAGAGCAGGTCCGCCCCGGCGGCCAGGGCCCGTACGGCGGCCGGCCCGACCCCACCGGCGGCGACGGCCGCGCCCTTCATCTCCAACGCGTCGGTGACCACCGCGCCGGTGAAGCCGTACTCGCCGCGCAGCAGGTCGACCAGGACGGCCCGGCTGAAGGTGGCCGGCCCGTCCCCGGTCAGCGCCGGCACCCGGATGTGCGCCGTCATGACCGCCTGCACGCCCGCGTCGACCGCCGCCGCGAAGGGCGGCAGGTCGCGGGCCCGCAGCAGCGCCGCGTCGGCGTCCACGGTGGGCAACTCGTGGTGCGAGTCGGCGACGGTCGCGCCGTGGCCGGGGAAGTGCTTGGCGCAGGCCGCCACCCCCACCGACTGGAGGCCCGCCACGGCGGCGGCCGTGTGGGCGGCCACCCGGCCCGGGTCGGCCCCGAAGGCGCGGGTGCCGATCACCGGGTTCTCGTCGGCGGTGTTCACGTCGACCGTGGGGGCCAGGTCGACGGTGACACCGACGGCGGCCAGTTCGACGCCGATGGCCGCGTAGACCTCCCGGGTGAGCGCGGTGTCGTCGACCGCGCCGAGCGCCGCGTTGCCCGGGTACGGGCTGCCCGTGGCGTGCGCCAGCCGGGTCACGTCGCCGCCCTCCTCGTCGATGGCGAGCAGCACGTCGGGCCGGGCGGCACGCAGCGCGGCCGTGCTCGCCGCGAGCTGGCCCGGGTCGTGCACGTTGCCGCCGAACAGGGTGTGCCCGGCCAGCCCCTCGGCGACCAACGCGACCGCCCAGTCCGGCGGCACCGGCCCCGGGTACGCGGCCAGCAGCGTGCCCAGCGCCAGCCGGCGCAGTCCTGGATCAACCCCCACCTGAACCCCCTTCTCCCGCCGCCCGGAATCCGCGCCGGTGGCGGACCGGCCGGCCGTCGGCGCGTGCCGGTGGACGGCACGTGTGTCGGCACGGGCGGCCGGGTCGTCCGAGTTCCCCGCCGCGGGGCGGCCGATACGCTACGGACATCCCTGATCAACGCGATTCGGTTAGCAGAGTTTACGAAAACCAGAGGACGTGGCATGAGTGCGACCCGGCTGCCCGGAACCCCCCGACTGTTGCGGGCGCTCAACGACCGTGCGGCGCTGGAGCTCCTGCTCGAACGCGGCCCGCTCACCCGCGCCCGGCTCGGCGAGCTGACCGGCCTGTCCAAGGTCACCGCCTCGCAGCTGGTCGAGCGGCTGGAGGAGCGGGGGCTGGTCGCCAGGGTCGGTGAGCAGGCCGGTGGGCGGGGGCCGAACGCGCAGCTGTACGCCGTCCGGCCGGGCAGCGCGTACGTGGTCGGGGTGGACGTCGGCGCGGAACGGGTGGTGGCGGCCTGCGCGGACATCACGGGCGCGGTCGTCAGCCGGGTCGAGCAGTCCACCCGGGACACCGACGACCCGGTCGGCGTGGTGCACACGGCGGTGGTGCAGGCGGCCAGCCGGGCCGGCGCGGAGCTGGACAGCGTACGGCGGGTGGTGCTCGGCACCCCCGGTCTGGTCGACCCGGCCACCGGGGACATCACGTTCGCGTTCAACCTGCCCCGCTGGCACCGGGGTCTGCTCGCCGCGCTGCGCGAGGACCTGCACACCCCGGTCGTCTTCGAGAACGACGTCAACCTGGCCGCCGTCGCCGAGGCGCAGTCCGGGGCCGCGCAGGGGCTGGCGGATTTCGTCCTGGTCTGGGTGGACGCCGGCGTGGGTCTGGCGATCATGCTGGGGGGCCGGCTGCACCACGGCAGCAGCGGCGCGGCCGGCGAGATCGGCTACCTGCCGGTGCCGGGGGTGCCGATCCCCCGGGACGTCTCGCGCCGGGCCAAGCCGGCGTTCCAGCAGCTCGCCGGGGCGGATGCGGTGCAGGCGGTGGCCCGGGAGCACGGCATCGACGCGCCCGACGCGGCGGGCGCGGTGCGGGCCGCCATCGCCGCCGGCACCGCCGGTGGCCCGCTGCTCGACGAGCTGGCCCGCCGGCTCGCCCTCGGGGTGGCCAGCACCTGCGTGGTGCTGGACCCGCCGCTGGTGGTGCTCGCCGGTGAGGTGGGGCAGGCCGGTGGGGCGGCGCTGGCCGAACGGGTGCAGCACGAGGTGGCCGCGATCACCCTGGTCCGGCCCCGGGTGGTGCCCACCGGGCTGACCGAGGAGCCGATCCTGCGGGGGGCGCTGCGGACCGCGCTGGACGCCGTGCGGGACGAGGTGTTCGGGTCGACAGTCGGCTGACCGACCACCCCGTCCGCCCGACGCCATGAAGGAATACTTCACCACTGCGCCGGTCACGGCAAGATGTCGCCGTGACCGGCGCAGGTCGGACCGCCCCTAGACGAGGTCGCGGCGGCGGAACGCGACGAACGCGGCACCGGTGACCGCACCGGTCAGCGCCAGCAGCACCAGCAGCGCCGGCCCCCAGGTGATCGCGTAGACGCCGCCGTCGCAGACGCCGCTGCCCGGCGGGCAACCCCGGTCGTCCCAGAACTCCAGCCGGCCGGACAACCAGGCGCCCAGGTAGTTGGAGAGCATCAGCAGGTCCGCCCGGGCCACGTCGAGGATCTGCAGCACCAGTCGGGCGCCCATCTCCCAGACCACCGCGTACGCGGCGACCGCGCCCAACGCCGCCGAGGTGTGCCGGCCCAGCGTGGCCATCCCGAAGCCGAGCACGGTCGACAGCAGCACCAGCACCAGACCCCGCCCGTAGATGGCCCCCAGCCCACCCCAGAACTGCCCGTCCAGCGGGCCCGGCGCGCCAGCCGTCTGCCCGATCGTCCAGAAGGTGCCCAGGTAGAGCACCGACGCCAGCACCGCGAGCGCGGCCACCACCCCGACCAGGGTGCCCAGCTTCGTGCCGAGCACGGTCAGCCGGCCCGGACGCCACAGCAGCAGGTTGACCACCCCGCCCGAGTTCAGGTCGGCGCCGATGTACGACGCGCCCACCAGGAAGCCGAACAGCACCAGGAACGCGATCAGGAAGTAGAGCAGCCCCCGCGCCTCCTGGGAGAAGATGAAGACCGAGGTGAGGTAGTCGGTGGCCACCGGCAGCCGCTCCATCCGCGCCGGGTCCAGCTCGGCGCAGTCGGCCGGCACGTAGCCGGCGTCCTCGGTGATCGGGATCTCGCCGGCCCGGACCCGCAGGCAGCGGGTGTGCTCCGCCTCCATCGCGGCCACCGCCTGCGCGGCCTGCTCCTGCGCGGCGGACATCTCCTGCGCCGTCGGCCGGTGCGACCCGATCAGCGTGGTCGCGGTGGTCACCGCGAAGGCCACCGCGAGCAGCAGCACCATCAGCTGGACGAAGCGGCGCGCGGTCAACCGCTCCACCTCGGCACGGACCAGGTTCACGCGTCCACCCTCCGACCGTCGGTCCGGTCCAGTTCGATCAGCGGTTCGTCGGCGTCGCCCGCGCCGTCCGGCTGCCCCGGCGGGGTCGTCCCGGCGGTGAGTTCGAGGAAGACACTCTCCAGGTCCGGCCGGACCGGGGTCAGCTCGCGGACCCACAGGCCCTGCCCGCCGAGGGTGCTGCTGATCAGCTCCGGCTCCGGCGCGCCCCCGACCACCAGCACGTCGTCGGGGTGGACGGCGACCGTCAGCCCGACCTCCCGCAGCAGCCCCGCGCCCCGCTCCGACTCGGCCACCCGGACCCGCCACTCGTGCGGGTCGTGCCCGGCCAGCACGTCGTCCACCCGGCCGGCCGCCACCCGACGACCCCGCGCGATGATCGTGACGTGGTCGCAGATCAGCTGAATCTCGGCCAGGATGTGGCTCGACACCAGCACGGTCACCCCGGACCCGGCGAGCGTACACATCAGGTCCCGCATCTCCCGGATGCCGGCCGGGTCCAGCCCGTTCGCCGGCTCGTCCAGGATCAGCAGCTCCGGGCTCTTCAACAGCGCCGACGCGACGGCGAGACGCTGCTTCATGCCCAGCGAGTAGCTCCGCACCCGGTCCTCACCCCGGTCCCGCAGGCCGACCTGGTCGAGCACCTCGTCCACCCGGGACGTCGGCACGCCGCCGGCCACCGCCAGCAACCGCAGCGTGCGGTGCCCGGTGAAGTTGCCGAAGAACTGCGGACTCTCCACGATCGCGCCCACCCGCCCGGTGACCCGACCCAACTGCTCCGGAGCCGGCGCACCCAGCACCCGCAGCTCCCCGGCATCGGCGTTGACCAGCCCCAGCAGGGCGCGCAGCGTGGTGGTCTTGCCGGAGCCGTTCGGGCCGAGGAAGCCGTGCACCTGACCCGCCTCGACGACCATGTCGAAGCCGTCCACCGCCACCCGCCTGCCCCGCCGGATGGTGCGGAACGTCTTACGCAGACCGGTGATCTCGATGACCGCGCTCATCCGCACCGCCCCTCGTCTCGTACGGGCATGGGCCGTCCTCCCGGGATGGTGACCAACGACACGGTGCCCCACCCTATGGCCGGGCCACCCGCCCGTGGGGGGCAGCCTCGGGCTGCGTGGTTGGATGGAGCGGTGACTGGTGACCCGTTCCCCGCCGCCGCCACCCCCTCGACCGTGGACGCGGATCTGGTGGTCAGCCTGGACGGCGTCGCCGTCCGGCGGTCCGGCACCGCCCTGCTGCACGACGTCGACTGGCGGGTCGAGCTGGACGAACGCTGGGTGGTGCTCGGCCCCAACGGCGCCGGCAAGACCACCCTGCTCAACCTCGCCTGCGGTCAACTGCACCCGAGCACGGGCGTCGCGCACGTGCTCGGCGAGCGGATCGGCCGTACCGACATCACCGAGCTGCGGACCCGGATCGGCCTCACCACCGCCGCCGTGGCCGAGCGCATCCCCGCCGAGGAACGGGTCGGCGACGTCGTGCTCACCGCCGCCTGGTCGGTGGTCGGCCGCTGGCGGGAGAGCTACGACCAGGCCGACGAGGCCCGCGCCCGCGCCCTGCTCGGGCAGCTCGGCGTCGGCCACCTGGCGGACCGCACGTACGGCACCCTCTCCGAGGGCGAGCGCAAGCGGGTGCAGGTCGCCCGCGCCCTGATGACCAACCCGGAACTGCTGCTGCTCGACGAGCCGGCGGCCGGGCTCGACCTGGGTGGGCGCGAGGACCTCGTCGGTCGGCTCGCCGAGCTGGCCCACGACCCGGACGCCCCCGCCCTGGTGCTGGTCACCCACCACGTCGAGGAGATCCCGCCCGGGTTCACCCACGCCCTGCTGCTGCGCGACGGCGCGGTGGTCGCCCAGGGGCTGCTGGCCGACACGTTGACCGGCGACAACCTCAGCAAGACCTTCGGCCTGCCGCTGGTGGTCGAACGCCGCGGCGACCGCTGGACCGCCCGCGCCGCCTGACGGCCCGCGCCGCGAACCGTATCCGGCCGGTCGATCCGTGTCGGCGGCCGGGTCGACCGGCTCCCCGTGCCCGCCTGACGGACCGCGTCGCACGCCCGTCCGGCGCGGCGGGGCACGGGACCCGGGGCGGGCGGGCGAGGCCCTAGACTCGCCGCGGAGCGTCCGGTCGGCGGGAGGTCGTGGTGCGGCAGAGCCGGATCGTCGTGGTGGGCAGCGCGAACATGGACGTGGTCGGAGCCGGCCCGACACTGCCCCGGCCGGGGGAGACCGTGCTCGGCAGCCACTTCGTGATGGTGCCCGGCGGCAAGGGTGCCAACCAGGCGATCGCCGCCGTCCGGGCCGGTGCCGCCTGCACCTTCCTCGGCGCGCTCGGCTCCGACGCGTTCGGTGTCACCCTGCGGGCCAGGATCACCGCCGCCCAGGTGGACGCCACCCACCTGCGGGTGGTCTACGGGGCGTCCGGGGTGGCGCTGGTGATGGTCAACGCGGCCGGGGAGAACGCCATCCTGGTCACCCCCGGCGCGAACGCCGCCTTCACCGCCCTCACCGCCGCCGAGCTGGATGCCGTACGCGGGGCGGACGTGCTGGTCGCCCAGTTGGAGATCCCGGTCGAGACGGTGACCGAGGCGGCGGTGGCCGCCCGTGCCGCCGGCACCCGGGTGATCCTCAACGCCGCGCCGGCCCGGCAGGTGCCCGCCGAACTGCTGGCGGCGGTGGACCTGCTGGTGGTCAACGAGACCGAGGCGCAACTGCTGACCGGCCGGGGGCGGGACGATCCGGGGGCGCTGCTGGCGCTGGTGCCCCGGGCGGTGCTCACCCTCGGCGGCGGGGGCGCGTGGTACGTCGAGCGGGACGCCCCGGCCGTGCACGTGCCCGCCGTCGCGGTGGACGTGGTCGACACGACCGCCGCCGGGGACGCGTTCACCGGCGCCCTGGCCGTGGCCTGGGGCGAGGGCCGGACGGTGGTCGACGCGGTGCGCTGGGCGGCGGCGGCCGGTGCGGCGTGTGTCCGGCGGCTCGGCGCGTCGGTGGCGCTGCCCGAGCGTGCCGAGATCGACGCCCTCTACACCCCGGCCACCGGGACCTGACCGGCGGCTCAGTCGGCCGGGTCGTCGCTGAGTCGTTCGCCCCGGCGGCGCAGCATGCCCAGGCCGGGGATGCCGGCGACGGCGAGCTTGAGGTCACGGGTCACGTCGAGCAGGTCGTGCAGGTCCGGGCCGACCCGGTCGAGGGTGGCCAGGATCGGCAGCACGTCCGAGGTCAGGTGCTCCTTGAGCTTCGGCAGCTCGTCGACGAGCCGGATCGCCGCGGCCAGCTCCTCGTGGCTCAGCTCGGCCACGAACCGGTTCGCCATCGGCGCACCCCGCCGCAACGCCGGCTCGTACGCGGTCAGCAGTTCGGCCGCGACGGCGGCGGCGCCCTCGGCGGTGGCCACCGTGCCGGCGGCCCGGTCGGCGACCGCCCCGGCCTCGGCGACCACCACGCCGGCCGCCCGGGACACCTGCCCGGCCCCGGCCACCACCCCGGCCGCCGCGTCGGCGACGTCGGTGGCCCGGGTGATGGCCGTGGTCGCCGCCGCGCTGATCACCGCCACCTCCCGCACCGCCTCCTCGGCGTCGGTGAGCACCCGGTCCGTGCGGTCCAGGGTGCCCTCGATCCGGTCCACCACCCCGTTGATCCGGGTCAGCAGCGCCTCCACCCCGTCGAGCACGGCGAAGGCACGGGCCGGCACGGCGGCGAACGAGGCGGCCGAACCGAACGCCTGGTCGAGGGCGGAGCGGGTGAGACCGACGACGGCGGCCGGTCGGGGCAGGGGGATGGCCATGTCACCCAGTGTGCGTCGGGTCGGCCAGTGCCGCCCGCCGGCACGGTCGGCGGACGTGGGCCCGACCCGGCCGGCTGTCGGGTCGCGGGCCCGGGAGGAGCACGGTCGGCGGACCCGGCCGGGGCGCGGGCCCGGCCCCGGGACGGCGGGGAAACGGGTACCGGTCCGTGCCCGGACGGGCGGTAGGGTGCCGGCATGTCGCTCCGTCCCCCCGGCGTGACGCCGGCCGGTCGGGGCCGCGCGGCGCTGACGGTCCTCGCCGTGCTCGCCCTGCTCCTCGGTGGCTACGGGCTGTTCCGGGCGGACGCCGGCCTGGCCACCCGGCAGGTCACCGTCGACGGGGTGCCGCTGACCGAGGTACGGGCCGGCGGGGCGGGCGCGGGTCCTCGGCCGGGGGTGGTGATCGCGCACGGCTTCGCCGGTTCGGCCCGGTTGATGCGTCCGCTCGCCGACACGGTCGCCCGGCGGGGCGCGGTCGCGCTGCTGCTCGACTTCGCCGGGCACGGCGGCAACCCGGCCGGGTTGCCCGGGGCGGGCAGCGACGACACCGCCTCCCGCGTCGCCCTGGCACACGACCTGGCGGTCGCCGTCGCCCACCTGCGGGGCCGGCCCGACGTTGACCCGACGCGGATCGTCCTGGTCGGACACTCGATGGGCGCGGGGGCGGTGACCCGGTACGCCGCCGGCCACCCCGACCTCGCCGGCACCGTCGCGATCTCCCTGCCCGACGGCGGTGACCTGCCCGACGCCCGGCCGGAGCGGCTGCTGCTGATCGTCGGCGGCCTGGAGTTCCCCGCCTTCCGGGACACCGCCGAGGCGACCGCCCGGCGGGGCGTCGGGCGACGGGTGGTGGTCGTCCCCGGGGTCGAGCACATCTCGGTGCTCTTCGCCGGCCGTACCCACCGCGAGGTCGCCGCCTGGGTCGGCGGCGTCGACGGGGCGGCACCGCGTCCGGCCGCCCGACTGGTCCCGGCGGGGTTGCTGCTGCTCGGTTCCGGGCTCGGCTTCGTGCCGCTGGCGGCCCTGCTGACCGGCCACCGTCCGCCGCGCCCCCGGCGCGGGCTACCCGTCGCGCCGGCACCCGTCGTGCTGGCGGTGGCGACGGCCGCCACCGGCCTGGGGGTGCTGATCGCCCCGGTGCTGCCGACCACCCGGCTGCCGCTCGCGGTCGGCGGCTACCTCACCGGCTTCCTGCTGGTCACCGGCGTCCTGTTGGCCGCCGCCCGGCACGTGCCGCTCCGCCTGTTCGGCACCGGTCCCGCCGCGCCGGCTGCGACCGGTGGGTCCGTCCCGGCCGGCGGGCGTACGCCGCTGCGGCCGGTGGTCGCGGCCCTGCTGCTGACCGGGTACGCCGTGGCCGCCGTCGCCGTGCCGATCCACCTCGGCCTCACCTGGGCGCTGCCGGTGGGCGCCCGGTGGTGGCTGCTGCCGGTGGTGGCGGTCGGCTGCCTGGTGTTCCTGGCCGGCGCGGAGCTGGTCACGCAGGGGCGGAGCTGGCGGTACGCGGCGGTCGGCGCGCTCGCCGTACCGGCGCTGGGCGGGGCGGCCGTGGTGGGGTTGGCCCCCGGTTTCGTGCTACTGGTGGTGCCGCTGTTCGTGGTGCTGCTCGGCTGGCAGGCCGCCTGGGCGGCGGTGCTGCGGCGGGCCGGTGCGCCCCGGTGGGCACCGGCAGTGGTGGGCGCGGTCCTGGTGGCCTGGCCGGTGGCCACCGCGCTGCCGCTGAGCTGACCCGCAGCCGCCGGGGTGGGCCACCGGGACTGACCGCGGTCACCGGGGTTCCCCCTGCTGTTCGACGGCACGTTGGACGGCGCGGTAGATCTGCCCGAACCGCAGCGCGTCGGGGGTACGCAGCAGCATCACCTCCTGCCCCAGGTGCTGCACCCACAGCTCGTTGACCTTGTTGCCGCGTTCGTAGGACCGGTCCAGCCAGCCGAGCGGCAGCTCCAGGAAGGGCAGCAGGGCGAGCACCCCGACGCCGCAGGCGGCCAGCACGAGCAGGGCCGGTTTCCACTCGCCCCGGTCCTGCGCCGACCAGACCAGCGAGACCACACAGATCAGCGCGATCAACGGGGGCAGCGAGAGCAGCAGCACCAGCACCCCGCGCCCGAGGACGCGGGACCGGACGGCCATCGTGGTGGCCCCGCGTGCGTGCCAGACGTACGCGACGTCGGCGATCCGTACGACCTGCCCACCGGCCCGGATCGACTCGGAGGTCACCTGCACCGTGTCGTCCCGGTAATAGAGGGTCATCATTAACCCTAACCGTTCGCAGGCGACCGGTGCCGCTGTGTGGCCGACGGATCGTGTCCCCGGCGCGCCGACCGGCGGTCGACGCCACGGTCCCGTCCTGTGCCCCGACTCAGGCTGCGGACCCGCCCGGGGCGGTCACCGCCTGCTGCCCGCCCTCGGCTCCTACGGGCCGGTCGCGGTCGGCCCCGTCGCCCGCGCCGGTGACCCGCCGGGCCGGCGGGGCGGGGCGGGGTTCTCCATCGCCCGCTGCACCGCCCGGTAGATCCGGCCGAAACGCAGCGCGTCCCCGGTGCGCAGCAGCAGCACCGGTCGGCCCTGCCAGCGGACCCACAGCTCACGTTGCCGGCTGCCCCGGTCGTAGGAGCGGTCCAGGTGGTTGAAGAGGAAGTCGGCGACCGGCCCGACGGCCAGCCCGACCAGCACCGACGCCCCCACGATGGCGAGCGTGACGGTGGGGGAGCGGTGCAGCCGGACCGCCACCGCGATGCCGACCGCCGCGGCCACCAGCGGGCCGGCCAGGGCGGCGCCGATCGCGCCCCGCCCGGCCAGCACCCGCCAGGAGCGGCTGCCCCGGCGGTGCCAGACCAGGCCGATCTCGGCCAGCGGGAAGGACCGGCCGTCGACCCGGATGGCGGCGGAGGTGACCTGCACCGACCTGTCGTCGTAGTACGTGATCATCGCTGGACTCCCGAGCGCGGGGGGCGAACACCAGACTACGTACCCCAACGACCCGGGTCGTAAGGTTGGCACGCGACTTCGACGAGGAAGTGAGGGCAGCGTGAGCGAGTTCGTGCGGCTTACGACCAGGGACGGCATCGGCACCATCCGGCTGGAGCGGCCGCCGATGAACGCGCTCAACAAGCAGGTCCAGGAGGAGCTGCGGGCCGCCGCCACGGCCGCGTCCGCCGACCCGGGCGTCCGCGCCGTCATCGTGTACGGCGGGGAGAAGGTTTTCGCGGCCGGCGCGGACATCAAGGAGATGGCCGACATGTCCTACGTGGACATGGCGGAGCGGGCCGCCGACCTGTCCAGCGCCGTCGGCGCGCTCGCCCGGATTCCCAAGCCGGTGGTCGCCGCGATCACCGGGTACGCCCTCGGCGGCGGCTGCGAGCTGGCGCTGGCCTGCGACTGGCGGGTGGTGGCCGAGGACGCCAAGCTCGGCCAGCCGGAGATCAAGCTCGGCGTCATCCCCGGTGCGGGCGGCACCCAGCGGCTGGCCCGGCTGGTCGGTCCGGCCCGCGCCAAGGATCTGATCATGTCCGGCCGGATGGTGGACGCGGCGGAGGCGCTGCGGATCGGGCTGGCCGACCGGGTCGCCCCGGCGGCCGAGGTCTACGACACCGCCGTGGCGCTGGTGCGCCCGTACCTGACCGGGCCGGTGCAGGCGCTGCGGGCGGCGAAGCTGGCGGTCGACGCCGGGCTGGACATGGACCTCGGCTCCGGGTTGGCCTGGGAGAGTCAGCTCTTCGCCGGGCTCTTCGCCACCGACGACCGGCGCGAGGGGATGGCCGCCTTCGTCGAGAAGCGCAAGCCCGACTTCACCGGCCGCTGACCCGTCCCGCCCCGGGGCCGCGATCCGTCGGCCCCGGGTCGGACCACCGTCGCGGCGGTGGTCCCGCGCCGCCGGACCATGCCGAGAACTGTTCACATCTCGGATACCGGCCAGTAGCGTGTGACTCCGGTCATGGACGAGGGGAGCGGCGATGACGGAACGGGTCGAGGGCCACGGCGGAGCGCTGGCGCTGGCGGCACTGCGGGCGCACGGCGTACGGGAGATGTTCACCCTCTCCGGCGGGCACGTCTTCCCGCTCTACGACGCCGCCCACACCACCGGCTTCCCGCTCTACGACGTCCGGCACGAACAGTCCGCCGTCTTCGCCGCCGAGGCGGTCGCCAAGCTCCAGCGTCGCCCCGGCCTCGCCGTGCTCACCGCCGGCCCCGGCGTCACCAACGGCATCTCCGGCCTGACCAGCGCCCACTTCAACGCCTCACCGGTGCTGGTGATGGGCGGGCGGGCCCCGCAGTTCCGCTGGGGCTCGGGCAGCCTCCAGGAGATGGACCACCTGCCGCTGGTGGCTCCGGTCACCAAGCACGCCGAGACGGTGTTCACCGCCGACGACATCCCCCGCGCGGTCTCCGCCGCGCTGACCACCGCGCTCACCCCGCACCGGGGCCCGGTCTTCCTCGACTTCCCGCTGGAGGCGATCTTCTCCGTCGGCGACGCCGACCTGCCCGCCCCGACGCCCGTCGCACCGATCGAACCCGACCCGGACGAGGTGACGAAGGCGGCCCGGTTGATCGCCGCCGCCGCCCGCCCGGTGATCATCGCCGGTTCCGACGTGTACGCCGGGGACGCCGTCGCCGCCCTCCGCGAGGCCGCCGAGGCCTTGCAGGTGCCGGTCTTCACCAACGGCATGGGACGCGGGGCGCTCCCGCCGCAGCACCCGCTCGCCTTCGCCAAGGCCCGCCGGGTCGCGCTCGGCGACGCCGACGTGGTGGTCGTCGTCGGCACCCCGCTGGATTTCCGGCTCGGCTTCGGCGACTTCGGCGACGCGGCGGTGGTGCACGTCGTCGACGCCCCCACCCAGCGGGCCGGGCACGTCCAGCCGGCCGCCAGCCCCGCCGGTGACCTGCGGCTGATCCTGTCCGCGTTCGCCGACCACCCCGGTGACCGGGCCGACCACGCCGACTGGATCGAGCGGCTGCGCACCGCCGAGGACGCGGCGCGCGCCCGCGACGCCGCCGAGATGGCCGCCGACACCGACCCGATCCGCCCCGCCCGGGTCTACGGCGAGCTGCGCCGGGCCCTCGCCCCGGACGCGATCACCATCGGCGACGGCGGCGACTTCGTCTCGTACGCCGGGCGCTACCTGGAGCCGTCGCAGCCCGGCACCTGGCTCGACCCCGGCCCGTACGGCTGCCTGGGCACCGGGACGGGCTACGCGATGGGGGCCCGGGTCAGCCACCCCGACCGGCAGATCTGCGTGCTGATGGGCGACGGTGCGGCCGGCTTCTCGCTGATGGACGTGGAGTCGCTGGTCCGGCAGCGGCTGCCGGTGGTGATCGTGGTCGGCAACAACGGCATCTGGGGGCTGGAGAAGCACCCGATGCGGGCCATGTACGGCTACGACGTCGCCGCCGACCTCCAGCCCGAACTGCGCTACGACAAGGTGGTGGAGGCGCTCGGCGGTGCCGGGGAGACGGTGGCGAAGGCGGCCGACCTCGGTCCGGCCCTGGGGCGGGCGTTCGACGCCGGGGTGCCGTACCTGGTCAACGTGCTCACCGACCCGGCCGACGCGTACCCGCGCTCGTCCAACCTGGCCTGACGCGGCCCACGACCGCCGCCGGACCCGGCGGCGGTCGTGTTCTGCCGTGCGGATAAATCGGCGGAATGTCAGCGGCGACGCACGTAACGTCAGACCCCTCGCCCATCGTTGGACGATCCAGCGATAACGACGGGAGTTCTGATGACATACGCCATCCGCGCCGAAGGGCTGGTGCGCCGGTTCGGCGACACCACCGCCCTGGCCGGGGTCGACCTGGCGGTCCCGGCCGGCACGGTCTTCGGGTTGCTCGGCCCCAACGGCGCCGGCAAGACCACTGCGGTACGGGTGCTCGCCACCCTGCTCACCGCCGACGAGGGGCACGCCACCGTCGGCGGGTACGACGTCCGCCGTGACGCCCACCGGGTCCGCCAGCTGATCGGCCTCACCGGCCAGTACGCCTCGGTCGACGAGAACCTGACCGGCACCGAGAACCTGCTGCTCATCGGCCGGCTGCTGGGCCTGTCCCGGCGGGGCGCCCGGGACCGGGCGGCCGAGCTGCTGGCCGGGTTCCAGCTCACCGACGCCGCCGGCCGGGCCGCCAAGACCTACTCGGGGGGCATGCGCCGCCGGCTCGACCTGGCGGCCAGCCTCGTCGGTCGGCCACAGGTGCTCTTCCTCGACGAGCCGACCACCGGCCTCGACCCGCGCAGCCGCAACGACCTGTGGGACATCGTCCGGGGTCTGGTGGCCGAGGGGGTGACCGTGCTGCTGACCACGCAGTACCTGGAGGAGGCCGACCAGTTGGCCGACGAGATCGCCGTGGTCGACCACGGGCGGGTCATCGCCCAGGGCACCCCGGAGGAGCTGAAGGCCAAGACCGGCGGCCAGGTGCTGACCGTCCGGCCGGTCGAGGCAGCCGACCTGCCCACCGTGCTCGCCGTCGTCGGCGAGGTGACCGGGGTCGACCCGGAGGTCACCCAGACCACGGTCAGCGCGCCGGTCAACGGCCCGGGCGCGCTGCCCGCCGTGGTCCGCCGGCTCGACGACGCCGAGGTGTCCGTCGCCGAGCTGGCCCTGCGCGGGTCCAGCCTCGACGAGGTGTTCCTCTCCCTCACCGGCCACCGGGCCGAGGACGAGACCGCAGCCTTGGAAGGGAGCCCGGCATGACCGCCGCCACCGTCGCCGCACCGTCGGCCCCGGCCACGCCGGCCCGCCGGCTCGGCCCGACCGCCGGCCTGCGGCACACCGGCACGCTGGCCTGGCGCAGCCTGGTGCAGATCAAGCACAACCCGATGGAGCTGCTCGACCTGAGCATCCAACCGGTGATGTTCGTGCTGCTCTTCACGTACGTCTTCGGTGGGGCGATCTCCGGCAGCCCGGGGGAGTACCTGACCTTCGCGTTGCCGGGCATCATCGTGCAGAACGCCTTCTTCGCCACGATGACCACCGGCTTCGGTCTCAACCAGGATCTGACCAAGGGGGTGTTCGACCGGCTGCGGTCGCTGCCGGTGGCCCGCTGGTCCCCGCTCGCCGGCCGGATCGTCGCCGACACGGTCAAGCAGGCGTGGTCGTTGACCCTGCTGCTCGGCGTCGGGATGATCCTCGGCTTCCGGCTCGGCAACGGCGTGTTCGGCCTGCTCGGCGCGTTCGCCCTGCTGCTGGTCTTCTCGCTCGCCGCCGCCTGGATGTCGGTGCTGGTCGGGGTGCTGGTCAGCGAGCCGGACAAGGTGCAGATCTTCGGCTTCACGGTGATCTTCCCGCTGAGCTTCACCAGCAACGCCTTCGTGCCGACCGAGACCATGCCGTCGTGGCTCCAGCACTGGGTCGAGGTGAACCCGGTGACGATCCTGGCGAACGCGCTGCGGGGGCTGCTGGTCGGCGGGCCGGTGGCCGCGCCGGTGCTCCAGTCGCTGCTGTGGGCGGCGGCCATCGCCGCCGTCTTCGCCCCGCTCGCGGTGCGGGGCCTGCGCCGGCGGGTGTGATCCCGCCGCCGTCAGAGTTCGGGCCGCTCGCCGTCGCGGGGCCGCTCACCCTCCCGGGGAGCGGCGTCCTCCCGGGGCGGCGTGCGGTCGGCGGACGCCGGGCCGGCCGGGGGCGCGGTGCCGTCGGGGGACGGGCCCCCGTCGCGGCGGCGCAGGTCGTCCTCCCGGCCGCGCAGGTCCTCCTCCCACCGCTGGAAGAGGGCGTTGTCGTCGCGGCGGACGCGTTCGTCGATCGACTTGAGGAACTCGGGATCGTCGTCGGGCGCGACGGGCCGCCGGCTGGCCGGCGGCCAACCCAGGCGGCGGTCACCCTCGGCGACCGGGCGGCCGGCGAGGAACCAGGCGATCGAGCCGACCAGCGGGAAGAACAGGATGACCACCACCCAGGCGAACCGGGGCAGCCCGCGGACCGTCCCGTCCTCGGCGGAGAGGCAACTGATCAGCGCGCAGGCGGCGAGCACCACCTGGAGCAGGAACAACAGCACATAGAGCCGGGCCATGCACCCATCATGGCGCAGCCGTGCGCGTCACCACACCCCGCGCAGCACGAGCGACACGCACAGCAGCGCCAGACCGGCGGTGCCGAGGGCCACCAGCGGGACGGCCCGCGCGTCGAGGCGGGACTGCCGGCGGCCGGTGGCCCGCCCCCAGCCCACCACCAGCGTCGCCCACCAGGCCAGCACGGTGGCCCCGGCGAGCAGCGCCCCGGCGACGTCACCGGTGAGCGCCAGCCGGACCGCCAGCACCGCCACCACCGTGTACGCCAACCCGGTGCGCCGCCAGGCCAGCCGGGTGCGCTCGGGTTGCAGGCCGGGATCGCCGGTCCCGTCCGACGGCGCCCCGGTCACCTGCCGCTCACCCCACGGGCCAGCACGGCCACCACCAGCAGCAGCGCCCCCACCGCCACGATCAGGGCGAGCACGGCCGGGAACCGGGACGCCGGCAGTCGTTCGCCGAGCCGGATGGCCTGTTCGGTGCGGGACCAGTGGTCCACCGCCCGGACGGCGACGGTGCCGCCGAGCAGCAGCAGCGCCACCGCGATCACCTCCCGCAGGTGCCGCAGCGGCAGCGGCGGCAGGAACTGGGCGGCGGCCAGCCCACCGGCGATCAGCGCCAGCCCGGTGCGCAGCCAGGCCAGGAAGGTCCGTTCGTTGGCCAGGGAGAAACGGTAGTCGGGGGTGCTGCCCACGGAGTTGAGGTCCGACGGGTCGAACCACCGTCTGATCGCCTGCCACACGACGCCGATTATCCGCTTTGCCGCCGGCATAGCCTGGACCGATGACCGATCTTGATGCCACCACCCTGCGCGACACCTACGACCGGCAGCTCCGGCCGGAGATCCCCGACCCGGTCCCGGCCGGTGTGACCGTCGAACACGACGGCCCGCTGGTGCGCATCCTGGGTCTGGACCACGGCGGTTTCCTCACCTACCGCACCCTGGACGGGCTGGCCGGGCCGGAGCTGGACGCGTTGATCGCCCGCCAGGTCGAGCTGTTCCGGCAGCGCGGCGAGTCGGTGGAGTGGAAACACAACTCCCACGACGAGCCCGCCGACCTGCCGGACCGGCTGCGCGCCGCCGGCTTCGTCCCGGAGGACCGGGAGACCGTCCTGATCGGGCCGGTCGCGCCCCTGGCCGCCGCCGTTCCGGTGCCACCCGACGGGGTACGCCTGCGTGAGGTCACCGGTCGCGACGACCTGGAGCGGATCGCCGCGATGGAGGAGGAGGTCTGGCGCAGCGACCGTTCCCACCTGGTCACCGGCCTGCTGCGGGAGATCGAGGCGGACCCGCAGTCGATCACCGTGGTGGTGGCCGAGGCGGGGGAGACGGTGGTCAGCGCCGGCTGGGTTCGCTACCTCAACGGCACCGGCTTCGCCAGCCTGTGGGGCGGCTCGACGCTGGCGCAGTGGCGACGCCGGGGCGTCTACCGGGCGCTGGTGGTCTACCGGGCCCGCCTGGCCGACCAGCGGGGCAAGACGTTGTTGCAGGTGGACGCCTCGGAGGACAGCCGACCCATCCTGGAGCGACTCGGCTTCGTCCCGGTCACCACGACCACCCCGTACGTCTACACTCCGTGATCATGGAGCAGCGGCTGACGGACGACGAGCAGCAGGTTCTCAAGACGGGCGCGTTCGGCGCGGTCTTC
This sequence comes from Micromonospora sp. HM134, assembly GCF_007833915.1. NCBI lineage: Bacteria > Bacillati > Actinomycetota > Actinomycetes > Micromonosporales > Micromonosporaceae > Micromonospora > Micromonospora sp. HM134. The sequence goes on from NZ_CP041061.1 coordinate 1,428,346, forward strand.
CTGGTGTCGAACGCCGACCCGGGGGTGTTCGCGATGATCCGGGAGAGCTTCGCCGCGTCCGGGGCGTTCGCCGGGGCCAGCGGGCTGGTGAAGGAGGCGCTCAGCGCCGGTGGGCTGCCCCGGCTGCCCCGGGACTCGGCCCTGGACGTCGAGTCGGTGGTGCTGCCGGCGCTTTCACGGGCGGTGGACATCCTGCGGGAGAAGTCCCCGGCCGACGTGTCGGCGTACCGCGAGCTGGTGTTGACCGCCGCGGCGGAGGTGGCCCGCGCGCACCGGGGGGTGACGCCGGCCGAGGAGGACGCGATCGCCCGGATCAGGACCGCCCTGGCCGACCCCGCCGGCCCGGCCTGACGCCGGCCGGGCGTCGGTCGGGGGCCCGGCCGCAGCGCGGTGAGGTGTGTCACCGTGGGTGGCCGGGAGGGGTAACCTACTGGCAGGTAACATTGCGTTCGTGGGCAACTGCACAGCAGCCTGCGGTTGACCGGGTGTCAACGACGCGCAAAGCTCCGCCCTTAACCGGGCGAGCAGATCGCACACCACCAACAGGAGGGTTGTCGAATCGCGATGAACATCGTCGTACTCGTCAAGCAGGTGCCTGATTCGGGCGCGGACCGCAACCTGCGTGCTGACGACAACACCGTCGACCGCGGTTCGGCGAACAACGTGATCAACGAGATGGACGAGTACGCCATCGAGGAGGCGCTGAAGATCAAGGAGGCGCACGGCGGCGAGGTCACCGTCCTGACCATGGGACCGGACCGGGCCACCGAGTCGATCCGCAAGGCGCTCTCCATGGGCCCGGACGCCGCCGTGCACGTCCTCGACGACGCCCTGCACGGGTCCTGCGCCGTGGCCACCTCGAAGGTGCTCGCCGCCGCCCTCGGGCAGCTCAACGCCGACCTGGTGCTCTGCGGGGCCGAGTCGACCGACGGCCGGGTCCAGGTCATGCCGCACATGCTCGCCGAGCGGTTGGGGGTCGCCGCGCTGACCGGCGCGCGCAAGCTCACCGTCGACGGCGGCACGCTGACCGTGGAGCGGCAGACCGAGGAGGGCTACGAGGTGGTCACCGCCGCGACGCCGGCCGTGGTCTCCGTCTGGGACACCATCAACGAGCCGCGCTACCCCTCCTTCAAGGGCATCATGGCCGCCAAGAAGAAGCCGGTGAAGACGCTGTCCCTGGCCGACCTGGGCGTCGCGCCCACCGAGGTCGGCTTCGAGGGCGCCACCAGCGCCGTCGTCGAGCACACCAGGCGTCCCCCGCGCTCCGGCGGCGCCAAGATCACCGATGAGGGCGAGGGCGGCGTCAAGCTGGTCGAGTTCCTCGCCACCGAGAAGTTCGTGTGAGGGGTCTGAACATGGCTGAGGTTCTCGTCGTCGTCGAAGCCACCAGGGAATTCGGCGTCAAGAAGGTCACCCTGGAAATGCTCACCCTCGCCCGCGAACTGGGCACCCCGAGCGCGGTGGTGCTCGGCGGCCCCGGTGCCGCCGAGGCGCTGCGCGCCAAGCTCGGCGAGTACGGCGCGGAGAAGATCTACGCCGCCGAGAGCGAGGAGATCGACGGCTACCTGGTGGCCCCCAAGGCGACCGTGCTGGCCGAACTGGTCAACCGGGTGCAGCCGGCCGCCGTCCTGCTGGCCTCGGCCCAGGAGGGCAAGGAGATCGCCGCCCGGCTGGCCGTCAAGCTGGACAACGGCATCCTGACCGACGTGGTCGGTCTCGACGCCGACGGCACCGCCACCCAGGTCGCCTTCGCCGGCTCCACCATCGTCAAGTCCAAGGTCACCAAGGGGCTGCCGCTGGTCACCGTACGGCCGAACTCGGTCACCCCGGCCCCGGCGGCGGCCACCCCGACCGTCGAACAGCTCACCGTGTCGGTCACCGACACCGACAGGCTGGCGAAGGTCGTCGAGCGGGTCGCCGAGCAGAAGGGCTCCCGCCCGGAGCTGACCGAGGCCGGCATCGTCGTCTCCGGCGGTCGCGGCGTCGGCAACGCCGACAACTTCAAGCTGGTCGAGGAACTGGCCGACCTGCTCGGCGGTGCCGTCGGGGCGTCCCGGGCGGCGGTCGACTCCGGCTACTACCCGCACCAGTTCCAGGTCGGGCAGACCGGCAAGACGGTCTCCCCGCAGCTCTACGTCGCGCTGGGCATCTCCGGCGCGATCCAGCACCGGGCCGGCATGCAGACCTCGAAGACGATCGTCGCCGTGAACAAGGACGGCGAGGCCCCGATCTTCGAGCTGGCCGACTACGGCGTGGTGGGTGACCTGTTCAAGGTCGTACCGCAGGCCGCCGAGGAGATCCGCAAGCGCAAGTGACCCGTCCTGGGTCCGCACCGAGCCGCCGTCCGGTCCGCCGGGCGGCGGCTCCGTCGTCCCCGCGCCCGGTCGTCCCCGCCCGGTCGGGCGGGTCCGCGCGCAGTACGCCGATGGGAGCTGATCGGCGGGCCGGGGAGCTGAGCCGGCCCGCCGATCAGCCCGTCAGGGTGCCCCTCAGCAGGCTGTCGCCGGAGTGGGCGGGCTGGTTGTCGTACTGCTCGGCGGAGACGTCGACCACCGAATATGCCTGAAGATCCACATTCGGGGGCAGGGGCAGCAGGGCGTCGCCGGAGCTACCCCGCAGCACACCCACCGAGAACATCTCCATGGTCGTCGGATTGATCAGCCAGACCTCGTAGTACCCCGTAACGTCCGGGAGATTCGCGACGTGCAGGTGCAGTCGTCCGTCGGCGAAGACCCGGGCGTCGCCCCGGGCGTCCTTCGGCGTGCTGCCGTACGCGGCCAGCGGCGCGCTGGCCAGCACGTCCTGCCGGGGCGTGGCCCCCCGGTCGCCGAGGACGAAGACGGTGCCGAGCACCGCGATCGCTGCGGCGGCGGTCGCCGAGACGACAGTGGTCGCCCAGCGCGGCCAACGCCGGGCCCGGCCCGCCGGTCGGGCGGCGCGCCCGCCGCCGGGGGACGACGACCGCCGCCGGGACTCCGGCCGGTCACCGCTCACCGGCGACGGCTGCCGGTCACCGGTCACGGCGGACCGGTGCCGATTGGCCGGGCCGATGTCGTCCCCGGCCGCCGGACGGGCCGGCGTCGGGTCCGGCCCGAGATCCTGCCGGTGCGCCTCGGCCAGCGACGGCACCTGCGCGACGGCGTCGAGTTCGGCCAGGATGCCCGCCCAGAGGTGGGCCGGCGGGTCGGGCAGGGTGTGCAGGCCCTGGGTGCCCGCGCCCAGCCCGGCGACGTGCCGCAGGGCCTCCAGCTCGCCCCGGCAGGCCACGCAGCCGCCGAGGTGGTCGGTCTCGCCGTGGTCCGCCTCGCTCTCACCGAGCGCCAGAAAGACCAGCCGGTCGTGGTCCAGGTGCTGCACCGTCCACCTCCCATCTGCGTTTCAAGCTCGCCATGCCCCGCCTGATGTGGCTCTTGACCGTGCCCAGCGGCACCCCGGTCACCGTCGCGATCTGTTGGTGTGTCAGGTCGTCGTAGAAGGCCAGCTCCAACATCCGTCGTTGGTCGTCGGGGAGCCGGGCCAGCTCGTCGGCGACCACCAGCCGGTCGACCACCGTGTCCGGGTCCCCGCCGGTGCCGACCGGTTCGGGTAGCTGCCGCACCGTCTCCACCACCCGGGCCTCCCGGGCCGAGGCGCGCAGCCGGTCGATCACCTTGCGCCGGCCGATCCCGAGCAGCCACCCGATCAGCGAGCCCTTGGCCGGGTCGAAGGTCTCCCGCCCCAGCCAGGCGGCGACGAACGTCGCCTGGGTCACGTCCTCCGCGTCGCTGCGGTTGGCCAACGTGCTGGTGGCCAGGTGGAGCACGGCCCGGCCGAACCGGTCGTACGCCTCCCGCAGCGCGGTCTCGTCGCCCGCCCGGAAGCGCGCGGCCAACTCGTCGGGGGGTGGTTCGGGTTCGTGTCCTGCTGTTCCCACCGCTGTCACCGGGCGGGTCGCCTTCCCTGGGGCATGCCCGACTGTAACGCCCACAGCCTCCGCCCCACTCTCCTGGTCCGGTCCGCCTCCACTCGTCTCACCAGCTATTCGTCGTCGGAGCCGGCCCCGGATGCACCCCCGGCGAAGAAAAAGAAAGTGGTGCCGGGCTGCATCCGGCGGTGCGACGGGTGGCGTAACCCGTTCTGCAAGCCAGACCTGACGAACCAGCACCAATCACCAGGAGGCAGACATGCAGCTCGCTATCTTCCGTCGGGTCGCCGCAGGCGGCGCGGTGGCCGCTCTGGCCTTCGCCGGCGTCGGCGCCGCGACCACGAGCCCGGCGTACGCCGCCTCGTCCAAGGTCTCCGTCGTGCACGGCATCCCGGACACCCCGGTCGACGTCTACGTCAACGGCAAGAAGACCCTCGACAACTTCAAGCCCGGTGACGTCGCCGGCCCGCTGACCCTGCCCGAGGGCGAGTACGACATCGCCCTCACCAAGCCGGGTGAGCCGGTCGGCAGCGCGATCCTCAAGGTCGACGACGCCGAGGTGCCCGGCGGCGCCAACATCAGCCTCGCCGCGCACCTCGGCGCGGACGGCAAGCCGCAGATCACCCCGTTCGTCAACGACACCGCCAAGCTGGCCGCCGGCAAGGCCCGGCTGATCGTCCGGCACACCGCCGCCGCCCCGGCGGTCGACGTCCGGGCCGGCGGCAAGCCGGTCTTCGAGGGGCTGACCAACCCCAAGGAGGCCAAGGCCGACGTCGACGCGGGCACGGTCAAGGCCGACGTGGTGCTGGCCGGCACCGACACCGTGGCGATCGGCCCGGCGGACCTGAACCTCAAGGAGGGCACCGCCACCATCGTCTACGCGATCGGCTCGGCCGAGGCCAAGAACCTCGACCTGGTCGCCCAGACCGTCACCGGTCTGCACTCCGCCCCGGGCGGCGTGCCCAGCGGCACCGGCGGGCAGGCCGGCACCGGCGTCGACACCTGGTGGTACGTGCTGGCCGGTGCCGGCGTACTGCTGCTGGTCGGCGGCGGGGCGCGGGTGGCCGCCACCCGGACCGGTCGCCGGTGACGGTGCGACACCGCGGGGCGCTGGCGGCGATGGCCGCCGGCGTCGCCGCGCTCACCGTCGCCACCGTCGTGGCCTGCGGTTCGCAGCCGGCCGAGGACGTCGGCGCGGACGAGGCGGCGGCGCTGGCCAGCAGCAGCCCGCCGAGCCCGACGGCCGGGACCGGTGGCGGCCCGTCGGTGCCGGTGACCGCCGGTGACCTGCCGACCGCCGAACGGACCGTGCCGCCGGTGCGGCTGCGCATCCCGGCGATCGACGTCACCGCCACGGTCAACCCGGTGGGCATCAACAGCCGCACCGACGAGTTCGACGTCCCGCCGAGCGTGGACCAGATCGGCTGGTACCGGTACGGCCCCGGGCTGGAGACCGACGCCGGCTCGGTGGTGATCGCCGGCCACGTCGACAGCTCGGAGCAGGGCAAGGGGGCGTTCTTCCGGCTCCGCGAACTCGACCGGGGGGACACCGTCACCGCCACCGGCGCGGACGGGAAGCAGCGCGCCTACCGGGTCGTCGCCCGCGAGGAGTACGCCAAGACGAAGATCCCGCTGGACCGGTACTTCGCCCGGGACGGCAAACCGCGGCTGACCCTGATCACCTGCGGCGGGCCGTTCGACCCGAAGACCCGGCACTACCGGGACAACATCGTCGTCACCGCCGTACCGGCCTGAGACCGGGCCGGGGCCGATCCGGTCCCGGCCCGGTTCCATCCACGCTTCGGTACGGGTGGTCCGGCATCCAACAGGCCGTGCGCTGGCCGTTACGCTGAACGGTGATGGCATACCTGGATCACGCGGCGACCACCCCGATGCTCGACGAGGCGTTGGCGGCGTACGTCGCCACCGCCCGCGAGGTCGGCAACGCGTCGTCGCTGCACGCGACGGGCCGGCGTGCCCGGCGTCGGGTGGAGGAGTCCCGCGAGCGGGTGGCCGCCGTGCTGGGCGCCCGCCCGTCCGAGGTCATCTTCACCGGCGGCGGCACCGAGAGCGACAACCTCGCCGTCAAGGGCGTCTTCTGGGCCCGGCGGGCCACCCGGCCCGACCGGGTCCGGGTGATCTCCAGCGCGGTCGAGCACCACGCCGTCCTCGACGCGGTCGACTGGCTCGCCGACCACGAGGGCGCCGAGGTCGCCTGGCTGCCGACCGACGCCGCCGGCAAGCTCGACCCGGCGCTGCTGCGCGCCGAACTCGCCGCGCACGCCGACCGGGTCGCCGTGGTGACCGCGATGTGGGCCAACAACGAGGTCGGCACCGTGCAGCCGGTGGCCGAGCTGGCCGCCGTCGCCGCCGAACACGGGGTGCCGTTCCACACCGACGCGGTGCAGGCGGTCGGCCAGGTGCCCGTCGACTTCGCGGCCAGCGGGGTCTCCGCGCTCACCGTGACCGGGCACAAGCTCGGCGGCCCGACCGGGGTGGGCGCGCTGCTGCTCGCCCGGGACGTCGCCGCCACCCCGCTGCTGCACGGCGGCGGGCAGGAACGCGACGTCCGCTCCGGCACCCTGGACACCGCCGGCATCGTCGCCTTCGCGGTCGCCGTCGAGACGGCGGTCAAGGGCCAGCAGGAGTACGCCGCCCGGGTGGCGGCGCTCCGCGACGACCTGGTGCGGCGGGTCCGGGAGGCGGTGCCCGAGGTGGTGTTCAACGGCGACCCCGACGACCGGCTGCCCGGCAACGCGCACTTCTCCTTCCCGGGCTGCGAGGGGGACGCCCTGCTGCTCCTGCTCGACGCGCAGGGCATCGCCTGCTCCACCGGCTCGGCCTGCTCGGCGGGGGTGGCCCAGCCCAGTCACGTGCTGCTGGCGATGGGTGCCGACCACGACCGGGCCCGGTCCTCGCTGCGTTTCACCCTCGGCCACACCAGCACCTCCGCCGACGTCGACGCCCTCATCGCGGCCCTCCCCGCCGCCGTCGACCGCGCCCGCCGGGCCGCCGCCCTCCGCACCCCCCGCTGACCCTCCCTCTCCCCTCCCACGCCCTTCTTGCCCCTCCGCCCCGCCCGGCCCCCGCCCCCGCCCCCCGCTCCGGTGATCAAGAGGTTTGCGTCACCCGCCAGCCGGATCCTGACGCAAACCTCTTGATCACCCGCCCCTGCCGGCCCGCCCCTGGCTGCTGGGCGGTGGTGGAGTGGAGCTCGGTGATCAAGAGGTTCAGGTCAGGAATGGGCGCTGGGATGACGTAAACCTCTTGATCACCGGGGCAGGGGGCAGGGGCCGGGGCGGGGGCGGGTGGGGCGAGCAGGGGGTGGGGGCGGGGCGGGCGGGAGGAGGGGTGGTGCGGGCCGGGTGGGTAGGCTCGGTGGGGAAGGGAGCGTGGGCTGGTGAAGGTTCTGGCGGCGATGTCGGGCGGGGTGGACTCCGCCGTCGCGGCGGCGCGGGCGGTGGACGCCGGGCACGACGTGACCGGGGTGCACCTGGCGCTGTCCCGTAATCCGCAGACCTTCCGCACCGGGGCACGGGGGTGCTGCACGCTCGAGGATTCCCGGGACGCGCGCCGGGCCGCCGACGTCATCGGTATCCCCTTCTACGTGTGGGACATGGCCGAGCGGTTCCACGCCGACGTGGTGGACGACTTCGTCGCCGAGTACGCGGCCGGGCGTACCCCGAATCCGTGCCTGCGCTGCAACGAGAAGATCAAGTTCGCGGCGGTGCTGGACCGGGCCGTGGCCCTCGGATTCGACGCCGTGGTCACCGGCCACCACGCCCGGCTCGGCCCCGACGGGCTGCTGCGCCGCAGCGTCGACCTCGCCAAGGACCAGTCGTACGTGCTCGCGGTGCTCACCCGCGCGCAGCTCGACCGGGCGGTGTTCCCGCTCGGCGACGCCACCAAGGCCGAGGTCCGGGCCGAGGCGGCCCGGCGTGACCTGGCGGTGGCCGAGAAGCCCGACTCGCACGACATCTGCTTCATCGCCGACGGCGACACCCGGGGGTTCCTCGCCGGGCGGCTCGGCGAGACGCCCGGCGCGGTGGTCGACGCGCTGACCGGCGCGGTCGTCGGCAGCCACACCGGCGCGTACGCCTACACCGTGGGCCAGCGGCGTGGCCTGCACCTGGACCGGCCGGCCCCGGACGGGCGACCCCGGTACGTGCTCTCCATCACCCCGAAGACCAACACGGTCACCGTCGGTCCCGCCGAGGCGCTGGAGGTCTCCCTGGTCCGCGCCACCCGTCCGGTCTGGACCGGGGGCGACCTGCCGACCGCGCCGATCGGGTGCGAGGTGCAGTTGCGGGCGCACGGCGACGTCGTACCGGCCACCGTGCGGGTGGACGGCGACAGCCTCACCGCCGAGCTGCGCCGGCCCGTACGCGGGGTGGCCGCCGGGCAGGCCGTGGTGGCGTACCGGCCGGACCCGGCCGGTGACGTGGTGCTCGGCTCCGCCACCATCACCGGCTGACCCCACCGGCCGGGCGCGCCGACCGGGGCCGGTTACCCTTCGGCCGTGACCCAACAGCAGGTGTGGCCCTGGCCGGCTGGCGCGGCGACCGGCATCGGTTCGCTGCCCGGCACCGACATCGCCGAGGCGCAACGGATCGTCCTGGGCGAACTGCCCGCCCTGCCCCACCTGCCGGAGCTGCCTGCCCGGGGGCCGGGTGCCGACCTGGTCGGGCGTACCGGCGGGCTGCTCGTGGAACTGCCGGTCGAGCTGTACGCCGCGCGCTGGCGGATCGCCCCCCGCCCCGGTCGGGACCTGCGCCGCGCCCAGGACCTGATGGAACGCGACCTCGACCAGCTCGCCGAGCAGGCCGAGGCGTACGCCGGGCCGGTGAAGGTGCAGGCGGCCGGGCCGTTCACCCTGGCCACGGCGGTGGAGCTGCCGGTCGGCGGCGCGCTGCTGCGTGACCCGGGCGCGGTGCGGGAGCTGACCGCGTCCCTGGCCGAGGGGCTGCGGCTGCACGTCGAGGCGGTGGCCCGCCGGCTGCCCCGGGCGTCGGTGCTGCTCCAACTCGACGAGCCGTCGCTGCCGGCGGCGCTCGCCGGCCGGGTCCGTACCGAGAGCGGCCTGGGCACCTACCGGCCGGTCGACACGGCCGTCGCCCGTACCCTGCTCGGTGAGGTGATCACGGCGGTCGGGGTGCCGACGGTGGTGCACTGCTGCGCGCCGGACGTGCCGCTGGAGCTGATCCGTACCGCCGGGGCGGTCGGGGTGGCGCTGGACCTCGCCCTGCTCACCGACCTGGACCCGCTGGGCGAGGCGATCGACGCCGGCCTCGGCCTGTTGGCCGGGGTGGCCCCGACCCTGCCGCCGTCGGCCGGCGTCGCGCCGACCTCGGCACAGCTCGCCGACCGGGTACGCGGACTCTGGGACCGCCTCGGCTTCCCGCGCCGCCAACTCGCCGGACAGGTGGTGGTCACCCCCGCCTGTGGCCTGGCCGGGGCCACCCCCGGGTACGCCCGCGCGGTCCTCACCGCCTGCCGGGACGCCGGGCGGCGGCTGCACGAGGGGTGAGGTTTCCTGTCGTACCCGGTGGGCAGGATGACGGCCATGATTGGACAACTGCGTACCGTGGCCATCGACTGCCCCGACCCCCGGGCGCTGGCCGGCTTCTACGCCGAACTGCTCGGCCTGCCCCTGGTCGAGGAGGACTCCGACGGCAACGAGTGGGTGGTGCTCGGCGGCCCGATCGGGCAGCAGCCCCGGCTCGCCTTCCAGCAGGCACCCGACCTGGTCCCCCCGGCCTGGCCCGATCCGGCGCGTCCGCAGCAGTTCCACCTCGACGTCACGGTCGACGACATCGAGGTGGCCGAGAAGGCGGCGCTCGCCCTGGGGGCCCGGCGGCTGCCCGGCGAGGGGGACGGCTTCCGGGTCTACGCCGACCCGGTGGGCCACCCGTTCTGCCTCTGCTGGGACTGACCCTCCAGAGGATGCCCCCACGCCGGGCGGGTCGGCCCGGCCTGGCCCGCCCGGCGTGCCGGGGTGGTGCCGGCGGGGCATGATCGGGTCCGTGACCGACCCCTCGCTGCGCCGCGCCTCCGGTTCGCTCTTCGGGCTCGCCTACGGCGACGCGCTCGGCAAGCCGACCGAGTTCCTCACCGTCACCGAGATCCACCGCCGTTACGGCCCGGCCGGGCCACGCGAACTGGTCGGCGATCCGGTGCTGGTCACCGACGACACCCAGATGGCGCTCGCGGTCGCGTGGGCGTTGCACGACGCGCCGGAGCACTCCGCCGAGGCGGTCGAGCCGCTGCTGCGGCGGCGCTTCCTGGCCTGGGCGGCCAGCCCGGACAACAACCGGGCCCCGGGGATGACCTGCCTGCGGGCCTGCGGCGAGCTGGGCCGGGGGCTGCCCTGGCAGCAGGCGACGGTGGTCGACTCGAAGGGGTGCGGGGCGAACATGCGGGTCACCCCGGTCGGGTTGCTCGACGTCGCCCCGGACACCCTCGCCGGGCTGTCCCAGCTCCAGGCCGGCCTCACCCACGGCCACCCGACCGGGCTGGCCGCCAGCGAGCTGACCGCGTACGCGGTGCGGCTGCTGCGCGACGGCGCGGCACCGGCGCGACTGCCCGGCCTGCTGGCCGACCGGGCCCGCAGCCAGCGGGTCACCTACCGGGACGACTGGCTGGGCGACCTGTGGCAGCGTGCCGGTGCCGGCTCCCCGGCGCAGTTCATCGCCGCCGGCTGGGACGAGTGCCTGTCGGCGCTGGACCGGTTGGCCGCCGCGCTGCGCCGGCCGGACGACGGCGACGACCCGTGCCGGCACACCGGTGAGGGCTGGATCGCCGAGGAGGCGCTGGCCACCGGGCTGCTGTGCGTGCTGCGGCACCCGGACGACCCGGTGGCCGCGATCGCCCGGGGCGCGACCACCGCCGGCGACTCCGATTCGATCGCCGCGCTGGCCGGCGCGTTCCTCGGCGCGGCCCACGGGATGTCCGGCTGGCCGGCCGACTGGTCCACCCGCATCGAGTACGCCGACCAGCTCGCCACCCTCGGCGCGGCCTGGGACTGACCGGTACGGCCGGACGCGACACCGGCCCGGGCGGTGCCACCGCGACGGGCGTGCCGGCACCGCCGGGTCGGTGCGGTGCTCAGGCCGGACTGCGTCGCCCGTGCAGGCGTTTCACCTGACGCCACAGGGCCGGGTCGCAGCTACCGGCCCGGCGGGAGAAGGCGTCGGCCGGGATACGCAGCGGCTCGGCGAGATCCAGCCAGCTGTCGTGTTCGGCGTCCGGGTCCCAGTCCCGGGTCGGGATCGGCACGTGGTCGTCCCGGCCGCTCTTGTCCTGGCTGGTGATCTTCAGCACCTCGACGCCCCGGTCGTCGGCGCGTACCACCAGGCAGGGCCGGACCTTCGAGCCGGTGCCGTCGTGGAACGGCACGTCCGCCCACCAGATGTCACCCGGCCGGGGCGTGCCGGTGGGGGTGCGGGGGCGGGGCGGCGCGGCCGGTCGGGCCCGGTCCCGGGGCGGGGTGCCCCGCTCCGGCCGGGTGCGCCCGCCACCGCTCGACGGGCGGCCACCCCGGCGTCGCCACTCGTTCCAGACCCAGCCGGCGGCGACCGCCAGGACGATCAGCAGCCCCCACAGCAACCACTGCGGCATCGGTACCCGCCTCCTCCCGGGCGGCCACCGCGCCGCCGACGTGCGGCGATCGTCGCACGCTGCGGGGCCGGCCGCCCGCCGGGCGGGGTGGGGGGAGGCAGGGGAATGTCCTACCGGCCGGTTACCGTGCACCAGTAGCGTGATCACGGGGGAGGTTCGCACGGTGTCCGGAGGCGACAGGGTGTCGGAAGAAGAGATTCCCCAGCAGGTCAGCGCGGAGCAGGAGGCGGCGGCCGGCGGCGAGCCCACCCCCGAGGCCCGGGAGCGGCACGCCACGTTGAGCCAGGAGCTGACCGAGCACCAGTACCGCTACTACGTCCTCGACGCGCCGACCATCACCGACGCCGAGTTCGACAGGCAGTTGCGGGAGCTGGAGGCGTTGGAGGCGGAGTACCCGGCGCTGCGCACCCCCGACTCGCCGACGCAGCGGGTGGGCGGCACCTTCTCCACCGACTTCACCCCGGTCACCCACGCCGAGCGGATGCTCTCGCTGGACAACGCGTTCGCCGACGAGGAGTTGGCCGCCTGGGCCGAACGCGTCGAGCGGGACGCCGGTGGCCCGGTGCCCTACCTGTGCGAGCTGAAGGTCGACGGCCTGGCCATCAACCTGACCTACGAGAAGGGCCGGCTGGTCCGCGCCGCCACCCGGGGCGACGGGCGCACGGGCGAGGACGTCACCGCCAACGTCCGTAGCATCCGCGGCGTGCCGGCCCGGCTCACCCCGTCCGACGAGTTCCCCGACGTGCCGGAGCTGCTGGAGGTGCGGGGCGAGATCTACTTCCCGGTCGCCGGGTTCGCCGACCTCAACGCCAGCCTGGTCGAGCAGGGCAAGGCGCCGTTCGCCAACCCGCGCAACGCCGCCGCCGGCAGCCTGCGCCAGAAGGACCCCCGGATCACCGCGTCCCGGCCGCTGCGGCTGGTGGTGCACGGCACCGGGGCCCGCACCGGCTTCCGGCCGGCCACCCAGTCCGAGTCGTACGCGGCGCTGAAGGCGTGGGGGCTGCCGACCAGCGACCGCTGGCGGGTGGTGCCCGACCTGGCCGGTGTGGCGGGGTACATCGCCCACTACGCCGAGCACCGGCACGACGTCGAGCACGAGATCGACGGGGTGGTGGTCAAGGTCGACCCGGTGCCCATCCAGGGCCGGCTCGGCTCGACCAGCCGGGCGCCCCGCTGGGCGATCGCCTTCAAGTATCCGCCGGAGGAGGTCAACACCAGGCTGCTCGACATCGAGGTCGGGGTCGGGCGGACCGGCCGGATCACCCCGTACGCGGTGCTGGAGCCGGTGCACGTGGCCGGTTCGACGGTCGCCCAGGCCACCCTGCACAACGCCCGCGAGGTCGAACGCAAGGGGGTGCTGATCGGCGACACGGTGGTGCTGCGCAAGGCCGGCGACGTGATCCCCGAGGTGCTCGGCCCGGTGGCCGAGCTGCGTCCCGCCGACGCCCGCCCGTTCGTCATGCCCACCCACTGCCCGTCCTGCGGCACGGCGCTCGCCCCCGCCAAGGAGAGCGACGTCGACATCCGCTGCCCGAACACCCGCAGTTGCCCGGCGCAGCTGCGGGAGCGGGTCTTCCACCTCGCCGGGCGGGGCGGGTTCGACATCGAGGTGCTCGGCTACAAGGGCGCCGCCGCGCTGCTGGACGCCGAGATCATCAGCGACGAGGGGGACCTGTTCGCCCTCGACGCCGCACAGCTCGCCCGGTCGCCGTTCTTCGTCAACAAGGACGGCAGCCTCGGCACCAACGCCACCAAGCTGCTCGACAACCTCGCCGTGGCCCGGGAACGCGACCTGTGGCGGGTGCTGGTGGCGCTCTCCATCCGGCACGTCGGGCCGACCGCCGCGCAGGCCCTGGCCCGGCACTTCCGCTCCGTCGAGGCGATCGAGGCGGCCGCCGAGGAGGAGCTGTCCTCGGTCGACGGGGTCGGCCCGACCATCGCCGCCAGCATCAAGGAATGGTTCGCCGTCGACTGGCACCGCGACGTGGTCCGCAAGTGGGCCGAGGCGGGCGTACGGATGGCCGAGGAGGCGGTCGACGAGGGGCCCCGCCCGTTGGAGGGCGTCACCGTGGTGGTGACCGGCACGCTCGCCGGGTTCAGCCGGGACCAGGCGGCCGAGGCGATCCAGACGCGGGGCGGCAAGGTCACCGGCTCGGTCTCCAAGAAGACCGGCTTCGTGGTGGTGGGCGACAACCCCGGTTCCAAGGCCGACAAGGCGGCCGGCCTCAAGGTGCCGGTGCTCGACGAGGACGGTTTCCGGGTGCTGCTCGACGCCGGCCCGGACGCGGCCCGCGAGGTGGCCCGGGTCGACGAGAGCTGACCGCCCGGCCACCCGGCCCCTGTCCCGCTCCGCCCATAGGTGAATCTTGGCCCGTATACCAACTTAGTCACGACTACGACCGATTCGCGGCTGTCGTGCGGGTCCACCGGCACCCAGGGCGTTTCATGGTGGCAGGTGTGCGGCCGGCGTACACCCTGATGGGCGTGCCCGGGAGGTGCGATGGAGACCGCCGACCCCCGCAACTCGTTCCCGGGTGGGCGGGAGGGGCCGTTCCTGGGTCTCGTCGCCGGGGTGGTCGGCCTGGCCGCCCTGGTCTTCGTGGCGTCGCTCGTCGACCTCGTGGACCGGCCGGACGGGCTGCCGGCGGCGTTCTGGACGATGGCGGTGCTCGCGGTCGGCTGCGACGCCCGCCCCTTCGTGCCCTCCGGCCGCCGGCAGACCTCCGCGGTCTTCCCGTCCACCTGCTTCACCTTCGCCATCCTGCTCGGCTGGGGCCTCGGCCCGGCGGTGCTGGTGCAGGCCGTCGCGGTCGCCGTGTCCGGCATCCGGCTGGGGCACGCCCCCTGGCGGACCACGTTCAACGCCGCCCAGTACGCCTGCGCGCTCGCCGCCGCCCACCTCGTGCTCCGGCTCGGGCCGGGCGGCCTGTTCGACGGCGACCGGTTGGGCTGGACCGACGTGCTCGCCGTCGGCGGCGCGACGGCCACCTGGTTCGTCGTCAACTACGGCCTGGTCAGCACCGCGCTGCGGCTGCGCTTCGGCGGCCGGTGGTGGCCGGCGGTGCGGCAGGGGCTGCCGTTCGAGCTGCTCTCCACCGGCTCGCTGCTGCTGCTCGCCCCCGTCCTGGTCACCGCCGCGCGGGCCAGCGCCGCGCTGATTCCGCTGGTGCTGGTGCCGCTGTTCGCGGTCTACCGGATGGCCCACCTCTCCGACGAACAGGTCCAGCTCGCCGCCCTCGACCCGCTGACCGGCCTGCCCAACCGCAAGGCGCTGCTCGCCGAGGTGGCCGAGCAGGTGCACCGGCACGCCGAGCGGGTCGCCCGGGGTGAACCGGGTGCGCGGGTGGCGCTCCTGCTGATCGACCTGGACCGGTTCAAGAACGTCAACGACGCGCTCGGCCACGCCGTCGGCGACCGGCTGCTGGTCGAGGTGGGCGCCCGGCTCGCCGGGGTGCTCGGCGACCGGGACCTGCTGGCCCGCCTCGGCGGGGACGAGTTCGCCATCGTGGCCGGCGGGCTCGACGGCGTCGACGAGGCACGTGAGCTGGCCGGGCGGGTGGTCGCCGCGCTGACCGAGCCGGTGTCGCTGGACGGGCTGCCGCTGGACGTCGGCGGTTCGATCGGCATCGCGCTCTTTCCCGACCACGGCGAGGACTACGCCACCCTGATGCGCCACGCCGACGTCGCCATGTACGACGCGAAACACCGCAACGACACCGTCGCCGTGTACGCGGCCGAGTCCGACCACAACTCCGCCGAGCGGTTGGGGCTCCTGGCCGACCTGCGGCGCGTACTGGAGAACCGGCCGCAGGCGGGGCAGACCGTGCGGGGCGGTGACGGCGCGGCGCTGCCACCCCGGCTGGCCCCCGACGACGGACCCGACGGTGCCCCGCGCCCCGGCGTCGACGGTGGTCCCGGCATCGGCACCGGTCCCGGCAGCGGCATCCGCACCGGCCCCGGCAGCGCAACGGGCGTCGGCGGCACCGGCCGGTGGTGGCTGCCCCGGCGACGCCCCCGGCCCGCCCCGGCGCACCCCGACGAGCTGCTGAACCGCATCCTCACCGGCGCCGACCCGGTCCGCCGGCACGGCCCCCCGGAGCACCTGCCGGCCGAACCGGCTCCGGACACCGGGCCCGAGCCGACGCCCCCCGCCCCGGCGGTCGAGGTCGGCGAGATCACCATGTACTACCAGCCGCAGGTCGCCATCGCCACCGGCGAGGTGGTCGGGGTGGAGGCGCTGCTGCGCTGGCGGCACCCGCGCCGGGGGATGGTCGACCCGGAGGAGCTGATCCGGGTCGCCGAGCAGAGCGCCGTGATGCGCCTGCTCACCTACCGGGTGATCGACGACGTGGTGGCGCAGCTGGCGAAGTGGTCGGCCGCCGGCACCACGCTGCGGGCGGCCCTCAACGTCAGCGTCCGTGACCTGCACACCGGGGAGATCGTCGACCGGATCGCCGACCGGCTCGCCAGCTACGGGGTACGCCCGGACCGGCTGCAACTGGAGATCACCGAGGGGGCGCTGATGGCCGACCCCCGGCGGGTGCTCGCCACCATCACCCGGCTGCACCAGCTCGGGGTGGCCATCTCGCTCGACGACTTCGGCACCGGCTACTCGTCGTTGCAGCACCTGCGCCGGCTGCCGCTGTCCGAGGTGAAGGTGGACCGGTCGTTCGTGCTGGGGATGGCCGGGGACGCCGACGACGCCGCGATCGTCAGGTCGACCATCGAACTGGCCGGCGCGCTCGGCCTGCGGGTGGTGGCCGAGGGGGTGGAGGACGAGCGGACCTGGCGACTGCTGTACGCGGCCGGCTGCGACGCCGCGCAGGGCTGGTTCTACGCCCGCCCGATGCCCGCCGAGGAGTTGACCGCCTGGTTGGCCCGGTACCGGCCGCTGAGCCCCGTCCCCAGCCCGGACGCGGAGATCCCCCGCCGGCACGCCCGCTGACGGTCACCGGCACACCCGAGGGGCGGGCGGGCGGTCCCGGACCGGCCCGGCGGCCCGACGGCAGGGGAGTCGGAGGCGTCGGGCTCGGCGCAGGACAATAGACTCGCTCCGGTCACCGCGCGTCATCCCGTCGACGTCGCGGCCGGCCCACCCGCACGCAGCAGCACAGCCACGAAGGGGGCACCGATGGCCGCCATCTCCCGCGAGGAGGTCGCGCACCTCGCGCGACTGTCGCGGCTCGCCGTCACCGAGGAGGAGCTGGACACCTTCGCCGGTCAACTGGACGTGATCCTCCAGTCGGTCGCGCAGGTCGGCGAGGTCACGGCGGCGGACATCCCGCCGACCTCCCACTCGGTGCCGCTGACCAACGTGCTCCGCGACGACGTGGTGGTGCCCGGACTGACCCCGCAGGAGGCGCTGTCGGGTGCCCCCGACGTCGCCGAGCAGCGGTTCCGCGTCCCGCGCATCCTGGACGAGGACGTGGCGTCGTGAGCGGACCCGACAGGCGAACCATCGAGCCCAGTGCGCCGGCTGCCCCGGGCACCGGTGAGCGGAGCGAGGCGACGGCATGACCGACCTGACCAGAATGACCGCGACCGACCTGGCCGGGCTGGTGGCCTCGGGGGAGACCTCCGCCGTCGAGGTGACCCGGGCCCACCTGGACCGGATCGCCGCCGTCGACGACCGGGTGCACGCGTTCCTGCACGTCGACACCGAGGGGGCGCTGGCCGCCGCCCGCGCCGTCGACGAGCGCCGGGCCGCCGGTGAGCAGCTCGGGCCGCTGGCCGGGGTGCCGGTGGCGGTGAAGGACGTGCTCACCACGAAGGGCGTACCGACCACCGTCGGCTCGAAGATCCTCGAAGGCTGGCGTCCGCCGTACGACGCGACGATCGTGCAGCGGCTGCGCGCGGCCGGCACGGTGATGCTCGGCAAGACCAACATGGACGAGTTCGCGATGGGCTCCTCCACCGAATACTCGGCGTACGGCCCGACCCACAACCCGTGGGACACCGACCGGATTCCGGGCGGCTCCGGCGGGGGCAGTGCCGCCGCGCTGGCGGCGTACGAGGCACCGCTGGCCATCGGCTCCGACACCGGTGGCTCGATCCGCCAGCCCGGCGCGGTGACCGGCACCGTCGGCGCGAAGCCCACCTACGGCGGCACCTCCCGGTACGGCCTGGTCGCGTTCTCCTCCTCGCTGGACACTCCCGGCCCGTGCGCCCGTACGGTGCTCGACGCGGCGCTGCTGCACCAGGTCATCGGCGGGCACGACCCGCGCGACTCCACGTCCATCCCGCAGCCGGTGCCGGACGTGGTGGCCGCCGCGAAGCTCGGTGCGACAGGCGACCTGACCGGGGTGAGGCTCGGCATCGTCAAGGAGTTCACCGGTGAGGGCGCGGAGCCGGGCGTGATGGCCGCGTTCCGCGAGTCGGTGGACACCCTGGCCAAGCTGGGCGCGGAAATCGTCGAGGTGTCCTGCCCGCACTTCCGGTACGCGCTGCCGGCGTACTACCTGATCGCGCCGAGCGAGTGCTCCTCCAACCTGGCCCGGTTCGACGGGGTCCGGTTCGGGCTGCGGGTCGGCGACGACGGCAACCGGTCGCTGGAGGAGGTCATGTCGCTGACTCGGGAGGCCGGGTTCGGCGCCGAGGTCAAGCGGCGGATCATGGTCGGCACGTACGCGCTGTCGTCGGGCTACTACGACGCCTACTACGGGCAGGCGCAGAAGGTCCGTACCCTGATCACCCGCGACTTCACCTCGGCGTTCGAGCAGGTCGACGCGTTGATCTCGCCCACCACGCCGTTCGTGGCGTTCCCGATCGGGGCGCGCACCGCCGACCCGTACCAGATGTACCTGGCGGACCTGTTCACCATCCCGACGAACCTGTACGGCGGGCCGGGCATCTCGGTGCCGTGCGGCCTGTCCGAGGGGCTGCCCGTCGGTCTGCAGGTGATGGCCCCGACGATGGCCGACGACCGGATGTACCGGGTCGCCGCCGCGCTGGAGTCCGTGGTCGGCACGTTCACCCCACCGGCACTGTGAGGCTGGAGTTCAGATGACGACGACACTGCCCGCGTACGACGAGGTCGTTGCGCGTTACGAGCCGGTGATCGGCCTGGAGACCCACGTCGAGCTGGGTACGAACACCAAGATGTTCTGCGGTTGCCCGACCGACTTCGGCGGCGAGCCGAACACCCGGGTCTGCCCGGTGTGCCTGGGGCTGCCCGGTTCGCTGCCGGTGGCCAACAAGGCGGCGATCGAGGCGACCATCCGGATCGGCCTGGCGTTGAACTGCTCCATCGCGCAATGGTGCCGGTTCGCCCGGAAGAACTACTTCTACCCGGACATGCCGAAGGACTTCCAGATCAGCCAGTACGACGAGCCGCTGTGCTCCGACGGCTACCTGGACGTCGAGGTCGACGGGGAGCTGGTGCGGATCGGCATCGAGCGGGTGCACCTGGAGGAGGACACCGGCAAGACGCTGCACGTCGGCGGGTCCACCGGCCGCATCCACGGCGCGACCGAGTCGCTCGTCGACTACAACCGGGCCGGCATCCCCCTGGTCGAGATCGTCACCAAGCCGGTCCCCGGCACCGGCGCGCTCGCCCCCGAGGTGGCGAAGGCGTACGTGACCGAGCTGCGGGACGTGCTGCGCTCGCTGGGCGTCTCCGACGTCCGGATGGAGGAGGGGTCGCTGCGCTGCGACGTCAACACCTCCCTCAACCTGCCCGGCGAGGAGTGGGGCACCCGCACCGAGACCAAGAACGTCAACTCGTTGCGGTCGGTGGAGCGGGCGGTCCGTTCGGAGATCCTGCGTCAGGCGTCGGTGCTGGACGCGGGCGGCCGGATCACCCAGGAGACCCGGCACTTCCACGAGGACACCGGGGACACCACGCCGGGCCGCTCGAAGGAGACCGCCACCGACTACCGGTACTTCCCGGAGCCGGATCTGGTGCCGCTCGCCCCGGACACCGCCTGGGTGGCCGAGCTGAAGGCGGCCCTGCCGGAGCTGCCCCGGCTGCACCGTCGCCGGCTCCAGGAGCAGTGGGGCCTGTCCGACCTCGACATGCAGTCGGTGCTCAACGCCGGTGCGGTCGAGCTGATCGAGGCGACCGTGGCGGCCGGCGCGACCCCGGCGGCGGCCCGCAAGTGGTGGCTGGGTGAGCTGTCCCGCCGGGCCAACGAGACCGGCACCGAGCTGGCCGACATCGGGGCCACCCCGGCGCAGGTCGCCGAGCTTCAGGGGCTGGTCGACGCGGGCAAGCTCAACGACAAGCTGGCCCGTGCCGTGCTGGAGGGCGTGGTGGCCGGCGAGGGTTCGCCGACCGAGATCATGACCAACCGGGGCCTGGAGGTGGTCTCCGACACCGGCGCGCTCACCGCCGCCGTGGACGAGGCGATCGCCGCCAACCCGGGCATCGCCGACAAGATCCGCAGCGGCAAGGTCGCCGCGGCCGGTGCGCTGGTCGGCGCGGTGATGAAGGCCACCCGTGGCCAGGCCGACGCCAAGACCGTCCGTGACCTGGTCCTGGAGCGCCTGGGCGTGCAGGGCTGACCGCGCGGGCCGGAAGCCGGGGCTTCCCGCCCGCGACCCGCGAGGGCCGCCGTCGTGACCCGACGGTGGCCCTCACCCCTTCCCCGGGGTACGCGCGCGACCCGCGCGACCCCCCCACCGAGGGCGTCAACGGCGACGCCCGGATGGAGTTCCCGTGAACGAGCACGACCTCGACGTCCTCGACGAGATCCAGCGCCGGGTGCTGTGGCTCGCCACCCGGATCGTGGACGCCGCCAACCACGACCGGGACACCGGCGACGGGGTGAAGGTCGGCGGCCACCAGGCGTCCAGCGCCTCCCTGGTCACCGCGATGACCGCGCTGTGGTTCGCCCACCTGGACGCCGAGGACCGGGTGGCGGTCAAGCCGCACGCCTCCCCGGTGTTCCACGCGATCCAGTACCTGCTGGGCAACCTGGACCGGTCGTACCTGCCGCGGTTGCGGGCGCGGGGCGGGTTGCAGTCGTACCCGTCGCGGACGAAGGACCCGGACGCGGTGGACTTCTCCACCGGCTCGGTCGGGCTGGGCGCGGCGGCCCCGCTGTTCGCCGCGGTGACCCGACGCTACGTCGACGCCCACTTCGGGGCCCGCCCGCACTCCCGGTTCGTCGCGTTGATCGGCGACGCCGAACTGGACGAGGGGAACATCTGGGAGGCGGTCGCCGACCCGGCCACCACCGGCCTGGGCAACGTGATGTGGCTCGTCGACTTCAACAGGCAGTCGCTGGACCGGGTGGTCCCGGGCATCCGGATCGACCAGTGGCGCGGGCAGTTCGAGGCCGCCGGCTGGCACGTCGTGGAGGTCAAGTACGGCCGCCGGCTCGCCCAGGCGTACGCCCGGCCGGGCGGGGCGGCGCTGCGCGACTGGATCGACCGGATGCCCAACGAGCAGTACCAGTCGCTGTTCGGGCTGACCGGGCCGGCGCTGCGCCGGCAGTTCCTGGACGGCGCACCCGACGGCATCGCCGGGTTCATCGCCGACCTGACCGACGAGGAACTCGCCCCGCTCGTCACCGACCTCGGCGGGCACGACCTGGCGGCGATGCTCGACGCGTACGCCCAGTGCGACGCGGTGACCGACCGGCCCAGCGTCGTCTTCGCGTACACCGTCAAGGGGTGGGGGTTGCCGATCGCCGGCAATCCGCGCAACCATTCCGCGTTGCTGTCCACCGCGCAGGTCGACGCGCTGCGCGCGGCGCACGGGCTGACCGCCGCGACCGAGTGGGACCGCCTCGACCCGGCGAGCCCGGCCGGCATCCGGGCCGGCGCGCGCCGGGAGGCGCTGGCCCGCGCGCCCCGCCACCGGTCGTTGGGGGTCACCGTCCCCGACGCCACCGGGGTACGCACCCACAAGCCGGTCTCCACTCAGGAGGTCTTCGGCCGGGTGCTGGTGGAGCTGGCCCGGGACCCGCAGGTGGCCCCCTACCTGGTCACCACCGCGCCGGACGTGGCCACCTCCACCAACCTCGCCGGGTTCATCAACAAGACCGGGGTGTTCGCCCCCACCGAGCGGCGCTCCTGGTCGGAGGACCGGATGCTGCGCTGGACGGAGAGCCCCGCCGGGCAGCACATCGAGCTGGGCATCTCCGAGATGAACCTGTTCCTGCTGCTCGGTCAGCTCGGCCTGTCCTGGGACCTGTCCGGGCAGCCGCTGCTGCCGGTCGGCACGGTCTACGACCCGTTCGTGCTGCGCGGCCTGGACGCGTTCCTCTACGGCACCTACTCGGGTTCCCGGTTCGTGGTGGCCGGCACCCCGTCGGGCATCACCCTGGCCCCGGAGGGCGGCGCGCACCAGTCCACCATCACCGCGTCCGTCGGCCTGGAACTGCCCGGCGTCACCCTCTGCGAACCGGCGTACGCCACCAGCCTCGACTGGCTGCTCTGTGACGCGCTCGGGCAGATCGCGCAGGGTTCCGCGCCGGCCGCCACCGCCGCGCCGGCCGAGGACGGGGCGTACTACTTCCGGTTGAGCACCCGCCCGCTGGACCAGGCGCCGTTCGAGGCGGCCCGGGTCCGCCTCGGTGACGCGGTGCTGCGCCGGCAGGTGGTCGCCGGGGCGTACCGGCTGGTGGACGCGCACCAGGCGTACCCGCAGCTGGCCGACGCGCCGGTGGTGACCCTGGCCGCCTCCGGGGCGGTGCTGCCGGAGACGCTGGCCGCCGCCGCCGAGCTGGCCGAGGAGGGCATCGCGGCGCACGTGGTCGACGTGACCAGCCTGGACCGGCTCTACCGGGCCTGGCAGCGCACCCTGCGCCAGGGCGTCCGTACGGCGACCGTGCCGAGCGTGCCGGGGGCGTTGCGGGCGGCCTTCGGGGACCGGACCCCGCTGGTGACCGTGCACGACGCCGCCTCGCACACGATGGCCTGGCTCGGCTCGGCGCTCGGGGTGCCGGCGGTGCCGCTGGGGGTGGACGAGTTCGGCCAGTCCGGCAGCGTCCGTGACCTGTACGAGCTGCACGACCTGCTTCCCGGCAGCATCGTCAACGCCGCCCTGGCGGCCCTGTCGCTGCGCTGACCGCGCTCCGCGCTGGCCCACCCCGGCGCTGGCACGGCCTGGCCTGGTCCGGTTCGGTGTGGCCGTTGCGGCTGACGATCACTCTCCGTGCCTATTTGGCTGATGCTGACTGTGGTCACGCTGGGTGTCGTGCGTGGCGACCACGGAGTGGTAGGTCTGCATCCTTTGCTCTGCTGCCATCAAGGCGACAGCCCTATGAGCAGCGGGGATGGGAAGCGCGGCCGAGCGGGTGGGCAGCCGCCTCGTCGCGGAAAGTAACTGTCGCCGTGAGGGCGGCAGAGCAAAGTCGCCGAGCGCGGGTAGGCGGGTGTCGCCCGGAAGTCACTTTCGGTGACTTCGGTGGAAGGTGGTGCCGTGGCGCGGGGCGGTACCCGGGCGGCCGGGGCGCAGCCATGGCCGCCGGCAGGCCCGCCGCAGGCGGCGCGTCGCTGCGGGCCTGCCGGTGGGTCAGCTGGTCGGGCTGGGGGTCGGCGAGGTGGGGGTCGGGCCGGTCCCGGAGGGCGACGGGGACTCCGAGCCGCCCCGGGTCGGGGTGGGGGTGACCGGGACGTCGGCGCCCTTCGCCGGGTCGCGGATCACGTGCCGTTCCAGGTTCACCTGGGCCTGCCCGGTGCCGCCGACCGTGATGTCGTCGTAGGCCTGGAGCAGTTTCTGCTGGTCGAAGTAGAGCACCGTCATCGACAGCGGGGTGGGTTTCTCGCCCTCCAGGCCGCGCAGCCCGGCACCGCCGGTCGAGCCCTCCACCATCAGTTGGGTCGGCTGCTGGCCGGCCACCTGCGGCAGCTTCGAGACCTGCCGGGCGTGGGTGTGCCCGGCCAGCACCAGCGGGCAGGTGCCGGAGAGCGGCCCGGCCGAGGCCGGGTCGTGCACCAGCGCGATGTTCACCGGGCGCGGCGAGTCGCGGACCGTGGTGGCGAGCGTCTCGCCGGCCCCGATCACCTGGTTGGCGACCTGCGCGGTGAGGCCGCTGCCGGCCGGGGAGGTCTCCTTGTCCGGGGTGAACCGGGGGTCGCCGATGCCGGCGATGGTCAACCCGGCGACGGTGGTGGTCGAGTTGTTCAGCACGACCGCGTTCGGCTGGCGGGCCACCGCCGCCGCCGTCCGGGGCGAGTCGTGGTTGCCCCGGATGTAGACGTACGGCTTCTTGAGCAGGCCGATCGAGCCGACGTACGACGCCTCGGGCTCGCTGCCCCAGTCGGTCAGGTCACCGGTGTCGATCACCACGTCGATGCCGAACTGCTCGACCACGGTCCGGATGAGCTGCCAGCCGGTCGGGTTGAGGTGCATGTCGGAGACGTGCAGCACCCGGGTGGTGCCCGGTGCCGGCTCGTACACCGGCAGGGCCGAGACCGTGGTGTAGAGCTGGCTGACGTTGCCGACCAGCCGCTGCAACTGCTCCGCGTACCGGCTGTAGTCGTTGGCGATCCGGCGGGCGTCGCCGACGATCGCCGGGGCGTTGACCAGCAGGCCCTCGTAGCGGGGTTCCTCGATGGCCTGCGGGCGGACGGTGCCGGCGGCCAGGCCGAGGCTGCCGGCGGTGACCACCAGCGCCACCCCGCCGGCCCAGGCGGTCCGCCGGGTGTCCCGGAAGACCAACGCGGCCAGCAGCAGGGTGACCAGCACCGCCGCCCCGAGGGTACGCAGACCGAGCCGCAGCACCCCGTTGCGGACGTCGGTCACCGCCGACTGGCTGGCCCGGCTGATGCTGGCCGGGTCGTCGATCAACGCCTCGGTCTTGCGCTGGTCCAGCGCGCCGAGCCCGACCGTCAGGTGGGTCGGGCCCTGGTGACTGTCGAGTTGGAGCGCGCCCAGCGGGGGGATGTCGACGGTGGTGCCGCCCCGCACCGCCGGGGCGAGGGTCAGGTCGGCGCGGAACGGGCCGATGTCGGTGCTGACCCGGCCGCCGGCGAACACCCCGATGACCGTTCCGGTCAGGGCGACCAGCAGCACCGCCAGCACCACGCCGAACCGTCGGGCCCGGGCCGACCGCAGGGCCGACCACCAGGTCCGCCAGCGTCGCTCACGCCGGGCGGGAAGGTCCGTCTCCCCGGGCCCGCGCTGCTCGTTCTCCTGACCGCCCATGATGAGATTCTGACCTGCCCCGTGAAAGATCTTGGCAAACCCGGCGGACGGACGGCTGATCCGCCCGGTACCTGCCCGGCTGTCCGACCCGTCGGCGTGTCGTCAGCTCCTCCCGGCCCCACCCTCGGCGAAGACCAGTCGCAGCAGCCGGTCGTCCTCCGGGGTCGGCTGGCCCCGCCCGTCGTGGTTGGAGGTGGACACCCAGAGTGAACCGTCCGGGGCGGCGGCGACCGCCCGCAACCGGCCGTACTTCCCGGTGAGCAGTTCCCGGGGCGCGCCGAGCGCGGTACCGGCATCGGTCAGCTCCACCAGCCAGAGCCGCTCCCCGCGTAGGCAGGCGGCGGCCAGCAGCCGGCCCGTGGCCGCCAGCCCCGAGCAGGACGCCTCGTCGGTGCCCCACTGCACGACCGGGTCGACGAACCTGCCGTCGCCGGCCTGCCCCTCCACCGTCGGCCAGCCGTAGTTCGCCCCCTTGTCGATCTTGTTGATCTCGTCCCAGGTGTTCTGCCCGAACTCGGTGGCGTACATCCGCTTCCCGGCGTCCCAGGCCAGGCCCTGCACGTTGCGGTGCCCCAGCGACCAGACCGGCGAGCCGGGGAACGGGTTACCCGCCGCCGGCTTGCCGTCCGGGGTGATCCGCAGGATCTTGCCGGCCAGGCTGGCGCGGTCCTGGGCGGCGTCCCGGTCACCGGCGTCGCCGGTGCTGACGTAGAGCTGCCCGTCCGGGCCGAACGCCAGCCCGCCGCCGTTGTGGTTGCCGGACTTCGGGATGCCGGTCAGGACCGGGGTGGGGGTGCCGCCCAGCGTCAACCGGGCCACCCGGTTGTCCTGTTCGGTGGTGTAGTAGACGAAGACCGTCCGGTCCTGCGCGTACGCCGGGGAGACGGCGATGCCGAGCAGGCCCGCCTCGCCGGACGCGGCCACCCCCGGCACGGTCTGCGCCGGGGTGACGGTCAACCCCTGCGGCCCCGACTCCGGCCCGACCTTGAGGATCCTGCCGTTGTCCCGCTCGGTGACCAGCGCCGCCCCGTCAGGCAGGAAGGCGATGCCCCACGGCACCCGCAGCCCCTTGGCCAGGACCGTGGCCACCACCTGCTGCTCGGGGGTGTTCGCCGACGCCGACGGGGTCGGCAGGTTGGGGGGCTCACCGGCCGGATCGGGCTCCGGCGGGCCGAAACTGCACCCGGTCAGCAGCAGCGCGGCACCGGAGGCCGCCAGGGCCGCGCGGACCCGGACGGTGCGGGGGTACGGGAGACGGGCGCTCACCCGCCCCAGCCTAGCCCGCGAATCCGGACCGGCCGGGCCACCGGGGACGGCTCACCGGCCGGTGCACGCCTCAGCGGGCCCGCAGGGCCAGCAGCGCCACGTCGTCCTCGCGCCGGTGCCCGGTGCCGAGCAGCAGGTCACACAGGTCGGCGGCGGGCCGGGCACCGGCGGCGGCGACCCGGGCGCACAACTGGGCCATCCCCTCGTCGATCGACTGGTCCCGCCGCTCCACCAGCCCGTCGGTGTAGAGCAACAGGGTGTCCCCGGGGGCGAGCAGCACTTCCGCCCCGGTACGCGGGGTCGGCCGGGTCAGCCCCAGCAGCGGCTCCCACCGGCCGTCGAGCAGCCGTACCGTGCCGTCGGCGGTGACCAGCAGCGGCGCGGGATGGCCGGCGTTGCACCAGGTGACGGCCACCCCGCCGGCGACCGGCCGCAGCCGGGCCAGCACCGCCGTGGCGGCGGTCGGGATACGCAACCCCGAGATGGTGGCGTCCAACCGCCGCATCAGCTCCTCGACCGGGTCGTCCCGGCCGAACGCGTTGCCCCGCACCAGGTTGCGCAGCTGGCCCATGGTCGCGGCGGCCTCGATGTCGTGGCCGGCGACGTCGCCGATCGCCGCCACCAGGTCGCCGCCGGGCTGGACGAAGGCGTCGTACCAGTCGCCGCCCACCTCCACCCGGTCGGCGGCCGGCTGGTAGCGGGCCGCCAGCTCCACCCACGGGCTGTGCGGCAACTGCGGCAGCATGCTGTGTTGCAGCACCTCGGCGACGTGCCGCTGCTCGGAGTAGATCCAGCCGTTGCCGACCGCCTGCCCGGCGCGGCGGCCGATCTCCAGGGCGGTGCCCAGGTCGTCGTCGTCGAAGGCCCGCCGCTCCGGCCCGTTGACCAGGGTGACCGCGCCCATCACCGTGCCCCGGCCGGGGGCCGGCACCGGCACGGTCAGGTGCGAGGCGAAGCCCAGCCGTTCGGCGAGCGCCACCAGCTCCGGGGTGTCGCTGGCCCGGCGGACGTCGTCCAGGTCGGCGGCGCTGCGCAGCACCGGCTGACCGGTCCGCAGCACCGTCCGGGTGATCGAGGTCGGCCCGAGCCGGGTCGACGCCAGCTCGCCGAAGCGGGTCACCTCGGCGGCCCGGTCCGGGTCGCGGTGCACCGCGGTGACCCGGCGGGGAGCGCCGCCCTGGTCCATCAGGGTCACCAGGGCCCAGTCGGCCAGCGACGGCACCACCGCGTCGGCCAGCCGGCCCACGGCCGTCTCCACGTCGAGCGTGCCGGTCAGGGTCTCGCTCAGCGAGGCGAGCAGGTTGAGCCGGTCGTGCGCCTGCTCGACCAGGCGGCGCGCCTCCTCGGCCGCGTCCAGGGCGATCCGCAGCCGCAGCTCCGAGGAGCAGGCCGCCGCCAGGTCGGCCAGCGTCCGTAGCTGCGCCTTCGTCCAGGCCCGGGGCTTGCTGTCGATCGCGCACAGCGAGCCGAGCACCCGGCCGTCCAGGTCGGTCAGCGGCATCCCGGCGTACGCGACGACGCCCAGCTCCGGCACGGCCAGGTTCTCCCGTACCCGGGGGTAGAGCCGGGCGTCCGGCAGCACCAGCGGGATCTCGGTGTCGATCACGTGCTGGCAGAACGAGTGGCTCAGCGGGGTCTGCCGGCGGGCGGCCCACGGGTCGGGCAGCCCGACCGCGCCGGGGAAGAACTGGCGGGTCTCGCTGACCAGGGAGACCAGCGCCACCGGCACGTCGAGCAGGTCGCTGACCAGCCGGGCGAACCGGTCGAACGCCTCGTCCGGCGCGGCGTCCAGGCCGGTCTCGGTCAGTGACCGCAGCCGGGCCGGATCGGCCAGCGCGGCGATGTCGACGTCCGGCCGTACGGTGCGTTCGGTCATCGACCACCTGTCTACCGTGATGGGGGAGGACACCGTTCGGCGTTCCGACCCTCGGTTATACCCGTCCCACCTGACCATCACCCGTCGGCGTGGTGACGACGTCTGGTCCGGCGTCGTCGGTCGGCCCGTCGGCCCGGCCCGCCTGTCGGAGGGCTATCGTCGGCACGCGTGAAGGTATGGATCCCGCATTCCGCCGGGGTGGAGCTGCTCGGTCCGGTCCCGGCCGGTGTCACGGTACAGCCGTGGGCCGACCCGGCGAATCCGCCCGGCGATCCGGCCGGCGTCCGGTTCTGGGTGCCGCCGTTCCTGGCCGGGGTGGACACCACGGCGATGCTGGACCGGCTGCCCGACCTGGCGGTGGTGCAGTTGCTCTCCGCCGGGGCGGACGCCTGGACGGGTCGGGTGCCCGCCGGGGTCACCCTCTGCGACGCCCGGGGAGTGCACGACGCCGGCACCGCCGAGTGGGTGGTCACCGCGATCCTCGCCCAGCTGCGCGGGTTCCCCGAGCTGGCCCGCGCGCAGGCCCGCCGGGAGTGGGCGTACGACCGGGTCGCGCCGACCGACGAGCTGACCGGCAAGCGGGTGCTGATCGTCGGGGCCGGTTCGATCGGCGCGGCGGTCCGGGCCCGGCTGGCCCCGTTCGACGTCACCTTCACCCTGGTCGCCCGGACCGCCCGGCCGGCCGAGGGGGTGCACGCGGTGACCGAGCTGCCCCGCCTGCTGCCCGGGGCCGACGTGGTGGTGCTGCTGGTGCCGCTGACCGACGCCACCCGGGGGCTGGTCGACGCCGCGTTCCTGGCCGCCATGCCGGACGGGGCGCTGCTGGTCAACGCCGCCCGGGGCCCGGTGGCGGACACGGCGGCGCTGGTCGCGGAGCTGACTTCGGGGCGGCTGCGGGCGGCGTTGGACGTGACCGACCCGGAGCCGCTGCCGGCGGACCATCCGCTCTGGGAGCTGCCGAACGTGCTGCTCACCCCGCACGTCGCCGGTTCGGTACGCGGGCTGCTGCCCCGGGCGTACCGGCTGGTGGGGGAGCAGGTGCGCCGGTTCGTCGCCGGGTCACCGCTGGTCAACACGGTGGTGGACGGCTACTGACTGGGGCGGGGCCGGCCGCCGGTGGTGGGTGTCCGGGCTCAGCGTGCGTCCGGCAGGGCCTGCCCGGTGGCCGCGACCAGCCGGGGCAGGTCGACGCCCCGGACGGCGGGCAGCGGCAGCTGGTGCCCGTCGGCGAGCCGGACGACGGCCCGGCCGCGCGGGTCGGTGGCCAGCTCGACGACCTGCTCCCAGGGGATGCGCCGGCCCCCGGCGAGTGCCCGCAGCCGTAGCCCGTGTGGGTCGGCGTCGGTGCCGGAGCGCCAGGCCCAGACCGCGACGGTCAGCGGGACCAGCAGCACCGGCAGCAGATACCACCGGGCGGCGGCCAGGGGCAGCGCGCCGATGGTGGCGATGACGGCCGCGACCAGGATGGCCTGGTTGTGCCGGAAGCGGATGGTGTCGGCGCGACTCACCCCCCCGATGATTCCACCCGGGGCCGGGGCGGCACCGGGCGGGCGGCGGACCGGTCGCGACCGACGCTGACTGGTGACGTAGGTCACGGCCGAGGGGCGTAACCGGGAGGGCGGTGCCTCGTTTCTCCGATAACCCCCTGTCGCACCGCGCCGTGTCCCCCTCACGAAGGCGACCGCCGTGACCGTCGCTCACCCCGTCCGCCGCCCACCGTCCGCACCCGTCGCGCTCGCGGTGCTGGTCGCGCTCCTCGTCACCGCCGGCCTGGTCGACGCCGTCCCGCCGCTGGCCGCCACCACGATGGCGGGCGCGGGCGGCTGTGCCGTGGCCGCCGCCCGGCTGTTCCGCCTCACCGGCACCGGTGGGCGGGACCGTCGCGCCCGCCGCCGCCGTCGGGCCGCCGTCCTGCTCAACATCGCGGTGACCGTGGTCGGGATGACCGTGGCGGTGCTACCGCTGGCACCGGCGGTCCGCCGGGCCGAGGTCGCGGCGGCCGGGCTCGGCGCGGCCACCCTGGCCTACGCGGTCGGCCTGCTCCTGCTGCCCGGCCACTCCCGGCTGACGCCCCGGGCCCGGTGGCGGCGCGGCGTCGACGTGCTCGGCCTCGGCACCGCCCTGCTCTTCGCCGGCTGGGTGCTGGTCCCGTCCGGCCCGGTGCCACCGGTGGTCCGGGTGGTCACCGTCGCGGGCGCGGGCGTCCTGGCCGGGCTGCTGGTGGGCGCGCTGGCCGGGCACCGTCGCCACCCCGGCGCGGCCCGGTGCCTGCTCGGGGTGGCGGCCGTCCTGCTCGGCCTGGCCGACCTGGTGGTGCTGCTGGCCTACCGGGCGCCCACGGTGACGCTGCTGACCGCGGTGCCGCTGCTGGTCGGCGGGGCGCTGCTGACGGCCGCCGGGATGGCCCGGGTCGCGGCGGGCGATCCGGCGGGTCCGACCGGCCCGCCACCGGCCTGGCCCCGGGTGACCGCACCGGCGGCGGTGGCGACCGTGGCGGCGGCCGGCCACCTGGCGTTCGTCGGCGGGTTCACCCCGACCGCCGTCCTGCTGGGGCTGGCGGTGATTCCGCCGCTGGTGGCCCGGGAACTGATCTCCGTGACCGACCAGCGGCGGTGGGCCGGGCAGTTGGCCGCCCGCGAGGCGTACTTCCGCACGTTGGTCGCCGGCGGTCGTGACCTGGTCCTCGTCCTCGACGACGGGTTGCGGGTGCACTGGCTCTCGGCGGCCGGTGAACGCTGGTTCGGGCTGCGTCAGGAGGCGGTGTGCGGGCGGGCGCTGGCCGACCTGCTGCATCCGGACGACGCGCCGGGCGTCCTGGCCCGGCTGGCCGGGCGGCCGGGCGACACCGTCGCGCCGCTGCTGGTGGCCCGGATGCGTACCGGTGACGGCGGTTGGCGGGAGACCGAGGCGACGGTGAGCGACCAGCGGGCCGTGCCGGAGGTGGCCGCGGTGGTGCTGCACGTCCGCGACGTCGGTGACCGCCGACGGCTGGAGCGTGAGCGGCGTCGGGTCGCGGCCACCGACCCGCTCACCGGCCTGTCCACCCGGCGGGAGCTGCTGCGGGTGCTCGACGAGCGGGGCGGCACTCCCGGCGCGCTGCTCCTGGTCGACGTGCACGGGCTCGGCCCGGCGCAGGACGCCGCCGGCCCGGACCCGCTCCTGGTCGTCACCGCCCGCCGGCTGCGCGACGTGGTCGGCCCCCGGGACCTGGTCGCCCGGTTGTCCGGGGAGGAGTTCGCGGTGGTCACCGATGCCGGCCCGGTCCCGGCGTACGCGTTGGGCGAGCGGCTGCTGGCCGCGTTGACCGAGCCGTGCCCGGTGCCGACCGGGATGGGCCGGCTCCGGGTCGGCGTGGGCCTGACCGAGCTGGCCGCGACGTCGCCGCAGGACGCGTTGCGCCAGGCCGACCTGGCGCGCCGCCGGGCCGTCCAGCTCGGCCGCAACCGGGTCGAGTGGTACGACGCCTGCCTGGAAGAGGAGCTGGTCCGCCGGCTGGACCTGGAACGGGAGCTGCCCGGGGCGGCGGCCCGGGGTGAACTGGACCTGGTCTACCAGCCGGTGCTGGCGCTGGCCGACCGGCGACCGGCCGGCGTCGAGGCGTTGCTGCGCTGGCGCAGCCCGGTGCTGGGCACCGTGCTGCCGGCCGAGTTCCTGCCGGTCGCCGAGGATCTCGGCCTGCTGGGGGAGCTGGGCCGGTGGGTGCTCGACCGGGCCTGCCGGCAGCTCGCCGACTGGTCGGCCGGGGGTCGGGAGCTGTGGCTGGCGGTCAACGTCACCCTCGCCGAGCTGCTGGCGCCGGATCTGGTGCCCCGGGTGGCGGCGGTGCTGGCCGGGCACGGCGTCCCGGCGGAGCGGCTGGTGCTGGAGATCGCCGAGTCGCGGCTCGGGGCCGACCTGCCCACGGTGGTGGCCCGGCTGGCCGGCCTGCGGTCGCTGGGGGTACGCACGGCGTTGGACAGTTTCCGGGCGGAGCACGCCTCCCTGGCCCAACTGCGCCGGCTGCCGATCGACCTGTTGAAGGTGCAGCCCCGGCCGGTCGACCCGGACGAGGAGTCCCGCCCGTTGATCGACGTGGTGGTGGGGCTGGGGGAGCGGCTGGGGGTGACCGTGGTGATGGCGGAGCTGGAGTCGGAGCCGGACGTGGCGCGGGCGACCCGGGCCGGCTGCCGGTACGGGCAGGGGTTCGCGTTGGCGCGTCCGGCCACCGCCGAGCGGGTCGAGGCGTACTTCGAGGAGTTCCCGACGACGTCCCGCTGACGGTGGGGGCGGGCCTAGGTGAACCGGTTCATCTCGATCGGGGCGGTGCGGTGCTGCCCCGGGGCGTCAGGTGCGCCGTCTCGTCCTGGAGGCCGTGCACCGGTTCGCCGGCGATGACGGCGAGCAACTGGCGGGCGGCGTGCGCGCCGTAGGCGGGGATGTCCCGGCCGAGCGCGGTCAGCGGCGGGTGCACCAGTTGGCAGAGCGGTGAGTCGTCCCAGGCCACGATGGACAGGTCGGTGGGGACGCCGAGGCCCATCTCCTGGGCCACGGCGAGCCCGGCGATCGCCATCACGTCGTTGTCGTAGATCACCGCGGTGGGACGCTGGGCGGAGCTGAGCAGCCGCCGGGTGGCGCGTGCGCCCTCCTCGCCGGTGTAGTCCGACCAGACGGTCGCCGCGTCGGTGAGCCCGAGCCGGCCGCACACCTCGGCGAACGCGTCGGTACGGATCTCGGTGTGCAGCAGCGACGGCAGCCCACCGATCCGGGCTATCTTGCGGTGGCCGAGGGCGACCAGGTACTCCACCGCCTCGGCGAGCGCCGCCGCGTCGTCCGACCAGACGTGGGCCAGCGTGCCGGTGTGCCGCGGGCCGCCGATCACCACGGCGGGCAGTTGCAACTCCTCCAGGGCGGGCACCCGGATGTCGTCGGTCCGCAGGTCGCAGACGAGGACCCCGTCGACCCGCCGTTCGGCCCACCACCGGCGGTAGACGGCGATCTCCGCCTCCTGGTCGGCCACCACCTGGAGGGTCAGCGCGTACGACCGGGCGGAGAGTTCGGCCTCGACGCCGCTGATCAGCTCCATGAAGAACGGTTCGATGCCGAGTATCCGGGCCGGTCGGCACAGGGCCAGGCCGACGGCGTTGGCGGTGGCGCCGGAGAGCGCGCGGGCGGCGCTGCTCGGGCTGAAACCGATCTCGGTGGCGATCGCCAGGATGCGTTGCCGGGTGGCTTCCGAGACGCCCGGTTGCCCGTTGAGCGCGTACGACACCGCGCCCTTGGACACCCCGGCGCGTCGGGCGACGTCGGCGATGGTCGGCCGCTTCACCGGCGTTTTCCTCCACTTCTCGCGGCCTGGGCAGGCCGTCCTCGGGCCGGGGTCGCCGGCGGTCCTCACGCTACCGGTGCCCCCGCCGGCCGTCGTCCCCGGCCGTGGCCGGTCCCGTGCGGCGGGGGCGGCTGATTCGCTTGCTCGGTTAAGTGTGCCGGTCGGGCTGCGTGCCGCCACCGGTGACGGGCGACCCTTCCACCTGCCGGAAGGCGTGGCCCGGCACGCCGGCAGGGCTTTCGGGGCAGCTCCGGTTACCGCCCGGGGTCGTCGTTAACCGGCCGTTGACAGTGCACGGGGTGGCCCGTACGGTGGCCTCACTTATCCGGTTCAGTCGACGTTCCTCGATATCGGGGGCGTTTCCATCGCGTGCGCGGAGGATGAGATGACACGGTCCTGGACCCGCTGGGCCCGCGCGGCGGCGGTCGGCGTCGTCAGCCTGACGCTGGTCGCGGCGTGCAGCGGCAAGAGCACCACCGGCTCGGACGGTGGCGGCCAGGTCACCCTGAAGATCAATTTCTGGGGCGACTTCGGTCTCCAGGACCTCAAGACCCGTTACGAGGCCGACCACCCCAACGTCAAGATCCAACTCAACTCGGGCGAGTACAACGCCCAGCACGAGGATCTCCAGAAGAAACTCGTCGCCGGCTCCGGAGCGGCCGACATCGCCGCCATCGACGAGGGCTTCATGGTCCAGTTCCGCAGCCAGTCCGACAAGTTCGTCAACCTGCTCGACAAGGGCGCCGGCTCGTACGAGAGCAAGTACCTGCCGTGGAAGTGGAAGCAGTCGCTGTCGGCGGACGGCAAGACCCAGATCGGCCTCGGCACCGACGTCGGCGGGCTGGCCATGTGCTACCGCACCGACCTGTTCGCCGCCGCCGGGCTGCCCACCGACCGCGACCAGGTTTCCGCCCTCTGGCCCACCTGGGACAAGTTCATCGAGGTCGGCCAGGACTACACCGGCCGGACGAAGAAGAAGTTCCTCGACTCCGGCACCAACCTGTTCAACCCGATCCTGGGCCAGCAGCCCGTCGGCTTCTACAACGAGCAGGAACAACTCCAGATGGACCAGGGTCCCCGGGTCGCCTTCGACTACACGATCAGGGCGATCCAGGCCGGTCTCTCGGCCAACCTGGCCAGCTTCCAGGCCGACTGGGACAAGGGCTTCACCGCCGGCTCGTTCGCCGTCCTCGCCTGCCCGGCGTGGATGCTCGGCCACATCAAGGACACCGCACCCGGCACCCAGGGCAAGTGGGACATCGCCGCGGTGCCCGGCGGCGGCGGCAACTGGGGCGGCTCGTTCCTCACCATCCCCAAGCAGAGCAGGCACGTCGACGAGGCGTACCGGCTGCTGGAGTGGCTGATCCAGCCGGAGCAGCAGATCGAGATCTTCAAGAAGGTCGGCAACCTGCCCTCGCAGCCGGCGCTCTACGCCGACCCGGCGATCGCCGAGTTCAAGAACCCGTTCTTCCACGACGCGCCGGTCGGGCAGATCTTCCCGAAGATGGCGCAGGGGCTCACCCCGCAGTACCTGGGCAAGAAGAACGGCCCGACCCGGGTCGCCGTGGAGAACGTCATCACCAGGGTGCAGAACGGGACCCTGAAGCCGGACGCCGCCTGGGCCGAGGCGGTCAAGGAGGCCCAGAAGGCCGGCACCTCCTGACCGTCCGCCCGTCCGCCCCCGTTCCGATCCCCGGCCCTGGAGGAAGCCCCGTGTCCACCACCCGTGCCGTGCCGCCGTCGAGTCACCGCACCGGGCCGGAGCGCGACGCCTCCGGGGCCGGCGACCGGTCGCTCGGCTGGCGCGACCGGCTGTACCGGTTCGACCTGCGCTACCTGCCCTACCTGATGGTCGCGCCGTTCTTCCTGCTGTTCGGCGTCTTCGGGCTCTTCCCGCTGCTGTTCAACGGGGTCGTCGCGCTGCGCAACTACCGGCTCGACGACCCCACCCTGCCCTACTGGGCCGGGTTCGCGAACTTCACCCGGCTCGTCGGCGACGAGGATTTCTGGAACGCGCTCTACAACACGTTCGGCATCTTCCTGCTCTCCTCGGTGCCGCAACTGTTGCTGGCGTTGGTGGTCGCGTCGCTGCTCAACCGCAGGCTGCGGGCGCAGACCTGGTGGCGGGTCGGGGTGCTGCTGCCGTACGTCACCCCGATCGTGGCCTCGACGATGGTGTTCAGCGTCTTCTTCTCCCGCAGTTTCGGGATGGCGAACTGGCTGCTCGCCGAGGTGGGCATCGGCGGGGCCGGGGACGCGGCGATCGACTGGCGGGCCGACAAGCCGCACGCCTGGATCGCCATCGCCACGATGGTCAACTGGAAGTGGATCGGCTACAACGCACTGCTCTACCTGGCCGCCATGCAGTCCATCCCGCGCGACGTCTACGAGGCGTCGGCGATCGACGGGGCCGGCCCGTGGCGGCAGCTCTGGCGGATCACCGTGCCGATGATCCAACCGGTGATCGTGTTCACGGTGGTGCTGTCCACCATCGGCGGGCTGCAACTGTTCACCGAGCCGATGCTGTTCGACCTCAACGCGCAGGCCGCCACCGGCGGGCCGAACGGCGAGTGGCAGACCATCGCCCAGCTCATCTACAAGGTCGGCTGGAAGGACCTCAACCTCGGCTACGCCGCCGCGATGTCCTGGGCGCTGTTCCTGATCATCCTGCTGGTCACCGGGCTCAACACCCTGCTCACCAACCGCCTGTCGGGAGGTCGCCGGTGAGCGCGAGGAACGCAGCGCAGCGGAGTCCCGCAGTCGCGAACGAAAGGGGTCGCCGGTGAGCGCGAGGAACGTAGCGCAGCGGAGTCCCGCAGTCGCGAACGAAAGGAGATCGGTGAGCGCGAGGAACGTAGTGCGCCGGCCCGCCCTGCTGGGCCGCGCGCCGCAGGACACCCCGGCCGGCCTCGGCACGTACCTGCTGCTGTCGTTGACCTTCCTGTTCGCCGCGTTCCCGCTGTACTGGATGTTCGTCATCGCCACCAGCGACGACGAGGCGCTGGCGAAGCTGCCCCCGGCGGTGGTGCCCGGCGACCGGTTCCTGGTCAACGTGCGCGAGGTGTTCTCCCTCCAGGACGTCTATTTCGCCGCCTCCCTGGTCAACAGCGTCATCGTGTCGACCGTGGTGACCGCCTCGGTGCTGTTCTTCTGCTCGCTGGCCGGGTTCGCCTTCGCCAAGCTGCGGTTCCCGGGCAGCAACGCGCTGATGCTGCTCGTCGTGCTCACCCTCACCGTGCCCAACCAGCTCGGCATCGTCGCGCTCTACATCGTGATGGGCCGGCTCGGCTGGAACGGCACCCTGCTGGCGGTCATCGCGCCCGGCCTGGTCACCGCGTTCGGGGTGTTCTACATGCGGCAGTTCATCGTCAACAGCGTCCCCGACGAGTTGGTCGAGTCGGCCCGGGTCGACGGGGCGACGACCATGCGGATCTACCGCAGCATCGCGTTGCCGGCGATCCGCCCGGCCCTGGCGGTGCTGGGCCTGCTCACCTTCGTGGCGACCTGGAACGACTTCCAGTGGCCGCTGATCACGCTCAGCGGCACCGACTACCCGACCTCGATGGTGGCCGTCTCCGATCTGGCGAGCGGCAACTACGTCATCTACCGTCGGGTGCTCGCGGGGGCGTTCATCGCCACGGTCCCGCTGCTGGTGATGCTCTTCATCGGCGGCCGGCAGATCGTCCGGGGAATCATGGAAGGCGCGGTGAAGTCGTGAACCGTCAGGCGTTGCACGAGGGATGGCAGCTGCGCGCGGTGTCCGGGCCGCAGGTGCCCGACGCCGTCGCCGGCCGGGCGGTGCCCGCCACCGTGCCGGGCTGCGTGCACACCGACCTGCTCGCCGCCGGCCTGATCGACGACCCCTACCTCGACGCCAACGAGACGGCGCTGACCTGGATCGGCCGCACCGACTGGGAGTACGCGACCACGTTCGTCCACCGGCCCGGTGCCGACGACCGGGTCGATCTGGTCTGCGCCGGGCTGGACACGGTCGCCACGCTCACTCTCAACGGCGTCGAGTTGGGCCGTACCGCGAACATGCACCGGTCGTACCGGTTCGACGTGGCGTCGGCGCTGCGGCCGGGGGAGAACACCCTCGCCGTCCGGTTCGCCTCGGCGTACCGGTACGCCGAGGCGCAGCGGGACCGGCTCGGCGACCGGCCCAACGCCTACCCGGAGCCGTTCCCGTTCATCCGCAAGATGGCCTGCAACTTCGGCTGGGACTGGGGGCCGACGCTGGTCACCGCCGGGATCTGGCAGGAGATCGGGTTGCACGCCTGGTCCACCGCCCGGCTCGACACCGTCCGTCCACTGGTGACGGTCGTCGACGGGCGGGGCCGGGTGGAGCTGCACGTCGCGGTCGAGCGGGCGACCGACACCCCGCTGACCGTCCGCGCCGAGGTCGCCGGCGTGACCGGCGAGGCGACCGTCCCGGCCGGGCGGCGCACGGCCGCGCTGACCCTCACCGTCGCCGACCCCGAGCTGTGGTGGCCCCGGGGGTACGGCGCACAGCCGCTGCACCCGCTGACGGTGACCCTGTCCGGCGCGGACGGCGGCACCCTGGACACCTGGTCGCAGCGGGTCGGCTTCCGCTCGGTCCGCCTGGACACCACCCCCGACGCCCACGGCACCCCGTTCACGCTGCACGTCAACGACGTGCCGGTGCTGGTCCGGGGGGTCAACTGGATTCCCGACGACGCGTTCCCCACCCGGGTCACCCGCGACCGGCTGGCCCGACGGTTCACCCAGGCCGCCGCCGCCAACGTCAACCTGCTGCGCGTCTGGGGCGGCGGCCGGTACGAGTCGACCGACTTCTACTCCCTCGCCGACGAACAGGGCCTGCTGGTGCAGCAGGACTTCCTGTTCGCCTGCGCGGCCTACCCGGAGGAGGAGCCGTTCGGCACGGAGGTCGAGGCGGAGGCGCGCGAGCAGGTGAACCGGCTGGCGGGGCATCCGTCGCTGGTGCTGTGGACCGGCAACAACGAGAACATCTGGGGCTGGCACGACTGGGGTTGGCAGGAGCCGCTGGCCGGCCGGAGCTGGGGGCGGGGCTTCTATCTGGACCTGCTGCCCCGGGTGGTCGGCGAGCTGGACCCGACCCGACAGTACTGGCCGGGCAGCCCGTGGTCGGGCAGCGAGGCGGTCCACCCCAACGACCCGGCGCACGGCACCACGCACATCTGGGACGTCTGGAACACCGACGATTACACGAGGTACCGCGAGTACGTCCCCCGGTTCGTCGCCGAGTTCGGCTACCAGGCGCCCCCGGCGTACGCGACGCTGCGCCGGGCGCTCTCCGACGAGCCGCTCGCGCCCGACTCGCCGGGGATGGCCCACCACCAGAAGGCGGCCGACGGGGACGCGAAACTCCAGCGGGGCCTGGACGCGCACCTGCCACCGCCCGTCGACTTCGACGACTGGCACTACCTGACCCAGCTCAACCAGGCGCGGGCCATCCAGCTGGGGGTGGAGCACTTCCGCGCGCACCGCGACGTCTGCTCCGGCACCATCGTCTGGCAGCTCAACGACTGCTGGCCGGTCACCTCCTGGTCGGCGGTCGACGGCGACGGCCGCCGCAAACCCCTGTGGTACGCGCTGCGCCGGGCGTACGCCGACCGGCTGCTCACCGTCCAGCCCCGGGCCGGCGGGCTGGTGCTGGTGGCGGTGAACGAGACCGGCGTCCCGTGGCGGGCCCCGGTGACGGTGACCCGGACGACGCTGACCGGCGAGCCGAGGGCGAAGACCTCGTACCCGCTCGACGTGCCCGCGTACGCGGCGGTGACGGTGCCGCTGCCGGCGGACCTGGCGGTGGCCGAGGAGGAACGCCGGGAGCTGTTGGTAGCCGAGGCCGGTGACACCGCCGAGCGGGCCCTGTGGTTCTTCGCCGAGGACCGGGACGTGCACTGGCCGGCGGCCCGCTACGAGGCGACGGTGGAACCGGTCGACGGCGGCCAGCGGGTCCGGGTCACCGCGCAGACCGTGCTGCGTGACCTGACGCTGTTCCCGGACCGGCTCGACCCGGCCGCCGAGGTGGACACCGCGCTGGTCACCCTGCTGCCGGGGGAGTCGGTCACGTTCACGGTGACCGGCGGCGCGCCGCCGGACCTGGTGGCGTTGACCAGCCGGCCGGTGCTGCGCTGCGTCAACGACCTGGTCGACGACGCGGCCGGGGCCCCGACGGGCTGACCGGACGGGTCGCCGCCCCGCGCCGGCCGGCGCAGGGCGGGCCGCCCCTTGACAGCCCCGCTGCGATCAGCGAAGGTCGATGCGTTCCGGGTGCGGCGGCGCGCTCCTTCCCTCGCTCGAAGGGCAGCCGTGATGTCGTCCGCGTTCACCCGCCGTCACCTGTTCCGCCTCGGCGGGGCCAGCCTCGTCGTCGCCGTCGGCCCCGGTCTCGGCCTGCCCGCCCTGGCCGCCGGCACCGTCACCGTCGACCTGGTGGTCTACGGCGCGACCTCGGCCGGCATCATGGCCGCCGTGCAGATGCGCCGGCTCGGCGGCACCGCCGTGATCGTCGAACCGGGCCGCCACGTCGGCGGGCTCACCACCGGCGGGCTCGGCTACACCGACAGCGGCACCAGCGCCGCCATCGGCGGCCTCGCCGGGGAGTTCTACCGCCGGGTGTACGCCCGCTACCACGGCACCCCGGTCACCCCCGACTCGCCGATGCGGCTGGTCTTCGAGCCGCACGTCGCCGCCGGGGTCTTCGACGACCTGCTCACCGAGCACGCGGTACCGGTCTACCTGGACGCCCCGCTGGCCACGGTCCAGCGGGCCGGCGACCGGATCACCGGGCTGGTCACCGCGCACGGGCAGCTCTTCGCCGGCCCGATGTTCGTCGACGCCACGTACGAGGGTGACCTGATGGCCGCCGCCGGGGTGTCGTACACGGTCGGACGGGAGGCCAACACCGCGTACGGCGAGACGGTCAACGGGGTGCAGTTGCGCGGGGAGCACCAGTTCACCCGGCCCGTCGACCCGTACGTGGTGCCGGGCGACCCGGCCAGCGGCCTGCTCCCCGGCATCTCCGCCGCCCCGGTCGCGCCCAACGGCACCGGTGACGACCGGATCCAGGCGTACAACTTCCGGATGTGCCTGACCCAGGCCGCCGGCCGGGTCCCGTTCCCGCAGCCGGCCGGCTACGACCCGGCCCACTACGAACTGCTGCTGCGGTACGTGCAGGCCGGCTACACCGGGCCGTTCTTCACCACCCAGAGCGTCGGCGGCGGCAAGACCGACTCGAACAACACCGGGGCCTTCTCCACCGACTTCATCGCCGCGAACTACGCCTACCCGACGGCGACCTGGGCGCAGCGGCAGGCCATGGTCGCCGACCACCGGACGTACCAGCAGGGCCTGATGTGGTTCCTGGCCAACGACCCCCGGCTGCCGGCGTCGGTGCGGTCCGGGGTCGCCGCCTGGGGGCTGGCCGCCGACGAGTTCACCACCACCGGCAACTGGCCCCCGCAGCTCTACGTCCGCGAGGCCCGCCGGATGCTCTCGGCGTACGTGATGACCGAGCGGGACTGCCGGGGCGGCGTCCGGGCCGCCGACTCGGTCGGGTTGGCCAGCTACACCATGGACTCGCACAACTGCCAGCGGGTGGTGGTGAACGGGCTGGTGAAGAACGAGGGGGACGTGCAGGTCGGGGTGCCCGGCCCGTACCCGGTCAGCTACCGGTCGATCGTGCCCACCGCGACGCAGTGCGCCAACCTGTTCGTGCCGGTCTGCCTGTCGGCCACCCACATCGCGTACGGGTCGATCCGGATGGAACCGGTCTTCATGATCCTCGCCCAGTCGGCGGCGACGGCGGCGAAGCTGGCGATCGACGCGGGGGTGCCGGTGCAGCAGGTGGACGTCGCGGCCCTCCAGACCCGGCTGCGCGCCGACGGGCAGCTGCTCACCTGGCCACCCACCGTCGACGGCGAGATCGTGGTGGACAACCGGTCGGCCGGGGTCACCCGGGCCGGTGTCTGGGTGGGCAGCACCGCGATCGGCGGCTACTGGGGGTCGGACTACGAGCACGACGGCAACACCGGCAAGGGCGTCAACCGGCTGCGGTTCACCCCGTCCCTGCCGACAGCCGGGAGCTGGGCGGTCCACCTGCGCTGGACCGCCGACCCGAACCGGGCCGGCAACGTCCCGGTCGACGTGGTGCACGGCGGCGGGGTGACCACCCGGGTGGTCGACCAGCGCACGTCGGGCGGGCAGTGGGTGTCGCTCGGGACGTACCAGTTCGCGGCGGGTACGGCCGGCAGCGTGCTGCTCCGCACCGAGGGCACCGACGGGTACGTGGTCGCCGACGCGGCCCGATTCGTCCCGGTCTGACCGTCCTCACTTCTCGAAGACGGCGAGGACGTTGAGCCCGGGACCGGACTTCAGGGTGCCCACGATCCGCAGCCCGTGCTGGTTGCCACGACGGATCATGGAGTACGCGTAGATTCCTGTCTCGAAGTTGCGCCGACCCCGCAGGGAGAGTTGGAGTGACCTGTCGTTGAGGTGGACCCGGTAATCCACCCACTGGGCCGGGCCGCCGTCGCCGATGCCCCGTTCGAGCACGTTCATCGCGGCGATGGCGCTGTAGTTGTCCGAGAACCAGCGCCAGTACTCGCGCCTCGTCGCGGGTTCCTCGGTCCCCGGATAGTGCGGCGGCAGCGTACGGACGGTGCGGGAGATCTCGGCCACCAGGTCGTCGAAGATCGCAATCACTCTTCCGGTCGCCAGTTCTGCGGCCAGCGGAATGATCGCCTGCCCGGCGGGAAGGTCGACGAAGACGAGTGCCCGGGGGCTGTCACTGATGTAGGTCCGGTCGAGGTCGTCCAGCCAGCTCTCGTCCTGGGCGAATGTCACCCTGTCGGGTAGATGGGCCGCATAGTGCAGGGCGAGTTGGAGGAGTTGCCGGTGCGGATTCCTGATCGGGTGAAGCTCGATCAAGTCC
This sequence comes from Micromonospora sp. HM134, assembly GCF_007833915.1. Lineage (NCBI taxonomy): Bacteria > Bacillati > Actinomycetota > Actinomycetes > Micromonosporales > Micromonosporaceae > Micromonospora > Micromonospora sp. HM134. The sequence goes on from NZ_CP041061.1 coordinate 1,470,348, forward strand.
CCCTGCTCGGCCTGCGTCGACTTCTCGCGACCGTGTGTCCCCTCCAGGGCGACGTGGGCATCGAGGAACGGGAAGATGGAGGCCAGCAGGTCCCTGGTTCCGATGCGGGCCCCCAGCTTTCCGCTGGTGCTGCTCCTCGAAACCCGGATGTCTCTGGTCGACAGAGTGATCTTGCCGGTCTCGTGTTCGGGCATGACCACCGCGTCGTAGAAGGCTGACACCTGATCCCGGTCGATGAACAGCGGGGCGTCGGCAAGCCAGGAGAACGGGAGTGCCGGTTCTGCGTCCGGGCGCGGATGAGCGCTCATCTCTCCCCAACGGGTGCTCGGTGATCCGTACCGCTTCCGTTCCTCGCACGGCCCTGCGGCACCGTCCACCGTAGAACACGGCGTCATCCCTGTATGGCAGCTGGCAGGCGATCAGCGCGACAGCGGTGTTGCGACCGTGCGGCCGGCTTGGGTACGTTCTGCGGCACGCCGTCGAGCCGGGAGGAGGTCAGAACGATGTCCGATGTTCTGCGCCCCCTCCGCGTCCCGGCGTCCACGCGGGTCTGACCGGGGCGTTCGCCTTCCGGAGGATTCCCATGACCGACGTGGTCATCCGCCCGCTCGTCGCGGGCGAGGAAGATCTGTTCGACTCCATGCCCGACCCGCTGCCTCAGCTGCGCAAGGTCGGTTACGCCGACGGCGTCGCCGGAGGTGGCTACCGTCCCGAACGCACCTGGATCGCCCTGCGGGACGGCCGGGTGGTCGGCCGGGCCGCGTGGCTCCTGCCGCCCGGGGCCGCCGGTGCGCCCTGGTTGGACCGTTTCGACCTGACCGCCGAGCCGCAGGTGGGGGCCACACTGCTGCGGACGGCCCATGAGGCGCTCGGTGGCCCGTACCCCTACCACGCCGGGCTGCCGGCGCACTGGCGGCGTCGGCCGGAGGTGTCGGCCGTGGTCCGGCTGCCGCTGGCGGCGGCCCGGCTCGCCGGTCTGGTCGAGCGCGGCGAGCGGCTCCGCTGCTCGTGGACGGGCACCCCGCTGCCGGCGTCCTCCGGCCGCTACGCGTTCCGCCCGGCCACCGGCACCAGCGAGATCGACGCCCTCGTCGCCCGGATCGCCGAGCCGGACGTGCTGACCGGCCGGGAGGTCGCCCGGGCGGTGGCCGGGGTGGACCTGGCCACCGCGCCACGGGCCTGGCTGACCGCCGCGACCTGGCGGGTCGCACTGGCCGCCGGGGAGCCGGTCGGGCTGGCCGGGACGACCGGGGACGCCTGTTTCCCGCAGCTCGGCTACCTCGGCCTGGTGGACGGGGCGGCGCGGGGCGAGTTGCTTGCCGATTCGGTCGCGGCGTTGGTGGCCGGGGGCGCCCGGGAGGTGGTGGCCGACGTGGACGCCCACCGGGTGGCGGTGGTCGCCGAGCTGGAACGCACCGGGTTCCGGCAGATGCGTACCCGGCTGTTCCTCGAGCCCGCCACGGCTCCCGTCGACTGATCCGTACGGCGTGCCCCCGGCCGGTCCGCCGGGGGCACGCCACCTGACCGGCCACGAACCGGGAGTCACGAACCACGCGACAGGCGACTTGAAGAATTTCGCAAGTGCTAAAGTGTTCACGACGTCGACGGAAGAAGGTCCCGGTGTCGGTGCCGCTGTACCAGGCCAAGGCGGAGCTGTTCCGCACCCTCGGGCACCCGGTGCGCATCCGGGTGCTCGAACTGCTCCAGGACGGGCCGAAGCCGGTCCGCGACCTGCTCGCCGTCATCGAGGTCGAGCCGTCCAACCTCTCCCAGCAGCTCGCCGTGCTGCGCCGGGCCGGCATGGTCACCTCGTACCGGGACGGCCCGCTGGTCATGTACTCGCTCAGCACCCCCGACGTGGCCGACCTGCTGGCCGCCGGCCGACGCATCCTCGGCACCGTCCTCACCGACCGCGACGCCCTCCTCGACGAACTCCGCGCCGGAACCACCGCCGACCCGGCCCCGGGGGCGCCCGACGGCAGTCCGCACGCCCACGCCGCCGACGGCTCACCGACCCGGCCGGGCCGGTGAGCGCCACCGCCGTCGCCGACCGGGTCCTCGGCCTGCTGCCCGACCGCACCGACTGGCAGGCCGTACGCCGCTCACCCCGGCGGGACCTGGTCGCCGGGCTGACCGTGGCCGTGGTGGCCCTGCCGCTCGCCCTCGCCTTCGGCGTCACCTCCGGGCTGGGCGCGCAGGCCGGGCTGGTCACCGCCGTCGTCGCCGGGGCGGTGGCGGCCGTCTTCGGCGGCTCCCACCTCCAGGTCTCCGGCCCCACCGGGGCGATGACCGTGGTGCTGGTGCCGGTGGTGCAGCAGTTCGGCCCGACCGGGGTGCTGATGGTCGGCGCGCTGGCCGGCCTGCTGCTGATCGCCCTCGCCCTGGCCCGCCTCGGCCGTTACGTCCGCTACCTGCCCACCCCCGTCATCGAGGGCTTCACCGCCGGCATCGCCGTGGTCATCGCCCTGCAACAGGTGCCCGCCGCGCTCGGCGTGACCGACGCGCACGGCGACCGGGTCTGGGCCGTCGCCGCCGACGCCGTCGCCCGGTTCGTCGTGCACCCCCGGCCGGTGGCGCTGGCGGTCGCGCTCGGGGTGGCGGCGCTGATGCTGCTCGGCGCACGCTTCCGGCCCGGCGTACCGTTCTCGCTGCTCGGGGTGGCCGCCGCCACCGTGCTCGCCGAGACCCTCCCGCTCCACCTGGTGCGGATCGGCGCCCTGCCGCAGGGGCTGCCCGCGCCGTCGCTCGGCTTCCTCGACCCCGGCGCGGTCGGCGTGCTGCTGCCGTCGGCGCTGGCGGTGGCCTCGCTCGCCGCGCTGGAGAGCCTGCTGTCGGCGACCGTCGCCGACGGGATGACCGTCGGGCAACGGCACGACCCGGACCGGGAACTGTTCGGTCAGGGCCTGGCCAACCTCGCCTCGCCCGTGTTCGGCGGCATCCCGGCCACCGCCGCCATCGCCCGCACGGCCGTCAACGTCCGCGCCGGGGCGGCATCCAAGCTGGCCGCGCTCACCCACGCGGTGGCGCTCGCCGCGATCGTGCTCGCCGCCGCCCCGCTGGTCGGCCGGATCCCGCTCGCCGCGCTCGCCGGGGTGCTGCTCGCCACCACGGTACGGATGATCGAGGCCGGCTCGCTGTGGGCGCTGGCCCGTGCCACCCGGGGCGACGCCCTGGTGCTGGTGCTCACCTTCGTCGTCACGGTCGCCTGGGACCTGGTCACCGCCGTCGCCGTCGGGGTCGCCGTGGCGGTGGTGATCGCGCTGCGCGCGGTGGCCCGCAGCGCCCGGCTGGAACAGGTCCCGCTCGACCGGGGGGAGCACAGCGACGAGGAACACGCCCTGCTGGCCGAGCACATCGTGGCGTACCGGCTGGACGGGCCGCTGTTCTTCGCCGCCGCGCACACCTTCCTGCTGGAACTCTCCGAGGTAGCCGACGTCCGGGTGGTCATCCTGCGGATGTCCCGGGTGTCGGCGCTGGACGCCACCGGCGCGCACGTGCTCGGCGACGCCATCGGGCGGCTGCGCGGCCGGGGGATCACCGTGCTGCTCTCCGGCATCACCCCCGACCACGACCAGGTGCTGGCGACCCTCGGGGTGGCCGACGAACTGCGCCGCGACGGGCTGGTCTTCGCCGACACCCCGGCCGCGATCGCCCACGCCCGGGAACTGCTCCGGGGCCCCGTCACCGCGTGACGGCGGGTGTGACCCGATCGGGAGGACGGGTCGTCGCGCGGCGCGCGGAAACCGAGCCGGCGGCGATGCTCGGCGCAGCATCGTAATTGCCGTTTGTTCGGCGGGAAACGTGGTGGCAGATATACGACAGGGTCCACACGACTCGATGTGTCTTATCGGAATCGAATGTGCGACCGTCGAGGCCGTTTGCCGGCTGAATGTCCGACGGCAGCTCCCCGGATTGGTCGTTCGACAGGCAGACCCGTCGGGCGACTCAGGCCAGCCGGACGACAATTACCGGGTGTCAACTATGGCACCGTGAGGGCCGCTTCGCTCATTGCGCGGCTGCTGCGCGAATCACGACCGGGGAGAAACCACTCGATGACGGCACCCTACGATCCTGCCCAAAACCAGCCGCCCGCCGGCCAGCCGCCGATGCCACCGACCGCCCATCTCCCGCAGGTGCCCGCCGGGCAGTTCCCGCCGCCCCCGGCGGGCCAGTTCTCCCCGCCGACGCCCGGCCAGCTCCCGCCACCGCCCGCCCCGCGGAAGCGGGCCTCCTGGCTGGTGCCCACTCTCATCGGCGTCGGTGCCTTCGTGGTGCTGTGCTGCGGTGGTCCGATGGTGCTGGGCCTGGTCAGCGAGGACACGAAGCCCGAGGCTGCCTCCGTGGGCGGCGACGCTCCCGCCGCCAAGAGCAGTGCCGCACCGGCGGCGAGCACCGCGCCAGCTTCCCCGGCGGCACCGGCGCCGGCCAAGAAGACCGAGGCACCCGCGCCGCCGAAGCCGAAGACCCCGGGTATCGGTGACAAGGTGCGCGGCGGGGACTTCGAATTCACCGTCAAGAGCATGAAGTGCGGGATCTCCCGTGTGGGCAACGATTTCCTCAACAAGAAGGCGCAGGGCACCTTCTGCAAGGTCAGTGTGACCGTCAAGAACGTCACCAAGCGCGCGCACACCTTCCACGCCGACGGCAGCCTCAGCGCCCAGGATTCCAGCGGCCGAGAGTACGAGGCCGACGGCGAGGCCGGAATCTACGGCAACAGCGACGGCCAGGGTTTCCTCGACGAGATCAACCCGGGCAACTCGGTGACCGCCAACGTCTACTTCGACGTGCCGAAGGGCACCAAGCTCAAGACGGTCACGCTGGATGCCGGCCTGTTCACCTTCGCGGAAGACGCTGTCGTCGCCCTCTGAACCGCCACCGGCAGGCCATGCTCCGGGACGGCTACGGCTGTAGCCGGATGGCGGCCCGGTCCCGGTGTCGAGGTAGCGGTGTCCCGGTCGGGGGATACCGCTACCTCGCTGAGGTGGAGACGATCAACCCACTCGGCCGGTCACTCCGGGACGCGGCGGTACGCGCCGTCGCTGGCCGACGTCGCCATCGAGGCGTACGCGCGCAGGGCCGCCGACACCGGGCGCTGCCGGTCGAGCGGGGTGTACGGCCGGTCCCGCTTCTCCTGCGCCACCCGGCGGGCCTCCAGCACGTCGTCGGGCACGTTCAGCTCGATCGACCGGGCCGGGATGTCGATGACGATCTCGTCGCCGGGCTCGACCAGGGCGATCAGCCCACCGGAGGCCGCCTCGGGGGAGGCGTGCCCGATGGAGAGCCCGGAGGTGCCGCCGGAGAACCGGCCGTCGGTGAGCAGCGCGCAGGACCGGCCCAGCCCACGGCCCTTGAGGAACGAGGTGGGGTAGAGCATCTCCTGCATGCCGGGGCCGCCCTTGGGGCCCTCGTAGCGGATCACCACGACGTCCCCGGCGACGATCTCCTTGGCGAGGATCGCCGCGACCGCGTCGTCCTGCGACTCGTAGACCTTGGCCGGGCCCCGGAAGGTCAGGCACTCCTCGGGCACCCCGGCGGTCTTCACCACGCAGCCCTCCGGCGCGAGGTTGCCGTGCAGGATGGCCAGCCCGCCGTCGGCGGTGTAGGCGTGCTCCCGGTCCCGCACACAACCCTCGGCGGCGTCGGTGTCCAGGGTGGACCAGCGGTTGGTGGTGGAGAACGGCTCGACGGTACGCACCCCGCCGGGCGCGGCGTGGAACAGTTCGACCGCCTCCGGGGTGGGTGAGCCGCCCCGGACGTCCCAGTCGGTGAGCCACTGGGCCAGCGAGGGGGAGTGCACGGCGTGCACGTCGCGGTGCAGCAGGCCGGCGCGGTCGAGTTCGCCGAGGATGGCCGGGATGCCACCGGCGCGGTGCACGTCCTCCATGTGGTAGTTCGGCGAGTTCGGGGCGACCTTGGCCAGGCAGGGCACCCGCCGGGAGATGGCGTCGATGTCGGCGACGCTGAAGTCGAGTTCGGCCTCGCGGGCGGCGGCGAGCAGGTGCAGGATCGTGTTGGTCGACCCGCCCATCGCCACGTCGAGGGCGACCGCGTTGTCGAACGCCTTGCGGTTGGCGACGGTGCGGGGCAGCACGGAGGCGTCGTCGTCGTCGTACCAGCGCTTGGCGATCTCGACGGCGGTCCGGCCGGCCTCCACGAAGAGCGACCGGCGCGCGGCGTGGGTGGCCAGCGTCGAGCCGTTGCCGGGCAGGGCCAGGCCGATCGCCTCGGTGAGGCAGTTCATCGAGTTGGCGGTGAACATGCCGGAGCAGGAGCCGCAGGTCGGGCAGGCGGACCGCTCGATCTCGCCGAGCTGGTCGTCGGTGACCGCCTCGTTGGAGGAGGCGATCATCGCGTCGATCAGGTCGATCTTGGAGTGCACGACACCCTCGATCGCCACCGTCTTGCCGGCCTCCATCGGGCCGCCGGAGACGAAGACCGTCGGGATGTTGAGCCGCAGCGCGGCAAGCAGCATCCCGGGGGTGATCTTGTCGCAGTTGGAGATGCAGACCAGGGCGTCCGCGCAGTGCGCGTTGACCATGTATTCCACCGCGTCGGCGATCAGTTCCCGACTGGGCAGCGAGTAGAGCATCCCGCCGTGGCCCATGGCGATGCCGTCGTCCACGGCGATGGTGTTGAACTCGCGCCCCACCCCGCCGGCCTCGGCCACCGCGTCCGCGACCAGGCCACCCATGTCCTTCAGGTGGACGTGACCGGGGACGAACTGGGTGAAACTGTTCGCGATGGCGACGATCGGCTTGCCGAAGTCGTCGTCGGTCATCCCGGTGGCCCGCCAGAGGGCCCGGGCGCCGGCCATCGTCCGACCGTGGGTGGAGGTCCTCGACCGCAGCTCAGGCATGGGTACCAGTCTTGCACCGTCCGGCGGGCGGCTCCCACCGCGAGCGCCGTGTCCCAACAGTTGCACACCCGGTACCCCGTAGCGGGTGCCGATCCGGCACAGTTGAGGTCGTGCGTTTACCCCCGGGCATGGTCGCCGTGGCGGTGTTGAGCGGCCTGCTCGCCGTCGCCGCCACCGCACTGTTGGCCGACTCGGCCCGGCGGCGCGGCGGGCCGCACCGCCAGGCGCACCTGCTGTTCGCCGTGGCCGCCACGATCGCCCTGGCCACCCTGGTCGCCGGCACCGTCGCGGTGCTCGGCGCGACCGAGCACGGGGCGCACCGGCGCGGGCAGGGAATGGGATGGGCGTCACTGATCGCGGCCGGCACCGCGCTGAGCGGGCTGGGCTACTGCGCGGGTCTGCTCCGCCTGCCCGGCGCGATGGTGGCCCGGGCCGCCGCCGCGCGGCTGCTGCTCGACGGGCTGACCGTGGCCGCCGCGATCTGGTTCGTCGGCTGGGTGCTCTTCTCGGAGCCGACCCGGCTGCTCGGGCCGGCGACCCCGAGCGCCTGCCCGGCCATCCTGCTCGCGTCGGCGACCGTGGCGCTCACCGCCGGCCTCACCGCGATCGTGGTGGCCCGCGCCGACGGCCCACGGACCCGACTGGCCGTGCTCGGCGTCGGCATCACCGCGACCGCCACCGGTGGTCTCGGCCTGGCCGCCGGGGTCTGCCAGGGCGGCTCGGCGATGGCGCTGACCGGTGCCGCGCTGCTCGCCGTGGGCATGCTCGCCGGGGCGCTCGCCGTGCACCGGGTGGACGCCCCCGGCCAGGTCGACATCGACCTGATCCGCCGCGACGGCGAGTACGCCTTCATCCCGATGGTGGCGATGGCCGGTTCGGCGATGTACCACCTCGTCCAGGGCGGCCGGTTCGACGCGCTGGGGATCATCGCCGGCAGCCTGGAGGGCTTCGCGCTGGTCACCCGGCAGTACCTCACCCTCAACGACGTCCGCAGCTACGCCCACCGGCTGGCCGACCGGGAGGCGCACTTCCGGGAGCTGGCCCACACCGATCCGCTGACCACCCTCGCCAACCGGCGCGGCCTGCTGCGGGAGATGCAGCGCTGCGCCACCGAGGGGGGCGGCTGCGTGCTGCTCGGCCTCGACCTGGACGGCTTCAAGAACGTCAACGACATGCGCGGCCACGACGTCGGCGACATGGTGCTCGCCGAGGTGGGGCGGCGGCTGCGGAGCAACCTGCGCCCGGGTGACCTGGCCGCCCGGCTCGGCGGCGACGAGTTCGCGGTGCTGATGCGGGGTCGTCCGACCGACGCGGACGTGGTGGCCGAGCGGCTGCTGGGGGTGCTCGGCCGGCCGTACGACCAGGAGGGCGGGGCGGTCTTCCTCTCGGTCAGCATCGGGGTGGCCGGGCAGGGCGGCGACGATCCGGACGTGGTCGGCCTGCTGCGCCACGCCGACCTGGCCCTGCGCTACGCCAAGCAGCGCGGCAAGAACCGGATCGAGCGCTACGACGGCAGCTACGACCAGCTGCTGACCCGGCGTACCCGGCTGGAGCACGAGATGCGTGGCGCGATCGAGCGCGACGAGCTGCGGCTGGCCTTCCAGCCGGTGGCGTCGCTGCCGTCGGTCCGGCCGGTGGGCGCCGAGGCGCTGCTGCGCTGGCACCACCCCGAGCTGGGCAACGTCCGGCCGGACGAGTTCATCCCGCTGGCCGAGGAGTGCGGGATGATCGCCAAGCTGGGGGCCTGGGTGCTGCACCAGGCGTGCTGGCAGCTGTCCCGCTGGCTCGCCGACGGCCACGACGTCTGGGTGTCGGTCAACGTCTCCCCGCGCGAGCTGCACGCCCCGGAGTACGTGGTGCAAGTGGCCGAGGCGCTGCGCGCCCACCACGTACCGCCGCAGCGGCTGGTGCTGGAGGTCACCGAGCACGCCGTCGCGACCGACCTGGACGAGCTGATCCGCCGGCTGACCGCGTTGCGGCGGACCGGGGTGCGGATCGCGTTGGACGACTTCGGTGCGGGGTACTCGTCGCTGGGGCAGCTACGCCGGCTGCCGATCGACATTCTCAAGATCGACCACAGCCTGGTCGCCGAGCACGAGCCGGTCCGCCCGGTGGGCCGGGACGGGCCGGCCTTCGCCCCGATGGTCGACATCGTCATGCGGCTGGGCCACCAACTGGGCATGGAGGTGATCGCCGAGGGGGTCACCAACCCGGCCGAGCTGGCCGCGGTGGTCGCCGCCGGCTGCCGGTTCGGCCAGGGCGCGCTCTTCGGCTGGGGGGTGCCGGCGGAGCACCTGGAGGCGATGCTGGAGGCGGCCACCTCGCCGGGCGCCCGCCCCGCGTCGGCTCCGCCGGCCCCGCCGCCCCCTCCGCTGCGACCCACCCCGTCGCCGCTGCTGCCCCGGCTGCGATCCCACCCACCGGCATCCCCGCCGGTGCCCGCCCCGCGCCCCGCGTACGAGGAGTCCGCGCAGGCCGGGCCGGTTGACGAGACCCCCAACGGGGATGGCGTCCCCCGTTCGTGAACCAACATGTGGGATCAGTTGACTCATCGCGTGAGATGCGTCAGGCTTGGCCCATGTCGTCGAACCGGTCGCTGCGAGTACTTACCTGAGCGCACTCTCCCGCTGTCGAGAGTGCGCTGGCCCCGTGCATCTGCACGAGGGCCGTTTTTATTGCCGTCGGAACCACCGGGGCGGGCCACCGCCCCCGTCGCACCTGCCGTAGCAGCTCCACCCAACTCCAGCCGAAGGCCTGAACCGCCATGACGAGACCCACGCCAGAGACCCTCGCCCACTCCGCCCGGCGGGCCCGTACGGTCACCGAGCCGGCCGGCGACGCCGACCACACCACCCCGCCGCGCGCCGCCGCGCCGGCCACCCCGGCCGTACGGCCGTCCGGGCCGGTCCCGGTCTCCGGCGCCGGTTCGCTGGTGCGGTCGTTGGAGGCGCTCGGCGTCGACGTCGTCTTCGGCATCCCCGGCGGGGCGATCCTGCCCGCCTACGACCCGCTCTACGACTCCTCGGTGCGGCACATCCTGGTCCGGCACGAGCAGGGCGCGGGACACGCCGCAACCGGGTACGCGCAGGCAACCGGCCGGGTCGGCGTCTGCATCGCCACCTCCGGGCCGGGCGCGACGAACCTGGTCACCCCGATCGCCGACGCGTACATGGACTCGGTGCCGATCGTCGCGATCACCGGGCAGGTGGCCCGGCCGATGATCGGCACGGACGCCTTCCAGGAGGCGGACATCCAGGGCATCACCCTGCCGATCACCAAGCACAACTTCCTGGTGCAGAACGCCGAGGAGATCCCGCAGGTGCTCGCCGAGGCGTTCCACCTGGCGGCGACCGGGCGTCCCGGGCCGGTGCTGGTGGACATCCCCAAGGACGTCCTCCAGGCGGCGACGACCTTCTCCTGGCCGCCCACCCTGGACCTGCCCGGCTACCGGCCGACCCTGCACCCGCACGGCAAGCAGATCCGCGAGGCCGCCCGGCTGATCAGCGCCGCCCGCCGGCCGGTGCTCTACGTCGGCGGCGGGGTGCTCAAGGCCGGCGCGACCGAGTCGCTGCGCCAGCTCGCCGAGCTGACCGGCATCCCGGTGGTGACCACGTTGATGGCGTTGGGCGCGTTCCCCGACTCGCACCGCCAGCATCTGGGCATGCCCGGCATGCACGGCACCGTCGCCGCCGTCTACGGCCTGCAGAAGGCCGACCTGATCGTGGCGCTGGGGGCCCGGTTCGACGACCGGGTGACCGGCAAGCTCGACTCGTTCGCCCCGGACGCCACGGTGGTGCACGCCGACATCGACCCGGCCGAGATCGGCAAGAACCGGCACGCCGACGTCCCGATCGTCGGTGACGCCAAGCACGTCATCGACGAGCTGATCGCGGCGGTGACCACCGAGCAGAAGGCCGGCCGCCGGACCGACCTGCACGACTGGTGGCACCAGCTCGACGACCTGCGCGAGCGGTACCCGCTCGGCTACGACGAGCCGGCCGACGGCACCCTCTCCCCGCAGTACGTGATCAAGCGGCTGGGCGAGATCGTCGGCCCGGACGCGATCTACGTGGCCGGGGTCGGCCAGCACCAGATGTGGGCCAGCCAGTTCATCTCGTACGAGAAGCCCGGCACCTGGCTCAACTCCGGCGGCCTCGGCACCATGGGGTACGCCGTCCCGGCGGCGATGGGCGCGAAGGCGGGCCGGCCGGACACGGTGGTGTGGGCGGTGGACGGCGACGGCTGTTTCCAGATGACCAACCAGGAGCTGGCCACCTGCGCGTTGGAGGGCATCCCGGTCAAGATCGCGGTGATCAACAACGGCAACCTGGGCATGGTCCGGCAGTGGCAGACCCTGTTCTACGAGGGGCGCTACTCCAACACCGAGCTGGGCACCCACAAGCACCGCATCCCGGACTTCGTCAAGCTGGCCGAGGCGCTCGGCTGTGTCGGCCTACGCTGCGAGAACGCCGCGGACGTCGACAAGACGATCGAGGCGGCGATGGCGATCACCGACGCACCGGTCGTGATCGACTTCACGGTCGGCAAGGACGCGATGGTCTGGCCGATGGTGGCCGCCGGCACCAGCAACGACGAGATCATGTTCGCCCGGGGCGTCCGCCCGGCGTTCGACGAGGACGACATCTGAGATGAGTGCCCGATTCCCCGGGACCGTGCGCTGGCACGGCCCGACCGAGCGAAGCGAGACGGTGGCATGACCCTGCACACCCTGTCCGTGCTGGTGGAGAACAAGCCGGGTGTCCTGGCCCGGGTCTCCGGCCTGTTCTCCCGGCGCGGCTTCAACATCGACAGCCTGGCCGTCGGCGAGACCGAGAACCCCGACGTCTCCCGGATCACCATCGTGGTCAACGCCGACTCGTCGCCGTTGGAGCAGGTCACCAAGCAGCTCAACAAGCTGGTCAACGTACTGAAGATCGTTGAACTGGACCCGCAGGTCTCGGTGGCGCGGGAGCTGCTGCTGGTCAAGGTCCGCGCGGACCGCACCGCCCGCGCGCAGGTGCTGGAGACGGTCGCCCTGTTCCGGGCCCGGGTGGTCGACGTCGCGCCGGACACCCTCACCGTCGAGGCCACCGGCACCCCCGACAAGCTCGACGCGCTGCTGCGCGACCTGGAGCCGTTCGGGATCAAGGAGATGGTCCAGTCCGGCACGGTGGCGATCGGGCGCGGCTCGCGGTCGATCACCGCCGGCCCCGCGCTGCGCGCCGCCTGACCGCGCCGCCCGCCCGCCACCGCACACAGTCCACGACGGTCGACGAGACCGCCGTACGAAAGGGAAGTCAATGAGCGTTGAGGTGTACTACGACGACGACGCCGACCTGGGCCTGATCCAGGGCCGCAAGGTCGCCGTGATCGGGTACGGCAGCCAGGGCCACGCCCACGCGCTGTCGCTGCGCGACTCCGGTGTCGACGTGGTGATCGGCCTGCCGGCGGGCTCCAAGAGCCGGCCCAAGGCCGAGGAGCAGGGCCTGCGGGTGCTCACCCCGGCCGAGGCGGCGGCCGAGGCCGACGTGATCATGATCCTGGCGCCGGACACCGCCCAGCGGACCATCTACGCCGAGTCGATCGCCCCCAACCTCGCCCCCGGCAAGGCCATCTTCTTCGGGCACGGCTTCAACATCCGGTACGGCCTGATCACCCCGCCGGCCGACGTGGACGTGGCGATGGTCGCCCCGAAGGGCCCTGGCCACCTGGTCCGCCGCCAGTACGTCGACGGCAAGGGCGTGCCCTGCCTGGTCGCCGTCGAGCAGGACGCCAGCGGCAACGCCTTCCCGCTCGCCCTGGCGTACGCCAAGGGCATCGGCGGCACCCGGGCCGGCGCGATCAAGACCACCTTCACCGAGGAGACCGAGACCGACCTCTTCGGCGAGCAGGCGGTGCTCTGCGGTGGCGCGGCGGCCCTGGTGCAGACCGGGTTCGAGGTGCTCACCGAGGCCGGCTACGCCCCCGAGGTGGCCTACTTCGAGTGCCTGCACGAGCTGAAGCTCATCGTCGACCTGATGTACGAGGGCGGCATCGCCCGGATGCGCTACAGCATCTCCGACACCGCCGAGTACGGCGACCTGTCCCGGGGCCCGCGCGTGGTCGACTCGCGGGTCAAGGAGGAGATGCGCAAGATCCTCGGTGAGATCCAGTCCGGCGAGTTCGCCCGCGAGTGGGTGGCCGAGGACGAGGCGGGCCGGCCGAACTTCGCCAAGTGGCGGGCCGAGGGCGCGGCGCACCCGATCGAGGAGACCGGGCAGAAGCTGCGCTCGATGATGAGCTGGGTGGACCGCCCGCTCACCGAGACCGCCTGACCTGGTGACGTGAAGCGGTATGACTGGCTGGCATATTCATGCCGGCCAGTCATACCGCTTTCTGCGTGAACACATCCCTCGGCGAGCCGGGCCGGGCCGTCGGCCGCCGCCGGAACCCGCCGCGGCGTCACCCGCCCCGCCGGTCGCCGTCGCGGTCCGCGCTGGCCCGTTCACCAGGCGGGACGGGGTGATCGATGCCTCATCGGGCGCGATCGGCCCGCGCGCCGCGCTCCCGGGCCGGATGAACGGGGGATGACAGGCGTGCGACAACCCTGTGTGAGGGCCCTCACCCCGCAGACCGGGACCTGCCGGCCGGAGCGCCCCCTACGATCCTTGGTGAGGTGCGTGACCGGCACCTGACGGCCATGGCACGGATCGGCGCAGGGCGCATCGCGGCGCCCGGTCGCCCCGGCCGACCTAATACGACGTCTACGAGGACCGATGAATCCTGTCGTACTGATCGCCGAAGAACTCGCTCCCGCCGCCATCGAGGTGCTCGCGCACGACTTCGACGTGCGCCACGTCGACGGCACCGACCGCCCGGCCCTGCTCTCCGCGCTGGCGGAGGCCGACGCGGTGATCGTGCGCAGTGCCACGCAGATCGACGCCGAGGCGGTCTCCGCCGCGCCGCGCCTGAAGGTGGTCGCCCGGGCCGGCGTCGGGCTGGACAACGTCGAGGTTCCGGCCGCCACCGCGCGGGGCGTCATGGTCGTCAACGCCCCCACCTCCAACATCGTCTCCGCCGCCGAGCAGGCCGTCGCGCTGCTGCTCGCCGTCGCGCGCAACACCGCCAGCGCCAGCGCCGCGCTCAAGGCCGGCGAGTGGAAGCGGTCCAAGTACACCGGTGTCGAGTTGCAGGGCAAGACCGTCGGCGTGGTCGGCCTCGGCCGCATCGGGGTGCTGTTCGCCCAGCGCATCGCCGCCTTCGGCACCCGGCTGATCGCGTACGACCCCTACATCCAGCCGGCCCGTGCCGCCCAGCTCGGCGTCCGCCTGGTGGGGCTGGAGGAGCTGCTGCGGGAGGCCGACTTCATCTCGATCCACCTGCCGAAGACCCCGGAGACGGTCGGCCTGATCGGCGAGAAGGAGCTGGCGATCGTCAAGCCGGGCGTCCGGATCGTCAACGCCGCCCGGGGTGGCCTGGTCGACGAGCAGGCCCTGGCCGACGCGATCGCCGAGGGCCGGGTCGCCGGCGCCGGCGTCGACGTGTACGCCAAGGAGCCGTGCACCGCGTCGCCGCTGTTCGCCTTCGACAACGTGGTGGCCACCCCGCACCTGGGCGCGTCCACCCACGAGGCGCAGGACAAGGCCGGCCTGGCCGTGGCCAAGAGCGTCAAGCTGGCCCTCCAGGGCGAGTTCGTGCCGGACGCGGTGAACGTGCAGGCCGGCGGCGTCGTCGCCGAGGACGTCCGGCCGCTGCTGCCGCTGGCCGAGAAGCTGGGCCGGGCGTTCACCGCCGTGGCCGGCGGGGTGGCCGCCAGCGTCACCGTCGAGGTGCGCGGCGAGATCGTCAACCACGACGTGTCGGTGCTCAAGCTCGCCGCCACCAAGGGGCTGTTCAGCTCGGTGGTGGAGGAGCAGGTCACCTACGTCAACGCGCCGCACCTGGCCGCCGAGCGGGGCGTCGAGGTGACCCTCGCCACCCAGGCCGAGACGGTCGACCACCCGAACCTGGTCACCGTGCGGGGTGCGCTGCCCGACGGTCGTACGGTCAGCGTCTCCGGCACGGTCGCCCACACCGGCGCCCGCGACGTCATCAAGCTGACCGAGGTGGACGGGTTCGACGTGGAGATCGGCGCGGAGGGCATCCTGCTCTTCCTGCGCTACGCCGACCGGCCGGGCGTGGTCGGCACCGTCGGCACGCTGCTCGGCGAGGCCGGCATCAACATCGCCGCCATGCAGGTGGCCCGTCGGGAGGCCGGCGGCGAGACCCTGATGACCCTCACCGTCGACCAGGCGCTCGGGGCGGACCTGCTCACCTCGGCCGCCGACTCGATCGGGGCGACCGCCGCCAGCGCGGCCGACCTGCGCGACGAGTAGTCACACCCGCACGGTTGGAAACGGAGGGCCCGGCCGCACGGCCGGGCCCTCCGCCGTCCACACCCGACCGTCCCGGGTGGCAGCGTCAGCGGGCCAGGCGCGACGGCGGCGGGTAGACCGAACCGTCCTGCGGGTCGAAGAGCATCAGGTCGTACTCGCCGGCCAGCCGCTCGATGTCGAGCAGCACCTGGTCGTCGCAGGTCGGTACGAGGTTCAGCGCCACGTGGTCGGCTGCCGCGTGCAGCGGTGACACTTCCCAGGGGGTGCCCTGGTGGGCGGGCCGGTCGGGGTACGTGGCGGTGATGGCGCGGTAGAAGGCGACCACCCTGGGGTCGGGATACCGCTCGCCGTGCCGCCCCTCGTGGCACTGCCGCACCGCCGCCCGGACGTCCTCGGGCGTGGCTCCGTCGTGGAGGGCCCACACGCTCAGATCGAAACTCACGGCGGACAGCGTGCCATCACCCGGGGGCCGGAGCGACACTGACCCGCCGTGATCGCCGCGGGTGGTCGTGAGTGTACGGAGAAACACGGTCCGCTGTGGAGACTCTTGCGTCGAGTTGCGTCGATTCGCTAGCGTACCGGAGCGGTCATCGGGAAAGTTGGAAGTCGACCCGTCTTCGGGTGACGGGGCCGAGCGTCCGGCCGGCCGGTCCGCACCCCTCGAATGCGCGAGCCACGCGCACTCGTCGCTGACCGGCCCCCACGGTCGTTGCCGAGACCGTGGGGGCCGATCGCCGGCCCGTCGACCGCGCCACCCCGTGGACCCCCTCCACAGGTCGGCCGACGCGCCGCGACACCGCTCAGCGGCGTCGGTGGGCGAAGAGAGCCTGATAGGCCGAGTCGGCGCGGAACCATGACAGTCCCACCGGCCCGGCCGCGTACAACGCGGTCGCGTAGGCGTCGGCCACCGCCAGGTCCGGGCCGACCACGGTCGCGGCGACCAGCTGCCCGGCCGGTTCGCCGGTGTGCGGGTCGACCACGTGCCCCTGCCGGCCGCTGACCCCGGAGGTGCCCACCGCGCCGGCCGTCATCTCCAGCACCAGCGGGGCCCGCCGGCCGTCGGTCGGGTGGTGCACCGCCACCCGCCACGGTCCGCCGTGCGCGGCGTGTCCGCGTACCGTCAGGTCGGCGCCGGAGAGCACCGCGTAGTCGGTGATTCCGGCGGCGCGCAGCCGGGCCGCGGCCCGTTCCACCGCCCAGCCGTTGAGCAGGCCGCCGGGGTCGAAGCCGCCGGGGACGGCCCAGGCGTCGAACCAGCCGTCGGTGGCGGCCCGCATGGCCGCGCAGCGGTCGACCAGGTCGGTCAGCGGCGGGTACGACTCGGGGCTGATCTCGCCGCGCCGCAGCCGGGAGACCAGGCTCTCCGGCCGGTTCGGCCCGTAGGTGAGGTCGATCGCCCGCAGTTCGGCGACGGCGTCGCGCAGCGCGTCGCCGACCGCCCGCCGGCCCAGTTCCTCGGGGGCGTTGAGCAGGAGCGAGTATTCGGCGGTGCCGGTCCGGACGGAGTGTTGCACGGCGATCCGGCCGCCGGACGGGTCACCGGCGGAGTCGAGGCGGTGGCTGCGGGTGCCCAGGCGCAGGTCGGGACGGCGGCGGGAGAACGCCGTCTGGTCCACCCAGCGGGTGCGCGGTTGCTCGTCCAGTCGGCCTGGCCCCCGCTGCTGCTCGGTCCGCATCACGCTGCTCCTTCACCGACGGTGCCGCGGCGTCGCGGCCGGTCCGTCCCGGGCCCCCACGACCCGTCCTGCACCGACCCTAGGCAGTGGAGATGACCGCACCATGAATGCTGCCTGGGAGCCTGCTGAGCATTTCGCTCTCCCAGATGGTGGAAGGCGCGTACCGGGAGGCGGGACGGGGACGTACCGTTGCGCTCAGCGGACGAGGTGAGGAGCAGCAGGTGGCACGGATCGCGGTGGTGGCCGGGGACGGGATCGGACCCGAGGTGGTCGCGCAGGCCCTCAAGGTCCTCGACGCCGTGCTTCCCGGCGTCGAGGCCACGCAGTACGACCTCGGCGCGGCGCGGTACCACCGCACCGGCGAGGTGCTGCCCGACTCGGTGCTGAGCGAGCTGGCCGGCCACGACGCCATCCTGCTCGGCGCGGTCGGCGACCCCACCGTGCCGCCCGGCGTGCTGGAGCGTGGCCTGCTGCTGAAGCTGCGCTTCGCCTTCGACCAGTACGTCAACCTGCGCCCGTCCCGGCTCTGGCCGGGGGTGCCCGGCCCGCTGGCCAACGTCAAGCCGGGCGAGGTCGACCTGGTCGTCGTCCGGGAGGGCACCGAGGGGCTCTACGCGGGGGCCGGCGGCAGCCTGCACCGCGACACCCCGGCCGAGGTGGCCACCGAGGAGAGCCTGAACACCCGGCACGGGGTGGAACGGGTCATCCGGGACGCCTTCGCCCGCGCGGGCCGCCGCGAGCGCCGCAAGGTCACCCTGGTGCACAAGACCAACGTGCTGACCCACGCCGGCTCGCTGTGGGCCCGTGCCTTCGCGGCCGTCGCCGCCGAGCACCCCGACGTCGCCACCGAGTACCAGCACGTCGACGCCGCCGCCATGTTCCTGGTCACCCAGCCCCAGCGGTACGACGTGGTGGTCACCGACAACCTGTTCGGCGACATCCTCACCGACATCGCCGCCGCGGTCACCGGGGGGATCGGGCTGGCCGCCAGCGGCTGCATCAACCCGACCGGGGCGTACCCGTCGATGTTCGAGCCGGTGCACGGCTCCGCGCCGGACATCGCCGGCAAGGGGGTCGCCGACCCGGTGGCCGCGGTGCTCTCCGCCGCGCTCCTGCTCGACCAGCTCGGCCACGCCGACGCCGCCGCCCGGGTGACCGGCGCGGTCGCCGCCGAGCTGGCCGGCCGGACCCCGGGTGTGGCGTTGCGCACCGACGAGGTGGGGGACCGGCTCGCCGCGCAGGCGGTGTCCTGACCCTCACGGGAAGTGGAGCTATCCACTGAACGACCGTTCGGGGTAGGTTTCTGGAACGTCAGCCCGGTGCGTGGTTCCCGCGTGCCGTCGATCCGCAGGGAGGTCAGCGCGATGAGCGGTGGTGACATGCTCGATTTCGAGATCCGTCCGAATCCCGCGCCGGTATCCGCCGCCGAGCGGGCCGCCCTGCTGGTCGACCCCGGCTTCGGCCGGGTCTTCACCGACCACATGGTGACCATCCGGTACGCCGACGGCAAGGGCTGGTACGACCCCCGGGTCGAGGCCCGCGCGCCGATCCCGATGGATCCGGCCAGCGCCGTCCTGCACTACGCGCAGGAGATCTTCGAGGGGCTGAAGGCGTACCGCAGGGCCGACGGCTCGGTGACCATGTTCCGGCCGGAGGCCAACGCCGCCCGGTTCATCGCCTCCGCCCGGCGGCTGGCCATGCCGGAACTACCGGCGGAGCTGTTCGTCGAGTCGCTGCGCAAGCTGGTCGAGATCGACCGGGACTGGATCCCCGACGCCGCCGACGCCAGCCTCTACCTGCGGCCGTTCATGTTCGCCAGCGAGGTCTTCCTCGGCGTCCGCCCGTCCCGCGAGTACCTCTACTGCGTGATCGCCTCGCCGGCCGGCGCGTACTTCGCCGGTGGGGTGAAGCCGGTCACCGTCTGGGTCTCCCCGGACTACACCCGGGCGGCCCCCGGGGGCACCGGGGCGGCCAAGTGCGGCGGCAACTACGCGGCGTCGCTGTCGGCCCAGGCCGAGGCGATCGAGGCCGGCTGCGACCAGGTGGTATTCCTCGACGCGGTCGAGCGCCGCTACGTCGAGGAGCTGGGCGGCATGAACGTGTTCTTCGTCTACGACGACGACACCCTGGTCACCCCGCCGCTGACCGGCACCATCCTGCCCGGCATCACCCGGGACGCGCTGCTCGCCCTGGCCGCCGCCTCCGGGCACCGGGTCGTCGAGCGTCCGGTCAGCTTCGCCGAGTGGCAGGCCGACGCCGAGAGCGGCCGGCTGCGCGAGGTCTTCGCCTGCGGCACCGCTGCGGTGATCACCCCGATCGCCCGGGTGCGGCACCCCGGCGGCGAGTTCGTGATCGGCGGCGGTGAGCCGGGCCGGTCCACCGCGGCGCTGCGGGAGCAGCTGGTGGCGGTCCAGCGGGGCGAGACGCCCGACCCGCACGGCTGGGTCACGCACATCCGCTGACCGCCCCCGCCGCTCTCCCGCCCGTACCTCGCCG
Organism: Micromonospora sp. HM134; assembly: GCF_007833915.1. NCBI lineage: Bacteria > Bacillati > Actinomycetota > Actinomycetes > Micromonosporales > Micromonosporaceae > Micromonospora > Micromonospora sp. HM134. The sequence goes on from NZ_CP041061.1 coordinate 1,489,730, forward strand.
GCTCTCCCGCCTGTTTCCCGCCGGCTGGGGCCGGTGGGCCCCCCGACGGTCGGCTGCCCGCGCCCGGCGTCGGCGAGCTGCTTCGGGCAGCGCGCTGAGGCACTCCTCGGCCGGGCAGGTAGTCAGGTCTGTGCGTCCTTTCGACCTGGTGTCGTGGACGAATCAGCCCAGGTGTCCGCTCGGCCCGCACCAAACGGGCGGGCCGGCGGCGACAGCCGGTAGGGAAGCCTCCACCTGTGTCGATCCGCCCTGCCGGCGGCGATGTTCAGGGTTGGCGGGGCGGGCCGGTAGAGCGGCGCGGGTGGATGCGGGGCGCGTCGGCGAAGCGGGCGGGCACGGACGTGGTCGACCGCCCGTCGGCGGTGCGGTCACTGCGGCGCGGGCGGCTCCAGCAGGTGGTCGCGCAGGGCGGCGAGCTGGGAGTCGGTGACGCCGGCGTGCCGCAGGTAGTCCTCGACCGAGCCGTGCCGCTGGCGCAGCTCGGCGAGGAAGAGCGACATCGCCTCGACGGGGGAGCCCAGGAAGGGGGCGGGCGGCGCCTCGGCGTCCGGCATGGCCTCCGCCAGCCAGGCGCTGAACTGCCGGGACGCCTCGGTGCTCAGTGCGTAGTCCGCGGCGATCTGCTCGTCGTCGACGCCGAGCACCGACAGGGTCAGCGCGCAGACGATGCCGGTGCGGTCCTTGCCGGCGACGCAGTGCACCAGGACGGGCGCGTTGGCGCTGTCGGCGATCAGCCCGACCGCCTCGGCCAGCCCGGCGGTGCCGGTCTCGGCGAGGTCGGCGTACCGGTCGGCGAGGTAGCGGGCCAGGCTGGAGTCCGGCTCGTGGCGGCTCAGCGCCCAGTCGGCGTGCTCGGGGTGGACGTGCCGGTAGGTCAGGCCGTCGAGGTCGGGCACCCGGCCGTCCCGGTCGACCTCGGTCGGGCGGCGCAGGTCGATCACCGTTCGGATGCCGAGCGCGCGGAACGCCTCCCGGTCGGTGCCGTCGATGCGGTGCGGGGAGTCCGAGCGGTAGAGCCGGCCCCAGCGGACGGTGTGACCGTCGTGGCCGGGATAGCCGCCGACGTCGCGGAAGTTGAACATCGCGGAGAACGGGATACGGCGGCTGTTCTCGGTGGGGTCCACCCGGACACGGTAACGGCCGGCGGGGCGTGCACGCCGCCCCGCCGGCCGTACCGTCGATCGATTGCCGTGCCTGCCGGCTACCGGGCGGTGCCGGGCGGCAGGTTGCCGTAGGTGTCGTCGTAGTAGCCGCCCAGCTTGTCGCGGAAGGCCGCGTCGCTGTGGCTGTTCTCGTCGTACTCGGGAGCGGCCTTGATCTGGTCCCTGGTGCGGTCGACGTGGACCTTCCGGTCGTCGTGGTCGACCTGGTTGACGGTGCCGGCCGGGAGCATCACCTTCTTGCCGAAGATCCACGGCCCGGTGTCGACGACGAGGTAGCTGCCGCCGACCTCGTGGCTCGCCTCGTCGATCCTGCCGATGCCGCCGTCGGTCGCCTCGACCCGGTAGCCGACCAGGTCCGCGTCGGCCACCCCGGCCTCGTCCCGGTAGGTCCACGGGTCGAACGCCCCGCCGGGAGCGCCGCCGGGGATCGCGCCCTGACCGTCGTCGACCATCGGGTCGGTGACGCCGTGTGTGCTGTGCGGGTCGAGCCTGTCCATCGGAACCCCTGCCTCGACTGTCGTCGTCGTTGTCGGAGATGAGCGCCTCGTGTCCGTAATCCGGGCTACCCCCGGGGAGACGTCGCACACACCGTGTCCCGGGATGTGGATTCTGTCTCCCAGATCCGGGAGGGAGTGGCAGAGTGGCGACCGTGACCAGCTCCGCCCGCATTATTGGCAGCTAGCGCGCCGGCCTCCCCTCTGCCGAGCGCGCAGACCTCCCGCATCCGCGGGGGGTCTTTTTGTTGCTCCCCCACGTTCCGAGGAAGGGACTCTCGATGACGTTCCAGGTCTACGACACCACGCTGCGCGACGGCGCCCAGCGCGAGGGGCTCAGCTACTCGGTGATCGACAAGCTGGCGGTGGCCCGCCTGCTCGACGAGTTCGGCGTCGGTTTCATCGAGGGCGGGTGGCCGGGCGCCGTACCGAAGGACACCGAGTTCTTCCGCCGCGCCCGTACCGAGCTGGAGCTGCGGCACGCCCTGCTGGTCGCGTTCGGGGCCACCCGCAAGGCCGGGGTCGCCGTCGCCGACGACCCGCAGGTGCGCGCGCTGCTCGACGCGCAGACCCCGGCCGTCGCGCTGGTCGCCAAGGCCGACATCCGGCACGTCGAACGTGCGCTGCGCACCACCGGCGCGGAGAACCTGGCGATGGTCCGGGACACGGTCGCCCACCTGGTCGCGCAGGGGCGGCGGGTCTTCGTCGACGGCGAGCACTTCTTCGACGGGTTCCGGCACGACCCGGCGTACACCGCCTCGGTGGTCGAGACCGCGCTCGCCGCGGGGGCCGAACGGTTCGTGCTGTGCGACACCAACGGGGGGATGCTGCCGTCCCGGGTGACCGCCGCGATCGCCGACCTGACCGCCCGGACCGGGATCGCCCCGGAACTGTTCGGCATGCACGCCCAGAACGACACCGCCTGCGCGGTGGCCAACACGATCGCCGCCGTCGAGGCCGGGGTGCGGCACGTGCAGGGCACCGCCAACGGGTACGGCGAGCGCCCCGGCAACGCCGACCTCTTCGCCGTCGTGGCGAACCTCCAGCTCAAGCTCGGGCTGCCCGTCCTGCCGGACGGCTGCCTGGAACAGATGGTGCGGGTCTCGCACGCCATCGCCGAGATCGCCAACATCGCCCCCGACACCCACCAGGCGTACGCCGGGGCCGCCGCCTTCGCCCACAAGGCGGGGCTGCACGCGAGCGCGATCAAGGTCGACCCGTTGCTCTACAACCACGTGGACCCGTCGGTGGTGGGCAACGACATGCGGATCCTGGTGACCGAGATGGCCGGCCGGGCCAGCATCGAGCTGAAGAGCCGCGAGCTGGGTCTGGACCTGGCCGGCCATCCGGACGCCGTGTCGAAGGTGACCGCCCGGGTCAAGGAGCTGGAGGCGGGCGGCTGGTCGTTCGAGGCCGCCGACGCCTCGTTCGAGCTGCTGGTCCGCTCCGAACTGCCGGACGCCGCCCCGGTGCGGCCGTTCGCGCTGGAGTCGTACCGGGTGCTGGTGGAGCACCGGGAGGACGGCGAGGTGGTCTCCGAGGCCACCGTGAAGATCCGGGTACGCGGCGAGCGGGTGATCGCCACCGCCGAGGGCAACGGCCCGGTCAACGCCCTGGACGAGGCGCTGCGGGTCGGCCTGTCCCGGCACTACCCGGAGCTGCGCGACTTCGAGCTGGCCGACTACAAGGTGCGCATCCTGGAGGGCACCCACGGCACCGGCGCGGTGACCCGGGTGCTGGTGGAGACCGCCGACGGCGCCGGCCGGGACTGGACCACCGTGGGTGTGCACCCCAACGTGGTGGAGGCGTCCTGGCACGCCCTGGTCGACGCCCTCACCTACGGCCTCGACCGCGCGGCGGTGTGAGCTGACCCTCCGGCGTCAGGGGGCGGGCAGGCGCAGGGTGGCCAGCACGGCGCGGTGGTCGGTGGCGGGCACCCGGTGGACGGTGACCGCATGGACGGCGATCCGGCGGTCGACCAGGACGTGGTCGATGGTGACCGGGGGGATCGGGTCGCCGTCGTACGGGCCCCACGTGCCCACCAGCCCGGCCCCGGCGGCGTCGGCGGCGTCGACGTAGCCGCTGGCCAGCAGCGCACGCAGCGGGGAGTGGTCGAGGGTGGCGTTGAAGTCGCCGGCGAGGATGCCGAGCTGACCGTCCGGGGTGGCGCGCGGCTGGCCCGCCAGGTCGGTGCGCCACTCGCCGACCACCCCGACCGACCAGGGTGCCGCCGGGTGGGCCGACTCCACCCGTAGCGGCGGTGCGCCGGGCACCGCCACCGTCGCGTACGCCTGGGTGAACGCGAACCCCGCGTTGCGCCGGAAGCCGCCGTCGGAGAGGGGAAACCGGGCGTAGAGCCCGGAGCCGGTGGTGCCCACCTCGGGGTTGAGCTGGCGGTGAAGGAGCAGGTCGGCCAGGCCGGCCCGGTCGAGGGCGTCCCGCGCCGCCGGGGTGAACTCCTGCACGGTGAGCACGTCCACCTCGTGCCGGCGGACCAGCTCGACCAGGGTGGCCGCGTCGGCGTCGCCCGCGAGCAGGTTGGCGGTGAGCACCCGCAGTTCCGGCCCCGGGCCGCCGGCTGCCGGTCGGGCAGCGCGCGGGGCGCCACCGCGCCGAGGAGGGCCAGCGCCGCCACCGCCGCGGCCACCGCCGGCCACCGGCACCGTAGGGCGAGGGTCAGCGTCAGGGCCAGCAGGCTCCATCCCGCCACGTACGGGGTGAAGGCGAGCGCCTGCACGAGCGGTCCCCGGTCGAACCCGACGAGGCGGACCACCGCCCAGGCGAGGCCGGGTGCCACCGCCAGCCAGCAGATCAGCGGGACGGCGGGACGTCGGGTGGTGGCCGGCACCGGGGTCGTCAGCACGGCGGCCAGCCTAGTGGCCGATGCTGTTTCCGTCGGGCGCGGAGCCGGTCCGCGAATGGCCGAGAGTTCACGTTTCGCAATTTTCAACATCGTTTTCAAGATGGTAAAACGGGTTGGTCGGCTATTGACGCTCCGCTTTTGGCGGTGCTACGTTCCTCCTCGTTGAGGTGCCGCAACAGAGCGTAGTTTTCCCAGCTCAGGCCGGTTGGAAGCGTTCCTTCTTCACTATTTCCGGCGCGGGTGGAAGGCTTTCCGTCCACGTCAATTCCGGCTCGATCACACCAGCTCTATCCGGCTCGCCGTACGGTGGGCCGGCCGTATCGCCACGGTCACAAAAGGGAGACCTGTCATGGCCACATTCTTCAGGCGTAAGGCGGCGGCGGTGACGCTCGGCGTCCTGGCGCTCACCCTGGCCGGCGGCGGGATCGCCGTCGCCCAGCCGGCGACCAAGGCTCCGGCCGAGGTAGCCCAGCCCGGGGCTCAGCAGGCCGGCGTCGCCGGTCAGCCGTCCGTAACGGCGGCCGAAGCCCAGCAGGCCCGCGCGGCGCTGAAGGCTTCGCTCGCCCCGCCGGCCGCGGGTTCGGTCGCCTGGGCGGTCGTCACCAGCGGCGGCACCCTGCTCCAGCACTCGGCGAACGTCGTCTCGGCGACCAAGTACGGCACCGGCCAGTACCAGGTGCTGCTCGACTACAGCGTGGTCGGGAAGGCGTTCCAGGCCACCATCGGCACCAACGACCAGTTCAACGTGCCGCCGCCCGGCGAGATCTCGGTCGCCCCGCGCAACCAGACACCGAACGGCGTCTTCATCCAGACGTACAGCTCCGGCGGATCGGCGTCGAACAAGCCGTTCCACCTGTTCGTCGCCAACTGAGGCGCGGACCCGTCGGCGGTGCCGGCCCCCACCGGGGGTCGGCACCGTCTGTTGTGGACCACCACCCGTTCCGGCGCGGATGTCGCGTCGACGTACCGGTTCCGCCGCCGCACGGCGTTGCCGCCCGGACGGGCAGGTCGTCCCGATCCGGGTGGGAATGGTGCGGCCAGGGTGCGAAATTCCGACGTTTGCCGGCCGGTGACCCCGGGAAGCAAGCACCGTGACGGACATCTCGGACACCCTGGCCAGCCTGCCCCGACCGGTCGATGCCGACGCGGCGGGCGCCGAGTTGGAACAGACCCTCTTCGAGGTCAAACGCGTGATCGTCGGGCAGGACCGACTCGTCGAACGGCTACTCACCGCGCTGATAGCCGACGGCCACTGCCTCCTGGAGGGGGTGCCCGGCGTAGCCAAGACGCTGGCCGCGCAGACCCTCGCCACCGTCGTCGGCGGCACCTTCACCCGCATCCAGTTCACCCCCGACCTGGTCCCCTCCGACATCGTCGGCACCCGGATCTACCGGGCCTCGACCGAGAACTTCGACGTCGAACTGGGCCCGATCATGGCCAACCTGGTGCTCGCCGACGAGATCAACCGGGCCCCGGCCAAGGTGCAGTCCGCGCTGCTGGAGGCGATGGCCGAACGGCAGGTCACCATCGGCGGGCGGAGCTGGCCGGTGCCGGAGCCGTTCCTGGTGCTGGCCACCCAGAACCCGATCGAGTCCGAGGGGGTCTACCAGCTCCCCGAGGCGCAGCGGGACCGCTTCCTCATGAAGATCGTCGTCGACTATCCGAGCGACGCCGACGAACTGGCCATCCTCTACCGGATGAGCAGCGACCGCCCCCGCCCCCGCCAGGTGCTCGACCCGGTCCGACTGCGCGACTACCAGCGTCGGGCCGCCCAGGTCTTCGTGCACCACGCGCTCGCCGAGTACGTGGTCCGGCTGATCCTCGCCACCCGCGACCCGGGCCGCTTCGGGCTGCCGGAGATCGCCCCGATGCTGGCGTACGGGGCGAGCCCCCGGGCCACCCTCGGCCTGGTCGCCGCCGCCCGCGCCCAGGCGCTGCTGCGGGGCCGCGAGTACGTGCTCCCCGACGACGTCCGCGAACTCGCGGTCGACGTGCTCGCCCACCGGCTGGTGCTCTCGTTCGACGCGGTCGCCGACGGGGTCAGCGCCGAGGCGGTGGTGCACCGGCTGGTCCAGGCGGTGCCGCCCCCGGTGCTCGCCACCGGCCACCCCGAGTACACGCCCGACCTGGCGGCGGCGTGAGCGCCCCGACCGCCCCGGCCGGCCCGACCCTTGCCGACCTCGCCCCCGAACGGCGGCTGCGCCGCCTCGAACTGACCGTCACCCGCCGGCTGGACGGGCTGCTCCACGGTCAACTGCGCGGCCTGCTGCCCGGCCCCGGCAGCGAGATCGCCGGCAGCCGCGAGTACCGCCCCGGCGAGGACGAGGTACGCCGGATGGACTGGGCGGTCACCGCCCGCACCACCGTCCCGCACGTCCGCGAGGTCGACGCCGACCGGGAGCTGACCACCTGGCTGCTGGTCGACGCCAGCCCCAGCATGGAGTACGGCACCGCCGAGCTGGACAAGCGGGAACTGTCCGTGGCCGCCGTCGCCGCGGTCGGCTTCCTCACCGCCGGCACCGGCAACCGGCTCGGCGCGCAGGTGCTCGGCCGCGACGGGCTGCGCCGGTTCCCGGCCCGCTGCGGGCGTACCCACCTGCTGAGCCTGCTCCGCGCGTTGCTGCACGCCCCCCGGGTGGACGACCCGGCACCGGCCACCCCGCCGGTCGGCCCCGACCTGACCGCCGCGCTCGCGGCGGTGCAGCGGGTCGCCGTCCGGCGTGGGCTGGTGGTGGTGGTCTCCGACTTCCTCGACGGGCTGCCCGACGACCACGACGCCCCCACCCCGTGGGAGCCGGCGCTGCGCCGCCTCGCCGCCCGCCACCAGGTGCTCGCGGTCGAGGTGACCGACCCGCGTGAGCTGGAGCTGCCGGACGTCGGCCTGATCACCCTGGTCGACCCGGAGAGCGGCCGGCGGCGCGAGGTGTGGACCGGCGACCCGGGGCTGCGCCGCCGCTACGCCAGCGCCGCCGCCGCGCAACGCGCCCAGGTGGCCCGCGCGCTGCGCCGCAGCGGGGCCGACCACCTGGCGTTGCGGACCGACCGGGACTGGACCGCCGACATCGTGCGGCACGTGCACGCCCAGCGTCGGCTGGCGGCGTCCGCCGCGCCCCGGGGAGGTGCCGCGTGAACTGGCAGTCACCCGCCCGGCTCCTGCTGCTGCTCGGGGTGGCCGCGCTGGCCGCCGGCTACCTGCTGGCGCAGCGGCGACGCAGCCGGTACGCGGTCCGCTTCACCAACCTGCGGCTGCTCGACCGGGTCGCCCCGCAGCGGCCCGCCTGGCGGCGGCACGTGCCGGCCGGCCTGTTCCTGGCCATGCTGGCGCTGCTGGTGGTCGGCTTCGCCCGGCCCACCGCCGAGGTACGGGTGCCCCGCGAGCGGGCCACCGTGATGGTCGCCGTGGACGTCTCCACGTCGATGCTCGCCACCGACGTGGAGCCGGACCGGTTGGCCGCCGCCAAGGAGGCCGCCCGGACCTTCGTCGACGGGCTGCCCGACGAGTTCAACGTGGGGCTGGTCGCGTTCGCCGGCAGCGCGGCGGTGCTGGTGCCGCCGAGCACCGACCGGGGCGCCCTGCACGACGGGATCGACCGGCTAGCCGAGGGGATCACCGGGGTACAGGGCACCGCCATCGGCGAGGCGATCAGCGCCTGTCTCGGCGCGGTGAAGAGCCTCGACGGGAAGGCGGCCAAGCAACCACCGCCGGCCCGGGTCGTCCTGCTCTCCGACGGGGCGAACACCTCCGGCGCCGACCCGATGGAAGCGGCCGCGGCGGCCGTCGCGGCGAAGGTGCCGGTGCACACCATCTCGTTCGGCACCCCGGGCGGGTTCGTCGACCGGGGTGGCCGGCCGATCCAGGTGCCGGTCGACGGGCAGACCCTGCGGGCGGTCGCCGACCAGACCGGGGGCGGCTTCCACGAGGCGGGCAGCAGCGCCGAACTACGCGACGTCTACGAGGACATCGGCTCCTCCGTCGGCTACCGCAAGGAACGTCAGGACATCTCCGCCCGGTTCATCGGGCTCGGGCTGGTCTTCGCCATGGGGGCGGCGGCCGGGTCGATGCGCTGGTTCTCCCGCCTGCCCTGAGCGGGACCGTGCTGGCCCACCTGCCCCTGATCCGTCGCAGCGCACAGTGAGGAGCGGACGTATGGCAGTACCGACCGGCCTGGGGGAGCCCCGGGGCCCCTGGTTCCTCTCACCCGACCTGGGGCCGGACGGCCGGCCCCGGTGGGACGTACCGTCGCCGGGGGAGGACCCGTCCCGGCGGCGCTGGCGCGGGCGGTTGTGGACCGCCGTGGCGGTGGTCGCCCTGTCCACCGTCTCCGGCGCGGCGGCCGGCGGCTGGGTGGCCGGCCAGGACGGCGCGGGCCCGACGGCGGCCTCCGCCGCCCCGGTCCCGGCGGAACTGGTCACCGCCGCCCAGAAGACCGTCCCGGGGGTGGTGTCCGTGCTGGTCGGCGGCGGCACCGCCGGGCAGTCGGCGACCGGCTCCGGCTTCGCCATCGACAACGAGCAGCACATCGTCACCAACGACCACATCCTGGCCCGGGGCGGCGGTGGCGCGGTGACCGTGGAGATGCCCGACGGCCGCCGGTACGCCGCCGAGGTGGTCGGCCGGGAGCCCGGCAGCGACCTGGCCGTGCTGAAGGTCCCGTCGGCCGCCGGGTTGGCCCCGTTGCCGCTGGCCAAGCCCCGGTCCACCCGGGTCGGCGAACCGGTGCTCGCGGTCGGTTCGCCGCTCGGCCTGGCCGGCACGGTGACCGCCGGTATCGTCAGCGCCCTCAACCGGCAGGTACGGCTGGGCACCAACCGGCGCAGCGCGGTGCAGACCGACGCGTCGATCAACCCGGGCAACTCGGGCGGCCCGCTGGTCAACGCCCGGGGCGAGGTGGTCGGGGTGAACACGGCGATCGCCACCATCGACGGCAGCGGGTCGATCGGCATCGGCTTCGCCATCCCCATCGACCAGGTGCAACAGACCGCCGACACCATCATCGGCAAGGGCGGCTGAGCCCGTGCCGTCCGACAACGGCGGCTGTGACCAGGTAAAACTTACAGATGTCGAGGTCAGGGCCATCAGCCTATAGAAATATGGCGCTAAGTATGGATACTGGCGTGGGTGGAGCTACCTCTCATCGCATTGCTGCTGGTGGTGGGCCTCGTCGTCGGCTGGGGAGTCGGCGCGCAGTACGCCCGCGCCCGCCGTGGCTGGACCGACTACCGGGCCGCCAAGCGGGCCGTCCCCGGTGCCCGCCGGGCCGCCCTCGTGCTGGTCCGGGCGGTCTTCACCAAGGTCGGGGTGATCGCGCTGCTGCTGTTCGGGGCGGTCGCCTACGCCGCCGTCGGACCGGACCACGACCGGGCCGAACCGGCCCCCGGCCCCGCACCCTCGGCGACCGTGACGCCCACCGGCGGCCGGGGGCGCTAACCTCGCCGGATGGACGACGGACTGCGGGTGACCGACCGGTGGACCGTGCCCGCCGCCGAGCTGCGGGAACGCTTCTCCCGCTCGTCCGGGCCGGGCGGGCAGGGCGTGAACACCACCGACTCCCGGGTCGAGCTGAGCTTCGACGTGGCGGGCACCGCCAGCCTGCCCCCGGCGCTGCGCGAGCGGGTGCTGCAACGGCTCGCCGGCCGGCTCGTCGACGGGGTACTCACCATCGCCGCCAGCGAGCACCGCGCGCAACTGGCCAACCGGGAGGCGGCCCGGGAACGGCTGGTCGCCCTGCTGCGCGAGGCCGTCGCCCCGCCCCCGCCGCCCCGGCGTCCCACCCGGCCCTCCCGGGGCGCCAAGGAACGCCGGCTGGCCGACAAGAAGCGCCAGTCCCAGCGCAAACGGGACCGCCGCGCCGACGGCGACTGACCCGCCCGGGCCGGTGCGGTGGCGGAAAACCCGGGCCGGGGCGGGCCGGCGCTGCCTAGGCTGGCGGGCATGTCCACCGACACCCTGGTCACCCTCGCCGGCACCACCGCGCTCGCCTGCGCCCCCGACGGGCCGCGGATCTGCGGCGGCGACGACGCCACCGACGTGATCGGCGCGGCACTGGGCCACGGGGTCGACCTGGTGGTGCTGCCGGTACGCCGGCTCGCCGTCGAGTTCTTCACGCTGCGTACCGGGGTGGCGGGCGCGGTGGTGCAGAAGTTCGTCAACTACCGGCTGCGGCTGGCCGTGGTCGGTGACATCTCCGGGCACGTCGGGCGGAGCACCGCCCTGCGTGACTTCGTCGTCGAGGCCAACCGGGGCGGCCAGCTCTGGTTCGTCGACACCACGGCCGAGCTGGAGGAGCGGCTGCGTGTCGAAGCGCTTCGCCAGGATGCGGGAGGGCGTTGAGTCGGGGCGGCCGGTCTGGTGGGATGTCCGTGGGAGCAACCGGGCCGTCACCGACCGCACGTCGTCACGTGACAGGAGTCCCCTCACCATGCTCCGAAGGCCGTTCCTCTCCGCCCTGCTCGCCGCGTTCGCGGCCGTCCCCCTCACCCTGCTCGTCGGGCTGGTCGCCACCCCGGCGGCCCACCCCGCCGCCGCCACCCCGGTACGCGTCATGCCGCTCGGCGACTCGATCACCGGCTCGCCCGGCTGCTGGCGTTCCCTGTTGTGGAACCGCCTCCAGTCCACCGGCCACACCGACGTCGACTTCGTGGGCACCCTCGGCCCGCAGGGGTGCGGGCAGCCGTACGACGGGGACAACGAGGGCCACGGCGGTTACCTGGTGACGAACGTCGCCAACCAGAACCTGCTGCCCGGCTGGCTCGCCGCGACCCGCCCCGACGTCGTGCTCATGCACTTCGGCACCAACGACGTGTGGAGCAACATCGCCCCGGCCACCATCCTCGCCGCGTACTCGAAGCTGGTGGACCAGATGCGGGCCAGCAACCCGGCGATGCGGATCATCGTCGCCAAGATCATCCCGATGGCCCCGTCGAGCTGCACCGAGTGCGGGCAGCGGGCGGTGGCCCTGAACGCCGTGATCGACGGCTGGGCGGCGGGGAAGACCACCGCCGCGTCGCCGATCGTCGTGGTCGACCAGTGGACCGGGTTCAGCACCACCACCGACACCTACGACGGGGTGCACCCCAACGCGGCCGGTGACCAGAAGATGTCCGACAGGTGGTACCCGGCGCTGGTGGCCGCCCTCGGCGGGGTCACCCCGACGCCCAGCCCCACCGGCACGCCCAGCCCGACGGTCAGCCCCACGGTCCGGCCCACCGGGTCACCGACGGTCGACCCGCCGACCACCTCGCCGCCGCCGGCCGGGGTGGCCTGCACCGCCAGCTACCGGATCACCAACCAGTGGCAGGGCGGGCACCAGGGCGAGGTGACCGTCCGCAGCACCGGCACCGCGCGGACCACTGGCTGGCGGGTCACCTTCACCCTGCCCGCCGGGCAGCAGATCACCCAGACCTGGAACGCCGACCTGACCCAGACCGGCAGCGCGGTCACCGCCCGCAACGTCAGCTGGAACGGCGCGCTCGCCCCGGCCGCCGAGGCCACCTTCGGGTTCCTCGGCACCAACACCGGCACCGCCACCGCCCCCACGGCGACCTGCACCGCCAGTTGATCCGACGAGGGTCCGGGCCCCGGCCCGGACCCTCACCCGGGTCAGCCGGCAGCCGCCGTGGCGTGGTCCAGGGCGGTCAGCAGCCGGGCGCGCAGCACGGCGGCCCGCTCGGCGAAGCCGCGCTGCGCCGCCGCGTACTCGGCCCGGCCCTCGGCGGTCTCCACCCGCACCGGCGGGTAGCCGAGGGCGGCCAGATCGTAGGGGCTGGCCCGCATGTCCAGCGTCCGGATCTGCCGGGCCAGCGCGAAGCAGTCCGCCACCAGCTCCGCAGCGACCAGCGGGGAGAGCTTGTACGCCCACTTGTAGAGATCCATGTTGGCGTGCAGGCAACCCGGCTGCTCCAGCGCGTGCTGGGTGTCCCGGCTCGGCTGGAGCACGTTCAGCGGCCGGGCCGGCGCGGTGAAGAACCGGAACGCGTCGAAGTGGCTGCACCGCACGCCCCGCTCACGCACCACGGCGGCGGTGTCGTCCGGGCTGAGCCGCAGCGGCCAGGCGTTGTGCCGGACCTCCTCCTGGGTCTGCCGGTAGACCATCGCCCACTCGTGCATCCCGAAGCAGCCCAGGTGGGCCGGGCGGCCGGCGGTCGCGGCCAGCAGCTCCCCGATCCAGCCGATCGAGTCGGCGCGGCGTGCGCGTACCCGCCCGGTGTCGAGGGTGACCCCGGCGGGGTCGGCGCGGTAGTCCCGGCCGAATTCGGCCGGGTCCGCGTCGCGCAGCAGCACCCCCGCGCCCGGATGCCAACGGCGCAACTGCGCCGGGCGGTAGGAGTAGTAGGTGAAGAGGAAGTCCTCCACCGGATGCCGGGCGCCGGTGCGGCGGCGGGCCAGGTGCGGGTCCAGCCAGGTCGCCACCCGCGCCGCGTGGGCCGCCCGCCGGGCCTGCCAGTCGGCCGCGTCGAGGGCGGCGGGGGCGAGGGCGGCGGTCACGCCCCTCAGGGTACGACCGCCGCCCGCCCCCGGTCAGGGCACGTCCACCCGGACCCCGGCGGAGAACACCCCGCTGCGCAGCTCCAACTGCTCCGGCTTCTGCATGCCGTGCACGGTGAAGACCAGCGGCAGCACCACCCGGCTGCCCGCCGAGACGGGCTGGGCGAAGACGTCCCGCCCCAGGTTCGCCAGCCGGGTGGCGTCCTCGTCGGTGCTCACCCAGGTCCCACCGGGCAGGTACGCGCGCTGGAGCTGACCGTGCCAGCTCTGCTGCTCCGGGGTGACGTTGCGCACCCCGACCGTGGCCTGACACTGCTGGCTGGCCACCTTCGCGGTGGCGCAGACGACCCGGTAGACGGTGAACTCGAACGCCTTCTCCCGCAGCGGGGTGCCGACGGGACCGGTCATGGTGGTGCCCGTCCACGCCCCGGCGGTCGGCTGCTTGGTGGTGTCGATGGCGGCGACCTGGCGGGTGGCCGTCCAGGCGGCGGCGAAGACCACCCCGGCCAGCACCGTCGCGGCCACCCCCACCACCAGCCACACCGACGGGCTGCGGCGTCGCCCGACCTGTCCGGGCACGGCGGGGCGCGGGTACACCGTCCCGCCACCCGGGGTCGCCGGGCCGCCCGCGTACGGCGGGGTGCCGGCCGCCACCGGCGCGGTGCCGGTCGGCTCGATCCCGCCCGCCCGTCGCCGGGCCCGCCGCCACCACCAGAGCGCGCCGGCCAGCAGCGCCAGCACCACCAGGGCCGCGCCGAGCAGGATCGGCGGCTGTCGCCAGGTCGGCGTCGCGGGCACCACCGCCTCCGGGGTCGCCGCGCTGTGCCAGGTTGCGGTCGCGCAGTCGTACGGCTGGTCGCCGTCACCGGCGTAGGCGCAGGCCGGCGCGGTCAGCGCCTGGCCCGGCGCGGCGGCGGCCAGGGCGGTGTCCAGGGTCCGGGTCGCCCCGGCCGGCAGGACGAGCCGCCAGGTGACCTCCCCGCCCGAGCCCGCCCCGCCCGGTCGGGTGACCAGGCCGCCCGCGCTGACCGCGGTGGTCGAGGTGCCGGCCGGCAACTCCTGCCGGACCATCGTCTGCACCGCCGAGCCGCCCGTGTTCCGCACCATGATCCGGTAACCCGGCACCACTGTCGCGGCGGGTGCCACGGCCACGGTGACCTGCGGTGCCGGCCGGGGCGCGCCCGGGTTGCCGGCGGTGGTCATCCCGGGGGCGGGCGCGGTCGGGGTGACCGGCACGACCGCGCCGCTGGCCGCGACTGCGGGCGCGGCCCGCGCCGGGCGGGAAGGTGGCACCTCCCGGGCCGGGGCCACCGGCGTCGCCCAGGCGGCGAGATGGGCCGGTACGGCGGGACGGCCGACGGCCGCCGGGCGGGCCCGGGTGCCCGGCCCCGTCGGTGCCCGACCCGGTTCCGCCGGGCCGACGGGGACCGCCGCCGCTGCCCGACCCGCTCCCGGGCCGGCCGTCGTGGCGGGGGCTGCCGCCGCAGCGGTCGCCCCCGGGGTGGCCGTCGGCGCGCGGGGCGCGGGATCCGTGCCGGGCAACGCCGGCACGGCGGCGAGAATGCCCAGGCAGTTCACGAAAACCGCGAGGGCCCTGTGGTGTCGTCTCGATGCAGGCATACCAACGAACCTCCGGAGCCGACGTTATGAGCGGGGAACCTCCGGGCGGGTACGAAGCGCCGAACCCCGCCCGCAGCGCCGACCGATGGCCTAAGCTGCGCCGACGTCCCGGTGGTCGACGGGTGACGGCGGGCGTGGGGATAGATTGGCCGGGTGCGTATCGCTCGTTTCGCTCATGCCAAGGGAATGTCGTTCGGGGTCGTCGAGGGCGAGCCGGAGGCCGGGCCGCAGGGCCTGACCGTCGCCGAGATCGAGGGCCACCCGTTCGGGCAGATCCAGTTCTCCGGTGCCCGCTGGGCGCTCTCCGACGTGCGGCTGCTGTCGCCGATCCTGCCCAGCAAGGTGGTCTGTGTGGGGCGTAACTACGCCGAGCACGCCGCCGAGCACGGCAACGAGGTCCCGAAGGAGCCGCTGCTCTTCCTCAAGCCGTCCACCTCGGTGATCGGCCCCCGGGACGCCATCCGGCTGCCGATCTTCTCCAAGCAGGTGGAGCACGAGGCCGAACTGGCCGTGGTGATCGGCGCGCCGGGCGCCCGGCGCGCCGACCGGGCCACCGCCGCGAAGGCCGTCTTCGGCTACACCTGCGCCAACGACGTCACCGCGCGGGACCTCCAGCGTTCCGACTCGCAGTGGACCCGGGCCAAGGGCTTCGACTCGTTCTGCCCCATCGGCCCCTGGATCACCACCGGTCTCGACGTCTCCGACCTGGAGGTGCGCTGCGAGGTGGGGCGCAACCCGGACGAGATGGAGGTCCGTCAGCTCGGCCGGACCAAGGACATGGTCTTCGACGTGCCGGCGCTGGTGTCGTACATCTCGCACGTGATGACGCTGCTGCCCGGGGACGTGGTGCTGACCGGCACCCCGGCCGGGGTTAGTCCGCTCACGGACGGGGATACGGTCACCGTACGGATCGAGGGGATCGGCGAGCTCACCAACTCGGTGGTGCCGGTCGCCTGACCCGTACGACACCCCTGTTTCCGCAGCTCAAGTGCGGTTTGGGGGATTGGATTTGGCCTGTTGGCGCGGGGAGGGTAAAGTTCCTTCCCGGCGCCACAAGGGGCCAATGGGGTATGGGGTAATTGGCAGCCCAACTGATTCTGGTTCAGTTAGTCTAGGTTCGAGTCCTGGTACCCCAGCGCAACCGCGGGTTCATCCGAATCCGTGGACGCTGGATTCTGACGGAGGTCGCTCCGTCCCGTCGCCGGGGCGAAGTTGATCTCTGGAAGAGTGCAGCTTCCCCGCCCGACAGGGCAGGGAAGCACGAGCTATGTTCTGGCCCCGTCGTCTAGTGGCCCAGGACGCCGCCCTCTCAAGGCGGTAGCGCCGGTTCGAATCCGGTCGGGGCTACAACGCTGACAGCCCGTCCCACTTCGGTTGGGGCGGGCTTCTCCGCGTCCCGGTGAAGCGGCCCCCCCGCGCGTGTGGCCGGGTCCGCGTGGCTGGCCCGCCTCTGTGGCGATGTTGCGCCATCCCGGCCACCCGGACACCCCTACTTCGCCACCCGGGCGCCGGCCCCGTCGGGGTGCCGACCCCCGTCTCGGGGGCCGGATGCCGGTGCCGTTAGACTAATGCCGCACCGCCCCAACGGGGTGGTGAAGCAGGAAAAGTGCCTGGCCCCGTCGTCTAGTGGCCCAGGACGCCGCCCTCTCAAGGCGGTAGCGCCGGTTCGAATCCGGTCGGGGCTACCACACGATCGGCCCGTCTCGCCCCGCGAGGCGGGCCGATCGCCGTTCCCCCTCGTTCCCGGCCATCTCCCCCGCCCCGCCCCACCGGTCTCGCCCGGGTGATCAAGAGGTTTGCGTCACTTGATCAAGAGGTTAGCGTCACTTTGATCTCTGAACATGACGCAAACTTCTTGATCACCGGGGCGGGGTGGGGGTGGGGGTGGGGTGGGGGCAGAGAGGGGGAGGGGAGGTCAGAGGCCGGAGAGGCGTTGGCCGGCGCGGACGACGGCCATGGCGTGCCGTTCGCCGGGGCGGCGGCCGAGGCGCTCGATCGGGCCGGAGATGCTGATCGAGGCGATCACCCGGCCGGTGCGGTCCCGGATCGGCGCGGAGACGCTCGCCACACCGGCCTCCCGTTCGGCGACGCTCTGCGCCCAGCCCCGGCGGCGTACCTCGGCGAGGGTGCGGCCGGTGAACTTGGACCGGGGCAGCAGCGGCATGACCGCCTCGGGCGGCTCCCAGGCGAGCAGGATCTGCGCGGCGGAACCGGCCGTCATGGGCAGCACCGAGCCGACCGGCACGGTGTCCCGCAGGCCGCTGGCCCGCTCGGCGGCGGCCACGCAGACCCGCTCGTCGGCCCGGCGCAGGTAGAGTTGGGCGCTCTCCCCGGTGGCGTCGCGCAGCGCGGCGAGCAGCGGCTCGGCGGCGGTCAGCAGGACGTCCGGGGCGGCGTTGGCCAGTTCACCGAGCCGGGGCCCGGGACGCCATCGCCCCTGGGTGTCCCGGACCAGCATCCGGTGGATCTCCAGGGCCTGGGCCAGCCGGTGTGCGGTGGCTCGGGGCAGCTTGGTGCGTTCAACGAGTTCGGCCAGGCTGGCGCCGTCGACACAGGCGGCCAGGATGACCACCGCCTTGTCGAGGACGCCGACACCGCTCATACTGTGTCCCACAAGCCGAAATTTACCTCCCAGAATTTAGGATGTCCAGATGGTGGGAGTCACTCAACCGAGGACCCTGGCCGAGAAGGTCTGGGACGCGCACGTCGTACGGACCGCCGCGGGCGAGCCGGACCTGCTCTACATCGACCTGCACCTGCTGCACGAGGTGACCAGCCCGCAGGCGTTCGACGGGCTGCGCCTGGCCGGCCGGCAGGTCCGTCGCCCCGATCTCACGCTCGCGACCGAGGACCACAACACCCCGACCGGGTACGACGATCCCGCGTTCCGGCTGCGCCGGGGCGACCTGCTGACGATCGCGGACCCGACCTCGCGTACCCAGATCGAGACGTTGCGCCGCAACTGTGCCGAGTTCGGCCTGCGGCTGCACCCCCTGGGCGACGAGAACCAGGGCATCGTGCACGTGATCGGCCCCCAGCTGGGCGTCACCCAGCCCGGCATGACGATCGTCTGTGGCGATTCGCACACCGCCACCCACGGCGCGTTCGGGGCGCTGGCCTTCGGCATCGGCACCAGTGAGGTCGAACACGTCCTGGCCACCCAGACCCTGCCGCAGGCCCGCCCGAAGACCATGGCGGTCAACGTCACCGGCCAGCTCGGCCCCGGCGTCACCGCCAAGGACCTGGTCCTCGCGCTGATCGCCCAGGTGGGCACGGGCGGCGGACGCGGCCACATCGTGGAGTACCGGGGCGAGGCCATCCGGGCGCTGTCCATGGAGGGCCGGATGACGGTGGCGAACATGTCCATCGAGTGGGGCGCCAAGGCGGGCCTGATCGCGCCGGACGAGACCACCTTCGCGTACCTCAAGGGCCGGCCGCACGCGCCGGCCGGGGCCGACTGGGACGCGGCGCTGGCCTACTGGCGGACGCTGCCCACCGACGACGGCGCGACCTTCGACGCCGAGGTGACCCTGGACGCCTCCCGGATCACCCCGTTCGTCACCTGGGGCACCAACCCCGGCCAGGGCGCCCCGCTCGGCGCGGCCGTGCCGGACCCGGAGGACTTCACCACCGACGCCGAGCGGACCGCCGCGCGCCGGGCCCTGGAGTACATGGACCTGACCCCGGGCACCCCGCTGCGTGACCTCGCCGTCGACGTGGTGTTCGTCGGTTCCTGCACCAACGGCCGGCTGGAGGACCTGCGGGCCGCCGCCGACGTGCTGCGCGGCCACCGGGTCGCCGACGGGGTACGGATGCTGGTGGTGCCCGGCTCCGCCGCCGTGCGGGAGGCCGCCGAGGCGGAGGGCCTGGACAAGGTCTTCGCCGACGCCGGAGCGGAGTGGCGGTTCGCCGGCTGCTCGATGTGCCTGGGCATGAACCCGGACACGCTGAAGCCGGGCGAGCGTTCGGCCTCGACCTCCAACCGCAACTTCGAGGGCCGGCAGGGCCGGGGCGGGCGTACCCACCTGGTGTCGCCGCCGGTCGCCGCCGCCACCGCCGTGACCGGCCGGCTCGCCGCCCCGGCCGATCTGTAGAAGGGCAGCCGAGAGATGGACAAGTTCACCACCCACACCGGCACCGCCGTGCCACTGCGCCGTTCCAATGTGGACACCGATCAGATCATCCCGGCCGTGTACCTCAAGCGGGTGACCCGTACCGGCTTCGCCGACGGGCTGTTCAACGCCTGGCGGGAGGACCCGGGGTTCGTGCTCAACGACCCCGTCCGGGCCGGGGCGTCGATCCTGGTGGCCGGGCCGGAGTTCGGCACCGGGTCGTCCCGGGAGCACGCCGTCTGGGCGCTGCGCGACTGGGGTTTCCAGGCGGTCATCTCGCCCCGGTTCGGGGACATCTTCCGGGGCAACGCGCTCAAGGAGGGCCTGCTTCCGGTCGAGCTGGAGCTGGCCGTGGTCGAGCAGATCTGGGACCGGGTGGAGGCCGACCCGGCCACCCCGGTCACCGTCGACCTGACCACCCGTGAGGTCCGCCTCGGGGAGTCCACCTGGCCGTTCCCGCTCGACGACCACAGCCGCTGGCGGCTGATGGAGGGCCTCGACGACATTGGACTCACCCTGCGGCACCTCGCCGACATCGAGGCGTACGAGGCGGGCCGGCCGTCGTTCGCGCCCGCCGTGCGCTAGCCGTACGCCCGACCACGGCACGCATTTCATCCGACCACCGCGCGGTTTTCGCCCCCACCGGTTCATCCGGTGGGGGCGAATCCGTTACGACACAAGGGCTTTTTTCCACCGAATGTTTGTGTCCAGGCAGCACAGGGCATACGGTGCGCGCAGAATGGCTCGCGTCGAGTCAGTTGCACAATCGGGAGGAAGTCGTGAACAAGGCCGAGCTCATCGAGGCGCTCGCCGCTCGCCTGGGGGACCGCAAGTCGGCGACGGCGGCGCTCGACGCGGTCCTCGCCGAGGTCCAGGCGGCGGTCACCAAGGGCGACAAAGTGGCGATCACCGGTTTCGGATCGTTCGAAAAGCGTGTCCGGGCGGCGCGAACAGCGCGCAACCCGCGTACCGGTGAGGCGGTGAAGGTCAAGAAGACATCCGTCCCGGCCTTCAAGCCGGGCGCCGGTTTCAAGGAGATGGTGGCCACCGGCAAGGTGCCGAAGACCGCTGCTCCGGCGAAGAAGACCACCACCACGGCGGCCGCCAAGGCCACCGGCACGAAGGCCACCGCCGCGAAGGCGACCGGCACCAAGGCCACCGCCGCGAAGGCGACCGGTGCCAAGGCGACGGCCGCCAAGGCGACGGGGACGAAGGCCACCGGGGCGAAGGCGACCGCCGCCAAGAAGACGACGGCGACCGCGGCCCGCAAGACCACGGCGGGTGCCACCAAGGCCACCGCCGCTACCAAGGCGGCCACCAAGAAGGCCACGCCGGCCAAGAAGACCGCCACGGCGACCAAGGCGACCACCGCCCGCACCCCGGCGGCCAAGAAGGCCACCGCGGCCAAGAGCACGGCCGCCAAGGCGACCACCGCCAAGAAGGCACCGGCCAAGAAGGCGCCGGCCCGTAAGACGGCCGCCAAGCGCTGACACCGGGTACGACCGGGACGGGCGTCCACCAGCACGGTGGACGCCCGTCCGCGTGTTCAGAACCGGTCGGCGGCGAACAGCCGGTCGGCGGTGAAGGCGAGCAGCCAGCCGCCGCCCTTGGCGGTGCCGAAGTCGTCGTCGCGCCCCGCCAGCCGGGCCAACGCGCCCGGGATCACCTTGCCCTGGCTGCACACCCCGACCGGCTGCCCGGCGGCGGCCAGCTCGACCAGCCGGCCGGCGGCGGCCAACGCGCACTCGTCGACCTGCTGGCCCGGCCGCGGCTCGTCGAAGTCGCCGCACACCTCGATCGGCAGGTCCAGCGCGGCGGCCGCCGGACCGAGGGTCTGTACGCACCGGCGGGGCGAGGCCGACAGCAGCCGTACCGGCCGGACCAGGGCGACCAGCGGGGCCAGCGCCCGCGACTGGGCGACCCCCTCGGCGTCCAACGGGCGACCGGTGTCCGGCCCCGACCAGGTGGCCCGCTTGCCGGCGTGCGCGTGCCGTACCAGGGCCACGGTGCCGGTGACCGCCGGCAGGGCGGCGAACGCGGTCAGCACGTGCGCGTCGTGCGGGTAGCTCACCCGTTCGACCGCCGCGTCGACGTCGAGCCAGCACACGTCGTCGACCTCGGTGTCCGGCTGGAACCCGCCGGTGCCCACGGCCCGCATCGACCAGTAGTCGACCGCCTTCGGCCGGCCCTCGCTGCGGTACCGCACGGTGGGCAGGCGGACCTGCGGCACCGCCCGTACGTCGGACTCCTCGGCCACCTCACGGACGGCGGCCAGCAGCGGATGCTCACCCCGTTCCAGCTTGCCTTTGGGCAGCGACCAGTCGCCGTAGCGGGGCCGGTGCACGAGGCAGACCTCGACCCCGCCACCGTCGGCGGGTCGCCACGCCACCCCACCGGCCGCCCGGATACCGACCGGTTCCTCGTCCACCATCTGGTCACCCTACGTCCGTGGAATCCTCCGTACCGGTCGCCCGCCCTGAGCACCGCGGCAGCCCGGGGGATCAGCCGGCGGAACCGCCCACCCGGCGCAACAGCAGTTCCTGCAGGTCGTGCAGCGGCTCCTCCGGGGTGCCGGTCCGCCGGCTCCAGCTGCCGTCGGCGGCCAGCTCGAACGCGTCCACGTCCGGGCTCATCGCGGTGGTCATCACCTGGTCCAGCTCGGCGCGGGCGACCGGGTCGCTGACCTGCACCAGCGCCTCTACCCGGCGGTCGAGGTTGCGGTGCATCAGGTCGGCCGACCCCATCCAGAACTCGGCGTCGCCGTTGTTGCCGAACCGGAAGATCCGCGAGTGTTCCAGGAACCGGCCGAGGATCGAGCGGACCCGGATGTTCTCCGACAGCCCCGGCACCCCCGGGCGCAGCGTGCACATCCCCCGGATCAGCAGGTCCACGTGCACGCCGGCCTGCGACGCCCGGTAGAGCGCGTCGGTGATCTCCTCGTCGACAAGCGAGTTCACCTTGAACTGCACCAGCCCCGGCATGCCCAGCCGGACGTGCGCGATCTCCCGCTCGATCCGCTCCACCAGCCCGCTGCGGATGCCCTGCGGGGCCACCAGCAGCCGCCGGTACGCGGTCTGCCGGCTGTAGCCGGTGAGCACGTTGAACAGGTCGGTCAGGTCGGCGCCGATCTCCGGGTCGGCGGTGAGCACGCCGAAGTCCTCGTACAGTCGGGCGGTCTTGGGGTGGTAGTTGCCGGTGCCGATGTGGCAGTACCGGCGGATCTGGTTGCCCTCCTGGCGCACCACCAGGGCGGTCTTGCAGTGCGTCTTGAGCCCGACCAGGCCGTAGACGACGTGGCAGCCGGCCCGTTCCAGGGTGCGCGCCCAGCCGATGTTCGCCACCTCGTCGAAGCGGGCCTTCAGCTCCACCAGCACCACCACCTGCTTGCCGGCGGCGGCGGCGTCGACCAGCGCGTCGACGATCGGGGAGTCCCCGCTGGTGCGGTAGAGGGTCTGCTTGATGGCCAGCACGTTCGGGTCGGCGGCGGCCTGCTCGACGAAGCGCTGCACGCTGGTCGCGAACGAGTGGTACGGGTGGTGCACCAGCACGTCGCCGTCGCGCAGGGTGGCGAAGACGCTGCGCGGCACCTCGCCCTCGGCCAGCCGGGGATGGGTGGCCGGCACGAACGGCTTGTCCTTCAGGTCGGGGCGGTCCGCCTCGCCGTAGAGCTGCCACAGCGCCGACAGGTCCAGCAGGCCGGGCACCCGCAGCACGTCGTGGTCGTCCATGTCCAGCTCGCGGACGAGCAGCTCCAGCATGTGGTCGGAGATGGAGGCGGCGACCTCCAGCCGGACCGGGGGGCCGAAGCGTCGCCGGGCCAGCTCCCGCTCCAACGCCTGGAGCAGGTCCTCGTCGCGGTCCTCGTCGACCTCCACCTCGGCGTTGCGGGTGACCCGGAACAGGTGGCACTCGACCACCTGCATGCCGGAGAAGAGCTGTCCCAGGTGCACCGAGATGAGGTCCTCCACGGGCAGCATCCGCAGCCCCGGCTGGTCCCGGCCCACCCGGACGAAGCGGGGCACGTTGTTGGGCACCTTCACCCGGGCGAACAGCTCCGAACCGCCGTCGGGGTCGCGGACCGCCACGGCCAGGTTCAGCGACCGCCCGGAGATGTACGGGAACGGGTGCGCCGGGTCCACCGCGAGCGGGGTGAGCACCGGGAAGATGTGTTCCCGGAAGTAGGTGCGCAGCCGCTCCCGCTCCGGGTCGTCCAGCTCCGCCCAGCGGGTGATGCGGATGTCCTCCCGGGCCAGCTGCGGCAGCAGGTCGTCGACGAAGCAGGCGGCCTGCCGGGCGACCAGCCCGGCGGCGCACTCGGTGATCCGCTCCAGCTGGGTACGCAGCGGCAGCCGGTCCCCGCCGCGTACCGGCAGGCCGGCGGAGAGCCGCCGCTTGAGCCCGGCCACCCGCACCATGTAGAACTCGTCGAGGTTGCTGGCGAAGATGGCCAGGAACTTCGCCCGTTCCAGCAGCGGCGTGCGCGGGTCCTCGGCCAGGGCCAGCACCCGGCCGTTGAAGTCGAGCCAGGACAGCTCCCGGTTGAGGAACCGGTCCGCCGGCAGCGGCGCGACGGCGGGCGGCCCGTCGCTCGTCGACCCCGCACCGGTGGCCGTGCCGTCGGCGGGACGGTCGTCGGTGTCGAGCACCTCGTCCAGCCCGGCGGAGGCCCCGGCGGCGCTGGCGCCGGGGGAGTCGGGGGCGGTGGCGGAGACCTCCTCCGGGGCGCGGCGGGTGCGGGAACCGGTGCGACGGCGGGTGCCGTTGCGGGTCGGGTCGGCGGCGGCGGACGGGCTGGTGGGGTGCTCGCGAGGGGTGCTCACCCGCTCATAATCACCCGATTACGGTTAACGCAAAATGAACTTGGGCTGCGTTGTTCAGACCATCGTCGGCAACGTCACCCGGACGACCCCGCCGTCCGGATCGGTGTGCACCGTCAACCGTTGGCCGAGGCGGAGCAGCCGCAGCCCGGAGGCGTCGAAGGCACGGGCCGGGAAGGGCAGCTCGGTGCCGTCGTCGAGGAGCAGCACGCCGGTGCGGCTCTGCGCGTCGAAGGTCGCCACGGTGCCCTGCATGCCAGCACCGTACACCGGCCGGCCGGTGCGGGGCCGACGGGCGGCGCGGCCGGGGGCTGCCGGGAGAACGCCGGTCAGCGCGCCGGTCGCCGGGCCGAGACCGAGCCGGGCCGCGTCGGCCAGGTCGGCGGCGGTGTCCACGTCGCGGCGCAGGCTCGGCCAGACGCCCGGCAGCGGCACCGCCCCGGAGGCCAGGTGCGCCGCCGCCGACCCGGCCCCGAACCGGGGCGCAAGCGGCACCCCGGGGGGTGTGGTGAGCAGCACGGTGCCGGTGCCGGGGGCGTCGGCCACGAACCGGCGTACCCCCGGCGGGCCGGAGGTGACCGCGTGCAGCGCGGCGGCCAGTTCGGCCGGGCGCAGCGCCGGCAGGTCGGCGGTGAGGGCGGCCAGCCAGTTCCGGCCGTCGTCGGCCGCCGCCACCTCCACGCCGTGCCGCAGGGCGGCGTTCAACCCGGCGTCCGGGCGGTCCGGCACCACCCGCGCGCCCGCCGCGCCGACCGTCGCCGCCACCTGCGGGTCGACGGTGACCACCAGCACCTCGGCCACCGCCGGGCAGGCCAGCGCCGCGCCGACCGTGTCGGCCACCAGCGCCAGCGCCAGCTCCTCGTGCGGTACGGCCGGCAGCGCTCCCCGCAACCGGCTCTTCGCCGCGCGGAGCCGCTTCACCGGCACCACCGCCACCCACCTCGCCTGGCCCACGTCGCCAATCCTGCCAGCGGCGGCGGCGGTACCCGCACTGGCCGTACCCGGGACGAGCAGGCATGATTTCCGCTGCGGGCACGCAACGGTGGGGGTGCGGCACGCGGGTGGGGCGACGAGGAGGCACGGTGGCACGGCGCAGGCTGGGTTTCTGGCGACGGTTCGCCGTGGCGCTGGTCAAGCCCGTGATGCTGGCCTGGACCCGACGCACCTGGCACGGTGTCGAGCAACTGCGCCGCCCCGGGGGCGTCATCATCGTGCCCAACCACATCTCGCACGCCGACCCGCTGGTCTGCGCCCACTTCATCTACGACGCCGGCCGGTGGCCGCAGTTCCTCGGCAAGGCCAGCGTGTTCCGGGTGCCGGTGGTCGGCTACATCCTGCACCGCTGCCGGCAGATCCCGGTGGAACGGGAGACCGCCACCGCGGTCAAGTCGCTGGACCGGCTGGTCGCCGCACTGGACGCCGGAGGCGCGGTGGTGATCTATCCGGAGGGCACCATCACCCGGGAGCCGCAGCTGTGGCCGATGAAGGGCAAGACCGGGGCGGCCCGGCTGGCCCTGGCCACCGGCGCACCGGTGGTCCCGGTGGTGATGTGGGGTCCGGAACGTCTCTTCGACCCACGGACCAGCCGGGTGGGCCTGCGGCCCCGGACCCCGGTGACGGTGCTGGCCGGCCCGCCGGTCGACCTGGACCGGTGGGCGGGGGCCACCCCCAGCCGGGTGGTGCTGGAGGAGATGACCGACCAGATCATGCTGACCCTGCGGGACCTGCTCGCCGGCGTCCGGGGTGGCACACCGCCGCCGCTGTGGGAACGTCCCGTCCGTCCGCGTACTCCCGAGGGGACCGAATGAGCGAGTGGATCGACCGGCGCGACGCAGGGGCAGGGGTGGCGTGAGCGGGCACGTGGCGGTGCTGGGGGCCGGTTCCTGGGGGACGGCGTTCGCCAAGATCCTCGCCGACGCCGGTCGGGAGGTGACCATCCTCGCCCGGCGCGAGCAGGTCGCCGAGGCGATCCGCGTCCACCGGCGCAACCCCGACTACTTGCCGGAGCTGCGGCTGCCCGACCGGGTCACCGCGACGGGCGACGCGGCGAAGGCGATCTCCGGCGCGGAACTGGTGGTGCTGTCGGTGCCGTCGCAGACGCTGCGCGGCAACCTCGCCGAGTGGGCCGGCCACCTCGCCCCGGACGCCACCCTCGTCTCCCTGATGAAGGGGATCGAGCTGGGCACCACCCGACGGATGAGCGAGGTGATCGTGGAGACGGCCCGGGTCACCCCGGACCGGGTGGTGGTGGTCTCCGGCCCCAACCTGGCCCCCGAGATCGCCGTCGAACAGCCGGCCGCGACGGTGGTCGCCGGCACCGACGCCCGCCGCGCCGAACTGGTGCAGCAGTCGATCCGCACCCCGTACTTCCGGCCGTACACCAACGACGACGTGATCGGCTGCGAGCTGGGCGGGGCGGTCAAGAACGTGATCGCCCTGTCGTACGGGATCGCCACCGCGATGGGCTTCGGCGACAACACCCGGGCCATGCTGATGACCCGGGGGCTGGCCGAGACCGCCCGGCTCGGGGTGGCGCTCGGCGCCGACCCGATCACCTTCGCCGGCCTGGCCGGGATGGGTGACCTGGTGGCCTCCTGCTCGTCGCCGCTGGCCCGCAACCGCACCTTCGGCGAGCACCTGGGCCGGGGGGAGACGCTGGAGCAGGCGCAGGCGGCCACCCGGCAGACCGCCGAGGGCGTGAAGAGCTGCCTGGCCATCCGGGACCTGGCCCGCGCGCACGGGGTGGAGATGCCGATCACCGAGCAGATCGAACGGATCTGCCACGAGGGGATGGACCCGAGACTCGCGGTGGACGCCCTGATGAGCCGGACCGCCAAGCCGGAGTCGTACGAGTGAGCGGCCGGCCGACCGGGCCCGGCGACCCGGCGAACCACTGGCACGACGGCACCCGGTGCGTGCACGCCGGGCTGCCCGAGCCGGAGCCGGGGCAGCCGTTCCTGCCCGGCCCGGTCTTCGCCGCGCCCTACCACCTCGACCCGTGGCAGGGGCCGGCCGCGACCCCGAACGGCTACGGCCGGCCGGACAATCCGACCCGGCGGCTGCTGGAGGCGGCCATCGGCGAGTTGGAGGGTGGCGACTGCCGGGTCTTCGCCTCCGGTCAGGCCGCCATCACCGGGCTGCTGCTGGCCGTGCTGCGCCCCGGCGACACCGTGCTGCTGCCCGCCGACGGGTACTTCCCGGTCCGGGCGTTCGCCACCGCCACCCTCGCCGGGCTGGGGGTACGGGTCGGGTTCGTGCCCACCGCCGGGCCGTACCCGTCGTTCGACGGGGTCCGCCTGGTGCTGCTGGAGACCCCGGCGAACCCGGGCCTGGACGTGGCCGACATCACCGCCGTGGCCGACGCGGCGCACGCGGCCGGCGCGTTGGTGGCGGTGGACAACACCACCGCCACCCCGCTCGGGCAGCGGCCGTTGGACCTCGGCGCGGACCTGGTGGTCGCCTCCGGCACCAAGGCGTTGACCGGCCACTCCGATCTGCTGCTCGGCTACGTGGCGTCCCGGTCGGCGGAGCTGCTGGAGACGGTGACCGGGTGGCGCACCACCACCGGCGCGGTGCCCGGGGCGTTCGACGCCTGGCTGGCCCACCGTTCGCTGGCCACCCTGGACCTGCGGCTGGCCCGGCAGTCCGCCAATGCGGCGGCCCTGGCCGAACTGCTCGCCGGCCGGCCCGACGTGACCGGGCTGCGCTGGCCGGGCCGCCCGGAGGACCCGGCGTACCCGGTGGCGTCGCGGCAGCTGCGCCGGATGCCGGGGGTGCTCTCGTTCGACCTCGGCGACGCCGACCGGGTGGCCCGGTTCGTCGCCGCGTCCCGGCTGGTCGCCGCCGCGACCTCGTTCGGTGGCCTGCACACCAGCGCCGACCGGCGGGCGCAGTGGGGCGACGACACCGCCCCCGGGTTCGTCCGGCTCTCCTGCGGGGTGGAGGACACCGCCGACCTGGTCGCCGACGTGACCGCCGCACTGGACAGCGCGGGGGCGGCCGGTCCGCTATCGTGATGCCGGCCCGCACGGGCCCCGACCGGAGGAGGTGAGTCCGATCCACCAGACGTCAGGACCGGCGCTCCCCGTCGAGTCCCGTCGCTGCGGCAACGGAGTCCCGTCGCCACGGTAGCGACGGTGGGAGCGCCGACGTGCGCTCCCGAAAGGCATCACCATGGCATCCGATCCGTTCCCCCACGACCCCGCCGCTCTCGTCGCCCGGCTGCGCGCCGCCGGCTGCGTCTACGCCGAGGACGAGGCCGCGCTGCTCACCGCCGCCGCCGACTCGCCGCAGGCGCTCGCCGCCCTCACCGACCGGCGGATCGCCGGTGAACCGTTGGAACACCTGCTGGGCTGGGCCGAGTTCTGCGGCCGACGGGTCGCCGTCGACCCGGGGGTGTTCGTCCCCCGGGCCCGGACCGCGCTGCTGGTGGAGGCCGCCGCGTCGGTCGCCGGGCCGGCCCCGGCGCTGGTCGACCTCTGCTGCGGGTCGGGGGCGATCAGCGTCGCGCTGGTCGACCGGCTCGCCCCGCGCTGGCTCGCCGCGGTCGACGTGGACCCGGCCGCCGTCGCCTGCGCCCGCCGCAACCTGGCCGGCCGGGACGTCACCGTGGTGCAGGGCGACCTGTACGACCCGCTGCCGGCGCACTGGCGGGGCCGGCTGGACGTGGTGGTCGCCAACGCCCCGTACGTGCCGACGCCGGCGGTGGCGCTGCTGCCGCCGGAGGCCCGGCTGCACGAGGCGTCGGTGGCGTTGGACGGGGGCGTGGACGGGCTGGCCGTGCTGCGTCGGGTCGCCACGGGTGCGGTCGACTGGCTGCGGCCCGGCGGTCACCTGGTGGTGGAGGTCAGCGCCGGGCAGGCCGAGGCGCTCGGTGCCGCG
The DNA here is from genome assembly GCF_007833915.1 of Micromonospora sp. HM134. Lineage (NCBI taxonomy): Bacteria > Bacillati > Actinomycetota > Actinomycetes > Micromonosporales > Micromonosporaceae > Micromonospora > Micromonospora sp. HM134. The sequence continues at coordinate 1,518,165 of NZ_CP041061.1, forward strand.
ATGACCGACCTGGGGTTGCTGCCGACGGTCCTGCACGCCGACCGGTGGGACGCGACAGGAGTCCTGGCCCGCCGACCGGAGTGAGCCGCCGCGCCGGCCCCGTGCTGCCGAGCCGGCGCGAGGCCGGTCGCCCCTCCCGGGTCCGGTCGCCCCTCCCGGGAGGGCGGTCGGTCGGCGGGATTGCCGCACGTGGGGCGTGACGGGCGGTGGGAACGGGAACTAACCTCGCAGCAGGCCCGGTCGGAGGTGGCGGATGGTCAGCGTGGACGTGCCGGTGGTGGTCGGCCTCGACAACGGTGGCACCAGCAACAACGCCACGGTGCTCCGCCTGGACGGCCGGTTCCTGGTCGACGGGTTGGTGGAGACCCCCAGCGAGGTGACCGCCGGCCCGCAGGCGGCCATCGAGGCGCTGGCCGGCGCGTTCGACGGGGTGCTGGCGCACGTCGGCGTTTCCCCCGGCCAGGTCCGGGCGGTCGGGTTGGACACCCCCGGCCCGGCCAGCGCGACCGGTGTCATCTCGTCGCGGGGCTCGACGAACTTCGCCCAGCCCGCCTGGCACGGCTTCGACGTGCGTGGCGCGCTGGAGCGGCGGCTCGGGCTGCCGGTGGTCTACCACAACGACGGCAACGCCGCCGCGCTCTACGCCCACCACGTCCACTTCGGAGCGGACGCGGCGACCCGGTCGTCGGTGGCGGCGATCGTCGGCACCGGCCTCGGTGGCGCGGTGGTGGTCGACGGCCGGGTGGTCACCGGGGCGGCCGGGATGGCCGGCGAGTTCGGTCACGTGCACATCCCGCTGGCCGGGCTGCTCGCCCCCGACCAGCCCGAACCGCGTTGCGCCTGCGGTTTCGCCGGGGACGCGGAGAGCGTCGCCTCGCTGACCGCGATCCGGCGCAACCTGCTGCCGTACTGGCTGTCCCGGTATCCGGGGCACCCGCTGGCGCAGGAGCCGCCCGAGCGGGCCGCCACCCTGCTGCGCCGGTACGCCGAGCGGGGCGACGCGCTGGCCCGGCAGGTCTTCGCCCAGCAGGCGGCGGCGCTCGGCCGGCTGTTCACCATCGCGGCCAACTTCACCGATCCGCACGCGTACTTCGTCGGCGGCGGGGTGGTGGAGGCGGCACCGGAGTTCCGGGACTGGTTCCTCGACACCGTCCGCGCGCACACCGTGCTGCGGGAGGAGCAGGCCGCGCTGGCGACCTTCGCGCTGGTGCCGGACCGGGACATGGCCGGCGCGCGCGGGGTGGCCATCGCCGCCGCCGAGGCGGTCCGGCCCGCCGCGACCCCGGCCGACTGACCCGGCTCCGCCCCGCACCCGCCGTGACGGGGTGCGGGGCGGAGCCGGGGTGGTCAGCGGCGCGGCGGGGCGGTGGCGAAGGCGGACCAGGCGGCGGGCGGGAAGAGCAGCACCGGGCCGCCCGGGTCCTTGGAGTCGCGGACCGCGACCCGGCCCGGCAGCGACGCCAGCTCGACGCAGGCCCCCTCGTCCCCGCTGTGGCTGCTCTTGCGCCAGGCGGCCCCGGACAGGGCCCCGCCGATCGTCGGTGTCATCGGTCTCCTACCGTCCCTTCATCAGTTGCACGAGTTGGTCGCGGCTGTCGGCCGGGCTGAGCGCGACGGTCCGCAGGTGTTCCATGATCTTGGTGCAGGTACGCAGGTCACCCGGCCGGTCCAGGACCATCTGGCCGGCGACCGTCTCCACCGAGGCGATCAGCGGGTCCTCCGGGTCGGCGAACTCCAGGATGTGCAGCGAGCCCCGGGTGCCCCGGTGGTAGCCGGCGGCGAGCGGGATCACCTGGACGGTGACGTTCGGCAGCTCCGAGGTCTTGAGCAGGTGGCTGAGCTGCGCCTGCATCACCGTCCGGTCGCCCACCGGACGCAGCAGCGCGCCCTCGTCGATGATCGCGTCGAAGATCGGCGGTTCGGCGGCGGTGATCCGCTGTTGCCGGTCCAGCCGGAGCTTGACCCGCTGCTCGACCTGCTCGTCGGTGAGGGTGTGCGGCCCGCCCCGCATCACGCCCCGGATGTAGTCGGCGGTCTGGAGCAGACCCGGGACGATGGACGGTTCGAAGTTGGCGATCGCGGTGGCCTCGGCCTCCAGCGCGATGAAGTCGATGGTGCGTTTGTCGAGCAGGTGGGAGTAGGGCACCCACCAGCCGGGCTTGCGGGTGTCCTTGGCCAGCTGGACCGCGGCGGCGATCTCGTCGGGCCGGACCCCGTAGAGGCTGAGCAGCGCGCGGACGGTGGCCGGGCTGACCAGCGTCTGCGCGTTCTCGTAGCGGCTGAGCGTGCTGCGGGTGCTGTTGATCTCGTCGGCGGCGGCCTCCAGGGTGAGGCCGGCCGCTTCCCGGTGGGCGCGCAGGGCGATGCCCAGGCGGCGAGCCCGGGCGGTCTTCGGTGCCATACGTCGATGGTGACACAGGTCTATGGGAAGACGTGCGTGAGAGAAGGTGCGATGAGAGTTGCATTCACGCCTGTGCACCTGTCAATCTGTAACGGAGTCCTCACCAGCGGTTGTCGTGGCGACGGCGATGGTGAGTGACCGGAGGGGATGAGGCGCGTGGCGATCGGGTTTACTCCCCCGTTCCCGATCGCCACGTGCCGCCGCCGCATGCGTCGAGAAAGGACTTCCAACAGTGAGGGGTCTGATGACGGCGATGACGCGGTTCCTGGTGGTGCTCAGTGACGTCCGGCCGGTGGAGACGTCCACCCGCGACGAGCGGGCCCGGCCCGAGCGCCGGCGGCAGGTGGTCGGCGCCAACAGCCGGGAGGCCGCCGACCGGATAGCCGGGGCGTTCATGGCCCTGGGCATGGTCCGGGCCGGACGGCAGCGGGTGAAGGTGATCGCGGTCGGCCGGGGGCGCGGCTACCGCCCCCACCGGCCCTGAAAGTCACGTACCGTATCGGGTCGGATGACCGTTTGCGAGGGTCGCTCGCTTCCTGCCGGGTATCACCATCGGTCCGCCGCAACTCACAGTAAGGTCAGTCGGGTGAGCGCAACTGACGGCTCCGCAGTCGCGTACCGAGAGGTGACCCGAGTGACCACCCCAGGCAAGACCCGCGTGGCGATCGTGTTCGGCGGACGCAGCCCCGAGCACGGCATCTCCTGCGTCAGCGCGGGCAGCGTGCTCGGCGCGCTCGACCCCGACGAGTACGACGTGGTGCCGGTCGGTATCACCCGGCAGGGCCAGTGGGTGCTGACCAGCGGGGACCCGGGCGAGCTGGCGATCCGGGCGCGCAGGCTCCCGGAGGTCACCGCCGGCGCCGGGACCGAGGTGGTGCTCCGCGCCGACCCCACCGCCGGTGGCCTACTGGTGCTCGACCCGGCCGAGGGCCCCCGCGCGCTCGCCGACGTGGACGTGGTCTTCCCGGTGCTGCACGGCGCGTACGGCGAGGACGGCACCATCCAGGGCATGCTGGAGATGGCCGACATCCCGTACGTCGGCGCGAACGTCTTCGCCTCCGCCGCCGCCATGGACAAGGAGTTCACCAAGAAACTCTGTGCCGCCGAGGGCATCCCGGTCGGCCCCTACGCGGTGCTGCGCAACGGGATGACCCTCAGCGAGACCGACAAGCAGCGGCTGGGCCTGCCGGTCTTCGTCAAGCCGTCCCGGGCCGGCTCGTCGTTCGGTATCACCCGGGTCGACGACTGGGCGCGGCTCGACGACGCCGTCGCCGTCGCCCGGGAGATCGACACCAAGGTGCTCGTCGAGGCCGCGGTCGTCGGCCGGGAGATCGAGTGTGGCGTGCTGGAGGGCGAGGCCGGCGGTGCGCCCGAGGCGTCCGTGCTGGCCGAGGTGCGGATGGTCGGCGACCGCGAGTGGTACGACTTCGAGGCCAAGTACCTCTTCGCCGACGAGGTCTGCGAGTACGACGTCCCCGCCGTCCTGCCCGACCGGGTCACCCAGCAGGTCCAGGAGTACGCCACCCGCGCCTTCACCGCGCTGGACTGCTCCGGCCTGGCCCGGGTCGACTTCTTCGTCACCGCCGACCTGGACGTCTACCTCAACGAGATCAACACGATGCCCGGGTTCACCCCGACGTCGATGTTCCCCCGGATGTGGGCGGCCAGCGGCCTGGAGTACCCCAAGCTGGTCAACCGGCTGATCCGGACGGCCCTGCACCGGCACTGACCGCCGCGCCGGCCGCCTTCCCGCCGCCGGCGTCCGGGCCCGTGCCCCACCGTCGGCCCACCTCGTCGTCGCCCCCGTCCGGACGGGGGCGACGACCGGCGTGTCCCGGGTCGTCCGGGGGGCCCCGGTCGGGGTGCCGAACGCGATCCGTCGCATATCCCAGGGTTGAAAAAATCGACGTCGGTTATGGCGTCGACGGGCGGGCGGCACGGATTCCTGACAATTGTCGTCCGTCATTGTGATCAATAGTTGGACCTCAATATGCTGCCGGAGTTCGGATAGGTGTAAGGGCAGAGGAGGTCCTCTTGAAATCCGCTCTGCGTTGGTCGGTGGGTGCCGGTGCCGCATTCACCCTCATTCTGGCCGGTGCGCCGGCAGCCGAGGCGAATTCGACCACGGTCGACCAGAAAGGAAACATCACCGCGATCGCCCGCACCCTCGACGGGCGGGCGATCACCAACGAGAAAATCGCGAAGGAGGTCGCCGACTTCTGGACCCCGGAACGCATGGCGTCCGCCGTGGACCTGGACTTCCCGAAGTCGGCCGGGGCCGGCACGTCGTCGAACCGCGCGCCGAAGCCCACCGGTCCGGCCGGCACCGTCGCTCCGGTGGCCCCGAGCATCGCCAGCGGCCCCCGGACGATGCTGAACGAGGCGGTGACCGTCGGCAAGGTCTACTTCACCGTCCCCGGTGGCGGCACCGCCTCCTGCTCGGCCAGCACCGTCGCCAGCACCAAGCGGCGGCTCGTGGTGACCGCCGGCCACTGTGTGCACCAGGGTGCCGGCGGTGGGTGGTACTCCAACTGGCAGTTCGTCCCCCGGTACCGCAACGGTGTGCGGCCGTTCGGAACCTTCGTCGCCTACAGCCTCTCCACCCGGGGCGCATGGGCCAGTTCGTCGAGCTACGCCGAGGACATGGGCATCGCGGTGATGTCCAACGGCGGCACGTACAACGCCAAGGTCGTCGACACCGTCGGCGGCAACGGGCTGCGCTGGAACTGGGGCTACTCCGTGGCGGTCACCGCACTGGGCTACCCGTCCAATCTCGGCGGCGGCGAGAGCCAGCAGTACTGCCAGAGCACGACCTGGGACGCCGGTGGCCAGCAGATCCGGATGTACTGCAACATGACCTACGGTTCCAGCGGCGGGCCCTGGTTGCAGGAATACAACGACTCGATCGGTGCCGGCTACATCAACAGCACCGTCAGCCACGGCGACAATCCGGGTAACGGGCAATTCGACGGCCCCTACTACGACGACGACATCAAGAGCCTGTACGACTACGCCGAAGCCGGCTCTCCCGCGTAAATTCACCCTCCCCGCACCGGAGCCCCGGCCGACGGCCGGGGCTCCGGTCTGTTTTCGGGGCCGGGAAATGCGCCTGTCGGGTCGATTCAGCGGTATTCCGTCGCCCGGACACCGCTGTTTCGGCCCAACGGCGGGGCGTCGCCCGGTCGGTCAGGGGGTGGCGAGCACCTCGCGGAGCTTCGCGGCGAACTCCCGGGGCCTGCCGGCGTAGCCGGCGTGACCGCCGAGGAAGCCGCCGTGGTGGCTCGGGAACACCGTCGCCTCCTGGCCGAGCAGGTGGGCGGTGCCGACGGCCGTCCGGGCGGTGTACGTCCCGGTCGACTCCTCGCCGACCGCGATGACGATCCGGGTCGGTGCGGCGGTGAGCGCCGCCGCGTCGGGGCGGTAGTCGGTGACCGGCCACGAGTTCTTCGACAGCAGCGGATCGTCCCGGCTGCCGTCGTCGTCGGTGGGCAGGCCGAACGTCGCCGGGTCGGGCGCGGGCCGGGCGAAGTAGGCGTCGGTGAACTCGCCCTGCCACGACGTCATCGCGATGAACGCGGCCATCCCCGCGCCGGTGCCCCTCGCCTGGTAAGCCTCGTGGAAGGCGGCCCGCGCGCGCTCGGCGGCGGCGGCGTCGGGCAGCACGGCGTTGACGGGCGGCTCGTGCGCCACCAGCGTGACGACGTCGTTGGGATGGGCCGCGACCAGGGCGAGCGCGGTCACCGCACCGCCGCTGCTGGCGAACATGTCGACCGGGCCGGCGTCGAGCGCCCCGATCAGGTGGTGCAGGTCGTCGGCCTGCTGCCGGGGTGTGTGCTCGGACCGGCCGTCGGTGCGGACGCTGCGGCCCAGGCCGCGCGGATCGTAGGTGACGACCGTACGGTCGGCGAACTGGGCGGCGAGCGCGTCGAAGCCCTCGGCCGTCATCGGCTGGCCGATCATGACCAGGGCGGGACGCCCGTCGGCCGGGGGGAGCGGGCCACGGACGTCGTAGACCAGTTCCACTCCCGGCAGGGTGAGCGTGTGCGTCGTCGGCATGACGCCGAGCCTACGGCCGACCCCCGACACCGTCCGGCGGTCAGGGGCGGCGTGACCCCCGGATGAACTGGTCGACCGCGGTCCGGGTGATCCCGTCGAGCAGGTCGGGTGCGACCAGGTTGCCGTTGACCAGGGTGGCGATGCCCTGCAACGTGGCGAACAGCACGATGCCGGCGCGGTCCGGGGGGCCGGGTTCCAGCACCCCCTGGGCCTGCCCCTCGGCGATCAGGTCGTGCATCAGCCCGAACGGTCCGGCGGCGGCCGCGGCGAGGTGCTCGGCCCCCTCGCGGTGCTTGCCGGTGAACATCAGCTCCAGCAGGGCGGCGTCCTCGGTGGCGAACCGCAGGTAGGCGGCCGCCATGGCGTGCAGGCGCGGCCCGAAGTCCGTCCTGGCGGCGGCGAGCGCGGCGCGCAGTTCGGCGTGCAGCCGGGCGAACCCGGCCTCGGCGAGGGCGTCCAGCAGCGCCTGCCGGTCGGCGAAGTGCCGGCGCGGCGCGGCGTGGCTGACGCCCGCCTCCCGGGCCAGTTCGCGCAGCGAGAGCTGCCCCGCGCCGTGCTGGCGCAGGCTGCGCTCGGCGGCGGCGAGCAGCGTCGACCGCAGGTTTCCATGGTGGTACGCGGGCACGGGGGCATCGTAGCCCGAAAAATGTCGCCGTTGCCGACATTGTTGTCGCCGTATACATTGTTTCCCATGACAACATTCACGACCGCCCAGATCCCCGCCCTGACCGGCCGTACCGTCGTCGTGACCGGCGCGAACAGCGGCATCGGCCGGGTCGCCGCAAAGGCGCTCGCCGCCCGGGGCGCCCGGGTCGTGCTCGCCGTCCGCGACCCCGCCAAGGGCGCCGCTGCCGCTGCGGGCATGACCGGCGACGTCGAGGTACGCCGGCTCGACCTGGCCGACCTCGCCTCCGTCCGCGCCTTCGCCGAGGGCTGCGCCGGGCCGATCGACCTGCTGATCAACAACGCCGGCGTGATGATCCCGCCGCCGAGCCGGACCGCCGACGGGTTCGAGCTCCAGTTCGGCACCAACCACCTCGGGCACTTCGCGCTCACCAACCTGCTGCTGCCACGGATCCGGGGGCGGGTGGTCACCGTCGCCTCCTCCGCGCACCGGGCCGGAAAGATCGACTTCGCCGACCTGAACTGGGAGCGCCGCCCCTACCTGCCGTTCCCCGCGTACGCCCAGTCGAAGCTGGCGAACCTGCTGTTCACCGCCGAACTGCACCGCCGCCTCACCGAGGCCGGCTCGCCGGTGCTGGCGACCGCCGCCCATCCCGGCCTGGCCGCCACCAACCTGCTCGGGCACCTCGACCACAACCGTTCCTGGTGGAACCGGCTCCAGACGACCCTGCTCAACCGCTTCGCGCAGAGCGACGCCGACGGCGCGTCGCCCACCCTCTACGCGGCCGTGGCCGACATCCCGGGCGGCAGCTACGCCGGGCCGGACGGCCTTTTCGAAGGGCGTGGCGCGCCGAAGCTCGTCGGCCGCTCGAAGAAGGCCCGCGACGGCGCCGTCGCCCGTCGGCTGTGGGCGGTCTCCGAGGAGCTGACCGGCGTCACCTTCCCCCTGGCCGCCCAGCCCACCCGGTAGGTGACCGCCGACGGCACGGGCCGACCCCCGGCGGGCCGCTGACGGAACGGTTCACCCTGCGGGGCAGCGGGCGTCGGCACCGGGCAGGGTCAGGTCGACGAGGTACCTGTCGACCACGGCGACGGTGCACGCGTTGCGCAGGTAGGTGCCGTGGCCCGAGCCCTCGTAGGTGACCAGGCGCCCGTGCCGGCCCAGCTGCCGGGCGACGTGGGTGGCCCAGGCGTAGCCGGTGCGGGGATCGTGCCGGGCGTTGAGCAGCAGCAACGGCGTGCGGGTGTGCACCCGTGGCTCGTGCGGTGGATTCCGGACCGGGGACTGCCAGCCCAGACAGGTGTGCACGGCCAGCAGACCGGCACCGTAGCGGACGTCCGGCGCGACGGCCCTGGCTGCCCGGACCAGGGCCGCGTACTCGTGGTGGTCGCGGACGGCGGCCGGCCAGTCCGCGCAGAAGACCGCCACGGCCACCGGGAGCTTCACCTCGGGCGGCGGCATGCCGGCGGCCATGTCCCGGACGGCCTCGGCCAGCTGCGGGAAGCGGGGGCCGGCGAGCATCCCGAGGGCCACGGCGGTGACGTCGAAGGCGGTGCGCGGGGCGTACCCGTCGTTGTCGGCGCGAGCCAGCACCGCAGCCCAGACCGCCCGGACGTCCCGGCCGTGCAGCACGCACCCGGGCGAGCTGTCGCACCAGGCCACGAACTCGTCGAAGGCGTCCTGGAGCGCCGCCGCCTGGGTACGGACGAAGGACCGCACGTCCAGGCTGTGGTCGAACACGCCCTCCAGCACCACGGCCCGTACCCGGTCGGGATACCGCTCGGCGTACTGCTGACCCAGCAGCGTGCCGTACGAGCTGCCGTGGAAGGTCAGCCGCCGCTCACCCAACGCACGCCGCAGCGCCTCCAGGTCGTGCACCGTGCTGAGCGTGTCGGCGTACCCGAACACCGGGCTGGTCGGACGACACCGGTTCCACAACGCCCGGTTGTAGGCCACCGCGGCGTCGAAATCGGCCTGGCCGGTCAGCACGACGGGCGGCCTGCGCAGCTCCGGGTCGGGAGCGCAGACCGGGGCGGCGCTGCGGGCCACCGTACGCGGATCGAAGCTGACCAGGTCGAACCGGTCCAGCAGCTCGTCGCTGAACCGGTCCCCCCGGCGGATGCGTTCCACTCCCGAGTCCCCGGGGCCGCCCGGCCCGAACACCAGCGTGCCCACCCGCTGCTCCGCCACCCGGGCGGTCCGACGGGCCACGACGAGCGTGAACGTGCGCCCGTCCGGCCTGGCCCAGTCCACCGGCAGGCGCAGCGGGGCGCACCGCACGCGCGGGTCGGGTGGCACGTCGGGCAGATCGTCGGGACACCCACCCCAGCTCAGGCCCGGCGGTGGCCCGGGACGCGCGTGGGCCACCGCCGGGAGACCGGCGAGGACGGTGAACACGGCGACGACGACGGTCACGGTACGAAGGAACACGGCGGACCTCCCGGGCTGTGGCTACCCGTCCACCCTGGACGCCCTGCCTACCCGAGCCGTATGCGGAAGAACCCGGATTTCGTCCCTGATGTTGCGTTCCGACTACCTCGACGGGGTGATGAGTTCGTCGGTGATCCAGTGGGCGACGCCGGCGGGATACGGCGGCGTCAACCCGAGGATCACGTGGCCGAAACCGGCGGCGGTCGCCGCGCCGATCGCCGCCCGGGTCTCCTCGGGCCGGTCGTAGCGGACCGGCAGGTGGATCGAGCGGGTGATCGAGGCGGGATCCCGGCCGATCTCGACGCAGTAGCGGTCCAGCAGCGCGCTGCGCGCGGCCACGTCCCCGATGTCCCCACCACCGGGGACGTTCCACACGTCGGCGTGCTCGGCGACCACCCGGAGCAGGGCCGACGAGCGTCCGCCGATGACGATCGGCGGGTACGGCCGCTGCACCGGCTTCGGATTGCCGTAGGCCCCGGTCAACCGCACGTGCTCGCCGTGGAAGTCGAACGGCGCGTCCTCGGTCCACAGCCGCCTGATGACCGTGCACGCCTCGGCGAGGCTCTGCACCGAGTGGGCGAAGTCGTGGTAGGGCAGGCCGTGCGCGGTGTACTCGCGGCGGGCCGCCGGATGACCGGGGCGGGAGCCGGCGCCGATGCCGAAGTCGAGTCGTCCGCCGGAGACGATGTCGACGGTCGTGGCGATCTTGGCGAGCATCGCCGGGGGCCGGAACCGGTTGCTGGTGACCAGCAGGCCGAGGCGCAGCCGACGGGTCCGGGCGGCGAGGGCCGAGAGCAGCGTCCAGCCCTCGTACGCCGGCCCGTCCGGGTCGCCGCCGATCGGCATCAGGTGGTCGAAGAGCCAGGCGTGCGCGATCTCGGGGATGTCGTCCGCCTCGCGCCAGACCCGCAGCACGTCGTGGTAGTGGACCTGCATCGGTGCGGTCATGATCCCGAAGCGGATGGGGGTGGGGTGCGGCATGTTCCGTCCTTCCTGATCCGGCGCCAGCGTCACGCCGCGGTTCCGGTTCGGGTCCGTGGCGCCGGGCGTCGGTGTCGGGCCGAGGTTCCGGCGCTCAGCGGCGGCGCAGCGCCGGGTCGAGCAGGGCCGGCGGGGTGTCGTGCTTCTCGTCGGGGGCCAGGTCGACGCCGGGGGCGACGATGGCGTCGATGGCGTCGAGCACGTCGGCGGTGAGCACGGTGTCGGCGGCGGCGAGTTGGCTGTGCAGGTGCTCCGGCGTACGGGGGCCGATGATCGCGCTGGTCACGGCGGGGTGCGCGGTGACGAAGCCGAGCGCGAGCTGGATCAGGGTGAGCCCGGCCTCCTCGGCGACCTTGGCGAGCTGCTCGACGGCGTCGAGCCGGGCCCGGTTGGCGGCGACGGTGAGGTCGAATCGGCCGGGCAGGACGTCGGCCCGGTGGGTGGTGATCTCCCGGCCCGCCCGGACCGCGCCCGACAGCCATCCCGAGGCGAGCGGGCTCCAGGCGAGCACGCCCAGGCCGTACTGCGCGGTGACGGGCAGGACGTGGGTCTCGATGCCGCGTTGCAGGATCGAGTAGCTGGGCTGCTCGGTGACGTACCGGCCCAGGTGGTGTTCCCGGGCGGCCCACTCGGCCTGCACGAGCCGGTACGCGGGGAACGTCGAGCAGCCGAAGTAGCGGATCTTGCCGGCCCGCTGGAGGTCGGTGAGCGCGGACAGCGTCTCCTCGTCGCTGGTCGTCGGGTCCCAGCGGTGGACCTGGTAGAGGTCGATGTGGTCGACGCCGAGCCGGCGCAGGCTGTCGTCGAGCGCGGTGTGCAGCCAGCGGCGGGAGGTGCCCCGGTGGTTGCGTTCGTCGCCCATCGGCAGGGCGGCCTTGGTGGCCAGCACGATGTCGTCGCGGCGGCCGACGATGGCCCGGCCGACCAGTTCCTCCGACTCGCCCTGGCTGTACCGGTCGGCGGTGTCGATCAGATTGATCCCGCCTTCCAGGGCGGCGTCGACGATCGCGGTGGCCTCGGCCTGACTGGTGCGGCCGATGGCGCCGAAGTTCATCGCGCCGAGCACGAGGGTGCTGACCTGGACGCCGGTGCGGCCGAGGGTGCGGTACTGCATGAGGGTTTCCTCCACGGGGTGACGGTGACGGGCCGGTGCCGCCGGGGACCACGGCGCGTGTGGACGCGCTGTGGGTTGAGGGGGGAGGGGAGGGGCGTGGCTGGTCGCCGGCCGTCCGGCTCTGGCATCATGAGGCAAGCGGAACCTTGTTCCGCTCCGAACTATACGGAACGCCGTTCCGTTTGCCAAGGGAGTCCGGAGGTGACGGCGCGATGGTCGACGGCGGACCGGGGTCGCCCACCCCACCCGGACGCACCGGCGCGCCCCGGAAGCGGGCCGACGCCCGGCGCAACGAGGCGACCCTGCTGGAGGCGGCCGCCGCGGCCTTCCTCGACGCCGGTGTCGACGTGCCGGTACGCGACATCGCCGCGCGGGCCGGCGTCGGCGTCGGCACCATCTACCGCCACTTCCCGACCCGGGCCGACCTGATCGTCGGGGTCTACCGGCACCAGGTGCAGGCGTGCGCCGAGGCCGCGCCGACCCTGCTCGCCGACAGCGACACGCCGCACGCCGCCCTGACCACCTGGATCGACCAGTTCGTCGACTTCCTGGTCACCAAGCACGGCCTCGCCGGGGCGATGAACGCCGACACCGCCGCCTTCGAGACGCTGCACGGGTACTTCCTCGACCACCTCGTCCCCGCCTGCGCCCGCCTGCTCGACGCCGCCGCCGCGGCCGGCGAGATCCGCCCCGGCACCGATCCCCGGGAACTGCTGTTCGCCGTCGGCAACCTCTGCGCCGGCCGCGCCCCCTACTACGACGCCCGCCGGATGGTCGGGCTCCTCGTCGCGGGGCTGCGGCTGCGCTGAGCGGCGACGCCCGGTGGCCGGGTGCCGCCCCTGACGTCGACGTCGTCCGCCGGGCCAGGCCGGGCGGGGGCGGATCAGCGCGCGTAGTGCGCGGCGACCGCGGCGAACGCGGCCTTCGGTTCCCAGGGCAGGCCGGGGTACGTCGCACCGGTGCGCCCGTCGAGCACCTTGACGATCCCGGGGCTGGCGAGGTCGAGGTCGTCGCGCGGGTCGCCGTCCGGTCGGTGCGGGAGGCTGGGCAGCGCGAAGAGGTGGACGAAGGCGCTGTCGACGCCCTCGCTGTCGAAGATGTCGAGCAGCTCGCTCAGGTACGCGGCCTGGCCGGGCTCGTCGCGCTCGTACACCCCGTCCAGCCGGTCGGGCCTGCCGCTCGGGTCGTACTCGATGATCTCCATGCTGCGGGGTGCGACGTCACCCGCGCCGCGCCAGGTGGCGGTGCCGAAGCCGGTGACGGCGACCGGTTTGGGCTGGTCGACGAGCCGGCGTACGCCGTCGCGGAACTGGCCGGCGACCTCGGCGGACCGGATCAGTTCGACCGTCACCACGTCGAACAGGTCCCAGTCGACGCCCTCGAACGGGATCGCGGCGTAGGTGACCCTCCCGTGGAAGCGTTCGCGCACCGCCGCCACGGTGGTGCGCAGGAACGCGTCGAGGCGGGTGCGGACCCCGGCGATGCGCTCGGCCCGGCCGTCCGGGTCGGTGAACAGGTGGCCGAGCCGGTCCGCGAGGCGCTCCCCGTCGATGAAGCCACGGTTCATGATGCTCAGCTCGGCGCCGGTGACGAAGACGATCTCGGCCCCCGCCGCGCGGAGCCGCTCGGCCCGCTCGGCGCAGTCGAGGAACAGGGCGCGGATCAGGTCGGGTTCCAGCTCCAGGGGGTACGGCGAGAACCAGACCTCCAGGCCGAGTTCGGCGGCGGTGTGGGCGGCGGACTCCAGCCGCCCGGGATCACCGCCGACCAGGTGGACGGCGGTGCAGTGCAGGTCGTCGCGGATGATGGCCAGCTCCCGCCGGACCACCTCGGGGTCCCAGTGCGGCACCGAGCTGACGCCGTCGGTGACGAAGCCGGTGTCGTAGGCCATGCCCTTGGCACGCATGTCGGTCCCTTTCGGTCGTGGTGCTCCCGGAGTTCGGAGGGACCGTAGCATATTTTTGCGTGCGCGCAATTTTGCGTGCACGTACCGTATGTGCGACAGTGGCACCGTGACCGGTCCATCGACGTTGCGGGAACGCAAGAAGCGGGCCACCCGGGAGGCCCTCCAGGCGGCGGCGCTGCGCCTCGCCCTGGAACGGGGGCCGGACAACGTCCGGGTCGAGGAGATCGCCCAGGCGGCAGGGGTGTCGACCCGGACCTACAACAACTACTTCCCGAGCCGGGAGCAGGCCATCGTCGCCGGGGTCGCCGCCGACCGCGCGGCCGGCGTCGCGGCGGCCGTGCTCGCCCGGCCGGCGGGGGTCGGCCTCGCCGACGCGGTCGTCGACGCCGTCGTGGGCCTGTACGCCGACCCCGGCGACCAGCCGCCCACCGCGTTGCTGATGATCGCCGCCAGCCCCACGCTGCGCGCCTGCTACGTCGAGGCCGTCACCACGTTCGAGGAACCCCTGGCCGGGGCGGTCACCGCCCGCTGTCCCGGCATCGGACCACTGGCCGCCCAGGTGCTCGCCGCCGCGGTCGGCGCGGCGGCCCGGGTGGCGCTGCGGCAGTGGCTGCACGGCACGAGCGAGGTGCCGTCGATGGCCGGTTTCGTGGTGCCGTCCGCGCCGCTGCCGGACCTCGTCCGGGCCGCGCTGCTGCCGCTGGCCCCGGCGCTCGACGCCGCCGCGCCCTGACCCACCGCGGCGGTGGACCCCCGCCCCCGCCGGGTGGGAGCCGGTCGCGCGTGGTGCCGACGCGCGGTCCGGTCCCGACCCGACGGGAACGGGTGTCCGGGGTGGACGGGACCGGACCGGTCCCGACCCGCCGGGGCGGACGCCCCGGGTGAGGTGGTCAGGTACGCGACAGGGCGCGGTCACTGACCGAGGACTGGAGCCCGAACTGCCGGGCCCGGCGCTCGGCGAAATCGGTCAGGCCCTGACTGTCGGCGTAGTCGAGGCTGTAGAGGTCCAGCTCCAACTGGAGCAGCTGCTCGGCGATCTGGGCGTGGAACTCCAGCACGTCGGGCGGCCACGGCGCGTAGCCCTGGTCGGTCCACCGGGCCGAGAACGACTCGAAGACGATCCCGTCGACGATCTCGGCCAGCCGGGGCAGCATGCCGAAACCCCGGTTCGCCAGCAGGTACGCCGGCTCCGCCTCCTCCCGGATCGCGGCGACCAGGGTGAGCAGGTGCGGCACGTCCTCCGGGAAGGTCAGCTCGACGTTGAGCGTGTCCAGGAACAGCCCGGCGAACCCCTGCGCGATCGCCTGCTTCGCCTGCCCCACCACGTGCGACACCCACAGCGGATGGTCGACGTGGACGAACGCGCCACCCCAGTCCGGGTTGCGTTCCTGCCGCTGCCAGGGCGCGGGCGGCCCCTGGTCCTCCGACAGCGACAGGTAGCCGAGGGTCTGCACGTCCTGTGCCGCGAGGTAGCGCAGCTCGGCCGGACGGTAGAAGTCCGGTTGCAGCACCACCCGTACGTAGCGGGTCAGTTCGGGCAGGCGGCCGTCGCCGTAGTAGAAGCAGATGGGGCGGCGGCTCATCACGTCCACCCGTGTTCCCGGTACCAGGCGAACGTGCTGCGGACCCCCTCCTCCAGGCTGACGCCCGGCTCGTAGCCGGTCAGCGCGCGCAGCCGGGACAGGTCCGGGCAGCGGCGGGCGACCGATCCCGGCGGCGCGCTCTCGGGCGCGATGGCGGGGCTCACCCCGGCCACCCGCAGGACCAGCTTCGCCAGGTCGCCGATGTTGGTCTCCTCGCGGTCGTTGCCGATGTGCACGATCTGCCCGGCGGCGGCCGGTGCCGCCATCAGCCGCACCATCGCCTCGACCGCGTCGTCGACGTGGCAGAACGCCCGGAACTGGTCGGCCCCGGGGACGGGGAACGGGTCGGCCCCGCGCAGGGCGCGCAGCGACATCTCCGGGATGACGTGGTCGGCACCCATCCGGGGGCCGTACACGTTGTGGAACCGGCCCACCACGGTCTCGAACCCCCGGGCCCGCGCCGTGTGCAGGAAGGCGGCCTCGCCGAGCAGCTTGCTGGCCGCGTACGCGAACCGTGGCGCGGCGATGTCGGAGATCATCGGCGGCACGGTCTCGTCCGTCGGCACCGGCACCACCCCGGCGGTCACGCCCCCGGCGTAGACCTCGCTGGTGGAGGCGAAGAAGACCCGCTCGCCCGGGGCCACCCAGTCGAGCAGGTGCAGCGCCGACAGGGTGTTGACCCGGATCACCCGGGCCGGGTCCTGCTCCACGTTGCGCACGCCGACCACGGCGGCGAGCAGGTAGATCTGGTCCCAGCCGGTGGGCAGCGCGGCCCAGGTGTCCGGGTCGGTCAGATCGCCGGAGACCACCTGCACGGCCGGGTCGGCGCGCAGCCGGTCCAGGTCGGCGTCGTCGCGGCCCCGGGAGAAGTCGTCCACGATGGTCACCCGGTGCCCGTCGGCGACGAGCCGGCGGGCCAGGTGCAGGCCGATGAAGCCGGCCCCGCCGAGCAGCAGCGCCCTCATGCCGACACCGCCCCGGCGGTCGCCGCGCCCGCACCGGCCGCCCCGGCGGGGGCGGGTGGCAGGTACCCCAGCCCGGCGTAGCGGACCCCGGCGGCCAGCACCGCGTCGGCGTCGAGCACCCGCCACGAGTCGTAGACGAACGCCGGTGGCGTCGCGCCGAGCACCTCCGGCACCCGCAACGCCCGGTAGTCCGGGTGGTCGTTGATGATCAGGACGGCGTCCGCCTCGGTGAACGCCTTGTCCAGGCTGACCGGTTCGCCGCCGTACTGGCGGATCACGTCGTCGGTGACCATCGGGTCGTGGCCGAGGACGGTGACCCCGGCGGCGGAGAACACCCGCATCATCGGCTCGATCGGGGTGCCGCGCATGTCGTCGGTCGCCGGCCAGCCCTTGTACGCCCAGCCGAGCACCGCCAGCCGGGCACCGAGGCTGCGTCCGCGCGCCTCGACGAGCATCCGGACGACCGTCTCACCGACGTGGATCGGCAGGTACTCGTTGAGCTGGCGGGCCTTGCCGACGAGGAACGGCCGGCGGTCACCCGCGCTGTCGATCATGATGTACGGGTCCTTGGAGAGGCAGCCGCCGCCCACGTACCCGGGCTTGGCGAGATCGGGGCGCGGGTAGTCGACGTTGGCCGCCCGGATCACCTCCAGCGGGTCGAGGCCGTGCCGCTCGGCGACCAGCGCGATCTCGTTGCCGAACGCGTAGATCAGGTCGGTGTGGCAGTTGTTGGACAGCTTCACCAGCTCGGCGGCCTCCAGGCTGGAGACCGGGACGATGGTGCGGACCAGCCCGTTGAAGAACTCCGTCGCGGCGAGCAGGCTGTCGTCGTCCAGCCCGCCGATCACCTGCGGCAGCTCCACCAGCTCCCGCAGCGCCTGCCCCTGGATGGTGCGCTCCGGGGCCATCACCAGCTTCACCCGCTCGCCCCAGGCGGCCTGGAGCTCCGGCAGCACCACCCGGCGGCTGGTGCCCACCGGCACCGTGCTGCGGACCACCACCAGGGTGTCCGGCCGGCAGCTCGCCGCCACCACCCGGGCGGCGGCGGCCAGGTTCGCCAGGTTGGGCCGGTGGGTCATGTTGTCCACCGGCGTCGACACGCTGATCACCGCCACGTCGACGGTGTCCCTGGGCAGGTCGGCGGCGACGTGGATGCGCGTGCCGAGGTGGGCGGCGAAGACCTCCTCGATGCCCGGCTCGAAGATGTGCGGCCGGCCGTGCGACAGCGCGTCCAGCACCGCCGGTGACACGTCCGCGCCGTACACCGTGAAGCCCTTGTCGGCGAGGGCGGCGGTGAGGGTGAGCCCCACGTAGCCCAGGCCCACGACCCCGATCTTCATGCTCATCTGCTGTCCTCTCGTGTGCGGGTGTGTCGTGAAGGGGAGCGGTCCGCCGGGCTCACCGCGCCTCGCCGGCGGCCCAGATGTCCTTGATCGACGTCGCCAGGTCACGCACCGGCGACCAGCCCAGCCCGGCGGCCCGACCGATGTCGGCCTGGATCCAGTCGACCGCCTGCGAGCGCTGCGGCCCGGACCCGGCCTCGCGGACCCGGCCCCGGTAACCCGCCGCCTCGGCCAGCAGCGCGACCGCCTCCCGGGCGGTGACGGCCCGGCCGCTGCCGGCGTTGACGACCCGGTGCCGCAGCGTCGGCGCGAGGACCGCCGCGACGATCAGCGCGGCCAGGTCCCGTACGTCGACGAAGTCCCGGTACGCCGACAGCGGCCCCAGGGTGATCTCGGCGGCCCCGTCGTCCAGGGCGGCCCGCAGCCGGGCCGCCGCCCGACCGAGCAGGTTCTCCTGCGACATGCCGGGGCCGATCGGGTTGAACACCCGCAGCGAGACCGCGTCGACGTCGCCGGCCTCCCCGGCGAGCTGGAACAGCCGGGTACCGGCCAGGTGGCTGACGCCGTACGCGCTGACCGGCCGGGCCGGGTCGTCCTCGGTGACCGGGACCCGGTCCGGCACCGGCCCGTACTCGCCGGCCGAGCCGAGCCGGACCAGCCGGGCCCGGGGTGCGGCGGCGGCGGTCGCCTCCAGCAGCTTCGCCGCGACCAGGGTGTTCGCCGTGACCAGCTGCCCGGCGGAGCCGGTGAGGGCGCCCACGCAGTTGACCACCGCGTCCGGGGCGACCTCCCGCAGCAGCCCGGCCAGCGCGTCCGGCGTGCTGTCGAGCAGGTCGAGGGTGGTCCGTCCGGGACAGACCACCTCGGTCACCCGGGGGTCCGCCGTCAGCGCGTCGCGGGCGTGTCCGCCGATGAACCCGGACGCCCCGAACAGCAGCACCCGGGTCACGTCAGCTCCCCGGCGCCCACCACGCCCGTCAGGTCGACGGCCAGCGGCTCGCCGACGGCCCCCACCGGCTCGCCGACGGGCACCTCCACCGGGGCCGGCCCGGCCGGCAACAGGATCGGCTTGAGCTGGTGGAACGACCGGTTCGCCTCGTCGTAGTCCTCCGGCCGCCCGATGTCCAGCCAGAACCCGTCGAACGGGTACGTCATCGGCGGGTCGCCGCCCGCGAGCAGGTCCAGCACGAGCTGGTCGAAGCCGAGGGCCAACCCGGCCGGGTAGGGCTCCAGGGTCCGCCGGGACATCCCGTAGACGCCCATGCTGACCGGGTAGCGCAGCGCCGGCTTCTCCCGGAACCCGACGACCCGGCCGGCGTCCACGTCGAGCACGCCGAAGTCGATCCGGTGCACCCGTTCGGACGTCGCCAGGGTCAGCCCGGCCCCGGAGAGCTGGTGGGTGCGCAGCAGGTCGCCGTAGTCCAGGTCGGTGAGGACGTCCCCGTTCATCACCAGGAACTCGTCGGGCAGCCGGTCCTTGAGGCCGAACAGCGGGCCGACCGTGGACAGCGGCCGGTCCTCCTCGATGTAGTCGATGGTCAGCCCCCACCGGTTGCCGTCGCCCACGAACGCCCGGATCAGCGGGCCGAGATGGTTGATCGCCAGGGTCACCGAGGTGAACCCGCGCGAGGCGAGCTGGTCGAGCACGATCTGCAGGATCGAGTGGCTGTCCCCGATCGGCATCAGGGGCTTCGGCAGCGTCGTCGTGTACGGCCGGAGCCGCACCCCTTTGCCACCGGCAAGGATCACCGCGTGCAACCGGACCTCCCCATAGGTCTCAAGTGGACTATCGGTAGTGCCGAACCTGCCCGATCACCGGAACCAGACCGAGCGCGAACAGCGCCTGGAGCAGCAGCACGCTGCCCAGGTAGAGCGAGGTGTCGGTGACCGCGCCGCCGACCTGCCCGAGCAGCGGGGCGACGCCGAGCAGCGCGCCGACGCCGACGTGCAGCACGATCACGACGGTCATCGACAGGCACAGCCAGCCGTACCGGCCCTGACCGGCCAGCAGGAACGCCAGGTAGTACGCCCCGGCGAGAGCGACGTGGGCGGCCGTCATCACCACCCCGGCGGTGGACAGCACGCCGGCCCGGCCGAGCGCGACGAGCAGCAGCACCCCGAGCACCGCCGGCACCGCGAGGCAGAACGCGACCTCCCGGCCGATGGTGCGCCAGATCCCGACGACGAAGGCGCGCGGGAGCCGGGCCCGCCGGGACAGGGCGACCCCGCTCGCCCAGAACCGGCTGGTCCGCCACTCGACGAACCCCATGGACAGGATCAGCGGCACCGCCGACGCCGCGACGTCCCACTGACCCAGCAGGTAGGGCGCCTGCGCGTGGAAGAGCAGCGTCGCCGAGCAGAGCCCGTACCCGGCGACGCCGAGCAGGGCGGGCCGCGCCGGCCAGAGCGGGTCGCGGGGGGCCGGCTCCGTCGACCGGGCGGCGGCCCGGGTGGCCCACAGCCCGGCGACGAACGCGGCCAGCACGCCGAGGGCCGCCGCGCCCACCGCCCAGCGCCGTGCCGTCACCCCGCCGTCGACCAGGAACACCCCGCTGGCCAGGACGGCCGGGACCAGCGCGGCGGCCAGCCACCCCTCCCGCCGGTAGAAGATCAGCAGCGTGCTGGCCAGCTGGTAGGCCAGTTGGCAGACCATCATCGCGGCCAGCGGCAGCCCGCCGTACGGCAGCATCAGGGCACCGGTGGCCAGGCCGAGCAGCACGGCGGTCAGGGCGGCGATCCGCAGCACCCGGCTGGCCGAGCGGGCCCGGCCCAGGCCGAGCAGGCGGAACGCCGCGTAGGCGACCACCCCCGACCAGACCCAGCCGACCGTGCCGGCGAGGATCATCCCGGCCACCAGTCCCGAGCGTCCCACCACCGACAGGACGGCCGGGAACGCGGCGCTCGGCAGCACGTACAGCAGGCCGTGGGAGATCGTCCGCAGGTCGCCCCGCCGGTCCCGGCCGGCCCCCGGCGTGGCGGCCGGCCGCTGCTCGACCGCCGGGGCCGGGCCCAACCGTCGGAACACCTCGGAGGCGAGGACGAAGACGTCGCGGTAGCCGTACTCGACCTGGGCGCCCCGGTCGGTGTGCCCGTCCGCCTCCAGGGCGGCGGCGACCTGGAGCGCGTCCACCGCGCGGACCAACCGGGGCCGGACCCGCTCGACCAGGTCGTCCACCGGGTCGGTGGAGATCCGGGGCAGCAGGATGGTGCGTTCGGGGCTGTCGGACGGCCCCGGCTCGGTCGTCATCGTGGCGACGGGGCGGAACAACGGATCGGTGACGTCCGGGTCGGTGGCCTCGGTCATCAGCGGCCACCGGTGGTACGCATGATGGCGATCGTGGTTTCGTCGTCGTCCGGCCCCGGCGCGGCCGGCTGCGGCAGCTCCGGCGCGGCCGAGTTCGGGTCGTGGCGGGTCCGGTACGCCGCCGCCGAGTACTGCTCGGGCCCCCGCTGGCGGGGCACCCGCCCGGCCAGCGGCGACACCTCGGGCCGGACGGCGGCGGGCGTCGGCTCGGGGCGGACGGCGGCCGGCGGCATGGCGACGGGGGCCACCTCGGGCCGGACCGTGGGCGCGGCGGGGCGGGCGGTGACGGACGCCACCCCGGGCCGGGTCGGCCGGTTCGGGACCCGGACGAAGCCCTGGGCCTGACCGCGCAGGTGCTTCGGCGCGGGCGACGTCCCGCGCGGCGCGGCCAGCCCCTCGTAGATGTCGCGGTACGCCTGCAACGACCGTTGCAGGGTGAACCGCTCCAGCACCCGTTCCCGGGCGGTCGCCCCCAGCCGCAGCCGCAGCTCCCGGTCGTTGAGCATCCTGACGCAGGCGGCGGCGATCGCGGCGACGTCGCGCGGCGCGACGACGAAGCCGGTGTCACCGACCGCCTCGGCGACCCCGCCGACGTTGGTGCACACCGTCGGCCGGCCGCACGCCATCGCCTCCACCACGGTGTAGGGGAAGCCCTCGGAGATGCTGGTCAGCGCCACCAGGCTGCCCGCGTGATACGCCTCGACGGCGCTGCCGACCCGCCCCTCCAGGACGGCGTGGCCGGTCAGCCCGAGTTCGTCGATCAGCGCCTCGCAGCTTTCGTGGTAGACCTTGTTGGCGGCCGGCGTGCCGCCGAAGATGCGCAGCCGGGCGTTCGGGATCTCGGCCCGGACCAGCGCGAACGCCCGGATCAGGGTGTGCAGGTCCTTCAGCGGGTCGATCCGGCCCATGAACGAGATGGTCGGCACGTCCGGCTCGCCGGCGGCGGGCGGGAACTCGTCCGGGTCGACGCCGTTGTACATCGTCCACATCCGCTCGGGGTCGGCGCCGTTGTGCAGCTGCCAGCGCCGGTTGTACTGCGAGTGCGGGGCGAGCGCGCCGGTGATCAGGTAGGCCGCACCGGCGAGCGAGCGGAAGAAGCTCAGCACCAGCACCCGGACCGGGTGCGGCGCGTCGTCGTGCAGGTAGGAGATGTAGCGTTCGCGCAGGTAGATGCCGTGCTCCGAGAGCACCAGCGGGGTGCCGTACGTCCAGGTGGCCGCCATCCCGACGAGCGTGGCGAGACCGTTCATCGACGAGTGCACGATGTCGGCGCGGACCGGTGGCGCGCTCAACGGCCGGAGCATGTGCGAGATGAGCCAGGCCGCCTCCAGCGCGTCGGCGACGGTGGGCGCGGGTCCGGTCTCCTCGACCCGCAGCGTGTGCCAGGCCTCCAGCATCATCCGCAGCGCCTCGTTGGACAGCAGGGCAGCGCCCAGGTCACCGCCGCCGGAGGCGTACTCGAACATGCCGCGCAGGGCGAGCAGGAAGGTGCTCCGGTTGACCGCCCCGGCCTGGGAGCGGGTCGACTCCAGGGGGGTGACCAGGGCGCGCAGGAACACCTCGTAGGACTGCATGAACTCGGTGCCGGGCCGCCCGGAGGGGACCAGCACCCCCCGCCGGGGGCGGCGGCCTGTCGGCCGGCCGCCCCACAACGGGATCGAGTGCACGCGGTCGAGGTTGGCCGGCCGGTCGAACACCGGCTCCTCGGTGCCGTCCACGGTGAGCGCCACGACCTCCCACCGGTAGTCCGGCATTCCCCGGATGAGCTGTTCGCACCAGATGCTCACCCCACCCATCGCGTACGGGTAGGTGCCCTCCGAGACCAGCGCGATCCGCACCGGTTTCCCCCGTTCCTCTGTGCTTGTCTGAGCCGTCCCGCGCTACGCGCGGGGAGCGGCGGTGAACGTCACGGCGGTGTTCGCCGCCAGCGTCACCGGGACGGTGACGTCGGTGCCGTAGGTGCCGGCGCCGGCGGTGGACGCGGCCACGCCACCGAGTTGCAGCGAGCCGGCGGCCGGCGAGGTCACCGTGATCTCCCCGGTGGTCCGGTCGTAGATCGCCGACGCCCCGGCGGTCAGCGCCGCGAAGTGGGCCGTGCGGGTCCGGGTGTAGGCGGCGATGTCGGTCCACGCCGAGTTGAGCAGCGGCACCGAGTAGAGCGAGTCGTACTTGGTCAGCACCGCGCCGACCCAGTCGGTGAGCAGGCTGTCGCCCGAGCCGTAGTCACGCACGTTGGCGATGTGGAACGTGTGCGAGTAGATCGAGCCGGACGACACGTGCTGCAACCCCACCGTGGACTCGTAGTCCAGGACCTGGGCGTAGGTGCGGTCGGTGGGCCAGTACGGGAAGAGGCCGTTCGGGCCGTAGAAGGAGTTGTAGAAGTGCGCCTCCTCCGCCTGGTTGGTGGTGTGGTAGGCGATGTTCGTCGGCCAGCACGGCACCACCGCGATGCTCGGGTCCATCGGGTGCGCGGTGGACCCGTTGAAGTTCGCCGGCACGTGGCTGGCGAACGACATGTTGCCGGCCAGCGTGGTGATGCCGAGGTCCCCGGCCGCCTCGATCAGGTCCGGGTTGGACGCGGTGAGGCCGTGGTCGGTGAGCACGCCGCTGGAGTTGTTGTAGACGCCGAGGCCGGAGTACTCGGGGGTCTTGAGCACGGTGGCCGGCGGGTTCAGCCCGATGGCGGTGCCCGCGGTCTGGTTCTCGCTGATCTCTTCGTGGTTGGTGGCGTAGTCCGTGGTGTTCAGCGCCGGGTGGCTCAACGTGTGGTTGATCCACCGGAAGTTGTTCTTCAGGCACTTCGTGGTGGCGGTGAGGGTGTTGGCATCCCCGTTGGGGCTGCAAGTGTTGCCGGCGAACGGGTCGATCTGCGCGCCGTTGTAGGGGATGTTGAAGGTGAAGCCCGAGGCCAGCGGGTGCGCGGTGCGCAGCGCGGTCTGCTTCGCGTCGAGGTTGACCGCGTCGTGCCCGGTGACCCGGATCGCGGGGCCGTAGTCGACGGTCCCGTCGTCCATGTAGTGGGCCGAGGCGGCGAACCAGTCGTCGATGTCGACGTTGAGGTGGTGCTTCTGCTCACCGAGGAACAGGCCCTTGGTCGCCCACCGGAACAGGCCGTAGACCAGCAGGTCCGCGTGGAGGAGGTACTGGTTCGCGGTGAAGGTCAGCGCGATCCGCTCCCGGCCGTCGGTCGACGTGGTGCTCACCGCCAGCACGTCGGAGCCGTTGGTCATCAGGGCCTGGGCGTTGCAGCCGGCCCGGATCGAGGTGCGGTAGACGTACGACTGGGTGATCGGGATCTGGGCGGTGCTCTTCAGGTAGTCGAAGACCGCCGCGCCGCTGCTGGTCAGCGAGACGGGCAGCGGGGTCTCACCGACCGCGCCCTCACCTGCGGAGTTGAGGCAGTAGTCCTCCGGCCAGGTGCCGTAGCTGGTGTAGAGGGCGACCTGGCGCACCTCGAAGTTGCGCTCGTAGGCCCAGAGGGTGTTCCACTCCGTGCTGGTCAGGCCGCTGAGGTAGTTACCGCCCGACTCGTAGAGCTGCATGCTGTTGGTGAGCAGGACCGCGTTGTACTTGCCCACCCCGTTGCCGTCGACCAGCGTGCTCGCCGAGATCGTTTGGGTGGTGGTGTAGAGGATGTCGTAGCTCGCGCCGACCCGGTTGAGGGTGGTGGTGAGCGTGGCCACGCCGAAGTCCGCCGGGTCGGTGGCCAGGATCAGCGCCTTCAGCGCGACCTTGTCGTTGATCGCCTGGGTGCCCACGCCGCCGCTGCGGGCACCCGTCGGTGACGGGGCGACCTTGACGGTGCCGGCCCGGGTGGGCAGCGGGCCGGGACGGGCCTCCTTCTTGCTCGCGATCTGGCCGAGGCCGGGTGCGCTCGGCGGCTGGGCCAGCGTGCCCGGCGCGGCCGGCGGCTGGGCGAGGCCCGGGGTCTGGGTGCCGAGCAGGACCGTGAGTGCGGTCAGCCCGGCGAGGGCGAATCGGTTCGCGCGACGGCGCGCAGGTCCGGTGTGGACCATCTGGTGACCTCCGATGAGGAGATGTGAACAATGCCGCCGATCCTGTATGGACGGCGGGGTTGCCATCGAAGGCTAGCAATTGTTCGTGCGGATTCCGCGCATGATCCTGTCGCATGTGGAGCATTGACGCAAGCGGGGTCGGGTGTTAGTGCCGTGCGTACGAAGTCGCCTTCCGGTAACGCGCTTTGCGCTGATCTTGGTGATGTTGCCGGTCGGCGTCAGGTGCGCTGACGTGCTCTTTTCCGAAGTGATCGAAACACCTCATTCACGTTCACTTCACACCGCTGTAGCCGCAGGTGGCCAGAATGTGGTCGGCGGTCGGGTGTGGAACGTCGCGCGCATCGGCCATTCGCTCCGGTCGGACCAATTGAGGTGCGGCAAGAGTGGCCGATCAGTCCATGCTGGCCCACCGATCAGCCGATTGCCCGCCCGTCCCTTCGGCTGGTGCCGGCCGCAGCGCCGCCCGCAGGTCGTGCCGGAGTCGGTCGAACTCGACGTTTTCCCAGTTGGGAGACCTTCGGCGAAGGTGCCACCGGGGGCGGCCTGCGCCTTTTGTCGGGCAATCGCTTGATCGACGGCACATCGTGGAGAATGTTGACTTTCTGGGACCGGGACGGCGGGTGAACCCGTCCGGAAATGGCGAATACCACAGCGCTGACCGTCGAATCAGCCAGTTTCGGCGGAAGCGGTTCCCAGCGTCAGGAGTTGCCCATTCCCAGTCAATGGAAGCCGTCCGCTGTCCCCGCTATCAACGCCTCCCCGGCCAAATCGTTTTGCTTCCCCGATCGGTTTCGTGGAACTTCCACGGTACGCAAATGCAGGAGTGGATGTGCGCCGCCGCCAGTCGGTCGGCGCGACCTGATGAAACGGCAGGCACCGGATCCGACCGCCCCGGCTGAGTCCGCACTCGACGCATCGGGCGGCCGGTCCGGCGGCACCGGTCGCGCAGTTTTCCCGCACCGTCGCCGGTGGCGTCAGGGCTGCCGCAGGTCGGGGGTGGTGACCAGCAGGAGCGTCGAACCGACCGCGAAGACCGCCGCGCCGACGAAGACCAGACCCGGCGACGCGTGGACCAGCGACCAGGCGAACGCCGTACCGGCCAGCACCGGCACCACGGTCTCGGCGGCGGCGCCGACGCCGGTCAGCGCCCCCTGCACGGTGCCCCGCCCGTCGGCGGGCACGACCCGGGACAGCCACGACTGCGCGGCGGCGCCACCGGTCGAGGCGAGCACACCGACCGCCAGGAGCAGGTACAGCAGCCAGGGTGCGGTCACGAACGCCGTACCCGCCAGCCAGACGACGCCGAGCAGGCCGCCGACGGTCGGGCCGGCGACGAACCCGAGCCCCGACGCGGCACCCACCAACCCGTACGCGCGGGCCCGTGCCCCGGGGGCGGTCACGTCGGCGAGGTAGGCGTTGACCACCGTGTACGTGCCCGCGCAGGCACCGGCGAGGGCGTGGAACAGCAGCAGCGTCCACGGGGCGGGGGAGGCCGCGTGGGCCAGCCAGTCGACGCCGAGGCAGCCCACCGACCCGAGCAGGACCGGCCGCCTGCCGTACCGGTCGGCGAGCCGTCCGAGCAGCGGCGCGACGACGAACTGCAGCAGGCCGTAGACCGAGCCGAGCAGGCCGGACCAGCGGGCAGCGGCGGCGGCGTCCCCGGCGACGTCGGCCAGCAGGGCCGGCACGACGGGCACGACCAGGCCCAGCCCGAGCATGTCCAGGACGACGGTGACGAGGAGGAACGAGAGGGCGGGCGGGCGGCGCACGGCGACTCCTGGTGGCGAGGGGACAGGCCCCCCTCGCCACCCACGGCCAGCCGCAGGTACGGAGGATCAGATTATCGGTGCCGTCAACCGGTTTTCGTCGTCACCGGCCTCGGATCAGCCCCGGCAGCCGGCCGGGCTGTCGCCACCCGACGGCACGGAGGCGACCACCGCGTCCGAGATCGGGGTGAGCCACTGCAACGCCCCCTCGTACGCCCGGGGCACCGTCACCGTGACGGCGGTCTCCCGGTCGAGCGTGGTGAGCACGGTGGCGTCCGACCGCTCGTCGGCATACCAGCAGACCCGGTTGACGGTCCACACGTCGGCGGTGGCGTCCACGGTCGGCTCGGCGCCACCGCAGGCCACGGTCAGCGCCGGGTCACCGTAGGCGGCGTTCTGCTCGGCACCGGCGGTCACCGGACGCTGGGCGAGGTCCCGCACGGTGGCCGGCAGCTGCGACACCAGCGCCCGGCACACCACCCCCGGCCGTTCGGCCAGCGCCGGGGCGGGCATCGCGACCGGGGCGCTGGACCGGGGCCCGGCGCTGGTCGGCGACGGGTCCGGCGCGGCGACCGGCGCGTCCGGGGAGAGCTTGGCGAAGGTGAAACCCGCCACGGCCACCGTCACCGGCACGGCGACCAGGGTGGCCCACAGCGCGGCCCGCCGGGTCGACCGGTCCACTGCCGGCCGGTCGGCGGCGGGCGCGACGTCGGTCGGGGTCTCGGGGGAGGAGGTCTTCTCGTCCACTTACAGGCGCACCACCGAACACGTGAGGGTGCGGGTGATGCCGGGCACCATCTGCACGTTGCTGACGATCAGTTTGCCGAGTTCGTCGACGGTGTTCGCCTCGGTGAGGACGACCACGTCGTACGGCCCGGTGACGGCGTCGACGCGTACCACGCCGGCAAGATCCGCGATCAGACCGGCCACGTCCCGCGCCCGGCCCACCTCAGTCTGGATGAGGATGTACGCCTGTACCACGACTCGACCTCCGTCCGTCGCCGCCCGGGGCGGCCCGAAGGGTGAAAATACCCTACGGAGCAGGCGTGATCCCTATCGGTGGTCGCGGGTAAGCAGCTAGCGAGCGTGTCGGAAGGAAGACATGGGTGTCGCGGACGTGGGCGAGTTCGGCCTCATCGACCGGGTGACCACCCGGCTGACGTACGGATCGTCCTGCCTGCTCGGGCCGGGCGACGACGCCGCCGTGGTGGCCGCCCCCGACCGGCGGGTGGTCGCCTCCACCGACGTGCTGGTCGAGGGGCGGCACTTCCGGCGGGACTGGTCGAGCGCGCGGGACGTCGGGCACCGGGCGGCGGCGGCCAACCTCGCCGACATCGCCGCGATGGGCGCGACCCCCACCGCCCTGCTGGTGGCGCTCTGCATCCCCGCCGACCTGGACACCGCCTGGGTGGAGGAGTTGGCCGACGGGCTGGCCGCCGAGGCGGCGCTGGTCGACGCGGGGGTGGTCGGCGGGGACATGTCCGCCAGCGCCACCCTGACCATCGCGGTGACCGCCCTCGGCGACCTGGCGGGCCGGCCGCCGGTGGTCCGCTCCGGGGCCCGGCCGGGTGACGTGGTGGCGCTCGCCGGCCGCACCGGCTGGGCCGCCGCCGGGCTGACCGTGCTCTCCCGGGGGTTCCGCACCCCCCGGGTGCTGGTCGAGGCGTACCGGCGGCCGGAGGTGCCCTACCCGGCCGGGCCGGAGGCCGCCCTGCTCGGCGGCACCGCCATGATCGACGTGTCGGACGGGTTGCTGGCCGACCTGGGCCACCTGGCGAAGGCCAGTGGCGTCGGGGTCGACCTGCGCCGGGACGCCTTCGAGGTGCCCCCGCAGATGCGCGACGCCGCCCAGGCGCTCGGCGTCGACCCGTACACCTGGATCCTGGCCGGTGGCGACGACCACGCCCTGGTCGCCACCTTCCCCCCGACGGTGGCGCTGCCGCCGTCGTGGCGGGCGGTGGGCCGGGTGGTCGAGGGCGGCGGGGTGACCGTCGATGGTGACGCGTACGACGGACCGGCCGGCTGGGATCACTTCCGGTAAGGGGCGGTCGTACCCTTCACCCGTGAGTGAGATCGAGATCCGGCCGCTGGGCTTCGACTCGCCGGTGGCCCAGACGCTCATCCGGGCGACCATGGCCGACCTGGGCGTCCGGTACGGCGGCAGCGGCGACGAGACCCCCATCGACCACACCGAGTTCGTCCCGCCGCACGGCGATTTCCTCGTCGCCCACCTCGACGGCGAGCCGGTCGGCTGCGCGGGGTGGCGCAGCCACGGCACGGACGCCGCCGAGCTGAAACGGATGTACACCACCCCGGTCGTGCGGGGGCGCGGGGTGGCCCGCGCCCTGCTCGCCGCCATCGAGGAGTCGGCCCGCAGGCACGGGCGCAGGCGGATCATCCTGGAGTGCGGTGACCGGCAACCCGAGGCGGTCGCCCTCTACACCTCGGCGGGGTACGAGCGGATCGCCAACTTCGGCTACTACGCCGACGCCCCCGGCTGCCTGTCGTTCGGCCGGACGCTCTGACCGGTCGTCCGGCCCGCCGGTTCCGGTCGGAGCGGCGGGACCGGACCGTCGGCCCGGCGGGTGTCAGGCGACGGTGAACCGGAGCCGGTCGGCGCCGGCCCGGGCGGTGGCCGCCGCCTCGGCCGGGTCGGCACCCCAGGCCAGCACGTGCCCGCCCCGGCGCACCGACGAGGTGACCTCGCCGACCCGGTCCCCGACGGCCACGTCGAGCTGCACGGCGAGCACGCCGGGCACCCGGCGGGCGTCGCGCAGCCCGTCGACCGCGGTCAGCGTCCCCGGCGGCGGCAGCAGGAACTCCACCGCCGCCGCCCCGGACGGCCGGGCCGGCAGCCGGGGCCGCTCGCCGCGCAGCGTCCGCAGGTAGGCGTCGATGAAACCGCACTCGTACGCCACCGAGATCAGCGCGGCGATCATGTCGCCGGGCAGCCGGGCGGCGCACTCCACCAGCGTCGGCACCCCGTCGGCGACGATCCATTCGCTGTGCAGCACACCGGTGCGGAAGCCGGCCGCCGCAGCCAGCCGGGTGGCCGCCGCGACGAGTTCCGCGCGGCCGTCCGCCGGTAGCGCCGAAGGGACCGTGTGCCCGGTCTCCACCGGTCGACGACCGGGCAGCACCCGCTTGTCGGTGACGTTGCCGAAGCACACCTCGCCGTCGACGACCAGCAGTTCGACGCTGTACTCCGAGCCGACCAGGGTCTGCTCGACCAGCACCTCGGTGGGCAGGTCGGTGGCCGCCTCCACCGGCGCCTCCGGGGCGGCGGTCGCCGACCAGGCCGCCGCCACGTCGTCACCGGCCCCGACGAGTTGCACGCCGAGGCTGCCGGAGCGGCGGGTCGGCTTCAGCACGCACCGGCCACCGAACCGGGCCGCGAACGCCGCCGCCCGCTGCGGGGAGTCGACCAGCTCGTACGCCGGGTTGGCCAGCCCGGCCCGGTCGGCCAGCAGGCGCATCCGGTGCTTGTCGGAGAACACGTCGGCGGCCTGCGGGCCGGCGCCGGGCAGGCCCAGCCGTTCGGCGAGCCGGGCGGTGGCACCGACGGCGTACTCCAGGCCGGGCATCACCAGCCGGGCGGTGGTGAGCCCCGGCTCCCGGGCGAGCAGCTCCTCGACGTCCAGGCCGGTCTGGTAGCGGGCGGGCACCACCCGGGAGACCACCGGCAGCCGGGCCGCCGTCGCGGTGACGTCCCGCCGGGCGATGATCTCCGGCTCCTCGACGAGCACCACGCTGCCCGCCGGCAGTTCCTCGGCGAACCAGTGCAGCATGCCGAGCGAGGCACCCACGACGATCATCTCGTCACGGCCCAGGTCGAGGTCCAACGGTCGTCCTCCGTACGGGTCGGCCACCGGGTTGCGGGGACACGACAGTACCGGCGGGCCGGGCGGCCCGCCGGTACTGATCGGAGCTGGGGCGGTGGAGGTGTCGCCAGGTCAGGCGCGGGTGACCTTGCCGGCCTTGATGCACGAGGTGCAGACCTGGAGCTTCTTGGTGGTGCCCCCACCGGCCGGGGTACGCACCGACTGGATGTTCGGGTTCCAGCGGCGGTTGGTCCGCCGGTGCGAGTGGGACACGTTGTGGCCGAAGCCCGGCCCCTTGCCACAGACGTCGCACACGCTAGCCACGGGATACTCCTGAGATTGATACGTTCATGAGGTCGCCGGCAGGCGCTGCCCGGACAACCTGGCCAGGCTACCCGATGTCCCCCGGGCAGGACCAACCGGCCCGTCCCGGCCCCCGCCGGCCGCCCCGCCCGCCCCGACCCCGCCCGTCCGACCCCGCCCGGGGCGGACCGTAGGACGCGGGGACACGCGCCGGCCGGCCCCGGCGGGTGTCGGTCGCCGCCAGTAGGCTTCTGGCCGTGCTGGACACCCTCGACGCCGCCGCGGTACGCCGCTGGTGCGCGAGCGGTCTCGCCGCGCTGCGCCGGCACCAGGGCGAGATCGACGAGCTGAACGTCTACCCCGTGCCCGACGGGGACACCGGCACCAACCTCGTGCTCACCCTCACCTCCGCGCAGCAGGCGCTGGCGATGGAGCTCGGCACCCTGCCCGAGGACGGCCCGACCGCGCACGGGCAGGCGCTGCGGCTGATGGCGCGGGGCGCGCTGCTCGGCGCGCGGGGCAACTCCGGGGTGATCCTCTCGCAGATCCTGCGCGGCCTCGCCGACGCGCTCGGCGACGTGCCCGCCGTCGCCGGCCGGGCGCTGGCCGCCGCGCTGCGCGACGCCACCACCGCCGCCTACGCCGCGGTGGCCCGGCCGGTCGAGGGCACCGTGCTGAGTGTGGTCGCCGCCGCCGCGACCGCCGCCGAGCGGGCCGACAGCGACGACCTGTGCACCGTGGCCCGGGCCGCCGCCGGGGAGGCGGCCCACGCGCTGGCCCGGACCCCCGGGCAACTGCCCGCGCTCGCCCGGGCCGGCGTGGTCGACGCCGGTGGCCGGGGCCTCTGCCTGCTGCTCGACGCGCTGGTCGAGGTGGTCACGGGGGAGGCCCCGGCCGGGCCGGCGCCGGTGGCCCGCCCGGTGCGTCCGCCGCTGACCGTCGTCCGGGAGACCGGCTCTCCCGGGTACGCCTACGAGGTGCAGTTCCTGCTCGACGCCCCGCCCGAGGCGGTGACCCGGATGCGCGCCGAACTGGCCACCCTGGGCGACTCGCTGGTGGTGGTCGGCGACGCCGGCCCACCCGCCGGGTCCACCACCTGGAACGTCCACGTCCACGTCAACGACGTCGGGGCGGCCGTCGAGGCGGGGGTGGCCGCCGGCCGGCCGTACCGGATCTCGGTGACCCGGTTCGCCGACCAGGCCCCGCCGGCCGACCACCCCGCCACCGACGGCCGGGCGGCCGTGGTGGTCGCGACCGGGGTCGGCATCGCCGAACTCCTCGCCGGGGAGGGGGCGACGGTGGTACCGGGCAACCCGTCCACCGGTGAGCTGCTGGACGCGATCCGGGCCACCGCCGCCGCCCGGGTGGTGGTCCTCCCCAACGACCCGAACACCCAGGCGGTGGCGAGCGCCGCCGCCCGGGAGGCGCACCGGCTCGGGGTGAAGGTCAGCGTGGTGCCGACCCGTTCGCCGGTGCAGGCGCTGGCCGCGCTCGCCGTGCGGGACCCGCAGCGCCGGTTCGCCGACGACGTCATCGCGATGGCCGAGGCGGCCGGGGCCTGCCGCTACGCCGAGGTGTGCCACGCCAGCCGGGAGGCGCTGACCGTCGCCGGCCCGTGCCGGCCCGGCGACGTGCTGGCCCTGGTCGAGGGGGAGGTGCACCTGATCGGCAGCGACCTGGTCGACACCTGCGCCGCCGTGGTCGACCGGATGCTCGGCGGTGGCGGTGAACTGGTCACCCTGCTCACCGGCGCGGACGCCCCGGCCGGGCTCGCCGAGGCGGTCCGGGACCACGTGGCCCGGCGCTGGCCCTTCGTCGAGGTGCAGGCGTACCCGGGTGGGCAACCGCACTATCCGCTCCTGGTGGGGGTCGAATGACGACGTCCGAACCGGCCACGGTGGACACCGCGCTGACGAAGCTGGTCGGGGAGCGCACCGCCAAGGCGCTCGCC
Organism: Micromonospora sp. HM134; assembly: GCF_007833915.1. Lineage (NCBI taxonomy): Bacteria > Bacillati > Actinomycetota > Actinomycetes > Micromonosporales > Micromonosporaceae > Micromonospora > Micromonospora sp. HM134. The sequence continues at coordinate 1,550,730 of NZ_CP041061.1, forward strand.
GGCCATCTCGACCTGCACACCGCCGGTGACCTGATGTACCACTTCCCGCGCCGCTACGACGAGCGCGGCGAGCACACCGACATCCGTTCGCTGGACGTCGGCGAGCAGGTCACCGTGCTGGCCCAGGTGCAGCGCACGGCCGTACGCCCGATGCGGCAGCGCCGGGGCAACCTGCTGGAGGTGACCGTCGGCGACAACTCGGGCGGGACGCTGACGTTGACGTTCTTCGGCAACCAGGCGTGGCGGGAACGCGAGCTGCGCCCCGGCCGGTGGGGGTTGTTCGCCGGCAAGGTCACCGAGTTCCGGGGCAAGCGGCAGCTCAACGGCCCGGAGTACGTGCTGCTCGGCGAGGGGGGCGAGGGCGAGGCGGCGGCCTCCGAGGAGGTCGAGGAGTTCGCCGGGGCGCTGATCCCGGTCTATCCGGCCGCCGCCGCCGTGCCGACCTGGGTGATCGCCCGCTGCGTGCGGGTGGTGCTGGACACCGTCACCCCGCCGGACGATCCGCTGCCGGCGTCACTGCGGGCCGACCGGAAGCTGGTCGGCATCGGCACCGCGCTGCGCGAGATCCACCGGCCGTCGAGCAGGGAGGAGCTGTACCGGGCCCGTCGCCGGCTCAAGTGGGACGAGGCGTTCGCCGTGCAGCTGACCCTGGTGCAGCGCAAGCTGCGGGCGGCGTCCTGGCCGGCGACGCCGCGCCCGGCGAAGGCGGGTGGCCTGCTCGACGCGTTCGACGCCCGGCTGCCCTACGAGCTGACCCCCGGCCAGCGCGACGTCGGCGTCGAGATCGCCGCCGACCTGGCCACCCCGCATCCGATGCACCGGCTGTTGCAGGGCGAGGTCGGTTCCGGCAAGACGGTGGTGGCGTTGCGGGCGATGCTCCAGGTGGTCGACGCGGGCGGCCAGGCGGCGCTGCTGGCCCCGACCGAGGTGCTCGCCGCCCAGCACCACCGGGGCATGCTCGACCTGCTCGGCCCGCTGGCCCAGGCCGGCGAGCTGGGCGCGGCCGACGACGCGACCCGGGTGGAGCTGGTCACCGGCTCGCTGGGCGCGGCGGCCCGGCGGCGGGCCCTGGCCGAGGTCGCGCAGGGGCGGGCGGGCATCGTGCTCGGCACCCACGCCCTGCTCTACGAGGGGGTCGACTTCGCCGACCTGGGCCTGGTGGTGGTCGACGAGCAGCACCGGTTCGGCGTGGAGCAGCGGGACGCGCTGCGGTCCAAGGCCGACCAGCCGCCGCACGTGCTGGTGATGACGGCCACCCCGATCCCGCGCACGGTGGCGATGACCGTCTACGGCGACCTGGAGACCTCCACCCTGTCCCAGTTGCCGCAGGGGCGGTCCCCGATCGCCTCGCACGTGGTGCCGGCGGCCGAGAAACCGGCCTTCCTGGACCGGGCGTGGCGGCGGGTGCGCGAGGAGGTCACCGCCGACCACCAGGCGTACGTGGTGTGCCCGCGCATTGGTGAGGGACCGGTGGGCGAGGAGGAGCCGCCCCGCGAGTACGACAACGGGCGACGCCCCCCGCTGGCGGTGACCGAGGTGGCGCCGCTGCTGGCCGAGGGGCCGTTGCACGGGCTGCGGATCGGCGTCCTGCACGGCCGGCTGCCCGCCGACGAGAAGGACGCCGTGATGCGGTCCTTCGCCGACGGCGACCTCGACGTGCTGGTCGCCACCACGGTGGTCGAGGTCGGCGTCAACGTCCCCAACGCCACCGTGATGATCGTGCTGGACGCCGACCGGTTCGGGGTGTCGCAACTGCACCAGCTCCGGGGCCGGGTCGGCCGGGGTTCGGCCCCCGGGCTCTGCCTGCTGGTCAGCGAGGCGGCCGAGGGCTCGTCGGCGCGGGAGCGGCTGGACGCGGTCGCCTCCACCACCGACGGGTTCAAGCTGGCCGAACTGGATCTGGAGCAGCGCCGGGAGGGTGACGTGCTGGGCGCGACCCAGTCCGGCCGCCGCTCGCACCTGCGGCTGCTCTCCCTGAGACGCGACGCCGACCTGATCCGCGACGCGCGGGCCGAGGCGGTGGCCCTGGTCGGACAGGACCCGGAGCTGGCGCGGCATCCGGCCCTGGCCGCCTCGGTCGCCGCCCTGGTCGACGAGGAACGCGCGGAGTACCTGGAGAAGGGCTGACCGCCGCCCCGGCGCGCGTGCGCCGGGGCGGCTCAGGGCTACCGTTTCTCGACGATGGTCCAGCCGGTCCAGCCCCGGTCGGCGACGAGCTTCCGCAATCGCCTGACGACGGGGTGGGCCGCGTCGGCGAACGAGTCCATCAACCGGACGAACGCGGGATCGGGGGTGACCTCCTCCTGCATCGCCAGTTCCCCGTCGGCTTCCGCCTGGGCGAACAGCTCGGCCATCAGGTCGGCCGTCTCGCGCAGCAACTCCTCGTCCTGCCAGTCCTCGGCGATCCGACCGATCAACCGGTAGAGCTGGACGACCTGGGGATTGTCGAGCTGGGCCACCTTGTCGGCCATCAGCCCGGAGATGGCGTCCGGCCACCGGGCCGCCATCAGGATCCACCCGTCGCGTTCGGCCTGCACGGCGACCGGCGGAACCCCGGCGGCGCGGAGCCGGTCCAGGTAGTCGACCACCTCCGCCGGCACGGCGAGGGTGTCACCGTCGCCGAGCCGGGCGATCCGCCGCCGGTGTTCCTGAAGCGTGCGGATCTGGGTCCGCAGCTGGCGGTCGATCCCGGCGATCGCGGCGGCGAACGTCTCCGCGTCGGCGTCGAGCAGTTCCCGGACCCGGGCCAGCGGCACACCGGCCTCGGCGAGGGTGCGGATCCGGACCAGCCGCACCACCGCCGCCGCGTCGTACGTCCGGTAGCCGGAGGCGTCGCGTTCCGGTTCCGGTAGCAGCCCGATCTGGTGGTAGTGCCGTACGGCACGGATGGTCACCCCGGCGTACGACGCCAGCCGTCCGATCGTCAACATGGCCTCAGCCTGCCCGACCCGGGAGCACCGTCAACCGACCCTGCGGCGGTGCACGACCATCGCGCCGCCGTACGCGACGACGAGGAGGCCGGCGCACCAGGCGAGCGCGGTCCACACCTCGCCGCCGACCTGCTCTCCGGCGAGCAGGCCGCGCAGGGCGTTCACGATGGCGGTCACCGGCTGGTGCTCGGCGAAGGCCCGCACCGGGCCGGGCATGGTGTCGGTGGGCACGAAGGCCGAGCTGACGAACGGCAGCAGGATGAGCGGGTAGGAGAACGCGCTCGCGCCGTCCACGGAGGTGGCGGTCAGGCCCGGGATGACCGCGAGCCAGGTCAGCGCCAGGATGAACAGCAGCAGGATGCCGGTGACGGCCAGCCAGGCCAGCGGGCCGGCCCCGGAGCGGAAACCCATGGCGAGGGCGACCAGCACCACCACCACGAGCGAGATCAGGTTGGCGACCAGCGAGGTCAGCACGTGCGCCCAGAGCACGGCCGAGCGGGCGATCGGCATGGACCGGAACCGCTCGAAGATGCCGCCCTTGAGGTCCAGGAAGAGCCGGTACGCGGTGTAGGAGATGCCGGAGACGACGGTGATCAGCAGGATGCCGGGCAGCAGGTAGTTCACGTACCGGTCGGCGCCGGTCCGGATCGCGCCGCCGAACACGTAGACGAACAGCAGCAGGAACGCGATCGGCATGATCGTGGTGGTGATGACGGTGTCCGGGCTGCGGCTGATGTGCCGCAGCGAGCGCCCGAGCAGGGCGGCGGTGTCCGCCAGGAAGTGTCTGGTCATCGGGGTCCTCAGTGGTTCGTGCCGGCGGGGCGGGCGGGGTCCGGGGTGCGGTCGGTGGCGGCGGTGGGTCCGTCGTCGCCGACGATGGCGAGGAACACGTCCTCCAGGGTGGGCTGCTTCTCGACGTACTCGACGGTGGCGGGCGGAAGGAGCTGCTTGAGCTGGGCCAGCGTGCCGTCGGCGATGATCCGTCCGTGGTGCAGCACGGCGATCCGGTCGGCGAGCTGTTCGGCCTCGTCGAGGTACTGGGTGGTGAGCAGCACCGTGGTGCCCCGGCGGGCGAGTTCCCGGACGGCCTGCCACACCTCGATGCGCGCCTGTGGGTCGAGCCCGGTGGTGGGTTCGTCGAGGAAGATCACCGGCGGGTCGCCGATGAGGCTCATCGCGATGTCGAGGCGGCGGCGCATCCCCCCGGAGTAGGTGCCCACCCGCCGGCCGCCCGCGTCGGTGAGCGCGAACCGGCCGAGCAGGTCGTCCGCGACCCGGCCGGGGTCGGGCAGGTGGCGCAGCCGGGCGACCAGCAGCAGGTTCTCCCGGCCGGTGAGGATCTCGTCGACGGCGGCGAACTGGCCGGTGAGGCTGACGGACTCGCGTACCCGCGCGCCCTGGGTGGTGACGTCGAAGCCGTGCACGTGGGCCGTCCCGCCGTCCGGCCGGAGCAGGGTGGCGAGGATGCGTACCAGGGTGGTCTTCCCCGCTCCGTTGGCGCCGAGCAGGGCGAGGATGCTGCCCGGGGCCACGTCGAGGTCCACCCCGCGCAGCACGGGCAGCTCGCGGTAGGACTTCGTCAGGCCCCGGACCTGGATGGCGGGCCCGGGGGCCTGCGGTTTCGTCGACTCTGTCGTGGACATGGCGTCAGCATGCGAGGTTGACGCTGCGGCAGGGTCAAGCCCGAACCGCGCAGGGCGCGTCGACCGGCCGGTCGACGCGCCCTGCGGGCGGGTTGCGGGTCAGACGGTGAAGCGGATGCGCCGACGTCGGGCGACGAGGAAGAGCACCCCGCCGGCCACCAGCAGGGTGGCCGCGCCGGCCGCGATGGCGCCGGCCGCCGCACCGGTCACCGGGAGGCCGCCGTCCTGGTCGCCGCCGCCACCGCCGCCACCGGTGGACGGGCAGTTCTTCGGCTTCTCCCACTTCAGCGGGCCGCCGGAGTCGAGGTCACCGGTGACGGTGACGGTGAGCCCCTTGCTGGCCGGGAAGCTGACCGTCCCGGTCCGGCCGGGCTCGACGGTGAGCTTCTTCGGCTCGCCCTTGCTGGGGGTGAACACCGAGGTCAGCGGGGTGCCGTCCTCCGGGTTGCTGATCCGGAAGATCATCTTGTCGCAGCTCGACTCGTAGCTGGCGTCGGGGGTGCCGACCTCGGGCTGCTGGCAGTCGGCGGGCTTCTGCCAGCCGCCGGTGAAGTCCTTCATGCCGGGGGCGGTGACGGTGATCTCCTGCGCCTCGCCGGCGCTGAGCTTGCGGGTCTCGATCTTGCGCAGCGGGACGGTCACCTTCTCGGTGAAGCCGCCGCTGCCGACGATGGCGAAGGTCGCCTCGGCGTTGCCGCTGCGGTTGACCAGGGTCAGCTCGACGTTGCCGTCGCAGTCGGACTCGGCGATCACCTCCGGCGCCGCCGAGCAGGTGCCCGAGCCGCCGTTGTACCAGGCGCGCGGGCCGGTGGAGCGGGCGCCGATGCCGGTCGGGCTGCCGACCTTGCGGTCGCCGTACCGGTCGCTGGTGTCGGTCAGCGGGTCGATCAGCTTGCTGCCGAAGACGAAGTCGACCTGGGTGTAGCAGTTCGGCACCTCGACGGCGAAGTCGAGGGTGGCCACGCCCAGTTCGCCCGGGGCCACCCCGGTGAACTTCTTGACCGACTTGTCGAGCACGTACTGCGGGACGGCGAACTTTGCCGACGGCGTCACGTACGACACCAGGGCGAGGTCCTGCTCCTCGCCCCGGCACAGCGGGCCGTTGGTCAGGGTGATCGACGCCTTGCCCGCCGGCCCGTCGAAGGTGTGCGTGTAGCGGGCGTCGGCGGCGGCGACGCAGGACGGCGCGGGCTCCCCGCCGGTCCCGGTGGTGGCCGTCGCGCTCGGCGTGGCGGTCGCCGTCGGCGTGGGCGTGGCCGTCGGGGACGGTGAGGCTGAGGTGGCGCCCGCCGGGGCGGTCAGGGCGAGGGCCGTGGCCAGGCCGGCCAGGGTGGCGGCGGTCGCGGCGAGCGGTCGCCGCAGCGACAGCTTTGGACGGATCACGCGTACTCCCGGGGTGAGGGTGCGTCAGGGCGCGGCGGGGGGTGGCGTTGCCGGGTCACGGCATGCGTCGGGAGCGCCGTGACGACGCCGTTGCGGCGCCCCGGCCGGCGGAGCGGCACCGGCACCGGGCCGACCCTAGTGGGCCCGTCGATACGGACACAGTGCACAGCCGGCACCCGGAGTGTTGTTATACATATGAGATCATTGATCTACTCGACGTGATCACGCCGTCACCCGGTCGGGGCGCACCGCGTCGCCGGCCCGCGTCCCCCGTCGCGTAGCGTCACAGGCATGCACAGGGGCAGACCGTGACCCGGATCGTGGCCGGCACGCTCGGCGGACGACGGATCGCCGCACCCGCCGGCGGCGGCACCCGGCCCACCTCCGACCGGGTCCGGGAGGCGCTGTTCAGCGCCGTCAGCGCCGAGGTGGACCTGGACGGGGCACGCTTCGCCGACCTGTACGCCGGCTCCGGCGCGGTCGGGCTGGAGGCGCTGTCCCGGGGCGCGGCGCACGTGCTGCTGGTCGAGTCCGACCCCCGGGCCGCCCGGGTGATCCGGGAGAACGTCGCCGCGCTGCGGGCCGCCCCCGCAGCCCGGTTGGTCACCGGCAGGGTGGCCGGGGTGGTCGCGGCCGGGCCCGGCGACGCGCCGTACGACGTGGTCTTCGCCGACCCCCCCTACGCGGTGCCGGACGACGAGATCACCGCCCTGCTGACCGGGCTGGTCACGCACGACTGGCTCGCCCCCGATGCGCTGGTGGTGGTCGAGCGGTCCACCCGGGGCGGCCCGGTCGGCTGGGTGCGGGGCATCACCGCCGGACGCAGCCGGCGTTACGGCGAGACCACTCTTTGGTACGGTCGCCGATCATGAGACGTGCGGTGTGTCCCGGCTCGTTCGACCCGGTCACCAACGGACACCTCGACATCATCGGACGGGCCAGCCGGCTCTTCGACGAGGTGATCGTCGGCGTGCTGGTGAACCAGTCGAAGAGCGGCCTGTTCACCGTCGAGGAGCGGATCGACATGCTCCGCGAGGTGACCTCCTCGTACGGCAACGTCCGGGTCGCGTCCTTCCGGGGGCTGCTCGTCGACTTCTGCCGGGCGCAGGAGGCGAGTGTGCTGATCAAGGGCCTGCGGGCGGTCAGCGACTTCGACTACGAGTTGCAGATGGCCCAGATGAACATCGGCCTGGCCGGCGTGGAGACGCTGTTCATGCCGACCAACCCGCTCTACTCGTTCCTCTCCTCCAGCCTGGTCAAGGACGTGGCGAAGTGGGGCGGCGACATCTCCTCCCACGTGCCCGACACCGTCCGGCGGGCGCTCCAGGCCCGGCTGACCGTCCCGCGCCCCTGACCGTACGGCCGGCGCGTCGGGCCGGGGTGGTGGCGGCGGTGGTGGCCGGGGCACGACATCATGTGGTGCAGCGCCGAAGCCGGGCGCAGGCCGCATCATGTAGGTCGGCCGACGAACGACAGGAGTGAGGTACCGGTGGACCCGCTCGACCGCATCGACGAACTGATCGCCATGGTGGAGCAGGCGCGCTCCGTCCCGATGTCGCGCAACAACTGCATGGTCGACCGGGGCGAGATGATCGCCGCCCTCGACGAGATGCGCGCCGAACTCCCCGCCGACCTGCGCCGCGCCGCCGCCCTGCTGGAGGAGCGGGACAAGATCATGGAGGCCGGCAAGCGGGAGGCCGACCGGATCATCAGCGAGGGTGAGGCGGAACACGCCCGGCTGGTCTCGGTGAATGAGATCACCGTCTCCGCCGAGCACGAGGGGGCCCGGATCATCGCCGAGGCCCGGGCCGAGGCGCAGCGGCTGCGCGAGGAGGTCGACGACTACGTCGACACCGCGCTGGCGAACTTCGAGCAGTTCCTCACCCGGGCGCTGGCCTCGATCGAGCGCGGGCGGGACAAGATGCACGCGCTGCGGGAGATCGGCACCTTCGGTGGGGACGACGCGGAACGCCCGTTACCCTTCTGAGCGGCACCTCATCCCACCGACGGACGGGTCGGGCGTCGCCCCCGGTTCGACGACCCGGCGGTCGCCCAGGTAACCTTTTTTGTCGGCCTCTCACCGGCCGGAGTCTGACTATGCCCAAACACTCGCCTTCATCACTCAACCCCAGGGCGCCGCTGGTCCTCGACACGAGGGACCTGCCGCGTCGCCCTGGCGCGTTGCGTACGCATCGGCGGGTCGTGCCGGCACCGGCGGACCTCGGCGTGGAGTTGATCGGCGTGCCGGAGGGCGCGGACCTCGACCTCGACCTGAGGTTGGAGTCGGTGTCCGAGGGCGTGCTCGTCTCCGGGACCGTGACCGGTCCCGTCCAGGGCGAGTGCGGTCGTTGCCTGCGCGCGATCGACTACTCGTTGACCGTGAACGTCCAGGAGCTGTACGCGTACGAGAACAGCACCACGGACATCACGACCGACGAGGACGAGGTGGGCCGGATGCAGGACGATCTGATCGACCTGGAGCCGGCGCTGCGGGACGCGGTGGTGCTCACGCTGCCGACCAACCCGCTCTGCCGGGAGGACTGCCCGGGACTGTGCCCCGAATGCGGGGTGCACCGGGACGATCTGCCGGCCGAACACAGCCACCAGCAGATCGACCCGCGTTGGGCGAGCCTGTCGCAACTGAACCGTACAGAGGAGTAGGAACCGTGGCCGTCCCCAAGCGCAAGATGTCGCGCAGCAACACCCGGTCCCGCCGGGCGAACTGGAAGGCGGCTGTGGTCGCGACCGTGGCCTGCCCGCAGTGCAAGTCCCCCAAGCTGCCGCACGCGGCGTGCTCCGTCTGCGGCACGTACAACGGCCGCCAGGTTCTCGAGGTCTGACCTGGACGCCGAGTGACACCCCCGACCACGGGTCGGGTGGCGCGCGCACCCCGGCGATCGCCCGGTGCCCCGGCTCCCTCCGACGCCGGCCGGCCTGCTCCGGCCGGCCCGGCGAGGGAGCCGGGCACCGCGCGGATCGCCGTTGACCTCCTCGGCGGGGACGATGCTCCCGCCGTCGTGGTTGACGGCGCTCTGCGGGCGGTGCGGGCCGACCCGGACCTGCACCTGCTGCTCGTCGGCCCGACCGAGGTCGCGGCCGGGGTGGTCGACGCCCTGACCCCGGCGCAACGCACCCGGATCACCATCCGCGCCACCCGGACCGCCGCCGGGCCCACCGAGCACGCGCCCCGCGCCGACAGCACCGTCCGGGCCGCCGTCTCCGCCGTCCGCGACGGCGCCGCCGACGCGCTCGTCTCCGCCGGGTCCACCGGCGCCACCGTCTCCGCCGCCGCCCTCGGCTTCGGCCGCTGGCCCGACGTGCGCCGGCCCGCCCTGGTGGCGACGCTCCCGGCGATCTCCGGCCCGGTGGTCCTGCTCGACGTCGGCGGCTCGCTGGAACCCCGCCCGGCGACCCTGGCCCGGCACGCCGTGCTCGGCGCGGCCTACGCCGCCGTCGCCCACGCCGTCGCCGCCCCCCGGGTCGGCCTGCTCTCGGTCGGCACCGAGGCCGGCAAGGGGGACCGCCCGCGCCGCACCGCCGACCCCCTGCTCGCCGCCACCGCGCTGCCCGGCGACGCCCGCTACGTCGGCCTGGTCGAGGGGTACGACGTCACCGCCGGCGTCCGCGCCGACGTGGTGGTCACCGACGGCTTCACCGGCAACATCCTGCTCAAGGCCATCGAGGGGGCGTACGCGATGGCCGGGGGTCCACCGGCCAGCGGCGGGGCGCCCCGGGCGGCGGCCCTGCTCGGGGTCGCCGGGACGGTGGTGGTCTGCCACGGCGCGGCCACCCCGGACGACGTCGCCTCCGGTATCGCCCTGGCCGCCCACCTCTGGCGTCGCCGGGCCACCGACCAGGTCCGGGAGCAGATCGCGCTCCTTCCCGCCGGCGACGGCACCGACCCGGAGCGGGAGGACGCCCCCACCCGTTCCGCCGCCGACCGCGCCGACGAGGTGGCCGTGGACAGCGGCCCCGCGTCGGCCGATCCGGCGGTCCAGAACGCACCCGTCGCCCGGCACGCGGGTCATCCGCCCGCGTACCCCGGCGGGACCGAAGCAGAGGTAGGAACATGAGCAACGACAAGCGGCGGCGTGCGCCCGTCAGCCACCTGGAGGCGGCGTTCGGGGTGACACTCGACGCCGAACTGCTGGAGCGGGCGCTGACCCACCGGTCGTACGCGTACGAGAACGGCGGGCTGCCCACCAACGAGCGGTTGGAGTTCCTCGGCGACTCGGTGCTCGGCGTGGTGATCACCACGGCGCTGTTCCGGAACCACCCCGACCTGCCCGAGGGGCAACTGGCCAAGCTGCGGGCCAGCGTGGTCAACATGCGTGCCCTGGCCGACGTGGCCCGGGGGCTCGGCCCGGACGGGCTCGGCGCCTACCTGCTGCTCGGCAAGGGCGAGGAGACCACCGGCGGGCGGGACAAGGCGAGCATCCTCGCCGACACCCTGGAGGCGCTGCTCGGCGCGATCTACCTCCAGCACGGGCTGGACACCGCGGCGGTCGTCATCCACCGGCTGTTCGACCCGCTGATGGCCGAGTCGGCGGGCCGGGGCGCCGCGCTGGACTGGAAGACCAGCCTCCAGGAGCTGACCGCCGCGCTGGGCCTGGGGGTGCCCGAGTACCGCATCGAGGGCACCGGCCCGGACCACCTGAAGACCTTCACCGCCTGGGTGGTGGTGGCCGGCAACCGCTACGGCGGGTCGGAGGGGCGCAGCAAGAAGGAGGCCGAGCAGCGGGCCGCCGAGGCGGCCTGGCGGGAACTCACCGCGCAGGCCGAGCAGGACCGGGCCGACACCCCCGACACCGGCACTCCCGACACCGGCACCCCGGCCGGGGCCACCCCGGACGGTGCCGCCGTGGCCAGCGGCGACGGCCCGGCGGTCGACGCGACGGCCCCGGCGGCCGACGAGACCGCCGAGGCGGGACTGGGCCGTGCCTGAGCTGCCCGAGGTCGAGACCGTACGGCAGGGGCTGGCCCAGTGGGTCACCGGCCGGCGGATCTCGACGGTGGAGGTGCGCCACCCCCGGGCCGTGCGACGGCACCTGCCCGGCCCGGCGCACTTCGCCGACGTGCTGGCCGGCCGGACGGTGACCGACGTGCGGCGGCGCGGCAAGTACCTCTGGCTGCCGCTGGACAGCGGGGACGCCCTCGTCGGCCACCTGGGCATGTCGGGGCAGCTGCTGCTCCAGCCGGCCGAGGCGGCCGACGAGCTGCACCTGCGGGTCCGGTTCCGGTTCGCCGACGACGGCCCGCAACTGCGCTTCGTCGACCAGCGGACGTTCGGCGGGCTCGCGGTCAGCGAAGGCGGTGCCGAGCTGCCCGCCGAGATCGCCCACATCGCCCGCGACCCGATGGACCCGGAATTCTCCGACGCCGGCTTCGTCGCCGCCCTGCGCCGCCGACGTACCGAGGTCAAGCGGGCCCTGCTGGACCAGACGCTGCTGTCCGGGGTGGGCAACATCTACGCCGACGAGGCGCTGTGGCGGGCCCGGCTGCACGGCGCCCGCCCGACCGACGCGGTGACCGGCCCCGCCGCGGGCCGGCTGCTCGGGCACGTGCGGGACGTCCTCGGCGAGGCGATCGTGCAGGGCGGCACCAGCTTCGACGACCTGTACGTCAACGTCAACGGGGAGAGCGGCTACTTCGACAGGTCGCTGAACGTCTACGGTCGGGAGGGTGAGCCCTGCCGACGCTGCGGCACGCCGATCCGCCGGGAGGCGTTCATGAACCGGTCGTCGTACAGCTGCCCCCGCTGTCAGCCCCGGCCCCGGGGTGCCCTCAGGGGCTGACCCCGAGCCGGTTCGGGGTTGCGCCGGTGTGCCGCGCCGCCGCCACCCCGGGCCGCCGCCGGTTTTTCCCCGATCCACCCGGATCGGTCGTCCCGGGCGACCCGACCCGACCGCCCCCGCGTCCTCGGGGGCGGGCCGGGGCCGTTCCCCGATGTGCCCCGGCGTCGCCGTCCCTAGCGTCAGCACGGTCGGCAGGGCGCCGGCGGGAAGGGGGCCCGACCGAGATGGGCGGCAGACCGGTGACGGTGCGGTTGGCACGGTGGAGCGCGGAGCATCCGTGGCGCGCGATCGCGCTCTGGGTGGTCTTCGTGGCGGTGTGCTTCGTCGGGGGCAACGCCGCCGGCCTGAACGAGGCCACCCAGGCCGACCAGGCGATCGGCGAGTCCGGTCACGCCGACGTGATCGTCACCTCGGGCGAGTTCACCGACCCGGCGGTGGAGAACATCCTGATCACCCCGCGTACCGGCACCCTGGACCGGGCCGCCGCGCAGGCGGCGGCGACCGACGCGGCCGACCGGCTGCGGCAGGTCACCGGGGTGGCGTCGGTCGGCGAGCCGGTGCCGTCGGCCGACGGTGCCGCACTGCTGGTGCCGGTCACCATGGCCGGCGACCCGGAGACCGCCGCCGACCGGGTGCAGCCGCTGCGCGACGCCACCGCCGACGCCCAGGCCGCCCACCCGCAACTACGGATCGAGCAGGTCGGCGGCCCGTCGATCAACCAGGCGCTGGACGACACCCTGGGCCGGGACTTCAAGCGGGCCGAGCTGCTCAGCCTGCCGGTCACCCTGGCCATCCTGGTCGTCGCGTTCGGCGCGCTGATCGCCGCCGGGGTGCCGGTGCTGCTGGCGCTCTCCTCGGTGGCCGCCGCGATGGGGCTGTCCACCCTCGCCTCCCACCTGGTGCCCGCCACGGACACCACGGCCAGCGTGATCCTGCTGATCGGGATGGCCGTCGGGGTGGACTACTCGCTGTTCTACGTACGCCGGGAACGGGAGGAACGGGCCAAGGGCCGGTCCGGGCTGGACGCGGTGGAGATCGCCGCCGAGACGTCCGGACACGCCGTGGTCGTCTCCGGCTTCGCGGTGATCATCTCGATGGCCGGCCTGATGCTCGCCGACGACGTGGTCTTCTCCTCCCTCGCCGTCGGTTCGATCCTGGTGGTCGCCGTCGCGGTGACCGGCTCGCTGACCGTGCTGCCGGCGCTGCTGGCCAAGCTGGGCCGCTGGGTGGACCGCCCCCGGGTGCCGCTGCTGTGGCGGCTCACCGCCCCCCGCGCCGGACGGCACGGGCAGCCGGCCCGGCCCCGGTTCTGGCCGGCGGTGCTGCGGCCCGCGCTGCGCGCGCCCCGGGCCACCCTGATCGTCTCGGTGGGGTTGCTGCTCGCCCTGGCCGCCCCGGCGCTCGGCATGAAGCTGAAGTTCCCCGGCATGGAGGACCTGCCCCGCACCACCCCGGCGATGCAGGCGTACGACCGGCTGACCGCCGCCTTCCCGAGCACCGGCACCAGCCACACGGTCGCCGTACGGGCCCCTGCCGACCAGGCCGACCAGGTGCGCGCCGCGCTGACCGGGCTGGCCCGTGAGGCCGCCGCCGACCCGCTGTTCGCCCCGGTCGAGGCGGACGGCCCGAAGATCGAGGTGTCGGCCGACCGTCGGGTGTCGGTGCTGGAGGTGGCCACCCCGTACGCCAGCCGGGACGACCGGGCGGTGCGCTCCCTGCACGAGCTCCGCGACGACCTGCTGCCCGCCGCGCTGCGCGGCATCCCCGGCGTCGAGTACGCCGTCGGCGGCGGGGTGGCCGCCAGCGAGGACTACGCCCGGCACATCCGGGAGAAGCTGCCCCTGGTGATGGCGTTCGTGCTGGCGCTGACCTTCCTGGTGATGACCTGGACGTTCCGCTCGGTGGTGGTCGCCCTGACCTCGATCCTGCTCAACCTGCTCTCCGCCGGGGCCGCCTACGGCCTGCTGGTGCTGGTCTTCCAGGGCGAGTGGGCGCAGGACCTGCTCGGTTTCACCTCGATGGGGGCGATCGTCTCCTGGCTGCCGTTGTTCCTGTTCGTGGTGCTCTTCGGGCTCTCCATGGACTACCACGTGTTCGTGGTCAGCCGGATCAGGGAGGGCATCCGGGGCGGCCGGTCCAACGCCGACGCGGTCGCCTACGGCATCACCTCCTCGGCCGGCGTGGTGACCAGCGCGGCGATCGTGATGGTCGGGGTGTTCGCGATCTTCGCCTCGCTCAGCACGATCGACATGAAGCAGCTCGGCATCGGGCTGGCGGCGGCGATCCTGCTGGACGCCACGATCATCCGGGCGGTGGTGCTGCCGTCGGTGATGACCCTGCTCGGCGAGGCCAACTGGTGGGCCCCCCGCTTCCTGCGCCGCCGCGACCGGCCCGCCGCCACCCCGCCGGCCGAACCTACGCCGGAGCTGGTCGGGGCGCACTGACCGGCCGTCCACCAGCCGCCGGTACCGCCCGCCGGGGGTGGTGCAGCGCCGTGGCCGGCGGCACGGGTGACCCGGACCGCAGCGCGGTCCGGGTCACTCCGGCGTGCCGGGTAACGGCCCGGGGACGGTGGGGCAGGGCACCCGCCAGGCGTCCAGCTCCCGGTGCTTGCGGATCGAGGCGAAGCCGTAGCCGGTGCTGGTCACGCAGAACTGCTGCGGGTCACCGGCGTACTCGACGTGGAACACCGGTTTCCGCGCGTCGGCGAAGGGGAGCAGCCGGGCGCAGCGGCGCAACCGGACGCACTCCTCGTCGACCGCGAAGTCGAAGTCCGGTGCGAGGGCGGCCACCTGACCGACGTCGCCGACCAGGCCGGGGGAGAGGTCCAGGGAGCGGGCCAGCCCGGCCACCCGCCGGTTGAACAGCAACTGGTCGTCGAAGCCGAGCGGGAAACCCGACCGGTGGGCGTACCCGTCGGCGTCGACGAGGGCCACCGCGCCGAACCCCTTGCCCCGACAGAGCCGGAACCGGTCGGCCAGGACGGGCCGCAGCAGGTCCCACCGCCGTACGTCCACCCACCGGCTTCCGGGCCGCCCGGCGGCACCGCCGCGCACCGCCGCCGGGTAGCGGGCGGCGTCCGGGTCCGTCCCCGCGTACGTCCCGACGGGCACGTGACAGATCAGCCGCCGGTCGCGCCGACGCAACGCCCCGGTCTCGGCGGTGCTCACCCGGACCGGGTCGAGCAGGACGACGTCGGCGTCGACGGTGGTGTCGACCGGGCCGGTGAGCTGCCACTGCCACCGCCACTGCCGGGCCGCGCCGGGCGGCCACGGGGTCGGTGCGCCGGGCGGCCCGAGGTCGGGCCGGCAGGCGTACACCGGGGTCAGCAGGGCGAGCGCCAGCGTGGCCGGCAGCACCCGGCGGGCCGGATGGTGGCGCGGCGGCCGGGTGCGCAGGGGCGACCCGCCGCGCGTCGCGGACGCTGACGGCCGGATGCGCATCGGCGGCTCCCGGGTCCCGTGCGGTACGCCGCACGCTCACCCGGTCAAACGAGAAGCCCCCGGCGACGACGCGGTCACGTCGTCGCCGGGGGCCGGCCGTCCCCGGTCAGCGCGGGGCGGCGAAGTCCTGCGTCCAGTACGGCCCGTTGCCGTTGGCGACCCCGACGCCGATCTCGGTGAACGCGCAGTTGAGGATGTTGGCCCGGTGACCGGAACTGTTCATCCAGGCCTGCATCACCGCGGCCGGGGTCTGCTGGTTCCAGGCGACGTTCTCGCCGTAGGTGCGCCAGGTGTAGCCGGCCCGGTCCAGCCGCTGCCCGGCGTTGCTGCCGTCGCTGCCGGTGTGCGTCATGGTCTCGTGATCGGCCTGGTCCTGGCTGTGCTGCTGGGCGGCGAGGGTCAGCTTGGCGTTCACCGTGACCGCCGCGCAGCCCGCCTTGGCCCGCTCGGCGTTGACCAGGTCGACGACCTGCTGGGCCTGGCTGCCCCCACCGCCGCCGCTGACCGCCGCCCGGGTGGTGGGCGCGGCCGGGGGCACGGTGCCGGAGCCGCCCCGGGCGGTCTGCCGTGACGCCGCCTGGGTCCGGCTCGGGGTGGGCGTGGGCGTGGCGGTCCGGCTCGGTGACGGGCTCGCCGACGTCGGTGACGGGCTCGGCGACGCGCCGGGGGTGGCCGGGGCGCTGGTGCCCGGGGCGGTGTCCGGGATGACCGGTGCGGTGGCCACCGGTTCGTCGAGGGCGGCCCGGTCGGCGTTCCCGTCGTCGTCGGGCAGCAGCAGCGCGCCGATGCCGAGGCTCACCACCAGGGTCGCCGCCGCGGCGGCCCCGCCGATGAGCACCGGACGCCGCGACCACCGCCGGGTACGACCGGTCGCGGCCACCCCGTCGACCGGTCCGACGGCCGGGGTGGGCGCGGTGGCGTCCCGCAGGTCGGCGCGCACCGGCCCGGCGACCGGGTACGCCTGCCGCCCGCCGTGTTCGGCAGGCGTGTCGGCCCAGGGGCCGTCCGGCCCGGCGGCCCGGTCCACCCCGTCGTGCCCCGGCCCGGCCTGCGGCTGCGCCCACCGGTCGGCCCCGTCACCGGACCACGACCCGTCCGACCGGCCCTGCCACGGCTCCTGCCGGCCCTGCCCGGCGGCCGCCTGGCCCGGTCCGATGGCTGCCTGGCCCTGCCACGGGCCGGTCCGGTCGTCCTGCTCGCCCTGCCAGGGGTGGTCCGGCTCGCCGTGGCCCGCCGGCCAGGTGCCGGGCTGTGCGTGCTGCCAGGAGGCGGCCTGCCCGTCCGGCCACTGTCCGGTCCGGTCGTCCTGCGCGGTCTGCCAGGCCCCGGTCCGGTTGTCCTGCGCGGCCGGCCACGGGCCGGTCCGCTCGCCCTGCCATGCGTCGGTCCGCTCGTCCTGCCACCTGTCGGTCCGGTCGTCCGGCCACTGTCCGGCCGGTTCGTCCCGAGCGTCCGGCCACTGCTCGGCCCGGTCGTCCGGCCAGGCGCCGGTCTGCTCGGCGGCGGCCCACTGCCCGGCGGGTCCGGCGTTCCACCGGCCGGTCGGTGCGTCCTGCCAGCCGGTCTGCTCGCCCTGCCACGGTCCGGTCTGCTCGTCCTGCCATGCCCCGGCCTGTTCGCCGCCCTGCCCCGGCCCGGCCGGGTGCCGGCCGTGCGGCGCGTCAGCCCACCGGTCGGCGGCGGGGCCCGGGGCGCCACCGGCGGGGCCGGTCGCGGCGTCCGTCCCGCCGGGGCCCGGCTGTGCGGGTGCGTCCACGGCCGGTTCGTCGCCGAAGAGGTACGCCGAGCGGGGGGCGGGGCGGTCGGTCAGCCAGGCCGGGTCGTCCGTCGACGGCTGCGGCCGTCGGTATGCGGCGTCCGGGTCGTTCGGATCGGTCCAGCCGTACACGCCTGTCGCCTCCACGGGTCGCTTGCGGGCCGGGGTGACGCTACGGCGGCCACGGAAGAGCGGCAATGTGGCTAAGGAAGAGTTAAGGCGGGACGACCGTTCAGGGTCACCGTACCCGGCCGGGAAGGCGTAGAGTCAAGGAGTCCGGACAGAGAGTGTCCGAGCCTTGCGGCCCCCTCGGCAAGTGCAGCGGCCCCCTCGGCAAGTGCACAGGGCAGACGTGGAGATGATCTACGGCCTGCGAGAACTTGACGAACGAGGGGTTGTCGCTCAATATGTAGGTGTCGCCAGTCGCGCCCAGCCACGCCCGGATTTCGGTGGCCTGGTAGTAGTCGCGAACACGAAATGGGCGCGCGTTGGCCGGCTTTTCCGGCAGCGCATATCAAGGAGTCAGCATGGCGAAGGCCCTCTACGGCCACGTAGGTGCAGCGCCCGACCGGCGTCTGCTCGACGAGGTCACCCGACTGCGTTCCAGGGTCCAGGCCCTGGAGTTCGAGATCACGCGCCTGCGCGCCGACAACGATCGGCTCGCGGCGGCTGCGGCGGAGGTGGACGACCTCCTCCGGCTGGCCGAGCCGGCGCTCACCTGATCCTCGGGTACGCAGAAAACTGAACAGCACCACCGCGAAAAAGCGCGCCGACACTTTTGTGCCGGCGCGCAGTGCTGTCCGCCACATATTTCCCCGCTCACCAATTCACGATCTTGTGAACCGATGTGGCGTGGCACACCCCGCTCAATTCCACCCCCGCCCGGGCGGTCGGGCGGCGGTGCTGGGGCGGGTCGCGTGCCGGTCACCGCGTACCCACGGGTTAGTCTGCGGGTTCACCAGGTCCGCGCAGCCCGCGACGCCTGCGGTGGCCACCGGACGAGGATCGGACAGGTGCATCTCAAGAGTCTGACGGTGAAGGGGTTCAAGTCCTTCGCCTCCGCCACGACGTTGAAGCTGGAGCCCGGGATCACCTGCGTGGTCGGTCCGAACGGCTCCGGCAAGTCCAACGTCGTCGACGCGATCGCCTGGGTGCTGGGCGAGCAGGGCGCCAAGGCGCTGCGCGGCGGCAAGATGGAGGACGTCATCTTCGCCGGCACCGCCGGGCGGGCGCCGCTGGGCCGGGCCGAGGTCACCCTCACCATCGACAACACCGACGGCGCGCTGCCGATCGAGTACACCGAGGTCTCCATCACCCGCCGGATGTTCCGCTCCGGCGAGAGCGAGTACGAGATCAACGGCGACTCGTGCCGGCTGCTCGACATCCAGGAGCTGCTCAGCGACTCGGGCATCGGCCGGGAGATGCACATCATCGTCGGCCAGGGCCGGCTGGACGGCATGCTGCACGCCAAGCCGGAGGACCGCCGTTCGTTCATCGAGGAGGCGGCCGGCGTCCTCAAGCACCGCAAGCGCAAGGAGAAGGCGCTGCGGAAGCTCGACGCGATGCAGACGAACCTGAACCGGCTGACCGACCTCACCGCCGAGCTGCGCCGTCAGCTCAAGCCGCTGGGCCGGCAGGCCGAGGTGGCCCGCCGGGCCGCCGCCATCCAGGCCAACCTGCGCGACGCCCGGCTCCGGCTGCTCGCCGACGACCTGCACACCCTGCGGGTCACCCTGGACAAGGAGATCGCCGACGAGACGGCGCTGCGGGAGCGGCGCGAACAGATCGAGGGCGAACACGCCGAGGTGCAGGGCCGGCTCGGTGAGTTGGAAGCGGCGCTCGCCGAGGACGCGCCGCTGCTGGCCGCCGCCCAGGACACCTGGTACAAGCTCTCCGCGCTCTCCGAACGGTTCCGCTCCGTGGAGCAACTGGCCCGGGAACGGCTGCGTCACCTCAGCGCCACCGGCGACGACGAGCGCCCCGGCCGCGACCCCGACCAGTTGGAGGCCGAGTCGCAGCGGGTCCGCGAGCAGGAGGAGGAGCTGCGCGCGGCGCTCACCGACGACCAGATCCGGCTCGCCGAGGCCGTCGAGCACCGGCAGGAGCTGGAACGCCAGCTCGCCGCCGCCGAACGGGAACTGGTCGCCGCCGCCAAGGCGATCGCCGACCGGCGGGAGGGGCTGGCCCGGCTGACCGGGCAGGTGAACTCGGCGCAGGCGCGGACCACCAGCGCCGGTGAGGAGATCGAGCGGCTCGCCGCCGCGCACGCCGACGCCCTGGCCCGCGCCGACCAGGCGCAGGCCGAGCTGGACGCGGTGGCCGAACAGTCCACCGAGGCCGATCGGGACAACGCCGAACTCGACGACCGGCACGCCGAGGCGGTGGCCGCCCACGAGCGGGCGCAGGCCACCGTCCGGGCGTTGGCCGACACCGAGCGGGCCGCCGAGAAGGACGCCGCGACCTGGAAGGCCCGGGAGGAGGCGCTCGCCCTGGGGCTGCGCCGCAAGGACGGGGCCGGGGCGCTGCTCGCCCGCGCCGACGAGGTGCCCGGCCTGCTGGGCAGCCTGGCCGGGCTGCTCACCGTCGCCGCCGGCCACGAGGCGGCGCTCGCCGCCGCCCTCGGCGGGCTCGCCGACGCGGTCGCGGTCACCGGCGTCGACGAGGCCGTCGAGGCGATGCGGCTGCTGAAGATCTCCGATGCCGGCCGGGCCGGCCTGCTGGTCGGCAGCCCCGCCGGCCCCGGCATGACCGGCTCCGCCGACGCGTTGCGCCCCCGGCTGCCGGCCGGCGCCCGGTGGGCTCCGGACCTGGTCGAGTGCGCCCCCGAGCTGCGTCCCGCCGTACACCGGGCGTTGCGCGACGTGGCGCTGGTCGACGACCTCGCCGCCGCCGCCGAGCTGGTCGCCGGCAACCCGGAGCTGCGCGCGGTCACCCCGGACGGTGACGTGGTCGGGGCGTACGCGGCGGCCGGCGGGTCGGCCAAGGCGGCCAGCTTCATCGAGGTGCAGGCCGCCGTGGAGGAGGCCCGGACCAACCGGCAGACCGCCGAGCGGACGGCCGCCGAACTGCGCGGGCAACTCGTCGACGCCCGCGCCGGGGTGGCCGCCGCGAAGGAGGCGGTGCAGCACGCCGCCGCCGCCAAGCGGGAGGCGGAGAGCCACCGTAACGCCGCCGCCCGCCGGCTGGCCGAGCTGGGCGCGGCGGCCCGGTCGGCGAAGGCGGAGACCGACCGGCTCGGCGAGAGCCGGTCCCGCGCCGAGGCGGCCCGGGAACGCGACCTGACCGCCCTCGCCGAGCTGGCCGAGCGGCTCCGGCTCGCCGAGGACACCCCGATCGACGCCGAACCCTCCACCGAGGACCGGGACCAGCTCGCCGCGATGGTGCCCCGGGCCCGGCAGAACGAGATGGAGGTCCGCCTCGCGGTGCGTACCGCCGAGGAGCGGGTCGCCTCGATCGCCGGCCGGGCCGACTCGCTGGCCCGGCAGGCCACCGCCGAGCGGGCGGCCCGGGAGCGGGCGGCGGCGCGGCGGGCGGCCCGGACCCGGGGCGCGGCGATCGCCCGCGCCGTGGTCGGCGGGGCCCGCGAGGCGCTGACCCGGCTCGGCACTTCGATCGCGCGGGCCGAGGAGCACCGCGACGCGGTCGCCCGGGAACGCGCCGCCCGGGAGGCGGAACTCCAGGAGGTACGCGGCGCGGCGAAGCGGCTCGGCGCGGAGCTGGAGCGGTTGACCAGCCAGGTGCACCGGGACGAGGTGGCCCGCGCCGAGCAGCGGCTGCGCATCGAGCAGTTGGAGGCGAAGGCCGCCGAGGATTTCGGCCTGGACGTGGAGACCCTGGTCGCCGAGTACGGCCCGGCGCAGCCCGTCCCGCCGACCCCGGTGGACGTGGCGGCGGCCGAACGCGACGGCCTGCCGGTGCCCGAGCCGGTCCGCTACGAGCGGCCGGTGCAGGAGAAGCGGGCCGCCAAGGCGGAACGGGAGCTGGCCCTGCTCGGCAAGGTCAACCCGCTCGCGCTGGAGGAGTTCGCCGCCCTGGAGGAGCGCTTCAAGTTCCTCTCCGAGCAGTTGGAGGACCTCAAGGCCACCCGGCGTGACCTGCTCACCGTGGTCAAGGATGTCGACGAGCGCATCCTGGAGGTCTTCGCCAGCGCGTTCGCCGACACCGCCCGCGAGTTCGAGCAGGTCTTCACGGTCCTGTTCCCCGGCGGTGAGGGCCGGTTGATCCTCACCGAACCCGACGACCTGCTCACCACCGGTGTGGAGGTGGAGGCCCGGCCGCCCGGCAAGAAGATCAAACGGCTGTCGCTGCTCTCCGGCGGCGAGCGGTCGTTGACCGCCGTGGCGATGCTGGTGGCGATCTTCCGGGCCCGGCCCAGCCCGTTCTACATCATGGACGAGGTGGAGGCGGCCCTCGACGACGTGAACCTGGGCCGTCTGATCACCCTGCTGGCCCAGTTGCGGGAGAAGAGCCAGCTGATCGTCATCACCCACCAGAAGCGGACCATGGAGATCGCCGACGCGCTCTACGGCGTGACCATGCGCAGCGGGGTCACCCAGGTGATCAGCCAACGGCTCAACCGGACCGACGCCGAGCGGTCCGACGGACACGAGGAGAATCAGTAGTGGCACGGGAACGGCCGACGGCGCTCCTGCTCGACTTCGACGGCGTGCTGCGGCACTGGGACCCGGCGGTGGCCGCCGCCGTCGAACAGGAGTACGGCCTCGCCGCCGGGGTGCTCGGCGAGATCGCCATGCACTGGGGGCGGCTGCAACCGGTGCTGACCGGGCAGGTCAGCCACGCCGACTGGATGTCCAGTGTGGCCGACGCGCTGAGCGAGTCGGTCGGCCCGGACCGGGCGCGGGCGGCGGTGGAGCAGTGGCAGCGCTACCGGGGCGAGGTCGACGCCGACGTGCTGGCCTTCGTCCGCGAGGCACGGGCCAACGGCATCCGGGTCGGGCTCGGCACCAACGCCACCGACCTGCTCGACACCGACCTCGCCGAGCTGGGCCTGGTCGGTGAGCTGGACGTGGTGGTCAACTCCTCGGTCGTCGGGGTGCACAAGCCGGCGAAGGAGTACTTCCAGGCGGCCTGCGCCGCCCTGGAGACCCCGCCCGCGCGGGTGCTCTTCGTCGACGACGAGGACTGGGCGATCCGGGGGGCGCGGGCGGCCGGGCTGTCGGCGTACCGGTGGAGCGGGCCGGAGGGGCTGCGTTACCTGCGGGCGGCGCTGGCCCGCTGACGCCGGGCCCGGCCGGGCGGCGAGGTCACTCGCCGGTGACGCCGTCGAGGCGTTCCCGGATCAGGTCGGCGTGGCCGTTGTGCCGGGCGTACTCCTCGATCATGTGCAGGTAGACCCAGCGCAGGCTGAAGGTCCGCCGCTGGGGGCCGACCTCGGTGAACGTTTCGTCGAGCGAGCGGCCGACGGTGGCGGCCCGGGCCAGCTCGACCTGCCGGTGGTAGGTGGCGAGGTCGGCCTCGGCGTCGGCGTGGCTCACGTCGAGGTCGGCGTCCGGATCGTCGGGGGTGTAGTACGGGTAGTCGACCTGCTGCCCGGCGAAGTTCTCCCGGAACCACCAGGTCTCCACCTCGCCGAGATGCCGGACCAGGCCGAGCAGGGTCAGCCCGGACGGCTCCACGCTCGGGGTGCGCAACTGCTCGGCGGTCAGCCCGG
Source organism: Micromonospora sp. HM134 (assembly GCF_007833915.1). Classification (NCBI taxonomy): domain Bacteria; kingdom Bacillati; phylum Actinomycetota; class Actinomycetes; order Micromonosporales; family Micromonosporaceae; genus Micromonospora; species Micromonospora sp. HM134. Next base: position 1,573,351 of record NZ_CP041061.1, read on the forward strand.
CGCACTTGAGCAGCAGGGTCTGCCGGTGGTAGTCGAGCCAGCTCTCCAGCATGGGCCGTTCGTCGCCGACGGGAAGTTCCGGGGTCCGGGTGATCTCCGGTGCGCGCCAGGTCATGCCGGTCATACTCGCCCACCGGTCCGACACTTCCCGGTCCCCGTTCCCGGTCAGGGGACGACGAGGACCGGCCAGCGGCCGGTGCGGACCAGGCGGGTGGCGACGGAACCGACCAGCCGGTGCCCGGCCTGCTCGGAGGAGCCGACCACCACCAGGTCCGCCCGGGACTCGTCGGCCGCCGCCCGCAACTCGGCGTACGCGTCCCCGCGCCGGCACAGGAACGTCACCGGCAGGCCCAGTTCCTCCGCGCCCCGGCGGCACTCCTGCCGCAGCTCGTCGGCCAACTCGTCGTGGGTCTGCTGGACCGCCCCGGCCACCACCCCCGGCATGAGGGAGGCGTAGCCGGCCGGGGCGCTGACGAAGACCACCACCAGCCCGGCGCGCTGCCGGCGGGCCAGCCCCGCCGCGTACGACGCGGCCCGCAGCGAGGTCCGGCTGCCGTCGACCCCGACCAGCACCACCCGGGGCCCGTCGGTGCCCCGCTCGAACTCCAGCGGGCGGGCCTGCGGGCCGTACTGCTCACGCTCGACGGGGGTGCCCACCGGTCAGTCCCGGGTCCCGGTGCGGACCACCGCCGCCCCGCCGCCCGCGGCGACGGCGGACTCCTGCGCGACGGTCTCGGTCAGCGGGTCCCCGTTGTGCCGCCGCAGCGGGATCTCCTTGATGAACAGGACCGCGATCAGGGAGATCAGCCCGAACGGGGCGGCGGCCAGGAAGATGTCGCCGGCGCCGTGGCCGTAGGCGCTCTCCACCACGACCCGGATCGGGCCGGGGAGGGTGTGCACGTTCGGCAGCACGCCGCCGTCGCCCGCGCCGCCGGCCGGGATGCCCAGCGCGGTCAGGCCGTCGGCGATGTAGTCCTTGACCCGGTGGCCGAGGACCGCGCCGAGCACGGACACGCCGACCGCGCCGCCGAGGCTGCGGAAGAACGCCACCACCGAGCTGGCCGCGCCGAGTTCGTGGGTGCCGACGGTGTTCTGCACGGCCAGGACGAGGTTCTGCATGGTCATGCCGAGCCCGAGGCCGATCAGCGCCATGTAGATCGCGAGGTGCCAGTACGGGGTGTCGTAGCGGATCGTGCCCATCAGCGCGAAGCCGGCGGTGAGCAGGGCGGAGCCGGCGACCAGGTAGCGCTTCCAGCGGCCGGTGTTGGTGATGATCCGGCCGACGACGGTGGAGGAGACCAGCAGGCCGAGGATCATCGGCATGGTCATCAGGCCGGACATGGTCGGGCTCTCGCCCCGGCTGATCTGGAAGTACTGGCCGAGGAAGACCGAGGCGCCGAACATCCCGACACCGACGGCGATGCTGGCCACGACGGCGAGGGTGATGGTGCGGTTGCGGAACAGCCGGGGCGGGATCATCGGCTCGCTGGCCCGGTTCTCCACCCGGACGGCGAGCACGCCGAGCGCGATCGCGCCGGTGACCATGACGGCGGTCTGCCAGGAGAGCCAGTCGTACTTGTCGCCGGCCAGGGTGACCCAGATCAGCAGCAGCGACACGGCGGCGGTGATCAGGGTGGCGCCCCACCAGTCGATCTTGACCTGCCGCTTGACGACCGGCAGGTGCAGGGTCTTCTGGAGCACCACCAGGGCGGCGACGGCGAACGGCACGCCGACGTAGAAGCACCAGCGCCAGCCGAGCCAGTCGGTGTCGACGATGACGCCGCCGATCAGCGGGCCGCCGATGGTGCCGAGGGCCATCACCGCGCCGAGGTAGCCGCTGTACCGGCCGCGCTCGCGGGGCGCGATCATCGTCGCCATGATCACCTGGGCCAGGGCGGTGAGGCCGCCGGCCCCGACGCCCTGGAGCACCCGGCAGGCGATGAGCTGTTCGGTGGACTGGGACAGCCCGGCCAGCACGGAGCCCAGCACGAAGATGGCCAGGGAGAGCTGGACCAGGATCTTCTTGCTGGTCAGGTCGGCGAGCTTGCCCCAGATCGGGGTGGTCGCGGTGGTCGCCAGCAGGGTCGAGGTGACCACCCAGGTGTAGGCGGACTGGCCGCCCTTGAGCTCGGTGATGATCCGCGGCAGCGCGTTGGAGACGACCGTGGAGGAGAGGATCGCGACGAACATGCCCAGCAGCAGTCCGGAGAGGGCCTCCAGGATCTGCCGGTGGGTCATCTCGACGCCGGTCGCCCGGGTGGGCGCTGTCGCCTGGGTCATCGTCGCTGCCTCCGCTGGTGGTGAAAAGGGTGCCTCGGGCAACCGTAAGCGTTCGTTGCCTCAAGCAACAACCGGACGTGACAAGGCTCTATTCCCCCGTCCCCGGGGCACCACGGGGCTCAGAAGGTCTCGTTGAACCGGTGCATCAGGCGGGCGAACTCCTCGACGTCCCGCTTCGGCCAGGTCTCCATCGACCGGTTGATCTGGTCCATCCGGGCCGACCGGGCCGCGTCGAAACGCCGGGTGCCCTCCTCGGTCAGCCGCAGCTGCGCCGCCCGCCGGTCGACCGGGTCCGGGTCGCGGCGCACCAGGCCCAACGCCTCCAGCCCCTGGATCTGCCGGCTCAACGTGCCCTTACCGATGCCGAGCTGCACGGCCAGGTCGGTCAACCGGGTCGACCCGGACCGGCGCAACCACAACAGCAGGCCGTACGCGTTGGGCTCCAGGTTGGGGTGCACCTCCCGGGCGATCTCCCAGGACAGCGCCCGGCCCCGGCGGAGCAGCGCGGTCAGTTCGTGCTCCAGCACGCGCAGCGTCTCCGGCAGATGATCGTCCACGGCACCGAGGGTACGTGGCGCGGGTCACTTCGCCGAGGAGAGCCGCTGTCGGGCCACCTCACGCAGGTGCCCGTCGCTGGTGGTGCCCTCGATCAGCACCACCGCCTCCCGCCCGGTGTGGCGCAGCGTGCTCACCGCGTTGCCGAAGTACGGGCCGGCCAGCTTCTTCCACCGCACCGTGGGGCGGCGTACCCCGGCGGAGCGGGCCAGCGCCCGGGTGGCCGCCGCCGGCCCCGCGCTCCAGCCCAGCTTCATCAACGGGCGCATCGCCGCCGGCACCTGGTTGTGGATCGGTGAGCAGGTGAGCTGGTGCACCGGGGTACGCACCGCCGGGTCGTCGAACCGGGCCCGCGCCACGTACGAGTGGTGCACGTCGCCGGAGAGCACGCTGATCGACGCCGGCGCCGGGTACGCGGGCCCCGCGCCGACCCGGTCCCCCGGGGTGCCCGGGGCGCCGCTGCCCAGCCGCACGAACAGCGCCCCGAGGGCGTCGAACGAGCGGCGGAACGCGGCCCAGTGCTCCAGGTCCAGCGCCCGGCGCAGCTTCTCGGCCAGCCCGGCGACCCACGGCCGGCCGGAGTCGGCCAGCTTCTCGTTCCACGCCTCCACGTGGTGGATGCCCGGCGGCAGCAGCCAGGGCAGCGACGCGCCGATCACCAGGTGGTCGTAGACCCCGTGGGCCCGGTCCAGGAACCAGGACCACTCGCCGGCCGGCAGCATCGCCCGACCGCCCGGTTCGAGCACCCGGCTGCACCTGTTGTCCAGCATGACCAGCCGGGTGCGGCCCAGGTCCAGCGCGTAGCTCCACTGGTACTGCACGGCCCGCCAGCGTTCGGTGTCGTGCGCCTCGTCGGCCTCCTTGTCGACCCGCTCGCCGAACTCGCGCAGCACGTCGGTGGCGTCCTCGGCGGCGACCACCTTGGCGTAGAGCGGGTCGGCGGCGATCTCGTCCGGGGCCAGGTTGCCCAGGTGCTGGTAGACCCAGTACGAGGCCAGGCCGCTGCGGATCCGCTCGGCCCACCAGGCCTGCTGCCGCATGTCGGCCCGCCACGACTGGGAGGTGTTCCAGTCGTCGATCACCTCGTGGTCGTCGAAGATCATTACGCTCGGCACGGTGGAGAGCAGCCAGCGGATCTCCGGGTCGCGCCACGACTCCAGGTAGAGCTTGGTGTACTCGTCGAAGCTGACCACCTGGTCGGCCGGGGCGTCCTTCGGCCGCCGCCGACGCCGCTTGAGCAGCCGCCGGACCGTGGGCGAGGTGACGTCGGCGTAGACCTGGTCACCGAGCAGCACCAGCAGGTCGGGCAGGTCGTCCGGGTCGGGCGCGGCCATCAACCGGCGGGCGTACGCGTCCAGCGCGTCCGGGGGCAGCCGTCGGGTGGTGTTGTGCTGGGTGGTCTCCCGGCACGACCCGAAGATCAGGCTGACCGGCTGGTCCCGGTCGTCGGCCGCCCTGGTCCGGATCACGCTGGGCGGGAACCCGTCGCGGGCCACCGGCCAGACCAGCTCGTCGTCGACCAGCACCTCGTAGGTGGTGGCGTGGTCCGGGGTGAGCCCCTCCACCACCACCAGCGCGTAGTGGTGGTCGTACGCGGAGAAGGTCGGCGCGGAGCCGGTGGCGCCGTCGGCCGTGCGGACGGTGACCACCGCGGGCCCGCCGGTCTCCACCCACACCGTCGCCCGGGTGCCGACGACCCGGCGCAGCAACGGGCCGATGAGCAGACGTGGCTCGGGCATGGGCGGCACCTCCGAGGAGAAGACGGTTCATCTTTTCTACCCCGTGGGCGGGTGGGTCACCCCCGGCAGCGGCGAGCGTACCCGCAGCTCGCCCGGGTCTGGCGGCGGTGAGTGGGACGCGGTCGTCGGCATCTGACAGGATTTCGGCATGACGGACTACCTCCTCGTCGCACTGGCCCTGCTCGGCGTGCTGATCCTCGGCGGCCTCGGCCTGGTCGTGCCCCGGCTGCGTCGGCGTGCCGCACCCCCGCTGCCGCAGACCGAGGTCGACACCCGGGCCGAGGAGGACCTGGCCGGGCCACCCGTCGAGGCGGCGGAGTCCGACCTGTCGACCGGCGTGCTGGTCGAGCCGCCGGTGCTCGCGCCCCCGCCGCTGGAGGTCCCCGAACCGACCGCCGGCCGGCTGGTCCGGCTGCGGTCCCGGCTGGCCCGCTCGCAGAACGCCTTCGGCAAGGGCCTGCTCGGCCTGCTCGCCCGCGACCACCTCGACGAGGACGCCTGGGAGGAGATCGAGGACAGCCTGATCACCGCCGACGTCGGCATCGACGCCACCCGCGACATCGTCGACCGGCTCCGCGAGCGGACCCGGGTGCTCGGCACCCGCTCGGCCGGTGAGCTGCGCGACCTGCTCGCCGCCGAACTCGTCAACGCCCTCGACCCGGGGCTGGACCGGTCGCTGCGCACCACCGGCCGCGACGGGATGCCGGCGGTGCTGCTGGTGGTCGGGGTCAACGGCGCCGGCAAGACCACCACCTGCGGCAAGATCGCCCGGGTGCTGGTCGCCGACGGGCGTTCGGTCACCCTCGGCGCGGCCGACACCTTCCGGGCCGCCGCCGCCGACCAGCTGGAGACCTGGGGCGGCCGGGTGGGCGCCGAGACGGTCCGGGGCGCGGAGGGCGCCGACCCGGCCAGCGTGGCCTTCGACGCGGTCCGCCGGGGCATCGACGCCGGCACCGACACCGTGCTGATCGACACCGCCGGGCGGTTGCAGAACAAGATCGGCCTGATGGACGAGCTGGGCAAGGTCAAGCGGGTGGTCGAGAAGCACGGCCCGATCGACGAGACGCTGCTCATCCTGGACGCCACCACCGGGCAGAACGGGCTGGAACAGGCCCGGGTCTTCACCGAGGTGGTGAACGTGACGGGCGTGGTGCTGACCAAGCTCGACGGGACGGCCAAGGGCGGCATCGTGATCGCCGTACAGCGCAAGCTCGGCATCCCGGTCAAGCTGGTCGGGCTCGGCGAGGGCGCGGACGATCTGGCCCCGTTCGACCCGGCGCAGTTCGTCGACGCGCTGCTCGGCACCGAGCCGCTCGCCCGGGACGCGTAACCTCGCGGTGAGCAACGACGATCGCGCGTACGCCGGGTGGCGTGACCCCCGCCATGCGGCGCCGGGCCTGGGGAGACCGTACGTGACCTCGCAGGAGATCCCGCTGCACGGCGGGAATGTGAGCACCGTCGTCCGGGTCGGCGACACCGTCCGGCGCAACGCCGGCCCGTGGACGCCCTCGGTGCACGCCCTCCTGCGCCACCTGGAGTACGTCGGGTTCACCGGCGCGCCCCGGGCGCTGGGCATGGACGAGCGCAACCGGGAGGTGCTGTCCTACCTCGAAGGGGAGTGCGGGGAGTACCCGCTGGCCCCGCACTGGGTCACCGACGAGGCGTTGGTGACGGTGGCCACCATGCTGCGGATGTTCCACGACGCCCAGTACGGTTTCGCCCCGCCGCCCGGCGCGGTCTGGCGCTCGTTCGGCCCGCCGCCCCCGGACACCGAGGTGATCTGCCACCACGACGCCGCCCCGCACAACGTGATCTGGCGGCCCGACGGCACCCTCGGCCTGATCGACTTCGACCTCGCCTCGCCCGGGGCCCGGATCTACGACGTGGCGTACGCGGCCTGGACCTGGGTGCCGATCTTCGCCGACCGGGACTCGATCACGCTCGGCTGGAAGCACCCGGACCGGCCCCGCCGGCTGCGCCTGTTCGCCGACGCGTACGGGTTGATCCCCCGGGACCGGCACCGGCTGATCCGGACCATCCGCAAGCGGATCGTCGACCACGTGGAGGGCATCCGGCGGATGGCGGCGGCGGGGGAGCCGGCGTTCGTCCGGATCGTGCACAAGGGTCACCTCCGTCGCCCGATGCGCGACCTGCGCCTGCTCGACTACGAACGGCACGCCCTGGAGTACGCCCTCCGCTGACGGTGGGCCCCGTCCTGCGCGCCGGTCCCGGCACCTCCCGCGCGAGCCGGGGCCCGGTGATCCCCGCGCGCCGGACGCGCGGAGTGCCCCTCCGATCGACCGCAACGGGGAAAGAGTGGCCGTTCGTTGCCGGAACGGCCACTCTTTCGTATCCGGGATTTCATGATCGAGGTTCTTCACACGCCGGAAACAACCCGTCACGTGTCGGAAATCGAGGGGTGTCGGTCCAGGAAACAGCCGCCGACCAAGCTTCCGCGCAACCGGCGTACGGGCGACGCTGCCCCGGAAGCCGCGAAGGAGGGAACTTCACCTTTAGGAGGCCAGCGTGCCTGAAGCACCGACGATCGACGGCGGCAACACCGTTTGGCTGCTGGTTTCGACCGCTCTCGTGCTGCTCATGACCCCCGGACTGGCGCTGTTCTACGGCGGCCTCAACCGGGCCAAGGGCGTGCTCAACATGATGATGATGAGCTTCTCCGCCATCGGGCTCATCTCTGTTCTGTGGTGGTTCTACGGTTTCAGCATTGCTTTCGGGACCGACGTCAACGGTTTCTGGGGCGACCCCGGTGCGTACCTGGGCACCAAGACCTTCCTCGCCGAGACCGACCTGTGGGGCGCCACGGCGGAGAACCCCAGCGGCATCGGCGTCCCGCTGTACGTGTTCATGGCGTTCCAGATGGTCTTCGCGGTGATCACCGTCGCGCTGATCAGCGGCGCGATCTCCGACCGGGCCAAGTTCGGCGGCTGGCTGCTGTTCGCCTTCGGCTGGGCCACCCTGGTCTACTTCCCCGTCGCCCACTGGGTGTGGGGCGGCGGCATCATCGGCGGGAAGATCCACGCGCTCGACTTCGCCGGTGGTACCGCGGTGCACATCAACGCCGGTGCGGCGGCCCTCGCCGTCGCCCTGGTGCTCGGCAAGCGGCTGGGCTGGCCGCGTGAGGGCATGAAGCCGCACAACATCCCGCTGGTGGCGCTCGGCGCCGGCCTGCTGTGGTTCGGCTGGTTCGGCTTCAACGCCGGGTCGGAGCTGACCGTCGACTCGGTCGCCGGGCTGGCCTTCATCAACACCCAGCTCGCCACCGCCGCGGCGGTGCTCGGCTGGATCGCGGTGGAGTGGATCAAGGACAAGAAGCCGACCATGGTCGGTGCCTCGTCCGGTGCCGTCGCCGGTCTGGTCGCCATCACCCCGGCCTGTGGGTTCATCGCCCCCTGGGCCGCGGTCCTGCTCGGCATCGTCGCCGGTGTGGTCTGCGCCCTGGCCATCAGCCTGAAGTACAAGCTCGGCTACGACGACTCGCTCGACGTGGTCGGCGTGCACTTCGTCGGTGGCTGGATCGGGTCGCTGTGGCTCGGCCTGTTCGCCACCAACTCGGTCAACGCCGCGATCAGCGACGTGGTCGGCGCCTCCGACGGCCTGTTCTACGGCGGCGGCGTGACCCAGTTCGGCCGCCAGGCCCTCGCCGGCCTGATCGTGACCGCCTGGTCCTTCGGGGTCGCCTGGGTGCTCGCCTTCGTCATCGACAAGACCCTCGGCTTCCGGGTCAAGGCCGACGACGAGGTCGAGGGCATCGACATCAGCGAGCACGCGGAGAGCGGCTACGACCTCTCCCCGAGCACCGGCGGTGCCGGTGGCGGGGCGTTCGCGATGGCCGGGATCACCCCGGGCGGCGCGAAGCCGGCCTCCCCGGAGGCCCCCGAGCCGGCCGCCGCGCCGGTGGACGAGAAGGTCGCCGGTTAACGTTCGGAGAATGGAGGGCTTGGACATGAAGCTGGTGACCGCGGTCATCAAGCCGTACCAACTGGACGCGGTGAAGGAGGCCCTGCACGCTCTCGGCGTGGCCGGCCTGACCGTCAGCGAGGTCCAGGGGTACGGGCGTCAGAAGGGGCACACCGAGGTCTACCGGGGTGCCGAGTACACGGTCGAGTTCCTGCCCAAGATCCGGGTCGAGGTGCTCACCGACGAGATGGACGTCGACAAGGTCGTCGACGCGATCGTGGCCGCCGCCCGCACCGGCAAGATCGGTGACGGCAAGGTCTGGGTGACCGGCGTGGAAGAGGTCGTCCGGGTCCGTACCGGCGAGCGCGGCCTCGACGCCCTGTAGGAGGACCTGTAGATGACCTCGTCGACCAGGAGGAACGCGTCGGACGACAGCACCGACGCAGGGACGGACCTCCTGGTCGACGGGGTCGTCGGGGTTCCCGCGGGCATCGGCGAACCGGCCCGGGTCGCCCGGGCCGGGGCGTTCGACGCCTGGCTGCACGGCCTGCTGCCGGCCCGGGAGGGCATCGCCCTGATCGCCGTCGGCGGCCTCGGCCGTCGGCAGTGCGCCCCCTACGGCGATCTCGACCTGGTGCTGCTGCACGCCGGGGTGGCCGGGGTGGACGAGTTGGCCGCCTCGCTGTGGTACCCGATCTGGGACGCCGGGGTCCGGCTCGACCACTCCGTGCGTACCCTCGCCGAGGCGCTGTCGGTGGCCCAGGACGACGTCAAGGTCGCCCTCGCCCTGCTCGACGCCCGGTTCGTCGCCGGTGACCGGGCCTTGGCCGACACCCTCACCCGGACCGCCACCGACCACTGGCGGCGCACCGCCGTCCGCCAGCTGCCCGCTCTGCGGGAGATCACCGAGGTGCGCTGGCGTACCCACGGCGAGCTGGCCTTCCTGCTCGAAGGCGACCTCAAGGAGGCCGCCGGCGGGCTGCGTGACGTGGGCATCCTGCGGGCCATCGCCACCGCCGGGATCACCGACGCGCTGCGTCCCGCCGTCCGCGCCGCCCACCTGCGGCTGCTGGACACCCGCGACGCCCTGCACCAGCAGGTGGGCCGGCGGGTCGACCGGCTGGTCGCCCAGGAACGCGCCGGGGTGGCCGCGCTGCTCGGCCTGCGCCAGTCGTCGGCCGAGGCCGCCGACGCGGGGACGCGGGCGGAGGCCGGCGACGGTGACGCCCTGCTGCGCCGGGTGGCCGGCGACGCGCGCACCGTCAGCCACGCCCTCGACGACGCCTGGCGGGCCGCCGACCGGCTCCGCTCCGGCCGCCGCCGGGGCGTCGACGGCCGGCCGCTGCGCCGCCCGGTCGCCCGCGACGTGGTCGAGCACGACGGGGAGCTGGTGCTCGCCCGGACCGCCATCGGGGCCCGCCCCGACCCGAGCCTGTCGCTGCGGATCGCCGCCGCCGCGGCCAGCCACCGGCTGCCGATCGCGCGGGCCACCTGCGAGTGGCTGGCCGCGTACTGCCCGCCGCTGCCCGCGCCCTGGCCGCCGGCCGCGCGGGCCGCGTTCATCACCCTGCTCGGTGCCGGTCCCGGCCTGGTGCCCGCCTGGGAGACCTGCGACCGGTACGGCCTGATCGACGGCTGGCTGCCCGAGTGGACCCGGCTGCGCAGCCTGCCCCAGCACAACCCGGTGCACCGGTTCACCCTCGACCGGCACCTCGTGCAGGCCGCGTACGAGGCGAGCCGGCACACCCGCGACGTCGAGCGCCCCGACCTGCTGCTGATCGGCGCGTTCCTGCACGACATCGGCAAGGGGCTGGACGGCGACCACTCGACCGTCGGCGCGCCGCTGGCCGAGGCGGTGGCAACCCGGATCGGCCTGCCCGCCGAGGAGGCGGCGCTGATCGGCACGCTGGTCCGGCTGCACCTGCTCCTGCCCGACGTGGCGACCCGCCGCGACCTGTCCGACCCGAAGACGATCGCCGGGGTGGCCGAGCGGGTCGGCGACACCACCACGCTGGAACTGCTGCACGCCCTGGTGCTGGCGGACGCCGCCGCGACCGGCCCGGCCGCCTGGTCCGGCTGGAAGGGGCGGCTGATCGCCGAGCTGGTCGCCCGGGTGCGGACCACCCTGGACACCGGCGTGGTGCCCGCCCCGCCGGCCCCCGACCCGGCGCTGGTCACCGGGCCGCTGCCGGTCGTACACCTGACCGAGGACCGGGTGGCGGTGGCCGCGGCCGACCGGCGGGGGCTGCTCGCCACGGTCGCCGGTTGCCTGGCCCTGCACCGGCTGGAGGTGATCTCGGCGGACGCCGCCACGCTCGACGGCCGGGCCCTGGTCGAGTGCCGGGTGCAGCCGCGCTACGGGCTGGCCCCGGACCCGATCGCGCTCAGCGCCGACCTGCGTCGCGCGGTCACCGGGGACGTCTCGGTGACCCAACGGCTGCGCGGTCGGGCCCTGGCCGCCCGCAGCGGCGGTGCGGCCCCCCGCGTCGTCTGGCACCGGGAGGCGGCCACCGACGCGGTCCTGCTGGAGTTGCGCGCCGCCGACGCGGCCGGCCTGCTCTACCGGGTCACCTGCGCGCTGGACGAGGCCGGGGCGCAGGTGCGCGCCGCCCGGATCTCCACCCTCGGCGGCGACGTGGTCGACGCGTTCTACCTGGTCGGTGGCTGGCCGTCGGACGAGCAGCGGGACCGTGTCGAGGCCGCCGTCCTCGCCGCCGTGTAGGACGGCCGGGGGTCCCCCGAGGTGACGCCGGTGCCCAGCCGTCGGCGGGCCGGGCCGGCGGGCGCCTCGTCGGTGGCCTGCCGCCGGCCGCCCCGCACGCGGTGCGCGGCGCGGCGCGCGGGGCCGGAGCGGGCGTGCGGCCGGCGGGCTACCCTAACGGTGGGCTGGACAGCCGGCCCGGCCGCACCTGTGCCCGCCGCTGACGACATACGGGATGTTCGCGTGTTTGACACCTTGAGTGACCGCCTGTCCGGAATCTTCACCAAGCTCCGCGGCAAGGGCCGGCTCACCGACGCCGACATCGACGCCACCGCCCGCGAGATCCGCCTGGCGTTGCTGGAGGCGGACGTCGCGCTGCCGGTGGTGAAGGGTTTCATCGCGAACGTCAAGGAGCGGGCCCGCAGCGCGGAGGTCTCCCAGGCGCTCAACCCGGCCCAGCAGATCGTCAAGATCGTCAACGAAGAGCTGATCAACGTGCTCGGCGGCGAGGGCCGGCGGCTCCAGTTCGCCAAGCAGCCGCCGACCGTGATCATGCTGGCCGGTCTCCAGGGCTCGGGTAAGACGACCCTCGCCGGCAAGCTGGCCCGCTGGCTCAAGGCCCAGGGACACCAGCCGCTGCTGGTCGCCGCCGACCTCCAGCGTCCCAACGCCGTCGGGCAGCTCCAGGTGCTCGGTGGCCGCGCCGGGGTCGAGGTGTACGCCCCGGAGCCCGGCAACGGCACCGGCGACCCGGTGCAGGTCGCCCGCGCCTCGATCGAGCACGCGAGGCGGGCCGCCCGGGACATCGTCATCGTCGACACCGCCGGCCGGCTCGGCATCGACGCCGAGATGATGCAGCAGGCGGCCGACATCCGTGACGCGGTCGACCCCGACGAGGTCATCTTCGTCATCGACGCGATGGTCGGCCAGGACGCGGTCCGCACCGCCGAGGCGTTCCGCGACGGCGTCGGCATCACCGGTGTCGTCCTGTCCAAGCTCGACGGCGACGCCCGGGGCGGTGCCGCGCTGTCGGTGCGGGAGGTGACCGGCCAGCCGATCCTGTTCGCCTCCACCGGTGAGAAGCTGGAGGACTTCGACGTCTTCCACCCCGACCGGATGGCCAGCCGGATTCTCGGCATGGGCGACGTCCTCACTCTGATCGAGCAGGCCGAGCAGGCCTTCGACACCGATCAGAAGGAGAAGATGACCGCCAAGCTGATGGGCGGCGAGCAGTTCACCCTGGAGGACTTCCTCGACCAGCTCATCGCGGTGCGGCGGATGGGCCCGATCGCCAACGTGCTGGCCATGATGCCCGGCATGGGGCAGATGAAGGACCAGCTCGCCGAGCTGGACGACAAGCACTTCGACCGGGTCACCGCGATCATCAGGTCGATGACCCCGGCCGAGCGGACCAACCCGAAGATCATCAACGGGTCCCGGCGGGCCCGCATCGCCGGTGGCTCCGGGGTCACCGTGATGGACGTCAACCAGCTGCTCAACCGCTTCGCCGACGCGCAGAAGATGATGAAGCAGATGGGCGGCATGATGGGCCTGCCCGGTGGGGGCCGGCGCAAGGCCACCAAGTCCCCGAAGAACAAGCGCAAGGGCACCAAGGGTGGCAACCGGCCGCGCAGCGGCGCGGGTGCCGGGCTGCCGGGTGGCTTCCCCGGTGGCATGCCGCAGCTCCCGCCGGGGATGGACCCGAACGACCTGGCGGGCGGCCAGGGCCTGCCGCCGGGCTTCAAGCTTCCGAAGATCGACTTCAACAAGCTCGGCAAGGGCGACAACCGGCCCCGCTGACGCGTGTCGGTTACGGTGGGCGACGGGGCGGGCGCTTAGGGTGGTTCCGCCCCTGGGAAGGAGATGTCATGACCGCGGCCCCGATCCTGCCCGAACGGCACGAGTGGACGGTCGACGACCTCGGTGACCTGCCGAAGGACCTTCCGTACGAACTGATCAACGGAAGGTTGATCGTGCCGTCCCCCACTGCCCTGCATCAGGACCTGCGCGTCGAGCTACTGCTCACGCTCCGCGTCAATTGTCCGTCGGATCACCTCGTGAGTTTCGACCTGTCGATGCGGGTCGACCGCCGCAACGAGCCCCGGCCCGACGTGGTGGCGATCCACCGCCGGCACGCCGGCCGGTCGCCCGTCCCCGTCGAGGACGCCCTGCTGGCCGTGGAGGTGGTGTCACCCACCTCCACCTTCCGCGACATGTACGACAAGGCGAAGGTGTACGCGCATGCCGGGGTCCACTCGTACTGGGTGGTCGACCCGCTCCAGGACCGGATCACACTGACCGAGTACGCACTCGGTCCCGGCGGCCGCGACTACGAGCAGCTCACCCACACCGAGGACCTGTTCGTCACCGAGCAGCCGTGGAAGGTCTCGGTCGACCTGCCGGCACTGACCGCCCGGAAGAACGACCTGCTCGCCCCCGACGGGCGGTGATCGGGTAGGACTGTGCGCATGGCTCTGCATGTGCGCGGTGTGCTCCTGCCCGACGACGAGGTCCGGGACGTCTGGCTCGACGGCGACCGGGTCACCTTCGACCCGGTGCCCGGCGCGGAGACGGTCGCCGACTCCGGGTTCGTGTTGCCCGGTCTGGTCGACGCCCACTGCCACCTCGGCATCGCCCGGGGCGCCACCCCGGTCACCTCCCTCGACCAGGCCCGCACGTTGGCCCGTACCGACCGGGACGCCGGGGTGCTCGCGCTGCGCGACGCCGGCTCGCCGTACCCGTACCCCGAACTCGACGACGAACCGGACCTGCCGCGACTGGCCCGCGCCGGGCGGCACGTCGCCCCGCCGAAGCGCTACCTGCGCGACATCGGGCTGGAGGTCGGCGCGGCGGAGGTGGCCGCGACGGTCACCGCGCAGGCCGCCGCCGGCAACGGCTGGGTCAAGCTGGTCGGCGACTGGATCGACCGGGGCGTGGGCGACCTCGCGCCGGCCTGGGACGCCGACACGATGGCCGCCGCCGTGGCCGCCGCGCACGCCGCCGGGGTGCGCGCGGCGGTGCACACGTTCAGCGAGTCGGCCGTGGAGATCATGGTGCGGGTCGGGGTGGACTCGGTGGAGCACGGCACCGGGCTGAGCCCCGACCTGATCGACCTGATGGCCCGGCAGGGCACCGCGCTCGTCCCCACGATGATCAACATTCGGACCTTCGGGGGCATCGCCGCCGCGGCCCGCCCCAAGTTCCCCGGCTACGCCGACCACATGCTCGCCCTGCGCGACCGCTTCCCCGAGGTGGTGCGGTCCGCCCACGAGGCCGGGGTGCCGATCTACGTGGGCACCGACGCGGGCGGCGGCATCGACCACGGGCTGGCCGCCGAGGAGATGCTGCTGCTGCACGAGCAGGCCGGCATGCCCGCCGTGGACGTCCTCGCCGCCGCCTCCTGGCGGGCCCGGGAGTGGCTCGGCTTCCCCGGCCTGGTCGAGGGCGGCCTGGCGGACCTGGTCGTCTACCCCGAGGATCCGCGCCGTGACCTGCGGGTGGTCCGGTCACCCAGCCGGATCGTCCTGCGCGGCCGGGTGGTCCGCTGACCCCGGCCGGGCCGCACGGGGCGCGGCAGCGCGCCCGATGACGTCGACCTCGGGCGGGGCGCATAGGATGTGCGGTCATGGCTCGCGTGCTCACTCCCCGTGCGGAGGACTTTCCCCGCTGGTACCAGGACCTGATCGCCAAGGCGAAGCTGGCCGACAACGGCCCGGTCCGGGGGACCATGGTCATCCGACCGGCCGGCTACGCCATCTGGGAGCGGATGCAGGCCGAGATGGACGCCCGGATCAAGGCGGCCGGCGCGGAGAACGCGTACTTCCCGCTGTTCATCCCGGAGAGCTACCTCAAGCGCGAGGCGGAACACGTCGAGGGCTTCTCGCCGGAGCTGGCGGTGGTCACCCACGGTGGCGGCAAGCAGCTCGCCGAGCCGGTGGTGGTGCGCCCCACCAGCGAGACGGTGATCGGCGAGTTCATGGCGAAGTGGATCGACTCGTACCGGGACCTTCCGCTGCTGCTCAACCAGTGGGCGAACGTGGTCCGCTGGGAGTTGCGCCCGCGGATCTTCCTGCGCACCAGCGAGTTCCTCTGGCAGGAGGGGCACACCGCGCACGCCACGCGGGAGGACGCCCGCGCCTACGCCCGCAAGATCCTGCACGAGGCGTACGAGGACCTGATGGTCAACGTGCTGGGCATCCCGGTGGTGGTCGGGCTGAAGACCACCCGGGAGCGCTTCGCCGGGGCGACCGCCACCTACACCTGCGAAGGCATGATGGGTGACGGCAAGGCGCTCCAGCTCGGCACCAGCCACGAGCTGGGGCAGAACTTCGCCAAGGCGTTCGACATCAGCTACTCCTCGGCCGAGGGCGGCCGGGAGCACGCCTGGACGACCTCCTGGGGCACCTCCACCCGGATGCTCGGTGGGCTGATCATGGCGCACGGCGACGACAACGGGCTGCGGGTGCCGCCGAGGCTGGCCCCGGTCCAGGCGTACATCATGATCGTCAAGGCGGGCGACGGCGTGGGCGAGGCGGCGGCCAAGCTGCGCGACGCGCTGCGCGACGCCGGGGTCCGGGTCGCGCTCGACGACCGTACCGACACCGCGTTCGGCCGCCGGGCCGTCGACGCCGAGCTGCGCGGCTATCCGGTACGCGTCGAGGTCGGCCCCCGCGACCTGGCCGCCGGCAACGCGGTCGTGGTCCGCCGGACGGACGGCTCGAAGGCACCCACCCCGGTCGCGGACGTGGTCGGCGCGGTGCTGGCCGCCCTGGAGGCCGACCAGCAGGCCCTGCACGACGAGGCGCTCGCCCACCGGCGGTCCCGTACCGTCGAGGTGTCCACCCTCGCCGAGGCGATCGAGGCGGCGGCCACCGGCTGGGCCATGGTGCCCTGGTCGGCCGTCGGCGTGCCGGGTGAGGCCGAGGCCAACGGCCAGGGCGTCACCGTCCGGTGCCTGCTGCGGGCCGACGGCTCCGTGCCGGACAGCGAGGACGAGCCGGACCTCACCGCCATCCTGGCCCGCGCCTACTGAGCCGTTTCACGGCCGACCCGGGGCCGTCCCTGCCGGCGGTGCCCCCGTCGGCACGGCCGGACCCGGGGTACGCGGTCGGTGTCCGGACCGCCGGGCCGGTGCCCCCGCAAGTCCGTGCAGAGCTGTGGAGGTGTGGTGCGTTTCGAACCGGGCCAGCTGATCATGCACCGGAACGTGCGGCACGGCCGGATCGGCTGGGTCCGGCCGGCCCGGGTGGTCCTCGACGACGACCGGGGCCTGCTGCTCTGGGTGGCCCGGGACACGCCGGTGGCGCACGAGGTCACCGAGGCGGGGCTGGGGATGCGGGCGGTGCCGTTCACCGAGTGGATCACCTCGTCGTACCGGCTGGCCCGAGGTCGGTGGAACGGGCCGCCGGTGCTGAAGTTCCTGCCCACGGGCGCAGCCCACTCGGTCTGGTTCTTCCGCGACGCCCAGGACCGGTTCGTCGCCTGGTACGTCAACCTGGAGGAGCCCGGCGTCCGGTGGGACGACGGGTCGCTCGCCGGGGTGGACATGGTCGACCAGGACCTGGACGTGGTGGTCCACCCCGACCACAGCTGGCAGTGGAAGGACGAGGACGAGTTCACCGAGCGGCTCGCCTTCCCCGACCACTACTGGGTGGCCGACGAGGGGGCGGTCCGCGCCGAGGGGGAGCGGGTGATCGCCCTCGCCGAGGCGGGGAAGTTCCCGTTCGACGGCACCTGGTGCGACTTCGTCCCGCCGGCCGACTGGACGCCCCCGACGGAGCTGCCGCCCGGCTGGGACCGGCCCCCCGTGCGGTGAGTGTGTCGTGGCCCACTCCCGGCCGGAACGCCCGGCGGGCCGGTGGGGTGGGCCGATGTGAGTGTTCGCCAGGTGATCTGGCAGAATGGTTCGCTGGTATCCGGCGCGCGTTCGGCGCCCTCTAACCCGGGCGCGTCGCCAGTCCATCGAGCAGTCTCCGGCCCAACCCCACTGTGCCGGTCGACGCTCACCCGTGCACCGCCCGTAGCCGGGTCGGTGAAATCGCAACAGGAGCGAAACAACTGTGGCCGTAAAGATCCGGCTCCTGCGGATGGGCAAGATCCGCAACCCGCAGTACCGCATCGTCGTCGCGGACTCGCGTACCAAGCGTGACGGTCGCGCGATCGAGTTCGTGGGCGTCTACCAGCCGAAGGAAGACCCCTCGATCATCGAGGTCAAGTCGGAGCGGGTCCAGTACTGGCTCTCGGTCGGCGCGCAGCCGAGCGAGGCCGTCCAGCGTCTGCTGGAGCTGACCGGCGACTGGCAGAAGTTCAAGGGCCTGCCGGCCCCGCCGCCGCTCAAGGTCGCCGCCGAGCGCGCCGACCGCAAGGCGGCGTACGAGGCCGAGGCGAAGGCCGCCGCGGGCCTGGCCCCGGAGACCCCGGCCAAGCCGGCCCGCAAGGCCGCCAAGGCGGAGGCCCCGGCCGAGACCGAGGCGCCGAAGACCGAGGCTCCGGCCGAGGCCCCGGCTGCTGCTGCCGACGCCGGTGAGCAGGCCTGACATGCCGCTGCGTCCCGCCCTGGAGCACCTGGTCAAGGGGATCGTCGACCACCCGGACGACGTGCGCGTCCGCATGGTCGACTCCCGTCGGGGCAAGCGGCTCGAAGTCCGCGTGCACCCGGAGGATCTCGGCACGGTGATCGGGCGGTCCGGGCGGACCGCCAAGGCACTGCGTCAGGTGATCGGCTCCATCGGTGGACGCGGGGTACGCGTCGACATCGTCGACTCGTACTGATGCTGCTCATCGTCGGCAGGATCGGCAAACCGCACGGCATCCGCGGTGAGGTCACCGTGGAGGTGCGGACCGACGAGCCCGAAGCGCGGTTCGCCCCCGGCGCGGTGCTGTGCACCGAGCCGGGGGCGACGCCCCGGGTGGCGGCACCGCGCCGGGGCGGGGCCGAGCCGGCCGAGGCCGCCGCTCCCGGCGTGGCCTACGAGGTCCCCGGCGAGCTGACCATCGAGGCGGCCCGCTGGCACCAGGGTCGGATGCTGGTGGCCTTCGAGGGGGTGCTCGACCGGGAGACCGCCGAGGCGTTGCGCGGCACCCTGCTCGGGGTGGACAGCGCCTCCGTCGCCCCGCCGGAGGACCCGGAGGAGTTCCACGACCACCAGCTGGTCGGGCTGGCCGTGGTGACCCCCGCCGGGGAGCACCTCGGCGAGGTGGCGAAGATCGACCACGCGCCCGCCTCCGACCTGCTGGTCCTGCGCCGTCCGCAGGGGGGCAGCGCGCTGATCCCGTTCGTCAAGGCGATCGTCCCGGAGGTCGATCTCGCCGGCGGACGCGTCGTCGTCGACCCGCCGGCCGGTCTGCTCGACCTCTAGCCGGAAGCCACCCACATGCGCGTCGACATCGTGTCGATCTTCCCGGAGTACTTCGCCCCGCTCGACCTGTCCCTGATCGGGCGGGCCCGGGAGCAGGGCCTGCTCCGGCTGGCCGTCCACGACCTGCGGGACTGGACCCACGACGTGCACCGCACGGTCGACGACACGCCGTACGGCGGCGGGCCGGGTATGGTGATGCGGCCCGAGCCGTGGGGTGAGGCGCTGGACGCGCTGGCCCCCGACGAACTGGCCCCGGACGGTCTGACCCTGCCCCGGCTGCTGGTGCCCTCCCCGGCCGGTGCGCCGTTCACCCAGGCGATGGCGCACGAGCTGGCCGCCGAGTCGCACCTGCTCTTCGCCTGCGGCCGGTACGAGGGCATCGACCAGCGGGTGCTCGACCACGCGGCGACCCGGCTGAAGGTCACCGAGGTCTCGCTCGGCGACTACGTGCTCTTCGGCGGCGAGGTCGCGGTGCTGGTGATCCTGGAGGCGGTCACCCGGCTGCTGCCGGGGGTGCTCGGCAACGCCGGTTCGCTGGACGACGAGTCGCACGCCCAGGGCCTGCTGGAAGCCCCGATGTACACCAAGCCGGCGAGCTGGCGGGGGCACGAGGTGCCCGACGTGCTCCGCTCGGGCGACCACGGGCGGATCGCCCGCTGGCGGCGCGACGAGGCGCTGACCCGGACGGCCCGCCGACGGCCCGACATGATCGCCGCGCTGTCCCCGGAGATCCTGGACAAACGGGACGTGGCCGCGTTGGAGCGGGGTGGCTTCCCCCTGCCCCCGGGGGATGTGGCAAAGTAGAGGGGTTGCCGCATCCGTCCACGCCGTGGGCGGCTGCGAGGATTCCCGACCGGGGTCGGCCCGCCGGCAACCACCCGGGGATCAGAATCACCCATCCGCGCACCGAGTGACGGTGCGCCGTGAGCATCACGAGGACGCAGCGATGAACATCCTGGACGCCCTTGACGCCCAGTCGAAGCGTACCGACCTCCCCGACTTCCGGGCCGGTGACACCGTCAAGGTGCACGCGCGGGTCGTCGAGGGCAACCGGTCCCGGGTCCAGATCTTCCAGGGCGTCGTCATCCGCCGCCAGGGTGACGGTCTGCGCGAGACCTTCACGGTCCGCAAGGTCAGCTTCGGTGTGGGTGTGGAGCGGACGTACCCGCTCAACGGC
This sequence comes from Micromonospora sp. HM134, assembly GCF_007833915.1. Classification (NCBI taxonomy): domain Bacteria; kingdom Bacillati; phylum Actinomycetota; class Actinomycetes; order Micromonosporales; family Micromonosporaceae; genus Micromonospora; species Micromonospora sp. HM134. The sequence continues at coordinate 1,593,079 of NZ_CP041061.1, forward strand.
CCGGGTATCGACCGGATCGAGGTCGTGACCCGTGGTGACGTGCGCCGGGCCAAGCTCTACTACCTGCGCGAGCTGCGCGGCAAGAAGGCCAAGATCAAGGAGAAGCGCGAGAAGCAGCCCAGCTGATCTCCGTTCGCCACGCCGCCTGACCTGCGCGGATGTCGTATCGACCAGAGCGCATTACGCTGATCGGTACGGGCGCAGACCGGCGGGTGGCGTCGCGACGACAGGTCGCGGCGCTCCGATCGTCCCTGCCGCCCGTGGGGCCTCGACGAGGCTCCCGGGCGGTAGTGTCGTTTCTGCGGACCGGGGAGTGGCGTGGTGCAGGTGCTTGACTCGAACGGCACAGCGGACCCGTGGCGTCGGCGGGCCCGCCCCGCCCGTCGGCAGATGCCCCTCTGGCAGGAACTGCCACTGCTGTTGATCGTGGCCTTCTGCCTCGCGGTGCTGATCCGCACCTTCCTGCTCCAGGCCTTCTTCATCCCGTCCAGCTCGATGGAGGACACCCTCCTCATCGGCGACCGGGTCCTGGTCAACAAGGTCGTCTACGACATGCGCGACCCGCTGCGCGGCGAGGTCGTGGTGTTCCGGGGCACCGACAAGTGGGTCGCCCAGGAGAATCCCGTGCCACCGGCCGGCGCCGCCGGCAAGATCGGACGCACCCTCGGCGATCTGGTCGGGGTGAGCCGCCCCGGCGAGAAGGACTTCATCAAACGGGTGATCGGGGTGCCCGGCGACCGGGTCAAGTGCTGCGACGACCAGGGCCGGGTCATGGTCAACGGCATCCCGCTCGACGAGCCGTACGTGGTGCGGGACTCCCCGCTGGACGTCCCGCCGAACCCGAAGGAGTGCCGGTCCCGCCGGTTCGACGAGGTGGTCGTACCCCCGGGGCAGATCTTCGTGATGGGTGACCACCGGCTGGTCTCCCAGGACGCCCGCTGCCAGGGCCCGGTGCCGATCGACAACGTGGTCGGCCGGGCGTTCATGGTGGTGTGGCCGTCGTCGCGGTGGGCGTCGCTGCCGGTGCCGGCCACCTTCGCCAGGCTGTCCGACTCCGCCGCCGCGAACACCGCCCCGGCCCCGGTGCGGCCGACCCCGACCGGCGACGTGGTGCTGCTCGTCCCGGTCGCCGCCCTGCTCGCCGCCGTCACCCGGTCCGGGCGCCGGGCGTGGTCCCGCGACCCCGCCCGGCCCGACGGCCGGGGCCGGGTCCGACGACGGGAACGGTGGCGACGGGCCGGGTGGCGGGAACACCTCCGGCGTTCCGGGCGGCCCGTTCGGCTCCGGCGACGTAGGCTCCACCCGTGATTGACGAGCAGACCGAAAAGCCGCGCAGCTCCTTCTGGAAGGAACTGCCCATTCTCCTGGGCGTCGCGATTCTGGTGGCGGTGCTGGTCCGCGCATTCGTGCTGCAGACCTTCTTCATCCCGTCGCCGTCCATGGAGAACACCCTCAAGATCGACGATCGGGTGCTGGTCAACAAGCTGGTCTACGACTTCCGCTCACCGCACCGCGGCGAGGTGGTGGTGTTCAAGGCGCCGACCGAGTGGAGCGGCAACCCCGACGGTGAGGACTTCATCAAGCGGGTGATCGGGGTCGGCGGTGACCACGTGGTCTGCTGCGACGCGCAGGAACGGCTGACCATCAACGGCAAGTCCCTCGACGAGCCGTACATCTACTCCGCCAACGGGCAGCAGGACAAGCCCGCCGACCAGGAGTTCGACATCACCGTCCCGGCGGGGCGGCTCTGGGTGATGGGTGACCACCGCTCGGCCTCCGGCGACTCCCTGGAGCACTGGCAGCAGTCCGGCCGCAACATCGACAGCGCCACCATCCCCGAGAGCGAGGTGGTGGGCCGGGCCTTCACCGTGTTCTGGCCGTTCGACCGGGCCACCTGGCTCAGCGTGCCGAAGTCGTTCGACGGGATTCCCAACCCCTGACCGGCCGGGCCCGCCCCGGGCATGGCCGACCACAGGCACCGTCTGGCAGGCTGATGCGGTGACCGTCTTCCACCCCCGACGTGCGGCCCGCGTGCTGCTCGTCGACGCGTCCGGCCGGGTGCTCCTCTTCGCGGGCACCGACCCGGCCCGCCCGGGTCACCGGTACTGGTTCACCCCCGGCGGTGGGCTCACCCCGGGGGAGTCCCCGGCGGCCGGGGCCGCCCGGGAGTTGGCCGAGGAGACCGGGCTGCGGCTGACGCAGGCCGAACTGGGCCGGTCGGTCCGCTCCGAGACGATCGAGTTTCCCTTCGACGGCGTGTGGTACCGCCAGGAACAGGAGTTCTTCGTGTTCCGGGTGCCCGCCTGGGAGGTGGACACGGCCGGCTTCGACGAGATCGAGCGGGCCAGCGTCACCGGGCACCGCTGGTGGTCGGCGGCCGAACTGGCCGACACCGCCGAGCGGTGCTACCCCGCCGACCTGGCCGACCTGCTCACCCAGGTGGTGGGGGCGGCCCCCGCTTCGGAGCCGTCGTGCTGACCCCGCCGCGCACGGTGGTGCGCCGCGACGGTGGGCTCTACGCGCTGGAACGGGCCCTGCAACGCCGCGGCTTCCGGCACGTCGCGGGCGCGGACGAGGCCGGCCGGGGAGCCTGCGCCGGCCCGCTGGTGGCCGCCGCCGCGGTGCTGCCCGAGGGGCGACGCGGCGAGATCGAGGGACTCGCCGACTCCAAGCTGCTCACCCCGGCCAGCCGGGAACGGGTGTACGCCGAGGTCGTCGCCCGCGCCCTGGCGTACGCGGTGGTGGTCATCCCGGCCGAGGAGGTCGACGCCCGGGGGCTGCACGTGTGCAACCTCGCCGCGATGCGCCGGGCCCTGGCCTCGCTGACCACCCGCCCCGAGTACGTGCTCACCGACGGCTTCGGGGTGGACGGGCTGGACGTGCCGGGGCTGGCGGTCTGGAAGGGCGACCGGGTGGCGGCCTGCGTGGCGGCGGCCAGCGTACTGGCCAAGGTCACCCGGGACCGGATCATGGTGGAGCTGGACGGACGCCACCCGGGGTACGGTTTCGCCGAGCACAAGGGGTACATCACGGCCGAGCACACCGAGGCGCTGCGCGAGCGGGGGCCCTGCGTGGAGCACCGGTTCTCGTACGTCAACGTGGCCGCCGTGTCGGGCCGGGAGGGTGCCCCGCCCCGGGCCCGCCGGCCGCTCGGCGCAGCCGCTCCCGAGCCGATGGAGCGCTCGGGCCCGACAGGGGGTACCGTCGGCGTGGCGTTGGGCGAGCAGCCTCGGCCTCCGGCACCGGTGGGGGAAGATGTGGTCATGGAAGGCGGAGTGCGATGAGCGCGGAAGATCTCGAAAAGTACGAGACCGAGATGGAGCTGCAGCTCTACCGGGAGTACCGCGACATTGTCCGTCAGTTCTCCTACGTGGTGGAGACGGAACGCCGCTTCTACCTGGCCAACCAGGTGGACCTGCACGTGCGCAACTCCGACGGCGAGGTCTACTTCGAGGTCGAGATGCACGACGCCTGGGTGTGGGACATGTACCGTCCCGCCCGCTTCGTCAAGAACGTCCGGGTGATGACGTTCAAGGACGTCAACGTCGAGGAGTTGGAGAAGCCCGACATCTCGCTGCCCGCCGACTCGGGCTTCGGTAGCTGACCGGCGGCCCGGCGTCGGCGTCCCACCCGCCGACGCCGGACCCCGGCCCGCCCCGCCCTCACTCCGCGACGACGAGCACGTCGACCCGCTGGACGAGGTTGTTGGCGAACCCACCCCGGTTCCACGGCTGCTCCACCGGCTGCGTCCGCCCCGACGCGTCGGTCGCCCGCGCCCCCAGCGCGTAGCGGCCGGGCTGCGGCGTCCACGCGTACCGCCAGCGACGCCACGACCAATCGCCACCGGCCGGCGGGTCCAGGGTGGCCGGCGACCAGCTCGCCCCGCCGTCCGTGGTCACCTCCACCGCCACCACCGGGCCGTGCCCCGACCAGGCGCGACCGTCCACCGTGCACGGCCCCGGCCGCAGCACCCGCGACCGGGACATGAAATCCGGGAAACCCGGCGGCCGGACCAGCGCCCGGGGCTCGATCCGGGTCACCGGCACCCCCGGGTCGTCGGCGTCGCGCCGCAGCCGGTAGGCCACCGCGTTCTGGTAGCCGTCGAACTCCCGGGTCAGCACGCTGATCGTGCGCAGCCACTTGACGTGCGCCATGCCGTACCAGCCGGGAACGACCAGCCGCAGCGGTGCGCCGTGCTGGGGCAGCAGGGGAGCGCCGTTCATCTCGTACGCCAGCAGCACCTCGTCGCGCAGCGCGTCGTCGACCGGCAGGGCCCGCTGGTAGTCCTGCTCCACCCCGCGCTCCACGCCGTGGTCGGCGCCGGTGAACACCACGTCCACCGCGTCGGGCGCGATCCCGGCCTCGCGCAGCAGCGGCGCCAGCGGGGTACCGGTCCACTCGGCGTTGCCCACCGCCTCCACCAGCCACGGCTGGCTGACCGGGCGCGGATGCAGCAACGCCCGGCCGTTGCCGGCGCACTCCAGCGTCACCCGGTGGGTCACCCGGGGGCGTTCGCGCAGTTCGGCCAGGCCGAGCCGGAGCGGCCGACCCACCGCCCCGGCCACGGTCAGCGTGTGCGCCGCCGGGTCGAGGTCGGGGATGTCGTAGTGGATGAGCAGGTAGTGCAGGCCGGCCGGGGTGACGTCGTAGCGCAACGCTTCGAGCGGTATGCCGTGGTTGCGGGCGGCCAACTGGAGTTCCTCCGGGCTGATCGCCTCGTCCGGGCCGGCGACCCGCGAGGGCCGGCTCACGTCGTCCATGGTGGTCATCGGTGGCCTCCCGGTCCGCGCCGCACTGCGATCCCGCCAGCCTAGACCGGTCCGCCGGCCGGCACCGTCGTAGTTCCGCCCCGGCGGCCGGCACTGTCCCCTTCCGTTCCGCCGGCCGGCACCGCCGTCGTTCCGCCCCGGCGGCCGGCACGCGGCATAACAGATCCACCGGTCCGCCGGGCGTTTTCCACAGCCCGTCCCGTCATCCACAGCGGACACCAGGTGCGCGGCACCACGCGGGCGGCCCCGGCATGCTGCGGTGATGCGCACAGGACTACGGCAGGTGACGGCCCTCGGGGTCGCCGTGCTCGTGTTCGGCTCGCACTGGCTCCCCGGCCGGCCGACCACGCCACGATCCGCCCCGCTCCGGGCCGCGCCCGCACCGGCGTTCCGGTGGCCGCTCGACGGCCCGCCCCGACCGGTACGCCCGTTCGACCCACCCCCGCTGCCCTGGCTCGCCGGCCACCGGGGCGTGGACCTCGCCGCCGCGCCCGGTGCCACCGTCCGGGCCGCCGGGGCCGGCACGGTGCTCTTCGCCGGCATGGTCGCCGGCCGACCGGTGGTCACCGTCGGCCACCCCGAAGGGCTGCGGACCACCTACGAGCCGGTACGTCCCCGGGTGCACACCGGTGACGTGGTGGCGGCCGGCGCCGCGCTGGGCGTGCTGCTGGCCGGGCATCCGGGCTGCCCTCCGACGGCCGCACCGTCCCACGGCTGCCTGCACTGGGGCGCCCGACGTGGCCCGGAGTACCTCGACCCGCTGGCCCTGCTCGGGCTCGGCCGGGTCCGCCTGCTCCCGGTGACGGCCGGCCTCAGCCTCGGCGTCGGACCGGGTTCCACCGTCGACGCCGGGTTCCACCCGGCCCGCGACGCCGCTACGGATCGCCGCCCGGCCAGCGGCAACGCTCCCGACGCGACGACCCGCACCGGCGGTGGTCGACGATGGGGTGCCGGGCCGGACGGGGTCGCCCGGCGGGACGACGCGGCACCCTGCCGGTGCGGTCGGCGCTCCGACGGCGGCGGCTCAGCCCCGCCCGACCCCGGCCAGCAGCGCCGGCAACCGGGCCGCCAGCCGCTCGTACTCGTCGGGGGTGTTGTAGACCTGGCCGCACAGCCGCAGCCAACCCCGACCGTGCCAGGCCATCACCGCCACCTCGGCGGCGAGGCGTTCGGCGATCCGGCCACGCAGGGCAGCGGCCTCCTCCAGGGTGCCGGCGACGCCCGCCGGCAACGGCACGATCCGCATCGCCACCCCCGGCCCGCCCGGGTCGGGCAGGTCGGCCGGGGGCACCCCGAGCGCGTCCCCGACCACCTGCTGCCCGTACGCGGCCAGTGCGGCATTGTGCGCCCGGACCCGTTCGACACCGAGGCTGCGCAGCGCGTAGAGACCGGCCGGGGCGCTCAACCAACTCGTGTAGTCGAGGGTGGCCTGCCACTCGACGTTCCCCGGGAAGCCCTCGGCCTGTTGCCAGGACACCACCAACGGCTCGATCCGCGTCCGCCACGACGGGGCGACGACCAGCACGGCGGTGCCGCGCGGGGCGAACCCCCACTTGTGCAGGTTGCCCACCCAGAAGTCGGCCCCGATCGCGTCGACCTGCACCGGCAGCATCCCGGGCACGTGTGCCGCGTCCACCAGCACCGGAATGCCGTGCTCCCGGGCCACCGCCACCAGCGCGGCGACCGGCAGCACCCGGGCGGTGGCCGAGGTGAGCTGGTCGACCAGCAGCAACCGGGTACGCCCCGGGCGCAGGCCGGCCCGGACGATCTCCACGATCTGCGCGTCGGTGGCGGACCGGGGCAGGTGCAGGCTACGGGTGGTCGCGCCTGTCCGGCGGCACTCCCGGGCGACGGAGTAGTTCACCGCGCCGTACCCGTGGTCGGTGCCGAGGACCTCGTCGTCGGGGCGTAGGCCGAGCGACTGGAGGACCACGGCCACCCCCGTCGTGGTGTTGCCGACCAGCGCGGTGCCCTCCGGATCGGCACCGAGGAAGGCGGCCAGGTGCCGTCGGGTGTGGGCGAGCCGGTCGATCAGCGCCATGCCGAAGAAGCGCTGCGGGTTGGCTTCCATCTCGTCGCGCAGCCGCCGCTGGGTGCGCTGCACGCTGAGCGGTACCGCACCGAACGCCCCGTGGTTGAGGTAACTGACCGAGGGGTCGAGGGTGAAGAGCAGTCGGGCCCCGGGAATCGACTCGGGCGGCGTCGGGACGCTCATCGGGCGATCGTAGCCGGCATGTCGCCGGGCGGCCGGACCGATCGTCGCCGGTCACCGCACCCCGCTGAGGGCGTTGTCCCATCCGCTCCGGACCGCGACCGTGCCCGGCCCCGGGGCAGAGCTTGCGCGAGCCCCGGGGTAGGGCCGGCGCCGGTCCTCGGGGCGCGGCCGGCGGGGGAGCGGCCGGCAGGGCGGTCAGGCCCGGGGGTGGGCCTGGCGGTAGGCGGCGCGGAGCCGTTCCACCGACACGTGGGTGTAGATCTGGGTGCTCGCCAGGGACGAGTGCCCCAGCAGCTCCTGCACCGCCCGCAGGTCGGCCCCGCCGTCCAACAGATGGGTGGCCGCCGAGTGCCGCAGCCCGTGCGGGCTGGTCGGCGGTAGCCCGGCGGCCCGCGCGTACCCGGCGACGATCCGTCGGGCCATGGTCGGGTGCAGCCGCCCACCCCGGGCGCCGAGAAACAGGGCCCGCCCGGAGTCCGGGCCGGCCAGTTCGGGTCGGCCGACCGTCAACCACCTGTCGACCGCCCGCTGCGCCGGCAGCCCGTACGGGACCGTCCGTTCCCGGTTGCCCTTGCCGAGGACCCGGACCACCCGACGTTCCCGGTCGATGTCCGTGGTGTCCAGGCCGCACACCTCGCTGATCCGTGCACCTGTCGCGTAGAGCAGTTCGAGCAGCGCCCGGTCACGTACCAGGACCGCCTCCTGCGCCGGGTCCGGCTCGGAAGGCCCGCCGGCACCGGAGTGACCCGGCACCCCGGAACCGTCGCCCGGGGACCTGACCGCCGGGGATCCGTCACCGGTCGGCGCGCCGGCCGTCCCGGTCCCGGTCCCGCCAGTTTCGAGGGCGGGGGACCGGTCGGTGGTCGGTGCGGGAGGTGCCCCGGTGGAAGGAGCGTCGCGTAGCCCGGCGGGAGACCTGTCGGGGCCCGGGGTGGTGGGCCGGTCCCGGCCCGGTGCCTCCACGAGGGTGGCGACCTGGTCGGCGCGGAGCACCACCGGCAGCTCCCGACGCGTCTTCGGGGTGGCCAGCGGGGCGGCCACGTCCGCCGCCATCAGGCCGGACCGGTGGGCCCAGCCGCTGAAGGTACGTGCCGCAGCGGCCCGTCGAGCCGACGAGCTGGATGCCGCGCCGGTGGTCCGCTGCCTCGCCAGCCAACTGCGCAACACGCCCAGATCCAGGTCGGCGGGGACCGTGCAGCCCATCCGGACCGCATGGTCGAGCAGCGAGACCAGGTCGGCGACGTACGCCCGGACGGTGTGCGCGGAGCGGTTGCGTACCTGCGCCAGGTGCACGGCGAATCCGTCGACCGCGTCCCGCATGACCGGTGGCAGTGCCTGATGGGTGGCCCGGGTCCCCGGGCCGCGACTACTCATCGTCCACCGCCGAGATCGCCCGGCGGCAACTGCCGGGGGTCGACAGTCGTCGACCTGCGATCGACCACTCGTCCGGGTTCACCGGCCCAGCTTACGGACGCCGACAAGCCGACACCGCCGACCGGATGACCCGTCGGGCCCGGCAAGCCATCCGGAGGGTGGACGGCCAGCCGGAGGAGGCGGTTGGACGGCCGCGGGTGGACGGACGTGGTGGTGCTCCGGCTCGGCGGCCGTTGGGCGCGGGGGTGCTCGGGCTGTGGCCAGCCGGCGGCGGGGGCGGGTCAGGCGAACGTGTCGGCCACGGCGACCCGGGCCGGGTCCGGGTCGGCCCAGCTCCAGTTCGGGTGGGCGCGGTTGGTCAGCAGCACCAGCACCCGGCGTCGGTCGGGCTGGACCAGGAACGAGGTGCCGGTGAACCCGGTGTGCCCGAAGGTGGCGGGCCGGGCGAGCCTGCCCATGAACCAGGGCTGGTTGAGCACCACGCCGAGGCCGTGGTCGGAGGTGCGTCCCGGCCGGTCCGGGTCAACGGCGGGCAACCCGGTGTTGGCGTTGCGCAGCATCCGGGCGACGGTGTTCCCGGCGAGGATGCGCTTTCCGCCGTAGCTGCCGCCGTCGAGCAGCAGTTGCCCGATGACCGCCACCTCCTCGGCGGGGGCGAAGATGCCGGCGTGACCGGCTACCCCGCCGAGGTGGTTGGCGACGTCGTCGTGCACCACACCGCGCAGCAGTCCCCGGGAGGAGCGGGCGTCGGTGGCGACCAGACGGTTGGCCCGGTCGGTCGTACCGAGCCAGGTGTTGGGGTTGAATCCGGTGTAGCGCAGCCCCAACGGGGTGGTCAGGTAGGTCTTCAGCGCCCGGTCGAGGGTGAGCCCGGTGACCTTCTCGACGATCTTCCCGGCCACCATCAGACCGACGCTGGAGTAGCGGAACACCGTGCCCGGGGTGGCACCGCTGACCAGCGGGGTGGCCAGCACCGCCTGCCACCGCTGCGCCATCGTCGAGTAGCCGGTCACCTTCGCCCCGACCGGCAGGCCGCTGGTGTGCGCCAGCAGCATCGCCACGGTGACGGTGGACTTGCCGACGCCGGTGAACCCGGGCAGGTACCGCACCACCGGCGCGTCCAGGTCGATCCGCCCGCTGTCGACCTGTTGCAGGGTGAGGATCGCGGTGTAGACCTTGGTGAGCGAGGCCAGATCGAAGATCGAGTCGGGGCGCATGGCGATCCGCTTCGCCGCCGGCAGCAGCACCGGCCCGGCGTCGTAGCGAAGTGCCTCACCGACCGCCAGGTGGTCGGTCGGCTCACCGTCGGTCGTCGCCAGCACCACCGCCCCGGCGTACGTCGGGTGCTTCGGGTTCTCGGTGGTCGGCTGGAGGTAGCGCTGGAGCGCCACGCTGAGCGTGCGCGGCTTGCTCGCTGCGGTCGGGGCGGCACCCCGGGCGGCGGCCCCGGGGCGGCCGGCCGCCGCCGCGCCCTGGCCGCCCTGCGGGCCGTCACCGGGGGCGGGGGTGGCCCAGGAGCCGGCCGGCCCGGCGGGCGGGTTCTGCGCGCAGCCGGTCAGCCCGAGGGCGGCGGCGAATCCGAGACCGAGGACGGAACGACGGGGAATCGACACGGCAGCGATCATCGCATCCGAACCCGTCCGCCGGGGTACGGCACGTCCGGGTGCCATCCGTCGCCTCCGCCTCAACGCGACGGGGGCCGGGTGAGGGCGTAGCCGTCGGCGCGGCGGGCCACCAGGCCCAACTCCTCCAGCAGGGCGAGTTTGCGTAACGCCGTCCGGACCGGAACGCCGGCCCGGGCGGCGAGCACGTCCGCGCCGACCGTGCCGCGTCGGGGCATCGACTCACGCAGCATGGTCGCCTCGTCGTCGAGGACGTCGGTCGGGCGGGCCGCACCCCGGGCGGGCGGCGCCAGGTCTACCCCGATCCGACCCACCTCCTCCAGCACGTGCGCGAGGCCGGTGACGAGCCGGGTGTCCCCGTACTCGCGGAGCAGCTCGTGTGCGCCGACGGACAGCGCCGAGGTGACCGGGCCGGGCACCACCATCGAGGGTCGTCGGAGGGCGATCGCCCGGTGCAGGGTCTGGGCCGCGCCGCTGCGTGCCGCCGCCTCGACCAGCACGCTGCCCCGGGTCCCGGCGGCGATCACCCGGTTGCGGATCAGGAAGCGGGGACGAAGCGGCTCCGCGCCCGGCAGCCACTCGCTGATCAGCAGGCCGGTCTCGGCGATCCGGTCGAAGAGCGCGGAGTTGCCCATCGGGTAGGGACGGTCCACCCCACAGGCCAGCACCGCCACCGTCACCCCACCGGCGTTCAACGCGCCCCGGTGGGCGGCGGCGTCGATGCCGAACGCGCCACCGGAGACCACCGTCCACTCCCGGTCGGCCAGGCCGTACCCGAGTTCGGTGGCGACGTGCACGCCGTACCCGGTGGCGGCCCGTGCGCCGACCACCGCGACCGAGCGGTCCAGCACCTCGGCCAGCGGCCACCCGCCGCGTACCCACAGGCACAGCGGTGGGGCGGTCTCCCGGTCGACCTTCCGGCTCGCCCCGGGCAGTTCGAGCCGTTCCAGGTCACCCAGCGGGGCGGGCCACTCGTCGTCGGCCGGACAGACGATCCGCGCGCCGAGCCGGTCGGTGAGCGCCACCGCCTCGGCCGCCACCGCGCGGGGGTCGCCGGCGTCCAGCCGGGCCGCCACCGTCGCCCGCAACGCGTCGCCGGGCGCACCACCGTCGAGCAGCAGCTTCAGGGCGGCCACCGCACCCAGCCGACCCACCAGCTGGTACACCGACCGGGTGCCCGGCTCGGCCAGCCAGGTGAGCGCCACCCGGGCGTGCAGATCCTCGATGCTGGTCACGCTTCCTCCCCCGTTCTGAGGCCGATGGCCTCCCGGACGTCGTCACGGTCAGGCCGGGTCCGGCCGTCGAGGTCGGCGATCGTCCAGGCGAGCCGGATGATCCGGTCGAAGCCCCGGGCCGAGAGCGAACCCCGGTCGAGTCGACCGCGTAACTCGGCGGTGGCCCCGGCGGCGAGCCGCCACGGTGGGCGGCGCAGCAGCGGACCGGGCACCTCCGCGTTGAGCCGGTGCCCGACGGCGGCCCACCGCTCGGCGGCAGCCCCGCGCGCCGCCACCACCCGGGCGGCGACCGCCGCCGACGGCTCACCGTCCGGGTCGGTGCCCATCAGTTCGGCCGCCCGCACCGGCAGCACCCTGACCTGTACGTCGATCCGGTCGAGCAGGGGACCGGAGAGCCGGCCGAGGTACCGCCGGCGGGCCAGCGGGCTGCACTCGCAGAGCGTGTCGCCCCCGGGCCGGGCGCAGGGGCAGGGATTGGCGGCGAGCACCAACTGGACCCGGGCCGGGTACCGGGTGCCGCCCCGCGCCCGGGTCAGGTGCACCTGCCCGCTCTCCAGCGGTTGCCGCAACGCCTCCAGGGCGGCCTTGCTGAACTCGGCGGCCTCGTCGAGGAAGAGCACGCCCCGGTGCGCCAGCGACACCGCTCCCGGCCGGGCCAGTCCCGAGCCGCCGCCGACGAGGGACGCCACGGTGGCCGAGTGGTGCGGTGCCTGGAACGGTGGACGGCGCAGCAGCCGGCCGTCCGGCGGCAGGATGCCGGCGATCGAGTGCAGCGCGGTCACCTCCAGCGCGGCGGCGTCGTCGAGTTCCGGCAGGATCGACGGCAACCGTTCGGCGAGCATCGTCTTGCCGGCACCGGGTGGCCCCAGCAGGGAGAGGTGGTGTCCGCCGGCCGCTGCCACCTCCACCGCGCGTCGGCCCAGGCCCTGCCCGGCGACGTCGGCGAGATCCGGCCCGGCCGCCGCCTCGACGGGGACGGGGAGCGGTGGTTCGAGCAGGGGCGTCCCGTCCCGGATGAACGCCACCAGCCGGTGCAGGGTGTCGACGGCGCGGACCCGCACCCCGGGGATCACCGCCGCCTCCGCCGCGTTCCCCACCGGTACGACCACCCGGTCCAGCCCGGCGCGTACGGCGGCGGTGACCATCGGCAGTACGCCACGGACCGGGCGGACCGTCCCGTCGAGCCCCAGCTCACCGAGCACCACCACCCCCTCCACCGGCAGCAGCGGCAGTTCACCGGCGGCACCGAGCAGGGCGACCGCGATGGCCAGGTCGAAGGCCGAGCCGTACTTGGGCAGCGTGGCGGGCAGCAGGTTGAGGGTGATCCGGCGGTTGGGCCAGCGCTGCCCCGAGTTGACCACGGCCGCGCGGACCCGGTCCCGCGCCTCGTGCAGGGCGGTGTCCGGCAGCCCGGAGATGACCACCGCCGGCAGGCCGGGGGAGAGGTCCGCCTCGACCTCGACCAGGTGGCCGGTGACGCCGACCAACCCCACCCCGAGCACCTTGGCGTAGCTCACCGCGCCACCCCTGCCCGGACCCGCCCGCCGGACCACCGGTTCTCGTGCCGGCACCCGCCGGCCATCAGAAGGCGCCCTTGAGATGCTCGACCCGGGCCGGCCCGGCCGGAGGCAGCCGGACCGACAGCACGTCGAAGCGGACCTCGTCGGCGGTGGTCCCGGTCTCGGCCAACCAGCGGACGGCGAGCCCGCGCAACCGTCGGGCCTTGGCCGGGACGACCGCCTCGGCGGGACTGCCGTAGGTGTCCCCCCGGCGGGTCTTCACCTCGCAGAAGGCGAGGACCGGGCCGTCCCAGGCGATGACGTCGATCTCGCCCTCGCGGCAGCGCCAGTTGCGGGCCACCGGGCGCAGCCCGGCCCCGATCAGATGGCGTACGGCGCACCGCTCGCCGTACGCGCCGATCGCCTGGTTCCGGTTGGTCATGCCCGTCAGGGTCCGGGTGGGGGCGGGCGGGACGCGACCCCCGTGGCCCCGGCTGTGGACAACCCGGGGGGCTGTGGACGAGCGGACGATCAGGGCCCCGACGTGCTATGGACACCCGGATACGCCCTGCTCCGGGCGGGGTCGACCACCGGGGATGATCCGCCCGATCGGTCCTGTCGAGCGGTCCGACCTGCGAATGGCGTCGGACGGGTCGGTCGCATACGGTGCCGGACGTGGACGCACGACGGAGCTACCCCGAAGATCAGGAGTCGCGCTGGTACCCGGCCGGCCGGGACCGCGCGTACGACGACCCGGACTGGCGGACGGCGAGCGGGGTGCGCCGGTACGACGAGTTGCGGACACCCGACCAGCGGGCTGCCGAGGAGGGCCGGTACGCGGACGCGAACCGTCTCGATCCGGGGCGCTTCGACGCGGCCGACCCGTTGGGTGACGGCGGGGGCGACTCCGCCGGATACCGGCCGACCCGGCTCCGTCGGGACGAACCGGAGGTCTCCGGCGAACTCCCCACCGACCGGGTGGGCCGACGGGCCGCCCGGGAGGCCGGCGCCGGCGATTCCGGTCCGCTCGGGGACACCGGCGCGGGGTCGCTCGGCGGGTCCGCCCGGGGCATCGGCGACACCGGCACCGGCCGGCTGGCCGACAGCGGGCTGGGGCGGAGTGTGGGTGACACCGGCACCGGCCGGCTGGGTGACACCGGGAGCGGCCCGCTCGGCGTGGCCCGTTCGAGCGGCGACACCGGCGCGGGCTCGCTCGGGGGCCTCCCGGTACGGGGTGCCGGTGACACCGGGGCCGGCCTGCTGAGCGACACCGGGGCGGGCCGGGGCGTCGGCGACCCGGGCACCGGCCGGTCGGGCGGCGCCGGTCGGCTCGGTGCGGTTGACGGCGGCACCGGTCGGTTCGCCGCCGACTCCGGCGTGCTGGGGGTCAGCGGGGTCGGTCCGCTGGCCGGCTCCGAGCCGGGGCGGCCGGCGGCACTGGGCAACTATCCGATCGTCGAACCCAACCGGCCGGCCGAACCCTCCCCGCTTGAGGTGCCGACCGGCCCGATGGCGCCGGTCGTGCCCCGTCCGGACGGCGTGGCCGGCCCCGACGGGGCGTACCGGACGGGTGGGCCGGCCTCCGACGGCGTCTACCGCACCCGGCGGCCGGCGCTGGCGGCGCTGCTGGGTCTGTCGGTGCTGGTCTTCGAGATTCCGGCGCTGCGGGTGCTGCTGCACGGCCTGACCGGCGATCCGGTCCCGGTGTCGCACGTCGTCGTGGGCATCTTCCTGGTGGTCGGGTTGCCGATCTTCGCCGGCGGCCTGTACGGGCTGCGTGCCGGCGGGCTGGCGATGGCCGACGGCGACCGGGGCTGGCTGCGCCCGCCGACCGCCTACCTCACCGTCGGGCTGGTCCTCTTCCTCGCCGCCGCCCTGGCCGCCCGCTGACCCACCCACCCACCAGCCGGCTGCGTCGAGGGTGACGCCTCCCGCATCCCGGGCCGCCCTTCCATCGGAGGGGAGCCCGGGGCCGGGTGGCGGGGTGGGGGCGTACACTGGCCTCTTGGCGACCGCCTTGCGCGGTCGACCTCGCGTGCCCTCCCCACGTCTCGTCGTGGGGCGACGGCCTCCCTGGTCCCGATTCCGTCGGGCCCACCATGGCCGGCGACCAGGCGCCAGGACGCCCGGCCACCGGTCGGGCGGAACAACCAGGGATCTTGAGGAGTACCCCACCATGGCCGTCGTGACCATGCGTCAGCTGCTGGAGAGCGGTGTCCACTTCGGGCACCAGACCCGGCGCTGGAACCCGAAGATGAAGCGCTTCATCATGACCGAGCGCAACGGCATCTACATCATCGACCTGCGCCAGACCCTCGACTACATCGAGAAGGCGTACGACTTCGTGCGCAACACGGTGGCCGAGGGCGGCAGCATCCTGTTCGTCGGCACCAAGAAGCAGGCTCAGGAGGCCATCTCCGAGCAGGCGACCCGGGTCGGTCAGCCGTACGTCAACCACCGCTGGCTCGGTGGCATGCTGACCAACTTCCAGACGGTGTACAAGCGGCTCCAGCGGATGAAGGAGCTGGAGGCGCTGGGTGACCTGACCGGCACCGCCGCCGGCTACACCAAGAAGGAGACCCTCCAGCTGTTCCGTGAGAAGACCAAGCTCACCAAGACCCTCGGTGGTCTGCGGGACATGCAGAAGCTCCCGGCCGCGGTCTGGATCGTCGACACCAAGAAGGAGCACATCGCCGTCGACGAGGCCCGCAAGCTGGGCATCCCGGTGATCGCGGTGCTGGACACCAACTGCGACCCGGACGAGGTCGACTTCCCGATCCCGGGCAACGACGACGCGATCCGCTCCGCCGAGCTGCTGACCAAGGTCGTGGCCGCCGCCGTCGCCGACGGTCTGATCGCCCGTTCCGGCCGGCGTCGCGGTGGCGACGAGAAGCCGGAGGCGGGTCAGGTCGGCAGCGACGAGCCGCTGGCCGAGTGGGAGCGCGAGCTGCTGGAGCCGAAGAAGGCCGACGAGCAGCCGGCGGCCGACGCGCAGCAGCCGGCCGAGCAGCCGGCCGCCGCCGCCGCCGAGTGACCGCACCGTCGCGTCCCGCCGCCCGGACGACCGGGCGGCGGGGTGCGACGGTCCCTGCCGGGCACGTCCGGCTCCGTTCCGGGTAACCGGCACCCCAGACCACCCACCGCAGTCTCAACACCGAAGAGAGAGTCATGTCCAACTTCACCGCCGCGGACGTCAAGAAGCTCCGCGACCTCACCGGCGCCGGCATGATGGACTGCAAGAAGGCGCTCACCGAGGCGGAGGGCGACTTCGACAAGGCCGTCGAGATCCTGCGCGTCAAGGGCGCGAAGGACGTCGGCAAGCGGGCCGGCCGGACCGCCGCCAACGGCCTCGTCGCGCACTCGGGCAAGGCGCTGCTGGAGCTCAACTGCGAGACCGACTTCGTGGCCAAGACCGACGCCTTCGTCGCCCTGGCGCAGCAGCTGGTCGAGCACGGTGAGCGCAGCGGCGTCGGCACCGCCGAGGAACTGCTCGCCACCGAGCTGGACGGCAAGACCGTCGCCGACCTGGTCCAGGAGCAGTCCGCCAAGATCGGCGAGAAGCTGGTGCTGAACCGCTTCGCCAAGCTCGACGGCACCGTCGCGGTCTACCTGCACCGCAAGAGCCAGGACCTGCCGCCGGCCGTCGGCGTGCTGGTGGAGTACACCGGCAAGACCGACGAGGCCGCCGACGCCGACGCCCGGGGCACCGCGATGCAGATCGCCGCGATGCGTCCGAAGTACGTCACCCGGGACGAGGTGCCGGCCGACGTCGTCGAGTCCGAGCGGCGCATCGCCGAGCAGACCGCCCGCGAGGAGAACAAGCCCGAGGCGGCCCTGCCGAAGATCGTCGAGGGTCGGGTGAACGCCTTCTTCAAGGACTACGTCCTGATCGAGCAGGCGTCGGTCGCCGACAACAAGAAGACCGTCAAGCAGGTGCTGGCCGAGGCCGGCATCGAGGTGACCCGCTTCGTACGGTTCGAGGTCGGCCAGGCCTGAGCCGCCCACGGACCGGGCGCGGACACCGCGCCCGGACGGGCACGCAACGTCGACGAGGAGGCCGCCGGTGTACGTGACAGGCACCGCGGCCTCCTCGTCACATAGGGTCGGCAACGGGCAGGTACGCGGTGACGCGGCGCGGTCGACGTGCGCGCGGGAAGGGCGGGGCGGATGACACAGGTTGTGAACGACCGGAGCCTGGAGGCGGACGACCCGACGGCGCCGCCGCCCGGCCGCGCCCGCCGAGTGGTGCTGAAGCTCTCCGGCGAGGTGTTCGGCGGTGGGGCGATCGGTGTCGACCCGGACGTCGTGCAGGCCATCGCCCGGCAGATCGCCACCGTCGTGCGGCGTGGTGTGCAGGTCTCCGTGGTGGTCGGCGGCGGCAACTTCTTCCGGGGCGCGGAGTTGCAGAAGCGCGGCATGGACCGGGCCCGCGCCGACTACATGGGCATGCTGGGCACCGTGATGAACTGCCTGGCGTTGCAGGACTTCCTGGAGAAGGAGGGCATCGAGACGCGCGTGCAGAGCGCGATCACGATGGCCCAGGTCGCCGAGCCGTACATTCCGCTGCGGGCGATCCGGCACCTGGAGAAGGGTCGGGTGGTGATCTTCGGGGCCGGTGCCGGGATGCCGTACTTCTCCACCGACACGGTGGCCGCCCAGCGGGCCCTGGAGATCCGCGCCGACGTGGTGCTGATGAGCAAGAACGGCGTGGACGGCGTCTACAGCGCCGACCCCCGGATCGACCCGGACGCCAGCAAGTTCGACTCGATCACCTTCTCCGAGGTGTTGCAACGCAACCTGCGGGTGGCCGACGCCGCGGCGTTCAGCCTCTGCATGGAGAACGGGCTGCCGATGCTGGTCTTCGGCGCCCAGGGCGAGGACACGATCATCCGGGCCGTCGGCGGCGACAAGATCGGTACGCTGATCACCGCCTGACCGATCCCGCCGGCCACCGACAGCGGTCCTCCGCACCAGAGCAGCAGATCAGCCCACGACGAGCAACAGAAGGAGGCGAGGAGACCGGTGATCGACGACACCCTCCTCGAGGCCGAGGAGAAGATGGAGCGTGCGGTCGAGCACGCCAAGGAGGAGTTCGGCGCCATCCGTACCGGTCGCGCCAACGCCGCCATGTTCTCCAAGGTCGTCATCGACTACTACGGCACGCCCACCCCGCTGCCCCAGATGGCGTCCATCGGGGTGCCCGAGCCGCGCATGGTCATCATCAAGCCGTACGACAACTCGCAGATCAACGCCATGGAGAAGGCGATCCGCGACTCGGACCTCGGGGTGAACCCGAACAACGAGGGCAACCAGCTGCGCATCCTGCTCCCGCAGATGACCGAGGAGCGCCGCCGCGAGATGATCAAGGTGGCCCGGCACAAGGGCGAGGAAGCCAAGGTGGCGGTCCGCAACGTCCGCCGCAAGGGCAAGGAAGAGCTGGACCGGCTGGTCAAGGACGGCGAGGTCGGCGAGGACGACGGCCGCCGCGCCGAGAAGGAACTCGACGACCTGACCCAGCGTTACGTCGCCACCGTCGACGAGCTGGTCAAGCACAAGGAGTCGGAGCTGCTCGAGGTCTGACCTCCCGGCTGCCACGGCACCGGCGCGGCACCGCCTGACGGCGGCGTCGCGCCGGTGCCGTCGTCGTGGAGGGCCCCGGCCGGCGGGGGCACCGCGAGGAACCCACCGCCTCCGTGCCGTGACGGACCGGCGGGACGGCGGGACCGACGGGGCGGGGCGGCACGACGCCACCGCTGGCCCGCCGGGCCCGGCGTCCACCGTGCCCGGCCGGCCCGTGCAGTAGGCTCGGCACGATTCCCGGCCACCGGGCGGTGAACGGCGGGGATCGATCGGCCGTCGGGCCGGTCAACCGACGTTGTCACGCGGGTAGGGGATGGTTGTGGTCTTGCGTCATGTGGTGGCACTCGTACCGTCGTCCGGTACGTGATGTCCCCCCTCGACCCCTACAGCGGCACCGGGCCCCGTGGCTGGGAGCGGTCCGACCGTCCTCCGGCGCTGCCCTGGCCGGACCGGGAGGTCGAACCGTGGTCCCCCCGGCAGTCGGGCACCGAACTGTCAGCGGTGCCGCAGGCCCCGCCCCGGCCGCCCGTGCGCCGGCACGACGAGTCGCCTGACGGTCCGTACGACCCGCCGGTGGCCGGCCGGCCGTTCGCCGACGACGACGCCCCGACCTCGCAGCTGCCCCCGGTCCGCGATGACGACGCCCCGACCGCCCAGCTGACGCCGGTCCGCGACGACGACGCGCCGACCTCGTCGTTCGCCCCGGTCCGCGACGACGTCGCCGCCCGGCCGCAGGTCGACACCGACCCGCCGGAGCCACCGCCCGGCCGGCGGTCCCCGGGGCGGCGGCGGGCCAGCGCCGACCGGCCGGCCACCCCGCAGCCGTCGACCGGCCGGGCCGGACGCAACCTGCCGGCCGCGATCGGGGTCGGTCTCGGGCTCGGCGCGCTGGTCCTGGTTCCGCTCTTCTTCTTCCTCCCCGGTTTCCTGGCCGTGCTGGCCGGCGCGATCGGGGTCGGCATCTGGGAGATGGCCCGCGCGGTCCGGCGCAGCGGCGCCCATCCGCCGCTGGTGCCGCTGCTCGCCGGTGGCGTGCTCACCATCGGGCTGGCCTGGTTCGCCGGCCCGGACGCGCTCAGCCTGGGCCTGCTGGTCACCGTGCTGGGCACGATGATCTGGCGGTTGGGTGACGGCCCGGCCGGTTTCCAACGGGACATCACCGCGGCCACCCTGATCGCGGTCTACGTGCCGTTCCTGGGCGGCTTCGCGGCGATGCTCGCGGCGGCCCCCGGCGACGGCCACCTGCGGGTGCTGGTCACCGTGGTCGGTGTGGTGCTCTCCGACACCGGCGGGTACGCCGCCGGGGCGAACTTCGGCAAGCACCCGATGGCGCCCCGGATCAGCCCGAAGAAGTCCTGGGAGGGGTTCGCCGGTTCGGTGGTCGCCGCGGCCGCCGGCAGTGCCCTGCTGATCTGGCTGCTCTTCGACGTGGCCCCCTGGTGGGGCGCGCTGTTCGGGGTGGCGGTCTCGGTGGCGGCGGTGCTGGGCGACCTCGCCGAGTCGATGATCAAGCGGGATCTGGGCGTGAAGGACATGAGCAGCCTGTTGCCGGGGCACGGGGGGCTGATGGACCGGCTGGACTCGATCCTGTTCGCCGTACCCACCGCCTATCTGCTGCTGGCGGTCCTCGTGCCGGTGGTGGGCTGAGGGATGAATCACGCCGTGCCACCCGGGCGGTCCCGGCGGTGGGGGCCGATTCGGCACCTCCGGACGGGCGGCTGCGGCACACGGCGTGACAGACTGGACCAGCCATGACGAGCCTGCCTGTGATCCCCGTTGACCCCGACGCCCCCGGCCGCCGCCCGGCGATGCCTCCCCGGCACCTCGCCGATCTCGATCTGCCGGGCCGCAGGGCGCTCGTCACCGAGCTGGGCGAGCCGGCCTTCCGGGCCCGGCAGATATCCCACCACTACTTCGGTCGGCTGGTCCGCGATCCGGCCGGGATGACCGACCTGCCGGCGGCCAGCCGGGACCGGCTGGCCGGGGCGCTGCTGCCCCGGCTGCTCACCCCGGTCGGTGAGCTGGCCTGCGACGACGGCGCCACCCGCAAGGCGCTGTGGCGGCTGCACGACGGTTCGCTGGTGGAGAGCGTGCTGATGGGCTACCCGGACCGGGTCACCGTCTGCATCTCCAGCCAGGCGGGGTGCGGCATGGCCTGCCCGTTCTGCGCCACCGGCCAGGCCGGGCTGACCCGGAACCTCTCCGCCGCCGAGATCGTCGACCAGGCGGTCTACCTGGCCGGGGTCGCCGCCTCGGGCGCGGTGGCCGGGTCGCCGCCCCGGCTGTCCCACGTCGTGTTCATGGGCATGGGTGAGCCGTTGGCCAACTACTCCCGGGTCGTCACGGCGATCCGACGGCTGGTCGCGCCGGCCCCGGAGGGGCTGGGTCTGTCGCAGCGTCACATCACCGTCTCCACGGTCGGCCTGGTGCCGGCCATCCGCCGACTGGCCAGCGAAGACCTCTCGGTGACCCTTGCGTTGTCGCTGCACGCGCCCGATGATGAGCTGCGCGACGAACTCGTGCCGGTCAACCAGCGCTGGAAGGTAGCCGAGGTGCTGGACGCAGCGTGGGACTACGCGGCGACGACGGGGCGCCGGGTGTCGATCGAGTACGCGATGATCAAGGACGTGAACGATCAACCGTGGCGGGCCGACCTGCTCGGACGCCTGTTGGCCGGACGGTCGGCGCACGTCAACCTCATCCCGCTCAATCCGACTCCGGGCAGCCGGTGGGACGCCAGCGCCAAGCCGGTGGAGCGGGAGTTCGTCCGGCGGTTGCGCGAGTCCGGCGTCTCCACCACGGTGCGTGACACCCGGGGGCGCGAGATCGACGGTGCGTGCGGGCAGTTGGCTGCCGCGGGCGACAGTGACAGCGAGGCGCCGCGTGGGGCGCGACCGGGCGTAGCGGTACGAGACCAGGAGACATAGTGGCGAGTCAGGGTCAGCGTTTCCGGCGTAAGGCGCTCCGCCGGGGCTACAAGGTCGACGAGGTCGACGCCTTCCTGGATCGGGTGGAGGCGACCCTCGCCGGTCAGCCGGTCGGTGCTCCGGTGGCGTCCCAGGAGGTCCACGACGTCGTCTTCCGGGTCCGCTTCAACGGTTACGACGAGTGGCAGGTCGACCTGCACCTGGACCGGGTGGAGCGGCAGCTGGCCGAGCTGGAGGAACGGTCCGCCCCGAGCGGTCGCGGTGCCGACCCGCGTGGCGGCGACCGGCTCGCCCCGCCGATGCGTGACGACCACCGGGGCCTCCCCCAGGCCCCGCCGCCGATGTCGCCGCGCGCCATGCCGGCGCAGCCCGGCCCGCCCGACCGGTACGGCAGCCGTTACGACGAGCCGACCGGTGCCTTCGCCGGTGGCTACGACGCGCCGCGTGGCGGGTACGACGCCCCGCGCGGCCAGCTGGGGCCGGGCCCCGGCGGGCCGATGGGCCCCGGTCCGGGTGCTCCGATGGGGCACGGTGGCCCGCCGCCGCGTGGCCTGCCGGCCGGTCCGGGCAGTGGCTACGGCCCCCCCGACGAGCAGCGTTTCGACGGGTTCGAGGCCGGTCGGCACGGCCGTGCCGACATGACCGCCGAGATCCGGATGCCGGAGCGGGACCGGATGTCGGACCGCGACCGGATGCCCGAGCGGGACCGCATGCTGGACCGGATGCCGGAGCGGGACCGCATGTTGGACCGGGACCGGATGCCCGAGCACGACCGGATGCTGGACCGGGACCGGATGCCGGAGCGGGACCGCATGCTGGAGCGCGACCGGATGCCCGAGCGCGACCCCCGGGACATGCGTGGCCGGGGCCCGGCCGGCCCACCGTCGATGCCGCCGCAGCCGCTGGGTGGTCCGCCGATGGGTGGCCCGCCCGCGCCGATGGGTCCGCCGGTGGGTGGTCCGCCGATGGTGGGCCCGCCGATGGTGGGCCCGCCGGGCAGCGAGCTGTACCGGGTCGACCAGATCCGGCGCAGCTTCCAGGTGCGCCGGTTCGGCAGCGGGTACGACCCGGACCAGGTGGACCGGTTCTTCGAGAGCCTGCTCGGTGGGATGCAGGGCCGCAACCAGATGCCGGTGAACCCGAAGGACCTGGACACGTTGCGCTTCGGGCTGGTGCCGGGCGGCTACTTCGAGGCCGAGGTCGACGCCGCGCTCAAGGACGTGCAGGACATCCTCTTCGGCCGGTGATCCACCACGCGTGACGAGGGCCCGCCCCCGGTCGGGGGCGGGCCCTCGTGACATCCCGGGGGCGGTGCGTCAGGAGCGCAGCCCGCTGCGCCGCAGCACGGCGTCACCGACGACGATCGCCAGCAACAGCACGGCCAGGCCGACCAGCCAGATGTCCTCGACCTTGCCCTCGTGGTTGCCGCACAGCATCGCCAGCAGCGCCAACGCGGAGAGCACCGCGCCGATCCGCCCGGCCTTGCGGTGCCCGGGCCTGTGCTGATCTGGCGCGGTTACCGGCTCGCTTCCTGCCACTGTCGGTCCTTCCCTCGCGATCGGATCTCCGGTTAGTCTGGCACGCCCCGCCCCGGGCCCGGTGCGGGGTCCGCCCTGCTGGGAGCGCGGTGCGGCGCGGGCCCACACCGCCGGGTGGGGTCGGCCACCCGGGCCGAAGGTCCCCTTCCCGGCGGGGCGGGTCGGCTCTACCGGCGTCGCGGGCCGTCGACCACACTGCCTCCGGTAGCGTTCTGACGTACACCTTGATTGTCTGTTTGAGGGGGACTGCGGTGCGAGTGACCGGTACGGGACACGCCAGCATGCGGATCGACACGGCTGCGGGCAGCATCCTGTGCGACCCGTGGGTCAATCCGGCCTACTTCGCCTCGTGGTTCCCGTTTCCCGACAACTCCCTGCTCGACTGGGAGACCCTGGGCCGGGTCGACTACCTGTACGTGTCGCACCTGCACCGGGACCACTTCGACGCCAAGCACCTACGCGAGTTCGTGAGCAAGGACGCCACCGTCCTGCTGCCCGAGTTCCCCACCTCGGAGATGGAGGACGAGCTGCGGGCGCTGGGCTTCACGAAGTTCCTGCGGGCGCCCAACGAGCAGGTGGTGGAGCTGGACGGCGGCCTGAAGATCATGATCCAGGCGTTGACCAGCCCGACCGACGGCCCGATCGGCGACTCGTCGCTTTGGGTGGAGTACGACGGGGTCCGGTTGCTCAACCAGAACGACGCCCGGCCCACCGACCTGACCGTCTTCGCCGAACTGGGCCACGTGCACGCGCACCTGCTCCAGTTCTCCGGCGCGATCTGGTACCCGATGGTCTACGAGCTGCCGCAGGCGGCGAAGACCGCGTTCGGCAAGCAGAAGCGGGAGCGGCAGTTCGACCGGACCTGGCGCTACATCGACGACCTGAAGGCCGACCACGTCTTCCCGATCGCCGGCCCGCCGTGCTTCCTCGACGACGCGTTGTGGCAGTTCAACGACATCCACGGCGACGAGGGCAACATCTTCCCGGACCAGTCGGTGTTCCTGTCGGAGTACGCGAAGGTCGGCGGCACCAACGGCATCGTGCTGCTGCCGGGCAGCGTCGCCGAGGTGACCACCTCCGGCGCGACCACCACCCACCCGCAGCCGGTCGAGGAGTTCTTCGCGAACAAGAAGGCCCACCTGGAGGAGATGCGGGAGCGTAAACGCCCGGTCATCGAGGCCGAGAAGGCGTCCTGGCGGCACCCCGAGATCGACGTCCTGGCCGGGATGAAGCGCCGGATCGAGCCGCTGCTCGACGAGTCGATCTACCTGGCCAAGGGGGTCGGCGGCCCGGTCCGTTTCGACCTGGTCGGCTACGACGGTTCCGAGGTCGAGTCGATCGTGGTGGACTTCCCCGGCAAGCAGGTCCGGCCGTACGCCGACGAGAAGGTCCGGTACCGGTTCCGTACCGAGCGGGCGCTGATCGAGCACCTGCTGCACATCGACGAGGTCGACTGGGTCAACTCGCTCTTCCTGTCCTGCCGCTTCTCGGCGGCCCGGATCGGGCAGTACAACGAGTTCGTGTACGCCTTCTTCAAGTGCCTGTCCACCGAGCGCCTCCAGTACGCCGAGGGCTGGTACGACGAGCACGAGCGGGCCGTCGACGCCGAGGACGTCACCCTGGGTGATTGGGTGGTGCAGCGCCGCTGCCCGCACCTCAAGGCGGACCTGACCCGGTTCGGCATCGTCGACGGTGACCAGCTCACCTGCCAGCTGCACGGCTGGAAGTTCGACCTGCCGTCCGGCCGCTGCCTGACCAGCGTCGGCCACAAGATCCGCGCCGCCCGGGTGGACGCGGAGACCCCGGCCCCGGCCGGCGAGCCGGTCAACTGACCCAGTTCCCGCCCCACCACCCCCCTTTTGCGGCGACCATGACAGGGTGCCGGGCCGCACCGGCCGGCACCGTCATGACCGACAGGGCGGGTGGGGCGGGGTGGGGGACGAGGAGGAGGAGTACGAGTTCGGGCACCGGCGGGAGAAGGAGCGGGACGCCTCGCGGGTGGAGGCGTTCAGCGACGCGGTGATCGCGATCGTGCTCACCCTGATGGCGGTGGAACTGCTCCAACTCAGCCCGCAGCGGCCCGAGGGTCAGGAGCTGCCGGACGCGCTGTTCCACGAGTGGCCCGCCTACCTGGCGTACGTGATCACGTTCGTGATCGTCGGGCAGGTCTGGTTGACCCACCACAACATGTGGCGGTACGTCGTCCGGGTCGACCAACTGCTGCTCGTCCTCAATCTGCTGTTGCTGCTGTTCGTGGCGGCCATTCCGTTCGCGGCCAGCCTGCTCGCCGACAACCTGCGGGGCACCGTCGCCGACCAGCGGCTGACCGCCGCGCTCTACGTGGGCACGGTGCTCGGTGAGGCGCTGTTCTTCAACCTGAGCTGGTGGTGGGCCCGCCGCCGTCGGCTGCTCGATCCGGGGCTGGACCCCCGGCTGGCCCGCGCCGTGGCCCGCCGCTTCCTGCTCGGCCCGGTGCTGTACGTGGTCGCGTTCGGCATCTCCTTCGTCGACCCGGTGCTCAGCCTCGCGGCGTACTTCCTGCTCACCGGGCTCTACCTGATCCGGGGTCCGGGCGACCTGCCGTCCTCCCGCCCGGCCCCCGCCTGAGCGGGGGCGCGGGCCGGTCGGGTGTCAGCGGCCGAGGTCGGCGAGGATGCGCCGGGCGGCGTTGTGGCCGGCCGCGCCGATCACGCTGCCGGCCGGGTGGCAGCCGGCGCTGCCCGCGTACACGCCGTCGACGCCGGTGGCGTACGGCATCCGGTCGGTGAACGAGACGGTGTTGTCGACGTGGTGGATGTGCCCGCCGGTGATGCCGAAGTGCGCCTCGATGCCGGGCGGCGGCAGCGGCACCGCGTCGGCGATCAGGTCACCGGTGCCGGGGGCGTACCGTTCGCAGATCTCCACCAGCCGGGTGACGTAGCCGGGCAGCGCGGTGTCCCAGTCGGTGCCGGCCAGCGTGTAGGGCACCGACTGGACGAACAGCGCCGACGAGTGGTGCCCGGCCGGGTCGGACAGCGACGGGTCGACGGTGGTGTGCAGGTACCACTCGATGGTCGGCTCGTCGGGCAGCCGTCCGGCCCGCACGTCGGCCCACATCGCCCGCAGCGCCGCCATCGGCGACTCGCCGCCCGCCCCGACCAGCGACGCCGACCCGGGCAGCAGGTGGATGGTGGAGCCGAACGGGCTGGGCGCGTCCGCCGGCAGGCAGGAGAACCGGGGCAGCCCGGTCAGCGCCAGGTTGAGCTTGAGGGTGGTGCCGGGCCGGCGGACCGCCGCCATCCGCGCGCCCAGCTCCGCCGGCAGCGCGCCGTCGGGCACCAGCTCCATCAGCCGGTACGGGTCGCACGCGCCGAGCACCACCTCGGCGGCGACCTCCCGCCCGTCGGCGAGCCGGACGCCGGAGGCCGCGCCCCCGGACAGGGTGACGGCCTCGACCGGGGTGCCGGTCAGGATGGTCGCCCCGGCGGCGCGGGCGGCCTCGGCGAAGGTGCGGGAGACGGTGCCCATGCCCCCCTCGGCGATCATCCAGGTGCCGTCCGAGCCGGGCAGCCGGCACATGTTGTGCACGAGGAAGTTGTGGCCGGTGCCGGGGTCGTCCGGGCCGGCGTTCAGGCCGGACAGCCCGTCGGTGACCGCGTACATGCTGACCAGCAGCTCGGAGCGGAAGTCGAAGCGGGCCAGGTAGTCGGCGACGGAACCACGGACCAGGTCGACGAAGACCTCCCGCAGCTCGGGGCGGACGTAGCGGTCGGCGGTCTGCTCCACCGGCAGCGGCTCGGCCAGCCAGGCCGGGGCCAGGTCGGTGCGGAGCTGCGCCAGCTCGGCCTGGAGCGCGTCGTCGGCGGCCACGTCGGCGGGGGAGAAGAACTCGGTGAGCTGCCGCCGGGTCGCGGCGGTGTCACTGCCGAACAGCAGGTACGGCGCACCGGGCCCGCCCGGGGTGGGCAGGAAGTAGTGCGGGTCGCGGCGCAGCACGGGGATGCGGACGTCGAGGGTGGCGAGCAGTTCCGGCGGCATCAGCCCCAGCAGGTACGACCCGGTGGAGTGGCGCAGCGCGGGCACCTTCGGGAACGGGTTCTCGGTACGGGTGGCCCCGCCGATCACCTCCGCCGCCTCCAGCACCAGCACGTCCAGCCCGGCACGGGCCAGCAGGACGGCGGAGACCAGCCCGTTGTGCCCCGATCCGACGATCACGACGTCGGCGCGGGACGGCAGCTCACTCGCATCGCTCATGCCTGCGCAGCCTAGTGCGGTGCGCGGCGTGACGTCTGCCGGCTTGACCGGCGGGACCGGTCGGCAGGGTCGGCCGGCTGGCCCGGGTCGGCCGGGTGTCGGCACCATCAGGCGCGGAACGCGGTATGCCTGTGCGGCATGAGTATGCCGCACAGGCATACCGGTCACCACGGGAAGCGGTGCCCCTCCCGATCCGGCAACCGGGGAGAGGCCGGGCCGGCCCGTCGAACGTGAACGGTTGTTGCGATAGTGGACGTCGATCGCTGAGGGGCGGTCCCGGTGGGCGGCCCGGGTGCGGGTGACGGCGGGTCGGCGGGTCGACGAGGGGAGAGGCCGATGTTCGCCTGGTGGGGGCGGGTGGTGGTGCGCGCCCGGTGGGCGGTGCTGGCCGTCGCCGGGGTGCTGATCGCCGTCGGGGCGACCTGGGGCACCGGGGTGTTCGGCGAGCTGAGCGGGGGTGGCTTCGACGACCCGTCGAGCGAGTCCAGCCGGACCGTGCAGCGGGTCACCGCCGAACTCGGCCGGCAGGGTGCCGACGTGATCGTCCTGTGGTCCAGCGACACCGTCACCGTCGAGGACCCGCAGTTCCGTGACCCGGTCACCTTCACGGTGGCCGGGCTGCGTCAGCGCGCCGAGGTGGCCGAGGTGACCACCTGGTACGATGCGCCCGCGCCCGCGCTGGTCGCCACCGACCACCGGGCCACCTACGCGCTGGTCAAGCTCACCGGCGGCGACGAGGACGCCCGCTCGGCGCAGTTCGCGGCGCTGCGTCCCGCGCTGGACGCGCCCGGTCTGCGCACCGACGTCGGCGGGCTGGTGGCGTTCCAGGAGGCGGCCACCACCCAGAGCACCGAGGATGTCACCCGGGCCGAGTTGCTGTCGATGCCGGTGCTGCTGGTGCTGCTCGTGTTGATCTTCGGTGGGCTGGTCGCCGCCGGCACCCCGCTGCTCGTCGGCGGGCTGGCCATCCTCGGCGCGTTCCTCGCGGTACGCCTGGTCAACCTGGTCACCGACGTGTCGATCTTCGCGATCAACGTGATCACCCTGATCGGCCTCGGGATGGCGGTCGACTACGCGCTGTTCATCGTCAGCCGGTTCCGGGAGGAACTGGCCGCCGGCCGGTCCACCGCCGAGGCGATCCGCCGCACCATGCTCACCGCCGGCCGGACGGTCTTCGTCTCCGGGCTGACCGTCGCGCTCGCCATGGCCAGCCTGCTGATCTTCCCGCAGCCGTTCCTGCGGTCGATGGGCTTCGGCGGGATGGCCGCCGTGCTGATCGCCATGCTGGCCGCGCTCACCGTGCTGCCGGCCCTGCTGGTGGTGCTCGGCCACCGGGTGGACGCGGTGCGCGTACCGCTGCCGTGGCGGCGGGGGTCGCGGGGTGCGCGGCGGGCGGCGGGTGAGCCCGGCGGCGCCTGGGCCCGGATCGCGCGCAGCGTGATGCGCCGGCCGGCGTTGTACCTGGTGGGGGTCGCGGTGCTGCTCGGCGTGCTGGCCACCCCGTTCGCGCGGATCACCTTCGGCGGGGTCGACGAGCGGGTGCTGCCGGCGGACGCCGCGCCCCGGGTGGTTTCCGAGCGGATCGCCGCCGAGTTCCCCGGCGGCACGATCGCCCCGGTCGAGGTGCTGGTCTCCGGCGCGCCGGCCGATGCGGTACGCCCGTTCGCCGACCGGATCGCGGCGGTGCCCGGGGTGACCGGGGTGCAGGTCACGGCGGCGAAGGGGGAGTCCACCCTGCTGTCGGTGAGCTACCCGGGGGAGCCGACCGGCGACGCCGCCCGGGACGTGGTGCGGGCGCTGCGCGACCTGCCCGGCCCGGACGGGGCGCAGGTGCTGGTCGGCGGGCGGCCCGCCGCCGACGTCGACCTGCTGGACAGCCTCGGCGACCGGCTGCCGTGGATGGCCCTGCTGATGGCCGGCGCGACCCTGCTGCTGCTCTTTCTCGCCTTCGGCTCGGTGGTGCTGCCGGTCAAGGCGGTGCTGATGAACCTGCTGTCGATCGGCGCGTCGTTCGGCGTGGTGGTCTGGATCTTCCAGGACGGGCACCTGTCCGGCCTGCTCGGTTTCACCTCCACCGGGTTCATCGAGCCGAGCAACCTCATCCTCATGCTCGCGGTGCTGTTCGGGCTGGCCACCGACTACGAGGTGTTCCTGCTCAGCCGGGTCCGCGAGGAGTGGGACCGCACCGGCGACAACACCGCCTCGGTCGCCGCCGGCCTGCAACGCACCGGTCGGATCATCACCGCCGCCGCGCTGTTGCTGATCATCGTGGTGGCCGGCTTCACCACCGGCGGGATGGCCTACATCAAGCTGATCGGCGTCGGCATGATCGTGGCGATCGTGGTGGACGCGACCCTGGTCCGGGCGCTGCTCGTGCCGGCCACCATGCGGCTGTTGGGCCGGTGGAACTGGTGGGCCCCGGCACCCCTGGCCCGGTTCTGGGCCCGCTACGGCCTGCGCGAGACCGACGAGCCGGCGGCGTCGCCGACCCCCGACGGGTCGGGGCCCGCGGTGTCGGAGCCGGCGGTCCCGGCCTCCGGGGTGGTCCCGACGGCCGGGTCGGACGCCGCGGGGTGGTTCGCCGTCGCGGACCGGGACGTCCCGACGGCGTCGGAACCGGACGCCGACCCGGAGGCGGCGGCGCGGCGGGCCCGCCAGCGGGACAACGCGAGGGTGGCCGAGTAGCCGGCCAGCACGATCACGTGGAACAGGTAGAGCCAGAGCAGCACCGCGACGCCGGCCCCGACCGGGTCGAAACCGCCGAACGGCACCCCGAGATCCAGTGGGAGCGAACAGAACAGCACGAAGCCGTGCAGGAAGCCGGAGAGGTTGGCGGCGGTGAACGAGCCGACCGCCAACGTCGACAGCCAGTCCGGTGAGGCCGGCCCGACCACCCGGAACACCCACATCAGCACCGGGGTGAGCACCAGCCACACCGCCAGGAACGACAGCACGATGCCCAGGGCGGCGACCCAGCCGCCCTGCCGGATCAGCCGGGTGGTGGTGGGCAGCGCGATGAGGATCGACAGCAGCAGGGCCGGGGCGGGGGCGAGCAGCGGCAGCAACAGCAACCGCCCCCGCCAGCCCACCAGTGACTCGTCCGGGTTGGGTGCGGTGGCCACCGAGACGAACGCCCGGCGCAGCCCCTCACCGTAGAGCGAGGCGGGCAGCAGGGAGGCCAGCGCCAGTAGCGGGGTCAACTGCACCCCGGCGTTGACCAGCGCGTCCACCGCCTCGGGGGCACCGATCGCGTCCGGCAGCGTCTCCACGGCGTACGCGGTGAGCTGGCGCACCCGGTCGGCGCCGGCCACCAGCGAGGTCAGCCAGATCGCCAGCAGGGCCACCGGCACCACGGCGATCGCCCCGTAGAAGGTGATCGCGGCGGCGTGCAGGGAGAGGTCCCGTCCCCGTACCGGCCGGAACGCGGCGCTGGTGATCCGCTTCGTACGCTGCCATGCGTCGCCCATCGCGATGTTCTTCCCCCGATCCTCCTGCGGCACGCATTACGATCCCGCGTCATGACCGTGCTCACCACCGCCCGGCTGATCCTGCGGAACTGGACCGACTCGCCGGCCGACCTGGCCCGGATCTTCGACCTCTACTCCCGCAACGAGGTGGTGCGCTGGCTGGGCGCGGCCCCCGGCCTGCCGTTGACCGAGCCGGGGCAGGCGGCCGGCCGGCTGGCGCTCTGGCGTGCCCGGCACGCCGCCCACGGCGACCGGTACGGCACCTGGGCCGTGCAGGTGCGCGGAACCGGCCTGGTGGCCGGCACGATCCTGCTCAAGCCGCTGCCCGGCCGGGACGGGCGCGTGCCCACCGACGACATCGAGGTGGGCTGGCACCTGCACCCCGACTCGTGGGGCCACGGTTACGCCACCGAGGCGGCCCGCGCCCTGGTCGACCGGGAACTCACCACCGGCACCCCGCAGGTGTACGCGGTGGTGGCCCCCGGCAACGTGGCGTCGATGGCGGTGGCCCGCCGGCTCGGCATGGAACACCTGGGCCGCCGCACCGACTGGTACGGCGGCGAGGAGTTGGAGACCTTCGTCCGCCGGGCGCTGCCGCCGGGTGCACCAGGCGGTCATTAGCCGCAATCCGGACGACATCTTGCGGTATCGATAGACGCCGCCCTATTCTCGCTTGTGGAAAGCGCTTTCCAGATGCTCAGTGCGGGTGCCCCGGTGAGTTCCACCACCGCCGGAGGCGCCAGTTCGCCGTGCGCGGCAGCACGGCGAGCGGGTCGATCCGGCACACCGGCGCAGGCACCCCTGGCCGACCGGCGACTCCGCCTGACGGCCGCGAACGCCCGGCCCGTCCCCGGTGCGCAGAGGTCCAACAGGATCACCATCATCACCGCCGTCCGGCCGGGCACCACACCACCCGGCAGCGGCACCACCACCAGGTAATGAGAAAGGTGACGCGAGGATGAGACGACCAGTCGCACGACGAGTCCAGGCGGGGCTGGCCACGGGCGCCGTCGGTGCCGCGATCTGCGTGGCCCTGCCGGTGTACCAGGCGTCGGCGGCGGCCGGCAGCGCCAGCGGCTACGCCACCCAGAACGGCGGCACCACCGGCGGCGCGGGCGGGCAGACCGTACGGGCCAGCACGGGCACCGCGATCCACGCGGCGCTGTGCAACCGGGCCAGCAGCAGCACCCCGATCGTCATCGAGGTGCAGGGCACGATCAACCACGGCAACACCACGAAGGTCTCCGGCGGCAGCTGCAACACCGCCGCCGACAAGATCGAGCTGAAGGAGATCAGCAACGTCACGATCGTCGGGGTCGGCAGCGGGGCGGTCTTCGACCAGCTCGGCATCCACCTCCGCGACTCCCGCAACATCATCATCCAGAACGTGACCGTCCGGAACGTCAAGAAGTCGGGCTCGCCCATCTCCAACGGCGGCGACGCCATCGGCATGGAGAGCAGCGTGCGCAACGTCTGGGTCGACCACGTCACGCTGGAGGCGTCGGGTGGCGAGTCGGAGGGCTACGACGGGCTGTTCGACATGAAGGACGACGTCCAGTACGTGACCCTGTCGTACAGCATCCTGCGCAACTCCGGCCGGGGCGGCCTGATCGGCTCCAGCGAGAGCGACCGGGGCAACGGCTTCGTCACCTTCCACCACAACCTCTACCAGAACATCGACTCCCGTACGCCGCTGCTGCGGGGCGGGATCGCGCACATCTACAACAACTCGTACGTGCAGTTGAACGAGTCGGGAATCAACTCGCGGGCCGGCGCGCGGGCCAAGGTGGAGAACAACTACTTCAAGAACTCCCGGGACGTGCTGGGCACCTTCTACACCAGCGAGGCCGGCTATTGGCAGGCCAGCGGCAACATCCTGGACAACGTGACCTGGTCCTCGCCCGGCAGCGAGACCAACCCCGCCGGCCCGAACATGCCGTCGAACACCAGCGTCAGCATCCCGTACTCGTACCGCCTCGACGGGGCGAGCTGCGTGCCGGACATCGTCCGGCAGACGGCGGGCGCGAACACCGGCCTCAAGGAGTCCACCGGGAGTTGCACACCGACCACCCCGAACCCGACCACCCCGGCCCCGACCACGCCCGCGCCGACCACGCCGGCCCCGACCACCCCGCCGCCCACCAGCACCCCCGGCGGGACCAACCTCAGCATCGGCGCCGGCTCCGACGGCTCCAGCAAGGCCAGCGGTACGAGCTACGGCGACGTGCGGGACGGCAACCTGAGCACCTTCTGGTCGCCCGCCGGGTCGACCGGTGACATCTCGATCAAGTGGGGCTCCGCGACCAGCATCTCCTCGATCAACATCCGGGAGGCGTCCGGGTCGGCCGGCAGCGTCACCTCCTGGCAGGTCCTCAACGGGGACACCGGCGCGGTGCTGGCCTCCGGCAGCCGGGCCGGCGTGATCACCTTCGCCCGGACCTCGCTGAAGAAGGTCACCTTCCGGATCAACAGCTCTGCTGCCACCCCGAAGGTCGCCGAGTTCGAGACCTACGCCTGACCGTCGTCCCCGGGGCCGGTCCCGGGCGGTGATCGCCTTCCTCCAGCCGTCCCCGGGTCGCTGACCGCCTTCCCCGGCCGTGGTGGGTCCGAGCCGGGCCCGTCGAAGCGGTGATCAACTCAATGGGGCTGATGTAGGGGTGTCCGATCGGCGTGGACACCCCCACATCGGCCCCGTTGTGATGATCAACCCTCTCCCGAGGTCGCGGGCGACGCCCCGGGCGGTGGCCGGTCGTGGCGGGTCCAGGCGAGGAAGCGGGCGAAGTAGGCGGCCGGGTCGACCGTGCCGGTGCCGACCCGCAGCGCATCGGTGATCGCGTCGTGCATGAGCAGGCACAGGTGGATCGCCAACGCCGGCCGGTCGTGGGCGTA
Source organism: Micromonospora sp. HM134 (assembly GCF_007833915.1). Taxonomy (NCBI): domain Bacteria; kingdom Bacillati; phylum Actinomycetota; class Actinomycetes; order Micromonosporales; family Micromonosporaceae; genus Micromonospora; species Micromonospora sp. HM134. The sequence continues at coordinate 1,626,427 of NZ_CP041061.1, forward strand.
CTCCCGGCGGAGGCTCAGCTTGGCCGGCTGGCAGGGCCACGGGGCGGCGCAGGCCCGGCACCGCCAGGCCGGCCGGGCGGCGACGTGCCGTCCGGCACCGTCCGGCCGTACCGCTGCCGGTCGCCCCTGCCGCGTGTCGTCCGTCAGCGGAGTCGCCGCCGATTGCCTTCGTTGCGCGTCGTCCGCCAGTGGGGTGGCTGTCGGTCGCCTTTGCCGCGCGCGGTGCTCCGGCGGGGTCACCGGTGGCGGCCGTTCGCCCGGCGGGCCTGACCCCGGGTGACCAGGCCCGCCGCGCCCACCCAGTAGACGGCGGTGGGGCCGTTCCACCGGGGGTGTCGGGGCGCGGGCAACGGGGGTGGTGGCGGTTCCCGCAGCGGTACGCCGGCCAGCCGGTCCGGGCACGGCCAGCGCAGCCCGCAGGTGCAGTACCGGCCCCACCGGGACCAGTCCCGCCGGTGCCGGGGCGTTGTCGGTACGGGCCTGTCGCGCTTCCTCATCCGCCTATTCCTTCCGCCTGCGCTGCCGCGCCCCGGACGCCTTGCCGGGGCCACCAGCGACCTGCCGCCTGTTCACACTCTGCTGTGGACGCGACTACTGTCGGAAGGTGGCGCGGGACCTCAGCGTCGGTTGTGCCGACCGGGTCCGGGCAGGTGGCCGGCGCTGGCAGCGAGTGGCAGACGTGTGGTGGAGGTGTGATGACCGGCGGACCGATGTCGACCCTGGAATTCCTCGGCGCGGAGTTGCGCCGGGCGCGCAGGGAACGCGGGCTGAGCCAGGAGGATCTGGCCCAGCAGATCAGCTACTCGTCGTCGCTGGTGGGCATGGTGGAGATCGGCCACCGGACGCCGTCGCAGGACTTCATCACCCGCGCGGACGCCGCCCTGGAGGCCGGCGGCCTCTTCGAGCGGCTGCTCGCCCTGGTCCGCGCCGACTCCGCACCCCCGTGGCTGCGCGAGTGGATCAGCGTGGAGCGGGAGGCGACCTTGATCCGCTGGTTCGAGCCGTCCCTCATCCCCGGCCTCCTGCAAACCGAGGCGTACGCCCGCGCGGTGCTGCACGGCGGTGGAATGCTCCGGGAGAGTGAGGTCGAGCAGCGTGTCTCCTCCCGAATGGAACGGCAGACCGTGCTGACCCGGGAGCACCCGCCTGAGGTGGTGGCAGTGATCGACGAAACGGTGTTGCGCCGGGCGATCGGTGAGCCCGCGGTGATGGTCGAGCAGTTCGAGCATCTGTTGCGGCTGACCGAGCACTCGCACATCAGCCTGCACGTGGTGCCGGCGGATGCGGGGATGCACGCCGGGCTGGCCGGCCCGTTCATCCTGGTCCGCGTGCCCGACGGCGGAGAGGTGGCGCATCTGGACAGCGCGCTGCGCGCTCACATCACGGACCGGCCGGATGACGTTGATAGCCTTCAGCGCAGATGGGAGAGCCTTCGCGGCGAAGCACTGCCACGCAGGGCGTCCCGGGATCTCATACGGGAGTTGGCGAAGTCATGGACTTGAGCGGCGCAGTCTGGCGCAAGTCGACCCGCAGCGACAACGGTGGCTCCACCTGTGTGGAGGTGGCGACGAATCTGCCGCAGGTGGTCGGGGTGCGGGACAGCAAGGACCGGGGCGGCCCGGTGTTGACCTTCGCCCCCGCCGCCTGGGCCGGCTTCGTCGCCGCGACCCGCTCGGGTGACCTGAACTCCGCCCGCACCTGAGCCGTACCGCTGCCGAAGCGCCCACCGTCGGCGGCTCGGCGGTGTCGCGGCGCACCGACGCCGGGGTGGTCACCCGTCACCGCGACGAGGCCCGCCGCGCCCGCCCCGACGTGGTGATCGACTCAGTTGGGCCGATGTGGGGGCGTCCACGCTGCCCGGACACCCCCACATCGGCCCCGTCGTTTTGATCAACGCGGGCGGGCAGGTGTAGGGAGACGCACTGGCGGTGCGACGGGCGGCTCCGGGGGCTGCGGCGATTAGGCTGGGACCAGCAGGATGTTCCGCTGAGGGGGTGAGCCCGGATGGCCCAGGCCGCATTCGCGCCCGAGCCGGCACCGCAGTCGCCCGACCCGACGTCCCCGTCGACCGGGTCGGTCGACCGGCCGACCGGGCCGTCGTTCGACGTGCTGCGCTGGCACGACGAGCCGTGGACCGCCCAGCTCGCCCTCGACCTGTTGCCGGAGACCAACGGTCCCAAGGTTGAAGTCCTGAGCGGAAGCGTGATCGTGACCCCACATGCCGGATACGACCATCAGAACGCCGAGTTGGATCTGGCCTACCTGCTCAAGCAGGCGGCCCGCCGGGAAAAACTGTGGCTGTACGCCGAGGCCAACATCGTTTCCGGTGCCGACCTCTTCATTCCGGACATCGTGATCCTCGACGTTCCCGGTGGCGGGCGGACGACGATGGACATCGGCCACGCCGTGCTGCTTGGTGAGGTCGTCTCCCCGGGTAACAGGCGTAAGGACGTGATCGACCGGCCCCGTGAGTACGCCGCCGCCGGTGTCCCGTTCTTCCTCCGCGTCGACCTGCGTAACCGGGTGCCCACCATCGCGCTCTTCGAGTTGACCGACGGGGAGTACCGGCCGGTCGCGGCGGCTGCCGCCGGGACGACGTTCGTCATGCGGCAGCCCTTCGCGTTCAGTATCGATCCGGCCGACCTGCTGGGCGAGGAGGCACCGGTCGAGGAGGCGGAACCGCTGGGGCAGGGGTCGGGCGCGGAGGGCGACGTCGAGGGGTGAGGCTCCCAGCCGGCGCACAGCGCGTACGGGGCAGAATGGCCGCGTGACAACTCCCCGCGACCTAGTCCTGCTCGGCTCCACCGGTTCGATCGGCACCCAGGCGATCGACATCGTCAGGCGCAACCCCGACCGGTTCCGGGTGGTGGGGCTCGGTGCCGGCGGCGGCAACGTCGAACTGCTCGCCCGACAGGCCCTCGAACTGGGCGTGGACGCGGTCGGGGTGGCGAAGGCGTCCGCCGCGCAGGACCTCCAGCTCGCCTTCTATGCCGAGGCGAGCCGGCGCGGCTGGGCCACCGGGGAATTCAAGCTACCGAAGATCATCGCCGGGCCGGACGCCATGACGGAGCTGGCGCAGTGGCCCTGCGACGTGGTCCTCAACGGGGTGGTCGGGTCGCTCGGGCTCGCGCCGACGCTGGCCGCGCTGCGCGCTGGTCGTACCCTCGCTTTGGCCAACAAGGAGTCGTTGGTGGCCGGCGGCCCGCTGGTCAGGGCCGCGGTGACGCGGCCGGGGCAGATCGTGCCGGTCGACTCGGAGCATTCGGCGCTGGCCCAGTGCCTGCGCGGCGGCACCCGGGGTGAGGTGCGGCGGCTGGTCGTCACGGCCAGCGGTGGGCCGTTCCGGGGGCGGCGGCGCGACGAGCTGACCGCTGTCACCCCGGAGCAGGCGCTCGCCCACCCGACGTGGAACATGGGACCGGTCGTCACGATCAACTCGGCCACCATGGTCAACAAGGCGCTGGAGGTGATCGAGGCGCATGAGCTGTTCGACGTGCCCTACGCCGACATCACCGTGATGGTGCACCCGCAGTCGGTGATCCACTCGATGGTCGAGTTCGTCGACGGCTCCACCCTGGCCCAGGCGAGCCCGCCGGACATGCGGCTGCCCATCGCGCTCGGCCTCGGCTGGCCCGACCGGGTGCCCGACGCCGCCACCGCCGTCGACTGGACCACCGCCCACACCTGGGAGTTCGCCCCGCTCGACGACGAGGCGTTCCCGGCGGTGGCGCTGGCCAAGGCGGCCGGCATGGCGGGCCGCTGCCGCCCGGCGGTCTACAACGCGGCCAACGAGGAGTGTGTGGCGGCGTTCGTCGCCGGACGGCTGCCGTTCCTCGGCATCGTCGACACCCTCGGGCGGGTGTTGGAGGAGGCCCCCGATTTCGGTGAACCAGGTACCGTCGAGGACGTGCTCGCCGCCGAATCGTGGGCGCGCGCGCACGCGCAGGAGATCATCTCGGGGTCGGGGAAGGAAGCCTGATGCTCTATCTGCTCGGGGTGGTGGTGATCGCCCTGGCGATCCTCATCTCGGTGAGCCTGCACGAGGCCGGTCACATGTTGACCGCCAAGGCGTTCGGCATGAAGGTCACCCGGTACTTCGTCGGCTTCGGGCCGACCATCTGGTCGTTCCGGCGCGGCGAGACGGAGTACGGCCTCAAGGCCATCCCGCTCGGCGGCTTCTGCAAGATCGTCGGGATGACGCCGCAGGACGACGACGTCGAGCCGGGCGACGAGCAGCGGGCCATGTGGCGCTACCCGGTCTGGAAGCGGACGATCGTGATGTCCGCCGGCTCGGTCACCCACTTCGCGCTGGCCGTCATCGCGATCTGGCTCGCCGCCATGTTCATGGGCCTGCCCAACAAGGACCTGCCCAACCCGCTCCCGGCGCACGTCAAGATCGTCGAGTGCGTCATCCCCACCGACGCGGTCCGCGAGTGCGCCCCGGGTGACCCGGTCAGCCCCGCCAAGCAGGCCGGGCTGCGCGACGACGACAAGATCGTCGCGGTGAACGGCATCGCCGTCCCCGACTACGCCGCGCTGGTCAAGACCGTCCGTGAGCTGCCCCCGGGCCAGCCGGCGACGATCAGCTACGAGCGCGACGGGGTCGCCGGCCAGGTCCGGGCCGACCTCGCCGCCGTGCAGCGCAAGCCGCTCGACGACCCGAACGGCGCCCCGGTCACCGTCTCCGCCCTCGGCGTCGCCGGCCCGATGCTCCCGCCCGGCGTCCCGGCGAACGTCACCTACGGCCCCGTCGAGGCCATCCCGGCCACCGCCGGCTACACCAAGGACCTGGCCGTCGGCACCTACGAGGCGCTCAAGCGCATCCCCGACAAGGTGCCCGCCCTGTGGACGGCCGTAACCGGCGGCGAACGGGACAAGGACACCCCGATCAGCGTCGTCGGCGCGAGCCGGCTCGGCGGCGAGGCACTGGAGAACGGCGTCTGGCAGCTGCTGGTCCTGCTGTTCATCTCGCTGAACTTCTTCGTCGGCGTGTTCAACCTGCTGCCGCTGCTGCCCCTGGACGGCGGCCACATCGCCATCGCCTGGTTCGAACGGGCCCGCTCCTGGCTCTACGCCCGGATCGGCCGGCGCGACCCGGGCCGGGTCGACTACCTCAAGCTGATGCCCATCACGTACGCGGTGATCCTCATCGGTGGCGCGTTCACGCTGCTCACCGCCACCGCGGACATCGTCAACCCCATCACGCTCTTCACAAGGTGAGTGCCTGAAGTGACCGCTGTCAGTCTCGGTATGCCCGCCGTACCGCCCCCGCCGCTCGCCCCACGCCGGGCCAGCCGCCAGATCATGGTCGGTTCGGTGCCGGTCGGTGGCGGCGCTCCGGTCTCGGTGCAGTCGATGACCACCACCCTCACCTCCGACGTCAACGCCACCCTCCAGCAGATCGCCGAGCTGACCGCGTCCGGCTGCCAGATCGTCCGGGTCGCCGTGCCCAGCCAGGACGACGTGGAGGCGCTGCCGGCGATCGCGAAGAAGTCGCAGATCCCGGTGATCGCCGACATCCACTTCCAGCCGAAGTACGTCTTCGCCGCGATCGACGCCGGCTGCGCCGCCGTCCGGGTCAACCCGGGCAACATCCGCCAGTTCGACGACAAGGTCAGGGAGATCGCGGCAGCGGCCTCCGCCGCCGGCACGCCGATCCGGATCGGCGTCAACGCCGGGTCGCTGGACAAGCGGCTGCTCACCAAGTACGGCAAAGCCACCGCCGAGGCGCTTGTCGAGTCGGCGCTGTGGGAGTGCTCGCTGTTCGAGGAGCACGGCTTCCGGGACATCAAGATCTCGGTCAAGCACAACGACCCGGTGGTGATGATCCGGGCGTACCGGCAGCTCGCCGAGCAGTGCGACTACCCGCTGCACCTCGGGGTGACCGAGGCCGGGCCGGCGTTCCAGGGCACCATCAAGTCGGCGGTCGCCTTCGGGGCGCTGCTGGCCGAGGGGATCGGCGACACGATCCGGGTGTCGCTGTCCGCCCCGCCGGTCGAGGAGATCAAGGTCGGCAACCAGATCCTGGAGTCGCTGGGCCTGCGCGAGCGCGGCCTGGAGATCGTCTCCTGCCCGTCCTGCGGGCGGGCCCAGGTGGACGTCTACAAGCTGGCCGAGGAGGTCACCGCCGGCCTGGAGGGGCTGCCCGTCCCGCTGCGGGTCGCCGTGATGGGCTGCGTGGTGAACGGGCCGGGTGAGGCCCGCGAGGCCGACCTCGGGGTCGCCTCCGGCAACGGCAAGGGGCAGATCTTCGTCAAGGGGCAGGTCGTCAAGACCGTCCCCGAGGGGCGGATCGTCGAGACGCTGATCGAGGAGGCGCTGCGGATCGCCGACGAGATGGGCGCGGAGATCCCCGAGGAACTGCGCGACCTGGTCCCCGGCCCCACCGTCACCGTGCACTGATCCACCGTCGGAAAAGGGCGGCCCTCCCGGTGGGGAGGGCCGCCCTTTTTCTCGTACGGGGGTGACCGTCGCCGGGTCGTCGTGGTCCGGGCCGGCCGGCGCGGGTCCGCCGTGCCGGACCCGGACCACGAGGGTCGTCGGGATACCGGGGCGTGCCCGGTGGTCACTCGGATTCGGCGAGGATCGCGTACAGCTTGCGGCGGGTCTCGTCGAGCACCTGGGCGGCGCGTTCCCGCTGGTCGTCGGTGCCGGTCATCATCACCTGGCGCAGCGCGTGCATGGCCTGCGCGCCCGCGTCGCGGATGTCGTGCCAGCTGTTGACGGTGTCCTCGGCGAAGTCGGCCCAGGGCGGGGTCTGCGCGGCCGTGGTGGCCTCCTCCCGCCCGGCGTCGGTCAGGTCGAACCGCTTGCGCCCGCCGCCGGCCGGATCGGTGCTGGCGGCGATGACGCCCTCGTCCTCCAGCAGTTGCAGGGTCGGGTAGATCGACCCCGGGCTGGGTCGCCAGGCCCCGCCGGTGCGGGAGTCGATCTCCTGGATCATCTCGTAGCCGTGCATCGGCCGCTCGGTGAGCAGGGCCAGCACGGCGGCCCGGACGTTGGGCCGGCGTCCCCGGCCCCGCCCGCGCCCACCCCGGCCACCGCCCCAACCCCCGTGCCCGTGCGGGCCGGGTGGTACGGGCGGGAAGCCGAAGCCGCGCTGTCGGGCCTCCTGTAGTGCGTGGATCCGACGGTGGAATCCCATCGTGTCGTCCCTTCGTTGTGCTGTCGCTGATGCATCAACGATATATCGGCAATGTGTTGGCGACAAGTCCTCTGGCGGCTGTGCCGGTCGCCCGGCGAACCACCGCCCGGATCTGGCAGGCTGGTAAGCGTGCTGACGGTGCCGGTACGCCAACTGGGAGAGTCGGAGCGGCGCGCCGTCGAGCGGCTGCTCGACCTCGACCCGTTCGCGGGCGCGCAGGTCGCCGAGCGGGTATCCGCCCGGGGCCTGGCCTGGTGGCGGGCCGAAGGCCGCATCCTCGGCTACGGCACCCGCCGCAACCTGGAGTCGATCTGCTGGCTCGGCGGCAACCTCACCCCGATCCTCGCCACCGACTCCGCCGTCGCCGCCTTCGCCGAGCAACTCTCCGCCGAGGAACGGCTCTGCTCCTCCATCGTCGGACGGGCCGACGCGGTACTCGGCCTCTGGGACCGGCTCGCCGACCACTGGGGGCCGGCCCGCGACATCCGCCCCAACCAGCCGCTGCTCGCCACCGACGCCCCGCCCCGCATCCCGGTCGACCCCGAGGTACGCCGGGTCCGCCCCGACGAGGTGCACCGGCTCTTCCCCGCCGCGGTCGCCATGTACGCCGAGGAGGTCGGCGTCTCACCGCTGGCCGACGACGGCGGTCGGGCCTACCGCCGACGGGTCGAGGACCTGGTCCGCGCCGGCCGGGCGTACGCCCGCATGGTCGACGGGGAGGTCGTGTTCAAGGCCGAACTCGCGGTGGTGACCCGCCGGACCGCCCAGATCCAGGGCGTCTGGGTGGCCCCCTCGTGGCGCGGACGCGGGATCGCCAGCGCCGCGATGGCCGCCGTCGTCCGCGACGCGCTGCTCCGGGTCGCCCCCACGGTCAGCCTCTACGTCAACGACTTCAACCGCCCCGCCCGCCGGGTCTACGAACGCTGCGGCTTCCACCGCGTAGGCACCCTCGCCACCATCCTCTTCTGACCGCTCCGGCACTCCCGCCACCCCGGCGCCCCACCCACTCGCCCCCGCCCCGCCACGGCCGCCCCCGCCCCGCCCCGCCGGTCGCCGCGCCCTGCCCGTCGGTGGCCGCCTCGCACCGGTGATCAAGAGGTTTGAGTCAGTTGATCAAGAGGTTCGGGGCAGATTGAAGATCAACCTTGACGTAAACCTCTTGATCACCGGGGCCGGGCAGGGCGGAGTGGGGCCGGGACGGGAGGGGCGGGGGTAGGGCGGGCGGGGGCGGGAGGGGGACAGGGTGGGGGAGTTGGGTGGGGGGTGGTGGTAAATGCGTTGAGGGGAGGGGGGCGGGGGGTCAGGCTGTGGGGTACCGCCACCCCGAGTCCCGGAGGGAATCTCCATGCGCCTGCTCCGTGATCTCTGGGCGTCCGCGCCGCGCCGCGTGACGGTCGTGATCGTCCTCGTCGTCCTCGGTGCCGCCGGTCAGGCCGCCGCCTCGGCGGTCGCCGGCCCGGTGCTGGTGCACCGCTCGCCCGGGTGGTTCGCCGCCCTGGTCGTCGCGCTGGTCGTCGCCGTCTTCGGCGAGTTGGTGATCGCGCTGCTGATGGCGGGCATCACCGCCGACTGGTCCGCCGACGTGCGTCGCCGGCTCTGCCGGGTCGCCCTCGGGCAGGATCTGCCCACCCTGGAGGGCACCCCGGTCGGCGAACTGCTCGACCGGATCGACAACGACGTCTACCAGGTCGCCTCCGAGCTGCGGAACACCGGCGTACGGCTGGTCCAGGGGTTGGTGCTCTGCCTGCTCGCCACGGTCAGCGCGCTGTTCGTCTGGTGGCCGGCCGGGGTGGCGATGCTGCTGCTCACCGCGCTGCTCGTCGTGCTGCTGCGCCGTCCCACCGCCGCCATCGCCCCGGCCCGGATGTCCGAGGAGGAGGCATGGTCGGACCTGGCCGCGGTGATGGAGGAGGCGGTGCACGGCCAGGACGACGTCCGTACCAGTCTCGCCCAGCCGTACGTGCTGCGGTTGTACGCCCGGCGGGCCGCCGAGGTGCTGTCCCGCTGCCGCCGGGTCTTCCTGATGTCGGCGCGGGTCACCGCCTTCGCCGCCGGCACCATCCGGGTCGGGATCGCCGGGGTGGTGCTCGCCGGGGCCTGGGCGTTGACCACCGGCCGGGTCGACGGGGCCCGGTTGACCGCGATCTGGCTGCTCGCGTTGAGCTTCGGCGCGACCGTCGAACACCTCGCCCGCTGGGTGCCGCACCTGCAGTACGCGCTCGGCGCCTGGGCCCGGGTCCTGCTGCTCTCCGACGCCCGGCAGGAACCCTCCGGCGGGGTCACCCCCACCGAAGGCGACCTGACCCTGCGCGGGCTCACCTTCCGCTACCCGGCCACCGGCGAGGACGAGCGGGCGCCCGCGCTGCGCGACGTCCGGCTCAGCTTCGTCCGGGGCCGGTCGTACGCGCTGGTGGGGCGGACCGGGTCAGGCAAGTCGACGCTGGCCAAGGTGCTCACCCGGGCGGTCGAGGTGCCGCGCGGGACCGTGCTGCTCGGCGACACCGACCTGTGTGACCTGGACGTCGAGGAGCTGCGCCGGTGGGTCGCGGTGGTGCCGCAGCGTACCGAGATCCTCGCCGGCACCCTCGCCGAGAACGTCGCCCTGTTCGACCCGGACCTGCTCGACGACGCGCCCCGGGCGCTGGCCGAGCTGGGGCTCACCGGGTGGGTCGCGGAGCTGCCCGACGGCATCCGCACCCGGCTGGGCGAGGGCGGCCACGTGCTCTCCGCCGGCCAGGAACAGCTGGTGGCGTTCGCCCGCATCCTGGTGCGGGACCCGCACGTGGTGATCCTCGACGAGGCCACCGCACGGTTGGACCCGGTCACCGAGACCCGGGTACGCGAGGCGACCGAACGCCTGCTCACCGACCGGATCGGCATCATCATCGCGCACCGGCTGTCGTCGGTGCGGCGCTGCGACGAGGTGGTGGTGATGGCCGACGGGGCGGTCCTGGAGGCCGGCCCGCTGCGGTCCTCGGCCCGTTTCGCCGAGCTGCTCGCCACCAGCCACGCCGCCGCGTACACCCCGGTCGGTGCGGGCCGGTCCGGCAGCCGGGGCGGCGTGGACCTGCTCGACGGGCCGGCCACCGCCTGGCCGGACGCCGCCGCGACACCCCCGGCCGGGGCGGCCGTCGACAAGCCGGGCGTCGCCGGGTCGGGTCGGGCCGTCGCCGTTGAGGGGAGCGGGACGACCGGGCGGGCGGCGGTGGCCGTACCGAAGGGGGACCCGCCGCCGCTGCCACCGCTGCCGCCCGCGCGGACCATGCGGGAGATCCTGCGCCTGGGCCTGAACGACCCGCGCCTCGGCCTGCTGTCGGTCGCGCTGTTCATGGTGATCACCGTGCTCGGCCTCGACGGCACGGTGCTGCCCTGGCTGTGGGCGGACGTCGTCGACGGCGGCGACCCGTGGCTGCCGGCGCTCGGCATCGCCGCCGCGCTGGTGGTGGTGCTGCCGCTGCCCTACTGGACGAACCTGCGGTTCCCCCAGTGGTGGGTACGGCAGATGCTGCGGATGAGCCTGCGGCTGGTGCACGGTCAGACCGGCCCGCGCCGCACCAGCCGGCACACCCCGGCCGAGGTGGTGGCGCAGAGCGGGGACACCGAACGGGTCGTGCAGCTCGCCGACAACCTGATGGACCAGTTCATCGCCCTGGTGACGATGGTGACCATGACGCTGATCACGGGCAGCCTCGTGCCGGCGCTGTTCTTCCTGGGCACGATGGCCGTGTCCGGGCTCGCCGCCACCCTGTTCGGCCCCCGGTTGGAACGCTCCGCCCGGGACACGGTGGCCGCCCGCGCCGCCTTCGCCACCGCGCTGGTCTCCTCGCTGTCGGCGGCCCGGACGGTCAAGCTCGCCGGGGCGACCCGGCCGGTGCTCGACCACCTCTCCGCGTTGGACCTGGTGCGCAGCGACAGGCAGCGGCGGGAGATCGCCGCGCAGGTGTGGGCCCGCTCCACCCCCTCGGTGGCCAGCGGTCTGCTGCCGATCGCGGCGTGGGCGCTCTACCTGGCCGGCGGGCTCTCCGCCGGTGCCACCCTGGTCGCCGTCTCCACCCTCGGGGCGGCCCGCTGGTTCGCCTGGACCACCGCGTCCCTGGTCTCGCAGTACCCGTCGGCGCGGGTGTGGACCCGGCGGACGGCGGCGATGGCCGGGATCGGGGCGTACTCGGCGGAGGTGCCGGGGGTGGACCTCGCCGCCGGCACCGCCCCCGCGCCGGAGCCGCCGCCGCGCCGGCCGCTGCGTCGCCTCGAACTGGTCGGCTTCGGGGCGCTGCACTCCGACGGCACCCTCGCCGTGCGGGACGTCGACCTGACCGTCGACCGGGGGCAACTGGTGCTGGTGGTGGGGCCGGTCGGCTCCGGCAAGTCCTCGCTGCTGCGGGCGCTGGCCGGGATCGTGCACCACGTCGGCGAGCTGCGCTGGAACGGCGAGCCGGTGACCGAGCCGGAGCTGTTCCTGCGCCCCCAGCAGGTCGGCTACGTCGGTCAGCTGCCCCGGGTGCTCTCCGGCACGGTCGCCGACAACATCGCCCTCGGGCACGACGTGGACGCCGCCGGGGCGGTGACCACCGCCCAGCTGGAGCACGACCTGGCGGGCGGCGGCGGGCTGGGGCTGCTGATCGGGCACAAGGGCACCCGGCTGTCCGGCGGGCAGTTGCAGCGGCTGGCGCTGGCCCGGGCGCTCGCCCCGCGTACCGAACTGCTGGTCGCCGACGACGTCTCCTCCGCGCTGGACGTCACCACCGAGCTGGCGCTCTGGGCGGCGTTGCGGGAGCACGGGGTGACCGTGGTCGGCTCCACCTCGAAACGGGCGGCGCTGGTCCGCGCCGACCACGTGGTGGTGCTGGTCGACGGCACGGTCGCCGCCCAGGGCGGGTGGCGGGAACTGGAGGACGACTGGGGTCACCTGGCCGGCTGACCAGGCCCCCCACGCCCCGCTCCCGCCGCCTCGCGCCGGGCCGGGCGGCATGGGGGACGCGCCGGGTCGGGCGGGATCGGGGAGAGTTGTTGTCGCTGGAGCGACAACAACTCTCCCCACAGCGGTCGCCGCAGGCCGGCCGGTCAGAAGGCGCGGGCGTACTGGTCGGGCCAGTCGGGGGTGGCACCGAGCTTCGCGGCGGCCCGGCGCGGCCAGTACGGGTCGCGGAGCAGCTCCCGGCCGAGCAGCACCAGGTCGGCCTCACCGGCCGCGACGATCTGCTCGGCCTGCTCCGGTTCGACGATCAGGCCGACCGCGCCCGTCGGCACGCCCGCCTCGCGGCGGATCCGCGCGGCCAGCGGCACCTGGTAGCCGGGCCCGACCGGGATGGCCGCCCCGGTCGACGCCCCGCCGGAGGAGGCGTCCACCAGGTCGACGCCGGTCGCGGCCAGCTCGGCGGCGAGGGCGACGCTGTCGTCGACCGTCCAGCCGCCGTCGACCCAGTCGGTGGCGGAGATCCGGGTGAGTACCGGCACCTGCTCGCCGACGGCGGCGCGGACCGCGCGGGCCACCTCCAGGGTGAGCCGCATCCGGGCGGCCCGGTCGCCGCCGTAGCCGTCGGTGCGGTGGTTGGTCAGCGGGGACAGGAACTCGTGCAGCAGATAACCGTGCGCGGCGTGGATCTCCACGGCCGCGAAGCCGGCGTCGAGGGCCCGGCCGGCGGCGGTGGCGAACGCGGACACCACCCCGGTGATCCCGGCGGAGTCCAACGCGGCCGGCTGCCGGTAGTCGGGCAGGAACGGCTCGGCTCCGGGGCCGACGGGCGTCCAGCCGCCCTCTGCGTCGGGCACCCCGCCGCGCCCGGACGCCCACGGCCGGTAGGTGCTGGCCTTGAACCCGGCGTGGGCGAGCTGCACGGCGGGCACCGCCCCCTGGCCGGCGACGAACGCGGTGACCGGCCGCCACGCGTCGACGTGCGCGTCGGACCAGATGCCGGTGTCCTGGGGGCTGATCCGTCCCTCGGGGACGACCGCGGTGGCCTCGGTGACGACCAGGCCGGCACCGCCGACGGCCCGGGAGCCGAGGTGCACCCGGTGCCAGTCGGTGGGCAGCCCGTCCGGGCCGGCGCTGTACTGGCACATCGGCGCGAGGGCGATCCGGTTGGGCAGGGTGACGCCGCGCAGGGCGAGCGGGGTGAACAGGGCACTCATGCGAGTGATCCTCCGGTACGGGCGGATGGCGGCGAAGGACGGGTCAGGGGCGGGGCGGGTGGCGTCGACGGGAAGGAACCCGGCCGGGATGCGGTCCCGGTGGCTGCCGCGAGCGGGACCGCATCCCGTCGGCGTCAGGCGGGTGCCGGCGTCAGGTCGTCGGTGCGGGCTGGCCGGTCGGTGGTCTCGTCGGCGTCGGTCAGGTCGCGCCGGCCGGCGTTGGCGTAGGCGTCGCGGTCCAGGATGCCCTCGCGGGCCGCCACGATGGTCGGCACGACGGCCTGCCCGGCCACGTTGGTGGCGGTGCGGATCATGTCCAGGATCGGGTCGATCGCCAGCAGCAGGCCGGCGCCGGCCAGCGGCAGGCCCAACGTGCTCAGGGTCAGGGTCAGCATGACGATGGCACCGGTCAGGCCGGCGGTGGCGGCCGAACCGACCACCGAGACGAAGGCGATCAGCAGGTAGTCGCCGACGCCGAGGTCCACCCCGAAGACCTGCGCCACGAAGATCGCGGCGCAGCCGTCCATCTTGGTGGTGGCGCCGAACGGCACCGCGAAGGAGGCGTACTCGCGGGGGACGCCGAGCCGCTCGACGGAGCGCTGGGTCACCGGCATGGTGCCCACCGAGGAACGGGAGACGAACGCCAGTTCGATCGCCGGCCAGGCACCGGCGAAGAAGCGCAGCGGGTTGAGCCGGCCGGCGGTGACCAGCAGCAGCGGGTAGACCACGAACAGGACGACGGCGCAGCCGACGTAGACGGCGGTGGTGAACTTCGCCAGCGGAGCCAGCAGGTCCCAGCCGTACGAGGCGACGGCGTGACCGATCAACCCGAGGGTGCCGATCGGGGCGAGCCGGATCACCCACCACAACGCCTTCTGCACGATGGCCAGCACCGCGCGGTTGACCTCGACGAACGGTTCGGCGGCTGCGCCGACCAGCAGCGCGGCGGCCCCGACCACCAGGGCGAGGAAGACGATCTGGAGCACGTTGCCCTCGACGAACGCGCCGACCGGGTTGGTCGGCACGATGCCGGTGAGGAAGTCCGTCCACGAACCGGTGGTCTTCGGCGCGGTGGCACCGCCGACGTCCAGGCTCACCCCCCGGCCCGGGTCGGTGAGCAGGCCGATGCCGAGGCCGAGGCTCACCGCGATCAGCGCGGTGACGCCGAACCAGAGCAGCGTCTTCAGCGCCAGCCGGGCGGCGTTGGCCACCCCGCGCAGGCTGACCACGCTGACCACGATCGCGGTGAAGACCAGCGGTGGGACGGCCAGCTTGAGCAGCTGGACGAAGAGCCCGCCGACGGTGTCGAGGGTGCCGGCCAGCCAGCTCAGGTCGCCCTCGCGGGCGAGGAAGCCCAGCGCCACGCCGAGCACGAGGCCGAGCAGGATCTGGGCGGAGAAGGGGAACTTGCGCAGGGTGGAAGCCATCAGGATGCGTCCAAGGTCGGTAGGGGTCGGTCGGCGGGCGGCGTCAGGAGCGCGGCTGCGCCGGACAGACTCCACTGGCCTGGCGTCGGAGATCGACGTACAGGCGCACGGTGAGGTGCCAGACATTGGTCATCGCCTGTCGACGCTACTCCCGGCCGACCGCCAGCTGGAAGGAGCGATCGGGGTGAGGCTCCTTACACGGAGGTTGTCGACCCGGTGACCCGTTCGTCACGTTCGACGTGCTCACGCGTGCGGGGCACGACCCGGTCGTGCGGTCCGGGAGCGGCCGGCCGGTGCCGGGCCAGCAGCAGCGCGGTGCACAGGCCCCAGCCGGCGCAGACCACCAGCAGCACCCGTTCCAGCCCGGCCACCAGGTCGCCCCGGCCCACCGTCAACAGACCCAGCGCGACCGCCCCGGCCACCGGCAACGCCACCACCCCGGCGACCCGGGCCACCCGGCGCAGCCCGGGCGTCGCCGGCCGGAGGAACCCGACCACCAGCATCGCCAGCACGGTCACCCCGGCCGCCACGATGCTCGCCCCGGCGTGCACCAGGTCGGCCGGCGTCGCCGCCTCGAACGGCGGCAGCGGGCACCCGGCGCTGCACGTCACCGCGCCGGAGAGCACGGTGCCGGCCGCGCCGGTCAGCAGCAGACCGGCCGCGAGCCGCAGCGTCACCGGCAGCGCCGCGGCCAGCGACAGCAGCGCCGCCGCCAGGGCGAACACCCCCATCCGGTACGTCGAGGCGAAGGCGCTGTCGCTGACCCCCGCCTCGCTGACGTACCCGCGCCAGGGGCCACCCGGACCGGCCCCGACGGCGACGGTCACCGCGACCGCGCCGAGCAGTACGCAGCCGGCGGCGACCCAGCCGGCGAGCGCGCGGGCGGCGTCAGGCACGGTCGTGCGGGGTGAGCCAGCCGGAGGTGTCGGGGCCCGCCGGCACCACCCCGGTGGGATTGATCTCGCGGTGGGTGGCGTAGTAGTGCCGCTTGATGTGGTCGAAGTCCACCGTCCCGCCGAAGCCCGGGGTCTGGAACAGGTCCCGGGCGTACGCCCAGAGCACCGGCATCTCGGTCAGCTTCTGCCGGTTGCACTTGAAGTGCCCGTGGTACGCCACGTCGAAGCGGACCAGGGTGGTGAACAGCCGTACGTCCGCCTCGGTGATCGCGTCACCCATCAGGTACCGCTGCCCGGCCAGCCGCTGCGACAACGTGTCGAGCCGGGCGAACAGCGCCGCGTACGCCTCGTCGTACGCCTGCTGGGAGGTGGCGAAGCCGCACCGGTACACGCCGTTGTTGACGTCGGTGTGGAGCTCGGCCATCAGCGCGTCCAGCTCCGGACGCAGCGCGACCGGGTAGAGGTCGGGGGCGTCCGGGGCGTGCAGGCGTCGCCACTCGGTGGAGAGGTCGAGGGTGAGCCGCGGGTAGTCGTTGGTGACCACCCGGCCGGTCAGCGTGTCCACCAGCGCGGGCACGGTCACCCGGCCCGTGTAGTCGGCGTCGGTGGCCAGGTACGCCTCGGAGAGGAAACCGATGCCCAGCGCCGGGTCGAAGCCGTCCGGGTCGAGGGCGAACCGCCAGCCGCGTTCGTCGCGGACCGGGTCGACCGTGCCCAGCGAGATCACCCCGTCCAGGCCGAGCAGGCCACGTACGATCATGGCCCGGTGCGCCCACGGGCAGGCCCGGCACCAGATCAGCCGGTACCGGCCGGCCTCCAGCGGCCAGCGCCCCTGGTCGTCCGGCCCGCCGCCCTCGGGCGAGGTGGAGTGCGGGGTGACCCGGCCGGTGAACCGGTTGGGCTGGCGGACGAACGCCCCGCCGCCGGAGGTCTCTGCGCTGAACTGGGCCCGGGTCATACCGCCAACCTATCCGGCCCACGCCCGCCCGACCGGGTGTGCGACCCGGCCGGGGAACGTGCGGCACGGGCGCGGATATCCTGACGGCGGGCGTCCCCCCGTGACCCGGGTGACGCCGGGACCGCCAGCCCCTTCCCACCCCCGAAGGACGTGCGTCGATGAGCGTGGCCTACCTCGTGTCCGGAGTCCGTACCCCGATCGGCCGCTACGCCGGCGCCCTCGCCGGGGTGCGCCCCGACGACCTGGCCGCCCACGTGCTGCGGGAACTGGTCGCCCGGCACCCGGCGGTGGACTGGGCCCGGGTCGACGACGTGGTGCTGGGCTGCGCCAACCAGGCCGGTGAGGACAACCGCAACGTGGCCCGGATGGCGGCGCTGCTGGCCGGCCTGCCGCAGGAGGTGCCGGGCAGTACCGTCAACCGGCTCTGCGGCTCCGGCCTGGACGCGCTGGCCACCGCCGCCCGTGCCGTGGTGGCCGGGGAGGCCGACCTGGTGCTCGCCGGTGGTGTCGAGAGCATGAGCCGGGCCCCGTTCGTCATGCCGAAGGCCGCCACGCCGTATTCGAGGGCCGCCGAGGTGTACGACACCACTCTCGGCTGGCGGCTGGTCAACCCGCTGATGGAGGCGGGGTGGGGCATCGACTCGATGCCGGAGACGGCCGAGAACGTGGCCGCCGAGTTCGGCGTCGACCGGCGCTCGCAGGACGAGTTCGCGCTGCGTTCCCAGCAGCGGGCCGCCAAGGCGCAGGCCGACGGCCGGTTCGCCGAGGAGATCGTGCCGGTGACCGTGCCGGCGGGCCGCCGCGAGACGAAGCTGGTCGAGGTCGACGAGCATCCCCGGGAGACGTCGCTTGCGAAGCTGGCCGCGCTGCCCACCCCGTTCCGGGCCGGCGGCACCGTCACCGCCGGCAACTCCTCCGGCGTCAACGACGGCGCGGTGGCCCTGCTGGTGGCGTCCGAGGCGGCGGTGGCCCGGTACGGCCTGAGCCCGCTCGCCCGGGTCAGCGGCGCGGCGGCGGCCGGCGTGCCACCCCGGATCATGGGGATCGGGCCGGTGCCGGCCACCCGCCGGCTGCTCGACCGGCTCGGGGTCGCCCTCGCCGACGTCGACGTGGTCGAGCTGAACGAGGCGTTCGCCGCGCAGGGGATCGCGGTGCTGCGGGAGTTGGGCCTGCCGGAGGACGCCGAGCACGTCAACCCGAACGGCGGGGCGATCGCCCTGGGGCATCCGCTCGGGGCCAGCGGGGCCCGGCTGGCGTTGACCGCCGCCCTGGAACTGCGCCGCCGGGGCGGCCGGCGGGCCCTGGCGACCATGTGCGTCGGCGTGGGGCAGGGCATCTCGCTGATGCTGGAGGCCGTCGACTGAACCGGCCGGCCGCTGCGCCGGCAGCCACCCGAGGACGCGCCGCGGTGGCCTGCGGTGCGCGGGTGGGCGCTCAGCGTGACCAGGGCCCGTCCGGCACGTCCGACCTGCCGGTCCGGGCACAGATCGGGCTCGGCTGATCTCCCGTACCTGGGCGGACGGGCCTAGAGTGGTCAGCACCACACGATCCGCGGGTCGGCCGGTGCGGCTCCGCGTGCCCGCGCACGCCGTCGACACCGGTGCCCTCCCGCACCGCGGCGACGAACTGGGGGCCAGGCAGAGATGCAGACGCCGGACGGACTTCCCGCTGAGATCGACCTGAGCCGGCCCAGCGCCGCCCGGGTCTACGACTACTTCCTCGGCGGCGCGCACAACTTCGAGATCGACCGGCGGCTCGCCGAGCAGATCGCCAGCATGACCCCGAACCTCGCGGCCACCATGCGCTCCGGCCGGGAGTTCCTGCGCCGGGCGGTCCGGGCGCTGCTCGACGCCGGCATCGACCAGTTCCTCGACATCGGCTCGGGCATCCCCACCGTCGGCAACGTCCACGAGGTCGCCCAGGCCGCCGACCCGCAGGCCCGGATCGTCTACGTCGACATCGACCCGGTCGCCGTGGCGCACAGCCGCGAGCTGCTCACCGGCAACGACCGGGCCGTCGCCGTGCACGCCGACCTGCGCGAGCCGAAGCTGATCCTGGACGAGGCCCGGTCCAGCGGCCTGATCGACTTCGACCGTCCGCTGGGCATCCTGCTCGCCGGGGTGGTGCACTTCGTCCCCGACGCCGACCGCCCGGCCGACATCCTCGCCACCCTGCGGGCCGCCGCCGCACCCGGCAGCTTCCTGGTCATCTCCCACTCCACCTTCGAGGACCAGCCCCAGGAGATGCTCGACGCGCAGCGGCTCTCGGCTCGCACCGACACCGAGATCACCCTGCGGTCCCGCGCCGAGATCACCGGCTTCTTCGGCGACTGGACGCTGCTTGCGCCGGGTGTGGTGCACATGCCGCTGTGGCGGCCCGACTCCCCGTCCGACGTGGACGACCACCCCGAGCGGTTCGGGGCGTTCGGCGGCGTCGCCCGGTACGACCGTCCCGCCGGCTGAGCCGACCATGTCCGCCGTTCCGGACCCCGGCGGCACCGACGCGTCCCGTCCGGGCGCGCAGGGCTACGCCGCCGACTGGGCACGGGCGGTACGCCGGCTCGGGTTCGTGCCGATGAGCACGGACGAGACCGAGCGGCTGCTGCTGGCGCACACCGTACGGCTGGCGCGGGCCCTGCTCGCCGAGGAGTTCTCCGCCGCCCCGGCGGAGGAGGTGGGCCGGGCGCTGGTGGAGGCGCACCTGACCGAACCGCGCATCCTGGACTGGTCGGTACGGGCGCTCGGCGAACAGTTGCCGCAGCGGGTGCTGCCGCCGGACGACCCGCCGCCGGACCTGGCCGTCCGGGTGGCCGCGTTGCAGGGCGGGCTGGCCGCCGGGTTCGGCCGGGCGCTGCGCGACCGTACCTTCAGCCAGCAGGAGCGGATCGCCCGGTCGGCCTGGCAGGCGCGGGACTCGGTGGAGCGGGCGCTGCGCGACAGCGAGGCGCGGTTCCGGGCGGTCTTCACCGGGGCGGCCATCGGCATCGGGCTCGCCGGCATCGACGGTCAGATTATCGACGTCAACCAGTCCTTCGCCGACATGCTCGGCTACACCCCGGAGGAGTTGCGGCAGACCAACGTCGCGTCGCTGTTCCACCCCGACGACGCGGCCGGGATGTGGGAGCTGTACCAGGAGCTGATCGAGGGCAAGCACGACAGCGTCCGGGTGGAGAAGCGCTACTACCGCAAGGACGGCAGCGTCGTCCTGACCGACCTGGCCGTCTCGCTGATCCGGCACGACGACGGCCGGCCCCGGTTCACGGTCGCCATGATCGAGGACATCACCCAGCGGTACGAACTCCAGCAGCGGCTGCGGTTCCAGGCGCTGCACGACCCGCTCACCGGCCTGCCCAACCGGACGCTGTTCTTCGAGAAACTCGGTCAGGTCTTCGCCGACGCCGGGCCCGAGCAGCGGATCGGCGTCTGCTTCCTCGACCTGGACGGCTTCAAGGCGGTCAACGACAGCCTCGGTCACGACCTCGGCGACCGGCTGCTGGTCACCATCGCCCGGCGGCTGTCCGACTGTGTCATCGGTCAGGGGCACCTGGTGGCCCGGATGGGTGGTGACGAGTTCGTCATCCTGGTCAACGGCGGCGAGGGCATCGACGACGCGGTCGGTGTCGCCGAGCTGGCGCTCGCCGCGGTGGCCGCCCCGGTGCTCGTCGGCGACCACCAGCTCGCCGTCTCGGCGAGCGTCGGGGTGGTCGAGTGCCCGGCCAGCGAGACCAGCGTGTCCGAGCTGATGAAGGCCGCCGACACCACGCTGTACTGGGCCAAGGCGGAGGGCCGGGGCCGCTGGGCGGTGTACGACCCGGAGCGCAGCGCCGCCGACATCGCCCGGTCCGCGCTGGCGGCCGGCCTGCCGGCGGCCCTGGACCGGGGCGAGTTCGTGGTGCACTACCAGCCGATCGTCTCCCTGCTGGACGGCTCGATGCTCGCGGTGGAGGCGCTGGTCCGCTGGGCACACCCGGAGCGGGGTCTGGTCGGTCCGGACCGGTTCATCGGGCTGGCCGAGGAGACCGGGTTGATCGTCCGGCTCGGCGAGTGGGTGCTGCGGCAGGCGTGCCGCGACGCCCGTGCCTGGCACCGCGAGTTCCCGGAGGCCAAGCTGGTGGTCAGCGTCAACCTGGCCGCCCGGCAGGCCGACGATCCGGCCATCGTGGACACCGTCGCCAGCGCGTTGAGCCGCAGCGGCCTGCCGGCGGAGCTGTTGCAGTTGGAGCTGACCGAGAGCGCCGTGATGGGCACCGCCGGGGAGCCGTTACGGTCGTTGTACCGGTTGGCGGATCTGGGCGTACGACTGGCCATCGACGACTTCGGCACCGGCTACTCGAACCTGGCGTACCTGCGGCGGTTGCCGATCCACTGCCTGAAGCTGGCCGGCCCGTTCGTCGAGGGCATCCGGGGTGACGGCGGCGACTCCTCACCCGACCACCGGGACGAACGGATCGTCGACGCCTTGGTCCGGTTGGCGCACGCGCTGGAGTTGTCGGTGACCGCCGAGGCGGTGGAGACGGGGGAGCAGGCCGAACGGCTGCGGGCGTTGCGCTGCGACACCGGGCAGGGCCGCTGGTTCGGCCCGCCCGCCCCGGCCGACCAGATCACCGCCCGGCTGCGCGGGGAGACGACGGAGTGACCTGCTCCCCGGGCGGTTCGGGGTGGGGGCCGGTCGGGTGCGGGTGGCCGGCGGGGAGGCCGGTGCTCTGGCATGGTGACGACGTGACCGGGGCGGGACCGGGCGGGGGAGAGGTGGCGGGGTGAGCCTGACCGACGGTGAGGCGGCGTTCTCGGTGATCGCGGCGATCGCGATCGTCGCCGGGTTGGCCGGGGTGGTGGTGCCCGGCCTGCCGGCGCTGCCGCTGTGCTGGGGCGGGGTGCTGCTGTGGGCGCTCTTCGGTGGCGCGGGGCCGGGGCGTTGGGCGGTGCTCGCCGCCGCCACCGTGGTCGCCGCCGGCGGTGCGGTGGTCAAGTACGCCTGGCCGGGGCGGAACCTCAAGCGCACCGGGGTACCCATGTCGTCGCTGCTCGTCGGGGGTCTGCTCGGGCTGGTCGGGTTCTTCGTCATCCCGGTGGTCGGCCTGGTGATCGGCTTCGTCGGCGGGGTGTGGGGGGCCGAACGGCTGCGGCTGGGCAGCAACCAGCTCGCCTGGCCGGCGACCGTGCAGGCGCTGAAGGCGGCCGGCCTGTCGATGCTCGTGGAGTTCCTGGCCGGCCTGGTGATCGCCGCCCTCTGGGTGGCCGGCCTCCTGTTCACCTGACCCGCCGGGCCCGCCCTCGATCGCCTCATCCGGGCCGACGACCGGCCGGCAAGATCGACTCAGGTGGGCCGAAGTTGTGCTGTCCGAGCGGGGCGGATACCGCAACATCGACCCAGGCGAGTGGATCAAGGCGGGAGTGGGCGGGGCGGGACGCCCGTCGGGTACGGCACGACGCCGTACGTGAGAGAGAGGTGGGCGTCCCGCGCCGCCGTGGTGCCGGGCTCCTGCCGAGTGCCCGGCGTCGGCCCGTCGCGATCGGGCCTGGTCACGGGCTCAAGCATGCGTCGGTGCGGGGCCCGGGGCAACCTCATTACCGCCCGGGGTGACGTGACCGTAACGGGTTCGGCACCGGCAACGGATTGACCGTCGTGATCGGCGGGACGAGACTCGGGCGCACCCGGGGATCACCCGGGCAGTTCCGGGTACCACCTCAGGGAGGTGTGCTGTGGCCACAACGCCCCCGCCGACCACCGGGCAACCGCCGACCACCGGGCAACCGCCGACCGCCGGGCAACCGCACGCGCCGGACGACGACGCCCGACGACTCGCCGAACTCGGCTACCAGCAGGAGCTGCACCGGAAGTGGAGCGGCTTCTCCAACTTCGCCATCTCGTTCTCGATCATCTCGATCCTGGCCGGCTGTTTCACCACCTTCGGTCAGGCGTGGAACAACGGCGGGCCGGTCGCCATCTCCTGGGGCTGGCCGCTGATCTCGCTGTTCATCCTGATCATCGGGTTCTGCCTGGCCGAACTGGTCTCGGCGTACCCGACGGCCGGGGGGATCTACTGGTGGGCGGCGAAGATGGGCAAGCCGGTGCACGGCTGGTTCACCGGCTGGCTCAACCTGATCGGCCTGGTCGCGGTCACCGCGTCGGTGGACTACGGCTGCGCCACCTTCCTCAACCTCACCCTGTCGGCGCTGTTCGACGGGTGGGCGGGGACGCTGCGGCAGGCGTTCGTCCTGTTCGTGATCATCCTGGCCCTGCACGGGCTGATCAACATCTTCGGGCACCGGATCATCGACGTACTCCAGAACGTGTCGGTCTGGTGGCACGTGGCCGGCGCCGCCGCCGTGGTGGCCATTCTGCTGCTGGTCCCCGACCGGCACCAGAGTTTCCAGTTCGTGTTCACCGAACGGTTCAACAACTCGGGGTTCGGTGACGGTGACACCGGCGGGTTGACGTTCTGGTTCTACGTGTTGCCGCTGGGATTCCTGCTCACCCAGTACACGATCACCGGATTCGACGCCTGCGCGCACGTGTCCGAGGAGACCCGGGGCGCGTCGCAGGCCGCCGCCAAGGGGTTGTGGCGGTCGATCTTCTATTCGGCGGTGGGCGGTTGGATCCTGCTTTTGGCGTTCCTGTTCGCCGCCACCGACGTGGACGCGATCAATGCGGCCGACGGATTCTCCGGAGCCATCTTCGAATCCGCGCTGACCCCGTTCTTCTTCAAGACGGTCATCATCATCTCCACCATCGGGCAGTTCTTCTGCGGAATGAGCTGCGTGACCTCGATGAGCCGGATGACGTACGCGTTCAGCCGGGACCGGGCGGTGCCGGGCTGGCGGCTGTGGTCGAAGGTCGACCGCAACGGCACCCCGGCCAACGCGATCATCGGGGCGACGCTGGCCGGCCTGGTGCTCACCCTGCCGGCGCTCTACGAGAGCCCGTCCGGCATCCCGGTCGCCTTCTACGCGGTGGTGTCGGTGGCGGTGATCGGCCTCTACCTGTCCTTCGTCATCCCGATCGCGTTGCGGCTGCGCCTGGGCGACCGGTTCGAGCCGGGGCCGTGGACGCTGGGCCGGAAGTACGAACTCCTCGGCTGGATCGCGGTCGTCGAGATCGTGATCATCTCGGTCTACTTCGTGCTGCCGATCGTGCCGGCCGGGGTGCCCGGCGACCCGGAGTTCAGTTGGTCGGCGGTGAACTACGCCCCGCTGGCCGTCGGCGGGGTGCTGCTCGGGGTGGGCATCTGGTGGTACGCCTCGGCCCGGAAGTGGTTCACCGGCCCCCGCCGGACGGTCGACGTACCCGGGCCGGCGGCACCGGCGGCGGACGCCGCCCGGGCCGACGCACCGGACTGACCGCGAGCCCCCGGCCGGAGCCCTGCGGGGTTCCGGCCGGGGGTCGTCAGAGGGCCGTCAGAGGGTGACGCTGTTGCTGAAGGTGAGCGGAATGAACGTCGTCGGGCCGCCGTAGGTCCAGGTGATGAAGGCGTCCGCGCCCGTCTTGTATTCGCCGCTCGACCGGGGGTACTCGGTGTCGGCGGTCGTGGTGGTGGTGCTGTAGTTCGTGTAGGTGGCGTAGGTGACCTGGGTGCCGTAGCGGAACAAGGCCACCTCGACCTGGGCCGCGTAGACGGGGTAGGTGCACCGGACCGTGGCGAGGCCCTCCTCGCCGCCGCCGTACGGGCCGCCGTAGTAGACGAACGGGGTGCTCGGGGTCAGCGTGCAGGTGACGGTGATGGAACCGACGGTCCCGGTCACCGAGGTCGAGGCGAGGGTGCCATAGGAACCCGCCGACACGCCGGTGGCCCCGGCGGAGAGCGGCGCGAGGCGACCGGCCCTCGTGCCGCCCGTGGCGGACGATCCCGCCGCCGGCTGCGCGGCGTCGGCCCCGGCGGTGCGGGGGGCTGCCTGGGTCGGACCGGCCACCGCGAGCAGCGCGGCGGACACGGCGATCGCCACCAGGGCGGCGAGCGCCCGGGGCTTCCCACTGGGACGTACTCTCGTCATTACGCGTCCTTCGGTTGCGTCGTGATAAAGCAGTTCGGGTATTTGCAGGCCGGCCGGGTGCGACCGAGGGGGCCGAACTTCCGCTCTCCGGTGACCCGTCGACGCATTGCGCGCTGATGCGCAGCCGGTCAGGGGAAAGTGGTCGTGCGATCGGCCGACAGAATGTCGTGTGTCGCACCGGCCGGCTCAAATTCTGGCAAGGGCGCCAACTTCCACGCAAGGTCGCCGTCCGATTACCGATCGGTGCGGTCGGCTATGTGTCCGAACGGATGAGTGGCGTGTCGTGGTGCTTCTTTCCCGCTTCTGGGAAAAGCGTTTCCGTCGTTGTGCGTACGACAATTCCCGTTCATTTGGCATGTCGGAGCCGCGTCCGGTCCCGGGCCGACGGCGGGGCGCCGGCGGACCATGGCGGGCCGGGCCGCCGGGTGCGGGCCGGGCCCGGCCGGACCGCCCGGGGCCGGGGGGTTTGCCGGCCCGCCCGGACGGGGCATTGACGGTGATCCGCTCGGCCGGTAGACCTTGGTGATGGAGGCGCACGGATGAGGAAAGCCCCGCTCACGCTGGAACAGCTCCGGGTCGCCGTCGCCGAGGGCGAGATCGACACGGTGGTGCTCGCCCTGACCGACATGCAGGGCCGCCTCCAGGGCAAACGGTTCCACGCCCCGTTCTTCCTCGACCAGGTGGTCGCCAACGGCAGCGAGGGCTGCAACTACCTGCTCGCCGTGGACGTCGACATGAACACCGTCGACGGGTACGCCATGTCGAGCTGGGAACGCGGCTACGGCGACTTCGCCATGCGTCCCGACCTGTCCACCCTGCGCCGGATGCCGTGGCAGCCGGGCAGCGTGCTGCTCCTGGCCGACCTGGAGTGGCTGGACGGCTCCGGCCCGGTGGTCGCCTCGCCCCGGCAGATCCTGCGCCGGCAGCTCGACCGGCTGGCCGACCACGGGCTGACCGCGTACGCCGGCACCGAGCTGGAGTTCGTCCTCTACCGCGACTCGTACGAGGAGGCGTGGCGGCGCGGCTACCGCGACCTCACCCCGGCGAATCAATACAACGTGGACTACTCGCTGCTGGGCACCGCCCGGGTGGAGCCGCTGCTGCGCCGCATCCGCACCGAGATGGCCGGTGCCGGGTTGACCCCGGAGAGCGCCAAGGGTGAGTGCAACCTCGGCCAGCACGAGATCGCCTTCCGCTACGACGAGGCGGTGGCCTGTGCCGACCACCACGTGATCTACAAGAACGGGGCGAAGGAGATCGCCGCCCAGGAGGGCGTGTCGATCACCTTCATGGCCAAGCCCAACGCCCGGGAGGGCAACTCCTGCCACATCCACTTCTCGCTGCGCGACGTCGACGGCCGCTCGGCGATGCTCGGTGACGGGCCGGCGCAGCTCAGCGTCACCGGGCAGCGGGTGCTGGCCGGGCTGCTCGCCACCATGCGGGAGATGAGCCTGCTGTTCGCCCCGAACATCAACTCCTACAAGCGTTACCAACCCGGCTCGTTCGCGCCGACCGCGCTGCGCTGGGGCACCGACAACCGCACCTGCGCGCTGCGGCTGGTCGGCCACGGGCAGGGGATGCGGGTGGAGAACCGGGTGCCCGGCGCGGACGTCAACCCGTACCTGGCGATCGCCGCCCTGGTCGCCGGGGCGGTACACGGCATCGAACAGGAGCTGGAGCTGGCCGACGAGTGCACCGGCAACGCCTACGACGACCCGGCCGCCGAGCGCGTCCCCGCGACCCTCCGCGACGCCCTGACCCTCTGGCAGAACTCCGAGATCGCCCGCGCCGCCTTCGGCGAAGAGGTGCACGCCCACTACGCCAACCTCGCGAAGGTCGAACTGGCCGCCTTCGACGCCGCCGTCACCGA
The DNA here is from genome assembly GCF_007833915.1 of Micromonospora sp. HM134. Taxonomy (NCBI): domain Bacteria; kingdom Bacillati; phylum Actinomycetota; class Actinomycetes; order Micromonosporales; family Micromonosporaceae; genus Micromonospora; species Micromonospora sp. HM134. The sequence continues at coordinate 1,652,842 of NZ_CP041061.1, forward strand.
CTGGGAACTCACCCGTGGCTTCGAACGCCTCTGACCCCCACCCCGCTGTCGATCCTGGAGTTGTGGTGGACGATATGTGGCTGGTTGTGGATTTTGTGGGGCACCACAACTCCATGATCGACAGGGAAAGGGGTGGGGTGTGACGCGGGTGGTCGATCCGGCCAGCGGGGATGTGGTGGGGGATGTGGCGGCCACCGAGCTGGGGGAGGTGGATGCGGCTATCGGGCGGGCGGATGCCGCCTTTGCGTCGTGGCGGGGGGTCGCGCCGGGGGAGCGGGGGCGGATTCTGCGGCGGTTCGCCGGGCTGGTCGACAGCCACCTGGAGGAGTTGGCGCGGCTGGAGGTGCGTAACTCCGGGCACACCATCGGCAACGCGCGGTGGGAGGCGGGCAACGTCCGCGACGTGCTCGACTACTACGCGGGGGCGCCGGAGCGGCTGACCGGGCAGCAGATCCCGGTGCCCGGCGGGTGGGACGTCACCTTCCACGAACCGCTCGGCGTGGTCGGGGTGATCGTCCCGTGGAACTTCCCGATGCCGATCGCCGGCTGGGGTTTCGCCCCGGCCCTGGCCGCCGGCAACACGGTCGTGCTCAAACCCGCCGAGCTGACCCCGCTGACCGCGCTGCGCCTGGCCGAGCTGGGGTTGGCCGCCGGCCTGCCGGAGGGCGTGTTCACCGTGCTGCCCGGCCGGGGCGACGTGGTCGGCGAACGGTTCGTCACCCACCCCGCCGTGCGGAAGGTCTGCTTCACCGGCTCGACCGAGGTGGGCACCCGGATCATGGCCGGCTGCGCCGCCCAGGTGAAACGGGTCACCCTGGAGTTGGGCGGCAAGAGCGCCAACCTGGTCTTCGCCGACGCCGACCTGGAGAAGGCGGCGGCCACCGCGCCGTACGCCGTGTTCGACAACGCCGGCCAGGACTGCTGCGCCCGCTCCCGCATCCTGGTCCAGCGCCCCGCGTACGACAGGTTCCTGGAACTGCTCGAACCGGCGGTCCGGGCGCTGCGGGTGGAGGACCCGGCCGCCGAGACCGCCGAGATGGGCCCGCTGATCTCCGCCGCGCACCGGGACCGGGTCGCCGGCTACGTCGACGGCGCGTCGGTCGCCTTCACCGGTTCCCGCCCCGACGGCCCCGGCTTCTGGCACGCCCCGACGGTGCTGCTCGCCGACTCCCCGGCCGACCGGCACTGGCGGGAGGAGATCTTCGGGCCGGTCGTCTCGGTGCTCCCCTTCGACGACGAGGCCGACGCGGTCCGGCTCGCCAACGACACCGAGTACGGCCTGTCCGGCTCGATCTGGACCCGGGACGTCGGCCGGGCGCTGCGGCTGGCCCGCGCCGTGGAGGCCGGCAACCTCAGCGTCAACTCGCACTCCTCGGTGCGCTACTGGACCCCGTTCGGTGGGATGAAGCGTTCCGGGCTCGGCCGTGAGCTGGGTCCGGACGCGCTGCACGCCTTCACCGACGTCAAGAACGTCTTCATCAGCACAGAGGAGTGACGCCAGTGCAGGGTCGGCTACAGGACCGGATCGCCGTCGTGACCGGGGCGGGCAGCGGGATCGGGTTGGCCACCGTGCGGCGGTTCGCCGCCGAGGGGGCCCGGGTGGTCTGCGTCGACATCGACGACGAGGCCGGCGGGCGGGCCGCCGAGGAGGTCGGCGGGGAGTACGTGCACACCGACGTCGCCGACGAGGCGGCCGTGCGGGACCTCTTCGACGGGGTGGCGCAGCGGCACGGCCGGGTCGACGTGGCATTCAACAACGCCGGCATCTCCCCGCCCGACGACGACTCGATCCTCGACACCGGGCTGGACGCCTGGGAGCGGGTGCTGCGGGTCAACACCACGAGCGTCTACCTGTGCTGCAAGTACGTCATTCCGCACATGCGTCGGCAGGGCAAGGGTTCGATCATCAACACCGCCTCGTTCGTGGCGCTGATGGGGGCGGCCACCTCGCAGATCGCGTACACCGCGAGCAAGGGCGGGGTGCTGGCGATGACCCGGGAGTTGGGCGTGCAGTTCGCCCGGGAGGGCATCCGGGTCAACGCGCTCTGCCCCGGCCCGGTCGCCACCCCGCTGCTGCTGGAGCTGTTCGCCGCCGACCCGGAGCGGGCCGCCCGCCGGCTGGTGCACGTGCCGATGGGCCGGTTCGGCGCACCGGAGGAGATCGCCGCCGCGGTGGCGTTCCTGGCCAGCGACGACTCGTCGTTCATGACCGCCGCGCAGTTCGTCGTCGACGGCGGCATCACCGGCGCGTACGTCACCCCGCTGTGAGCCGGTCCGCGGGGCGTCCGGCGCGTCCGCTGATCGGCATCACCGGGTACGTCGAGCCGGCGAGCTGGGCGGTCTGGCGGGACGTGCCGGCGTCGCTGGTGCCGCAGGCGTACGTCCGTTCGGTGACCGCCGCCGGGGGCCGGGCCGTGGTGCTGCCCCCGGACGACCTGGACGCCGACGTGGTCGACGTGCTCGACGGGCTGCTGCTGGCCGGCGGCGCGGACGTCGGCCCGGAGCGCTACGGCCAGCCGGTGGACCCGCGTACCGAGCCCCGGCCCGACCGGGATGCCGGGGAGTCGGCGCTGTTGGCCGCCGCGCTCGCCGTCGACCTGCCGGTGCTCGGGGTGTGCCGGGGCATGCAGTTGCTGGCCGTCGCGCACGGCGGGACGCTGCACCAGCACCTGCCGGACGTGGTGGGCCACGACCGGCACCGTCCCGCCCCGGGGGTGTACGGGGAGCATCCGGTCCGGTTCGCGCCGGGGACCCGGACGGCGACGGTGCTGGCCGGGGTGGACCGGGTCAACTCGTACCACCATCAGGCGGTGGCCGATCCGGGGCGGCTCACGGTCACCGGCTGGGCCGACGACTCGGTGGTGGAGGCGGTGGAGGACCCGGCGCGGCGGTTCCTGCTCGGGGTGCAGTGGCATCCGGAGAACGACGACGACCCGCGCCCGGTGACCGCCCTGGTCCGGGCGGCCCGGGAGTGCTGATGCTTCCTGCCAGGTGGGAAAACTGTCCCGAGATGCGGTCGGTGGCGGCAGGATGACCGCATGGGGACCGTGTATCCGGCGCTGGACGGTCGACTGCGGGAGTTCGTCGAGGCGCAGCCGATGTTCTTCGTGGCCACCGCGCCCAGCGGCGGCGACGGGCACGTCAACGTCTCACCCAAGGGCATGCGGGGCACCTTCGTCGTGCTCGGCCCGCACCGGGTGGCCTGGCTGGATTACCACGGCAGCGGCGCGGAGACGATCGCCCACCTGCGGGACAACGGCCGGATCACGCTGATGTTCTGCGCCTTCGACGGCCCGCCGAAGATCGTCCGGCTGCACGGGCGGGGCGTCGCCACCCCGGTCACCGACCCGGGCTTCGCGGCGCTGCTGGCCGGCTTCCCCGAGCCGCCCGACGTGCACGCCGTGCGGGCGGTGATCGGGGTGACCGTGGAACGGGTCAGTGACTCCTGCGGCTTCGCGGTGCCCCTGATGGACTACCGCGGCGACCGGGACCTGTTGCTCACGTCACACTCCCGGCGGACCGCCGAGGATCTGGTCACCTACCGGGCGACCAAGAACGCGGCCAGCATCGACGGCCTGCCGATCTTCTGAACGCCGGCCCCTCACCGTGCGCTGTCGGGCAGATGACGGCAGGATGAGGCACGGGTTACCAGCGTCCGTCCGAACCCATGCGTTACGTTCCTGATCCGTCGGGGTAGAAGACGGACGCGACCGGCGTGAGCCGAGGCGTTCTGGGGGGCACGACCGGCCGAAGCAGGGGGCGCGGATGAGCTCGGCCCGTGGGGGCGAGGACGGACGAGGGCTGTCCGCGCTGTCGTCCGCCGACCGCGTACTGCCGCCGTGGCTGGCCGGGGCGTTCGCGGCCGGTGGCGAGATGGGTCGCCGGCTGAGCGAACACGACTGGGCGGCCGGCCCGCTCGGCAGCCCCGACACCTGGCCGGCGGCGCTGAGCCACGCCATCGGCATGATGCTCTCCTCGCGGGCCCAGATCGTGATGTTCTGGGGCCCCGACCAGTTGGCCTTCTACAACGACGCCTACCGGCCCACCATCGGCGACAAGCATCCCGTCGCGCTCGGCCGGCCGGCCCGGGAACACTGGGCCGAGACCTGGGACGTGCTCGGCCCCCTGCTCGACGGGGTACGTCGCGGCGGCGAGTCCTACCGGGGCGAGAACCACCCGTTCCTGCTCGACCGGCACGGCTTCGTCGAGCGGGTCTACTTCGACATCTCCTACGATCCGATCCGTGACGACGACGGCAGCGTCAACGGCGTCTTCTGCTTCGTCAACGAGACCACCGGCCGGGTCGTCGGGGAACGCCGGCTGCGGGCCCTGGCCGAACTCGGCTCCCGGCTCGGCGCGGCCGGCAGCATGGCCGAGCTGGGGCAGGCCACGGCGGCGGTGCTCGACGGGCACCGGGCCGACGTCCCGTTCGCCCTGGTCTACCTGACCGACGAGCCCGGCCGGCCGGTGCCGGCCGGGGTCAGCGGCGTCGATCCCGCCCGGGTACCGGCCGAGCTGCCGGCCACGCTGGCCCGGGTCGCCGCCGGCGGGGTCGCCACCGAGATCGAGGTCGCCGAGCTGCTCGGCGCGGTGCCGGGCGACGTCGCCCCCCGGGCCCTGGTGCTGCCGCTCACCGCCACCAGCGAGCCCGCCGGGGCGCTGGTGGTCGGCCGCTCCGCCCGGCTGCCGTTCACCGACGAGTACCGCGACTTCCTGGGCCTGATCGCCGCGCAGGTGTCCCGGGTGGTCGGCCAGCAGCGGGTGTACGAGCAGGAGCGGTCCCGGGCCGCCGAGCTGGCCGCGCTGGACCGCGCCAAGACCAACTTCTTCGCCAACGTCAGCCACGAGTTCCGCACTCCGCTGACCCTCGTCCTCGGTCCGCTGGAGGACATGCTGGCCGACCCGACGCTGCCCGCCGCGCACCTCGACCGGCTGACCGTGATGCACCGCAACGCGCTGCGCCTGCTCAAGCTGGTCAACACGGTGCTCGACTTCTCCCGGCTGGAATCCGGTCGGCTGGCCGCCCACTACCAGCCCACCGACCTCGCCGAATACACCTCCCGGCTGGCCAGCACGTTCCGCTCGGCGACCGAGCGGGCCGGACTGCGGCTCGTGGTCGACTGTCCGCCGCTGCCCGCGCCGGTCTTCCTGGACCGCGACATGTGGGAGAAGATCGTCTTCAACCTGCTCTCCAACGCGCTCAAGTTCACCTTCGACGGCGAGATCCGGGTCCGGGTGGTCGCGGTCGACGGCACGGCACGGCTGGAGGTGGCCGACACCGGGGTGGGCATCGCCGTAGAGGAGGTCCCGCACGTCTTCGAGCGGTTCCACCGGGTCCCGGGGGTCCGCTCGCGCACCCACGAGGGCACCGGGATCGGCCTGGCCCTCGTCCGCGAGCTGGTGGAGATGCACGGCGGCGCGGTCGCCGCCACCAGCCGGGTCGACCACGGCACCACGGTCACCGTGACCGTCCCGTTCGGCTCCGCGCACCTGCCGCCCGACCGGGTCGCCGGCCCCGGGCCGCTGCCCACCACCGAGTCGTCGCAGGCGTCGCTCTACGTCGCGGAGACCGCCCTGTGGACCGACCGGCCCGACCCGGCCGGGTCCGTCCCGGCACCCGGTGCCCCCGGCCGGGCCGGCCGGATCCTGCTCGCCGACGACAACGCCGACCTGCGCGAACACGTCACCCGGCTGCTCAGCCCCGAGTACGAGGTGGTGGCCGTGCCGGACGGCGCGGTGGCCCTCCAGGAGGCCACCGCAAGCCCGTTCGACCTGGTGCTCACCGACGTGATGATGCCCCGGCTGGACGGCTACGGCCTGGTCACCGCGCTGCGTGCCAACCCGGCCACCCGGCACGTGCCGATCGTGCTGCTCTCCGCGCGGGCCGGTTCCGCCGAGGCGGTCGCCGGCCTCTCCGTGGGCGCCGACGACTACCTCACCAAGCCGTTCTCCGGCACGGAGCTGATCGCCCGGGTCCGGGCCAACGTCGAGCTGGGCCAGTTGCGCGGGCAGATCATCCGGCGGCTGCGGGCGCTCGCCGACGCCGCCGTGGCGGTCAACACCGCGAAGTCGACCGCCGACGTGGTCCGGGTCGCCGCCCGGCACGCCCTGCACCTCGCCGAGGCGGCCCGGGTGTCGGTCACCACGGTCACCGGCGCCCGGCACGAGGTCGACGGCGGCGGCCCCGGCCCCGGCCCCGGCCCCGACCAGCCGTCCCAGGTGCTGCCGCTGACCGGCAGCACCGGTGGGCAGCTCGGTGAGCTGCGCGTCTGGCGTCGGGAGGGCGACGGCACCGAGCACGCCGCCCTCACCCAACTGGCCCGCCTGATCGGCGTACGGCTGGAGAACGCCCAGCTCTACGAGGCCGAACACCGGATCGCCACCACCCTCCAGCACAGCCTGCTGCCGCGTTCGCTGCCCCAGCTCCCCGGCGCGGTGGTGGCCAGCCGCTACCTGCCCGGCAGCGCCGACGTCGAGGTCGGCGGCGACTGGTACGACGTGATCGGCACCGGCGACGACGAGGTGGTGCTCGTCATCGGCGACGTGGTCGGCAAGGGCGTCCAGGCCGCCGCCGCGATGGGCCAGCTCCGCAACGGGCTGCGGGCCTACCTGCTGGAGGGCTACGACCCGGGGCAGGCGTTGACCCGGCTCAACCGGCTGGTCGGCTCGACCGAGCGGCAGTCGTTCGCCACCGTGTTCTGCCTCTCCTTCACTCCGCGCACCGGCCGGCTGCGGTATGCCAGCGCCGGTCATCCGTCCCCCCTGCTGATCCGAGGAGACGACGTGGCGTTCCTGCACGAGCGGGCCCTCGGGCCGCCCATCGGCGCGATCACCGGCACCGACTACCGCACCGTCGAGGGTGGACTCGCCCCCGGCGGTCGGCTGCTGCTCTACACCGACGGGCTGATCGAGGACCGGCAGGCCGGCATCGACGCGGCGCTCGCCCAGCTCCGGGTGGACGCCGGCGCGGGGGCCGGTGGCGCGCACGTCGCCGACCTGGTGGACGCCGTGGTGGAGCGGGTCGACGGGCGTAGCCGGCACGACGACGTCGCGGTGCTGGCGCTGGAGGCCGCCGAGCTGAACCGGTTCGCGTTGCGGCTGCCCGCCGACCCGAACCGGCTCAGCGTGCTGCGCAAGCGGCTGGAGGACTTCCTGGTCGCGCACGGCGTGGGGGAGAACGACCTGTTCGACCTGATCGTCGCCGTGTCCGAGGCCGCCGCCAACGCCATCGAGCACCCGGTCGCGCCGGTGGAGCCGACGATCGGGGTCGAGGTGTCGATCGTCGAGGGCACGGTGGTGGCGACGGTGCGCGACAGCGGCCGGTGGCGGGAGTCGACCGGGGCGGGGTTCCGGGGCCGGGGGCTCGCGCTGATCGAGGCCCTCGGCGAGCTGACGGTACGCCGTACCGACGAGGGGACCGAGGTGTCGCTGCGCCGCCGGCTGGCCGACTGAGCCGGCCCGGCGCGGCCCCGGGTCAGACCGGGCGCAGCCACTCCTGGTCGCCGAGGCCGGAGATCTCCAGCACCCGGCTGACCTGCCGGGACGGGAACACGGTCAGCGTGCCCGGGAACCGCCGGGCGAGCTGGACCACCGCGTGGATGGCGGCGGAGTCGAAGAAGGTGACCGCGCGCAGATCCAGGGTGACCTGCCGGGCCTGCTCACGGAGGGTGGTCTGGACCATGGTGTCGGCGGTGGCCATGTCGACCTCGCCGGTCACCGTGACGCGGACGTGGTCCCCGGTGACCTCCGCGCGCGCGGAGAACACGGGCGGTACGCCCCCTAGATCCACCCAGCCACCATTGCACAGCCCGGTGGTGACGGCAACAACCGCCGGGCCGTGCCGGAGCCGCCCCGCCCCCCGGAGATAGGCTGTCGTCATGACCGTCCGTGCCCCGCTCACCCCCGGCACGCTCTCCCCGTGGCGAGCGGTCCCCGACCACATCGCCCGCCCCGAGTACGTGGGCAGGAAGCAACCCCAGCAGTGGCGCGGCTCGCACGTGCAGACCCCGCAGACCATCGAGAAGATGCGGGTCGCCGGCCGGTTGGCGGCGCAGGCCACCCAGCTCGCGGGCGCGCACTGCAAGCCCGGGGTCACCACCGACGAGATCGACCGGGTGGTGCACGAGTTCCTCGTCGACCACGGCGCCTACCCGTCGACGCTGGGCTACCGGGGCTTCCCCAAGTCCTGCTGCACCAGCATCAACGAGGTCATCTGCCACGGCATCCCCGACTCGACCGTGCTCGCCGACGGTGACATCGTCAACGTCGACGTCACCGCGTACCTCGACGGGGTGCACGGCGACACCGACGCCACCTTCTGCGTGGGCGAGGTGAGCGAGGAGGCCCGGCTGCTGGTCGAGCGCACCCACGAGGCGATGATGCGCGGCATCCGGGCCGTCCGCCCCGGCCGGCAGATCAACGTGATCGGCCGGGTCATCGAGTCGTACGCCAAGCGGTTCGGGTACGGGGTGGTCCGCGACTTCACCGGCCACGGCATCGGCGAGGCGTTCCACAGCGGCCTGTACGTGCCGCACTACGACAGCCCCCGGCCCACCGACATCATGGAACCCGGCATGACCTTCACCGTCGAGCCGATGATCACCCTCGGCACCTACCAGTACGACATGTGGGACGACGGCTGGACGGTCGTCACCAAGGACCGGAAGTGGACGGCCCAGTTCGAGCACACCATCGTCGTCACCGACGACGGCTTCGAGATCCTCACCCTGCCGTGACCGACACCCCGGCGGCGCTGCGGGAGGCGCACCACGCGGACGTGTCCGGCGGCTGGCTGCGGCCCGCCGTCTTCGGCGCGATGGACGGCCTGGTCACCAACATCGCCTTGATCGCCGGGGTCGGCGGCGGTGGGGTGTCGGCGCACAGCATCGTGCTCACCGGCACCGCCGGCCTGGTCGCCGGCGCCATCTCGATGGGGCTGGGCGAGTACACCAGCGTCCGGTCGGCCAACGAGCAGGTCGCCGCCGAGGTGGCCAAGGAACGCCGCGAGCTGGAACGCCACCCCGAGGCCGAGGCCCGGGAGTTGTCCGACGCCTGGGTGGCCCGGGGCCTGCCCCGCGACCTGGCCGACCAGGTCGCCGAGGCGGTACGCCGCAACCCGGAGGAGGCGCTGCGGGTGCACGTCCGGGAGGAGCTGGGTGTCGACCCCGACGAACAGCCCAGCCCCTGGGCGGCGGCGATCTCGTCGTTCCTCTGCTTCTCCGTCGGCGCGCTGATCCCGCTGCTGAGCTACCTGCTCGGCTCCACCAGTCTGGCGCTGGCGCTCGCCGTCGGCGGGGTGGGGCTCTTCGTCGCCGGGGCGGTCGTGGCCCGGTTCACCCACCGCCCGTGGTGGGCCGGCGGACTGCGGCAGCTGCTGCTCGGCGCGGCGGCGGCCGGCGCGACCTACCTCATCGGGATGCTCATCGGGGTGCAGGGCGGCCTCGGCTGACCCCGGGCTCAGCCGGTCAGCAGGTCGTCCACCGTGCCGTCGACCGGACGGCCCCGGGCGGCCAACTCCTCGGCCTGGCCGGTCAGCACCCTGCCCACCTCGGTCATGTCCGCGCCGGCCAACCCGGCACGCCGTACCGCGTCGCCCGGATCACGGAAGTAGGTGCGGCTGAGCAGGCCGCTGACCGTGGCCGCCGCCAGCCTCGCCTCACCCAGCATCACCAGCGCCTGGTCGGTCTCGTACCACTCGGCGAGCCGGGTCGCGCGGGCGTACGCCGCCCAGCCCCGGTACCAGGCGTCCCGGGCGGCGGCGCTGAACTCCGCCGGCCGGGCCCGGGCCAGCCGGCCCAGATGCTCGTCACGCAGGGTACGCAGCCAGCCGGTCGGGTCGTACAGCGCGACGGTGGTGACGTACCGGTCGGCGGTCAGCGGCCAGGCCGGGGTCAGCGTCCGGGCCTGCCGCAGGTAGCCGTCGGCGTCGGCCACGGTCAGCCCGACCAGCACCCCGTCCACCCGCCGGGTCGACGGGGCCGGGCCGCCGCCCGCCCGGTAGGTGACCAGCAGCAGGCCGACCTCGGCGTCCCCGCCACCGTCGTCGTCGCCGTGCGCCAGCGGGCCGTGCACGGCCACCGCCAGGATGTCCGCCGGGAAGCGTCGCCGCGCCGCGTCGGCCGTCCGCCCGGCGACCTGCCAGCGCGGATCGTCCAGGTCCACCCCGGCCGCCGGCTCCGGCACGGTCACGGCAGGTCGGCACCGGTCGGGGCCAGCCGGAAGATGTGGATCTCCCGGCCACCGGCCCGCCGCACGTACGTCCGGTACGCCGGCCACTCGGTGACCAGCAGCTGCCAGAGCCGTTCCCGCTCGGCCCCGGTCGCCAGGTCGGCGCGGACGGCGAGCCGGCGACCCTTGACGGCGACCTCCGCCTGCGGCCGGGCGAGCAGGTTCAGCACCCAGCCGGGCTGGTGCCGCTGACCCCAGTTGGAGCCGATCACCACGAACCCGTCGCCGTCCGGCACGTACAGCAGGGGGTTGCTGCGCGGCAGGCCGGAACGGTGCCCGGTGGTCGTGATGATCAGCGAGGGGACCAGCCCCAGCGCGACCACCCGGCCCCGGGTGAGCCGCCCGACCATCCGGTCGACGGGGACCAGCAGGCGCATGGTGGCGCCGAACCACTCGTGGTGACCGAGCCGGCGGGTGAGGGTTCCGAGTACGGGCACCCGGCCAGTCTGCCTGGTCGACGCGGTGTCCGCACCCACCGGCTCCCGGCGGGCCGCTCAGTCCAGCCGGCGTTCGACCGCGAGGCGGGACCGGGTGAACAGGCCGGCACCGAGCATCGCCACCAGCGGCACCACCACCAGCACGCCGAGGGTCTGCCAGGGCACCACCACCGGGTACGGCGTCTGGACCGGCCAGTTCTGGGCGTACTGGCGGTTCATCGCGGTCAGGATGATCAGGGCGGAGCCGAGCCCGGCCGCGATGCCGAGCACCGAACCCACCACGGCGATCACCCCCGCCTGGCAGAGCGAGAGCACCCGGCGTACCCGGGGACTGGCCCCCACCGCCGCGAGCGTGGAGAGATCCCGACGGCCCTCCGCCGCGGCGAGCCCGGTGGCCACCCCGGCCGCACCCAGGGTGATCACCCCGGCGCCGGCGGCCAGCAGGAGCAGCACCGGCCGCTGCTCCGAGCGCGGCGGACCCCGCTCGATCTGCGCCGTCACCGGCAGCAACGGCCGCAGCGCGGTGACCACCCGGTCGAGTTGCGCGGTGGTCGGCGCGGACCGGGTGTCGACGGCGAAACCGACCGGCTCCGTCCGCAGGCCGACCCGGGCGGCGGCGGCCGGGGAGAGCACCAGCCGGTCCACCGGCAGCCCGTCGCGCAGCAGGTGACCGGGGAGGGTGACGGTGGTGGCCACCGTCGGGCGGGATTCGTCGACCGACCGGTCGACCCGGAGCGTCACCCGGCCGTCGACCAGGTAGCGGGGGTCGGTCACCACCACGCCACCGGCCCACAGCACGGCGGTCGCCGCCGCCACCTCGGCCGCCGGCGCACCGCTGAGCACCCCCAGGGCGGCGCCGTCGTCGACCATCGCGGGCAGGTAGAAACCGCTGACGATGCGGACCGGCGGGACACAGCGCGGGTCGGCCAGCGCCGCGCGGCGGACCTCGGACGTCCGGTACGACTCCGCGTCGTACGGGCAGGCCCGGCCGGCGGGCAGCACCGGCGCGACCGTGCAGTAGGCGCTCGGGTGCCGCACCTGCGTGCAGCCGGGCACCGCCACCGGCAGCACGGCGTCGGTGCCCAACTCGGCCCGGACCCGCTCGGTGATCAGCGGAAGCGGGGGCAGCGGGCCGGTGGAGTCCCGGTCGCCGCGCAGCAGCAGCACCCGCCCCGGCGGCATCCCCGGCTGCCACTCGGCCTGGTTACGGGCGTCGTCGCTGGCCACGTAGACGCCCAGGGCGACACTACCGGCGACGGCGGCCATCACCGCGGAGATGGCCGGGGCGGCCGACGAGCGGTTGCGGCTGGCGTCGCGCAGCGCGATCCGGGGCGCGGGCGGCAGCAGCCGGCCGAGCCGGGCCAGCAGCCCGATCAGCGTGGGCGTGCAGAAGACCAGGCCCAGCTCACCCAGGATCAGCCCGGTGAGGATCACCGGGGTGTCGCCGCGGCCGGCGCCCAGCGCGGCGGCCCCGCTGCCCAGCACGGTCAGCGCCACCCCGATGAGCAGCCAGCGGCGGCGGTGCGGCGGTGCGGCCCGGCGACCGGCCAACCCGGCCACCACGTCCTGCCGGGCGGCGGCCAACGCCGGGGCGAGCGCGGCCAGCACCCCGGCCAGCACCGCGACCGCCGCGATCGCGGCGAGCGCCGCCGGGAAGACCCGGTAGCCCCCGCTGCGTACCCCCAGCAGGTGCTCCTCGACCAGCGACCGGCCGGCGAGCGCGGCGGTGACCCCGAGCAGCAGCCCGCACGCGGCCCCGAGCCCACCGAGGACCACCCCGTCGGCGAGCACGATCCGCCGCAGGTGCACCGGGTCGCCGCCGGCCACCGCGACCAGCGCCAGGTCCCGCCGTCGCCGCCGGACCCCGACCGCGAAGGCCGGGCCGACCAGCAGGACGACCTCCAGCAGACCGAGCCCGCCGACCAGCACCGCGTTGCTCGCCAGGACCGGGTCGGGCAGGCTGAGCGTCGACCCGTCGGGGGAGCGGGCGCCCGGCACCGGGGTCCCGGCGCTGACCAGGACGCCGTGCGCGTTGAGCCGTTCCACCAGCGCGGCGTCCAGCGGGCCGGGCAGGTCGACCAGCCAGCTCTCGTCGTAGCTCCGCCCGTCCCGGGACAACCCGGCCGGGGTCAGGGCGACGATCTCCCCGAGCTGGTCGGGGAACTCGACCACGCCGACCACCCGCCACCGGCCGGTGCCGTCGGCCGCGTCGACCGCCCCGCCCACCCGTACGCCCATCCGGGCGGCGGCCTGCGCGCTGACCGCGACCTCGTCGGGTGCGGTGGGGACCCGCCCGGAGCGCAGCCGCACCGTCGAGCGGGCCAGCGGGTCCGTCAGGTCCAGCGCCCGCCCGTCGAGGGTCCTGGTGCGGTCGCCGATCCGCACCTCGAACGGCACCCACCAGCTGATCCGGCTGGCCCGGCTGCCGGCCGGCAGCAGCGCCTCGATCTCCGTCCGGCCCACCGGCCGCTCCCGGGTCACCTGGTCACCCGTGCGGGCCCAGTTCACGTCCCCCCAGGAGTCCTGGTGGAGCGGGTTCTCCGCCACCCAGCGCAGCTCGGCGTCGGCGGCACCGGCCCGCTGGGCGAAACTCTCCTCCCGGGTGAGGTCGGCCATGTCGTAGGTGACCGCGACGAAGCTCAGCACCAGCACCGGCAGCGCGATCATCGTCAGCACCAGCGCGGTGCGCCCCCGCGCCCGCCGCGCCTCCCGCCGGGCGATCCGCAGCGCCGCCCGCCAGGACCCGACCGTCCCGGCGAGCCGACCGGGCGGCCCCGCCCGGTCCACCGCGTCGGGCTCCGCCGGTCGGGCCGCACCGTCGGACCGTCCTGTGCTGTCGGGCTGGGCGGGCCGGGCTGTGCTGTCGGCCCGGTCCGGTCGGGCCGCGCCGGCGGGCTGTGCAGGTCGGGCCGGGCTGCCGGGCTGTGCCGGTCGGACCGGGCTGCCGGGCGGGGCCGGCCGGGGGTGGGACCGGCCGTCGGGGTGCCGTGGTCCGTCCGGGTGGGGCGGGGCGGTCACCGGCCGATCCCGGAGAGCAGGTGCTCGACCCCGGCCAGCGGCGCGGTGGAGTCGACCATGACGCCGTCGCGGAGGAACACCACCCGGTCGGCCCAGCCCGCGTGCCGGGCCTCGTGGGTCACCAGCACCCCGGCCGCGCCCGCGTCGACCCGGCGGCGCAGCAGGTGCAGCACGGCCTCCCCGGTCTGCGAGTCCAGCGCCCCGGTCGGCTCGTCGGCCAGCACCAGCCGCCGCTCGCCGACCAGCGCCCGCGCGATCGCCACCCGCTGCTGCTGACCCCCGGACATCTGGTCGGGGAAGCGTCCGCCGAGCCCGCCCAGGCCCACCTCCTCCAGCGCCGCCAGGGCCGCCCGCCGGGCCTGCCGTACGCCGACCCCGTCGAGTTCCAGCGGGAGCGCCACGTTCTCCCCGGCGGTGAGGCTGCCGAGCAGGTTCAGATCCTGGAAGACGTAGCCGATCCGGCGACGGCGCAGCCGGGCCAGCCGCCGCCCGTCGAGCGTGCCGAGCGTCTCCCCCTCGACCAGCACCTCCCCGGCGGTCGGCCGGTCCAGCCCACCGGCCAGGGTGAGCAGGGTCGACTTGCCCGAGCCGGAGGGACCCATCACCGCCACCAGCTCGCCCGGTCGTACGGTGAGGCTCACCCCGCGCAGCGCGTGCACGGCGGCCTCCCCGCCCCCGTGGGTGCGGTGCACGTCGCGCAGTTCGAGCACCGCGCCGTCGGGGCCGGTCACCGGTGTGCCTCCTCGTCGGCCCGCTCCACCACCTCCGGCGGTGACCCGCTGCGTGCGGTGGGGGCCGCCGGCCGGTGCCGGACCAGGCTGGTCTCGCAGTGGTCGAGCCAGCGGATCTCCGCCTCGGCCTGGAACATCATCGCGTCCAGCACCAGTCGCCAGGGCAGGTCCTCCGGCCGGTCACTGGTGTACTTGAGCCGGGTCAGCTCCTGCAACGTGCGCATGGTCGCGCCACGCTGGGTCTGCACCACCGCCCGCACGTCCACCCCGGGTGTGGTCAACGCCAGGGCCAGCTTGATGGACAGTTCGTCGCGGGGGCGGTCGTTGCGGCTGATCGGGGTGACGAACCACAGCGCCAGGTCCGCCCGTCCGGCGTCGGTGATCTCGTACGGCCGCTGGCCGCCCTCGTGCTCGGGCAGCGAACGGACCAGGCCGTCACGTTCCAGCCGGTTGAGCGTGGTGTAGACCTGACCGATGTTCAGCGGCCAGGTCGAGCCGGTCGACTCCTCGAACGCGGCCCGGAGCTGGTAGCCGTACATCTGGCCGCGCTCCAGCAGGGCGAGCAGGCCGTGACGGATGGACATGCGACGGAGTATGCATACCCCGTATGCGGACCGCAACCGCAGGGTACGGGCGGTGGGTCAGGTGGGACTGCCGGGGAACGGGACGGTCAGCGGGGTGATGCCCGCGCTGCGCCGCCAGCGGGTGGCCCGTACCGCGCAGTCGGTCAGCGCGTTGAGCGCCCGGGTGCGGTCCGCGCCGGTGGTGACCGGCAGCGCCGCCCGCCAGAACGCCCCGGTGCGCTCCTCCACCTGCACCGCCAGCCGCAGCGCGGCGGCCCGGTCGGTGACCGGGAACGGCAGGGCGTAGCCGGCCTGGTCGGCCGGGACCGTCCCGCCGGCGGAGCTGAGCTGGAGCACCAGCGCGTCGCGCCGGGACCGGTGGGCGGCCTCGGCGGCGCGGGCGGCCCGCCGGTCGGCGTCGGTGAGGTGCACCCCGATCGGGCCGTAGGCGTAGATCGCGGCGTACTCGGCGGTCAACGCGTCGGCGAGCGCGTCGCCCGGCGTGGCGGGGGCGGTGGAGCGGCTCACTTCAGCGCCTCCAGGTGGGTGGCCCGGGCGGCGGCGATCGCGCCGAGCAGCGCGGCCCGGTCGCCCGGCGCGTCCGCGCACGCCTTCGCCGCGTTGTCCCGGCCGCTCTGCTCGGCCGAGCGCAGCGCGGCCAGCACGGCGGCGCGGTCACCACCGGCGGCGGACGGGCCCGGCGATGCCGCAGCGGAGGGTTCGGGACGGCCGATCACCCGGCGCAGTTCGTCGGCGTGCGCGGCGTGCGCGTCGGCGATCGGGGTGAGCCGGCCGGCCAGCCCCGCGTCGGCGGCGATCGCGGCCCGGTGCCGGTCGGCCAGCGACCGGGCCTCGGCCGCGAGGGGTTCCAGCGGGTCGGGCGGCGGGGTGGGGTCGTCGCGGTCGAGGAGACCGCACCCGGTCAGCGGTACGGCGGCGACGCCGACCGCCAGGAGCGCGCCGGCCCGCAGCACGGTACGCCGGGACTGCCCCGTTCCGTCGTGGTGCGTCGTTGTTCTGCCCGTGGCCACCGGACAAGTCAACACCATGCCCGCCGTCCGCCGGGCGACCGCCGTCGGTGCGCCGCCGGGGCCGCCGTACCGACGGCGCGTTACGCTCTGCGCAGCCACCGGCGCTGCCGCCCCGGTGGCGTCCCGGCGTGCCGGTCCGACGACCGCCGCCGACCAGGAGAAGGGTGCCCAGATGACGCAGCGTGGCCGTGCCACCAGGCCGACGGCGCCGGCGGGACGCTCCCGTCGCACCGACGGCCCCCGGGGCGGCGACCGTGCCGGCGCATCCCGGGGTGACCTGGCCGCCCGTCGCGACCGGTTGCGCGCGGTGATCGAGCCGGTGGTCACCGGGGCGGGCTACGACCTGGAGGACGTCTCGGTCTCCCGGGCCGGCCGCCGGCACGTGGTCCGGGTGATCGTGGACGCCGACGGCGGGATCAACCTGGACGCGGTCGCGGTCGTCTCCCGGGCGGTCTCGGCGGCGCTCGACGCGGCCGAGGAGTCCGGCGGGGACATCGTGGCGGGGGAGTACCAGCTGGAGGTCAGCTCCCCGGGGGTGGACCGCCCGCTGACCCTGCCCCGGCACTGGCGGCGCAACGCCGGCCGACTGGTCAAGGTGACCGTACGGGCCGGGGAGCCCGCCGTGGACCGGCAGGTCACCGGGCGGGTGGCAGCGGCCGACGACGAGCGCGTGGTGCTGGAGACCGAGTCCGGTCCGGTGGAGCACCGCTACGCCGAACTGGGCCCCGGCCGGGTGCAGGTCGAGTTCCACCGCCTCGACGAGATCGACGAGGCGGACGAGATCGACGAGGTCGGCGACGACACCGACGAAGATGACGACGATGATGATGTGGAGGACGAGGAGAGGTGAACATCGACCTCGCGGCGCTGCGCGCACTGGAGCGCGAGCGGGAGATCCCGTTCGACACGATCCTCGCGGCGATCGAGACCGCGTTGCTGACCGCCTACCGGCACACCGACGGCGCCGAGTCGCACGCCCGGGTGGAGATCGACCGGAAGAACGGGGCCGCCCTGGTCTACGCCCAGGAGCTGGACGACGACGGCAGCGTGGTGCGGGAGTGGGACGACACCCCGCACGACTTCGGCCGGATCGCGGCGATGACCGCCAAGCAGGTGATCCTCCAGCGGCTGCGGGAGGCCACCGACGAGGTGCACTTCGGCGAGTACGTCGGCCGCGACGGCGACCTGGTCACCGGCGTGGTGCAGGCGCACGAGGCGCGCAGCGAGAAGGGCATCGTCAGCGTCGACCTGGGCAAGCTGGAGGGCGTGCTGCCGCAGTCCGAGCAGGTGCCCGGTGAGCGGTACACCCACGGCGAACGGATCCGCTGCGTGGTGGTGCACGTGACCAAGGGGATGCGCGGGCCGCAGATCACCCTGTCCCGGTCGCACCCGGCGCTGGTGAAGAAGCTCTTCGCGCTGGAGGTGCCGGAGATCGCCGACGGCACCGTGGAGATCGGGGCGATCGCCCGTGAGGCGGGTCACCGCACCAAGATCGCCGTCCGGTCCACCGTGCAGGGCGTGAACGCCAAGGGCGCCTGCATCGGGCCGATGGGCCAGCGGGTCCGCGCGGTGATGAGCGAGCTGCACGGCGAGAAGATCGACATCATCGACTGGTCGGACGACCCGGCGACCTTCGTCGGCAACGCGCTCTCGCCGGCCAAGGCGCTGCGGGTCGAGGTGGTCGACCTGGCCACCCGTACGGCCCGGGTGACCGTCCCGGACTTCCAGCTCTCCCTGGCGATCGGCCGGGAGGGGCAGAATGCCCGACTTGCTGCCCGGTTGACCGGTTGGCGGATCGACATCCGGTCGGACGCGGAGCAGGCGGGCGCCGGCGGTCGGGGTGGTGCCGAGTCCGTCCCGGAGCCGGGCGGAGCGATCTCGGGCGGCTAGGGGTAGACTTCTTCCAGTGGTACGACGCGCGCATCCGGAGCGCACCTGTGTGGGTTGCCGGAAACGTGCGCCGGCCAGCGAACTGCTGCGGATCGTCGCGGTCGGTGACGAGGATGGTCACAGTCTCCGGCCTGATCCGAGCCGCAGTCTGCCGGGTCGGGGAGCGAACATGCACCCGGATCCGGCCTGCTTCGCGCTGGCGGTGCGGCGTCGCGCCTTCGGGCGGGCGCTGCGACTCACCGGGGTCCCCGATCACGGTGCCGTCGCGGAGCACGTCGATGCGCCAACCACTACGTCCGGTCAACCCGATCGGGCGAGGGTCGCTAGCAAGGTAGGACGACCGACATGAGCACACGATGAAGTCCCTGAAATGACCAGGCTTCAAGTGCACGAGTGAGGTCGCTGCGGGTGCTGCCCGCACGACCTCGGAGTGAGGAGTGCAGTGGCAGGTAAGGCCCGCGTACACGAGCTTGCTAAGGAGCTCGGGGTCGAAAGCAAGACAGTGCTCGCCAAGCTGAAGGAAATGGGCGAGTTCGTGAAGTCCGCGTCCAGCACCGTCGAGGCGCCCGTCGCCCGACGGCTGCGTGGCGCATTCGTCGCGTCCGCCGGTGGTTCGTCGGCACCGTCCGCTCCGGCGGCGGCCCCGAGCCCGGCACCGACCCCGACGCCGCCCCCGACCCCGGGTGCCCCCCGGGTCTCGGCCCGACCGATGCCGCCCCGGCGGCCGGCCGCGCCGACCCCTGGACCGAAGCCCAAGGGCCCGGTCCCCGGCCCGCCGCAGCCGGTGACCCCGGTCGCCAAGCCGGCGAGCGCACACGACATCGAGGTGGCCGCCGCCGAGGCGCGCGCCGCCGCGTTGAAGGCCGAGCAGGAGGCGGCGGTCAAGGCCGCCCAGGCCGCCCGGCAGCAGCAGCGGGACAACGTCCGGCGGGAGCCGCCCACCGAGGGTGGCCCGCGTCCGGGTCCGCGTCCCGGCCCGAACGCGGTACCGCCGCGTCCGGGCACCCCGGCCGCCGGCCGGCCCGGTGGTCCCCCGGCGGGCCCCGGTGCCCGTCCCGGTGGTCGTCCCCCGGCGCGCGGCGCCGGTAACAACCCGTTCGGCATCCAGGGCGGCCAGCAGCAGCGGCCCCCGGCGGCCGGTGGCGGCGGTCCCCGGCCGAGCCCGGCCGGTATGCCCCCGCGGCCGAGCCCGGCCTCGATGCCGCCCCGGCCCAGCCCGGCCTCGATGCCGAGCCAGCGGCCCACCACGGGTCGCCCCGGCGGCCCCGGTGGCGGTCGTGGTGGCCCCGGCGGCGGCGCCGGTCGTCCCGGTGGCGGTGGCGGTGGCTTCCGTCCCGGTGGCGGCGGTGGCGGTGGCTTCCGTGGCGGTCCCGGTGGCGGCGGTGGCGCCGGCGGCGGCGGTGGCTACCGTGGTGGCCCCGGTGGCGGCGGTGGCGCTCCCGGCGGTGGTTTCCGTCCGGGTGCCCCGGCCGGTGGCGGTGGTCGTCCCGGTGGTGGCGGTCGTGGCCGTGGCGGCGGCGCCGCGGGTGCCTTCGGGCGTCCGGGTGGCCGGCCGACCCGTGGTCGCAAGTCCAAGAAGCAGCGCAGACAGGAGTTCGACAACCTGTCGGCCCCGACCATGAGCTCGGGCGCGCCCCGGGGTCAGGGTCAGGTCGTCCGGCTCTCCCGTGGCGCCTCGCTGTCGGACTTCGCCGACAAGATCAACGCCAACCCGGGTTCGCTGGTCCAGGAGATGTTCAACCTGGGCGAGATGGTCACCGCGACCCAGTCCTGCTCCGACGAGACCCTGCTGCTGCTCGGTGAGCACCTCGGTTTCGACGTGCAGATCGTCAGCCCGGAGGACGAGGACCGCGAGCTGCTCGCGCAGTTCAACATCGACCTCGACGCCGAGGTCGCGGAGGACCGCCTGGTCAGCCGTGCGCCGGTGGTGACCGTCATGGGTCACGTCGACCACGGTAAGACCAAGCTGCTCGACGCGATCCGCAAGGCGAACGTGGTGGCCGGCGAGGCGGGTGGCATCACCCAGCACATCGGCGCGTACCAGGTCCACGTCCCGCACGAGGGCGAGGACCGCGCGGTGACCTTCATCGACACCCCGGGTCACGAGGCGTTCACCGCCATGCGTGCCCGTGGTGCCCAGGTCACCGACATCGTGGTGCTGGTGGTGGCGGCCGACGACGGCGTCATGCCGCAGACGATCGAGGCGCTCAACCACGCCAAGGCGGCCGAGGTGCCGATCGTGGTCGCGGTCAACAAGGTCGACAAGCCGGAGGCGAACCCCGACAAGGTCCGCCAGCAGCTGACCGAGTACGGCCTGGTCGCCGAGGAGTACGGCGGCGACACCATGTTCGTCAACGTGGCGGCCAAGCCGGGCATCGGCATCGACGAGCTGCTGGAGGCGGTCCTGCTGACCGCCGACGCGTCGCTGGAGCTGACCGCTCCGATCGACGGGCCGGCGCAGGGTGTGGCCATCGAGGCGCACCTGGACAAGGGCCGCGGCGCGGTGGCGACGGTGCTGGTGCAGAAGGGCACCCTGCGGGCGGGCGACTCGATCGTCGCCGGTGGGGCCCACGGCCGGGTCCGCGCCATGCTCGACGAGAACGGCAACCAGGTCGCCGAGGCCGGTCCGGCCCGTCCGGTCCTGGTGCTCGGTCTGACCGCGGTGCCGGGTGCGGGTGACACCTTCCTGGCCGCCGAGGACGACCGCACGGTGCGGCAGATCGCCGAGCAGCGGCAGGCACGACGGCGGGCGGCGTCCTTCGCCAACTCCCGTGGCCGGGCCACCCTCGAAAC
This sequence comes from Micromonospora sp. HM134, assembly GCF_007833915.1. NCBI lineage: Bacteria > Bacillati > Actinomycetota > Actinomycetes > Micromonosporales > Micromonosporaceae > Micromonospora > Micromonospora sp. HM134. The sequence goes on from NZ_CP041061.1 coordinate 1,673,532, forward strand.
GCTCATGGAGCAGCTCAAGGAGGGCGAGAAGACCTCGCTCAACCTGGTGCTCAAGGGCGACGTCTCCGGTTCCGTGGAGGCCCTCGAGGACGCGCTGTTCAACCTCGACATCCCCGAGGAGGTGCAGCTCAGGATCATCCACCGGGGCGTGGGTGCGATCACCGAGAGCGACGTCATGCTCGCGAGCGCCTCGTCCGAGGCGGTCACGATCATCGGCTTCAACGTGCGGGCCGCCAACAAGGTCCGCGAGATCGCCGACCGCGAGGGCGTGGAGATCCGGTACTACACCGTCATCTACCAGGCCATCGAGGAGATCGACGCCGCGCTCAAGGGGCTGCTCAAGCCGGAGTACGAGGAGGTCGAGCTGGGCACCGCGGAGATCCGCGACGTCTTCCGCTCGTCCAAGATCGGCAACATCTCCGGTTGCATCGTCCGGTCCGGCATCATCCGCCGCAACGCCAAGGCGCGGCTGCTGCGGGACGGGGCGGTCGTGGCGGACAACCTCACGATCAGCTCGCTCAAGCGGTTCAAGGACGACGCGACGGAGGTCCGCGAAGGCTTCGAGTGTGGTCTGACTCTGGGCGGTTTCAACAACGTCCAGGTCGGCGACACCATCGAGACCTTCGAGATGCGGGAGAAGCCGCGCGCCTGATCCGGCGCTGACACGGTGCTCAAGGGGTTTACGCCACCCGGCGTAAACCCCTTGAGCATGTCCGGGCCGGTTCCGTAACGTCCGTGGCGATGTATACCGGAACCGCACTCTTCGACCTGCTCCTGCCGGGCGACTCCCGCTCGCTCAAGGCGAAGCGCTCCTACGTCCGGCCCATCGTGGCGGCGCTGCGCCGGTTCGAGGTGTCGGCCGCCGAGGTGGGCGCGCTCGACCTGCACGGTCGGGCCGAGATCGGGGTGGCCGTGGTGGCCGCCGAGGCGACCCACGTCCGCGACGTGCTCGACTCCTGCGAACGCCTGGTCGCCGCCCGCCCCGAGATCGACCTGCTCTCCGTCCGTCGCCACCTCCACACCCCCGAAGACTGACCCCTCTCACCGCTTCCCCCGCCCTGTCGCCCCGCCCCGTCTGCCCTCGGTGATCAAGAGGTTTGCGTCAGCTTCGATCTTCGGGTTGACGCGAACCTCTTGATCAGTTGACGCAAACTTCTTGATCACCGGGGTGGGGTGGGGCATAGGCGGGGGCGGGAAGTGGGGTGGGTGAGGGAGGTGGGAGTGAGGGGTGGGTGGGCGGGGTGGGGGCGGGCGGGTGGGGGTGGCGCGCGGGTAGTGTTCGAGGTGTTGGGTGGTTGGTCCCGGTGACGCCCGCGTCGCCGCTCCGGCCGCGGAAGGAACGCCCTGGAGGTGGGGGACATGACTGATCCGGCCAAGGTTCGCCGGCACGCCGAGCGGATTCGCGAACTGGTCGCCTCGGTGGTGCGGAGCCAGATCAAGGACCCCCGGCTCGGGATGATCACCATCACCGACGCCCGGATCACCGCCGACCTGCGCGACGCCACCGTCTTCTACACCGTCCTCGGTGACGCGGCGGCCCAGGCCAGCACCGCCGCCGCACTGGAGAGCGCCAAGGGCATGCTGCGCAGCACCGTCGGCAAGGCCCTCGGGCTGCGTCACTCGCCCTCGCTGACCTTCGTCCTGGACGACGTGCAGGACCAGGTCAAGCAGATCGACGACCTGCTCGCCCAGGCCCGGCACGCCGACGCCGAGGTGCAGCGGCTGGCCGCCCAGGCCAAGTACGCGGGCGACGCCCAGCCGTACCGGGTCGACGACGAGGACGACGAGACCGACGACGACGTCACCACCGACCCGTCCGCGACGGACCGGCGGTGACGGCCGCCCCGGGCACGGCCGACGAACTCCGTACCGGGTCGCCGTCCACCGGTCCCGGCGAGGACGACTGGGCTGCCGCCGTCGCGGCGGTACGTGGCCTGCCGGCCGACGCCCGGGTGCTGCTGATCTGTCACGTCAACCCGGACGGTGACGCGCTGGGCAGCATGCTCGGCTTCGGGCTGGGGCTGCGCCGGCTCGGCGTACACCGGTTGCAGGCCACCTTTCCGGGGCCCCCCGAGGTGCCGGAGCCGTTCCGCTGGCTGCCGGGGCTCGACCTGCTGGTGCCGGCGAGCGAGGCGTACCCGGACCCGGATCTGGTGGTCTGCTTCGACGCCGCGAGCGAGTCGCGGCTCGGTGACCTGGTCGACCGGCTCGACACCGCCGGCACCTCGGTCGTCCTCGACCATCACGCCTCGAACACCGGCTTCGGCGCGGTACGCCTGGTCGACCCGGCGGCGGCGGCGACCTCGGTCGTCGCCGAGCAGTTGCTCTCCCGGCTCGACGTGCCGCTGGACGCCGAGATCGCGACGGGCCTCTACGTCGCGTTGACCACCGACACCGGTTCGTTCCGGTTCGCGGCCACCACCCCCGAGGTGCACCGGCTCGCCGCCCGGCTGCTCGCCACCGGCCTGCACCCCGGCGACATCTCCCGCCAGGTCTTCGACACCCGGCCGTTCGGCGCGGTCCGGCTCTTCGGTGAGGTGCTCGGCCGGGCCCGGCTCGAACCGGAGGCCGCCGCCGGTCACGGCCTGGTCTGGACCAACGCCACCCTCGACGACCTGGCCCGGCACGACCAGCAGCCGTACGTGCTGGAGTCGCTGATCGACTCGGTCCGCTGCACCGCCGAGGCGGACGTCGCGTGCGTGCTCAAGCAGGTCGGGCCGGTCGAGTGGGCGGTGTCGATGCGCAGCAAGGGCGCGGTCGACGTCAGCGCGGTGGCGGTGGCGCTGGGTGGCGGAGGTCACCGCTTCGCCGCCGGTTTCACCGGATCGGGCGACGCCGACCAGGTCATCGCCCTGATCAGGGCGGAGCTGGCGGGTGCGTTGACCGGTGGCCCCGCTCACGCCGACGGGTGTCGGTCTTCCCGCACACGGTGACCCCGGGGAGAATCGGACGATGGAGCAGCCGCACGAGATCGCCGTGGACGTCTCCCGCGCCTGGGACAGGCCGGTGGTCACCGTGCCGGTGCTGGCCTGCCTCTCCCTGGTCGGTGGGCAGTTCCCGTCGTTCTCGGCACAGGCCAACATCTGGACGCTGGGCACCGGCGGCGCGCTGATCTGGCTCGGCCTCGGCAACCGGGTGCAGCGTCGGCCGGCACCGCGCCGGCTGGGCCGGGGCACCGTCTGGTGGCTGCTTCCGGCGGCGCTGTTCGGGGTGCTCGAAGGGGCCACCTTCGTCATGGCGGTCGGCGACGAGTTCCCCACCTTCTCCCGCCTGGCCGATCCGCTGCTGGAGGACGAGTTGGTCCGCTCGGCGGCCTGGTTCGCCTGGCTGGCCGCCTTCTGGGGGCTGGTACGGCGATGATGCGCACCCTCGCCATCAGTGGCTTCCTCGCATCGCTGGTGCTCTTCGCGGCCGTCGAGTGGGCCGCCCGCCGGGAAGGTTCCCGGATTCCGTCACTGGGCGACGTCTGCGCCTACGTCATGCGGTACGAGGTCGGTCCGGTGCCGGTCGGCCGGATCGGCGTGTTCGGGTTCTGGTGGTGGCTGGGCTGGCACTTCCTGGCCCGCTGACCGACTCCACCGTCGGGTCCCCGGCCGCTCCGGGCCGGCCGCGAGCGGCGACGCGGACCTGCCCGGCGGTCCCGCTCCGGTAAGCCCCCTGCCCCGCCCTCGCTGTCCGGTCTGACCTGCCTGGGCCGGCCTTCGGCTGGGTGGCCCGGGTCTGGTCCGGCCCGGTGTTCGTGGCTGTTCCGGGCCGATCTCTCCCACCCCGTGCGCGTGTGCGGTCTGCCCAGCTCGGTCCGTGCCGGGTTCGGCCCGCCCGGTTTCGCATCCCGTGTCTGGTCCGGCCGCTTGAAGCAACGTCCTGTGCCGGGTTCGGTCGGTTCAGCGGTGCCGTCCCGTGGTCGGCGTGGCCTGCTCGATCGGACGTGTCACGGGAAATCGGCCGGGGTCCAGGTGCTGTGCGGTGCGGGTGTTCGTGCCGGGCAGGCCGGTTCGGGGTGTTCTCGGGGTGCTTGCCGGGCCCGTCCAGATGACGGGAAGAGTGGGCAGCATGTGGAAAGTAAACGTTAACTTGGGAGGGGCCGACGTCGCGCCGCGACGCAGGTCGCGGGCGGTGGTGCCACACCCGGTGCCGCCTCCCTCCAGGGTCTGACCGACCCGGGCTCACGCTGCCAGGCGAGCCGCTCCGGTGATCCCGGGCTGCCTTCCCGGCGCTCAGCAGGACCGCCCGTCTGGGCCACCTGTTCGGTGGTCCACACCCTGGAAGGACACCGCCATGGCGACCAAGCCCAAGACCGAGACCACCGACGAGGCCCGCGAGCAGATGCGCCGCGCGTTGCAGACCTCGATGGACACCCGTCAGTGACCCTGCCGCACCGGCGGTGACCCCGCCGCCCGGCTGAGTTCCGCTCAGCCCGGCCCCGGTGCCGTGCTCGGTTACGCCCAGCCCCGCTCGTTGCCGCCGGCCCCACGCGGCTCGGCCCCGGGCCGGGGCCCCGGCGCCGGCCCGGGTCAGCCCTGGCCCAGGTGTAGCCCCGGCCCGGCCGTAGCGCCTGCTCCGGGTCGTCTCCACCCGGGTGCGGGATCGGCCCGGTCCCGCACCGGCTGCGCTCAGTTCCACCCCGGCCCGTCTACTCTGGCCCGGCCCCGGCTCCGGCCGCGTTCAGCGCGGCCAGGCCGAGCCGGGCCGAGCCGCGCTCAACCGGCCCGACCAGACGGTGTCCGGGAACATCGCTTCGAGCCGCGCTCAACCGGCCCTGCCAGGCGGTGTCCGGGGGCCGCTCGCTTCGAGCCGGGTTCAACCGGCTCCGCCGCGCCGTGTCAGAGGCCGCCCGGCTCCAGGCGTGTTCGACCGGCCTGCTCACGGTGGTGTCCCGAGGTCCTCGGCCAATTCGTGTTCAACCTGCGGCGGTCGACACGACACCCACCAGCCGGCCCGGTCAGGCGGTGCCCCGGGATGGGCCGGCCGTGCCCAGAAGGCGCCCCGCCGAGCCGTGCCCAAGAGCCGCCCCGCCAAGCCGTGCGGGGAGCAGGCCGTGTGCCCAGTCCGGCGCAGCGAACCCGGTCGTAGGTAAGGCAAGGCAGGCCAGTCGGGCCCGCCACAGCCAGACCCGCCCGATCAGCCTGGCTCGGCCCGCGTCTGCCTGGCCGGCGCGGCCTGCCTCGACCGCGCCGGGCGGAACCCGCCCGTCCGGGCCGGGCGGAACCCGCCCGTCCGGGCCGGGCTCTGCAAACCCCGCCCCGCTGAACCGGCCCGGCTCGGCCGAAACACTCCGCCGCCCGCACGCCCCACCCCGTCTGAGCGTGCGTCGCCGGGCCGGTTCCGTCGACCATCGTTCGGTAAGTGATGCCAAGGCTTGCGTTCCTTACGGCAGGCATGCCAGGATCGGCGGCGATGAGCCAGCCCACCGCCACCGCCACCGCGCTCGCCTCGCCGCGCCGGATCGCCGCGCTCGCCCTTCCCGCCCTGGTGGTGCTCGCGGCCGAACCGCTCTACGTGCTGGTCGACACCGCCGTCGTGGGGCACCTGGGCCGGGTTCCGCTGGCCGCGCTCGCCGTCGGCGGCACGGTGCTGACGCTCACCGCCTGGCTCGGCACCGTGCTGGCGTACGGCATCACGGGGCGGGCGGCCCGCCGGTTCGGTGCCGGTGACCGGGCTGCGGCGCTGGCCGAGGGCGTCCAGGCGTCCTGGCTGGCGTTCGGGGTGGGCGTGCTGGTGGCCGTCGGCATGCAGTTCGGCGGTGACGCGCTGGCGCGTACCCTCGCCGGCGGCGGTGGCGAGGTGGCCGACACCGCCGGGCGGTGGCTGCGGATCGCGGCCCTCGGCGCGCCCGGCCTGCTGCTGGCCGCCGCCGGCAACGGCTGGCTGCGCGGCATCCAGGACACCCGCCGCCCGCTGCTGTTCGTGCTCGGGCCGAACCTGCTCTCCGCGCTGCTCTGTCCCCTGCTGGTCTACCCCGCCGGGCTCGGGGTGACCGGTTCGGCGGTGGCCAACGCGATCGCCCAGACCGTTTCGGGTGCCCTCTTCGTGGGGGCGCTGCTGCGGGAACGGGTGGGCCTGCGGCCCCGGCCGGCGCTGATCCGCCAGCAGTTGGTGCTCAGCCGGGACCTGCTCATCCGGGGGCTCGCCTTCCAGGCCAGCTTCCTGTCCGCCACCGCCGTCGCCGCCCGGTTCGGTGCCGCCGCCGTGGGGGCCCACCAGATCGCGCTGCAACTGTGGTTCTTCACCGCGCTGCTGCTCGACGCGTTGGCGATCGCCGCGCAGGCGTTGATCGGCGCGACACTGGGCGCGGGCGACGCCGCCGGGGCGCGCGCTCTGGCCCGCCGGTTCGCCCTGCTCGGCGGGGTGTGCGGGGTGGCCTTCGCGGTGCTGATCGCCGCCGGGGCCGGCGTCGTGCCGTCCCTGTTCAGCTCCGACCCCGAGGTACGCGAGCAGGCGATGGTGGCGTGGCCCTGGTTCGTGGCGATGCAACCGTTCGCCGGGGTGGTGTTCGCCCTCGACGGTGTGCTCATCGGTGCCGGCGACATCCGCTACCTGCGCAACCTGACCGTGGTCGCGGCGGTCGGCGGCTTCCTGCCGGCGATCTGGCTCTCCTACGCGTTCGACCTCGGTCTGGGCGGCATCTGGGCCGGCCTCACCCTGCTCGTGGTGATCCGGCTCGTCGGCGTCCTGCTGCGGCTGCGTTCCGGCAGGTGGGCGGTGGTCGGCGCGGTGCGCTGACCGGCGCGCGGCGATCCGAGGGCGGTCTCCCGGCCGGGAGCACCGTGATCGTCGGTCAGCACTCCTCGCCGTCGCCGGCCCGCCAGCTCTCGTCGTAGACGTCGCCCGTCGGGGCCGGCGCGGTCCGACGGCGCAGCGGTTCGGCCTCGGCCAGCGCCAGGAATCCCCGCTGCATCGCCGGGCAGCTGGCGTTCTGCAGGGTGACCCGGGCCGAGTCGAGCCAGAGGCCGCGCCCGGCCGGGCTGACGTCGTCCGGGTACGGCACCAGCCACACCACCTCGTCGCGCAGGGTGACCAGCTCCGCGCCCGGCCGGTACGCCTGGGGACGCCACAGGTCGAACGGGTAGGCCCAGACGAACCGCGTGGTGACCTCCAACGCCCGTACCCCGTTGGCAGCGGTGGTGGACCGGTAGGTCATGGTGCCCCGGCCACGCACCTTCTCGTCGCGGTCCAGCCCCGGGTCGGCGCGGTCGGCGATCCGGCTGGCGAAGCCGAGGCCGGCGCCGGAGGCCAGGTCCCGGCGGGCGGAGTCGCGGTTCTGCGGGGCGAGCACGGCGAGGAACCCGTCGGGATCGCCGTCCAGCATCCGGGGTTCCACCCGTCCCTCGACCAGTGCCCGACGGACCCTCGCCAGCCCGTCGGTGACCTGCCTGGCGGTGAACGGCCCGGTCCGGTGGGCGGCGGGCGGCACGATGGCCGCCGCGCCCTCGGCGTACGCCTCGGCCGGGGTGGCGACGAACGGGCCGAGACTGTTGCCGCTGTCGTCGGTCGGCCGGGGAGCGGGCGGCGACGTGCCACCCCGACGGGGGAGCAGCGGCGCGCCGTCGTGCGCCCGCTGGACGAAACGGAACCCACCCAGGGCGAGCCCGCCGACCAGCACCAGCACCAGCAGGGCGCCCACCGTGCCGAGCAGCGTGCCGCCGTACCGACCCCAGCGCAGCCGGAGCCGTTCCGAGCGGGTCAACTCGTGCTCCACCTCGGTTTCCCGCATCCAGGACGGAATCCGGACCGGCTCGTCCGCCGTGGCGACCGCCGCTCGGTCGGGGGATGACCGGGCGGCGTGGGGTGGATCAGCCGGTGTCGGGCCGTGGGTCACGAGGTGTTCCCTGGGTCGGAGGGGGAGGGGCGCATGATCCTCGCACCCGGTCCGTCGCGGCGCTGTCCCGTCCGGGGTCACGGACGCGGACCGGGCCCGGGGCGGGGGCGACGACGGGTTCAGAGGGTGCCGGCGCGCATCCGGGCGAACAGGTAGAGCGCGCCGCCGACCAGCAGGCTGGCCAGCGTCGCCACCAGCACGAACGAGACGATCCCGGCGACCACCGGGTGACGTTCGCTGAATCGGCTGCGGTCGCGCCACCGCCAGAGCGACAGGCGTGCCCGGCGGAGCGTCGGCACGGCCTCGACCAGCTCGGACAGCCGCCGGCCGAGGGTACGACGGGGCGGCTCCGGGTGACGCATCCACTCGGGGAGTTCGACCCGGGCACGGTGCTCGGGCGGGGGCGGCGTGGTCATGCTGCTCCTGACGGGTGACGGGGGTTCTCGTGGTGTGACGGCATTGTGCCGTGCGGTGGCGGGCGGGGTGGACCCGTCTGGCAGGCTTGGCGGTCGTGAACGGTGACGGTCTGATCGTGGTCGACAAGCCTGGCGGCATGACGTCGCACGACGTGGTGGCGCGCATCCGCCGGTTGGCCCGTACCCGCCGGGTCGGGCACGGCGGCACCCTCGACCCGATGGCGACCGGGGTGCTGGTGATCGGGGTCGGCCGGGCCACCCGGCTGCTGACGTACGTGATCGGGGCGGGTAAGAGCTACACCGCGACGGTCCGGCTCGGCCAGTCCACGGTCACCGACGACGCCGAGGGTGACGTGATCGCCGCCACGCCGGCCGGTGCGCTGACCGACGCCGCGATCCGGGCCGCGTTCGTGCCGTTGACCGGCGAGATCGACCAGGTGCCCAGCGCGGTGAGCGCCATCAAGATCAACGGGGAGCGGGCGTACAAGCGGGTCCGGGACGGCGAGCAGGTCGAGCTGCCCGCCCGGCGGGTCACCGTCTCCCGGCTCGACGTGTCGGCGATCCGCCGGGACACCCCGGACGTGGTCGACGTGGACATCGACGTCGACTGCTCGTCGGGGACGTACATCCGGGCGCTGGCCCGGGACGCGGGCCTGGCGCTCGGCGTCGGCGGGCACCTCACCGCGCTGCGGCGTACCGCTGTGGGCAGTTTCACCCTGGCCGAGTCGGCCACCCTCGCAACGCTGGAGCAGCGCGCGCCGGAGGTGGTCACCCTGCCCCTCGACACCGCCGCCGACAGGTACTTCTCCCGTCGGCAGGCCAGCGCCGACGAGGCGAAGGTGCTCTCCCACGGCGGCCCGCTGGACCCGGTGGGCATCGCCGGACCGTACGCCGTCTTCGGACCGGACGGTGGCCTGATCGCTATCGTCAGCGAGCGGGACGGCCGGGCCCGCGCGGAGATCGTGCTCGCCCCGGCCTGACCGGGCCGCCGGCCGGACGGTACGGCGGGGACGACGGGCGCGGGGACGACGGCCGGGACGACCGGCGGCGTGGGTACGGGTGTGAGCCGGTCAGCGGCGGAGCAGGGAAGGAGCGGCATGCAGCGGTGGCGGGGGTACGAGGCGGCACCCGGTGACTGGGGGCGGTCGGTCGTCACCATCGGCGTCTTCGACGGCGTGCACCGGGGGCACCAGGCGACCATCGGGCACGCCGTGGCGCGCGCCCGTGAGCTGGGCGTACGGTCGGTGGTGGTGACCTTCGACCCGCACCCGGCCGAGGTGGTCCGCCCCGGCGCGCACCCGGCCGTGCTCACCGAGCCCACCCGCAAGGCGGAGCTGATCGAGGCGCTCGGGGTCGACGTGCTGTGTGTGGTGCCGTTCACCGCCGAGCTGTCCCGGCTGCCGGCCGAGGCGTTCGTGCACGACATCCTGGTCGAACACCTGCACGCGGCGCTGGTCGTGGTGGGGGACAACTTCCGGTTCGGGCACCGGGCCGCCGGGAACGTGGCGCTGCTCGAACAGCTCGGCGGGACCTTCGGTTTCGGGGTGGAGAACGCCCCGCTGGTCGCCGCCGACGGCACGGTCTTCTCCTCGACGTACATCCGGGCCCGGATCGAGGCCGGGGACGTGGCGGCGGCGACCGCCGTGCTCGGCCGGCCGCACCGGCTCGAAGGGGTGGTGGTGCTGGGCGACCAGCGTGGCCGGGAGCTGGGCTTCCCGACCGCCAACCTGCGCTGCCCGCCGCACGCGGCGGTGCCCGCCGACGGGGTGTACGCCGGCTGGCTGGTGCGCGGGGGCATCGAGCGGCTGCCGGCGGCCATCTCGATCGGCACCAACCCGACGTTCGCCGGCCGGGAGCGCCGGGTCGAGGCGCACGTGCTGGACTTCGCAGGCGACCTGTACGGCGAGCACGTCGCCCTCGACTTCGCCGCCCACCTGCGTGGCCAGATCCGGTACGACGCGATCGAGCCGCTGTTGGTGCAGATGGCCGAGGACGTCGCGCGGACCCGGCTGGCGGTCGCCTGACCGGCCCGGCGGGGTGGGTCGACGGGCCGCCGTCACCCGCCGCGTGGGCCTTGACCGGGCGGTTCCGCGACGGGCTGGTAGTGTGGCGGTGACGTCGGATGACCGACGCGGGGCCTCGCGTGCCTGCACGACGCCGCGGGTGCGAGGTTCGTCCGTCTCCGGTCCACGCGGACCCGAACGACGGACATCAGTTGTCAACCCACCGAAACAGGGAGAACATGGCGCTCGACCAGGAAGCCAAGGCCAAGATCCGCTCGGAGTACGCGACCGCCGAGGGCGACACCGGTTCGCCGGAGGTGCAGGTCGCGGTCCTCACCAAGCGGATCGCGGAGCTGACCGAGCACCTGAAGGTGCACAAGCACGACCACCACAGCCGCCGTGGGCTGCTGTTGCTGGTCGGTCGGCGCCGTCGGCTGCTCAACTACGTCCAGAAGAAGGACATCAACCGCTACCGGTCGCTGATCGAGCGACTCGGCCTGCGCCGATGACGTGACGGGGGAGCGGCCACCGGGCCGCTCCCCCGTTCGGGCACCACCACGAAGAAGAGGGCCGCGCGACCACCCGAGAGGGAGCCGGTCAGCGTACCGGTCTCCGGTAGTGGCCCCCGGGCATCCCGGCAACATGCCGGCCACCCGGGCGCTTCGATCGAAGACCGGCCGTCTGAGCAGCTCCGGTGTCGTGGGCCCACGACGCGAAGGAGTACCGCCGCACATGACCGAGACCAACCTCGGCACCGAATCCCGCACCGCCGTGATCGACAACGGGTCCTTCGGCACCCGTGAGATCACCTTCTCCACCGGCCGGCTGGCCCGCCAGGCCGCCGGCTCCGTCATCGCCCAGCTCGGCGAGACGGTCGTCCTCTCCGCCACCACCGCCGGTAAGCACCCGAAGGAGCAGTTCGACTTCTTCCCGCTGACCGTCGACGTCGAGGAGCGGATGTACGCCGCGGGCCGCATCCCCGGCTCGTTCTTCCGTCGCGAGGGCCGGCCCAGCGAGGACGCGATCCTCACCTGCCGGCTGATCGACCGGCCGCTGCGCCCGTCGTTCGTCAAGGGCCTGCGCAACGAGGTCCAGGTCGTCGAGACCGTCCTCGCGCTCGACCCGCAGCACCCGTACGACGTGGTCGCCATCAACGCGGCCTCGATGTCGACGAAGCTGTCCGGCCTGCCGTTCTCCGGCCCGATCGGGGCGACCCGGGTGGCCCACGTCGAGGGCCAGTGGGTGGCGTTCCCGACGCTGGAGGAGCTGTCCCGGGCCACCTTCGACATGGTGGTGGCCGGTCGCGCCCTCGAGGACGGCGACGTCGCGATCATGATGGTCGAGGCCGAGGCGACCCCGCACGCGGTGACCCTGATCGCCGGTGGCGCGACCGCCCCGACCGAGGAGATCGTCGCCAGCGGCCTGGAGGCCGCCAAGCCGGCGATCCGCGAGCTGTGCCGCGCTCAGAGCGAGCTGGCCGAGGTGGCCGCGAAGCCGGTCACCGAGTTCCCGGTGTTCCTGGACTACCAGGACGACGTCTACCAGGCGGTGGCCGAGCTGGTCCGCGCCGAGGTGGCCGAGGCGCTCCAGATCGCCGGCAAGGCCGACCGTGAGGAGGCCCTGGACCGGGTCAAGGCCAGGGTCGCCGAGGAGCTGACCGGTCGTTTCGAGGGCCGGGAGAAGGAACTCTCCGCCGCCTTCCGCTCGCTGACCAAGTCCGAGGTCCGCAACCGGGTGCTGCGTGAGCAGGTCCGCATCGACGGCCGGGGCCCACGCGACATCCGGCCGCTCACCGCCGAGGTCGGCGTGCTGCCCCGGGTGCACGGTTCCGCGCTGTTCGAGCGGGGCGAGACCCAGATCCTCGGCGTCACCACGCTGAACATGCTGCGCATGGAGCAGATGGTGGACACCCTCTCCCCGGAGAACCGCAAGCGCTACATGCACAACTACAACTTCCCGCCGTACTCGACCGGGGAGACCGGTCGGGTCGGCTCGCCGAAGCGGCGGGAGATCGGCCACGGCGCGTTGGCCGAGCGGGCGCTGCTGCCGGTGCTGCCGTCGCGTGAGGAGTTCCCGTACGCCATCCGGCAGGTCTCCGAGGCGCTCGGCTCCAACGGCTCGACCTCGATGGGGTCGGTCTGCGCCTCGACGCTGGCGCTGCTGTCGGCCGGTGTGCCGCTCAAGGCGCCGGTGGCCGGCATCGCGATGGGCCTGATCTCCGACGAGGTGGACGGCAAGACCCAGTACGTGACGCTGACCGACATCCTCGGTGCCGAGGACGCGTTCGGTGACATGGACTTCAAGGTCGCCGGCACGCCGGAGTACGTCACCGCGCTCCAGCTCGACACCAAGCTCAACGGCATCCCGTCGGACGTGCTCGCCGCCGCGCTCCAGCAGGCGAACGAGGCCCGGCAGACCATCCTCGGCGTGATGCAGGCGGCGATCGAGGCCCCGGCCGAGATGTCGGACTACGCGCCCCGGGTCACCACCGTCAAGATCCCGGTGGACAAGATCGGCATGGTGATCGGCCCGAAGGGGCAGACCATCAACGCCATCCAGGACGAGACCGGCGCCGAGATCTCCATCGAGGACGACGGCACGATCTACGTCGGCGCGACCAACGGCCCGTCGGCGCAGGCCGCCGTGGACCGGATCAACGGGATCGCCAACCCGACCCTGCCGAAGGCCGGCGAGCGGTTCCTCGGCACGGTGGTCAAGACCGCCGCGTTCGGCGCGTTCATCTCGCTGCTGCCCGGCCGCGACGGCCTGCTGCACATCTCCAAGGTGGGCGACGGCAAGCGGGTCGAGCGGGTCGAGGACTTCCTCAACGTCGGCGACAAGGTCGAGGTGGAGATCGCGGACATCGACGCCCGCGGCAAGATCTACCTGGACAAGGTCCGGCCGGAGGGCGCCGAGGCGCCGGCCGCCGGTGAGTCCGCCGGTGGCGACCGGCCGGCCGGCCGGGGCGGTGACCGGGGTCCGCGTGACCGCGGTGACCGGGGCGGCGACCGGGGTGGTCGGGCGCCGGAGCGCGGCGAGCGTGGCCCGGGTGGCGGCGAGGGTGGCGACGGCGGCGAGCGTCCGCGTCGGCGTACCCGGCACAGCTGAGCAGTGACCGGCCGGGTGACGACGACGTCGTCACCCGGCCGGTGTGTTCCCCCACCCCTCGTCGCACGGGAAGCAGGTCTGCGTGAGCCGCGCCCAGCGTTCGTCGTTTCCCCCGGGCCGGCGGCCGGCGGCGTCGCCCGTCCGGCACGCCGTCGCCGGGCAGCCCGGCCGCGCCGGGACTCCGTCCCGGGCGGTCACCCGCACGATCAGTGACGACCCGCTGGGCGGCACCGTCCGGCGGACCGTGCTGCCCAGCGGGCTGCGGGTGCTCACCGAGGCGATCCCGACGATGCGCAGCGTCTCGTTCGGCATCTGGGTCACGGTCGGCTCGCGGGACGAGACGGGCCCGCAGGCCGGTGCCGCGCACTTCCTGGAACACCTGCTGTTCAAGGGCACCCACAAGCGCACCGCGCTGGAGATCTCGGCCGAGATCGAGGCGGTGGGCGGCGAGACCAACGCCTTCACCACCAAGGAGTACACCTGCTACTACGCGCGGGTGCTCGACGAGGACCTGCCGCTGGCCATCGACGTGATGTGCGACGCGGTCGCCGACTCGCTGCTGGAACCGGCCGACGTGGAGACCGAACGCGGGGTCATCCTCGAAGAGATCGCCATGCACGACGACGAGCCCGGCGACGAGGTGCACGACCTCTTCGCCCGCGCCGTCTACGGTGACCACCCCCTCGGCCGGTTGATCTCCGGCACCGAGGAGACGGTCACCCCGATGACCCGTAGGCAGATCCAGAGCTTCTACCGCCGCCGGTACACCGCGCCGCAGATCGTCGTCGCCGCCGCCGGCAACCTCGACCACGCCGCCGTGGTCCGGCTGGTCCGCCAGGCGCTGCGCGGCACCCCGCTGGACACCGACCCGGCCGCGCCGGGCACGCCCCGGCCGAACACCCCGGCGGTACGCACGAAGCCGGCCACCGTCCTGGTCGAGCCGAAGGAGACCGAGCAGGCGCACGTCATCCTCGGCTGCCCCGGCATCGACCGGGTCGACGAGCGGCGGTTCGCCCTCGGGGTGCTCAACAACGTCCTCGGCGGCGGGATGTCCAGCCGGCTGTTCCAGGAGATCCGCGAGCGGCGCGGCCTGGCCTACTCGGTCTACTCCTACGCCAGCCAGTACGCCGACAGCGGCCTGTTCGCCGTCTACGCCGGCTGCGCGCCGGGCAAGGTGGACGAGGTACTCCGGTTGACCCGCGCCGAACTGGCCCGGGTGGCCGCCGACGGGCTCACCGAGGCGGAGGTGGCCCGGGGCAAGGGGATGAGCAAGGGCTCGTTCGTGCTGGGCCTGGAGGACACCGGCTCCCGGATGAGCCGGCTGGCCAAGGGCGAGCTGCTCTACGGCGACCTGATGCCGGTGGACGAGCTGCTGGCCCGGGTCGACGCGGTGACCGTGGCCGACGTGAACACCCTCGCCGCCGAACTGCTGGGCCGGCCGATGTCGCTGGCGGTGGTCGGCCCGTTCGGGGAGCACGACTTCGCCGGCTGAGCCGCCGCACACCCGGTGGACCGGCCGGTGGGACGGTGGTGGTCCGGCGGTGGCCCGCGTCCCGATTGGGATAGGTTGTGCCGCGTGACTGACGAGCAGGAGAAGGGTCCGGGCGGGGCGGTCCGGGTCGGCGTGCTGGGTGCCCGGGGCCGGATGGGCGCCGAGGTGTGCCGGGCGGTCGACGGGGCCGACGATCTGGCCCTGGTGGCCGCCGTCGACCAGGGTGACGAGCTGTCCGCCGCCGCCTCAGCCGAGGTGGTCGTCGACTTCACCACCCCGGACGTGGTCATGGACAATCTGCGCTGGTGCATCGACCAGGGCGTCCACGCGGTGGTCGGCACCACCGGCTTCACCGGGCAGCGGCTGGAGCAGGTGCGTGGCTGGCTCGCCGACCGGCCCGACGTCGGCGTGGTGATCGCCCCCAACTTCGGCATCGGCGCGGTGCTGATGATGCAGTTCGCCGCCCGCGCGGCCCGGCACTTCGAGTCCGTGGAGATCATCGAGCAGCACCATCCGCGCAAGCTCGACGCGCCGAGCGGCACCGCCACCCACACCGCCCGGCTGATCGCGCAGGCCCGCGCCGAGGCCGGCCTCGACCCGGCCCCCGACGCCACCAAGGACGAGGTGCCCGGCGCGCGGGGCGCCGACATCGACGGGGTACGCGTGCACGCGGTCCGCGCCACCGGCCTGCTCGCCCACCAGGAGGTGCTGTTCGGCACCCTCGGCGAGACGCTGACCATCCGGCACGACTCGTACGACCGGGTGTCGTTCATGCCCGGGGTGCTGCTGGCCGTGCGGGCGGTCCGGCAGCGGCCGGGCCTGACCGTCGGCCTGGACCCCCTGCTCGACTAGATCCGCCGCGTCGGTCCGGCCGCCGTGCCCGGTGCGGCCGGGGCCGGTGTGGTGCCGGGTCCGGCGTCGTGTGCGGGTGGCGGCGAATTCGTTGGCGGTGGACCGTCGTGCGCCCCTAGGCTGCCCCGGTGCTGGATTCCGGACATACCGATCGGCTCGGGCGGCGGGTCACCCTGCGTCCGGTGGACGACGACAACTGGCGGGCGGTGGCCGACCTGGCCCCCCGCGACGACCAGCGGGGGTGGGTGCCCGCGCTGGCGGCCCGCTACCTGGTGCTGACCTCGCGTTCCGAGGTGTGGACGTCGCTGGCGGTCCACGCCGACGAGACCGTGGCCGGCCACGTCATGTGGGGCGTGGACGACGACGGGTCGCGGTGGATCGGCGGGATGCTTGTCGACGCCGCCGAACAGGGTCGGGGGGTGGGCCGGGCCGCCGTGCGTACCCTCGCCACCTGGCTGGTCGGGCAGGACGGCGGGCACCCCGTCCGGTTGTCGTACCACCCGGACAACACGGCCGCCGCGAGGCTCTACGCCTCGCTGGGCTTCACCCCGACGGGGGCGGTGGAGGACGACGAACTGGTCGTCGAGCTGCGCCGCTGACCGGGCGCGGGGTCACTCCTGCTCGATGACGGACAGGATGTTGCCGGCCGGGTCGGTGAACCAGGCGATCGTCGGCCCGTTGTCGCGCATGATCCCCCGGTCGTCCTGCGGCAGCCCCGGGTAGCGCGCGAACCGCACCCCGCGTGCGGTCAGCTCGTCGACCGCCCGGTCGACGTCGGCTACCGGGAAGTTGAGCACGGTGAACGTCGCCGGCACGTGGTCGGCCTTGGGATAGACCACCACGTCCCGGTCGCCGGCCAGGTGCAGCATCAGCAGCCCACCGGGGCCGCCGAGCTGCGACACCCGCAGGTCGAGGGTGCCGGCGTAGAACTCCCGGGCCCGGTCGGTGTCGTCGGCCGAGAACCCGCTGAACGCCTTCGTCTCCCGGAACATGCCCTTCTCCCTCACCGTCGGTGGCGTACCGCCGCCTCCGGTCTACCAGGGCGGGCCGACAGAACCGACCGGGTCAGGGCGTGTCGTCCGGTTCGGTGGGGACCGCGACGTGCAGCCGTACCTGGGGGACGAGCATGTCGTCGACGTCCAGCGCGCGGGCCGCGCCGTCCGGCTCCCAGCCGGTGCTGGTGAGGAACCTACGGGTCGCCTCGTCGCCGTCGAACGTCCAGGCGACCGCGTGGGTGAACCCGTCGCCGCGCCAGGCGTCCACGGCGGCGGCGAGCAGCCGGCTGCCGTGCCCGCGCCGACCCCAGCGCGGCTCGACCAGCAGGTCGGTCACCGCGACCACCCCGGCGCCCAGCGCCGTGGCCGGCTCGCCCGGGGCGAGCGCTTCGGCGTCCGCCGGCCCGGAAGCCGCGAACCCCACCAGATAGGATTGCTCGGCCTGTTCCACGGCGACGAGCACCTGGTGTGCGGCCGAGGGCGGCTCCTGCACCGCCGCGCTCCACCGCCGGGCGAGCCACGCCTCGTCCAGGTTGTCGAGCACGTGCCGGGGCAGCAGCCGACGGTACGCGACCCGCCAGGTCGCGAGCTGCACACGGGCGATCTCGGCGGCGTCCTCGGGACGCGCCGGGCGGACGTACCCCAGAGCCATGGCACGAAAGCCTAGGCCACAGCGAGGGAGACGACGGTGGCGCAGGGGGCCAGGCGGACGGCCGGGCAGGTCGTCGCGGTGGTGGTGCTCGCCGTCGCGGTGGCCGCCTTCCTCTCCGTGGCGGCCGTCCGGCACGGCTTCTTCGACCTGAAGGTCTACTACGGCGCGCTGCACTTCTGGGTACACGACCACGGCGAGATCTACGACTACCTCAAGCCCGGCACCCAGTACGGCTTCACCTACCCGCCGTTCGCGGCCCTGGTGATGCTGCCGATGGCGTACCTGCCGTGGCCGGCCGCGATCACCGTCAGCGTGGCCGCCACGGTGGTGGTCAGCGCGGTGCTGGTGTGGTGGCTGCTCGACCCGGTGGCCCGGCGGGCCGGCTGGACCCGGTGGTTCGTCCTGGCGGTGGCGCTCTGCCTGGCCGCCGCGTTCGAGCCGATGCGGGAGACGGTCAACTTCGGCCAGGTCAACATGCTGCTGCTGTTCCTGGTGGCGGTGGACCTGCTGCGGCTGCTGCCGGCCGGCAACCGGTGGGCCGGGGTGGGCATCGGGCTGGCCACCGCGATCAAGCTGACCCCGGGCGTGTTCATCGTCTACCTGCTGATCACCCGGCGGTTCCGGGCCGCCGGCACCGCCGTCGCCGCCGCCGCGGCGGCCACCCTGCTCGCCGCGGCCATCTTCCCGGACGCCGCCCGGGAGTTCTGGACGTCGGCGCTGTGGAACACCGACCGGGTGGGCGAGTTGGCGTTCGTGTCCAACCAGTCGCTGCGCGGGGTGGTGGCCCGGCTCGACCCGGAGCACCCGAGCACCCTGGCCTGGCTGGCGCTGGTGCTGGTCACCCTGGCCGTCTGGGCGTGGCGCTGCCGGGCCGCCGTGGCCGTCGGCGACGAGGCCACCGGGCTGGCCCTGACCGGCGCGCTGATGTGCCTGGTCAGCCCGGTCACCTGGGTGCACCACCTGGTCTGGTTGATCCCGGCGCTGATCCTGCTGGTCGACAACGCGGTCGCCGCGCCCGCCGGCAGCCTGCGGCGGCGCGCGCTGCTGGCCGGCGCGGTGGTCGGCTACGCGCTGCTGTGCAGCCGGATCGTCTGGGCCTGGGAGAAGGACTTCACCGGGATCGGCGGCTTCCTGGGCAGCAACACCTACGTCTGGATCAGCCTCGCCCTGCTGGTGCTGCTGCCGATCCGCACCTGGGCGGCGCCGGTCGGCGGCCGGCCCGGCGACCCGACGGGACCGGTCGACCCCGGCGTCGGGCGGCGGCCGGCCGGCTCAGCCGGGCAACCGGCCGGTGTAGCGCAGTTCGTCGAGGTGGACCGGGGGACCGCCACCGGCCAGCGGCACCGGGTAACGGGACCGCTCGCCGTCGACTGACAGGCCGGCCCGCTCGTAGAACCGGCGGGCGCGGGTGTTGTCGGCGAGCACCCAGAGCCGGTACTCCCGCCAGCCGCGTGCCGCCAGCCCGTCGCGGGCGGCGGCGAACAGGGCCTGCGCGGTGCCGTCACCCCAGTGCGCCGGCTCGACGTACATCGCCAGCACCTCGCCGTACGCCGGGTCCAGGTCGCCCCGGTCCTGGTTGTTGCGGTACGGCCCGAAGGTGGTGAACCCGGCCGGCAGCCCGTCGACCTCGGCGAGCAGGGTGGTGAACGGGTGCTCCGGGTCGGCCGTGCCCACATCCCGCCGGCGTTGCGCCCACGCCACCGGGTTGAGTCGGACCAGCACCTCGGCCGGCATGATGCCGGCGTACCCGGCCTGCCAGCCGTGGATGTGCACCCGGGCGATCGCCTCGGCGTCGTCGGGCTCCTCGCGGCGGATGGTGAGCATGCGTCCGTTCTATGCCCCGACGGGCGGTCGGTCCAGCGTCCGCTCCGGTGTCGTACCACTGGTCTAGGGTCGTCGGCGATGGTCGCACCGGAATCGCTCTCGCTCGCCCAGGCCCGGCGGATGACGCTCGCCGCCCAGGGTTTCGCCGACCCGCCGCCCGCCGGGGCGCCCACCCGCCGGCACCTGCGCCGGGTGCTCGACCGGGTCGGGCTGATCCAGATGGATTCGGTCAACGTGCTGCAACGGGCGCACTACCTGCCGCTCTACAGCCGGCTCGGGCCCTACCCGACCGGCCTGCTCGACACGGCCGCCTACCGCCGCCCGCGTGAGCTGTTCGAATACTGGGGGCACGAGGCGTCCCTGGTGCCGGTGGGG
The DNA here is from genome assembly GCF_007833915.1 of Micromonospora sp. HM134. Lineage (NCBI taxonomy): Bacteria > Bacillati > Actinomycetota > Actinomycetes > Micromonosporales > Micromonosporaceae > Micromonospora > Micromonospora sp. HM134. Next base: position 1,693,068 of record NZ_CP041061.1, read on the forward strand.
CTGCACGCCGCGCTGCGCTGGCGGATGGCCAAGGCCCGCGACGACGCCTGGGGCGGGATGCGCCGGATCGCCGCCGAGCAGCCCGAGCTGGTCGCCTGGGTGCGCGACGAGGTGGCCGCCCGGGGGCCGCTGACCGCCGCCGAGATCGAACACGACGCGCCCCGGGAGACCGGTCACTGGGGGTGGAACTGGTCGGCGGTGAAGCGGGCGTTGGAGTTCCTGTTCTGGGCCGGCGAGGTCACCGCCGCCGACCGGACGCCCTCCTTCGCCCGCCGCTACGACCTGCCCGAACGGGTGCTGCCGGCGGCCGCGCTCGACGCCCCCACGCCGACCGACGCGCAGGCGTACCGCACCCTGGTCGCGGTGGCCGCCCGGTCGCTGGGGGTGGCCGCCGAGCCGGAGCTGCGGGACTACTTCCGGCTCCCGCTGGCCGGTGCCCGGCAGGCGGTCGCCGACCTGGTCGAGGCCGGTGAGCTGGTGCCGGTGACGGTGCAGGGGTGGCGGCAGCCGGCCTGGCGGCACGTCGACGCCCGGCTGCCCCGCCGGGTCCGGGGCAACACCCTGGTCAGCCCGTTCGACCCGCTGGTCTGGGAGCGGGCCCGCACCGAGCGGCTGTTCGGCTTCGGCTACCGGATCGAGATCTACGTGCCGGCCGCGCAGCGGGTGCACGGCTACTACGTGCTGCCGTTCCTGCAGGGCGAGCGGTTCACCGCCCGGGTCGACCTCAAGGCCGACCGGAAGGCCGGGGTGCTGTTGGTGCCGGCGGCCTGGCAGGAGCCCGGCATCGACCCGGGGGAGACCGCCGTCGCGCTCGCCGCCGAGCTGCACCGGCTCGCCGGCTGGCTCGGCCTGGACGCGGTCGCCCCACCGGCGGCCGGTGACCTGGCCGCCCCGCTGACCGCCGCGTTGCGCAGCCTCACCGGTGTACCGTGAGGCCGTGACGAGCGTTGACGGGCCGACCGGGCCGACCCGGTCGGGGCAGGGCACCGATCCGACGTCGACCGGTGCCGCACCGGCCGGCACCACCCACACGCTGAGCGACCCGCCCCCCGTCGACGCGCCGGCCGCGCCGCACCCCCACCCGGCGGCGGGCGCGGGCGTCGACGGGTTGCCGCCCGGGTCCTGGCCGGCGGGGCCGCCGGTGGTGTGGCAGCCGCCCGAGCCGGACCGGCTCACCCGGTTCGTGCTCCGGCTGCACGCCCGTTCGCCGCGCTGGGCGGCACCGCTGGCCGCGCTCGGCTGCGTCGCCGCCGGGATGGGGTACGCGCTGGTCAGCGAGCCGACCACCAGCGACCCGGACGCCGCGCCGAGCTGCCTGCTCAAGCTGACCACCGGGCTGGACTGTCCGGGCTGCGGGGGCACCCGCGCGCTGTGGTACCTGCTGCACGCCGACCTGCCGGCCGCCGCCCGCCACCACGCCGTGTTCGTCTTCGCGGTGCCCTTCCTGGCCTACCTCTTCGTCGCCTGGGCGGGTCGGCAGGCGTTCGGGTGGCGGCTGCCCGAACTGCGGCTCAGCTCCCCGGTGATCGGCGGATTCCTCGCCGTCTGGATGGCCTTCTCGGTGCTGCGCAACCTGCCCTGGGCACCGTTCACCGCGCTGTACGTCTGACCGGCCGGGGCCGGGTGGGAGACGTTGGCCACCCGCCGCCGCCCCCGGCCGGAACTGTCCATGATCTCGCTGGTCAGCGCGGTGGCCCGAGTTTCCCCGCAGCCCACCGGGCCACTACAGTCGCAGGAATGCCGGAGATGGTGCAGCCCCAGGTGCAGTTGATCGCGTGGACCCAGTTCCAGGCCCCCGACGGCGTGCCGTGGTCGACCGACGCCGAGGGCGGCCAGGCGCTCGCCGAGTTCGCCGGCCGGGCCTGCTACCAGAGCTGGAAGAAGCCGAACCCGGCGACCGCCACCAACGCCGGCTACCTGGCGCACATCCTGGAGGTCGGGCACCTGTCGGTGCTGGAGCACGGCAGCGTGACGTTCTACTTCACCGGAGTGTCCCGCTCGTTCACCCACGAGCTGATCCGGCACCGGCACTTCTCCTACTCCCAGCTCTCCCAGCGTTACGTGCCGGAGCGGGACGCGGCGATGGTCGAGCCTGCGGTGATCGCCGACGACCCGGAGCTGCACAAGCGGTTCGTCGAGGCCGCCGAGGCGAGCGTGCGGGCGTACACCGAGCTGCTGGAGGGGCTGGAGCAGCGGTTCGCCGACGAGCCCAACCCGACGCTGCGCCGTAAGCAGGCCCGGCAGGCGGCGCGGGCGGTGCTGCCCAACGCCACCGAAACCCGGATCGTGGTCACCGGCAACTACCGCGCCTGGCGGCACTTCATCGGGATGCGGGCCACCGAGCACGCCGACGTGGAGATCCGTGAGCTGGCCGTGGAGTGCCTGCGGCAGCTCCAGCGGGTCGCCCCGAACGTCTTCGCCGACTTCGTCGTCTCGGCGCTGCCCGACGGCACCGAGGTGGCGACCAGCCCGCACGCACAGCTGTCCTGAGCCCTTCCCCACCGGCTGTCCGGTGCTCGTCCGCTAGGTTGTGAGCATGACGCACGACCACCCTGCCGCCCCCGACCGGGGCCTGTCGCGCCCGTTCGGGCGGCTGCTCACCGCGATGGCGACCCCGTTCACCACCGACGGCTCCCTCGATCTCGACGGGGCCGTCCGGCTGGCGACCTACCTCGTCGACGAGCAGGGCAACGACGCGCTGGTGCTCAACGGCACCACCGGCGAGTCGCCGACCACCTCGGACGCGGAGAAGGAGACGCTGATCCGCGCGGTGGTCGAGGCGATCGGTGACCGGGCGCAGATCGTGGCCGGCGTCGGCACCAACGACACCCGGCACACCATCGAGTTGGCCGCCGCGGCCGAGAAGGCCGGCGCGCACGGCCTGCTGGTGGTGACCCCGTACTACAGCAGGCCGCCGCAGCGGGGGCTGGTGGCGCACTTCACCGCGGTCGCCGACGGCACCGGCCTGCCGATCATGATGTACGACATCCCGCACCGCGCCGGGGTGCCGATCGAGACCGAGACGCTGGTGCGGCTCGCCGCGCACGAGCGGATCGTCGCGGTCAAGGACGCCAAGGGCGACCTGACCGCCACCGGCTGGGTGACCAGCCGCACCGACCTCGCCTTCTACAGTGGCGAGGACTCGCTCACCCTGCCCACCCTGGCGGTCGGCGGGGTCGGGCTGGTCGGCACGTCGACCCACTTCACCGGCGCGCTCGCCAAGCAGATGATCGAGGCGTACGACGCGGGTGACACCGGCACGGCGCTGGCCCTGCACCGGCGGCTGCTGCCGCTGTTCACCGGGATCTTCCGCAGCCCGGGCACCATCCTGGTGAAGGCGGGCCTGAACGTGCTGGGCCTGCCCGCCGGCCCGGTGCGTCCGCCGCTGGTGGACGCCACCGACGACGAACTGGCCCTGCTGCGCGCGGACTGCGCGGCGGCGGGCCTGGACCTGCCCGAATGATCGAACGACACGACGGACGCCGGGTTACGGCGTCGCAGAATGAGGTGGACGCGTGACCGAGGCGCAATTCGAGGGTGAACTTCCCCCGCCGCTGCCCGAGGGCGGGCTGCGGATCATCCCGCTCGGCGGACTCGGTGCCATCGGCCGGAACATGACCGTCTTCGAGTACGACGGCAAGCTGCTGATCGTCGACTGCGGGGTGCTCTTCCCCGACGTGGAGCAGCCCGGGGTGGACCTGATCCTGCCCGACTTCGGGCCGATCCTGGACCGGCTGGCCGACGTGCAGGCGATCGTGCTGACCCACGGTCACGAGGACCACATCGGCGCGGTGCCGTACCTGCTCGCCCACAAGCCGGACATCCCCCTGGTCGGCTCCCAGTTCACCCTCGCCCTGGTCGAGGCGAAGCTGGCCGAGCGGCGCATCCAGCCCTACACGCTGACCGTGCGGGAGGGCGGCCGGGAGCGGCTGGGCCCGTTCGAGTGCGAGTTCTTCGCGGTCAACCACTCGATCCCGGACGCCCTCGCGGTGGCCGTGCGTACCCCGGCCGGCCTGGTGCTGCACACCGGTGACTTCAAGATGGACCAGCTCCCGCTGGACGGCCGGATCACCGACCTGGCCGGCTTCGCCCGGCTCGGCGCGGAGGGCGTCGACCTGCTGCTGTCGGACTCCACCAACGCCGAGATCCCCGGTTTCGTCACCCCGGAGCGGGAGATCGGGCCGGTGCTCGACTCGATCTTCGCGAAGGCGAAGGGGCGGATCATCGTCGCCTCGTTCGCCTCGCACGTGCACCGGGTGCAGCAGGTCTTCGACTCGGCGCTGGAGCACGGCCGCAAGGTGGCGCTGATCGGCCGGTCGATGGTCCGCAACATGGGCATCGCCCGCGACCTCGGCCTGCTCAACATCCCGGCCGGTCTGGTGATCGGCATCGAGGAGGCCACCACGCTGCCGCCCGACCAGATCGTGCTGATGTCCACCGGTTCGCAGGGCGAGCCGATGAGCGCCCTGGGCCGGATGGCCAGCGGCGACCACCGGCACATCACCATCGCCCCCGGCGACACGGTCGTGCTCGCCTCGTCGCTGGTCCCCGGCAACGAGACCTCGGTCTACCGGGTGATCAACCGGCTGGCCCGGGCCGGCGCGGTGGTGGTGCACAAGGACGTCGCCAAGGTGCACGTCTCCGGGCACGCCCCGGCCGGTGAACTGCTCTACCTGCTCAACGTGGTGCGCCCGAGCAACCTGATGCCGGTGCACGGCGAGTGGCGGCACCTGCGGGCGCACGCCCGGCTCGGCATCGAGTCCGGCGTCGCCCCGGACCGGGTGGTGATCTGCGAGGACGGCGACGTCGTCGACCTGGTCGAGGGCCGGGCCAGCGTGGTCGGGCACGTGAAGAGCCGCTACGTCTACGTCGACGGCCTGGCCGTGGGTGACGTCAGCGAGTCGCTGCTCACCGAGCGGCGGATCCTCGGTGACGGCGGTTTCATCGCCACCACCGTCGTCGTCGACTCGGTCACCGGCAAGGTGGTCGCCGGCCCGACCCTGTCGGCGAAGGGCTTCTCCGAGGACCCGGCCGCGTTCAACCCGGTGATCCCGCTGGTCACCGAGGCGCTGAACCGGGCCGCCGCGGACGGCATCACCGATCCGCACCAGCTCCAGCAGATCGTCCGGCGCACCGTCGGGCGCTGGGTCAACGACGCGTACCGCCGCCGCCCGATGATCGTCCCGACCGTCGTCGAGGTCTGAACGGGTTCCCCACCGGCCCGTTCGCGCGGTCGGCTCAGCGGTGGCGCAGGGTGGCCACGATCAGGTTGGGGTCGGTCGCGGTGACGTAGGCGGCGCTGGCCACCAGGACCGTGTGCCCGCGTACGGCCACCGAGGTGGGGTTCTGGAGCCCGTCGGCACCGGTCAGCAGGGTCCGGGTCCGCCCGTCGTGGTCGATGCCGACCACCGTGTTGGGCCCGTTGAGGGCGGCGACGACCCGGCCGTCGGGGGTGAACGCGAAGTCGTCGATGCCGACCAGCCCGGTCGCCCTGACCTCGACGGCTCCCGGGCGGCCCTGCCGCAGCGGAATCCGCAGCAGGGTGCCCTGGTCCAGGTTGGTCACCCAGACCGCGCCGCCACGCACCTTGACGCCGTTGACGCCGAGGAAGCCCGTCGCGGCGAGGGCGGACGCCGACGACCAGACCCGGGCCGGGCCGCCGGCCAGCGGCACCGTGGAGACGGTGCCGAGCACCGAGTCGGTCAGGTAGAACGTCCGGCCGGCCGGGTCGAGAGCCAGCCCGTTCGGCAGCCCGGTGGCGGGCAGCGCGGCGATCCGCCGGGGCGGCTGACCGGGCGTCAGCCGGTAGAGGCCGGTGCCGGCGGCGTCGCCGCTGGCGTACAGGAAGTACAGGGTGCCGTCGCCGGTCCGGACGATCCCGGTGGTCAGGGCGAAGCCGAGCACCGGGGTGTGCACACCACCGTCGGCGGGGGCGGGCAGGGTGGCCAGCACCCGGGTCCGGCCCGCCGGTTCGACGGCGACGACCTGCCGGGCCGCCGCGAAGGTGAGGTAGGCGGTGCCGTCCGGGGCCCACGCGATGTTCTCCGGGAGCTGCCCCGTCGTCGGGTCGAAGTGGACCGCGATCCGGGCCGGCAGGGTCGACGGGCCGGAGGTGGCGGCCGGGACGCTTCCCGCCGGGCCGGCCACCGCCGGTGCCGGGTGCGTCGCCGGTGCGGCCAGGACGCCGACTGCCGCGACGGCCACCGCGAGGGTACGGATTCTTCTGCGCATGGTTCGTCCTTCGTGGGTGCGCGGACCCGCCGAGCGGGTCCGGTTGCGGGCACGGACGACCGGACGCCCCGGTCGGAGCGCCGTCGTCGCGTGGTGTGGCGCGGCGTCGGACCGCACCGGACGACGGTGTCCGGCGGTGGGCCGCCGCAGCGGGAGGGGACGCCGGCACCTGTGTCGCCGGAAGCGGGAGTGGAGGGTCAGCCGCGCTCGGGCAGGGGTTGCCGGGCGGTGGCGCGGCCGGTGACCGCGGCGTGCACCAGCAGGGTCATCGCCGCCTGCGACGGGGAACCCGGTGCGGTGGTGGCGACGACGACCGTCTGGTCGTCCTCGGTGCGCAGGCTCTGCTGGGTGACGGTCAGCGCGCCGACCAGCGGGTGCCGCATCTCGTACGCGGCGGTGCCGCCGGCCTTGACCCGGTGGTCGGCCCACCGGGCGGCGAACTCGGGGCTGCCCACCGCGAGTTCGCCGACCAGCGTGGCCAGCAGCGGGTCCGTCGGGTGCTGCCCGGAGGTCATCCGCAGGGTCGCCACCACGGCCCGTGCCTTGGCCGGCCAGTCGACGTACAGGTCACGGGTGTGCGCGTCGAGGAAGACCAGCCGGGCCATGTTGGGCCGCCGGTCCGGCCGGTCCACCGCGTCGGGTTCCAGGTGACCGGCGAACAGGGCGTGCCCGGCGGTGTTCCAGGCCAGCACGTCGAGCCGGCGGCCGAGCACCAGCACGGGCACGTCCCCGAGGGCGGCGACGAGCTGGTGTACGGCGGCGTCGACCCGTTCCGGCGGGGGCCGGCGGACGGCCGGGCGGCGGGGGCCGGCGGCCAGCCCGGACAGGTGGCGGCGTTCCGCGGCGTCGAGCCGCAGCGCCCGGCTGAGCGCGTCCAGCACCTCGGGTGAGGCGTTCGTGGCCTGCCCCTGCTCCAGCCGGGCGTAGTACGAGGCACTCACCCCGGCCAGCAGGGCCAGTTCCTCCCGGCGCAGCCCCGGCACCCGCCGTCGGCCGCTGTAGGTGGGCACCCCGGCCTCCTCCGGGCTGAGCCGGGAGCGTCGCGAGCGGAGGAACTCGCCGAGCTGTCGTTGCGCCTGCATGGCTCCCAGTATTGGCGGCGGCCACCCGGCCAACCACACCCTGCGGGGGATAGGCAGGACGGAGATCGGGTGGCCAGGCGGTCACCGTACGTCGATAACTGCGGTTCGGCTCATCCGAACGGTGGCCGCCTCCGTACCTCCGTCCGGCGGGCGTACCCCGCGTCGGCCGGGAGGAGCATGACGGATGGACCGCAGACGGATGACAGCGATCGGCGTCGTGCTGGCGGCAGCGGGACTGACGGCGGCGGTGACCCTGCCGTCGTTCGCCGGCGACCAGGGCACGCCACGCGCCGGGGGGCCCGACGCCCGCGCGGCCGGCGGACCGGCCCCCGAGGTGGTGGACGCGCTCAGCCGCGACCTGCGGATCAGCCGGGACCAGGCGGTCCGGCGGTTGACCGCCGAGCAGCAGGCCGCCGTCCGGTTGACCGGGCTGCGGGCGGCCCTCGGCAACGACTACGGCGGGGCCTGGCTCAGCGGCGACGGGTCCACCCTGAACGTGGCGGTCGCCGACCCCGCCCAGGCCGACCGGGTCCGGGCCGCCGGTGCGGTGCCCAAGCCGGTCGAGCGCGCGGTCGGCGAGCTGGACGCGGCGAAGACCCGGCTCGACGCGGTGGGCGGGCAGGCGTCCCCGGCCATCGCCGGCTGGTACGTCGACGTCGCCACCAACTCGGTGGTGGTGCTCGCCCAGCCGGGTGCCGAGGCGCGGGCCCGCCGGTGGGCGGCGGGCAGCGGGGCCCCGGCGGACGCGGTGCGGGTCACCACCTCCCGGGAGCAGCCGCGCCCGCTGTTCGACCTGGTCGGCGGCGACCCGTTCTTTATCAACGACGTCGGGCGCTGCTCGATCGGCTTCTCCGTGGTGGGCGGGTTCGTCACCGCCGGGCACTGCGGCCGGGTCGGTGACCGCACCACCGGGTTCAACCAGGCCCGGCAGGGGGTGTTCGCGGCGTCGTCGTTCCCCCGTGACGACTGGGCGTTCGTGCGGACCAACGGCCAGTGGACCCCGCAGGGGGTGGTCAGCGACTTCAACGGCGGCACGGTGCCGGTCAACGGCTCCACCGAGGTGCCGCCCGGCGCGTCGATCTGCCGTTCCGGCTCCACCACCGGGGCCCGGTGCGGCGTCGTCCAGGCCCGCAACGCCACCGTCAACTACCCGGAGGGGACGGTGACCGGCCTGACCCGGACCGACGTCTGCGCCGAACCGGGCGACTCCGGTGGCTCGTGGATCGCCGGCGACCAGGCGCAGGGGGTCACCTCCGGCGGCTCCGGTGACTGCACCGTCGGCGGCGTCACGTTCTTCCAGCCGGTCAACGAGATCCTCCAGCGCAACAACCTGACCCTGGTCACCGCCGACGGCGGCCAGCAGGGGACCCGACGCGGTCGCTGAGCACCCCGGTACCGCGGCCCCCGACCTCCACCGCCCGGAGGTCGGGGGCCGCTCCCGTATCCGGGACGGCGGCGGTCAGGGCAGGGCGGCGACCGCGTCGGCGTACGCGACGCCGGTGCTCACCGCCGCGTCGACCAGGATGCCGAGCTGCGCCGGGGCCACCCCGTACGCCAGGTCGGTGGTGACGTCGCCGGCCAGCACCAGCTCACCGCCGGGCAGCTCGTGGACGTACGCCTTCGGCAGCAGCCGGTCGTGGTTCCACGCGTTGCAGAACTCGTACGCCTCGGCGAGCCGGCCCGCCGCCAGCCGCCGGGCCGCCACCACCCGGGCGTGCAGGATCTCCCCGTCCCGGCCCAGCAGGCGGAACTGCACGACCGCCTCGTCCCAGCGGCCGACCACCACCGGACCGGCGTCGACGGCGTACACGTCGCCCCGGGTGTCCAGCACGGCGGTGAGCTGCGCCAGGCTCAGCGGGGCCGGCTCCTCGGCGGAGGGCAGGAACGGCTCGTCGGCCGGGTCGTCGACGCCGTCCGGCTCCGGCAGCGGCACCGGCGTGGCGGTCGGCCGTTCGGCCAGCCAGGCGGCGATCCGGCCGGCGTGGTGCCCGGTGCCGTTGCGCGCGTCGAAGCTGCCCGCCAGCCGGGTCGCCTCGGCCAGCAGGTCGGTGCCGAGGGTCGCCACGTCCGGGTCGGCGGCGGGCCGGTCGGCGTGACCGGGACGGCGGACCCGGCGGGCGTCCCGGCCGGACTCGGCGGCGAGTGCGCAGACCAGCGCCCCGGCGGCGGCGAACTCCATCGCCGACAGGTCGTCGTAGGGGTGGTCCAGCCGGGGCAACTGCTCGGCGAGGAGGTCCAGCGCCCGGTCCGGGTGCCCGGCCAGCGCGCAGAACCGCAACTGCGCGGCCAGGTACGGCAACGCGGCCCGTTCCCGCCGGTGCCGTCGGTACGCCCGCAGGTGCGCCGTCGCGGCCTGGCCGGCCGCCCCGGTGCGCAGCCACGGCAGCAACCCCACCGCGAGGGCCCGTTCCGGCTGGTCGGTGCAGTCGGCGTCGAGCGCGGGGCGCAGCGCCTCCAACGCGCCCCGGTCGTCCCCCCACCCGGCGAGCAGTTCGGCGCGGCGTACCGCCAGGCAGGCGGGGCAGCCGCCCTCCGGGTCCGGCGCGGCGGCCGTCCAGCTGTCGTACCACCGGCGGGCGGTGGGCTCGTCGCCGGTGTGGTCGGCGAGCCGGCACCGCAGCTGGGCGACCACGCCGGCGTCCGCGCCGACCCGGCGGGCCATCGCGTCGAGGAGGGTGTACGCCTGGTCCAGCCCGATCCGGGGGGTGCCGATCGCGGCCTCCACCGCCTGGCGCAGGTGCCGCCGCAGCAGCTCCGCGTCGCCGGGGCGGGCGTCGAGCAGTTCCGGGGACCGGTCCACGGCGGCCAGCAGGCGGCGTACCGGCTCGATGATCCGCCACCGTCCACCGTGCCGCAGGTACGCCGCCACCAGCGCGAACCGGGCGTCCAGGGCGGAGTGCGGGTCGCCCAGCGCGTCGGCGCGGGCGGCGATCCGGTCGAGTTCGGCCAGCCGGGCCTCCCCGTCGGGCAGGTCCCCGGCGTCGGCGAACGCGGCGGCCAGGCCCGGGTCGCGCGGCGCGGGCGGCCCGTCCGCCCCGGGACGGAACCCGCCGGTCATCCGGGCGTCCGGCCGGGTAGCTGGCCGACGGCGGCGGCGAGCTGGCAGCCGGCGGTGATGCCGCAGTCGAGCAACCGGTCGAGCTGGTGCGGGGTGACCCCGCGTTCCAGGTCGGTGATCACCTCGCCGCAGACCTGGGCCCGGCCGTCGTCGTCGACGTGCACGAACGCCTTCGGCCAGAACCGTTCGTGGTTCCACGCGTTGCAGAAGGCGTAGAGCGCCGGCACGTGCTCGATGTCGAAGGTCGCCGCCGCCAGGGTGCGGACCTGGAGCAGCTCGCCGTGGCCGCCCTGGCGCAGGAACCAGATCAGGCTGTCGTCCCAGCGGCCGACGAGGTCCCCGTCGCCGTCGGCGACGACGACGTACCCCCGGGTGCCCAGCACGGCGGCCACCAGGTCGGTGGTCAGCGGACGCAGGGCCTGCGGGTGACCCGCGAGGGGGTCGGGACGGTCCGCGAAAGCAGGCGACGCCATCGGGCATCCCTTCTGAGGCGAATAACACGTCTGCGGGCGTGGTCCGTGCTGCGACGCGCGGACACGACCCGGAAAAGCGGCGATCTGCCGGGTAACGCCGTTACGGTGACTCTATGGCGGGCCGTACCTCTCAGGCGAGCCGGCGACGCGGCGCGTCGCCGCGTGGCACCACGAACAGTCGTGCCCGTCAGCCGGCGAAGAAGACCACCCGGGCGGCGGCCCGGCGGCGGCCGGCCCCCCGGCCCGCTCCGGCGGCCTACGTGGGCCGGGCCGTCGGGGCACTGTGGATGGGCCTGGCGCACGGGGTCGGCTGGGGCTTCCGGGCCGCCGGCCGGCAGGCCGCCTCGGCCCGGGAGCTGGACCCGGAGCACCGCCGCGACGGTGCCGGCCTGCTGCTGTTCGGGCTGGCCATCCTCAGCGCGGTGGCGATCTGGTTCTCCGGTGCCGGCCCGTTCGGCGCGCGCCTGGCCGACACCGTGCGCCTGTTCCTGGGCGCGATCGCGGTGGTGGTGCCGGTGCTGCTGATGATCGGCGCCTGGCGGCTGATGCGGACCCCGGTGGACCCGGAGCACCGGGGCCGGGGCCTGGTCGGCTGGGGTTCCATGCTGGTCGCCACGGCGGCGATGCTGCACATCGGACAAAATCCGATCGACCCGGTGCAGCGTGACTACGCCGGTGGTCTCGTCGGCGCCGGCATCGGCGACCTGCTGGAGCGGGCGGTGACCGCCTGGGTGGCCATGCCGCTGCTGATCCTGCTGTTCGTCTTCGGCCTGCTGGTGGTGACCGCCACCCCGATCAACAAGATCCCGGAGCGGCTCGGCCTGCTCGCCGGCACGCTGGTCGCCCCGCCCGAGGCCCCGGCGCAGGAGGAGGCGGAGCCGACGGAGGCCGTCGCGAAGCCGGCCCGTAAACGCCCGGCCCGCAAGGCCGCGCCCCCGCCGCCCGACCCCGACGACTTCGACGACGTCGGCCCCGAGGTCGACCTCCAGGAGACGATCGTGCTGCCCCGCCGGCCGGCGAGCCGGGTGCCGGCCAGCCGCAAGCCGGTGGAGCCGCCGGAGCACTCCGCCCCGCCCACCCGCGCCGAGCAGCTCGCGTTGACCGGGCTTGCCGGCGACTACGTGCTGCCGCCGGCCAACATGCTCACCGGTGGCGCGGCCCCGAAGACCCGCAGCAAGGCCAACGACGAGGTGATCGCCGCGCTGACCGGCGTCTTCGACCAGTTCGGGGTGGACGCCGAGGTCACCGGCTTCACCCGGGGCCCCACCGTCACCCGCTACGAGGTCGAGCTGGGCCACGGGGTCAAGGTCGAGCGGATCACCCAGCTCTCCCGCAACATCGCGTACGCGGTGAAGTCGCCCGACGTGCGCATCCTCAGCCCCATCCCGGGCAAGAGCGCGGTCGGGGTGGAGATCCCCAACACCGACCCGGAGAACGTCGCGCTCGGTGACGTGCTGCGGTCCCGGGCCGCGACCAGCGACCACCATCCGATGGTGGTGGCCCTCGGCAAGGACATCGAGGGCGGCTTCGTGGTGGCCAACCTCGCGAAGATGCCGCACATCCTGATCGCCGGGGCCACCGGCGCGGGCAAGTCGAGCTGCCTCAACACCCTGCTGGTGTCGATCCTGACCCGGGCCACACCGGACGAGGTGCGGCTGCTGCTGATCGACCCCAAGCGGGTCGAGATGACCGGCTACGAGGGCATCCCGCACCTGGTCACCCCGATCGTGACCAACGCCAAGAAGGCGGCCGACTCGCTGGAGTGGGTCGTCCGCGAGATGGACATGCGTTACGACGACCTCGCCGCCAACGGGGTCCGGCACATCGACGACTTCAACCGCAAGGTGCGCAACGGCGAGATCAAGGCCCCGCCGGGCAGCGAGCGGGAGATGCGGCCGTACCCGTACCTGCTGGTGATCGTGGACGAGTTGGCCGACCTGATGATGGTCGCCCCGCGCGACGTGGAGGACTCGGTCGTCCGGATCACCCAGTTGGCCCGCGCCGCCGGCATCCACCTGGTGCTGGCCACCCAGCGGCCGAGCGTCGACGTGGTGACCGGCCTGATCAAGGCGAACGTGCCGTCCCGGCTGGCGTTCGCCACCTCGTCGCTTGCCGACTCCCGGGTCATCCTCGACCAGCCGGGCGCGGAGAAGCTGCTCGGTCGGGGCGACGGGTTGTTCCTGCCGATGGGCGCGTCGAAACCGGTCCGCATCCAGGGCGCCTGGGTGACCGAACGTGAGATCGCCGACGTGGTGAAGTTCTGCAAGGACCAGCGTGAGCCGGAGTTCCGCTCCGACGTGCTGGCCCCGGCGCAGGACAGCAAGAAGAAGATCGACGAGGACATCGGCGACGACCTGGACCTGCTGGTGCAGGCGGTGGAGCTGGTGGTGACCTCGCAGTTCGGTTCGACCTCGATGCTCCAGCGCAAGCTGCGGGTCGGCTTCGCCAAGGCGGGCCGGCTGATGGACCTGATGGAGACCCGGGGGGTGGTCGGCCCGTCCGAGGGTTCCAAGGCCCGCGACGTGCTGGTCAAGCCGGACGAGCTGGAAGAGGTGCTGGTCGGCCTGCGCGGCGACGTGGACTGACCCGACGGGCGCGCCGGTGGGGGCGTAGACCCCCCGACCGGGCCGGGACGTGCGATGGGCCCGCCGGGAATCCGGCGGGCCCGTTCGCGCGGGTGCGTCTGGTCAGCTGTTCATCATGGCGCTGATCAGCACGAGGCTGAGGACGATGGCGGCCACGTTCGCCGCGGCGGCGTACCAGCCCAGCGGCTTGTCGCCGAGCACCGCGCCGACGATGCCGAGCGCCAGGCCGATGATGCCGAAGATGACCGGCGCGATCAGCAGCGCGACGACGGCGAAGACGAACGCCAGGATGGTGCAGATGCGGGCGGCGTTGGTACGCGGGCGGGCGGGGGCGTGGATGTCGGCCATGACGTCCTCCGTGGTCGGGGGCCTGAGTGCTGTGTTGATCGATCACTACCCACACCGGACGGAAACTACGCACCGGGCTGCCCGCCTGCGTGTCGGCGCGGGAATTCCGATCGATCCGGGGCCCGCCGGTGTGGCAGGGTCACCCGATGCCGGCATCCCGTCGTGACCTGTTGCGGTCGCAGTTCGATCTGACCTGGTCCCTGTTCGAGTACCACCTGCAACGCCTGGAGCCGGCGGACCTGCTCTGGGAGCCGGTGCCGCACTGCTGGACGGTGCGCCCGGCCGCCGACGGCGGGTGGGTGCCGGACTGGGCGGACGTCGAGCCCGACCCGGTCCCGGTGCCGACGATCGGCTGGATCACCTGGCACATCGGCTGGTGGTGGACGGTCGCTGCCGACCACGCGCGGGGGCGCAGGCCGCGGGAGCGTACCGAGATCGGCTGGCCCGGTGACCGGGACCGGACGGTGGCGTGGCTGGGTGACCTGCGTGCCGCGTGGTTGGCGGTGTTCGACCAGCTCGGCGACGCCGACCTTGATGCGACCGCGTCGTTCCCGTGGCGGGACGACCCCGCGTACACCGTCGCCCACATGGTCGCCTGGGTGAACGCCGAGCTGATGAAGAACGTCGCCGAGGTCGGCCAACTCCGGTTGCTGCGTTGTGCGCGGGCGGTCCACCCCGACCCGTCGGGTGGTTCCCGGGGTTCCTCAGTGGAAGAGCTTGAGGCCGACCACGCCGGCCACCACCAGCAGCAGGCTGAGTAGCCGGGGCAGGCTCGTCGACTCGCCGAGGGCGACCATGCCGACCACGGCGGTGCCGACCGCCCCGATGCCGACCCAGACCGCGTAGCCGGTGCCGACGGGGATGTCGCGCAGCGCGTACGCCAGGCCGGCCATGCTGGCGACCAGGGTGACCGCGAAGACGGTGGAGGGCAGTGGCCGGGTGAACCCGGCGCTGCGGTCGAGGGAGACCGCCCACGCGGTCTCCAGGAGTCCGGAGAGCACCAGCACGATCCAGGCCATCGGGCATCACCTCGGGGGTGCGGGTCCCGGGCCGTCGGCCGGGGACGAGTCGGTTCGGTACGGGGCGTCTTGGCCTGACCGGGTACGCCCGCGACTCGTCCGGGGTGGCCGCGCGGGCCACCACGACCGACGCTAGCACCGCCGGCCGGCGGGGTGGGGTGATCCTCCCCACCGCACCTTGAGCTGAAGTCAGCTTCAGGTTGCAGCATGGGGAGCATGACGCTGCTCTTCGACGACCGGCAGGTCGCCGCCACCCTGGACGCGCCGACCACCGTCGCGGCGATGCGGGACGCGCTGCTGGCCGCCCACGCCGGCCGGCTCGTCGCCCCGCCCCGGGCGTCCGCACCGCTGGCCGGCGGGCGGATGGTGCTCACCGCCGGGCAGCTCACCGACGAGTGGTACGGCTTCCGCTCCTACGACACCCTCGGCCACCCGGCCGGCGAGCAGCTCGTGGTGCTGCACGACGCCCGGACGGGAGCGGTACGGGCCATCGCCGTCGGCGCGGAGCTGGGCTCCCGGCGTACCGGCGGACTGGGCGCGGTGGCGGTCGACGCACTGGCCCGCCCGGACGCCACCACCCTGGGCGTGATCGGCTCGGGCGGGCAGGCGTGGACGCAGGTGTGGGCGACCGCCGCCGTCCGGCCCCTGCGCGAGGTGACCGTGCACAGCCGCTCGGCGGCCCGCCGGGAGGCGTTCGCCGCCCGGGTCCGCGCGGAGCTGGGGATACCCGCCCGCGCCGTCGGCTCCGCCGCCGAGGCGGTCCGTGACCGGGACGTGGTGGTGCTCGCCACCACCAGCGTCACCCCGGTGCTGTCCGCCGCCGACCTCGCCCCGGGCACCCACGTCAACACCGTCGGCTTCAAGCAGGTGCACCGGCACGAGTTCGGCACCGACCTGCTCGACGCCGCCGACGTGCTGGTCACCGACTCGCCGGCCCAGGCGGCGGCGTACGACCCCCCGATGGTGACCGCCGTCGGGCCGTACCCGGGCAGGTTGCGGGACCTGGGAGCGGTGCTGGCCGGCGCGGTCCCCGGCCGGACCGGCGCGGACCAGGTGTCGGTGTTCTGCTCCACCGGCCTGGCCGGCACCGAGGTCGCCCTGCTGGACCGGCTGGTCCGGGTGGGCGCGGCGGCCGTCTGACCACCACCTGCGGGCGGCCGGGGAGGTGAACCGGCCGACACCGCACGCCGCCGTCGGTCGGGCCCGCGACGTCGCCCGGTACCCTCGGATGGTGTCCGCCACCCCCACGCCTGACAACGTCGGCCCGGCCCGCCCGACGCCGAGCCGCGACCCGGAGCCGTCGCCTGCCGACGGCCGCCGGGTCGCCCTGCTGACCCTGGGCTGCGCCCGCAACGAGGTCGACTCGGAGGAGTTGGCCGCCCGGCTGCACGCCGACGGCTGGCAGGTCACCACCGACGGCGAGGGTGCCGACGTGGTGGTCGTCAACACCTGCGGGTTCGTGGAGAAGGCCAAGCAGGACTCGATCCAGACCCTGCTCGCCGCCGCCGACACCGGGGCGAAGGTGGTCGCCGCCGGCTGCATGGCCGAGCGGTACGGCCGGGAGTTGGCCGACAGCCTCCCCGAGGCGCAGGCGGTGCTCAGCTTCGACGACTACCCCGACATCGCCGCCCGGCTCGACGCGGTGCTGGCCGGCGAGACGGTCGACGCGCACACCCCCCGGGACCGCCGCGAGCTGCTGCCGCTGACCCCGGTCGCCCGGCGGGAGTCGGCGGTGTCGCTGCCCGGCCACGGCACCCCGGCCCGGGTCGCGCCGGAGACCGACGAGCACACCCCGGCGCACCTGCGGCAGGTGCTGCGCCGCCGGCTCGACACCGGCCCGGTGGCCTCGCTGAAGCTGGCCAGCGGCTGCGACCGGCGGTGCGCGTTCTGCGCGATCCCCGCGTTCCGGGGCGCGTTCGTCTCGCGTACCCCCGACGAGCTGCTCGCCGAGGCGGAGTGGCTGGCCAAGACCGGCGTCCGTGAGCTGGTGCTGGTCAGCGAGAACTCGACGTCGTACGGCAAGGACCTGGGCGACCCGCGGGCGTTGGAGAAGCTACTGCCGCAGCTCGCCGCGATCGACGGCATCGTCCGGGTGCGGGCCAGCTACCTCCAGCCCGCCGAGACCCGCCCCGGCCTGGTCGAGGCGATCGCCACCACCCCCGGCGTGGCCCCCTACTTCGACCTGTCGTTCCAGCACTCCAGCGAGCCGGTGCTGCGCCGGATGCGCCGGTTCGGCTCCACCGACCGGTTCCTGGAGCTGCTGGCGAGCGCCCGCGCTTTGGCCCCGGAGGCGGGCGCGCGGAGCAACTTCATCGTCGGTTTCCCCGGCGAGACCCGGCAGGACGTGGCCGAGCTGACCCGCTTCCTGACCGAGGCGCGGCTGGACGCGATCGGCGTGTTCGACTACAGCGACGAGGACGGCACCGAGGCCGCCGGGCTGCCCGGCAAGCTCTCCGCCGCCACCGTCAAGCGCCGCTACGACCGGCTCGCCGCGCTCGCCGACGAGTTGTGCTCGCAGCGGGCCGAGGAACGCCTCGGCAGCACCGTCGAGGTGCTTGTCGACACGGTCGACGACGGTGTGGTGGAGGGCCGGGCGGCGCACCAGGCCCCCGAGGTCGACGGCTCGACCACCCTGGTCGCCCCGGTCGGCGGCGGGGTCGACCTGGCCGCGTTGCGCCCCGGCGACCTGGTCCGGGCCACGGTCACCGCGACCGAGGGCGTCGACCTGGTCGCCGTGCCGGATGAGATGATCTCGGCGGCGCCCGGCGCGGAACGGTGACGGTGGGCCCGGACGGAGCGGGGGAGCCAGGTGGGGCGGTGCCAGGTGGGCCTCGACGGCCGGAGCGGGGCGCGGCGGTGACCGGGGCGGCGGAGTCCGCGCCGCCGGTGGCCCGGGTGCCGGTGCTCAACGCGGCCAACGGCCTGACCCTGCTGCGGCTGGTGCTGGTGCCGGTCTTCGCCGCGTCGGTGGTCGCCTCCGGTATGACCCACACCGGGTGGCGGATCGCCGCCTGCCTGATCTTCGCGTTCGCCTCGATGACCGACCTGGTGGACGGCTGGATCGCCCGCCGCTTCGGCCTGGTCACCTCGGTCGGCAAGGTGGCCGACCCGATCGCCGACAAGGCGCTCACCGGTGCCGCCCTGGTGCTGCTCTCCGTCTACGACCGGCTGCCCTGGTGGGTGACGGTGCTGATCCTCGTCCGCGAGCTGGGCATCACCGGGCTGCGGTTCTGGGTGATCCGGCACGGCGTGATCGCCGCCAGCCGGGGCGGCAAGCTCAAGACGGCGCTGCAGATCCTGGCCATCGCCTGGTACCTGTGGCCGATGCCGGCCGCCCTCGCCGCCGTCGGCCCGTGGATCATGGCCGCCGCCGTGCTGGTCACCGTGGTCACCGGCTTCGACTACGTCGCCCAGGCCCTGCGCCTGCGCCGCCCCCGGCCCTGACCGGCCCGTACCGCTCCCGCTGAACCGCCGCACCGGAATCCCGGGGCGGCGGGACGGCTGTCCCTGCCGGGCGGGACGCCCCGCCCCGCAGAGTCGTCACCGCACCGGCCCCCTGCGGCCCGGTGCGGCGTCGGCCCGGCCGGGTCGACGCCCGGTGACGGCGGGCGGGGTTGCGCCCGGTGGCGGGAGGAGCAGCGGTGGGGACAGCGACGAGACATGCCCGGGGACGGTCCCCGGGCGGCGGATGGCGCAGCCGCCGGCTGTGGGCGGCGGGCCTCACGGCGGTGCTGGCGGTCACCATGCACCAGACCCCGGCCCGCGCCGCCGACCCGGTGCCGTTCGACGAGCAGGCGGTGCACGGGGCGCTGTTCGGGGCGGTGGTGCAGCTACGCGACGCCGGGGCGGCCGGGCTGAAGGACGCCCTGCTCACGGCCGAGCTGCTGGACTGGCGTACCGGCCAGCCGGGTGCCGACGCGACGCAGGTGGCGGGGCACGTGGCCACCACCCGGGCGGTCGCCGACGCGGCGGTCGGCGACGCACGGGCCGAGGACCGGTCCCGGTTCGCGGTGGCGATGGCGGTGCTGGCCCGGCTCGGCGAGTCCAGCGGCGCGGTGACCACCGGCCCGGCGGTGCGGGCGTTCCTGGCCAGCACGGTCGGCGCGGAGGGCGCGAACGTGGTGCCGGACGCGTTGAACCTGGTCCGGGGCGGCTACCAGGACGCGGCGTGGAACGCCCGTTCCCGGGACCTGGTCCAGGACACCTGGCGGGAGCTGCACCGCCGGGCCGCCACCGACGACGCGCTGGCCACCGGCTGGGACAGCGCGTTCGCCGGGCGCAGCGGCACCGGGGTGCGTACCCCGGTCGACGGGTTGCTTGCCGCCCGCATCCACGAGCCGCGCGCCGACGGCAACACCGGCACCCTCGGCTACTACGTGCCGCTGTCCGCGATCCGCGACGTCCGCGGCGACCCGACCGCCTTCAAGGCGCTGGTGCAGGAGCGGGCGTACGCGACGCTGAAGGTGCTCGACACCGACGGCAACAACCGGATCACCGAGGTGGTCGGCTACGCCAACACGTACCCGCTCAACCAGGACCCGAAGCCCAGCCAGGCGGTCATCGACGCGGAGAAGGCGAAGACCGAGTCGAACCGCAAGATCTTCGAGGGTCTCGGGTCTACCGTCACGGTGCTGTCCACCCTGGTCGGCTTCGTCGACAAGAAGTTCGGCAAGCAGTTGGAGACCATCGGCAAGGCCGTGGTGACCTCGGTGACCGCGATCAACACGTACGTGACGACGGTGCTCGGGCAGGGGCTGACCATGGCCGCGACGGCGATGGGCACGGCGGTGCTGACCGGCAACCTGCTCGGCGCGGCGGTGAGCCTGATCGGCCTGTTCGCCGGGGGCGGTGACCCGAACGCCGCGATCCAGGCGGAGATCGGCAAGCTGCGCCAGCAGATCGACCGGCTGGCCAAGGGGATCGACAAGCGGTTCGACCGGATCGAGTCGGCGCTCAAGGAGATGTACGCCGGGCTGGTCGCCCAGCTCGACGCGCTCACCAAGGGCCTCGACGAGGTACGCGCCAACCTGGGCCGGATCGCCACCCAGTTGCAGACCATCGAACGCAAGGTCGACTCGATGGCGCTCGCCACCCACGTGGCCCTGGAGAACATCGCCAAGAGCCAGCTCAACCAGGTGATCACCACGTACGTGCACCACAAGGAGATCACCGGGCAGCCGATCCCGGACTACCTGGGCACCTACTTCCCGAAGGCCGAGTCGCCGACCTTCACCTTCGCCACCGTCAACGCCGCCGACGAGGGCACCTTCACCGCGCCGGCCGGCACCAGCCTCGCCGACCCGGTCAGCGTGCTCGACACCCACCTGCCCGCCGGCTCGATCAACTACCTCGGCCAGTGGGCGCGTAACCGGGTCGGCGGCACCTGGACCGTCGGCCCGGTCGCCAACGCCGCCGCCTGGTCCACCGCCGCCCGGGTCTACAACATCCTGCAACTGGAGAACCCGCAGTTCGCCGCCCAGGTGGCCGCCGGGCGGGGCGACGCCGTCGCCGAGGCCGGACGGACCATCAACGAGCGGGTCCGGCAGTTCAGCCAGCCGACCGCCGACGGCGGCACCAACCCGTTGTTCACCGCGCTGATGGCCGACTACCGCACCGCCGTCGCCAACTGGAACGCCCAGGTGGAGAACGTCCGCAAGGCGGTGGTCTGGAACGGCAGCGACACCCTGCCGGTGCACGACATGTGGGGCAGCCCGGACCAGGAACTCCCGGCGGCGAACCGGATTCCCGAGACCGAGTCGATCGGCGGGTGCGGCGCGAGCCGGGTCAGCCGGCCGATCCCGTCGACGGTGCGCCGCAGCAACCTGCCCAACGCGTTCCACCTGGCCCGCCACGCCATGCCGCCGGGACACGCCCCGGAGTTCTCCACCTGCTACGACGCGAACTTCGTCAACGTGGAGGAGCACGAGGGACCCCGGTTCCAGACCACCACCGGCGATCTCCAGATCACCCTGCGGTCGCGGGTGAAGTGGGCCGGCGGGGACTGGCAGGAGGTGCAGACCGCCACCCGCGTGTTCCCCATCGGCACGTTCTGCTCGTGGGACGTCCGTTCCCCGATCCCGCAGGGCTACTGCTACGACGAGAACAAGTACCTCACCGATCGGTGGCCGGGGACGTACAAGCCGGCGTTCGAGTCGGCGGCGATCCCGGTCGTCGCCACCCAGGCGACGTCCGCCCGCACCAGGGCCGCCGCGATGCTGTCCGGCCGGCAGAAGTACTTCTACCGGGTGATGCGGGCCGGCACCGGGCCGAACCCGCCGAGCAGCGACACCTGGGAGGTGTCCCGGGTGCTCTGGCAGAAGGGCAAGGCGGTCGCGGACGCGTTGCGGCTGTTGCAGGCGTACACCGAACTGGGCTGGGGCACCGCGCTGGAACTCGACGACAGCCTCGCCGGCCTGCTCTTCGGCGGCCAGGGGTTGCCCGCCGACTACACCCGGCCGCGCAGCGACGGCGACCAGTCGGCCCACCAGCACCTGCGCAACGCGATGACGCAGGCGGTGGACAACTACGCCGACTGCGTCCAGACGTTCGACTGGAACCCGTGCGACGGGGAGCGGTCGGGCTTCGACCCGCTGCGTGACCAGGGTCAGTACGGCGCCGGCTGCGTCCAGGCCAGCGTGCCGGACAAGCCGCGCGACCCGCTGAGCGCCTGCCTGGCCAGCGCGGCGTTCGTCCGGGTCGGGCAGCTCGGCCAGCGGTACGACCACTGGTCGTCCCGGGTGCGTTCCGGCGGGCACACCGAGGGACTGCCGGAGGTGACCGCGGCGACCGACATGACCCGGGCGACCACGGTGAGCGTGCACCCGGCGGGCTGACCGCCTCCGGGCGTGCCGACCGGGAAGGGTCCCGTCGGCCCGAGCGGGTGGGACCCTTCCCCCGCCCGCCGGGCCGGCCGGGACCCTTCCCCCGCGTCGCTGGCCCCGTCGCCGTCGTAGGCGCTTCCCCCGGGTCACCGGGCGGGGTCGCCGTCCGATCGGTCCCGCCGGGTCGGGACATCCGACCCGGGTCGGCGGGACAGCCGGCGGGTGACGATGACTCGACCGTCCACCCCGCCGGCCCGCCCGGCGGTGCCACTGTGGACGGTCGACCACCTACGCTGCGGCGGACGGGTGCCGGGGGACCGGCCCCGCCGTCCGCGTACGGCACCCGAGGAGTGATCATGACCCTGACCGCTGGCGACGACCGACGGATCGTGCTGATCGCGGCCGACGACACGTTCTGCCACGTCTACCAGGACCTGTCCGACCTGCTGTCGACCGCCGACCACGGCGAGAAGCTCGCCGGGGCCGTCGAGTTCTTCGACGTCACCGGAAGGCGGCTGCACCCCGTCTTCTCCGCCGACTGGCGGCTGGAGGCCCTCGACGCCGGCACCGCCCCGGCGCAGCCCGAGGCCGTCCGGCAGCGGTTGACCGCGGTGCTCGCCCACGTGGCGCAGTACGTCCGCAGCCACCCGGACGTGCTCACCCGCTCCCGGATCACGCTGGAGCAGGCGCTGGCCCAACTGCCCCGCCTGGACGGCCCCGACCTGCCGCACGAGATCGGCACCCTGCCCGACCACCTCGAACACGACACCGGCAACTGGCTGCACAACGCGATGCACGCCGCCGGCTGGGCCGACTGACCGATCCCACCACCGACCGACACCCCGGAGGGCCTGCCGTGCCGTCGCCCATCGCCGCGCTGTCCCCGTCCCGCCGGGTCCTGGCCGGGGTGGGCCTGGTCGTCGCCGGGCTCGTCCTGGCCGGCCAGTGGTGGTACCCGCAGCCGGCGGCGCTCGGGCCGGCGGCGCTGACCGGCACGATCGCCGTCGCGTTCACCGCGCTCGGCGCGCTGGTGCTCGCCGGGCTGCCCGGTCACCCGGTCGGCCGGCTGATGCTGGCCGCCGGACTCGTCGCCGGGACGGCGGTGCTGGCGTTGAGCTGGCCGGCCCTCACCCCCGTGGCCTGGCTGGGCCAGTGGCTCTGGTGGCCGCCGTACGGGCTGATCTTCCTGGCCCTGCTGGTCTTCCCGGACGGCCGGCTGCCGGGCCGGCGCTTCCGGCCGGTCGCGGTCGGGCTGGTGGTCACCACGGCGGTGGTGGCCGTGGCGCTGGCGGTGGCCGCGACCAGCGACCCCCGGGGCCTGCTGCTGTCCGCGACGACGGCCACCGACCCGACCGCGCGACTGCTGGTGCGGGTCGCCCTGCTGACCGTCGGGGTGGAGTTGCTGCTGGTGGTCGCCGTGCTGGTGGCGCTCGCCCGACGCTGGCGGCGGGCCGTCGGCGAGGCCCGCCAGCAGCTCGCCTGCCTGCTGGCCGCCGGGGCGCTGTTCCTGCTCGGTTTCCTGCTGGACTGGCTCAACCTGTCCGGCGCGTGGGTGCTGATGGTGATCGCGATCCCGGGCGCGATGACGCTGGCGGTGCTCCGCTACCGGCTCTACGGCCTGGAACAGGTGATCAACCGCACCCTGGTCTGGCTGGTGATGAGCCTGCTGGTGATCGCCGCGTTCGTCGGGGTGGTCACCCTGCTGCGGGACCTCGTGCTGCGCGGGGACACCTCGAACGCCTCGCTGGTGGCCACCGGCCTGATCGCGGTGACCTTCGAACCGCTGCGGCGGCGGGTGCAGCGCGGGGTGAACCGGCTGCTCTACGGCGACCGTGACGAGCCGTACGCGGTGCTGGCCCGCCTCGGTGACCTGCTGGAGCGTACGGTCCAACCGGAGGCGGTGCTGCCGCTGCTGACCGGCACCATCGCCCGCTCGCTCCAGGTGCCGTACGTGGCGGTGGAACTCGGCGGGGAGCATGCCGACGACGGGCGGCCCACCCGGGTGCACGCCGCGCACGGCCGGGCCACCACCGCGCTGGAACGCTTCGACATGGTGACCCACGGCGAGTGGGTGGGGCGGCTGGTGGTGGCCCGGCGGGCAGCGGGCACCCGGTTCACCCCGGTCGAGCGGCGGCTGCTCAGCGACGTCGCGCTGCACGCCTCGGTGGCCGCCGCGACCGCCCGGCTGATCCGCGACCTGCGCGACTCCCGGGAGCGCCTGGTGACCGCCCGGGAGGAGGAACGCCGCCGGCTGCGCCGGGACCTGCACGACGGGCTCGGGCCGACCCTGGCCGGCATGTCGATGCAGGTACGCGCGGCCCGCAAGCTCGCCGCCGTCGACCAGGCCCGGCTGGCCCGCATCCTCGACGGGCTCGCCGACGACCTGCTCACCTGCACCGGCGAGGTACGCCAACTGGTCGACCAGCTCCGCCCGGCGGCCCTGGACCGGGGGTTGGAGTCGGCGCTGCGGGCCGAGTGCCAGCGCTTCGACGGCCCGACCCTGACCGTACGGCTGAGCGTGGCGGACCCGCTGCACGGGCTGCCGGCGGCGGTGGAGGTGGCGGCGTACCGGATCGTCGGCGAGGCGCTGGCCAACACGGCCCGGCACGCCGGAGCGACCTGCTGCGACGTGGTGGTGCGCCGGGGTCGGGCGCTGGTCGTGGAGGTGTCCGACGACGGCACCGGCATCGTCGCCCGCCGGCCCGGCGGCGTCGGGCTGGACTCGATCCGGGAGCGGGCCGCCGAGCTGGGCGGCGGCAGCGACATCGTCGACCGGGACCCGCACGGCACCCTGATCCGGGTCCGGCTGCCCCTGCCCCCACCCACCCCGTCCCCGCCCGCTTCCGCCCCGCCCGCTTCCGGTGATCAAGAGGTTTGCGTCAGAATCCGCCCGGAGGATGACGCGAACCTCTTGATCACCGAAGATGCCCCGCCGGGCACCGAGGGGCCACGGGTGGTCACCGAGGGGCCCGGATGATCATCGAGGGCTGCGGGGCGGCGCGGGTGGAGGACGGCGCTGCGGGAGGGGGAGGACAGTGACGGGCGAGGGGACTCGTGGCGGGGCGGTCCGGGTGCTGATCGTGGACGACCACCCGGTGGTCCGCCGGGGCCTGCGGACCATGCTGGAGGGCGAGCCCTGGGTCGACGGCGTGCTGGAGGCCGCCACCTGCGCCGAGGCGATCGGTATCGCGTCGACCGAACCGGTCGGTGTGGTCGCGATGGACGTGGCGCTGCCGGACGGCGACGGCGTGGAGGCGACCCGGCGGATCGTGCAGGGCCGGCCGGAGATCCGGGTGCTGATGGTGACCATGACCGACGACGAGGACGTGGTCGGCCGGGCGTTACGGGCCGGCGCCCGGGGCTACGTGCTCAAGGACACCGACCCGGACGTGATCGTCGACGCGCTGCGGACGGTGGCCGGCGGCGGGCTCGTCCTCGGCCCCCGGGTCGGCCCGCAGGTGCTGACCAGCCTGCGTCGCCAGCCGGTCGAGCTGCCGCCCCCGTTCGACCGGCTCACCCCGCGCGAGCGGGACATCCTGCGCCGGCTGGCCGGCGGCGACACCAACGCCCGGATCGCCCGCCACTTCGGGCTCAGCGAGAAGACCGTCCGCAACCAGCTCTCGGCCGTCTTCGCCAAGCTCGGGGTCGCCGACCGGGTCCAGGCCGCCCTGCTCGCCCGGGACGCCGGCCTCACCGGCTGACCCCGCCCCGGACGACGCCTGTCCGGGACGCCCGCCTCACCGGCTAGGCGGGAGCGGGCACGACGGTGCGCGCCCGGGGCGCCGCCTCACCGGCTAGGCGGGAGCGGACCCGGCGATCGGTCGGGCCGGTATGAGTAGCAGGGTGACGTCGGGGAAGGAGGACGGCATGGGGACCGATGCGCAGCACGAACGACCCACAGGCAGCCCGGCGGCGGGCGTGGTGCACAGCCTGCACGAGCGGCGGCAGACCCTGGCCACCGTCGAGTCCCTGACCGGCGGGCTGCTGGCCGCCGCGATCGTGGAGATCGCCGGGGTGAGCGCCGTGTACCGGGGCGGGTTGGTGACCTACGCCACGGAACTCAAGGCGCGGCTGGCCGACGTACCCGAGGATCTGCTGGCCCAGCGCGGGCCGGTCGATCCGGACGTGGCCATCGCCCTGGCCGAGGGGGGCCGGCGGCGCTGCGCCGCCGACTGGGGGCTGGCCACCACCGGGGTGGCCGGTCCCGAGCCGCAGGACGGCAGACCGGTCGGTCTGGTCTATGTCGCGGTGGCCGGGCCGGGCGGCCCGGTGGTCCGCCAGCTCGACCTCGACGGGGGTCGGGACCACATCCGCGCGGCGGCGGTGATCGAGGCGTTACGCCTGCTCGCGACGCGTATCCACCGGGCCTTCCCGGAGCCCGGGCCGGGCCCGCGCCCCGGGCCGGCGGCGGGGGTCCCGCCGGCCGGCGCGGGTCGGCGCTGACCGGCGTTGTCCAGATCCGACAGGCGGGGTGGGATGTCGCCGGGCCGACCAACGGGTACGGTTGCGGGAAGGCTCCGGCGTACGGCGTCGGCGGCGGCGCGGTCCACCGCGTCCGGCGCGGGCGGCCGTCCGCCCGGAGCGTGAAATCCCGTCAGGGGGAGGTGCGATGGTCCTGCTACGCCGGGTGATCGGTGACGCACTTCGGGCGCGCCGCCAGGGTCAGCACCGCACCCTGCGCGAGGTCTCCACCGCCGCCAACGTGAGCCTCGGTTACCTGTCCGAGATCGAACGCGGCCAGAAGGAACCCTCCAGCGAGCTGCTCGCCGCCATCTGCGATGCGCTCGGCGCCCGCCTGTCCGAGTTGCTGCGCGAGGTGAGCGACACCGTGGCGCTTGCCGAACAGTTGCCCGGCGTGCTCATGCCGGTGCAGGACGAGCCGGCAGCCGCCGGTCCCGCCGCCGGCGTGCGCAAGGCCACCGGTCGGGGCGTGCGCCAGGTGACCACCGACGGTGCGGTCGCCGTCTCGGTCCGCCAGGACTCCCCACTCAAGGCCACCCTGCGCAGTGCCCGGGTCCGCCCGAGCGACCGCGACGTGGTCTGCGCCGCCTGACCCCGCCGTCCGTCCCGTGGCCGGGCTGGCCGACGCCGCGTAGTCTTGATCGCAGGCCGCCGGAGCACTCCCCACGGCACGAACGGCCCTGCTGGCGTCGGGCTGCGACGATGGGGGGCGCGTCGGGCGGCCCGTCCGGCCCCGCTGTGGCCGAGGCGCAGCGACGCTACTGAGGGGATACCGCGGAGATGGCGAACCCGTTCGTCAAGGGCTGGAAGTACCTGATGGCGCTGTTCGGTGCCAAGATCGACGAGCACGCCGATCCGAAGGTGCAGATCCAGCAGGCCATCGAGGACGCGCAGCGTCAGCACCAGGCGCTGGTCCAGCAGGCGGCGGCGGTGATCGGCAACCAGCGGCAGCTGGAGATGAAGCTCTCCCGGCAGATGACCGAGGTCGAGCGGCTCCAGGGTAACGCCCGGCAGGCGCTGGTCCTCGCCGACCAGGCCCGCGCCAAGGGCGACGAGGTCGAGGCCGGCCGCTACGAGCAGTCCGCCCAGGTGCTCGCCACCCAGCTGGTCTCCGCCGAGCAGGCCACCGAGGACCTCAAGACCCTGCACGACCAGGCGCTCGGGGCCGCCGCGCAGGCCCGCCGCGCGGTCGAGAACAATTCGATGATCCTCCAGCAGAAGCTCGCCGAGCGCACCAAGCTGCTCAGCCAGCTCGAACAGGCCAAGATGCAGGAGAGCGTGGCCCGGTCGCTGGAGTCGATGTCGTCGATGACCGCACCGACCAACACCCCCTCGCTGGACGAGGTGCGGGACCGCATCGAGCGCCGCTACGCCAACGCCATGGGCCGCGCCGAGCTGGCCGGCAACTCCGTCGAGGGGCGGATGCTGGAGATCCAGAAGTCGACGCTGGACAGCGCCGGGTCGTCCCGGCTGGAGCAGATCCGGGCCAGCATGGCCGGCGACCAGCTCGGCAGCCGGCAGGAGCAGCCGTCGGTGCAGCAGCAGGCCCAGCCGGCTGCCCCGACGGCCGACCCGGCCGCCGCCGCCCGGCTGGACGAGATCCGGGCCAGCATGAGCCGCGACCGCGGCGTGGGGGACACCACCGCCGGCTGACCGCCGGCACGAGGAGGTACGGGTGGCCGACGAGCGAACGAGACACTTCCGTCGACTGGGCCGGTTGCGGCGCTCCGCCCGCCGGTGGAGCGTCCTGGCCGGTGGGCTCACCGGTGCGGCGGCGGTGCTGACCCCGTACGCCGGGCTGGGGCTGCCCGACGCGGCCTGGGCCGGCGCCGCGGGCAGCGCCGTCGCGCTGGCCGCCTGGCGCTGGATCGACCTGCGGGCGTTCGCGGCCCGCCCGGTGCCACCCGCCCTCGACCCGGCCGAGGCCGCCGCCCGCTCCCGGGCCCGGCTGGTCGCCGCCGTCGAACGCCTCCCGGTCGGCCCCGGCGTGCTGGCCGAGGCCCGCCGGTTCCGCTCCCGGTTCGCGCTGCGCGGCACCTCCGCCGCCGAGTCGTGGGCCCGGCTGGACCGGGCCGCGCTCACCCTGGCCGGTATCGCGCCCCGGCTCACCGGCCTGGCCGAGCCGGCGGTGCTGGAGGCCGCCGCCGCCGACCGTTCGCTGCGCGACCTCGCCGACCGGACGGCCGGGGTGGAGCGCGCCCTGCGGCTCGCCCCACCCGAGGCCCGGCCCCGGCTCGCCGAGGCCCACCGTGCCCTGCTCGACCAACTGGTCACCGGGGTGACCGCCTACGAGGGGCTGGTCGCCGCCGCGGCCGGCTACGTCGCGGAGGACGCCCACCCGGAGGTCGTCGCGGACCCGTCCGCCGCCCGGCTGATGGAGGCGACGGACCTGCTGCACGGCGTCGCGTCCGCGCTGGCCGAGCTGCGTGCCGTCGGCGAACCCCAACGCACCCCCACCCGCTGAGGGCCCGCGCGGCGGGCCGCCCCGGCCGCCGCCGGCCCGCTTGACCTCAGTCGGGCGTACGGACCGGCAGCGGGCCGGTCCACGGTGAGCTGCCCACCACGTTGAACGAGCGGACCCGGTAGTGGTAGGTGACCCCCCGGGCCAGGCCGGTGTTGGTGAAGCTGCGTCCGGTGACGGTGAAGCTGGCCACCTCCCGGTCGAACGCCGGGTCCACCGCACGCTGCACCACGAACCCGGCCCCCGGGCCGGTCGGGACGCTCGCCGCCCAGCTCAACGACACCGTCGCCGTGTCCGGCGCGGGGACACCCACCGTCGCGGCGACCCCGGTCGGCAGCTCGGGCACCGGCGGGGTGGTCACCGTCGCCACCGTCGACCACGGTGACGCCGCACCGAGGTAGGTGGTCCGGACCCGGTAGTAGTACGTGGTGTCCGGGGCGACCGCCGGATCGAGGTGGTGGTCGGCCACCGGCACGGCGGTGGTGCCCGGACCGCTGGTGAAGGTCGGGTTGGTGGCCCGCTGCACGTCGAGCCCGGTGGCGAAGGAACGGTTGACCCAGCGCAGCGCCACCCGCAGCGGGGCCGCCGGTGGCACCGTCGCGGCCAGCCCGCCCGGCGCGGGCAGGCGCACCGACGCCGGGCTGCTGTTCGACCAGGCCGAGCAGCCGGCCGCGTTCTCGGCCCGGATGCGGTAGTGGTAGGTCACGCCGGGGGTGATGCTGGCGTCGGTGTAGCGGGTCGCGGTCGCCGCCACGGTGATGGTGGTCAGCCCGGTGGTGAAACCGGCGTCGGTGGCCCGCTGGAGCAGGTGCCCGGTGGCCGCCGGCCGGCTGCCGTTGCCCGTCCAGGCCAGCGCGATCGCCGGGAGCGCGGTCGCCGAGCCGGGCACCGGGGTCGCGGTCAGCCCGGTCGGCGCGCGGGGCGAGACCCGCAGCACCAGCGGCCGGCTCATGCCCAGGTCCCGCAGCCCCGCCGCGCCGCTGGACCAGCGGAACTCCCAGCCCAGGTTGACCTGTTGGTTGACCACGATCGTCGGTCGGCCGTCGCAGGGGCTCACCGGGCTGGCGTCGAGGCGTACCCCGGCGGGTCGGGTCGGGTCGAGCAACCGCAGGCTGTCGGCGACCTTGAACGGCAGCGGCGGCACCTCGGGCCGCAGCGCCACCACCACGTCCTCGGCCGGGTTGACCCGGACGGTCTGCTTCCAGCCCCGCTCACCGCCGTCGGGGGCGCGGACCGTGCCGTCCCCGCCGATCCGGTTGACCACCTGCACGTCGCAGCCGTCGAAGCGGACCGGGTGGGTCTGCCGGCCGGTCCCGCAGATCCGCCACAGTTGGATGCCGTCGGCCGGGTCGGCCGGCCCCACCGTCGGGTCGGCGGCGATGAGGATCTCGGTGGCCGGGTCGGTCGGGCCGAGCGGCAGGGTCACCGGCCCCAGCGGGCCGGCACCCGGGTGGGGTACGCCGAGCCGGCCGGCCCGCCGCCCGTACTCCGGCTCGAAGACCGGGCCCACGGTCTTCACCTGGATCGGCAGGGTGACCGGCGTGGTGCCGCCCGGCGGGGTGAAGGTGAGCGAGGTGGCCTGCGCGGAGGCGACCGTCGCCCGCCCGGTGGCGGTGCCGAACGCCCGGTCGTACACCGGGTGCGGCACCACCGGCGGGCGCTGGGCGGCGGCGTACGCGGCGGGCAGCCGCTCGGCCAGCCGGTCCAGGTCGTACCGGCGGCCGGGGGTGCCGGCCACCCGGAACTGGAGCACGGTACGGGTGTTCGGGCCGTACCCGGGCAGGGTGGTGGGGCCGCCGCCGTCGGCGCGGCGGTCCCCGGCGGCGGTGTGCCGGTCGTAGCGGGGGTCGAAGCCGGGCAGCGGGGCCGGACAGTCGTTGTAGAGCAGCACCGTCGCGCCGGGCGGCAGGGTGGAGAAGTCGACGATCACGTCGGCCCGTTCGCCGGGGGCGAGCAGCAGCGCGGCCGAGTCCACGTTGAGCACCGTCGGGTCGCGGCGGTCGTAGCGGTAGCCGACGGGCCGGTTGGGCAGCACCACCGGGGCGGGGAGCAGCCCGCACTCGTTGCCGATCTGGATCATGGGTGGGCCGCCGGCGGCCGGGTCGGGCACCCCGCCGTCGCGTCCGTCGGTGGGCCAGTCGGCGGGCCGGCCGGGAGCGCGGACCGCGTCCACCATCGGCACCTCGCCGGCGTCGGCGTCGGCGAGGCTCCCGTCGGCCTGCCACATCGGCCCGTCGGAGCGGGCCCGGTAGAGCTGGAGGTTGACCGACCGGTCGGCGCAGCCGTTGACGATCCGGAACCGGTACGCCGTCGGCCGCACCCGCAGGTACGGGTAGGCGACCCCGTTGACCAGCATGGTGTCCCCGTACGCCTCGGGCACGGCGCTGGGGTGCGGCACCCCGGGGGTCTGCGGGGGCTCGTGCGGCGTGGCCACCGGATCGTGGTGCGGGTTGTCCACCGGGCCGACCCGGGGCCCGTCCTGCCCGTCCACGCCGGGCAGCCACGGGCCGTAGTCCCAGCGGCCGGTGGGGTTGCGCCCGCAGTCCCGGTACGGGTCCTGCCGGGGCTGGTAGACGTGCGGGTGCCACAGGTTGCCCCGGGCGCCCCAGCGGTCCCGGTCCCAGGTGGGGTCCTCGGCGGCGAGTTGGGCGTCGTCGGGGACGAAGGTCCGGTCCTGGATCACCAGGGGGACCTGGTCGGCGGGGAGCACCCCGTCGGCGGTCAGCTCCTCCTCGACCGGGTCGGTGAGCAGGTAGAGGGCGAACTGACCGGACAGGACGGTCAGCCGGGACAGGCCGAGGGTGTTGTCGTGCAGGCACATCAGCCGGCCGCTCTGCGCGTTCGGGTAGTAGAGCGTGGTGGCCCCCGCCCCGGGTGGCGGCATGTCCGGCACGTGGGTCAGGCCCGGCCCGGTCGGGTACGGAGTGATCTCCCCGGCCGGGGTCACCCACTGCCACGGGTTGCCGGCGCTGATCCACCCGGTGTGCGCGCCGGACAGGTGCGGCACGGCCCGGTTCTGCGGGTAGGGCGCCGGCCCCTCCAGCGGCCCCGCCCCGGCTCCCGCGAGGCTGGTGTCGACCGGCAGGAAGAGGTCCCCGGCCGGGCCGGTGGGGAGCTGGTTGATGAACTTGATCCGGACCGGCCGGCCCCGCCGAGCCATGATCAGCGGCCCGAGGTGGTAGGGCCGTTCCGGTGGGGCGACGGTGTTGTGGCCGTGCGGGTCGGTGCCCAGGTTGAGCTGGCGGTAGCCGCGCAGCCGGGTGGTGGGCAGGTCCCGGTGCAGCCGCTGGGTGTACTCGGCCAGCCCGATCTCGTAGTAGTCACAGCCCGGCCAGGTCACCGTGTCCGGGGTGGCGACCGGCAGGTACCCGCCCAGTTCGGTGCGGCCCGCCGGGCCGGGCAGCGGCAGCGCGTCGACGAACTTGCGCAGGCCGGTGCCGGTGACCACCCGGCCCTGCGGGTCGCGTACCGGCAGCGGGCTGCCGGCGAAGTTGGGCACCGGGCCGAAGCAGCGTGGCACGGCGGCCGGGTCGAGGGTCGCCGGGGCGGGATCGGGTTCGCCGGTGCGGGCGGCCGGCACGGTGGGCCGGTCGGGCCGGTGGAGGCGGACGACCCGGGTCGTCCAGTGCGGTCGCAGTCTGCGGAACAGGGTCATGGCTCTCCCCGGGCACGGGGACCCGCCGCCCCCACCCCGGCGTGGTGGGCGGTCGCGTCCGATGGTCACGAACGGTGAGCACTCCACCGCAGCATGCGACGTCGGCGGCCGGATAGGAATTACCCATTCGTCCGTGTCTGCGGGTTGTCCCGTCAGGCGGGAGGTGTCGCCGGGTCGGTCGGTGGTGGCGTTGGCTGGCAGGTCGGGCACCAGTAGGTGACCCGTTCGCCCAGGTCCTCCTTGGCGATGGCGGTGCCGCAGCGGCGGCACGGCTGGGCCCGCCGCCCGTAGACGTAACTGGTCTGGCCCCGGCGCAGCGAACCGGTGGTGCTCTGGGTCCACCGGCCCCGGTTGGCGGCCAGCAGCCGCTGGGCCAGCGCCACCGTGCCGGGCAGGTCGGGCACCGCGCCGACCGGCGTCCACGGGGAGAGCCCGCGCAGGAACAGCAGCTCGCACTTGTAGAGGTTGCCCACCCCGGCCAGGTTGCGTTGGTCGAGCAGCGCCTCGCCGATGGTCACCCCGGGTGCGGCGGCCAGCCGGCGGACCGCCTCCGCCGGGTCCCAGTCCGCGCCGAGCAGGTCGGGGCCGAGGTGCCCGAGCAGGCGCTCCTCCTCGGCGGTGGGCAGCAGGGCCAGTTCGTGCAGGTGGTAGCCGACCGCCACCGCCTCCGCGCCGCGCAGCACCGCCCGGATCAGGTGGGCCGGCCGGGCCGTCCAGCGTTCCCCCGGGGCGTACGCCCGCCACACGCCGTCCATCCGCAGGTGGGAGTGGAGGGTCCAGGCGGTGGTCGACGCCACCGGGGCCGGCGCGGTCAGCCGTAGCAGCAGGTGCTTGCCCCGGCTGGCCGACTCCGCCACCGTCCAGCCGGTCAGGTCGGTGGTGGCCAGCGCGGGCACCCGGAGGTCGCTGCCGGTCAGCCGGGCTCCGGCGAGCGCGCGGTGCAGGACGCGGGCGGTGTTCCAGACGGTGTCTCCCTCGGGCACCCCAGCATTCTCCCTCGTCCGAACAGAATTCGCGTGTATCGCTATTTGTAGCGTGCTTCCTGTCGATCTACGAAAAAATGCACTATAGGGAGGTCTTGAGGAGAAGATTATGGCTTTTGTCCCTTGTCGTCCCCCATCGTGGCTGTTGGTCGGTCTGCTGACCCTGACCGGAGTTCTCGTCCCGACCGCCGCCACCGCCGCCCCCCGTACCGCAGGCCACGCCGCCGACCAGTCCCCGGCCGGCACGCGCGGCACCCCGACCGCCGGGGAGAGCTGGACCGTCGACCTCGCCGTGGCCGGCGGCGACGACGTCAACGTCCGCTTCGGCGCCGGCCGGCTGCGCCTCGCCGACCCCCACCCGACCCGGCGGAACCGGCCCGCCGCCCTGGGCGTACCGGTCGCCGAGGGGGTGCTGCTCGCCCCCGCGCGCAGCCTCGCCGGCCCGGCCAACCGGGTCCGCGCCGACCTCACCGCCGAGGCGGCCACCGGTGCCGCCGTCGGCGTCCAGGTGCGCGGCTGGCTGGCCACCGGCTGGACCGAGTGGCGGGAGGCCGGCGGCGGACCGGCCCTCTTCGACCGCCCGGTCACCCGGGTCCAGGCCCGGGTGCTGCTCACCACCCGCGACGCGCACGCCGCCGCATCGGTACGCGCGGTGCAGCTCACCGCCGACACCACCGCCGCCGCGACCCCGGCCCCCACCGCCGTCCGCAGCTACCGGGTGTTCGCCACCCGGGAGGGCGAGGTCGGCGGGGTGACCGCCAACGGGCGCACCATCCAACCCCGGGACCACTTCGTCGCCCTGCCGTCCCGACGCGGACTGTCCCCGATCGACACCGGGGACTACACCGTGCGGGTCTGCACCACCAGCGGCAGCCGCTGCGAGTACGCACCCGTCTGGGACGTCGGCCCGTGGAACACCCGGGACGACTACTGGAACCCCGCCGCCGTCCGGGAGAACTGGAAGAACCTGCCGCAGGGGCGCCCCGAGGCCCAGGCCGCCTACCAGTACGGCTACAACGGCGGCAAGGACCAGTTCGGGCGTACCGTGCTGAACCCGGCCGGCATCGACCTCGCCGACGGCACCTTCTGGGACGGCCTGCTGCTCACCGACAACGCCTGGGTCGACGTGGCGTACCTGTGGACCGGCAGCGGCCCGCGCGGCGTGATCGGCTCCGGGCCGCTCAACATCCGCACCGGCCCCGGCACCTCGTACCCGGTGCGGGGGCTCGCCGCCACACACGCCAACGTGCCCATCCAGTGCTACGTCACCGGGCAGACGGTCGCCGGGACGTACCGGACCACCAACCGGTGGAACCGGCTGGCCGGCGGCCAGTACGTCAGCCACGCGTACGTGTCCACGGTGTACGGCGGCACCGTGTCCCGCTGCTGACCGGCCGCCCCCGACCCCGCCGGGCCGGGGGCGGGCCGGCTCAGGGCCGCTCGTCCGGGCGGGGCGGGCGGACCATGTCCTGGTAGCGGGGGTGGCTGGCACCGTACACGGCGAAGTTCAGCCGGGCATGGGTGAGGCTCAGGTCACCGTTGGGACCGCCCCGCACCACGTCGGCATCGGCGTCGCCCTGGCCGTCATCGGTCCAGAAACAGACCGGACAGGTGCCCCCACCCGTCCGGGACGCACAACAGGGACAGCCCACCGGAACCCACACTTCACCCACCGCAGCAGCATTCCACACCGGACGCCCGACAGGGAGCGCAGCTCACCCTCCGGGCCGTCCCCGCACCGTCACCGTGGCACCCGGGGCGACCCCGAGCAGGTCCACCGCCCGGCCGCCGTTGCTGGCCACCGCCACCCGGCCGGCCGAGTCGACGAGCACGACCAGGTCACCGGGCGGCACGTCCCCGAACGTCACGCCCCGCACCGCCGGATGGCCGGCGACCCGCACCGTGCCGGGCAACGCCGCCAGCAGGTCGGCCCCGGCGGCGAGCTGCACGTTGCCGAAGTGGTCCACGGTGAGCACCTCGGCGGTGAACCCGTCCGCCTCCCGGCGCAGCACCGGCGCGGGCAGGGTCACCAGGCCGGCCGGATCGACAGGCGGGCCCGCGTCGGCCGGCGGGTCGCCGAGCGCCAGCCGGGCCGCCACCGGGGCGAACACGTCCCGGCCGTGGAAGGTGCCCGACACCTCCGCCGCCACCCAGCCCGGCGCGGTCAGCTCGACCGCCGCGGTGACCCCGCCCAACGCCTGTGCCGCCGCCGGCAGCAACCCGTTGTCCGGCCCGACCAGCAGCCCGCCCGGTGTCACCAGCGCCACCCCCCGCCGGGCGGTGCCCACCCCCGGGTCCACCACCGCCACGTGCACCCCGTACGGCAGGTGCGGCACCGCCTGGGCGAGCACCGCCGCGCCGCGCCTGACGTCCCCCGCCGGCACCAGGTGGGTCACGTCGATCACCCGCGCGGCCGGGGCGATCCGGCCGATCACGCCGTGGCAGACGGCGACGAAACCGTCGGTGAGCCCGTAGTCGGTGGTCAGCGAGATCCAGGGGGTCGGGGTCATGCCGGCAGGCTAGTGCGGTGACCGTCCTACCACTGACCGGACACCCCGATCGACCGACCGGCCGGTGCCGCCCGCGCACCGGGTTCGGCAGACTGCCGGGGTGACGAAACGCCTCCGTATCCTCCCCGTGACCACCATCGCCCTGCTCACGCTGGCCCTCGCCGGTTGCGGCGACGACCCCGGCGACGAGCGGGACGGCGGGGCGTGGGCCGACGGCCGGTCGAAGGCCCCGGCCACCAGCGAGGCGCCCCCGGCCGACGGTGCGCCGAAGGCCGCGAAGCCGGGCAGCACCCCCCGGGAGAGCCCCTCCACCCCGCCGTTCGTGCTGCCGACCAAGCAGACCAGCGCCCCCGCCGCCCGCAAGGTGGTCGACGCGTTCAAGGCCGCCGGCCTCACGGTGCCGGACCCGCGTGACCGCTCCAAGGACTGCGGCCCCAACGGTACGGGCGTCGGCTGTGCCCAACTGCTCGTCACCGACGCCGTCGCCGTGTACGTCTTCCCCGACGAGGCGAGCGCGACCAACCAGACCGACGTGTGGGGGGCCAAGGCGTACCGGGCCGGTGCGGTGGTGCTCAACTACCTGGGCACCCGGACCAGCGCCGCCGAGCAGAAGCGCTACAACGACGTCCTGGCGAAGCTCGGCTGACCCCGCCCGACGCCGGCCGGGGTGCCCCGGTCGGCGGCGCAGGCACGGGCTGCCCTGCCCGTCAGCCGCGCAGCCGTAGGCCCCGGGGGGTGGCCCGGAAACCGGCGGCGGTGAGCGCGTCGCGCAGCGGCGAGGAGTGCACCGCCTCACCGTCGGCGCGTTCCACCGACATCGCCCCCAACGCCCCGGAGTGCACCGCGTCGGCGAGCGCCTTGCCGGCGGCGGCCAACGCGTCGGCGTCGTCGGTGAAGGAGAGGATCGTCCGGCCGCCCCGCTCGACGTAGAGGGCCAGCTCGCCGCCGACCAGCACCACCACCGCCCCGGCCTTGCGCCCGGCCCGGTGCCCGCTGCCCGGGGCGGTGCCGTCACCGGAGTCGACGGCCCGTTCCGGCCAGGGCAGCGCCGCGCCGTACGGGTTGGCCGGGTCGGTGGCGGCGAGCACCGTGGTCGGCCCGTCGCCGCGCCCCCGGTCGGCCGGCTCGGCCAACGCCCGCAACCGCTCCACCGCCCCGGGCACCGCGAACTGCGCTGCCCCCAGCCCCTCCACGAAGTAGCCGCGCCGGGCCGCGCCCCGTTCCTCCAGCGCGGCCAGCACCGGGTAGACGGCGGCGAAACCCCCGACCACCTGCTCGGCCACCACCGCGCCCCGGGTCACCACCCCGTGCCGGTCGAGCAGCAGGTCGGCCAGGGCGGCGGCCCGCCGGGTCGGGTCGGTGTCCCGCTCCGGCAGCCGCGACCAGCGCCCGGCCACCGTGGGCGGGCCGCCCCGGCCGGGCAGCGCCACCCGACCGGGACGGCGGTACCGGGTCCGGGGGGCGGCCGGGCGGGACCGGTGCGCCCCGCCCGCGCCGAGCGCCGCCCGCAGCGGGGCCAGGGTGTCGTTGGTGAGCCGCCCCGCCCAGACCAGGTCCCAGATCGCCGCGGTCAGGGCGGCGTCGTCGGTGGAGCCCACCCGGTCGGCCAGCGAACGGAAGAACAGCGCCTGACCGTCGGCGAGCGCGTCCAGCACGGCGTCGTGCAGCGGGGTGCCGGCGAAGCCGTCGTCCGGCGGGGGGAGCAGCAGCGGCGCGACGTCCGCGTACGCCAGGGTGAGCCAACCGTCGCCGCCGGAGATCGCCCCCGAGCCGGCCCAGACCACCTCCCCACCGGCGCACAGCTCGTCGAGCTGGGCGGGGGAGTAGTCGGCGACCCGGGCGGGCAGCACCAGCCGCTCCCACGCCGACGCCGGCACCGCCGTGCCCTGCAACTGCTCGACGGCGGCGGCCACCGCCTCCACCCCGCGCGCCGACGAGCCGATCTGCTGCCAGCGGGGCAGGAAACCGGCCAGCACCCGGGGCGGCACCGGCTCGATCTCCCGGCGCAGCGCGGCGAGCGACCGGCGGCGCAGCAGCCGCAGCACCTCGGCGTCGCACCACTGGGTGCCGACGCTGTCCGGGACGAACTCGCCGGAGACCACCCGCCCGGTCGCGGCGAGCCGCCGCAACGCCTGCTCCACCACGAACACCCCGAGCCCGAACCGGGCGGCGCAGGTCGCGGCGGCGAACGGCGCGTGGGTACGGGCGTACCGGGCGACCAGGTCGCCGAGCGGATCGGCCACCGGCGTCAGGTACGCCTCGGCCACCCCCACGGGCAGCGCCACCCCGAGCGCGTCACGCAGCCGGGCGGCGTCCTCGATGCCCACCCAGCGGTCCTCGCCGGCGATCCGGACCCGCAGCACCCGGCGGGCCGCCGCCAGCTCGGTCAGCCAGCCCTCCGGTACGCCCCGCTCGGCCAGCTCCGCCCCGGTCAGGTCGCCGACGACCCGGAGCAGCTCGACCACGTCCTCGGCGTCGCGGGGGCGGCGCTGGTCGGTGCGCCAACGCAACTGCCGACCGGTCTCGGCGAGCACCGCCGGGTCGAGCAGCTCGCGCAGGTCGACCCGGCCGAGCAGCTCACCGAGCAGCGCCGAGTCCAGCGCCAGCGCGGCGGCCCGCCGCTCGGCCAGCGGGGCGTCCCCCTCGTAGAGGAACGCGCCGACGTAGCCGAACAGCAGCGACCGGGCGAACGGCGAGGGGCGTTCGCTCTCCACCTCGACCAGGCGGACCTTCCGGCTGGCCAGGTCGCGCATCAGCTCGGCCAGGGCGGGCTGGTCGAAGACGTCCTGGAGGCACTCCCGGGCGGCCTCCAGGGTGACCGGGAAGTCGGCGTACTCGCGGGCCACGTCGAGGAGCTGGGCGGCGCGTTGGCGTTGCTGCCACAGCGGTTGCCGGCGGCGCGGGTCCCGCCGGGGCAGCAGCAGCGACCGGGCGGCGCACTCGCGGAACCGGGCGGCGAACAGCGCGGAGGTGCCCACCGAATCCTCGACCAGCTGGGCGATCTCGTCGGGGGCGAAGACCACCACCTCCGCGCCGGGCGGCTCGTCGGCGGTGTCCGGCAGCCGCACCACGATCCCGTCGTCGGACGGCATCACCTGGGCGTCCACCCCGTAGCGTTCGGCCAGCCGGCGGCCGATGGCCAGCGCCCACGGGCCGTTGACCCGGGCGCCGAGCACGCTGTGCACGGCGAGCCGCCAGTCGCCCAGCTCGTCGCGGAACCGCTCGACCAGCACCGTGCGGTCGTCGGGCAGCGAGCGGGTGGCGGCCTGCTGTTCCCGCAGGTAGGCCATCAGATTGTCGGCCGCCCAGTCGTCCAGGCCACCGGCACGCAACGCGGCGCGGGCGGTGTCGTCGTCCTGGCGCAGCAACGCCCGGACCCGGCTGCCGATGGCCCGGCCCAGCTCGACCGGCCGGCCCAACTGGTCGCCCTTCCAGAACGGCATCCGGGCCGCCTGGCCGGGCGCGGGGGAGACCAGCACCCGGTCGGGGGTGATCTCCTCGATCCGCCAGGACGAGGAGCCGAGCAGGAAGACGTCACCGACCCGTGACTCGTAGACCATCTCCTCGTCCAGCTCGCCGACCCGGGCGGCGCGTTCCGCCCCGGCCAGGAACACCCCGAACAGGCCCCGGTCGGGGATGGTGCCGCCACTGGTGACGGCGAGGCGCTGGGCACCCGGGCGGCCGGTGAGCAGGTCGGTGGCCCGGTCCCAGACCAGCCGGGGCCGCAGCTCGGCGAAGGCGGTCGACGGGTAGCGGCCGGAGAGCATGTCGAGCACCGCGTGCAGCGCCGAGTCGGGCAGCTCGGCGAAGGGCGCGGCCCGGCGGACCAGCACCGCCAGGTCGCCGACCGACCAGGGTTCGAGGGCGACCATGGCGACGATCTGCTGGGCGAGCACGTCGAGCGGGTTGCGCGGGTAGTGCAGCTCCTCGATCGCGCCGGCCGCCATCCGCTCGGCGACCACCGTGCAGGAGAGCAGGTCGCCCCGGTGCTTGGGGAAGACCACGCCCCGGGACACCGCGCCCACCTGGTGCCCGGCCCGGCCGACCC
Source organism: Micromonospora sp. HM134 (assembly GCF_007833915.1). Taxonomy (NCBI): domain Bacteria; kingdom Bacillati; phylum Actinomycetota; class Actinomycetes; order Micromonosporales; family Micromonosporaceae; genus Micromonospora; species Micromonospora sp. HM134. Next base: position 1,732,803 of record NZ_CP041061.1, read on the forward strand.
GTTGCAGGCCGGCCGCGACGCTCGGTGGGGCCTCGATCTGCACCACCAGGTCGACCGCGCCCATGTCGATGCCCAGCTCCAGGCTGGAGGTGGCCACCACGGCGGGCAGCCGGCCGGACTTGAGCGCCTCCTCGATCTGCTTGCGTTCCTCCCGGGAGACGCTGCCGTGGTGGGCGCGGGCGATCACCGCCTCCGCGCCGGCCGCCGTGCCCGACTGGGCCATCGCCTCGGCCGGCGGGCGGGGCGTGCGCAGCGGCCCCACCGGGCCGCCCCACCGTCGCGCCCCACCCGGGTCGCCGTCCGGGTCGGCCGGCGGGCCGGTGGCGGCTTCCCGTTCCTCGGTGGCCAGCTCGTTGAGCCGGGCGCAGAGCCGCTCGGCGCTGCGCCGCGAGTTGGTGAACACGATGGTCGAGCGGTGTGCCCGGATCAGCGCGAAGACCCGTTCCTCGACGGCCGGCCAGATGGACGCCCGGCGCGGGCCGGGGCCGCCCAGGTCGTCCTCAGGCGGCTGCTCGGTCTCGTCGAGCCGGGTCATGTCCTCCACCGGGACCTGGACGCTCACCTCGATCGTCTTGGGGGTGGCCGGCTGGACCACGTCGACCGGGCGGGCGCCGCCGAGGAAGCGGGCGCAGGCGTCGATCGGCCGGACGGTGGCGGACAGGCCGATCCGCTGGGCGGGCCGGGCCAGCAGCCCGTCGAGGCGTTCCAGGGAGAGCGCCAGGTGGGCGCCGCGCTTGGTGCCGGCGACGGCGTGCACCTCGTCGACGATGACCGTCTCGACACCGCGCAGCGATTCCCGGGCGGCGGAGGTGAGCAGCAGGAACAACGATTCGGGGGTGGTGATGAGGATGTCCGGCGGGGTGCGGGCGAAGGCCCGCCGCTCGTCGGCGGGGGTGTCGCCGGTACGCATGCCGACGGTGATGTCGGGCGGTGCCACGCCGAGCCGGGTGGCCGCCTGCCGGATGCCGGCGAGCGGGGCGCGGAGGTTGCGTTCGACGTCGACCGCCAGTGCCTTGAGCGGGCTGACGTAGAGCACCCGGCAGCGGTGCCGGGCGTCGGCCGGGGGTGGGGCGTCGGCCAGCCGGTCGAGCGACCAGAGGAACGCCGCGAGCGTCTTGCCCGAGCCGGTGGGCGCGACCACCAGGGCGTTGCGGCCGGCGGCGATCGAGCGCCAGGCGCCGGTCTGGGCGGCGGTGGGAGCGGCGAAGGCGGCGGTGAACCACTCCCGGGTGGCCGGACCGAACCCGGCCGGGACCGCCGCCCCGCCCGTTGCGCCCTCCCGCCCCGTCACGCCCCCATCCTGCCCCGGCGGTGTGACATTCCGCCGGAACCGCTGATGTTCTGCCCGGCTAAGAGAAAATTGCACGCTGATTGTACGTTTTGCGGTTTAAGTATTACTTAACTGCTTGCTTGCGACCCACAACATAAAGTAACTTCTCCCGGAACGCCGCACCAGGTGAAAGGAATCGGATGTTCGTCGAGGAGCGTGGCCCGACGCCCGGCACCGACGTGCTCATCCGCAAGGTCGAAGGTCACCTCACCGCCCTGCGGACCAGTCTGCGCGGCCCCGAGCTGGCGCTCGCCGAGCGTCTCGCCGACAGCCTGCGGGAACTGGTCGTCTCCACCGCCCAGTCCAGCGCCGCCGACCGTGGTCAGGTGCGGGTCGCCGTGCACTATTTCGTGCTCCGGCGGGAGAGTCGCGGCGCGATGCTGCCGGTGCGTTCGCTCGCCGTCGCCCAGCGGGTGGTCGACAAGGTCGCCCTCCAGCTCGGCCGCCCCGACCTGCTCGTCGAGCCCCGACGTGCCCTGACGTCCGCGCTCCCCGGCGGTGACGCCCCGTCCGGTTGACCGGACGATTTCGGAGAAAACGCCCCATAGCGGGCGGAACTGGCGTGTGATCGGTGCTGGCCGGACAACTCGCCCGGCGCGCGCCGCCAGTTCGACGGGGAGGACGCGTGCTCGTACTGCTGCTCCTCCACCTGGCGGCGGCGCTCCTCGCGCCGCTGCTGGTCCGCTGGTGGGGCCCGCGCGCCTGCTACCCGCTCGCGCTGGTGCCCGCCGCCGCCCTCGGCTGGGCCCTGACCCGCACCCCGGCGGTCCGCGACGGCGGCGCGGTCGTCGAGACGTACCACTGGATCGGCCAGCTGGGCCTCGACGTGGCGCTGCGGATGACGACGCTGTCCTGGCTGATGACCCTCCTGGTCGGCGGGGTCGGCGCGCTCGTCCTGGTCTACTGCGGCCGCTACTTCGCCCCCGGCGCGGCGGGCCTGCCCCGGTTCGTCGCGGTGCTCGTCGCCTTCGCCGGGGCCATGCTCGGCCTGGTCCTCTCCGACGACCTGCTGCTGCTCTACGTCTTCTGGGAACTCACCACAGTCTTCTCCTACCTGCTCATCGGGCACAGCACCGAGCGCCGCTCCAGCCGCTGGGCGGCGGCCCAGGCGCTCACCGTCACCACCCTCGGCGGGCTGGCCATGCTGCTCGGCTTCCTGATCCTCGGCGGGCACGCCGGCACCTACCGCTGGTCGGAGATCGCCGCCGCGCCACTGCCCGGCGGCGCGACGCTGGTCGCGGCGGTGCTGCTGATCCTGACCGGCGCGCTGGCCAAATCGGCGATCGTGCCGTTCAACGGCTGGCTGCCGGTGGCGATGGCAGCGCCCACCCCGGTCAGCGCCTACCTGCACGCGGCGGCGATGGTCAAGGCCGGCGTCTACCTGATCGGCCTGCTCGCCCCGGTGCTCGCCGGCACCGGCCCGTGGCGGCCGGTGCTGCTCACCCTCGGCCTGGTCACCATGCTCGTCGGCGGCTGGGCGGCGCTGCGCCAGTGCGACCTGAAACTGCTGCTGGCCTACGGCACGGTCAGCCAGCTCGGCCTGCTGACCGTGACGATCGGCACGGGCAGCGCGGACGCCGCGCTCGCCGGGGTGGCGATGCTGCTCGCCCACGCCCTGTTCAAGGCGGCCCTGTTCCTCGTCGTCGGCATCATCGACCACGACGTCGGCACCCGCGACCTGCGGGAGCTCTCCGGCCTCGGCCGTCGGGCCCCGGCGCTGGCGGTGGTCGCCACGCTCGCCGCCGCCTCGATGGCGGGCGTGCCGCCGCTGCTCGGCTTCGTCGCCAAGGAGGCGGTCTTCGCCGCCCTGGCCACCCGCCCGGTGGTGCTCGCCGGGCTGGTCCTGGGCACCGTGCTCACCGTCGCCTACAGCATCCGCTTCCTCTGGGGCGCCTTCGCCACCCGCCCCGGCACCGCCGCGACCGCACCGGAACCGGTCCCGCTGCCGATGCTCGCCCCACCCGCCCTGCTCGCGGTCGCCGGGCTGGTCGCCGGCCCGGCCGCCGCCGCACTGAACGGCCTGCTCGGCCCGTACGCGGAACTCTTCGGCCCGCCGCACGACACGCTCGCCCTCTGGCACGGCCCGACCCCCGCCCTCGGCCTGTCCGCGCTGGCGCTGGCCGGCGGGGCCGCGCTGCACGCGGTACGCGGCCCGCTCGCCCCGGCGCTGGCCCGCTGGAAGCTGCCGTTCACCGGCAACCAGGGGTACGAGTTCGTCACCCACCGCTTCGACCGGCTCGCCATCGAGGTCACCGGGGCCACCCAGCGCGGCTCGCTGCCGCTGTACCTGGGCACCGTCCTGCTGGCCCTGGTGCTGGTGCCGGGCGCGGCCCTGCTCAGCACCGACCCGTGGCAGACCCGGATCGCGGTCTGGGACAGCCCGCTGCAACTGGTGGTGGGGCTGGTCATCGGGGTCGCGGCGGTCTTCGCGGTCAGCGCCCGACGGCGGCTGACCGCGATGCTGCTGGTCGGGGTGACCGGCTACGGCACCGCGATGCTGTTCGTGCTCTACGGGGCGCCCGACCTGGCGTTGACCCAGTTCCTGGTGGAGACCGCCACCATCGCCGTGTTCGTGCTGGTGCTGCGCCGGCTGCCGGAGCGGTTCTCGGCCCGGCCGCTGCGCCGCAGCCGGTGGGCCCGCCGGGCGCTCGGCGTCGCCGTGGGCGTGGTGCTGGCCGGGCTGGCGCTGATCGCCTCCGGGGCCCGGACCGCGGTGTCCATCTCCACCGCCTTCCCGGCGCTCGCCGTCGCCGAGGGGCACGGCCGCAACGTGGTCAACGTGACCCTGGTGGACATCCGGGCCTGGGACACCATGGGCGAGATCTCGGTGCTGGTGGTGGCCGCCACCGGGGTGGCCAGCCTGATCTTCGAGCGGTCCCGCACCGGGCCGCGACCCCGTCGGGTGGAACCCGCCGCACCCGGCCACGGCGACCGGCCGGTCTGGCTGCGGGGCGGGGCCACCCTGCACGCGCGCCGCCGGTCCATCGTCTTCGAGGTGGTGACCCGGCTGCTGTTCCACACGATCGTGCTGTTCTCGCTGTTCCTGCTCTTCTCCGGCCACAACGCACCCGGCGGCGGCTTCTCCGGTGGCCTGGTGGCGAGCCTGGCGCTGGCCGTGCGCTACCTCGCCGGCGGCCGGTACGAACTGGCCGAGGCGGCTCCGGTCGGGGCGGGCACGGTGCTCGGCGCCGGCCTGGCGATCTCCGTCGGCGGGGGTGTGGTCTCCCTGCTGACCACCGGCACCGTGCTGGAGAGCACCCGGGTCGACCTGCCGCTGCCCGGCCTCGGCGGGCCGTACCTGGTCACCTCGCTCTTCTTCGACATCGGCGTCTACCTGATCGTGGTGGGGCTGATGCTGGACATCCTGCGCAGCCTCGGCGCCGAGATCGACAGGCACATCGAGGCGGCCGGCAAGTCCGACCGGGGGCTCGTCGTCGACCACGAGGGGGACCGGCGGTGAGGGACGGCGGGGCGGGCCCGACGCTGGTGCTGGTGATCGCCGTGGGCGTGCTCACCGCCACCGGGGTGACCCTGCTGCTGGAACGCAGCCTCACCCGCATCCTGCTCGGCGTCATCCTGCTCGGCAACGGGGTGAACCTGCTCATCCTGCTCGGTGGCCGCTCCGGTGGGGCGCCGGTGGTGGGCGCCGGCCCGGACGACGAGACGAGCGACGCGCTGCCGCAGGCGATGGTGCTCACCGCCATCGTGATCACCTTCGGGCTGACCGCGTTCCTCGCCGCCGTGGCGTACCGGAGCTGGTATCTCGGCGGCGACGACGAGGTCCAGGACGACGTGGAGGACCAGCAGATCGTCGCGCTCGCCGCGCGCAACGAGGTGGCCAACGCCGACCTCGGTGGTGAGGGGCCCGGCGACGACCCCGAACAGGTGGACCCGGAACCGCCGCAGCGCCGGCCCCACCGACCGGGCGGCACCCGGTGAACCGCCTCGTGCCCGCTGCCGGTGGTGGTGCCGCTGCTCGGGGCCGCCCTCACCCTGATCCTGGTCAGCCGGCCCCGGTTGCAGCGCGCCGTCAGCGTGCTCGCGCTCACCACCAACCTGGTGGTCGCGGTGCTGCTGCTGGTACGGGCCTACCGGGACGGGCCGGTGGTGACCGAGGCGGGGGGCTGGCCGGCGCCGGTCGGCATCGTGCTGGTCGCCGACCAGCTCGCCGCGTTGATGCTGGTGGTCTCGTCGGCGGTCACGCTCTGCGTGCTGTTCTACTCCATCGGCCAGGGCCGCGCCGAGACCAGCGAATCCGCACCGGTGAGCATCTACCACCCCACCTACCTGGTGCTGACCGCCGGAATCTGCAACGCGTTCCTCGCCGGTGACCTGTTCAACCTCTTCGTCGGGTTCGAGATCCTGCTCGCGGCGAGCTTCGTGCTGATCACCCTGGGCGGCACCGAGGCCCGCATCCGCACCGGTTCGACGTACGTGGTGGTCAGCATCCTCTCCTCGATGATCTTCCTGGCCGCCGTGGGACTGGTGTACGCGGCCACCGGCACCCTCAACCTCGCGCAGCTCGCCGGCCGGCTCGACGCCCTGCCCGGCGGTGTACGGCTGGCGTTGCAGCTGATGCTGCTGCTCGCCTTCGGCATCAAGGCGGCGCTCTTCCCGCTGTCCGCCTGGCTGCCGGACAGCTACCCGACCGCCCCGGCGCCGGTCACCGCCGTCTTCGCCGGCCTGCTCACCAAGGTCGGCGTCTACGCGATCATCCGGACCGAGACGCTGCTCTTCCCCGGCGGCGAGGCGTCCACCCTGCTGATGGTGGCGGCCGGACTGACCATGGTGGTCGGCGTGCTCGGCGCGGTCGCCCAGTCGGACATGAAGCGGCTCTTCTCGTTCACCCTGGTCAGCCACATCGGCTACATGATCTTCGGGGTGGCGTTGGGCACCACCGCCGCGCTCTCCGGCGCGATCTTCTACGTGGTGCACCACATCACCATCCAGACCACCCTGTTCCTGGTCGCCGGCCTGGTCGAGGAGCGGGCCGGCAGCACCGACCTGCGCCGGCTCGGCGGGCTGGCCCGGATCGCCCCGCTGCTGGCGGTGCTCTACTTCGTCCCCGCGATGAACCTGGCCGGCATCCCCCCGTTCTCCGGTTTCCTCGGCAAGGTCGGCCTGCTCCAGGCCGGGGTGGCGCACGGCGGCGCGCTGCCCTGGGTGCTGGTCGTCGCCGGCACGCTGACCAGCCTGCTCACCCTCTACGCCGCCTCCCGGGTGTGGAACATCGCGTTCTGGCGGGCCCCGCGGCTCGCCACCGCCGACCCGGTGCCCCGGCTGCCCGCGCTGATGATCGGGGCCACCGCCGCCCTGGTGGTGCTGGGGCTGGCGCTCACCGTCGCCGCCGGCCCGCTGTTCCAGGTCACCGCCGACGCCGCCGTCGACCTGCGGCTGCGTACCCCGTACGTGCGGGCCGTGCTGCCCGGCGGCCCGTCGTGACCGGCCCGTCGCCCGCCGGGCGTACCGGCGGGTCGCCGCCGCGTACCGGCCGCCGCCGGGACCAGCTCATCGCCCTCGGCTGGCTGGTCGTGGTCTGGAACCTGCTCTGGGGGCACTTCTCCCCGGCCAACCTGCTCGCCGGCCTGCTGGTCGGCGGGGCGGTGCTGCTGTTCTTCCCGCTCCCGCCGGTCTCCTTCGGCGGTCGGCTGCGGCCCCGGGCGCTGCTCCGGCTCGCCGGGGTCTTCGTCGTCGAGCTGGTCAGCGCCAGCATCCACGTCGCCACCATCGCCGTACGCCCCGGCTTCCGCCCGCGCGGCGCGATCATCGGGGTGCGGCTGCGGGTCCGTACCGACCTGAACCTGGCGCTCACCGCCGAGCTGCTCTCCCTCGTGCCGGGCACCCTGATCGTCGAGGTCGACCGGGACGCCGGCGTCCTCTACGTGCACGTGCTCGACGTGCGGTCCCCGGCCGACCTGACCGGCAGCCGGGACCGCATCCTCGCCGTCGAGGAACGGATCGTGCGGGCCGTCGGCTCCGCCGCCGAGCTGCGGCAGCTCACCACCGAACCCACGGAGGCACCGTGACCGTCGTCCTCGCAGTCGTCCTGACCGTGCTGCTGTCGACCACCGCCCTGCTGGCGCTGGCCCGGATCTACCGTGGCCCGTCGCTGCTGGACCGGGTCATCGCCGCCGACCTGCTGCTCGCCACCATGCTCGGCGCGGTCGGCGCGGAGGCGGCGGTGAACCGGCACGCCACCACGCTGCCGGTGCTGGTGGTGCTCTCCCTGCTCGGCTTCGTCGGCTCGGTCGCCCTGGTCCGCTTCGCCGCCCGGGAGGAATCGTGACCCCGCCCGCAGGCCACCACCGGGTGCCGGGCCGGGACCCCATGCCGGGTCACGGCCGGGTGCCGGGTCACGGCCGGGTCGCGTCGGTTCCGGCCGGGGGAGGGCGGGCGTGAGCGTGGGTACGGTGATCGACTGGCTGGCCGCCGTCGCCCTGGTCTGCGGGGCGCTGCTCAGCCTCGCCGCCGGGATCGGCGTGCTGCGCTTCCCGGACGTGCTGGACCGGATGCACGCCGCCACCAAACCCCAGGTGCTCGGGGTGCTGCTGTTGCTGCTGGGGCTGGCGCTGCGGCTGCGTACCGCCGCCGACCTGGGCATGATCATGCTGGTCGGGGTCTTCCAGCTGGCCACCGCCCCGGTGGCCGCCCAGATGATCGGCCGGGCCGCCTACCGGTCCGGCCGGGTCGACCGCAGCCTGCTCGACGTCGACGAACTTGCCGAGGACCCGCCCCGGACCGGTGAATAGCGGGACGAGCAGGAACTTTGTCCCCACCCTCAGCGGGCGTCCAGCAACCGCCGATAGAATTACGGCATGATCGACTCTTCTGCCCAGGAGGGCAGCAGTAGCCAGCCGGGTCGTGCCCGGCAATCCCCCGCCCCGACGTCCACGGGAGCCCTGAGCGACCCGTGTTGATCGTCGTCGGCCTCGCACTCATCATCGTTCTCACCGCCGCCACCGGCTACTTCGTAGCCCAGGAGTTCGGCTACGTCGCCGTGGACCGGGGCAAGCTCAAGCAGCTCGCCGACGACGGCGACGCCAAGGCCGCCCGCGCCCTGGAGGTCACCGGGCGGCTGTCGTTCATGCTCTCCGGGGCGCAGCTCGGCATCACCGTGACCGCCCTGCTGGTCGGTTACGCCGCCGAACCCTACCTCGGTGCCGGGCTGGCCGAGCTGCTCGGCGGCGTGGGCGTCTCCACCGCCGTCAGCCTGCCGCTGTCAGTGGCGTTGGCGCTGGTCATCGCCACCGTCGTGCAGATGGTCCTCGGTGAACTCGCCCCCAAGAACCTGGCCATCGCCCGCCCCGAGGTATTGGCGCGGGCGCTGAGCCGGTCCACCCTGATCTATCTGAAGATCGCCGGGCCGCTGATCACGCTCTTCGACCGGGCCGCCGTCCGGCTGTTGCGTCGGGTCGGCATCGAGCCGATCGAGGAACTGCCCAGCGGCGCCACCCCGGCCGACCTGGAGCAGATCATCGCCGAGTCCCGGGAGGAGGGGCACCTCGACGCCGAGATGTCCGACCTGCTCGACCGGGGTCTCGACTTCCGGGAGCTGACCGCCGGGGAGGCCATGGTGCCCCGGGTCGACGTGCACACCATCCGGTCGCACGAACCGGTCAGCCGGGTGGTCGAGCTGCTCGACACCGGTCACTCCCGGTTTCCGGTACGCGGCGTCGACGGCGTCGACGACCTCGTCGGCGTGGTCGGCATCGCCGACGTGCTCGGGGTGCCGCCGGCCGAGCGCGCCACCACCCCGGTCAGCGCGGTGGCCGTACCGCCGCTGCTGGTGCCGGAGACGTTGCCGCTGCCCACGGTGCTGGACCGGCTGCGGTCCGGGCACCGGCAGCTCGCCTGCGTGGTCGACGAGTACGGCGGCTTCGCCGGCGTGATCACGCTGGAGGACATCGCCGAGGAACTCGTCGGACCGATCCGCGACGAGGACGACCCGCCCGAGCCGGCTCCGATCCGGCAGGACGACGGCTCCTGGGTGGTGCCGGCCCGCTGGCGGATCGACGAGGTCGCCGACAGCACCGGCATCGCCCTGCCCGAGGCCCCCGAGTACGACACCCTCTCCGGGCTGGTCATGCGGGAGCTGGGCCGGGTGCCCGAGGTGGGTGACCGGCTGGAGATCAGCCTGCCGGTCGACCCCGACGAGCCGGCGGAACGGCCGACGGCCCTGGTCGAGGTGCTCGCCGTGGACCGGCACGTGGCCGACTCCGTCCGGCTCACCCTGGCCGGCGACCAGAACCCCGACGGACAGCCCCCGGCCACCCACGGCGGAGGGGACCGACGTCGCGGGACGAACGTCCGCACCACCGGCGACGGGGGCGACCGACGCGGCGGCGCGAACGCCAGGGCCACCGGCGGCGGTGCCGACGTGCGCGTCACCCAGGGTCGGGAGGAGCGGGCATGAGCCCCACCGTCGCACTGCTGGTCTCGGTGCTGCTGCTCGCCCTCAACGGATTCTTCGTGGCCGCCGAGTTCGCCCTGGTGGCGGCCAAGCGCTACCGGCTGGAACAGACCGCCGCCTCGGGCAGCCGGGCCGCCCGCGCCGCCCTGGACGGGGTACGGGAACTCTCCCTGATGCTGGCCGGCGCGCAGCTCGGCATCACCCTGTGCACCCTGGGGCTGGGTGCGCTGGCCGAACCGGCGATCGAACACCTGATCAGCCCGCTGCTGCACACCGTCGGCCTGCCGGAGGCGGCCAGCCACATCGTCGCGTTGATCTTCGCGTTGGGGCTGGTGACGTTCCTGCACCTGGTGGTCGGCGAGATGGCCCCGAAGTCGTGGGCGATCACCGACGCCGAGCGCTCGGCGACGCTGCTGGCGCTGCCGTTCCGGGCCTTCGCCCGGGTCGCCCGCCCGGTGCTGTCCCTGCTCAACGCTTTGGCCAACGCGATGCTGCGGCTGGTCGGGGTGCAACAGCAGGACCAGCTCGCCCAGGTCCACGGCCCGGACGAGCTGCGCATCCTGCTCGAACAGTCCCGCGAGCACGGGCTGCTCGGCGCCGAACAACACCAGATGCTGACCAGCATGCTGGAGTTGCAGGGCACCACCGTCGCCCAGGTGATGGAACCCTTCGACCAGATCGTCACCGTCCACCGCAACGACACCGCCGAGCGGATCGAGCAGGTCAGCCGGGACAGCGGCCGGTCCCGGCTCGCCGTCCTCGACGACGGCGGCGAGGTGTGCGGGCTGGTGCACGTACGGGAGGCCGTCCGGGCCGTCACCACCAGCCGGGCGGCCACCGCCGCCGAGCTGATGACCCGGTCGTTCACCCTGCCCGCCACCTCATCGGTCACCGAGGCGGTCGCCGCGATGCGCGCCGACCAGGCTCAGTTGGCGCTGGTCCGCAACGGCGGCGGCCCGACCCGGCCGATCGGTTTCGTGGCGCTGGAGGACCTCCTCGAAGAGGTCATCGGCGAGTTCGACGACGAGACCGACCCGATCCCCCGGGGCCGCCGCATGCGCTGACGGTCGTACCGCCCGTCGTTCTGCAAGATCGACTTAACGGGGGCGATGTGGTGGTGTCGCAGTGGGGTTGACACCGCTACATTGCCCCCATCGCGTCGATCAACGAGGCTGCGCGCCCCGCCCGGCCGGTGTCCGGGTGGAGGAGTGCCGGGCCGGTGAGTGGGAACCCGCACGGTCATGCGGTTGACCGGGGTGTCCCGGGAATCCGGTGTGACCGGGTTGTCGGTGAGCACCACCCTCACCAATCCGAGCACCCGCCCGGGGCTGCGGCTGCCGGGGCGGGTGACCCTCAGCGCCGGGTCGCAGGACGTGCCGATCCGGCACGTACGGCTGGGTCTGGTGGCGACCGCCGAACCGGAGGACCCCCGTTCGCCCCGTCGCCTCGTGCAGTACCACCAGGTGCCGGTGGGGGGACGGTTCGTCGTACCGGCGGGGCGGCGGCGGGCCATCGACTTCGCCGTACCGCTGCCGTGGGAGACCCCGGTGACGATCTTCGGCGGGGTGCCGTTGATGAGCCTGCGTACCGGGCTGCGTACCGAGGTGTCGGTGGACCCGGAGCTGGAACAGGGCGCGATGGTGCCGATCTTCGTCCATCCGCTGCCCACCCAGCAGCATGTGCTCGCCGCGCTGGACACGCTGGGGTTCGTCCTGCGGCAGGCGGGTCTGGTGTCGAGCCGGTTGCCGGGGGTCGCGCAGACCCTGCCGGTGCACCAGCGGCTCGGGTACTGGGTCGCCCCGCTCTACGCCGGACCGATCACCGAGCTGGAGCTGATCTTCGTGACCAATTCCGCCGGCCTGGAGGTGCTGCTCTGGATGGACCGGCGGCTGTCGTTGACCGGGATCAGTCACCAGAGCATCAGCCGGTTCCGGGTCTGGCACACCGGTGCCGACCAGCAGGACTGGGTCTCGGTGGTGGACGGCTGGTTGCGTACGGCGATCGACCGGCACGCGGCGGCGGCCTCGGACGCCCACTGGTCGGCCCGGATCACCGAGTCGGCCCACGTCAGCCGACCGCCGGACGAACCGGTGCGGCCGGGCTTCGGGTTGGGTGGCACCGCCGGTGGTGGGGGAATCGGCGGCGGGGGTGGCGACGGCACCTGACCCGCCGACCGCAGCGGGCATCGGTGGGTCAGGCGCCGTGTGTCGTGGGAGGGACGGGGCGGGTCAGACCGAGGCGGTGGCGAGTTTGATGCCGAAGCCCAGGAAGAGCATTCCGACGCCGGTGGTGGCCCCGGCGGCCAACCGGCGACGCTGCCGGAACTGGGCGGCCAGGAAGGTGCCCGCGAAGATCAGCGCGGTCAGGTAGAGCGCGCTGGTCACCTGGGCGATCAGCCCGAGCAGCAGGAACGACAGCGCCGGCCAGGCGTAGCCGGGGTCGACGAACTGGATGAAGAACGAGATGAAGAAGAGGATCGCCTTCGGGTTGAGCAGGCTGATCACCAGCGCCTTGCGGAACGGGCTGTGCAGCGCCTCCGGCTCGGCGGCGTCGATCAGCCGGGGTGTCGCGGGGTCGTTGCGGTCACGCCACCGCCGCCAGGCCCCCCGCAGCATGGTCAGCCCGACGTAGCCCAGGTAGGCCGCGCCGGCGTACTTGATCACGAGGAAGAGCGGTGGGTACGCCTTGAGCAGCGACGCCACCCCGGCGGCGGAGAGGATCATCAGCACCGAGTCGCCGAGGAAGACCCCGCCTGCCGCCCGGTAGCCGGTCGCCACGCCGCGCTTGGCGGCGGTGGAGAGCACGAAGAGGGAGTTCGGCCCCGGCAGCAGGATGATCGCCACCGTGCCCAACACGTACGTCCAGATGTCGGTGATGCCCAGCACGCCCGTCATCCTCGCTCCGCAGGTGTCGTACGGCGAAGCCATTCCCGCAGCCTGGCCTGTGCGTTCGGCCACTCGTCGATGGTCATGGCGTACTGCACGGTGTCCCGCCAGGAGCCGTCCGGGCGCTGCCGGTGCATCCGCAGCACGCCCTCCCGGGTCGCGCCGAGCCGGGCGATCGCGGCCTGCGACCGGGTGTTGCGGATGTCGGTCTGCCAGACCACCCGCACCGCCCCCAGCTCGTCGAACGCCCGACCGAGCAGCAACAGCTTGGCCTCGGTGTTGACGGCGCTGCCCCACCATGGCCGGCCGAGCCAGGTGTACCCGATGGTGACGCAGCGCCGCGCCGGGTCGAGGTCGTAGTAGGAGGTCGACCCGATGACCGCCCCGGTGCGGGCGCAGCGCTGCACCCACGGCACCCGTTCGCCGCGTCGCCGGGCGTCCAGCGCGGTGGTGACGACGGCCCGCATCGCGACCGGGTCGGCGGGTGTCGGGTGGCTCAGGTGGGCCCAGACCTCCGGTTCGGCGGTGGCGGTGAAGAGGTCGTCGGCGTGCGCCGTGGTGAGCGGTTCCAGCAGCACGTGCGCGCCGCGCAGCGGTACCGGCTCGTACCACGGCGACGCGGCGGAATCCGGGCCCGGCGGCCCGGTGACCTGCGCTCCCGACGCGGCGGCCCCGGCGCCGTCGGGCGGCCCGGTGAGGTACGCCGGACCGGGGCGTGCCGGTCCGTCCGGCTCCGGCACCGGGGTGCCGGACAGGTAGGCCGGCAGCGGGGCGGCCACCCCGGCGTCGGGCTCCGGCGGGCCGGCGACCTGCCGCAGCGGCACCACCCCCGCCCAGTACGGCAGGTCGAGGTCGGCGGGTTCGTCGCGCACCCCGCCGGTGCGGGCCCGGACCGACACCTCGTGCAGCGGCAGGGCCAGGACGGCCGTCTCGGCCAGCTCCCGCCGGCTCGGTGGGCGGCTGTCGGCGGCCCGCCCGGCGGCGGCCTTCTCGACCAGGGCGGTGAGCACCGTGCGCTTGTCGTCCTCGCTGGTCACCAGGTGGGCGGTGCCGTGGGCGACGACCGAGCGGTAGTTGGCGCTGTGGTGGAACTGGGAGCGGCCGTAGACCAGCCCGTCGAGCAGGGTGACCGTGACGCAGACCGGCAGCCCGGCGTCGCCCCGGGCGGCGAGCAGCGGGCGGCTGCCGGTGGAGCCGTGCAGGTAGAGGGTGTCGCCGACGCGGACGTGCAGGGTGGGCAGCAGTCGCGGTTCACCGTCGACCACGAAACCCAGCACGCAGTGGTAGGCCTCGTCGAGCACCGCGTGGGCGGCGGCCCGGTCGTAGCTCATCCGGTCCCGGCTGCGGCTGGCGGTGGTGCGTGCGGTCGGCGCGTACATGTGACATCCCGCCTTTGTTCTAGTACGATACTGGAACTGTGGCAGCACATTATCAGATCCTCGGGTCCACGTCCGCCGCGATTTCGGCGAGCGTGGAGACCGGTATCCGCAGCGGCGCGCTCGCCGCCGGTGACGCGTTGCCGCCCGTCCGCGCCCTCGCCACCGCGCTGGCGGTCAGCCCGGCCACCGTCGCCCGCGCCTACCAGGAGCTTCGCCAGCGGGGTCTGGTGGTCACCGCCGGCCGGCACGGCACCCGGGTGCGGCCCCGGCCGCCGGTCGCCCCCCGCCGCGCCGTGCGACCCCCGGCCCCCGCCCCCAACACCCGGGACGTGTCCCACGGGCAACCCGATCCCCGGCTCCTGCCGCCGCTCGGCCCGCACCTGGCCGCGCTCGCCGCAGTGGTCGGCCCACCCGTCGGGTACGCCACGACCGGGGTGCACCCCGCCCTGGCCGAGGCCGCCCGCTCCCGGTTGGCCGCCGACGGGGTGCCCGCCGACGAGTTGACCGTGACCGGGGGCGCGCTCGACGGCATCGAACGGCTGCTCGCCACCCACCTGCGCCCCGGTGACGCGGTGGGCCTGGAGGACCCGGGCTGGGCCAACCTGCTCGACCTGGTCGCCGCGCTCGGGCTGCGGCCGGTCGGCTTCCCGGTCGACGACGAGGGGCCCGTCGTGTCCGGGGTGCACGACGCCGTCGCCCTCGGGGTGCGGGCGCTGGTGGTGACCAGTCGGGCGCAGAATCCGACAGGCGCCGCCGTCTCCGCCGGCCGGGCCGGGGAACTGCGTGCCCTGCTCGCCGGCCGCCCCGACCTGCTGCTGATCGAGGACGACCACGCCGCCGAGCTGTCCCGGCTGCCGGTGCACCCGCTGGCCGGGGCAACCCCGACCTGGGCGTTCGTCCGCTCGGTGAGCAAGCCCTACGGGCCCGACCTGCGGCTGGCGGTGCTGGCCGGTGACGAGGTGACGGTGTCCCGGGTGGCCGGCCGGGCCCGGGTGGGGGCCGGCTGGGTCTCCACCGTCCTGCAACGACTCGTCCTGTCGCTCTGGCGTGATCCGGCCACCACCGCCCTGGTCGACCGGGCCGCCGACGCCTACGAACGTCGCCGTCGCGGGCTGCTCGCCGCGCTCGCCGACCGGGGCGTGGCGGGGCACGGCCGCAGCGGCATCAACGTCTGGCTGCCGGTGCCCGACGAGACCGCCACGGTCACCGCGCTGCGCGACGCCGGTTGGTCGGTCGCGCCCGGCGGCCTCTCCCGGCTCGGCAGTCCGCCCGCCGTCCGGATCACGGTCAGCGCGCTCGACGACGCCGACCTCGTACCGCTGGCCGACGCGGTGGCGGCGGCGGTCCGTCCCGCCGGCCCGGTCGGTTTCACCGCCTGACCCGCGCCGTCGTCCTGCCCCCGCCCGGCTACCCGGGGGCGGAGGCCGGCGGCGTGGTCAATCCCGCCGGGCGTACGAAGATCTTCCGGCGGTAGACCGCACCGCCGGCCGCGTCCAGTTGGTAGCCCTCCATCTCACGGCAGCGCACGTACATCCTGATCAGCCGCCGGGTTTTCCCGCCTCCGGCCGCTGTCCTCAAGATGGGCCGGAGCTGGCTCACGTCCGATGTGGAGGCGCGGATCGCCGAGAAGCGTCCGCACCTGCTCGAAAGCGACGAGGAAGCGTAGGGACCCGCCGGGCGGACGGGACGCCCGGCGGGTCCCTCGTGGACTCCCGACGCGACCGGGTAGAACAGTCGCCATGGCCGAGCAGACCGACGCACCCGGTGCCCAGCAGTTCATCCCGCCGCAGGCCGGCACACTGGCCGAGCTGCGGGCCGCAGCCGCCGGTTGCCGGGGCTGCGAGCTGTACCGGGACGCCACCCAGACCGTCTTCGGCCGGGGCGACGAGAGCGCCCGGGTGGTGTTCGTCGGCGAGCAGCCCGGCGACCTGGAGGACCAGCACGGGCTGCCCTTCGTCGGTCCGGCCGGCCGGCTGCTGCGCCGGGCGGTCGACGACGCCGGCCTCGACCCGGCCCACCTCTACATCACCAACGCGGTGAAGCACTTCCGGCACGAGCTGCGCGGCCGGCGTCGTATCCACCAGACCCCGGACCGGGTGCACATCGTCGCCTGCCGGCCGTGGCTGGTCGCCGAGTTCGCCCGGCTCCGCCCCGACCTGGTGGTGGTGCTCGGCGCGACGGCGGCGAAGGCCCTGCTCGGCCCGACGTTCCGGGTCACCCGGCAGCGCGGCGAACTACTGCCCTGGCCCGCCGCCGCCGAGCGTCCGGAGGACTTCACCCGGGTCCCGGTGGACCGCGCCGGCACGGTCGCCGACGCGCCCGCCGCCCGGGTGCTGGCCACCATCCACCCGTCGGCGGTGCTGCGCGCCGACAACCAGGACGTCGCCTACCGGGGGCTGGTGGACGACCTCACGGTGGCCGCCCGCGCCCTGACCGGCTGACCGCCGGGCCGCGCGCCCGGGAACTCCGGTCGTGCCCCGGAACTCCCGGCCGTGCCCGGATTCGGCAACCCCGGCCGTGCCCGGCTCCGGCGTACCCGGAACCCCGGCTCCACCGGGAACCCCGGTGCGGGCGGGCGGACGGCTGCGCGAGGATGGCCTCCCCGGACGAGGAGCTGCGATGACCGTCGACCTGCGCGTGCCCGCCCGGCCCGACGTCGCCCCGATCCAGCGACGCACGTTGCGGCTGCTCTTCGCCACCCAGATCGTCGGTGGGGTCGGGGTGGCGATCGGGATCTCCGTCGGGGCGCTGCTGGCGGCCCGGGTCGCCGGCACCGCCGTGGCCGGGCTGGCGCAGAGCTGCGGGGTGGTCGGCGCGGCGCTGCTCGCCGTACCGGTCACCCGGATCATGAACGGGCACGGGCGGCGGCCGGGGCTGGTGGTGGCCTACCTGACCGGGGCGGTCGGGGCGCTGCTGGTGGTGCTCGCCACGGTCACCGGCGGGGTGCCGCTGCTCTTCCTCGGGATGCTGCTGTTCGGCGGCGGCACGGCGGCCAACCTCCAGGCCCGCTACACGGCGGTGGACCTGGCCGAGCCGGCCCGTCGGGGCCGGCAGCTCTCCCTGGTCGTCTGGGCCACCACCATCGGCTCGGTGGCGGCGCCCAACTTCGCCGCGCTCGCCGACCGGGTCACCCGGTCCTGGGGGCTGCCGTCGCTGGCCGGCCCGTTCGCGTTCAGCGCCGTCGCGTTCGGCCTGGCTGCGGTCGTACTGCTGCTGTTGCTGCGGCCAGACCCGCTGCTCACCGCGCGGCGGCTCGCGGCGGCCGACGCCGGGACGCCGCCGCCGGCCGGGGCCGCCGGATCGGCAGCGACGGAGACCACGCCGGGCGGGCGGCGGGCCGGCATGCGGGCGGCCTGGCGGGTGGTGCGTGGCCGGCCGGCGGCCCGGCTGGGCATCGCCGGCGTCGCGGTCGGCCACCTGGTGATGGTCGCGGTGATGGCGATGACCCCGGTACGCCTCGGCGAGTCGCACTCCGACGCGGACGTGCTTCGGGTCGTCGGCATCGTGCTGAGCCTGCACATCGCCGGCATGTACGCGTTCTCGCCGGTGGTGGGCTGGCTCACCGACCGGTGGGGCCGGCGTGCGGTGATCCTCGTCGGCGTCGGCACCCTGCTGGCGGCGTGCGCGGTCGCCGGCACCGCCGGGCACCACACGCCGCGACTGTCGGTCGGCCTGGCGCTGCTCGGGCTGGGCTGGTCGGCGACCATGGTGGCCGGTTCGACGCTGCTGTCCGAGGCGGTGCCGTCCCGGGTCCGCCCCAGCGTGCAGGGGCTCTCCGACCTGACGATGGGGCTGGCCGGGGCGGGCGCGGCGGCGGCCAGCGGGTTTGTCATGCGGGTGGCGGGTTATCCGACCCTGACCCTGCTGGCGGCGATCGCGGTGGTGCCGCTGGTGGCGCTAGCGTTGCGCCGGGTGCCACCGACGGCACCCGACGAGGAGGAGTGATCACGTGCGGCTGACCGACTTCTGGACCCGGCTGGACGAGGCGTTCGGGTCGGCCTACGCGGCCAGCATCGCCAGTGACCAGGTGCTCTCCCAACTCGACGGGCGGACCATCGAGCAGGCCCTCGCGGCCGGTGAGCAGACCCACGTCGTGTGGCGGGCGGTGGTCGCCGCGTACCCCGACCGGGTGCCCGTACGGCTACGCTGAGCTGCCGTTCCGGCACTTCCGCGTGTCGCTTGCCGGCTCGTACACCTGTTCGGCTATTGTCCACAGCGGGGTGCTCGTCCACAGCTCGCGGCCCGTCGGCTGGTTTTCTGTCGGACCCAGCGCCTAGCGTGTCCGCGTGACGCGAAGCTCAGGAAAGACGCCGGCGAAGGCAGGAGTGGCAAACATGGCCGCAGGGCCCGACCGGGAGAAGGCACTCGACCTTGCTCTCGCTCAGATCGACAAGCAGTTCGGCAAGGGGTCGGTGATGCGGCTGGGCGAGCGCCCGGTCGTCCAGACCTCGGTCATCCCGACCGGTTCCATCGCGCTCGACGTGGCGCTCGGCGTGGGCGGTCTGCCCCGGGGCCGGGTCGTCGAGATCTACGGCCCCGAGTCCAGCGGTAAAACCACGGTCGCCCTGCACGCGGTGGCCAACGCCCAGCGGGCCGGCGGCATCGCCGCCTTCGTCGACGCCGAGCACGCGCTCGACCCCGACTACGCGAAGGCGCTCGGTGTCGACACCGACGCCCTGCTGGTCTCCCAGCCGGACACCGGCGAGCAGGCGCTGGAGATCACCGACATGCTGGTCCGCTCCGGCGCGATCGACATCATCGTGATCGACTCGGTGGCGGCCCTGGTGCCGCGCGCCGAGATCGAGGGCGAGATGGGCGACAGCCACGTCGGCCTCCAGGCCCGGCTGATGAGCCAGGCGCTGCGGAAGATCACCGGCGTGCTCAACAACACCGGCACCACGGCGATCTTCATCAACCAGCTCCGCGAGAAGATCGGCGTCATGTTCGGCTCGCCCGAGACGACCACCGGTGGTCGGGCGCTGAAGTTCTACGCCTCGGTCCGGCTCGACGTGCGCCGCATCGAGAGCCTCAAGGACGGCACCGACGTGGTCGGTAACCGCACCCGGGTCAAGGTCGTGAAGAACAAGGTCGCCGCGCCGTTCAAGCAGGCCGAGTTCGACATCATGTACGGCAAGGGCATCTCCCGCGAGGGCTCGCTGATCGACGTCGGCGTGGAACAGGCGATCATCCGCAAGTCGGGTGCCTGGTACACCTACGACGGTGACCAGCTCGGCCAGGGCAAGGAGAAGGCCCGGGAGTTCATGAAGGAGAACCCGGACGTGGCCGCCGAGATCGAGAAGAAGATCCTGGAGAAGCTCGGCGTCGGGGTCGGCGCGGGTGATGCCGCCGGTGGCCCTGAGCTGCCGCCTGTCGACTTCTGACCGGTCGCGCCCCGATGGCAGGACGACGCGCCCGCGCGGGGCGGGGCTGGGACGCCGCCCCACCCCGCGCGGGTGCCGAGGACACGATGCCCCGCCCCCGGCGAGGTCGCCGGGGGGCGTCGGACGGGACCGAGCCGACATCAGGTGAGCCGACGCCCCGGGACGAGGGCGAGCTGGCCCGGGAGATCTGCCTGCGGCAGCTCGCGGTGCGCCCGCGTACCCGGGCCGAGCTGGCCGGGGCGCTGGCGAAGAAGGGCATCTCCGACGAGGTGTCCGCCCAGGTGCTCGACCGCTACGACGAGGTCGGCATCATCGACGACGCGGCCTTCGCCCGTGCGTGGGTCTCCAGCCGGCACAACGGTCGCGGGCTGGCCCGCCGGGCGCTCGCCAACGAGCTGCGCCAGCGCGGCGTGGACGGCGAGGTGGCCAGCGAGGCCCTCGGCGAGCTGGACGAGGAGACCGAGGCGCAGACCGCCCGCGCCCTGGTCGACCGGAAGCTGCGGACCGCCCGGGGAGAGCCCGACGCGGTGTTCCGCCGGCTGGTCGGCATGCTCGCCCGCAAGGGTTACCCGCCCGGGTTGGCGATCCGGGCGGTGAAGGACGCCCTGACCGCGCAGAGCGCCGAGGCGGCCGAGTTCGCCGAGCAGATCGACGCCGACGCGTTGGCCGACGCCGAGGGCGAGCGGGGCTGACCGGTGTGGAAGGCGTCCCTCAACGGTGCCCGGCGGCGTGACGAGCACCCCGCCGTGCCGCTGACCGCCGCCGAGTTGGCCGCCGACGCGGTCCGCTGTGCCGCGCTGGGGGTGGCGGCGGTGCACGTCCATCCCCGCGACGCCGACGGTGCCGAGTCGCTGTCCCCGTCGGTGATCGCCGAGGCGGTGACCGCGATCCGCACCGCCCGGCCGGGGCTGCCGGTGGGGGTGAGCACCGGCGCGTGGATCGCACCCGACCCGGCCGACCGGGTCGCCGCCGTCCGCGCCTGGTCGGTGCTGCCCGACTTCGCCTCGGTCAACGCCCACGAGGACGGTGCCGGGGCGGTCGCGGCGGCCCTGCACGAGCGGGGCGTGCTGGTCGAGGCCGGCCTCTGGACGGTCGACGCGGTCCGCGCCTGGCGGGGCTGGCGGGTGCCGGCCGGTCGGGTCCTGGTCGAGTGCCTGGCCGACGAGCCGGACCGGGCGCTGGCCGATGCCGCCGACATGCTCGCCCGCCTCGCCCCCGGTGATCCTCCGGTGCTGCTGCACGGCGAGGGGCCGGCCACCTGGCCGGTGCTCTTCGAGGCGGTCCGCCGGGGGCTGGACACCCGGATCGGCCTGGAGGACACCCTGCACCTGCCGGACGGCTCACCGGCCCCCGACAATGCCGCCCTGGCGGGTTGCGCCCGCGCGCTGGGGGCCCGCTGACCCGACCGGGTCCGACCCCGCCACCGCGAACCTTTGGGTTTTTTGTAGCGCCGTGTCCGGACTCGGATCACCGCTGGGTGACGTTGTCAACTCTCTCCGTTCGGGGGGTTTGATCATGAGTTCTTGACCGAACGGCCTTCCGCGACCTAGCCTCGCCATACAGGCTCACTTTGCCCGACCAAGCGCAGGCTAAGCGCACAACATAGATCGCGTAACAGAACCGCATCACTTTGGCCAGCTCCACCGGCCTTGACGGTCCCTCCGGACAGCCGGTCCGGAGCCGACCCGACAACTGCACCCGGCTGTCGGCGATGCCGCATGGGCATCGCCGACGGAGAGCTGTACCCACGGCCAGCCGCTCGGTCGGGCGTCCGGAGCCGCAGAGGTGGCGTGCCCGTCGGCACGGTTCCCCTGCGGCGTAGACGTTTGGGGAGGCGCGACCATGGCTGGTCGGCACAGGGACCGGGGGTCCCCAGGAGGTGGTGGCGCGCACAGTCGCGCCGGCACGGTGTTGCGGCCCACCGGCCCGGGTGACGGGACGCCGGCATGAGCACCTTCGACGTGGTGCTCCTGATCGTCGTCGGGCTCCTCGCCGCCGTCGTGGTCGGCGTGGTCCTGGTCGGCGTACGGGCGCTGCGCCGGATCGGCACCGCCCCCGCCCCGGACGATCCCGCCTTCATCGCGGAGAAGGACCGGCAGGAACAGTCGCTGGCCGCGCTGCGCAGCGCCGCCGACGAGGTGAACAGCACCATCGACGTGGCGAAGTCCGCCGCCTCGGCGGCGCGGGCCGAGGCGGCCGGCGCCAAGGCGGAGGCGAAGTCGGCCCGGGCGGAGGCCCGGCGGGTTCTCGACGACGCCCGCGCCGAGGCGGACACCGTCCTGGAACGGGCCCACAAGCAGGCCGAGGCGGACGCCGAGCAGCTCCGGGCCGCCGCCCGGCGCAGCGGTGAGCGTGAGGTGGCGGTGCTCGCCGCGACGACGCGGGAGCAGGCGGCCGAGGTGGAACGCCGGGCCGCCCGGATGGACGAGCGGGAGCGGCTGCACACCGAGGAGGTGGAGCGGCTGGCCGAGCGGGAGCGGCAGCTCACCGCCGCCAGCGCCGCGCTGGCCGAGCGGGAGGCAGCGGTCACCGCCCGGGAGGCCGCCCTGACGGTGGCCGAGGAGCAGCGTCGGCGGGAGTTGGAACGTGTCGCCGGGCTCACCGCCGAGTCGGCCCGGACGGAGCTGATCGAGGCGATCGAGACGCAGGCGAAGCGGGAGGCGGCGCTGCTGGTGCGGGACATCGAGTCCGACGCCCGCACCACCGCCGAGCAGCGTGCCCGGCACATCGTGGTGGACGCCATCCAGCGGGTGGCCAGCGAGCAGACCGCGGAGAGCGTGGTCAGCGTGCTGCACCTGCCGGGGGACGAGATGAAGGGGCGGATCATCGGCCGGGAGGGGCGCAACATCCGCGCCTTCGAGTCGGTGACCGGGGTCAACCTGATCATCGACGACACCCCGGAGGCGGTGCTGCTGTCCTGCTTCGACCCGGTGCGCCGGGAGGTCGGCCGGCTCACCCTGGAGAAGCTGGTCCTCGACGGGCGGATCCACCCGCACCGGATCGAGGAGGTGCACGACCTGGCCCGGCAGGAGGTGGAGGAGCTGTGCCACCGGGCCGCCGAGGACGCCCTGGTCGAGGTGGGCATCACCGAGATCCACCCCGAGCTGGTCACCCTGCTCGGCCGGCTGCGCTACCGCACGTCGTACGGGCAGAACGTGCTCAAGCACCTGGTGGAGACCGCGCACATCGCCGGGATCATGGCCGCCGAGCTGCGGTTGGACGTGCCGACGATCAAGCGGTCGGCGTTCCTGCACGACATCGGCAAGGCGCTCACCCACGAGGTGGAGGGCAGCCACGCCATCATCGGCGCCGACCTGGCCCGTAAGTACGGCGAGAGCGAGGACGTGGTGCACGCCATCGAGGCGCACCACAACGAGGTGCCGCCGCAGACCATCGAGGCGGTCCTCACCCAGGCTTCCGATGCCTGCTCGGGCGGGCGGCCGGGGGCCCGGCGGGAGAGCCTGGAGGCGTACGTCAAGCGGCTGGAGCGGATCGAGGAGATCGCGGCCGGCAAGCTCGGCGTGGAGAAGGTCTTCGCGATGCAGGCGGGCCGGGAGATCCGGGTGATGGTCAAGCCGGACGACGTCGACGACATCGGCGCGGCGGTGCTGGCCCGGGACGTGGCCAAGCAGATCGAGGAGGAGCTGACCTACCCGGGGCAGATCCGGGTGACCGTGGTCCGCGAGTCCCGGGTCACCGAGATCGCCCGCTGACCACCGCACGACGCGACGAGGGCCGGCCCGGATCTCCGGGCCGGCCCTCGTCCGGTGTTCGGGGGTGGGTCAGTTGCCTGCTGCGCCGCCTCCGCCGCCCCCGCCCTCGGCCTGGGAGACGAGCGCGGTGGCCGGGGCCTGCGGGGCCGGCGTGCCGGCCGACTTACGGCCCCGGGAGAGGCGCCGCTGAACGAACTGGGCCAGCTTCGACAGCGAGTAGTTGGCCAGGATGAACAGCGCGGCGATCACCACGTAGACCTGGATCGGGTTGTCCAGTACGCCGATGATCTGCTTGCCGATGTTGAGGGTTTCCTCGTAGCTGATGATGAAGCCCAGCGAGGTGTCCTTGAGCACCACGACGAGCTGGCTGATCAGCGCCGGCAGCATGATCCGGAACGCCTGGGGGAGCAGGATCATCCGGGTGGTCTGCGCGGGGGAGAGGCCGATCGCGGCGGCGGCCTCGGCCTGCCCGCCGGGCAGCCCCTCCATGCCGGAGCGCAGGATCTCGGCGATGACCACGGAGTTGTAGACGGTCAGGCCGATGACCAGGTACCACAGCGAGTCGAAGGAGATGCCGAACTCGGGGAAGCCCCGGGCCACGAAGAAGATGGTGAGCACCACCGGCAGGCCCCGGAACACCTCGACGCAGACCCGGGTGACCGCCGAGAGGGTGACGCTCAGCCCGCGCAGCAGGTAGGCCACCGGGGTGGCCATCCCGGTGAAGCGCCGCCGGGTGAGGCTCTTGAGCTGGATGCGCAGCACCGCGAGCAGGGTGCCGACCACCAGCGAGGCGACGATGGCCAGCGCGGCGGCGGTCAGGGTGTTCTTCAGGCCGAAGCCGATCCGGTCCCACACCTGGGAGAAGTTCTCGTTGGAGGGGTCGACCAGCGGCCCCCACAGTTCCATCGAGAACTGGCCCTTGTCGTCCAGCGGGCGGTAGATCAGAAGGTACGCGCCGACGGCCAGCAGCACGGTGGCGACGATGCTGCTGATCAGGGTGATCCGGCGCTGGCGCGGGCCGGGGACGTCGTACAGGACGCTGGTCTGCTGACTCATCGGGCCACCGCCTGTCGCTTCTCCAGCCGGTCGAGCAGTGCGCCGAGCGGCACGGTCATGATCAGGTAGCCGATCGAGATGCCGATGGCGACCGGGATGAAGGCGTAGCCCTCGGCGGAGGTGAGCTGGTCGGCGGTCTGGGACAGGTCGCCGACCACGCCGAAGAAGCCGATCAGCGCCGAGTTCTTGATCATCGCGATGATCACCGAGCCGAGCGGCACCACCGACGCCTTCCAGGACTGCGGCAGCACCACGTGCCGCAGGTTCTGGCCGAAGGTCAGGCCGAGCGACCGGGCCGCCTCGGCCTGGCCCGGCGGCACCGCGTTGACCCCGGAGCGCAGCGCCTCGCAGACGAACGCGGCGGTATAGAGCACCAGGGCGATCAGCGCGAAGCGGAAGTACGGCAGGTCGGTGCCGAGCCGGGAGAAGAGCGAATCCAGTACGGGGACACGCAGGAAGTCGGCGTTGGAGCCGAGCGCCGGCAGGCCGAAGGCGGCGAAGAACATCACCACGGTCAACGGCATGTTCCGGAAGACGTTCACGTAGGCGGTGCCGACGGCGCGCAGCGGCGGCACCGGCGAGATGCGCAGCACCGCCACGACGGCGCCCAGGACCAGGGCACCGATCGCGGCGAGGACGCAGATCTGGAGGGTGAGCCAGAAACCACCCGCGAAGACGTCGAACTTGTCGATGAGCACACTCACGGGTCGGTGTTCCTCCCCACCCTCCAGATCGAGGTCAGATCAGTAACGGTTGACGGTGGGCGCGCTGCCCAGCTCCGCGCCGAACTTGCCGGCGGTGTCGTCCCACGCCTTCTTCCAGCTGCCGTCGTTGAACGCCTTCTCCAGCGTGTCGTTGACGAAGTTGCGGAAGTCGTTGTCCTCCTTCTTCACCCCGATGCCGTACGGCTCCTTGGTGAAGTTCTCGCCGGCCAGCTTGAACGACGCCTCGTCCTTGGCGACGTACCCGAGCAGGATCACGTTGTCGGTGGTGACAGCGTTGACCTGGCCGCCCTTGAGGGCGTCGCGGCACTTGTCGTAGGTGTCGAAGAGCACCAGCTGGGTGGCGACGTCCTTGACGTACTTCTTGATCTCCTCGGCCGGGGTGGACCCGGTCACCGAGCAGACCTTCTTGGTGCCGTCCTTGAAGGAGTCCGGCCCGGTGATGGTGGTGTCGTCCTTCTTGACCAGGATGTTCTGGCCGGCCTCGTAGTACGGGCCCGCGAAGGCGATCCGCTCCTTGCGCTTGTCGTTGATCGTGTAGGTCGCCGCGACCAGGTCGACGGTGCCGTTGACGATGACGTCCTCACGGACCTTCGACGGCGTCTCGACGTACTCGATCTTGTCCTCGGGGATGCCCAGCTCCTTGACGATGAGCTTGGCGATCTCGACGTCGAAGCCCTCCGGCTTGCCCGACAGGCCCTTCTGGCCGAAGCCGGGCTGGTCGAACTTGGTGCCGACCTTGATCTTCTGCGCCTTGTTGAGCTTCTCCATGGTGCTGCCGGCGGCGAAGGACTTGCTGCCGGCGCCGGTGCCCTCGTCGGCGTCGTCGCCACCGCAGGCGGCCAGGCCGAGCGCCAGAGTAGCCGCCGCGGCGACTGCCGCCACGCGCTTCATACGCATACTGATCTCCTTCTTCGTCGGAATGCACCGGTGACCGGCGCGCTCCACTACGGACGCCTAGTGCGTGAGGATCTTGGAGAGGAAGTCCCGGGCCCGCTCGCTGCGCGGGTTGGCGAAGAACTCCGTCGGCGGGGCGTCCTCGACGAGCTGCCCGTCGGCCATGAAGATCACCCGGTTGGCGGCGTGCCGGGCGAAGCCCATCTCGTGCGTCACCACCACCATGGTCATGCCCTCACTCGCCAGCGAGGTCATCACGTCGAGCACCTCGCCGACCATCTCCGGGTCCAGCGCGCTGGTCGGCTCGTCGAAGAGCATCGCCTTGGGCTGCATGGCCAGCGCGCGGGCGATCGCTGCCCGCTGCTGCTGGCCGCCGGAGAGCTGGGCCGGGTACTTGTCGGCCTGGTTGGCGATGCCGACCCGGTCGAGCAGGGCCAGGCCGCGCTCGCGGGCGGCGGCCGGCTTCTCCTTGCGGACCTTGACCGGCCCGAGGGTGACGTTCTCCAGGATGGTCTTGTGGGCGAAGAGGTTGAACGACTGGAAGACCATGCCGACCTCGCTGCGCAGCTTCGCCAACGCCTTGCCCTCGGCCGGCAGCGGCCGGCCGTCGAAGGTGATCGTCCCGTCGTTGATCGGCTCCAGCCGGTTGATCGTCCGACAGAGCGTCGACTTGCCCGACCCGGACGGCCCGATCACCACCACGACCTCGCCCTTGCCCACCGAGAGTGACACGTCGTCGAGCACGTGCAGGGGGCCGAACCACTTGTTGACCTTGTCCAGCACGATCAGCGGTTCGCCGGTCGCCACGTCGTCCACCGTCCCTGTCGTCGTACCGGAAAGCGGGGTCGGTCGACCCCCGGTTGGGCCACTGTAGGCGGGGCGACGTGGCGGATCGCAACTCAACGGGTCACGGAGAGGTAACACCGGTGTCGGGTGTGCGCCGACGTCCGAATTCCGTCACCCCGACGGGCCGTCAGGTGGCGGCGCGGCGGGGTGACGGAGATCATGGGGGGATGACCGACCGGGTCCGCCTGACCGAGTACGCGCGTGGTGGCGGCTGCGCCTGCAAGATCCCACCGGGGGAGCTGGAGGCGATGGTCGCCGGGCTGGGGCCGGCCACCGGCACCGCCGAGCTGCTGGTCGGCCTGGACCACGGCGACGACGCCGCGGTGGTTCGGCTGGACGGGCGGACCGGCCTGGTCACCACCGCCGACTTCTTCACCCCGGTCGTCGACGACGCCTACGACTGGGGGCGGATCGCCGCCGCGAACGCCCTGTCCGACGTGTACGCCATGGGCGGCACCCCGCTGGTCGCCATCAACCTGCTCTGCTGGCCCCGGGACACCCTCCCGCTGGAACTGGCCCGGGAGGTGCTGCGCGGCGGGCAGGACGTGGCCCGGGAAGCCGGCTGCCATCTGGCCGGCGGGCACAGCGTCGACGACGACGGCCCCAAGTACGGGCTGGCCGTGACCGGGCTGGTCCGCCCCGACGAGCTGATCACCCTGGACGCCGGCCGGGCCGGGCTGCCGCTGTCGCTGACCAAGCCGCTCGGCGTCGGGGTGCTGAACACCAGGCACAAGGCCACCGGCGAGGTCTCCGCCGAGGCGGTGGCGTCGATGACCACGCTCAACCGGGACGCGGCCCGCGCCGCCGTCGCGGCCGGCATCCGCTGCGGCACCGACGTGACCGGTTTCGGGCTGCTCGGGCACGCCTCGAAGCTGGCCCGCGCCAGTGGCCTGACGGTGGCGATCGACGCCGCCCGGGTGCCCTACCTGCCCGGTGCCCGGGAGGCGGTGCGCGACGGGCACGTCAGTGGCGGCACCCGGCGCAACCTGGACTGGGTGGGCCCGTGGACCGGGTTCGGGTCGACCGGTGAGGCCGACCGGCTGCTGCTGGCCGACGCGCAGACCTCCGGCGGGCTGCTGCTGGCCGGCGAGGTGCCCGGGGCGACGGTGATCGGCGAGCTGCTGCCCCGGGGTGGGTCGATGGTCGTCGTCCGCTGACCCGCCCGCCGCGCGGCGGCGACGCGCCGACAGGGCTGGGCAGCCCGGCCCGGCCGGGGCACCGTACCCGATAAACTGTCATTTTCCCGCTACTCGGCGCAGCGGAGCGTCAGGAAATTTTGCCCGGAATGGTCACAGACCGGTAACTTGCCCCCGGCTGAGGTCAAATGCCCCCCACCATCGTCAGTAAGGCCCGATCCGGAGGCCGGTGGGACGAACGCAGCGAGGAGGCGGCATGACCGAGCTGTGGAACTGGAGAATCGACCGGGCCGCACCCGTGGAGGTGTACCCGGCGCTGGCCGAGGCGCTCGGCCGGGTGGTGATGCCCCTGGCCGTGGCGGACCCGGCCCGGCTGCCCACGTACGCGGTGATCTGCGACGTCTGGGAGGCCCCGGGGGAGTTCGGGACGATCGTCGACTGCTACGGCGTACCCGAGTCGTTGCACGAGTTGAGCGCGGTCGCCGCGCTGGCCCGGCTGCTCGACCGGGACTGCCTGCTGGCCGACGACACCCTCGACGCCGGCCGGCACCTGCTGGTCGCCCCGGGTGGCACGATCCGCCCGGTGCACTTCGAGGTCACCGAGACCGACGACGGCGAGGTGCTCTCCGCCCGCCGGCTCTGCACCCTGGCGCACCCGGGCTGCCGGGGCTGGTCGCGGTGCTGCCGGTCGCGCTGGGCACCGGACTCGGTCAACCCGGCCCTCGCCGCCGCCTGACCGCCCCGCCCGACCCGGGCCCCTCGCTGCGGTCCGGTCCGGTCCGGGCCGGTGCGCCGGGGTCAGGGGGCGGTCGGGCGGGCGCCCCGGACCTGCAACTGGTCCAGCAGGGTCGCGGTGGCGGCGGTCACCGCCTGCACCGCCGCCTCGAACGCCGCCGCGTTGTGCGCCGCCGGGGCCCGGAAACCGGACACCTTCCGGACGTACTGCAACGCCGCCGCCTCGATGTCGGCCGGCGTGACCGTCGGGGCGTACGGCTCGCGCAGGGTCTTGATGCTCCGGCACATGGTTCCTCCTCGTCGGGGTCTTCCCGGTCGGCCCGGGTCGGTCGGCCCGGATACGCTGTGCACGTCATGACTACCGCAGCCGCGGGCAGCCCGCGCACCTACCAGGTGCGCACGTACGGCTGCCAGATGAACGTGCACGACTCCGAGCGCATCTCCGGCCTGCTCGAACAGGCCGGTTACGTGCGGGTCGCCGACGCCGACGACAACCCGGACGTGGTGGTGTTCAACACCTGCGCCGTCCGGGAGAACGCCGACAACCGGCTCTACGGCAACCTCGGTCACCTGCGCCCCGTGAAGGACAGGCACCCGGGGATGCAGATCGCCGTCGGCGGCTGCCTGGCCCAGAAGGACCGCGGCGACATCGTCCGCAAGGCCCCCTGGGTGGACGTGGTGTTCGGCACGCACAACATCGGCTCGCTGCCGGTGCTGCTGGAACGGGCCCGGCACAACACCGCCGCCGAGGTGGAGATCCTCGAATCCCTCGACGTCTTCCCGTCCACCCTGCCGACCCGGCGCGAGTCGACGTACGCCGGCTGGGTGTCGATCTCGGTGGGCTGCAACAACACCTGCACGTTCTGCATCGTGCCCGCCCTGCGCGGCAAGGAGAAGGACCGCCGCCCCGGTGACGTCCTCGCCGAGGTGCGCGCCCTGGTCGCCGAGGGGGTGCTGGAGGTGACCCTGCTCGGGCAGAACGTCAACTCCTACGGCGTCGAGTTCGGCGACCGGTACGCCTTCGGCAAGCTGCTGCGCGCGACAGGTGAGATCGACGGGTTGGAGCGGGTCCGGTTCACCAGCCCGCACCCGAAGGACTTCACCGACGACGTGATCGCCGCGATGGCCGAGACCCCGAACGTCTGCCACTCGCTGCACATGCCGCTGCAGTCCGGCTCGGACGACGTGCTGAAGGCGATGCGCCGTTCGTACCGGTCGGAGAAGTACCTCGGCATCATCGAGAAGGTCCGTGCGGCGATGCCCGACGCGGCGATCACCACCGACATCATCGTCGGCTTCCCCGGCGAGACGGAGGCGGACTTCGAGCAGACCCTCGACGTGGTCCGCGCGGCCCGCTTCTCGTCGGCGTTCACCTTCCAGTACTCGAAGCGCCCCGGCACCCCGGCCGCGACCATGGACGGCCAACTGCCCAAGCAGGTCGTGCAGGAACGCTACGAGCGGCTGATCGCCTGCGTCGAGGAGATCACCTGGGCGGAGAACCGCAGGCTGGTCGGCGAGACCGTCGAGGTGCTGGTGGCCGTCGGCGAGGGCCGCAAGGACGACCGCACCGGCCGGCTCTCCGGTCGGGCCCGCGACGGCCGCCTGGTGCACTTCGCCACCGGCGCGCCCGGTGGGCCGGGCGCGGCCGGCACCGTCCGGCCGGGCGACATCGTGCACACCACCGTCACCTACGCCGCCCCGCACCACCTCAACGCCGACGGCGCGCCGCTGGCACACCGGCGTACCCGGGCCGGTGACGCCGCCGAGGCGGGCCGCGCCCCGCGTACCCCCGGGGTGTTGCTCGGGTTGCCCACGGTCGGCGCGCCGGCCGCGCCGCCCGCGCCGACGACCGGCTGCGCCGCGCACTGACCCCCCGGCCGGGGCCCGCCACCGGCGGACCCCGACCGGTGCGCGGTCAGACCGAGATCCGGCCCGCGCCGGCGCCCGCCGTCACGATGGACTTCACGCTGCTCGCGCTGTCCAGGGTGTACGGGTACGGGATGCCGGCGACGCTGCCGCCGGTCTGCCCGGCGGGCGAGTTGACGAAGTGGTTGTTGCGGGCCACCAGGCTGCCCGGCCCGGAGTCGGCCTCGCCGAGGTGGTAGGTGTCCTTGACGTTCTCGAAGTAGTTGCCCTCGACGAGCACCCCGGCGCTCATCGTGGAGGCCACGCCGTAGCCGGCGTTGTTGTAGTAGTAGTTGTTGTAGACGTGCACCGGGTTGCCGAAGCGGACCCGGGGGTTGCGCTGCTTGCTGCCGTCGTACCAGTTGTGGTGGTAGGTCACCCGCAGGTGGCCGATGTCCTGGCTGCCGTTGTCGTCGCTGTGCCCGAGCAGCATCGTCTTGTCGTGGCTGTAGACCCGGTTCCAGGAGACGGTGACGAAGTCCGAGCCGCGCTTGATGTCGACGGTGCCGTCGTAGCCGTTGCTGAAGGTGTTGTGGTCGATCCAGATGTTGGTGGCCGAACTCTCCACGTTGATCGCGTCGTCGCTCCAGTTGCGGAACGTCAGGTTCCGGATGATGACGTTACGGTCGCCGTTGACGGTGAAGCCGCAGCCGACGATCGTCGCTCCGGCGTTGCCGAGCACCGTCTTGTTGGAGCGGACCCGCAGCATGCCCGAGCAGTTGATGGTGCCGGAGACCCGGATCACCGCCGCGCCGGTGGCGTTCAACGCGCTGGTCAGCGCCGAGGCGGTGGAGACGGTCGTCGCGCCCGCGCTGCCGCCGCCGGTGGTGCCGCCGTTCTGGGTGGCCCAGCCGACCAGGCCGGTCTGCGGCACGCTGGGCGGCGGGGTGGTCGCCGGCGGGGTGGTCGGCGGGGGTGTGGCCGACGGCGGGGTGGTCGGCGCACCGGTGGGGGCGGTGCTTCCGGTGCAGGTCACCCCGTTGAGGGTGAAGCTGGTCGGTGCCGGGTTGCTGGAGTTGTTCCAGGTGCCGTTGAAGCCGAACGAGACACTGCCGCCGGTCGGCACGCTCCCGTTGTAGCTGACGTTGGTGGCGGTCACCGTGCTGCCGCTCTGGGCCACGGTGGCGTTCCAGGCGTCACTGACCGTCTGCCCGGCCGAGTACGACCAGCGCAGGCTCCAGCTCGACAGCGGGTCGCCGAGGTTGGTGACGGTGACGTTGCCGGTGAAGCCGCCCTGCCACTGCCCGCCGAGGGTGTAGCTGACCGCGCAGCCGGTGGCGGCGTGGGCGGCGACGGCGGTGAGCGTGCCGGTGGCGAGGAGGGCGACGGTGGTGGCGGCGATCAGCGTCGTACGACGCCGAGGTGTGCGCATGCTGCGTCCCTTTCGGGTGGGACAGGCGGCCGTCGACGGGGGAGCCGCCGGTGGGTGCCGCGCCCGTGGGCACCGGTGACTCGCCGCGTTCGCCGATCGGCCCCTGCCGGGGGGTCAGGTCGGTACGAGGTGGCTCCCGTGTGGTGCGCCCGCAGCCCGGACAAGCGCTTTCCCGAGCAAAGCATAGACAGTCGCAGATGTAAATCGGCGGGCCGGCTGCCGCCCCGACGGTGCCGGACCGGCCGGCGGGCCACCTGTCGACGGACGAGTCGACAGGCGGCCCGCCGGGTGCGGACGGGACCGGCTCAGCAGGCGGTGCCCTTGAGCTTCACCGAGGCCGGCGCGGCGGCCGTACCGTTGGCGGTGAAGCCCACGGTGACCGACGCGCCCGCCGCCAGCGACGGCGCGTAGCTCGGCCCGGCGGCGGTCACCGTCGTGCCGGACTGGGTGACCGTGGCGTTCCACCCGTTGACCAGGGTGACCCCGGACGGCCAGGTCCAGGTCACCGACCACGGGTTGACCGCCGCCGAGCTGGTGTTCTTGACGGTCAGCTCGCCCTGGAAGCCACCCTGCCAGGCGTTGACCTGCTTGTAGGTGGCGGTGCACCCACCGGACGCCGGCGGCGTGGTGGTGGGCGGCGGGGGCGTCGTGGTGGGCGGCGGCGCGGTGGTGGTCGGCGGCACCGGGGTGGTCGTCGGCGGCTTCGGCGTCGGGGTGCCCGTCGGGTCGGCCCCACCGGCCACCGGCGCGATCAGGTACGGCTGGAGGATCGCCTGCTTGGCGGTGTTGATGTTGGTCCAGTCGTCCAGCGCGATGCCACCCGTGTCACCCGAGTTCGGGTTCCACGACCAGTAGGTGAAGGACATCCCGTTCACGCCGGTGCCGGTGTAGGCCATCAGCTTCTCCAGCCACACCTTGTCCCGGGGGTCGGCCAGGGTGCTGCCGAACTCGCCCATCATGATCGGGGCGATGTTCTGCTTGTAGAGGTAACCCCAGTAGCGGTCCCAGACCGCCGGCAGGTTCGCCGGGAAGTCGGCCGCCTTGAACCACTCCTGCTCGTAGACGCTGGTGGCGTACTCGTGCGGCGAGTAGACCAGCCGGTTCGCCACGTTCAGCCGGACCGGGAACTGCCCGGCCTTGGACAGGTTGCCACCCCACCAGCCGCAGTCCTCGTCGTTGCTGGTGTCGTTGTCCCAGACGTTCGACAGGCCGCCGCTGGGGCAGCTCACCCCCTCCACGAAGATCAGCCAGTTCGGCTGCACCCCGAGGATCGCGTTGCCCGCCCGCTCGGCGGCCAGCCGCCAGTCCCGGGTGGTGTCGCCGCAGCCCCAGCAGGCGCCGGTCGCGGCCGGGTTGGTGCCCTCGGCGTGCGGCTCGTTGTGCAGGTCCGCGCCGATCACCGTGGTGTTGCCGGCGTACCGCTGGGCCAGCATCTTCCAGTCGTTGAGCCAGGTCGCCTCGGAGACCGTCGAGGTGTACCAGAGCGGCGACTGACCGGCCGACGTCGGCCGGTGCCGGTCCAGGATGACCCGCATGCCCTTGCTGCCGGCGTAGTCGATCACCTTGTCGAGGATCTGCAACGGGGAGAGCCCGATCAGGTCCGGGTTGACGAAGTCGTTGATCCCGGTGGCGGTCGCGCCCGGCTTGACCGAGTCGTTCGAGTACGGGATGCGCAGCGTGTTGTAGCCCAGGCTGGCCATCTTGTCGAGTTGCCCACGCCACGGGTTGTTCGACCACAGGCCGTGGAACGTGCGGTTGTCGGTCTCCATGCCGAACCAGTTGATGCCGGTCAACCGGACCGTCGCGCCGGTGCTGTCGACGATCTTGTTGCCACTGGTGTGCAGGTAGCCGGTGCCGGTGCCGCCGACGGCGGCGGCGGCCGGGGTGGTGCTGACGGCGGCGGCGACGAACACGCCGGCCGCAGCGGTGGCGAGCGCGGTGAGCGCGGCGCCGAGAATGCGGGGTCGGTACATGCGGGCTCCACTTCGGATGCCCGGCGTCGCCACGGCGACGCGGGCGGAAAACCGGGGGAAACGCCGGCCGCCGCCGTCCGTCCCGCTGGTTTCGGGATACGCGGACAGTGCGCGACGTGCCGGGTCACGTGGACACGGCCACCCGCTGCGGTGCACCGGCGACTCCCGACGACGGTGTCCGTCGTCGGTGCCCTCGCGCCGGTGGAATCGACCTGGCTCTGCCGCCCATTCTGATCAGCCCGTCTCGATGCGTCAACAACCGGTGCCGGCGGCCCGTCCGGGCAGGCCACTCCCGGTCGACCGCCGTACCGCCCGCAGACACGCGCGAGCCCCCGGTCCCACGCGGGGACCGGGGGCTCGCGGAGCGCTCCGCTCAGCCTGCCCGTGCGTCGGGCCGGGGTCAGCCGGCCTGTTCGGCGAGCTGGAGGAACTGCCGCTTGGAGGCGAGCGCCTGCTCGGCCTCCTTGACCCGGCGGGCGTCCCCGGCGGCCTGGGCGCGGGCGAGCCGCTCCTCGGCCTCGGTGACCTGCGCCCGCATCTGGGCGAGCAGCGGGTTGTCCTCCTTGGTGGTCCGCCGCCAGGCCGAGTCCATCACCTCGCGGACCTTGTCGTCGATGGCACGCAGCCGCCGCTCCAGGCCGGCGGCGGCCTCCCGGGGCACCCGGCCCGCCTCGTGCCACTGGGCCTGGATCTCGCGCAGCTTCGCCTGGGCACCCTTCGGGTCGCCGTCGACGTCCAGCGCCTCGGCCTCGACCAGCAGCGCCTGCTTGCGCTCCAGGTTGGCCCGCTGCTCGTTGTCCCGGGCCGAGAAGACCTCACTGCGCCGGCTGAAGAAGGCGTCCTGGGCGGCGCGGAACCGTTCCCAGAGCTTCTGCTCCGACTCCTTGGAGGCGCGCGGGGCGGCCTTCCACTGGTTCATCAGCTCCTTGAGCTGGTTGGCGGTGGCCGCCCAGTCGGTGGAGTCGGAGAGCTTCTCGGCCTCGGCGACCAGCTCCTCCTTGACCGTGTGCGCCTGCTTGCGCTGCTGGTCGAGGGATGCGAAGTGGGCGCCCCGACGCCTGGTGAAGCCGTCCCGGGCGGCGGCGAACCGCTTCCACAGCTCACCGTCGGTCTTCTTGTCGACCCCCCGGATGGTCTTCCACTCGTCGAGGATCTCCTTGAGCCGGTCGCCGGCGGTCTTCCAGCCGGTCGACTCGGCGGCCAGCTTCTCGGCCTCCTCGACCAGGGCGGTCTTGCGGGCGAGCGCCTCACCCCGGGCGGCCTCCCGGGCGGCGCGGGCCTCGCCGGCCTTCTCCTCGGCGAGCACGGCGAGCTTGTCCAGGCGCGCGGCGAGGGCGTCGATGTCCCCCACGACGTGGGCCTCGGCCAGCGAGGCGCGGATCCGCCGGACGGTGCTCAGCGAACCCCCCGCGTCGGCGGCGCCCGAGTTGAGCCGGGCCTCGGTGAGGTCCACCTCGGTGACCAGGTCGGCGAAGCGGCGGGCGAAGTGGGCCAGGCCCTCCTCGGGCGCGCCCGCCTGCCAGGAACCGACCACCCGCTCGCCCTCGCCGGTCTTCACGTACACGGTGCCGTCCGCGTCCACCCGTCCGAAGGCAGTCCAGTCGCTCATGTGCCCATCCTCGTTCTCCCGGCGTCGTCGGGAAACCCCCCGCGATCGCCGCCACGGCGCAGCCAACTTGCTCCCGGCATTGTCACAGGTCCGCCCCCGTCCGCGTCGAGCGCCTGTCTCTGACCGTGACCATACGGTGTCCTAGCACCCACACACAGGCTCCGTGGGGGGAGTGTCGCGATCCGCCGTACGCTGTACGGTAGGCCGTACAGGAAGCTGCCGTCCGCACTGCGGGCGGGCGAGGAGGAGCAGGATGACCCAGTCCCACACCCGGATGACGCCCCCGGCCGACCCCGGGTTCGTGCCCGACGCCGCCGATCTCGCCGAGCTGGACGAGTGGTTCCGCCGGTACGACGCCCTGGCCGAGGCGGGCGACGTGGCCGGCACCGCCGACCTGGCGCTGTTCCCGCTCAACACGGTCACCGACGACGCGACCGGCGAGGGCTCGGCCCGCCAGCTCGACCGGGCGGCCTACCTGGAGATGATGGGCGGCGTCCTCGGCGGCGGGGGCGACCTGCGGATGGAGAGCCGCCGCACGCCCTACTTCCTCACCCGCAGCCTGGCCGTGGTGCTCACCGAGGCCGAGTTCACCCTCGACGGCCAGCGCCAGCGGGTGCGCTACGCCGACCTGCTGGTCCGCACCGGCGGGCAGTGGCGGTTCCAGACCATGGTCCAGGGCGGCTGGGGCGGCCAGACCGACTGACCACCGACGTGCACCGGGGGAGTGGGGTCCACCGCCCCCCGGTGCCCGACCCTGCCGCACCCGGGGCACCGGGGTGGGCGGAGCGGGCGGTGCCCGGCCGCTACCGTTGCCTGGTGCCCCTGGTCGCCGCCGCCGTCTGCCCGCACCCGCCGCTGATCGTGCCCGAGCTGGCCGGGGCCGCCGCGCCCGAGTTGGCGGAGCTGCGCGCCGCCTGCGCCGCCGCCGTCGCCGCCCTCTACGCGGCCGGAGCGGGCACCATCGTGCTGGTCGGTGCCGGCGAGCGCACCGCCGAGCTGAAGCTGCCCCGCCGGGGCAGCTTTGCCCCCTGGGGCCTGCCCCTCACGGTCGGCCTCGGAACACCCCACCCCGACCCCACCGGCGACCCGGCCGGCCCCTCCCCGGTCCGGGCCGCCCCGCCACGGTCCGACCCTGCGCCGCCGGCTGTTTCCCCGCCGGTTGGCGTCGGCCCTGTGCCGCTGCCGGCCGACGACGAGGGGCTGCCGCTGAGTCTCCTGGTCGGGGCATGGTTGGTCGACCGGACCGCCCCGCCGGCCCCGACCGCCTGGCGGCTGGTGAGCGTCGCGTCGGACGAGCCGACCGACCGGTGCGCCGCCCTCGGCGCCCGGCTGGGGGTGGACGGGCCGTGGGCCCTGCTGGTGCTCGGTGACGGGTCGGCCTGCCACGGCCCGAAAGCGCCCGGCTACGACGACCCGCGCGCCGGGGCGTACGACGGGGAGGTTGCCCGTGCCCTGGCCGACGCGGACGCCGAGGCGTTGCTCGGCCTGGACCCGGAGCTGTCGGCGCAGCTGGGGGTCGCCGGCCGGCCGGCCTGGCAGGTGCTGGCCGGGGCGGTCCGAGCGGCCGGCGGAGACTGGCGCGGCGAACTGCGCCACCACGGCGTCCCCTACGGCGTCGGCTACCTGGTGGCCTCCTGGAGACGGACGGAACCGACCGGCCCGGACGGGACACCGGCCGGCGGCACCGGGCCGGCGTCGGCGGGCGGGGTGGCGCGGTGAGCGGCACGGTCGTCGCCGTGGTCGGTCCGACCGCGGCGGGCAAGTCGGCGCTGAGCATCGCCCTGGCGCACGCCCTCGGCGGTGAGGTGGTCAACGCCGACTCGATGCAGCTCTACCGGGGCATGGACATCGGCACCGCCAAACTCACCCCGGCCGAACGGGACGGGGTGCCGCACCACCTGCTGGACATCTGGCCGGTCACCGAGCCGGCCAGCGTCGCCGGGTACCAGCGGCTGGCCCGCGCGGCGGTCGACGACATCCTGGCCCGGGGGCGGGTGCCGCTGCTCGTCGGCGGCTCCGGCCTGTACGTGCGGGCGGTGCTCGAACAGTTCGAGTTCCCCGGCACCGACCCGGCGGTACGCGGACGGCTGGAGGCGGAACTGGCGCAGCTCGGCCCGGCCCCGCTGTACGCCCGGCTGGCCGGGGCGGACCCGGTGGCGGCGGCCGGCATCCTGCCCGGCAACGGCCGACGCATCGTCCGGGCGCTGGAGGTGATCGAGCTGACCGGGGCGCCGTTCACCGCCTCGCTGCCCGACCCGACCCCGTACTACCCGGCGGTGCAGCTCGGCGTCGACCTCGACACCGCACTGCTCGACGAGCGGATCGCGGCGCGGGTCGACCGGATGTGGGCCGACGGGCTGGTCGCCGAGGTCCGCGCGCTGTGCGGGCAGGGCCTGGCCGACGGCCGGACGGCCAGCCGGGCGCTCGGCTACCAGCAGGTGCTGCGGTTCCTGGCCGGGGAGACCGACGAGGCGCAGGCACGGGACGAGACGATCCGGGCCACCCGCCGGTTCGTCCGGCGGCAACGCTCCTGGTTCAGCCGTGACCAGCGCATCCACTGGCTGGACCCGACCGCGCCGACGTTTGTCGAGACTGCCCTGCGGGTGGTCGCCGGGCATCGGCCATGATGGGGGCGTGGAGTTCACCAAGGGTCACGGCACCGGCAACGACTTCGTCATCCTGCCCGACCCGGACGGCACCCTCGACCTGACCCCCGGCCTGGTCGCCGCGCTCTGCGACCGGCGGCGCGGCCTCGGCGGCGACGGCGTGCTGCGGGTGGTCCGGGCGGCGAAACACCCCGACGGGGTCGCCCTCGCCGGTGAGGCCGAGTGGTTCATGGACTACTGGAACTCCGACGGCTCGTTCGCCGAGATGTGCGGCAACGGGGCCCGGGTCTTCGTCCGCTACCTGCTGGCCTCCGGGCTGGCCGCCCCGGCCGGCGGAACCCTGCCGGTGGCGACCCGCGCCGGCCTGGTGCGGGCCCGGGTCGACGGCGACACCATCGCCGTCGAGATGCGCCGCCCCCGGCTGTACGACGCCTCGCGCGCCGTCCTCGGCGGGCTGACCCTGCCCGGCACGGCGGTGGACGTCGGCAACCCGCACCTGGTCTGCGCCCTGCCGGCCGGTGTCGACCTGGCCGACCTGGACCTGACCCGCGCACCCGAATTCGACCCCCGGGTCTTCCCGCACGGGGTGAACGTCGAGTTCACCACCCCCGCCGACCCGGTCGACGGCACCGACGGCCATGTGCTGATGCGGGTCTACGAGCGCGGCTCGGCCGAGACCCTGTCCTGCGGCACCGGCGCCTGCGCGGTCGCCGCCGTGGCGCTGCGCGACGCCGCCCGGGACACCGGCGTCGTGGCGGTTGACCTCCCCGGCGGCCGGCTCACGGTCACGGTGACCGCCGACTCCTGCTGGCTCGCCGGCCCCGCCGTCCTGGTCGCCACCGGCACCCTCACCCTCCCCTGACCGCCGCCTCCCCGCCCCACCGCGCTCCGCTCTGCCTCGCCCTGCTCTGCGTCGCTCCGCTCCGCCCCGCTTCGGTGATCAAGAGGTTTGCGTCAGAACCGGCGTGGCGGATGACGTAAACCTCTTGATCACCCGGTTCTGACGGGGGTGGTGCGCGGTGATCAAGAGGTTTGCGTCATCGGGTGCGGGCCGGGGTGACGCAAACCTCTTGATCACCGGGGGCAGTTGAAGCTGGGTCGAGCCGGGGCCAGCCGGGGCGGGCCGGCTGGCGGGAGGTAGGGCTCGGAGAGGGAGGGGTCAGGGGGTGGCGCTGGCGGTGGCGGCGATCTCGGGGAGGTCGGCCGGGCCCGGGTCGGCGGCCGGCGGCGGGGTGACGGCCGGGTTCTGGGCGGCGGCCCGGACGGCGGCGGCGACCGCCGGGGCGACCCGGGAGTCGAAGACGCTCGGCACGATCACCGTCGGGTTGATCTTGTCCTCGCCGACCACGTCGGCGATGGCCCGGGCCGCCGCGATCGCCATCTCCTCGGTGAACTCCTCGGCGTGCGCGTCGAGCATGCCCCGGAACACCCCCGGGAAGGCGAGCACGTTGTTGATCTGGTTCGGCTGGTCCGAGCGGCCGGTGGCGACGATCGCGGCGTGCTTGCGGGCCTCCCGGGGGTCGACCTCCGGGTCGGGGTTGGCCAGCGCGAAGACGATCGCGTCCTTGGCCATGGTGGCGATGTCGTCACCGGTGAGCAGGTTGGGGGCGCTCACCCCGATGAAGACGTCCGCACCCCGGACCGCGCCGGCCAGGTCGCCGGAGTAGTTCTCCCGGTTGGTGTTCTCGGCCAGCCACTGCCAGGCCGGGTTCAGGTCGGGCAGGTCGCGGTGCAGGGCGCCCTGCCGGTCGTACGCGATGATGTCGCCGACGCCCTGGCGCAGCAGCAGCTTCATGATCGCGGTGCCGGCCGCGCCGGCCCCGGAGACGACCACCCGGACGTCGGCGAGCTGCTTGCCCACGACGCGCAGCGCGTTGGTCAGCGCGGCCAGCACGCAGATCGCGGTGCCGTGCTGGTCGTCGTGGAAGACCGGGATGTCGAGGGCCTCGCGCAGCCGGGCCTCGATCTCGAAGCAGCGCGGCGCGGCGATGTCCTCCAGGTTGATCCCACCGTACGCGGGGGCGATGGCCTTGACGATCGCCACGATCTCGTCGGTGTCCTGGGTGTCGAGGACCACCGGCCAGGCGTCCACCCCGCCGAAGCGCTTGAACAGCGCCGCCTTGCCCTCCATCACCGGCAGCGACGCCGCCGGGCCGAGGTTGCCCAGGCCGAGCACGGCCGAGCCGTCGCTGACCACGGCGACCGTGTTGCGCTTGATGGTGAGCCGCCGGGCGTCGGCCGGGTTGTCGGCGATCGCCTGGCAGACCCGGGCCACCCCCGGCGTGTACGCCCGGGACAGCTCGTCACGGGTGCGCAGCCCGACCTTCGAGTGCACCTCGATCTTGCCGCCGAGGTGTAGCAGGAACGTCCGGTCGGAGACCTTGCGCACGTCCACCCCGTCGAGCGCGGTGAGCGCCTCGACGACCTGGTCGGCGTGGCCGGCGTCGGCGGTGTCGCAGGTGAGGTCGACGATCACGTGGGTCGGGTCGGAGTCGACCACGTCCAGCGCGGTGACGATCGCACCGGCCTCACCCACCGACGTGGTCAGCCGGCCGATCGAGGAGGCGTCCGCGGGGACCGCGATCCGGATCGTGATCGAGAATCCGGCACTCGGCAGTCGGGTGATGGCCACGGAAATACCTCCGTCGTCGCTGGCGGCTCGTCGCCATTTCTACTCGCCCGCCGGGCCACGGCGGCAGCCGCCCCCGTGTTCGGCGACCTGTGCCACGGGCATATAGCTGTCGCGTTCCGCGTTGACCCATGTCAGGATTACTTGGTACATGCACAGAACGGACAGGAGTCGCAGCTTGCGAGACCAGGAGACCCACACCCCCTACTCGGACGACGACCTCGACGCCACGACCGGCGAGTACGAGCTGTCGGAGCGGCAGGCGTTGCGGCGGGTCCCCGGCCTCTCCACCGAGCTGACCGACATCACCGAGGTCGAGTACCGCCAGCTCCGGCTGGAGCGGGTCGTCCTCGTCGGCGTCTGGACCGAGGGCACCCAGAACGACGCCGACAATTCGCTGACCGAGCTGGCCGCCCTGGCCGAGACCGCCGGTTCACAGGTGCTCGAAGGGCTCATCCAGCGCCGCAGCCGCCCCGACCCGGCCACCTACGTCGGCCGGGGCAAGGTCGACGACCTGACCGGCGTGGTGCTCGCCACCGGCGCCGACACGGTGATCTGCGACGGTGAGCTGTCCCCGTCCCAGCTGCGGAACCTGGAACAGCGCACCAAGGTCAAGGTCGTCGACCGCACCGCGCTGATCCTCGACATCTTCGCCCAGCACGCCAAGAGCAAGGAGGGCAAGGCGCAGGTCGAGCTGGCCCAGCTCGAATACCTGCTGCCCCGGCTGCGTGGTTGGGGTGAGACGCTCTCCCGGCAGACGGGTGGTTCCGGGCGGGGTGGCGGCGCCGGCGGCGGCGTGGGTCTGCGCGGCCCCGGTGAGACCAAGCTGGAGACCGACCGGCGGCGCATCCGGCACCGCATCGCCCGGCTGCGCCGGGAGATCAAGGGCATGAAGACGGTACGCCAGACCAAGCGTGCCCGCCGTTCCCGCAACGCCGTTCCCGCCGTGGCCATCGCCGGTTACACCAACGCCGGCAAGTCGAGCCTGCTCAACCGGCTCACCGGCGCGGGCGTGCTGGTGGAGAACGCACTCTTCGCCACCCTGGACCCGACCACCCGCCGGGCCACCACCTCGGACGGGCGGCTCTACACGCTCTCCGACAC
This sequence comes from Micromonospora sp. HM134, assembly GCF_007833915.1. Taxonomy (NCBI): domain Bacteria; kingdom Bacillati; phylum Actinomycetota; class Actinomycetes; order Micromonosporales; family Micromonosporaceae; genus Micromonospora; species Micromonospora sp. HM134. The sequence continues at coordinate 1,774,491 of NZ_CP041061.1, forward strand.
GGTGGGTTTCGTCCGGCACCTGCCGCACCAGATCGTCGAGGCGTTCCGCTCGACGCTGGAGGAGGTCGCCGAGGCCGACCTGGTGGTGCACGTGGTCGACGGCACCCACCCCGATCCGGAGGAGCAGGTCCGCGCGGTCCGCGAGGTGCTCTCCGAGGTCGGTGCCGACCGGCTGCCCGAGCTGCTGGTGGTCAACAAGACCGACGCCGCCGACGAGGAGACCCTGCTGCGGCTCAAGCGGCTCTGGCCGGACGCGGTCTTCGTCTCCGCGCACAGCGGACGCGGCATCGACGGGCTGCGCGAGGTGATCGAGCAGCGGCTGCCCCGCCCGGCGGTGGAGGTCCGCGCGATCCTGCCGTACGACCGGGGTGACCTGGTGGCCCGGCTGCACCGGCAGGGCGAGGTGCTCAGCACCTCCCACCTGCCCGAGGGCACGCTCCTGCACGTTCGGGTGGGGGAGGCGCTGGCCGCCGAGCTGACGCCGTTCGTGGCGGCGGGTGACCCGGCGGTGGCCGGCAGTCGGTGAGCGCTCCGGTGTGACCTGAGGTTCATCGCGGCATGCGACACTGACGCCATGCGCCGCGCTGTCTCCTCGGTCACGGTTGCCCTCGCCCTGTTCGGCGCGGCCGTGGCACCCGCTGCTGCCGCCGGGGCGGCACCGGTCTCCGCCGTCCCCGCCGGGGTGGCCCCGCCCGTCACCGGCGCGGGGCCGCTGTCCGTCGGGGCGGGTCCGCTCGCTGCGGCAGCGGGCAAGAAGAAGTGCACGATCACCGACGAGCGGCTGCGCGAGGTGTCGGGTCTGGTCGCCACGAAGACCGGCTACATCGTGATCAACGACGGCACCCTCCAGGAGAGCCGCAAGCGGGTCTTCTTCCTGGACACCAAGTGCAAGATCGCCAAGGAGCCGGTGAAGTACTCCGGCGACGGCCCGTTCGACACCGAGGACCTGGCCCTCTCGCCCGACGGCAAGACCCTCTGGATCGCCGACACCGGCGACAACGTCACCAGCAGGGAACGGCGTACCCGGGTCGCGGTCTGGACGATGCCGGTCACCGGCTCCAAGCAGCCGGTGCTGCACCGGCTGTCCTACCCGGAACGTAAGCCGCACGACGCCGAGGCGCTGCTGATCGGCGCGGACGGCCTGCCCCTGGTGATCACCAAGGTGCCCAGCGGCAAGGCGGAGATCTTCACCCCGGAGTCGAAGCTCGACCCCGACGGCAACGCCGAGCCGGTGCCGATGAAGAAGGTCGGCGAGATCACGCTGCCCAAGACCACCACCGACAACCCGCTGAACATCATCGGCCGGGTGGCGATCACCGGGGCGGCCCGCTCGCCCGACGGCAGCCGGGTGGTGTTGCGCACCTACGCCGACGCCTTCGAGTACGACGTCAGCGGCGACGACATCGTGGCCGCCCTGACCACGGGCAAGCCCCGGGTCACCCCGCTGGCCGACCCGTTCGGCGAGGCCATCTCGTACACCCCCGACGGCACCGGGTTCGTCACCGTCTCCGACGGTGGGGAACTCGCCCCGGAGGACCCGATCGACATCCTCGGCTACACGCCGTCGACCAAGGGCGCCGAGACGATCGAGGGCGCGGCGGGGGCCAAGCCGGCGGCCGAGAAGTCCTGGTACGACAACCTCAGCCTGGACCAGATCACCTATCTGATCGGTGCGGTCGGCGTGATCGGTGCGCTCCTGGTCGGGGCCGGCATCGTCGGGATCGTCAGGTCCCGGCGGCGGGCCGCGACGGCCGGCGACGACCCGGTCGACCAGGACGACGACGTGTTCACCTCCGGTGCGGTCTCCCGGGCCGAGGGGCTGTCGGCCGCCGACGGTCCGCACGCTGCCGACCCGGTCGCGGACCGGCCGCGCGGCGGCGGTGTCTACGGTGCTCCGGCGGCGGCCGGCGGCGCGCCCGCCCGCCCGGCCGGCGGCGCGGTCTACGGCGGCGGCCGGCCCCCGGCCGGGTCCGGTGCGGTTCCCGCCGGCCGTCCCGGTGCTGGCCCACCGCCGTCCGGCGGCCGACCGGCGGGTGGCGGTGTGTACGGCGGCGGTCGTCCCGCCGGCGGTGGGGTCTACGGTGCCGCCCCGGCGGGCGGTCCGGCGGGCAACGGCGCTTCTCCGCGCGGCGGCGCGCCCCACGGGGCCCCGTCCGGCGGCGCGTCCCGGGGCGGTCCGCCCGCAGCGGACCCGCGCGGCGGTGCTCCCGCCGGTGGGCGTGGTGGTGCCCCGGCCGGTGGCCGGGGTGGCCCGCCGCCGGACGGGCGCGGCGCTGCCCCGGCCGGTGGCCGTGGCGGCGCGCCTGCGGGTGGTCGTGGCGGTGGTGGCGGTGTCTACGGCGGCGGGCGGGCCGAGCCGCCGCGCCGGGAGGCCGGCCCGCGCGAGCCGCGCTCCGGCCCGCGCGAGCCGCGCTCCGGCCCGCGCCGCGACGGCCACGACGACCGGCGCGGCGGCCAGTACGGCCCGCCGCCCGGCCGCAGCGGCGAACGCTACTGACGCCCCGGCGGCGCACCTTCCGACGACACCTGACCGGCCGCCCTCCCCGGGGAAGGACGGCCGGTCAGGGCACGGTGCAGATCCGGCGGAGCCCGGCGGTCAGATCCGGCGGAGCACGGCGACGACCCGGCCCATGATGGTGGCGTCGTCACCCGGGATCGGATCGAAGGCCGGGTTCTGCGGCATCAGCCAGACGTGGCCGTCGCGCCGCCGGTAGGTCTTGACGGTCGCCTCGCCGTCGAGCATGGCGGCCACGATGTCGCCGGCCTCGGCGATCGGCTGCTGCCGGACGACCACCCAGTCGCCGTCGCAGATCGCCGCGTCGAGCATCGAGTCGCCCTTGACCTGGAGCATGAAGACCTCGCCCTCACCCACCAACTCGCGGGGGAGCGGGAAGACGTCCTCCACCGCCTGCTCGGCGAGGATCGGCCCACCGGCGGCGATCCGGCCCAGCATCGGCACGTACGCCGGGGTGGGGCGTTGGGCGCGGCTCAGCTCGTCGTCGGCGTCACCGCCGGGGGCGCGCACGTCCACCGCCCGGGGCCGGTTGGGGTCGCGCCGCAGGAAGCCCTTCTTCTCCAGCTCCTTGAGCTGGTAGGCGACGCTCGACGGGGAGACCAGGCCGACGGCCTCACCGATCTCGCGGACGCTCGGCGGGTAGCCGTGCCGCTCCACCCAGCTGCGGATGAACTCCAGGATGCGGCGCTGCCGGGCGGTCAGGTCGGTGGCGGTCGGGTCGGGGAAGCCGCTGACCACCGGCGTGACCGGGCGGACGGCCGGCTGGCCGGTACGGCTGCGGGCGGCGCGGGGACGCCGACTGGCCGGGGAACCCGCCTCGGCGATCGGCTGCGGGTTCTTCTGCCGGCTGGCCCGGTCCTCGGTCACGTCCGTCCTCCCTGGTCGGCGCTGGGTGCCTTGGCGGCTCGTGGTGCGTGCGGGGGTGTCGCGGTGCCGGACCGACGTGGTGCGCCGTGCCCGGTCGTTCATGACCGTATAGGTGAGATCGGTCATTTTCAAACATCTGTACGACGCAACTCGGCGTGTCGGGTGGAAATCCTGGCCTTTCGTACGCCTGTTCTGGTAGATGGTACGTCCCCGTCGGGCCGGTGTGCGGTGGGTCGCCGGTCGGGCCCGGTCCTCCGTCCGGGGGGCCTGTCCGGGTGGCCGGTAACCTCCCGTGGGCCTGGTCGGTTGCACTCAGCGTGCCCCCGGGGCGACGGGTCGCGGCCCGGGGTCGCCGGTGACGCGCCGGACACGCCGGCAACTTGACCCGACCCCATCGGCGGCCTACGGTCGACCCCTAGATGTAGTAGTCACACGGGCGTAAGTTGCCCACAGGTTGGGTTCGACTACCCACCGCACTCCCGTATCGTCGACCACGGCGACGGCCGGCGAAGCCGGCTCCGCCGGGCCGACGCGTGCCCGGAGGTGGGCGGGCGGTCCCCGGTCGATCAAGGAGGTCAGGCGATGCGGTGCCCGTACTGCCGGCACGCCGACTCCCGGGTGGTCGACTCGCGTGAGGCCGACGACGGTCAGCTGATCCGTCGCCGACGTTCCTGCCCGGAATGCGGCAAACGGTTCACCACGGTCGAGGAGGCCGTGCTCGCGGTGGTCAAGCGCAGCGGCGTGACCGAGCCGTTCAGCCGGACCAAGATCATCGGTGGGGTGCGCAAGGCGTGCCAGGGGCGGCCGGTCGACGAGGACTCCATCGCCCTGCTGGCCCAGAAGGTCGAGGAGACCGTCCGGGCCAAGGGCGCGGCCGAACTGCCGAGCCACGACGTGGGGCTGGCGATCCTGGGCCCACTGCGCGACCTGGACGAGGTGGCCTACCTGCGCTTCGCCAGCGTCTACCGCTCGTTCGACTCGCTCGCCGACTTCGAACGGGAGATCGAGACGCTGCGGGCCGCCGCACAGGCCCGCGTCGACGCGGCCGAGGCCGCCGACCGTACCGACTGAGTCTTTTCCGACAGCAACGACGTGGATTCTGACAGTGACGACGCGTGGCGGGTGGCCGCGCAGACGAGGGGGCCGATGAGATGGCGGGGGACGGCGTGACAACAAGCCGGTCGCGGGCGGCGAAGAACGGCGCGGTGACGGGGCTCAAGGTGCAGCGGGTCTGGACGACCGAGGGCGTGCACCCGTACGACGAGGTGGCGTGGGAGCGCCGCGACGTCGTCATGACCAACTGGCGGGACGGCTCGATCAACTTCGAGCAGCGCGGGGTGGAGTTCCCCGAGTCGTGGAGCGTCAACGCGGCCAACATCGTCACCACCAAGTACTTCCGGGGCGCGGTGGGCACCCCGGAGCGGGAGTGGTCGCTGCGGCAGCTCATCGACCGGGTGGTCCAGACCTACCGGGCCGCCGGTGAGCAGCACGGCTACTTCGCCAACCCGGCCGACGCGGAGGTCTTCGCGCACGAGCTGACCTGGATGCTGCTGCACCAGGTGTTCAGCTTCAACTCGCCGGTCTGGTTCAACGTCGGCACCCCGTCGCCGGCCCAGGTGAGCGCGTGCTTCATCCTCGCCGTCGACGACTCGATGGACTCCATCCTGGACTGGTACAAGGAGGAGGGGCTGATCTTCAAGGGCGGCTCCGGCTCCGGGGTCAACCTGTCCCGCATCCGGTCCTCCCGGGAACTGCTCTCCTCCGGCGGCACCGCCTCCGGCCCGGTCAGCTTCATGCGTGGCGCGGACGCCAGTGCCGGGACGATCAAGTCCGGCGGCGCCACCCGGCGCGCGGCCAAGATGGTCATCCTCGACGTCGACCACCCGGACATCGAGGAGTTCGTCACCACCAAGGCGCGCGAGGAGGACAAGATCCGCGCGCTGCGGGACGCCGGCTTCGACATGGACCTCGGCGGCAACGACATCGTCAGCGTCCAGTACCAGAACGCCAACAACTCCGTCCGGGTCTCCGACGAGTTCATGGCGGCGGTGGAGAACGGCGGCGGCTTCGACCTGCGGGGCCGGCTCGACGGGCAGACCATCGAGACCGTCGACGCGCAGAAGCTGTTCCGTACCATCGCCCAGGCCGCCTGGGAGTGCGCCGACCCGGGCCTGCAGTACGACGACACCATCAACGACTGGCACACCTGCCCGGAGACCGGCCGGATCACCGCGTCGAACCCGTGCTCGGAGTACCTGCACCTGGACAACTCCTCGTGCAACCTGGCCTCGCTCAACCTGATGAAGTTCCTCCGCGCCGACGGCGGCTTCGAGGTGGAGAAGTTCGTCCGGTCGGTCGAGTTCGTCATCACCGCGATGGACATCTCGATCTGCTTCGCCGACTTCCCGACCGAGAAGATCGGCGAGACCACCCGCGCCTACCGGCAGCTCGGCATCGGCTACGCCAACCTCGGCGCGCTGCTGATGGCCTCCGGCCTGCCGTACGACTCGGAGCAGGGCCGGTCGGTGGCCGCGGCGATCACCTCCCTGATGACCGGCACCGCGTACCGCCGTTCGGCCGAGCTGGCCGGCATCGTCGGCGCGTACGACGGCTACGCCCGTAACGCCGAGCCGCACAAGCGGGTCATGCGCAAGCACGCCGCCGCCAACGACGCCATCAAGCCGGCCGGCACCGTCGCCACCGCCGTCCAGCGGGAGGCCACCCGGCAGTGGACCGAGGGCAACAAGGTCGGCGACCGCAACGGCTGGCGCAACGCGCAGGCCAGTGTGCTCGCCCCGACCGGCACCATCGGCCTGATGATGGACTGCGACACCACGGGGGTCGAGCCCGACCTGGCGCTGGTGAAGTTCAAGAAGCTGGTCGGCGGCGGCTCGATGCAGATCGTCAACCAGACCGTGCCGCGCGCCCTGCGCAGCCTCGGCTACCCGGAGGAGCAGGTCGAGGCGATCGTCGAGCACATCGCCGACCACGGGCACGTGGTGGACGCCCCCGGCCTCAAGCCGGAGCACTACCCGGTCTTCGACTGCGCGATGGGCGAGCGGTCGATCGCCCCGATGGGGCACGTGCGGATGATGGCGGCCGTCCAGCCGTTCATCTCCGGGGCCATCTCCAAGACGGTCAACATGCCGGAGCAGGCCACCGTCGCCGACGTCGAGAAGATCTACTTCGAGGGCTGGAAGCTCGGCCTGAAGGCGCTGGCGATCTACCGGGACAACTGCAAGGTGGGCCAGCCGCTGTCGGTGGCCAAGCCCAACAAGGGCACCGCCGAGACGGGGACCCCGGCCGCCGAGGTCGAGAAGGCCGTGGAGAAGGTCGTCGAGTACCGCCCGGTGCGCAAGCGGCTGCCGAAGAAGCGCCCCTCGCAGACGGTCTCCTTCTCGGTCGGCGGCGCGGAGGGCTACCTCACCGCCTCGTCCTACCCGGACGACGGCCTCGGCGAGGTCTTCCTCAAGATGTCCAAGCAGGGCTCCACCCTGGCCGGGGTGATGGACGCCTTCTCGGTGGCGATCTCCATCGGCCTCCAGTACGGCGTCCCGCTGGAGACGTACGTCAGCAAGTTCACCAACATGCGCTTCGAGCCGGCGGGCATGACCGACGACCCGGACGTGCGGATGGCCGCCTCGGTGATGGACTACATCTTCCGTCGCCTGGCGCTGGACTTCCTGCCCTACGAGCGCCGCGCCGAGCTGGGCATCTTCACCGCCAAGGAGCGGGCCGCGCAGTTGCGGGCCGAGGCCGAGGCGGAGGCCAGCGGCGCGGACCTGACGGCGATGGCGTCCTCCGCCCCGGTCGAGGCGACCGAGCCGAAGACCGGCCCGGTGGCCCAGCCGGCCCAGGAGCTGGCCGAGGTGGCCGCCGCCAAGCCGGCGCCCGCCGTGGGTTCCTCCACCGAGCTGCTGGAGGCCGTGATCGGCAAGGCCGCCGACGCGCCGCTCTGCTTCACCTGCGGTACGAAGATGCGTCCGGCCGGTAGCTGCTACGTCTGCGAGGGCTGCGGCTCCACCAGCGGTTGCAGCTGACGTACGCGTCGAACGGGCGGGCCGGCACTCGGGTGCCGGCCCGCCCGTTGCTCGACTCCAGTGGACCGATACGGCGGTATCGATCCGACGTGGATACCGCCATATCGGCCCACTGATGATCGGGGCGGCGGGGATGATCGGGGCATGACCACCGCCGACCGGTACGTCGAGTTCGCCACCCGGGAGGCGCACGGCGTCTCCCCGGCCTACGAACGGCTGGCCCACGCGGTGGCCCGCGACGACGAACTGCTCGCCCTGCTGGACGACCTGCCGCCGGCCATGCGGCAGCCGCAACTGCTGCTCGGCGTGGTCCGCTGCCTCGGTGGCCCGGTCGACGACCCGGTCGTCTTCCGCGCCCACACCCTGGCGCACTGGCCCGCCGTCCGGGCCGCGATGCTCACCCGGGCGGTGCAGACCAACGAGGCCGGACGCTGCGCGGCGCTGCTGCCGGTGCTGGCCGCTCTGCCGCAGCCGCTGGCGCTGCTGGAGGTCGGCGCGTCCGCCGGCCTCTGCCTCTATCCCGACCGGTACGCCTACCGCTACGGCGACCACCTGCTCGGCGCGGACGAGCCGGTCCTCGACTGCACGCTGACCGGGACCGAGCCGCCGACCACCCGCCCCGAGGTGGCGTGGCGGGCCGGCCTGGACCTGAACCCGCTCGACGTCACCGACCCGGCCGACGTGGCCTGGCTCGACGCGCTGATCTGGCCGGAGCACACCCACCGCCGGACCCGGCTACGGGCGGCAGCGGCGGTGGCCGCCGCCGACCCGCCGGAACTGGTCCGTGGCGACCTGGTGGACGACCTGCCGGCGCTGGCCGCGCGGGCACCGGCCGGCGCGACGCTGGTGGTCCTGCACACCTCCGTGCTCTACCAGGTGCCGCCGGTACGCCGGGCGGCCTTCGTCGCGCTGGTCCGCGCCCTGCCCGGCCACTGGGTGTCCGCCGAGGCCGCCGACGTGCTGGCGCACCCCGGGCTGCCGGCACCGCCGGACGGGGCGTTGTACAACGTGCTCGCCCTCGACGGGACGCCGCTGGCCTGGATCCGCTCACACGGCCAGGAGGCACACTGGTTCGGCTGAACCTGGGGCGACCGGGCGACCGGGCAACCAGACGACCGGGCGACGGGGTGGACGGGCGGTCGAGCGCCGGTGACCGGCCCGATCCGGCGGGGACGTGACCCAGGTCATGACGCTCCGTGAGCGTCACGGGACAGCGGATGACATCGATCATCACTAGGCTGGGGTGCCGACGACTCCGGTGAGGTGTCATGGCGAAGCCGTCGCTGCCCCGTCCCGCCCTGTTCAGCCGCGCCCGGTCGGTCCGGAGGATCGTCGCCGTCGTCGCTCCGCTCGGCTGGGGTCTGCTGGTCGGCTGGTGGACCCCGCGTGGTCCCGGCACCACCGCCGAGGCCGTGACGTCGATCCTGGTCAGTCTCGCGGTCGGCGGGCTTGCCGGCTGGGCGAGCCGGTCCCGGGCGGCGATGCTCGCGGCTCCGGTGTTCTACGCCCTCGCCGTCGAGCTGGTCCGCTGGCCGCTGCGGGGGCCGACCGTGGACGCCCCGCACCTGAGCGGTTTCGGTGTCGGCGCGCTGCTGCTGGGGCGGGGCGCACACGGACTGCTGTCCCTGCTGCCGTTGCTGGTCGGCGCGGCGTACGGCGCGGGCCTGGCGCGACGGGCCGCCCCGACGGCGGGCCGCCGTCCGGTGTGGACCTGGCTGGGGCGGGCCGGGGTGGGCCTGCTCACCGCGTTGGTCGCCCTGGTGACGGTCGCAGTGGCGCTGCCGGCCGCAACCGCCGCCGTGCCGGGTGGGATCGCCGAGCTGACCACGGTGCGTGGCGGCGGCGACCGGGAGTTGGGGGTGCTGCTGCGGGGAGCCGACCGGCAGGCCCCGGTGCTGCTCTTCCTGCCCGGTGGGCCGGGCAGTTCCGAGGTGGGGGCGGTCCGGCGGCACCTCGCCGGGCTGGAACGGCAGTTCGTGGTGGCTACCGTGGACCGGCGGGGCGCGGCACGGTCGTGGGCGGCATTCCCGCCCTCCTCGTCGTTGACCCTCGACAGCGAGGTCGCCGATCTGCTCGCCGTCGCCGACCGGCTGCGGCAGCGCTTCGGCCGGCCGGACGTCTACCTGGTGGCGCACTCCGGGGGGACGCTGGTCGCCGCCGTCGCCGTGCAGCGCCGCCCGGAGCTGTTCCGGGCGTACGTCGGGGTCGGCCAGGCGGTCGACCTGCGGGCCGCCGACCGCAGCCAGTACGCCGACACCCTCGCCTGGGCGCGCCGGAGCGGACGGGCCGATCTGGTGCGGCAGCTGACCGACCTGGGACCGCCGCCGTATCCGGACATGTACCACTACGAGCCGTTGCTGGCCAACGAGGCAGCCGCCTTCGACTTCGACCGCACCGGCAACCACGAGGGCCGGGGCGGGACGGGGGAGAACCTGGGCGTCGCCGAGTACACCCTGCTGGAGAAGGTGCACGTGCTCGGCGGCAGCCTGGACGGCTGGGACGTGCTCTACCCGAAGGTCCAGCAGGTCGACCTGCGTGCCCGGGTGCGGCAGCTCGCGGTGCCGGTCTATCTGGTCGACGGCGCGCACGAGGTGCCGGGCCGTCTTGCCCTGACCGGCCAGTGGTACGCCCAGCTCCAGGCCCCGCACAAGGAGCACGTGGTGCTGGACGCCGCCGGCCACCGGTCGCTCTACCAGCGGCCCGGTCCCTTCGTCGACCTGCTGACCCGGGTCCGCGCCGAGACCGCCGGCCCGGGAGGGTGAGCCCGCCGGGTCCGTAGACTCGTCGTGGTGAGTGGGGAGCGACGTCCGTTGGCGGACCGGCCGTTGACCGAGCCGCACCCGTCCCGGCTGCCGTCGGAGCGCCCCGACCGGGCGCTGATCCTCGCCGCGCACGCCGCCGCGCTCGCCGCCGGGGAGGCCGGCTATCCCGACCCGGACACCGGCCTGTTCGTCCTCACCGCCGGTTTCCTGGCCCGGCGCGGCATCTGCTGCGGGCGCGGCTGCCGGCACTGCCCGTACGTCGACGACTGATTCGGCTGCCCCGGCCGCCCGGCGACCTGGATCGGGGCGGACCGGCGGGGGATCGGTGACCGAGCTGACCCGGTCCGAACAGGAGGGGCGGGTCTTCCGTCCGGCAACGCCAACCCGTACGGTTTCCGACGGACACCGGCGGGTTCCCCGTCGACGATCGCGGAGGTGTGCCCGTGCACGGGCGGATCTGGCTGGCCGGCGTGGGCGTGCTGCTGACCACGGGCTGTGGTGCGTCGGAGGTCGAGCCGGTGCGGCTGCCCGCCGGGGAACCGGTCACCGTGGAGGTGGGTGCCGCCTCGTCCGGCGGCGCGTGCCGGCTGCTCGACTTCGCGGTGATCGAGGAACACACCGAGGTCCGCTTCGACGTGGCCGCCGCCAGCGAGCGCGGCGACACCCGGACCTGCGTGGTGCGGGCCACCGACGCGACCTGGCCGGAGTTGACCCTGACGGTCACCGACACTTCGATCGACGTGCCCACCTTCACCGCCGACGTGCTGCCCGCCGGGGCGAAGAAGGTGTCGAAGCTGGGCCAGGCCGCCTACCGCCGGACGGGCGCGAAGACCAGCGGGCGCGGCCCGACGGCCGAGGTGGGCTGGCTCGCCACCGAGGACCGGTTGGCCACGCTCCGCTGGACCTGCCGGCCGGGCGACGACGGGGCGACCGCCGGCGAGGTGGCCGACCACCTCGTCGACCTGGCCAGGACGCTCGACACCCGGTCGCTGTGACGCCCGGTCGCTGTGACAGCCGGTCGTGGTGACGGCCGGGCCGCCGCCGGAGGCGGTCAGTGGGCGGCGACGAAGACCCGGGAGGCGACCTCGCGGGGCAGCCGGACCCGTTCGCCGGAGCGGTCGATGAACACCCCGTCGCGTTCCTGAGCGACGGTGACCGTGGCACCCGGGTCCACCCCGGCGGCGTGCAGTTGCCGCAGCACGTCGGCGTCGGTCTGGACGCTCTCGCAGATCCGCCGGACCACCACCTGCCCGGTCAGCCCGGGGAAGGCGAGGTTGCGTTCACCCTCGACCGGCTCGCTGGCCCCGGCCTGCGGCGAACCCAGCTCCTCAAGCCCCGGGATCGGGTTGCCGTACGGCGAGCGGGTGGGGCGGTTGAGCAGGTCGTACACCCGCTTCTCGACCGCGTCGCTCATCACGTGCTCCCACCGGCAGGCCTCCTCGTGGGCCTCCTCGTAGGGCATCCCGATCACGTTGACCAGCAGCAGCTCGGCGAGCCGGTGCTTGCGCATCACCGACACGGCGCTGCCCCGGCCCAGCTCGGTGAGCGCCAGGTGCCGGTCGCCCTCGACGGTGAGCAGCCCGTCGCGTTCCATCCGGGCCACGGTCTGGCTGACGGTCGGTCCGCTCTGCCGTAACCGCTCGGCGATCCGGGCACGCAGCGGCGGCACCCCCTCCTCTTCGAGTTCGAGGATGGTGCGCAGGTACATCTCGGTCGTGTCGACCAGGTCATGCTTCACGTCAGCGGCCTCCCGGTGGTCGATGCTACCCCGGCGCGCGAAGATCGACCTGCGCCGAAACGCGAGGTCGGTGCCCCGATGGTGTTGACTGGACCGCATGTCCGGTACCGATGACCCCCTGATCGAGCCGGACCGGCTCGCCGCCGAGCTGGCCCGGCCCGACGCACCGACCCTGCTGGACGTCCGCTGGCGGCTGGCCGGCCCGCCGGGCCGCGCGGACTACGTGGCCGGGCACCTGCCCGGCGCGGTCTTCGTCGACCTGGACACCGACCTGTGCGGTCCGCCCGGCGCGGCGGGCCGGCACCCGCTGCCCGACCCGGCCGCCCTCCAGGCCGCGCTGCGGGCCGCCGGCGTGCGCACCGGTCACCCCGTGGTGGTGTACGACGACGGCGACGGCCTGGCTGCCGCCCGTGCCTGGTGGACGCTGCGCTGGGCCGGGCACCGGCCGGTGCGGGTGCTGGCCGGTGGCTGGGCGGCCTGGTGTTCCGCCGGGCTGCCGCACACCGTCGAGGTGCCCACCGTCACGCCCGGTGACGTGACCGTCCGGCCGGGCGCGCTGCCGGTGCTGGACGCCGACGCGGCGGCGGCCCTCGCGGCGGCCGACGACGGGGTGCTGATCGACGTGCGGGCCGCGCCCCGCTACCGGGGTGAGACCGAGCCGATCGACCCGGTCGCCGGGCACGTGCCGGGCGCGGTGAACCTGCCCGCCCCCGGGTACGTCACCGAGGGGCGCTACCCGGCCGCCGACGTGCTGCGGGACCGGTTCGCCGCGGTGGGGGTGCGCGCCGACGGGCCGGTGGGGGCGTACTGCGGGTCGGGGGTGACCGCCGCGCAGGCGGTGCTGGCGTTGCACCTGGCGGGCCGGCCGGACGCCGCGCTCTACGTCGGATCGTGGAGCGGATGGGTCGCCGACGGGTCCCGGCCGGTGGCGACCGGCCCGACACCCGGCGGCTGACCTGCACGTGTGGTGGGCGGGCGGTGACCGTCGTGCGACGATGACCCCATGTCGGACGACACGCTGGTGGTGTGGGACGAGTCCCTGCTCGACTACGACATGGGGGAGCACCCCTTGGACCCGGTCCGGGTCGAGCTGACCGTGGCGCTGGCCCGGGAGCTGGGCGTCCTGGACCGGCCCGGGGTGCGGCTGGTCGAACCCGAGCCGGCCGACGACGCGACGCTGACCCGGGTGCACCGGCCCGACTACCTGGACGCGGTCCGGGCCGCCCCCCGCGATCCGCTCTTCGCCGGGTACGGACTGGGCACCTCGGACAATCCGGTCTTCGACGGGATGCACGAGTCCAGCGCGCTGATCGCGGGGGCGAGTGTGGCCGCCGCCGAGGCGGTCTGGCGGGGCGAGGCCCGCCGTGCGGTCAACGTGGCCGGTGGGCTGCACCACGCGATGCCCGACCGGGCCGCCGGGTTCTGCGTCTACAACGACCCGGCGGTGGCCATCGCCCGCCTGCTCGACCTGGGTGCCGAGCGGGTCGCGTACGTCGACGTGGACGTGCACCACGGCGACGGCGTGCAGGAGGTCTTCTACCGGGACCCCCGGGTGCTCACGGTGAGCCTGCACGAGACCCCGCTCGCGCTCTTCCCCGGCACCGGGTTCCCCGACGAGACCGGCGGGCCGGGGGCGCAGGGCAGCGCGGTCAACCTGCCGCTGCCGCCGGGCACCGACGACGCCGGCTGGCAACGCGCCTTCCACGCGGTCGTGCCCTCGGTGCTGCGGGCGTTCCGGCCGCAGATCCTGCTCACCCAGTGCGGCGCCGACGGGCACCGGCTCGACCCGCTGGCCGACCTGCACCTGTCGGTGGACGGGCAGCGCGCCACCTACCTGGCGTTGCGGGCGCTCGCCGACGAGTTGTGCGACGGCCGCTGGGTGGCCACCGGCGGCGGCGGGTACGCCCTGGTGGAGGTGGTGCCCCGGGCCTGGACCCACCTGCTGGCGGTGGCCACCGGCGACCCGCTCGACCCGGCCACCCTCACCCCGCCCGGCTGGCGCACGCTGGCCGCCCACCGGCGGCCCGGCCGGGACGTACCACTGCGGATGACCGACGACGTCGACCCGGAACACCGGCCGTGGCAGCCGACCGGGGAGCCGAACTCGGTGGACCGAGCCGTGGCGGCCACCCGCAAGGCGGTGTTCCCGCTGCTCGGGCTGGACCCGTACGACCCGCGCGACTGAGCCGGGACCTGGGGAGGGACCGGTGACCACTGTCGACCAACCGGTGGACGTGCTGCTCAGCGACGGCAGCACCGTCGGGCTGCGACCGATCCGGCCGCAGGACGCCCCGGAGATCGTCGCCATGCACGGGCGGTTCTCGGAACGCACCCGCTACCTGCGTTACTTCTCGCCGTACCCGCGCATTCCGGAACGGGACCTGCACCGGTTCGTCACCGTCGACCACCGGGACCGGGAGGCGTTCGTGGTGCTGGCCGGCGACCGGATCGTCGCCGTCGGCCGGTACGAGCGGCTGGGGCCGGCGGCCCCCGAGGCCGAGGTGGCGTTCGTGGTGGAGGACGCCTACCAGGGCCGGGGGATCGGTTCGGTGCTGCTGGAGCACCTGGCCGACGCGGCCCGCCGGGCCGGCATCGGGCACTTCGTCGCCGAGGTGCTGCCCACCAACGGGGCGATGCTGCGGGTCTTCGCCGACTTCGGCTACCAGGTGCAACGCCAGTTCGCCGACGGGGTGGTGCACCTGACCTTCCCGATCGCGCCGACCGAGGCGACCCTGGCGGTGCAGCGGGGCCGGGAACACCGCACCGAGGCCCGGTCCATCGCCCGGCTGCTCGCCCCGCGCGGGGTGGCCGTCTACGGGGCCAGCGCCACCGGTCAGGGCGTCGGCGCGGCGCTGCTCGGGCACCTGCGTGACGGCGGGTACCCGGGGGCGATCGTGCCGGTGCACCCGGGGGCGCGCACGGTGGCGGGGCTGCCCGCGTACCCGTCGGCGGCCGACGCGGGGGTGGCGGTCGACCTGGCGGTCGTCGCGGTGCCCCCCGACGCGGCGGCCGGGGTGGTGGCCGACGCCGCCGCGGCCGGCGCGCACGGCCTGGTGGTCATCTCCGCCGGCTTCGCCGAGGCCGGTCCGGCCGGCGCGGCGGCCCAGCGGTCCCTGGTCCGGGCGGCACACGCCGCCGGCATGCGGGTCGTCGGCCCGAACTGTCTGGGGGTGGCGAACACCGACGAGCGGGTACGCCTCAACGCCACCCTGGCCCCGGTGCTGCCGGCCCCCGGCCGGGTGGGTTTCTTCAGCCAGTCCGGCGCGTTCGGGGTGGCGCTGCTGGCGCAGGCGCAGCGTCGCGGGCTGGGCCTGTCGAGTTTCGTGTCGGCCGGCAACCGGGCCGACGTGTCCGGCAACGACCTGCTCCAGTACTGGCAGGACGATCCGGGCACCGACGTGATCCTGCTCTACCTGGAGACCTTCGGCAATCCGCGCAAGTTCGCCCGGCTGGCCCGCCGGATCGGCCGGGACAAGCCGGTGGTGGCGCTGGCCTCGCTGGCCCGCCCGGCCGGCCCGGCGCTGGACGAGGCCGCCGTCAGCGCGCTGTTCGCCCAGTCCGGGGTGATCCGGGTGGACACCGTCGCCGAGCTGCTCGACGTCGGGGTGTTGCTGGCGCACCAGCCGCTGCCCGCCGGGGACCGGGTCGCGGTGGTGGGCAACTCGTCGGCGCTGACCGGGCTGGCCGCCGCCGCCTGCGGCGGGCAGGGCCTCACCGTGGCCGACGGCTACCCCCGCGACGTCGGCCCGCACGCCGGTGTCGCCGAGTTCACCGCCGCGTTGGCCGGGGCCGCCGCCGACGACCGGGTGGACGCGCTGGTCGCGGTCTTCGCACCGCCGCTGCCGGGGCAGCTCACCGTGGAGGAGGCGGACTTCACCGCCGCCCTGCCGGCGACACTGGCCGGTGGCAAGCCGACCGTGGTGACGTTCCTCGCCGGGCGGGTGCCGGCGGGGCTGCCCGCGTACCCGAGCGTGGAGGAGGCGGTGCGGGCGCTGGGCCGGGTCGGCCGGTACGCCGGGTGGCTGCGGCGGGACCCGGGCACGGTGCCGGAGCTGTCCGGGGTGGACCGGGCCGCCGGGCGGGCCGCGTTGCGTGGTGACGCCGCCGACCCGGTGGCGCTGCTTGCCGCGTACGGCGTCGAGGTGGTCGGGTCGGTGCCCGCCGGCAGCGTCGACGAGGCGCTCGCCGCCGCCGACCGCTGCGGGTGGCCGGTGGCGTTGAAGGCCGCCGCCCCCGGCCTGCGGCACCGCCTCGACCTGGGCGCCGTCCGCCTCGACCTGGCCGACCCGGTCGCCCTGCGCCGGGCGTACGCGGACCTGGCGGCCGGTTTCGGCGCGCAGGTGCTGGTCCAGCCGATGGTGCCGCCCGGGGTGGCCTGCGTGGTGGAGCTGCGGGAGGACCCGGCGTTCGGGCCGGTGGTCGGCTTCGGGCTGGGGGGCGTCGCCACCGAACTGCTCGGTGACCGGGCCTGGCGGGCGGTGCCGTTGACCGACCGGGACGCGGCCGAACTGGTCGACGAGCCCCGGGCGTCGCCGCTGCTGCGGGGGCACCGCGGTGCCGCCCCGGTGGACCGGGCGGCCCTGGCCGACCTGCTGCTGCGGGTGGGGCGGCTCGCCGACGAGCAGCCCCGGGTGCGGTCGCTCACCCTCAACCCGGTGCTGGCCCGCCCGGACGGCGTGTCGGTGCTGCACGCGACGGTGGGGGTCGGCACGGCCGGGGCCCGCCCCGACACCGGCCCGCGCCGGCTCTGACCTGCCGCCCCAGGCCCGGCGGTGACGGGTCCGGACGGCGGTCAGGCCCCCGGCGAACCGCCGGGGGCCTGACCGCGAACCGTTCCGCTCAGCAGGCGTACGCCTCCAGCCGCTGCGCCCGCTCCGGGTCGCGCAGCTTGAGCAGGGTGACCTTCTCGATCTGCCGGATGCGCTCCCGGGACAGGCCGAACTCCTTGCCCACCTCGTCGAGGGTGCGCTGCCGGCCGTCGTCGAGGCCGAACCGGAGCCGGATCACCGCCTGCTCCCGCTGGGAGAGGGTGGCGAGCACGATGCGTACCTCGTTGCGCAGTTCGCCGTTGGCGGCGGCGTCACCCGGCTCGGTGCGCGGGTCCACCGAGGCGACGAAGTCACCGAGGGCGCTCTCGCCGTCCTCGCCGACGGCCTGGTCGAGGCTGACCGGCTCCCGGTCGTACGAGATCAGCTCGATGACCTGGAACTCGGGGATCTCCATCGCCCGCGCCACCTCGGACACGATCGGCTCGCGGCCCAGCGTGACCGACAGCTCCCGGCGGACCCGGACCATCCGGTTGACCTGCTCGACCATGTGCACCGGGATGCGGATCGTGCGCGCCTGGTCGGCCATCGCCCGGGTGATCGCCTGCCGGATCCACCAGGTGGCGTACGTGGAGAACTTGTAACCCTTCGCGTAGTCGAACTTCTCGACCGCGCGGATCAGGCCGAGGTTGCCCTCCTGGATCAGGTCGAGGAAGGCCATCCCCCGCCCGGTGTACCGCTTGGCGATGCTGACCACCAGTCGCAGGTTCGCCTCCAGCAGGTGGTCCTTGGCGGCGCGACCCTCCCGGGCGATCAGCGCGAGGTCGGCGTGCAGATCGCCGGAGACGGGGATGCACGTCGACAGCTTCTCCTCGGCGAACAGCCCGGCCTCGATCCGCTTGGCCAGCTCCACCTCCTGGGCCGCGGTGAGCAGCTTGGTCCGGCCGATGCCGTTGAGGTAGGCCCGGACCAGGTCGGTGGAGACCCCGCGCTCGTCGGTGGCGTCGAGGTCGGTGAGGGCTTCGGTGCCGTGCTCGGCGTCGATGGTGGTGGCCGGGCGCGTCTTGTTATCGATCATCTGCAGGGCCATCTCTGTGTCTCCCCGTGTCCGCTTTCGTGTCGCGTACCGGCGCCATCGGCCCCGGTGACGAACAGCTTTCCAACCGGGACGTGAAACGGGGGTGAGGCGATCGGGGAACCGACAGCAATCCGGTCGGATGCGGGGTGTGCCGTGCCGGTCTTGCCGGGTCCGGCTACCGTGCCAGCGGTCGACCATCCTGGTCGGCCCTGAACAGGCAATGGAGGACGTGGTGGTCTTCAAGCGGCTCATGCAGTCGATGGGGGTGGGCGGTCCGTCGGTGGAGACCGTGCTCGCCAACCCGAACTGCCGTCCGGGCGGGGTGCTGGAGGGTCGGGTGCACGTGGCCGGCGGCGACCACGCCACCGACATCGAGTACGTGGCGCTCGGTCTGGTCACCCGGGTCGAGGTGGAGGGCGCGGACTCCGAGTACGAGACGACCCAGGAGTTCGCCCGCCAGCAGGTCACCGGCCCGTTCCGGCTGGAGGCGGGCCAGCGGTACGACATCCCGTTCCGGTTCGCCGTGCCGTGGGAGACCCCGCTGACCGACCTGTACGGCCACCGGCTGCACGGGATGACGATGGGGCTGCGTACCGAGCTGGAGGTGGCCCGCGCGGTCGACAAGGGTGACCTGGACGCGGTGTCGGTGCATCCGCTGCCGGCCCAGGAGCGGCTGCTGGAGGCGCTGCTGCGGCTGGGCTTCCGGTTCGCCCGCGCCGACGTCGAGCGCGGCCACATCTACGGCGTACGGCAGAGCCTGCCGTTCTACCAGGAGATCGAGTTCTACCCCGCGCCGCAGTACGCCGGGGCGATCAACCAGCTGGAGGTCACCTTCGTCACCGACCCGCACCAGGTGCAGGTGGTGCTGGAGCTGGACAAGCGCGGCGGCCTGTTCACCGAGGGCCGGGACACCTTCGGCCGGTTCACCGTCGACCACGCCAACGCCGACCGCACCGACTGGGCCGCCCAACTCGACGGCTGGCTCCGCCAGTCCCTCCAACGCCGGGGCCTCTTCTCCTGACCTGACCCGGCCCCGCCCACCTGCCCCCGCTCTGCCTGCTTCGCCCCGCTCGCCCTGCCCCGCCCCGCCTCGCCCCGGTGATCAAGAGGTTTGCGTCAACTGATCAAGAGGTTTGTGTCAACTTCGATCTTCAGGATGACGTGAACCTCTTGATCACCGGCACTGACGCGGGGGCGAGCGGGGCGTGGGCGTGGGGAGGGGGTGGTCAGAGGTCCAGGAGGAGGGTGCGGGGGCCGGTGTTGATGCTCTCGACGAGCATGTGGGCGCGGAAACGGCCCGTCTCGACCGTCGCGCCCCGGGCGCGTAGCGCCTCGACCACGGCGGTGACCAGTGGTTCGGCCACCTCGGCGGGGGCGGCGGCGGTCCAGCTCGGCCGGCGGCCCCTGCGGGTGTCGCCGTAGAGGGTGAACTGGCTGACCAGCAGGATCGGGGCACCGGTGTCGGCGGCGCTGCGCTCGTCGTCGAGGATGCGCAGCTCGTGCACCTTGCGGGCCATCGTCGCGGCCAGCTCGGGGGTGTCGGTGTGGGTGACCCCGAGCAGCACCAGCAGGCCGTCGGTGACCGCGCCGACCACCTCCCCGTCGACGGTCACACTGGCCCGGCCGACGGTCTGCACCACCGCCCGCATCAGTCGGTCACCGGCTCGACGATGCCCCGCTCGACCAGGTGCGCCACGATCGGTCCGGCCGCCTCGGCCAGCTCGTCGGTGGTGACGTCGTGCGCGGCGGCGAGCAGGGCGAGCTGGTCACGCAGCGGCAGCCGTCCGTCGCAGCCGCCGACCAGGGCCAGCACCAGCGGGTCGATCTCCTCGCTCCAGCGCAGCCCGTGCGGCATCGTCAGGACCTGCCGGTCCACCGCCCAGCCCTCGTCGCCGATCGTCGCCTCCTGCCGCAGTTGCAGCCCCGGGGCGGCCCGGAAACGCGCGGCGAGCAGCCCGTCGACGCCCCGGTCCCGGATGAGGTCCTGCCGGTCGAACCAGGCGGCGACCTGGTCGCCCAGGGGGGCCTCGACCCGCTGGCGCAGATCCTCCACCCGGACGACGGGATCGTCGTGCCCGCCCCGGCGCAGCGAGACGATGCCGAACCCGACCGCCTCGATCTTGTGCGCGTCGAACCAGTCCAGCCAGGCCGCCGCCCGGTGCGGGTCGGTCGCCTCGCCGACGTCGGCCAGCCACAGGTTGACGTACGCCATCGGGTCGGCGACCTCGCGTTGGATCACCCAGGCGTCCAGGCCGGTGCCGGCGAACCAGCCGGTCACCCGCTCGGCCCAGTCCTCCCCGGCGACGTGCACCCAGTTGGCCAGGTACTGCATGGTGCCGCCCTCGGTGAGCAGACCCGGGGCGGCGGCGGCCAGTTCCGCGCCGATCGCGTCGCCGACCCGGCCGGAGTCCCGGTAGACGTGGGTGGTGGTGCCCGGCCCGACCACGAACGGCGGGTTGCTGACCACCAGGTCGAACCGGCGTCCGGCCACCGGGGCGACCAGGTCGCCGCGCAGCAGTTCCCAGTCCTGCCCGTTGAGGGCGGCGGTGGTGGCGGCGAACCGCAGTGCCCGTTGCGACACGTCGGTGGCGGTGACCTGCCGGGCCCGGGTGGCCAGGTGCAGGGCCTGCACACCGGAGCCGGTGCCGAGGTCCAGCGCGGTGTCCACCGGGCGGCGGACGGTCGCCCCGATCAGGGTCTGGGTGGCCCCGCCGATGCCGAGCACGTGTTCGCTGGGCAGTGGCCGACCCGGGCGGGCGCTGGCCGGCACGTCGGCGAGCACCCACCAGGTGTCCCCGTACGGCTCCAGGTCGATCCCGGCGCGCAGGCCGTCACCGTACGGTTCGACGAGGCCGGCGGCGACGGCCTCGGCGAGGTCGAGCGGGGCGAGCGCGGCGGCGACCGCCGACTCGGGTTCGGTCTGGTCGCAGACGAACACCCGGATCAGGGTGGCCAGCGGGTCGCGCTCCTCGGTGGCGCGCAGCGCGGCCCGGAAGTCGTTGCGGGCCACCCCGCCGGTGGCCTGCGGCCCGAGCCGGCCGGCGATGCCGTTGGCGGTGAAGTCGGCGTCGGTGAGCGCGGTGCGCAGCGCGTCGACGCCGGCGGGGGAGAGCAGCATGTCGTAACGGTCCACCTCGTCATCCTGCCTGGCCGGGGGCCGCCGGTGGCGGGCACCCGTTGACTTCCATAACGCCAGCTCAATCCCCCGGCCGTTATCTCTGTTACGTGCGTCGATGTCTCGTTAACATTCCCTCCAACATCCGTCGATGGGACGTTCGGACGGCCCCCGCCTGTCCGGACGTACCCGGTAGGGAGTTCAGACGATGTCCGACGTGTCCGTCCCCCGGCGTCGCGCGATCCGCGCGGTCGCCGTCGCGGCCGCCGCTGCCGCCCTCTCCGTCGCCGCGGGCGCCCCCGCCCTCGCCGCCCCCACCGGCCAGATCCGCTACGCCTCCGCCCCGGACGCGATCAGCGGCAGCTACCTGGTCGTGCTGAAGGGCGACGCCGTCGGCGCCGCCAACAGCCGCGCCGCCCGGACCGCCGTACCGGACCGGGCCGCCAGCCTCACCAAGCGGTACGGCGGCAACGTCGCCGACGTCTACAGCGCCGCGCTCACCGGATTCAGCGCGAAGATGAGCGCCAGCCAGGCCCGCCGGCTCGCCGCCGACCCGTCGGTGGCCTACGTCGAGCAGGACCGGGTGATGACCGTCCAGGCGACCCAGACCAACCCGCCCTCCTGGGGCCTGGACCGCATCGACCAGCGCAACCGCCCGCTGAACTCCAGCTACACCTACCCGAACACGGCCACCAACGTGCGGGCGTACATCATCGACACCGGCATCCGGACCACCCACACCGACTTCGGCGGCCGGGCCACCTGGGGCACCAACACGGTCGACTCCAACAACACCGACTGCAACGGCCACGGCACGCACGTCGCCGGCACCGTCGGCGGCACCAAGTACGGCGTCGCCAAGGGCGTCCGGCTGATCGCGGTGAAGGTGCTCAACTGCGCCGGCAGCGGCAGCACCACCGGCGTGATCAGCGGCGTCAACTGGGTGACCGCCAACGCGGTCAAGCCGGCGGTGGCCAACATGAGCCTCGGCGGCGGGGCCAGCACCACTCTCGACAACGCGGTGGCCAGCTCGATCAGCTCGGGCATCACGTACGCGCTGGCCGCCGGCAACTCCAACGCCAACGCCTGCAACTCGTCACCTTCGCGGGTCGCCTCGGCGATCACCGTCGGTGCCACCACCAGCACCGACGCGCGGGCCTCCTACTCCAACTACGGCACCTGCGTCGACCTGTTCGCCCCCGGGTCGAGCATCACCTCGTCCTGGAACACCAACGACAGCGCCACCAACTCGATCAGCGGGACGTCGATGGCGTCCCCGCACGTCGCCGGTGCCGCCGCCCTGGTCCTGTCGGCCAACCCGTCCTACACCCCGGCCCAGGTCGCCAGCTACCTGACCAGCAACGCCACCCCCAACGTGGTGACCAGCCCCGGCTCGGGCTCGCCGAACCGGCTGCTCTTCGTCGTGAACTGACGCCCCACGACACCGACGGCCCGGTGGACACCCGTGTCCACCGGGCCGCGCCGCGTCCGGACGGTCCCGGTGCGGCGGGCCGGACCGGATGTCGGCCGGCCGGGCGGCCGGGGCGGGCAGGATGGGGGCATGACGCTCTCGTTGCCCATCGACGGCGAGGCCAACCGGCTGCTGGAGCGCAGCCCACTGGCCCTGCTGACCGGGATGCTCCTTGATCAACAAGTGCCGATGGAGAAGGCGTTCTCGTCGCCGTACGTGCTCGCCCAGCGGCTCGGGCACGACCCGGACGCCCGGGAACTGGCCGGCTACGACCCGGCGGAGCTGGTCGCGGTCTTCGCCCGGCCGCCCGCGCTGCACCGGTTCCCGAAGGCGATGGCCGGCCGGGTGCAGGAGCTGTGCCGGGTGCTGGTCGAGCGGTACGCCGGTGACGCCGGCCGGCTCTGGGCGGACGTCGACGACGGGCGGGAACTGCTGCGCCGCATCGCCGACCTGCCCGGCTTCGGCACCCAGAAGGCGCAGATCTTCGTCGCCCTGCTCGGCAAGCGGTACGACGTGCGCCCCGACGGCTGGCGGGAGGCCGCCGGCGGGTACGGCGACCCGGACACCTACCGGTCGGTCGCCGACGTCACCGACGCGGAGTCGCTGCGCCGGGTACGCGAGTACAAGCAGCAGGCCAAGGCGGCGGCCAGGGCCGAGCGGGGCTGACGCAACCGGAACCGGGTCGGCTCGTTGAGATCCGCGACAGCGGCGACGGGTGGACGATGGCGGACGAGCGGGGGGCGGCGCTGCTGCGCGGCGGGGTCAGCTCGCCCCGGGCCACCTTCCTGGAACTCTTCTTCGACCTGGTCTTCGTCTTCGCCCTGACCCGGGTCTCCCAGCGGGTGATCGACGATCTGAACACCCCCCAGCGGGATCTGCCCGTCGAGATCGCCCAGACCCTGGTGATCTTCCTGGCCTTCTGGGCGGTCTGGACCTTCACCGCCTGGGTCACCAGCCGGTACGAGCCGGAACGGCCGGAGATCCAGCTCGTGGTGGTCTACGCGATGCTGGGCTGCATGGTGATGGCGGTGGCCACGCCACGCGCCTTCGACACCCGCGCGTTGGCCTTCGCCCTCGCGTTCGTCGCGGTGCAGGTGGGCCGGCCGCTCTTCCTCACCCTGGCGCTGCACGGCCATCCCCGCCGGCTGGTCACGGTGCGGGTCGCGTCCTGGGCGGTGTTCAGCGCCGTGCCCTGGGTGCTCGGGGCGGTGCTGCCCGGGACATGGCGGCTGGCCTGCTGGTCGGCGGCCGTCGTCGTCGACTACGCCGGGCTGATGTTCGGCTGGCCGGTGCCCCGCCTCGGGGCGACCCGCACGTCCACCTGGGCGGTGCTGGGGGAGCACCTGGCCGAGCGGCACCAGCAGTTCTTCCTGATCGCCCTCGGTGAGAACATCCTCGTCATCGGGTTGACGTTCAGCGGGCACAGCTTCTCGGGCGCCAGCTCCGGGGCGTTCCTGCTCTCCTTCGTGACCACCGTGCTGCTCTGGCGGATCTACTTCCACCGGGCGGGTCACCTGCTCACCGAGGCGATCCGGGTGGCCCGTGCCCCCGGCCGGCTGGGGGAGTCGATGAGCTGGACCCATCTGGTGATCGTCGCCGGGGTGCTGACCACGGCGGTCGGCTACGAACTGGCGATCGTGCACCCGTACGAGCGGACCAAGCTGTCCTGGGCGGTCTTCCTGATGGGTGGTCCGGCGGTCTTCCTGCTCGCCCGCGCCCGGTTCGAGCACGAGGTCTTCGGGCGGGTGTCCCGGGCCCGGATCGTCGGGATGCTCGCCCTGGCCGTGCTGACGCCGCTGGCGACCCTGACGGTCAGCGTGGTGGCGCTCGCCGCAGCCGCCGCCGTGCTGGCGGCGATCACGGTCGCGGACTACCGCCGGGCGTACGGGCAACCACCGGAGCGGCCCCACCCGGCCCTGTGAGCCGGGCCGGTCAGGCGGCGGTGGGGCGGGACAGCGCGGCGAGCGCCCGGCGCACGTCGGCGAGCGAGACGGTGGCCGAGTCGTCCAGGTCGGCCAGGCCGGCCTCGATCCACTGTCGCATCAGGGTGGTGACGCCGATGCCCCGCGCCTCGGCCGCCGCCCGGACCCGCTCGTAGGTGTCCATCGGCAGGCGTACCGAACGGCTGACCATCGGCACGTCGGTGTCGGGGGCGGGCAGTTCCACCGGCTGGCTGTCGTCGATCAGCTCGGCGAACGTGTCGTCGCCGCCGTGGAATCGTTTGATGGCCTCGTTACGGTTCATCGCCGTCGCCTCCTCATCGGCGCGTTCTCCGCACGGTCTCGTCGTAGCGCTTGGCCTCGACGTCGCTCAGGTCGCGGGCGGAGAGGACGTCCCAGTCGTGGTCGGTGCCGTCGGCCTCGGCGAGCAGGACGGCCAGCCGCCGGCCGCGACCGTTCGCCGCGTAGACGACAGTCAGGTCCTCGCCGAGGTGCCGGATCACCCGGCGGGTGCTGTGCAGCGCCTCCCAGACTTCCCCGGGGGTGACGTCGTAGACCCGCAGGTTGGCCAACGCCTCCTCGGTGAAGCTGAACCGGCTGCCCACCGGCGGAGCGTACCACGTACGTAACACGATCCCGGTATGCGTCGATTTTCGCTGATCAAGGTGATGCGGTGACAGGATGGTGGGTAATCCCCTCAGGAGGTCCATGGTGAAGCGTCAGGCGTACCAGCCGATTCTGATCACCGACGCCTCGCGCAGCCAGGACGACCAGCTCACCAGCAGACAGAAGCGGTACGTGCTGATGATGGGCATCCGGGTGGCCTGCGTGATCGCCGGAGCGGTCCTGGTCGGCACGAAGGCCCCGCTGCTCTGGCTCTGGCTGCCCCTGGTGGCGCTGGGCATGATCCTCATCCCCTGGCTGGCGGTGCTGCTCGCCAACGACCGGCCGCCCAAGGAGGAACACCGGCTGGCCACCAGGTTCCAGCCCCGGCACCGCGACGAGACCCCGCCGATGAGCCTCACCGCCGAGGAACGCCCGCACCGGATCATCGACGCTGAACCCTGACGGGGCCGGCCGGTGCGGGCGTAGCCGGCACCGCTACCCGCCGGTCGCCTCCGGGCGGGCACCCACCATCGAGACCGCCAGGGCGCCCAGGTCGGCGGCCCGGGTCAGCGCGGCACGCGGGGTCGCACCGGTCGTCCACGCGGTGAGCAGGCCGGCCGCGAAGGCGTCCCCGGCCCCGGTGACGTCCACCACGGCGACCCGCAACGACGGCGTCACCCCCACGGTGGCCCGCCGGTCCACCCAGATCGCGCCCGCCCCGCCGCGCTTGACCACCACCCGTCGGGCCGCCGCCGACAACGCCCGCGCCTGGGCCGCCGGGTCCAGCCCGCCGGCCAGCACCCCCGCCTCGTCCGCGTTGACCAGCAGCAGGTCGACGTCGCGTACCCAGGACAGGAAGGCCGCCGCGCCGATGCGCCGCAGCGGCGCGGCGGAGGCGGCGTCGACGCTGGTGGTCAGCCCCCGCTCGCGGGCGACGGCCAACGCGCGCAGCCCGGCCGGTCGCGACCCGGCATCCAGCAGGCAGTACGCGGACAGGTGCAGGTGGGTGGCGTCGGGCGTCGCCGCCAGGGCCCGGTCCACGTGGTCGGCGGTCAGCCGCAGGTTCGCCCCCCGCTCGGTGACCATGGTCCGCTCGTCGGCGGTGGCCAGCACGATCACCGTCCCCGTGGTGGCCTGCGGGTGCACCTCGATTGCGCAGTCCACCCCCGCCCGTTCCAGCTCGGCCACCCGGTCCCGGCCGGCGCTGTCGTCGCCGACCGCGCCGACCAGCGTCACCGGCGCGTGCTGGGCGGCGATCCAGGCGGCGGTGTTGGCCGCCTGCCCGCCGCCGGTGACCCGGATCGTCGCCGGGGTGTCCGAGCCGGTGGCCAACGCGCCGGCCAGCACGGCGACCACGTCGGTGATCAGGTCGCCGACCACCACGATCCGACCGGGAGCGGTCATGCGGCGGGGCGCGGGGCGGCCGCGACCGCGATCCGGGCGGCCAGATCGGCGTTGCGCAGGATGATCCGGACGTTGACCGCCAGGCTGGCGCCCTCGGTGGCCGAGTGGAAGTGGGCCAGCAGGAACGGGGTGACCGCCTTGCCGGTGACGCCGTCGCGGCCCAACCGGGCCAGGCCCTCGGCGAGGGTACGGTCGTGCAGCGCCGGGTCGAGCTGCTCGTCGACCGGGAGCGGGTTGGCCACGATCAGGCCGCCGCCGTGCACCCCGTGCTGCTCCCGGGCGGCGAGCACCGCGGCGACCTGCTCCGGGGAGTCCACCGACCAGTCCAGGTCGAACCCGGAGTCGGTCAGGTAGAAGCCGGGGAACCGCCGGGTGCGGTAGCCGACCACCCCGACACCGAGGGTCTCCAGCCGCTCCAGGGTCGCCCCGACGTCCAGGATCGACTTGACCCCGGCACAGACCACCGTGATCGGGGTACGGGCCAGGGTGACCAGGTCGGCCGACTCGTCGAAGGTCTGCGCCGCCTCCCGGTGCACCCCGCCCAGGCCACCGGTGGCGAAGACGCCGATCCCCACGGCGGCGGCCACCGCGCTGGTGGCGGCCACGGTGGTGGCCCCGTCGGCCCCGGTGGCGGCGGCCACGGCGAGGTCCCGGACGGAGAGCTTCGCCACCCCGTCCACGGTGGCGAGCCGGGTCAGCTCGGTGTCGTCGAGGCCGACGACGAGTTCGCCGCCGACCATCCCGATGGTGGCGGGGACGGCTCCGGCGTCGCGTACCGTCTGCTCGATCTGGCGGGCGACCCGCAGATTGTCCGGTCGGGGCAGACCGTGCGAGACGATGGTGCTCTCCAGGGCGACGACGGGACGGCCGTCACGCAGGGCTTCGACGACCTCGGTGCCGGGCCGGATGTGAAAGGTGGTCACGTCAGTTACCGTAACTGGCCGCCGTCGGGGTGGGCTGCGGTGGACCGGACCCGGCCGACCTGCCAAACTTGTGCAGTTGGAGGTGTGACTGTGAGTACCGAGGTTCTTGAGCGTCCGGAGTTGAAGGACGCCGACACGGGTCCCGAGATGTTCCATTACGTACGCAAAGAGAAGATCGCCGAGAGTGCCGTGATGGGCACCCTCGTGGTGGCGCTCTGCGGCGAGACGTTCCCGGTGACCAAGGCCGCCAAGCCCGGCTCGCCGGTCTGCCCGAAGTGCAAGGAGATCTACGACTCGTACCGCGAGTGATCCGGGCGGTCCGCCGGACCGCCCCCGTAACCTTCGGCGGTGTGACCACCTCCACCGCCCTGCTCCTGGCCGACCTGACCGGGGTGGCCGTCTTCGCCGCCTCCGGCGCCTCGGCGGCGGTGGCGAAACGGCTCGACCTGTTCGGTGTCGTCTTCGTCGGGTTCGTCGCCGCGCTGGGCGGTGGGATCTTCCGCGACCTGGTCATCGACGAGGTCCCGCCGCTCGCCTTCGCCGACTGGCGCTACGCCGCCACCGCCGCGGTCACCGCCACCGCCGTGTTCTGGCTGCACCCGCAGCTCGCCCGGCTGCGGACCACCGTGCTGGTGCTCGACGCCGCCGGGCTGGGCCTGTTCACCGTCACCGGCACGCTCAAGGCGCTCGACGCCCGGGTGCCGGCGGTCGGCGCGGTGGTCATCGGCATGCTCACCGCGATCGGCGGCGGGCTGGGCCGGGACCTGCTCACCGCCGAGATCCCGGTGGTGCTGCGCCGGGAGATCTACGCCGTCGCCGCGCTCGCCGGATCGATCATGGTGGTGCTGCTGTCGGCGCTGGGGTACGCCGGGGCGGGCGGGCTGACCGCGGCGGCGCTGCTGGTCTTCGTACTGCGCCTGGTGGCGCTGCGGCGACGCTGGTCGGCACCCGTGGCGACGATGCGTCCGCCGGAGACCGGCCTCGGCCGTCCACCCGGCTGACCGGCGGCGGGACCGGTCGGCGTGGTGTCGGCTGGGGTTGCCGGGCCCGGCTGGTTATGCTGGGCCGGCCTTCGCGGCATGCTCTGCGCGGAGGCGTTTTCATGGGCGGCGGTACCGTGGCCCTCGGCCCGGATCCGCCTCGTGCGGTCGGAGAGGAGCCTCGGGTGGCACCCCGGTTGCCGGCGTTGGAGACGTTCCCGCCCCTGCGTGCCTGGCAGCGCAAGGCGATGGTGGAGTACCTGCGCCGTCGTACCGAAGACTTCACCGCGGTCGCCACCCCCGGTGCCGGCAAGACCACCTTCGCCCTGCGGATCGCCGCCGAGCTGCTGGTCGACGGCACCGTCGAGGCGGTCACCGTGGTCGCCCCGACCGAGCACCTGAAGACCCAGTGGGCGCAGGCCGCCGCCCGGGTCGGCATCCAGCTCGACTCCGCGTTCCGCAACGCCGACCTGCACTCCGCCGCCGACTTCCACGGTGCGGTCGTCACCTACGCCCAGGTGGGGATGGCCCCGCAGGTGCACCGGCGGCGCACCATGACCCGCCGCACGCTGGTCATCCTCGACGAGATCCACCACGCCGGGGACTCCCGCTCCTGGGGTGACGGGGTCAAGAACGCCTTCGAACCCGCCGTACGCCGGCTGATGCTCACCGGTACGCCGTTCCGCTCCGACGACAACCCGATCCCGTTCGTCACCTACGAGCGCGGCGGCGACGGGCTGCTGCGCTCCCGCGCCGACTCGGTCTACGGCTACTCCGACGCGCTGCGCGACGGCGTCGTGCGCCCGGTGCTGTTCCTGGCGTACTCGGGGGAGACCCGCTGGCGTACCAACGCCGGGGACGAGCTGGCGGCGCGGCTCGGCGAGCCGATGACCCAGGACCTGATCGCCCAGGCCTGGCGGACCGCGCTCGACCCGGCCGGGGACTGGATGCCGCAGGTGCTGCGGGCGGCCGACGCCCGGCTGACCGTGCTGCGCAACGCGGGGATGGCCGACGCCGGTGGCCTGATCATCGCCAGCGACCAGCAGAACGCCCGCTCGTACGCCAAGCTGATCGAACAGGTGACCGGGGAGAAGGCCACCGTGGTCCTCTCCGACGACCAGGGCGCGTCCGCGCGGATCGCGACGTTCGCGGCATCCGGGCAGCGGTGGCTGGTGGCGGTCCGGATGGTCTCCGAGGGTGTCGACATCCCCCGGCTGGCGGTCGGGGTGTACGCCACCAGCGCCAGCACCCCGCTGTACTTCGCGCAGGCCATCGGCCGGTTCGTCCGGGCCCGCCGCCCCGGCGAGACCGCCTCGGTGTTCGTGCCGAGCGTGCCGCACCTGCTCGGGCTGGCCAGCGAGATGGAGGCCGAGCGGGACCACGTGCTCGGCAAGCCCAAGGACCGCGAGGGTTTCGACGACGACCTGCTGGAGCGGGCCCAACGCGACGAGCAGGCCAGCGGCGAGCTGGAGAAGCGGTTCACCGCGCTGTCCGCGACGGCCGAACTGGACCAGGTGATCTTCGACGGGGCCTCCTTCGGCACCGCCGCCCAGGCCGGCACGCCGGAGGAGGAGGAATACCTCGGGCTGCCCGGTCTGCTCACCGCCGATCAGGTGTCGCTGCTGTTGACCAAGCGGCAGGCCGACCAGCTCGCCGCGCAGCGGCGTCGGACGGCCGTCCAGGCCGCTGAGCCGGCCGCTGCGGCCCCGGCCGCGCCCGCCGTACCTCTGATTGCCGCCCAGCGCCGGGTGGCGCTACGGCGTCAACTGAACGCTCTGGTGGCCGCCCGGCACCACCGCACCGGACTGCCCCACGGCAAGATCCACGCCGAGCTGCGCCGACTCTGCGGCGGCCCGCCCAGCGCCCAGGCGACCATCGAACAACTCGAAGAACGCATAGCCACCGTCCAGACCCTCTAACTCCCCCCGCCCCGCCCCGCTCCGGCCTCCGCACCCCGCCTCCGCGCCCCGCCTCGGTGATCAAGAGGTTTCGGTCATCTGGCGGTGGTCCGGTGACCTGAACCTCTTGATCACCGGGGGCGGCGGGGTCGGGGTGAGGCGGCGGGCGGTGGTGGGGAGTGGGGTGGGAGCGAATAGCCGGGCGGAGGCACCCACAGGGTGCCTCCGCCCGGCGATGTCGTCGTTGGGGTTTCGGGTCAGTTCGCCATCAGATCGGCGCCTCGCCAGCTGAACTCCGGGTCCGTCGCGAACTTCACCGTGATCTTCACGAGATCCTCGGCGTACTTGTTCGCGTGGTGCCCACAGAACACCAACTCGCTCCCACCCGCCAGAGTGATACGGAGCTTGCCGGCAGCATTGCAGCGGTCGCACCGTTCATCGGCGGCTGGGGGAGCCACCGTTTCGGGCGGCGGCGTGAGGGTCGGGGTCATCGCCTTCCTCCTCTGGTCGTCACCGATGAACACTCTCTTCGGTCGTTGCTCACTCATCGTGCAACACCCTTACCGGGCCCCGCCTTCCCAGTGTGCCCGCGGGGGACCGAGGTCACACCTGGCGGGAAGGACAGTGTGCCGTGCACCCAGGGTGCCACGTCAACGATCACAAACACGTATTGGACCGGTCACCTTCGCATGTTCTACGCCTGGTGATCAAACCGACACGACGGGTTGACGTGACCGGCTCAGTCCAGGTAGTCCCGGAGCACCTGGGAGCGCGACGGGTGCCGGAGCTTGGACATCGTCTTGGACTCGATCTGCCGGATCCGCTCCCGGGTCACCCCGTAGACCTGGCCGATCTCGTCGAGGGTGCGTGGCTGGCCGTCGGTCAGGCCGAAGCGCAGCCGGACCACCCCCGCCTCCCGCTCGGAGAGCGTCTGCAGGACCTGCTGGAGCTGGTCCTGCAACAGGGAGAACGAGACGGCGTCGACCGCGACCACGGCCTCCGAGTCCTCGATGAAGTCACCGAGCTGGCTGTCACCCTCGTCACCGATGGTCTGGTCGAGCGAGATGGGCTCCCGGGCGTACTGCTGGATCTCCAGCACCTTCTCGGGTGTGATGTCCATCTCCTTGGCAAGCTCCTCCGGGGTGGGCTCACGGCCCAGGTCCTGGAGCAGCTCGCGCTGGATGCGGCCGAGCTTGTTGATCACCTCGACCATGTGCACCGGGATGCGGATGGTGCGGGCCTGGTCGGCCATCGCCCGGGTGATCGCCTGCCGGATCCACCAGGTGGCGTACGTGGAGAACTTGTAGCCCTTAGTGTAGTCGAACTTCTCGACCGCGCGGATCAGGCCGAGGTTGCCCTCCTGGATCAGGTCGAGGAAGGCCATCCCGCGCCCGGTGTACCGCTTGGCCAGCGAAACGACCAGCCGGAGGTTCGCCTCCAGCAGGTGGTTCTTGGCGCGCTCGCCGTCCCGGGAGATCCACAGCAGGTCGCGCTGCATGTCGCGGGTCAGCTTCTCCTCGCCGTCGTCGGCGGCGCGCAGCCGCTCGGCGGCGTAGAGCCCGGCCTCGATCCGCTTGGCCAGCTCGACCTCCTGCTCGGCGTTGAGCAGCGGAACCTTGCCGATCTGCTTGAGGTACGCCCGGACGGAGTCGGCGGAGGCGGTGAGCTCGGCGTCCCGCCGGGCCTGCTTGAGCGCCTCGGACTCCTCGTCGTCCCACTCGAAGTCGTTGTCGGTGGCGGAGGCGGCGGCGTCGGTCTCGGCGGCCCGGGCCAGCTCGGCCGGCTCCTCCACCACCACGTCCTCGATCTCCGCGGCCAACTGCTCGGGATCGATCTCGCCCTCGGCGCCCTCGCCCTTGGCCTTCGCGGCGGCCTTGCCGGCCCCGGCGGCGGCCACCGTCGCCTTGGTGGCACGGGTGGACTTCGTCGCCTTGGCGGCCGGCGTGGCGGCCTTCGCGGCCACCCCCGCGGTGGTGGCCGCCTTGCGTGGGGTCGCCTTGCGCGGAGCGGGCGCGGTGGCCTCCTCGGCGGCGGGCGCCTGCTTCGGAGCCGGCGCGGCGG
Source organism: Micromonospora sp. HM134 (assembly GCF_007833915.1). Classification (NCBI taxonomy): domain Bacteria; kingdom Bacillati; phylum Actinomycetota; class Actinomycetes; order Micromonosporales; family Micromonosporaceae; genus Micromonospora; species Micromonospora sp. HM134. The sequence goes on from NZ_CP041061.1 coordinate 1,806,655, forward strand.
CCTTCTTGGTGGTCTTGGCGGTGGTGGCCCGCGAGGCCGGTGTGGCCGACCGGGCGGCGGCCACCCGGCGGGGGCGGGTGCTGGCGGAGCCGTCGACCACCACGGTCACGCCCGCCTCGGAGAGCGCCCGCAGGATCTTCTTGGCCTGGGCCGGGGTCACCTCGGCGGACTCGACGGTGCGCGCGAGCTGGGCCGACGTCAACTGGCCACCGGCGCTCTGGGCGTGGGCGATCAGGGTGTCGGTGAGCGAGCGAACGTCGGCGCCGGGCTGGCGGGGTTCTGTCACGAATGACCTTCCGGAGGCGAAGAGCGAGCACGGCCGGAGTCGTCCGGCACAGCGTGGCATGCCGTGCCGTCGACGTCGTTGAGTGGCCCCCGTGTCCCGGGCCGGCTGTGCGGCGGTGGTCCGTGGCGCGTGGGCAGGGTGAATTGTAACCCCGGTTGGCGCGATCATCCTGCGGCGCACGGCAACCGGCCGTCTGTACCACCGGTTCGGCACGGATGTCGACTTTGTGGCCATCCTATCGACCCGTCCCGGCGGTCGGTCGGTCGACGCCGGAAACCGCCCGTCGCACCGGGTGCGTCCGGCCGCAACGGTGCCTGCCTATGCTGTCCGGACGAGATCGACGACGCGCGACGGGCACGCGCCGCGCGGGACGGCGGGGGTGGCGCGCCGACGGCTCCCGACCGGTACGCCCGGTGCGCGTACGGCGCCGCGAAGGGGGCAGGGTTCGATGACCGGTTCGACGCCTACCGCACAGGAACTGCTCGGGATCGCCGTCGGGGTGGCCCGGGACGCGGCCGGCACGGCGGCCCGGATGCGGGCCGAGGGCGTCTCGGTCGCGGCGACCAAGAGCACCGCCACCGACGTGGTCACCGCCGCCGACCGGGCGGTGGAGCGGCAGGTCCTGGCCGCCCTGCGCGCGGTCCGGCCGGCCGACGTGGTGCTCGGCGAGGAGTACGGCGGGGCCGAGGCCGGCGCGGACGGCGTGCGCTGGATCGTCGACCCGATCGACGGCACGGTGAACTACCTGTACGGGCTGCCGTACTGCGCGGTCTCGCTCGCCGCCGAGGTGGACGGCCGGGTGGTCGCCGGGGTGGTGCGCAACGTCTCGACCGGCGAGGAGTGGACCGCCACCGCCGGCGGTGGCGCCTGGCGCGACGGCCGGCGGCTGCGCTGCTCGACCGAGACCGAGCTGGGACAGGCGCTGGTCGCCACCGGGTTCGGCTACGACGCCGGCCGCCGCCGGCACCAGGCCCGGGTGGTCGCCGAGCTGATCGGGGACGTGCGGGACATCCGGCGGATGGGGGCGGCGGCGCTGGACCTCTGCCTGGCCGCCGAGGGGCGGGTGGACGCCTACTACGAGAAGGGGCTGGCCGCCTGGGACCTGGCCGCGGGCGGGCTGGTCGCCACGGAGGCCGGGCTGCGGGTGACCGGGCTGGACGGTCGTCCGGCCGGCCCCGACCTGGTCATCGCGGCCCCACCGGCGCTCTTCACGCCGCTGCACACCCGGCTGGCCGCGCTGGACGCCTCCGGCGGCCCCTGAGCACCCCCCGACCGCCGCGGGCCGGCTGCCGGCTCACGGTCCGGCGGACGGCCGGGCCGGGGACCGGCGGCGGGGCCGACCGGTCGCCGGTGACCGGCGGGGCCGGTTACTTGTCCTCCACCGGCATCGGGCAGGAGCCCTCCGGGGCGACCGGCGCGCCCAGGTCGCCGAGGGACTGGTTGACCTCGGTGGTGGTGGCCAGCTGCTGGAAGCTGTCGCCCAGCACCACGTCGACCGTGTCGTCCTGGCGCTTGGGGTCGTAGTCGCGTTCGGCGTTGTTGAGGAAGAACGCGCGCAGCAGGTGCGCCGAGCCGACCCCCTTGGGGCCGAACCGCAGCAGCGCGACGCCGTCGAAGTGCGCGGCGTTGCCCTCCTTCTTGACCTGGAACTTCCGGTTCCGGAAGTCGTCGCCCACGCTGCTGGCCAGGCCCGGTTCGTTGGTCCCGTTCAGGATGTTGATCTTGACATCCTTGTAGGTGCGCAGGGACAGGTCGGCCAGCGGCCAGCCCTCGGGGCACCCCCTGGCGTTGGCCCCGCTGCCCTGGGTGTCGCGGACCACGGCGACGATGACGATGACCAGGGCGACGACCGCCAGCAGGCCGACGACAACGAGTGCTCGCACTCGCGCAAAGCTCATCTGGGTGCTCCCCGGACAGTGGGTGGTGGCGGCGAACGTCGGCGGCGGGCAGCGCCGTCGGCCGTCGAGTACGCCGCTGAGGTTAACGGTTGTCCGGCGGACGCGTGGAAACAGTCCGACATGCCGGCGCGCCAACCGGGAACGGGGTACTACTACCCCTATCTTCGTGTCGCCTGAGTCACATTGGGAACATCTTGGGCCGCTGGGGCGTACATGTCTGCCGCGAGGGCGGTATACATGCCTCGCCCGGTAGGGGGTAAGGTACCGCGCTCGTCGGGTCCTGCCCCCGGCGACCTTGATCCAGAGGCCGTCGGGTCGGGCGACCGACACACATTGGTGGCCGGCCAGTGGGAACCGAAACAGCGTCGCCCGGCGTTACAACCGGAAGCGACAACATCGATATGGGAGAGTGAAACCGATGGCCACCGACTACGACGCCCCGCGTCGCGACGAGGTCGACCTCGGCGAGGACAGCCTGGAAGAGCTCAAGGCCCGGCGGGTCGACTCACAGTCGGGCGCCGTGGACGTCGACGAGGCCGAGGTGGCCGAGAGCTTCGAGCTGCCCGGCGCCGACCTGGCCGACGAGGAGCTGACCGTGAAGGTCCTCCCGATGCAGCAGGACGAGTTCCGGTGCGGACGCTGCTTCCTGGTGCACCACCGTAGCCAGTTGGCGGTCGAGCGCAACGGCGACCTGATCTGCCGCGAGTGCGTCTGAGCACCCACCACACCAGCGGCGGCCTCCTCGCGGGGCCGCCGCTGCCCGAGCCGCCGTGCGGGTACGGCGGGTTGCTGCTTGACTCGTGGTAGGCGCGTCCACCAGACCGGTGGACACCACGGGAGGGCAGACGGATGAACGAGCACGGCGGGTCCGATCCGGACGGTCCGAAGTCCGACGCCGGCCCGCCCGTCGTCGTTCCCGGGGACGGGACCACCGGCGTCGATCCGGCCGTCCCGCCCGGTGACGAGCTGGGTGCCACGGTGGCGGCGCTGACCGCCGACGACATCGCGCCCGCCCGCCGCCGGCAACTGCTCGCCCGGCTGGTCGGGCAGGCCCGTGGCCGGGGGCTCGCCGACCTGTTCAAGCCGCGGGCGGCGCTGCGCTGGATGACCGACACGGTCGCCGACGTCGCGCCGCACATCCCGGTCCGGGACCTGGCGACGCTGCGCCGGCACTTCCCCGGCCTGGACGACGAGGCGCTCGCCGACCGGCTGGTGCGCAACGCCACCCGGGCCACCGCCGGGGTGGGCGCGGCCGGTGGCGGCGTCGCCGCGGTGGAGTGGACCGTCGCCCCGACCCTGCTGTCCGCGCCGGTGCTGCTCGCCGCCGAGACGGTGGCCGTGGTGTCGATCGAACTCAAGCTGATCGGCGAGCTGCACGAGATCTACGGCGCACCGCTGCCCGCCGGCGGCACCCCCCGGACGATCGCCCTGGTCCAGTCCTGGGCCAGCCAGCGGGGAATCAACCCGATGATGCCGGGCGTCGGGGTCGGCGCGGTGCTCGGCACCGCCGCCCGCAAGGAACTGCGGGACACCCTGCTCAAGCGCTTCGGCCGTAACCTGACCACGCTGGGCCCGTTCCTCACCGGGGCGGCCGTGGCCAGCTATCTCAACCGCCGGGCCACCCGCTCCCTGGCCGAGCAGCTCCGCCGCGACCTGCGCCGGCAGCGCCGGGAACTGCCCGGCGGCGGACCACCCGCCCTGCCCTGACCCCGAACGGGTCCTGCCCTGATTTCCGGCCCGGTCGGGCGGGTCGGGCGGTGCGACAGGCCGTGCTCAGGCCGCGTCGCGGGCGGCCAGCAGGGCGGCGGCCAGCTCGGTCGGCCGGCGGGAACTCACCACCCAGAACGGGGTGGGGTCGTCCGGATCGTCGAGCACCACCTGCACCGCGCCGCCGATCCAGGGCCGCTGCACCACGAAGGCCAGCGGGTCCGCGCCCACCCCGAGCACCTCGCGCCGGCCGGCGGCGTCGAGCGGGACGGCGTCGGCGACGTACCGGACGGGCAGGTGGGCGTCGTCGACCCACAGCTCACCGTCGGCGACCGCCACCCGGACCCGGCCCAGCCACCACAACCCCGCCAGGGTGGCCGGCAGCAGCAGTACGAAGGGCAGCCAGGCGCGTACCCCGCCGGCGCCCATCCACAGCTCGACGGCGGCCAGCCCGGCCAGGGCCACCCCGGCCGCCCAGCACCACCACGGCAGGCCCAGCCGCTCGGAGTACGCCGGGACGGCCGCGACGCGCGGCGTCGGCGACGACGGGGAAGGCGACAGGCTCACACCTCGAGGGTACGGAACACGACGGGCGGTCGACCCGGCAGGATGGCAGGGCACCCCGTGAACGCCGACGGAAGAGGCAGACCCGTGACCCACGTCGTACCCGTGCCCGTCCGGCAACTCGATCCGGAGCTGCCGCTGCCCGCGTACGCCCACCCGGGCGACGCCGGCGCCGACCTGGTGGCCGCCGCGGACGTCGAGCTGCCCCCCGGCGGCCGGGCCCTGGTCCCCACCGGCCTGGCGCTGGCCCTGCCGGAGGGCTACGTCGGCCTGGTCCACCCACGCTCCGGGTTGGCCGCCAGGCTCGGCGTGACGGTGCTCAACGCGCCCGGTACGGTCGACGCCGGCTACCGGGGTGAGATCCTGGTCAACCTGATCAACCACGATCGGGACGCACCGGCGAAGATCTCCCGTGGCGATCGCATCGCGCAACTCGTTGTCCAGCGGGTGGAGCGGGCCGATTTCCAGCCGGTGGCGGTGCTGCCCGGGTCCCGACGGGGGACCGGCGGACACGGGTCGACAGGTGGCCACGCCGGGCTCGTGCCCCCGCCCGGTGGCCCGACCCGGGCGGCGGACACCGACCGGGTCGGCGAACGGACGGAAGAGGTGGCAGGGTGAGTGCGAACAGCGGAGGGTGGGCGCAGTGATCTTCTCCCGAAAGCGGGCCGACAACGGGCGGCACGCCCGTGACGAGCGGGCCGACGGCCCCGACGCGTACGAGACGGCGGGCCCGGCCCGTGGCCCGTACGACGTCGCCGAGGCGCCGGACGACGTGCAGCGGCTCGACCTGGGCAGCCTGCACATCCCGGCGGTACCCGGGGTCGAGGTGCGGGTGCAGGCCGACCCGCAGGGCGTCATCCAGCAGGTGGTGCTCGTCAACGGGGACAACGCCCTCCAACTCGGTGTCTTCGCCGCGCCCCGGTCCGAGGGCATCTGGGACGAGGTGCGCGACGAGATCCGGCAGTCGCTGATCGCCGACGGCGCCACCGCCCAGGAGGCCCGGGGCGAGTACGGCGTCGAGCTGCACGCCCGGGTGCGTACCCCGGACGGCCCGACCGACCTGCGCTTCGTCGGCATCGACGGCCCGCGCTGGATGGTCCGGGGCGTCTACCAGGGTGCCGCCGCCACCGACCCGGCCGCGGCCGGCCCGCTCGCCACCTGCCTGGACGGCCTGGTGGTCGACCGGGGGCAGGAGGCGAAGCCGGTGCGCGAGCCGCTGCCGCTGCGGCTGCCCCGGGAGATGGCCGACCAGGCCGAGGGCGGCGACGCCGCGACGCCCGCCCCGCGCGAGGTTTGACCGACCGTCCGGGCCGGACCCCGCCGCCTGAACCGGCCGGGTCCGGCCCGGACCGCTGTCCGCCCCCCGCTGCCGCCCGGCGGAGGCCGGTGGCGCGTCCCGGCCGCGAGCCGCCGGTGGCGTTCCGGTGGGGGTGCCGACCGGGTGCGGACGCACCGGACCGCCGCCACGAGGTCGGATCGGCGTACGCTGGCGGCACGGTCCCACCCGGGGCCGGGGTGACGCCGGTGCCGACCGGTCAGCGTGGAGAGGGTGACGCGGAGGTCATGTCGACCGACGAGAGCCGGATGTCGCTACGGGGCATCCTGCGCCGGTTCACCGCCAGCGAGGCCGAGATCGAGGCGCAGGAGCTGCGCCGGGAGAGCGCCGAATCCGGTGGCGTGCTGGCCCGGCAGTGCATGCGGGGGCAGGTGGTCTCGGTCGCCGGGCGGCTCCGCACGGTGGTCTACACGCCCCGGACCAACCTGCCCACCCTGGAGGCGGACCTCTACGACGGCAGCGACGTGGTCACCCTGGTCTGGCTGGGCCGACGGCACATCGCCGGCATCGAGCCGGGCCGGCACCTCACCGCCCGGGGCCGGGTGGCCGTCCGGGACGACCGCAAGGTCATCTACAACCCGTACTACGAGCTGGAGTCGCCGAAGTGACGACGGGACAGCCCCCGGCCACCGAGCCGCAGACCAGCCCGCCGGACGACGAGCGGCTGCCCAGCCTCGCCGAGCAGATGGCCGACCAACTCGGCGGCTGGCGCGGGCTGGTCGAGTCCAGCATCCCCGTGGTGGTCTTCGTGCTGGCCAACGTGGTCGGCGAGCTGCGACCGGCGGTGATCGCCTCGGTCGGGGTGGCGGTGCTGATCGCGATCGTCCGGCTGGTCCAGCGCCGCCCGGTCCGGCACGCCGTCAACGGGCTCTTCGGCATCGCGATCGGCGCGGCCATCGCCTGGCGTACCGGGGACGAGCGGGACTTCTACCTCCCGGGCATCCTCTACGGCATCGGCTACGGCATCGCCCTGCTGCTCTCCGCGGTGATCCGGCAGCCCCTGGTCGGGTGGATCTGGTCGGTGCTGGTGGCCAAGGGCCGTTCGGAGTGGCGCGACGACCCCCGGCTGGTGCGGACCTTCACCCAGCTCACCGTGCTCTGGGGGGTGGTGTGGCTGGCCAAGGTCGGGGTGCAGGCCGGGCTCTACCTGGCCCACCAGGACACCGCGCTGGGGGTGGCCCGGCTCGCCCTGGGCTACCCGCCCTACGCGCTGCTGCTGCTGATCACGGTCTGGGTGGTGCGCCGGGTGACCCGCGAGTCCGCCCCGCAGCCGCTGCCCGGCGGCTGACCGCCAGGTCGGCATCCAGGCGGGCCCGCCAGCCCCCGGCAACCCGGGCCGGTGCGGTCCACCGCCAGCGCCCGGCCCCCGCCGGGCGGGACGACCCCGCCCGGTCAGCCCGTGCCGCGGGTCCGTTCCACGCTGTCCGGGCCGAGGATCACCCCGCGCACCTCGTCCTCCACCTGGGCGGTGCACACGAAGATCAGCTCGTCGCCGGCCTCGATCGGGTCGTCGGGGCTGGGCACCAGCACCCGCTTGCCGCGCAGGATCGCCACCAGCGCGGCGTCCCGAGGGATCGGTACGGCGTGGATCGGCTGGCCGACGTACGGCGCGGTCGGCGGCAGGGTGATCTCCACCAGGTTCGCCTCGCCCTGCCGGAACGTCATCAACCGGACCAGGTCGCCGACGGTGACCGCCTCCTCGACCAGCGCGGCCATCACCCGGGGCTTGCTGACCGCCACGTCGACGCCCCACTGCTCGGTGAACAGCCACTCGTTCTCGGCCCGGTTGACCCGGGCCACCACCCGGGGCACCGCGAACTCGGTCTTGGCCAGCAGGGACACCACCAGGTTGACCTTGTCGTCGCCGGTGGCGGCGACCACCACGTCGCAGCCCGCGACGTTCGCCTCCTCCAGGCTGGCCAGCTCGCAGGCGTCGGCCAGCACCCAGTCGGCGGTGGGCACCCGGTCCGGGCGCAGCATCCGGGGCTGCCGCTCGATCAGCATCACCTGGTGGCCGTTGTCGATCAGTTCCTGGGCGATCGACCGGCCCACGTTGCCGGCGCCCGCGATGGCGATCCGCATGGCTCAGTGCCCTCCTTCGGGCGGCGTGGCGGCCACCGCGGTGACCTGGGCGGCGATGTCGTCGGTGACCAGCAGGTAGAGCTGGTCACCCTCCTGCACGACGCTGGACGCGGTGGGCAGCATGCCGATGCCGAAGCGGGTCAGGTACGCCACCCGGGTCCCGGCCGCCTCCTCCAACTGGCGCAGCGGCCGGCCGATCCAGTCCTTGTGCACCGGCACCTCGATGATCGACACGGTGCTGGTCGGGTCCCGGAAGATCTCCACGTTGCCCTCGGGGACCAGGTGGCGCAGCATCCGGTCGGCCGTCCAGCGGACGGTGGCGACGGTGGGGATGCCGAGCCGCTCGTAGACCTGCGCCCGGCGCTGGTCGTAGATCCGGGCCGCGACCCGGGACACACCGAACGTCTCGCGGGCCAACCGGGCCGAGATGATGTTGGAGTTGTCGCCGCTGGAGACGGCGGCGAAGGCGTCCGCCCGTTCGATGCCCGCCTGGCGCAGCACCTCGCCGTCGAAGCCGGCGCCGGTGACGGTGATCCCGGCGAAGTCGGGGCCGAGGCGGCGGAACGCGTCCGCGTCCTGGTCGATCACGGCCACCGAGTGCCCCCGGGACTCCAGGCTCTGGGCCAGCGTCGAGCCGACCCGCCCACAGCCCATGATCACGACGTGCACGGTGTCCCTCCCAAGGTGCGCCCGCCTCCCGGCGACTGTCGTCTGCGAGCCTGCCACGTCCACCCCGACCACGGGGGACCGAACGGTACCGCGCCGGGGCCCGGGAAGGGGATCAGGCACCCCCCGGCGACCACCATCCGGTGGTCGTACCCTTAGCGCTTGTGGCCAGTCCCACCTCGCTGCTGAAGCGACTCCTCGTCGGTCGACCGTTCCGGTCCGACCGGCTCCAGCACACCCTCCTCCCCAAGCGCATCGCCCTGCCGGTCTTCGCCTCCGACGCGCTGTCCAGCGTCGCGTACGCCCCGGACGAGATCCTGCTGACCCTCTCCATCGCCGGGGCGTCGGCGTTCCTGTTCTCCCCCTGGATCGCCCTCGCGGTGGTCGTGGTCATGCTGACGGTGGTGGCCAGCTACCGGCAGAACGTGCACGCCTACCCCTCCGGCGGCGGCGACTACGAGGTGGCCACGGTCAACCTCGGTCCCCGGGCGGGGCTGGGGGTGGCCAGCGCGCTGCTTGTCGACTACGTGCTGACCGTCGCCGTGTCGGTCTCCTCCGGGGTGGCCAACCTCGGGTCGGTGGTGCCCTTCGTGGCCACCCACAAGGTGCTGATCGCGGTGAGCGCGGTGGTGCTGCTGACCGCGATGAACCTGCGCGGGCTGCGCGAGTCCGGCACCGCGTTCGCCATCCCCACGTACGGCTTCGTGATCGTCATCGGCGGCATGATCATCACCGGGCTGGTCCGGTACTTCGTCCTCGGTGACGACCTGCGCGCCCCCAGCGCCGGGCTGGAGATCCAGGCCGAGCACAGCGTCACCGGCTTCGCGCTGGTGTTCCTGCTGCTGCGCACCTTCTCCTCCGGCTGCGCCGCGCTGACCGGGGTCGAGGCGATCTCCAACGGGGTGCCGGCGTTCAAGGCCCCGAAGAGCCGCAACGCGGCCACCACCCTGCTGCTGCTCGGCACGATCTCGGTGGCCATGCTGGTCGGCATCATCTGGCTGGCCCGGCTGACCGGCCTCCAGTTCGTCGAGGACCCGAACACCCAGATCCTCTCCGGCCCCGACGGGTACGTGCAGAAGACCGTCACCACCCAGCTCGGCGAGACCGTCTTCGGCGGCGGGTCGGTGCTGCTCTACGTGGTCGCCGGGATGACCGCGCTGATCCTCTTCCTGGCCGCGAACACCGCGTTCAACGGCTTCCCGGTGCTCGGTTCGATCCTCGCCCAGGACCGCTACCTGCCCCGGCAACTGCACACCCGGGGCGACCGGCTGGCGTTCTCCAACGGCATCGTCTTCCTCGCCGTCTTCGCGATCGTGCTGATCGTCGGCTTCCAGGCCGAGGTGACCCGGCTGATCCAGCTCTACATCGTCGGCGTCTTCGTCTCGTTCACGCTCTCCCAGGCCGGCATGATCCGGCACTGGAACCGGCACCTGCGCCACGAACGGGACCCGGAGGCCCGCCGCCGGATCTTCCGCTCCCGGGCGATCAACGCGTTCGGCATGGCGATGACCGGCACCGTCCTGGTCATCGTGCTGATCACCAAGTTCCTGCTCGGCGCGTGGATCGCCATCGCCGCGATGGCGGTGATCTACGTGCTGATGCTGGCCATCCGCCGGCACTACGACCGGATCGCCGCCGAGCTGGAACCGACCGAGGTACGCGGCGTGCTGCCCGCCCGTAACCACGCCATCGTGCTGGTCAGCAAGCTGCACCAGCCGACCCTGCGGGCCATCGCCTACGCCCGCGCCACCCGGCCGGACACGCTGACCGCCGTCACCGTCAACGTGGACGAGAAGGACACCCGACAGCTCCAGCAGGAGTGGGAGCGGCGGGAACTGCCGGTGCCACTGACCGTGGTGGACTCGCCGTACCGGGAGATCACCCGGCCGATCCTGAACTTCGTGGCCAACACCCGCCGGGAGTCGCCCCGCGACGTGGTCACCGTCTTCATCCCCGAGTACGTCGTGGGCCACTGGTGGGAGAACCTGCTGCACAACCAGAGCGCGCTGCGGCTCAAGGGCCGGCTGCTCTTCGAGCCGGGCGTGATGGTGACCAGTGTGCCCTGGCAGTTGGCCTCCACCGCGACCAAGAACCTCGACCGGCTGGACGAGACGCTGAGCCGTACCCCCGCGCGGGGGCCCCGGGTCGCGCCGCGCAGCACCCTGCCGCCGCCCGTACCGCCGGTGACCGCCCCGCCCGGCGAGCCCGGCCCGTCGACCGGAGACCGCCCGTGACCGCGTACCCCGGCCCCGCCCGTTCCGCGACCACCGTCCGTTCCGGCCCGGCCGCCAGCGGCCCCGCCCGGTCGGACCGGTCGGTCGGGGAGGACCAGCGGTCCGGGTCGGATCGGCGGCCCGGGTTGGAGGAGGCCGAGCGGGTCGAGCTGACCGTCGACGCGGTCGCCCCCGGCGGGCACTGCGTGGCCCGGGTCGACGGCCAGGTGGTCTTCGTCCGGCACGCGCTGCCCGGGGAACGGGTGGTCGCCGAGGTGACCGAGCTGCACCGGGGCTTCGCCCGCGCCGACGCCGTCGAGATCGTCGAGGCGTCGCCGGACCGGGTCGCCCCGCCCTGCCCGTACGCCCGGCCGGGCGGTTGCGGCGGCTGCGACCTGCAACACGTTGCCCCGGCCGCCCAGCTCGACTGGAAGACGGCCGTGGTCCGCGAGCAGCTCAGCCGGCTCGGCGGGCTCACCGACGCCGAGATCGACGCGCTGCGGGTCAGCGTCGCGCCGCTGCCCGGCGGCCCGCTGGGCTGGCGGTCCCGGGTCCGCTACGCGGTCGACGCCACCGGCCGGGCCGGGCTGCTCAAGCACCGCTCGCACGAGGTGGTGCCGATCGACCGCTGCCTGATCGCCCACCCGGCGATCCAGGCGCTGCCGGTGCTCGGGCAGAGCTGGCCGGCGGCCGACGTGGTGGCGACGGTCGCCTCCACCGGTGGCGACGTCGTGGTCACCGCCCTCGCCGACGGGACGCCCACCCCGGTCGACCTCCCCGGCGGGCCGGCGACGACCGACCTTCCCGGGTCGCCGGTCGTCGACCGCGACGGGCCGACGGCCGGGAACGGCCCGGTGACGGTACGCGAGGTCGCCGCCGGGCGGGACTGGACGCTGCCGGCCGGCGGGTTCTGGCAGGTGCACCCGGCCGCCGCCGACACTTTGGTCGACGCGGTCCTCGACCTGCTCGACCCGCAGCCCGGCGAGTCCGTCTGGGACCTGTACGGCGGGGCCGGCCTGTTCGCCGCCGCGCTCGCCGCCCGGGTCGGCCCGGACGCCCGGGTCACCGTCGTCGAGTCCGCCGCCGAGGGGGTCGCCGCCGCCCGGCGTAACCTCGCCGACCTGTCCCGGGTCGAGGTGGTCGCCGCCCGGGTGGAGACCGCACTGGCCCGCCGCCGGATCACCGGCCCGGTCGACCTGGTGGTGCTCGACCCGCCCCGCACCGGTGCGGGCGCGGCGGTGGTGCGGGACGTGATCGCCGCCACCCCCCGGGCGGTCGCCTACGTGGCCTGCGACCCGGCCGCCTTCGCCCGGGACGTCCGCACCTTCGGCCGGGCCGGCTGGCGGCTCGCCGCCCTGCGCGGCCTCGACCTGTTCCCGATGACCCAGCACGTCGAACTCGTCGGCCTGTTCCTGCCCCCGCCCCGCTGACTAGCCTGGCCCGATGAAGATCGTCGGGCTGATGTCGGGCACCTCGTACGACGGGGTGGACGTGGTCGCCGCCGAGTTCAGCACCGTCGGGGACACCCTGCGGATGCGTCCGCTCGGGCACCGGGAGTGCGGCTACGACGCGGAGCTGCGGGAGCGGATCGGGGCGGTGCTGCCGCCACGGCCGACCACGGTCGAGGCGGTCTGCCGGCTCGACAACGCCCTCGGCGCGGTGTTCGCCGACGCCGCAGCGCTCGGCGTCGAGCTGGCCGGCGGGTCGGCCGACCTGGTCGTCTCACCCGGGCAGACGGTCTTCCACTGGGTCGACGGCGGCACCGTGCACGGCACCCTCCAGCTCGGTGCGCCGGCCCGGGTCGCCGCCCGGGTGGGCGTACCCGTGCTGGCGGACCTGCGGTCGGCGGACGTCGCCGCCGGTGGGCAGGGCGCGCCGCTGGTGCCCGCCTTCGACGCCCTGCTGCTCGCCCCGGTCGCCGCCGGTGACCCGGGCGGGCGGCCCGACGGCGGGGTGCGGGCGGCGCTCAACCTCGGCGGCATCGCCAACCTCACCGTGGTCGCGCCGGACACCCCCGTGCTCGGGTACGACGTGGGCCCGGCCAACGCCCTGCTCGACGCGGCGGCCCGCCGGTTCCTCGACCGGCCGTGCGACGTCGACGGGGCGCGGGCGGCGGCCGGCCGGGTGCACCCCGGGCTGCTGGCGCTGCTGCTCACCGAGCCCTACTACGCGGCGGCGCCGCCCAAGTCCACCGGCAAGGAGCTGTTCCACGCCGGCTACCTCGACGACCGGCTGGCGGCGCTCGGGAAACCGGTCGCCCGCGACGACGTGTTCGCCACGTTGACCGAGCTGACCGCCCGGACGGTGGCCGACGCCTGTGCCCGGCACCGGGTGACCGAGCTGGTGGCGGCCGGTGGCGGGGTCTGCAACCCGGCCCTGTGGGGTCGGCTGTCCGCCCTCGGCGGCGGCCGGTGGACGCTGCGCACCACCGACGAGCTGGGGGTGCCCGCCCAGGCCCGGGAGGCGTACGCGTTCGCCCTGCTCGGGTGGTTGTCCTGGCACGGGCTGCCGGGCGCGCTGCCCTCGGTGACCGGCGCCCGGCGGGCCGCCGTGCTGGGTTCCTGGACGCCGTCCGGGCCGCCGCACGGGGTGGCCGCGCCGCCCCCGCCCCGCCGGCTGGTCGTGCTCCGCTGATCCGGGCCGCCGGGCCATCACCCACGACCGGCGGCCGTCGTACCGCCGATCCGGGCCCCACCTGCGGTGATCCACGGCCGGGCTGCGGAGTGTGCGGCGGCCGATAGACTCTCTCGTCATGAGTGTTGACGAGGACACGGCCAACCACGGTCGGCTACTGGGCACCGTCCGTGGTCCGCAGGACGTGAAGCGGATGACCGGCGAACAGCTGGACATCCTCGCCGCCGAGATCCGTGACTTCCTGATCGCCAAGGTGTCCCGCACCGGTGGGCACGTCGGCCCCAACCTGGGCGTGGTGGAGCTGACCCTGGCCATGCACCGGGTCTTCGACTCGCCGCGCGACCGGCTCCTGTTCGACACCGGCCACCAGTCGTACGTACACAAGATCCTCACCGGCCGGCAGGACGGCTTCGACAAGCTCCGCCAGCGCGGTGGCCTCTCCGGCTACCCCAGCCAGGCCGAGAGCGAGCACGACCTGATCGAGAACTCGCACGCCTCCACCGCCCTGTCCTACGCCGACGGCCTGGCCAAGGCGTACGCCCTGCGGGGCGAGCAGCGCAGCGTGGTCGCCGTGGTCGGCGACGGGGCGCTCACCGGCGGCATGTGCTGGGAGGCGCTGAACAACATCGCCACCGCCGGCAACCGGCTGGTGATCGTGGTCAACGACAACGGCCGCTCCTACTCGCCCACCATCGGCGGCCTGGCCGACCACCTGTCGTCGCTGCGGCTCAACCCCGGCTACGAGAAGGTCCTCGACACGGTCAAGGACGCCCTCGGCAACACCCCGTTCGTCGGCAAGCCGATGTACGAGGTGCTGCACGCGGTCAAGAAGGGCATCAAGGACGCGGTCGCCCCGCAGGCCATGTTCGAGGACCTGGGCATCAAGTACGTCGGCCCGGTCGACGGGCACGACGTCGCCGCCGTCGAGTCGGCGTTGCGCGCGGCCAAGAACTTCGGCGGCCCGGTGATCGTGCACGCGGTGACCCGCAAGGGCTACGGCTACCGCCCGGCCGAGGAGGACGAGGCGGACTGCCTGCACGGTCCGGGCGCGTTCGACGTCGAGACCGGCAAGCTGCTCGCCGCCCCGTCGGTGAAGTGGACCCAGGTCTTCGCCGACGAGCTGGTCGCCATCGCCGACGAGCGGCCCGACGTGGTGGGCATCACCGCCGCGATGGCCGAGCCGACCGGCATCGCCACCCTGGCCCGCAAGCACCCCGACCGGGTGTACGACGTGGGCATCGCCGAGCAGCACGCGGCCACCTCCGCGGCCGGCCTGGCGATGGGCGGCCTGCACCCGGTGGTGGCGGTCTACGCGACCTTCCTCAACCGCGCCTTCGACCAGGTCCTGTTGGACGTGGCGATGCACCGGCTGCCGGTGACCTTCGTGCTGGACCGGGCCGGCATCACCGGGCCGGACGGGCCGAGCCACTACGGCATCTGGGACATGTCGGTCTTCGGGGTGGTGCCGGGGCTGCGGATCGCCGCGCCCCGCGACTCCGCCAGCCTCCGCGAGGAACTGCGCGAGGCGATCGCCGTCGACGACGGTCCCACCATCGTCCGGTTCCCCACCGGCACCGTCGCCGCCGACCTGCCGGCCATCCGCCGGGTCGGCCCGGTCGACGTGCTGGCCGAGTCGGCCCGTACCGACGTGCTGCTGGTGGCGGTGGGCTCGTTCGGGCTGCTCGGGATGGAGGTGGCGTCCCGGCTGGCCGAGCAGGGCTACGGCGTCACCGTGGTCGACCCGCGCTGGGTGCGTCCGGTGCCGGCCGAGCTGGTCGAGCTGGCCGCCGGGCACCGTCTCGTGGTCACCGTCGAGGACGGCGTCCGCATCGGCGGTGTCGGTGACGCGCTGGGTCAGGCGATGCGCGACGCCGACGTCCGGGTGCCGCTGCGCGACCTGGGCGTACCGGCCGACTGGCACCCGCACGGCACCCGGGCGCAGATCCTGGCCGACCTGCGGCTGACCGCGCAGGACGTGGCCCGTGACGTCACCGGCTGGATCTCCGGCCTGGACGGCGACGCCCCCTCGGTGGAGACGGTCCGCCTTCCGGCCCCCGACACCACCCCCAACTGATCCACCCCGACCCTGCGGGGCGGTCCCGGCACTGCCGGGACCGCCCCGCGCCGTCTCTCCCCAGCCCCGCCCCGTGCCGCCGCCCGCCGTCTCCCGCCTCCCGCCGCCGACCCCGGTGATCAAGAGGTTTACGTCACGGTGGCCGGCACCGGTGACGCAAACCTCTTGATCACCGGGCGATCCGGGGTCAGGGAGGGCGGTGGCGGGGGGAGCGGGGTCAGCGGCCGCCGGCGGAGCGGTAGTAGGTCTTCTCGGCGGTGGCCAGGCTGAAGGTCTGCCGGGAGGCGGGCATCGGGACGACCACCAGGCCCGGACGTTCCACCAGGCGGGGGGTGCCGGGCGGCACCGACAGGGAGGCGTCCCGGTTGCCCCGCCAGGTCAGCACCACCAGCGGCTGCCCCGGCACCGGCAGCACGTACGTCTGCAACGGGTTGGACCGGTCGGCGGGGGAGACCACCGGGGTGCCGTCGCCGGCCGGGCGGTAGACCACCGCGGTCATCGTCCCCGCGTCGGTCTCCCAGGTGAGCTGCTCCAGGTCGCCCGGGTCGTTCCCGCCGCCCAGCGTCATCTCGCCGATGGCCCGCACGGCCACCTTCTCCATCGGCCACGACTCGGGCACCGACCGGGGCGCGTCCCGGTCGCCGATGCGGCGCGGAATGCTCCCGAACGGCCCCTGCTCGTCGGCCAGCACGCAGGTGTCCAACCCGTCGAGGGCCCGCCGGCCGGAACCGGTGTCGTCGCGGACCAGGGGATACCTCGGGTCGACGGTGGCGACGCCCAGGTCGAGCAGGCGGTCGGCGGCCCGCCCCCGGGGCAGCGACTCGGTGGCCCGCAGGGTGGCCGTCACCGGCACCGCCCGGCAGTCGGGCACCTTCACCGCGCCGGTCAGCCCGTCGGTCAGCATCAGCGCCCGGCCGTCCGGGCCGAGCAGCCGCTCCACCCGGCCGGAGGCCAGGTAGCGCCGGCCGTCCGGCAGGTGCAGCGGGAGGACGTCGGCGTAGACCAGGTAGCCCGGGTCGGTGTACTCGCTGGCGCGGGTCACCTCGTACCGGCCGTCGCGCCCGGTGAGCTGGAGCAGCCAGG
Source organism: Micromonospora sp. HM134 (assembly GCF_007833915.1). Classification (NCBI taxonomy): domain Bacteria; kingdom Bacillati; phylum Actinomycetota; class Actinomycetes; order Micromonosporales; family Micromonosporaceae; genus Micromonospora; species Micromonospora sp. HM134. Next base: position 1,823,198 of record NZ_CP041061.1, read on the forward strand.
AGGCGCTCTCCCCGGGCACGTCGGCGGCGACCAGGGCCAGCGGGGCCCCGTCGACCGCACCCGACCAGAGGATGCCCGACGACGGCAGGTGGACCCGGTCGTCGATCGGCGAACGCCAGGCGCGGACCGCCTCGGTCACCGCCGCCGTCGCCGTGGCGTCCCCGGCGAGCGAACCGCGCGGCGGCCACACCGCCCTGGTGCCGTCCAGGCTGTCGTAGCCGACCCGCAGCTCACGGGCCTGACGGTCGGCGACCGGGCCGCAGGCCGGAACGGTCAGCAACAGACCGAGCAGCACGGCGACCGTCGTGCCGCGACGGCGAACCGAAGCCATCCCTACGCCCCCGATCGCGTCGCCGTCGTTGTCGGAAGCCCACATGGTACGCAACGCCCGGTGACGCCCCGCAGCCGTGTCCCGATGACCACAAGGGACACCAGAGTGAATTTCGGGCTTTTTCCCGGCTCCGGTAGACTCCGCCGACTGTGACGTCTGCCGAGCCCCGTGGCGCCTCCGCACCGGCCCCCGACGACTCCGAGGGCTCTGCCCGCGGCACGACGGCCACCGCGACCGCGCCCCCACCCGTGACCCGTCCCACCCCTGCCGACCTGCGCATCGCCGACGCACCGGCACCCGTGGACCGGACGGTCGAGGCGTCGCCGGTCGACGCGCCACCGGTGACGGACCCGCCCGTCGGGACGGCAGGGAAGCCGGGCGCTCCGGCGGCGGTGGTCGTACCGGAGCGGGCAGCTGCGGACACGGACGGTGACGGCGCGACGCCGGCCGCGTGGTGGCGGCGCTGGCGCTGGACCGCCCGCCGTAAGGACCTGGTGGTGTACGGCATCTTCCTGCTCGTCGCGCTCTGGGTGACCAGCCGGATCTGGGTCGACCCGGCCGGCCGGGTGGCGTCGCTCTACAGCAGCGACCCGGCCCAGGTGCAGTTCTTCCTCGCCCACTCGGTGCGGGTGGTGCTGCACGGGGAGTTCCCGTTCTACACCGACCAGTTCAACTTCCCCGACGGCGTCAACCTGATGGCCAACACGGCGGTGCTGGCGCTGGGCATCCCGATGGTGCCGGTCACCCTGCTGTTCGGGCCGGCGGTGTCCTTCGTGGTGCTGGTCACCCTCGGCCTCGCCGGCACCGCCGCCGCCTGGTACCACGTGCTGTCCCGGCACCTCGTGCGGCGGCGGCTCGCCGCGGCGGTCGGCGGCTGGTTCTGCGGCTTCTCCCCGGCGATGCTCTCGCACGCCAACTGGCACCCCAACATCATCAGCCAGTTCCTGCTGCCGTTCATCGTGTGGCGGGTGATGGTGCTGACCCGGTCCACCCGGCCGGTGCGCGACGGGCTGCTGCTCGCCGTGCTGGTCACCGGGCAGGCGTTCATCAACGAGGAGATCCTGCTCTTCACCGCCCTGGCCTGCGGCATCTTCCTGATCGCCATGGTGGCCCAGCGGCCGGCGCTCTGGTCGGCGGCGTGGCGGCCCCTGGCCACGGGGCTGGCCGCCTGCGCGGTGCTGGCCGGGGCGCTGCTGGCGTACCCGCTCTACATCCAGTTCGCCGGGCCGATGGCGTACCACGGGCTCAGCGACGCGGTGCAGGACTACGGCAACGACATCGCCGCCTTCTTCGCCCCCGGCTCGCCCACCTTCGGCGGCAACGAACGGGCCAACGTCAACCTGGCCCCGAACTACTCGGAGGAGAACGCCTTCTTCGGCTGGAGCCTGTCGCTGATCGCCGTCGGCATCGTGCTCTGGCTGCGCCGCGAACGCCTCGTCCGGGCGCTCGCCGTCACCGGCGCGTTCTTCGCGCTGCTCTCCCTCGGCGAGCGGATCTCCTGGTGGGGGCGGGACCTGGTCACCGGGCCGTGGGAGCTGCTGGTGCGGCTGCCGCTGCTGGACGCGGTGGTGCCCACCCGGTTCGCCCTGATCACCTCCGTGGTGATCGGCATGCTGCTGGCGCTGGCCGTGCAGCGGGCCTGGACGCTGCGCGGCGCGCAGTGGCGGCACGCCAAGACCGTCACGGTGGCCGCCCTGGTGCTGGCCCTGCTGCCGATCGTGCCGATGCCGCTGAAGGTGACCTCACGCCCGCCGGTGCCGGACTTCATCACCGCCGACCGCTGGCGCGAGTACGTCGGCCCCGGGCAGACCCTGGTGCCGGTGCCCGTGCCCAGCATGGGCAACACCCACGGGATGCGCTGGGCGGCGGCCACCAACCTGGACTTCAAGATCCCCGGCGGCTACTTCCTCGCCCCGCGCAACGGCAACACCGGCGACCCGGGCCGGTTCGGCGGGCGGCCCAGCGGCATCGGGCAGCTCCTCGACGAGGTCGCCACCACCGGCCGGACCACCAAACTGGACGACCGGCAGCGGCGGCGCAGCCTGGACGAGCTGCGGCACTGGAACGCCGCCGTGCTGGTGCTGCCGCTGCGCCAGCACAACGCGGAGCCGCTGCGCCGGACCGTCGAGCAGCTGGTCGGCCCCGCCCGCCGGGAACTCGACGTGTGGGTGTGGGACGTCCGGCCGCTGTCGGCCCGTACCGCCTGACCCGTTTCGGCGCGGACCCGGCCGGACCGGCCGGGTCGTGCCGCGCACCGGGCCCCGGGCGGGTCAGTCGACCAGGGGGCGGACGTCCCAGAGCCAGACGTCGTCGACCCGCTGCGCCGGGCCGAGCAGGCCGGTCATCAGGTCCCGCAGCACCGCCTCGCGCGGATGGGCCCCCAGCACCACCACCGACGCCCGCCAGAACCGCAGGTCCTCCACCGCCTGCCGGCGGTTCTCCCCGGTCAGCGCGGGCACCGTGCCGGCGTCGATGGTGGCGTAGATCAGGGTGCTGGTCGGCCGGTTCGGCGCGCCGAAGACGCCCTCGCCCAGCTCGTTGGGGCCGATGAAGTAGCCCCCCGGCACCGGGAACTCGTGCCCGGTCAGCGCGCTCCAACGCAGCGTGGACAGGCCGTGCACGTTGCTCGGGATGGGCACCGGGACCAGGGTGCGGCCGTCCGGCACGTACGGCCGCCAGCCGCCGGCGGTGATGAAGTGCGGCGGCAGGTCGATGTGCTGCGCGGGCAGCGGGCGGGGGAACAGCGGCAGCACCGCCAGCGCGATCGCCGCGTACCCGACCGGCCGGACCCACCGGCGACGGGCCGGCGCGGTCGACGTGGCGGTGTCGTCGGCGGCGGCGCGCGGCGTCGGCACCCGGGACCGGCCGTGGCCGCCCACCGCGTCCCAGGCCAGCGCGAGCAGGACGCCGACCGCACCGGTCACCACCAGGGTCAGCCGGGTCGGCATCATCATCTCGACCAGCGGCAGGTCGTCCGGGATGTACGCCCACGGGCCGTCCACGGTGGTCTCCACCCCGTTGAACCGCACCTTGGGGCCGATCGCCGCGACGGTGAAGACCACCACCAGCACCCCGGCGATCCGGGCGGCCAGCGACCGCCGCCAGAGCAGCACCAGGGCGGCCAGCGCGACCAGCACCAGCGGCCAGCCGAACCAGGTGTTCTGCTCGGTCAGGCCGATGGTCTTCTCCACCGCCTCGTCCCCGGCCACGGTGTCCCGGGCGAAGGTGACGAAGGCCATCAGGTCCTCGCCCCAGTTGTGGAACACCCCGCCCTGCAGGCCCCGGTAGGACTGCGGCCCGTTGAACTGGTACCAGATCGGGTACGCGGTGAGCAGCAGCGCCAGCCCGCCGCCGACCCCGAGCGCGGCCAGGAAACCGCCGGCCCGTGTGCGAGCCTCGCGGGGCCGCTGCACCACGTACGCCACCACCGCCACCAGGCAGGCCAGCGCGGTCAGCAGCAGCATCTCCTCGTTGATGAAGACCTGGTACGCCACCAGCAGGCCCAGCACCAGCCCGTCGCGCCGCCACCGGCCGGGCCGACCCAGCAGCAGCACCCGGGCCACGATCACCGGCAGCAGGAAGTTGGAGACGAAGTTGGGCTGCCCGTTGGCGTGGTGCACGATGCCCGGGGCGAAACCGAGGAACGCGCCGCCGACGAACGCGCCGGCCCGCGAGCGCACCAGGTGCCGGGAGAGCATCCAGTACGAGGTGGCCGCCGTCGCGGCGAGCGCCCCGCCCAGATAGAGCGCGTACGTCACCTGCGGGCCGAACAGCAGGGTGACCGGGGCCAGCGGGATGGTCATGCCCAGCAGCGAGGTGTTCGCCATCATGTTCACCCCGTCCGGGGCGTTCTGCCGGGCGCTGAACAGCGGGTTCTCCAGGTGCCGCACCGAGTACGCGCCATGGGTGAACAGCCACTCGAACCAGCTGTGGTCGGTCGGCAGGTGGGACGACACCCGGTGCTGCACGTCCACCCAGTAGTTCAGGCACACGAGAACGCCGATCAGCGCATAGGCTCCGATGGCGAGCACGTCGGCCCGGCCCGGCCGTCGGCGGGGCCGCCCCTGCGGGTCGGTCGCGTCGGGCTCGACCGCGTCGGGCGCGGACGTCGGGTTCAACGAGGGATCTACCACCGGCACGGCCACGACGGGCCATCGTACAGGCGACGACCGGCCGCTCCGGTGACCCGGTGCGCGGCGCTCCGCGTCCACCGGCGGGCGGTCGGCGGGGCGTGGCGGTGGAAAGAGGGTGCGCGTGACGGTCATCGATCTGGGTGAACTCCGCGACGACCCGCTGCCGCCGCCGCCGTCCCGTCCCGCGCCCCGGGCCGTCGGCCGGCCGCTGCGGCTGGCGGTGGTGCTGGCGCTCACCCTGCTGGCGTCGACCGCCGCCGCGCCGGTGGCGGAGCGGGTGGCGGCCGTGGTGCCGGCTCCGCTCGGCACGGTGGCGCTGCTCGCCGACGGGGAGGTCTTCCTGCTCGAACCCAGCGGCACCGCCGCCGCCCCCGGCTGGCTGAGCGCCTGGACCGTCCCCACCTCCGCCGGGGCACGGCCGGTCCGCCGGTGGCAGGTGCCGGTGCCGGTGGTCAGCGGGTCCGCGCAGTTGCGCCGGCACGCCGGCCTGCTGCTGCTCACCGGCTCCTCCGGCCGCCCGGACGGGGCGTACCGGACGTTCGCCCACGACCGGGACACCGGCCGGGTGCGGTGGCAGCGGACCGGGTCGGGCCAGCCGGCCGGCCCCGACCTGATCTTCGAGGACGGCGCGGACGGCCCGCCGACGGTCCACTCGGTCGACCCCGGCACGGGCAGGGACCGCTGGTCGGCGGCGATGCCGTCGCGGGTCACCCTGTACCGCCACCGGGCCGACGGGGTGGACCGGATCGTGACGGTGCGCCCGGACGGCCCGGCCGAGGTCTGGGACGCCCGGCGCGGGGTACGGCTGCACACCGCTCCGCTCGACCGGGCGGGCCCGCCGTCCGGCACCTCGTACCAGGTCGCCGGTGACCTGCTGCTCGCCGCCGAGCCGAACGGCGACCGGCTGACCGGGTACGACGTCGACGGGCTGACACTCCGGTGGGACGTGCCGTGGCGGATGCCGTCGTTCTTCATCGCGTGCGGGTCGTTGATCTGCGCGCAGGGCGAGGCCGGCGGGGTGCGGGCGCTGGACCCGGCGACCGGCCGGACGGTGTGGCGCGACAACCGGTGGGAGCTGTCCGGGGTCGAACGTGGCGGCCGGCTGCTGGCGAGCAGCCTGGGCCGGGGCGTCTGGCATCCGCTGGCGGTGCTCGACGTCGCCTCCGGGCGGATCGCCGCCGAACTGGACGTCTGGAACGTCGCCGCGTCGCAGAGCCCGCACGGTCCGGTGTTCGCGTTACGCCCGGCCGGCGAGGGCCGGATGCTGGTCGCCGAACTGGACGTGGCCGCCGCGCGGGCCCGGGTGCGCGACGTGCTGCCGGCCGTCTCCGGCGACTGCCAGGCCGACGCGCAGCTGCTGCTGTGCCGGCTGGTGGACGGCGCGTTCGGGGTCTGGCGGGTGCCCCGGTGACGGTGATCGACCTGGGTGAGGTCGGTCACCACGACGAGCCGACGCCCCCGCCGGCACGCCGGCCCCGGGCGCGGCGGTCGGCCGGCCACCCGGCGGTCGTCGCCCTGACCGCCCTGCTCCTGCTGCTCACCCTGGCCGGCGCGGCACCCGGGCCGACCCGGTTGACCCCGGTGCCCGTGCCGGACGTGCCGGAGCCCAGCCACCTGATCGTCGGGGGTCTGCTGGTGCTCGCCTACCCGTCGGCGCTGTCACCGGCCGGCATCCGGCAGCTCACCGCGATCGACCTGGCCGACGGGCGGGTCCGCTGGGAGGCGTCGCTGTCGCCCCGGCACCAACTGGTGGTGCTGGAGGGGGTCGGCGACGACGTGGTGGTCACCACCGATCCCGGCGGCGAACCGGTCTCCATGGTGCTCGACCACGTCGACGGGCGGAGCCGGTGGCGGCAGCCCGGGGTGGCGGTGCCGACCGCCGACGGCGGGTTGCTGCTGGAGGACGTGCACATCGACCGGGTGGCGGTGCGCGGGGTCGACCCGGCGACCGGCGCGACCCGCTGGACGGTCACCGCCGGGGCGGCCACCGTCGGCTACCGGACGGGGGAGCGCGGCGTCGCGGAACTCGTCGTGGTGACCAGCGCCGGCCGGGCCGAGGCGTACGACGTCGACACCGGCGTACGCCGGCTCGCGTTCCCGGTGCCGCCTGCCCGCAGCGACCATCACCACGTGGCCCAACCGGTCGGTGACCTGCTGCTGGTCGACGGGGAACCGGGTCGGCTGGCCGGCTACGACCTGGCGTCCGGTCGGCGACGGTGGGACACGCCGGTGCCGGCGTCGGCCGCCTGGTCCGTCTATTCCTGCGGCGACGCCGTCTGTCTGCGGGAGTCGTCCGCGACCGACGTGCTCGATCCGGTGACCGGCCGGGTGCGTTGGACCTCCGACCGGTGGGCCCCGGTCGAGACGGTCGCCGGCCGGATGGTCGGGGTCAACGCCGACGGGCCGCCGCGGCTGGCCCTGCTCGACGCGGCGACCGGGCGGCCCGTGGCCGAGCCGGGCCGGTGGGAGTTGGTCCACCAGTGGCCGCCCACCGTCCGGCTGCTGGCCGTCCGGCCGGCCACCGGCGATCGGCAGGTGCTGGCCGAGCTGGACCCGACCGACGGCACGGTGCGGGTCCGCGACGTGCTGCCCGGCCGGTGGGAGGCCTGCTGGTGGAGCCAGGGGGTGCTGGTCTGCTGGCGGCAACGGAACACCCTCGGGGTGTGGCGGATGCCCGACTGACGGTGCGGGGCGGTCCACCCGTGACCAGCCGTTTGGTCGGCGGCGCTAGGTTGTCGGACAGGTCGGCGAGGAGGTCGGGATGCGGGTGCTGGTGGTCGAGGACGAACGGAACCTCGCCGACGCGATCGTGCGGGGGCTGCGCAAGCGGGGCATGGCGGTCGACGTGGCGTACGACGGGGACGCCGGCCACGAGGCCGCCTTCGTCACCCGGTACGACGTGGTGGTCCTCGACCGTGACCTGCCCGGCATGCACGGCGACCAGATCTGCGCCGAGCTGGCCGCCTCCGGCACCCTCACCCGGGTGCTGATGCTGACCGCCAGCGACACCGTCGCCGACCGGGTGGAGGGGTTGGGCCTCGGCGCGGACGACTACCTGCCCAAGCCGTTCGCCTTCGACGAGTTGGTGGCCCGGGTGCAGGCGTTGGGCCGGCGGGCCACCCCGGCCGCCCCGCCGGTGCTCCAGGTGGGCGACGTGGTGCTCGACCCGGCCCGCCGGGTGGTCACCCGGGCGGGTGCCCCGGTCGACCTGACGAACAAGGAGTTCGGGGTGCTCAGCGAGCTGGTCAAGGCGCGCGGCGCGGTGGTCTCCAGCGAGGAGCTGCTGGAACGGGTCTGGGACGCCAACACCGACCCGTTCACCACCATCGTCCGGGTGACCGTGCGGACCCTGCGCAAGAAGCTCGGCGATCCACCGTTGATCGAGACGGTGGTCGGCGCGGGCTACCGGACGGTCGGTTCATGAGCGCGGGGAGTGGGCCGGTGCGGCGGGGCGGCTGTCCGGGGCCCGGGGTGCGGTCGTGAGCCGGCGGCTGCGGCCCACCCTGCGGTTACGGTTGACCCTGCTCAACGGGGTGCTGCTGGTCGGGGCCGGGGCGATCCTGGTGACGCTGGCCTGGTTGCTGGTGCGCGACGCGCTGCGGCCCACCGACGAGCTGCGGCCGGGCACCACCGTGCTGCTGGCCGACGGGCGTTCACTGGACGCGGCGGTGTGGCAGCGGCAGCTGGTCGACGCCGCCTCCGACGAGCTGCTGGTCAAGGGCCTGCTGGCGCTGCTGGCGATCAGCGTGGTCGGGGTGGCCGGGGCGTACTGGGTGGCCGGGCGGACGCTGCGCCCGCTGCACCAGGTCACCGCGACCGCGCGCCGGCTCGGCGAGACCACGCTCGACCAGCGGATCGGCTGGTCCGGGCCGGACGACGAGGTGGCCGAGCTGGCCCGGACCTTCGACGCGATGCTGGACCGGATCACCGGCGCCTTCGAGGCGCAGAAACGCTTCGTCGCCAACGCCTCGCACGAGCTACGGACCCCGCTGGCGGTGATGCGTACCGAGATCGACGTGACGCTCAGCGACGACGAGGCGGACGCCGCCGAGTACCGCCGGATGGCCACCGTGGTCCGGGACGCCTCGGAACGCGCCAACGGCCTGGTGGACGCGCTGCTGGTGTTGGCCCGCAGTGAGGCCCAGACGGGTCGACGGCTGGCCCGGCGTACGGAGTGTGACCTGGCGACCGGCACCGCCAACGCGTTGTCCGCGATGTCCCGCGAGGTGGAGCGGATCGGGTTGCGGGTGCAGTCCTCGCTGCGACCGGCCCCGGTGACCGGTGACCCGGGCCTGCTGGACCGGCTCGCCGGGAACCTGATCGAGAACGCGGTGCGCTACAACCACCTGCACGGCCGGCTCTGGGTGCGTACCGGCACCGACGGGCGGTCGTCCTGGCTGGTGGTGCGCAACACCGGGTTCGAGGTGGACCAGGCCGACGTGCCGGGGCTGTTCGAGCCGTTCCGCCGGGGCGGGCGGGAACGTACCGGGGCGCGGGGTTCCGGGCTGGGCCTGTCGATCGTCCGGGCGGTCTGCGACGCGCACGGCGGGACGGTCCAGGTCACCGCACAGAAGGGCGGGGGCCTGGAGGTGACCGTCACGCTGCCCTCGGCCGACCAGGCCCCGGGCTGAACCGGCTTGCCGGCCGGCCGGACGCCTGCAATGATCGCCCCGTCGGCCCGGACCGAGGAGAGGGGGTGCGGTAGATGTCCATCATGACCTGTCCCGCGCCCCGCCCTGCCCACCGCTGACACCGCACGTCACGGGGCGCGTTCCACTGCTGCGAAAGGCAGACCCGTGAGCGCACGGATCCACAACATCGGTATCGACTGTCACGACACCTACGCCCTGGCCGGCTTCTGGGCGCAGGTCTTCGAGTGCCCCCGCCAGCCCGACGACCACCCCGGTGACTCGGAGGCGATGCTGCTGCCGCCGGGCGGGCCGGAGGTGCTCTTCCTGGCCGTGCCGGAGGGCAAGTCGGTGAAGAACCGCCTGCACCTCGACCTGGAGCCGGTCGACCGGACCCGGGACGAGGAGGTCGCCCGGCTGCTGGCCGTCGGTGCCGTCCATGTCGACGACCAGCGTCGGCCCGACGGCACGGGTTGGGTGGTGCTGGCCGACCCGGAGGGCAACGAGTTCTGCGTGCTGCGCAGCGCCGCCGAGCGGGCAGCCACGACCGGCTGACCGTCGGGCCGGCTGACCGGCGTAGCTGCCGGCGGGCCGGCCTGGACGCCGACGGGCCCCGTCCACCGTGGGGTGGACGGGGCCCCGTCGGGGCGACCGGGTGGGGTCAGCCCTTCTTCTCGATCTGCCCGCGCATGGTGACGAACTCGGACTTCAGCTCGGCGGCCGACTTGTAGTACTGGACGATGAGGCCCACGCTGCCCCGGTCGGCCCAGATGCAGACGCCCAGCGGGACGCCCTCGCTCTTGCCGTCGCCGCACTTGGCGTCGCCACCGAGCGGGCCGGCGTCGACGGCCGCCATGTTGGTGACGTTGAGCTGGCTGGAGATACCGGTGACGGCGTCGTCGAGTTCCTTCTTGGGGTCGACCATCACACCGGACGCGGCGGCGATCATCAGCAGGTCCCGCTTGGCCGGGTCGCCGTAGAAGGCACCTGCGGTGCTCGTCTCGTTCTGCACCGACTTCTTCATCTCGGTGACCAGGCTGTCGGCGACCGCCTTCAGGCCCGGCTCGGTGACCTGCGGGCGGCCGGCCAGGGTGGCGGGGGCGGAGACGGTCGTGTTGGCGGCGTCCACCGCCTCCTTGACGTCGTCCTTGAGGGCGAACGCGGCGATCGCCGCGCCGCCGAGGCAGAGCACCAGCAGCACGGCCAGCACGATCAGCACGATCTTGCCGACGGACCGCTTCTTCGCCGGCGCGGGCGGGGCGGCGTACGGGGTCGCCCCGACGCCGTCCGGCTGCTGCGGGAAGCCGCCCTGCGGGGCCGGCGGCGGGTAGCTGCCCTGCGGCGCGTCGCCGTCCGGCTGGTGGGCGGGAGGGGTGGTCGGGGGCTGGGACATCAGATCGGCTCCAGAGATCGTTTGTTGAGGCCGGGTGATCTTAGCCAGCCCGACCGACATCCCTCGCCGCCGACCGGTCCGCCCGGGTCGACCCCGGGGCCACCGGCCCGCGCGGTCCCCGGAGCACGGCCCGCACCGGGTGCCGCCGCCGCGCGCCGGTGGGCGCGGACAGCGGCAGGGGCGGCCACGGGGTCCGGTGGACCCGGTGACCGCCCCCGGGCGGATCAGTCCCGCTTCTCGATCTGACCCCGGATGGCGACGAACTCGGACTTCGCCTTGGCCGCCGAGGAGAAGTACATGACGATCATGCCGACGCTGCCGTGGTCGGCCCAGACGCAGACGCCGAGCGCGATGCCGGACGCCTTGCCGTCGCCGCACTTCGCGACCCCGCCCAGCGGGCCCGGGTCGATGGTGGACATCTTGGTGACCGCGAGCGAGCTGCCCAGCCCCTTGACCGCGTCGTCCAGCTCCTGCTCGGGGAGGATGACCGGACCCGACGCGCCGGCCATCATCACCATGTTCTTGCTGGCCGCGCTGCCGTAGAACGCGCTCACCGCGCCCGTCTCGTTGCGGACCTCGGACTTCATGTCGCGGACCATCTGGTCGGCGATGCGGCGCAGCTCCGGGTCGGTGCTCTTGGACCGGCCGCCGAGGGTCGACGGGGTCACCAGCCGGATCGGGCCAGGGTCGTCGACGTCCTCGGAGGGGGTCGGGTCGGGGGTCGGGCTGTCGGACTCGACAGGCGTGGGGCTCGGGGTGGGCGAGGCCGCGACGGTGGGCGTCGGCGACGGGGTCGGCGTCTTCGGGTCGTCGTCGTCGCTCAGGGCGACCCAGGTGAGGCCGCCGCCGCCGAGGCAGAGCACCAGGAGCCCGACGAGCCCCAGCGACAGCAGCAGAGGCAGCTTCGACCGCTGGGGCGCGGGGGCGTGCGGCGGGGAGCTGAACGGCGCGCCGCCGAAGCCGGCGTACTGCTGCGCGGCGGGATCGGGGTAACCGCCCGACCCGGCGGCACCCGGGTAGCCCGGCTGCGGGCCGGGGTAACCGGGCTGCGGGGCCGCCGGGTAGCCGGGCTGCGGTGCGCCCGGATAGCCGGACGGTGGGCTGCCGGGCGGCCCGGAGTGCGGTGCGCCCGGGTAACCGGACGGTGGGGTGCCGGGCGGCCCGGACTGCGGGGCGGCCGGGTAGCCGCCCTGCGCCGGGTCGGACTGCGGCCAGCCGCCGTACTGCGGGCCGGGGTACGGGTCGGCCGGCGGGCCCGACTGCGGATCGGCCGGCCACCCGCCGGGCTGCGATGCCGCCGGGTACGGCGTGGTGGGCCAGCCGCCACCCTGCGGCGGGGTGTGCGGGCCCTCGGGCGGCACCGGAGGGCCGTCGGAGTAGTGACCGGTGGGCGAGCCGTGCTCCGGCTGCCCGGACCAGGGATCGACCGGCGGTGAGGTCATCAGATCAGCTCCAGGCGAGGGTGAGAACGCGTGATGGTAGCCAGACGGTGCCCGGCCGCGCAGCCCCCCGAGTCTGACGAGGGTACGCAAACGACGATCGCGGTGGCCACGATATCCCGGGGGGAGGACATCGGCGGCCACCGCGATCGCGGGGGAGCGGGGATGGTTCAGGCGCGCAGGCTGGCGACCCCACGCGGCAGGAAACGCCGCCCGGTGACCCGCTCGGAGGTGCCGGTCCGGTCGAGGTACGGCGTGATCCCGCCCAGGTGGAACGGCCAACCGGCACCGAGGATCATGCACAGGTCGATGTCCTGCGCCTCGGCGACGACACCCTCGTCGAGCATCAGCCGGATCTCCTGCGCCAGCGCGTCGAGGGCGTTCTGCCGGACCTGTTCGGCGGTGAGCGGCTGGTCGCCGACGACGAGCAGCTTGGCCACCTCGTCGTTGATCCGGTCCTCGACGACGATCGGCTGACCCGAGTCGGCGATCCGACGGAGGTTCTCGCTGACGCCGAACCGGTCCGGGTACGCCGCGTGCAGGGTGCCGCCCACGTGGTACGCCACGGCCGGCCCGACCAGCTGGAGCAGGGCGAGCGGACGCATCGGCAGCCCCAGCGGATCCAGCGCGCTGTCCGCCACGTCCAGCGGGGTGCCCGCGTCGACGGCGGCGAACACGGTGCCCAGGAAGCGGGTGAGCAGCCGGTTGACCACGAACGCCGGGGCGTCGGAGACCAGCACCGAGGACTTCTTCAACTGCTTGCCCACGGCGAACGCGGTGGCCAGGGTGGCGTCGTCGGTCCGCTCGCCCCGGACGATCTCCAGCAGCGGCAGCACCGCCACCGGGTTGAAGAAGTGGAAGCCGACCAGCCGTTGCGGGTGCTCCAGCTCGGCGGCCATCGCGGTGATCGACAGCGAGGAGGTGTTGGTGGCGAGCACCGCCTCCGGCGCGACGATCTTCTCCAGTTCGGCCCAGACCTGCTTCTTGACGTCCAGGTCCTCGAAGACGGCCTCGATGACGAAGTCGGCGTCGGCGAAGACGGACTTGTCGACCGAGCCGGAGACCAGGCCGTACAGCTTGGCGGCGGTGCCCTTGTCCATCCGGCCCTTGCTGACGGCCTTCTCGATCTGGGTGTGCACGTAGCCGACGCCCTTGTCGACCCGGGACTGGTCCAGGTCGGTCAGCACGACCGGCACCTGGAGGCGGCGGGCGAACAGCAGCGCGAGCTGGCTGGCCATCAGGCCGGCACCGACGATGCCGACCTTGGTGACCGGCCGGGCCAGGCCCTTGTCCGGCGCGCCGGCCGGCCGCTTGGCCCGCCGCTGCACCAGGTCGAAGGCGTACAGGCCGCTGCGCAGTTCCTCGGAGAAGATCAGGTCGGCCAGCGCCTCGTCCTCGGCGGCGGTGCCGGTGGCGAAGTCGGCGTCCTTCGCCGTCTCCAGCAGGTCCAGCGCCTTGTACGCGGCCGGGACCGCGCCGTGCAGCCGCTGGTCCAGGGTCTGCCGGGCGAAGTAGAGCACACCCGCCCACATGTCCCGGTCGACCTCGGGCCGGGTGACGGTGACCTCGCCCCGGACCACCCCGGCGGCCCACTCCAGCGACCGTTCCAGGAAGTCGGCCGGCTCCAGCAGCACGTCCGCGATGCCCATCTCGGCGGCCTGCTTCGGCTTGAGCATCTTGTTCTGCATCAGCGGGTTCTGCAGGATCACCTGGGTGGCGGCGGGGATGCCGATCAGGTTCGGCAGCAGTTGGGTGCCGCCCCAGCCGGGGACGAGGCCGAGCGACACCTCGGGCAGGGCCAGCGCCACCGCGCCACCGGACAGCGTCCGGTAGTGGCAGTGCAGGGCCAGTTCCAGGCCGCCGCCCATCGCCGCGCCGTTGACGAAGGCGAAGGTGGGCACGGCGCTGTCCCTGAGCCGGGCGAAGACCCGGTGGCCGAGCCGGCCGATCTCCAGCGCCTGCTCCCGGTCCGCCAGCGCGGGCAGGCTGGTGATGTCCGCGCCCACGCAGAAGACGTACGGCTTGCCGGTGACCGCGACGAACGCCGGCTCGGCGGCGAGCGCGGCGGTGATCGCCTCGTCCAGGCTGGCCAGGCCACCCGGGCCGAAGGTGTTCGGCTTGGTGTGGTCGAAGCCGTTGTCCAGGGTGATCAGGGCGGCGGGCCGGTCCAGCCCGGGTACGTCCACCTGCCGCAGCAGCGCCCGGGTGACGACCTCGTTCGGTGCGCTGAGGCTCATTTGTCTGCACCCTCCCAGTTCGGGTTCTCCCAGATGACCGTGCCGCCCATGCCGATGCCGATGCACATGGCGGTGAGGCCGTAGCGCACCTCGGGGTGCTCGGCGAACTGCCGGGCGAGCTGCGTCATCAGCCGTACGCCGGAGGAGGCGAGCGGGTGACCGATGGCGATCGCGCCGCCCCACGGGTTGACCCGGGGGTCGTCGTCGGCGATGCCGAAGTGGTCGAGGAAGGCGAGCACCTGCACGGCGAACGCCTCGTTCAGTTCGAACAGGCCGATGTCGTCGATGCTCAGGCCGGCGATGCGCAGCGCCTTCTCGGTCGACGGGATCGGGCCGACGCCCATCACCTCGGGTTCGACGCCGACGTAGCCGTACGACACCAGCCGCATGGCGACCGGCAGGCCCAGCTGACGGGCGGTGGCCTCGTCGGCGAGCAGGCTGGCGGTGGCGCCGTCGTTGAGGCCGGCCGCGTTGCCGGCGGTGACCTTGCCGTGCGGGCGGAACGGGGTCTTCAGGGTGGCCAGCTTCGCAAGCGAGGTCTCCCGGGGCGCCTCGTCGGCGGTGGCCAGTCCCCAGCCGCCCTCGGCGTCGCGGACCGCGACCGGCACCAGGTCGTCCTGGAGCTTGCCGTCGGCGTACGCCTTGGCGGTCTTGAGCTGCGAGGCGAGCGCGAACGCGTCGGTGCGCTCCTTGGTGATGTGCGGCACCCGGTCGTGCAGGTTCTCGGCGGTGGCCCCCATCACCAGGGCGGACGGGTCGACCAGCTTCTCCGCGATGATCCGCGGGTTGGGGTCGACGCCCTCGCCCATCGGGTGCCGGCCCATGTGCTCCACGCCGCCGGCGATGGCGATGTCGTACGCGCCCATCGCGATGCCACCGGCGACGGCGGTGACGGCGGTCATCGCCCCGGCGCACATCCGGTCGACGGAGAAGCCCGGGACGGTCTTGGGCAGGCCGGACAGCAGGGCGGCGGTGCGGCCGATGGTGAGGCCCTGGTCGCCGATCTGGGTGGTGGCGGCGACGGCGACCTCCTCGACCCGCTCCGGGGGCAGTTGCGGGTTGCGGCGCAGCAGCTCACGGATGCAGCGGATCACCAGATCGTCGGCGCGGGTGTTGGCGTACATGCCACCCGCCTTGCCGAACGGGGTGCGGACACCGTCGACGAAGACGACATCCCGAACTTCTCGGGGCACTTGGAGCCTCCTTATCGACCACGACCCGGCCGGCGCGCCGCAGGGGCGGCACGGGCCGGGTGAGGGTCGGCCGGCACTGGCGTTTCCCCGGGAATGCTACTCGCCAGTAACCACAGCCGTCACCACCCCCGGTGTGGCCCACCCCACACTCCGGCCGGGCTCGGTGCGGGCCCACCGGCCGACGGGCAGGCGTCGGCCGGGCACGGCGGGCTGCGCCGCAGCCGCCGACGCCGGACCGGCCGCGCGGCAGGGGCCGGACCGGGCGCGCCGGGTGGCGGCACAGCCCGGGCCGCAAGCGGGAGCGCGGCGGCGGCTCAGGCCCGGGGCGCGGGCAGCAGCGCCTCGGCGAGCGCGGGCAGCAGGAGGGAGAGCTGCCACTGGCGCGCGCCGTAGCCGCGCAGCACCTCCGTGACGGTGTCCACGGTGATCTCGTCGGGCGGCTGCCAGGCCAGCCGACGGACCGAGTCCGGGGTGATCAGGTTCTCCGGCGGGAGCCGGTGCTCACCGGCGACGCGGACCACCACCTCCCGGCAGCGGGCCAGCCGCCCGGCGGCCACCGGGTCGCGCTCCGCCCACCGGTGCGGCGGGGGTGGCCCCTCCACCGTCGGGGTGACCGGCAACGCGTCGTCGGCCAACTGGCGGGCCTCGTCGAGCGCCGTCAGCCAGGAGCGGGCCAGCCGGCGTACCGACCGGCCGCCGAACCCGGGCAGGGTCAGCAGGGTCTTCTCGTCCTTCGGGTCCAGCTCGGCGGCGGCGATGATCGCCGAGTCGGGCAGCACCCGGCCGGGAGCGGCGTCCCGGCGGACGGCGATCTGGTCCCGGGCGTACCACAGGGCCCGGACCCGGGCCTGCGCCCGCGCCCCCCGGACCCGGTGGATGCCGGAGGTCCGCCGCCACGGCTCCGCCCGCACCCGGGGCGGCCGGGTGGCCCAGGTGATCAGCGCGGCGAACTCCTCCGCCGCCCACGGCGACTTGCCCTGCGCCTGAAGCTCCGCGTCCAGCGCGTCGCGCAGGTCGACGAGCATCTCCACGTCCAGCGCCGCGTAGGTCAGCCAGGACTCGGGCAGCGGCCGGCTGGACCAGTCGGCCGCCGAGTGGTGCTTCTCCAGGGTGTAGCCGAGCAACTGCTCGGTCAGCGCGGCCAGGCCGACCCGCTCGAAGCCGGCCAGCCGGGCGGCCAGCTCGGTGTCGAACAACCGGCGCGGACGCAACCCCACCTCGGCCAGGCAGGCCAGGTCCTGGCTGGCGGCGTGCAGCACCCACTCGGCGTCGCCGATCGCCTCGTCGAGGGCGGTCAGGTCGGGCAGCGGCAGCGGGTCGATCAGCGTGGTGCCGGCCCCCTCCCGGCGCAGCTGCACCAGGTAGGCCCGCTGGCTGTAGCGGTACCCGGAGGCCCGCTCGGCGTCCAGGGCCACCGGGCCGGTGCCCGCCGCGAAGCGGGCCACGACCTCGTCCAGCTCGGCGGCGGTGGCCACCGGCTGGGGGGTGCCGTCGCGGGGCGCGGTCAGCGGTACGGGCCCGCCGGAGGGCTGCTCGACGCCCGCGTCCGCCGGCTGGTCGACGGCCGGGGGCGGAACGTCTGCCGTACGGCTTTCGGCGGCCCGACGGCGCAGGGGTGGTTCGTCGGTCACCTGACAACCCTAGTGCGCCGGGCGAGATGGTGTGCGCAGCCGGTCCGGTGTGTGTCGTCCCGGTGTCCGGCAGAGGTCCGGGCGATGAGGACAGCCACCTCGACCGCGGGACATTCGACGTCCGGCGGGACGTCCTCAGGGCAGCCGGGACATCCGCTTGTGTTCCGGGCGTGTCGCGTCGCTACCGGGAGGGCGGCCGGCGGTCAGGCCGCGCCGGCCGGGCGGCGGTCGGTGAGCGCGGTGACGCCCGGCGGCGGCAGCCCCGCGGTGGAGGCGAGCAGCGCACACCAGGCCGACAGGTGCGCGCCCAGGTCCTCGCCGAGCGGCGTCCAGGACGCCCGGATCTCGACGTCCCCGGCGGCGGGCGGGCCGGCCAGGTCGCCGAACCGGGTCGACACGGTCTGGGTGACCGTGCCACCCGCCGCCCGGTAGTCGGCCTCGTGCGCCTCCAGCGCGTCGGTGAGCCAGGTCCAGCCCACCCCCGGCAGCAGCGGATCGGCGGCCAGGTCGACCTCCAGGTCGGCGGTCACGTAGGTGACCAGCCGCAGGGTGCCCTGCCAGGCGTCGTGCCCGGCCGGGTCGTGCAGCAGGATCAGCCGGCCGTCGGCCACCTCGTCGTCGTCGCGCAGCACGGTGGCGGAGAGGGCGAACGCGTACGGGGCGAGCCGCTGGGGCGCGCCGACCTCCTCCAGGACGATCTCCGCCCGGGGGGTGACCGACCGCAGGCCGGCGACCGCGCGGGCGAACGTCTCCGGGAGCGCGATCGGGGGGCCATGACCGGCAGCCTATGCCGACCCGCCGTCGCCCGCCGGGACGGCACGCCGAAGCGCCGCCCCGGCGGTGTCCCGCCGCCGACCGGGGCGTCCCGGGTCCACGCGGCACCACCGACCGGGGCGGGCAGAGGTCCGCGCGGCACCGTCGACCGGGGCGGGCCGGGCACCCGGGCCACCGCCGGCCGGCCCGGCCGGGGCGCGGGTCACAAATGGCGGCGCTGCCCGTCGGGCCCGCGCGGGTGCGTGGCACGATTGCCGCGATGACCACCGACACCACGGGCACCGCCGCCCGAGACGGAGAATCCCGCCGCAGCGGGCCGGCCGACTCGCCCTTCGTCCGGGCCTGCCGCCGGGAGTCCGTCCCGCACACCCCGGTCTGGTTCATGCGCCAGGCCGGCCGGTCCCTGCCGGAATACCGGGAGATCCGGGCCAACGTGGGGATGCTGGACTCCTGCCGCCGGCCGGACCTGGTCGCCGAGATCACCCTCCAGCCGGTCCGCCGGCACGGCGTCGACGCGGCGATCCTGTTCAGCGACATCGTGGTCCCGGTCGCCGCGGCCGGTGTCGACCTGGACATCGTCGCCGGCACCGGGCCGGTGGTGGCCGAGCCGGTGCGCACCGTCGCCGACGTCGAGCGGGTCCGCCGCATCGACCGGGCCGACGTGTCCTACGTGGACGAAGCCGTCCGGCTGCTCGTCGCCGAGCTGGGCGACACCCCGCTGATCGGCTTCGCGGGCGCGCCGTTCACCCTGGCCAGCTACCTGGTCGAGGGCGGACCGTCGCGTACCCACGCCAGGACCAAGGCGATGATGTACGGCCAGCCCGAGCTGTGGCACGCGCTCTGCGCCCGGCTCGCCGAGGTCACCCTGGCGTTCCTGCGGGTGCAGGTCGACGCCGGGGTCTCCGCCGTGCAGCTCTTCGACTCCTGGGCCGGGGCCCTGTCGGAGGCCGACTACCGCCGCTTCGTCCTGCCGCACTCCACCGCCGTGCTGTCCGGCCTGGCCGACGCCGGGGTGCCCCGGATCCACTTCGGGGTGGGCACCGCCGAACTGCTCGGCGCGATGGGGGAGGCCGGGGCCGACGTGGTCGGCGTCGACTGGCGTACCCCGCTGGACGTGGCGACCCGCCGGATCGGGCCGGACCGGGCGGTGCAGGGCAACCTCGACCCGACCGTGCTGTTCGCCCCCTGGCCGGTGATCGAGGCCGAGGTGCGACGGATCGTCGAGCAGGGCCGCGCTGCCCCCGGACACGTGTTCAACCTCGGTCACGGCGTGCTGCCGGAGACCGACCCCGAGGTGCTGACCCGGGTGGTCGCGCTGGTGCACGAGGTGTCCGCGCGCCGGGACGAGCAGGGCTGAGCGGTGCGGGCGCGGCCGTGGCGGGTGGCGGTGGTCGGTGGCGGGATCACCGGCCTGGCCGCCGCGCTCCGGCTGCGCGACCACGCCCCCGCCGACACCGAGATCACCGTGTACGAGCAGTCCGGCGCGCTCGGTGGCAAGCTGCGCACCGGTGAGCTGGCCGGCCGGCCGGTGGAGTTCGGCGCGGAGTCGTTCCTGATGCGGGACCCGGCCGGGGGCGAGTCCGCCGCGGTGACCCTGGCCCGCCGGCTCGGCCTGGCCGGGCGGATCGTGCACCCCACCGTCGGGCAGGCCGCGCTCGTCGTCGACGGCGGGCTGCGCCCGGTCCCGGGCGGCACCCTGGTCGGCGTACCCGGGGACCTGGCGGCGGTGGCGACGGTCGCCGAGCCCACGGCGGACGCCGACCGCGACGGCGGCCGGCCGCTGCTCGACGCCGACCAGGACGTCTCGGTCGGCGCGCTGGTCCGGGCCCGGTTCGGCGAGCAGGTGGTGCAGCGGCTGGTCGACCCGATGCTCGGCGGCGTCTACGCCGGCCGGGCCGACGACCTGTCCCTGGTCACCACCATGCCGGCGCTGGCCCGCGCGGCCCGGGTGGAACACACCCTGGTCGGCGCGGTCCGGGCCGCCCAGGCCGCCGCGCCCCGCGCCCCCGGCGCACCGGTCTTCGGCACCCTCGCCGGTGGGCTGAGCACCCTGGTCGAGGCGGCGGCCACGGCCAGCGGCGCGACGATCCGCCGCAACGCGGCGGTCCGCGAGCTGACCCCCGTCGGGGACGGCTGGCGGCTGACCGTCGGCCCGACCCGCGACCCGGAGTCGGTCGGGGCGGACGCGGTGCTGCTCACCGTGCCGGCCCGGCCCACGGCCCGGCTGCTCGCCGGGTTCGCCGCCGGGCCGGCGGCCACCGTCGGCGGGCTGGACTACGCCAGCGTCGCGCTGGTCACCCTGGCGCTGCCCGCGCCGGCCCTGCCCCGGCTCTCCGGTTTCCTCGTGCCGGCCACCGAGGGGCTGCTGATCAAGGCGTCGACGTTCTTCACCACCAAGTGGGGCCACCTGGCCGCGCCGGACGGGCTGGCCCTGGTCCGCGCCTCCGTCGGCCGGTACGGCGAGGAGACCTCGCTCCAGCTCACCGACGACGACCTGCTCGCCACCGTGCACCGGGAGCTGACCCGGGTGCTCGGGGTGGCACTGCCCACCCCGGTCGCCGGTCACGTGCAGCGCTGGGGCGGCGCGCTGCCCCAGTACGCCCCCGGCCACACCGGGCGGGTGGCCGCCGTCCGGGCGGCGCTGCGCGCGTCGCACCCCACCCTGGCGGTGGCCGGCGCGGGTTTCGACGGGGTCGGCATCCCGGTCTGCGTCCGCTCCGGCGAGAGCGCGGCCGAGGAGATCATCGAAGCACTGGGAGGATCGGGTCCATGACCGAGCAGAGCACCGAGCAGTCCAACGCGGCCCGGATCAGGGAACTCAACGCCACCGTGCGCTACACCATGTGGTCGGTGTACCGGGCCACCGGTGGGCTGCCGGCGCTGCGGGAGAACGTCACCGGCGAGGTGGAGTCACTCTTCGAGGAGCTGGCCGGCAAGGACGTCGTGGTCCGGGGCATGTACGACGTGGCCGGGCTGCGCGCCGACGCGGACGTGATGATCTGGTGGCACTCGTCGTCCAGCGACGCCCTCCAGGACGCCTACCTGCGGTTGCGCCGGACCACCCTGGGGCGGGCGTTGACCCCGGTGTGGTCGCAGCTGGCGCTGCACCGGCCGGCGGAGTTCAACAAGAGCCACATTCCGGCGTTCCTCGCCGACGAGGAGCCCCGGCCCTACCTGTGCGTCTACCCGTTCGTCCGGTCCTACGAGTGGTACCTGCTGCCGGACGCCGAGCGGCGGGAGCTGCTGGCCGAGCACGGGAAGATGGCGCGCGGCTACCCGGACGTCCGGGCCAACACGGTCGCCTCGTTCGCCCTCGGCGACTACGAGTGGATGCTCGCCTTCGAGGCCGACGAGCTGCACCGGATCGTGGATCTGATGCGGGACCTGCGGGCCTCCGGGGCCCGGCGGCACGTCCGCGAGGAGGTCCCGTTCTACACCGGCCGGCGTCGCTCGGTCGCCGACATCGTCAACTGCCTGGTCTGACAGCCGCCCCGGCGGCGGGCCGGATCGTCCCCGACGACGGAGGTAGCGGCCTCCCGTGACGGGGGGCCACTACCTCCGGGTGGTGTCCGGACCGGTCAGAGGGTCGCGGTGCAGACCGGGGTCGGGCTGGCGCCGCTGCCCGAGGCGAGGAAGCCGAAGGTGGTCTTCCCGCCGGCGGCCAACGCGCCGTTGTAGTTGACGTTGCGGGCGGTCACCGTCGACCCGCTGCTGGTCAGCGTGGCGTTCCACGCCTGGCTGACCTGCTGGCCGCCGGAGTACGTCCAGTTCACCGTCCAGCCCTTGATCGCCGAGGAGCCGGCGGTCACGTCCACCTCACCCTGGAACCCGCCGCTCCAGGTCGAGGTCACCCGGTAGGTGGCGGTGCAGCCACCGGTCGCCGGCGGGGTGGTCGGCGGGGCCGTGGTGGGCGGGGCGGTGGTGGGCGGCGGGGTGGTCGGCGGGGCGGTGGTGGGCGGGGTGGTCGGGTTGGTGCCGCCACCGAAGTCCACGTCACTGCACAGGTAGTACGACTGGTCCAGGTGGCTGGCCTGCCACACGGTGTAGACGATGTGCCGGCCGGTACGACCCGGGGCGTTCACCGGGATCTGGATCGACACGCCGCCGGTGTCCTTGTCCCACTGGGACGCCGGGGTGTTGCCGATCTGGCCGGCGAGTTCCAGGTTGCTCCAGCCCAGTGGTGTGGTCAGCGCGTTGAAGCCCTGCTTGGTGACGTACACCCGGATGTAGTCGGCCCCGTGGCTGGCCTGGTCGAAGAACTTCAGCCGGAAGCTGTTCGCCACCGACGTGGTCTTCCACGCGCCGACGGTGTCCAGGGCGTTGTAGCGGCCGTTCTGGGTGCGCCCGCCGCTGCACAGCTGGCCGTTCGGAATGGCGCCCTGGTGGTTACCGGCGACCCCCTCCCGGAACAGGCCGTTCCAGTTCCACATGGCCTGCGGGTCGGCCTGCCAGGCCTGCCAGCACATCGGGTCCTCGGTGGCCATTCTCGGGTTCTGGAACTCGGCACCCCAGCGCTCCCAGCAGCTGTAGGCGCGGAACCCCGGGTTCACCACCGCGCCGTGCGCGGACGCCGAGTTGGCCAGGGCGGTGGTGAGCAGCAGCGCGATGATCGCGCCGATGGTGAGCAGCGACCCCGCGAGCGCGGTGGGCCGTCTGCGTAGGACGGTGGACATGGAGCCTCCGAGGTGAAGGGGTCTATCGATCGACGCCCGGACGGCCGGGAGTTGCCCCTCCCGTGCCTGCTGTGCGGCTCCCACGACGGCTCTGCCTCCGCAGGCTTGCATAGGAAAGCGGTATCCGTCAATGTTTCGGGTTGTCCACCCCGCTGCGGCGCATCGGCAGGTGGGGGATGCCGTCCTCGACGTACTCCGGGCCGGTCACGGTGAAGCCGTGCCCGGCGTAGAAGCCGGCCAGGTGGGCCTGCGCCTCCAGCACGCACGGCCGGTCGCCGACCAGTCGCAACGCCTCGGTCATCAGCCGACCGGCGAGCCCGCCGCCCCGGGCCGCCGGGGCCACCACCACCCGGCCGATCCGCACCACCCCGCCCGGGTCGGCGAGCAGCCGCAGGTAGGCCCGCACGACGCCGTCGTGGGTCAGCCAGAGGTGCCGGGTGCCGGGTTCGACGTCTCGCCCGTCCAGCTCCGGGTACGGGCAGCGCTGCTCCACCACGAACACGTCGATGCGCAACCGCAGCAGGTCGTGGAAGGTGCGTACGTCCAGCTCGGTGAAGCTGGCGACGTGGACGTCGACGGTCTGCGGTGCCATCAGGCGATGGTAGGCGGCCCCGCCCGCCGGCCCGGCACGCCCCGTGACGTCGGGGCCGGCCGGGTCAGGCCGGCCGGGTCAGGGTGGGGCAGGCCGGGCCGGCCGGGTCAGGCCGGCTCAGGCCGGGCGGGCGCCGACCGCGTCGCGGATCTCCGCACCCAGGGCCTCCACCGCGCGGGCGCAGTGCGCACAGCAGAAGAACCGGCCGCCGACCTCCACCCCGTGCCCGATGATCTTCACCTGGCAGTGCTCGCAGATCGGCGCGAGCTTGTGCGCCGCGCACTCGAAGGAGTCGAAGGTGTGCACGTCACCGCTGACCGTACGCACCTCGAACGCCATCCAGTAGTCGTTGCCGCAGACCTCGCAGGTAGCCACCTGTCACACCCCCCGAATCGGACATCTGCCCCCAGGGTGCGGCCTCGCGGGGCCGGGCAGGGCGAAATGCCCCGGATCGATCGGGTCGGACGGCGTTTCGCCCCGGCGTGTCGGGCGTTTGACCCGGTAGGACGCCCCGACCCCGGGAGGATCACGTGATCAAGCGCAGCAGACTCTTCGGCACCCAGACCCGGGTCACCTTCTGCCTGCCCCGGGACACCCCACCCGGCACGGTCAGCGTCGTCGGCTGTTTCAACGACTGGCAGCCGGGCCGGCACGAGCTGGTGCCCCGCCGGGACGGCACGCGGACGGTGACCGTCCGGCTCGGCCCCGGCGAGCACCGGTTCCGCTACCTCGCCACCGGCGGTGTCTGGCTCGACGACTCCGGCGCCGACCGGGTGGACGACGAGGGTAGCCTGCTGCTGCTCTGACCGCCCCGGCCGGCCCGGGGTGGGTCCGGTTCCGCTACGGCCCGGTGTCGGTTCAGCCCTGCTTCGGCTCCAGCCGGATCGACACCGAGTTCACGCAGTGCCGGGTGTCCTTCGGGGTGAAACCCTCACCGTGGAAGACGTGCCCGAGGTGACTGTCGCAGCGGGCGCAGCGGATCTCGGTCCGCACCATGCCGAGGCTGCGGTCCTGGATCTCCCGCACCCGGCCCGGGATGGCGTCGTCGAAGCTCGGCCAGCCGCAGTGCGAGTCGAACTTGGTGTCGCTGGAGAACAGTTCGAGCCCGCAGGCCCGGCAGTGGTAGACGCCGGGGGTCTTCGTGTCGACGTACTCGCCGGTGAAGGGGCGCTCGGTGCCGGCCTCGCGCAGCACCCGGAACTCCTCCGGGGTCAACCGGACCCGCCACTCGTCCTCGGTGCGGGGCAGTTCGTTCTCGTCAAGACTCACCGGTCAACCGTACGTCGGATGTCGGGGGCATCGCATATGGTCGCGCCATGGCGGGCAGCGGGAAGGCGACGGCGACCGAGGTCGAGGTGGCCGGGCGCAGCGTCCGGCTGAGCAGCCCGGACCGGGTGATCTTCCCGGAGCGCGGCTTCACCAAGGCCGACGTCTTCCACTACTACGTCGCGGTGGGCGACGGCATCATGCGCGCCCTGGCCGACCGGCCGACCACCCTGCAACGCTTCCCCGACGGCATCACGGGGGAGGCGTTCTTCTCCAAGCGGGTGCCCACCCGGGGGGTGCCGCCGTGGGTGCGGACGGTCGGCATCACCTTCCCCAGCGGCCGGGGGGCCGACGAGTTGCGCCCCACCGACCTCGCCCACGTCGCCTGGGCCGCGCAGATGGGCACGGTGGTGTTCCACCCCTGGCCGGTCCGGGCCGCCGCCGTCGACCACCCCGACGAGCTGCGGGTGGATCTCGATCCGCAGCCCGGCACCGACTTCGCCGACGCGGCGACGGCCGCCGCCGAGCTGCGGGGCATCCTCGCCGAGCTGGGCATGACCGGCTGGCCGAAGACCTCCGGCGGCCGGGGCCTGCACGTCTACCTGCGCATCGCGCCGAGGTGGACGTTCACCGAGGTGCGCCGGGCCACCATCGCGTTGGCCCGGGAGCTGGAACGGCGTCGTCCCGACCTGGTCACCACCGCCTGGTGGAAGGAGGAACGCGGGCAGCGGGTCTTCGTCGACTACAACCAGATGGCCCGGGACCGCACCATCGCCTGCGCGTACTCGCTGCGGGCCAACGCGCGGGCCACCGTCTCCACCCCGGTCACCTGGGACGAGTTGCCCGACGTCGATCCCGACGATTTCGACCTGCGGACGGTGCCGGTCCGGTTGGCCGAGCGGGGCGACCCGCACGCGGGCATCGACGACGACCCCGTCGACATCACGCCCCTGCTCGACTGGGCCGAGCGGGACGCCGGGCAGGGCCTGGGTGACCTGCCCTATCCACCGGACCATCCGAAGATGCCCGGCGAGCCGAAACGGGTGCAGCCGAGCCGGGCGAAGCGCCCGGCCGACGACGCCACCGCCTGAAATCCGGCGACGCCACCGGCGGAATTCGGAATGCCGGCGGCGTCGGGGGTACGGGGTGTCCGCCGGTAATCCGAAATCAGTTGCGCGGCATGCCACTCCCACGCGTGAAAATGGCTTTCCTCCGCACTCTTTCCGGTACTGATGATTGCGCTCGACTGGTCGTCACGCCTACGGTCGAATATGAAAGGTAGGATGCGCGGACGTCGGCTGCACTCCTGTGAACAGGGCTTATGCCCTCGATGCTGAGTGTCCGGTCGGCTGCCGGTCGGCGGCGACAGCCGGTTCGCCGGTCAGCGGCTCCGATTCATCCGACCGGACGCGGGCACCGGACAGGGGAATCACCATGGCGGCCACGACGAGAAGAACGCAGCGGATCGGCGGGGTGCCGGGCCGGCATTCCGTGATCCTCGAATACCTCAAGATCCTGCCGGCCGTGCTCACCGGGGTGGCCGCGGTCCTCGTCGCCCTCACCGGACTGCTGACCCTGCTCGTCAGATAGTTTCCGGCAGGCGGCCGGCCGGAGGATCCGCATGCGGTTCCGGGGTTAGGTCCCCGGGCCGGCACCCGTCGCCCGGCGCGGAGGCGTTCTCGCGGGTGGCCGGCCGGGCCGTCCAGGCGAGGAAACGGTCGAACAGTTCCGCCGGGGACGGGGCCGGGTGCGGATTGAGCCGCACCAGGTCGGCGGTGGCCTCGAACAACTGGCTGGACATGTAGATCGACAGCGCCACCCGGTCCCGCCGGTACTCCCTGGTCAGGAGCAGGCGGGCAGGTTGGCACGGCCACGGTGCGGCACACGTCCGGCAGCGCCACAGCGGACGCATCGGCGGATGCCCGCCCACGGGCCGCCGCTGCCGATCATGAACAGGCGAAACGTTCGACTCGGTCACGCCATCATCGTGACCCTGTCCGTTGTCTACGTCAATAGTCTCCGTAGTTGTCGGCGTCGAGAACGATGGGTGCTGTCATTGTCAACCCGTGGACCTCGTCGGCGTGTCGGAGATCAGGACGATGCTCGGGAACGTCTCCCGGCAGCGCGCGTCCGTGATCGCCAACCAGCGGAACTTCCCGGAACCCGTGGCGGTGCTGGCGATGGGCAAGGTGTGGCGGAAGTCCGACGTCGAGGCGTGGATCCGCGAGCACCGGCCGGAGTTGACCACGGACTGACTAGGCTCGGGCCGATGACCAGCCAGATCCGCCGGGCCACCGCCCAAGACCTGCCCCGCGCCGCGCGTACGCTCGCCGTCGCCTTCCACGACTACCCGTGGACGCGATGGTCGATCCCGGCCGACGACTACCCGCGTCGACTCGAAGAGCTACAGGCCCTCTACCTGGGGCACGCCCTCGCGCACGGCCTCGTCCTCGTCGCTGACGACACTCAGGCCGTCGCCGCGTTCCTGCCGGGCGAAGCGCCCGCGCCGGGGGAGGACCTCCAGGCGCGGATCGCGGACCTGCACGGTGACCGGCTGGCGGCGCTCATGGCCGCCGAGTTGCCGGCGCGGCCGCCCGGCGCGTGGGAACTCGCGACGTTGGGCGTCCACCCGGACCGGCGCGGTGTCGGTCTCGGCTCCGCCGTCGCCGCCGCGGGGGTGACCCTCGTCGAGGAGTCCGGCGACCCGGACGGCATCGCGCTGGAAACGTCCGACGAGCGCAACGTCCGCCTCTACGAACGGCTCGGCTTCGCGGTCACGGCGCGGACCACGATCGAGGGTGGCCCGCTGGTCTGCTCCATGTACCGGCCGGCCCGGCGGACGCCGGTCCCGGGCTGACCCTGGTCGGGCCGCAAGACTGCCCGGTCGGGCCTGGACGCCGACCCCATGATCGACGCCGGGCCGGCGCGCGCTGCGATCGCCGACGTGATCGACTCAATGTCGCTGATGTTGCGGTATGTAAGCCGCTGTGACCGCGCAACATCGGCCCACTTGAGTCGATCTTGGGGTCAGCGGCCGGCGGCGATCGCCTCGACGGCCTCCTTGGCGGTGCGCAGGTCCACGCCGGTCGCCTCCCGGTACGCCTTGATCGCCCTGATCTTGTCGCCCCGGGCCAGGTGCTCCCGCACCCCGGGCAGCGCCGGGCCCCGGTCCACGACGCCGAGGTGCTCCATGATCAGCCGCTGGCGACGCTCGACCTCCACCAGCCGGAACGACACGTCGTCGCGGCGACTGCGCAGCGGGAACTGCATCACCAGCGCCAGCACGAGGGCGAGAGTCGACAGCATCAGCGCGGTTTCCATGCCGCCGATCCCACCAGATCCGCGCCGCAGGGCCAACCGGCGGGCCAGGGTAACGATCATGTAACGGGTGCGAACCTTTCCCGCCGGGTCACCGCTCTTGCTCTCCGTCGGCCCGACCCCGGGCCCCGGGGAGGCAACGGATGAAGCTGGTGTGGAGGCGGGCCCGCGAGGCGCGGGGACTGCTGCTCGCGGCGGTCGCCGCCGCAGTGGTCGCGATCGCGCTGGTCACCGGACTGGCCGACTACAACCGGCGGGCCGTCGACGCCGGGCAGCGGGCCCTGATCACCGCCGCGCCCGTCGAGGAACGCAGCCTGCTGGTCAGCGGCTCCGGTGGCCGCGACCGCACCGAGTACGCCGCCCGCGACCGGACCGTCCGGGACGGCTTCGCCACCGCCCTCAAGGGCACCCCGATCCGGGTCTCCGCCGCCCGCTACGGCACCGGACGGGAACTCACCGGCACCCTCGCCCCGGGCATCCGTACCGGAAAGGAACCGGTCTTCGCCACCCTCGCCACCCTGGACGACCTGGCCGGGCACGCCGACCTCGTCGACGGCACCTGGCCGACCGCCGGGGCCGGCCCGCTCCAGGCCACCCTGCCTGAGAAGGTCGCCGGCGCGCTGGGCCTGCGGACCGGCGACCGGGTGCCGATGCGCGACCGCAGCGCCGACCGGCGTACCGAAGTGGTGCTCGCCGGCACCTGGCGGCCCCGCGACCCGGCCGACCCGTACTGGCGGCTCGCCCCCGGACTGGGCACCGACGCGGACGGCGACGCCGCGCACGGGCCGTTCGTGCTCGACCCGGCCGACTTCGCGGCCACCTTCCCCGGCTCGGTCTCCGCCGCCTGGGTGGTCGCCCCCGACCTGACCGCCGTCGGGGCGGACCGGCTGCCCGCGCTGCGCCGGGCCGTCGCCACCGCCGCGACCGGGGTGCCCGAGACGGCCGGACTCGGCTCGTCCGCCCAGGCGGTGACCACCCTCGACCGGCTCATCGACCGGATCAGTCGGGCCGACCTGGCCGGCCGCTCGGCCCTGGCCACCCCGCTGCTGCTGATCGTCGTCCTCGGCGGGTACGCGCTGGTGCTCATCGCCGCCCTGCTGCACGAGGACCGGCGCGCCCAGACCGCCCTGCTGCGGGCCCGGGGCGCGGCCCGCCGGCAACTCGCCGGCCTGGCCGCCCGGGAGGCGACCCTGGTGGTCGTCCCCGCCGCCCTGCTCGGGCCGCTGCTCGCCGGTGGGGCGCTGCGCCGGGTCGCCGCCGACGGTCCGGTCGACCTCGGCGGTGCCGTCGGCGGCGGCCGGTGGGTCTGGGCGGCGGCCCTGGCCACCGCCCTCGGCTGTCTCGTCGCGATGGTCGCCCCCACCCTGCGCGGCGCGGGCACCTACGTGGCCGACCTGGCCGCCCGGTCCCGCCCCGACCGGGTCACCACCGTCAGCCGGGCCGGCCTCGACCTGGCCCTGGTCGCGTTCGCCGCCCTCGCCTGGGTGCAGCTGCGCCGCTACTCCTCGCCGCTGGCCGGGGCCGGCAACGACCTCGGCGTCGACCCGCTGCTGGTGGCCGCGCCGACGCTGGGGGTGCTGGCCGGGGCGGTGGTGGCGTTGCGGCTGCTCCCGCCGGCCACCCGGTTCGCCGAGCGGTTCGTCGACAGGCGACCGTGGACCGCGACCATCTTCGGGATGTGGCAGGCCGGCCGGCGTCCCCACGCCGGGCCGGTGCTGCTGCTCGCCCTCGCCGTCGGCGGCAGCACGCTGGCCTGGTCGCTCGTCGCCACCGGGGAACGGTCCCAGGTCGACCAGGCCGACCACCGCGTCGGCGCGGACCTGCGGCTGGTCGAACGCACCGGCGTCGCCCCCGTCGACCGGGCCGCCGCGCTCGCCGCGCTGCCCGGCGTCGACCGGGCGCTGCCGGCCTGGCGCGACGACATCCGGGTCGGCCGGGACGACCGGCAGGCCACCGTGCTCGGCCTCGACACCGCACAGGCCGCCGAGGTGGCGAAGCTCAGCGACCGGCTCGCCGACCGGCCCGCGCGGGACCTGTTCGCGCAGTTGACCGCCGCCCGGGGACCGGCCGTCGGGCTGCCGCTGCCGGCCGACGCCCGCAGCCTCACCGGCACCGTGCTCACCCCCGTCGACCAGGCCGTCGCCCCGCACCGGATCGCCGTGTCGGTGCTGCTCACCCGGGCCGACGGGCTGGCCTACCGGCTGCCCGTGGCGGGCACCGGCAGCGACGGGCGGGCCACCGGGTTCCGGGTCGACCTGCCCGCCGTCGCGGGACTGCGGCTGGCCGGGTTCGAGGCCGACGGCGGGGACGTCGCCGGCACCGCGTACGCGCTCCAGGTGCGGGACCTGCGTACCGTCGGCCCGGACGCCCGGTCCACCCCGCTCCCGCTCACCGGCCGGTGGCGGGTGGCCGCCGCCGAGTCCGCCGGGAACAGCACCGCCACCGCCGACGACGCCGGACTGACCGCCACCCACCCCGTCGGGTTCCTCGACGGCGGCCGGTACGCCTACCAGCCCGCGTCCCGCTTCGCGGTGGTGCCGGACGGCCCGGACACCGCCGTACCCGCCCTGATGACCCCGGCCGTGCGGGCCGCGCTCAACGTCCGGCCCGGGGAGACCGTGCAGCTGACCCTGTCCGGGGTCTCCCTGCCGGTGCGCCTGGTCGGGGAGGTGACCGCGCTGCCCGCCACCGCCGGCGACGGGGTGCTGCTCGACCTGCCCGCCGCCACCGACTGGCTGATCCGCAACTCGGGCACCGTCCGGGCGGTACCCGAGTGGTGGCTGCGGACCGACCCCGCCGCCCACGCCGAGGCGACCCGGGCCGCCGCCGCGCTGCCCGGGACGACCCTGCTGGACCGCCGGCAGGCCGCCGCCGTGGCCGCCGACGACCCGTACTGGCAGGGGGCCCGGACCGGGCTGCTGGCCGCCGCCCTCGGCTCGGTGCTGCTCGCCCTCGTCGGCCTGGTGGTCGACGTGTGGGCCACCGCCCGGCACCGGATCGGCGAGTTCTCGGTGCTGCACACCCTCGGCGCGTCCCCCCGGCTGCTGGCCCGCGCGTTGCTCGCCGAACAGACCTTCCTGGCCGGGATCGGCGTCGGCGTCGGCCTGCTGCTCGGCGCGGTGGTCGGGGCCACCATGGCACCCCTGGTGATCCTCACCCCGGCCGCCGGGCGACCCGTGCCCGCACCGGCGTTCGCCCTGGCCTGGACCCCGATCGGGTGGACCGTGGCGGGGCTGCTGCTGGCCGCGCTGGCCGGCAGCGCGGCGATGGCCACCGGGTTGCGGCAACGGGTCGCCGCCGCCCGGCTGCACACCGGGGGAGACCGGTGAGGACCACGACGACCGGACCGCTGCACCACGGGGAGGACCAGCGATGAACATCGGCGTCGTGATCCGGCGGGTACGCGCCCACAGCGGGCAGTTCCTGCTGCTGGCCGCGTTGACCCTGGTGATCGCCCTGCTGGTGGCCGGGGTACCGAGGGTGGTCAACCGGTTGGCCGACCAGGGACTGCGGGAACAGCTCGCCGCCGAGCCCGGCGCACGCCGCGACCTGACCTACACCACCCGTCCCGTCGTCGGCGCGCCCCCGGCCAGCAGCCGGGCCGCCGACCTCGACACGTTCCAGCAGCGGATGCCCGCCGACGTGCGTGCCGCCGTGGCGCACCGCTGGTACGCCGCGCAGACCCCCGGCGACCTGGTCACCGGCCCCGACCTGGCCCGGGGCAACTACCTGGTGGAGCTGGGCCTGCGGGCCACCCCCGGCATCGAGACGACCGGCACCCTGGTGCAGGGACGCTGGCCGGCCGGGTCGGCCGACGACGACGCCCCGGTGCAGGTCGCCCTCGCCGCCGACGTCGCCGGCCGGTTCGGGCTGCGGGTCGGCAGCCGGCTCCGACTCGCCGCCCCCGACCCGCAACACCCGTCCACCCCGCTGACCGTGGTCGGCCTGTTCCGGCCCGTCGACCCCGCCGACGGAAGCTGGGACGCCCTGCCGTCGGTGCTGGAGGTCGGCGAGCCGGAGGGCGACGGTGAACCGTTCATCCTGGTCGGAGCGGTCGCCGTCGCCGCGCTGGACCGGCTGGCCGGGCAGGGGCGGCCGATCTCGTTCAGCTGGCGCTACCGGCTCGGCGCGGACGGCATCGACGTACGGCGGATCGACCAGCTCGTCGACGGGGTGCAACGGCTGGTCCGCGCCAGCACCGCCACCGACACCGAGTTGACCCAGGGCGTCGACGTGCCGCTGCGCGAGTTCAGCCGGGCGGTCACCTCGGCGCGTACCCTGCTCGCCGTCATCGCCGCCGGGGTGCTGGCGACGCTGGCCGGGCTGGTCGTGCTGGCCGCCGCGCTGGCCGTACGCCGCCGCCGCGCCGAGTTCGTGCTGATCCGCGCGCGGGGCGGCGGGACCACCACCGGCCTGCGCCGCAGCCTCGCCGAGTCGCTGCTGGTCGTCCCGCCCGCCGCCGGGCTCGGCTGGCTGCTCGGTGGCCTGCTGCCCGGCGCGCCCGGCGGCACCGGGCCGCTCGCCGTCGGTGCGACCGTCCTGGTCACCCTGGCGCTGCCGGTGGCGACGCTCGCCGTACCGTCCGGGGTGGTCGGGCGACGGGACCTGGGCCGGCTGCGGCCGTCCGCCCGGCGGGCCACCACCGAGGCGGCGCTGGTGCTGCTGGCCGGGCTGGCGGTGGTGCTGCTGCGGCGGCGCGGCCTCACCCCCGGCACGGTGGACCCGCTGCTGGTGTCGGTGCCGGCGCTGGTCGCGGTCGCCGCGTCGGTGCTGGCGCTGCGGCTGTACCCGTGGCCGGTGCGGCTGGCCGGCCGGCTCGCCGCGCGTACCCGGGGAAGTGTCGCCTTCCTGGGCACGGCCCGCGCCGGCCGGGCGGCGGCGGCCACCCCGCTGGTCGTGGTGGTGCTCGCGGTCGCCACCGCCGCGTTCTGCGCGGTGGTCGCCACCGGCATCGAGGACACCCGCGACGACGTCGCCACCCGCGCGGTGCCGGCGGACGCGCTGATCCGGGGCGACCGGCTCGCCCCGGACACCGGACCGGCGCTGCACCGGCTGCCCGGGGTGCGGGCCGCCACCGGACTGGTCGACGAGTCGGCGCAACGCCTGGCGACCGACGCCGCCGGCACCGACGCCCGGCTGCGCGACACCAGCGTGCTGCTGGTCGACGGCCCCGGGCTGGCCCGCACGGCGCGGGCCGCCGGCCGGGACGTCCCGGTGCCCGGCCCGCTGCGCGACGCCCGGCCGGGCGACGGCCCGCTGCCGGCGGTCGTCTCCCCGGCGGTCGCCGCCGACCTCGCCGACGCCGGCCTGCGGTCCGCCTTCGTCACCGTGCAGGGCCAGCGGTACGAGTTCACCCCCGCCGACACCGTCGCCGACTTCCCGCTGGCCCGGCCGAACACCGGCCGGTACGTGGTGCTGCCCTGGCAGGCGCTGCCCCGGCGGGACAGCCCGCCGGTGCCCACCGCATTCCTGGTGGCCGGCGACCGGCTCGACGCCGGGGCGCTGCGTCAGGCCGGGGACGAGGGTCAGCAGCGCTACCAGACCGGCGGCGCGGTCACCGGCCGGGAACGGCCCCGGGGCGTGGCGGTGGAGACCTGGTCACAGACCCGGCTGCGGCTGGGCGGCGGGGGCGCCAACGGGCTGCTGGCGTTCGGGTTCACCGCCGGTGCGGTCGCCGGTGGTGTGTTGGCGCTGCTCGCGGTGGCGTTCACCGTGCTGGCCGGGGCCCGCGCCCGGGGCGAGGTGCTGTCCCGGCTGCGCACCCTCGGGCTGTCCCGCCGGCAGTGGCGGGGGCTGCTGCTGGTGGAGCTGGCCCCGCTGGTCGGGGTGTCGGTGCTGACCGGCGCGCTGGTGGGGGTGCTGCTGCCGGTGCTGCTCACCCCGCTGCTCGGCCTCGCCGCGTTCACCAGCGGCACCCCGGTACGGGTGGGTTTCGCCCCCGGTCCGGTCGCCGCCACGGTCGGGCTCGGCGCGGTCGCGCTGGGCTTCGCCCTGGCGGTGGAGGCCCTAAACAACCGTCGGATGCGCCTCGGCGAGGTGCTCCGACTCGGAGAGGAGAGCTGAGATGACCACGACCGCCGAGAACCCCGTCGTCCCCGACCTGGCGGACCTGCAACGCCGGGCGGCGCAGCGGGCGGCCGAACGGGCCGGCGGGCAGGACCGGCTGCGCGGGCACATCGTCTGCGACGGGCTGGTCCGGATCTTCAAGACCGAGGGGGTCGAGGTGGTCGCCCTCCAGGGGCTCGACCTGGTGATCGACCGGGGCGAGCTGGTGGCGATCGTCGGGGCCTCCGGCTCGGGCAAGTCGACCCTGCTCAACATCCTCTCCGGGCTGGACACCCCGACCGCCGGCATCGCCCGGGTCGCCGAGTACGACCTGCTGTCGCTGTCCGCCCGTCGCCGGCTGGCCTACCGGCGACGCACCGTCGGGTTCGTCTGGCAGCAGACCGGCCGGAACCTGCTGCCGTACCTGACCGCGCGGGAGAACGTGGAACTGCCGATGCGGCTGGCCCGGCGCGGCGGTGGCGGCCGGGCCCGCCGGCAGCGCGCCGGGGAACTGCTGGACCTGGTCGGGGTGGGTTACTGCGCGGACCGGCGGCCCGGTCAGCTCAGCGGCGGCGAGCAGCAGCGCTGCGCGGTGGCGGTGGCGGTCGCCAACGACCCGGAGGTGCTCTTCGCCGACGAGCCGACCGGCGAGCTGGACGAGGCGACCGGCGCGGAGGTCTTCGCGGCGCTGCGCACCATCAACGCCGAACTGGGGGTGACCGTGGTGGTGGTCACCCACGACCACGCCGTCGCCGACCAGGTCCGCCGCACCGTCGCGATCCGCGACGGCCGGACCGCCTCCGAGGTACGCCGCACCGCGCGCATCGGCGTCGACGGCAGCACCGAACTGGTCAGCGAGGAGTACGCGGTGCTGGACCGGACCGGGCGGATGCAGCTACCGGCGCCGTTCGTGGAGGCCCTGGCCCTGCGCGACCGGGTCCGCCTCGACCTCGCCCCGGACCACGTGCAGGTCCGCCCCGGCGACCGGACGCCGCAACAGAACGGGAGTGACGCATGAGCGAGCAGGTTTCCGTCCGGGCCACCGACCCGGTCACCGACGAGGTGGTGCGGGTCGAGCAGGTGAGCCGCACGTTCGGCCGGGGACGGCACGCCGTGCACGCCGTCCGGGAGGTCTCCTTCACCGCCGCCCGGGGCGAACTGGTGGCGGTGCGGGGGCGTTCCGGCGCCGGCAAGACCACCCTGCTCAACCTGGTCGGCGGGCTGGACCGCCCGGATGCCGGCCGGGTGCGGGTGGCCGGGCACGACGTCACCGACGCCGGTGAGAACGAGCTGCTGCGGCTGCGCCGGGGGACCGTCGGCTTCGTGTTCCAGACCTTCGGGCTGGTGCCGATCCTGTCGGCGGCGGAGAACGTCGGGGTGCCGTTGCGGCTGGCCCGGGTCCCGGCGGCCGAGCGCGAGGAGCGGGTGGCGGTGCTGCTGGAACTGGTGGGTCTGGGCGCGCACGCCCGACAGCGCCCGTACGAGCTGTCCGGCGGGCAGCAGCAGCGGGTCGCGATGGCCCGCGCCCTGGCCAACGAACCCGACCTGCTGATCGCCGACGAGCCGACCGGTCAGCTCGACTCCGAGACCGGCCGGGCGATCATGGATCTGCTCCGCGCGGTGGTGCACGCCCGGGGGATGACCGCGCTGGTCGCCACCCACGACCCGGCGTTGATCGAGGTGGCCGACCGGACGCTGACCCTGCGCGACGGCCGCCTGGCCGACGACTGACCCCGTCAGAGGGGGAGCTTCATGCCCTCGTGGCTGGCGACGAAGCCGAGGCGTCGGTAGAACCGGTGCGCGTCGGTGCGGGACTTGTCGGTGGTGAGCTGCACCAGCCCGCAGCCCCGCTCGCGGGCCCGGTCGATCGCCCAGGCCATCATCGCCTCGCCCACCCCCTGCCCGCGCAGGTCGGCGCGGACCCGCACCGCCTCGACCAGCGCCCGTTCCGCGCCGTGCCGGCCCAGCCCGGGAATGTAGGTGAGCTGGAAGCAACCGACCACCTCCCCGTCGCGTTCGGCCACCACCTGCTGGTTGCGTGGGTCGGCGGTGATGTCGGCGAAGGCCCGCTCGTACGCCTCGTCCACCGTGGGGTGCTCGCGGGCCCGGCCGAGCACGTCGTCGGCGAGCAGGGCCAGGATGGCGGGCAGGTCGGCGCGGACCGCCTCGCGCAGGGTCACCTCGGTCACGCCGGGCAGCCTGTCACAGCGACCCTGGTCGATCGACGGGCGGAGGTGGCGGACGGGGTGCAGCATGATGCGACATGGAGCCGTTGCTGCTGCCGTTCCGGTGGATCTACCGGGGTCTGGTCTGGTTCGCCAACTCGCCCCGGACGCTGATCACGTCGTACCTGCTGATGATCGTGGTGGCCGGGGTGATCTACGGCCAGGTGGAGCAGCGCAGCGCTGCCGACGCCGTCTGGTGGGCGGTGGTCACCGCCTCCACCGTCGGGTACGGCGACATCTCGCCGACCACCTGGGCCGGCCGGGCCCTCGCCGCGTTGCTGATCTCTACGATGGTGCTGCTGGTCATCCCGCTGATCACCGCGCACTTCGCCAGCCGGCTCATCGTCGACGACGACGCGTTCGAGCACGTCGAGCAGGAGGAGTTGAAGAACGACGTGCGGCGGATGCGGGCCCTGCTGGAGGAGTTGGCCGCCCGGCAGGGCATCGCGCTGCCGGAACTGCCCCCGCCGCCGGCCCCACCGGACCACGCCACCCTCGTCCGGCAACGGCTACGCGGACGCCGCAACCGCCGCTGACCCGCCGCCCGCTGTCTGGCCGTCGCCGGTCAGCGGGCGGGGCAGCGCAGCCCCTCCCGGGGAACGGTGAGCGAGATCAGGTAGGCGTCCACCGCCTCGGTGATGCAGGAGGTCTGCGGGTAGGCGGTGTGCCCCTCGCCCTCCCAGGTGAGCACCCGCCCGACCCCCAGCATGTCGGCCAGCCGGGCGGTCTGCTCGTACGGGGTGGCCGGGTCACCGGTGGTGCCCACCACCACGATCGGCGGCGCGCCGTCGGCCCGGCCGGTGGGGTACGGGTCCCGCCCGCCCGGCCACTCGACACAACCGAACATGCCCACCGCCAGGGCCGGCCCGAACAGCGGATACTTCTGCCGCCACTCGGACTGCAACTGGCGGATCTGGTCGACGCCGGGCTTCTCGGTCTCGTCGGCGCAGTTGACCGCCAGGTTGGCGTCGAAGAGGTTGGAGTAGTGCCCGTCCTCGCCCCGCCCGGCGTACGAGTCGGCGAGCTTGAACACGTCGGTCGGGTCGCCCTCGTCGAGGCGGTCGATCGCGCGGGCCAGTTCCTCCCAGCCCGACTCCGTGTAGAGCGAGGAGATCACCGCGTAGAAGACCCACCCGGAGGTGGCCTCCCGCCCGTCGGCACCGCGTACCGGGGAGACCTTCGCCTTGTCGATCGCCGAGGTCACCGCGCCCCGGGCGTCCGGGGCGACCGGGCAACGGCCGGCGTTCGCCGCGCACCACCTGTCGAAGTTGTCGAACGCCCGCTCGAAGCCCCGGGCCTGGCTCTCCGAACCGGCCACCAACTGCTGCCGGGGGTCGACCGCGCCGTCGAGCACCAGCGCCCGGACCCGCTGCGGGTAGAGCTGCGCGTAGGTCGCGCCGAGCAGGGTGCCGTAGGAGTAGCCGAGGTAGGTGAGCTTGTCGTCGCCGACGGCGGCCCGGACCGCGTCCATGTCCCGGGCGGCCTGCTCGGTGCCGTAGAGCGGGAGCTGGTCGCCGTACCGGTCGCCGCAGCCCCGCCCGATCCGCCGGTTGAGCGCCTGGTAGCCGTCGAAGGACTGCTGGCTGCGCGGATCGGGGTCGTAGCCGAAGCTGGCGTCGAGGTCGGCGTCGGAGATGCACTTCACCGGGCTGGACCGGGACACCCCGCGCGGGTCGAAACCGACGATGTCGAACCGGTCGGTGACCGCCGTGGGCAGGCCCCCGAACGACGGCCCGAACGACAGGTAGACGGCGGTGTCCACGCCGGACCCGCCCGGCCCGCCCGGGTTGATCACCAGGGAACCGATCCGGTCCCGCTGCTTGGTGGAGCGGACCCGCAGCAACGCGATCTCGAAGGTCTCGCCGCTGCCCGGCCCGGCGGTCGCCCCCGTGCCGGTGCCCCAGTTGCGCGGCACGGTGATCCGGGCGCACTCGTACCGCATGCCCGGAGCGCCCCGGCCGACCAGATCCTGGGCGACCTCGGGACAGGGCCGCCAGGTGGGTGCGGTGCCGGCTTCCGCCGCCGACGAGTCCTCGGTACGCGGGGCGAACGCCGGCAGGGTGCACCCGGTGACGAGCAGCGCGCCCGCGACGAACCCGGCCAGGGCGAGCCGGAACCGGCGGTTGCGGCGGGCGGTGCTGGTCACCGGCGAACCTCCATGATCGGGTAGCAGTCAGGCTACGCCGGGGTGTCGACGGCCGGCGGCACGGTCGCCGCCGGATCACCCCGGAGCACCTGGTCGACGTCGAAGCGCACCGGACGGTCGAGCTGGTCGTACCGGCAGGACCGGGGATCGCGGTCGGGCCGCCAGCGGACGAACCGGGCGGTGTGCCGGAACCGGTCGCCCTCCATCGCGTCGTAGCCGACCTCCATCACCAGCTCGGGCCGCAACGGCACCCAGTCGAGGTTCTTGCCGCCCGTCCACCGGCTGACCCCGCCGGGGA
The DNA here is from genome assembly GCF_007833915.1 of Micromonospora sp. HM134. Lineage (NCBI taxonomy): Bacteria > Bacillati > Actinomycetota > Actinomycetes > Micromonosporales > Micromonosporaceae > Micromonospora > Micromonospora sp. HM134. Next base: position 1,861,520 of record NZ_CP041061.1, read on the forward strand.
TGCGCTGGCCGCGCTCGTGGTCGCCGTGCACCCACGGGTGCTCGGCGTCGCCCTCCCGGTAGGGGGCCAGCTCGTCGAGCAGCTCCTGCCGGCGGGCCATGGTGAACGAGGCGCTCACCCCGACGTGGTGCAGCACCCCGGCGTCGTCGTAGAGGCCGAGCAGCAGCGAGCCGACCACCGGACCCGACTTGTGCCAGCGGAACCCGGCCACCACCACGTCGGCGGTCCGCGCGTGCTTGACCTTGGCCATCAGCCGCTTGCCCGGCTGGTAGGGCAGGTCGGCCGGCTTGACGATCAACCCGTCCAGCCCGGCGCCCTCGAACACCTCGAACCAGCGCCGGGCGGTCTCCGGGTCGGTGGTGACCTGGGTGACGTGCACCGGCGGCCGGACCCCGGCCAGCGCCCGCACCAGGCGCTCCCGCCGGGCCGGGTAGGGCTGGTCGACCAGCAGCTCGTCGTCGAGGGCGAGCAGGTCGAAGGCGACGAAGTCGGCCGGGGTCGTCTCGGCGAGCAGGGCGACCCGGGAGGCGGCCGGATGGATCCGCTGGGCGAGCTGCTCGAAGTCGAGCCGGGGCTGCCCGCCCGGACCGTCGCGCCGGATCACGATCAGCTCGCCGTCGACCGCGCACCGGGTGGGAAGCTGCGCCCTGACCTGCGCCACCACCTCGGGAAAATAGCGGGTCATCGACTTGCCGCCCCGGCTGGCCAGCTCGACCTCGTCACCGTCGCGGAAGACGATGCAGCGGAAGCCGTCCCACTTGGGCTCGTAGGTCAGGCCGGGATCGGTGGGCAGGCGGGCCACGCTCTTGGCCAGCATCGGCTCGACCGGGGGGTTGATCGGCAGGTCCACGGCGACAGTCAACCAGACACCACCGACAGTGGTGAGGCAGATCACCGTCGGTGCCGGTCCGGCGTGTCCCCGCCCGCACCGTCCGTCCCTGCGGATACGGATCGCGTCCGCCCCGCTCAGAGCTAGCCTCGCCGGGTGGAGTGGCGGTGTGGTTGCTGTGGGCGCTGGCGGGTCACCGTCGAGCTGGTCCGGGGCCGGCACCGCTACCGGCTGGTGCACCGCTACCCGGACCGCTTCGGCGGCGGCAAGAACGTGCTCGGCGAGGTGGGCAGCGTCGCCGAGCTGACCGACCTGCTCCACCGGCACACCCCGCTCGACCTGGCCGACCTGCGCGAAGCCGGCTGACCCCCGCGCCCCGGCCGAGCCCCGCCCCGGTCCGGCCCCTTCGTGTCCGGCTGCTCCCCGCGCCCGCAGTGGTGTTCCGCGTACCGTCGGGAGGGTGACCGGAGGGTGGCCCGGTCACGTCTGCTCCGGCACCCTCGTCTGAGGCCGGGCGGCACGCGGGTGCGGCCGGCGGAGCCACGGAGGCGGCATGCGGTTCGAGACGACGACCGAGATCGACGCGGACATCGACACGGTCTGGGCGGTGCAGACCGACATCGAACGCTGGCCGGAGTGGACCGCCTCGGTCCGGACCGCCCGCCGGGGCGAGGCCGGGCCGCTGGTGCTCGGGTCCACCGCCCGGCTGGAGCAGCCCCGGCTCCGCCCGACGTCCTGGCGGGTCACCGAGATCGACCCGCCCCGCTGCTTCGTCTGGGAATCGACCACCCCGGGGGTACGCAGCCGGGGCGAGCACCGGATCGTCCCGCTGCCCGACGGCCGGGTCCGGGTGGAGCTGGCCCTGGAACTCACCGGTCCGCTCGCCGGGCCCACCGGGTGGCTGGGCGGCCGGTTGGTGCGTCGCTACCTGCGGCTGGAGGCCGAGGGGCTCCGGCGGCGCTGCGAAGCCGGCTGAGTCCCGGCTGAGCCCCGGCGGAACGGCACCGGCCGGTCACCACCGCCGGTCGGGTCGCCGGTCGACGGCATCGGCCCTAGGCTGGGAGCGACCCTGGGAGGCGCGGTGTCCGAGTTGACGTACCCCGAGGTGGGAGCGACCCGGAGCGGGCCGCTGCCGGCGGGCTACCACCACCTGCGGCACCGGTTCGCGCTGCCGACCGGCAGCTTCCCGGCCGCCGCCGAGGCGGTGCTCGGCTGGCGGCTGCACCGGGCGGCCGGGGTGCGGATGCGCACCGACGCGGTGCGGGCCGCGCCCGGCGTACGGGTCACCCCGGGTCTCGGGGTGGGCCCGCTGCGGGTGTGGGGGCCGTGCGAGGTGGTGTGGGTGGTCGACGGCGACCGGGAGGCCGGCTTCGGCTACGGCACCCTGCCCGGCCATCCGGAACGCGGGGAAGAGGCGTTCCTGGTCCGCCGCGACGACGACGGCACGGTCAGCTTCGCGGTCACCGCGTTCAGCCGGCCGGACCGCTGGTTCATGACCGCCGCCGGGCCCGCCGGTCGCGCCGTCCAGCACGGGTACGCCCGCTGGCTGGCCCACACCCTGCGCCGCCTCACCCGGTAGTCACCCCTCGATGTCGCCGATGTAGCGGTATCCACCCGCTCCGATACCGCTATGTCGGCGACATCGCCCCACCGCCCCACCCCGGGCGGGTCAGAAGCGGGCGAAGGAGCGGATCGGCATCCGGGGGCCGAACCGGGGCGCCTGGATGCCGGCGGCGGCCAGCAGCAGGCAGACCCGCCCCCGGTGCCCCCGGAACGGGGCGAGCAGGTCGAGCATCCGGGCGTCGTCACCGCGCGCCTCACCGGCCAGCGCCCAGGCCACCGTGTTCGGCACGTGGTAGTCGCCGACGCTGACCGCGTCCGGATCGCCGTAGGCGACCCGGACCACCTCGGCGGCGGTCCACGGGCCGATGCCGGGGACCGCGGTGAGCCGCCGGGTCGCCTCGGCGCTGTCGACGCAGCGTTCCAGCCGGTCGGCCAGGGCGGCGGCCCGGCGCAGCGTCTCGGCCCGGCGCTGCTCCACGCCGAACGGGTGGAACACCCAGTACGGGGCCGCCGCCACCCTCGCCGCGTCGGGCGGCAGCAGCAGCGGCTGGAACGGTCCGGGCGCGGGCTCGGCGAAGTGCCGTACGGTCGCCGCGTACGCCCGGTAGGCCTCGGTGCCGGTGACCTTCTGTTCGAAGACGGCGCGCAGCACCCGGGGGAAGACCTGCCCGGTGGCGGGCATCCGCAGCCCCCGGTGCCGGGCGGCCAGCTCGGCCACCAGCGGGTGGGCGGCGGCCAGCTCGGCGAACCCGGTCAGGTCGTCGCGCAGGCCGGCGACGGCGTCGGCGCGGTCGACCACCCACCCGGCGCCCGGCCCGTGCCCCTCGGCCAGCAGCTCGCCCCCCTCGGGGCGCAGGGTCAGGGTGGCCGGACCGGCCGGGGTGCGGGTGGCCCACCAGAGGGTGCCGGCGACGATCCGCGCACACGGGTCGTACGGGCTGAAGGTGAGGGCCCGGACCGACGCGGTGAGCCGGTAGTCGGCCGGCGGTCGCAGCACCCGGCGTGCCGCCGGCTCGTCCCAGGTCACCCCGCCACTGTGCCATGGTCCCGGGGGACGGACCGCCCGGCCCCGTACCGCCGGGGAGGCTGACCGGGGCGGAAATGGACGACACCGCCGACGCCCTGCGCGTCGGCGGTGTCTCCATCCCGGAGCGGACCGGCCGCCCGAGCGGCCGTGGGTGCGGGGTTGGGGGGACCTTCGGTGGCGCGCGCCCGCTGGCGTGTGGCGCGTCCACCGCCCTCGTCCGTTCCGGGGGTCGGTGGGGGAGGTTCCGGCGGTGTCGGTACCGCGACGCCGGCCCGACCATGGGGCCGGCGTCGCAGCCCGGACCGTGCGACGCTGCCGGTACGTCGACGGTCCTGATCCGTGACGGTGGCCGGTCGCGCCCTCCCCGGCTGCGACCGGCCACCGGGTCCCGGCTGGCGCAGGATCAGTAGGTGTAGTCCCCGCCGCTGCTCGACCCGCCCGAGTCGCCGGCCGCCGGCGGGGCGACCGCCTTCGGGGTGCCGGTCGGCAGGCAGGTCAGGTTCTTCTTGCCGTTCGGGTCGACCACGAACCAGGTGCCACCGACGCCCTGGCCCTTCCACTGGCCCGGCTTCTTGTCGCCGATGTAGCGGTAGACCGGCCAGCCGCCGATGGTGATCTGGCGGGTGCCGTCCTGGCGGGTGACGGTGCCGACCTTGTCGTCGGAGACGCCCTGCAACTGCGGGTTGCCGTCGGTCAGCGCGGGCGGCCAGACCTGGGCGCACTTGTCGACGCAGTTCGACGACGGCGGGTCGTCGGAGTCCTTGTCGAAGCGGTAGAGGATGAAGCCCTCCTGGTCCACCACGACCCTGCCCATCCGGGCGATCTTCTTGCCGACGAGTTCGTCGGTCAGTTGGACGTTGGCCGGGGGCGGCGCCTGGTCGGCGGCGGGGGCGCCGGACGGACCGGGGGAGGCCGAGGAATCCGGCTCGACCGCCGCAGTGGGCTCGGCCGCGGCGACGGCGACCGGCTCGGCGGCGCTGGAGTTCGCTCCGTCGTAGCCCGCGGGAGCGCAGGCCGTAAGTGCGACCACCGCGCTCGCGACGATGACGGTCGTCCGCTTGATCTTTGCCACGTGCCCTCCTCATTCTTGGCAGTTCACCGAGTAGTACGGAGCGTCCACTGTCAAGGTTGAACGATCGACAGTGGGCCATTTCACATCGACGTCGTTGAACCGTTCCGGCCGGCCGTACGTGTGCGCGAGCAGAGGCACCCCTGCGCCCGGAACGCCGAAACGGCGTCGGCCCGCAGCGGGCCGACGCCGTTTCCGACGGAAGGTGTCTCAGGGCACGACGGTCACCAGCGGGCTCGCCACGCCGTTGGCGTCCACCGACTGCACCTGCAACTTCGCGATCTCACCGCGCGGCGCCGAGGTGGACGCCTCCAACTGGAGATCCTGCGGGTTGGCCGTGGTGCCGTACCCCGTCCCCGGCACCGCCCAGGTGGAGACCACCTCGGTCGTGTCGTTCTTGCGGACCACCACCAGCCGGCAGGTGCGCGGGCCGGGCAACCGGGTCAGGTTGAACCCGATCCAGGTGCCGTACTCCTTGCTGTCCAGCCACATCGTGGTCTTCACACCGGTGCTGCCGTCGGTGGCGTCGAACTGGTCACCCTCGATCTCGGTGCCACCCACCGCCGGCCCCGACCGGGTCGGCTGCGGGCTCGCCGGCCCGTCCACCGGGGTGGACCGGCTCGGCTCGGCGACCACCGGACCGTCGCCGCCGACCGTACCGCCGAAGGTGGCGACCCCGATGCCGCTGAGCGCGCCGACCGCCACCACCGCGGCGGCCATCGTGAGCACCTGCCGGAACCGCGCCTTGCGCCGGTGGGTCCGGACCGCCGACAGGGTACGGTCCAGCAGCCGCGGATCCGTCGCGGTCTGCTCCATCGCCATCATCGTCTCGCCGTCGATGTCGGAGAGCAGCCCCACCACCGGGACCATCGTCTCCAACTCGGCGGCGCAGGCCCAGCAGGTGGCGAGGTGTTCCTCGAACCGTTCGGTGTCCTGCACGTCCAGGACGCCGAGCGCGTACGCGGCGACATCCATGTGGTCTGCCCGGCTCATTCCGTCACCCCCCTCTCCTGTAGGGCCGTGCGCAGCGCGCGCAGCGCGTAGTAGACCCGCGACTTGGCGGTGCCCAGCGGCAGGCCCAGCTCCTCGGCCGCCTCCGGCACCGTCCGCCCGCGGAAGTACGTCGCCACCAGGATCTCCCGGTGCGACTGACTCAGCGTACGCAGCGCGTCCGCCACCGTCATGGTGCGCAGCACCCGGTCGGTGCTGTCCGCCTCGGCGAACGCCGTCAGATCCCGGTCGTACGTCTCGGGCGGGCGGGCCTGCTCGCTGCGGTGCTCGTCGATGGCGATCCGCCGGGCCACCGTGACCAGCCAGGGCCGCAGCGAACCCTGCCCCTGTACGCCCAGCCGGTGCGCGTTGCGCCAGGCCCGCAGCAGCGTCTCCTGCACGATGTCCTCGGCGCGTTGCCGGTCACCGCCGGTCAACCGCATCACGAACATCAGCAGCGGGCCGGCGTGCTCGGCGTAGAGCAGCCGGACCAGCTGGTCGGAGTGGCTCGCCTCGGGCGTCGTCGCCGGGGCCTGGTGCCGCCCGGGCGCCGATCGCGGGGTCACCGGGCCATTCTGGCGATCGGTGGGACCGGCGTCGCCCCCCCGGCCGGACCTCGACGCCCGCGACTGCGGTTGGGCCCGGGCGAACATCCACCCTGGCCTGGCCAGTTCACCGTGCAAGCCGGCCGCGACCGCACTCATCCAGACCTCCTGCTGTCCACCGACATCAGCGGGCCCACGGGGAGGGCGCCGACCGTTGATACGGACCGCTCTTCCCAGCGGATCAACGGCGGACCGAAAAAATTCCGGGCGGCGGCGGCAGCGAGTCGGTGGCGTCCGCGTCGGTGACCACGGCGGCACCGGCGACGAACCGGTCCAGCTCGACGCCGGCCAGCACCCGGCCCGGGAACCAGTCCCCGGCCGCGCGCCGGGTCAGCTCCGGCACCGGCGGCTCGACCCGCCCGGCCACCAGCACCAGGTTGCCGTGCCGCCGCCCGCGCAGCACGGCCGCGTCACCGACCAGGGCGGCCCGGGGCAGCACCGGGCGGACCGTGGCCACCTGGGCACGGGTGTGCCGCAACGGCGGACCGTCGGCCAGGTTGGCCAGGTACCAGCCGGCCGGCGCGAGCACCCGGGCCACCTGTGCGGCGTACTCGGCGCTGGTCAGGTGGGCCGGGGTGCGCGCACCGGCGAAGACGTCGGCGACCACCACGTCGTACGACGCGTCGCGGCTGGACTCCAGGGTGGCGCGGGCGTCGGCGACGCGTACCTTCAGCCTCGGGTCGGCCGGCCAGGGCAGCTCCCGCCGGACCAGCTCCACCAGCGCGCCGTCCACCTCGGCCACCCGCTGCGTCGACCCGGGGCGGGTCGCCTGGACGTACCGGGGCAGGGTCAGCGCGCCACCGCCCAGGTGCAGCACCCGCAGCGGGGCGCCCGGCGCGGCGATCAGGTCCAGCGCCGCGCCGAGCCGCCGGACGTACTCGAACTCCAGGTGGGTCGGGTCGGCCAGGTCCACATGCGACTGCGGCGCGTCGTCGAGCAGCAGCGTCCACGAGCGCGGCCGGTCCGGGTCCGGCACCAGCTCCGCCCGGCCGGTGGCCACGTCCGCCACGATCCGGTCGTCACCCCGACGGCGGCCCATCAGCGGGTCCCGCCGCTGCGGCTGGCCATCAGCGCGTCCCGCCGGTGCGGCTGGCCATGGTCAACGCCCGGTGCAGCAGCCGCGCGTCGCCCAGCATCCCGCGCAGCCGCCGCTCCAACCCGGCGATCGGCACCAGGTTCTGCGGCGCGCGCGGGTCCTTGTACGGCGAGGACGCGAACCGGGGCAGGGTGACCAGCGACAGGTCCGCCAGCGCGACCGCGTCCTGCGGTTCGAGGTCCGGCGAGCACTCCAACCGGACGATCCCGGCCCAGGGCGCACCCACCGCCACCGGCAGCCGCAGGTACCACGACCAGCCGCCCCAGGCGGTGCCCAGCCGGAACACCGGGGACCGCTGGCCGGAACCCAGCCCGGTGACCACGGCGGTGAGCCGGGCGTCGAGATACTGGCTGTGCTGTGTCTTGATGTAGCCCAGGGTGCGCGGCAACTGCCGGCGGGCCCGCAGCGGACCGTCCACCACCAGCAGGTCCCCGTCGGTGCGGGCCGAGTCGGACACGGCCACCTCCAACGCGGTCAGCGGGGCCTGCACCGCCGCCGGCAGCTTGCTCAGCTCACCGGTGCCGCCCACCCGGTGCACCGGGTAACGCACCTGCCCGCAGGTCACCTCCTGCGCCGACGGGCTCGCCGTGAACAGCCCCCGCCCCACCCGTGCCCCGGCCAGCTCCGCCGCGCCGCGCTCCAGGTCGCAACGGACCACCCCGGCCGCGTACGAGGCGGCGATCCCCGGGTACGACGCACCGTCCTCCTCGGCCGTCCACACGCTGGCGTCGATCCGGCGTACCCCGTCGACGAGCAGCACCACGTCCGGCGCGGTCACCCCGGACCGGGGGCCGATCGCCCGCCAGTCCACCGCCGGCAGTTCCACGTCGGTGTCGACCTGGGTGCTGCTCGGCGCGACCGGCCCGCCCGGGGTCGCCTCGAACGACGCCCCGTAGGACGGGTCCCAGGCGTCCACGAACAACTGTGGCCCGGTCACGTCACCGCCCCACTCACCGGCCGGTCCCGTTCGTTCGCGGCTGCGGGGCTCCGCTGCGCTGCGCTCCTCGCGCTCACCGGTCCGACCTTTCGTTCGCGACTGCGGGGCTCCGCTGCGCTGCGCTCCTCGCGCTCACCGGCCGGTCCGTTCGACGTGGGCCGTGCGGGCGTCCTTGCGGACCTCGAAGCGCACCGGGATGCGCTCGGCCAGCGCCGGCACGTGGGTGACCACGCCGACCATCCGGTCGCCCCGGGCGGCCAGGCTCTCCAGGGTCGCGGCGACGATGTCCAGGGTGGCCGCGTCGAGGGTGCCGAACCCCTCGTCCAGCACGATCGACTCCAGGCTCGCCGCCGTGGTGGACATGCCGGCGAGCTGCTCGGACAACGCCAGCGCCAGGGCCAGCGACGCCTGGAACGTCTCCCCGCCGGACAGCGTCCGCACCCCCCGGCGCAGCCCCGCGTCGTGGTGGTCGACCACGAAGAACTCGCCCTTGTCGTGGACCAGGTCGTACTGGCCCTGGGACAGTTCCCGCAGGATCCGGGAGGCCCCGTCGACCAGCAGGTCCAGCGCCTCGGCCAGCAGCCACCGTTCGAAGTTGTTGGCCCGCAGGTGCCCGGCCAGCGCCCGCGCCGTACGCGCCTGCCGCTCGTGCTCGGCGCGCTGTTCCCGCAGCTCGACGGCCTGCGCCCGGCGTTCGGTGATCCGGCGCAGGTCGGCTTCGGCCCGCTCGGCGGCCACCGCCACCGCCTGCGCGGGGTCGTCGGCGGGGGGCAGCCCGGCGGCGTCGAGCAGGCCGCCGAGGCGTTCCTCGACCCGCTCGGCGGCCGACTGCGCCTCGGTCACCGAGGCCACCAGCCCGTCCCGGTCGGCCCGCCGCTGCCGGGCCTGCGCGCCGGCCCACTCCACCAGGGCCGTCCAGGCGGCGGCCACGTCGTCCCGGTCGGTGGCCGGCGGGCCGAACCGGGCCAGCCCGTCCCGGGTGCCGTCGAAGTCCCGCCAGGCGGCCCGTAGCCGCTCCTCGGCCGTGTCCGCCGCGCCCCGGGCCCGGCGGGCGGCGTCCCGGCCGCCGCGCACCGCCACCGCCGCCTCGTCCAGCGCCCGGCGCAGCCGGGCGTGCTCGGCGAGCTGGTCGCGCAGCGCCGCCGGGGTGGCCGCCCCGGCGAGCTGCCCGGCCAGCTCGGTCAGCCGGCCGCGCAACTGGTCGTGCTGGGCCCGCAGCCGCACCAGCGCCCGCTCCTGCTCCCGGGCCGTCGCGTCCCGCTCGTCGACCAGCGCCTGCGCGGCCTTGCTGGCCGCCCGCGCCGCCTTGCCGGCGGCGGTCGCCGCGGCCACCGCCGAACCGGCCGGCACCGCCGGCACCCGGGGCACCTGCTGCTCGCAGACCGGGCAGGTCGCGCCGTCGACCAGGTGCGCCCGCAACGCGACCGCCTGGTCGACGGTCTTGGCCTCCTCGTGGGCCCGGAACGCCGCCTCCAGCTCGGCCTCGGCCCGCGCCGCCGCCTCCCGGGCCGCGCCGAGCGCCGTCGTCGCCGCGTCGTGGCCGGCCTGCGCCGCCGCCAGCGCCGCCCGGGCCGTGTCCGCCTCGCCGGTCAGCCGTTCCGCATCGGTGTGCGCCCGCAGCAGCAGCCGCAGGGCGCTCTCGTCGCCCGCGCCGGCCAGCTCGCCGCGCAGCTTCTCCTCCTGCTCCTCGGCCAACGCCACGGTGCGGGCCGTCGCGTCGACCGCCTCCCGTGCCGTGCTCACCGCGTGGGCCACCTCGGCCACCCCGGCCGGGGCGCGCACCCCGGCCAGCCCGGCCAGGTCGGCGTCGAGCGCGGCCAGCGCCGCCGTGGCCTCGCGGGCCGCCCCCCGGGCCCGCTCCCGCTCCGGTACGGCCGCCGCGACCGCCGCCGACAGCTCCCGCACCCGGTCGACCCGGGCGGACGCGGCGGCCAACGTCTCGTCGTCGACGTCGGTCAGCCCGGCGAGCATCCGGGCGACCGCGTCCAGCTTCGCCTCGGCCTGCCCGGCCCGTTCGGTGGCCCGCTTCTGCACGTTCTCGTAGACGCCGAGACCGAGGAGGTTGACCAGGATCTGCTGCCGGGTGGCCGGCTTGGCGTGCAGGAAGTCGGCGAACTGCCCCTGCGGCAGCACCACGCAGGAGGTGAACTGCTCGTACGGCAGCCCGACCGCGTCCAGCACGGCACCGTCCATCTCGGCCGGGGTGCCGGCCAGCACCTCGCCCAGGTCCTCCGGGCTGAGCCCGGTGTCGAGCTTGGTCACGTCGAACCCGGGGGGCATCAGTTGCAGCCCGGCGTTGGCGGTCTTGACCGCGCCCCGGCCGTCGCGGCGGACCACCCGGGTCGCCACGTACCGGTCGCCGGCCGACTCGAAGACCAGCCGGACCCGGGCCTCCACCGCCGACGGGGCGAGCGCGTTGGCCAGCCCCCGCGCGCCACCCCAGCGGGGCACCGCGCCGTAGAGGACGAAGCAGATCGCGTCCAGCACCGTCGACTTACCCGAACCGGTCGGCCCGACCAGGGCGAAGAAGTCGGCGTCGGTGAAGTCGACGGTGGTCTCGTCGCGGAAGACGGTGAAGCCGGCCAGGTCCAGCCGCATCGGTCGCATCAGCGCTCCACCTCCTCCAGCAACTCGTCGAAGAGGTCCCGGACCCCGTCGTCCTCGTGCCCCCGGCTGCCCAGGTAGTCGGCGAACAGCTCGCGGGGCGACCGGCCGGCCCGCTGGGCGACCCGGGTGCCGCTGCCCGGGGCGGGCAGCAGCTCCGGGTCGATCCGGATCTCCAGCGCGCGGGGGAACAGCTCCTGCACCTCCTCCCGCAGCCCGGCCCGGGGCTGTTCCCGGACGAACACCCGCAGCCAGCCCTCCGGCGGGTCCGCCTCGCTCAACTGGGCGAGGGTGCCGCGCACCGTGCGCAGCGGCACCGCCGCCGCCACCGGCACCTCCCGGATGCGGGCGGCCGAGGTCGCGCTCACCTCGACCAGTGTCACCGAGCAGACGTTCTCCTGCTCGCCGAAGTCGACGGCGATCGGGCTGCCGCTGTAGCGGATCGGGCACGGCCCGATCACCCGCTGCGAACGGTGCAGGTGCCCCAGCGCCACGTAGTGCGCGGTGCCCGGGAAGACCGAGGCGGGCACCGCGTACCCGAGGACGGTGTGCGCGTCGCGCTCGCCGCCGCCGGTGCTCGCCCCGACCACGGTGAGGTGGGCGGTCACCAGGTGCACCCGGTCCGGCTCGGTGAAGCCCTCGGTCAGCTTGGCCAGCACCCGGCCGAGGTGGTCGGCGTACGTCTGGGTGGCCTCGGCGGCGGTCAGCTCGTACATCTCCACCGCGCGGACGGCGTACCGCTGGGACAGGAAGGGCAGCGCGGCGAGCTGCCAGCGTTCGCCTGCGGCGGTGACCCCGTCGACGACGTGCTCGGCCGGATTCTCCCGGACCCCGCCGCGTAGGGTGATCCCGGCCGCCTCCGCCCAGGGGCGCAGCGCGTCGAGGGCGTTGCCGTTGTCGTGGTTGCCGCCGATCGCCACCACGTCGGCCCCGGTCCGCCGCAGCGCGGTCAACGCCCGGGTGACCAGCCGGGTCGCCTCCGGGCTGGGGGCGGCCGTGTCGTAGAGGTCACCGGCGACGATGACCAGGTCGGGGCGTTCGGCGTGGGCGATCTCGATCACCCCGGCGAGCACCTGCTTGTGCTCCTCGGCCCGGGACTGTCCCTTGAGCACCTTGCCGACGTGCCAGTCGGAGGTGTGCAGGATCTTCATGGCGGCCAGCCCCCTAGAACGGAATGTCGTCGTCGACGCCGCCCGAGCCGACCACGGCGAACGGGTCGATCGAGCCGGTGATCGAGCGCAGCGTCTCCGACGGGGCCCGGCCGGCCTCGGACACCCGGGTCGCCCAGGCCGGGAAGGGGAACTCCAGGCACAGCGGGACCGGGATGTCGGGCTGGTTGACGAACATGGTGCCCGGCTTGGCGAGCAGGGCGCGTTGCCGCTGGGCCGGCGGGAGGAAGCCGTACTCCGGGCGGGACGCCTCGGCCGGGTCGAGCCGGCCCACCACCCGGATCGCCGAGTTGGTGACGATCCGCCGTTCGACCTCGCTCGCCGTCTGCTGCGCGCCGACCAGGATCACCCCGAGCGAGCGGCCCCGCTCGGCGATGTCGAGCAGCACCTCCTTGATCGGGGAGGAGCCCTCGCGGGGGGCGTACTTGTTCAGCTCGTCGAGGACGACGAAGAGCAGCGGCTTGGCGGTGCCGGCCTTCTCCTTGCGTTCGAACTCGCCGCGCAGCGTCACGCCGACCACGAAGCGCTGCGCGCGGTCCGGCAGGTTGTGCAGGTCGACCACGGTGACCTGGGCGCTCTCGGCGGTGTTGATGGCGTGCGGGCGGCGGGTGGCCAGGTCGCCGCGGATCAGCCGGGCGAGGTCCTTCTTGCTGCCGATCAGCCGGCGGGCGAACGCGTTGACCGTGCCCAGGCCGACCGCGCTGCCGGCCCAGTCACCCCGGGTCTCGTCGTCGTTGAGCTGCTCGACGATGTGGTCGACCAGGTCGCCGTAGGAGCCGAGGCGCACCCCGTCGACGCTGACCCCACCGTCGGCGGGCTGGGCGTAGCGGGCCAGGTGGGCGGTGACCGAGTGGACCACCATCGTGTACTGCTGGCGTTCGTCGTCGGCGTCGGCGAAGACGTACGGCAGGAGGCGGTCGGCGCAGAACTCGCTCAGCGTCCAGTAGAAGGCGTCGACGCCGGTGAGCCGACTGCTCACGTCGGGGGTGCCGGAGGCGTCGCCGACCCGGGGCGGGGCGTACACCCGCACGTCGGGGAACGCGCCGGCGGCCAGCCCCAGCCTGGCGTACGCGGCCCGGGTGGTGTCGTCGAGACGGGCGTTGGGATGGTCGAGGAAGAGCAGGTCCTCGCCCTTGACGTTGAAGATCAGCGCCTTGGCGTTGACCGCGTCGCCGCCGAGCACCCCGGAGCGGAACACCGAGTAGAGCAGGAAGGTGGCGAAGCTGGTCTTGGTGGCGACCCCGGAGATGCCGGAGATCGACACGTGCGCGCCCCGGCTGCCGTCGAGGAAGTCGGCGTTGAGGTAGACCGGGACGCCGTCGCGGCCCATCCCCATCGGGATGCGCCGTTCCATCCGGTCGAAGTGCAGCGCGCGGGCGCGGGCGTCGCCCTCGGCCCGGTGCACGGTGGCGCCCGGCGCGGGCGGCACGTACAGCTCGGGGTCGACCCGGGTGGTGGTGATCTCGGCGGCCTCCTGCACCTGGGCGGGGAGGGTGCCGTCGGCGATGGCGAAGACGTCCGACTCGAACTGGGCGCCCTCGTGCCGGGCGCGGACCTGGGTGACCACCCCGGCGATGGTGACCGGCTCCCGGTCGGGCAGGTCGCGCCGGGTGACCACCACGTCGTCGAGTTGGAGGTAGCTGCCGGGCGAGACGGCCGTCCAGAACTGCAACGGGGTGGCGTCGGCGGTGCCGAGCACCCGGCCGACGGGCTCGCCGGGGCTGTCGATCCGGCCGTCGATCCGGTCGTCGGTCATCCGCGGGCTCCGGTCAGCTGGTCGTCTCGGTCAGGGCGCACGCCCTGCATCCTGCCCGAGGAGTGCGACAGGTTGCCACGCGACGCGGCGGAGGCCACCGGTGGGCCGCCGTCGACGCCCGGCCGACCGCCGTCGTCGCCGCCGGTTCGGTGACCGCAAGGGACGGTGCGGTCACGGTCGGTCGACTTTTTCCCGCGCGGCGACGGTGTTTGCGCAGGTGACGGGCCCGGCGGAAATCCGGGGAAAAAAATCCCCGCCGAGGGCGTGACAGAAACCGACCGGTTGGGCTGAGAATAGCCACAGCCGACATCGAGGATCTTCTTCCTTCGGTGCCGGCCGTCACGTCCGTAACCTGCGGACACGTGACCGGCCCGCGGTCCACCACCGTCGGGTCGTCGTCAGTCGGCACCCCCCCGACTGTCCCTGTGGAGGCAGAACCCCCATGCGCCGAACCCCCCTGTTGAGCGGCCTCGCCACGGCCGCTCTCCTGGCCACCGCCGTCACGGTGCCCACCGCGGCCACCGCCGCGCCCGCCGGCCCCGCCGCCGACCCGTTCGCCCGCGCGGTCGCCCAGCTCAAGTCCCACTCCGGTGCCGGCCTCGCCGCCGACGGGCAGACGTTCACCCCGCGCAACGTGGTGACCGACGCCGACGGCACCGAGCACGTCCGGCTCAACCGTTACTCCGACGGCCTGCCCGTCCTCGGCGGTGAGGTGGTCGTCCACCTCGGCAAGGGCGACTCCTGGCGGGGTGCCACCCACGGCCTCGCCCACGCCCCGCAGCGCGCCCCGAAGGCCACGCTCAGCGAGGCCGCCGCCGGCAAGATCGCCTACGCCGCGTCGACCGCCACCGGCCGCTCGGTCGCGGGCGCGCAGCTGGTCTTCGACGCCGGTCGGACCGCGACCGCCCTCGCCTACGAGGTGGTGGTGGCCGGCACCCACGCCGACGGCACCCCGAGCGAGCTGCACGTGCTGGTGGACGCCACCACCGGCGCGGTCCGCGACTCGTGGGAGGGCGTGCAGCGGGAGGGCACCGGCAACACCTACCACTCCGGCACGGTCTCGGTCGGCAGCACCCTGTCCGGCAGCACCTACCAGCTCGCCGACCCGGCCCGGGGCAACCACCGCACCTACGACCTCAACGGCAAGACCAGCGGCACCGGCACCCTGGTCACCAGCACCAACAACGTGTTCGGCAACGGCACCCTGAGCAACCGGCAGACCGCCGCCGCCGACGCCGCCTTCGGCGCGCAGAAGACCTGGGACTACTACAAGAGCGCGCACGGCCGCAACGGCATCCGCAACGACGGTGTCGGCGCGTACAGCCGGGTGCACTACAGCAGCAACTACGCCAACGCCTTCTGGCAGGACGCCTGCTTCTGCATGACCTACGGCGACGGCGGCTCCGGCTGGTACCCGCTGACCTCGCTGGACGTGGCCGGGCACGAGATGACCCACGGCGTCACCAGCAACACCGCCGGGCTGCGGTACAGCGGCGAGTCGGGCGGCCTCAACGAGGCCACCAGCGACATCTTCGGCACCCTGGTCGAGTTCTACGCGGCCAGCGCCAAGGACCCGGGCGACTACCTGATCGGGGAGAAGCTGCGCAGCACCGGCACCCCGCTGCGCTACATGGACAAGCCCTCCAAGGACGGCAAGTCGGCGGACTGCTACAGCAGCTCGGTGGGCGGCCTGGACGTGCACTACTCCTCGGGCGTGGCGAACCACTTCTTCTACCTGCTCGCGGTGGGTAGCGGCACCTCGTCGTACGGCACCAGCACGACCTGCAACGGCACCACGGTCGCCGGCATCGGCAACACCAAGGCCGGGGCGATCTGGTACCGGGCGCTGACCCGCTACATGACCTCCACCACCAACTACAAGGGCGCCCGGACGGCGACCCTGTCGGCCGCGACCGACCTGTACGGCGCGACCAGCGCCGAGTACAAGGCCGTCGCCGCCGCCTGGGCGGGCGTGAGCGTCAGCTGACCCCGCCGGGCCGGCGTTCGACACGCCGACCCCGAACGTCTCGAACGTGGGGCGTGGGCACACCGACCGGGTGGCCCACGCCCCGCGCCGCGTCCGGGGGAGGCCACCCGGTTCAGCCGGCGGGCGCGGCCCCGGCGGAGTCGACGCCGGGCGCGTCGCGGGCGTACCGCAGCATGAGTACGCCGTCGGCGGCGGCCAGCGTGTGCCGCAGCGGCAGCGACCGGGGCGGGCTGGCCGGGCCGGCCGTGATCCGTCCCGGGCCGGCCCCGGCCAGCAGCGGGGCGACGGTGACGCAGAGTTCGTCGACGAGGTCGGCGGCGGTGAGCGTGCCGAACAGGTGCGGGCCGCCCTCGCAGAGCAGCTGCCCCAGCCCCCGCCGGCGCAGCGCGGCCAGGCCGGCGGCGAGGTCGACGTCGTCCCGGCCGACCCGGACCAGGTCGACGACGTCGGTGAGGCCCGGTGGCGCGACCGCCGTCCCGGTGGTCAGCACGACCGGGCGCACCGGCGCGTCGGCGAACGCGGCCTGGGCCGGGTCGAGCCGTAGCGACCGGGAGACGACCGCCAGCGTCGGGTACTCGGCCAGGCCGTGCGCGCGTCGCCAGGCCCGGCGTTCCGGGCTGAGCCGCACCGCCCGGTAGCCCTCGTGCCGTAGCGTGCCGGCGGCCACCAGCAGCCCGTCGCAGAGCATCCGGAGCAGGCCGAAGACCCGCTTGTCCGGCGCACCGGACAGGCCGGCGGAGTAGCCGTCCAGGGTGACCGCGCCGTCCGCGCTGGCCACGAAGTTGACCCGCAGCCGGGGGGTGCCGGCGCGGGCGTAGAGCGCGGTCAGCGCGGCGTCGTCCAGCGGGCCGTCGGCGGGCGTGGGCCAGATCCGCCAGATCGGGATTCCGACGCTCATTCGCCGGCCGGACCGGTGACCGGAGGGGTGGGTGCGGGGGTACGGTGCTGACAGTCGCACCACTTCCGGCCGGGGCAGTCGTCGTGCCGCCGCTGTCGGCACGCTCGGCAGATCATGCCGGCAGCCTATGCGGTGGGTGGAGGGGGCAGCATGTCACGTCAGATCTTCCAGCTGAAGGTGTCCCTCACCGGGGTCCGCCCGTCGGTCTGGCGGCGGGTGCTGGTCCCCGGCGGCTACACCCTCGACCGGCTGCACCGGGTGGTGCAGCACGCGATGGGTTGGCGGGACTGTCACCTGCACGCCTTCGAGATCGACGGCGTGCAGTACGGCGAGCCCGACCCGGACGCGGAGCCGGCGGTGCGCGACGAGCTGGACGTCCGGCTGGACGCGGTGGCCGGCAAGGGCAGCCGGTTCGGCTACGTCTACGACTTCGGTGACTGGTGGGAGCACGACCTGGTGGTGGAGGACGTCCTCGCCGCCGATCCGGACGGGCGTTACCCGAGTTGCCCGCAGGGTGCGCGGGCCTGCCCGCCGGAGGGGGTCGGCGGCCCGGCCGGGCAGCTCCTGCTGCTGGCGGCGCTTGCCGATCCGCACCACCCGGAGCACGTCACGATGCGGGACTGGGCGGGTCCCGGGCACGACCCGGCGGCGTTCGACGCGGGTCGGGCGACCACCCTGCTGCGCCGCTTCTGCTGATCTCCGTCCCCGCGGGGTCATCACATCGGGCGGCGTAAACGCGATAGCTGGTAACGATCTGGGAACGCTCCCAACGGTCTATTGACACCCCCGACACCTCCCGGCAATCTCATGGGAGCGTTCCCAAGGGCGTGGCGCGGATCACCCGCGACCACCCCAGACCGACCGGCGATCACCGCCGGACCGGCCGGGACGTGCGACAGCACCCCCCCACCACACCCACCCAGCCTCACCATCGAAAAGGGGTCAGGATGAGCGTCACCACGCGGCGTACCCGGTTCGCGGTCGCCGCCCTGGCCGCAGTAACCGCCATCGGCGGTCTCGCGGCCTGCGGCAAGGACGACGAGCCGAAGGAGGCCGGCGGCAAGCCCAGCAAGCTGGTCGTCGACACCTTCGGTGAGTTCGGATACGACGAGATCGTCAAGCAGTACGAGAAGGACACCGGCATCAAGGTCGAGCTGCGCAAGACCGCGCAGCTCAACGAGTACCGGCCGAAGGTGGTCCGGGCGCTGGCCACCGGCAAGGGCGCGGCGGACGTGACCGCGCTCGAAGAGGGCATCCTCAACGAGTTCAAGACCAACCCCGCGAACTGGGCCGACCTGGCGCCGCTGGTGGCCGACCACAGCAAGGAATACCTGCCGTGGAAGTGGGAGCTGGGCAAGGCGGCGGACGGGCGGCTGATCGGCCTGCCCACCGACGTCGGCAGCCTCGCGGTCTGCTACCGCAAGGACCTGTTCGCGGCGGCCAACCTGCCGACCGAGCGGGACCAGGTGGCGGCGCTCTGGCCGGACTGGAACGCCTTCATCGAGACCGGCAAGAAGTACCGCGCGGCCACCAACAAGGGCCTGATCGACTCGGTCACCACCGCGGCCAGCGCGGTCATGGTCCAGCAGGGCGGTGACCTGTTCTACGACAAGGAGGACAACGTCGTCGCCGACAAGAGCGCGGCGGTGAGGACCGCGTGGGACACCGCGGTCGCGATGGCCGACGCGAAGATCACCTCCAAGAGCGCCACCTGGTCGCCCGAGTGGTCCGCCGGCTTCAAGCAGGGCACCTTCGCGGCCACCTTCTGCCCGTCGTGGATGCTCGGTATCGTCGCCGACAACTCCGGCCCGGAGAACAAGGGCAAGTGGGACGTCGCGCCGGTTCCCGGCGGCGCGGGCAACTGGGGCGGCTCCTGGCTCGCCGTGCCGGCCCAGAGCAAGTACCCCAAGGAGGCGGCCAAGCTCGCCGAGTACCTGACCAACGCGAAGAGCCAGGTCGAGGCGTTCAAGCTCAAGGGCCCGCTGCCGACCAACCTCGAGGCGCTGAAGAACCCGGAGTTCACCGGCTACACCAACGAGTACTTCAGCGGCGCGCCGACCGGCAAGATCTTCGGTGAGAGCGTCGAGAAGATCCAGCCGCTGCACCTCGGCCCGAAGCACCAGGCGGTCAAGGAGAACGCGTTCGAGCCGGCGCTGCGCTCGTACGAGAACGGGCAGTCCCCCAAGGACAAGGCCTGGGAGCAGTTCCTCAAGGACGCCAAGACCCAGGGCGCCTTCTGATCACTGCACCACCACCGGCGGTGGCGTCCGGGCATGTCCCGGGCGCCACCAATGGCGTCCCGTTCCACGTACCGCCCGCCTCACCGGCCCCGCCGGAGCCGGGAAAGGACCCCGCATGAGCCTCTCGGCCACGACGGCGCCGCCGTCGCCCAGCGCACCACCCCCCACACCTCCCCGGCGGCGCAGCCGGGCGATCACCCTGAACCGCCTCGACCTGAA
The DNA here is from genome assembly GCF_007833915.1 of Micromonospora sp. HM134. NCBI lineage: Bacteria > Bacillati > Actinomycetota > Actinomycetes > Micromonosporales > Micromonosporaceae > Micromonospora > Micromonospora sp. HM134. The sequence continues at coordinate 1,880,509 of NZ_CP041061.1, forward strand.
GCTCTCGCCCTACCTCTACATCGCGCCGTTCTTCGTGGTCTTCGGCATCTTCGGGTTCTACCCGATGCTGCGCACGGCGTGGATGTCGCTGCACGACTGGGACCTCATCGGTGACCACAGCTTCATCGGGTTCGACAACTACACCCGGCTGTTCACCGACGAGTACTTCTGGAACGCCACGATCAACACGTTCGGCATCTTCATCCTGTCGACGATCCCGCAGTTGCTCCTGGCGCTGTTCCTGGCCACCATGCTCAACCGCACCTTCCTGCGGGCCCGGACGCTGTTCCGGATGGCCATCTTCATGCCCAACGTGGTCTCCGTCGCCGCGGTGGCGATCGTCTTCGGGATGCTCTTCCAGCGCGACTTCGGTCTGATCAACTGGATCCTCAGCCTGGTCGGCGTCGACGCGATCGACTGGGACGCCCAGAAGTGGAGCTCCTGGACGGCCATCGCCTCCATGGTCAACTGGCGGTGGACCGGCTACAACACGCTGATCCTGCTGGCCGGCATGCAGGCCATCCCGAAGGACCTCTACGAGGCCGCCGCGATCGACGGCGCCAACCAGTGGAAGCAGTTCTGGCGGATCACCCTGCCGATGCTGACCCCGACCTTCGTCTTCGTGGTCACCCTGTCCACCATCGGTGGGCTCCAGCTCTTCACCGAGCCGCTGGTCTTCGGCAACGGCAACATCATCGGTGGCGACCAGCGCGAGTTCCAGACCCTGGCGATGTACATGTACGAACTCGGTATCGAGAACCTCAGCACCGCCGGCTACGGCGCCGCGGTGGCCTGGGCGATGTTCGTCATGATCGCCCTGGTCTCGCTGGTGAACTTCCTGCTCGTCCGCCGTTCGGTGAAGTGAGGACCGCGCCGTGAACAAGGCATCCCAGCGCCTCTGGCGCACCAGTCCGCTGCTCTACATCGCGCTCGTCGTCGCGGTGCTCTTCTCGGTCTACCCCTTCTACTACATGGTGGTCATCGCCACCCGTAGCCTCGACCAGATCAACGACGTGCCGCCGCCGTTCACCCCGGCCGGCGAGTTCGGCGCGAACTTCGGCCGGGTGCTCGACAACCCGGCGGCGAACTTCCTCACCGGTCTGCTCAACTCGGTGATCGTCTCCGCGGTGGTGACCGTCTCGGTGGTGATCACCGGCTCGCTGGCCGGCTTCGCCTTCGCCAAGCTGCGGTTCCGGGGCCGCAACGCCCTGCTGCTGACGATCATCGTGACCATGATGATCCCGACCCAGCTCGGCCTGATCCCGCTCTGGGGCATGATCCAGGACCTCGGCTGGTACGACACCCTCTACGCGGTGACCGTGCCCTTCCTGGTCAGCGCGTTCGGCGTGTTCATGATGCGGCAGTACGCCATCCAGGCCATCTCCGACGAGCTGATCGAGGCGGGTCGGGTCGACGGCGCCAGCACCTTCCGGATCTTCTGGAACATCGTGCTGCCGGCGCTGCGCCCCGCCGCCGCCGTGCTCGGCCTGCTCACCTTCATGGAGACCTGGAACTCCTACCTGTGGCCGTACGCCGTGCTCACCCCCGAGAACCCGACCCTGCAGGTGTCGCTGGCGTTCCTGTCCTACGCCTACTACACCGACTACTCGCAGGTGTTCGCCGCGACCGCCATCGGCACCGTGCCGCTGGTGATCGTGTTCATCGTGTTCGGCCGCCAGATCATCGGCGGCATCATGGAAGGCGCCGTCAAGTCGTGAGCAACCCGACCCACCCGCCCGCTGTCGGCGTACTCGACCAGGGGCCGGAACTGACCTTCCCGCCCGGCTTCCTGTGGGGCGCGGCGACCGCCGCGTACCAGATCGAGGGGGCCGCCGCCGAGGGCGGCCGGACCCCGTCGATCTGGGACACGTTCAGTCACACCGAGGGGCGGGTGGTCTCCGGGCACACCGGGGACGTGGCCTGCGACCACTACCACCGGATGTCCGACGACGTCCGGTTGATGGCCGAGCTGGGCCTCAAGTCGTACCGGTTCTCGGTCTCCTGGCCGCGGGTGCAGCCCGGCGGCACCGGCGGCGTCAACCAGGAGGGCCTGGACTTCTACCGGCGGCTGGTCGACGAGCTGCTGGCCAACGGCATCGAGCCGTGGCTCACCCTCTACCACTGGGACCTGCCCCAGCCGTTGGAGGACGCGGGCGGCTGGCCGGCCCGGGACACCGCCGGTCGGTTCGCCGACTACGCGTCCCTGGTCGCGGACGCCGTCGGCGACCGGGTGAAGTACTGGACCACGCTCAACGAGCCGTGGTGCTCGGCGTTCCTCGGCTACGGCTCCGGGGCGCACGCCCCCGGGCGGTCCGACGGGGCGGACTCGGTCCGGGCCGGGCACCACCTGATGCTCGGTCACGGGCTCGCCGTGCAGGCCCTGCGGGCGAAGCTGCCGCAGGCCCAGCTCGGTGTCACGGTCAACCTCTACCCGGTGACCCCGGCCAGCGACGCCCCGGCCGACGTCGACGCCGCCCGCCGGATCGACGGGTTGGCCAACCGGTTCTTCCTCGACCCGCTGCTGCGCGGCTCGTACCCGGCGGACCTGACCGCCGACCTGGCCGAGGTGACCGACTTCGGGCACGTCCGCGACGGCGATCTGGAGATCATCTCCACCCCGCTGGACCTGGTCGGGATCAACTACTACAGCCGGCACGTGGTGGCCGCGCCGGTCGCCGGCGAGGAGCCGGAGAAGTACTGGCGGGCACCGTCCTGCTGGCCGGGCAGCGAGGACGTCCGGTTCGTCACCCGGGGTGTCCCGGTCACCGACATGGACTGGGAGATCGACGCCCCGGGCCTGGTGGAGACGCTGCGGCGGGTCCACGAGGAGTACACCGACCTGCCGCTCTACGTCACCGAGAACGGCTCGGCGTTCGTCGACACCGTGCAGGACGGTCGGGTCGACGACGTCGACCGGTTGGCCTACTTCGACGCCCACCTGCGGGCCTCGCACGAGGCGATCGCGGCCGGGGTGCCCCTGCGGGGCTACTTCGCGTGGTCGCTGATGGATAATTTCGAGTGGGCCTGGGGTTACACCAAGCGCTTCGGGATGATCTGGATCGACTACGACACCCAGGCCCGTATCCCCAAGTCCAGTGCCAGGTGGTACGCCGAGGTGATCCGACGCAACGGTCTGGCCGCACAATAGGCAGAGGCCAGCCAGCATTCCGGACGGCCCCGCCGCGCCGCCCGCCCCCGGGGGCGGACGGCGGGGACCGTCCGACGTCGGAGGAGCAGACGATGACAACGCAACGCACCCGGTCACTCGGGCGCCCGACCCTCGACGCGGTCGCCGCCCGCGCGGGTGTCGGGCGGGGCACGGTCTCCCGGGTGGTCAACGGCTCACCCCAGGTCAGCCCGGAGGCCCGGGCCGCCGTCCAACAGGCCATCGCCGAGCTGGGGTACGTCCCGAACCGGGCGGCACGGGCACTGGTCACCCAGCGGACCGACTCGGTGGCCCTGGTGGTGTCCGAGTCGGGGGAGCGGGTCTTCACCGAGCCGTTCTTCGCCGGCATCGTCCGGGGCGTCAGCTCCGGCCTGCTGGAGACGCCGCTGCAACTCTGGCTCGCCATGGTGCAGTCCCCGATCGAACGGGAACGGGTCGAGAACCACCTGACCAACCAGCACGTCGACGGGGTCCTGCTGCTGTCGCTGCACGACTCCGACCCGCTGCCCACCCTGCTGGAGGAGCGCGACCTGCCCACCGTGCTCGGCGGCCGGCCGGCCCGGATGCTGCGCCCCGGGGCGCGGCCGTCCTGGTTCGTTGACGTCGACAACGTCGGTGGCGCCCGCAACGCGGTGCAGCACCTGGCCCGGCAGGGTCGCCGCCGGATCGCCACCATCGCCGGCCCGCAGGACATGGGCGCCGGCCTGGCCCGCCTGGTCGGCTACCGGGAGGCGGTGGAGTCCACCGTCGGGATGCTCGACCCCCGCATGATCGCCTACGGGGACTTCAGCGAGGGCAGCGGCGCGGCGTGCATGCGCCGGCTGCTGGACGCCTGCCCCGAGCTGGACGCGGTCTTCGTCGCCTCCGACCTGATGGCGTTCGGCGCGCTGCGGACGCTGCGCGAGGCGGGCCGGCGGGTGCCCGAGGACGTGGCGATCATCGGGTTCGACGACTCGCCCGTCGCCCAGCAGGCCGACCCGCCGTTGACCACGGTCTTCCAGCCGGTGGAGGAGATGGGCCGGCAGATGGCCCGGCTGCTGGTGGCCCGCATCCGGGGCGACGAGATCCCCACCCCGCACATCCTGCTGGACACCGAACTCATCCAGCGTGCCTCCACCTGAAGCGCTTCGACACCTCCGGCCTCCACGTCCGTACGGGCGGTGGGGCGTGCCGGTGCCGTCGGCTCAGGACCAGCGGCGCAGTTCCCGCCTGGCCAGGGACGCGCGGTGCACCTCGTCGGGGCCGTCGGCGAGCCGTAGGGTGCGGGCCTGGGCCCAGAGCCCGGCGAGCGGGGTGTCCTGACTGACCCCCGCGCCGCCGTACCCCTGGATCGCCTTGTCGATCACCCACTCGGCCATCGCCGGAGTTGCGATCTTGATGGCCTGGATCTCGGTGTGCGCGCCCTTGTTGCCGACGGTGTCCATCAGCCAGGCGGTCTTGAGCACCAGCAACCGGGCCTGCTCGATCCGTACCCGGGACTCGGCGATCCACTCCCGGACCACGCCCTGCTCGGCGAGCGGCCGGCCGAACGCGATCCGCTGGTTGGCCCGCCGGCAGAGCAGCTCCAGGGCCCGCTCGGCCATCCCGACCAGGCGCATGCAGTGGTGGATGCGGCCCGGACCGAGCCGGGCCTGGGCGATGGCGAACCCGGCCCCCTCGGCACCGACCAGGTTCTCAGCCGGCACCCGGACGTCGACGAAGTCGATCTCGGCGTGCCCGCCGTGCGGGGCGTCGGTGTAGCCGAAGACCGTCATGCCCCGGCGGACGTGCACCCCGGGGGTGTCCCGGGGCACCAGCACCATGCTCTGCTGGCGGTGCCGGTCGGCGTCCGGGTCGGTCTTGCCCATCACGATGAACAGCTCGCACCGGGGGTCCATCGCCCCGGACGACCACCACTTGCGGCCGTTGACCACGTAGTGGTCGCCGTCGCGGACGATCCGGGTGGCGATGTTGGTGGCGTCGGAGGAGGCCACCTCGGGCTCGGTCATGCAGAACGCCGAGCGGATCTCGCCGGCCAGCAGCGGGGTGAGCCACCTGTCGCGTTGCGCACCGGAGCCGAACTCGGCCAGCAGTTCCATGTTGCCGGTGTCCGGGGCGGCGCAGTTGACCGCCTCGGGGGCCAGGTGCGGGCTGCGCCCGGTCAGCTCGGCCAGCGGGGCGTACTGGAGGTTGGTCAGCCCGGCGCCGTAACGCGGGTCGGGCAGGAAGAGGTTCCACAGGCCGCGCCGTCGCGCCTCGACCTTCAGCCCGTCGAGCACCGGGGACCGCGACCACGGGTCACCCGCCGCCGCGACCTGCGCCGCGTGCACCGGCTCGGCCGGCAGGACGCACTCGTCCAGGAACGCGTCGAGCCGCTCCCGCAGCTCGACGGTGCGCTCGTCGTAGCCGAAGTCCATCAGTTCCCCCTGACCGCGCGCAGACCGTGCTCCACCAGCGGCGTCACCATGTCGCCGATCCGGTCGAACCCACCGCCGAGGGTCTGCCCCAGGGTGTGCCGGTAGTGGATGCCCTCGCAGATCACCGCGAGCTTGAAACAGCCGAGAGCCAGGTGCCAGTGCAGCGGCCCCACGTCGACGCCGCTGCGGTCGGCGTACCGGGCGATCAGCTCGTCGCCGGTGGGGAAGCCGGCGCGCGGGCCGAGCCCGTCGGCGACCGGGTTGCCCTCGGCGAGGTCGCTGTCGCCGAGCACGTCCCAGTACGTCAGCAGCAGCCCGAGGTCGGCCAGCGGGTCGCCGAGGGTGGCCATCTCCCAGTCCAGCACCGCCCGGACCGACACCGGGTCGACCGTGGTGAGCAGGTTGTCCAGCCGGTAGTCGCCGTGCACGATCCGGCCGGCGTTCACCCCCTCGGGCACCGAGGCGGCCAGCGCGTCGCGCAGCTCGTCCACCCCGGGCAGTTCCCGGCTGCGGGACCGGTCGAGCTGGCCGGCCCAGCGTCGTACCTGCCGGCCGAGGTAGCCCTCCGGACGGCCGAAGTCGGCCAGCCCCACCGTGGCCGGGTCGACGGTGTGCAGCGCGGCCAGGGTGTCCATCATCGCCCAGGCCAGGTCACGGCGTTGCGCGTCGGTGAGCGGGTCGGTCTGGGCCCGGGTGCGCAGCACCTCGCCCGGCACCCGCCGCATCAGGTAGAAGGGGGCCCCGATCACCGCCGGGTCGACGCAGAGCAGCACCGCCTCGGGCACCGGCACGGCGGTCGGCGCGAGCGCGGCGATCACCCGGTGCTCGCGGGCCATGTCGTGCGCGGTGGCCAGCACGTGCCCCAGCGGCGGGCGGCGCAGCACCAGTTCGCGCCCGGCGCCGTGCAGCAGGTAGGTCAGGTTGGACTTGCCGCCGGTGATCAGGCTGGCCCGCAGCGGGCCGTCGGCCAGCTCCGGCCGGTGGGTGGTCAGCCACCCGGCCAGCCGGTCGAGGTCCAGCCCGCGTGGCGTCCGGTCGCCGGGGGCTCCGCCGTCGTGGGACGCGTCGACGGCCGGCTCGGTCATCCGCATAGTTGATGGCAGGTCAGCCGGGTTGTCAAGGTCAGCGATTTTCCGCCGGGGACATGCCACGGCAACAGGGGCGAAATGGTCAACCGGCAGGCTGGGGACCAGCCTGCCGGCCGTGTGCGGTCGGCCCGCCGAGCGGAGGGACAGACATGTTGCTGAGAGTTCGGGTGACCCTGCCGGACCGACCCGGGACACTCGGCCAGGTGGCCCGCACGCTCGGCGTCTCCGGGGCGGACATCGTCCAGGTCGTGGTGCTGGAACGGCTCGGCGGCCGGGCGGTGGACGACTTCACCGTGGTCTGGCCCGGTGCCGCCCGGGTCGAGGGGCTGCTCGCGGGGCTGGCCGCCATCCCCGGGGTGCGCGTCGACGGGGTGTGGCGGGCGATCGGCGCGCCGACCACCACCGGTCAGGACGCCGAACTGCTCGCCCAGGTGGCGGCGAACCCCACCGACGGGGTGGCCACCCTGGTCGACGCGGTGCCGGGGCTGCTCGCGGCGGACTGGGCGGTGGCGGCCGTCGTGCCGGTGGACTGGGCCTCCCGGGCCGGCGCGGGGACGGCGACCGTCGGGCACGCCAGCTGGCGCGCGCCCGAGCCGCCCCGGCTGCCCGAGGTGACCCCGCTGCGGGCCCGCACCCTGACCATGGCCGACGGCACGCACTACGCGATCGCGCCGTTCGGCCGGGCCGGGCTGGTGCTGGTGGTGGCCCGGGACCACACCGAGCCGTTGACCGCCGCCGGGTTCCACGCCACCGAGGTGGACCGGCTCGCCCAGCTCGTCCGGGCCAGCGCGGTGATCCTCGGCGACCGGCTCGACCTGGTCGGCCCGCAGTCGGTGACCACCGTCACCTGACCTGGGCGGACGGTTGCCGGTGCGACACCGCCGGGCAACGCCACGGCAACAGGCTGCGGGCAGGCTTCGTGCTGGGGAAGGGAGTGGACATGGCGCTGTGGCGGGTTCGCGCGACCGTGGACGACCGGCCGGGATACCTGTCGGTCCTCACCGCGAGTCTCGCGTTGCGGGGGGTCAACATCCTCACCGTGCAGGTGCACACCACCGAGGTCGGCGCGGTGGACGACTTCCTCGTCGACGCGCCGGACACCCTCGACGAGGCGGATCTGATCGCCGCCGTCGAGCGTGGCCGGGGCCGGGACTGCTGGGTCGCCCGCAGCGAGGCGCGGGGCCTGGCCGACCAGCCGACCCGGGTGCTCGGGCTGGCCACCCGGCTGGTCGGTGACCCGGAACTGGCCGGTGAGGTGCTCCGGGCCACGCTCGGCGCGGACGAGGTGACCTGGCGGCCGACGGCTGCCGTCGGGCACGACGCGGTGGGCACCACGACCATGCTGCTGACCGATCCGGCCGGCGGCTCGTACGAACTGCGCCGGCAGGCGCCCAGCTTCACCCCGGCCGAGTACGCGCGGGCGCAGGCGCTCGTCGAGTTGGCGGCGGCGGTGGCCCGGCGGGAGGCCGACCGGGTGGTGCTGGTGCTGCCCGACGGGGCGGAGCTGACCGTCCGGCCGGCGACCGCCGACGACCTGGCGGGCGTGGTGGACCTGCACGAGCGCTGCTCGGCGTCCAGCCGGCAGCGGCGCTACCTGAGCGGGGCGGCGCTGCCCTCGCCGGCCCGGCTGCGCCGGCTGCTGGAACCGGCCCGGGGGTTGACCCTGGTGGCCACGACGACCGGCTCCGACGGGGCGGTGGAGTCGGTCGTCGGGCTGGCCAATTTGCTCGCCGAGGGCGACGAGGCGGAGGCGGCGCTGCTGGTCCGGGACGACTGGCAGCGGCGTGGGCTGGGCACCGCGCTGCTGCGCCGGCTGCTCGCCCACGCCGAGCGGGCCGGGTTCGCGGCGCTTGTCCTGCACACCCAGGCGGAGAACACGCCGATGGTGCGTACGGTGGCCCGGCTGGGCCGGTCCGCGCCGATCGAGCGGGACGGCAGCCTGCTCACCGTGACCGTCGCGCTGGCCGCCCCGGTGGGCGACGGCCCGGTCGCCGGTCGGCCCGGTCGGCCCGGTGCGGCCGTGATCGGTCCCCGGCGGACGAGCACGACCGGTGGGGTGTGCTGACGACCGACCACCGCTGATCGAGACAACCCGTGTGGCACCGGGCGGGGGCTTTCCTTCCGGTGCGTGGCCGAACTCCGATGCGGAGAACGGTGTACAGGCAGGGCCCCCGGTGCGGGGGCCCTGCCCATGTCCGGGCCCGGTTCGGTGCGCCGGGGCCGGTCGCGGCCAGGCGGCCCGGGGCCGCCGGCCGGGCCGGTGGGTGCGCGGGCCGGTGGGGTGGCGGTCAGCCGAAGAGGACGCCGGCCCGGCGGTGCCCGGACACGCAGAACCGGTTGCCCTCGGTGTCGGCGAGGACGACGTACGGCAGTTGGCCGGGTTCCGGCTCGGTGGGGTAGTGCGGCCAGTCGACCCGTTCGGCCCCGAGACCGCACAGCCGGTCGACCTCGTCGTCGAGGTCCCGGCCTCCCGCGTGCAGGTCGAGGTGGATGCGGGGGTGGTCCGTCACCGGGCTGACGCTGACGTCCATCGCCAGGGGCACCCCGGTGGTGCCGGGCGGCGGTTCCAGCACGATCCAGCCGTCCCCGGGGTAGCGGGGTGGCCGGCGGACGTAGCCGAGGGCCTGGGCCCAGAACCGGCCGGCGCGACGGTCGTCGGTCACGCCCAGCGACACCTGTTCGATCATCGACATCGATCCAGGCTAGTCCGGTCGGGTGGTGGTCGCCGGCCGGCCGTGGTGCCCGGCCCGGTCGGGGGCGGCCCACCTCGACGGGGGTCCGGCCGGTGTGCCCGGAGGGCTTCTTCCGGTGTCGTCGGGGTTGGCCCCTTCACAAACCGATGACCGAACGATTACATTGGCGCACATCCATGGGAGCGCTCCCGCGACTCCTTCGGTCCTCTCACCACCACCCGCCTCCGGCGACGCCCACCACCCGCGACGCCCCCGTCCCCGCGTCCGGTGGGCGTCGCCGGAGGCACCACCGACAGGAGTTCCGCATGCAGCACCCGAACCGGCCCGGCCGGTCGGGCGCGGGCCGGCCCCGGCTCCGCCGCCTGCTCGCCGCCGGTGCCGCCCTGGCCAGCGGTCTGACCCTCGCCATCAGCGCGGTCCCGCTCACCGCCGGGGCCGCCCCCACCGCTGCCGGGCGCGCCGAGGCCGCCGAGGCCGCCGGCACCGGCATGTTCAACTACCCCGAGGCGTTGCAGAAGTCGCTGCTGTTCTACGAGGCGCAGCAGTCCGGCAAGAAGCCGTCCTGGAACCGGGTCTCCTGGCGGGGCGACTCCGCGCTCACCGACGGCGCGGACGTCGGCGTGGACCTCACCGGTGGCTGGTACGACGCCGGTGACCACGTGAAGTTCGGCTTCCCGATGGCGTTCAGCGCCACCATGCTCGCCTGGGGCGCGGTCGAGTACCGGGACGGGTACGTCGCCGCCGGGCAGCTCACCCCGTTGCTGAACAACCTGCGCTTCGTCAACGACTACTTCATCAAGGCGCACCCCTCGGCGAACGTGCTCTACGGGCAGGTCGGCAAGGGCGACGACGACCACAAGTGGTGGGGCCCGGCCGAGGTGCTGCCGATGGCGCGGCCCGCGTACAAGATCGATTCGAGCTGTGGCGGCGCGGACCTGGCGGGGGAGACGGCGGCGGCGATGGCCGCGTCGTCGATGGTGTTCCGGCCCACCGACGCGACCTACGCCGACAAGCTGCTCACCCACGCCAAGCAGCTCTACACGTTCGCCGACACGGTGCGCAAGAGCTACCACGAGTGCATCACCGACGCGACCAGCTTCTACAAGTCGTGGAGCGGCTACCAGGACGAACTGGTCTGGGGCGCGATCTGGCTGCACCGGGCCACCGGCGACGCGAGCTACCTGGCCAAGGCCGAGAGCGAGTACGACAAGCTCGGCACCGAGCCGCAGTCCACCACCCGGTCCTACAAGTGGACCCTGGCCTGGGACAACAAGCAGTTCGGGGCGTACGTGCTGCTGGCCAACCTGACCGGCAAGCAGAAGTACGTCGACGACGCCAACCGGTGGCTCGACTACTGGACGGTCGGCGTCAACGGCCAGAAGGTGCCCTACTCGCCGGGCGGGATGGCCGTCCTCGACTCCTGGGGCGCGCTGCGGTACGCCGCCAACACCAGCTTCGCGGCGCTGGTCTACAGCGACAAGACCACCGACGCCACCCGCAAGGCCCGGTTCCACGACTTCGCCGTCCGGCAGATCAACTACGCGCTCGGCGACAACCCGCGCAAGTCCAGCTACGTGATCGGATTCGGCAGCAACGCGCCGAAGAACCCGCACCACCGCACCGCGCACGGTTCCTGGTGGGACAGCCAGACGGTGCCGGTGGAGACCCGGCACGTGCTCTACGGCGCGCTGGTCGGCGGCCCGTCCTCGGCCAACGACGCGTACACCGACAGCCGGTCCGACTACGTGATGAACGAGGTCGCCACCGACTACAACGCCGGTTTCACCTCCGCCCTGGCCCGGCTCTCCCAGGAGTACGGCGGCACCCCGCTCGCCGGTTTCCCCACCGCCGAGCAGCCGGACATCGCCGAGCTGACCGTGGAGACCACGGTGATGCAGGCCGAGCCCCGGGCCACCGGGCTCAAGGCGATCATCTACAACAAGTCGGCCTTCCCGGCGCGGGCGCTGACCAACGGGAAGTTCCGCTACTACTTCCGCCCCGAGGGCAGCACCGCCGTCCAGGTCACCCCCGGCTACACCCAGGGCTGCCCGTCGCCCTCGACGGCCAGGCAGCTCTCCGGCGACATCTGGTACGTCGAGGTGGACTGCACCGGTCAGACGATCGCCCCGGCCGGGCAGTCGCAGCACCGGATGGAGGTGCAGTTCAAGATCGGCGTACCGGAGGGCGGCACCTGGGACCCGACCAACGACCCGTCGTACCAGGCCACCGCCGGCCCGAACCCGAAGGTGCCGCTGTACGCCGGGACCACCCGGGTCTGGGGTGACGAGCCGACCTCGACGCCGACCGACACCACCCCGCCCACCGTCCCCGGCACCCCCGTCGCCTCGGCGATCACCTCCACCGGCATGACGCTGACCTGGCCCGCGTCCACCGACACCGGTGGCAGCGGACTGGCCGGCTACGACGTCGTCCAGGAGTTTGTCGGCAGCGACGCGCGGATGTCGTACCGCACCACCACCAACAGCCTGACCCTGACCACGCTCCTGCCCGCCAGCAACTACCGGTTCTGGGTCCGGGCCCGGGACGGCGCCGGCAACAGCTCGCTGTCGTCGCCGGTGCTCGCGGTGGCCACCCCGGCAGGCAACGGCCCGGACACCACCGGACCGACCCAGCCGGGCACCCCGGACGCGTCGAACATCGGCACGAACGGGCTGACCCTGACCTGGACGCCGTCCACCGACAACGTCGGGGTCACCGGCTACAAGGTCTACAAGTCGTCCCTGCCGGGTCCGGTGGTGATCGGCACCCCCACCGGCACCACCTTCCCGGTGACCGGGCTGACGCCGGACACCTCGTACGGGTTCTACGTGGTGGCGGTGGACGCCGCCGGCAACCCGTCGACCCCGTCGAAGACGCTCACCGTGCAGACCCTGCCGGACACCACGACGCCGACCCCCACGCCCACCCCGACCCTGCCCGCCTCGTCGTGCCGGGTCGGCTACACCACCAGCGACTGGACCAACGGCTTCACCGCCAGCATCACCATCACCAACACCGGTACGACCGCGCTCACCGGCTGGACCCTGGCCTTCACCTTCCCGAACAGCGGGCAGAAGATCGGGCAGGGCTGGTCGGCGACGTACGCCCAGACCGGTTCGGCGGTGACCGCGACCAGCATGAGCTACAACGGGGCGCTGGCCCCCGGCGCGTCCACCAGCATCGGGTTCAACGGCACCCACACCGGCAGCAACCCGAAGCCGACGGGCTTCACGCTCAACGGGGCCGCCTGCACGGTCTCCTGATCGTCGACGTGGCGTGGCCGGCACCGCACCTGCGGTGACCGGCCACGTCGCGTCGGGTCGGGCCCGGCCAAAAATGTTCCGAAACTTTTCCGAAACACCTTTGTTCCGGGCGGTGCATGATGGAAACATCGACGGCGTTAGATTTAACAACCGTAACGTCCGGTCGTCCCGCCCGACGGCCTGGGTGTGGGCCAGTAAGGAGGCCACGATGGCAATGAGCCCATCCGATCATCGCGGCGGGAGTCGACGCCGCCGCTCGCCCGCCGTCCGAGCACTGCTCGCCGGCGCGGTAGGCGTCGTGACGGTGGCCGCCGCCGCGGTGATGATGCCGTCGGCGAACGCCGCCGCGACCACGCTGGGCGCGGCCGCCGCGCAGTCGGGCCGGTACTTCGGCACGGCGATCGCGGCCGGCCGGCTCGGCGACTCGACGTACAGCACGATCGCCGGCCGCGAGTTCAACATGATCACGGCCGAGAACGAGATGAAGCCGGACGCGACGCAGCCCCAGCGGGGCCAGTTCAACTTCAACTCCGGTGACCAGATCTACAACTGGGCGACCCAGCGCGGCCTGAAGGTCCGTGGGCACACCCTGGCCTGGCACGCCCAACAGCCCGGCTGGATGCAGAGCCTCAGCGGCAGCACCCTGCGGCAGGCCATGATCGACCACATCAACGGCGTGATGGGCCACTACAAGGGCAAGCTCGCCGCCTGGGACGTGGTCAACGAGGCGTTCAACGAGGACGGCAGCCGCCGGTCGTCGAACCTCCAGGGCACCGGCAACGACTGGATCGAGGTGGCGTTCCGCACCGCGCGGGCCGCCGACCCGTCGGTGAAGCTCTGCTACAACGACTACAACATCGAGAACTGGTCGTACGGCAAGACGCAGGGCGTCTACCGCATGATCCAGGACTTCAAGTCCCGGGGCGTCCCGATCGACTGCGTCGGCCTGCAGACCCACTTCACCGGCGGCAGCTCGCTGCCGAGCAACTTCCAGACCACGCTGTCCAGCTTCGCCGCCCTCGGCGTGGACGTGGCGCTGACCGAGGTCGACGTCACGAACTCCTCCACCACCCAGTACGCCGGGCTGACCCAGGCGTGCCTGAACGTGCCGCGCTGCATCGGCATCACCGTGTGGGGCGTGCGCGACAGCGACTCCTGGCGCTCCAACGAGAGCCCGCTGCTGTTCGACGGCGGCGGCAACAAGAAGGCCGCGTACAACTCGGTCCTCAACGCGCTCAACGCGGCCCCCCCGACCTCCGGGCCGACCACCGGCCCGCCCACCACGACCCCACCCACCACGACCCCGCCACCGAGCGGCGGCGCCGGACGGATCGTCGGCGTGGCGTCGAACCGGTGCATCGACGTACCGAACTCCACCCAGACCAACGGCACCCGGGTGCAGCTCTACGACTGCAACGGCCAGTCCAACCAGCAGTGGACGTACACCAGCAGCAAGCAGTTGCGGGTCTACGGCACCAAGTGCCTGGACGCCAACGGCGCGGCCACCGCCAACGGCACCGGGATCATCATCTGGGACTGCAACAGCGGGGCGAACCAGCAGTGGAACATCAACTCCAACGGCACCATCAGCGGCGTGCAGTCCGGCCGCTGCCTGGACGTCTGGGGCACCGGCAACGGCCAGCAGGTCCAGTTGTACGACTGCCACGGGCAGACCAACCAGCAGTGGCGCACCGACTTCGCCGGTAGCACCACGCCGCCGACCTCGACGCCGCCGACCACGACCCCGCCGCCGACCACGCCCCCGGCGGGCGGCTGTGCCCTCCCGTCGACCTACCGGTGGTCGTCGACCGGCGCGCTGACCAGCCCCAAGAACGGCTGGGTCTCGCTCAAGGACTTCACCAACGTGGTCTACAACGGCAAGCACCTGGTCTACGGCTCGTACGTCAACAGCAGCGGCCAGTACAGCTCGATGAACTTCGGCACGTTCACCAACTGGTCCGACATGGCCTCGGCCAGCCAGAACGGGATGAGCCAGGGCACCGTGGCGCCCACCCTGCTCTACTTCGCGCCGAAGAACATCTGGGTGCTGGCGTACCAGTGGGGACCGACCTCGTTCAGCTACAAGACGTCGAGCGACCCGACCAACGCCAACGGCTGGTCCTCGGCGCAGACGCTGTCCACCGCCACCCTCCCGGACGCCCCGTACGGTGTGATCGACCAGACCCTCATCGGCGACGACCAGAACATGTACCTGTTCTTCGCCGGGGACAACGGCAAGATCTACCGGTCGAGCATGCCGCTCGGGAACTTCCCGGGCAGCTTCGGTTCGAGCTACACGACGATCATGACCGACTCGACGAACAACCTGTTCGAGGGCGTCGAGGTCTACAAGGTGGCGGGCCAGAACCAGTACCTGATGATCGTCGAGGCGATCGGGAGCCAGGGGCGCTACTTCCGGTCGTTCACGTCCAACAGCCTGGGCGGCTCGTGGACCCCGCAGGCGGCCAGCGAGAGCAACCCCTTCGCCGGCAAGGCCAACAGCGGCGCCACGTGGACCAACGACATCAGCCACGGTGACCTGGTCCGCACCAACCCCGACCAGACCAAGACCGTCGACGCCTGCAACCTGCAACTGCTCTACCAGGGCAAGGACCCGAACGCGGGCGGTGACTACAACCTGCTGCCGTGGCGGCCGGGCGTCCTCACCCTCCAGCGCTAGGCGCACCTGCGCCCGCGCAACGACCGGGGCGTGTCCGGCACCTGAGGGTGCCGGGCACGCCCCGCCCGGTTTCAGCCGGCCAGATCCTCCGCGAGCAGGTCCATCAGCAGCGCGTCGTGCCAGCGCCCGTCCGCGCCCCGCTCGTACCGCCGCATGATGCCCACCGGGCGGAACCCCACCTTCGCGTACGCCCGGATCGCCGCCGTGTTCGCCGCCGCCGGGTCGATGGTGAACCGGTGGTGGCCGTACTCGTCGACCAGGTGCCGGACCAGGGCGCGGACCGCGTCCCCGCCCAGGCCGTTGCCGCGTACCGCCGGGTCGAGGAAGACGTCCAGGCTGGCGTGACGGTAGTCCGGGTCGGTCTCGGCGTACCACTGGATCGCCCCGACCAGCCGGCCCGCGTGCTCGATCACGTAGACCGTCAGCGCGTCGTCGGCCAGGTCGGCCCGCACCGACTCGGCCAGGTCGTCGCCGCCACGCCACCAGCGGCGCACCTCGGGGGTGGCCCGGATCGCGGCCAGGGCCGGCACGTCGGCACCGGTCACCGGGCGTAGCGTCACCGTCCGCCCGCGCAGCACCCGTCAGCCCCGCCGCTCGCCGTGCTCGACGCAGACCGCCGACCAGCCGACCGGCAGCACCTGCACCTTCATCCGCCGTCGGCAGTGCCCGCAGTAGCGGGGCGGCTCCAGCACCCGGGCCGCCGCGCACCCCGGGTGCGGGCCCGCCGTGGCGTCCGCGCCGCAGCGGTCGCACCAGGTCGCGGCCGACGTCAGCACGGCGGACCGTGCCGTACGGCCGTCGGCGGTCGGGTCACCCGCGTCGGTCATCATCACCTCACAGGGTGGCGGAGAGCGCCTTGACCGGCATCTTCAGCTCGTCGAGCAGCTTCAGGTCGTCGGTCGCCGGCCGACCCAGCGTGGTCAGGTAGTTGCCGACGATCACCGCATTGATCCCGCCGAGCAGGCCGTCGCGGGTACCCAGGTCACCGAGGGTGATCTCCCGGCCGCCCGCGTAGCGCAGGATGGTGCGCGGCATGGCCAGCCGGAACGCGGCGATGGCCCGCAGCGCGTCCTTACCCTCCACCACCGGCCGGTCGCCCAGCGGCGTGCCCGGACGCGGGTTGAGGAAGTTCAGCGGCACCTCGTGCGGGTCCAGCTCGGCGAGCTGCGCGGCGAACTCGGCGCGCTGCTCGACGGTCTCGCCGAGGCCGAGGATGCCACCGCAGCAGACCTCCATGCCCGATTCGCGGACCATCCGCAGGGTCTCCCAGCGTTCCTCCCAGGAGTGCGTGGTGACCACGTTCGGGAAGTACGAGCGGCAGGTCTCCAGGTTGTGGTTGTAGCGGTGCACGCCCATCTCGACCAGGTCGTCGACCTGCTCCTGGGTGAGCATGCCCAGCGACGCGGCGACCTGGATGTCGACCTCCGCGCGGATCGCGGCGACCCCCTCGCGCATCTGCTTCATCAGCCGGTCGTCGGGGCCGCGCACGGCGGCCACGATGCAGAACTCGCTCGCCCCGGTCGCCGCCGTCTGCTTCGCCGCCTCGACCAGTGACGGGATGTCCAGCCACACCGACCGGACCGGCGAGGTGAACAGGCCCGACTGCGAACAGAAGTGGCAGTCCTCCGGGCAGCCGCCGGTCTTCAGCGAGACGATCCCCTCGACCTCGACCTCCGGACCGCACCAGCGCATCCGCACCTCGTGGGCGAGCTGGAGGGCGGCGGTGAGGTGCTCGTCGGGCAGGGTCAGCACCGCGAGGACACCGGCCTGGTCGAGGCCGACGCCGTCGCCCAGCACCTGGGTCCGGGCCTGGTCGAGGATCTCTGGCATGGCTCGTACCCTACAAGGCCGGTGCGGGCCGGGAAACGCCCGAGCCGACGGCCCCGGGCCACCCCGGCGGCCCCGCGCGGGGCGGTGCGGCGGGCCCGCCGCCACGCCGGTGCCGGCCCGGCGGATGGTAATTTCGCCCGGCGGCGGCAACGCCGTCATCCACCGGCACGGGCCGGTCGTCGGGGCCCGGGGACCGTGCGGTCGGGGTGGCAGGTCGGCAGGGTGGCAGGTCGGACGGCGGACGGAGGCGGTGACCGGTGGCGGACTGGCTGGCGGCCCTGGACCGTCGCGCCGCGCTGCGGGCGAAGGCGGGACTCACCCGTACCCTGCGCCCCCGCGCCGCCGGTGACCCGGACGTCGACCTGGCCGGCAACGACTACCTGGGTCTGGCCACCCATCCCGAGGTCGTGGCCGCCGCCGGCCGGGCCCTGTCCGGGTACGGGCTGGGCGCCACCGGTTCCCGGCTGGTCCGGGGCTCCACCGACGTCCACCACGCGCTGGAGGACGACCTGGCCGACTGGCTCGGCGTCGACCGGGCGCTCGTCTTCTCCTCCGGCTACCTGGCCAACCTGGCAGCCGTCCGGGGCCTGGTCTCACCGCGTACCCTGCTCGTCTCCGACGCCCACAACCACGCCTCGCTGATCGACGGCTGCCGGATCTCCGGCGCGGAGACGGTGGTCACCGCGCACGCCGACGTCGACGCGGTGGCCGCCGCGCTCGCCGCCGCGCCGGGCCGCCCGGCGGTGGTGGTCACCGAGTCGGTGTTCTCCGTCGACGGCGACCTCGCCCCGCTGGCCGCGCTGCACGCGGTGGCCCGGCGGCACGGCGCGTTGCTGCTGGTCGACGACGCGCACGCGCTCGGCGTCACCGGCCCGGCCGGTGCCGGCGCGGTGGCCGCCGCCGGGCTCGCCGGCGCGCCGGACGTGGTGGTCACCGCGACCCTGTCCAAGGCGCTCGGCGGTGCCGGCGGGGTGGTCGCCGGGCCGGCCGAGTTCGTCCGGCACCTGGTGGAGACCGGGCGGACCTTCATCTTCGACACCGCGCCGCCACCGGCCGTCGCCGCCGGGGTGCGCGCCGCCGTGGCGCTCGCCCGCGCCGCCGACGACCTGCGCGCCGAGCTGGCCGACCGGGCCGGCTACGCGGTACGCCGCCTCGGCACGGCCGGGCTGCCGGTGTCCGTCCCCGACGCCGCCGTGGTGTCGGTGACCGCGCCCGGCCCGGAGGCCGCCACTGCCTGGGCGGCCGACTGCCGGGCCCGGGGCGTCGCGGTCGGGTGCTTCCGCCCACCGTCCACCCCGGACCACCGCTCCCGCCTGCGGCTGACCCTCTCGACCGGGGTCACCCGGGCGGACTTCGAACACGCCCTGGAGACCATCGTGGAGTGCGCCCCGCCGCCCCCAGCCGGGGTGGCACCGTGAGCGCGAGGAGTGAGCCGGTGTTGCGAGCCCCGCAGTCGCGAGCCGAGGTAGTGCCGTGAGCGGGTGGAAGGGTGCGGTGCTGGTCACCGGGACCGACACCGAGGTCGGCAAGACGGTGGTGACGGCGGCGATCACCGCCGCCGCGCAGGCCGCCGGCCTGCGGGTCGCGGTGGTCAAGCCGGGCCAGACGGGTACGGCCACCGGCGAGCCCGGCGACGTGGACTCGGTGACCCGGCTGGCCGCCCCGCTGACCGGTCGTACCCTGTCCAGCTACCCCGACCCGCTCGCCCCGCTGGCTGCGGCCCGGGTAGCCGAGCTGGAGCCGTTGGAGCTGTACACGGCCGTCGACGCGATCCGCGCGGAGGTCGACAAGCACGACCTGGTGCTCGTCGAGGGGGCCGGTGGGCTGCTGGTGCCGATGGGGCTGCGTCCGTCGGGTGAGGCGTGGACCGTCGCCGACCTGGCGGTGTCGCTGGGCGCCCCAGCGGTGGTGGTGGCCCGGGCCGGGTTGGGCACCCTCAACCACACCGCGCTGACCCTGGAGGCGTTGGAGCGCCGGGCCGTGCCCGCCGGGGTGGTGATCGGCGCGTGGCCGGCGGAGCCGCAGCTGGTGCACTGGGCGAACCTGACGGAGCTGGTGCCGAACCTGCTCGGCGCGTTGCCGGCCGGGGCCGGGGCGATGGACCCGGGGGTGTTCCGCCGGTCCGCCCCGGGCTGGCTCACCCCCGACCTGTACGGGGTGCTCGACGACTGGCGGACCTGGGCCGAGGACGCCGGCTGACCGGTCCGCCGCCGGTGCCCTCACTCGGTGGCGGGGACCGGCCGGGGTCGGTCGTCCTGCGCCGGTCGTGGGGCGATGACCTGCACGCCGATGTCGGCGTGGCGGTTCTGTGCCTCGATCCAGGTGTCCAGGGCGGTGCGGCAGGCGTGGTCGACGTGCCGCAGGCCGCCGAGGTCCAGCCGTACCCGCCGGTCGTCGGGCAGCCCGTCGAGGGTGGTGAGGATGGTGGGCAGCCGGAGGAACGTGGCGTTGCCGGTGATCGCCACGTGCACCGGGTCGACGTCGTCGTGCACGGTGACCCGGACGTGGGACGTCTCCCAGGCGGTCTTGACCACGGCCAGCCCGAGGCCGACGAGCACGCCGGTGAACAGGTCGGTGCCGAGGATCGCGACGGCGGTCACCACCAGCACCACCGCCTCGCCCCGGTGTTCCCGCCACAACTCGGGCAGGGCCTGCCACGGCAGCAGCTTGCACCCGGCGTGCACCAGCACGGCGGCCAGCGCGGGCATCGGGATCAACCCGACCAGCCCGGGTACGGCGGCGACGAAGAGCAGCAGCCACACGCCGTGCAGCACCCGGGACGCCTTCGTCCGCGCGCCGGCCCGTACGTTGGCGGAGCTGCGCACGATGACGGCGGTCATCGGCAGCGCGCCGAGCAACCCGCAGACCGTGTTGCCGGTGCCCTGGGCGACGAGTTCCCGGTCGAAGTCGGTCCGGGGCCCCTGGTGCATCCGGTCGACGGCCGCCGCGCTGAACAGGCTCTCCGCCGAGGCGACCAGGGCGAACGTGACGATGGTGGCGAGCATCCCCGGGTCGGTGAGGGCCGTCCAGTGCCCGAGCGACGGGGTGAGCGCGGCGAGCATCCCCTCCACCGTGATCGTGTCGACGGGCAGCCGCAGGGCGGCGCTCACCGCCGCTGCGGCGACCACGGCGACCAGCGCGCCGGGGACCAGGCCCGGCCGGCCGGGGAGTCGGTCCCAGAGCAGCATGACCACGAGCGTGGCCGTGCCGACGGCGAGCGACACCTGCGCCGTGCCGGAGCCGGTCAGCTCGCCGGCCAGGGCGGGTAGTCCGGTGAAGCCGGCGAGCCCGGTCGGTGGCGTGTCCGCCCCGGCCAGCACGTGGAGCTGCCCGGCGACCAGCAGCAGGCCGATCCCGGTGAGCATGCCGTGCACCACGGCCACCGAGATGGCCCGGAACCACCGGCCGAGCCGCAGCAGCCCCAGCCCGATCTGGAGCAGGCCGGCGACCAGCACGATGGTGCCGAGGCCGGCCAGCCCGTACCGTTCCACGGCCTCGGCGACGAGCACGGTCAGCCCGGCGGCCGGCCCGCTCACCTGGAGGCTGCTGCCCGGCATCACCCCCACCACCAGCCCACCGACCACGCCGGTGACCAGCCCGAGTTCGACGGGCACCCCGGAGGCGACCGCGATCCCGACGCACAGCGGCAACGCGACCAGGAACACCACCAGCGACGCCGGCACGTCACGCCGCCACACCCCCCACCTCACCGTCTCCCACCCCCCAACGCCACCCCACCCGCCCGCGTCACCCCGTCCCCGCCTGACGGCACCCCACCCGCCCCGGTGATCAAGAGGTTTACGTCAACGTTGATCTCTGAGCTGACCCGAACCTCTTGATCAACTCGAAAGGGCGGGGGGACCGGGGGAGGAGGGGAGGGGGAGGGGGTGGGGTGCATGTGGACCTCCCGGGTTGGTGTGGCGCGGGGCGTCACGTGGGGTTCAACCCTTGCCGGGGAGTGGGGGTTACGCCTGTTTCCGCAGGTGAGCGGCGTTCGGGCGGGGCTACGGGATGGGGTTGCGGCGGACCACGAAGGCGTCGGGCATCCGGAAGGTGAGGTTGTCCGGGCACCACGGTGGACGTACCACCGTCACCGCGTCCAGCAGCGGTGCCGCCTCGGCGACCACCACCGCCGCCTCCAGCCGGGCCAGCTGCGCGCCGACGCACCGGTGCGCCCCCGCCCCGAAGGCCAGGTGCCGGCGCGACCCGCGCTGCCCCGGGCGGAACCCGGCCGGGTCGGCCACCACCTCCGGGTCGCAGCCGGCCCGAGCCAGCCACAGCAGCACCGAACTGCCCGCCGGCACCGGCGTACCGGCCAGGTGGGTGTCGGTCGCGGCCACCCGCCGCCAGGTGACGATCGGCGGGTCCCGGCGCAGGCCCTCCTCGACCACGTCGGCGACGGCGACGGTGCCCGCCCGTAACCCGGCGCGCACCCCCGGTTCGCCGGTGAGCCGGTGCAGCAGCAGGGTCAGGAACTGGCTGGTGGTCTCCTGGCCGGCGACCAGCAGGAAGAACAGCGCCCCCACCACCACGTCCGGGGGGTGCCCGGCGGCGCGCAGCCGACCGGCCAGGCCGCCGCCGGTGCCGGCGAACTCCCGCAGTACGGCGTGGAACCGGCCCACCTCGACGGCGAGGCGCTGCTGCCGGTCGGCGTCCAGCGGGGCCCAGAACAGTTCCAGCGCCGCCCGCGCGAAGTCCTTCACCGCGCCCACCGGGGCGTCCGGCAGCTCGACCAGCCGGGCCAGCGCCAGCAGCGGCAGGTCGGCGGCGAGCCGGGCGTGCAGGTCGACCGGCCGACCGGCGGCCAGCTCGGCGGCGATGGCGGCCACCCGGGCCCGGACCAGGGCGGTCAGCCACGGTCGCTGGGCGGCCACCCGGTCGGGGTGCAGCGCCTCGGCGACGATCGCCCGGATCGCCGGGTGGCTGGGGCCGGCGTTGTTCGCCAGCGTCGGCGGCAGCCGGAACCGGTGCGCGGTGAGCACCCGCAGCGCGGCCACCGGGATCGGCGTCACCGCGTCCAGGGCGTTGTCGGGTCGCCAGGTCACCGGGTCGGCGAGCACCTGCCGGACCAGCGCGTGCCGGGTCACCACCAGGTGGACGCCGCCGACCCGGTCGACGACCGTGGCCACGTCCGGCCAGGGCTCGTCGACGGACGCCTCCCACCCCCGGAACAGCACCCGGTCACGCTAGCGGGCGGCCCCCGGCGGGGCGGGGTCCAGTTCCCACACCGTGGTGTGCTTCACCCGGACGCTCTCCAACGCCTCCGGCACCGGCACGTCGTAGCCGGCCAGCTCGCGGAACCGTTCCCGGGGCAGGAACGCCCGGCCGGGGTCGCCGACCAGCACCCGGGCGCCGGAGCGGGCGGCCCGCAGCAGGAAGCGCAGCACCCGGCGGGCCATCGCCTCGCTGTAGAAGACGTCCCCGGCGAGCAGCACCTCGGCGTCCCCGGCGTCGCCGTCGAGCACGTCGGCCAGTTCGGCGTCGACACGTACCCCGTTGGCGTGGGCGTTGAGGGCGACGGCGGCGACGGCCCGCTCGTCGATCTCCACCGCCCGTACGGCCGCCGCGCCGGCCCGTGCGGCGGCGATGGCGACCAGGCCGGAACCCGAGGCGAGGTCGAGCACCCGGCGACCGGCGACGGTCTCCGGATGGTCGGTGACGTACCGGGCCAGTCCCTGCCCACCGGCCCAGGCGAAGGCCCAGAACGGTGGCGGCTGGGAGCTGCGGAACTCGCCCTCGGTCAGCTCCCACAGGCCGATCGGCTCGTCGGCCTGGTGCAACCGCACCTCGGGTACGAAGGCGACCGGGGCGAGCCGGGCGTGCAGCCGGACGAAGGCCGCGGAGAGTTCGGACACCCGCCCAGGATGTCAGCCGCCCGACGGCCGGCGTGGTCGCCCCTCGCCCGCCCGCGGAAAGCGGGCTGGCCCACACCGTCGCCCGGCGTGTCGGCGGTGACGGGTGACCGGTTCACCACTGTCGGTGTTAACCCGCACCGTACTTGCCGATCGGCGCGAACACGCCCGTCTACCGGCTTCCCCATCGTGCTCATAGCGTGGCGAGTGGACAAGACCGACGGGAGGAGCGAGGCGGTGGTGATGGTGTGGCGGAACGCGCTACGGGTCGGGGCGGTGCTGACCTGCCTGTCGGGGACAGCGCTCGTCGGGCCGACACCGGCGTCGGCGGCGGACCGCTTCGCCACCGAGCTGAGCGGCCTGCCGGCCCAGTTCACCGCCGGGGACCAGGTGCGTACGGTCTCGGCGGTGGTGTCCAACAGGGGCGACGGCGGCTGTGTGAAGGTCCGCTGGTCGATGGTGCTCTCGGTGCAGGGGCTGCGACTGGACCAGGTCAAGATGGACCGGGTCGAGGAGACCGGCTCGTTCCCGCTGGACATCCGGGCCCAGGGGGACGTGGCCCGGCTGACCGACCGGCAGCTCGACCCGGGCACCCTGTGCCCGGACCGCACGGTCACCGCCACCTACCGGGTGGCCTTCGCCGAGGACGTCACCCGGGGCCGGATCACCATGGCCGCCGAGGCGTACGACCCGAACCTGCGGCTGCTCGCCCGGCGTACCGCCACCCGGCAGGTCGTCGGCACGGCCCCACCGCCCACCACGGCGGCACCCGAGCCGACCACCGCGTCGCCGGAGCCGACCCAGGAGGTGCTGGAGCCGACCGAGGAGGAGACCGAACCGACCGAGGAGGCGCTGGCCGAGGTGCCGCCACCGGCTGCGGCGAACCGTTCGGCCAACCAGAGCGGGGGTTTCGGGGTGGTGCAGGCGGCGTTCCTGCTCGGCGGCCTGCTGCTCTTCCTCGGTGTCGGCCTGCTGATGCGGCTGCGGCAGCTCACCCGGACGGCGTCCGACGGCGGGGAGGCCGAGAGCGTCCCGGTGCGTCGGCCCGTCCGCTGGACCACCGTCCGACGGTGATCGGGGGCCGCCGGGGCCGGGTGGCGCCACCACCCGGCCCCGGCGGGTTTCACTTCGCGAACACCTGGAACTCGGCGATCCGCACCTGGTCGCGCGCCGGGCTGGCGGTCGCGCAGTCGGTCCGGGTCGCCGGGTCGTCGTCCTGCTCACCGGCGTACGCGGGGCCGCCGGTGCACTGACTGGCCAGCACCTCCAGCCGGACGTGGGTGGCGACGGTGGCCGGCACCCGGAACGAGCGGGCGATCAGGTCCCGGCTGTAGGCCCGGTACTTCCCGCCGGGGAACGCGTCGTCGGCGCTGGTGTAGACCCGGGTCCAGCGGGCCGGGTCGGCGCAGTCGGTGGTGGTCGCGTCGCAGGTCGACACCGCGAACGACCGCAGCGCGCTCAGCGCGTTCTGCGCGCCGGGGTCGGCGTCGCCGGTGATCGCCGGGCGGAGCATCGCGCTGACGGTGACCCGCTGCACCGGCTGCGGGGTGCCGCCGGGCAGCGTCACGGTGACCTGCCTACCGGCCACCCCGGTCAGCGACGCCCAGTTGGTGGCCTCGGTGTCGTCGCCGATCCGGTCCAGGTTCACCCCGTCCCCGGTGATCGTCGCCCCCGACGCGGTGGACGCCAGGTTCCGGTTCAGCCGCAGGTCGACGTACCCCTGCTGGCCGGCCTTGGCGACCACCTCCAGGCGCTGGTGGCCGAAGCCGGGGGCGACCGCCAGCACCTGGTACGTCCCGGCGACGGCCTCGAAGGTGGCCGGCAGCGGGGTGGCCGGGTCGGTGTCGGCGACCGGGGTGGCCCGCGCCTCGTAGTCGCCGACGTAGAGCCGGATCGGCGCGTCGGTGCTGTCGCCCCGGGGGCGCAGGGTCAGCGTGGCGTTGCCGCCGGCCGGGCTGGCGAAGCTCGGCGTCGGGTCGGTGTCGGCGGCGCCGACGGTGGCGGCGTCCCGGCCCATCCCGGAGCGGGCGAACTCGGCCCAGATCAGTTCCTGGTTGGCCCCGCCGAAGCGCAGCCGGTCGGCGGTGAGCAGGTTGTCCCGCATGTCGAGCATGCTGACCTGGCTGGCCGCCTGGAGCAGGAACGAGTCGAAGACCAGCTGCACCCAGCGCCGGTTGCCGGGGCAGTTCTCGGCGGCCACCCGGCCCTGGGCGCAGTCGAGCTGCCGCTGCGGGGTGCCCAGGCCGTACTTCTTGACCAGGGCGGCGCGGATGCGGAAGTTGGTCGCGCCCCAGATCTCCCCGTCGGCGTGCACCGCCGGACCGGCGGTGTTGTAGCCGACGTCGGAGTAGTTGAGCGGGCTGCGGCTCAGGTCGTAGTTGCGGATGCCGCTGACCAGGTTGCCGGTGACGTAGCCGCCGGTGACGAAGGGCGTCTCACCGGGGGCGCGCAGGCCGTGCTCGTAGAGGTACTCGGCGGCGAGCAGGTCGCTCCACGACTCGCCCATCGCCCCGCCCTGGTGGCCGCTGATCCCGCTGTCCGGGCCGGCGATCATCCGGTTGGTGATGGCGTGGGTGTACTCGTGGCCGATCACCGTCATGTCGTAGTCGCCGTCGACGCACGGCGGGTACGGCCCGCCGGCCTGCGGCTGCCACAGGTACATGTTGGTGCTCGGCGGCAGCCCGTCGCGCGGGGTGGACTGGTTGGCGTTGTTCCGGTTGCCGCTCAGCGCGCCCTGCTGGGCCCGGCCCTGCTCGGCGTCGCCGCCCAGCCCTGCGCCGCTGACGTTGACCGCCTGGAGGTTCCAGGTGGCCTCGGTGAAGCCCAGGTGCCAGGCCCAGTCGTGCATCCGGTTGTGCATGGCGAACAGGTTGGCGGTGGCGGCGTCGGCGTCGTTGCGTTGGGCGGAGGTGAACGCCGCCGGGTTGCAGCGGGCCTGGTGCCACTGGTCGGTGAACGGGTATTCGTAGCGGCGGTCCGGGCGGTCGGGGGCGTTGACCATGGGGCTGCCGGCGCCCCAGGAGACCACCGTGTTGGCCGAGTTGCCCCGGGTGGTGCCGGTGGGCGTGCCGGTGGTCAGGTCGACGTCCCAGGGCTGCCCGCTCGCCGGGTCGCGGAAGGCGGCGGCGCAGTCGGGTGCGGGGGTGCCGCACCAGCGGACCCGGGGGTCCTGCCCGGGGGCGGGGTCCTGCGGCGGGGTGGCCGGGTAGACCGCCCAGCTCGGGTTGTCGGAGTCGAAGTCGACGAGGTCCTCGCGGACCAGCACCTTCCCGGTGATCCCGTCGACGTAGGTGGTGAAGGCGGCCGGGTGGTCGCTGTCCTTTCCGATCAGGGTCACCTCGTAGGCGGCCCGGTTGCCGTCGACCGGGGTGGGCACGGCGACCGGACGTACCCGGTGGCTGGCCACCGCGCCGGTGTCCAGGCCGGCGTCGGCGAGCGCGTCGGCGTACGCCTGCGCTTCGGTGCGGGTGGCCGGGGCGGGGGCGGAGGCGTCCCGGGTCAGCGAGGAGCTGACCGAGAGCACGGTGCCGTCGGCGACCGCGACGGTGACCAGCCCGTCGTGGCCGGCGGGCAGGTCGCCGAAGCGCTGCCGCAGGGTGACCACCGCGCCGTCGCCGATCGGCCGGACCAGGAGCCGGTCCAGCGCGGCGACCGCGTCGGCGTCGAGCCCGAACAGGTCCCGCTGCTGGGTGAGGTAGCGCCGGGCGGCGGCCTCCGGGTCGGCGGGCAGGCCGGTGGCGAGCCGGGCCGGGCCGAGGGCGTGCGGGGTGCCGAGCCGGTTCCAGCGCACCGGGGCGCCGGTGGACCGGGCCAGGCTGCGCTGGCGGGCGTCGGGTGCGGCCGTACCGGTGCGGTTGTCGACGTCGGCGGCCTGGTGGCGGTCGTCGGCGAACGAGCCGGAGCGGCCCGGGGCCGGGGCCGCGGTGTCGCCCGGCGCGGCCGTGGCGGTGCCCCCGCCGGGCAGCAGGGCGGCGACCACGGCGGCGGTCGCCAGTACGGGAACGAGCCGGCGTCGGTGCAGGCTCGTTCGGGGTGTCCACTCCGGTCTGGCCACGGAACCTCCTTGTGGGAGCGGGACCGGCGGGACGCCGACCCGGCGCAGGCGGGGTAACGCATGCGCATACGTGGATACCAGGCGGACCGGACGGGGGCAATGGCGCGTGGTGCGCGGATCAGACGAGCTGGGCGGGGTCGAGCCCCAGTTCCCGGGCTGTGACCAGCCGGATCCACTCGCCGAACTGCCGGCGGGAGATCACCCGCTCGTGCACGGCGAGCTGGACGGCGAGCCCGTCCATCACCGCGTTGATCCGCCAGGCGGCGCCGGCCGGGTCGGCGCAGTCGAAGGTCCCGTCGGCCACCCCGGCCGAGATCACCGTCGCCAGGTCCTCCCGCCAGCGCAGGTCCAGCCGTCGGCAGACCTTCTCCAGTTCCGGGGTACGCAACGACTCCGCCCAGCCGTCGATCCACATCGCCCAGGGCCGGCCGGTGGGGGTGTAGAGGCGCAGGATGCGCCGGAGCTTGGTCAGTGGCGGGGTGGCGGAGCGCAGCACCGCGTCCAGCCGGGACAGTTCCTGCTCGACGGCGTACGCGAACGCCTGGGCGAGCAGCCGCTCCTTGGTGGCGAAGTGGTAGAAGACCAGCGCCTGGCTGACTCCGGCGGCGGCGGCCACGTCGGCGGTGCGGGTGTTGGCGAGTCCACGCTCGACGATCACGTCACAGGCTGTGCGCAGCAGGGAATCCAGGCGGACATCGGCGGCGGCACGTCTCGTCACGCCGCTACGGTAACCTATCGAACCGAGCACAGGGAGTTACCGACCCGCCCGATCCGGCTGCCGGCAGTCGGAAGCCGGACAGCGCCCTTCCGGCGAGTCGGCTACCTTTCCGACCTGTTCACTAGGGGTGTGGGCAACGCGCCCCACCTCCGGCGACCAACTCTCCTAGGAAGCTCTGGGGGCGGTGGCGCCGGTCACCGCCCCGGCGACCGGACGCGCCGTCGACGGCCCCGATTTGGCATCGGTGAGACCGCTCGGCTAGAGTTTCCATCCGTCACCGGGTGTCGTCCCGGAGGCAAGCGGACGTAGCGCAGCTGGTAGCGCATCACCTTGCCAAGGTGAGGGTCGCGGGTTCGAATCCCGTCGTCCGCTCGGAGATGCCGCCACGCATGACGGGGGCAACCTCGGTGGGGTGGCCGAGAGGCGAGGCAACGGCCTGCAAAGCCGTGTACGCGGGTTCAAATCCCGTCCCCACCTCGGTAACAAGCACGGGCGATTGGCGCAGTGGGAGCGCGCTTCCTTGACACGGAAGAGGTCACTGGTTCAAACCCAGTATCGCCCACACGGTCAGTAGGGCCACCTTCCGACACCGGAAGGTGGCCCTACTGCTGTCCGTGCCAGGGTGTCGACCCCGGCCCACCGCAGACCACGCTTCGGGTCATCGCCGTACGTCGATGTCAAGCTATCCTGGCTCCGATTCTTCCAGCGGAACATCGCGACGCCGGGTGGGTGTGGGGTGGGGGAGACGGGCCGGGAGGCGCTGCTCGCGTTCGTCGACGAGTTGCGCCACCTGCGCCAGCAGGCGGGCGGGCCGTCGTTGAACTCCCTGGTGGCGGTCGCCGCCGCCCGGGGCAGACCGTTGGCCCGCTCCACCCTCAGCGACAAGCTCAACGCCAAGTCGCTGCCGGACTGGGACTTCGTCACCGGCTACCTGGGCGCCTGCGTCGCGTACGCCGAGCAGGTCGGCATCCGGTTGCCCGCCGCGCTGACCGACCAGGCCCGGTGGGAGGCCGCGTACTGGCGGCTGCTGGCCGCGGCGGACGCGGCGCGGGTCGACGACCGGCTCACCGCCGCCGCCCGCGCCGAACGGGGCCGGCAGGCTTCCGCCGGTGCCGCGCCCCCGGCACCGCCCGTGCCCCGCCAGCTACCGGTGGCGGTACGGCACTTCGCCGGCCGGTCCGCCCCGCTCACCGCCCTGGACGCGCTGCTCACCGAGCCGGAAGGCCCGCCGGGCACCGTCCCCGTCTGCACCATCGGCGGTACGGCCGGCGTGGGCAAGACGGCCCTGGCCGTGCACTGGGCGCACCGGGTCGCCGGCCGGTTCCCGGACGGGCAGCTCTACGTCGACCTGCGCGGCTTCGACCCCGAGTCGCCCGCGCTGAGCCCCGCCGAGGCGGTGGCCGGGTTCCTGGAGGCGCTCGCGGTGCCGCCGGAACGCATCCCGGTGGGATTGGCGGCCCAGGCGGCCCTCTACCGCAGCCTGCTCGCCGACCGGCGGGTGCTGGTGCTGCTGGACAACGCCCGCGACGCCGACCAGGTACGTCCGCTGCTGCCCAGCTCGCCGGGATGCCTGGTCGTGGTGACCAGCCGCAACCAGCTACCGGGACTGGTCACCGCCGAGGGGGCCCGCCCGCTGCCGCTGGGTCTGCTCTCCCCGGCGGAGGGGCGTGAGCTGCTGTCCCGCCGGCTGGGCGCGGACCGGGTCGCGGCGGAACCGGAGGCGGTGGACCGGATCGTCGCCGCGGCGGCCGGCTTGCCGCTGGCGTTGGCGATCGTGGCCGCGCGGGCCGCCACCTACCCGGATTTCCGGCTGGCCCGCCTCGCCGCCGAGCTGACCGCCAGCCGGGGCGGCCTCGACGCGTTCAGCGGCGGCGAGGCCGGCGTCGACGTCCGGGCGGTGCTGTCCTGGTCGTACCGGGGTCTCGACCCGGCGGCGGCCGACCTGTTCCGGGCGCTCGGGACGCACCCCGGGCCCGACGTGTCCGTCCCGGCGGCCGCCAGCCTCGCCGCCCTGACCCCGGCCGAGGTGCGCCGGCCGCTGGCGGTGCTGACCCGGGCGAACCTGCTCACCGAGCACGCCCCCGGCCGGTACGCCCTGCACGACCTGCTCCGCGCGTACGCCGTCGAGCTGGCCGTGGCGACCGACTCCGCCGGGCTGCGGCGGGCGGCGCGGTGCCGGCTGCTCGACCACTACCTGCACACCGCGTACGCCGCCGCTCTGCTGCTGCACAAGCACCGCGACGACATCGACCTGCCGGTGGCGCACCCCGGGACCACGGTGTCCACGCCGGCCGACCGGGACGAGGCGTGGGCGTGGCTGGCCGCCGAACACCGGGCGCTGCTCGCCGCGATCGGCCTGGCCGTCGAGCACGGGTTGCCGACCCACGCCTGGCAGTTGGCGTGGAGCGTCAACACCTACCTCGACCGGGTGGGTGCCTGGGCGGACCAGTCCCGCGCCCAGGAGTTGGCGCTGCGGGCCGCCACGGCGGCCGGGGACCGGGACGGGCAGGCCCGCGCCCACCGCAACCGGGCCATCGCCTGCCTGCGCCTCGGCGCGTACGAGGAGGCCCGCGAGCACCTGGAGCGGTCCCGGCAGTTGTACGCCGAACTCGGTGACCGGGTCGGCGGTGGGCGGACCGAACTGAACCTCGGCATCCTCGCGGAGCGGCAGGACGACCACCGGCGGGCGCTCGACCACGCGCAACGGGCGCACCGCCTGTTCGAGGCCGCCGGGCACGCGCAGGGCCAGGCCAACGCGCTCAACAACATCGGCTGGTACCACATCCAGCTCGGCGACTACCCCCGTGCGCTGGACTACTGCGGTCAGGCTCTGGTGCGGCAGCAGCAGACCGGGAACCGCTACTGGGAGGCGCACGCGTGGGACAGCCTCGGCTTCGCCCACCACCACCTCGGCCGGCACCGCGAGGCCCTCGACTGCTACCGGCAGGCGCTCGCGCTGTGGCGGGAGACCGGCGAACGGTACTACGAGTCCGTCACGCTGATGCACCTCGGTGACAGCCACCAGGCCACCGCCGAACCCGACGCGGCCCGTACCGCCTGGGGGCAGGCCCTCGACGTGCTCGACCAGCTCGGCCATCCGGACGCCGCACTGGTGCGCAGCCGGCTCGACGCGCTGCCGGCCGCGCGGTAGTCCCGCCCCCGCGTCGCGGGGTGGCGGGCCGGTCGCGTCACAGCGGCGGGGCGACGTCCCGACGCTCCTCGACCCGCTGGTACGCCACCGGCTCGGCGGTGGTGACCGTACGGCGGCGACCGCGCATCAGCAGAACCATGACGAGGCCGAGAACGCCGGCGGCCATCAGGATCCAGCCGACGACGTCGAGATCGACACCGCCGACGCTCGCGTTCACCGCGAAGGTGAGGATCGCGCCGACGGCGAGCAGGAAGATGCTCGTTCCGATACCCATGACAGCTCCTTGGGGGCAGGGGTTGTGCTGTCGGGATGCAGTACCCCGTCGATGAGCAGGGCAATCGCCGGGCGGGGCGAAGTGGTGGGGTCGGCCGGGCGGGCGATCTTGGAATGGGGTAGAGTTCACCCCGTCGCCGGGGAGACCGGGCGGCACGCGGACGTAGCGCAGCTGGTAGCGCATCACCTTGCCAAGGTGAGGGTCGCGGGTTCGAATCCCGTCGTCCGCTCTCGACCACGGGCGATTGGCGCAGTGGGAGCGCGCTTCCTTGACACGGAAGAGGTCACTGGTTCAAACCCAGTATCGCCCACCAGAGCATCGCGAAGGCCCCGGCTCACCAGAGCCGGGGCCTTCGCGTTGGCGGTTCGTTGCGGGTCAGCTGTTCCAGTGCTGGGCGACGAGGTCGGCGGCCTGGGTTTCCCACTGGGCGTAGTGGTCGGGGTACGCCGACACCTGCACCGTCTGGGCGGCCTTGGTCAGGGGCATGTCCTGCCAGCCGTCGACCTGCTTGAGGCCCTTGAGGAACGCCATCGTGGCGTACTCGGGGTCGGTGATCTGCTCCACCGTGCCCCAGCCGCTGGACGGGCGCTGCTGGAACAGGCCCTGCGAGTCGTGGTCGTTACGGTCACCGAGGTGGCCGAGGTTCTCCAGCTTCGACTCCTGAAGGCTCGTGGCGATCGACACGACGGCGGCGCGTTCGTCCATGCCGGCCTTCTTCGTCGCGGCGATGATCGCCTTGGCATTGGCGGTCTGCTCGTCGTTGAGGTCGATGCGCGACTGCTCGCCCTGCACACCGTGCGGGATCAGCTTGGCCTTGTCGACGGCCGGCTTGTCGGCCTGCACCACGGCGGCGACGGGGCGGGTGTCGACGGTGGGGGTGTCGTGGTTGAGCGGGCCGGCGGCCAGGCCACCGGCGACGGCGAGACCGGCGATGCCGAGGATGCTCTTACGCAGGATGGTGGTGTTCATGATGGTGGTGTTCATGGGGAAGCTCCTTCGGGGGTAGACGCCCCGACCCGCCCGTGCAGGGGCTGGGTGTGCCCGTGGGAGGCGGGCCGCGTAGGGGCGTGGGCACCAACGTCGGGGCGCTCATAGCGGGAGAAAAGTCTGCGGGGGTCCGGTGGGGCTCGCCGCGTGGGGCGGTGGCCGCTCGTGCCGGGGTCAGATGTAACGACCGGGGGTCCGGGGTCATTCCCGCAGGGGTTGCGGGGTCGGCCGGGCGCTGCTGCGGTCGTACCGAGGTGTAACGCCGGACAGCGCCCGGTCATTCCGCCGGCGAATGCTGCACCGAGCCTGGTAGCGACCCTGCCGCCGGGCCGTCAGCGGGGTGTGGCACGTCCGGTTCGGCCGGGTTTCGAGTCGTGGGTCCTCCGCGGCACCGTGGTCCGGTCCGGTTTCACCGGTGCCGTCAGGTCGGGGCGGTAGGTGCGGCCGGTGCCTGCCGCCACCTGTTGCCAGTGGCGCGCGCGGTGTCTGGCCCGTCCTACGCGGAGAGCTCCATTCCTGTGGGTAATAAATATGCCTGACCGGCATACAGGTGTCCGCGAAGTTGCCCGCCCTCGGAACTCATTTTCGGCACGTCGTGGACGAAAGAAATGTGCGCCGAACGTCCGGTCCGTCCCTTCCCGCGACGATGTGGCCGGGCATCCTCGGAGCGACGGCATCTGCCTATCGTCATGGGCCGAAATAGCGGCTTTGGGCAGGGGCGGATACCGCTATATGGCGAGTATGCGCAACGACGCCCGGGGCCGGGGCCGCGCAGGACGCGGAGCGGGCGTCGGGTGGCGGGGGCGCGGGTTCTGCCGAGGGCAGATCCGCTGCCGGTGAACAGGATGCCCCACCGGTGTCCCGGGCCGGCAGGGTGGGACGCATGAGACTGCTGATGCTGGGCGGCACCGGTTTCGTCGGCTCCGCCATCGTGGCCGAAGGGGTGCGCCGAGGCTGGACGGTGACCATGTTCAACCGGGGGATACACGGCGGCACCCCGCCGGGCGTACACCGGTTGCGGGGTGATCGGACCGCGCCGGGCGGTTTGGCCGAACTGGCCGGCGGCGCGTGGGACGTGGTGGTCGACACCTGGGACGGCGCGCCCCGCGCGGTACGTGACGCCGCCACGCTGCTGCGCTCCGCCGGGCACTACACCTACGTCTCCAGCGGCTCGGTCTACGCCCCGCCCGTGCTTCCCGGGGGCGGCGAGGAGTCGGCGGTGGTGGCGTCGGCGGCCGACGACACCGGCGACGACGACTACGCCCGGTGCAAGGCCGGCGGTGAACTGGCCGCGACCGAGGTGTTCGGGGACAGCGCCCTGCTGGTACGGGCGGGGCTGATCCTCGGGCCGGGGGAGGACATCGGGCGGCTGCCGTGGTGGCTGCGCCGGGTGGCCCGGGGCGGTGACGTCCTCGCCCCGGGGCCGGCCGACCTGCCGGTGCAGTACGTCGACGTCCGGGACCTGGCGACCTTCACGCTCGACCGGGCCGCCGAGGGGGCCGGCGGGGCGTTCAACGTGATCAGTCGTCCGGGGCACACCACGATGGGGGAACTGCTGGCCGGGGTGGTGGCGGCGACCGGGGCGGACGCCCGGCTGCGCTGGACCGACCCGGAGGTGATCCTCGCCGCCGGGATCGAACCCTGGAACGATCTGCCGATCTGGATTCCGCCGGGCCACGAGTACCGGTGGTTGCAGCAACGCGGCGTCGAGAAGGCGTACGCGGCGGGGCTGACCTGCCGCCCGGTGGCCGAGACGGTCGGTGACACCTGGCGCTGGCTGGACCGGGTGGGGGCGGTTCCGCCGCGTGCGGGGCGGCCGGTGCGGGCGGCCGTCGGCCTCGACTCGGCCCGGGAAGCCGCCCTGCTCACCGCCCACCCGTCCCGATAGCCACCGACCCGCTTTCGGGACGGGTGGCCGGGCGTACTGGAAGTCC
The DNA here is from genome assembly GCF_007833915.1 of Micromonospora sp. HM134. Lineage (NCBI taxonomy): Bacteria > Bacillati > Actinomycetota > Actinomycetes > Micromonosporales > Micromonosporaceae > Micromonospora > Micromonospora sp. HM134. Next base: position 1,914,595 of record NZ_CP041061.1, read on the forward strand.
TGTGTATGGGACCAACGGCGGCGCCTGGTGTGCCTTTTGCTCCTTTCTGGACTCTTTGTTATTTACGGAAAGTAATCGACGTGGACAACTATCGTCAGCGCCCTTAGAGTTCGGCCACTGCCAATCATCTTCACGGGGGATCGCCATGACGGCTGGTGGCTGGTTGCTGCCTGTCCACACCACTGGAAACCGTTACCGCACAAGCGTTTCGCCGGCTGTTCGCCCAGCGGGCAACGTCGTGACGTTCAGGAGACGGCCACCCGTGACGAGAGTGGCCCACGTCCCCGTCGGCTGATTACCCCACCGAGCGGCCATCGGCTTTCCTTCGATGGAAGTCCACGAGTTCTTCGTCGGAGATCTCGGGAGTGCACCACGCCGCCCACCCGATCCAAGTCTCCTGCGACTACTGCCTGTGGAGGCACTGTGACAGCCGCTCACCGACCGGCCGACTTGCGCGCCCAGCGACCAGCACCAGGGCCGCGGACGACCGCAATTCTCGCGTTGACCTGCGTGCTGGCCGGTTCGGTGCTGACGGGACCGGGGCGGGTGCAGGCGGCACCAGCACCCGCACCGCCGACGGGCGATGTCGCGGTGGCGCCGGACGCGGCATCTGCCGTGTCCGCGGCACAGCGGTCGGGTCACCGGGTCGAGGTGGAGTCCGCTCGTACGGAGTTGACCCAGGTGTTCGCCAACCCGTCAGGTGGGTTCACCGCCGAGACCGCGGTGATGCCACAGCGCGTCAGGCGCAGCAACGGTTCCTGGGCGGACATCGATCTGTCGTTGCGCAGGTCGGCGGACGGTTGGGCACCGGCGGCCTCCGTGGCGCAGGTGCGGTTCTCGGCCGGGGGACGCGGTCCGGCAGTGATCCTCTCGCGCGGCGGCAGGTCGTTGTCGTTGTCGTGGCCGAGCAGGTTGCCCGAACCCACCGTGTCCGGCGACGCGGCCACCTACCCGAACGTGTTGCCGGGGACTGATCTGGTGCTGCGCGCGACGCGTACCGGATTCACCCATGTCTTCGTGGTGCGGACGCCGCAGGCGGCGGCCGACCCCCGCCTGCGGGAACTGCGCTTCGCGCTCGGGAGCGGGGCACGGGTCACAAAGACCGGGGACGGACGTCTGTCCGCAGTGGTAAACGGCCAGGAGATCGCCACCGCCGAACCCGCCTTGATGTGGGACTCGTCCACGCAGTCGGGCATCGCCGGCCCGACCGGCCGGCTGTCGGGCGCGTCAGGGACCGCTTCCGTCGCACGTTCCTCGGCGGCCGGGCCGGGCGACCGGGCCAGGACGGCGTCCGTCGGTGCCGCCGTGGCCGACGGACACCTGGTCCTCCGCCCCGACGCGCGGCTGCTCACCGGGCGGGACGTCACCTTCCCGGTGTTCATCGACCCGGCCTGGTCCACCGCCAGGTCCCGCTGGGCCTATGCGACGCAGAACAACACGAACAACACCGACACCACCATCGCCCGCGTCGGCAAGGACCCCGACTCGGGGAAGATCTACCGCTCGTACTTCGACTTCCCGCTGTCCGCCATCAGGGGCAAGCACATCGAGTCCGCGTACGTGCAGATGAAGCTGGACCATTCCTGGTCCTGCACGGACACCCCGACGTACATGTACCACTCCAGCGGTATCGCCTCGACGCCCCGTACCGCGTGGGCGCCGAAGCTGCACAGCCACAAGTCGACCGCACAGTCCCACGCCAACGAGGGTTACGGCTGCTCGGACTCCCCGCAACCGGACATGACGGTCAACTTCACCGGGTCGGCCGTGACGTCCCTCATCCAGACCCACGCCACGAACAACTACTCGAACGTGACCCTGGGGTTCTGCGCCTGTAGCGGCACGGACGGCTCGGGTGAGTCCACCACCGACAGGTGGAAGAAGTTCTGGCCCAACAGCGCGAAGCTGGTCGTCGACTACGACTCGGTACCTGGCGCGCCGTACAGCCTCCAGACCTCCGGCGTGGCATGCGCTCCGGGCCAGCGGATCAGCATCGGGACGCTCACCCCCACCTTCTCGGGCATCTTCCCGGACGCCGACACCACGCAGGCGTTGACGACCGCCTACGAGTGGCTGCAGGTGCCCGGTACCGGTACCTACGGAGACTCCACCCCGCGCAAGCCCGCGCCTGCGGGTGCGTCCGTTCCGGCCGGTGGTCGCTCCACGACGGCGTCGTTGCCCCAACTGACCGAGGGGCAGGTGTACGCCTTCCGGGCCCGGGCCACCGATCCGGCACCGTACAGCAAGACCAGCGCCTGGTCGGCCTGGTGTGAGTTCCGGGTCGACACGACCATCCCACCCGTGGTGGTGACCCGTAACGGCACCGACCAGCCGCTGCCCGGCGAGAAGGTGACCTTCGGTTTCTCTTCCACGGACACCAGCGTGACGAAGTTCCGGTACGGCTGGACCTTCCCCGGCACCATCGAGGTGCCGGCGACCACCGCCTGTAGCTACAACGTGCCGACGGGCACCAACGTCTGCTACCGGATCGGCTCGGTGTCGCTGTCCGTGCCGAAGTACGGCCAGAACACCCTGCACGTCCGGGCGTACGACGGCGCGGGCAACCCCGGTGACGCCTCCGCCGAGTTCATCGCGGGTCGGCCATCGCCGGCGATCGCCCGTTGGGGCCTGGAGACCCTGCCCGGTGTCAACACGAGTGCTGCCCTGGCCGACGGCCAGCCCGCCCTCGGCGGTGACACCCCCCTGACGGCCAGCAACGTCGCGTGGACCCCGGACCTGCGCATCATCAAGGGCACGACCGCCACCTTCAACGGCACCTCGTCGAGTTTGCAAACGACGGGACCGGTGGTCGACACCACGAAGTCGTACGGTGTCGCAGCCTGGGTACGCCTGTCCTCCCTTCCCACTCAGAACATGGCCATCGCCACCCAGAGTGGTGACTGCGAGTACGGCTTCTTCTTCGGGGTCTATGTCTCGGCAGGTGTGCCGAGGTGGAACGTCACCACCCGCAGCAACGACTGCGTCGGCGCGTACACCATACTGACGCCGCAGGCCGCGATCACGAGCGCGGATATTGGTCGTTGGCAGCACGTGGCGTTCTCCTACGATGACCCGGCTAAGTCCCTCACACTGTTCGTTGACGGAGCGCCCGTCGCCTCCATGCCCTGGACGAGCGCCTGGAATGCCACCAAGTCATTCCAGGTGGGACGCAAAGCCGCCGGAGGTGCCACGAACAACTTCTTCCAGGGCTCCGTCGCCCAGATTCAGGTGTACAACCGGGCCCTGGTGCCGCACGACTTCACCGGACAGCGCCGGGACGAGGAAGGCTCCGGCGGTTTCGACGAACCGGGCATGCTGAAACCCGTCCGGGTGGGCCAGTGGACCTTCGACGGGGCCACCGGCTGCTACGAGGAGAATCCCTCCGACTGGACGCTGTGCATGAGTCCGGAGAACACCTCCTTCGGCCGTCGGATCGCCTTCACCAAGGGCGTCGACGTCGGCGAGGGCAGCCGCGCCAGCTTCATGTCTCTCGATTCACAGGCCATCGACGACCCCGCCCAGCCGACCGTCGAGTATGGCTGGAGCCAGGATGACCTGAGCGGAGATCCGCAGACTCCGAACTGGCAGGACGGACGCGTGCTCCGTACCGACCAGTCCTTCTCGGTTTCCGCCTGGGTACAGCCTAGGTCGCTTGGCATGCAAACTGCCATGTCGCAGCTCGGTTCGAAGCAGTCCGCGTTCTACCTCGGCCAGCGTACGAGGACGGTGGACGGACAGCCTGTCAACTACTGGTCGTTCAGCGTCTTCGGTGCCGATGACCAACCCATCGGTAGCCGGCTTGCGGAAGCATTCATGACGTCACGTGCGATGACCGAGGAAGACGATCTGTCTCACTGGACCCACCTGGTGGGTGTTCACGACACCGCGCGTCGACAGGTTCGCCTGTACGTCAACGGCGATCTTGTCAGGACCACCCCCTTCGGCTCGGGTGCCTTCACCGGTGCCTTCGACGCAACGGGGCCGCTCTACCTCGGCGCCGCTCGGTTCACCCCCGCCGGCGCAGCCACCCAGCTGGTCGACCGCTGGCACGGCGACATCGATGACATAAGTCTCTTTCAGGGTGCGCTGAGTGACAACGATGTCCGCGAGATCAACGAGCTCGAAGCCGTCAGGGAAGCCGATGTCACGGGCTGACCGCCCACCGAGCACCACGCACACCCCGTCAGCCGCGAACGCGATCCCCGCTGGGAGTCTGGTGAAAACCTCCGTTGCACGTCCTGCCCCCGTGCGCCGCTTCACCCAGGTGGTCGCCGCGACGCTCACCTCCGTACTGGTCGTCTCCGGCATGACGGTGCCCGCCCAGGCTTCCCCCGGGTCGGTCACCCTCAACCGACAGCGGGAGAAGTTCGACCGGGACGGGCAGACCGCCCGGGGGAGGGCCAATCCCACCAGCCCAGCCACCAGCGCCAAGCTGAGCCCGCCGGTGTGGCCCGCTCCTGGCCGGGCGTCGGTGACCCTGCCGCCCGTCGACGACGAGCGCCGGGCAGCACCGGCCCGGGTGAAGGCGGGAAAGCTGCCGGTCACGGTGAGCCGGGCACCCGGCGCGGCAGGAGCCGACACGTCAGCGGTCTCGGTCGAGGTGCTGGACCGGGCCGCCGCACCGCAACGCTGGCGCGACGGTCTGCTGCTGCGGCTCGGCGAGAGCGCCGGGGGTAGCGGTGCCGGCGGCGCGACCACCGCGAAGCGGCCGGGCGCGGTTACCGTCTCGGTCGACTACCGGGCCTTCCGCACCGCCTTCGGCGGCAACTGGTCCTCCCGGCTGCGGCTGTGGCAGGTGCCGGACTGCGCGCTGCGGACCCCGGATCGGGCTGGATGCGCGGCGCAGCCGTTGCCCTCGCGCAACGACGGATCGTCGGTGAGCGCCGAGGTGCCCCTCGGCACGGACGGTGCGGGCCGGGCCGGGACTGCGGCTCCATCGCTGGTTGCACTGGCCGCAGGTGCGTCCGGTCCGGAGGGCGACTTCGCGGCCACCCCGATGTCGGCGAGCGCGACCTGGTCCGCCGGCACGTCGACCGGTGGCTTCTCCTGGTCGTACCCGATGCGGATGCCGCCGACGATCGGTGGCCCCGCGCCCAGCCTCGGGCTCTCCTACACCTCCGACAAGGTGGACGGGCAGTCGGATGCGTCCAACAGCCAACCCTCCTGGGCCGGTGAGGGCTTCGACCTCTGGTCCGGCTACATCGAGCGCAGCTACGTACCGTGTGCCGACGACATGTCCGGTGGCAACAACAGCACCAACCGCACCGGTGACCAGTGCTGGCGGTCCGACAACGCCACCATGTCGCTCAACGGACGGGGCGGCGAGCTGGTCTACGAGGCGGGCAAGGGCTGGCACAGCCGCAACGAGGACGGCTCCAAGATCGAGAAGCTCACCAACGCCAGCAACGGCGACAACGACGGTGAGTACTGGAAGGTGACCACGCCGGACGGCGTGCAGTACTTCTTCGGCCGCAACAACCTGCCGGGGCAGAGCAACGCGACGGACTCCACCTGGACCGTGCCGGTCGCCGGCAACCACGCCAACGAGCCGTGCAACGTGTCGTCGTTCGCGTCGTCGCTCTGCAACCAGGCGTGGCGGTGGAACCTCGACTACGTCGTCGACCCACGCGGCAACACCGTGTCGTACTGGTACGACAAGGAGCTCAACCGGTACGCGAAGAACGCGACCTCCACCAACAAGGCCGAGTACGTGCGCGGCGGCGTGCTCAAGCGGATCGACTACGGCACCTGGGACCGTGGCTCCGGCGACCGGTCGGTGACCGCGCTGGCACAGGTGGTGTTGGAGACCCAGGACCGGTGTGCGGCGGACTGCCAGATCCACGACGCCGCGCACTGGAAGGACGTCCCGTGGGACCAGGACTGCGCCTCGGGGGCGGCGGACTGCGGGGAGAACTACGGCCCGACGTTCTGGAGCACGAAGCGGCTGTCGAAGGTCACCACCCAGGTCTGGGACACCACGAAGACCACGCCCGCGTGGCAGCAGGTCGACTCGTGGACCCTCGACCACACCTATCCCGCCGTCGGTGACGGCAGCGATCACGCCGGCATGTGGCTCGCCTCGGTGGTCCACCGGGGCCTGGTCGGTGGGACCGTCGTCATGCCGCCGGTGACGTTCGAGCCGGTGTCGATGCCCAACCGGGTGCTCAGCAAGAACAACACCAGCAACAACCGGATGCGGATCGGCAACATTCTCACCGAGACCGGTGGCAAGATCCAGGTCAGCTACAGCCAGCGTGACTGCACCGCCACCAGTCTGCCGTCCGCGCCGGAGACCAACACCCGGCGCTGCTATCCGGTGGTCGGCCCGGACCCGTACGACGCCGATCTGGAAATCACCGAATACTGGCACAAGTACGTCGTCACCCAGGTCTCCGAGTCCGACATCAAGGTCATGGTGGGCAGCACCGACCACGGCCAACCGGTGCAGAACACCTTCTACACCTATCTCGGCTCCCCGGCCTGGCACTTCGCCGACGACAACGGCCTGGTCAAGCCGAAGCGCAAGACGTGGAACCAGTTCCGCGGCTACGGCCAGGTGGAGGTGCGCAAGGGCGACGCCCCGGCGCAGACCCTGACCCGGACCACGTTCCTGCGCGGCATGCACGGCGACCGGGTGAGCAAGTCGAGCACCGCCAAGCGCACCGTCACCGTGGCCGCCTCCCTGGGCACCGAGACGGTGTACGACGAGGACCAGTTCGCGGGCATGGTCCGGGAGCAGGTCGTCTACGACGGCGTCGACACCAGGCCGGTCTCCAAGACGGTCAACGTGCCGTGGCGTTCACCGGCCACCGCGACCCGCACCATCAACGGTGACGAGGTCACCGCCCGCTACACCAACACCCGCGTTGCTTACACCGCCACCGCGCTGGGCGTCAACGGGGCGGGGGGCTGGCGGACCGCGCGGACCGTGTCCGCCTTCGACGACACGTACGGCACCACCGACACCATCCAGGCCGACGGGGACATCGCCAGCACCGGCGACGAGAAGTGCACCACGTACCTGTACAACCGGAACGTCACCGCCAACATCGTGCAGGCGGTCAAGCAGATCACCGTCAAGGCGGTGCCCTGCGCGACCGCGCCGGCAACCGAGGCCGACATCGTCGCCGACGAGCGGAAGTTCTACGACGGCGCGACCAGCGTGGACACCGCGCCCACCCGGGGCGAGGTCACCCGGGTCGACAAGCTCAAGGACTGGTCGTCGTCGGGCGGCACCGTCTGGCAGACCACCGGTCAGGCCACCTTCGACGCGTACGGTCGGCCGAAGACCGCCACCGACAACCGCGGCCGGACGGTGACCACCGAGTACACCCCGGCCACCGGTGGCCCGGTGACCAAGGTGACCACCAGGACGCCGGACCCGAACGGCAGCACCACCGACTGGGTCAACACCGTCGACACGCGGCCCTACTGGGGTCAACCCGTCCGCACGACCGACTACAACGGCCGCCTCGCCGACATGGAGTACGACCCGATGGGTCGACTCGCCAAGGGCTGGGAGGTCGGCTGGGCGAAGGCGGACCATCCGACGACCCCGTCGGTCGAACACACCTACTGGTACGCGCCGAACCGGGACGCCTACCCCTACACGACGACCCGCAAGCTGCACGCCGGTGGCGGCTACCTGACGTCGTACGAGATCAAGGACGCCTTCCTGCGTCCCCGGCAGTCGCAGACCGCCGGGGTGGGCGGCGACCGGGTGGTCACCGACACCCTGTACGACGCGACCGGCCGCGCGGTCACCAGCTACCAGGCGCACGCCGAGCCTGGCACGCCCGGGGGCGCGCTCTGGTGGGAGCCGGAGTGGTCGGTGCCGGCGGTCACCAGGACGCTGTACGACAACGCCTCCCGGGCCACCGACCAGATCCTCTTCGGCACCGACGGCGTCACCAACCTGGTGGAGAAGTGGCGCACCACGACGACGTACCTGGGTGACACGGTCACGGTGACCCCGCCGGAGGGCGGCACGGTCACCACCACCAAGACCGACATCGAGGGGCGGACCGTCGAGCTGCGCCAGCGGACCGACGACGCCCAGGCCACCCCCGACCTCGTCACCACCTACGCCTACAACCGCAAGGGGCAGCTCGCCAAGGTCACCGACACCGACGGCAACGAGTGGGTGAACACCTACGACGTCAAGGGCCGGCAGATCACCGCGAAGGACCCGGACAAGGGCACCACCCAGACCACCTACACGGTGTACGACGAGGTGGAGACGAGCACCGACGCCAACAACAACGTGCTGGTCAACGAGTACGACGGGATGGGCCGACGCAAGGCGCTCTATTCCGGCAGCATCGCCACGGCGAACAAGCTCGCCGAGTGGAAGTACGACAAGCTCTACACCGGGGCGACGCTGCGCGGTCAGCTCACCGAGAGCATCCGCTACGAGTCGGCCGGCTCCACCAACGCCTACAAGTGGCAGGCGCGAGCCTTCAACACCCGCTACCAGCCCACCGGCGCGAACTACGTCATTCCCGCCAACGAGGGCAGCGGCCTGTCCGGCACCTGGATCTACGGCTACGGCTACTCGTCGTACGAGGGAAGCCCCACCAGCATCACCTATCCGGCCGCCGGGGGCCTGACCGCCGAAACGGTGCAGACCGGGTACGACGCGACAACCGGCCTGCCGACCCAGCTGTCCTCCACCCTGGCCAACGTCGGCCGCTACGTGATCGGGCAGGACTACACCAGGTACGGCGAGCCCACGCTGACCACCCGCAAGACCGACGGTGGGGTGTATGTCCAGGACGACACCTACTACGACGCCGTCACCCGGCGGGTGACCCGCACGAAGGTCAAGCCGGAGACCGCCACCGGCACGGTCAACGACACCAGCTACAGCTACGACGCGGCGGGCAACATCACGTCCATCGCCGACACCCCCCAGGTGGGCACCGCCGACACCCAGTGCTTCCGCTACGACGAACTACGCCGGATGCGGCACGCCTGGACCCCGAAGGCCGGCGTCGCCTGCGCCGCCGACCCGAAGGTCGCCGACCTCGGTGGTCCGGCCCAGTACTGGAACGAGTGGGAGCTCGACGACGTCGGCAACCGCAGCACCGAGAAGGTGCACACGGCGGCCGGGGACACCGTCCGCACGTACACCACGCCCACCGGTGGCGCGAACGTCGTCCGGCCGCACGCCGTCACCTCGGTCCTGACCACGGTGCCCGGCCAGACCGACGTCACCACCAACTACAGCTACGACAACGTCGGCAACATGCGCTGCCGGCCCGTCAGCGGCACCGCCAACAACTGCACGACCGGCACCAACTCCCAGACGCTGAACTGGAACGCCGAGGGCAGGCTCGCCTCGGTGAGCGTCGGCGGGCAGACCGTCGAGACCAACATCTACGACGCCGACGGTGCCCGGCTGATCCGGCGGGACACCACCGGCACCACCCTCTACCTGCCCGGCCAGGAGCTCCGGCGGGACAACAGCTCCGTCGTCACCGGCACCCGCTACTACAGCTTCGCCGGCAAACTGGTCGGCAACCGCACGCCGACCGCGTTGACCTGGCTCTTCTCCGATCACCAGGGCACCCAGCAGACGGCTGTCGACGCCGCCACCCAGGCGGTGACGATCCGCCGGCAGACCCCGTACGGCGACCCCCGGGGCAACCCGCCGCTCTGGACCAACAGCAAGGGCTTCGTCGGCGGCGACAAGGACCCCACCGGCCTGACCCACATCGGCGCCCGACAGTATGACGCCGGCCTCGGTCGGTTCGTCTCGGTCGACCCGGTGCAGGACCTGGCCGACCCGCAGCAGTGGAACGCCTACGCCTACAGCAACAACAGCCCGATCACGTTCTCCGACCCGACCGGCCTCATCATGTGCTCCGACGACAACTGCGGAGCCGGCGCTGACTACGAGGACTCGGCTGGCAACGTTCACGAGACGAAGGGCGACAACGACGGCTGCGGCGGTTCCTGCGGCGACCAGGAGTGGGCAGAGGCCCAGGCGGCGAATAATGCCGGCGGGGGCAACGGCGGCGGCGGTGGTAAGGGCGGCGGCAAGGACGGTACTCCCACCAACGAGCAGATCAAACGGGCCAACGAGATCAAGAAGCAGAACGCGGTCTCGATTGTCGTCCGGGCCGGTGGCGAGCTACTGATCAAGTTCTTCGGTATCGATGACATTCTGGGCTGCATCCATGGTGATCTGGCGGCGTGTGCCTGGACGCTCATCGGCATGGTTCCGGGGACCAAGGCGCTCCAGATTGCCCGTAAGGCTGGCACGATCGTCAAGCTGCTCGGCCGGACCGGCAAGGCGCTGATGAAGTGGGCCGACGAGGCGAAATGGGCCGACAGCATTATTTCGCGGGCGGATGCTGCACGAAAATCCAGCCCCCCTGGGTCGCCTAAGGCGGTAGTGCCGGGCGGTCGTCCGGATGGTGAGGTGGTTTTTGCCGGGCATGGCAGACATGATCTGGCTGACGGAAACTTCGTGGTTCCAGAGGGTACCAATGTTGCCGTATATGCTCCATACTCCCGCCAATTGACGGACGCGGACGCGTTTAGGGTGGAAAGTGGGTCGTCACTTCGCCCGGTCCGGGTTTATCGCGCAGGTGAGTCGATGCCGAACTTCACGCTGTTGCCTGCAAGTAATCTGCGTGTGCGCGCGGGCAGCGTGAGAACTGATCAGCCCGCCCTGCTGAGCAATCTAGTGAGGCCGGGCATGGGTACGTGTCACTGGGCTGCCTGTAGTGTTGTTGGTCGAAGATAGCTAGCCTCTCTTGCGACGAGGTGGGCGGAGTTGATAACGCGATTTCGATGTCAGTGTTAGGGTGGTGTACTTGTGGAAGCAGTGAAAGGTGAGCAGCGGGTCAGGCGTTGGCTTGATGCCGTCTGGGCGCGCACGCGATCACTTCGCATACTCGCAGGTGGAGAGGACGGTCCGGGGCTTTCTGATCGAGATGTCCTTTCCGAAGTTGCTGATGGGGAGATGCTTAGTATTCTCCGCAGAATAACTTCGGTGGGGCGCTTTTCGGCTGACTTGTGTAGATGTCCGGGCGATCTGACTATCGCTTTGTATGATGCTGACGCGGCCCTGCTTGGATCCGCATCGGTGCATCCGGGGTCGTTGTCTTGGGAGCGTAACCGCTTCGGGCTCGACCTACTTATTCTTAACTCTCTTGATCTAGAATTATGCTTCGCTAAAGTTGGGGTTCAGGGTGCATCGAGGAGTCTTCTCGGGCAGATGATCGATGCACTTGATCTGCATGAGGGTGAGATACAGTTTCGCAGGGCAGCAGACCCTGATGCCCTGGTTCGTCACCGTGTTCCTGAGGCACTCTACGGAAAATTGTCAGAATTGTCGGGCGATCAGGCGGCTGGCGTTGATCAGGAGGCAATTGACAACTTGATGGTGGATTTGCGGCGGTCGGAGACTGGGGACGCCGCCCTGGCGCGTCAAATTCTGGCCTGGCTTGGGACCGCCACCTGGCCAGCCGAGGCGATTGCTGGTGACGGGCAGTTGGCCCGAAGGCTATTGGCGCAGCTTGACCCAGAGGTTGTAGAGACTGTTCTTCCTAGTCTTTCCGAGCCTGCGGAGATTATGGGGGGCGTGGTCTGGGCGGCGCATCAGTCCATTGATGCGCCCAGCGTGGTTGCTCTTGGCCCGGCCATCAAAAGAATCTTGTCTTAACTCAGAACGACGGCGCACGCCCGGCGTCGTCCGACCCAAAGTTCCATTGAAGGCACCGCCCAATCCAAGGGGATGAGTGCCGGTGGTCAGCCGGGTGCCACCGCCACGTCGAGCACCTCGTCCACGCTCCGTCTCGGGGTCGCCACCCCCGGCTGCCCGTACCCGATCCGCATCACCATCTGCGGCGTGCCGAAACGCCCCAGCGACAGCCGCAACGCCTCCCGTGCCCCCGACACCTCGATCGGCTGCGACAGCATCGACACGGCGAGCCCCGCGTCGGTGGCGGTCAGCAGCACCCGCTGCAACGCCTGCCCGGCCAGCACCTGGTCGACGACCGTGTTGCCGGCCGCGCCGAGCACCGCCACCAGCGGTTCCGGCTCGAAGTCGCGGCCGGGGGCCCGGTCGAGGCCGCCGAAGCCCCGCGACGGCAGCAGGTCCTGTGGTTCGGTCTGCGGGCCTCCGGCGCGGGCGGGCACCCCGTCGGGGGCGGGTTCGGTGCGCACCCAGTCGGCGCGTTCGGCCCGGTAGGCGGGGTCGCGTTCGAGCACCCGGTGGGCGCTGCGGGCGACCTCGGCGAAGGCGTTGACGGCGCTGACCCCGATCACCAGTTCCAGCCAGCACTGTTCGGCGCGGGCCGCCTCACCGAGCCGCCAGCGGGCCTCGGCGGGCACCGGGTCGGGCCAGAACGGCGCCCGGTTGCTGAACCGGCGGCCGATGGCCGCGTACAGGCTCTGCTCGGCCGGGGTGGGGCGGCGCGGCAGGTCCGGGACCAGCCGGGCCAGCACGTCCGGGTCGGCCGGGTACGGGCGCAGCCGTACGGTCGCCGGGGTGCCCGCCACGGCCAGGGACAGCCGCAGGTTGAACAGGGCGGCCCCGCCGGCGATCCGGGTCCCCCAACCGCTCGGGTCGGTGGCGGGCAGCCGGCGGGCCGGGTCGACCGACACCTCGATCCCGCCGTCGCGCAGTCGGAACCGCCACGGCTGGGTGTTGTGCAGGGAAGGCGCGCGGACGGCGTCCGCGACGGCGGCCCGTAGCTGCGCCTCGGTGTACCCGGTGCCCATGGTCGTGCTCCTTCCGTGGCGGTTCGTGCCGCGCCACCCCGAGCGGGGAACGCCTCGCCCCGGCCGGCCGACGCCGACCCGGTTCCCGGTGGTGGTTCCCCTCCACGGTCCGTCACCCGGGGGTGGGCCGGGCAGGGCCGGACGTCCCGACCCGCCGGGCCGCCCTCCCCGACCCGGCCGGGCCGCCCGTCCCCGGCGCGACGTGCCGGAAAGGCGGCCCGACGCGCCGGGTTAGGGACCTTCGGCCCGTGCACGGGCCGGTCCGGGCGGGTAGAAACGAGGGATGATCCGGGTGTTCCTCCTCGACGACCACGAAGTCGTCCGCCGTGGCCTGGCCGACCTGTTGCAGAGCAGCGGCGACATCGAAGTGGTCGGCGAGTCCGGCTCCGCGCAGGAGGCGGCCCGGCGGATTCCCGCCCTCCGCCCCGACGTGGCGATCCTCGACGCCCGGCTGCCCGACGGTAACGGCATCGACGTGTGCCGGGACGTCCGGGCGGTCGACTCGTCGATCAAGGGGCTGATCCTCACCTCGTACGAGGACGACGAGGCGTTGTTCGCCGCGATCATGGCGGGTGCGGCGGGGTACGTGCTGAAGCAGATCCGGGGCACCGATCTGGTCGACGCGGTACGCCGGGTCGCCGCCGGGCAGTCGCTGCTCGACCCGGCGATCACCACCCGGGTGCTGGAGCGCATCCGCAGCGGCGTGGAGCAGCCCCGCGAGCTGAAGACCCTCACCGAGCAGGAGCGCCGCATCCTGGAGTACGTGGCCGAGGGGCTGACCAACCGGGAGATCGCCGGCAAGATGTTCCTCGCCGAGAAGACGGTGAAGAACTACGTCTCCAGTGTGCTGGCCAAGCTGGGCCTGGAACGCCGCACCCAGGCCGCCGTGCTCGCCACCCGACTCCTCGGCCAACGCCACTGACCCACCGCCCGGGTGGGCCGCCCCGGGGGGATCAGTCGCGCAGCGGGACCGACCAGCAGAGTTGGGTACCGTGCGGCTCGACCCGGCGTACCTCGAACTCGCCGCCGTGCCGCTCGGCGCGTTCGCGCAGGTTCACCAGGCCACCCCGGGCGGCGGCCGGGTCGCAGCCCACCCCGTCGTCGGTGACGGTCACGGTGACCCGGCCGGCGTCGACCCGGACGGCGACGGCGACCCGGCTGGCCTCGGCGTGGCGTACCGCGTTGGACAGCGCCTCGCGGAGCACGGCGGTGAGGTCGGGGCGGACCGGTTCCGGCACGGCGCTGTCGATCGGGCCGTCCAGCTCGACGGCGGGCCGGAAGCCCAGCGACCCGGCGGCCACGTCGACCGCCTCCCGGATCTCGGTGCGCAGCGCCGCGCTCATCGGGGTACGCAGCTCGAAGATGGTGCGGCGGATGTCGCGGATGGTGGCGTCGAGGTCGTCGACGGCCGCGTTGATCCGCTTGGCGACGTCGGGCCGGGCGTGCATCGCGCCGCTCTGCAGTTGCAGGCCGGTGGCGAACAGCCGCTGGATCACCACGTCGTGCAGGTCCCGGGCGATGCGTTCACGGTCCTCCAGGACCACCAGCAGTTCCCGTTCCTCCTGGCCCCGGGCCCGCTCCATGGCCAGGGCCGCCTGACCGGCGAAGCTGGCCAGCAGGGTGACGTCGGCGTCGGCGGCCCGGCCGGCGTCGGGACGGTGCGCCACCACCAGCACCCCGTGCAGGGTGTCGGCGGCGGCGAGCGGGGAGACCACGGCCGGGCCGGCGACCACCGGCACCGGCCAGGGCGCCGCCTCGGCCAGGTTGTCGAGCAGTTCCCGGCGACGCTCGGTGACCGGGCCGGCGAAACTGGTCTCGCTGGCCGGCAGCAGCGCGCCGACCAGCCCGTCGGCGTCACCGTCGGCGGAGTCGACCACCTCGACGGTGAACTGGCCGGCGTCCTCGTCGTAGAGCAGCACCAGCGCCAGCTCCGCCTCGGCGACCTCCCGGGCGCGGCGGGCCACCAGGGTCAGCGCGTCGGTCCGGCGTACCTCGCCGAGCAGCACCGAGGTGATCTCGGCGGTGGCGGCCAGCCAACGTTCCCGGCGGTGGGCCAGCGCGTAGAGCCGGGCGTTCTCGATGGCCACCCCGGCGGCGGCGGCCAACGCCACGACGATCTCCTCGTCGTCCTCGGTGAACTCCGGCGCGCCCTGCTTCTCGGCCAGGTAGAGGTTGCCGAAGACCTGCTCGCGGATGCGTACCGGCACGCCGAGGAAGCTGTGCATCGGCGGGTGGTGCGGCGGGAAGCCGTACGACTGGGGGTGCTGGGTGATGTCGGGCATGCGCACCGGGCGGGGCTCGTCGATGAGCAGGCCGAGCACCCCGCGCCCGTGCGGCAGGTCACCGATCTTCGCGTGCAGCTCGGCGTCGATGCCGTGGGTGATGAAGTCGTGCAGCAGCCGGTCGGGCCCGATCACGCCGAGCGCGCCGTAGCGGGCCCCGACCAGCTCACAGGCCGCCTGCACGATCCGTTGCAGGGTGCTGCGCAGGTCGAGGTCGGTGCCGATGCCGACCACCGCGTCGAGCAGCGCCCGCAGCCGCTCCCGGCTGGTCACCACGTCGCCGACCCGGTCGAGCATCTCCTGGAGCAGCTCGTCCAGGCGGACCCGGGACAGCGGACTCAGCCCGAGCGAGGGGACCTGGTGTTCGTTGCGGGAAGCAGGGGTGCTGGCGGCCACGCGGGCGATGTTACCGCCCGGTGACCGCCGGGCACGAGATCGTCAGGGCCGCTGGTCGCGTACCGCGGAGGTGTCGACCACCTGCGCGGCCGGCAGCCGGGGGGTGTGCGGTGGGCCGGCGTGCGCCGGGTCCGCGAGCCCGATCCGCAGCACCAGGTACGGGTAGCCGAGCCCGCTGAGCAGCTGCCGCAGCGTCTGTCGGGTGCCGGCCACCTCGACCACGCCGGACAGCGGCACCACCGACGCCCCGTGCCGGGTGGCGGTGAGCCACAGCGCCGAGAGCGCCTCACCGGCCCGCAGCCAGCTGTCCGGTTCGTCCTCGTCGCCGTAGAGCAGCCCGTACACGGCGGCCTTGTCGTGCCCCGGGCCGACCGGGAGGTCGCCGGGGCTGCCGAAGTCCCGGGCCGGGACGGTGGTCTGCGGCGGGTTCTGCGGCAGCACCTCCGGCGGCAGCCCGGTGCCGCTGTCGGCCCGGTGCGTCCAGTACTGCAACTCCTCGCGGGTCTGCGGGTCCTCCGCCTCGATGGTGCCGGCGTGCGAGGCGGTCGCGGCCAGCTCCATCACCTGGTCGGCGTCGAGGATCTGCAACCGGGCCCCCTCGGCGTCCGCCGCGTGGGTGATGTCGCCGATCGCCTCGGCCGACACCGGTTCGTCGCTGACCGGCCGCCGGTCGGTGTGCCGCACCTGCATGCACTGCACCATGCGCATCGCCTCCGGGTCGGCCCCGGAACGGGTCAGGCCGGTCAACCGGGCCAGCAGGTCCGGCTGCTGCGGGTCGGGCAGTCGTTCGACCACCGCCGTCCAGCCCTCGGCCGCCAGCGCCACCCGGGCGTGGTGCAGGGCCGCGCCGCAGCTCACCGCCACCAGCCGGCCCTCCGGGTCGGTGGCGGAGAGCTGCCGTTCCCGGACCACCCGCAGCTCCAGGGCGTCCGGCAGGACCCGCCAGCGCCACGGCTGCGTGTTGTGCACGGAGGGGGCGTGACCTGCCGTCGCCGCCGCCTCCGCGAGCGCGGTGGTCAGCGGGCGGTCCGTCGCGGGCGTCTGGTGGCTCATCGGCACGACCTTTCCGTTTCTTTCCCATCGTGCCCCACCCCGTCGGCCCCGGGGTGGGGATACCGTTCCATCCTTGCCTGCCGGCTCGACCTTCGCGCAGGGTCCGCAGGTCCCCCCTCGGGGGCATTTCGGCCCGGCGGTTTCCCGGTTCCCGGTCCCCGCCGGCCCCCTGCTGGGACGATCCGCAGGTGGACGCGGCACCGCAGGAGTGTGTTCCGCAGCGGCCGGTCGACCGGCGTCCGGTGCGCTTGCGCGAGTGGACGCCGCTGGCCCTGCTCGGCGTGGCGCTGCTGGCCGGGGCGGCGCTGTGGCTGACCGGACGACGTGGCCCCGCCGACGCCGTGTGGGCGGCGGCGACCCTGGGGGCGCTGGTGCCGGCGGTCGGGGCGGTGCTGCGTCAGTGGTGGCGGCGACGGTTCGGGGTGGACGTCATCGCCGTCCTGGCGTTGGCCGGTGCGCTGCTGGTCGGGGAGTACCTGGCCGGGGCGGTGATCGCGGTGATGGTGGCGACCGGCCGGGCGCTGGAGGCGTACGCCCGGGGACGGGCGACCCGCGACCTGCGTGCGCTGCTGGCGCGGGCGCCCCGGCAGGCGCGGCGGCGCACCCCGGACGGGGGGATCGAGGTGGTCGGCCTGGACCGGGTCGCGGTGGGGGACGACCTGCTGGTCGGGCCGGGCGACGTGGTGCCCGTCGACGGGCTGCTCGCGGCCCCGGCGACGCTCGACGAGTCGGCGGTGACCGGCGAGTCGCAGCCGGTGGGCCGGGCCGCCGGGGAGCAGGTGTCCAGCGGGGTGGTCAACGCGGGCGCCGCCGTGGGCCTGAAGGCCATCCGGGACGCGGCGGGCAGCACCTACGCGGGGATCGTCCGGCTGGCGCGGGAGGCGACCGCCCACCGGGCGCCGACGGTCCGGCTCGCCGACCGGTACGCGGCGGCGTTCGTGCCGTTCACCCTGCTGCTGGCCGGGGTGGCGTGGTGGTGGTCGGGGGAGGTCGTCCGGGCGGTCGCCGTGCTGGTGGTGGCGACGCCGTGCCCGCTGCTGCTGGCCACCCCGATCGCGATCGTCTCCGGGCTGTCCCGGGCGGCCCGCCGGGGCGTCCTGGTGCGGGACGGCGGTGCGCTGGAGTTGCTCGGCCGGGCCCGTACCCTGCTGGTCGACAAGACCGGCACGTTGACCGCCGGGCGGCCCCGGGCGGCGGAGACGGTGGCCGGCCCCGGTGGCGACCGGGACGAGGTGCTGCGGCTGGCCGCGTCGGTGGAGCAGCTCTCCCCGCACGTGCTGGCGGTGGCGCTGGTGCGGCAGGCCCGCGAGCGGCGGCTGCGGCTGACCACGCCGACGGAGGTGACCGAGGAACCGGGGCGGGGGGTCAGCGGCCGGGTCGACGGCCGGCCGGTGCGGGTCGGGCAGCTCACCGGCGACCTGCCCGACTGGGCGGAGCAGGCCCGGGAGCGGGCCGAGCTGGCCGGCTGGTCGACGGTGTGGGTGAGCGACGACCACGGCCCGCTCGGGGCGGTCCTGCTGGAGGACCCGGTCCGCCCGGACGCCCGGCGGACGGTACGGCGGCTGCGGGAGGCCGGGCTGTCCCGGCTGCTGCTGCTCAGCGGGGACCGGCCGCGTACCGCCGAGCAGGTGGCCCGGCTGGTGGGGGTGGACGAGGCACTGGCCCGGTGCTCCCCGGAGCAGAAGGTGGCCCGGGTCCGGCAGGAGGCGCGGCGGGCGGTCACCGTGATGGTCGGCGACGGGGTGAACGACGCGCCGGCGCTGGCGGCGGCGCACGTCGGGGTGGCGATGGGGGCGACCGGGGCGACCGCGTCGGCGGACGTCGCCGACGCGGTGATCACGGTGGACCGGTTGGACCGGCTCGCCGACGCCGTCGAGATCGCCCGGCACGCCCGCCGGATCGCGGTGCAGAGCGCCGCCGTCGGGATGGGGCTGGCGGTGCTCGCGATGCTTGTCGCCGCCGCCGGTCGGCTGCCGCCGGTGGCGGGCGCGTTCCTCCAGGAGGGCATCGACGTGCTGGTGATCCTCAACGCGCTGCGGGCGCTGCGCGGCGGGCTGCGCCGTCCGGACGTCCCGCCGGCCACCCGCGCCATGCTCGACCGGTACGCGGGCCAGCACGCCGGCGTACGGGACGTGCTCGCCCGGGTACGGGACACCGCCGACCTGGTGGCGA
Source organism: Micromonospora sp. HM134 (assembly GCF_007833915.1). Taxonomy (NCBI): domain Bacteria; kingdom Bacillati; phylum Actinomycetota; class Actinomycetes; order Micromonosporales; family Micromonosporaceae; genus Micromonospora; species Micromonospora sp. HM134. The sequence goes on from NZ_CP041061.1 coordinate 1,933,233, forward strand.
CCCGGCCGACCGCCGACGGGTGCCTGCCGGCGCTGCGCGACACGCACCGCCGGCTCACCGACGAGGTGCTGCCGCACGACAGCGCCGAGGAGCGGCAGCTCTACCCGGCGTTGGCCGGCCCGCTGGGCGGGGAGGTGACGTCCACGATGAGCCGGGAACACGTGGAGATCCACCGGCTGGTGGACGCGATCGGTGGTCACCTGGCCCGTACCGACGGGCGGTTGCGCCCCGACCAGGTGCCCGACCTGCTCGCCAGCCTGTACGGGCTGGACGCGGTGCTGCGCCTGCACCTGGCTCAGGAGGAGGAGGACTACCTCGCCCTGGACCCCGACCCGCCCGCCCCGGGGCGTTGATCCACCCGCCCCCGTGGTGATCCACGCGCTGGGGCCGATGTTGCGGTGTCAGATCGTCGGATCACCGCAACATCGGCCCAACAGCCGCCCGACCTGCGCGCCCGACCCGCGCGCCCGGTCAGCGTTCGCGGACTACGGCGACCGGGCAGTGCGCGTGCTGGATGAGCTGCTGGCCGACCGAGCCGAGGAGCATCCCGCGCAGCCCGCCCCGACCCCGGCTGCCGACCACCACGAGCTGCGCCTCCCGGCTCGCCTCGACGAGCGCGGCGGCCGGCCGGGCCGGTGCGATCTCCACCGTGACCGGAACCTCGGGGAACGTCTCCCGCCACCCGGCGAGGGCCTGTTCGATCTCGGCCCGGTCGGCCGCGAGCCGGGCCTCGGCGTCCGGGTCGGAGGGCCGCCAGCGGTCGTCCGGCGGCTCGAAGGCCCGCAGCACCCGCAGCGGGGCGTCGCGCTGCGCGGCCCGCTCCACGGCGAACCCGAGCGCCGTGCCGGCCTGCTCGGAGCCGTCGAAGCCGACCACCACCGGTCCGGTGACCTTGGCCTGCGCCTCGCGTACCACCACGACCGGGCAGTGCGCGTGGGCGGCCACCGAGACCGCCGTGGAGCCGGCGAGCAGGCCGGTGAAGCCGCCGTGGCCCCGGCTGCCGAGCACCAGCAACCCGGCCTCGGCGGACCGTTCCTCCAGCACCAGCGCGGGCGGGCCGTCGAAGACCTCACCGTGCACGGTGACGCCGGGCCAGGCGGCGGTGGCGTCCGAGGCGGCCTTGTGCACCAGCTCCTCGACCTGCCGCCGGGCGTTGTCGTCCGGCCAGACCCCGGGGGCCACCCCCGGGCCGACCCAGCCGGCGACGGTCATCCACTCGAAGACGTACGCCAGCCGGACGGGGCGTCCGCTGCGCTGCGCCTCGGCCAGTGCCCAGTCCACGGCGACGCCCGCGTCGGCGGAGCCGTCGTAGCCGACCAGGATCTCGTCGGGGTTCATCGTCTCGTCCTTTCCTGGCTGGGGGGGGTGTGGCGGTGGGCCGGCCGGTGACCGGCCCACCGCGGGGTCACTGCCCGTCGAGCTGGGGCTGGGTCTCGCGGAGCCAGCGCCACTCGGCGACCCGGGGGTCGTCCTCGCCGTACCGGCGGGTGTGGTCGCGGCACGCCTGCCGGGTGTCGACCATCTCCTGCCGCAGGTGGGCGGCGCGGGCGGCCAGGCCGGGCACCCGGTCGATGACGTCGATGACCAGGTGGAAGCGGTCCAGGTCGTTGAGCATCACCATGTCGAACGGCGTGGTGGTGGTGCCCTCCTCCTTGTAGCCGCGTACGTGCAGGTTGGCGTGGTTGGCCCGCCGGTAGGTGAGCCGGTGGATCAGCCACGGGTAACCGTGGTAGGCGAAGATGATCGGCTTGTCGCGGGTGAAGATGGTGTCGAACTCGTTGTCCGGCAGGCCGTGCGGGTGCTCCGAGGACGGCTGGAGCCGCATCAGGTCGACCACGTTGACGACCCGCACCCTCAGCTCGGGCAGCCGCTGGCGGAGCAGGTCGGCGGCGGCGAGGGTCTCCAGCGTCGGCACGTCACCGGCGCAGGCGAGCACCACGTCCGGCTCCTGGCCGTCGTCGGTGCTGGCCCAGTCCCAGATGCCCAGGCCGCGCCGGCAGTGCTGGACCGCCTCGTCCATGGTCAGCCAGTTCGGCGCGGGCTGCTTGCCGGCCACCACCACGTTGATGTAGTGCCGGCTGCGCAGGCAGTGGTCCATGGTGGAGAGCAGGGTGTTGCCGTCCGGCGGCAGGTAGACCCGGACCACCTCGGCCTTCTTGTTGACCACGTGGTCGATGAAGCCCGGGTCCTGGTGCGAGAAGCCGTTGTGGTCCTGCCGCCACACGTGGCTGGAGAGCAGGTAGTTCAGCGAGGCGATCGGCTCCCGCCAGGGGATGCCCCGGGTCACCTTCAACCACTTGGCGTGCTGGTTGACCATGGAGTCGACGATGTGGATGAACGCCTCGTAGCTGGTGAAGATGCCGTGCCGGCCGGTCAGCAGGTAGCCCTCCAGCCAGCCCTCGCAGAGGTGTTCGGAGAGCACCTCCATCACCCGGCCGTCGGGGGAGAGGTGGTCGTCGGTGGGCTCGATCCGGCCGTCGAAGGACCGGTCGGTGACCTCGAACGCGGCACCGAGCCGGTTGGAGGCGACCTCGTCCGGGCCGAACAGCCGGAAGGTCTGCGGGTTGGCGGTGATCACGTCGCGGACCCAGGTGCCGAGCACCCCGGCCGCGCCGACCACCGGTTCACCCGGCTGCTTGACGTCGACGGCGTAGTCGCGGAAGTCCGGCAGGGTCAGGTCGCGCAGCACCCGCCCGCCGTTGGTGACCGGGTTGGCGCTCATCCGGTGCTCACCCTTCGGCGGCAGCGCGGTCAGCTCGGCGACCGGGGCGCCGGTGGCGTCGAAGAGTTCCTCCGGCCGGTAGCTGCGCAGCCAGCGCTCCAGCTCGGCCAGGTGCGCCGGGTTGTCGCGTACCTCGGCGATGGGCACCTGGTGGGCGCGGAAGGTCCCCTCGACCTGCTTGCCGTCGACCCGGGCCGGGCCGGTCCAGCCCTTGGGGGTGCGCAGGATGATCATCGGCCAGCGGGAGCGCTCGACGTGGCCGCCGGAGCGGGCCACCCGCTGGATCTCGGCGATCTCGTCGCAGGCCCGGTCCAGGGTGGCCGCGAGGAGCTGGTGCACCTGCTCCGGGTCGTCCCCGGCGACCAGGTACGGCTGGTAGCCGTGGCCGCGCATCTGGTCGAGCAGGTCCTCGGTGGGGATCCGGTCCAGCACCGTCGGGTTGGCGATCTTGTAGCCGTTGAGGTGCAGGATCGGCAGCACCGCGCCGTCGCGGGCCGGGTTGAGGAAGACGGTGGACTGCCAGCTGCCCGCCAGCGGGCCGGTCTCCGCCTCCCCGTCGCCGATGACGCAGGCGACCAGCAGGTCCGGGTTGTCGAACGCGGCGCCGTAGGCGTGGCTCAGGGCGTACCCCAGCTCGCCGCCCTCGTGGATCGAACCCGGCACCTCCGGTGCCACGTGGCTCGGGATGCCGCCGGGGAAGGAGAACTGGCGGAACAGCCGCTGCATGCCGGTCTCGTCGCGGCTGACCGAGTGGTACAGCTCGCTGTAGGTGCCCTCCAGCCAGGTGTTCGCCACCAGGGCCGGGCCGCCGTGGCCGGGGCCGGTGACGAAGATGGCCGACAGGTCACGGTTGACGATGACCCGGTTGAGGTGGGCGTAGAGCAGGTTCAGGCCGGGGCTGGTGCCCCAGTGACCGAGCAGCCGGGGCTTGACGTGCTCGGGGGCGAGCGGCTCGCGCAGCAGCGGGTTGTCGAGCAGGTAGATCTGCCCGACGGTCAGGTAGTTCGCCGCCCGCCAGTAGGCGTCCAGCCGGCGCAGCTCGTCGTCGGTCAGGGGGCTGTGCAGGTCGAGAGCGGTGTCCATGCTGCCAAAGCCTCTCGCGGGTCGGGGAGTTCTGCACCCGGAAGCGCCGATTCGCCCCGGGCAGACCCAGTCTTCGCGTTCGCCCGGTCACCGGTCAGGGCCGTTGGTCCCGGCCGCTGGGGACGTCATGCCCCGGCCGGCACGGCGGAAACCAGTCCACGGACGACGATGACCGGAGCCGGCGCGTGGTAGAGCAGGGTCTGGCTCACCTCGCCCAGCATCCCCCGTCCCGGCTGGTCGCCCCGCGCGCCGACCAGCGCCACCTGCGCCGAGCGGGACTGCTCCACCAGGACGGTGCCGGGGTCGCCGCGTACGGTGTGGCACTCCGCCGGCACCCGCGGGTGCTGCCGGCCGACCTCGGCGACCAGCGTGCCGAGCACGTCGTCGCCGCCGTCGGGTCGTCCCGGCTCGACGGCCCGGACCGCGATGACCCGGGCCTGCCGGCGGGCCGCGCAGCCGAAGGCGAAGTCGAGCGCGGCCCGGGAGCTGGCTGAGCCGTCCACCCCGACCAGCACCGGACCCGGGGGCGGTGGGTCGCGGCGGACCACCAGCACCGGGCAGCCGGCGCGGGCGGCGAGCTGCACGGCGGGGGCGTCGGCCGGTACGCAGCCGCCGCAGCCGGCCATCCCGCCGTCCCCGATGGCCACCAGGAACGCCGTCCCGGAGCGGCGGATCAGGGCTTCGACCGGCGCCCCCTCGACGATCTCGCCGTTGACCGGTACCGCCGGTTCGACCTCGTTGGCGGCCGTGGCGGCGTGGGCGATCAGCTCCTCGGCGGCGTCCCGGCTGCCGGCCACCGACGGGCCGGTGAGGGCGGCCTCCCAGTTGAAGGCGTGCAGCAGGGCCAGGCCCCGGCCGTGCGCGGCGGCCTCCCGGGCGGCCAGCCGGACCACCGCGAGGTCGTCCGGTGCCGGCCCGACCCCGACCACCACCGGCCCGCCCGTGGACCCGGTCATCCGGTTCACCTCCCGGCACGCCCCACGCCGTCCCCACCGACGCTAGTCGCGGCGGGCGGGCGGTGGGGCCGGATCAGTCGGACGGGTGCCCGCCGGTCGCCGGGTGGACGCGCAGCACGACGGCGGTGGCGTTGTCGCTGCCGCCCTCGGCCAGGCTGGCGGCGAGCAGGCCGCGTACCGCCCGGGTCGGGTCCGGTTCGGCGAGCAGGTCCCGCAGGCGGTGGTAGTCGAGCTGGTCGCTGATTCCGTCGGTGCACAGCAGCCAGGTGTCGCCGGGGCGCAGTGGCACCCCGAGGAGGTCCGGGTCCGGCCGGTCGGGGTGGCCGAGGTAGCGCAGCAGCTGGTAGCGGGCGCGGGCGGCCTCCCGGGAGTTCGCCGGCCACCAGCCGTGCAGCACCCCGAGCCAGGCCATCGTGTGGTCCACGGTCACCAGCTCCAGCAGCCCGTCGCGCAGCCGGTAGGCCCGGGAGTCGCCGAGCTGGACGATCCAGGCCAGCTCGCCGTCGGGCTGGGCGAGCATGGCGGTGAGGGTGCAGCCGGCCAGCTCGTCGATGGCGGCACCGGCCCGGCGTACCCGGATCTGGGCCTCGGTGACCGCGGCGCGCAGCTCGCGCGGGCCGACGGCGGGCCAGCCGGCGCGGACCAGTTCGTGCAGGGTGTCGCGGGCGGTGGTGCCGGCGACGCGGCTGCCCTCGCCCTCGCCCATGCCGTCGACGACCACCGCGAACGGCAGGTCGGGGTCGACGTGCAGGGCGTCGAAGTTGGCCGAGTAGCGGTGGCCGGCCACGGTGCCGCCGGCGACCTCCCACTCGACCCGGCCGACGGGCAGCCGGCGGGCCGCCTCGACGGGCTGGTCGGCGGTGCGGCGACGGAACACCAGCGGACCGTAGCACCGCCGCCGGCCAGGTTCGGGCCGCCCGGCGTCGTGTCGGGTACGCGACGGTATCGTCAACTCAGGTTGACGCCCGGGGAGTGTCAACGTAAATTGACAGCATGAGTCAGGCGACGGAACTCGCGGCGGCCGCCGGCAGCACCGACCCCCGGGTCGGCCTGCGCGCCGTGCGTGCCCTGCGCCGGCTCCTCGAACGGCTGGAGGTGGTCCAGGTGGACAACGCCCGACGACAGGGCTGGTCCTGGCAGGAGATCGCCGACGCGCTCGAGGTCAGCCGGCAGGCGGTCCACAAGAAGCACGCCGGGCGACCGGCGGTACCCGGCACCGGGGAGGCATGATGTTCGAACGGTTCACCGACCGCGCCCGCGCGGTCGTCCACCACGCGGTCGAGCAGGCCCAGGCCGACGGGCGGGGACCCGTCGGCACCGAGCACCTGCTGCTCGCCGTCCTGGCCGACGGCGACGGGCTCGCCTGCCAGGTGCTCACCGCCGCCGGCCTCGACGCCGACGACCTGCGCGCCCGGATCAGGCGGCACACCGGCGACGGCGGGACGGGGCTCGGCGAGGCCGACGCCGCCGCGCTGCGCGAGATCGGCATCGACCTCGCGGCCATCGTCGCCCGGATCGAGGACACCTTCGGCCCGGACGCCCTGCGCGCCGCCGTCCCGGCCCCCCGCCGCCGGTGGCGGCTGCGCCGGCCGCTCGGCGGGCCGCTCTCCCCGCGCTCCCGCACCGCACTGGAGTTGGCGCTGCGCGAGGCGCTGCGGCTGCGCCACCGGCACATCGGCACCGAACACCTCCTGCTCGGCGTGCTCCGCGAGGGCGGCGGCCTGGGCGCGACGGTGCTCACCGAGGCCGGCGCGGACCTCGACGACCTGCGCCGACGGGTCGAGTCGGCACTGCGGACGGCGGCCTGACCGGCCCACCCACCCCCGGCCCGGCTCAAACCTGTTTGCGGTCAACGCAACGTCGGTCGTCGCCGGGTCGCTGACCGGGCCGGGGTGCTGCACACTGACGCCGTGGACGAGCAGAAGCGTACGGTGACCGGCGGTGACCGCCCCCCGCGCTCGGCGGTGGTGGTCAACCCGACGAAGGTGGCCGATCTCGACGAGTTCCGCGCGACCGTGGACGAGGCCCTCGCCGCCGCCGGCTGGCCCGCCCCCACCTGGTACGAGACCACCGCCGAGGACCCCGGCCGGGGCCAGACCGAGCAGGCCGTCGCCGCCGGTGCCGAACTGGTCTTCGCCTGCGGCGGCGACGGCACGGTGATGGCCTGCGTCACCGCGCTCGCCGGCACCGACGTGGAACTCGCCGTGCTGCCGCAGGGCACCGGCAACCTGCTCGCCGCCAACCTCGGGCTCTCCAACGACCTCGCCGCCGGCCTCCAGGTGGCCGTCGAGCGCGGACGACGCCGGCTCGACGTCGGCGTCGTCGACGACCGGTGCTTCGCGGTGATGGCCGGGATGGGCTTCGACGCGCAGATGCTGGCGGACACCTCCGAGACCACCAAGGCCCGGATCGGCTGGCCCGCGTACGTGGTGGGGGCCGCGAAACACCTGCGGGACCGGCCGATGCGGGTCACCATCCGCATCGACGACCGGCCGCCGATGCGTCGCCGGGCCCGCTCCGTGCTGATCGCCAACGTCGGGCGGCTCCAGGGTGGGGTGCGCCTGCTCACCGAGGCCGAGCCCGACGACGGCTGGCTCGACGTCGCCGTGCTCACCCCGCGTACGCTGCGGCACTGGCTCACCATGGGCTGGGCCCTGGTCCGCCGGCAGGGCAGCGTCCCGCAGATGGAGGTCCAGCGGGCCCGCAAGGTCGTCATCACCAGCAACCGGGCCCAGCCCCGGCAGCTCGACGGCGACCTGATCGCCCCGGGGCGGACCCTGACCGCCGAGATCAGACCCGAGTCGCTGTGGCTCTGCGTGCCGCGTCCGGCCCGCGACCCCGACCTGGCGTACGACGCCGACGCGGCGGCGCGGCGGGGCGAGAAGCTGGTCGAGGAAGCCCGCCGTGAGTAGCACGAGACTCGTCCCCGAGACGCGGTTGATGGCGTCGGACGAACTCTCCGCCGACGACGCCTGGCGTACGCTGCGCCGCCACGGCGGCTGGCAGCTCATGCGGGACGCGTTCATCCGGTTCCGCTACGGCGACGGGTTCAGCCACTCCCGGGCCTTCGCCCTGCAACTCTGCCTCGCCGTCGTACCGTTCCTGATCGCCCTCACCGGCCTGATCAGCGACCTCGGCGTCGAGGAGGGCGGCCGGGTGGTCGCCGACACCGTGCTGGCGCTGACCCCCGGGCAGAGCGAACAGGTGGTGCAGGACCTGCTCGGCGAGAGCGACCGCACCGAGAGCACCGGCGAACTGGCGCTGACCCTCGGCCTGATCACCGGCCTGGTCGCGTTGACCACCACGATGGCCCAGATCGAACGCGGCGCCAACCGGATCTACGGCGTGGAACGGGACCGTCCCGCGCTGTGGAAGTACCTGCGGGCGGCGGTGCTGGCCGTGGTCGCCGGCCTGCCCGCGCTGGCCGGGTTCCTGATCCTGGTCGGCGGCGGGGCGATGGGCGAGTCCGTGCAGCGCCACTACGAGTGGGGTGATCTCGCCGCCGGCCTCTGGGGGGTGGTGCGCTGGCCGCTGAGCCTCGTGCTGACCGTCGTCGCGGTGGCGGTGATCTTCCGGCACGCGCCCCGGCGCAAGCAGCCCGGCCTGTCCTGGCTCTTCTTCGGCGCCGGCATCGCCACCGCCCTGTGGTGGCTGGCCAGCCTGCTGCTCGCCGCGTACGTCAAGTTCGGCGGCGGGTTCGGCCAGACGTACGGGGCGTTGACCGGGATGATGGCGCTGCTGCTGTGGGCGAACCTCACCGGCATGGCGCTGTTCGGCGGGCTGTCCTTCGCCGCCCAGTTGGAGGCGATGCGGATCGGGGCCCCGGAGCCCGCCCAACCCGACCTGTGGGAGCCCGACGCCGAGCGGGGGGAACTGCTCGACACCGGTGACATGACCGCTCTCTGACCCCGCCACACCGGACGGGCGTGTACGCGGCGGCGGAATCGGGTACAGCGCGCCTCGCCACGTCGACGCAGGGAGGTGCGGGGTGACCGCGGTCAAGGAGTCAACGGCCCGACGGCCGCTCGGCCATTTCGCCGAACGGAGCGTCGTCGGCCTGCTGGCCGTGGCCGGCGCGGGGGTGGCCTTCGGGCTGCTGCTGATGCTCGTCCGGTTCAAGTGGAGCCCCATGTACCACGCCGACCACGAGGCGGCCGAGTGGTTCAACGGGCTCGTCGCCCCGCACCACGCGCTGGTCACCGTGCTCCAGGCGGTCACCGACCTGGGCGGGCGGCCGGTGCTGATCTGGCTGGTCACCATTGCCGTGGTCACCCTGCTGATCCGTCGCCAGTCCCGGCTGGCGGTCTACCTGATCGTCACCGGCGTGGGCGGGCTGATCCTCGACCCGTCGCTCAAGGCCCTGGTCGGCCGGCTCCGCCCGGTGGTCGACGTGCCGGTCGCCAGCGCCCCCGGCAACAGCTTCCCCAGCGGGCACGCGCTCGGCTCGTTCGTCGCGTACGGGGCGCTGCTGCTGGTCTTCCTGCCCGCCATGTCGCCCCGCTGGCGCAAGCCGGCGATCACCGTCGCCGCCGTGCTGGTGGCGCTGATCGGGTTGACCCGGATCGCGCTCGGCGTGCACTTCGTCTCCGACGTGATCGGCGGCTGGCTGCTCGGCGCGGCCTGGCTGGGCGTCACCGCGTACGCCTTCCGGCTGTGGCGGCGCGAGCGGGGCCGGCCGGTGCCGCCGCTGACCGAGGGGCTGGAGCCGGAGGCCGGCGACAAGATCACCCCCGCCCCCGCCGAGGAGCACGTGCTGGAGCACCCCCGCTCCGCCGTCGCCGAACTGCTGGTCGGCTGGGTGATCGTCTTCGGTGCCCTGTACGGCTTCGGCACCTACGTCAGCTACCACGCCAAGGGCACCGTCTTCGAGACCCTGGACACCGACGTGCCGCGCTGGTTCGCCGACCGGCACACCGACTTCCTCACCGAGCTGAGCTGGTGGTGGAGCAAGTTCGGCGACACCCACGCCATCCTGATCGTCTCGCTGGTCTTCTGCCCGCTGGTGCTGGCCATCTGGAAGCGGTGGCGGCCGGTGCTCTTCGTGGTGCTGGCCCTCTTCGGCGAGCTGAGCCTGTTCCTCGCCTCGGCCCGGGTGGTGGACCGGCCCCGTCCGGCGGTGGAGAACCTGGACGGGCAGATGCCCACCTCGTCCTTCCCGTCCGGGCACATCGCCGCGACCACCTGCCTCTGGCTGGTCATCGCGATCATCGTGTTCGTCCGCACCGACCGCTGGTGGCGGTGGCTCTTCGTGGCGCTGGCCGTGATCATGCCGGTCGGGGTGGCGACCTCCCGGATGTACCGGGGCATGCACCACCCGACGGACTTCATGGGCGCGCTGATCCTCAGCGGCCTGTGGATCGGCCTGCTCTACTGGGTGATCCGGCCCAACGCCGACGTCTACGAGGGCAACCGGCCCGAGATCGAGTCGGAGCAGGTCGACGAGCTGGACGACGAGCTGGCCAAGGCCGGCCGCCCCGGGTGAGCCGTCGACCGTGCTGCGGATGATGACCTGGAACATCAGGACCGGCGGCCGGGACCGTACCGGCCCGGACCGGCGGGACCTGGTGTGCCGGGTCGTCACCGCGCAGGCCCCCGACGTGCTGGCCGTGCAGGAGCTGCGCGGCTTCGACCGGCCGGGGGTGCTGGCCGGGTTCGCCGACCGGGTGGGGATGCGCCCGTACCTGGCCCGCAGCTGTTTCGGTCAGCCGGTGGCGGTGCTGGTCCGCCCGCCGTGGCGGACCCGTCACGCCGGGCCGGTCCGTCGGCCGTTGCACCACGCGGCGCAGCGGGTCGAGCTGGCCACCACCGCCGGGCCGCTGACCGTGTTCAGCGCCCACCTCGACCCGTACACCGGGCTGCGGCGGCGGATCGAGGCCGGCTGGCTCGCCGGGGCGGTGCGCCGCGCACCGGGGGAGTTGGCGCTGCTCGCCGGTGACCTGAACACCCTCGACCCGGGCACCGATCACACCGACCGGGTGGCCCGGCTGCCGGCGGCGTACCGGCGGCGGCACCTGCGCCGCGACGGGCGGACGGTGGACACCCGGGCGGTGGCCCGGCTGCTCGCCGCCGGCCTGGTCGACCTCTGGACCCGCACCGCCGCCCCGACCGACCCGGCCGACGCCGGCGGGTCGGCCGGGGCCGGGCTGACCGCGCCGACCCGGCACGGCGGCGGCGTCGAGTTCTCCGGCATGCGGCTGGACTACCTGCTCGGCACCCGGGCGCTCGCCGCCCGGCTGCGGGACTTCCAGGTGGTACGTGGCGGCGACACCGAGTACGCCTCCGACCACTACCCGGTCGTCGCCGACCTGGACCTCGACCCGGCCTGACCGGCCCACCCGGGAACCCGTGCAACCCTCTCCGGCCCCGCCGCCATCACTACGGTGACAGTGCCGGCGTCCGGGACGGGGAGTGGTCGATGCACGCGACGCGACGGCAGGAGTACGTCGACTTCGTGACGGCGGCGACACCGAAGCTGCGCCGCACCGCCTACCTGCTCACCGGGGGCGACGCCCACCGCGCCGGTGAACCGATGATCCACGACGACGAGACCCTGGTCCGGGAGATGCTGGCTCGGGCTGCCGCTCCCGGCCGTGGGCTCCGGGCCCGGTGCGGCGCGCAGGTGGAGCAGGGGCCCCGATCCAGGCCGGCCGTCGGACGGGGCGCGGCGAGCGCCCGCCGCAACGCGTCCGGGTCGGAGCGGGTCGGGTGCGGGTCGGGGCGGGGTACGACCCGCACCCGACCCGCCACGGCGGTCACAGCTCGCGGAGCCGGGGCAGTAGCTGCTCCTGCGCCCAGTCCAGGAACATCGGCTGGCTGTCCCCGCCGACCTGCACGATCGCCACGTGTGTGAAGCCGGCGTCGACGAAGGCGCGGAACGCCTCGACGTGCCGTTCGACGTCGGGGCCGCAGGGGATGCCCTCGGCGACGTCCTCCTCCCGGACGAACTGGGTGGCGGCGGCGAAGGCCTCCGGGTCGGGCAGGTCGGCGTTGACCTTCCAGCCGCTGCCGAACCAGCGGAACTGGTCGTGCACGATCTTGCGGCACTCGGCCTCGTCGGGGCCGTAGCAGATGGCCACCTGGCCGTAGCGGGGCTGCCCGGCGCCGCCCGCGTCGTCGTAGAGCTGGATGATCCGGGAGTCGGGTTCGGTGGCGACGATGCCGTCGGCGTACTCGGCGGCGAGGGTGGCCGACGACGGCCCGGACGCGGCGACGGCCATCGGTACGGGGTGTTCCGGCCGGTCCCAGACATAGGCGTCGGGGACGTCGAAGTGGTTGCCGGAGAAGGTCAGCGTTTCACCGTTGAGCAGCGGACGGATGATCTGGAGCGCCTCGGAGAACATCTCGTGCCGCTGCTGCACGTGCGGCCACCCGCCGACCACGTGTTCGTTGAGGTTCTCCCCGGCGCCGAGGCCGAGGGTGAACCGCCCGTCGGAGAGCACCCCGATGGTGCTGGCCTTCTGCGCCACCACTGCCGGGTGGTACCGGCGGATCGGGCAGGTCACGAAGGACATCAGCTCGGCCCGGCTGGTGGCGTGGGCGACCGCGCCGAGCACCGACCAGGCGTACGGGGAGTGGCCCTGCGCGTCGAGCCACGGATAGTAGTGGTCGGACATGACCAGCTGGTCGAAGCCGGCCGCCTCCGCCCGTACCGCGTGGTCGACCAACTTTTTCGGGCCGGTCTGTTCGCACATCAGGGTGTAGCCGACGCGGACCATCCTGGTTTCTCCTTCCGGGCGACGATCGTCACCGGATACCCCTGGCCGGTGCCGGTCAACCTCGGATGGGCGGCCGGGTCCCTCTTGACGGTGACGGGAGGGCCGTCTAAGGTCCGGCTTAACCGGTTCAGGCTGGTGGTGTCACATCCTGTGGTGGGGATGACCGCCCCCTGTGGCGGCTCACGGTCGGCGTGGGCCGCCACAGGGTCGGCGGAGACAGGCAGGCTACTTAACCGGTTGCCTTCCCGACCCGGTGGGCCTACGCTGGTCCGCACGCGGCCAGGGAGTCAGGCGGCGGCTGTCGGGCTACAGCCGAGCGCCACCGTCACCAGCATCGCCACCCCGCCAGGGCAACGGGGTCGACCCTTCCTGAGGAAACCCATGAAGAAGCGACTTTCCGTCGCCGGCGTCGCCCTGCTCACCGTCCTCGCCGCCGTGTTCGCCTTCGGCCAGCCGGCCCAGGCCGCGGCCGGTTTCACGGTCTCCGGTGGCAAGCTCTACGACGCCAACGGCAACGAGTTCATCATGCGGGGTGTCAACCACGCCCACACCTGGTACCCGCAGCAGACCACCTCCTTCGCCAACATCAAGGCGCTCGGTGCGAACACCGTCCGGGTGGTGCTGGCCAGCGGTGACCGCTGGACCAAGAACACCGCCGCCGACGTCAGCAACGTCATCTCGCTGTGCAAGGCCAACAAGCTGATCTGCGTGCTGGAGGTGCACGACACCACCGGGTACGGCGAGCAGGCCGGGGCGATCACCCTGGACCGGGCGGTCGACTACTGGCTGAGCATCGCCAGCGCCCTGCAGGGCCAGGAGCGGTACGTCATCGTCAACATCGGCAACGAGCCGTACGGCAACCAGGGCTACGGCACCTGGGCCACCGACAACGCCAACGCGATCAAGCGGCTGCGGGCCGGCGGCATCACCCACACGATCATGGTGGACGCCCCGAACTGGGGTCAGGACTGGTCGTTCACCATGCGCGACAACGCGGCCGGGGTGTTCGCCGCCGACCCGCAGAAGAACACGGTCTTCTCCATCCACATGTACGGCGTCTTCGACACCGCCGCCGAGATCAGCGACTACCTGGGCCGGTTCCGTACCGCCAAGCTGCCCATCGTGGTGGGTGAGTTCGGCTTCGACCACTCCGACGGCAACCCCGACGAGGACACCATCCTGTCGTACACCCAGGCCAACGGGATCGGCTACCTGGGCTGGTCGTGGAGCGGCAACGGCGGCGGCGTGGAGTACCTCGACATGACCACCAACTTCAACCCGGCCGCCCTGACCACCTGGGGCCAGCGGATCTTCAACGGGGCCAACGGCATCAAGGCGACGGCGAAGGAGGCGTCGGTCTACTCCGGCACCACCCCCACCACGCCGCCGACGACCCCGCCCACGACGCCCCCGACCACCCCGCCCACCACGCCTCCCACCACCCCGCCGACGACGACCCCGCCAGCGACCGGTGGCTGCACCGCGACGTACACGGTCATCGGTTCGTGGCAGGGCGGCTTCCAGGGTGAGGTGAAGGTGACCGCCGGCAGCGCGGCGATCAACGGCTGGACGACGAAGTGGACCTTCGCCAACGGCCAGACCGTCAGCCAGTCCTGGAACGCGACGCTGAGCAGCAGCGGCAGCACGGTGACCGCCCGCAACGTCGACTACAACGGCCGGCTCGGCGCCGGGGCCAGCACCGCCTTCGGCTTCATCGGCAGCTGGACCGGCAGCAACCCGGCTCCCACGGTGACCTGCACCGCGAGCTGACCATCCCCGCCCCACCGGTGGCCGGGCCCTCCGGGGCCCGGCCACCACCCGTGTGCTCCCCGCATCGGGGGCGATGTTGCGGTATCGACCGCTGGGGATACCGCAACATCGCCCCCGTTGAGTCGATCACCCCCGGGGCCCGGCCGGTCAGTCGACGGCGTCGACCTCCAGGAGCAGCGCCTGCTCCGGGTGCAGGGCCGGCAGGTGCAGGCCCACCGTGGCCAGCACCGAGCCGGGCAGCGTCACGGCGGGCAGCCAGCCCGGTCCGGTGATCTGCATGGTCTCCGGCTCCGGCACCCCCTCGGCGGGGCGGACGGCGTACCGGCGGGCCGGGTCGAGGCCGGGCAGGCGGACCGGGCCGGGGGTCTGCGTGACGGAGGTGGCCAGCCGGGACACCGCGTACACGGCGCGGGAGCGGTCGTGGGCGACGACACCGTGCGCCTGCACGGCCGGGTCCGGGTGGTCGAACCGCACCACCCGCCCGCTGTGCAGCAGCGGCCGGAGCCGCTTGTGCAGGGCCACCCAGGCGGTCAGCTCGGCCCGCTCGGCGGGGTCGATCGCGACGATGTCCCATTCGATGCCGTGGTGGCCGAAGAGCGCGGTGACCGCCCGGAAGCCCAGGGTGTGCACCCGGCCGGTGGTGTGCGAGCGCCCGGGGCCGATGTGCGTGCCGATCAGCTCCGGGGGCAGCAGCAGGCCGGTCCAGCGTTGGATGGACAGCCGTTCCAGGGCGTCGTTGGTGTCGCTGGCCCAGACCCGGTCGGTGTGGCGCAGGATCTCCAGGTCGACCCGGGCCCCGCCGGACGAGCAACTCTCGATCTCCAGGTGCGGGTGCCGGGCGCGCAGCTCGTCGAGGAGCCGGTAGGCCGCCACGGTCTGCGCGTGCACCCCGGGCCGGCCGGCGTGCCCCGCCTCGGTGAGGTCCCGGTTGTGGTCCCACTTGAGGTAGCTGATCCCGGGGTGCCCGGTCAGCAGCGAGTCGAGCCGGTCGAGCAGGTGGGCGTACGCCGCCGGGTTGGCCAGGTCCAGCACCTGCTGGTGCCGCCACGGCAGGGGCAGCCGGCCGGGCGCGCTGAGTACCCAGTCGGGGTGGGCGCGGAACAGGTCGGAGTCGGGGTTGACCATCTCCGGCTCGACCCAGAGCCCGAACTGCATGCCGTGCCCGCGCACGTGGCCGACGAGCGGTCCCAGGCCGGCCGGCCAGACGTCGGCGTCGACCTGCCAGTCGCCCAGGCCCGCCCGGTCGTGCCGGCGGCCGGTGAACCAGCCGTCGTCGAGGACGAACCGTTCCACGCCCACCTCGGCGGCCCGGTCGGCGAGGGTGCGCAGCCGGTCCAGGTCGTGGTCGAAGTAGACGGCCTCCCACACGTTGAGGGTGACCGGGCGCGGCGTGCGGGGGTGGCCCGGCCGGGCCCGCAGGTGGGTGTGCAGCAGGTCGCTGAGCCCGTCCAGCCCGGCGGTGGAGTGCACCGCGTAGAGCAGCGGGGTGGTGTACTCCTCGCCGGTGCCGAGGACGATCTCCCCGGGGGCGAGCAGTTCCCCGCCGCCCAGGGTGGACTCGCCGGTGGGGCGGCGTTCGGCGACGGTCACGTGGTCGCCGCTCCACGCGGTGTGCACCGCCCACACCTCGCCGTGGCCGAAGCCGAACCCGGCGGTGCCGGCGACGAGCAGCAGGGTGGCGTCGTGCCCGGTGCGGCCGTGCCGGCCCTCGCGCACCCACGCGCCGTGCTGCCACGGGTGCCGCTGCGGCGCACGTTCGCGGCACCACCGCCCGGTCAGGTCGAGCAGTTCGGTGGCGACCGCCGGCACCGGCAGCACCGGCGTCAGCTCGCGTACCTCGTAGGGGTGGTCGGCGTCGTTGCGCAGCCGGTGCCGCACGGTCAGCACCCCGACCGGGTCGAGGGTGATCTCGACGGTCAGGGTCAACCCCACGCCCGGGTCCGTCGCCCGCACGGTCACCCGCGCCGCGCCGTCCGGGTCGTCGACATCGAGGCTGTCGGGCCGGAAGGCGGTGGACCAGTCCCGGCCGGCGCGGTGACCGGCGAGTCCGGGCCGGCCGCTCCAGCCGGCGCTCGCCTCGGGCAGCAGGGACAGCACGGTCGGCGCGTCGAAGCTGCTCGGCACCACCGGCGGCACGGTGGCGTCGAGCAGGGCCGGCAGGTCGTCGGCGGGCACCGGGCCGAGGTCGGTGCCCCAGTGCACGATCCGGGGCAGCCCCGGGCCGCAGGCGTCGAGCACCAGGCTGGTGTGGCCCCGGCGCAGGTGGATCACGGTCGGATCGGTCATGGCGCTCATCTCCGGTGCGGGCGCGTCGGCGTCCGTCACCGTGGGTGAGGTCGCCGGGCGTCAGTACCGCGCGAGAGCGGTATGCCTGTGGGTCATGTTCATGCCTGTCAGGAATACCGCTCCCGCGCGCATGTGTGGGTGGGCGGGTGCGGTGACCTCAGCCCTTGGACGCTCCCAGGGTCAGGCCCTTGACGAACTGCTTCTGCAACAGGAAGAAGATCACCAGGGTGGGGATGGCGACCAGCACCGAGCCGGCCGACACCAGGTTGTTGTCGGTGAAGAACTCGCCGCGCAGGTTGTTCAGCGAGCTGGTGACCGGGAACTTGTCGCCGGTGCGCATCAGCACGGTGGCCCAGAAGAACTCGTTGTAGATCCAGGTCACCTCCAGGGTGGCCAGGGCCGCCAGCGCCGGCCGGCACAGCGGCATGGTCACCTGCCAGTACTGCCGCCAGATGCTCGCCCCGTCCACCATGGCCGCCTCGTAGAGGTCGCGGGGCAGCGCCTTCATGTAGTTGCTGAGCACGAAGACGCAGAAGCCGCACTGGAAGGCCACGTTGACCAGGATCAGCCCCCAGTAGCTGTCGTAGAGCAGCTCCGAGTCGCTCATGAACTCGGGCAGCGGCACCTCGGTGAAGATCCGGAACAGCGGGATCAGCAGCGACTGCTGGGGCAGCAGGTTGGCGGCGGTGAACAGCCCGAGCAGGACGATGTTGAGCTTCCAGCTGAACCGGGCGATCACGAACGCCACGCACGAGGCGAGGAACAGGGTCAGCAGCACCGCCGGGACGGTGATGTAGACCGAGTTGAGGAAGTGCTTGCCGAATTCGGCGGTCTGCCAGGCGGTGACGTAGTTGTCGAACGTCCACCCGCCGAACGAGACGTACCCGTTGGCGGCGGTGTAGGCGTACGAGCGCAGCGAGGTCAGCACCGCCCAGAGGATCGGGAACAGCCAACCGACCGCGACCGCGCCGAGGAACAGGTGCAGCACCACCCGGGCGGGGCGCAGCGGCCGGCGGCGCGGTGCCGGCTTGGCCGTCGGCGTCGACGCCGGCGGTCGGGTCACGGTCGACGCGCTCATCGCCGGTCCTCCCTCATGACGACGGCCAGGTAGATGGTGATGAAGACCAGCGAGACCGCCAGCATGATCGTCGCCAGGGCGGAGCCGAAGCCGATCCGGCTGGCCTCGCCGACGACGTTCTGGGTCACCAGGGCGGAGATCAGCTCCAACCCGTTGCGGCCCTTGTTGATCACCCAGACCAGGTCGAACGCGCGCAGCGACTCGATCACGGTCACCACCAGCACGATGATGTTGATGGGCCGCAGCACCGGGAAGATCACCCGGAAGAAGGTGCTGGTCTCCGACGCGCCGTCGACCGAGGCGGCCTCCCGCAGCGACGGGTCGACGCCCTTGAGCCCGGCCAGGTAGAGCAGCATGATGTAGCCGACGTGCCGCCACCCGGCCGCCACCAGCACCGCCCAGATGTTGACGTCCGGGTCGCCGTACCAGTCGGTCTGGCCGCCCAGGACGGCGTTGAGCAACCCCTGGTCGCGGGAGTAGATGAGCTGCCAGACGAAGCCGATCAGCGCCAGCGAGAGCACCACGGGCAGGTAGAGCGCGGTCTGGTAGAACCGGCTGCCCCGGATCTCCTTGTCGAGCAGCACGGCGAGGAACATCCCGAACGGGGTGGCGACCACGAACAGCGCGGCCAGCCAGAGCAGGTTGTTCTGCAACGCCGGCACGAACGGCGGGTAGATGTTGACCACGTCGGAGTAGTTCCGGCCGCCGACCCAGTCGATCTCGCCGAGCGGGCCGATGCCGTCCCAGTCGGTGCCGGAGAGTGCCACGGTGGCCAGTGCGGGCAGCCAGACCAGGGCGACCACCAGCAACAGCGGTACGAGCACCATCAGCGTGATCACCACGCGGTCGGTGCGGGACAGGAGCCGTAGCCGCCGGCCGCGACCACCCGGGGAGGTGGTGGTCGTGGCCGGCGACGGCACGGCGTGATCCGCCTGGATCAGGGGCAGGTCGGACACGACGGTCCTCCCCCTCTCGCCGTCAGCTGGTGAAGATCGACTTCTTCTGGTTCTCGATGCTGTTGACCAGCCCGTCGATGTCCTTGGGGTTCTTGATGAACTGCTGGAGCGCCGGGATGATCACGGTGGAGGCGAAGTCCGGCCGGGTGTCCCGGTCGAGGAACTGGGCGATCTCGGTGGCCGAGCCGACCAGTTCGGCGGCCTTCTTCTGTAGGGCCGTGTAGCCGCTGGTGTCCGCGCCGCTGTTGGCGACCAGCGTGGTCGGGTCGTTCTTCACCGTGATGTCGGCGGCCTCCTTGGAGCCGACGAACTCCAGCAGCTTCTTGGCGTTGGCCTCGGCCTTCGGCTTGCGGGCCAGCATGTAGCCGTCGATCGGCGCGTCCAGGGCCTTGGCCCCGATGGCCGGGTCGATCTCGGGGAAGGTGAAGAAGTCGATGTCGTCCTGCTCGTCGTTGCCGAACTGCTGGGCGACGAAGAGGCCGAGCAGGTACATGCCGCTCTTCTTCTGCTGCAACGACTGGGCGGCCTCCTGCCAGGTGCGGCCCAGGCTGTCCGGCTGGTGCAGCGGGAGCAGCCCGGCCCAGGTGTCGAAGACCTTCTTGACCTTGTCGGAGGTCCACGCCTCCTTGCCCGCCATCAGGTCGATGTGGAACTGGTAGCCGTTGATCCGCAGGTTGAGGATGTCGAAGGTGCCCATCGCCGGCCAGCCGTCCTTGTCGGCGAACGCGATCGGGGTGAGCCCGTCCTTCTTCATCTGCGCGCTGAGGGTGGTGAGCTGGTCGAGCGTGGTCGGCACCTGGTAGCCGTACTGCTTCCAGACCGACTTACGGTAGAAGACCGCCCACGGGTAGTACGACGACGGTACGAAGTACTGCTTGCCGTCGTCCCCGGTGGACGCCTTCTTGAACGCGTCGGAGTAGCCGGAGAGCTTGCCCCACAGGTCGCTGATGTCGCCGGCCAGTCCCTTGGCGGCGAAGAAGCGCATCCGGTAGCCGGCGAACCACATGAACACGTCGTCCGGCTTGCCCTGGAGGTAGTTGTTGATGTTCTCCTGGTAGGTGTTGTGGTCCACCGTGTTGATCTTGGTGGTGATGCCGGACGAGGTCTTGAACCCGTCCATCACCTTGGCGATGACCCCCTTGGGCTGCGGGTCGGACTGGTTGGAGCCGACCGACACCTCCTTGCTGTCGCTGCCCGAGTCGGAGTCGGAGCCGCAGCCGGCGAGCAGCCCGGTGCCGAGCAGCGCGCCCGCGCCGACCCCGGTGAGCAGGGAACGTCGTCCGATGCCGGCGACGGAGGACGGTACGAGCCGGGCGAGATACTCGGCTTCGGTGCGGGGACGGGACATGGTGCCTCCTGCGGATGAAGAGGTGCGCTGCGCCCGAGGGCCGTCAGTGGTGGTGGGGGAGGGGCTGTTCGGGAATGCCAACATAGATCCACCGAGAACGAACATTGGCGAACACAAACTCCCGGTGGCGCTTGAAGCTACCCGTCCGTACGCGCCTGTCAAGAGGGCAGCTCCGGATCGGTATCGCCGGAGCCGTGCGCGATCCTGGGGGTAAACGTTGGAAAGCGGGCCGGTGTTGGAAAGTGTTGACTTGATCGACCGCTAGGGGCACGCTCTGCTCTCATGCGGCAACACGGCAGCTGGCAGGGCGACGGAATCTACTTCGGCGCCGACTACAACCCCGAGCAGTGGCCCGAGCAGGTCTGGGCCGACGACGTCGCGCTCATGCGTCGGGCCGGCGTCAACCTCGTCTCGGTCGGAATCTTCTCCTGGGCTCTGCTCGAACCGTCCCCCGGTCGGTACGAGTTCGGCTGGCTCGACCGCGCCCTCGACGTCCTGCACGCCGGAGGCATCCACGTCGACCTGGCCACCGCCACCGCCAGCCCGCCCCCGTGGCTGGCCCACCGGCACCCCGAGACGCTGCCGCGTGGCGTCGACGGCGCCGTGCGGTGGCCCGGCGGGCGGCAGGCGTACTGCCCCAGTTCGCCGATCTTCCGGGAGCGCTCGCTCGCCCTGGTCGAGACGGTCGCCGACCGGTACGCCGACCACCCCGCCGTGGTCATGTGGCACGTCTCCAACGAGCTGGGCTGCCACAACGTGCACTGCTACTGCGACGTCAGCGCCGAGGCGTTCCGGGGCTGGCTGCGCGAGCGCTACGGCGACCTCGACCGGCTCAACGACGCCTGGGGCACCGCCTTCTGGAGCCAGCACTACCACGACTGGGCCGAGATCAACCCGCCCCGGGCGACGCTGACCATCGCCAACCCCACCCAGCAGCTCGACTTCCTGCGCTTCTCCTCCGACGAGCAGCGGGCCCAGTTGCGCGCCGAGCGGGAGGTGCTCAAGCGGCGGGTCCGGCAGCCGGTCACCACCAACTTCATGATCGGCATGGCCAAGCACATGGACTACCACTCGTGGACGTCCGACGTGGACCTGGTCGCCAACGACCACTACCTCATGGCCACCGACCCGTACGCCCACCTCGGCCTGTCGTTCGCCGCCGACCAGACCCGCAGCGTCGCCGGCGGCGACCCGTGGCTGCTGATGGAACACTCCACCAGCGCGGTCAACTGGCAGCCCCGCAACGTCGCCAAGACCCCCGGCCAACTCCGCCGCAACAGCCTCACCCACGTGGCGCGCGGCGCCGACGGGGTGTTGTTCTTCCAGTGGCGGGCCTCCCGGGCCGGCGCGGAGAAGTACCACTCCGCCCTGGTCCCGCACGCCGGCGCCGACACCAAGGTCTTCGACGAGGTCTGCCGGCTCGGCGCGGACCTCGCCGCCCTGGCCGAGGTGCGCGGCAGCCGGGTCGAGGCCGAGGTGGCGATCCTGTTCGACTGGGAGGCGTGGTGGGGCGTCGAACTGGACTCCCACCCCAGCGTCGACGTCACCTACCCCGACCGGATGCGGGCGCTCTACGACGCGCTGTGGCGGGCCGGGGTCACCGCCGACGTGGTGCACCCGTCGACCGACCTGTCCGGCTACCGGCTGGTCCTCGTCCCCACCCTCTACCTGGTCCGTGACGCCGACGCCGAGGCGCTGCGCCGGTACGTCGCCGCAGGCGGGACGGCGCTGGTGACGTACTTCAGCGGGATCGTCGACGAGCACGACCACATCCGACTCGGCGGCTACCCGGGGGCGTTCCGGGAGTTGCTCGGGGTGCGTACCGAAGAGTTCTTCCCGCTGTTGGCCGGCGAGCGCGTCACCCTCGACGACGGCTCCACCGCCGACGTGTGGACCGAGTGGCTGCACCCGGCCGGCGCGGAGGTCGTCGCGTCCTACGAGGACGGTCCGCTGCCGGGCGTGCCCGCGCTGACCCGGCACCGGGTCGGCGACGGCAGCGCCTGGTACCTGGCCACCCGGCTCGACGAGGCGGCCACCGACGCCCTGGTGGGCCGGCTGCTCACCGAGGCCGGGGCACGCCCGCCGGTCGCCGCCCCGACCGGCGTCGAGGTGGTCCGCCGCCGCGCCGACGACCGGTCCTGGCTGTTCGTGGTCAACCACACCGACGCCGAGGCGACCCTCGACGTGACCGGCACCGACCTGCTCACCGGGCAGCCCTGCGACGGCACGCTGCGGGTACCGGCCGGCGAGGTGGCCGTGGTCCGGGAGGAGCCGGCCGTGAGCGGGGCGGTCCCAGCGGGTGAACCGTCCCCGGCCGCAGCGGCCTGACCTGCGTACCGTTCCCTCGTCCGCGCGGTTGGGAGGTTCGATGCTCGCTCAGCAACGGCAGAACGCCATCCTGGAGCTGATCCGGCAGCGCGGCGGGGTGCGGGTCAGCCACCTGGTCAGCCGGTTCGGCGTCTCCGACATGACGATCCGCCGCGACCTGGAGGTGCTCGCCGAACGGGGGCTGGTCGACAAGGTGCACGGCGGGGCGACCCTGGCCGGCCCCGGGTCCGCCGAGGAACCCGGGTTCGCCGCGAAGTCGATCCGCCAGCAGGACGAGAAACGGGCCATCGCCGGCCGGGCCGCCCGGATGGTCGAGCCGGGGATGGCCGTCGCGCTGTCGGCCGGCACCACCACCGCCGCGCTGGCCACCCTGCTCGGCGACGTACCCGGGCTGACCGTGGTGACCAACTCGATCCCGGTCGCCGACGCGCTCTACCAGAACCCGCGCGTCGATCAGACGGTGGTGCTGACCGGCGGCATCCGTACCCCGTCGGACGCGCTGACCGGGCCGGTGGCCGAGGCGGCGATCCGTACCCTGAACGTGGATCTGCTCTTTCTCGGCGTGCACGGGATGAGCCCGCGCACCGGGTTCACCACCCCCAACCTGCTGGAGGCGGCGGTCAACAAGCGGCTGATCGGGGCCGCCCGGCACCTGGTGGTGCTGGCCGACCACACCAAGTGGGAGACGATCGGCATCGCCACCATCGCCCCGCTGGCCGAGGCCGACCTGCTGATCACCGACGCCGGTCTGCCGCCGGACGGCCGGCAGCAGATCGGCGAACAGGTCGGTGAGCTGGTCGTCGTCGAGGTCGACTGACCCCGGCTCACCGGTCGGGGTCGCACGGCCCGTCGTGCCCGGCCCGCGCCCGGCAGCGCCGCCGGTCGGCCGTGATCCGGTCACAGAACACCCACCGTCGTACGTGCTGGGCGTCCTCGGCGGAGACCGTGGCACCGGCGATCTCGACGCCCGGAACCGACGCCAGCGAACGGGCCAGCGTGTACGCGAAGCGCAACGCCCGATCCCGGTCCGTGGCGGTGACGGGCAGGTGCACCACGTACCGGGGACCGTCGTCCCGGCCGGCCACCCTCTCGACGGCGGCCACCGGCAGCGGCGCGAGGACCGGGTCCGGGTCGGGCGCTGCCGGCGGGTTCACCACAGGGACCGGTTGGCCTGGGCGCTGCGCCGGTCCCGCAGCAACCGTTTGAGCTTCGTGTTCTCCTCGGTCAGCCGGGTCACCTCCTGATGCAGGCTGGCCAGTTCCAGCGCGAGCCGGTGCAGGAACCGGCGTACCTCCCGGGGGTCGAGCCCACGACGACCGAAGCCGGCGGTGGCGAACTGGTGGTCACGGACCAGAAGCGGATGCAGCCGGGCCGACAGGGTGCCGTCGGGGCGGGCGTCGCGGGTCATCGGTCGCCTCCTGATGGGTGCTGGATGGGGCGGCCCTGACGGCGGGGAATGTCCGGGCAGGGCCGCCCCCGCCCGGCGACCGCAGCCTCATTCGGCGGGTACGGCCACCGGGCTGCCGGTGGATGTGCTGGTGTCGCGCGCTACGGGGTCGCGGTGACCCACGCCGCCGTGATAGGTATTCAACAAGTCGGTCGGAGCCGGCAGAAGAACGCGAGTGCGGCTCCACGTAGAGGCCCGACGAGATCCGGTATGCGGTTGCCACCCGCGAAGCCGTCTCTCGTCACCTTCTCGGCTGTCGGCACAGCCGCGGTTACTGCGCTTGCACCGGGCGTCCCCGGGGGCCGGTGATCACCCTCACCCGAAGGCCACATTTCCAGTGGGCTGGAACTGGAGCAACGGTTCCTTCGCGGGCCTCGTCAACTTTTTTCGAGAGGTGGATCATGCCGCACAAGCCGTTCATACGGACCCTGCGCGCGCAGTGGCTCGGCCAACAACTCCGCGCCCTACGGGAAGAACGCGGAATGACCTTGAAACTCGTCTCGGAGCACCTGCAACGCGACATGTCGGCGCTCGGCCGCTACGAGCGGGCGGACTGGCCGATCCGCAAGGGCGACGTCGTCGCGTTGCTCGACCTCTACGGTTTCCATCACGCCGCCGAGCGGGCCCGCCTGCTGGCGCTGGCCGAGGACGTGTGGCGCACCGACCGCTGGGACGAGGACTACGGCGACGTCGTCGACTCGTCCTTCATCGAGTACCCGTGGCTGGAGGGCCGCGCCGAGCACATCGGTTCGTACAACACGATGCTGCTGCCCGGTCTGTTGCAGACCCGGGCCTATGCCGAAGCGGTGATCCGCAACGCGGAGGAGCCCGGTGTTCCTGACGCGACGGTGGCACGGTGGGTGGAGTTGCGCACCGAGCGGCAGAAGGTACTGGATGGAAAGACGAAGGTCGGTGCGGTGCTGGATGAGAGCGTCCTACGCCGACTGGTTGGTGGGCCCTCGACAATGCGCGCACAGCTTGAACATCTTCTCGAACTGGCACCTCGACGGAACGTGGAGATCTTGGTGTTGCCCTCCACGAAGGCCCTTCACGCGGGCATGGACGGTGCGTTCACGGTCTTCACATTGCCGAAGCCCTATCCGGCAGTTGCCTATGTGGAGAACCTGGCCGGCCGACTCTATGTGGAAGCGCCAAGATCAATGAATTTCGTTCGCGTATACGATCGGCTGAGAGCGGCTGCGCTGAGCACCGGCGAGTCGGGTCAGTTGATCGTAAGCGTCGTGGAGGGGTTGTCATGAGCGAAAGTCTGCCGGCGGTGGCCTGGCACATCAGCACGAAGAGCAACGACAACGGCGGGAGTTGTGTCGAGGCGGGGCCGCTGCTCGACGGCTCCGGTCGGGTGGCGGTGCGGCACAGCAAGGCCCGTGACGCGGCGACGATCATCTACACGGCTGACGAGTGGACGGCCTTCGTCGGTGGCGTCAAGGGCGGTGAGTTCGACTTCGTCGACGCCTGACTCGCAGCCCTTCGGGCGGGGCGAGGGGTGGCGACGTGGATGTTGCTACCCCTCGTGGCGCTGCGGGCGAGCATGCTCACCTCGCGTCAGAACTTGTTGATTGGAGCGTGGCTATGTAAAGCGCGTGAGGGCCGGGTTGTTCAATCAGGGTCGACCGCGCTTGACGTCGCCATCGCCCCGTAGCAGCGACTTGAATTCATCGCTCTCCACGTAATCCCTAATTGGAGTGGCCAATCTCCAATGCTCGTCGAATCTTGCCTGGAGAAACTCTGCTAATTGCTTTCCGGTCGGCCGGACGCCGCCAAGTTGGGTGTCGGTGTGGTCTGCAAAAAGTAGGTAGGTGATGGTCTTGTCCATAATTGCCATGTTCATGGGCTCCACATTGCCTTGAGTTGGATTGAGGACTCTCACGTAGTATGTGGGGATGCTTCGATCGAGCATTTCCTGCTCCCGGCACCACGATGCAAGTTCTGGGTTGGTCACCTTTATGATGCGTCGCACCGTCCCCTTCTCCTTCGCAAACCTCAGAACCGCGTCGAAGTATTGCTCCGCGGCCTTGCCGAAGTCTTTCGTTGGCTTGTTGTTCCTGAAGTATGTAGCGCAGATCTGGTGCTGGGATCGCTTCACGGCACGTGCGGCCGACTCGTAGAACTCTCGCGCGGAAGGATAGTGCTTCTCCGGAGGGTCGTCGAGGGAGCGCACCTCGATGCGGAGGTCGCGGATCTGCTTGAGGATGAAGAACGCACTTGCGAAAACTGCGGCAGTCAGGCCTTTGTCGAGGACAGGGTAGATGTCTTTAAAGAATGCAAGAAGGAAGCAGGCGAGGAGGAAGGCGAGTAGGGCCCACTCCTCTATGACCTCAGACTTGCGTTCGTATAGCTTCACGTCGGATGCCCCAAGCGTCGATCAAGATTGTTTGATCAATGTGTATGCGAAGAGGTGTCAGCATACCGATCGGCAGCAAGTCGTGGTGCGCCCGCATGCGGCGATCTGCGCATCCCGGGCCGACACAGCCGATGCCCACCGCCAGTTGGGTGTGAGCAGGTCGGCGTGCACGACGGCTTGGTCGAAGCTGGTGAATAGTCGTGGGCATGAAACGACGTGTCCCCGGCGATGCGACACCGCACCGATGACGACGACTGGACGATCCTCGTGCAGCTTCAACCCGATGTCATGCAAGAGCGCAGTCGACGACAGGTTCAGGCCTGATCAGGGGCTTCCGGATCGCCGAAAGTGGGAGGCCTTTTGTGGCCGATGGTGGATCAAGTGCGCGGCGGCTTCCGGAGCGATTGCCCCGCCAGCCGTTTGTGGAAGGGGTGTTGCATGGCGGCGTGAGCGGGCGGGCCCAGGTAGGTTTGCCTCCGGGGTGGCCGTGGACGCCGGGATCGTTCCGATCAGGATGCCACCGAGGGCGTGCCACGGCCGGCCGGGTACATCAGCACCCCCCGGGCGGAGCCCGCCGCCGGGGGAAGGCGGCGAACGCGTCGGCCTGGCCCTACGCGGTGGGAATCTTGCAGTGTCTCGGTGGGCACGATCATTCCTGTGGTGGCTGACCTGTCGAGGCTGTGGTCAACACGACAGAGGTGGAGCCCACTCAGAAGTGCAGGACCCCCGTCGGTGGGTGGTCGATGGGTTCACTGCCGTCGGGTCTCAGGAGCGCTTCTTCATCGCCCAGATCACATAGACGGCGCAGATGATCAGCATGACGGCGGCGACGGCGACCCAGGCCCAGCGGGCGAAGGGCTCATCGGCCACGATCGCGCGGATGCCGGCCAGGACGGCGAACAACAGCGGGCCCAAGCCGAACCACTCAGAGTGGTCGGAGAAGGTCAGCTCCTTCAGTTCCTGCCGCATGTGGTCAGCCTAGCCGGTTGGACCGGACCGGCCGGGAGCCGCCTGGTGGACCTGTCATCCGGTGGGCCCCTGGTGCAGCGCCCGGCTGGCCTCGATGTGGGGGACGTGTTCGATGGCCCAGCCGGCGAGGGCCAGCGCGGGCGGGATGAGGCTCTTGCCGGTGGGGGTCAGCGCGTACTCCACCCGGGGCGGGACCTCCGCGTACGCCGTGCGCGACACCAGACCGTCGTGCTCCAGGTGGCGCAGGGTCAGCGTCAACATGCGCTGGGAGATGCCGGGGATCTGCTGGTGCAGCTCGGTGAACCGCAGCGCGCCCCCGTCGAGGGTCGCCACGATCAGCAGCGTCCATTTGTTGCAGATCCGGTCGAGGATCGCCCGGATCGTCCGGCCGCCGTCGCCCCGGATCATGCAGGTGTGTTCGTACTGCGACATGACCACCCCCTGTGCCTTACGCACACCCGTGTGCCTTTTGTAAGCCCTCCGATAGTGACACATGATGTGGCTAGTTCCTTCCCGTAACCATCGCGTTCAGAGCTGGAGGGCCCGTCATGACACTCGCCTACTGGATCGTCGCCGCCCTGTTGGCCGTCTTCTATCTCTACGCCGGGGGCAAGAAGGTCACCCAGAGCCAGGAGCAGCTCCGGCCGATGATGGGCTGGGTCGACCGCGTACCCATGCCGTTGGTCCGGACCATCGGGGTGCTGGAGGTTCTCGGCGCGGCCGGCCTGGTCCTGCCGCCGCTGACCGGGATCGCGCCCTGGCTCGCGGTCGCGGCGGCCGTCGGGCTCGTCCTGATCCAGGTCGGCGGCATCACGGTGCACCTGTCCCGGGGTGAGATCCGCCAGATCGGTCTCAACATCGTCCTGCTGGTGACCCCCGCCGTCGCCACCTGGCTGGCCACCACCTGGGTCTGAACCGGACGGGGGGTCATCCGCTGGCCGACGCACCGCCGGCACCGGGCAGAATGCCGGGATGACACTCGACAGGTCCGGGGAGTTGTGGCGCGGGGAGAACGTCGACGACCTCGCCGACTACCTCCGCTACTTCGCAGCGGGCGGCTACCCGGTGGACACGGTGGTGGAGTCCCGGTGCGCCGGGTGCGACGGCCGTGCCTTCCGCGTCGACATCGACGAGGAGGAGGCGACCCGGCGGACCTGCCTCGCCTGCGGCGCGGTCGCCTTCATCGGTGACAGCGCCGACTACTGGGTCGAGGCCGGTCACGAGTCCTGCTCCTGCCCCTGCGGGGGTGAGGAGTTCGCCGTCGCGGTCGGCTACGCGCTCCACGCCGACGGCGAGGTGCGCTGGCTCAGCGTCGGCCTGCGGTGCCTCGACGACGGCACCCTCGGCGTCTACGCCGACACGAAGATCGACTACCTCCCGTCACGCCACCTCCTCGACCAGGCGTGAGGCGGGCGGCCCGTCGAGGGCACGGAGCAGCGCCGGTAGGCCACCGTGCACGAGGGGAAGACCGCCCAACTCGCTGAGCCCGACCCAGGCGAGGTCGTCATGCTCGTGGGGCGCACGGTTGGTGGGGGAGCCGAGCCAGGCTCCGACGTGCCACACACCGACGTGTACGGCGTCCTCGCCGCTGCCGGACCGCAGGTCGCCCAGCGGGGAGCAGGACTCCGCGACGATCTCGACGCCCACCTCCTCGCGCAACTCACGGGCGAGGGCCTGTCGTTCGGACTCGCCCATTTCGACGTGACCCCCGGGCAGATCCCACAGATCCGGGTACGCCCGGCGGGCCGGACTGCGGTGCACCAGCAGGACCGCGTCGTTCACCACGAGCGCCCCGCAGACGACGATGTGCATGCCGGCATTCGAGCACAGGGGTCGGACAGTCGGGCCATGGCCGGGTCCGGTCGTACGAAATTCGGTGTCGTCGGCGTCGCAACGCCCGGTATACCGGGCAGATGCGTGAAGAGGTGCTTCCCGGCGGTAACACCACGGGTGCCATGTTGATCGATGGTGTCGTACACAAGCGGGCGTCGCGGTGGACGACCACCGTGCACGCGGTGCTGCGACATCTGGAGGATGCCGGGTTCGACGCCGCTCCCCGCGCCCTCGGCTTCGACGACCAGGGCCGCGAGATGCTCAGCTATCTGCCGGGGGAGACGATCGGCGGCCGGGAGCCCTGGCCCGACTGGGCGACGGACGACGCGATGCTGGTCCAGGTCGGCCGGTGGCTGCGCCGGGTCCACGACCTGACCGCCGGCTTCACGCCGCCGCCGGACGAGTGCTGGTTCGTCGGCCGCACGATGGGCCCCGGGCTGGTCGTCGGGCACCAGGACGCGTCCCCCTACAACGCGGTGGTGGACGGTGACCGGCTGGTCGGGTTCTGCGACTGGGACACCGCCGGCCCGTCGTCGCGGGACTGGGACCTGGCGTTCTCCGCGCTGACCTGGGTGCCGCTGGCCTCACCGCGCGACGGCAGCCCGTTGAGCGACGACGACCTGCGCGAGCGGGCCCGCCGGCTGCGCCTGCTGCTCGACGCGTACGGCTACGAGGGCGACCGGGGTGGGTTCGCCGCCGCCGTGCCGCAGCGGGCCCGGCGGCAGGCGGACGTGATCCGTCACCTGGCCGACGCCGGGGATGCTGC
Source organism: Micromonospora sp. HM134 (assembly GCF_007833915.1). Classification (NCBI taxonomy): domain Bacteria; kingdom Bacillati; phylum Actinomycetota; class Actinomycetes; order Micromonosporales; family Micromonosporaceae; genus Micromonospora; species Micromonospora sp. HM134. The sequence continues at coordinate 1,962,852 of NZ_CP041061.1, forward strand.
GGCGACGGCTTTGCTGCCCGTCGCGGCGCTCCTCGAACGGTCCGCGACCGACGTCGAAGCCCTTCCGGCCAGCTTCTGGATGCGGTGATCGACGCCCGTCACCGGCCGGGAGCCTGGTCGCGGCGGCGGGCGGCGGCTGCGGCCACGGTGGCCAGGTCTTCGCCGGAGAAGCCGGCGCGGCTCAGCACCGCCAGGGACTTGTTCGTCGCCAGCGTGCACAACGCCCACTCGGCGGCCTCCCGTTCGCCCGCCCCCGCCGCCAGCATCGCCTGTTCCAGCATCGCCCGCAGGCCGTCGATCACGGCGCGGACCATCGCCCGGCCCTCCGCGTCGAGGGCCGGGAACTGCGTTGCCGACACGGTGACCAGGCAGCCGTCCGGCACGGTCGGGTCGGCGATGCGGTTCAGGGTGACCTGGAGGAAGGCGGCCGTCACGGCGCCCGGGTCCGGGTGGGGGCCGCGTAGCGCCTGGTCGTACAGCGGGTGGTAGGTCTGTGTGTAGAGCTGGAGGCTGCTGCGGAAGAGGGCGCTCTTGTCGCCGAAGGTGCCGTAGAGCGAGCTGCGGCCGAGGCCGGTGCCCTCGGTGAGGCGGTCGATGGAGGCCTCCGACCAGCCCCAGCGCCAGAAGACGTGCATGGCGCGTCGTAGCGCCTCGTCCACGTCGAACTGCTTGCGGCCCGCCATGTTCGTCAGCATACCTATCTTGTATCGATCGTTCCAAGATGGGTATGGTCGCCGGCATGACAACCCTGAGTTCGCTGCGGCTGCCCGACGGCTTCACCGACGTCTTCACCAGCCGGCTCGTCGAGCTGGACGGGCTGCGGCTGCACGCCGTCACCGGCGGGGACGGCCCGCCGCTGCTGCTGGTCGGCGGCTGGCCGCAGACCTGGTACGCCTGGCGGAAGGTGATGCCCGCGCTCGCCCGTACGCACACCGTCGTCGCCGTCGACCAGCGCGGGACCGGCCTCTCCGACAAACCCGACGACGGGTACGACGCCGGCACGCTCGCCGCCGACCTGGTCGCCCTGATGACCGCACTCGGGCACGACCGGTTCGACGTCGTCGGCCACGACATCGGCATGTGGACCGGGTACGCCCTCGCCGCCGACCACCCCGGGCGGGTGGGCCGGCTCGCCGTCGTCGACGCGATCATCCCGGGCCTCACGCCGACCCCGTCGTTCTTCAGCCCGGCCGAGGTCAGCCAGCGGTTCTGGCACTTCGGCTTCAACCGGCTCGACGACCTCAGCGAGGCGCTGGTCCGGGGCCGGGAGCGGCTGTTCTTCGGCTACCAGTTCGCCACGAAGGCCGCCACCCCGACCACCATCCCCGCGTACGCCGTCGACGTCTACGTCGACGCGATCGTCGCGGACCCGCACGGGCTACGGGCCAGCTTCGGCTACTACCGGGCGCTGGACGCGACGATCGCGCAGAACGAACAGCGCGCGAAGACCCGGCTGACGCTGCCGGTGCTCGCCATCGGCGGCGCGCTCTACAGTGGCGCGCTGGTCGCCCGGACGATGCGCCTGGCCGCCGACGACGTCACCGAGGCGGTCATCGACGACTGCGGCCACTACGCCGCCGAGGAGCAGCCGGCCCGGTTCACCGAGATCCTGACCGGCTTCCTCGGTGGCGGGCCGGCGTCGGCCGTGCCGCACGGCTGAGGACGGCCCCCTGCCGGGTCAGGAGTGGGTCCGCTCCGAGGGGACCGGGGTGGTGAAGAAGTCGGCGAGCGCGTCGACCAGGTGCTGCGGGGCCCGGTTGAGCGCGTCGTGACCGGCGCGCGGCACCACCAGCGTGCGGGCGTGCGGCAGCGCCCCGGCCAGCGCCTCGTTGATCGGCCGGTAGTAGGGCGGACCGCTGCCGCCGCAGGCCAACAGCACCTCGGCGGTGACGCCGGCCCACCGCTGCGGCGGGCTGTCGTGGTGCTGGATCAGCGCGCTCTCGTCCAGGGTGGTCGGCAGCAGTTCGCCCATGCCGCGCCCGATCGGCGTACGCAGGAACAGCCGGCAGATGGCCACCTGGATGGCCAGTGGCAGGCGCGACGTGGCCGACTGGGTGTTGAGGCCGGCCCCGGTGATCGCCATGGCGCGGGCGATGTCGCCCGCGTGTGCCGCCGCGCGGGCGGCGGGCACCCAGTCGAGCGGGAACAGACCGTTGACCTGCACCGCCGGGTCGTAGAGGGCGAGCCGGTCGATCGGCAGCCCCCGGGCGGCGGCGCGCAGGGCCACGAAGCCGCCGCCGCTGTGGCCGAGCACGTTGCCGACCCCGGTGGCGGCCAGCAGCGCGGCGAGGTCGTCGACGTCCTGCTCGCCGTCGTAGGGCTCGGCGCGGGCCGCCGCGTCGTCCCGCCCGCGACGGTTGTAGAGGTGCACGGTGAACCGGTCGGCCAGCCGCAGGGCCAACCGGCGGTAGATGCCGATGGTGACGCCGCCGCCGTGCACCACGATGATGCCCGGCCCGCTGCCGGTGGAGTGGAGCACGATCTCGGCGTCGTCGGCCGCCGGTACCCGCTGCACGGTCCAGTGCTGTTCCATCTCGTCCTCCCCGACATCAAAACCGCGAACGGTGTTCGCAGTTTTAGAGTGTAGCGGTGACCTCACCCGACGAGCCAGCGCGTCCGCCGATCTGGTCCCGGCCGGCCCGGGGGCAGCGCGGTCCCGCGCCTTCGCACTCCCGGGACGAGATCGTGGCCGCCGCGATCGCGGTTGCCGACGCCGACGGCATCGGCGCGGTCTCCATGCGGGCGGTCGCCGCCGCGCTGCACACCGGCGCCGGCTCGCTCTACCGCTACCTGTCCTCCCGCGACGACCTGCTCGACCTGATGGTCGACCGGGCGGCGGGGGAGCTGCGCCCCTACCCGGAGGCCGGCGGCGACTGGCTCGACACCATGCTGCGTCTCGCGAGGCGGCAGCTCGACCTCTACCGGCGGCACCCCTGGCTGGTGGCGGTCCTGCCCCGGCCGACCGCCCCCGGCCCGCAGAGCCTGGCCTGGTTCGACCACTGCCTGGCCGTCCTGCGGCCGGTGCCGGCCGCGACCACCACCAAGTTCGAGGCGATCGCCATGATGACCGGGGTGACGTCGCTGTTCGCCCGGCAGGAGTCCGCCGCGCCGCCGGTCGGCTTCGCCGGCATCGACCTGGCGGCATACCCGAACCTGGTCGCCGCCGTCACCGACCCGTCACCGTCCGCGCCCCGCGACCTCTTCGCGACGACGGTACGCAGCGTCCTGCGCGGACTGCTCGTCGACGACGCCGGGTGAGGCAACCTCCACAAGGTGACCTGCGCCTTTTTCTCGACATGCAATTCGAGCAATGTGCCGGCGAGCCGGTTCGGTAATGGCGGACCGGCGAATCCCCATTTCGGGAATCCTGTTTACTTTCGTAGTGGCACGACGATGAGCGGTGGGCTCCGGCCGGACGATCGGGGGAAGGGGTGGTGATCGATGCCATGGTTGAACGGCTATTGCAATCTCCCGCCCGCATCCGGATACTTGGAAGAAGTATTCACATCTACGAATGGATTAACGTATGAGTCGTCTCCGTCGTGATCACCGTGCCCTCGTGGCGGGAATCGGAGCCACCCTTCTCGCGCTGAGTCTTCTGGTGTGGCCGGCCGCCGGTGCCACGGCGCAACTGGAAACTCCCGACCGGAATGACACGAAAGTGGGTGTCAACGCCAACTACTATCAGCTCAAGAATCCGGACTCCGGATTGTGTCTGACCCTCTACAACGGCAACGCATTCGATGGGGCACCGCTGGTCGTCATGCCATGCGCCCAGGGCGGGAAGCCCATGAGCTGGGCTTTCAGTGCTGGGAACGCCGGTAATCTCTCCACCCAGGCCGATCCGAGTCGATGCGCCGATGTCCTGAACGGCGTGACCGCCGACGGAACTTCCGTGCTCGACTGGTCCTGCGGTTCCATCAACCCCAACCAACAGTGGACCCTCACCAATGGTGGCAGACTACTGAGCGGTCTGTCGGGCGGGTGGTGTCTCTCCATCTACGGGGACAACCCGACGCCTGGGACGATCGTCGTCCTGATGTCGTGCCTGAATGAGGGTGGAAGCGCCTCTCCCTCCCCCGCCCCCTCTTCGTCTCCGTCTCCGTCTCCGAGTGGGGCGGGCGATTACGCGAAGTGGGTTATCAGCTAGTGCCATGACATGAACGTTCGCGGTGCCGGGCCAGGTGGCTCGGGTGGCGGGCCGGCCATGGACGTGGACGACGTGCCGCCGATGTGGCGATACCCGAGGTCGGGTATGCCGCCAAATCGGCGGGACGTGGTGAATCAAGCAGGCGAGGTCTCAGGGTGTCGTCGCTACCGGCCGGTTGGCTCGTCTACGGTCCATGGGTGACACCTCCGCAGGTCGAGACGCCGTCCACGTCGCACCGACCCGGCCGGGCGGCGGGCAGGCCGTCCATGGTCGCGCTGGTGCTGCTGACCGGGGTGGGGCCGTTCGCCACCGACGCGTACATCGCCGCCCTGCCCGAACTGCGGCGCTCCCTGGACACCAGCGCCACCATGGCGCAGCTGACCCTGACCGCGTTCATCGTCGGCATGGCCGCCGGTCAGCTCCTGCTCGGCCCGGTCAGCGACATCCGGGGCCGGCGCGGCATCGTCCTGGCGAGCACCGTGGCGTTCGCGTTGCTGTCGCTGCTCTGCGCCGCCGCCCCGACCGCCGGGGTGCTGGTGCTCGCCCGGCTCGGGCAGGGGATCGCGGCCGGCACCGGGGTGGCGCTCGGCCGGGCGATGGTGACCGACGCGTGGCAGGGCGACCAGGCCGCCGCCCGGTTCGGCAGCATCGCCTCGGTGACCTTCCTCGGCCCGGTGCTGGCACCGGCGGTCGGCGGGGTGATCCTCGACCACGGCATCTGGCGTACCGTCTTCCTCGCCCTCACCGGGCTGGGGGCGGCGATGGCGGTGGCCGCGCTGGTCGGCCTGCCGGAGACGCTGCCCGCGCACCGCCGGCACGACGGCGGCCCGCGTGCGGCGCTGTCGCGGATGGCCGGGCTGCTGCGCGACCGGACGGTGCTCACCAACCTGATCGTGCTGTGCCTGGCCATCGCCGGCTTCTTCACCTACATCGGCGGCTCGTCGTTCGTCTTCCAGACCGCCTACCGGGTGGACGAGTCCCGCTACACCCTCATCTTCGCCACCAACGCCACCGGCATGGCCGCCGCCGGGCTGCTGTTCCGGGTGCTGGTCAAGCGGCTCGGCGCCGGCCGGCTGCGGGCCGCCGGGCTCGCCGCGTCCACGGTGGCCACCCTCGCGCTGCTGGTCGTCGCCCTGGTGGACCGGGGGGCCGGGTGGCCGCTGGCCGTGCCGTGGACGCTGCTCGCCGTGGTGGTCGCCGGCATGGGCCTGACCCTGCCGGCCAGCACCGCGCTGGCGCAGGAGGCCGGCCGGCGTTCCGCCGGCACCACCGCCGCGCTCCAGGGTGGTCTGGGTTTCCTCGCCGGCGCGCTGGTCACGCCACTCACCGGTCTCCTCGGGTACGCCACCCTGCTGCCCATGGCCTCGGCCATGGCGGTCTTCTTCGTGGCGGCCTGCGTGGTGCTGGTGCTGCTGGCCCGCCCCGGTGTGCCCTTTCAGCCACTTCACAGTCCTGGCGGTTAGGGTGCGCCGGGTAACCGTGCGTGCTCCACGGTGGAGTACGCCGACCGTGAAGCGGGAGTTCCGATGGTCTTCAAGAAGATGCTGAGCGCGTTCGGGGTCGGCGGGCCCAGCGTCGACACCGTCCTGGCCAACCCGAACACCCGGCCCGGCCTGACCCTCGACGGCAACGTGAACCTGATCGGCGGGGACGCCCCCGCCAACATCGAGCAGATCGGCATCGGCCTGGTCACCCGGGTCGAGATCGAGGGCGGCGACAGCGAGTACGCGGGCGTCATGGAGTTCCACCGGATGGTGGTCAGCGGCCCGCTCCAGCTCGCCCCCAAGCAGCAGCTCGCCATCCCGTTCCAGTTCCCGGTGCCGTGGGAGACCCCGATCACCGACGTCTACGGTCAGCGCCTGCACGGCATGACCATGGGCCTGCGGACCGAGCTGGCCATCGCCCGCGCCGTCGACAAGAGCGACCTCGACCAGGTCAACGTGCACCCGCTGCCGGTGCACGAGCACATCCTCGGCGCGTTCCAGCAGCTCGGCTTCCGGTTCAAGCACGCCGACCTGGAGCGGGGCCACATCCGGGGCTCGCAGCAGACGCTGCCGTTCTACCAGGAGATCGAGTTCGTCGCCGCGCCCCAGTACGCGCAGGCCATCTCCGAGGTGGAGCTGACCTTCGTGACCAGCCCGCACGGGGTCGAGGTGGTGCTGGAGTGCGACAAGCGGGGCGGCTTCCTCAGCTCCGGGCACGACGTGTTCGGCAGGTACACCGTGTCGCACGGCGACGTCGACCGGGTCGACTGGGTCCGGGTCGTCGACGGCTGGCTGCGCGAGACCACCTCGACGTACGGCAACCTGCGGGCCTCGTCCGGCTTCGGCGCGCCCACCCACGGCTACCCGACGCACGGCCACGGTCACGGCCACCACGGCCGGGGGCCGGGGATGGGTGGCGTGGTGGCCGGCGCGGCGCTCGGTGTCGCCGGCGGCCTGGTCGCCGGTGAGCTGCTCGACGACGCCTTCGAGGGCGACGACGACGGTGGCGACTTCGGCGGCGACTTCGAGTGACAGGCGTTCCGGTCCGGCACGGGTGCTGACCGGCACGCACGACGATGGCCCCCGGGCGGAATCCCGGGGGCCATCGTGCTCAGCAGCTCACGCTGCTCGGGTCAGCCGTGTCAGCGACGACCCTTGCGCTCGGCGCCGGAACGCCGTGCCGAACCCGCCTTCGCCAGGCCCCGGCTCACCAGGTAGGCGCCGGTCAGGGCGGTCAGGAACCACCACGCCTGCGTCGGGTTGTTGATGTTCAGGCCGTTCGTGGTGGTACCGCGCCAGAAGGCGGAGATCACCACGACCGCGACTGCGGCGGCGTAGACCCAGAACTCGGTGGTCAGGAACGACTGCTTGGTCTCCGTACCCGGAGACGGCATCGGTTCCCGGTGCCCGTCGTGCATCGCCGGCATCTGCCGGGTCTGCTCGTTCATCATGGCGTTGCGCTGGGCGGTGTCCTGCATCGGCCGGTTCATGGGCCTGGTGGATGCAGCCTGCGTGCTCATCTGGTCCTCCTCAGGATTTGATGAGTACCTGCAACTCCCTCGCCCCGCTACCGCGGTCGGCCACGGCACGGTTCACCTGCTGTGGCGGGGGCACCCTGGGTCTACCCCCCGACCCTGAGCAGGTAACACCGGCCTCCGGCCGAAAATCCGCCGCCCGCCGGGTCCGCGCCGCGGTGCCCCGACCGTGGTACGCCGGCGGGGCCGGACCCGGGCGGCGGTGTTTGGTGGTCCGGCCCCCGGGCACGCAGTGGGTTCCGCCGAGACCCTGTGAGGTGAGGAACGTGCGCGACGACGACAGGATGCGGGAGTCCACCCGTCAGGCCGAGGAACGGCTCACCGCCGGGGCGTACGGTCCCGGAGCCCTCGACGAGGTGACGGTGCCCCAGATCGACGTGACCCGGGCACTGCAGGAGGACGACCCGGACGACGTGGCCGACGTGCCGGTCGACCCGGAGGTGCTGCGCGACGGCGGTCCCACCCGGGGTCAGGGCGCGCTGACCACCACCGGAGGCACGGCCGGGCCGGCCAGCGTCCGACGGGTGGCCCGGCAGCCCGAACGGCACCCGGGCACGGTGGCCCCGACCACCACCGGCGACGCCACCACCGGCGGCCTGAGCACCCCGACCGGCGGCCCGGTCAGCGACCAGTCCGCCAGCGCCGTCGAGATCGGCGACTTCTCCGACGACTGAACCGGCCCGCCCGGCCACCGCCGGGCGGACGTGTCCCGCCCGGCGGTGGTGTGTCGCCGCCGGGCGGGACCGGGTCGGACGGTCAGCCGGCGGGGCGCAGCACGCCCAGACGTCGGGTGGCGCGGGTCAGCGCGACGTACAGGTCGCTGCGCCCCCGGGGTGACTCGGCGACGATCCCGTCCGGGTCCACCACCAGCACCGAGTCGAACTCCAGCCCCTTGGCCTGGCCGACGGTCAGCAGCACCACCCGGCTCTCCAACTCGGGCTGCTCGCCGACGGCCGCCTCCGGCAACGCGGCCAGCAGGACGCCCGCCAACTCGTCGGCCCGCCCGGCCGGCACGATCACCCCGAGCCGCCCCCCGCCGTCGCCGGGGCGGCCGTCCGCGTCGCCGTCGGCCAGCTCGGCGGCCTCCGCGCGGGCCGCGGCGACCAGTTCCGCGTCCAGCCGGTCCGCCCCGACCGTCCGGTCCCACGGCGGCACCCCGCTGTGGCGTACCGACCGGGGTGGGCGCAGCTCCGGGTCGATCCCGGCGAGCACCTCGGCGGCCACCGCCATGATCTCGGCCGGGGTGCGGTAGCTGACGGTCAGCTCCTCCAGCCGCCACCGCCGCGCCACGTACGGCTCCAGCGCCTCGGCCCAGGACGGCGTGCCGGCCAACGCGCCGGTCTGCGCCACGTCCCCGACGATCGTCATCGACCGGCTCGGGCACCGGCGCATCAGCAACCGCCAGGCCATCGGCGTCAACTCCTGCGCCTCGTCCACGATGACGTGCCCGAACGCCCAGCGTCGGTCGGCGGCGGCCCGCTGCGCGGTGGTCAGCCGGTCGGCCTCCTCCTGCCGTTCCAGCAGCCGGTCGGCGTCGATCAGGTCGGTGACGCCGAGGATCTCACCACCGTCGGCCTCGTCCTCCACGTCGATCGAGCGGGAACCCCGGGCGATCTCCAGCACGCCCTCGGCGTACTCGCGTTGGAAGGACCGGACGCGTTCCCGGCGGGCGGCGGCGGCCCGCTCGTCCTCGCCGAGCAGCTCCGCGGCCTCGTCGAGCAGCGGCACGTCGGCCGGCGTCCAGCCACCGCCGGCCGGGCGGTACAGCAGGGCCCGCTCGTCGTCGGTGAGCATCGGCGCGGCGGCGGCGATCCGCTCCGGCGCGGCGTACAGGTCGGCGAGCAGCCGTTGCGGGGTGAGCACCGGCCACAGCTCGTCCAGGACGGCGGTGATCTCCGGTTCCTCGCGCAGCTCCCGACGGATCTCGGCCCGGTCCGCCTCCTCCAGCAGGTTCTCCCCGCCGAGCGGGTCCGCCCCGATCCGCTCGGCCACCTGCTCGGCGAGAGCGTGCACGATCTCGATGTCGAACAGGGCGCGGGCCAGGTTGTGCGGACGCTCGGTACGCCGGACCCGGTCGCGGGCCTCGCGTACCGTCTCCGGGTCCAGCCGGAGCACCTCGCGCTGGGGCAGTTCGATCTCGATCGGCTCGTCCGGCACCCACTGCCGGTCCCGGACGGCGGCGGCGAGCACCTCGGCCAGCACCGCCCGTCCCTTGAGGGCGGCGGTCCGGGCCGGTTCGGCGCGCCGGGCACTGACCCCGGGGAACAGGTCGCCGGGGGTGCTGAGCAGCACACCCGTCTCGGCAAGCGCCGGCAGCACCTGCGAGATGTACCGCAGGAACGTCGCGTTCGGGCCGACCAGCAGCACACCCCGGGTGGAGAGCTGCTGCCGGTGGGTGTAGAGCAGGTACGCGGCGCGGTGCAGCGCGACGGCCGTCTTTCCGGTGCCGGGACCGCCCTGCACGACCAGCACCCCGGGCAGGTCGGCCCGGATGATCCGGTCCTGCTCGGCCTGGATGGTCTCCACGATGTCCCGCATCCGGCCGGTCCGGCCGGCACCGAGCGCGGCGAGCAGCGACGCCTCACCGGTCAGTTCCTCGTGACCGGTGGGGGAGGCGGTCGCGATGTCCAGCACCTCGTCGTTGAGGCCGGTGACCTTCCGCTCCCGGGTGCGCAGGTGCCGCCGCATCCGGATGCCCTGCGGGTTGGCGGCGGTGGCGAGGTAGAACGGCCGGGCGGCGGGGGCACGCCAGTCCATCAGCAGCGGGTGGTAGTCGCCGTCGGTGTCGAAGATGCCGATCCGGCCGATGTAGTGCCGGCTGCCGTCGGCCCCGTCGAGCCGGCCGAAGGCCAGCCCCTGCTCGACCGCCGAGAACTGCTCGACCTGGTCGGCGTACATCTGGACGGCGCTGTCGCGTTGGGAGCGGTCCTGCTGGGTGCCGCCGCCACCGGCGCGCAGCTCGTCGGTGAGCCGTCGGGCGGCCTGCTCACGCATGCCGTCCAGCCGGCCGTAGAGCATCGACACGTACTCCTGCTCGCGGCCGATCTCGTCGTCGTGTTGTCGCAGCTCGTCCGGGTGCGTTGACAAGCCGTCTCCTCGTCGCTTAGAATCACGCATGGAATGGCTCTTGAGTCATTCCTTTTTGCATTTCGGGAACTGTTCAAGATACCGCCTGCGGCGGCCCCCACCAAGCCTGCACCCCACGCCGGACCCGGCCCGCACCCTGCGCCGGACACGGCGACGGGGGCCCGCGCCGGCTCACGCCGGCCCGGACCCCCGAGGGTCGTGAGGTGCGGGATCAGCCCCGCGCGGCCTGGTACAGCCGCTCCGGCGTCACCAACCCGGCGAGCACCCGCCCGTCGTCGGTGAGCAGCACGCTGAACAGCTTCCCGGCGAACAGCCGGCCGCTGCCCCAGTCCCCGCTGACCTTCGGCAACCCGTTGAGCAGGTCGAGGGCCTGCGCCGCGCCGGGGCCGTCGGCCGGGCCGGGCTTCGCCGCGCCGCCGTCCGGCTTGCGCGCCTCGTCCGCCTCGTCCGTCCGCGTCACCAGCACGGTGGTCCAGCCCGTCCCGACGGTACGCAGACCGGCGTCGTCGCCCGCCCCGGGCTTCGCTGCGGTCCCGGCCTTCCGGTGCGCGTCGACCTTCGCCCCGGCTGCGGCCTCCGCCTCCGGGAGGTCGCCGGTCGCCTCGGTCACCTTCACCCCGGGCGGCGGGTTGAAGGTGAACTGGTCGGCGTCCGGCCGGCGGTAGTCGACCTGGGTGAAGGCCATCTCGAACGCCGGCCGGTCGGCACCGTCGGCGAGCACCTCGAACCGCAGCGGCACGTGCTCCGTCGCGTCGATGGCGATCCGCACCTGGTGCACCAGGGACGCCTCGTCACGCGGGGTGAGCACCAGCTCGTACGCGTCCCGTCCGGCGACCGTGGCCGTCCGGCCGGTGGTCACCAGCGTGCTCGGGTCGACGGCGGCCAACGCCCGCTCGGCGGCGTCCTTCGGGGTGACCGGCAACGCGCCCTCCGCCGCCCGCCCGGTCGACTCCGGCAGCGTCCGGTGCGTCGCCGTGTTGGCCTTGCTGTCCCAGGCCCACACGTCCCGGCCGGAACGGATGACGTCCCGCTCGCCCAGGGTGTCGAGCAACGCGACCCGCTGCCGGTCCGGCCCCGAGTACCAGACCCGCAGGGTGTGCGTGCCGGTGAGCAGCGCGGCGTCCCCACCGGCCAGTCCGGCCAGCGGCGGCAGCCCGAGGTCGGCCCGCTGCACCACCGTGCCGGAGAGCCCGTCCAGCCGGGCGGTCTGCAGGTCGACGAGGAGTTGGGCGGCGCTGCGCGGCGGCAGGGCCGGCTCGGCGTTCGCGGCGAACGTGCCGATCGCGGCACCCCCACCGACGACGGTGACCGCGGCGGCCAGCGGCACCAGCCACCGCAGGGTGGAACGGTTCTTCAGTACGGACATGAGCGCACCTCCTGCGACCATCCTGCCGGTTCGCTGCTGTGAGCCCGCTGAGGACGGCGTCCCGGTCGGTCGCGTCGGGGTGGCACGCTGGGATGATGCGGGTGCTGGTGGTGGAGGACGAGGCCCGGCTGGCGGCGGCGTTGCAGCGTGGCCTCACAGCCGAGGGGTTCGTGGTGGACACGGCCGGCACCGGCCCGGCCGGGCTGGACGCCGCCCGGCACGGCGGATACGACGCGATGATCCTCGACGTGATGCTTCCCGGCCTGTCCGGCTACGAGGTGGTCCGCCGGCTGCGCGCCGACGAGCACTGGCTGCCGGTGCTGATGCTCTCCGCCAAGGACGGCGAGTACGACCAGGCCGACGGGCTGGACTGCGGGGCCGACGACTATCTGACCAAACCCTTCTCGTACGTGGTGCTGGTGGCCCGGCTGCGGGCGCTGCTGCGCCGGGGCGCCCCGGAACGGCCCACCGTGCTCGCCGTCGGGGACCTGCGGCTGGACCCGGCCCGCCGGCGGGTCACCCGCGCCGACGCCGAGGTGGTGCTCACCGCCCGGGAGTTCGCGCTGCTGGAGTACCTGATCCGCCGCCCCGGCGAGGTGATCTCCAAGACCGAACTGCTCGACCACGTCTGGGACGCCAGCCTGCGGACCGCCCCGAACGCGGTCGAGGTGTACGTCGGCTATCTGCGCCGCAAGATCGGCCGGGACCGGTTGGAGACCGTCCGGGGCGCCGGCTACCGGCTGATCCCGTGAGCCGGCTGCGCTGGTCGGCGCTCGGGCTGCGCGCCCGGCTGATGGTGCTCGGCGTGGCGGGCCTCTCGGTCGGGTTGGCCCTGGGCGGGGTGGTGCTGCTGGTGGCGCTCGGCTGGACGCTGCAACGCACCGTCGACGAGGAGGCGTTCCGCACCGCCGACGCGGTCGCCCGGCTGGCCGGCGAGGACGCCCTGCCCGATCCGCTGCCGGTGGCCGGCGGGCAGCTACGGGTGCAGGTGGTCGACTCCGCCGGGCGGATCAGGGCCGCCTCCATCGACGCCGACCGGCTGGTGCCGATGGTCCGCCCCGACCAGCTCAGCGGCACCGGCCGGCAGCGCACGGTCGTGCCCGGCCAACGGCTCGGCTGGGAGGGGCCGGTACGCGTCGTGGCGGTACCCGCCCGGTCGGCGGGGGAGCCGGTGACCGTGCTGGTGGGCCGCTCCACCGTGGACGTCCGGCACGCCACGCAGGCCGCCCGTACTGTGCTGCTGGTCGCCTTCCCGCTGCTGGTGGGGCTGCTCGCGGTGGTCGCCTGGCGGGTGGTCGGGGCCACCCTGCGCCCGGTCGAGGCGCTGCGTAGCGGGGCGGCCGAGATCACCGGGCGGGACGCGGCCGGCCGGCTGCCCGTACCCGCCTCCCAGGACGAGATCCACCGGCTGGCGGTCACCCTCAACGACATGCTGGACCGGTTGGCGGCGGCCCGCGCCCGACAACGGTCGTTCCTCGCCGACGCGGCACACGAACTGCGCAGCCCGTTGACGAACATGCGTACCGAACTGGAGGTGGCCCAGCGCCTCGGTGACCGCACCGACTGGCCGGCCGTCGCCGCCGACCTGCTCACCGACACCGAACGGCTGGGCCGGCTCGTCGACGACCTGCTCCTGCTCGCCCGACTCGACGAGCAACCGGCACAGCAGGCCGACCACCTCCGCGCGGCGGAGCCGGTGGAGCTGGGCGCTCTGCTCACCGAGGTCGCCGCCCGCTGGCCCGACCCCGTCGCCGCAGGTCCGGCTGTGTCGCCGGAGGTCACCGTCGTCGGGGCGGGTCCGGCTGTGGCGTCGGAGGTCACCGTCATCGCGGCGGCGGGTCCGGCGTGGACCGTCGGTGTCCCCGACGAACTGCGGCGGGTACTGGGGAACCTCGTCGACAACGCCGTCCGGCACGCGCGTACCCGGGTGGTGCTGGCGGTCGAACCGGCGGCCGACGGGGCGTACCACCTGGTGACGGTGACCGACGACGGGCCGGGAATCCCGGTCGCGGACCGGGAGCGGGTGTTCCGCCGGTTCGCCCGGCTGGACGAGGGGCGCGCCCGGGACGCGGGCGGCGCGGGACTCGGCCTGGCCATCGTGCGCGAGCTGGTACGCCGGGGCGGCGGCACCATCGCCCTCGACGACGCCCACCCCGGCCTGACCGTCCGGCTCCACCTACCCGTCCTCCCCGACCCCGACTGATCCGCCCTCCACACTCCGCGCCGGTGGCCCCCGCCTGCCCGAGTCGATCAAGAGGTTTGCGTCACCCCAACCCACCTCGGCTGACGCAAACCTCTTGATCGCCCGACCGGGCGGGGCGGATGAGGCGGTGATCAAGAGGTTTGCGTCAGGAATCTTGCTGGGGGTGACGTAAACCTCTTGATCAACACGGGCGGGGCGGGGGACGGGCGGGGCGGGGGCGGACGGGCGGGGCGGGGGTGGGCGTCGGGTGGGTCAGCGGCGGGTGGTGCAGACGCGTTTGGCTCGGGCCACCACGTCGGTGGACCAGACGACGGCGACGGTGAAGCAGTAGTTGGTGGTGCGGTCCAGGCCGTGCACGACGAAGTTGTCGGTGCCGGGTGGGAGGGTCTGGAAGGGGCGCGGGTCCTGGCCGGCTTGGGCGGCGGAGAGCACCACCGGGCCCTCGCTGCCGGCCGGGTACGTCCAGGTCAGGGTGATGCCGTCGGGTCGGTCGCGCAACGTCACCCGCCCCGGTGGGGTGCCCGGCGAGGCGGGTGGGCCGGCGTTCGGCGTGGTGGCGGTCGGGGCGGCTTCGCTCGGCGCGGCGGGCGGTGGCGCGTCGGAGCCCCCCACCTGGGACACCCCGGCGATCACCGCGACCGCGCCCAGCAGCACCACGGCGACCCCGGCGGCCACCAGCGGCACGGCACCCGGGCGGCGCGGGGGCGGGGCGTGCCGGCGCGGCACCAGCACGGGCAGCAACCGCGACGGGTCCACCGGCGGCTCGGCCGGCGTGACCCGGCGTACCCCGGCCGCCTCCTCGTCCCGGCGGCTCTGTGACAGCGGCGGGGCATAGGGGACGTCCCGCCACCCGCCGGTCGTGGACCCGGGCGCTCCGGCAGTGGCCGGCTCGGGCGGCCAGTGTCCGTCGTCGTCGATCCGCCCCGACCCTGCCGGATAGCCCGGCCCACCGGAATGGCCGGACCCACTGGGATGGCCGGGTCCGCCGACATGACCCGGCTCGGCTGGATAACCCGGCTCGGGCGGATAGCCGGGCCCGGGCGGATGACCCGGCCGGGCTGGATGACCCGCGCCCGCCGGATAGGCCGACCCGGCCGGGTGGCCCGGTGCCGGGTAATCGGAGACCGGGTGACCGGAGGTTGGGTGACCGGAGGTCGGGTAGCCGCTGCCGCCCGGGTAGCCGGTGTCATCCCGGTAGCCGGCATCGCCCGGGCCGTCGCCGGCCCGGTAGCCGTCCCCGCCGGGCTGACCGTCCCAGGGGCCGTAGCCGCTGTCGGCGGGAGCGGAGTATCCACCACCTGCCGCGGGGCCGGCCGCGCCGAACCGGTCGGGGGCATCGAACCGGTCGGGTGGACCGAAGCGGTCGGCGGGGCCGGGGCGGCCGGCGTCCGGTGGGTAGCCGGTGTCGTCGGCGGGCATCCGCTGGCCGGGCACCGTCGGCGGGTACGGATCGTCGGGTGGCACCGGGCCGGCCGACCAGGCCGGCAGGTCGGGCGGCCCCTCGGCGGGCGGCGGGGTACGGGCGGCCGGCACCACCGGCGTACCGCGCTCGGGGGTGGGCTCGTCGTCGCAGACGTGGTCCGGGTCGGCGGCGGCGCGGGCCAGGGCCGCCACCTGACGGGCGAGCGGGTCGTCGGCGGCGAGGTGCTGTCGGGCCAGCTCGCGGGCGAGGGCGAGGTTGTCGTGCGCCTCGTCGAACCGGCCGCAGTCGCGTTGCATGGCACCGAGCCGGGCGAGCATCTTGATGCCGCTGGCGTGGCCGTCGCCGTACACCTCGCGGTGCAGTTCCCAGGCGTCCTGGAGACGTTCGCGGGCCTGGGAGCACTGGCCCCGGGCGTACTCCACGGTGGCCAGGTCGGCGTGCGCGGCGAGCACCCGCAGCGACTCGGGACCGTCGTGGGCGGTCAGCTCCAGGATCACCTCGGAGTAGAGCCGGGCGGCGCGGGCGTCGCTGCCGACCCGGTGCAGGACCGCCGCCAGGGTGGCCGCCGCCGAGATCGTCCGCTGGTCGGAGATGCCGTACAACCGGCTCGACGCCGCGTACGCGAAGGCGGCCCAGCCGCGCGCGGAGTGCGGTTCACCGAGGGTGACCAGCAGTCGGGCCTGGAGGCCGGCGGCCTCGGCCAGCTCGGGGGAGGCGTGGTCGGGGCGGGGGTCCGCGTCAGTCAGCGCGTCGGCCAGCAGTCGCTGGGCACCGGCCAGGTCGCCGGCGGACACCAGGTGCTGCGCCTGGAGGGTCAGTTCACCGAAGCCGGAAGACACGCCCCATCGTGCTTGGCCGGCAACGGTTAGTACAACCCTTGCCGGTCGGCAACTTGGTCAAGAACCGGTCAGGTGGGCGACCAGCGTCTCGCTGATCCGGCGCAACTGGTCGACCTGGGCGGGGCTGAGCGCGTCGAACAGGTGCCGGCGTACCCCCTCGACATGGCCGGGCGCGGCGGCGGCGAGGGCCGCGAAGCCGGCGTCGGTGAGTACGGCGACCTGCCCGCGCCGGTCGGTGGGGCAGTCCTCGCGGCGGACCCAGCCGGCGGTCTCCAGCCGGGCCACAGCGTGCGACAGCCGGCTGCGCGAGGAGCCGGTGAGGTCGGCCAGTTCGCTCATCCGCAGCCGCCGGTCGGGGACCTCGGAGAGCCGCACCAGGATCTCGTAGTAGGCGTGCGGCATCCCGGCGTCGCGTTGCAGCTCGCGGTCGAGGGTGTCGGTCAGCGCCCGGGAGGCGGCCAGGAAGGCACGCCAGGTCTGCTGCTCGTCGGGGTCCAGCCAGCGGGTCATGGCCACCATCATAGCCGGAATAGTTGAACGCTCAACAAAACCGCGCTAGCGTGGTGGACATGGGAATCCATCGCCTCAACCACGCCGTGCTCTACGTCTCCGACCTGCGTCGCAGCATCGACTTCTACCGCGACGTGCTGGGCTTCCGCCCGGTGCCGATGACCCCGGACGGGTTCCGGGGCGCGGCCTTCCTCCAGGCCCCCGACTCGACCAACGACCACGACCTCGGCCTGTTCGAGATCGGCGCGACCGCCGGCCGCTCCCAGGCCGGCCGGGCCACCGTCGGCCTCTACCACCTGGCCTGGGAACTGGACACCCTCGACGAGCTGGCCGTCACCGCGCAGCGGCTGGCCGCCGCCGACGCCCTGGTCGGCACCTCCGACCACGGCACCACCAAGAGCCTCTACGGCCGCGACCCCGACGGGCTGGAGTTCGAGATCGTCTGGATCGTCCCGGCCGACCTGCTCGACGAGGACGCCCTCGCCGCCCGCAAGCGGATCGGCCGGCTCGACCTCGACCGCGAGCGGGCCCGCTACGGCGGGCAGACCCGGGGCGGGGTGGGGATCTCCGTCCCGGCCTGAACGGCCGTACGGTAGAACGACAGGATGTCGATCGACGCCGTCCTGGGCGGACTGCTCGTCCGTCAGCTCGACCACTGGCTGCCGGGGGCCCTGCACCGCTCCCGGCGGGCCACCCTCGCGCTGGCGTACGCCGGTGACCCGGGCACCGCCGAGGCGGCCCTGCGGGTGGTGGCCGGTTTCGCCGACCGGCTCCGGGGCCGCCGGCTCACCGTGCTGGTGCTCGCCGACGGCGGCCCCGAACTGCCCGCCCGGCTCGGTGTCGTCGAGGCCGGCCTGCCCGGCGACGTGGCCGTGCACGTGGTGCCCGGCGACCCCGGCCGGCTGCCGGTGGTGCTGAAGGCGGCCGGCGCGGCCGGCGCGCCACTGCTCACCCTGGTCGACGGCGCGGCACCGGAGCCGGCGCTGCTGGCCGCCACGGCGACCGGCCGACCGGCCGAGGTGCTGCTGACCTCCACCACCCCCACCCTGCGGCCGGCCCTGACCGCCGCCGGGTTCCCCCTGGTCACCGAGGTCGAGCTGGTCCCCACCGACGGGACACCGGCCCGGCTGGTCGCGTTCGGCACCGGGCTGGACAAGAGCCTGGAGGCGTTCAAGGAGGCACTCTGGGCCACCACGAACGCGACCGCCGGAGTCGATGCCGCCGTCCGCTACCGGGACCCGGCCGGTGGTCTGCTCGACGTGGGGGCGGACCCGCCGACCGGTCCGCTGCGCGACGCGCTGCTGGCCGAGCTGACCCGCCACGGCCCGCGTACGGTGACCGAGCTGCGCCGGCACACGCTGACCGCGACCGCCTACCGGGCCGGGGACGCCGGACGCGCACTCGCCGAACTGGTGGACGGTGGCGCGGTCACCCGGGACCCGGAACACGGGCGGCTCGGCGGGGACGTGCTGATCAGCGCCGGCCCCGCCCCGGCCGGGCGGTCAACCGTTTGACCACGATGGACGCCCCGGTGGCGATGACGCCGATGCTGAACAGCATCTGCACGCAGACGACCGCCTTGGCGAGCTGCCCCTCGGGGTGCACGTCGCCGTAGCCGATCGTGGTGAGGGTGGCCAGGGCGAAGTAGAGCGCGTCCAACCGGGTACGCAGCCCGGAGAACTGCTCGGGCCCGCTCGCGGCCACCACGTAGTCGGCCACCGCGAACGCGAGCAGCCCGGCGACCAGCGCCACCACCAGCCGGCTCAACGACTTGACCTCGTCGTCACCGACCGGGGTGCCGGCCCCGAGCTGACGGCTCACCTGGCGGGTTACCAGGACGGTGACCACCCCGATCAGCACCAGGGTGCCCACCGCCCGCAGGGTCAGCCGCACCCCGTTCGGATCGGGCTCCAACGGGATCAGGAAGAAGCTGACCACCAGCAGGCAGCAGGCCGCCAGGGTGTGCCGTCGAATCCGCGCGTAGCTCCCGTCGTCGCTGGCCATGCGGCGATTCTGCGCCGTGCTCGCCGCCCCGATCCGGCGAATGCCGAACCTGGCCGGAGGCGGACCGGACACGCAGACGGCGAACGGGGCACCGGTGGACCACCGGCACCCCGTTCGCGGAAGGGCGTCACGCCCGGGACTTGTCCTGCTTCCAGGACAGCGGGCCCGGCAGGTCGACCCGGTGCGCCTTGGCCCGGGAGTTCCACGACCAACGACCGATCTTGATGCTCCACGACGAGAAGCCGTTCTCGGTGAAGTTCAGGATGATCGGCCCGTACTTCTTGCGCTTACGGAACATCAGACCCATCGTGGCGCTCCCTTCGCGTTCCCTGTCGTCGTTGCCGTCTCGGCCCGGTAGATGCCCGCATTCACGAAAACCGAAACCTGGTCGGGTCCAGGCTGGACGGTGTCGACCACGGCGGGCGGGTGCGGCGGGACGGGTCGGCGTACCGACCGGTGGCGCGACCGTCAGCGCGGCTCCCAGGCGTCGGGCAGGGTGGTCAGCTTGCGGACGTGCGCCGGGAGCCGCCCGCTGACCACCTCGGCGAGACTCACCTCGTCGAGCACCTGCCGGACGGCGGCACGCACCGCCACCCAGAGCCGGGGGAGGTTCTCCGCCGAGCCCTCGTACCGGGTCTCCTCGGGGCGCAGCCCGCGTACCCCGGCCAACGGGCCCTCGACGGCGCGCAGGATCGCCCCGACGGTGACCTCGCGCGGCGGCCGGGCCAGGGTGTAACCCCCCTCGGCGCCGCGCTGCGCGCGGACCACGCCGGCCCGACGCAGGTCGGCCAGGACCGCTTCGAGAAACTTGCGCGGCATGTCCTGCTCGCTGGCGATCGCCTGGGTGGAGAGCAGGGAGGGGTAGGCGGTGGCCAGGCTCAGGGCCGCTCGGACCGCATAGTCGCCGCGCGCGGAGATCTGCACCCTGCCATCATGCCCGTCCGTCGGGGTCAGCGGGGTCAGCGGGTCGCCGTGGTCGGACGATCCGCGACGACTGACGGTCCCGGGCGGCCCGGAACGCCCCCGGACTCACCCCCACCTCGCGGGTGAAGAACCGGCCGAAGTTCGTCGGTTCGGGAAAGCCGAGCTGCCGACCGATCCGGGCCACCGGCTCGTCGGTGGCGGCGAGCAGCCGGCGGGCCTGGAGCGCGACCCGCTCGTCGACCACCTGCTTGGCGCTGCGCCCGGTCACCGCCAGACAGGCCCGGGTCAGGGTACGCACCGAGCAGCCCAGCCGGGCCGCGTAGTCCTCCACCCGCCTGGTGTACGGGTACCCCGCCTCCACCTCCCGGCAGAACCGGCGGAACGTGGCCGTCTCGGTCCGCTGCGGGTCGGTGTCGTCGGGCGTCCTGCCGGAGGTGCGGACGCCGGGCAGCAGGGCGAGCCGGATCAGCAGCACCGCGAGCTGGTGCCGGAGCAGGGCGTGCGCGGCCGGGTCGGCGCGGTGCCGGCGGTGGTCCACCACCAGCTGGGAGACCTCGTTGATGACGGCGTCCTCGTCCGGGCCGGTGAGCTGGTGGTGCTGCGGCACGGCGTCGGGGTCGACGTCCAGGCCGCGCAGCGCGTCGGCGTGCCAGCGGAGCACGACGGCGTCGAGCCGCGCGGGGCAGCGCAGCACCTGGCCGGGGGCGGCCCGCAGCAGGGTGCCGGGGCGGCAAGGCAGCGCCCGGAAGTCCAGCTCGACGAGGCCGTGCCCGCCGGTGACCAGGACGAGCAGATCGTCGTCGAGCAGGACCGGCCGGGGCGCGCCCGTGCCGGGTACGAGGTCGCCCAGCTCCAGGATGTCGATCTCGGGGCGGGGCAGGTCGGGACGGGTTGCCGGGGAGAGCTGACCGGAAGGGACCATCGTCTTCGACCGTAACCGGGGACGGCCGAGGTCGCATCCCGGCGACGGGACTCTGTCGCGCTCGCGGTGGACGGGAGCTGCCGGGGTCGACCCCGGTGGGGTTGTCCGGCTGCCGGGGCCGGGCTACGTTACCGATCGGTAAGGACCGCGACGTGCGATGGGGTGCTCATGACGGATCTGTTCTCGGTCGACGGCAAGACGGTCCTGGTCACCGGCGGCTCCCGGGGGATCGGGCTGATGATCGCCCGGGGCTTCGTCCGGGCCGGGGCCACGGTGGTCATCTCGTCGCGCAAGGCCGACGTGTGCGAGGCGGTGGCCAAGGAACTGTCCGCCGAGGGGCGGTGCGAGGCGATCCCCGCCGACCTCGGCGACGACGCGGGCGCCGACGCCCTCGCCGCCGCCGTCCGCGAGCGGTACGACCGGCTCGACGTGCTGGTGAACAACGCGGGGGCGACGTGGGGCGCGCCGCTGGAGTCGTACCCGGGCAGCGCGTTCGACAAGCTCTGGGCGGTCAACGTGAAGGCGGTGTTCCGGCTCACCACCGCGCTGCTGCCGGCCCTGCGGGCGGCGGCCTCCGACGACGACCCGGCCCGCGTGATCAACATCGGCTCGATCGACGGGCTCCGGGTGCCGGCGATGGAGGTGTACGCGTACTCGGCCACCAAGGCCGCCGTGCACATGCTCACCCGCAGTCTCGCCCATCAGCTCGCCGCCGAGCGGATCACGGTCAACGCGATCGCCCCCGGCCCGTTCGAGAGCAAGATGATGGCCTTCGCCCTGGACGACCCCGCGACCCGGGCGGCGATCACGCAGCAGGTGCCGCTCGGCCGGATCGGCCGCCCCGACGACATGGCCGGCGCGGCGATCTACCTGTCGTCGCGGGCTGGGGCATACCTGACCGGGGCGGTGATCCCGGTGGACGGGGGCATCACCACGCACGGCTGACCGGCGTACCGACGGGCGGTGGACGGCCGGAGCCGCGCGGACTCGGCAGATCCGCGCGGCTCCGGGGCAGACTGGTCAGCGACCGGCGAGCAGCCGGTTCACCGCCGTGTCGACGTCCAGGTGTTCGGCCTCCCGGCCGCGCGGGACGACGACGTAGGTCCGGCGCAGGAAACGCACCAGCACGCTGCGCGGGACCTCGAACAGGGCGTTGCCGTCGGGCGACGACAGGGCCAGCGCGACGAAGTCGCCGCGCGGGGTGGCCCAGGGCCAGACCCGCACGTCGCCGATGCCCGCCGGCTCGTCGAGGCCGGTGACCAGCAGTTCGCGGGCGAACGACCAGCTCACCGCCTCGCCGCCGGCCGACTCGGCGTGGAACAGGACGTGGACCGCGTACGGGTCAGCAGGGTCGTAACGCAGGCTGGCACGCACCGGCAAGGCGGTGGCGTCAGGCGCGACGAGCCTTAGCGACGTCTCGACCTCTACGGTCGTCGGTCGGATGACACTCATGGACGTTCTCCCCCCGGCACCGCTGCGGAACGCGCGTGTCCCGCTTTTCCCATACTCAGGTGCTACTGCTGGCTACGCTCCGCCATACGCTGACTTCACCCAGTGGTGGGAAGGGGGTCCGAATCGCCGCGAGAATGTGAGAATTCTTGTAGGATTTCCGGTTCTGCCCAGTCGGGAGCCCGTCCGAAGTCGGGTGGTTCAGTCGTCGACTTACTCCGGTAACGTCCAGTGGTCTGCGCAAGTGACGGGCCGGGACGACACTGGGGGGTGAAATGGCCGCGAAGCGTTCCTCAATGGATGCGGTGAGTAGGGCCGAGTCACCGAAAGTAGGGGCCCGAGCAGCCAAAAGGCGGGGTGACAGGGTGCCGATCAAGCCACCGGACCGAGACGGTCGGGCGACCTCCGACGCCGGTCGTGCCGGTCGAGTCGCCGGCGCCCCCCGCAACTCCCGGGGCCGGGCCCGGCCGGTCAACGGACGCGCCCGCGGTGGCGGAGGCCGATCCGGCCGGACCGCCCTCGCCGCCCGCCCCACCGGCTGGCGGTGGCGGGTACGCACCACCCTCGACCTGATCCGGGCCAACCCCACCGGACGCGTCGCCCTCAAGATATTCATCGCCGTCGCCGGGGCGCTCGTGGTGACCGTCGGCATCGCCCTGATCCCGCTCCCCGGTCCCGGCTGGCTGATCGTCATCGCCGGCCTCGCCATCTGGGCCGTCGAGTTCCACTGGGCCCGCCGGCTGCTCGGGTTCACCCGGCGCCACGTCCACGCCTGGACCCGGTGGGCCACCACCCGCTCCCTGGCCGTGCGGTTCCTGCTCGGCTCCGTCGGCCTCGTCTTCGTCGCCGTGGTGCTCTGGCTCTCGCTCAAGTACAGCCTCGGCATCGACCTCGTCGCCCAACTGCTGCACTACCTCGCCACGACCTGACCGGCACCCCGGGTTTTTGGCTCCGCCGCACGATCGGGTAGAGTCAACGGCGCTGAGGGCGATTAGCTCAGTGGGAGAGCGCTTCGTTCACACCGAAGAGGTCGCTGGTTCGATACCAGCATCGCCCACTCTCAGTTCCGCAGGTCAGAGGCCGCTTCCCGGGTTCGGGAGGTGGCCTTTCTGCTGTCGTACGTGCTCCGGCCGGTGACCGCAGCGTCCCGACTCCGGGCCGTGATCACGTGGTCGGCCGCGGTCTCAGTCTCGGATAGGGAATCACCCGCCGTCCTGCGCTGGCGGGGCCAGGCCGGGCGCGGCGCGGCCACCCTCCGGGCTCGGTCGGAGGCCGGGGGCGGGATGGTGGGTGCGCATCCTTTCGAGCTGATGACATCAGCGATTCAGGTGTATCCGGTCAGCCGTGGCCGATTCGATCGGTGATCGACCCGCTGGGCCCCGGCCGGCCCCCGGCCGACTCGACCTAAGTCGACGGCTGCGGAGGAAACCGCCGCCGTGCGGTATCCGCAGCCGGCCGTCGTCGGCGATTCGTCAACGCCGTCAGGTCGAAAGGACGCTGAGAGCAATACCTGCCCGCAGCCCTCAGCCCCCGTTTGCGGACCGGCCGCGACCCCGTGCCCGTGCGGATAGCCGCCGACCGTGGTGAAAGAGCGCCTCTTGCGGGCCGGCAGCACTTCCGATACACAAAGGGCGGTGCACCGAGCGCGTCCGAGACCTTACCGAAGGTCGTCCGCCGACATTGATGGAGGCGCAGTCATGGCGTTGACCCCGGCGGCTGGTGGTGGCGACTCGCCGACGTCGCCCCTGCCGATTCCGGCACCGGGACCGGTCAATGCCGAGGTCCAGTGGGACGGGTTCGACCCGCAGACATATGTCCGACACAACTACGCGGACCTGCGGGCCGATGATCGGGAGATTCTCCGCCGGACCAGGGATTTCTTCGCCGGGGCGGAGCTTTCCGGGGCGCGCTGTGTCGACGTGGGGTCGGGAGCGAATCTCTATCCGGCGCTGTCGCTTCTGCCGTTCGCCCACACCGTCGATCTGTGTGAATGGTCGACATCGAATGTGTGTTGGCTGCGTCAGCAGGTCGACTCCTACGACCCGATGTGGGATCCGTACTGGCAGGTGTGTGCGGAGCACCCGGCGTACGCTGCCCTGACCGACCCGAGGCGGCGGCTGGCGCGGGTGGCCCGGGTGTCGCGGACCAGTGTCTTCACCCTGCCGGTGCACGCCTGGGACGCCGGAACGATGTTCTTCGTGGCGTGTTCCATCTCGGCCCACCGGTCGGAGGCCGAACGGGCGATAGCCCGGTTCCTGCGTGCGCTGCGGCCCGGATCGCCCTTTGCCCTGGCGGTCATGCTCGGCTCCGCCGGCTACCACGTCGGTCGACGGTCCTTTCCGGCCGTGTCACTCGACCGCGCCGAGGTCGTGGCCGGTATCGCCGCGAGCGCGTACGAACTTGACGTCCACGAGGAACGCCCCCGACCGCCGTTGCGTGACGGTTACGTGAGTATGTTGCTGACCACCGGTCGTACCCGCGGATAGCATCGACGGCGGCACCGGGCCTGGTCCACACCCGATGGTCGGCTTACCGACACCCCGCCGACAAGCGCTTCGTACGGTGGTCGACCGGCCCGCTACCATGACGGTGCACATTACTGTCGGCCACCGTGGATCTTCCTGCGTACGGCAACAACAGCGGTTTCGAGTCGGCGGCTACAACAACAGACGGCGGTGGATCATGCGGATACAGCCGCGCCAGGAGATCCTCGACATCTGGCGGGCCACGGTGCGCAGTTGTTGGGACGATGGTGAATGGCGCTGGGGTGGCCGGAGCGGCAGCAACTCGATCAGTGACGCGGAGCAGTTACTGACCCTGCTGCTCCCCGCGGCCAAGGTTTCCGAGCTGTCGCTCGACGATCCGGACCGGGTCGACGACGAGGTGATCGAGGCACTCAGTTCGCTCGGTGACGCGATCAAGATACCCCGTCAGCTGGTCGGTCTGATGGTCGAGTACTTCCGCCGCTACACCGACGAGGCCGGCACGCCGATCTTCGCCGGTGGCAGCTACCTCACCCCGACCGAGGGCGGGCCACCGCTCACCGAGGAGCAGTACTCGCTGGACATCGTCGACTCGTTCGCGGTGTCCGTCACCCTCACCTTGGCGACGATCGGTTTCGTCAAGGTCTACCGCAAGGCCACCCAGCGGCGTGATCTGCTCGCCCAGTTGGACGAGTTGGAGGCGATGGCCAACGTGCGACTGACCGCGGCCATGGTCGGTCTGCTCCGCAGCTTCAGTACCTTCGTCTTCACCTCCACCGACCCGTCCGGCCGTCGGCTGTGCGACATGGTCAACCAGGACGAGTTACCGCGCCGGGAAGTCGTGGACGCGTTGCGCGAACAGTTGCAGGACACGATGGCCAGCCTGCGCAGTGTGCTCCTCGGGTCGGGTCGGGTGACCGAAGACCTCGACAACAGCGAGATGCTCTTCGAGTGCGGCTGGTCCTGGGGAACCATCGCCGGAGCCGAGGAGGTCGCGACCAGCGAACCGATCGGCCGGCAGCGCCCCGGGTCCGCGGAGAACGCCCCCTACCTCTACTTCACGGTCATCGCGATGGACGCCATCGAGGACCTGAACTCCGAACGCACCCGCCTGCTCGGCCTGCTCAACGAGGAACAGCAGCGGCTGTCCCGGGCGCTGCAACTGCGCTGGGAGCTGACCCGGACCTACTGGGCGACGGTGGCGACCTTCGGCAACCGGCGACGCTGGCCCATCGAGGACATCCCGTGGCGGACGACCGACGGCGACCGGACCGACTACTACACGCTGCAGACGACGTCGCTGGCGGTCAAGGGCCTGCTCGCCGTGGGGCGCGGTGGCGACGAGGAACTCGGCCGGATCGCCTCGGTGCTGGTGGAACTGGCGCAGCGGGCGCGGATCACCCGGCGCGCGTCCCCCGGCGAGCCGGCGCTGCTCGTGCACGCGCCAGGCAAACAGGTGATCCTCAACGACGAGACGTCGAAGCCGATCATGACGTGGAACGTCAACGAGTTCTCGACGGTGCTGCTCCAGCGGGCGATAACCGTCGCCGGCCTGCTGAACAACGCCCGGCGGCGCAGCGAACTGCTCGAGTTGGCGGACGAGGTGTGGGACCACCTGCTGCTGCGGCGCATCCCGGACGGTCGGCACCGGGGGTTGTGGGACCATGCCGGCGGCGCGTTCCCGGGGCTGGCGCCGATGCCCGAGGCACCCTCCTGGTACCTGACCGAGCGGGCGGTGCACGCGATGGTCAACGCCAGTCAGCTGCTCTCGGAACGGCCCTTCCCCCGGGCCGGCGGGCTCGCGGCGTACGCCCAGGATCTCGTCGACGAGGCCGAGTACCTGTTCGACCGGGAGCTGATGCGCGGCACGTTCTCCGGGGTGGCGATGCAACGCAACATGCGCAGCATCCGGGCCAGCCTGCGTCGGGCCCAACTGCTGGTGGACGAGCGTCCGGGCACGGCGGCCGCCCTGGCGAACACGGTGCTGCTGCAGATCAACGACGTCAGCACCGGTCAGCAGAAGGCCGGCGAGGGGATCTGATGCTGGTCTTCGTCACGTCACACAAGGGTGGCACCGGTCGGTCGGTGACCGCGGCGAACATCGCCTACCGCAGCGCGCTGTCCGGCAGGTCGACCTGCTACCTGGACTATGACTTCGGCTCGCCGACGGCGGGGATCACGTTCCAGATCCCGCAGGCCGTCAACGGGGTGGAGGGCTCGGGGCCCAGCCGCGGCGGTCTGCACCGGTACCTGCGCGGGGAGATCCCCTCGCCCGAGCGGTTGGACGTCTGGGGCACCTCCGAGCGGGCCAGCCTGCGCCAGCGGCCCGTCGGCTCGGGAGCCCTGGTGCTCCTACCCGGTCAGCGCAACGGCAGCGAGTTCGGCTTCACCAGTGACATCGCCACGCGCTGCGCCGAACTCTTCCTCCGCCTGGAGGAGGAGTTCGATTTGACCCTGGTGGACCTCAGCGCCGGCCGGTCGTACGCCAGTCACATCGCCCTGGCCGCGACCGCCACCCCGTCCCTGTGCAAGGTCACCGCCCGCTGGCTGGTCTTCCACCGGTGGACCCCGCAACACGTCACGGCGGCGGCGGACCTGGCCTTCGAGGCGGGCGGGATCCTGGCCATGGGCGGGGAGTACGGCCACGATCGGGAACGGCTGCGGGAGTCGCTGCGGTTCGTCCGCACCGCGTTGATCGACGCCCGAGGCGACGAGGTCGGTCATCTCGACCTCGCCCAGCAGGCGTTCCTGCGTAAGTGCGACGACGAGCTGTCGGAGCTGGCCCGGCGTAAGGGGGTCGGCCGTACCACCCGGCTCGGCTCGGTGCCGCTCGATCCGCTGTTGCAGTGGCGGGAGCAGCTCATCTCGGACCACGACGTGCAGACCAAGATCGCGAACGTGAAGACCGTGGACGCCTTCGTGGACCTGACCGCGAAGCTGTTCGACGAAACCGCGTGGGAAGCCGTATGACCGACGTGGACGTGAGGTTCCAGGAGGCGGCTGCGGTGGCCCGTACGGAGAGCGTGGCGTACGCGCACCTGTCGGTGGAGTTGGGGCACTTCTACGCCGAGGACTTCGGCGCGGGATGCCAGGATCTGCGGGACAGGTTCGCGCAGATCGCCGAGTGGTCGGCGATGATCCCGGTGCTGGCGAACCGGGGGCTGACGGCGGGCCGCCAACCCCGGATCAGCACCTGCTTCATGGTGGACGACTACTTCCACCGCTTCGGCACCCCCGGCGAGGTGATCGCGCAGGTGCAGAGCGCGGCGGCGGCGCAGGGCCTGGTGCTCGACTACGTCGCCCGGGAGTCCAGCTTCGCCCGCCACGACGGCGTCGAGCTGGCCCAGATGGTCGTCGACACCCTGGTGGTGGAGCCGCCCCGGAACACCACCGGCAGCCGCCCCCCGCTGAGCGAGTCGGGCTGGCTGTCCAACGGGATGCGCTCACCCGGCCACGTCGACGCGCCGGCGATGACGCTGCCCCGGCCGTGGTCCCCGCCGGTGCAGTCCGGTGACCCCCGGCACTCCATCTTCGTCGACGTCGAGCTGTGGTCCGGCGAGCCGAGCAGCCGGGTGTGGGCCTGCGCCCTGCTCGCCTCGGTCTGGCAGATGGCCCGGCTGGGCGTGTTGCGTCGTCGCGGCGAGACGCTGATGCAGCCGCACCGGCTCACCGGCGAGCTGCCCGACTCGTGGGATGCGCTACCGGCTGTCGTCCAGCTGAATCCGGCCGCCGCGCCGTTCTGCGCGTACCGCACGCTGACACTGATGGACACCCAGTACCTGCCGGTGGAGATGGCGGTGCGGACGATTCTCGGCCAGGTGGCGGTGCCCCCGGCGGTCGCGCAGCAGATCACCCGGCGGGCGGGCGGCGAGGGCCTGCGGCTGCCCGGCGAACTGGTCGACCGGTTGAGTTACGTGTTCATCGGCGGGTGAGCGGTCAGTGCCCTGCCGCACTGCTGGCCGCCCGGCATCCGGCCGGCGAGGTCACGCAGCAGGGTCAGGTTGGCCACGGCGATCTGGTCCCGGATCCAGGTCACCGACGAGTTCCACTGCCGGCTGAACCCCGGCACCTGTTCGAGCCGGTCCCAGATCGGTCGCAGCCGGGGGTTCACCCGCGCGCCGGGCAGCCACAGGTGCAGCAGGTGCTCCAGCACCGGCCGCAGCCGCTCGATGTGTTCCTGACCGGAGGCCGAGCGCGCGACGGCGGCCTCCACGAGGGAGGACAGTGTGGTCAACAGCCAGTCGTGCAGGGCGAGGTCCTCGCAGAGGCCGGTCACGGCGTCCGGCACGTCCTGGGGATCCAGCACCAGCTCGACCGTACGCAGCGTGGGGGAGTCCACGGTGACCACCGCCGAGACCTCCCGCTCCGGGCGCGGCGAGACCTGCGCGGCCCAGCGCAGCCGGGTACGCGCCGCGCGCAGCGGCGGACGCCGGTCCAACAGGTCGGACGTCTGCACACCGTCGAGGACCCGGCCGGTGATCGCCTCCAGGTTCAGCACGTCGGCGTCGTCGCCGCGCAGGAAGCCCGCGGTCAGATCCACGGCGTCCAGTTTGCCGACCGTCTCCAGGATGCCCGGGTTGGCCAGGTAGTGCGACCACGGCCGGCGTCGCTCGCCGCCCGTCACCCGGATGACCGAGGAGGCCTGCACGATCCGGCCGCCGGTGACGATCGCCCGGGTGACCACCGCACCGACCCCGCGTAGCTGACGGCGTCGGGCGCTGGGCAGCCAGCAGTCCACCCCGGTGCGGACGTCGGGGGAGACCGCGTAGAGCGACGGGCGGCGGGAGGTCAGCACCGCCTCGCCCTCGACCAGGTGCAGCACCTCGGCACTCTGCTCCTGGGCCAGCGCGGTGCTGTGCTGCAGCAGGTTGGTGTGCACCTCACCGAGTGTGAGCATGACTTCCTCCGCATCACCGCATCCGTCCGCGCCGGCTCGCGGAATGCGTCCCTGGTGATTGACGTGCGCCGCCGTGATCCGTGCCGACCCGGATGCGGGCCGGACGAAAGGAGACCTCGGGAAAGCGAGATTCGGCCCGCTCGGACCTGAATCCGTGCTGTCGACATCATAGGCCCCTCCGCGGGAATCCCACGCGCAGCAACGCGCATCGAGTGTTCGTCGAACATGAGCAGGTGACGACGGCTGGTACTTTCAAAGCAACGGTCACCAGTCTCCCCCTGGAGTTTGCCGTTCATGAAGGTCTACATTTCAGCCACCCAAAAGGACCTGCTGAAATACCGCTTGGCCGTACACGCGGTGGCCCGTCGGCTGAAGATCGAGGACGTCGCCATGGAGGCGTACGGCGCCGACGTCAAGCCGCCGCTGGAGCGCTGCCTGAACGACGTCCGGGACTGTGACCTCTACCTGGGGCTCTTCGCCTGGCGGTACGGATTCCGGCCGCCCGGCCAGACGTCGTCCATCACCGAACTGGAGTACCGCGCCGCGCTCGCGGCCGGAAAGCCCTGCCTGGTCTTCCTGCTCGCCGAGGACGCGCGCTGGCCGGGCGACATGATGGACCGGGGCACCGACGGTGACCGGATCCTCGAACTGCGCCGGGAGCTTCAGGAGCACCACCTGTGTGACTTCTTCTCCAGCGTCGACGACCTGACCGCCAAGGTGATGGCGGCACTGACCGACGTGCTCAGCGGCCGGTCCCCGGTCCGCGGGCCGGCCGACCCGGGCACCCACCTGCCGGAGGAGATGCGGACCCGCTACCACCGGAACCTGGCCCTGATGTACGAGGCGGTCGCGGTGGATGCCGTCTCGCCCCGCCCCACCATCGGTTACCTGACCGTCGGGCTGCCGAAGGTGTTCGTGGAGCCCCGCGTGCACGAGGAAGCCCGCCCGGAGATGCCCCTGGCCTGGTGGCGCCCGGCCGGGGCCACGCCGGACGGCGACGACGCGGGACTTCCCGGGGTGGTGGATCCGGAGGAGGTGGAGCGGCTGCGGGAGGAGTACGCGGCCAAGGACGCGTTGATGCTGTTCGACGTGGTGTGCGATCCCGCCCGACGGATGATCGTGCTGCTCGGCGACCCCGGATCCGGAAAGTCGGCGGTCGCCCGCTACCTGGCGCTGGTGCTGGCCGGGATCTGCGCCGAGCCCCGGCTGGCGGCGCTGGACGGCCACCTGCCCGTGCTGATCGAACTGCGGTCGTACGCCACGCACCGTGGGGACGGGCGGTGCGACGGCCTGCTGGACTACGTGGGCCACAGCCAGCAGATGGGCCTGCCCGGACTCGACCGGACGGTGCTGGAGTCGTATCTGCGCCGGGGCGGCCGGGCGCTGTTCCTGCTCGACGGCCTCGATGAGGTGGTCGACCCGGCGCAGCGGGAGGAGGTGGCCGCGCAGATCGCCACCTTCGCCAACGAGTACCCGGGGGTGCTGACGGTGGTCACCTCCCGGGCGGCGGGATATCTGCGGCAGACCTTCGCCAACGCCGGGTTCGACCACTTCACGATCGAGGATCTCGACGACGGGCAGATCGCCCGCTTCCTCGGCAACTGGTACCGCTACGTCATGCCCACCGAGGCGGAGGCGGAACGGCAACGGCGGCAGCTTCTCGACGTGGTGCGCAACTCCCGGGCGATGCACGAGATCGCCGGCAACCCGCTGCTGCTGATACTCATGGCCATCGTCGGTCGGGGCCACCCGCTGCCCCGTAACCGACGACGACTGTACGCACATGTCACCGACGTCCTGATCTCCGAGTGGGACGTCACCAAGCAATTGCGGGAGAGCCACGGCGAGGTGCCGCCGCTGGATTTGAAGGCGAAGCACCGGCTGCTGCGCCAGCTGGCATTCCGGATGCAGTTCCGGGAATCGGGGCTGGCCGGGAACTGCATCGAATCCGACGAACTGGCACTCATCTTCCGGGACCACCTCGTCACGTTCTACAGTTTCAGCAACGAGCGGGCACTCGCCATGGCCCACTCGATGATCGACAAATTGCGCCAGCGGAGTTTCATTCTGGAACGCTACGGGCTGCGACTGTTCGGGTTCGTGCACCGGGCGTTCCTGGAGTTCTTCTGTGCCGAGGAGATCGTGGACGGAATCGAGCACGATCCGGGCTCCTGGGGCCCCGCGCGGTTGCGATCGCTGTTCCGCGACCACTGGGCCGATCCGTCCTGGCGGGAGGTGCTCCGGCTGGTGGCCGGCGCACTGCCCGTCCCGACCGCCAACGACCTGATCGTCCGGCTCGCCACCGAGGGACCCCGACCCTGGCCGCCGCTGAACCTCACCGGCCCGCCCTGGAACCTGGTGCTCGCCGCGCAGTGCGTGGCGGAGGCCCCGCAACCCGCGGACCTGGCCGAGGCAGGCGAGGCCGTGCTGCGCCAGGTGGTGCTGCTGGTCGAGCACGGCATCTCCGCCGACGATCCCCAACTGGTGGACCTCACCGAGCAGGAGCTGCTCTCCTCGATCCGGGCGCTGGGGCCGGACTGGCCCGGCCGGACGACCTTCCTGCACTGGTACCGCCGCCGTGGGATACGCACCAGTTGGCGCACCGGCTCCGTGTTCGCCACCCGGATCGCCGCCGCGCTCTCCACCGCCGACGAACGGCTGGAGGACCTCCTGCTCGTGGAGCTCGGTCAGGGCACCGAGCGGCACGCCCACCTCACCCTGGTCGCCGGGCTCGCCGAGGCCGCCGCCCGGACGGACCCCACCGGTCGCCGCCGGTACCGGGACCTCCTGCTCGCCCAGGCCCGCGCCGAGATCTCCACCGCGGTCCGTCAGGCCGCGGTGCGGGCGCTGGTCACCCACTTCGGCGCCGACCCCGACCTGCCGGACGTGCTGCGTGGGCTCGTCGACTCCACCGACCTCGCGGTGCGCGCGCTGGCCGTACAGTCCCTCGGCGGTCGCACCGGACTGTCCGACGACGTCCGCCGGATGGTGGTCCGGGCCACCGTGGACCCCGACCCCACGGTACGCCGGGCCGCCGTCGGGGTGCTCACCGCGCGCCTGACCGAGGTGCCGGACGCCGCCGGGACGCTGCGGCGACTGCTCGACACCGACGGCGACCCGGGGGTGGTGCAGCGGGCGCTGGAGGGCCTGCTGGCCCTGCCCGAGCAGGCCGGGTCCGCCCGCGCCGCCGCGCTGCGACGGGTGGACGGCGATGCCCCGGACGAGGTACGGCGCTGCCTGCTGACCATCCTGCTGCCGGGACCACCGGCCCCGGAGGACACGGACCTGCTGCTGAAGCTGGCCGGATCGGACAGCTCCGCGCGGCTGCGCACGGCGGCGGTGCGGCTGCTGGCCTCCGGACCCGATCCGGAGGGACGCTGCCGGTCCCGGCTGGTCGACCTGATCGGACAGGACGAGGAGTCGTCCGTGCGGGCTGCCGCCGTGACCGCGCTGATCGACCGGGACGGGGCCGAGGAGACCGGGCGGACCGTGGTGGCGAAGGCGGCCCGGGAGGACGAGGACGCGACGGTACGCCTCGCGGCGGTGCGCGCCCTGGTCGACGCGTACCCGGACCACCGCACCGGGGAACTGCTGCTGGAAAGCGCCCGCCGCGACCCGACGGCGAGTGTCCGGCTCGCCGCCGTCGACCTGCTCACCGGGCGGCTACCGCTCGGCCACGCCACCCGTACCCTGCTGATCGGCCGGGCCTTCGAGGAGCGCGACGCGCTCGTCCGGTTGCGGGTCACCCGGAGCCTGGCCGGCCTCGCCGACCCGCCCGAGCCGGCGGTGCGGGAGTGCCTGGCCGAGCAGGTCGGCAGAGATCCCGATCCGACCGTGCTGCGCGCGGCGGCCGAGGCGCTCGCCCGGCACCACGGCTCCGACGGCCTGCTGGAGACGCTGTGCCGGCGGGCCCGGCGGGACAGCTACGGCGGCATCCGGCTGGCCGCGGTGCAGACGCTCGGCCGGTACGGCAGCTCCGACACGGTGACCGACGTGCTGTTGGAGTGCGTCGACCTGGACACCGACCCGGCCGTGTTCGACGCGGCGGTGTGTTGCCTGACCGGGCAGAGCCCGACGTCCATGGCGGTGACGCTGCGGCTCATGCGTCGGCTGGCGGACGAGGACCCGGCGATCCGCGCGCGGGTCGCCGCCGCGCTCGGCGAGCACTTCGGCGCCGATCCCGAGGTGCAGGTGCTGCTGGTCGGCCTGGTCCGCGACGACGCGTCCCTGGAGGTCCGGCGTCGGGCGGCCGAACAGGTGGGCGCGAACCTGGCCGGCCGGGCGGAGGTGCCGGAACTGCTGCTGGGGCTGGTGGACGACGACGACTGGGAGATCCGCCGGACCGCGCTGCTCGCGTTGACCCGGCACCACTGGCGGGACCCACGGACCCGGGAGTTGCTCGTGCGGCTCACCCACCGGGGGGAGGACGACAGCACCCGGCGGCTGGCCGGTCAACTGCTGGCCACCCTGCCCGGCACCAGCCCCGACGACTTCCTGTGACCGGCCCGCGCACGGCGCTTCGCGACGGATTCTGATCGACCCCGTCAAATACCATGGCCCCATGACGGACCCGTTCGTCGGCTCGCCCCGCCGGACTGGCTGGTGGCTGCGCGGACTGTTCGGGATCATCGGAGTGGCGGCGCTGATTCTCGGCTACGTCGGCTTCGAGAGCCTGCTGCGGACCCGGCCGGACACCGTGCACGACCGGTTCGACGTGCTCTACTACGATCTGCAGCTCTTCGTGTTCGGCGCCGAGCCGTTCCAGGACCCCGGCCCCTACCCGTGGCAGTTGCAGGTCGCCCGGTTCGCTGCCCCGTTGTTCACCCTCCTCGCCGTGGCCGAGGCCGGCCGGTTGCTGCTGGCCGCCGAGAGCCGCCGCCTGCGCGCCCGGCGGGCCCGTGGCCACGTCCTCGTCTGCGGTGACTCCCGGTTCGCCCACATGCTCGCCGACCGGCTCTTCGCCGACGGGGAACGCGTGGTCGTGGTGCGGTCCGTACCGTTCGGTCCGTTGGAGTACCGCCGCCGCCGCTATCTCGGCGTCATCGGTGATCCGACCAGTGCCGAGGTGCTGCGCGGCGCGGGCCTGCCCCGGGCGCACACCATCTACGCCTGTGGTGAGGACGACGACCGCAACCACGCCATCGCCAACACCGCCAGCCGGCTCGTGCGGGGCGGACGGGAACCACCACGGGTCTACGTGCTGGTCAACGACTCCGAGATGTGCCTGTCCCTGCAGGCGCGGCGGCTCGGCGCGGCCGGGTCCAGCCGGCTGCGGCTGGACTACTTCCACGTCGACGACGTCGCCGCCCGCGCGCTGTACCGGCACCATCCCCTGGCCGGCACGGCCGACCGGCCCACCCGCTTGCTCATCGCCGGCACCGGCGGTTTCCGCCGCGCCCTGCTCACCGAGACCGCCCGGCACTGGCGGACGTGCCGGGCGCGGGCACCTGCCGGTGTCGTCCTGCCACCCCTGCGGGTGGATCTCGTCGCCCCGGACGCCAGCACCGAACGGGAGGTCGTGACGTCCCGCTACCCGTTCCTGGGCACCGTCTGCGAGCTGACCGCGTACGACGGGGACCTCGACGGTGTCGCGCTCGGCCGGCTCGGCTCCGGCCGCTACGATCGGATCTACGTCTGTGCACCGGAGGAGAGCAGCGGCTTGCAGTTCGTGCTGGACTCACCCGGTCTCTGGCAAGGTGTCGAGAGTTGCGTGTTCGTGCCGGTCTACCGGCAGGCGGCGCTGGCTGCGGCCTTCCACGGTGACTCCCGCCACGACCTGCTCGACGAGGTGCACGGCAAGCTCCGCCTGTATCCGGTGCTGACCCGCGCCTGCGATGCCCGGCTGATCGGCGACGACCTCACCGAGCGGCTGGCCCGGCTGATCCACGAGCGTTATCTCGATGCGCAGCAACGGGCCGGGCTGCGTCCCGGCGACACCCCGGCGATGGTCGACTGGTCGCGACTGCCCGAGTCGCTGCGGCGGGCCAACCGGGCCCACGTCCAGGACATCGCCGCGAAGCTGCTGAACCTCGGGTGCGTGGTGGCGCCCCGGCGGGGTGGGGCCGGTGACGTCTCCGCCGGGGAGGCCATCGACGACCGGATCGAGGTGCTCGCCCGGCTCGAACACGAACGGTGGTGCCGGGAACGACGGGGGGAGGGCTGGGCGTACGGCGAGTCCCGCGACGACGTCCAGCAGCGGCATCCGTTCCTGCGGCCGTGGGACGAACTCTCCGCCGAGGTCCAGGAACGCAACCGCGAGGAGATCCGGGCGCTGCCCGAGGTGCTGTCCGACAGCGGCTTCGAGCTGATCCGGCTGGTGCCCGGGGCGCCCGCCTCGGGGAGAGGACCGGCGGATGTCGGCTGATGCCGGGCTGGAGCGCATCGGCGTGACCGGGCACATCCACCTGACCCGCGACACGGAGGTGCTCGTCGCCGACGCGCTGCGGGCCGAACTGCGCCGGATCGGCGACCGGCCGGTGCGCGGCGTCACCTGCCTGGCCGGCGGCACGGACCAGATCTTCGCGCGCACGGTCCTGGACCTGGGCGGCACGTACGAGGTGATCCTGCCGGCCCGGGACTACCGGGACGCGGTCATCGCCCCGGGACAGCGGGCGGGCTTCGACGAGTTGCTCGACCGGGCGGTGACTGTCGTGCACACCGGTCACGACCGGTCGGGCACCGCCGCCTTCGTCGCCGCCAACCGGGAACTGGTCCGACGGGTGCAGCGGCTCGTGGCGGTCTGGGACGGCGAGCCGGGCTGCCACGCGGCGTCGACGGACCGGACCGTCGACCGGGCCCGGCGTCGGGGCATCCCGATCTCGGTCCTCTGGCCAGCCGGTGCCCGGCGGATGCCGCCCGGGGCGCACTGAACCGCGGGTTCACTTCCTGTCCAGTGCGGCGACCTATCCTCGCGGGCATGACATCGAAGTGGTTCGAATCGCGGCGGCTGCTGGCCTCGGCCGTCGCGGCGGTCAGCGCGGTCGCGCTGGTCGTGGCACCGACGACGCCCGCCTCGGCGTCCACCATCCGCGACGGGTGGGTGCAGCTCTGCCCGTGGGGCAACTACCGGGTGCACCTCGAATACCTCGACCTCAACGGCCAGACCGTGCAGCTGGGCCCGGTCCTCAACCCGGGTGCCGACTGCTGGTGGGGGCCGGTCCCGACGGGTGGCGAGAGCACCCTGATCTGGGTCATCGGCCACTTCAACACCAGCTCCGGAACCTTCGCGGTGATCGGCCCGAACCGGAACTACGAGACGTTCTACAACGGCGTCACCGGGATCGGCATCGCCGCCGAGGGCACGACCGCCTCCGGTGGCCGCAAGGACGCGCACTACTACCGGTACTGAACCACCCGGAACTGGGGAGAGTCGATGGTCCGCGCTGCCCGCGTACTGCTGGGGTTGTTGCTCGTCGCGACGGTCGCGGTGCCTGCGCCGTCGGCGGCGCGGGCGGTGGCCGCACCGCCGACCGGGGCGGCGTCGACGGCGGCGGGTGTCGCCGGGGACGCGGACCTGACCGCCGGCAACCGGATCGGTGGGGTCGCCGGGCTGCCCGACTGGTCCCGGGTCGGCTATCTCGGCGGCCAGTCGTTGCCGTCCGACGCGGACCTGGCGGGCGGGGCCTGCACGATCGACGCGGCGCGGCTGGCCGCCGAGTTCGGGGTCCGCGCCGACGACGCGGTGGACGACAGCGTGGGCCTCCAGTCGGCCATCGACCGGATCAAGGCGAACTGTTCGCCGTCGGGCAACCCGCACCGGCTCTCGCTGATCGGGTTGCCGGCCGGGCGGATCGACATCTCCCGCCAGATCTACGTCGACGCGAACTTCCTGGTGCTGCGGGGGCAGGGCGCCGCAAGCGGCGGCACCCGGGTCGTGTTCCGGCCGGACGTCAACACCCGCTACGACACGCTGACCGCCGACGGCAGCCGGTGGAACCAGGACACGATGACCTTCGGTTCGCCGCCGGACACCGGCACCGGGGGCTGGATCTGGCCGGGCCGCGCCCTGTTCAAGGTGCAGACCCGTGAGGTCGCCGACCGGTACGCCGACGAGTGGGCCGCCGCCCCCGCGAACCGCAGGGACCTGTTCGAGGGTTCCGTCAACCAGCACTGGGCCTCCGGCCAGAAGCTGGGTTCCACGTCGGCCGACCCGGGGTTCTCGGCCCGCGCCGGGCAGAACGTGATCCGCCTCGACGCCAAGGCCAAGATGGACGGCTTCCGCGTCGGCGGTTTCGTCTGGGTCGGGGTCGCCAACAGCCTGCGCTTCTACGAACAGCAGGGGCTCGCGCCGGACGATCCCGGCACCCGCGAGAACCTGCACATGCGCCAGCAGATGTTCCGGGCGATCGCCGTGAACACGTCGGCGAAGACCGTCACGCTGGACCGTCCGCTGGAGTACGACGCGCCCGTCGACTCCACCTCGGACGGCTCGGCGCCGATCGCCGGAAACGTCTACCCCAGCAAGATCACCCCGCTGCGGGCGGTGGAGGGCGTCGGCTTCGAGAACTTCGCGTTCTCCCAGGAGATGGAGGGGCTGCCGAAGCTGCTCGGCGGCGTCTACCACCCCACCCCGACCGACGCCGTGCACAACTACGGCAACCTGGCCCCCGAGTACGCCATGCACGGCATCGCGTTCAAGTGGGCCGCGAACAGTTGGGCGCGCGGGCTGGCCGGGTCGATGACCGGCTCGCACCCGATCGTCACCGAGGTCGCCCGCAACCTCCAGATCGAGCACAACACGTTCGACGGGGCGTGGAACAAGGGCAAGGGCGGCAACGGCTACCTGCGCGGCAGCCGGGTGTGGGACTCGCTGTGGGCGTACAACACCAGCCGGAACCTGCGGCACTTCACGTTCCAGTGGTCGGCCAGCGGCAACGTGGCGTTCGGCAACGACCTGGACTCCGACCTCAACCTGCACGGCGGCTGGGAACGCTACAACCTGTTCGAGGGCAACACCGTCCGCGTCCCGTACGAGCACCGGTCGGGAAGTTGCACCGCCAACTGCGGCGGCGAGGGCGGTGAACTGGAGGACGGCACCTGGTTCCCGATCTGGTGGGCGGCGGCGGCGAAGGCGATCAAGTGGTCCGGGGCGTCCGGGCCGCAGAACGTCTTCCACCGCAACACCATGATCAAACAGTCCGTACCGGGTGGCCCCTACCTGCCCTACGAGCCGTACTCCAGCGACGGCGGCGACGGGGAGGCGATCTACCAGTTCGGCTCCGACGCGGCGAATCCGCGCGCGTTCACCCCGCTGAGCCAGGGCGGCGCGCCGATCAAGGACTGGTCCGGCCGGGAGACCGTGAACTACGCCGGCCAGGGTGTCGCGGTACGCACCGGCGAGCGGTGGCCGTCGCTGTTCCTGCGCGACGTCGGCCAGCTCGAACCGCGCGACGGCAACCGGCGGACGATCATGACCTGGAACATGCAGGGCGCGGGTTCCAGCGCGGGCGGCACCTACGAGAACAAGTACGCGACCGTGACGGGGTTCCTCAGCGCGGGAACGCTGGCGGTGGCGCTCCAGGAGGCCGGGTCGCCGCCGGCCGGCAGCGCACACGAACGGGGGCGCTACACCCAGAACGTGTTCCGGAACAACGGCGTCTCCCCGCCGGTGTACGAGTACTACCTGGGCACCCTGCTCGGCGAACCCACCCGCCACCTGTACTGGTTGAACACGGACACCTCGACGCAGGGCCCGAACCGGGTCAACCTGGCCGTCGCCACCGCCCAGCGGGCCGACCAGATCACCGTGGTCGCCGGTCAGGCGAACGCCCGGCCGGCGCTCGGCGTACGCATCGGCGAGACGTTCTTCTTCACCGTGCACGGCTGGTCGGGCAACGGCAACGACATGCCGACCACGCTGGCGAACATCCGCACGTACATCCAGAACAACCCGGGCCCGAACGGCCCCTACGAGTGGGTCGTGCTCGGTGACTTCAACCGGGAGCCGCAGAACCTGCGCAACGCGCTGCCGGCCAACCAGTTCGCCGTGATGGCCCCGGACGCCAACACCCATCCGACGACGGGCCCGACGAGCACCCTGGACTACGCGGTGACCGACTTCGGCAACGGCGCACCGACGCTCTTCCAGGCGCGCACGGAACGGACGATCACCAACTCCGACCACCACCCGGTGACCTACGGCTTCGACCTGCGCGCCGCCGCGGAGGTGCCGCCGCTGTCCACGCCGACGATGCCCGGCCGGGCCCTGCTGCGCAACGCCGCCACCACCTCCGTCGCCGACGCCGAACCCAACGGCGGGCCGCTGGTCGTGGACACCGCGTACGACCCGTCGCGGGCGCAGCAGTGGCGGCTGGACTGGGACAACGAGGTCTCCGGCTACCTGCGCCTGCAACGGGTACGGGAGGGCAACTCGACCGACGACCGCTACCTGGGCCTGGCCGACGCCGCCCCGGACGCCCGCGCCGCGCTGGGCTGGTCACCGTCGCTGGCCCAGCTCTGGCGACCGGTGGCCAACGGCGACGGCACGTACACCCTGCTCAACTACCTGACCGGGCAGGCGCTCACGGTGCTGCCGGGCGACTTCGTGCTGGCCGCCCGGGACGCCACCGACTCGCCGTACCAACGCTGGTTCCTCGCGTCCTCGACGGACCTCGAACTGCGGCGTGACATCCTGCCCGTCGTCGCGCCCGCCGGCACGGCGGCCGAGCTGGGGGTGGCCGGCCCGGACGGCGTCGAGGGCCGGCCGGTGCAACTGCTGCCCGCCACCACCGGCAGCCGGGAGTGGCAGCCGGTGCCGGCCGGGCAGCGCGGCGCCGACCGGTGCTTCTACCTGCTGTACGACGACGAGTACCTGACGTCCACCCCGGACGGGGGCCTGCCCCAACCCGGCGCGCACGTGGTGCTCGACGGCTACGACCCGCACAGCCAGGGGCAGGTGTGGTGCGTACACCAGGACACCGCCTCGATGACCATCTACAACGACACCGTCGTGCAGGGGCAACTCGTCCAGACCTACCTGACCGACCACGGCCTGCACGCGCACCTGAGCGTGGAGTCCGTGCCGGACACCGGGCGGGAGGGCTGGCGCTGGTGAGGTGACGCGGGGCCGCCGACCCCCGCCCCGGGCGTCCGGTACGCCGATCGGCACGACGTCCCCGGCGTAAGCTGAGGGGCGTCGATGTCGTCGACGGTCGGGGGTCACCGGGGCGTGGTGGGGCTGTCGTCGGGAAATGGCGTCGAGGGTGGGCACCGGACCCGGCCGCAGGGCGCGCTGCGACTACGGATCCTCGGCCCGCTGCGCGTCCGGCGGGGTGACGTCGAGCTGGACCCCGGCCCCCGCCAGCGGGCCTACCTGCTGGTCCTGCTGCTGGCCCGCGCCGGGGAACCGGTCAGCACCACCGAGCTGATCGACCTCGTCTGGGGCGACGACGCGCCCGCGACCGCGGTCAACGTCATCCACAAATACGTCGGTGCGCTGCGCCGCCTGCTCGAACCCGGACTGCCGCCCCGGGCGGTCGGCTCCTACCTGCACCGGCACGCGACCGGCTACCGCCTGTCCGCCACGGCGGAACTGCTCGACCTGATGGCGTTCCGTGGGCACACCGGGGCCGCCGCCGCCCACCTGGCCCGGGGCCGGGACACCGACGCCCTCGACGCGTACTGCCGGGCGCTCGCGCTGTGGCGGGGACCGGCCGGCGACGGGTACCTGCACCGGCCCGGCGCCGTCGCCCTCTTCGCTGCCCTGGACGGGGAGTTCTTCGCCGCCGCCGTCGCCGCCGCCGACCTGGCCGTCGCGGCCGGACAGCCGCACCAGGTGCTGGCCCCCCTGCGGCTGGCGGCGACGATGACGCCCCTGCACGAGCCGGTGCAGGCGGCACTGGTCACCGCGCTGGCCGCCGCCGGCCAGCAGGCGCAGGCGCTGGCCGTGTTCCGGGCCGTCCGGGCCGACCTCGCCGAGCAACTGGGGGTCGACCCCGGCCCGGCGCTGACCCAGGCGTACCACCGCGCGCTCGGCCGGACGTCGCTGCCGGCCCCCGCCGTGCCACCCGCGCCGCCGGCCCCGACCGGTGACGGCCTGGTCGGCCGGGCCGGCGAACTGGCGACCCTGCGGGACGCGACCACGGCGGCCTTCGCGGGCGGCACCGCGCTGGTGCTCGTCCAGGGTGAGCCCGGGGTCGGCAAGACCCGGCTGCTCCGGGAGGCCACCGCCGAGGCGGCGCGGCGCGGCGCGCTCGTCGTCTGGGGGCAGTGCCTCGACGGCGGTGGCGCACCCGCGATGTGGCCGTGGGTCCAGGCCATCCGCGCCGTCCTCGACGGGATGCCCGGGGACACCCCGGTCGGCCGGGAACTGGGCAGCCTGCTGGAGCCGCGCCGGGACGTCCTCGCCGCGCCCGTGCTGCCCGACAACGGCTTCCCGTTCCGGCTCTTCGAACAGGTCGTCGCGATCGTCGCCGCGGCCTCGGCGCGGCGGCCGACGGTGCTCGCGCTCGACGACCTCCAGTGGGGCGACAGCGCGTCCCTGCACCTGATCAGCCACCTGGCGGCCCGGCTGCCCGCCGGCACCACCCTGGTCGGCGCGCTGCGCGACCACGCCCCCACCCCGGGCTCCGCGCTGTCCCGGATGCTCGCCACGGTCAGCCGGCTCCCCGGCCACCAGCGGATCCGCCTCGGCAACCTCACCGAGACCGAGGTGGCCGAACTCATCCGCCGGGAGACCGGCTCGACGCCCACCCCGGAGTCGACCCGGGGCATCCTCGCCCGCACCGCCGGCAACCCGTTCTTCGTCCGGGAACTGTCCCGGCTGCTCACCGACCGGCCCCGGGGGTGCGCGGGCGTGCCGGCCACCGTGCGGGACGTGGTGATCGACCGGATGTCCGGGCTGGACGACGACAGCCGCGACCTGCTCCGGATCGCCGCGTCGATCGGCCGGGACGTGGAACTCGGGCTGCTCGCCCGCGCGGCCGGGCTCGACCTGGACCGCTGCCTGGAACTGCTGGAACCGGTGCAGGCGCTCGGCATGCTCCGCAGCCGCCCGGACGACCCGTTCTCGCTGCGGTTCGCCCACGACCTGGTACGCGAGGCGGTGACCGCGACGACCCGGCCGGCCCAGGCGGGACGGCTGCACCTGCGGATAGCGGACGCGCTCGAACGGGGCGGCCCGGACGCCGAGACGGTGGTCGAGCGCCTCGCCCACCACCTGTGGTCCGCCGGCCTGCTCGCCGAACCGGCCCGTACGGCGCAGGCGCTGATCCGCGCGGGCCGGCACGCGGCGGGCAAGTCGGCGCTCGACGTCGCCGAGCGGTGGCTGCGCTCGGCGGTGCAGGTGGCGCGCGGCGCGGGTCTCGCCGGGTGGGAGCTGTCCGCGCTGGCCCAGCTCACCGCCGTCCTCGGGATGCGGTCGATGTACGGCTTCTCGGTGACCGACCTGCTGGAGCGGGCCGAGCACCTGGCCCGGGACCTCGGCCGGGAGCGGGAGGCGGCCGGTTTCCTCTACTCCCGCTGGGCCGCCCTGGTCCAGGCGATCGACCTCGACCGCAGCGCCCCGCTGGCCCGCCGGCTGCTGGAGCGGGGGCAGGAGTCCGCCGACCCGTGGGTGCTCGCCTGCGGCCTGCACGCGTGGGGTCTGCAACAGTGGGACTACGGGGAGATCGGTGAGGCGGTCCGCTGGCTCGACCGGTCCCGGGACATGATCTTCGACATTCCGCGCCGGGACGAGGACCCCGTCCGGCACGACCTCCAACTGCTGATGGCCGCGATGCTGGCCGAGGTCACCACGTTGCACGGCGCGGTGGCCGACGGCCGGACCATGCTCGACGGGCTGGCGGGCCTGGCCGGCGACGACCCGTACATGGTGACGGTGTGGGCGTGCGCCGCCACCCGCATCGCGGTGATCGTCGGCGATCCGGTGCTGGCGTTGCGCGCGTCCGGCCGGGGGATCGCCGTCGACCCCGGGTTCTCGTTCGTCTTCCTCGGCACCTACCAGCGGCTGGCCCGCTGCTGGGCGCTGGCGGTGACCGGCCGGGACCCGCTCGGCAACGCGGACCGGGCCCGGCAGCTCATCGCCGCGCACCTGCTCGACCCGCCCCGCTCGGACGTCGCCGCCTGGCACGGTCTCCTCGGCGAGATGCTCCTCGCCGGTGGCGCGGTCGACGCCGCCGCGACCGCGCTCGACCAGGCCGACCACTATCTGGAGTCGTGCGGCCAGCGGCACCCGGAGGGGCTGCTGCTCCTGCTGCGGGCCCGGCTGCTGCGGGCGCGGGGCGAGCCGGTCGAGGTCGTCCGGGCCGCCGCCGAACGGGCCCGGACGGTGTCCGCCGAGCGGGGCGCGTTCCTGCACACCCGCCGGGCCGAGCGGCTCCTCGCCGAACTGGCGACCTGACCCGACCCGCCGGTGGCGGGACGTCGGCGCGGCCACCGGGACCGGGCGGCGTCGACCGACGGCGGGGGAGCGTGGCTTGACAAGCGGCCGGGTCCGCAGTGGACGATGAGACGTGAGAATCCTCGTGGTGGGTGGCAGCGGCCTGATCGGCGCGCACGTCGTCGAGGTGCTGCGCGGGCGGGGGCACGCGGTGACCACGGCGGCCCGTACCGCCCGGCCCGGTGTGGACCACCTGCTCGACGTCGAGTCCGCCTCCACCGACGACCTGCGGCCACTGCTCGCCGGCCACGACGGTGTCGTCCTCGCCACCCGGGCCGACGAGCAGCGGGTGCTGCCCCGGCCGATCCACCCGCTGCTGCGCCGCGAACTCGTCGACCCGGTGGTACGCCTGCTCACCGCCGCCCGCGCCGAGGGCCTCACCCGGGCGGTCCTGACCGGGTCGTACTACACCTTCTTCGACCGGCGGCATCCGCAGTGGCGGCTGGCGGACCGGCACGTCTACATCCGGTGCCGGCGGGAACAGGCCGCCGAGGGCCGCGCCGCCGCCGGCCCGCAGCTCCCGGTCACCGTCCTGGAGCTGCCGTTCGTCTTCGGCCG
Source organism: Micromonospora sp. HM134 (assembly GCF_007833915.1). Taxonomy (NCBI): domain Bacteria; kingdom Bacillati; phylum Actinomycetota; class Actinomycetes; order Micromonosporales; family Micromonosporaceae; genus Micromonospora; species Micromonospora sp. HM134. The sequence goes on from NZ_CP041061.1 coordinate 2,007,063, forward strand.
GGCCGGCGACCGGCTGCCCAACTGGGCCGGCCCGCTCGACCGGTGGGCACGGTCCCGGGCACCGCTGGCGGTCCCCGTCGGCGGCACCGCCGCCGCCTCGGCGCGCAGCGTGGCCGAGGTCGCCGCCGACGCGCTCGAACAGGCCCGCGACGCGGACGTCCCGGTCGCCGACGAGAACCTCACCTGGGCGACCATGCTGACCCGGATCGCCGCCGCCGTCGGCCAGCCGCGTCGGGTCGGCCGCCTACCCGCCCCCGCCGTACGTGCCGCGCTGGGCTGCGGTGGCCTGCTGCACGGCCTCGCGCGCCGGGAGGCGGGCCTCAACCCCACCCACCTCGCCGACCTGCTGCTGGCCGAGCTGTTCGTCGAACCCACCACCGGCCGGTCGCTGGAACCGGCGCTGCACGACACCTTCGCCCCCACGGGTTAGCCCCGCCACCGGGAGCGCGCCCGTTCACCCGTCCGTCGGCTCGGTGCCGCCGCGTGGCCGCAGGAGCGGCTGCCGGGGGTACGCGGCCACGCTGCGCGAGGTCCTCGCCGCGCGGGGATGACCACGCGCCGCGCGGGGCGGTGCCCACGGCGGCGCGTCGTCGACCGCTGCCCGGCTACCGGGCGCACCTGGTCAGCTGCGACTCCACCGCTGGCTGGTCGCGCCGTTGCAGTCCCAGATCTGGGTACGGGTGCCGTTGGCCGTGCCGTTGCCCACCAGGTCCAGGCACCGGCCCGAGCCGACCGCCGTGACGGTGCCGTCGGCGTTGAAGCGCCACTTCTGGTTCGACTGGCCGTTGCAGTCCCAGATGATCACCGACGTGCCGTTGGCGGTGCCGGCGTTGTTGACGTCCAGGCACTTGGTGCCGTAGACCCGCAGCTCCTGGCTGCCGGTCGAGGTCCACGACTGGTTGGCCTGGCCGTGACAGTCCCAGACGATGGTGGTCGCGCCGTTGGTCTGCGCCGCGCCGTTGACGTCCAGGCACCGGCCGGCGGAGACACTGCGTACGGCGGACGTCGTGCCCGGTGGCGGGGTGGTCGGCGGGGGAGTGGTCGGTGGGGGCGTCGTCGGGGGCGGGGTGGTGGGCGGGGGAGTGCCGCCGCCGGTCACCAGGAACATGGCCGCGCCGTGCGCCGGCACCGAGGCGCTGATCGTGCCGCCCGACGTCGAGCTGCTGTGCGCCCAGAGGTCCCGCACCGCGTACGACGAGGCGCTGCCGAGGCCCAGCGCGCTGGCCGTGGTGGCGACCGTGGCCGTGCCGCCACCCCGGTTGAGCAGCACCGTGGCCACCGCGCCGGTGGACATCGGCTTACGCCAGACCTCCAGGTCACCGCTGTCGCTGATCTTGTAGCCCTGCCGGCCGCCCCAGTCCTGGTTGACCGCGATGACCTCGGTGTTGGTCAGGATGGTCCGGGTGGCCGCCGACATGGAGCGCAGGTCGTTGCCGGCCAGCAGCGGCGCGTTCAGCAGCGCCCAGAGGCTGAAGTGGGCCCGCGACTCGGTGTCGGTGGGGCCGTTGCCGACCTCCAGCATGTCCGGGTCGTTCCACGCGCCGGGCCGGGCGTACGAGTCCTTGCCGACCTGCTGGTCGAGGATGCCCATGATGGAGTTCCAGTTGCCGCCGATGTCGCCGGTGTTGCGCCAGGAGTTGCCCACCGCCGCGCCCCAGGTCCACACGCTCTCCTGGCCCCAGTTGCACAGGCTGTAGAGGATCTTCCGGCCGGTGGCCGCCAGCGCGTCCCGCATCGCGGTGTAGCGCTGCTGCCCGCTGCGACCGAGGTGGTCGCCGCAGTTGTCGTACTTGAGGTAGTCGATGCCCCAGGACGCCCAGAGGTTGGCGTCGCGCTGTTCGTAGTTGATGCTGGCCGGGTAACCGGCGCAGGTCGTCGTCCCGGCCGAGGAGTAGATGCCGAGCTTCAGCCCCTTGCCGTGGACGTAGTCGGCGAGCGCCTTCATGCCGCTGGGGAACTTCGCCGGGTCGGCGACCAGGTCGCCGCTGGCGTTGCGCTGCTTGGTCGACCAGCAGTCGTCGATGTTGACGTACTCGTAGCCGGCGGCGGCCATGCCGCTGGAGACCAGCGTGTCGGCGGTCTGCCGGATGAGCGTCTCGTTGACGTTGCACCCGAACGAGTTCCAGTCGTTCCAGCCCATCTGCGGGGTGCGGGCCAGGCCGTTCTCCAGCGCCTGCGCGGGCGGGGCGTTGCTGAGCACCGCCGCACCGGTGACCACCGCGGTGCCGAGGCTCGCCGCCAGCAGCACCGGGAACAGCAGGGCGATTCTGCGTCTGGACATGTGCACGCTCCTCGTCGGGGTGCAGGCCACGATAGGAAATGTATCGACGATCGCAAACGTAATTCGTCTGACATCTGCCGTCAATACGCGCCCGTCGACCGCACCCGGGGTCGGCCCACGCCGCCCGCGCCCGCACCGCCCGGCCGTACCGCCCGCGCCCGCGCGGCCGGGGCCGGTCACCGTACGTCCGGGCCGCACACCTTCCAGTCGCCGTCCTGCTGCTCGATGTTCAGGTGCACCGTCCGGGGTGCCTGGTCCGAATAGGTGACCTCGGCGGTCACCCACCGCAGGGTCGGTGTCTCGCTCGGACGCTCGATCGTCACGTCGGTGATCCGGAACCCGGTCACCCCGTACCCGGCCGCCGGCCGGTCCAGCCAGTCCGCCCGCGACTCCCGGCGTCGGTCGGCCGCACACAACATGTCGTACGCGCCGTTGTAGTCATGCCTGACCACGGCGGACAGGTAGGCGTCGGCGGCGGCGCGGATGCCGGGCTCGTCCCGGGTGTCCTTGCGGTAGAGGTAGACGCTGCCGGCCGGCACGCCGCAGCAGAGCAGTACGCCGACGCCCAACATGATGATCACGAAACCACGGCTGGAGAGCTCTGCCTCGGTGGCCACAGCACGACGGTACGGTCTTCCGGCAACCCCGTTCATCGGCGGCCCTCGGTGGGACGGATGCGCAGAGCGCGACGGGGGCGTCCGGTGCGGACACCCCCGTCGACGAGCCGTGCGGTCAGGAGACCGAGGCGGGGAAACGTTCCCAGACCCGGTGCGCGGCCAGCAGGGTCTGCGCGTCGGCGAGCACGCCGGTCGGCGAGTCACCGGCCACCACGCCCGCCGCGCCGGCCACCCCGGCCAGCTCCAGCACCCGCACGCCCGCGCCCCAACCGCCGATCACCTTGGCGTGCCGCCAGCACTCCTGCACCAGCAGCAGCACCCGGGGGTCGACGACGCCGGCGTCCGCCGCGCCGGCCTTCGCGTCCCGGGCCGGCAGCGCGTCCGGTGCCGGCGCGGGGGCCCCGGCCAGCAGCAGCGCGTCCAGCTCGACCGAGCGGCCGGTGGCGAAGGTCCGCTGCACCGTCAGGCCGCCCACCGTACCGCCGTGCGCGGCGATCACCAGCGGCACCATGCCGGCGGCGAACACCTCCCGGCGTACCTGCTCGACGTCGTCGGTGCCGGTGTCGGCGTCGACCACGATGCCGACCGTCCGGCCGTCGGCCGGCCAGGTGCGGCCGAGCTGGGACAGCGCCGGGCTGGGCGCGACGTCGGCCAGCGGCACGGTCGGCTCCGGCGTCGGCAGGCCCAGACCGGTGGCCACCTGCGCGCAGAGCACCGGGTCGATGTTGGCCAGGCACTGCACCTGCCGTTCCCGGATCGCCTGGTGGTGGCACTTGCCCAACTCGAAGGTGTACGCCCGGACGATGTGCTCCCGCTCCACCGGCGACATGCTCAGCCAGAACAGCCGGGCCTGGCTGAAGTGGTCGTCGAAGGAGGCCGGGTTGGCGCGGACCTTCGGGGCCTCGGCCACGGTCACCGGCACGTCGACGAACGCGTGCTCGGCGTCACCGGCCGGGAACGGGTTGCCCCCGTCGAGCGAGTTCGGCCGGTACGGGGCGACCCCGGCGTGCACGGCGTGCTGGTGGAACCCGTCGCGGAGCATGTCGTTGACCGGCGCGTGCGGCCGGTTGACCGGGATCTGCGAGAAGTTCGGCCCGCCCAGCCGGGTGAGCTGCGTGTCGACGTACGAGAAGAGCCGGCCCTGCAACAGCGGGTCGTTGGTGACGTCGATGCCCGGCACCAGGTGGCCGAGATGGAAGGCGACCTGTTCGGTCTCGGCGAAGAAGTTCGTCGGCGTCCGGTTGAGCACCAGCTTCCCGACCGGCTGCACCGGCGCCAGCTCCTCCGGCACGATCTTGGTGGGGTCGAGCAGGTCGATGCCGGCGAAGGTCTCCTCCGGGGTGTCCGGGAAGACCTGGAGGCCGAGTTCCCACTCCGGGTACGCCCCGGCCTCGATGGCGTCGTAGAGGTCACGCCGGTGGAAGTCGGGGTCCATGCCGCTGAGCAGCTGCGCCTCCTCCCACTCCAGCGAGTGCACGCCCAGCTTCGGCTTCCAGTGGAACTTCGCCAGCACCGTCGCCCCGGCCTCGTCGACCAGCCGGAACGTGTGCACCCCGAAGCCCTCCATGGTGCGGTACGAGCGCGGGATGCCCCGGTCGGACATGTTCCACATGGTGTGGTGCTGCGCCTCGGTGTGCAGCGAGACGAAGTCCCAGAAGGTGTCGTGGGCGCTCTGCGCCTGCGGGATCTCCCGGTCCGGGTGCGGCTTGCCGGCGTGGATGATGTCCGGGAACTTGATCGCGTCCTGGATGAAGAAGACCGGCATGTTGTTGCCGACCAGGTCGAAGGTGCCCTCGTCGGTGTAGAACTTGGTGGCGAACCCCCGGGTGTCCCGCACGGTGTCGGCCGAGCCCCGGGAACCCAGGACGGTGGAGAACCGGACGAACACCGGCGTCTCCCTACCCTTGCGCAGGAAACCGGCCCGGGTCACCTCCTGCGCGCCGTACCCGGTGAAGACGCCGTGCGCGCCCGCGCCCCGGGCGTGCACCACCCGCTCCGGGATGCGTTCGTGGTCGAAGTGGGTGATCTTCTCGCGGAAGTGGTGGTCCTGGAGCAGCGTCGGGCCGCGCGGGCCGGCCTTCAGGGAGTGGTCGGTGTCGCGCAGCCGGGCACCCTGCGAGGTGGTGAGGAACGCACCCTGCTGGCCGTTGGCGACGGTCGGTGCGCCGGTGGCCGCGCCGGTCGGGGTACGCGTCTGCGGTGCGCCCTGCTCCTTCCTGGGTGGCAGCGGGTCGTGCGGGGTGGTGGGTTCGTCGACGGTCGGCGGAGCGCTGCCCGGCGCTCCGGGGACCTCGGGGGTCATCAGGTGGGACACCTTCTCGGCTGCGGCGTCCACCACGTCCTTGACGACCTCGGTCGGCTTGCGGGATTCCATCTGGGTGGCACCTCTTCGCGGAGCGGGGATCGGGTGTTCCTCCCCTACCCGGGCATCCTGGCGCAAAACACACCGGTGCCGGCCGTCACCCGTGATCAGCGCAGCGCGCGCAGGGTGACGGCGGTGACCGCGCCGTACGCCAGGTGCGGCACCAGGTCGGTCATCCAGTCGGTGGCCGACCAGGTCCGGGGATCGGTCACCCGCAGCAGGGTCAGCGGGCCGTTGGAGCCGACCATCGCCAGGCCGGTCAGCGCCAGGGCGGACACGGCCAGCGGCAGCCGGCGACCGCCCGCCGCCGCGTACCCCGCCGCGGCGGCCACCGAGGTGGCGTAGCCCAGCAGCGGCCCGAGCCCGGACCGGCGGTTCGCGGCCGTACGCTGGTCGCCGAGGTCGACGTGGGCCAGGTCGGCGAGCCGGCCGGCGCTGTCCTCGGCGGCGCTGCTGGCCGGCCGGGCCCGCAGCGCCATGTCGAGGTAGGTGACGGCGTTGAGGGCGGACGCGCCGGCCGCACCGGCGATCAGGGCTCTGCTGGTGGGCGTCATCCACCCCGCCTACCCGCCTGCGGGGCGCTGACACCCGCCCCGCCCGACCGGCGGCCGTCAGGAGACCGCCGTGGTCACCAGGTCCCGGACCCGCTTCTCCACCTCCGGGCTCCACGCCCGCAGGGCGTACGACACCGGCCACAGGTCGCCGTCGTCGAGGTGGGCCGCCTCCTGGAAGCCGAGGGTGCAGTACCGGTAGTTGAACTTGCCGGCGTCCTGGAAGAACACGACGATCTTGCCGTCCTCGTTGGCGTACGCGGGCATCCCGTACCAGGTCTTCGGCGACAGCTGCGGAGCCGCCGTACTGACCGTCAGGTGCACCCGCTCGGCGAGCGTCCGGTCCGCCGGGGCCATCTGGGCGATCCGGTCCAGGACCGCCTGCATGCCGTCGGCCTTCTTGGCGCCCTTGCGCCCCTCGGCCCGCAACTCGGCGGCGCGTTCCCGCATCGCGGCCCGCTCCTCGGCGGTGAACCCGTCACCGGCCTCCCCGCTGGTGTCGCCGTCGGACGTGGTGGTCGGCTTCTTCGTGGCCACGCGGTCTCCCTCGCTGGTCGGACGGGGCGCGGCACCCTGCCGGCCACCTGCGAGAAGGCTACGACCGGGCGCGGGCCGACGGCTTCTCGATTCCTGACCGGCCGGGCCCGACCCGCCCACCCGACGGCGGCCGGCGCACCGCGCGGGCCGGCCCGCCCCGCGCGGCACCGGCGGTCCGCCGGCCCGGCGTACGGCGTTGCCCACCACGCCGTACGCCGGGCCGCCGGTCACAGGTCCTCGATCCGGTGGGTGGTGGAGCCGGCGGGGCGGTGCACGACCACCGTGATGCTGCCGACCTCGCCGCCCTCCGGCCCCGGCCACCACGCGGCCCACCACCCGCCCCCGGTGCTGGTCCGGATGGTCCTGCCGTCGGCGAGGACCAGGTCGACGCCGGTGACCGACGGGCCGACCAGACCCACGGCGTTGGAGTACTGGTCGCGGCCGGAGCCGACCGAACTGCGTGTCTCGACGTTGACGGTGCCGGCGGCGGGGGGCGGCAGGGGGCCGTCCGCCAACGTCATCGCGGCCGGCCGGCCGTCGTCCACGCTCATACACTCGATCACGCCCGAGCCACGCCGCTGGATCAGCAGGGTGGCCACCCCCCGACGTTCGGCCAGGAGCACGTCGGAGGGGCCGACCGGTGCCCCCGGGTCGCTGCCCACCCCGCTCTCGGCGCACCGGCGGGCCTGCGGCATGACCTGCTCGCCGGTGAGCGCGCCGGGCACCGGGGTCCAGGAGGCGAAGGCCCGGTCCATCGGCCCAGGTAGCAGCGCGGGCACCGCGACCGCACCCACCACCGCGAGCGCCCCGGCGGCGACCAGGCCGACCACCCCGCGCCTGGTCACCGTGCGGCGTGCCGGTGCGGGGCGGGCGACGGCCCGGCCCGCGACGATCCCGTCGACGACCGCGGTGGCCCGTTCCCAGTCGGCCGGGGTCGGCTGGACCCCACGCGCCGGGTCCAACGCGGCGAGGCGTTCCAGATCCGTCATGACTGCTGCTCCTTGAAGACGGTGAGGGCGTGCGGGCGGGCGGCGGCCGGTTCCAGCGCGGCCCGGAGGCGTTCCCGGGCCCGGCCCAGCCGCATGGCGAACGTCGAACGGCGGCAGCCCAGCACGGTGGCCGCCTGCCCGGCGGTCAGCCCGTCGAACGCCACCAGCGCCAGCACCTCCCGGTCGGCGGGTCGCAGGCTGCGCCAGGCCCGGTCGAGGTCGATCCGGGCGGCGGCGTCGACCGTGTCGTCCCCGTACGCCGGCCCGTCCGCCGCCACCAGCCGCACGTCCAGGGCCTGCCGACGCAGCCAGCCCCGGGTGTGGTTCGCCATCGTGCGGCGGGCCACCCCGAACAGCCACGGACGGGCGTCGGCGGGGAGGTCGTCGAACCGTCGCCAGGCGGTGAGGAAGACCGTCGAGACGACGTCCTCGGCCTCGCTGGGTGGGACCCGCCGCTGGACGAACCGCAGCAGGTCCGGGTATGTCGCGGCGTGCAGGGAGCGGAATCGTCGCTCCCGTACGCCGTCATCAGCACTGCTCATGTGCACCTCTCGGTCGGCCGTTCCACCCCCTACCTGTCCGGCGGCGTCCCCACTGTCACACCCAGGTCCGGCACCGGCCCGGCGGGAGGCCGAGCCGGTCCGACGGGAGGCCGACCGTGGACAGGCCGCCGTCGATGCGTCTATCGTCACGGCATCCTCCGCCCGTGCCCGCCGTACGAGGAGCGCCATGGGGTTCCCGGTATCCCTCGACGAGCTGCTCGGTGACGAGGTCCGACGCGATCCGTACCCGTACTATGCCCGGCTGCACGAGCTGGGGGAGGCGGTCGCGCTCGCCCCGACGGCACCGCACGCGGTGGTGGTCCACGGGTACGAGGCGGCCCAGCGGGTGCTGCGTGACCCGGTCTTCCGGGTGCTCGACGCGCAGTACCTGGACCGCGCCGGCGTCCGCTGGCGTGACCACGCGGTGCTGCGGACCCTCCAGGCCAGCATGTTCAACGCCCCGGCCGAGGACCACGCGCGGGTGCGTCACCTGTTCGGCCAGGCGCTGACCGCCCGCCGGGTCGCCGCCCTGGAACCGGCGATCGTGCGGATCACCGACGGGCTGCTCGACGGGCTCGCCGAGGCGGGCGCGGCCGGCCGGCCGGTGGACTTCATGGCGGCGTTCGCCCTGCCGCTGCCCAGCGCCGTCGTCGGCGAGCTGCTCGGGGTGCCGCACTCCGACCGGGCCTGGTTCCCGTCCCGGGTGCGGGCGTTCGACGCGGTGCTGGAGATCGGGCCGCGCTCGTTCCGGGAGATCCGCGCCGCCAACCGCGCCGCCGAGGAACTGGCCGGGTACTTCACCATGCTGCTCGCCGCCCGCCGGGCGGAACCCCGCGACGACCTCGTCTCGGCGCTGGCCCGCCTCCGCGCCGAACGCCCCGACCAGCTGTCGGAGGCGGAGCTGCTGGCCAACCTGATCGTCACGTACAACGCGGGGTTCCGGACCACCGCCAACCTGTTCGGCAGCGGGCTGACCCTGCTGCTGGCGCGGCCCGCCGCGCTGGCCGCGTTGCGTGCCGACCCGTCCCTCGCCCCGGCGTACGTCGAGGAGATCCTGCGCTACGAGCCGCCGGTGCACTTCGCGGTGCGCTACGCCGCCGAGGACACCGAGGTCGCCGGGGTGGACGTCCCCCGTGGACGGACGGCACTGGTGCTGACCGGCGCGGCCAACCGGGACCCGCGACGGTTCCCCGATCCGGACGTGTTCGATCCGTCCCGGGCGGACAACCGGCACCTGGCGTTCAGCGCCGGGCCGCACTACTGCGTCGGTGCGGCGCTCGGCCGGACGGAGGGGCGGCTCGCCCTGCCCCGGCTGCTCGACCGGTTCCCGGCGCTGGCGCTCGCGGCGACCCCCGGCGAGCCACGGCAGCTCATGCTGCGGGGGCACGATCGGCTCCCGGTGCGGGTCGTCGATCCGGCGGCCGATCGGCCGGGCGGCACCGTCCGGGTGGACCTTGCGCAACGGTCTTGATTGAGTAAGGTCGATCGAAACGGAGCGGCTGCTCCGGTGACCAGAGCGGCGACGGTCACGCCGACGTCGCACCTGGTTCCCGGCCGCGTCCCCGGCCACTGCCACGCCTCCCGTGTCCCACCGGCGGCCGGGTCCGCCGACGCCGACCTCCGGAAAGGAAACCCCGACCATGACCGATGAGATCCGCGCGTTCCTCTTCGCCGCGCTGACCGAGATGAAGTACGACATCGAGGGCGCCGACGACGACACGGTGTTCGGTCCGGCCGGTCTCGACGTCGACTCGCTCGGCCTCGCCGAACTGGCCGTGCGGGTGGAGGACAAGTTCGGGGTGACGTTCGACGACGACGAGGCCGAGGCACTGGCGATGATGACCGTCGGCGAGTTCTGCCGCACGGTGGCCGGCCGCGTCCAGCCCACCTCGGCACACTGACCGTGCCCGCCGTGCCGCCCCGGAGGCGGTCGATCAAGCGTCCGGTGCAGCGGGGCGAGGGGGGACGCGCATGCGTGCCGGCGTGACGGTGACCGGGATCGGGCTGGTCAGCCCGGTCGGCAGCACCGCCGCCGAGGTGTTCGACGCGGTCTGCGCGGGACGGTCCGGCCTGACCCGGCCACCCGAGGGGCACCCGGTGCACGGGGTCGTCGACGTCGCCGCGTTCAGCCCGGACATCGACCCGGCCAGCGTGCTGCCCGGCCCCGAGTCCCGGGTGGTGGACCGCGCGGTGGTGATGGCGCTGCGGGCGGCCGGGGACGCGTTGGCCGACGCCGGAGTCGAGGTGGGCCGGGACGTCGACCCGTACCGGGTGGCCGTGATCGTCTCCGGCGTCGGCGGCCTGTCCACCCTGGCGACCCAGGTCCTCGCGCGGGCCGAGCGGGGCCGGCTCGGGGTCAGCCCGTACATGCTGCCCGGCACCCTGCCCAACATGGGCGCGGCGCGGATCGCCATCAGGCACGGGATCCGGGGCTACACCTCGTCGATCGGCACCGCCTGCGCGGCCGGAGCCCAGTCGATCGGTGAGGCGCTGCGCATCCTGCGCGCCGACGAGGCCGACCTGGTGCTCTGCGGGTGCAGCGAGGCGCCGCTCTTCCCGACCTTCGCCGACGCGTTCGGCAACGCCCGCGCGCTCGCCCACGGCTGGTCGGACCCGACGGAGGCGAGCCGACCGTTCGACAGGCGGCGCAACGGTCTCGTCCTCGGCGAGGGGGCCGGGGTGCTCGTGCTGGAACGCACCACGCACGCGGTGGCGCGCGGTGCCCGGCGGCGCGCCGACCTGCTCGGGTGGGGCGCGAACAACGACGCCTACCATCCGACCACCCCCCGCCCCGACGGGTCGGGCGCGGCGCACTGCATGCGCACGGCGCTGCGGGACGCCGGGCTGGGCCCCGACGACATCGGCTACCTCAACGCCCACGGCACCAGCACCAAGGCGGGGGACGCGGCGGAGGTGGCCGCCCTGCGGGACGTCTTCGGCGCGGCGGGCCCGCCGGTCAGCTCCACCAAGGGGGTCACCGGGCACGTGCTCGGCGTCTCCGGGGTGATCGAGGCGGCGATCGGCGTCGAGGCGCTGCGCCGCGGTCTGCTCCCGCCGACCCACAACCTCGACGACCCCGACCCGGGCGACGACCTCGACCACATCCGTAAGCAGCCGCGTGACGTGGCGGTGACCACGGTGATGTCCAACTCGTTCGGCTTCGGCGGCCACAACGTCAGCCTGGTGTTCGGCCCGCCCGGGGCCTGACCGTCGTCCCGGCCGCACCCCCGGTCGCGGCTGCGGCGCCCTGCCGGCACCGCGCCCGGGGCGACCTCAGCGGACGGTGAGCAGGGTCGCCCCGTCGTGCCGGGCGACGGTGACGGCGAAGTGCTGGTCCAGCATGTCGGTCACGTAGTCGAGGTCGGCCACGAGGGGCACCGGCAGCATCGCCCGCTGGTCGACCGGGGCGTGGGTGCAGACCAGCTCGATCCGGTCGGCCTTGAGCAGCCCCCGGGTCAGGAAGGCCGGCAGGTCCTCGGGGAGCAGGAAGCGCCACAGGTCGACGTTGACGATCACGTCGAGCGCACCGGCCTTGAACTGCTGGAGCACCGTGCCGATCAGGTGTGCGTTGGTCGGCCCGGCCGGGGCGTCGTGGTCGAAGGTCTGCGAGTCGGGGCCCAGCTCCAGGGTGGACACCCCGTTGCCGATCACCAGCGCCGTACGGGTGGCCAGCTCCTTGCGCAGCGCGTCGGGCAGCGCCTCCGGCCGCCCCAGGCCCGCCCGCCGGTACGCCTCGATGGCCTGGCCGTAGAGCCGGATGCGGCCCAGGTGCCGGCCGAACGTGTTGATCGCGTACAGCACCTCGACGTCGTAGCGCAGATGCTTGCGCAGCAGGTACTTCATGTTGTCCATCGAGGCGAGCCCGTTGGACGTCTTGCGGAAGTGCGGCAGGTGGTACGACGTCGCCTCGACGTCCAGCTCGAACAGGTCGGGCCGGCCCCCGTGCAGGTGGAAGACCCGGTAGAAGAACTCCAGGTCCTCGAACCCCCACTTGACCATCGCCTCGTCGAAGCCGGCCACCCGCAGGAACGACTCCCGGTCGACCGAGGCGTTGTGGGTAAGGCCCAGCACCCAGGGCGCGCTGGGGAAGTCGCGGATGCGCTGCGGGTGGGCGATGTCCTCCAGCCGTGGGTCGCTCCGCTCGGCGTCCAGCAGCTCCGGGCCGACGGGTTCGCCCCGGCGCAGCGCGTCCGCACCGGCCCAGTCGAGGTCGTAGCGCTGGCCGAGCAGGACCCCGGGCCGGCCGCCGCGTGCGGCGTGGTGGTCGCGGTGCCGGGCCAGCAGGGTGGGGTGGGCGACCGTGTCGGCGTCCAGGAACATCAGGATGTCGGCCTGGGCGCGGGCCGCCGCCGCGTTGCGGTTGGCGCTGCGGCCCCGGTTGGTCTCGCTGCGCACGCAGGCGATCCGCAGCCGGTCGGCGTAGCGTTCGACGACCGGGGCCAGCGGGACGGCCGAACCGTCGTCGCCGACGATGACCTCGAACTCCTGCGCCGGGAGGGTCTGCCGGGTCAGCGACGCCACCGTCGTGTCGAGCGCGACGGCGTTGTTGTGGGCGGGGATCACCACGCTCAGGCGGGGCCGGTCCATGGAACTCCTTCGGAAGATACCGGCCGGCCCCTGTCGCGGGCCGTCAGCGGGGGGTGCAGTGCTGGTTGATGTAGTCGGCCAGGTCGCCGACGGTGGCCATCCGGTCCTCGTCGAGATCCTCGACGTCGATCTGGATCTCCAGCTCGTCCTCGATCTCGAGCAGCAGCTCCAGCGCGAGGGAGGAGCTGAGGCCCAGCTCGTCCATGAGCTGCGTGCCGACGGTGACCGGGGCCTCCGGTCGGAGCATCCGGGTCAGCAGCGCGACCATCGTGTCGACGACCTGCGCGCGCAGCTCCGGCGCGGTGGTCGTGTCGGGCTCTATCACTGGACCGCACGCTCCAACATGGAGCCATCAGAGCAAACATGATCGGCGGGTGTCAACGGCTGTCGCGATCTTCAGCCGGCCGGTCGCGGGACCGGTCCGGACGGCCCGTCGAGGCCGTGGAACGACGCCGTGTCGTAGGGCGCGTCGCCGGTCAGGGCCACCGCGACCCGGTAGCCGGCCGGGGTCGCGACGTCGGTGACCCGGTGTACGCCCGGCGGGTCGCCGCAGGCCACCACGTCGCCCCGGTGCACCGGCAGCGCCAGGTACGGCCAGAGCCGTTCCCCGGCCGCCTTGACCACCGCCTCCTTGCGGGCCCACAGCCGGGCGAACCGGTCGGCCCGGCCGGCGACGTCCGGCCCCGAGGCGACGTGCCGGGCCTCCCCGGCGGCGAAGAACCGGGCGGCCAGCGCCACCGGGTCCCGGCCCGGCGTCACGTGCTGGATGTCGACCCCCACCGCCCGGTCACCGCCCACCGCCACCGCGACCAGGTCGTCGGAGTACGACAGGCTGGTCTGTGGCCCGCCCCGGGGCTCGGTCAACGTCGGCTTGCCGTGTCGCCCCCGCCGCCAGGCGAGCCGTCCGGGGGCGACGCCCAGGGCCGCGCCGACCAGCAGCCGCAGCGCCCCGTGCGCCACGGTGAACCGGTCCCGGGCGGCGGCCGGGCCGAGCGCCGCGGCCCGGCTGCGCTCGCCGGCCGTGAGCACCGCGTCGTACCGGGCCAGTTCGTCCGGGCCGGGCCGGGCCGACAGGATCCAGATCCGGACGGTCTCCCGCATGGGTCGTACCCTAGCCCCGTCGTCCGCCGCGCGGCCCGGCCGGCGGCGGCGATTTGCGACGTTGACACGTGCCGATCTCCGTTGCTCTGATTGACCGATGTTCGCGCAGACCGCCGAGGCGCAGGTGCTCGTCCCGTTCGCCGGCCCGGGGGCCGGGACCGCGCCGCTGACCTGGGGTCAACTGGCGATCATGCAGGACATGCGGGAGACCGGGTGGACGCACAACGTCAGCGGCGCGCACCCGGTGCCGACCGGGGTCACCGTGGAGCAGGCCGCGGCGCAGCTCGGTGACCTGATGAGCCGGCATCCGGCGCTGCGGATGCGGCTGGGCACCGACGAGCGGGGCGAACCCTGCCAGGTGGTCGCCGCCGACGGGGAGATCGCCCTCGACGTGCTGGACGTCCCCGACGACGCCGACCCGGCGGACGTGGCGAAGTTCGGCTACGAGCTGGCCCACGCCCGGCTGCTGGCCCCCTACGACCTCTACCGGGACTGGTCGGTGCGGATGGCGGTGATCCGGCACCGGGGCGTCCTGGTGCACCGGGTGCTGACCCTCGACCACCTGGTCGTCGACGGCACCGCGACCGCCCTGGTGATGGCCGACCTCGGGCTGGTGGACCTGACGGCCCGGCGGACGCCCGACCCGCGTACGGTGCAGCTGCTCGACCTCGGCCGGCGGGAGCGCACCCCGCCGCTGCGCCGGGTCAGCGACCGGGCGGTCCGCCACTGGGAGGCGCACCTGCGCGACCTCCCGCCCTCGACCTTCGGCGAGGTCACCAACCCGGCCGGGCGGCACGGCCGGCGGTTCTGGCACGGCCGGTTCAGCTCACCGGCGGCCTACCTGGCGGTGCAGGCCATCGCCCGACGTACCCGGACGGACACCTCCCGGGTGCTGCTCGCGGTGATCGCCGTGGCGGTCGGCCGGGCCACCGGGGTCAGCCCGTTGACCGCCAAACTCATCGTCGGCAACCGGTTCCGGCCGGGGTTCGCCGAGGCGATCGCCCCGCTGAGCCAGAACGGGGTGCTCACCGTGGACACCACCGACACCACCGTGGACGAGGTGGTGACCCGGGCCCGGCACGCCTCCGTCGCCGCCGGCATGTACGCCTACTACGACCCGGGGCAGCTCGCCGAGGCCGCCGCCCGGCTCGACGGGGAGCGTGGCTACCCGGCCCGGGTGACCCTCCGGATCAACGACCGGCGGATGGTGACCCGGCAGGCGGCGGAGGCCGCCGCCCGCGCCGCCGAGGTGACCCCGGAGCAGATCCGCCGCCGGGCGGGCGAGACGTTCCTGGTCTGGGACGGCACCCTCGACCACCTGCCCGAGCAGGCGTTCATCACCGTCGAGGACCAGCCGGACACCATCTTCCTCCAGGTGATCTTCGACCTGGGCTGCTTCACCGAGGCCCAGGCCGAGGCGCTGCTGCGCGGGGTGGAGGAGGTGGCCGTCGAGGCGGCGTTCGACCCGGCGGCACCGACCCGGATCACCGGCTGACCGCCCGCGCGCCGGTCACCGGCCGCCGGACGACCCGGTGACCGCCGCGGCGCCGGTCACCGGTCGACGGCCCGGGGGAGGGTCACCGCTCGACCCGGTCCCAGGTCACCGGCAGCGCCTCCAGGCTGCGTACCACCAGGCCGGGCCTGAACCGCAGCTCCTCCTCGGGCACGGCGAGGCGCAGGCCGGGCAGCCGGCGCAGCAGCGCACCGAGGGCCTCCTGCAACTCCATCCGGGCCAGCGCCGCGCCGAGGCAGTGGTGCGGGCCGGCCCCGAACGCCAGGTGCGGATTGTCGGCCCGGGTCAGGTCGAGGGTGTCCGCCCCGGCGAACACCGACGCGTCCCGGTTGGCCGAGGCGATCGCCGGGAGCACCGGGGTGCCCGCCGGCAGGCACACCCCACCCAGTTCCACCTCCTCGGTGGTGACCCGGGGCAGCAGCACCCCGTTGTCGCCGAGCTGGATGAAGCGGGACAGTTCCTCCACCGCCCGGGCCACCGCGACCGGGTCGTCGCCGCGCAGGCCGGCGAGCTGCTCGGGGTGCCGGGCCAGCACGAGCAGGAACAGGTTGAGCTGGTTGGTGGTGGTCTCGTGGCCGCCGACGAAGATGCCGGCGGTCACCGAGACGAGTTCCCGTTCGGTGAGGTCGTCGTGCTCGTCCCAGGCCGCGATCAGGGCGCTCATCAGGTCGTCGCCCGGCTCGCGGCGACGCGCGACGATCATTTCGCCGAACGCGTCGAGGGCGGCCTGCGGGGCCGCCGGGTCGGCGTCCCAGTCGCCGACGAGCGCGTCGGACCACTCGCGTACCCGGTCCTGGTCCTGTTCCGCGATGCCGAACAGCTTGCTGATCACGTAGATCGGCAGCGGCGCGGACAGGTGGGGGATCAGGTCCGCCGGCGGGCCCGCCGCCACCAGGTCGTCGATCATCCGGTCGACGAGCGCGGCCACCGTCGGGCGCAGGGCCTCCACCCGGCGGACGGTGAACGCGTGCGACACCGCCCGGCGCATCGTCGTGTGCCGGGGCGGGTCCATCCCGATCAGCGAGTCCTCGGCGAGCGAACCCAGCTCCCGGGTCGGGCGGTCCGGCCCGGCCGCGGCGGCCCGGCTGAACCGTTGGTCGGTGAAGACCCGGCGGACGTCCGCGTGCCGGGTGGCGAGGTAGGCCTTCCCGCCGTCGGGCAGCGCGACGGGCGCCACCGGGCAGGTCTCCCGCAGCCGGGTGTAGTCCGGTGACGGGTGGTAGATCGTGGGAGCCGGAGCGAGCGGGTACGGAATGGGCTCTTGCGTCATCTGCGACTCCTAGGGTGGTCTGACGGTGGATCAGCTCCGGGTGCCCGCGGCGAGGTGCACCAACGCCGGCACCACCTCGGCGGGGGTGGGCATCGCGTGGACCCGGTCCCGCATCAGCGCGGCGGCGGCGCGCCACGGGCCGTCGGCGATCAGCTCGCCGACCAGCGCGCGGAGCGTGTCGTCGTCGGCGGCCCGCGCGTCCGGCAGCCAGGTGCCGGCCCCGGTGGCGGCCAGCCGCTCGGCGTTGAAGTGCTGGTCGCTGACCTGCGGCAGGACGAGCTGCGGCACCCCGAGGCCGAGCGCCGTCATCGTGGTCCCGGCGCCGCCCTGCTGCACCAGCGCGGCGCAGGTCGGCAGCACCAGCCGCAGGGCCAGCGGGCTGTCGACCAGCCGGACGTTGCCCGGCAGCGGGCCGAGCGCCGCCTGCTGGGCCGGCTCGACCAGCACGACGACCTCCACGTCCAGCCCCGCCACGGCCCGCACCACCCGGGGGAGGTCCAGCCGGTCGTCCAGCCCGGCCCCGGCCATCATGGTGCCCGCCGTGACGCAGACCCGGGGCCGGTCCGCCGGGCGGTGCAGCCAGGCCGGCAGCACGGCCGGGCCGTTGTACGGCACGTACCGGACCGGCCGGGTCGGGCCGGTCGCCGGCACCTGCATCGGGGGCGGCACCGGGTCGAGGGTCAGCACCCCGGCGAGGTCAACGTCGGCCGCGGCGAGCCCGAACCGGCCGGCCAGCGGGCCGAGCACCGGCTCCGGGTCGAGCCGGAGGGTCACCGAGGAGTCCGGCCCCCACAGGTGCCGCACCCCGGGTACGCCCAGCGCGGCGGCGGCCACCGCGGCGGCCAGGTTGAACGGCTCCCAGACCATCAGGTCCGGTCGCCAGGAGCGGCCGAAACCGACCAGGTCGTCGAGGAGGGCGTCGGCGAACCGGACCACCCCGCCGTCGGCGGTGATCGCCGGCTCGACCGTGTCGTCCGGGGTGTCGTCGTCGGTGGCCCGGTCCAGGGCGCCCACCGCGCCGATCCGGCCCGCGAACGCCGTGGCGAAGTCGACGTCCGCGCCCAGCGGCACCGCCGCCAGCCCGGCCGAGGTGATCGCCGGCACCAGCGCCGGATGGCTGGCCACCCGCACCTCGTGGCCGGCCGCCTGGAGGGCCCAGCCGAGCGGCACGAGGCCGTAGAAATGCGACCGCCAGCCCCACGTCGTCAACAGAATCCGCAAAGCCGCAGTCAAGTCCGACCCATCCGCGCGTACCACCCGGCAGTCCTGGTGCACCGATGCTAGGCGATGGGTGTCCGTACCCGGAAGATCGTCACCCGGACCAATGGATATTGACGCCGGCCGTACCGATGGCCGAGTCTTACCGGTGCCCGATGTGGACCGCCGACCGACAGGTGGGTAGCTCGCCATGACCGTCGTCTCGGAGCTGCGGGACTACCCCTTCGCGCCGTTCACCGGCGACCTGCCCGCCGAACTGCTCGACATGGTGGTGTCCGAGCCGGTCAGCCGGGTGCGGCTGCCCGACGGCCGGCCGGCCTGGCTGGTGCTCGGCTACCAGGACTGCTGCACGGTGCTGGCCGACCCCCGGTTCTCCCGGCTGCCGCTCGGCGCGACCGGGACGCCCGACGGCGCGGGCCCCCGCGAGTTGAACATGGACGGTCCGGCGCACGCGGTCGTGCGCCGGGTGGCCAGCCGGGCGTTCACCGCCCGCCGGATCGACACCTTCCGCCCCCGGGTACGCCGGCTGGTCGACGCGCTGATCGACGAACTGCTGGCCGGGCCCCGCCCCGCCGACCTGGTCGCCGCGCTGGTGGCGCCGCTGCCGGTCCACGTGGTCTGCGACGTGCTGGGGGTGCCGGTGGCCGACCGGCCCCGGTTCTACGGCTGGATCGAGGGCCTCAACTCGGTCACCGCGTACGGCTCGGCCGACGCCGCCGCCGCGCAGGCGGAGCTGCGGGCGTACCTGGCGGGGCAGTTGGCGGGCAAGCGGGTGACCCCCGGCGACGACCTGCTCTCGGCCTGGGTGCTGGGCCGGGACGCGCACGAACTCGACGACGCGGAACTGGTCGAGCTGGCGATGGGGGTGCTGCTCGGCGGGCTGGAGATCAACTCGACGAGTGCCGGGCTGCGCGCGTTGTTCCAGCACCCCGAGCAGTTGGCGAAACTGCGGGCCGACCCGGGCAAGCTCTCCTCGGCGACCGACGAGATCCTCCGCTACACCTCGGTGAGCAGCATGTTCCGGGTCCAGGTGGTCCGCGAGGACCTCACCCTGGGCGGGGTGGCGATGCGCGCCGGGGACTGTGTGATGGCGATCCCGTGGGTCGGCAACCGCGACCCGCGGGTCTTCCCCGACCCCAACGTGTTCGACATCGACCGGGTGCCGACCGCACCGCACCTCACCTTCGGCTTCGGGCCGCACTTCTGCCTGGGCACCGCGCTGGGCCGGATGCAGGTGGAGTCGTCCATCGGCGAGTTGCTGCGGCGGCTGCCGGGGCTGGCCCCCGCGGTGCCGCTCGACGAGATCCCCTGGCGGCACGACCGGATGAACGGCGGCATCGCGTCGTTCCCGGTCACCTGGTGAGGTCGCCGCGCCGGTCACCGGCGGGCGGCGGCCACCCCACCTGCGTGGGCGGTCAGTAGCTCTCCACCGCGTTGACCCGGTCCGGCCAGTAACGCTGACCGGGCGCGGCGACGTAGTGGTCCCACCGGGGCGTGTCGCCGGTCGGATGGTCGCCGAGCACGGTGATCCGCTGCCCGCGCCGGACGCCCGCGTAGTCGTTGATCGCGTAGTGCTGGGTGACCCGGTTGTCCCAGATCGCGACGTCCCCCACCCGCCAGCGGTACCGGCAGGTGAACTGGGGGCCCTCGGAGAAGGCGAAGAGGTACTCCAGCAGCGCGTCGCTCTCGTTGCGGCTCAACTGCGGGATGTGCGAGGTGAACAGCCGGTTGACGTACAGCGAGCGGCGGCCGGTCTCGGGGTGCACCCGGACCACCGGGTGCTCGGCCCGGCTGGTGAACTCGGTGCCGATCCGGATGACGTGGATGGCGGTCAGGCCGTCGAGCAGGTCCCGCAGCGGCGCGGAGAGCGCCTCGTACACCTTGCACTGGTTGGTCCACATGGTGTCGCCGCCGGTCTCGGGCAGCTGCACCAGGTGCAGGATCGAGGCGATCGGCGGGCTCTGGTGGAAGGTCATGTCGGTGTGCCAGACGTCGACCTTCCCGCCGTCCTCGGAGTCGATCAGGACGATCTCCGGGTGCCCCTCCAGCCGGGGCAGGTACGGGTGCAGCTCGACCTCGCCGAAGCGTCGGCCGAAGGCGATGTGCGCCTGCGGCGTCAGCCCGGTCTGCCCGGCGACGAAGACCACCTGGTGCGCGAGCAGCAGCCGGTGCAGGTGGGCGAAACCCTCGTCGGTCAGGGTGTTCAGGTCGATGCCGTGGACCTCGGCGCCCAGGGCGCCCGCGACGAGCCGTACCTGCGGCACGAGGGACGTGGTCATCGGTGCTTCCTCCGGTCTGGGCACCCGGGCCCGTCGGCGCATTGTTCCACGACGGTGAATGGGATCTCCACCGTCGATATTGACGCCGTCGTGCCGTCCCTGGGAGCATTCGGGCCGGCGGAGGCCACGGCCATCGTGGACGCGCGGCGCGACGGGGGGCTGTCCCGGTGACGATCGAGACCTCGACCGATGACGATGCGGCGGCCCGGCTCGGCCGGCTGACCGACCTGGCCACCCCGTTCGCCGTACGCACGGCGGTCACCCTGCGGGTGCCGGAGCGGATCGCGGCCGGGGTGACCGGCCTGGACAAGCTGGCCGCCGCCTGTGACGCCGACCCGGACGCGCTGGGCCGGCTGCTGCGCTACCTGGTCCACCGGGGCGTGTTCGCGGAGACCGAGCCGGACGTGTTCGCGCTGACCGACGTCGGCGAGCTGCTCTGCGAGCGGGACGGCGGCGGCCACGGCGGCTACCTCGACCTCGACGGTCTCGGGGCGCGGATGGACCTCGCCTACACCGGGCTGCCGCACGCGGTGCGCACCGGCGGGCCGGGCTACCAGGCGGTGCACGGGCGGGACTTCTGGGCCGACCTCGACGCGCACCCGTCCTACCGGGCCTACTTCGACGCGCTGATGCTCAGCCAGCAGCGGTTCACCGCGCCGCAGGTGGCGGCGCTCTACCCGTGGCAGCGGGTGGGTCACGTGGCCGACGTCGCCGGGGGTGCCGGCGGGCTGCTGCGGGAGCTGCTGACGACCCACCCGCACCTGCGGGGCACCCTGGTCGACCGGGGTGAGCCAGTGGCGACGGCGACGGCGACGTTCGCCGCGCACGGGCTGACCGACCGGGTCGACACCGTGGTCGGGGACTTCTTCGCCGAGCTGCCGGCCGGCGCGGACGTGTACGTGGTGTCCCGGGCGTTGACCGACTGGAGCGACCGGCACGCCACGGCGATCCTGCGCCGGTGCGCCGAGGCGGCCGGGCGCACCGGTCGGGTGCTGGTGGTGGAGGTGCTGCCGACCGACCCGTACGTGCCGCACCGCTCGCCGTACGACCTGCAGATGCTGGTGCTGGTGGGTGGCCGCGAGCGGGGCGTGCCCGAGCACGTGGCGCTGGCCGCGGCGGCGGGTCTGAAGCCGGTCGGGACGTATCGCGGCACCGGGGGCCTGACCCTGTTGGAGTTCGCCGTGGACGCCTGATCCGCCGACCGGTGATCCGACGTTCGTACCTGTTTTCCCGGTCCTGTGTGACGCACGGTGAGCGGCTCAGCGGATTTCTCTGGCATCGACCGATTTGCCGGTGAATAGGTTCGTGACATTCGTGTTTCTCCATAGCTGGCGCAGTTTTCCGAAGGTTGTTCATGGACGGACCGGCAGGTAACGTCTCGCGTGCCGGCTGGGCCGAGCCTTTGCGAAAGGGTCGACACGCTATGACGGTTACTGGTTTCACGCGATATCCGCCCTTCATCGACGACCTTGCCCGCAGCGAATCGGGGCGGCTGCTGCACGCGGAACTCGGACGCCGGTGGCCGGAGTCGGCCGACCCGTTGGTCGGGATCGCCCGCTACGCCCTGCTGCCGGCGGGCAAGCTGCTCCGTCCGATGATGACGCTGCACGCGGCCGAGGCGGTGGGCGGTTCACCGGCCGACGTCCTGCCGGCCGCGCTGGGGATGGAGTACCTGCACGTCGCGACGCTCGTGCACGACGACATCATCGACGCCGACACGCTGCGCCGGGGCCGCCCGGCGGTGCCTGTCGCCTTCGGCATCCCCAACGCCATCGTGGTGGGCGACCACCTCATCTTCACGGCCTTCCAGTCCATTGTGGAGTCCGGGGCGACCGCGCCGGCCGGGCACGTCGCCGCCGCCGTCGCGGCCCTGGCCGAGGCCGGCCGGGACCTGTGCCGGGGGCAGATGCTCGAAACCCAGCTCGTCGGCGACCTCGACGAGGGCGCCCGCCGCTACCCCGAGATGATCCGGCTCAAGACCGGCGCGCTGTTCCGCGCCGTGTGTCACGTCGGCGCGCTGCTCGGCGGGGCCGAACCGCAGGTCGCCGCCGCACTGGCCCGCTACGGCGAACACCTCGGCATCGCCTTCCAGATCCGCGACGACCTGCTGTCCTACGTGGCCACCCCGGAACAGACCGGCAAGCCGGCCACCAGCGACCTCAACAACGGCCGGCCCACCCTGCCGCTGCTGATCGCCTACGACGCCGCCACCGACGCCGCCCGGGTGGAACTCATGGCGGTGCTGCACCGGCGCGGGGCCGGCCCGGGGGACGTCGAGTGGGTCGCCGGCCTGCTCACCGAGGTCGACGCGGTGCGCAGCGCCCGCCGGCAGATGGCGGAGCACGCCGGGCGGGCACTGGCCGAGCTGACCGGGCTCGCCCCGTCGCCCAGCGCCACCGTGCTCGCCGGCATCGCGCACTGGATGACGAGCGAGACGGCGTGAACGCGGCCGGCGCCGTACGGGCGCTGCGGGCACACGTCGAGACCTGGCGGCCGTACACCCTGTGGTACGTCGGGCTGGTCGGCCTCGCCGGTGCGGCCCTGGCCGACGGGCCGCACCACCCGTGGCTGCTGCTGTCGGCCTGGGCCGCCCCGACCGCCGGCTGGCTCGGCGGCCACTACCTCGGCGACTACTTCGACCGGGAACTCGACGCCGGCAGCAAACCGCACCGGCCGATCCCGTCCGGCCGGCTGGCCGCCCGTACGGCGCTGTGGTGCGGCTGTGCCTGTTTCGCCGTCCTCGCGCTGCTGGCGGTGCTCGGTGGCTGGGGCACCACCTCGGCGGCGGTGCTCGCCGCGTTCGGCATCGTCGCCTACAGCCGCTGGTGCAAGGCGCGCGGCATCGCCGGCAACCTGGTCCGGGGCGCGCTCGGCGCGATCGCGCTGCTCTACGGCACGCTGACCGTCGGACTGTCCCCGCAACAGCCGTCGGCGGTGCCGGTGCTGCTCGCCTCGATGTTCGCGTTCTGGGCGCACGACACGATGTCCAACCTGGTCGGTGCGCTGCGCGACATCGACGGTGACCGGGCCGGCGGCTACCGCACCCTGCCGGTACGCCGGGGCGCGCCGTTCGCGGTGCGCACGGTGCTGGCCCTCTACGCCGGCACCGTCGCCGCCGCGCTGGCCGCCGGACTGCTGGCCGGGCCGGCCCGGCGGGCCGGCTACCTGGCGACGCTGGCCGTCGTCGTGGCACTGGGGGTCGCCGCCCTGGCCCCGCTCGTCGCGCACCGCGCCGACATGCCCGTGCTGGTGGCGTTGCGGGCGCACGCCGTCCTGGTGGTCGAACGGGTGGTGCTGGCCTCGGCCCTGGTCGGGCTGGGGCTCGGGGTCGGCCCGCAACTGCTGCTGGCGCTGCCGATGGTCGCCCTGACCTGGTGGGCCCAGCGGACGATGCGCGCCGGGCACGAACTCGGCACCGGACGACCCGCGCTGGCGCTGGCCACCCCCCGTCGAGCCGCCATGGAGGACGTGTCATGACCGCTGTGCCCACCGAGGCCCTCGACCGGGCCATCACCCGCGGCGCGGAGGCGCTGCTGCGCCGGCAGCGCCCCGACGGGGTGTTCGGCGACGACCCGCCGGCCTCGGTGCTGGGCACCGCCGGCACGGTGGCCGCCCTGCACGCCGCCGACCCGGTGGGCAGCGCCGACCTCGTCGACGCCGGCACCGGATGGCTGCGTCGGCAGCAGCACGACGACGGCGGCTGGGGCGGCGTGGTGGGGGCCGACAGCGAGGTCGTCGCCACCGCCGTCGCGGTCGCCGCGCTGGCCCTGACCGCGCCCGCCGACAGCGCCGAGGCGATCGCCGCCGGACGGGCCCGGCTGGCCGCGATGGGCGGCGTCGACACGGTCACCGACCCGGCCATCTCGCTGCTCTGCCGGCAACTGCTCACGATGGCCGGGATGACCGCCGAGGCGGGCCCGCTGCGCCGGCTGCCGCTGGAGATCGTGCTGTTCGACCGGGTCCGCCGCCAGCGCCTGTCGTTCCGGACCGCGCCGTTCATCGGGTTGGCCCTGATGCAGGCCGACCTGCTGCCCACCGGCCGGCTGCGCCGGGCCACCCTGCGTCGGGCCCGTCCGGCGGCGCTGCGGCTGCTGCGCGCGATCTACGACCACGAGGGCCGTACCGGCGCGTTGAGCGAGGACCCGTGGCCCGCCGCCCTGGTGCTGCTCGGCCTGGCCCGCGCAGGCGAGGCCCCCGACATCGCCGCCGCCGTGGTGGGCTGGCTGCGGCGCGCCGTGCGCCCCGACGGCGCCTGGGACGCCGTGGCCAACCTCGACCTGACCCGCTCCGGGTACGCGGTGACCGGGCTGATCGCCGCCGGGTACGCCGCCGACCCCCGGCTGCGCCCCACCCGCGAGTTCTTCCACGCCACCCGGAAGCCGACCGCGTTCACGGTGCTGGACGTGCCACCGGGCGGGTGGAGCTACTCCAACGTGGGCGGCTGGCCGGTGACGCTGGAGTCCGCCGAGATCCTCTCGGCGCTCGCCGGCTACCCCGACGCCGACACCGACCCGGTGCTGCGCGGCGGCCTGGACTGGCTCGTCGGCCGGCAGGACAGCCGGGGCTCGTGGAGCCTGTGGGTACGCGACACCAAGCTCGCCAACGACGGCCCCTGCCCCGCCATCACCAGCCAGGCGGTGCTCGCCCTGCACGACGCCGGCCACCCCGACGACCACCCGGCGATCGCCGCCGGGGCGGCCTGGCTGCTGACCGCCGCGCGCCCCGACGGCAGCTACGAGAACCTGTGGTACCGCGACCACACCTCCGGCACGGCGGTGGTGGTGGCGACGCTGTCCCGGGTCGGGCACGCCCGACACGACGTGGTCCGGCGGGCGGTGCGCTGGCTGCGCGACACCCAACTGCCCGACGGGTCGTGGGGGCCGGGCGACGGCACCGCCGGGTCGGTCGAGGAGACCGGCTGGGCCGTGCAGGGGCTGCTGGCCGGCGGTGACCCGGAGGCCGCCGACGCGGTCGACCGGGGGGTCTCCTGGCTGCTCGCCGCTGCCGGGCCGGACGGCGGCTGGCCGGCCACCCGGGTCTGCAACTACATCCGCCACCACCTGCGCTACCCCAACGCGGTGATCACCCAGGCGGTCGCGCTGCGGGCGCTCGGCGAGTACCGCCGTGCCGTCGCCGGGCGGGCCGGCGTCACACCCGGCGCGGTCGCCCGATGAGCGCCGACGTCGTCGTGGTCGGCGCCGGGGCCGGCGGCCTGGCCGCCGCCCGCGCGCTCGGCGCGCGGGGGCTGCGGGTGCTGGTGCTCGACCGGCAACGCACGCCCGCGTCGATCGCCAAGGGCGAGATCCTGCAACCCGAGACGGTACGCATCCTGGACGGCTGGGGTGTGCTCGACGCCCTGCGGGCCACCGGCGCATGCCCGGTCGACCGGTTGGCCATCCGCGACCCGCAGGGCCGTCCGCTGCTCGCCCTCGACTACGGCACCCTGCCCGGCGGATACCGGCAGATCCTCTGCGCCGACTACGGCGACCTGCGTGGCGTGCTCGCCGACGGGCTGCCCGGCACCGTCGAGATCCGGTGGGGGCAGCGGGTCACCGGTCCGCTGCGCGCCGCCGACGGCCGGGTCACCGGGGTCCGGGTCACCGGCGGCGACGGCGAGCAGGAGATCCGGGCGGCGCTGGTGGTCGCCGCCGACGGGATGTCCTCACCGCTGCGTAAGGCCGTCGGCATCGACGTCGAGCGACGGGAGTACCCGCACGGCCTGGTGGCCTTCGACGTGCCCGACGTGGAGGTGGCCGACGAGGTGTCGGCCTACCGCACCGAGCGGGGCCTGTGCCTGGTCTACCCGTTGCCCGGTGGGCGTTGCCGGGTCTACGTCCAGGTGACCCCCGACGAGTTCCGGGGCCGCAGCACCGCCGACCTGGCCGACTGGTGCGACCGGCTGCTCGCCGGGGTGCCGGCCGTCCGGCCGCTGGGCGCGGCGCTGCGGGCCAACCTGCACCGGCGGCAGCTGCTCGCCGTCTACCGGCTGCGGGCGGCACGGTTGACCGTGCCCGGCCTCGCCCTGCTCGGGGAGGCCGCCCACGCGGTGCACCCGATGGCGGCGCAGGGCGTGAACAGCTCCCTCGCCGACGCCGAGGCCCTCGCGGCCGGCCTCGCCGCCGGTGGGGGCCGCCCGGACGACGCCGCCGTGGACCGGGCGCTGCGCGACTACGACGCCGCCCGCCGGCCGCAGCTCGACCACGTCGCCACGGTCAGCCACAACGCCGCCCGCATGATCACCAGCGTGTCGGGGCTGCCCCGGCTGCTCGGGGCGCGGATGATGCGGCGCACCGCGGCCAACCCCCGGCTGCTCGGGCTCACCGCCGGCAACCTGTCCGGCACGAACGTCCGACCGCTGTCCCTGGTGGACCGGATGTACCAGCTCGGGCTGCTCACCGACCGGCACGCCCAGCCACCCGTCCCGCCGGCCCCGCAACGAAGTGAGCAACGATGACCACTGCCCCCACCGTCGGCACCCAGCCGCCGGCCGACCTGTCGATGAACGAGACGCCGTACCCGCCGCTGCCGAGCATCCGACGGATCGTCGAGGACGGGGCCGCCGCCCTCCAGCGGTACCCGGACCGCACCGCCGCCGCGCTGCGGGGCGCGCTTGCCGCACGGTTGGGCGTGGGACCGGAGTCGATCCTCGTCGGGCCCGGTTCGGCCGGGCTGTGCCAGCACCTCGTCCAGGCACTCGGGCCGCGCCCCGAGGTGGTGCATCCGGCGCTGTCCTTCGAGGGCTACCCGCTGATCATCCGCAACGTCGGGGCCCGGGGCGTACCGGTGCCGATGGACGGCTACCGCCACGACCTGCCGGCGATGGCCGCCGCCGTGACCGACCAGACCCGGTGCGTGCTGCTGTGCAACCCGAACAACCCGACCGGGGCGGTGCTGCACCGTGACGAGATCGAGGAGTTCCTGGCCCGGATTCCGGCCGACGTGCCGGTGATCGTCGACGAGGCGTACCGGGAGTTCGTCACCGACCCGCAGGTGCCCGACGGGATGGACCTGTACCGCGCCCACGACAACGTGTGCGTCCTGCGCACCTTCTCCAAGGCGTACGGGCTGGCCGCGCTGCGCGTCGGCTACGCGGTGGTGCCACCCCGGGTGACACCGCTGGCCGGCATGGTGGGCGCGGTGTTCTTCCCGAACAGCCTGGCCCAGGCGGCGGCGGTGGCGAGCCTCGACGGGGCGGTCACCCCCGAGCTGACCCGGCGCTGCGCCGACCTGGCGGCGTCGCGTACCCGGCTCATCGACGAGCTGCGTGGCCTCGGCCTCACCGTGGCCCCCAGCGAGGCGAACTTCGTCTGGCTGCCGCTGGGGGAGCGGGCGGTGCCGTTCGCCGAGCAGGCCCGCGCCGCCGGCATCCTGGTGATGGCCATCCCCGGCGCGGGGGTACGGATCACCGTCGGCACCGACGAGGCGAACGCCCGGCTGTGCGCCGTCGCCCGGACCATCCTGGCCGGCGGGGCCTGACGGGCGGCGGCGATCGACGGGCCCGGTCAGCGGGGTCGGGTGTCGACCGGTGTGGTCTCCCAGCCGGTCAGGCAGAGGTAGCGCAGGTCGGGGTCGTAGTCGGCGGTCAGCACCGGCCGGGGCCGGTCCGGGCCGGCGGCGAGGGCGTCGGGCAGGGTCCACCACAGGCCGGTGACCGGTTGCCCCGGCGGGGTGACGGTCACCCCGCCGGTCGGGTGCGTCGGCCAGGCCGCGGCGAGGTCGGAACCGAGCACCACCCGGGCGTCCGTCCGGCCCGCCGACAGCGCGGCCAGTTCGGACCCGGCCAGCGCGGCCACCTCGTCGGCCGCCACGTCGGCATGCTGGCGGAGCCCCGTCATCCGGGCCGGGGCGTGCACCACGTCGCCGGTGTGCTCCGGCCCCCGCACCGCCCCGTCCGCCGGGGTGGTGCGGTAGAGCATGCCGACCGCCTGCTGCCGGGCCGGGGCGGGCGTCGGCGTGCGGTAGGGCAGCACGGCCTGGTCGACGGCGATCAGCAGGGCCGTCGTGCCGCCGCCCGAGGACGCGTACGCGTGGGCGAGCCGCAGGCCGCTGACGACCGCCGCCGGGCCCTGGTCGCAGACGGCGAAGGAGAGCGGCGTCCCCGGGCAGAGGTGGCTCAGGTAGGTGGCGGTGGCCCGGCCGGGCAGCACGTCGTGCCGGGCGAACGCCAGCACGAGCAGGTCCACCGGTTCCTGGGGCGGCACGAGCGCCCCGATCAGCGCCTCGGCCATCTCCGCGTGGGACCGGCCCGGCGCCTCCTGCCCCGGGCCATCCGGCAGGTCCAGCCCGTACGGGCGGGCCAGGTCGGCCAGGTAGCGGGCGGAGCGGGTCCGCTGGTCCGGGTCGTCCAGCAGCGCGGCCGGCCCGGTGAAGACCCGCCGGGCGGCCCGGATCAGGTGCAGGTCGGTCGACGGGGCCGCCATGGCGGTGTTCCTTCCTCGGTGTCCGGCGGGGGCGCGGTCTCAGTGGGCGAAGACCATCGCGGGGTCAGTGGGCGAAGACCATCGCGGCGAAGGTCGCGCCCTCGCCGGCCCCGACCGCCGCGACCAGGTAACGGTCACCCGGGCTCAGCAGGCCGCGGTCGCGGGCGGTCAGGTAGTTGGTGAACGCGTCCGCGCAGAACACGTGGCCGGTCTCCCGGACGTTGTCCAGCAGCACCCGGTCGCGGGGGAACCCGATCAGCCGGCTCAGCCGTTGCCAGGTCACCACGTTGACGTTGTGCGGCAGGATCAGCCGGATGTCGTCGAGGTCCACCCCGGCCACCGCCAGGGCACGGCCGATCACGTCCGCCAGCGCCGGCCGGTACTCGCGCTGGAACTGCGCGCCGGACGCGCCACCGGCGACGTCGAACTCGCCCCGCTGCCGGCACGCGTAGCCGAGCAGCCGGTCCCGGGGGCCGTCGAGGCTGACCAGGCAGGCCGACGCCCCCTCGCTGAACACCGAGGTCTCCGGGATGAACTGGGCGTCCCGGGTGAACGCCTTCTCGGCGGTGAGCACCAGCGCGAGCGGTCCCTCGCCCGGCGCGTGCGGCCCCGGTTCGGCGGCCAGCAGCCGACCGGCCATCTCGACGGCGAGCAGCGCGCTGGCGCAGGACTGCTGGGTCAGGGTGAAGGCGACCGCGTGGCCGAGCCCCAGCGCGCGGCACACGTCGTGCAACGGGTTGACCGGGTACGGCACCACGACGGGGAACGCCCGCCCGTACAGCACGAACCGGACCCGGTGTTCCTGCCCGCGCAGGGCGGTGAGCCCGGTCGCGGCGTCGCGCAGCAGGTCGGCCAGGGACCGGTCGGGATCGCGGCGCACCTGGTCGAGGCCGTGGAACCGGCGGAACAGCCGGACCTGCATCTCGGTCAGTTCCAGCGGGCCGGCCAGGCTCTCGATCGGGACGCGGTGCGGCGGCAGGTGGACCGCGACCGCGTCGAGCGCCGTCATGCCGCCGGTGCCGGGGTCGACCGGGGGTGACCGGCGACCGGGCCGGGATCCGACCGGCCGTCGGGTGACACAGTGGACGGTCGAATCCGGGAACGTTGCTCGTCGACCGTCACGGCGAGAATCCCATCAGCGGCGTCCGTCGCTGTCAACGCGTGCCAGAATATCGACGTGGCCCGCTTCCTGTTCGTCGTCCTGCCGGTGGCGTCGCACCTGAACGCCCCGCTCGCCATCGGCCAGGCGCTCCGGGCCGCCGGGCACGAGGTGGCGTGGTGCGGCCCCCGCACCGACCTGCGCCCGCTGATCGGCCCCGACGCGACGCTCTACCCGACCGGCAAGCGGTACTTCCGCAACGGCGACGAGTCGGGCATGGCGTCGGTACGCAGCCTCTGGGAGGGGCACGTGCTGCCGGTCAACCGGTTCATCCGGGACGCCGTCGACCGGGCGGTCGCCGACCACCGGCCGGACGCCGTCGTCGTCGACCAGTACGCGCTGGCCGGCGCGCTGGCCGCGCACCGGCACGGGGTGCCGTGGGCGACGTTCTGCGTGGGCGCGCTGGAACTCACCCCGCCGGACCTGCCCGGGTTCACCGACTACGTACGCGCACAACTGGCCAGGGTCTGGGCGATGACCGACCTGCCGGTCGACGACGCGATCGACCTGCGCTTCTCGCCGTACCTGGTGCTCGGGCTGACCAGCACGGCGTTGACCGGCGCGACCCCGCTGCCGGCGCGGTGCGTGCTGACCGGCCCGGCCCTGGGCCACCGCCCCGACGCGCCGGCCTTCGACTGGGAGGCCTGGGACCCGGACCGCCGGCATGTGCTGGTCACCGTCGGCACGATGGCCGAGCACCTGGCCCGGGACTTCTACCGACGGATGATGACGGCGACGGCGGTGCTCGCCGACCGGGTGCAGGTGGTGGTCACCGCCTCGTCCGACGTGCTGCCCGACCCGCCCGCGCACGTGCTGGCCGCCCCCCGGGTGCCGGTGCTGGAGCTGATGCCCCGGCTGGACGTGGTGGTGTCGCACGGCGGGCTGGGCACCGTCACCGAGGCGTTGGCGCACGGCGTGCCGGTGGTCGTCGGGCCGATCCGGCACGACCATCCGACGGTGGCCCGTCAGGTGACCGACGCGGGCGCCGGCATCGAGGTCGCGTTCGCCTCGGCCACCCCGGCGGACCTCACCGCCGCGCTGACCGCCGTGCTCGACGATCCGGGCTACCGGGAGGGGGCCCGCCGGGTGGGTGAGTCGTTCGCCGCCGCCGGTGGCGCGGCCGTGGCCGCCCGGCACCTCGCCGCCCTGGCCGCCCGGCCCATCGACCATTGTCCTTCGGGTACGGCCACACTAGCCTGACCTGACGCACCCGCACGGGTGTCGCCGTCCACCGTCGACACCTCCCCCGTGGCCCGGCGTCGTCCCCGTCCGAGGAGGCTCGATGATCGAGGCCACCGGCCTGCGCAAGTCCTACCGGGTCGGCCGTCGCCGCAACGCCACCACCGTCGAGGCGGTGCGCGGGGTGGACTTCGCCGTGGAGCGGGGCGAGATCGTCGGCTTCCTCGGCCCCAACGGCGCGGGCAAGTCCACCACCATGCGGATGCTGGCCACGCTGATCCGCCCGGACGGTGGCCGGGCGACGATCGCGGGCGTCGACCTGTTGCGGGCCCCGGCCCAGGTGCGCCGGCAGATCGGGTTCGTGGCCCAGGCCAGCGGCACCTACGACGACTCGACCGCCCGCCGGGACCTGGTGCTCCAGGCCCGGCTGTACGGCTTCGGCAAGGCCGAGGCGCAGCGCCGGGCCGAGGCGGCGATCGGGGCGTTCCAGCTCGACGACTTCGCCGACCGCCGGATCAGGACGTACTCCGGGGGGCAGCGTCGGCGGCTCGACGTGGCGCTCGGGGTGATCCACTCTCCGCAGGTCATCTTCCTCGACGAGCCGACCGCCGGGCTGGACCCGCCCAGCCGGGTGCGGATGTGGCAGGAGGTCCGGCGGCTGCGGGCGGAGGGCATGACGGTCTTCCTCACCACCCACTACCTCGACGAGGCCGACACCCTGTGCGACCGGCTGTCGATCATCGACGATGGTCGGATCGTCGCCGAGGGCACCCCGTCGGATCTCAAGCGGGAGATCTCCGGTGACGTGGTCGCGATCGACCTGACCCGCGCCGACGTGACCGACGGCCCGGCCGACGCCGACCTGCCGATCGCCACGAAACTGCTGGCCGAGCAGCCGTACGTGCACTCGTCGGAGGCGGCCGACGGCACTCTGCGGCTCTACGTGGACAGTGCCGCGACGGCGATTCCGCAGATCATGCGCATCCTGTTGACGCGGGGGATCGAGCCCGGGGCGATCGAGGCCCGCCGGCCCAGCCTCGACGACGTCTTCCTGGCCAAGACCGGCCGCTCCCTGGAGGAGTGACCCGGCCGGCACGAGAGGAGCCGCAGTGAAACTGGTCCGCGACACCTGGCTGATCTTCCAACAGGAGGTCGGCCTGATGGTGCGCAACCCGGTGATGGTGGCGTTCAGTCTGGCCCAGCCGGTCACCTACCTCATCCTGTTCGCCCCGTTCCTCAAGGTGGTGATGGTCGACCGGGGCGCCTCCTCGTACGCCGACGCCTACCGTATCTACGTGCCCGGCCTGTTCGTGGCGATGGGCCTGTTCGGTGGCCTGTTCGCCGGCTACGGGCTGCTCAGCGCGCTGCGCGCCGGCATCATCGACAGGTGCCGGGTGACCCCGGTGAGCCGGACCGGCCTGCTGCTGGGCCGGGCCCTGATGCACGTCTGCCTGAACGTGGTGCAGGCGGTGATCATCACGATCGTGGCGTTGCCGTTCGGGTTGCGGGTGCACCTGGGCAACCTGCTCATCTCGTACGCGCTGCTGTCGGTGATGGTGCTGCTGAGCACCTCGATCTCGTACGACATCGCGCTGCTGGTACGCAACGAGAACAGCCTCGGCGTGCTGGTCAACACCGTCGGCCAGCCGATCTCGCTGCTCGCCGGGGTGCTCATCCCGCTCGTGCTGGCACCACTGTGGATCCAGCAGGTCGCGGTCTGGAACCCGTTCTCCTGGGCGACCAACGGCATGCGGGCGTTGTTCAACGGGCAGCTCACCGAGCCCGTGGTCTGGCAGGGCGCCCTCATCATGATCGTGCTGGCCGCGATCAGCCTGGTCTGGTCGTCGCACCTGTTCAACCGCGAGGTCTCCTGACCCCGACCCGCCGTCGACCGGGCGGCGTGACCAGGATTGATGTTGGCCATTGTCTGCCGGTGATCGGCGCTCTAGCCTGAGCGTGTCCCAGATCGGCCGCCGCGCCGGGGTGCGGTGACCGTGAGCGTGCCAGGTGAGGAGACAACTCGTTGGGTGCCGACAACTTCCGGGCGACGCTCGCGGCCGACATGGAGCTGGGGGCCGGCAACGTGCTGCTCCGGCTCGCCGAACACGGGGCCGACCCGGACCTGCCCCGGGTGACCTTCGACGTCGACGTGGACGGCATCCCCGCCTGGACGCCGCTGTCGCTGGCCACCCTGACCGAGCGGGTCGCCGCCCGCGCCGACTGGTTCCGGCGGCGGGGCGTCGGCTGGCGTGACCCGGTCGCGGTCTACGTGACGTCCGCGCCCGACGTGTTCCTCAACTTCTTCGCCCTCAACTGGCTCGGCGCGATCCCCGCCCTGATGAACGGCAACATGCCGATCGAGTTGGCGGCCGAGTTCATCCGGCGGCTGCGCGGCGTCGGGGTCGTCGTCGACGCCGACCACGCCGCGCTGCGCGAGCACGACCTCGGGGTGCCGATCCTCGGTGACGCCGCCGAGACCGGCACCGGTGACCCCGGCCAGGCCCCACCGCACCACCGTCACCACCCCGAGGACCCGGTCGCGATTACCCACTCGTCGGGCACCACGCGGGTGCCGGCCGCGATCGTCCACTCGCACCACGGGCTGTTCGCCGCCATCCGGGCCGTCCGGCTCACCGAGTCCCGCCC
Source organism: Micromonospora sp. HM134 (assembly GCF_007833915.1). Classification (NCBI taxonomy): domain Bacteria; kingdom Bacillati; phylum Actinomycetota; class Actinomycetes; order Micromonosporales; family Micromonosporaceae; genus Micromonospora; species Micromonospora sp. HM134. The sequence goes on from NZ_CP041061.1 coordinate 2,040,314, forward strand.
CTACGGCGAGGTACGCGAGCTGTCCGTGCTGCCGGCCGCGCACGCCGCCGGCATCATCACGATCAACCAGGCGCTCTGCAACAGCTACCAGCTGCTCTACCTGTCGGCGCAGGGCGGTCCGTTCGCCAGCAGCGCCGAGACGATCCTCGACGCCATCGAACGCTGGCGGCCGACCGGCGTCTTCGGTTTCGCGGTCACCTGGTCCGAACTGGCCCGCCACGACCTGACCACCCGCGACCTGGGTTCCGTGCGCAACTGGTTCAACACCGGGGACTGCGCCCACGAGTCGCACGTGCGGCGGCTGGTCGCCGTGGGCAGCCACCCCGCGTACACCCGGCAGGGGATGGTCGACGTGCCCGGGTCCAAGTTCGTCGACATGCTCGGCTCCACCGAGATGGGCCACGGGGCGTTCCGGATCAGCCACCGCCTCGGCAGCGACCACTACGACCGGTGCGTCGGCAAGCCGTACCCGTTCGCGCAGATCGCCCTGCTCGACGTGACCACCGGCGAGGAGGTCCCCGAGGGGCAGGTGGGGCACGTCGGGCTCAAGTCGCCGACCCTGGCGCTCGGCTACTGGAACGACTCGGTCAACACGTTCCGCACCCGGCTGGGCGGCTACTACCTGACCGGTGACCTGATGTACCGCGACCCGGACGGCAACTACCACCACGTCGACCGGGCCAGCGACGCGGTCGACCTGGGCGACGGCAACTGGCTGTACACGGCGCTGTCCGAGGAACGCATCCTCAAGCACTGCCCCGACGTACGCGACTGCACGGTCATCGCGGCCCGGGAGGCCGACGACCGGACCGTCACCGAGGTGCTGCTCGTGCTCGCCGAGGACGCCGACCCGGAACTCGACCGGTCCGACCGGGTCCGGGCCGCGCTCGGACCGGTGGTCGCCGCGACGCTGCGGCGGGTGGTCACGGTGCCCGCCGACGGCGTGGTGATGGGGCCGACGGGCAAGGTCCGCAAGTTCCTGATGCGCCAGCGGCTGCTGGCCGACGCCGGGGCGGCCAGCACACCCTGACCGGTGCCGCCCCCCGCCTGGCCGGCCGGGACCCGGTGGGTCCCGGCCGGTGGGCGTCAGCCCAGTCGGGACTCGATCGCCTCGATGATGCGGGGGCGCAGGTCGGCGGCCCGGATCACCGCGTCGACCGAGCCGACCTCCACCGCCCGCTGGATGTTGTGCACCCGGTCGAACTCCGCCGCCACCTCGCCGAGCTTCTCCGCGCGGACCGCCGCGCGGGTCTCGTCGAGTTCGGCGGTGAGCGCGGCCCGCTCGGTGCCGGTGGCCGCCGCGACCCGCGACTCCAGGTCGCGTACCCGCAGGTCGGCTGCGGTACGGGCATTGACGTCACCGGAGAACACCACCGCCGCCGCCGGGGCGCCGCCGAGCACCGAGGCGAACGAGCCCTCCAGCGCCAGCACGGTCATGTTCGGGTTCAGCGCCTTGGAGAAGACCACGAACGCCCCACCGTGGTACCGGGAGATCACGCAGAACACGATCGGTCCCCGGAAGTTGACGATCGCCCGGCCGATCTCGGCCCCGTACTCCAGTTGCAGCTTGCGCATCGACTCGGGCGAGCCGTCGAAGCCCGACAGGTTGGCCAGCACCACCAGCGGCCGGTTGCCGCTGGCCGCGTTGATCGCCCGCGCGGCCTTCTTGGACGAGCGCGGGAACAGGGTGCCCGCGGTGTAGGTGTCCGGACCGTCGGTGGGCGGGAAGCCCCGCCGGGGCACCGACCGCGACTCGATGCCGAGCAGGCAGACCGGGATGCCACCGAGGTGGACGTCCTGCACCACCGCGGTCTCCGCGTCGGCCATGCCCGCCCACCGCTCCAGCACCGGGTGGTCCTGGTCGGACAGCGCCCGCATCACCGTACGGATGTCGAACGGCTTCTTGCGGTCCGGGTTGGCGGTGGCGGAGAAGATCTCGCCGACGGTGGTGAAGTCGCTGCCCGCCACGGTGTGCGGGAAGGTGGTGACGTCCCGGTCGACCGGGTCGGCGGTGGTCGCCCGGCGCGGCTCGCTCTCCCCGGGCGCGACGTACGTGTGGTCGTAGTACGACATCAGCACGTCCCGGGCCGCCGTCAGGTTCGGCGCCCAGTACTGCGCCTGCCCGTTCGGGCCCATCACCCGGTCGTAGCCGCCGATGCCGAAGTTGTCCTCGGCGGACACCCCACCGGAGAAGTCCAGCGACTGCTTGCCGGTGAGCACCATCGCGGCCTCCGGCGTCATCACCAGGATGCCCCGGGTGTGCATGAGCATCGTCGCCTCGGCGTTCCAGTACGGCTGGGCGCCCACGTTGATCCCCGCGACCACGATGTTGATCTCGCCGCCGTCCTGGGTGAACTCGACGATCCGCTTGAGCGCCGCCGCCACCCAGTCCATGTTCTCGGTGCCCGACGTCATCGAGATCCGCGCCCCGGCCGACAGGGCGTACCACTCCAGCGGCACCTGGAGCCGCTCGGCGAGGTCCAGGGCGGCGATCACCCGGCGGCACTCGGCCTCGGAGAGCGCACCGAGCGACTTGGTCGGGTCGCCAAGCAGCACCACCCGGGTGACGCCCTGCGGGTGCCTCGGGGTCGGCGTGGTGACCACGCCCGCGACGATCGCCGCCGTGTTGCGCCCCCGGGGCCGGTCCACCGGCACCAGCGCGTGGTCGCCGTCGAGGTCGTGCTCGACGAACTGGCCGAGCAGCCCGGTCAGCTCGTACGGGTAGACCGTGTTGCGGCTGCTGGCCCGCAGCACCTTCAGCCGGTAGTCGTCGAGCGGCTCGACCGGGTCGACCGGCGGCTCACCCATGGTCAGCTCGGCCCCGCCGGTGGCGTCGAACGAGATCCGTACCGCGATCTTGTTCAGCTCGCCGGTCCGGCGGTCGCGCTGCCGGGCGATGAACAGGATCTCCTCCAGCCCCGCGCCGACGGTCGTCGGGCGGACCCGCCCGGCGATCATCTCCATCTCCTCGCGGGTCAGGTCGCTCGGCGGCCAGACGTAGATGACGATCCGGTTGGTGTTGAAGCGGGTCTTGGACGGGCGACGGGTCTGCGCCCGGCGGATCGAGTCCAGGCAGGTGGCGACGATGTCCTCGGCGGTGGGCAGGGCGACCAGCCGACCGTCGTGCTCCCGCAGCGCGGTCAGGTCACGCACCTGGGCGAACGCGACGAGCCGCTCGTCGGACTGGTTCTCCCGTGCGACGGCCTGGAAGAGGTAGACCTCCTCGTCCGACGACGGCAGCCGGGTCAGGTCGAACTTACGCAGCCGCTCCAACTGCATCCGCTGCGCGATGTACGGGTGCAGACCCCGGATCAGCCGCTCCTCGCTCATCCCCGTGCTCGACGGGCGGAACGTGAAGTGGTGGTGCATCACCGCGCCGCCGCGCCCGGCGACGGTGGTGGTGAGCCGGCGGACCTGGGCCGGCAGCGGGTGCGCGTTGACGACCTCCAGCAGCGCGGCGGCCATCGCGTCGAAGTCCTCCGGCTGGTTCTCCCAGCCGAGGTAGATGTCGGCGTCGACGGCGGAGCCGTCCCCGGCCAGCTCGGCGAGCCCACGCAGCGCGTCGCCCAGCGCGTCGAACCGTACGGCGGCGGAGAGCAGGCTGGAGTCGGCCCGTTCGGCCACCACGAACGTGCAGTCCGCCACCCGGCGGGTCCGGACGTCGGCCAGGCCCTTGTTGCCGTAGTACCGCCGGGTCAGCACCTCCAGCATCACCGCGTTGTCGAGGTGGTCCCGCACGAGCCGCTGGCCGAGCACCCGGACCAGGGGTTCGGTGCTGCGGACCATCTCCGCGACCCGCTCGGCGCGGTCCGCCGAATCCGGGTGCGCGTCCAGGTGACGCAGGTGCCGGCGGACGGAGGCGTACAGCCGGGCGCGGTTGCGCAGCAGCAGCGGCTGGGCGAACCAGGCGAACACCACCCCGCGCGCCAGGTCGGCGACGACCGGGAAACGCACCTGCGTCGCCGCCACCAGCCGCTCCAACGCGAGGCCGGCGGGCTCGCGCAGCACCGCGTCCGGCGGCGGCTCACGCAGCCAGGAGCGCAGCAACGTCGCGATGACCGTGGCGTCGGCGGACGCCCGCTGCTGGGCCAGGAAGATCCGGAACACGGCGGCTTCGAGGGCCGGGGAGCGGTCCAGTTCGGTGACGCCGTAGTGGCCGAGCGCCTTGGCCAGCTTGTCCTGGAAGGGCGCCGGCAGCCCGGCCCGCTCGACGTCGAGGCTCTGCAGGTAGGTGTGGAAGTACTCGCGGGCGCTGGGGACGTGGTTGTCGCCGCTGACGTCCTCCCCGGTCAGCCGGTTGCGGCTGAGCTCGGCGAGGTCGGCGAAGACGTCGACGAGATCGATCTCCTCGGCCAGCAGGCGGTGGCCGTCCTCGATGGCGGCCCGCCGCGCGGCGAGGTACTCGTCGAGCACCCGGCCGTCGTCGTGCGGGTCCACGTCGAAGCCGAGCAGCAGGCCACGGAGGTCCTCCTGGCCGCGCCGGGACCGCTCGACCGCCGGGGCCTGGTCGGGCGCGGCGGGCAGGTCCAGGGTGACCGGTGCGACGTCGTCGGTACCCGTGGCGTCGTCGGCGTCGTCGGCGAGCGGCTCCAGCCGCAGCAGCGCCGCGCCGGCCTCCACCTGGCTGCCGACGGAGACGCCACACTCCTTGAGCCGGGCCCGGAACGGTGCCCGCAGCACCGTCTCCATCTTCATCGCCTCCAGCACCAGCACCGGTGCGCCCGCCTCGACCTCGGCGCCCACCTCCACCGGGGTGGCGACGACCAGCGCGGGCATCGGCGAACGGACCACGCCGCCCTCGTCGCGGCCGACCCGGTGGGTCACGCCGTCCACCTCGACCAGGTGGATCGCGCCGTGGGTGCCGGTGAGCAGCCGGTACCGCGCGCCGTTGACGGCGATCTGCCCGGTGTGCCTGTCGAACCGGTCCAGCTCGACGTCGGCGGTGTGCACGTCGCCGCCGGCCTCGATGCCGACCCGGAACCGGTGCGCGCCGACCCGGGCCACCCGCATCCGGTAGCCCACGCCGCGCAGCTTGAGGTCCAGCGGCCGGCCGCTGGCGTGCTGCACCTGCGGGCGTCCACCGAACGCCGTGGACAGCAGCCGCTGCTGCTCGGCGCGCTCCTGCTCCTCGTACGCCTCGATCGCGGCGGCGGCGAGCGCGACGGCGGAGTGCCGGTGCGACACGAGCCGGCCTTCGGCGCGTACCCGGTCGATCCAGCCGGTGTCGGCGCTGGCGTCGATCACCTCGGGCTGGTCGAGCAGGTCGAGCACGAAGCTCTTGTTCGTGGCGCCACCCTCGATGATCACCGTGGTCTCGGCCATCGCCCGGCGCAGCCGGCCGAGCGCCTCGTCCCGGTCCCGCCCGTACGCGATGATCTTCGCGATCATCGAGTCGAAGTCGGCGGGGATGGTGTCGCCCTCGCTGACCCCGGTGTCGACCCGGATGCCCGGCCCGGCGGGCAGGTCCAGCCGGGCGATCCGGCCCGGGGCGGGGGCGAAGTCGCGGTCCGGGTCCTCGGCGTTGAGCCGGGCCTCGATGGCGTGCCCGCGCTCCACCGGCGGCACACCGTCGAGCCGGCCGCCCGCCGCGACGTGCAACTGCGCCTTGACCAGGTCGAACCCGGTGGTCAGCTCGGTGATCGGGTGCTCCACCTGGAGTCGGGTGTTGACCTCCAGGAAGGCGAACAGCCGGTCACCCGGGTGGTAGAGGAACTCGACGGTCGCGGCACCCCGGTAGCCGACCGCGACGGCCAGCCGCTCGGCCGAGGACTTGAGTTCGGCCGTCTGCTCCGGGCCGAGCACCGGCGAGGCCGACTCCTCGATGACCTTCTGGTTGCGCCGCTGCACCGAGCAGTCCCGTACGCCGAGCGCCCAGGCGGTGCCCTGACCGTCCGCGATCACCTGCACCTCGACGTGCCGGGCGCCGGTGACCAGGCGCTCCAGGAACACGATCCCGCTGCCGAAGGCGCGGGCCGCCTCCTGGCTGGTGCGCTGGTAGGCGTCGGCCAGTTCGGCGTCGCTGGTGACCACGCGGATGCCCCGCCCGCCACCGCCGGCGGTCGCCTTGAGCATCAGCGGGTAGCCGATCTCGGCGGCGGCGGCGATCGCGGCCTCCAGGGTCTCCACCGCGCCCCGGCTCCACGGCGCGACCGGCACGCCGACCTCCTCGGCGATCAGCTTCGCGCCGATCTTGTCGCCGAGCTTGCGCATCGCGTCCGGGCTCGGCCCGACGAAGGTGATGCCGATCTTCTCGCACAGCTCCGCGAAGGCCGGGTCCTCGGCGACGAAACCCCACCCGACCCACGCCGCGTCGGCCCCGGTCTCGACCAGGGCGTGTTCGAGCCGCTTCAGGTCGAGGTACGGCCGGGCGGACGCCGGACCCAGGTCGTAGGCGATGTCGGCCTCGCGGACGAAGGTCGCGGTGCGGTCGACGTCGGTATAGAGGGCCACCGTCTCGATGGGAGTGTCGGTCTGCGCGGCCAGCTCTCGGACCGCGTGAATGAGGCGCATCGCGGCCTCACCCCGGTTGACGATGGCGACACGGCTGAACACCCGACCGACTCCTCCGGTAGATCCACGAGTACGCGCCGCAAGGCATCGACCCCCGACAGCGATCACCCTTCCGGGTGCCGGGCGGTAGCGCCATGTCGTAATCACCGAACCCTGAGCGGTGACAGTTGTAGGAACCCCACAAAAGTTTTTGGTCTTCCCGACCGTGCCGGCGGGTGCTGCGGCACCCGCCGCAGGTCGCGGGGTCAGGCGTCCGCGCGGAAGTGCTCCCGCGCCCAGTCGCTGAAGCTGGTGAGCGGGAGGCCGAGTTCCCGCGCGTACCGCGGGCGGGCCGGCTGGGGGACCGCGTTCATCCACTCGTGGGTGGCACCCATCGCGGGCATGCCGGCGGCGAGGGCCTCCCGCTCGGTCATCTGCGGCGCGGACAGTCGGACGCCCAGCGCCCGGGAGAGCACCTCGGCGATCTCGGTCATCGACAGGTGGTCGCTGGCCAGTTCCAGTTCGATCCGGTCGAAGCGCTCCGGGTCGGTGATGGCGGCGGTGGCCGCCCGTCCGATGTCGTCCGTCGCGACCAACGACAGCCGGGTCTCCGGGCGCAGGACGCTGACCAGCCCGCCCTCGACGCCACGCGGAAACAGGAAGGCCATGGACGGCAGGAAGTTGTCCATGAAGAAGCCCGGCTTGAGCAGCGTCCAGTGCCGGAAGCCGGCGGTGCGCACCCGGTCCTGGATCGCGCTCTTGGCGTCCAGGGTGGGTGCCATCGAGGCCCAGCGCCCCTCGGCCCAGCCGGCCGCCTCGACGTGTTGACCGGCACCGGTGACGGAGGTGTGCACGAACTGCGGCACGCCGGCCGCCCGCGCGCCCTCCACCAGGTTGACGCCCTGGGTCACCTCGCCGGCGAAGTCGAAGCCCGTCGCGCCCAGCGGGGGCATCTGCACGGAGAAGACGGCGCGGGCACCCTCGGCGGCCCGGACCACCGATCCCCGGTCGAGCAGATCGCCGGTGACCAGTTCGACACCGAGTGCGGCGACGGCGCGGGCGCGGTCGGTGGCCGGGTCGCGGACCAGTGCGCGGACGGGAACCCCGGCCGCGCGCAGGGCGCGGACGGTGGCCCCGCCCTGCCGGCCGGTGGCGCCGGTGACCAGGACGGGGGCGGTGGCTGTGGACATGACACTCCTCCGATTAAACGGCGGGGCCCGCCGTTTTCTGTCGGGTACGATACGGCGGGCCCCGCCACTTATCAAGCTCGGAGAGGACGTCATGCCCGATGGCCAGCGCGCCGACGCCCGGCGCAACTACGCGCGCATCCTCGTCGTGGCCGAGCGGGAGGTGGCGGAGCACGGTGCCGGCGCGTCCCTGGAGCAGATCGCCCGCACCGCGGGAGTCGGCTCGGCGACCGTGCGCCGGCACTTCCCCACCCGCCGGGCCCTGCTGGAAGCGGTCTCCCGGGAACGGATCGAGGCCCTGCGGGTCCGGGCCGGGGAGTTGACCGGCCGGGGCGACAGCCGGGCGGCGCTCCTGGAGTGGCTCGGTGACGTCGTCACCTACTCCGTCGCCGCCCGGGGGCTGGCCGCCGCGTTGGCCTACGACGGCGCGCCGGCCGATCCGGTGCACGAGAACAGCTGCTCGGCGACGTTGGAGGAGGCGGCGTCCCCACTGCTGCGCCGCGCCGTCCAGGACGGCGCGTTCGCGGCGGACGTCACCGTCGGGGACCTGATCACGCTGATCGTCGGCATCGTCCTGGCCACCGAGCACCACCCCGACCCCGCCGTCCGGGCGGACCGGCTGTTCCGGATGGCCGTGGCGGGACTCAGCCCGCCGGGCTGAACCCCGCCGACGGCCCGGCGGCTCGGCAGGTGGGAATGCGGCGGGCCGCCGGCCGAGGAGCGGGCTGGTCGGCTGCGGGGCGGGCCGGGTTGCCGACGGCCGACCGGTCGGCGCGTGGCGGTGCGGCGGAGGCGGCGACCCGCCGGGGTCAGGCGTCCGCCGCCGCCGCGGCGGCGACCTCGCGGTGGCGGACCACCGCGATCAGCGCCGTGCCGAGGGTCAACAACGCGCCGGCCACGACCAGCGCCACCGCCCCGTTCACCCGCAACGTCAGCACCGCCGAGACGAACGCGCCCAGGCCCATCGTGGTGATCGCCCCGAACCGGCGGAGCCAGGCCGTGCCCGGACCGCCGGCGGCCCGGCTGTCGGTGGAGAGGTTCACCATGGTCATGGTCACCACCACCGTGGAGAGGTCCCGGATGCCGATGTGCTTGACCGCTGCGGCCTGCGCGCCGAGCACCAGGGCGAGCAGGCCGGTGACGGCAAGCATCACCCCGTGCGCCGGTGGGCCGGTGGCGAGCCAGAACCCGGCCAGGGCGAGGCTCAGCACACTGCCACCGACCAGGATGGCCAGCCCGGCGGCGGGCAGCGCCGCCGGCCCCGACGCGCCCCGGGTCAGCCGGGCGGCGAGCACCGCGCCGAGCATGAACGTCAGCAACGCCACCAGGTTGTTGAGCACCGGCAGGCCGGACACCCCGGCCAGCCCGAACCCGATGAAGAGCACGTTGCCGGTCATGTTGCCGGTGAAGACCCGGTCCAGGGCGAGATAGCTGACCCCGTCGACCGCCCCGGTCGCCGCGGTCAGCACCAGCAGCGGCACCTCGTAGCTCTTCGTCATGGCCCTTCCGATGATCGTTTCCGGCCGGGAGTCTACCCATGACCTGCGGGAACGTCCCGGGCGGCCGGGACACCGGCCCCTGGTGGCCGGGACGCCGGGGCCCGTTGACTGGCCCCATGACCGAGCTGCCGGACCACTTCCCCGCCCACGTCAAGGGTTCCTACGTCAACTGCGACCAGTACGCCCGCGAGGCGCGGCTCACCCCGCCCCCGGACCACATCCCGGCCCACGTGAAGAACTCCTACGTCAACTGCCAGGAGTACACCCGGGAGCTGCGGCTCACCCCGCCGCCGGCCGCCGAGCACTTCCCCGAGCACGTGAAGAACTCGTACCCGACCTGCCAGGAGGCGGTCCGTCCGCCCCGGCTCACCCTCGTGCCGGCGGCCGGGGCATGACCACCGTCGTCCCGCCCCGGCTCGACCCCGCCTGGCGGGAGTGGCTGGTCGAGAACCTCGCCATGGGCGCGTCGGTGGAGCAGGCGCGGGCCGTCGCCGTCGCCGGGTCCGCCGACCCGCAGGCCGTCGACGCCGAGCTGCGGGACCTGGCCGACCACCCGTACTTCGCGGTGTGCCGCCGGCTGGCGCTGCGCTACGACTGGCTGGAGTCGGTGCTCGACACGTACCGGTCGCTGCGCGACAGCGACGGCGGGCGGACGCTGGAGCGGCGCGCGGACCTCGACCCGGGGGAGTTCTTCTCCCGCTACTACTTCGGCAACCGGCCGGTCGTGCTGGACGGCCTGATGGCCGACTGGCCCGCCCTCGGCTGGACGCTTTCCGGCCTGGCGGCGGCCTGCGGCGACGCCGTGGTCGAGGTGATGACCGGCCGGGACGCCAACCCGGACCACGCCTGGCAGTACGACCGCCACCGCACCAGCATGCCGTTCCGCGAGTACCTGGCGCTGCTCGCCTCGGACCGGCGGACCAACGACTACTACATGGTGCCGCGCAACGAGAACTGGTCCGGCGCGCTGCGCCCGCTCACCGCCGACATCCGCGCCCCGGAGGGGATCGTGGACCCGTCCGGGCTCGGTCACCTGCTGCTCGGGCCGGCCGGCACGGTGACCCCGCTGCACGTGGACAACAGTTCGGTGCTGCTCGGTCAGGTGCTCGGCCGTAAGCACGTCCGGCTGGTCCCCTCGTACGAGCGGCACCTGGTCTATCCGCGCGGCGGCACGTTCAGCGCGGTCGACGCGGCGGACCCGGATCTCACCCGGCACCCCCGGTACGCCGAGGCGACGGTGCTCGACGTCGTGCTGGAGCCGGGGCAGCTGCTGTTCGTGCCGGTGGGCTGGTGGCACTGGGTGCAGGCGTTGGAGGTCAGCGCCACGGTCAGCTTCCACCACTTCCGCATCCCGGGGCAGAACCACAAGATGGCCACGCCGCCCGCGGCCGGACCGGACCGGTGAGGACCGGGCAGCCCTACGGTCCCTTGTCGACATGCATTATCGTCGATCGCATTGTGGGGTGATCCGGCACGCCGGATCTGAGCGAAGGTGGCGACTTTGCGTTATGCCGATGGGCCGGGCGTGACCTACGAGGTCTACGTCGAGGCAATTCCGTCCCGGGTCTGGGAACTGGTGACCGACATTCACCTGCCGGCCCGGTTGAGTCCCGAGTTGCAGCGGGTCGAGTGGTTCGACGGTGCCGACGAACTGGCCAAGGGGGCCAGCTTCCTCGGGTACAACAGCCACCCGCGCATCGGGGAGTGGCGCACCGCCTCCTACGTCACCGAACTGGACCAGGAGCGGGTCTTCGGGTGGGTCGTCACGGACGTGGACGGCATGTTCGCCGGCCCGGACGGCGCCGGCCGGGCCGACGTGTCGTCGCCGGCGGCCACCTGGCGGTTCGAGCTGGAACCGGAGGGGGCCGGCACCCGGCTGCGGCAGACGGTACGGGTCGGTCCGGGCCGGTCCGGGCTCAGCCTCGTGATCGACCAGGCCCCCGAGCACGAGGAGCAGATCGTCGAGTCGAGGCTCGGCCAGCTCCGCTCCCACATCGAGTCGGTGCTCGACGGCATCAAGGCCCTGGCCGAGAACCGCACCCCCTGACCCCCACCCTTGACCTCCCTCCGTCCCGCGTTCCCCGCCGCAAGCCCTCGGTGATCAAGAGAAATACGTCAGGAACCGGCCTCCCGGCTGACCTTTTCCTCTTGATCACCGGGGCTTCGGTGGGGATTCGGTGGAGGTTTGGCGGGGTTTTGGCGGGTGGTGCGACGTGGCGGGGTGGTGGGGGAGGGGTGCGGGATTAGGGTGTTGCGGTGGATCACGAGGATCGAATCGCGCTCTTTCTCGACTACGAGAACCTTGCCCTGGGGGCCCGGGAACACCATGGTGGGCGGGCGTTCGACTTCCGTCCGATCGCCGACGCCCTCGCCGAGCGGGGGCGGGTGGTGGTCCGCCGGGCGTACGCGGACTGGTCGTACTTCGACGAGGACCGTCGGATGCTCACCCGCTCGCACGTCGAGCTGATCGAGATCCCGCAGCGGATGGGGGCGTCCCGCAAGAACGCCGCCGACATCAAGATGGCCGTCGACGCGGTGGAGCTGGCCTTCGAGCGCGGCTACATCTCCACCTTCGTCATCTGCACCGGGGACAGTGACTTCACCCCGTTGGTGCACAAGCTGCGCGAACTCAACAAGCGGGTGATCGGGGTCGGGGTGGAGAAGTCCACCTCGGCGCTGCTCCCGCCCGCCTGCGACGAGTTCCTCTACTACGACCGGCTGGAGGGCGTCGACCTCCCGCCCGTACGGGGCCGTCGCGGTCGCCCGGCCCGGTCGGCCGAACCGCAGCAGCCGGAGCCGACGGCGGTGGAGCCGACACCGGAGCAGCCGGAGTCTCCGCCGGCCGCCGAGGAGCCGGTACGCGACGCCGAGGCGCTCGCCGTGCTGGTCGCCCAGACCGTCGCCGGCCTCCAGGGCAGCTCGGAGGGGGAGGTGACCGCCTCCCGGCTCAAGCGCACCCTGCTGCGCAAGGACCCCACGTTCAGCGAGTCCGACTACGGGTTCCGCACCTTCGGTGAACTGCTGCGCCACCTCGCCGGGCACAACGTCGTCGAGCTGGCCGAGGGGCCGGCCAAGGGCGACCCGGAGGTGTCCCTGCCCGAGCACGGCGACCAGGAGGTGGCTTTCGCGCTACTGCGTACGGTGGTGGCGGAACTGGCCGCGGCGGGTGGCCCGGTGGCGCTCTCCGGACTCAAGAACCAGCTCCGCCGGGCCCGCCCCGAATTCAGCGAGAAGAAGCTCGGCTACCGCAGTTTCCTCCAGTTCGGTAAGGCCGCCGCCACTGCCGGTGAGGTCGCCTTGGCCTGGAGCGCGGAGGCCGACGACTACCTGCTCACGCCCCGGCAGGGGTGACCGGGCGGTGGCGGTGGCGGGCCTCGACGAATTCGTGACTCACGTTCCACGGCCGAGTTGCTATACGGTCGGTGAATGATGGTCGAGGAGCACTGGTGGAACGGTGACCCGAGCCCACGCGGGCGGCGGGACGTCTACATCCGTACCGACGGGGAGGCCTGGGAGGTCCAGGCGCAGATCGGCGGGGCGTCGGGTCGCTCCCGCGTGCAGCAGTGCCCGAGCCGGGCGGCGGCGGTCATCCTGGCCGACGCCTGGCGCGGCAGCAATCCCTCCTGGCGCGGGCTGCACCGCTGATCGGTCCGGGCGCCGGCGGGCGGTCCGCACCGCGTCCCGCCCGCCCCGCCCTTTGGCCGGTCCCGGCCGGGCGCCCCGCAGGAGACCTCCGAGCCGGCTGGCGCGCAACGACCCTGATCACGGAGCGTAGTCTTCCTCTCACTGGCTGGTCGGCGGAGCCCTGAGCAGGGCGAGCTAACTGGCAACATTCTTGACAGAAAGGCTGGATATCGACATCCTTCGTGGAGAGCGCTCTCCCCGGCGTGCTCCCCGCCCCCGATGTCGCCCCAAGGAGCCTCCCGTGCCCGGAGCCCGAGCCGTCCCCCGGCCCCGATCCCTCGCCCGCGCGGCGGTCGCCCTCGTCACCCTCGCCGCCGCCCTCGTCCTGCCCGCCCAGGCCGAGCCCGCCTCGGCCGCCATCGGCGGCATCACCTGGCAGGACGAGTTCAACGCCGCCGCCGGCACCCCCGTCGACCAGAACCGATGGCGCTTCGACATCGGCGGCGGCGGCTGGGGCAACAACGAACGGCAGTACTACACCAACAGCACCAGCAACGCCGTCCACGACGGACAGGGCAACCTGGTCATCACCGCCCGCAAGGAGAACCCGGCCAACTACCAGTGCCACTACGGCCGGTGCGAGTACACCTCGGCGCGGCTGCTCACCGCCGCCACCTTCACCCAGGCGTACGGCCGGTTCGAGGCCCGGATCAAGATCCCCCGGGGTCAGGGCATCTGGCCGGCGTTCTGGATGCTCGGCAACGACATGGGCAGCGCCGGCTGGCCCGCCGCCGGTGAGATCGACATCATGGAGAACATCGGCCGGGAGCCCAACACCGTCTACGGCACCGTGCACGGCCCCGGCTACTCCGGCGGGGGCGGCATCACCGGCAGCCGTACCATCGGCCAACCCCTCGCCGACGGCTTCCACACCTACCGGGTGGACTGGGAGCCCAACCTGATCGTCTGGTACCTCGACGGCGTCGAGTACCACCGCGTCGACCCGTCCCGGCTCGGCGGCAACCGCTGGGTCTACGACCACCCGTTCTTCATGATCCTCAACGTGGCGGTGGGCGGCAACTGGCCCGGATACCCCGACGGCTCCACCCAGTTCCCCCAGCAGATGCTCGTGGACTACGTCCGGGTCTCCAGCTACGTGCCCGGCGGCGGCAACCCGCAGCCCGGCACCACCCGGCTGCGCGGCGCGCAGAGCGGCCGGTGCATCGACATTCCCAGCGCCAACCCGGTCGACGGCGCGAAACTCCAGATCTGGGACTGCAACACCACCGCCGCCCAGGCGTGGACCTTCGCCACCGACGGCACCGTCCGCGCGATGGGCAAGTGCATGGACCCGGCCTGGGCCGGCACCACCAACGGCACCGAGGTCAACCTGGTCACCTGCAACGGCAACCCGGCCCAACGGTTCACCCTCAACGGTGCCGGGGACCTGGTCAACCTCAGCGCCAACCGGTGTGTCGACGTCCGCGACCAGAACCCCAACAACGGCGGCAAGCTGCACCTGTGGGACTGCCTCGGCGTCGCCAGCCAGAAGTGGTCCCGCTTCTGACCACGGCCCGGCGGTAGCACCGCGACGGACGGCCCCCCGGCACCCGCCGGGGGGCCGTCCGTCGTCGTGCCCCGGTCAGCCGGCCGGCCCGCAACCCCAGCCCCCACCGGGGTGCCCGACCGGCGACGCCCGAGGGGTCGAGGTAGCGGCGTCGCGGGCTAGGGGGCGCTCTGGGGGCGGTAGGGGGTTAGAGCTGCGCCGGGCGGCCGTAGGGTCATCGCGAACAACCAAGAATGCCTGAAGAAGCTCTCTGTTTCGACAATTGCCGCCGCGCCGACCCGTGTGCCGATATTGGCCCGGGTCTGCCCGGCTGGGGCTAGTGGCGGGAGACGTAGATGGAGAACGAGGAGAAGCTTCTCGGGTATCTGAAGCGGGCCACCACCGATCTGCGTGAGGCCCGCCGGCAGTTGCGCCAAGCCGAGCGGCGGGAGTACGACCCGATCGCCATCGTCGGTATGAGCTGCCGCTTCCCGGGTGGTGTGGATGGTCCTTCGGCGCTGTGGCAACTCCTCGCCGACGGGACCGACGCCGTCTCCGACTTCCCCGACGACCGGGGCTGGAACGTCGAGGAAATCTACGACCCCGACGATTCCAAGACCGGCAAGACGTACGCGCGGACTGGTGGGTTCCTTTCCGACGCCGCACTTTTCGATGCCGAATTCTTCGGCATTTCTCCCCGCGAGGCGCTCGCCATGGACCCGCAGCAGCGGCTGTTGCTGGAGGCGTCCTGGGAGGCGTTCGAATCAGCCGGCATCGACCCGACGTCGGCGCGTGGCAGCCGTACCGGGGTGTTCGCCGGGCTGATGTACCTCGACTATTCGAGCCGGCTGCCGGTGATCCCCGCCGAGTTGGAGGGCTTCATCGGCAACGGCAACACCGGCAGCATCTTCACCGGCCGGGTCGCCTACGTGCTGGGTCTCGAAGGCCCGGCGATCACCGTGGACACCGCCTGCTCGTCGTCGCTGGTCGCCCTGCACCTGGCGATCCAGGCGCTGCGCCGCGAGGAGTGCACCATGGCGTTGGCCGGTGGTGTGACGGTGATGGCCACCCCGGAGACCTTCGTCGACTTCAGCCGGCAGCGGGGGCTGGCCGCCGACGGCCGGTGCAAGCCGTTCGCCGCCGCCGCCGACGGCACCGGCTGGGCCGAGGGCGTCGGGGTGCTGCTGGTCGAGCGGCTCAGCGACGCCCAGCGTCTCGGGCACCGGGTACTGGCCGTGGTCCGTGGCAGCGCGGTCAATCAGGACGGCGCGAGCAGCGGGCTCACCGCCCCCAACGGCCCGTCGCAACGCCGGGTCATCGCCGACGCCCTGGCCAATGCGCGGCTCACCGCCGACCAGGTGGACGTCGTCGAGGCGCACGGCACCGGCACCCGGCTCGGTGACCCGATCGAGGCGCAGGCGATCCTCGCCACCTACGGCCGGGACCGGGCGCAGCCGCTCTGGCTGGGCTCGGTGAAGTCGAACATCGGGCACACCCAGGCTGCGGCCGGGGCCGCCGGAGTGATCAAGATGGTGTTGGCGATGCAGCACGGCATGCTGCCCCGCACCCTGCACATCGACCGGCCCACCCCCCACGTCGACTGGACGGCCGGCGACGTCCGGCTGCTCACCGACCCGGTCGCCTGGCCGGAGACCGGGCGACCCCGCCGGGCGGCCGTGTCCTCGTTCGGGCTCAGCGGGACCAACGCCCACGTGGTGCTGGAGCAGGCCCCACCGGTCGAGGCCGTCGAGCCGGACGACGGCACCGCACCGACGCCCGCCATCGAGCCGTCGGTGCTGCTCTGGCCACTGTCGGCCCGGTCGGCGGACGCGCTGGCCGGACAGGCGACCCGGCTGGGCGCCTTCCTGACCGACGAGCGTCCGGTGGACGTCGGGTTCTCGCTGGGCGTCGGCCGGGCCGGGTTGGAGTTCCGCGGCGTGGCGGTCGGCCGGGAGACCGCCGAGCTCTCCGCGGGCCTGGAGGCCCTGGCTGCCGGTGGTGGCCTGTCGGGTCGGACGGTCGCGGGGCGTACGGCGGTGTTGTTCACGGGTCAGGGTGCGCAGCGGGTCGGGATGGGTCGTGAGTTGGCGGCGGCGTTCCCGGTGTTCGCTGCCGCCCTCGACGAGGTGTGTGCGGCGTTCGGGCCGTTGTTGGAGGGTGATCTGCGGGAGGTGATGTTCGCCGATCCGGATGGTGTCCTGGATCAGACGGGGTGGACGCAGCCGGCGTTGTTCGCGGTAGAGGTGGCTCTGTTCCGGCTTGCGGAGTCGTGGGGTCTGAAGCCGGACTTCGTTGCCGGGCATTCGATCGGTGAGTTGGCTGCCGCGCACGTGGCCGGGGTGTGGTCGCTGGAGGACGCGTGCCGGGTGGTGGCGGCGCGGGGTGGTCTGATGCAGGCCCTTCCGGCGGGTGGGGCGATGTTGGCCATCGCCGCGCCTCTCGATGAGCTGGACCTGGGCGACGTGGACGTGGCGGCGGTGAACGGTCCCCGGGCGGTGGTGGTGTCCGGCACGGAGGAGCAGATTGCCGCGCTGGAGTCCCGTCTTGAGGTGAAGACGCGCAGGCTGCGGGTGTCGCATGCGTTCCACTCGCATCTGATGGACCCGATGCTGGCCGGGTACGGGCAGGTCGTCGACGGGGTGACCGCGAACCCGGCGGGTGTCCCGTTGGTGTCGACTGCGACCGGTGACCTGGCCGGCGACGCCGAACTCGGTTCGGTCGGGTACTGGCAGGGTCAGGTGCGGGGCACGGTGCGGTTCGCCGACGCGGTGGCCGCTCTCGCGGCGCGGGGTGTGACCCGGTTCGTCGAGATCGGGCCGGACAGTGTGCTGACCGCGATGGTGGCCGACTGCGTGGAGGACGCCACCGCCATCGCCCTCCAGCGACGCAAGCGCGAACAGACAGGTACGGCGCAGCCGCACGACGACGGCCAGGTGCAGGCGTACGCGGCCGGGATGGCGCAGGCGTGGATCAGCGGGATCACGCTCGACTGGGCGGCCGTCAACCCGGGCGGCCGGCAGGTCGACCTGCCCACCTACGCCTTCCAGCACCGGCGGTACTGGCTCGACGTGCCTCCCGGGGCCGGTGACACCACCGGACTCGGCCAGCTACCCGCCGGACACCCGATGCTCGGTGCGGTCGTCGACCTGCCCGGCAGCGGTGGCGTGGTGCTCACCGGCCGGCTCTCCCGCACCGCCCAGCCGTGGCTCGCCGACCACGCGGTGTTCGACACCGTCCTCGTCCCCGGCACCGGACTGGTCGAACTCGCCCTGCGCGCGGGCGACCAGGTCGGCTGTCCTGTGCTCGACGAGTTGACCATCAGCGCGCCGCTGGTGCTGCCGGCCGACGGCGGCCTGGCCCTGCGGGTGACCGTCGACGCCGCCGACGAGAGCGGCGCACGTACGCTCGGCATCTGGAGCCGGGCCGACGACGCGGCCGACGACACCGACTGGACCCCGCACGCCGAAGGGGTCCTGGTCCGGCAGGCGGGGGCCGACCCGGCCGCCGCCGACCTCACCGAGTGGCCGCCCGCCGGTGCCGAAGCCGTCGACCTCGACGGCCTCTACGACCGGCTGCGCGACCACGGCTACGGCTACGGGCCGGTGTTCCAGGGGCTGCGCGCGGTGTGGCGGCGTGGCGACGGCGACGCCGCCGAGGTCTGGGCCGAGGCGGCGCTGCCCGAGGTGGCCGCCGCCGACGCGTCCCGGTTCCTGCTGCACCCGGCGCTGCTCGACGCCGCCCTGCACGCCAACCTGGTCGACGAGGGCGCGGGCGACACCCCGCTGCCGTTCTCCTGGCGTGGGGTCACCCTGCACGCCGCACACGCCGCCGCCCTGCGCATCCGGATCTCCCCGGCCACCGGCGACAAGCTGGCCGTCACCGTCGCCGACGGCCACGGCAACCCGGTCGCGACCATCGACCAGTTGGTCGTCCGCCCGGTCGCCGCCGACGCGCTCGACGCCGCCGCCCGCAGCCAGCACCGCCACCTGTACGAGGTGGACTGGCAGCCGGTCTCCGCCCCGGACGCCCCCACCGACGGCTGGACCCTGCTCGACGTCGACGCGGAGCTGCCCGAGGAGGTGCCCGACACCGTCGTGGTCACCCTCGACCCGCCCGGCACCCCGCCGGCCGCCGTACACGAGGCGACCGCCCGCCTGCTGGGGCTGCTGCGCCGCTGGCTCACCCACCCGGGGTACGCCCACAGCACGCTGGTCCTGCTCACCCGCACCGCCGTCGGTGCCGGCGACACCCCGGTCGACCCCGCCGCAGCGGCCCTGTGGGGGCTGGTCCGGGCGGCCGAGGCCGAACACCCGGGCCGGTTCGTCCTGGTCGACAGCGACGACAGCGGCACCGGTCACCTGGCGGCGGCACTGGCCACCGGCGAACCCGAGGTGGCCGTCCGCGGCGGCAGGCTGCTGGTGCCACGGCTGGCCCGGGTGACCGTCGACGCGCCCGCCGACGGTGGCTGGCCCACCGACCGCACCGTCCTGATCACCGGTGGGCTCGGCGGGCTGGGCAGCCTCGTCGCCCGGCACCTGGTCACCCGACACGGCGTACGCCGGCTGCTGCTGACCGGGCGCAGCGGCGCCGCCACCCCCGGCGCGGCGGACCTGGTCGCGGACCTCACCGCCGTCGGCGCGGACGTGACGGTCGCCGCCTGCGACGTCGCCGACCGGGACGCGGTCGCCGCCCTGCTCGCCGAGCACCGGGTCGGCGCGGTGGTGCACGCCGCCGGCACCGCCGAGAACGCGCTGGTCGACGCCCTCACCCCCGAGCAACTGCACCGGGTGCTGCGGCCCAAGGTGGACGCCGCCTGGCACCTGCACGACCTCACCCGCGACCACGACCTGACCGCCTTCGTGCTGTTCTCCTCGTCGGCGGGCTGGGTGGCCGGGGCCGGGCAGGGCAACTACGCCGCCGCGAACCTCTTCCTCGACGCGCTCGCCCAACGCCGCCGCGCCGACGGGCTGCCCGCCACCTCGCTGGCCTACGGCCTCTGGGCCACCGGCACCGGGATGGGCGGTCACCTCGACGACGCCGACCTGCACCGGATGCGCCGGCTCGGAATGCCCGCGATGAGTACCGACGAGGGGCTGGCGTTGTTCGACGCGGCCGTCGCCGCCGGGCGGGCCACGACCCTACCGGTGCGCCTGGACCTGGACGCGTTGCGGCGGCGCACCGACGCGCTGCCCGCCGTGCTGCGCGGTCTGGTCCGTACCCCCGCCCGCCCGACCGCCGCCGGTGCGGGTGCGGCCGTCGACGGCCCGCCGCTGGCGCAGCGCCTCGCCGGGCTCTCCGACGCCGACCGGGACACCCTGCTGCTCGACCTGGTCCGCACGCACGCCGCCGCCGTGCTGGGCTTCCCCGGCCCGGCGTCGGTGGAACCCGGCCGCGCGTTCAAGGACCTCGGGTTCGACTCCCTCGCCGCCGTCGAGTTCCGCAACGTGCTCAGCACCGTCACCGGGCTGCGGCTGCCCGCCACGCTCGTCTTCGACCACCCCGAACCCACCGCCCTGGCCCGCGCGCTCAAGGCCGACCTGGTGGTGCCCGACGCCGACCCGGCCGGTGCGGTGCTCGCCGACCTCGACCGGCTGGAGAAGGCCCTGGCCGAGGTGCCCGGTGAGGAACACACCCGGCTGACCGCCCGGCTGGAGGCGGTGCTGCGCGGCTGGCAGGACCGCACCGGCCGCCCCGACGACGACACCCCGCACGACTACGAGTCCGCCACCGACGAGGAACTGTTCGACGTGCTGGAGAACGAGCTCGGCATCTCCTGACGGCAGTCTCCGACGAACCTCCGGCGCGGGAAAGATTGGTGTGAACGATGGCGAACGACGACAAGCTCCGGACCTTCCTCAAGCGCGCCACCGCCGAACTGCAACAGGCCAACCGGCGGCTGCGTGAGGTGGAGGGCCGGGACCAGGAGCCGATCGCGATCGTCGGCATGGGCTGCCGCTACCCCGGCGGGGTCCGGTCGCCGGAGGACCTGTGGCGGCTCGTCGCCGACGGCACCGACGCCATCTCCGGCTTCCCCACCGACCGGGGCTGGGACGTCGACGGCATCTACGATCCGGAACCCGGCAAGCCCGGCAAGAGCTACACCCGGCACGGTGGATTCCTCTACGACGCCGCCGACTTCGACCCCGGGTTCTTCGGGATGAGCCCCCGCGAGGCGGTCGAGACGGACCCGCAGCAGCGGCTGCTGCTGGAGGCGTCCTGGGAGGCGTTCGAGCACGGCGGCATCGACCCGGTCGCCCTCAAGGGCAGCGCCACCGGCGTGTTCGTCGGCGTGATGCACCACGACTACGTCGACAGCACCACCTCCGGCAGCCTCGTCTCCGGCCGGGTCGCCTACAACCTGGGCCTGGAGGGGCCGGCGATCACCGTCGACACCGCCTGCTCGTCGTCGTCGGTGGCGATGCACCTGGCCTGCCAGTCGCTGCGCAAGGAAGAGTGCGGGCTGGCCCTGGCCGGCGGGGTCGCCGTGATGGCCACCCCGCAGCTCTTCGTCGAGTTCAGCAGGCAACGTGCCCTGTCCCCGGACGGCCGGTGCCGCTCCTTCGGTGACGGCGCGGACGGCGCGGCCTGGTCCGAGGGTGTCGGGGTGCTGGTGCTGGAGCGGCTCTCCGACGCGCAGCGCAACGGGCACCGGATCTACGGGCTGATCCGGGGTTCCGCCGTCAACCAGGACGGCGCGTCGAACGGGCTGACCGCGCCGAACGGGCCGGCCCAGCAGCGGGTGATCCGGGCGGCGCTGGCCAACGCCCGGATCACCCCCGACGCGGTCGACGCCGTCGAGGCACACGGCACCGGCACCACCCTCGGTGACCCGATCGAGGCGCAGGCCGTGCTCGCCACCTACGGGCGGGACCGGGAGACGCCGCTCTTCCTCGGCTCGATCAAGTCCAACATCGGGCACGCCCAGGCCGCCGCCGGGGTAGCCAGCGTGATCAAGATGGTGATGGCGATACGGCACGGGACGCTGCCGCGCACGCTGCACGCCGAGACGCCGTCGCGGCAGGTCGACTGGGCGGCCGGGGACGTGCGGCTGCTGACCGAGGCGATCGACTGGCCGGCGGTGGACCGGCCCCGCCGGGCGGGCGTGTCGTCGTTCGGCATCAGCGGCACCAACGTGCACCTCATCGTCGAGCAGGCCCCGCCCGCCGGGGCCGGCACGCCGGGGCCGACCCCGCCGGTCGTCCTCTGGCCGGTGTCGGGGCGTTCCCCCGAGGGGATGGCCCGCCAGGCCGCCCGGATCGCCGGGTTCGCCGCCGACACCGACGAGCGTCCGGTGGACGTCGGGTTCTCGCTGGGCGCGGGTCGGGCCGGGTTGGAGTTCCGGGGGGTGGCGGTGGGCCGTGGGGCCGCCGAGCTGTCCGCCGGCCTCGACGCCCTGACCACGGGCACCGGCGTGTCGGGTCGGATCACCACCGGTCGTACGGCGGTGTTGTTCACCGGTCAGGGTGCGCAGCGGGTCGGTATGGGTCGTGAGCTGGCGGAAGCGTTTCCGGTGTTCGCGGCTGCTCTGGATGAGGTGTGTGTCGCGTTCGGTCCGTTGCTGGGTGGTGATCTGCGGGAGGTGATGTTCGCCGATCCGGATGGTGTTCTGGATCAGACGGGGTGGACGCAGCCGGCCCTGTTCGCGGTCGAGGTGGCGTTGTTCCGGTTGGCGGAGTCGTGGGGGTTGAAGCCGGATTTCGTTGCGGGTCATTCGATCGGTGAGTTGGCTGCGGCGCATGTGGCTGGTGTGTGGTCGTTGGAGGACGCGTGCCGGGTGGTGGCGGCGCGGGGTGGTCTGATGCAGGCCCTTCCGGCGGGTGGGGCGATGTTGGCGATCGCCGCGCCTCTCGACGAGCTGGATCTCGGTGACATCGACGTGGCGGCGGTCAACGGTCCCCGGGCGGTGGTCGTGTCCGGCACGGAGGAGCAGATCGCGGCGCTGGAAGCCTCCCTTGAGGTGAAGACGCGCAGGCTGCGGGTGTCGCACGCGTTCCACTCGCACCTGATGGACTCGATGCTCACCGGGTACGGGCAGGTCGTCGACGGGGTGACCGCGAACCCGGTGGGTATCCCGTTGGTGTCGACCGCGACCGGTGATCTCGCCAGCGACGACGAGTTGGGGTCGGTCGAATACTGGCAGGGTCAGGTGCGGGGGACCGTCCGGTTCGCCGATGCCGTGGCCACGCTGGCGGCGCGAGGCGTGACCCGGTTCGTGGAGATCGGGCCGGACAGTGTGCTCACCGCGATGGTCGCCGACTGCGTCGACGACGCGGTGACGATTGCGTTGCAGCGCCGGGACCGGGAACAGGTCACGGCGTACGCGACCGGGATGGCGCAGGCGTGGACCACCGGCGTCGACCTCGACTGGACGGCCGTGCACCCGGGAGCGCGGCAGGTCGAGCTGCCCAGCTACGCCTTCGCCCGGCAGCGGTACTGGCTGGCCGCCCCCACCACCGCACCGGCCACCGTCACCGACAACTGGCGCTACCGCGTCGTGTGGCGGGCCGCCGACCTGCCCACCGGGCCGGAACTCACCGGCGACTGGTGGCTCGTCACCCCCGACACGCTCACCGACGACCCCCGGGTCACCGCCGTGGCCGACGCGCTCACCACCCGGGGCGCCACCGTCACCCGGCTCACCGGCACCGACCCGCTCGCCGGCCGGGGCACCCCCACCGGGGTCGTCTCGCTGCTCGGCCTCGACGACACCCCCGACCCGTACGACGCCGGGCTGTCCGCCGGGGTCACCGCCACCGTACGACTCGTGCAGGCCCTCGCCGCCGCCGACGTCACCGGCCGGCTCTGGTGCCTCACCACCGGCGGCGTCGCCGTCGACCGGTACGAGGACCTGCCGCACGCCGCACAGGCCGGCCTCTGGGGGCTCGGTACCGTCCTCTCGCTCGACTACCCCACCTGGTGGGGCGGCCTGGTCGACCTGCCCGCCGACTGGACGCCCGACACCCTCGACCGGCTCGTCGACGTGCTCGCCGACGGCGGCGAGGACCAGGTGGCCGTGCGTACCGCCGGGGTGCTGGCCCGGCGGATGGTGCGCTGGCCCGTCGCCGGCAGCCCCGACCGGCGGTTCCGGCCCACCGGCACGGTGCTGGTCACCGGCGGCACCGGCGGTATCGGCGCGCACCTCACCGAATGGCTCCTCGACCAGGGGGCCGAGCGGGTGGTGCTGGCCAGCCGGCGTGGCCCCGCCGCCCCCGGGGCCGCCGACCTGGCCGCCAGGCTGCCCGGCGTGCAGGTCGTCGCCTGCGACGTGGCCGACCGGGACGCGGTCGCCGCGCTGCTCGACGGGATCGGCGACGACCTGACCGCCGTCTTCCACGCCGCCGGGGTGCTCTACGACCCGGCCCCGCTGGGCGATACCGACCTCGACGACTTCGCCGCCGTGTGCCGGGCCAAGGTGCTCGGCGCGACCCACCTCGACGCGCTACTCGGCGACCGGCCGCTGGACGCGTTCGTGCTGTTCGCCTCCGGCGCGGCCGTCTGGGGCAGCGCCGGGCAGGCCGCCTACGGCACCGGCAACGCCTGGCTCGACGCACTCGCCCACCAGCGCCGCCGCCGGGGCCGGACCGCCACCTCGGTCGCCTGGGGCACCTGGGGCGGCGGCGGCATGGTCGACGAGCAGGCCACCGAACACCTCCTACGGCAGGGCACCCCGCCGATGGAACCGCGCCTCGCCCTCGGCACGCTGCAGCAGGTTCTCGACCACGACGAGAGCCACCTCGTGGTCACCGACATCGACTGGGCCCGGTTCACCCCGATCTACACCCTGGCCCGGCCCCGGCCGCTGCTCGCCGCGCTCCCCGAGGCCCAGCAGAGCCCGGCCGTCGCCGCCCCGGCCGCGTCCACCGACACCTCCGTGCTGGCCGGGCTGCCCGACGCCGAGCGGCTGCCGTACCTGCTGGACACGGTGCGTGCCCAGGTCGCCGCCGTCCTCGGGTACGACGCGACGACCACCGTGGACGTGCAGCGGCCGTTCCGGGAACTCGGGTTCGACTCGCTGACCGCCGTGGAGCTGCGCAACGCCCTCGGTGCGGCCGTCGGCCTGCGCCTGCCGGCCACCATGGTCTACGACCACCCCACCCCGGCCGTGCTGGCCCGCCACCTGTACGACGAACTCGTCGGCACCGCCGCCCCGGCCACCGTCACGTCCGGCGTCGGCGGCTCCGACCCCGACGAGCCGATCGCCATCATCGGAATGAGCTGCCGCTACCCCGGCGGCGTCCGGTCCCCGGAGGACCTGTGGCGGCTCGTCGACAGCGGCACCGACGCGATCAGCCCGTTCCCCGTCGACCGGGGCTGGAACTCCGACGCGCTCTTCGACGCCGACCCGGACCAGCCGGGCACCAGCTACGTCCGCTCCGGCGGCTTCGTCTACGAGGCGGGCGCGTTCGACGCCGAGTTCTTCGGCATCTCGCCCCGTGAGGCGATCGCCATGGACCCGCAGCAGCGGCTGATGCTGGAGGTCACCTGGGAGGCGTGCGAGCGGGCCGGGATGGACCCGGAGGCACTGCGCGGCAGCCCCGTCGGGGTGTTCGTCGGCTCCGGCGCCCAGGACTACGGCGACCTGCTCGGTCTCGCCCCCGCCGAGTCGGAGGCGTACCTGAGCACCGGCAGTTCCGCGTCGGTGATCTCCGGCCGGGTGTCGTACGCGTTCGGGTTCGAGGGGCCGTCGATGACCGTCGACACGGCGTGTTCCTCGTCGCTGGTCGCGCTGCACCTCGCCAGTCAGGCGCTGCGGGCCGGGGAGTGCGCCACCGCCATCGCCGGCGGCGTGCTGGTGATGTCGAACCCCACCCCGTTCGTGGCGTTCAGCCGGCAGCGGGGGCTCGCCCCGGACGGCCGGTGCAAGTCGTTCTCCGACGACGCCGACGGCACCGGCTGGGCCGAGGGCGTCGGGGTGCTGATGCTGGAGCGGCTCTCCGACGCGCAGCGCAACGGGCACCGCGTCTACGGGCTGATCCGGGGTTCCGCCGTCAACCAGGACGGCGCGTCGAACGGGCTGACCGCGCCGAACGGGCCGGCCCAGCAGCGGGTGATCCGGGCGGCGCTGGCCAACGCCCGGATCACCCCCGACGCGGTCGACGCCGTCGAGGCACACGGCACCGGCACCACCCTCGGTGACCCGATCGAGGCGCAGGCGCTGCTCGCCACGTACGGCCGGGACCGGGACCGCCCCCTGTGGCTCGGCTCGATCAAGTCCAACATGGGCCACGCCCAGGCCGCCGCCGGCATGGCCGGGGTGATCAAGATGGTGATGGCGCTGCGACACGGGACGCTGCCGCGCACGCTGCACGCCGAGACGCCGTCGCGGCAGGTCGACTGGGCGGCCGGGGACGTGCGGCTGCTCACCGAGCCGGTCGACTGGCCGGCCGGGGACCGCCCGCGTCGCGCCGGGGTGTCGTCGTTCGGCATCAGCGGCACCAACGCCCACGTGATCGTGGAGGAGGCCCCGCCGGTCGAGCCCGCCGCGCCGGCCGCGACCCCCGAGCCGCCGGTGGCGCTCTGGCCGCTGTCCGCCCGGTCGGCCGGTGCGCTGGCCGCACAGGCCGGCCGCCTGCGTGACTTCCTCACCGATGAGCGACCGGTCGACGTCGGGTATTCGCTGGCCGCCGGTCGGGCGGCCCTGGACCACCGGGCGGTCGCCGTCGGCGGTTCGGCCGCCGACCTGGCCGCCGGCCTCGAAGCCTTGGCCACGGGCACCGGCCTGTCGGGTCGGATCACCAGCGGTCGTACGGCGGTGTTGTTCACGGGTCAGGGTGCGCAGCGGGTCGGTATGGGTCGTGAGCTGGCGGAAGCGTTCCCGGTGTTCGCGCAGGCGTTGGACGAGGTGTGTGCCGCCTTCGCGCCGTTGCTGGACGGTGATCTGCGGGAGGTGATGTTCGCCGATCCGGATGGTGTTCTGGATCAGACGGGATGGACGCAGCCGGCGTTGTTCGCGGTCGAGGTGGCGTTGTTCCGGATCGCCGAGTCGTGGGGTCTCAAGCCGGATTTCGTTGCGGGTCATTCGATCGGTGAGTTGGCCGCCGCGCACGTGGCCGGGGTGTGGTCGCTGGAGGACGCGTGCCGGGTGGTGGCCGCGCGGGGTGGGTTGATGCAGGCCCTCCCGGCGGGTGGGGCGATGCTGGCGATCGCCGCGCCCCTGAACGAGCTGGATCTGGGCGATGTCGACGTGGCGGCGGTGAACGGTCCCCGGGCGGTCGTCGTGTCCGGCTCCGAAGAGCAGATCGCGGCGCTGGAAGCCTCCCTTGAGGTGAAGACCCGCCGGTTGCGGGTGTCGCATGCGTTCCACTCGCACCTGATGGATCCGATGCTGGCCGGGTACGGGCGGGTCGTCGACGGGGTGACCGCGAACCCGGCGGGTATCCCGTTGGTGTCGACCGCGACCGGTGACCTGGCTACCGATGCCGAGTTGGGTAGCTCCGGCTACTGGCAGGGTCAGGTGCGGGGGACCGTGCGGTTCGCCGAGGCGGTCGCTGCTCTCGCCGCGCGTGGGGTCACCCGGTTCATCGAGATCGGGCCGGACAGTGTGCTCACCGCGATGGTCGCCGACTGCGTCGAGGATGCCGCGGCGATTGCGTTGCAGCGCCGGGACCGGGAACAGGTCACGGCGTACGCGACCGGGATGGCGCAGGCGTGGACCACCGGCGTCGACCTCGACTGGGCCGTGATCAACCCGGGCGGGCGGCCGGTGGAACTGCCCACCTACGCCTTCCAGCACCAGCGGTACTGGATCGAGCCCGAGGCCACCACCGGCACCGGCGAGGCCGACGGCGGGTTCTGGGACGCCGTCGACCGGGGCGACACCGACGTGCTCGCCGACGGACTCGGTGTCGCCCCGGGCGTCGTCACCGAGGTGCTGCCCGGCCTCGCCGCCTGGCGGGCCCGGCAACGGGACGCGGCCACCGTGGACGACTGGCGCTACCGGGTGGTGTGGCGCTCCACCGAACTGCCCGACGGCGGCGAACTCACCGGCACCTGGTGGCTCGTCGTACCGGCCGCGTCGACCGGCGACGCCCGGGTGTCCGCCCTCGCCGCCGGACTGGCCGCCCGGGGCGCCGACGTCGTCACCGTCACCGGCACCGACCTGCCCGCCGGGGACACCCCCGCCGGCGTGGTGTCCCTGCTCGCCCTCGACGACACCCCGGACGCCACCGACGCCGGCCTGTCCGTCGGCGTCACCGACACCGTTGCGCTGATCCAGGCGCTCACCGCCACCGACTTCGCCGGCCGGGTGTGGTGCCTCACCGCAGGTGGTGTCGCCGTCGACCGGTTCGAGGACCTGCCGCACCCCGCGCAGGGCGCGCTGTGGGGGCTCGGCACCGTGCTGTCCCTGGAGTACCCGCACTCCTGGGGTGGCCTGGTCGACCTGCCCACCGGCTGGACCGACGAACACGTCGCGCGGCTCGCCGACGTCCTCGCCGCCGGTGCGGAGGACCAGGTGGCCGTCCGTACCGCCGGGGTGCTGGCCCGGCGGCTGGTCCGCTGGCCGGCCGCCGGCACCCCCGAACGGCGCTACACGCCCACCGGCACGGTGCTGGTCACCGGCGGCACCGGTGGCATCGGCGGGCACCTGACCGCATGGCTGGTCGGTCAGGGTGCGCGGCGGGTGGTGCTGGCGAGCCGGCGGGGCGCGGCGGCCCCGGGCGCGGCCGAGTTGACGGCCCGGCATCCGGGTGTCGAGGTGGTGGCGTGTGACGTGGCGGACCGGGAGTCGGTCGCCGCGCTCCTGGCCGACCTCGGCGACGGGCTGACCGCCGTGTTCCACGCCGCCGGGGTGCTGCACCAGGAGAAGTCGCTCCCGGAGACCAGCGTGGCGGAGTTCGCCGAGGTGTGCCGGGCGAAGGTGCTCGGCGCGGTGCACCTCGACGAACTGCTGGCCGACCGGCCGTTGGACGCGTTCGTGGTGTTCTCCTCGGGTGCCGCGGTGTGGGGCAGCGCCGGGCAGGCCGGGTACGCGACGGCGAATGCGTACCTCGACGCGCTGGCGCACCGGCGGCGCAGCCGGGGGGCGGTCGCCACCTCGGTCGCCTGGGGCAGTTGGGCCGGCGGCGGGATGGCCGACGGGGAGGCCACCGCGCACCTGCGCCGGCAGGGCACCCCGCCGATGGAACCCCGGCTCGCCGTCCGGGCGCTGCGGGAGGCCCTCGACCACGACGAGAGCCACCTCGTCGTCGCCGACATCGACTGGACCCGGTTCACCCCCATCTACACCCTGTCCCGGCCCCGGCCGCTGCTCGCCGCGCTGCCCGACGCCCAACCCGAGACCGAAACGGCCGCCCCGGTCGCCGTTAACGCCGACCTCGCCGGCCGGCTCGTCGCCATGCCCTCACCGGACCGCCTGGACACCGTCCTGGCACTGGTCCGCGACCAGGTCGCCGCCGTCCTCGGGTACGCCTCCGGCGCGGACGTCGACCCGGAGCGGGCGTTCAAGGAAGCCGGCTTCGACTCGCTGACCGCCGTCGAGCTGCGCAACCGGCTCGCCACCGAGACCGCGCTGCGGTTGCCCGCCACGCTGGTCTTCGACTACCCGACCCCGACCGAGCTGGCCCAGCAACTGCTCACCGAGCTGGTGCCCGCCGACGCCGGGGGCGTCACCCTGCTCGACGACCTCGACCGGCTCCAGGCCGCGCTGTCCACCCTGGACGCCGACGCGGTCGCCGCTCTCGACGAGAGCACCCGCGCCGGGGTGGGGGAGCGGCTGCGCACCATGCTCGCGGCGTGGACCGCCGGTCAACGTCCGGCCGAGGTCGCCAGCGTCACCGAGGAGCTCGACACGGCCTCCGACGACGACCTCTTCGACTTCATCGACAGCAAGTTCGGCACCTCATGATCCGTCCGCTCCGTCGGCGCCGTCCGGGAATGGGTTCCTGATGTCCAACGAACAGAAGCTTCGTGACTACCTGCGGCGGGTCACGGCCGACCTGCACGAGACCAGCGAGCGGCTCCGCGACATCGAGGAGCGTGCCGCCGAACCGATCGCCATCGTCGGCATGGGCTGCCGCTACCCCGGCGGGATCGACTCGCCCGAGGCCCTGTGGGACCTCGTCGTGGCCGGCACCGACGCCATCTCCGGCATGCCCACCGACCGGGGCTGGGACCTCGACGGGCTCTACGACCCGGACCCGGACCACCCCGGCACCAGCTACACCCGCGAGGGCGGCTTCCTCTACGACGCCGCCGACTTCGACCCCACCTTCTTCGGCATCTCGCCCCGCGAGGCCGCCGAGATGGACCCGCAGCAGCGGCTGTTCCTGGAGACGTCCTGGGAGGCGTTCGAGCGGGCCGGTATCGACCCGCTGTCGCTCAAGGGCAGCCCCACCGCCGTGTTCACCGGCGTCGTCTACCACGACTACCCGAACAGCTGGGGTGCCGGCAGCATCGTCTCCGGCCGGCTGTCCTACACCCTCGGGATGGAGGGGCCGGCGGTCACCGTCGACACCGGCTGCTCGTCGTCGCTGGTCGCCCTGCACTGGGCCTGTCAGTCGCTGCGCTCCGGGGAGTCGTCGCTCGCCGTCGCCGGTGGGGTCACCGTGATCGGCACCCCCGACGCGTTCGTCGAGTTCTCCCGGCAGCGGGCGCTGTCCTTCGACGGCCGGTGCAAGGCGTTCGCCGACACCGCCGACGGCACCGGCTGGGCCGAGGGCGCGGGCGTGCTGGTGCTGGAACGGCTCTCCGACGCCCGCCGCAACGGGCACCCGGTGCTCGCCGTCGTGCGCGGCTCCGCGATCAACCAGGACGGCGCGTCCAACGGCCTTACCGCTCCCAACGGGCCCTCCCAGCGCCGGGTCATCCGGGCCGCGCTGGCCAACGCCCGCCTTGCCGCCCAGGAGATCGACGCGGTCGAGGCGCACGGCACCGGCACCCGGCTCGGCGACCCGATCGAGGCGCAGGCGTTGTTCGCCACGTACGGCCGGGACCGGCCCGCCGACCGGCCGCTCTGGCTCGGCTCGCTGAAGTCCAACATCGGCCACTCGCAGGCCGCCGCCGGGGTCGGCGGGGTGATCAAGATGGTGCAGGCGATGCGGCACGGGCTGCTGCCCCGCACCCTGCACGTCGACGAGCCCAGCAGCGAGATCGACTGGTCGCCCGGCACGGTACGGCTGCTCACCGAGCCGCTGGACTGGCCGCAGACCGGCCGGGCCCGCCGCTGCGCGGTCTCCTCCTTCGGCATCAGCGGCACCAACGCGCACGTCGTGCTGGAAGAGGTGCCCCCGGCCGACGAGGAAGCACAGCCGGCCACCCCGCCCGTGCTGCCGTGGGTGGTCTCCGGGTACACCGACCAGGCGCTGCGCGCCCAGGCCGAGCGGCTGCTGTCCCACCTGGACGCCGCGCCGGCCGAGCCCGCCGCGGTGGGTCGTACGCTGGCCGGCCGGGCCCGGCTCGCGCACCGGGCCGTGGTGCTCGGTGCGGACCTGCCGCAGTTGCGGGCCGGGCTCGCCCCGGTCGCCGCCGGTCAGCCCGCGCCGAACGCGGTCACCGGTACCGCCGACGCCACCGGCCGGGTCGTCTTCGTCTTCCCCGGCCAGGGCGCCCAGTGGGTCGGCATGGCCGCCGCGTTGCTGGACTCCTCGCCGGTGTTCGCCGAGCAGATGGGCCGCTGCGCCACCGAGCTGCGCGCGTACGTCGACTGGGACCTGCTCGACGTGGTCCGGGGGGTGCCCGGCGCGCCCTCCCTGGAGTGGGTGGACGTGGTCCAGCCCGCCCTGTGGGCGATGATGGTCTCCCTCGCCGCCACCTGGCGCAGCTACGGCGTGGAACCCGACGCGGTGGTCGGCCACTCGCAGGGTGAGATCGCCGCCGCCTGCGTGGCCGGCGGACTCTCCCTGGCCGACGGGGCGCGGGTGGTGACCCTGCGCAGCCGGGCCATCGGCGAGAAGCTGGCCGGCCGGGGCGGCATGGTCTCGGTCGGGCTGCCCGCCGACCGGGCACAGGAGCGGATCGCCCGGTGGGCGGGCGACATCTCCCTCGCCGTGGTCAACGGCGCCGGTTCGGTGGTGGTCTCCGGCACCCCGGAGGCGCTGCGGGAACTCATCGCCGAGCTCACCGAGGAGGGGGTCCGGGTCAAGCAGGTCGCCGTCGACTACGCCTCGCACTCCGCGCAGGTGGAGCTGCTGGAACACCGGCTGCTGGAGGACCTGGCCCCGATCAACGCGAAGACCGGGACGATCCGGATGCTCTCCACCGTCACCGGCGACTGGGTGGACACCGCCACCCTCGACGCCCGCTACTGGTACGAGAACCTCCGCAACACGGTCCGGTTCGACCCGGCGATCCGCTCTCTCGCCGGGCAGGGCTGGACCGGGTTCGTGGAGGTCAGCCCGCACCCGGTGCTCGGCATGGGGATGCAGGAGACGCTGGAGTCGGCGGACCGGCCGACGGTGGTCACCGGCACCCTGCGCCGCGACGACGGCGGCCTGGACCGGCTGCTCACCTCCCTGGCCGAGCTGCACGTCCGGGGCGTCGACGTGGACTGGGCCGCCGCCCTGCCCGGCACCCGCCGGGCGGACCTGCCCACCTACGCCTTCCAACACCAGCGTTACTGGATCGCGCCGACCACCGCCGCCCCGGCCTCCGGCGGCACCGACGCCGGGTTCTGGGACGCCGTGGAACGCGCCGACGTCGACCTGCTCGCCGACGGCCTCGGCGTGGACACCGCACTCGTCGGGGAGGTGCTGCCCGGCCTGACGTCGTGGCGGTCCCGGCAGCGCGACGTCGCCACCGTGGACGGCTGGCGCTACCGGGTGGTGTGGCGGCCTGCCGAGGTGCCCACCGGCGGGCAGCTCACCGGCGTGTGGTGGGTGGTCGCCCCGGCGGCGCTGGCCGACGACGGGCGGCTGCGTACGCTCGCCGACGGGTTGGCCGCCCGGGGCGCCGAGGTGGTCACCGTCACCGGCACCGACCACGCCGGCCGGGAGGCCCCCGCCGGGGTGCTCTCCCTGCTCGCCCTCGACGACGGCCCCGACCCGCTGGGTGTCGGCCTGTCCGCCGGGATCACCGCCACCGTGTCGCTGGTGCACGCGCTGGCCGCGTCCGACTTCACCGGCCGGCTCTGGTGCGTCACCGCCGGTGGGGTCGGGGTGGACCGGTTCGAGCCGGTCGCCGACCCGGCCCAGGGTGCCCTGTGGGGTCTGGGCACGGTGCTCTCCCTCGACTACCCCGGCTGGTGGGGCGGCCTGGTCGACCTGCCCGCCGAGTGGACGCCGCAGACCGTCGACCGGCTGGCCGACGTGCTGACCGGCGGCGGCGAGGACCAGGTGGCGCTGCGGGCGGCCGGTACGCTGGCCCGCCGGATGGTCCGCCACCCAGCGACCGGGGCACCCGAACGGCGCTACACGCCCACCGGCACCGTGCTGGTCACCGGCGGCACCGGCGGGGTCGGCGGGCACGTCACCGAATGGCTGGTCGGCAACGGCGCGCAGCGGGTGGTGCTGGCGAGCCGGCGCGGCCCGGACGCCCCGGGCGCGGCCGAGCTGACGGCCCGGCACCCGGGCGTCGAGGTGGTGGCCTGTGACGTGGCGGACCGGGACGCGGTCGCCGCGCTCCTGGCCGACCTCGGCGACGGGCTGACCGCCGTGTTCCACGCCGCCGGGGTGCTGCACCCCGAGGTGCCGTTGGGGCGGACCGGCCTCGACGACTTCGCCGACGTGTGCCGGGCGAAGGTGCTCGGCGCGGTGCACCTCGACGAACTGCTGGCCGACCGGCCGTTGGACGCGTTCGTGGTGTTCTCCTCCGGTGCCGCGGTGTGGGGCAGCGCCGGGCAGGCGGGCTACGCGACGGCGAATGCGTACCTCGACGCGCTGGCGCACCGGCGGCGCAGCCGGGGCGCGGTCGCCACCTCGGTCGCCTGGGGCAGCTGGGGCGGCGGCGGTGGCATGGCCGGCGGCGAGGTCGGCGCGCACCTCGACCGGCTCGGCGTCGGTGTGATGGCCCCCCGGCTCGCCGTCGACGCCCTCGGACAGGCCCTCGACCACGACGAGAGCCACCTCGTCGTCGCCGACGTCGACTGGGCCCGGTTCGCCCCCATCTACACCCTGGCCCGGCCCCGGCCGCTGCTGGCCGAACTGCCCGACGCCGCACCGGAGGCCGCCGAGGCCACCGAGGCGGGGTCGTCGTCGGCGCTCGCCGACCGGCTCGGCACGCTGCCCGAGGCCGAGCAGCGCGCCCTGCTGCTGGAGACCGTCCGCACCAACGTGGCGGCCGTCCTCGGCTACGGCGACGCCGAACTGGTCGAGCCGCAGCGCGCGTTCAAGGAACTCGGCATGGACTCGGTGACCGCCGTCGAGCTGCGCAACCGGCTCAGCGCCGCCACCGGCGTACGGCTCTCCGCCACCCTGGTCTTCGACCACCCCAACCCGACCGCCCTGGCCGACCAGCTCCGCGCCGAACTCGGCTACACCGGCGACACCGCCGGGGGTCTGCTCGCCGAGCTGGACCGGCTGGAGGTCACCGTGGCCGGCCTGACGCCGGAGGAGATCGAACGCAACCGGGTCACCGCCCGGCTCCAGTCGCTGCTGGCGAAGCTCAACGAGACGCTCAGCACCACCACCGGCACCACCCTCGTCGACCGGCTCGAAACGGCCTCCGCCGACGATGTGTTCGACCTGATCGACAAGGAACTCGGCATGACCTGAGCCGCCACCGCGCTCCCGGAGCAACGTGTCCCGCTGGCAACGAGTTTGGTGAGGTTCGGATGGCGAACGAAGAGAAGCTCCTCGAGTACCTGAAGCGGGTCACCGCCGATCTGCACCGCACCCGGGAGCGGCTGCGCGAGGTCGAGTCGCAGGAGCAGGACCCGATCGCGATCGTCGGCATGGCCTGCCGCTACCCGGGCGGGGTCAACTCGCCCGAGGACCTGTGGCGGCTGGTCGCCGACGGCGTCGACGCCATCGGCGAGTTCCCCACCGACCGGGGCTGGGACACCGCCGCCCTCTACGACGCCGACCCGGACGCCGCCGGCAGCAGCTACGTCCGCCAGGGCGGGTTCGTCCACGACGCCGACGAGTTCGACGCCGAGTTCTTCGGCATCTCGCCCCGCGAGGCGTTGGCGATGGACCCGCAGCAGCGGCTGGTGCTGGAGGCGAGCTGGGAGGCGTGCGAGCGGGCCGGCATCAACCCCGACTCGTTGCGCGGCGGCCCGGTCGGTGTCTTCGTCGGCTGCGGCGGGCAGGACTACTGGGACCGGCTCACCGTGCTGCCCGAACCGGTCGAGGCGTACATGAGCACCGGCAGCTCCGGGGCGGTGATCTCCGGTCGGGTCGCGTACAGCCTGGGGTTGGAGGGGCCGGCCGTCACCATCAACACCGCCTGCTCGTCGTCGCTGGTCGCGCTGCACCTGGCCGCGCACGCGCTGCGCCAGCGTGAGTGCGGGCTGGCCCTGGCCGGCGGCGTCACCGTGATGTCGACGCCCGGCGCGTTCGTCGCGTTCAGCCGGCAGCGGGGGCTCGCCTCCGACGGCCGCTGCAAGCCGTTCTCCGACGACGCCGACGGCACCGGCTGGGGTGAGGGCGTCGGCATGCTGCTGCTGGAACGGCTCTCCGACGCCCAGCGCAACGGTCACCGGGTGCTCGCCGTCCTGCGGGGTTCCGCGATCAACCAGGACGGCGCGTCCAACGGGCTGACCGCCCCCAACGGGGTGGCCCAGCAGCGGGTCATCCTCCAGGCGCTCGCCAACGCCGGGCTCACCTCCGGCGACGTCGACCTGATCGAGGCGCACGGCACCGGCACCACCCTCGGTGACCCGATCGAGGCGGAGGCGCTGATCGCCACGTACGGGCACGACCGGCCGGCCGACCGGCCGCTCTGGCTCGGCTCGGTCAAGTCGAACATCGGCCACGCGCAGGCCGCCGCCGCCGTCAGCGGCGTGATCAAGATGGTGATGGCGTTGCGGCACGGCGTGCTGCCCAAGAGCCTGCACGTGGGCGAGCCGTCCACCCACGTCGACTGGTCCGCCGGCACCGTGCGGCTGCTGACCGAGGCGCGGCAGTGGCCCGACCACGGCCAGCCGCGCCGGGGCGGGGTGTCGTCGTTCGGGGTGAGCGGCACCAACGGGCACGTGATCCTGGAGCAGGCACCACCAGTCGAGGCCGTCGAGCCGGCCGGGACGACCGAGCCGCCGGTGGTGCTCTGGCCGCTGTCCGGCCGGTCGGCGGCAGCGCTCGCCGGGCAGGCCGAGCGGCTGCGGGAGTTCCTCACCGACGAGCGTCCGGTCGACGTCGGCTACGCGTTGGGCACCACCCGGGCTGCCGGCGCGTACCGGGGTGTGGTGCTCGGTGACGACGTGGCCGGCCTGGAGACCCTCGCCGCCGGGGGTGGCCTGTCGGGTCGGACCGTCGCCGGTCGTACGGCGGTGTTGTTCACCGGTCAGGGTGCGCAGCGGGTCGGGATGGGTCGTGAGCTGGCGGCGGCGTTCCCGGTGTTCGCCGCTGCTCTGGATGAGGTGTGTGTCGCGTTCGGTCCGTTGCTGGGTGGTGATCTGCGGGAGGTGATGTTCACCGACCCGGACGGTGTTCTGGATCAGACCGGGTGGACGCAGCCGGCCCTGTTCGCGGTCGAGGTGGCGTTGTTCCGGCTCGCGGAGTCGTGGGGTTTGAAGCCGGACTTCGTTGCCGGGCATTCGATCGGTGAGTTGGCTGCCGCGCACGTGGCCGGGGTGTGGTCGCTGGAGGACGCGTGCCGGGTGGTGGCGGCCCGGGGTGGTCTGATGCAGGCGCTTCCGGCCGGTGGGGCGATGCTGGCGATCGCCGCGCCCCTGAACGAGCTGGATCTGGGCGATGTCGACGTGGCGGCGGTGAACGGCCCCCGGGCGGTCGTCGTGTCCGGCACGGAGGAGCAGATCGCCGCGCTGGAAGCCTCCCTGGAGGTGAAGACCCGCAGGCTGCGGGTATCGCATGCGTTCCACTCGCACCTGATGGACCCGATGCTGGCCGAGTACGGGCGGGTGCTGGGGGACGTCACGACCGCTCCGGCGGGCATCCCGCTGGTGTCGACCGCCACCGGCGACCTGGCCGGCGACGACGAACTCGGTTCAACCGAATACTGGCAGAGCCAGGTACGGGGGACCGTCCGGTTCGCCGACGCCGTGGCCACGCTGGCGGCGCGAGGCGTGACCCGGTTCATCGAGATCGGGCCGGACAGTGTGCTCACCGCGATGGTCGCCGACTGCGTGGAGGACGCCACCGCCATCGCGCTCCAGCGGCGCAAGCGCGAGCAGGTCGAGGCGTACGCCGCCGGGATGGCGCAGGCGTGGATCAGCGGCGTCGACCTCGACTGGGCGGCCGTCAACCCCGGCGGCCGGACCGTCGACCTGCCCACCTACGCCTTCCAGCGCCAGCGGTTCTGGCTGGACGCCCCGGTCGACCCCGGTGACGCCACCGCCATGGGCCTGGACTCCGCCGACCACCCGCTGCTCGGCGCGGCCGTCACCCTCGCCAACGCCGACGGGGCCGTCCTCACCGGCCGGCTCTCCCTCGACCGGCACCCGTGGCTCGCCGACCACGCCGTCGACGGCGCGGTCGTCTTCCCCGGCACCGGCTACGTCGACCTCGCCCTGCACGCCGGTGCGCAGGTCGGTGCCGAGACCGTCGACGAGCTGACCATCGAAGCCCCGCTGGTGCTGCCCGAGCGCGGCGGCGTCCAGCTCCAGGTCGTCGTCGGCCCCGCCGACGCCGGCCAGGCCCGCACCCTCCAGGTGTACGCCCGCAGCGCCGACACCGACGCCCCGTGGACCCGGCACGCCAGTGGGGTGCTCGCCGCCGGTCGGCGTACCACCGGGACCGCCCTCACGCAGTGGCCGCCGGCCGACGCCGAAGCGGTGCCCATCGACGACCTCTACCAGCACCTGGCGACCGGCGGCCTCGTCTACGGCCCGGTGTTCCGGGGCCTGCGCCGGGTATGGCGGCGCGGCGACGAGTTCTACGCCGAGGTCACCCTGCCGGAGGGGGTGGACGCCGACGGGTTCGGCCTGCACCCCGCCGTGCTCGACGCAGGCCTGCACGCCCTCGGTCTCGCCGAGGGTGACACCTTCCGGGGCCTGCCGTTCGCCTGGACCGGCCTCACCCTGCACGCCACCGGCGCGGCCGGCGTCCGGGTCCGGCTCACCCCGGTCGGCTCCGGGGTACGGGTGGCGGTCGCCGACGCGGTCGGCGCACCCGTCGCCACCGTCGACTCGCTGGTGCTGCGCCCCGTCCAGGTGACCCGCCCCGGCGGGGTCGCCGACTCCCTGTTCGACCTGACCTGGCAGGAGATCGGCACCCCCACCACCACGGCCGCTCCGCAGTGGGCCCACCACCCGGCCACCCTGCCCGCAGGCAGCGGGCCGGTCCCCGCCGACGCGGACCTGCTGGTGCTGACCGCCGGCAGCGCCGGGGACGTCACCGGCCCGGAAGCGGTGCACGACGAGGTGAACCGGGTCCTCGGCCTGGCGCAGGAGTGGCTGGCCGGCCCCGACACCCACCGGCTCGTGGTGCTCACCCGGCGTGCCGTCGGCGGCGACGGCACCGACCTGACCGGGGCGGCCGTCTGGGGGCTGCTCCGCTCGGCGCAGGCCGAGAACCCCGACCGGCTGCTGCTTGTCGACACCGACCCGGACGCGGACGTGGCCGGGACGCTCGCCGTCGCCCTGGCCACCGGCGAGCCGCAGGTACGGGTCCGCGACGGCGTGGTCTCGGTGCCCCGGCTCACCCGTCAGCTCGTCGAACCGGCCACCCCGGACGCCCCGCTCTACGGCACCGGCACGGTGCTGGTCACCGGCGCGACCGGTGCCCTCGGCGCGGCCGTGGCCCGGCACCTGGTGACGGCGCACGGGGTCAACCGGCTGCTGCTGGTGTCCCGCCGGGGCCCCGCCGCGCAGGGGGCCGACGACCTGGTCGCCGAGCTGACCGCGGCCGGCGCGCAGGTTGACCTGGTCGCCGCCGACGTGGCCGACCGGGAGCAGGTGACGGCCCTCCTCGACACCTGTGCCGACCTGTCGGCGGTGGTGCACACCGCCGGGGTGCTCGACGACGGGGTGGTGTCGTCGCTGTCCACCGCCCGGCTGTCGGCGGTGCTGCGGCCCAAGGTGGACGCCGCGTGGCTGCTCGACGAGGCGACCCGGGGCCGGGAGCTGTCGGCGTTCGTGCTGTTCTCGTCGTTGTCCGGGGTGCTGGGTGCGCCGGGGCAGGGCAATTACGCGGCGGCGAACGCGTTCCTGGACGCGCTTGCCACCACCCGCCGTGCTGCCGGGTTGCCGGCGGTGTCGTTGGCGTGGGGGCTGTGGGGTGAGGGTTCGGCGATGACCGACCGGCTCGGCGACGCCGACCGGGAGCGGATGTCCCGGGGTGGGGTGCTGCCGCTGGCCACCGCCGACGGGTTGGCCCTGCTCGACGCTGCCGTGGCCAACCCGTACCCGACCGCGGTGCCGGCCCGGCTCGACCTGGCCGCCCTGCGTACCCTCGGCGAGGACATGCCGCTGCCGTTCCACGGCCTGGTCCGCCCGGCCCGGCGGACGGCCGCCCGCGCCGCCGCCGGGGCCACCGCCACCGGTTGGGCGGCGGACCTCGCCGCGCTGTCCACCGAGGAACGCGAACGCGCCGCGACCGCCCTGGTCCTCAGCCAGGTGGCGGCGGTACTCGGGCACGCCTCCGCCGAACGGATCGACGCCGGCCGGGCGTTCCAGGAGTTGGGCTTCGACTCGCTCACCGCCGTCGAACTGCGCAACGGGCTCTCCGCCGCCACCGGCCTGCGGCTGCCCGCCACCCTGATCTTCGACTACCCGTCGCCGCGTGACCTGGCCCGGCACCTGCTCAGCGAGATCGCCGGCCCGGACGGCGTCGCCACCGTACGGAAGGTCGCCACGACCGTCGCCGACGACGAGCCGCTGGCGATCGTCGGGATGGCCTGCCGCTACCCCGGCGGCGTCACCTCGCCGGAGGACCTGTGGCGGCTGATCGCCGACGGCGCGGACGCCATCGACGGCTTCCCGACGGACCGGGGCTGGGACCTGGCCAGGCTGTACGACCCGACCAGCAGCCGCCCCGACACCACGTACGTGGACAGGGGCGGCTTCCTCACCGACGCCGCCGAGTTCGACCCGGTCTTCTTCGGCATCTCCCCCCGCGAAGCGGTGATCATGGACCCGCAGCAGCGGTTGCTGCTGGAGGTGTCGTGGGAGGCGTTCGAGCGGGCCGGTATCGACCCGGGCACCCTGCGCGGCTCGTCCACCGGCGTGTTCGCCGGGGTGATGTACCACGACTACGTCTCCGGGCACAGCGCCGGCAGCGTCGTCACCGGCCGGGTGGCGTACACGCTCGGGCTGGAGGGGCCGGCGGTGTCGGTCGACACGGCGTGTTCGTCGTCGTTGGTGGCGATGCATCTGGCGGGTCAGGCGTTGCGGTCGGGTGAGTGTGATCTGGCGTTGGCCGGTGGGGTGACGGTGATGGCGACGCCGGAGACGTTCGTGGAGTTTTCGCGTCAGCGGGGGTTGGCGCCGGATGGTCGGTGCAAGCCGTTCGCGGCGGCGGCCGACGGGACGGGTTGGTCCGAGGGCGTCGGCGTGCTGGTGTTGGAGCGGTTGTCCGACGCGGTGCGCAACGGGCACCGGGTCCTGGGCGTGGTGCGTGGTTCGGCGGTGAACCAGGACGGCGCGTCGAACGGGCTGACCGCCCCGAATGGTCCCTCCCAGCAGCGGGTGATCCGGCAGGCCCTGGCGAACGCGGGGGTGTCGGCGGCCGAGGTGGACGTGGTGGAGGCACACGGTACGGGTACCACCCTGGGTGATCCGATCGAGGCGCAGGCGATCCTGGCGACGTACGGCCGGGATCGGGAGCGGCCACTCTGGTTGGGGTCGGTGAAGTCGAATCTGGGTCATACGCAGGCCGCTGCGGGTGTGGCGGGTGTGATGAAGATGGTGTTGGCGATGCGGCACGGGGTGGTGCCACGTACGTTGCACGTGGACGCGCCGAGCCCGCACGTGGACTGGTCTTCCGGCGAGGTGCGGCTCGCCACCGACGAGGTGCGGTGGCCGGCGCTGGACCGGCCGCGTCGCGCGGCGGTGTCGTCGTTCGGCATCAGCGGCACCAACGCCCACCTGATCCTGGAACAGGCCCCCGACACCGCGCCGCCCGCCGCGCCGGCCCCGACGCCGGTGCCGCTGTGGCCGGTCTCCGGCCGGTCGGCCAGCGGCCTCGCCGCCCAGGCCGCCCGCCTCGCCGACTTCCTCGCCGACGCCGACCTGAACCCCGCCGACGTGGCGTTGACCCTCGGCACCGGCCGGGCGGCCCTGGAGCACCGGGGGGTGGCCGTCGGGGACGGCGTCGCCGGCCTCCGCGCCCTCGCCGCCGGCCAGGGTGTGCACGGCCACCTGACCACCGGTCGTACGGCGGTGTTGTTCACCGGTCAGGGTGCGCAGCGGGTCGGTATGGGTCGTGAGCTGGCGGCGGCCTTCCCGGTGTTCGCGCAGGCGTTGGACGAGGTGTGTGCGGCGTTCGGGCCGTTGTTGGACGGTGATCTGCGGGAGGTGATGTTCACCGACCCGGACGGTGTCCTCGATCAGACCGGTTGGACGCAGCCGGCGTTGTTCGCGGTAGAGGTGGCCCTGTTCCGCCTCGCGGAGTCCTGGGGATTGAAGCCGGACTTCGTTGCCGGGCATTCGATCGGTGAGTTGGCTGCCGCGCACGTGGCCGGTGTCTGGTCGCTGGAGGACGCGTGCCGGGTGGTGGCGGCCCGGGGTGGTCTGATGCAGGCGCTTCCGGCGGGTGGGGCCATGTTGGCGATCGCCGCGCCGCTGGCCGAGCTGGATCTCGGTGACATCGACGTGGCGGCGGTGAACGGCCCCCGGGCGGTGGTCGTGTCCGGCACGGAGGAGCAGATCGCCGCGCTGGAAGCCTCCCTTGAGGTGAAGACCCGCCGGCTTCGGGTGTCGCATGCGTTCCACTCGCACCTGATGGACCCGATGCTGGCCGGCTACGGGCTGGTCCTCGACGGGGTGACCGCGAACCCGGCGGGCATTCCGCTGGTGTCGACCGCGACCGGTGACCTGGCCGGCGACGCCGAACTCGGCTCGGTCGACTACTGGCAGGGTCAGGTGCGGGGGACCGTCCGGTTCGCCGACGCGGTCGCCGCTCTCGCCGCCCGTGGGGTCACCCGGTTCGTCGAGATCGGGCCGGACAGTGTGCTCACCGCGATGGTCGCCGACTGCGTCGAGGATGCTGCGGCGATTGCGTTGCAGCGCCGGGACCGGGAACAGGTCACGGCGTACGCGACCGGGATGGCGCAGGCGTGGACCACCGGCGTCGACCTCGACTGGGCCGCCATCCACCCCGCCGCCCGGCAGGTCGACCTGCCCACCTACGCCTTCCAACGCCAGCACTACTGGCTCTACGACCCGGCCCTCGTCGGCGCCGGCCTGCTCGCCGCCACCCACCCGCTGCTCGACGCCGCCGTGCCGCTGGCCAACACCGACGGCGTCGTCTTCACCGGCCGGTGGTCGCTGCACACCCACCCGTGGCTCGCCGACCACGCCGTCGGCGGAACCGTCGTCTTCCCCGGCACCGGCCTGGTCGAACTCGCCATCCACGCCGGCGACCGGGTCGGCGTCGGCCTGCTCGACGAACTGACCCTGCACGCGCCACTCGTCGTCCCCGCCGCCGGCAGCGTCGAGGTGCAGGTCGCCGTGGAGCCGCCCGACCCGACCGGCCGCCGGGCCGTCCTGGTGCACTCCCGGGAACACGACGACGTCCCCTGGACCCGGCACGCCACCGGCGTGCTCACCGCCGGGGACACCCCCGGCGTCGCCCTCACCGCGTGGCCCCCCGCCGACGCCGAACCGCTGCCGCTGGCCGGCCTCTACGACGACCTCGCCGGCGGCGGGCTCGACTACGGCCCGGTCTTCCAGGGCCTCCGCCGCGCCTGGCGGGCCGGTGACGAACTCTTCGCCGAGGTCGACCTCCCCGACGGTACGGAGACCGACGGCTACGGCCTGCACCCGGCCCTGTTCGACGCCGGCCTGCACGCCCTCACCCGCGCCGACGGCGACACCCCCCGGGGCCTGCCGTTCGCCTGGTCGGGGGTGACGCTGCACGCCACCGGCGCGACCAGCCTGCGGGTCCGGCTCACCCCGGCCGGCAGCGGGGTCCGGATCGCGGTCGCCGACGCGGTAGGCGCACCCGTGGCCACCGTACGGTCGCTGGTGCTCCGCCCGGTGCAGGTCACCGCCGGCACCGGCGTCGCCGACGCGCTGTTCGGCCTGGACTGGCAGCCGGTCACCGTCACCCCGACCGCCACCACCTGGACCTGGCACCCCGACACCGCCCCGACCGGCGACGGCCACACCACGACCGCCGTACCGGGTGGCGGCGACGGTGGCTCGGCGACCGCCGACGGCGCGGCCGAACTGGTGGTGCTGCGCGCCGGGGGCACCGACGACGTGCACGCCGAGGTGAACCGGGTGCTGGACATCGCCCAGCGCTGGCTGGCCGGGACCACCGCCGCCCCGCTCGTCGTGCTCACCCGGCACGCCGTCGGCGACGACGTGACCGACCTGGCCGGCGCCGCGGTGTGGGGGCTGATCCGCTCCGCGCAGGCGGAGAACCCCGACCGGTTCCTCCTCGTC
Organism: Micromonospora sp. HM134; assembly: GCF_007833915.1. Taxonomy (NCBI): domain Bacteria; kingdom Bacillati; phylum Actinomycetota; class Actinomycetes; order Micromonosporales; family Micromonosporaceae; genus Micromonospora; species Micromonospora sp. HM134. The sequence continues at coordinate 2,083,259 of NZ_CP041061.1, forward strand.
GACGTCGACACCGACCGGCTCGACGACGTTCTCCCGCTGGCCCTGGCCACCGACGACCCGCAGGTGCTGATCCGCGACGGCGTCGTCCGGGTGCCCCGGATCGTCCGCCGGACGCTGCCGGCGTCCACCCCGGACGCCCCGCGCTACGGCACCGGCACGGTGCTGGTCACCGGCGCGACCGGTGCGCTCGGCTCGGCGGTGGCCCGGCACCTGGTGACGGCACACGGGGTGTCCCGGCTGCTGCTGCTGTCCCGCAGCGGTACGGCGGCAGCCGGCGCGGACGATCTCGTCGCGGAACTGTCCGAGGCCGGCGCACAGGTCGACCTGGTCGCCTGCGACGTGGCCGACCGGGAGCAGGTGACCGCCGTGCTGGCCGGGGTGCCGGACCTGTCGGCGGTGGTGCACACGGCCGGGGTGCTCGACGACGGCGTCGTGTCGTCGCTCACGGCAGCGCGGGTATCGGGGGTGCTGCGCCCCAAGGTGGACGCGGCGGCGCTGCTGGACGAGCTGACCCGGGACCGGCAACTGTCGGCCTTCGTGCTGTTCTCGTCGATGTCCGGGGTGCTGGGTGCGCCGGGGCAGGGCAATTACGCGGCGGCGAACGCGTTCCTGGACGCGCTTGCCACCACCCGCCGTGCTGCCGGGTTGCCGGCGGTGTCGCTGGCGTGGGGGCTGTGGGGCGAGGGGTCGGCGATGACCGACAAGCTCGCCGACGCCGACCGGGAACGGATGTCCCGGGGCGGGGTGCTGCCGCTGACCACCGCCGACGGGTTGGCCCTGCTCGACGCCGCCGTCGCCGGTGGACCGGCCACCCTCGTCCCGGCCCGGCTCGACGTGCCGACCCTGCGTACGCTCGGCGACCGGCTGCCCCCGGTGTTCCGCGCCCTGACCGGGCCGACCCGGCGCACGGCCACCGCCGCCAGCGCCGTCGACCGGGCGGGCAGCGACTGGCTGGCCGGCCTGCCGGAGGAAGAGCGCGCCGGTGCCGTCCGGCACCTGGTGCACACCCACGTCGCCGCCGTGCTCGGCCTCGCCGGCCCGGAGGCGGTCGAGGCGGACCGCACCTTCCAGAGCCTCGGCTTCGACTCGCTCACCGCCGTCGAGCTGCGCAACGCGCTCTCCACGGCGGCCGGCCTGCGGCTCCCGGCCACCCTGATCTTCGACTATCCGACGCCGGTGGCCCTCGCCGAGTTCCTGTACGGCGAGCTGAGCGGCGCGCTCGACGTACCGCAGGAGCGGCGCAGCGCCACCACGGCGTTCGGTGACGAACCGGTGGCGATCGTCGGCATGGCCTGCCGCTACCCCGGCGGGGTGTCCTCGCCGGAGGACCTGTGGCGACTCGTCGCCGACGGCGTCGACGCCATCGACGGCTTCCCCACCGACCGGGGCTGGGACCTCGCCCGGCTCTACGACCCGACCGGTGTCCGCCCCGACACCAGCTACGCCGACCAGGGCGGGTTCCTGCCCGGCGCGGCCGGCTTCGACCCGGCGTTCTTCGGCATCTCGCCCCGCGAGGCCGTGCTGATGGACCCGCAGCAGCGGCAACTGCTGGAGGTCTCCTGGGAGGCGTTCGAGCGGGCCGGCATCGACCCCTCCTCGGTACGCGGCTCCGCCACCGGCGTCTTCGCCGGCCTGATGTACCACGACTACGTGACCGGGCACAGCGCCGGCAGCGTCGTCTCCGGGCGGATCGCCTACACCCTCGGCCTCGAAGGCCCCGCCGTCACCGTGGACACCGCCTGCTCGTCGTCGTTGGTGGCGATGCATCTGGCGGGTCAGGCGTTGCGGTCGGGTGAGTGTGATCTGGCGTTGGCCGGTGGGGTGACGGTGATGGCGACGCCGGAGACGTTCGTGGAGTTTTCGCGTCAGCGGGGGTTGGCGCCGGATGGTCGGTGCAAGCCGTTCGCGGCGGCGGCCGACGGGACGGGTTGGTCCGAGGGCGTCGGCGTGCTGGTGCTCGAACGCCTCTCCGACGCCCGTCGGCACGGACACACGATCCTCGGTCTCGTCCGGGGCTCAGCGGTCAACCAGGACGGCGCGTCGAACGGGCTGACCGCCCCGAACGGGCCGGCGCAGCAGCGGGTGATCCGGCAGGCCCTCGCCAACGCCCGGGTGTCGGCGGCCGAGGTGGACGTGGTGGAGGCGCACGGTACGGGCACCACGTTGGGTGATCCGATCGAGGCGCAGGCGATCCTGGCGACGTACGGCCGGGACCGGGAGCGGCCACTCTGGTTGGGGTCGGTGAAGTCGAATCTGGGTCATACGCAGGCCGCTGCGGGTGTGGCGGGTGTGATGAAGATGGTGTTGGCGATGCGGCACGGGGTGGTGCCGCGTACGTTGCACGTGGACGCGCCGAGCCCGCACGTGGACTGGTCTTCCGGCGAGGTGCGGCTCGCGACCGAGGCCGTCGACTGGCCGGCCGAGGGTCGTCCGCGCCGGGCGGCGGTGTCGTCGTTCGGCATCAGCGGCACCAACGCCCACGTCATCGTCGAGGAGTACCCGCAACACGAGGCCGCGCCCGCGTCGACGCCCGAACCGGCCGTGGTGCTCTGGCCGCTCGCCAGCCGCTCCACCGCCGGACTCACCGCACAGGCCACCCGCCTGCGCGATTTCCTCACCGACGAACGGCCGGTCGACGTCGGGCACTCCCTGGCCGCCGGTCGGGCGGCCCTGGACCACCGGGCGGTCGCCGTCGGCGGTACGGCCGCCGACCTGTCCGCCGGTCTGGAGGCCCTGGCCGCCGGCACCGGTGTCTCGGGTCGGATGACCGGTGGTCGTACGGCGGTGTTGTTCACCGGTCAGGGTGCGCAGCGGGTCGGTATGGGTCGTGGGCTGGCGGAAGCCTTCCCGGTGTTCGCGGCTGCTCTGGATGAGGTGTGTGTCGCGTTCGGTCCGTTGCTGGGTGGTGACCTGCGGGAGGTGATGTTCACCGACCCGGAGGGTGTTCTCGACCAGACCGGTTGGACGCAGCCGGCCCTGTTCGCGGTCGAGGTGGCGTTGTTCCGGCTCGCGGAGTCCTGGGGTTTGAAGCCGGACTTCGTTGCCGGGCATTCGATCGGTGAGTTGGCTGCCGCGCACGTGGCCGGGGTGTGGTCCCTGGAGGACGCGTGCCGGGTGGTGGCGGCCCGGGGTGGTCTGATGCAGGCGCTTCCGGCGGGTGGGGCCATGTTGGCGATCGCCGCGCCGCTGGCTGAGTTGGACCTCGGTGACATCGACGTGGCGGCGGTGAACGGTCCCCGGGCGGTCGTCGTGTCCGGCACCGAGGAGCAGATCGCCGCGCTGGAAGCCTCCCTTGAGGTGAAGACCCGCCGGCTGCGGGTGTCGCATGCGTTCCACTCGCACCTGATGGACCCGATGCTGGCCGGCTACGGGCTGGTCCTCGACGGGGTGACGGCGAACCCGGCGGGCATTCCGCTGGTGTCGACCGTGACCGGTGACCTGGCCGGCGACGCCGAACTCGGGTCGGTCGAATACTGGCAGGGTCAGGTGCGGGGGACCGTCCGGTTCGCCGACGCGGTCGCCGCTCTCGCCGCCCGTGGGGTCACCCGGTTCATCGAGATCGGGCCGGACAGCGTGCTCACCGCGATGGTCGCCGACAGCGTCGACGACGCGGTGACCATCGCGTTGCAGCGCCGCGACCGGGAACAGGTCACGGCGTACGCGACCGGGATGGCGCAGGCGTGGACCACCGGCGTCGACCTCGACTGGACGGCCGTGCACCCGGGAGCGCGGCAGGTCGACCTGCCCACCTACGCCTTCCAGCACCAGCACTACTGGATGCAGGACACCGGCTCGGACCGGGACGTCACCGCCGCCGGGCTGCTCGACGCCGGGCACCCGCTGCTGTCGGCCCTCACCACCCTGCCCGACACCGACGGGCTGATCGCCACCGGGCTGCTGTCCCGGCGTACCCACCCGTGGCTGGCCGAGCACGCGCTGGGCGACACGATCGTGCTGCCCGGCACCGGGCTTGTCGAACTCGCCGTCCGGGCCGGGGACCAGGTCGGCTGCGGCCGGCTGGCCGAACTCACCCTCCAGGCCCCACTGGTCGTCCCCGACGACGACGGCGTCCAGGTGCAGGTGGCCGTCGGCGCGCCCGGCGAGGACGGCGGCCGGCCGGTCACCGTCTACTCCCGGCACCGGGACGCGCCGTGGACCCGGCACGCCACCGGCCTGCTCACCCCGGCCCCGGACGGCCCACCGGCCGACCCGGGGGCCGTCTGGCCACCGGCCGCCGCCACTCCCGTCGACGTCGACGGGATCTACGAGCGGATGGCCGACGCCGGACTGGTCTACGGCCCGGTCTTCCAGGGCCTGCGGACCGCCTGGCGGCACGGCGACGAGGTGTACGCCGAGATCGCGCTCCCCGGCGACGTGCTCGACGCCGACCGGTTCCACCTGCACCCGGCCCTGTTCGACGCGGCCCTGCACGCCATCGGGCTGAGCCGGGGCGAGGGGAGACCCGCCGTCCCCTTCTCCTGGACCGGGGTCACCGTCCACGCCACCGGTGCGGGCGCACTGCGGGTCACCGTCACCCCGACCGGCCCCGACGAGGTCGCCCTCACCCTCACCGACCAGACCGGCGCACCCGTCGCCCGGGTCGACTCGCTGGTGCTGCGGGAGATCGACGCGGGTCAGCTCGCCGCCGCCCGCACCGGTCGTCAGGAGCACCTCTACCGGGTCGACTGGACCCCGGTGCCGCTGACCGCCACCCCGGCCACCGGCCGGTGGGCGCTGGTCGGCGCCGACGAGTTCAAGGTGGCCGCCGCGCTCGACACCGTCGGCCTGCTCGCCGAGACCCACCCCGACCTGGACGCCCTCACCGCCGCCCTGGACGCGGGCGGCGTCGCGCCCGACGTGGTGCTGGTCGCCAGCGTCCAGCCCGACTCGCGGGACCTTGCCGCCGGTGCCCGGCAGACCACCGGGCAGCTGCTCACCCTGCTCCAGGGCTGGCTCGCCGACGAGCGGCTGGCGTCGTCCCGGCTGCTGGTGCTCACCCACGGCGCGCAGGGCACCCGGGTCACCGAACCGGCCGCCGCGGCGGCCTGGGGCCTGGTCCGCTCCGCACAGTCGGAGAACCCGGGTCGGATCGTCCTGGTGGATCTCGACGACCACGACGGGTCGGCCCAGGCCCTCCCGGCGGTGCTGGCCGGCGGCGAACCGCAGCTCGTCGTCCGCGAGGGCGTCGCCCACGCCGCCCGGCTGGTGCCCGCCGCCGTACCCGACGGCACCCCCGGCAGCGGCTTCACCGACGGCGGCACCGTTCTGGTCACCGGGGCAGGCGGCACCCTCGGCCGGCTCGTCGCCCGGCACCTGGTCGACGCGTACGGGGTGCGGCACCTGCTGCTGGCCAGCCGGCGCGGGCCGGACGCCGACGGGATGGCCGCGCTGCGCGACGACCTCACCGCCCGCGGGGCGCAGGTCACCGTGGCCGCCTGCGACCTGGCCGACCGGGAGGCGGTCGCCGCGCTGCTCGCCGGGGTGCCCGCCGAGCATCCGCTGACCGGGGTGGTGCACGCCGCCGGGGTGCTCGACGACGGGATCATCCCGTCGCTGACCCGGGAGCGCCTCGACGCGGTACTGCGCCCCAAGGTCGACGCCGCCACCCACCTGCACGAGTTGACCCGTGACGCGGACCTCACCGCGTTCGTGCTGTTCTCCTCGGCGGCCGGCGTGCTCGGTGGCCCGGGGCAGGGCAACTACGCGGCGGCGAACGCCTTCCTCGATGCGCTGGCGGGCGCGCGACGGGTGGCCGGGCTGCCCGCCCAGTCCCTGGCCTGGGGGCCGTGGGCCGGCGGCGGGATGGCCGACGACCTCGGTGGCACCGACCGGGTCCGGATGTCCCGGGGCGGGGTGCTGCCGATGTCCGCCGGGGAGGGGTTGGCGCTGCTGGACGCGGCGCTGGCCCGCACCGAGGCGGTGCTCGTCCCGCTCAAGGCCGACCTGGGCACCCCGGCGGGGGACGAGGTGCCGCCGATCCTGCGGGCCCTGGTCACCCCGAACAGGCGGGCCGCGTCGGGGACGAACCGGCCCGACCCGGCGGCGCTGCGGCGTACGCTCGGCGGGCTCGACGCCGACGGGCAGCAGGCGCTGCTGGCCGACCTGGTCCGGGCGCGCGCCGCGGCCGTGCTCGGCCACGGCGGCGCCGACGACCTCGACCCGGCCCTGCGCTTCGTCGAGCTGGGCTTCGACTCGCTCACCGCGATGGAGCTGCGCACCGCGCTCAACGAGGCGACCGGGCTGCGACTGGCCACCGGGGTGGTCTTCGACCACGGCAGCGTCGACGAACTGGCCACGCTGCTGCGCACCGAACTGGCCGCGCCGCCGGCCGAGGACCGCGCCGGTACCCCCGACGCCGCCGCCGACTCGATGAGCGCGCTGTTCGGCACCGCCGTTCGGGGCGGTCGGGTACAGCAGGGCCTGGCGTTGCTCCACGCGGTGGCCGACATCCGGCCCAGCTTCGACGGGCCGGCCGACCTGCCGCAGATCCCCGCCCCCCGGCGGCTCGCCCGCGGCGACCAGGCACCGGCGATCGTCTGCTTCCCGTCGCCGATGGCCCTCGGCGGCGACCAGCAGTACGCCCGGTTCACCGCCGAGTTCGGTGGCACCCGGGACGTGTGGACCCTGCCGGTGCCCGGCTTCGGCCGCGACGACAGCCTGCCCGCCTCCGCCGACGCGGCGGTGCGGGTGTTCGCCGAGATGGTCCGCCCGATCGCCGAGCAGGGGCCGTACGTCATCGTCGGCTACTCCTCCGGCGGCCTGTTCGCCCACGCCACCGCCGGTCTGCTGGCACGGCAGGGGCACCGCCCGACCGGGGTGGTGCTGCTGGACACCTACCTGACCACCGGCAGCACCACGGCGACGTTCTTCACCCACATGCTCGAATCGCTGCTGGACAAGGAGGCCACCTTCGGCGAGTTCAGCAGCGCCCGACTCTCGGCGATGGGCCGCTACATCCGGTTGCTGGAGAGCTGCCCGGTGGAGGCGATCGACGCACCGGTGCTCTTCGTCCGGCCGCAGGAGTCCATCGTGGCCGGCGGGGACGACGACGGGTGGCGGGCCACCTGGGAGACCCCGCACACGCTCCGGGAGGTGCCCGGCGACCACTTCACCATGATGGAGGGTCGGGCCGGCACGACCGCCGGGGTGGTACGGGACTGGATCGCGCAGTGACGACAGCTGGAGTGGACGACATGACACTGGCACCGACCGCCAAGGGCACCGTCGAGTTCGGCGACCACCGGACGTGGTACCGGGTGACGGGGGAGCTGCCCGGCGACCGGCCGCCACTGGTGGTGCTGCACGGCGGCCCGGGCAGCACCCACGACTACCTGCTCAACCTGGCCGAGCTGAGCCGTACCGGCCGGCCGGTGGTGCACTACGACCAGCTCGGCAACGGCGGCTCCACCCACCTGCCGGGTCGGGGCGCCGACTTCTGGACGGTGGATCTGTTCCTCGCCGAACTGGACAACCTGCTGCGTCAGCTCGGCATCGCCGACGGGTACGTGCTGCTGGGGCAGTCCTGGGGCGGGGTGCTGGCGGCGGCCCACGCGGTGCGCCGGCCGGCCGGGCTGCGCGGCCTGGTGATCGCCAACGCGCCCGCGTCGTACCCGCTGTGGCTGCCGGAGCTGGACGTGCTGCGGGCCGCGCTGCCCCCGGGGGTGGACGCGACGCTGCGCCGGCACGAGGCGGCCGGCACCACCGGCAGCCCGGCGTACACGGCCGCGATGATGGTCTTCTACCAGCGGCACGTGTGCCGGTGTAAGCCGTTGCCGCCGGAGTTGATGGCCTCCTTCATGGAGATCAACGGTGATCCGACCGTCTACCACGCGATGAACGGGCCGAGCGAGTTCCACATCATCGGCACGCTGCGCGACTATTCGCTGCTCGACCAGCTGCCGCAGATCGACACCCCGACCCTGGTGATCAGCGGCGAGTACGACGAGGTCACCCCGGCGGCCGTCCGCCCCTTCCACGATCTCGTCCCCGGTGCCCGCTGGGAGATCATCGATGGGGCCAGCCACCTGCCCCACCTGGAGACCCCGGAGCGGTTCACCGAGATCCTCACCCAGTTCCTCGACAAGCTCTGAATCCGACCGCCCCGGACGGCCCGCTGCTCAGGCGGGGCGGGCCGCCGGGGCGGGGTGGCGGGCGTCGTAGGCCGCCCGGTGGGCGTGCACGTCGTCCAGGTGCGTTTCGGCCCACCTCTTGAGGGCACGCATCGTCTCGTGCAGGGAGAGGCCGAGGTCGGTCAGCTCGTAGGTGACCGTGACCGGCACGGTCGCCGTCGCGGTACGGCTGACCAGGCCGTCGCGTTCGAGGGCGCGCAGCGTCTGGGTGAGCATCTTCTGGCTGACCCCGGCGAGCAGGCGGGACAGCTCCGAGTAGCGCATCGGCCGGGGGGTGCCGGCGCAGTCCGCGCCGAACCGGTGCGAGCCGTCGGTGCGCAGCGCGGCCAGCACCAGCGCGACCCACTTGTCGGAGATCCGGGCGAGCAGCTCCCGACTGGGACACTGCGCCACGAACGCGTCGTACGCCGCCGCCGTCTCCGCGCGGCGCTCGGCCGCCGTCCTCGTCGTCATCGCCGTTCCTTCCACAGTTGGTGCGCTACGCACTTTCAGGTGCCTACTTCCCAGCAGAAAGCTACCTCACCGACAGTGGTCCGGTACCGCTCCGATCACCATGAAAGGCCGAGGTAAGCCACATGCTCACCCGCTCTCTGCCCGGCGGCACCTGGACGCTGGGCGACCTCACCGTCACCCGGTTCGGCTACGGCGCCATGCAACTCGCCGGCCCCGGGGTGATGGGACCGCCCGCCGACCCGGACGCCGCCCTGGCCGTCCTGCGGGAGGTCGTCGCCCTCGGCATCACGCACATCGACACCAGCGACGCCTACGGGCCGCACGTCACCAACCGGCTGATCCGCGAGGCCCTGCACCCGTACCCCGAGGGGCTGCACCTGGTCACCAAGGTCGGCGCGACCCGGGACCGGCAGGGCGGCTGGCCCCCGGCGCGGGAGCCGGAGCAGCTGCGCCGGGCCGTCGAGGAGAACCTGGCGCACCTCGGCGTCGAAGCCCTGGACCTGGTCAACCTCCGGCTCGGTGACGCCACGGGGCCCCGGGCCGGCTCCCTCGCCGAGCCGTTCGAGACGCTCGTCGCCCTCCAGCAGGAAGGCCTGATCCGGCACCTGGGGCTGAGCAACGTGACGCCGGAGCAGGTCGCCGAAGCGCAGTCGATCGCCCCGGTCGTGTGCGTGCAGAACCTCTACAACCTGGCGTACCGGAAGGACGACGCGCTGATCGACCGGCTCGCCGGGCAGGGGGTGGCCTACGTGCCGTTCTTCCCGCTGGGTGGTTTCAGCCCGTTGCAGTCCGCGGCGCTGTCGGCCGTGGCCGCCCGCCGGGACGCCACGCCGATGGCCGTCGCCCTGGCCTGGCTGTTGCAGCGGTCACCGAACATCCTGCTCATCCCCGGCACCTCGTCGGTGGCGCACCTGCGGGAGAACGTCGCCGGGGCGGGGCTGACGCTCACCGCCGACGACCTCGCCGCCCTGGACGCGATCGGCCGCTGACCGCGCAGAAGTGCCCGTGACCGGACCGGTCACGGGCACTGTGCGCAACGGGTGCCGCTCACACGGGCGCGGGCGCGCCACGCATGTCGGTCAGCACGCGCCACAGCGTCTGCGGGGTGGCGAACGTCTCCATCGACATCGCCTCGTCGACGAAGCGCACGTCGTACTCGCTCTCCAGGGTGGCCAGCAGTTCGACCATGGCGAGGGAGTCCAGGCCGGAGTCACGCAGGCTGGTGCCGGCCAGCAGCGTCTCCTCGGGGTCGAGGAAGGGCAGGTGCTGGCGCAGGATGGCCTCGAACCGTTGATCCCACATGTCCGCGATTCCTTCCGGTGCAGGGTGAGAAGACGCTAACAACGCCCCACGGGCAGTGACGACCCGACAATTTCCCGGCCGCCGCCCGGCCCGGGTAAGGGGTCGTTAGGGGGGTCGATGCGGGTGGGGGCCGGCGGGGCCGCCGATACGCTCCGGCCATGAGTCGAGAGAACTTCGCGCGCACGCACGCCTCCGTGGAGACGCTGCACGAGTTCCTGTTGGCGGGCGCCCGGCTGACGCCCGACAAGCCGGCCGTCATCCAGGCCGTCGGCGGCGAGGTCGGCTCCATCTCGTACCGTCAGCTCGCCCAGCGGGTGGACGGCTACGCCGCCGCCCTCGACGAACTCGGCCTCGACATCGGCGACCGGGTGATCCTGGAGTCGGACACCTCCCCGACCGCCATCGCGGTCTTCCTGGCCTGCTCGTCGCTGGGCCTGACCTTCATCCCGGTCAGCCCGGAGACGCCGGCCCAGCGGCTCGCGCTGATCGCCGAGAGCACCGCCGCCGCGCTGCACCTGCAACCCGTCGACGGCCGCCGCGAGGGCGTGCCCGCGCCGCTGGGCACCGCCCGGTTCGGCCCGGACGGCATCCAGGTCGAGCGCGCGCCCGCGCCGCGCACCCGGCACCGCCGGGAACTGGTGCCCACCGACCCGGCCTACATGATCTTCACGTCGGGCACCACCGGCCGGCCCAAGGGCGTGGTGATGAGCCACCGGGGCGTGCTCGCCTTCTTCCGGGGCATGCTGCGGCACGGCATCGTCTCCGCCGAGGACCGGGTCGCCACCACCTCGCCGTTGCAGTTCGACTTCTCGCTGCTCGACATCGGCCTGGCGCTGGGCAGCGGCGCGGCCGTGGTGCCGGTGCCCCGGTCGCTGCTGCGCTGGCCGCGCCGCTTCGTGCAGTTCCTCGCCGACAGCGGCGCCACCCAGGTCAACGGCGTGCCGTCGATCTGGCGGGGGGTGCTGCGGCACGAGTTCGCCGGGCTGGCCGCGCTCGGTGAGCAGATCCGCGGGGTGCTCTACTCCGGCGAGAACTTCCCCCTGCCCGAGATGCGGGAGCTGCAACGTGCCCTGCCGCACGCCCGGGTGGTCAACTGCTTCGGCAGCAGCGAGTCCATCGCCGCGTCCTTCACCGACGTGCCCAACCCGCTGCCCGACGACGTCGACCGGATCTCCATCGGCCACGCCCACCCGGGCGCGGAGATGCTGCTGATCGACGAGGACGGCCGGCCGGTCGACTCCCCGGGCGTCGTCGGGCAGATCCACCTGCGCAGCGCCGCACTGTTCCACGGCTACTGGAACGACCCGGAGGCCACCGCCGCCGCGCTGGTCCCCGACCCGCTCAACCCGGCCACCGGGCAGGTCGTCTTCCGCACCGGCGACCTGGCCTACCGGGGCGAGGGCGGGGAGCTGTACTTCACCGGCCGGGCCGACCTGCTGGTCAAGGTGCGCGGCAACCGGGTCGAGCTGGGTGAGGTGGAGCGCCGGGTCCGGGAGTTCCCGGGCATCGCCGGCGCCGCCGCGCTGATGCTGCCGCAGGAGGGCAAGGACCCGGTGCTGGCCGCGTTCGTGGTGCTCGACGAGGGCGTCACCGGCGTGGAGGAGATGGAGCTGGGCGCGTTCTGCCTGGAGGCGCTGCCCGACTACATGGTGCCGCAGCAGGTCCGGGTCATCGACGAGCTGCCGGTCAACGCCAACGGCAAGATCGACCGCCGGGCTCTCGCCGAGCGCGCCGGACAGCCCGCGCAGCGCTGAGCCGGCCCCTGACGGCCCCTGGCCGGTCCCTTCAGGAGGGGGACCGGCCAGGGGTTTTTCCTGTGCCGCCGCTGCGACGGTCAAACGGCGGCATCCGACGGGATCGGATGCCGCCATTTCGGCGCAACAGCGTCGATCAACCTCAGCCTTCGGCGGCCTCCCGGGCCAGCCGGGCCCGGTCCACCTTGCGGTTGGAGTTCAACGGGAACTCCGACACGTGCCGGTACGACCGCGGCAGCATCCCCTTGGGCAGGATCTGCCGCAACTGCCGGGACAGCTCCGCCGGGGCGGTCGGCGCACCCGTGTAGAAGACCACCAGTTCGGTGCCGCCGGCCCCGGCACGGGCCACGGTCACCGCGTCCTCGATGCCGGGGCAGCCCCGCAGGGCGTGCTCGATCTCGGCCAGCTCCACCCGCCAGCCGTGCACCTGCACCTGCGAGTCGAGCCGGCCCAGGTAGATCAGCTCCTTGTTCTCCAGCCGCCGGACCCGGTCCCCGGTGCGGTACCAGCGCCGGCCGTCGCGCAGCAGGAACCGGCCCTCGTCGTCGGCCGGGTCGAGGTAGCCGGGGGTGAGCTGCGGGCCGGTGATGCAGAGTTCCCCCTCCACCTCGCTGGCCGCGCCGTCCGCGTCGAGCAGCACCCCGTCGTGCCCGTCGTGCAGCGTCCCGATCGGGACCAGGCCGTTGACGCACAACCCCGGCGAGGTCTGCGGCGACCAGCGGTGCCCGGTGATGGTCACGGTCAGCTCGGTCGGGCCGTAGATGTTCTCCAGGGTCGACCCGGGTGCCGCCGTCTGCCAGTCCACCGCGTCGGCGGCGTGCAGCGCCTCCCCGGCGAAGAAGCTCCACCGCAGCGACGGCATCGCCGCCGCGGCCAGCCGGCCGGTCCGCCGGACCAGGGTGATCGCGCTCGGGGTGGAGAACCACACCGTCAGGCCCCGCTCGGCGACGAACGCCGGCACGTCCCGGTACGCCGCCGGCGGCACCGGGTGCACGCTCGCCCCCGCACCCCAGGCGCAGAACAGGTCGAACATCGCGCAGTCGAAGTTCAGGTCGAACGACTGGGAGAACCGGTCGTCCGGGCCGAAGTCGTACCGGTCGTCCAGCACCGAGAAGTAGTGCCGCAGGTTCCCGTGGGTGATCGGCACCCCCTTGGGGCGTCCCGTCGACCCGGAGGTGAACAGCACGTACGCCAGGTCGTCGGGGCCGGCGGCGCGGGGCGCGGCCAGCGGCGTCGCCCCCACCACCGGCAGCCGCAGCCCGGTGCCGCTGCCGCGCGGGTCCACCACCGGCGCGAACACCGGCACCCCGGCGACCGCGTCGCCCATCTCCGCCCGGACCGCCAGCCCGGCCTCGTCGAGCAGCAGGGTGGAGACCCCGCACGCGGTGAGCATCCCCGCCGTCCGGGCCGCCGGGAACTCCGGGTGCAGCGGGACGGCGGTCGCGCCGACGTACAGGGTGGCCAGCAGCCCCGCGTACGACTCCAGGGTCTTGCCGGCCAGGATGCCGACCACCCGGGGCGGCCCGTCCGGACCGGCGGCCAACGCCCCCGCCCAGCGCAGCGCGGTGGCGTGCAGCTCCTCGTAGCTGACCGGCCCGGACGGCAGGTGCAGGGCGGTGGCCCGGGGTGCGACGGCCAGCCCCTGGAGGAACCGGCCGTGCAGGGCGTAGTCGGTGTGCTGGGTCATCTCGTCCTCCGTGCTCTACCGGCGCTCAGGCGGCCACGGTGCGACGGATCGGCCGCATCGCCCGTCGCGGGTCCACGATGGCGGTCCGGAAGTTGCGGACGGTGGCGCCGACCCGGCCCCACAACCGGTCCGGCCCGCAGACGTGCACCGTCTCCACCCCGGACCGCTGGAACGTGGCGACCACCTCCGGCCAGCGCACCGGGGTGACGATCCCGTCGAGCAGCATCGTCCGTACGCCGTCGGCGGTGGTGCGTACCGTGCCGTCCTGGTCGGCGACGACCGGGATCTGCGGGTCGGTGAAGCGCAGCGACCCGAACAGCTCCGCCTCCACCCGGTCGCGCAGCGGCCCGAACGCGGCGGCGTGCAGCGGCGGGTCCATCACGTACAGCGGCAGCCCGCCGCCGGCCCGCAGCCGCTGCGCCAGCCAGTCGGTGCGCCCCTCGTGCAGGGTCACCATCCAGAAGTCGGTGTCCACGTAGCAGGAGATCTCGTACCACTCGCCGGCCTCGTCCAGCTCGGCGAGGATCTCCCGCAGCCGCTCGGCCGGGGTACGGACGAACGACATGGTCACCACGCCCCGCTGCTCGGCGGTGAAGTACTCCGTCTCGATCCGGGACAGCCGCGCCGTCATCCGGACCGCCTCGGCGAAGTCCAGCGCGCCGCTGAACACGGCGGCGGCCTTGCCACCGAAGCTGGGCCCGGCGATCAGGTCCGGCCGCAGGTCCATGGTCCGTTCCGCCCACCGGGCCAGCGCCACGCAGTTGACCAGGAAGGCCACCTGGGCGTACTCGGAGTAGTCGCTGTCGCTGTCGCGGTACCGGGCGAACAGGTCGTAGTCCAGGGCGTCGCTGGCGGTGGCGAGCAGCTCGCGGGCGTCCCGGTCGATGAGCATGAACTTCGCGACGTCGGCGAAGTCGCACGGACCCATCCCGGGGAAGACGATGGCGCTGGTCATCTGGGGCGTCCTTGTCGTCGGGGCAGACCGGCACCGGCGCGGTCGGCGGGGGAGTCGGGTCGGTTCACCGGGGGAGCTTGGCCAGGGCCTGCTCGATACGGGTCAACGCGTCGGCGACGTGCGGCACCGTCAGCGGGTCGGCGGCGGTCTGGGTCTGCCGCTGCTGCTCCGGGGTGTCGCCGTAGAGCATGCTGGTGGCGGCCCGGAACCGCAGCGCCTCCGGCCGGTCGCCGAAGTGGTGGCCGGAGAGCACCGCCACGCCCAGCTCTTCCAGCAGGTAGTGCTGCAGGGTGGCGCCGTCGGTGATGCCCTGCTCGGCCAGCGGCCCGCGCAGCGGCGCGAAGTCCGGGTAGACGTAGAACGCGCCGGTCGGCGGCCGGCAGGTGGCGCCCGCCTCCACCATGATCCGGTGCACCGCGCCCGCCACCGCGCCGTGCAGCGCGGCGTCCTCGGTGAGCCGCTCGCGGATCTCCGGCGGCTCGGCGAAGGCGTACCGGGCGACCGACTGCATCGGCCCGGCCAGGGTGGACCAGATCTCGCTGGCCACCGAGGCGACGTCGGCGCGGATGCGCTCACCCCACCCGCCGGCCGGGAACCGGGCCGCGCCGATCCGCCAGCCGCCGAGCGCCAGGTTCTTGCTGAGCCCGGTGAGCACCACGGTCCGCCGGGGGGCGATCTCGGCCGGGGAGAGCAGGTCCGTGCCCGGGGTGTGCAGGATGTCCCGGTAGATCTCGTCCGAGACGATCAGCAGGTCCTCCTCCTCGGCGATCGCGCACAGCTCGCGGACCAGGTCGTCCGGGGCGTGCGTGCCGGTCGGGTTGTCCGGCGAGGTGAGCACCAGGATGCGCGGGTCGTGACCGAGCACCCGGGCGGCGCGGATCGTCTCCCGCAGCGCCGCCGGGTCGGGCACCCCGCCGCACGAGTCGGGGATCGGCACCCCCAGCACGGTCTTGCCGGCGAGCCGGGCCTGCGGGGCGTAGGTGACCCAGCTCGGCGCGGCGAGCAGGGTGTCCCCGCCGACGACCAGTTGCAGGGCCATCAGCAGCGGCTTGCTGCCCGGCGCGATGATCACCTGGTCGGCCTCGGTGGGCAGCCGGCGGCGGGAGAAGTACCCGGCGACCGCGTCCCGGGTGGCGGGGTCGCCGACCACCGGCCCGTAGGCGTTGCGGTCCCCGCCCTCGGTCAGCGCCCGCAGCAGCGGCGGGAACACCGGCAGGCGGGACTCGCCGAAGCCCAGGTGCACGATGGACTCGCCTGCGGCGATGCGCTGCGCGACCAACTGGTCGAGCGCGAGGTTGGGCGAGATCTTCCGGCCGGCCATCAGCCAGCTCCCTTCAGGTCGGTACGTGCTCAGGCGGTGACGGCCGCGCCGGGGCGGGCCGCGCTGGGGCTGACGGCGGCGAGGATGTCCGCCGGGGCAGCCGGGTCGATCTCCAGGTCGCTCAGCCAGGCCGCGTCGGCCGACCAGCGGGCCCGGAACGGCCGGCCGACCAGCCGCCGGTCCCGGGCCTGGATCAACCGGAGCTGGAAGAAGTCGCCGTCCGGGGTCCGTTCGACGCCGTCGACCAGCACCTTGCCGGGGGTCGCCGACATGACCGGCCCGCGCACCGTCCGGGCCAGCCCCGGCAGGTCCTGGTACGCGGTGCGGAAGATGTCGGCGGCCCGGGTCAGCGGCACCTGGAAGTAGTCGCGCGGGCCGGTGTCCCGCTCGACGAACATGTAGTAGGGCACCGCGCCGACGGCCAGCTCGGCCCGCCACATCTCGCTCCAGGCGCGGGCGTCGTCGTTGACGTAGCGGATCAGCGGGGCCTGGCAGTAGACCACGGCCCCGGTCGACCTGATCCGGGCGATGGCCCGGGTGGCGACCTCGGTGGCCAGCTCCCGGGGGTGGCTGAAGTGCGCCATCACCGCGACGCTGCGCCCCGACGCGACCACCTGCTCGAACAGCCGCAGCAGATCGTCGGCGTCGCTGTCGGAGACGAACCGGTACGGCCAGTAGGCGACCGCCTTGGTGCCGAACCGGATGGTGCGCACGGTGTCGACGTTCAGCAGCGGCTCCACGTGGCTGCGCAGCCGCTCCGTCGACATGATCATCGGGTCGCCCCCGGTGACCAGCACGTCGGTCACCGCCGGGTGCCGGTGCAGGTAGCTCACCAACTGCTCCGGGCCGGGCGCGGCGAACCGCAGGTCGGCGTCCCCGACGAACTGCGCCCACCGGAAACAGTAGGTGCAGTACGCGTGGCAGGTCTGCCCCTGCTGCGGGAAGTACAGCACCGTCTCCCGGTACTTGTGCTGCATGCCCGGCAACTCCTGGCCGTCCAGGCTGGGCACGTTGTGCTGCTGCTGCCCGGACGGGTGCGGGTTGAGCCCCGCCCTGATCCGGGACACCTCGCCGCGCAGCCCCTTGCGGTCACCGGCGCGCAGCAGGTCACCCAGGAGCTGCTCGTCGGCGGCGGCGAGCATGCCGCGCTGCGGGAACACCAGCCGGAAGATCGGGTCGTCCGGGATACGGTCCCAGTCGATCAGGTGCGACAGGACGTACTCGTTGACCCGGAAGGGCAGCACCTGGGAAATGGTGCGGATCGCGTGCAGATTGTCGGCCGACAATCCGTACCGGGCGCCCAGCTCATCGATGTGGTGCGGCCCGAAGGAGTGGAACCGCCCCGGATCGGCGGTCGTGGAAACGAGCAGGGACATCAACCATCCTCCATGGGGGGTTGCGCCCACCGACGTGGCGTGACTCAATCACCGGTGCGCGCCCGCGAGAATCGCTCGACGGTCAACAGCGCGTTGCCTCGACCACACGCTAGTGGCGGCCGGTCCGCCCGGACCCCTAGCGGCACCCCAGAGCCGCCCCTTAGCGCCGCGGGTAGGGGGAGGCTAGGGGCGTCGCGGGGGTGTAGGTGGATTTCCTTTCCTGATTACGTATCCCTCGCCTGGTCCGGCCGGCGCCCGGCGTGTCGCCCGGATACGCCGTACCGCACCGAGCGGCCGTGCAGACATCGACGCCAGCGCCGGATCACGTGCGCCCGGTGCGACCCGAGGGAGTGCTCCGTGACGATCGATCAGGAGATCCGTAAATATCCGTTCAGCGAGGCGCCCGGGATCGACATCGACCCCGTCTACGGGCTGCTGCGCAGCACCGAGCCGCTGGCCCGGGTGCAACTGCCGTACGGCGAGGTGTCCTGGCTGGCCACCCGGTACGAGGACGTCAAGACCGTGCTGACCGACCCGCGGTTCAGCCGGGCCGCGGCGCAGGGCAAGGACCAGCCCCGCACCCGCGAGGAGATGACCTACGAGGGCATCATCGGCCTCGACCCGCCGGACCACACCCGGCTGCGCAAGCTCGCCGGCAAGGCGCTGACCGCCCGCCGGGTCAACGAGATGCGCGAGGGCGCACAGCGGATCGCCAACGAGTACGTCGACGAGATGATCGCCAAGGGCTCGCCGGGTGACCTGGTCGAGCTGTTCGCCCTGCCGTACCCGATCACCGTCATCTGCGAGCTGCTCGGGGTGCCGGTCGAGGACCGGGCCCAGTTCCGGATCTGGACCGAGGGGCTGACCAGCACCAGCGAGCAGCTGATGGTCTATGCCGAGCAGCTCTTCGGCTACATGGGCAAGCTCGTCGCCCAGCGCCGCGAGCAGCCCACCGACGACCTGCTCGGCGCGCTGGTCAAGGCCCGCGACGAGGGCGACCGGCTGACCGAGCAGGAACTGCTCTCCATCGCCGGGGTCGGGCTGCTGCTCACCGGGGTCGAGACCGTCTCCACGCACATTCCCAACTTCGTCTACGCGCTGCTCACCCACCCGGAGCTGATGGCGCAGCTGCGCGCCGACCGGAGCCTGGTGCCGGCCGCCGTGGAGGAACTGCTGCGGATGATCCCGCTGAACCCGGCCGCCATGTTCCCCCGGTACGCGGTGGAGGACGTGGAGCTGAGCGGGATCACCGTCCGTGCCGGTGAGCCGGTACTGGTCTCGCTGCCCGGCGCCAACCGGGACCCGGAGATCTTCGACAACCCGGAGACCTTCGACTTCACCCGCGAGCAGAACCCGCACGTCGCGTTCGGCCACGGCCCGCACCACTGCCTCGGCGCGCAGCTCGCCCGGATGGAACTCCAGGTGGCCCTGCACACCGTCCTGGACCGGTTCCCCGAGCTGAGCCTGGCCGACGGTGACGCGGGCGTGTCGTGGAAGTCCGGCCAGCTGGTCCGGGGCCCGAGCAAGCTGCTGGTGGCGTGGTGACCGCTGTGGACACCCGGTGGACGGTCACCGTCGACCGGGACGCCTGCATCGGTACCGGGGTCTGCGCCGGCGCGGCCCCCCGCCAGATCGAGATCCGGGAAGGCAAGGCGTCCGCCCTGGCCCCGGAGACCGCGCCCGACGAGGCGGTCATCGATGCCGCCGACATGTGCCCGATGTCGGCGATCACCGTGCGCGACGCCGCCTCGGGCGCGCTGCTCGCGCCCGAGGAGTAACCACCGCCCCGACCGGTGAACCCACCGGTCGCCGCGAGGCCGCCGCGACCGGTCCCCCCTACCGGTCGCGGCGGCCTTGCCGTGATCGGGCGCCGAAAGCCGACACACCGAGCCGGGCGTCGAACCCGGAGACCTAGTGGAGCGTGCCATGAGCGAGTCCGTGAACCCCACCGGTGCCGAGCCCGACGCCCTGTCGGCACTGCGGCGGCGGCTGGAGGGCCGCACGGCCGACGAGCAGGACCGGGCGCTCACCGCGCTGGTCCGGGAGCAGGCCCGCGACGTGCTGCGGACCGTGCTGCCGGACGGCCCGGACGCGGTCGAGCCCGGCCGGCCCTTCCGCGACCTGGGCTTCGACTCGCTCGCCGCGGTCGAGCTGCACCGTCGGCTCACCGCCGCGACCGGCCTGGACCTGCCGGTCACCCTGGTCTTCGACCACCCGACGCCGCAGGCGGTCGGGCGGCTGCTGCGGACCCTGCTCGGTGGGGACGCCGCGCCCGCGCCGGTCGCCGCGCCGCTGCGCCGGCCCGCCGCCGACGACGAGCCGATCGCCGTGGTGGGCATCGGCTGCCGCTACCCGGGGCACAGCACCTCCGCCGACGACCTGTGGCGGCTGGTCTTCGAGGGCCGGCACGTGATCAGCGACTTCCCGACCGACCGGGGCTGGGACACCGACGGGCTCTACGACCCGGACCCGGGCAAGCCGGGCAAGACGTACGTGCGCCAGGGCGGCTTCCTGGAGGGCGCGGCCGAGTTCGACGCGGACTTCTTCGGCATCAGCCCCCGCGAGGCGATGACGATGGACCCGCAGCAGCGGCTGGTGCTGGAAACCGCCTGGGAGGCGCTGGAGGACGCCGGCATCGACTCGGCGTCGCTGCGCGGCAGCCAGACCGGTGTCTTCATCGGCGCCGAACCGCAGGAGTACGGCCCCCGGCTGCACGAGGCCCCGGAGGGCCTGGACGGCTACCTGCTCACCGGTAACGCGCCGAGCGTGGTGTCCGGCCGGCTCGCCTACACCTTCGGCTTCGAGGGCCCGACGCTGACCGTGGACACCGCCTGCTCGGGTTCGCTTGTCGCCCTGCACCTGGCCTGCCAGGCGGTGCAGCGCGGCGAGTGCACCACGGCGTTGGCCGGTGGCGTCGCGGTGATGGTGCACCCGGGCGCGTTTACCGCGTTCAGCCGGCAGCGTGGTCTCGCCCCGGACGGGCTGTGCAAGCCGTTCGCGGCGGCGGCCGACGGCACCGGCTGGGCCGAGGGGGTCGGCATCCTGGTGCTGGAGCGGCTCTCCGACGCCCGCCGCAACGGCCACCGGGTGCTCGGGGTGATCCGGGGTTCGGCGATCAACCAGGACGGCGCGTCCAACGGGTTGACCGCCCCGAACGGGCCGTCCCAGCAGCGGGTGATCATGTCCGCGCTGGCGTCGGCCGGCCTGGCCCCCACCGACGTCGACCTGGTCGAGGCGCACGGCACCGGCACCCGGCTCGGCGACCCGATCGAGGCGCAGGCGATCATCGCCACCTACGGCCGGGAACGCCCCGCCGACCGGCCGCTGTGGCTCGGTTCGCTGAAGTCCAACATTGGCCACTCGCAGGCCGCCGCCGGTGTCGCCGGTGTGATCAAGGTGCTGATGGCGATGCGGCACCGGGTGCTGCCACGGACCCTGCACGTCGACGCGCCCACCCCCAACGTGGACTGGTCCGCCGGCACCGTCGCCCTGCTCACCGAGGCCCGCCCGTGGGACGACCCGGGCCACCCGCGCCGGGCCGGGGTCTCCTCGTTCGGGGTCAGCGGCACCAACGCGCACGTCATCGTCGAGGAGCCGCCGGCCGTCGACGACGAGGCCGTGCCCGCCGTGCCGCAGCTGCCCAGCGAGGTGCTGCCGGTGGTGCTCTCCGCCCGGAGCGAGGCGGCGCTGCGCGACCAGGCCGCCGCGCTGCTCGCCGTCGTGGGCACCGACGGGGACGCCCCGGAACTGCTCGACGTCGCGTACTCGCTGGCCACCACCCGGACCGCGCTGGAGCACCGGGCGGTGCTGGTGGCCCGGGACCGGGTCGGGGCGGTCCAGGACCTGGCCGCCCTCGCCGCCGGTGGCGACGTGCCCGGCGTACGCCTGGGGCAGGCCGCCGGTGGTGGGCTCGGATTCCTGTTCACCGGGCAGGGCAGCCAGCGGTTGAACGCCGGCCGGCAGCTGCACCGCAGCTACCCGGTCTACGCCGCCGCGTTCGACGACGCCTGCGGCTGGCTCGACCTGCAACTGGACGTGCCGCTGGCCGACGTGCTGTTCGCCGAGCCCGGCACCGCCGAGGCGGCCCTGCTCGACCAGACCGCCTACACCCAGTGCGCGCTGTTCGCGGTGGAGGTCGCCCAGTTCCGGCTGCTGGAGTCGTGGGGGGTCCGGCCGGACCTGCTCGCCGGGCACTCGATCGGTGAGCTGGCCGCCGCCCACGTCGCCGGGGTGCTCTCCCTGGAGGACGCCGCGCTGCTGGTCGCCGCCCGGGGCCGGCTCATGCAGCAGCTCCCCGCCGAGGGCGCGATGATCTCGGTGCAGGCCACCGAGGAACAGGTCCGCCCGCTGCTGGCCGGCCGCGAGGCGCAGGTGGGCCTGGCCGCGGTGAACGGCCCCGCCTCGGTGGTGGTCTCCGGCGACGAGGACGCCGTGCTGGAGGTGGTCGCCGCCCTCGCCGCCGCCGGGCACAAGACGAAGCGGCTGAAGGTCAGCCACGCCTTCCACTCGCCGCTGATGACGCCGATGCTCGCCGAGTTCGGCCGGCTCGCGCACGTGCTCACCTACCGTCCGCCGACCATCCCGGTCGTCTCCACGGTCACCGGCCGGCCGGTGCTCTCCGGTGAGCTGTGCGACCCCGACTACTGGGTGCGGCACGTGCGCGACAGCGTCCGGTTCGCCGACGCGGTCCGGGCGATGGCCGACGAGGGGGTCACCACCTTCCTCGAACTGGGTCCGGCCGGTGTGCTCTCCGCGATGGGTCCGGCCTGCCTCGACGACGACGCCGACGTGGTCTTCGCCCCGCTGCTGCGCGCCGACCACGACGAGGAGACCGACGTCGTCGCCGCCGTCGCCCGCGCCCACGTGCGGGGGGTGCCGGTGGACTGGACGGCGTTCTTCGCCGCCCGGGGGGCCCGTCGGGTCGCGCTGCCCACGTACCCGTTCCAGCGTCGCCGGTTCTGGATGGAATCCGGTGGCGGCAGCGGCGACGCGACCGGCTTCGGCCAGCTCGCCGCCGGGCACCCGCTGGTCGGCGCGGTCGTCGGCCTGGCCGGCGGCGACGGGGTGGTGCTCACCGGTCGGGTGTCGCTGCGCAGCCACCCGTGGCTGGCCGACCACACCATCTCCGGGGTGGCGCTGCTGCCCGGCACCGCCTTCGTCGAGCTGGCCGTGCGGGCCGGCGACCAGGTCGGCTGCCCCACCGTCGAGGAGCTGACTCTGGAGGCCCCGCTGGCGCTCGACGAGCGCGGCGTCGCCCTCCAGGTGGTCGTCGGCGCCGCCGACCCGGCCGGCCGCTGCCCGGTGGCCGTCTACTCGCGGCCCGACGGGTCCGACCCGGACGACCAGCTCTGGACCCGGCATGTCAGCGGCTTCCTCACCCCGGAGACCGCCGACGCCGGGCAGCCGCTCACCCAGTGGCCGCCGCGCGACGCCCGCCCGGTCGACCTGGCCGGCATCTACGCCGAACTCGCCGACCAGGGCTACGGCTACGGCCCGGTCTTCCAGGGCCTCAAGGCCGTCTGGCGGCGCGGCCAGGAGGTGTACGCCGAGGTCGCGCTCCCCGCCGACAGCCGGGCCGAGGCGGCCCGCTTCGGCCTGCACCCGGCGGTGCTGGACGCCGCCCTGCACGCCATCGACGCGGCCCGCCGGGGCGAGCCCACCGACGACGAGGTGCGCATCCCGTTCGCCTGGAACGACGTCACCCTGCACGCCGCCGGTGCGGCCGAGGTGCGGGTGCGGATCGCCCCGGCCGCCGGGGACAGCGTGTCGGTGACCCTCGCCGACGCCACCGGCGCACCGGTGGCGTCGGTGCGGTCGTTCGTCTCCCGGCCGGTCTCCACCGCCCAGCTCACCGCCGCCCGGGGCGGCTACCACGAGCGGCTGTTCCGGCTGGAGTGGACGAAGCTCGGGCACCGGCCCGCCCCGGCGGGCACCCCCCGCTGGGTGGTGCTCGGCGACGAGCGGATCGGCACGGCCACCCGGCACGCCGACCCGGCCGCGCTGGGTGCCGCGATCGACGCCGGCGCGACCGCCCCCGAGTGGGCGTTCGTCGGGGTCGGCGCCGGTGACGTCCGGGCCGCCACCGCCGACGCGTTGACGCTGGTCCAGCAGTGGCTGGCCGACGCGCGGCTGGCCGGCACCCGGCTGGTCTTCGTCAGCCGCGCCGACGACCTCGCCACCGAGGCGGTCTGGGGTCTGCTGCGCGCCGCGCAGACGGAGAACCCGGACCGGTTCGTCACCGTCCGGCTCGGCGACGCCCCGACGTCGCTGCTGGCCGCCGCCCTGGCCACCGGCGAACCGGAGCTGCGGGTACGCGACGGGGAGATCAGTGTGCCCCGGCTGGCCCGGGTCGCCACCACCCCCGACGACGCAGCCGGCACCGGCAGCGGGTGGCCGACCGACGGCACGGTGCTGGTCACCGGCGGCACCGGCGGGCTCGGCGCGCACGTCGCCCGGCACCTGGCCGGCAACCACGGCGTACGCCACCTGCTCTTGACCAGCCGCAGCGGCCCGGCGGCGGCCGGCGTGGCGGAGCTGCGCGCCGAGCTGGAAGCGGCCGGCGCGAGCGTCGAGGTGGCCGCCTGCGACGCGGCCGACGCCGACGCCCTGGCCGCGCTGCTCGCCGCCGTCCCGGCCGACCGGCCGCTGCGGGCGGTGGTGCACGCCGCCGGCATCGTCGACGACGGGACGATCGGCTCGCTCACCCCGCAGCGGATCGACGCGGTGCTGAAGGCCAAGCTGGACGGCGCGGTCAACCTCGACCGGTTGACCCGCGACGCCGACCTGACCGCGTTCGTGCTCTTCTCCTCCCTGGCGAGCCTGCTCGACTGCGCCGGGCAGGGCAACTACGCCGCCGCGAACGCCACCCTCAACGCGCTGGCTGCCACCCGCCGGGCGCAGGGCCGGCCCGCCGTCGCCCTCACCTGGGGCCTGTGGACCGGCGACAGCGGCATGGGCGGCCAGTTGGACGCCGCCGCGTTGCAGCGCATCGAGCGTTCCGGCATGCCCGGCCTCAGCCCGGCCGAGAACCTGGCCCTGCTCGACGCGGCGCTCGGCGTCGACGAGCCGGTGCTCGCCCCGATCCGGGTCGACCTGACCGCCCTGCGCAACCGGCCCGACGGGGTGCCGGCGCTGCTGCGCGGCCTGGTGCCGCTGCCGGCGCGCCGCAGCGCCCAGGCCGCCGGCCCGGCCGACGCCACGCAGGGGCTGGCCCGGCAGTTCGCCGCGTTCAGCCAGGCCGAGCGGGACCGGTTCACCCTGGACCTGGTCCGCGAGCACGTCGCCGCCGTGCTCGGCCACGACGGCGCGGAGGCGATCGAGCCGCGCCGGGCCTTCAACGAGTTGGGCTTCGACTCGCTGGCCGCGGTGGAGCTGCGTAACCGGCTCAAGGCGGCCACCGGGCTGCGGCTGCCGGCGACCCTGGCGTTCGACTACCCGACCCCGGCGGCGCTGGCCGAGTTCGTGGTCTCCACCGTGCTGGGCACCGGCGCGGACGTGGCGACGCCGGAGCCCGCAGCGGCCTCCTTCACCCAGGAGCCCATCGCGATCGTCTCGATGAGCTGTCGCTTCCCCGGCGGGGTGGCCACCCCGGAGCAGCTCTGGGAACTGCTCGACGGCGGCGTCGACGCGGTCTCGTCGTTCCCCGCCGACCGGGGCTGGGACCTGGTCGGCATGTACGACCCGGAGCCCGGCAAGCCCGGCAAGACGTACTCGATGGAGGGCGGTTTCCTCTACGACGCGGCCGACTTCGACGCGGACTTCTTCGGCATCAGCCCGCGCGAGGCGGTGGCGATGGACCCGCAGCAGCGGTTGATGCTGGAGACCTCGTGGGAGGTGCTGGAGCGGGCCGGGATCGACCCGACCTCGCTCAAGGGGAGCCCGACCGGCGTCTTCGCCGGCGTCATGTACCACGACTATGCGCTGCGGCTGCACCAGGTGCCCGACGACCTGGCCGGCTACCTGGGCAACGGCAGCCTCGCCAGCATCGTCTCCGGCCGGGTGGCCTACACCCTGGGGCTGGAGGGGCCGGCGGTGTCGATCGACACGGCGTGCTCGTCGTCGCTGGTGGCGATCCACCTGGCGGTGCAGGCGCTGCGGGCCGGGGAGTGCTCCCTCGCCCTGGCCGGCGGCGTCACCGTGATGTCCACCCCGGACACGTTCCTCGACTTCAGCCTCCAGCGCGGCCTGGCCAAGGACGGCCGGTCGAAGTCCTTCGCCGCCGGTGCCGACGGCACCGGCTGGGGCGAGGGCGCGGGCATGGTGCTGCTGGAGCGGCTCTCCGACGCCCGTGCCAACGGTCACCAGGTGCTCGCCGTGATCCGGGGTTCGGCGACGAACCAGGACGGTGCGTCCAACGGCCTGACCGCGCCGAACGGCCCCTCCCAGCAGCGGGTGATCCGGCAGGCCCTGGCCTCGGCCGGTGGCATCCCGGCGACCGAGGTGGACGTGGTGGAGGCGCACGGCACCGGCACGGCGCTCGGTGACCCGATCGAGGCGCAGGCGCTGCTGGCCACGTACGGGCAGGGCCGGCCGGCGGGCCGGCCGTTGTGGCTGGGGTCGATCAAGTCGAACATCGGGCACACCCAGGGCGCGGCGGGTGTGGCCGGTGTGATCAAGATGGTGCTGGCGATGCGCAACGACCTGTTGCCGCGCACCCTGCACGCCGACGAGCCCTCGCCGCAGATCGACTGGTCGGCCGGGGAGGTGCGGCTGCTGACCGAGCCGCAGCAGTGGCCGGCGGTGGACCGGCCGCGCCGGGCCGGGGTGTCGTCGTTCGGCATCAGCGGCACCAACGCGCACGTCATCATCGAGCAGGCGCCCCCGGAGCAGGAGGAGCCCCCGCCGGCCGGGGACACCGCGCCGGTCGTCCCGGCGGTGTTGCCGTGGGTGCTGTCCGCGCGCTCGGCGGAGGCGTTGCGGGCGCAGGCCGGCGGGGTCGCCGCCACGGGCGCGGGCCTGGACGTGGCGTACTCGTTGGCGACGACGCGGGCGGCGTTGGAGCGCCGGGCGGTGGTGGTGGCCGCGGCGGGCGAGGACGCGGTCCGCGCCCTGCGGTGCGTGGCGGAGGGGACCGACTCGCCCGACGTGGTGTACGGCTCGCCGTCGGTCGGGAAGCTGGCGGTGCTGTTCACCGGCCAGGGCGCGCAGCGGTTGGGGATGGGCCGTGAACTGGCGGCGGCGTACCCGGTGTTCGCCGAGGCGTTCGCGCAGGTGTGCGCGGAGGTGGACGCGAAGCTGGACCGGCCGCTGCGGGAGGTGCTCTACACCGAGCCGGACGTGGCCGACGCGGCGCTGTTGGACCAGACCGTCTACAGCCAGGCGGCGCTGTTCGCCATCGAGGTGGCCCTGTTCCGCCTGCTGGAGTCGTGGGGGGTCCGGCCCGACATGGTGGCCGGGCACTCGATCGGCGAGGTGACGGCGGCCCACGTGGCCGGGGTGTTGTCGTTGGCTGACGCGGCGACCCTGGTGACGGCGCGGGGCCGGCTGATGCAGTCGATGCGTGAGGACGGCGCGATGGTCGCCGTCGAGGCGTCCGAGGCGGAGGTGCGTGCCGCGCTGGCCGGCCTTGAGGCGCGGGTGGGCGTCGCGGCGGTGAACGGTCCCCGTGCGGTGGTCGTCTCCGGTGACGCCGAGGCGGTGGAGTCGGTCGCCGCGGGTCTGCGGGGTCAGGGGCGGCGGACGAAGCGGCTGCGGGTGAGTCACGCCTTCCACTCGCCGCACATGGAGCCGATGCTGGCGCAGTTCCACGAGATCCTCTCCGGCCTGGTGTTCGAGCGGCCACAACTGCCGGTGGTGTCCAACGTGACCGGTGCGGTGGCCGACCCCGAGGAGTTGCGCGACCCGGACTACTGGGTACGGCACGTACGGGAGTCGGTGCGCTTCGGCGACGGGGTGGCCGCCCTCCAGGCGGCGGGCGTCACCACGTTCCTGGAGGTGGGCCCGGACGCGGTGCTGACGGCGATGGGCCGGGACTGCGTCACCGACGAGGACGCGGTGGCCCTGGTGCCGGTGCTGCGTGCCGGCCGGGACGAGCCGACGACCCTGCTGACCGCCCTGGCGACCCTGCACACCCGGGGCGTCCCGGTGGACTGGCGGGCCTGGTTCGCGCCCACCGGCGCCCGCACCACCGAACTGCCCACCTACCCCTTCCAGCGCCGCCGCTACTGGATCAACGCCACCACCGCGGCGACCGACGTGGCGTCGGTGGGCCTCGGGGCGGCGGGCCACCCGCTGTGGGGCGCGTCGGTGTCGATGGCCGAGTCCGGCGAGGTGCTGTTCACCGGCCGGTTCTCCGTGGACACCCACCCGTGGCTGGCCGATCACGCGGTCGCCGGCACGGTGCTGCTGCCCGGCACCGGCTTCGTCGAACTCGTCCTGCACGCCGGGGGCCACGTGGGTCTCGGGCACCTCGAAGAGCTGACCCTGCACGCCCCGCTGCTGCTGCCCACTGGCGGCGCGATGCAGGTCCAACTGCTGATGACGGCCGCCGACGAGGCGAACCGCCGTACCGTCAGCGTGCACTCGCGTCCCGAGCACGCCGACCCGGACCTGCCGTGGACCCGGCACGCCACCGCCGTGCTCGCCGACACCCCGGCCGTGGCCACCTTCGACCTGACCGCCTGGCCGCCGCCGGGCGCGGTGCCCGTGCCGGTGGACGGCTTCTACGACGATCTGGTGGCCCAGGGGTACGAGTACGGCCCGGTGTTCCAGGGCGTGCAGGCCGTGTGGCGGGCCGGCGGGACGGTGTACGCGGAGGTGTCGTTGCCGTCCGACGCGCACGCCGACGCGGCGCGGTTCGGCCTGCACCCGGCGCTGCTCGATGCGGCGCTGCACGCGGTGGGCATCGGCGAGGAGGCGCCGGCGGACCGGCCGCCGTCGGTGCCGTTCGCGTGGACGGAGGTGACGCTGCACGCCACCGGCGCGACCGCCCTGCGGGTGCGGATCACTCCGGTGGGCACCGAGGCGGTGGCCCTGCACCTGGCCGATCCGACGGGCGCACCGGTCGCCGAGGTCGGCGCGCTGGTCTCCCGGCCGGTGCAGCTCGCCGCCGGGGCCGCCGCCGACGGCAACCTCTACCGCGTCGACTGGACCCCGGTGCCGACGCCCACCGCCGCGACCACCTCCTGGGCGTACCTGGAGGACCTCGGCGACGACGCGCCGGAGCTGGTTGTCACCCGGCTCACCACCCCGGCGGCCGGCGACCCGTCGGCCGCCCCGGACGGTGCCGTCGACGTCGAGTCGGCGTCGCGGGCCACCGCCGTGGCGACGCTCGGGCTGCTCCAGCGCTGGCTGGCCGACCCCCGGTCGGCGGAGTCCCGGCTGGTGGTGCTGACCAGCGGCGCGGCCGACGGGGTCACCGACCTGGTCCAGGCCCCGGTCTGGGGCCTGGTCCGGGCCGCGCAGGCGGAGAACCCCGGCCAGTTCGTGCTGGTCGACGCCGCCCCGGAGACGCCGGTCGAGGACATCGTCGCGGCGGTCGGCACCGGCGAGCCGGAGCTGTCGGTGCGCGACGGGCAGGTACGCGTGCCACGGCTGGCCCGCGCCGCCACCGGCGACACCGGCTGGCGGGCGGAGGGCACGGTCCTGGTGACCGGCGGCACGGGCGTGTTGGGCGCGCTGGTGGCCCGGCACCTGGTCGCCACGCACGGCGTCCGCGATCTGGTCCTGGCCTCGCGGCGGGGGCCGGCGGCACCGGGCGCGGTGGAGCTGCGCGAGGAACTGGCCGGTCTCGGTGCCGCCGTCGAGGTGGTCGCGTGTGACCTGACCGACCGGGAGGCCGTTGCCGTCCTGGTCGACGGGATTCCCGGGTTGGCGGCGGTGGTGCACACCACCGGCGTCCTCGACGACGGGTTGGTGACCTCGCTGACCACGGCGCAGTTCGACGGCGTGTGGCGGGCGAAGGCCACCCCCGCCTGGCACCTGCACGAGTTGACCCGGGACCGGAACCTGTCGGCGTTCGTGCTCTACTCCTCGGCCGCCGGCGTGGTGGACGGCTCCGGGCAGGGCAACTACGCCGCGGCGAACGTGTTCCTCGACGCCCTGGCCGAGCACCGGCGTGGGCTCGGCCTCGCCGCGACCTCGTTGGCCTGGGGGCTGTGGGAGGAACGCAGCGGGATGACCGCGCACCTCGGCGAGGCCGACCTGGCGCGGATGGCCCGCTCCGGCATCCTGCCCATCAGTTCCGCGCAGGGGCTGGCGCTGCTGGACGCGACGGTCGCCACCGGCGAGCCGACGTTCGTGCCGATCCGGTTGGACACCGCCGCGCTGCGCGCCCAGGGCCAGTCGATGCCGGCCCTGTTCCGTGGCCTGGTCCGGCTCCCGGCCCGGCGGGCCGCCGAGGCGGGCCGGACGCCGGTCGGCGGGTCGGCGCTGCAACGGCGACTGACCGGTCTGACCGACGCCGAGCAGCGGCGTCTGCTGCTCGACCTGGTCCGGGCCGACGTGGCTGCGGTGCTCGGCCACGACAGCCCGGCCACCGTGGAACCGGCCCGGGCGTTCCGGGAGATCGGCTTCGACTCGCTGGCCGCCGTGGAGCTGCGCAACAAGTTGAACACCGCCACCGGGCTGCGACTGCCGGCCAGCCTGGTCTTCGACTACCCGAACCCCACGGTGCTCGCCGACTACCTGCACACCCGGCTCCTCGGCGCGGCCACCCCGGCCGCCCCGACCGTCGCCACCGCGATCGCCGACGACGAGCCCGTCGCGATCGTCGCGATGAGCTGCCGCTTCCCCGGTGGCGTGCGCAGCCCGGAGGAGCTGTGGCAGCTCCTCGTCGACGGGACGGACGCCATCTCGCCGTTTCCCACCGACCGGGGCTGGGACCTCGACAACCTGTACGACCCGGAGCCCGGCAAGCCCGGCAAGACGTACTCGATGGAGGCCGGTTTCCTCTACGACGCGGCCGACTTCGACCCCGACTTCTTCGGCATCAGCCCGCGCGAGGCGGTCGCGATGGACCCGCAGCAGCGGCTGCTGCTGGAGACCTCGTGGGAGGCGCTGGAGCGGGCCGGCATCAACCCCACCTCGCTGCGCGGCAGCCTCACCGGCGTGTTCGCCGGGGTGATGTACCACGACTACGCCAGCCGGCTGCCGGAGGTGCCCGAGGACCTGGTGGGTTACCTGGGCAACGGCAGCATGGCCAGCGTGGCCTCGGGGCGGATCTCGTACACCCTGGGGTTGGAGGGGCCGGCGGTCAGTGTCGACACGGCCTGTTCGTCGTCGTTGGTGGCGATCCACCTGGCGGTGCAGGCGCTGCGGGCGGGGGAGTGCTCGCTGGCCCTGGCCGGCGGCGTCACGGTGATGTCCGCCCCGGACACCTTCATCGAGTTCAGCCTCCAGCGTGGCCTGGCCGCCGACAGCCGGGTCAAGTCCTTCGCGGCGGGCGCGGACGGCACCGTGATGTCCGAGGGTGTCGGCATGCTGCTGTTGGAGCGGCTGTCCGACGCCGAGCGCAACGGTCACCACGTGCTCGCCGTGGTGCGGGGTTCGGCGATCAACCAGGACGGCGCGTCCAACGGGTTGACCGCGCCGAACGGCCCCTCGCAGCAGCGGGTGATCCGGCAGGCCCTGGCGGCGGCCGGTGGCATCCCCACCACCGAGGTGGACGTGGTCGAGGCGCACGGCACCGGCACCTCCCTCGGTGACCCGATCGAGGCGCAGGCGTTGCTGGCCACCTACGGGCAGGACCGTCCCGGGGACCGGCCGCTCTGGCTCGGGTCGATCAAGTCGAACATCGGGCACACCCAGGGCGCGGCCGGCGTGGCCGGCGTGATCAAGATGGTGCTGGCCATGCGCAACGGCCTGCTGCCGCGCACCCTGCACGTGACCGAACCGTCCCCGCAGATCGACTGGACGGCCGGGGACGTGCAGTTGCTGACCGAGCCGCAGCAGTGGCCGGCGGTGGACCGGCCGCGCCGGGCCGGGGTGTCGTCGTTCGGCATCAGCGGCACCAACGCCCACGTCATCATCGAACAGGCACCCCCGGGCGAGGAGCCACCGGCCGACGCCCCCGAGCCGGAGATCCTGCCCTGGGTGCTGTCCGCCCGTACCGACCAGGCCCTGCGGGAGCAGGCCGGGCGGGTGGCCGCCGTCGCCGAGAGCGACACCGCACGGCCGGGTGACCTCGCGTACACGCTGGCGACCGGGCGGGCGCTGCTGGACCGGCGGACGGTGATCGTCGGCGACCGGGCCGAGTTCGTCGCCGGGGCGCGCGCCTTCGCCGAGAACGGCACCGCCCCCGGGGTGCTCCAGGGCGGCACCGTCTTCGTCTTCCCCGGGCAGGGCTCGCAGTGGCTGGGCATGGCGGTGGAACTGCTGGACTCGTCGCCAGTGTTCGCCGAGCGGATCAACGAGTGCGGTGCGGCGTTGTCGGAGTTCGTGCCGTGGCGGTTGACCGACGTGCTGCGGGGGGTGGAGGGCACCCCCTCGGTGGACCGGGTGGACGTGGTGCAGCCGGTGCTCTGGGCGGTCATGGTGTCGCTGGCCGGGCTGTGGCGCGCGTACGGCGTGGAGCCGGACGCGGTGATCGGTCACTCGCAGGGTGAGATCGCCGCCGCCGTGGTGGCGGGCGGTCTGTCGTTGCGTGACGGTGCCGCCGTGGTGGCGTTGCGGAGCCTGGCCATCGCGGAGGACCTGGCGGGGCGGGGCGCGATGGCCTCCGTCGGCCTGCCGGAGCGGGCGGCGGCCGAGCGGCTGACCGGCTACGCCGGGCGGATCTCCATCGCCACCGTCAACGGCACCTCCTCCGTGGTCGTCTCCGGCGACCCCGACGCGGTCGACGACCTGGTCGCCACCCTCACCGCCGAGGGGCACCGGGCCAAGCGGGTCAACGTGGACTACGCCTCGCACTCCGCCCAGGTCGAGCTGATCGAACAGCGGCTGCTCGACGTCCTCGCCGGGATCACCCCCCGCGCCTCCCGCGTGCCGTTCTACTCGACGGTCACCGCGGGTGTGCTCGACACCGCCGGCCTGGACGCCCGGTACTGGTACACCAACCTGCGGCAGACGGTGCGGTTCGAGGAGACCACCCGGGTCCTGCTCGCCGCCGGCATGCGGGTGTTCCTGGAGTGCAGCGCCCACCCGGTGCTGACCATGGGCATCGAGGAGACCGCCGCCGACGGGGGCGTCGAGGTCGCCGCCGTCGGCTCGCTGCGCCGTGGCGAGGGTGGTCTGCGCCGTTGGCTGACCTCGCTGGGTGAGGCGTTCAGCAGGGGCCTCGCGGTGGACTGGTCGCCGGTGCTGCCGGCGCGTCCCCGCGGCGAGGTGCCGTTGCCGACCTACCCGTTCCAGCGCCGCAGGTACTGGATCAACGCCACCGGCAGCACCGCCGACCTCGCCGCCGCCGGGCTCGGTTCCGCCGGCCACCCGCTGTGGGGTGCCGCGGTCGGCATGGCCGAGTCCGGTGAGGTGCTCTTCACCGGGCGGATCTCCCTGGACACCCATCCGTGGTTGGCCGACCACGCCGTCAACGGCACGGTGCTGCTGCCCGGTACGGGCCTCGTCGAGCTGGTGCTGCACGCCGGTGAGCACGCCGGCGTCGGTCACCTCGACGAGCTGACCCTGCACGCTCCGCTGGTCCTGCCCGCGCAGGGCGCCGTCCAGGTGCAACTCCTGCTGGGTGCCCCCGACGACGCCGGCCGACGCGCGGTCACGGTGCACTCCCGCCCGGAGCACACCGAGAGCTGGGTCCGGCACGGCACCGGCATCCTCTCGGCCGACACCCCCGACCCCGCGTTCACGCTGACCGCGTGGCCGCCGCCGGGTGCGGTGCCGGTGCCGACGGCGGGCCTGTACGACGACCTGATGGCCCAGGGCTACGAGTACGGGCCGATGTTCCAGGGCGTGCAGGCGGCGTGGCGGGCCGGCGACGTGGTGTACGCCGAGGTGGCCCTGCCGGAGGAGGCGCACGCGGACGCGGCCCGGTTCGGGCTGCACCCGGCGCTGTGGGACGCCGCGCTCCAGGCGGTGGGTATCGGTGAGCCGGTGCCCGCCGGTCGGCCGCCGTACCTGCCGTTCGCGTGGACCGACGTCACCCTGTACGCCACCGGGGCGACCGCCCTGCGGGTCCGGATCACCGCCACCGGGCCGGAGTCCGCCACCCTGCACCTCGCCGACCCCGACGGGGCCCCGGTGGCCGTCGTCGGTGCCCTCGTCTCCCGTCCGGTCCAGCTCACCACCACCGCCCCGACCGACGGCGACCTCTACCGCATCGACTGGACGACGGTCCCCACCGGCACCCCCACCGAGTCGTGGGGCTACCTGGAGGGGATCGGCTTCGGCATCCCCGACGTCGTGCTCGCCCCGCTCACCCCGGTCGGCGACGACACCGACCCGGCCACCGCCGCCCGGACGGCGGTGGGGGAGACCCTCGCCCTGCTCCAGTCCTGGCTGGCCGACCCGGCGCAGGCTGCCGCCCAGCTGGTGGTGGTCACCCACGGTGCCGTCGACGGTGGCACCGACCTCGCCCACGCCCCGGTGTGGGGCCTGGTGCGGGCCGCGCAGGCGGAGAACCCGGGCCAGTTCGTGCTGGTGGACGCCGACCCGGAGACGCCGGTGGAGGACATCGTGGCGGCGGTGGGCACCGGCGAGCCGGAGTTGTCCCTGCGGGACGGCCAGGTACGGGTGCCACGGCTGACCCGGTTCGCCGGCTCCGGCGAGGTGTGGCGGGCCGACGGCAGCGTGCTGGTGACCGGTGGCACCGGTGTGCTGGGTGCGCTGGTGGCCCGTCATCTGGTCGCCGGCCACGGCGTCCGCGACCTGGTGCTCACCTCGCGGCGGGGGCTCGCCGCCCCCGGCGCGACGGACCTGCTCGACGAGCTGACCGCCCTGGGCTCGACCGTCCGGATCGTCGCCTGTGACATGGCGGACCGGGACGCCGTCGCCGCCCTGCTCGACGGCATCCCCACGCTGACCGCGGTCGTGCACACCACCGGTGTCCTCGACGACGGGCTGCTGGCCACCCTGGCCCCGGCGCAGCTCGACTCGGTCTGGCGGGCCAAGGCCGAACCGGCCTGGCACCTGCACGAGCTGACCCTCGGCCGGA
The DNA here is from genome assembly GCF_007833915.1 of Micromonospora sp. HM134. NCBI lineage: Bacteria > Bacillati > Actinomycetota > Actinomycetes > Micromonosporales > Micromonosporaceae > Micromonospora > Micromonospora sp. HM134. The sequence continues at coordinate 2,117,277 of NZ_CP041061.1, forward strand.
ACCTCGACGCGTTCGTGCTGTTCTCCTCCGCCGCCGGGGCCATCGACGGGGCCGGGCAGGGCAACTACGCCGCCGCGAACGTCTTCGTGGACGCGCTGGCCGCCCACCGGCATGCCCTCGGCCTGCCCGCCACGTCGTTGGCCTGGGGGTTCTGGGAGCAGCGCAGCGGGATGACGTCCCACCTCGGCGACGCCGACGTGGCCCGGATGGCCCGCTCCGGTGTCCTGCCGATCGACTCCGAGCAGGGCCTGGCCCTGCTCGACGTGGCGGTCGCGGCGGGCGAGCCGGCGCTGGTGCCGATCCGGTTGGACACCGCCGCGCTGCGCGCCCAGGGGCAGCAGATGCCGGCGCTGTTCCGGGGTCTGGTCCGGTTGCCCGCCCGTCGGGCGGCCGGTGCCGGGGCCGCCCCGGTCACCGGCTCCGGACTACAGCGGCAACTCGCCACCCTCGGTGTGGACGACCAGCGCCGGATGCTGCTCGATCTGGTCCGGGCCAGCGTCGCGGCGGTCCTCGGGCACGACAGCGGCACCGCCGTCGAACCGGCCCGGGCGTTCAAGGAACTCGGCTTCGACTCGCTGGCCGCCGTGGAGCTGCGGAACAAGCTGAACACCGCCACCGGGCTGCGGCTGCCCGCCACGCTCGTCTTCGACTACCCGAACCCCGCCGCGCTCGCCGACCATCTGCACCACACCATCGTCGGCAGTCCGGCCGAGGTCCGGCCGGACGAACCGTCCCGCCCGGTGGCCGACGAACCCGTCGCGATCGTCGCGATGAGCTGCCGGTTCCCCGGCGGGGTCCGCAGCCCGGAGGAGCTGTGGCAGCTCCTCGTCGACGGCGGGGACGCCATCTCGGCGTTCCCCACCGACCGGGGCTGGGACCTCGACAGCCTCTACGACCCGGAGCCCGGCAAGCCCGGCCGGACGTACTCGTTGGAGGGCGGTTTCCTCTACGACGCGGCCGACTTCGACCCGGACTTCTTCGGGATCAGTCCGCGCGAGGCGGTGGCGATGGACCCGCAGCAGCGGCTGCTGCTGGAGAGCTCCTGGGAGGCGCTGGAGCGGGCGGGCATCGACCCGACGTCGCTCAAGGGGAGCCCGACCGGCGTCTTCACCGGCGTGATGTACCACGACTACGGCAGCCGGCTGCCCTCCGTGCCGGACGAGCTGGCCGGCTACCTGAGCAACGGCAGCATGTCCAGTGTCGCGTCGGGGCGGATCTCGTACACGTTGGGGTTGGAGGGGCCGGCGGTCAGCGTCGACACCGCCTGCTCCTCGTCGCTGGTGGCGATCCACCTGGCGGTGCAGGCGTTGCGGTCGGGGGAGTGTTCCCTCGCCCTGGCCGGTGGCGTCACCGTGATGTCCACTCCGGGCACCTTCGTCGAGTTCAGCCTCCAGCGTGGCCTCGCCGCCGGTGGCCGGTGCCGGTCCTTCGCGGCCGGCGCGGACGGCACGGCGATGTCCGAGGGTGTCGGGATGCTGCTGTTGGAGCGGCTGTCCGACGCCGAGCGCAACGGTCACCACGTGCTCGCCGTGGTGCGGGGTTCGGCGATCAACCAGGACGGCGCGTCCAACGGCCTGACCGCGCCCAACGGCCCCTCCCAGCAGCGGGTCATCCGGCAGGCGCTGGCCGTCGCGAACGTCGCACCCGACCAGGTGGACATGGTCGAGGCGCACGGCACGGGGACCACCCTGGGCGACCCGATCGAGGCGCAGGCGTTGCTGGCCACGTACGGGCAGGATCGGCCGGCGGACCGGCCGTTGTGGCTGGGGTCGATCAAGTCGAACATCGGGCACACCCAGGGCGCGGCCGGTGTGGCCGGCGTGATCAAGATGGTGTTGGCCATGCGCAACGGCCTGCTGCCGCGCACCCTGCACGTGGACGAGCCGTCCCCGCAGGTGGACTGGTCGGCCGGGGAGGTGCGGCTGCTCACCGAGCCGCAGCAGTGGCCGGCGGTGGACCGGCCGCGCCGGGCCGGGGTGTCGTCGTTCGGCATCAGCGGCACCAACGCCCACGTCATCATCGAACAGGCACCCCCGACGCAGGACGCGCCGGTCGAGGTCGACGTGACGGTCGACCCGCCCGTCCTGCCGTGGCTGCTCGCGGCCCGCTCGGACGATGCGCTGCGCGCCCAGGCCGACCTGGTCGCCGCCACCGGCGCCAGCCTCGACGTGGCGTACTCGCTGGCCACCACCCGGGCGGCGCTGGAACGCCGGGCCGTCGTGGTCGCCGCCGCCGGGGACGACGCGGTGCGCGCGCTGCGGGAGACGGCCCGGGGCGGCGACGGCAGCGAGGTGGTCCGGGGTACCCCCGTCGGCGGCAAACTCGCCATGCTCTTCACCGGTCAGGGTGCCCAGCGACTCGGCATGGGCCGTGAACTGGCCGCCGCGTACCCGGCCTTCGCCGAGGCGCTCGAGGAGGTCAGCGCCCACCTGGACGCGAAGCTCGACCGACCGCTGCGCGAGGTGCTCTACACCGAGCCGGACGTGGCCGACGCCGCCCTGCTCGACCAGACCGTCTACAGCCAGAGCGCGCTGTTCGCCATCGAGGTGGCCCTGTTCCGGTTGCTCGAGTCGTGGGGGATCCGACCCGACCTGGTCGCCGGGCACTCCATCGGTGAGGTCACTGCGGCGCACGTCGCCGGGGTGCTGTCGCTGCCCGACGCGGCGACCCTGGTCACCGCGCGGGGCCGGCTGATGCAGAGCATGCGCGAGGACGGCGCGATGGTGGCCGTCGAGGCGTCCGAGGCGGAGGTACGCGGGGAGTTGGCCGGCCGCGAGGCCGAACTGGGCATCGCCGCGGTCAACGGTCCGCAGGCGGTGGTGGTCTCCGGTGACCACGACGCCGTGGGCGCGATCGCCGACGGTTGGCGGGCCCGGGGCCGCCGGATCAAGCGGCTGCGGGTCAGTCACGCCTTCCACTCGCCGCACATGGAACCGATGCTGGCCGAGTTCCACGAGGTTCTCGCCGGCCTGACGTTCAGCCCGCCGCGGGTGCCTGTGGTGTCCAACCTGACCGGCCGGCTCGCCGACCCCGATGAGATCCGCGACCCCGGCTACTGGGTGCGGCACGTCCGGGAGGCGGTCCGGTTCAGCGACGGGATCACCACCCTGGAGGCTGAGGGCGTCACCACGTACCTGGAGGTCGGCCCGGACGCGGTGCTCACCGCGCTGGCCCGGGAGTGTGTCACCGGCACCGACGGCGTCGCCCTGGTGCCGGTGCTGCGCAGCGGCCGGGACGAGGCGACGACCCTGCTCACCGCCCTGGCGACCCTGCACACCCGGGGCGTGCCGGTGGACTGGCGGGCCTGGTTCGCGCCGACCGGCGCCCGGGTCACCGAACTGCCGACGTACCCGTTCCAGCGTCGCCGGCTCTGGTTGGACGCGGCGGAGGTCGACGGCGACGTGCCCGGCCTCGGCCAGCGTCCGGCCGCCCACCCGCTGCTCGGCGCGGTGGTCGGGTTGGCCGGCGTCGACGGCACCGTGTTGACCGGCCGGCTCTCCCTGCGGACCCATCCGTGGCTGGCCGACCACGCCCTCGCCGGGACGGTGCTGCTGCCCGGGACGGCCTTCGTGGAGCTGGCCGTCCGCGCCGGTGACCAGGTCGGCTGTGGCCTGGTGGAGGAGCTGACCCTGGAGGCCCCGCTGACCGTGCCCCCGCGCGGCGGGGTGGATCTGCAGGTGGTGGTGGGGGCGCCCGACGGGACCGGCCGCTGCCCGGTCACCGTTCACTCCCGCCCGGCGGACGGCGGTGACGGGTGGACCCGGCACGCCACCGGCGTGCTGGCTCCGGCGCCGGCCACCGTCCCGGCCGTGGCGGCCGGCGACACCTGGCCGCCGGCCGACGCCAAACCGGTCGACCTGGACGGGCGCTACGACCGGCTCGCCGATGCCGGCTACCACTACGGCCCGCTGTTCCAGGGGCTGCGGGCCGCCTGGCAACGCGGCGACGAGGTGTACGCCGAGGTGGCGCTCCCCGAGGACGCCTGGTCCTCGGCCGCCCGGTTCGGTCTGCACCCGGCGCTCTTCGACGCGGTGCTGCACGCCCTCGACCTGGCCGAGGCGGACCAGCCCGACGACGGGCGGCTCCAGGTGCCGTTCGCCTGGCGCGGCGTCACCCTGCACGCCACCGGTGCCACGGCGCTGCGGGTCCGGCTGACCCGCACCGGCCCGGAGGAGGTCGCCTTCGATCTTGCCGACGCCGGTGGCGTCCCGGTCGCCTCGGTCGCCGCGCTGGTGGTCCGGCCGCTCGCGACCGACCAGCTGGGTGTGGCGGGCACCGCCCACCGTTCGGCGCTGTACCAGCTCGACTGGGTCCCGGTACCGGCCGGGGACGCCGAGCCGGCCGACGCGACGGTGGTGGTCGGTGACGGTGACCTCGGCCTCGGGGTGCCCCACCACCCGGACCTGGCCGCGCTCGCGGCCGACATCGCGCGGACCGGTTTCGTGCCGCAGACCGTCGTGCTGTCCTGGCGGGCCACGTCGGACTCGCCGGTGCCGGCCGCCGCCGGGGCGCTGGACGTGGTCCAGCGGTGGCTCGCCGACGACCGGTTCAGCGGTGCCCGGCTGGCCCTGGTGACGACCCGCGCGATCGCCACCGGCGACGGCGAGGACGTGCCCCGGCCCGTCGACGCCACGGTCTGGGGTCTGGTCCGGGCCGCCCAGGAGGAGAACCCGGGCCGGTTCGTCCTGGTCGACGTCGACGGGGTTGATCCGGCCGGGCTGCGCGCGGCCCTCGCCGCCGGTGCCGAGCCGCAACTCGCGGTACGCTCCGGCGGGCTGCTCGCGCCCCGGCTCGCGCCGCTGCCGGTGCCTGCCGGTGAGCTGCCCGCCGGCCCGGACCCGGAGGGCACCGTCCTGGTCACCGGCGGCACCGGTGGGCTGGGCCGGCTCGTCGCCGAACACCTCGTGACCCGGCACGGCGTCCGGCGGCTGCTGCTGGCCAGCCGGCGTGGCCCGGCCGCACCCGGCGTCGACGAACTGGTGTCCCGCCTGACGGCGGCCGGTGCGGAGGTGACGCTGGCCGCCTGCGACCTGGCCGACCGGTCGGCGGTGGCGGCTCTGCTCGACGGGGTGCCCGCCGCGCACCCGCTCACCGGGGTGATCCACGCGGCCGGCGCGCTCGACGACGGTCTGCTGCCCGCGCTGACCCCGCAACGGCTGGCGGGGGTGGTGGCCCCCAAGGCCGAGGCCGCCCGCCACCTGCACGAACTCACCCTGCACCTGCCGTTGCGCTGGTTCGTCCTGTTCTCCTCGGCGGCGGCCACGCTCGGCGCGGCCGGGCAGGCCAACTACACCGCGGCCAACGCCTACCTGGACGCCCTCGCCCAGCACCGTCGGGCGCACGGCCTGGTCGGCACCTCGTTGGCCTGGGGTCTGTGGGCCGAGTCGGGCAGCGGGATGACCGGACACCTGGGTGAGGCGGACCTGCGGCGGATGGCCCGGTCCGGGGTGGGTGCGTTGTCCACCGTCGACGCGCTGGCACTGTTCGATGACACCACCCACCCCACGCCCGCCCTGGCGCTGCCGGTCCGCCTCGACCTGGCCGCGTTGCGGGCCCGGGCCGAGGGGGTGCCGCCGTTGTTGCGTGGTCTGGTCCGCGCTCCGGCGCGTCGGGTGGCGGCCGGTGCGGTGGCCGGGGAGCGGACGTTGGCGGACCGGCTCGCCGGTCTGCCGGCGGAGGAGGCCGACCGGGTGGTCACCGAGCTGGTCCAGGACCGGGCGGCCGAGGTGCTCGGCCACGACCGCCCGCACGTCGTCGACATGGACAAGGGCTTCCTGGAGCTGGGCTTCGACTCCCTCGCGGCGGTGGAGTTCCGTAACAGCCTCGGTGCGGCCACCGGGCTGAGGCTGTCGGCGACGCTCATCTACGACCACCCGAGCCCGGCTGCGGTGGCCCGGTTCGTCCGGACGGAGCTGGGCGGTGAGCCGCCTACCGCGCCGTCGCTGGAGGCCGAGCTGGCCCGGTTGGAGGTGCTGCTGGACGGCACCGTGCCGGACGATGCGGAGCGGAACCGGATCACCGTCCGGCTGCAGGCGTTGATGGCCCGCTGGAACGCGGCGTACGGCACGGCCGGCGTGGAACCGGCGGCCCGGGACCTGGCGTCGGTCTCCGCGGACGAGCTGTTCGACATCCTCGACGACGAGTTGGAGGCGTCGGACTGACCCTCCGGCTGCCGGACCCGAGGTCCGCCGACACTCCGGTGACCGGCGGACCTCGGGTCTTCCTACCCGGTGGAGGGGTGGGTATTTGTCCACCTTCGACGTGGGTCCATGACCGTATCGCGTTACCGCCCGACCTCGTACGGTAGTTGCCGAACGGGGTGGACGTACGGGTTCGCCGCAGGTACCACCAGGTGGACGCGGAGAGGCAGGGAGGATGCGGGTGCGACTCGAACAGGGAATCATCGCGAAGGTCACCCGGAGTGGGCAGCTGGAGCTGACCTCCGAGCGGGACGGACTGCGATACCGGTTCGGGGCGACCGCCGCAGCCATGTGGATCGCCCTACAGCAGCAGGGCGGCTCGCCGGAGCGTGCGGCGGGTGTTCTCGCCCGGCAGTGGGCGGCCGATCCGGCGGCCACCCGGCGGGACGTCGACGTCTGGCTGGAGGACATGCTCCGCGCCGGGCTGGTGCGGGTGGAATGACGGTCGGCCGGGGTCCCACCCCTGCCGGCCCCCTGTGTCGGCCCGGCCCTCGGCGAGGGGGCGGACGCGACCCCTGTTCCGGGAGGTGGATCAGTCGTCGGTGGACCCGGCGACCGCACCGATGATCAGCCGCAGCGCCGCTGCCAGTTCCTTGCCGGAGGGGGCTGCTTCGGGGTCGAGCAGCCGCTGCACCGTCAGTCCGGTCATCAGTGCCAGCAGGAACGAGCCGACGGCCTTGCGGGTCTCCTCGCTGACGTTCTCGCCGCCGTTCTGGATGACGAAGGCGGCCAGCGCGGGGCGGGCCCGGCTGTAGCTCTCGGCCAGCTGCTCCCGCAGCACCGGCAGGTGTTCGGCCAGCGCGAACGCCTCGATCCCGGCGACCCAGAGCGGTCGGTGCGAGCCGAAGGACTCCACCAGACCGGTCCACATCGACTCCAGCCGGTCCATCAGGTCGGGCTGGGTGCCGTCGCGCAGCACCCGGTCGATCTCGACGCCCCACTCCTCGAACGCCTGGACCAGAGCTGCGGTCAGCAAGGCTTCCTTGGAGCCGAAGTGGTAGCCGATCGACGCCAGGTTGGTGTCCGAGGCGGCGACGATGTCGCGGGCGGTGGTACGTGTGTAGCCGCGTTCGTAGAGGCAGACCCTGGCCCCTGCCAGCAGGCGTTCCCGATGACCCACGGGCGTCACCCTACTCGGAACGACCCCCTAATTCATCCGCCAGATGTATACGCTTGTATATCCTCGGTGATAGCTTTCGGCCATGGCTACAGCGCAGGCAAAGGCCGGCCGCCGCGAGTGGATCGGCCTCGCGGTTCTCGTCATGGTGACACTGATCATCAGCATGGACATGACCGTGCTGTCATATGCCCTGCCGTTCATCACGGCGGACCTTGAACCGACCAGCAGCCAACTCCTCTGGATCACCGACGTCTACGCCTTCGTGCTGGCCGGCCTGCTGATCCCGATGGGAACGCTGGGGGACCGGATCGGGCGCCGTCGGCTGCTGATGATCGGCGCGGCCGTGTTCGGTGCGGCATCCGTGGCCACGGCCCTCTCCACCAGTCCCGGCATGCTGATCGGGACCAGGGCGGTGATGGGCGCCGCCGGTGCGACCCTCATGCCGTCGACCATGTCGTTGATCCGCAACATGTTCCACGACGAGAACGAGCGGCGTGCCGCGATCGGGCTCTGGGCAGCCGGGTTCTCCGCTGGCGGCGTCATCGGCCTGGTGGCGGGGGGTGCCCTGCTCCAGTACTTCTCCTGGGGCACCGTCTTCGAGATCAACGTTCCGATCATGGTGCTCCTGCTGATCCTGGCCCCCCTGCTGCTACCGGAGTTCCGCGACCCGGCGGCCGGGCGGTTCGACCTGATCAGCACGGTGCTGGCCTTCGTCGCGGTGCTGCCGACGATCTGGGGCATCAAGCAGTTCGCCGAACACGGGGCGGACTGGCCGCCGGTGGCCGGGGTGGTCGGCGGGCTGGTCTTCCTGGCCGTCTTCGTGTGGCGGCAACGACGCCTCGCCGACCCGGTGATCGACGTCCGGCTGTTCCGCGCGCCGGCATTCAGCGCGGCGGTCGTGATGAACGTGCTCGCCAACTTCGCGCTTGTCGGCTTCATGTTCTTTATCAGCCAGTACCTCCAACTGGTGCTCGGACTGCGTCCGTTCACCGCCGGGCTGTGGTCGTTGCCGGCCGCCGCCGCGGCGGGCGTCGGCGCGGCGGTGCTGGCTCCGATGTTGGCGCAGCGCTTCCGGCGGGCCTACGTCGCGGCCGGTGGCCTGCTGGTGGGCGCCGCCGGCTGCCTGGTGCTCGCCCAGGTCGGCGACGAGGTGGGCCTGACCCAGGTGGTCGTCGGTCAGGCGCTGATGACCGGTGGCGTCGCGATGGTGCTGACGTTGAGCGCCGAGCTGATCGTCTCCACCGCGCCGCCGGAGCGGGCCGGTGCCGCTGCCGGGCTCTCCGAGACCGGCAGCCAGCTCGGTGCCGCGCTCGGCGTCGCGATCCTCGGCAGCATCGGCACGTTCGTCTACCGGCAGCAACTCTCGGGCACGGCGCCGGACGGGGTGTCGGCGGATTCCTGGGCGACCGCCCGGGAGACCCTGGGTGGCGCGGTCGAGGAGAGCCGCACGCTCACCACCGCTGCGGGGGACACGCTGGTGGCGCTGGCGCGCGCCGCTTTCGCCGCCGAGTTGCGGGCCGCCGCAGTCGTCGCGGCCGGCATCCTGCTGGTGACGGCGGTGCTGGCCGCCGTGCAACTGCGTAACGTGGGCGCGTCGGTGCCGGGCCAGGACACGTCGGGTGGTCAGGGCGGGCCCGTCACCCCGGCCGCTGCCGCCCGGCCGCCGGCCGACGGTTCCGCCGCCCCCGACACCGACGCCGCCACGGTCGACGCGGCACCCGTCCCGGTCGACACGGTGCCGGTCGGCACGGTCGTCGAGGGTGCCGGCCCCACCGGTGCCGCGCCCGGCCCGGAGGTCCGGATCGGACCGCCCACGGCCGCTCCGGCCGACACCCGTCCGGCCCATCCGGTGGCCTGAGATCCGCATCCCGCTGCCGGGCTAGGGGGGCCGGGGCTCCCGCGTAGGGGTTGTCCCGGCCTCCCGGTGTTCCTACGCTCGCTTCGTCAGCGGGCACCGGCACCGCAGCGACGCTGTCGGCGTGCCGGCCGGGACACCGCTGGCCCGGGGACCTCCCGCTGTAGACGTCCCGCTGCGGGGCGCGTGCCCGCGGCGTCGATCCCCGAAGGACCAGTGATGACGGCAACGCTAGAGAACGACCTGTGGGTGCGGCGGTTCCACCCGTCGACGTCCAGCGCGATCCGGCTGGTGGCGCTGCCGCACGCCGGTGGCTCGGCCAGCTACCTGTTCCCGGTCTCCCGGGCGCTCACGCCCACCGTGGAGGTGCTGGCGATCCAGTACCCCGGCCGGCAGGACCGTCGACACGAGCCGGTGCTGGACACCGTCGCCGCGCTGGCCGACGGGGTGTTCGGCGCGCTACGGCCATGGCTGGACCGGCCGGTGGCGCTGTTCGGCCACAGCATGGGTGCAGTGATCGCCTACGAGGTGGGGCTGCGGTTGCAGCGGGAGACCGGCCGGCCGCCGGTGCGGCTGTTCGCCTCCGGCCGCCGGGCCCCCTCCCGGGTCCGCGACGAGCGGTACGTGCACACCCGCGACGACGCCGGGGTGTTGCGGGAACTGGCCCGGCTCAGCGGGTCGGACCCGCGCGTGCTGGGCGACCCGGAGCTGCTCCCGATGATCCTTCCTGCGGTGCGCGGGGACTACAAGGCGGTGGAGACCTACCGGGCCGATCCGGAGCAGCGCCTGGACGCTCCGATCACCGTGCTCACCGGCGACGCCGACCCGATGACCACGCTGGACGAGGCGCACGACTGGCGTCGGCACACCACCGGCGAGTGTGACGTGCGGGTGTATCCGGGCGGGCACTTCTACCTCAACGACCACGCTGCCGACGTGATCCAGCTGATCGCGACCGAGTTGGCGCCGCTACGACCCGGCGGGCCGACCGGCTGATCCGCGACGACGACTCAGGGGGCACCGGTAGCGCCGGTGCCCCCTGAGTCGTGCCGTCATTCGGCGATCTTGGTCCGCATGGTCCAGCGGAAGACCACCACCTGTGAGGCGTCGTCGTTGAGGCCGTCGTGGTCACCAGAGCGTTCGAAGTGCTCGTAGCCACCCAGGTAGGGCACCTTGATCCGGCCGGTACCGGCCGGTGCGCTGCGGGCCCTGGTGGTGGCCGGCAGGCCGACCGGGCCACCCTCCAGCAGCACGTCGAAGTGGTCGTCACCGCGAACGTCGCTGAAGCGCCGCGGGCTGCTCACCGATGTGAGATCGTCCACGATTTCCTCCTCGGCTGGGGGCGGAGACGCTTTCGATACCGTGTCGTACGTCACTGCCCTCGGATGGTTCCAGCCTGACGTCAGGGAAAGCCCACGTATACCCGGAAGCCACCCCTAACCCGCCGGTCCACCACTGGATTTCAGCCGCCGGTCAGCCTGTGGTCACTTTACCGACTGGCCGGTCGCATTTGCGATGCCTGTGCCGATGTCGCATGGTCGACAGGAATGCGGCAAGCTTTGAATTGCGCCCGTAATAGCTCCGTCTTCTCACCGAAACTCAATTTTTCCTCAAGAGTAAATTGCCCGTTTTAATGCTTCTGGCCCGTTCGATGGTGGTGTGACGAGGTCGTAGTGGTCGGAGGGGGCTGAGGCTGACTTGGCGTAAATGTTCCGGTAGGAACCCTCTGTAGTGGTCCTTTTCCAGGTCAACGACCTGCTGGGTGATCGATTCTGCGGCCATCTGCGCAGGTGGGCGGGGTGGACTGGTTGTTGGATCATGAATTTGCTACCGATTGGTAATTTCGTGGTCGGCGCCGTCGACCCGACATAACGTCACCCTCGTGCGTAATATCAGTGACGAAGTATCACCACCCCACTACCGTCTTGTACGGGTGTCTATGTATGCTGGGGTCGCCGTCGAGGCGCGGTGAAAGCCGTCATTAAATTGACCATCTTCATTGAAGGACCCGGTTTGCAGGCTGACGTGGTCAGTGGCCGGGTAGGCCTCGGCGGACCGCGTGGCATCGAGCCGAACGGTTTCGTCGGGGGCCTGTCCCGCCAGGCGACAGCGCCCCGTTCGATGCGTCACCGCTGACCTGGGGGGAGACGGGTGGAATTCGTGGAGAGAACCCGCGAGCTTGACATCTTGCGGGACCTTTACTCCGGAAGCATCACGGGCAGGGGACGGGTCGTGCTGATCGGCGGCCCCGGTGCCACGGGCAAGACCGAGCTGTTGCGGGCCTTCGCCGACCACGTCGAGGCGACCGGCGGTCTGGTGCTGAGCGCCGCCTGCTCACGGGCTGAGCGACTGCTGCCCGCCGCCGTGATGGGGCAACTGTTCCACAGCGTGCCGCTGCCGGCCGAGACGCTGGGCCGCATCGCCGCGTTCGTCGAGGCCGGGGAGGCCACCACCGAGGGCGCGGTCGACATCAACACGGTGCGCGGGATGTGCGCCGAACTGCTCGACCTCGCCCGGGAACGGCCGCTCGTCCTGCTCGTCGACGACGTCGAGTTCGCCGATGAGGCCACCCTGCAGACCCTGCTCTACCTGCAACGCCGGCTCACCGCCGCGCAGCTGCTGGTGGTCCTCACCGAGTCACCCCAACCCCAACCGTTCAATCCGGAGTTCCGCGCCGAGCTCACCCGGCACGCCTGCTTCAGCAGCATCCAGCTGGCCCCGCTCTCGACGGCGGGGGTCGTCGAGCTGCTGAGCGGCTGGATGGACCGGGACACCGCCGTGGCGCTCGCTCCGGCGTACCACCGGGTCAGCGGCGGTAACCCGCTGCTGTTGCACGCGCTCGGCCAGGACCGGCGGGCCGCGGGGGCGCCCGACGGCACCGAGGTGGTCGTCGGCGACCAGTTCCGCCAGGCCGTGCTGGCCTGCCTGCGGCGGTGGGACCCGGTGATCCTGGAGACGACCCACGGGTTGGCCCTGCTCGGCGACTTCGCCACCCCGGCGCTGCTGGGCCGGCTGCTGGACAGCAAGCCGGCCCGGGTCCAGTGGGTACTCGACGCGCTGGCCACGTCCGGCCTGCTGGACGCGGGCCGGTTCCGCCACCCGGCGGTGCGGGCCGCGGTGCTGCACGACCTCGCTCCGGAGGCGCTGTCCGAGATGCACGCCCGCGCGGCCGAGTTGCTGCACGCCGAAGGCGCGCCCGCCTCGGCGATCGGGGACCACCTGCTCGCGGCCGGCGGCCTGGTCGAGCCCTGGTCGATCACCGTGCTCCAGGAATCGGCGACGCACGCGCTCGCCGAGGACCGCGTCGACGACGCGGTGGAGGCGCTCAAACTGGCTCACGAGATGTGCGACGACGCCCCCCGTAAGGCGGCGTTGACCGCGCTGCTGGCCGACTGCCAGTGGCGGATCAATCCGGCAGCGGTCAGCCAGCACCTCCAGTCGCAGCGCGACGCGCTGCGCGCCGGGCACCTCTCCGAGCGGCACGCAGCGGCGCTGCTGCGTTACCAGCTCTGGCACGGCCACCGGGAGGACGCCCAGGAGACGCTGCGGCACCTGCGTACGGCGCGACAGCAGTGGGACGCCACCACCGCCGCCGAGCTGGAGGGGTGCACCGAGTGGCTGCGGCTGCACTTCCCGGTCGCCTTCGCCGAACTCGACGCCACCCCCGGCATCCCGACGACGACCGCGCCGGCCGTGACGGCGGCCCGCGCGGACGGCCCGCTCGGGTCGGCCACCCCGTCGCTGACCGCCGTCCTCACCGACGGGGCGACCGAGGACGTGATCGCCCGCGCCGAGCAGGTGCTCGGTAGCCACCTGCTGGTCGACGTCGGACTGGAATCGGCCCTGTGCGCGTTGCAGACGCTCGTCTGGGCCGACCGGATGGACCGGGCCGTGCACTGGTGCGACGTCCTGGGGGCCGAGGCCGGGGCGCGGGGTGCCACCACCTGGCACGCCATCCTGTCCGACGTGCGGTCGCACATCGCGCTACGGCAGGGCGACCTGCCGCTCAGCGAACGGTTCGCCCGCGAGGCGCTGGACGCCATGTCCCCGCACAACTGGGGGGTCGCGATCGGCTCGCCACTGTCCAACCTGCTGCTCGCCAAGATCGGTATGGACAAGCTGGACGAGGCTGAGGCACAGCTCAAGCACGTCATCCCGGATGCCATGCGGGACACCTGGTTCTGGCCGCTCTACCTGCGGGCCCGTGGCCACCTGCACCTGGCCGGCGGACGCGTGCACGCGGCGCTCGCCGACTTCGAGACCTGCGGGCAGCTGGCCACCCAGTGGGGGCTGGACCTGCCCACCCTGCTGCCCTGGCGGGGCGATCTGGCCCAGGTCTACCTGCGGTCCGGCCGACCCGAACTGGCCCGGGGGATGGTGACCGAGCAACTGTCCCGGCCCGGCGCCGAGAACGCCCGCACCAGGGGCATCTCGCTGCGGCTGCTCGGGTCGGCGCTCGACGTCAAACAACGGGTCAACAGCCTGCGTCAGGCGGCCAACCTGCTCCAGGAGGCCGGTGACCGCTACCAACTGTTCCTCGCCCTCGCCGCGCTCAGCAGCGCCCACTACGGGCGCGGGGAGTTCAACACCTCACGGGTGGTGGCCCGCAGCGCGATGCAGCTGGCCAAGGACATCCAGGCGCAGGCGCTCTGTCGTCGACTGCTGCCCGGCGGGGACGCCTCGGGCGGTGACGAGGCGGAGGCCCCGTCCGAGCACGAGGAGATGTCCCGGCTCAGCGACGCCGAGCAGCGGGTCGCCACGCTGGCCGCGCTGGGTCACACCAACCGGGAGATCGGCAAGAAGCTGTACATCACGGTGAGCACCGTCGAGCAGCACCTGACCCGGGTCTACCGGAAGTTGAACGTCCGGCGACGCACCGAGCTGTCGCTGGGGCTGCCGATGGACGCCACCGGGGCCGGGCTGCTGGCCGTGGCGCCGAGCGGGGCCGAGCGCTCCTGGGCGCACTGGGAGTCGGCGGCGGTACAGGCGAGCTGAGCTGGTGCGGAAGGCTCGAAAGTCGACCCCGCGGCGTGGGTCTAGACCCACCGCTTCGGGTCATTAGCTCCATAGAGCGCCGCCTGCCCGTTGCATAGCGTGAACGTATACCCACCGCCGTCAGGCGACGTTCTTCTGCGGGGAGCATGAGGTGAACTGGAATAAAGACAATCGGACGCCCACCAGCGGTGCCGTCGACGCGGTCCGACTGGGGGACGTACGCAAGACATACGGGCGCGGCGACAACCGGGTCGACGCCCTGCGCGGCGTCACCATGAGCTTCCCGCGGGGCAGCTTCACCGCCGTGATGGGGCCGTCGGGCTCCGGCAAGAGCACCTTCCTGCACTGCGCGGCCGGGCTCGACGTGCCCTCGTCCGGTTCCGTGATGCTGGACGGCAAGGAACTCAGCGGCATGAACGAGAACCAGCTCACCATCCTCCGCCGCGAGCGGGTCGGCTTCATCTTCCAGGCGTTCAACCTGATGCCGGCGCTCACCGTCGAGCAGAACGTCGGACTGCCGTTCCGGCTGGCCGGCCGCCGCCCCGACCGTTCCTCCGTGGTGGAGGTGCTGGGCCGGGTGGGGCTGGCGGAGCGACGCAAGCACCTGCCGAGCGAGCTCTCCGGCGGCCAGCAGCAGCGGGTCGCGATCGCCCGGGCGCTCATCATGCGGCCGGCGGTCATCTTCGCCGACGAGCCGACCGGTGCGCTGGACACCCAGACCACCATCGAGGTGCTGCAACTGCTCCGCGAGACGGTGTCCAGCGGTGGCCAGACGATCATCATGGTGACCCACGACCCGGTCGCCGCGTCCGCCGCGCACCGGGTGCTGTTCCTCGCCGACGGCCAGTTCATCGGTGAGCTGGAGTCGCCGACCGCCGACGTGGTGGCCGAGCGGATGACCCACCTGACCGCGTGGCAGCAGAACCGGTCGCCGCAGTCCGCCGGCAGGGGTGGCTTCTGATGACGTACCTCGCCTGGCGCACCCTGCGCTACCGCAGGCTCGCGTTCATCGCGACCTTCGCCGCGGTCTTCCTCGGGGTGGCGCTGATCGTCGCCTGCGGTGGCCTGATGGAGACGGGCATCCGGCTGGCGGTCCCGCCGCAGCGCCTGGCGGCGGCCGACGTCGTGGTCAGCGGCAAGCAGACCTACGGCGTGCCCAAGAAGGACCCGCAGGACACCAAGGACATCAAGTCCGTGCCACTGGCCGAACGGTACTGGATCGACCCGACCCTGGTGAACAAGATCCAGGAGGTGCCCGGGGTCGAACGGGCGATCGCCGAGTCGTCCTTCGTCGCCACCGTCGTCCGCAACGGGGCACCGGTGATCGTCGGCACCCAGTCGCTGGGCCACGGGTGGGAGTCGGCCCAGCTCGGGCCGTACAAGCTCGCCGGGCAGCCGCCCGCGCAGGCCGGCCAGGTCGTGCTGGATCGGGCGGTGGCCAAGCTGGCACGGGCCAAGGTCGGTGACCGGGTCGACGTGGTGGTCGGTGGGGTGAGCTCCTCCTTCCAGGTCAGCGGCATCGCCACGCCGCCGGTCGAGACGGGCCAGACGGCCTTGTTCTTCTCCGGCGACGACGAGCGGCGACTCAACCCGCACACCGGCAGTGCCGATGCGATCGGCGTGGTGGCCAAGCCCGGCACCGACGTGGAGGCCCTGCGCGGCAAGATCGAGCGGACCCTCGCCGATCGCAAGCTGGTGGTGCTGACCGGCGACGACCGTGGGGCGGCCGAGTTCCCCGAGGCGGTCGGCGGGCAGGCCGGGCTCATCCCGCTCTCCGGTGTGTTCGCCGGCATGACGGTCTTCGTGGCGATCTTCGTGGTCGCCAGCACCCTCGGCCTGTCGGTGCAGCAGCGGCAGAAGGAGATCGCGCTGTTGCGCTCCATCGGCGCGACGCCCCGGCAGATCCGGACGATGGTCCGCCGCGAGGCGCTGGTGGTGGCGGTCGGCGCGGCGATCCTCGGCTGCGTGCCCGGTGTGGTCCTGGGGCCGCTGCTCTTCCACATCGTTTCGGAGGCCGGGGTCATCTCGCCGGTCGTCGAGTTCCACCAGGGCTTCCTTCCCTACCTGATCGGTCCGGCCGTCGGGATCTTCGCCGCGCTGATGGCCGCCAACGTCGCCGGTCGGCGTCCCTCCAAGATCCGGCCGACCGCTGGTATCGCCGAGGCCGCCCTCCAGCGTAAGTGGGTCACCTGGCCCCGGGTGGTGTTCTCGTTCCTCTTCTTCGGCGGCGGGTTCGCGCTCTTCCTGGTGACCGCGATCGCGATGAGGGGCCCGGTGGCCTCGGCGACCGCCGGACCGGCGGTGATGTGCTGGGCGATCGCCATCGCGCTGATCAGCCCGGGGCTGACCAAGCTGCTGGCCGCTATGCTCAGCGTGCCGGCGCGGGCGTTCTTCGGACTCGCCGGTTACCTCGGCACGATCAACGTGCGGACCCGCGCTGTCCGGGTCGCCTCCGCGGTCACCCCGATCATGCTGGCGGTGGGCCTGGCGCTTGCCAACTTCTACATGCAGACCACCCAGAACGAGGCCGCCGAGCGCTACTTCTCCGACAACCTGCGTGCCGACGTGGTGCTCAGCTCCACCACCGGGGGATTCCCCGCCGACACGGTGGCGGCGATCCGGTCCGCGCCGGGCGTCGAGGAGGCGTCCGCGTACGTCACCAGCGCCGGTTGGATCAACAAGCCGTACGACGGGTCGCACGTCGAGTCGCCGTGGCCCCTCCAGGGGGTGAACGGGGCCAGTGCCGCCGGCATCACCGGGGTGCAGGCGAGCGCCGGCAACCTGGCCGATCTCACCGGTGACACCGTGGCGCTGCCCGAGGTCGCCGGGAAGAACCTCAACGTCGGCATCGGCGACCAGATCACCCTGCGCCTCGGTGACCGGTCGGCGGTGGACGTACGGGTGGTCGCGCTCTACCCGGCGAAGGAGGGGTACGAGACGATCATGCTTCCCGCCGAGCTGCTCGCCGCCCACAGCACCACCGGGCTGGCCCGGCAGATCCTGGTCACTGCCGAGCCTGGCACCGACCGGGACGCGCTCGCCGCCACCCTGCGCAAGCAGACCGCCGGGCAGCCGGGGACCCTGGTCGAGGGGCACGACGCGATCACCACGTTCGCCGAACGCACCAAGACCCTGGCCTGGGTCAACTACCTGCTCGTCGCGCTGGTCGCCGGCTACACCATGATCTCGGTGGCGAACACCCTGATCGTGGCGACCGCCGGTCGACGCCGGGAACTGGGCATGCAGCGGCTCGTCGGCGCCACCCGGCAACAGGCCCTGCAGATGCTCAGCGTCGAGGCCGGCATGGTCGCCATCATCGGGGTGGTCCTCGGGACCATCGCCTCCGTCGCCACCCTGATGCCGTTCAGCATCGTGGTGCTGGGACGACCGGTCCCTTCCGGGTCGGTCCTGATCTACCTGGCCGTGGTGGCCGGCGCCGTGGGGCTCACCTTCGCCGCCACCCTGCTGCCGGGACGGCGGGCGATGCTCTCCCGGCCGGCGGAGGCCGCCATCGCCGTCGAGTGACCCGAGAAATCCAGGAACGCCCCCGGTCGTCCGACCGGGGGCGTTCCTGCATCGACGTCGGTGTCGCGGAACCGGGCCGGCACGCCGCCGCGGTGCTGCTCCGGTAGGGCCCGGTCGGGTGGGTCAGGAGACGTCGGCGCGGGTGCCGTTGAGGTACGCCAGCACGGCCAGCACCCGACGGTTGCTGTCGTCCGCCGGGGCCAGGTCGAGCTTGGTGAAGATGCTGGTGGTGTATTTGGCGATCGCACCCTGGCTGACGATGAGGCGTTGTGCGATGGCCACATTTGAACATCCCTCGGCCATCAGCTTCAGCACCTCCCGCTCGCGCGGGGTGAGCGTGGACAGTGGCTCCCGGCGGGAACGACCTGCCAGCAGTTGGGAGATCACCTGCGGGTCCATCGCGGTGCCTCCGCCGGCCACCCGGCGGATGGCGTCGACGAACTGGTCGCTGTTGAGCACCCGGTCCTTCAGCAGGTATCCGATGCCGCCGCTGGCGTCGGCGAGCAACTCTTTGGCATACAGCTGCTCGACGTGCTGGGAGAGCACGAGGATGGGCAGGCCGGGGCAGCGGCGTCGGGCCTCCAGGGCAGCCTGGATCCCCTCGTCGGTGAACGTCGGGGGAAGTCGCACGTCGATCACCGCGACCTCGGGGCGGATGGTCACCAGGGCGTCGAGCAGAGCCGGTCCGTTGTCGACCGCCGCGACGATCTCGAAGTCGTACGACTCGAGGAGCTGAACCATCCCCTGCCTCAGGAGGAAGAGGTCCTCGGCGAGTACAACGCGCACGGCAGCTCCAGGATCGCGACGGTCGGCCCACCTTCGGGACTGCTGAGGACGAGCGTCCCGTCGAACGTAGCACAGCGCCGCTCGATGCCCCGGAGTCCGGTGCCGAGGGTGGCGTCCGCGCCGCCCTGACCGTTGTCGATCACCACCGCCCGCAGTAGACCTGCCTCGTGACGCAGGTCGATGCTGACCCGGTCGGCATTGGAGTGCTTGACGACGTTGTTCAGCAGTTCGGACAGGGCGAAGTAGACGGCGGACTCCGCCGGGGCGGCCATCCGGCCGGGTACGTCGGTGGTGACCTCGACGTCGATCGGGCTCTCCAACGCGATGGCCCGGATGGCGTCCTCCAGGCCCCGCTCGGCGAGGACCGGTGGGTGGATCCCCCGGATCAGGCAGCGCAGCTCCTCCAGCGCGGTGGCGGTGGCGTTGCGCGCGTCGACCAGCAGGGTCTCGGCGGCGTCCGGATTGGTCCTCAACTGGCGGTTGGCCGCGCCGAGCTTCATACCGATCGCGACCAGCCGCGCCTGTGCGCCGTCGTGCAGGTCCCGTTCGATCCGGCGCAGCTCGGTGGCCTGGATGTTGATCACGTCCGAACGGGTCTCGGAGAGGTGCCGCATCCGGGAGGCGATCACCGAGCGCTCACTCGGCCCCAGGAGCGACCGGGCGAAGTGCGCGTGGCCGGCCGTCACGTGCGGGGCGACGGCCGCCCAGAGCCCGAATACCGCGAGACTGACCAACGCCCCGAGCGCCGCGTGCGGCCAGGAGTCCAGCGCGGTGAAGCCGTACCAGAAGTTGACCCCCGACTCCCGCATCAGCATCCAGAACCCGGTGGAGAGCACCAGCCCCTCCACCGAGTAGACCAGCAGGGTGAGCGGCAGCAGCCCGAGGGCGAACCCGACCAGCGTGTTGAGCAACAGGAACAATAGGTCTCGCCAGGTCGCCGGGTCGGTGAGAATGGACCGGCAGCGCTGCACCCAGCCGAACATCCCCGGTTCGAGCGGCGGCAGGGGAAGATAGGGCGTGGCGATCGGTACCCCGCAACGGGCGGCGACGTTCCGGCACAGCCCGGTGAGCCGGCGGACCAACGGTGTGACCAGTGGCAGCAGCAGCACCCCGACACCGAGCAGAATGAACGCCGTGGCAAGGGTGGTGACGATGAAGAGGACCAGGCTGAGTGCGGCGGTGGCGACGAGCACCACGCCCCGCCCGGTGGCGTACAGGGCCCGGGTCAGTGCCCGCCCGGTGAGGCCGATGGCGACGGCGACGTCCATGTTCTCCGGCTCTCTCGGTCAGGATAGATCGATGGTGGTGCCCGCGCTCAGTGGCGTGTCGTGGACGACCAGTTGGCGCAGTTCGGTGCCGACCGGCGTGTCGTAGACCAGCGAGCCACTGACCGTCGCGCCGGGCTCGATCTTCTTCGTCAACCGTTGCGTGTCCGGATAGTAGAGCAGGGAACGGGTGTCGGGGGTGTACCCCCGCCCGTCGGCGTCGACCAGCCGCTGGCTGAGCGGCCAGACGATGGTCCCCTTGGAGCCCTTGTTGACCACGTCGACGTCGACCATGCAGAACACGCCGTCCGCCTTCTGGGTCAACGGCCAGAATCCGATCTCCCGCGACCCGCAGTGCACCCCCGTCACGGTGAACTCCAGCGACCCGTCCTGCCCGGTCGCGGTGGCGGGGGTGGGGCTCGGGGTGGGCGACGGGCTCGGGGTGGCGCTCGGCGTGACGACGCCGGTCGGCGCGGACGGACCCGGCCCGGCGGACGGCGCGCCCCGCTGGTCGGCCTGCCGCATCGCGACCACGCCCAGCACGACGAGGGCCACCACCGCCACCACCCCGGTCAGCACCGCCGGCCAGGACGGCGGCGGGCGACGCGGCGGCGGCGTCGGGGCGACCAGGGTGGCCGGCTGGCCGGCGCCCGGGTACCACCGGGTGCCGTCGAGCTGCTCGGTGGTGGCCGCCACCGGCTCCACCGCCGACCGGATGCTGGCCGTGTCGGCGCTGCCGACCAGGATCAGCATCGCCTCCCGGGCGGTGGGACGCTGGCGGGGCTCGGTGCGCAGCGCCCGCGCGACCACCGCCGCCAGGCCGGCGGGCAGCCCGCTCAGGTCGGGCGGGCCGGCCGGGTGGACCCGGGGGTCGACCGGCAGCCGGCCGGTGGCGGCCCAGCCGACGAGGATGCCCCAGGCGTAGACGTCGGCGGGCTGGGCGGGCGGGAAACCGGCGAGCCGCTCCGGGGCCAACCAGCCGGGGGTGCCGTACGAGGGGCCGGTGGTCGGGTCGAGCGCCTCGATCAGACTCGCCAGGCCGAAGTCGATGACCTTGGGGCCGAACGGCGACAGCAGGACGTTGCGGGGGGTCAGGTCGCCGTGCGCCAGCCCGGCGGCGTGGATCGCGGTGAGCCCGGCGGCCACGCCGACGGCCAGCGCCTCGGCCTGCGGGCCGGAGAGCGAGCCGTGCCGGGTCACGTGCTCGTGCAGGGACGACCCGGTCACGTACTCGGTGACGAGGTAGGGGACCGGCCCCTGCGGGTCGGCGTCGAGCACCCGGGCGGTGCAGAAGTCGGCCACCCGGCCGGCGGCTGCGACCTCGCGGGCGAACCGTCGCCGGAACTCCGGCCGGGATCGCAGCTCGTCGTGGACGACCTTGACCGCCACCCGGCCCCCGCCCGGGGCCTCGGCCAGGAAGACCACCCCCATGCCGCCCGAGCCGAGCAGGCGACGCAGCCGGTAGGGCCCGACGTGCTCCGGATCGCCCGGCCGCAGCGGTGACCCCGGCTCGGCCACTGCGCCGCTGGTCAGCTCGCCCATGTAGACAAGTGTCCCATGTCGGATCGAGGCACGCGCCCCCTGCGCCGTCCCCGGTGGACGCCCCGGAGAGCCCGTCGTCCGGCCCCCCGCAGGTGGGTCGTGGTAGGGGATCGCTAAGGGTTGGCACGGCCGGGGCCGGAACCTAGCGTGTGGTCGCACGCGCTCGCCGGCGCTTGATGCGGTCGGCGACCCCGCCGGCTGACGCCGGGGTCGCCGGCCCCGGCGGTACGGACCTGCGCGGCCGTACCGCGCCGGCCGACGGCTGCGCAGGTACCGCCGGGGCCGGGTGTCGGCCCGCCGTTCGCCGGCGGCGCACCGTCGTGGTGCGCGCCGCGCAGAAGAGAGGGACGTGATCGCCCATGACCTCCACGACACGGTACGACGATGCGCCGACGGCGGACGGCGGGAGCCCCGGCAGGACCGAGGTGCGTCAGTTGGACCGGGTGGTGATCCGGTTTGCGGGTGACTCGGGTGATGGGATGCAGTTGACGGGGGACAGGTTCACCTCGGAGACGGCGCAGTTGGGTAATGATATTTCGACGTTGCCGAATTTCCCGGCGGAGATTCGGGCGCCTGCGGGGACGTTGCCGGGGGTGTCGAGTTTCCAGGTGCATTTCGCGGATTACGACATTCTGACGCCGGGTGACGCGCCGAATGTGTTGGTGGCGATGAATCCGGCGGCGTTGAAGGCGAATCTGGCTGATCTGCGTCGGGGTGCGGACATCATCGTGAACACCGATGAGTTCACGAAGCGGAATCTGGTGAAGGTCGGGTACGCGGTGAGTCCGTTGGAGGACGACACTCTGGATGGGTTCGTGGTGCATCCGGTGGCGTTGACGTCGATGACGGTGGGGGCGTTGGCGGAGTTGTCGGTGTCGAAGAAGGACGCCGAGCGGGCGAAGAACATGTTCGCGTTGGGGTTGTTGTCGTGGATGTACTCCCGCCCGTACACCTCGACGTTGCGGTTTCTGGAGCGGAAGTTCGCCAAGCGGCCGGATCTGGTCGCGGCGAACATCGCGGCGTTCAAGGCGGGCTGGAACTACGGCGAGACCACCGACTCGTTCTCGGTGCGGTATGAGGTGAAACCCGCGAAGATGGTGCCGGGCACCTACCGCAACATCACCGGTAACGCCGCTCTGTCGTTGGGTCTGGTCGCGGCGGGGGTGCGGTCGGGTCTGCCGGTGTTCCTCGGCGCGTATCCGATCACCCCGGCGTCGGACATCCTGCACGAGTTGTCGAAACACAAGAAACTCGGTGTGGTCACGATGCAGGCCGAGGACGAGATCGCGGCGGTCGGCGCCGCTCTGGGCGCCTCCTACGGCGGCGCTCTCGGCGTGACCACGACCAGCGGCCCCGGGGTCGCGTTGAAGTCCGAGACGATCTCCCTGGCTGTCGCCCTGGAGTTGCCGCTGGTGATCGTGGACGTGCAACGCGCCGGCCCGTCCACGGGCCTGCCCACGAAAACCGAGCAGGCGGACCTGAACATGGCCCTGAACGGCCGGCACGGCGAAGCCCCCGTCGCGGTGATCGCCGCGAAGTCACCGTCGGACTGTTTCCACGCCGCGCTGGAAGCCGCCCGGATCGCGGTCACCTACCGCACCCCGGTGATCCTGCTGTCGGACAACTACGTCGCCAACGGCTCCGAACCCTGGCTCCTACCCGACGTGCACGACCTGCCCGACCTGCGGGTGGCCTTCGCCACCGCCCCCAACCACGACGACGGCGTCACGTTCCTGCCCTACCTACGCGACCCGGACACCCTGGCCCGCCCCTGGGCCGTACCGGGCACCCCCGGCCTGGAACACCGCATCGGCGGCCTGGAGAAAGCCGACAAGACCGGCGACATCTCCTACGACCCCACCAACCACGACTACATGGTCCGCACCCGCGCCGCCCGCATCGACGCCATCGACGTGCCCGACCTCGACGTCGACGACCCCGACGGCACCGCCCGGACCCTCGTCCTCGGCTGGGGCTCCACCTACGGCCCGATCGGCGCCGCCTGCCGCACCCTGCGCCACCGCGGCCAACCCATCGCCCAGGCCCACCTGCGTCACCTCAACCCCCTCCCCGCCAACCTCGGCGACGTCCTGGCCACCTACGACCGCGTCGTCATCCCCGAGATGAACCTCGGCCAACTCGCCCAGATCATCCGCGCCCGCTACCTGATCGACGCGATCACCTACAACCAGGTCCGCGGCCTACCCTTCACCGCCGCCGAACTGGAGACGATGCTGGAAGAGGTCTGCAAAAATGCCTGAACCCGTCGCCGTGAAACTCACCACCAAAGACTTCAAATCCGACCAGGAAGTCCGCTGGTGCCCCGGCTGCGGCGACTACGCCATCCTCGCCGCCGTCCAACAATTCATGCCCGAACTGAACATCCCCCGCGCCAACACCGTCTTCATCTCCGGCATCGGCTGCTCATCCCGCTTCCCCTACTACATGAACACCTACGGGATGCACTCCATCCACGGCCGCGCCCCCGCCATCGCCACCGGACTGTCCGTCACCCGCCCCGACCTGTCCGTCTGGGTCGTCACCGGCGACGGCGACGCCCTGTCCATCGGCGGCAACCACCTCATCCACGCCCTACGCCGCAACGTCAACATCACCATCCTGCTGTTCAACAACCGCATCTACGGCCTCACCAAAGGCCAGTACTCCCCCACCAGCGAAACCGGCAAAATCACCAAATCCACCCCCGCCGGCTCCGCCGACGCCCCCTTCAACCCCCTCTCCCTCGCCCTCGGAGCCGAAGCCACCTTCGTCGCCCGCACCATCGACTCCGACCGCAAACACCTCCAAACCGTCCTCCGCGCCGCCGCCGAACACCACGGCGCCGCCTTCGTCGAGATCTACCAAAACTGCAACATCTTCAACGACGGCGCCTTCGACCCACTCAAACAACCCGACACCCGCGACGACCACCTCATCCGCCTCGAACACGGCCAACCCATCACCTTCGGCCGCGACGGACAACACTGCGTCGTCCACCCACCCCACGGATACGGCCTCGAAATCCGCGACACCGCCACCACCCCACCCGAAAACATCATCACCCACGACACCACCATCACCGACCCCGCCTACGCCTTCGCCCTCACCCGCCTCACCCAACCCGACCTCCGCAACACCCCCATCGGCATCCTCCGCCAAACCCAACGCCCCACCTACGACACCCTCGTCCAACACCAAATCACCACCGCCAAAAACACCACCACCGACACCCCCGAACAACAACTCACCACCCTCCTCCACACCGGCGACACCTGGACGATCCGGCCGCTGGCCGACGCATGATCGACCGGATCACGCCGCCGGGCGTCGTCGCCGTCGAGGCGTTCGACGACAGCGACACCGAGCCGCTGCACCCCGAGGAGGCCGCGCTGGTGGCCCACGCCGTCGAGAAGCGGCAGCGGGAGTTCACCACCGCCCGCACCTGCGCCCGCCGGGCCCTGCGCGCCCTCGGCGTACCGCCCGCCCCGGTGCTCACCGGCGACCGTGGCGCACCCGTCTGGCCGTCCGGTGTGGTCGGCAGCCTCACCCACTGCGCCGGCTACCGGGCCGCCGTGGTCGCCCGCGCGGCCGACGTACGCGCCATCGGCATCGACGCCGAACCGGACGCGGCCCTGCCCGACGGTGTGCTCGACGCGATCGCCCTGCCCGAGGAACGCGCCATGGTGGACCGGCTGACCACCGACGCCCCCGGACCGCACTGGGACCGGTTGCTGTTCAGCGCCAAGGAGTCCCTCTACAAGGCGTGGTTCCCGATCACCGGGATCTTCCTCGGCTTCGACGAGGCCCGGATCGTCCTGCGCCCGGCCGACCGCACCTTCACCGCCCGCGTCCTCGTCCCCGGTCGCGGTCGGGACTTCGACGGTCGCTACCTGCACGACGTCGGCCTGACCCTGACCGTCGTCGCCGTACCGCACTGAAACCCGAGCCGCACCGCACCAGCCGAGCCGGACCGCACCTGCCGACCCGGAGCCGCACCCCGTCGTGCGGACCCGGACGAACGAGGGGACCACACCCGATGAACGCCGGCATCTACGCCGTCAGCGACCTGCACGTGGCGTACCCGGAGAACCGCAAGATCGTGGAGAGCCTGTGGCCCCGCGCGGCCGGCGACTGGCTGATCGTCGCCGGGGACGTCGCCGAACTCTTCGCCGACGTCACCTGGGCGCTGACGCTGCTCAGCGAACGGTTCGGCAAGGTCATCTGGGCGCCCGGCAACCACGAGCTGTGGACCCACTCCCAGGACCCCGTCCGGTTGCGCGGTGAGGAGCGCTACCAGGCCATCGTGCGGCAGTGCCGGAACCTGGGGGTGACCACCCCCGAGGACGACTACCCGGTCTGGACCGGGCCCGGCGGCCCGCTGCTGGTCGCCCCGCTGTTCGTCGGCTACGACTACTCGTTCCGCGAGCCCGGCGTCACCAGCAAGGAACAGGCCCTGGCCCGCGCCCACGCCGCCGGGGTGGTCTGCGCCGACGAGGTCTTCCTGCACCCCGACCCGCACCCGAGCCGGGACGCCTGGTGCCGGGCCCGGGTGGCGCTGACCGAGACCCGGCTCGCCGGCGGCGACCCGGCGGTGCCGAAGATCCTGGTCAACCACTACCCGCTGGTCCGGATGCCCACCGACATCCTGCGCTACCCCGAGTTCGCCCAGTGGTGCGGCACCGAACTCACCGCCGACTGGCACCGCCGCTTCCACGCCACGGCGGTGATCTACGGGCACCTGCACATTCCCCGGGTGACCTGGCACGACGGGGTGCGGTTCGAGGAGGTCTCCGTCGGCTACCCCCGGGAGTGGCGGACCCGCCCCCGCCCCGACTCGTGGCTGCGGCGGGTGCGGCCGACGCCCGTGCAGGTCTGACGGCTCACCCCTCGACGAGGCGCTTCTTCTGCACCTTGCCCAGCGCGTTGCGGGGCAGGGCGTCGACCAGCCGGACCTCCCGGGGCCGCTTGTGCACCGACAACTGCCGGGCGACGAAGTCCACCAGCTCCGGCCCGGTCACCCCGTCGCCGACCACGTACGCGGTGACCTGCTGCCCCAGGTCCGGGTGCGGCAGGCCCACCACGGCCGCCTCGCGTACCGCCGGATGGGCCAGCAGCGCCTCCTCCACCTCACCCGCCCCGATCCGGTACCCGCCGCTCTTGATCAGGTCGGTGCTCGCCCGGCCGACGATGCGGTGCCAACCGTCCGGGCCGATCGTGGCGACGTCCCCGGTGCGGAACCAGCCGTCGGCGGTGCGGCTCGCCGCGTCGGCGTCCGGCCGGTTCAGGTAGCCGTCGAACAGGGTCGGGCCGGTGACCAGCAGCTCGCCCATCGCCGTACCGTCGGTGGGCAGGTCCCGGCCCTGCTCGTCGACGATCCGGGTGCGTACCCCGGGCAGCGGCACCCCGACCGCGCCCGGACGGCGCGGGCCGTCGGCGCGGGCGCTCACCGTGATCAGGGTCTCCGTCATCCCGTACCGCTCGACGACCCGGTGCCCGGTCAACCCGGTGAGATCGTCGAAGACCGTCGTGGGCAGCGCCGCGCTGCCCGACACCAGCAGCCGCGCGCCGCGCAGGGCCCGCGCGGAGGCCGGCGCCGCGGCGATCCGCGACCAGATCGTCGGTACGCCGAAGTAGAGCGTCCCGCCGGCCGCCGCGTACCGCTCGGGCTGCGGCCGGCCGACGTGGTGCAGCCGGCCGCCGACCCGCAACGGCCCGAGCACCCCGAGCACCAGCCCGTGCACGTGGAACAGCGGCAGCCCGTGCACCAGCAGGTCGTCCGGCGTCCACGCCCAGGCGTCGGCCAACCCGTCCAGGCAGGTGGCGATCGCCCCCCGGGACAGCAGCGCCCCCTTCGGCGCGCCGGTCGTCCCGCTGGTGTAGAGGATCAGGGCGGTCCGCTCCGGTCCGGGCTCCGGATGCGTGGTCGCCGACACCCGGCCCAGGTCGACCGGGACGACCGGCAACCCGTCCGCCGCCGGGGAGCCGTCCGGGGCCGTGCCCGCCGGCACGAGCAGGGCCTGGGCCGCCGAGTCGCGCAGGATGTGCTCCCGCTCCCGGGGCCCGGCGTCCGGCGGCACGGGCACCACCGCCGTGCCGGCCAGCAACGCGCCCACCACCCCCACCACGGTTTCCAGCGTCGGGGTGGTCTCGACCGCGACCCGGTCCAGGCCGTGCAGGTCGTCGGCGACGGCGGTGGCCAGCCCGTGCAGCCGGGACCGGGACAGCGACCGGTCACCCACCCGGACCAGATCCGGACGGTCGTCCACCGACGGTGACATCGCGGCCAGCAGCGACACGTTCCACGCCCCTCCGGTCGATCGCACGGGGGCACGGCGCGGCCCCGTGCCGCCGACGCTAGTGCGGCGACCGGCCCGTCACCACCCCCCACCACGCTCCGCCACCGGGGTCCCGGCGCGGCGGCCACGATCTGCCGTCGGGACGGTTCAGGGGTCGGTTAAGGGTGCCGGTTCGGCGGCCGGCCCGCCTACCGTCGACCCAGACGGTTCCGTCGCCGGGCGACGGGGAGGGTGGCATCGACGTCATGACTTCCGAGCACCCACCAGCCGCGCCGCACCTCACGGTCACCGACGCGTCCGACGCCATCGCGTTCTACACCCGGGTCTTCGGTGCGGTCCCGCACCGGCAGGAGTGCCTTCCCGACGGGCGGGTGCTCGCCGCCGACCTCGTCGTCGACGGCCACCGGTTCACGGTCAGCGAGTGGGCCGACCCGCCCGGGGCCGCCGCCGGGCTGCCGGTGCTCACCGTCACCTCCGCCGACGCCGACGCGGTGCTGCGCCGCGCCATCGCGGCCGGCGCGCAGGTCAGCGCCGCCAACGGCACGCCGCGCGAGGTGCTGCTGCGCGACCGGCACGGCCGTAGCTGGGCCATCACCCGCCCCGAGCCGCCGCGCTGACCCGGGGGCACGCCCGCGCGGGTCGCCGGATCATCCGGCGCGGCGGTTTGCCGGGGGCCGGCTGCGGTATCCCGATCGGGTACGCCGCTACGAGGAGGCCCCGGTGGACGTCGACGACCTGCTGACCGGAATCTACGACCAACTGCCCGACCTGGTGGACGCGGCGGTTGACGGGCTCGGCCCCGACGAGCTGTGCCGGAGGCCCGGTCCGGGGGCCAACCCGGTCGGCTGGCTGGTCTGGCACCTCACCCGGATCCAGGACCAGCAGGTCGCCGAGCTGCTCGGGGCCGAGCAGGTGTGGGTCGCCGGTGACCGGGCGGCCCGGTTCGGGCTCCCCGCCGACCCGGCCGACACCGGCTACGGCCACACCCCGGAGCAGGTCGCCACGGTCCGGCCGGAGAGCGCGCAGGCGCTCGTCGACTACCACCGGGCGGTGGCGGAGCGGACGCGGGCGTTCCTGGCCGGGTTGCGCCCGGCGGACCTGGACCGGGTGGTCGACGAGAACTGGGACCCGCCGGTGACCCTCGGGGTCCGGCTGGTCAGCATCGCCGCCGACGCTCTCCAGCACGTCGGCCAGGCCGCCTACCTGCGGGGCCTGCTCCGACCCTGACCGGTCCCGCCCGGTCCGTCCGGCCCGTCCTGCCCGATCTCGTCCGGTCCGGGTGAGCCGGCCTCACCCCCTCGGCCGGCACGCTGACCAGGCACGTGACACGCCGTGGGGGAGGGCAGCCGTGGGGACGTCGGTGGCGGAGTTCCTGGACCGGTGGGACGGGGTCCGGCGGCCCGACCTGCCGGAGACGACCAGCGGCACGCTGCGCCTCGACGCCGCCGAGGACGGGCACACCGCGCACTGGCGGCTGACCATCCGCGACCAGCACGTCGAGGTCACCCGGTCCGCCGACGACGCCGAGCTGGTCGTCCGCGCCGACCGGGAGTCTTCGACCGGTTGGCGTCGGGCCGGACCCACCTCGCCACCGCGCTGCTGCGCAACGACCTGTCGGTACGGGGCAACATGCGGCTGCTGATGATGCTGCGGCGGATCTTCCCCGGCCCGCCCGACGCCCGGCACCCCCGGGAGGCCGCCCGGGAGCGGGACGGCCACCGGTGAGGGAGGAACGGGTCCACGTCATCGCCGGCAACGTCTTCGCCGTCAGCGACGCGCACGGCGACATGGAGGTGGACCCGAGGACGCCGGTGGGGTTGTTCTCGTTCGACACCCGGTTCCTGTCCCGCTGGGTGCTCACCATCGACGGGCAACGGCTGCACGCCCTGTCCCGCGACGACATGACCTACTTCGAGACCCGGTTCTTCCTGGTCCCCGGCACGGCGAGCCACTACGTCGACGCGGACGTGTCGGTGATCCGGCACCGGTCCATCGACGACAGCTTCACCGAGCAGCTCACCGTGCTCAACCACTCCGCCGAGCCCGCCGAGTTCGTGGTGCGGATGGAGGTCGGCGCGGACTTCGCCGACACCTCGGAGATCCGCAGCCCGACGCCCCGGCGGGTCACCACGGTCGCCTCCCCGTCCGACGCGGTGCTGCGGCTGCGTTACGAACGGGAGCGGTTCGCCCGGGAGGCGACGGTCTCCAGCACCGCCCCGGCCGACGTCGACGAGGGGGGCTTCACCTACCGGATCACCGTGCCGGCACACGGGAAGTGGATCACCGACCTGCACGTCGGCATGTCCATCCGGGGCGAGGGCGGGCACGACCTGCGGGAGAGCCTGGAGTCGCACCGGCTGCGGGTACGCCACGACATGCGGCACGACCTGAGCGACTGGCTCGACCGGGCGCCGCAGCTGGTCAGCGAGCGGGAACGGCTGCCGGCGGTGTACGAGCAGGCGCTGACCGACCTGGCCGCGCTGCGCTACGTCCCGCTGGCGTACTCGGGGCGGGTGCCGGTGGGGGGCCTGCCCTGGGCGATGGCGCTCTACGGCCGGGACGCGTTGATCACCTGCCTGATGACCCTGCCGTTCACCCCCGAACTGGCCCCGAACACGCTGCGCATGCTCGCCCTGCTCCAGGGCGGCCGGCTCGACGACCAGCACGACGAGGAACCCGGCAAGATCCTCGGCGAGCTGCGGTACGGCGAGGCGGCCGCCTTCGACGAGCAGCCGACCGGGCTCTACTACGGCGCGGCCGACACCACCCCGCTGTTCGTGATCCTGCTCGACGAGTACGAGCGCTGGTCCGGCGACGCCGCGCTGGTCCGGCAGTTGCGTCACCCGGCCCGGATGGCGTTGGACTGGATCGACGAATACGGCGACCTGACCGGCGACGGCTACCTGCGTTACCAGCGGCGCAACACCCGCAGCGGGCTGGTCAACCAGGGCTGGCGCAACTCGCCGGACGCGATCGTGGACGCCGACGGCCGCGCCCCGGTGGGGCCCAGGGCCACCTGCGAACTCCAGGGCTACGCCTACGACGCGAAGCGGCGCGGGGCCCGCCTGGCCCGGGAGTTCTGGGGTGAGCCCGAGTACGCCGACCTGCTGGAGCGGCAGGCCGCCGCGCTGAAGGAACGGTTCAACCGGGACTTCTGGCTGCCCCGCCAGGAGCACTACGCGTCGGCCCTGGAGCCGGACGGCACACCGGTGGCGGCGTTGACGTCCCAGCTCGGGCACCTGCTGTGGAGCGGGATCGTCGCCGCGGACCGGTCCGCCGCCCTCGCCGCCCACCTGGTGGGGCCGCAGCTATTCTCCGGCTTCGGGGTCCGCACGTTCGCCGACGGGCAGTTGGCGTACAACCCGGTGGGCGCGCACCTGGGTGCCGTGTGGCCGTCGGACAACGCCCTGGTCGCGGCCGGGTTGCGGCGGTACCACCACGACGGGGAGGCCGCCCGGGTCGCCGACGGCGTCTTCGCGATGGCGGACCTGGTCGGGGGATCGGTGCCGGAGGTGATCGCCGGGTATCCCCGTGCGGTCACCGGCTACCCGGTGCAGCTGCCGATGGCCGGCCGCCCGCAGTCGTGGTCGGCCGGGGCCCTGCTGATGCTGCTCGGCACCATCCTCGGGCTGCGGCCCTGCGGCGACAACCTGCTGGTGAACCCGGCCCTGCCCGACGGTTTCGGCCGGATCGAGCTGCTCGACGTGCCCGGCCGGTGGGGCCGGGCCGACGCGTACGGCCGGGACCGGTCGGCCGTCCGCCCGGGGCGTCGCCCCGGCTACGCTGACCGCCCGGCCGGCGGCGGTGGGGCCGGTTCCGCGGGGGTGCCCGGGTCGGCCGGCGGGTGGGTGACCCACCGGGACAGGGCCCGGTCGATGCCGACGAAGAGCAGGCCGAGCAGCCAGAAGGCGACGGCGAAGAAGACCGCGCTGACCGTGACGCCGAGGTAGCCGAGCTGTCCGGCGTCGACGAACGGGTACGGGTAGCGGTGCACGATCAGCCCGCGTACCAGGGCGAACCCCAGGTACGCCAGCGGGAACGCCAGCCACCAGACGGCGTACCGGGGGCGTAGCCGGCCGCGCGGGTCGAACAGCGTCCAGTCGGCGAGGGCGAGCAGCGGCACGACGGTGTGCAGGAGCTGGTTGCCCACCGCCTCGCCCGGCGCCCGGTCGGGCTGGGCCATCGCGAACGGGCTGGCCGGGTTCGCCAGCACCAGGTGGTAGACCACGCCGGTGATGGTGATGTAGAGGGTCACCGCACCCTTGAGCGCCGACGGCGGTTCGGGCCGGCCCCGGGCGGCCTGCCAGGCGGCGTAGCCGGCGAAGAGCCCGACCGCCAGGTTGCTCTGGATGGTGAAGTACGGCAGCAGCCCGGTGACGGTGGCCGGGCCGAGGGCGGTGAGCACGATCCCGGCCAGCACACCGATCACGATCGCCAGCCGGAAGGCCACCGCCAGGCCTCGACGCCGCAGACTCATCGGCGCAAGCTACCAGTCCCGCCGGCACCGTCCTCCGGCCGTGGTCGGCCCCCGGTCGCGGGTCGCGCGCCGGTGGTCATCGACCATGGGTCGGCGGACGTGTGCCGTGGGCCCGCGTTCGTCGGCCGGCCCCGACGGTCGTCGGCCCCGGCGGTCATCGGTCGGGGGTCGGCCGGTGGACGCCGTTGCCGTCCAGCGGCCCGCCCGGGTGTCCGGCCGGATCGGCGGCGGGCCGGTCGGGGACGGGGGTGCCCAGGGCGGCCCGCGCGGCCCGGAACGCCGACATCGCCGCCGGCTCGCCGGGCAGCTCGGCCGGGGCCGCGGCGGCGCGCACCGCGCTCAGCAGTGTCACCAACGGCCGGACCGGACCGGTCGCCCCGTCGACCGCCCCGCTGAGCAGCCGCTCAGCGGTTTCCTGATCCAGGCGGTATCGGGTCATCTCGTGTCCCTCAGCGTCGGCACGGGGTGGGACGTCACGCCGACGGGGCCCGGCGTGGCCCCGGTCACACCCGACCCGCGTGGCGGCGACGCGAACCCGGTCGGCATCCCTACAGTACGTGACCGTCCGGCATGCACTGGTGTAAAAATCCGCTGGACAGGTCCCATTGAGGGAGGTTGGCGCCATGCCCGAACGTGACACCCACCGTGACGAACGCTTCGACCAGATCGGCGACGAGATGTCGGCGGCCGTCACCCGCGCGGCATCGGTGCTGGAGGAGGAGCTGTCCGCCGGCATCGACAGCGCCCGTCGGCTCCAGGAGAAACTCACCGCCGACCGGCGGGTCGACCCGGCGGCCTTCGACGAGGTGGCCGGACGGGTCCGCAGGGACACCCACGCGCTGATCGACATGGTGGTCGCCCAGTTGCCGACCACCGGTGACCGGGGCGAGCTGACCCGCCGCTACGCCGCCGACGCCCACGACGTGCTGGACAGCCTGCTCGACCTGGCCCGGCTCGCCCCGGAACTGGCCAACGGGCTGATCGACCGGGTGACCCGGCAGGGGGCGGAACCCACCCCCGGCCCGGTCCGCGTCGACCGGGACGCGGGGGCCCCGGCGGCCGACGGCGGGCCCGGCCCGGTGTCCTGAGCCGATGACCGTCCCGGGCATCGACGACCAGGTCGAGGAGATGCTGGACCGCTACCGGGCGCGGACCATGGCGACCCTGCTCGCCCACCTGCCCACCGGCGGCCCCCGCTACCTCTACGACCTGGTCGCCGACTATCCCCGCCGCTCCGGCAAGGGGCTGCGGGCGGCGCTCTGCCTGGCCGCGTGCCGGCTCGCCGGGGACGGCGGCGAACCGGACGAGGCGGCGGTCAACGTGGCCACCACCGTCGAGTTGTTCCACAACGCCTTCCTCATCCACGACGACATCCAGGACGGCAGCGAGCAGCGGCGGGGCGCACCGACCCTGCCCGCCGCGTACGGCGTCGGCGTGGCGCTCAACGTCGGCAACATGACCAACCTGCTCGCCCTGGACCGGTTGCTGGCCAACCGGAACGGCCTCGGCTCCGGCACCGCCTGGCAACTGGTCGAACAGACCCGGCTGATGCTGCGCCACTCGCTGGAGGGCCAGGCCATCGAGATCGGCTGGATCAGGGACAACGCCTGCGATCTCACCCCCGACGACTACTACCGGATGTGCCTGAAGAAGACGTCCTGGTACACCTGCATCTACCCGTGCCGCACCGGCGTGCTGGCGGCCGGCGGCGGGCGGCTGCGCCCCGACCGGCTGGACCGCTACGGCTGGTATCTCGGCGCGGCCTTCCAGATCACCGACGACGTGCTGAACCTGGTGGGGGAGTACGCCGCCTACGGCAAGGAGATCGCCGGTGACCTGTGGGAGGGCAAGCGCACCCTGATCCTCATCGACTTCCTCGCCCGCTGCACCGCCGGGGAACGGGACCGGACGGTGGCCTTCCTCGGCACCCCCCGCGCCGACCGGACGGCGGCCGACGTGCGCTGGCTGCACCGCCGGCTGACGGCGTACGACAGTGTGGAGGTGGCCCGCCGCGCCGCCCGGGAACTGGCCGGGGCGGCGCTGGCCGAGGGGCGCGCCGTCCTCGGTGACCGGGCCGGCACCGAGGACGGCCGGTTCCTGCTCGGCCTGACCCGTTACGTCGTCGACCGCCCACGGTGACCGGTCGGGCTCAGCCCATCGTCTTCGCGCCGTCGATGGACTCGCGGATGATGTCGGCGTGCCCGGCGTGCTGGGCGGTTTCGGCGATCACGTGCAGCACGGTCCGCCGCACCGACCAGGCCGCCCCCGGCTCGAACCAGGGTGCCTCCGGCAACGGGTGAACCGCGTCCAGGTCGAGGGTGGCGATCAGCTCGTCGGTGCGGGCCGCCGTCTCGGCGTACCGGGCGAGCAGGTCGGTCAGAGTGTCGCCGTCGGCCATCCGGAACATGCCGACCCAGTCGACCGGCTCGCTCTCCATCGCCTCGGCCCCGCCGACCATGAACCGCGCCCACCGGTGCTCCACCATGGTCACGTGCTTGATCAGGCCGCCCAGGCACAGCTCGCTGGCGGTGCTGCGGGCCGCCGCCTGCGTGTCGGTCAACCCGCGCACGGTGTGCCGCAGGAAGCCGCGGTGCAGGCCGACGGTCTGCAACAGGTCGGCCCGTTCACCGGTGAGCACCCGCTCCGAAGTGGTCATCCCCGCCACCCTCCGTGGTCGATGTCGTCGGGGGTCACGCTATGGCCGCCCTCCGACACTTTCCGCCCCGCCACACCGCAGACGCCCGGCCGGGGCGGACCGGCGCGCGTCCGCCCCAGCGGTTGCCGATCCGACCGCCGGGCGGTGGACTGGACCACATGGGAACGATCAGGGTGGGCACCTCGTCCTGGGCGGATCAGACGCTGCTGCGCGCCGGCTGGTACCCCCGGTCGGTGCGTACCCCGGCCCAGCGGCTGGGCTGGTACGCCGGGCGGTTCGGGCTGGTCGAGGTGGACACCTCGTACTACGCCATCCCGGTGCCGGAGACCACCGCCGGTTGGGCGGCGGCCACCCCGGCGGGTTTCACCTTCGACGTCAAGGCGTTCAGCCTGTTCACCGGGCACCCGACACCGGTGCGGGTGCTGCCGGGGGACCTGCGACCGGCCACCGGGCCGTCCCGGGTCCGCCGCCGGGACCTGCCCGAGGCGACGTACGACGAGCTGTGGGCCCGGTTCCGGGCGGCGCTGGCACCGCTCGCGGCGGCCGACCGGCTCGGCGCGGTGCTGTTGCAGTTCCCGCCGTGGCTGGTGCGGGGGGACGGCGCGCGGCGGCGGATCGCGGAGATGGCCGACCGGTGCCGGCCCTGGCGGGTCGCCGTGGAGCTGCGCCACGGGTCCTGGTTCGACGGTGTGGCGGCGGCCGAGACGGTGACCTTCCTGCGCGACCACGACCTCAGCCTGGTCTGCGTGGACATGCCGCAGGGGCACCCGTCCTCGGTGCCCCCGATCATGATCGGTACGGCCGAGCCGGTGCTGGTCCGGATGCACGGCCACAGCGCGCACTGGGAGCACGGCAGCAAGGAGGACCGGTTCCGGTACGCCTACGCCGACGACGAACTGCGCCGCTGGGCCGACCTGCTCACCGACCTGGCCGACCGGTCCGGCGAACTGCACGTGCTGTTCAACAACTGTTGCGCGGGGCAGGCCCAGCGCGACGCCGCCCGGCTGGCGGAACTGCTCGGGGTGACCCCGAAGGTGGCGGCCGGCCACTGACCACGCCGGTACGGGGCCCGCCGACCGCGTCGTCGGCGGCCCCCGTACCGGCCGGTCCCGGCCCGCCGGTCAGCCGGCCATCGCCATCCGTCGCCGGGCACCCGTCGCGGCCAACCGGCCCATCGTCATCGGTGCGCCCATCAGCCCACCGGCGCGCCCGAGCATCCCCCGGAACACCTGGCCCGGCTTCTGCTGCTCACCCATGTACGCGGTGACCACCACCAACGCCCCGGTCAACGCCGGAATGGTCCACTGGAGGACCTTCATCTGGCGCTGCCGGTGCGCCACCTCGGCGGGCGTCTGGTAGTTGGGTTCGGTGGTCCCCGACACCGGCGGGTTGCCGGCGTTCTGCAACTTCATGCCCACCAACCGGCTGTAGCCGGTGACCGCGAGCGCGCTGACGGTCAACGCCGTCTTCACCGCGCTCATCCGACCCACCCCGGACTGGGCCATCATCCGGGGGCTCTCGGTGGCCAGCTCACCCACCGCGCCGGCCAGGTGCGCGCCGATCGCCGCCGCGTTGACCGGCGTCCACCGCGACCAGCCGGCCGAGGCCACCGGAAGCCGTTGGGTCGAGTCGCTGATCCGTGCCGCCGCTCCGTTGACGCCCAGCGCCCCCATCAGGGAGCCGCCGAACCAGGCCGCCAGGCCGAGATCGTGCATCGAGCGCAGTGCGGTGTGTCGTTCCGACATCTGATCCCCCTCCACCGTGTTCGGGCGCAGCGGCATACCCGTCCCGCCGGGGGCTACGCGCCCGGCTGCCGGCGGGTCGGTGCGGAACCGGACACCGGGGTCAGCGGCGGGGCAGACCGGCCGCGAAGTCGGCCACCCGCCGGCTCAGCGGCAGGCCGGCCCGGACCCAGCGGAAGTGGTCCAGCGGGGCCCCCGCCTCGGCCGCGGTGTACCGGTGCCGGGTGACCGGCGCGGCGGTGAGCTTGGCGCAGAGGTGGTCGACGATGGGGTGCGGGGTGTACTGGTCGTCGTCCACGCTGACCGCCAGCACCGGCAGGGTCAGCCGGCCCACCGCCGCGTCGCCGTCCACCCCGTCGACGGTGGGGAAGCGGCCGGTGCGGGCGGTGCGCGCCCAGTCCCGGATCACCCCGCGCGCCTGCCGGCCGCCGAACCCCCAGCCCGGCCAGACCCCGAGCGTCCCGGCGACCGCCGCGATCCCCTGGCTGTACGGCAGCACGCCGTACCCGCGCAGGCCCGGATAGCTGCGCCAGTACGGCATGCCGACGGCGAGCAGGGCCAGCCCGTCGACCTGGCCGGTGCCGTGCAGGGCGAGGTGCAGCAGGGCCGCCTGCCCGCCGAGGGAGTGCCCGAGCAGCAGCGTCGGCCGGCCGTCCCGCCGGGGCTTGAGCGCGTCGAGGACCGCGCCGATGTCGGCGGCGAGTTCGCGGTAGCCGTACCGGCAGGCCCGCGACGGCGGGGGCGTGCTGACCCCGGTGCCACGCAGGTCGGCGACGACCACGGCCAGGCCGGCGGCGCGCAGCGCGGCGGCGAACGGGCGGTAGTAGCGGGCGCGGACCCCCATCGCCGGGCAGATCAGCACCAGCGGCGCGGCGGGCGCCCCGGCGGGCTCCGGATGGATCTGGATGCCGATCCGGGCCCCGTCGACGTCGACGAACTCCTGCGTGTATTCCGCGTCCCCGCTCACCGGCCCATCCTACCGGCCGGTAATAAGTGGCCCGCGCGCCGCCCGGCCGGGCCGCCGGGGCCGGTCAGGCGGCCGCCGGGGCCAGCCGGCCGACCCCGCTGACCGTGGCGTAGACGGTGCCGAGCTGCTCGGCCCAGTGCCGGAAGGAGTAGCGCACCCGCACCCGGTCCAGCGCCGCCGTGGCGTATGCGAAGCGGCGCACCCGGTCGGCGAGCAGCCGGCGGATCGCGGTGCCCAGCGCCCGGGGGTCACGCGGCGGCAGCAGGTCCCCGGTCAGCCCGTCGACCACACTGTCGGTGATCCCGCCGACCGCCGTGCCCACCACCGGGACGCCGCACGCCATCGCCTCCAGCGGGCTACGGCCGAACGGCTCGTACCAGGGGGCGGCGACCAGGACGTCGGCGGAGCGGTACCAGGCCGCCAACTCCTCGCGGGGCACCGCGCCGACCAGCCGGACCCGGTCGGCGACACCGCAGGACCCGGCGAGCGCGGTCAACCGGCGGGCGACGTCGTCGGCCGGCAACGACCCGGCAGGCGGCCCGCCGACCACCACGTACTCGGCCCCGGGCACCCCGGGCAGCGCCCGCACGACGTCCTGCACGCCCCGGCGTTCGTGCAGCGGACCCACGGTGAGCAGCCGGGGCCGGCCCGGGACCCGTGGAGCGGCCGGCCCGGCCGGGCTGAACAGCCGCTCGTCCACCCCGGACGGCACCAGCGCCAGCTTCGCCCGGGGCACCCCGAGCCGGACCAGTTCCCCCAGCTCGTCGTGCGACTGGACGACGACCCGGTCGACGGCCCGCCCGAGCGCCCGCTCGTAGCCGACCCGCCCCCGGCCGGCCGGCTCCCGGCCACCCGGGCGGCGGCGGTACGCGCTGCCCAGGTCGTGGTACGTCAACACCACGGGCGTGCCGGTACGCCGGCCGGCGTGCACGGCCGCCAGGCCGCTCAGCCAGAAGTGGGCGTGCGCCACGTCCGGCCGCCAGCCGGCCTGCTGCCAGTGCGCGGCCAGCCAGCGGCCGAACTCGCCCAGGTGGGGCAGGAGTTCGTCGGCCGGCACCGGCCGGGCCGGACCGGCGGGCACGTGCCACACCTGGTACCCCGCGTCGGTCGGCACCGTGTCGGGCAGCCCGGCGTCGTCCCGCCGGGTGTAGACCCGCACCTCGTGACCCTCGGCGGCCAGCGCCGCCGCCTGCTCGGCGACGTGCAGGTGCAGCCCCACGGCATCCTGTCCGCCGGGAACGGCGAGCGGGCTGGCGTGCCCCGAGACCATCGCGATGCGCATGCTTCCTCCTCCGTGGGCCGGTCACCGGCGAGGCGGAATCCGGTGCGGCGGCTCCGGCCGGCGTCATCACCCGGTCCCGCGCACCGGGCGCGCGACGGGCACCCGGCCGCCCTCGCGGCGTCGGCGCCCGGACGTCACGCGCCGCCCGGTATGCCGAACCAGTTGCCCAGCGCGGAGGCGGTAAACATCAACTTTGCGTGTCCGGCCGAGCGCCCTGCGTGTCCCGTGACCGGCCGTGTTCAGCTCACCTCGGGCAGCATCCCCGGACCGAACACCTCGTAGGCGATCCGCTCCACCGGCACGCCCCGGCGCAGCAGGCCGCCGCGGACCCGGTTCATGAACGGCAGCGGACCGCACAGGTGCACGTGCGCGTCGGGGGAGAGCGGGATCAGCTCCGGGTCGAGCAGGCCCCGGGTCACCTCGGCGGGCAACGCCGGGGCGTCGTCGCCGGTGACCTCCTCGTACCAGAGCCGCAGGAGCAGCCGGGGCAGCCGGGCGTGCAGCTCGACCAGGTCGGCCCGGTGGGCGTGGGCGGCGCCGTCCCGGTCGGCGTGGGCCAGCACCACCGGCCGGTCCGGCGCGGTCGCCGCCAGGTGGGCCAGGGCCGACATCGCCGGGGTGAGCCCGATACCGGCGCTGACCAGCAGCAGCGGCCCCGTACCGGCCACCGCGCTCACCTCGCCGAACGGTGGGCTCAGCCGCAGGGTGTCGCCGGGGCCGACGTGGTCGTGCAGGAAACCGGAGACCAGCCCGTCCGGGGCCCCACCCGTGCCGCGTACCCGCTTGACGGTGATCCGCCAGTGGTCGGCGTCGGGACGGCCGGACAGGCTGTACTGCCGGATCTGCCGTCCGCGTCCGCCGTCGAGGTCCACCGTGACCGAGACGTACTGGCCGGGGACGAAGCCCGGCACCGGGCCGCCGTCGACCGGGACGAGGGTGACCGAGACGACGTCGGTGGCCTGCGGCGTCACCCCGGTGACCCGCCAGTCGCGCCAGACCACCCCGCCGTGGGGCAGCCCCGTGGCCGCGTACAGCCGGGCCTCCCGGGCGACGAGTTCGCAGGCCATCAGCCAGTACACCTCGTCCCAGGCGGCGGCGACCTGCGGGGTGACCGCCGCGCCCAGCACCTCGCCGACGGCGGCCAACAGGTGCCTGCCCACCAGCGGGTACTGGCCGGCGGCGATGCCCAGCGAGGCGTGCTTGTGCGCGATGCGCTCCAGCACCGCCGCCCAGCCGGTCGTGTCCTCGCCGGTGAGGTGCCCGGCGTACGCGACGACGGACGCGGCCAGCGCCGCCTGCTGCCGGCCGGTCGCCTGGTTGCCCCGGTTGAACAGGTTCAGCAGTTCCGGGTGGGCGGCGAACATCCGGGCGTAGAACCGGCCGGTGATCCGGTCGGCGTGGGCCCGGACCACGGGCAGGGTGGCGGTGACGACGGCGGCTGACGACTCCGAGAGCACGGCTCCTCCTCCAGATGGGTACCGGAGACCACTCAAACAGGAATCTTAAATTCCTCTTAGGGCCGAAAGTCCCGGGCCCGTCGGCGCGTCGGTCACGGCCACCCGGCCCCTGTCCGCCACCAGGGGCACTGACTAGGGTCGGACCGTGAAGCTCAACCTGGCGACGGACATGGCCCTGCGGATCGCCATGCTCACCGCCCCCGCGTCGACCCGCACCACCGTCGACGAGTTGGCCGAACGACTCGACCTGCCCCGCAGCCACGTGGCCAAGGTGGTCCAGCGGCTCCAACGCATCGGCGTGCTGTTCACCGTCCGGGGCCGCTCCGGCGGGGTGGCCTTCGCCGAGGGGGCCGAACGGATCACCGTCGGCCGGGTCGTACGCGCCTTCGAGGGGGAGGGGGAGGTGGTCTCCTGCGAGGAGACCGGCTGCGCCCTGCGCGCCGGCTGCCGCCTGCGGGTCCAG
Organism: Micromonospora sp. HM134; assembly: GCF_007833915.1. Classification (NCBI taxonomy): domain Bacteria; kingdom Bacillati; phylum Actinomycetota; class Actinomycetes; order Micromonosporales; family Micromonosporaceae; genus Micromonospora; species Micromonospora sp. HM134. Next base: position 2,157,905 of record NZ_CP041061.1, read on the forward strand.
CTCCGCCGCGCCCAGGCCGCCTTCCTCGCCGTACTCGACGAGATGCCCCTGGGGGAGCTGGCCGGCGGCCCGGCGGCGGCCCTGCTGCTCACCCCCGTGCCCGGCCCGGCCGCGGCCCGCACCCCGGCGGCGACCTGAGCGGCACCGGCGGGCGCGGACCGGTCGGCCGGTGGGGCGACCCGGACGGTCGCCCCACCGGCCGCCGGTTCAGCTGACCTGGATCGTCCCGTCCGGCGAACGGACGCAGGAGACCGCGCGGGCGCCGGTCGCCGCCGCACCGGTCAGGCACCGGCCCAGCACCTGGTGCCCGGCCGCGCTCGGGTGCCAGGACTCCTGGCAGGTCTGGAAGTACGTCCCGCAGGTGTTCGCGATCCGCTGGATGTCCAGCTTGTCGTAACCGGACAGGCTGGTCACGAAGACCCCCGAGGTGCCGTCCTGAAGCCGGATCGGGGTGGCCAGCGCGTTGCCGGGGCTGCCCGCCGACTCGCACAGCCGGGCCCCGTCGAAGGCCCGCTGCACGTTGAGGTAGACCAGGTCGGCGGCGGGGAACTCGGCGGACAGCGTGCTGCGGACCGAGTTCACCAGGGTGCCCAGGCCCTGCGAGAAGCGCTGGCCGGGGGCGAGACTGGCCCGGTGGATCGGACAACCGGCGGCGTACCGCTCGGCCCCCAGGTCACGGAACTTGTCCCGGGTGTCGTCCCGGCTGTCCTCCTCCCAGTAGGTCGAGGCCAGCTCCGGCGGCAGCGGGTTGGTGTAGTCCTGGAAGACGATCCGGTGCTGGCCGTCGGCGTCGATCTGGTCCAGCGTGGTCAGGATCTGCCGGACCGCCGCCGTGGTCTCCGCCGTCGCGGCGGCGACCTGGGCGGAGGTGGCCAGGTCGGCGTCCGAGCAGGGCTCCTGCTCCACCGGCCCACCCAGGTACGCCCAGAACTCCCACCACCCGGTCCAGGCGTCGGCGATGAACCGGTTCGCGCACTTCTCGGCGACGCTGCCGAAGGTGAACGAGCTGTTGTTCGAGCCGAGGCCGACCAGCACCAGGTCGATGTCGTGGGTCTGCCCGACCGCGCGCAACTGGTCGAGTTGGGAGGCGACCTGGCGGCCCTTGGCCCGGCTGGCCGAGGCGTTGGCGATGTCGTACGGCTGGCCGCCGGAGCAGGCCAGGTTGAACCGGGCGGCGATCCCCGGCAGGTCCGCCTTGAACAGTGAGGCGTTCGGTGAGCGGTGGCAGAAGTACGCGTTGCTGTTCGGTGCCGACCAGCCCGGGAACGGCTGGGCCACCCCGTTGAGGTCGGTGACCGACGAGTACGCCCCCGCGCCCTCGCCGCTGATGAAGCTGTCGCCGAGGGCGACCGCGGCGGTGGGCAGGGCGGCGACGGCCGGCGTGGGCGGGCCGGCCGCGACCGGCAGGGCGGCCGCGGCAACGGTGAGCAGCGCCGCGAGGGCGCTACGGTGGAACCTGGACATGACGTCCCCCATCTGTCCATGGAAATGTGAAAGATCCTTCACGGCCGGATCAGATCACTTGGCGAGATGGACGTCAATGCCTCTTAACACGATCGTCGAATGGCGGAAACGGTCGTTTCCGGCCCGGCGCGCACCCCGCCCGGGAAGGCCCCGACCGTCGGCGGCGTTGTCCCCGGCGGACGCGCACCCGCCGTCCGACGTGGGGCTGCACGGCGCTGTCGGGGCGTACGGCTACGCTCGCTGCGGCACGCCGCGCGTGGAGATCGAGACGGTGAGCGGCACCACACCGCCGAGACCGGGGAGTACGACCAGTTGACCGCACAGCCTGAGACCCTCTACGGGGCAGACGACCTCACCCACCTGGAGGGCCTGGACGCCGTCCGCAAGCGTCCCGGCATGTACATCGGCTCCACCGACAGTCGTGGCGTGGGTCACCTCGTCAACGAGATCCTCGACAACTCCACCGACGAGGGTGTCGCCGGTCACGCCAGCACGGTCGAGGTGATCCTGCACGCCGACGGCTCGGTGCAGGTCGACGACGACGGCCGGGGCATCCCCACCGACGTGCACGCCAAGTCCGGCATCTCCGGGGTCGAGCTGGTGCTCACCCGGCTGCACGCCGGCGGCAAGTTCGGCGGCTCCGGCTACAAGACCTCCGGCGGCCTGCACGGGGTGGGCGCCTCCGCCGTCAACGCGCTGTCCCGCCGGTTCGACGTGACCGTCCGGCGCGGCGGCAAGGTGCACGCGATGTCCTTCCGGCACGGCGTGCCCGGCGTCTTCGCCGGCGACGGCCCGGACGCCCCGTTCACCCCCGGGCCCGGCCTGCAGGTCGTCGGGGCGATGAAACGGGGCCAGCGCACCGGCACCTCGATCCGCTACTGGCACGACGCCCGCTACTTCGAGACCGGCGCCCGGCTGGACGTCGAGGCCGTCCGGATGAAGCTGCGCAACACCGCCTTCCTGGTCCCCGGGGTCGACTACCGGCTGCGCGACGAGACCGCCGAGGAGCCGGTCGAGGAGCGCTTCCACTACCCCAACGGGCTCACCGACATGGTCGAGTTCCTGGCCCCCGCCGGCGACCGGCCGGTCTCGGGCACCCTGCTGGTCACCGGCGAGGGGACGTACCGGGAGAACGCCGCCGACGCCAACGGCGTGATGCAGTCCAACGTGCAGCGCCGGGCCGAGGTCGAGATCGCCTTCCGCTGGGGCACCGGCTACGAGCGCACCGTCGAGTGCTTCACCAACACCATCCGCAACGCCCACGGCGGCACCCACCGCCGGGGCTTCGAGCGGGCCTTGACCCGGACCCTGGCCGACGCCGTCCGCAACACCCGGGGCCTGCTCAAGCCCAAGGAGGACCCGCCCACCCTGGACGACGTCCTGGAGGGGATGACGGCGGTGGTGCACGTGCGCATCCCCGAGCCGCAGTTCACCTCGCAGACCAAGGACGAACTCTCCACCGCCGGCATCACCAAGGTGCTCCAGACCCTGGTCGAGCAGCACGTCAAGGCCTGGCTGGAGGACCGGCGCAGCAAGGCCGAGGCGCGCACGGTGCTCCAGAAGATCGTCGACGCGGCCCGGGTCCGGCTGACCCAGAAGCAGCAGAAGGACGCCGCCCGGCGCAAGACCGCCCTGGAGGGCGCGTCGATGCCGGCCAAACTGGTCGACTGCCGCGCCACCGGGGTGGACCGCAGCGAGCTGTTCATCGTGGAGGGGGACAGCGCTCTCGGGTGTTTTACCGGCGACACCATGGTGGCGCTCGCCTCCGGCGAGGCCCGGTCCCTTGCCGATCTGGCCGCGGACTGGCAGCGGGGAGTGACCCATTTCGGCTACACCACCAACAAGGCGGGGCGCGTGGTGGTCGCCCCTCTGGTGGAGCCCCGCCTCACCAAGAGAGCTGCCCGGCTGGTCCGGGTGCAGCTCGACAACGGCGCGTCGGTGCGTTGCACACCGGATCACCTCTTCCGGCTGCGTGACGGTTCCTACCGACGGGCCGATGCCCTGGTCCCCGGTGAATCGCTCATGCCCCTGTACCGGAGCGTTTCCAGTAAGACCGAGGGGCACAAGCTGCACGGATACGAACGGATCTGGATGAACGACCGGGAGGAGTGGGTCTACACCCACTACCTCGCCGACGCCTGGAATCTCCGTCACGGTCGTGACAGCGCCACCAACGGCAACGTCCGCCACCACATCGACATCAACAAGCGCAACAACGATCCGCGGAACATTCAACGGATGACCTGGGCCGACCACTCAGCACTGCACGCCGCGATGATGGGCGAACACGTCCACGCGGGCTGGCGGGAGTGGTTTGCCAACGGCGGCCGGGAGTTCAAGTCGGCCATGCTCAGCGCGCAGTGGCGCGATCCCGCATTCCGTGAGGCGTGTCTCGCCCGGCTGTTCGCGCTCAACGAGTCACCCGAGTTTCGGGCCAAGCTGGAAAATGGATTCCAGGACTGGTACAACGCGCTCGATGACGAGGAGAAGGCCGCCTACGCCGACCGGATGCGAGACCGGCAGGCCCAGTACTGGTCACAGCCCGAGCACCGTGAGGCTGCTGCGGAGCGCGTCCGGAACTATTTCGCGGACCCTGCCCGTCGTTCCGCCTGGCGGGCGCGTTCGGTGCGGCAGTGGGACAACTCCGAGCTGCGTGCCTGGCGGTCGCGAAAGACCGTCGAACAGTTCAGTGACCCTGCCGAGCGGGAACGCCAGCGCAACGCGGTGCGGGCCTGGCACGAGGAGAACCCTGAATTCGGGGCCCGTCACTCACGTCTGATGAAGCAGCGGTTGGCGGACCCGGGCACCGGTCACCTTGCCAAGGCGCAGGCCGGTCGGGCGGCCTACGTGGCCAACGTGCCCAAGGGCGAGCGTGTCGGTCGCCAACAGGAGGGCAGGCGGCGGGCCGCGCTCAAGCGGCTCGCTCCGCTGCTGGTGCTACCGGATGCGGAGCTTGCTGCGGCGTACGAGACCGAGCGTCTGAGGTCCGCACGCACGGGACTCCGGTTCGACCGACTCCTGGCGTTCTACGACGGCGATTACGCCCGCCTCCGAGAGGCGGTCAATCTGGTGAACCACCGTGTCGTGTCGGTCGAGCCGCTTGACGAGACAGCGGACGTCTACGACCTGACGGTTGACGGCTACCACAATTTCGCCCTCGAAGCCGGAGTCTTCGTCCACAACAGTGCTCGGGTCGCTCGTACCTCCGAATACCAGGCGCTACTGCCGATTCGCGGCAAGATCCTCAACGTGCAGAAGGCGAACCTCCAGCAGGTGCTGGACAACGCCGAGTGCGCGGCGATCGTGCAGGTGCTCGGGGCCGGCTCGGGGCGTACCTTCGACCTGTCCTCGCTGCGCTACGGCCGGGTGCTGATCATGGCGGACGCCGACGTGGACGGCGCGCACATCCGGACCCTGCTGATCACCCTGTTCGCCCGCTACATGCGACCGCTGATCGAGGCCGGCCGGCTCTACGCCGCGATGCCGCCGCTGCACAAGATCACCACGAAGGGGCGCAACCCGCAGACCACCTACACCTACACCCAGGCCGAGATGGAGGCGACGGTCCGCAAGCTTGAGAAGGCCGGCAGGCAGATCGTCACCCCGATCCCGCGCTTCAAGGGCCTCGGTGAGATGGACGCCGACGAGTTGTGGGAGACCACGATGAACCCGGCCACCCGGGCGGTCCGCCGGATCACCCTCGACGACGTCGACGCCGCCGAGCGCATCCTCGAACTGCTGATGGGCGAAAAGGTCGAACCGCGCCGCAACTGGCTGATCGACTCCTCCGACCGGGTCGACCGCGACGCGATCGACGCATGAGCACCGTGGCCGCCGTACATCCGAAAAGAGAGCTGAACGATGGCACGCCGTAAGGACGACCGCGCCAAGGTGGACCTGTCCGCCTTCGACCAGGCCGGCGCGCGGGTCTTCGACAACCCGCTGGTCACCGAGGTCTCCGACTCCTACCTGGAGTACGCCTTCTCGGTCATCCACTCCCGCGCCCTGCCCGACGCCCGCGACGGCCTCAAGCCGGTGCACCGGCGCATCCTGTGGTCGATGCACGAGCAGGGCCACCGCCCCGACCGGGGGCACGTGAAGTCCGCCCGGATCGTCGGCGACGTGATGGGCAAGTACCACCCGCACGGCGACACGGCGATCTACGACGCGATGGTCCGGCTCGCCCAGGACTTCTCCCTGAACGCGCCGCTGATCGACGGGCACGGCAACTTCGGTTCCCCGGACGACGGCCCGGCCGCCGCGCGCTACACCGAGGCCCGGCTCTCCCGGGAGGCGATGCTGCTCGTCGGTGAGCTGGGCGAGGACACCGTCGACGTCGAGCCCAACTACGACGGCTCGCTGACCCAGCCGACCGTGCTGCCGGCGGCCTTCCCCAACCTGCTGGTCAACGGGGCGTCCGGGATCGCGGTCGGGATGGCCACCAACATGATCCCGCACCACCTCGGCGAGGTGGTCTCCGCCGCCCGCTGGCTGATCAACCACCCGGACGCCGACCTCGACAAGCTGATGGAGTTCGTCCCCGGCCCCGACCTGCCGACCGGCGGCCTGCTGCTCGGCCTGGACGAGGTGCGCCGGGCGTACGAGACCGGGCGCGGTGTGGTGCGGATGCGCGGCCGGGTCGAGATCGGCCCGCTGGAGGGCAGCCGGGGCCGGCAGGCGATCACGGTGGTCGAGCTGCCGTACGGGGTCGGCGCGGAGAAGGTCATCGCGGCGATCACCAACGAGGTCAACAAGACCAAGCGGCTCACCGGCATCGCCGACGTCAAGGACCTCACCGACCGGGAGAGCGGCACCCGGCTGGTCGTCGAGTGCAAGGTCGGGGTCAACCCGCAGGCGTTGCTGGCCGACCTCTACCGGCTCACCCCGCTGGAGCAGTCCTTCGGCATCAACAACCTGGTGCTGGTCGACGGCCAGCCGCGCACCCTCGGGCTGAAGGCGCTGCTGGAGGTGTTCCTGGCCCACCGCTACGAGGTGGTGACCCGGCGCAGCGCGTACCGGCGGCGCAAGCGGGAGGAGCGGCTGCACCTGGTCGACGGTCTGCTGATCGCCCTGCTCGACATCGACCGGGTGGTCAAGCTGATCCGGGCCAGCGAGGACGCCCAGGCCGCGAAGGACGGCCTGATGCAGAAGTTCAAGCTCTCCGAGATCCAGGCCACCTACATCCTGGACACCCCGCTGCGCCGGTTGACGAAGTACGACCGGATCGAGCTGGAGGCCGAGCAGGAGAAGCTGCGTGGGGAGATCGCCGCGCTGTCGAAGATCCTCGACGATCCGAAGGTGCTCCGGAAGGTCGTCTCCGACGAGTTGGCCGCCGTGGTGAAGCAATTCTCCGGGCCGCGGCGGACCACCCTGGTCGACGGGGACCTCAAGGAGGTGCTGGCCGCGTCGGTGCCGGCCGGGCCGTTGGAGGTGGCCGACGACCCGTGTCAGGTGATCCTCTCGGCGACCGGGCTGGTCGCCCGGACGGCGGCCGAGTCGGAGGAGGCGTCCGAGGGGCGTCGGCGCAACGGCCGGGTCAAGCACGACACGGTACGCGCGGTCGTGCACACCACGGCCCGGGGCCGGGTGCTGCTGGTCACCAGCGCCGGCCGGGCCTTCAAGGTCGACGTGTTGCCGCTGCCGGTGCTGCCCGAGCAGGCCGGCACGGTGTCGCTGCGGGGCGGGATGGCCGCCGCCGAGCTGGTCCCGCTGGCGGCGGGGGAGACGGTGATCGGGCTGGCCCCGCTCGGCCCGACCGCGCAGGGCTCACCGGGCCTGGCGGTGGGCACCCGGCAGGGTGTGGTCAAGGTGTGCACGCCGGAGTGGCCGGTGCGGTCCGACGAGTTCGAGGTGATCTCGCTGCGGTCGGGCGACGAGGTGGTGGGGGCCACCTGGCTCGCCGACGGCAGCGAGACGTTGGCCTTCGTGACCAGTGAGGCGTCGCTGCTGCGGTTCGCGGCGGCCCTGGTCCGCCCGCAGGGGCTCAAGGGTGGCGGGATGGCCGGGGTCGGCCTGCCGGCGGGTGCCCGGGTGGTGTTCTTCGGCGCGGTCCGCACCGACGACGCCGTGCACGGGGAGCCGATGGTGGTCACCTCGACGGGGGCGACGGTCAAGGTGACGCCGTTCGCGTCGTATCCGGCGAAGGGCAGGGCGACCGGCGGGGTACGGGCGCAGCGGTTCCTCAAGGGTGAGACGGATCTGGTGGTGGCCTGGATCGGCGCGCGGCCGGTGGGCGCGACGGCGACCGGTGACCCGGTGGAGCTGCCGCCGGCCGATCCGCGGCGCGACGGGTCCGGTTTCGCCGTCATGCTCGGCCCGACCGTCGTCGGGCACCTCATCGAACGCGACTGACGACCGGCCGCCCCGTCGGCACTGTCAGGCGACGTCGACGGGGCGGAACTGGACGCTGACCCGGGGGCCGACCGGGCGGGTGGTCTTGGGCACGGCATGCTCCCAGGTGCGCTGGCAGGACCCGCCCATCACCACCAGGTCGCCGTGGCCGAGCGGGAACCGCAGGGTGTCGCCGCCGCCCCGGGGACGCAGCAGCAGCGGGCGGGGCGCGCCGAACGACACGATCGCCACCATCGTGTCGGTGTGCGCGGAACGGCCGAGGGTGTCGCCGTGCCAGGCGACGCTGTCCCGCCCGTCGCGGTAGAGGCACATGCCGGCGGTGACGAACGGCTCGCCCAGTTCGGCGGCGTAGTGCCGGCTCAGCGCGGTGCGGGCGGCGGTGAGCAGCGGGTGCGGCAGCGGGCGGTCGGGGCCGTACCAGCTGAGCAGGCGGGGGACGTCGACCTGCGTGTCGTACATGGTGCGGCGTTCGGCCCGCCAGGGGACGTCGGTGCGCAGGGTGTCGAGGACCGTGTCGGAGCCGTGCACCCAGCCGGGCAGGTGGTCGACCCAGGCGCCCCGGGTGAGCACCCGGCGGCGCAGCCCGGCCAGCGGGGTCAGCGTCGGGCCGGCTTCGGTGAGGTCGAGCATCGACGGCTGGTAGGCGGCCTGCGGCATAACCGGCACCCTATCAGGGTTTTAGCACACCCGTACGATCGGCGATCCGGGTGAGGACGGCCCCGGCCACCCGCTGCCGGCCGCGCCCGTCGACGGTGGCCCAGGCGCGGGCGGCGAGCGCCGCCCGCCGCCGGGGGGAGGCCAGCAGGGTGCGCAGGGTGCGGGCCGCGTCCGCCCGCGCGGCCCGGCCCGCCAACCCCGGCGCGGCCAGCTCCGGCAACTCACCGAGGCCGGCGGCGAGCCCGTGCGCCACCACCCGCCGGTACGCGTCGCGCTGGTTGTCCACCACGCAGACCAGGGCGGCGGGCGCACCGAGACAGCACAACTCCCAGGTGGAGGTGCCGGCGGCGCTGACCACCAGGTCGGCCGCGCCGATCAGCGCGGGCAGGGCGTCGGTCGGTGCGACGAGGCGCAGCGACTGCCCCCGCCCGGTGCCGACCCGCGTCAACTCGGCCTCGACCTCCGGCCTGCCGACGACCACGGTCACCGCCATCGGGTGACCGGTGCCGAGCAGCACCCGGGCCAGCACCGGGGCCGCGCCGACCGCGTCGGTGCCGCCGAAGAAGGCGAGCACCCGGGGGCGGGGCGCCGGGGTGGCCGGGGGCGGGGCGGCCGGCCGAGCGGCGGTCACCGCGTCGCGCAGCAGCGCGTACCGGACCCCGGCCAGCAGCCGCCCGTCGCCGGGTGCGCCGGCGGTGGGCTGCCCGTCGGGGGTGTCCGCGCCGAAGTTCTGGTCCAGGTAGAGGTCGGCGTCCTGGCCCCGGGTGTCGCCGTCGACGATCGCCAGGGTGAGCACGCCGGCCGCCCGCAGCGCCCCGGCCCCGGCCGGGTCCAGCTCGTACGAGTCGAGCACGAACGCGTCGAGGGCGTGCGTACGGGCCGCCTCGACCAGCCCGGCGGGGGTGTCCGGGCCGGGGTGGACCGGGATGCCGCACGCGGCCAGGTGGGCGGCGGCCCAGCCGACCCGGTCGACCGTGCCGAACAGCTCGACCCGGGCACCCCGGGCCAGGAACTCCTCGCCCAGGGCCAGGCAGCGCACCAGGTGCCCGACGCCGGTGTCCGGGCCGGCGTCGCAGCGCAGCCCGATCCGTGGTGGGTTCAGGACTCCTCCAGCCGCTTCTGGCGTACCGAGGAGTTGAGGGTACGCAGTTCGGGCCGCCCGTCCAGCCAGTCGGCGAGTTTCGCCAGCGGCACGCTGACGTCGCCGAAGTGGTCGACGACGGCGCGGACCAGCGCCCAGTCCCGGTCGGTGTCGAGGGTGAGCCGCAGCGCGGACCGGTCCGGGGTGAGGGTCACCCCGAGCACCCGGAACAGCTCCGGATGGGCGTACGCGAAGGACGTGACGTGCACCCGGTGGTGGTCGGTGGCGAGCCGGTCCAGGGTACGCAGCGCGTCCGCCCGGATGATCTCCACGTCCAGCCCCCGGGGCAGGGTACGCGCGATCGAGGTGCTGGCGTAGTCGAGCCCGGGGACGGCCCGGTAGACCGTCGCCACCAGGGTGACGATCTCCGGGTCGAGCAGCGGGCAGTCGGCGGTGAACCGCATCACGGCGTCGCCCGGGTGGGCGTCGAGCGCGCCGACGAAGCGGCTCAGCACGTCGTCCACCGGCCCCCGGTGCACGGGCACGTCGAGCCGTGCGCACTCGGCGACCACCGCGTCGTCGACGGGGTCGACGCTGGTGGCGACCACCAGGTCGGCGAGGACCCCGCTGTCCCGGGCGGCCCGGACCACCCGGCCGAGCACGGTGCGTCCGGCCAGCGGGCGCAGCACCTTGCCGGGCAGCCGCGACGAACCCATCCGGGCCTGCACGATCCCGACGATCCGCAGGTCGCAGCCGGGCGACCCGGCCGCGTCCCGTCCGGGGACCTCCGCGCTGCCGGGCCGGCCCGTCGGCGGGGTGGCCGGGGCGGTCACTGCTGCTCCTCCTGCGGCTTCGGGCCGAGGGCCTCGCGGGCCCGCCGCTTGGCCGCCCGCGCACCCCGCTTCGCCAGCCGGGCCGGGGTGATGGCGAGCCGGCCCACCCGGTAACTGAGCGAGCCGCTGAGCAGGTTGATCGTGGCGTCGGCGCGGCGCAGCGCCCGTTCCCGCGAGGTGAGCAGCTCCTCGGTCCACTTCAGCAGGGCGGCCAGCCGGGTCAGCTCCTCCCGCTGGCGTACCCAGGCTTCCCGCATCTGCTGGTAGCTGCGCGGCCCGGCGGGCGGGTCGGTGGGGGTGACCGCCCGCAGTTCGGTGGCGAGCGTCCCCCGCCCGTCGGCGTCCAGGCCGCGCAGCGCGGCGGCGACCGCCGCCTCGGTCTCCACGGCCGTGTCGACGGTGGCCCGGTCCAGGTCGTGCCCGGCGACGCCGCCGAGGACCACGGTCAACCCGGCGACGTCCAGGGTGGACGGCCACGGGTGGGCGTAGCCGCCGGTGAGCAGGGTGACCGCGAACCGCCACAGCCCCCGGGCCAGCGTCACCTCCACGGGCAGCGGCTCGCTGGCCCGCCAGCTCGGGTCGAGCACCGCGAAGGCGTCCCCGTCCACGACCACGGTGTCCGGGTCGGCCAGCGCCGCCGCGCCGGTGAGCCGCCCGTCCGGGTCGGCCTGCCCGGCGAGCCACCCCGCGTAGCCGCGCAGCAGCCGGCGCAGGGCGTCCAGGTCGCGGCGCAGGCAGCCGTCGAGCAGCACGGTGCGCAGCAGCCGTCCCGGCGGCACCGGGCCGGTGAGCGCGGTCGGGTCCCGGTGGGCGGCCTCCCGGCTGGCGAAGGGCGCCGGCCGGGTCCGGTCGGCCCCGCCGCCGGTGACCGCCCAGTGCCAGCCGTCGGGCCCGTCGGACACCTCGACCACCCCCACCCCGGGCGGGCCGGTCTGCACCAGCACCACCGGCAGCGCCGGGCCGGTGGACGCGCCGTGGCCGGGGCGGCGGGCCAGCGTCAGCCAGCCGGGGGCCAGCGCCGCGCCGAGCCCGGCGTGCAGCGCGTCGACCGCCAGCCGGGCCGGGTCCTGGAGCACCGGGCCACCGGCGAACCCACCGGCACAGGCACCGTGCAGCACCGCGTCGAGCAGCCCCGAGGTGGGCCGCTGCTCCAGCGCGTCGGCGGCGACCAGGGCCGTCGCGGCACCCGGACCGGGGTACGCGGCGTAGCTGGTGTCGACGGTCAGCCCCACCTCGGCGAGCCGGGCCCGCAGCTGCTCCCGGTTGGCCGGGCGGCCCGCGTCGAGCACCCCGCCGATGCTCCACGCCGCGTCGCCCCGGTCGGCGTACCAGGGGGTCGGGGCGACCAGCCGGGACACCCCCAGCGGATTGTCCAGCCGCAGCAGCAGCGTGCCGCCGGGACGCAGGGCGGCGGCCAGCCGGGCCAGCACCCCCGCCCAGCCCAGCCGGGCACCCTCCACCGACTCGACGGCGTCCAGCCCGGCCCCGGCCACCACCACGTCGAAGGTGTCGGCCGGGTCCAGTCCGGCCGGCCCGCCGACGATCACCCGGGCGGCCCGGTCGGCCAGCGCCACCGCGTCCGGGTGGCTGCGCAGCAGGCAGGTCACCTCGGCGTGGGCGAGGCGGTCGAGCAGCGCCGGGTCGTGCGGCCCGGCCAGCAGCACCCGCGCCCCGGCCGGGACGACCCGGGCGGCCAGCGCGCCCAGCGGCCCACCGTCGGCCAGCCGCTGCTCCGGCAGGTCGGACCAGGCCAGCATCTCCCCGCCGGGCAGGACGACGGGGGCGGTGGTTCCAGTGGTCAACTCGTTCCTCCTGCGGGGTGCGCCCAGCCGAGCAGCTCCCGCAGCTCGGCCGGGGTGCAGCGGTGGTCGGTGCCCAGCTCGGCGCGGGCGATCCCGACGGCGGTCGGCAGGTCCACCGACTCGCCGTGCAGCTCCGGCCACTGCCGGCGGATGCGGGCGGTGCCGCCGAAGGTGGGGTCCTCCTTGGCCAGGATCATCGGGTCGCCGTAGACGGCCGGTTCGCAACCGGCGGCGATGCCGTAGAAGATGGCGCTGGTCAACCGGTTGGACGCCACCCGGGCGTGCCGGCGCAGCTCGGTGAGCTGCTTGTCCAGGAACAGCGGGTCGGTGTCCCGCCACCAGTGCCCCCGGTAGCCGTGGCAGATCACCCGGAAGCCGGCGTTCTCGTAGAGCCGCCGCACCCGGCGCATCCCGTACTCGTGCCAGTAGAGGCAGACGGTGACCGGGCCGGGTTCGGTGGCCCGGATCAGCGCGATCAGCGCCCGGTGGTCGCCCTTGACGTGCTGGCCCTCCCAACCGTGGAACGGGTACCAGATGGTGCCCTCCCGCTCGGCCGGCGGCGGGTCGTCGGCGCGCAGGTCGAGCAGGTACGCGAAGGGCGCCCCGGTGACCACCACGTTGCGCCGCCCCACCGACCAGGCCCGCCGCCGAGTCTGCTCCGACCAGAGCAGGCTGGGGGTGCGTTCGGCGTACGGGTGGCCGGGGGCGAGGCCGTCGCCGATGTTCCAGCCGTGCTGGACGTACCCGTTGATCCGGGGCGGGTGGCCGTCGCCCAGCCCGCAGTAGCGGGCCAGCACGTGGGCGTGGCCGTAGAAGTGGTTCGCGTGGTGCATCGGTTCCCCCGGTCAGGCGGCGGTCGGCGCGGTGACGCCGCGCAGCGCCGCGCCGAGCGCGTCGATCACCCGGTCCTGGTCGGTGTCGGTGAGGCCCGGGTACAGCGGCAGCGAGAGCTGCTGGGCGTAGAACGCCTCGGCCACCGGGCAGGACCCGCGCCGGTAGCCCAGGTCGGCGAAGGCCGGGTGCCAGTGCACCGGCAGGTAGTTGACCTGTACGCCGATGCCGGCGGCCCGCATCCGGTCGTACACCTCGCGGCGGCGGCCGTCGAGGACCCGGACCGGGTACAGGTGCCAGGCGGGGGCGGCCCAGGACCGGCGGGCCGGGGTGAGCACCCCGTCCAGGTCGGCCAGCGCCTCGTCGTAGCGGGCCACCAGCCGGGCGCGGGCGGCGAGGAAGTCGCCGAGCCGGCGCAGTTGGCTGCGGCCCAGCGCGCAGAGCACGTCCGGCAGCCGGTAGTTCAGCCCGAAGGAGTGCACCTCCTGGTGCCAGCCGCCCTCGTCCGGCGTGCGCAGCTCGTCGCGTTCCCGGACCAGGCCGATGTTGCGGAACCGGCGGGCCCGCTTCAGCAGCTCCGGGTCGCCGGCGGCGACCGCGCCGCCCTCGGCGGTGGTGAGGTTCTTGGTGGGGAAGAACGAGAAGGTGGTCAGGTCGGCCAGCGACCCGACCGGCCGGCCCCGGTAGGTGGCCCCGACGGAGTGCGCCGCGTCGGCCAGCAGCAGCGCGTCGGAGCCGGCCAGGGCGGTGCGCAGGGCGTCGTAGTCGGCCGGGTGGCCGGCGTAGTCGACGGCCGCGACGACCTTCGTCCGGGCGGTGGTCGCGGCGGCTGCCGCCGCCGGGTCCAGGGTGTACGTCTCCTCCTCGACGTCGGCGAAGACGATCCGCGCGCCGAGGGCGACCGCGCTGCTGGCCGTCGCCACGAACGTCATCGGCGGCACCACCACCTCGTCGCCGGGTCCCACCCCCGCCGCCGCGTAGGCCACGTGCAGGGCGGCCGTGCCGTTGGCGACGGCGGCGCAGCCGGCCCCGCCGGTCCAGCCCGCCAGGTCCGCCTCGAAGGCGTCGACCTGCGGGCCGGTGGTGAGCCAGTCGCTGCGCAGGGTGGCGACCACGGCGGCGACGTCGTCGTCGGTCACCGACTGCCGGCCGTACGGGAGCATCGCCGTCATGCGGCGATGCCGAGCATGTCGCGCAGCTGCGGGACGGTCAACCACTCGTCGTTGCCGTCGGACTGGTAGGCGAAGCCGTCCGGCACCGGTTCGCAGTCGACCGGCGGCCGGTAACCCCAGGTGGCGATCGTGGGCTGGACGATGAACCGGTCCTTCGCGCGCAGCGTCCGGCGGCTGTCGTCCGGGGCGATCATCTCCTCGTGCAGCTTCTCGCCGGGCCGGATGCCGATCTCGTGGGTGGTGGCGTCCGGGGCGACGGCCTCGACCAGGTCGAGGATGCGCATGCTGGGGATGCGGGGCACGAACAGCTCGCCGCCCTGCATCTGGTCGAAGCTGTCCAGCACGAACTGCACGGCCTGGTCCAGGGTGATCCAGAACCGGGTCATCCGCTTGTCGGTGATCGGCAGGCTCTTGCCCTCGTCGGCGAGCCGGCGGAACAGCGGCACCACCGAACCCCGACTGCCGACCACGTTGCCGTAGCGGACCACGGCGAACCGGGTGGGGTGCTGGGCGGCGTAGTGGTTGGCCGAGACGAAGAGCTTGTCGCCGACGAGCTTGGTCGCGCCGTACAGGTTGATCGGGCTGGACGCCTTGTCGGTGGAGAGCGCGATGACCTTCCGGACGCCGGCCTCGATGGCCGCGTCGACCACGTGCTGCGAGCCGGTGATGTTGGTGGCGATGAACTCCGACGGGTTGTACTCGGCGGTGTCCACCTGCTTGAGGGCGGCGGCGTGCACCACGTGGTCGACGCCGTGCATGGCCCGGGTGAGCCGGTGCCGGTCCCGGACGTCGCCGATGAACCAGCGCAGCCGGGGGTCGTCGCCGAGTTGCTGGCGCAGCTCGTACTGCTTGAGTTCGTCGCGGGAGAACACCACCACCCGGGCCGGGTCGGCCACGTCGAGGACGTGCCGGAGGAACGTCTTCCCGAAGGACCCCGTACCGCCGGTGACCAGAATGGAGGACCCATTCAACTCACTCAATTTGGTGCTCCCCAGCTCGTGGTGTGCGCCGCCGGCTCGGGGCCAGGCGACCGGACGGACGCTAGCCACGGCGGGTTAACGCACCGACGCCCCCGGGTTAACCGCCCACGCTGGTCGTGTGAATGCCGGCCCCCCGGCAGGCGAACACTTGCCGACCCGGCCGCTGCCGGCTGACCAGCGGGTACGCCGCTGACTACAGTGGCCCGGCGCGGTCGGTGGGCATCCGCCGCAGGCGCATCCGACACCCACGGCCGGGCACCGCCCCCACCGGCCCGGCCTGCGGGCCGGGACCGCCGCGCGTCCCGGGCCGGCCGGCGGGTGTGCCCCGACGAGGCAGGAGGCGACGCATGGTGGCCGTCACCGAGGTGGGACACCGGGTCGCCGACCCGGCCGGGGAGCCGGCCGGGCGACGCCGCCGACTGGTGCCGGTGCTGCTGGTGGTCGGCTGGCTGCTGGGCGTCGGCTGGCGGATGTGGTTGTCCCGGCACGTGCCGCTGCCCATCGCGCACACCGACGAGGACAGCTACCTGCACACCGCCCGCGCGCTGGCGGGCGGGCCGGGCGGCTTCAGCAGCGAGAACGGGCCGCTGCGCCGGGTCGGCTACCCGCTGCTGATCTCCCCGGCGTTCCTCGGGGAGCGGGACTTCGCCGACAGCTACCGGCTGGTGCAGTTGATCAACGCGGCGGTGAACGCAACGGTGCTGCCGCTTTCGTACCTGCTGCTGCGCCGGCTGGTGCCGGTGCGCCCGGCGGTGGCCCTGGCCGCCGCCGTGGTCGCGGCCACCCTGCCGGCGACGGTGTTCTACGCCGGGGTGGCGATGATCGACGCGGTGCTCGCGCCGCTGGTGCTGGCCTGGCTGCTGGTCGTGCACCACTGGGTGCGCCGGCCCGGCCCGTTGGTCGCCGCCGGGGCCGGCACCCTGGTCGGGGCGTTCCATCTGCTGCACTCCCGGGGCCTGGTGATCGTGGGCGTGCACGCCGGCCTGGTGCTGCTGCTGTTCCTGCGGCGGCGGGTCAGCCCGGCGCAGGTGCTCGCCGCCGTGCTGCCGGTGCTGGCGCTGGCGCTGCTCAACGAGGTGGTCATCCGGTTGCTCGGCGACCGGGTCTACCTGCTGGGCGACCCGCCCGGAGGCGGCACCGTCCGGGCGGTCGCCTCCGGGCCGGGGCTGCTGCGGGTCGGCGCGGCGGTCGCCACCCAGCTCTGGTACCTGGTGGTCATCACCCTCGGGCTGGCCGGCGTCGCCTGGGCCGGGGCCGTCCGCCTCCTGCTCCGCCCCACCCCCGCCGCGTCCCCGGACTCGTCCGCCGGCCCGGCGGACGAGTCCGGGGCGACCCGGTGGACGGTCGGCGTGGCGCTGGTCACCAGCGTGGGGGTGGCGGCCGGCGCGTCGGTGATCCTGGCCGGCATCACCAGTAAGCCGCTGGACGCCATCTACGGCCGGTACGTGCAGATGCTCGCCCCGTTCTGGCTGCTGCTCGGGGTGGGGATGCTGGTGACCGCGACGCCCCGGCAGCGGTGGCGGCGGGCGGCGGTCGCGGTGGGCCTGCTGCTGGGCGGCGCGACCCTGATCGCCGCCCGGCTCGCCTGGGTCGCCAGCCGGGGACACGAGCTGCGCTACGGCGGGTTCGGCGCGCCGGACCTGATGGCGCTCACCGGTGGCTGGCGGGAGTTCCGGCCGTTCACCGGGGCCGCCGTCGGGGTGGCCGGCTGCCTGCTGCTGGTCGCCGCCCTGCGGCTGCCCCGGTGGCGGCTGCCGGTCCTCGCCGCGCTGGTGGCGGTGAACCTCGGCACCATGCAGGTGATCACCGACCGGCTGGTCCGGCCGGTGGTCGCGGCGACCGCCCCCACCCCCCGGGTGGCCGACCTCGGGGTACGCCCCGGCGACCGGGTCTGGGCGTCGCTCGGCGTGCAGTGGGTGCTCCGGTTCAACCTCAGCCACCAGGTCACCTGGGCCGACGTGCGGTGGTTCGGGGACGACCCACCGGCCGACGCCGACGTGGTCTTCGTCCGGTGGGCCCCCGGCGAGCCGGACGACTGGGACGGTGCCCGGTACGGCTTCGTCCGGCTGGGCGGCAACCCGCAGCAGCGCTGGGCCGCCTGGCGGCGTGCCTGATTCCATCGCCGCGTCGCCCGGAACCGCGCCCCGCCGGACGTCGGCCGTGCAATTCGGTTAACGGGGGGTGGCGGGCCGGTGAATGGTCGCCGGACAATCGGGGAAATCAGCGGCGGCGACGGTTCTCCCGGGTCAGTGAAATGGGGACGACGGTGATTTCCCGGCCGTCGTGCGACTCGCGTCGAGCGGTGCCCTCGACGAACCGGAACCGTCGGTTCATCTGCCGTACGACCGTGTTGTCCGCCAGCACCTCGCCGTCGAGCCGGTCCAGCGCGAGCACGTCGAAGGCGTGGTCCACCGCCGCCCGCATCACGCCCAGCCAGGCGGGCAGCGTCGCCCCCCGCCCGGCCAACCCGTCGGCATCCAGGTAGAAACCCCAGGAAGCGGTGCGTTGCGGTCTGTCCGGACGTAGGTCGAAGAAGGTCACCACGCCGGCCGGCCGGTCGTCGTACAGGTAGATCAGCACCCGCCGGGCCGGATCGGTACGCACCCGCGACCACCACGCCGCGTGCTCGGCGGCGGTGATCTCGTGACTGGTCTTGCTGACCTGCCGGTTGGTTTCCTGATTACGCCAGGACAACATCAGGTTAACGTCGTCCGTAGTGGCCTCGCGCAGCACCCGTACCCCTTTGTTATTCACCCGGTGGACCCCTGCGGACCCTACCCGGGTAAAGCGGCCGGGTAATTGTCGGGCTGTACACTCCGGCGCATGAACGAATTGAGTCGCGCGCAGATTCGCGACCTCATGGCGCAGGTGCTGCGCAACCAGGGCCGGGCGCTGCCCGACGACGACTCCACCGACCTGCGGGAGATCGGCTTCCGGTCGCTGGACTTCTCGGAGCTGGCCCTGCGGGTCGAGGACGCCACCGGCGAGGAGCTGAACTTCGACGCCCCCGGCCTGCGCCGGATCGCCACCGTCTCCGACGTCCTCGACTTCCTCGCCGAACTCCAGCGGCAGTGACCGTCGCGACCTCGCCGGCCGGGCTGGACAACCGGGTCGTCGTCGCCGGGGTGGCCCGGAGCTGGCGCGACCTGCCCGCCCCGGCGCTGCCGTCCCCCGGGGTGGTCCTCGCCGCCGGTGCCGCCGACGCGCTCGCCGTCGCCCGGCGGCACGCCGTCGACGGCACCGAACTGCTGCTCGCCGCCCCCACCCGGGTCGACGCGACGATGCGGGACGAACTGCGCGCCGCCGGGTTCGCCGTCACCGTGCTCACCGCCGGGGTGCCGCAGACCGCGCCGCCGGCCGTCCCCCGGGCGTCCGAGGCGGGTCGGCTCTGGCTGCTCACCTCCGGGTCGACCGGGCGGCCCAAGCGGGTCGGGCACACCCTCGACTCGTTGACCACCGTGCGGTCGGCGCAGCCGGAACGGACCTGGCTCTGCCCGTACGCCCCCGGCAGCTACGCCTGGTGGCAGGTGGTCACCCTGTCGCTGACCCGGCCCGGTCAGCACCTCGTGGTGGTCGACCCGGCCGAGCTGGACGACTGGCCGGCGATCGCCGCCGCGCACGGCGTCGACGCCGTCTCCGGCACCCCCACCTTCTGGCGGCGCACCCTGCACCGCGATCCGCAGGCGCTGGCCCGGGTGCCGCTGCGCCAGCTCACCCTCGGTGGCGAACCGGTCGACCAGGCCGTCCTGGACCGCCTGCGGGAGCTCTTCCCGGCCGCCCGGATCTCCTGGATCTACGCCTCCTCCGAGGTCGGCGCGTCGATCGTGGTGCACGACGGGCGGGCCGGGTTCCCGGTCGGCTGGCTCGACCGGGTCACCCCGGGCCGCCCCACCCTCTCCCTGCGCGACGACGAACTGGTGATCACGTCCCCGCACCACGGGGTCGGCCTCGACGGGCCGGTGCGCACCGGCGACCGGGCCCAGGTGGTCGACGACCGGGTGGTGATCACCGGCCGGCTGGACTCCGACGAGATCAACGTCGGCGGCAGCAAGGTCTCCGCCGGGCTGGTCCGCGCCGTGCTCACCGCCCACCCCGGGGTCGCCTGGGCCCGGGTCACCGGCCGCCGCGCGCCGGTGCTCGGCCGGATGGTGGTCGCCGAGGTCGTCCCCATCACCGCACCGGGCGACGCCGGGCAACCGCCCGACGAGGGCGCGCTGGTGCGCTGGTGCGCCGACCGGCTCCCCGAGTACGCGGTGCCCCGCCGCATCCGCCTGCTGACCGAGATCCCCGTCAAGGAGACCCTGAAGAGCGATGTCTGACTCCCCGCCCGTTCCCGCCAGCACCGTGGTCCTCGTCTCCGGCGGGTCCCGGGGGCTGGGCCTGGCCATCGTCACCGACCTGCTCGACGCCGGCCTCACCGTGGCCGCGTTCGCCCGTACCGTCACCCCCGAGTTGGAGAAGCTGGCCGCCGAGCACCCCGAGCGGGTGCACGTCGGGGCGGTGGACGTCACCGACCTCGCGGCGGCCCAGCGGTTCCTCCGGGCGGTCGAGGCGCGGTTCGGGCCGGTCGACGGACTGGTCAACAACGCCGCCGTCGGGCAGGACTCGATGCACACGCACACCGCCACCGCCGACATCGCCCGGATCGTCGAGACCAACCTGACCGCGCCGTTGCAGCTCACCCGCCTGGTCACCCGGCGGATGCTGGCCCAGGGCCGGCGCGGGCGGATCGTCAACGTCACCTCGATCTGCGCCCAGCGCGGCTTCCCCGGCCTGGTCGCGTACTCGGCCACCAAGGGCGGAATGGACGCGGCGACCCGCTCGCTGGCCCGTGAGCTGGGCGGGCGGATGCTGGTCAACGCCGTCGCGCCGGGCTTCTTCGCCTCGGAGATGTCCGCCGTGCTGGGCAGCACCCAGCTCGACCAGATCGTCCGTCGCACCCCCACCGGCCACCTGACCGAACCGGCCGAGGTAGTCCCGGTGGTGCGGATGTTGCTGTGCGCGCACACCAACATCAACGGCCAGGTCATCGTGGTCGACGGTGCCGCCTCGATCTGACCTGGCCCACCCGGGCCGGGGTGTGGGGCTGCGGCCGGTGCCGGCGCTGCTGGGTGCCGCCGAACGGCACCTGCGCGTCGGCACCCCCACCGAACTGCGGTACGCGGTGACCCGCAGCCACCTCGACGACGGGCGCTGCGTCGGCTGGTACGGGCCGGCGACCCCCGGTTGGCGGGTGGCGATCGACGCCGAACGGGCCACCGCCGAGGTCCCGCCCGCGCTGGCCGCCCGCTTCGGCCCGGCCGACTTCTGGGCCCGCTGGACCCGGGCGGAGAGCCTGTGCAAGCTGGCCGAGGTGCCGGTGGCGGCCTGGTGGCGGCGGCACGGGCTGGCCGTACCCCCGCACACCCGTGCGGTCTGGCGCACCCTGCGCCTGGCCGACCTGGTGGTCACGGTCGCCTTCGCCCCCTGAACGCGCCCCGCCCCGCGGTGGCGCGGGACGGGGTGGGCGGTGTCAGATGAGGTCCCAGCTCAGGGGGGTGCCCCGGGGGACGTCGGTGGTGAAGGTGCGGCCGAGGACCCGGTCGATCTCCATCGGGGGCAGGCCGCCGGCCGGGCGGATCGAGCGGACGTTCGCGGCGGTCACCTCGTCGCCGGCCCGGACGTCGGCCACCACGAACAGGGAACGGCGGAACCGCAGCCCCTCCCGCTCGGCCGGGGTCGGCCCGACGGCGGTGCCGCCCAGCGCCGCGTGCGCCCGTGCCGACTCCACCACCAGGGCGGCCAGCTCGTCGGGGTGCAGCGAGAAGTCGGAGTCGACGCCGCCGTCGCCCCGGTCGAGGGTGACGTGCTTCTCGATGAAGCAGGCGCCCAGGGCCACCGAGGCCACCGGCACCCCGATGCCCGGGGTGTGGTCGGACAGGCCGACCGGCACCCCGAAGGCGTCGGCCAGCACCGGAATCCGGCGCAGGTTGCTGTCGGCCGGTGGGGCCGGGTAGGCGGCGGTGCAGGCCAGCAGCACGATGCCGCCGGCCCCGCCGTCGCGGGCGGTGCGCACCGCCGCGTCGATCTCGGCGAGCGTGGCCATGCCGGTGGAGATGACCAGCGGCTTGCCGGTGCCCGCGACCAGCCGGATCAGCGGCAGGTCGACCAGCTCCGACGAGGCGATCTTGTACGCCGGGACGTCCAGCCCCTCCAGCAGCTCCACCGCCGACGGGTCGAACGGGGACGAGAACACGGTCAGCCCCCGCTCCCGGGCCCGTTCGAAGATCGGCCCGTGCCACTCGTACGGGGTGTGGGCCCGCTCGTAGAGCCGGTAGAGGTTCTGCCCGCCCCACAGTTCGTGCCCGCCGGAGATCCGGAACGCCGGGGTGTCCACGTCGATGGTGATGGTGTCCGGCCGGTACGTCTGCAACTTCAGCGCGTGCGCCCCGCTGGCCGCCACCGCGTCCACGATCGCCAGCGCCCGGCCCAGGTCGCCGTTGTGGTTGCCGGACATCTCCGCCACCACGAACGGCTGCTCCCCGGCCCCCACCAGGTGCGGCCCGATCTTCACTGTCGTCATCCCAAGACCCCTGTTCCCTGTGCTCGTTGCTCGTACCCCGACCGCCGACCCCCGGCGGTGGCCGGCCGTCACCGGCTGCCGCGACCCGCCAGCGCGTCGCGGTCGGCGGGGGAGTCGTGGGCCGGCCCGACGACCGGCGGCACCGGTTGCGGCGTGGCGACCGGGCGGCGCAGCCACCCCGCCAGCCGGTGCGCCTGGCGCAGCACCGCGTACGCGAGGTAGTTGTCCCGACCGACCAGCCGGTGCTTGAGCCCGGCCACCCCGCCCGGCCGGGGGTAGCCGCCCGGCGGCAGGTGCCGGCGGTAGTGCGCGGCGACCCGGTGGAAGAACTCCCGGCGCAGGTGCGGGTGGAGCCGGCCGTCGTTGCCGACCACCACCAGCATGTGGTTGACCATCAGGGCGAACAGCTCACCGCGCAGCCGCTCGTCCGGGTACCGGCGGGCGACCCAGTCGAACAGCCGGTCGTACTGGTCGAAGGCGTCGAAGTGCCGGCCGCTGCGGGTGGAGGTGATCGCGCCCTGCCGGCCCTGCCGGTAGAGGTAGCAGACCCGGTCCAGCACGGAGATCCGCTCCGCGCCGATGAGCAGCGGGTTGCTGAACGGGATGTCCTCGTACCAGCCGGGGTGGAAGCGCAGCTCCAGCGCGTGCAGGTACGCCCGGCGGACCACCTTGTTCCACGCGGTGTGCTGCACCCGCAGCAGCCCGGGACGGTCGGCCAGCCGGACCACCCCGGGGATGCCGCGCAGCAGGTGACTGCTCGCGTCCACCTCGCGCCGGCCGTCGTCGCGTACCCGCAGGTGGTCGAGCATCAGCACGTCGGGGCGGTGCGCCCGGAGCCGCTCCAGCACCGCCGCGACGGTGCCCGGCGGCAACCAGTCGTCGCTGTCGACGAACCAGACGTACTCGCCGGTCGCCACGTCCAGGCCGGCGTTGCGGGCCGGACCCAACCCGACGTTGCGGGTCAGGTGCACCGTGCGCACCCCCGGATGCTCGGCCGCGTACGCGCGCAGCAGCTCCCCGCACCGGTCCGGCGAGGCGTCGTCGACGGCGACGATCTCGACCGCGCCCGCCGCGTCGGCCGGCACGTCCGTGCGCACCGAGTCGAGGCACTGGTGCAGGTACGCCTCCACCCCGTGGACCGGGACGACGACGCTGAGCAGCGGGGTGGGCGCGGGCTGGATGACCACCCCGCCACCCTGGTGCACGGGTATGGACGGCCACGGAACGTGACGTATCCGGTGGAGATGGAGCTGCTGAACAGCGGCCGAGCGGCAGGTTAACGGTTCAGCATCCGCCGTACCGGTGCGGGGACCGCGCGCCGCACCCGGGCCCGCAGCCGCTGGTCACGCAGCTCCCGTACGTCGTCGCCGAGCGCCGCGTTGCGGTCGCGCAGCCACTGGATGCGGGCCAGCAGTTCCTCGGGCGAACTGGCCGAGGCGGGCCGGACCGCCGGCGGGAACACCGTCTCGCGGACCTGCGCGTCGAAGCGGGCCGCGCTGTCGCCGTCGTCGAACGCGTTGCCCAGGTCGTGCCGGGCGAGGAAGGCGCGCATCACCTCGTAGCGGGCCCGGTGCCCGGTGTTCAGGCCGGTGTAGTCGGCCTCGGCGTAGAGTTGCGCGGCGTCCACGTCGGCCGGCACGTCCGGCATCAGCCGGTGCGGGATGTCGAAGTAGCGGGCCAGCTCCAGGGTGCGCGAGTCGTGCGCGAACAGGTAGCCGGGGGTGCCGGCGACCAGCGCGGTGATGGTGCCGTGGATGCGGGTGCCGAACGCGAAGTCGAAACCGGAGAGGTAGTCCATCCAGGTCCACGGGTCGAGGAACATCCGCACCTTGTCCTGCGTGAACAGCGGGTGCGAGGTGTGGACCGGGATGGCGCTGGTCTTGCCCCGGTCCTGCGGCGCGTCACCGTAGAGCAGGGTGCCCAGCGTCTTGAGGTCCTGCGGGAGGTAGCGCAGGTTGGGGTAGCGGGCCTGGTGCGAGGCGATGATCTTCGCCATCGACTTGACGTACGGGGAGACGGTCAGCGCCACCCGGGCGTCGGTGGTCAGGGCCGGCGCGGACTTCTCCACCCGGAACTGGTCGCCGTGCAGGAACATCGACGGGCAGCCGATCACGTCGACGGCGGAGAAGCCGAGCGTGTTCAGGTACTGCGCGGTGATCTCCCCGCGTACGCCGATGCTCGGTCCCCGCTCCAGCGCCGCCCGGACGAACCGGCTGACCACGTCGTCGATCGGACGCAGGTACTCCCGGTCGCCGTGGATGTCGGTCTGCACGCCGACCCCGAACACCACCACCGGGATGCGCAGCCGCTCGACCAGCTTCGTCATCAGCTCGATGCGGTGGGCGTAGCTGCGCCGGAACGCGTTGGCCAGCGGGATGACGTACACGTCGTACTGCTCGTTGATCCGGTCGGCGTCGCGCAGGTCGACCTTGAACTCGGTCGACGTGATCCGCGCGGTGGAGGTGCGCAGCAGCTTGTGCGCGGCGTGACTGAAGACCAGGTTGCCGTTGTTCTCCCCGATCCAGTTCCCCTCGTACGCCTCCTCCGGTCCGCGTACGTCGAACGGGTCCTTCTTCGCCCGCATCAGGATCCGCTGGTGCACCACTTCGCTCCGTTCCTCGTTCGCCGGGCGCCTCCGCGGGGCCGCCGACCTGGCCCACGGATACGACGACACCGACAGGTCTCGCGATGTTAGGGCAGTGGAGGGATTTCGTACACCTTCCGCACATCCGCACCACCCCGGCCCGTCGCCGGGAACGGGGCGTGCCGGTAGGGTGCCCCGGGTGACCAGCGTGCCCACCACCGCGTCCCCGGCGCTGAACCGCCTGCCGTCGCTGACCGGGCTGCGCTGGATCGCCGCCATGCTGGTCTTCGGCTACCACGTCGGCACCATGCGGATCGTCACCCAGCCCGACGCCAAGGCGGTGGTCGACTGGCTGTTCACCCTGGGCCTGTCCGGGGTGCAGTTCTTCTTCATCCTCAGCGGCTTCGTGCTGGTCTGGTCGGCCCGCGACGGCGACCGGCGGCGGGACTTCTGGCGTCGCCGGCTCGCCAAGATCTATCCCAACCACGTGCTGACCTGGGCGGCGGCGCTGCTGGTGATGTGGTGGTTCGCCGACCCGGTGGTGCCCCGCGCCGCGCTGGAGAACCTCTTCCTCGTCCAGGCGTGGGACCCCACTCCCGGTTACTTCTACAGCATCAACAACGTGAGCTGGTCGCTCTCCTGCGAGCTGTTCTTCTACCTCTGCCTGCCGCTGGCGCTGCCGGCGATCCGGCGGGCCCATTCCGGCCTGCTCTGGGCCGTGGTGGTGGCGGTGCCGCTGGTCATCCTGGCGCTCTGGCCCGGCCAGCAACTGCTGCCCGAGGGCAGCAACTGGTGGTTCACCCAGGTCTTCCCTCTGGTCCGCTCCACCGAGTTCTGGCTGGGTGTCGCCGCCGCCGAACTGCTGCGCCGTGGTCACTGGCGGGGCCCCGGGCTGTCCCTGGCCAGCGTGCTGTTCGTGGTCGTCTGGGTGGTGGCGCACTGGATCCCGGCCGAGCTGTGGGCGGCGCTGCTGTCGGTGGCGTACATCCTGGTCATTCCGGCGGCGGCCCGCGCGGACGTGCAGGGTCGCCGGTCGCCGTGGCGGCACCGCACGCTGATCTGGCTCGGTGAGGTGTCGTTCGCCTTCTACCTGGTGCACGTGCTGGTGATGATGACGGTGCTGCGGCTCACCGGGCACTGGGGTGTGGGGTTGCCGGGCTGGTTGGGGCCGCTGGCCGTGCTCGGTTTCCTGGTGGTGAACCTGGCGCTGGCCGCCGCGCTGCACCGCTTCGTGGAGACCCCGATGATGCGCCGCCTCGCCCCCCGCCGCCGCACCACCCCGGCCACCCCCGCTGCTCCTGCTGCCGCCGCCGGTGCTCCGGGTGCCGGTGCTCCGGGTGCCGGCGGGCCGGCCGTCGTGCCGGGGCCGAGGGGGGCCGACGGCGGGCCGCGCGACGACCGCCCCGTCGAGTACGCGGGACCGCGCGACCCGCACTGACCCGGCCGGCCCGGCTCTGTTCCCTGCGCGTCCGGCCCTGTTCCCTGCGCGTCCGGCTCTGTTCCCTGCGCGTCCGGCTCTGTTCCCTGCGCGTCCGGCTCTGCGCCTTGCGCGTCCCGCCCTGCTCGCTGCCGCCCTGCCCCTCCCTGCCGGGCTCGGCGGCGGTGCCGGGTGTGGCGCGGGCGGTGGCGGTGTTCCCTCCATAGTGGATGCCGGGCCGGGGTCCGTCACCCGCCCGGGTGTGACCGGTTGCCATACGCGACCGGCGCGGCGACACGCCCGGCGGTGCTGCGGGCCGGTCGGCCCGGCGGTAGCGTGGTCCCGTGTTCCCGGTCGCGCTCACCAGTCCCCTGTGGTGGGTCGCGCGCGGGATGTCCCGGCTGTTCGCCGGCCTCGCCGTCGCACTCGCGTTCGCCGCCGCCGGCCCGGCGCTGTCCGGCCCCCTGCTGTTCGACCCGGCCCCGACCGCACTGTCGACCGACGCGTCGCACTCCCTCCCCGCCGCCGTGGCCCTCGACACCCCGTTCGGCCTGGGCGACGGCATCCGCGCCGACGACCGGGGGACCGGGCGGGTCGACGTGGTGGCAACCGACCGGGTCGACGCCGGGATGTCCGTCGCGCCGGCCGGTGCGGCACGGGAGCTGCCGGCCGCCACCCTGGTGACACCGGGCGGTCGGGTGCCCGCCGCCGTCGGGCCCCGGGCGCCCCCGGCGGGCTGAACCCTGCGGGGCCACCCGCCCCACCACCACAGCCACGATCTCGTCCCCGTACCGGCCGGACGCTGCCCACAACGGTCCCGCCCCGGTACGGCCCCGACCCGCCACATTCCGCCCGCGAGGTGCCGACCCGTGAACACCGTGCTCTCCCAGTTCCTGACCGGGGTGCCGACCGCCACCGCGATCTGGTCCCTGCTGCTCGTCCTCGCGCTGACCGGCCTCGCCGTCCTGGTCGCCCGCCCCGAGCGGGACCAGGCGACCGACGTGACCGCCGTCGTGCCGCCGCCGGACGCCCCACCCCCGGTCGCCGACCTGCGCCGCTACGCCGAAGAGGTGGCCGTCGCCGCCGCCGGGGCCGCCCAGACCGCCCGCCGTCACCGGGCCGCCTGGCTGGCCGCCCAGGACACCCTCGACCGGGCCTGGCAGGAGTACGACGAGGCGGAGACGGCGGCCCGGCGGTTCACCGGCGCGGGGGCGCTGCCCAGCCCGCGTACCCCCCGGACGCCGGCCGAGTACGCGGGCCGGGAGCGGTGGCTGCACCAGGAGGCGGTGGCGGCGCACTGGCGGGGCGAGCTGTCGGTGGAACGGCTGCGGGACGTCTTCGCGCACCGCGACGGCTGGGACCCGCGCCGGCACCCCGTCGAGCACGAGGTGATGCTCGCCCGCGCAATCCGGGAGGACCGGCGTGCGGCGTACCGGGCGGCGGCCTGGCGGGAACGCGTCGCGTGGCGGGACGCCGAGCTGGCCGCCGAGGCCGCCCGGTCCCTGGCCGCCGAGGCGTACGCGGCGACGCAGCGGGTGCGGCCGGGCCGGGTGCCGCTGCCCCGTACCGCGACGTCGGCGGCGACCCGCCCGACCCCGGCCACCCGCTGGCACCCGGCCCGGGTCGGCTGACCACCCCGGGACCGCCGCTCCCGGGCCTCACGAGGCTCGGATCCCGCTGGGCCTGCCCCGGCCCGGGATGATCGACACAATGACGCGTAAGTGGCGGTGTCCGCCTCGCGTTGACCCCGCGACTTCGACCCCGTTGCGGGCGGTGGTCCTGCCCCGGGCCCAGGGCCGCGCGGGCCGGGGGTCGAATTGTTATTCAGCCCGGTGTGGGGGGCGTCACGGCACGGGGGAATCGGACAGTCGGTCACAGGCGGTCACATCGACCCCGATGATCATCGGAGGTTGTGGTCGGGTCGTCCGGTTGTCGCCCCGCCGGGGTCCGACGAAGCTTCGTCCCCGGGGCTGGCCCTCGCTGCCCGAGTGCCCCGGAAAGAAGTCAGCCCGACGATGTTTGCGCAGGTCACAGGGCTTGGCGGGAGGGAAGGGCGACCAGTAGTGTCGCTGCGGTCCGGTGCGGTTTCCGATCGCAGGAGGCGACGCCGCGCCGACCCGCTCAATCGTGCGAGTCACGAACCGGGGACCCATGTGCACCACCTGGGGTGAATCTCCGGGCCACGGCCCGGGGTAGGGCGATCTTCCCGCCCGAATCCGTCAGCTAACCCGGTCGGCGGCAGCGGAAGGAGTTCCATCCTCGTGCAGCATGACCCCACCCCCTCGGTAATCCCTCCACCTCGGTGCCGGGGTGCCGCCGGAGCGTCGCGCCTGACGCGCTGACCGGCCGTCCACCCCGCCGCCCGACCCCGTTCGGGCGACCGCCGATCCGTCCGGCTCCCGTCGGGCGGTCCCTGCCGAACGAGCGGCTGAACACCCGATCCGCGCGTGGCGTACCCGCCGCGTGCCGGTCCGGCGTGCCCGGCCGCCTCGCCCCGTGGAGGAACACCCCGTGAAACACCACATGAAGCGACAGCTCCGCCGACTGGGCGCCCAGCGCCCGTACCGGATGGTCGTCGGCTCGGCGGCGGTCCTCGTCCTGGCCGCCGGCGGCACCGCCCTGGCCGCCGGGGTCGACGACGCCCCGACCGAACAGCAGCGCGCCACCGCCGTGACCGAGACCGCCCCCCGCCTCGACGACGTCGCCAGCCGCGCCCAGGCCCGGGTGGCCACCCCCGCGCCGGCCAGCCCGTCGGCCACTCCCTCGACCAGCCCGTCGGCGAGCCCCACCCCGTCGCCGCGCGTCACCCGGGCCAAGGCCCGGGCCACCGCCGACCCGGACCTGACCCGCAAGGCGGCCCCGAAGCCGCCGTCGTCGAAGGTCCTGCGCTACGACTACCAGGCCCAGATCACCTACTACTACTGCGGCCCGGCGGCGGTGCGCAACGCGCTCAGCGCGGCCGGCATCGAGCGCGGCCAGGACGACCTCGCCGCCGCGTTGGGCACCACCGAGATGGGCACCAACTCGGCCGAGGACACCACCCGGGTGCTCAACGCCGTGGTCAAGGGCGACCCGTACCGGACCCGGATGTTCGCCGGTACCCCGAGCGACGCGCAGGTCGAGCGGCTGCGGGCCGACGTGGTCGCGGCGGTCACCGACCAGCGGGCCGTGGTCGCGAACGTGGCCGGGGACGCCACCGACCTCGACGGCGGCTGGCACTCCTTCCCCGGCGGCCACTACGTCGCCGCCGTGGGCTACCGGGACAACGGCCGTACCGTGCGGATCGCCGACTCGGCCGACCCGTCCCTGCCGGCCTACTGGGTCAGTGTGACCACCCTGGCGAACTGGATCGCCACCCGGGGCTACTCCGCCTGACCGACCCACCCCACCCGCCCCGGCCGCCCCGATCACGGGTGGCCGGGGCGGCGCGCGTCATGGGGCCCGATACAGCGGAGTCGGATACCGCAACATCGGCCCCACCGCATCGACCGCCGCCGGGTCAGGCCCGGGGGGAGAAGACCGTCGCGCCCCGGGGCGTCGGCGGGGTCCAGGCCGGCTCCAGCTCCCGGCGGGCGGCGTCGAGGAAACCGTCGGCGTACGCGTCGGCGGGGAAGTCGCCCAGGTAGCGGCGGCGGGTGTCCCACCGGGCCGCCGCCAGCGGATCGGTGTCCAGCAGACCGGTCAGCACCTCGTCGAGGTTGGCCATGTCCCGGCGCAGCACGTAACCGGAGCGGGCCAGCGGGAACCGGTCCAGGAACTCGTCGCCGTCGACGCCCAGGTCGGTCACCGCGTACGGCTTGCCCGAGTAGAGGTAGTCGGAGATGACCCCGGAGACGTCGGAGACCAGCGCGTCGGAGCGGTTGACGCACTCGGTCAGGCTCAGCTCCCGGCTGGCCGCCGCACCCCACAGGTGCTGCCGGCCGGTACGGGTCCGGTCGGCGGCGAGCAGCTCGGTGAGCCGGGCCAACTGCCGGGCCGAGGCCGGGTTCTGCCCGGTGTACGGGTGGGCCCGCAGGATCACCGTGGCACCCCGGTCGAGCAGCCGGCGCAGCAGCGGCTCGGCCACCGGCAGCGAGCAGTAGTTGGCGTCGGCGTGGTGGCCGGTCCAGGTGGGGGTGTAGAGCACGGTCGGGGCGGCCGACGGGCGGGCCTCCCGGCGTACCTCGATGGCCTCGACCTGCGGCCGGCCGACCACGACGAACTTCTCGGCGGGGATCTCCACGCCGGCCCGCGCGTACCGTTCGATCGCTGCCGGACCGGCCACGAAGATCTTGTCGAAGATGGCCGAGACCGGGTTGGCGCTGGGGGCCTTGTCGCTGTCGCCGTGGTGCAGCTGCACGTGGGTGAGCTGGGTGAACCGGATGCAGTGGCTGTTCTTCGCCCCGTGGTTGACGTAGAACGCCACCCGCAGGCTGGGCACCAGCGCCTCGTCCATCGCCTTCAGGGTGGGGCAGTAGACCACCGGGGCGCTCGTCGCGGCGGCGATCGTGGGCAGGAACTCCGGCTCCCGCAGCAGCACCAGGAACGGCCGGCCGAGCCGCTCCAGGTAGGGCAGCCACATGGTGACCTGGTACTCCGAGCCGGGCGGGGCGGAGAAGTAGAGCAGGAACTCCGGCTGGTGGGCGCGCAGCGCCCGGGTCACCGGGCCGCCCCCGCCCGACGGCCGGAACCGCCGCCGGGCCAGGTCCAGGCCGACCGCGCCGCAGCCGGCCGCCACCACCAGCACGACGGCCAGTGCGACCACGGCGGGCAGGGCGAACGCGGCGGCCACCGCCACCACCGCGAGCAGCCCCAGCAGGACGCCGCCGAGGCGGGCGGCGACCAGCGGGGTCCACGCCCGTACCGGCAGGTTCGCCGCCCGGATCTCCAGGTTGCCGGCGTCCCGCAGCGGCCCCACCAGCAGCACCAGGCCCAGCAGCACCAGCGCGGTCAACGCCAGCACCGGGTCGAACCCGTCGTCGAGGCGGCGGCCGTAGCCGACCAGGATGCCGGCGGCCAGCAGCACCGTCTCGGCGACGATGTCGGCGTCGGGGCGGACCCGGCGTTCGTAGCCGGCGGCGGCCAGCGCGGCCACCGCCAGGGCCAGCCCCCAGCCGGTCGCGCCGGTGAGCGCCACCACCAGGAAGGCGACCACGGCCAGGCCGGTGGTCAGGCACCGTGCGATCAGTTTCCTGACCAGGTCACCACGCATGTCGTACGTCTCCGGGGGTCGGGTCAGCCGGCGTCGACGCCGCTGGGCAGCCGGTCCTGCTCGGCCGCGGTCGGCTGGGCCGGCACCGGGGCCGCCTCGCCGGGGGCCCGCCGGACGTCGATCACCTGGCCGGTGAGGTCGGAGATCAGCACGTCGAGCGAGGACTGGGCGACCGTCTCGGCGGCCAGCAGGGTGTGCTCCGGCTCCTCACCGAACGCCTTGGTGCGCATGGGAGTGGCGGTGCGCTCCGGGTTGATGCAGTTGACCCGGACGCCGTACTCGGCCCACTCGTCGGACAGCGCCTGGGTCAGGTTGACCAGCGCCGCCTTGGTCGACGAGTAGAGCGCGTACTGGGCCCGACCCCGGGTGTACGAGCTGGACGTGTAGAGCAGCAGCTGACCCTTGGTCTGCTGGAGGTACGGCAGGGACTGCCGGGCGGCGATCACCGGCCCGACGAAGTTGACCTGGAGCACCCGGTCCATGGTCTCCTCGTCCATCTCGGCCAGCGCGCCCTTCTCCAGGATGCCGGCGGTGACCACGACGTGGTCGATCCGGCCGGTGGCCTCGAAGGCGGTCTTCAGCGCG
This sequence comes from Micromonospora sp. HM134, assembly GCF_007833915.1. Classification (NCBI taxonomy): domain Bacteria; kingdom Bacillati; phylum Actinomycetota; class Actinomycetes; order Micromonosporales; family Micromonosporaceae; genus Micromonospora; species Micromonospora sp. HM134. The sequence goes on from NZ_CP041061.1 coordinate 2,189,415, forward strand.
GCCTCGACGTCGCCGGTCTGCTCGACGTGGGTGCCGGTGCTGGACCGGCTGAACGGGAAGACCTGCGCGCCGTAGCCCCGGGCCAGCTCGGCCAGGTCGTGCCCGATGCCGTAGCTGCCGCCGAAGATGACGATCGTGCGCCCGGCCAACTCCTCGGTGTAGCTGCGGTGCGACAGCCGGGGGGCCTGGGCGGCGGCGAGCTGGAACAGCTTGTCGGCGAGGTGCACGTCGACCGGGTGGGTGACCTTGATGTTCTCGTCCGACCCGTCGATCACCTTGATCGGGGTGCCGGGCAGGTAGCGCAGCACCACGCCGCAGTCGTCGGTGGCGGCGAAGTCCGGGTCGCCCTCGGCCCGCCGGTACGCCTCCCGGATGGTGCCCGAGCGGAACGCCTGCGGGGTCTGCCCCCGGCGCAGCCGGGACCGGACCGGGATGTCGGTGATGCACTCGTCCTCGTCGACCTGGATGATCGTGTCGGCGGAGGGGATGGCCACGTCGACGGCGGAGTAGCTCCACAGCGCGTTCACGCACTCGCGGACGATCCGGGCGCTGACCAGTGGGCGGACCGCGTCGTGGAAGAGGATGTTGACGTCGCCGTCGCCGACCGCGTCCAGCGCGATCCGGGTGGTGGCGTTACGGGTGTCGCCGCCCTCGATGACCTTGCTGACCTTGCGGAAGCCGGCCTTGTCGACGATCTGCTGCGCCTCGGCGACGTGGCCCGTGGCCATCAGCACGATGATCTCGTCGATCTCCGGGGCGGCCTCGAAGACGGCCAGGGTGTGCTCGATGATCGGCTTGCCGGCGATCTTCAGCAACTGCTTCGGGATGCCCAGGCCGAGCCGGGTCCCGGTGCCTCCGGCCAGCACCACCGCCACCGTCCGCGAGGGCCGCCACGGTGCCGGGGTCTCCGGGGTGGCGTCCGGGCCAGTGGTGTGGTCCTGCGTCATTGCCGATCCTCACTCTCGGGGGATGTGTGCACGCGTCCCGGGGGTCACCCTGAACGGAAGATTGCGCCAGCGTGGCGACGGGATGAACCTTAACGCGCGGACCGCGCCGCCCCAACGGGACGACGCGGTCCGCCGGGCGTCGAATCGATGCGGTACGCGCGCCCGGAATACTACTTGCCGTTGGCGAATGCCTCGTACGCCCGGATCACCTCGTCGGTGGGCCCGTCCATCCGGATCAGCCCCGACTCCAACCAGATCGTCCGTTCGCAGGTGTCCCGCACCGAGGAGAGCTGGTGGCTGACCAGGAAGACCGTGCCGGCCCCCTCGCGCAGTTCCCGCACCCGCTGCTCGCTGCGCTTGCGGAAACCCTTGTCGCCGGTGGCGAGCGCCTCGTCGATCAGCAGCACGTCGTGCTTCTTGGCGGCGGCGATGGAGAACCGCAGCCGGGCCGCCATGCCCGAGGAGTACGTCCGCATCGGCAGGCTGGCGAAGTCGCCGCGCTGGTTGATGCCGGAGAACTCGATGATCTCCGGGGTCATCCGGGCCACGTCGTCGGGCTGCATGCCCATCGCCAGGCAGCCCAGCGTGACGTTCCGCTCGCCCGACAGGTCGTTGAGCAGGGCGGCGTTCACCCCGAGCAGGGAGGGCTGGCCCTGGGTGTAGACCGCGCCCCGGTTGACCGGGAGCAGCCCCGCGATGGTCCGCAGCAGGGTCGACTTGCCGGAGCCGTTGCTGCCGATCAGGCCGATCGCCTCACCCCGGTAGGCGGTGAAGGACACCCCCTTGACCGCGTGCACCTCCTGGATGTTGGGCGCGGAGGAGCGCTTGACCAGCCGGCGTAGCGCGGCCACCGGGGTGCTCCCGCCCCCGGCGCCCTTGTGCACCCGGTAGATCACGTGCGCGTCGTCGACCACCACGGTGGGGATCCGCTCGACGATCCGGGGCAGGGTCACGGTGACGTCGTTGGACGTCTCGTACCGGTCATCCACGGCCGTACTCCTGTTCGCCGCGCCAGAAGTAGACGTACCCGGCGATGCCACCCAGCACCGCCCAGCCGACCGCCACCAGCCAGAGTTGGGTCACCGACTCGTTGAGCAGCGGCGCCTGCTCCAGCAGGGCGTACCGGGCCAGCTCGATGTAGACCAGGATCGGGTTGAACTGGATGATCGTCGAGGCCCAGTCGGGCAGCCGGTCGAAAAGCTTGACGCTGTAGAGCACGCCGGAGCCGTACATCCAGGTGCGCAGGATGAACGGCATGACCTGCTTGAGGTCGCTGGCCTTGGAGCCCATCCGGGCGACCACCATCACGACCCCGGCGTTGAACAGCGCCTGGAGCAGCAGCGCCGGGGGCAGCATCAGCCAGGCCAGGGTGATCGGCTCGCCGGTCACCAGGACGATGCCGACCAGCACGATCATCGAGGCCAGCAGCTGCTGGAACTGGGTGAGCGTGGCGGCCAGCGGCAGGCAGGCCCGGGGGAAGTGCAGCGCCCGGATCAGCCCCAGGTTGCCGCTGATCGACTGGGTGCCGGCCAGCACCGCGCTCTGGGTGAAGTTGAAGATGAACAACCCGGTGGTCAGGTACGCGATGAAGTTCGGGATGGTGTTCTGCCCGAGCACCACGCCGAAGATCAGGTAGTAGACGGCGGCGTTGGTCAGCGGGGTGAGCACCTGCCAGATCTGGCCCAGCTTGGCGTTGCTGTACGAAGCGACCAGTTTGGCGTTGGCGTACGCGGCGGTGAAGTGCCGGTAGGCCCACAGTCTGCGGCTGTACTCGGTCAGGGACGGGCGCTCACCGGCGACCCTTAGTCCGTGCCGAGCGGCCAGCTGCGCCTGGGTCAGGCCCGTTTCGGGGTCGACCAGCGCGGTGGTGGCCATGGGAAGGGCGCTCCGATCTTTCGTACCAACGGGATGCGCGCGACGAAGGGGATCCGTGGGTCGGCGCGGTGCCGGGGCAGCCTCGTCGCTGCGTGGACGGTAGTCCAAAACACGTCGGGACGCAACCGTACCGTCGTTGCGCTACATTGGCCCCCGTGACAGGTGCGAAGAGTCCCCGATGACCAGCGACAAGAGGCGTACGCCGGCCGGCGCCGCAGTGCTGAGGGGCGACATCACCAGAGCCATCCGCCGCGCCCTGATGCAGGAACTCGCCGCGGTCGGATACGGGCGGCTCTCCATCGAGGCGGTGGCCCGCCGGGCCGGGGTGAGCAAGACCGCGATCTACCGGCGGTGGAACTCGAAACTCGACCTGGTGATCGAGACCGTGGTGGCCGCCGCCGGCAACAAACTGCCGGCGCTGGACACCGGCAGCCTGCGCGGCGACCTGACGCTGCTGTTCCAGGTGATCGCCCACGCGCTCAGCCACCCACTGGCCTCGCAGATCATCCCCGACCTGCTCGCCGAGGCGGCCCGCAACCCGACCATCGACGAGACCCTCCAGCAGCTGCTGCGCGCCAAGCAGCAGGAGATCGGCGGCCGGTTGATCGGCCTGGCGGTGCAACGCGGCGAACTACCCGCCGACACCGACGCCGACGCGGCCGTCGACCTGATCGTCGGCCCGCTGTACTGGCGGCTGGCCATCGCGCGGACCCCGCTCACCCCGACCTACCTGGATCTGCTGGTGGAGTCGGTGGCGACCGGGCTGACCGCGAACGGCACGGTGCCCCGCCAGCGGGAGGCACCAGTGTCCGGTTGACCGACCCCCGCCCGGCCACCTCCGGGACACCGCCACGCCGCCCACCGGCCATCGGCGGGAGGTGGTTGCGGTTACCCTGCTTTGCGGACCGGAGCCGGGCGACCGTCCGCCGCCCGCCGGCCGTACGACTCTCGCGTACCGTGCCCGTACGACGACAAGGACGACCCGTGCCGAACGCCGACCCCGTTGCCGTCGCGCCCCCGCCCGTCGCACCACCCCCCGCCGGGCCGGCCGCCGGACGACCGCAGCCCGCGCACCGGCTGCGGTCGGCGCTCGCCGCCGCCCCGGCCGTCATCACCGACGCCGGGGTGCTGGGTTTCGCGCTGTGGACGGTGCTCTACCACGCGTCCTTCCTGTTCGGGCTACGCCCGTCGGTGACCTTCCTGACCTGGCTCGTCGGCTGCGTCGTCATCGCCGCCGTGGTCGGGGTACGCGCCCTGCGGCGGACCCGCGTCCCCGCCGCGACCCCCGCACCGGCCGCCGACCCCGTCCCGGCGGGCGGGACGGGCCAGCCGCGCCGCTTCCTGCTGCCCGTGGTCGCCGCCGGGGTGGTCGCCGCCGTCACCGCCGGACTCGCCGGCACCCCGGCCGGCGACGTGCTGTCCTGGTGGGTCCCCGCCGCCGCCGGCGCGGTCGCGGGCATCGGCGTCATGCTGCTCACCCGGCGGGCGTGGCGGGCCGACGACGCGGACCCACCCGCGCCACCCGCCCCCACCGCCCTGCAGGCCGGGTACGCGCTGCTGATCTCGGTCGGGGTGGCGATCTCCTCGCTCTACCTGGCCCGCAACACCCCGGACGACGTCTACTACGTCGGCAAGACGGTCTGGGTGGCCGAGCGCGACCTGGTGCCCACCAACGACTTCCTGTTCACCGAGAACGTCGCCCCGGCGATGGGCTCCCTGCCCCCCACCCCGTCGATCGAGGTGTTCGACGGCGCGCTCGCGCACGTGCTCGGCATCCACGGCGCGTCCGCCACCTGGTACCTCGCGCTGCCGGTGATGGCGGTGCTGGCCGTGCTGGCGCTGTGGCGGCTCACCCACCGGTGGGCCCCGCGCCGGCCGGTGCTCGCGTTCAGCGTCGCGGTGACCTACCTCTACCTGGTGGCCGGCTCGGACGCCGCGCTCGGCACCTTCCACCTGCCCCGCCTCTACGAGGGCAAGGGGATGTTCGTCTCGGCGGTCATCCCGCTGATGTGGCTCTACCTCACCGAGTGGTTCGACACCCGGTCCCGCCGTTCGCTGCTGCTCGTCTTCGCCCTCTCGGTCACCGCCGCCGGCCTCACCACCACCTCGGCGATCATCCTGCCGATGCTGGTCGGCGCGGCCGGACTGGCGATGATGCTGGTCGGCCGATGGAAGGACGCGGTGATCGGCGGGCTCGCCGCAGTGGCGTACCCGGTGGGGGCGATCGTGGTGTCCCGCCTCGTGCTGGGCGGCATGGACGCCGCCGGCGCGGACGACGCCTTCTTCGACGCCGAGTACACCTACCGGCGCACGCTGCTGGTCGGGATCGTCGGGGTGATCAGCGGCCTGGCGCTGTGGTGCGGTCCGCTGCTGGCCCGCCGGCGCACCCCGGCGCTGCTGGCCGCCGGTGCCGCCCTGGTGATGAGCGTGCTGCTGGTGCCCGGCGTGCTGGAGACGCTCGGCGCGCTGACCGGCATCTCCGTCGTGCTCTGGCGGGTGCCGTGGCTGCTCGCCCTGCCGACGCTGATCGGCCTGCTCTGCACGGTGAGCGTCCCGTCGCCGTCGCGGCTGCTGCGCGGCGCGGTCGGCGGGCTGGTCGCCGCCGCGATGGTCACCTCGTTCGCCGTCTGGGCCACCCCCATGTGGTCGCCGGACAGCTGGGTGGAGACGCACACCCGCCCCACCTGGAAGCTGCCCCAGCAGCGGCAGGAGATCGCGTTCTGGATCGCCGGACAGGACCGGCCGGACGGACTCGTCCTCGCCCCCTCGACGATCATGCGAACCTCACTGATCGTCACCAGCCGGGTCCGGGTCGTCCTGCCCCGCGACTTCTACCTGGTCGAGTACGACCTGAACTCCGATTTCGCCAAGGACCGGCTGCTGCTGGCCCATTTCGCCGACGGGCGGGAGAAACCCGACCGGGCGCAGGTCGCCGCCGCCGTCGAGCGGCTCGGCGTGGGCACCATCTGCGTCTACAACGGCAACCGGTACGCCCGGGAGACAGCGGTCGAGCTGGGCTTCACCGAGTTCGCCTCGCGGCGTGGACCGGGCGCGACGACCTGCTACGGCCGGGCGGGCTGAGCGGCGGGCGTCCCGTGCGGCCGCCAGGTATCGTCTCGTCTGACCGAAATGGACCTGGATACCCGAGCGACACCGGGACGTCCTCTCGCGTTAAAGTCGCAGTCACCCGCAGGCCGGCCCGGTCGGTCGCGGTGCTGCGGTCACGCCCGTCGTACGACGAGGCCGTCGACCGCCGGGCCCCGCCCGTCATCGATCTCGTAGGGAGCGTCCCCCTTGTTCGGCTCGTTACTGGAACGCACCGGCACCGCCGCCCGAGGCGCGCTGCTGGTGCTGTCCTACCTGGTCATGCTCGTCGCGGGCGGCTTCGGATGGGTGGTCCTGTTCGCCGTGGCCGGGCTGGCCGCCGTCGTCGGCGAGTTCGCCGTCACCCGCTGGTCGCCCCCCTCGGAGACGCTGCTGGAGAAGGTCGGCCTCAACCGGGGCTACCGGCAGCTCAGCCGCGACCTGGCCAGCGTGCTGCTGGTCGCCGCCACGGTCCCGCTCACCGGGGTCGAGTTGACCTGGCTACTGGTGCTGCCGGCGGCGGTCTGGGTGACCGCCGTCTTCGCGGGCGCCCTGAACACCATGATCGACCGGCGGAACCCGGTCTCCGCACTGGTCCGCAACATCGAGCTGGGCCCGATCCGCTCGGCGCCCCGCCCGCCGGAGTGGATCGCCAACCTCGCCGGCGTCCAGCTCGCGGTGCTCAACGTGCTGCTGATCCCGGCCGCCGTGGTCGCGGCGGTCCGCGCCGACGCCGTCCCCGTCCTGGCGGTCGCCGGGCTGGCCGCCGGGCTGGCCGCGCTGATCGGCGCGGTGGTCGCGGTGACCTGGCTGCGCGGGCGGGGCACCGGCAAGAGCCCGGTGCTGCCGGTGCTCCAGCGCTGGATCGACGGCTACCGCCCCGAGGTCGCGCTCTACTTCGCCGGCCCGGCCAAGGACGTCTACCAGGCGAACATGTGGCTGGCCCCGACCGAGGCGCTCAACCAGCGGGCCGTCGTGCTGATGCGCAGCAGGGAGGCGTTCTTCGAGCTGGCCGACACCCGGCTGCCGGTGATCTGCGTGCCGACCGGTCCGGACTTCATGAACCTCGAACTGGGCACGGTGCGGGCCGCCCTCTACGCGGCCAACGTCGGCGCGAACATCCACATGCTGCGCGAGCCCGGCATGAAGCACGTGTTCGTCGGCCACGGTGACAGCGACAAGCAGGCCAGCGTCAACCCGTACAGCAAGGTGTACGACGAGGTGTGGGTCGCCGGCCTGGCCGGCCGGGAGCGGTACGCGCGGGCCGCGGTCGGCGTCCGCGACGAGGACATCGTGGAGATCGGCCGGCCGCAGCTCGCCGGGGTGCACACGTTCGGCGGGACCGCCCCGGACCGGCCGTTCACCGTCCTGTACGCCCCCACCTGGGAGGGCTGGCTCGACGACGACCCCTACCACACCTCGCTGGTGCTGATGGGGGAGCGGATCGTCCGGGGGGTGCTCGCCTCGCCGCAGGTCCGGCTGGTCTACAAGCCGCACCCGCTGACCGGCTCCCGGTCCAAGGAGGCCAGGGCGGTGCACGAGCGGCTGGTGTCGCTGATCCGGGCCGCCGGCGGTGACCCGGACTCCGCTTCGCTGGACGGCCCCGGGCACCGGGTGGTCACCGGCCGGGTCCCCGCCCTGTTCGACTGCTTCAACCAGACCGACCTGCTGATCAGCGACATCTCCAGCGTGGTCTCCGACTTCGTGCAGAGCCAGCGGCCGTACGTGGTGGCCAACCCGAGCGGGCTGCCGGAGGACGAGTTCCGGCGCGAGTTCCCCACCTCCCGGGGGGCGTACCTGCTCTCCCGGGACTGCGGCGAGCTGGAGAAGATCGTCGCGGTGACCCGGGCCGGCGACGACCCGATGACCGACGCCCGGCGGGAGCTGAAGACCTACCTGCTCGGCCCGGCCGAGGCCAACCCGATGGACCGGTTCCAGGAGGAGATCGGCCGGCTCTGCCGCTGACCGCCCCGGCTGCGGGACCCGGGGCGGGCGTCCGCCCCGGGTCCCGCGTCGTTTCCCCGGGTGGTGGCGGCGGCACGCCGGTGACCGGTGCGGGGTCGCCCACCGTTTCCCCCACGCCGGCGCTTCTGCCACCATTCGCTCGTCATCCGTACGACGAATGGGGGTCACCGGTGCGCATCCTGCTGGTCGAGGACGACCGACGGGTGGCCGCCGCCCTCGCCTCGGCGTTGACCCGACGCGGGTACGAGGTCGAGCACGCGGCCACCGTCGCCGCCGCCCTCTCCGCGGCCCCCTGCGACCTGGTCCTGCTCGACCTCACCCTGCCCGACGGGGACGGCACGGAGGTGTGCCGGGAGTTGCGGCGGCGCAGCAGCCAGCTCGGCATCATCGCGGTCACCGCCCGGGGCGAGGAACGCGACCGGGTGCTCGGGCTGCGGCTCGGTGCCGACGACTACGTGGTGAAGCCGTTCTCGATGGTGGAGTTGCAGGCCCGGATCGAGGCGGTGCTGCGGCGTGCGGCGCACGCCGCACCGGCCCGGGACCTGATCGAGGTCGGTCCGGTCCGCATCGACGTGTCCGCCCGGACGGTCGCCGTCGCCGGTCAGCCGGTGGCGTTGACCCGTAAGGAGTTCGACATCCTGCTCTCGCTGGCCCGTCAGCCCGGCACGGCGGTGCCCCGGGACCGCATCCTGCTCGACGTCTGGGGCACCACCTGGGCCGACCGGCACACCGTCGAGGTGCACGTCGGTTCGCTGCGCGGCAAGCTCGGCGACCCCCGCCTGGTGGAGACCGTACGCGGGGTCGGCTACCGGCTCCGGGGCGAGTGAGGGGCAGCCGGTGCGGCGTCGACTGGTGATCAGCTACCTGCTGCTGATGGTGCTGGTGCTGCTGGCGTTGGAGACGCCGCTCGCGGCGACCCTGGCGTCCCGGGAGACCGACCGGGTCCGCGCCGACCGGCTCGCCGACGCGACCCGGTTCGCCTCGCTGGCCGGGCCGGCGCTGCGCGGCGGCGGGGCCGGGCCGCTGACCGGCGAACTCGTCAGCTACGACCAGCTCTACGGCATCGGGGCCGCCGTCGTCGACCGGGACGGCCGGGCGCTGGTGGTGTCGACGAGTTGGCGTACCGGCCGGGACACCCGGGCGGCCCTGGACTCCGCCCTGGCCGGGCAGCAGTTCAACGGGCCGGGCTCGGTGTGGCCGTGGGTGGACGGCCCGCTGGTGGTGGCGGTGCCGATCAACGACGGCGGCGAGGTGCTCGGCGCGGTGGTCACCGCCACGCCGGTGGCGAAGGTGCGCCGCACGGTCACCGCGTGGTGGCTGCTGCTCGCCGGTATCGGTCTGCTTGCCGTGCTGGCCTGCGTCTCCACCGCGTTCGGGCTGGCCGGTTGGGTGTTGCGCCCGGTGACCGAGCTGGACGCGGTGACCCACGAGATCGCCGAGGGGGACCGGGGCGCCCGGGTGCAGGACCGGTGGGGCCCGCCGGAGCTGCGTCGGCTGGCGGCCAGCTTCAACCACATGGCGGCGGTGGTCGCCGACGTGATGGACCGGCAGCGGGCCTTCGTCGCGCACGCCAGTCACCAGCTGCGTAATCCGCTGACCGCGCTGCGGCTGCGGGTGGAGGAGCTGGGGCCGAGCGTGGTCGACCAGGACGGCCGGGCCGAGCACCGGCTCGCCCTGGAGGAGACCGACCGGTTGGCGCTGGTCCTCGACGGGCTGCTCACCCTGGCCCGTGCCGAGCGGGAGCAGAACGAACGGGTCACCGTGGACGCGGCGGCGGTGGCCGCGTCCCGGGTCGCCGCGTGGGAGCCGTTGGCACGGCACCGGTCGGTCACGTTGCGCCTGGCAGCCTCCGGCCCGGCCTACGCGCGGACCGTGCCGACCGCCGTCGACCAGGCGTTGGACGCGCTGATCGACAACGCGATCAAGTTCAGCGGCGACGGCGGTGAGGTGACCGTGGCGGTCCGGTACGCCGACGGGGGCACCGCGCTGGAGGTGCGCGACACCGGCCCGGGAATGACCCCGGACCAGCTCGACCAGGCCACCGAGCGGTTCTGGCGGGCCTCGGACGCGCAGAACATCGAGGGTGCCGGCCTCGGCCTGACCATCGTGGCGGTGCTGGTGGACGCCTCCGACGGCCGGCTCACCATGCACCCGGGACAGCCTCGGGGCCTGGTCGCCGAGCTGTGGTTCCCGGCCCCGGCCGACCCCGATCCGGCTGCGGACCCCACGACCCCGGCCCTGCCCGCCGCCCCTGCACCGCCCACCGGTACCGTCCCGCCGGACGGGCCGACGACGCCCGCCGGTCCGGTTCCGCCTGCCGGTACCGTCCCGCCGGAGGGGCCGGTGCCGCCCACCGGCGACCGGTCGGCGGCGCGTGAAGCGTCCGGACCGGAAGCGTCCGGGCCGGGGTGAGCGGTCAGGGTTTGGCGGAGCGGTACCAGTCGGCCGCGCCCGGGTGCAGCGGCAGCGGTGTGGTGGCGATCGCCGAGCGGGGACTCATCCGGCCGGCCGCCGGATGGGCGGCGGCCAGTTCCGACCGGCGTTCCATCAGCAGCCGGGTCACCTCGCGTACCAGGGGCTCGGGCAGGTCGGCCCGGACGATCAGGTAGTTGGGGTTGGCGACGGTGGTGACCGGGTCCACCCCGTACACCGAGCGGGGGATGTCCCGGGAGACGTACACCTCCCGGTAGGCGCGGCGCAGCGGCTCGGTCCACTCGCCGAGGTTCACCAGCCGGATCGAGGTGGCGTCGGCCAGCGCCTTCACCCCGCGTACCGGCAGGCCGCCGGAGAAGAAGAAGGCGTCGATCCTGCCGGCGCGCAGTGCCGCCACCGAGTCGTCCAGCCCGAGGTGTTCCTGCCGGATCTGGTTCCCGCCGAGCCGGGCCACCTCCAGCAGCCGGGTCACGGTGACCTCGGTGCCGGAGCCGGACGCGCCCACCGAGACCCGTCGCCCGCGCAGGTCCGCGAGGTCGCGGATCGGGCCGCCGGCCGTGGTGACCAGGTGCAGCAGGTCGTCGTAGACGCGGGCCACGGCGAGCACCTTCGGCGGGCTGGTCGGGCTGGTGTCGAGCACGTCGGCCTGGGTGAAGCCCAGTTCGGCGGCGCCGGAGCCGACCAGCCGGACGTTCTGGGCGGAGGCGGCGGTGACCACCACGCTGGCCCGGACGCCGGGCAGCTCGCGGTTGAGCACGGTGGCCAGCGACTGGCCGAAGGCGTGGTAGACGGCGGTCGGGCTGCCGGTGGCGATCCGGATCGGGATCGGCTCGTCGGGGGAGTCCTGGCAGGCAGCCAGCCCGCCGAGCACCACGACCAGCAGCATCAGCAGCGCCCCGCCGGCGGAGGCGGACCGCCGGCCGCGCCCGGTCCGGCTACGGCTCACGCGGTGCACTCTGCGCCGTCACCGGCTCCGGCGCAAGCTCGGGCCGCCGGTGACCGGTCTGAGCCCCGGGTCAGGGTGTGGTGTGGTGGCCGGTGGCCGTTCTCAGACCAGGGTGGGGACCCGGGCGGGCGCCAGTGCGGCCCGCTCCATGATCCGTAGCCGGTCCGGTCCGTCCGCGACGCTCACCACCAGGCAGCCGGCCCCCGGCCGCAGCAGCGCCGGCACCTCCAGCAGCGCCGCCGACCGGATCAGCACGGCGGCCAGTTCCCGGTCGGCCAGCCGGATGCCGAGGATGTGCCGCCGGACGTGCCGGCCACCGGCCAGCAGGGCCGAACGCCAGGCGGCCGAGGCGAGCCGGGTCCGCCAGGCGGCCCGGGGGGTGGAGGAGCCGACGGCCGGCCCGAGCAGTTCCCGACGCCCCTGCCGCCACCCCGTCTCCCGCAACCGGGTGAACCCGGTGCGGTGACCTGCCGGCACGTGCAACCGGTGCAGCTCGTAGCGGCGGCGCAGGCCGCCGGTGACCACCTCGTGCTCGACGGGCACGTCGAGCCGGGCGAGCAGTTGCCGCATCCGCAGCGCGGCGTCCTCCCGGTTGAACTCCACCGCGCCCCGCTGCGGTGGCGTGGTGGCGTGCGGGCGGGCCGTCGGCGTCGGGGTGCAGCGCACCAGGCAGGCCACCTCGAACGCGTCGGCCAGGGTCAGCCAGTCCAGCGGGGGCGGGGACGACGGGAGGCGTGGCCGGTCGAGCAGGCGGGCTTCGGAGGTCATCGGACCGCTCCTTCTCGACGTCGGATCCCCCTAACGGTCGCCTGCCGGTCGGCCCGCCTCCAGCCATCGGCACCGGATTTGAGGAAATCTTGCGTTCCTAGAGTTCGGTCACCACCACGTCGATCTGCCGGGGCCGGCCCGCCGTCACCGGCTGCTCCTCGACCGGATACTTCAGGTCACGCAACGCGCCGATCAACGCGGTCGCGGTCCGCGGTCGGGCCCCGGCCAGCAGCAGGTCACGGACCAGCCGCCCCTTGGTCGCCTTGTTGAAGTGACTGACCACGGTGCGTTCCCCCGGCCGGCGCTCGTGCAGCACCCGCACGGTGACCGTCCGCCCGGCCAGCTCCGTCGGCGGCGTCCAGGTCGCCGCGTAGGCGGAAGAGCGCAGGTCCAGCACCGGGCCGCCGCCGGCCGCCGCCGTCAGCACCGGCGACAGCACCCGCCGCCAGTACGCCGACAGCGCCCCCACCCCCGGCAACCGCGCCCCGATCGGGCACCGGTACGGCGGAATCCGGTCGGCGAGCCGGACCGCGCCCCACAGGCCCGAGCTGACCAGCACGGCGCGGCGGGCCGTCCGCAGCGCCCCGGGCGGCAGGGTGGCCAGGCCGAGCGCCTCGTAGAGCACCCCGGTGTAGACCTGCCCGGCGGGTGCGGTGGCGGCCCGGTCCAGCCGGGCGTTGCGGGCCAGCTCGCCCCGCTGACCGGCGGTCAACCCGAGGGCGGCCAGGGCGGCGTCCGCGGCGGCTTCGGACCGGCCGGTGGCGCTGAGCGTCATCAACGCGCCCAGCACCTCCTCGCGGGCCGGGGTCAGCTCGGGCAGGGAAAGCCGGGTCAGGTCGAGCCGACGACCGGTGCCGGCGTCGGCCTTGCCCTCGGAGGGCGGCAGCAGGATGAGCACCGGCAAAGCGTACGGGCCGAGGTCAGCGCCACGGCCGGACGGCGCTCGGCGGGTGGTACACGCGATAGCCGGCGACCTCGACCAGCCGGGCGCTGTCGGCCCCGTCCCCGAGCAGGTGACGCAGCCGGCGTTCCGCCGGGGAACCGACCGGCAGCACGTACCCGGGTCGCGCCGCCCGTTCCACCCGCCGCCAGTACGGCGGGTACCGGTTCTGCCCCGGGGTGAGCCGCCCGTCGAGCACCGCGCAGACCACCCGCTCACCCGTGTCGAAGGTCAACCGGTTGCAGGTCCAGTAGTCGCCGTAGACCTCCCGCAGCCCGGTACGCCGCACCGCGTCGGCCAGGTCCCGGGCCCGCCGCTGGTCGGCCCGGGGCGCGTCCAGCGAGGCCAGGAACAGGCCCGTCGCCACCACGGCGGTGGTGGTCAACCCGGCCAGCACGGCGGTGGCGCTAGCCCCGACCAGCCGGCCGACCACCCCGACGCTGCCCCGCCAACAGGCCACCGCCGCCAGCCAGAGCGGCCAGAGCACCGCCGGCAGGGAGATCTGCACCACCGACAGGTAGCGGGCGTTGGCCAGCGGGTCGGTCGCGGCGAGCGGGCTGCGGACGTACGCCAGCAGGGTCAGCGCGGCACCGGCGACCAGGGTGAGCTGGGCGAGCGGTCGGACCCGCACGGCCGCCGGCCGGCCCACGGCCCGGCGGTGGCCGGCCAGGGCGAGCCCGGCGGCGGCGACCAGCAGCACCGGGTAGAGCACCCCGAACCACTCCTGCCAGCGGGCGCAGCCGGTGACCGGGCAGAGGCCGGTCGCCAGCGGCACCCCCTCCAGCAGCCCGCCCCGCACCCGGTCCGCCCACGGCGGCGTCGGACCGGTGCCGGCGCTGAGCTGACGCAGCACCGACAGCGAGTCCGCCCCCGGCGGGGCGACCAGGTTGTCCCAGGCCAGCGGGGCCACCCCGACCGCGACCCCGGCCACCAGCAGCAGCCCCGACCAGCCCCACAGCTCCCGACGCAGCACATAGAGCAGCAGCAGGCCGGCGACCGCCAGGTAGGGGGCGAGCAGCCAGTCCGACCAGAACGCCGCCCCGGCGAGCACCCCGGCCAGTCCCGTCGCCGCCCGCCGCCACCCGGGCCGCCGCCACCGGCCCCGCCGCCCGGCCAGACCCACGGCGACCAGCAGGATCGCCAGCACCACCGGCTTCCCCTCGGGCCGCCCGCCCACCACCGTGAGCTGGTCACGCACCACCCGTTCGGTGCCGAGCACCAGCAGCCCGACGACGAAGGTGGCGAACCACGGCCGGTAGAGCCGCCGGGTCAGCCGGTGGGACAACCAGAGGAAGACCGCGTACAACGCGACCAGCGGCAACCGCAGCACCGGCCAGGACGGCCCGGCCAGCGCCACCAACGGCGCCGCCAGGTAGGACTCGACCATGCCCATGTAGTGCTGCCCGTACAGGAACACCGGGTGCTCCCGGCCGGCGGCGATGTGCAGCGCGGCCAGCCCGAACGTCGCCTCGTCGCTGTTCGCGGCGGGCACCGTCAGCAGGGTCAGGGCCAGCCGGTACCCCACCCCGGCCACCCCGAGCAGCAGCGCGACCAGCGCCGGACGGTCCAGCCGTGCGCGGTCGGGCGGAACAGGTGTCGACACGACCAACGCCCCCGTCGTCGTCCCGACCGGAGTGTGTCACGCCCACCGGCCGCGTCGGGGCCGATCGGGCCAGGCGGGCTGCGGCCCGGCGTCGCAGGCCGGCTACCTGGGCGCTCGCCTGGCCGCTGCCGGACACCTGTGGCAGGGTTGCAGCGTGCCATCCACCACCGCAGGCCAGCTGGCCGTACCCACCCTGCACCGGGCCGCGCGGATCGAGGACGCCCTGCACCAACTGGTGGAGCGCCGGCTGCGGCGCACCGGGTGGCAGCCCAACATCGTCGCGTACGCCGGTTACGGCGCGCCCGGCTGGGCCCGGGTGCTGTGCCGGGTGCTGCTCAGCCGCCCCGACCGGCGGCAGGGCCGGCTGGAGAAGGTCCGCGGCTGGCGCAGCTTCGCCACCCTGCCCGCCAAGCACGTCGAGGTCACCATCGAGGCCGGCGACGGCGTGCACACCGCCCACGCCGACCGCAGCGGTTTCGTCGACACCGTGGTCAAGGCCGACTTCACCCCCGGCTGGGCGTCGGTGCGGCTGCGGGTCGCCGACGCCGAACCGGTCGAGGCGCTGGTCCGGGTCATCGACCCGGAGGTGCGCCTCGGCATCCTCTCCGACATCGACGACACGGTCATGGTGACCGCGCTGCCCCGACCCATGCTGGCCGCGTGGAACACGTTCGTCCTCGACGAGCACGCCCGCACGGCCGTGCCCGGCATGGCGGTGCTCTACGAACGCCTGGTCACCGCCCACCCGGGCAGCCCGGTGTTCTACCTGTCCACCGGCGCGTGGAACGTCGCGCCGACGTTGACCCGGTTCCTGTCCCGGCACCTCTACCCGGCCGGCCCGCTGCTGCTCACCGACTGGGGGCCGACGGCCGACCGCTGGTTCCGCAGCGGCCGGGAGCACAAGCGGGCCACCCTGGCCCGGCTCGCCACCGAGTTCCCCGACGTCCGGTGGCTGCTGATCGGCGACGACGGGCAGCACGACCAGGAGATCTACCGCGAGTTCGCCGCCGCCCACCCGGAGAACGTCGCCGGGGTGGCGATCCGCCGGCTCTCCCCGACCCAGTCGGTGCTCGCCGGTAGCCTGCCCGTGCCGAACGACCGGCCGTCGTCGGCGGGGCCGGTCGGGCAGAAGTGGCTCTCCGCCCCCGACGGGGCGGGCCTGTGGAAGCTGCTCCGCGACGCCGGCCTGGTCTGAGCTGCCCGACCGGCGTCCCGTGCGGACGGGTCAGTCGCGGCGGAGCCAGAGCACGCCGAGTGGGGGGACCCGCAGCGCCACCGAGGCGGGCAGGCCGTGCCAGGGGACGTCCTGGGCGTGCACCGCGCCGAGGTTGCCCACCCCGGAGCCGCCGTAGTGGTGGGCGTCGGTGTTGATCACCTCGGTCCAGGTGCCGGCGGCCGGCAGGCCGACCCGGTAGTCCTCCAACGGGCCGGCGGAGAAGTTCGCCACGCAGACCAGGGTCGCGCCGTCCGGGGCGATCCGGACGAACGAGACGGTGTTGTTGGCGACGTCGTCCCCGGCGATCCAGCGGAACCCGGCCGGGTCGGTGTCCTGCGCCCACAGCGCCGGGGTGTCCCGGTAGGCGGCGTTGAGGTCGGCGACCAGCCGCTGCACCCCGGCCCGCGCCGGATCGTGCAGGAGATACCAGTCCAGGCCCCGTTCCTCGCTCCACTCCCGGTCGTCGCCCAGCTCGCAGCCCATGAAGAGCAGCTGCTTGCCCGGGTGCGCCCACATGTACGCCAGCAGCGCCCGTACGTTGGCCAGCCGCTGCCAGGTGTCGCCGGGCATCTTGCCGGCCAGTGAGCCCTTGCCGTGCACCACCTCGTCGTGGCTGATCGGCAGCACGTAGTTCTCGCTCCAGGCGTACGCCAGGGAGAAGGTGAGCTGATGGTGGTGGTGCTGCCGGTAGATCGGGTCCTTCGCGGTGTAGAGCAGGGTGTCGTGCATCCAGCCCATGTTCCACTTGAAGCCGAAGCCGAGCCCGCCGTCGCTGGTGGGCCGGGTCACCCCGGGCCAGGCGGTGGACTCCTCGGCGATCATCACCACCCCGGCGTGGTGCTTGTAGACGGTGGCGTTGACCTCCTGCATGAAGGCGATCGCCTCCAGGTTCTCCCGGCCGCCGTGCCGGTTGGGCAGCCACTGCCCCTCGGGGCGGGAGTAGTCCAGGTAGAGCATCGAGGCGACCGCGTCGACCCGCAGGCCGTCGACGTGGAACTCGTCGCACCAGTAGAGGGCGTTGGCGACCAGGAAGTTGCGCACCTCGCGGCGGCCGAAGTCGAAGACGTACGTGCCCCAGTCGGGGTGTTCGCCGCGTCGCGGGTCGGGGTGCTCGTAGAGCGGGGTGCCGTCGAAGCGTGCGAGGGCCCACTCGTCCTTGGGGAAGTGCGCGGGCACCCAGTCCAGCAGCACCCCGATGCCGGCGGCGTGCAGCCGGTCGACCAGGTAGCGGAAGTCGTCCGGGTCGCCGAACCGGGAGGTGGGTGCGAAGTAGCCGGTGACCTGGTAGCCCCAGGAACCGCCGAACGGGTGCTCCATCACCGGCAGGAACTCCACGTGCGTGAAGCCCATCTCGGTGACGTACGCGGTGAGCTGTTCGGCCAGGTCCCGGTAGCCGAGGCCGGGCCGCCACGAGCCGAGGTGCACCTCGTACACGCTCATCGGTTCCCGGTGCGGCTGCCGGCGGGCCCGCTGCTCCAGCCACTGCGCGTCGGTCCACTCGTAGCGGGACCGGTGCACCACCGAGGCGGTGGCCGGCGGCACCTCCGCGTACGCGGCCAGCGGGTCGGCCTTGTCCCGCCACCGCCCGTCGGCACCGAGGACGCGGTACTTGTAGCGGGCCCCCTCCGGCGCGCCGGGCACGAAGATCTCCCAGACCCCGCTGGACCCGAGGCAGCGCATCGGCCACCCGTCGTCCGGGCCCCAGCCGACGAAGTCGCCGACCACCCGGACCCCACGGGCGTTCGGGGCCCACACCGCGAAGGCGACGCCGCCGTCGCGGACCCGCGCGCCGAGCGCCTCCCAGAGCCGTTCGTGCCGGCCCTCGCCGATCAGGTGCAGGTCCAGCTCGCCGAGGGTCGGCGGGTGGCGGTACGGGTCGTCGGTGACCCACCCGTCGACGTCGACCCGGTAGTCGAGCACGCTGCCCTCGACGCGGGCCTCGAAGACGCCGACGTCGTGCACCCGCTTCATCGGGTGCCGGTCGTCGCCGACGAGCAGCGCCACGTCACCGGCACCCCGCCGCAGGGTGCGGATCGTGGTCCGCCCGTCGGCGGGGTGCGCGCCGAGCAGGGCGTGCGGGTCGTGCGTCGCGCCGGCGATCAGCTGGTCCATCGGTCGTCCTTCGAGGCGGTCGGGGTGGTGCCGTCGGTCGGGTCGGTGGCGGGCGCGGTCGGCGCGGTGCCCCCGGACAGTTCGGTGGGCACCTGCGCCACGGTCAGCCCGGGCGGGGCGGTGCCGGCGGGGGAGTCCGCGTCGTCCGGCCCGGCCTCGGGCGGTGTGGCCGGGGTGTCGGCCGGGGCGGGCGGGGCCGGGCGGCGGACGGTCAGCACGTGCGCCGGTTGCAGGTACGGGTCGAGCCGGACCGCGTTGCGCTGGCCCCACTCGTAGCCGGCCCCGGTCAGCTCGTCGTGCACGGTGAACCGTTCGTGCCAGTCGAAGCCGAGCGCCGGCATGTCCAGCGTGGTGTTGCCCCACTGCACGGTGTGCGAGTCGAACGAGCAGACCACGATGACCGTGTCGCCGGTGTCCGGGTCGCGCTTGGACCAGCACAGCAGCGCCGGGTTGTCGATGTCGTGGAAGACCAGGTTGCGCAGCCGGTGCAGGGCCGGGTGCTCGCGGCGGACCCGGTTGAGGGTGGCGACGAACGGGGCGAGCGAGCGGCCGTGCGCCTGCGCGCCGGCCCAGTCCCGGGGGCGCAGCTCGTACTTCTCGTTGTCGAGGTATTCCTCCGCGCCGGGCCGGGCGACGTGCTCGAACAGTTCGTAGCCGGCGTAGATGCCCCACGACGGGCTGAGCAGGGCGGCCAGCACCGCCCGGATCTTGAACATCGGCGGTCCGCCGTGTTGCAGGGACTCGTGCAGGATGTCCGGGGTGTTGGGCCAGAAGTTGGGCCGCATCCAGTCGACCGAGGCGACCAGTTCCTCGCAGTACTCCCGCATCTGCGCGGCCGTCGTGCGCCAGGTGAAGTAGGTGTACGACTGGGTGAAGCCGATCTTGCCGAGGCCGTGCATGATCGCCGGCCGGGTGAACGCCTCGGCCAGGAACAGCACGTCCGGGTCGGTGCGCTTGACCTCGGCGATCAGCCAGTGCCAGAAGTCGAACGGTTTGGTGTGCGGGTTGTCCACCCGGAAGATCCTGATGCCCTCGCCGATCCAGTGCCGGACCACCCGCAGCACCTCGGCCCGGATGCCCTCGGGGTCGTTGTCGAAGTTGACCGGGTAGATGTCCTGGTACTTCTTCGGCGGGTTCTCCGCGTACGCGATGCTGCCGTCGGCGCGGGTGGTGAACCACTCCGGGTGCTCGGTCACCCAGGGGTGGTCGGGGGCGCACTGCAACGCCAGGTCCATCGCCACCTCCAGGCCCTGCTCGGCGGCGGCGGCGACGAAGTCGCGGAAGTCGGCCGGCGTACCCAGGTCGGGGTGGATGGCGTCGTGGCCGCCCTCGGCCGCGCCGATCGCCCACGGCGAGCCGACGTCGTCCGGGCCGGCGGTGAGCGCGTTGTTGCGGCCCTTGCGGTTGACCCGGCCGATCGGGTGGATCGGCGGCAGGTAGAGCACGTCGAAGCCCATCGCCGCGACCCCGGGCAACCGGTCCATCGCGGTGACGAAGGTGCCCGAGCGGGCCGGCGCGTCGACGGTGGCCGGGATCGCGCCCTCGGAACGGGGGAAGAACTCGTACCAGGCGGAGAAGAGCGCCCGGGGACGGTCCACCCAGAGCCGGTGCGCCGTGCCGGTGGTGACCAGCTCCCGCACCGGGTACGCCCAGAGCAGGTCGGCCAGGTCGAGCGCCGGGGCGACCCGGCGGGCCAGGTCGGCCCGCTCGTCGCCCAGCGCCTTCACCGCCGCCGTGACCTGCCCGGCCGCGTCGGTCGGCACGAGGTCCAGGGCGGTGGTGAGCACCCGCACGCCCTCGGCCAGGTCGTTGGCCAGCTCGGCCGCGCCCTGCCCGGCGGCGATCTTCTTGGTCACCGCGTTGTGCCAGGTCAGGTACGGGTCCTGGAACGCCTCGACGGTGAACGACCACTCGCCGACGGCGTCCGGCCGGATGGTGGCGTGCCAGCGGTCCTGCCCCGGCTCGCCCGGCCGCATCCGGGTGAACGGGCGGGCCACACCGTCGGGGCCGTGCCAGGCCACGTTGCAGCCGAGCGCGTCGTGCCCCTCCCGGTAGGCGCGGGCCGACACCGGCACCAGCTCGTCGACCACCGCCTTGGCCGGGTAGCGACCGCAGGCGACGACGGGGGAGACGTCTTCGATCGGGAACCGTCCGCTCACCCGCTCAACCTACTGTGCGAGATCCCCTCGCGCTCAACCAAGCGTCCCCTTCGCCCCGCCCCGGCGTCCCCGCCCAGGTCCGGACACGTGGCGTTGCCGATAGATCACCTTGTGTGTACGGTCGGTCGGGTCAATCGACAGATCGCGATCTGGAGGTAGGATGAATCGGCTCAAATCCCGCGCGGCCCTCGTGGCAGGCACCGCGATCGCCGGCCTCGTCGCGGCCACGGTGCCCGGCACCGCCGCCCAGGCCGGCTACTACCAGTACCGCAAGTGCTCCACCGCGGTCTCGCTCTCCTTCTTCGTCGACAGCACCTCGTCGACCACGCGGTGGCCGCACTCGATCGGCTGGAACAACGTCATGTACGCGGCACAGGAGGCCAACGGCCGCTACCACGTCTCGCTCTGGGACACCTCGGGTGACACCAACGGTTGGGTCAGCACCGCCTGGGTCCGCGCCTGCTGAACCGGCCGCCGTACGGCACCGGCGGCGACGCCGACCACGCACCACACCCGACGACGCGGAGGTACCCCGTGAGTACGACCAGCAAGCGCGCGCTCGCCCTCCTGACGGCGACCGCCCTGACCAGCCTCGGCGCGGCCGTGGCCACCGGTGGCGCCGCGCAGGCGGCCTACTACCAGTACAGCAAGTGCTCCACCGCCGTCAGCCTGTCCGTGTTCGTGGACAGCACCTCGTCGACCACGAAGTGGCCGCACTCGGTCGGCTACAACACCCGCATGTTCGCGGCGCAGGAGGCCAACGGCCGCTACCACGTCTCGCTGTGGAACGACAGCGGCGACACCAACGGCTGGGTCAGCACCGCCTGGGTCCGGCCCTGCTCGTAGCCTTCCCCGCTGCGCGCAGCCGTTCTTGCTGCCCGTAGCTCTCCCGGCGGCCTGCGGCCCGCACCGGGTCCCGCCCCTTGTTGTTCCCGGTCGCACGGGCGGAGCCCTGCCCGTGTGAAGCCCTGCCCGTGCGGCCGTCCGGAGCCACCATTCCCGCAGGCCCGTATGCCTGTCCGGCATTCCTATGCCGGACAGGCATACGACTTTCCCGGAACTGGTACCCCCGCCGGGGTGACGCGATGTGCAGGCCGGCATCGCAGTCCCGGGCTGTCGGGCATCAACAGCATCCGCCGGGTTAGGCGGGGGGTTCCGGTGCCACAAACGACCCCTTGCCCTGGTGCACCTCGATCCAGCCCCGCTCATCCAGAATGCGAAGCGCCAGCCGGATCGGTGTCGCGCTGGCCTTGTACTGCTCACAGAGTTCCGCGATCGACGGCAGCTTCGCCCCGGGCTGTAGCGCGCCGGACCGGATCGAGCGGGTCACATCGTCGATGACCTGCTCATACAGAGGTTGTCTGGGCATGGCGGGCCGCCTCTCGTCAGCCCTCTGAGCATGCCACCCGACATGACACACTGTGCATCGTGTGTTGACTCTGTATTCACTGCACTCTAGGTTTGGTTAAGGTTCTCTCGTCAGCAGCGGAGTACCTGCCCCAGGGCGGGGTGGTTTCAAGCCGGACTACTCCGCCCTGCGGTGACCTGCATCTTTGGCACACTCTTGAGGAGGTATGGATGTATGAGCGTCCACATCAGGGACCGCTGCGAGGGGCGTATCCAGTGCCGGGTGGTCCTGCTCCGCTGCCGGACGGCGACCGGGTGGCCGTGCCGGTCCGGCCGCGTCGGGCGCTGCGTCGGCGGCAGTTCGCCTACGGCGTGGCGGTCGCGGTGTGCGTACTCGTTCTGCTCGTGGTGGGGGTCTTCCGGTGAGCGGGACGGGCCGGCGGTGAACGAGCTGCCGGTGGGCCGCCGGGTCGCCCAGTGGCGGGTGCGGCGCAACATGACGCAACAGCAGTTCGCCGACCATCTCGGCAAGTCGAAGAGCTGGGTGGACAAGGTCGAGCGCGGGGTACGCCGGCTGGAGCAGGTGTCCAACCTCCGGATGGTCGCCGAAACGCTCCGCATCGATCTGGAGGTGCTGCTCGCCGGGTCGGCGGGGGAGTCGGCGCGACCGGAAGCCGCCACTACCGGTGTCGACGCGGTGCTGGCCGCGCTGGCCCGCTACCACGTCGAGCCGCCGGCCCGGCCGCCCGACATCGCGGAGCTACGCACCCGCCTGGCCCACGCGGAGCAGAGCTACCGGCACGCCCGGTACCCGGAACTACTCGTCCTGCTGCCCGGCCTGGTCGACGCGGTCCGCGCGGCGCGCGCCATCCAGCCCGGCCGGGCGACCGATGGCCTGCTGGCACGGGCGTACGGCCTGGTCGCGCTGGTGCTGCTCAAGGTCGACCGGCCGGAGGTTGCCTGGCTGGCCGCCGACCGGGCGGTGGCCGCCGCGCAGGTCACGAAGGACCCGTGGGTGGCCGCCGCCGCCACGGTGCCGTTGGCCCAGGCGCTGCGCCACGGCGGCCGGCGGCGGGCCGCGATGGAGGCCGCCGCCGTCGCCGCCCACCGCCTCCTGCCGGGGCGTTCCCCGGGCACGCCCCGGGCGACCTCGTCGACGACCGGTGACGGCCCGTCAGCCGACCCGACGCTGCTCGGGACGCTGCTGCTCCAGGCCGGCCTGGCCGCCGCCGGGCGGGGTGACGGCCGGGCCGCCCGGGACCTGCTCGGCCGGGCCGGCCGGGCCGCCCGCGATGCCGGGGCCGAGGGCGGCGGGGCGGCGGTCGAGGCCGCGCGGGTGGTCGCCGAGGCCGCCCTCGGCGAGATCACGGCGGCGACGGTACGCCACGAGCGGCTGGTGGCCGGCGACGGATGGGGATGGCTACCCCCTGAGCACCGGGCCGCGCACCTGCTCGACGCCGCCCGTGCCTACGTGCTCGGTGGCAACCTGCTCCGCGCCGGCCGGGCGGTGCTGGAGGCGGAGCGCACCGCCCGCAGCGAGGTGCACGACCGCCCGGCGGTACGCCCCCTGGTCGCCGCAGTGGCCCGCTCCGCCGCCGCCCCGCCCGCGCTGACCCGCCTCGCCGCCACCCTCCACGTCACCTGAGCCTGGTGGCTACCTGTCGCCGTAGTGGTATCGGCAGGCAATGATCTCGACGTCGTCCTTGGTGACCCGGTACACCAGCCGGTGTTCGCGATCGATCCGGCGGGACCAGAAGCCGGAGAGCTCACCCCGGAGGGGCTCCGGCTTGCCGATGCCCTCGTACTCGTTGCGCATGACGTCCGCGATGAGATCGTTGATGCGTTTGACCAGCTTGCGATCCGTGTGGCTGAGGTACTGGTTCCACGCCGTCGCGGTGAAGACCAGCCTCACGCGACGTCCCGTACGGTCGTCGGGTCAACCAGTTCCCGCTCGGTGGCGTCACCCTCTTCGAGCTCCGCGATCGATCTGCGCAGGGCTGCGGCGTTGCCCGGACTGCGCAGCAGGTACTCGGTCTCCTTCATCGACTCGTACTCCGCCAGCGGCACGATGACCACCGGCTCGTGACCCGACCGGGTCACGACCACTTCCTCCGCGTCGTTGATGACGCTGTCGAGTTCGGCGGCCAGGTTCTGCCGTAGCTGGGTGAAGTTGACGGTCCGCATGATCACCTCCGAGGTAGGTACAGAAAACTGTACCGGACCTCTCCCTAGGCCCGCAGCGAGCGGTACAGCTCCACCGTCTGGGCGGCGATGGCGTCCCAGGAGAAGTGCTCCACGGCCCGCCGCCGACCGGCGAGACCGAACGCCTCGGTGCGCTGCGGGTCGGCCAGCAGCTCGTTGATCGTCTTGCCGAGGTCGGCGACGAACCGGTCCGGGTCCAGCGGGGTGCCGCTGCCGTCGCCGGCCTGCTCGATCGGCACCAGCAGGCCGGTCTCGCCGTCGGCGACCACCTCGGGGATGCCGCCGGTGGCCGTCGCCACCACCGCCGTCTCGCAGGCCATCGCCTCCAGGTTGACGATGCCCATCGGCTCGTAGACCGAGGGGCAGACGAAGAGCGTGGCGTGGGTGAGCACCTGGATCACCTCGGGCTTGGGCAGCATCTCGGCCACCCAGACCACCCCGGACCGGTTGGCCCGCAGCTCGGTGACCAGGCCCTCCACCTCGGCGGCGATCTCCGGGGTGTCCGGGGCCCCGGCGAGCAGCACGAGCTGGGTGTCGGCGGGCAGCTCCCGGGCGGCGCGCAGCAGGTAGGGCAGGCCCTTCTGCCGGGTGATCCGCCCGACGTAGACCACGCTGGGGCGGGCCGGGTCGATGCCGAGCCGGTCCAGCACGTCGGTGCCGTGGTCCGGGGCGTACTGCGCGGTGTCGATGCCGTTGTAGACCACCCGGACCCGGTCCGGGTTCACCGCCGGGTAGGCGGTCAGCACGTCGCGCCGCATCCCCGCGCTGACCGCGACGATCGCGTCGGCGGACTCCATGGCCGTCCGCTCGCACCAGGAGGAGAGCGCGTAGCCGCCGCCGAGCTGTTCGGCCTTCCACGGGCGCAGCGGCTCCAGGCTGTGCGCGGTCACCACGTGCGGCACCCCGTACAGCAGCTTGGCGGTGTGCCCGGCCAGGTTGGCGTACCAGGTGTGGCTGTGCACCACGTCGGTGCCGGCGCACCCGGCGGCCATCGCCAGGTCGACGCCCATCGTGCGCAGCGCGGCGTTCGCGCCGCCCAGGCCGGCCGGCTCGGGGTACGCGGTGACACCCGGCTCGTCGCGCGCCGCGCCGAAGCAGTGCACCCGGACGTCGGCGAGCCGGCGCAGCTCCCGGGCCAGGTACTCGACGTGCACCCCGGCCCCGCCGTAGACCTCCGGCGGGTACTCGCGGGTCAGCAGGTCCACGCGCAGCGGGGCGGAGTCGGTCATGCCCGGCACCCTAGTGCAGAATCCGGCCGCGCACCGCTCGCGGAACTGTGCCCGTACGAGTGGTGAAGTCGCAGCGGTATGGATAGCGTCTGGTCATGGCTGCCAAGGTGCTCGCGATCGTCCTGGCCGGCGGAGAGGGCAAGCGCCTGATGCCGCTCACCGCGGACCGGGCCAAGCCGGCCGTCCCGTTCGGCGGGATGTACCGCATGGTCGATTTCGTCCTGTCCAATCTGGCGAACGCCGGCTTTCTCAAGATCGTCGTGCTGACCCAGTACAAGTCCCACTCGTTGGACCGGCACATCACCAAGACCTGGCGGATGTCGACCCTGCTCGGCAACTACGTCACGCCGGTGCCGGCCCAGCAGCGCCGGGGCCCGTGGTGGTTCGCCGGGTCCGCCGACGCGATCTACCAGAGCTTCAACCTGATCAACGACGAGCAGCCGGACTACGTGATCGTCTTCGGTGCCGACCACATCTACCGGATGGACCCCCGGCAGATGGTCGACGACCACATCGCCTCCGGCGCCGCGGTCACCGTGGCCGGCATCCGGCAGCCGCTGTCGATGGCCGACCAGTTCGGCGTGATCGAGGTCGGCCCGGACGGCAAGCGGATCAGGTCCTTCCGGGAGAAGCCCACCGACGCCGTCGGCCTGCCCGACGCCCCCGACCAGATCTACGCCTCGATGGGCAATTACGTCTTCTCCACCCGGGCGCTCTGCGAGGTCGTCGAGCGGGACGCGGCCGACAAGACCAGCAAGCACGACATGGGCGGCAGCATCATCCCGATGCTGGTCGAGCGGGGCGAGGCCAACGTCTACGACTTCAAGGACAACGAGGTGCCCGGCAGCACCGACCGCGACCGGGGCTACTGGCGGGACGTGGGGACGCTCGACTCGTTCTACGACGCGCACATGGATCTGATCAACGTGCACCCGGTGTTCAACCTCTACAACTTCGACTGGCCGATCTATACCGACCAGCCGCCGTACCCGCCGGCGAAGTTCGTCCACCAGTGGGGCGAGCGGGTCGGCCGGGCGGTCGGCTCGATGATCTCGCCCGGCGCGGTGATCTCCGGCTCGCTGGTGGAGAACTCGGTCGTCTCGCCCAAGGTCAAGGTCCACTCCTGGGCGCAGGTCGACGGCGCGGTGCTGATGGAGGGCGTCGAGATCGGCCGGCACGCGGTGGTCCGCCGGGCCATCCTCGACAAGAACGTCTTCGTGCCCGAGGGGGCCGAGATCGGCGTCGACCTGGAGAAGGACCGGCAGCGCTACACCGTCTCCGACAACGGCATCGTCGTCATCGGCAAGGGTCAGCGCGTCGAGCCCTGAGCCGGGGTGTGACCCGGTCGCCGCCGGGAAGACACCGCACCCGCCCGTACCACCCGAGGAGGTTTCCGCAGTGGCCCACCCCCGTGCCGGACAGCCCGCCGAGCCCGCCGACCTGGTCGACGTGCCCCGGCTGGTGACCGCCTACTACGCCGAGCACCCGGACCCGGACGACCCGGCGCAGCAGGTCTCCTTCGGCACCTCCGGCCACCGGGGGTCCTCGCTGCGCAACGCGTTCAACTCCGACCACATCCTCGCGGTCACCCAGGCGCTCTGCGACTACCGCCGGGAACAGGGCCTGACGGGGCCGCTCTTCCTGGCCCGGGACACCCACGCGCTGTCCGCCCCCGCCGAGGCCGACGCGCTGGAGGTGCTCGCCGCCAACGGGGTGACCGTGCTGCGGGACAGCCGGGACGGCTACACCCCCACCCCGGCGCTGTCGCACGCGATCCTCACCCACAACCGGGGGCGCACCGACGGGCTCGCCGACGGCATCGTGATCACCCCGTCGCACAATCCGCCCGACGACGGCGGCTTCAAGTACAACCCGACCAACGGCGGGCCCGCCGACACCGACGTCACGAAGTGGATCCAGGACCGCGCCAACGCGATCCTGGCCGCCGGGCTCAAGGAGGTCAAGCGCATCCCGTACGCGCGGGCGCGCGCCGCCGACACCACCGGCACGTACGACTTCCTCGCCCACTACGTCGACGACCTGCCGGCCGTGCTCGACATCGACGCGATCCGCGACGCCGGGGTGCGGATCGGCGCCGACCCGCTCGGCGGGGCCAGCGTCGCCTACTGGGGTGAGATCGCGCAGCGGCACCGGCTCGACCTCACCGTGATCAACCTGCTGGTCGACCCGACCTGGCGGTTCATGACCCTCGACGGCGACGGCAAGATCCGGATGGACTGCTCGTCGCCCAACGCGATGGCGTCGCTGATCGCCGCCCGGGACCGGTTCCAGGTCTCCACCGGCAACGACGCCGACGCCGACCGGCACGGCATCGTCACCCCCGACGGGGGCCTGATGAACCCCAACCACTACCTGGCGGTGGCGATCGGCCACCTGTTCCGTACCCGGTCGCAGTGGGGGCCGGCGGCGGCCGTCGGCAAGACGCTGGTCTCCTCCTCGATGATCGACCGGATCGCCGCCGACCTGGGCCGGCCGCTGCTGGAGGTGCCGGTCGGCTTCAAGTGGTTCGTCCCCGGGCTGCTCGACGGCACGGTCGGCTTCGGCGGCGAGGAGAGCGCCGGGGCGTCGTTCCTGCGCCGCGACGGCAGCACCTGGACCACCGACAAGGACGGCATCCTGCTCTGCCTGCTCGCCGCCGAGATCATCGCCACCACCGGGCGGACCCCGAGCGAGCACTACGCCACCCTGACCGAACGCTTCGGCGCGCCCGCGTACGCCCGGATCGACGCCCCGGCCAGCCGGGAGCAGAAGGCGGTGCTCGGCCGGCTCTCCCCCGAGCAGGTCACCGCCACCGAGCTGGCCGGCGAGCCGATCACCGGCATCCTGACCAGCGCCCCGGGCAACGGGGCTTCCATCGGTGGACTGAAGGTGACCACCGAGTCGGGCTGGTTCGCGGCCCGGCCGTCCGGCACCGAGGACGTCTACAAGATCTACGCCGAGTCGTTCCAGGGGCCCGAGCACCTGGCCCAGCTCCAACAGGAGGCGAAGACCCTGGTCGACACCGTGCTGGGGTAGTTCCACCGGCTGCCCGTGCGCCCCGTCCGGTCACCGGACGGGGCGCACGGGTGTCTCGCCCCCGGTGCCCGCAGTTTTCCTCCGGGGCGTTTCGTGAGCCGCGACTCGTTCGTTGCGCATGAGGCGACCGAAAATGGGAGGGGGCGGACGATGACCTGGTCCAGGACGGTCTCTCCCCCCGGCTCCGGGACCGACCTCGTCGAACTCCGGACGGCGTCCCCGGCCCGTACCGCGTCGTGGGGACGCCAGCGGGAACTGGTCGGTCGGCTGCTGCGCTGCTATCCGGTCAGCTTCCTGGTGCTCGCCCCGTACGCGCTGCTGATCCTGCCGATGGCGGTGATCAATGACAACCCGCGTACCGGTTTCATCGTGTTCCTGGTGGGCCTGGCGTTGCTGGGCACCGTCACCGTGGAGACGTTCTGTCTGCTCCTCGGGCGGCCCGATCCGCAGTGGCGGCGCGGCATGCGCCAGGCGACCGCCCGGTACCCCCGGATCTATCCGGTGGCCCGCCTGGTCGTGCTGGTCAGCATCGCGGCCGAACTACTGGGAGCGCACCTCGGGGCGGGGAACCTCGTCGCGCAGATCTCCGGGGACATGTCCGACACGCCGATGGTGGCGCTGACCAAGTTGTTCTCCGGTTGGGCGGCGCTCGGGTTCGCGCTGCTGGTCGCCAGTCACCTCGGCGGCTACCTGTCCAAGGTGAAGCTGTACGGCTGGCTGGGCGCGCTCGTCGCCACCAAGGCCGTCGTCACCGTGCTGACCGCCCTCACGGCGCCACTGATCGCCTTCGTCTTCTTCGCGGTCACCGCCGGGGTGGTCTGCGGCGTGTTCCGGTTGCGGTACCTGATGGTCGGCACGCTGATGCTGGTGCTGCTGTGGCCCGCCATGTTCGACTACCGCAACGGGCTACGGGAGGACCAGGGCGTCGCGGTGGACGACGCGGTCACCGCGACGGACCGGATGCGCCTGGACCGGCAACTGACGGTCGTCGCGGAGACGGAGGTTCCCGTCGACCTCGGCCAGCCCGAGGGCGTCGACTACCTCAGGTACGGTCTGGTACCACGGCTTCTGGACCCCGACCGGCCGGCTCTGACGACCGGACAACAGATCAACCAGTACCTCGGCGGTAGCCGGACGTCGGCCTCCAACTTCCTGTTGCTGGGCAACATGTGGTTCTTCGACGGTCCCGACGGGGTGGTGGCCGTGCACGCCTTCTGGGCCGGGTTCGTGGCGCTGCTGCTGCGCTGGCGGGGCCGGCCCGGCCCGGCCCGGTTGAGCCTGGTCTGCCTGGTGTTCTCCGACGCGCTGCTCTGGTCCGGCACCTATCCCGACTCGATGATCGGGTTCGTGCAACACGTGGTGTCGGCGCTGACGGTCTTCTTCCTGCTGTGGCTGACCCGCAGCCTTCCCGGCCGGGTGCCCGCCCGACCCGCCCGGGGCGTGGGGTCCGGGTGAGACGTCAGCGGGAACTGGTCGGTGGGCTACTGCGCTGCTATCCCGTCAGCTTCCCGGTGCTCGCCCCGTACGCGGTGTCCATCGGGCGTCCCGATCCGCGGTGGCGGCTGGCGGGTGCCGTCCGGTGACCGTCCGGGTCCGTGCCCGCCCGGCCGGCCGCAGGGGTGTGCCCGGCCTACCCCGGACCGGTCGCCGTGCCCTGCTCGCCCTGCTCGTCGGAGGACTGTCCAGCGGGGGCAACCTCCTGCTGGCGGTCACCGTCACCCGGCTGGAGTCGATCGGCGGAGTGGGGCAGTTCGCCCTGGCCTTCTCGTTCTACGTCCTCGGCTCCGGGCTGGTGCGCAGCGTGGTGACCGACTCGACCCTGGCGGCCGGCACGGGGGCCGCTCCCGCCGCCCGGCGGGCCGTCCTGCTCGGCACCGTCAGCGGCCTCGCGCTCGGCGCGGCGGGTATCGCGTACGGCTCGTCCTATCTGGTGTGCGCGGGCCTCGCCCTGCCCGGCCTGGTGCTCTACGACTACACCAAGGCGATCGCCGTCGGCCTCGGGGCACCGGCCGGGGCCCTGGCCCAGGAGGCCGCCTGGGCGGCGGTCACCGGCTGCGCCGCGCTCGCCGGCCTGTTCCGGCTGCTCGACGCGCCGTACGTGTTCGCCCTCTGGGCGGGCGGTGGCGGGTTCATCGGTGTGGTCGTCGCGATCCGCCGCCGGTACATGGTGCGGCCCGGCTGGCGCGTCGGCCGGGCGGAGACCCGCGTCGCGGTGGGGTTCGGCGCGCAGTTCCTGCTGACCACCGGATCGGCGCAGTTGGCGCTGACCGCCCTGACCGCCTTCGCGGGCACCGCGGTGGTCGGCGCGTTGAGCGCCGGGCGGACCCTGCTGGGGCCGGTGAACCTGGTCCTGTCCACCGCCGCCACGCTGATCCTGCCGCACCTGGCCCGCAGCCGCGCCGAGTCCCGCGCGGTGCGGACCCGGGTGGCGGTACGACTCACGGCGCTGGTGGCCGCCGGCGTCCTGCCGATGACGGCGGCGGTCGCCCTGCTGCCCGACGCGGTCGGGACGGTGCTGCTCGGCGCGAACTGGGACCTGGCCCGCAGCCTGCTGGTGCTGCTCGCGCTGGAGAGTCTGTTCGCGGTGCCGGCCGCCGTCGGCTTCGCCGGGCTACGGGTGGAACAGGCGAGCCGGCGGGCGATCCTGCTCGGCGTCCTGCTCGGTGGGCTGCGGGTGCCGGTGGTCGTCGTCGCGGCGGTGCTGTTCGGGGCCACCGGTGCGGCCGGTGCGCTCGCGGCGCTCGCCCTGGTCAGCGCCGTCGCCTGGGCCGGCAGCTACCTGCTGTTGCTGCGCCACCGGGCGACCCACCGCGCGCCGGCCCACCGCCGGCTCGACCCGGTCCCACGAGGCGGGTGAGCCGGGCGGGCCCGGGTGAGCCGGACGCGGGTGGACCGGCGCGGGACCGGGTGGCGGGTGAGCCGGGCGCGGGGTCGGCGGACGGGCCGCGCGGGACGGCGGCTCAGCCGACGGCCGCCAGGGCGGCGCGGACGCGTTCCACCACCGTCTTCACCCCCGGCTCGGTCAGCTCCGGATACGTGGGCAGGTTGATGCCACGCCGGCTCAGGTCGACCGTCACCGGGCAGTGTGCCGCCGGATCGTGGTGGGCGGGCAGCTCGGGGATCGGCACGAAGAAGGGCCGGGTCTCCACACCGAGCCGGTCCAGCGCCAGCGCCAGCGCGTCCCGGGAGGCGTCGTCCCCGGCGGGCCCGACCAGGAAACAGGCCATCCACGGCGCGCGGCGGACACCGGCGAGCACCGGCTGGGCCGACAGCGCCGGCTCGTCGGCGAGCTGCGTCTCGTAGCCGGCGATCACCGCGTCCCGCCGGGCGATGATCTCGTCGGCCCGGTCGAGCTGGGCGCAGAGCAGCGCGGCGGCCAGGTTCGTCATCCGGTAGTTGTAGCCCAGCACCGGGAAGTAGTACCGCCGCTGCGGGTCCATGCCCTGGTTGCGCAGCAGCCGCATCCGCTCGGCCAGCGCGGCGTCGGAGGTGGTCACGCAGCCGCCCTCGCCAGCGGTGATCACCTTGTTGCCGAAGAACGAGAAGGTCGTGGCGTCGGCCAGGGAACCGGTCGGCTCCCCGTCGACCGTGGCCCCGAAGGACTCCGCGGCGTCGGCCACCAGGAGCAGGCCGTGCCGGTGGCACAGCGCGCGCAGGGCCGGATAGTCGGCGGGGTGGCCGTACAGGTCGACGGCGACGACCGCCCGGGTCCGTGGCCCGATCGCCGCGGCGACCGCGGCGGGGTCGACGCACCAGCTCTGCGGCAGGACGTCCACGCAGACCGCCCGCGCCCCGCAGTACGCGACGGCGTTCGCGGTCGCCACGTAGGTCAGCGCGGGCACGATGACCTCGTCGCCCGGACCGATGCCGGCGGCGGCGAGGACCAGGTGCAGGGCGACCGTGCCGTTGGCGGTGGCCACCGCCGTGCCGGCGGCGCACCGGCGGGCGAAGCGGTCCTCGAAGTCGGTGAGGAAGGGGCCCCGGGAGGAGACCCAGCCGCTGCGCACGGCCTCGACGACGTACCGTTCCTCCAGGTCGGACAGGCTCGGACGGGCCACCGGATAGCGGTCGTCGGTCAGGCTCACGAGGTTTCCTCCCCGGTCAGTTCGGTGGCGAACGCCGAGCGCGGCATCGGTCCCGGCCGGCCGTCGGCCACCCAGCGCAGCACGTCGAGGTAGTCGCCGCCGGTCGCCGTCCAGGTGCGGGTGGCCAGCCGGCCGTCGGCGTGCCGGGCGGCGGCGGCGTAGTGCGCGCGGTCGGCCAGCAGCCGGTAGACCGCCTCGGCCAGGGAGGCGGGCTCGGTGGCCGAGAAGACGGCCGCCTCGGCGCCGGTGAACTCGAGTTGCGCCAGCAGCGGCTCGGCGTCGGCGCAGGCGACGGGCAGGCCCCAGCTGAACGCCTCAAGCATCGCGCCGCTCGCCGCCTCCCACAGCGACGGGATGACCACCGCGTCGGCGCGGGCGTAGAGGGCGTTCAGCTCGTCGAGGGTGACGAACCCGGGGAAGGACACCCGGCCGCGCAGGTCGGGCTGTGCGGCGCGGGCGAGCAGGCGGCTGGCCTCGGGCTCGACCAGCGGGCCGGGACAGATCAGCCGGCACTGCGGGAGCAGCGCCATCGCCTCCAGCAGCGTCGCGTGGTTCTTGTGGGTCGCCGTCGAGGACGGGTAGAGCAGCAGGCCCGGTTCGGGGCGCGCGGCGGCGCGGGCGGGCGCGGGTTGGAACGTCGGGGTGGGGATGAGCGCGGTCCGCTCCGCCGCCTCGGGGAACAGCCGCAGCGTCTCCCG
The DNA here is from genome assembly GCF_007833915.1 of Micromonospora sp. HM134. NCBI lineage: Bacteria > Bacillati > Actinomycetota > Actinomycetes > Micromonosporales > Micromonosporaceae > Micromonospora > Micromonospora sp. HM134. Next base: position 2,222,060 of record NZ_CP041061.1, read on the forward strand.
GTACGGGTGCGGCCAGGTCACCACCACGGCGTCGGCGCGGGCCACGTTCTCCCGGACCACGGCGGCGAAGCCGGGGGAGTGGAACGCGGCCCGCAGGTGCCGCAGGTCGTGTACGACGACGACGGACGGGCCGGTGCCGATCGGGGCGCTGTGGAACGGGTAGAGCGTGACGTCCGCGCCGCGCTGCCGGGGCACCGAGCGGTGCCGGACCGCGTTGACCGCCCGGCGTACGGCGAGGGAGTCGCGGACCCGGGTCGGTGTCCACCGGCGCAGCAGTTGCCCGGGGACGGTGTCCGAGCGCAGCGGCTGGGCGACCTCGGCCCAGCCGAGCCGGTCGGCGGGCACCTGGTCGCGCCACTGGTCCAGGGTGCCTCGCAGGACGTTCACCCGCAGTTCGCAGGAGGTGTCGGCGACCATGCCGGTGAGCAGGCCGTAGGTGAACGCCTCGACCCCGGCGGCGTGGCCGGGCCGGATCGGGGTGGCCTCGACGGTGATCCTCATCGGTCCACCCGCACCAGGCGTCCCATCCGCTCGTCCTCCAGCAGTTGCCGGTCGGCGTCCACCATGATCCGTACCAGGTCGCTGAAGAGGGTCTTCGGTGCCCAGCCCAGCCGTCGCCGGGCCTTGGTGTAGTCACCGATGAGCGCGTCGACCTCGGCCGGCCGGAAGTAGCGGGGGTCGATCTCGACGTACCGTTGCCAGTCGAGCCCGACCCGGTCGAAGGCGGCCTCGACGAACTCGCGCACCGAGTGCCCCTCGCCGGTGGCCACCACGTAGTCGTCGGGGGTGTCCTGTTGCAGGGCGAGCCACATCGCCTCGACGTACTCCGGGGCGTAGCCCCAGTCCCGGACGGCGTCGAGGTTGCCGAGGTAGAGCCGGTCCTGGATGCCGGCCTCGATCCGGGCGACCGCGCGGGTGACCTTGCGGGTGACGAAGTTCTCGCCCCGCCGGGGGCTCTCGTGGTTGAACAGGATGCCGTTGACGCAGAACATGTCCCACGACTCGCGGTAGTTGACCGCCGTCCAGTAGGCGTAGACCTTGGCGCACGCGTACGGGCTGCGGGGGTGGAACGGCGTCTCCTCGCGCTGCGGGGGCGGGGCGGAACCGAACATCTCCGATGAGGACGCCTGGTAGAAGCGGCAGTCGACGTCGGCCGCCCGGGCCGCCTCCAGCATCCGCAGGGCACCGAGCCCGGTGACGTCGGCGGTGTAGCCGGGGATGTCGAAGGAGACGCGGACGTGGCTCTGCGCGCCGAGGTTGTAGATCTCGTCCGGCCGGATGTCGCGGATCAGCGCGGTCAACGACGCCGGGTCGGACAGGTCACTGTAGTGGAGGAACAGACGCGCTTCGCCGTCGCGGGGATGGACGTCGACCCGGTCGATCCGTTCGGTGTTGAACGAGGATGACCTTCGCTTTATCCCGTGCACCGTGTAGCCCTTGTCGAGCAGGAACTCGGACAGATAACTACCGTCCTGGCCGGTGGTGCCGGAAATGAGTGCCACTCGCGACATGGGAGTCCTCTCGTGCCGGTTCGGATTTTGTGCGCGCGACTTCCTTATACCGGCTACCGGGCAGGTGATCATGCTTTTTGGGGTGGTGTTCGACGAATTCCATAAATTGTGTGGTGCAGTCACGAAAATGACGGTCGCTCGTTGAGTCACTCAGTTTCGTGTCTTCAGCGAGGAGCGAGGATGGCCGGCGAAACCAGCCCCGCGACGGAAGTCGACGAACGGTTGGCGAATGCCGAGGAGAGAAATTTTCGGGTCCTTGTCACGGCGGGCTACTTCAGCCCCGGCTGGCGAGCGGGCGGGCCCGTCCGCTCCATTTCCGACGTGCTCGACACGGCCAGCGCCGGTGTGTCCACCATCCTGCTGACCCGCGACCGTGACCTCGGTGCCCCCGCCGCCTATCCCGGCCTGTCCGGCACCTGGGCACGCCGGGGCCGCACGGACGTCTTCTATCTCGGCGTACGCCACCCGGCGCACTGGCGGATGCTCTGGCGTTCGCTGCGCTCGGCGCGGTTCGACCTGCTCTACGTCAACAGCGTCTGGTCGGTCTTCTCGGTCCTGCCCATCGTCGCGGCCCGGCTGGGCCTGCTGCGGGCGGAGCGCATCCTGGTGGCCCCCCGGGGCGAGTTCGGCGCGGCCGCCCTCGGCCTGCACCGGCTGCGTAAGCGGGTGTTCCTGGCCGGCTGGCGGTGGATGCTGCGGGGCCCCCGGGTGCTGTGGCACGCCACCGGACCGCAGGAGGTCGCCGACATCCGCCGGGTGCTGCCCCGGGCCCGCATCGGGGTGGTGGCGATCGCCGCCGGCCCCGAGCCGCACCCCGCCCCGGCCGAACTGCCGGTCACCGACCACACGCGGCTGGTCTTCATCAGCCGGATCTCTCCGATGAAGAACCTCGACCTGGTGCTCGCCGCGCTCGCCCACGTCCGGGCCCCGGTACGGCTGGACATCTACGGCCCGGTCGAGGATCCGAGGTACTGGCAACGGTGCCGGGAACTGTGGGCGGCCCTGCCGGACCCGTCGGTGGTCAGCTACCGGGGTGAGCTGCCCCCCGGGCAGGTCGGCGCGACGTTCGCCCGGTACGACGCGTCCGTCCTGCCGACCCGGGGCGAGAACTTCGGCAACGCCGTCGCGGAGAGCCTCGCGGCGTACTGCCCGGTGATCTGTTCGGACCGGACGCCGTGGACGCCCGTGCTGCGCGACGGTGGCGGGCAGGTGCTCACCGAGCTGACGTCGGCGGCGCTGGGCGCGCTGCTCAACCGGGTCGCCAGCGCCCCGCCCACCCAGCGGCGGGCGGCCCGGCTCAGCGCGGGGGAGGCCTACCGCCGGTGGCGGCTCGGCCGGCCCCGGGCCAGCGTGCTCGACCTGGCGTGGCAGGCGGTCGACGAACCGCCGCACCGGGTGCCCCCGCAGGGCCGGACGTCGTGACCGCGACCGAACCGCCCACCCAACAACCGAAACCAACCACGAGGAGGCGTCCTTGACCCGGGTGATGACCGTCGTCGGGACCAGGCCGGAGATCATCCGCCTGGCCCGGGTGATCGACACGCTGGACCGGACCGTGCAGCACACGTTGGTACACACGGGACAGAACTGGGACCCGGCGCTGTCCGACATCTTCTTCACCGAGCTGGGCGTACGCCCGCCCGACCGCTTCCTGCGGGCCGACACCCGCTCGCTCGGCAGCCTGCTCGGTGCGGTGCTGGTCGGCACCGAGCAGGCCATCGGCGAGCTGCGACCGGACGCGCTGCTGGTGCTCGGCGACACCAACAGCGCCATCGCGGCGCTGATGGCCCGGCGGATGAAGGTGCCCGTCTACCACATGGAGGCGGGCAACCGCTGCTTCGACCTCAACGTGCCGGAGGAGACCAACCGCCGGCTGGTCGACCACGTCGCCGACTTCAACCTGGTCTACTCCGAGCACGCCCGGCGCAACCTGCTCGCCGAGGGGTTGCACCCCCGCCGCATCCTGCACACCGGCTCACCCATGCGGGAGGTGCTCGACCACTACCTGCCGCAGATCGAACGGTCCGCCATCCTGGCGCAGCTCGCCCTCGAACCGGGCGGCTACTTCGTCGTCAGCGCCCACCGGGAGGAGAACGTCGACCACCCGGACCGGCTCCGCCGGCTGCTGGACTGCCTGTGCGCGGTTCGCGACGAGTGGCGGCTGCCGCTGCTGGTCTCCACCCACCCGCGTACCCGCAAGCGGCTGGAGGTGCTCGCCGTCGACGGCACGCTCCTGGACGGCATCACCTTCCACGAGCCGTTCGGCTTCTTCGACTACGTGACCCTGCAACGGCACGCCCGGTGCACGCTGTCCGACAGCGGCACCGTCAGCGAGGAGGCGGCGATCCTCGGCTTCCCGGCGGTGACCCTGCGGGAGTCCATCGAACGCCCCGAGGCGCTGGACGCCGGGGCGATCGTGATGACCGGCCTCGACCCGGCCGGCGTGGTGGAGGGCGTACGGGTCGTGGTGGACCAGGTGGCGGCCGGTCCGGTCGACTGCCCGCCGGACTACCGGGTGCCGGACACCTCACGCCGGGTGGTCGACTTCATCCTGTCGACCGTGCGCCGGCACCACGACTGGGCGGGCATCCGCCGCTGAGTCCGGCACCACCGGCCGGGCGGGCACCCCGGTGACCACCGTGCCCGCCGGGACGTCGCGGGTGACGCACGCGCCCGCGCCCACCACGGCGTCCCGGCCGACCCGCAGTCCCGGCAGGACGGCGGCGGTGGTGCCCACCATGACGCCGTCGTCCAGCCGGCAGTAGCCGGAGACCGCGGCGAGCGGATTGACCGAGACGTGGTCGCCGAGCACAGTGTCGTGCCCCACGGTGCAGTTCTGGTTGAGGTGCACCTGGCGGCCCAGCACCACGTTCGTCGTCACCCGGGCCCCGCCGGCCGCGAACAGCCCCTCCCCGATGACGCAGTCCGGCCCGATCTCCGCAGCCGGGTGCACCACCGTGGCGGCGGGCAGGCCGTACCGGGCGAGGGCCCGGTCGGTCTCGCGGCGCAGCCGGGGATGCCCGACGCCCAGCGCCACCGTCAGGCCCGCCGGACCGACGGCGAGCCAGTGGGTGGGGCCGAGGAAGGGGACGCCGAGCCGCCGCACCCGGGCCACGTTCTCTTCGGTCGGGTAGTCGTCGACGAAGCCGAGGACCCGCCACGGCCGCGCACCGACCGCCTGGGCGTTGAGCAGGCGAATTACCCCGAACATCTCCCTGCCCATCCCGCCCGCGCCTACGATCACTACACCGGTGGTCAACCGTTGCCCCCTCGGCCACGGAGAGCGCCGGTCGCGCTCCGCCCGCCACCCCCGCGCGGCTCCGCCGGTGCCCGCCCGGCGTGAGCGGCGGCACGGGTCGAGTCCACGGCCCGCGGACGCGCTCTTCCCCTCGACGGCGATCTCCGGCACGGGCCGCCCCTCCCCGTCGCCGTCCGTGCACCGCAGACATTCCTACGGGACGCCGTTCCTCGGACGGCACAGTGAAGGTGGACCGAAGGTGAAGAAGTTGACAAGGCTGCCCTCCCTGGACGTCGCCGGCACGCCACGACGGCCCGTGGGCACCTACCGGGTGGTCGCGACCGCAGGGGTGTTCGAGCCGGGTTTCCGGGGCGGCGGCCCGATCCGCTCGCTGCGGTTCATCCTGGACACCCTGCCGGGGGACCTCGACGTCACCCTGGTCACCCGGGACCGGGACCTCGGCTCGTCAGCACCGTACCCCGGTCTGTCCGGACGGCTGCTGCGACGCGACGGGCGGTCCGCCGTCTTCTACCTGAATCCGTGGGCACCCCGGCACTGGGCCCGGCTGGTCCGCCACGTCCGGGCCCGCCCCGTCGACCTGCTCTACGTCAACAGCATCTGGTCGTTGTTCTCGGTGCTGGCGATCCTGGCGGTGGCGCTGCGCCTGGCCCGGGTCGGGGCCATCCTGGTCGCCCCGCGCGGCGAGCTGTCGCCCGGCGCCCTCGCCATCAGGGCGGCCAAGAAGCGGATCTTCCTGGCGCTGTGGGCGCCGCTGCTGCGACTGCTGCGGGTGCGCTGGCAGGCGTGCAGCGGGCTGGAGGAGCGGCAGATCCGGGCCAACCTGCCGTGGGCGCAGGTGATGGTGAACGGCAACGAGAGCCCGATCCCGGCGGACCCGCCGCCACCGGTCGTCGCGCACGACGGCCCGCTGCGGTTGGTCTTCGTCGGCCGGATCTCGCCGATGAAGAACCTCTGCACCGCCCTGGAGGCGGTGGCCGGCACCACCCGGCCGGTGGAGTTCGACATCTTCGGCCCGCCGGAGGACCCGCACTACTGGTCGCGCTGCCAACGGGTCATCGCGGCCATGCCGGGGCACGTCCTGGTCCGGTACCTCGGCGAACTCGCGGCGGCGGACGTCATGCCGACGTTCAGCCGGTACGACGCCTTCCTCTTCCCCACCCTCGGCGAGAACTTCGGCCACGTGATCCTGGAGAGCCTGGCGGCGGGCTGCCCGGTCGTCTGCTCGGACAACACGCCGTTCAGCGACCTGATCGCCGACACCGGCGGGATGGTGGTCCGACCGGCGACGGCGGCCGGCCTCAGCCGGGCCCTCGACCTGCTCGCCGACCGGACGCCCGAGCAACGGGCCGAGGCCAAGGCCACCGCCGGGCGGCGGTACCGGCGCTGGCGGCAGCGCCGCCGGGAACCCAACGTGCTGGAACACGCCCGGCAGTTCTGCCACTGATCCCGTCCGGGCCGGCGTCACCGTGGCCGGACCCGACTCGTTTCCCCAGTGACCGGGAGCACATGCCCCGGTCCGGTGGCCTCCAGCCGCCTCCTGCGATCGAGGACAGTCAGTGCCCAGTCGTGTTCGTACGATGGCCCGGCGCGTGCGGGACCATCTGGCCGCGTCCCGCGACCCCGAGGCGTTCGTCCGGTCCCTGGGCGTCAACCTCACCGGTCGGGTCAGGTTCTACGGGGTCAACCGGGCGATGTTCGGCTCGGAACCCTGGCTGATCACCATCGGCGACAACGTCTACGTCACCTCCGAGGTGCAGTTCATCACCCACGACGGTGGCACGCTGATCCTCCGCAGGGAGTATCCCGACCTCGACTGGACCGCGCCGATCACGATCGGCGACGACGTCTACATCGGCATGCGCGCGATGATCCTGGCCGGCGTCACCATCGGCAACCGGTGCGTCATCGGGGCCGGTTCGGTCGTCACCCGGGACGTGCCGGACAACACCGTGGCGGCCGGGGTCCCGGCCCGGCCGGTGCGCACCACCGACGAGTACCTCGAACGGCTGCGGGCCAAGTCGCTGGGCATCGGGCACCTGCCCGTCCCGGCCAAGCACGAGGCGATGAAGCGGATCTACGGCGTCCCCACCGGCTGACGCCGGCCCGGCCGTCGGGTCAGGCCCGCCGGTAGGCGACCTGCGGCGGGGGGAACTGGTGCACCCCGGCGATGGTGATCGCCCCCAGCGCGCCGGTCACCGCGGTCACCTCGTAGCCGAACCGGTCCCCGGTCATCGCCGCCGCCGTCGAACCCAGGCTCAGCGTCGTGGCGCAGCCGACGCCACTGGCCCGCACCGTCGGCGCGGTGCCGCCGCTGACCTGCCACACCTGCCCGTACCAGTGCCAGCCGGCCGGCAGCAGGACGGGCGCGCCCAGCACCGACTCCTTCACCCCGACGGTGGTGACGGCCACGGTGCCGAAGTCGGCGACCGGGCCGAGCAGGGCGGGCCGGCCGGTGGCCGGATCGTGGGCGTACACGCCGTGGCGCAGCACGCCGGTGCCGACCCGGGTCACCTCCACGCAGGCCCGGTCGACCGGGGTCGGCTCGGCCAGGAAGAACGGGTGCAGCAGCAGCCGCTGGTAGGCACCGGTGCAGGTGCTCTCCACCGTGGGGCCGGACCGGACGAGGAAGTACCCTCCCCGGGCCAGGGACGCCCCCGGCAGCGGCTCCGGCAGGGCCCCGTCGGGGTCGGCGCGCCACATCCCGTACCCGGGGGAGACCGGCACGGCGTACGGCACACCGGCGACGGTGACCCGGTCGGGCACGGTGAGGTTCGTCGGGCCCACCGGGACCAGCAGCCGGTGGAACAGCTGCGGCGCGGCCAGTTCGGCCTGGGCGACCGTGCCGACCCGTTCGATCACCACGAAGTCGTCGTCGCCGGCGGAGACGACGAGTTCGGTGGCGGTCGAGGGTGGAGCCAGATAGCGACGGTAGGCGGTGCCGGTGACCGACTCACCGGCGGCCAGGGTCCGCCCCCACACCAGTTGCGGGTAGTTCTTCTTCAGGCTCGAGCTGATGAACCAGCTCTTGGCGGTGGTGTAGCGGGCCCGGACCGTGGGCGCCCCGTCCGCGACCGGCAGCAACCCGACGGCGATGCCCCACTGCTGCACACCACCGCCGCTGACCACCCACTGGGTCATGCTGCTCGCCGGCATGGTCCGGTCGGTGAGGGCCGCCGGGGTGATGTCGGTGAGCGCGGCAAGGGTGTCGATGTTCGCCCAGACCGACCAGTTCAGGCCGCCGGCCACGCCCACGTTCGGCATGAACTGCCGGCGGGAGCCGCCGGTCACCGGTGTCAACGGCGCGCACTGGGTGACACCCGCGTTCAGGGTGAACCGGGTCAGGGCGGTCACCGTCTGGGTGACCAGCAGGCCACCGCCGGGCGACCAGCGGTAGACGTTGGTGATCCGGCACAGCGACGGGATCCCCGGCATGATCGTGGCGATCGGGGTGCCGACTTTCGCCCGTGCCGTGTCGATCATCCCCTGGTAGGAGGGGATGACGTAGGACTCCCGGATCACCAGTTCCAGGCCCGTCGACCGGCCGTCGGGCACCGGCCGGCCGTCGAGTTCGACGGCGACCGTGTGCGAGTGGGTGGCGGGGCGGATCTGCACGTCCGGGGTGAGACCGGTGATCGGCACGGTGGTCCGGTTGGTCGCCCCCGAGACGTGGGTGAGCGGCCCGGCCGGCCTGACCCGGGCGCCCTGCGCGATGCCGTCCACCACCGTGTACGGGTTGCCGAACAGCAGGCTGTTGGCGTTGGTGACGGCCAGCAGGGTGAAGATGCGGGCCCCGTCGCTCCACTGCGAACCCACGTCGGCGGTCGTCTTGCCGTGGTTGGTCACCACGATCTGGTTGCCGACGTTGTAGCCGTGGTTGCCGCCGACGTACGACCAGCCGGTGTTGATCGGGCAGTTGTCGTCGGAGGTGTCGTGGATGCGGGTGCCGACGGCGGACATGACCGGCCACACCTGGGCGTCGGTCGCGGTCGAGGGCACCAGGCTCACCTGGGGCAGGCCGGAGTGCCACAGGCCGACCATGCTCTCGGCGTACGCCAGGTTGACGGGCATGACCACGTCCCGGGTGGCGTCGAACCGCGACCTGACCGACATCAGGGCGTTGGACCGGTAGACGATCAGTTCAGCCATCCCTCACACCTCCACCGGAAACCCGCGACGATGCTGTCACTGTGCGCGTTTGTGCAGCTGGAAGCGGTTGTCGGTCGGTTCCCGGACAGCACCACCGGCCGTTCGGGGGACCTCGGTGGGGCCACTCCGGGCCGACGAACGCGATGTTTGTCCTTTATGGGACTAAATTCCCTTTTCCGGCGTAATGTGCTGCACATCTGCTCGACAAACAGGCGACGTGCGTACTCGGGGGTCGTGCATGCGCATTCTGATTACTGGTGGGGCCGGTTTCATCGGCGCCAACCTGGCCCGCGCCGCCCTGCGCGAGCCGGCCGTCAAGGAGGTCAGCGTCCTTGACGACTTCTCGGTGGGGCTGCGGGGCAACCTCGACGGGCTGGACGTCGACCTCGTCGAGGGGTCGATCCTGGACCCGGCGGCCCTGGACGCGGCGATGGCGGGCCGGGAGGCGGTGGTCCACCTGGCCGCCCTGCCCAGCGTGCCCCGGTCGCTGCGGGACCCGCTCGCCTCCCACCACGCGAACGCCACCGGCACGCTGATGGTGCTGGAGGCGGCCCGCCGGCACGACGTCGGGCACGTGCTGATCGCCTCCTCCTCGTCGGTGTACGGGATGAACCCGGCGTTGCCCAAGGCGGAGCTGACCTGGACCCGACCGATGAGCCCGTACGCGGCCAGCAAGCTCGCCACCGAGGCGTACGCGCTGGCCCACCAGGCATCGTTCGGGCTGCCCACGCTGGCGTTCCGGTTCTTCAACGTGTTCGGCCCCGGGCAGCGCCACGACCACGCGTACGCGGCCGTCATCCCCCGGTTCACGCACGCCGCCCTGCGGGGCGAGCCGGTGCAGGTGCACGGCGACGGCAGCCAGTCCCGCGACTTCACCTACGTGGGCACGGTCTGCGAGGTCATCCTCGACGCGGTGCGCCGCCGGGTGCACCACCCGCATCCGGTCAACCTCGCCTTCGGCGCGCGGGCCAGCCTGCTCCAGGTCCTCGACGAGCTGGAGGAGCTGTTCGGCTGGCCGATCGCCCGGGAACACGTGGCCCCGCGTACCGGGGACGTCCCGCACTCGCTGGCCGACAACACCACCCTGCGGGAGTTGTTCCCGGACGTCACCCCGGTGGCCCGTCGGCAGGGGCTGCGGGCCACGGCCGAGTGGATGGCCGAGCGGCTGGCCGTCGCCCCCGCCATCCTCCGGTGACCCGGGCCGTGGGCGGGGCCGCCGCCGGCACGGTCCCCGCCGACGCGACGGCCGCCGGGAGCACGGCCGCCACCGCCACGACGGCAGCCGGCACGACGGCAGCCGGCACGACCACCACCACCGCCGCGCCGCCGGCCGGCCCCCCGGCCCCGGCATCGGGCCCGGCCGGGACCGGACCGTCACGGTGGGCATCGCCACCGCGATGGTGGCCAAGGGGATCGGCCTGGCCGCGCCGCTGGTCATGACCCCCGCCTGCTTCCGGTACCTCGGCGAGCAGCGGTACGGCCTGTGGATGGCGATCACCGCGCTCACCGGGATGGCCTGGTTCGCCGACCTGGGGCTGGGCAACGGGCTGCTCACCCGGCTCGGTCAACTCGCCGACGACCCCCGCCAGCAGGCCCGGGAGATCTCCGGCGCGTTCGCCACCCTCGGCGTGGTCGCGGTGCTGCTGCTGGCCGCCCTACTGGTGGTGACGCCGGTGGTGCCCTGGGTGGAGCTGTTCGCCGTCGGTGACCCGGGCGTCGCCGCGCAGACCCCCACCCTGGTCCTGCTCTGCTTCGGCGCCTTCGTCGTCAACATCCCGCTCTCGCTGGTCCAGCGGGTGCAGTACGCCCGTGGCCAGATGGTGCAGAGCAACGCCTGGCAGTCGGCCGGCGCCCTGGCCGCCCTGGCCGTGGTGCTCGCCGCCATCGCCGCCGGCTGGCCACCGCTTACGGTCGTCGCCGGTGCGGTGCTGGCCGTGCCGGTGACCAACCTGCTCAACACCGTCACCTACTTCTGGTCCTGCCCACCGGCCCACCGGCCGGGGCCGCGACTCGTGCACCGGGACACCGTCGTCGGCCTGCTCCGGCTGGGCGTGCAGTTCTTCGCGCTCACCACGATGTCGTCGATCGCGCTGAACGTGGACAACCCGCTGGTCGCCAACGTGCTGGGGCTCGCGGCGGCGGCGCACTACGCGGTCGTGGGGAAGCTGTTCGGCGTGCTGTGGGTCTTCGTCGGGCTGGTGGGCATGACGGTCTGGCCGGTCAACGGCGCCGCCCTGGCCCGTGGCGAGGTCGCCTGGGTACGCCGCAACACCCGGCGCATGGTGCTGCTCTACGGGGTGGTGGTGGGCTCGGTCGGGTTGGCGCTGGTCGGGACCGGTCACCGGCTCATCGCCCTCTGGCTCGGGTCCGTCGACCGGTCGACGATCCGGCTGCCCGTCCTCGTCGGACTGGCCGGCTGGTCGCTGCTGGTCGCGGTCACCTCCCCGCTGATCATGGTGCAGAACAGCATCGGCCTGCTCCGGCCGCAGTTCGTCGGGTGGGCGGCGTTCCTGGTGCTGGCCACCGTGCTGAAGGTGTGGGGGCTGCGCCAGTTCGGCCTGGCCGGGCTGCCGGCGGCGGCCTGTGTCGCGTACCTGTCGACCATGGTGCCGGCCGCACTGGTCGGATACCGGCGGGCGCTGGCCCGGTGCGGCCCGTCGTGACCGGCCGGCTGCGGGTGCTGCGGGTCGTCGGCGAGCTGAACTTCGGCGGCACCGAGATGCGTACCGCCGAACTGCTGCCCCGGCTCGCGGCCGGCGGCGTCGACCTGCACCTGGTGACGCTCAGCGACCGGATCGGGCCGGGGCCGCTGGCCGACGTGGTCGCCCGGCACGGCGGCAGCGTCACGGCGATCCCCCTCGACCCGCGCTTCCCGCTGCGGTTCCTGCGGCTGCTCGGTCGGCTGCGCCCGGACGTGGTGCACGCCGACTGCGCCAACTTCTCCGGCGTGCCGCTCGCGCTGGGCGCGCTGGGCGGCGTACCCGGGCGGGTCGCGCACTTCCGGGGCGACGACAACCGGCCCCGCACCCTGCGCCGCCGGGTCTACCGGTGGATCTGCGGGCGGCTGCTGCGGATCTGCGCCACCGACATCCTCGGTGTCTCGCCCAGCTCGCTGACGTTCGGTTACCACCCGTGCTGGCGCGACGACCACCGGTGCCGGGTGGTGCTCAACGGGCTCGACCTCGACCGGCTCCGCCGCCCCAGCCCCGACGACCTGCGGGCGCTGATCGGCGCGGGACCCACCGACCTGGTCTGCGTGACCGTGGGCCGGGCGTCGCCCGAGAAACGCCGCTGGCTGCTGCCGCCGATCCTGGCCGCGCTGCGCGACCGGGGCGTGTCCGCGCACGCGGTGCTCGTCGGACCGGGCGACCGGGCCGACGACGAGCGGGTCCGCGCGGCGGCGGACGCCGCCGGGCTCGGCGACCGGGTGCACCTGCTGGGCCCCCGCGACGACGTGGGCGGGCTGCTGCGGCAGGCCGACGTCGTCGTCCACCCGTCCTGCCTGGAGGGGCTGCCCGGGGGCGTGCTGGAGCCCGTCGCGTTGGGTATCGGCACGGTCGCCGCCGACCTGCCGGGCGTGCGCTTCATCGACGAGCGGCTGCCCGGCGTGACCGTCGTCGGGGTCGACGCCCCGCCGCAGGTGTGGGCGCGGGCGGTGGGCCGGGCGGCGGCGTACACCGCGTCGACCGCCCCCGCCGTGGCCGCCGACCGGTTCGTCCACAGTGTCTTCGCCATCGACACGGCGGCCAGCACCCACCTGGAGATCTACCACCGGTGGGCGTCGGCCCACCCCGGGCGGGACCGCACACCACGAGAGAGCAGCCGGCCACCGGTCGGCTCGGGACGGTGAGAGAGATGAACGATCAGACCGTGGTCGTAGGTCGGCGACCCCTGCCGGACGGCGGGCCGACCGGGCGGACCGGCCCACCGCGTCCGCTGCTCGTCGGCGCGTACGCCTTCCCGCACGGCGACGCCACCTCCAACCGGCTGCTGCAACTCGCCAGGTCCGCCGCGCCCGAGGGCACCCGCACGCTTGTCGTCAACGACTGGCCCTGCGAGCTGCCCTTCCCCGCCCGGCCACCCGGGGCGGCCGGCGTCGACCTGGTCACCCTGCGCGTGCGGGGCCGGCACCGGCTCACCCGGCTGCCGGCCCGGCTGGCCCGCCCGGTCCGCGTGCTGCGGGCCGCCCGCCGGCAGGGGGTACGCCGGGGCGACGTGAGCGTGGTGCTGCTCCCGATGGCGCTGATGACGCTGGGCAACTGGACGGTCCTGCGGCTCGCGCTGCGCTGCCCGGTGGTGGTCGACGCCAGCGAACGCCACGACCGGCGGCAGTTCCGTCACGGGTGGCTCACCCCGTACTACGTCCGGCACCGCTGGTCGACGTTCCTGGCCACCCGGCTGGTCGACCGGTCCACCGCGGTCTCCACCACGTTGGCCGGCTACCTCGCCGGGCACGGCATGTCGGTGCTGGTGGTGCCGCCGCAGGTCGACTGCGACGACTTCCCGGTGGCCCGGCCACCCGCGCTCTCCACCGGCCTGCGGCTGCTCTACGCCGGCACCCCCGGCCGCAAGGACATGCTGGACGTGATCCTGCGCGGGATCAGCCGGCTCACCCCGGCGCAGCAGCGACGGGTCAGCCTGACCATCGCCGGGGTCACCCGCGAGGACGCCGCCACCCACTCCGACCTGGACGTCTCGATCCTCGACGGGATCGTGGCCGAGGTGCGGTTCCTCGGTCGGGTCCCCCGTGACACGGTGCTGACGCTGCTCGCCGAGTCGCACTTCTCGATGCTGGTCCGTCCCACCGGCGGGTACGCGGCCAACGGTTTCCCGTCCAAGGTGCCGGAGAGTCTCGCCGCCGGCTGCCCGGTGCTGCTCAACCACACCAGCGACCTGGCCGCCCACGTGCACGACGGTGTCGAGGGGCTGGTGCTCGACGGCAACGGCCCGGACGACGTGCGGTGGGGCGTCGAGCGGGCGCTGCGGCTGCGCGACGAGGAGTGGACGGCGATGAGCCGGGCCGCCCGGTCGCGGGCCCGCGGGTCGTTCGACCACCGGGCCTGGCGCGACGAGGTCAGCGCCTTCCTGGTGGCCGACGACCGGCGCTGAACCGGGGTGCACACACGCCACGGTGGGCGTCCCGACCGGGACGCCCACCGTGGCGTGACCTCAGCGCAGGGCCGGGACCGGTTGGCGGGCGGGCTCGTCGGCCGGGACGCCGACCCACGGCGGGGTCGCCGCCGGGTCCGCCCCCGGTTCGTCGGCGTCGGCGCGTTCGCCGGGCAGGTGCAGCAGCACCCCGGCGGCCACGCACCAGAACACGTACGGGTACGTCTGCCCGGTGCCGAAGATGGCCGACTCGGTGATCTGGATCAGCAGGCCGGTGACGACGAGCCAGACCAGCCCGGAGTCGGCCCGGCGCACCGGTGCGCGCAGCGCGACCCGTCCGACGGCCAGCAGCAGCAGCACCAGCGGCGCCACGGCGGCGAGCCCCAGCTCCAGCAGCAGTTGCAGGTAGCTGTTGTGCACCACGCTCACCCCGGTCCCGAAGGACTCGTCGAGGCTGGCGAGGGTGAACAGGTGGTTGCGGGAGGCGTACCCGAAGCCCAGGGTGGGACGGTTCTGCCACCACAGGTCGACCGTGGCCTGCCACATCTCGGTGCGGCCGTTGGACAGGTCGCCGCCGGTGGGGTCGGTGAAGCGCAGCACGAGCTGCCGCATCCAGGGGCTGGCGAACAGGACCGGCAACAGGTTGAACAGGTACGCCACCAGCAGTCCCATGGCCAGCCCGGCGCCCAGCCGGACCATCCGGCCCAGCCCGTTGCGCAGCACCACCCAGCAGGCCCCGGCGAGTACGGCGATCAGGCCGGTGCGGGACTGCGACAGCAGCAGGCAGGCGACGGCCGGCACCATGCCGAGCAGGTCCACCCGGCGGCGGGACTGCCGGTAGACGGCCCAGCCCAGCGGTGTGGTCAGGGCGCAGACGATGCTGAGCATGTTGGGGTTGTTGTAGAGGCCCTCGAACCGGTCGGTCCGTGACAGCGCGGCGAGGAGCGTGCCGTCGGTGAACCCGACGCCGAGGCTGATCAGGGCGGAGCCGCTGAGGACCAGGTAGACCATGCGCAGGTCGGCCAGCATGACCGCGCGGTCGGGCCACCGGCGGCGTACCAGGACGTGCACCAGCGCGGCCAGCAGGAGCAGCGCCACGCCCCGTTGCAGGGTCTCCAACGGCACCACCGACCAGGTGAAGCTCAGCGTGGCCAGGCCGGCCATCGCCCAGAGCGCGCCGACGAGCAGGCGGGTCCACGGGTCGACCCGTGCCACCGTCCGGCCCGGCGCGCCCAGCGCCCAGACGATCAGGGCGGCCACCGCCGCGTACCGGGGATAGAAGCTGGCTTCCACCAGGGCCGGCAGCTTGGACGAGGCGCAGACCAGCAGCGCCATGGTCAGGCCCAGCAGCCAGCGCCAGCCGTCCATCTGCTGCGCGAGCGCGAACAGCGCGAGCAGCAGCAGCGCCACCGCGCCGACCGCGACCAGCGGGGCGGTGACGCTGGCGACGGTGGTGACCACCACGGCCATGACCGCCCCGACGACCAGGCACAGTTGACCCACTCGGTTCCCCACGTGATGTCCTTCGACTCCGACAGGCCGGCTGTGCCGGCGGTGGTCGTTTGCTGCCTCAGCGCGGCACGCCCGCCAGGCCCGGCCGGGCCGGGTCGGGCGCCCAGCGTGCCCGGGCGGCGTGCAGCGCGGTGATCATGTCCGGCCAGCCCGGTGGACGGTAACCGGTGGCGCGGGCGAGGGCGTCCGCGCGCAGCGACCGGTCGCAGACGAACCCGTCGTCCGGCACCAGCTCACCGGGCCACCCGTACACCTCGGCGACCAGCCGGAGCAGGTCGTATTTCGTGATTGGTTCGGCGGCGACGTGGTAGAGGCCGGTCAGCTCCGGCCGGGGCAGGACCACCGTGCGCAGCAGCCGGGCGAACTCCACGGTCGTCACCCCGCTGTAGACCGCCCTGGTGAAGCCGCGCACCTGACCCCGTTGGGAGAGGAACCAGTCCACCAGGGAACGGCGGGTGGTCAGCTCGTGCCCGACGATCGACGTGCGCAGGGTGAGCGCCGACGCCCCCGTCGCCTCGCCCAGCAGTTTGGACCGGCCGTAGAGGTCGGGCGGGTCGGGCAGGTCGTCCTCGAGGTAGCCGCCCCGCCGGCCGGAGAACACGCAGTCGGTGCTGACGTGGACGAGCCGGCCGCCGACCTGTGCGCAGGCGTCGGCCAGCAGGTGGGGGAGGAGCGCGTTGAGGGTGACCGTCGGCACCGCGTCCTGCACGTCGGGCCGCTGCTTGATGACGCCGACGCAGTTGACCACGACGTCCGGCCGCACCTCGTCGATGAGACGTCGGACGTCGTCGAACCGGGTCACGTCGACCGCCGGGACGATACGGGCCAGCAGGTGCGGCGGATACCAGCCCGCCCGCTCGTCGTCGATGCCGCGGGCGAGCCCGTGCACGTCGAGCGTCGGATCGTCGGCGAGTTCACGCAGCACGGCGTGCCCGAGCATGCCGGTGACGCCGACGACGAGGACCCGCCGCGCCGGGTCGGCGGCCTGCTGGTCGGTGCGGCGGCGGGGCACCCGGTCCGGGCGGGTGGGGTCGGTGGTCGCGTTCAACTCGTCACCACGGCCGGTGCGGCGGCCGCGACCTGCGCGCGTACCTCGGGCAGCGTCATCAGCAACGACTCGATCTCGGGTACGGACAGCCGGCGGGCGTTGTGCGAGTGGAAGTCGGCCAGCCCGCCGTGCTCGACGTCGCCCTCCTCGAAGTAGAGGGAGTAGTTGAGGTCGCGGCTGTCCACCGGCACCCGCAGGAAGTCGCCGAGGTCCTCGGCGAACGCGAGTTCCTCCCGGCTGGCCAGGGTCTCGTAGAGCTTCTCCCCGTGCCGGATGCCGAGCACGGTGAACTTCGCCGGCACCCCGAACAGGTTGCACAACGCGGTGGCCAGGTCGCCGATGGTGCAGGCGTCGGCCTTGCGGATGAAGACGTCCCCCGGCTGGCCGAACGTGAACGCGTGCTCCACCAGTTCCACCGATTCGGGCAACGACATCAGGAAACGGGTCATCGACGGGTCGGTGACCGTCGGCAGGCCGCCGCGCATGATCTGGTCGATGAACAACGGAATCACCGATCCGCGCGAGTACATGACATTGCCGTAGCGCACGCAGCAGACCCGGGTGCGGGCCGCCGCGTTGTTGCGGGAGTGCGCCTGCGCCACCTTTTCCATCAGCGCCTTGGTCATGCCCATCGCGTTGACCGGATAGACGGCCTTGTCGGTGCTCAGCAGCACCAGCGTCTCCACCCCGACGCGTTCGCAGGCGTCCACCACGTTGGCGCTGCCGAGCACGTTCGTGCGGACCGCCTCCAGGGGGAAGAACTCGCAGGAGGGCACCTGCTTCAGCGCCGCGGCGTGGAACACGAACTCCATGCCCCGGGCGGCCTTGAGCACGCTGTCGTAGTCCCGCACGTCACCGATGTAGTAGCGGACCCGGTCGTTGCCGAAGCGGTGGCGCATCGCGTCCTGCTTCGATTCGTCCCGGCTGAGGACCCGTACCTCGGCGGCACCGGCGTCGAGTAGTCGGGAAACCATTGTCTGGCCGAACGAACCAGTGCCCCCGGTGACCAGGAAACGCCTGTCCGCAAGCGAGGAAAGCATATCTCCTCCTGCCTTTTCCCGTCGGACCATCCTCGGGGATCACGATCTCGTCAATGGTGACCATACTGTTGCGATAACGAGACCGTGCGCGCTTCCGGTAAAGGGAGGAACAATCACGTTTCGCGTTTTGCGCGGTGCTTCGCGGCGACCATTGTCGACCCGCCGGTGCGGCAGATGTGAAACGGCGGGCCGGCCGCCCGGAAAGTGGTAGGTCTGTTCCATGTCCAAAGTTGCTGCCCCTGCGGCACAGCCGCGCGCCGGTGACGCCGGCCCGGTGACCGGACGGGAAACCGACCCGTCGACCCGCCGACCGTACGACCCTTGGAAGCGGCTGCTCGACGTGCTCGGCGCGCTGGTCGTGCTGACCCTCGGCGCGCCCCTGCTGGCGCTGGTCGCCCTGCTGGTGCTGGTCACCCACGGGCGACCGGTACTGTTCCGGCACACCCGGCCCGGCCTGCACGGCGAGCTGTTCGAGGTGGTGAAGTTCCGCACCATGCGCCACCCCGACCCGCAGCGGGGGCTGGTGACCGACGCGCAACGCCTCACCCGGTTCGGCCGGTGGCTGCGGGCGAGCAGCCTCGACGAACTGCCCGAGTTCTGGAACGTGCTGCGCGGCGAGATGAGCGTGGTCGGCCCCCGCCCGCACCTCGTGCGGTACCTGACCCTCTACACCCCCGAACAGGCCCGCCGGCACGACGTGCGGCCGGGCATCACCGGCCTCGCCCAGGTACGCGGGCGCAACGCCCTGAGCTGGGAGGCGAAGTTCGCCTCCGACGTCGAGTACGTCGACCGGCGGTCCTTCCTGCTGGACCTGCGGATCCTGCTGACCACCGTCCGGGTGGTGCTCGCCCGGGAGGGCATCTCGGCCCCCGGCACGGCCACCTGGCACGAGTTCACCGGCAACGCGCCGTCCCCCGCCGACGACCGGCCCGCCGCGTCGCCGTCCGGCGGCGACGGGTCCGCCGTGCCGTCGTCGGGTGCCGACCGGGCGTCCCGGGCGTCGGCCGACGCCCGGGATGTCGTGCCCCGCCGATGAACCGGGTGCTGCTGCTGGGCGCGGGCGGATTCCTCGGCCGGCACATCCACGCCGCGCTGGCCGCGCACGGCACCGTCCGGGCCCCGTCCCGCGCCCGGTGCGACCCGGCCCGGATGGAGCTGCCCGAGCTGACCGCGCTGGTCGCCCGGGAACGACCCGACGTGGTGGTGAGCGCCGCAGGCCGCATCGTCGGCTCCGGGCCCGACTTCGTGCAGGCGCACGTCGTGACGACCGCGAAACTGATCGAGGCGGTGGCCGTCGCCGCGCCCGGTGCCCGGCTGGTCCGGATCGGCTCGGCGGCGGAGTACGGCGTCGTGCCCCACGGTCTGGCCGTCACGGAGGAACATCCGGCGGCACCGGTGAGCGAGTACGGGCTCAGCCACCTGGCCGCGACCCGGCTGGCCGAGCTGGCGGGCGACGCCGGCCGGCTCGACACCATCGTGCTGCGGGTCTTCAACCCGGTCGGGCCGGGGATGCCGGCGGGCAACATGCTGGCCCGGGCCACCGCCATGGTCCGGGCGGCCACCGCCGACGGCGCGGACGCCATCACCCTGGGGCTGCACGACACCTACCGGGACCTCGTCGACGTCCGGGACGTCGCGGCGGCGGTGCTGGCCGCGACACGGTGCGCCCCCGTCGGCGCGCAACGGGTCGTCAACGTGGGCAGCGGGCGGGCTACGGCCACCCGCGACGTCGTCCGGCTGCTGGCCGACGTGGCCGGGTTCACCGGGGGGATCCGTCCCGGCGGCTTCCCCCCGGACGCCACCCGGTCCGCCGCGGTGCCCTGGATGTGCGCCGACGTCGAACGCGCCCGCCGGGTGCTCGGCTGGGCCCCCGCCTACGACCTGACCGCATCGCTGCGCGCCCTGTGGCGGGCCGACGGCGAACGGCCGGACCGGCACGGCGAACGGTCGGACCGGCCGGTGGCCGGCGTGGCGGCGGGGTGAGGCGGATGCGGATCGGTCTGCTCACCCAGTGGTTCGACCCGGAGCCCGGCCCGGCGGCCCTGCCCGGGATGCTCGCCCGTGCCCTCGCCGAACGGGGGCACGAGGTCCGGGTGCTCACCGGGTTCCCGAACTACCCGACGGGCCGGCTGGCCCCCGGCTACCGGCTGGCCCGCCGCCGCGACGAGGTCGACGGCGCGACCCGCATCCGCCGGGTGGCCCTCTATCCCAGCCACGACCGTTCCGCGCTGCGCCGGGTGGCCAACTACGGGTCCTTCGCGGTCTCCGCGCTGGTCTCCGGCACCCCGGCGCTGCGCGGCCTGGACGCCCTCTGGGTCGGCAACTCGCCGATCAGCGTCGCCCTGCCGATGTGGTTCACCCGCTACGTGCACCGGGTGCCGGTGCTGCTGCACGTGCTGGACCTGTGGCCGGACAGCGTGGTCGCGAGCGGTTTCCTCGGCACCGGCCGGGCGTCACGGACCGTCGAGCGGGGGATGGCCGCCTGGTGCGCGGCGATGTACCGCAGCGCCTCCCGGGTCGCCCACGTCTCACCCGGTGCCGCCGACCTGCTCGCCGACCGGGGTGTGCCCCGGGACAAGCTCGTGCACATCCCGGTGTGGGCGGACGAGACCCTGGGCGTCCGCGCCGCCGACCTGCGGGCCGAACTCGGGCTCCGGCCCGACCAGGTGGTGCTGGTGTACGCGGGTGCGCTCGGCGAGGCGCAGGGACTCGACTCGCTGATCGACGCCTGCGCCCGTACCGATGACCCCCGGCTGGTCTGCCTGATCGCCGGCTCCGGCACCACGCAGGATCGGCTGCGCCGCCGGGCCACGGCGGTGGGCGCGTCCAACGTCAGGTTCCTCGGGCAGTTGCCCCGGGAACGGATGCCCGCGCTGATGGCCACCGGGGACGTCCACTACGTGAGCCTGCGCCGGGGCGGCATGTCCGCGTACACGATGCCGAGCAAGGTGCAGGCGATCCTCGCCGCCGGGCGGGCGCTGCTGGTCGCCGCGGAGGGCGACGCCGCCGCGGTGGCCCGGGACAGCGGCGCGGGGATCACCGCCCGGCCCGGTGACCCCGACTCGATCGCCGACGCCCTGCGTGAGGTCTGCGACCTGGGCCGGGAGAAGCTGGAACTGCTCGGGCAGGCCGGCCGGGCGCACTACGACCGGATGTTCTCCGTGGCCGTCGGTGCCGACCGGGTCGAGCGGACCCTGTGCGAGATGGTGGCGGACCCGGGGTTCAGGGCCAGTCGTCGGCGGCGGCGAGCCGGCGGGTGAGCAGGTCGGCCAGCGGGATCGACTCACCGTCGCGTCCGCCGCGCCCGACGACCAGGGGTGGCCGGGCCGGTGGCACGTCGACGCCGAACAGCCGGGCGCGTACACCCGACGGCACGGTGAGCAGGTAGAACCGGCCGTCGACGGCGACCGCGCGCAGGCCGGCCCGGTCGACGTACCAACCGGTCAGCCCGGTCCGGTACCGGCCCCGGCCGTCGTAGCCCCGGGCCACCAGCCGGGTGGTGCGCAGCCCGCGCCGGGTCGCCTCGGCCGTGAACCGGGCCACCAGCTCCTCGGCCTGCGCGTGCTCGCCGTCGCGCTGGCGGGCGTCGGCCGCCGCGTGCGCCCGGACCGCCCGCTGCTGCCGCTCCCGCCACTGCGGACCGCCGTCACCATCCATGCCGCGACGGTACGCCCACCGCCGCCCCGCCCGGTCAGGTGCCGGGCGGGGCGGCGGTGGGCCGGGGTCAGGCCAGGCCGGCCCGGCGCAACGCCTCGGCCATCGCGTCGTTGGCGGGTGCCGGCGCGGAGCCGCCCCGGCCCTGCCGTTGCTGCGGCCCGCCCCGGGAACCGCCCCGCTGCTCCCGCTGGCCGCCGGACCCGCCCGAGCCGCCGGACCTCCCCGCGCCACCGGACCCGCCCGCGCCGCCGCGCCGGCCGCCCGGGGTGTCGCCGCGCCCGCCCTGGGGGGTGCCGCGGTCGCGCCGCTGCCCGTCGGCGGCCGGCCGGCCACCGCCCGCCGGCACCTCGTCGTCCAGCCGCAGGGTCAACGAGATCCGCTTGCGCGGCACGTCGACGTCGAGCACCTTGACCCGGACCACGTCACCGGACTTCACCACGTCGCGCGGGTCCTTGACGAAGGTGTGCGACATCGCCGAGACGTGCACCAGGCCGTCCTGGTGCACGCCCACGTCGACGAACGCGCCGAACGCCGCCACGTTGGTGACCACGCCCTCCAGCAGCATCCCGGGGGTCAGGTCGCCGATCTTCTCCACCCCCTCGACGAAGGTGGCGGTGCGGAACTCCGGTCGCGGGTCCCGGCCGGGCTTCTCCAGCTCGGCGAGGATGTCGGTGACGGTGGGCAGGCCGAAGGTGTCGTCGACGAAGTCGGTGGCCCGCAGCCCGCGCAGGATGGCCGACCTCCCGATCAGCGAGCGCAGGTCCTGCCCGGTGCTGGCCAGGATGCGGCGCACCACCGGGTACGCCTCCGGGTGCACGCTGGACGAGTCGAGCGGGTCGTCGCCGCCGGGGATGCGCAGGAAGCCGGCGCACTGCTCGAACGCCTTCGGGCCGAGCCGGGCCACCTTCTTCAGCTCGGCGCGGGTGCGGAACGGGCCGTTGGCGTCCCGGTGCAGCACGATGTTCTCGGCCAACCCCGCGCCGATGCCGGAGACCCGGGTCAGCAGGGGAGCGGAGGCGGTGTTGACGTCCACCCCGACCCCGTTGACGCAGTCCTCCACCACCGCGTCCAGCGAGCGGGACAGCTTCACCTCGGACAGGTCGTGCTGGTACTGGCCGACCCCGATCGAGCGCGGGTCGATCTTGACCAGCTCGGCCAGCGGGTCCTGGAGCCGGCGGGCGATGGAGACCGCCCCGCGCAGCGACACGTCCAACGTGGGCAGTTCCTGCGAGGCGTACGCGGAGGCGGAGTAGACCGACGCGCCCGCCTCGGAGACCATCACCTTGGTCAGGCCGAGCTGCGGATACCGCTTGATCAGGTCGGCGGCGAGCTTGTCGGTCTCCCGGCTGGCGGTGCCGTTGCCGATCGCGATCAGCTCCACCCGGTGCGCCCCGGCCAGCCGGGCCAGCGTCTCGATCGAGGCGTCCCACTGCCGGCGCGGCTCGTGCGGATAGATCGTGTCGGTGGCGACCACCTTGCCGGTGGCGTCGACCACCGCCACCTTCACCCCGGTCCGCAGGCCCGGGTCGAGACCCATCGTGGCGCGGCTGCCGGCCGGCGCGGCGAGCAGCAGGTCACGCAGGTTGGTGGCGAAGACCCGGACCGCCTCCTCCTCGGCCGCCTGCCACAACCGCATCCGCAGGTCGGCCCCGAGGTGGATCAGGATCCGGGTACGCCACGCCCAGCGCACGGTGTCGGCCAGCCACCGGTCGGCGGGCCGGCCCGCGTCGCTGACGCCGAACCGGCCGGCGATGGCCGCCTCGTAGCGGGTCGGGCCGGTCGGCGGGGCGTCCGGGTCCTCCTCGACGTCGGGGGCCATGGTGAGGTCGAGCACGCCCTCCTTCTCGCCCCGGAACATCGCCAGGATGCGGTGCGAGGGCAGCTTCGGGTACGGCTCGGCGAAGTCGAAGTAGTCGGCGAACTTCGCGCCGGTGTCCTGCTGGCCGTCGCGTACCCGGGCGACCAGCCGGCCCCGCGACCACATCTGCTCACGCAGCGCGCCGATCAGGTCGGCGTCCTCGGCGAACCGCTCGATGAGGATGGCCCGCGCGCCCTCCAGCGCGGCGGCGGCGTCGGCCACCCCACGCCCGGCGTCGACGAACCCGGCGGCCGTCTCCCTCGGGTCCCGGGTCGGGTCGCCGAGCAGCGTCTCGGCCAACGGCTCCAGCCCGGCCTCCCGGGCGATCTGCGCCCGGGTCCGCCGCTTGGGCTTGTACGGCAGGTAGATGTCCTCCAGGCGGGACTTCGAGTCGGCCGCCATGATCTGCGCTTCCAGCGCCTCGTCCAGCTTGCCCTGGCTGCGGATCGACTCCAGCACCGCGGCCCGCCGCTCGTCCAGCTCCCGCAGGTAGCGCAGCCGCTCCTCCAGGGTGCGCAGCTGGGCGTCGTCGAGCAGGCCGGTGGCCTCCTTGCGGTAGCGGGCGATGAACGGCACGGTCGCACCGCCGTCGAGCAGCTCCACGGCCGCCCGCACCTGGCGCTCGGCGACGCCGAGCTCGTCGGCGATCCGCTGATGGACTGACTGGGTCACGATGTTGATCCGCCTTCGTTTCGGGTTCCCTGCTGCATTCTGCCGCCCACCCCCGACGCCCCGCGCCACCCCCGCCGTCCCACCCGGGGCGCGCCACCCCCGCACCGGCCGCCGGCCCGGCCGAGCCGGCGCGACCGGCCGGCCCGCTGCGCTAGCGTGGCGATCATGGAGCAACCTGCGGACCCGCGTGCCCGTCGCCTCTTCGGCGGCAGCGCCCGAGCCCTCGGCGACCTGGCCGCGAGCCCGTTCCGGGCCGACCGGGACCGGATCGTCGCCTCACCGTTCTTCGCCCGGCTCGGCGGGGTGACCCAGGTGATCAGCCCGGTCGGCTCCGGGCTGCTGGTGCACAACCGGCTCACCCACAGCCTCAAGGTCGCCCAGGTGGCCCGCGCGATCGCCGAGCGGCTGACCGCCGACCCGGCCCAGCGGGACCTGGTCGACAAGCTGGGCGGCTGCGACCCGGACGTGGTGGAGGCCGCCGCCCTCGCCCACGACCTCGGCCACCCGCCGTTCGGGCACCTGGGGGAGCGGGTGCTGGACCGGTTGGCCCGGCAGCGGCTCGGGCTGGCCGACGGCTTCGAGGGCAACGCCCAGTCGTACCGGATCGTCACCAGCACCGAGATCCGGGGGGCCGCCACCACCGGCCTCGACCTGACCGCCGCCGTGCGGGCGGCGATGCTGAAGTACCCGTGGACCCGGCTGGACCACCCCGACCCGCACCCCCGGCACCTGCGTCCCGCCCCCCGGGGCGCCGCCGCCCCGCCGGACGACCCGGACAGCGGCTCGGTGAAGTTCGGCGCGTACGGCACCGAGCTGGCCGACCTGCGGCAGGCCCGCGCGCCGTTCGCCGGGCGGATCGCGCAGTGGCAGCAGACCGTCGAGGCGTCGGTGATGGACACCGCCGACGACATCGCGTACGCCATCCACGACGTGGAGGACTTCTACCGGGTGGGGGTGCTCCAGCAGGGCACCGTCGCCGCCGAGCTGATGGCCTGGCAGCGCGAGGGCGGGCACCTGCGGGCGGTCACCGACGCCGCGCTGGCCGGCGCCGCCCGCCGGCCCGGCTCGGCGATCGAGGCGCTGCGCCGGCAGCTGCACCGCAAGGACGCCTGGATCGCCGACGACGACGCGTTCGCCGCCGCCGTCGAGCACGTCCGCGAGGAACTGGTGGACGGGCTGCTGGCGCTGCCCTTCGACGGCTCGATCGAGGCGGAGCAGTACGTGGCCCGGTTCTCCGCCCGGTGGACCACCCGGCTGGTCGACGCGATCACGGTGACCGCCGCCCCGGACGTGCGCTCCGGCCACGTGCTGCTGGCCCGCGCCCAGTGGCACGAGGTGCAGGTGCTCAAGTTCGTCCACCACCGCTTCGTGCTGGCCCGCCCCGACCTGGCCCTGCACCAGCGGGGCCAGGCCCGGCTGCTGGGCACCCTGGTGGAGTCGCTGTGGGAGTGGCTGCTCGACCCCGAGGAGGAGTCCCGGCTGCCCCGCCGCCTGCCCGACCTGGTGGAACTGGCCGAGGCGGAGCTGCACCCGCGTACCCCGGACCGGATCTCCCGGGCCCGGGGCCGGGCCATCGTCGACTTCGTCGCCCAGCTCACCGACGGGCAGGCGGCGGCGATGCTGGACGTGCTGTCCGGCCGCTCCGGCGCGCTGTGGACCGACGCCTTCGTGCTCTGAGCGGCGGGCCTGCGGTCAGGCGATCGTCTGCCACCAGCCGTCGACCGGCGACGGGTCGTCGGCCACCACCCGCTCGCCGGGGCGGGGCACCGCCAGCCGTACGCCCCGCGCCTTGGCCTCGGCCCAGAGCCGGTCGACCGGCTCGGACCAGTCGTGCAGGGCCAGGTTGAAGGTGGCCCAGTGCACCGGGACGAGCAGGTCACCGCGCAGGTCGAGGTGGGCGGCGACGGCCTCCTCGGGGAACATGTGGATGCCCGGCCAGGCCCGGTCGTACGCGCCGATCTGCATCAGCGTCACGTCGAACGGCCCGTGCTCCGCGCCGATCTCGGCGTACCCGTCGAAGTAGCCGGAGTCGCCGGTGTAGAAGACCTTCCGGTGTGCCCCGGCGACCACCCAGGAACTCCACAGCGTGCCGTCGCGGCGCAGCCCCCGGCCGGAGAAGTGCTGGGCGGCGGTCGCGGTGATCTCCAGGCCGCCGACCCGGTGCCCCTGCGACCAGTCCAGCTCGACGATCCGGTCGTCGGGCACCCCCCACCGGTCGAGGTGCGCGCCGACGCCCAGCGGCACCAGGAACGGCGCCGACTGCCGGCGGACCAGCTCCCGGACGGTGGCCATGTCGAGGTGGTCGTAGTGGTCGTGGGAGATGAGGATCGCGTCGACGGCGGGCAGCTCGTCGAGGCGCACCGGGGGCTCGTGCAGCCGCTTCGGCCCCACCGCGGCCGACGGCGAGCACCTGTCGCTCCACACCGGGTCGACCAGCACCCGCCGCCCCTCGATCTCGATCAGCGTCGAGGCGTGGCCGTACCAGACGACGTTCAGCTCCCGCGCGACGTCGGTCGTCGGGGCGGGAGCCGGCCGCAGCAGCGGGACCGGGACGGTCGGGCGGCGGCGCTGCGGGCCGAAGAGCAGCTCCCGCAGCAGGTTGCGATCCGGGTCGCCGCCGGGCATGGTGCGGGTGGGCACCCGGTTGTGGAAGGTGCCGTCGCGGAACTGCGGTGACCGGGCGGCCCGCTGCGCCCGTGCGCCGGTCAGCCGGCCGCCCAGCGCCGCCGGCACGTCCCGGGCCGTCCACGCCAGGCCGGCGATCGCCGCCAACCCCGCCACCTGCCACAGCCGCCCGCCGAGCCGCCGCCCGACCGCGCGTTCCGCTGGTTGCCCCATGTGTCGTCCCCCTCGCCGGTGTCCCGCAGTACACGGTAGTCACCGCCGGCCGCTCCCGCCCACGCCGAGCCACGGTCCGCCCCGCTTCGGGGGCCGGTCGGCGGGAGACCGGGCCGTGGAGCGGCCCGGACGCCGGGCGGTGGGAGGTCCGGGTGGCGGGGCGGACGGCAGGGCCGGTCAGCCGCCGTTGCTGGGTCGTTGCCGGGCCACCCGGTGCCGGGGCGCGTCGGCGGTGCCCCTGAGCTGCGCGGTGGCGTCCAGGAAGAACCGGCCGAGCCGGGCCCGGGCCTGCACCACCGGGTGGGTGGCACCGAAGTTGTCCCGGTCGGCCTGGCCGTCGGCGAAGAGCACGTAGGTCAGCACGGCCGCCCCGGTGGTGTCGAAGACCACACCGGCCTCGTGCCGGGCGTCGACGAACCAGCCCGCCTTGGTGGCCACCCGGGCCCGCTCCGCCGAGGACATGGTGCGCCGGATGCCGTCGGTGAAGGCGACCGGGGAGCGCAGCAGCTTGAGCACGAGGGCGGTCGACGACGGCGACAGCAACGTGCCGGCGACCAGGGCGCGCAGCAGCGCGTGCGTCTCCCGGGCGGTGCTGGTGCCGAGATAGAACCGGTGAGGGTCGGACAGTGGCTGCACCTGGGTGTTGGGGAAGCCCTTGGCGGCCAGGGTGCGGTTGATCTCGGCGGCCGGGCAGACCAGGCCGCAGAGCCGCGACGCGGTGTCGTCGGAGACGGTGAGCAGGTTGGCCAGCACGTGCCCGACGGTCACCGAACTGGGGTAGGCGGTGTCCAGGACGAAGATGCCGTCGCCGCCGGGCACCACGGTCGAGGCGGCCACCTCGACCCGCTGGTCGAGGGTGAGCAGCCCCCGGTCGATCCGGTCGAGCACCGCGACGGCCACCGCGATCTTGTTGACGCTGTACGCCTCGACCCGCCGGTCGGCGGACTCGGAGACCGCGACCAGCGGGGTGACGCCGTTCTCCAGGCTGAGGTGGACCTGCCAGTTGCCGCCGGTCAGCGACTTCTCCCGCTGGAAGGCCGCAGCGATCCGCGGGGCGACGAGTTCCGGGCTCGCCGCGGGGGCGGCGGACCTGCCGGGGCGGCCGGCCGACGCCGGGGTGCCGACAAGCACCGCCCCGGCCGTGGCGGCCGTGCCGAGGCCCAGCGCGGTCCTGCGGTTCACCCTGGTGGTCACGTCTCTCCCGTCGGGTGGTGGCCCGGAGCTGTCTCCGGGCCACCACTCTAGGTGAGTGGCCGGGTCCGTGGGGGGCCGATCACCGCCGTCGCCGCCGGGCCGCCCCACCCGCCGCGAGTGCCGTACCGACCGCCAGCGCCGTCCCGGCCGCGACCACCACCCCCGTACCGACTGCGGTGGCCGTCCTGCCGGTCGGCACGGCGGACCGGCGCAGCAGGGCGGACAGCTCCGGCAACCAGCCGCCGCGCACCGCCGCGCCGGCCGGGTCCGGGGCGAACACGACGCCGTCGTGCGGGGCGACGGCCTGCCCGGTCAGCCCACCGCGACGCATCAGCGGCCCGACGCGCGTCGTAGACGCCCGGCAGGAGGGTGAAGCCGCCCCGCATGAGCAGGTTGACCCGGCCCACCGAGACCTCCCGGCGGGGCCGGTCGGCGCAGCGGGCGATGGCCCGCGCCACCCGCTGCGGGGTGGTGACCGGCAGCGGGGGCCGGCCGGCCCGCCCGAGGTAGTTCGCCGCCCGTTGGTAGACCGGGGTGTCCACACTGCCCGGGGTGACCAGGCAGACGTGCACCCCGGGCAGTTCCCGGGCCTCCGTCGGGGTCGGTGACGTCGGTGGGCACCGTCCGGACCCGTTCCGCGCCGGCGTCGTGGCACTCCCGGCGTACCTCGGCCAGGCTGGTGGGGGAGCGGGCGGCGAGGACCAGCCGGTCCCCGCGCCCGGCGAACTCCCGGGCCGCCGCGCGGCCGATGCCGCTGGTGGCCCCGGTGACCACCACCACCCGGCTCACGGTGCCAGCACGACCTTGACGCAGCCGTCCTCCTTCTTCTGGAACATCTCGTACGCCTTCGGCGCGTCGACCAGCGGCAGCCGGTGGGTCCGCAGGTCCTCCACGCCCAGCGGGTCGTCGTCGCCGGACAGCAGCGGCAGGATCTCGTCGGTCCACCGGCGCACGTGGCACTGGCCCATCCGCAGCTGGATGCCCCGGTCGAACATCTCCATCAGCGGCATCGGGTCCACCTCGCCGCCGTACACGCCGGAGACCGAGACGGTGCCGCCGCGCCGGACGGCCCTGAGGGCGGCCTTGAGCACGGTCAACCGGTCCACGGCGACCTTGTCGATCATCGTCCGGGCGAGCTTGTCCGGCAGCAGCCCGGCGGCGCTCTGGGCCAGCTTGCCGCTGGTCGAGCCGTGCGCCTCCATGCCGACCGCGTCGATCACCGCGTCCGGGCCGCGCCCGTCGACCAGGTCGATCAGCGCGCCGGGCACGTCGTCGAGCTGGCTGACGTCGAGCGTCTCGATGCCGTGCCGGCGGGCCATCTCCAGCCGCTCCGGCACCAGGTCCAGCCCGATCACCCGGCCCGCGCCGAGGTGCCGGCCGATCCGGGCGCAGAACTGCCCGACCGGGCCGAGCCCGAACACGGCCAGGGTGCCGCCCGGCGGGGTGTCGGCGTACCTCACCGCTTGCCAGGCGGTGGGCAGGATGTCGCTGAGGTACAGGTAGCGCTCGTCGGCCCCGGTCTGCGGGATGGTGATCGGGCCGAACTGGGCCTGCGGGACCCGCAGGTACTCGGCCTGCCCGCCGGGGACCGAGCCGTAGAGGGAGGTGTAGCCGAACAGCGACGCGCCCTTGCCCTCGGCGGTCACCTGGGTCGTCTCGCACTGGGCGTAGAGCTGCCGCTCGCACATCCAGCAGTGCCCGCAGGAGATGTTGAACGGGACGACCACCCGGTCGCCGGGCCTGAGCCGGGTCACCCCGGAGCCGACCTCCTCGACGATGCCCATCGGCTCGTGCCCGAGGATGTCACCGGGCTTCAGGTACGGCCCGAGCACCTCGTACAGGTGCAGGTCGGAGCCGCAGATCGCGGTCGAGGTGATCCGGACGACCGCGTCGGTCGGTTCCTCGATCCGGGGGTCCGGTACGTCGTCCACCCGGACGTCGTGCCGGCCGTGCCAGGTCAGCGCCTTCATGCCTGAAATCCCCTCTCGGTGCCGTCGACGGGACTGCTACCCCGAGGGAGGCGCTTGAACCGGCGACCCCGGTCCCACCTGCCCCGGGGCGACCACGGCCCGGGAACGGCGCGACCGCCGCATCCCGGGCGGGGTGCGGCGGTCGCGGTGGGGCTCAGGTGCTCAGGAACCGGGGGTGTCGCCGCGCTTGGCGGTCGCGGTGAGGTAGTCCCGGTTGAGCCGGCCGATGGTGTTCAGCGGGATGCCCTTGGGGCAGACCGCGGTGCACTCTCCGGCGTTGGTGCAGCCGCCGAAGCCGGCCTCGTCGTGCGCGTCGACCATGCCGATCACCCGGGTGTAGCGCTCCGGCTGGCCCTGCGGCAGCAGCGAGAGCTGGGTGACCTTGGCGGCGGTGAAGAGCATTCCGGAGCCGTTCGGGCAGGCCGCCACGCAGGCGCCGCAGCCGATGCAGGCGGCGGATTCGAAGGCGGCGTCGGCGTTGGCCTTGGCCACCGGGGCGGCGTGTGCCTCCGGGGCGCTGCCGGTCGGGGCGGTGATGTACCCACCGGCCGCGATGATCTTGTCGAAGGCGCTCCGGTTGACCACCAGGTCCTTGATCACCGGGAAGGCGCGGGCCCGCCACGGCTCGATGTCGATCGTCTCCCCGTCGGAGAACTGCCGCATGTGCAGCTGGCAGGCGGTGGTGCCGCGCTGCGGCCCGTGCGCGTCCCCGTTGATCATGAGGCCGCACATGCCGCAGATGCCCTCGCGGCAGTCGTGGTCGAAGGCGACCGGCTCCTCCCCGGCGAGGATCAGCCGCTCGTTGAGCACGTCGAGCATCTCCAGGAACGACATGTCGGGGGAGACGTCGTCGACCGGGTAGGTGACCATCCGCCCCTTGTCCTGGGGGCCGGACTGACGCCAGATGCGCAGGGTCAGGTTCACTTGTAGCTCCGCTGCGTGGGGTGGACGTACTCGAACTTCAGGTCTTCCTTGTGCAGCACGGCCGGCTCACCGGTGGCGGTGAACTCCCAGGCCGCCACGTAGGCGAACCGGTCGTCGTCGCGCTGCGCCTCACCGTCGGGGGTCTGGTGCTCGGCCCGGAAGTGGCCGCCGCAGGACTCCTCGCGGTGCAGGGCGTCGATGCACATCAGCTCGGCCAGCTCGAAGAAGTCGGCCACCCGGCCGGCCTTCTCCAGCGACTGGTTGAGCCCCTCGCCGTCGCCCGGCACCCGGACCCGCTGCCAGAACTGCTCCCGCAGCGCCCGGATCTCGTCGATGGCCTTGCGCAGCCCGGCCTCGGAGCGCTCCATGCCGCAGTGCTCCCACATGATCTGGCCCAGCTCCCGGTGGAACGAGTCCACCGTCCGGTCGCCGTTCACGGCCAGCAGCCGGGCGATCCGGTCCTCCACGTCGCGCCGGGCCTGCACCGCCGCCGGGTGGCTGGCGTCGACCTTCTCCAGCGGCCCGGACGCCAGGTAGTTGGCGATCGTGGTGGGCAGCACGAAGTACCCGTCGGCCAGGCCCTGCATCAGCGCCGACGCGCCGAGCCGGTTCGCGCCGTGGTCGGAGAAGTTCGCCTCGCCGATCACGAACAGGCCGGGGATGGTCGACTGGAGGTCGTAGTCGACCCAGAGCCCGCCCATCGTGTAGTGCACGGCCGGGTAGATCCGCATCGGTACCCGGTACGGGTCCTCGCCGGTGATCCGCTCGTACATCTCGAACAGGTTGCCGTACTTGGCCTCGATGGCCTTGCGGCCGAGCCGGTCGATCGCGTCGGCGAAGTCGAGGTAGACCCCGAGCTTGGTCGGGCCGACGCCCCGGCCCTCGTCACACACGTTCTTGGCGGCCCGGGAGGCGATGTCCCGGGGGACCAGGTTGCCGAACGACGGGTAGATCCGCTCCAGGTAGTAGTCCCGCTCGTCCTCCGGGATCTGCCGGGGGTCGCGGTCGTCGCCCTTGGCCTTCGGCACCCAGACCCGGCCGTCGTTGCGCAGCGACTCGCTCATCAGGGTCAGCTTCGACTGGTGGTCGCCGGAGACCGGGATGCAGGTCGGGTGGATCTGGGTGTAGCAGGGGTTGGCGAAGTACGCGCCCTTGCGGTGCGCCCGCCAGGAGGCGGTGACGTTGCAGCCCTTGGCGTTGGTGGAGAGGTAGAAGACGTTGCCGTAGCCGCCGGAGGCGAGCACCACCGCGTCGGCCATCTCGGTGCTGATCTCACCGGTGACCATGTCGCGTACCACGATGCCCCGGGCCCGGCCGTCCACCACGACCAGTTCCAGCATCTCGTGCCGGGTGTGCATCTCCACGTTGCCCAGGCCGATCTGCCGCTCCAGTGCCTGGTACGCGCCGAGCAGCAGCTGCTGGCCGGTCTGGCCCCGGGCGTAGAAGGTGCGCTGCACCTGCGCGCCGCCGAAGGAGCGGGTGTCCAGCAGGCCGCCGTACTCGCGGGCGAACGGGACGCCCTGGGCGACGCACTGGTCGATGATGTTGACCGACACCTCGGCGAGCCGGTGCACGTTCGACTCGCGGGAGCGGAAGTCGCCGCCCTTGACCGTGTCGTAGAAGAGCCGGTGCACCGAGTCGCCGTCGTTGCGGTAGTTCTTGGCGGCGTTGATGCCGCCCTGCGCGGCGATCGAGTGCGCCCGGCGCGGGCTGTCCTGGTAGCAGTAGCTGCGCACCCGGTAGCCCTGCTCGGCGAGGGTGGCGGCGGCGGAGCCACCGGCCAGCCCGGTGCCCACCACGATCACCGTCAGCTTGCGTCGGTTCGCCGGGTTGACCAGCTTGGCCTCGAAGCGGCGGGTCTCCCAGCGCTTCTCGACCGGGCCGTCGGGAGCCTTCGTGTCGGCGATCGGCTCGCCCTCGGTGAAGAGTTCCATGTCAGGACACCAATCCGGTGAGTACGGCGAACGGGACCACCAGGTAGCCGGCGCAGAGCACGACGGCGAAGACCAGCGCGGCGGTGCGGGCCCGCCGCTCGCCCCGGGGGGTCTGCTGGCCGAGGCTGCGCAACGCGGAGAACAGCCCGTGCCGCAGGTGGAAGCCGACGGTGACGATCGCCAGCGTGTAGAACAGCGTCACGTACCAGCGGTCCGGGGCGAAGTCGGCGACCACGTTGCCGTACGGGTTGCTGGCGTCGCCGACCGGGTTCAGGGTGCCGGTGGTCAGGTCCAGGATGTGGTAGATCACGAAGAGCAGGATGATCACGCCGCCCCAGCGCATGGTGCGCGCGGCGTAGCTGCCCTGGACCTTCCTGCGGTGGGCGTAGCGCACCGGGCGGGCGGCGCGGGCCCGTACGGCCAGCACGGTCGCCGCCCAGATGTGCCCGATCACCGCCACCACCAGCGCGGTGCGCAGGATCCACAGGAACCACACCCCGGGCAGCAGCGGCTTGCCGATGTCGCGCAGCCAGTGGGCGTAGTGGTCGAACGAGGTCTCGCCGGTGAACACCTTGAGGTTGCCGAGCATGTGGGCGACGAGGAACAGCACGAGCATGATGCCCGTCACCGCCATGACGGCCTTGAGGCCGACGTTGGAGCGGATGGGCGACCGAGTTTTCGTGATTACCACCTGACCGACGCTAGGAGCCCTGCAATCAGTCGTCCAATGCATCGACCTCGCAGTCTCGATAGCCATAAGCTATGAAGATGCAGCTCCATCAGCTGAGGTACTTCGTCGCGGTGGCTGAAGTACGACATTTCACCCAAGCCGCCGACATCGTCGGCATAACCCAGCCGTCGTTGAGTAAGCAAGTTCACGCTCTGGAGACCACCCTCGGCGCCCCCCTGTTCGAGCGGGTACGCGGCAACATCGCCCTCACCGCCGCCGGTGAGGTGCTGCTGCCGCTGGCCAAACGCATCCTCGCCGACGTCGACACCGCCACCCGGGAGGTGCAGGAACTGGTCGGCCTGCGCCGGGGCCGGGTCCGGCTCGGGGCCACCCCCAGCCTGGCCACCTCGCTCGCCCCGCCGGTGCTGCGCCGGTTCCGCGACGCCCACCCCGCCGTCGACCTGCGGGTCGAGGAGGGCGGCTCGCAGGACCTCGTCCGCGACCTGCTGCGCGGTGACCTCGACCTGGCCCTGATCATCATGCCCGCCCAGGGGGCCGACCCCGGGCTGCGGGTCGACCCGATCCTGCGGGAGAGCCTGGTGATCGCCTCGGTCGAGCCGCTGCCCGCCGCGCTGGTCAGCGGCGAGTTGCGGATCACCGACCTGCGCGACCAACCGCTGGTGATGTTCCGCGAGGGCTACGACCTGCGCGACGCCACCATCCAGGCGTGCCGGGAGGCCGGCTTCGAGCCCACCTTCTCGGTCGACGGCGGCGAGATGGACGCCGTGCTCAGCTTCGTCGAGGCCGGACTGGGCATCGCCCTGGTGCCGGGCATCGTGGTCAGCCGCCGCCCCGGCATCCGGGTCACCCGGCTCGCCCCGCCCGGGGTACGCCGGACCATCGCGGTGGCCCGCCGCCGCGACGTCGTGCCCACCCACGCCGGGCGGGAACTGCGCCGCATCCTCCTCGACTACGTGCACGCGGCCACCAGCACCAGCGACCTGCCGCCGGGGGTGGAACCGCTGCCCTGATCAGCGCCCCTCGGCGTCGTCCATCGCGCGGTAGATGCGCTGCTCGGAGACCGGATAGGGGGTGCCGAGGGCCTGCGCGAAGACGTTCACCCGCAGCTCCTCGATCATCCAGCGGATCTGCCGCACCGGGGCCGAGGCGCGGCGGGCCGGGGGCAGCGCGGCCACCATGTCCCGGTACTCCTGCTGCACCGTGGCGATCCGGTCCTGCTGCTGTTTGTCCCGCTGCGGGTTGGCGGTCAGCCGGTCCAGCCGGCGTTCCATCGCGGTGAGGTAGCGCAGCAGGTCGGGCAGCCGGGCGTACCCGGCCTCGGTGACGAAACCGTCGTGCACCAGGCCGGTGAGCTGCTGACGCAGGTCGGCCAGGGCGGCCACCACGGCCAGGTTGCGGGTCGCGCCGAGCCGCTGCTCCACCGCGTACGCGGCGGCGAGCACCTGGCGGACCCGGCCCATCACCTCGACCACCGTGTCGACCAGGTCGGCGCGGACCCGGTCGCGCAGGGCGGCGAAGCCGTCGGCGTCCCAGGCCGGGCCGCCCGCGTCGGCGATCAACTTGTCGATGGCGGCCCCGGCGGCGTCGGCGATGAGCTGCTGCACCCCGCCGTGCGGGTTGCGGCTCAACGCCAGCTTCGCCTCGTTGCTCAACCGCCCCTGGAGGAACTGCGCCGGGGACGGCACGGTCAACCGCAGCAACCGCCGGGTGCCCGCCCAGTGCGCGGCGGCCTGCTCGGCCTCGGAGTCGAAGACCTTCACCCCGACCGTCGTGCCCTCGTCGACCAGCGCCGGGTAGGCGGTCACCGCGTAGCCGGCCCGCACCTGCTCGATGGTGCGCGGCAGGGTGCCGATGGTCCACCCGGTCAGCCCGGTCCGGGTCACCTCCGGCGCGGCGGCGGCCACCACCTGACGTACCTCCTGGCGGAGCTGGCGTTGCAGGGCCGGCAGGTCCTTGCCCTCGGCGACCGGCTTGTCCGCGTCACCGATCACCCGGAACGTCACCCGCAGGTGCGGCGGCAGCTTCGCCGGCTCCCACGCCTCCCGGGGCACGGTCACCCCGGTCATCCGGCGCAGTTGCCGGGTCAACGCGTCCAGCAGCGGCTCCTCGCCGGGGGTGATCGCGGCGAGCGCCGCGCGGGCGTGGTCGGGCACCGGGACGAAGTTGCGCCGCACCGCCTTGGGCAGCGTCCGGATCAGCGCGATCACCAGTTCCTCGCGCAGCCCCGGCACCTGCCAGTCGAAGCTCTCCGCCGGCACCTGGTTGAGCAGCGGCAGCGGGATGTCCACGGTGACGCCGTCGGTGGGCGCGGTCGGGTCGAAGGTGTACGTCAGCGGCAGGGTCACCCCGTCGGCCCGCCACTCGTCCGGGAAGTCGGCCTCGTCGACCCCGCCGCGTCCGGCGTTGACCAGCAGTTCCCGGGTGAAGGTGAGCAGGTCGGGCTGCTGTCGGCGGGCCACCTTCCACCAGGCGTCGAAGTGCCGGCCGGAGACCACGTCGGCGGGGACGCGCTGGTCGTAGAAGGCGAAGATGCTCTCGTCGTCGACCAGGATGTCCCGGCGGCGGGCCCGGTTCTCCAACTCCTCGACCTCGGTGCGGAGCTTCTCGTTGTCCCGCCAGAACTGGTGGTGGGTCTGCCAGTCGCCCTCCACCAGGGCGTGCCGGATGAACAGTTCCCGGCTCAGCGCCGGATCGATCCGACCGAAGTTGACCTTGCGGGAGCTGACCAGCGGGACGCCGTACAGGGTGACCTTCTCGTAGGCCATGACGGCGGCCTGCTTCTTCTCCCAGTGCGGCTCGCTGTAGCTGCGTTTGACCAGGTGCTGGGCCAGCGGCTCCACCCACTCCGGCTCGACCCGCCCGGCGACCCGGCCCCACAGCCGGGAGGTCTCCACCAGCTCGGCGGCCATCACCCAGCGCGGCGGCTTCTTGAACAGCGCCGACCCCGGGAAGACCGCGAACTTCGCCCCCCGCGCGCCCAGGTACTCGTGCTTCTGGGCGTCCTTGAGCCCGATGTGCGACAGCAGGCCGGGCAGCAGCGACTGGTGCACCTTCGGGGTGTCGATCTCCTCCGGCAGGTCGGCGGCGACCCCGCGCCGGCCCCCGTCGGCCGGGGGCTGCGCCGCGCCCCGCCGGCCCCGCCGCCCGTCGCCCTGCTCCGGGGTACGCAGCACCTGACGCAACTGGGCGACGATGTCCTGCCACTCGCGCACCCGCAGGTAGTTGAGGTACTCCGCCCGGCACATCCGGCGGAACGCGCTGGAGGACAGCTCCCGCTGCTGCTCACGCAGGTACCGCCACAGGTTGAGCAGCGACACGAAGTCGGACTCCCGGTCGGTGAACCGGGCGTGCGCCTGGTCGGCCTGGGCCTGCTTCTCCGCCGGCCGTTCCCGGGGGTCCTGGATCGACAGGGCGGCGGCGATCACCAGCACCTCGGTGGCGCAGCCGTTGCGTTCCCCCTCGATGACCATCCGGGCCAGCCGGGGGTCGACCGGGAGCTGGGCCAGCCGCCGGCCCAGCGGGGTGAGCCGCTTGGCCGGGTCGGTCTCGGTCGGGTCCAGCGCGCCCAGCTCGTGCAGCAGGTTGACCCCGTCGGTGATGTTGCGCCGGTCCGGCGGGTCGATGAACGGGAACGCGGCGAGATCACCGAGACCGATCGCGGTCATCTGGAGGATGACCGAGGCGAGGTTGGTGCGCAGGATCTCCGGGTCGGTGAACTCCGGCCGGGAGGCGAAGTCCTGCTCGTCGTAGAGCCGGATGCAGATGCCGTCCGAGGTCCGGCCGCAGCGGCCCTTGCGCTGGTTGGCCGACGCCTGGGAGACCGGCTCGATGGGTAGCCGCTGCACCTTGAGCCGGCTGGAGTAGCGGGAGATCCGGGCCGAACCCGGGTCCACCACATACTTGATGCCGGGGACGGTCAGCGAGGTCTCCGCGACGTTCGTGGCGAGCACCACCCGGCGTCCGGGGTGCGGGGCGAAGACCCGGTGCTGTTCGGCGGCCGACAGCCGGGCGTACAGCGGCAGGATCTCGGTGCCGAGCAGCGCGCGTTTCGACTGGGTCAGCTTGCCCAGCGCCTCGGCGGTGTCCCGGATCTCCCGTTCGCCGCTGAGGAAGACCAGGATGTCGCCGGGACCCTCGGCGGCCAGCTCCTGCACCGCGTCGCCGATCGCCTGGATCTGGTCGCGGACGTTCTCCTCGTCGTCGGCCCCGTCGTCGTCGCCCTCGGTGACCTCCACCAGCGGCCGGTACCGCACCTCCACCGGGTACGTCCGCCCGGAGACCTCGACCACCGGTGCGGGCCGCCCGTCGGCGTCGGCGAAGTGCTGGGCGAACCGGTCGGTCTCGATGGTCGCCGAGGTGATGACCACCTTGAGGTCGGGACGCCGGGGGAGCAGCTGGCGCAGGTAGCCGAGGATGAAGTCGATGTTGAGGCTGCGCTCGTGCGCCTCGTCGATGATCAACGTGTCGTACTGGCGCAGCATCCGGTCGGTCTGCAACTCGGCGAGCAGGATGCCGTCGGTCATCAGCTTGACCAGGCTACGGTCGCTCACCTGGTCGGTGAAGCGCACCTTGTAGCCGACCACGTCGCCCAGCTCGGTGCCGAGCTCCTCGGCGATCCGGTCGGCGACCGTCCGCGCGGCCAGCCGGCGGGGCTGGGTGTGCCCGATCAGGCCGGTGATCCCGCGCCCCAGCTCCAGGCAGATCTTGGGTAGCTGGGTGGTCTTGCCGGAGCCGGTCTCGCCGGCCACGATCACCACCTGGTGGTCGCGGATCGCGGCGGCGATGTCGTCGCGGCGCTCGCTGACCGGCAACTGCGCGGGGTACGTGATCGTCGGCACGGCGGCCCGCCGGGTGGCCAGCCGGCCCTCCGCCCGGGACACCTCACCGGCGATCTCGGCCAGCGCCTCGTCGCGCCGCTGCGGGTCGCGCAGCTTGCGCACCCCGTCCAGCCGCCGCTGGAGGCGACGCTGGTCGCGGAACATCAACGGGGTGAGCCGGCGGTGCAGCTCACGGGCGGTCGGGGCGTCGGCGGGCGCGGCGGGACCGGAGGCGGCTGGATTCTGCATGTCGACGCCAAGGATAGGCAGCCCACCGCCGGACCGCCCCCGGGTTACGCCCCCGGGCTCCCCGCCACCCCCACGGCGGCCGTCCGGTGGCAGGTCCGGTGGGGTCCCGGTGCAGGTCGTGGCGGGTCGGGGCGGCCGGTGCGCGGCTGGCGGGCGGCACCCGGTCCGGCCGCTGCGGGCCGGCCGCGTCCCCCGGTGCGCTGCCCGGGAGAACGGCTGCCGCCGGGCTACGCTGAGCGTCGACGACGTGACCACGGGGGGCTGCCGGATGACGACGACGATGCTGGACACCGACCGCGCGCTGGTCCAGGCCGCCACGGCGGTCGCCAAGCTGCGCTGCCGCAGCGAGAACCACACCGTCGCGGCGGCGGCCCGGACCACCGACGGCCGGGTCTTCACCGGGGTGAACCTCTTCCACTTCACCGGTGGCCCCTGCGCGGAGCTGGTGGCCATCGGTGCCGCCGCCACCCAGGGCGTGGGCGAGTTGGAGACCATCGTCGCGGTGGGCGACCGGGGGCGCGGGGTGATCCCGCCGTGCGGGCGGTGCCGGCAGGTGCTGCTCGACTACCACCCGGGCATCCGGGTCATCGTCGGACCGTTGGACGCGCTGCGCAAGGTGCCGGTGGCCGATCTGCTGCCGGAGACGTACATCTGGGCCGAGCAGCGGCTCGACGCCTCCGCCATCGTCCGGACGGGGCAGTGGCCGATGCCGACGGTCCCGGCGAGCCGTCCCGCCTCGGAGGACTGAGCCGTCGTCGTGGCGGGGCGCGGCGGGCTCAGGTGCTGCGGGCCGCCACGTCCAGGGCGAGGGCGCGGGTGCGGCCCATCAACCCGGCCGCCTCGGCCGCGTTCCGGCCGATGCAGACCGCGCCGAACTTGCCGTAGGCGGGCAGCGCGCTGAGCATGTGCAGCACCGTGCCGGTGCGCCGGGTGTGGTCGTAGCGCAGCGGTGACCGCTCGACGGCGTCGATCAGCCGGGCCGGGGCCAGCCCCACCAACGACGGGTCGGTGATCGAGTCGGACGCCTGGTAGACCCGCTCCGCGCGGCCGTCGGGGGTGTCGGTGAACAGCCGGCCGTCGGCGTCCGGCACGGTGTCGAGCAGCTGGCTGGCCATCACGAAACCGTGCTTGGTCCCCGTCGCGCGGAGGTTCAGCTCGCAGCCGAGCACCCGGAACGTGTCACCCCGGCGGGCGGCGATGAAGTCGACGCCGTAGTCGCCGGTGGTGACGCCCCGCGCCACGAGATACCGGCCGACCCGCAGGCCGTACTCCACCACCGTGGCGCGGTAGCCGGCGTCGGCCGGGAACGAACTGCCGACGTAGGTGAGCCCCATCCCGCCGAGCACCTGGTCGTGGGTGGAGACGCACTCGACGGCACCGGCGGGGGTCACCCGGCCCTGGAAGCTGGGGCTGCGCAGCTCGTCGGCCTCGACGAACTCCTCGGCGACGATGCCGGCGCGGGGGATCAGGCCGGTGAACTCCGCCCAGCCCAGCCTGCCGTCGACGAGTCGGCTGCCGGGCAGCCGCTTGGCCACCTCGGCGACGACCTCGGCGCGGTCGGTGCCGGTGACGTCGGTCAGGTCGAGGGTGGCGTTGCCCATCCCCGCGCCGTACGCGGTGCTGCTCAGCTTCAGCACCAGCCGGCGTCGCCCGGCCAGCACGAGGTCGGCGACCGCCTCGGCGAGCGTGTCGACGTCGTGGCACTCGGGGGTGCCCGCCGGCACCTCGATGCCGAGCGCCCGGAACATGTCCCGGCCGGCGCTCTTGGTGCCGAGCGGGATGTACCCGGCGTCGGCCTGGTCCCCGGGGACGCCGAGGGCGGCGGCGTAGTCCTGGAGGTTGCGGGACGGTTCGAAGGAGCTCAGCGCGATCTCGTCGCCCGCCCGCCGGGCGGCGGCGACGAAGTCGGCCACG
The DNA here is from genome assembly GCF_007833915.1 of Micromonospora sp. HM134. NCBI lineage: Bacteria > Bacillati > Actinomycetota > Actinomycetes > Micromonosporales > Micromonosporaceae > Micromonospora > Micromonospora sp. HM134. The sequence goes on from NZ_CP041061.1 coordinate 2,262,403, forward strand.
CGCCCGCGCAGCCGCGCGGCCTCCGGGTTCGTCGGGTCGAGCAGCTTGTCGCTCAGCCAGCGGGACGAGGAGTCGTCGAGGCTGCCGACGACCACCCGTTCCCGGCGGGGGTCCCGCCCGTCGACCGGTTCCTGCGGCAGCAGCCCGAGGAAGTAGTCCACCTGGCGGTCGGCGTCGATCATCCGGGGCGCGGTGACGTAGAGCAGCGAACCGCCACCTCGGCAGACCACCGCGACGATCGCCGCCCCGACCGGCCGTTCGGGAAACAACGTCGATCCGCTCAACCGTTCCAACAGTTCGGGGCTGCATTCCCGGCTTTGCACGGAAACGACGGCACGACGGTTGCCGGTGACGGCCATCGCGATCATTCTCCTCGGCGACGGAGGTCGACGGGCGGTCACGCCACCGGTGGTGACGTGACCGCCGTCCGACGGAAGGTGGGCCCGACACTAACACCGCGACCGGCGCCCCGAGGTGACCCGCATCCGCCCGCGATTCGCCCCGTCAGGGGTGGGTCAGCGCTTTCACCACCGCGAATGCGCCGTCCTGTTTGAGCACGGTGCGGTGGTACAGCTCGGTGTAGAAGGCGCAGAACAGCCGGTACACGTTGGTGATGTGTTCCACCACCCGTCGCCGGTCGTCGTCGGTGTGCACGAACGTCATGAGCACGTCCCACACGAAATCGGTGTGGTCGTCCTCCAGGTCGTGGTTGACGTGCGCCTGCTGCCCCTTGGCCATGCCCGCGCCGAGCACCTGCTCGACGTTCTCGATCCAGTCCGGTTGGGTCATCAGCGAGACGTTCTCGATGAAGTACGAGCTGGACAGCGAGGCGAGCGGCCGGCCCTCGTGTTCGAGACCGTAGTAGAAGTAGCCCTGGAGCAGTTTGGTGGAGAACATCGGCTCGGTCGAGTAGATCTCCTCCCGGCTCACCCCGACCCGTTCCAGGTCCTTGGCGAACATCGAGTCGTGCAGCATCTCGTCCTCGGTGTAGGCACACCACTTCTTGGCCAGCACCGGGTTGTGCTTGGTGAAGTAGTGAATCGTCAGCGCGTCGATCCACCGCTTCATCCGCAGCCGGAGAATGATCTCGATGACGTGCCGCTGGTAGTAGGCCATGTTGATGTCCCTGGCCCGGAAGAGGTGGTCCGCGCCCTCGACCTCGCGGTAGAACTGCTGCACCATCTGCCGCAGCAGTTCGTCGACCTCCTGCTTGAAAGCGGCGTGCTCGTTCTTGGTCATACGCTTGCCGGCCCCTGTCGTCGGTCGGACGCCGCGGCCGGAATCGCGTACTGCCGGCTGCGGCGGGAGATGGCGGTCTTGTCGGGAAGGTGGCGGTCCAGCATTTCCAGGCCGCGGGCGACGCGCCGGACCCGTTCGACGGTCCGTGCCTCACTCGGCGGGTCGTACGGGTGCTCCTGCACGCTCGCGCCCATCTTGAGCATCACCGGCGCGGCGATCTGGACGATCTCGGCCAGCTCGTAGAACCGGATGAAGCCGCCCTTGGTGCGGTAGACGTCGGTGGGCACGTCCATCGGCAGTTCGGGGTTGAGCCGCCGGATCTCCTGGATCATCGGCAGGCCCAGGTCGTGCGCCAGGGTGATGCTGTCGGCGCCGTTCTCGGCGAAGATCCGCGCCAGGAACGGGTTCGTCGGCATGCAGTGGCTGGAGGTCTTGAAGACCAGGTCGGCCGGGAGCAGCCCGTCGGACCGCAGTTCCGCGAGCACCCGCAGCACGCCGATGTCGTAGACGGTGATGCCCCGGCAGCCGAGCGCCGCGAGCCGCAGCGCCTCGGCCACGCAGGCGCGGATGCCGTCGCTGTTGTTGATCTGCCGGCCCATCTCCAGGCCGAAGCCGGTGCGGTAGAAGGCGCTCTTCGTGTCGTACTCGGGGCGGGGGCCGAGGCTGACCACGATGCCGTGGTCGTTCTCCCGGCACAGCGCGAACATGTCGGTCAGTTCGGCGTCGGAGAGCAGGAAGGACCCGAGCGTCTCGTTGAACCGGGTGACCCGGACCCCGTGCTCGTTGAGCAGTTTGACCATGATTTCGAGGTCGCGCATCGAGTTCACCGCCGGGATCTCGACGCCGAACTGGCCGCCCCCGTCGAACTCGCCGGCCGAGCGGCGGAATTCGACGTTGTCGGTGAACGGGTAGCCCTTCCCGGCCAGCCAGTCCCGTGCCGCACCGCCGGACATGGTTACGTCGTTCACGCGATCTCCTGTCGGGGTGCCGGATTCGGGGTGATGCGCAGCGCTGCGGCCAGTGCCGCGCGGGCGGCCGGTGTCGGGGCGTGCACCAGGCACAGCACCCGGTCGAACTCGCCGACCTCGGCGGCGAAGAACGTGTCGACGCGCCGGTTCCCGGAGCGTGGCCGGTACCGCCAGAAGTCACTGCCGACCGTGCCGCCGCCGTGCACGACCACCCCGGTACGGGGATCGAACCGGCACTCCGGTGACAGTCGGGCGGCCAGTCGGGCGGCCAGCCGGCGCACCTCGTCGGGGTCGGAGCCGTCGAGGGAGGGATAGCAGCGGATGTCGTCGTGGACGGTGAACCGGCGCATCACCGTGTACGCCTTCGGCGTGTAGGTCTTCATGGCCACCAGTTCCGGAAATTCGCCGAGTCGGTGGGTGATTTCGCGGAACAGTCGGGAGACCAGACCGAAGGCGACGGTTCCCCCGTGGTGTTCCTCGGCGACCAGCAGGGTTTCGACGTAGGTGAAGGGCCGGTCGTCGGGGTCGCGTTCGGTGGCGGCGATGAGCCCGACGCACCCGTGGGCCGTCTCGGCCGCGACGAGGTGGTGGCTCTCCCGCAGGATGTGCTGTTTGGTGGTCAGGTAGTCGGCCACCTGGTGGCGGGGCATCGACCGGGCCAGGTCGGTGCGTATTCGGTGGACGAATTCAGCGGGGATCGATTCGGCTCCGGCGAAGTAGCGGAAACGGACGTGACTCATCGGGAATTCCACCTCCGATCGACTGGTGCTTCCCTGCGCCATTACACATCGAGGTAGAGGGACCTGATTTCCGCAACACTCTACGGTCGGTGTCGGCTCTCGCGGTGATCGGAACGGTCTTTGGGAAAGTCTGCAACGACCGACAGATCGGACGGCTACACTGCCGTCCGATCTGTCTTAAACAATTATGCAGGTCAATGCATAAGTGGATGTGCCGGGAGTGCGCTCAGGCGGCGGTGGACCAGATGGCGCGGAAGGCGGCCGCCTCGCCGGCCAGCCACTGCTCGACCTGTGCCGGCTTGACGTGCTCGGGCGTCCGGTGTGCCACCCCCCGCCGCACGTCGACCAGGACCGGCTCGGCGTGCGGCAGCACCGCGTCCATGTGCCGGGCCATCAGGTGCAGGGTGGCCAGGGCCGCCTCCTCGCTCGGCGGGGTCTCGTCGAAGTGCAGCCGCACCGCCTCGGCGTGGCCGTCGGCGTACCGGACGCCGAAGTGGGGGTTGATCTTGACGGGTAGGTCGCCGAGCATCGCGAGGGCGTCGCGGGTCTGCGCCAGGTCGACGCCGGCCGGCTCGCCGAGCGACGCCAGCCATGCCGTCGCGCCGGGCGTCAGTGCCTGGTAGAGCGGACGCCAGCGCGGCTTGACCAGATCGGCCACCCCGGCCAGGTGGGTGCCGCCGGTGTGGAAGGCGATGTCGGCCTTGAGCGCCTTGACGAACTGGCCGTGCGGGTTGAAGCCGTGCCGGCTGGCCCGCTGCTTGCGCAGCCCGCCGACGAAGCTTGCCTTGGTGGGACCGGTGCGGTCGACGTACCGGGTGAAACCGAGGAGGGTGGCGTACGGCGTGAGGGGGGCGTTGATGGGCGCGGTCACGAGCGTCCTCCCAGGTCAGGAACTCGATTAGTACATACATTCTAATCGACGGGGGTGGCATCGCCCAGGGGTGGAGGCCGCCGATCCTGGTCCAGTCCGGCTGAAGTTGGCCAGTCCGCCGGAACATGGCCAACAGCGTGGTCTCGCCCGCCCGAAGACGGCCAGCCCGTCCCTGAGGTTCTCCCGCGGCTCCCTCCGACTGCCCCTCCGGACACTGGTCGCGCGACGAACGACGCAGAACGCGAGTTCGGGATGTACCCAACCAACTGCCCAGAAGGGGCCGGTATGGACGCACGGACCTGAACGCGACTCCCAGACCGCGACCCTGCCCGAACGCGACGGCGACCTCGTCCGCGACCCCCTGGTCGCCGAGAAGGCGCGGAGGGTCGTGGAGATCGGGCTCGCGTACGGGACCGCCCTCGCCATCGGAGAGGCCCTGCTGGCCGTCGACGCACCGAACCCCCGCCACATTGTGATCGATCCATTCCAGCAATAGGCGTACAGCGACGTCGGGTCGGACCGGACTGCGGGACAACAGTTGAGCGAGACCATCGAGCAGCGAAATTCATGTCGGCTGCTGCAGGCGTTTCCTACACTCGCCACCATGGCGACATCACCTGCTGCCGTTCGAGACCTTGGCTACGAACTGAAGGAACTCGGTTGGGTCAGCGATCTCCTGGTGGCAGGGTCGTTGGCCACCGGTGACTACGTCCCACGTATCAGCGATCTTGACCTGGTTGCGCTTGTTGACGGCCCTGTTGACACCGGTCGGCAGGCGGCACTTTCAGTGATCCACCGTCGACTCGACAGCGGGAGCGGCGCGGGCTTCAGCCTGGGCTGCGTATATGTCGACACCGCGACCATCCCCGCTATCGAGGAGCAGCATCCGACCTGGACTCACGGCCAACTCGTTCACCGCGTTCTTTCCCGGGTCACAAGAGCAGAACTGGCGAGACACGGATACGAGGTCTTCGGACGCTCGCCGCGCGAGGTCTTCCCCGCAGTCTCAGCCGAGGACATACGAGCGGCGGCCCGCGCCGAGCTCACCGGCTACTGGGCCTGGGCCGCTCGACGTCCGTGGATATGGGTGGACCCCACCATCGCTGAACTCGGCCTCACCTCCATGGCCAGGGGGCGCCACGCACTCGACAAGGGCGAACTCCTCACCAAGACGCAGGCCATCAAACAGGCGCACGCCCCAACCTGGCTGATCGACCAACTCAGCGCGAGACGGCGAGGCGAAGCCGTCTCCTCGCCTCGGATACGGACAGCCGTAGTCGCCTGGCTCGACGCCCGTCGGACAGTCGCTCGCGCGAAGCGCGCTCGGTGAACTCCCGACTCCCGCCTCGCCGTAACGCCCCAGGCGGCCAAGAATTGGCCAACTGATTCCGGACGAGATCACGGCGGATCGTCCGCAGGAAGCTGTCCCGCTGGTGGCCATCCACGCGACCGGCGGCCACCATTGCCCGGACCGGACACGGACGCACCGGACGGCCCCTGCGAAGAAAACTCAGAGCTGCCCGACCTCCGTCACCCGGACCACGGCGGCCCCCACCTCGTCCGAGGCGGCCAGGTCGACCTCGGCGCTGATCCCCCAGTCGTGGTCGCCCTCCGGGTCGTCCAGGATCTGCCGGACGGTCCACTTCTCCCGCCCCTGCTCGATCATGAGCAGCGCCGGCCCCCGCGCGTCCGGCCCCACCCCGATCGAGTCGTACGCCGCGAAGTACGGCTCCAGCGCCTCCGCCCAGGCGTCGGCGTCCCACCCGGACGCCCCGTCCAGCTCGCCCAGGTCCCACCAGCGGCGCAGGGCGGCCAGCTCGACCCGGCGGAACAGCGCGTTGCGGACCAGCACCCGGAAGGCGCGGGCGTTACGGGTGACCGCGGGCACCCGCTCCTCCAGCGACGCGTGGGCCAGGGCGGCGTCGGCGACGTCGGACGGGTTGCGCAGCCGCTCCCACTCGTCGATCAGGCTGGAGTCGACCTGGCGGACCAGCTCGCCCAGCCACTCGATGAGGTCGACCAGCTCCTCGGTCTTGGCGTCCTCGGGCACGGTCTGCCGCAGCGTCTTGTACGCGTCGGCCAGGTAACGCAGCACCAGCCCCTCGGACCGGGTCAGCCCGTAGAACTGCACGTACTCGCCGAAGGTCATCGCGCGTTCGAACATGTCCCGCACGACGGACTTGGGGGAGAGCTGGTGGTCGGCGACCCAGGGGTGCCCCTGCCGGTACATCTCGTACGCGGCGTGCAGCAGCTCCGCCAGCGGCTTGGGCCAGGTCACCTCGTCGAGCAGCTCGATACGGGCCTCGTACTCGATGCCCTCGGCCTTCATCGCGGCCACCGCCTCGCCGCGCGCCTTGAACTGCTGCGCGGAGAGCACCTGGCGCGGGTCGTCGAGGATCGACTCGATCACGCTCAACACGTCCAGGGCGTACGACGGGGAGTCGGCGTCGAGCAGTTCGATGGCGGCCAGCGCCAGCGGCGACAGCGGCTGGTTGAGCGCGAAGTCGAGCTGGAGGTCGACGGTGAGCCGGACCCGTCGCCCCGTCTCGTCGGGCTCGTCGAGCTGCTCGACCACCCCGCCGGCCCGCAGCGCCCGGTAGATGGCGATCGCCCGGCGGATGTGCCGGCGCTGGGCGGCGGCGTCCTCGTGGTTGTCGGTGAGCAGGTGCCGCATCGAGGCGAACGCGTCACCCGGCCGGCCGATCACGTTGAGCAGCATCGAGTGGCTGACCTGGAAGCTGGAGGTGAGCGGCTCCGGCTCGGCCTCGACCAGGCGCTGGAACGTCGGCTCGCCCCAGCCGACCGAGCCCTCCGGCGGCTTCTTCTTCACCACCTTGCGCCGCTTCTTCGGGTCGTCACCGGCCTTGGCCAGGGCCTTCTCGTTGTCGATCACGTGCTCGGGGGCCTGCACCACCACCCGGCCCAGGGTGTCGAAGCCGGCCCGCCCGGCCCGGCCGGCGATCTGGTGGAACTCGCGGGCCTTGAGCAGCCGGGTCCGCACCCCGTCGTACTTGCTCAGGCCGGTGAACAGCACCGTGCGGATCGGCACGTTGATGCCCACGCCCAACGTGTCGGTGCCGCAGATGACCTTCAGCAGCCCGGCCTGGGCCAGCGTCTCGACGAGCCGGCGGTACTTGGGCAGCATGCCGGCGTGGTGTACGCCGATGCCGTGCCGCACCAGCCGCGACAGCGTCTTGCCGAAGCCGGAGGTGAACCGGAAGTTGCCGATCGCGGCGGCGATCATGTCCTTCTCGGCCCGGGTGCAGACGTTCACGCTCATCAGCGCCTGGGCGCGTTCCAACGCGGAGGCCTGGGTGAAGTGCACCACGTACACCGGGGCCTGCTTGGTCTCCAGCAGTTCCTCCAGCGTCTCGTGCAGCGGCGTCATCGCGTACGAGAAGATCAGCGGCACCGGCCGCTCGGCCGACCGGACCACGGCGGTCGACCGGCCGGTACGCCGGGTCAGGTCGTCGACGAACCGGGTGGTGTCCCCCAGGGTGGCCGACATCAGCACGAACTGCGCCTGCGGCAGCTCGATGATCGGCACCTGCCAGGCCCAGCCCCGGTCCGGCTCGGCATAGAAGTGGAACTCGTCCATCACCACCTGGCCGACGTCGGCCCGCGCACCCTCGCGCAGCGCCAGGTTGGCCAGGATCTCGGCCGTGCAGCAGATGATCGGGGCGTCGGCGTTGACGCTGGCGTCGCCGGTCAGCATCCCGACGTTCTCCGCGCCGAACACCTCGCAGAGCGCGAAGAACTTCTCCGACACCAGGGCCTTGATCGGCGCGGTGTAGAAGCTCGTCCGGTCGTCGGCCAGGGCGGTGAAGTGCGCCGCGATCGCGACCAGGCTCTTGCCCGAACCGGTCGGCGTATTCATGATCACGTTCGCGCCGGAGACGATCTCGATGATCGCCTCCTCCTGGTGCGGGTAGAGGTCCAGCCCACGCTCGGACGCCCAGCCGGCGAACGCGTCGAAGAGGGTGTCGGGGTCGGCGCTTCGAGGCAGCGCGGCAGTCAGCGTCATAGCGCCCCCATCGTGCCCGCACCACCACCCCGTACGCCAACCGGGCCGTCCGCCCCGTCCCGATCACCCGTGCGCGGAACCGCCTGTGGGTCGAGGTAGCGGTATCGCCAGCGGTCGGATACCGCCGGACGGGCGACACAGCGGGCTCAGCCGCGGCGGTGCACCAGGTCGAAGACGGGCCGGCCGGCGGTCAGGGCCCGGCGCTCGAACTTGGTCACCGGGCGGTGGGCGGGCCGGGGCGCGTACCCGCCGTGGACGTCGACCAGCTCCGGGTCGGCGGTCAGCGTCGACCGCATCGACCCGGCGTACTCGGCCCAGTCGGTGGCGCAGTGCAGCGTCCCGCCGCCGACCAGCCGGGACCGCAGCAACGCCACGTGCTCCGGCTGGATGATCCGCCGCTTGTGGTGCCGCGACTTGGGCCACGGGTCGGGGAAGAACACGTGCACCGCGTCCAGGCAGCCCTCCGGCATGGCCCGGACCAGGTCCAGCGCGTCACCCTGGGCGACCCGGACGTTGCCCAGGCCGTGCCGCTGCACCAGGTCGAGCAGGTTGGCGATGCCCGGGGTGTGCACCTCGACCGCCAGGTAGTCCCGGTCCGGGTCGGCGGCGGCCATCGCCGCGGTGGCGTCACCCATCCCGGAGCCGATCTCCAGCACCACGGGCGCGCCCCGACCGAAGAACCCGGCCGGATCGACCGGCCCGTCGAGGTCGGCGATCTCGATCCCGTACGTCGGCCGCAGCCGGGCCAGCGCGTCGGTCTGCCGGCTGGTCATCCGGCCCCGTCGGGGGTGGAAGGTGCGGATCGTCCCGGTGCCCGGCCGGGCCACCGGGACGGCGGGGTTCTGGTCGATGGAGGTCACAGCGACCCGAGCGTACGCGACGGTTCCGCCGTATCGGATGTGCCGTCGGTCGGAGGGTGAGACGATTCATCCCGTACGGCAGGTCGGCGTCCGGGTCGGTCCGGCGCTGCCCCGGGGCGCCGGAAGGGGGAGACGTGTCGATTCCGCTGCACCGCGCCGCGCTGGCGGTCGCCGCCGGTGCCCTCGTCCCCGCGCTGTGGCACGCCGCCCCGGCATCCGCCGCCCCGCTCTCCGCCGCCCCGCCGGCCGTCGCTGCGGCCCCCGGGCCGGGCCAGCCCCCGCCCGACGGGGGCGGCGACCCGCAGCCGCCGCCCGGCGTGCTCTTCGTCGAGGTGACCCCGGGGACCGTCGAGCCGGGTTACCTGGTCGGCATCCGGGCGAGCTGCCACGACAACTCGATCCCGGCGACCGTCGTGTCCGACGCCTTCGGCCGGGTCCAGGTGCGGCCGCAGCACGGCCTGCTCACCGCCGCGCCGATGGTCAGGGAGCGGGTCCGGCCGGGCAACTACCGGGTCAAGCTGGAGTGCCCCGACGGGGCGACCGCCTCGACGGCGCTCCAGGTGGTCAAGAAGGTCAAGCCCAGCCCCGGGCCGCACACCGGCTTCGGCGGCGCGGCCGGCGACGGCGGGCTGCCCGGCGGGCTGCTGGTGCCCGGCGGGCTGGCGTTGACCATCGCCGGGGCCGTCGTCGGTATCGTGGCGGCCCGCCGGCCGCGTGGCGTCGTCGGGCAGTGACGTGCCGCCCGCCTCCCCGGGTCCGCGCAACGGCCCGCTCCCGCCCCCCGGCAGCCCGCCGCCCGGTGGTACGCGGTCCCACCGTTCCCCCTCCGGCGGCCCGGGGCCCGGCGGGGCCCGCCCACGCTGGGGTGGCCTGATCCCCCCGCCGGCCGGCCCGGTGCCCGGTCCCCCGCCGTCCGCCGCCGCGACCGCCCAGCGCACCACTCCGGCCCGGCCGCCCGACGATCCGATGTCGCCGCCGTTCCGCGCTCCGGTCCCGTCCAGCGGCGGCCCGACCGGCTCCGGCCCGGCCCCGGCGGCCCCGGAGGGTGGGCGGTCCTCGACGCGTGGCCCCTGGTCGGTGCCGCTGGCGGTGGCGCTGGTGCTGCTCGGGGTCTTCGCCACCGGCGCCGGGCTGGGGCGTTCGGTCGGGCCGCTGGACTGGACCGGCACGCCGTCGCAACGCCCGGCCGCCGGTGCCCGGCAGAGCCCCGCGCCGGGCAGCCTGCCGGCCAGCCGACCGGTACGGCTCACCGTGCCCGCGATCAAGGTGGCCGCCCCGGTGGCCCCGGTCGGTCAGGCCCGCGACGGGTCGATCGACGTACCGCCGCTCGACCGGCACAACGAGACCGGCTGGTACGACCGGGGCCCGACCCCCGGCGAGCCCGGCCGGGCGATCATCGTCGGCCACGTGGACTCGAAGGACGGCCCCTCGGTCTTCTACGACCTGCGCAAACTCGCCCCCGGCGACACGATCGAGGTGACCCGGGACGACCGGCGGGTGGTGGTGTTCCGGGTCGACTCGGTGGAGTTCTTCGACAAGTCGGCCCTGCCCGCCGACCGGGTCTACGGCCGTGACGGCGCACCCGCCCTGCGGTTGATCACGTGCGGCGGCCAGTGGATCGGCGGACGCACCGGATACGCCGACAACGTCATCGCGTTCGCCTCGTTGGCGGCGACCCGGTCCCCCTGACCGCCGGGACGTTATTGCGGCGACGCCGTACGGCGGCGGATGGCAGGATCGCGCGGTGACGGCGGACGTGGTGCGGCAGGCTTTCGCCTGGCTCGAGTCGGTGGCGGTGCCCGCCGACGGCGGCCCGCGCTGGCGGGAGGCGGGCGAACCCTTCGACGACCTGTACGCCGGCACCGCCGGGGTGCTGCTCGGCTGCGCCGAGGCCACCGCCGTCTCCCCGGCGGGCGGGGTGGCCACCGGGTCCGCGCGCACCGTCACCGGGCCGGACAGCGGGGCCGGGTCCGCTCTCGGCCGGGTCGCGGCCGGTGCCCGGGACCGGTTGGCGCACCTCGCCCGGCACGAGCCGGACGCCGCGACGGTGCCCGACGACGGAATGTTCGGCGGTTGGGCCGGAGCCGCCGTCGCACTGCGCGCCTGGGGTCGGGTCGCCGCTGACCCGGTCGCCCTCGACGTCGCCGCGTCGGTGACGGCACGCGTCGCCGAACGGCTGCGGGACCGCCCGGTGGACCCGGGCCGTTGCTCCGACGTCATCTCCGGCGACGCGGGCATCCTGCTGGCCCTCCTCGACGCCCACGACGACGACACCGGCCAGATGGTGGAGCAGGCGGCGCACCTCCTCGCCGACGGGCTGGTCGGGCTCGCCGAGGACCACGAGGACGGGCCGCACTGGCGGATGCGGGCCGGCGACGAGCGCCTGATGCCCGGCTTCTCCCACGGCACCGCCGGGGTCGCCTACGCCCTCGCCATGGCCGGTGTCACCCTGCGCCGCGACGACCTGCTCGACACCGCCGTCCGGGCCGCCGACGGCCTGCTGGCCATGGGCCGCCACCCGGACGGCTGGGCGTTGCCGCTGCTGGTCCCGCCCCGTCCGGACCGCCCGGCGGTGAACTTCGGCTGGTGCCACGGCCCCACCGGCACGGTGCGGCTGTTCACCCTGCTCGACACCGTCGACCCGCAGCCCCGCTGGCAGCGGGCCGTCGACGGGTGCCTGCGGGCGCTGCGCGACAGCGGCCTGCCGCAGCGGCGGTACCCGGGCTACTGGGACAACCTCGCCCGGTGCTGCGGCACGGCCGGGGTCGGACAGTTGCTGGTGGACCGCTACCGGGCCACCGCCGATCCTGCCCTGCTCGACTGGGCGCACCGGCTCGCCGAGGACGTGCTCGTCCGGACGGTGTCCACCCCGACGGGGGTCACCTGGTCCAACACCGAGCACACCCGGACCCCGGCGGAGCTGCCGCCGGAGCCCGGCTTCATGCAGGGCGCCGCCGGGATCGCCGGCTGGCTCGCCCGGCTCGCCGCCCCCACCACCGCGCCCGTCCTGCCCTGGCTCTGACCGCCCGGGGCCGCCGGGTCAGCCCTTGCCGGTCACCTGCTGGACCACCTCGAACTCCAGCAGCGTCGCGCCGGAGGCGACCGGCCGCTGCTGCTCGCCGCCCCCACCACCGGCGTGCGCGGCCCGCGACGGCCCGGCCGCCCACGCCTGGTACGCCTCCTCGGTCTCCCAGCGGGTGTACACGAAGTAGCGGCTCTCGCCGGCCACCGGGCGCAGCAGCTCGAAACCGAGGAAACCGGGGGAGTTCTCCACCGCGCCGGCCCGGGCGGCGAACCGCTTCTCCAACTCCGCGCCGGCACCGGGCGGGACGTCGATCGCGTTGATCTTCACGACTGCCATCTCCCCACCCTAGCCCCGCACCGCCGGGCCGGTCCCCGGCTGGCGGCCGGGTCCGGCGCACGGATCGTGGAGAGTTGTCGTCACCCCGCCCGCAACAACTCTCCACGATCCACCTGCCGCCGGCCGGTCCGGGCGGGACGATCAGTCGGTGGGTGGACGGAGCCAGGCCGGGAAGCGGTCGGTCAGGTCGACCTGACGACCCAGTCGAGCTGCGTCAGGTGTTCGGTCGCCTCTGCCGACAACCTGGCCAGCAGGACCACCAGGCCGGTCCGGTCACCGTCGTACCTGGCCAGGAGCGCGAGTTTCGCTTCTCCGCAGGGCCAGGGCCGGGCATCGACCCGGCACAACCAGATCGGCCGCAGCGGCGTGTGCCGACCCGACAGCGCTCCGGTCACCGGATCGCCGCCGTGGTGCGTACCGCTGCCGGGTCCGGCCGGGTGTTGCGCCGCCGGGCCGCCGGTGCCGACCGGGTGGTGGCTTCCCCCGGTCGCCGGCCGCTCGCCTGTTCCGGTGCCGGGGCGGGCCGTCGGGCACCGTCCGGCCTGAGGAACAGGGTCCGCCGCCGGACCGCGTCACCGGCGGCATTCAGCTGGTACGCGTCGACCCACACCCACCCGTCGTAGGTGTGCCAGCCGGTCAGCACCCGGATGACCCGGACGGTGATCGGCCGGATGAACTGCACGCTCGCATCTCTGGTGAGGTGCAGCAGTTCACCGGCTCGTACCGTTGCCGCCGGCAGCGGTGACCCCGGCCCCGGCCTTTCACCCGGCGACGGGCCGTGACGACGCTCGCCATCCGGGGCGGACGGTGGTGTCGGGCGCTTCTCGCTCACGGTGGCATCCCTTCGGGTGTCTGGCGGAGGAACGCAGTGGTGTCGCTGCGGCAAGAACCATCGCAGTCAGTGACGGACGAGTTAACCGCCCGTATGTCATCATCGAGGGACGTCTAGGAAAGGTCCCCTCCGGTGCCGAGGAATGAATCACTACGGGACGCGCTGACCGCTGCCGGGTTCACGGTCAACCAACTCGCGGAGAGGTGCGACGTCGATGCCAAGACCGTGCAGCGGTGGGTCAGCCGCGGCCGCCTGCCGCATCCACGTTCGCGGGTGCGGGTGGCAGGTCTCCTGGGTAAGGATGTAGACGTGCTGTGGCCTGATGCTGTGCGTCGCGCGGTCAAGTTGGGTGCGGACCGGGAGTTGGTGGGCGTCTACGCCCGCCGTTCCGACCTGCCCCGGTCGCTGTTCCGGGAGTTGATCGAGGGAGCGCGGTCCCGCCTCTGGTTCGGCGGCTACACGAGCTACTTCGTCTGGCTGGACGTGCCGAACGCCGCCGGGACCCTGGGGGCGAAGGCGCAGGGCGGGGCGGACGTACGTTTCCTGCTGGGTGACCCGGCGAGCCCGGTCACCGCTGGCCGGGACCGGATCGAGGCGACGCCCCTCGACCTCGGGACGCGGATCGCCATGACGCGTGCCGAGATCGGCAAGTCGCCCACCCCGCTGGCCGTGCGGTTGTCCGACCGGCACATCGCGATGTCGGTCTGGGTGTTCGACGACGACGCGATCGTGGCCACCCACATCGGCGGCGCGCTGGGCCAGGACTCCGTCACGTTCCACCTGCGACAGCGGGAGAGCGGCGGTCCGTTCAGCAGGTACGTCGAGCACTTCGAGGCGCTCTGGGCCGATGCGGCGCAGCAGCCCGCCGACGCGGCAGCAGAGCAGCCGGGCGGGCGCTGACCGTCCGGGGCGCGTGCGCGCTACCCCACCTCGGCCGGGTGGGTCGGTTCCGGGCCGGGCAGGTCGGCGTCGACCACGATCGGGGCGTGGTCGGAGGGGCCCTTGCCCTTGCGGGCCTCCCGGTCGACGTACGCGGAGCGGACCGCGCGGGCCAGCGGCGCGGAGGCGTACACCAGGTCGATCCGCATGCCCTTGTTCTGGTGGAACATGCCGGCCCGGTAGTCCCAGTAGGTGTACGGGTGCGGGCCCTTCATCGGGGTGGGCACCACGTCGCTGAGGCCGAGGTCGCGCAGGGCGGCCAGGGCGGCCCGCTCGGCGGGGGTGACGTGGGTCGAGGTGACGAAGAGCGCCGGGTCCCAGACGTCGGCGTCGGTCGGGGCGACGTTGAAGTCCCCGCAGACGGCGACGGGGCCACCGGCGGCCACCTCCGGCGTCACCGCGTCCCGCAGCGCCGCCAGCCAGGCCAGCTTGTACGCGTAGTGCGGGTCGTCGGTGGCGCGGCCGTTCGGCACGTACACCGACCAGATCCGGACCCCGGCGCAGGTGGCGGCGATGGCGCGGGCCTCGGGCCGGGGGAAGCCCGGCTCGTCGGGTAATCCGACGGCGACGTCGGTCAGGCCGACGCGGGACAGGACGGCGACCCCGTTCCACCGGCCGTCGCTGTGGCTGGCCACCTCGTAGCCCAGCTCGCCGACCTCGGCGACGGGGAAGGCCCCGTCGGGGCACTTGGTCTCCTGGAGGCAGACCACGTCGGGGGCGGTGCCGGCCAGCCAGTCGAGCAGGCGGGGCAGGCGGGCCTTCACCGAGTTCACGTTCCAGGTCGCCAGGCGCATGTGCCCAGCCTGCCGCATCGCGGCCCGCTCCACCGGGACGGCCCGCCGCCGGGACGCCCCCCCGGCGCGCGGGGGCCGCTGGTGGACGGGTCGGGCGGGCGGCGTCCCGGTCGGGTCGCCGCCCGCCCGACCGGCGGGGTCAGGCGCCCGGGGTCTCGCCGGGTCGGGTCTGCTCGGCGAGGAAGCGTTCCAGCTCGGCGCCCAGCTCGTCGGCGGTGGGCAACGGACCGGTCTCGGCGGCGAGCAGGTTCTTCTCACCCCGACCCCGGGCGAACGCGTCGTACTGCTCCTCCAGGGCCGTGACCAGCGCGGCGGCCTCGTCGGTCTGGGCGACCTGCCGGTCGATCTCCACCCGGACGACCTCGGCGGCGGAGCGCAGGCTCTCGTTGGGCAGCAGCAGCCCGGTGCTGCGGGACACGGAGGTGAGCAGCACCTCGGCGGCGGCCGGGTACTCCGTCTGGGCGACGTAGTGCGGCACGTGCGCGGAGAACCCGAGGGCGTCCCGGCCGGCCTCGCCGAGCCGGTACTCCAGCAGGTGGCCGACGCTGCCCGGGACCTGCACCCGCTGCAACCACGGTTCGTAGCCGGCGATCAGCTCGCGGCGGGTGGCGTGCGCGGTGACCCCGGTGGGCCGGGTGTGCGGGACGGCCATCGGGATCGAGTTGAGCCCAACGGTGAGCCGGACGTCGAGCCGGGCCGCCACCCCGCTGACCGCCGCCACGAACCGCTCCCACTGGAGGTCCGGCTCCGGGCCGGTGAGCAGGAGGAACGGCGTCTCGTCGTCGTCGCTGAGCAGGTGCAGGGCCAGCTCCGGGGCGTCGTAGTCCTCCCAGTGGTCCTCGACGAAGGTCATCACCGGGCGGCGGGACCGGTAGTCGAAGAGCTGGTCGACGTCGAAGGTGGCGATCGTACGGGCGTCCAGTGAGGTGAGGAGCTGCTCGCGGGCCAGCCGGGTGGCGTTGCCGGCGTCGACGAAGCCGGTGAGCGCCTGGATCAGCACCGGCTGTCCGAGGTCGGGCAGATCGTCGGTGAGCTGGTACAGCTCGTGTGGGTCGAGCACCGGTCGGACCTCCTGAGGAAATGCGCCTACGGGCGACCGCGCACGGACGGCACCCGGTTCGGGGAACGTACCCGTCGGCGTCATCCATTCCATCACTGGGCGCGTCGTGACCGATCCGGCTATCAAACCCGGAGGAAGCCACCAATTCGCCGGACGGGCCGGGGCGGCTGGTCCGGACGGTTCCGGCGTGTCGCCCGAAAGGGGGACATGATGGATCTTGCGGTCGGCCGGGGTGGTCTGGGCCGTCGACCCGCTCCGACGACGACGGGCGCGGTTGCTGACCGTAATGCCCGTTGCGAGTGGTCTGTTGCCCCGGTCCCGCGTCCGGGGCGGGCGTCCCGCCGGCCTGTCGGAAAGTGTGGCGAGGGCCACTTCCTGCTGGTGGGTGACCGGGAAAGGGCATGTCTAGCCTCGGCGGATGCGTGACGACGACACCATCGACGACCAGGGCGCCCCTCAGGGCATGACTGGCCGTTCGGACGACACCCCCTCGTCCGTTCAGGTCGGCGTTCTCCGTGAACCCCGCTCCCTCCGTACCCGCCTCGGCGGGCTCGTTAACCCCCGCCGCCGCCGGCCGGTGCTCCTCGCCGCCGGCGTGCTCTGCTGCCTCGGCGTCACCGCCGTCGCGGGCGTCCAGGCCCTGCCGGACGAGCGGGCCGACGACCGGGTCGGCACCGAGGCCGCCCTCGCCGAGCGCGGCCAGCAGGCCGCCTCCCGTGCCGAGGTCCGTACCCCGGTCACGGTCGTGCCCAGCAGCCCGGCCGCCGCCAGCCCGACCGCCGCCACCCCGAGCCCGACCCCGAGCGCGACCAGGACCACCAAGCCCAAGCCCCGACCGAAGCCGAAGCCGCGGCCGAAGCGGATCGTCCCGGTGGCCGGCCTCGACCAGGCCCAGATGGACAACGCCAAGGAGATCGTCAGGGCCGGCCGGGCGATGGGCGTCCCGCGCCGGGCCCTGATCATCGCGGTGGCCACCGCGATGCAGGAGAGCAACCTCTACAACTACGCCAGCGGGGTGCTGCCCGAGTCGCAGAACTACCCGCACCAGGCGATCGGCTGGGACCACGACTCGGTCGGGCTGTTCCAGCAGCGACCGAGCAGCGGCTGGGGCGAGGTCGGCCAGCTGATGGACCCGGCGTTCGCCACCCGGGCGTTCCTCACCGCCCTGTTGGAGATCCCCGGCTGGGAGGACCTTCCGCTCACCGTCGCCGCGCAGGCCGTGCAGATCTCCGCCTACCCGGACCTCTACGCCCAGCACGAGTGGCGGGCCACCGAGGTGGTCGCCGCCATCCTGGTCTGAGTCGCCGTCCCGGCCCGGCCGGATCCCGGCCCACCCGGGCGGGGTCGGTCGTGCCGGTTCGCGTCGACGTCGCCGGATGGCTACCCTCGACCGGACACAGTGGACGGTTGGCGGTTGCTCGGATCGGGTACACATGACGCAGGACACCCGATCGGAGGACGACATGTCAGCACTGATGCAGCGGATCAGCGCCTTCCTGCGCTCACCCAAGGGGCAGCAGCTGGTCGACCGGGGTCGGCGCGAGCTGGCCAAGCCGGAGAACCAGGCACGGCTCAAGCAGGCGGCCGGCAAGCTGTCGGGCCGTCGCCGCTGACCGTCCGCGAACCGATTCCACCCCGGGAGCATCTGTGACCGACGCCGTGCCCGTCGACGACGAACCGACCGTCCCCACGCCGCCGGTACCGGCGGACACCGCCGGTCCGGCCGTCCCCGCGACACCGGCCGTCGGGTCGCCGACCACCACGGTCCCGGCGGCTGCGGGGGCGTCGGCTCCGGTTCCGGCGGTGCCGGCCGGTGACCCGGGCGACGCGCCGGAGGCGCCACCGGCCCGGCTCTGGGACCGGATGCGGGACGACCCGCAGTACGCCCCGGAGCACCTGGCCCTGGAGGCGGTCCGCCGGCTCGGCCCGGAGGCGGCCCAGTGGGTCGCCCGGACCCGGGCGGAACGCCCCGACGCCACCGCCGACCAGCTGGCCGAGCAGGCCATCCGGCGCTTCGTCAACCGGGCCCGCCTCTCCGGAGCGGTCTCGGGTGCGGCGGGCCTGCCCGGTGCGGTGATCGACGTCGGCGTGCTGGCCTGGACCCAGGCCCGGCTGGTGCTGCACGTCGCCGCCGCGTACGGCGCGGACCCGGTGCACCCGGACCGGGCCACCGATCTACTCGTCCTGCAGAAGGTGCACAAGGCGGCCGAGACGGCCCGGTTGGCGCTGGGCGTCGCGGCCGGTCGGGAGCGGGCGGGCGCGCTGTTCGGTCACGCCGCCCAGAACCCGCTCGGGCGGGTGATGCTGCAACTCGGCGTCCGGCTGGCCCGGATGGCCGGGGTGCGGGCGGCCAAGCGGGTCTTCGCCAAGGTCGTCCCGGGTGCCGCGATCATTCTCGGCACCTGGGCCAACTCGTCGGCGACCAAGGATCTCGCCGAGCGCGCCCAGGCGCTCTACCGGGAGCACCGGGGCGGGCTGCCCCACCCGCGCCGCCCCTGACCGGACGTGCTGCCACGCCGCGGTCCGGCCCACCGCCGGGCGCGGCGTGCGTCAGACGCGGCCACGGGGCGACGCCCGCCCGCGAGCGGACCGCAGCCGGGGGTGGGTGGCTCAGAGCCGCCAGCCGGCCGCCGAGAAGGTCGCGTCGGCGAGCCGGTTCTGCCCGGCGACGTTGGGGTGGAACCAGTCCAACGCGTTGACCTCGTCCAGGCTGAACCGCACCCGGTGCACCGCGCCGCCGTCGTAGCGGCACCGCGACCCGTACGCCCGGCAGGCCGCCTTGAGCTGGCTGTTGTACGCGTCGATCCGCTCGGCGAAGCGGGCCCGACGGTCCCGGTCGGCCTTGGCGTCCGAGGTGGGGTTCGCCAGCAGCGCCGGGCAGATCCCGGTCTTCCAGATCCGTACCGCGCGGGACTCGGTGTGCCCGATCTCCCAGAGCCGGTTGAGGTCGGGGATGCTGGCCACCAGGACCCGGGCCTTCGGGCGGCCCTCCCGCAGCACCCGCAGCGCCCGGTCGACCTGGCTGCGGAAGGTGGCGGTCGCGGTCATCGCGTCGATGTCGTTGCGGCAGGCGTCGTTCGCGCCGATCAGCACGGTGACGTAGTCGGCCTTGTCCTTGACGGCGGCGCCGGCCTGCCCGGCGAGGGCCTCGGCGCGGGCCCCCGGTACGGCGTGGTTGCGGGCCCGGTTGCGGATCGGCGCCCCGGCGTCGAGCAGCCGCCGGTAGTGGCTCTCCACCCGGATGCCGTCCCCGGTCGACCAGGAGTTGCGCTGGCACGAGGTGAGCACCAGGCAGGAACCGAACCCGGTGGTGATCGAGTCGCCGAGGGCGGCCATCGTGGCGGGCAGCCCGGTCGGTGTCGATCCGCTCTTCGTCGGGCGGGGGGAGGCCCCGCCGCCCTCCTCGCAGGCGAGCGCGGTCAGCGCCAACAGGCAGGCCACGGCGGCGACCCAGCGTCGAGGCATGCGTCTTCCCCTGGTCAGACGGCGCAGAGCGACAGCCCGGTCACTCTACGGCCCGTACCGGGTGCGGTGGCCCGCTCGTGTCGACTTCCGGGCAGATTCAACAGCTAGAAACATGAATCTGGTAAGACCGGGTCGGACCGGGGCTCTCCGGGCAGGTCGCCCGCCCGGCACCGGCCCGGTGGGCAGCGCCGTCGTGGGTGATCCGGCGTCGGACCGGTTAGTGGCGTCCGTGCCGGGGTAGGCCGAGACGATGACGAGATCGCAGCCCCGGCGCGCCCGTGGCACGGTCGGCCACGCGTACAGCGCGTTGAACCTGCGCCTGGCGTTGGCCCTGTTCGGCCTGGTCACCATGACCGTCCTCGCGGTCGGGGCGTTCTGGGCCGGGCTGGCCTGGCTGGGCGTGCTCTGCGCGCTGTTCGCCGTCGTGGCGGTGGTCGACCTGGTCGTCATCCAGCGCCGCCGTGCCGCCCGCCGCCGTGAGCAGCCGGGCGCGCGGCACTCACTCTTCGAGTGACAGGAGCACGAGATGCCCATCGCCACCACCAACCCCGCCACCGGTCAGGTGCTCAAGTCGTACGAGCCGATGTCGGCCGAGCAGATCGACGCCGCCATCGAACGGGCCGACCTGGCGTTCCGGGACCTGCACCGGACCACGGTCGCCCAGCGGGCGCAGTGGATGAACGCCGCCGCGGAGCTGCTCGACGCCGAACGCGACGAGACCGCCCGGCTGATGACCACCGAGATGGGCAAGACCTACGCCGCGGCGCAGGCCGAGGTCACCAAGTGCGCCACCGCCTGCCGGTTCTACGCGGCGAACGCGGAGCGGATGCTCGCCGACGAGCCCGCCGACGCCGCCGCGGTGAAGGCGAAGCGGGCCTTCGTCCGCTACCAGCCGATCGGGGCGGTGCTCGCGGTGATGCCGTGGAACTTCCCGCTCTGGCAGGTGATGCGGTTCGCCGCGCCGGCCCTGATGGCCGGGAACACCGGCCTGCTCAAGCACGCCTCCAACGTGCCGCAGACCGCGCTCTACCTGGAGGACGTGTTCCGCCGGGCCGGGTTCCCCGAAGGGGCGTTCACCACCCTGCTGGTCGGCTCGGACGCGGTCGACCGGGTGCTCAGCGACCCCCGGGTCCGGGCGGCGACGCTGACCGGCAGCGAGGGCGCGGGCCGCTCGATCGCCCAGATCGCCGGCCGGGAGCTGAAGAAGACGGTGCTGGAACTGGGCGGCAGCGACCCGTTCGTGGTGATGCCCTCGGCCGACCTGGACCGGGCCGCCGAGGTGGCGACCACCGCCCGCTGCCAGAACAACGGCCAGTCCTGCATCGCGGCCAAGCGGTTCATCGTGCACACCGACGTCTTCGACGCGTTCGCCGAGAGGTTCGCCGCGAACATGGCCGCGCTGCGGGTCGGCGACCCGATGGACGCCGACACCGACGTCGGCCCGCTGGCCAGCGAGAGCGGGCGGGACGAGATCGACGCCCAGGTGCAGGACGCGGTGGCGCACGGCGCGACGGTGCTCTGCGGCGGCGAGAAGCCGACCGGCGACGGCTGGTTCTACCCGCCGACCGTGGTGACCGACCTGAACCCGCAGATGCGGATGTGGGCCGAGGAGGTCTTCGGCCCGGTCGCCGGGCTCTACCGGGTGTCGTCGTACGACGAGGCGGTCGAGGTGGCCAACGGCACGCCGTTCGGGCTGGGCGCGAACGCCTGGACCACCGACCCGGCCGAGCAGGAACGGTTCGCCACCGACCTGGACGCCGGCAACGTGTTCGTCAACGGCATGACCACCTCGTACCCGGAGCTGCCGTTCGGCGGGGTGAAGAACTCCGGCTACGGCCGGGAGCTGTCGGCGCTGGGGATGCGGGAGTTCTGCAACACCAAGACCGTCTGGGTGGGGGAGGGTGCCGCCACCGTCGGCGCGGGCGCGCACGCCGAGTGACCCCGTGCCGGGTGACCGGCGCGGGCGAGCTTTAGCCGGACACCGTCATGGGTACGGAAGGACGCCATGACGGTGTTCGGCTTCCACGCCTCCCACGAGCAGATCCATCCGAGCCGCCTGCTGGAGGCGGTGGTGCACGCCGAACGCGCCGGTTTCGACGCCGCGATGTCGTCGGACCACTTCTCGCCGTGGAGCACCCGGCAGGGCCAGTCCGGGTTCGCCTGGTCCTGGCTGGGGGCCGCGCTCCAGGCCACCGGGTTGCCGTTCGGTGTGGTCAACGCCCCCGGCCAGCGCTACCACCCGGCGATCATCGCGCAGGCGATCGGCACCCTGGGCGCGATGTACCCGGGCCGGTTCTGGGCGGCGCTGGGCACCGGCGAGGCGAGCAACGAGCACATCACCGGCGACGGCTGGCCGCGCAAGGACGTGCGGACCGCCCGGCTGCGGGAGTGCGTGGAGGTGATCCGGGCGCTGCTGGCCGGCGAGGAGGTCAGCCACGACGGGCTGGTCCGGGTGGACCGGGCGAAGCTGTGGACCCGCCCGGAGGAACCGCCGGCGCTGATCGGGGCGGCGGTCAGCGTGGCCACCGCCCGCTGGTGCGCCGAGTGGGCGGACGGCCTGATCACGGTGAACGCCCCGACCGCGCACCTGCGCGAGATGATCGACGCCTACCGGGACGCGGGCGGGCGGGGGCCGCTGCACCTCCAGGTGCACGTGAGCTGGGCGCCGGAGCAGGCCGAGGCGGAGGCCATCGCGTACGAGCAGTGGCGCAGCAACGTCTTCGCGCCGCCGGTCTGCTGGGACCTCGACACCGCCGAGCACTTCGACGTGGTCAGCGAGCGGGTGCCGATGGAGCAGGTCACCGAGGTGGTGAACGTGTCGGCCGACCTGGGCCGGCACGTCGGCTGGCTGGAGGAGTACCTGTCGCTGGGCTTCGACCAGATCGCCCTGCACCACGTCGGGCAGGAGCAGCGCGCCTTCATCGACACGTTCGGTGCGGAGGTGCTGCCGAAGCTGCGCGCCGCCGGGTGATCACCCCGGGCCGTCCGTACGCCTAGGCTGCTACTCCATGGAAGCTCTGTTCGAGGTCGTGGTCTTCCTGGCGATCGCGACCTTCGGTGCCGCGCTGGCCCGCAAGCTGGGTCTGCTCGCGCCGATCCTGCTGGTGGTGCTCGGCCTCGGGCTGTCCTTCCTGCCGGGCTTCCCGCACGTGCGGCTCGATCCCGACCTGGTGCTGGTGGGCATCCTGCCGCCGCTGCTCTACGTGGCGGCGTTGGGGACCTCGGTGCCGGCGTTCCGGCTCAACCTGCGGCCGATCCTGCTGCTCGCGGTGGGCCTGGTGATCTTCACCGCGTTCGTGGTGGGCACGGTGGTGCACCTGCTCCTGCCCGACCTGCCGTACGCGATCTGCGTGGCGCTGGGCGCGGTGGTGGCGCCGCCGGACGCGATCGCGGCCACCGCGGTGGCCCGGCGGGTGGGTCTGCCCCGGCGGGTGGTGACCATCCTGGAGGGGGAGAGCCTGGTCAACGACGCCACCGCGCTGGTGCTGCTGCGGGTGGCGATCGTCGCGGCCACCGCCAGCGCCGGTTCGGTCGGCTTCGGGTACGTGGCGCAGGAGGTGGTGGTCGCCACCGGCGGCGGGGTGCTGGTCGGGCTGCTGGGGGTGGTGGTCTTCGGGTTCCTGCACAAGCGGACCACCGATCCGCTGCTGGACAACGCGCTGTCGTTGATCGTGCCGTTCGCGGTGGTCTTCGCCGCGGAGGAGATCCACGCCTCCGGGGTGGTGGCGGTGGTGGTCACCGGGCTGGGGATCGGCCACAAGATGCCGCTGCTGCTGTCGGCCGCCTCCCGGTTGCAGACCGGCGCGTTCTGGCGGCTGGTCCAGTTCCTGCTGGAGGGGCTGGTCTTCCTGCTGGTCGGCCTGCAACTGCCCGAGGTGCTGCGGGATCTCGACGAGCCGACCGGCCGGCTGGTGGGGATCACCGCGGCGGTGTTGGCGGCGGTCTTCCTGGCCCGGTTCGTCTGGGTCTTCCCGGCCACCTACCTGGCCCGGCTGGTGCCCCGGGTCCGGCAGCGGGACCCGGCCACGCCGGTGCAGTTCCCGATCGTCATCGGCTGGGCCGGGATGCGCGGGGTGGTGACGCTGGCCGCCGCGCTGGGTCTGCCGCTGACCCTGGCCGGGGACCAGCCCTACCAGCGGGCGCTGTTCATCTGGCTGGCCTTCGCGGTGATCGTGGCGACCCTGGTCGGGCAGGGCGCGACCCTGCCGTGGGTGGCCCGCCGGTTGAAACTGCCCCCGGACGACCCGGTGGCCGACGCGCTCTCCGCCGCGACCGTGCAGCAGCAGGCCGGCCGGGCGGCCCGGGAGAAGCTGGACGAGTTGGCCGACGGCGCGCCGCCGGCCGTGGTGGAGCGGTTGCGCGGGCTGGTGCAGAGCCGCACCAACCTGGCCTGGGAGCGGCTCGGCGGCAGCGACCGGGAGACGCCGTCGCAGGCGTACGGTCGGCTGCGGCAGGAGATGATCGACGCCGAGCGGGAGGTCTTCCGGGCCGCCCGTGACGAGGGACGGATTCCCGAGGAGGTGCTGGTGCGGGCGTACCGCGACCTGGACCTGGAGGAGTCGTTGTTGCGACGGGAGAGTGACTGATGAGCTGTGCGCACCTGACCGGGGCGGGAGCCGCCGAGCCGAGCGTCACCGACGCCTGCCCGGAGTGCGTGGCCGTCGGCAACGACGACTGGGTGCACCTGCGGTCGTGTGTGGAGTGTGGGCAGGTGGGGTGCTGCGACTCGTCGCCGTACCAGCACGCGACGAAGCACTTCGAGTCGAGCGGGCACCCGGTGATGCGGTCCATCCAGCCGGGGGAGTCGTGGCGCTGGTGCTTCGTCGACGAGGAGATCGGCTGAGCCGTCCGGTGGTGGCGGTATGACGTAACCGCTATTCGACCGGGTTCCGACCGACCGCTTAACATCGGTGAACTTCTATCGATGGGAGGTCGGACGATGCGCCGACGACAGTTCTCGCGTACCGCCGGGACCCTGCTGGCGCTGGTGCTCACGGCGACCGGCGTGGTCGCCGCGGGCGGCGGCACGGCGTCCGCCGCCGCGCGGACGGTCTACTACGACGCGAGCCGGGCCGGGGAGTTCCGCACCAACTTCGACCAGGCCGCGACGATCTGGAACAGCTCGGTGACCAACGTCCGGCTGGTCGCCCGCACGCCCGGCAACATCACCATCTACGTCGACACCGGCTGGCCCCGCGCGCAGACCACCAGCCTGGGCAACGGCCGGGTCTGGATGGGCACCCAGGCTGTCGACCAGGGGTACGACCGGACCCGGATCGCCACCCACGAGATCGGTCACATCCTCGGCCTGCCCGACAACCGGACCGGCCTGTGCACCGACCTGATGTCGGGCAGCAGCGCCCCGGTGTCGTGCCGCAACGCCAAGCCGAGCGCCACCGAGGCGTCCCGGGTCAACGCGCTGTTCGCCGGCTCGCTCACCGCGCCGGCCGGGGTCGGCTACGTCTGGCGTGGCGACGGTGCCGCCGCGCCGGTCGCCGCCGGTGCCCCCGCCGGTTCCTGAGCCCCCGTTGGTCCATGGTGGAGGGGCCGTTCCCGCCCCTCCACGGGAACGGCCCCGGTGGGCGTCGCCGGTGGGGGTCCGGCCCGTCGGCGACGCCGTCCTGATCTCACCGTGCCAAAGGGTTGCGGTACGATCACACCGCGTAGCAAGATGACTCCGGATATCCAGGATGTCCGGGGAGGGTCAGGATGAATCTGGCAGTCAAAGAGGCGATGGCCGAGGCGGGTGAGACGGCCGAGAGCCTCGCCGCTCGCATCGGAGTCGACCCGAAGACCGCCGCGCGCTGGGCCAGCCAGGGGCGAATTCCTCAAACCCGGCATCGTGCCGAGGTCGCCGCGCTGCTCAAGCGGGACGTCCTGGACCTGTGGCCCGACCTGCACAAGCGACACGAGCCGGTGTGGTTCCGGCCGTGGGCCGACATCGAACGCGAGGCCGTCGTGCTACGCGGTTTCGAGCTGGCCTGGGTGCCCGGCCTGCTCCAGACCGAGGCGTACGCGCGGGCGACCCTGGCCGGGGAGACCCTGACCGAGGAGGAGGTCGACCAGCTCATCACGGCCCGCCTCACCCGCCAGGCGATCCTGCACCGCGACCGACCGCCGCTGCTGGTCGCCGTCATCGACGAGTCGGTGCTGCACCGCCCGGTGCGGGGCCGGCCCGAGCTGATGCGCGAGCAGTGCGCCCACCTTGCCGCCTGCGCCGAGCTGCCGACCGTGCAGGTGCACGTGGTCCCGGCCGAGACAGGCATGTACGCCGGCCTCGGCGGACCCTTCGTCGTCGCCGAGCTGGACGACGGAACGCGAGTGGCGCACGTCGATGGGCAGGTGCGCGCGCAGATCATCGACCAGCGCACGGATATCGCTGTCCTGGAGCGTCGGTGGGCGCGCATAGTGGGGGAGGCCCTACCCCGGGCGCGATCCCTGGAACTCGTCAGGAAAGCGGCGGCATCATGGAGCTGAGCGGCGCTCGGTGGCACAAGAGCACCAGGAGCGGCAACAATGGTGGCAACTGCGTCGAGGTGGCGGACAACCTGCCCGGCGTCGTCCTCGTCCGCGACACGAAGGACCGCGCCGGCGGCACCCTGGCCTTCACCCCGGGCGCCTGGCGTGGCTTCCTGCACCTGGCCCGGTCGACACGACAGGCCGGCTGACCGCCCCGCCCCGCCGCCGCGCCGGGACGATCGGTCGGGTGCGGGTCAGGGCACGGGGTGGTGGCGCAGCGCGGCGATGAACCAGTCCAGCACCGGCGTCAGGGTGGGCGGCGCGGTCCAACCGTTGACCGTCGCGAGGAGCTGGAAGTACCGCTCGGTCCGCGGGTCGTTGGCGACCTCCAGGCGGGCCAGCAACGCGCTGCGGTAGCCGGCGTCGTCGACCCGGTCGAAGACCTCGCCGTACGCGCGGACCAGCGCGGCCACCACGTGGCCGGCGCGGGGCGACTCGGGGGCGATGCCGGCGGCGCGGGCCAGTTCGACGGTGTCGCGGACCCGGTGGGTGAGGTCACGGACCATCGCCACCACCTCGGGGTGGGCGTCGCCGACGGTCTCGTCGACGAACTCGTGGACGATGCGCCGACGCTCGGCGTCGGAGATCGTGGTCGGCTCGGGCATCGGACTCGTCTCCACTGCTGGGCCGGGCGGGCGTGCCGGGCGGTCGGACGGGGGGCGCCGGGCGGTCGGGGGACGACCGCCCGGCGCGCTCGGACCCCGGGTGGCAGCCCGGGGCCCGAGGGTAGGAGAGCCGGTCAGGACACCGTGCAGGCGACGCCGTTGACGGTGATCAGGTCCGGTGCCGGATTGGCCAGCGTGCCGGTCCTGGCGAGCAGACCGAAGGTGATGCTGCCACCCGGCGCGATCTTCGCGTTGTACGACTCGTTCTTCGCCGTCACGGTGGCCCCGGACTGGGTCACCTTCGCCGTCCACGCCTGGGTGACCTTCTGGTCGCCGGTGTAGGCGTAGCGCAGGGTCCAGCCGTTGATCGCGGTGTCGCCGGTGTTGCGCAGGACGACCTGGGTGTTGGAGCCGTCCGGCCAGGTGCCGTGCACCTGGTAGCTGACCGCGCAGGTGCGCGGGGCCACCGCCTTGGCGTCACCCTGGTCGGCGAGGAACGACGCGAGCCAGGCCAGCGCCGAGTTCCAGTTGATCGCCACCTCGTTGGTCGAGTACGAGTTGATGTCGTCGACGTAGCAGAACATCGGCGCGCAGCCCTTGAGCAGCTGGGCGACGAACGGGTCCTGCAGGGCGGCGTTCGGGCCGCCGGCGAGCGAGCCCACCGGCGGGTTCGGCATGGCCGGGTTGAGCTGGTTGCCGAAGATCCGGCTGTGCTGGTTGCGCGCGTTCTGCTCGCCCCAGCCGGTCACGTACGACATGTTCAGCGCGTTGCGGCCGAGCAGGTAGTCGGTCGCCTGCACGGTGCCGTCCCGGTACTTCGCGTCCCGGGTCAGGTCGAACGCGGTGGCCAGCACCACCATGTTGTTGATGATGTTGCTGTTGCTGCCCCAGACGTAGCTGCCCGCCTCGCCCGGCACCGGCAGGCCGTACGCCTGGGCGTGCAGGGTGGTCAGGTAGTTGTCGGCGGCGGCGGTGACCGAGGCGCGGACCCGGGCCTTGTCGGCGGCCGGCAGGCCGTTCGGCACGGTGGCCAGGTCGAGCCGGCCGATCGCGGCCACGCTCTGCCAGCTGAACGCGCCGCCGGCGGCGAACACGTCGCCGGTGTGGTGGGGCGAGGCGGTCAGGTCGTCCAGGTACGCCTTCTTGCCGGTGGTCAGGTACAGCTCGACCGCGGCCCAGTAGAACTCGTCGGTGACGTTGGTGTCGTCGTACGCGCCGCCGCCGATGCCGTCGTTCGGGTCGGCGTAGACCGCCGGGTGCGCCTTGGCGGCGGCGTACGCGGTCGTCGCGGCGGTGCCGCAGCGGGCGGCGAACGCCGCGTCGTACGGGGCGAACAGGCGCTGGCACTGTGCGGCGACGGCGGCCAGGTTGAGGGTGGCGGCGGTCGACGGCGGGTGCAGCTCACGCGGCTGGGCGTCGTCCTGCGGGGCGAGCGGCAGGCCGGTCCACGCCTTGTCGTGGATCTTGTGGTGGGCCATCCCGGCCAGCGGCTTGCCGGCCGGCACCTGCATCCGGAGCAGGAACTCGATCTCCCAGCGGGCCTCGTCGAGGACGTCCGGCACGGCGTTGCCCCGCTCGGGCAGCCGCAGCGTCGAGTCGCCCAGCTTCGCGCCACCGGCGGCGGTCTCCGCCGTCTTGGTCCGCTCGAACGCGCTCAGCAGCTGGTAGGCGGCGATACCGCCGTTGACCACGTACTTGCCGTGGTCACCCGCGTCGTACCAGCCACCGCGCACGTCCAGCGAGTAGTCGCAGACGCCGGGCTGGCAGGGCACCTGGGTGTCGCCCTGATTGGGGGCCACCCCGAGGTGGCCGGCCGGGCGGGCGTACTCCTCGCCGATCAGGTCACCGTCGATCTCGATGCCGCTGCGCTGGGCGTAGAAGAACTGCATCGCGTCGGCCCGCAGCCGGTCGTAGAGGTCGCCGGAGATGTCGAACGGGTGGCTGGTCTCGCCGTCGGCGACCAGCGTGTAGCCGGTGCCGGGGGTGCGGAAGGACGAGAAGTCGACGGTCTGCACGTTCTGCCCGGAGGCGGCGTCGACCCCGCGCGGGGTGCTCCGGCCGCTGGCGACGACCGTGCCGGCGGCCGACTTGAGCTGCCAGGGCAGCGCCCCGGTCGACTCGGTCACCACGGTGGCGTTCTTCGGGCCGCCGGGCAGGTAGCCGACCTGGTTGACCCGGACCCGGGGGCCGGTGTCCGGCACGTACGGCGGGGCGGCCTCGCCACCGCGCAACGAGACGTTGTCCAGGCAGATCCGCTGCTCGGCGGCGGCCCCGCCGACCTGGAAGATCAGCTGGGCGTTCGGGTTGTCGTCCGGGACGGTGAACGTCTGCTCGACCCGCTTGCTCGTCGGGGCGGCCACCGCCGGCACGCTCGCGTACGAGGTGTAGGGGGCGCTGCCGAGCTGGAGCACGGCGTTGACGCTCAGCCCGGGGGTGGCCGAGATGTCGAAGCTGAGCTTGTACTCCGCGCCGGCGTTGAGCCGGACCCCGTCGTGGCCGATGCCGGCGTCCCACGGGTTGGCCAGCCCGGCGGGGACGGTGACGCAGAGCCGGCCGTCGACGACGTCGAGCGGGCCGGTGCCGTAGGAGAACCAGGGCGAGACGCCCTCGCTGAAGTCGCCGTTGCTGATCTGCTCGGGGGCGTCCGGCGGGACCTCGGCGTGGGCCACGCCGGTGCCGGCGCCGGTGAGGATCAGGGTCGTCGCTGCCAGTACCGCGAGATGCCGCCGACGTCGTCGGGTCAGGATCACGGGATTCCTTTCCGGGCGGAAGGGTGGTGGGGGTGTGCCGTCGATGCCTGTCACTGGGAGCGCTCCCAGCTATCAGCCAGATGTTTCCAGCGCGTCTCGTCCCTGTCAATCGATTCGACTGGATGACCTTCGGGCTGGTCGGGGCGTACCGCAGCGGCCCGGACCGACACCGACGGCAGTGAGATTCGCCGCGCCACGCGCAGTCGTCCTGATCTCCTAGAGACAACAACACCCTCCGCCTGGCAGGCTGCCACCCATGACCCTGAAGCTTCGTTCCGTCGGGACGAGCGACCGTGGGCTGATCCGCAGCGGAAACCAGGACGCCATGCACTCCGGAGCCTGGCTCGTCGCCGTCGCCGACGGCATGGGCGGGATGGCGGCCGGCGACCTGGCCAGCCGGATCGCCATCGACGCGGTCGCCCCACTGGACGTGGAGACCCCCGAGGACGCCCTGGTGGCGGCGTTGCAGACCGGCATCGAGCTGGCCACCGCGCGGATCCACCAGGCCGTCCGGGAGGACCCCGAGCGGCAGGGCATGGGCACCACACTGACCGCCCTGCTCTTCTCCCGCACCGGCAGCTGCCTGGCGCTGGCCCACGTCGGCGACTCCCGGGCCTACCTGTTCCGCGAGGGCACCCTCAAACAGGTCACCCGGGACGACACCTTCGTCCAGATGCTCGTCGACCAGGGGGTGATCAGCCCCGAGGAGGCGTCCAGCCACCCCCGCCGGGCCGTGGTCACCCAGGCGTTGCAGGGCGAGCAGGTCTCCCCGTCGTACGCCACGATGGTGCCCCGGGCCGGCGACCGCTGGCTGCTGTGCAGCGACGGCCTGTCCAACGTCGTCCGCCCGGACACCCTCACCGAGGTGCTCCGGGAGACCCCGGACCGGGAGGACTGCGCCCGCCGCCTGATCGACCTCGCCCTGCGGGCCGGCGGCCCGGACAACATCACCGTGCTCATCGCCGACGTCGTCGACGAGTGACCGCCACCGGCGGCGCGCCGGCTCAGCGGCGGCGGTGCGTGGTGTGCCGGGTCGGCGCGGCCGTGACCGGGTCCTCCGGCCAGGGGTGGCGCGGGTAACGCCCCCGCAGCTCCCCGCGCACCTGCGGGTAGCCGGTACGCCAGAACGACGCCAGGTCGGCGGTGACCGCGACGGGCCGGCCGGCGGGGGAGAGCAGGTGCAGCAGCACCGGCACCCGGCCGTCGGCCAGCCGGGGCGCCTGCTGCCAGCCGAACGTCTCCTGGAGCTTCACCGCCAGCACCGGCGCGGCCGGGTCGGCGTAGTCCACCCGGACCCGGGAGCCGCTGGGCACCTCGATGCGTTCCGGGGCCAGCTCGTCCAGCCGGCCCGCCTGCGGCCAGGGCAGCAGCCGGCGCAGCGCCCCGGTCACGTCGATCCGGGCCAGGTCGGCCCGGCGCCGTGCGGCGGCCAGCTCCGGCCCGAGCCACCGGTCGGCGGCGGCGAGCAGCGCGTCGTCGGAGACCTCCGGCCACGGCCCGCCCAGCGCCTGCCGGCAGAACGCCAGCCGCTGCCGCAGCGACCGGGCCGCCGGGGTCCAGGTCAGCAGGTCCAGGCCCGCCTGGCGGAGCCCGTCGGCCAGGGCGGCGGCCAGCAGCTCCGGCGTCGGCCGGGCGAGCGGGCGACTGACCAGCTCGATCGCGCCGAGCCGGGTCACCTGGCGGGCCAGCACGTCACCGTCGACCCAGCCGACCTCGCGGTCCTCGGTCAGCAACGCGCCGCCGACCTCCCGGGCGGTCGCCTCGTCGAGCGGGGCGGCCAGCCGGACCCGGGCGGTCGGTGCGCCCGGCGAGCGGTCGGCGACCGCGACGGCCAGCCAGCCCGTCCCGGTCAGCGCCGACCCGGCCGCCAGCTCCGCCCCGGTCCCACCCGCCATCAGGTACGGCGTCCCACCGGCCCGGCGCAGCCGGGCCAGCCGCTCCGGGTGGGCCAGCCCCACCAGCAGCCCGGCCGCCAGGTCGTCGGGCAGCCGTGCGCCGGCGCCGCCCTGCCCGGTGGTGCCGGGCAGCGCGGCACGCAGCCGCCGGACCTCGGCGCGCCAGCGGGCGGTGGCACCGGGGTCGCTGTCGTCGCGCAGCCGCCGCCACGCGGCGGTGAGGTCGTCGTGCCGCCCGGCCAGGCCGTCTTCGGCGAGCAGGGCGACCAGCTCGGCGGCCCGGTCCCGGCCGACCCGGGTGGCGCCGTCGAGCAGGGCCCGGCCCAGCCGGGGGTGGGTGCCGGTGGCGGCGATGGCCCGCCCCCGGGCGGTCACCCGGCCGTCGGCGTCGATCGCGCCGAGAGCGGTCAACGTCTCCCGGGCCACGGTCAGCGCGGCGGGCGGCGGCGGGTCGGGCAGCGCCAGCCCGTCGCCGTCCGGGCTGCCCCAGGCGGCCAGGTCCAGCGCGAAACCGGTCAGGTCGGCGGTGGCGATCTCCGGCTCGGGCTGCGCGGCGAGCCGGCCGTGGGTCCCCTCCGACCAGCAGCGGTAGACCACCCCCGGGGCCTGCCGGCCGGCCCGGCCGGCCCGCTGCGTCGCGGCGGCCCGGGACACCGGCACGGTGACCAGCGCGCCCAGCCCCCGGGCCAGGTCGGTGCGGGCCACCCGGGCCAGGCCGGCGTCGACCACCACCCGGACCCCGGGCACGGTCAGGCTGCTCTCCGCGACCGAGGTGGCGAGCACCACCCGACGCCGGTCGGCGGGGCGCAGCGCGGCGTCCTGCGCGGCGGCGGGCAGCCGCCCGTGCAGCGGCAGGACGGCCACCCGGTCGGTCAGGTCGGCCAGCCGGCGGGTCACCGCCCCGATCTCGCCCGCCCCGGGCAGGAAGACCAGCACGTCGCCGTCCTGCTCGTGCAGGGCCCGCCGGACGGTCGCGGCGACGTGGTCGAGCAGCAGCGGATCGACCCGTCCCGCGCCCGGTGGCGCGACCGGGCGCGGTGGTGGCGTCCAGACCCGGGTGACCGGGTGCAGGGCCGCCTCGGCGCGGACCACCGGGGCCGGCGTGTCGCCGCCGAGCAGGGCGGCGAACCGGTCCGCCTCCGGGGTCGCCGACATCGCCACCAGCCACAGCTCGGGCCGCAGCGCCGCCCGGGCCTCCACGGTGAAGGCCAGCGCGAGGTCGGCGTCGAGCTGCCGCTCGTGCACCTCGTCGAGCAGCACCGCGTCGACCCCGGGCAGGTCCGGGTCGCGCAGCAGCCGGCGGACCAGCAGGCCGGTGGTGACCACCTCGACCCGGGTGTCCGGTCCGACCCGGCGGTCGCCGCGCACGGCGTAGCCGACCCGCTGGCCGACCCGCTCACCGAGCAGGTCGGCGATCCGCCGGGCCGCCGCCCGGGCGGCCACCCGGCGGGGCTGGGCGACCAGCACCCGCCCGGCCACCCCGTCGGCCACGGCGAGCGGGGCCAGGGTGGTCTTGCCGGTGCCGGGCGGGGCGACCAGGACCGCGCCGCCGGCGTCGGTCAGCGCTCGCAGCAGGGATGCCAGCGCCGGTCGCACCGGCAGGTCGAGGGGTACGTCACGGAGCACGGCTGCCACTGTGGCACGCCGGGCGTCAGACCCGGCGTACCGCCTCCATGCCGGTGACGAAGGCTGTCCAGGCATCGGCGGAGAAGACCAGCGCGGGGCCGCACCGGTCCTTGCTGTCGCGTACCGCGATCCGGTCGTCGGTGGAGGCGATCTCCACGCAGTTGCCGTTGCCGCTGCTGCGGCTGCTGGTCCGCCAGTCCATCATGGACAGAGGCAGCGCCTGCATTCCGTACCTTCCGTTCCCCCCAGGGCGTGCCGCGGCGATGCGATCACGCAAAGTGACGAGAAGCCTCCTCCAGGCGGGCCAGGGACCGCTCCGGATCCAGTGCCATCCGGCACAGCTCCTCGTGCACAAGGGTATACCCGCGCACGTGTCCCGCTTCCTCCAGCGCCAGACCCACCGTGAGATTGTCCAGGTAAACCACGGAATTGTCGGCCGCGTCGGCAAACGTGAGGATCACGTACGGGGTGCTCATCGCGGGATGGCCCCCGGCCGAGAACGGAAGTACGTAGCATGTAACGTTCGGTGACTGGGCGACCCGGGCCATGTGGGTCAACTGCTCCGCCATGACGGCCGGCCCGCCCACCGGACGCAGCAGCACCGCCTCGTTGAGGACCACCGACAACTCGACCCGGGGCGAGTCCCGGTGCAGCACCTCCTGGCGTCGCAGCCGGGCGGCCACCTTGCGCTCCAGCCCCTCCTCGCCGGCCGTACGACGGAACATCTCCCGGGCGTACGCCTCGGTCTGCAACAGCCCGGGTACGGACTCCGCCTCGTACGTGCGCAGGCTCTCCGCCTCCGCCTCCAGGCCGACGTAGAACTCGAACCACTCGGGCAGCACGTCGCTGTAGTTCTGCCACCAGCCGCGCTGCTGGGCGCCCCGGGCGATCTCGATGAGCGCCTCGGCGTCGACACCGGTCACCTCGTAGAGGGCCAGCGCGGCACGCACGTCACGGGGTTTGATGCCGATCTGGGCATTCTCGATGCGGGACAGGTTGCTCTTGGACATGTCGAGTTGGCGGGCGGCGACGTCCAGTGTCATGCCCGCGCGTTCCCGCAGTTGGCGGAGTTCACGGGCGATGCGGCGGCGGCGAACGGTGGGGCTGACGGTCACCCTCCGAGTCTGTCACGACAAGATCCGCAGGTCGCACGAGCACGGAGTGCAACTATCGAATCCGGGAGTTGCAAAGCTGGAGCTCTGCGGGCATCCTGTCACCCGGCGTGGATCACCTGTGGACAATGCGTGGGAGGCTCGTTTGCTGGTCGCCGACGAGTTCTTTCTGATCGCCCACAACGACAGTCGTGGCAAGGCCAAACTGCACCCGAGCGCCACCGGGCTCGGCCTCGCCGCCGGACTGCTGGCCGAGTTGATCCTGTTCGGACAGATCACCGTCTCCGGTGGACTGGTCACCGTGATCGACCGGCGTCCCCCGGCCGACGCGCTGGCCCACACCGTGCTCGACCAACTGATCGGTGAGTCGCAGCACCAGGCGGTGCGCACCTGGCTCGCCTTCCTGGCCCAGTCGTCCACCACGTCGGTGGGGGAGCGGCTGGCCCGGGCCGGGGTGCTGCGCCGGCAGGAGAACCGCCGGTTGCTGCGTACCACCGTCAGCTACCTGCCGATCGACCTCAACGCCGCCGCCTGGCCGGCGACCCGGCTGCGGGCCCTGGTCGAACGGCCCGAACAGCCGCTGGTGTCGGACACCACGCTGCTCGGGCTGGTGGCCGCCGCCGGGCTGACCCGCGAGGTGCTGTGGAGCGCCGGACCGCGCGCCCACCACCGGCTGTCCACCCTCGTCGGTTCGCTGCCGGCCCCCCTGAAGGAACTCGTCGTGCACACCGAGGCCGCGGTCGGCGCGGCGGTGCTGCGCGGCATCCCCTGATCTCGCCGCGCCACCCCCTTCCCCCTCCTCTCCCCTCTTCCGGAGCAGCCCCATGCCCCCGCATCCGACAGTCGACCGCCCCAGCAACGTCAGCGACGCCCTGGCCCGTGGCCGCCTCGGCGTTCCGTCGGTCATCTTCTTCGTCCTCTCCGCCGCCGCGCCGCTGACCGTGGTGGCCGGCGTGGTCACCACCGGCTACGCGGTCACCGGCATCACCGGCATGCCGCTGGCCTTCCTCGCCGTGGGCGCCGTCCTGGCGCTCTTCTCCGTTGGCTACGTGGCGATGGCCCGCCGGGTGGAGAACGCCGGCGCGTTCTACGCCTACGTCTCGCGCGGCATCGGCCGGCCGGCCGGCGTCGGCGCGGCCTGGGTCGCGCTCATCGCGTACAACGCCCTCCAGGTCGGTCTCTACGGCGCGATCGGCGCCGCCGCCGCCCCGGTGCTCGGCACCCTGTTCGGCGTCGAACCGCACTGGGCCGTGGTGGCCCTGGTCGCCTGGGCCCTGGTCGCCTTCCTCGGCCTGCTGCGGGTGGACGTCAACGGCCTGGTCCTGGCGGTGCTGCTGATCGCCGAGATCGTGGTGATCGTCGTGTTCGACCTGGGTCAGCTCAGCCACCCGGCGGGCGGCTCGACCAGTTTCGCCGCCCTCGCCCCGGCCAACCTCCTGGTGCCGGGGGCGGGCGCGCTGCTGGTGCTCGCCATGACCGGGTTCGTCGGGTTCGAGTCCTCGGTGGTGTTCAGCGAGGAGAGCAAGGACCCGCGGCGGACGGTCCCGCTGGCCACGTACCTCTCGGTGGCGATCATCGCCGGGCTCTACGCGCTCTCCTCGTGGTCGATGACCGTGGCCGTCGGCCCGGAGAACATCTCCGCCGCCGCCGGTGAGCAGAGCATCGAGCTGATCTTCAACCTGGCCGCCGCGCACCTCGGCGACACCGCCGTCACCATCGGCCAGGCGTTGTTCATGACCTCGGTGCTGGCCGCGATGATCTCGTTCCACAACACCACCGCCCGGTACGCCTTCGCGCTGGGCCGGGAGCGGGTGCTGCCGGCCGCCTTCGGGCAGACCTCGCCGCGTACCGGTGCACCCCGGGTGGCCTCGCTGGCGCAGAGCCTGCTCGGCCTGCTGGTGATCGTGCTGTACGCGGTCAACGGCTGGGACCCGGTGGTGCAGCTGTTCTACTACGCCGGCACCGGCGGCGGCTTCGGCGTGCTGCTGCTGATCGCCACCACCAGCGTCGCCGTGATCGTCTACTTCGCCCGCTCCGACACCTCGGAGTCGCTGTGGAAGCGGGCGATCGCCCCGGCCCTGGCCACCGTCGCGCTGGCCGCCGTCGTGGCGGTGGCGGTGGCCAACTTCGCCACCCTGCTCGGTGTCGCGCCGGATTCGCCGCTGCGCTGGATCATCCCCGGGGTCTACCCGGTGGCCGCGCTGATCGGCCTGCTGTGGGGCCTGGTGCTGCGCTCCAACCGGCCCGACGTCTACGCCCGGATCGGGCGGGGCGCGGAGAGTGCGGCCACCTCGCTGTTCGCCCCGCCGGTGGAGCAGCCGGTGCCGGTGGAGTCCCGCCGGTGACCGCGCCGACCATCGGACGGCTCGCCGCCGCCGACACCCGCTGGGTCGCCGAGCGGATCGCCGAGGCGTTCCTGGTGCTCCCGGCGACCCGGTGGCTGGTGCCGGACGAGGCCAAGCGGGAGGCCGTCTTCGCCGACAACTTCGAGATCCTGGTCGACCACGCGATGCGGCACGGGCTGGTCTTCGGCACGGCCGACCGCGACGCGGTGGCGGTCTGGTTCCCGCAGGTCGGTGACGGGTCGCCGGCCCCGGCGGACTACGACGACCGGCTGGCCGCCGCCTGCGGGGAGTGGACCCCCCGGTTCCAGCACCTCGACGAACTGTTCGCCGCCAACCATCCGCACCCCGACCACCACCACCTGGCGTTGCTCGCCGTCCGGCCGGGGCGGCAGGGGCAGGGGCTGGGCACCGCGCTGCTGCGGCACCACCACGCCTGGCTGGACGCCCACGGGGTGCCCGGTTACCTGGAGGCCAGCAGCGAGGCCGGGCGGGACCTCTACGCCCGGCACGGCTACCGGCCGCGGGAGATCTTCCGACTGCCGGACGGCACGCCGTTCTATCCGATGTGGCGGGACCCGGCGGTCGGCTGACCCCGGACGGGGACCGGCCCCGGCACGCGTGCGTGCCGGGGCCGGTCCGTCGCTGGGAACAGGGAAGGCCCGGTCGGCGAACCGCCGACCGGGCCCCGTGGTCGTGGCGGTCACCGGCCCGCCGGGCCGGTGACCGCCTCCACCCCTAGTAGGTGCCGTCGAGCTGACCGCGCAGCTTGGTCAGGGCCCGGGCGAGCAGCCGGGACACGTGCATCTGCGAGACGCCGATCTGGTCGGCGATCTGCGACTGGGTCAGGTTGCCGTAGAAGCGCAGGGTGAGGATCTTCTGCTCACGCTCGTCGAGGGTGGCCAGCGCCGGGCCGAGAGCGACCCGGAGCTCGGCCAGCTCGAACTCGTTGTCCTCGCCGCCGAGCATGTCGCCCAGCTCGGTGGCGCGGTCGCCGTCGCCGGTCGGGGTGGACAGCGACACCGCGTTGTACGCGCGGGCACCCTCCAGGCCCTCCAGGACCTCTTCCTCGGTGAGCTTGAGGTGGGCGGCGATGTCGGCGACCGTCGGCGAGCGGCCGAGGGTCTGCAACAGCGAGCTGTTGGCGTCGGAGATGGCCAGCCGCAGCTCCTGGAGCCGCCGGGGGACCCGGATGTCCCAGGTGCGGTCGCGGAAGTGCCGCTTCAGCTCGCCGATGATGGTCGGGATGGCGTAGCCGGCGAAGTCGACGCCGCGCGACGGGTCGAACTTGTCGATCGCCTTGATCAGGCCGACGGCGGCGGTCTGGGCCAGGTCGTCGGTGGGCTCGCCCCGGCCGCTGTAGCGGTGGGCCAGGTGGTTGGCCAGCGGGAGCCAGGCCTCGATCGCCCGGTCGCGCAGCGCGGCCCGGGACGGGTGGCCGGCGGGCAGCGCGGCCATCGCGTTCAGCAGGTCGGCGGCGCTGTCGGTGAGTGCGCGCGGGTCCAGCTTCTCGGTGGTGGACGGTGTCGCCGCCGGCTTGCTCATGGTGGGCGCGGTCATTGGTGGTCCTCCCTGCACCTCGTCCGCGGTCAAAAAGACGTGACGCTTCGGTTTAGCTTCAGATGGGCCGTTCGGAAGCCACCATAGCCTGATCGGTGAGTGGAAATCTAGCCGAAAGGCTGATGTACTTAAGTGATTTTCTATCGCAAAGACGCACTATCGGACATGGTTTGCGTCGAATGTGATCACGGGCACCGGTCGATGCGGCAGGCCACCCGGAACCCGACACCACGGCAGCGGTGTCGGCTATCCGTCCTTGTCCCGCCGACAGGACCGCCCGTAGCGTCGCGGGAGACCACCGCCGTACGGAGGACCACGTGCTCGACCCCGCGCACCCGCAGCTCGTCGTCGACAGCCGTACGCTGCACTTCAGCTGGTTGCCGGCCGACCCGGACGCGGTCGCCGCCCTGGTCCCGCCCGGCCTGTGCCCCCGGCCCGACCGGCAGGTCTTCATGAACCAGTACGTCGTCGAGGACGCCGCCCAGACCTCCGGCCTCGGCGCGTACTCGCTGACCTACGTCGGGGTGGCCCTCGCCGGGGTCGACGCGCCCGACGGGGTCACCCCCGGCGGCTGGTGGACCCACTACGTCACCTCCAGCCCCCGGGTCCGGGACTACGCCGCCGCCCGGGGCGCCCCGGCCGTGCTGGGACGCACCACCCTGCGGGAACGGGGCGACGTGCTGGTCGCCGACACCGAGGTCGGCGGCGTCCCGCTGATCCGGACCCGGGCCCGGATCGGCCACACCGGCCACGAGTTGCGCGCCGGCCACCACCGCTACTTCACCCGGCGCGACGGCGAACTGTTCAGCGGGGTCTACCCCTACGTCTCCGAACCGGTCAGCCCGTTCGAGATCGAGTCGGTGGAGTTCCTCGACCCCCGGCACCCGAGCTACGCGCTGCGCCCGGAGAACCCCCTGCTCATCGCCAGCGGCTGCTACGCCCCGCGCACCTCGTTCGCCTACCCGGGCGGCCTGACCCGGTACCCCACCCCGCCCGCGCCGGCCCCCGACCGACGGGACCTACCAGGTGCCCTCGCGGCGGGCGTGCAGCGGCCTGCCGTCGGGGTCGTAGACCAGCCGGTACGCCGGTAGCGCCCACAGCCGGGTGTACCAGGGCAGCCGCTCGGGCCGGTGCGGACGCAGCCGGCCCGGCGGCCGGGGGCCCGAGCGGCCCGAGTCGTGCCACCGCTGGAGGGCGTCCGCCGTGGCGGTGATCGCCGCGACCGCGCTGGCCGGGTCCAGCAGGTCGGCGTCGTCGGCACCGTCCGGGTCCCGGTCCAGGTGCTCCCGCCACAACCGCAGCCGCAGGTCCCGGGCGAACACCCGGGCCCCGTCACCCCGACCCGCCGGGTCGACGGGGGCCCGCTCGTCGCGGGTCTCGTCGAGCACCGCGCAGGACAGCTCGCTGTCGTGCGTCCAGGACCGGCGGTTGAAGTTGTCGCTGCCCACGCTCGCCCACACGTCGTCGACCACGCAGATCTTGGCGTGCACGTAGACCGGGTCGCCCGCCCGGTTCTCCACGTCGAAGACGTGCACCCGCTCCGGCGCGGCCCGCTGGCACAGCGACAGCGCCTGCTCCCGGCCCACCATGTTGGGCGGCAGCGCCAACGCGCCGTCGACGTCCGGGTAGCGGGGGACCACCGCGACCAGGTGCAGGTCGGGATTGTCCCGCAGCGCCTCGGCGAACAGCTCGGCCACCTCGGTCGACCAGAGGTACTGGTCCTCCAGGTAGATCAGCCGGCGGGCCCGGCGTACCGCCTTGGTGTAGCCGCGGGCCACCGTCCGCTCGCCGTCCGGGGCGAACGCGTAGCGGGGCCGCACCGCCGGGTAGGTGCGCAGCACCTGGATGTGGTGCGGGCCGCAGGGCGGCGGGTCGGCCGGCGGGTCGGGCAGCGGATCGGGGCTCAGGTCGGAGCCGCGCAGCCGGTCCCGCAGGTAGGCCAGCGGGTTCTCCGAGTCCAACGGCATCGGGTCGGTCCACCGCTCGCGGAACGTGGTGTCCAGCGCGGCGACCACCGGCCCCCGGACGGCCAACTGCACGTCGTGCCACGGCGGGTGCGGGCCGTACCTCGGTGACATGGCGAGGGCCTGCGGGTCGCCATGGTGGTCGGCGTCGTCGCGGCGGCTGTGGCACAGGTCGATCCCGCCAGCGAAGGCGACGTCCCGCTCCGGGGCGTCGCGGTGGCGCAGCACCACCAGCTTCTGGTGGTGCGACCCGCCCCGCCGGACGCGCTGGTCGAGCAGCACCTCACCACCGGCGGCGTTGACCGTCTCGCTCAGGTCGCGGTTCTCCGCCTCGCTGTAGGACAACGCGTCGAGGTGGGAGCGCCAGAGCAGCCCCTTGACCAGCACGCCCCGCTGGGCGGCCCGCGCGAAGAGCTGGGCCACCGTCGGGCCGTCCGGGCGCATCCGCTCGTCCGGGTCGCCCCGCCAGTCGGTGAAGAAGAGCTGGTCGCCCGCGCCGAGCGCCTCGACCTCGGTGACCAGGCGGTCGAAGTACGCCGACCCGTGAATCAACGGCTCGGCGAGGTTTCCGGACGTCCAGACGGGTATCCGGGAGACCGGGTTGGCGCGTTCCTCAGCGGTCAGGAACCAGTCCTCGATCGCCACGTTCCAGCCTCCCGAGGTCGACGACGTCCTCACGGTAGGACCCCCGCCGTCGGTACGCACTCCGGGTCTCCCCGGAACCCGCCCGGACGGTGGCCTACCGCACCCCGCGAAGCCATGCACGCCGAGGAGGCCAGGCCATGCCCGCCGAGACGACGAACCCCGCGAACGAGGACCGTACGGATGCGGTCGAGAGCGAACGCGG
The DNA here is from genome assembly GCF_007833915.1 of Micromonospora sp. HM134. NCBI lineage: Bacteria > Bacillati > Actinomycetota > Actinomycetes > Micromonosporales > Micromonosporaceae > Micromonospora > Micromonospora sp. HM134. Next base: position 2,302,776 of record NZ_CP041061.1, read on the forward strand.
CGCGATCCTGGCGGTGCTGCTGATGGTGATCCTCGGGGTGGCCGGCATCTTCGCGGTGTCCTGACCGTCGCGGTCCCGGCCCGGGCGTCCCGGTGACACCGGGACGCCCGTCGGAGGTCGGTCTCAGGGGCGGTCGCCCTGGCCGCCGGTGTGCGGCAGCCGCTGGGCGGGCACCACGCCCAGCTTGCCGGCCTGGAAGTCCTCGAAGGCCTGCATCAGCTCGGCGCGGGTGTTCATCACGAACGGCCCGTAGTGCGCCACCGGCTCCCGGATGGGCCGGCCGCCCATGATGTAGAGGTCCAGGGCCGGGGTGTTGCCGTCCTGCCTGCCGTCGGCGGTCACCCGCAGCGCGTCGCCCGGACCGTGCACCGCCAACTGGCCGCCCTGGAAGGGCCGCCGGTCGGTGCCGACCGTGCCGCGACCGGAGAGCGCGTAGACCAGCGCGTTGAAGTCGGCCCGCCAGGGCAGGTCCAGCTCGGCGCCGGGCTGGAGCGTGACGTGCGCGATGGTGATCGGCGTGTGGGTCGACCCCGGCCCCTGGTGCCCGGCGATCTCACCGGCGATGATCCGGATCAGCGCGCCGCCGTCCGGCGTGGTCAGCAGCGCCGACTCCCGGCCACGGATGTCCTGGTAGCGCGGCGGCATCATCTTGGCCACCCGGGGCAGGTTGACCCAGAGCTGGAGGCCGTGGAAGAGGCCACCGCTGGCGACCAGGTGCTCCGGCGGGGCCTCGATGTGCAGCAGGCCACTGCCGGCGGTCATCCACTGGGTGTCGCCGTCGGTGATGGTGCCGCCCCCGCCCTGCGAGTCCTGGTGGTCCATGATCCCGTCGATCATGTAGGTGACCGTCTCGAAGCCCCGGTGCGGGTGCCACGGGGTGCCCTTCGGCTCGCCCGGCGCGTAGTCCACCTCGCCCATCTGGTCGAGGTGGATGAACGGGTCGAGATCCGACATCGGCACCCCGGCGAAGGCGCGGCGGACCGGGAAGCCCTCACCCTCGTAGCCGCTGGGGGCGGTGGTCAGCCGGCGGACCGGCCGGTAGCTGGTGGTCTCGTCGAGCCGGGGCAGGCGGGGCAGGACGAGGACGTCGTCGACGGTGATCGCGGGCATCGCGGGCTCCTCAGGTGTCGCGGTGGGTGGACGACGCGTCCCGGTCGGCGCGCAGCCGCCGGCCGAGCCGGTCGAAGACCCGGGTCAGGGTGGCGACCTCGGCGTCGTCGAGGTCGTCCATCAGGTGCCGCCGGACCGAGGCGAGGTGCCCCGGCGCGGCCTCACGTAGGGCCAGCAGCCCGGCGGCGGTGAGCACCGCCTCGCTGCCCCGACGGTCCCCGGGGCAGGACTGCCGGGCGACCAGACCCCGCCGCTGCATGGTGGAGATCTGGTAGGTGAGCCGGCTGGGGGAGAAGACCAGCCGGGCGGCCAGCTCGCCCATCCGTAGCCGCTGGCCCGGTGCCTCGGAGAGCAGGACCAGCACGTGGTAGTCGGCGAAGCTCAGCTCGCCGTCGGCGCGCAGATCGTCCTCCAGCTGGGTGAACAGCCGCTGGCTGGCCTCGATGTAGGCGCGCCAGCAGGCCATCCGCTCGCTGTCCAGGCTCTCCGTCATGCCCCGAACAGTAGCACTCTTTCAAATTTAAACAAGCTCTCTGATGTGCCTGTGAGCAGCGAGACACTTCTCCTTGACGGGAGGAAATTCAGGATTTGAAGGAAAGAGTGGCCGGTGAGCTGGCAGACTGCCCCGGTGGAACCCGTACAGATCACCGCGCCCGGCCTGGTGCTGCGTCCCTGGCGGGCGGCGGACGCGCCGGCCGTGCTGGCCGCCCTCGTCGACCCCGACATCGTCCGGTGGAACGGGCAGGGGGTGACCGACCTGGCGCAGGCCGCCGCGTGGATCACCCGGCGGTCCGACCGCAGCGACGGCAGCCACGTCTCCGTCGCGGTCACCGACGCCACCGACGGGACGCTGCTCGGCGCGGTCTCCGTGCACCAGATCCGGGACGGCAACGCCGCCGTCGGCTACTGGACCGCCGGGCCGGCGCGCGGACGCGGGGTCGCCTCCGGCGCGCTGCGGGCGCTCACCGGCTGGGCCTTCACCCACCTCGACCTGCACCGGATCGAACTGTGCCACGCGGTCGACAACCCCGCCTCCTGCCGGGTCGCCACCCGTGCCGGCTACCGCTGGGAGGGCACGCTGCGTGAGTCGCACCGCTACGGCGACGGCCACCGGCACGACGAACACCTGCACGCCCGCCTCGCCACCGACAACTGACCCGCTCCGCTCCCGCTCACCCGTCGCCCCCGCTCACCCGTCGCCCCCGCCGCGGCCCTGCCCTGTCCCGGGTGATCAAGAGCTTTGCGTCACCGTTGAGCCCGATTTCCGCCCCAAACTTCTTGATCACCGCCCCTTCGGCGCGGTGTCCCGGCGGTGTCCCCGGTGATCAAGAGGTTTGCGTCATCGTTCAGCCCGATACTGACGCGAACCTCTTGATCACCGGGGACGGCGGCTCGGGGGAGGGCGCGGGGGTTCGGGGGAGAGCGGCTCAGGGCGGGGGAGGGGAGAGCGGCTGGGGTGGCGGGAGAGGGGCGGGTCGGGTTCGGCGGCTGGTTAGGGTCGACGGGTGGACGACCTCGACGTGCTCGACTGGCGGGAACGCACCGCCGCGCTCTACCTGTCCGACACCGACCTGGCCGGCTTCCGGGCCGCCCGGGACGAGCTGTTCCGCAGTCACCCGGCCAGCCCGCTGCCGGCCGCCGACCGGGCCGGTTTCCCCGGGCTCGGCTGGTTCCCGCCGGACCCGGGGGCGGTGGTCGAGGCCCCGCTACGCCCCGCCTCCGGCACCGAGACCATCGACACCGGCGGCCCGGACGGGGTGGTCCGCTACCGGCGGGTGGCGGTCGCCGAGACACCGTGGGGGCCGCTGACCGTGTGGTGGATCGAGGCGTACGGCGGGGGACTGTTCGTGCCGGTCCGCGACGGCACCAGCGGCCGGGAGACGTACGGCGGTGGCCGGTACCTCACCGACACGGTCAAGGGGACCTTCGGGCGGGGACTCACCGTGCTCCCCGGCCACCGGGTGCGCCTCGACGCCAACTACCTCTACAACCCCAGTTGCGCGTACGACGACACCTGGGCCTGCCCGCTGGCACCCCCGGAGAACCGGCTCGCCACACCGATCCGGGCCGGTGAACTGGTCTATCCTCGCCGCGACCGCTGACCCTGCCACCTCCCCGCCCCACCCGCCCCGCCGCTCGGCGAGAGGTGAGGTCAGCGGCCGGCCTGGCATGCCCAGGTCAGGAATCGGTCGGTCGCGTCCACTGGCCTGCCGCCGTCGAGCTGCGTGAGCTGGTCTTCGGCTTCCTCCTTGAGCTTCGACAGCAGGGTCAGCAGGCCCGGCCGGTCGTCGGCGTACGCCGCGAGGAGCGCGAGTTTCGCTTCCCCGCAGGGCCACGGGTGGGCGTCGATCCGGCAGAGCCAGGTGGGTGGTAGCGGCGTGTGCCGGCCGGGAAGCAGCTCGGTCACGCCACCACGACCTTTCCCGGGACCGGCCTGCGCGGAGCCGGTCGACGGGGGCCGGGCTCCAGGCGCGTCGCTCCGGCCGGCATCAGGAACAGGGTCCGCCGCCGGACCGCGTCGCCGGCTGCGTCCAGCTCGTAGGCGTCGATCCACAACCAACAGTCGTACGTGTGCCGGTCGGTGAGCACCCGGATGACCCGTACCGTGATCGGACGGATGAACTGCACGCTCGCGGCGCGCGTCAGGTGGAGCACGTCACCGGGGCGGATCGTGTGCGGGGTCACCGGGCTAGCTCCCGTTCCAGCCGGGGGCCCGGCGGTGGCAGTGGGCCCGGCGGTGGCAGGGGACGGCGTTCGCCAGCCGGCCGGGGCCCCGCCACGGTGGGACGAACGGCCCGATCGGGCCGGGCACCGACGGGCGTGCCGGTGGTGGGTCGTCAGGCTTGCGGCGCGGCTCGGGCGGTGGTGGGCTGTCGGGCTCCGGCGTGTCCGGCACGGTGCTCCCCCTTCGTAGCGGTGGATGGAACGGGGGCCGCCTCCTGCCCCTCCACAGGAGACGGCCCCCGCAGCAGACGCGGCCGGCGGATCTCCCCTCCAACCGGCGGCGCCGCTCCGGGCTCCACCTTGCCGAGGGTTGTGGAGCAAACACAACGCGTAGCAATATGCAGGCAGACGTTCAGAACGTTCGGCCGCAACGTGGGAGGGAACGGGATGAATCTGGCAGTCAAAGAGGCCATGGCGCAGACCGGGGAGACCGCCGAGAGCCTGGCAGCTCAGGTCGGGGTCGACCCGAAAACCGCAGCCAGGTGGGCACGCCACGGGAGCATCCCGCAGACCCGGCATCGCGCCAAGGTCGCGGCGGTCCTGGGCCGCGACATCCTGGACCTCTGGCCGGATGCGCTGAAGCGTCGTGAACCGGCATGGTTCCGGTCCTGGGTCGACATCGAGCGCGAGGCGGTCGCCCTACGGGGATTCGAGCTGGCATGGGTGCCCGGCCTCCTCCAAACCGAGGCGTACGCGCGGGCGACGCTGGCGCTGGCGACAACCACCCCCGAAGAGGTCGACGAACTGGTGACGGCACGGATGCAGCGGCAGGCGATCCTCCACCGGCCGCAGCCTCCGCTCGTCGTCGGGGTGCTCGATGAAGCGGTCCTCCGGCGGCGCGCAGGCCGCGACGGCAAGCTGATGCGCGAGCAGTGCGAACACCTCGCGGCCTGCGCCGAACTGCCGTGCGTGCAGGTGCACGTCGTACCGCTCGACACGCCTTTCTACCTGGGCATGGGCGGTCCGTTCGTCCTGGCCGAACTGCCGGACGGTGCGCGGATGGCGCACCAGGACGGTCCGGCCAGCGCACACATCACCGACGACGCGGCAGAGATCGCTAGCCTTGAACGTAGGTGGGCCCGCATAGTCGGCGAGGCCCTACCCCGGTCGCAGTCTCTCGACCTCATCAGGAAAGCGGTGTCAGCATGGACCTGACCGGCGCGCGGTGGCGCAAGAGCACGAAGAGCGGGGACAACGGCGGAAATTGCGTCGAGGTCGCCGACAACCTGCCCGGCGTCGTCCTGGTGCGGGACACGAAGGACCGTGAGGGTGGGACGCTGGCGTTCGCGCCGGGTGCGTGGCGGGGGTTCGTGGACTTCGCGAGGGCGTCCCGCTAGCCAGAAGTCTCAGGGCCCCCGTCGGCCGGGCCTTCCTCGCTGCCCGGGTGACGGGTGCTCCCGGCGTGTCATGGTCGGGCCGCCCGCCCCGGTCGGGGGCCGACCACGCGACCGCCGCCCCGGCGCTGGGCGCGTCGGGACGGCGGCGGGGTCGGACGGGTCAGCGGGCGGTGGCCCCGGTCGGGGTCAGGTGCATCCGGCCGAGCATCTGCCGCGCCTGGTCGGCCAGAGCGGCGTCGACGGTCACCGCGTACTGGCCGGCGCGGAGCGAACTGGCCGAGGTGAAGTCGCGCTGGCCGCCGGACATGGCGTGCGCCACCGCGCCGAACACGGCACCCCAGATGGCACCGATCACCAGTCCGACCAGGATCACCGCGAGCCAGTTGCCGACCGTGAAGATGCCGAACAACAGACCGATGAACAGACCGAACCACGCGCCGGTGCCGGCGCCCAGCAGGGCGGCGCGTCCCGTGGTGAGCCGGCCGAGCACCGTCTCCACCAGGGTGAGGTTGGTCCCGACGATCGCGGTGTGCTCCACCGGGAACCGGTTGTCGGCCAGGTAGTCCACCACGCGCTGCGCGGACGGGTAGTCCGGGTACGCGCCGATCGTCACCGTGGGCGGGCCGGCCTGCGGGCCGTGTCCGTCCCCCGGCGGCGTCGCCGGCCGGCCGGCCGGACCGGACGGGAGGTTGTCGCCGCCCGGCATCCCGGGTCGCCAGGTGGCGGTCGGGTTCGCTGCTCTGGTCATGGCATCCTCCTTCGTCAACGACCGGCGTTCCCGCCGGCCCGCCGAGGTAACGCCGGCAGCTCCGGCAATCCGGGCCCGCCGGGCGGCCGGGGTGACGGTCACGGGCGGACGGACAGAAGGCGGTGTGGTCGAGGAATGCGCTCCGCGGTGCCCGGGTAACCCGCCCCGTGGACAGCGGACGGATCAGCGAGCACGGGTTCCTCGCCGACGGGCGCAGCGCCGCGCTGGTGGACCGGTACGGCTCGGTCAACTGGTGGTGCCCGGCCCGGTTCGACAGCCCGTCGGTCTTCGGCCGGCTCCTCGACGACCGGGCCGGGCACTGGTCGATCACTCCGGAGGGCGACGACGTCCGGGTGTCCCGCTCCTACCTGGACGACTCGCTGGTGCTGCGTACCGTCTTCCACACCGGCACCGGCTCGGTGGCGGTCACCGACGCGCTGGCCTTGGAACCGGAGGCGCGCGGGCACGACATCGGCCTGCGCTCGCCCCGGGTGCTCGCCCGGCTCGTCGAGGGGCTCTCCGGCGAGGTGCCGGTACGCGTCGAGTTCGCTCCCCGGTTCGAGTACGGCCGGGTCACCGCGTACCTGACCCACGCCGCCGGGGTGATCGACGCGCGTGCCGGCGCGTGCCGGCTCAGCCTGCGCTCCGACGTGCCGTTGGCCTGCCGGCACGGTGACGCCGTCGGCCGGGCGACGGTCCGGGCCGGGGACACCCTGCGGCTCACCCTCGGGTACGCCCCGACCTACGACGGCGGCGAACCGGCGCTGCCCGCCGCCGACCGGGTGGTGGCCGACGCGGTGGCCGGTTGGCGCTCCTGGGCCGACCTGCACGACTACCGGGGTCTGTACCGCGACCAGGTACGCCTCAGCGCGATGGTGGTGCAGGGCATGACGTACCAGCCCAGCGGCGCGATCGTCGCGGCGGCCACCACCTCGTTGCCGGAACAGGTGGGTGGCGACCGCAACTACGACTACCGCTACGTCTGGGTCCGCGACTTCAGCCTCACCCTCCAGGCGTTGTGGCGCTCGGCCTGCCCGGACGAGGCCGACCGGCAGTTCTCCTGGGTGGCGCGGGCGATGGGCCGCATCGACGACGGCCGGGTGCCGATCATGTACGGCGTCGAGGGGGAGCGGGACCTCACCGAACACTCCCTCGACCACCTGCGCGGCTACGCCGACAGCCGACCGGTGCTGGTCGGCAACGACGCCTGGACCCAGCGGCAGAACGACGTGCTGGGCGAGATCCTCGACGCCGCCTGGCTGATGCGGCACTACCTGGACCCGATGTCGCCCGACGTACGGCACCTGCTGCGGGCGCTGTCCGACCAGGCGGTTCGGGCCTGGCACCTGCCGGACTCCGGGATGTGGGAGGCCCGCGACGCCGAACGGCACTACGTGTCGTCGAAGGTGCAGTGCTGGACGGCGCTGGACCGGGCGGTCCGCTTCGGTCCCCGGCTCGGTGACCCGGCCGACGTCGGGCGGTGGACGCGGGCCCGCGACGAGGTCCGCGCGGCGGTGCTGCGGCGGGGGTGGAACGACCGGCTGGGCGCGTACACCGGGGCCTTCGACTCCGACCGGTTGGACGCCTCGGTGCTGCTCATGCCGCTGGTCGGCTTCCTGCCCGCCGCCGACCCGAGAATGCGCTCCACCATCGACGTGGTGGAGCGGCGACTGTCCCGGGACGGGCTGCTGCGCCGCTGGGACGGTGACCCGGCCGGCTTCGTGATCTGCTCGTTCTGGCTGGCGAGCTGCCTGGCCCTGGCCGGCGAGCAGGAGCGGGCCACCCGGCTGTTCGAGCAGCTCGCCGGCCGGGTCAACGACCTCGGCCTCTACGCCGAGCAGATCGACCAGGCCACCGGCGAACAGGTGGGCAACTTCCCGCAGGCCTTCTCGCACATCGGCTTGATCAACGCGGCCGGGTTGCTCACCGACATCGCCGAACGACGACGCGACCTCGCCACCGACCGGCCGCACTTCGTGACGACCGGCACCGACGTCGTGGCGACGTCGACGTGAGCCGTGCCGACCGGCACGGACCGACGGAGGGAACACGCTGATGAGCGGACGACTGACCGGCCGCACCGCCCTGATCACCGGCTCGGACTCGGGCATCGGGCAGGCCACCGCGATCGAGTTCGGCCGGGAGGGCGCCGACGTGGTGGTGCACTACCTGCACGACCACGCCGGCGCGAACCACACCCGGGCCGAGATCGAGAAGGCCGGCCGACGGGCGGTGGTGGTGCAGGGCGACATCAGCGTCGAGCACCAGGTCGAGGCGATGTTCGACGAGGCGCTGGCGGAGTTCGGCGCGTTGGACGTGCTGATGAACGACGCCGGGGTGGACGCCTCCGGCATCGGCGTGGCCGACCTGGACACCGAAACCTGGGACCGGTGCATCCGCACCAACCTGTACGGGATGTTCTTCTGCTGCCGGCGGTTCGTCCGGCACCGCCGCGACCAGGGCGGCGGCGGGAAGATCATCAACATCACCTCGATCCACCAGGAGGTCGCCCGGGCCGGCGGGGCGGACTACGACGCCAGCAAGGGCGGCATGCTCGAACTGGCCAAGAGCCTCGCCCTGGAGGTCGCGCCGATGCGGATGAACGTCAACAACATCGGGCCCGGAATGGTGCTCACCCCGTTCAACCAGGAGGCCATCGACGACCCGAAGTACCTGGCGGAACAGGTGCAGAGCATCCCGTGGAAGCGGGCCGCCGAACCGGTCGAGATCGCCCGGCTGGCCGTCTTCCTGGCCAGCGACGACGCCGACTACGTGACCGGGTCGACGTACTTCATGGACGGCGGCCTGATGCAGAATCAGGGCCAGGGCGCCTGAGCCGGCCGGCCGCGCCCCGGCCCCCGCCCGGAAGGCCCGCCTGATGCGGCTGCTCATGATCGCCGACACCCACCTGCCCCGGCGCGCCCGGGAGCTGCCGGACGAGGTCTGGACGGCGGTGGACGCCGCCGACGTGGTGCTGCACGCCGGAGACTGGGTCGAGGTGGACCTGCTCGACCGGCTGGCCGAGCGGGCCCGTCGGCTGGTCGGCGTGTACGGCAACAACGACGGCCCCGACCTGCGAGCCCGGCTGCCCGAGGTGGCCGAGGTGGAACTGGCGGGCCTGCGGGTGGCGGTGGTGCACGAGACCGGGCCGAAGACCGGCCGGGAACAGCGCTGCGCGGCCCGGTTCCCCGACCGCGACCTGCTCGTCTTCGGCCACTCGCACATCCCGTGGGACAGCGTCGCGCCGGGCGGCCTGCGGCTGCTCAACCCGGGCTCACCCACCGACCGGCGGGCCCAGCCGTACGCCACGTACCTGACCGCCGAGGTGGCGGCGGGACAACTCGACCGGGTCGTGCTGCACCGCCTGCCACCCCGCTGAGGTCACCGGCCCCGGCCGGTCTCCTCCTGCAACTCGTCGATCCGCCGGGACGCCTCCGCCTTGGTCAGGTCGTCCGGCACCTCATCGCCCGCCTCCCGGGCGAGGGTGTGCAGGTACGACTCCTGGGCGGCGGTGGGCGGCTCGTCCCCGGTCACCCACTCCTCCGGGTCCTTGATCGCCCCACGCGGGTCGGGCTGCTGGTCGTTGCGGTCAGTCATCACGTCACCTCTCCTCGAACAGCCGTGCCAATACCCCGCCGGTCGCCCGGTCATGCCGGTCGCGGTGCCTACGATCAACCGGTGGACACGGATGTGATCGTGGTGGGTGCCGGCATCGCCGGGGTGGCGTGCGCCGGGGAGCTGGCGCGGGTGGGCGTACCGGTGCAGGTCCGGGAACGTGGTCGGGTGGCCGGCGGCCGGATGGCCAGCCGACGTTTCGACGGTCGCCCCGCCGACCTGGGGGCGGCGTACCTGACCGCCGACGACCCGGACTTCGTCGAGGTGGTCGGGCGCTGGCAGGCCGCCGGGCTGGTGCGGGAGTGGACCGACACCTTCGTCGCGTACGGCCCGGACGGCCGGCGGGAGGTGCCCGGACCGGTCCGCTGGGCCGCCCCGCGCGGCCTGCGTTCCCTGGTCGAGGAACTGGCCCGGGAGTTGCCGGTGACCGTGGACCGGTTCGTGTCGGGCGTCGCGCCGGGCCCGCTGGTGGACGGCGAGTCCGCCGCCGCCGTCGCGCTGTGCACCCCGGGACCGCAGGCCGCCCTGCTGCTCGACCCGGCGTTGACCGGGGCCACCCGGGCCGCCGGCCGGCAGCGGTGGTCGCCGGTGCTCGCTGCGGTGCTGCGTTTCCCCGGCCGGCGGTGGGCAGACTTCCGGGGCGCCTTCGTCAACGAACACCCGGTGCTCGCCCTGGTCTGCGACGACGGCGACCGGCGTGGCGACGCCGCCCCTGTGCTGGTCGCCCACACCACACCGGAGTTCGCCGCCGGTCACCTGGCCCAGCCCGGCGCGGCCGGCCCGGCGGTCGAGGAGGCCGTCCGTGACCTGCTCGGGCTGCCGGACCCGGCCGAGCTGGTCCACGTGCACCGGTGGACGTACGCCCGGCCGGTCGAGCCGGACGCCGACGGCGGGTTCTTCCTCGACGACGACCTGGTCGGGCTGGCCGGGGACGCCTTCGGCAGGCCCCGGGTGCAGAGCGCCTGGCGCTCCGGCCGGGACCTGGGCCGGGAACTGGCCCGCCGGCTCAGCTGACCGTCCGGCCAGCCGGTGACCGGTCAGCCCCGGGCGCCGTCCAGGGCCGGCTCGTCGTGCCGGCCCCGCTCCGCCGGATCGGAGGTGCGTTCACCGGCCCGGTCCAGCAACTGCATCACCGGGGTCGCGGCCATCCCGTGCACCACCACCGACACGACCACCACCAGGCCGACCGTCGCCCAGATCAGGTCCGCCTGGGCGAAGTCCGCCTTGGTGGTGGCGTACGCCAGGTAGTAGAACGAGCCGACGCCCCGGATGCCGAACGACGAGATCACCCAGTGCTCGGCCGGTCGACCCGGTGCGCCGCGCAGCGACAGCCAGCCGACCAGCGGCCGGATGACGAACACCAGGGCCAGCCCGACGGTCGCCGCCTGCCAGGTGAGCGGGGCGAGCAGGCCGGTGATCACCGCGCCGCCGAACAGGAGCAGCAGCAGGACGGTCAGCAGCCGCTCGGTCTGCTCGGCGAAGTCGTGCAGCACGGCGTGGAACTCGTGGGTCCGCTCGGCGGCCCGGATCGCCCGCGCGGCGACGAACACGGCCAGGAACCCGTACCCGCCGATCACCTCCACCAGCCCGTACGCCAGGAACGTGGCGGCCAGCGCGAGGAAGCCCTCGGCGTGCCGGGCCAGCCGCAGCTCGCTCGGGGCGCGGAAGAACAGCTTGCCGAGCAGCCAGCCGACCAGCAGGCCACCGCCGATCCCGACAGCCAGTTTGTAGAGCACGTCGACGGTGAACCACTCGGCGAACCAGCCCGACGGGGCGAGCCCGGCGGTGGCGATCGCGATGGCCGCGTAGACGAACGGGAAGGCCAGGCCGTCGTTGAGGCCGGCCTCGGAGGTCAGCGCGAAGCGCACCTCGTCCTCGGAGTCCTCCGCGTCGGTGGGTTCGCCGACCTGCACGTCGGAGGCGAGCACCGGGTCGGTGGGGGCGAGGGCCGCGCCGAGCAGCAGCGCGGCGGCCGGCACCAGGCCCGCCCACCACCAGCCGAGCAGCGCCACCGCCGCGATGCACAGCGGCATCGCGATCGCCAGCAACCGCCAGGTGGACGACCACTTCCGCCAGCTCAACGGTCTGTCGATCTTGAGGCCGGCGCCCATCAGCGCCACGATCACGCCGATCTCGGTCAGGTGGGTGGCGACCTGCGGGTACCGCAGCGGGTCCGGGGCGGGCAGCCCGATCGGCAGGGCGAAGACCAGCATCCCGAGGCCGAGGAACGCTATCGGCATCGACAGCGGGCGACGCTCCAGCAGGCGGGGGAGCACCCCGGCCAGCAGGGCACCCACGCCCACCAGCGCGAACTCGACATCGACCAGTTCCACCCCGACCACCTCTCACCCCCGGCCACGGGTGTGGGCGGGGGTGGGACTGTGCCCCGTGACCGGCCGGGCTAAGCCTGGGTGTCCGGCTTGTCCCGGCCCGGGGGTCGATCAGTGGCCGCCGATGGACCGCTGGCCGGCCGGGCCGGACCCGCCGGTGGGGGGCCGGTCAGCCGGTGGGCAGGAGGATCTCGAACCAGACCGTCGAGCCCCGTACCGTCGGGTCGGTGCCCCAGGCGTCGGAGAGCTGTTCGATCAGCCCCAGGCCCCGGCCCCGGCTGCTCAGCGTGTCGGTCTGGGCCCGGGTCACCGCGCCCCGGGTGCCGGAGTCGGCCACCGACACCAGCAGCCGTTCCGGGCTGAGGTCGATCTCCACCCGGGCGGCGGTGCCGGCGTGCAGCAACGCGTTGGTGGTCAGCTCGCTGGTGCACAGCACCGCCGCGCCGATCACCGCCTCGGGCACCTGCCACTCGGCCAGCTGCGCGGTCATCCAGTGGCGCACCCGGCTGGGCGCGGTCGGCTCGGCGGGCATCTCCATCCCGGCCGACCGGCTCGGCTTGAGCGCGTGCTCGACCGCGAGCACCGCCACGTCGTCCTCGGTGGCGCCGGGGACCGCGCCGGTGGCGACCGCGCACAGCGCCCGGGGGTCGCCGCTGGCCGCCCCGGCCACCGCCGCCGCCAACCCGGCCAGGCCGGCGGTGAGGCTCTGCCGCCGCCGCTCGACCACCCCGTCGCTGTAGAGCAGCAGGGTGTCGCCGGGGGTGAAGGGCACGGTCGCGGTGTGCGGCCGGCACCCCAACCCCAGGGGCGCGCCGGTCGGCAGCTCGACGAAGACGGCGGTGGCGTCGCCGTCCGGCCCGGACCGCCGGATCAGCGGCGGGGGATGACCGGCGCTGGCCAGGGTGATCTCGCCCCGGTCGGCGTCGACCACCCCGAAGGCCACCGTGACGAACAGTTCGTGGGTGCCGGTCTCGGTGCCCAGGCTCGCCACCAGCCGGTCCAGCCCGGCCAGGACGGCGTCCGGGCGGGGATCGGTCAGCGCCAACGCCCGCAGCGCCGCGCGTACCTGCCCCATCCGGGCCGCGGCCTGCACGTCGTGCCCGGCGACGTCGCCCAGCACCACGCCCAGGTCACCGGAGGGCAGCAGGAACGCGTCGTAGAAGTCGCCCCCGGCGGCGTTGCCGTCGACCCCGGGGTCGTAGCGGGCGGCGATGCGCAGCCGGGGCAGCGCCGGCAACTGCTCCGGGAGCATGCTGCGTTGCAGCAGCTGGGCGGTGCCGTGCTGGGTCTCGAACCGGCGGGCGCGCTCCGCCGCCTGGCCGACCAGCTCGGCCGAGGCGGCCAGCAGCGCCCGTTCCGCCGCCGTCCAGCCGTGCGGGGTCTGGTAGCCCACGGCGAGGCCGCCCCGGATCACCGACGAGCGCAGCGGCAGCGCGGCCAGCGAACGGATCTTCTGGTCGTGCCGGTCGACGGCGGTGTCCCGCAGCGGCTGGCCGTCGCCGGCGAAGAAGGGCACCCCGCTGCGCGCGCCGACCACCACCGGCGCGGTGGTGTCCGCCGGGACCGGCCGCCACAGCGGGGGCAGCCGCTCGTCGGCCTCGTCGAGCAGTTCGCCCCGGACGCGCCGGACCAGCCGCCAGGCGGGGCCGTCGTCGACGGCGAAGGACACCTGGTCGGCGTCGAAGGAGTGCAGCGCGTAGCGCAGCGTCACCCGGGCCACGTCGTCGAGGGTGAGGGTGCCCGACAGCGCGGCGGCGAAGTCGGACAGGCTCTGCAACTGCTGGGTGAGCTGGCTGGTCTGGGCGGCGACGGTGAGCACGCCGACGATCCGCCCGGTGCTGTCGCGGACCGGGGAGTGGCCCCGGGTGAAGACGGTGTGTTCGCCGGTGCCCTGCTGGTGGACGGGGAGCACCGACTCCTTCTGGAGGAAGGACTCGCCGTGCCGGTAGGCCCGCTCGATCACCTCGCCGACGCCCGGGGCGTGCCACAGGTCGGCGTAGACCTCGGGGGCCGGCCGGCCCATCGCGTCCGGGTGCCGGTCGCCGATCACCTCCGCGTACGCCTGGTTGTAGAGCAGCACGAAGTCGTCGCCGTAGTGCAGCGCCATCGGCACGGGGCAGGACAGGATCACGTCGACCAGGACGCGGATGGTCACGTCCCAACCCTGTTGCGGGCCCAGCGGGGTGTCGGCCCACGGGTGGGCCGGCACGGTCGCCGCCTCCGGTGTGACCCCGGCCGGCCCCGGTGCGGGGGTTGGTGACGTCGGGACCCGCCCGACCGTGCCTGGCATGTCCGCAGCCTATCCGGAGCCGGCCCGGGCGACCCGATCATGCCCGGCGCCTCCGCTGACGCCGACCTTCGTGTAGTTCCGGCGGGTTTTCCATAGACATGTCGGGAAAATCCGTGCGGATTCTCCGGCGTGCTGCTGCGGCGGACGGGTAACCGGGCGGCGCAGTCCATTGGACAGGAGGGACATCATGCCGGAAACCCTTGCGGTCAGGCAGGTCGACATCGGTAGCGCCTTGACCGACATGTGGCGGTCGGTGCTGCTGTTCGTGCCGAGAGCCATCGCGTTCATCGTCATCCTCGTGGTGGGCTGGCTCATCGCCCGCGCGGTACTCAAGATCGTGGACGCGGCGCTGGAACGGGTGGGCTTCGACCGGGCGGTCGAACGGGGCGGGATCAGACGCGCGTTGGAACGCACCAAGTACGACGCCAGTGACATCCTGGCGCGGCTCGCGTACTACGCGGTGCTGCTGTTCACGCTGCAGTTCGCGTTCGGGGTGTGGGGACCCAACGCGATCAGCGACCTCATCCGGGGGGTGGTGGCCTGGCTGCCGCGGGCGTTCATCGCGATCGTCATCGTGGTCGTGGCCGCCGCCATCGCCAACGCCGTGCGGGACCTGGTCTCCGGTGCGCTCGGCGGCCTGTCGTACGGCAAGGTGCTGGCCGACCTCGTGGCCGTCTTCATCCTGGCGCTCGGGGTGATCGCCGCGCTGAACCAGGTCGGCATCGCCACCACGGTCACCACGCCGGTCCTGATCGCGGTGCTCGCCACCGTGGCCGGCATCCTGATCGTCGGCGTCGGCGGCGGTCTGGTGAAGCCGATGCAGTCCCGCTGGGACGGCTGGCTGGACCGGGCGGCCGAGGAGTCGCGGGCGGTCCAGGAGCACCGGCGGGCCCGCGCGGCCGGGCAGGGCGACATGGGCCGGCAGATGGCCGACCGGGGCGGCGAGCGGACGCAGGCCATGCCGCGCGTCGACGAGGCCCGCACGATGGCCGGCGGCCGGGGCACCTACCAGTCCGGCTCCGGCGACGAGACCCAGCAGTTCGGCCGTCCGGGCAGCTGAGTCGGCAACACACCGCAGGGGGGTCCGCGCGTGGCGCGGGCACCCCTGCCGGCGTACCCGGGTGGGTCAGGCCGGGTCGAGGTGCCGGGGGTCGAGGGTGCGGGCCAGGGCGCAGACCGCGAGTAGACGGACCAGCACCCAGTCCGGGGCGGTGAAATCCGCCGCGCCGTCGGGGAGCAGGCCGTGCGCGCGGGCGGTGTCGCGGACCCCCTCGGCGTAGCCGGCCAGGGCGGCCGGGGTCAGCGGGCGGCGGTCACCGTCGAGGCTGTCCCTGATCGCCGCGGCGTGCTGGTCGACCAGCGCGAGCAGGCCGGGCCGGGCCGCGGCGGCAGCGAGGCCGGGGGCACCGACCGAGGCGGTGAGCAGGGCCAGGTGGGAGCGCGCCGCGCGCACGGCGGTCCGGGTCGCGACCTGGGGGTACGGCACTCGCATGAGGAACGAGGTTAACCACCCGGTAACCCCGGCGGAGTCGGCCACCCGGCCGGTATGGGTTCCCCCGCCGGTCGGCCGGCCCTCCGCCACCGGGACCGATCCGCGCCCCGACGGGCAGACGGCGCACCGGCCACCGTCGGCGTCGGGGCGGACCGCAACGGGACGCGGCGTCGGAATCCGCCCCCGGCCGTCAGGGGGTCAGTGACCCGAGCAGCACGGTGCCGCCGCACGGCAACTGCCCGACGTTGCCGACGGTCAGCACGTACTGCCGTTGCCGGGAGCCGTCCGGGTTGGCCCGCTGCACGTACCGGCTCCGGGTCACCTCCAGTTGGCAGGCGGTGCCGCCACCGGCCCCCGTCGGGGCCAGTCCGGGCAGGTAGACCGCGTTCAGCGGGTTGGCGTTGTTCCAGGTCCAGGTGGCCGAGGCCCCGACGGCGAGCGTCCCGGTCGACCACGACGCCGACGGGTCGGTCTGGGCGAGCTGGAACTGACCGGAGCAGGTGATCGTGCCGATGTTGCGGAGTACGAAGTAGAACTTGCGTACCCCGTCCGGCTCCTGCCGGTACCAGCTGCGGGTGATCTCCAACTGGCAGGCGGCCGTCGTGGTCGCCCCGGTCGGCGTCAACCCCAGCAGGTACGACACGGTGGGCGGGATCTGCTCCACCCAGCCGTAGTTGCCGCTGGCCCCGGGCGCGAGCGCACCGGTCGACCAGTCGTGGGTCGGCGTCAGCCAGGACAGCAGGACGGTGGCCGTGCAGGTGATCGTGCCGCTGTTGCGGACCACGAAGTGGAACCGCCGCTCGCCGCCCGGCTCCCGGGAGTACCAGGTCCGGGTGACCTCGAACTGGCAGGGGGTCAGGTCACCGGCCCCGGTGGGGGACAGCCCCACCTGGTAGGCGGCGTTCAGCGGGTTGGCGTTGTTCCACACCCAGCCCTGGGTGACGCCGGGCGCGACCGGGCCGGTGGACCACGACGCCTGCGCGGCGGCGCTGCGGACGGCGGCGAGGTCGCGGGCGTCCCGCTCGCCCACCGGCGGCGCGGCCGACGCCGGGGTCGGGGTGAGCGCCACCACCGCCAGCAGGCTCAGCAGCCACGTCCACACCGTCGGTCGTCTGGTCACGGTCGGCGCTCCTCGGGGTCGGGGGTGCCGGTGTACGGCGACCGGGGCGCGGCGGGTGCCGGGCCCGGTGCCGGGTGTGCGGCATGCCGACAAGGTCGCACACCGGTGGCCGCTGCGGCGGGGCCGATATCCGACAGCGCGGGACGACGCCCCGGACGGGCTGGCGTCGCTACAGTCCAGATCCCACCCGGAAGGAATCCCACCGATGGCCCTGTCCCGTTCCGCCCGCCGGTGGTTCGCCGCGCGCCTCGCCGGCACCGTCGCCCTGGCCCTGACCGTGCCGCTCGCCCACCCCGGGGCGGCCGTGGCCGGCACCGCGCTCGGCGACGGCGACGTGCAGATCGCCCGGACCGCGCAGGACTACACCTACCGCACCTACCAGCGGCACTGGTCGGTGGTCGCCGTCCAGCCCGCCGCCACCGCCGACTGGGACCTGACCCTGCGCGACGCCGCCGGCAGCACGCTCGCCACCAGCGTCTACGGGCTCGGCCGCACCGACTTCGTGGTGGTCGACTCCACGGCCGGACACCGGCCGTTCGGTGCCTACACGGCCGTGGTCAGCGCGTACACCCCCGGCGTGTACTGGGTGCAGCAGCGGACGGACACCACCACGATCACCCTGCCGCCGGTGACGCACTCCGGCACCACGGGCGCGTCCGACCCCGACCTGACCTTCTCCAGCCTGGTCGACCACGACGTGGTCACCGTCGCCGATCTCTGGCTGACGGCGGGGGAGTCGTTCTGGGCACACACCACGACGGCCGCGTCCTCGCTGCTGCTGGCCGAGAGCGACCCGGCCGACCCGACGAGCTTCGTCCAGGGCCGGGCCACCGTGGCGGCCCGGCAGCACACCGAGGTCATCGACGGCTGCACCCGGTACACCGCGCAACGCACCGGCTGGCACGCCCTGATCCAGATCGGCGACCGCGCGCCGGGCACGCACGTCCCGACCCAGGGCACCGCGTACGCCCTGCACCGGGTCGACCCGGCGCGCCCGCTGAGCTGCCCGCAGCGGGAGTTCCCCGGCCCGACCCCCTGACGGGGGCCGTTGTGCGGGTCAGTCCGCGGAGGTGGCGTCGGCCGGGCGACGACGGCCGGCGTCGTCGGCGATGATCACGGTGGCCACCATGAGCGCGACGCAGAGGCTGAACAGCCACGAGTCGTCGGAGGAGAATTTGGCGGAGACCGGGGCCTGGATGGCGGCGAGCAGGAAGCCGAGCCAAGCCAGGCGACGCTGACGAGGGGTGAGGAAACCGGAGCCCTGTTGCATCCCGAAAGTCTTGCGCGACCCGTTCGGATTACCGTCAGCCGAACGGCGGATTCTGGACGACCTGTCCGGTTTACTGCCCGTCCGGGCGTTCCAAACCACCGGTTCGGGGGAGGCGACAATCACGTCGACCCGTTCTCGGTGATGCGGCAGGATGAGCGTCCGTGTCCGTCGCCCCGCCCCGTACCTCCCTGCTCCTGCTCGCCTACCTCGCCTTCGTCAGTCTCGGCCTGCCCGACGGCCTGCTCGGCGTCGGCTGGCCCTCGATCAGCGCCGAGTTCGGCGTACCGACCGGCGCGGTCGGGCTGGTGCTCACCGCCGGCACGATCGGGTACCTGACCTCCAGTGTCCTGGCCGGGTTCACCCTCGCCCGGCTGGGCGTGGGCCGGCTGCTGGCCGGCAGCACCCTGCTGGCCAGCCTCGCGCTGACCGGCTACGCCAGCGCACCGGCGCTGACCGTGCTGATCGGCTGTGCGCTGGTGCTCGGCCTGGGCTCCGGGGCGATCGACTCCGGCCTCAACGCGTACGCCGCCGGGGCGTTCGGCCCCCGGCACATGAACTGGATGCACGCCTTCTTCGGCCTCGGCGTGGCCATCGGCCCGCTGGTGATGACCGCCATGCTGAGCACCGGCGCGGGCTGGCGCTGGGGGTACGCGGTCACCGCCGCCGCCCAGCTCGCGCTGGCCACCGCGTTCGCGCTCACCGTCGGCGCGTGGCGGGACCGCGCGGGCGGCCCGCCGCCTTCCGCGCCGGTCGACCGCACGGTCGGTGCGCGGCCCGACGACACCGTCGTCGCACCGGCCGGCCGCCCCGGACCGGTCGACGGGCCGGCGGGGGCCAAGCGTGTCGGGTCGGTCGACGACGCGACGGGGGCCGGGCGTGGTGGGTCGGTCGACGACGCGGCGGTGCCGGCCGGGGTGCGGATCGGGGAAACCCTCCGGCTGCCCGCCGTCTGGTTCGGCGCGCTCGCCTTCGCCGTCTACGTGGCGATCGAGGTGTCCGCCGGGCTCTACGCGTTCCTGCTGCTCACCGAGGGGCGGGGGTTGCCCGACGCGGTCGCCGGGCTCAGCGTCTCGGGGTACTGGGGCAGCCTGTTCGTCGGCCGGGTGGTGCAGGGGCTGGTCGCCGAGCGGCTCGGCACCACCCGGGTGCTGCGGGGCAGCCTGCTGGGGATGGCCGTCGGGGCGGCGCTGATCGCGCTGCCGGCCCCGGGCTGGGTGACGGTGCTCGGCCTGGTCGTGCTCGGCTTCGCCGCCGCACCGGTGTTCCCGCTGCTCACCCTGAGCACGGCGGAACGGGTCGGCCGTGAGCACGCCGACCGGGTGATCGGTGTGCAGATCGGCGCCGCCGGGATCGGGGCGGCCCTCATCCCGGCCGGGCTCGGGGTGCTGCTCGGCGACACGTCGGTGCGGTTGCTCGGCCCGGTGCTGACGGTGCTGGCGGTGGCGCTGCTGGTGGCGCACGCGGCCGCCGCCCGCCGGACCGCCGCGCCGCCCGCCGGCTGAGCCGTTTCCGCCCGATCGGGCTGAGCCGTCGCCGCCCGATCGGGCCTCTGCGCCGATGATGCGGTGTCCGATCGACCGGGACACCGCATCATCCGCCCCATGCCGCCGACGCCGAGGCACGTCACATGGTGTCGGGCCCGGTACGGCCCGTCGTGGAGGGGCGGTAGGCGCGCTCGGTGTCGGTCATCTCCCGGCGCTCGGCCTGCGGGCCGGCACCCCGGTCCACCGGTTCGGGGCCGTGCCCGAAGGCGGCCTCCTCGCCCGCGTCGTTGCCGGTCGGGTCGTCGGCCTGCCCGTCGATGGTAGACCGGGCGATCGCCCGGTCCAGTTCCTCCAGCGGCGTCCTCTGCTCGTCCCGCCACACCCTGCCGTCGTTGTCCGTCATACCTTCGCGGTACCCCGACCCGATGATCGCAAACGGTCGGACCCCGGACCGGCGACGGCCGCCGGGGAAACCGGCGGCCGTCGGGGCGGTGCGTCCGTGTCGGGGGAGAAGGGGATCAGGGCTGCGGACGGTCGACCGACCCGCGCCACGCCCCGGTCTCCTGACCGCGACGCTCGATGAACTGCTTGAACCGCTCCAGGTCGCCCTTCGCCCGCCGGTCGACCACACCCAGCTTGTCGCCCGCCTGCTCGACCACGCCGTGCGGCTCGAAGTCCATCTGCAGGGTCACCCGCGTGTTGTCCTCGTCGAGCCGGTGGAACGTCACCACACCGGCCTGCTGGGTGCCGCCCGTCGACTTCCAGGCCACCCGCTCGTCGGGCAGCTGCTCGGTGATCTCGGCGTCGAACTCACGCTTGACCCCGGCGATCTCCACCGTCCAGTGGGTCATCGTCTCCGACAACTGCCGGACCTCCTGCACCCCCTCCATGAAGTGGGGGAACTCCTCGAACTGGGTCCACTGGTCGTAGGCGGTCCGTACCGGTACCGACACGTCCACGTGCTCGATGACGCCGCTCATGCGAAATCCTCCTCTGGCCGCTGGTGCTCATCCGGATCGTGGGCCGATCCGGTCACCAACGCGTCGTCTCGTTCCGGTGCCCGAGTGCGGCCCACACCTCGGAAATCGTCTGGAAACGGGTGCCCTCCGGCAGGCGCTCCAGGGCGGCCACGAGGTCGTCGGGCGCGTCGTTCTCCCGGGCGTTGGCGACAAGCGTCAGCCGGTCCCCGGGCAGGGCCGTCATCGTGATGAACCGACCCAGCCGACTGCGCGCCTCCACGTCCTGCGGACTCATTCCCTGCGGGGTGCCGGTGCGCAGGTCGCCCGCCGGTGCCGTGGTCGCCCCCGGCTGGTCCTCGCCGGCCGGCTCCGCCTCGCGGAACTCCTCGACCCGCGAGCCACCGGCCCCCGACCCCTGGACGAGGCCGCTGACCTCCTGGCTCATCTGGTCATCGACCCTCGGTGCGTGCTTGCTGCTGCCACGTTCCATGCCTGTTGTGCTACCCGCGCCCGCCCCGGGGAAACACCGGCCCGGACGCCGGACCCGACGGGTCACGAACCGGCGGTGGCCTTCGGCGGCAGCACCGGCTCACCCGGGTCGTCCTCGCCCGCCTGCAACCGACGCCCCCGCTGCAACTCCGCGTTGATCTGCACCCCGAACATCAGCGCCGAGTTCGACAGGTACAGCCACACCAGGAAGGCGATCACCGCGCCCAGGCTGCCGTAGGTGACGTCGTACGAGCCGAAGTTGGCCACGTACAGGCCGAAGCCGAAGGAGACGACGATCCAGGACAGCAACGCCACCGCCCCGCCCGGGGTGAGCCAGCGGAACCGGGGCTGCCGGACGTTGGGGGCGATCCAGAACATCAGCGACAACAGCGTCATCATCACCAGCGCCAGCACCGGCCACTTCGCGACGCTCCACAGCGTCCGGGCCAGCCCGCCGGCACCCACCAGGTCGCCCACCGCGTCGGTCACCGGGCCGCTGACGATCAACCCCAGCGCCACCACCGCGAGCAGCAGCAGCGACAACCCGGCCAACCCGATCTGCAACGGGCGCAGCCGGTAGAACGGGCGACCCTCCTCGACCCCGTAGATCGCGTTGGAGGCCCGGGTGAACGCGCCGATGAACCCGGACGCCGACCACAACGCGCCCAGCAGACCGAAGCTGAGCAGCACCTTCGTCCCGCTCTGCTGGTCGACCACGGTGCGCACCGCCGACACGAAACCCTCGTTGCCGACCACCGAGCCGGCCCCGATGTCGCGGGCCAGGTCCAGCACGGTGTCCACCGTCCGTTCGCCGTCGGAGACCAGCCCCACCAGGGCCACCACCACGACCGTGGACGGGAACAGGGCGAGCACGCCGTAGTAGGTCAACGCCGCCGCCCAGTCGGCGCAGTTGTCCTTCACGAAGCTCCGGCCGCTGCGGACCAGCACCCCGCGCCAGGTCGACCAGCTCAACTGGCGTACCCGGCGGGGCACGCGCATTTCCGACCCGCCACCGGCGACCGTGGCCGGCTCCGTCGTCGCTGCCATGCTCGGCTCCTCGTCGCCCGACGACCCGGCGGACCCGGCGTCCGGCGCGCGTCTGGGCGGGGCGGTACCCGACGGCGGAAATCGACAAACCCGACGTCGGCGTTTGCCGGTGCCGGCGCAGGGAACCGTTCGGTCAGCCAGACGAAGTCGACGCGGAGGAGGACGGGATGCCCGGGCGCGAGGTACTGCCCAGCACGCTGCGACGCTCCCCGGAAAAGGCGCAGCGCACCTGGGAGAAGACGCACGACTCGGCGGTGGAGACCTACGGCGAGGGGGAGCGGGCGCACCGCGCCGCCTTCGCCGCCGTCAAGCACAGCTTCGAGAAGGTCGGCGACCACTGGGAACCGAAGGGCCGCAAGGGGCCCAGCGACCGGCAGGCCGAAGGCGGCGGCCCCGCCCGCCGGGCCCCCACCGCCGGTGGGGTGGACGCCAACGCCACCAAGGACCACCTGATGCAGGTGGCGAAGAAACTGGACGTGCCCGGCCGCAGCCGGATGACCAAGCCGGAACTGGTCAAGGCCATCGAGAAGGCCAACAACCGGGCCACCCGCAAGGCCCGCGGCGACTGACCGGCGGTACGCGCGGAACGCGGGGCCGCCCCGGTCAGGGGCGGCCCCGGTTCACCAGTGCCCGCCGGCCGGCGGTTGCAGGTGCACCGCCTTGACCGTGCTGAACTCGTCCAGCAACTCCGGGCCGTACCCGAAGCCCTGGCCGCTGCCCCGGCGCGGCTGCGCGGCACCACCCGGCGCGCCCCCGAACACCGCGTTGACCTTCACGGTGCCCACCGGCAGCTCCCGCCAGGCCCGCTGGGCGTGGCTCATCGACCCGGTCAGCACCGTCGCCGCCAGCCCGTACGGCGAGTCGGCGGCACACCGCAGCGCCTCGCTGAACGAGTCCACCGTCACCACGGCCGCCACCGGCCCGAACGTCTCCTCCCGGACCACTGTCATCTCGTGCCGGCAGTCGGTGACCACCGTCGCCGGATAGAACGCCCCCGGCCCGTCCGGCAGCACCCCACCGGCGCGCAGCGTCGCCCCCTGTGCCACCGCCGCCGTGACCTGCCCGTGCACCTGGTCGCGGTGCCGCCGGTCGACCAGCGGGCCCAACTCGGTCGCCGGGTCCCGGCCCGGCCCGACGACCAGCGCCCCGGCCCGCTCCACCAGCGCGTCGACGAAGTCCTCGGCGACGTCGCGGTGCGCGTAGATCCGTTCCACCGCCACGCAGAGCTGCCCGGCGTTGGCGAACGCCCCGAGGGCGGCCTGCTCGGCCGCCCAGCGCGGGTCCACCCCGGCGTCGACCACCAGCGGGTCGCTGCCGCCGTTCTCCAGCAGCGCCTTCGCCCCGGTCCGGGCGCAGGCCGCGGCGATCGCCCGGCCGGTCGCGGTGGCCCCGACGTGCGCCACCACGTCCACCGGCTGCGCGGCCAGCGCCGCGCCCACCTCCGCGCCCCCGGTCAGCAGGGACAGCACCCCCGCCGGGAACACCCCGTCGAACAGCCGGGCCAGCAGCCACCCGGTGACCGGGGTCCGCTCGCTCGGCTTGTAGAGCACCACGTTGCCGGTGACCAGGGCCGCGCCGAGCAGCCCGCAGGAGACCGCCACCGGGTCGTTCCACGGGGTGATCGCGGCCACCACCCCCCGCGCCTGCGGCAGCATGAAGTCGATCGCGTCGCCGTCGCCGTGCAGCGTCCGGCCGCCGCGCAGCGGGCCCAGCTCGGCGTACTGGCGCAGGGTGCCGACGCCGGCCGCCACCCCGCCCCGGGCGTCGCCCAGCGGCTTGCCCATCTCCGCCGTCGTCGCGGCGGCCAACTCCTCGGCCGCCGCCGCCACCGCGTCCGCCGCCTCGTGCAACAGGTGCGCCCGCCCGGCCGCCGACGTCGCCGCCCACTCGGCGGCCACCTCCCGCGCCGCCTCCACCGCCTTGGCGACCTCGTCCGCCGTCGCCACCGGCACGGTGCCGACCGGCCTGCCGTCCGCCGGATCGAGGACGGTCAGCTCACCGCCCGCCCCGCCCGCGCCCCACACCCCACCGATGAGTTGCTCCACCCGGTACATGCGGCGGGATGCCCCGCTCCCGCCGAAGCAAACGCGTTTCGCCCGGTTGCCGGCCGGGTAGCCGGATCTGATGATCTCGCCGGGCACGGACACCGCGGACGCCGTCGTCATCGGTGCCGGACACAACGGCCTGGTGGCCGCCAACCTGCTCGCCGACGCCGGCTGGGACGTCCTGGTGCTGGAGGCGACCGGCGCGCCGGGCGGGGCGGTACGCTCCGCCGAGGTCACCGCCCCCGGCTACCTCAGCGACCTGTACAGCTCCTTCTACCCCCTCGGGTACGCCTCCCCGGTGCTGGCCGGCCTCGACCTGCCCCGCCACGGGCTGACCTGGACGCACGCCCCCGACGTGCTGGCCCACCTGCTGCCCGACGGGCGGGCCGCGGTGATCAACCGGGACCTGGACAGCACCGCCGCCTCGCTGGAGACGTTCGCCCCCGGCGACGGGGACCGCTGGCGGCACGCGTACGCCGACTGGGCGCAGGTGTCCGGGCCGATGCTCGACGCCATCACCACCCCGTTCCCCCCGGTACGCGGCGGGCTGGGCCTGCTACGCCAACTGCGGGTCGGCGGCGCGTTGCGGCTGGCCCGCCGCCTGGTCCTGCCGGTCCGCAAGCTCGGCGCGGAACTGTTCACCGGCGAGGGCGGCCCCGCGCTGCTGGCCGGCTGCGCCCTGCACACCGACCTGTCCCCCGAGGAGGCCGGCTCCGGCGTGTACGGCTGGCTGCTGGCCATGCTCGGCCAACAGATCGGCTGGCCGGTGCCGGTCGGCGGCGCGCAGCGGATCACCGACGCGCTGGTGGCCCGGCTCACCGAACGGGGCGGCCGGATCAGCTACCGGGCGGAGGTCGACCGGGTGCTGACCGCCCGGGGCCGGGCGATGGGCGTCCGCACCGTCGACGGACAGCTGTGGCGGGCCCGCCGGGCGGTGCTCGCCGACGTGCCCGCCCCCGCCCTCTACCTGGACCTGGTCGGGGCCGCCCAGCTACCGCCCCGGCTGGTCGAGGACCTGGCCCACTTCCGCTGGGACGGCTCCACCCTCAAGGTCGACTGGGCGCTGTCCGCCCCGCTGCCGTGGACCAACCCGGCGGTGGCCGGCGCCGGCACCGTGCACCTGGGCGCCGACCTCGACGGGCTCACCGGCTACTCCGCCGAACTGGCCCGGGGTGAGATCCCGACGACCCCGTTCCTGCTGGCCGGGCAGATGACCACCGCCGACCCGACGCACTCGCCGGCCGGCACCGAGTCGCTGTGGGCGTACACCCACCTGCCGTTCCGGCGGCACTGGCGGGCCGAGGACATCGCCCGGCAGGTGCAGCGGATGGAGGACGTGCTGGAGGCCGCCGCCCCCGGGTTCCGCGGCCTGGTCGTCGGCCGGCACGTCGCCGGGCCGGCCGAGCTGGAACAGGGTGACCCGAGCCTGGTCGGCGGGGCGTTGGGCGGCGGCACCGCCGCGGCGTACCAGCAGCTGTTCCTGCGCCCGATCCCCGGCCTGGGCCGGGCCGACACCCCGGTCGACCGGCTCTACCTGGCCAGCGCGTCGGCGCACCCCGGCGGCGGGGTGCACGGCGCGCCCGGCGCGAACGCCGCCCGGGCGGCGCTGGCCCGCGACCGCGCCGTCACCGGCGGCGTGTACGCCGGCGTCATCGACGCCGCGCACCGGACGCTCTACCGCTGAACCGTCCACCCACGACCCCGTTACGGGGTCAGGAGTCCAGGTTGCGGTGCCGGGTGCGCAGCTTGAACGGCATCAGCGCGCTCTCCACCTTGGTCGCGGTGGTCATCTTGGACATGCCGTCGCGCCGCTCCTCGAACCGGATCGGCACCTCCAGGATGGTGTGCCCCAGCTTGGTGGCCAGGTAGTGCATCTCCACCTGGAAGCTGTAACCGTTCGACTGCACCCGGTGCAGGCCGATGTCGCGCAACGCGTCGGCCCGCCAGATCTTGAAGCCGGCGGTCAGGTCGCGGATGCGCACCCGCAGCAGGGTGTGCACGTAGAGGTTGGCCCAGCCGCTGAGTGCGCGCCGGTAGAGCGGCCACGCCTCGTCGAGCTGCCCGCCCGGCACGTACCGCGAACCGATCACCACCCCCGCCCGGGTGGACAGCAGCGCGCCCAGCATCCCCGGCAGCGCCTCCGGCGGGTGCGACAGGTCGGCGTCCATCTGCGCCACGTACTCGGCACCGTCGTCGAGGGCCCGGCCGATGCCGTCCACGTACGCCCGCCCCAGGCCCTCCTTGCCGGCCCGGTGCACGACCTGCACCCGGTCCGGGTTCTCGATGGCCAGCTTGTCGGCCACCTCACCGGTGCCGTCCGGCGAGTTGTCGTCGGCGACGAGCACCTTCAGGCCCGGCAGCGGAAGGGCCAGCAGCCGGTCGACCAGCACCGGGAGGTTGCCCGCCTCGTTGTAGGTGGGGACCACGACGGTCAGGCGTGCGTCCCGCCACGGTGACGGCAGCTCCACGGGTTCGATCATCTCGGACATCCTCAGTCGCGGTCGGCATTCCCCCACAGGGTAGCCAAAAGCCCGGCGGACCCCCGCCGAGGCTCCCCGCGACCGTCCGGTCACCGTTCGGTGCGCGCGTCGGCCTTCTGCCGGGTGGCGATGTCGGAGAGCCGGCGCAGCGTCTCCCGGTTGCGTTGGTGCAGCACCAGGTCGTTGAGCTTGTTGCGGACCCAGCGCAACGGGCCGGCGGCGAAGTCCTCGCCGATGCGGACCCGGGTCGCGCCGTCCCCGGTCGGGGTCAGGGTGAACACCACGACCGCCTCCCCGGCCGGCCACAATCCGGCCCGCAGCACCAGCCGGTGCGGCGGCTCGCAGACCAGCACCGTCGAGGCGTCCTCCAGGGAGAACGGCCAGGGACCGGCCCGGTGGTGCAGTCGGGTGCCGACCCGGGGCCACTGCGCGTCGACGTCGCGTACGTGCACCGTGCCGACCACCCAGTCGCTGTACGTCCAACCGTCGGCCAGCACGTCGAAGACCTGCTGCGGGGGTGCATCGATCACTTTCTCCACGGCTGCCACCGCTGAGCAGTACCCGGGCCCGCCCGGCCTAACCCGCCGCGTTAGCTTCTCCGGGCCGACGGGTAACGCTGCACCGACGCGGGCGGGTCGACGGCGCGTGCCGGGGAGCGGGCCGGGCGGCGTACCGCCCGGTAGGGCCAGGTTTACTCCCCGGGGCCTCGGGAACCCGCCGCCCGTGCGACGGGACGCGGAGCCGTATCAGCGCAGGTCAGGCCGGGTTGATCCGGTCACTGGCCGGGGCGGCCGCGCACTGTACGACGCGGTGCTGCTCGACCGGGACGGCACCCTGATCGAGGACGTGCCGTACAACGGCGACCCCGACAAGGTACGCCCGGTGCCCGGTGCGCGGGCGGCGCTGGACCGGCTGCGCGCCGCCGGGCTGCGGCTCGGTGTGGTCACCAACCAGTCGGGGCTGGCCCGGGGGCTGTTCACCGCCGCCCAGCTGCGGGCGGTCAACGCGCGGGTCGAGGACCTGCTCGGCCCCTTCGACACCTGGCAGTGCTGCCCGCACGACGAGCGGGCCGGCTGCGCCTGCCGCAAACCCGCGCCCGGCATGGTGCACGCCGCCGCGCGGGCGCTCGGCACCACCCCGGACCGCTGCGTGCTGGTCGGGGACATCGCCGCCGACCTGGGCGCCGCCGCCGCGGCCGGCGCCGCCGGGGTGCTCGTGCCCACCCCCACCACCCGGGCCGTCGAGGTGGCCGCCGCCGGGCAGGTCGCCGCCGACCTGCCCGCCGCCGTGGAGCTGATCCTCACCCGGTCCGCCCTGGTCGCCGGGCCACCGCCGCACCGGGCCGGCACCGTACTGGTGGTCCGCAGCGACTCCGCCGGGGACGTCCTGGTCACCGGCCCGGCCGTCCGGGCCGTCGCCGCGTACGCCGAGCGGGTCGTGCTGCTCTGCGGCCCCCGGGGCCGCGACGCCGCCGCCCTGCTGCCCGGCGTCGACGAGATCGTCGAGTGGCCGCTGCCCTGGATCGACGGCGCACCCGACCCGGTCGACCCGGCGGACATCGACCGGCTCACCGACCGGCTGCGCGCCGTACGGGCCGACGAGGCGGTCGTGTTCACCTCGTTCCACCAGTCGCCCCTGCCGCTGGCGCTGCTGCTGCGGCTGGCCGGCGTGCCGAGGGTCAGCGCGATCAGCGACGACTACCCGGGCTCGCTGCTCGACGTGCGGCACCGGGTCCCCGTCGGGCTGCCCGAGCCGGAACGCGCGCTGTCGCTGGCCGCCGCCGCCGGTTTCGCCCTGCCCACCGGCGACGATCCGCGACTGCGGGTCCGCGCCGACCGGGTGCCGCCGACGCCGGCCGGGCTCGGCGACCCCGGCTACCTGGTGCTGCACCCCGGTTCGGCGGTGCCGAGCCGGGCCGTGCCGCCCGACCTGGCGGCCCGGATCGTGCGGACGCTCACCGCCGCCGGCCACCGGGTCGCGGTCACCGGCGGACCCGACGAGACGGCGCTGACCGCCCGGGTGGCCGGTGACACCGGCATCGACCTGGGCGGCCGGACCGGCCTCGCCGACCTGGCCGCCGTGCTCGCCCACGCCGGCGCGCTGGTGGTCGGCAACACCGGGCCGGCGCACCTGGCCGCCGCGCTGGGCGTGCCGGTGGTCAGCCTGTTCGCCCCCACCGTCCCCTACGGACAGTGGGGGCCCTACCGGGTGCCGACGGTCCGGCTGGGCGACGCCGCCGCCCCCTGCCGGGACACCCGGGCCACGGTCTGCCCGGTGCCCGGCCACCCCTGCCTGTCGGCCGTCGAACCGGGTCGGGTCCTCGACGCGGTACGCCTGCTGGGCGTCCCCGCCGACGTGCCGCCGCCCGTCGGCGCGGTCGGGGTGACGCCGGTGCCGGCCGGGCGGGGGAGCCGGCGATGAACATCCTGCTCTGGCACGTGCACGGCTCCTGGACCACGTCCTTCGTGCACGGCAAGCACCGCTACCTGGTGCCGGTCACCCCCGACCGGGGCCCGTACGGGCTGGGCCGGGCGCGCACCTACCCGTGGCCGGACAGCGCCGTCGAGGTGACCCCGCAGCAGTTGCGCCACGCCGATGTCGACGTGGTGCTGCTGCAACGCCCCGAGGAGTACGACCTGGCCAGACAGTGGCTCGGCCGGGCGGTGCCGGCGGTCTACGTGGAGCACAACACCCCGAAGGGCGACGTGCCGAACACCCGGCACCCGATGGCCGACCGGGACGATCTGCTGCTCACCCACGTCACCCACTTCAACGAGCTGTTCTGGGACAACGGGACCACCCGCACCGCCGTCGTCGAACACGGCGTGGTCCCGCCAGCGGTGACCTGGACCGGTGAGCTGGACCGGCTCGCCGTGGTGATCAACGAGCCGGTACGCCGGGGGCGGATCACCGGCACCGACCTGCTGGCCCGGTTCGCCGGGATCGCCCCGCTGGACGTCTACGGCATGCAGGTGGCCGGGCTCGCCGACCACCTCGGACTGCCGGCCGACCGGTTGACCAGCCACGACGACGTCCCGCAGCACCGGATGCACGCCGAGCTGGCCCGCCGGCGGGCCTATCTGCACCTGTGCCGGTGGACCTCGCTGGGGTTGAGCCTGATCGAGGCCATGACGATCGGCATGCCCGTGGTCGCGCTGGCCACCACCGAGGCCGTGGAGGCGGTGCCGCCAGGGGCGGGGGCGCTGTCCACCCGGATCGACACCCTGCTGGCCGCCGCCGCCCGGTTCGTCGCCGACCCCGCCGAGGCGCGTCGCGCGGGTGCCGGGGCGCGTACCGCCGCGCTGGGCCGTTACAGCCTGGACCGTTTCCTCGCCGACTGGGACCGCCTGCTGGAGGAGGAAGTATGCGCATCGCGATGATCTCCGAGCACGCCAGCCCGCTCGCCGTGCTGGGCGGTGAGGACGCCGGTGGGCAGAACACGCATGTCGCGGAACTCTCCGCCGCGCTGGTGGCGGCCGGCCACGACGTCCGGGTCTACACCCGACGCGACGCCGTCGACCTGCCGGTCGCCGTCCGCGCCCCGGACGGGTACGAGGTGGTGCACGTACCCGCCGGCCCGGCCGAGCCGGTCGCCAAGGACGCCCTGCTGCCGCACATGAAGGAGTTCAGCCACTGGCTCACCGGCCGCTGGCGGGGCGGGGACTGGACGCCGGAGGTGGTGCACGCGCACTTCTGGATGAGCGGGCTGGCCGCGCTGGCCGCCGGCCGGCAGACCGGGGTGCCGGTGGTGCAGACGTACCACGCGTTGGGCACGGTCAAGCGGCGTCACCAGGGGGTGCAGGACACCAGCCCGGCCCGGCGGATCGGCTACGAACGGGAACTGGGGTGCGCCGTCGACCGGGTCATCGCCCAGTGCCGCGACGAGGTCGGGGAACTGGTCCGCCTCGGCGTCCCCCGGTCCCGGATGACCGTCGTGCCGTCCGGGGTGAACCTGGACACCTTCGCCCCGCTCGGCCCGGCCGTCGACCGCGACGCCGACCGGCCCCGGGTGCTCACCGTCGGCCGGCTGGTGGAACGCAAGGGCTTCCAGACGGTGATCCGGGCGATGGCGCTGGTGCCCGACGCCGAGTGCGTGGTCGTCGGCGGGCCGCCCGCCGGGCTGCTGGAGACCGACCCGTACGCCCGGCGGCTGCGGGCGCTCGCCCGCACCTGCGGGGTCGCCGACCGGGTCCGGCTGGTCGGGGCGGTGCCCCGGGAGGAGATGGGCCGCTGGTACCGGTCGGCCGACGTGCTGGTCGCCGCCCCCTGGTACGAGCCGTTCGGGCTGACCCCGCTGGAGGCGATGGCCTGCGGGGTGCCCGTCGTCGGCACGGCGGTCGGCGGCATCCGGGACACCGTGGTCGACGGGGTGACCGGTGACCTGGTGCCGGCCCGGGACCCGCAGGCGCTGGGCGACGCGCTGGCCGGCCTGATCGACGACCCGGCCCGCCGCTACGGCTATGCCACCGCCGCGTTGCAGCGGGCCCGCCGCAGCTACTCGTGGGCCACCGCCGCCGACCGGTTGACCGAGGTGTACGCCGAGGTCGCCGCCGTACGCAGGCCGAGCCGGGTGGTCGCCTGATGACGACCTCGACCCGGGCGGCGCGGGCCGGCCTGCTCGACGCCCACCTGACCCTGCTGGCCGAGGCGCTGCTGCCGTACCGTGCGGCGGAGCCGTTGCTGGCCCGCTGGGGCACCGAACTGGCCGGCATCCTGGTCGGCGGCGGGCGGTTGCTGGTCGCCGGCAACGGGGGCAGCGCCGCCGAGGCCCAGCACCTCACCGCCGAACTGGTCGGCCGGCTGCGCGACGAGCGCCGGCCGCTGTCGGCGATCGCCCTGCACGCCGAGACCTCCGCGCTGACCGCGATCGGCAACGACTACGGCTACGACGAGGTCTTCGCCCGCCAGGTGCGGGCCCACGGCCGTCCCGGCGACGTCCTGCTGCTGATGTCCACCAGCGGGGCCAGCGGCAACCTGCTCGCCGCCGTGGCGGCCGCCCGGGAGGCCGGGCTGCGCTGCTGGGCGTTCACCGGCCCGACGCCGAACCCGCTCGCCGACGCCTGCCACGAGGCGCTCGGCGTCGCCTCGCCGGACAGCCAGGTGGTGCAGGAACTGCACCTGGTCTCCACCCACGTGCTCTGCGAGTACGTCGACCGGGCGCTGCCCACGGCGTTGACCGCGCTGGCCGGCCAGGCGGCGGCCGCCGAGGTCGCCGCGTCGCCGGCCCGGCCCGTGGACCCGGCGGCGGACGTTCCGGTGGCCGACGACCCGCCCGGCCCGCCGGTGGCCGACGGCGGGCCGGTACGGGCCGGGGTGGAGGTGGTCGTCGACCCGGCGGCCGACGGACGGCGCGGGGACCCGGCGTGAGGGGCCCGCTGGTGGTGGTCGGGGACACCCTGCTCGACCGGGACGTCGAGGGGGTGGTGAACCGGCTGTGCCCCGACTCGCCGGTGCCGGTGCTGGACGAGACGGCCGCCGCCGACCGGCCCGGCGGGGCGGGCCTGGCCGCCGTCTTCGCCGCCGCCGCAGGTGCCGAGGTGGCGCTGGTGACCGCGCTCGCCGACGACGCCGGGGCGGCCCGGCTCAGCTCCCTGCTCACCGCCGCCGGGGTGCAGGTGTACGGGCTGCCGCTGGCCGGGGCGACTCCGGAGAAGGTCCGGCTGCGGGCCCGGGGCCGGGTGCTGCTGCGCCACGACCGGGGTGGCGCGGCGGGGGAACCCGGCCCACCCGGCGAGGCGGTGCTGCGGCTGCTCGCCGGGGCGTCCGCGGTGCTGGTCAGCGACTACGGCCGGGGGGTGGCCCGACAACCGGCGCTGCGGGCGGCGCTGGCCGCGACCCGCGCCCCGGTGGTCTGGGACCCGCACCCCCGGGGCCCGGTCGCGGTGCCGGGGGTACGGCTGGTCACCCCGAACGAGCCGGAGGCCCGGGAACTGGCCAAGGTGCCGCCGGGCGGGTCCCGGCTGGCGGTCGCCGCCCGGGCCGGCCAGGGGCTGCGGGAACGCTGGCGGGCCGGCGCGGTGGTGGTGACCCTCGGAGGCGACGGCGCGCTGCTCTGCTCCGCCGGGGCGACGCCGCTGATGGTCTCCGCGCCGGTCAGCGCCGAGGGGGACACCTGCGGGGCGGGGGACCGGTTCGCCTCGGCCGCCGCGGTGGCGCTCGCCGGGGGCGCACTGGTCTCCGAGGCGGTCCAGGCGGCCGTCGGGGCGGCGTCGGCGTACGTGGCGGACGGCGGGGTGGCCGCCGCGCTGCCCGTACCGGTGCGGGACTGCCCGCCGGTGCTGGTCGGCGGCGGGGAACGGATCGGGGCCGCCGCAGCGGGCGCGGTGGTGGCCGAGGTCCGCGCGGCCGGCGGCACCGTGGTCGCCACCGGGGGCTGCTTCGACCTGCTGCACGCCGGGCACGTGGCGACGTTGCAGGCCGCCCGGCAGCTCGGCGACTGCCTGGTGGTGTGCCTGAACTCCGACACCAGCGTCACCGGCCTCAAGGGCCCCGACCGACCGGTGATCCCGCAGGGCGACCGGGCCCGGCTGCTCGCGGCGTTGAGCTGCGTCGACGCGGTGGTGGTCTTCGACGAGCCCACCCCGCACGCGACCCTGGGCTGGCTGCGGCCCGACATCTGGGTCAAGGGCGGGGACTACGCCACCGGCGTCGACGACGAGCCGACCCTGCCGGAGGG
The DNA here is from genome assembly GCF_007833915.1 of Micromonospora sp. HM134. NCBI lineage: Bacteria > Bacillati > Actinomycetota > Actinomycetes > Micromonosporales > Micromonosporaceae > Micromonospora > Micromonospora sp. HM134. The sequence continues at coordinate 2,335,992 of NZ_CP041061.1, forward strand.
CGAGCTGCTGCGCCGGTGGGGCGGGGACAGCGTGGTGGTGCCGTACCTGGACGGGCGCTCCACCACCGACATGATCGCGGCGGCCCGGGGTGAACGCCGACGCACCGGCCGGCCGGAACGCGCCGGGTCCCCGGTGGGCCCGGCGCATCCGACGACGGAGGGAGCACGATGAGCAGCAGTCCACCCGGTGCCGGTCCGGCCGTCCTGGTCACCGGCGGGTCGAGCGGCCTCGGCGCGGCCGTGGTCACCGCCGTCGCGCGGGCCGGCGGACGACCGCTGGTGCTGGACCGGCGACCCCCCGACGACGGGGTGCCGTGGATCGAGTGCGACCTGGCCGACACCCGGGCCGCCGAGGAGGCCACCCGGGACCTGGCCGAGCGGGTCGGCGGGCTGGACGCGGTGGTGACCGCCGCCGGCATGGACGTGCCGGGCAGGCTGGCCGACGTCCCCCGCGACACCTGGGAACGGATCGTCGTGGTGGACCTGCTCGCCACGGTGGCGGTGGTCCGGGCCGCGCTGCCCTACCTGGAGGCGTCGAGGGGCAACGTCGTCACGGTCGCCTCCACCCTGGGCGTCAAGGCGGTCGGGGACGCCACCGCGTACTGCGCGGCGAAGTTCGGCGTGGTCGGGTTCACCCGGTCGCTCGCCGCCGAGCTGGCCGGCAGCGTCGGGGTGACCCTGCTCATCCCCGGCGGCATGCGGACCGCCTTCTTCGACGACCGCGACCCGCAGTACCGGCCGGGGCCGGACGCGAAACTCAACGACCCGGCCGACACCGCCGCCGCGATCATGTTCGCGCTGTCCCAGCCGCCCGGCAGCGTCGTGCGGGAACTGGTGGTCTGCGCCGAGCAGGAGACCTCGTACCCGTGATCCTGGTGCTGCGGGCGCTCGGCGTCGGTGACCTGGCCACGGCGGTGCCCGCCCTGCGTGCCCTGCGGGCCGGGCATCCGGGCGAGGAACTGGTGCTGGCCGCGCCGGCCTGGCTAGGCCCGCTGGTCGAGCTGGTCGGCGGGGTCGACCGGCTGCTGCCCACCGACGACCTCGGCCCGCCGCCCTGGCCCGTCCCCCCGTCGGCCGGCCGGTCGTCGCCCGGCGCGCCGCCGTGGTCCGGGCCGCCGCCGGAGGTGGCGGTCAACCTGCACGGACGCGGGCCGCGTTCGCACCGGATGCTGGCCGGCGCGGGCCGGCTGGTGGCCTTCCGGTGCCCGTCCGCCGGGCACCGCGACGGCCCCGACTGGGACGACGACGAGCACGAGGTGGACCGCTGGTGCCGGCTGCTCGACTGGTACGGCATCCCGGCCGACCGCACCGACCTGGCGTTGCACCGGCCACCTGCGGGCCGGCTGCCGGCCGGGGTGACCGTGGTGCACCCGGGCAGCAAGGTCGAGGCGAAGCGGTGGCCGGCGGACCGGTTCGCCGCGCTGGCCCGGCGGCTGGCCGACCGGGGGCACCGGGTGGTGGTGACCGGCTCGGCCGGCGAACGGGAACTGGCCGCCCGGGTGGCGGCCGGCGCGGGCCTGCCCGGGTCGGCGGTGCTGGCCGGCCGCACCGACCTGGGTGAGCTGGCCGCCCTGGTGGCCGCCGCCCGGCTGGTGGTCAGCGGGGACACCGGGGTCGGTCACCTGGCCACCGCCTACCGGGTCCCGTCGGTGCTGCTGTTCGGCCCGGTGCCGCCGGCCCGCTGGGGCCCGCCGGCCGACCGGCCGTGGCACCGGGTGCTCTGGGCCACGGGCGAGGATTGCGGCGTCGCGCCGGGGGTAGGTACGGCGGCGAGATGGGCGGCGCTCCCGGTCGACCGGGTGCTGGCCGCCGTGGACGAGGCCGAGGAAACGGTACGGGTCTGAGGTGCGACTGCGGCGCAGTGATCCGGGTCGGGCGGGGTACGGGCGTCGCCGACGCGGCAAGGGCTGGACCTTCCTGGACCGGCACGGGGAGCGGGTGCGGGACCCGGACACCCTGGCCTGGCTGGGCGAGCTGGTCATCCCGCCGGCCTGGTCCGACGTGTGGATCGCGCCATACCCCAACGGGCACATCCTGGCCACCGGCACCGACGCCGCCGGGCGCCGGCAGTACCTCTACCACCCGCAGTGGCGGCGCAAGCGGGACGAGGCGAAGTTCGACCACGTGCTGGAGGTGGCCCGCCGGTTGCCGACCCTGCGCGACCGGATCGCCGGTGACCTGGCCGGGCGGGGGCTGAACCGGGACCGGGTGCTGGCCACCGTCGTGCGGCTGCTCGACATGGGCACCTTCCGGGTCGGCAACGAGCAGTACGCCGTCGGGGAGGACGCCACCTTCGGCGTGTCCACCCTGCGCCCGGAGCACGCCCGGTCCCGGGGCGGCTGCGTGGTCTTCGAGTTCCCGGCCAAGGGTGGCATCGAGCAGGTCCGCCGGATCGAGGACCCGCAGCTGTGCCAGGTGCTGACCGACCTGCGGCGGCGACGGCGCACCGAGGAACGGCTCTTCGGCTACTGGGACGGGCGGGTCTGGCGGGACGTGCGCAGCGACGAGGTCAACGGCTACCTGCGCGACGCCAGCGGCGGCGAGATGACCGCGAAGGACTTCCGCACCTGGCACGCCACCGTCCGGGCGGCCACCGAGCTGGCGACCGTGGGGACGCAGCGTTCGGTCACGGCCCGTCGGCGGGCGGTGGCCGGGGTGATGCGGGAGGTCGCTGAGCTGCTCGGCAACACCCCCACGGTGGCCCGTACGTCGTACGTGGACCCCCGGGTGGTCGACCTCTACCACGACGGCGTGGTGCTGCCGGTGCCCGCCGACGCCCCGCGTGAGCAGGTCGAACGGTCGGTGCTGGAGTTGCTGGCGGAGACCTGACCGACCCCGCCGCTGTTCCTGGGGGGAGGCGCGACGGGGTCGGGGCGGGTGCGGCCGGGAGGCCATCCGGGGCGACGACGGTCGCGCCTGCGGAGGGGCTGCGGCACCGGGCGGCCGCCCGTGACCCACCTGGGTCACGGACGCCACGCCGCGGTCCCCCGTTACCGTCGGGCCGGCCGGTCGGGTGACCGTCGGCCCACTGTCAGTATGTCGGTCCCGGGTTGACTGCGGACGCCGTGCTGTTGTCGATCCGTGCCTGTTGGAGGTGCAGCGTCCGGTACGCCTGGGGGGTGAGCTGGTGGGCGGCCCGGAAGACCCGGCTGAAGTGCGCCTTGTCCCGGAAACCCCAGCGCGCGGCGACGGCCTGCACCGGCCGGTGGGCCAGCGCGGGATCGGCCAGGTCCCGCCGGCACCGCTCCAACCGCAGTTCCCGGATGTACGAGGCCACAGTGGCGTGCTCCTCCTCGAAGAGCCGGTGCAGGCTGCGTACCGAGATGTGGTGTGCCTCGGCGATGGTGGCCGGGGTCAGCCCGGCGTCACCCAGTCGCCGCTGGACGTACGCCCGCACCTGGGCGAGCAGCGCCCGGCGGCGTACCTCGCGGGGCATCTCGTCCTCGGCGACCAGGTACCGGCCGAGCATGGTGGAGATCAGGTCCAGCGCCACCCCGCCCAGCCGCTCGGCGTCGGCCTGCTGGTACTGCTCCGGATGGGTGGTGATCCGGGTCAGGTACTGGGCAACCAGCGCGCCGATCCCCTCGCTTGCCGACATCCGGCCGGCCAGCAGCGGGGCGAGCTGGTCCGGGGTGAGCGGGATCGCCCCGTAGGGGACCAGGGCGACGATCGAGGCGGCGTGCTCCGCGCCGTTGCCGTCGCCGAGGTGGCTCACCTCGTGCGGCCGGGAGCCGTCGTAGAAGGTGAATTCACCGGGGCCGAGCCGGCTCTCCCGCCCGGCCTGCCCGGCGACGCCGGTGCCGTTGGTGGTGAGGGCGAGCATGTGGAAGTCCACCTCGGTGCGCCGGACCAGCTTCGGGGTGCGGACCGCCTCCAGTGACGGGTAGCGGTAGCGCACCAGCCGGATCGGGCCCAGCTCGACGAACTCGGCGCGGGCCCGGAAGTCGTGCTGGTGGTCGGAGCGGATGCGCAGCGGCGCGGCGGTCCGGGCGACCAGGTCCAGCCACATCCCGAACCGTTCCGTCGGCGGCAGTTGTTCGGTGTCGATCACCGTGCGGTGCACCATGTCCGGCCTCCCCGTCGGCGGGCACTTCCCCTCCATTCTGGACGAAGACCCCACCGGCCCGCTCCGCGCGGGGTCCGGGTGGGCGGTCGGGTTTGCTGCTTCGCCGATTCAGCGGCATCGAAGTGCCCGGGACACCGCACCATCGGCGACATTGGGTCGACCACGGCCGACCGGCCGACGAGACGGCGACGGGCCGGGCCGCCGTGAGGCTGGCCCGGCCCGTCGCCGTGGTCGACGTCAGTCGTTGAGGACCTGGGAGAGGCGGTCGCGGAACTTGCGCTCCGAGTCGCTGACCTGGTCGCCGCCGAGGCCGAGCAGCCCCCCGCTGGACGCCGCCCCGACCACCTGGTCGGCGATCTCCACCAGCCAGTGCCGGTACGCCCCGGCCTCGCCCTCGTCCACCTTCGCGGCCAGCAGGGTGGCCGCCTGTCCGGCCCGGACCAGCACGTCGTCGATGAGCGCCTGCGGGTCGGCCGGCGAGATCACCGGGAGTTCCTCGCCGGCCTCCGGGTCGCCCACCCGGGAGACGATCTCCCCGGCGACGGCGGCGACGAGCGGGCTGGCCGACTCCCGGCCGGCGGAGATGGTCTCCAGCCCGGCCGCGTTCTCGGCGCGGGTGCGTCGGGCGCCGTCCGACTCGGCGGCGCTGGCCGCGGTCAGGACCGACTGCGGCAGGCCGACCAGCAGCCCCCACTCCTCGTCGGAGAACCCGAACCCGGTGTACGCCGGCTGTTCGATCACGACTGAGCCCCTCTCGGTTCGTTTCACTGCAGGCACCGCACGCGGGCGGTCGCCCGGGTCAGGCTAGTCCAGCGTCAGCAGACCCTGTTCGGACACCACGCGCACGGAGAGCGTCTTGTAACCCACCTCGTCGAAGAGCACCGTCATCCGGTCCTCCTCGCAGTTGAGCACCAACCCGGGGCCCCACTCCGGGTGCCGCACCTGGCTGTGCACCGGGAACGGGCCGACCGCGCCGTCGCTTGCCACGCTGGTGCCGGCGTGGCAGTTGTCGCAGTGCCCGCAGACCTGCGACATCTGCTCGCCGAAGTAGGCCAGCAGCACCTGCCCCCGGCAGCCGGTGGTCTCGGCGAAGGCGCGCATCATGTCGGTACGCGAGCGGGTCACCGTCTGCTGCCGTTCGGCCTCGGCCAGGGCCGCCGCGCCCGCCTCGACCGGGGTGGGGGAGTAGCGCGGTGCGCCGATCTTCTGCCCGGCCCGGGGTTCGGCCGCCCCGATCTGCTCCAGCAGGGCCAGGTACTGCCCGAGCTTGCGCGGCCCGAGGCCGGTCGCCTCGCGCAGCGCCTTCTTCGTCGTCGCCCGGCGACGCAGCAGCGCGGCCAGGTCCCGCAGTTCGGTCTCGTCCGGCAGGCCGCCGGAGAAGAAGCGTTGCAGGCCGACGTCCTCGGCCCGCCACAGCAGCAGCACCCGGGCCGGCGCACCGTCGCGCCCGGCCCGGCCGATCTCCTGGAAGTAGCTGTCCGGCGAGTCGGGCAGCGCCATGTGCACCACCCAGGCGATGTTCGGCTTGTCGATGCCCATGCCGAACGCCGACGTCGCCACCATGATCGGCACCTGGTCGGCGAGGAACGCCTCGTGCAGCCCGTGCCGGGCGGCGGTGGGCATACCGCCGTGGTAGTACTCCGCCGGGAAACCGGCCGTGGTCAGCCGCTCGGCCAGCACCTCGGCGGCCCGCCGGGTCGGCACGTAGATGATGCCGGGCCGCTCGTCGTCGCGTAGCAACGCGATCAGCCGCCGCCAGCGGTAGTCGTCGGTGGGGCAGTAGGCGACCTCGACGAACAGGTTCGGCCGGTCCAGCCCGGAGACCACCACCTCGGGGTCGCGCAGCCGCAGCCGGGCGATGATGTCGTCGCGTACCGGTGGGGAGGCGGTGGCGGTCAGCGCCACCACCGGCGGACGGCCGAGACCGTCGATCAGGTGGCCCAACGCCAGGTAGTCGGGGCGGAAGTCGTGCCCCCACGCCGAGATGCAGTGCGCCTCGTCGATCGCCACCAGGGCCGGTCGCAGCGACTTCACCTCGGCCATCCGGTCGGGGTTGGCCAGCGCCTCCGGGGTGATGAAGAGGAACTCCGCCCGCCCCTGCCGGATCTCCTCGATCGCCTCGGCCTGCTGGGCGGCGCTCTCGTCGGAGCTGATCCGGACGGCGCGCAGCTCGGGGCGCTGGCGTTCGTTGAGCGCGGCGATCTGGTCCTGCTGGAGGGCCAGCAGGGGGGAGATCACCACCGTCGGCCCGGGGATCAGGCTCGCCGGGATCTGGTAGATCGCCGACTTGCCGGCTCCGGTGGGGAGCACCACCAGGGCGTCGCGTCGTTTCATCACCGCGCGCATGGCGGCGAGCTGGTTGGGCCGCAGCGCTTTCCAGCCGAACAGGCTGCGCGCCGCGCGGCGCAACGTCGTCGAGTGCATGGACAGCTTCATCGAGGGCCGGAGGTACCCGGGCGGATCGACCCCGAAACCGCCCCCACCGGATCGGGCACACCGCCCATGCCGGCCGGTACGGCGCAGGTCAGGCGCGGTGACCGGGTGCGCACGCCCGGTCGACCACGGGTCACCGACGGCGGTGCGTGTCGGTGACCCGTGGACGGTGGGATTCAGCGCAGGTGGGGGAGCACCTCACGTTGGTAGAGGTCGAACAGGCCCGGCCAGTGCGGGCCGGCGTTGCCCACGTAGACCTCGTCGAAGCCGGCCTTGGCGTACCTGTCGATCATCTCCAGGTGCGCGTCGGCGCTGTTGCCGCAGACGAAGCCCTGCCGCACCTGATCCGGCGTGACCAGTTGGGCCGCCTGCTCGAAGTGCCGGGGGGAGGGCAGCACCTGGGACAACTCGCCCGGCACCCCGGCGTTGGGCCACGTCTCGTACGCGATCCGCGCGCCCTCGTCCTCGGTGTCGGCGTACGCGGCCTTGAAGCCGGCCTGGCACGGCTTGTCGCCGCCGCCGTTGTCCCGGAACCGGCTGACCAGGTCGCCGTCGGGCATCATGCTGACGTAGCCGTCGCCGATCCGGGCGGCCAGGTCGACGGCCTTGGGTCCGAAGCCGGAGACGTACACCGGCGGGGGTGTGTCGGGCAGCGTGTAGACGCGGGCGTGCTCCACCGTGTAGTGCCGGCCGTGGTGGTTGACGAAGTCGCCCCGCCACAGTTCCCGCATTACCTCGACGGCCTCCTCCAGCATCTCCAGCCGGACGTCGGTCTGCGGCCAGGCGTCGCCGAGGATGTGCTCGTTGAGCGCCTCGCCGGTGCCGACGCCGAGGACGAACCGGCCGGAGTGCATGACCGCGCTGGTCGCCGCCGCCTGCGCCAGCACCGCCGGGTGGATGCGGACCGTGGGGCAGGTCACCGCCGTGCTCACCGGCAACGTGGTGACCTGGCTCAGCGCCCCGATGACGGACCAGACGAAGGGGCTCTGCCCCTGGGCGTCCGTCCACGGGTGGTAGTGGTCGGAGATCCACAGTGCCTGGAAGCCGGCCCGCTCGGCGGCCCGGGCCTGCTCCAGCAGTTGCGCCGGGGTGAACTCCTCACTGGACAGGAAGTAGCCGATCCTCATGGTGCCCCCTCGCTGGGCGCGCCGCCGGGTGCGGCGTGACACCCGCTAGCGGTACCCCGGCCGGCGCGGGATCAGTCGGCCGGCGACGGCCGAACTCAGCGGCGGCCGAACATGGCCCGGATGGCGGCCAGCAGCAGCAACCCGCCGACCACCAGGCCGAGCAGGCGTACGCCGGGGATGTCGGCCGGCGAGGTGGCGTCGGCGAGCGGCGGCAGGTCCATCCCCGCACTGTCGCACGTCGCCCCGACCGACGCCAGACAGTAACAGTAAGGTTTATTGACTATTACCTCGCCCGGTGTGACCATGGCAGCACCGCGACGGCATCGGGCCGTCGACACGCGACGGGGGTACCGGGGCCGGATGAACGAGCGCAACCTGGCGGGTCTGGCCGCCACCGTCCTGCAACCCGGCTTCGTCGGCACCACCCCGCCCGACTGGGTCTGCCGGTGGCTGGCCGAGGGGCTCGGCGCGGTGGTGCTGTTCGCCCGCAACGTCGTCGACCCGGAACAGGTGGCCGCGCTCACCGCGACGCTGCGCGCCGAACGCCCCGACGTGCTGGTGGCCATCGACGAGGAGGCCGGCGACGTCACCCGGATCGAGTCCGGCCGGGGCAGCTCCCGCCCCGGCAACCTCGCCCTCGGCGCGGTCGACGACCCGACGCTCACCGAGGACGTGGCCCGCGACCTCGGCGTCGAACTCGCCGACCTCGGCGTCACCCTCAACTACGCCCCGGACGCCGACGTCAACATCAACCCGGCCAACCCGGTGATCGGGGTGCGTTCCTTCGGCGCCGACCCGCACCTGGTGGCCCGGCACACCGCCGCCTGGGTACGCGGCCTCCAGTCCGCCGGCGTCGCCGCCTGCGCCAAGCACTTCCCCGGCCACGGCGACACCCGGGTCGACTCGCACCACGACCTGCCCCGCATCGGGGCCAGCCGGGCCCGCCTGGACGCCGGTGAGCTGGTCCCCTTCCGGGCCGCCGTCGCCGCCGGGGTGCAGGCGGTGATGACCGGGCACCTGCTGGTCCCCGCCCTCGACCCCGACCTGCCGGCCACCCTCAGCCGCCGCATCCTCGGCGACCTGCTCCGCGAGGAACTGGGCTTCTCCGGCGTGGTGGTCACCGACGCGGTGGAGATGCGCGCCGTCGCCGACCGGTACGGCTTCGCCGGCACCGCCGTCCGGGCCCTCGCCGCCGGAGCGGACGCGATCTGCGTCGGCGGTGAACGCGCCGACGAGGCCGCCGCCCGCTACCTGCGCGACGCGATCGTGGCCGCGGTGCTCGCCGGTGAGCTGCCCGAGGAACGCCTCGCCGAGGCCGCCAAGCGGGTCGGTCAGCTCGCCGAGTGGAGCGCCGCCGCCCGCGCCGGCCGGCCCGACCCCGCCCCGCGCCCCGCCGACGGCTCGCCGGTCGGCCTGACCGCCGCCCGGCGCGCGGTACGGGTCAGCGGCGACGCGGTCAGCCGGCTGCCGTTGACCGCCGCCGCGCACGTGGTCGAGTTCGCCGCGCCGCACAACATCGCGATCGGCGCGGAGACCCCGTGGGGGCTCGGGGCCCCCCTGGCCGACCTGCTCCCCGGCACCACCACCGTCCGGCTCGCCGAGGCCGACCTGCCCGCCGACCCGACCGCCGGGGCGGCCGGCCGGCCACTGGTGCTGGTGGTGCGGGACCTGCACCGGCACCCGTGGATGCGGGCCGCGGTCGACCGGGCGCTGGCCACCCGCCCGGACGCCGTGATAGTCGAACTCGGCCTGCCCGAGCTGGTCACCGGCGGGCTGCACCTGGCCACCCACGGCGCGACCCGGGCCGCCGCCCGCGCCGCCGCCGAACTGCTCACCGGAACCCGCTGACCCGCCCGCCCTCAGCGGTTCGCCGGCTCCCCCCGGTCGGCCAGCCGGTCCAGCTCGGCCAGCAGCCGGTCCACCTCGTCGACCGTGTTGTAGTGGTAGACGCTCGCCCGGACGGCGCCGCCGCTGTCGCGCAGCCCGAGCGACTGGAAGTACTCGTAGGCGTAGTAGTCCCCACTGGACAGGCAGAGCCCGGCGGCGCCCAGCGCGGCGGCCAGCCCGGCCGGCGTCCACCCGGCCAGCCGGAACGACACGGTCGGGCAGCGCCGCCCGCCGGCCGGCAGGACGCTGACCGCCGGCCGGGCGGCCAGCCCGGCGGCCAGCCGGGCGAACAGCGTCCCCTCGTACGCCTGCGCGGCGGCCAGCCCGGCGCGGACCCGGGCCCGCCGGTCACCGGTGGCCGTCGGGTCCAGCCCGGCCAGGTGGTCGACGGCGGCGGCCACCCCGGCGAGCAGCGGGAAGCTCGGCGTGCCGGCCTCGAACCGGTCGGGCACCGCGTCGGAGGAGGGGACCAGCTTGGCCGGGCGCAGCCCCGCCCAGCGGGCCGGGTCGGCCACCACCGCCGCCAGGTGCGGGCCGGACCACTTGTAGGCGCTGGTGACGAGGAAGTCGGCACCCGTGGCGGCCAGGTCGGTGGGGCCGTGCGGCACCGAGTGCACGCCGTCCACGCAGACCAGCGCGCCGGCCGCGTGGGCCGTCGCGGCGATCGCCGCCACGTCCGGCACGGTGCCGGTCGCGTTGCTGCCGGCGGTCACCGCCACCAGTCGGGTCCGCCCGCCGACCAGGTCGGCGTACTGGTCGGCGGGCAGGTCGCCGGTGACCGGGTCGAACTCGGCCCAGCGTACGGTCGCCCCCGCCGCCCCGGCCGCCTGCACCCAGGGCCGCACGTTGGCGTCGTGGTCGAGCCGGGAGACCACCACCTCGTCCCCGGGGCCCCAGTCCGCGCCCAGCGTCCGGGCCAGGGTGTACGTCAGCGCGGTCGCGCTCGGCCCGAGCACCACCCCGTCCGGGGCCACGCCCAGCAGGTCGGCCACCGCCGTCCGGGCCCCCGTCACCAGCTCCAGTGACCGGCGGCCGGGCAGGAAGGCGGTGCTGCGGTTGCCCACCGCGATCCGCATCGCGTCGGCCACCGCGTCGATCACCGACCGGGGGGTCTGGGTGCCACCGGCACCGTCGAAGTGGGCGAAACCCTCGGCGAGCGCGGGGTACGCGGCCCGGGTACGGGTGATGTCGAACGGCATGTCCGGACCCTAGCCCGCCCACCCGCCCCGAAGATCCACCCGGGTGCCGGGGTGGGCGGCGTCTCGTACCCTTGGTGGGGTGACGAAGCGAAGCGCCACCACCCCCACCCCCCTCCGGCGGACCGCCGGCCTGCTGGCCGGCCTGGCGCTCGGCGTGGCCGTGCTCGCCGGATGCAGCTCGGACGGTGCCGACACCGACTGCGGCCTGGACGCCTGCACGGTCACCTTCGACCGGGGCGTCGACGCCCGCGCCTCCATCCTCGGCGTCGAGGCGAAGCTGATCGGCGCGCAGGGCGACCAGGTGACCGTCGAGGTCGCCGGCGAGCAGCTCTCGTTGACCATCGGCCAGCAGGCCACCGAGGTGGGCGGTTTCGCGGTCACCCTGGACAGCGTCACCGACCAGCAGGTCCAGATCCGGGTGTCGCGTAACGCCGGCAGCTGACCTGCCCCGGGCCGGCGGCACCACGTTTGGGGATCTTCCCGAACGGAGATTGTGGGCCCATGTCACTCACCCGGAACGCCGAAGCCACCGCTGCCCGCACCGCGGACAGCCGCTGGCTGGAACTCCTCGCCCGGGCCGGTTTCATCGGCTACGGGATCGTGCATCTGCTCTTCGCCTGGGTCATCCTCCAGATCGCCTTCGCCGGCTCCGGCGAGGAGGGCAACCAGAACGGTGCCCTGCGCGCCCTGGGCGCCCAGCCGATGGGCAAGTTCCTGCTGATCGCGATCGCCGTCGGGCTGATCGCGATGGCCATCTGGCAGGCGCTGGAGGCGGCCGTCGGCCACCACGCCAAGCGGGGCAAGGAACGCCTCTTCGAGCGGATCGCCTCGGGCGTCCGTACCGTCGTCTTCCTCTGGCTCGCCTGGACCTCGATCAAGGTGGTCCAGGACGCCAGCTCCAACAGCGCCGACCAGCAGGAGCAGTTCAGCGAGAAGCTGATGGCCTCCAGCGGCGGTCGCTGGCTGGTCGGGCTCGCCGGCCTGGTGCTCGCCGCCGTCGGCATCGGCATGATGATCTACGGCTACAAGAAGAAGTTCGAGCGGAACCTGAAGACCAACGAGATGAACGGCAAGACCCGGCAGTTGACCCGCCGGCTCGGTATGGCCGGCTACATCGCCCGGGGTGCGGTGTTCGCCGTCGCCGGCCTGCTGATCGTGGTCGCGGCGATCAACTACGACCCGGAGAAGGCCCGTGGTTTGGACGCCGCGCTGCGGACCCTGCGGGACCAGGCGTACGGGCCGTTCATCCTGGCGCTGATGGCGCTCGGCATCGCCGCGTTCGGGGTCTACTGCTTCTTCCAGTCCCGGTTCCGCAAGATCTGAGCCTGGTCGATACCGGAAACGCCGGGCACCATTGGGCCTTTGCCCGAATGCGATCAGCCCGGCCGGAAGGAGACAACCACGTGCAGGACTACCTCGAGACGATCGCCGCCGCGGCCACCGCGGCGGCGATCGCTCTGTTGCTCGTCGAGGTGGTACACCGGCTGATCCGCCGGCTCGGCCGGCGGTCCCACCTGATGACGGAGTTGACCGCGCACGTGCACCGGCCGTTGCAGGTCGCCGGCACGGTGGTGGCCGTCCAGTTCGCGGTCCGCTGGACCACCGGCTACGCCGTGGGCACCGGGTGGCGGCAGGCCGTGCTGCACATCCTGGTGCTGGGGGTGGTCGCCGCGGTGGCCTGGCTGGTCGCCTCCCTGCTGGTGGTGGCGGAGGACACCGCGCTGGCCCGGTTCCTGCGGGTCGACGTGCCCGACAACCGGCACGCCCGACGGGTACGCACCCAGGTGGTGCTGCTGCGCCGGCTGACCATCGTGGTGATCGTGGTGCTCGCCGTCGGCGTGATGCTGATGACCTTCCCGGCGGTACGCGGTGTCGGCGCGGGTGTGCTCACCAGCGCCGGTGTGGTCGGTGTGGTAGCCGCGCTGGCCGCGCAGAGCCTGCTCGGCAACGTCATCGCCGGCCTCCAGCTCGCCTTCAGCGACGCCGTCCGCCTCGACGACGTGGTGGTGGTCGAGGGGGAGTGGGGCCGGATCGAGGAGTTGACGCTCAGCTACGTGGTGGTCCAGATCTGGGACGACCGGCGACTGATCCTGCCCACCTCGTACTTCACCAGCACCCCGTTCCAGAACTGGACCCGGACCGAGGCGGCGGTGCTCGGCACGGCCGAGTTCCACCTCGACTGGTCGGTGCCGGTGCAGTCGATGCGGGAGGAGCTGCGCCGGCTGGTCGAGAGCACCGACCTGTGGGACGGCCGGGTCTGCGTGCTCCAGGTCACCGACGCCACCGGCGGCGCGATCAAGGTGCGCGCCCTGGTCAGCGCCGCCGACGCCGGCAGCCTGTGGGACCTGCGGTGCCTGGTGCGCGAGCACCTGGTCGGCTGGGTCCGCGACCACCGGCCGACCGCGCTGCCCCGGACCCGGGCCGAGGTGGGCGACGCCGCCGGCAGCCTGCCCTGGCAGTGGGTGCCGCCGCGCCGCCAGGTCCGTCGCCGCGCCGAGGGCGACGTGCCCGACGACGCCCGGGTCTTCGGCGGCAGCGACGACGGCGACGCCCGCAGCGAGGCGTTCGTCGGCCCGGACCAGGAGGCCCGGGGCGAGGCCGTCACCGTCGGGGCCGACCCGGGGGCCGACGCCCGCCGCTGAGCCACCCGCAGCCCCGTCCAGGCCCCCGCGACCGCCGGTCGCGGGGGCCGTGTCATACCCGCTTCGGCGTTTTGCCGGACGGCCCGGCCCGACCTGCGGTCAGATGTGGTTGGTCACCGTGCGCAGGATTGCAGGATTGACGGACGGCGGCTCCGGGCATACAGCGCGGTGATGACGAAAGGAGGACAGCATGGCTGACGTCGCGAACCACCGCACGTCCCGGACCGGGAGCGAGCCGTCCACCGCCGAACTGGTGCAGCGGGCCACCGAGCAGGTCTCCCGACTGGTCCGGGACGAGCTGGCCCTGGCCCGGGCGGAACTGACCCAGAAGGGCAAGCACGCCGGGATCGGGATCGGCCTCTTCGGCGGCGGCGGAGCACTGGCCCTCTACGGGCTCGGCGCACTGGTCACCGCCGTGATCCTGCTGCTGGCCCTGGTGCTGCCCGCGTGGGCGGCGGCGCTGATCGTGGCGGTGGTGCTCTTCCTCGTCGCCGGGGTGCTCGCGCTGGTGGGGAAGAAGCAGGTCAGCCACGCGGTCCCTCCGATGCCGGAGGCGACGGTCCGCAGCGTCCGCGCGGACGTGGACACGGTCGCCGCCGCGGTGAAGGACAGGGGACGGGCATGACCGGCACGACAGGCAGCAACGGGACCGGCAACGGCACGGGCGACACCGAGGCGCTGCGCGAGGAGATCCGGCGCACCCGGGTGGAGCTGGGCGAGACCATGGAGCTGCTGGCCGCCAAGGCCGACGTCAAGGCCCGGCTGAAGGACTCGGCGGAACAGGCGCGCGAGCGGGTGCGCGAGCAGGCCGCGTCGACCGTGGCCCGGGTGCGGGGGCAGGCGGCCCACGGCGTGGACCGGGCCCGGACCCAGGCGTACGACACGTCGGTGGCGGTGCGGCGCGATCCGGTGCCGTGGGCGACGATAGCGGCCGGCGCGGTGGCCGCCGTGGTGGTGTTGTTGATCGTTCGGGGGAGGCGCAGGTGAGCAAGGGCATCGGCAGGACCGTGTACAAGCCGGTCGGGGTGCTGCTGGGACTGGCGGCCGGCGCGCTGGCCGGGACGATCTTCCGGCAGGTGTGGAAGGCGACCGCCGGGGACGGCGAGGCGCCCAACCCCACCGACGAGGACCGCCGCTGGGGCGAGATCCTCGCGGCGGCGGCGTTGCAGGGGGCGATCTTCTCGGTCGTCCGCGCCGCGGTGGACCGTGGTGGCGCGGTCGGCGTCCGGCGGCTCACCGGGCGCTGGCCCGACTGACCCCGCCCGACTGACCCCGCCCGACTGACCGCTCGGCCGGGCCGCCGCCGGCCCGGTGACCAGCCGCGACGGCTCCCTTCCCGAATGGTGACGACGACCTGTGGCCCCCCGTACGCATCGACGTACGGGGGGCCTTTCGCCTGGGTGCGGACGACCCGGCCAGCGTGCGTCGGGCATCCGTCAGGTCACATGTCGGAGAATTTCGTCGATTAGGCTGTGCAAGGTTTTTGGGTACGTGGTTTGCTGATCCCCGCTGTTGCGAGACGGTGTCGGCACGGAGCGGTCTCCCGCTGTGGGGGCCCGCCTGGGTCGTCGCCGCTCGAAAACGGCCAATCGGCCGCACGGCGTGCTCGGCCGCCAGTTTTAGAAGGAGATACACATGGCGCAGGGAACCGTGAAGTGGTTCAACGCTGACAAGGGCTTCGGCTTCATCACCGTCGACGGCGGGGGTGCTGACGTGTTCGTCCACTTCTCGGCCATCCAGACCAGCGGCTACCGCACGCTGGAGGAGAACCAGCGGGTGGAGTTCGAGATCGCCCAGGGTCAGAAGGGTCCGCAGGCCGAGCAGGTCCGCCCCCTCTGAGCGAAGCCGGTCGGCATTCGCCGGCCCGGGTGGTCCGGCCAGCCGGATCAACGAGAAGCCCCGTGTCCCCTCAGGACGCGGGGCTTTCCGCATCGACGCCCGCGCCCGGCGGGCCGGTCAGGGCAGCCGGCGGGCCCGCAGCCCGCGCCAGAGCAGCACCAGCCCGGCCAGCACCAGCAGCGGCCCGACGACGGCCCACAACCGCTCGTCGCTCATCAGGCTGCCGTCGACGTACCCGAGGCCCTGGATCGTCCAGACGGCGCCGACCACCACGGCCAGCAGGCCCAGGGTGAGCGTGAGCCATCCCCTCACCGGTCCCCCCTCCGTGGGCCGGTCGATCCGGCCCGGTCACCAGGATGCCGGCCGGACCGCGCCGACGCGACGACCGGGCCGGCGTGGCTCACCACCGGTCGTGCACCCGGGGGCGGACCAGCTCGTCGTAGACCGACCGGACGGTGTCCAGCTCGGCCCCGGTGAGCGCGGGGGACCCGGCTGCGGCGGCGTTGCCCCGGGCCTGTTCCGGGTTGCGCGCGCCGGGGATGACCACGGTCACCCCGGGCTGGTCGATGACCCAGCGCAGGGCGAACTGGGCCATCGTGCGCCCGTCGCCGACCAGCGGGGCGAGCCGGCGCACCACGGTCAGGCCGAGGCCGAAGTCGACGCCGGAGAAGGTCTCGCCGACGTCGAAGCTCTCCCCGTGCCGGTTGTAGGTGCGGTGGTCGTCGGCGGCGAAGGTGGTGTGCTCGTCGTACCGGCCGGAGAGCAGGCCGCTGGCCAGCGGCACCCGGGCGATGATCCCGACGCCCGCTGCGGCGGCGGCCGGCAGCACCTCGTCGAGGGGCTTGAGCCGGACCGCGTTCAGGATGATCTGGACGCTGGCCACCCCCGGCCGGGCGATCGCGGTGAGCGCCTGGTCGCAGGTCTCGACGCTGACGCCGTACCCGGCGATCCGCTTCTCGGCGACGAGGGTGTCGAGGCCGTCGAAGACCCGGTCGTCGGCGAAGACCTCGCTGGGCGGGCAGTGCAGCTGAACCAGGTCGAGGGTTTCCACGTCGAGGTTGGCCCGGGACCGGTCGGTCCAGGCCCGGAAGTTGTCCAGGGTGTACGCCTGCGGGGTCTGCGGCACCCGGCGGCCCATCTTGGTGGCGACGGTGAGCCCGTGTCCGGGGTTTTCCCGCAGGAACCGCCCGATCAGCTGCTCGCTGCGGCCGTCGCCGTAGACGTCGGCGGTGTCGAGGAAGGTGACGCCGGACTCCACGGCGGCGGCGAGGACGGCCAGGGCGTCGCCCTCGCTGACCTGTCCCCAGTCCGCGCCGAGCTGCCAGGCCCCGAGGCCGACCACACCCACCTGCCGGCCGAGCCGGTCGAAGCTGCGCTGTTCCATGCGGTCGAGCCTAGTGACCTGCTTGCCGGGGCGCAGCGCCGGCCGTACCGTCGTCACAAGACGTACGTACGGTATGGGAGGTTGGTCATGTGGGACCCGGGCAGCTACCTGCGCTACGGCGACGAGCGGTCCCGCCCGTTCCACGACCTGCTGGCCCGGGTCGGCGTCGACCGGCCACGCGCGGTGGTCGACCTCGGCTGCGGTCCGGGCACCCTGACCGCCACCCTCGCCCGGCGCTGGCCGGACGCCCGGATCACCGGCCTCGACTCCTCCCCGGAGATGATCGGGCGGGCCCGCACGCTCGACACCCCGGTCGACTTCACCGTCGGCGACGTCACCGACTGGCGGCCCGCCCCCGACGTGGACGTGCTGGTCGCCAACGCGGTCCTCCAGTGGGTGCCCGACCACCGCGCCCTGCTGCGCCGCTGGGCCGGCGCGCTGCCGCCCGGCGGATGGCTGGCGTTCCAGGTGCCCGGCAACTTCGCCGGCCCCTCGCACCGGGCGCTGCGCGAGGTCGCCGCCGACCCCCGCTGGGCGGCCACCGTCCGGCCGCTGCTGCGCGAGGACCCCGTCGACGATCCGGTCGGGTACGCCACCGCGCTGACCGCCGCCGGCTGCGCGGTCGACGCCTGGGAGACCACCTACCTGCACCTGCTGCCCGCCCCCGCCGACGCCGAACACCCCGTGCTGACCTGGCTGGACGGCACCGCCCTGCGCCCCGTGCGGGCGGCGCTGGACGACACCGCCCTGGCCGGGTTCCGCGCCGCGCTGGGCACCCTGTTGGCCCGCGCGTACCCGGTACGGCAGGGTCAGGTGTACTTCCCGTTCCGTCGGATCTTCGTGGTCGCCCGCACGGGTGCCCGTCACAAGGAGCAGCAGTGACCGACCTGTCCGCCTTCATCGCCGAACTGCCCAAGGTGGAGCTGCACGTGCACCACGTGGGCTCCGCGTCCCCCCGGATCGTCGCCGAACTGGCCGCCCGGCACGAGGGACGCAGCCCCGTACCGGCGGACCCGGACGCGCTCGCCGACTACTTCGCGTTCCGCGACTTCGCCCACTTCATCGAGGTCTATCTCAGCGTCGTCGACCTGATCCGCGACCCCGACGACGTCTGGCTGCTCACCCATGAGGTGGCCCGGGAACTGGCCCGCCAGCAGGTCCGCTACGCCGAGCTGACCGTCACCCCCTACTCGCACGTGCGCCGGGGCATCCCCGCACCGGCGTTCTGCGAGGCGATCGAGGACGCCCGCCGCCGCGCCGAGGCCGACTTCGGCATCGCGCTGCGCTGGTGCTTCGACATCCCCGGCGAGGCCGGCCTGCCGGCCGCCGAGGAGACCCTGCGGATCAGCCTCGACGAGCGCCCCGACGGGCTGGTCGCCTTCGGCCTCGGCGGCCCCGAGATCGGGGTGCCCCGACCGCAGTTCAAGCCGTACTTCGACCAGGCGCGGGCGGCCGGGCTGCGTTCCGTGCCGCACGCCGGGGAGACCACCGGCCCACAGACCGTCTGGGACGCCCTGCGCGAGCTGGGCGCCGAGCGGATCGGCCACGGCATCTCCGCCGCGCAGGACCCCGAACTGCTCGCCCACCTGGCCGAGCGGCGCATCCCGCTGGAGGTCTGCCCGACGTCCAACGTGCGGACCCGGGCCGTCGCCCGGATCGAGGAGCACCCGCTGCGCCGGCTCGTCGACGCGGGCGTCCGGGTCACCATCAACTCCGACGACCCGCCGATGTTCGGCACCACCCTCAACGACGAGTACGCCGTCGCCGCCCGACTGCTCGACGCCGGCCCCGACGGGCTCGCGGCGCTGGCCCGGGAGGCGGTGTCCGCGTCGTTCCTCGACCCGGCCGGGCAGGCCCGGATCACCGCCGAGATCGACGCCTACGCGGCGACCCGCTGACCGGAGGGGGAAACCCGGAGAAGTGGTGTACACGCGGCGGGAGCTGGTGTGGGGGACCGTGCCCCCGCCGCGCGTACCGATCCACCGGCCGGTGGGTGTCAGGGGCGACAGGCCGGTGGAACTGATGGGTTCGGACCAGATCCTGTCAGCCCGCCGGCCCCGCGTCGCCGTCGTTAATCCGGATCTAAGGAAACCTTGCGCCACAGCACAACCAGCGACCGTCGCTCAGCCGTCGGTGGGACGCTGCCGGGGCCAGCGGCGGCCCCCGCCCTTCTGCTCCCGGGCCTCCCGCGCCATCCGACCCACCAGACCGAACCGGTTGACCTGCCGGGGTGTGGCCTGCGGATCGGCCAGCAGCATCACCACGCTCGCCCCGCCCAGGCGGGCCCGGTCGAGGCTCACCGAGCCGTTGGCCTGCAACGCCACCCGCCGGGCGATGTCCAGCCCCAACCCGGTCGAGCCCTGGTCGCTGGCCCCGCGCCGCAACGCCCGGTCCGGGTTGGCGATGCCCGGCCCGGCGTCGTCGATCCGGATCGCCACGTACCCGTCCCGGCGGGACACGGCCACCTCGAACGCGGTGCCCTGCGGGGTGTAGCGGAAGACGTTGCCGATCACCGCGTCCAGGGCGGCGGCCAGCTCGGCCCGGGGCACCGGCACCGGAATCCGCAACTGCGCGCCGCTGACCCGATGCGGGCGGTTCTGGTCGCCGGCCAGCGCCGCCCAGAACACCATCCGGTCCCGGACCACCTCGCTGACGTCGCACTCGGCCGGCCCGGCCTCGTGCGCCACCGCCTTGCGGGTCGTCTTGATCAGCACGTCGATCTCGCCCTCCAGGGTGACGATCGCCTGCCGGATGCGCCGGATCGTCCGCCGCCGGTCCAGCTCCGCCGCGCTGAACGAGCCGACGCTGGTGTCGTCGGAGTCCAGCCCCTCGGCGTCCAGCCGCAGCACCGTCAACGGGGTACGCAGCCGGTGCGACAGGTCCGCCACCAGCTCCCGCTCGTCGGTGCGGGCGGCGACCAGCCGGTCGGCCATCCGGTTGAACGCGTACCCCGCCTCGGCCAGCTCGCGCGGGCCGCTCGGCTCGACCCGTACCCCCAGGTCGCCGTCGCCCACGGCGAGCGCGGCGCGGACCAGTGCCCGGGTGGAGTCGACCGCCCGCGCGGCGACCCGGTCCACCACGATCACCGCCGCGCCGACCAGCGCCACGGCCACCCCGGTGAGCAGCAGCCAGGTGCCGTCGGCCCCCTCGTCGAGGACGGCGTCGGGCACGAAGACCTCGACCACGGCGACCCGGCCGTCGAGCACCACCGGGTCGAGCCGCAGCAGCCCGCCGTCGACGTCGACCACCCGGGACTGCTCCCCGGCCCGTGCCCGTTCCAGGTCGTCGGCCGACGCCCGGCCGGCCGGCTGCTCCCCGGCCAGGCCGTGCACCACCGGACGGGTCGCCGGGTCGTCCCCGGTGGCCTCGACCGCGCGGCGGACCGCCGCCGGCTCGGTGCTGACGGCGAGCGCGCCGGTGACCAGCGCCCCGCGTCGCGCCGCGTCGGCCAACGCCTCCTCGCGTACCTCCCCGCGCAGGGTCAACCCGAGCGGGACGAGGAACGCCGACGCGACGAGCGCGCACATGCCGGCCGTCAACGCGGCCAGCGCCGGCCTCAGTCGGGGGCCACCAGCCGGAACCCCACCCCCCGCACGGTGCGCAGGTAGCGCGGCTTCGCCGCGGACTCGCCCATCTTTCGGCGCAGCCAGTACAGGTGCACGTCGATGGTCTGGTCCTCGCCGACCGACGGTTGGCGCCATACCTCCTCCAAGAGTTCCCGCCGGGACACCACCCGGCCAGGCCGCGCCGCCAGGTACGCCAGCAGGTCGAATTCCTTACGGGTGAGCGCCAGCGGCTCCCCGTCGAGCACCGCGCTGCGCTCGCCCACGTCCACCCGCAGCCCACCGACGGTGTGCACGGCCGGCGCGACGGTACGGCTGGCCCGGCCGACCCGACGCAGCACGGTGGTGATCCGGGCGTCCAGGTGGGCGCCGGTGAACGGTTTGACCATGTAGTCGTCCGCGCCGGCCCGCAGCAGGCGGACCACCGACTGCTCGTCGTCGCGGGCGGTGGCGATGATGATCGGCACGTCGGTGATGCCGCGCAGCATCCGCAGCGCGTCCGAGCCGTCGAGGTCGGGCAGGCCCAGGTCGAGCACGACCAGATCGGGGGTCTCGGCGGCGACCCGACGCAGCGCGTCCAGCGCGGTGCCGACCGCGTGCACCGCGTGCCCCCGTTCACTGAGCGAACGCAGCATCGCGCCGCGGACGACGTGGTCGTCTTCGACCAGGAGCACGGTGGCCACGTCAGCACCGTACTGCCCGTGGCAAGTCGGGCGCGTTGCGGCGCATCCGCGAACCGGGCAAAATGGTACGACGATGCCGTTCACCCTGTTTCCCGACGCCCGGTTGGCGTTGGCCCGGGACAGTCTCGCCGGGCTGTCCGTCGGCGACGCCCTCGGCTCACAGTTCTTCGTCCCGGGCCGGCGACCCGACGACCTCGCGGCCGGCCGGCTGCCCCCGTCGCCCTGGCCGTGGACCGACGACACCGAGATGGCCTGCTCGGTGCTGGCCGAACTCGCCACCCACGGCGACGTCGACGCCGACCGGCTGGCGCTGGCCTTCGCCACCCGGGCCGAGCCCTACCGGGGCTACGGGCCGGGTGCGGTGAGCATCCTGCGGCTGATCCGCACCGGCACCCCGTGGCCGGTGGCCGCCGCGTCGGCCTTCGACGGCCAGGGCTCCTGCGGCAACGGCGCGGCGATGCGGGTCGCCCCGCTCGGCGCCTGGTACGCCGACTCGACCACCCGCGCGGCGTCCCGCGCCCGGGTCAGCGCCGAGGTCACCCACGCCCACCCGGAGGGGATCGCCGGCGCGGTCGCGGTGGCCGTCGCCGCCTCGCTCGCCGCGCGGGCCCGGCTGGACGGTGAACCCCGCCCCGACGTGACCCGGCTGCTCACCACCGTCGCCGGGTCGATCGACCCGGCCAGCGCCGTGCACCGGGGGGTACGCCGGGCGATCGGCCTGCTCGGTCGCGGCCTCGACGAGGCCGTCGCGGCGCTGGGCAACGGTGCCCGGGTGACCGCCCAGGACACGGTCGCCTTCACCCTCTGGGTGGTCGCCACCCACCTGGCCGACTACCCGGCCGCCATCCGTGCCTGCGTCGAGGCGGGCGGGGACGTCGACACCACCGCCGCCATCGTCGGCGGGATCATCGGCGGCCACACCGGGGTCGGTACGCCCGGCGGGGTGCCCGCCGACTGGGTGGCCGCCCGGGAGCCGCTGCCGGACTGGCTGGACTGACCGGCGCGCTCAGCGCGCCGACACCCGCTCGGCGTCGGCGTGGTCGGACCCGTCGAGCCGCCAGCCCCGCTCGCCGGGGGCGGAGCCGGTCTCCGTCGTCGGGTCGTCGTCCCGCGCGTCGTCGGCGGCGGCCCGGCGGCGTGACCGGCTCGCCACCCAGCCGATCGCCGCGCCGCCACCCAACCCGACCAGCAGGCCACCGCCGAGCAGCAGGTCCGCACTGGGACCGCCGTCGTCGTCGGCCGGTGCGGCGTCGTCGGCCGTGGCCGCCTGGGCGTCCGTCCCGTCGGCCGCGCCGCCGTGGTGCCCGGTCGCCGCACCGGGAGCCGGCGGCACCAGCGCCAGCGTCGGGGCGGGATGCCCGCCCCCGGCCGGGTCGGCCCAGCGCACCACCGTCCCGTCGGAGTAGGTCTGCACCACCTCGAAGGTCATCCGGTCGGTCTGCGGCAGCGGACCCATGGCCACCGAGAGCCGGGCCGGACCCGGGACCGCCGGCCCGGCACCCCGGGTCCAGACCACCGCCGAGGTCACCGTGCTCACCGACGGGGCGTGGATGCCGGCCACCGGCGCGGCCAGCTCACGGGAGGTGATCAGGGGCGCCCAGCCGTCCACCGACAGTGGGTACACCTCGCCGATCGGGGCGTCCGGCGGCATCCTGAACTCGATCTTCTCGGTGCGCGCGCCGGGCCGCTGCTCGGGCACCACGAACGTCAACTCCACCGCGTCGCCCTGCACCGCCTGGCTCGGGCTGGACGTCAGCCCGTCCGCCAGCGCCGCGCCCGGGGCGCCGAACACCCCGGCCGCGACCGCAGCCAGCACCAGCACGGTCCGACGCCGCCGGACGTCACCGCGGGTCGTCGTCATCTTCCGCCCCCATCCGTCTCGCCGTGGCCGACACCGGCTCCGGCCACACCGGGTAGTTCGGACGGCGGGCCGAAAAGGTTCAACGCCGGTGCGGGTCGATGCCGCCACCGGGCTTCCTTTCCCGGCGACCGGGGGCGACGGCGGGACCGATAGCATCGAAGCAGCCGGCGCGTCCGGCCCATCCGTGCCGCCTGCCGTTGAGGAGTTCACCGTGTCCGCACCCCGTACCCCCGTCGTGGCCGACCCCGTCGTCGTCGCCGCCGGGACGACGGCGGCCGACGCGGTGGCCGCGGCCGGGCTGCCCGCCGCCGGCCCGAAGGCGGTCGTGGTGGTCCGCGACCCGCAGGGCCAGCTCCGCGACCTGGACTGGGCCCCCGCCGAGGACACCACCGTCGAACCGGTCAGCCTCGACTCGCCGGACGGGCTCAACGTGCTGCGGCACTCCACC
The DNA here is from genome assembly GCF_007833915.1 of Micromonospora sp. HM134. Taxonomy (NCBI): domain Bacteria; kingdom Bacillati; phylum Actinomycetota; class Actinomycetes; order Micromonosporales; family Micromonosporaceae; genus Micromonospora; species Micromonospora sp. HM134. The sequence goes on from NZ_CP041061.1 coordinate 2,359,124, forward strand.
GCGCACGTGCTCGCCCAGGCCGTGCAGGACGTCTTCCCTGAGGCGAAGCTCGGCATCGGCCCGCCGATCGAGAACGGCTTCTACTACGACTTCGCCGTCGACAAGCCGTTCCAGCCCGACGACCTGACCAAGCTCGAAAAGCGGATGCAGGAGATCGTCAAGTCCGGCCAGCGGTTCCGCCGCCGCCGCTTCGGCAGCCTCGACGAGGCCAGGGCCGAGCTGGCCGCCGAGCCGTTCAAGCTGGAACTCATCGAGGTCAAGGGCGAGGGGCTGGACACCAGCGAGGTGATGGAGGTGGGCGGCGGCGAGCTGACCATCTACGACAACCTCGCCGCGACCGAGGACAAGGTCTGCTGGTCGGACCTGTGCCGGGGCCCGCACCTGCCGAACACCCGGCTGATCGGCGCGTTCAAGCTGATGCGCTCGGCCGCCGCCTACTGGCGGGGGTCGGAGAAGAACCCGCAGCTCCAGCGGGTCTACGGCACCGCGTGGCCGACCCGGGACGAGCTGAAGGCGTACCTGAAGCTGCTGGAGGAGGCCGCCCGGCGCGACCACCGCAAGCTCGGGGTGGACCTCGACCTGTTCAGCTTCCCCGACGAGCTGGGCTCCGGCCTGGCGGTCTTCCACCCCAAGGGCGGCATCATCCGCCGGGAGATGGAGAACTACTCGCGGGTCAAGCACGAGGAGGCCGGCTACTCGTTCGTCAACACCCCGCACATCACCAAGGGCCACCTGTACGAGGTCTCGGGGCACCTCGACTGGTACGCCGACGGGATGTTCCCCCCCATGGAGGTGGAGGGGGCGAACTACTACCTCAAGCCGATGAACTGCCCGATGCACGACCTGATCTTCCGGTCCCGGGGCCGCTCCTACCGGGAACTGCCGCTGCGGATGTTCGAGTTCGGCACGGTCTACCGGTACGAGAAGTCGGGCGTGGTGCACGGCCTGACCCGGGTCCGGGGCATGACGCAGGACGACGCGCACATCTTCTGCACCGAGGAGCAGATGGCCGGTGAGCTGAAGTCGCTGCTCGCCTTCGTCCTGGAACTGCTGCGCGACTACGGCCTGGACGACTTCTACCTGGAACTGTCCACCCGCAACCCGGACAAGTCGGTCGGCACCGACGAGAACTGGGAGCGGGCCACCGAGGCGCTGCGCTCGGCCGCCGAGGAATCCGGCCTGCACCTGGTGCCCGACCCGGGCGGGGCGGCCTTCTACGGGCCGAAGATCTCCGTCCAGGCCAAGGACGCCATCGGCCGGACCTGGCAGATGTCCACCATCCAGGTCGACTTCAACCTGCCCGAGCGGTTCGGCCTGGAGTACCAGGCGGCCGACGGCAGCCGGCAGCGGCCGGTGATGATCCACCGGGCGCTGTTCGGCTCGATCGAGCGGTTCTTCGGGGTGCTCACCGAGCACTACGCCGGGGCGTTCCCGGCCTGGCTGGCCCCGGTGCAGGTGGTCGGCATCCCGATCCGCGAGGACCACACCGAGTACCTGCACGGGTTCGTCGCGGCGCTGCGCGCCAAGGGCATCCGGGCCCAGGTCGACGCCGGTGACGACCGGATGCAGAAGAAGATCCGCACCGCCCAGCAGCAGAAGATCCCGTTCATGGTGATCGCCGGGGACGACGACGTGGCCGCCGGCACCGTCTCGTTCCGCTACCGCGACGGCTCCCAGCGCAACGGCGTGCCGGTCGCCGAGGCGGTCGACCACGTGCTCGACGTGGTCTCGTCGCGGGCCAACGCGGGGCCGTCCGCCGCCGCCTGACCCGGCCCGACCCCGCCCCGCCACCGGCCGCGTTCCGACGGGTCGGTGGCGGGCGTGGTGGGGGATCGTAGGATCGGCGGTGTGACTGGGGCGGAGCGGCACCTCGACGGCGACACGGACCACGGCCTGGCGGACGGGCTCGACCGGCTCTGGACCCCGCACCGGATGACGTACATCTCCGGGGAGGACCGCCCCGAGGGGGGCTACGAGAAACCCGCCGGCTGCCCGTTCTGCCTGGCCCCCGGGTTGCCGCCGGAACGCAGCCTGGTGGTGGCGCGGGGCACGCACGTCTTCGCGGTGCTCAACCTCTACCCGTACAACCCGGGACACCTGCTGGTCTGCCCCTACCGGCACGTGGCCGACTACACCGAACTCGACCAGGCCGAGACGGTGGAGCTGGCGGCGTTCACCCAGACCGCGATGCGGGTGGTCCGGCAGGTCAGCAGCGCGCACGGGTTCAACCTGGGGATGAACCAGGGCGGGGTGGCCGGCGCCGGCATCGCCGCCCACCTGCACCAGCACGTGGTGCCCCGCTGGGGTGGGGACATCAACTTCATGCCGGTGATCGGCCGGACGAAGGTGCTGCCGCAACTGCTCGCCGACACCCGCGAGCTGCTCGCCCACGCCTGGCCGTCCTGACCGGCCGACCGGTCCCCGCCGATCGGGTCGGTGGGCCGGTGCGCCGGCTCCTAGGATGTGATCATGGCGCTGCTGCACCGGGCGGAGATCCGCCCCTCGAAGCTCGAACTTCTGGCCGCCTGGCTGCCCGGCCGGCGGTGGTACGCGGGGCCGGCCGACGGTGAGCCGACCCGGGTGGCCGGCTACCGGTTCGACGACCCGGCCGGGGCGGTCGGCATCGAGACGCTGCTCGTCCGGGTCGGTGCCGGCCCGGTGCACCAGGTCCCGCTGACCTACCGGGGCGCGCCGCTGCCCGACGCCGACGAGTGGCTGGTCGGCACCACCCGGCACTCGGTGCTCGGCCCCCGGTGGGTCTACGACGCCTGCGGTGACCCGGTCTACCCGGCCGTCCTGGCCGCCGCGATCCTGACCGGCACCGGGCAGGCCGAGGAGTACTTCGAGGTCGACGGCGTGCGGCAACACCGGGAGCCGTCGATGGCGGTGGCCACCACCGGCAGCGCCCCGGCCCCCGCCGTGGGCGGGGTACGCCAGGTGATCGACGGCGACCCGACCCGCATCGTCACGGACACCGTCGACCTGGTCGTCGCGCGCCGGCTGCCCGGCGACGCGGAGCCCGGCGGGTTGCCCGGCGACGGGCCGACCGCCGCCACGCTGACCGGCGCCTGGCCGGGGCGGCCGGCGCCGGTGCCGCTGGCCCGCGTCCTCCCGCGCTGAGCGCACCGGCCGGTCGGGGCGTCCGGGCGGACCCGGCCGGGGCCGGGGTGGATGTCGCATGTGGTCGATCGAGCACGATGCGTCAGCTTCGTCCCCCGCGCGCCCGGAAGGTGACACGATGCGTCGATGGCAGTGACGACACGGACGTTGGGTCGCAGCGGCATCGAGGTCAGCGCCCTCGGCATGGGGTGCTGGGCGATCGGTGGCCCCTGGGCCGAAGGGTCCCAGCCGCTGGGCTGGGGTGCGGTCGACGACGAGGAGTCGGTGCGGGCCGTACGCCGCGCGCTCGACCTCGGCGTGACCCTCTTCGACACCGCCGACACGTACGGCGCCGGGCACGGCGAACGGGTCCTCGGGCGGGCGCTGGCCGGCCGCCGGGACGAGGCGGTGATCGCCACCAAGTGGGGGTACACCTTCGACGAACGGTCCCGGCAGGCCACCGGCGAGGACGCCTCCCCGGCGTACCTGCGGCGGGCGGTCGTCGCCTCGCTGCGCCGGCTGGACACCGACCGGATCGACCTCTACCAGCTGCACCTGGGCGACCTGCCGCTGCCCCGGGTGGAGGCGCTGGTCGGCACCTGCGAGGACCTGGTCGCCGACGGCCTCGTCCGGGCGTACGGCTGGAGCACCGACCGGGCCGACCGGGCCGCCGGCTTCGCCCAGGCCGCCCCGCACGCCACCGCGATCCAGCACAGCCTGTCGGTACTGCGCGACGCCCCGGTGATGCTGGCCACCTGCGACAAACACGACCTGGCCAGCGTCAACCGGGGGCCGCTCGGGATGGGGCTGCTCACCGGCAAGTACACGACCGCCTCCACGCTGCCCCGCGACGACGTGCGGGGGATGGCCCCCGGCTGGCTGGAGTGGTTCCGGGGCGGCCGGCCCGCGCCGGAGTGGCTGCGCCGGGTCACCGCCGTACGCGGCGCGCTCACCGCCGACGGCCGGACCCTGGTCCAGGGCGCGCTGGGCTGGATCTGGGCGCGCAGCGGCCGGGCGGTGCCGATCCCCGGCTGCCGTACCGTCGCCCAGGTGGAGGAGAACGCCGCCGCACTGTGCCTCGGCCCGCTCAGCCCGGACCACTTCGCCGAGGTGGAACGGCAGCTCGCCGCCCTGCGTACGGCCGCGCTGCGCGACGCCGACCGACCGCACTGGCCACTACCCCCCCTCCCCGCCGCCCGCCCCTAACCCCCCCCGCTCGCACCCCGCCCCCACCCCGCCCCCGTCGATCATGGAGTTGTGGGGCTCCGCATAAGTGGCATATGGGGGCTCAACCCCCACCACAACTCCATGATCGACGGGGCGGGGTAGGACAGGACAGGGCAGGGCGGCGGGGCGGGGCGGGGGAGTGGGGGTTATTTCGGGGTGGGGGTTGAGGCGTCGGCCAGGTGGGCGGGCATCGGGTCGTAGTGGGCGAACTCCCGGCGGAAGGTGCCGGTGCCGGCGGTCAGGGCCCGCAGCTCCACCGCGTAGCGCAGCAGTTCCAGGGCGGGCACCTCGGCCCGGATCAGGGTGCGGCCCTCGGCGTCCGGGTCGGCCTCGGTGCCGAGCACCCGGCCCCGCCGACCGGACAGGTCGCCCAGCACCGCCCCGACGGCGGAGTCGACCACCCGGACCACCACCTCGTCGACCGGTTCCAGCAGCGTCGGCCCGCCCCGCCCGGCGGCGTCGCGCAGGGCGAGCGCGGCGGCGGTCTGGAACGCGGCGTCCGACGAGTCGACGCTGTGCGCCTTGCCGTCGACCAGGGTCACCCGCACGTCCACCACCGGATGGCCGGCGACCAGGCCCCGCGCCAACTGCGCCCGGACGCCCTTCTCCACCGACGGCACGTACTGGTGCGGCACCGCCCCGCCGACCACCCGGTCGACGAACTCGACCCCCGCACCCCGGGGCAACGGCTCCACCGTGAGGTCGCAGACCGCGTACTGGCCGTGCCCGCCGGACTGCTTGACGTGCCGCCCGTGCCCCGTGGCGGCCACCGTGAACGTCTCCCGCAGCGGCACCCGCACCGGCTCGGTGTCCAGCTCCACCCCGCCGGCCCGGAGCCGGTCGAGCACCACGTCGGCGTGCGCCTCGCCCATGCACCACAGCACCAGCTGCTGGGTCTGCGGGTTGCGTTCCAGCCGCAGCGTCGGGTCACCCACGATCAGCCGGCCCAGGTTGCGGGCGAGGGCGTCCTCGTCGGCCCGGCTGCGGGCCACCACCGCCACCGGCAGCAGCGGCTCCGGCATCTCCCAGGGCGCGATCAGCAGCGGCTCGTCGCGCGCCGAGACGGTGTCGCCGGTCTCCGCGCTGCCCGACTTGGTGATCGCGCAGATGTCGCCCGCGACGCAGGCGTCCACCTCCCGCAGGGCCGCCCCGAGCGGGCGGTAGACGTGCCCGATCCGCTCGTCGGCGTCGTGGTCGGGGTGGCCCCGGTCGGCCATCCCGTGCCCGCAGACGTGCACTGTCTGGTCGGGGCGCAGCGTGCCGGAGAAGACCCGGACCAGGCAGACCCGGCCGACGTGCCGGTCGACGGTGGTCCGGACCACCTCGGCGACCAGCGGGCCGTCCGGGTCGCAGTCCAGCGGCGGCCGGGGGGAGCCGTCCAGCCCGGTGACCGCCGGCACCGGCCGTTCCAGCGGCGACGGGAACGCCGACACCAGGGCGTCGAGCAGCACGTCCAGGCCGACTCCGGTGGCCGCGCAGACCGGCATCACCGGGTAGAAGTGCCCCCGGGCGACCGCCTTCTCCAGGTCGGCGACCAGCACCTGGGTGTCGATCTCCTCGCCGTCGAGGTAGCGGTCCATCAGGGTCTCGTCCTCGCTCTCGGCGATGATCCCCTCGATCAGCTCGCCCCGGGACTCGGTGATCGCCGGCAGGTGCTGCGGGTCCGGGTCCCGTACCGTGGCGGGCAGCCCGGCCGAGTAGTCGTGCACCCGCCGGGTGACCAGCGCCAGCAGGCCGGCCACCGACTCGCCGTCGTCACCGAGCATCGGCAGGTGCAGCGGGAGCACGTTGTCGCCGAAGACCCGCTGGCACAGTGCCACCGCCTCGTCGAAGTCGGCGCGCGGATGGTCCAGCCGGGCGACCGCCACCGCACGCGGCAGGTCGACCGCGGCGCACTCCTCCCACAGGGCGGCCGTGGCGGCGTCCATCCCGTCGACGGCGGACACCACGAACAGTGCCGCGTCGGCGGCCCGCAGACCGGCCCGCAGCTCGCCGACGAAGTCGCCGTACCCGGGGGTGTCCAGCAGGTTCACCGTCACCCCGGCGTGCACCAGCGGCGCGCAGGACAGGGCGACGGAACGCTGCTGGCGTACTGCGGCGGGGTCGTGGTCGCCGACGGTGGTGCCGGCGGCGACGCTGCCGGCCCGGTCGATCGTGCCGCTGGCCGCGAGCAGCGCCTCGACCAGGGTCGTCTTGCCGGCCCCCGAGTGCCCGACCAGCACCACGTTGCGTACCGTGCCGGGGTCGGTCACCGCCGGCACACCGGTGGCTCCCCTGTCGTGGTTCTTCTGCGCCATCGCGGCGCACCTCCCTCAGCCGGTGGTGGATGGCGACCGCCGCGCGCGACGGGAAGCGGGCCCGGGGCGGGTGCCGCGGCGCTATCCTCCGGTGGCCCGCCGGCCGGACGACGGTCAACGGCCGTGACGGTGAGCTGGCTCACCTTCCACCCCGATCTCACACCCGGCGGGGGGTCGGCACAAGCCTCCCGGGCGGGTCGGGCGACCGGCCGTACCGTCCGCCGCTGCCGGCCGTTATCGTGGGACCGCCATGGCGAAGATCTTCCAAGTGACGGCCCGCGCGGGGATGACCCGCGTCGTGGAGCCGGTCGCGCGCGGTCTGCTCCGCGCCGGCGTGTCCCCCAACGCGGTCACCGTGGCCGGCACCGTCGGCGTGCTCGTCGGCGCGCTCGGTTTCGGCGCCCGCGGCCAGCTCGTCGCCGGAGCGCTGATCGTGACGTTCTTCGCGCTGACCGACATGCTCGACGGGACGATGGCCCGGATGAGCGGCGGCTCGACCCGGTTCGGCGCGTTCCTCGACTCGTCGATGGACCGGGTCGCCGACAGCGCGGTCTTCGGCGCGGTCGCCTACTGGCTGGCCACCGAGGGCAACCACTCCGGGGTGGCCGCCGCGCTGGTCTGCCTGGCCGCCGGAGGGCTGGTCTCCTACGTCAAGGCCCGCGCCGAGGGGCTGGGGATGAGCGGCAACGTCGGCGTCGCGGAACGTACCGAACGGCTGCTGATCGTCGGGGTCGGTGGGCTGCTCACCGGTCTCGGCGTCGGCCCGGCCCTGGAGATCTCGCTCTGGCTGCTCGCCGCGGTGTCGATCTTCACGGTCGGCCAGCGGGTGGCCCACGTGTACCGGCAGGCGCAACTGGTCGGCCGGGAGTGAACCTCACCGAACTCGGCTACGTCGCCGGCTGGCGGCTGGCCCGCGCGCTGCCCCGGCCCGTGGTCGCCGCCGCCTTCCAGGCCGGTGCCGACCGCGCCCACCGGGGCCGGGGCAAGGGCGTCACCCGACTGCGCGCCAACCTGCGCCGGGTGGTCGGCCCCGACCTGCCCGAGACGGAGCTGGACGCGCTGGTCAAGCAGGGCCTGCGGTCGTACGCCCGGTACTGGATGGAGGCGTTCCGGCTGCCCTCGCTGAGCCGCCGGCAGATCCTCGCCGGCTTCCACCTGGGCGGGTCGGAGCTGCTCGCCGCCGACGTGGCGGCCGGCCGGGGCGCGGTGGTGGCGCTGCCGCACGCCGGCAACTGGGACGCCGCCGGCGCCTGGGTCGCGGCCAACGGCTGGCCGATCACCACCGTCGCCGAACGGCTCAAGCCGGAGGGCGTCTACGAGCGTTTCCTCGCCTTCCGGCAGGGCCTCGGCATGGAGATCCTGCCCACCCACGGCGGCGCCCGCCCCGCCTTCGACGTGCTGGTGGACCGGCTGCACAGCGGCGCGGTGGTGCCGCTGCTGGCCGACCGGGACCTCTCGGCCCGGGGCATCGAGGTGGACTTCTTCGGCGCGCGTACCAAGATGCCGGCCGGCCCCGCCCTGCTGGCCATCCGCACCGGCGCCCCGCTCTATGTTGCCTCGCTGTGGTACGAACCGGAGATGCCGCGCGCGCAGTTGGAGGGCCCGCTGCCGGTCCCCGAGCCGGACAGCGCACCCCTGGACGAGCGGGTCCAGGTGCTGACCCAGCGGATTGCCGACCGTCTGGCGGCGGGCATCGCCCGTCATCCGCAAGACTGGCACATGTTGCAGCGGATGTGGCTGGACCAGCGGGGCTCCACCGACGGCGGGTCCACCGCGCCGCCGCCCCCGGCCAGCGCCGGATCGGTCTGAGGGAGGGGGCGCCAGTGCGGATCGGCATCGTGTGCCCGTACTCCTTCGACGTCCCGGGCGGGGTGCAGAACCACGTCATGGACCTGGCCGAGGCGCTGATCGGGCTGGGGCACGAGGTGAGCGTGCTGGCCCCCGCCGACGAGGAGTCGACGCTGCTGCCGCCGTACGTGGTCGCCGCCGGTCGGACGGTGCCGCTGCCGTACAACGGTTCGGTGGCCCGGATCGCGTTCGGGCCCTTCTACACGACCCGGGTGCGGCGCTGGATCACCCGGGGCGACTTCGACGTGCTGCACGTGCACGAGCCGCTGATCCCGAGCCTGTCGATGATGGCGGTGCTGTCGGCCCGGGGTCCGGTGGTGGCGACGTTCCACACCGCGCTGACCCGGTCCCGGATGCTGGCCGCCGCGCAGGGCGTCCTCCAGATCCTGCTGGAGCGGATCACCGCCCGGATCGCGGTCAGCGCGCTGGCCCGTAAGGTGCAGGTCGAGCATCTCGACGGCGGGGCGGTGGAGATCCCCAACGGGGTGGCGGTGGCGAAGTTCGCCGGGGTCGAGCCGCTGCCCGGCTGGCCGGGGGAGTGCGCCACCGGCAGCGGCGGGACGCTGGGTTTCCTCGGCCGGTTCACCGAGGCCCGCAAGGGCTTCCCGATCCTGCGGGACGCCTTCGTCGCGCTGGCCCCGCACCGGCCCGGGTTGCGCCTGCTGGTGGCCGGGCCGGGCGAGCCGGACGACCTGTTCGGGCAGTTCCCGGCGGAGCTGCGCGACCGGGTGACGTTCCTCGGCCTGGTCTCCGAGGTCGACAAGGCCCGGATGCTGCGCAGCGTCGACCTCTACGTCGCTCCGAACACCGGCGGTGAGTCGTTCGGCATGATCCTCACCGAGGCGCTCGCGGCCGGTGCCACCGTGGTCGCGAGCGACCTGGACGCGTTCCGGCGGGTGCTCGACGGCGGGCGGGCGGGCCGGCTCTTCCCGACCGGCGACTCCGCCGGCCTGCGTACCGCCCTGGCGGAGCTGCTCGACGATCCGGCGCAGCGGGCCGCGTTGACGGCCTGCGGCGAGCAGGTGGTCGCCCACTACGACTGGCCGGTGGTGGCCCGCCGGGTGGTGGAGGTCTACGCGGCGGCCATCGAGGCCACCGACGGCCGGGTCATCGACCAGGAGTGGGCGGGGCTGGGTGGTCCCGGGTGAGCAGCATGCTGCCGCACCTGTGGGCGGTGCTGGCCACCGCGGTCGTGGTCGCCCTGCTCGCGGTGTACCTGGGCTGGACGGCCGGCCGGGTCGAGCGGTTGCAGACCCGGGCGGAGTCGGCGGCGCGGGCCCTCGACGCGCACCTGCTGCGCCGGGCCGCCGCCGCCGCGGTGCTGGCCGAGAAGCGCTACGGCGTCGAGTTGTACGCGGCGGCCCGGATCGCCCTGGACGCCCTCCCCGAGGAGCGGGAGGCGGCCGAGAACGACCTGACCCGGCAACTGCGGGCGGTCCGGCTCGACCCGGCCGATCCGGCGTGCGAGGCGGTGATCGCGGCGAGCCGGCGGCTGGCCCTGTCCCGGCAGGTGCACACCGACCTGGTCCGCGACGCCCGCTCCGCGCGCAGCCGGCCGCTGGTGCGGTTGTGCCGGATGGGCCGTCGCCACCCGTGGCCGCGCTACTTCGACATCGACGACCCGACCCTGGCCCTGCCCGCCGACGTCCCGACGGGCTGACCCACGGCGTGCCGGCCCGGAGCGCGGCCGGGAGGCGGAGCGCGTGACCGGGCCGCCGGGAGGCGGTGCCCGGTGGGGGTGACGGGGGCCACAGGGCAGGCCACCGTGGGGCCGATTGGCTGTCGGAACGGCGTCGCGGCGGTCGTAGCATCAGCCGGAACCCACCCCCAGCACGTCCGAGGAGTGATGAGCCGTGCCCGAAACGACCTCCCCGAACGCCGGTGACGCCCAGGTCTGGGGCACCGCCCGGGTCAAGCGCGGCATGGCCGAGATGCTCAAGGGCGGCGTGATCATGGACGTGGTCACCGCCGAGCAGGCCAGGATCGCCGAGGACGCCGGCGCGGTGGCCGTGATGGCGCTGGAGCGGGTGCCGGCCGACATCCGGGCCCAGGGCGGCGTGTCCCGGATGAGCGACCCGGACATGATCGAGTCCATCATCGGGGCGGTCTCCATCCCGGTGATGGCCAAGGCCCGGATCGGCCACTTCGTCGAGGCGCAGATCCTCCAGTCGCTCGGCGTCGACTACGTCGACGAGTCCGAGGTGCTGACCCCGGCCGACTACGCCAACCACATCGACAAGTGGGCGTTCACCGTCCCCTTCGTGTGCGGCGCGACCAACCTGGGTGAGGCGCTGCGCCGGATCACCGAGGGCGCGGCCATGATCCGCTCCAAGGGCGAGGCGGGCACCGGGGACGTCTCCAACGCCACCATGCACATGCGGAAGATCCGCCAGGAGATCGCCCGGCTCAGTTCCCTGCCGGCCGACGAGCTGTTCGTCGCCGCCAAGGAGTTGCAGGCCCCGTACGAGCTGGTCCGGGAGGTCGCCGAGACGGGCAAGCTGCCGGTGGTGCTGTTCACCGCGGGCGGCATCGCCACCCCGGCCGACGCCGCGATGATGATGCAGCTCGGCGCGGAGGGCGTCTTCGTCGGCTCCGGCATCTTCAAGTCGGGCAACCCGGCCCAGCGGGCCGCCGCGATCGTCAAGGCCACCACCTTCCACGACGACCCGGACGTGCTGGCCAAGGTGTCCCGGGGGCTGGGCGAGGCGATGGTCGGCATCAACGTCGACGAGATCCCGCAGCCGCACCGCCTCGCCGAGCGCGGCTGGTGACCCGGGGGCCACGACGTCGGGAGGGGGAGCCGTGCGCGGACCGGTGATCGGGGTGCTGGCGCTACAGGGCGACGTGCGGGAGCACCTCACCGCCCTGACCGGGGTCGGCGTCGACGCCCGCCCGGTGCGCCGGCCGGCCGAGCTGGACGCGGTCGACGGGCTGGTCGTCCCCGGCGGGGAGTCCACCACGATGAGCAAGCTGGTGGACATCTTCGGCCTGCGGGAGCCGGTCGACAAGCGGATCGCCGCCGGGATGCCGGTCTACGGCTCCTGCGCCGGCATGATCATGCTGGCCGCCGAGGTGCTGGACGGCCGCCCCGACCAGCGGGGTTTCGCCGGCATCGGGATGACCGTGCGGCGCAACGCGTTCGGTCGCCAGGTGGATTCGTTCGAGGCCCCGGTGCGTATCGCCGGGGTCGACGGGCCCGCGTTCCACGCCGTCTTCATCCGGGCCCCGTGGGTCGAGCGGGTCGATCCCGACGTCGAGGTGCTGGGCCGGGTCACCGGTGGGCCGGCGGTCGACCGGGTGGTCGCCGTCCGCCAGGGCAACCTGCTGGCCACCTCGTTCCACCCGGAGCTGACCGGCGACCTGCGCCTGCACCGCTACTTCGCCGACCTGGTCGCCGCCGCCCGCTGAGCCGGCCCACCCGCCGATCCGCCCCGCCCGCCCCGCGATGAACCGGGTCATTCGTGGCGAAAACGCCGTGGGCCGCTGGTGGTGACGCGCCGGGTGTGACGGCGGGGTCGGTGCTCTCGGTAGGATTGCCGCGGTTCGGCGCGGGCACTGCCCGTCGCAGCCCTCCAGCGCGGCCGGTCCTGGTCTGGAGTCGGCGCGGCCAGTCGACGCGGGGCGTGAGTCAACAGACGGAGGTATGAGATGTCCGGCCACTCCAAGTGGGCGACCACCAAGCACAAGAAGGCCGTCATCGACGCCAAGCGCGGCAAGATGTTCGCCAAGCTGATCAAGAACGTCGAGGTCGCGGCCCGTACCGGCGGCGGTGACCCGGCCGGCAACCCGACCCTCTTCGACGCCATCCAGAAGGCCAAGAAGAGCTCGGTGCCGAACGACAACATCGACCGCGCGGTCAAGCGTGGCTCCGGCCTGGAGGCCGGCGGCGCCGACTGGCAGACCATCATGTACGAGGGGTACGGCCCGAACGGCGTGGCCATGCTGATCGAGTGCCTGACCGACAACCGCAACCGGGCCGCCACCGAGGTCCGTACCGCGCTGACCCGCAACGGCGGTTCGCTCGCCGACGCCGGCTCGGTGTCGTACATGTTCTCCCGCAAGGGCGTGGTGATCGTCCCCAAGGCCGACACCACCGAGGACGACGTGATGATGGCGGTCCTCGACGCCGGCGCCGAGGAGGTCAACGACCTCGGTGAGGCGTACGAGGTGGTCTCCGAACCGACCGACCTGATCGCGGTCCGCACCGCGCTGCGCGACGCCGGGATCGAGTACGAGTCGGCCGAGTCCTCGCTGATCCCCAGCGTCAACGTGCCGCTGGACGAGGACGGCGCGCGCAAGGTCTTCAAGCTGATCGACGTGCTGGAGGACTGCGACGACGTGCAGAACGTGTACGCCAACTTCGACGTCTCCGACGACGTGATGGCGGCGGTGGACGCCTGACGGCGGGACCGGGACACCGGCGGGCCGGCCGGCGGGGACGCGCTCCCCGCCGACCGGCCCGTTGTGCGTGCGTTGTGCGTGGTACCGGTCCCGGTCCGGCGTCCCCGTGTGCGCCGGACCGGGACCGGGGCTTCAGGCGTCGACCCGGGCGGCGGCCGACCGGCGGGCCTTCAGCACGCTCTCGACGAGATCCCAGAGCGTGACCGCCACGATGACCACGACCGTGACCCGGGAGGCGACGCCGAGGCCGTCGCCGTCGCGCAGCCAGCCGAACCGGGCGACCAGGTCCGGGTTGAGCAGCCGGTCGGTGAGCACCAGCCAGATCAGCGGTACGGCGAAGGCCAGGTCGAGCAGGGCGTTGGCCCCGACGAGCGGCCACGTCCACCGGCCGGTGCGGTACTTGACCAGTTCCAGTGCCACGGTGGCCACCAGCACGGCGGCGAGCACCGGCAGCCAGGACGTCCACAGCGCCGGGTCGAGCAGCGGGATGCGCGTGCCGTCGGTGTCCCGGGCCCAGGACCGGACGTGCTGCCAGGGCAGGAAGGCCAGGGTGAGCAGGAGCATCGCCACCGAGGCGCAGGTGTCGGAGAGCCGGATGTCGCGCTCCACCGGTGCCTCGGGTAGCTGGTCGACGTTCCACTCGGGCAGGTCGAGGGAGGCGTTGGTGCGTTCCAGGATCGCGAAGCTCAGGGTCACCCAGAAGGCGATCTGGACCGCGGTCTGGAAGGCCGCGGTGATGCCCGACCCGATGGCCCCGCCCGGGTTGTCGCCGACGGTCGCCTGTGCCACGCCGACGACGACGCCGACCACGCCGGGGATGACGGTCAGCAGCCGGCGCAGCAGCCGTTGCCAGATCAGGTAGTAGGCCGGGCCGATGAGTTGGAGCCGGCGGTCGGCGTAGCGGGCGGCCAGCCGCTCGGGGTGGCCGAGTTCGGTGAGCACCTCGCGTTCGGCGGTGGTCGGGTCCTGCCCGCCGCCGACCCGGTCGTCGACCATGTCCGCGATGGCGGCCCGCAGTTCGGTGGCGATCTCCTCCCGCCGGGGCGCCGGCACCGCCCGCAGGGTGGCTGCGAGGTAGCGGTCGGTCAGGGTGCTCATCGGTCGACTCCTTCGATCAGCCCGGTGACGGAGGTCTGCACGGCGGCGAGGTCGTCGAGCAGCCGGGCCAGCACCGTCTCGCCGTCGGCGCTGGTCCGGTAGAACTTGCGCGGCCGGCTCTCCTCGGTGTTCCACTCGCTGGTCAGCAGCCCCTGTTCCTCCAGCCGCCGCAGCAGCGGGTAGAGGGTGTTGGCGTCGACCGGGAAGCCGTGCCCGGCGAGGCGTTGCAGCAGCGCGTAGCCGTAGTCGGGCTCGCGCAGGGCCAGCAGGCTGGCGACCACCACCGTGCCGCGACGCAGCTCCTGGAGATGGGTCCGCAGAACCTCCTCGTTGACCATGTCTCACACCATACTGTGTGGCACACACTAATGTCGAGTGACCCAGCAATGTGGGGACAGCACCATGCGGCCGGGGTGACAGGGGGAGCCCCCCGCCACCCCGGCCCGGTGCCGGGGCGGATCAGCAGGAACGGCCCCGCCGGAAGTTCCGCTCCACGTGATCCGCCGTGCCGACCTGGAAGTAGCCGACGCCCGGCCGGATCGGGTGCCCGGTGAACAGCTCGACCCGGCTGCCGAACCGCACCAGGTACGCCGTGGCGTCCCCGGCGTCGTTGCGGACGAACGCGCCCCGGGGGCCGTAGATCTGCGCCACCTCGGCGAAGGACATGCCCACGGCCGCCCCGGCCGGGGAGCGGGGCGGCGCGGTGGCGGTACCCACCTCGACCAGCCGTCCGTCGCGGAAGGCCACCAGGATCACCCCGGCCCACTCGCCGGTGACGCCGGCCCGGACCACGCCGTCGCAGTCGACGACCGTCCAGTCGATCAGGCCGGCCGCGGTGAGCCGGGTCAGTGACGCGCCGATCCGGAACGGGCCCGCGCCCCGGACGCCGAGCAGGTCGGTGCCGCCGGTGGACCGCCCCGGGAGGCCGCCCGACCGCAGGTCCGCGGCGACGCCCGGGGCGCGGTCCACGGTGGATTCCGGCCGGACGCCGGGATGCGCCCCGGCGGGCACGGCCGGCGCGACGACGGCCAGGGCCAGCAGGCCGGTGAGCAGGATGGTGCGGAGACGACGCATGAGAACTCCTTCGCGGGTACGGGTCCGTCGTTCTGTTGGTCTCCGCCCGACCGGAATCCGTTCGTCGGTTTTCCGACCGGCTCCGGTGGACGCCGCCACCCGTCGACGCCGGTTACCGTGCGGTGGGGGTGGGACGATGGGCACTCCGGCGTGGATCGGGCCCTACCGGGTGCAACGGCTGCTCGGTGCGGGCTCCTTCGCGACCGTCTGGCTCGGCCACGATCCCGCTCTCGACTCCCGGGTGGCGATCAAGGTGCTGGCCGAGAACTGGAGCCACGACCTGCGGGTCCGTGAACGCTTCCGGGACGAGGCCCGGCTGCTGCGGCGGCTCGACCACCCCCGGCTGGTACGGGTGCACGCGGTCGGCGAACTACCCGACGGCCGGCCGTACGCCGTGCTGGCCCTGGCCGACGGCGGAAGCCTGCGGGACCGGCTGGCCACCGGCACCCCGCCGGTGCCGCTGGCCCTGGCGCTGCTCGACGAGATCGCCGCCGGGGTCGCCGTGCTGCACCGGGAGCGGGTGGTGCACCGCGACCTCACCCCGGGCAACGTGCTGTTCACCTCGACCGCCGACGGGGAACGGGTGGTCATCGCCGACCTCGGGCTGGCCAAGGCGCTCGCCGCCGCCTCCGGGCTGACCGCCCGCGCCGGCACGCCCGGCTACATGGCGCCCGAACAGGACGATCCGCTGGCCGTGGTGGACACCCGCAGCGACGTGTTCGGGCTGGGGCGGCTCGGCCTGCGGTTGCTCGGCGGCCCCGGCCCCCGGCCGCACCTGGACGAGGTGCCCGCGCCGGTGGTGGCGGTGCTGCGCCGGGCCACCGCGCCCCGCCCCGCCGACCGCCACCCCGACGCGGACGCCTTCCGGGCGGCGCTGCGCCGCGCCGCCGGGACACCCGGGGACTCCGCCATCCCGCACACCCCTACGGGCCTCCGCCCCCTCGACGCCCGGCACCCCGCCGCCGCAGCCGCAGCCCGCGAGAGGCACGCGTTCCGTCCCCGGGCCGCGCTCCGGCCCGGGGAGGCGTTCGGACCCGGGGAGGCGTTCGGCCCCCGGCCCGCCCTCGGACCGGGGGAGGCGTTCCCGTCGGGTCCGTCGGGGGAGGCGCGGCCGGCCGGCCGGGCGGGGTCGACTGCCGGTCGCCGGGCGGCCCACCGGCTGGGCCTGGCCGGGGCCGGTGCCCTGATCCTGGTCGCGGTGGGTGCCACCGGCGGTGACGCCGCCCGGCCCACGGCCGACGGCCGGTGGGGCCGCAGCGGGCCGGTGAGCGTGCTCCTGCCGGCCGGCTGGCGGGCCGCCGGGACGGGCTGGGCCGGCCGGTACGACGCGCGCGGGCGGCTCGAACCGGCGCTCGTCGTCTCGCCCGACCCGGGCCGGTGGGCGACCGACCCGACCGTGCCGGGGGCCTTCGTCGGCCTCTCCGCGACCCTGGGCCGGCGGTCCACCCCGGCGGACTTCGTCGCGCAGCGTCCGCACGCCGACTGCGTGGCCGCCCCGGTACGGCGGGTCCGCCGGGGCGCGACGGTCTGGGTGGTCGCCCGGTTCGCCTGCCCGCAGGGCCGGCCGGTGCTGGTCGAGGCGGCCGCCCGCGCGGGCCGGGCGGGGCTGCTCTACGTGCAGGTCGTCCCGCCGCCGGGCAGCGGGCCGGACGTCGTCGACGCGCTGCTGGCCGGGGTGCGGGTCCGGCCGGCCTAGACGACCACCACCGTGACCAGGTACGTCCTCCCGTCGTACGGGATGGTCACCCCGACCGTGCCGGCGCGCAGGAAGCGGAGGTCGACCACGCCGGCCTCGTAGTTCTGGTCGACCAGGTCCTCCCGGTCCACCGTGACCTCGCCGGGGCCGATCCCCTGGAGCCGGAGCACCCCGCCGACGCCCAGGCACAGCGACGTCACCAGCGCCAACTCGGTGTCGGCGAGCACCAGGTCGTAGCGGACCGGGCCCAGGCAGGCGCTCGGCCGGGGGCTGGCCGACGGCGGCCGGGTGCCCGGGGTCCGGTCGGGGGTGGACGGTGGCGGCGCGGCCCGCGTCGGCAGCGCGCCGACGGTGGGCCGGGCCGGGCCGGACGGGGTCGGGGCCACGGTGGTCGCCCGAGTGCTCGCCGGGGTGGCCGTCGGGGGTGGACCGGGAGCGGGGCGACCGGGGCCGCGCAGCCCGTCACCGGGAGGAGCGCCAGCGTGGCGGCCAGCCACCGGCCGGTCCGTTCAGTCACCGGTCAACCGTTCCCGGACCTGGCGGCGGGCCTGGTGGACGCGGGATTTCACGGTGCCCTCCGGCAGGTCGAGCAGGGTGGCGATCTCGCGGTAGGACAGGCCGAGCAGGTCGCGCAGGGTGAGCGCCTCGGCCGCCTCGGGGCGGACCGCGTCCAGCGCGTCGAGCAGGTCGAGCCGGGTGCCGGCGACCACACTGGTGCGTCGGGGGTCCGGTGGGTCGGGCAGCGGCACCCCACCGTCCTCGACCTGCCAGCGTCGTCGCAGCGTCCGGTACGTCGACCGGGCCCGGTTGGCGGTGAGCCGGTACAGCCAGGTGTGGAACGACGAGCGGCCCTCGAAGCGTCCGATGCCCCGGGCCACCGCGAGCAGGGCGTCCTGGCAGGCCTCCTCGGCGTCCTCCCGGTGGGGCAGCAGCCGGCCGCACAGCCGCAGCACCTCGGGGCGTACCGCCGTCAGCAGCGCGTCCAGCGCCCCCGGCTCGCCCCGGGCGGCGGTCCGGGCCAGGTCGTCGATGTCGTCCCCGAGGAGCATGGCCGTCCCCCGACCGCCGTGGTGTGGTGCCGTCGAGGCTATGCCGCCGGACCGGGCACGGTCACCCCCTGCCCTGTCCGGAATCCCCCCTGGGCAGCCCGAGTTTCATGTCACACTGCGCAAGTTTGCAGGCGCTGCACTTTTGTTCGTAGGCTCCCCCCGTGACCAATGACGAGGGACTCGGGCGGCGGGACCGCAAGAAGCGGCAGACCCGCGCCGCACTGGCCGCCGCCGCGCTGCGCCTGGTCGCCGAGCGGGGGCTGGACCAGGTCACCGTCGAGGAGATCAGCGAGGCGGCGGACGTCTCCGCCCGGACCTTCTTCAACTACTTCGCCACCAAGGACGACGCGCTGGTCGGCGACACCGCGGGCGACCGGGAACGGGTGCTGCGCGCGCTGGCCGCCGTGCCGGCGCGGGTGCCGGCGCTGGCGGCGATCCGGTCGGCCCTGTCCGGCGTGATCGACGAGGTGGAGGGTGACGCCGCGCTGTGGTTGCTGCGGATGCAGGTGGTGATGCAGCATCCGGTGCTGCTGGCCCGGCTGGTCTCCGGCAACGCGGAGACCGAGCAGGCCATGGTCGAGGCGCTCGCGGCGCGGACCGGCCGCGACCCGGACGACGGATATCCCGCCCTCGTGGTGGCGGTCACCGGGGCCGCGCTGCGCACCGCGATGGTCCGCTGGGCCACCGGCGGCGGGTCCCGTTCCCTGGCCGGGCTGCTCGACGAGGCGTTCGCCGCCGTCGCCGCCGGGCTGCCCGACCCCCGTACCCCTGACCAGCTCGGCGCGACCGCGCCGGGCGTGCATCCCACCCTGTGAGGAAACGTCCATGACCGCAACTGCCGAGTCGACACCGCCCGAGGCGGGCACCGGCCGGATGTCCCGCCGGGAGGTCCTCCAGGCCCTCTCCGGCCTGATGGTGGGCATGTTCGTGGCGATCCTCGCCTCGACGGTGGTGGCGAACGCGCTGCCGCGCATCATCGCCGAACTCAACGGCAGCCAGACCGTCTACACCTGGATCGTCACCACCGAGCTGCTGGCGATGACCGCCACCGTGCCGCTGTGGGGCAAGATGGCCGACCTCTACAGCAAGAAGCTGCTCATCCAGCTCTCGCTCGGCCTGTTCGTGGTCGGCTCGTTGATCGCCGGGCTCGCCCGCAACGTGGAGACCCTGCTGGCCAGCCGGATCGTGCAGGGCGTCGGCGCCGGCGGCATGACCGCCCTGGCGCTGATCGTCATGGCGGCCATGATCCCGCCCCGGGAACTGGGCCGGTACGCCGGCATCTTCGGCGCCGTGTTCGGCGTCGGCACGATCGCCGGCCCGCTGATCGGCGGCGTCATGGTCGACACCTCCTGGCTCGGCTGGCGCTGGTGCTTCCTGATCGGCGTGCCGTTCAGCCTGTTGTCGATCGTCCTGCTCCAGCGCACCCTGCACCTGCCGGTGGTCCGCCGCAAGGCCCGCATCGACTGGTGGGGCGCGCTGCTGATCACCGCGGGCGTGTCCACCCTGCTGGTCTGGTCGTCGCTGGCCGGGCACCGGTTCGCCTGGGCCTCGGGCTGGACCGCGCTGATGGTCGTCGGCGGGCTGGTGCTGCTGGCCCTGGCGGTCTGGGTCGAGTCGAAGGTCCCCGAGCCGATCATCCCGCTGCGGATCTTCCGCAGCCGCACCGTCACGCTGACCACGGTCGCCAGCGTGCTGGTCGGGGTGGCCCTCTTCGGCGGCACGGTGTTCCTGTCGCAGTACTTCCAGACCTCGCTGGGCAAGTCGCCGACCGTCGCCGGCCTGATGAGCCTGCCGATGATCCTCGGCCTGCTGATCTCCTCCACCGTCGCCGGTCAGCTCATCACCCGGTTCGGCCGGTGGAAGGTCTACCTGGTGGCCGGGGCGGCCGTGATGACCGTCGGCATGCTGCTGCTGAGCACCATCGACGCCGACACCGGCGTGCCGCTGCTCTCGCTCTACATGGCCGTGCTCGGCACCGGCGTGGGCATGCTCATGCAGAACCTGGTCCTCGCCGCACAGAACGACGTGCCCGCCCACGAACTCGGCGCGGCCACCTCGGTGCTGACCTTCTTCCGCAGCATGGGTGGCGCGATCGGGGTCAGCGCCCTCGGCGCGGTGCTGGCCAACCGGGTCACCGGCCTGATGACCGAACGGCTCGGCCCGGCGGCCGGCGTCACCGGCGGCGGCACCACCGAGGTGCCCGACCTCGCCGCGCTGCCCGCCCCGGTCCTGGCGATCGTGCGGGACGCGTACGCCACCGCCACCTCGGAGCTGTTCCTCATCGGTGCCCCGATCGCCCTGCTCGCCCTGGTCGCGGTCGTCTTCATCCGGGAGAAGCCGCTGCACGAGGTCAGCGGCGACGAACGGGCCGAGCAGGAGGCGGCGGCCCTGACCGCGATGCACTGACCGGTCGACCGGGGGCACGTCCGGGTACGGGCCGGCGTGGCAGGTGTGTCGGGTCCGGGCCGGGTCTCAGGCGGCGACGACCCGGGAGCGGACCCGGCGCACTGCCGCGACCAGCAACACCCCCGCCGCGAGCGTCAGCACGCCGGCGAGCGCGACGATCCACGGCAGCCGGTCCGACAGGGTAGCGGGCAACCCCCAGGCCCCGTTGTCGTGGGGAAAGGTGATCTCGCCGGTCAGTTCGCGGTGCAGCCGACCGCTCTCCAGCCGTAGCCGGGCACGCCAGGGTCCGTCGGGAAGCTGTCGGCCCAGCAGGACCTCGGCGTGCGCGGTGCCGCCGGGCGGGACGGTGGTGCCGACGGTGACGCCGAAGGGGCCGGCGGAGAGCCCGCCTGGCCCGTCGGAGAGCCACAGTTTGCCGGAGAGGTCCAGGGCCCGTTCCCCGGTGTTGCGGACCGTCGCCCGGACGACCGGCAGCCCCTTCTCGGTACGCCCCGGCACCAGCTTGTCGATCTCGAAGTCCGACGGCGGTTCACCGCCGGGCCCGACGTCGAGGTAGATCCGGATGCCCGCCCGGTTGATCTTCTGCACGGTGCCCCGGGTGGGATCGGCTGCCGTCGAGGCGACCGAGGCCCAGATCGCGCCGTACCGCTCGCCACGCGGGGCCGAGGGTGGGATCTTCACCTTCACACGGAGCGTGGTGGTGCTGTATGGCGGGGCGACGAAGCTGGGCTGGTCGAGGTGGACCCACTCGGGCAGTTCGTTGCCGTTCGGGTCGGGCGCTGCCACGAACTGGTTGTCCCGGATCTCCGCCGCGCCGACCGACATCGTGATCTTCTGGGGGCGGGATGAGTCGTTGGTCACCGCCAGCCGCCGGGTCATCCCGGACCCCGGTGTCATGTGGTCCACGATGTACACCCGTGCGCGGGGGTCGTCGCGTCGGTCGGCCGACGCCTCCAGCAGTTGGATGCCGATGCTGCCCGAGGGTTTCCCCCGCTGGTCACCCACGGTGTCCCCGTCACCCTCCGCTGCGACGGGGACACCGGTGGCGGCGAGGAACAGCGCCACGATGAACGGCACCAGGGGTGCCCGCCACCGCAACTGTGTCGCCGGGGTCATCGGATCAGGCGACCGAGTGGGTGATCGTGCCGGTGAACTGCCCGGCGACGGCGGAGAGCGGAACGGCGACGGTGAGCAGCGGGTTCCAGGTCGCCGAGTTGTTGCCGGTGTCGGCGGGGAGCACGGTGTGGCTGAACGCGGTGGCCGGCGTGTCCAGGGCGGTGCCGTCGGCCGGCGGCGGCGGGTCGCAGGGGCTCGCCTGGCCGGGGACGAAGGTGCCGCTGCCGGTGGTGGCGGTGGCGTCGCCCGAGCAGTAGTAGACGTCGCTGGCCGGGATGCTGGTGCCCGGGTCGGTGCCGGTGCCGGTGATGAAGGCGGTGCTGCTGACCGTGGCGACCCAGCTCGGGGTGGCGCTGGCCCGCAGGTCGTCGACGGTGATCGCGCCGAGCTGGCCGTACGCGTAGCCCCCGGGGGTGCCGTCGTTGGCCAGGTCGGCGGTGTCCGGGACGGTGATCTGCAGGGCCCCGGCGGTGACGTCGAAGGTGACCGTCGTGTCGCACGGGTCGCTGGCCACACAGGTGCCCGCGTACGCGGGTGTCGCCGTCAGCATCCCGGCTGCCAGCGCCGCGGCCCCCACCACGGCGGCGGATGCGAGTCCTCGTCTCATACTGTCTCCTTTGGTCGTGGCGAATTGCCGACCCCAGACTAGGAACTGCTCGACCTTTTTGTCCCCTATACCGTTATTTGTGAAGAGTGTGATCTGGCGACCGTTTCGATGCTGGCGTCGGTGGTCGGGGAGGCTTCCACGGGGGTGGCGGGGCGGGCGGGCGGTCGCTGTCGGGGGCGTGGCCGGTGACCGTCGGCGACGCCCGGCCGACACCCCATGCCGCTACCGGGCCGGCGTGGGACGGCCCGGTAGGGTGGGCCGGTCGTGCCTGTTCCGCCTTGATCGACCTTTCCCGGGGGCTCACGTATGAGCGATTCGTTCGCGCATCTGCACGTGCACACCGAGTACTCGATGCTCGACGGGGCGGCCCGGTTGAAGGACCTCTTCGCCGAGGCCAACCGGCTGGGGATGCCGGCGGTGGCGATCACCGACCACGGCAACATGCACGGCGCGAACGACTTCTACAAGCAGGCGATGGCCGCCGGGGTCACCCCGATCCTGGGGGTCGAGGCGTACGTGGCGCCGGAGTCGCGCTACCACAAGGCCAGGGTCAAGTGGGGCCGGCCGGAACAGAAGAGCGACGACGTCTCGGGTAACGGCGCGATCACCCACAAGACCATGTGGGCGCGCAACGCGCAGGGCCTGAAGAACCTGTTCACCCTCAACTCCCGGGCGTCCATGGAGGGGCACTACGTCAAGTGGCCCCGGATGGACATGGAGCTGATCGCCGAGCACGCCGAGGGCATCATGGCCACCACCGGCTGCCCGTCCGGCGCGGTGCAGACCCGGCTGCGGCTGGGCCAGTTCGACGAGGCACTCAAGGTCGCCGCCTCCTACCAGGACATCTTCGGCAAGGAGAACTACTTCCTGGAGATCATGGACCACGGGCTCTCCATCGAGCAGCGGGTCCGCGACGATCTGATCACCATCGCCCGCAAGCTGGACATCCCGCCGGTGGTCACCAACGACTCGCACTACACCCACGAGGCGCAGGCCGAGGCGCACGACGTGCTGCTCTGCGTGCAGACCGGCAGCAACGTCGCCGACCCCAACCGGTTCCGCTTCGACGGCGGCGGCTACTTCGTCAAGTCCGCCGACCAGATGCGCGCCGTCGACTCCTCGGAGTTCTGGCAGCAGGGCTGCCGCAACACCCTGCTGGTGGCCGAGAAGGTCGACCCGAGCGGGATGTTCGAGTTCCACAACCTGATGCCGCGCTTCCCGGTGCCCGAGGGGGAGACCGAGGAGTCCTGGTTCCGCAAGGAGACCTTCCGGGGGCTGGCCCGCCGCTACCCCGGGGGCATCCCCGAGGGGCACGTGGTGCAGGCCGAGTACGAGCTGGGCGTCATCAACCAGATGGGCTTCCCGTCGTACTTCCTCGTGGTGGCCGACTTCATCCAGTGGGCCAAGAGCCAGGGCATCGCGGTGGGTCCCGGCCGTGGCTCGGCCGCCGGTTCGCTCGTCGCGTACGCGTTGGGCATCACCGACCTGGACCCGATCCCGCACGGGCTGATCTTCGAGCGGTTCCTCAACCCCGAGCGGGTCTCGATGCCGGATGTCGACATCGACTTCGACGAGCGTCGGCGCGGCGAGGTGATCAAGTACGTGACCGACAAGTGGGGTGAGGACAAGGTCGCCCAGATCGCCACCTTCGGCACGATCAAGGCGAAGGCCGCGATCAAGGACTCGGCCCGGGTCCTCGGCTTCCCGTACGCGGTCGGCGACCGGATCACCAAGGCGATGCCCCCGGCGGTGATGGGCAAGGACATCCCGCTCACCGGCATCTTCGACCCGAAGCACCCCCGGTACGCCGAGGCCGGCGAGATCCGTGGCCTCTACGAGACCGACCCGGACGTCCGCAAGGTGATCGACACCGCCAAGGGCATCGAGGGGCTGATCCGGCAGACCGGTGTGCACGCCGCCGGCGTGATCATGTCCGCCGAGCCGATCATCGACCACATCCCGCTGATGCGCCGGGACGCCGACGGGGTGATCATCACCCAGTTCGACTACCCGACCTGCGAGTCGCTCGGGCTGTTGAAGATGGACTTCCTCGGCCTGCGGAACCTGACGATCATCGACGACGCGGTCAAGAACATCCAGCTCAACCACGGCCGGGAACTCGACCTGCTGGGCCTGCCGCTGGACGACAAGCCCGCCTACGAGCTGCTCGCCCGGGGCGACACCCTCGGGGTGTTCCAGCTCGACGGCGGGCCGATGCGTTCGCTGCTGCGGCTGATGAAGCCGGACAACTTCGAGGACATCTCGGCCGTGCTGGCGCTCTACCGGCCCGGCCCGATGGGCGTCGATTCGCACACCAACTACGCGCTGCGCAAGAACGGCCTCCAGGAGATCACCCCGATCCACCCGGAGCTGGAGGAGCCGCTGCGGGAGATCCTCGCGCCCACCCACGGCCTGATCGTCTACCAGGAGCAGGTGCAGCGCGCCGCGCAGATCCTCGCCGGCTACACCCTCGGCCAGGCCGACCTGCTGCGCCGGGCGATGGGCAAGAAGAAGAAGGAGATCCTCGACAAGGAGTTCATCCCGTTCCGGGACGGCTGCCGCGAGCGCGGCTACTCCGACGAGGCCATCCAGGCGGTGTGGGACGTCCTGGTCCCGTTCGCCGGGTACGCCTTCAACAAGGCCCACTCCGCCGCGTACGGGCTGGTGTCGTACTGGACGGCGTACCTCAAGGCGCACTACCCGGCCGAGTACATGGCGGCGCTGCTGACCTCCGTCGGTGACGACAAGGACAAGATGGCGCTCTACCTGTCGGAGTGCCGCCGGATGCGCATCCAGGTGCTGCCGCCGGACGTGAACACCTCCGCCGGCCCGTTCACCCCGGTCGGCAAGGACATCCGGTTCGGCCTGGCCGCCGTGCGCAACGTCGGGGCGAACGTGGTCGCGGCGATCATGCGGTGCCGCGACGAGAAGGGCGAGTACGCCGACTTCTACGACTTCCTGTCCAAGGTCGACGCGGTGGTCTGCAACAAGAAGACCATCGAATCCCTGATCAAGGCCGGCGCGTTCGACTCGCTCGGGCACACCCGCAAGGGCCTGCTCGCCGTGCACGCGGACGCCATCGACGCGTTCGCCGACGTCAAGCGCAAGGAGGCCGTCGGCCAGTACGACCTGTTCGGGGCCGGCTTCGGTGACGCCGACACCGGCAGCACCACCGTGATGCCGGTCATCGGCGACGCGGAATGGGACAAGCGGGACAAGCTCGCCTTCGAACGCGAGATGCTCGGCCTCTACGTCTCCGACCACCCGCTGTTCGGCCTGGAACACGTCCTGGGCGCGGCGGCCGACACCACCATCGCCGCGCTGTCGGAGGAGGGCACCGTGCCCGACGGCGCGGTGGTCACCCTGGCCGGCATCCTCTCCGGCGTGCAGCGCCGGGTCACCAAGCAGGGCCGGGCCTGGGCCTCGGCCGCCCTGGAGGACCTGGCCGGCGGGGTGGAGACGCTGTTCTTCCCGAACACCTACGAGGTGATCGGCCAGTACATCGCCGAGGACGCGATCGTGGTGGTCAAGGGCCGGGTGGACCGGCGCGACGACACCCCCCGGATCATGGCGATGGACATGTCCATGCCGGACGTCAGCAGCACCCCCGGCAGCAAGCCGGTGACGCTGACCATCCCGGTGCACCGGTGCACGCCGCCGCTGGTGGAACGGCTCAAGGAGACCCTGGTGCTGCACCCCGGCGACACCGAGGTGCACGTCAAGCTGCTCAACGGCGGCAAGGTGACCACCCTGCGGCTCGGCCCGTTCCGGGTGGCCGCCACGACCGCGCTGATGGGTGACCTCAAGAGCGTCCTCGGCCCGGCCAACGTGAGCTGACCCGCCGGGCGGCGACCACCGCCGCCCGGCGAGCCGGTCACTTGCCGCCGGTCACGATCCCCGGGTTGATGCACAGCCCGGGGGTGCTGCCGTTCTTCTCGGCGATCTCCAGGCAGCGGGACACCTTGTCGACCTTGGCGTTGGTCTCGGTGATCTGCCGCTGGATGTCGGCGTTGCGGCGGTCCTGTTCGAGGTTGCGGGTCTGGGCGAGCTTGTCCTGGAAGGCCTTGATGTTGCCCTCGGTCTTGTCGTCGTGGTTGACCCGGGTGATGGTGACGGACAGGATGTCGACGTCACCGGAGAGCCGGCCCTCGGCGTTGCTGCGGATGCTCTCGGCGAACGGCTTGAGGTCGACGTTCAGGTTCCCCGTCCGGGCGTCGATCTTCTCCAGCGGGTTGTACGTGGCGAAGGCGTCGTTGACCGCGCTGTCGAGCTGCACCCCCACCCGCTGGCCCCGGAAGCTCTCGAAGTCGCCCTTGTAGTCCATGAACTGCTTCGGCGCGTTCTCCGGCTTGACCTGCCACTCGACCAGCACCTCCACGCAGGCGTCGGCGAGGGTGCCGGTGCGGACCCGGACGCACTGGTCGCCGCCGATGTGGTCGTACTTCTGCCGGCCGGCGTCCCACTCGCCGACCTTCTGCCAGGGTGCGACCCACTTGAGCCCGGAGCCGGTGACCTCGCCGGTCGGCTTGTTGAAGCTGGTGACGATGCCGACCGAGCGGATCGGCACGGAGTGCGCGCTGGCGCCGATCCCGAACAGCAGCGCGCCGGCCAGGCAGCCGAGCGCGACCAGCGCGGAGGTGCGCCGGACGCCCGGGTGGCGGGCGAGGAGCAGCACCGCGCCGGCGACCAGCGCCCCGATGGCGAGAATGACGGCGAACGTGAAGCCGACGGGCACGGGGCATCACCCTTCCAGGGGATCGTCGCTGTGTGGATCATCAACCTAGGTCAGCCGGTCAAGCCGGGGCCGGTCGGGTGGCCGGCCGGTGCGGGCCACCACCGGCGGATTGGTGCTGACCGGGCGCGCGGGGGTGTCACTAGCCTCGACGCATGGAGTTGGCGCAGGCACGCGAGCTGTGGCAGCCGGAACCCGGCTGGTTGAACACCGCCAGTTACGGGCTTCCGCCCGAGCCGGTCTGGACGGCGGTGCAGGAGGCGTTGGCCGACTGGCGGGTGGGGCGTACCTCCCACGAGGTGTGGGAGGAGGCGACCGGGCGGGCCCGGGAGGCGTTCGCCGGCCTGGTCGGGGTGCCGGTGACCGACGTCGCGGTCGCCGGCAGCGTGTCGCAGCTGCTCGGGCCGATCGCCGCGGCCCTGCCCGCCGGGGCCACCGTGGTCGTCCCCGAGGTCGAGTTCACCGCCAACCTCTTCCCCTGGCTGGTGCAGGAGGAACGCGGGGTGCGGGTGCGCACCGTGCCGCTGGCCGGCCTGTGCGACGCGATCGACGCCGGCACCGATCTGGTCGCGTTCAGCCTGGTGCAGTCCGCCGACGGGGCCGTCGCCCCGTACGCCGGGATCGTGGCCGCGGCCCGCGCGCACGACGCGCTGGTGGTGGTGGACGCCACCCAGGCGTGCGGGTGGCTGCCGTTCGACGCGGCGCTGGCCGACGCGGTCGCGGTCGGGACGTACAAGTGGCTGGTGTCGCCGCGCGGCTCGGCGCTGGCCTACCTGGCCCCGGGGCTGCGCGAGCGGATGCGTCCGGACGCGGCCGGCTGGTTCGCGGCCAAGGAGCCGCTGTCCACCTACTACGGTCCGCCGCTGCGGCTGGCCGACGACGCCCGCCGGTTCGACAGCTCCCCGGCCTGGTTCAGCTGGGTGGGCACCGCCCCGGCGTTGGAGCTGGTCGCCGCGCTCGGCCCGGCGGCGATCGGGGCGTACGACGTGGCGTTGGCGAACCGGTTCCTGGCCGGGCTGGGCCGGCCGCCGGGGCACAGCGCGATCGTCGCGGTGGAGGTGCCCGAGGCGCGGCAGCGGCTGGCGCGTGCCGGGGTCCGGGCGGCGGTGCGCGCCGGGCAGGTCCGGGTCGCGTTCCACCTCTACACCACCGAGGCGGACGTGGACCTGGCGTTGGAGGCGCTCACCGGCTGAACCACCGCAGTTTTTCCCCGGCGGCGCATCCGAACCGCCCCGTCCGGGCGAACCCCCTGGTAACGGTGTCCTACCCGGGGGGTGCGTCTGGTGTTGTCGGATCCGATGCCGGTCGAGGTCGTCGAGACGGCCCACAAGCGGCTCTCGGCCGCCGCCGAGGACCTCGACGCGAACCTGGTGGCCGCGCTGGTGCTGGAGTTCGCCGCCGACGCCGGGGTGGCGGCGGTGTGGGAGGCGGTGTGCGTACCGCTGCTGGCCGGGCTGCGGGGGCGCGACGCCGCCGAGATCGCCGTCGAGCACGCCCTGTCCGAGGGCATCCGGATCGGGCTGGACGTGCACCGGCGTGTCCCCGGCCGGCGGTTGCGCACCGACGGGGTGCTGCTCGCCGGGGCCGAGAACGAGGCGCACTGCCTGGGCCTGCACGCGGTGGCCGCCGCGCTGCGCGAGCAGGGTCGGGGCTGCCTGCACCTGGGGCCGGCGCTGCCCTGGGTGGCGCTGGGCTCCGCCGTGCTGCGGGCCCGCCCGCGGATCGTGGTGGTCTGGTCGCAGACGCCGGTCACCGGTCGCGCGTACCGTCTGGTCCGCTTCGGCCGTGACTTCCCGGGGGTACGGGTGTACGCCGCCGGGCCGGGCTGGATCGAGCCCCTCGCGCCCCCGTCGACCCGGCTGACCAGCTTCTCCGCCGCCCTGGCCGCCTGCGCCCCGCCGGTCTGACCGGGTGACCCGCACCACATTCGATACGAACCGGTGTCGTATCGAAACATGTGGCTCGTAAGGTGAATGTCGTTACGAGTCTGACCCGTTCCGTATTTCAGCGGCGCGGGTGAACCGGGGGGAGCGCCGGAGCGTATGCAACCGCACGAGAACACCGGACATCCGAGACGATGGGCGATCCTCGGCGTGCTGGTGGTCAGCCTGCTCGTCGTCGTCCTCGACAACACCATCCTCAACGTCGCCCTGCGTACCCTGGCCGACCCGGTGCACGGCCTCGGGGCCAGCCAGGGCGAGCTGGAATGGGCGATCAACTCCTACACCCTCGTCTTCGCCGGCCTGCTGTTCACCTTCGGCGTCCTCGGCGACCGGGCCGGCCGTCGCCGGTTCCTGCTCATCGGCCTGGTCCTGTTCGGCCTGTCGTCCCTGCTGTCGGCGTACGCGCAGAACCCCGGCCAGCTGATCGCGGCCCGCGCCCTGATGGGCATCGGCGGGGCGGCGATCATGCCGGTCACCCTGTCGATCATCTCCAACGTCTTCGACCCCCGGGAACGGGGCCGCGCCATCGGCGTCTGGGCCGGCGCGGTCGGCCTGGCGGTGGCGATCGGCCCGATTCTCGGCGGCGCGCTGCTGGAGCACTTCTGGTGGGGCTCGGTCTTCCTGATCAACGTGCCGGTGGTGGCGCTCGGGGTGCTGCTGGTGGCCCTGCTGGTGCCCGAGTCGCGGGACCCCAGGCCGGGCCGGGTCGACATCCTCGGCGTGCTGCTCTCGGTCGTCGGCCTGGTCGCGCTGACCTACGGCATCATCGACGGCGGCGAGCACGGCTTCGGCCGGCCGACCGTGTGGGCCGCGATCCTCGGCGGGGTGGCGGTGCTGGCCTGGTTCGTCGCGCACGAACGGCGCAGCGACCACCCCTCGCTGGACGTACGGCTGTTCCGGGTGCCCCGGTTCGCCGCCCCGGTGGCGATCGTCGGCCTGGTCTTCTTCGCCGCCATGGGCGTGATGTTCTTCAGCTCGTTCTACATGCAGCTCGTCCGGGGCTACAGCCCGCTGGAGACCGGCCTGTTCTTCCTGCCGTTCGCCGGGGCGCAGCTGGTCTTCGCACCGCGCAGCGCCGCCATGGTGCGCCGGTACGGCGGCCGGGCGGTCGCCACGGTCGGCCTCGCGCTGACCGCCGTGGCGCTGGCCGCGTTCGCCTTCATCGACGCCACCACGCCGATCTGGGTGGTGCTGGTGGCCTTCTTCCTCCAGGGTGTCGGGATGGCGAACATCATGCCGCCGGCCACCGAGTCGATCATGTCGGCGCTGCCCCGGGAGAAGGCCGGCGTCGGCTCGGCGGTGAGCAACACCGTCCGCCAGGTCGCCGGTGCGCTGGGCGTCGCGGTGCTCGGCTCGGTGCTCTCCGCGGTCTACCGGGAGGACATCGCCACGGCCGCCGACGCCCTGCCCGCACCGGCCCGGGAGGCGGCCACCGAGTCGGTCTCCGGGGCGTACGCGGCGGCGGCGCAGCTCGGCCCGGCGGCCCCGCGGCTGATCGCGGCGGCCAACGACGCCTTCGTCTCGGCCATGCACTGGGCGGCGGCGATCTCCGCCGTGGTGGCCGCCCTCGGCATCATCATCGTGCTGCGCTGGATGCCGGGCCGGCCCGACGCGGCCGTCACCGCCACGCCGGTGGCGGAGCGGGAATTGGCCGGAACCACGTAGGTTCGCAGAACGATGTCTGACATGAACCCCACCGCCGATGCTCCGCGGTCGCCCGGGCGACCGCGGAGCACCCGCGCGGACGAGGCCATCATCGAGGCCACCCTGGACCTGCTCGCCGAGGGCAGCACCATCGAGGCGCTGTCGATCGAGGCGATCGCCACCCGCGCCGGGGTGGGCAAGGCCACCATCTACCGCCGCTGGCCCGGCAAGGACGCCCTCCTGCTGGACGCGCTGCGCCGGCTCAAGGGGGTGGTCGCCCAGCCGGCCGGGCACTCCGTCCGCGACGACCTGGTGCTGCTGGTCGGGGCCGTCGGGCACAACGTCGACCCCCGGGCCGAGCGGATCATGCCGTGCCTGGTGCCCGAGGTGAACCGCAGCCCGGACCACTTCCAGCTCTACCAGAACATCATCGAGCCCCGCCGGAAGATCATGCGGGAGGTGCTCCGCCGGGGCGTGGCCGCAGGCGAGCTGCGCGCCGATCTCGACATCGAGGTGGCGATGGCGCTGCTCACCGGGCCGATGCTGGTCCAGCGGCTGATGCGCTGGCACCCGGAGCTGGACGACCGGCTGCTGCCCGAGAGGGTCGTCGACGGCGTGCTCGACGGCCTGCGGGCCCGCTGAGCCCCACCGCCGGGCGGCGTGTCCGCCCACCGGCGTGTCGGGGTGGACCAGTAGGGTGTCGAACACCCGTACTGTCGAGGGCCCGGAGGAGGCGGCGTGCGCGTGCTGGGCGTCGACCCGGGGCTGACCCGGTGCGGGGTCGGCGTGGTCGAGGGCGTGCCGGGCCGGCCCTGCTCGCTCGTCGCCTACTACGTCGTCTACACCGACCCCGCCGACGACCTGTCGCTGCGGCTGCTGCACCTGGACCGGTCGCTGACCGACCTGGTCGCCGAGCACCGGCCCGAC
This sequence comes from Micromonospora sp. HM134, assembly GCF_007833915.1. Taxonomy (NCBI): domain Bacteria; kingdom Bacillati; phylum Actinomycetota; class Actinomycetes; order Micromonosporales; family Micromonosporaceae; genus Micromonospora; species Micromonospora sp. HM134. The sequence goes on from NZ_CP041061.1 coordinate 2,390,288, forward strand.
GCGGTCGCCGTCGAGCGGGTGTTCAGCCAGCACAACGTCCGCACCGTGATGGGCACCGCCCAGGCCAGCGGGATCGCCGTGCTGGCCGGGGCGCGGGCCGGGCTGCCGGTGCAGACGTACACCCCGAGCGAGGTCAAGGCGGCGGTGACCGGCTCCGGCCAGGCCGACAAGAAGCAGATGACCACGATGGTCACCCGGCTGCTGCGGCTGGCCGAGCCGCCCAAACCGGCCGACGCGGCCGACGCCCTGGCCCTGGCCATCTGCCACGTGTGGCGCGGCGGCACCCGCTCCAAGCTGGCCGAGGCCGCCGACCGGGCACGACGAGGAGGAGCACGATGATCGCCAGCGTGCGCGGCACGGTGACCGCGACCGGCCCGGACCACGCGGTGGTCGAGGTCGGGGGAGTCGGCCTGGCCGTGCAGTGCGCCCCCGGGACCCTGGCCGAGCTGCGGGTCGGCCAGCCGGCCCGGCTCGCCACCAGCCTGGTGGTCCGGGAGGATTCGCTCACCCTCTACGGCTTCGCCGACGACGACGCCAAGCAGCTGTTCGAGCTGCTCCAGACGGCCAGCGGGGTCGGCCCGCGACTGGCCCAGGCGGTGCTGGCCGTGCACACCCCGGACGCGGTGCGCAAGGCCATCGCCAACGCCGACACCGCCGCCCTGACCCGGGTGCCCGGGATCGGCAAGAAGGGCGCCGAACGGCTGGTGCTGGAGCTGCGTGACCGGATCGGCCCGGTCCCGGTGGGCCCCGACGGTGCGGCCGGGGTGACCGCCGGGGCCTGGCCGGACCAGGTCCGCCAGGCGCTGGTCGGGCTCGGCTGGACGGCCGGGCAGGCCGACCAGGCGGTGGCCGCCGTGGCGGAGACCGTGGACGGGCCCACCCCGCCGGTGCCGGTCCTGCTCAAGCAGGCCATCCGACTGCTCGGCCGGACCCGGTGACCGGCGTGGCACGGTCGCGGCCGGGGCGGCCGGTATGAGCGGCGACGGCCTGGTCTCCGCGTACGCCGACGACGCGGAGCGGGACGCGGAGGTCAGCGTCCGACCGAGGCGGCTGGACGAGTTCATCGCCCAGCACCGGGTCCGCGACCAGCTCGACCTGCTGTTGCAGGGCGCGATGCGGCGCGGCGCCCCACCCGACCACATCCTCCTGTCGGGGCCGCCCGGCCTCGGTAAAACGACGTTGGCCAATATCGTGGCCGCCGAGCTGGGCTCCGGCATCCGGGTGACCAGCGGGCCGGTGATCGAACGCTCCGGTGACCTGGCCGCCATCCTGACCAGCCTCGCCGAGGGCGACGTGCTGTTCATCGACGAGATCCACCGGATCGCCAAGCCGGCGGAGGAACTGCTCTACAGCGCCATGGAGGACTTCCGGGTCGACGTGATCGTCGGCAAGGGGCCGGGGGCCACCGCGATCCCGCTCGACGTGGAGCCGTTCACCCTGGTCGGCGCGACCACCCGGTCCGGTCTGCTGACCGGCCCGATGCGGGACCGCTTCGGCTTCGTCGCGCACCTCGACTTCTACTCCCCGGCCGACCTGGAGGCGTTGCTGCACCGCTCGGCGCGCATTCTGGGCGTGCCGATCACCCCGGAGGGGGCGGTGGAGATCGCCGGCCGGTCCCGGGGCACCCCCCGGATCGCCAACCGGCTGCTGCGCCGGGTGCGCGACTACGCCGAGGTCCGGGCCGAGGGCGTGGTCACCCTGGAGACCGCCCGGTCCGCCCTGACCGTGTACGACGTGGACGCCCTCGGCCTGGACCGGCTGGACCGGGCGGTGCTGACCGCGCTGGTCGACTCGTTCCGGGGTGGTCCGGTGGGCCTGTCCACCCTGGCGGTGGCGGTGGGGGAGCAGCCGGACACGGTGGAGGAGGTCTGCGAGCCGTTCCTGGTCCGGGCCGGGCTGCTGGCCCGGACGCCCCGGGGGCGGGTGGCCACCGAGGCCGCCTGGCGACACCTCGGTCGCACCCCACCAAATGGTACATTCGGTGTGGAAGCCCCCGCCGTGCCCGATCTCTTCTCGAACGCGCCCGATCCACCGTGATCTGAACGTGATCTGCGCCGCATTCGGCGTTCCCAGGTGCAGGGATTAGACTCGCCGCGGTCTGTACAGGATGTGAATATCCGCCTCCGCTCCGGCGCGCACGTGCCGTGACGGGGGCCAATGGGAAGGTCGCACACCGTGCTTTACGCAGCACAGTCCGGCGGAGGCGCCGGCAGTCTGACGCCGATCCTCATGATCGCCCTGCTCTTCGGGGTCATGTACTTCATGATGATCCGGCCGCAGCAGAAGCGCCGCCGCGAGGCTGAGGCCATGCAGTCCGCGCTCGGCCCCGGTGACGAGGTCGTCACCATCGGCGGGCTCTACGGCACGGTCGTGGGTGTCGAGGACGACACCGTGCTGCTGGAGGTGGCCCCCGGCGTGCAGACCCGTTACGCCCGCCCGGCCATCGCCCGGGTGGTCACCCGGGCCGAGCGCCCCGAGGCCGACGAGCCGGTCACCGAGGACGCGGAAGCCGTCAAGGAGTGAATCCGCCACCCGTCCGGCACCACGGGCGGGTAGCGGCGGGACAACTGGATAGGTGGGCCGGTCCCCAGGGTCGGCACCCGCACCGTCCGTCCGACGCCACCACGTCGGCGGTGGAGCGCCGTGCCGTCGGTCGGGAGTGGCCCGCGCAGAGCACGTCGGGGCGGGAACCCCGCTCCGACCTCGTCGCCGCTGCGCCGGCGGCGCGACCGTTACAGGGAGACAGACAGCCGTGGCACCACCTCAGGGACAGATGCGCCCCGGGCGGCAGCTCGCCGTGCTCGGGTTCATCTTCGTCGTCCTCTATTCCTTGGTGTTCTTCTCGGGCGGCGCCAGCGGCGGCTGGAAGGACCGGCTGGAGCCGCGGCTCGGCCTGGACCTGATCGGTGGCACCCGGCTGACGCTGGAGGCGACCAACAGCATCGACGGCAAGCCCCCGACGTCGGCCAACCTGGAGGAGGCCCGGCAGATCATCGAGAGCCGGGTCAACGCCTACGGCGTGGCCGAGGCCGAGGTGGTCACCGAGGGCAACCGGAACATCGTCATCTCCCTGCCCGGTGAGAACCGCGACCTGACCGACGTCGGCAGCGCCGCGGAGCTGCGCTTCCGCAAGGTGCTCAAGGCCGCCGACGGCAGCGGCGCGGTCGCCGCCCCGGCGACCCCGGCCCCGTCGGGCAGCGCGTCGCCCGCCCCCTCCGGCAGCGCGTCGCCCGCCCCCTCCGGCAGCGCGTCGCCCGCCCCGTCGGGCAGCGCCTCGCCGAAGGTGTCCGGTTCGCCGAGCGCCGGTGGCCAGGGCGGTGGCGCCCCCGCGCCGAGCGCCAGCGCCACCCCGTCCGGGTCGGCCTCGCCGAGCGCCCCGGCCGCCTCGCCCAGCGCCAGCGAGGCCCCGGTGCCGCAGAGCATCGAGGAGCAGCGCAAGGCCGTCGAGAAGAAGGTCGGCGCGGCGGCCTGGGCCGCCGCGAGCGGGCTCCAGGCCCCGGCCGACCTGGGCACCAACCCGGCCCTGGCGGAGACGTTCAAGCCGTTCGGCGCGCTCTCCCCGCAGGAGGTCGCGGTACTGACCCCGCAGATGCAGTTCAACGTGCCGACCATCACCTGCGCCCAGCTCGACAAGCGGCCCCCCGCGTCGATCAAGGACGAGAAGCAGCAGGCGGTCGCCTGTGAGGGTGGCGCGGCGAAGTACCTGCTCGACCAGGCCAAGGTGGTCGGCACTGACGTCAAGGACGCCAACGCGGTCCTCGACCAGGCCAGCACCTGGGTGGTCAGCCTGAACTTCACCGGCGACGGCCAGTCCAAGTGGACCGAGCTGACCCGGGAGGCGTTCAACAACACCGGCGGCGGCTGCGACCAGACGGCCCTGGGCCAGGACGGCAAGTGCCGGGTGGCCGTGGTGCTGGACAACGAGATCGTCTCCTCGCCCGAGATCCAGGGCGTGCTCACCGGCGACTCGCAGATCACCGGCAGCTTCGACAACACGTCGGCCAACGCGCTGGCCAGCCAGCTGCGCTACGGCGCGCTGCCGGTCACCTTCGTGCCGCAGGAGCAGCAGAACGTCACCGCGACGCTGGGCGACAGCCACCTGCGGGCCGGTCTGCTGGCCGCCGGCATCGGCATGCTGCTGGTCATCATCTACTCGTTCTTCTACTACCGGCTGCTCGGCTCGGTCATCTTCCTGAGCCTGGTGCTCTCCGCGCTGCTCGTCTTCGGCGCGCTGGTGGTGCTCGGCCGGTCGATCGGCTTCACCCTCACCCTCGCCGGCATCGCCGGCATGATCGTCTCGCTCGGTGTGGCGGCGGACTCGTTCGTCATCTACTTCGAACGGCTCAAGGACGAGATCCGGGAGGGGCGCAGCCCGCGCAGCGCGGTGCCCCGGGCCTGGATCCGGGCCCGCCGGACGATCATCTCGGCCAACGCGATCACCCTGATGTCCGCCGTGGTCCTCTACATCGTCTCGGTCGGCACGGTGAAGGGCTTCGCCTTCGCCCTCGGCCTGGCGACCGTGCTCGACCTGGTGGTCGTCTTCCTGTTCCGGCACCCGATCATGACGATGTTCGCCCGGACCCCGGCGTTCCTGTCGCCACGGGTCAGCGGCCTCGGTCGGGCGCTGCCACCCCGTTCGGCCGAGCCGGGCACCGCCCGCAACCCGCGCGTCAAGGAGGCCTGAGATGGCTAAGAGTGGTCTGGCGTCCCGGCTCTACCGGGGCGAGGCCGGTCTCAACATCGTCGGCCGGCGCAAGCTGTGGTTCACCGTCGCCGGGGTGCTGGTGCTGATCGCCGTGCTCAGCTTCGCGGTGCGCGGTTTCAGCCTGGGCATCGAGTTCGCCGGCGGCAACTCGTTCCAGGTGCCCGCCAGCGTCGGCACCCTGGAACAGGCCGAGGCCAAGGTCAACGACGCGCTGGCGGCCGAGGGCGGCGGCGCCGAGGTGGTGACCGCGCAGAAGGTCGGCAGCACCAGCGGCGAGTACTACGAGCTGCGCACCTCGCAGCTCAGCGCCGACCAGGCCAACGCGGTCAAGGCCGAGATGGCGCAGGAGTTCGGCATCAACGCCGACCAGATCAGCGGCAGCCAGGTCAGCGAGGCCTGGGGCAGCCAGGTGACCTCCCGGGCGCTGCTCGGCCTGGTCATCTTCGTCCTGGTGGTGGCGGCCTACCTGGTGCTGCGGTTCGAGTGGCGGATGGCGGTCGCCGCGATCATCTCGCTGTTCATGAACCTGATCCTCACCGCCGGCATCTATTCGCTGGTCGGCTTCGAGGTCACCCCGTCGACCATCATCGGGTTCCTCACCATTCTGGGCTTCGCGCTCTACGACGTGGTGGTGGTCTTCGACAAGGTCCAGGAGAACACCCGGGGCATCACCGCCAACAACAACCAGACCTACGGCGAGGCGGCCAACCTGGCGCTCAACCAGAGCCTGATGCGGTCGTTGAACACCTCGGTGGTCGCCCTGCTCCCGGTCGGCGGTCTGCTCTTCATCGGTGCCGGCCTGCTCGGCGCGGGCACCCTGAAGGACCTGGGCCTGGTGCTGTTCGTCGGTATGGCGATGGCGTTCCTGACCTCGATCCTGCTCTCCACCCCGCTGCTGGTGCTGCTCAAGAACCAGGACCCGCGGATCGACGCGCACACCAAGCGGGTGCTGGCCCGCCGGGGCGCCATCGCCCGGGGCGAGATCACCCCGCGTGGTGCGGCCCGGCAGGCCGCCGCCGAGGAGGCCAGCGACGAGCCGATCGACCCGGAGGCGGCGGCCCTGGCCGGCAGCGCGCCGAAGGTCGGCGCGCGTCCGGTGGCCAAGCGGTCGGCCGGCGCCCGGGGCGGCCGTCCCTCCGGGGGCGGCGGCAACCGGCCCGGTGGCGCGAAGCGGCGCTGACCGACGGGCGACCCGCCCCACGTCGAGTCGACGGCGTCCGCCATGCTGTGCGAGCAGCGTGACGGACGCCGTCGTCGTATCGAAGGAGAGCCGACCACCGTGACGGAGACCCACAGCACCGGTGTACGCGGAGACAGCGGCCCGCAGGTGGCCCGGCTGGTCGCCAGCCGGGTACTGGACGTGCCGGACTTCCCCAAGCCCGGGGTCATGTTCAAGGACCTGATGCCGTTGTTCGCCGACGGTGACGTGTTCCGTGAGGTGATCGACGGGATCATCGACCACCACGGACGGGACAACTTCGACATCGTGGTCGGCATCGAGGCCCGGGGTTTCGTGATCGCCGCCGCGATCGCGTACGCGACCGGGTTGGGGGTGGTGCCGGTGCGCAAGGCGGGCAAGCTGCCCCGGCCGGCGTACGCGGCCTCCTACGCCCTGGAGTACGGCGAGGCGACCCTGGAGGTGCACCAGGACGCCTTCACCGCCGGGCACCGGGTGCTGGTGGTCGACGACGTGCTGGCCACCGGGGGCACCGCCGAGGCGACCCTCGGCCTGGTGGAGCGGGCCGGCGGCACGGTGGCCGGGTTCACCGTACTGCTGGAGTTGGGCTTCCTGGGTGGGCGGGAGCGGCTCGCCGGGCGTCCGGTCCATGCCCTGCTGACCGTTTGATTCCTGGGTCGTCCCGCCGACCTGGGACGGACCGTCCGGCGGAGCGGCACGGCACCTACCGTACGGGTAGCATTGCCCATTGCTGACCGGACGGTCACCCGTCCGGGCGGTGGTCAGGTGCCGGCCGCAGGGCCGGTGGGCAGTGCCACCGACCCGACGGCGGCCGGCGGGGAACACGCCGGCGTGACGGCCGGTTCGGCAAGACAGGCGTCGGCCGTACGGTCGGCGTGGTCCCGGCGATCGGTGAGGAGGCCGGTGTCCCACGATGTCGTCCCTCCGGTGGAGGGCACGGTGCACCCGACAGGCGACGCTGACGGCGCGGTGACCGCTCGGAAGAACGATCCGGGGGCCGGCGACGACGTCGGCGGCACGCCCGACGGCCTGGCGGTGGGGGCGTCGCTCGACGACGACCCGTCGCCGAGCGCCGGTTTCGCGCTCTCCAACGCGCCGACCGGTCGTCGGGTCCGGGCGCGGCTGGCCCGGTTCAACGCCCCGTGGCAGACCTCCCAGGTCAGCGAGGTGCTCGAACCGCTGATCGCCAGCCACCGGGAGAACCATCCCAAGGCTGATGCCCGGCTGCTCCAGCGGGCCTTCGACACCGCCGCGCGCTGGCACTCCGGCCAGTACCGCAAGTCCGGCGACCCGTACATCACCCACCCGCTGGCGGTGGCGACCATCCTGGGCAACCTGGGGATGGACACCACCACGCTGGTGGCGGCCCTGCTGCACGACACGATCGAGGACACCGAGTACACCCTCGACCAGATGAAGGCCGACTTCGGCCCCGAGGTGACCCTGCTCGTCGACGGCGTGACGAAGCTGGACAAGGTCAAGCTGGGCGACGCGGCCAAGGCGGAGACGATCCGCAAGATGGTCGTGGCGATGGCGAAGGACCCCCGGGTCCTGGTGATCAAGCTGGCCGACCGGCTGCACAACATGCGCACGCTGTCCTTCCTGCCGGCGCCCAAGCGGGAGCAGAAGGCCAAGGAGACGCTGGAGATCCTGGCCCCGCTGGCCCACCGCCTGGGCATGAACACGATCAAGTGGGAGCTGGAGGACCTGGCCTTCGGCACGCTGTTCCCCAAGCGGTACGAGGAGATCCTCCGGCTGATCGGGGAGCACCAGCCGCAGCGGGAGTCGCTGCTCAAGCAGGTCACCCAGAAGGTCGGCACCGACCTGAAGGCCGCCAAGATCAAGGCGGAGACGACCGGTCGGCCGAAGCACCTCTACTCGATCTACCAGAAGATGATCGTGCGGGGGCGCGACTTCAACGACATCTACGACCTGGTCGGGGTGCGCATCCTGGTCGACACGGTGCGGGACTGCTACGCGGCGCTGGGGGTCATCCACGCCAACTGGCAGCCGGTGCCGGGCCGGTTCAAGGACTACATCGCGATGCCCAAGTTCAACATGTACCAGTCGTTGCACACGACGGTCATCGGGCCCACCGGCAAGCCGGTGGAGATGCAGATCCGCACGTACGCGATGCACCGTACGGCGGAGTTCGGCATCGCCGCGCACTGGAAGTACAAGGAGCACAAGGGCACCCAGATCGTCGGCCCGCCGGCGCACATCGACGAGATGACCTGGCTGCGGCAGTTGCTGGACTGGCAGCGGGAGGCGGCCGACCCGAGCGAGTTCCTGGACGCACTGCGGTTCGACCTGTCCAGCCAGGAGGTGTACGTCTTCACCCCGAAGGGTGACGTCATCCCGCTGCCGACGGGGTCGACGCCTGTGGACTTCGCGTACGCGGTGCACACCGAGGTCGGACACAAGTGCATCGGGGCGCGGGTCAACGGCAAGCTGGTGCCGTTGGAGTCGACGCTGTCCAACGGCGACGTGATCGAGATCTTCACCTCGAAGTCCGAGACGGCCGGTCCGACGCAGGACTGGCTGAGCTTCGTCAAGAGTCCCCGGGCGCGTACCAAGATCCGCCAGTACTTCAACAAGGAGCGGCGGGAGGAGGCGATCGAGGCCGGTAAGGACTCGATCGTCAAGGCGATGCGCAAGCAGGGCATGCCGTTGCAGCGGATGCTCACCTCCGACGCGTTGATGGCGATCGCCCGGGACCTGCACCTGGCCGACGTCGCCTCGCTCTACGCGGCGGTCGGCGACAGTCAGGTGTCGGCGCAGTCGGTGGTGCAGAAGCTGATGGCCGCGTACGGCGGCGAGGAGGGCGCGGCGGAGGACATCGCCGAGACCGCCGTCGCCACCCGTCCGCCGCACAGCCGGCAGAACAGCAGCGACCCCGGGGTCGTGGTGCGGGGCGTCAGCGACGTCTGGATCAAGCTGGCCCGCTGCTGCACGCCGGTGCCCCCGGATTCGGTCTTCGGGTTCGTCACCCGCTCCGGTGGGGTCAGCGTGCACCGGGACGACTGCGCCAACGCCGAGGATCTGCGGGCCCAGGTCGAGCGGGTGGTGGAGGTCAGCTGGAAGCTCACCTCCGCGTCGACGTTCCTGGTGGCCATCCAGGTGGAGGCCCTCGACCGGCACAAGCTGCTGGCCGACGTCACCCGGGTGCTCTCCGAGGAGCGGGTCAACATCCTGTCGGCGACGGTCACCACGACCCGGGACCGGGTGGCGGTGAGCCGGTTCAGCTTCGAGATGGCCGACCCGAAGCACCTGGGGCACCTGCTGGCCGCCGTCCGCAAGGTCGACGGGGTCTTCGACGCCTACCGGGTCACCTCAGGCGCCTGACCGGCCGGCCCGCAGACACCCGACACGACAGCGCCCGCCGGCTCAGCCGGCGGGCGCTTCGTCGTACGGTGCGGGTCAGCTCTCGATGTCGCTCATCGTCAGCTTGGTGATGGTGACCTCCTTCTTGGGGTGGCCACCCCCCGCCTGCTGCGCGAACGCCTTGTCGTCGCCGGCCGCCCCGACCTGCTTGACCAGGTCCATACCGGCGGTGATGGTACCGAGCACGGTGTAGTTCGGGTCGAGCTGCGAGTCGCCGTAGACGATGAAGAACTGGCTGCCGGTGCTGCCCTGCTGCCCGGAGTTGGCCATCGCGATGACGCCCTCCGGGTAAGGGGGCCGCTTGTCGGTGGGCAGGTTCTCCTCGGCCATGCCGTAGCTCGGCCCGCCGGTGCCGTCGGTCTGCCGCCAGCCCTTGCCGGTCGCGCTCGGGTCGCCGCACTGGAGCACCTTGATGCCCTCGGTCACCAGCCGGTGGCACTTGGTGTTGTCGAAGAAGCCCTTGCTGGCCAGATGGGTGAAGCTGCCGGCGGTGCAGGGCACCTTGGTCCGGTCGATCTTGGCGACGATCGGGCCCAGGTTGGTGTCGATCGTCATCGTCTGGGTGCCCTTGTTGGCCTGCTGGTTCGGGGGCAGCCCGACATCCTTGACCTGCGCCGGCCGGCCCTCCTTGGGCGTCTCGGTGTAGGTGCACTGGGAGAAGCCCTCGGTGCCGGCGGCCTGCTGCTTGCTGTCGTCGTCATCGCCGCCGAGGCTGGTCGCCAACCAGACGGTGCCGGCGACCACGAGCACCAGGATCGCGGCGGCCCCGACGATCGCCTGCGTCTGCCGGCGCTTGCGGGCCCTGGCCGAACGCTCGGCCATCTCCCGCTCAAGTCGGGCCCGCGCCGCCGCGCGCTGCCGCTCTCTCGTGGACGTCACGGTCACTCCTCCTGGGCTTTCTCTGGCGCGGCGGGGCCGCAGGTACGGGTTGTGGGCCGGCTCAGCCGGCGCTCGGGCTGGCCGCCGGGGAAGCGGCCGGGGAGCCGGTCGCCGGTGCCGGGGCGGCCTGTGCCTCGCCGACGGTGAGCTTGCGGATCACCACGTCGGTCTTCGGCTTGATCTTGGCGCCCGCCCCGTTGTCCACGGTCGGCAGGGCACCGATTTTCTCGACCACGTCCAGCCCGCCGGTGACCCGCCCGATGACCGGGTAGGCCGGCTGGGCCGGGCTGAAGTCCTTGAAGAAGACGAGGAACTGGCTGCCGTTGGCACCCGGCGGGTTGCTGATCATCGCGACCGTGCCCTTCGGGTAGGCCGGCGGCTGCCCGGGGGCCGGGCTGGCCGACGGGCTCGCCTCGGGCACCGTCGGGACGTTCTCGTTGTAGAACGAGTAGCTGGGACCGCCCAGGCCGGTGCCGCTCGGGTCGCCGCAGCGCAGCGCGCCCTCGGCGGTGATCTCGTGGCACTTGGTGTTGTCGTAGAACGACGCCCCGGCCAGGTGGGCGATGCTCGCCCCGGCGCAGGGCGCCCCGGCGAGATCCAGTTCGGCGGTGATCGGGCCGCCCTGGTCGGTGTCGATGGTCATGGTGCGTACCCCGGAGGTGGGCAGATCCTTGGTGGCCGGGGTGCCGACGTCCTTGAGGTTGGTGTTGGCCCCGGCGTCCTGCGGCGTCCAGAGGCAGACGTCCTCGGCGGCCTTCTGCTCGGGCTCCCGGTCGAACGCGCCCAGCCCCCACGCCGCGCCGGCCACGATCAGCACCAGCACCACGGCCGCACCGACCCCGGCCTGGATGCGTCGACGCCGCCGGGCGGCGGCGGCCCGCCGGGCCAACTGCCGGTCGAGCTTCTCCCGTGCGAGCTTGCGCTGCCGGTCCCTGCTGGAAGCCACCCGCGCTCCCCTTCCTCTACCCTGGTCGTCACCGGCGGTCGGGCCGTTCGCACCCGCCGTGCCCGCAGGTGCGCCACGCCACACGCCCGCCAGAGTGTACGGGTACCTGCTGTGAAAGTGGTGTACGAGGGCCGGCCTGGGTTTATCAAAGTGCGTCACTGTGCCGTGCGGGGCCCGTGGTACGGGTGGGCGCGGATACCGGATCGCGCCGGCGACTAGGCTGCCCAGGAGACGGACGACTGAGACGGAAGGGGAGCGGACGTGCTCGTGGCCGGCTTTCCCGCGGACGCCTTCGGCACCAACTGCTACGTGGTGGCGACCGCGCCCGGGGAGCAGTGCGTGGTGGTCGACCCCGGCATCGGGGTGCTCGACCGGCTCGACGCCGTGCTCGCCGAGCACCGCCTGCATCCGGCCGCCGTGCTGCTCACCCACGGCCACCTGGACCACACCTTCTCGGTCGCGCCGGTCTGCGGCGCGCGGGGCATCCCCGCGTACGTGCACCCGGAGGACCGGGAGCTGCTGGCCGACCCGACCAAGGCGCTCTCGATGGACCTCACCGCGCTGTTCGGCGGCCGGTTGCCGTACGCCGAGCCCGACGACGTCGCGGAGTTGACCGACGGGGCGACGCTGGCCCTGGCCGGCCTGGAGATCACCGTCGACCACGCGCCGGGCCATACCGGCGGGTCGGTGCTGTTCCGGCTGCCCGGCGCCGGCTCGCCCTGGGAGGCCGACCAGCTCTGCCTCTCCGGTGACGTGCTCTTCGCCGGTTCGATCGGCCGCACCGACCTGCCGGGTGGCAGCATGCCCCGGATGCTGAGCAGCCTGCGGGAGAAGGTCCTTCCGCTGGCCGACGACACCGTCGTGCTGCCCGGCCACGGCCCGGCGACCACCATCGGCCGGGAGCGGGCGCGCAACCCGTACCTCGCCGATCTGGCCGACCCGGGCGGTGCGCGCCCGGCCGCGCCCACCCGCGGCCTCTAGCCGTTCCTCCGCGCCGCACGCGGACCTGTCGATCCCACCGCGCCTGGCGCGGACCCGCAAGGAGTACGTCATGAGCAAGCCCACGCCCATCTCCGGTTTCCCGGAATGGACCACCTCGCAGCGGATGATCGAGCAGTTCGTCCTCGACCGGATCCGGCACACCTTCGAGCTGTACGGGTTCGCCCCGCTGGAGACCCGGTCGGTGGAGCCGCTGGACCAGTTGCTGCGTAAGGGGGAGACCTCGAAGGAGGTCTACCTGCTGCGCCGGTTGCAGGCCGACGCGGAAGGCCCGGCCGGTGACGACGCGCTCGGGCTGCACTTCGACCTGACGGTGCCGTTCGCCCGGTACGTGCTGGAGAACGCCGGCAAGCTCCACTTCCCGTTCCGCCGCTACCAGATCCAGAAGGTGTGGCGCGGCGAGCGCCCGCAGGAGGGGCGTTACCGGGAGTTCCTCCAGGCCGACATCGACATCGTCGACCGGGACACCCTGCCGGCGCACTACGAGGCGGAGATGCCGCTGGTGATCGGGGACGCGCTGCGCTCGCTGCCCATCCCGCCGGTGCTGATCCAGGTGAACAACCGCAAGATCTGTGAGGGCTTCTACCGGGGCATCGGGCTGACCGACCCGGAGGCGGCGCTGCGCGCGGTCGACAAGCTCGACAAGATCGGCCCGGCGAAGGTGGCCGACCTGCTGGCCGAGACGGCGGGGGCGAGCGCGGCGCAGGCCGACGCGTGTCTGGCGCTGGCCGGGATCTCCGCGCCGGACGCGTCGTTCGCCGACGCGGTGCACGCCCTGGGGGTGCGCGATCCGCTGCTGGACGAGGGTGTCGCCGAGTTGGTCGCGGTGGTGGAGACGGCCGCCGCGCACGCGCCGGGGCTGTGCGTCGCCGACCTGCGGATCGCCCGGGGCCTGGACTACTACACCGGCACCGTCTACGAGACCCAGCTCGTCGGCTACGAGCGGTTCGGTTCGATCTGCTCCGGCGGCCGGTACGACAACCTGGCCAGCGCCGGGAGCGTGTCGTACCCGGGCGTCGGGATCTCGATCGGGGTGACCCGGCTGCTCGGCCTGCTGTTCGGTGCCGAGGCGCTGTCGATCTCGCGTAGCGTGCCGACCTGCGTGTTGGTCGCCGTCGGGGCCGAGGAGGAGCGGGCGGCGAGCAACGCCGTGGCGGAGACGCTGCGGTCGCGGGGCGTGCCGACCGAGGTGTCGCCGACCGCGGCGAAGTTCGGCAAGCAGATCCGGTACGCCGAGCGGCGTGGCATTCCGTACGTGTGGTTCCCGGGAGGCGAGGGTCACCAGGTGAAGGACATCCGTTCGGGCGAGCAGGTGGACGCGGTGGCGGACCAGTGGGCGCCGCCGCGTGCGGACCTGACGCCGGCGGTCGGTTGAGCCGGGGTTACTGGCGCGTACGCCGACGGGGACCTACGGTGGCGTAAGTTACGCCACCGTAGGGAGGCCCCTGTGACCGAACTGAGCCAGACCGCGCTGCTCCACGAACTCGAACCCGTGGTCGCCAAGAACCTCGACCGTCACCTGTCGATGGCCAAGGAGTGGTTTCCGCACGAGTACGTGCCGTGGAGCGAGGGGCGCACCTTCGACGGCCCGCTCGGCGGCGAGGCGTGGTCGGAGGGGGACTCGACCCTGCCCGAGGTGGCCCGCACGGCGCTGATCGTCAACCTGCTCACCGAGGACAACCTGCCCTCGTACCACCACCAGATCGCCAGCCTGTTCGGGCCGGACGGGGCGTGGGGCACCTGGGTCGGCCGGTGGACGGCCGAGGAGGGCCGGCACGGCACCGCCATCCGGGACTACCTGACGGTGACCCGGGCGGTCGACCCGGTGGCCCTGGAGCGGGCCCGGATGGTGCACATGACGGCCGGTTACAGCAACTCGCACGACTCGTCGATGCTGCGTTCGCTGGCGTACGTGTCGTTCCAGGAACTGGCCACCCGGATCTCGCACCGCAACACCGGCCGGATCACCGGCGACCCGGTCTGCGAGGCGTTGCTGAGCCGGGTCGCGGCCGACGAGAACCTGCACATGGTCTTCTACCGCAACCTGCTCGGGGCGGCCCTGGAGGTGGCCCCCGACCAGACGATGCGGGCGATCGCCGAGGTGCTGGAGGACTTCCAGATGCCCGGCGTCGGCATCGAGGGCTTCACCCGCAAGTCGGTGACGATCGCCCTGGCCGGCATCTACGACCTGCGCCAGCACCGCGACGACGTGGTAGCCCCGGTGCTGCGCCAGTGGGACGTGTTCAACGTCGCCGGCCTGCACGCCGAGGGCGAGGCCGCCCGGGACCGGATCGCCGCCCACCTGGACGGCCTGGAGCAGGCCGCGTCCCGGTTCGAGGAGAAGCGCGACGCCCGGGCCGCCAAGCTGGCCGCCCGCGCCTGACCTGTCGTCCCCGTGGTTCGCGTCCACCCCGGGGGTCTCACCGCACCCGCGCCTGCCCGCCGTGGCCGGCCGCAGGCTCGGGTGCGTCGACGTGCCCGCCCCGGCGACGTGCCCGCCCCGGCGACGTGCCTGCCCCGGCGGCGGGCGCGCGTCGGCGTGCCGGGCGGACCCCGGATGACCCGTCCGTCCCCGTGTCGTGGCTACGAGCGGTAGTTGCCCGGGGTACGTGACGCGCCGTGGTTGAGGTGCCGCCCCCGTGGTGCTCACCTCCCGCGCTTTGCTCTGCTGCCCTCCAGGCGACACCGGCTTGACCTGCTAATCATGGCGGTGGGTGGTTCGCTGGCCCCTGGCGCGTGACCACCCTCCGTGACTATCGCGGTGAGGGCAGCAGAGCAAAGGATGCGGGCGGCAGGTGGCGGGGTCGGCTGCCTGTTACTTTCGGTGACGGGTTCGAGCGCTGGCGCTCTCCGTCGGAACCGGGCCTGCGGGCCCGAGACGTCCCCGGGTCGTGCCTGTCGTCGTGGCCGTGCGCCGCGCCGGGGTCGGACCGCGCCGGCGCGGCCGGGGCCCGCCGGCGGTGCGGGTGGGTTCGCCCCCCGTTCGGTCCGTCGGTGGGGGTCTGACATAGATGTGTCCACGGTGTTGCCTGACCGTCATAACCGCTGGTGGGGTGAATCCGGGCAAAGTCATGTCTTGCTTACGATCTTAAATATGTGAATACTTCAGTCACTCGGCCGGTTTCCCCAGGTCGGCCGGGTTGTCCCCGGGTGCGTCCCCGTGACGCTGCCCGTCACCCCCTTCCGGAGGTTGTTACATGCGACCCACGAGGTCCTCACTCCGCCACGCCGCCGCCGTCGCCATGGCCGGCACCCTGGTCACCGGCGCGCTCATGGGTGCCCCCGCCCAGGCGGCCCCCGCCTCGCCCGCATCCCCCGACGCCGCCGCCAGCCTCGCCGACCGCCTCGGTGACCGTGCCGCCGGCACCTACGCCGACGCCAGCGGCAAGATGATCGTCGCGGTCACCGACACCGCCGCCGCCAAGCAGGTCCGCGCCGCCGGCGCCACCGCGAAGCTGGTCACCCGGGGCGCCGCCCAGCTCCGTTCCGCCACCGCCGAGTTGGAGCGCTCGGCGAAGATCCCGGGCACCGCCTGGTGGACCGACGCGGTCACCAACCAGGTCGTCGTCTCGGTCGACAGCACCGTCACCGGCGCCAAGCTGGCGAAGGTCAAGGCCGCCGCCGCCCGCACCGGCGGCGCCGTCCGGATCGAGGCCGAGGCCGGCGTGCTCAGCACCCGGATCTCCGGCGGCCAGGCGATCTACACCGGCGGCGGTCGCTGCTCGCTCGGCTTCAACGTGCGCAACAGCGCCGGCCAGACCTTCTTCCTGACCGCCGGGCACTGCACCAACATCGGCTCGACCTGGTACTCGAACTCCGGGCAGACCTCCGTGCTCGGCACCCGCACCGGGACCAGCTTCCCGGGCAACGACTACGGCATCGTCCGGCACAGCAACGCCGCCAACGCGACCGGCAACGTCTACCTCTACAACGGCAGCTACCAGGACGTCACCGGTGCCGCCAACGCCTACGTCGGCCAGAGCGTGCGCCGCTCCGGCAGCACCACCGGCGTCAAGAGCGGCTCGGTGACCGCCACCAACGCCACGGTGAACTACGCCGAGGGCTCGGTCTCCGGCCTGATCCGCACCACCGTGTGCGCCGAGCCGGGCGACAGCGGCGGCTCGCTGTTCAGCGGCAGCAGCGCGATCGGCCTCACCTCCGGCGGCAGCGGCAACTGCACCTCCGGCGGCACCACGTACTTCCAGCCGGTCACCGAGCCGTTGAGCGTCTACGGCGTCAGCATCATCTGACCCCGTCTCATCTGATCCACCCGGGAGCGGGCCGTCGGGACACCGGCGGCCCGTTCGCGTGTCCCCGGCAGGTGGGCGGGGCCTTGCTCACCCCGCAACCGGGCGGGCCGGGCGGCTGACACAATGCGGGGGAACAGCCGTACCGCAGATGAGGAGACGCAAGTCGTGATCCGTACCCATGACGCCGGCAGCCTGCGCGCGACGGACGCCGGCACCACGGTGACGCTCGCCGGGTGGGTCGCCCGCCGGCGCGACCACGGCGGTGTCATCTTCGTCGACCTGCGCGACGGCTCCGGCGTGGTGCAGGTGGTGTTCCGCGAGGAGGACGCGCACGCGCTGCGCAACGAGTTCTGCGTCAAGGTCACCGGCGAGGTGACCCGCCGCCCCGAGGGCAACGACAACCCGGAGCTGCCCACCGGCGAGATCGAGGTGACCGCCGCCGCGCTGGAGGTGCTCTCCGAGGCCGCGCCGCTGCCGCTGCCGGTGGACGACCAGATCGAGGCCGGCGACGACATCCGGCTGCGCTACCGCTACCTCGACCTGCGCCGCAGCGGCCCGGCCAAGGCGATGCGGCTGCGCTCGCGGGCCAACCAGCTCGCCCGCACCGTGCTGCACGAACGGGACTTCCTGGAGATCGAGACCCCGACGCTGACCCGGTCCACCCCCGAGGGCGCCCGCGACTTCCTGGTCCCGGTCCGGCTCCAGCCCGGCAGCTGGTACGCGCTGCCGCAGTCGCCGCAGCTGTTCAAGCAGCTGCTCATGGTCGGCGGCATGGAGCGGTACTACCAGATCGCCCGCTGCTACCGCGACGAGGACTTCCGGGCCGACCGGCAGCCGGAGTTCACCCAGCTCGACATCGAGATGTCCTTCGTCACCGAGGACGACGTGATCGACCTCGGCGAGGCGATCGTCGGGGCGCTCTGGAAGGACCTGGCCGGTCACGAGATCTCCCGACCGATCCCCCGGATCACCTGGCACGACGCGATGGCCCGGTACGGCTCCGACAAGCCCGACCTGCGCTACGGCCTGGAGTTGACCGAGCTGACCGACTACCTGCGCGGCACCGCCTTCCGGGTCTTCGCGGCAGCGATCGACGCGGGCGGCTACGTCGGCGCGGTGGTCATGCCGGGCGGCGCGGCGCAGACCCGCAAGGAACTCGACGGCTGGCAGGACTGGGCCAAGGCGCGCGGCGCGCGGGGCCTGGCGTACGTGGTGCTGGACGCCGAGACCGGCGAGGCACGCGGCCCGGTGGCCAAGAACCTCTCCGCCGAGCACCTGGGCGGGCTGGCCGACGCGGTCGGGGCCAAGCCGGGCGACGCGGTCTTCTTCGCCGCCGGCACGAACACCCGGGAGGCGCAGGAACTGCTCGGCGCGGCCCGGATCGAGATCGCCAAGCGGGCCAAGCTGATCGACGAGAGCGCCTGGGCGTTCTGCTGGGTGGTCGACGCGCCGATGTTCGAGCCGGCCTCCGACCAGGACAACGGCAGGGCGGGTGGCTGGACGGCCGTGCACCACCCGTTCACCTCGCCGAACGCCGACTGGGTGGACCGGTTCGAGGAGGCCCCCGACCGGGCGCTGGCGTACGCGTACGACATCGTCTGCAACGGCAACGAGATCGGCGGCGGCTCGATCCGTATCCACCGGGGCGACGTGCAGCAGCGGGTCTTCGACCTGCTCGGCATCACCCCCGACGAGGCGCAGGACAAGTTCGGCTTCCTGCTGGAGGCGTTCAAGTACGGCGCCCCGCCGCACGGCGGCATCGCGTTCGGCTGGGACCGGGTCTGCATGCTGCTGGCCGGGGCCGACTCGATCCGCGAGGTGATCGCCTTCCCGAAGACCCGGGGCGGCTTCGACCCGCTGACCGGCGCGCCGACCCCGATCACCGCCCAGCAGCGCACCGAGGCCGGCATCGACGCCAAGCCCAAGCCCGCCGCCGCGTCCCCCGGCACCGCCGGCCCGGCCGCCCCGGTCGCCGACCCGGTCTGACCCACCCCGCCCCGACTACCCGGGGCTCGGCTCCGCACCGCTCCACCCGGCATCGTCGATCAAGAGGTTCACGTCATCCGCGCACCCTGCGATGGCGTGAACCTCTTGATCGTTTTCGGGGTGGGGGAGGCGGGGCGATGCAAAAGAGTTGTGCATAGTTTCTGTGCACAGTTATTGTGCATCGTATGGAGAGTCACGACACCGGGGGGCGGGGCGCGCCGCGCGAGGTGCGGATCGACAGGCGGCAGGTGCGGGTGCTGGCGCACCCGCTGCGGATGCGGCTGCTCGGCGCACTACGGGTGCAGGGGCCCGCCACCGCCACCACCCTGGCGGAACTGCTCGGCACCAACACCGGCGCCACCAGCTACCACCTGCGACAGCTCGCCGAGGTCGGCCTGGTCACCGAGGACCCCGACCGGGGCACCGGCCGGCAGCGCTGGTGGCAGGCGGCCCACGACGTCACCAACTGGGAACCGACCGACTTCGACGACGACCCCGACGCGCGGGCCGCGATCGAGTGGATCCAGGGCGACCAGGTACGCCTGCTCGTCGAGCACGCCGAACGCTGGTTCGCCACCCAACACGAGGCGACCCCCGCGTGGCGGGACGCGATCGGGATGAGCGACATCTTCCTGACCGTCCCGCCGGACCGGCTGGCGGCGCTCACCGCCGAGGTGTGGCAGGTGCTGGAGCGGTACCGCCGCGAGGCGGAGCACGGGCCCGCCGACCCGCAGGCCCGCCCGGTGCAGGTGTTCCTGGCCGCCTACCCGCTGCCGGAGGGGCCCCGATGAGCGCGCTCACCGTACGCCAGATCCGGTTCCGCTACCTGACCCTCTACGGCCTGCGGTGGCTGCCCACCGGCCTGACCATCCCGGTGATGATCCTGCTGATGCAGGAACGCGGCCTGTCGCTGTCCCAGATCGGCCTGGTCTCCACCGCCCAGGGCCTGGTCGTGCTGGCGCTGGAACTACCCACCGGTGGCCTGGCCGACGCGCTCGGCAGCCGGGTGGTCCTGGTCACCGCCTGGGCGGTGAGCCTGCTGTCGCTCGGGCTGTTCGCGGTGGCCGACTCCTTCGCGCTGTTCTTCCTGGTCTGGGCCCTGCAAGGGGTCTACCGGGCGCTCGACAGCGGCCCGCTCGACTCCTGGTACGTCGAGTCCACCCTGGCCGCCGACCGCGACGCCGACTACGAGCCCGGCCTCGGCTTCGCCGGGACCGTCGCGGGCGTCACCATCGCCGCCGGGGCGCTGCTCAGCGGCGGCCTCATCGCGCTCGGCCCGGTCGGGCCGGTCAGCGCGCTGACCGTGCCGGTGCTGGTCGCCGCCGCCCTCCAGGCCGTCGCCCTGGTCGTCCTGCTGATCCTGCTGGTCGAGACCGGCCCCGCCCGGGGTGCCGGCGCGCTGCGCGCCTCGGTCGTCGCGGCGCCCCGGATGGTCGGTCAGGCCGTCGGCCTGCTGCGCCGTTCCCGGGTGCTGCTGGCCCTGGTGTCGGTGGAGCTGTTCTGGGGCTTCGGCATGGTCACCTTCGAGTCGCTGCTGCCGATCCGGCTCGCCGACGTGGTCGGCGACCCCGAGCGGGCGGCGGCGCTGCTCGGCCCGGCCAACTCGGCGGCCTGGCTGGTCTCGGCGGCCGGCGCGGCGGCCACCCCGCTGCTGCTGCGCTGGCTCGGCGCGGCCCCCGCCGCCGGGCTGCTGCGGATCCTCCAGGGCGTCACCGTGCTCGGCATGGGGCTGCTCGCCGGGCCGGCCGGGGTGCTGGTCGCCTACCTGGCCTGCTACGCCGTGCACGGCGCGTCCAACCCGCTGCACCTGGGGCTGCTGCACCGGCAGGTCGACGGGCCCTACCGGACCAGCGTCATCTCGCTGAACTCGATGATGGGGCAACCGGGGTTCGCCCTCGGCGCGGTGCTGCTCACCGCCCTGGCCGACCGCTCCGGGGTCGGCACGGCGATGGTGGTCGGCGCGGTCGCGCTGGCGGTGGCCGCCCCGCTCTACCTGCCCGCCTGGTGGGCCGGCCGCCGCGCCACCCCGCCCGGCCCGCCGGCCCAGCCGGGAACGCCGGCCCGGTCGGACGGGATCGTGCCGGAGCAGCCGCCCCCGCCGGGCGGGACGGTCCCGGTGGGGTCAGCCGAGCCACACCGAGCTGCGCTCCAGGGTGCCGGTGAAGCCGAGCCGACGGTACAGCCGTAACGCCCCGACGTTGTCGGTGTAGACGCCGAGCGCGACGTGGTCGTACCGGGCGAGCAGGGCCCGGGTCATCCCGGCGGTCAGCGCCGCGCCCAGCCCTTGCCCCCGCCGGTCGCGGGCCACGGTGAGTCCGGCGAGGAAGCCGACGTCGCCGCGACTGCGGTCCGCGCCGCAGGCGACCAGGCGGTCGGCGTCCCAGATGCCGTACCAGCCGGTGACCGTCGGGTCCTGCGGGCGCGACGAGGAGGTGGGGAAGGCGTCGTCGATCAGCGCCGCCAGCGCAGGGTGGTCCGCCCGACCGAGGCGGACCACCCGCTCCTGCCCGGGCTGCCGGGGCGGGGCGGCGGTGGTCCAGAGGAAGTCCCAGTCGTCGACCCGGGTCGCCGCGAACCGGTCGACCAGCAGCTCCCGGTTGGCCCGGGGTAGCTGCAGGTACTGCCCCGGGCGGACGACCCCGTCGGCGACCAGCGCCGCGACCAGCTCCACCGCCGCGTCGACCGGGCCGACCACGCCACCGGCCCGGTCGTTCTCCGCCGCCGGGAGCAGCCAGGCCACCGCGCCGTCGCGGGCCCAGGCGCGGGGCGCGTCGTCGGGCCGCACCGCGTGCCGGACGAACGGGTGGTGGTCGGTGGCGGCGAGGACGGCCGCCCGGCCGGCGAGTTCCCGGTCGGTGTCGATCATGCGAGCAGCCTAGAACCGGACCGGGCCGGGTGCCCCGGCGACGCCGATCTCCACCATGGAGATTGACGAGTCGACCGATTGGGTACATCCGGGCCGACCTACTGGGACCCCCTACCGGAGGACATACACATGCTCGCCATCCTCGCGGCCGTCGTCTTCGGCTTCGCGCTCCTGCTGGACCTGCTCAACACCAACTTCGGCGCCCCCGACCTGTTCAACTGGAACACCCTGGTCCTGATCGGCCTGCTGCTGCTCTCGCTCTACCTGGCCGGCGTCGGCAGCGGCCCGCGCGGCGGTGGCGGCGGCCGGTGGTACCGGGGCCGTCGGCCGGGCCGCGGCTGACCGCAACGGATCAGAACGGGCGCGGCCCACGGCGCGATTCCGGCGTCGTGGGCCGCGCCCGGTACTGTCTTCCTGATGGATTCCGACGCCCTCTTCTCCCTCGGTGCACCCGCCGCGGCGCCCAGCGCCCCCGCGGGCCCCGTCGGCGTCGACGAGTTCGCCTCGGTCGGGCAGGACGCCCCGCTGCCGGTGCGGATGCGACCCGCGAGCATCGACGAGTTGGTCGGCCAGGAACACCTCCTCGCCCCCGGGGCCCCGCTGCGGCAGCTCGTCGGCGGGGGCGCGGCCCTGTCGGTCATCCTCTGGGGCCCGCCGGGCAGCGGCAAGACCACCATCGCCCACCTGGTGGCCCGGGCCACCGACCGCCGTTTCGTGGCCATGTCGGCGCTGACCGCCGGGGTCAAGGACGTCCGGGCCGTCATCGAGACCGCCCGCCGCCAGCGCCGCTCCGGCGGCCCGCAGACCGTGCTCTTCATCGACGAGGTGCACCGGTTCAGCAAGACCCAGCAGGATTCGCTGCTCGCCGCCGTCGAGGACCGCACGGTCACCCTGCTCGCGGCGACCACCGAGAACCCGTACTTCTCCGTCATCTCGCCGCTGCTGTCCCGGTGTGTGCTGCTCACCCTCCAGCCGCTCGACGACGACGCCGTGCGCGCCCTGCTGCGCCGTGCGGTGACCGACCCGCGCGGCCTCGCCGGCACGCTCACCCTGGCCACCGACGCCGAGGACCACCTCGTACGCCTCGCCGGCGGCGACGTCCGCAAGGCCCTGACCGCCCTGGAGGCGGCGGCGGCCTCGGCGACCGCGCTCGGCGTCGACCGGATCGACCTGGCCACCACCGAGCAGGCGGTGGACGTGGCGGCCGTGCGCTACGACCGCGACGGCGATGCGCACTACGACGTGACCAGCGCCTTCATCAAGAGCATGCGCGGCTCGGACGTCGACGCCGCGCTGCAC
Organism: Micromonospora sp. HM134; assembly: GCF_007833915.1. NCBI lineage: Bacteria > Bacillati > Actinomycetota > Actinomycetes > Micromonosporales > Micromonosporaceae > Micromonospora > Micromonospora sp. HM134. The sequence goes on from NZ_CP041061.1 coordinate 2,412,800, forward strand.
TGGCTAGCCCGGATGCTGGTCGCCGGGGAGGACGCCCGGTTCATCGCCCGCCGCATGGTCATCTTCGCCAGCGAGGACGTCGGGATGGCCGACCCGTCCGCGTTGAGCGTGGCGACCGCCGCCGCGCACGCGGTGGAGTACGTCGGCCTGCCCGAGGCCCAGCTCAACCTGGCCCAGACGGTGATCCACCTGGCGACCGCGCCGAAGTCCAACTCGGCCACCACCGCCCTCGGGGCGGCGATGGCCGACGTGCGGGCCGGCCGGGGTGGCGCGGTGCCGCGCGGGCTGCGCGACGCGCACTACGCCGGCGCCCGGGGGCTCGGGCACGGCACGGGTTACCGCTACCCGCACGACGACCAGCGCGGGGTGGTCACCCAGCAGTACGCTCCCGACGACCTCGTCGGGACCGACTACTACCGGCCCAGCGGGCACGGGGCCGAGCGGTCGGTGGCCGCCCGGCTGCCCCTGCTGCGCCGGATCGTCCGGGGGCTGTCCGCCCCGGCGACGCGCCCCGACGGTCCGGTGCCGGTGGTCAACGGCCGGCACCCGTCGGGCACGGGGCACGCCGGTGGGGCGGATGAGGACGGCGGCGACGCCGCCGGGGAGGTTCGGCAGTGACATCGCGAGGTGGGGAGCAACCGGACGGTCCCGACGAGCGGCGTGAACCTCGCGCCAAGGGACGTCGGTGGGGTCGGGGGCGGGGCGGCGACGAGACCCCGCCCGAGCCGGTCGGCGAGGATTTCGGCTGGATCGACGACCTGCGTACGGCGAAGCAGCAGCGCACCGAACTCGGCCCGGACGGCGGCCCGGTTCCGCCCGTGCGGCCCCCGGCCGCGCCACCCGTCGGCCGGGGGTCGGCCGCGCCGCAGTCCGGGCCGGTCGCGCCGCGCGTCGGTCAGCCGGTGCACCGCCCCGACCCGGCCGGTTCCCGCCCCGCGCAGCCGGATCCCCGACCGCACCCGACGCCTGCCGGGACCCGACCGGAGCCGGCACCGCCGGGGGCCCGGCCGCAGTCCGGGCCCCCGGCAGCCCCGTTCCCCGGGCAGCCGGGTCCGCGCCGGGAGCCGACGGCCCCCGGTGTCGCGCGCCCGCCGCAGCCCGGTGGCCCGGCCGAGCCGCCACCGGCCGGGGTGACCCGACCGGGTTCGGTGCCGGCCGGTGCCGAGCCGTCTCGCCCCGGCCGGCCGGGGTCCCACCCCGACGGGCCGCCGCACGCGGCCGGGCCGGCCGCCCCGCCGGTCCGTGGACCGGGCTGGCCCGCGACCCCCGAGCAGCGTCCGCGCCCGGGTGCGGGGCCGTGGCCGGACCCGGCGGCGCCCGGCCGGCCGGGCCCGCAACGGCCCGAGGAGGCGTCCCGCCCCGACCCCACCGCCGGTGGCACCGGCCCGGTCCGGGCCGCCGCGCCGGCTCCCGGCCGCGCGTCGGTCCCGGGTGCCGGGGCCGGCCGGGCGGCGCCTCCGGTCGGTCAGGCCCCCCCGCCGGGTCAGGCGCCTCCGGTCGGTCAGGCCCCTCCGGTCGGCTGGGCCGGCCCCGGCGGTGCGGCCCCCGGTGGCCCGGCTGCCGGGTCGCCGGCCGGCCGGTCGGTGTCCGAGGACCGGCCCGGCGTCGCGACTCCCGCCGAGCCGTCCCTGCGCAGCCGCCGGACGGTGCCGGACGACCGTCCGAGAGGTCGACGGGCGGGACCGGTCGAGCCGGCCCGGTCCGGCCCGGGTCCCGCCTCCGCCGGAGTGGACCCGGGCGGTGCGCCCCGGATCGGTGCGGGTGCTCCGGCCGGTGCCGGGCTGCTGCCCGACCCGTCGGCCGTCGGCCCCCGGGCCGCCGCCGTCGCACCGGTGGGGCCGCGCCCCGAGGTGACCGCACCCGGCCCCGGTGCACCGGGGCGTCCCGCCGACCCGGCGACCGGCACGGGCCGCGAGCCCGCCGACCGGCCGGCCGCCGAGCGGGGTGGCCGCCGCCGCGCGGCCGAGCCGGAGCAGCCGCTGGTGCCGCTGACCGGCAACGCGCCGCCGCTGCCCGAGGCCGCGCCGGCCGCACCGGGTGCGCCGGCCGCCCCCTCCGTTCCCGGCCGGCCCGGTCCGGCCGCCCGGGACGACAACGGGCGTCGCCGCCCACCCACCGACGTCGCCGCACCGCCCGGCCGGCGGGCCCGCCCCGACGACGAGCCGGCCGTCCACCGCCCCGGACCGGACGGCGACCCGCCGGTGGGCCGTCGGGCCCGCCCCGACGACGAGGAACCGTCGGGCGGGTGGCGGCACCCGGCCGGCACCGACGCCCCCGCGCCCCGGGCCCGTCCGGACGCCGACGAGACACGGGGCCGGCGGAGCCGGTCCGACGAGGGCGGGACGGCCGGCCAGCCGACGGCCCCGTCCACGCCTGGTGACCGGCCCCGGGGCGACCGCCCGGAGCGTCCGGCCGACTGGCTGCGCCAGGCTGGCCGTACCTCGCACACCGACCCCGCCCTGCGGGTGCTGAACCGGTCGACCCCGCCGCCCGGCCGGTCGGACCCGTCGGCGGCGGCCACCCCGGCCGCCCCGACCCGTCGGGGTGGCCCGGAGACGCCCGGTGCTCCCGTCGGGCCGTCCCGGCCGGAGCAGCCGGGGCCGCCCTGGCCCGATCAGCCCGGCCCGCCCCGGGGGACGGCCCGGCCGAACCCGCCCGAGAGGGCTGCCGGCCGGCCGGCCGGCCCCGGACCGCAGGGGCCCGACCGTCCCGCCCGGGGGACCCACGCCGATCCCGGTCCGTCACCCGACCCGACCCGGGGCCCGCGTCCCGGCGTGCCCGGTGGTCCCCGGGCCGGTGGCCCGGCTCCGCTGCCCGGCAGCGCGCCGGTGCCGGGTGGCCCGCGTCCCCACGGTCCTGACAACCCCGGTTCTCCCGGGGGCCGGGCCACCCCGCCCGGTGGTCCCCGGACCGGTGCCACGGCCGCCGTGCCGGTGCCCGGCGTCGCGCCGGTCGCCGGTGGTCCGCGTGCGGCGGCGACCCCCCCGGTGGTCCGCCCGGCCGGTGACACCGGTCCGGACGGTGCCGCCGCAGCACCCACCTCCGGCGCTCCCCGGGTCGGTGTCCCCGTCCCGAACGGCCCCCGCCCGGCGGGGCCCCCGGTGGCGGCCCCCGCCCCGATGTCCCGGCCCCGGGCGGCCCGCGTCTCGGCGAACCCGATCCCCGGGCCCCGCGCCCCGACGCACCGTCGCGCGGCACCGCCCGCCCGGACGCCCCGGCCACCGGCACGGCACGTCCGGCCACCGGCACCGTCCGCCCGGCCACCGGCACGGCACGTCCGGACGGACCGGCGACCGGCACCGCGCGTGCGGACGGTCCGGCGACCGGCACCGTGCGTCCGGGTGGTCCGGCGACCGGTACGGCACGTCCGCCCGTACCCGCCGACGACCCGCGTCGTGCGGCGGGGCCGGAGGGGGGCCGACGGCCCGGACCGGCCGCCGATGCCGGTCCCCGGCCCGCCGGTGCGGGCGGGGTCGTCGCGGCGGCGGCGGTGGCCCGGGCCACCGCGCCGGGCATACGACCGGAGGAATCCGTCGGCCGGGCGGCTCCGCCGGTGCGTCCCGTCGACCGGGCGGAGGCGACGGGTTCCGCCGCCGTGCCACCCGGACGCATCGACGGGCCGGGTGTGGCCCGGGTGACCCCGCCGGAGGAGGTCCGGTCCGACTCCGGCGCTCCGGCCGGCGGGCCGTTGCGCCCGGCCACCGCGGACGACGCGTCCGACGTCGACCCCGACGCGCCCGCCGAGCCGCGCCGCCGCTCGGGGGAGCGGCGTCGGCTGCGGCTGGGAGTCCTGGTGCTGGTCAGCGTGGTGCTCCTCGGGGCGCTCCCGCTCTATTTCGGGATGCGGACGCTGAGCCGGGACCCGGTCTTCGACACCCTCGACGAGTTGGGGGTGCCCGGCTGGGCGACGACGAAGACGGTCGACAACGTCAGTGGCAGCCGCTGGTGCCTGCAGGACTGCCGGTTGCGGGAGCGCACCGTGGAGTCCGACCGCGCGCCGGAGGAGACCGCCCGGGTCTATGAGCAGTCCCTGCGGGCGGAGGGCTGGCGGCGGTGGGAGGTCACCCGCTGCCCGGAGCAGCCGGCCAAGGGCAGCTACACCTGCTGGCGGCGCGACGAACTGACCCTCGACCTGTGGGTGCGGGAGCCGACCTGTGCGGCACCGCAGGCGAGCGGGGACCCGGCGGCGCCGCCGGCCACCCCGGTCCCGCCCGCGGCAGGGGAGTGCACCGGCTCGTTGGTCTCGGTGAAGGTCCGTAACGCGATCGACGACGAGCGGACCCGGCCACAGCCGAGCACCGACCCGTCACTGACCGGTGAGGACCCGTTCCCGACGATCACCGATGATCCGCTCGGCGATCTGACACGCTCACCATCCTGAGCCGGTTTCCATCACGGACGGTAGGGTCTGGGGCTGGCAGGCCCGCCTGCTCCCGATGACCCCGTGCGGGTCACGCCGCGACGGCGGGATTCCGGGTCGCGTGTTCCGGGGCGTCGGGCCCCGGAACCCTGCTTGAGGAGGACTTGCGTGGATGGTGGACAGATCGCTGCGCTGATCGCGGCCGGCGCGTTCCTGATGCTGGTGCTCGTGCTGGCGGTGCCGATCCTGCGGCTGCGGCACACCGTGGACGCGACGACCCGGATGATCAACGACCTCAACGAGCAGACCGCCCCGCTGCTGGGGGACGTGAACACCACGGTGAAGAACGTCAACGTCGCCCTGGAGCAGGTGCAGACCTCCCTCGACGGGGTGAACCTCCAGCTCGCCAAGGTCGACACGATGACCAGCCACGCGCAGAACGTCACCGCCAACGTGGCGAACCTGGCCACCGTCGTCTCGGCCGCCGCGGCGAACCCGCTGGTGAAGGTGGCGGCCTTCGGGTACGGCGTCCGCCGGGCCGCGTCGGCACGGCGGACCGCGGAGACCGAGCGTGAGGTGCGCGACACCATCAAGCAGCAGCGTCGGGCCGCCCGGCGCGGCAACCGCTGACCCCGGGCCGGCGGCGCACAGGAGGATAGGGGACATGAGGCGACTTTTCTGGCTCGGTATCGGGCTGGCCGTGGGCGTGGTGGTGGTCCGTAAGGCCACCCGGACGGCCCAGGCGTACACCCCGGCGGGGATCGCCGGTGGGCTGTCCGAATCCGCTGGCGGTCTGGTCGAGTCGCTGCGTAGCTTCGTGGAGGACGTACGGATCGGGATGGCCGAGCGCGAGCAGGAGATCCACGAGGCGTTCGCCCGGGGTGAGGCGTTCGACGACCAGTTCGCCGAGCTGCGGGAGGACCCGCGCATCGGTGACCGAGAGATCTTTCCGGAGGAACCCCAGCGATGAAGACGGCGGAGATCAAGCGGCGGTATCTCGCCCACTTCGAGGCGAACGGGCACACCGTGGTGCCGTCCGCTCCGCTGCCCGCCATCAGCGACCCGAACCTGTTGTTCGTCAACGCCGGCATGGTGCAGTTCGTCCCGTACTTCCTGGGGCAGCAGACCCCGGCGTACCGGCGGGCGGTGAGCGTGCAGAAGTGCCTGCGTACGCCGGACATCGACGAGGTCGGCAAGACCAGCCGGCACGGCACGTTCTTCCAGATGAACGGCAACTTCTCCTTCGGCGACTACTTCAAGGCCGGGGCGATCCCGCTGGCCTGGGACCTGGTGACCAAGCCGGTCGCCGAGGGTGGTTACGGGCTGGACGGCGAGCGGGTCTGGCCGACGGTCTACCTCGACGACGACGAGGCGTTCGAGATCTGGCGCTCGGTGGGGGTGCCGGCGGAGCGGATCGTGCGTCGGGGCAAGGCGGACAACTTCTGGTCGATGGGCATTCCCGGCCCGTGCGGCCCGTGCTCGGAGCTGTTCTACGACCGGGGTCCGGAGTATGGCCGCGAGGGCGGCCCGGCGGTCGACGAGGACCGCTACATGGAGTTCTGGAACCTGGTCTTCATGCAGTACGAGCGGGGTCCGGGCAGCGGGAAGGAGGACTTCCCGATCCTGGGTGACCTGCCGGCGCAGAACATCGACACCGGCATGGGCCTGGAGCGGATGGCCTCGATCCTGCAGGGCGTGGACAACCTGTACGAGATCGACGAGGTGCGGCCGATCCTGGACCGGGCGGCGGAGCTGACCGGCAAGCGGTACGGCGCGCACTCGGGGCACGTGGCGAGCGAGTCGCATCCGGACGACGTCCGGCTGCGGGTGGTGGCCGACCACGTGCGGACCGCGCTGATGCTGATCGGCGACGGGGTGACCCCGAGTAACGAGGGGCGCGGTTACGTGCTGCGCCGGATCATGCGTCGGGCGATCCGGGCGGTGCGGCTGCTGGGCTGGCAGGAGCGGGCGCTGCCGGAGCTGCTGCCGGTGGCCCGGGACTGCATGTCCCCGTCGTACCCGGAGCTGGCGGAGGAGTTCGACCGGATCTCGCAGTACGCGTACGCGGAGGAGGACGCGTTCCTGTCGACGTTGCGGGCGGGGACCACGATCCTGGACACCGCGATCGCGGAGACCCGCTCGGCGGGTAAGCCGGCGCTGTCGGGTGAGAAGGCGTTCCAGCTGCACGACACGTACGGCTTCCCGATCGACCTGACCCTGGAGATCGCCGCCGAGCAGGGCCTGCAGGTCGACGCGGAGGGTTTCCGCCGGCTGATGGCCGACCAGCGCAGCCGGGCGAAGGCCGACGCGCAGGCCCGCAAGACGGGGCACACCGACGTGTCGGCGTACCGGTCGGTGCGTGACGACGGCGGCGAGGTGGAGTTCACCGGCTACACCGAGTTGCAGCGGGAGTCCCGGGTCCGGGCGCTGCTGCGTGGTGGGGCGACGGTGGGCGCGGCGGTCGAGGGGGAGACGGTCGAGCTGGTGCTCGACACCACCCCGTTCTACGCCGAGGGCGGCGGTCAGCAGCCCGACCAGGGGCTGATCACGGTCGGTGCCGGCCAGGTCGAGGTCTTCGACGTGCAGCAGCCGGTGCCGGGGCTGATCGTGCACCGGGCGAAGGTGGTCCGGGGCGAGGTGCGGGCCGGCGAGACCGGTTACGCGGAGATCGACGTGACCCGCCGCCGGGCGATCTCCCGGTCGCACACGGCGACCCACCTGGTGCACCAGACGATGCGCAACTTCCTCGGTGAGTCGGCGACCCAGGCGGGTTCGTTGAACGCGCCGGGCCGGCTGCGGTTCGACTTCAACACCCCGACCGGGGTGTCGCCGAGCGTGCTGCACGACGTGGAGCAGCAGGTCAACGAGGTGCTGCTGGCGGATCTGGAGGTCAACGCCTTCATCACCACCCAGCAGGAGGCGCGGCGGATCGGCGCGATGGCGCTGTTCGGCGAGAAGTACGGCGAGCGGGTGCGGGTCGTCGAGGTCGGCGACTACGCCCGGGAGCTGTGCGGCGGCACCCACGTGGCCCGTTCGGCGCAGCTCGGCCTGGTGAAGATCCTCTCCGAGGCGTCGGTCGGTTCCGGGGTCCGCCGGATCGAGGCGCTGGTCGGGATGGACGCGTTCGGTTTCCTGGCCCGTGAGCACCTGCTGGTGTCCCGGCTGGCGGAGCTGTTCCGGGTGCCCGGCGAGCAGGTCGCCGACCGGGTGGAGCAGACCGTCACCCAGTTGCGTGACGCCGAGAAGGAGCTGGAGAAGCTCCGCGCCCAGTTGGTGCTGGGCGGGGCGGCGGCGCTGGCCGGGCAGGCGAAGGACGTCCGGGGGGTGGCGTACGTCGGCACCGAGGCGCCGGAGGGCGCGGCCGGCAACGACGTGCGGACCCTGGCCCAGGAGATCCGCGGCAAGATCGACCCGGCGCGGCCGGCCGTGGTGGCGGTGGCGGCCCGATCGAACGGCAAGGCATCCCTGGTGGTGGCGGTGAACGCGGCGGCCCGTGGGCGTGGCCTGGCGGCGAACGACCTGGTCAAGGCGGCCTTCTCCGGGCGTGGTGGGGGCAGCCAGGACGTGGCGCAGGGCGGTGGCCTGCCCGCCGCCGAGGCGCCGAACCTGCTGCTCACGGTCGAGAAGGCGATCGCCGACGCGTGACGGAACAGCACCCGAGCCAGGGCGGACCCGAGCTGGTCCGCCCTGGCTCGTCACCGGGGAGGGTGACCATCCGTGAGTGAGTCGTCCCGTGGGGTCCGGTTGGGCGTCGACGTCGGGCAGGTCCGGGTGGGGGTGGCGCGGTCCGATCCGCACGGCATCCTGGCCACTCCGCTGGTCACCCTGGCCCGGGACGTGACCACCGGCGCGGACGCGGTGCCCAGCGATCTCGCCCAGCTCGCGCAGCTGGTCGTCGAGCACGAGGCCGTCGAGGTCGTCGTCGGTCTGCCGGTCAACCTGGCCGGTCGGCACGGTCCGGCGGCCCAGCACGTGTCGGCGTACGCGGGCCGGCTGGCGGAGGTGATCGCCCCGGTTCCGGTGACCCTCACCGACGAGAGGATGTCAACTGTCGTCGCGTCTCGTAGGCTTGCCGAGCGTGGCGTCCGGGGAAAGCGCCAACGTGCGGTGGTGGATCAGGCCGCCGCGGTCGAGATCCTGCAGAGCTGGCTGGAAGCGCAGCGGAGGCGGACGGAATGATCGACGATCTGGACCTCGGGTTCGACGAGCAGGAGAGGGGGGAGAAGGGCCGGCACCGGCGCGGCTTCGTCAACCGACGCAACGGCACGTCGGGCGGCGGCAAGTCGGGTGGCGGGGCCGGTAAGACCATCTTCGCTCTGCTGATGGCGCTGGTGCTGCTGGGCGGCATCGGCGGCGGGGCCTTCTACGGCTTCGACCGGATCCGTAACCATTTCATCACCCCGGACTTCGACGGGCCGGGCACCGGTGAGGCGCTTGTCGACGTCAAGCAGGGCGACACCGCCACCGACATCGGCAACTCCCTCTACGACGCCGGTGTGGTCAAGAGCACCAAGGCCTTCGTCGAGGCGGCCGACGACAACGCGCTCAGCAAGAACATCCAGGTCGGCCGGTACAAGGTCAAGAAGGAGATGCGCGCCACCGACGCGCTCGCCCTGTTGCTGGACCCGAAGAGCCGGGTGGTCAACGGGGTCACCATCCCCGAGGGCATGATCACCCTGGCCATCTACGACCTGCTGGCCAAGGAGACCAAGATTCCGGTCGCCGAGTTCAAGGCCGCCGCGAAGGACCCGGTCAAGTTGGGTGTGCCGGAGTTCTGGTTCAACCGCAAGGACGGCAAGAAGGGGCCGCGCAGCCTGGAGGGCTTCCTCTACCCGGCCACCTACGAGTTGCCGCCGAAGGCGACCGCCGCGCAGATCCTGTCGCTGATGGTGGACAAGTTCCTCGACGTGACCGGGGAGATGAAGTTCGTCGAGACGGTCGAGGCCGACCGGGGCATCTCGCCGTACGAGGCGTTGATCACCGCGTCGATCGCGCAGGCCGAGTCGGTCAACCACGTGGACATGCCGAAGGTGGCCCGGGTGATCTACAACCGGGTCTACACCGACCGCTACCACTGCAAGTGCCTGGAGATCGACAGCGCGATCAACTACTGGCTGCGGTTGCAGGGCAAGGACCCGAAGGATTCCGACATCCTCAAGCAGTCCGAGCTGAACGACCCGAAGAACCCGTACCGGACGCACGGCGCGGACGGGTTGACCATCACCCCGATCAGCAACCCCGGCGAGGACGCCCTCAAGGGGGCGATGAGCCCGCCCAACGGCACCTGGGTCTACTTCATGACCATCGACAAGAAGGGCACCATGGGCTACGGCACCACCGACGCCGAGTACCGGGGTCTCATCCGCAAGATGTGCACCAACGGCGTGCTGAGCGGAGAGAACTGCCGGTGAGGGCGGCGGTGCTCGGCCAGCCGATCGCGCACTCCCTCTCCCCGGTGATCCACAACGCGGGGTACGCCGCCGCCGGGCTCGACGGCTGGTCGTACACCCGGATCGAGTGCGGGGCGCAGGAGCTGCCGGCGCTGGTCACCGGCCTGGGCCCGGAGTGGGCCGGGCTGTCGGTGACCATGCCGGGCAAGGAGGCGGCGCTCGCGGTGGCGGCCACCGCGTCGCCGGTCGCCGCCGCCGTCGGCGCGGCCAACACGCTGGTCCGTCGGCCCGACGGTTCGTGGTACGCCGACAACACCGACGTCACCGGCATGGTGGACGTGCTGACCGGGGCCGGGGTGCGTCCCGGTGCCGCGGTGACGGTGCTCGGCGCCGGGGGCACCGCCCGCGCCGCCCTGGCCGCCGCCGCCCGGCTCGGCGCGACCACGGTGACGGTGGTGGCCCGGCGGGCGGAGGCGGTGGCGCAGTTGCGGCCGGTGGCGTCCGCCGTCGGGGTGGAACTGGTCCCGGCGGCATGGTCGGACGCCGCCGCGCACACCCGGGCCGACCTGGTCGTGGCCACCGTGCCCAAGGGGGTGGCCGACCCGATCGCGGCCGGGATCGACTGGGGACCGTCCACGGTGCTCTTCGACGCGTTGTACGACCCGTGGCCGACCCCGTTGGCGGCCTCGGCGCTGGCCGCCGGCCGGCGGGTGGTCTCCGGGCTGGATCTGCTGCTGGCCCAGGCCGTCGGCCAGTTCACCCAGTTCACCGGGGTGCCGGCTCCGGTCGACGCGATGCGCGCGGCGTTGGCGGCGGCCCGCCGCTGACCGGCGGCGGGTCGGCTGCACCGCATCGCCGACTTTCCGGTCAATCAAGCGTAACCTCGCCGAAGCGGCATTCGTTTGCTGGCCTGCCGAAAAGCAACCCCTGCTCTCTTATTCTTTGGTTAAGTCGTGTCGTCACTCCGATTTCCGACCTGCCACATCCAGCCGTGGTGGATACGCTGCTGCCGGTAATCGTCGCCCACCCGGGGAGTGTTCCTTGAGCCGGCACGGAATCCACCGCGCGCTTCCGGCCATCAGCGGTCGACGCAAGGCGGTCGTCCTCAGTGTCCTGAGCGTCACCGCAGTCGGCGGCATCACGGCCACCATGATGCCGTTGATCGCCGCCGAGGTGCCGCCGATCACGCTCGCCGCCGTCGCGGACACCACGGTCACCCAGGTCCCGCAGGACGGCGACAACGGGGTGAAGACCACCCTGGCCAGCTGCCCGCAGCTGTGCGACGGCAACCGCAACGGCCAGCGGGACGCGGTGCTGGAGTTCCAGGTGCGGGGCCTGCCCGCCGACGCGGTCGACGTCAAGGCGTCCCTGCGGGTGTACGCGTGGCAGCAGTTCTCCTCCCGGGTCCGGGCCCACGCCGCCCAGGGCACCGCCGTCGGCGCCGGCCAATGGGCCTACCGGCCCGCCCTCGGTCCGGTGCTGGCGGCCGTCGACCCGGTAACCCAGGGCTACAACGAGTGGGACGTCTCCGCCGCCGTCCAGGGCAACGGCCCGGTCACCTTCGCGTTGACCCAGGAGAACTGGAACACCCGGATCTACTGGGCGTCGCGGGAGAACGCCAAGGCCGCCATCAGGCCGAGCCTGGTGCTGACCTACCAGCGCAGCGACCGGTCGCCGACCCGCCCGCCGGCCACCACGGCGGCGCCGACCACCGCCGCCCCGACGCCGTCGCCGACCCGGCCGTCGCCGTCGCCGACGCCGAGCCGGACGGTCAGCCCGCCCGCGCCGACCACGGCCGCGCCGCGCCCGACGCCGACCGTCCGCCCCGGCACCGACGTGCCCGGCTGGCGGCTGGTCTGGTCCGACGAGTTCACCGGGCCGACGGTCGACCTCAAGCGGTGGAACCTGCGCGACAACGAGGGCCGCGACATCGACAAGGGGTGCAACGTCGACGACCCGGACAACACCTTCGTCGCCGACGGGGTGCTGACGCTGCGGGCCCAGCGGGAGACCGCGGTGTGCAGCTCGCAGACCCGGCAGTACACCCAGAGTTACCTGGACACCATCGGCAAGGCGTCGTTCACGTACGGCCGGTTCGAGATGCGGGCGAAGTCGCCCAACGGTCCGACCGACTCCAAGGGGCTCTGGCCGGCGTTCTGGCTGCGTCCCGACGACGGCGGCAAGGGTGAGATCGACGTGGTGGAGCTGCCCGGCGGGGCGTCCCTGCACGGGGCCGCCACCCAGGCGATCTTCTACGACTACACGCCGGTCAAGCAGGACCAGCGGTGGGACTTCCCGACCGGCTACCCGGGTGACGGCTTCCACACGTACACCACGGAGTGGGAGCCGGGGGTGATCCGCTGGTACATCGACGGCCGGCAGGTCTGGCAGCGGGACCGCAGCACCACCCCGTGGTTCGACGAGGCGTTCAACAAGCCGTTCAACCTGCGGCTGAACTTCCAGGTCGGCGGCTGGCTGGGTGACCCCGACGCGGCCACCCGCTTCCCGGCCGACTTCCGGGTCGACTACGTCCGCGTCTGGCAACGCTGAACCGCCCGGCACCTCGTACGCCGCCCGGTGGGCCCCGGCCCGCCGGGCGGCGGCTTGTCCGCTGCCCCTATCGTGTCCGCCAGCGCGCGGCGGTCGGGCGGGACAGGTGGAGGGCATGACGGTGGCGACGGATCCACGGACCCGGCACGACGGCCTGGGCTGGGTGACCCGGGCCATCTTCGCCGACCCTCGGATCTGGCTCGGCACGCCGCCCGACCCGGTGCCCGCCACCCACCGCCCGGTCGCCCGGTACGCCGTGGTGCCCTCGGCGGAGCGGGCCCGGTTCCTGCTCCCGCTCGCCTCCCGGCGGGTGGGCGCGGCGTCGACGCTGGCGTACAACGCGCTGCGCCCGCCCCGGGTGCGGGCCAACCGGTTGGCCGTCGGTGTGCTGGCCGGGCTCGGGGCGACCGGGCTGGCCCGGATGCCGGTGCTGACCGTGGCGCTGCCCACCGACGCCGACCCGGCCGAGCTGCTGCTCGCCGCGCACCTGGGCCGGCTGGCGGGCCGGCCGCTGCACGCCGCGATCGGCATCCGTCCCCCCGACCCGCACCACAAGCCGACGTTGCAGCTATTCGACGACCGGGGCGTCGCGCGGGCGTACGCGAAGATCGGGTGGAACGACGCGACCCGGGCGATGGTCCGCGCGGAGGCCGCCGCGCTGCGGGAGCTGCCCCGCGACGGCGGTGACTTTCCGGACGTGCCCCGGCTGCTGCGCGAGGTGGACTGGGGTGACCTGGCGGTGACCCTGGTCGAGCCGATGCCGGCCCGGGTACGCCGTCCCCGCCACCCGCTGCGCCCCGAGGTGGCCGCGATGCTGGCGGTGGCCCGGCGCGGTGGCCCGCCGTCGACGCCCCGGCCGCTGCGCGGTTCGGCGTTCCTGGCCGACCTGACCGCGCGGGCCGCTGCCGCCGGTGGGCCGGTGGTCGCGGCGGTGGCCGCCCTGGCCGCCCGCGACGGCGACCGGCCGGTGGAGTTCGGCCACTGGCACGGCGACTGGGTGCCGTGGAACCTCGGCCGGCACCGGGGGCGGCTGGTCGTCTGGGACTGGGAGAACAGCGGCGCCGACCGGCCGCTCGGCTTCGATCTCGCCCATCAGGGCTTCCAGAGCGCCCTGTCGCTGCACGGCCGGGACGTCGCGGGGGCGACCGGGGAGATGACCGGGATGCTGGACCGGCACGGTGCCGCGTTCGGCCTGGACCCGGCGGGGCGTCGGTTCGTCGCCGACGCGTATCTCGTCGAGCTGTGGTTGCGGACGGCGGAACTCGCCGCCGGTGGGGGTGGCTGGAGTGCCATCCTGCATCCCGCCCTGCTGCACACCCTCGCCGACCGGCTGGGTTCACCCCACCCCTGACCGGCGGCGTCTCCCGCTGGCTGGGACGACTGTCGGGGTCCCGACCGGAAAAACGGCGAAAAGCCACACTGCCGTCACCGCTGCTACCGAACCCACCTCACGTTCCACTAGGGTGACCCCACTCGATCACCACTGGCCGGCGACGGCGTGGTCGGTCCGGCCCGGGACGACGTGGGGACCTCGTCCGGGGCACAGGGTGTGGGGAGGCCCGGCCGACGGCCGGCACAATCAGGGAGCACGATGGGATCGTCACGTGTCATTCAGCCCGGGGTGGACCATGCCCCGGTCACCGGCCGTGCGACTGGCGGTCACTCCCGGTGACCATCGTCTACGTGCTGGCCGTCCTGGCCGTGCTGGTGCCGCTGCTGGTCGTCCCGGTGCTGGCGTCGCGGTGGATGTCGGCCGTCGACACCGGCCGGACCGCCGAACGGTTCCGGATTGCCCTGGCCGGGCTGACCGCCGCGTTCGGCCGGGTCGGCGCGGCCGTGGTGGTGCTGCTGGCCGGCGCGGCGGCGGTCGTCGCCGTCTGCTGGCCGCTCGGTGAGGCGATCTCCCGGCTCGAACCCCACGTCGACCACCCGGTCTTCGACTACGTGCACGCCCACCGGGTCGGCTTCTGGGAAGACGTCAACCTGTTCATCTCCCCGATCGGCGACCGCTACCCGCTCAAGTGGGTGACCGTGGTGGCCGCGATCGGCTTCGCCATCGCCTGGCGTCGCCGCCGCTGGTGGATCCCGCTGGTGGCGATGCCGTTGCAGTTCGTCGTCGAGCAGTACACCCAGACGATCCTCGCGAAGGTCGTCGACCGGGGTCACCCGCCGACCGACCTGGGCACCTACCCCTCCGGCGGCTGTGGCCGGGTGCTGATGACCTTCGGCACCATCCTGGTGCTGGCCGCGCTGACCTGGCGGCTGCCGCGCCGGGTGCTGATCGGCCTGGTCACCGCCCTGGCCGTGCTGGTCTCGGTGGAGGGCTACACCCGCATCTACGCCGAGAAGCACTGGCTCACCGACGTGTTCGGCGGGTGGTTCTTCGGCACCCTGCTGACCGGCGTGATGGTGCTCGCCGTGCTGGTCGCCGACGGTCGGGTCCGCCGACCCGCGGCCCCGGCGCCGACGACCACCGCCGACGACGACGACCGGATGTTGACCGGCACCTGACCCGTACCCCCGTCCGGTGGGCGCGACCCGTCCCCGCGCCGTCCGGACCCGGCCCCCACCACTCCTCGCACAGAAGTTGGGCCACCGACGTGACCACCCTCCTCGTCGCCTCCACCGGTGGGCACCTAGCCGAGCTGCACGACCTGCTGCCCCGGCTCGGGGTGCAGCACGACTGCGTCTGGGCGACGTTCGACTCCCCGCAGAGCCGGTCGCTGCTCGACGGCCACGAGGTCATCCACGTGCCTCCGGCGAGCACCCGCGACCCGGTCGGCGCGCTGCGCGACCTGCTGGCCGCCCGCCGGGTGCTCTGCGGCGGGCGGTTCCGCCGGGTGATCAGCACCGGTGCCAGCGTCGCCATGTCGTTCTTCCTGCCCGCCGCCCGGCACGGCCTGGACTGCCACTACATCGAGAGCGCCACCCGCACCGTCGGCCCGTCGCTGACCGGCCGGCTGGTCGCCCGGGTGCCCCGGACCCGGCTCTACACGCAGTACCCGGGCTGGGCGGACGGCCGGTGGCGCTACGGCGGCTCCATCTTCGACGGATACGCGCCCGCGCCCGCCACCCCGCGCCCGGTCTCCAAGATCGTGGTGACCCTCGGCACCCAGGACCGCTTCGGCTTCCCGCGTCTGCTGCAACGCCTGGTCGACGTGGTGCCCGCCGAGGCGGAGGTGCTCTGGCAGGTCGGCGCGACCCGGATCCCCCGGATGCCGGCCGGGGCCCGCCGGCAGGTGCCGTACGCCGAGATGCAGCAGGCGATGCGGGAGGCCGACGTGATCGTCACCCACGCCGGGGTGGGGTCGGCGCTGGCCGCGATGCGCGCCGGCCACCGCGCCGTCTACGTGCCGCGCCGGGCCCGGCACGGTGAACACGTCGACGACCACCAGGTGGAGATGGCCCGGGAACTCGACCGGCGCGGACTGGTGCTGGCCCGGGAGGCCGACGCCGTCAGCACCGACGATCTGACCCGGGCGGCCGCCTGGACGGTGACCGCCACCGGTGCCGTTCCGGCGTTCCGGTGGGCGGAGGCGGCATGAGGTCGACCGGGGACGGCAGCCCGGTGGCGGGCTCCGCCGGTCGATGCGCGATTCTCGTCCTGCGTGGGTCGTCCGGACGCGACCCGTACGGCAGGACAGGGCCGAGCCGGTGGCGGAGCGGACCGGTCGGTTGATGGTGGGAAATGTCCGGGCAGAGCAAGCTACGCACGATCTCACTTCATTATTGGGGGCGCCAGTGCTTCACAGAACGTCTCGACCGGTGTGGCGGCGGTGGTTCGCCGCGCTCGCCGCACCGGTGCTCGCGGTCGGCCTGCTGGCCGCGCCCGCCCACGCGGCGGACCTCACCCCGGTAACCAGCACCCTCACGTCGGCCAACCCGGCGGACAACATTCCGCACGCGCAGGACGGCGACACCAAGGCGTTCGCCGAGATCGGTAACACGATCTACGTGGGTGGCTCGTTCACCTCGGTCAAGGCCGCCGGGGGCACCAGCTGGACCTCCCGCAACTACCTGTTCGCCTACGACCGGACCAGCGGCGCGCTCAAGGCCGACTTCAGCCCGACGCTCGACGGCGCGGTGCACGCCCTCGCCGCCAGCCCCGACGGCAAGCTGATCGTCGGTGGCGCGTTCAAGACCGTCAACGGGGTCAGCCGCAAGAACCTCGTCCAGCTCGACCCGGTGACCGGCGCGACGGTCGCCAGCTGGGTCGGCCGCAGCGACGGCGGCCTGGTCCGCCGCACCGTCGTGGTCGGCAACAAGCTCTACATCGCCGGCGCGTTCCACTGGGTCAACGGCACCGAGCACTCGCTGCTGGCCCGGCTCGACGCGACCACCGGCGCGATCGACCCGAGCTTCCAGATCGACGCCAGCGTCGCCCGCGCCAGCAGCGAGCTGGTCTGGGGCCTGGCCGTCGCCCCCGACGGCAAGACCCTGGTCGCGGTGGGCAACTTCACCGAGGTCAACGGCCAGCCCCGCAACCAGGTGGTGGTCGTCGACCTGGACGGCACCCCGACGGTCGCCAACTGGAGCACCCAGCGCTACGTGGCCCCCTGCTACAGCGGCTCGTTCCCGTTCTACGCCCGCGACGTCGACTTCTCCGACGACGGCACGTACTTCGTGATCATCGCCGACGGCGGCCGGGGCGACGGGGCGTACTGTGACGCCATCGCCCGGTTCGAGACCGCCGACCGGGGCACGGCCATGGACGCCACCTGGGTCAACTACACCGGCACCGACTCGGTGACCTCCGTCGAGGTGGCCGACAACGTGGTCTACGTCGGCGGTCACTTCCGCTGGCTGAGCAACGCCAACGGCAACGACTCGGCCGGCAGCGGCGCGATCAACCGGTTCGGGCTCGGCGCGCTGGACCCGATCAACGGCCTGCCGCTGGTCTGGAACCCGACCCGGTCGGGCGCCCCGGCGGGCACCACCACCTGGGGCCCGATCATGTGGGAGCTGTGGCGGGGCAGCACCGGCCTCTACGCCGGCTTCGACTCCGACGGTCTCGGCAACGAGTACCACGGGCGGCTGGGCCTGTTCCCGCTCGCCGGTGGGCGTACCGTCGCGGCGACCAACGCGCCGACGGCGTCGTCGGGCTACCTGTACGTCGGGACCGGCAACGGGCAGACCACCAAGGTGTCGTTCAACGGCAGCACCCTGGGTACGCCGGTGAGCAGCGCGCAGGCGAACCTCACCGCGGCCGGCGCGTCCTTCTCGCTCGGCAACAAGCTCTACTGGTCGAAGACCGACGCGACCGCCCCCGGCGGCAGCTACCTGGGTGTGTCGATGTTCACCGGCGGCACGGTGGGCGCACCCTGGGTGAGCAGCGGCTACAACGACTGGTTCAACCCCGCCACGATGGCCGGCGCGTTCTACCTCGACGGCCGGATGTACTACACCAAGGCCGGTACCAACAAGCTGTTCTACCGGTACCTGGAGCCCGACGGCTACATCGTCGGCTGCTCCGAGTTCACCCTGCCCAGCGTGGGCCTGAACTGGGGCAACGTGCGGGGCATGGCCTGGGTCAACGGTAAGATCGTCTACGGCAACACCAACGGCTCCCTGCGGGCCGTGCCGTTCGACGAGACCGCCGTCGACGGCGCCGCCTCGGTCGAGATCGCCCCGGCCGGCGGCGGCGTGGACTGGTCGAGCAAGACGCTGTTCTTCGCCACCTCCTGAGCCACACCTGCCACGGGCGGTCCGCCGGTGTCCCCGGGACACCGGCGGACCGCCCGCGGCGCAGGGGGACCGGTCGGCTGTCGACCACAGGTGAACGGTCGGCGACAATGGGACCACCAGCGGCTCGCACCGGGGCCGTCGTCGGCCCGAGCCGACCCGCCCACCCCCGCATCGCAAGAGGACCTGACTGATGGACGTGACCGACGTCACTCCCGCCCGGCAGCGCCCGGTCGGCCTGGCCGAGTTGGCCCGCATTCCGCTGCGGCGGTGGCGCACGGTGCTCGCCGCCACCGGGCTGGTGCTGTTACTGGTGGCCGCCTACCTGCTGGTCTTCCCGGCCACCTACACCGCCACCACCGCCGTGGTGGTCCGCCCGGTGGTCACCGACCCGTTCTCGGTGCCCTCCGGCGGCGCCGACCGGGCGGTCAACATGACCGCCGAGAGCGGGATCGCCACCAGCAACGACGTCATCGACAAGGTCGCCTCGATCACCGGCCGGGACACCACCGCCGTGGCCGACTCGCTCACCGTGGAGACGCCGGTCGGCGGGCAGGTGATGCGGTTCAGCTACGCCGGGCACAGCGAGGCCGAAGCGGTCGACGGCGCGAACGGCGCCGCCGAGTCGTACCTCGAACTGCGCAAGGGCATGTACGAGAACCAGCGCGCCGCGGTGCTCAAGTCGTACGACGAGACCATCGCCCTGGTCACCAGCCAGCGCACCACCACCCAGCGGTCGTTGCCGGCCAACCAGGGCTCGTCCAGCCCGTCGCCGCGCACCAGCGCCCTGCTCGACCAGTTGCGGGCGCTCAACGACCAGCTCGCCACCCTCGCCGAGCAGCGCTCCAAGATCGCCTCGGCGGATCTGAGCCCCGGTTCGGTCACCAGCGCCGCCCGCGCCCCCGTCCCGTCCAGCCGGGACGCCGCCCCGCTGATCCTGGTCGCAGGGCTCCTCGGCGGCCTGCTCGTCGGCGGCCTGGTCGCCTTCGTCCGGGAATCCATGGACCGCAGGGTCCGCACCGCCGGTGAGGCGTCCGCGCTGGTCGGCGCCCCGCTGCTGGGCACCGTCGGGCGGGACCGCTCAGGCCGGCTCTCCGACACCGACCTGCGCTACCTGGTGCTGGCCCTGGGCCGCTGGGTGGACGGGCCGACCCCGCTGCCCCTGGTCCTGCTCTCCAGCGCCGCCGACGAACAGCGGGAACAGGTCACCGCCGGGGTCGCCGCAGCGCTGGCCCAGGCCGGGCACGAGGTGCGCCTGGGCGTCGCCCCGGAGAGCCAGGACCGCATCCGGGCGCTGCTCACCGACGCCCAGCGCCGGCACCCGGCCGTCGAGCCGACCCGGCCCCGGGTGCCCCGCCCCCGGCCGATGCCCAGCAGCGTCCCGGCCCCGGCCGCCCCCACCCCGGTCACCGGCGGCAACCCGGAGGACACGATGGTCATCCAGCCGGTCCGCAAGCCCCGGCCGTTCCCCACCGACGACCCGAAGAACGGTGGCGTCTACCGCTCCACCACCACCTCGGCGGACAAGACCGAGATCATCCCCAGGGTGCTGCCCAAGGAGGCCCCCGCCACCGACGGCGAGCAGCTGCGCATCGGTGCCGGCGCGGTGCGTCTGGTCCCGCTGGAAGCCCCGGTGGCCGCCGGCGTCACCGTGATCGACGCCCCGCCCGCCCTGCACGACGAACGGGGTGTCCGGGCCGCCCGGGAGGGCCGGGCCGTGCTGGTCGCCGCCCGCGACAAGACCCGTACCGGCCGGCTGGGCCAACTGGTGGAACGGCTGCGCTCGGTCGGCGTCGAACCGGTCGGGTTCGTGGTGACGGGAGAGAAGCGTGACTGAGCCGACGACCACCGGGCACCCGCCGGTGACCGTGGTGATCGCCACCCGGGACCGGCCCGGACTGCTGGAGCGGGCCGTGGGCGCGGTACTCGGCCAGGACTACCCCGGGCCGGTGGAGTGCGTCGTCGTCTACGACCACACCGACCTGCGGGAGCTGGACGTCGACGTGCCGGCCGGGCGCACCCTGCGGTACGTCCACAACACCCACCGGCGCGGGCTGCCCGGTGGCCGCAACACCGGCTTCGACACCGCCACCGCCGACCTGATCGCCTTCTGCGACGACGACGACCACTGGCTGCCGGCGAAGCTGCGCCGGCAGGTGGAACTGCTGGCGCAGCGGCCCGACGCCGCCGCCGCGAGCTGCGGCATCCGGCTGGAGGGGCCGGGCATCGCCAAGGAACGGCAGCTCGACCGGGCCGAGGTCGGCCTGCCCGACTTCGTCGAGGACCGGATCATGGAGGTGCACTCCAGCACCATCCTCATCCGGCGCTCCACCTGGGAGGCCATCGGCCCGGTCGACGAGGAACTGCCCGGCGGCTACGGCGAGGACTACGAGTGGCTGCTGCGGATCGCCGGGCACGGCCCGGTGGTGATCGTGCCCGAGGTGCTGGTGGTGGTCGACTGGCACGGCGGCTCGTTCTTCTTCGGCCGGTGGGCGACCATCGTCGAGGCCACCCGCTACCTGCTCGACAAGCATCCCGAACTGGCCGGGAGCCGGGCCGGCCTGGCCCGGCTGCACGGGCAGATCGCGTTCGCGCTCGCCTCCGGCCGGCGGCGCGGTGAGGCGGTGCGGGAACTCGGCCGGGTGATCCGGCTCAACCCCCGGGAGAAGCGGGTGCTGGTGACCGTCCCGGTGGTGCTCGGGCTGCTGTCGGGGGAGCGGGTGCTCCAGCTCGCCCAGCGCCGGGGCCGGGGTGTCTGACCGGCGGGTGCCCGGGTCGCTCGCCGGGCCGCCGCCGCTGCCCACCTGGCCGCTGCTGGCCATGTTCGGGCTGGTCCCGCTCTGGTGGATGCTCGGCGGCTTCTACCTCGGCTGGTCGGTGTTCGGGGTGGTGCTGCTGGGCCTGCTGGTCACCCGGGGCCGGGTGGCGCTGCCCGCCGGCACCGCCTGCTGGCTGGTGCTGCTCGCCCTGGTGCTGCTGAGCTTCACCCGGCTCGACCGGGCCACCGCCTACCTGACCTCCGGGCTGCGCTTCGGCTTCATGCTGACCGCGCTGATCGTCTGCGTCTACGTCTACAACCTGGTCCGCGACGGCGTCCCCTGGGAGCAGGTGCTCCGCCCGCTCGGCTGGTACTGGCTGGGCGTGGTCGCCCTGGGCTGGCTGGCCGTGCTGGCACCCCGGTTCCAGCTCACCACCCCGGTGGAGATGCTGCTGCCGGGCAGCATGTCGGGGGAACGGTTCATCCAGGCGTTGACCCACGTGCGGGCCAACGAGTTCAACCCGGTCTCCCGGGCCCCGATCTACCGGACCGCCGCGCCCTACCCGTACACCAACAACTGGGGTACGGCGTACGCGCTGCTGGTGCCGTGCGTGCTGGCGTACCTGACCTCGGTGCGTACCGGCAAGTTCCGGGTGGCGCTGCTGGTGTCGTTGCCGCTGTCGATGGTGCCGGCGTTCATGACCCTCAACCGGGGCATGTTCCTCGGCCTCGGGGCCGGGCTGACCTACCTGGGCCTGCGGGCGCTGGTGCGGGGCAACGCCAAACTGATCGCCTCGATCGGCGGGCTGGTGCTGCTGGTCTGGGTGGTCAGCCTGGTGGTGCCGGTGCAGGAGCTGATCGACAACCGGGTCAGCAGCACCGACACCAACGTCGACCGGATGGACCTCTACGTCCGTACCCTCCAGGCCGTCGAACGCTCGCCGCTGCTCGGGTACGGCGCACCGAACAGCGTCGACACCACGCTGGCCGAGGAACCCCTGGGCACCCAGGGGATGATCTGGCAGGTGCTCTACAGCCACGGCATCCCGGCCCTGGTCGCCTTCCTGGCCTGGCTGGCGCTGATCGCCAAGCGGCTGGCCGGCGCGGTCTCCCCGGCCGGGCAGTGGCTGAGCACCATCCCGGTGATCGCCCTGGTGGTGATCCCGGTGTACGCCTACATCGACCCGAACATGTCGGTCATCTTCTTCGCGGTCGGGGCCGGGCTGGCGGCGGTCAGCGGGCCGGTGAACCGCGCGGTGACCCTCGCGCCGGGGGTCGTCGACGCCCGCGCGCCACGCCCCGCGACGGCCGGCTCCGGCGTACCGCCCTCGGCGACCGGTGGTGCGGCGACCGGCACCGTGGCGACCGGCGGTACTGCCCCGGCGACCGGAACGGCCGCCGTGCCGGCCCGGGCGTCGGCGACCGTCCCGACCCCGCCGACCCGGGCCGCCGTGCCGCCCCAGCCCGCCACCAGGGCCACCGCCGCCGTGCCACCCTCCGCTGCGCCCACGACGGCCTCCCCGGTCCCGCCCCGCACCCCGGCTCCGCCCGCGCCGGCCTCCCCGGCTCCGCCTGTGGCAGCGTCTCCGGTCCCGTCCCGGGCCCCGGCTCCGCCTGTGGCAGCGTCTCCGGTCCCGTCCCGGGCCCCGGCCCCGCCTGTGGCAGCGTCCCCGGCTCCATCCCCGGCCCCGGCCACGACGACGCCCACGGCCGCACCCCGAGTTCCGGCTCCGCCCGCGACGGCGTCCCCGGGCGCACCCCAGCCACCGGCCCCGGCCGCGCCTTCGACGTCGGCTCCGGGCCGGCCACCGGCCCCGGCGCCGTCCTGGCCCCCGGTTCAGGCTCCGGCCCGCCCCTGCTCACCCGCCCCGGCGCCGGGCCAGGGATCGCCTCCGGTCGCGGCCCCGCCCCCGGCTTCCGGGCCGGCTCCCCGCCGGACCGCGATCCCCCTTCCCGGGCCGGCCCGACCGCCGGCTCCCGACCCGGCGTCGTCCCCTGCCCCGCCTCCGCCGTCAGCTCCGGCTCCCATGTCGACCCTGGCCCCGATCGGGGCTCCGGCTCCGGCTCCGGCTCCGTCTCCGACGTCAGCTCCGGCTCCGGCTCCCGTCCGGCCCCCGGCGGCGACACCTGTCAGCGGTTCCCGGCCGGCCGGCGGGGTGGACGCGCCGACGGTGGTGCAACCCGCATGCGTCGGCGGCGACACCCCGCCCACCACCCCGGCTGACGACCGGCCCCGCGCCGGGGAGCAGGACGGCACCGGAGGCCAGACCCGCACCGAGGACGGCAGGGAGCAGGCATGAGACGACCGGGAACCGGAACCACTCCGGCGGTACCCCGGCAGCTCGACCGCCGCGCCGCCGATCCGGGGTCGCCCCCGTCGGCCGGCCCGGTCGTCACCGACGCGGCGGGCGGCTCCGGCGAGGTACGGCGCAGCGCCCGTAACGGTGCGGTCGGGTTGGTCGGCGCGGCGGTCAACGGCGCGCTGGGTTTCCTGCTCACCGTGGTCATCGTGCGCGGCTTCGGCACAGACGGCTCCGGTGCGCTCTTCACCGCCATCGGCGTGGTCTCCATCCTGGGCGCGGTCTGCTGCGCCGGTGCGGACACGGCCCTCGTCTGGGCCCTGCCCCGCCGCCGGGTGGGTGCCGACGGTGACGCCGCCCGGCTGCTGCCGGTCGCGTTGCTGCCGGTCCTGCTGCTCACCGGGGTCGTCGCGACGGTGGGCGTGCTCACCGCCGACCTGCTCGCCCCGGTCTTCTTCGCCCGGTCGGACGGGCCGACGCTGCTGCGCCTGGCGTTCCTCGCCCTGCCCGTCACGGTGGCGATGACCGTGCTGCTCGCCGCCGTCCGGGCGGTCCGGCCGGTGACCGCCGTGGTCGGCATCCAGTACGTGCTGGTGCCGCTGGCCCGGCCCGCCCTGCTGCTGGCGACGGTCGCCACCGGTGCCGGGGTGGTCGTCGGCTTCGGCGGTTGGTTGCTGCCGGTGGCGTTGGCCGTGGTCGCCGCCGCCGTCCTGCTGCTGCGGCCCCTCGGCCTGCTCGCCGGGGCGCGGCTACGCCCGGACGGCGCGGACTGGCGTACCCTCTGGGGCTTCGCGTTGCCCCGGGCGGTGTCGGCGGCCATCGACGCGAGCAGCATGTGGGTCGGCGTGCTGCTCACCTCGGCGCTGGCCGGCGCGGACGAGTCGGGCGTCTTCGGCGCGGTCGGCCGGTACGCCCTGGCCGGACTGCTGATCATGCAGGGGTTGCGGGTCGCCGTCGCGCCCCAGTTGTCCCGGCTGCTCGGGCAGGGGCGCACCGCCGACGCGGCACTGGTCTACCGGCGGGTCACCGTCGTGATCATCCTGCTGTCCTGGCCGGCGTACCTGCTGCTGGCGGTGTTCGCGCCCGGGTTCCTCAGCCTCTTCGGCGACGGGTTCACCGTCGGGGCCGCCCCGCTGGCGGTGCTCGCCGGGGCGATGCTGGTCAACTCGGGGGTGGGCATCGTGCAGACGATGCTGCTGATGAGCGGCAACAGCGCCCGGCACCTCCAGGCCACCCTGGTCGGGCTGGCGCTCACCGTCGGGCTGGGCTTCCTGCTCATCCCCGACCACGGGGCGCTCGGCGCGGCGTACGCCTGGACGGCCGGTGTGGTCGCCGAGAACGTGCTGGCCGCGCTGGCCGCCCGGGTGGCGATCGGCGAGCCGCTGCTCACCCGTTCGGTGGGCTGGGCGGCGGTCGGGGCCGGCGGCGGCGCGGCCGTGGTGGCGGTGCTCAGCGCGCTGGTCGCCGGCCGGGGCGTGGCCGGTCTGGCACTGGCCCTGGTGGTGCTGGCGGTCGTCGCCGCCGGGCTGCTGCTGGATGGGCGGGTCCGGCGTACGGTCCGGGCCGCCGTGACGATGCTCAGGCCGAGACCGGCGTGACGAGAGGGAGACGATGACGATCCGCGACCGCCTCAAGGGTGTGGTCCCCCACCAGGTCACCCACCAGGTGCGCAGCTCGCTGGTCAGGTACGGCGAACGCACCAGCGACCGCCGGCCGCTGCCGGACTTCCTGATCACCGGCACCAAGCGGGGCGGCACCACCTCGCTGTGGCGTTACCTGCTGGCGCACCCCCTGGTGCCCCGGCTCTTCCCGGCCTGGAACACCAAGACCTCGCACTACTTCGAGGAGAACTGGGGCCGGGGCGAGGCGTGGTACCGGTCGCACTTCCCGACGGTGCGGCACCGGCAGGCCCTGGAACGCCGGCACGGTGGGCCGGTACGCGTCGGCGAGGCCGCACCGCTGTACATGTTCCACCCGCTCGTGGCGCAACGGGTCGCCGAGCTGATGCCCGACGTCCGGTTGATCTTCCTGCTCCGCGACCCGGTGGAACGGGCGTACTCGCACTGGAAGGAGCGGCGTACCGAGGGCAAGGAGCCGCTGGACTTCGCCGAGGCGCTGGCCCGCGAGGAGGAACGGACGGCGGGGGAGCGGGAGAAGCTGGTCGCCGATCCGACGTACTTCAGCGAGGCGTACGACTGGTACACCTACCGGGCCCGGGGCCGCTACCTGGAGCACCTGACGCCGTGGCTGGACCGGTTCGACCGCTCCCAGCGGCTGATCCTGCCCAGCGAGACGCTGTACGCCGAGCCGGCCGCCACGTACGCCCGGGTGCTGGACTTCCTCGGCCTGCCCCCGCACCGGCTCGCCGCGTACGAGGCGCACAACCACCGGCGCAGCAGCGCCATGCCGGAGCAGGTCCGGGCCGAGTTGAGTGCCCACTTCGCCCCGCACAACGCGGCACTGGAACAGCGGCTGGGGATGCGCTTCGACTGGTCGTGATCGTGCCGGTGCCCTGCCGGGTGGACCTCGCCGTCCGCAGGGCGGGACGGGCCGGACACGGTGCCGGCGACGGCACCGCTCGTGACAGACTGACCGTCGTGTTGCGTTGGCTGACTGCAGGTGAATCGCATGGTCCGGCTCTGGTGGCGTTGTTGGAGGGGGTTCCCGCTGGGGTGGCGGTGAGCACTGGTGACATCGTTGGTGAGTTGGCTCGGCGTCGGCTCGGTTATGGGCGGGGTGCCCGGATGGCGTTCGAGCGGGACGAGGTCGAGGTCGTCGGTGGCCTGCGGCACGGCGTCACCCTGGGCAGCCCGGTCGCGATCCGGGTGGGCAACTCGGAGTGGCCGAAGTGGCAGACGGTGATGGCCGCCGACCCGGTCGACCCGGACGAGCTGGCCAGCCAGGCCCGGAACGCCCCGCTGACCCGTCCCCGGCCCGGCCATGCCGACCTGGCCGGCATGCAGAAGTACGGGCACACCGACGCCCGGCCGATCCTGGAGCGGGCCAGCGCCCGGGAGACCGCCGCCCGGGTGGCCGTGGGCACCGTGGCGAAGGCCCTGGTCAAGCAGTCCCTCGGCATCGAGATCGTGTCGCACGTGGTGGAGCTCGGCTCGGTGGCCGCGAAGCCGGGGCTACGGCCGATGCCCGAGGACGCCCAGCGGATCGACGCGGACCCGTTGCGCTGCCTCGACCCGGAGGCCAGTGCCCGGATGGTCGCCGAGGTCGACGCCGCGAAGAAGGCCGCCGACACCCTCGGTGGCGTGGTCGAGGTGCTGGCGTACGGCGTGCCGCCGGGCCTGGGCAGCCATGTGCAGTGGGACCGCAAGCTCGACGCCCGGCTGGCGACCGCGTTGATGTCCATCCAGGCGATCAAGGGCGTCGAGATCGGGGACGGGTGGTTGCAGGCGCGGTCCCGGGGTTCCGAGGCGCACGACGAGATCATGCCGACCGCGACGGGCGTGCGTCGGGTGACGGATCGGGCGGGTGGTCTGGAGGGTGGGATCACCACGGGTGAGCCGGTGCGGGTGCGGGCGGCGATGAAGCCGATCTCGTCGTTGAACCGGGCGTTGGCCACGGTGGATGTGACCACGGGGGAGCCGGCGACGGCGATCAACCAGCGGTCGGATGTGTGTGCGGTTCCTGCCGCGGCGGTGGTCGCGGAGGCGATGGTGGCGTTGGTGCTCGCCGAGGCCACCATGGAGAAGTTCGGCGGCGACTCGGTGGTCGAGATCCGCCGCAACCTCGCCGGCTACCTCGACGCGCTGATCATCCGGTGAGCGCCGGTCGCCAAGAAGGGCTGGCTCGGGTGAGGGCGAGGAGTGCAGCGCAGCGGAGCCCCGCAGCCGCGAACGAAAGGCCGGTCCGGTGACGAAGCCTGTCTGCGTGCTGGTCGGGGCCCCCGGCTCCGGCAAGAGCACCGTCGGTGCGGAGCTGGCCACCCTGCTCGGGTTGGCGTTCCGGGACACCGACACGGACATCGAGCAGATGGCCGGCAAGCCGATCCCGGAGATCTTCATCGACGAGGGTGAGGCGCATTTCCGGGCGTTGGAGCGGGCCGCGGTGCTGGCGGCGGTGACCTCCCACGCCGGGGTGCTCGCCCTCGGCGGCGGCGCGGTCCTCGCCGAGGAGAACCGGGCCGCGCTGATCGGGCACACGGTGGTGCACCTGTCGGTCGAGTTGACCGACGCGGTGAAGCGGGTCGGGCTCGGTGCCGGCCGGCCGTTGCTGTCGGTCAACCCGCGCGCCACCCTCAAGCACCTGATGGATCAGCGTCGGCCGCTCTACGCGGAGGTCGCGACGGCGACGGTGGTCACCGACGGCCGTGCGCCGGAGGAGATCGCCGCCGAGATCGTCACCCTGCTCAGGCCCTGACCACGTCCACCCGCCGCGTCGGGGCCGCCCGGTTCCGGCGGGGCGCGGGTCGCCAGGTGACCAGCAGGGCCAGGGCGAGCAGGATCTCGGCCAGGTCGCCGACGTAGTACATCAGGGTTGCCGCCGCCCGTAGCTGGGCGGCCGGCGCGGCGGCGTCGACCAGGCCGGCGTACATCAGCTGGGCGAGGGTGGCGTGGGCGGCGACGGACAGGCCCAGCACCACCAGGCGTACCGGCACGGCGGGCCGGTGTGGCCCGGGGTCGGGGCCGGCGATCGCCCAGGTGAAGACGTACCCGCTGACCAGGAAGTGCAGCAGCAGCACCGGGTGCAGGCCGGGATGGGTCAGGGTGGCCCGGTACAGCGGTGTCAGGTGCAGCAGGTAGAGGCCCCCAGCGGTGAGCAGCAACCCGGTGACGGGATGGCTGGCGACCGTAACGGCGGGCCGGCGCAGCAGCCGTAGGGCGGCCCGGCCGGTGCGGGGCGGAACGGTGCGCAGGGCCAGCGTGCCGGGTGCGCCGAGCACCAGCCCGAGCGGCGCGAGCATGCCGACCAGCAGGTGCTGCCACATGTGCCCGACCAGGTCGTGCGCGGGCAGCAGCAGGGCCACCGCGAGCAGCGCGGTGCCCGCGCCGAAGCTGGCGGTCCGCCAGTGGCTCCACCCGGCCCGCCCCGGGTCGCGTCGGCGCAGCGCGGCGGCCAGATAACCCCAGAACACCACCGGCGGTACGAGCAGCAGCAGCCCGATCCCGCCGCCGTGCGCCCCGGTCATCGCCGTGCGGCGCAGGTGTCCACGGCCGTGGCCCGGCGCTGCACCGCCCAGCCGAGGGCCACCAGCGCCGCTCCGAGCAGCAGGAAGCCGACGTCCCAGGCGGTCCGGTGCGGGCCGCCGTGCACGTGGTGGATGCCGAGCAGGTGGTGGTCGACGATCCCCTCGACCAGGTTGAACAGCCCCCACCCGACCAGCGCCCAGCCCCAGAGCTTGCCGGAGCGCCACAGCCGGCCCCGGGAGCGGGTGACCCGGGAGTAGAGCAGGGCCAGCCCGGTGAGCACCGCCACCCAGGTCACCACGTGGAACAGCCCGTCCCACAGGGTGTTCATCTGCAACCCGGGCACGGTGTCCACCGGGTACGCCCTTATTCCGACGTTGTCGCTGCCGGTGCTGCTGAGCATGTGGTGCCACTGGAGCACCTGGTGCAGGACGATGCCGTCGACGAAGCCGCCGAGGCCGACGCCGAGGATGGTGGCCGGGAGCCGGATGTCCGCGCCGTCGATGGTGGTGCTGCCCATGGGGTCCCTCCACGTTCGGGTCGGTCCCGTCCCCGGTGCCCGGGTCCCGTGGGGCTCAACGCCGGCCCGGTCGTCCGGTCACGCCGGGCGGGCCGCCATCAGGTGGACAGTCCCCGTGCCGGGGCGGGGGCTGGACTAGGCTGCCGGCGATGGACGAGGTGACCCGGATTCCGGTCGGCGGCGAGCGGCCGTACGACGTACTGGTCGGGCGGGGCCTGTTGGCCGAGCTGCCCGCGTTGCTGCCCGACGCGACCCGGGCGGCGGTGCTGTACGCGCCGCCCCTGCGGGCGTTGGCCGAGGAGATCGGCGAGCGGTTGGCCGGTGCGGGGATCACCCCGCTGGCGATCGAGGTGCCCGACGCCGAGGCGGGCAAGCGGGTCGAGGTGGCCGCCGACTGCTGGGAGCGGCTCGGCGCGGCCGGCTTCACCCGTACCGATGCGGTGGTCGGGGTGGGCGGCGGCGCGGTGACCGACCTGGCCGGCTTCGTCGCGGCCTGCTGGTTGCGCGGGGTGCGGTGGGTGCCGGTGGCGACCTCGCTGCTCGGCATGGTCGACGCCGCCGTCGGCGGCAAGACCGGGGTGAACACGGCGGCCGGCAAGAACCTGGTGGGGTCCTTCCACCCGCCGGTCGGGGTGCTGGCCGACCTGGGCACGCTGGACAGCCTCCCGCCGGCCGACCTGGCCGCCGGGCTGGCCGAGGTGGTCAAGTGCGGCTTCATCGCCGACCCGGTGATCCTGGACCTGGTCGAGGCGGACCCGACGGCCGCCGTCGACCCGACGGGCCCGGTGGCCCGGGAGCTGATCGAGCGGGCGATCCGGGTGAAGGCCGACGTGGTCTCCGGTGACCTGCGCGAGTCGGGTGTGCGGGAGGTGCTCAACTACGGGCACACGCTGGCGCACGCGATCGAGAAGGTCGAGGGGTACCGCTGGCGGCACGGGCACGCGGTCTCCGTCGGCACCGTCTACGCCGGCACCCTCGCCCGGTTGGCCGGCCGGCTCGACGCGGCGACCGCCGAGCGGCACCGCCGCGTGCTGTCGGCGCTGGACCTGCCGACCAGCTACCCGGCGGACGCCTGGCCGGCCCTGCTGGCGGCGATGCGGGTGGACAAGAAGGCGCGGGGGAGCCGGTTGCGGTTCGTGGTGCTCGACGGGCTGGCCCGCCCGGCGATCCTGGACGGCCCGGACGACGAGCTGCTGCACGCCGCCTACCGGGAGGTGAGCCGGTGACCGGCCCCGACACCCCCCGGGTGTACGTGCTCAACGGGCCGAACCTGGGCCGGCTGGGCACCCGCCAGGTCGACGTGTACGGGGTGACCAGCTACGCCGACCTGGTGACGCTCTGCGTCGAGACGGGCCGCGAGCTGGGGTTGGACGTGGTGGTCCGGCAGACCGACGCGGAACACGAGCTGATCGGCTGGCTGCACGGGGCGGCGGACGAGGGTGCGGCGGTGGTGCTCAACCCGGCGGCCTGGTCGCACTATTCGATCGCGGTCCGCGACGCCTGCGCGTTGCTGCGTGCGCCCCTGGTCGAGGTGCACATCTCCAACATCCACGCCCGGGAGGAGTTCCGGCACCACTCGGTGGTGTCGGCGGTGGCCACCGGGGTGATCTGCGGTCTGGGCGTGGACGGCTACCGGCTCGCGCTGCGGCACCTCGCCTCCCGGCTCGGCGGGGCCGACTGACCGCGCCGTTCGTTACTCTGCGTGACGAGCGGGGTGGCCCGTGGGGGGTCGGCCGGACCCCGGTCGACGGCCCCGCCGCCGATTAGACGCAGCTAGTAGACTTGTCAGGTCTGTCCGCCAATTGATGATCAAGGCAGGAAATGGCATCCACCAACGACCTCAAGAACGGCCTGGTACTCAACCTCGACGGGGAGCTGTGGTCCGTCGTCGAGTTCCAGCACGTCAAGCCCGGTAAGGGTGGGGCGTTCGTCCGCACGACGCTGAAGAACGTGCTGTCCGGCAAGGTCGTCGACAAGACCTTCAACGCGGGCACCAAGGTCGAGACCGCCACCGTCGACAAGCGCACCATGCAGTATCTCTACGCCGACGGTGAGGACTTCGTCTTCATGGATCTGGAGACGTTCGACCAGATCACCGTCCCCGGCGGCACCGTCGGCGAGGCCGCCAACTACCTCCTCCCCGAGGCCGAGGCGACCGTCGCCACCCACGAGGGTGTGCCGCTCTACATCGAGCTGCCCACCAGCGTGGTGCTCCAGGTCACCTACACCGAGCCGGGTCTGCAGGGCGACCGGTCGACCGGCGGCAACAAGCCGGCCACCGTCGAGACCGGCGCGACCGTGCAGGTGCCGCTGTTCATCACCACCGACGAGAAGATCAAGGTCGACACCCGCGACGGCCGTTACCTCGGCCGCGCCTGATGGCCGAGGGCGCCAAGCAGCAGATGCCGGCGCGCCGCAAGGCGCGTAAGCGGGCGCTGGACGTGCTCTTCGAGGCCGACCTGCGGGACCGGCCCCCGGTCGAGGTGCTCGCCGGCTACATCGAGCGGATCGAGAAGCCGCGTCCGGAGCACCTGGACTACGCGATCGGTCTGGTCGAGGGGGTCGCCGGACACCTCGACCGGATCGACGAGGTGATCGCCAGCTACGCCGAGGGCTGGACCCTGGACCGGATGCCGGCGGTCGACCGCAACCTGGCCCGGATCGCCGTCTACGAGCTGCTCTACGTCGACGAGATCGACGACGCGGTGGCGATCAGCGAGGCGGTGGAGCTGGCCCGGCAGATGTCCACCGACGATTCGCCGCGTTTCCTCAACGGCATCCTCGGCCGGATCGCCGAGTACGCCACCCGCTGAGCGTGGCCGTGCGTGGCGCGGGCGGGACCTGCACGCTGTGACGAGAAGGGCCCGTGCCGGACGGCACGGGCCCTTCTCGTTGCGCGACCGCGGATCAGGAGGCGAAGAACGCCCGCGGGTCGGCGACCAGCACACCGTGCTCGGTGAGCCGTTCGATCAGACCGGAGGGCGAGGCGTCGTAGACGATCGCCAGGGCGCGCAGGTCGTCGGCGCGGATGGAGAGCACCCGGCCGTTGTAGTCGCCACGCTGCTGCTGGATGGCGCGGGCGTAGCGGGCGACGTAGGCGAGGTCCTCGGAGGCCTCGTCGTACAGCCGCTCCAGGTCGAGGACGATCTTGCTGGTGGGCTCGTGCCGTACCCCGCTGCCGTCGGGCAACAGCTCCGAGACGGGAACGCGGTAGAAGTCGGCCAGCTCCGCCAGTCGGGACACGGTGACGGCCCGGTCGCCGCGCTCGTACGAGCCGACCACCACCGCCTTCCAGCGTCCGTTCGACTTCTCCTCCACCCCCTGCAGGGACAGGCCCTGCTGCTGGCGGATGGAGCGCAGACGGGCGCCCAGCGACTTGGCGTATTCAGAGGGCATTCGGACACTCCCAGTGCTGTGCTTTGGGGTTCTCCCCGCGATCGCTACGGAGCGTGACGGTACGGGGATTGCGACACGTGGTCAAGTGCTCGTGACATTCCCATCGGAGATAGCGGGTGATTTGTCCGTATTTCACCGTCCTGATCCGGGGATCAGTGGGTCGCGGTGAACGGCCAGGTGACCGCTGGTAACGTGGCCGCCAGCCCCGGTCGGGCCCCCACGACCCGACCGGACACCCCCGACATCCTTTAACGACCCGTCCCGTGAGGCGGGGAAGGAGGTCCGCCGTGGCCTGCCCACCGGCTGCCGACCCGTCGCCCGAGCGGCAACCCTCGGTGAAGGTGATCCTCGCCAGCGCCGACGTCCAGCGCGTCGTCGACCGGATCGCCCACCAGATCCTGGAGAAGACCCAGGGCGCCGCCGACACCGTGCTGCTGGGCATCCCCACCCGGGGCGCCCCGCTGGCCCGGCGGCTCGCCGCCCGGATCAGCACCTTCGAGGACGTCGACGTCCCCGTCGGGGTGCTCGACATCACCCTCTACCGCGACGACCTGCGCCGGCACGCCACCCGCGCGGTCGGCCCGACCCAGCTGCCCCCCGGCGGCATCGACGGCAAGCGGGTCGTCCTCGTCGACGACGTGCTCTTCTCCGGCCGTACCGTCCGGGCCGCCCTGGACGCCCTCAACGACGTCGGCCGGCCCGCCTCGGTGCAGCTCGCCGTGCTGGTCGACCGGGGGCACCGGGAGCTGCCGATCCGCGCCGACTACGTCGGCAAGAACATCCCGACCGCGCTCGCCGAGAGCGTCAAGGTCACCCTCGTCGAGACCGACGGCGCCGACGAGGTACGGCTCTGCGGGGGGACCCGGTGAACCCGACCCGACGCCACCCGGCAGGCCCGAACGAGAGGCGGCCCCGCTCATGATCAGACACCTGCTCTCCGGGGGCGACCTGGACGCCGGCACCGCCACCGAGATCCTCGACACCGCCGCCGAGATGGCCACGGTCGCCGGCCGGGAGGTCAAGAAGCTGCCGGCGCTGCGCGGCCGGACGGTGGTGAACCTGTTCTACGAGGACTCCACCCGGACCCGGATCTCGTTCGAGGCCGCCGCCAAGCGGCTCAGCGCCGACGTGATCAACTTTTCCGCCAAGGGTTCCAGCGTCACCAAGGGCGAGAGCCTGAAGGACACCGCGCTGACCCTCCAGGCGATGGGGGCCGACGCGGTGGTCGTCCGGCACCCCGCCTCCGGGGCCCCGCACCGGCTGGCGAACTGGGTGGACGGCTCGGTGGTCAACGCCGGTGACGGCACCCACGAGCACCCGACGCAGGCGCTGCTCGACGCGTACACCATGCGGGCCCGGCTGGGCCGGCTCGCCGGCCTGCACGTGGCGATCGTCGGTGACGTGCTGCACTCCCGGGTGGCCCGCTCCAACGTGCTGCTGCTGAGCACCCTCGGCGCCAAGGTCACCCTGGTCGGCCCGCCGACGCTGATCCCGGTCGACTGGGCCGCCCGCGCGGGCGTCGGGTCCGCGGCGACCGACGCCGACCCCGGCACCGACGTCTGCTACGACCTCGACGCGGTGCTGCCCGGGGTGGACGTGGTGATGATGCTGCGGGTGCAGCGGGAACGGATGAACGACTCCTACTTCCCCTCGGCCCGCGAGTACGCCCGCCGCTACGGGCTGGACGGCCCACGCCTGCGCCGGCTGCCCGAGCACGCGATCGTCATGCACCCCGGGCCGATGAACCGGGGGATGGAGATCACCCCCGAGGTCGCCGACTCGCCCCGCTCCACCATCGTCGAACAGGTCGCCAACGGGGTCTCCGTGCGGATGGCCGTGCTCTACCTGCTGCTCGGAGGGAACAACCGGTGACCGCGTACCTGATCAAGAACGTGAGCGTCGTCGGCGGCGCGCCGACCGACCTGCTGATCCGCGACGGCGTCGTGGCCGAGACCGGCTCCGGGCTGGACGCGCCGGACGCCGCCGTCGTCGACGGCACCGGGCTGGTCGCCCTGCCCGGCCTGGTCGACCTGCACACCCACCTGCGGGAGCCCGGCCGGGAGGACGCCGAGACCGTGGAGTCCGGCTCCCGGGCGGCGGCGCTCGGCGGCTACACCGCGGTCTGCGCGATGGCGAACACCTCGCCGGTCGCCGACACCGCCGGCGTGGTCGAGCAGGTGTGGCGGCTCGGCCGGCAGGCCGGGCTGGTCGACGTGCAGCCGATCGGCGCGGTCACCGTCGGCCTGGCCGGCGAGCGGCTCGCCGAACTGGGCGCGATGGCCGACTCGCCGGCCCGGGTGCGGATCTTCTCCGACGACGGGCACTGCGTCGCCGACCCCAAGCTGATGCGCCGGGCCCTGGAGTACGTCAAGGCGTTCGACGGGATCATCGCCCAGCACGCGGAGGAGCCCCGGCTCACCGAGGGCGCGCAGATGCACGAGGGTGAGGTCTCCACCCGGCTCGGGCTGACCGGCTGGCCGGCCGTCGCCGAGGAGGCGATCATCGCCCGGGACGTGCTGCTCGCCGAGCACGTCGGCAGCCGGCTGCACGTCTGCCACGTCTCCACCGCCGGCAGCGTCGAGGTGCTGCGCCAGGCCAAGGCGCGTGGGGTACGGGTCACCGCCGAGGTCACCCCGCACCACCTGCTGCTCACCGACGAGGTGGTGGCCGGGCGCGGCGCGCTGGCCAGCCCCGGGCTCGGGGCCGACTGGAGCCCGACGGCCAGCTACGACCCGGTGTTCAAGGTCAACCCGCCGCTGCGCACCGGCACCGACGTCGCCGCGCTGCGGGCCGCGCTCGCCGAGGGCGTCATCGACGTCGTCGCCACCGACCACGCCCCGCACGCCGTGGAGGACAAGGAGTGCGAGTGGGCGTACGCCCGGCCGGGCATGCTCGGCCTGGAGACGGCGCTGTCCATCGCCCTCGACGTGCTCGGCCCCCGGTGGGACCTGATCGCCGACCGGATGTCGCGGACCCCGGCCCGGATCGCCGGCCTCGACGGTCACGGCCTCGACCCGGCGCCCGGGGTGCCGGCGAACCTGACCCTGGTCGACCCGGCCGCCCGTCGGGTGGTCGAGCCCGCGGAACTGGCCAGCCGCAGTCGCAACACCCCGTACGCCCGCATGACGCTGCCGGGTCGCATCGTGGCGACCTTCCTGCGCGGCGAGCCGACGGTCCTGGACGGAAAGGCTGTCAAGTGATTCGAGCGAGGAACGTAGCGAAGCGGAGTCCCGCAGTCCGGATCGGAGTGGGCGCGTGATTCGAGCGAGGAACGTAGCGAAGCGGAGTCCCGCAGTCCGGATCGGAGGGCAGGGCCGGTGATTCGAGCGACGAACAAGCGTAGGTCCGCGATCCTCGTGCTGGAGGACGGGCGCACCTTCCACGGTGAGTCGTACGGCAGTGTCGGGGAGACCTTCGGCGAGGCGGTCTTCAACACCGGCATGACCGGCTACCAGGAGACCCTGACCGACCCGTCCTACCACCGGCAGGTGGTGGTGCAGACCGCCCCGCACATCGGCAACACCGGGGTGAACACCGAGGACGACGAGTCCGACCGGATCTGGGTCGCCGGGTACGTGGTCCGTGACCCGGCCCGGATCGGCTCCAACTGGCGGGCCACCGGCGGGCTGGAGGACCGGCTCGGCGTGGAGGGCGTGGTCGGCATCGCCGGGGTGGACACCCGGGCGCTCACCCGGCACCTGCGTGAGCGTGGCGCGATGCGGGTCGGCATCTCCAGCGTCGAGGACGACCCGCGCGCCCTGCTGGAACGGGTGCGGGAGTCCCCGCAGATGGTCGGCGCGGACCTGTCCGCCGAGGTGAGCACCGCCGCGCCGTACGTGGTCGAGGCGGAGGGCGAGCACCGGTACACCGTCGCCGCGCTGGACCTGGGCATCAAGCGCAACGTGCCGCGGCGGCTGGCCGCCCGGGGGGTCACCACCCACGTGCTGCCCGCCGGGTCCACCATCGACGACCTGCTGGCCACCGGCGCGGACGCGGTCTTCTTCTCGCCCGGCCCGGGTGACCCGGCGACCGCCGACGGGCCGGTGGCGCTGGCCCGGGAGGTGCTCAGCCGGCGGATTCCGCTGTTCGGCATCTGCTTCGGCAGTCAGATCCTCGGCCGGGCGCTCGGGTTCGGCACCTACAAGCTGGGCTACGGCCACCGGGGCATCAACCAGCCGGTGCTCGACCGGGCCACCGGCAAGGTCGAGGTGACCAGCCACAACCACGGTTTCGCGGTGGCCTGGCCGGGCCACGGCGACGGGCCGGCCGGCGCGGTCGTCCCCGACCAGGTCATCGACACCGAGTTCGGCGGCGTGCGGGTGTCGCACGTCTGCCTCAACGACAACGTCGTCGAGGGGCTGCGGGCCGTGGACGTGCCCGCCTTCACCGTCCAGTACCACCCGGAGGCGGCAGCCGGCCCGCACGACGCCGACTACCTCTTCGACCGTTTCGCCGAGCTGATCGAGGGCCGTGGCCCGGACGGGCAGCCCGGCGCGGGCCGGAACCACAGCGAGGGGCGCACGAATGCCTAAGCGCGACGATCTCAAGCACATCCTGGTGATCGGCTCCGGGCCGATCGTGATCGGGCAGGCCTGCGAGTTCGACTACTCGGGCACCCAGGCCTGCCGGGTGCTGCGCAGCGAGGGGATCCGGGTCAGCCTGGTCAACTCCAACCCGGCGACCATCATGACCGACCCGGAGTTCGCCGACGCCACCTACGTCGAGCCGATCACCCCGGAGTTCGTCGAGCTGGTCATCGCGAAGGAGCGGCCGGACGCGCTGCTGCCCACCCTGGGCGGGCAGACCGCGTTGAACACGGCGGTCGCCCTGCACGCCGCCGGGGTGCTCGACAAGTACGGCGTCGAGCTGATCGGCGCGAACATCGAGGCGATCAACCGGGGTGAGGACCGCCAGCTGTTCAAGGAGATCGTCGCGAAGGCCGGCGTACGGCTGGGGCTGCCCGACCCGGACGCGCTGGTGCCCCGCTCGCGGGTCTGCCACTCGATGGACGAGGTCCGCGCGACGGTCGCCGAGCTGGGCCTGCCGGTGGTGATCCGGCCGTCGTTCACGATGGGCGGCCTGGGTTCCGGCATGGCGCACACCGACGAGGACCTGGACCGCATCGCCGGGGCCGGCCTGGCCGCCAGCCCGGTGCACGAGGTGCTCATCGAGGAGAGCGTGCTCGGCTGGAAGGAGTACGAGCTCGAACTGATGCGCGACCGGCACGACAACGTGGTGGTGGTCTGCTCGATCGAGAACGTCGACCCGATGGGCGTGCACACCGGCGACAGCGTCACCGCCGCCCCGGCGATGACGCTCACCGACCGGGAGTACCAGAACCTGCGGGACCTGGGCATCGCGGTGCTGCGCGAGGTCGGGGTGGACACCGGTGGCTGCAACATCCAGTTCGCGGTGAACCCGGCCGACGGCCGGATCGTGGTGATCGAGATGAACCCCCGGGTGTCCCGGTCGTCGGCGTTGGCGTCGAAGGCCACCGGCTTCCCGATCGCCAAGATCGCCGCGAAGCTGGCGATCGGCTACACCCTCGACGAGATCCCCAACGACATCACGCGCAAGACGCCGGCCGCGTTCGAGCCGACGCTGGACTACGTGGTGGTGAAGATCCCCCGGTTCGCGTTCGAGAAGTTCCCCGGCGCCGACCCGGAGCTGACCACCACGATGAAGTCGGTAGGCGAGGCGATGAGCCTGGGCCGGAACTTCACCGAGGCGCTCAACAAGGCGATGCGGTCGATGGAGACGTCGGCGGCGGGGTTCTGGACCCGGCCGGACCCGCAGGACGCGACGAGGGAGAACACCCTCGCCGCGCTGGGGATGCCGCACGACGGCCGGCTCTACACCGTCGAGCGGGCGCTGCGGCTGGGCGCGTCGGTCGCCGAGGTGTCGGCGGCCTCCGGCGGGATCGACCCGTGGTTCCTGGACCAGATCGCCGGCCTGGTCGAGTTGCGGGCCGAGATCGTGGCCGCCCCGGTGCTCGACGCCGGGCTGCTGCGCCGGGCCAAGCGCGCCGGGCTGTCCGACCGGCAGCTCGCCGCGCTGCGCCCGGAACTGGCCGCCGAGGACGGGGTACGCACCCTGCGGCACCGGCTCGACGTGCGGCCGGTCTACAAGACGGTGGACACCTGCGCCGCCGAGTTCGAGGCGACCACCCCGTACCACTACTCGACGTACGACGAGGAGACCGAGGTCGCCGCGTCGGACCGGCCCAAGGTGCTGATCCTGGGGTCCGGGCCGAACCGGATCGGCCAGGGCATCGAGTTCGACTACTCCTGCGTGCACGCCGTCCAGGCGTTGCGGGCCGCCCCGCGCGGCACGGCGGGCGCGGTCGCGGCGGACGCGGCCGGTTCCGTCGGCTACGAGACCGTGATGGTCAACTGCAACCCGGAGACCGTCTCCACCGACTACGACACCGCCGACCGGCTCTACTTCGAGCCGCTGACCTTCGAGGACGTGCTGGAGGTCTGGCACGCCGAGGACTCGTCCGGCCGGGCGGCCGGCGGCCCCGGCGTGGTCGGGGTGATCGTGCAGCTCGGCGGGCAGACCCCGCTGGGGCTGGCGCAGCGGCTCAAGGACGCCGGCGTGCCGGTGGTGGGCACCTCCCCGGAGTCGATCCACCTGGCCGAGGAGCGCGGCGCGTTCGGGGCGCTGCTGGCCCGCGCCGGCCTGCGTGCCCCGGCGCACGGCACGGCCACCTCGTACGACGAGGCGAAGGCGATCGCCGACGAGATCGGCTACCCGGTGCTGGTGCGCCCGTCGTACGTGCTCGGCGGGCGGGGCATGGAGATCGTCTACGACGACGCCACGCTGCGCGACTACATCGGGCGGGCCACCGACATCTCCCCGGACCACCCGGTGCTGGTCGACCGGTTCCTCGACGACGCCATCGAGATCGACGTGGACGCGCTCTGCGACGCCGACGGCGAGGTCTACCTCGGTGGGGTGATGGAGCACATCGAGGAGGCCGGCATCCATTCCGGCGACTCGTCGTGCGTGCTGCCGCCGATCACGCTGGCCGGCTCGCACCTGACCGAGGTGCGCCGCTACACCGAGGCGATCGCCCGGGGCGTGGGGGTGCGCGGGCTGCTCAACGTCCAGTACGCCCTCAAGGACGACATGCTCTACGTGCTGGAGGCGAACCCGAGGGCGTCCCGGACTGTCCCGTTCGTCTCGAAGGCCACCGCCGTGCCGCTGGCCAAGGCGGCGGCCCGGATCGCCCTCGGCGCGACCATCGCCGAGCTGCGCGCCGAGGGGCTGCTCCCGGCGACCGGCGACGGTGGCGAGCTGCCGCCGGACGCCCCGATCGCGGTGAAGGAGGCGGTGCTGCCGTTCAAGCGGTTCCGCACCCCGGCCGGCAAGGGCGTCGACTCGCTGCTCGGCCCGGAGATGAAGTCCACCGGCGAGGTGATGGGCATCGACACCAGCTTCGGCCACGCGTTCGCCAAGAGCCAGTCCGCCGCGTACGGGTCGCTGCCGACCACCGGGAAGATCTTCGTCTCGGTGGCGAACCGGGACAAGCGGGCCATGATCTTCCCGATCAAGCGGCTGGCCGACCTGGGCTTCGCGATCGTCGCCACCACGGGTACCGCCGAGCTGCTGCGCCGGCACGGCATCGCCTGTGAGCAGATCCGCAAGCACTACCAGAGCGGCGAGGGCGCGGACGCGGTGTCGATGATCCTCGCCGGGGACGTGGCGCTGGTGGTGAACACCCCGCAGGGGTCGGGCGCGAGCGCCCGCTCGGACGGGTACGAGATCCGCAGCGCCGCCGTGACGGCCGACATCCCGTGCATCACCACGGTGCCGGGGGTGGCGGCGGCGGTGATGGGCATCGAGGCCCGTATCCGGGGCGACATGCGGGTGCGTCCCCTCCAGGAGCTCCACGCCGCCCTCCGGGCCGCCCAGTGACCCGGCCCGCGCCGCCCCCTGCCGTGCGTCCGCTGCCCGCCCCGCGTTCGGTGATCAAGAGGTTTCGGTCAGCGAACGGCGGGTGCGGTGACGCGAACCTCTTGATCACCGACGAGAGCGTCGGCCGGGAGGGAACGTGATGTTCGAGCGCGGCGTACGGCGGGCGCTGTTCCGGATCGGGGGCGGCGACGCGGAGGCGGCGCACGACTGGACGCTGCGGCGGTTGGCGACCCTGTCCCGGCGGCCGGCGGCGCTGGCGCTGCTGCGGGCCCGCAACCTGCACCGGGCGCCCCGGACGGTGTTCGGGGTGCGGTTCCCCAACCCGGTGGGCCTGGCGGCGGGGATGGACAAGAACGGGGTGGCCCTGCCGGCCTGGCCGGCGCTCGGGTTCGGCTTCGTCGAGGTGGGCACGGTCACCGCGCACGCCCAGCCGGGCAACCCCCGGCCCCGGCTGTTCCGGCTGCCCGACAGCGCCGCCGTGATCAACCGGATGGGCTTCAACAACGCCGGGGCGCAGGCGCTGGCCGACCGGCTGGCCGCCGCGCCCCGCCCGCTGGGGGTGCCGCTGGGCATCTCGCTGGGCAAGTCCAAGGTGACCCCGCTGGAGGACGCGGTCGAGGACTACCT
The DNA here is from genome assembly GCF_007833915.1 of Micromonospora sp. HM134. Taxonomy (NCBI): domain Bacteria; kingdom Bacillati; phylum Actinomycetota; class Actinomycetes; order Micromonosporales; family Micromonosporaceae; genus Micromonospora; species Micromonospora sp. HM134. The sequence goes on from NZ_CP041061.1 coordinate 2,453,441, forward strand.
CACCTCCTACCGGGCGTTGCGCGGGTACGGCGACTACTTCGCGGTCAACGTCTCCTCGCCGAACACCCCGGGGCTGCGCTCGTTGCAGGACCGGGCGCACCTGGACGCCCTGCTGGCCGCGCTGGTGGGGGAGAAGCCGGTGCTGGTGAAGATCGCCCCGGACCTCACCGAGCCGGCCGTGGCGGAGCTGCTGGAGGTGTGCCTGGCCCGGGGCGCGGCCGGCGTGATCGCCACCAACACCACGCTCGCCCGGGACGGGCTCGCCCCCGCCGACCGGGACCGGGGCGTCGAGACCGGTGGCCTGTCCGGCCGTCCGCTGACCGGGCGGGCCCGGGAGATGGTCGCGTTCGTGCACCGGGAGACCGGGGGCCGGCTCCCGGTGATCGGGGTCGGCGGCATCCTCGACCCGGACGACGCGGCCCGGATGTTCGACGCGGGGGCCAGCCTGGTCCAGCTCTACACCGGGTTCATCTACCGGGGCCCGGCCCTGGTGCGGGCCGCCGCCCGGGTCCCGGCCGGGGCCGGGGTCCCGGCGGGTGACCGGGCGGTGGGCGGCCGGTGAGCCGGCGGGCACGTCCGGGGTTCCGGTCGTGCCCGCCCGTCCGCCCCGCCGCCGCCACCGACGAGGGTACGGAGGAGCACGCGTGACGCCCGAGGAGATCCTGACCGTCGACCGGGCCCGCGTCTGGCACCCGTACGCGGCGCTGCCGCCGGCCCACCCGCCGTACGTGGTGCACAGCGCGCAGGGCGTCCGGCTGCGGTTGGCCGACGGCCGGGAACTGGTCGACGGGATGTCGTCGTGGTGGGCGGCGATCCACGGGTACCGGCATCCGGCGCTGGACGCGGCCGTCACCGACCAGCTCGGCCGGATGAGTCACGTGATGTTCGGCGGGCTCACCCACGAGCCGGCGGTCCGGCTGGCCGAGACGCTCGTCGAGCTGGCCCCGCCGGGGTTGGCGCACGTCTTCCTGGCCGACTCGGGCTCGGTGTCGGTCGAGGTGGCGATCAAGATGTGCCTGCAGTACCAGCGGGCCACCGGCCGGCCGCGGCGTCGCCGGCTGGGCACCTGGCGGGGCGGCTACCACGGCGACACGTTCCACCCGATGAGCGTCTGTGACCCGGAGGGTGGTATGCACCACCTCTGGGGTGACGTGCTGCCCCGGCAGGTCTTCGCGCCGGTGCCGCCCGGCGGCTTCGCCGACCCGCCCGACCCGGCGTACGTGACGGCGTTGACCGACGCGGTCGCCCGGCACGCCGACGAGTTGGCGGCGGTGATCGTCGAGCCGGTGGTGCAGGGGGCCGGCGGGATGCGGTTCCACCACCCCGGGTACCTGCGGGTGCTGCGCGAGGTGACCCGGGCGCACGGGGTGCTGCTGATCTTCGACGAGATCGCCACCGGGTTCGGCCGGACCGGGTCGATGTTCGCCGCCGGGCACGCCGGGGTGACCCCGGACGTGCTCTGCGTGGGCAAGGCGCTCACCGGTGGCTACCTCACCCTGGCGGCCGCGTTGTGCACGCCGGAGGTGGCCCGGGGCATCTCCGGCGACGGGGTGCTGGCCCACGGGCCGACGTTCATGGGTAACCCGTTGGCCTGTGCCGTCGCCAACGCCTCCCTGGGGCTGCTGCGGGCCGGCGACTGGGCGGCCGAGGTGGCGCGGGTGGGTGCGGGGCTGCGGGCCGGTCTGGAGCCGTTGCGGGGCGCGCCGGGGGTGGCGGACGTCCGGGTGCTGGGCGCGATCGGCGTGGTGCAGCTGGACCACGAGGTGGACCTGGCGGCGGCGACGGCCGCCGCGGTGGACCGGGGCGTGTGGCTGCGCCCCTTCCGCGACCTGGTGTACACGATGCCGCCGTACGTGACGGGGGACGACGACGTGGCCCGGATCGTGGCCGGGATCGCCGCCGCCGTCGCGGCCGGTTGAGCACCGGGGGCGGAGCCGGGGCGACGACCGTCGCCCCGTGGCAGCGGAGCACGAGACGAGAGGAGCAACGGATGGAGACCTTCGGAACCCGTCTGCACCGGGCGGTGGCGGAACGCGGGCCGCTCTGTGTGGGCATCGACCCGCATCCGGGTCTGCTGGCCCGCTGGGGCCTTGAGGACGACGTCGACGGTCTGGAACGGTTCGTCCGGACCGTCGCGGAAGCGCTCGGTGACCGGGTTGCGGTGTTCAAGCCTCAGTCGGCCTTCTTCGAGCGATTCGGGAGCCGCGGGGTGGCGATTCTTGAGTCAACTATCCGACAGTTACGTGATGTTGGCGCGCTCGTTCTCCTCGACGCCAAGCGCGGCGACATCGGTTCGACCGTCGCCGCGTACGCTTCCGCGTACCTTGATCCATCCAGCCCGATGTATGTCGACGCGCTCACGGCGAGCCCCTACCTGGGAGTAGGTTCGCTGGCCCCGATGTTCGAGACGGCGGCCGCGCACGGCGGCGGAGTCTTCGTGTTAGCGCTCACCTCGAACCCCGAGGGGGCGGACGTGCAGCGTGCCGTCACCTCCGGTGGGCGTACCGTCGCACAGCTTGTTATCGATGAGATTTCCCAGCTCAACAGGGGTGCTGAGCCGCTGGGCAGCATCGGATTGGTGGTCGGCGCGACCATCGGCGACACCGGTCACGACCTGTCCCGGGTCAATGGCCCACTGCTCGCTCCGGGCCTCGGCGCGCAGGGTGCGACGGCTGCCGATCTACCCACCGTGTTCGGTTCGAGCCTGTCCGCAGTGTTGCCGTCGTACTCCCGGGAGGTGCTCAACGCGGGTCCCGACGCCGACGCGTTGCGGGCCGCCGCGGCCCGGGTGGCGGCCGACTGCCGGCACATTCTGGCTGCCGGACACTGACTGACGGCTCGGTCACTTTACGTTGATCATCGCGCGTCCACGTTGCCGAAAACTCCGTCGAACGCTAGTTTTCCCCGCGCTGGGAACCACGGACCCCTTTGGTTGCCAGCGACACCACGTTTCACAGAGCGGCGGTGCGTTCCGCCCGTCGCGATAGGGACCTGAGGAGAACTGGTGCCGCTCCCGTCACTGACCCCCGAGCAGCGCGCTGCCGCGCTGGAAAAGGCCGCGGAGATCCGCAAGGCCCGTGCTGAGCTGAAGGAGCAGCTCAAGCAGGGCAAGACCACCCTGGCCGCCGTCCTTGCGCGAGCCGAGTCCGACGACGTCGTCGGCAAGCTCAAGGTGTCGGCCGTGCTGCAGGCGATGCCGGGTATCGGCAAGATCCGGGCCACCCAGATCATGGAGAAGCTCAAGATCGCCGACAGTCGCCGCCTGCGTGGCCTGGGCGAGCAGCAGCGCAAGGCGCTGCTTGGAGAGTTCGCCGCCAACTGACCGCCGCAGCAGGTACAAACAAGCGGTGAGCACGGATGAGGAGGCGTGCCCGGCGGCACGGCTCACCGTCCTGACCGGACCTTCGGGTGCGGGCCGGGGCGGTGTGGTCGAGGCGGTCCGGGCGCGTTCTCCCGCCGTGTGGGTGCCGGTCCCGGTGACCACCCGGGCGCCTCGCACCGGCGAGTCCGACGGCGTCGACCGGCTCTTCCGGGAGCCGGCCGAGTTCGACCGGATGATCGCCGCGGGCGAGCTGCTGGAGTGGTCCCGGGCCGGGCCGTACCGCCGGGGCACGCCGCGCGCCCCGCTGATCGGGCGCCTGACGCGGGGCCGGCCGGTGCTGCTGCCGCTGGACCCGCCCGGGGCGCTCGTCGTCCACGCGGCCCTGCCGCAGAGCCGGCTGGTGCTGCTGCTGCCGCCCGGACACCACCCGGACCCGGCTCTGGTGGCCGTCGCCGCGCGCGCCGTCCACCACGACCGCACCGAGCGCGCCGCCGCTGAGCTGGTAGGCTTGCTCGGTTCGTCCTAATCTGGCTCCCGCCCGGCCACCCAGTGTGGTCGAGCGACCGGCCGCCCCGCGCGGCCGGGCGACCAGCCACTTCAGAGGCAGAGGTATTTCGTGGGATCCATCGCCAACCCCGAGGGCATCACCAACCCGCCGATCGACGAGCTGCTCGAGAAGACCACCTCGAAGTACGCGCTGGTGATCTTCGCCGCCAAGCGGGCGCGTCAGGTCAACGCCTACTACAGCCAGCTCGGCGAGGGCCTGCTCGAGTACGTCGGCCCGCTCGTGGAGACCACCCCGCAGGAGAAGCCGCTCTCCATCGCCATGCGCGAGATCAACGCGGGCCTGCTCACCGCCGAGCCGACCGACCAGCCGTAACCCCCGTACCCCCGATGTCCGCCGAGATCGTGCTCGGAGTCGGCGGTGGCATCGCCGCCTACAAGGCGTGCGAGCTGCTGCGGCTGTTCACGGAGTCGGGCCACCGGGTCCGGGTCGTGCCGACCGCGTCGGCGCTCCGCTTCGTCGGGGCGCCGACCTGGGCGGCGCTGTCCGGCCAGCCGGTCGCCGACGACGTCTGGTCCGCGGTGCACGAGGTGCCCCACGTGCGGCTCGGCCAGCAGGCCGACCTGGTGGTGGTCGCGCCGGCCACGGCCGACCTGCTCGCCCGTGCCGCCCACGGCCTCGCCGACGACCTGCTCACCAACACCCTGCTCACCGCCCGGTGTCCGGTGGTGCTCGCCCCGGCGATGCACACCGAGATGTGGGAGCACCCGGCCACCGTCGCCAACGTGGCCACCCTGCGGGCCCGGGGGGTGCGGGTGATCGAGCCCGCCGTCGGCCGGCTCACCGGCGCCGACAGCGGCAAGGGTCGGCTACCCGACCCGGCCGAGATCTTCGCCGTCGCCCGCCGGGCCCTCGCCCGGGGCGTCGACGCCCCCGCCGATCTGGCCGGCCGGCACCTGGTGGTCACCGCCGGCGGCACCCGGGAACCCCTCGACCCGGTCCGGTTCCTCGGCAACCGGTCCTCCGGCAAGCAGGGCTACGCGTTCGCCCGCGCCGCCGTCGCCCGGGGCGCCCGGGTCACCCTGATCGCCGCCAACGTCTCGCTGCCCGATCCGGCCGGGGTCGACCTCGTCCGGGTGGGCACCACCGAGGAGTTGCGCACCGCGACCCTGGCTGCCGCCGCCGATGCCGACGCGGTGGTGATGGCGGCGGCACCGTCGGACTTCCGACCGGCGACCTATGCGACCGGCAAGATCAAGAAGTCGGACGACGGCAGCGCGCCGACCATCGCGCTGGTCACCAACCCGGACATCGCCGCCGAGCTGGGCCGTCGCCGTCGACCGGAGCAGGTGCTCGTGGTGTTCGCCGCCGAGACCGGCGACGCCGAGGCCAACGGCCGCGCCAAACTCGCCCGCAAACGCGCCGACCTCGTCGTCGTCAACGAGGTCGGCGTCGACAAGGTCTTCGGCGCCGAGACCAACGCGGCCACCGTCATCGGTGCCGACGGCAGCGTGCACCACCTGCCCGAGCAGGCCAAGGAGGACCTGGCCGACCGGGTCTGGGACCTCGTGCGCGACCGGTGGCCCGCCCGGTCCTGAACGGTGGATGGCGACTCGCCCGGTCGTGAGCGGTACGCGAGGGTGACTAGACTGCTGCGGAACGATTATCTAAAGAGCTTAGGAGTGCCGTGACACGCCGCCTCTTCACGTCCGAATCGGTCACGGAAGGCCACCCGGACAAGATCGCCGACCAGATCAGCGACGGGATCCTCGACGCCCTGCTCACCCAGGACCCGCACAGCCGGGTGGCGGTCGAGACACTGATCACCACCGGTCAGGTCCACGTCGCCGGCGAGGTGACCACCAAGGCGTACGCCGACATCCCGACCATCGTCCGCGAGACGATCCTCGGCATCGGCTACGACTCGTCGAAGAAGGGCTTCGACGGCGCTTCCTGTGGCGTCAGCGTCTCCATCGGCGCGCAGTCGCCGGACATCGCCCAGGGCGTCGACAACGCCTTCGAGTTGCGGACCGGGGCGTCGGAGAGCGCGCTGGACGCGCAGGGCGCCGGCGACCAGGGCATGATGTTCGGCTTCGCCTGCTCCGAGACGCCCGAGCTGATGCCGCTGCCGATCGCCCTGGCGCACCGGCTGGCCCAGCGGCTGTCCGCGGTGCGTAAGGACGGCACCATCCCGTACCTGCGGCCCGACGGCAAGACCCAGGTCACCATCGAGTACGAGGGGCTGCGCCCGGTGCGGCTGAACACCGTCGTGGTGTCCAGCCAGCACGCCGCCGACATCTCCCTGGACTCGCTGCTCACCCCGGACGTGCGGGACCACGTCATCGCCCCGGAGCTGGAGAACCTGGGTCTGGACACCGATGGCTACCGGCTGCTGGTGAACCCGACCGGCCGGTTCGAGATCGGTGGCCCGATGGGCGACGCCGGCCTGACCGGCCGGAAGATCATCGTCGACACCTACGGCGGGTACGCCCGGCACGGCGGCGGCGCGTTCTCCGGCAAGGACCCGTCCAAGGTGGACCGTTCGGCGGCGTACGCGATGCGCTGGGTGGCGAAGAACGTGGTCGCCGCCGGCCTCGCCGAGCGTTGCGAGGCGCAGGTCGCGTACGCGATCGGCAAGGCCCACCCGGTGAGCCTGTTCATCGAGACCTTCGGCACCGAGACGGTGCCGGTGGTCGCGATCGAGAAGGCCGTCGGTGAGGTCTTCGACCTGCGTCCGGCCGCGATCATCCGGGACCTCAACCTGCTGCGCCCGATCTACCGGCAGACCGCCGCCTACGGCCACTTCGGCCGGGAGCTGCCGGAGCTGGCCTGGGAGAACACCGACCGGGCCGCCGACCTGAAGTCGGTAGCGGGCGCCTGACCGGTACCACGCCCAGCGACCGGCGACCCGCTGACGGGTCGCCGGTCGCTCGGGTTTGTGTCGACGTCGCGCTGCCGCACCTCGACCGTCCCTTCGACTACCTGGTCCCCGCCGGCCTGGCCGACGACGCGGTCCCCGGGGTACGGGTCAAGGTCCGCTTCGCCGGTCAACTGGTCGACGGGTGGCTGCTGGAGCGGGTCGACAGCTCCACGCACGACGGCAGGCTGGCCTACCTGGAGAAGGTGGTCTCGCCGGAGCCGGTGCTCGCCCCCGAGGTGGCCCGGCTGGCCCGCGCGGTCGCCGACCGGTACGCCGGCAACCTCGCCGACGTGCTCCGGCTGGCCGTGCCGCCCCGGCACGCCCGGGTGGAGAAGGAACCCCGGGCCGACCCCGCGCCGGCCGTCACCGACCCGGCCGGCGACGGCCCGACGCCGCCCCCCGGGGACGGCCCCGCCCCGCGCGCCGGGGACGGCCTGGACCCGCCCGGTGCGGCCGGCGTCGCTCCGCCCGGCGTTGCCGGCGTCGACCCGCGTGGCTGGCGGGACTATCCGGCCGGCCCGGCGTTGCTGACGGCGCTGGCCGACGGGCGGGCCCCCCGGGCGGTCTGGTCGGCGCTGGCCGGGGAGGACTGGGCGGCCCGCTACGCCGACGCGGTCGCCGCCACCCTCGCCGGGGGGCGGGGCGCGGTCGTGGTGGTGGCCGACGCCCGGGACCTCGACCGGCTCGACGCGGCGCTGACCGCCCTGCTCGGCCCGGGACGGCACGTGACCCTCTCCGCCGCGCTCGGCCCGGCCCGCCGCTACCGGGCCTTCCTGGCCGCCCGGCGGGGTGACGTGCCGGTGGTGATCGGCACCCGGGCCGCCATGTTCGCCCCCGTCGACCGGCTCGGTCTGGTGGCGATCTGGGACGACGGGGACGACCTGCACGCCGAGCCCCGGGCCCCCTACCCGCACGCGCGGGAGGTGCTGCTCACCCGGGCCCGGCTCGCCGACGCCGCCGCGCTGGTCGGCGGCTGGACCCGGACCGCCGAGGGACAGCTGCTGGTGGAGACCGGGTGGGCCCGCGAGGTGGTGGCGGACCGGGCGACCCTGCGGGCGCGTACCCCGGCGATCGCCCCGACCGGGGACGACCCGCAACTTGCCCGCGACCCGGGCGCGGCGACGGCCCGGCTGCCCAGCCTGGCCTGGACCACCGCCCGGGACACCCTGCGCGCGGACGCGCCGGTGCTGGTCCAGGTGCCCCGCCGGGGCTACCTGCCCTCGGTCTCCTGCGCGGACTGCCGGACCCCGGCCCGCTGCCCGTACTGCGCGGGCCCGCTGGCGCTGCGTGCCGCCGACGCCCCGCCGGCCTGCCGCTGGTGCGGCCGGGTCACCGCCGCGTACGCCTGCCCGCAGTGCGGCGGGCGGCGGCTGCGGGCGGCCGTGACCGGGGCCCGCCGGACCGCCGAGGAACTGGGCCGGGCGTTTCCCGGCGTGCCGGTGCGCACCTCGGGCCGCGACGAGGTGCTCGCCGCCGTGCCGGGCGGCGCCGCGCTGGTCATCGCCACCCCGGGCGCCGAACCGGTGGCCGACGGCGGGTACGGGGCGGTCCTGCTGCTGGACTCCTGGGCCCTGCTCACCCGGGCCGACCTGCGGGCCGGTGAGGAGGCGCTGCGGCGGTGGCTGTCCGCGGCGGCGCTGGCCCGCCCCGCCCCGGCCGGCGGGAAGGTGGTGGTGGTCGCCGACGGTGCCCTGGCCCCCGTGCAGGCGCTGCTGCGCTGGGACCCGGGCTGGTTCGCCGCCCGGGAGCTGGCCGAGCGGCGGGAGTTGGGCTTCCCGCCGGCGGTGAAGATGGCCAGCGTCACCGGCGGCGCGGACGCGGTGGCCGATCTGCTGGCGCAGACGCGGCTGCCGGACGGGGCGGAGGTGCTCGGCCCGGTCCCCGCCGACGAGGACCGGGAACGGATGCTGGTCCGGGTGCCCCGGTCCCGGGCCGCCGCGTTGGCCGGGGCGTTACACACCGCCGCCGGGGTCCGCAGCGCCCGGCGGGCCGCCGAACCGGTCCGTCTCCAGGTCGACCCGCTCAGCCTGTTCTGAGTCGCCGGTCAGTTCCGTCGGGTGCCCGGCCAGCCCGCCGTCGTACCCCTGGTCCGCCGGACGGCGGGCGTACGCGTGATAGCATCGCCCGTCATGCCCGGGCGCACGAATGGCGCGACGAAGGCGGGAACGCGTCGGGTCGACGCCAGATCGATGATGTCAATCAGCCGGTGAGCAGGGGTGGACCAGTCGTGACCGTTCGTCAGTCGATCGTCTTCAACGGTGACCTCGGCAGCGGCAAGAGCACCGTCTCCGTCGAGATCGCCAAGCGGCTGGGCCTGCGCCGGGTCAGCGTCGGTGACCTCTACCGGCAGATGGCCCAGGAGCGCCAGATGACCGCGCTCCAGCTCAACCTGCACGCCGAGCTGGACCAGGCCGTCGACGGCTACGTCGACCAGCTCCAGCGGGACATCGCCGCCTCCGGCGAGTCGCTGGTGATGGACTCCCGGCTGGCCTGGCACTTCTTCACCGACGCGCTCAAGGTGCACATGATCACCGAGCCGGCCGAGGCGGCCCGCCGGGTGCTGCTGCGCCCCTCCGGGCCGGCCGAGAGCTACACCTCGCTGGCCGAGGCGGAGGCCAAACTGCGCGAACGCAGCGACAGCGAGCGCAACCGGTTCATCCTCCGCTACGGCGTCGACAAGGCCCGGCTGCGCAACTACGACCTGGTCTGCGACACCACCCGGGCCTCCGCCGAGGAGGTCATCACGCACATCGTCGACGCGTACGAGGGCCGGCTCGCCGCCGACGTGCTGCGCGACGCCCCCCCGCTGCTGCTGCTCGACCCGGCCCGGGTCTACCCGACCGAGGACGTCGCCACCCTGCGCGGGCTCGACGGGTCCGGGCTCGTCGGGGAGCTGGCGGCGGCCGGCGATGAGGCCCTCGCCCCGCTGCGGATCGGCTTCACCGGCGAGTACTTCTTCGTCGTCGACGGGCACCGCCGGCTCAGCGCCGCCCTGCGCAACGGCTTCCCGCTGGTGCCCGCGCAGCTCGTCGCCGAGATGGACGAACCGGTCGTGGGGCAGACGAGCGCCGTCGACTACTTCGCCGCCCACGTGCGCCCCAGCCTCGTGCACGACTGGGAGGCCGCCCACGGCACCCGGCTCCCGCTGCCCGCGCACGCCCTGCTCGGCGGGGACGCGGTGCTGGCCGGCGAACCGGGCGCCGCCGGCTGACCCGGCCGTACCCCCGATCACCACCCGTCGCGGTACGCCGGCCGGTGCCGCCGCCGGACTCCGTAGACTGGTACGGCACCACGCCGTCCAACGAAGGAGCCACCCCGCGTGACCGTCCAGCCCATCCGTCTGTTCGGGGACCCGGTGCTGCGCACGCCGGCCGATCCGGTCGTCGACTTCGACGTCGAGCTGCGTAGGCTCATCGCCGACCTCACCGACACGATGCGTGACCGCAGCGGTGCCGGGCTCGCCGCCCCCCAGCTCGGCGTGGGCCTGCGGGTCTTCACCTTCGAGGTGGACGACGTGCTCGGCCACCTGGTCAACCCGGTGCTGGAGTTCCCCGACACCGAGGAGCAGGACGGCCCGGAGGGCTGTCTGTCGATCCCCGGGCTCTACTTCGACACCAAGCGCCGGCAGAACGTGATCGCCAAGGGCTTCAACGGCTACGGCGACCCGTTGCAGATCGTCGGCACCGGGCTGATGGCCCGCTGCGTCCAGCACGAGACCGACCACCTCGACGGGGTGCTCTTCCTCGACCGGCTGGACCCGGCCGGGCGCAAGGAGGCGATGAAGGCGATCCGCCAGGCCGACTGGTACGACGAGGCCGCCCCGCCGACGGTCAAGGTCAGCCCGCACGCCGCCGGCAGCCCCTTCGGCCTGGGCCGGTGACCTCCCCGATGCGTCTGGTCTTCGCCGGTACGCCGGCGGTCGCCGTCCCCGCCCTGGCCGCGGTGCACGCCTCCGGGCACGAGGTGGTGGCCGTGGTGACCCGCCCCGACGCGCCCGCCGGTCGGGGTCGGGGTGTGCTGCGTTCCCCGGTCGGCGTCTGGGCCGACGAGCACGGCGTCGAGGTGCTCACCCCGGCCCGGCCCCGGGAGCCGGAGTTCCTCGACCGGCTCCGTACGCTGGCCCCCGACTGCGTGCCGGTGGTCGCCTACGGCGCGCTGGTGCCCCCGGCGGCGCTGGAGATCCCCCGCTTCGGCTGGGTCAACCTGCACTTCTCGCTGCTGCCCGCCTGGCGGGGCGCGGCACCCGTGCAGCACGCGGTGCTGCACGGCGACGAGCTGACCGGCGCCAGCGTGTTCCAGCTGGAGCAGGGGCTGGACACCGGCCCGGTCTACGGCACGCTCACCGACGAGATCCGCCCCACCGACACCTCCGGCGACCTGCTGGAGCGGCTCGCCCACTCGGGTGCCGGGCTGCTGGTCGCCGTCCTGGACGCGATCGCGGCGGGCACCGCCCGGGCCGAGCCGCAGCCCGCCGACGGGGTCTCGCTGGCCCCGAAACTGACAGTGGACGACGCCCGGGTGCGGTGGGGTGACCCCGCGTTCGCGGTCGACCGGCGGGTGCGCGCCTGCACCCCCGCGCCCGGCCCGTGGACGACGTTCCGCGGCGACCGGGTCAAGCTCGGCCCGGTGACCCCGGTCGGTAACGGCCCCGCCCTGAAACCTGGAGAACTGTTGGTGGAGAAGTCCCGCGTGCTGGCCGGCACGGCGACGGTGCCGGTGCAGCTCGGTGAGGTGCGCGCGGCGGGCAAGAAGGCCATGCCGGCGACCGACTGGGCGCGCGGCGTCCGGGTCGGCGTCGGGGAGGAGCTCGCGTGACCGGGCCGACCGCACGCCCCGACCGTCCGGCCGACGCCGACCGGCGCGGCGACGACCGGCGGCCGTCCGGCGGTGCCCGGGGCGACCGGGCCGGGTCCGACCGGCGCGGCGGGCGACCCGGCCGACCGGTCCGCCCGGCCGTGGACCTGCCCCGCTACGCCGCCTACCAGGCGGTCGCGGCGGTGCACCGCGACGACGCGTACGCCAATCTGGTGCTGCCGGCGATCCTGCGCGAGCAGGGGCTGGCCGGGCGGGACGCAGCCTTCGCCACCGAGCTGACCTACGGCACCCTGCGGCAGCTCGGCACCCTCGACACGATCCTCACCGCCGCGGCCGGCCGGGACGTCGCGCGGATCGACCCGCCGGTACGCGACGCGTTGCGGCTCGGCGCCTACCAGCTGCTGCACACCCGGGTCCCGGCGCACGCCGCCGTCTCCTCCACGGTCGACCTGGTGCGCACGGTGGGGGAGGGGGCCACCGGCTTCGCCAACGCGGTGCTGCGCGAGGTGGCCGGCCAGGACGTCGACGCGTGGACGGCCAAGCTGGCCCCGACCATGGCCGCCGACCCGATCGGCCACCTGTCCGTGACCTACAGCCACCCGCAGTGGATCGTGCGGGCCTTCGCCGACGCCCTCGGTGGTGACCTGGGCGAGGTGACCCGGCTGCTGATCGAGGACAACGAGCGCCCGCCGGTGCACCTGTGCGCCCGTCCGGGCCGGGTCGATCCGGCCGAGCTGGCCGACGAGGTCGGCGGCGCGCCGGGAGCGTTCTCCCCGTACGCGGTCTACCTGGCCGGTGGCGCGCCGGGTGACCTCCCGGCGCTGGCCGACGGCCGGGCGCACGTGCAGGACGAGGGTTCCCAGCTGGTGGCGAACGCGTTGGCCACGGCCCCGCTGGACGGTCACGACGGTCGCTGGCTGGACCTGTGCGCGGGGCCCGGTGGCAAGGCGGGCCTGCTCGGCGCGCTCGCCGCGCAGCGGGGTGCCCGGCTGACCGCGGTGGAGGTCTCGGAGCACCGGGCCCGGCTGGTCGAGCAGGCCACCTGGGGGCTGCCGGTGACCGTGCTGCACACCGACGGTCGCACGGTCGGGGCCGATCCGAAGCTGCCGGAGGGGCACTTCGACCGGGTGCTGGTCGACGCCCCGTGCACCGGGCTGGGGTCGCTGCGCCGCCGGCCCGAGTCGCGCTGGCGGCGGCAGCCGTCGGACCTGCCGCCGTTGACCCGGTTGCAGCGGGAACTGCTCACCGCCGCGCTGCGGGCGACCCGGCCCGGTGGTCTGGTCGCCTACGTCACCTGCTCCCCGCACACGGTGGAGACGCACGTGACGGTCACCGAGGCCGCCCGCCGCGCCCGGGTACCGGCGGACTTCGTCGACGCCCGGACGGTCCTGCCGCCGGGCATGCCCGGCCTGGGTGACGGCCCCACCGTCCAGCTCTGGCCGCACCGCCACGGCACCGACGCCATGTTCCTGGCCCTCCTCCGCCGCACCTGACCCCACCCGCCCCGCCCCGCCTCGTCCGTCCCGACCGTCCCGCCCGTCCCCGGTGATCAAGAGAATTGCGTCAACGATCCGTCGTCGGATGACGCAAACCTCTTGATCACCGAGGGCGGGCGACGGGGCGGGGACGGGCGGGTCGGGGTCAGATGGCGGGGAGGCCCTTGGGGCCGGCGCCGCGCATCGATCGGGTCAGCTTCCGGTCGTCGCTCCACAGGAAGCAGCGGATGCCCCGGTCGCCCTCCTCCCACTCCCGCTGCGACGGCGGATAGAAGATCGACCCGGCCCGGTACGGCAGTTCGCTGTTGTTGGGCACCTCGGCGAAGCCGGCGATCAACGCCATGCACCGCCGGTGCACCCGCTGGTTGGCTTGGCTGAAATCGGCCCAGCTCAGGTCGCTGCGTTCCAGGTAGACGCCGACGAACTCGGCGCGGTGCGGCTCGGAGCAGAGCACCGGGGCCATGTAGTTGAGATTGTTGCCGATCAGCTTGGGATCGAAGCAGCGGTGGCTGAGCGGATTGTCGCCGATCATCGCCCCGCGCAGGCTGCCGACCCGGTTCACCGGCCGGGTGTTGTCGATGCTGTCGGTCTCGCTGAGATCGCACCGGAACCAGCGGGCGCCGCTGTTCCACGCCGAGTTGGCCGGCAGCGCGATGTTCATCGTCAGCCGGGCCGAGTGCCAGTCGCCACCGAGGACGTCCCGGGCCCGCTGGTCGCACTCGGTGCGGGCGGGGCGCAACGCGGCGGAGCCCGGCTCGGGCCGCTCACCCCGGGTCACCGCGCCGGTGAACGTGCCGACGTGGATGGTCTCGGCCAGGTGGCTGCGTGCGCAGTCCACCGTCTCGTAGGTGCCGGCCTGCACGACCGGGGTGATCCGGGGCAGGCAGGCGTCCGTGGCGGGCACGAACGACTGGGCCACCGGCAGCACCGGCCAGTCGTCGAGCAGGTCGCCGTCGGCGCCGTGCTGCGGCACGCAGCCGCTGAGCGCCACCGTCACCGTGCCGGCCAGCGCCAGCGCCACGAGCAACCGTCGCATCGTCCGCCCTTTCCGGGGATTGACGGCCCGTCGCCGTGCCCCGCCCGGCGTGCCCGCCGCCGGGCGAGCATCATACGTGACCGTCCCTGATGGAGTGTTGCCTCTTGCGGGCCGTTCGGCCAGTCGGCACCGGCTCTTCGTCCCCGACTCCCCGCGAAAGGAGCCGATGGTGCACCACGGGTCACGCCTGGGTCACAGGGCGTCGCTCATGGTGCCGTGCCGTCCGCGGCGGATGGCCGCGTTCGTACACTTGCCCTGTGACCGTACCGCCGTCGATCATCGCGCCCAGCATCCTCGCCGCCGATTTCGCCCGCCTCGCCGATGAAGTCCGCGCCGTCGAGGACGCCGCGGACTGGCTGCACGTCGACGTGATGGACAACCACTTCGTGCCCAACCTGACCATCGGCCTGCCGGTGGTGCAGAGCCTGCGGGCGGTGACCCGGCTCCCGTTCGACGTGCACCTCATGATCACCGACCCGCGGCGGTGGGCCCCCGGTTACGCCGACGCCGGCGCGTACAACGTCACCTTCCACGCCGAGGCGTGCGACGACCCGGTCGCCCTCGCCAAGGATCTCCGCTCGGCCGGGGCCAAGGCCGGGTTGGCCATCGACCGGGACACCCCGATCGAGCCGTACCTGGAGCTGCTGCCCAGCTTCGACACCCTGCTGATCATGACGATCAAGGCCGGCTTCGGCGGGCAGCGGTTCATCCCGCAACTACTGGACAAGGTGCGGGCGGCCCGGCGGCACGTCGACAGCGGCCACCTGGAACTGCGCATCGAGGTCGACGGCGGGATCGCCGCCGACACCATCGAGCAGGCCGCGGCGGCCGGCGCGGACGCCTTCGTCGCCGGCACCGCCGTGTACGGGGCGGACGACCCGGCCGAGGCGGTCCGCCGCCTGCGCGGGCTGGCGGAGCGCGCCAACGCCGGGGCCTGAGGTGGAGCCCACCGGCGACCGTCCCGACGTGATCCTGGTCGTCGACGACGACGAGGACATCGCCCGTTTCGTCGAGTTCAACCTGCGGCTGCACGGCTTCGAGGTGCTGCACGCCGGTGACGGCCAGGAGGCGCTCGACATGATCGAGCAGCACAAGCCGGACCTGGCCGTGGTCGACCTGATGATGCCGCGCATCGACGGCCTGGAGCTGACCCGCCGGCTGCGCGCCAACCCGATCACCTCGGCCCTGCCGGTGATCATGTTGACCGCCAAGGGCATGACCGTGGACAAGGTGCACGGGCTCAGCGCCGGCGCCGACGACTACCTGGTCAAGCCGTTCGACACCGCCGAGCTGGTGGCCCGGGTCAGCTCCACGCTGCGCCGCAACAAGGAGTTCCGCGAGGTCTCCCCGCTGACCGGCCTGCCCGGCAACAGCCGGATCCGCCGGGAGATCAGCGACCGGGTCCGCAGCGGCGTCGACTACGCCGTCGGCTACATCGACATCGACCGGTTCAAGAGCGTCAACGACCGGTACGGCTTCGTCCGGGGCGACGAGTTCATCTCCGCGCTGGCCCGCAGCCTGCACCGGGCGGTGGTCGCGATCGGGCTGCCGCCGGCCTTCCTCGGCCACGTCGGCGGCGACGACTTCGTGATCGTCTGCGCCCCCGACCAGATCCGCCCGCTGACCTCCCGGGCCGTGGTCGACTTCGAGAAGACCGCCGACACCCTCTACGACCCGACCGACCGGGAACGCGGCTTCGTCGAGCTGAAGGACCGGCGGGGCAACATCCGCCGGGCCGCCCTGGTCACCCTGTCGATCGGCGTCTCGCTCTCCGACTCCCGTAAGCGCTTCACCGACCCGCTGGCCGCGATCGCCGTGGCCAGTGAGATGAAAACGGTCGCCAAGAGCCAACCGGGGTCATACGTCGCGGTCGACCGGCGACGTGCCGACGGGGTGTGAAGTAGCACGCTGGAGGTGGCGAACCTCCCGGGGTGACGTGTAAGACTTCGCATGTACCCACCACGCGCTGGCGGGGCTCGGTGAAATTCCGAACCGGCGGTGATCCACGCTCGACGTGGTAAGCCCGCGACCCGGACGGCTGTGCCGCCCGGTGGACCTGGTGAGAATCCGGGGCCGACGGTGGGGGAGCGGTCCGTCCGCACCCCCGACAGTCCGGATGGGAGACAGCGCGCGGGCGGGGCGGGCCTGCGCGAGCGCCTCTGCGACCGCGTGGGCCTGCCGGGGGCGGCCCTGCCGTTCCCGGTTCCGCCACCGCCTGCCCGCCTGCTCCCGTACCGCCCGCGCGGGGACCGGCGAGCGAGAGGGCAGGGCATGGGCGGCGTCTCCGTGGACGAGGCGATGCGTCGTGCCATCGAACTGGGCGCGCGGGGCCTCGGTACCACCAGCCCCAACCCGGTCGTCGGCTGCGTGCTGCTCGACGCGGACGGCGTCGTCGTCGGGGAGGGCTTCCACGCCTACACCGGCGGGCCGCACGCCGAGATCGTCGCGCTCGCCCAGGCCGGCGAGCGGGCCCGGGGCGGCACCGCCGTGGTCACCCTGGAACCCTGCGACCACACCGGTCGCACCGGCCCGTGCAGTCACGCGCTGATCCGCGCCGGCATCGCCCGGGTGGTCATCGCCGTACCCGATCCCAACCCGGTCGCCTCGGGCGGCGCCGCCACCCTGCGCGCCGCCGGGGTGCGGGTCGAGTTCGGGGTACGCGCCGACGAGGCCGAGGCCGGCAACGTCGCCTGGCTGACCTCGATGCGGCGCGGCTGGCCGTACCTGATCTGGAAGTACGCCGCGACCCTCGACGGCCGGTCCGCGGCGGCCGACGGCAGCAGCATGTGGATCACCTCCGAGGCCGCCCGGATGGACGTGCACGCGTTGCGCGGCACGGTCGACGCGGTCATCGCCGGGGTCGGCACCGTGCTCGCCGACGATCCCCGGCTGACCGCCCGCAACCTGCGTGACGGCACCCTGGCGATCCGCCAGCCGCTGCGGGTGGTGGTGGACAGTGCGGGGCGTACCCCCGCCGACGCCCGGGTCCGCGACGGCGCCGCCCGGACCTGGATCGCCACCGTCGCCGAGGTCGGCGCCGGCCCGGACGGCCGGGTCGACCTGCCGGCCCTGCTGGCCGAACTGCACCACCGGGGGGTACGCGCCGCGCTGCTGGAGGGCGGCCCCCGGCTGGCCGGGGCGTTCCTCGCCGCCGGCCTGGTCGACCGGGTCGTCGGGTACGTCGCGCCGAAGCTGCTCGGGGCCGGCCCGACCGCGCTCGTCGACGCGGGTGTGACGACCATCGCCGACGCCATCGATCTGGAAATCACCGACGTCACCCGGGTCGGGTCCGACCTGAGGATCACCGCGCTGCCCCGGAAGAGGGAGGCCTGAGATGTTCACCGGCATCGTCGAGGAATTGGGCGAGGTCGTCCGGATCGCCGACACCGGGGGTGACTCGGCGCTGGTCGCGATCCGCGGCCCGCTGGTCACCTCCGACGCCCGGCACGGCGACTCCATCGCGGTCAACGGGGTCTGTCTGACCGTGGTCGACGTCGACGGCGGGGTGTTCACCGCCGACGTGATGGGCGAGACGCTGCGCCGCTCGGCGCTCGGCGGGCTGCGCCCCGGCGACCCGGTCAACCTGGAGCGGGCCGCCGCGCTGAACAGCCGGCTCGGCGGGCACCTGGTGCAGGGCCATGTCGACGGCGTCGGCGAGGTGCTCTCCCGGGAACCGGCCGCGCAGTGGGAGACGCTGCGGTTCCGGCTGCCCACCGCGCTGGCCCGGTACGTGGTGGAGAAGGGCTCGATCACCGTCGACGGGGTGTCGCTGACGGTGGCGGCGGTCGGCGACGACTGGTTCGCCGTCGGGCTGATCCCCACCACCCTCAAGCTCACCACGCTCGGCGGCCGGGGGGTCGGCGCCCCGGTCAACCTGGAGGTGGACGTGCTGGCCAAGTACGTCGAGCGCCTCCTCGACGCCCGCCTGCCCGCCGGCCCGGTCGGACCCGGCGGCACTGCCCCGGCGCTGCCCGGCGACGCCGTCGGAGGGGCGCGGTGACCGGCCCGGTCGGCTGGCTGCTCGACGCGCAGGTGCACGTCGTCGGTTCCCCGGTGCTGGTCCGGGAGATCGTCGGCAACGCCTTCGGGCTGGTCTCGGCGCTGCTCGGGCTGCGCCGGCTGGTCTGGGCCTGGCCGGTCGGCATGATCGGCAACGGGCTGCTGTTCACCGTCTTCCTCGGCGGGGTGTTCGCCACCCCGCAGGCGCACGACCTCTACGGCCAGGCCGGCCGGCAGGTCTTCTTCTTCGCGGTCAGCGTCTACGGCTGGTGGCGCTGGTCGCGCAACCGCCGCCAGGGCGGGGACGCCCCGGCGGTCAGCCCCCGCTGGGCCACCGGCCGGGAACGGCTCGGTCTGCTGCTGGCCGCCGTGCTCGGCACCGCCCTCGGCTACCCGCTGCTCGCCGCGCTCGGCTCGTGGGGCCCGCTGCCGGACGCCTGGATCCTCACCGGCAGCCTGCTGGCCACCTACGGGATGGCCCGGGGCTGGGTGGACTTCTGGCTGGTCTGGATCGCGGTGGACGCGGTCGGCGTACCGCTGCTGCTGCGTGGCGGCTTCTACCCCTCGGCGGCGATGTACCTCGTCTACGGCGCACTGTGCGGCTGGGGTTTCGCCGCCTGGTGGCGCAGCTCGCGGGCCAGCCGTGCGGCGTCGACACCGATCCCGTCCACCTACTCGGAGGTCGTGGCATGAGCACCCAGGCGGTCACCTTCGCCCGGATCGAGGAGGCGGTGGCGGACATCGCCGCCGGCCGGCCCGTCGTGGTGGTCGACGACGAGGACCGGGAGAACGAGGGCGACCTGATCTTCGCCGCCGAGCTGGCCACCCCGGAGCTGCTCGCCTTCATGGTCCGCTGGACCTCCGGCTACGTCTGCGTCCCGCTGACCGAGGCGGAGTGCGACCGGCTGGACCTGCCGCCGATGCACCACACCAACCAGGACCGGCGCGGCACCGCCTACACGGTGACCGTGGACGCCCGGGAGGGGGTCAGCACCGGCATCTCGGCCGCCGACCGGGCGCACACCATCCGGCTGCTCGCCGACCCCGGCACCGACCCGACGGACCTGGCCCGCCCCGGCCACGTGGTGCCGCTGCGGGCCCGCGCCGGCGGGGTGCTGCGTCGTCCCGGCCACACCGAGGCGGCAGTCGACCTGACCCGGCTGGCCGGGCTGCGTCCCGCCGGGGTGCTCTGCGAGCTGGTCAACGACGACGGCACCATGATGCGCCTGCCGGACCTGGAGAAGTTCTGCGCCGAGCACTCGCTCACCCTGGTCACCATCGCCGATCTGGTGGCGTACCGGCGGCGGCACGAGAAGCAGGTGGAGCAGGTCGCGCAGGCGCGGATGCCCACCCCGTACGGGGTGTTCCGGGCGCTGGGCTACCGGGCCGAACACGACCCGGCCGAGCACGTCGCGCTGGTCTTCGGTGAGCTGGGCGACGGCGAGGACGTGCTGGTCCGGGTGCACTCCGAGTGCCTGACCGGGGACGTCTTCGGGTCGCTGCGCTGCGACTGCGGTCCGCAGTTGCAGGCGTCGCTGGCCCGGGTCGCCCGGGAGGGGCGGGGCGTGGTGCTCTACGTGCGCGGGCACGAGGGGCGCGGCATCGGCCTGCTGCACAAGCTCCAGGCGTACCAGCTCCAGGACCAGGGCCGCGACACCGTGGACGCGAACCTCGACCTGGGGCTGCCGGCCGACGCCCGGGACTACGGCACCGGCGCGCAGATCCTCTACGACCTGGGGGTGCGCTCGATGCGGCTGCTCACCAACAACCCGGCCAAGCGGGCCGGGCTGGAGGGGTACGGGCTGACCGTCACCGGCCGGGAGGGGTTGCCGGTCCGGCCGCACCCGGAGAACGTCCGCTACCTGCGGACCAAGCGGGACCGGATGGGCCACCTGTTGGACGAGCTGGATGAGGTGACCGAGGCCCCGATGGGCCGGCCGGTCCCCGGCGACGAGATCGGAGCATGACGATGGCGGGTTTCGGTGAACCCGGAGTGACCCCGGTGGACGCCGCCGGGCTGACCGTCGGGGTGGTGGCGGCGCGCTGGCACGGCGAGCTGACCGACCACATGCTCGACCGGGCGGTGGCCGCCGCGCAGGCGTGCGGGGCGCGGGTCGTGACGGCCCGGGTGGCCGGCTCGGTGGAGCTGCCGGTGGTGGCGCAGGCGCTGGCCCGGCGCTGCGACGTGGTGGTGGCGCTGGGCGTGGTCGTCCGGGGTGCGACCGCCCACTTCGACTACGTCTGCCGGTCGGTGACCGACGGCCTGACCCGGGTCGCCCTGGACGAGGGCAAGCCGGTGGCGCACGGGGTGCTGACCGTGGAGAACCTCGACCAGGCCCGGGACCGGGCCGGGCTGCCCGGCTCGGCCGAGGACAAGGGCTGGTCGGCGACGGTGGCCGCCCTGGACGCCGCGCTGGCGGTCCGGGCCGTCACCACCGCCAACGGCCACCGGGTCGGCTTCGCCGGCTGACGCCCCGCCGGGGCCGTGCGGTTCGGCCTGGTGTGGCGATGTTGCGGGGTCCGACGGACGCGGACCCCGCAACATCACCCCACTTGAGGGCACGACGCTACAGCCGGCCGGCCTCGATGATCCGCCTGAGGAACTGCCGGGTCCGCGGCTGGGTCGGTTCGCCGAACACCTGCGCGGGCGGCCCGGCCTCGACCACCCGGCCGGCGTCGAGGAAGCAGACCTGGTCGGCGACCTCCCGGGCGAACCCCATCTCGTGGGTGGCCAGCACCATCGTCATCCCGTCGGCCTTGAGGTCCCGGATCATCGCCAGCACCTCCCCGACCAGCTCCGGGTCGAGCGCCGAGGTGACCTCGTCCAGCAGCATCAGCCGGGGCGAGTTGGCCAGCGCCCGGACGATCGCCACCCGCTGCTGCTGGCCGCCGGAGAGCCGGTCCGGGTAGGCGTCCGCCCGGTCGGCCAACCCGACCCGGGCGAGCAGCTCCCGGGCCTGCGCCTCGGCGTCGGCCCGTGCCCGCCGGTGCACCCGGCGCGGCGCGAGAGTCACGTTCTCCAGCACGCTCAGGTGCGGAAACAGGTTGTACGACTGGAAGACCATGCCGATGCGCCGGCGGACCCGGTCGGGGTCGACCCGGGGGTCGGAGATCTCCTCGCCGTCGAGCGTGATGGTCCCGTCGTCGAGTTCCTCCAGCAGGTTGACGCAGCGCAGCAGCGTCGACTTGCCCGACCCGGACGCCCCGATCAGGGCGACCACCTGATGTTCGTCGACGGTCAGGTCGAGCCCGTCGAGCACCACCCGGCCGCCGAACTCCTTGCGTACCCCCCGGCAGGTCAGCACGGTCATGCTCAGCCTCCGGACTGGCGTCGGGCCGCGCGCAGCGTCACCCAGTCGGTGACCGCGATCAGCGGGATGGCGAGCAGCACGAACAGCACCCCGGCCACGATGTACGGGGTGTAGTTGAAGGTCTGCGCGGTGGCGATCTGTGCCGCCCGGACGGCGTCGATCGGGCCGGCCAGGGAGACCAGGCCGACGTCCTTCTGCAACGCCACCACGTCGTTGAGCAGCGGCGGCGCGACCCGCCGGACGGCCTGCGGCAGCACCACGTGCCGCATGGTCTGCCGGTAGGTCAGCCCCAGCGAGCGGGCCGCCGCGAGCTGGCTGGGGTGGACCGACTCGATGCCGGCCCGGAACACCTCCGCCAGGTAGCCGCCGTAGGTGAGCACCAGCGCCAGCCCGCCGAGCACGAGCACCGGCGGCATCCCCTGCAACCGCAGGCCGGGCACGCCGAGGGTGAGCACGTACAGCACGATGATCAGCGGCAGGCCGCGGAAGGTGTACGTGTAACCGGCGGCGAGTGCGCGGACCGGGAAGAAGACCGGCCCGCGCAGGGTCCGCAGCAGAGCGATCAGCAGGCCGAGCAGCAGCGCCCCGACGGCGCAGCAGACCAGCAGCCGGACGTTGAGCCACAGCCCGGTGAGCACCTCCGGCAGGGCGTCGCGGGCGATCTGCGGGTCGAGGAACGACCGGCGGACCCGCTCCCAGCCGGGTGCACCGGTGACCGCGACGACCAGCAGCGTGCCGAGCACCGCCGTGGAGGCGGCGGCGACCAGCACGCTGCGGGTCGTCTGCCGGCGTCGGTACGCGGCCCGCCGCCGCTGCGCCGTCGACGGGAGGTGCGGCGGGTCCACCACCGGGCTGTCGTTGCCTGCTGACACCCGGCTCACTGGAGTTCGGTCGCCCCCGCCACCTGGGCGAGCCACTTCTGCTCCAGCTGCTTGAGCGTGCCGGCCTCGGCGAGTTCACCCACCGTCCGGCTGACGCACAGGGTCAGCGGGGAGTCCTTGTCCAGCAGCAGCCCGAACGCCTCCGGCGCGCCCACCTGCGGCAGTTGACCGACGATGGTGGCGTCGGTGAGTTCCGAACCGGTGATGTAGAACGCGGTCGGCAGGTCGACCACCAGCCCGTCGATCTGGCCGTTCTGCAGGGCCTTCTTGGCGTCGTCGTTGCTGTTGTAGACCTGCGGCTTGACCGAGGGCTTGATCAGGGCGGTGATCGCCTGGTAGCTGGTCGTGCCGACCTGCGCGCCGAGCTTGGCGTTCTTCAGGTCCGCCACCGACTTCTTCCCGGCGATCTTCGACGACTTGAGCGCGATGACCGTCTGCCGCACCAGGTAGTACGGGGCGGAGAAGTCGACCGCCTGCTTGCGTTCCTCGGTGATGGAGAACTGGTTGATGTCGAAGTCGAAGGTCTTCGGGCCGGGGGCGATGGCGGTGTCGAACTTGACCCGGGTCCAGGTGACGTCGGTCCGGGCGTAGCCGAGCTTCTCGGCGACCGCGTACGCGACGGCGGACTCGAAACCCTCGCCGGTGTCGGGCTTGTCGCCCTTGAACCACGGCTCGTACGCGGGTTCGTCGGTGGCGACGGTGAGCTTGCCGGGCGTGCGGGTCTTCAGGCTGTCCTTGGCACAGGACGCCGCGGTGGGGACGGCGTCGGGGGTGGGTGTGGGGTCCTGCGGTGCGCATCCGGCCACGGCGACGAGGAGCACGGCGGCGGTGGCGGCGGCGCGGGTACGTGAGCTGCTGCTGACCATGGCCGCCAGGATAGAGAAGACCACCGATCCCTCGAAGGGTGTCCCATCAGGTAGATGAGAGATCGATGTGTAAACGTGTCCGGCCCGTTGCCGGTGGCCGGTGACCCGCGTCCCGGCCGGCCGGAGCGCCCGGCCTCCCCGGGCCCGTCCCAGCCTGCGGGAACGGGGTGTGGGCGGGGTGACCCGGCCGGACCCCGGAGCGCACGGCGTCGGTGGGTGGCTGGAAGAATCCGGTTCCGTGAAGACGTTCGAGGAGTTGTTCGCCGAGCTCCAGGCCAAGGCCGCCGCCGGCACGCCGGGTTCCGGCACGGTCGACGCCCTGGCCAAGGGGGTGCACTTCGTCGGCAAGAAGGTCGTCGAGGAGGCGGCCGAGTCGTGGATGGCCGCCGAGCACGAGGGCCCGGAGCGCACCGCCGAGGAGATCTCCCAGCTGCTGTACCAGGTGCAGGTGCTGATGCTGGCCAGCGGTCTGGAGCTGAAGGACGTCTACCGACATCTGTGAGTGCGCCCGCGTCGTTGATCTGATCCGATCGAAGGAGCACTCCGTCATGCTGCGTGTCGCCGTACCCAACAAGGGGGCCCTGGCCGAGAAGGCCGCCCAGATGCTGCGTGAGGCGGGCTACCGCCAGCGCACCGACCCCAAGGACCTGGTCTGCCCGGACGAGGCCAACGACATCGAGTTCTTCTACCTGCGCCCGAAGGACATCGCCACCTACGTCGGCTCGGGTGACCTCGACGTCGGGATCACCGGCCGGGACCTGCTGATCGACTCCGGCGCGCC
Source organism: Micromonospora sp. HM134 (assembly GCF_007833915.1). Classification (NCBI taxonomy): domain Bacteria; kingdom Bacillati; phylum Actinomycetota; class Actinomycetes; order Micromonosporales; family Micromonosporaceae; genus Micromonospora; species Micromonospora sp. HM134. Next base: position 2,477,373 of record NZ_CP041061.1, read on the forward strand.
CGCCGAGGAGGTGGTCGACCTGGCGTTCGGCCGGGCCACCTTCCGCTTCGCCGCCCGTCCCGAGGACGTCGGCGACGTACAGGAGCTCGGCGGGCACCGGATCGCCACCGCGTACCCGGGGCTGGTCGAGCGGTACCTCGCCGAGTTGGGCGTCAAGGCCGACGTGATCCGGCTCGACGGCGCGGTGGAGAACGCCATCCGGCTCGGGGTCGCCGACGTCGTCGCCGACGTGGTGGAGACCGGCGCGACGCTGCGCCAGGCCGGGCTGGTCGTCTTCGGCGACCCGCTGCTGCGCTCCTCGGCGGTGCTGGTCCGCCGGGCCGGCGCGCCGGCCCACCCGCAGGCGGAGCAGTTGCTGCGTCGCCTGCACGGGGTGCTGGTGGCCCGCCGGTACGTGATGCTCGCCTACGACGTGCCGGCCGGCCTGCTCGACCGGGCCAGCGGCCTGACCCCGGGCATCGAGTCGCCGACGGTCTCCCCGCTGCACCGGGAGGGCTGGGTCGCCGTGCAGGCGATGGTGCTCCGCGACGACGTCCACCGGATCATGGACGAGCTGTACGAGTTGGGTGCCCGCGCGATCCTGGTCACCAACATCCACGCCTGCCGGCTCTGACCCCGGCGGCGCGACACGCCGCGCCGTCCGTCGCGTCCGTCGTGCCCTCGTGCTCGACCGCACCAGGGCCGGTACGGCGGCATCGCCTCTCGCGGACACCGCTGTACCGGCCCCATCACCCCGACCCGACCCACCCCCGGCGGGTGGCGGCGCGACGTCTGCCGGGGCCGGGTGGCAGACTGGACCGGTGAGCGACACCGCGTTGATCCGTCTCAGGCCGCGTCGTATCCGGGTCGTCTGCTGGGCCTCGGCGATCGCCCTGCTGGTGGTCTTCAGCCTGGTCGCCACCTCGTTGACCGGGGCGACCGGCGAGGGCTACGGCACCTTCCAGCGCGGCGACCAGTTCGCCATGATCGGCCTCGGCGTGTTCGGCGCGCTCGGCATCCTGCTGTTCACCCGGCCCCGGGTCGAGGCGGACGCCCGGGGGGTCCGGGTGCGCAACATCCTCGGCTCGTACGAGCTGCCCTGGGAGGTGGTCCGGGGGGTGCGCTTCGACCGGGGCGCACCGTGGGCCAGCCTGGAGCTGCACGACGACGACCTGCTGCCGATGGTGGCGCTCCAGGCCGCCGACAAGGAGATCGCGGTCGACGGGGTCCGTGCGCTGCGCCGGCTGCACCAGGCCCACCTGGCCGGTCTCGGCGGCACCCCGGCCCGCTGACCGTCCCGGCCGGGGCACCGCCTCCGCCGGTTCCGCTGACCGCCCCGTCCCCTCCGCCGGCCCGCTGTCGGGGTTCTCGTACCGTGCTGACCTGCGGGCCCGGTTTGGGGGATGGTCGCGCCGGGGTGTAGTGTTGCCACGTCGACCAGACTGCCCCCGCCTGCGGCGTGTGGGTGGTCCCGAAGCGGAGCGCCTGCTCCCACCCGAGTCGCCCCCGAGGTGGCCGGGTCCGGTCACCGGTTCCGGGTCCGTCCCGGTGCCGGATGCGCGATCATGTGATCGTGCCGACCGGTCGAGCGGGCCCTGGCATGCGCCGGGGCCTTCTGCTTTCCGGGTCGCCCCCACCCGGGGGCCACGCGGGGTCGGCCACGCAGCAGACTCGACTCGAGGAGGCCCCATCAGCGTCGAACCACGCGTGAACGAGCAGATCCGGGCACGTGAGGTCCGACTGGTCGGCCCTGAGGGTGAGCAGGTGGGCATCGTCCCGCTGGAGCGCGCCCTGCAGCTGGCCGCGGACGTCGACCTGGACCTGGTCGAGGTTGCGCCGATGGCGCGCCCGCCGGTGTGCAAGCTCATGGACTTCGGCAAGTTCAAGTACGAGAGCGCACTCAAGGCGCGCGAAGCGCGGCGTAACCAGCAGCAGACCGTCATCAAGGAGATGAAGCTCCGGCCGAAGATCGACCCGCACGACTACGAGACCAAGAAGGGTCACGTGGTGCGGTTCCTCAAGGCGGGCGACAAGGTCAAGGTGACGATCATGTTCCGCGGTCGCGAGCAGAGCCGCCCGGAGCTGGGTTACCGGCTCCTGCGCCGGCTCGAGTCCGAGATCACGGACCTGGGATACGTCGAGGCCGCTCCGAAGCAGGACGGCCGAAACATGATCATGGTTCTCGCTCCGCACCGGGCCGTCAAGGCCTCCGCGGTCGCCGCCACGGCGTCCCGTGGTGGACCCCGGGACCGGGCCGCGGAGGAGTCGACCGCCCCGGCAGGTGGCGAGACCCCGGCGGCCGGCGAGACCGCAGCAGCCGGCGAGACCGGCCCGACCGCTGACCCCAGCGGCCAGTAACAGGGAGAGACGTTCCACATGCCGAAGATGAAGAGCCACACGGGTATGGGCAAGCGGGTCAAGGTGACCGGCAAGGGCAAGATCGTGGCCCAGCAGGCCGGCCTTCGCCACAACCTGGAGAAGAAGCCCTCCACCCAGACCCGGCGGCTGACCGGCACGGTCGAGCTGGCCAAGGCTGACGTCAAGCGAATCAAGAAGCTGCTCGGCCGCTGACGCGCGCCACCTTTACGTAAGAAGGAGTTGAGATGGCACGCGTCAAGCGGGCTGTGAACGCCCAGAAGAAGCGTCGTACCCTGCTGGAGACCGCGAGCGGTTACCGCGGTCAGCGCTCCCGGCTGTACCGCAAGGCCAAGGAGCAGGTGCTGCACTCGATGCAGTACGCCTACCGGGACCGCCGCGACCGCAAGGGCGACTTCCGGCAGCTCTGGATCCAGCGCATCAACGCTGGCGCCCGGGCCAACGGCATGACCTACAACCGGCTCATCCAGGGCCTGCGCCTGGCCGGCATCGAGGTCGACCGCAAGATCCTGGCCGACCTGGCCGTCCACGACGCCGCGGCGTTCGCCGCGATCGTCGAGCTGGCCCGCGCCGCCGTGGCGGCCGAGGGCACCGGTGGCGCCGCGGCCCAGGCCGCCTGACCCACCCCGGCAGCAGATCGAGGCGTCTCCCATGCACTCACCAGCGCGCGGGAGACGCCTCGACGCCGTCGCCGGCCCGTTCACCCCGCGTACCCCCCGGGTGGTCGCCGCCCGGCGGCTGCACCGTCGGCGGGACCGCGACGCGGCCGGCCGGTTCCTGGCCGAGGGGCCGCAGGCCGTCCGCGAGGCACTCGCCCGCCCCGACACGGTGGTGGAACTCTTCGGCACCCCGGCGGCCCTCGACCGGCACGCCGACCTCGCCGCCCGGGCCGCCCACGCCGACCTGCCGGTGTCCGAGGTCACCGACGAGGCCCTGGCCGCGCTGACCGAGACCGTCGCCCCGCAGGGGGTGGTCGCCGTCTGCCGGCACCTCGACGTGCCACTGGCCGCCGCCCTGGCGCGCGGGCCACGGCTGGTCGCGGTGCTCGCCGGCATCCGCGACCCGGGCAACGCCGGCACCGTGCTGCGTACCGCCGACGCGGCCGGCGCGGGCGCGGTGGTCTTCGCCGGCGACACCGTCGACCCGTACAACGGCAAGTGCGTGCGGGCCTCGGCCGGCAGCCTGTTCCACGTCGACGTGGTCCGCGCCGCCGACCCGCACCGGGCGGTCGACGCGCTCCGGGCCGCCGGGCTGGCGGTCCTCGCCACCACCGGGTACGGCGACAGCGACCTCGACGACCTCGTCGACCACGGACGGCTCGCCGCCCCCACCGCCTGGCTGTTCGGCGCCGAGGCGCACGGCCTGCCCGAGGAGCTGACCGCCGCCGCCGACGCCCGGGTCCGGGTGCCGCTGCACGGGCGGGCCGAGAGCCTGAACCTGGCTGCGGCGGCGGCCGTCTGCCTGTACGCTTCAGCCCGAGCACTGCGCTGACCCGGTCGGCGCACACCCAGCAGGGGAGTAGGTCACGTGCGGAACGCGCCACGGCGTTCGTTTAGCCAGCCCGCCGGTGTCGGCGGGCGGCGGGCCTGACCCTTTCCCGCGCGCAACTCCCACCGGCGGGCTGCGGCACAGCCGCGCGTCCGTAGACTCGCCTAGCCGCCCGGGAGGGCCGGCGCCGCCGTGAGGGAGTGCCCGTACGCCATGAGTTACCGCAACGATCCGTACGACCCGAAGCAGGTCGCCCTGCTCGACCCGGCCGCCCTGGCCGAGGCGGTGGCCGACGCCACGCAGGCGTTCGCCGCCGCCACCGACCCCGACGCGCTGACCGCGCTGCGCCCCGCGCACCTCGGCGACCGGTCCCCGGTGTCGCTGGCCCGCCGGGAGATCGGCGCGCTGCCGCCGGCCGCGAAGTCCGACGCCGGCAAGCGGGTCAACGAGGCCCGCCGGGCGATCGAGTCCGCGTACGCCGCCCGCGCCGAGGTGCTCGACCGGGAGCAGGCGGCCCGGGTGCTGGTCGAGGAGCGGGTCGACGTGACCCTGCCGTACGACCGGCGGCCCCGGGGTGCCCGGCACCCGCTGTCCACCCTCATGGAGCAGATCAGCGACCTGTTCGTCGGGATGGGCTACGAGGTGGCCGAGGGCCCCGAGGTCGAGCTGGAGTGGACCAACTTCGACGCGTTGAACATCCCCGCCGACCACCCGGCGCGCGGGCTGATGGACACCTTCCACATCGCACCGCCGGCCGGCGCGGACTCCTCCGGCCTGGTGCTGCGCACCCACACCTCGCCGGTGCAGGCGCGCACCATGCTCACCCGCAAGCCCCCCATCTACGTGGTGGTGCCCGGCCGGGTCTACCGCACCGACGAGCTGGACGCCACCCACGCGCCGGTCTTCCACCAGGTCGAGGGCCTGGTGGTGGACCGGGGCATCACGATGGCGCACCTGCGCGGCACCCTCGACCATTTCGCCCGCGCCATGTTCGGCGAGGGGGCGAAGACCCGCTGGCGTCCGCACTACTTCCCGTTCACCGAGCCGTCGGGGGAGTTCGACGTCTGGTTCCCCGAGCACCGCGACGGCCCGCGCTGGGTCGAGTGGGGCGGCTGCGGCATGGTCAACCCGAGGGTACTGCGCGCCTGCGGTATCGACCCCGAGGTCTACTCCGGGTTCGCGTTCGGCATGGGCATCGACCGGACGGTGATGTTCCGGCACGGGGTCAGCGACATGCGGGACATGGCCGAGGGCGACGTGCGGTTCACCCGCGCGTTCGGGGCCGGGGCGTAGGCGATGCGGGTACGAGTCACGGAGACGGTGGTCTGAGTCATGCGAGTTTCTGTCAGTTGGCTGCGGGAGTACGTGGACCTCCCCGTCGACCTGCCCACCGAGGACCTGGAACAGGCCCTGGTGGACCTCGGCATCGAGGTCGAGTCCGTGGTGGACCTGCGCCGTACGGTCACCGGTCCGCTGGTCGTCGGTGAGGTCCGCGAGATCGAGGAGCTGACCGGGTTCAAGAAGCCGATCCGGCACTGCCTGGTCGACGTCGGCACCGCCAACGGCACCGGCGAACTCCAGCAGATCGTCTGCGGGGCGCGGAACTTCGCCCCCGGCGACCGGGTCGTGGTGATCCTGCCCGGCGGGGTGCTGCCCGGCGACTTCACCATCGGCGCGCGCAAGACGTACGGCCGGATGTCGGCCGGCATGATCTGCTCGGCGATGGAGCTGGGCCTCGGCGACGACCACTCCGGCATCATCGTGCTGCCGCCGGACACCCCGGCCCGGCCCGGCGACGACGCCCGCCCCGTGGTGGGCCTCGACGACGTCGTGGTCGAGCTGGAGATCACCCCCGACCGGGGGTACGCGCTGAGCGTGCGCGGCATCGCCCGCGAGCTGGCGTACGCCCTCGGGGTGGCCTTCCGCGACCCGGGCCGGGTGCCCGCGCCGGCCGGGACGGCGGAGCCGGCATACCCGGTGCAGGTGCGCGACACCGTCGGCTGCGACCGGTTCACCGCCCGGATGGTCCGGGGGGTCGACCCGACGGCGGCCACCCCCGGCTGGATGCGGCAGCGGCTGACCGTGGCCGGCGTCCGCAGCATCTCGCTGGCGGTCGACGTCACCAACTACGTGATGCTCGAACTGGGCCAGCCGATGCACGCCTTCGACGCCGACCGGCTCGCCGGCCCGCTGGTGGTGCGCCGGGCCGAGGCGGGCGAGAAGGTGACCACCCTGGACGGTGTGGTCCGCTCGCTCACCGCCGAGGACATGGTGATCTGCGACGACACCGGCCCGGTCTCGCTGGCCGCGGTGATGGGCGGCGAGACCAGCGAGGTGGTCGGCGGCACCACGAACGTGCTGCTGGAGGCCGCCCACTGGGACCCGGTGATGGTCGGCCGTACGGCCCGCCGGCACAAGCTGTTCAGCGAGGCGGCCAAGCGGTGGGAGCGGGGCGTCGACCCGGCGCTGCCGCTGGTGGCCCTCCAGCGTGCCGTCGAGCTGCTCACCGCCCACGGCGGGGGCGAGGCCGGCGCGGAGATCCTCGACCTCGATTACGTCCGGCCGATGCGGCAGGTCGTCCTCCCGGTCGACCTGCCGTCGCGTCGGGTGGGGGTGGACTACTCCCCGCAGCGGGTGGTCGACCTGCTGGAGCAGGTGGGTTGCACGGTGATCCGGGGCACCGACCGGTTGGCCGAGGACGCGGGCACGGTCGCGACGACGGCCGGCGGCGGCGACGTGCTCACCGTCACCCCGCCGACCTGGCGGCCCGACCTCACCGACCCGGCCGACCTGGTGGAGGAGGTGGTCCGCCTCGACGGGTACGACCGGGTGCCGTCGGTGCTGCCCACCGCGCCCCCCGGCCGGGGCCTGACCTGGCAGCAGCGTCGCCGTCGGGCGGTGGCCCGCTCGCTCGCCGAGCGCGGCTACGTCGAGGTGCTGGCGCTGCCGTTCGTCGCCCCGGAGCTGGCCGACCAGCTCGGGCTGCCCGCCGACGACCCGCGCCGGCCGGCAGTACGGCTGGCCAACCCGCTGTCCGAGGAGGAGCCGCTGCTGCGCACGACGCTGCTCGGCCCGCTGCTGGGCATCCTCAAGCGCAACCTGGGCCGGGGTCACCGTGACCTGGCGCTCTACGAGATCGGCGCGGTGTTCCACCCGCGTCCCGGGGTCGGCGCGCCGCCGGCCATGGGGGTGGACCGCCGTCCCACCGACGCCGAGTTCGCCGCCGCCGACGCGGTGGTGCCCGCCCAGCCCCGGCACGTCGCGGTGGTGCTCACCGGGGACATCGAGCCGGCCGGCTGGTGGGGTGCCGGCCGCGCCGCCGGCTGGGCCGACGCGGTGGAGGCCGGCCGGGCCGTGCTGGCCGCCGCCGACCTGCCGGCCGAGCGGATCGAGGTGCGGGCCGCCGAGCGGGCACCCTGGCACCCGGGACGCTGCGCCGCGCTGCTGGTCGACGGGAGGTGGTCGGTCACGCCGGTGAGCTGCACCCGGCGGTGCTGGCCGCGTTGGAACTGCCCCGCCGGACCAGCGCCATGGAACTCGACCTGGACGCCCTGCCGGCGGCCCCGGTGGTGTCCGCGCCGACCGTGTCCGGGTTCCCCCCGGCGCTGATCGACGTGGCGCTGGTGCTGGACGACACGGTGCCGGCCGCCGACGTCCGGGCCGCGCTGGTCGAGGGCGCCGGTGAGCTGCTGGAGCACGTCCGGCTCTTCGACGTGTACGCGTCGGAGTCGCTCGGCGCGGGCCGGCGGTCGCTGGCGTACAAGCTCACCTTCCGCGCGCCGGACCGGACGTTGACCGTGGAGGAGGCGGTGGCCGCGCGGGACGCCGCCGTGGCCGTCGCCGCCCAGCGGTTCGGGGCGACCCTGCGCGGCGCCTGAGGTGTGACAGCCGGCGACGGCCCCGATCCGGTCACCGGGTCGGGGCCGTCGCCGTCACGCGTCGTCCTCGATCTTTCCGCAGTCGCGCAGGGCGGCCAGGTCGCGCACCGTGATCCGCCGGTAGTCGGTCTCCACCAGCCCGTCGGCGCGCAGTTCCCGCAGCGCCTTCTGGATGGAGGTCTCGGCCGCGCCGCAGATGGTGGCGAGTTCCGGTTGGGTCAACCGGACGTCGATGACGACCGCGTCGCGGTCCTGCCGGCCGTGCGAGCGGCACAGCTCGGCCACCACCCGGGCCACCCGGATCTTCACCGGGTAGGACGAGAAGTCGATCCGGCGACGGTTGGACCAGCGCAGCCGGTCGGAGACCATGGCGGCCAGTTCGAGGGCGGCGTCCGGATGGTCGCGCAGGAAGGTCTTGAACTGCTCGGGCTGGATGACGCTGTACCGGGTGGGGCCGCAGGTGGTCACCGTCGCCGACCGGGGACGGTCGTTGAGCGCCGACATCTCACCCACCAGGTCACCGCCGACCCGCAACGCCAGCAGGGCGGTCCGCCCGTCGGGCAGGGACGCGGTGACCTTCGTCAGGCCGTCCTCCAGCAGCACCAGGTGCGCCTCGTGGTGGCCCTCGTGGATGAGGATCTGCCCGGCGGGCACCTGCCGGCGGACGCCGGTGGCCAGCAACGCGTCCCGTACCGGGCGGTCGAGCCGTTGCAGGAAGGTCCCGTACGGCCAGTCGCCGTCGGTGGGGACGTGGGGTTGCCGCATCAGCACCGGCATCCTCCTCAGCAGACGAGAGGTGCCGAAGCGTATCCGGGTCGACACGGCTCGCACCGCCCCGCTGCGGGCCGCGAGGGTCTCGACGACCACCAGGGCCAGGATCACGGGCGGGGAGAGCCCGAGCGCCAGGAGCAGTTCGGTCAGGTTCGTCCACATGCTTCCAGCAGAACCGACCCGGCTTAGCACGACATCTGTCCACGATGGGATGACCGGATGCCGACAGTCCCGGCGATGCCGTACTTCTAGGGGGTCTGCGCCCGGCGGGGCGGTTTCCATGGGCACGGTGGTGCCCGCTCGCCGAGCGGGCTGACGACGAAGGGTGTACCGATGCGACATCCCGAACGGCGTCTGCTGATCTCTGTGGACATGGAACGGTACAGCCGGCGCAGCAATCTTCAGCAGTACGAGGCACAGCAGAACTTCCACACGCTCCTGCACGCGGCGGCGACCGAGGTGGGTCTGGACCGGGTCACCTGGACCACCCAGCAGGCCGGCGACGGCGAGCTGGCGATCCTGCCCCGCGACGTGCCGGAGTCCCGGGTCGTCGGCCGGTTCGTGCCGGAGCTGAACCGGCGGCTGCGGGCGTTCAACAGCAGCCGGACCGCGCCCGCGCAGATCCGGCTGCGGGTGGCCGTACACCAGGGCCTGGTGCACCTGGACGGCGCGAACGGCTTCCCCGGCCACGCCGTCGTGCACGTCTGCCGGCTCTGCGACGCCAAGCCGGTGCGCCAGGCGCTGGCCGCGTTCCCCGACGCGGGCGTCGCGCTGGTGGTCTCGACGGAGATGTACCGCGACGTGGTCTGCGAGTACCCGGAGGAGATGCGGCCGGAACGGTTCCGCCGGATCGAGGTCGAGCACCCGGAGAAGGAGTTCCGCGAGCCGGCCTGGCTCTACGTGGTCGACGAGGACATGTCGTCGTGGCCGTCGCCGCAGGAGCCGCCGTCGCCCCCCGGGGGACCGCCGGCCGGACCGGGCACCGGGGCGGGCGCGGCCCGGCCGGACACCGGAGCCGGCACGGCCGGCCCCGGCATCCGCACCGGCGACATCCGGGTACGCGGGCAGAACGCGATCGGCCCCAACGCCACGGCCATCGGGTCGGTCGGACGCGACGTCGTGTTCGGCGGCGAGGGCGGCGGCCGGTGACCGGGGCGTCGGATTCGTGGGAACCGCCGGACCCGGACAGCGTGGGACAGCCACGTCCGGTCGACACCGCGTCGGGCCTTCCCCGCGACGAGGAACGGTGGTCTGACGAGAACGCGGCCGAGTGGTCCGCAGCGGCGGACGCGTCCCCGGCGGGGCCTCACCCCGAGGACGAGCCGGTGGACGAGCCGGAGGAGGCACCGGACCCGGCGGCCGTCCTGGCCCGCCTCACCGCGTTGCTCGGGGTCCCGTCGAGCATCGGGGTCGGAGACGTACGGGTCCGGGGCCAGAACGCGACCGGCCCGGGGGCCACGGCGATCGGCACCGTGAACATCACCACGGCGACCGTGGGCACGGGCGGCCGGACCTGGTCCGAGACGCTCAGCGGCAGCTGGGTACGGCAACTGGCCGACGGCTACGCTCCCGCACCGAGCGACCAGCGGCTCGACCGGCAGCTCAAGCTGCGGCACCTGGTCTGCCTCAGCGGTGCCGACGGCACGGGCCGACACACCGCCGCCTGCCTGGCCTCGGCCCGCCGGTACGGCTACGACCGGGTCGGGGTGCTCGACGCGGAGCACCTGTCGGACCTGTTGGGTGCCGACGCGCCGGTACGGCCCGGCCACGGCTACACGCTGGCACTCGGCGACGAGGCGGTCCGGGAACTGGACGGCATGACCCTGGTGGGCCTGGCGGCCAGGCTGGAGACCACCGGGAGCAGCCTGGTGCTGGTCGGTGACTTCGAGCGCCGGGAACAGGAGTTCGCCGGGCATCTGGTGCCCCACCGCCCGGCGGCCCCGGTGGACGTGTTCCGGGCCCAACTCCGCCGGCTGTTGCGCGGGCAGTGCGTCGGCTGGTGCGTCGACGGCTGCACCGGCGACTGCGTCGACGTGTACGTCGAGGAGGAGTGCGTCCCGCATCCGCTGCTCGCGGCCCACCTGGCCGGTGGTCCGCGCGCCGGTGAGGTCGTCCGGCTGGCGGAACTGATCGCCCAGGCGCCGCCGCGCGGCGGCGACCTGACCGAGCGGCTGGAACGGCTGCTTCCCCGGCAGTTGCGGGAACGCGCCACGCGGGTGCTCGCCGTCGAGGGCGACGGCGTCGAGGGGGCGTCCCGGTGGGACGTCGACCAGCGGCGGGCGTTCCGGTTGTCGTGCGCGGTGCTGGCCGGGCAGTCCGTGGTCGAGGTCCAGGCGGCGGCCGGACGGCTGCTCGTCGGACCGGTGCCGGGCGACGACGGTGCGGCGGCCCCGGCACCCGTGGGGTTCCTGGGCGGGGTGGTGGACCTGCTGCTGGGCCCGGTGCTGCGGCAGGCCGTCGTCCTGGTCGACGACGACCGGCTCCACGGCGGGCGGCGGATCGAGTTCTCGCCCGGCAACGACCAGCTGCGGACCAGCCTGCTGGAGGTCGCATGGTCGGACTGGTGGCTGCCGGAGCATCTGCTCGGGTGGCTCGCCACCCTGGTACGGACGGGCAATCCGGGTGTCCGGGAGGCTGCCGCCGGAGCGGTCGGCTGGTCGGCCCGGCACGGGGTGCGGGTCGCGCTGGAGACGGTCGACCAGCTGGCCCGGGAGCGCCGGGCCGGCGTCCGGCAGGCCGCCGCCATCGCGTTGGTCGCCATGGCGATGCAACCGGAGCTGCGGCAACGCGTACGCACGGAGCTGGACCGGTGGGCGTCGAGCGGACCGGCCCACCTGCGGGACACGGTGGCCCGTGCCTACGCGTTGGGGCTCGCCCGGCTCTGGCCGGACACCGCCCTGCTGCATCTGCGTCAGATCGCCCAGGCGCGGATGCAGCGGTGGCACCACTCGGTGGTGCGGGGCCTGATCGAGGTGCACACCGCAGGTCACCAGGCGACCGTGCTGCCGGCCCTCGCGGAGTGGACCCGGGCGGAGGACCCGGAGGTGTGGCTGCACGCCGGGCGGGCGTTGCGCCAGCTCGCCGACCGGTGGGCACCCGCACCCCGGGAGCACTGGCCGGAACTGCTGGATCTGGCCCGGGTCGGGACCGTGTCGATGACCGATCTGGCGGACTGCTGGGCCAACGCGCTCAGCCTGCCCGCGACCGCCTACCGCTCGTGGCGCACGCTCGGGTTCTGGCTGAACCGGGCCGACGGTCACCCCGAGGTCGCCGCCCACTGCCTGGAGTTGCTCGCTCTGGTGGTGGCGGGCCGGGCACCCCTGCGGCACCGACTGGACCATCAGCTGCGCCACGTCTGGAGACCCCTGATGCCCCGCAACTCCCTGCTCGACGGCGTACGCCGACTCACCGACGAGGACCACGGATGAACGTGTACTCCAGCACCACCGCCGGCACCCAGGTGCCGGTGCCGCAGCGACGCCACTGGTGGCAGAGTCTGTTCGGCACGCCGGCGCCTCCCGTGCCGACGCCGCCGCCACTGCCGGCGCCGGCACCGGTCACGGTGTCGTTCCGGCAGGACGTCCCGCACCCGTTGCTGGTGCCGGCGAAGGGGGACGCCTTCGACTTCCGGATACACCCCGTCTATATCTGGACCGGCCGGCGGATGACGTTCGAGGAGCTGAAGTACCGCGCCGAGCGGTACCTCGACTGGGCCGGTGGGATCGTCCGGGAGCGGATCGTCGACGTGTCACGGGAGTTCGAGCCGCATCGCTCGCACGAACTGGAGCGGGTGCTCAACGACCGGCTCGCCGGGCAGCGGTGGCCGGCGAACGAGTCGTTGCCGCAGTTCACCGCCCACGTCCGGGTCAGCCCCGACGAGCGGGTACGCGACCGGCTGCGGCCGTACTGGGAGGAACGGATCAGGCTGGAGTGCGAGCACGAGTTGCAGAAGATCCGGGCCCGGCACGTCGATGATCTGACCCGCCGGTGGTGCGCGGTGCTCCAGGCGTTGGAGGCCGATCCGGTGACGATGCACGCGGCCCGGCTGACCGGGGAGCAGTTCGCCGAGGTGTTCCGCCGTTACGTCGACGAGCGCCGGGCGACGGTGCCGGAACTGGTGACCCTGCTCCGGGAGGCGGTCCGGGGCCACCACGACCTCAACCTGGGCCCGTCGGAGTACACCGAGGCATGGGACGTCGCGTTGCGGACGTACGAGCGCGAACACGGGCTCGTTCAGCGGACCGGCTGAGCGGGGGCGTCTTCCGGAGGCGGCCCGGCCTCCGGAAGACGCCGCACGGTCAGCCGGTGAAGGGCAGTACGACGCGGGAGGCGTCGCCGACGCCGAGGGTGGTCGGGGTGCCGCCGATGGCGTTCCAGACCTGCACGGTCACCGTCCCGCCGCGCAGGTTGCCGAGGGTGCCGGTGGCCGAGCGCAGCCCCTGGGTCTGCCGGTAGCGCTCGACGCCGGGCACCGGGTCGGTGGCGAAGTAGGCGTACGTCTCGACCCGGTCGGCGGTGCCGTCGCCGGTGAGGTCGTACGACACCCGGGCCTGGACGCCGTCGCCGACGGCGGTGCCGGCGTCGACGGCCAGGTCGAAGGTGGTGGCTGCGCCGGTCCAGGTGCCGGTGAGCCCACGGGCGGTGAAGACCCGGGCGTTGGTGGGGGTGCCGTCGTGGTTGCCGTTCGCCGCCGCCAGGGTGACCGTGCCGGTGGGTCCGGTGGTGCCGGCCAGGGTGCCGTCGGCCTGGAGGTGGCGGGTCGCGTTCCACGGCTGGCCGGGGGGTGGGGTCGGGCTGGCGGTGGGCGTCGGGGTGGCCGTGGGCGTCGGGGTGGTGCTACCGGTGAACGGGGTGAGGGTGAGGCCGGCGGCGCGCGGGTCGCCGTCGTGCACCAGGGACTCCTGGGCGAGCACGTCGTCGAAGGCGAAGCCGTACGCCCGGCCGTCGACCATGTGCTGGTGGATGATCCGCGAGTAGTGGTTGGTCAGCGTGCCCCGGTAGAAGTCGGCCGGGCCGCCGCCGGGCTGCGTGGTGATGGTGTCGAGGGTGGTGCGGTGCAGGGCGGCGCAGAGCGTCCGGGCGATCGGCCCGACCACCTGGTCGTTGGGGGCGGCGAGGGTCCCGTCGCAGTCCCACACGTCGGAGCTGGTGGGCCTGGTGAAGGTGGCGACCTGCCGGCCGGACGGGTCGGTGAACGTCATCGTGGTGCCGGCGGTACGCCCGAGGTAGCGCATGTCGGGCCGGTCGGTGAACGGGGTCACGGTCAGCGTCCGGGTGGCGTAGGAGCGCCAGGCCGCGTCGATGTACGGGTCGAGGTAGCCGGAGGCGAACCGGCCGGCGTCGACGGCCTTGCCGGGGGAGAGCACCCGCAGCACCGTGCCGTCGGACCGGGTCTGCACGGTGTCCGCCCAGCCGGGCTGGGCGCGGACGGCGTCGATGACGGCCTGCCGGCCGCCGCTGACGAGCTGGCCGGCCCGCCGGGTGGTGCCGCTCGCGCCGGTGACGCTGACCGCGTGCGGGACGGCGAACATGTCGACCTGGGTGCTGTTGAGCCAGAGCCCGGCGTCGTTGTAGGTGAACTCGGACCAGTCGAACAGGATGTCGCGGTTGGGGTCGCCGGCCGCCCAGGGGGCCGGCTGGACCAGGCCGTCCGGGGTCAGTGAGAAGCGCAGCTTCTGGCCGAAGGAGAAGTAGACCCGCCCGGAGAGGCCACGGGGGACCCGCAGGGTGACGGAGCCGCCGTTGGCGGGCCCGGCGATCGAGACGTCGGGGGCGGGGGTGGGCGGCTGACCGCCGGCCGGCCAGGGGGTGAAGACGCCCCCGGCGGTCACGTAGCCGAGCCGGCCGGAGGCGAGGTCGACGCCGAGGAGGTAGAGGTGGACGGCCTCCGCCCGGCCGGTGCTGTTGGTGACCGTCAGCGGGAGGGGGGACGGTCCGACGGCGCGGGTGGGCGCGGTGGTGAGGCCGAGGGTGGTGGCGCCGGCGATCGCGATCGCGGCGAGGGCGGTGGCCCAGCTTCTCGGGGTACGCAAGGACGGCTCCTTCGGCCGGGGCCGCAAGCGGCAGGCGGGTGGTATGTGGCTGATGGGCGGCTAGAGAGCGCTCTCTCAGCATGGCCAATGTCCTCATGGCTGTCAATGTGTGTGAGTGGTCCAGGTCACTTCTTCATGTCCATGCAGTAGGCTGTATTAACTTGCACAGAAGGTCGGTGGGTCGCTAGCCTTCTCTGCATAGTCATGCGGAGGTTGGAATGGGTATCCGAGTTGCGGTCGCCGGAGCGAGCGGCTACGCCGGGGGCGAGCTGCTGCGCCTGATCGCCGGTCACCCCGAGTTCGACCTGGTCGCCGCCACCGCGCACCGCCAGGCCGGTGCGCCGGTCACCGCCGTACACCCGCAGCTCGTGGGGTTGGACCTGACGTTCGCGGCGACCGACCCGACGACGCTCGCCGACGCGGACCTGGTCTTCCTGGCGCTGCCGCACGGCGAGTCGGCGGCGCTCGCCGCCGAGCTGCCGGAGTCGGTGCGGGTGGTCGACCTCGGTGCCGACCACCGGCTGCGCGACGCCCACGCCTGGTCCCGCTACTACGGCGGCCCGCACGCCGGGGCCTGGACGTACGGCCTGCCGGAGCTGCCCGGCCAGCGGGCGGCTATCGCCGGGGCGACCCGGGTCGCCAACACCGGCTGTTACGCCGTCGCCATCACCCTGGCCCTCGCGCCGCTGATCGCCGCCGGCGCGGTCTCACCGGCGGACGTGGTCGTGGTGGCCGCCTCCGGCACCTCCGGGGCCGGCCGGGCCGCCAAGGCGCACCTGCTCGGCAGTGAGGTGATGGGGGACCTGTCGCCCTACAAGGTCGGTGCCCACCAGCACGTTCCGGAGATCAAGCAGGCGACCGGCGCGACCGGGCTGTCGCTGACCCCGGTGCTGGCCCCGATGCCGCGCGGCATCCTCGCCACCGTCACCGCCGTGCCCACCGGCGACGTCGACCCGCGGGCGGTGCTGGCCGACGCGTACGCCGACGCGCCGTTCGTGCACCTGCTGCCCGAGGGGGCGTGGCCGCACACCGCCGCGACCGCCGGGGCGAACTCGTGCCACCTCCAGGCCACCGTCGACGTCGACTCCGGTCGGGTGATCGTGGTCAGCGCCATCGACAACCTCGGCAAGGGTGCCGCCGGCCAGGCGGTGCAGAACGCCAACCTGATGCTCGGCCTGCCCGAGACCACCGGCCTGCCCCTCTTTGGAGTTGCCCCGTGAGCGCGAGGAACGCAGCGCAGCGGAGCCCCGCAGTCGTGAACGAAAGGCTTGCCCCATGAGTGTCACCGCCCCTCGGGGCTTCCGTGCGGCCGGTGTCGCGGCCGGGTTGAAGAGCGGCGGGGCCACCGACGTCGCCCTGGTCGTCAACGACGGTCCGGACGCCGGGGTGGCCGGCGTCTTCACCACCAACCGGGTCAAGGCCGCGCCGGTGCGCTGGACGCAGCAGGTCGTCCGGGGCGGCGTGGTCCGCGCGGTGGTGCTGAACTCCGGTGGCGCGAACGCCTGCACCGGCCCGGCCGGTTTCCAGGACACCCACGCCACCGCCGAGCACACCGCCGCCGCGCTCACCGCGTCCAGCCCCCGGCTGCGGCTGGGTGCCGGTGACGTGGCGGTCTGCTCGACCGGGCTGATCGGTGAGCGGCTGCCGATGGACCGGCTGCTGCCCGGGGTGCGTACCGCGATCCGGGCGTTGGCCCGCGACGGCGGTCCGGCCGCCGCCGAGGCGATCATGACCACGGACACCCGGCCGAAGACCACCGTCGCTCCGGGCGCCGGGTGGAGCGTGGGCGGGATGGCCAAGGGGGCCGGCATGCTCGCCCCCGGCATGGCCACCATGCTGTGCGTGTTGACCACCGACGCGGTGGCCGGGCCGGAGCTGCTGGACGTGGCGTTGCGGGCCGCCACCCGGGTCACCTTCGACCGGGTCGACTCCGACGGCTGCATGTCCACCAACGACACGGTGCTGCTGCTGTCCAGCGGGGCGTCCGGGGTGGAACCCGACGAGGCGGAGTTGACCGCCGCCGTCACCGCGGCCTGTCACGACCTGGCCCAGCAGTTGGTGGCCGACGCCGAGGGGGCGACCAAGCAGGTCGCCATCGAGGTGGTCGGCGCCGCCGACGAGGACGACGCGGTCGAGGTGGGCCGTTCGGTGGCCCGGAACAACCTGGTCAAGACGGCGTTGTTCGGCAACGACCCGAACTGGGGGCGCATCCTGGCGGCGGTCGGCACCACGGCCGCCGCGTTCGACCCGGACGCGGTGGACGTGGCGGTCAACGGGATCTGGGTGTGCCGTGGCGGTGCCGCCGCCGAGGACCGGGCCAAGGTCGACCTGACCGGGCGGGACGTCACCATCCGCATCGACCTGCACGCCGGCGCGGCGGCGGCCACGATCTGGACCAACGACCTGTCGCACGCGTACGTGCACGAGAACTCGGCGTACTCGACATGAGCCTGTCCGCGGATCTCACCCGGGCCCAGGCGAAGGCCGAGACGCTGATCGAGGCGCTGCCCTGGCTGGCCCGGTTCTCCGGGGCCACCGTGGTGGTCAAGTACGGCGGCAACGCGATGGTCGACCCGGCCCTGCAACGGGCCTTCGCCGCCGACATGGTCTTCCTGCGCTACGCCGGCCTCAAGCCGGTCGTGGTGCACGGCGGCGGCCCGCAGATCTCGGCGATGCTGGGTCGGCTCGGCATCGCCAGCGAGTTCAAGGGTGGCCTGCGGGTCACCACGCCGGAGGCGATGGACGTCGTCCGGATGGTGCTGGTGGGTCAGGTCGGCCGGGAACTGGTCGGGTTGATCAACGCGCACGGTCCGTTCGCCGTGGGCCTGTCCGGCGAGGACGCCGGCCTGTTCACCGCCGTGCGGCGGCCCGCCTGGGTCGACGGCGAGGCGGTCGACGTGGGTCAGGTGGGCGACGTGGAGTCGGTGGACGTCTCGGCGGTGACCGACCTGATCGCGGCCGGCCGGATTCCGGTCATCTCCACGGTCGCGCCGGACGCCGACGGGGTGCTGCACAACCTCAACGCCGACACCGCCGCCGCCGCGCTGGCGATCGCCCTGGAAGCCCGCAAGCTGGTCGTCCTCACCGACGTCGCGGGCCTGTACGCCGACTGGCCGGACACCGCCAGCCTGGTCAGCGAGATCGGCACCGAGGCGTTGGCGAAGCTGTTGCCGTCCCTGGAGGCGGGGATGGTGCCCAAGATGGAGGCCTGCCTGCGGGCGGTGCGCGGGGGAGTGCCCGCCGCGCACGTCGTCGACGGCCGGGTCGCCCACTCCACGCTGCTGGAGGTCTTCACCTCGGAGGGGTTCGGCACGATGGTCGTCGACACCCCGACCGGGTCCACCAACCAGGAAGGCACGGTCGGTTCATGAGCACGCTGGTGGAACGCTGGCGGCAGTCCATGATGGACAACTACGGCACCCCGCCGCTGGCCTTGGCCTCCGGTTCGGGCGCGGTCGTCGTCGACGAGGCCGGCCGGGAGTACGTCGACCTGCTCGGCGGCATCGCGGTCAACTCCCTCGGGCACGCCCACCCCGCCGTGGTGGCCGCCGTCTCCAAGCAGGTCGCCACCCTCGGCCACGTCTCCAACCTGTTCGTCGCCGAACCTCCGGTGGCGTTGGCGGAGCTGCTGCTGGCGCTGGCCGGCCGGCCGGGCCGGGTGTTCTTCGCGAACTCCGGCGCGGAGGTCAACGAGGCCGCGTTCAAGCTGTCCCGGCTCACCGGCCGGTCGCACGTCGTCGCCACCGTCGGCGGTTTCCACGGCCGCACCATGGGTGCGCTCGCGTTGACCGGCCAGCCGGCGAAGGCCGACCCGTTCCGCCCGCTGCCCGGCGACGTCGACCACGTCCCGTACGGCGACGTGGCGGCGCTGGCGGCGGCCGTCACCGACGCGACGGCGATGGTGATCCTGGAGCCGGTGCAGGGCGAGAACGGGGTGGTCGTCCCGCCGCCCGGGTACCTGGCCGAGGCGCGGCGGATCACCGCCCGGCACGGGGCCCTGCTGGTGCTCGACGAGGTGCAGACCGGGATCGGGCGCACCGGGTACTGGTTCGCCCACCAGGCCGAGGGGGTCGAGCCGGACGTCGTCACCCTGGCCAAGGGTCTCGGCGGCGGGTTGCCGATCGGCGCCTGCCTGGCCTTCGGCCGGGCCGCCGAGCTGCTGCGCGCCGGTTCGCACGGCACCACCTTCGGCGGCAACCCGGTGAGCTGCGCCGCCGCCCTCGCGGTGGTCTCCACGATCGCCAGCGAGGGGCTGCTCGACCACGTCAAGCGCACCGGTGAACGGCTGCGCCGGGGCGTCGAGGCGCTGGGCCACCCGCTCGTCACCGAGGTACGCGGGGCCGGGCTGCTGCTCGGCGTCGTCCTCGCCGCGCCGGTCGCCGGCCCGGTGGCCGACGCGCTGCGGTCGGCGGGGTTCCTGGTCAACCCGGTCCAGCCGGGGGTGATCCGGCTCGCCCCGCCGCTGGTCCTCACCGCCGAGCAGGTCGACGCGTTCCTGGCCGCCCTCCCCGCCGCCCTCGACGCCGCCGCCCCCAACTCCACCCCGACCCCGACGGAGACCCGCACATGATCCGGCACCTGCTGGCCGACGACGATCTCACCCCGGCCGAACAGTCGGCCGTGCTCGACCTGGCCGCCCGGATGAAGGCCGACCGGTTCGGGTTCACCCCGCTGGCCGGGCCGCGTTCGGTGGCGGTGCTGTTCGACAAGCAGAGCCTGCGGACCCGGATCTCCTTCGACGCCGGCATCGCCGAACTCGGTGGTCATCCGCTCGTGGTGGACACCCAGGTCACCCACTTCGGGCGGGGCGAGACGCTGGCCGACGCCGGCCGGGTGCTGTCCCGCTACGTCGCCGCCATCGTGCTGCGTACCCACGGCGACGACCGGATCGCCGAGGTGGCGGCGCACGCCACCGTCCCGGTGATCAACGCGCTGACCGACGGCTACCACCCGTGCCAGCTCCTGGCCGACCTGCTCACCGTCCGCGAGCACTGCGGCGGCACCGCCGGGCGGACCCTGGCGTACGTGGGGGACGCGGCGAACAACCTGGCCCACTCGTACCTGCTGGCCGGGGCGACCGCCGGGATGCACGTGCGGGTCGCCGGGCCGGCCGGGTTCCAGCCCGATCCGGGGGTGCTGGACCGGGCCGGGAAGATCGCCGCCGGCACCGGCGGGTCGGTGCGGGCGCTGGTCGACCCGGTGGAGGCGGTCCGGGATGCCGACGTGGTCGCCACCGACACCTGGACCTCGATGGGGCAGGAGGACGACGGGCTGGACCGGATCACCCCGTTCCTGCCGTACCAGGTGAACACCGCGCTGCTCGGGCACGCCCGGCCGGACGTGAAGGTGCTGCACTGCCTGCCCGCGCACCGGGACGAGGAGATCACCAGCGAGGTGCTCGACGGCCCGCACAGCGTGGTCTTCGACCAGGCGGAGAATCGGCTGCACGCCCAGAAGGCGCTGCTGACCTTTCTCCTGGAGGCATCCTCATCATGACCGCCCCGACCCGCGCCGCCCGGCACGCCCGCATCGTCGAGTTGATCCGGGCCAGGGCGATCCGTTCCCAGACCGAGCTGGCCGACCTGCTGGCCGCCGACGGGGTGCAGGTCACCCAGGCCACCCTCTCCCGGGACCTGGAGGAGTTGGGTGCGGTGAAGGCCCGGGGCGGCGACGGGCGGGCCGGTTACCTGATCCCCGAGGACGGCCACCGGCCGCTGCGCGACGCCGAGGCGGCCCCCGCCCGGCTGATCCGGCTGCTGCGGGAACTGCTCAACGGGGTCGACTCCAGCGGCAACATCGCGGTGCTGCGTACCCCGCCGGGCGCGGCCCACTACCTGGCCAGCGCGGTGGACCGGGCGGGCCTGACCGAGGTGGTCGGCACCATCGCCGGTGACGACACCATCCTGGTGGTGGCCCGCGAGGCGGACGGCGGGGCCGCGCTGGGCGAGAAGCTCGCCGGGTGGGCCCGCCGCGACGACGGCGGCGAGACGAACACCCCGTGACCGACCGGGTCGCGGGTTCACGGACGACGGACGGACCGGCGTCGGGGGCGTACCCCACCGTCGGGGAGCGAAAGGTGAGCACTGCCAGAATGAGCGGCGTGGACGACAAGAGCCTGACCGAGAACAGCGCCGCGACGAACCGGACGAGTCTGTGGGGTGGCCGGTTCGCCGGTGGTCCCGCCGAGGCCCTGGCGCGGCTGTCGGTGAGCGTCCAGTTCGACTGGCGTCTCGCCCCGTACGACATCGCGGGTTCCCGGGCGCACGCCCGGGTGCTGGCCGGCGCGGGGCTGCTCGACCCCGACGAGCTGGGGAGGATCCTGGCCGCGTTGGACGACCTGGAGGCGGCCTGCGCGTCCGGGCAGTTCCGTCCGACGATCGACGACGAGGACGTGCACACCGCGCTGGAGCGGGGCCTGCTGGAGCGGCTGGGCAGCCTCGGCGGCAAGCTGCGCGCCGGCCGCTCCCGCAACGACCAGGTCGCCACCGACCTGCGGCTCTACCTGCGGGACCACGCCCGGGGGGTGGCCGCCCGGCTGGTCGAGCTGGCCGAGGCCCTGGTGGAGCAGGCGGAACGGCACGTCGACACGGCGGCGCCGGGGATGACCCACCTCCAGCACGCCCAGCCGGTCACCTTCGGGCACTGGCTGCTGGCCCACGTCCAGCCGCTGCTGCGGGACCTGGAGCGGCTGCGCGACTGGGACCATCGTACGGCGGTCAGCCCGCTCGGCGCGGGGGCGCTGGCCGGGTCGGGCCTGCCGCTGGACCCGGTGGCGGTCTCGAAGGAGCTGGGTTTCCGGACGTCGTTCGCCAACTCGATGGACGCGGTCGCCGACCGGGACTTCGTCGCCGAGTTCCTCTTCGTCACCGCGCTGGTCGGGGTGCACCTGTCCCGTCTCGGCGAGGAGGTGGTGCTCTGGACGTCGCACGAGTTCGGCTGGGTGGAGCTGGACGACGCGTTCGCCACCGGTTCGTCGATCATGCCGCAGAAGAAGAACGCGGACATCGCCGAGCTGGCCCGGGGCAAGTCCGGCCGGCTGGTCGGCGGGCTGATGAGCGTGTTGACGATGCTCAAGGGCCTGCCGATGACCTACGACCGGGACATGCAGGAGGACAAGGAGCCCGCGTTCGACGCGGTCGACACCCTGGAGCTGCTGCTGCCGGCGCTGGCCGGGATGATCTCCACGATGACGGTACGGGTGGACCGCCTCGTCGCCGCCGCGCCGGTGGGCTTCTCGCTCGCCACCGAGGTCGCCGACTGGCTGGTCCGGCGCAACGTGCCGTTCCGCGACGCGCACGAGATCACCGGCAAGCTGGTGGCGCTCTGCGTCGCCCGGGACTGCGCGCTCGACGACGTGTCCGACGCTGACCTGGCGGCGGTCAGCGAGCACCTCGACCCGTCGGTGCGCGACGTGCTGTCGGTCCGGTCGGCGCTGGCCGCCCGGATCACCCCCGGCTCCACCGGTCCCGGCCCGGTCGCCGACCAGCTCGCCGCCGCGTCCGACCAGCTCACCGGCTGGCGGGAGTGGGCCGCCGAGCGGGTCGTCCCCCGCTGAGCTGACCCGCGCCGGTCGTCCGTCGTCCCGTGGTCCGGGGCGCGGGCGGCCGGGCGCGGTCAGGCGGGGCGTTCGCGGCGGGGCAGCTTCGCCACCACCGCCTCGTACGAGCCGTCGACCGCCTCGACCAGTTCGTCGTCGGGGATGGTGCCGCCCAGGTCGAGCGCGTTCCAGCCGGAGCGGCCGACGTACGGCATCGGCCGGGCGTCGGCGGGGAACCGGTGCAGCCACTCGTCGGCGACCTCGCGGCTCGGGCCGCACTTCACCCCGACCCGGTCGGTGCCGTCGGGTGCGCCGAGGAACGCGAAGATCCGGCTGCCCACCTTCACCACCTCGTCGCCCTCCCAGGGCCGGTCCAGCCAGGCCCCCGGCTTGCCGAGGCAGTACGCCAACATGTCCTCGCGGGTCATGGTGTCCTCCCGGTGCGGTGGTGGTCGGCCCAGTCTCCCCGAACCGGCCCCCTCCGGCTGGTCGGCCGACCTGGCAGTTGTCGCCGCATCGCCGGTGGCGGAGGAAAGGCGATCACGGTAGGTGATCAGGGCTCCGTGGCCACGGTGAGTGACCTCTGTTCCTCGGGCACCCTCATGCCTTCGCTTCCTTTGCTCTGCTGCCCTTTCCGCACCATCCGCTTGAGCTGCGAATTTCGCTGGCGCTGAGGCGACAGCTAGAAGCAGCAGCCGTTACTCCGGGTGTCTGTCGCGTCGAGGTCAGCAGAGCAAAGCGTCGCAGGGGGAGAGGTGGCGGCGATCAGCGAGCTACTTTGAGTAGTGGGGTGGGGGTGGCGGCCGTCGTCGTCGTGTCGGCGGTCAGGCGGTCCGGGTGGCCAGGCGTTCGTAGCGCTGCCGGGCGGCCTGCGCGCTGCCCAGGCCGAGGCCGTGGCCGATCGCCTGCCAGGTCAGCCCCCGGGCCCGTGCCGTGGTCAGCAGGCCCGCCTCCAGCACGTCGAGTTCGGCCCGCAGGTGCGGCAGCAGGGTCAGCGCGGCCATCAGGTCGGCGTCGTCGACGGGTTCCTCGCCGGTGTCCGGCACGACCCCGCCGGCGGCGAGCGCGGTGACCACGCAGACCGCTTCCCACGGGTCGGCGAGGTGCGGGTTGGTGTGCCGGCGGCGTCGGGCGTCGGTGTCGGCGTGCCGCTCGCTGAGCCGGTGCAGTGCGGCGTAGGTCCGTTCGGCCCGGGCGCGGCTCGCGTCGGGTGCGGTGAAGGCGTCACTCATCACCCCATCGCAACCCATAAACGGAACGTTGTCAACGAAACGTTCAACGACTCCCGTCGGTTTGCCGATCTTCGTCGGGTGGCGTTACCTGGACCGGTGGACTACCCGTGGCTGCACGCCCCCGCCGCCGAGGTCGCCGCGACGGCGCGCACCCTGCTCGGCTGGGAACTCGCCGCCGGCGGCGTCCGGATCAGGCTGACCGAGGTGGAGGCGTACGCGGGCACCGGCGAGGACCCGGCGTCGCACGCCCATCGCGGGCCGACGCCCCGGACCAGGGTGATGTTCGGCCCGGCCGGGCACGCCTACACGTACTTCGTGTTCGGCATGCACTGGTGTCTCAACATCGTCTGCGGCCGCGACGGGGAGGCGGCGGCCGTCCTGCTGCGCGCCGGTGAGGTGGTCGACGGGGCGCCGGCCGCCCGCGCCCGACGGGGTGACGTCGCCGACCGCGACCTGGCCCGGGGGCCGGCCCGGCTGGCAGTCGCGCTCGGCGTCACCGCCTCGGCGAACGGCACCTGCGTGCTCGACGGGAGCGGCCCCCTGCTGCTGAGCCCGCCGACCCGCCCGGTCGCCGGCACGGAGGTCTCCGCCGGCCCCCGGGTCGGGGTGGCCGCCGCCCACGACGTGCCCTGGCGGTTCTGGATCACCGGCGACCCGACGGTCAGCCCCTACCGCCGGCACGTACCCCGACGCCGCACCTGACCGGCAGATCGGCCAGCGCCGGACTCACGCGGCTTTGCCGACCTGGAAGGAGGTGACCAGAGGGGTCGCCTCGATGGTGGGCTGCGCGACCTCCTCAAGGTACGCCTCGACGGCCTCCCGTAGGTTGACCAGTGCCTCGTCGACCGACTCGCCCTGGCTCGCCACGTCCAGTTCCAGGCAGCGGGCGACATACCAGTCGTCTTCCTGATGGACGGCGGCCGTGAACGTTCTCACCATCTCCACCCTCCCAGAACGCCGGACCGTGCTCACCCTACGAGCCCGGCGGACATCTCCGTGCGTCGCCGACCCGCTGACGGCGTGCCGCAGTTCTTCCGTCGTCGCAACAAGGCGGGGGCGCCCGGTCCTGGCGAAATTGGTTAGCATTCGCGCGCAATCATGACCCTGGAGGTGGCCCGGATGGACTCACACGAGGCCGGAGTACTGGTCGGTCGGCTGGCCTGCGTGGTCATTCCGCTGCTGGTGATGCTGGTGCTGGCTGCGGTGGTCGTGGTGGCGGTGCAGGTGGCCCGCCGCCGGCCGACCCCACCCGGGCCGCCCCCGGTCCCGGCCCGGCCCCCGTCCGGCCCGGCCGGGTATGGAACGAGCGGCCCGGCCGGGTACGGCCCGCCCGCCGCGCCGTCGCACCCCACGCCACCCGCCGACCCGTCGCCGACCGGCGGCCCGTCCGATGCCGCGCCGCCGGCCACCGGTTCCGCCGGCGACGCTCCGGCGGGCCCCGCCGGTCCGCCGCCCGGCGCATCGGACCAGGTCGGCCCGGGTACGCCGTAGCAGGGGTAGTGGCCGGCGGGGTGACCGGGGCCACCCCGCGAATGGTCGCCGCCGGAATAGTTGACTCAGCAACTATGTTGTGCGCGACGTCCGGGTACCACGAACGGTCCCGGCATCTCAGACGCGAGGAGCTGGTCATGCAGTTCGGAGTCTTCACCGTCGGCGATGTCACGGTCGACCCGACCACCGGACGGGAGCCGACCGAGCACGAGCGGATCAAGGCGATGGTGGCGATCGCGCTCAAGGCCGAGGAGGTCGGTCTCGACGTCTTCGCCACCGGCGAGCACCACAACCGCCCGTTCGTCCCCTCCTCGCCGACCACCATGCTCGGGCACATCGCGGCCCGTACCGAGCGGCTGCTGCTGTCCACCTCGACCACGCTGATCACCACCAACGACCCGGTGAAGATCGCCGAGGACTACGCCATGCTCCAGCACCTGGCCGACGGCCGGGTGGACCTGATGATGGGGCGCGGCAACACCGGGCCGGTCTACCCGTGGTTCGGGCAGGACATCCGCAACGGCATCCGGCTCGCCGTCGAGAACTATGAGCTGCTGCACCGGCTGTGGCGCGAGGACGTGGTCGACTGGCAGGGCAAGTTCCGTACCCCGTTGCAGTCGTTCACGTCGACCCCGCGCCCGCTCGACGGCGTGCCGCCGTTCGTCTGGCACGGCTCGATCCGCAGCCCCGAGATCGCCGAGCAGGCCGCGTACTACGGTGACGGCTTCTTCGCCAACCACATCTTCTGGCCCAAGGAGCACACCCAGCGGATGGTCGGCCTCTACCGGCAGCGCTTCGCCCACTACGGCCACGGCTCGCCCGAGCAGGCCATCGTCGGGCTCGGCGGCCAGGTGTTCATGCGGCGCAACTCGCAGGACGCGGTACGCGAGTTCCGGCCGTACTTCGACAACGCGCCGGTCTACGGGCACGGGCCGTCGCTGGAGGAGTTCACCCGGGAAACCCCGCTGACCGTGGGCAGCCCGCAGCAGGTCATCGACCGTACCCTCGGTTTCCGCGAGTACGTCGGCGACTACCAGCGGCAGCTGTTCCTGCTCGACCACGCGGGGCTGCCCCTGAAGACGGTGCTGGAGCAGCTCGACCTGCTCGGCGAGGAGGTCGTACCCGTGCTGCGCAAGGAGTTCGACGCGCTGCGCCCGGCGCACGTGCCGGTCGCGCCCACCCACGCCTCGCTGGTCGCCGCCCGTGACGCCGCCGACCGGGCGGCCACCGGGGCAGCCGACGCGGGTGACCTGGCCGGGGCCGGGGCGGAGGGCCGGCGATGACCCGCCGCACCCTGGCCGTGGTGTCGGCGGGGCTGAGCCAACCGTCGTCCACCCGGCTGCTCGCCGACCAGCTCGCCGCGGCCGCCCGCGACGAGCTGGTCGGGCGCGGCGACGAGGTGGAGCTGCGGGTGGTGGAGCTGCGCGACCACGCCCACGACGTGGTGAACAACCTGCTCACCGGCTTTCCGTCGACCGAGCTGCGGGCCGCCCTCGACGCGGTCACCGGTGCCGACGGCATCGTCGCCGTCACGCCGATCTTCAACGCGTCGTACAACGGGCTGTTCAAGTCCTTCTTCGACGTGGTGGACGCCCAGGCGCTGGTCGACCGGCCGGTGCTGATCGGCGCGACCGGCGGCACCGCCCGGCACTCCCTCGCCCTGGAGCACGCCGTCCGGCCGATGTTCGGCTACCTGCGGGCGGTGGTGCTGCCGACGTCGGTCTTCGCCGCGCCGGAGGACTGGTCCGGCGGCACCGCCGAGGGGGCGCTGCGGTCCCGCATCCAGCGCGCCGGCCGGGAGCTGGCCGACCAGGTCGACCGCCGGCCGGCGGCTGCCGGACCGGCCGACCCGTTCGCCCTCACCACCGACTTCGCGCAGCTCCTCGGCGGTCGGGAGGACTGAGCCTCACCGGTGCGGGTGGGCCACCAGCACCGGGCAGTGGGCGTGCTGCACCACCGCCTGGCTGACCGAACCCAGCAGCAGGCCGGTGAAACCACCCCGCCCCCGGGTGCCGACGGCCAGCACCGACGCCGTCGCACCCGCCTCGATCAGGCCCTGCGCCACCCCGGCCGCCCGGACCGGATGTTCCCGCAGCACCACGTCCGGGTGGCCGGCGCGCACGGCGGCGGACGCCTCGGCGAGCAGCCGCACCGCGGACGCCCGGTAGCTGGCCTCGGCCTGCTCGTCGTCGGCCCCGTCCCGCTCCTGCGGGGTGGGGCCGACGTGCACCAGCACCAGCGGGACTCCCCGCCGGACGGCCTCGGCGGCGGCCTGGTCGGCGGCCACCCCGGCGGCCGGCGAGCCGTCCACGCCCACCAGCACCGGCCCGTCGACCTCGCCGGGCGGCGGCGTCTGCGGGGGCACCACCAGCACCGGGCAGTGGGCGTGCGCGGCGACCTGCGCGCCGACCGAGCCGAGCAGCAGCCCGGTGAACCCGCCCAGGCCCCGGCTGCCCACCACCACCAGGTCGGCCCGGCGGGACTCCTCGACCAGCGTCGCGCCCGCCCCACCGGCGACCTGCCGCGCCTGCACGGTCAGCCCCGACCACCGGTCGGCCAGCTCGGCGGCGGTCCGCTCCAACATCTGCTGCGCCTCCTGCGACGGCGCGGGCACCCCCAGGTCGTACGGGTTCAGCGGGACGCCGTACCCGAGCGGGTGCAGGTAGCCGTGCACCAGGTGCAGGGGCGCGGCGCGCAGCACCGCCGCGTGGGCGGCCTGCTCTGCGGCGGCCAGGCTGGCCGGCGATCCGTCCACCCCCACCACTACCGGTCGGTTCATCAGCCCTCCCAGGGTCGGTCCAGCCCGTGTTGCCGGTTCTGCCCTCGTCGCCGGTCCAGCCCATTGTCGACGTGCCGGCCCGCCCGCGCCGGCAGGTGACCCGACCGGGCGCGCCGCTGCCCCGACGGTCAGGCCCCCCGGCGTCGGACGATCACCAGCGGGCCGTGCCCGTGGTGCAGCACCGCGTGGCTGACCGAACCGAGCAGCACCCCGCCCAGGGCACTGCGGCCGTGCGCGCCGACGACGGTGAGCTGGGCCGACGCCGACTCCTCGACCAGCACCCGGGCCGCCGCGCCGGGCACCAGCCGCCGGGTCACCGGCACGTCCGGATAGCGTTCCGACCAGCCGGCCAGCGCCTCGGCGAGCACCCGTTCCTCCTCGGCGGCGAGCGCCTCCACGTCGTAGACCAGTGGTAGCACGTCACCCGGGCCGACCGGTGCCGGGGTCAGCCAGGCGTGCACGGCCAGCAGGCCGGTGTCGCGCTGCGCCGCCGCGGCGAAGGCGAACCCGAGCGCCTCGGTGGACAGCGCCGACCCGTCCACCCCGACCAGCACCGGGCCGTCCGCCCGAGGCTCACCCCGGACCACCAGCACCGGGCAGTCGGCGCGGGCCGAGACCTGCACCGCCACCGAGCCGATCAGCAGCCCGGCGAAGCCGCCCAGCCCCCGGGTGCCGAGCACCACCAGCGCCGCGTCGCGGGCCTCGCGCAGCAGCACCGGGGTCGGCGCGCCGTCGGAGAGGTACCCGGTGACGGTCAGCTCCGGAGCGATCTTGCCGGCTTCGGCGACCGCCTCGGTGACGATCCGTTCGGCCTCGTTGCGCAGCCCGCCGTCGGGCGGTCCGCCGGGTGCGGGGCCGAGCGGGGTGCCGAAGAGTGGCCAGATGAACGCGTGCACCACCCGCAGCGGGCGGTTGCGGGCGACGGCCTCCCGGGCGGCCACCCCGACCGCGTCCAACGCCGATCGGGAACCGTCCACACCCACCACGACGGGGGCACCGGCTCTGTTGGTCATCACGTCCTCCTTCGTCCCTCTCCAGCCTGGTCGGGCCCGGCCCGCCCGGTCAGGGGCGTCCGGCCCCGCCGGTGGGCCCTTGGTCCCGCACCGGACGTTCCCGGCCCGGCCCGTCGACCGCCGGGTCGGTGACCGCGACCCGGGTGGGATCGGTGACGGCGGCCCTCGGGACGTCGGTCACCGCGTCGGCGTCGGCGTCGGTGACCGCCCCGGCCGGCCGCCGGGGTTCGGGCGGGGCCGGGGTGACGGCGGCGGGGCGGCGGCGGGCCAGCCGCAGCACCAGGCCGGGCAGGGCGCTGACCGCCAGGCAGGCCAGCAGGACGGTGAGGTCGAGGGGTTCGGTGCCGAGCAGCATCCGCAGCGGTGGCAGCAGCACCCCGCCGACCTGGAGCAGCGCCGATGCGGCCACGGCGACGAGCAGCCCCGGGTTGGCCCGCCCCGCCCCGGCCGGCCGGGGCGCCCGGACGGCGAGCGCCACCCCGAGCTGGGCCAGGCCCAGCACCACGAACACCACCGACTGCCAGGGCAGCCCGGCGTGGGCGGCGGCCACCCCGGCGGCCAGCACCACCGCCGCGATCAGCGCCCCGGTCACCAGCACGTCGCGGCCCAGCCCGGCCCCGAGCACCGACTCGCGCGGCGAGCGGGGTGCCCGGCGCAGGGTGCCCGGCTCGGCGGGTTCCGCGCCGAGCGCCACCCCCGGCAGCCCGTGGGTGAGCAGGTTGACCCAGAGGATCTGCGCCGGCAGCAGCGGTACGGGCAGCCCGAACAGCGGGCCCAGCAGCATCACCACGATCTCGGCCACCCCGCCGGAGAGGGCGTAGCGCAGGAACCGGCGGATGTTGTCGTAGATCCGCCGGCCCTCGCCGATCGCGACGGTGACGGTGGCCAGGTCGTCGTCGACCAGCACCAGGTCGGCGGCCTGTCGGGCGACCTCGGTGCCGCCACCCATCGCCACCCCGATGTCGGCGCGACGCAGCGCCGGGGCGTCGTTGACCCCGTCCCCGGTCATCGCCACCACGTGCCCCCGGGCCTGGAGGCCGGCGATGATGTCCAGCTTCTGTTCCGGCTGGGTGCGGGCGAACACCCGGGCGTGGGGCCCGGCCTGCGTGGCGTCGTCGGTGTCGCCCCGCACCACCGGGTCGCCGGGCTGCCACAGGCCGAGCCGGCCACCGATCGCGGCGGCGGTCGCCGGATGGTCGCCGGTGACCAGCAGCAGCCGTACCCCGGCGGTGTCGAGGCCGGCGGCGATCCCGGCGGCCCCGGCCCGCAGCGGGTCGCCGACGGCGACCAGTCCCACCGGGCGCAACCCGACCGGCGCCGCCAGGTCGGGTGCCGTGTCGACAAGCGCGGACGCCACCGCGAGCACCCGCAGCCCCTCGGCGGCCAACTCGCGGGCGGCGGTGGTCAACGCGTCGATCTCTTCGGCGGTGGCGTCCAGCAGGGGCGTGGTCAGCACGTTCTCCGGTGCCCCCTTGCAGACCACCAGGCGCTGGCCGCCGCAGGACCGGTGCACGGTGACCATCCGGCGGGTGGCCTGCGCGAACGGGTGCTCGGCCACCCGGGGCCAGGCGCCCCGGGTGGCCGTCGGCTCCAGCCCGCACCGGCCGGCGAAGGCGACCAGGGCGGCCTCCAGCGGGTCACCGACCGCGCCCCAGTCGGGCTGGTCGTCCTGCGGCGGCGACAGCGTCGCGTCGTTGCAGAGCAGCCCGGCGCGGGCCAGCCGGCGCAGGTCCTCCGGCACGGCCACCGGTACGCCGTCGCGGCCCACCCGCCCGTGCGGGGCGTAGCCGACCCCGTCGACGTCGTACCGGGTGCCGTCGGGGGTGACCGCGGTCCGTACCGCCATCCGGCCCTCGGTGAGGGTGCCGGTCTTGTCGGAGGCGATCACCGTCACCGAGCCGAGGGTCTCCACCGCGTGCAGCCGGCGCGGAATGGCCCGTGCCCCGGCCATCCGGCGTGCGCCCAGCGCCAGTGCCAGGGTCACCACCGCCGGCAGCGATTCCGGTACGGCCGCCACCACCAGGCTCACCGCCGTCACCGCCATCTCCACCACCGGCCGGCCCCCGGCGACGCCGATGGCGAAGACCAGCCCGGACAGGGCCACCACGACCAGCCCGAGGACCCGGCCGAGCACGGACAGCCGGCGCTGCAACGGCGTCGGGGCCGGACGGGTGCCGGCGACCAACGCACTGATCCTGCCCAGCGCGGAGGCCGCGCCGGTGCGGAGCACGGTGCCGGCGGCCCGCCCGGTGGTCACCACCGTGCCGGCCCGCGCCTCCTCGCCGTCCTGGCGTTCCACCGGCACCGACTCGCCGGTCAGCGCCGACTCGTCGACCTGGAACCGGTTCGCCTCGACCAGCCGCAGGTCCGCCGGGACGACGTCACCGGCCTCCACCCGGACCAGGTCGTCGCGGACCAGGTCGGCGGCCGGCAGCACCACGTCCCGGCCGTCGCGTACCACCCGGGCGGTGGGGGCGGAGAGCTGGTCCAGGGCGGCGATGGCCCGGTCGGCGCGGACCTCCTGCACCACCCCGATGACGGTGTTCACCGCCACCACCAGCACGATCACCGCCGTGTCCGGCCAGTCGCCGAGCAGGGTGGTGACCACCGCGGCGGCCAGCAGCAGGGCGACGAGCGGATCGGTGAGCTGGCGCAGCACCCGGCCGACGAGCCACCGCCGGGCCGGCGCGGCGACGGTGTTCGGGCCGTCCGCGCGTAGCCGCGCCGTCGCCTCGGCGGTGGACAGGCCGGTGGTCACCGGCTCCGCGTCGCGGGTGTCGTCCACCAGCACCGACCCTGCACCGGATGTCGCCACCGGTGACCTCCCCGTCTCGTCGCGGCGCGTCCCGGGCACGCCGTCAAGGCCCAGCGTCGCGCCGTGCCGGCCGGGCGGGCAGAGGCGATCCGCCGCAGGTCACGGGACCAAAGGCCCTGCCGCGTCGGGGCCGGCCCGAGCGACAGTGGAAGCCAGGACGACCGACGAGGAGTTTCCGGACGAAGGGTGCCCCGATGACCCCCCTGGAGATGCTCACCGAGCACCCCTTCCTCGCCGGGCTGCCGCCGCAGTGGCTGCCCCGGCTGACCGGGTACGCCCGACCGGTGGTCTGGCACCCCGGCCACCGGCTGTTCCGCGCCGGTCAGCCGGCGGAACGGTTCTGGCTGGTCCGGGGCGGCGAGGTGGCGTTGGACTTCCCGGTTCCCGCGCGTGGGGACGTGGGCATCGAGTCGATCGGGCCGGGTGGGGTGCTGGGCTGGTCGTGGCTGTTCCCGCCGTACCGCTGGCAGTTCGGCGCGGTGGCCGTCCGACGGACCCCCACGGTGGAGTTCACCGCCGCCGGGGTGCGCCGGCTGATGGAGTCCGACGACGCCCTCGGCCGGCAGCTCACCACCCGGTTCATGAGCGTGGTGGTGGACCGGCTCCAGGCGTCCCGGGGCCGGCTGCTCGACCTGTACGGCTACCCGACCTCGGCGGCGAGCTGACCCGCGCCCGGGTCGACACCCCCGGCGGCGTCGGCCCGGACCGCCGCGCCGGCGTCGGGGCGGTGCGGGGGATGGCGACCAGTCCGGCCGGCTGGACGAAGACCGTCCGGCGGGCCACCGCCTCGTCCCGGGCGTCGAGCCGG
This sequence comes from Micromonospora sp. HM134, assembly GCF_007833915.1. Lineage (NCBI taxonomy): Bacteria > Bacillati > Actinomycetota > Actinomycetes > Micromonosporales > Micromonosporaceae > Micromonospora > Micromonospora sp. HM134. The sequence goes on from NZ_CP041061.1 coordinate 2,509,572, forward strand.
TAGCCGTCGAGCCAGATCCAGCCGTCGTAGGTGGGCCGGTCGAGCACCCGGATCATCCGGAACCGGACCGGCCTGACGAACTGGACGCTGGCCGCCCGGGTCAGCAGGAGCAGGTCGCCCGCCTTCGGCAGGGGTGCGGTCATGGCCGACCGAACACGCTGCGGTACCGACGCCACGCCCTGATCCGGGTGCGGGCGGCCTCCACCGCCGGGCAGAACCCGGTGCCGGTGCACTTCTCGCACCGCCGGTCGCGGTGCTGGTCCAGGCAGCGCCAGGCCAGTTCGATCAGGTACGGCAGCTCGCGGTGTCCACACATTCCGCCTCCCGGGGGTGTCGGGTCGTCGCGGCACCCCGCCCCGCCGAGCCCTGCTCCACCAGGGCGGAGGTACCGCGTCACCGATTCCACACCCTCAGTAATGCACCTGTCAACTAGGGCAGGCCCCGTAGGGCGTGCCGAAAAGCCTGCTGCCCTATAGGGCGTCCCGTGTAAGGCAGGCCCTGAAGGGTAGGACTCACTGTGCATACCTTCGGGGTCATGGGCGAGGAAGAAGTTCCGGGGCCGCTCGTCGGAGCCGCTGAGATCCAGCAGATGCTGGGCGTGAGCAGGTCCCGATTCCGGCAGCTCATCCTGCTGCCCAAGTTCCCCGCGCCGTTCCAGAAGCTGATCGGCGGCTCGGTGTGGCTGCGGTCCGACGTCGAGGCGTACATCCGGGAGCACCGCCGCCCCAGGCCGTCAGCGGACGACGACGAGCAAGGCTGACGAGGCGTTCCGGCGACGGGTCAGGTGACGGTCAGGCCACGGGCGGCGAACTGGCCCCGGACCCGGGCCACCAGCTCCGGGGTGGGCGGGGCGGTCTGCGCGAGCGGGAAGGTGAGCCCCAACTCGGCGTACTTGTGCGCACCGAGCCGGTGGAACGGCAGCACCTCGACCCGCTGCACGGTGCCCAGCCCGGCGGCGAAGTCGGCGATCCCGGCCACGTTCTCCTCGGCGTCGGTGAGGCCCGGCACCAGCACGAACCGTACCCAGATCGGGGTGCCCCGGTCGGCGAGCCGGCGGCCGAAGCGCAGCGTCGGGGTGACCGACCCGGTGCGGGTGACCCGCCGGTACGTCGCCGGGTCCCACGACTTGACGTCCAGCAGCACCAGGTCGGTGGCGTCGAGCAGGGCGTCGTCGGCGCGGACGCCGAGGAAGCCGGAGGTGTCCAGCGCGGTGTGCAGGCCCAGGTCGTGGCAGCGGCGCAGCACCTCACCGGTGAACCGGGGCTGCATCAGCGGCTCACCACCGCTGAGCGTCACCCCGCCCCCGGCCACCGCGATGAACCGCCGGTACGGCTCGATCTCCGCCATCAGGTCGTCGACCGTGCGGTGCCGGCCGCTGCGCCGGTACCAGGTGTCCGGGCTGTGGCAGTAGCGGCAGCGCAGCGGGCAGCCGGCGAGGAAGGCCACGAACCGGGTCCCCGGCCCGTCCACCCCCACCGACAGGTCCCACGAGTGCACCGCCCCGGTCGGCACGCCGTCGCCCCGCCGGGTGGCGGTGGCGACGGCGTCGTGGGGCCGGACGTTCACAGCGACCCGTGGAAGGTCCGGGACACCACGTCCTCCTGCTGCTCCCGGGTGAGCCGGACGAAGTTCACCGCGTACCCGGAGACCCGGACGGTCAGTTGCGGGTAGCGCTCCGGGTGCGCCATCGCGTCGACCAGGGTGGCCCGGTCCAGCACGTTGACGTTGAGGTGGAACCCACCGGCGTCGGTGTAGCCGTCCAGCACCCCGGCCAGGTTGTCGATCCGTTCGTCGCGGGTGTGGCCCAACCCGTCCGGGGTCACCGTCGAGGTCAGCGAGATGCCGTCCCGGGCGGCGTCGTACGGCAGCTTCGCCACCGACAGCGCGGCGGCCACCAGGCCGTGGGTGTCCCGGCCGTTCATCGGGTTCGCGCCCGGGGCGAACGGCTCACCGGCCCGCCGGCCGTCCGGGGTGTTGCCGGTGTGCTTGCCGTACACCACGTTCGAGGTGATGGTCAGCACCGACATGGTCAGCTCCGCGTCGCGGTAGGTGCGCTGCCGGCGCAGCTTCGCGGCGAACGTCTCGGTCAGCCACACCGCGATGTCGTCGGCCCGCTCGTCGTTGTTGCCGTACGTCGGCGGTTCCCCCTCGACCAGGTAGTCGATCGCCAGGCCGGTGTCGTCGCGCAGCACCTTCACCCGGCCGTAGCGGATCGCGGCGAGGCTGTCCACCGCCACCGACAGCCCGGCGATGCCGGTGGCCATGAACCGGCGCACCGGGTGGTCGTGCAGGGCCATCTCCAGCCGCTCGTAGGCGTACCGGTCGTGCTGGTGGTGGATCACGTTCAACGCGTCCACGTACGTCTCGGCCAGCCAGTCCAGGGTGCGTTCGTACGCGGCCAGCACCTCGGCGTAGTCGAGGGTCTCGCCGCCGACCGGTGGGGTGGCCGGGGCGACCTGCTCGCCGGTGATCTCGTCGCGCCCCCCGTTGATCGCGTACAGCAGGGCCTTGGCGACGTTGGCCCGCGCCCCGAAGAACTGCATGTCCCGGCCCACCCGCATCGCCGACACGCAGCAGGCGATCGCGGTGTCGTCGTCGTACGCCGGCCGGATCAGGTCGTCGTTCTCGTACTGGATGGCGCTGGTGTCCAGCGACACCTGGGCGCAGAACCGCTTGAACCCGACCGGCAGCCGGGGCGACCAGAGCACCGTCAGGTTCGGCTCCGGGGCGGGACCCAGGTTGTAGAGGGTCTGGAGGTAACGGAAGCTGGTCCGGGTGACCAGCGGCCGACCGCCGACGTCCATCCCGCCGAGGGCCTCGGTGACCCAGGTCGGGTCGCCCGAGAAGAGCTGGTCGTACTCGGGGGTGCGCAGGAACCGGACGATCCGCAGCTTGATCACGAAGTCGTCGACCAGCTCCTGGGCGTCCATCTCGGTCAGCCGTCCCTCGGCGAGGTCCCGCCGCAGGTAGACGTCGACGAACCCGGCGGTACGCCCCAGCGACATCGCCGCGCCGTTCTGCTCCTTGGTGGCGGCCAGGTAGGCGAAGTAGAGCCACTGGATCGCCTCCCGGCCGGTGGTGGCCGGCCCGGCGATGTCGTAGCCGTAGCCCGCCGCCATCTGCGCCAGCTCGCCGAGGGCCCGGATCTGCTCGGCCAGCTCCTCCCGGTCCCGGATCACCTCGTCGGTCGACGGCCGGTCGTCCAGCGCCGCCTTCAGCGCCTTCCGTTCGGCGACCAGCCGGTCCACCCCGTACAGCGCCACCCGCCGGTAGTCGCCGATGATCCGCCCCCGCCCGTACGCGTCGGGCAGCCCGGTGATGATGTGCGAGCGGCGCGCGGCGAGCACATCGGACGGGTACGCGTCGAAGACCGCGTCGTTGTGCGTCCTGCGGTACGTGGTGAAGATCCGGTGCACCTGCGGGTCGGCGGCGAAGCCGTACGCCTTCAGCGCGGTCTCCACCATCCGCAGCCCACCGGCCGGCATGATGGCCCGGCGCAGCGGCGCGTCGGTCTGCAACCCGACGATCAGCTCCCGCTCCCGGTCGATGTACCCGGGGGCGTGCGCGGTGATGGTGGACGGGGTGGCGGCGTCGATGTCGTACACGCCCCGGCGGCGCTCGTCGACGAACATCGCCCGCAGCGTGCCCCAGACCTCCAGGGTGCGGCAGGTGGGCCCGGTGAGGAACGACGCGTCCCCGGTGTAGGGCTCGTGGTTGTCCCGGACGAAGGCGGCCACGTCGACGGTGTCGCGCCAGGCGTCGCCGGTGAAGCCGCGCCACGGGTCGAGATGTGCGGTGCCGGTCATGATCGGTCCTTCCGCGCTGGTCGGGTCCGGCGGCCTGGGTCGCCGGGGTGTTGCGCCTGCACCATCAGCCTCGCCGGGCCGGGCCGTCCCGGGCAGAGGCGCAGGACCACCCCCGCCCGGGACCAAAGACCCCCGCAGCCGGTCAGCGCCGCACGACGAGCCGCTGGGCGCGCAGCAGCCGCGCCCACCACGGCCGGGGCGTCGCCGGGCGCAGCGCGGGCACCCGGGCACCGCGCAGGCTGACCCAGCCACCGGGCCCCATGGTGACCGTGCCGATCGCCGGTGGCCGACGCCGCGCCACCACCGCCACGCCTGCGGTGAGCAGGGCGACGGCGGCGGCACCGGCTGCGGCGGCGAGCACCCGGTCCGGGTCGGGCAGCGCCCGGTAGCGGACCCGCCCGTCGGCGAGCACGAACGCCCCGACGGCCCGCCCGTCGCGGGTCACCGGCACCAGCGCGGCGGCCGGTGAACCGGGCAGCGCCAGCACCGGCCCCACCGGCCCGGCCGTCGTCGGCCCGGTCGCCTCCACCGGGGTACGTGGCACCGGCGGCGGGCCCAGCGTGGCGGGTCCGGTCGGGTTGAAGATCGCGGTCATGGTGCTGCCTCCTTATCGACTGTCGGACGTGCCGGTGCCGGCGGCGACGGCGGCCCGGCCCGCCGCGAGCCGGGCGACCGGCACCCGGTACGGCGAGCACGAGACGTAGTCCAGGCCGGCGTCGGCGAAGAACGCCACCGAGTCGGGGTCGCCGCCGTGCTCGCCGCACACCCCGACGGTCAACTCCGGGCGGGTGGCCCGCCCCTGCGCCACGGCCAGCCGCACGAGCTGACCCACCCCGGCGGTGTCGAGGCGCTCGAACGGCGACACCTCGAAGATCCCCCGCTCCAGGTACGCCCCGAAGAACGACCCCTCCACGTCGTCGCGGGAGAACGCCCAGGTGAGCTGGGTCAGGTCGTTGGTGCCGAAGGAGAAGAACCGCGCCTGGGTGGCGATCTCCCCGGCGGTGAGCGCCGCCCGGGGCACCTCGATCATCGTGCCGATCGGCACGGCCGGCGCGTCGGGCACCGTGGCGAGCACCCGCTCGGCCTCCGCCCGGACGACGGCCAGTTCCCGCACGTCACCCACCAGCGGCACCATGATCTCCGGTCGGGGGTCGCCGCCGTCGCGGACCCGCTGCGCCGCCGCCTCGGCCACCGCCCGCACCTGCATGGCGAACAACCCGGGCACCACCAGCCCGAGGCGCACCCCGCGCAGCCCCAGCATCGGGTTGGCCTCGTGCATCCGGCGGACCGCCGCCAGCAGGTGCCCGTCGCGTCCCGGGTCCCGACCCGACGCCTCGGCGTGGGCGACCCGCGCGGTCAGCTCGTGCAACGGCGGCAGGAACTCGTGCAGCGGCGGGTCGATCAGCCGGATCGTCACCGGCAGGCCGTCCATCGCGGCGAGGAGTTCGGTGAAGTCGGCCCGCTGCAACGGCAGCAACGCGTCCAGCGCGGCGGTCACCTCGTCCGGCCCGTCGGCCAGGATGAGGCGTTCCACCAGCTCCCGCCGCCCGCCGAGGAACATGTGCTCGGTGCGGCACAGCCCGATGCCGGCGGCACCGAGCGCGCGGGCCCGGCGGGCGTCGGCGGCGGTGTCCGCGTTGGCCCGCACCCCGAGCCGGCGGACCGCGTCGGCGTGCCCGAGCAGCCGGTGCACCGCCGCCACCAGCGGGTCGGCCTGCGGGGCCAGCTCACCGGCGAGGTACCGGGCGACGGGGGAGGGCTGCACCGGCACCGCACCCGGGTAGACCCGGCCGGTGCTCCCGTCGATCGAGATCACCTCGCCGGCCCGGACCACCCGGTCGCCCACGGTGAACTCGCCCCGCTGCGGGTCGACCACCAGCGCGTCCGCGCCGCAGACACACGTGCGGCCCATGCCCCGGGCCACCACGGCGGCGTGCGAGGTCTTCCCGCCCCGCGCGGTGAGCACCCCGGCGGCGGCGATCATGCCGGGCAGGTCGTCCGGGTTGGTCTCCCGACGCACCAGGATCACCGGCCCGTCGGCGGCGGTCGCGGCGGCCGAGTCGAACACCACCCGACCCACCGCCGCCCCCGGCGACGCCCCCACCCCGGCGGTGAGCGGCGGCGGCGCGCCGGCCAGGTCGAACGCGGGGAACATCAGCTGGTCCAACTGCGCCCCGCTGACCCGGCACAACGCCTCGTCCAGGGTGATCAGCCCCTCGTCGACGAGCTGGGCGGCGATCACGAACGCGGCGGCGGCGGTCCGCTTGCCGACCCGGGTCTGCAACATCCACAGCGTGCCGCGTTCGATGGTGAACTCCACGTCGCACAGGTCCCGGTAGTGCCGCTCCAGCGTGGCCAGGACCCCGGTGAGCTGCTGGAAGCTCGCCGGGTCGAGCCGGGCCAGCTCGGGCAGGGCGACGGTGTTGCGGATGCCGGCCACCACGTCCTCGCCCTGGGCGTCGGGCAGGTAGTCGCCGTACACGCCGGGCAGGCCGGTGGCCGGGTCCCGGGTGAACGCCACCCCGGTGCCGGAGTCCGGGCCGAGGTTGCCGAAGACCATCGCCATCACGTTGACGGCGGTGCCCAGGTCGTCGGGGATGTGCTCCTGCCGCCGGTAGATCCGGGCCCGCGCCGAGTTCCACGACGCGAACACCGAGCACACGGCCTGCCGCAACTGCTCCTGCGGGGACTGCGGGAACTCGTGCCCCACCGCCCGCAGGAAGATCTTCTGGTACGTCGACACCAGGTCGCGCAGCTGCGCCGCGTCCGGCCCGTCCGGGCCGGCGGTGGCCCGCAGGGCGGCCCACTCGTGGTCGAACTCCTCCGCCGGCACCCCGTGCACGGTCCGGCCGAACATCTGGATCAACCGCCGGTACGAGTCCCACGCGAACCGGGCGTCGCCGGTGCGGGCGGCCAGCCCCGCCACGGTGACGTCGGTGAGCCCGATGTCCAGGATCGTCTCCATCATCCCGGGCATCGAGTACCGGCCGCCGGAACGCACCGCCAGCAGCAGCGGGTCGTGCGGGTCACCGAGCCGCCGCCCCACCTGCCGCTCGACCCGCCGCAGGTGGGCGTCCACCTCCGCGAACAGCCCGGCGGGCGGCGAGCCGGTGGCCAGGTACGCCCGGCAGGCGTCGGTGCCGATGGTGAAACCCGGCGGCACCGGCAACCCCAGCCGGGTCATCTCGGCGAGGTTCGCGCCCTTGCCGCCGAGCAGGTCGGCCCTGCTGCGGTCACCCTCGATGAAGTCGTAGACGTACCTGGTCATGGCCCCGGCCTCCACTCCACTCGCCGGTCGGAACTGTCCCCTCGTTGGTAGCAACGCCGGGGCGCCCACCGGCAGGGCCGGACGGTACGCCGACCGGGCCACAGGTCCCGAGGTGTCGGTGCCGGTGCGTATCCTCCGGGCGGTGACCGCCGATGTGTCCCTGCGCCCGGTGCGCGACGACGACCTGCCGCATTTCTTCGCCCACGAGCAGGACCCGGAGGCGGCCTGGATGGCGGCGTTCGGCCCGGCCGACCCGACCGACCGGGCGGTCTTCGACGCGCACTGGGCCCGCATCCGCGCCGACCCGACCGTGGTCAACCGCACCGTCGTCGCCGACGGTGCGGTGGTCGGGCACGTGGCGGCCTTCCCGGTGGACGGGCACACCGAGGTCAGCTACTGGATCGACCCGCGCCGGTGGGGGCGCGGCCACGCCACCGCCGCGCTGACCGCCCTGCTGCGGGAGCTGCCGCACCGGCCGTTGCGCGCCCGCGCCGCGAAGGACAACCGGGCCTCCCTGGCGGTGCTGCGCAAGTGCGGCTTCGTGATCGTCGGCGAGGACTCGGGATTCGCCGACGGCCGGGGCGTCGAGGTCGAGGAGTGGCTGCTGGAGCTGCCCGCCGTCCCCGCTGACCAGGGCGGGCACTAGTCTCGCGGGGTGAACTGGCTCGAACTCGTCGGCTGGGCCGGCTCCGCGCTGCTCGTCTGGTCGCTGCTGCAGACGCGCATCCTGCGGCTGCGCGCCCTCAACCTGGTCGGCTGCCTGATCCTGATCGGCTACAACGCCGCCGTGCAGGTCTGGCCGATGGTCGGCCTCAACGTGGTGCTCGCCGTGATCAACGTGTGGTACCTGCGGAGGATGCTGGCCACCCGGCACGACGACCGCGCCTACCAGGTGGTCGAGGTGGGCGTCGGCGACCAGTTCCTGGCCCACACGCTGCGGGTGCACGCGGCCGACATCGCCCGGTTCAACCCCGACTTCCGCCCACCCCCGGCCGACGCCGACCGGTCGGCGTTCCTCGTCGTCCGCGACGACGAGGTGGTCGGGGTGGTGCTGTCGCACGCCGAGGCCGACGGGATCGCCCAGATCGACCTGGACTACGTCACCCGCCGCTTCCGCGACTTCACCCCCGGCGAGTTCGTCTACCGCCGCAGCAGCCTGTTCACCGACCGGGGGTTCCGCCGGGTGGTCAGCCCACCCGGCATGGTCGCCCCCTACTACCACCGGCTCGGCTTCCGCCCCGAGGGCGACGCGTACGTCCTCGACCTGACGCCCGCCGCCGCCGGACGCGGCTGACCACCCGCCCGCCCAGGCCGACCCGCCGCAGGTCACCGATCGTGGCCGCCGGGAGGGTTCGCGGACCGCGCGGTTGGGCACAGACTGGGCTACGCCGGACGGGTCCTCCGTCCGGCGGCGTCGGCGGTGTCGCCGACGCCCACCGCCTGAGGGAGAGTGCCGGGCGTGCAGAGCTACTGGAGCCAGTTGGCCCTGGTCGGAGTCCTGGTGGTGCTCAACGCGATCTTCGCGGGCAGCGAGATGGCGCTGGTGTCGCTGCGGGACAGCCAAGTGCAGCGGCTGGAACGCTCCAGCCGGGCCGGCCGGGTGCTCGCCCGGCTCGCCAAGGACCCGAACCGCTTCCTCGCCACCATCCAGATCGGCATCACCCTGGCCGGGTTCCTCGCGTCGGCCGCCGCGGCGGTCTCCCTGGCCAGGCCGCTGGTGCCGCTGCTCGGGTTCCTCGGCGGGGCCGCCGAGACGGTGGCCATCGTGCTGGTCACCCTGGCCCTGACCTTCGTCACCCTGGTCTTCGGTGAGCTGGCCCCGAAGCGGATCGCGATGCAGCGCGCCGAACGCTGGGCGCTGCTGGTGGCCCGTCCCCTGGACATCCTGTCCAGCTTCACCCGCCCGGCGGTGTGGCTGCTCGGCGCCACCAGCGACCTGGTGGTCCGGCTCGCCGGGGTCGACCCGAAGCACCAGCCCGACGAGATCGGCCCGGACGAACTGCGCGACATCGTCGCCGGCAACCACGGCTTCACCAAGGAACAACGCACGATCATCGCCGGCGCGGTGGAGATCGCCGACCGGCAGCTGCGCGCGGTGCTCGTACCCCGGTTGCAGGTCTTCACGCTCGACAGCGGGACCACCGCGGAGGCCGCCCGGCTGCTGCTGGCGGCCACCGGCCACTCCCGGGCCCCGGTGGTCCGCCACGGCGGCCTCGACGACGCGGTCGGCGTGATCCACCTGCGTGACCTGGTGGGGGTGCCGGACGACCGGCCGGTCGACGACTGCGCCCGCCCGCCGATGCTGCTGCCCGACTCGCTGCCGGTGGTCGACGCGTTGCGCCAGTTCAAGGCCGAGCGGCAGCACATCGCCCTGGTGGTCGACGAGCGGGGCGCGGTCGACGGCATCGTCACCCTGGAGGACATCCTGGAGGAGATCGTCGGGGAGATCTACGACGAGACCGACCGGGACGTCCGCGCGGTGCGCACCGAGGCCGACGGTTCGCTGGTGCTGCCCGGCACCTTCCCCGTGCACGACCTGACCGACATCGGCGTCGAGGTGCCCAACCGGCCCGCCGGCGACTACACCACCGTCGCCGGCATGGTGCTGTCCTGCCTCGGGCACATCCCCACCGTCGCCGGGGAGCAGGTCACCATCGACGACTGGGAGATGACCGTCACCGGCGTCGACCAGCGCGCCATCACCCAGATCCGGCTGCACCACGCCCCGACCACGACCCCCGTCGACGAGCAGGAACCCGTCCGCGACGAAGCCCACGCCTGACCCGGCCCCGGCGTCAGTCCGAGGGGGCCGGGTCGCCGAACGGGAAGCCCGGCACGGGTGGCAGCAGCTGCACCTGGTCGGCGGGGACCTGGCGGGTGTCCCGGCTGAGCGCCCGCGCGGTCACCCGGATCACCCACGGCCCCGACGGGTGCCGCTGCGCCCCGATCAACCGGCCCCACACCCGGCTCCACCAGTGCCGGGTCACCAGCACGTCGGTCAGCCGCAGCCGGCCGTCCGGGAAGTCCCCCCGCACCACCACGTCCACCACCCGCCCCAGCCGCCGGCCGTGCAGGTCGTACGCGGTGCGCCCGAGCAGCTCACCCGCTCGCACGGTCGGCCCCCGGAATCCGGTCGATCAGGTGTCGCCGCAGCCACGTCTCCACCGGCGGGCGGGGCAGCTCGTCGGCGCGGGCCCGCAGCCGGACCGCGCTGTCGATCCGGGCCACCTGGCCGAACGGGATGCGCAGCGGGGCCGACGCCTCCTCGGTGAACCGGTCGGCGAGCGCCACCAGCAGCCGCCCGACCCGGCCTCCGATCCGCCGCCCGAGCGCGCCCTGCCCGGTCAGCAGGCACGCCACGTACGGCAGGCCCCCGTCGTCGACGGCGAACTCGACGTCGTCGACCTTGCCCAGCAGTAGCCCGTCGGCGTCGACGATCTGCCGGTCGAGCAGCTGCCGGCCGAGCTGCATCCTCACCGCCCCATCCCCGTCCCCACCGCCAGCGGGACCGCCGCCACCGATGCCGCCACGATCACCAGCAGGAACACCGCGCCGAGCAGGTTCAGCCACGGGCCGTTCACGTTGTCGCCCAGGTAGGTCCGGTCGTTGGCGACGACCAGGATCGGCAGGTACGTCAACGGCAGCACCACCGCGCTGGCGATGAGCATGTACTCGGTCAGCCGCACCGGGTCGACGGTGGTGGACAGCAGCAGCGTCGCGGCCAGCACGCTGACCAGCAGCACGCTGTGGAACCGGGCGGCCTCCCGGGGGCTGACCCGCTTGCCCCACTGCCAGCCGAAGTACTGCGCCGCCGCGTACGCCGCCGACAGCCCGGTCTCCAGCGCGGCCCCGAAGGTCACCGCGAAGAACGCCAGCGCGGCGACCGCCAGCCCCACCCCGCCGAACGCCAGCACCACCGGCCCGGCGACCTGGTCGAGGGTCGACAGCGACACCCCGGCCGGATGGAACACCACGGTGGCCGTGGCGATCAGCGACAACGCCAGCAGGCCGCCGACCGGGAAACCGATGAGCACGCTCGACCGGGCGTCGGCCAGGTCGGCGGCGCTCCAGTTCTCCTCCACCCCGCCGGAGGAGAAGAAGAACACCTCGTACGGGCTGACGGTGGAGGCGAACAGCGCCACCGCCACGAACCAGTACGCCCCCGAGCCCTGCCCGGCCGTGCCGGGGTGCAGGGCATCGTGGCCGAGCGCCGCCCAGTCCGTCGGCAGCCAGAACAGCGCCACGGTGAAGACCAGCAGGGTCAGCCCGGCCAGCCCGAACACCCGCTCCATCAGCTGGAACCGCATCCGCCACAGCACCAGCCAGACCGCGAACGCCGCGACCGGCACCCACAGCAGGTAACTCACCCGGGAGGCCAGTTGCAGCGCCAGCGCCACCCCGCCCAGCTCGGCGGCCAGGGTCAACACCGTGACCAGGTAGGACGCCGCCAGGTTGAGCAGCGCCACGCGGGGGCCCAACCGCTCCCGGACCAGGTCGAACACCGCCCGTCCGCTGACCGCCGCGATCCGGCCGGCCATTTCCGCGTACGCGCAGATGCCGACCACGCCGAGCAGCAGCACCCAGGCGTGGGCCATGCCGAAGCGGGCCCCCGCCTGGCTCGCCGCCACCAGGTCGCCGATGTCGACGAAGCCGCCGATGGCCGAGAGCACCCCGAGGGTGGCGGCGAGGAGCTTCCTCACGTGGGGACGGGATCGGCGGCGGTCATCGAGGCGACGATATCGGCGCAGTGCCTCTCATACCGGGCGAACCGGTCAGGCTCGCCGCCCCCGCCGGGGGTCAGTCCCGGGTGAGGTTCTGCAAACGCACCTGACCCCGGGAGACCAACCGGCCCTCGGCGTCGGTGATCTCCACCTGCCAGAGCTGCTGGCTGCGCCCCCGGTGCACCGGAGTGCCCACGGCCACCAGCTCGCCCTCGCGGACCGCGCGGAGGAAGTCCGTCTGGTTGGAGACCCCGACCACACTGCCCCGGTCACCCAGCCAGAGCGTGCCGCCCACACTGCCGACCGTCTCCACCACGGCGCAGTAGACCCCGCCGTGCAGGATGCCGGCCGGCTGGTGCAGCTCGGGCCGCACCTTCCACCGGATGACCACCCGGTCCCCGCTGGCCTCGTCGAAACTCAGCCCCAGCAGACCGACCAGACCGTCCGTCATCTCCGGGATCTCCACGGCTGTTCCTCCTCGTCGCACCGGCCCGGCCAGCCTAGTCGGGCCGCCGGCCGGTAAACCCGGTACGGCCGCAGGTCGGCAATGGGGGAGAATCGGTGACCGTGACCGACAGCAACCTCCCGCACGGACGGGACTCCCTGACCGAAGACCTGCGGTGGCGCGGCCTGATCCAGGACTCCACCGGCCCCGACGAGCTGCGCGACCTGCTCGACGGCGGGGCGGCCACCTTCTACGTGGGCTTCGATCCGACCGCGCCCAGCCTGCATGTCGGCCACCTGATGCAGGTCACCACCGCCCGCCGGCTCCAACTCGCCGGGCACCGGCCGCTGCTGCTGGTGGGCGGCGCCACCGGTCAGATCGGCGACCCGAAGGAGAGCGCCGAGCGCACCCTCAACCCGCCCGAGGTGGTGGCCGGCTGGGTGCAGCGCATCCGCGACCAGCTCGCGCCCTTCGTGTCGTACACCGGGCAGAACGCGGCGCAACTGGTCAACAACCTGGAGTGGACCGGCGAGATGTCGGTGGTCGAGTTCCTCCGGGACGTCGGCAAGCACTTCCCGGTCAACAAGATGCTGGCCCGCGAGGTGGTGCGGGCCCGGCTGGAGACCGGCATCAGTTTCACCGAGTTCAGCTACCAGCTGCTCCAGGCCAACGACTTCTTCGAGCTGCACCGCCGGCACGGCTGCCAGCTCCAGTACGGCGGTTCCGACCAGTGGGGCAACATCACCGCCGGCGTCGACTACGTGCGTCGCCGGGGGGCCGGCCCGGTGCAGGCGTTCACCACCCCGCTGGTCACCCGCTCCGACGGCACCAAGTTCGGCAAGACCGAGGGCGGCGCGGTCTGGCTCGACGCGGAGATGACCAGCCCGTACGCCTTCTACCAGTTCTGGGTCAACGCCGACGACCGGGACGTCACCCGCTACCTGCGCTACTTCAGCTTCCGCTCCCGCGAGGAGCTGGAGGCGCTGGAGAAGGAGACGGCGGAACGCCCGGCCGCCCGGGTCGCCCAACGCGCCCTCGCCGAGGAACTCACCACCCTGGTCCACGGTGCGGAGGAGACCCGGCAGGCCGTCGCCGCCAGCCAGGCCCTCTTCGGCCGGGGCTCGCTGGACGACCTGGCCCCGGAGACGCTGCGGGCCGCGCTGACCGAGGCCGGCCTGGTGCAGCTCACCGGTGAGCTGCCCGACGTGGCCGGGCTGCTGCGCGACTCGGGTCTGGTCGGCGGGCTCAAGGAGGCCCGTCGGGTGATCACCGAGGGCGGCGCGTACGTGAACAACACCCGGGTCACCGACGTCGACGCCACCGTCGACCCGGCCGAGCTGCTGCACGGGCGTTACCTGGTGCTGCGCCGGGGCAAGCGCTCCTTCGCCGGGGTCGAGCTGCGTCCCTGACCCGGTGGGCCGTCCTCGCCGTCCTCGGCCGGTCCCGTCCGTCCCCGGTGGGCCGGCCCGCCGGGGACGCACGGGACGGTGCGCGGCAGTGTGACGTGCGACGCGTCCGCCGGATTTGACGATCAACTTGGCGGACGCGTAACTTTCTCTCTGCCAGCGCGGAACGGACGAACCGGGGCGAATGCCTCGCAGGCCGGAGCGCGGTGTGAGGTTCCGACTTCGTGGGGTCGCCCCTGCGGAGCACGGACCGGGCGGTGCCCGGATCGGCCCGGGGGGTCGATTTGGTGAGGCGAAACCGACCGGGTAGTGTGGGACGCCGGCAGGGAACCGGGCGTGCTCGCGGGAAACCGCAGCGGCCGGCCTGGCGACAATCACGATGTTTTCCGGTGTGAGCCGGGGGTGTTCGTGGTGTGTGGAAATTATGGTTGATGTGGTGTGGATCGTGACAGAGCGGTTTGACACGGCGGATACCACCGGGTAACGTAGTAAAAGTGCCTGGCGCGGAAGCGCGGGGCGCGGTGAATGAGATGCCCCAGGTCGGGGGTTCTGCTGTTGCGGGGCTTCCGGGTGGTGTGTGGTTGTTCTTTGAGAACTCAACAGGGTGCTTGTAAAGCCAGTGCCAATTGTTTTATACCCCGTGCCGGCTGAATCTTCGGGTTTGGTTGGTTTGGGATTCCTTTGGCAACATGTTTGTTGTCGGGATTGCTGTTCGACAGGTTTTTGTTGGAGAGTTTGATCCTGGCTCAGGACGAACGCTGGCGGCGTGCTTAACACATGCAAGTCGAGCGGAAAGGCCCTTCGGGGTACTCGAGCGGCGAACGGGTGAGTAACACGTGAGTAACCTGCCCTAGGCTTTGGGATAACCCTCGGAAACGGGGGCTAATACCGGATATGACCTCCTGTCGCATGGTGGGGGGTGGAAAGTTTTTCGGCCTGGGATGGGCTCGCGGCCTATCAGCTTGTTGGTGGGGTGATGGCCTACCAAGGCGACGACGGGTAGCCGGCCTGAGAGGGCGACCGGCCACACTGGGACTGAGACACGGCCCAGACTCCTACGGGAGGCAGCAGTGGGGAATATTGCACAATGGGCGGAAGCCTGATGCAGCGACGCCGCGTGAGGGATGACGGCCTTCGGGTTGTAAACCTCTTTCAGCAGGGACGAAGCGCAAGTGACGGTACCTGCAGAAGAAGCGCCGGCCAACTACGTGCCAGCAGCCGCGGTAAGACGTAGGGCGCGAGCGTTGTCCGGATTTATTGGGCGTAAAGAGCTCGTAGGCGGCTTGTCGCGTCGACCGTGAAAACTTGGGGCTCAACCCCAAGCCTGCGGTCGATACGGGCAGGCTAGAGTTCGGTAGGGGAGACTGGAATTCCTGGTGTAGCGGTGAAATGCGCAGATATCAGGAGGAACACCGGTGGCGAAGGCGGGTCTCTGGGCCGATACTGACGCTGAGGAGCGAAAGCGTGGGGAGCGAACAGGATTAGATACCCTGGTAGTCCACGCTGTAAACGTTGGGCGCTAGGTGTGGGGGCCTCTCCGGTTCCCTGTGCCGCAGCTAACGCATTAAGCGCCCCGCCTGGGGAGTACGGCCGCAAGGCTAAAACTCAAAGGAATTGACGGGGGCCCGCACAAGCGGCGGAGCATGCGGATTAATTCGATGCAACGCGAAGAACCTTACCTGGGTTTGACATGGCCGCAAAACTTCCAGAGATGGGAGGTCCTTCGGGGGCGGTCACAGGTGGTGCATGGCTGTCGTCAGCTCGTGTCGTGAGATGTTGGGTTAAGTCCCGCAACGAGCGCAACCCTCGTTCGATGTTGCCAGCGCGTTATGGCGGGGACTCATCGAAGACTGCCGGGGTCAACTCGGAGGAAGGTGGGGATGACGTCAAGTCATCATGCCCCTTATGTCCAGGGCTTCACGCATGCTACAATGGCCGGTACAATGGGTTGCGATGCCGTGAGGTGGAGCGAATCCCAAAAAGCCGGTCTCAGTTCGGATCGGGGTCTGCAACTCGACCCCGTGAAGTCGGAGTCGCTAGTAATCGCAGATCAGCAACGCTGCGGTGAATACGTTCCCGGGCCTTGTACACACCGCCCGTCACGTCACGAAAGTCGGCAACACCCGAAGCCGGTGGCCCAACCCTTGTGGAGGGAGCCGTCGAAGGTGGGGCTGGCGATTGGGACGAAGTCGTAACAAGGTAGCCGTACCGGAAGGTGCGGCTGGATCACCTCCTTTCTAAGGAGCACCATCCGGTGAAAGCCGGTATGGAGCCCGCGGCCTGCGGATGTCGGGTCGGGGTGCTCAGATGGCGGAGACACTGGCGAGTTTGTGTCCGGCAACGGCCGGGATACCTAGTACAGCTGCTCTTCGGGTGGTGGGAACGGTTCCTTCTGGTGCGGCTGGGTAGGAGCGTATAGCACCCTGTTGGGTCCTGAAGGAACAACCTGAGGTTGTTTTTTCGGAGGACTGTTCTGGAGCGTGAGCTTCGGTGGTCTGCCAGGCATGGCCTGGCCTCGCATACCGGGTCCCTGTTGGGGTTGCTGGTGTGGGGCTGTGGGGTTGTGGGTTGGTTGTTTGTTGAGAATTGCACAGTGGACGCGAGCATCTTTGTGGTCAAGTTGTCAAGGGCGAACGGTGGATGCCTTGGCACCAGGAGCCGATGAAGGACGTGGGAGGCCGCGATAGGCCTGGGGGAGCTGTCAACCAAGCTGTGATCCCAGGGTGTCCGAATGGGGAAACCTGGCACCAGTCATGTGGTGTCACCCGCACCTGAACACATAGGGTGTGTGGGGGGAACGCGGGGAAGTGAAACATCTCAGTACCCGTAGGAAGAGAAAACAATTTAGTGATTCCGTGAGTAGTGGCGAGCGAAAGCGGATTGAGGCTAAACCGGTTGCGTGTGATACCTGTCAGGGGTTGCGTGGTCGGGGTTGTGGGACCCTGCTGAACGAGCTGACACTTGTTCGAGGAGTTATAAAGTCAGTGGCTAGCCGAATGGTGTGGAAAAGCCAACCGTAGTCGGTGAGAGTCCGGTAGGTGAAAGTTGCTGATCTTCTGTGGGTGTTCCCGAGTAGCGGCGGACTCCTGTAATCTGCCGTGAATCTGCCAGGACCACCTGGTAAGCCTAAATACTTCCTGGTGACCGATAGCGGACGAGTACCGTGAGGGAATGGTGAAAAGTACCCCGGGAGGGGAGTGAAATAGTACCTGAAACCGTTCGCCTACAATCCGTCGGAGCCTTGCGGGGTGACGGCGTGCCTTTTGAAGAATGAGCCTGCGAGTTAGTGGCATGTGGCGAGGTTAACCCGTGTGGGGGAGCCGTAGCGAAAGCGAGTCTGAAGAGGGCGTTTGAGTCGCATGTTCTAGACCCGAAGCGGAGTGATCTAGCCATGGGCAGGCTGAAGCGCGGGTAAGACCGCGTGGAGGGCCGAACCCACCAACGTTGAAAAGTTGGGGGATGATCTGTGGTTAGGGGTGAAAGGCCAATCAAACTCCGTGATAGCTGGTTCTCCCCGAAATGCATTTAGGTGCAGCGTCGTGTGTTTCTTGCCGGAGGTAGAGCACTGGATGGTCTAGGGGGCCTACAAGCTTACCGAAATCAGCCAAACTCCGAATGCCGGTAAGTGAGAGCGCGGCAGTGAGACTGCGGGGGATAAGCTTCGTAGTCGAGAGGGAAACAGCCCAGATCACCAGCTAAGGCCCCTAAGCGTGTGCTAAGTGGAAAAGGATGTGGGGTCGCATAGACAACCAGGAGGTTGGCTTAGAAGCAGCCACCCTTTAAAGAGTGCGTAATAGCTCACTGGTCAAGTGGTTCCGCGCCGACAATGTAGCGGGGCTCAAGCACACCGCCGAAGCTGTGGCATTCACATTTTAATCTCGCTTGGACGTGATTCCTTGTGCAGGTGTGTGGATGGGTAGGGGAGCGTCGTGCCGGGGGTGAAGCAGCGGGGTGACCTAGTTGTGGACGCGGCACGAGTGAGAATGCAGGCATGAGTAGCGAAAGAAGGGTGAGAAACCCTTCCGCCGGATGACCAAGGGTTCCAGGGCCAGGCTAATCCGCCCTGGGTGAGTCGGGACCTAAGGCGAGGCCGAGAGGCGTAGTCGATGGACAACGGGTTGATATTCCCGTACCCGCGAAGGAGCGCCCGTGATGAACCTCGTTGTGCTAACCACCCGAGCTGGCTGATGTCTTCGGACGGATGTTGGGGAGCGTGGGAACCTGGCGGGTAGTAGTCAAGCGATGGGGTGACGCAGGAAGGTAGCTGAGCCCGGCCGGTGGTTGTGCCGGGGTAAGCGTGTAGGCCGACATGTAGGCAAATCCGCATGTCATGGGGCTGAGACGTGATGCCGAGCCGATTCAGGTGAAGTCAGTGATCCTATGCTGCCGAGAAAAGCCTCTAGCGAGTTTCGAGCGGCCCGTACCCCAAACCGACACAGGTGGTCAGGTAGAGAATACCGAGGCGATCGGGCGAACTGTGGTTAAGGAACTCGGCAAATTGCCCCCGTAACTTAGGGAGAAGGGGGGCCGGAGACGTGAAGCCCCGTGCGGGTGGAGCGTTGTATGGCCGCAGAGAGCAGGGGGAAGCGACTGTTTACTAAAAACACAGGTCCATGCGAAGAAGTAATTCGATGTATATGGACTGACGCCTGCCCGGTGCTGGAACGTTAAGGGGACCTGTTAGCTCTTTGGGGCGAAGCGGAGAACTTAAGCGCCAGTAAACGGCGGTGGTAACTATAACCATCCTAAGGTAGCGAAATTCCTTGTCGGGTAAGTTCCGACCTGCACGAATGGCGTAACGACTTCCCCACTGTCTCAACCACAGGCCCGGCGAAATTGCAGTACGAGTAAAGATGCTCGTTACGCGCGGCAGGACGGAAAGACCCCGGGACCTTTACTATAGCTTGACATTGGTATCTGAATGGGCTTGTGTAGGATAGGTGGGAGCCGGTGAAACCTGTACGCCAGTATGGGTGGAGGCAATCTTGAAATACCACTCTGGTTGATTTGGGTATCTAACTTCGGACCGTTATCCGGTTCAGGGACAGTGTCTGGTGGGTAGTTTAACTGGGGCGGTTGCCTCCTAAAGGGTAACGGAGGCGCCCAAAGGTTCCCTCAGCCTGGTTGGCAATCAGGTGTTGAGTGCAAGTGCACAAGGGAGCTTGACTGTGAGACTGACAGGTCGAGCAGGGACGAAAGTCGGGACTAGTGATCCGGCACTTGCGTGTGGAAGCGGTGTCGCTCAACGGATAAAAGGTACCCCGGGGATAACAGGCTGATCTTCCCCAAGAGTCCATATCGACGGGATGGTTTGGCACCTCGATGTCGGCTCGTCGCATCCTGGGGCTGTAGCAGGTCCCAAGGGTTGGGCTGTTCGCCCATTAAAGCGGTACGCGAGCTGGGTTTAGAACGTCGTGAGACAGTTCGGTCCCTATCCGCCGTGCGCGTAGGATACTTGAGAAGGGCTGTCCCTAGTACGAGAGGACCGGGACGGACGAACCTCTGGTGTGCCAGTTGTCCCGCCAGGGGCACGGCTGGTTAGCTACGTTCGGAAGGGATAACCGCTGAAAGCATCTAAGCGGGAAGCCTGCTTCAAGATGAGGTATCCCACCCCACTTTGTGGGGGTAAGGCCCCCAGCTAGACGACTGGGTTGATAGGCCGGAAATGTAAGCTCGGTAACGGGTTCAGTTGACCGGTACTAATAGGCCGAGGACTTGATAACAAGGCTGCTACGCGTCCACTGTGCAACTCTGAACAAACACCAAACAACCCCCCACAGTGTGGGTGTGTGTGTTGTTTGATATGTTCATAGTGTTACGGCGGTCATGGCGGAGGGGAAACGCCCGGTCACATTCCGAACCCGGAAGCTAAGCCCTCCAGCGCCGATGGTACTGCACTCGGGAGGGTGTGGGAGAGTAGGACACCGCCGGACAACCTTTCCAGTCGAGGGCCGCCCCATCCGGGTCGGCCCTCGACTGCGTCGCGCCGTGGGTGGCGCAATTAGGAAGGATGTACCTGTGAGTTCAGGACCGCAGGGCGGAGATCGTCCGCGCCGATACGAAGACCGCTCCGACCGTCCCCAGGGGCGGGACGCCGGCCCCCGCCGGGACGACCGCCCCCCGTACCGTGGCGACCGCGACGACCGCGGCGCCTCGCGGGGTGGACCCCGGGGCGGCGATCGGCGCGAGGGCGGTTTCCGGTCTGCCCCGCGTACCGGTGACTCCCGGCCCGGTGGTTTCCGTTCCGATGGTGAGTCCCGCGACGGTGGTTTCCGGGGTGGCGACCGCCGCGAAGGCGGTTTCCGCCGTGACGGTGACGCGCCGCGAAACGGCGGTTTCCGCAGCGGCGACCGTCGGGATGGCGGCTCCGGCGGTGACCGTCGTGAAGGCGGTTTCCGGTCGGGCCCGCGTGACGGCGATTCGCGTCCCGGTGGTTTCCGTGGTGGGGACCGTCGCGACGATTCGCGTGGTGACCGTGGTGGTTTCCGGTCTGGTCCGCGTGAGGGCGGTTTCCGGGGCGGCGACTCCCGCGAGGGTGGCTTCCGGGGAGGTGACCGTCGTGAGGGCGGTTTCTCCGGCGACCGTCGCGACGGCGGCTTCCGTGGCAGTGACCGCCGCGAGGGTGGTTTCCGGGGTGGGGACCGTCGTGAGGGCGGCTTCGGCGGTGACCGTCGTGAGGGTGGTTTCCGGTCGGGTCCGCGTGATGGTGACTCCCGTCCTGGTGGGTTCCGCCGTGACGGTGACTCCCGCGACGGTGGCTTCCGGGGTGGGGACCGTCGCGACGATTCGCGTGGCGACCGTGGTGGTTTCCGGCCCCGCGAGGGCGGCTTCCGGGGCGGCGACTCCCGCGAGGGTGGCTTCCGGGGCGGCGACCGTCGTGAGGGCGGCTACCGCTCCGGTCCGCGTGATGGTGACTCCCGTCCTGGTGGGTTCCGCCGGGACGGTGACTCCCGCGACGGCGGTTTCCGTGGTGGGGACCGTCGTGAGGGTGGTTTCCGTGGCGGTGACTCCCGCGAGGGTGGTTTCCGGGGTGGGGACCGTCGTGAGGGCGGCTTCGGCGGTGACCGTCGTGAGGGTGGTTTCCGGTCGGGTCCGCGTGATGGTGACTCCCGTCCTGGTGGTTTCCGCCGGGACGGTGACTCCCGTGACGGTGGCTTCCGTGGTGGGGACCGTCGTGACGATTCGCGTGGCGACCGTGGTGGTTTCCGGCCCCGCGAGGGCGGCTTCCGGGGCGGCGACTCCCGCGAGGGCGGTTTCCGGGGCGGTGACCGTCGGCCCGGTGGCTTCGGCGGCGATCGCCGTGAGGGCGGTTTCCGTGGCGGTGACTCGCGTGAGGGTGGTTTCCGGGGTGGTGACTCCCGTGAGGGTGGTTTCCGGGGTGGGGACCGTCGTGAGGGTGGTTTCCGGTCGGGCCCGCGCGACGGCGACTCCCGGTCCGGTGGCTTCCGTGGCAGCGACTCCCGCGAGGGTGGCTTCCGGGGCGGTGACCGCCGCGAGGGTGGCTTCCGCAACGACGACTCGCGCGGCGGTGACCGCCGTGAGGGCGGGTTCCGGGGCGGCGAACGCGGCGGTCATGACCGGCCACGCCGGGACGACCAGCGGGGGGACGACCGCCGCCGGGAGGGCGGGTTCGGCCCCGACCGGGAGCGTCGGGACGAGACCGACGGCCGGGCGGTCGCGCCGGTGCTGCCGGACGAGATCTCCGCGAGTGACCTCGACACGGCCGTCCGCGCGGAGCTGCTGTCGCTGAACAAGCCGGTGGCGGAGACCGTCGCCCGGCACCTGGTCGCCACCGGTCAGCTGATCGACGAGGACCCGGCGGAGGCGTTGGCCCACGCGATGGCCGCCCGGCGGCTCGCCGCCCGGATCTCCGCCGTACGCGAGGCGGTCGGCCTGGCCGCGTACCACGCGGGGGAGTGGCAGACGGCGATCGCCGAGCTGCGCACGTACCACCGGATGACCGGGTTGCAGAGCCACCTGGCCGTACTGGCCGACTGTGAGCGGGCGCTGGGGCGTCCGGAGCGGGCGATCGACCTGTTCCGGGGGGCCGACAGCGACAAGCTCGACAAGGCCGTCGCGGTCGAACTGCTGATCGTCGCCGCAGGTGCCCGGGGTGACCTGGGGCAGAAGGACGCGGCGGTGGCGATGCTCCAGGTTCCGGAGCTGACCACCGACGTCGCCGAGCCGTGGACCGCGCGGCTGCGGTACGCGTACGCCGACGCGCTGCTCGCGGTGGACCGCCGTGAGGAGGCCCGGGAGTGGTTCTCGCGGGCCGCCGACGTGGATACCGACGGTGAGACCGACGCCCCGGAACGGCTGCTGGAACTCGACGGCGTGGTGATCGAGGGCGACGACGAGGACGACGAGCCGGTCGAGGAGTCCGCCGCCGCAGGGGAGGCCACCGACCCGGACGCCGGGCCCCGGCAGACCCCCGACGACGAGGACTACGACGACGTCGATGACGAGGTCCGCGACCGCCACGACGACGGCGACGAGGACGAGGACGAGGACGAGGACCGTGACGACGCCGGCGCTGCCGCGCTGAGCCGGCACGACGCCGACCGGGACGTCCACGACCGCGACCAGGCTGACCGCGACGCCGACCGGGACACCGGCGGGGACGACGTAGCCGACCTGCCCGCCGCTGCGGTGCGGGACGACGACGAGGCCGACGACGCCGCCGGTGCGGACGTCCGGCCCGACACCGTTGCCGGCCCGGCCGGTCGCGCCGACGGCGACGCGACCGTGGCCGGCGTGCGGCCGGTCGACGGGCCGGCGGCGGAGGCGGACCAGCGATGACCGGGGTCGCCGGGGACCGGCTGATCGACGGGTACGCCCTGGTCGTCTTCGACCTGGACGGAGTGATCTACCTGATCGACCGGCCGATCCCCGGCGCGGTCGAGGCCCTCGGCGCGTTGCGGGCCGAGGGCCGGTCGGTGGCGTTCGCCACGAACAACGCCTCGCGGCGCTCCAGCGAGGTCGCCGACCTGCTCACGGGCATCGGCGTACCGGCTGATCCGGCGGAGGTGCTCACCTCGGCCGCCGCCTCCGCGGAGCTGTTGCGGGACCGGCTTCCGGCCGGCGCGGCGGTGCTCGTCGTCGGTGCCGAGGCGCTGCGCGCCGAGATCAGCGCCGTCGGGCTCACCCCCGTCGACCGCGCCGAGGCCGCGCCGGTCGCCGTCGTGCAGGGGTACGGCCCGCAGGTGGGCTGGGTGGACCTGGCCGAGGCGTCGGTGGCGATCCGGGCCGGGGCGACCTGGGTGGCCACCAACACGGACCGGACGCTGCCGAGTGGACGGGGTCCGCTGCCCGGCAACGGGTCGCTGGTGGCCGCCCTGCGGCACGCCCTGGACCGGGCACCCGACGTGGTGGTCGGCAAGCCCGAGCCGGCGCTGTTCACCACCGCCGCCCGGCGGGCCGGCACCGGCCGTACCTTGGTGGTCGGTGACCGGCTGGACACCGACATCGAGGGTGCCCGCCGGGCCGGGCTGGACAGCCTGCTGGTGCTGACCGGCGTCAGCGACGTAGCCGAGCTGTTGGGTGCCCCCGAGCAGCGGCGGCCGACCCACGTGGCGGCCGACCTGGCCGGGCTCCTCGATCCGACGGCGGTGGTCCGGGTCCCCGGCGCTCCGCAGGCCGGTGGATGGTCGGCGGCGGCGGTGGACGGTGCGGTGGAGTTGCGCGGTGCCGGCCGGCCGCTGGACGCGGTGGCCGCGCTGTGCGCGGTCGCCTGGGAGGCGGGCACCGGTGCGGACGTGCGCCCGGCCTCGCCGGAGGCGGAGCAGGCGCTGGCCGGGTTCGGCCTGGCCACCTGACGGCACGCCACCTGACGGTAGAAGGGCCGGCACCGGGCAGCGGTGCCGGCCCTTTCGTCGTCGGGTCGTCGCTCAGAGCAGCTTGCGCAGTTTCAGCAGGTCGAACGGGCTGGCCTTGATGGAGATCCGGCGGGCTGCGACCGCCTTGGTGACGTCGAGCTGGCCGCGTACCAGGGCGACGAGGTCGTCACTGGAGGTGACCAGGGCGATCTTCGCCTTCGGGTCGTCGCCGTCGGCGAGATCGACCAGCCGTCCGCCTTCGATCCGGCCGTGGAACGCGGTCTCCAGATCGGTGATCCGGCAGGCCAGGGTCCGGTCCAGATCGATCTTGCTGGAGGCGTCGGCGTGCCGGTCCAACCGGTCGGCAAGATCCCGCAGGGCCTGTCGGCACTCGTCCACGCTGGCCACATCGTCTCCTTCGTACCCGCCACGCCGTTTTCCGGCACCGTACCGCAAGGGGCGGCTCGGGGCGCCCGGTAGCGTGAGGGCCGCACACTGCCCCCGCGGAAGGACTTGAGTCATGCAGGACGCGTGGCGCGCCTACCTGGAGCTGGCCCTGGGCCTGACGGAGGCGCCCCGGAAGAGGGCACAGGACGCCGCCCGGCGGTTGGCCGGTACGGGCGGCGCGACCGCCGTCCAGTTGCAGGCGCTCGCCGAGGAACTGCTCGCCACCGGCGCGGCGAACCGGGAGGCGTTGACCAAGCTGGTCCGCTTCGAGGTCGACCGGGCGCTCGGCGCGGTGGGGCTGGCGACGGCCGACGAGGTCGCCGAGCTGACCCGCCGGGTGCACGAGCTGGAACGGCAGCTCCGTGAGGCGAAGGGCGCACCGGGCGGGTTGCCGGTCGGTGACGAGGCACCGGACACGACCGTACCGCCGACCGGCGGCGCGGGGGTGGAGTCCGGGGCCGGGCCGGCTCCCGCGACGGCGGCCGGGACGGTGGCGAAGAAGGCCGTCGCCAAGAAGGCGGTGGCGAAGAAGGCGGTGACCCCGACGACGGTGGCGACGACGGCCCCGAAGGCCGTGGCGAAGAAGGCGGTCGCCAAGAAGGCGGTGGCGAAGAAGTCCGGGCCGGCGGCGGACGCGGCCCCGCCGCCCACCGGGTCGACCGGAGCCGGCGGGGATGCCCGCCGCCCCGGGAAGGTCACCCCCGGCCACGACGGCTCCGGTGGTGCCGCGTGAGCCGTCCCGTGGGGAGCCGGTCGTGACCGGCCCGTTCCGTCCCGGCCCGCCGCCCGTCGGGACACCTGGCCCGTCCGTCGGCCGTCCCGGCCCGTCGGGGGTCCGGACACCCGGCCCGCCGCCGGTCGGCGGGCGTGACGACGAGGTCGACGACGCCCGGCATCCGGCCGTCGACGCCGCCGTGCGGGCGATGGCCAACGCCGAGGGTCTGTCCCCGGCCGACCAGATCGCGCAGTACGAGGCGGCGTACCAGACGTTGCGGGAAACCCTCGCCACCATCGACCAGACCTGACCGGAGAGAACCACCCCCATGGCACGTCGTACCCGGCTCGACGCCGAACTCGTCCGTCGCGGCCTGGCCCGGTCCCGGGAGCAGGCCGGTGCGTTGATCGAGGCCGGCCGGGTCCAGTTGCGCGGAGTGCCCGCGCGCAAGGCCGCCGCGATGGTCGACCCGGCCGATCCGCTGCTGGTGACCGGGGCGGACCCGATCGACGAGTACGTCTCCCGGGGTGGGCACAAGCTGGCCGGCGCGCTGGCCGCCTTCGGTCCCGGCGGGTTGCGGGTGGCGGGCCGGCGGTGCCTGGACGCGGGGGCGTCGACCGGGGGGTTCACCGACGTGCTGTTGCGCGCCGACGCGGCCGAGGTGGTCGCGGTGGACGTCGGCTACGGGCAGCTCGCCTGGTCGTTGCGGACCGACGAACGGGTGCGGGCGATGGACCGCACCAACGTGCGGACGCTGACCCCGGAGGTGATCGGTGGGGAGGTGGACCTGACGGTGGCGGACCTGTCGTTCATCTCGCTGCGGTTGGTGCTGCCCGCGTTGGCGGGCTGTACCCGGGCCGACGGTGACCTGGCGCTGATGGTGAAGCCGCAGTTCGAGGTGGGCAAGGAGCGGGTCGGCGCCGGTGGGGTGGTGCGTGATCCGGCGCTGCGGGCCGAGGCGGTGCTGGAGGTGGCGGCGAGCGCGGCCGGGCTCGGGCTCGGGTTGGCGGACGTCGCGGCCAGTCCGCTGCCGGGTCCGAGTGGCAACGTGGAGTTCTTCGTATGGTTGCGCCGGGACGCGCCGCCGGCCGATCCCGGGCGGGTGCGCGCCGTGGTGGACGCCGGGCCGAACGGCCCCGGGCCGGACCCGGCGTCGGGGAAGGTGGCAGGGTGAGCGTGCTGGGCGGCGTCGGGACGGTGTCCCGCGAGGGTGGACGGGAGGCGGGTCCGGTGGACCTCGACGATGGTGGGGCTGGCCGGGTGCGGGGCGGACGGTGGCACCGGTGAGCCGGACGGCCCTGCTGGTGACGCACACCGGGCGGCGGCGGAGCACCGAGCACGCCCGGGCGGTCGCCGCCGACCTGATCGCGGCCGGGTTCGAGGTGCGGGTGGTGGCCGAGGAGGCCGAGGATCTCGACCTGCCCGGGGTGGTGCCGGTGGACGGTCTCCAGGCGGCCGAGGGTGCCGAGATCGTCTTCGCGCTCGGCGGGGACGGCACGTTCCTGCGTGCGGCGGAGCTGGCCCGGCCGGCGAAGGTGCCGCTGCTCGGCATCAACCTGGGCAAGGTGGGGTTCCTGGCCGAGGCCGAGATCGACGATCTCGACACGGCGGTGCGGGACGTGGTGGGGCGCAACTACACGGTGGACGAACGGCTCACCCTCGACGTCACCGCCGAGTTCGACGGTGGCCCGACGATCGAGTCGTGGGCGCTCAACGAGATCAGCGTCGAGAAGGGCGAACGTGCCCAGATGCTGGAGTTGCTGGTCGACGTGGACGGTCGTCCGCTGTCCCGGTACGGCTGCGACGGTGTGGTGTGCGCCACGCCGACCGGTTCGACGGCGTACGCGTTCTCCGGTGGTGGGCCGGTGGTCTGGCCGGAGGTGGAGGCGTTGCTGCTGGTGCCGATCAGCGCGCACGCGCTGTTCAGCCGGCCGCTGGTGACCGCGCCGACGTCCACGTTCGTCATCACGGTCGATCCGTTCACCACGCTGGCGGTGCTGTGTTGTGACGGTCGGCGGGTCTACGACCTGCCGCCGGGGGCGACGGTGACGGTGCGTCGGGGTGCGCTGCCGGTGCGGGTGGTGCGGTT
This sequence comes from Micromonospora sp. HM134, assembly GCF_007833915.1. Classification (NCBI taxonomy): domain Bacteria; kingdom Bacillati; phylum Actinomycetota; class Actinomycetes; order Micromonosporales; family Micromonosporaceae; genus Micromonospora; species Micromonospora sp. HM134. The sequence goes on from NZ_CP041061.1 coordinate 2,536,284, forward strand.
GCGGGACCGGCCGTTCACCGACCGGCTGGTGGCGAAGTTCGATCTGCCGGTGCAGGGTTGGCGCGGTAGCCGCCGCTGATCCCGGCCCCGGCGGGACCGGTGCGGGTGTCCGTGGTCACCTGCGGGGCCGTCGACCAGCGGCGCTGTGCCGGTGGCCGGCCGGTGGAGGATTTCCTGCCGGTGCGGTGCCCCGTGCCGGCTGGTCAACTGTCGCAGCACGCGTCTACTGTCGGGTGCTGTGCTGGAAGAGCTGCGGATCACCGGACTGGGCGTCATCGAGGACACCACCCTGCCGCTGGCCGGCGGGATGAACGTCATCACCGGTGAGACCGGTGCCGGCAAGACGATGGTGGTGACCGGTCTCGGCCTGCTGTTCGGCGGGCGGGCCGACGCGGGTCGGGTGCGGGCCGCGCCGGGCCGGGCGACGGTGGAGGGGCGGTTGCGGCTCGACGGCCGGGTGGCCGACGTGGTGCACGCCCGGATCGTCGACGCCGGTGGCGGGCCCGACGACGACGGTTCGCTGCTGATGAGCCGGACGGTGACGGTGGAGGGGCGGTCCCGGGCGCACCTGGGTGGCCGGAGCATGCCGGTGTCGATGCTCGGCGAGGTCGGCGAGCAGGTGGTGGCGGTGCACGGCCAGTCCGACCAGCTGCGGCTGCTGCGGCCGGCCGAGCAGCGGGCGGCCCTGGACCGGTTCGCCGGCCCCGAGCACGAGAAGCTGGTCGAGGCCCTGCGGGAGGCGTACGGGCGGTGGCGGCAGGTGGTCGACGACCTGGCCGACCGGCGCAGCAACGCCCGGGCCCGGCACCAGGAGGCCGATCTGCTGCGGCTGGGGCTGGACGAGATCACCCGGGTCGATCCGCAGCCGGGTGAGGACGACGAGTTGAAGGCCGAGGCGCAGCGGCTGGAGCATGCCGAGGGGTTGCGGACGGCGGCGCAGTTGGCGCACCTGTGCGTGGCCGGTGGGGTGGAGGCGGCCGACGACACGCCGGATGCGACGGCGTTGCTCGGTACCGCCCGGCGGACCCTGGAGGCGCAGGCCGGCACCGATCCGGCGCTTGGTGAGTTGGCCGGCCGGTTGGAGGAGGCGGCGACCCTGGTGGCGGACGTGTCGGCGGAGTTGTCGACGTATCTGGCGGCGTTGGACGCCGACCCGGCCCGGTTGCAGACGATCTACGAGCGGCGGGCCGCGTTGCGGGCGTTGACCCGCAAGTACGCCGACGACGTCGACGGGGTGATCGCGTGGGCGGAGCGGGCCCGGACCCGGTTGTCCGACCTGGACACCTCCGACGAGCTGCTCGACGAGTTGGACCGGGAGGCGCAGCGGCTGGCCGGTGAGGTGGCCGAGCTGGCGGGGCGGTTGTCGGCGTCCCGGCAGGAGGCGGCGGTGCGGTTCGCCGAGCAGGTCACGGTGGAGCTGGCGGGGTTGGCGATGCCGCACGCGCGGATCGAGGTGGCGGTGCTGCCCCGGCCGGGTGGGCGGTCGGAGCCGACGTTGCCGGTCAACGGGGTGCAGTGCGGGGTCGGCCCGGACGGTGCCGACGAGGTGGAGTTGCGGTTGCTGGCGCATCCGGGTGCGCCGTCGTTGCCGTTGCAGCGGGGTGCCTCCGGGGGTGAGCTGTCCCGGGTGATGCTCGCCATCGAGGTGGTGTTCGCCGGTTCGGGTGGTCCGCCGACGTTGGTGTTCGACGAGGTCGACGCGGGTGTGGGTGGGCAGGCGGCGGTGGAGATCGGTCGGCGGTTGGCCCGGTTGGCGCGCAGTCACCAGGTGTTGGTGGTGACGCACCTGCCGCAGGTGGCGGCGTTCGCCGACCGGCACCTGGTGGTGGCGAAGGACACCGGGGGTGCGGTGACGACCAGTGGGGTGCGGGTGGTGGAGGACACGGAGCGGGCCCGGGAGCTGGCGCGGATGCTTGCGGGTTTGCCGGATTCGGATCTGGGTATCGCGCATGCCGAGGAGCTGCTGGCCGTTGCGGCGAAGGAAAGGCGGCCCTGAGGGCAACGATTGTGAGCGGAGGCACACCGGCCTGCGCTCTGGTGTGCTTCCCTGGGTAGGCGGCCCTGCTCAGGCATGTCGCGACGGAAATGCCTGCCTCCCATGCCAGGATGGTCACGATGCGTCTACCCACGTTGCGCCGGGCCCGGAACGCGGAACCGGACTCAGTTCTCGGCACCGCACGTCTGGATCGCCGTACCAAGCGGCTGGTCGGCCGGCTCCGCCCCGGCGACATCGCGGTGATCGACCACGTCGACCTGGACCGGGTGGCGGCCGATTCGCTGGTCGCGGTCGGGGTCGCGGCGGTGCTCAACGCCAAGCCGTCGGTGTCGGGCCGGTATCCCAACCTCGGGCCGGAGGTGTTGATCGGTGCCGGCATCGTGCTGCTGGACGACCTCGGTGAGGGGGTGTTCGAGCGGATCCGGGAGGGTGACACCGTCCGGATCGAGGGCAACACCGTCTTCCTGGGTGACGATCCGGTCGCGCACGGTGATCTCCAGGATGCCGAGACGGTCGCCAAGGCGATGTCCGACGCCCGGGAGGGTCTGTCGGTGCAGTTGGAGGCGTTCGCCGCCAACACGATGGACTACCTGCGTCAGGAGCGGGACCTGCTGCTCGACGGGGTGGGTGTGCCGGAGATCCAGACGCCGGTGCAGGGGCGGCACTGCCTGATCGTGGTCCGGGGTTACGACTACAAGGCCGACCTGGACGTGTTGCGTCCGTACATCCGCGAGTTCAAGCCGGTGCTGATCGGCGTGGACGGCGGGGCGGACGCGCTGGTCGAGGCGGGGTACACCCCCGACATGATCATCGGGGACATGGATTCGGTCACCGACGACGTGTTGCGGTGCGGTGCCGAGGTGATCGTGCACGCCTACCCGGACGGCCGGGCGCCGGGTCTGGCCCGGGTCAACGGGCTCGGGGTGCCGGCGATCACCTTCCCGGCCGCCGCGACCAGCGAGGACCTGGCGATGCTGCTGGCCGACGAGAAGGGCGCCTCGCTGCTGGTCGCGGTGGGCACCCACGCCACGCTCGTGGAGTTCCTGGACAAGGGGCGCGGGGGGATGGCCTCGACGTTCCTCACCCGGTTGAAGGTCGGCGGGAAGCTCGTCGACGCCAAGGGGGTGAGCCGGCTGTACCGGCAGAGCATCTCCGGGTCGTCGCTGTTGCTGCTGGTCCTGTCGGCGATCGCCGCGATGGCGTCGGCCGTGGCGGTCTCCACCGTCGGCAAGGCGTATTTGGGTGTGGTCTCCGAGTGGTGGGACAATTTCGTGTTCCAGCTCGGCCAGCTCTTCTAGCTCCCGACCGATCAAGAGGCTGCAAGCGTGATCAACTTCCGGTACCACGTGGTGTCCCTGACCGCGGTCTTCCTGGCGTTGGCGATCGGCCTGGTGGTCGGCACGGCCGCCCTCAACGGGCCGGTCGCCGACTCGCTCAAGGAGACCGTCAACTCGCTGCGCAAGGACAACCAGCAGATGCGGCAGTCGGTCAACAGCCTCCAGAAGGAACTGGACATGGAGGAGGACTTCGCCGCCGAGATCGCGCAGATCATGCTCCCGGGCAAGTTGACCGGCAAGCGGGTCATGGTGCTCAGCCTGCCGACCGGGCGGGAGCACACCGAGGGCGTGCTGAAGATGCTCCAGACCGCCGGGGCCACCGTGACCGGCCGGGTCGACATCCAGGACAAGTTCGTCAACCCGGACAACAACACCAGCCTGATGGAGTTGGCCGTCACCGCCGCCCGGCCCACCGCCCCCGCCTCGGCGCTGCCCGGCAACGGCAACGGCGTGGAGACGTCCAGCGCCCTGCTGGCCAGCGTCCTGCTCGACCGGCCGCAGGGCACCCCGCCGGTGACCGACGCCGACCGGCGGGCGGTGCTGGCCGCGTACGTCAACGCCGGCTATCTGACCAGCGAGGAGAAGGTCACCGGCCCAGCCGAGGCGGTGGTGGTGGTCAGCGGGCAGCCGTACGTCGACAAGGACTCGGCGAAGAAGGACGAGTCGGTGGTGAAGATCGCCGAGCAGTTCGACCGGACCGGCGCGATCGTCGTCGGCGGCAACGGTTCCGCCGGCGGCAACCTGGTGGCCGTGGTCCGGGGCGACCCGGTGCTCGCCCAGACCATCTCCACCGTCGACAACGCCAACACCGTGCAGGGGCAGCTGGTCACCAGCCTGGCCCTGGTGCAACAGCTCACCGAGAAGCGGACGGGTCAGTACGGCGTCGGCGACAACGCCACGTTGGTGCCTAGACTGCCCCAGTGAACGAACCACGTACCCCGGTGACCGGTTACCACCCGTCCGCGCCGTCCGGCGGTGCCGCATGAGCGGGATCGGGCGGCTGCTCGCCGCCGCCGCCGGTGCCGCCGCCGCCCGGTACGCGCTGCGGGAGGCCCGTACCTCCCCGGCGGCGCCGGCGTTGGAGCGGACCAACTTCCGTGGCCGTACCGTCAGCCTCGCCGCCGGGCCGGCGCTGGCCGTCGGGGCGTCCGGCGCGGGCGCGCTCGGCGCGGCCAGTGTCCCGGCCGGCGCGGCGGTGCTCGTCGCCGGTCTCGGCGCGGGCGCCGTCGGCCTCTACGACGACGTGGTCGGCGCCCGTCCGGAGCAGAAGGCCGCCAAGGGTTTCGCCGGTCACCTCGCCGCCCTGCGGGCCGGGCGGGTCACCGCCGGCATGGTCAAGGTCGCCGGGGTGGGTGCGGCCGGGCTCGCCGCGGCCGTGTTGCTCGCCGCCGACCCGAAGGTCGCCGCGCACCCCCGCCGGCAGCGCCACGGAGCGCTCGGCCGCACCGCCGACGTGCTGCTCGGCGCGGGTGTGGTCGCCGGCACCGCCAACCTGCTCAACCTGCTCGACCTGCGCCCCGGCCGGGCGTTGAAGTCGGGGGTGCTGCTCGGTGTGCCGTTGGCCGGTGGCCCGCACGCCGGTATCGCCGCCGGTGCGGTCGGTGCCGCCGCCGGGCTGCTCGACGAGGACCTCGGCGAACGGGTGATGATCGGCGACAGCGGGGCCAACGCGCTCGGCGCGCTGCTCGGGGTGGCCCTGGCCGCCCGCACCGGCCCCCTCGGCCGGGCCGGGCTGCTCGCGGTGCTCGCCGGGCTCACCGCGGCCAGCGAGAAGGTCAGCTTCACGGCGGTCATCCAGCGCACCCCGGTGCTGCGGGAACTCGACGCGCTGGGCCGGCGATCCGACTGACGTGACCAGACCGGCCCCCCTCGCCGGCACCGGTCGGGTGGCCGGCGCCGCCGCCCTGATCGCCGTGCTCACCGTCCTGGCCCGGCTGGCCGGGTTCGGCCGGACCGCCGTGTTCACCTGGGTCGTCGAACGCAGCGACCTCGGCGGCATGTACGTCATCGCCAACACCGTGCCGAACATCATCTTCGAGATCGTCGCCGGCGGGGCGTTGGCCAGTCTCGTCGTACCGCTGCTGGCCGGGCCGGTCGCGGCCGGTGACCGGCGGGCGGTGGCCGCGACCACCGGGGCGTTGCTGACCTGGACGGTGACCCTGCTGGTGCCGCTGGCGGCGCTGGTGGCGGTGTTCGCCGACCCGATCGTGGCGGCGATCTCCGACGGGCGGTCCCCGGCGGAACTGGCCGCCGGGGCGCGGATGCTGCGGGTGTTCGCCCCGCAACTGCCGCTCTACGGCATCGGGATCGTGCTCACCGGGGTGCTCCAGGCGCACCGCCGGTTCGCCTGGCCGGTCGTCGCGCCGCTGCTGTCCAGCCTCACCGTCGTGGTGGTCTACCTCGTCTTCGGCGTCACCCAGGGGCGGGACGCGAGCATCGCACAGGTGAGCCGGGGCGGTGAGCTGATCCTCTCCGGCGGCACCACCCTCGGGGTGGTGGTGCTGTCGCTGTCGCTGCTGGTTCCGCTGCGGCGGCTCGGGCTGACCTGGCGGCCCGGCTACACGTTCCCCGCCGACGCGCGGGCCCGCGTCGGTGGGCTCGCCGTCGCCGGGGCGGTCACCGTCACCGCCCAACAACTCGCCCTGGTGGTCATCCTCAACCGGGTCTCCGGCGGCCCGACCGGCTCCCCGCAGGTGTACAACCTGGCCCAGACCGTCTACCTGCTGCCGTGGGCGGTGCTCGCGGTGCCGCTGGCGGTCGCCGCGTACCCGGGCCTGTCGGCCGCCGCCGCGTCCGGCGACGAGCAGGGCTACCGCAGCACGGTCGCCTCGACCACCCGGGGAGTGCTGCTGTTCGGCTTCCTCGGCGCGGCGGCGCTGATCGGCACCGCCGAACCGGTCGGCCGGTTCTTCCCGCTCGGCGCGGAGCCGACCGCCGCCGCGATCGCCGGGTTCGCCCCCGGACTGGTCGGCTACGGCCTGTTCGCCGTGCTGTCGCGGGCCCTCTACGCCCGGGGCGCCACCCGCGCCGCCACCGCCGCCATCACCACCGGCTGGCTGGTGGTGCCGCTGGTCGCGCTGCCGCTTTCGGCGCTGCTGCCGCGCGCCGACCGGGTGCTGGCCGTCACCCTGGCCAACTCCGTCGGCATGCTGCTGCTCGGGGCGCTGCTGGTCGTCGCCGTACGCCGCAGCGCCGGGCCGGCGGCGCTGGCCGGTACCGGCCGGGCCGCCACCGCCGGCCTGCTGGCGGCGCTGGTCGCCGCCCCGGCCGGGGGGCTCACCGCCCGGCTGGCCGCCGGTGGCGGCACCCCGACGACAACCGGGGCACTCGTGCAGGGCATGCTGTCCGGGGCCGTGGTCGGCGTGCTGTTCCTCGCCGTCGCCTGGCTGGTGGACCGGCGGGACGTCGGGCCGCTGCTCACCGGCGTACGGCGTCGGCTGGGTGGCCGGCGACCGGCGGGTGACCCGCAGGACGGCGTTGCGCGCGACGCCGGTGACGGGAAGGAGACCCTCTCCCCATGACCGACGCGACGTCCGCCCCCGACGCCCGGGGCACGGTGGTGCTGCTGCTCGCCTCCAGCACCGGCGGGGTGGGCCAGCACGTCCGGTCGGTGGCGCGCGGGCTCGTCGAGGCCGGCCAGCCGGTGCTGGTCTGCGGCCCGGCCGCCACCGCCGAACAGTTCGACTTCACCGCCACCGGGGCCCGCTTCACCCCGGTGGAGATCTCGGCCAACCCCACCCCCGCCGACGCGCGGGCGGTCACCGCGCTGCGCCGGGCGCTGGCCGGCACGCCCGTGCGGGTGGTGCACGCCCACGGGCTGCGCGCCGGGCTGGTCGCCGCGCTCGCCCGGCCCGCCGCGCCGCTCGTGGTCACCTGGCACAACGCGGTGCTCGCCGGGGGGCTGCGCGGGCGGCTGTCCCGGCTCGCCGAACGGGTCGTCGCCCGGTCCGCCCGGGTCGCCCTGGGCGCCTCCGCCGACCTGGTGCAGCGGGCCGCCGCGCTGGGCGCCACCGACGCCCGGCTCGCCCCGGTCGCCGCCCCGGCCCTGCCCGCCCCGCGTCGGCGTCGCGTCGCCGTACGCGCCGAGTTCGGTGTCGCCGCCGGGCAGCCGCTGGTGCTCTCCGTCGGCCGGCTGCACCCGCAGAAACGCTACGACGTGCTCGTCGACGCCGCCGCCCGGTGGCGTACCCGCACCCCGCCGCCGGTGGTGGTGATCGCCGGTAGTGGCCCCGCCTACCTGCCGTTGGCGGCCCGGATCTCCGCCGAGCGTGCCCCGGTGACGCTGCTCGGGCACCGTACCGACGTGGCGGACCTGCTCGCCGGGGCCGACCTGGCGGTGGTGACCAGCGACTGGGAGGCCCGGCAACTGTTCGCCCAGGAGGCGCTGCGCGCCGGCGTACCGCTGGTGGCGACCGCCGTCGGTGGGCTGCCCGAGCTGGTCGGTGACGGCGCGTTGCTGGTCCCGGCCGGTGACGTCGACGCGGTCGACGCGGCCGTCCGGTCGCTGCTGGACGACCCGAGCCTGCGCGCGGACCTGGCGAAGCGGGGTGCCGCCCGGGCCGCCGCGTGGCCCACCGAGGCCGACACCGTCGCCGCGCTGCGGGCCCTCTACACCGAGCTGGACGCCGGCCCGGCCGGCCGTGCCGGGGCTTCCGCCCCCGGCACCGACACCCCCTCGACGGGACGCGCCTGATGCTGCGCCGATTCACCCCGGTCCTGCTCACCCTGGTCGTGGTGGCGCTCGGGGTCACCGCCCTGGCCGCCCGCCCCGACAGCAGCCCACCCCGGCGCACCGCCGACTACGTGGTGCTGGCCGGGGTGGCGGGGCTGCGCTGGTCCGACGTCGACCCGCAGAGCACCCCGACGCTGTGGCGGATGGCCCAGCAGGGTTCCATCGGTTCGTTGTCGACCCGTTCCGCGCACCGCCCGACGTGCCCGGTGGACGGCTGGCTCACCCTCGGCGCGGGCAGCTACGCGGGCTGGAACGGCAGCCGTCAGCCGGGCGGGTGCCCGCCGGCGGCGGTGACGGTGGAGCAGCCCGACGGGATCGGCGCCAACCTGCCCGACCAGGAACGGGTGGTCGCCTACAACGCCGACCGGCAGCCCTGGGGCACGGTGCCCGGTTCGCTGTCGGAGTCGGTGCGCTGCTCGGTGGCGGTCGGCCCCGGTGCGGCCGTCGCCGCCGCCCGACCCTTCGGCCGCGTCGACCGGTACGCCCCGGCGTTGCCGGCCGATCCGGCCGGGTTGCTCGGTTCGTGTGTGCTGAGCATCGTCGACCTGGGCACGGTCAGCGGCACCGACCCGGCCGACCGGCGGGCCGACGCCCGGCGGGCCGACGAGGCGTTGGCGAAGGTGCTGGCGGCCCGGCCGCAACGGTCCCTGGTGCTGGTCGCCGGGGTGTCCGACACGGAGGCGCCGGCCCGGCTGCACGTGGTCGTCGCCGACGGGCCGGGGTGGGAGCACGGTTGGCTCACCTCCGCGAGCACCGGTCGGGAGGGGTACCTGCAACTGGTCGACCTCGCGCCGACGGCGTTGACGGCGCTGGGCCGGCCGATGCCCGAGCGGCTCTTCCTGGGCCGGTCGGCGGTGAAGGTGGAGGGTCGCCCGGACGACCTGGCCAGTGCCATCGCCGCGCCGGCCGACGCCGACCGGGAGGCCGCCGCCCAGCGGGCCGTTGCCGGCTGGTTCTTCGGGCTGCTCGCCGCCGCCCAGATCATCCTGGCCGTCGCGGTGCTGCCGCTGCTGCGTCGGGCGCGGCGGCTGGCCGGCCCGCACAGCCGGCCGCCGGTGTCGCCGCGGATCGTGGCGACCGTGGAGCTGCTGCTGATCGCCGTCGCGTTGGCGGTGCCCGCGGCCCTGCTCGCCGACGCGGTGCCGTGGTGGCGGGGTGGGCACGCCGGCGTCTACTTCGCCGGGGTGACGGTCGCGTTGATCGTCGGCGCGACGGCCCTGGTCCGGTTCACCCCCGGCCACGACCGCACCCTCGGCCCGCTCGGCGCGGTCGCCGGCCTGGCCACCCTGGTGGTCGGCGCGGACGTGCTCAGCGGGGCCCGGTTGCAGCTCAACGGGGTGGTCGGCTACTCGGCCCTGGAGGGTGGCCGGTTCTCCGGCCTCGGCACGGTGGGCCTGGGCGTGTTCCTCGCCGGTTCGCTGCTCTGCGCCGGGTGGCTGGCGCAGCGGGTCCGCCGGCAGTGGCGGCCGATGGTGGTGGTGGCGGTCGGCGGGTTGGCCGTGGTGGTGGTCGGTAGCCCCTATCTGGGGGCCGACTCGATCGGTGCGATCGCGTTGACCGCCGGGGTGGCGGTGGCCGCCGCGATCAGCACCGGCGGCTGGTTGACGGTCAGCCGGCTGGTCTGGGCGACCATGGCCGGGTTGGCGTTGACCATCGGGTTCGCCGTGGTGGACCTGCGTCGGCCGGTGGAGGAGCGGGGGGCGTTGGGCCGGTTCCTGACCGCACTGGGGGAGGGTACCGGCGGGTTGACCGTGCACCGGTCCAGCACGGCGAACTTCCAGACGTTGGTGAACAGCCCGTTGACGGTGCTGGCGGTGGTCGGTGTGCTGCTGGTGTGGTTCGCGCTGCTGCAACCCTGGGGTGGGCTGATGCGGCTGTTCGGCATCTACCCGGCGATCCGGGCGGCGTTCGCCGGCACGGCGCTGGCCGCGGTGATCGCCGGGCTGCTCGGCGGTGCGGCGCTGGACGTGGCCGGGGCGGCCGGGGCGCTGGTGGTGCCGATGGCGGCGCTGGCCTCGCTGCGGGTGCTGGACCACTCCACCGACCGTACCCAGCCGGGTACCGGCCAGCCGCGTCCGGACGGCCCGGGTGGTGGCCCGTCCGGCGGTGACCCCACCGGCGGGCGACCCGACGACGGCGGGGCGGCCCGGGCGGGCGACGGCACCGACGCCACGGCGGCGGCGTCCGACGGTGGCGGGACGGCCGGGCCGGTCGACGGTGGTGCCGGCGGCCCGGACGCCGGGACGCGGCCGGCGGGGCGCAGCGCGACGCGGGTGCCGGTGGCGCGGACCGCCGCGCCGGGGGTGTCGACCGCGACCGGGGCGGCGGCCGGCCGGCCCGGCGTCGGGACCGGATAGCCCGAGGTCGGATGCGACGCCGGGTGGCCCCGGGGGAGGTGTTACCGTGGAATCCCGTGGATCGCGTGATCACTTGATCGGCACGGCGGTTCGCACGACCGCTACGGACGACACGGGAGCAGGCCTTGGCCCCTTCAGCACGGACGACCCGGCACATCTTCGTCACCGGGGGCGTCGCCTCCTCGCTCGGTAAGGGCCTCACCGCCTCCAGTCTCGGCAATCTGCTCACCGCACGCGGGCTGCGGGTGGTCATGCAGAAGCTCGACCCCTACCTCAACGTCGACCCCGGGACGATGAACCCGTTCCAGCACGGCGAGGTGTTCATCACCGAGGACGGCGCGGAGACCGACCTCGACGTCGGGCACTACGAGCGTTTCCTCGACCGGGACCTCTCCGGCAAGGCCAACGTCACCACCGGCCAGATCTACTCCGACGTGATCGCCAAGGAGCGGCGCGGCGAGTACCTGGGCGACACCGTCCAGGTCATCCCGCACATCACCAACGAGATCAAGGCGCGGATCCTCGGCATGGCCGACCCGGACGCCGACGGCCAGATCCCCGACGTGGTGATCACCGAGGTCGGCGGCACCGTCGGCGACATCGAGTCGCTGCCGTTCCTGGAGGCGATCCGGCAGGTGCGCCACGACCTGGGCCGGGACAACTGCTTCTACCTGCACGTGTCGCTGGTGCCCTACCTGGCGCCGTCGGGGGAGCTGAAGACCAAGCCGACCCAGCACTCGGTGGCGCAGCTGCGCAACATCGGCATCCAGCCCGACGCGATCGTGCTGCGCTGCGACCGGGAGATCCCGGAGAAGCTCAAGGAGAAGCTGTCGCTCTACTGCGACGTGGACGCCGAGGCGGTCGTGGCCGCCCCGGACGCGCCGAGCATCTACGACATCCCCAAGGTGCTGCACCGTGAGGGGCTCGACGCGTACGTGGTGCGCCGGCTCGGCCTGTCGTTCCGTGACGTCGACTGGACCCGCTGGGACGACCTGCTGGAGCGGGTGCACCAGCCGCACCACACGGTCACCGTGGCGGTCGTCGGCAAGTACGTCGACCTGCCCGACGCCTACCTGTCGGTCAGTGAGGCGATCCGGGCCGCCGGGTTCGGCCACCGGGCCCGGGTGCAGCTGCGCTGGGTGCCCAGCGACGACTGCGTCACCCCGGCCGGCGCGGCGGCGGCCCTGGCCGGTGCGGACGGCATCGTCATCCCCGGCGGGTTCGGTGTCCGCGGCATCGAGGGCAAGATCGGCACCGCCCGGTACGCCCGGGAGAACGGGGTGCCGTTGCTCGGACTCTGCCTCGGCCTGCAGTGCATGACGATCGAGGTGGCCCGCCACCTGGCCGGCCTGGACGCGGCGAACTCCCTCGAATTCGACGAGGAGGCCAAGCACCCGGTCATCGCCACCATGGCCGACCAGGAGGACATCGTCGCCGGCCGGGGTGACCTGGGTGGCACCATGCGGCTGGGGGCGTACCCGGCGACGCTGGCCGAGGGGTCGATCGTGGCCGAGGCGTACGGCGCCACCGAGATCAGCGAACGGCACCGGCACCGCTATGAGGTGAACAACGCCTACCGGGACCAGCTCACCAAGGCGGGCCTGCACATCTCCGGCACCTCCCCGGACGGCCGGCTGGTCGAGTTCGTGGAGCTGGACCGCAGCCTGCACCCGTTCTTCGTGGCGACCCAGGCGCACCCGGAGCTGAAGAGCCGCCCGACCCGCCCGCACCCGCTGTTCGCCGGGTTCGTCAAGGCGGCCGTGGCGTACTCGCAGGCCGACCAGCTGCCGGTGGACCTCGACCCGGCGCCCGGGGCGGCGACGACCGAGACGGCGAGGAAGGGGACGCAGGCGGCGAGGAACGCGTCCCGCAACGGCGCCCCGGCGACGGCGTCGTCCGCGTCGTGAGCGCCGTCGAGCACCGCTACGAGCTGCGTTCCCGGGTGCAGCGGTACGCCGGGCGGATCTTCACGGTGGTCACCGACGAGGTGACCATGCCCGGTGGGGGCACCGCCACCCGCGACTACGCCCGGCACGTCGGCGCGGTCGCCGTGGTCGCCCTCGACGACGCCGGTCAGGTGGTGCTGGTGCGCCAGTACCGGCAGCCGGTCGGACGGCACCTGTGGGAGCTGCCCGCCGGGCTGATGGACGTCGACGGCGAGGATCTGCCGGTGGCCGCCGCCCGTGAGTTGGCCGAGGAGGCCGACCTGACCGCCGCCCGGTGGGACCTGCTGGTCGACGTGCACACCTCGCCGGGTTTCTCCGACGAGGTGGTCCGGGTGTTCCTCGCCCGCGAGCTGGCCGAGGTGCCCGTCGGGCAGCGGCACGAGCGGCACGACGAGGAGGCCGACCTGCAGGTCGTCCGGATCGACCTGGACGAGGCGGTCGGCATGGCGCTGGCCGGGGAGATCACCAATGGTCCGTGCGTGGCCGGGCTGCTGGCCGCCGCGCGGGCCCGCGACGCCGGCTGGGCGGTGCTGCGCCGCGCCGACACCCCGCTGCACCGCTGATCCGTCCGCCGACAGGGGCCGCCGCGGTACGCCGCGCGGCCCCTGCGTCGTCTGCCCATCCGGCCGGCGCGGTGCGTCACGACGTCGTTGCGGGAGCGTTTCCCGTCCGGCGGTCGGGGCCGCGCGGTGCGACGATGGGTGTGACGCCGAACGGCAGGCCCGCGCGGTACGCCTGACACACCGTCAGGCGCATCGGGCACCGGTTGTCACTGTGCCGCCCGTCGGGGGAGGGTGGCGCGCCTAGACTGCCGCCGGCGGGACCGGTGGACCGCGTCGGCAACGGAGCCGGCGGGGGCGCCGCGCAGTCCGGGGTGCGGCACCCCGGAGAAGGGTGTCTTACGTGAAGGTCGGAATCCCCCGCGAGGTCAAGAACCACGAGTACCGCGTGGCGATCACGCCCGCGGGCGTCAACGAGTTCGTCCGCCACGGTCACCAGGTCTTCGTCGAGGCCGGCGCCGGCGTCGGGTCCAGCCTCACCGACGACGAGTTCACCGCCGCCGGGGCCACCATCCTCGGCACCGCCGACGAGGTGTGGGACACCGCCGAGCTGGTGCTGAAGGTGAAGGAGCCGATCGCCGAGGAGTACCACCGGATGCGCGCCGGGCAGGTGCTCTTCACCTACCTGCACCTGGCCGCGTCCAAGGAGTGCACCGACGCGCTGGTCGACCGGAGGGTCACCGGCATCGCCTACGAGACCGTCGAGCTGCCCGACCGGTCGCTGCCGCTGCTCGCCCCGATGTCCGAGGTGGCCGGTCGGCTCGCCCCGCAGGTCGGCGCGTACCACCTGCAGCGGCAGGGCGGCGGCCGAGGAATTCTGATGGGCGGCGTCTCCGGGGTGTACGCGGCGAAGACCGTCGTCATCGGCGCGGGCGTGTCCGGGATGAACGCCGCCGCGATCGCGCTGGGCCTGCAGGCCGAGGTGCTGCTGCTGGACAAGAACGTGGCCCGGCTGCGGCAGGCCGACGCGATCTACCGGGGCCACCTGCAGACGGTCGCCTCCAACGCGTACGAGATCGAACGGGCGGTGCTCGACGCGGACCTGGTCATCGGCGCGGTCCTCGTGCCGGGCGCGAAGGCCCCGATGCTGATCTCCAACGAGCTGGTGTCCCGGATGAAGCCGGGCAGCGTGCTTGTCGACATCTCCATCGACCAGGGTGGCTGCTTCGAGGACTCCCGCCCCACCACCCACGCCGAGCCGACCTACCAGGTGCACGACTCGATCTTCTACTGCGTGGCGAACATGCCCGGCGCGGTGCCGCACACCAGCACCTACGCGCTGACCAACGTCACCCTCCCGTACGCTCTGGAGCTTGCCAACCAGGGCTGGCGTGACGCGTTGCGCCACGACCCCGCCCTGGCGCTGGGCCTGAACACCCACGACGGGCAGGTCGTCTACGGCCCGGTCGCCGAGGCGCACGGCATGACCACCCTCCCGCTGGACGAGGTGCTGGCCTGACCGGGTGGACGACGCACGCCCCGGCACCCGACGCCGTGCCCCATGCGGCCAGGGACGAGGTGCCGGGGGCGACAGGTGACGGGGCCGGCGGGGAGCCCGCGCCGGCCCTGCGGCGGGCCGTGCGCGGCTACCTCGACCACCTCACCGTCGAGCGGGGACTGTCGGCGAACACCCTCACCTCGTACCGGCGGGACCTGGACCGTTACCTGGACACCCTGGCCGCCGCCGGGGTACGCGACCTGGCCGCCGTCGACGCCGGGCAGGTCGAGGCGCACCTGGCCCGGCTGCGTGCCGGTGACGACGACCATCCGCCGCTGGCGGTGACCTCGGCGGCGCGGGCCGCGTCCGCCGTGCGCGGGCTGCACCGGTTCGCCGTCCGTGAGGGCCTGGCCGGCGACGACCCCAGCCGCGACGTGCGCCCGCCCACCCCGGCCCGGCGGCTGCCCCGGGCGCTGCCGGTCGACGACGTGGTCCGGCTGCTGGAGACCGCCGGCCCGGTCACCGCCACCGGCGACGGGGCGGCCCTGGCCCTGCGCGACCGGGCGCTGCTGGAGTTCCTGTACGGCACCGGCGCGCGGATCTCCGAGGCGGTCGGTGCGGCCGTCGACGACCTGGACGTCGACGAGGGCACCGCCCTGCTGCGCGGCAAGGGCGGCCGGACCCGGCTGGTGCCGATCGGCGGGTACGCCGTCGACGCGCTGCGCGCCTACCTGGTCCGGGCCCGCCCGGCGCTGGTGGCCGCAGGGCGGGGCACCCCGACGGTCTTCGTCAACGCCCGGGGCGGGCCGCTGACCCGGCAGGGGGCGTGGACCGTGCTGCGGCGGGCCGCCGGGCGGGCCGGACTGCCGGTGGACGGGCCGCACGCGGTCTCCCCGCACACCCTGCGTCACTGCTACGCCACGCACCTGCTCGACGGCGGCGCGGACGTGCGGGTGGTGCAGGAGTTGCTCGGCCACGCCTCGGTCACCACCACCCAGGTGTACACGTTGGTCACCGTGGACCGGCTCCGCGAGGTGTACGCCACCACCCACCCCCGCGCCCGCGACGCGGACCCCCCGCCGGCCCGCTGACCGGCCGCTATGCCCGACACGCCGGACCGGTGCCGAACGCGCTGGTCGTCGGTGGCGTAGAGTCGGCATCGGCGCGGACCTCCTGGGCGACAACCGGGGTGCGCAGCGGCGCCGCGAAGGACGTCGGACAGTTCCGACGCCGGGTGGTCGTCGGGAGGGGGCAACGAGGACATGGCTGGCAACGGTGACCGTGCCGACGCCTGGACGTCGGAGCTCCGTGAGCAGCAGGCGTCGCTCGGCGCCGACCTGGGCCCGGCCGATCCGGCCGCCTACACGATGCGCAAGCCGATCCCCGAGCCGATGCCCACCGACCGGCACGGCCCGGCGCGGATCATCGCGATGGCCAACCAGAAGGGTGGGGTGGGCAAGACCACCACCACCATCAACCTGGGCGCGGCCCTGGCCGAGTACGGCCGCAAGGTGCTGCTGGTCGACTTCGACCCGCAGGGCGCCCTGTCGGTGGGCCTCGGGGTCAACCCGCACAACCTCGACCTGTCCGTCTACAACCTGCTCATGCAGGACGACGTCATCGCCGAGGACGTCCTGATCAAGACGGACGTGGCCGGCCTGCACCTGCTGCCCGCCAACATCGACCTGTCGGCCGCCGAGATCCAGCTGGTCAACGAGGTCGCCCGGGAGATGGCCCTGGCCCGGGTCCTGCGCACCATCCGCAAGGAGTACGACTACATCCTGATCGACTGCCAGCCCTCGCTGGGTCTGCTGGCGATCAACGCGTTGACCGTCGCGCACGGGGTGCTCATCCCCCTGGAATGCGAGTTCTTCAGCCTGCGCGGGGTGGCGCTGCTGCTGGACACCATCGACAAGGTCCGCGAGCGGCTCAACTTCGACCTGGAGCTCGAGGGCATCCTCGCCACCATGTACGACAGCCGCACCACCCACTGCCGGCAGGTGCTGCAACGGGTGGTCGAGGCGTTCGGCGACAAGGTCTACCAGACCGTCATCACCAAGACGGTCAAGTTCCCCGAGTCCACGGTGGCCGGTGCGCCGATCACCACCCTCGACCCGGCCTCCTCGGGGGCCCGCAACTACCGGCAGTTGGCCCGTGAGGTGATCGCGGCCCAGGCCGACCGGTAGGCCGGGGTGCACGCCGGGGCGTCCCGGACGGCGACGACGTCCGGGACGTGGACTACGGTCGTCCGGTGACCGCGCCGCCGCTGGACCCGCCGACGACCCCGGAGCAGCCGCCCGTGCTGGCCGCCGAGGTCGCCGCCGACGTGGCGACCGACCCGGCGGGGGTGCCGCAGGCCGGGCAGAGCGGCGGCTTCACCGTCCGGCTGGCGAACTTCACCGGCCCGTTCGACCTGCTGCTGCAACTGATCAGCAAACACAAGCTGGACGTCACCGAGGTGGCGTTGCACACCGTCACCGACGAGTTCATCTCCTACATCCGCGCCATGGGCGACGAGTGGGACCTCGACGAGACCAGCGAGTTCCTGCTCATCGCCGCCACCCTGCTCGACCTGAAGGCGGCCCGGCTGCTGCCGTCGGCCGAGGTGGAGGACGAGGAGGACCTCGCCCTGCTGGAGGCGCGGGACCTGCTCTTCGCCCGGCTGTTGCAGTACAAGGCGTACAAGGAGGCGGCGGCGCACATCGCCGAGCTGGAGGCGGTCGGCGGGCGACGGTACCCGCGGGCGGTCACCCTGGAACCCCGCTACGCCGAGGCCCTGCCCGACCTGGTGCTCGGCATCGGCCCGGAACGGCTGCTGAAGCTCGCCGTGCGGGCGATGACCCCGAAACCGGTGCCTGAGGTGTCCATCGCGCACGTGCACCTGGTCCGGGTCAGCGTGCGGGAACACGCGGCGGTCCTCGCCGAGCGGCTACGCCGGGCCGGGATCGCCACCTTCGCCCTGCTCTGCGCCGACTGCGAGATCACCCTGGAGGTGGTGGCCCGCTTCCTGGCCCTGCTGGAGCTGTACCGGGAGGGGCTGGTCGCGTTCGTCCAGGAGGAGGCCCTGGAGGAGCTGACGGTGCGCTGGACCGGCCCCGCCGAGGGCGGTGCCGAGCTGCACGTCGACGAGTACGCCGGAACCCCCGCCGACCCCGACCCGGCCGGTGCCGCGCCCGCCGTGGTGGACCCCGCCCCGGACGCCGCCGACCCGGTGTCCGCCGGCCCGGGGCCTGCCGATCCGGCGTCGGCCGGGACGGTGGACGAGCCCGCATCGATGCAGGAGTGACGTGATGAACGACGAGGAGCGTCGGGACTCGCTGGCCGACCAGGCCGCCGCCTGGATCCCCCCGTGGGAGCGGCCCGCCCCCACGCGGAAGCCGGCTGCCACCCCGGCCGAGCCCGAGGGCGTGGACGCTCCCGGTGTGCCCCCGACGGACACGGTTCCCGGGCCAACGGCAGCGGCCGACCCGGCGGCAGCCGACGCCGAAGTGGCCGACGCTGAGGCATCGGGTGCCGAGACGGTAGACGCCGGGGCGGCAGACGCCGGAACGGTCGCTTTCCAGGGGATCAGTCCCGGTGCGGCCGAGGCCGCAACCGGGGACAGCGGGACGGGCGGCAGCGGTGCCAATCCGGACGCGGCGGGGGAGCGGGGCGCGGCGGGCGTACCGAAGCGGCAGCCGGCCGGGCGACGGCGGGCGACGGTCGCCCCGCCGCCGGCACCCGAACTCGACGAGGCGGAGCTGCGCGGCGCGTTGGAGGCCATCCTGCTGGTGGTCGACGAACCGGTCAGCGAACTGGTGCTGGCGCAGGTGCTGGAGCAGTCCCCGGAGCGGATCGGCCCGGTGCTCGACGACATCGCGGCCGGCTACACCGCCGCCGGGCACGGGTTCGAGCTTCGCCGGGCGGCTGGCGGCTGGCGGCTCTACACCAGGCCGGAATACGCGGCGCACGTGGAACGGTTCGTGCTGGACGGGCAGTCGGTCCGGTTGACCCAGGCCGCCCTGGAGACACTCGCGGTGGTCGCCTACAAGCAGCCGGTGACCCGGGGTCGGGTGTCGGCCATCCGGGGTGTCAACTGCGACGGGGTGCTCCGTACCCTGGTCTCCCGAGGGTTGGTCGAGGAGTGCGGCGCCGAACCGGACAGTGGGGCGTTCCTCTACCGGACCACCACGATGTTCCTGGAGAAGCTGGGCCTGGACTCGGTCGCCGACCTGCCCCCGCTCGCCCCGTTCCTCCCCGACGACGTAGAAGAGCTTGCCGATGCCACGCGATAGCCGTTCCCCCAAGCCCGACGCCCCCGTCTACGAGGGTGCCGAGCGCCTCCAGAAGGTGCTCGCCGCCGCCGGCGTCGGCTCCCGACGCGCCTGCGAGGATCTGATCTTCCGGCGTCGGGTGACCGTGAACGGGCGGGTCGCCCAACTCGGGGACAAGGTCGACCCCGCCACCGCCGTGATCCACGTCGACGGGGAACGCCTCCAGGCCGACAACCGCCTGGTGTACGTGGCGATGAACAAGCCGCGCGGGGTGGTCACCACGATGGCCGACGAGAAGGGCCGCAACGAGCTGGCCGAGTTCATCGGCAACCGGGTCGAGCAGCGGGTCTACCACGTCGGGCGGCTCGACGCCGACAGCGAGGGACTGCTGCTGCTCACCAACGACGGCACCCTGACCCACAAGCTGATGCACCCGTCGTACCAGGTGCTCAAGACCTACCTGGCCGAGGTGGCCGGGCCGATCCCGCGTAACCTCGGCAAGCGGCTGCTGGCCGGCGTCGAGCTGGAGGACGGGCCGGTGAAGGTCGACTCGTTCAAGGTGGTGGACACCCTGGGGCGAACCGCCCAGGTGGAGCTGAGCCTGCACGAGGGGCGCAAACACATCGTCCGGCGGCTGCTGGCCGAGGTCGGGCACCCGGTGTCCCGGCTGGTGCGTACCTCGATCGGGCCGATCAAGCTCGGTGACCTGCGCACCGGGCGGATCCGGCGGCTGACCAACGCGGAGGTCGCCGCCCTGTTCAAGGCCGTGGGTGACTGACCCCGTCGCAGCGGGTACGTGTGCCGGTAGGCTTCCACGCGGCCCGCGGGCCTGTGGTGGCGTGCGCCGCCCCCGGCGGCGCGGAGGAGACCCGCGAGGCGCGGGATGATGGACGACGATGGACGACCGCTCAACGGCGTCGGGACGACCGGCGACCCGCGAGGTACGGGCTGAGGAGGACAACGGTGGAGGAAAACGTACGGGCCGGGCGCTGCGTGGTCGCTGTGGACGGGCCGTCCGGTTCGGGGAAGTCCACCGTCTCGCGGCGGCTCGCCGCCGGCCTCGGTGCCCGCTACCTGGACACCGGCGCGATGTACCGGGCGATCACCTGGGCGGTGCTGCGTTCCGGCGTCGACCTGACCGACGCCGCCGCGGTGGGCAAGGTCGCCGAGGAGGTCGAGCTGCGCATCGGCACCGACCCCCAGGGGTACGCCGTGACCGTCGACGGGGTGAACGTCGACCGGGAGATCCGGGGTCCCGAGGTGACCGGCGCGGTCTCCGCGGTGGCCGCCGTCCCGGCGGTGCGGGCGCTGCTCGTGGCCCGGCAGCGGGAACTGATCACCCACGCCGGCCGGATCGTCGTCGAGGGGCGGGACATCGCTTCCGTGGTGGCCCCCGACGCCGACCTGAAGGTCTACCTGACCGCCTCCGAGGCGGCCCGGGCCCGGCGACGCAGCGCCGAGGACGCCGTCGACGTCGCGGCGACCGCCGCCGACCTGGCCCGCCGGGACCGCCTCGACTCCACCCGCACCGTCGACCCGCTGCGGCAGTCCGCCGACGCCGTCGAACTGGACACCACCGAGCTGGGCATCGACGAGGTCGTCGACCGGCTGCGTGGGCTGCTCACCGAACGGGGAGTGGCATGAGTGACGGCTGGGTGGAGCTACGCGAACCGGACGTCGAGACCGACGAGCCGACCGGCCCGCAGCCGGTGGTGGCCGTCGTCGGCCGCCCCAACGTGGGCAAGTCGACGCTGGTCAACCGGCTCATCGGCCGCCGGCAGGCGGTCGTCGAGGACACCCCCGGGGTGACCCGGGACCGCGTGCCGTACGACGCGCAGTGGAACGGCCGCTCGTTCACCGTGGTGGACACCGGCGGTTGGGAACCGGACGCGAAGGACCGGGCGGCGGCCATCGCCGCGCAGGCCGAGACGGCGGTGCTCACCGCCGACGTGGTGATCTTCGTGGTCGACGCGATGGTCGGCTCGACCGACGTGGACGAGGCCGCAGTGCGGATGCTGCGTCGCAGCGCCAAGCCGGTGATCCTGGTGGCCAACAAGACCGACAACAGCGCCATCGAGCTGGAGGCCACCTCGCTGTGGTCGCTGGGGCTCGGCGAGCCGCACCCGGTCTCCGCCCTGCACGGCCGGGGCTCCGGGGAACTGCTCGACGCCATCCTCGACGCCCTGCCCGAGGCCCCCAAGATCGTCGAGAACCGGCCGCGCGGCCCCCGCCGGGTGGCCCTGGTCGGCCGGCCCAACGTCGGCAAGTCCAGCCTGCTCAACCGGTTCTCCGGAGAGGAACGGGCGGTCGTCGACTCGGTCGCCGGCACCACCGTCGACCCGGTGGACAGCCTCGTCGAGATCGGCGGCGAAACCTGGCAACTGGTCGACACCGCCGGGCTGCGCAAGCGGGTCGGCAAGGCCAGCGGCACCGAGTACTACGCCAGCCTGCGCACCGCCGGGGCGATCGAGGCGGCCGAGGTGGCGGTGGTGCTGCTCGACTCCAGCGAGCCGATCAGCGAACAGGACCAGCGGATCCTGACCATGGTCGTCGAGGCCGGCCGGGCGCTGGTGATCGCCTTCAACAAGTGGGACCTGGTCGACGCCGACCGCCGGTACTACCTGGACAAGGAGATCGACCGGGAGCTGCGCCGCATCCCCTGGGCGATCCGGCTCAACCTGTCGGCGCAGACCGGCCGGGCCGTCGACAAGCTCGCCCCCGCGCTGCGCAAGGCGCTGGCGAGCTGGGAGACCCGGGTGCCCACCGCGCAACTCAACCAGTGGCTCACCGCCCTGGTGCAGGCCACCCCGCACCCGGTGCGCGGCGGCCGGGCCCCGAAGATCCTCTTCGCCACCCAGGCGGGTGTCTCCCCGCCGCGGTTCGTGCTGTTCACCACCGCTCCCCTGGACGCCGGCTACCAGCGTTTCGTCGAGCGCAAGCTCCGCGAGGAGTTCGGCTTCGAGGGCAGCCCGGTGGAAATCTCGGTACGCCCCCGCAAGAAGCTCGGCCCCGGCGGTCGGGGCAAGGCCCACGGCTGACCCGTCACCGGACAAGGGCTGCCGCTCCCACCTCGGGAACGGCAGCCCTTGTCGTATCCCCGCTTCGAACGGTGGCGGTGTGGCCGGCGTGGCGGGGGGCTGTGCGCGCGGTACGAAGATCCTGCGCTAAGCTGTACCGGCTGCCGCGGGGGAAACCACGCGGGGAGCATCGGGACGTGGCGCAGCTTGGTAGCGCACTTGACTGGGGGTCAAGGGGTCGTCGGTTCGAATCCGGCCGTCCCGACAGCACGAAAAGAGGCCGTCGACCGGGGCATGCGCCCTGGCCAACGGCCTCTAATTCGTACTGCGGCAGTAGGGATTCTCTGATCTAGACGGCGCGTAGCTGGGGGGCCACCTGGGGGGTCGCTCAGGCGGCGTGGATTGGTACCGGGTTCGCGGGGAGCTGCCAGCCGCCGCCGCGGTCTTCCTTCGCGAAGCGGGCGGTCAGGTCGGGGATGTGCAGGAAGCAGGCCAGCGCGGTGGTGGCCTGGAAGGCGTCGATCGCGGCCTGGCTCGTCGGCATGCCCAGGCGCAGCAGGCGCGGATTGACTTCTGCCTGGATCTGGTTGATGAACGGCCGCAGCGTGGTCTCGTAGTTGGCCAGGGCGGTGGTCAGGTCGTGCGGGCGTCGGTTGATCTCGCCGGCCAGGACGTAGGCGCCGACCAGGCCGCCGGAGATGCCCATGCCGCTGTAGGGGGAGGCGCAGTGGGCGGCGTCTCCGGCCAGGACGACCCGGCCGCGGGACCACGAGTCGATGCGGACCTGGGCGATCTCCTGGGAGTAGAAGAACGGGCTGGTCGTCATGCCGTCGATGAACCGTTCGGTCTGCCACCCCGCGTCGCGGAACCGGCCGGCCCAGAACTCCTGCTGGACCTCGACCGGCTGCCGGTGGATTGCCGAGGCTTCGGCGGATTCCTCCCGCATCACGAAGTACACCTGGGTCTCGGCCGGGTTGTGGCTGCGGCGCATGATCTGCCGGCCGCCCGGGACCATGTACGTGTCGCGGATGTTGCTGTCGGAGGCGATGCGCGGGACGAACCAGTAGGCCATGTGGATGCCGACCCGCCAGTACGGGTCGGCGTCGTCCGGGAGGATGGCCTGCCGCAGACGCGAGCCCTGACCGTCGGCGGCGATGAGAAGGTCGAACTCGCCGGTGGATCCGTCGGAGAAGTGTGCGACGACGCGGTGTTCGTCCTGTTCGAAGCCGTCCACGCTGCGGTCGAAGAGGTATTCGGTGTCGTCCTTCGTCGCGTCGTGCAGGATACGCACCAGGTCACCGCGCATGATCTCGTACTCCGAGGTGAGGGTCTGCCGGCCCCGGCCGGAGGTGTTGGCCATGATCGTTGCTTTGGCCCGGCCGTGCGCGTCGATGAAGGCGACGCCTGCCTCGTCGACCAGCTTGCCGCGTACGGCTTCGAGTAGTCCCATCCGGCGGATGGCCTCGATGCCCTGACCGCGCAGGTCGACCTGGGCCCCGCTGGCCCGCAGGGCGGGGAAGCGTTCGGCGACGGTGACGTGGTGTCCGCCGCGCGTGAGCCAGAAGGCCAGGGCCTGCCCGGCGACGCCACCACCGGCCACGAGGATGCGCAGAGAGTGCGTGGTCATGTCCCTCACCCCAAATTCTATTGGTGATAGATTCTCTCCGAGGTTATCTATCGGCGATAGACTTGGCAACGTGACGAAAATCCGCCGCGAGATCGTGGTCGCCGAGGCACTCGCCCTGCTCGACGAGGCCGGGTTGGACGGCGTCAGCACGAGGCAGCTGGCGAAGCGGCTGGGCGTCGAACAGCCCACGCTCTACCACTACTTCCGCACCAAGAAGGACCTGCTCGCCGCCCTGGCGCAGGCGGCGATGGCACCGCACGCCACCGCACCGCTGCCAGCGCCCGGCGACGACTGGCGCGCCTGGTTCCTGGACAACACCCGAAACTTCAGGCACACCCTGCTGATGTACCGCGACGGTGCGCGGCTGCACGCCGGCAGCGCACCCACCGGCGACCTCGACCGGATCCGTCACAAGATGGCATTCCTGGTCGCCTCCGGCCTCCCCGAACGCGACGCGCAGATGGCGATGCTGACGGCAAGCCGTTTCACCGTCGGCAGCGTGCTGGAGGAGCAGGCCGACACAGGATCAGGTGCGGACCTACCGCCCGACATCCCCACGATCGATCACGAGTCAGCCTTTGAGGCCGGTCTGTCCCTCATCCTGGTCGGCCTGAGCGACACCAGCCGACCTGCCGGACCCATTCCGTGTGAAATCCGGCGCAGCGACCTACGTAGCGCCACGAGCATTCCCTAGCGGGCTATACGGCCGGTGAGCCTACGATCGATGCACCGCAACGCGTGTACGCCGACAGCCGACTTCTGACCCCCAAGCACCCCTGAGTTCGGTGTCAGTACGCCGCGCCGACCGTGCCGAACCGCGGACCTCGCCGCCCCGAAGGTGGTCCCCACCGGGCGGGCATGCCGTGGATGACATGCACCACCCAGATCTCGGCTGTCAGGCCGATCGAACCCACCGCAGACCTGTCACGCCCTGACCGATCCGGTCAACGGGGGGGTCCCGGGTCCGCGCGCCGCCCAGACCGGCGGGTCTTCGACGCCCTTGCGGTGGTCTCTCGACTCACCGGCGGTCCCGCTTCGCCGCACGCGGATGAAGACCGGTGCGTAGGGGGCGGCAGTGGCCGGGAAGCCCGGTTCAGGTGGTGAAGAGGTGGCTGAGTTGGTAGTGGTCCCACCAGGTGCTGCGGTGGAGGCGGACGACTCTGTCGGTGCGGGTCAGCAGCAGGTAGTTGCCGTCCTGGATCAGGGCGGCGTCCTCGGTCCGAGCGGCCAGTACCCTGGCCACCGCTGACAGCATGTTCGGGATTGCCTTGTCGGCCAGGTCGTCGGCGCGCATCGAGAAGGTGACGTTGACGTAGGTGGCGGGTTCCCATTCCCAGCGGGCCTTGTCGTCGGTCTCGGCTTCGTAGTAGCCGTGGGTGCCGGGGCGGACGGTGACGGCGTAGCCGCGTTGGTCGTACAGGCGGGCGGTGAACAGGCGCGGGTTCGACGTCGGCTGCGGCGTCTCGTCGCGGGTCGCGGCGGTGAGGGCGGCGATCTCGTCGACGGCAGGATCACCGGCCAGGACCAGCCGGAACTCGACGCCCATCGCTGCCCTCTTCTCAGTCTCGGCGGATGATCTGGTGGATCGTACCGTCGGGTCTGACCATGACCAGTTCCTTCAGCCCGTCGATCGGCCAGGCGTCGAACTGACGCCGCAGGGCGGTCATGTCACCCTGCCAGTCCTTGAGGTTCACCACCACCCGCTGGGTCTGCGCGTCGTCGATCTTCTCCTGTATCTGGCTCCAGATGTTGCGTACCGAGGTGCGGGCCGCTGGCGAGTAGCAGTCGAAGACGTGCCCTTCGACGAGGTAGTCAGGGTCTTTGTCCGGGTTGCCACTGTCGCCCGTGTGCACCCGGGCCTCATGGGTTTCCTGCCGGGTGGGGTTCTGGTGTACCCGGTAGCCCTTGCCGGCCACGGTGTCGGCGCAGTCGTTCTCCAACTCCAACGCCCGGCGGGTGCTGTCGTCCACCTTGGGGCCGATCCTGGTGCGCGGCCCGGTGGGAACACCACCATCGACCCCGGTGGGTTTCCTGCCCCACGGCGTGAACTCGTGAGGGCCGGCCAGTTCTCGGCCGTGCGCCACGGGCTCTGCGGCGATGGTGGAGGGTGCGGGGCTGACCGGGAGGTGACGGTCAGCCCCGATCAGTTTCCCGAAACGCCCAACTGCCGGGCCTGGGCAGTCGCGGCTTCGACGGCCCGCTGAGCGGTGCCGCAGCGCTGCACGAGGAGCGCCAGCACCTGCCTGATGCTGTCGAGTGCCGGACCTGACTGGCCACCGTGCAGCACCGTGCTGACAAGCTGACGGGCATCGTCGACGTGACTGATCGTCGCGGTGGTGGCCTCACGGGCGCTGACCATGCGCTGCCCGACCGGCGCCAACCCGGCCATGGTTTCCTGCGGGGTGCTCTGCTGTGGCACGCTGGCGGCGGCCGTGTTCGCCTCCCCGACGGCAGCGGCGAGGCTGCCCAGCCCGCCGCGGATGGTGGAGAGCGCCATGCGGATGCGCGCGACCCCGCCAGCGACCGCAGCGAACCCGGCACCCGCAGCCCGCACCGCGATCTGCTGGGCCTGGCTGTCCGCCGCTGCCGTGAGGCTTTGCGCCCGCTCGACACCCGCTGTCAGCGCACGCAGCTTACGGGTGATCTCTTCAACGCTCGACACGTGCCCGTCACCCCGACCGACGATCGACTCCGGAGCCTGGAACCTACCCGGCCGTTTCACCCCTCGGACACCCCGAACCCACGGACGCCGCAAGGGTGCCGACCATGCTGCGCGGTCAGGCAGCTACGACGGCATCTCGGCGAACAGAGACACGCACCCCACTGGACGTCACCTCGGATGACGGCAGCGGCCACGACCCGTTCGGCTCGCCGTCGACGCATCCGCAACGCCGACGCCGTCACACCCCGCTCCACAGCCAACTGCTCGATCAACGCGTCACCGAAACGGGTCACGCTGATCAACTCGGCGGCCTCCACGGTGATCAAACCAGCGGCAGCTGCTCGACCGAGCAACAGATCCGGATGCCCGTACGGCATCCGCGGCAACCGCGACCCGCAAGACAGATCCGCCGGCAACTCCTCGCCGCCATCGGCCTTGACGACTACGGCACCCGCCCGCCACGCCGCCCAGCACAGCCGCAACCACAACCGAGGCGCAGCAAGATCCGCCGTACGCAGGGCCTGGAGGAACCCGGCCAGGACTCCGGAGTCCACGTCGTCGTCGACTAGCTCACCGATGAGTTGCGGACTTCCGCGCAGCGGTCGCCAGTTGTCGGCGCCGACTGTCGGCCCCAGTGGCCCGCACGGCGGGCGCAGGATCCGCCGACCGAAGCGGGGGTTACGGTGGATAATTAACAATCCGACGATGAGGCTGCAAATGATCAATGTCCAGGAGTTCGCGCGACGGCTGAGTACTCTCGGCGCTGATGCGTTCACCAGCGATGACGTTGTGGACCTGGCGACTGCGGCCGATGTTCGCATCAGCGCAGACGTCGAGATCGACGCCATCGTGGCGCAGCGCTTGCTCGACCAGATCTCGCCCACCGTGCCGGTTACCGGGGCCCAGATCGCGGCGTCGCAATGGCCGCCACCGGAGTCTTCCCGTCCTGCGGCACCTTTGGTGTCGTTCTCCAGCCCTGGTGCCGTCGACGGACCGGCTGATCAGCCGACCCGACGCCGCAGTTCTGGGTCTGCGGGTAGGGGTCGGCGACCCGGCTCCCGACGAACTGGCAGGTGAAACTGCAGTCCCGGCTTTTCGGCAACCGCCAGGCTGCTCGCCGCAGCCGTCGACCACGACGCGGGCTGCGAACCCCACTCTCGCCGCCAGCATCGGCTGAGCTTCGTCCTCCTGTCCGGCTCCGTACGCCCGGGCCGGCTCGACGCACGATGATCCCGGTGAGCATGCGGATCGCGGCATGTGCGTGCGTCGTCGCCGCCCCCTAAACTCTTCCCGTCCTCGCCCAAGGTGCGGTGGCTCCGGATGACCGCGCCCGCGATCCAGCAGGAGAGGGTGGCAGCCCGTTCGAGCCGGGCCGAGTCCGGGGGATGCCTCGCCAATGGCGAGGCATCCTCAAGCCCATTCTGAGCGGACAGCGGCAATAGCGGATGCTTCGAGGCGACTCGATCCCAGCCGTCTCGCGGCTGTCCCGGCAGGGTGCGGAGGGGCAGAATCATGAACCGTGCCGGCCTATCCCGATCCCGTTGTTCTCTATCCGGAGGTTGCTGCCGAGGGCAGCCTTGCGGCGGCGTTGCGAGCCGTCGCCGTCCGGCAAGGGCTGTCCATCCCCGTGCCGGTTACGCCGTCCAGTTCGTTGTACGGCGCTCACGTTCCGACCACCGTCCCGAACCGTGAGGAGTTGGAGGTGTCAGTCAGCTATGTAGAACGACGGTGGTCTATTCGCGGTTGCGAGCGCGACCAAGGTCTGGCCCTGATCGAAGGAGACACGGTGGATCTCGCTCAGGTGGCGCGAGCTGCGCAGGCGTGGCATGACGGAGCGCCCCTGACCGAGATCCCCCAGGCTGCGCCGTTCGTGAAGCTGACTGGACGGTTCGAGGTCCACGACCGTAATCCGGCAGGGCTGGTCGAATCGGAGTGGCGGCACCTGCGTACGGAGGCGGTGGAGGTGAACTGGCCCGAGTGCCACGCGCTCATTGAGGCCGCGTACGGCGAGCCAAGGCTACGGCAGTTCTACCCCTTCACCAGCCATTGGTCTCTGCGGTTCTCCACCAGCACCCGGCCCAGCCTCTCCCGCGATGTCCTGGTGTGCCTGCATGCCGGGCGAGGCAAGGACTACACCGTCACGATGGGCTACATGGGACCGATACTCGGCGAGACCGCTACAGCGGAGGAGGCCGTGTCACTGGCCGCGCATAACCTGCCCGCCGACCTCGGTCCGGTGAGGTACGGCGCAGCAGAATCGAGTTAGTTCCTCTCCGGCAGACCATCCGCTCGTCGGCATTAGCGCGCGAGACGTCCTATGGCTACCTGCTCCTTCTCGTCCTACTGACTGCGCTCGGCACCCCGGGCCGGCCGGGTTGACGGGTTCTGTCAGGCCGTGGGTGGGTTCGATCGGCCTGTCAGCGGCGCACTGAGGGTCGTCAGTACGTCGGCCGGTCCGGGGGCCATTGCGCCTATGGCCGAGAGAGATTCACGCCGCGCACCGATCCCCGTCGGGGACGTGGTGCCCGGTGACCCGCCGGTGCCGATCACCGTGTGGCCGGTCCCCGCTCCCGGGGACGGCGAGACCATGTCCAACGCGATGGGGGTACGACTGATCTACAACCTCACCCACCCGTCGGGGCTGGTCATCGATCTGACGACGGGGCCGCAGTTGGCTCGCGCGGTCATCGCTGCGCATCGCCGCAGTCATCTTCAAGCGGCCCGGCAGGTGGGTTGGGGTCGTGAGCCGGCGATGTTGATCGTCACCGGTTGGCCGAGCGTCCTCTACGAAGATCGCAGGCTACGCATGGCGGCGGCGCCGAGTGGGCGGGAAATAGAAGCCACACTAGCTGCACAGACGCGATCGATCACAAATCAAGTACCTTCTCGACGGGTCCTTCGCCGGGACGGCCGCATCCCGGTCCTCCGCCGCGGGGCCGGGCAATTTCGCATACTGAGACAACGCGATGCGGAGACAGTGCTACCGGAAGGTCAGTACGCGGTCACGGTCCGTTGTGGACGGGCACCGCGGTGGGAACCGCCGGGTCGGACATGGCGGCTACTGCGAGGCTCTCCATGTCTCGCAGCAGCGCCTCGCCGTCCGCCGGGGTGACATACCAGCTGTCCCCGCGCAGTGTGAACATGATGCCTTCCGCGGGGTCGTCGATGCTCAGGTACAGCGGCTCGATCGGTTTGTCCCGCCACTCGGTCAGCCGGAACTCGGTGCGGGCGAGCAGCTCCGGGATCGTGTCTGCCGCCGACGCGTCCGGAGGCGTCGTGGCCGCGATTCTGGTCGTCGCGTCTCGCCGGTCGTTGACGTACGCCCACGTGTCGCCGGCCCAGCGCGCGGCGCCCGGCTGTTCGCGGGCGAGGCGGTCGATGAGCGCGAGCTCGTCCTCCGGATCGTAGTAAGCGTGCTTATACGCGAGCCGAACGGGACCGCGGGCGCGGATCACCGCCTCGTCGACGGTGGCTCCGGCGACATCGAGCACGCAGACGCCGGACTGCGTGACATGGCTCACGACCTTGCGCAGGCCCGGCCGAAACCGGTTGTTCACCATCGGCCGCAGTACAGCCGGGTTCAGCAGTTCCCGTCGGCCCAGGGCGATGGCGTACAGGGTCAGCAGGATCGTCGAGGAGTCGGCGCGCGTGCGGCGGGCGATTCCCTGCACCGCCGGGAGCAGGGCGGCGGTGGTCAGGGTGCCGGTCCAGTGCCGCCGTTCGCCCCGATCGGCCGACCGGGGCATCGGGCGCGGCGGGACGGACCGCAGCTCCGCCTCGATGTGGCGCAGCCCCGCCGCGGCCTGCCGCCGCCCGGCCGGCGAGTCCTGCCAGCGGACGAGTTCCAGCTGCTCCATGCCGCGCGGCGGCTCGGCGGCGCGGGCTGTGGTCTCCTCGAAGAGCACCGCGACGCCGACGCCGTCCGTCGCCAGGTGACAGACGACGATGACCATGTGGGTCACCGCGCCCTCGCGGCGCACCGCGGCAACACGCAGCGGCCATTCACGGACGAAGTCGCGGGCCGTGGCCAGATACGCTTCGTACACCGCTTGGGCCGTCTTCTGCGGGTCGGCGTCCCCGTCGGCGTCGTATACCTCGAAGGTGATCTCGCCGTCGGCGAACAGTTCCTGGCTCGGCCGGCCCTCGGCGTCGAACCGCAGCCTCGTGCGCAGCGAAGGGAAGCGGGACATCATGTACCGCAACTCGTCTGCCAGGTCCGCCACGGTCCGGCCGGGCGGCTGCGGCATCGGCGCCCCGATGTTGAGCCAGCCCCACCTCAGCATCAACAGCCAGACCATGCGCTGGCCCCAGGTGAGCTCCCCGGCCCCGGCGGCGTCGCCGGCGAAGGTGACGGTCACCCGCTCCGCGGGAAGGGGCGGCGCGGCGGGCGGTCGTTCGGGCGTGCCCGGTTCACGCACCACGCCGGCGACCGCGGCGTAGCGTACCGCCTCGGGTTCAGCGAAGAACATCGTCGAGCTCCTCGGGAGTGCGGGTACTGACCCGGTGACACCACCACCGCCCGGACCACTGAGGAACGACCGGTTGACGGGTTGTCAGCGTTCGGAGATTATCGCGGGCGTGACCGCGTCTTGCGAGAGTCCACATCCGACTTTCGCGTAACGCCGACGACGAGCACTCATCTTGCGCCGGTACCACCGAGGACCGCGCGTGTGGCGGCCGCTCGGGCGACGGGGCCGCGGCTGCCGGTCCCGTTCCTCGGAGACATCCAGGCCGCCGCGACGGGACTGCACGACGCCTTGCCGGTGGAAGTGGCCGAGTACGGCGACGCCTCGATCCTGACGATCAGCTGACCGGCAGGCCGTTGTCGAGTCGGGCCGGGCCCGGCTACCATGACCGGAGAGCACTGATAGAGAGTGGAGCACCTCGCGGGCCTACGTGGACCGCCGCCACTCCGGCAGACCATCTGACAGCAGAAGGCTGCCGCTGACGGAGTCCCGGCCGGTAGCCAGGAGGTCCTCGTGGTCGCACCGCTGGGCATAGTGCCGGCGGCGGGTGGGGGTTCGCGGCTTTGGCCGTACCGGGCCGCGAAGGAACTGATCCAGATCGGCTACGAGACGGTCGCGGCGGACGGCGGGGCGGGCCGGCTGGTACCGAAGGCCGCGATCGACCACGTGCTGGACGCCATGCGGCGCGGCGGGGTGCATTCGGCCTTCGTCGTGCTCTCCCCGGTCAAGTGGGAGGTCTTCCGCTATCTCGGCTCAGGCGGGCAGCGCGGCATGCAGCTGGCTTACCTGTGCCAGGAGGAGCCGCTCGGCATGCCGCACGCGCTCGACCTGGCCTACCCCTTCATCGGGGACCGGACCGTGTGCATGGGCATGCCGGACACCCTCCTCGCACCGGATGACTGCTTCGCCAAGCTGCTGGCTTTCCACGAGAAGCGCGACGCGGACCTGAGCCTGGGCCTGTTCCCGGTCGCCGATCCGCGAGCCTTCGCGCCGGTCGTGCTCGACCCGGGCACCGGCCGGGTGGTCGACATCGTCGACAAGCCCGAGGTGCCGCCGGTGGCGACCGTGTGGGGCATCGCGGCCTGGTCGCCCGCGTTCGGCGACCTCCTGCACGAGTTCGTGCGCTCGGCCGGAGCCGGGGTGCCGGGCGAGGGGCTGCTCAGCGAGGCGTTCCTGCAGGCCGCACGGTGCGGGCTGCAGGTGTACGGCTTACCGTTCGACACCGGCGAGTACCACGACATCGGCACGCCGGCCGGCCTGCTTCACGTGCGCCGCCGGTTCGAGCCGGACCTCGGCGGGTTGTCGTGAGCCGTTTCCTGTTCGTCGTCCCGCCGTTGGCCGCGCACGCCAACCCGGCGGCGGCGGTCTCCCGTGCGCTGACCGGGCGCGGGCACGAGGTCGCCTGGGTCGGCTCCGAGCGCTACTTCCGGCCGCTGCTGGGCGCGGAGGCGACCGTCTTCGGCACCGGGCTGCGCCCGTACCGCGGACAGCGCGACAGAGGGCTGAGCGCCGTGCGGTCGCTGTGGGACGACTTCGTCGTTCCGTTCTGCGCGCACATCGCGCCTCAGGTGAACGGCGCGGTTGAGACTTATCGGCCGCACGTGGTGGTCGCCGACCAGCACGCCATCGCCGGCAGCCTGGTGGCGCAGCGGCGTGGGCTGCGGTGGGCGAGCCTGGCGCCCACCCAGATGGAGCAGGCTCGGCCGTTTCGCAACGTGCAGCAGGTGGAGCGGTGGATCGAAGGCCGGCTGGCGGCCGCGGGGGAGGCGCTGCTGGGCGCCGTGCCGGAGCACGACCCGCGCTTCTCGCCCCACCTGTTGATCGACTTCACCACGCCCGCGCTGACCGGTCGCCATGACCCGTCGGCACACCTCGCGGCGGTCGGCCCGGCGCTCGGCCCGCGCCCGGGCGTGCCGGACTTCCCCTGGGCGGCGCTGGACCGGGATCGCCGACTGGTGCTGGTCACGATCGGCACCGTGGCCACCGACCTGGGCCGGGACTTCTTCGCCCGGGTGGTCCAGGCGCTGGAGCCGCTGTCCGGCCGGGTGCAGGCGGTGATCAACGCGCCGGCCGTACTGGTCCCCGACCCGCCGCCGCACGTGCTGGTCGCCCCCCGCACGCCGATCCCCGAACTGCTGCCCCGGGTGGACGCCATGATCTGCCACGGCGGGATGAGCACCAGCTGCGAGGCGCTGCTCAACGGCATCCCGCTGATCGTGGCACCGATCAAATACGACCACCCGATCGTGGCCAGACAGGTCGCCGCCGTCGGCGCGGGACGACACCGGCACTTCGACCGTACCAGCGCCGCACAGTTCACCGCATCGCTCGAAGCCCTACTCGACGATCCGGAATACCGGGCCTCCGCCGAGCGCATCGCCGCCTCGTTCACCGCGGCCGGCGGCGCCGAGACGGCAGCCGAACGCCTGGAACGGCTGGCGGCTTGATCCGGCCGGATCCGAACGGCTCCGATCCCGCGCCGGGCGACTCAGCCGCCAGCCGTACCGGCAGGTGAACCGGGCCGCGAAGCATCAGGTTGTGCAGCGGATCGGGCGCGGCGGCCAGCGCCAGATCGGGGAAGCGCTGAAGCAGCAGGGGCAGGATGATCCGGCCCTCGGTGCACCCGAGCATCGCACCGGGACGGTAGCGCGGGCCGGCGCTGAAGGCGTAGTGCTGGTCGTCGCGGCGGGTCGGGTCGGGGAAACGCTCCGGGTCGCGGTTGGCGGCCGCCGTCAGGACGAGCACGGTGCGGCCCGCCGGAACCGGGACGCTGGCGACCTCGGTGTCCTGCGCCGCGTAGCCTGCCAGTCTCGGACAACAGTGCATCACGGTGGGGCATGAGGGCCTCCGCAGGTTCGGGGTAGGACGTCGCAATCCACACCGAGCCCGAAGGCCCTCACCTATTTCAAGATCTACCCGTCACCAACGTCTGTGGGCAGTACAGCCGGGCCAGGCGCAACAGGACGTTGCCGGCGCCCAGCTCCATGTCCGCGGCCAGCATCGCGCGGAACCTGGCCGGCCGCGTCACGCGGCCTCCCGGTCGACCGGGCCGAGGTCTACGAAGTCTGACAGGAGCGACCTCTCTGGATTCCAGGCCCGGTCACGGCTCTTCCGGCGACGGCGAGGCCGTGCGGGACGTGGCCGGCAGCCGACGGGTGAGCGCGGCGCCGATGATCGCCATCGGCTCGGGCAGCAGCATGTGCTGGTGCTTGCAGTCGAGCTCGACCACCTCGACCGGGCCGTGCGTGACGGCGCGCCAGGATTCGGCCTTCTCGGCGGTGCTCGGCTCCTGCTCGGTCCCGGTGGCCGCGAACAGCAGGACCGGGCAGCGCAGCATGCCGGGCGGCCGCACGTCGGTCCGGGCGATGATGACGTTGTTGACAATCACCTGCAGCAGGCGCCGGATCTCGTCGTCGGACCACGTGCTCAGGACGAGGTTCGGGCGGCGGCGGATCAAGGCCAGCGCGCTCGCCTCCGGTTCGGGATCGCCCTGCCTCAGCAACATGGGATAGCCGAAGCTGTCCAGGACGATGTTGTAGTAGAACCAGGCGTCCGGCTCGGCATCGAAGCTCGCCGGATCGAAGCTCGGGCTCGCGTCCATGCTCGCCAGTAGGCCGACCTCGTGCCCTCGTGCCTCGAGTTCACGGGCCATGCTGTACGCGACATTGCCGCCCACCGACCAGCCGAGCAGGGAATACGGGCCCTGCGGCTGCACCCGGCACACCTGGTCGGCGAAGTCCCGGGACAGCTCCGCCATGCTCGTTGGCAGCGGCTCGGGACGCGTCAGCCCTCGGGACTGCAGGCCGTAGACGTTGCAGTCGGGAGGCAGTGCGGTCAACAACTGATGGAAACCCCAGCTCAGCCCACCCACCGGCGGCACGCAGAACAGTGTCGCGCCGGACCCGCCCTCGCGCAGCGGCAGCACGACGTCGAACATGCCCTCCATGGCCTTGAGGACGGCCCTGCTCTGGCGCTTCCAACGCAGATCGGCGGCGTCCGCGAGTGGCATTCCTCGGCCTCCAACGCGGGTCGGGGAGAGGTTCCAACGGAAATGGTGCCACAGCGCGGCACGCTTTAACAGAGCCATGAGTCAGCTGCCGCGGGTGCCTGATTCGCAGCGTATCGCCACAGTCGGCGATGTAGGCCGACACAGTTGGTTGACGGCCGTCGAAGGAACGTGCTGCAATGCGCCAGTGGTGACTGCGTGCGAGCGTTCCGCGTGACCGCACCCGATGCGGTGGCAGTCTACCTGCCGCCCACGCTGGTTCCCGTCGAGAAGCCGGCGGACCGTCTGGAGTGGACGGACATACAGGTCAAGATGTTCCGCCGGTTCCACGAGCTGCGGGGGATCCGGCTCGCCGAGTCGCAGACGGTGACCGATCTGCTGCTGCGTGCGGCGTCGGGGCTGGCGCAGTTGCGCGCGAACGCGCAGCGGGTGCGCTATGTGCTGTACGGGCGCGCAACGCCGGTCGCCGAGCCGTATCCGGTCAACCGGATCGACGAGGTGCGCCGCGCCCTCGGCCTGGAGCACGCGCTGGCGTTCACCGTGACTCAGCAGAACGTGGGCACCGGCGGGCACCTGTTCTGCTCCGACGCGTTCGTGAACTACCGGACCGCGATGGACCGCGGGCTGCTGGCACCCGGCGATCGCTACCTGGTGGCCACGGTCGGGTCGGGCGAGGGCGCGACCACCGCCGCCCTGGTCTTCGAGCACTGACTTTTCGAAAAGCTGACACTCCGGGCACGACGACTCGGGACTGACGGGAGCTGGGCGATGGACGCGGACCAGGAGACACCGGTGGACGCGCGGATGCAGGACGCGGTGACGGCCACGATGCTCGCCATGCTGCCCGGGCTGCTCGACTACGACGGGCAGATCACACCGCGCAGCCGGCTGCAGGACGAACTGAGCCTGAGCTCCTCGCTGGTTCTGGAACTGCTGCTCGGTATCGAGGATACGCACGCCATCCAGATCGACCTGGAGATGATGGACGAGGACCAGGTCGTCACCGTGGCGGATCTGGCCGAGTACATCGCCGGCCACTATGAGCAGTTCTAGCCGCGCGTGCGCCTGATCAGAGCGGTGCGCCGCGAGTTCGACGGCCAGGCGACGTTCCTGGACGACCCGGGCTACCGCGCGTTCGCGACGTAGTACCTGGCCGACCTGGTCCGCCCGCACGGGCTGGCCCTCGACACAGAGGTGTCCGGGCAGCCGTACGGGGAGATGGCCGAGGAACTGCTGGGTGAGGCCGTGCGGCGCGGTGGGGTGGAAGCCGTGCTCGCGCCCCAGCCGAGTACCCGGCCGTAGCTGCGCGCGCCCCGGGCCCGCGCGAACTCGGGTCGTTCCAGCACGACCACACCGGCGCCTTCGCCGAGCACCAGGATTGCGCCGCCGGTCGAACGGCGGGCTCGCCTGCTGCGGGTCGGCCCAGCCGCTCGCCAGCGCGCGGGCGTTGCCGAACGCGTCCGCGAAAGCCGGGACATGCTCGCGCTCGACCGCCAGGTCGCAGAACTCGCGGACCGTCAGCGCGCCCATCATCTCCATCTCGTCCGAGGTGAACTTGAAGTCGTACTGCTCCTCGACCCGCACGACCAGCACCAACGAGTCCAGATCCGCCCCCGGCCCCAAGCGTGCCGTCCTCGTCGATGTCGGCGAGGTCGACCTCCATGATGGTCAACGCCTACATGACGAAATCGCGGATCTCGTGGCTCGAAACTGCCATGCGCCAGTGCCTCCTGCGCAGTCGGGTCATGGCCGCACCACCGGGACTGTGCGACACGCAACGACCGCACGGAGATCGTCGGCGCACGGATCATCATGGACATTGCCCCACCGGTACAGGTTCGCATGAGTCCTGAATCGGCCCGGCTCTCCGCCCCGCGCTCCCGCCGAACCCGGCGGATAAGTACGCGTTGAAGCCGGTGCGCCGCGAGTGTAGACAGGGTTCTGTTTCACTAAGAGAATCTCCGCATGGGGCGGACGGCCGCCGTCCCGCGGCTCGACCGGCTCCGGCAGCGCGGCTCACCCGACCCTCGGGCGAGCAGGCTGCCCCGACTGAAGGTGAGCTGTCCGACATGCGCGACGACGATGGCCACGTGGCGGCCACCGCGGTGCACGTGCCCCGTCCCGCGCCGCAGACCGCCGCGGAAGACCGATGACGCCTTCTGAGATAGCGGCGCTCATGCGCGAGATCACCGAGGTCGACGAGATCGGGGTCGACGACGACTTCTTCCACGCGGGCGGCAGGTCGTGGGATGCGCTCTCGCTCCTGGTGATCCTGGCGGAGCGATCCGACGTCAAGCTCTCACTCCTCGACGTCTTCCATACCCGCACCCCCAGTCGGCTGGCGGACCTCATCGCCCACCGGAGCGTCACGGAGAGGTGATCCACATGGTGCCGGCGACGCTGGACCTGGTGACCCACGACAACGCGCGGCGGACATCCCCGGCTCTACACCTCGACGGTCACACCGTGTTGTCCTACGGTGAGCTGTCCGAACTGGTCGGCGAAGCCGAACAGGCACTGCGCCATGACGGCAAGGCGCTGGTTCTGTGCGCGGGGGACCGCGATCTGCCCACTCTGCTGGCCTATCTGGCCGCGTTGCGCCTGGGGCACACCGTCGCGTTCCTCACCGCCACTGCGGAGAACCTCTCGGCGTATCAACCCGAGTTCGTCGTTCCGGCGCCCGGCGGCGGGACCGGACTGGCCGAACTGGGCTACCGCCCGGCCGCGCGACCGATCGCCGGCGCGACGGTCTTCAGCCGGGACGGCAGCCGACCGGCGGGCGAGATCTTCCCCGGCACCGCGTTGCTGCTCGCCACGTCCGGCTCGACCGGCAGCCCCAAGGCCGCTCGTCTGTCCTACCGGGGGCTGGCCGACAACACCGCGGCCGTCGTCCGCGCGCTGGGTATCACCGCGGCCGAACGCGCCCCCACCACGCTGCCGATCAGGCACGCCTACGGATTGTCCGTGCTGAACACCCACCTGCTGGCCGGCGCGAGCATCGCGCTCACCGGGCACTCACCGCTGTCGTTGGCCATGTGGGACGACCTGACCCGGTCCGGCGCCACGTCGTTCGCCGCGGTGCCGATGACCTACGCGGCATTCGGTCCGGCGCATCTGAATCTGCTGGAACGCAGCAGGGTCCGCACCATGACCCACTCGGGCGCACGGCTGGGCGAGGAGCTGACCGTGCGGCTGGCCGACACGATGCGACGGCTGAACGGCCGGTTCTTCGTGATGTACGGCCAGACCGAGGCGACCTCCCGGATCGCCCGCCTGGACCCCGTGGACCTGCCGCATCGTCTCGGCTCGGTCGGCACCGCGATGCCGGGCGGCACCATCACGATCCAGCCGACGCCAAGCCACGCGCGAGCGGTGCCCGGCGAGGGTACGGTCCACTATCAGGGCCCCGGCGTCATGCTCGGCTACGCCAGCGGGCGCGCGGACCTCGCCCGCGGCGCCGAGGTGGACGTCCTGGACACCGGCGACCTCGGATATCTGCGCGACGGCTACCTGTATCTGACCGGCCGCTCGAAACGGATCGTCAAGGTATTGGGTATCCGCACCAGTTTGGACGACCTGGAGCGCATGGTGGAGCGGCCGGGTCACCCGTTCGCGGTGGTATGCGGCGCCGACGAGGTGATGCATCTGGTCGGCGCGGGCGACCGGGCGGTGCACGAACAGCAGCGCAGGGACCTGGTCGAGTTGCTCGGCGTACCCAGCCGGCACGTCGTCTTCCGCCAGGTGCGCTCGCTGCCCCGGACCCCCGGCGGAAAGATCGACTACCGAACACTGGCGGCAGCCACGGAAGCGCGCGGAGGCTCGCTCGATGAAGCTGACTGACTGGCGGATCCTGTCCGATCGGGGACCTGATCTCATCGCTTGCCTGGACTTTCCCGGGGCGCGCGCGGCGGCGGGCTTCACGGACCTGGCCGAGGGGGTGCCGGTCGACGCCTGCTTCCTGCACTTCCGGCAGGCCGGTGCCGGCCCGCTGGCGGCGAGCGTGGACCGCTGGGCCGCCGAACTCGCCGCGACCGGCCGCCCGGTGCGCGCGGTGCTGGGCTACTGCGCCGGCGGCGCGCTGGCCACCCGCCTCGCGGACGCGATCGCCGCGACCGGCCCGGCACCCGTGGTCGTACTCTTCGACGCCGTGCCCACGACCGGCGAATCGGTGGCCGACCAGTTCATGTCGGCGGTGCAGTCCTCGGCCCGGCAGCTGACCGAGCAGGAACTGGCGGACGCCCGTGCGCTTTCCGAGCAGATCGTGACGAGGTATCCGAACGACCTGCGGCTTATCGCGGCAGGCCTGACCGAACACTACGAGGCGCTGATGCGCGCGGTCGCCGAACGGTTGTCCCTGCCGCTGTTCCTCCATCAGGAACTCACCGCCGGGTTCACCGCCTATCTGGACTACCTGCTGCTGGCCGGTGAGGGCGGGTTCGACACGCGCGCGTCGACTCCGCTGTTCGTGACCTCGCTCGAGCACGAGCCGCCGGTGCAGCCGGCGCGGACCATCAGCCTCGATGTAGAGCACGACGATCTGCTGCGCGATCCCAAGGTGTACAAGCTCGTCGCCGAGATCATCAGAGGAGAGATACCACAGTGGTGAGCCTGCCGAAGATATCCGAGGTCTTGTCCGCGCATTCCGCGGTCCGCCGAGCCGAAGCCGTGATCGTGCGCTGCGACGGGCGGGACGTGACCGTGGCGGCCGCCGAGCTGAACCAGTACGTGAGCGGGCCGATCCTGCGCAACCACGTGTGGCAGAAGCTGGGCGAGGACAGCGGGCTCGCGGCCGTCCTGATCGTGGAGAGCATTCCGGCCGGTGACGCGGCGAACGCCGAATCCCTCGCCGCCGCGGTGGCGGACGGGCATTGCGCCCTGTTCGAGGAGCCCCGCGACGACGTCGAACGCCGCGTGGCGGCGATCTGGTCGGAGACGATGGACGTGACGCGCGTCGGCGTGCACGACGACTTCCTGGAACTGGGCGGTGACTCGCTCTCGGCCCTGCGCATCATCACCGCCATCGAGGCGCAGTTCGACCGGTCGCTGGACGTGTACGAGTTCATGAGCGCGGGCAGTGTCCGCCGCCTGGCGGACCTGCTGCGCTGATGGAACTGAGCGTGCGCCGGCGGATCGCCGAGATCGCCCGGGCCGAGCCGGACCGCGTGGCCCTGATCGGGTTCGACGCCGACCTGGCCGAGCAGGTCCTTTCCTGGCAGCGGTTCGCCGACCGGGTCGCGGACGTGGCCGACGCGCTGCGGGCGGCGCTGGACCCAGGCGCGCGATCCTGCGTCGTCGTGCCGGCCGGCAACAACCTGCCTGCCGCCCTCGGCGTCGCGGCGGCGCTCGTGGCCGAGGTGCCGGTCTTCCCCCTGAACCCGGCCACCCCGCCGGCCGAGCGCGACGCCCTGCTGAACCTGCTGGGTCGACGGTTCGTACACGTCTACCTGATGAACGCCGAGTTCGAGCCACAGCGGGCGCAACTGCCCGCCGGACCCAATTCGCCGATTACCGGCACTGGCTCTACGGCTTACCTGCTGGCGACCGGCGCCAGTACGGGCATCCCGAAGATCTCCGCACGGCCCGGACCGCTGCGTTACCACCCGGCCACGACGCCCTCCCTGGTGATCCGGCAGACCGGCTGGCGCACCGCGCAGCGGCAGCTCATCGTCGGGCCGCTGTACCACGCCGCACCGTTCACCGCGTTCATCGATGCCGTGCTGGACGGCAACACCGTCGTCCTCCAGCCGTTCTTCGCCCCGCAGTGGACGGTCGAGTTGGTGCGCCGATACGCCGTCGAATGGCTGCAGCTGACCCCGACACACATGCGCGAGATCCTGCGTGTGCCGGACCTGGCCGAAGCGGACTTCGGCAGCCTGCGGGCGATGCTGCACACCGCGGCGCGCTGCGACCCGGACACGAAACGCGGCTGGATCGACCTTCTCGGCCCGCAGCGGGTCTACGAGCTCTACGGCGCGACTGAGGGGGTGGGCGTGACGCTGGTGCGCGGCGACGAGTGGCTGGCCCGGCCCGGAACGGTCGGCCGCGGCTTCCTGACCCAGATCCGCATCCTGGACGACGCGGGCCGCCAGGTCCCGCCCGGCACGAGCGGCACCGTGTTCATGCGGACCCCGCAGCGCCTCGGCCGCTCCGACTATCTCAACGACCAGTCGATCCGCACCACGGCGGACGGGTTCGCCACGGTGGGCGACCGCGGGCGGGTGGACCAGGACGGCTACCTGTTCCTCGACCCGCGCGGCCACGACACCATCAACGTGGGCGGCGAGAAGGTCGACCCGGACGAGGTCGAGGCTGCGCTGCGCGACCATCCCGCGATCCTCGATGCCGTCGCCGTCGCCGTCCCGCACCAGACGCTCGGGTTCGTGGTCGCGGCGCACGTGGTGCTGCGTCCGGGCGCGAGCGTACGCAAGGCCGAACTCGCCGCGCACTGCGGGCGGCGGCTGGCCAGCTACAAGATCCCCAAGCAGTTCGCGTTCACCGACCAGCTTCCCCGATCGGCGGCCGGCAAGGCCCAACGCTGGCGGTTGACCCCCCACGACAAGCCCCATGACGAGAATGGTGCGACCCCGCTATGAACGCTGTTCGTGACGAGCCGATCGGCACCGGCTCCATGGCCGACACCGGTTACGAGCGCCCACGGGACCCGGTGGAGATCTGGCTGGCCCGGCAGTGGCAGCGCATCCTGGGCTTCGGCGTCGGCATCCGGGAGAGCTTCTTCGGCGTCGGCGGCAACTCCCTGGACGCGGCCCGGGTGATCGACGCCATCCTGGTGGAGTTCGGCGTCCAGCTGCGGCTGAACGTGCTGACCGAGCACCCGACGGTTGAACGCCTGGCCGCGGTGTTGCGCGACCATGACGTGCGGCCACCGGGCTCGCTCATCGCGATCCAGGACGGCGACGGTGCACATACGCCACTGTTCCTGGTCCACCCGGACGACGGTCAGGTGGGCCGCTACTGCCTGCTCGCCGATGCGCTGGGCGAGGAGTTCGCCGTGTTCGGCCTCCAGGCGGAAGGCCTCTACCGCGACACACAACCGTCTCGCACGGTGCCGTCGATGGCCGATGCCTACGTCAACGCCGTCCGTGCGGTACACCCCACCGGCCCATATCTGCTCGGTGGCTGCGGTGTGGGCGCGGCGATCGCCTACGAGATGGCCGTCCGCCTCGAAGGCGTCCGGCTCGTGGCCGCGATCGACGTCGAACTGCTCGAACCTCTGGACACCGTCGTCGAGTCCTGGTCGCGCGAACTGCCCCGGCAGGCGCAGCTGCCGGAGATCCTGGCGGACTGGCAGGAGCGAGGCCTGGTACCGCCGAACGCGACACCCGAGATCGTCGCGCGCTCGCTGCGCGTGTGGCAGGCCAACCGGGAGGCCGCGCGCGACTGGCGGCCGTCGCCGTACACCGGACCGATCGACGTCTTCGGCCGCGAGCAGAGCACGACCCTGCCGGCGACCGTCGCCCAGCGGGCACACGACTGCGACACGGCTGACCGCCTGGCCGCCGCGCTGCGCGAGCTGATCGGCTGACCGGCGATGAGCGCCGACACCGAAACCGGCACCGAAACCACACCACGCCGTCGGCGCCGCGTGCTCCTCACCCCGGCGCGCTCGATTCCGGTCGAGTTCGCCGGGGAGCGGGGCGGCGAGGGACCGCTCACCTTGGGCCAGCTCAACATCCACAAGTGGCTGGGCGCGATGCCCGAGCACTCCCTCGCGAATCTCTGGGTCGAGCTGCCGATCCCCGGTACGCCGTCCATCGACGAGGTGACCGGGGCGGCGGCGGCGCTGATCGCCCGGCACGAGAGCCTGCGCACCACGTACGTATCCGGCGAAGAGCCGCGCCAACAGGTCGCGAAGACCGGCGTCCAGCTGCTCGAAGTGTGCTCGCTCGGCGCAGGACACTGGGGGCCGCGGGACCGCCCCGCGGTGGCTGAGGCACTCATCAGGTGGCTGCGCGAGCACACCGATTCAGCATGGCGTCCGCTGCGTATGGCGGTGGCCGTCGCTCCCGATCAGGGCGATCGCGTCATCGCCTGCGCTGCCGGGTTCGCGCACCTGACCGTGGACCACGCCGCCATCGAAATCCTCAAGCGCGACTTCGCCGGCCTGCTCGACCATCCCGGACGAGGACAGCTGGGCCACCCCGGCCACCAGCCACTGGACCAGGCCGAACTGGAGACGACGCCGGCCGAGCAGCGCAGGGCCGAGGCGGCGCTCGAGTATCTGCGGGCGCAGACGCAACGCATCTCCCACTGCCTGTACACGGTGCCGGGTGCCCGACCCGGCGGCGAGTCGCTGGCGGTTGAACTGTCGTCGGTTGCCGCCGCGATGGCGGTGAGACAGATCGCGGCGCGCACGCGGGCCAGCCGGTCCAGCACCGTGCTGGCAGCGGTCTGCGCCGTGGTCGCCCACCGTGCCAACCGTCGGGATCTGGTGCTGCCGCTGCTGTCGAACAACCGATTCGACCACCACCTGACGGGCTATGTCGGCTCCCTGGTCCAGGGCACGCTCGCCACCGTCGAGGCCGGCGACAGGGACTTCGACGAGCTGGTGGGCCACACCTGGGCTGCAGTGATGGAGGCCAGCCGCCACGCCAGGTACGACGCGGCCAAGCGATCCGCCATGGACGAACTGGTCGAGCACGAACGCGGCCTGCGCATCAGCTACGACCCCTTGTTCAACAGCCTCGTGCCCGAATCATGGTCCGGGCTCACCGGGGGCGTCGGCTTCCAGGCCGGGCGGATCGACGCCGCGCTCGCCCAGACCCGGCTGCGGTGGCGACCGATGCCGCGTGCCGGTACACCGATCCGGTTCAGCCTCAATCAGCTCGACGGATGCCTGCGGCTCGACGCGTGGAGCTCCGACTCCGGCCTGATGCCGCGGGCCGAACTCGAAGCGGTGCTACTGGCGACCGAACGCGTGCTGGTCGCCGCCGCACCCGGTGACCTGCCCCGCGCTCGGACGCCTGAAGTCATCGGGCTGGAGCCCATCACGGGCACGCCGGACCGGATTCTGGTCGACTCCTGCTGGGTCGACGTGGCCGACGTGCAACGCCTCGTGGAGGCGGCGGTCGCGCCCGCCGTGGCACACGTCTTCGCTGAGGTCGGCGGCCGCCCGCTGGTCGCTCACCTCACCGCCACCGCTACCGTCCGTACGCCGGAACAGGCGCACGCCCGCTGCATGGCCATCCTCGCCGACCACCCCACAGCCATCACCCCACGCCAGTACGTCATCTGCGACGCCGCGCCGTCCGATCCGGCCGATCCCGCGGCCTGGCCGGCGCCTTCGGCCACCGGCTCCGGTCGCCGTTGACGGTCGCGGATCAGGGCCGCCTATGTCCTACCCGCATTGATCCGTTACGCCGGTCGACGTCGAGATGACCATCGACGAGACCGTTCGCGCCCAGCAGCGGCATGCGACCCCTGGAGGCGGGTAGACCCGTCCCTGACATGGTCATCGGCAGGCCGCCGGTCACCGCGCCGAACACCATCTGAGGAATAGTAAGGGTGTAAGTGATCGAGGAGACCTTCAGCCCAGGGACTGGGCTGGTGTCGTTTGTCAGGGGATTGAGAACCGGGTCGGGTGCGAGGGCGGTACGGCTGGTGCGTTACCCCTGCGAGCACGGCCTGAGCTACTCCCGTTTTCATGGGGTCTCTGATGTTCCCCGGGTTTCTCGGAGCCGTGTTGGTTGGCGTCAGGCGACGGATAGGGCGATCGGGTGGAGCCTCTCATACTCGTTCGGGGTGAGCATGCCCAGTGAGCTGTGGCGGCGTTGCCGGTTGTGGAAGATCTCTAGGTACTCGAAGATCGCATTGGCTAGTTCGATGCGGGTGCGCCAGCGGCGGCGGTTGAGCAGTTCGGTCTGCATTCGGCCCCAGAACGACTCGATCATGCCGTTGTCGTAGCAGTCGCCGATGGATCCCATCGACGGTGCCAGGCCGGCTTCCTGGACCCGGCGGGTGAAGGCCCATGAGGTGAACTGGACTCCGTGGTCCGAGTGGATCACGGTGCCGGTAGGTTGGCGGTTGCTGATGGCCATGCTCAGGGCGTTGGTCACCAGGGTGGCGGTCTGGGTGGCGTCGATGGACCAGCCGACGACTTTTCGGGAGAAGGTGTCCAGCACGACTGCGCAGTAGACCTTGCCCTCCCGGGTCGGGTGTTCGGTGATGTCGGTGACCCACAACTGGTTCGGCGACGATCGGGTGAAGTCGCGGTTGACCAAGTCCGCCGCGGTTGGGGTCTGGTGCTTGGGCCGCGGCCTCCGGCTA
Source organism: Micromonospora sp. HM134 (assembly GCF_007833915.1). Taxonomy (NCBI): domain Bacteria; kingdom Bacillati; phylum Actinomycetota; class Actinomycetes; order Micromonosporales; family Micromonosporaceae; genus Micromonospora; species Micromonospora sp. HM134. The sequence goes on from NZ_CP041061.1 coordinate 2,580,965, forward strand.
CCGGGCAGCCCGCGGATGCCGGCGCGGCGCATCAGCATCTCGACCGCGTGATAGCCCACGACGAGTCCACGGCCCAGCCGTAGTTCGGCATGCACGCGGCGGGAACCGTAGGTTCCCCTGGAGGCCAGATGCACCGCACGGATCTGTTCGGTCAGCCACGCGTGCCGCAGCGCCCGCTGCGACGGTGGCCGGTTGCGCCAGGCGTAGTACCCGGAAGCCGAGACCTCGAGCACACGGCAGCAGACCTCGACAGGCAACCCCTCAGCGGCCATCCGGTGGATGACCGCGTACCGGCCTTTTGGGGGCACCACCTCCTTGAGCAGTTCGGTCGCACGGCGATGCACGGCCAACTCGGTCTCCAGCTCGGCGATACGCCGCCGAGCGGCGACCAGCTCCGCCTGGTCAGCGGAGCTCACGCCTGGCATCTGACCGGTGTCGATCAGCTCCTGGCGGCGCCAGTTGTAGATCGTCTGATCACTGATGTCCAAGTCACGGACCAGCTCCGCTACCGATCGGCCAGCCTTGAGTAGATCGAGGACCTTACGACGAAACTCGGGTGGGTATCTCCTCGGCACGTCTCTCCTCAACGAATGACGAGCCTGACGAGTCAACCAACCTGACTCCACCGAACCCGGGGAACATCAGTTCGCGCGGCCGTACATCTGTCGCTTGATCGTCTTGATGCGGTTGACCTGGCCCTCGACCGGGCCTGAGCTCCAGGGCTGGGTGAGGCCGGCAACGACGGCGTCACGGCCGCCGGCGAAGCCGCGGATCCCGGGGTATCCGGCGTGGCGGGCGCGGTTGATCCAGGCGTCGAGGTGTTGCCCGGTGCCCTGGTGGCGGACCAGGGCGGCGAACCCGCGGGCGGGGCGGCGACGGTGTCGACGTCCGGGCAGCGGCTGCGGGCGTCGGCGGGATCAGCGCGGTCGTCGTCGGTGAGCTTATGTCCGGGTCGCATGATCCAGTCCGTGATCCGCCGGGCCGACGGCACCCGGACTGCGGTCGCAGGGGTGGGCCGGGTGCGGTTGGTGGCGATCCAGTCCCGCAGCACCCGTAGGCCGCCTTGATAGCCGCGGGCCAGGATCTCCCCGTGCAGCACGGCCTTCTGGTGGACGCCGCCGGTGAGGCGTTGCCGCAGGTGGACCCGACCCCTGTCGTGAGCCGGACCCGGCGGTGAATCGCTCCAGCGCCGGCCCGGCCGCGCGCCCGGCGGACACCCCGCCAGCCAAGACTGGGGTCCCGGACCAGGGAAATCCCTGGTCCCAGGCGGCTCCCAGCGGCACACACTGGTGCTCGTCCGGCCGAGTAGCCGGGCGCTTCCTCCAGGGTGAACAGGAGTACGACATGAGGCGCAAGACCGTACGGATCGACAACATTCCGGCTGACGGCGTGGAACTGGCCGACGAGCAGCTCGCCCGGATGCTGGGCGGCCTGCCGAGGCGGGACGTTGGGGGGTCGTCGAAGACCATCGACGACATCCCCAGCGGGGGCCGGAACGACACCGACAGCGACTTCTGATCACCGCCGTCGCCGGCCCGCCCTGTCCCGGGACCGGCCGGCGTCGGCCACCCCGCCGCCGAGGGCGTGGGTGACGTGCACGGCCAGGGTGGTCTTACCCAGCCAGGGCCGGCCGGTGACACGCACTACGGGCATCGCCCGGCATCCAACGTCGCGCGGTCCACACAGCGCCGCCCACATCCGTTCAGCACGTCCCGCCGGCCGGTGAACTCGCCGACGTCGGCCGGTAACAGGCGGGGCACGGCTGCCCGCAGCGGTACGGGGGCGGGACGCCTCCTCCGGCTCCAGGCCCGACCGGGACAACTGTCTGCTCTGGCGGTGAGGCCGTCGCATTTCCGTCCACCCCGATGGGCGTGCTTGGTGGGTTCTCCGCCACCGACCTCACACCAACAGATTGATTCGACTCAATTGATGGGCGAGAATGGCGGAATCAGGGGCCGTCATCGCCCGTCTTCCTCGTCCGGTCGGGAGGAGGTGTCGAGCATGGAGCGCTACGAGGACCTCGAAGGAACCGCCGTGGGTCTGATCAACGCCGTCATCAACTGACGTCGCCGGTCACCAACCGGGCGGGCACGGGTGTCCCATCGTCGCGTGTCCGCCCCTCGGCACCGAACCAACCGACCGGGCGGGAGGACAGGGTTGGCCGACCTCACCTGGCGGGACCCGGCGGCATTGCCGCTGCGCCCGCTCATCGACCTGACCGCCGATCCCACGGTCCCGCCGTCCCTGGTCGCCGAAGCGGCCCTGTTCTGTGCCGACCGGCCCGACCCCTGCGGCTGGCTGCCCGTCCACGCGCCGCCCGCCGACCTGCGTCGCACGATGCGCCGCGCCGGCCTGCTCGACGCCACGGACCCGCTCGTCGCGCCACCCGAGGTGGTGCAGCGGCTCACCACCGAGGACCACGCCGGTCTGCTGTGGGCCGCCCGCCTGATGCGCGCCCTGGGCCGCCGGGAGGACGCCACGCAACTGCTGCGGCGCATCGGGACGGACGCACCACCGCCGGTGCGCGCCTGGCGTGATCTCCTGCTCGCCGAGGACGGCCGGCAGCCACGTCCCCCGGTTCCGCCCGAGGTGGCGGGCCTGCCGGTCCGGCTCACCGCCGCACTCGCCCACGCCCGGTCCGCCGCGACGGCCGGTCAGCCGGCCGGGGAGGCGCTCACCACGGCGGAGTCCCTGGCTGCTGCTCTGGCCGGTGACCGGATCGGGCTGGTCGTCCAAGCCCGGCTCCTCGCCGTGCGGCTGCGCTGCCCGGGCGAGCCGGTGCCCGATGCCGACACCGTCCGCGCGGTCGCCCACGACCTGGGGACGGACCGGGCCGACTTCCTCGCCCGCGACGCCGCGCTGGCGCTGCTGCGGGCCGCCGCCCGCGCCGCCCTGAACGGGACCGGTGCCGGGTCGGCGTACGAGTTCGCCAGTGCCGCCCTGGACCTCGATCCCACCGGCGCAGCGACCCGGCTCCTCGTGGCGGACGCGGCGCGGGCGGCGGGCGACCGGGAGGCGGCCCGTACCCACTACCGGGTGGCCGCCCGGACCGGGCTGGCGGAGCGGACCGCCGGGCTGGCCGGACTGCTCGACCTGGCGACCTCCACCGCGCCCGGCGCGAACAATAGGCCCACCGGTGGGTCGGCTCCAGCAGCAGACACCGGTGAGCTGGTGGGGGCGGTGGCGGACCTGCTCGCCTCGGACCGCCGCGCGGAACGGGACCGGTGGGAAGTTCTCGTGGCGCGTCGTCCAGCACTGGAAAGCACGGTCTGCGCCGACGCGGTGCGGTGGGCGGTCGCGGTGCGGGATTCGGCGGCCGGGGCGCGTCCGCTTCCGCTGGAGCGGTACCGGCCGTTCCTCGATCTGAGCCCCAGCGCAATCCTCGACCCGGTCGACACGCCGCCGGTCGCGATCCACACGCCGCTGATGTCGTACGCCGCCGTGCTGGAGCGTCGTGAGCCGTGGTTCCGGGAGATCCACCCGCAACGGGCCACGGCCGCCATGTTCCGCGACGAGATGCAGGCGACGGCAGCGGTGTACGGGTACACCTCCGGTGCTGCCTCGGCCGACTACCGGACGTGGCTGGCAGCACCGGACGGCTGCCCGCCCGGGGTGCGGGACCGGCTGGCCAACGTGTCGGACCTGCCGCTGCTGGACCGGGCGTTGCTGGGCCGGCTGCTGTCCGCGCTGGGCTTCCACGCCGAGGCCAAGCGGATCCTCCCCGGGCCGGACGTGCCGGTAGGCGACCCCGAGAGCGCGTACGCGCTGGCCAGTTGGATCTTCGCCGAGCAGATGCTCACCACGGGGCACGCGGCCGAGCTGGAACCGCACTTCCGCACGCTGTACGACCAGCTCGGCGACGACGTCCGGTACGCCCGCACGCGGGTGGTCACCACCATCAACGCCACGGTCAACGCGGCCCGACGCCGGGAGCCCGACACCATCGCCCGGTGGCGCAAGCTCGGCGAGGAGGACCTGGCCCGGTACACCGCCCTGCCCGAGGTGTCGGAGTTCGACGCCGCGATCATGACCAGCAGATGGTTCCGGGCCATGGGGTTCCTGCCGTTCCTCACCGGCGACCAGGACCTGCTGCGCGCGGACATGGACCGGTGGCTCGGCATCGCCCGGGAGGTGACCGGGCACGACGGGCACACCCGGATCATCGCCGCGGACAACTACTTCCCGGCCGTGGAGACCGCCGTGCGCACCCACACGTACCTCGGTGAACGCGACACCGCGCTGGCCCTGGTGGACGAGTTGGCGCAGCGGATCGACCCGATCGACCCGAAGACCTGGCTCACCGCGGGCGAGCTGCGGTACCAGACCGGCGACCACGGTGGCGCGCTGGAGGCGTACCTGCGGGCCGCGCACCTGCAGTTCCCGTACGGCCGGATCTCCTGGTTCAACGCCGGCCAGGTGCACGAGCAACTGGGCCGGCCGGACCTGGCCGCCGAGTGCTACCGGCGGTCGCTCGCGCACTGGCCGACCGGGGTGACGCCGCTGCGCCGGCTGCGCGATCTGCACCTGCGCGGCCTGTTGCCCGACGACGGGGGAGTGCTGGCGGCCTGGGTCGCGGGCCAGCCGGCGTGGTCGCAGCTGCCCGCGTTCCCGGGGTGAGGCGGGTGGGGGTGCCGCCCTACGGGGCGCAGCGTGAACTGCTGCTGCTGAGCGACACCGACGGGGCCGGCCTGCCCCGGCACAACCCGATGCCCCGGGCCTGGACGTTGTGGCACGTCCGGGGCGAGGTGGACGTGCCGCGACTGGCCGCCGCCATGCGGGCCGTTGCCGCCGGCAACGACGTGTGGCGGGCCCGGTTCGCCGTGGGCCCGGAGCTGGTGTACGGAGCCGGGCAGCCCTTCCCGGTGACCATCGTGGACTGTTCCGACGTGCCGGCGGACCGGCGGTCGGAGGCGGCCGGGGCGGCGCTCGGCGAGGCGGTGTACGCGCCGATCGACCTGCGCCACGACCCACTGGCCGGGGCCTGCCTGGTGCGGCTGGCCCCGGACGGGCACGCGCTCGCCCTCGTGGTGGACCACGGCTTCGCCGACCACGCGACGCACACCCGGTTCGTGCGTCGCGTGGCGGCGGCGTACGAACATCCGGGGCGCACGCTGCCGCCGCTGCCGTCGTTCTTCGCGCACGCGGCCGAGGCCGCCGCCGACCCGGGGCGGGCGGCGTCCCGGGAGTTCTGGGCGGAGGCGATGAGCCGGGACGTCCCCGCCGTCGCCTTCCCCGGCGGGCGGTGGAAACCGTGGCGGGACACCACCGCCAGCGCCGCCTGGCCGCTGCGGCTCGACCGCGGAACCACCCAGGCCATCCGGTACGGCCGGGAACTCACCGGTGCGACCGGCTCCGGTCTGCTCCTGGCGGCCCTGTCGTTCCTGCTGGGACTCTGGGCCGAGGCGGACGTGCCGGTGCTGTACGCGCGGGGCGGCCGGTGGACCCGGGAGAGCATCGAGGTGCCCGGCGCACTGCACGAGGCGGTGGTGAGCGTGCCGCCGGACCACCTCCCGTCCGCCTCGCTCGCCGACCGGGTCCGTGGTCTCACCGCCGTCAACGCCGCCGCGCCGCCCCTGCTCGGCCAGTGGCTCACCGACTTCGGAGGGGTCGAGGCCCTGCGGGAACGGCGTCGCCTCGTGCTCAACGTGGTGGCGGCGGAGCCCACCGTCACGCTGGGCGGTGCCACGATCGGCCCGGCGGACCGGCTGCTGCGCGGCACCGTACGCCCGTCCGAAGGCCGGCGCGGCTTCCCCGCCCACAACGCGCTGCACCTGGCGGTGACGTGGTCGGCCGAGCAGCCCGAGGTGACCGTCCACCACGACCCCGAGGTGCTGCCGGCCGCCGCGCCGTTCGGTGCCGCCCTGGCCCGGTTCTTCGCACTGCTGGCCGAGCAGCCCGACATCGCCGCCGACCGGGCCGCCGACCTGCTGCGCGCGACGTGGCTGCGGGCGGTCGACGCCCCGACCACGGCCGCGTCGACCTGACGTGACGTACGGTCGTGGCGGGCTGCTCCGGCAGCACGACTTCCGGTCCCTGTGGCTCGGGGCGGTCGCGAGCCAGTTCGGTGCCCGGATGGCCCTGGTGGCGCTGCCGTTGGTGGCGGCCGGCCCGATGCACGCGTCCGCCTGGCAGGTGGGTCTGGTCGGCACCCTGGGCACGGTGGCGTTCCTGGTCGTCGGCCTGCCCGCCGGCGCGGTCGTCGACCGGGTGCGGCAGCGGCGGCTGCTCATCGGCACCGACCTGGGGCGGGCCGCGCTCATCGCCTCACTGGCCGTGCCGCTGGCGTCGGGTGGGGTGGCGCTCGGTCAGGTGTACATCGTGGTCCTCGGCGTCGGGGTGCTCACGGTGTTCTTCGACGTCGCGCACCAGAGTTACCTGCCCCGGGTGGTGCGGGCCGACGAGTTGGTCGAGGGCAACGCCCGGCTGAGCACCACCCTCGCGGTGGCGCAGGTCGCGGGGCCCGCGCTGGCCGGGCTGGCCGTCGACCTGGCCGGCACCCGCCCCGCCGTCCTGCTGATCGCGGTGGGGTTCGCCGGGTCCGCCGCGTACCTGGCCCGGATACGTGCGGTCGACGCGCGGCCCGCCACCGCCGGCCGGTCCCGGCTCGCCGGGCAGATCCGCGACGGTGTGGCCTACGTGCTGCGCCATCCGGTGCTGCGCGTGCTGGCGTTGGCCGGCGGCGCGTACAACATGTTCGCCCTGGTGGTGCAGACGATGGTGCCGGTGCGCCTGGTCAGCGAGCTGGGCGCGTCCCCGGCGACGGCCAGCGCGTACTTCAGCGCCGGTGGTGCCGGCGGCATCCTCGGCGCGGTCGTGGCCCGGCGGCTGACCCGGCGGCTCGGGCTGTACCGCTCGGTCTGGCTCTGCCTGCTCGTCACCGCGCCGTTCGCGCTGCTCACCCCCCTGATCGTCGGTGCCGTCGGAATCTGGTTGGCCGCCGGTGGCTACCTGGTGTTGTGGGCGGGTGCGACAGCCTCCAACGTGGCCCAGGTCAGCCTGCGTCAACAGCTGTGTCCGCCCGAACTGCTCGGCCGGATGAACGCCACCATGCGGTTCCTGCTCGGTGGGGCGATGCCGGTGGGCGCGCTGCTGGGCACCGTGCTGGGGGCCGCCGCCGGTGCGCGGCTGGCCCTGTGGGTGGGTGCGGTCGGTCTGTTCCTGTCCTGCCTGCCGCTGCTGCGCCTGCGCGTCCCGGTCGACCGGCAGCCCGCATAGAGCGATGCGTTGCGGTCTCTCAGCGTCCCGGGGTGTTCAGGTCACCAGCCCGGTCCGGTACGCGTACACCACCGCCTGCACGCGGTCACGCAGGTCGAGCTTGGTGAGGATGCGTGAGACGTACGTCTTGACGGTCTCCTGACTGATCACCAGCAGGGCCGCGATCTCGCTGTTGGACAGGCCGTCGGCGATCAGGCGCAGCACCTCCAACTCGCGCGGAGTCAGTCCCGTGTCGTCCGGGGTGCCCTCGGCGGGGCGGATGCGGGCCGCGTACCTGCCGACGAGTTGGCGGGTCACCTCGGGCGCCAGCAACGCGGCCCCGCTGGCGACGGTGCGGATGCCGTGCAGCAGCTGCGTCGGCGGGGCGTCCTTGAGCAGGAAGCCGCTCGCCCCGGCGCGTAGCGCCTGGTAGACGTACTCGTCGAGGTTGAACGTCGTCACCACGAGCACCTTGACCGGCTGGGTCGCCCCGCTGCCGGCCAGCAGGCGGGTCGCCGCGATGCCGTCGAGGACCGGCATCCGTACGTCCATCACCACCACGTCCGGGCGCAGCCGGCCGGCGAGGTCGACCGCCTCGCGCCCGTTCCCGCACTCGCCCACCACTTCCAGGTCGGGCTGAGCGCCGATGATCGTGGCGAAGCCGGTACGGATCAGTGCCTGGTCGTCGCAGACCAGCACCCGGATCGGCGCGGTCACGACGTGCTGCCGGTGGGGATGCGGGCCCGGACGACGAAGCCGTCGTCCTCCCGGCGTTCCGCGCTGAACTCGCCGCCGAGCACGGTGACGCGGTCACGTAGCCCGGCCAGGCCGCGTCCGCCCCCACCCGGGCCTGCGGAGCGCGTAGCCGGGCCGGCGGTGCTGATTTCCACCGTGATCTCCCTCTTCCCGTGGCGGATGTGCACGGCGGTGCGGCTGCGGTGGGCGTACTTCAGGGCGTTCGTCAACGACTCCTGCACCACCCGGTAGGCGACGGCCTCCGCGCCGCCGGTGGTTTCCGCCCGGCTGCCCTCCTGGGTGAACTCCACCGGCTGCCCGGCCCGCCGGGTCTGCTCGACCAGCGCGGGCAGCTCCCCGACGGACGGCACACGCGGGTCGGCCTGATGGTCGGGGTTGAGCAGGTCGAGCAGGATCCGCAGGTCGGCGATGGCACGCCGGCCGGTGTCGGTGATGGCGGTGAGGGTGGTGTCGAGGCGGTCCGGGGCGGTCGCCAGGTAGCGTGCCGCCTCGGCCTGCACGACCATCGCCGTCACGTGGTGGGTCACGACGTCGTGCAGTTCACCGGCGATGCGGGCGCGTTCGGTGGCGCGGGCGGCCACGGCGGCCCGCCGACGGCGTTCGGCCTCGACGGCCCGGCTCTGCCGCAGCCAGGCCCCGGCGCCCCAGGCGAGGGCCAACGCCAGGTAGAAGGTGAGGAAACCACCCACGCCCTCCGTCGACCCCTGCCGGTGCAGGGCGACGGCCAGGGCGACGTACGCGGCGGAGCCCACGACCAGGGTGACACGTCGACGACGCTCCAGGTGTACGCCGGCGCTGAGCAACGCGATGGCCAGCGCGGTGCCCGCGACCGTGTGGTACGCGCGCACCTGGTCGACGGCGAAGCCGAGGGACACCAGGGCGAGGCAGATCCCGGGCCAGCGCCGGCGGACGGCCAGCGGAAGGCACTCCAGGGCGATCGCCACCACGGCCAACGCGTCGAACGGGCGGCCGGGCAGGTCACCGAGTTGCGTGCTGCGCTCCTGCAACACCGGCACCGGCAGGCAGGCGAGGGCGAGCAGCAGCGCCAGCGGGAGGTCCCGGACCGTGACGGGCCAGCGCCGCCACCGGTCCGCAAGCGTCCGCAGGTCGACCATCAGGAGACGGTAACGTCTGCCGTCGGCGCGTCGACCGGGCGGCGACGCGGGACGATGCGACCCCGGCGGTGGGCCAGCCCCAGGAACACCACGGTCAGTGCCAGCCCCGCCAGCACCGTGCAGAGGCTGGCCTCCGGCCCGAAGTCGCCGCCGCTGAGCAGCGTCGGGCCCGACATGGTGGCGTCCAGTAACCCCTGGGATTCGCCGTTGCCGGAGACCACGACGCTGAAGATCCCTGCGGCGGCGAAGTTCCACCCGAAGTGCAGCCCGATCGGCACCCACAGGGTGCGGGTGGCGGCGTAGCAGGCGGCGAGCATGAAACCCGCCTCGACCGTGATGGCGGTCGCGCCCCACACGCCGGCGTCCGGGTTGGCCAGGTGGACCAGACCGAACAGCACGCCGGTCAGCAGCAGCGAGAGCCAGGTCCCGAGGCGTTCCTCGACGAGGCGGAACAGCAGGCCCCGGAAGAGCAGCTCCTCGGTCACGGCTGCGGCCGCCATGAACCCGAACAGCCCCACCGCGCCGGTCACCGAACCCACGCCGTGCACGTGGTAGCCGTCCAGTAGGGCGATGGTGACGATGACGGCGGCGAACATGGCCGACCCGACGAGCGTCCCCCGGACGATCCGGGCGCCGGCACCGGCTCGGGTCAGGTCCGTGACCTCCCGTCGTTCGGTACGGCGCACCACCCACCCGTACGCGAGGAGCGTGGCCACGGCGGTCGCCGTGCCGAGGAGCAGGGTGAGCCAGGGGTTGTCCTGCACCGCCGCGACGGCCCGGCTGCCGACGAGACCGGCTGCCGCGACGGCGAGGACCTGTTTCAACACACGCATGACGGGTTCCCTTGCGAGGTGGGCGGCCGGAGTACCGCGGGTCACCTGGAACGCTAGGGATCGGCGGGTCGGGAATCGTCACCGTGCGGTGGACACCTGCGGGTAGCTCTCACGGGGGACAAGCCTGGCGTCGCGCAAATCCGGACCAGGGTGTACGACGGTTGGCGACCGGTGCTGAGCGCAGGTGAGCGGGTGGGTTCGCCGCCGGTGGTATCCGCTTCGCTACAACCCGTCACACTGGGTTGGCGCTGTGTCCGTTTCGGCGTTGGCCGGGTTGTTTGTGGTGTCAAGTTGTGACGGCTCTTTACGGGCCGGCTGAGCGATCTCTAAGGTCCCGGTGACTTCGATCGTTGATCACGGGGGCAGTTGTGCGTGGATGGGTGAGTTCGTGCGGTGCTGCGCGCATTGGTGGCGTGGCCCGCTGGACGGTTGCTGTGGCCACAGCGGCGTCCGTGGCGGCCATGGGTTCCGTGATCGGCGCGCCGGTGGCGCGGGCTGCGTCGCCGGCAGCGGCTGCGTTGGAGGCGGATGGCGAGGCTGCGGCGATGACCTTGGCCTACCGCTACCGCAAGCCGGTGCTGGTGACCGGGATGACGTCGCCGACGTCGACAGTGTGGGCACAACCCGATGGGACGTTCCGCGCGCAGATGCATACGGCGCCGGTGCGTGCCCTTACGCCGGAGGGTTGGGCGGATGTCGATCTGACGTTGGAACGTCAGCCGGATGGTTCCGTGGAGCCGAAGGTTCATCCGTACGGACTGTGGTTGTCGGGGGCGCGGCCAGCCGGCAGCGACGGGTTGGTAAGTGTCGGCGTGGGGGAGCAGCAGAGCGCCCTCGGCTGGGTCGGGAAGCTGCCGGATCCGCTGCTGGTGGACACGACGGCGACCTACCAGAACGTGAAACCGGGCGTCGATCTGGTGGTGGAGGCCCGCCCGACGGGCTTCCGGTACTCCTTCGTGGTGCACACGGCGACGGCAGCGGCCGGGATGACGTCGGTGTCGATGCCCTGGTCGACCGGCAGTGACGTGGCTTCCGCCCGGTTGACCGGCGCGGGATCGGTGGAGGTGTCGCAGGGCGAGATGTGGGACGCGCAGGTGTCCAGTAGTGGTGAGCCCCTACACCGCGCGGACGTGGGTGTCGCCGCTGCGGTCATCAATGGTCAGAACAGTCTGGTGATGACCCCGGACCGGGAGTTTCTCGACAGTCCCGGCCTGGTCTTCCCAGTGACGATCGATCCTTCGGTCAACCTGAGCCCGTCGTTCGACGCGTACGTGCAGAACACCATCTCCAGCACGGACAAGTCGGGCGATGACGAACTGCGTCTTGGCTACATCGTGGATCCGAACGAAGGCTGCTCGTCGGCCTGCCTCGCACGGTCCTTTCTCAGTTTCCACAACCTGAGCGGCTACTCGGGGGCGACGGTCGTCTCGGCAGAGTTGTTCCTGTGGAACTACCACTCGTACTCCTGCACGAAGGCATCCTGGGAGACCTGGCGGGTGGATTCGGTCTCGTCATCGGTGCGTTGGGGCAACCAACCCACCTGGCGGGAGAAGGACGGCACCTCCGACGGCACGAAGGGGTACAACTCCGGGTGCGGTGACGGCTGGGTGTCGGCGTCGGTGAAGGAGACGTTCCAGACGAGCTTCTCGGGCAATTCGGCGACGGCGAACGTGGGGCTGCGGGCGTCCAACGAGTCCAGCAACAGCGGATGGAAGAAGTTCAACTCCTCCGAGGCGTCGTCGAATCGGCCGTACGTGACGGTGGTGTACAACCGTGCCCCGAACGTGCCGACGCAGTTGGCGATCGACTCGTGCTACTCGGTCTGCAAGTCACCGGCGGTGGTGCGTTCCGGTCGGCCGACGGTGTCGGCGATCGTCTCCGACCCCGACAGCGGGACGATGCGCGCCGAGTACGAGGTGTACGACAACGCGAAGACCACCCTGAAGGTCAAGTCCGGGACCGCGGTCACCGGTGTCACCTCCGGCACGGCGAGGCCGTGGCGGGTGACGACGACCTTGCCCGACGGGACCTACCACTTCCGGGTCCGGGGCTGCGACAAGTACCAGTGTGGAACCTACTCCGGCTGGTTCACCTTCACCGTCAACACCCAGGACCCGGCTCTGCCGACCATTGCCGGCACCACATACACGGAGCAGTCGACCGGGTCGTGGAACGGTGGTCCGGGGCAGGCGGGCACCTTCACCTTCGGGCCCAACGGCGCGTCCGACGTGCAGGAGTACATCTACGACCTGAACGGTGCAAACTCGGTCACCGTGCCCGCCGGTACGGCACAGGGGCAGGTCCTCACGGTCAACCAGCAGCAGGTGTCCACCGACCTGACCGGGTTCGGCGGGCACAATGCCACCGTCACCCGTGACACCGGTCGGGGCCACAACAGCGGGCAGTCGCTGAAGGTCGCGCCCCTGGCATCCGGCGGAACGACCACCGCACCGCAGGGGGACACCTTCGCCGACGTCGGCGGTGACTACGGTGGCCTGCGGCTGGGCATGACCGGCGGCAAGCGGTACTGGATCACTGGCTGGATCTACGTGCCGGCCGCCACCGGCCTGGGGACCAGCGGCACGTACGGCACCAGCCGGGGGCTGCGGATCGCCGCGTTTTACAAGGTCGGCTCCCTCAACGTCGAGGTGACCTCGCCGAAGGCGACCGTGGTCGACGGCTGGCAACAGTTGTCGCTGGTGATGTCGGTGCCTGTCGGCGCGACCGAGGCGTTCGTCCGGCTCTACAACGGTTTCCCCTCCGGCCAAGCCAGCAAGGTCGTGTACTGGGACGACCTGTCGGTCAGGGAGGTCATCGGCACCAGCACGACAGAGTCGATCACCCCGAGCAGGGACGGCGTGAACGTCCTGTCGGTGCAGTCCCGGAACTCGGCCGGTGCCACCTCCGATCCCCGGATCTACCAGTTCCTCGTGATGCCCACCAACGGCGAATGGGCGTGGACGTTTGACCAGGACACCGCCGCCGCCGCCGCGGTGTCCGCCCCGACCGGATTCACCGCCGCCTACACTCCCACCGGAGTCACACCGTCAACGACCGGTCATATCGGGGAGGGGGCCGTGTCCCTGGACGGAAGCGGGTACCTCTCGACGTCCGCTCCGGTGTTGAACACAGCCGACCCCGGCGGATTCACCGTCGCCGCCTGGGTGCGGCTGACGGACCTGACCACCTCCCGTACTGCCGTGTCGCAGCTGGGTGCTGCCAACGCCATGTTCCGGCTCGGCTACCGCAACGACGTCGATCTCGACGGCGACACGATCAGTGACTCCGCCTGGTGCTTCACCGCCACGGCCGCGGACGCCGTCAACGCACCCGAAGCCACGGCCTGCACGAGTCAGTTCGTCGCGGCGGACGACTGGGTGAGTCTCGTCGGCGTCTACGACAAGCCGACCGGCACGATCCGCCTCTACGTCAACGGAACGGCACCCGACGGTGCCGAGGCGGCCATGAACATCGTGGGCGGTTGGACTTCCACCAGCCCATTTCTCATCGGCCGGGGCAACGATCCCAACGACCGATGGGTCGGTGACATCGACCATGTCAAGGCCGCCAGACGCGTGTGGAACTCCACCGACGTCGACAACTACCTCGACTCATGATCCGCCCTCTGGACCCTGTGCTCGCCGGCCGTACGAAGAAGGGAACCTCTGTGAGGTCGTTCGGTTCAGCCCGCCGCCCCACCGCACGGGGCGTGCGCGGTGTCGCCGCCGCTGTCGCCGTCGTCATGGTGACGGCACTCGCGCAGGTGCCCGAAAGTGAAGCGTCGGCGGCCTGGCGACAGCCCACGCCGAAGGACGTCACCGGGGTGGCCGTCAAGCCGCTCAAGCACACGGTGCGCCCGTCCTGGACCGCCGGTGGGCGCGAGGTCGGCGCGGTCGGCCCGGTCACCTGGCCTGTCGGCGACGAGACGGTGGAGTTGTCACCCGCCGGTGCACGGAGCATCGCCGCCGCCAGAACCCGAGCGGGGAAGCTGCCGGTCTGGGTGTCGTCCGGCGCAGTGTCGGGGCCGGCGACCCAGGGGACCCTGCGCCGCGATGCCACCCCGGTGACCCGCGCGCGAGTCGAGATCGCGAACCGGGCGCTCACTGGGGAGGCGGGCGTCTCAGGGCTGTTGATGAAGGTGTCCCGGGCGGATGGTTCGTCGCAGGACGGCCTCGTCACCATCGAGGTCAACTATGCCCAGTTCGCTGCGGCGTACGGCGGGGACTGGGCCTCCCGGCTGCGCCTGACGCGGTTGGCCGACGGGCGATCCCTTAACAGCCGCAACAACCTGAAGACCCGTACCGTGACGGCAGCGGTGCCCGTCTCCGGAAACGGATCGGCGAGCCTGATCGCCCTCGCCGGCGGTGCCTCCGGCGACAACGGTGACTACTCGGCCACCAGCCTGTCGCCTGCGGCGACGTGGCAGGTGACGGCACAGACCGGTGCCTTCTCCTGGTCTTACGCCCTCAACGATCCGCCAGCGGTAGGTGGCCCCCAGCCCGGCCTGAGCATGTCCTACTCCTCGGGAGCGGTGGACGGCCTTTCGGCGAGCACCAACACCCAGGGCTCCTGGGTGGGTGACGGATGGGACCTGTGGCCGGGGCTCATCGAGCGGAAGTACAAGGCGTGCGTGGACGACAAGGACACCATGCGGGGCGGGGAACCCAACAACAAGACCAGCTACGGCGGTGACCTGTGCTGGTACAAGCCGGAGGGCAATGCCACCATCTCGCTCAACGGCCGCGCCGTGGAGTTGGCGAAGTCGTCCGGGAACACCTGGAAGGGTGTCTCCGACGACGGCACGAAGATCGAGTTGCTGACGGACACCAGCCTCGGCAACGGTGACGCCGACGGCGAGTACTGGAAGGCCACCAAGCCCGACGGCACCCAGTACTACTTCGGCCGTAACTACGGCCCCGGAGGCTCCTCGGGCAGCACCGCCACGAAGTCCACGTGGACGGTGCCGGTGTACGGCAACCATCCCGACGAGCCCGGCTACACCGCGGGTGACTTCGGTGCCTCCCGCACCACCCAGGCCTGGCGGTGGAACCTCGACTACGTCGTCGACCGGCGCGGCAACACCATGACCTACTTCTACGACCGGGAGGACGGCGCCTACGGCCGGGAGGGCGACAAGGCCAAGCGCACCACCTACCACCGGGGCGGCTGGCTGACCCGCATCGAGTACGGCAACCGCAGCAACGCGGCCGCCACCGTCCGCCCTGCCGCGCGGATCGTCTTCGACACTGCCGACCGGTGTGCCAGCAACTGCTGGAACGACGGTGACCCGGTCAAGGCGTCCTGGCCGGACACCCCGTGGGACCAGTACTGCAAGACCGCCCCCTGCACCGACCAGTTGTCGCCCACGTTCTGGACGGCGAAGCGCCTGGCCACGGTCCGCGCCCAGGTCTACTCCGGCGCCGGCGACACCTACCAGGACGTCACCACCTGGACGTTGCGGCACACCTATCTACAGGCCGGTGACAACGAAGGCAAGCCGATGTGGCTCACCGGGGTGACCCGAACCGGGAAGGTCACCACCGCTGGTGGCACCGAGGCCAGCGACCCCGAGATCGTCTTCGACCCGGGCACTGAACCCCTTCCCAACCGGGTCGACGCGATGGCCGACGGCCGGTCCAACCTGTTCCGCTCCCGCATCAACACCATCACCACCGAAACCGGCGCACAGATCGCGGTCACCTACTCCGCACCGGAGTGCGTCCGTAGCGCCCTGCCGACGGCGCACAGCAACACGAAACGCTGCTACCCCCAGTACTACGGCCCGAAGGGCGAGGAACCGACCCTCGACTGGTTCCACAAGTACCGCGTCGACCGCGTCGACGTGTACGACAACACCGGCGGCTTCGCCCACCAGCAGACCAACTACGACTACCTCGACACCCCGGCCTGGCACTACGACGACTCCGAACTGGTCGACGAGAAGAAGCGCACCTGGGGGGAGTTCCGCGGCTACGGCAAGGTCCGGGTCCGCACCGGTCTCGAATCCGGAGTCCAGACCGCCACAGAGTTCCTCTACTTCCGCGGCATGGACGAGGACAAACAACCCGCCTCGACAGGGGAGAAGCCGCCCACCGGCTCCCGTGACGTGTGGATCACCGACTCGCAGAACGTCCGCGTCGAGGACCACGAGGCGTACGCGGGCATGATCCGCGAGGAAACGACCCTGCTCGGTGCTGGTGGCGGTTGGATCTCCGGAACGATCACCACCCCGTCGAAGCAGGGCCCCACCGCGACCTTCGGCAACCTCAAGGCCTGGATGGTCAACAGCGAGACCGTCCGCAACCGGACCAAGCTCGCCAACGGCACCACCCGCTGGACCAAGGCGGTGACCACCGTCAACAGCGATAACCTGCCCACCTCGATCGACGATCAGGGCGACGAGAACAACCCTGCCGACGACACCTGTACCCGTACCTGGTACGCCCGGAACCAGAGCCTCTGGATCCTGAACCTGCCGAAGAGGACGGAGATGGTGGGCGTCGCCTGCGCCGCCACCGCCACCCTCCCGGCCGACCTGTTGTCCGCGTTCCGTACCACCTACGACGCCACCGACAAGAACTGGGACACCTACCTCCCCGTCGCCGGCAATGTCGCCAAGGTGGAGGAGATCGACACCTGGAGCGGCACCACCCCGACCTGGATCACCACCGGCACGTACAAGTACGACGTCGTCGGGAGGGTCCGCGAAAGCACCGACGCCCTCGGTCGACTGACCAAGATCGGCATCACGCCGGACGTCACCGGACCCGTCACCGCAATCACGACGACCAACCCGCTCAACCAGAGCAGCACCACCACCTACTCCACCGCCTGGCAGAAGCCGGTCACCGTCACCGACGCCAACGGCATCCGCACCGACCTCACCTACGACGGGCTGGGACGTCTGCTCAAGGCGTGGCTTCCCGGCCGCTCCAAGACCGCCAATCCCACCTCACCCAGCGTCGAGCACATCTACCAGGTGCGGAACACCGCCGCGACAGCCGTCACCACCAAGACCCTGCTGCCGTCGAACACCACCTACAACACCTCCATCACCCTCTACGACGGGCTGCTGCGCCCCCGGCAGGTGCAGCAGCAGACCCTCGGCGGCGGACGGATCCTCACCGACACCGTCTACGACTCCCGTGGACTGCTCGACTGGTCCACCGCCCCCTACTACGACAAGACCAACACGCCGCCGAACACCACCGTCTACGGCGGTGCCGGCACCCCGGCCGTCCCCGCGCTGACCCAGAACGTCTATGACGGCGCCGGACGCCTCACCGACGCCATCTTCAAGGTCGGCGTCAACGAGACCCTCAACGAGAAGTGGCGTACCACCACCAGGTACGAGGGCGAGAAGACCACGGTCATCCCACCCAAGGGCGGTATCGCCACCGCCACCATCACCGATGCCCGCGGGAGAACCGTCACCCTGCGGCAGTACAAGGACCGCGCCGACGCCGGCAGTGACACTGCCACCACCTTCGACGCCTCCCAGTACCGCTACACCGATCGCGGTGAGCTCTTCTCACTGACCGACCCGGCCGGCAACGTCTGGCGGTACGAGTACGACCAGCGCGGTCGCAAGAAACGCGAAGAGGACCCGGACCGCGGCGTCACCACCTTCTCCTACGACGACGCCAGCCAGCTGATCAGCACGACCGACAGCCGTACCAAGACCCTTGTCTACGGCTATGACGA
Organism: Micromonospora sp. HM134; assembly: GCF_007833915.1. Classification (NCBI taxonomy): domain Bacteria; kingdom Bacillati; phylum Actinomycetota; class Actinomycetes; order Micromonosporales; family Micromonosporaceae; genus Micromonospora; species Micromonospora sp. HM134. The sequence continues at coordinate 2,598,567 of NZ_CP041061.1, forward strand.
CCTCGGCCGCAAGACGAGCCTCCGCGAGAACACCACCACCGGCCCCCTGCGCGCCGAGTGGACCTACGACACGCTGCCCAACGGCATCGGGCACCTCACCAGCAGCAAGCGCTACGAACCGGCTGGCACCACCAACGCCTACGTCACCGAGACCACCCAACTCGACAGCGCGGGCCGGCCGACCGAGAACCGCCTCACCATTCCGGCCGTCGACAGCAGCCTGTGCCAGTCCGGCACCCTGACCCCGTGCACCTACACCTGGACCAGTACCTACCGCGACAACGGCACCGTGGCCACCGCCGAGCAACCCGCTGCCGCCGGCCTGCCCAAGGAGAAGCTCAGCTACCTCTACAACGAGGTCGGTCTACTCCAGGGCATCCTGGGTGGGGGCCAGATCTACCTCTACGACACGGTCTACAACAAACTCGGCCAGCTCACCCAGCAGATCAGTGGCCCGTACGGCAAGCGGACCTGGACCACCAACATCATCGACGAGAACACCGGCCGTACCACCAACACCAACGCCATCCCCGAACTCAGATCGGACGTGTTCAACTTCGGCTACGAGTACGACAACGCCGGCAACGTCGAGAAGATCGCCGATCGGCCCGTCGGCGGCACCGCCGACACCCAGTGCTACAGCTACGACGGACTGCGCCGTCTGGAAAACGCGTGGACGCCCGCCAACGGCGACTGCGCGGTCAGCCAACGCCTGAACACCAACCTCGGCGGCCCCTCGCCGTACTGGCACGCCTATACCTACTACCCCGGCACCGACAACCGGCACACCGAGTGGATATCCAAGACCACACAACTCGGCCCCACCGCCAAGACCTCCATCCGCACCTACGCCTATCTCGGCCAGCCCGGGGTGACCGGCAGCCACCCTCATGCGGTCAACACGGTCAAGACCACCCTCGAACTAACCGGTGCCACGGTGAAGACCGAGACCTTCGGCTACGACGAGACGGGCAACACCAGTTCCCGGCTCGGCCCCAACGGCACCCAGACCCTCACCTGGGACCACGAAGGAAAGCTCTTCGCCTCCGCCGACAACACGGGCACCACCAGCTATGTCTACGACGCCGACGGCAACCGCCTCATTCGCCGCGACCCCGCTGGCGCCACCCTCTACCTCCCCGGTGGCACCGAGGTCCGTAAACCCACCAGCAGCCCCGCCACCGCGACCCGCTACTACAGCGGCGCGCAGGGTGTCATCGCTGTCCGTAGCTCCGCTGGCAGTCTCGACTGGCTCGTCAGCGACCACCACGGCACCGCCGAAGCGGCCATCAGCAACATCGATCTCAGCGCCACCCGCCGTCGCAGCACACCCTTTGGCTCTCCTCGCGGCACCACGCCGTCCACCTGGCCGGTCGCCATGGACAAGGGCTTCCTCGGCGGCACCGTCGACGACACCGGGCTCACCCACCTCGGTGCCCGAGAATACGACCCACAACTCGGGAAGTTCATCTCCGTCGACCCCGTCATGGACCAGGGCGATCCGCAGCAGTGGAACGGCTACGCGTACTCCCACAACAATCCCGCCACCTTCAGCGACCCCACCGGGCTCATCGACTCCGACTGCGCCGTGATCGCCGGCGGCTGCCCCGACTACCACCCCGGAAACGAGCCGGCCAACCAGCAGGTGAAGGGGCCCGGCGGTAACCCGTGCTGGCCAGCGAAGTGCAGCCCCCAAGGCAACGGCGGTCAGGATCCGTTCAATCCGAAAACCTGGACCGAGCAGATGCCGGACGGCCGGAAGGTGCCGAGTAAGGGTTACGTAACGCTCCAGGTCTGGGCCCAGCTTCTGTACGGTGCCAACGGCACCGGCACACACGTGTCGAACCTGAACGCCATGGAACTGGCCAAGGCCCGTCGCGATGTCTTCTGCTACAACTTCTCCGAAATCTGCAAGAAGCAGCTCGACGACTCCATCGCCGCGCAGAATAAGTTCCTGGGCGACCTGCTCGGCATTACCGACGCCGTCGACTGTGTCCACGGCAGCGTCTCCGCCTGCGCCTGGACCGTCATCGGGTTCGTGCCGATCGGAAAACTCAAGGCGGCCGGCACCATTGGTAAGGCGCTCTATAAATCGGGAAAGACGCTCTGCAGCTTCGGTGGCGAGACGCAGGTCCTCATGGCCGACGGATCGTCCAAGCCCATCAGCGACGTTCGGGTGGGGGACAAGGTCCTGGCCACCGATCCAGAAACGGGCGAAACGAGTGCGCGACCTGTCACCCATACATGGATCCATGAAGATGGACTGCGTGAGCTGAAAGTCGGCGGAGCGACGGTCGCGACGACTGAGGAACACCCCTTCTGGGTGGCATCGGAGAAGCGCTGGCTCAGCGCTGAACAGATCAAACGGGGTCAGCGACTGTACTCCCTGGGGGGTCGCGAAGTCGTAAGTGATGGGGTTGCGCCAAGTTCAGCACGCCTTGAAGTCGCTTACAACCTGACCGTAGACGAGATTCACACGTACTATGTGCTGGCTGGCATCACGCCGATCCTCGTCCACAACAAGAATTGTGGGAACCTCTTCGAGGGTGACGGTTGGCAGCACGTGCTTTACGAACACGTAGACGGAAGCCCGGGGGTTGCCCCAGGAAATACCACATTCTCCAACTACTTCGACTTGGATGACATCGGAGACTTGATTGAGGAAACTGCCAAAACTCGTGGAGTTCCTAATACTCCTGATCCGTTGACAGGGATTTCCCGGGATGGCACGAAGCATACGGTGGATTTTGGCTACCCTGTAGGATCTCGTGGCGAGACGTCAGTGGAGGTCATCCTGAACGCTGATGGATCTATCCGTACTGCATACCCGAGGTGATCGTATGGATGATTTCTCCCTGTGCTGGCGTATTGCGGGTTCCGGCTCAGCAACGTTCGTCCTGGGTCTGCCAGATGGAGCGGTCGAGATTCACACGACCTACATCGGCGACGGCTTAGGGTCTGTGCTGCAGGCGGCCCTTGACCTCCAAGGCGGCTCCAGTTCGGCGATAGCATTCTTGCCGGCGGAGCCCGGAGGTACCTGCCTATTCTTTGGCGGTGCTAGTTCATGCGTTTATTTACAGGTCGTTGACTTTGAGGACATGTCATCTGAGAGTGGACGTTGGGGTGGTGGCCGGCTTCGCTGGAGCGGTCATGTGAGTATCGATCACTTCGTCCGCCAGGTAGCAGATATGGCTGAAGGTGTTCAGGCCGAATATGAAGATGCAGCAGCATATTGTGCCGCTTGGGGAGGGATTGCATTCCCTGAAGACAAGCTTCGGCTCCTGCGGGATCGCATCGACGACGATCCTGGTCGTCTGCGACGTAAAGACTAGCGGGGATACTTCTTCGGGGATAACATGGGTGATTCCCTTCAACTCGATCAGAGCGTGATCGAAAGCCTCCGAGCTGCCTTGGGAACTCCAGTCCGGGAGGGATCCGGTAGACCCGACGTGCCCCCGCTGCCGGACCGGCAGCGGGGGCACGTCGGGTGACCGCCTACCGGATCACGGCAGGGTCCACTTCTGGTTGGTGGCGGCCAGGCAGGTCCAGAGGTGGACGGCCTGCCCGTCGGTGGCGCTGTTGTTGGACACGTCGAGGCATTTGCCGGACTGGGGGTTGCGCAGGGTGCCGTCGGTCTGGGCGGACCAGTTCTGTGCGCCGCTGCCGTTGCACGTCCACAGTTGGATCTTCGTGCCGTCGGCGGTGCCCCCGCCGGAGATGTCCAGGCATTTGCCCAGTGCCTTGACGGTGCTGTTCGGGGTGACCGACCAGGTCTGCGCTGCGGAACCGTTGCAGGTCCAGATCTGGATCTGGGTACCGTCGGTGGTCGCCGCGTTGCGGACGTCGAGGCACTTGCCGCCGAGCCCGACGATCGGCCCGGTACCCGGGGTGCCGGGGGTGCCGCCGCCCCGGACCAGGGTGAAGTCGTCCACGTCGAACAGGCCGGTCCCGGAGCCGGTGAAGGTCAGGTACACGGTCTGCGTACCGGTGGGCACCCCGGCCAGGGTGGTGCTGACGTCGGCGTACGTGGTCCAGCTTCCGGTGTTGGGCACCGCCACCTGGCCGAGCAGCGGGCCGGTGGACGAGCCGGTCCGGATACCGATGGTGCCGCCCGAACCACCGGAGACCACCCGGGCCCGCACCGAGGTGACCCCGGTCAGGTCGAGACCCGCGTACGCGGCCCAGTCGCCCGGGTCGACGTAGCCGAGGGTCTGCCCGCCGTTGGCCCCGGCCTTGGTGAACGCGCTGACCCCGTTGGCCGAGCTGAACACTTCGGCCTGCACGGTGGTGGTGCCGCCCGGGGTACCGCCCAGTTCCTTGATCCGGACGTTGCGGAAAGACACGTCGTCGCCCGTACCGTGGTTCTGGAGCCCGACGTGGCCGGCGAGCGAGCGGGCCGGGTCGGTGTTGGTGAAGTCGTTGATCTTCCGCCCGTTGAGGAATACCTGGAGACGTTCCCCCTCGACCAGCAGTTCGTAGGTGTTCCACTCTCCCGGCGGGTTCAGGGCGGCGTCCCGGGCGGCCAGGTCGGCGGACTGGAAGGTGTAGACCGCGCCGGTGGTGCGGTCGGCGGCGTCGGTGGCGTCGATCTGGATCTCGTACCCGTTGTCCACCGCCGACCAGGGGTCGGTCGATGGTGGGAAGCCGATGAAGACGCCCGAGTTGTCGTCGCCGGCCATCCGCCAGTCCAGCTTCAGCGAGTAGTTGGTGAACTGCTTGGCGCTGTACCAGTACAGACCCATGCCGCCGACGGAGGTGAGGGTGGCGTCGGCGTTGCCGAAGCTGCCCGGACCCGCCTGCGACCAGCCGGTCGTGGACCCGTTGTAGAGGTTGACGTAGCCGGTCTCCGGGCGGCAGTCGGCCTTCGCCCGACCGGCCGCGTACCGGATGCCGCCGAGCAGGTGGCTGCGGAACGCCGCCTCCGTGTACGACCCCTGGGTGTGCCCCAGGCCGGTGTAGAACGACCGGCCGGAGTTGACCGTCTTGCACCAGGAGATCGGATGGTCACCGCCCATCGAGCCGCCCGAGTACGACGACTCGTCCAGGGTGGCGAGGACCCGGGCGCCCGCGCGCGGGTTGGTCTGGTAGTTGTACCACTCGTCGGTGCGGGTCCAGGTCTGCGGCAGGTGCCCGGTGGCCGGGTGCGCCCGGTTCTCGACGCGGACGTTCGCCTGCTGGATGGCCGGGTGTGAGGCGAAGTAGCCACCCACCAGGCTGCCGTAGTACGACCAGCCGTACTCGGTGTCGGCGGCGGCGTGGACGCCGACGTACCCGCCTCCGCCGTTGACGTACGACTCGAAGGCGGACTGCTGTGCGGCGTCCAGGACGTCACCGGTGGTGTTGAGGAAGACCACCGCCTCGTACTGGGCCAGGTTCGCGGTGGTGAACCGGGACGCGTCCTCGGTCGCGGTCACGGTGAAACTGTTCGCCGTGCCGAGTTCCCGGATCGCCTGGATACCGACGGCGATCGAGTCGTGCCGGAACCCGGCGGTCTTGGAGAACACCAGCACGTCGTACGGGGCGTCGGCCGCACCGGCCGGCGTCGGGACGGCGAGAACTGCGGCGGCGGCGGTCACCGCGCCGAGGACGGATCGAAGGAGTCTGCGCATGTCACTCTCCCGAACGGGTGGAGGAGGGTGCCGGGTGCCCCGCTTGCCGGGTCACGGCAGGGTCCACTTCTGGTTGGTGGCGGCCAGGCAGGTCCAGAGGTGGACGGCCTGCCCGTCGGTGGCGCTGTTGTTGGACACGTCGAGGCATTTGCCGGACTGGGGGTTGCGCAGGGTGCCGTCGGTCTGGGCGGACCAGTTCTGGGCGCCGCTGCCGTTGCACGTCCACAGTTGGATCTTCGTGCCGTCGGCGGAGCCGCCGCCGGAGATGTCCAGGCATTTGCCCAGTGCCTTGACGGTGCTGTTCGGGGTGACCGACCAGGTCTGCGCTGCGGTGCCGTTGCAGGTCCAGATCTGGATCTGGGTGCCGTCGGCGGTGGCCGCGTTGCGGACGTCCAGGCACTTGCCGCCGAGCCCGACGATCGGCCCGGTGCCGGAGGAGGCGCCGCCGGTGACGAACGTGAACGTGTCGAGGTCGAACAGCGCCCCGGTGCCCCCGGCGAAGGTGAGGTAGAGCGTGCCGGTGCTGGCCGGCGCGCCGGAGATGGCGCCGGTGACGGTGGTGAAGGTCTCCCAGCCGCCGGTGACCGGGACGGTCGCCTGGCCCAACACGGTGCCGGTGGGCGAACCCGTCCGCACCTGGAGGGTGCCGCCGACGCCGTTGGAGGAGACCCGGGCGCTGAACGAGGTGGCCTTGTCGAGCCGGTACGGCTCGAACGCGATCCAGTCGCCGTTGTCGATGCTGCCGACGGTCCGGCCGCCCTCGGCCGTGGCCTTGTCGTAGAGGGTCACCCCCGAGGAGGTCTTGAGGTGCTCGGCCTGGCGCTTGCGCGGCTGGAGGGTGTGCTGCTGGTGGGTGGTCAGCCCACCGGCGTCGGTGTACTCGGCGTCGAAGATCGCGAAGATGTTCGCCGCGTCGTCGTGCTCACCGTCGACCGGGATGGTGATCGTGCCGGAGCAGCCGTTCTTCGAGGTGATCTGGTGGCCGTGCTGGTCGTGGCCGAGCACGTAGGTCATCTTGACCTTGGTGCAGTCGACCGTGCCGTCCTCGGGGTCGGTGACGGTGATGCTGAACGGCACCGTGTCGCCGTAGGAGAAGAGCGAGCCGTTCGCCGGGCCGGTGATGGTGACGGTCGGGGCGGTGTTGCCGACGCCGATCTGCACGCTGGCGGTACCGGTCGCGCCCTGCGGGTCCCTCACGGTCAGGGTGACGTTGTAGGTGCCGTTGGCGGTGAACGTCTTGCTGGGGTTGGCCGCCGTGGAGGTGGTGCCGTCACCGAACGCCCACGAGTAGGTCAGCGCCCCGCCCTCCGGGTCCGACGACCCGGCCGACGAGAAGTTCACCGTCAGCGGTGCCGCCCCGGAGGTCCGGTCGGCGGTGGCGGCGGCGGTCGGCGCCCGGTTGCCACCGGCGACGTAGTCGTACCGGTACAGCGCCGAGTTGGCGTCACCGTTGAAGTAGCCGGTGCCGTAGTCGAGGACGTACAGCGCGCCGTCCGGGCCGAACGCGGAGTCCATCACCTGCTTACCGTTCCAGGGGAACGACGCGTCGATGGTGCCCCGGGAGCCGTCGGCGTTCACGTGGATGGGCTTGATCCAGCCCCGGCCCAGTTCGGCGGCGAAGAACTGGCCGTCGAAGGACTGCGGGAACTTCGTGGTGGACGGGTTCGACGCGCTGTAGCGGTAGACCGGACCGGCCATCGGCGACTCGGAGCCGCCACCGAACTCCGCCGGGGTGCCGGCGTCACCGGCGTACCGGATCCAGGCCGGTTGCGCCCCGGGCAGGGTGGGCAGGCCGGTGTTGCGGAACGAGTTGTTGGTCGGCCCACCGGTGCAGTTGTACTTGGCACCCGCGGTGCCGGCGGCGAAGTCCCACTCCGCGTACGTCTCGGCGGCGGTGTTGGTGCCGGTGCAGTACGGCCAGCCGTAGTTGCCCGGCCCGGTCACCCGGTTGAACTCGACCTGCCCGCTGGGGCCGCGCGTGCCGGTGGTGCCGGCGTCCGGGCCGTAGTCGCCGACGTAGACCACCCCGGTGGCCCTGTCCACGCTCATCCGGAACGGGTTGCGGAACCCCATCGCGTAGATCTCCGGACGGGTCCGCGCGGTGCCCGGGGCGAACATGTTCCCGGCCGGGACGGAGTAGCTGCCGTCCGCGTTCACCTTGATCCGCAGGATCTTGCCGCGCAGGTCGTTGGTGTTGGCCGCGCTGCGCTGCGCGTCGTAGGCGGGGTTACGGTTGGTCCGCTCGTCGATCGGCGAATAGCCGGCGGAGTCGAACGGGTTGCTGTCGTCGCCTGTCGACAGGTACAGGTTCCCGGACGCGTCGAAGTCGATGTCCCCGCCGACGTGGCAGCAGATGCCCCGGTCGGCCGGCACGTCCAGGATGTTGACCTGGCTGGACGTGTTCAGCGTCCAGTTGGCGTTGAGGGTGAACCGGGACAGCCGGTTCACGCCCTGCCAGGCGGAGAAGTCCGTGCCGGTGGCCGGGGCGTCCCCGGCGGGGGTGGACAGCGGTGGGGCGTAGTACAGGTAGACGTGCCGGTTGGTGGTGAAGTTCGGGTCCACCCCGACGCCCTGCAGGCCCTCCTCGTCGTGGGTGTAGACGGGGATCGTGCCCACCACGGTGGTGGTGCCGGCGGCGTCGGTGCGCCGCAGCGTGCCGTTGCGGGCGGTGTGCAGCACCGACCGGTCGGGCAGCACCGCGATGGTCATGGGCTCGCCGACCTCGGGTTCCCCCTTGGCCAGGGTGACCTGCTGGAAGTCGGTGGGGTTGATGGTGTGGGCCTGGGCGGGGGTCGGGCTGCCCAGGGCGACCAGCCCGGCGGCGGCCACCAGGAGTAGTGCGGAGCTGACCGACGCCGTTCGCCGGCCGAACGCGCCATCGTGTGAGGACACTGGCTGTCCGTCCCTTCCTGACGTTCGAATGCCAGGGCGGGGCGCGCGCCGTCGCGCCGGATGCCGTAGCGGGGGAGGGGGTCGATGGTTCACCGCGCCGCCGGTTCACCTCGCCGAAACACTTTCGTGATGGCGAAGACATTAAGCTGTTTCGATCCCTCTGTCCATACCTTCTGTTGAACCAGGGCAGACTTTCGCTCGAACCACGAAAAGTCCCGCCGTTGCGGCGCGGGCCGAGACGACGGGAACGGTCTCGTGTTGGTGTCCGATGCGGTCAGACTCCGGCAAGGGTGAGTAGTCGGTCCATGTCGGCGAAGGGCAGGGCCGCTGCGGCGGCTGCCCCCGCCACGTGCTCGTCCGGATCGGCGAGCAGGGCACGACGTACGTGGACCGGAAGACGGGGATGCCCGGCAACGGCTCGGCGGACTGTGCTGTCGGGGTCGGTGGCCAGCTGTTCGGCTGTCTCGACGGGAAGGTCCGGGTCCCGGGGCGCCAGGCATCGCATCCGTGGGTCCGGGTCGCTGCCGAGGCGGCGGAGGGTCTGCGGTGGGAGCGTGAGCAGGTCGGCGGGGCGCCAGGCTGTCTTCTTGTCGGGTGGGAAGCCGCGGTCGATGCGTTCGGCTGTCGTCGGGTCGACGAGGTGTGGCGCGTGGGTGGCCATCGTGGTCCGTACGCCGCTGTCCTGGTCGTCGAGCAGTCGGATGACGGCATCGGTGGGCAGCGTCCGGTTCCGTGCCGCGGAGCGTCGGAAGCAGGTGTACGGCGAGGTCACGTACGGCAGCGGGTTGGCGGTGACCCAGTCCAGGCCGCTGCGGCAGGGCATCCGGCGGAACGTCGGCGTGAGCAGCATCGCGCAGCTCGACGAGGCCGTCGACGCGGTGCACGTGCCGCTGGAGGACGGGCACATGGCCCGGCTGGCCGGCGCCCGCTGAACAGGAACGGGAGGTACCGGCTGGATCATCTTCCGCCGAGCCGGTGCCTCCGTCGGGCGACGGCGGCACCGGCCGGTCCGGCGGAGCGTCAGGTGGCGAGGGTGGCCAGCGGCTTCAGGCCGTAGGTGCGGGCGTATCCGTTCTCGGTGCCCACGACCAGGTCGACGACCTGGAAGTAGCGGTCCCAGAAGGGGGTTTCGCGCAGGGCGTCTATCAGCAGGCGGTAGGCGTCGTGGTCGTCCGCCTCCCAGACCCAGATGTCGGTGACCCGCGCCGAGTAGCACTCCGTGTCGTAGAAGCGGGAGCGGACACCGCGGGTGCGGGCCTGGATGACGGGCAGAACGTGGGTGGTGAAGGCCTGGACGCGTTCGGCCACGGTCATCGCCAGCCACTCGGGCGTGGTTTTGACCAGCATGAAAGCGGTGACCGGCGGCTCGGTTCGGTCAGTGGGCATCGGTGGTCTCCCGGGTGGTGAGGACGGCGGGCCTGAGCGTCTGGGCGCACCACTGCGCGAACGCGGTGGCCGGCCCCGCCTGCGGTGCGCGCTCGACGCCCGCGTCCAGGCCCTCGTCCTTGGCGCGTTTCATGTCGACCATGGCCTCGACGAACGCCGCGTTGAGGCCGTAGCCGAGCATGGTGGAGCGCAGTTCGTCGAGCGACTGACGCTGGTAGCGGACCGGACGGCCCAGTTCCTCGGTCATGATGCGGGCCAGGTCGTCGGGCGAGAGGTCCTGCGGGCCGAGCACAGGGACGTCGCCCATACCGGTCCAGGAGCGGTCCAGCAGCAGCCCGGCCGCGGCGGCGGCGATGTCGGCGACGGCCACCATGGGGGCCGGACGGTCCGCGGCGACGGTGTCGGTGAAGACACCGTCGTCGCGGATCGCGTCGACCTCCTCCAGCAGGTTCTCGAAGAAGGACGGGCAGGCCAGGGCGCGGTAGGCGACGCCGGAGCCGGCGATCAGGTCGTCCATGGCCAGGGAGGCGGTGACCAGCCCGGCCCGGGCAGCCTGCGGGGTGCCACGGCCGAGCGCCGAGACGCCGACAACATGGCCGACGCCGCTGGCGGCGAAAGCCCGCGCGGCCGGTCGGGTGAAGCCGCTGTAGGCGTCGTCGGGCGTGACGGAGGCGTCCGGCGGCACCAGCCAGAACACGGCGTCCGCTCCGGCGAAGGCACGCTCGACGGTCGCGGCGTCGCCGTGCGAGCCGACGACCACCTCGACCCGTCCCCGGACGTCTTCGGGCAGCCGGGCCGGATCCCGGACGACGACACGCAACTCCTCACGGCCGGCCGGTGCGGCCTCGATCAGCAGCGACAGCAGTTGCCGCCCGATGTTCCCGGTGGGACCGGTAATCACGATCATGAAACCTCGATTGTCGGATCGGCAGGACCCACCCATCGTGCGGACGGGCACCGCATTGCCACAATGGGAACTTCAGCACCCAATCATTGCCTGAAGTGGAATAAATGCGGTGAGCAGCCCAGCCCCGAACCTCGACGCCAACCTCGCCGTCGCTCTCGACGCCCTACTGACCGAGCAGAGCGTCACCCGCGCCGCCGCGCGGCTGCAGACCTCCCCCGCGGCGATGAGCCGTACCCTGGCCCGGTTACGCCGGGTGCTCCGAGATCCACTACTGGTGCGGGCCGGACAGCGGATGGTGCCCACTCCGCGCGCCGAGGCGCTGCGGGACGAGGCCGGCGCGGTGGTACGTCGCCTGGAGGCGTTGCTCGCCCCGAGCGGCGGAATCGATCCTGCGGCACTGCGGCGCACCTTCACCGTCCAGGCCGCGGACCTGGTCGGTGCCGCAGTCGCGCCCGGCCTGCTCCGGCTCGCCCGACGCCGGGCACCGGGCGTTTCGCTGCGGGTGCTGGCCGAGGAGTGGGAGGCCGGCCCCGCGCTGCGTGACGGACGGATCGACCTGGAGATCGGTGCCATCGACCACGTCGACCCGGAGACCCGCGTCGAAGAACTCGTCACCCTGCGGATGGCGGCCGGTGTCAGGGCCGGGCACCCCCTCACCGAGGGAACTCTGACCGCCGCCCGGCTCGCTGCGGCCGAGCACGTGGCGGTCAGCCGCCGTGGACGTTTTGCCGGTCCGCTGGACACGGCCCTGGCCGCGCAGGGGCTCAGCCGGCGGGTCAGCGCCGTCCTGCCCGGACACCTGGCCGCGATGATGCTGGCCGCAGCCGAGGACGTGGTCTGCCTGGTGCCGACCGCGCTGCCGGGTGAGCCTTCGTCACGACTCAGCGACGCGGCGCACGCGCTGGGACTGCGCCTGCTGGAGATCCCACTGCCACTGCCGCCGCTGACGATCGGCATGGCCTGGCACCCACGGCACGGCGTCGACGGCGCCCACCAGTGGCTGCGTGACGCCGTGCGCCACGTGCTCCGTCCCGTCGGAGCGGAATAGGACCTGCGCATCAGGCCGTGTACACGTGCCCGTCGGGGCGAGCCGCACCGCTGTGGGAGACCTGGACGGGGCGGCGCGTCTGCGTGTGCGGATGCGGCGGATCACCGGTGACGGCGGGACATCCACTGCCAGATGTGGGTGCCGTCGAGGCTCGGGTCGTTGCGGGCCACGTAGATCCAGGAGAAGTGACCGGGGAACCGGTAGCCGTTCCAGACGACCTGGTCGTACAGGGTGAGCAGGGATCCCGGGATCAGGTCGTGGGCGTGGACCGTGTTGGTCTCCGGCGGCACGGTGTCGTCGTCGAGCGAGGTGACCAGCCAGGTCGGGGTGTGGATCGCCGCAAGTTCCGCGTCGGTGACCAGCGGCGGGCCCTGGCCGTCGAGTGGCTCGACGACGCCGCAGATCGGCACCGACGCGGCGAACAGGTCGGGATAGGCGACGGTCATCTCCAGCGACATGTAGCCGCCGTTGCTGCACCCGACCACGTAGATCCGGTCGGCGTCGACGCGCTCACGGCGGACGAGGTCCCCGACGATGTCGCGGATCAGCGGCGCGAACCGGGGACCGTCCTCCATCCAGTAGGAGGTGCTCTGCGGGGCGACGACGTACGCGTCGGAGAAGATCCGTTGCGCCTGCGGGGTGGCGAAGCCCAACGCGCCCCGGTTGGCGCGCAGCGTGGTCTCGTTGTCGTAGTAGCCGTCGGGCAGGGAGGCGCCCTCGCCGGCACCGTGCAGCCAGAGGATCAGCGGTCGCCGGCCACGGTGCGGTGAACGCTTCGGGGAGTACAACCGGTACTTCATGCCGGAGCCCGAGACGTGGTGGCTGAAGGCGTCCACCTCGGGGTTCGACAGCCGCCTCTGGACGAAGTCGGTGATGGTGACGGGTGGGCCGTGCCGCCGGGCGAGCGGGGTGTTCTGCGTGATGGTGTAGACGAGGTCCAGCCGGACGTTGCGCCCCTTGCTCAGGATGTAGCCGAGGGTGCCGCCGCCGAGTTGCCCTTCGCCGTGGCTCAGGTCGAGCACGATGTTTCCCTGCCGGTCGAGCCGGGCTGCGGTCACCGTACGGTCCAGGTCGTACTCGCTGAAGATCACGTCGCCGGGAGCGATCGGGATCGGGCTGGTGGCCCTGGCGTGCACGGTGAACGTGCCGGGGTGGAGCCCGGCGGCGTCGATCGGCCCGAGCCGGCGGGTGTCGAGGGTGACCGAGGTGACCTGTTCGCCGCCGTCGAGCGTCGTCGCGTCGAGGGTGAAGCTGACGCTGGGGTGGCGGCCGCCGGCGTGGGCGGCAGGGCCGGGCAGCGCGAGGCCGATGGCGGCGCCGGCGCCACCGGCCAGGACGGTGCGGCGAGTGACCGACGTGGACATGCGACCCCCGACAACTATGTAGACGTCTGTCGATAGAGGGTCAACGTAGCGTCGGGGAGATCCGCTGGCAACCGGCCACCGACGACGTAACGACGCCCGGTGGTGATCCGCTGCGTGCATCGACATGGCTCCGGCCCGGGCGCACCGGCCGGCCGGAGCCGGGATCTCCGGTGGGACGGGTGCCTCAGCCCCCGTTCTGTTCCTGGAAGTCGACGATGGCTTCGCCGTTGTCGCGGGCCCAGTCGGTCAGGACCGTGATCGGCCCGACCAGGGTCTGCCCGAGTGCGGTGAGGCTGTACTCGACACGCGGGGGAGCTTCGGCGTACGCGCGGCGGTCGACCAGACCGTACGCCTGCAGGCGGCGCAGGGTCTGGGTGAGGACCTTGTGGGAGACGCCGCCGATGAGGTCGGCCAGCTCGCCGGGGCGTCGGGGTTGCAGACTGAGCGCGAACAGCACGATCACCGCCCACTTCTCGGTGATGATCTCGACGGCCAGGCGGGTGGGACAGTCGGCGAGGAAGACCTGACCGTGAGCGTTGGGCACAGGGCCAAAAGTTACCAGCAGGTTCCTATCGGCTCCGTAGCGTTCCCCGGTGACCCCATCAGGAGCACAGGGAGCCCTCCATGCCACGAGTAGTCGTGTTCGACGAGACCGGCGGTCCGGACGTTCTGCGCGTCGTCGACGAGCCGGTCGTCGAGCCCGCAGCCGACGAGGTCCGCGTACGGATCGAAGCCTTCGCCGTCAACCCGATCGATCAGCTGGTCCGGGGCGGGCAGTCCCCACGGCCCGTGCGGTTGCCGCACGCACGGCTGGGCGTCGAGGGAACCGGTGTGATCGACGCGGTCGGGTCCACGGTGACCGGGCTGACCGTCGGCGACCCCGTCATCCTGGGTGCGATACCCGACTTCGAGACCCGAGGCGCGTACGCCGAGTACACCACGCTGCCGGCCGACCGGGTGGTGCCCCGGCCCGCCGGGCTGGAGCCCGTCGATGCGGCGGCGCTCTGGGTGTCGTACTTCACCGCCTACGGTGCGCTGGTGGAGAGGGCCGGAATGCGACCCGGGGACCGGATCCTGATCACCGCCGCGTCGGGCGGGGTGGGGCGGGCCGCGATCCAGATCGCCCACCAGATCGGCGCGGTGCCGATCGCGGTCACCCGGCGCAGCGCCAAGGTGGACGGCCTGGTGGCCGCCGGGGCCGCCGCGGTGATCGCCACCGACCGGGAGGACGTCGCGGAGGCGGCCCGGCGGCACACCGGGGGAGCGGGCGTCGACATCGTCCTGGACGCCGTCATGGGCCCGGGCCTGGCCGCACTGTCGCTGGCCGCGAAGCTCGGCGGCACCCTGGCCACGGTGGGCTGGCTGGACCCACGGCCGGCGTCGTTCCCGGCGAATCCGTCGCTGACCATCCACCGCTACATGAGTCTCGCGGACATGGTCGACCCGGTGACCGCCCGGCGGGTCGCCGCGTTCCTGACCGCCGGTGTCCGCACCGGCGTGTTGCGGCCGGTGGTGGACCGGGTGTTCACACTGGACGACATCGTCGAGGCCCACCGGTACCTGGAGCAGGGAACGGCGGCCGGCAAGATCGTGGTGACGCCGTAGTCGTCGGCCTGGCCAGCTGCCCCGCCTTGCCCCAGAGGCTTCGTCTCCTGTCGCAACGGCCGTCACGGGGCAACGGCCGCCTTGCGCAACACCCACGGCTGCCGACAGCCCGGTTACGACGTGGCGGCTGGTGAACCTGGTCGAGGAGGATGCGCAGCGGATCGAAGTGCATGCCGAGCTCGGGTTCGCGGATGCGGCAGGAGGTGCCGAAATGCTCGGGCAAGGATTTCCCGGGTCGGCGCGGACTTGCGGTTCCTGGCTGAGCCGCACCGTCGGTACGGGTCGATGATCTCTCTAGGGGGCAGCGTCGGGGCGGCGTGATCGCGGAGCGTCGGCGAGGTGAGGTGAGGTGAGGTAGAACCTGCCTCGGGTCTCGCCGTGCTGTTCGAGCATGCCCGCTCGGACGAGGTGGCGAAGGTCGCGGGTGGCTTGGTCGTCGGTGAGGTTCTCGTCGCGCTGGTATATGGTGCGGCGGACTCGACCGCCGGTGGCAGCGATGTGGATGTCTCCGGGGCGGAAGCGGCCGGCCACATGCTGAGGTCGTGGCGGAGCATCATGAAGTGCAGCGCGTCGAGCAGCATGTGCTGCCAGGCGAACTCGTGCGAGCGGGCGAGTTGTTGTACGTAGGTGAGGGCGTCCCGGTAGCCGGTGATGACCTCCCAGGTCTGTGGGTTCGTCTCTACCGGTTCGTCGCCGGCAACGGCCGCGGCGGCGTCGTCCAGGGATACCTGGTAACCCTCGATCGAGTTCGAGCCCTGGACGGCGTGGGCTATCAGGGTGCGTCGGAATTGACCTGCCCAGCGGTGCGGCTCGGCGATCTGGTAACGCAGGTTGTCTCGCATGGTGTCCAGTTCGCCGAGGACGCGCCTGTCGTCACCGGCGAGAGCGGGTGTCCTGTACAGGTGCCCCTGGTGGCGCGAATCGGGCCCGGCACTCGGCTCCGATGCAGGATCTAGGTGGCTACCGCGCCCGGCTGGTGCTGGGCGGCCGTGGTGACCAGCGCGTCCAGTAGGGCGGGTGTCACGGGTTCGCCCGTGACGAGCACCCGGAAGTGGATCGGTCCGACCGTCTGGTCGACGAGGAGGTCGACGTCGGTGTCGGCGGGCAGTTCGCCGCGTGCCGTGGCCCGGTCGAACGGCACCCGGTCGCGGGCGCGTAGCCGGGGTAGAACCTCCGCGCGTAGCCGGGTGGCCAGGTCGGGGTCGTGTTGGGCCTGGCCGGCCAGGGCCCGGAACACCGCGCCGGAGTCGGACACCTCCAGGAAGCGGACCAGTTCGTCGAGGTGGGCGCGTAGGTCGGTGCGGAAGGCGCCGGTGTCGGGCAGGGTGAGTTCCTGGGCGCTGTCGGCGGTGAACGCGTCGACCAGGATGTCGGTCTTGGAGCGCCACCACCGGTAGATGGTCTGCTTGGCGACGCCGGCCCGGGCGGCGATGCCTTCGATGGTGACCTTGGCGTAGCCGATCTCGGCGACGAGGTCGTCGGCCGCCTGGAGCACGGCCTCGCGGGCCGCCTCGCTGCGGCCGTGCCGGTTGCCGCGGTGCATCGGGCGCTCCTTCCCGTGAGGTGTCTCTCCCGTGTGATCCACGTCTTCCGAGACGCTACAAGACCCACATCTTCCCTAGACGCAACGTTGCGTCTAATCTACCCTTCATGACGACGACACTGCACGACCCGGCGGTCCGCGACCTGATCGTCCGGCTGTTCACCGAGGCCGAGCGCGACGACGAGCGATCGCCGTGCCGGCCCGCCCCCACGGCCACCCCCCAGGAACGTTCCGACCTGCTCGAAGACGTCTACATGCCGATCTCGGCCCGCGGCGGCGACCTGCTCTACGCCCTGGTCCGCGCGGCCCGACCGCAGACGGTGGTTGAGTTCGGCACCTCGTACGGGATCTCGACGCTCTACCTCGCCGCGGCCGTGCGGGACAACGGGACCGGGCACGTCACGACGACCGAACTCAGCGCGACCAAGGTCAGGGCGGCCCGCGCCACCATCGAGCAGGCCGGGTTCAGCGACATCGTGACCGTGCTCGAAGGTGACGCGCTGACCACCCTCGGCGCGATCGGCGGCCCGATCGGCCTGGCGCTGCTCGACGGCTGGAAGGAGCTGTGCCTGCCCGTCCTGCGCCTGCTTGAGGACCGGCTCGCCCCGGGCGCCCTGGTCGTCGGCGACGACTCCACGTTCGAGTCGATGGGCGACTACCTGGCCTACGTCCGCGACCCGGGCAACGGCTACGTCAGCATCGACTTCCCGGTCGAGGACGGCATGGAACTCAGCTGCTGGACGGGCCGCTGATCACAGATCGGCTGGGGCGCGTCGGCGGGGCGTGGCGCAGCGTTGACGCTCAGGCGGCGGATCGCCCCGGCGCCCCCGCCGCCGACATCGACACGGGACCCTGGCCGACGTCCCGAACGCTGTCCGCTTGCCGGGTCAGTCCGGTGGTGCTGTGCCCGGTGAGATCGCGTCCCGGACGCACCCGGCCAGGAGCCTGCGCCGCCGCTCGTGGTCCTCGTCGGGTTCGTCGGCGGTCGCGGCGTGCACGATGCTGGCCGCCGACCAGGCGAACGCCATGCTGAGGACCAGGGTGAACAGGTCGGAGGGATCGCCCGCGCGGACACGGCCGGCGGCCTGCGCCCGGGCGATCCCCGCCAGCTTCGACTCGTGGTCGGCGGCCCGGCCCAGGCTGCCGGTGGGCCGCCGTTCCAGGCGTAGCCAGGTCAGCAGTCGAACCAGTTGAGGGTCGCGCAGGTTCGCGTCGTACATCGCCACCGCCGATGCGGGCAGGTCGTCCGCGTCGAACGCGACCACGCTCATGAGCTGGTCCGCGCGGTCGGCGATGACGGCGTCGAACAGGCCGTCCTTGTTGCCGAAGTAGCCGTACACCTGGGCCTTGTTCGTGCGTGCCGCTGCGGTGATGCGGTCGATCCTGGCTCCGGCGATGCCTCGTTCGGCGAACTCGACGACGGCGGCGTCCAGGATGCGGCGGCTGGTTGCCGCGCCTTTGGCGGTCACGGGCCCTGACGACATGCCACCAACTCTAACAAACCGACGAGTCGGTTGCTTTCGGCGTGCCGGCTGGCTAGGTTAAAAAAATACAGAACGGTTTGTTTGGAAGGGGTGTCCATGAGGACGACCATCGGCTGGCAGAGCGTGGACGGCACCGTCGCCCTGCAACGGGCGACGATCGAGCGGCGGGACCTGCGCAGCGACGACGTCGCGGTCCGCGTCGACTACTGCGGCGTCTGCCACAGCGACCTGCACCTGCTCAGCGGCATGATGCCGCACTACAAGAACGCCGCCGGCGTGGTGCCCGGCCACGAATTCACCGGCACCGTCACCGCCGTCGGGCCGGCGGTGACCCGCTTCGCTCCCGGCGACCGGGTCGCCGTCGGCACCCTCGTCGACTCCTGCGGGACCTGCTCCATGTGCCAGGTCGGCCAGGAGAACTTCTGCCTCGAACGACCCACCAGCACCTACGGCAGCCCCGACCGGCTCGACGGCACCATCACCAAGGGCGCGTACAGCCGCGAGTACGTACTGCGGGAGAAGTTCGCCTACCAGCTGCCCGCCGGCCTCGACCCGGCCGGCGCGGCACCGCTGATGTGCGCCGGCATCACCATGTGGGAGCCGCTGCGCGCGGCGGGAATCGGCGTCGGTAGCCGGGTGGCGGTCGCCGGCCTCGGCGGCCTCGGCCATCTGGGTGTCAAGCTCGCCGCCGCACTCGGCGCCGAGGTCACCGTGCTGAGCCGTAGCGCGGGCAAGGCCGACGACGCCCGCAAGCTCGGTGCCGTCGATCTGCTCGTCACGACCGACGACGCCCGGCTCGCGCGGGCCGCCAGCAGCTTCGACCTCATCCTGGACACCATCTCCGGCCCGCACGACCTGTCGCCGCTGCTGCGGCTGCTGACCCTCGACGGCACCCTCAGCGTGCTCGGCTTCCCCATGCAGACACCGGTGAACCTCATGGAGCTGACCTTCGGCCGCAAGAAGCTCAGCTCATCGGGCACCGGCGGCACCAGGCACACCGCCGACCTGTTGTCCTTCGCCGCCGAGCACGACATCACCGCCGACATCGAACTGCTGCCGTCCGCCCGGATCCACCAGGCCCTCGACCGGCTCGCACGCGGCGACGTCCGCTACCGCTTCGTGCTGGACCTCGCCGACCTCGACTGAGACGCCACCGGTGTCCGTGCCCGCGTCGACCGGGGCCGTCCGCCGATACGTTCTGCTCGTCGGCCGCGTGGGCCGAGACAGCGGCGCGCCCGGCCGTCGCCGTGGGTGCGGCGTGGGCGACCGTCCTCGTACGGCCGGGCGCGCGACCCGACCCACCCCGGACACAGATCTCATTGCTTGTTCCGGTGCCCGGTGGCGGGAGCGCGCCCGGCCAGCCCGGTGATGAACGCGACGATCTCGTCGGGGTTCTCCTCGGCCATGAAGTGTCCGCTGTCGGTGGCCTGGTAGGTGAGGTCCGGGGCCCATGCGCGCCAGAGCGCGGAGGCGTCGAAGCCGAGCTGGGAGCCCCAGTCCTGGGAGATGACGCCGACGGGCATCGTGAGGTGTGCGCCGCGTTCACGGTCGGCGATGTCCATGTCGAGGTCGATGCTGGCCGTCGCGCGGTAGTCGGCGACGATCGAGTCGATCGCGGCGACGGAGCTGTCGACGTAGTGGTCGCGCTCGTCGCGGGTGAAGGTGGTGCCGGTGGGGTCCCAGGCGTCGAGGAAGGAGCCGAAGAACTCGGGGCCGACGGCGGCGATCATCTTCTCGGGCAGGCCGGCCGGCTGGGCCATGAGGTAGAGGTGCCAGGCGACCTTGGCGTTGACGCCGTGCAGGACGGCCCACGTGTCCAGGGTCGGCAGGACGTCGAGGATGCCGAGGTAGCGCACCGCTTCGGGGTGGTCGAGCCCGGTCCGGACGGCGACGAGGGCACCGCGGTCGTGGCCGATGAGCCCGAAGTGGTCGAAGCCGAGCTGGCGGGTGATGGCGATCACGTCGTTGCCCATCGTGCGCTTGGAGTAGGTGTCCGGGTCGTCGGCGACGGGCTTGCCGCTGGCCCCGTAACCGCGCAGGTCGGGGACGATGACGGTGTGGTCGGTCGCGAGTTTCGCGGCGACGTGGCGCCACATGTAGTGGGTCTGCGGGAAGCCGTGGAGCAGCACGACGGCCGGCCCCTGGCCGCCGACGGCGACGTTGAGGTCGACGCCGGTGTCGCCGGTGACCGTGCGGTAGGTGAAGTTGTCGATCACGAACGGTGTGGTCATGAATCCTCCCGGATCGGGTCGGTGGTGC
This sequence comes from Micromonospora sp. HM134, assembly GCF_007833915.1. Classification (NCBI taxonomy): domain Bacteria; kingdom Bacillati; phylum Actinomycetota; class Actinomycetes; order Micromonosporales; family Micromonosporaceae; genus Micromonospora; species Micromonospora sp. HM134. The sequence continues at coordinate 2,618,664 of NZ_CP041061.1, forward strand.
GGGTTTCGGGATGGCCGGAGAAGAGGCCGGCGGGCAGCGTGGTGCCGCTGGTGGCGGAGGCGACGAGCGCCGGGATGATCACGGTGTCCACGAGTGCGGACAGGTGGGCGTCGTCGACCGCGAGGCCGTTCGCGTGCCGGAGCAGCAGCACCGACCCGACGACCTCGTCGAAGGCGAACGGGCTCGCGCCGGTGGGCAGCTCGCCACGGGCCACCGCGGCGTCGATGACCGCCTGCGGCAGCCTGGCACCCGTGGGGCCGGCGGAGCTCTCGATGGCGTCGCACAGTTCGGGGTCTTTCAGCCCGGCCTGGAGCAGCATCAACGCGGTGCCGATGTCGGCGGCGGCCATCGTGCGTTCCAGCCGCCGGGCCAGGATCAGCAGGTCCTCGCGCAGGGTGGCCCCCTGCGGTAGCGGGGATGTCGAGTGCCGGGCGGGCCCTGCCTTCACCGCGGCGATGACCATGTCCCGCTTGGACCCCCACCGCCGGTACAGGCTGGCCTTCGACGTCTGGCAGCGTCGGGCCACCGCTTCGAAGGTCACGTCCTCGTACCCGTCCTCGGCGAGGATGTCGAGGACGGCCGCGGTGATCCGACGCTCAAGCTCGGCATCGCGCGGCCGTCCCCGGGCCCCTGACGATTCTTCATTACGATACGCCACGTCCCGTATCGTATCTCAGGGTGTCGGGACCGTCGACCGGCGGCCCCCGGTCGGCGCGTTCAGTTGCCGACGCCGAGGCTCGCCATGAACGCCGCCGGGTAACGGTCGCCGCGCGCGGCGCCCTTCGGCACGGCCGCCTCGATCTCTTCGCGGTCGCCGGCCGACAGCGGCACGTCCAGCGCCGGCAACGCCTCGGCCAGCCGCTGCCGGGTGCGCGCACCGACCAGCGCAACGATGGACGGGTCCTGCGCCGCCACCCAGGCGATCGCCAACTGCGCCACCGTGCACCCCTTCGCGTCGGCGACCCGGCGCAACGCCTCCACCAGGGCCAGGTTGTGCGACGCGTTCCCGGCGGAGAAGCGGGGAGCGTGGTTACGCGGATCGTCCGCCCGCCCCGGCACCCAGTTCCCCGAGAGCAGGCCACGGCCCAGCACCCCGTACGCGGTCAGCCCGATGCCCAGCTCCCGCAGCGTGGGCAGCACGTCGGCCTCGACCGCACGCGACAGCAGCGAATACTCGATCTGGAGATCAGCAACCGGGTGTACGGCATGCGCCCGGCGGACGGTCTCCGCGTCGACCTCGGAGAGCCCCACGTACCGTACGTAGCCGGCGTCGATCATGTCCTTGATCGCGCCGATCGTGTCCTCGACCGGCACCGACCGGTCGAGTCGGGCCGGCCGGTAGATGTCCACGTGGTCGACGCCGAGCCGGGTCAGCGAGTAGCTCAGGAAGTTGCGCACCGAATCCGGGCGGGAGTCCTGGCCGGCGAACCGTATTCCCGGCCCCACCTGCTGCCCGAACTTCACGCTCAGCAGATAGCTGTCCCGGTCGCGTCCCCGCAACGCCTCCGACAGCAGCAGCTCGTTGTGCCCCATGCCGTAGAAGTCGCCGGTGTCGATGAGCGTGACCCCCGCGTCCAGCGCGGCCCGTACGGTGGCGATGCTCTCCCCACGATCGGCCGGCCCGTACGCGCCCGACATGCTCATCGCCCCCAGCCCCACCGCGGAAACCGTGGGACCCGTGTTGCCCAGCGTGCGTGTCTGCATCGAAACTCTCCCTCGTCGGTCGATCTCGGCTCCACCGTGCGTGGCTTTCCGGCCCGCCGGCAGCGGAGCGTTTGTCGTGGGAGCGCCGCTCCCTGGCTCGGTGCCGGCCCCGGGGGCAGCATGGAGGCATGCAGCGTGAGCAGCTCGCCGACTTCCTGCGACGCCGGCGCGAGGCCATCCGCCCCGCCGAGGTCGGCCTCGTCGACGGCCCCCGCCGCCGCACCGCCGGCCTGCGCCGCGAGGAGGTCGCCATGCTCGCCGGCATGTCCGTCGACTACGTCGTCCGCCTTGAGCAGGGCCGCAGCAGCCAGCCGTCGACCCAACTGCTCGGCGCCCTGGCCCGGGCCCTGCGCCTGACCGACGACGAGCGCAGCCACCTGTTCCACCTGGCCGGCCACCAGCCGCCACCCCCCGAGGGTGTCGCCCGCCTGGCCCGAGCCGGCCTGGTCCGCCTGCTCGACCTGGTGGGCGACACCCCCGCCATGGTCCTGTCCGACCTCGGCGAGGTCCTGGCGCAGAACCGCATGTCGATCCTGCTCGGCGGCGACCACACCGGGCTGACCGGCGACCGCCGCTACGTCGTCTACCGCTACTTCACCGACCCCGCCGTCCGTGACCTCCACGGCCCCGAGGAATGGCGGCGGCACGCCCGCCAGCAGGTCGCCGACCTGCGTGCGGTGGCCGGCCGGCGGGCCGGCGACCCGACCGTGACGGGCCTGATCGAACGGTTACGGGCGGCGAGCGACGACTTCCGGCGGCTGTGGGCCGAGCACGAGGTGGCGGTACGCCGGGCCGACCGCAAGACGTTCAGGCATCCGCGCGTGGGTCACCTCACGATGGACTGCGAAACCCTGGTCACTCCCGATCTCGGCCAGCAGTTGCTGGTGCTGACCCCGGCCGACGCCGAGGCCAGGGAGCGGCTTGAGCTGCTGCGCGTGCTGGGGGTCGAGGAGTTCCCGGCCGGCGTGCCCCACTGACGGCGATGAACGCGTCCACCCTCGACCCGGCTCGGGTGAAGTGTCTGCTCCCGAGCCGGTTCGTTCAGGCGGGCGAGGTCGGCCAGGGCGACAGGTGGGCGCGTTCGCCCTGGGCGCCGAAGAGCGTGAGCAGCTCTGCGGGCTGGGAGTCGGCGCTGCCGATCTGGTGCGGGACACGGGTGTCGAACTCGGCGGCTTCGCCGGGGCCCAGCCGGTATTCCTGGTCACCGAGGATGAGCCTGACCTGTCCGTTGAGCACGTAGAACCATTCGTGCCCCTCGTGGGTCTGCAGTGTCGTCGTGGCCGATCCACCGGCCGGTGGGTAGATCACTTTGTAGGCCTGGATGCCTCCGGGACGTCTTGTCAACGGCACGACGGTGAAGCCGGACCGTCGTACGGGCCGTAGGTGGATGCGTGGATCGCCGGTGGGCGGGGCCGCGACCAGTTCGTCGAGCGGGACGCCGTGCGCCCGTGCCAGCGGCAGCAGTTGCTCCAGTGTCGGGCGCAGTTTCCCGTTCTCGAGACGCGACAGCGTGCTTGCGGTCAGCCCGGTCTCTGCCGCCAGGGCGGCCAGGGAGATGCCCCGGGTCTTGCGCAGCGCGTGCAGGCGTGGGCCGACGCCCGCAAGGACGTCGTGCGGCGTGACGTTCATGAGCCCATGATGCGGATCCGCAACGTTTCTCGCCAATAGGCAACGCCGCTGGTGATGCTGGTGGCGGAGGTAAGCAACCGATGCTCACATCAGCAGCAACTTCGCGACCGGCGGCCCGGTGGCCGCGCACCGTCGCAGCCGTCACGGCCGCGCTCGTCCTGACGACAGCCTGCACGACCACCGGCGGCGGGGCGCGGGACACGACGTCGCGGCAAGCGGACGCCACCGCCGCGACAGGTCACGACGCGGCCACCCGGGATGACGCCGCGTTCAACCGTCAATTCACCCACGAGACAGCCGACGTCGACGGCGTGACGATGCACTACGTCACCGGTGGCACCGGCGAGCCGCTCGTCCTCCTGCACGGCTGGCCCCAGTCGTGGTACTCGTGGCGCGAGATCATGCCGGCGCTCGCCGAGAAACACACCGTGTACGCGCTTGACCTGCCGGGACTCGGCGACAGCGAGGGCGCGCCGTCCAGCTACGACAAGGCCACCCTGGCCCGCCACGTCCACCGGCTGCTCGCCGGCACACTGGGGCTGAACAAGATCAACCTGGTCGGGCACGATCTCGGTGCCGGTGTGGCGTTCCAGTACGCCGCACAGTTCCCGGCCGAGGTCGTCAGGTACGCCCACCTCGACTACCCGATGCCCGGCCCCGCCCTCAGCGCGAACGCCTACCGGCAGGCGAGCTGGCACATGTCGTTCCACGACCAGGACGGGTTCCCCGAGCTGCTGGTCGACGACGACGTACGAAGCTATCTGTCTCTTTTCTACGGGTATGTTGCCTATGGTGGGACCAGCTTCGGCGGGCCGGGTGCGAAGGCTCCTTTCACCGCGCAGCAGATCGACGAATACGCCCGCACGTACCAGCGCCCACAGGTGCTCACCGGTGGGTTCGAGCTCTACCGCACCCTGGACCAGGACGAACGGGACAACAAGGCCGTGAAGCCGATCAGCATGCCGACGATGCTGCTGACGGCCGAGGGCACGCTCGACTTCACCCGTTCGACGGTCCAGCCCCTCATGTCCAACATCACCCGCGCCGTGGAGGTGCCCAGGGCCGGGCACTGGCTGATCCAGGAGAACCCGGAATTCGTCACCACCGAACTGGTGACGTTCCTCGCGAGGGGAGCGGACCGGTGACCGGTGCACCCGATGCCGAGTCGTTCTGGGAACAGCACCACCGCGCCCGGCGCGGCGGCTCCGCTGGGAACCCCAATCCGGTACTGGAAGAGACAGCCGGGACACGGCATCCCGGCGACGCCCTCGACCTGGGATGCGGCGCCGGCGGCGACACCATCTGGCTCGCCCGGCACGGCTGGCGGGTCACCGCCGTGGACATCTCCAGCGCCGCCGTGGAACGGGTGCGCGCACGCTCCCGGCAACTCGGCATCGACAGCCGGGTGACCGGCGAACAGCACGATCTGGCCCGGAGCTTCCCCGACGGGCAGTTCGACCTGATCTCCGCGCAGTACCTGCACACCCCCTTCGCGCTGGATCGCACGCGAGTCCTGCGTACCGCGGCGCACGCCCTGCGCCCCGGCGGTCATCTCCTGATCGTCGACCACGGCTCGACCGCACCCTGGTCATGGAACAAAGATGCCGACACGCAGCACCCCTCACCCGGCGAGACCGCGGCCGAGCTCGCCCTCGACCCGGACCGGTGGTCCGTCGTACGCGCCGACACGCCGCACCGCCGGGCCACCGGACCGGGGGGCCGGACCGCCACCGTCACCGACAACGTCCTGCTCATCCAACGACATGATCGGAAAAGCTGATGCCGCCAACCACCCGAACCAGGAAACGCAAGGACACCGGTCCCGCGTGGACCGCCCCCGGGGAGAAGGACGCTCTGGTCGGCTTCATCGACTACCTCCGCAACGCGATCATGGACAAGGTCGCCGACGTGCCGGAGCCCGAGGTCCGCACCGCCGAAGTGCCCTCCGGCACCAACCTCCTCGGGCTGATCAAACACGTGACCGCCGTCGAGAGGTTCTACTTCCTCGAAGAACCGATCACCAACATGCGCCGCACCTTCCGGCCCACCCGTGACGAGACCGTCGACGGCCTGCTCGCCCGCTACCGGGCAACGATCGCGCAGGCGAACCAGGTCATCGACACCTGGACCGATCTGACCCGCCCGGCACCCCGGCCGCCGGGCCGCGCCCTGCCGCCGTCGCAGCGATGGGTGCTGGTCCACATGATCGAGGAGATCGGACGGCACGCCGGGCACGCCGACATCATCCGCGAGAGAATCGACGGAGCCACCGGCCGCTGACAGCCACTGCAGCCAACTCCCCATCGCCACCCGCACGCGCTCATCTGTTGCGTGACCGGACGTGCCCGACTCGGCCGGTCCCGGAGACTGCCCCGGTTTTCTACCGGCACGATGCGGGCGGTCGACTCGTCATGTCGCGGTAGGAAAGCGGAGGTCCGAGGGGGACGTCTCGGCCTGGGCCGGCCACCGACTGGTGACGACCTTGCCACGGGTGTTGAACGACACCCCCTCCGGACCGTGGATGTGGGTGTCGCCGAAGAGCGACGCCTTCCAGCCACCGAAGGAGTGGTAGGCCATGGGGACCGGCAGCGGGACGTTCACACCGATCATGCCCACCGTGACGCCCCTGACGAACCGGCGGGCCGATGCCCCGTTCGCGGTGAACAACGCGGTGCCGTTGCCGTACGGGTTGGCGTTGATGATGTCGATGGCCTCGTCCAGGGTGTCGGCCCGGAGCACGACCAGCACCGGGCCGAAGACCTCCTGCTGATATGCGGACATCCCGGGGGTGACCCGGTCCAGCAGGCACGGTCCGACGAAGTATCCGCCTTCGTGGCCGTCGACCCGTAGCCCCCGGCCGTCGACGACCACGGTCGCCCCGGCCCGCTCCGCCTCGTCGACGGCGGTGATGACCCGCTCGCGCGCCTCGCCGGTGACCAGCGGACCCATCTGCGAGGCGTCCTGGTCGCCGGGACCCACCACGATCGCGGCGACCTCCCTGTCGAGCAGCTCGATCAACTCGTCACCGGCCGATCCGACCGCGACCACGGCGGAGATCGCCATACACCGTTGCCCCGCCGAGCCGTACGCCGCCGAGGTGATCTGGCGTGCGGCGTCGGACAGGTCGGCGTCGGGCAGCACCACGGCGTGGTTCTTCGCCCCGCCCAGCGCCTGGACCCGCTTGCCGGAGGAAGCGGCGCGTTCGTGCACGTACCGTGCGATCGGGGTGGAGCCGACGAACGACACCGCGGCGATGTCCGGGTGGTCGAGCAGCGCGTCCACGGCGGCCTTGCCGCCGTGCACCACGTTGAACACCCCGTCCGGCAGGCCGGCGTCGGCGTACAACTGGGCGACGAGGTTCGACGCGGACGGGTCACGCTCACTCGGCTTGAGCACGAACGTGTTGCCGCAGGCGATGGAGATCGGGTGCATCCACATCGGCACCATGACGGGGAAGTTGAACGGTGTGATTCCCGCGCACACCCCGAGCGGCGCCCGCAGGGAGTACGAGTCCACGCCGGTGGAGACCTGGTCGGAGTAGGCACCCTTGAGCAGTTCCGGGATGCCGCAGGCGTACTCGACCACCTCGCGACCCCGGATCACCTCGCCGCGCGCGTCCTCAACCGTCTTACCGTGCTCTGCGGTGATCAGTCGGGCCAGGTCACCCTCGTGCCGTTCCACCAGGTCGCGCATCCGGAACAGCACCTTGGTGCGCCGGGACAGCGACATCTCGCCCCACGACCGGTGGGCCGTCACCGCCGCCGCGACGGCGCGGTCGACCTCGGAGCGGCCGCCGACGGCGACCTGTGCCTGGGGCTCGCCGGTCGCGGGTTGGTACACCGTCGTGTACTCGCTGCCGGCGACGGACGCCCCGCCGATCCAGTGCTCGATGCTGCGCACCGCACTCTCCTTCGTTGCCTGACGCGATGAGCGTCGCCTGATTCGTCCTGCTGTCTGGTGGGTGTGGTGGCCGGGTGAACCGTCAGATGCCACCGGGGTGTGCGTGGGCGGATCGCCGGCCGTGCGTGCTGCCTAGAGCCACCGGGTGCCGACGCCTCGTAGGTCGGGGGTGCTGAAGGAATACAGCAGTTCCATGCCGTGCGTGCCGCCGGTCCTGATCGCGTGGCTGACCCCGGCGGGGATGTACATGGCGGTGCCCGGCCCCGCCTCGAACCGCTCGCCGGCCAGCGTGAACAGTGCCGTACCGGACAGGACGTAGTAGAACTCGGCCGAGTCGGCGTGCAGGTGCAGCGGGTGCGTCATGCCCGGCTCCATCCGGTAGACGCCGGTGAGGAACTCGCATCGGGGGTCGCCTGTCCGGTGCCGGTCGACGAGGCGGTGCACCGATCCCTCATCCTCCGCGTTGTGGTTGAGGCTGGAGATCAACTCGTACTCCAGGTCGTCGCGGTGGATGACGAACCCCGACCGCGGCGCGCCCGCTCCGGCGTCGGTGGCCGCTGTCCGGCGGCCCCCGGCGGGCAGGGCCGTCACCGCTCGGCGTCCACGCTTGTCGCACCCAACGGGATCTGTGGGCTGGTGAGCGGGCCGTGGTGCTTGGACAGGCAGATGGCCTCCCAGCCGGAGACCACGCCGTGGATGACTCCCGGCTCCCAGCAGAGGTACTCACCGGCGTGGTAGACGTGCTCCGGGTCGGTGGCGCACCAGCCGCCGAGGAAGAAGATCTCCTCCGTGCTGTGGTGGAACTCCAGCGCGGTCTTGGCGAACCGGCGCGGCAGGACGAACAGGATGGTGTCCTTGCCGGTGTCCTCGACCCTGCGCAGCCGGATGCACTGGGTAGGAACCTCCAGGTCGCCGTGGCTGCTGGTGTCGGTGACGCCCGCGAACGCCTCCTGCACCGGCGACCAGTTCGCCGGGTCGAACACGTCGACGGTCTCGCTCAGCGGTTTCGCCGGTGCGGGCGGCTCGCCCGTGCGGACCTCGAACCGGGAGTCGCTCCAGAAGATCAAGCTCGCGCCGCCCTCCGACGAGATCGGACCGAGCCCGGTGCCGGACGGCAGGAACAGGTAGTGCCCGGGCCGGCACTGCCGGCCGGCGACGGTCAGGTCGCCGGCGCGGACCAGGAGTTCGAGGTCGGCGGTGTTCCAATGCTCCGGCATGCTCCAGCCGGGCGGCACGTCGACGACGAGGGTCTGCGCGCCGGTCTGCGGGTCGCCGTTGATGTGCCGGGTGAGGAGGCCGAAGGGCAGTCCGTCCTCCCGCCACACCCGTTGGGGCACCCCCTCGATGGTGACTCGACGCTTGCCAGTGTGCGCCACGGTAGCCTCCTTCACGTTGGGGTCGGATTGTATGTAATCCTGCTGACCGCGTCCAGGCTTGACCGGCATAACCCGAGTTAGATGCGGTTTTGTGCCGTCTTGGCGATCGCGCCGACCGCCTAGTGCTGCCTTGTTGTATGCAACAACAGTCTCCGTCGGGAGTGTTGCCGTTGGTCCGGGCGTGGTGGACGTCGCGTCCGGCCCGCTCCGCCGGGCGGGCCGGACGGAGGCGACGGTCCTACGCGCTGCGGATGTTCTCCTTGTGCCTGGCTTGACGGTTTGTATACGATCCAGCATCCGAGTTGCCCTGCTAGCTGCGTTTCCTCATCTGCTCAGATCGGGGAGAGATGCCGCGAAGGTTCGGTCTTGTTGGTGCGACGGTGGTCGTCGAGGACGGCGCTCGCATCACTGACGTGCTCATTAACTCGGGGCGCATCGAGCGGGTCGGCAGGATTCCGCCATCGGTGGACGTCGAGACGTTCGATGCACGGGGGAAGATCATCATCCCCGGCGGCGTCGATGTGCATACACATATGGATACGCCGTTCATGGGTGCCGTCACCTCGGACGACCACGCCTCGGCGAGTCGGGCCGCCGCTGTGGGTGGCACCACGACCTACGTCGACTACGCGTTCCAGCGGTCGGGGGAGCGTCTGCCCGAGGTGCTGGCCCGGTGGGCGGGCCGCGCCGGCGGCCGCTCCGCCATCGACTTCAGTTTCCACCTGGCGGTGACGTCGCCGTACCCGGATCTCGTGGCCGACATGGCGCTGGTGGTCGCCGACGGCGTGACCAGCTTCAAGGTGTTCATGGCGTACAAGGGTCTGGCCATGCTCGACGACGGGCAGCTCTTCACGGTCCTCACCGAGGCGAGCCGGCTGGGCGCGACGCTCTGCGTGCACGCCGAGAACGGTCACGTCATCGATGTCCTGGCCGAGCGGCTCATCCGGGCGGGGAAGACCGGGCCGTTGGGCCACCTGCTGTCCCGGCCGCCCGAGACCGAGGTGGAGGCGGTTCGGCGTGGCATCATGCTCGCGAACCTGGCCGACGCCCCGCTGTATTTCGTGCACCTGTCCACCGCAGGTGCGGTCGCCGCCGTCGCCGAGGCCCAGTCGGCGGGGCGCCCGATCTCGGGTGAGACCTGTACGCACTACCTGCTGCTCGACGAGGGTCTGTACCACGAGCCCGGGTTCGAGGCGGCGAAGTACGTGGTCAGCCCGCCGCTGCGCGGTCGCGAACACCGCGAGGAACTCTGGCGCGGGCTGCGAGAGGGCACCCTCGCGGTGGTCAGCTCGGATCACTGCCCGTTCTGCATGGCCGGTCAGAAGACCCTGGGTGTGCACGACTTTAGGCGGATCCCCAACGGTGCGCCCGGGATCGAGCACCGCGTGCCGCTGCTGTACGGGCACGGGGTGCGGTCCGGCCGGCTGAGCCTGGAGCGGTTCGTCGACGTGGTGTCGACCGGTCCGGCCCGCCGGTTCGGTCTGTACCCGACCAAGGGTGTGATCCGGCCGGGTGCGGACGCCGACCTCGTCGTGATCGATCCGCAGGCGGCCTCGGTGGTGCTCGCGCAGACGATGACGCAGGACTGCGACTACACCCCGTTCGAGCGGTGGCACGTGCCCGGACGGATCGACTCGGTCTACCTCCGGGGTGAACTCGTCGCCCGTCGTGGCCGGTTCGTCGGTCGTCAGGACGCCGGTCGGTTCCTGCCGCGTCGTGCGGCGTAGGTCGGTGGGATCTACCTGGGAAGAGTCTTGACACACACCAAGTTGTATACAAGCATCCCTCGTGTTATCCGCTTTACCAGGTTCGTTGCGGTGGACAAAGCAAGCTTGCACACAATTGGAGGTATCGGCATGGGGACGTGTTCCGTGCGGGTGCGGGCCGTGGCAGTGCTCGCCGTGGCGAGCCTTGCCTCCGCGGCCTGCGGCGGCAACGACGCGCAGAGGTCTGACGCCGGCAACGGCCAGACCCTGACCATCGCCGCACCCGGGGTCCTGTCGAGTCTCGACTCCGAGCGCTACCAGGGCTTCATCTCGATCGACCTACTACCGAACACCGCCGGAACGCTCGTGCGCTTCAAGAAGCCCGAGGCCGGCGCGACGACACTCCAGACACCTGACCAGATAGAGCCCGAGCTCGCGGAGTCCTGGAAGCTGAGCGAGGACGGCAAGCAGATGTCCTTCACGCTCCGTGAGGCCAAGAGCCAGTTCGGCAACACCCTGACCGCCGAGGACGTGAAGTGGTCGGTCGACCGGATGGTCAAGAGCACCGGTGTGCCGATCGCCAAGATCCTGATGGGGGTCGGTGGCTGGGACATCGCCAACCCGATCACCGTCACCGACGACAGGACCTTCACGATCAACGTGGCCAAGCCGAACGCGGTGAGCGTCACGATCCTGAGCACGTTCTTCATGACGATCTACGACTCGGTGGAGGCCAAGAAGCACGCCACCGCCGACGACCCGTTCGCCTACAAGTGGCTGGGGGAGAACACCGCCACCTTCGGCGCCTACCAGGTGCGGTCGTTCGACCCGGGCAAGGAGGTCCGGCTCACCGCCAACCAGAACTACTTCCGGGGTGTGCCCAAGGTCAAGGACGTGGTGGTGCGGGCGGTCGCCGACACGTCGAACCGGCTCCAGCTGGCCCAGAGCGGCCAGGTCGACGTCGCCACGGCGATGACCTTCGACCAGCTCTCGTCGTTGAAGAACAACAGCGACGTACGACTCGAACGGGTGCTCTACCCGAACATCGACGTGCTGGTGCCGAATCTCAAGGCCAAGCCCTTCGACGACAAGCGGGTCCGCCAGGCACTCTCGTACGCCATCGACCGCAAGGCGATCGTCGACTCCGCGTACCAGGGCTTCTCGGTGGCCTCGACCGACTTCATGCACGACGACTTCGGCGCGCCGGCGGCGGGTCAGCCCCTGACCACCGACGTCGACCGGGCCAAGCAGCTGTTGGCCGAGGCCGGACTGCCCAACGGGTTCCCGATGGAGCTGGCCTACAACGCGGCCAACGTCGGCGCGCACAGCGAGCAGGTGGCCGTGCTGCTGCGGTCGCAACTGGCCAAGGTCGGCATCGACGTGAAGCTGAACAACGTGGCGTCCGGTGCGGACTTCGACACCGCCAAACGCGAGGGCAAGCTGCAGACCTGGCTGGCCACCAGCACACCGCTGATCCCCGACCCTGCCTACTACCTGCAGGTCTTCTACTCCACAGGTGGTCTGACCAACCTGCAGAACTACAGCTCACCGACGCTCGACGGCCTCTCCCGCAAGATCCTCGAAACCCAGCCGGGAGCCGAGCGGGAGGCGTTGGTCAAGCAGGTCAACGACTTCATGGTGGGCGACATGCCGGCCGTCCCACTGGTCGACGCCCAGAAGTACTACGTGTTCAAGAAGAGCGTGACCGGGTTCGTGAGCTACTCCCAGGGTCACGTCAACTACTACGACATCTCCATCGGCTAGCCCGGGCGGGTGTCCCCGCCACCGCGGTGACGGGGACACCCGCCCAGCCGGACGCCCACCGAGAAGCTGGAATATCCGACGAAACCGGCACTCGAGAAAGCAGGATGTTCACTGATGTACCGACTAGGCGTTGATGTCGGTGGCACGTTCACGGACGTTCTTCTGATCGAAGAGGCGACCGGGAGGACCCGCCGGACGAAGGTGCCCTCGACGCCCCAGGACCAGTCCGTCGGGGTGCTCGAAGGCGTGACCCGGGTGCTCGCGGACGCCGCGGCCCGTGCGGCGGACGTCCGCCAGTTCCTGCACGGAACGACCGTCGCCACGAACGCGGTGCTGGAGCGGCGTGGGGCCCGGGTGGGCCTGGTGGTGACCGTCGGCTACCGACAGGTCCTGCACATCGCCAGGTCCTTCGTGCCGGGCGGACTCGGCGGCTGGATCGTCTGGGACCGGCCGGCCGAACTGGTTGCGCTGGAGGACGTCCGCGAGGTCGGGGGCCGCCTGGATGCCCGGGGTGAGGAGATCGAACCGTTGGACGAGGCGGCCGTGCGCGACGCGGTCCGCCACCTCGTCGAGCGCGGGGTGGACGCCCTCGCCATCGGCTTCGTCAACTCCTACGCCAACCCCGCCCACGAACTGCGGGCGGCCGAGATCGCCGTGGCCGAGGCACCCGGCCTGCCGGTCTCCACCTCCGCTGGGGTCCTCCCCGAGTTGGGCGAGTACGAGCGGACGCTGACCACCGTGGCCAACGCCTACGTCCGCCCCGGTGTCGGCTCGTACCTGCGCAACCTGAGCGTCAAACTGACCGCCGAAGGGCTGGTCGGTGAGCGCCGGGTGCTCCGCTCCGACGGCGGTCTGATGACCTTCGAACGGGCCGAGGACATCCCGGTCAGCCTCCTGATGAGCGGTCCCGCCGGAGGGGTGGCGGCGGCGGTGGCCCTCGGGCCGGCGGCCGGCCACCCGGACCTGCTCACCCTGGACATGGGCGGCACCTCCACCGACGTCGCCCTGATCGAGAACGGCACCCCGGTCATCCGACGCGAGACGACGGTGGCCGACCTGGCCGTCCGGGCCCCGTCCATCGACGTGCAGACGGTCGGCGCCGGTGGGGGTTCGATCGCGCACGTGCCCGAGCTGACCGGCGCGCTGCGGGTCGGACCGGCCAGCGCCGGTGCCCTGCCCGGCCCGGCGACCTACGGTCGTGGCGGTGTGCTTCCCACGGTCACCGACGCGAACGTGGTGCTCGGCTACCTCCCGCACGCGTTGCTGGGCGGTGCGATGCCACTCGACGTCGACAAGGCCCGCACGGCGGTAGGCTCCGTCGCGTCCCGGCTCGGGGTGTCCGTGGAGGCCGCCGCCGCCGCGATCGTCGACATCGTCAACGAGAACATGCTCGGTGCGCTGAGGCTGGTCTCGGTGCAGCGCGGTTACGACCCGCGGCGGTTCGCGCTGTTCGGCTTCGGCGGTGCCGGCCCACTGCACGTCAACGCCCTGGCCAAGCTCCTCGGATCCTGGCCGGTGGTGATCCCCCAGTCGCCGGGGGTGCTCTGTGCCTACGGAGACGCCTCGACCGGGGTCCGGGCAGAGGCGAACAAGTCTCTGGTGCGCCCGCTCGACGACCTTGACGAGGAGCACCTCGGGCGCGAGTTCGCCGAGCTGGCGGCCCGTATCGGCGCGGAGTTCGACCGGGCCGAGGTGCCCGCTGAGGCTCGCACCATCCGGTACGAGGCGGACGTCCGGTACCACGGCCAGGGCTTCGAGGTCTCCGTCGACGTCGGCTCGTCCCGGCGGGAGGCGCTGCTTCCCAAGCTGCGCCACGGCTTCGACGAGGCGCACCGGCGGCTGTTCGGCTTCGCCCTCGACGAGCAGCACGAGATCGTCAACATCCGGGCGGTGGGGGTCTCGGACGCCGAACGGATCAAGCCCGTCGAGATCGAGCAGGGTGACCGTGATGCGTCCCGGGCGGTGATCGGCCGGCAGCAGGTGTACGTCGACGGTGGTTGGCAGGAGGCGTCGCTCTACGACCGGACGGCGTTGCGGGCCGGCAACGAGCTGCCCGGGCCGGCGATCGTCGTCGAGATGGATTCGACCAGCCTGGTGCTGCCGGGCTGCGTCGCGCGTGTCGACAGGCTGGGCAACCTGCTCATCCTGCCCGCCGAGGAGGGAGTGGCGCGATGAGTGCGGTCATCGTCGAGACCCCACGTCCGCAGGGTCCGGTCGGGGTCGAGACCGCGGTGCTCGACATCGTCGAGAATGCGCTGCGCAACGCCCGGTTCGAGATGGACGCCGTGGTCCTGCGGACCGCGATGTCGCCCGGCATCCGGGAACAGCACGACGCCTTCCCGCTGATCGCCGACCGGCACGGTCGGATGGTCGCCGGCCAGTTCGGCTCATTTATCGACGGTTTTCTGTCTGGATACGACGGAACCGTCGAGGAGGGCGACGTCTTCTTCACCTCCGACCCCTACGCCTGCGAGGGCGCCATCAGCCACGCCAACGACTGGCTGGTGCTGCTGCCGATCTACTTCGAGGGGTCGCTGGTCGGCTGGGCGGCGATGTTCGGCCACATGAGCGACGTCGGGGGCAAGGTGCCCGGCAGCCTCCCCACCGACGCGGTGTCGATCCACGAGGAGGGGGTGATCGTCCCGCCGGTGAAGCTGCTGCGGGGCGGCACGCTCGACCAGCAGCTCCTCGACACGATCCTGAACCAGGTTCGCCTGCCCAGCTGGAACCGGGCGGACCTGAACGCGGTGCTGGCCTCCTGCCGGACCGCCGAGACCCGGGTACGCGAACTGTGCGAACGGTTCGGCGCGGACACCTACCTGTCGACGCTCGACCTGCTGCTGGAGCGCAACCGGCAGGCGATGGCGAAGCTCTTCCGCCAGGTCGTCCCGGAGCAGCCGGTCACCTTCGAGGACTTCGTCGACGACGACGGGCGCGGTCAGGGGCCGTTCCGGATCCGGTGCACCCTGTGGCGTACCGGCGACCGGGTGGTGCTCGACTTCACCGGGACCAGCGAGCAGGCCGAGGGCTCGATCAACTTCTTGCTCAACGAGAACGTCCTGCGGATGTTCTTCGGGGTCTACACGATCATGGCGGTCGACCCGATGATCCTGTTCAACGACGGGTTCTATCCCCTGGTCGACGTCCGGATCCCGGAGGGCAGCCTGCTCAAGCCCCGCCGACCGGCGGCCATCTCGTGCCGTACCCACGCGCTGGGCCGGCTCTTCGACGTCCTTGCCGGACTGCTCGGGCAGTGTCAGCCGGAGTTCCTCGCCGCCGCCGGCTTCTCCTCCAGCCCGCACCTGATGTACTCCGGGCTGGACCGTTCCGGCACCTGGTTCCAGCTCTACCAGATCGGCTTCGGGGGCGTTCCCGCCCGGCCGGTCGGCGACGGCTTCGACGGGCACTCGATGTGGCCCTCGTTCACCAACGTGCCGAACGAGTACCTGGAGGCGTACTACCCGCTGCGGATCGAAGCCTACGAGTCGGTCCCGGACTCCGGGGGTGCGGGCCTGCACCGGGGCGGCAACGGCATCCGGGTCGGCTACCGGTTTCTCGAACCGGGCGAGGTGTCGATCCACGACGACCGTTGGTTCACCAAGCCCTGGGGGGTGCTCGGCGGTGAACCGGGCGAACGCGGGACCAAGATCCTGGAGCGGCCTGACGACTCGCGGCAGGTCGTGCCGGCCAAGTGCGATCGGCTCGCCGTGCGCCCCGGTGACCTCCTGCACTTCGTGACCTGGGGTGGTGGCGGCTGGGGAGACCCGCTCGAACGGGACCCCGAACTGGTTCGACACGACGTCGAGCGGGGCCTGGTCACCGCCGAGGGTGCCCGACGGTACGGGGTGGTCCTCACCGGCGGTGCCGTCGACCTCGACGGCACCCGCGCGTTGCGGGCACGGTTGGCGGCCGGCCGGGGGGAGCTGCCCCGCTTCAACCGGGGCGGCACGCTGGAGGAACTGGCCGCCAGGTGCCTGACGGAGACCGGGCTGGCGGCCCCGCGTGATCCGTCGCGGACGCCACGGCCGCAGGAGCCGACCGCCGGCCCGCCCGCCGTGGCCACCCGGGTCCGACCGACCGCCGCGGAGGCGGGGCCGGGCGGCGGGCGGCCCGCCGGGTCGACCGCCCGGCCGGAGTCGGCGGCGCAGTCGCCGCTGGAGGTGTTCGTGCATCACATCGCCCGGCAGTTGACCGGGCGATGATCCACCACCGCTTCGGGCCGCTACGGCCCTGGGCGAACGACGGGCACCCGCCCGTCGACGAACTCTCGAAGGAGAACTGTCATGGCTGACCTGCAGATGTCCGCGCTCGGCATGATCGAAACCCGTGGCCTGGTCGCGGCGATCGAGGCCGCCGACGCGATGGTCAAGGCTGCCACCGTGGTCCTGGTGGGTACCGAGTACGTCGGCGGTGGCCTGGTCACCGTGGTCGTCCGGGGTGACGTCGGTGCGGTCAAGGCCGCCACGGACGCCGGGGCGGCCAGCGCCTCCCGGCTCGGTGAGGTCGTCTCCGTGCACGTCATCCCGCGTCCGCACGGCGAGGTCGAGGCGATCCTGCCGACCGGGGCGACCCGGGGTGGAACGAAGGCCTGACCGGGGCCGCCGCGTGCTCACCGAAGGAGTTGACACATGAGTCGGGTATGGACTGCTGTCGATATCGAAGACGTCGCCCGATCGCACGAGCCGCGCGAGATCCTGCTGGGCCCGCGTGACCTGATCTCGCCGCACGCGGCGGACATCGCCCGGGGCCTGGGCATCGACATCCGCCGCGCCGGGCAGGACGCGCCGACGACACCAATCGGGCCGGTCCGCGACGACGACAAGGCGGCGGACGGCCCGGGCGCGACGACGGGTGGATGCGACGACGCCGACGGCTGCTCGTGCGGCTGCGAGGGTGCGCAGGAGGCGGAGCGGACCATCCGTACCATCGCCGCCGCCGTCCAGTCGGCGAACCCGGACGCGGACGCGTCGACGGTCGCCAACGAGACCCTGCGGGCGCTCGGCGCGTTCGGTGGGCCCGGGGTGGGCAGCCCGGAGCAGGCGCAGCCGCTGCCCGGGCAGCAACTGCCCAAGAAGGCCAAGGGGGCACGTCCCCAGTTCTTCGCGGAGCCGGGCATGGAGGCCGTCGTCTCGACGCTGGTGACCCTCTCGTCCGAGGTATGGGTGCTGCGCGAGCGGGTGATGACGCTGGAACAGCTGCTCGCCGACCGGCGCGTGCTGGACCGTGGCGCGGTGGACGACTTCACCGTCTCCGCGCAGGACGCGCAGGTCCGCGACACCGAGGCGGCGGCCTTCGTCGCCCGCGTGCTGCGGGTCTTCTACGAATGGCGTGAGGAGATCGTGCGGGAGGAGACCCCGGAGTCGTACCGGGAGGTCATCCGACGGGCTTTCACGCAGGTGGGGGAGGGACAGTGAAGCAACAGCAGCGGCACGGCCTGTTGCCGCAGGAGAACCACGACGAACTCGCCCGGGAGAACTTCGTCCGGGCACTGAAGTCGCACATCTCCACCGACGTGACGCCCGGGGTGCGGGAGCTGTACGTGCACCGCGTGGCACCCCGGTACCAACGCGAGATGGGAGTCGCGCCCCGGGACCGGGAGACGGTGCGCCGGGTGATGGAACCGGAGCCGTACTACCAGCTCTGGAGCTCCGTCCGCCGGGCGAGCCAGGATCTGCTCTGGAACGTGGTGTCGGACAGCATCGCCCGCCAGCTCGACGACCTGAAGGCGCGGGCGGACACCGCAGGGCGGAAACTCGGTTCGCTCGAACTCGATCCCGACTTCACGCTGCCCTGGTACTTCTGGGGCATCGACATCCACGCCATGCCCGGTGGCTACCGGGGCGAGTACGCACCGGACGACCTCACCGTCGGGGCCCTCTACGACCGGGGCGTCTACGTGTACGCCATGGGCCAGATGGGTGCGCTCAACGACGACTACGGCCAATCCGTGGTCAACAACTACCTCAAGAAGGAGCACCGGGACTTCCGTCCCCGCCGCATCCTGGAGGTCGGATGCGGGGTGGGCAACTCGACACTGCCGTACGTCGAGGCCTACCCGGACGCCGAGGTGCACGGCATCGACGTCGGCGCGGCCCTGCTCCGGTACGCCCACGGTCGGGCGGAGTCCCTCGGCCGGAAGGTGCACTTCTCGCAGCAGAACGCCGAGGCGACGACGTTCCCCTCGGGCCACTTCGACCTGGTCGTCTCACACATTCTGCTGCACGAGATGCCACCGGACGCGGTCCGCGCGGTCCTGAAGGAGTGTCACCGGCTGCTGGCCCCCGGCGGCATCATGATCCACGCTGACTTCCCGGGCTACGCGGGGCTGGACCCGCTGGTGCAGTTCCTCATCGACTGGGACACCTGGAACAACAACGAGCCCTTCTGGGGCCCGATGCGGGACATGGATCTCGTCCAGGCCGCCCGGGACGCGGGATTCACCGGCGACTGCTCGGAGCTGTCCTGCAAGCGGGAGTGCGTCGAGGAGGTCACCGCCCCGACCGGTCGGGTGCTACAGAGCGGCGAGCGGCAACGCAGTGGCACCCTCGCGCTGCTGGTGGGCAGGCGCTGACATGCCGCACAGCAATGTTGAACTGCGGACGTACGCGTTCGTGGACCGGCTGCAACCGCAGATGGCGGCCCTGCTCGGTAGCGTGATGTCGGGGGACCCCGTCGTCGAGGGGATGTCCCAGCTCTATCTGGAGATCTCCCCGGGCAGTGACGTCTACGCGCTGGTCGACGCGGCCGTCAAGGCCGCCGGGGTCCGTCCCGGTTCCCAGGTCGTCGAGCGGCAGTACGGCATGACGGAACTGCACTCGGTGTCGCAGGACGCGGTCCACCAGGCCGGCCGGACCATCCTCGACCTGCTCAAGATGACCGAGGCGGACGCGCGACCGGCGGAACTGGTGTCGGCCAAGATGATCTCCAACATCGACGCCTACCAGGCGCAGCTGGTGAACCGCTCCCGCAAGGGTTCGCTGCTGGTGGCCGGTGAGTCGATGCTCGTCGTCGAGTGCGAGCCGGCGGCCTACATCTCGGCCGTCGGCAACGAGGTGGAGAAATCGGCGGACATCAAGATCGTGGATGTCCGGGGGGTCGGTCAGTTCGGCCGGCTGTGGGTCTCGGGCCTGCACTCGGAGGTCGACTCGGCGCGGGACGCCGTCCGGCAGGCCTTCGACACCAAGCCCTGGTCCAAACGACGCTAGTGAAACGAGGTGATCCGGAGTGCGTATCGCCCGGGTGATCGGATCGGTCGTCAGCACCGTCAAGGCCGACGCACTGACCGGAGCCAAGCTGCTCGTCGTCGTGCCCCTGGGGGAGACGCCCGCTGCGGAGCCGTTCGTCGCGGTCGACACGGTCGGCGCCGGTCGGGGAGAGGTCGTCCTCATCGCCACCGGTGGAGCCGCGCGGCTGGCCGATCGGCAACCCACCCAGGCGCCCGTGGACTCCACCATCGTCGCGATCGTCGACCGGCTGGAGACCGACACATGGGTCAACTACGTAAAGGACTGACGTGGACCTCTGGGATGCGGGTGCCCTCGGCGTCGTCGAGACGCAGGGACTGGCCGCCGCGATCGTCGCCGTCGACGCGATGACGAAGGCTGCCGAAGTGACAGTGATCGGCGTGCGACGAATCGGTGGCGGTCTCGTCACGGTGTCGTTCATCGGTGACATCGCCTCGGTGACGGCGGCGGCCGAGAGCGCCCGGCAGGCCGTCACGGCAACCGGTGGGTCGCTCACCTCGACCGTCATCGGCCGACCCGCCGTGCCGGCGGATCTCTTCCGAGACACCGCCCCGGGCGAGCAGCGCCCGCCAGCCACCAGCGCGGCCGAGGCGCCGAGCCCGCCGGCTGAACCCGCCGCACCCGAGCCGACCGGCCCACCGGACCGGGCCACGGGCACCGGCGATCCCGGCGCGAGCGGCACCGTCCCGAAGCGGCGGGCCACACGGCCGGGCACCCGCAAGCGGCCGGCGCCACCGTCGACCGGCGGGCCCGGACCGTCACCCGGCGCACCGACCGACCAGCCAGGAGGGACGTGACATGCGCGGATACGTCGGCCCGGACGGTGCGCAGATCCACTACCGGGCCAGCGGCGTCCAGGGGCCCACGGTGGTGTTGTTCCACGAGTCGCCGCAGGCGTCCAACGTCTTCGCCCCGGCCATGCCCGCCCTCGGCCGGTCGCTGCGCGCCTACGCCTTCGACACCCCCGGCTACGGGCTCTCCGACCCGCCCCCGCATCCCCTGGACATCCCCGGCTACGCCCGCCTGCTGCTGCAGGCGATCGACACGCTGGGCATCGAGACGTTCGCCGTCGTCGGTCAGCACACCGGCGCCTCCCTGGCACTCGCGGTCGCCCACCTCGCGGCGCCCGGCCGGGTCACCCACGCGGTCCTGTCCGGACTCGTCCTCGACCGGGCCGAACGTGAGGAACTGGGTGCCTCGTGGGCGCCGGACCGGCCGATCGATCCGGACGGTGGGCACCTGCGGGACCTGTGGACGCGGTACGCGCAGCTGTGGGAACGTCCCCCGGAACTGGTCAACCTCGCCGTGGCGAACATCGCGTCGGTCTTCGGCAGGTACAACTGGTCGTACCGGGCCGCCTTCGGGTACGACCCGGTGGAGCCGTTGCGGGCCCTGCCCTGCCCGGTGCTGCTGCTGACCGCCGAACGGGACATGCTCGCCCACTGCGACGCGCTCGCGCTGACGATCCGTCCCGACGCGAAGGCCGTCCGGCTCACCGACACCACCGGCCAGCTGCCGTGGCGGGTGCCGGAGGAGTTCGCCTCGGTGCTGTCGTCCTTCGTCACCGGTCCGGAGCCACCGACCCAGCGGCCGTCTCCGACTGAGGAGGGGCGTCGTGGCTGAGGACGCCGATGTGCTGGTCATCGGGGCCGGCACCGCCGGCCTGCCCTGCGCGGTCGAGGCCGCCCGGGCCGGGCTGCGGGTCGAGCTGATCGAGGCGGACGCCGACATCGGCGGCACGCTGCGGGTGTCGGCAGGGCACCTGAGCGCTGCGGGTACCCGCCGGCAGCGGCGGGCGGGCATCGACGACGACTCGGACCGGCACTACGCCGACGTGCTGCGCATCGGACACCAGCAGGGGGACCATGCCCTCATCCGGCTCGCCGTCGACGAGGCCGCCGGGGTCGTCGACTGGTTGGACGACAACGGCTTCCCGTTCGCCCCCGGCACGCCGGTGGTCTACCACGGGCACTCGCCGTACTCCCGGCCCCGGACGTACTGGGGTGTCGGGCACGGGCGGTCGATCCGCGAGACGCTGCGGCCCATGCTCGACGAGCAGGTGGCCCGGGGGAGGATCCGGCTGCGGCTGCGTTCCCGCGCCGAACGCCTGACCAGCGGGGGCGGGGCGGTCACCGGTGCCGTCGTGCGCACCCCCGAGGGGCCCCGGGAGCTGCGCGCGGGCGTCACGGTCCTCGCCTCGGGCGGCTACGGGGCCAATCCCGACCTGTTCGCCGCGCTGACGCCGGGCGGACCACGCCTGGTGACCAACGCGGTCCCGACCTCGACGGGTGCCGCGATCGACATGGCGGTGCCGCTGGGGGCGCATGTCCGCTTCGGCGACCTGCACACTCCCCGCCTCGGCCTGCTCGAACGCCGCTCGCAGCCGGGTCGGGTGGACTTCTGGTCGGAGCTGGCGAGCCTCGCGCCGGCGGAGCGTCCGCCCCGGGAGATCTGGGTGAACGCGGCCGGGGAACGCTTCGTCGCCGAGGACCTCGACGACGTCACGCGCCACGAGCGGGCCGTGCAGGAACAGCGCGGGGCCGAGTTCTGGATCGTCGGCGACGAGGCCGGCGTGGTGGCGGGCGCGCCGTTGGTGCCGGCGTGGGACGCCGGGCGGTTTCGGGCCGAGGTGGCCCGGGGGGACACCGCCTGGGTCGCCGACGACCTCGTGGGTCTCGCCCGCCGGGCGGGGATCGACCCGGCAGGGCTGGCGCGCACGGTGCGCGAGTACAACCTGGCGGTCGACCGGGGCGAGGATCCGTGGGGGCGGCAGGCCCTCGACCACCGGATCGGCCGACCGCCCTTCTACGCGGTGCGGTCGGTGGCCGCGCTGTTGTGCAGCTTCGGCGGATTGGACGTCGACACCGGTCTGCGGGTCCGGCGTGCCGGTGGCGGTGTGGTGCCCGGGCTGTTCGCCATCGGGGAGGCCCTCGGGATGGGGGCCACCAGCGGGGCCGCGTTCTGCGGCGGGATGGCGGTGACCCCGGCGCTGGCGTTCGGGCGGCTGCTCGGCCGGCGGCTGGGCGGGCAGACGTGATCACCGCAGCCTGATCCCGACTGTTCTGTATGCACGAATGTCCGACTGTGTACCCCCTTGTGTTCACGACTAGGAAAAACCGTTGTTGACAGCGAGTGGGATTGAGTTGTTGTATACAACGACCACTCGGCGGTTGCTATGAGAGGTGTTCATGTCCAGCGATTTGCACCCCGACGGACCGCTTCACGGCGTGCGCGTGGTCGAGTTCGGCTCCCTGCTCGCCGGCCCCTTCTGCGGCCAGCTGCTAGCCGACTTCGGCGCCGAAGTGATCAAGTGCGAGCCACCACGCCAGGGCGACCCGATGCGCGACTGGGGTCAGGAGAAGCCGCACGGCAAGTCGCTCTGGTGGCCGATCGTGGCGCGCAACAAGAAGTCGGTCACCGTCGACCTGCGGACACCCGAGGGGCAGGCCGTCGCCCGGCGGTTGATCGCCCAGTGCGACGTGGTGGTCGAGAACTTCCGCCCCGGCACGATGCAGCGCTGGGGACTCGGCTACGAGCAGCTGTCGGCGGACAACCCCGGCCTGGTCATGGTCCAGGTCTCCGGCTTCGGGCAGGACGGCCCCTACTCCGCACGACCCGGCTACGGCTCGGTCGGAGAGGCGATGGGTGGCCTGCGGTACGTCGTCGGCGACCCCCGCACCCCACCGAGCCGGGTGGGCATCAGCCTCGGCGACTCGCTGGCCGGCACCTTCGCCGCGCTGGGCGCGCTGCTGGCGCTGCGGGTGCGTGACCGGACCGGCCGCGGTCAGGTCGTCGACTCCGCCATCTACGAGGCGGTGCTGGCGATGATGGAGTCGCTGCTTCCCGAGTACGCCCTGGCCGGTCACGTCCGTGAGCGCACCGGTGCGATCCTGCCCAACATCGCCCCCTCCAACGTCTATCCGACCCGCGACGACGGGCTGGTGCTCATCGCGGCCAACCAGGACACCGTGTTCCGGCGGCTGGCGACGGCCATGGAAATGACGGAGCTGGGCACCGACCCGCGCTTCGCCACCCACGCCGCCCGGGGCCACCACCAGGCCGAGCTGGACGGGATCATCGCGAAATGGTCTGAGCAGCACGACACCGAGCAGCTGATGGCGGTGATGGTGACGCACGACGTGCCGGTGGGCCAGGTCTACCGGGCCCCGGAGATGCTGCGCGACGAACACTTCGCCGCCCGCGAGGCGATCGTCCGGGTCGCGCACCCCGAGTTCGGCGAGTTCCCCATGCAGAACGTCGTACCGCGGCTGTCGGCCACTCCGGGGCGGGTCAGGTGGACCGGGCCGCAGCTCGGCGAGCACACCGACGAGGTCCTGGCCGCCGTCGTCGGCCTGACGACGGCGGAGATCGACGGGCTGCGCACCAGCGGCGTGATCTAGAGGCGGACACGGTGAATGACCTTCAGGTGGACTACCGCAGGGCCGGCTTCGGCGCGGACCTCGGCCGCGGCTCACGCCGGGCACTGCTGCTGGTCGACTTCGTGCAGGCCTACCTCGACCCGGCGTCGCCGCTGTTCGCCGGTGACCAGGACCCGCCGGCCCTGCGGGCCTGCGCCACCCTCCTGGACACCGCCCGGCGCACCGGCGTACCCGTGATCCACACCCGCGTCGAACTCGCCCCCGGTAGCCAGGACGGCGGCCTGTTCGTGCGGAAGGTGCCCGCCCTGAGGGTCTTCGAGCGCGGCGGCGCGTTCGCCGTCGCGCCGCCGCGACTGGCCCCGGCCGCCGGCGAGACGGTCGTGACCAAGCAGTACGCCAGCGCGTTCTTCGGCACCAGCCTGGCCAGCACCCTGCGGGTGCTCGGGGTGGACGCCCTGCTCGTCGGCGGCTGTTCGACCAGCGGCTGCGTACGGGCCAGCGTGGTGGACGCGTTGCAGCACGGGTTCGTTCCGCTCGTCGTCGCCGACGCGTGCCTGGACCGGGACCCACGCCCACACGAGGCCGCGTTGTTCGACCTCGGCGCGAAGTACGCCGACATCGTCGGCCTCGACGAGGCGACGACGCTGCTCGGCTCGGCCGGAGGTGTGTGATGCGGGTCCTCGGCTACGCGCGACGGCGGGTGCTGTTCCTGCCGCTGGGGCTGCTCTCCGTCATCGCGCTGGCGTTCCTGCTGGTCAACGCGTTACCGGGCAATCCGGTCGGGGTCATCGCCGGGCCGGCCGCCTCACCGGAGGAACTGGCCGAGATCGAGCGGCGGCTCGGCCTGGACCGGCCGATGTGGGAGCGGTTCGTCGACTACCTCGGCGGCCTGCTCCGGGGCGACCTCGGTTCGTCGTACTACACCGACCGGCCGATCCTCTCCGAGATCCTGCGGTTCGCCCCGGCCACGCTCGAACTGGTCCTCCTCTCCCTGACCGTCGCCGCGGTCCTCGGCGTGGGGCTCGGCACGCTGGGCGCCTACTACAAGGGCACCATGGCCGACCGGACCTCCCGGTTCGTCATCACCACGTTCCAGTCGATCCCCGACTTCTTCCTGGCCCTGCTGCTCATCTACCTCTGCTTCTACCTGGCCGGGTGGGCACCGGCACCGGTGGGTCGGCTCGGCCTGATGGACGAGCCACCGCCGACCGTGACCGGGGCCCTGCTGCTCGACTCGCTGCTCGCCGGTGACATGGCGATCTTCCGGTCGGCGCTGGCGCACTCGATGCTGCCGGTGCTCACGCTCGGGATCTACTACTCGGCGTACTTCGCCCGCAGCACGTACGCCTCACTGGTGCCGGCGCTGGAGTCCAAACAGGTCGAGTTCGCGCGGGCCTGCGGCCTGTCCGAGCGGACCGTCCTCGCCTACGCCTTCCGCCAGGCGCGGACCCCGATCCTGACCTACGGTGGCATCCTGCTCGCCGCGCTGCTCGGCGGCGCGGCCATCATCGAGACCATCTTCTCGTGGGGTGGCTTCGGGGAATGGGCGATCGACTCCATCCTCCAGCTCGACATGCCGGCCGTGCAGGGCTTCATCCTGGCCGCCGGCCTCGGGACCCTACTGGCCTTCACCGCACTGGACATCCTGGTCGCGGCGCTCGATCCGAGGGTGCGTTATGACTGAGACGCTGACCGCAGACCCCACCACCGTCGTCGCACCGGCGGCGACGCGACGGCGCAGGAGCGGCCGGCGACTACGGCTGTGGATACCCACCGGCATCCTGACCGGCATGCTGGCGGCCGCCTACGTCGCGCCGCTGCCCTACGACCCGGCCGTGCCGCTGCCCGACACCCTCGCGGCACCCGACGGCGAGCACTGGATGGGCACCGACAAGTTCGGCCTCGACGTGTTCAGTCGCCTGGTGGCCTCGGCGGGGGTGGACATCCCGCTGGCGCTCGCCGGCATGCTGATCTCCCTGGTGATCGGCGTCCTGCTCGGGCTGGCCGCGCTGCACCGGGGCCCCTGGGGTGAGCGCGTCGTCCGCGCGCTCGACGTGTTCCAGGCCTTCCCGTTGCTGATCCTGGCGATCGCCCTGGTCGCGCTGATGGGCAACAACATCGAAAACGTCGTGGTCGCCATCGCCATCATCAACGTCCCCCGGTTCGTCCGGCTGGTCCGCAGCGAGGGCCTCACCATCCGGGAGAGCCGCTACATCGAGGCGGCGCACGCCATCGGCGCGAGCGGACCCCGGGTGATGTTCCGGCACGTCCTGCCGAACATGACCGGCATCATCCTCGCCCAGGCGTCCCTGGCGGTGGCGCACTCGATCGTGGTGATCGCCTCGCTCTCCTTCCTGGGCATCGGCATCAACGCCGCCGACGCCAGCTGGGGTGCGATGATCCAGACAGGAGCGCAGAACATGACCACCGGCCAGTGGTGGGTCTCGGTGTTCCCGGGACTGGCCATCTTCCTGACCGTGCTGTGCTTCAACGCCATCAGCGACGAGTTGCAGGACTCGTTCGGCCGGGCGAGGCAGCGATGAGCGCCCTGGACGCACTCCGCCGGTCGCGTACCCGGTCCGCCGTGCCGGACGCCGGCCGCCCCGAGGGTCGCCACCTGCTGGAGGTGAGCGGGCTGACCACCCGGTTCGACACCCCGGCCGGCCTGGTGCACGCGGTCAACAGCGTCGACTTCCACGTCGACCGGGCGGAGATCGTCGGTGTGGTGGGCGAGAGCGGGTGCGGCAAGTCGGTGACCATCCGGTCGATCCTCGGGCTGGTGCGCCCGCCGGGGCGGGTGGTCGACGGCACCGCCCGCTTCAACGGTGTCGACCTGCTCGCACTCAGCGGCGCCGAGTTACGCCGGCTGCGGGGCAAGGAGATCGGCTTCATCGCGCAGAACCCGTTCAGCGCCCTCAACCCGGTGATGCGGATCCGGCGGCAGTTCGCCAAGATCATGGCGGCGCACGGCGTCAGGTCCGAGGGCGAGGCCCACGACCGGGCCCGCGCCGCACTGGCCGACGTCGGCATCGCCGGCCCGGACCGGGTGCTCGACGGATACGCCCACCAGCTCAGCGGCGGCATGGCCCAGCGGGTCGTCATCGCGATGGCCATGCTGCTCAACCCGACCTTCGTCATCGCCGACGAGCCGACCACCGGCCTCGACCTGACCGTGCAGCGGCAGATCCTGGACCTGATCCGCGCGATGGTGAAGGAACACGAGCGTTCCATGCTGTTGGTCACCCACGATCTCGGCGTGGTCGCCCAGTACTGCGACCGGGTGGTGGTGATGTACGCCGGCCAGGTGATCGAGCACGGCACCGTCCGGGAGGTGCTGGGCACGCCCGGCCACCCGTACACGCAGGCGCTGATCCGGGCCATTCCCCGACCGGGCCAGCCCTTGGTGCACCTCACCGGGCGGCTGCCGGACCTGGTCGACTACCCGGCCGGGTGTCCCTTCCAGGCACGCTGCCCGCACGCCTTCGACCCGTGCGCCCGGGTGGTTCCCGAGCCGGTGACGACGGCGTCCGGTCACACGTACCGCTGTCACCTGCCGCAGGAGAAGGAGGCCGTACGGTGAGCCTGCTGGAGTTGGCGGAGGTCAGCAAGGAGTTCCACCTCGGCGGCGCCACCACCGTCTACGCGCTCGACGACGTGTCGTTGACGGTGGACGCCGGGGAGACCCTCGCGATCATCGGGGAGAGCGGATCCGGCAAGTCGACGCTGGGCCGGCTGGCACTGCGGCTGATCGAACCGACCCGGGGACGGGTCCACTTCGAGGGCGCCGACGTGCTGGCCCTGCCCGCCGCCGAACTGCGGAAGATGCGCGCGAAGCTTCAGATCATCTTCCAGGAGCCGTTCGAGTCGCTGAACCCCCGCATGCGGGTGGGCGACATCGTCGGTGAGCCCCTCGCCATCCACCGGCCCAGGACCCCGGTGCGGGAGCGTCGGGACCGGGTCGCCCGGGTGATCGAACAGGTCGGCCTCTCGCCGGACATGGCCCGGCGGTATCCCGGCGAACTCAGCGGTGGACAGCAGCAGCGGGTGGGCATCGCGCGGGCCATCGTGACCGAACCGTCCCTGATCGTGCTGGACGAGCCCACCTCCTCGCTCGACCTCTCGGTGCGCGCCCAGATCCTGCAACTCCTCGCCGACCTGCAGGCGGAGCTGGGCATGGGATACCTGTTCATCTCCCACGACATCCACACGGTCCGGTACGTCAGCGACCGGATCGCCGTGATGTACCGGGGACGGGTCGTGGAGACCGGCCCCTCCGAGCGGGTGTTCGCCGACCCCCAGCACCCGTACACCCGGGCCTTGCTGGCCGCGGCGCTGCCCGTCGACCCCGACCAGGAGCTGCCGCCGGCGCGACTGGTCGGTGACCCGCTGAGCCCGACCCAGCTCGTGCAGGGCTGCGTGCTGTACGGACGGTGTCCGGTGGGTGAGGACCGTTGTGTACAGACTGAGGTGAGGCTGACCCCGATCGACGTTGGCCGCGAGGTGGCCTGCATCAAGCCGGGCGCGCCGGGGAGCTGACGTCGGCTCCCCGGCGCGGGCCGGCCGCCCCGCTCAGAGGTCGGGGCTGTTCACCATGGCGTCCAGCAGGACCCGGCGCGCGGCCAGGACGTGGGCCCGCATGGTGCTCGACGCCCACTCGGCGTCGCGGGCCTTCAACGCCGCGACGAGGTCGCGGTGGTGCGCCATGCTGCGGGCCAGCGCGTCCGGGGTGTAGAGGCGGAAGGCCCGGACGATCAGCGGCACCTCCACGACCGCTGACAGCAACGAGGTGAGCCGCTGGCTGGCGGCGGCGCCGATGACGATGGCGTGCAGTTCGGAGTTGAGGGTGGCGATCTCGTCCAGGTCCTGCGGGCTCATCCGTTGCGCCCGCTGCTCCATCTGGTCACAGAGCAGGCTCAGCCGTGGCAGGTGCTCGGGGTCGATGCGCTGGGCGGCCAGGGCGGCACCGTAGCTCTCCAGCCGGGCCCGGATCTCGTAGGTCTCCTGGAGGTCGCTGAGCGACCACTCGGCGACCCGGGCCCCCCGATTGGGCTGGAAGACGACGAGGCCCTCTGCGGTGAGCCGGCGCAGGGCCTCCCGGATCGGGGTCCTGCTCACCCCGAACTGCCGGGACAGCTCCACCTCGCCGAGCCGTTCCCGAGGGCGGATCGCGCCACTGAGAATCGCCCCCCGCAATGCCTCGTAGGCATCCTCTGCGGCATTCGTCACTCGTGCCTCCGTGATGTGAGCGGCGTGCGGCAGTTCTCCTTGCCGCCTACCCCGACGGCCTGAGATTGTATACACATGATGGTGAACGTGGTGGAGGTGTCCCCTCGGGACGGCCTGCAGAACGAGTCCGAGATCCTGCCGACGTCGAGCAAGATCGAGTTGATCCGGCGGTGTGTCGACGCGGGTGCCCGACGTGTCGAGGCGGTGTCGTTCGTCCGCCCGGACCGGGTACCCCAGATGGCCGACGCGGAAGCCGTCATGGCCGGCGTGCCCCGGCGCAGCGACGTGTCGTACATCGGCCTGGTGCTCAACCGGCGCGGGCTGGACCGCGCGCTCGCAACCGGGGTCGACGAGGTCAACTGCGTCGTCGTGGCGACGGAGACCTTCAGCCGACGCAACCAGGGTGCCTCCGTCGACGCGATGGTCCGGGCCTGGTCCGACATCGCCGAGGCCGCCCACACGGCCGGCCTACGGGCCAGCGTGACGGTGGCCGCCGCGTTCGGCTGCCCCTTCGAGGGAGACGTCGCCCCGGCGGCTGTCGGTGACCTCGTCCGTCGGCTCGCCGCCAGCGGACCCGACGAGATCGCGTTGGCCGACACCATCGGGGTGGGGGTACCCGTGCAGGTTCGGGAACTGGTCGCGGCGGCGATCACGGCGGCTCCGGGCGTACCGCTGCGCGCCCACTTCCACGACACCCGCAACACCGGCATCGCCAACGCCCTCGCGGCGGTCGAGGCCGGTGTCACGGCGCTCGACGCGAGCGTCGGCGGCATCGGCGGCTGCCCGTTCGCCCCCGCTGCGACCGGCAACGTCGCGACCGAGGACCTGCTCTACGCCCTGGCCCGCTCCGGGCACTCGACCGGTCTCGACCCCCGCGGCGTCACCGAGACGGCGGCATGGATCGGTGCGCAGCTCGGCATGACCAGCCTGCCGGGTGCGCTCGGTCGGGCCGGCTGGTTCCCGGGACCGCCCCCGCAGGGCTGACCGGTGTGATCGCCGACCAGCCACCCGCCCCATCCCGCCGGGCGGGCCGCCCGGCACCGGTCACACGGTACGTCCCACCGACACGCCGGATCGGTGCGCGGCGGAGATTCGGGACTCCCTTGTGGTCTCGCCGGAATGGGAGACTGGGGCGTGCCGCGTCACGCCGTCGGAAACCCAGCGGAACACCACCGCGTCAGTTCGGTGCCGGCGTGATCGCGGGCCACTGGGAGGTCGTCGTGGTCGGCGGCCGGATCGCCGGGGCGTCCACCGCGTGGGCGCTCGCGCCGTACGCCGAGCGGGTCCTCGTCCTGGACGCCTCGCGGCCCACCACGTTCTGGCCGCAACAGTCCACCTGGGACCGGTCCGGCAACCTCGCCTGGTCCGCACTCGGCCTGCTGGAGACGGTCCTGGCCTGCGGTGCCCCGCGTACCTACGGCGACACCCAACGCATCGGCGAGGACGTGGTCGAGCGGGTCTACCCGTGTGAGGACGCCTATTCGTTCCGGATGAGCGTGCCCCGCGAGGTGCTGGACCCGGCGCTGCTGGCCGCAGCGCGCAGCCGGGGCAACGTCACCGTGTCGCGTCCGGCCCGGGTGCGGGACCTCACGATCGAGGCCGGCCGGGTACGCGGGGCGACCGTGCGCCACGGCGCGGTGGACAGCCAGGTGACCTGCGACCTGCTGGTGCTCGCCGACGGCCGGCTGTCCCGCAACGCCGAACGGGTGGGGGCGGTCGCCTACCGGGTTGTGGAGTCACCGTGGTTCGCGCTGCTGGCGTACTACGAGAACCTGCCGCTGCCCACCGACCGTTCGTACTTCTCCCTGCAGGACCGCAGCGTGCTCATCTCGACCCCCTGCGGTGACGGGCGGTGGTGCGTGGCGCTGGATCTGCACCAGAGCCTGATCGACGCGACCGGGCAGCACCCGGCGCGGTCGTTCGAGCGGCTGGTGCGCGACGACCCGTACCTCGGCCCGGCCGTCGCCGCCGGCCGCCGGAGCACCCCCATCGGCGGTGCCGGGCGGATGCGGATGCTGCGCCGGCCGATGAGCGGGCCCGGGTGGTGCCTGGTCGGCGACGCCGGATACCACCTGGACCCGGTCACCGCCCAGGGCACCCGGGCGGCCCTGGTGACGGCCCGGATCCTGCGCGACCGGGTCGCCGGGGCCGGCGGCGTGCGGGGCGCGGACCTGACCGGTCTGACCGAGGAACGCGACGGCGCTCTCGACGACGACTGGGCCTACACCGAGCAGATCGTGCGCGGCTGACCCGTCGTCGAGCCGGCGTTCAGCTGCGGCCCGCGACCCCGGGGGCGGTCATCCGGCCGGCCGGGTGCCGTTGACGGTCACCCGCTGGCCGTAGCGGGAGTGCGGGTAGTAGTCCCACACGGCGTGGTGCTGGGTGCAGCGGTTGTCCCAGAACACCAGCGTGTTGGGTGTCCAGCGGACCCGGCAGCTCAGGATCGGCTGCTGGGCGACCCAACCGAACAGCATGTCCAGCAGCGCCCTGCTCTCGTACCGGGAGAGCTGCACGATGTGCGAGGTGAAGCCGGCGTTGACGAAGAGCAGCCGACGGCCGGTCTCCGGGTGGCGTACGACGACCGGGTGTTCGCTCTTGGGCACGACGTACTCCGGCGGGGGAGTGTGACCCTGCCAGGGGATCAGCCCGTCGTGGATCGCGGTCAGGCCGTCGAGGAAGGCCCGCATCGGTGGGGAGAGCATCTCGTACGCCAGGTGCATGTTCGCCCAGAGGGTGTCGCCGCCGACGCCGATCTGCGGTGTCCGGGTGACGTAGAGCATCGAACCCAGCGACGGTTCGGCCTCGGCCGTGCCGTCGGTGTGCCAGTCCTCGCCGGCCACGAAACGGGAGTCCGGGCCGGCGCTGATCTCCAGGATGGCCGGGTCGCCGCCGTCGAGGTCGGCCAGGGGCTGCTGGCGCAGCTCGCCGAAGTGGCCGGCGAAGCGTTTGTGTTCCTCGGCGGTGAGCACCTGGTCGCGGAAGACCAGCACGTGATGGGTGAGGAAGGCGCGCCTGATCTCGGCCAGTTGCTGCTCGGTCAGCTCGCCGGCGAGGTCGACGCCGGAGACCTCCGCGCCGATGACCGGGGAGATCGGTTGGACGGTGATGGTGTCGTAGTGCTCGGGCGGGCGGGTGGTCGCCCGCTCGACGGCGGCAAGGACGTGCTCTTCCACGTGCTCCTCCTGATTCCGGTGTCACAGTCCACGGGCCAGCAGATCGGCCACGATCAGCCGGCCGAAGGCGAGATTGCCGTGGATCGGGTCGTCCGGCTCGCAGAACGCGGCGCGTTGCCGGCCGGCGGCGTCGGTGACCCGTGTGCGGAGGTCCACGATCTCCACGCCCAGCCCGGTCAGCGCGCGGCGGATCGTCTCCTGGGCCGCCGCGAAGACCTGCGGGTCGGACATCCCCGGCACCCGCTGCGGTGGCAGCACCGCGAGGACGCGCAACCCGAGGTCGCGGACGTGGCGGTAGAAGGCGAGCGCGTCGCGGGCCATGGCGCGCACGATGTCGTCGAAGAGGCCGCCGGTGAGGAAGCCGGCCGGGAAGTCGCCGTCGCCGGTGCGGTAGATCTGCCAGTTCGCCGTGGTGGCGTAGAAGTGGATGCTGAGGCCGAAGGTCGAGACGAGCGGGACGGCGAGCCGGCCGAGGCGGGGCACGCCCGCCGCGGTCAGGAAGCTGCGGTGGTGTTCCTGCACGGCGGTGTCCCGGAACACCACGTCGTCGTCGTGGGCGTCGAAGAAGCCGACGGTGAAGTCCCGGCCGGAGCCGACCGGCCCACCGACGAACGGCAGCCCGGCGGCGGTCGCCGCCCTGGCGATCGGGCCGGCGTGCGAGTCGCCGAGCAGCAGGAACCTAGCCGGCGCGGTAGTGGTCGAGGACGGCGTCGTCACAGAACAGGTCACCTCCGTCGGGGGCGTCGGCGCGCCGGTCCGGTGCCGTGGCACCGATCCCGGTCGGCCCGGTCGGGTTGCGGTCGCGGGTGAGGGCGGCGAAGAAGTGACGCATGACGAAGGAGACCCCTGCCGGCGTCACGGTGCGCAGGTTCGGCGCGAAGAAGACCCCCCGGAACGGGAAACCGGTGATCAGCTCGTACGAGGGGAAGTAGTCGACGTGGTCGTGCTCCTGGGCCAGCTGACCCGCGGCGGCCCGCAGCACGGACTTGGAGTACCCGGTGGCGGCCAGCACGTGCGCCCCGGTCGCCGTGGCGGTGAGCGGCACCGGCGACACGGTCAGCAGGACGGTCAGCCGGGGGTTGGCGGCGCGCAGCGACGCGACGGTGGCGGTGAGGTCCCGGTGTACCTCGGCCACGGTGAAGTTGTGGAAGGCGTGCCGCCCGGCGTCGAAGGTGCCCCGGACGGTGCCCGGGCAGACCGGGTAGACGGTGCCGGTGGCCACGTCGCGCCAGGCCTCGGTCAGGCCGAGGGTGAAGATGAGACAACCCGCCCCGGCGACCGTCCGCCGGATCGCGGCCAGGGTCGACCGGCGGGCGGTCAGGGTCGCCTCCGCCGATTCGTAGCCGTCGGGTTCGACCGACGGACGGTACGGGTCGAAGTAGCGGTCACCGTCGCGCCAGACCTCGTCGGGCCCGGTGTCGTCGGTCAGCGCCCAGCTCAGCCACTGCCGCAGGGCGGCGGCGGTGTAGACGGTGCCGGTGCGGAAGGAGTACGCCCCGTAGTGGCGGGCCCGGCGTTCGGCCGTGGTCAGCCCCGGCGGCGGCAGCTCGGCCTCACCCCAGTTCATCCCCTCGTCGCGCAGGGCGGGACCGAGGTGGCGGGCGAAGCACGAGCCGGCGGTGAGGACCGGATCGTCCTGGGCGATGTCGAACTTCGGTGTCCACACCTCGTCGATGGCCAGCATGTCCGGTTCGGCGACGGCGGACCGCCAGAACGACCGGGCGGGCAGCGCGCCGTACGGGTTCATGGTGCTCCCGTCAGGTCGGTGGACGGGTGCGCGCCGCCGATGGCCTCGGCCACCGGCCGGACGTGTGCTGCCGTGACGATGCCGTGGTGGGTGGTGTCCACGACGTGCCACCCGAGCGTGGGCAGGTGGGCGTGCCACTGTCGGGCCTGCTCCTGCGGGGTGGCCGGTGCCGGCAGGTCGGGCGTCGGCCGGCCGGCGAGCCAGAGCCGGGCGGGTGTGCGGGTCAGCCGGGGCGGGGTGTGCTGCGCCATGCTGGCCAGGTTGGCGCGGCAGCAGCGCGCCAGCGCGTCCGCGTACGTTGTCGCCGCCGTGTCGGCGTCGGCGGCCCCCAGTTCGTGGGCGAAGAGCGTGGCGAGGTGCTGCTCGTCGTACGCCCGGAAGGTGGGGGCGGCGTCCGGTGGTGGCGGGTCGATCAGGTGGAGCTGGTCGGCGGGCTGGCCGGCCACCTCGGCCTCGGCGGCCATGCCGAGGGCCACCCACGCCCCGAACGACCACCCGCCCAGCTGCCAGCGCCACCGGTCGCGGGGGAAGCGTTCGCGCAGCGCGGCGTGGTACCGCGCGGCCCGCTCGGTCAACGACCAGGCCGGTTGTCCGGGGTGGGTCAGCGCGGGATCGGCGATGACGCAGACGGTGAGGTCCGGGTCGAGCGCCGACACCAGTGACCGGTAGGCCTGCACGTCGCCGCCGACCGGATGGACCAGGCAGAGCACCGACCGTCCCCGGCCCGGCTGCCAGAGTTGCACCGTCACGGCGGCTTCGGTGGTGTGGGCGGGGTCGCCGAGCAGGTCCAGCACCTCGGTCAGGCTCACCCGGTGGCTGAGCTGGGACAGGCTGAGGCTGACCCCGAAGTGTCCCTTGACCTCGTCGATCAGGTCGAGCAGCAGGAGCGAGTCGGCACCCAGGTCGTAGAGGGACGCGGCCGGGTCGAGCCGGTCGGTGCCGAGCCGGTCGCGTAGCCAGTCGCTGATCTCGTCGCCGGCCGAGAGGGGCGGTGCGACGGGCGTCGCCGCCGGTGCGTCGGCCGGTGGCGCGTAGAACTGGGGTGCCCGGTCCAGGGCGGTGGTGCAGACGAGCAGCTGCGGCAGTCGCAGCCGCAGGGCCTGCGCGACGATCCGCAGCGCCTCGTCCACGTGGAGGCCGACCGCCAGGTGTGCCCGGTGCCGGGCGTCGGTGGGCAGCGCGTCGGTGGCCAGGCCCACCTCGGTCCAGACGTCCCAGTCGAGGCAGATCCGCAGGGTACTGTCGGTCGGGTCGGTGCGGTGCCGGGCGAAGCCGTCCAGCAGCGCGTTGCTGGCGGCGTAGTCGAGTTGGCCGACCCCACCGAGCTGCACCGCCATCGACGAGCAGTAGACGACGAACGCCGGCCGGTGCCGCGCGACGAGCCGTTCCACGAGCAGCGCGCCGTGGGTCCGGGCGGCGGTCGCCCGTCGCATCGCGGTCGGGTCCCGCCGGCTGATCAGCGCGCCGGCCGCGACTCCGGCGGCGTGGACCACGCCGTCGAGACGTCGGGTGCCGAGCCGGGTCACCAGGTCGTCGGGGTCGGCTTCGGCCAGGTCCACCTCGACGAGGTCGACGCGGTCGGCCCACGGCGTCAGGTCGGCAGGTACCGGCCCGTGTCGTGCCAGCAGGACGACCCGGCTGTCATCCTGCTGCTCCAGCAGCCAGGAGGCGATGCTGCGTCCGATGCCGCCGGTGCCGCCGAGGATCAGGTAGGTGGCCGGACCGGACGGCAACGCCGGTGCCGCCGGCCCGGTCGCCGGGTGGACCGGCAGCAGTGCCTGCTCCCACCAGTAGCCGTCCCGCAGCGCCAGTCGCGCCGGTGGCGGGGTCCCGTCGGTGAGCAGGGCCGCGAGTGCCGGCGCCCAGTCGGCCGGATCGGCGGCGGGCAGGTCCACCCAGTGGCTGTCGACGTCGCTCTCCTGCGGTGCGACCGCGCACACCCCGGCGAGCAGGGTCAGCTCCGGCCGGCGTACGTCGCCGGACACGGGTTGGGCCTGCCGGGACAGCCACCAGGCCCGCAGCCGGGGCCGGTGGGGCAGGCCGGCGGCAGCGGCCAGCAGCGCCGCCGGGGTGTCCACGCAGGCCCGGTACGCGTGGTCCAGGGTGTCCGCGTCGACCTGCCCGTCGACGGCCAGCGGCAGCGTGTGCAGCCACTGCACACCGGTGCGCGCCGCGTCCGGTGCGGTGGCGTCGGTCAGGATGGTGAGCAGCCGGCGTAGCGAGTCGGGATCGGCGGGATCAACCTGGTAGCTGTCGGGTCCGAGGCGGGCGAAGCCGGTGGCGGCGGTGACGGTGACCACCCGGGCGTGGGACGCCGCGAAGGCGCGCAGCGCGGCCGGCGGTGGTGGCTCCGCCGCCATGATCACGAGCGTCTCCGGGCGGCGACCGGCGGGTGTGGTCCCGGCGTGCCGCCAGCGCACCCAGTGCGGCTGGTGCAACCACCCGGTCTCGGGTAGCCGCGCCGGCCACCCCTGGTCGACCGTCGTGTCCCGGGACGACGACGTGCCGGTCGGTCGGGTCGGGGCGGTGGGCGGTGTCGGCGCGGCGGCGCGGGCGAAATCGTGGTCCCGGAGCGCGAACGCCGGCGGCGGAAGGTCCCAGGGCGGCTGGGCCGGTCCGGCCGGCCAGCGGACCGGCCGGCCGGCCAGCCACGCGGCCACGAGGTCGGCCGGCGACGCCCCGGTGACCTCGACGGGTGCCGCCTCGACGGGGGTGACCTCGACGGCGGTCACGGTGCGCAGCCAGGCCACGGCGGCGGTCACGTCGGCGCAGACGGCGGCGGCCCGCCAGCGGCCCGCCGCCCGCCCGGCCTGCAGGTGACGTCGCACCCGGGGATACGTCTCGGGTCGGGCGGTCAGGTAGTCGGCGAGGCGGTCGGCGTCGGTACGCAGGGCGGCGGCGCTGCCGCTGCCGAGCACCACCACCGGCACCCCGGCACCGGGTGGCGTCGCCGGGTGGGCGCCGGCCGGTGCCTCGCAGACGAGGTGGGCGTTGGTGCCGCCGATGCCGAAGCTGCTCACCGCCGCCACCCTCGGCCGGTCGACCGGCCAGGGGCGGGCCTTCGCGGGAACGTAGAACGGGGCCGGATCGGGGCCCAGCCGGGGATTGAGGCGGCGGAAGTCGACGTTCGGGGGGATCCGCCCGTGGTGCACGGCCAGGACGGCACGTACCAGGCCGACCACGCCGGCCGCCGCGCCGAGGTGGCCGAGTTGGCTCTTCACCGAGGTCAGCGCGGTACGCCCCGGCTCGGCCAGGTCGTACGCCTGACGCAGCGCCGCCACCTCGACCGGGTCGCCCAGTTCCGTGCCGGTGCCGTGCGCCTCCACGTAGCCCACGTCGCCGCTCGCGTGTCCACTGCGACGAAGCGCGGTACGGATCACCTCACGCTGCCCGGCGACCGACGGGGCGGTGAAGCCGAGTTTGTCCGCGCCGTCGTTGTTGACGGCCGAGCCGGTGATCACCGCGTAGACGGTGTCGCCGTCGCGCCGGGCCAGCCGCAGCGGTTTGAGGACGACCACCCCCACCCCGCTCGCGCCGACGGTGCCGGCGGCGTCGTCGCTGAACGGCCGGCAGTGCCCGTCGGGGGAGAAGATGTGCTGCGGCTGGTAGCGGTAGCCGGCGGTCAGCAGCGGGTCCACCAGCACCCCGCCGACCAGCATCACGTCGCTGTCGCCCTGCCGCAGCAGCCCGGCGGCGAGGTGGACCGCGACCAGGGAGCTGGCGCAGGCCGCCTGCACGGTGAACGCCGGCCCGGTCAGGCGCAGGTGGTAGGCGACCTTGGTGGCGAGGAAGTCCTTCTCGTGGTGCAGCGCCCACTGGAAGGGATCGGGCAGCCGTGCCGGGTCGGCCTCGCGCAGCATCGTCTGGAAGTAGGTGTTCTCGCCGCAGCTGGCGAGCAGCCCGACCCGCTGCCGCGCGGGATCGGCGATGCCGGCGTGCGCCAACGCCTCGACACAGCTCATCAGCAGGTGCCGTTGCTGCGGGTCCATCAGCCGCGCCTCGTGGCGGCTGATGCCGAAGTGTCCGGGGTCGAAACCGAGCAGCCCGGCCAGTTGGCTGCGGGCACCGACCAGGCCCTCGGCGGCGTCGAAGTGGACGATGCCTCGGTCGCCGGCCTCCACCATCGCCCAGAACGCGGCGAGGTCGTCGGCGCCGGGCAACCGCACGGCCATGCCGACCACGGCGACCGGCTCGTCCGGCGGACCCCCGGCGGATTCGTCCCGGCCGGCCGTCTCTGGTCCGGCCGTGTCCTGCCCGGCCGTGTCCCGGGCCGGATGGTCGGTCCCCGGTCGGGTCGACCCGGTGACCCCCTGCTGCGCGGTGAGGAACCGGGCGAGACGGCGGATGGTGACGTGCTCGAAGAGGGCGGGGATGGTCAGCGGCAGCCCCTCGGCGACGCCCCGCAGGTGGAAACGCATCAGGTCCAGGCTGCCCGCCCCGGCGTCGAAGAAGCGCTGGTCGGGTGCGATCGGTGCCCCGACGACCTCCACGAAGAGCCCGGCCAGCCGCGCCTCCAGGGCCGACACGGCCACCGCCGGCGCGGCGCGTCCCGGCTGCAGCTCCCGGCCCGGCGCGGTCAACGCCCGGCGGCGGTCCAGCTTGCCGCTGGCGGTACGCGGCAACTCCGGCAGCCACCGGAACCGGTCCACCCGCACGTAGGCGGGCAGCAGCGCCGCGAGATGACCGGTCAGATCCTCAGTGGTCGGCGGGTCGGCCCGCACCTGCAGGCAGGCCACCAGCCGGGACCGGTCGCGGACGACCACGGCGTTGACCACCGCCGGATGGGTGAGCAGCGCCGCCTCGACCTGACCCAGCTCCAGCCGGTGCCCGCTGACCTTCACCTGCTGGTCGTCGCGGCCCAGGTAGTGCAGCAGGCCGTCGTGGTCGAAGCGGGCCCGGTCGCCGCTGCGGAAGAACCAGCCGAGGCCGGGCAGCTCGACGAAGCGGGCCCGGTCCAGCGCCGGGTCGTCCAAATAGCAGGGGGCCACCAGGTCCCCGCCGATCAGCAGTTGCCCGGGGCAGTCCGGCGGCACCACCTCGTCGGCCGGGTCCACCACCCGCAGCCAGGTGTTGGTGACCGGCCGGCCGATGGCTGGGCGGGCCGGCCAGGTCGCCGGGTCGCCGTCGAGGCACAGGCCGCTGACCACGTGGGTCTCGGTGGGGCCGTAGTGGTTGAACAGGCGGGCGTCGGGCAGCCCGGCGAACCAGCGGCGGATGCTGTCGGTGCAGATCAGTTGTTCGCCGGCGGTGACGACGTCGCGTAGCCGCGACGGAAACCGCCCGAGGCGTACGCCGTGCTCGGCCAGGAGTTGCAGGGCGACGTACGGCAGGAAGAGCCGTTCGATGCCGGCGGTGTCGAGGTGCTCCAGCAGCGCCGGCATGTCCTGCCGCCACCCGGACCGGGGCAGGTGCAGGGTGCCGCCGCCGCAGAGGGTGCCGAAGATCTCCTGGAAGGAGACGTCGAAGGAGAGCATGGAGAACTGCAGGGTCACCGCCGCGTCCGCCAGCCCGCCGGCCCCGCCCTGCCAGCGCAGCAGGTTCACCAGCAGGGCGTCGCTGACCTGGACCCCCTTGGGAGTGCCGGTCGAACCGGAGGTGAACAGGGTGTACAGCGGCCGGCCGGCGTACGACGGGGCGACGGGTTCGGTCGCGGTGGACAGGACCACCGGGTGGCGGGGGTGACCGACGTCGTCGATCGCGTCGAGCGCGGGCCCGTCACCGGGTGCCAGCAGCACACAGCGGGGACGGACCTGGCTCAACACCTGACGCAGCAGCGTCGGCGGGTAGGCCCGGTCGAGCGGCACGACCGTGAGGTTCAGCCGGGCCGCCGCCAGCAGCGCCACCACGTGCTCCACCGACGGTTCGAAGAACAGGGCGACGTGGTGCCGGCCGTCGGCCGGCACCGGATGCCGTCGGGTCAGCTCGGCGGCGAGGCCGGCGGCGTACCCGTCGAGGTCGGCGTAGCTGAGCCGGCGGTCACCGGCGACCAGCGCGGTCGCGGCCGGCTGCGCCCGCACCCGCCGGGCGAAGCTCTCCGCCACCGTGGGCAGGTCCAGGGGGGTACGTACGCCCCGGCCCGGGTCGGGCAGCGCCCGCCGGTAGGGGCGTACCAGCTCGGCGAGGGTGTGCGTGCCGGTGCCGGTCAGCGCGTCCAGGCCACGCCGGAACAGGTCGGCGGCGGCGGCGACGTCGGCTTCGGTGAAGTGGTCGTCGGCGTACTCCCAGAGGCAGTCGAAGCCGCCGTCGTGGGCCACGACGGAGAGGGTGAGCGGGCACTTGGCGTCGGTGGGGGCCAGCCACACCGGACGCGACGTGCAGCCGCGCAGCGCCAGTGTGGAGAAGTCGGTGTTGTCCAGGACGAAGAGGAAGTCGAACAGGGGCGTGTCGGTGCCGAAGTCGTGGTCGGCGACGGCGTGCGCGAGGGCCACGTCCTGGGCGTCGAGCACCGGGCGGATCGCCTGGGCCTGCCGTCGTAGCTGCGCCCGCAGCTCCTCCCGGGGTGCCAGGGCCAGGGGCAGCAGCACGGTGTTGGCGAACATGCCGACGCTGGCGTCGAAGTCGGGTACGGGTCGGTTGGCCACCGGGCTGGCGACGCGCGGGTGGGTGCGTCCGGTGATTCCGTGCACGGCCCACCCGAAGAGGGTCAGCAGCAGCGGGAAGCGGGTCAGCCCCAGTTCGTCGCCGAGCCGGTCGAGGGCGGTGCGGTCGGCCGCGTTGATGGTGGTCCGCAGCAGGTGGTCCCCGCCGTCGCCGCGCTGCCGGCCGGGCCGCAGCGGTGCGTCGGTCTCGTCCACTGTGGCGTAGTGGTCGCGCAGGGCGTCGCGATGGGCCCGGTAGGTGGGGTGGGTGAACCAGTCGGCCTGCCACCGGGCGTAGTCCAGCGGGGTGGCGACCGCCTCGTCCTCCTCGACGGTCGTGCCGTCCAGCGCCGCCGCGTAGGCGGCGGACAGGTCACGGAACAGCATGTCGAGCGACCAGCCGTCGACCGCGATGTGGTGCAGGTGCAGCAGCAGTACCGAGCCGTCGTCGTGGGTCAGCCGGTACGCCCGCAGCAGGCGCGGCTGACCGAGGTCGAAGGGGACGGCGAACAGGGTTCGTGCCTGTTCCCGCCAGCCGGCCGGGTCGGCGTCGTCGGGTTCGCGCCACGGGTCGTAGGGTTCGGCGACCTCCTGGCGCAGCCCCTGCGGGGTGGCCCGGAACGCGGTCCGTAGCGCCGGGTGCCGTGCCACCACCCGGCGTAGCGCCCGGCGCAGCGCGTCGACGTCGACCGGGCCGCGCAGCTCGAAGGCGAGCCCCACGTGGTAGGCGGTGGAGGACGGTGACCGTTGCTGCAACAGCCAGAGCCGCTGCTGTTCGGAGGTGGCCGGCGCGGTACGGGCACCGGCCGGGGCGGGTGGCGCCGGGTACGGCGAGCCGGTGGTGGTGCCGGCGGTGGCGACCGCTGCGGCCAACGCGGCGAGATCGCCGTCCAGCACCGCCGCCGGTGGCACCTCGCGGCCCCAGCGACGCTGGATCGCGAAGCGTAGCCGCAGCGCCTTCAGCGAGTCGCCACCGCTGGCGATCCACCTGTCGTCGGGTCGCAGGTCCGGCACGCCGAGCACCTCGCCGGCCAGATCGAGGACGGTCCGCTGCCATGCTGTGACGGGCGTGCCGGTGGGGTCGTCGTCGCGCCAGGGCGGGTCGTCGCGGCGCAGCAGCGCAGCGGAGTCGACCTTGCCGTTGGGGGTCAGTGGCAGTGCCCCGACGCGGTACACCCGGTGCGGGCGCAGGTACGGCGGCAGGGTCGCGCTCAGGTGCCGGTCGAACTGCGCGAACGACAGATCGGCGTCGGTCACCACGTACGCCAGCAGTTCGTTGGTGCCGTGGGCCGGGTCCCGTCGGGTGCACACGTACGCCTGCCGGACTCCCGGGTGGGTGAGGATCTGCCGTTCCACCTCACCGGGTTCGACCCGGAAGCCCCGGACCTTGACCTGCCGGTCGACCCGACCGACGTACTCGATCAGACCGGCGGGGTCGGCGCGCACCAGGTCCCCGGTGCGGTAGTGGCGGCCGACGCCGCCGTCGAGCCAGGGCAGCCGGACGAAACGGGCGGCGGTCTCCGTGGGCAGGTCGCGGTAGCCGGCCGCCAGCGCCTCGCCGCCGAGGTACAACTCGGCGACCTCCCCGGGGGCGGCGACCCGGACGCCGTCGACGACCAGGTGCGCGTCGGTGCCCGGCAGCACCCGGCCGATCGGCACCACCTGCGCGTCGAAGTCACGCGGCACGGGGTGGCACAGGGCGAACGTGGTCGCCTCGGTGGGTCCGTAGACGTTGTGCAGCCGGGTGCGGCTGGTGGGGTTGTCGCGGTACCAGCGGCCGATCAGCCGGGCGTTGAGCTGCTCGCCGCCGACCAGCACCTGACCGACCCCGGCGAAGCAGTGCGGCAGTTCGTCGACGACCGCGTTGAACAACGCCACCGTGATGAAGAGCGTGTCGATGCGTTCCCGGCGCAGTGCGGCGTCGAGCAGGTGCGGTGTCGTCGCCGTCTCGTCGTCGAGGACGACGCAGCAGCCGCCGGTCAGCAGCGGCACCCACACCTCGAAGCTGAGCGCGTCGAACGCCGGGTTGGCCAGGCTCGCGTAGCGGGCCGCCGAGGGCAGATCGAGGTAGCCGGGCCGGGCCAGCCGCAGGATGCCCGCGTCGCGCACCTCCACGCCCTTGGGTCGGCCGGTGGTGCCGGAGGTGTAGAAGACGAACGCGACCGGCGCGGGCAGCGGCTCCCCGGGCGCGTCGGGTGGGGTGTCGGTGGACAGCAGCGTCCACACCGGCAGCGGCCGGATGCCGTCGGGAAGGTCGCCGGGCGCGTCCGGGCCGTGGACCACGGCCACGGCGGCCGAGTCGCGCAGCATGTGGTCCCGGCGTGCGGGTGGACTCTGCCGGTCCAGTGGCACCACGGTCGCGCCGAGCCGCAGGATGCCGAGCATGACGCCGACCAGTTGCCAGCCACGCGGCAGGTGCACCGCGACCGCCTGCCCGGGGCGGACCCCGGCCCGGTGCAGGGAGCGGGCCACCCTGGCGCTGGCGGCGTCCAGGTCGGTGTAGCGCAGCCGTCGGTCGCCGTCGACCACGGCGACCGCGTCGGGGGTACGACGGGCCTGGGCGAGCACTGCGGCGGCGAGACCTCCGTGGGCCATCACACCTCCCCGGGGGCCGGCGTGCCGGCGTGCGGGATCCGGTCCACCTCGCCGCACAGCAGCGCCGCGACCTGCGGCACCACCGCACCCTCCAGGATGTCCCAGTGGTCGCAGTGCACCTGCGTCAGCAGGAAGTCGGTGGCGTTGCGGCGACGCCAGAAGGCGCGTACCTCCCGCAGGAAGCCCTCCTCGCGGCCGGCGGTGGCCTGCAACAGCACCAGCCGGGCCGGTGACGCCGGCGTCGGGTAGTCGCGCATGGTCGACCGGTTGTGGTTGTAGATGCGGTGGTACTGGTCGATCTGCTCGTCGTCGATGCCCGGGTACATCCCGTTGAACTTGACGAGCTTGTCGCGGAACTCGGCCATGTCCACCGGTTCGATCGCGCCACGGTGGGCCGGGTCGTCCGTGCCGAGCGTGTCGAGCAGGACCACGCTGAGCCGGTCGTGCCCGGCCAGTGCCAGCCGGCGTCCCATCTCGTAGGCGACCAGACCGCCGTAGGACAGCCCGGTGAGCACCACCGGCCCGTCCAGCAGGTGCGCGACCTGCCGCAGGTACGCCTCGGCCATCGCCCCGACCGTGGGCAGGAACTCCTCACCCGGGTTGACCCCCGGGGACTGGACGCCGTGCACGCCCAGGGACTCCGGCAGTGCCTTGGCCAGCGCCAGGTAGCAGAACGCGGTGCCACCGGCCGGGTGCACGCAGATGACCTGCCCGCCGCCGTCGCCGGCCCGGAACTCGATGAGGTTGCTCGGTGGCCGGCCCGCCGCGCCGCGCCGCAGCCGGCCGCCGAGCGCCTCGATCGTGGGGTGCAGCATGATCTCGTGCACCGGCAGCGGTTCGCCGAACGCCTCGCCGATCGCGTGCGCCAGTTTGATCGCCGAGATCGAGGTGCCGCCCACGTCGAAGAACCGGTCGTTGATGCCGATGTCCGGGTGCAGCAGCAGACGCTTCCAGATCTGGTAGAGGGTCAGTTCGATCTGGTCGCGGGGGCTGGCCAGGTTGACCTGCCAGGGCGCGTCGGCCCGGGCCCGCCGCAGCACCTCGGCCCGGTCGAGTTTGCCGTTGACCGAAAGCGGTAGCCGCGGCAGCTCCACGAACAGCGACGGGATCATGTAGCCGGGCAGCCGCTGCGACAGCTCCTCACGCCACTCGCTGACCAGCAGCGGGGCCGCCGCGTCCCGGACGACTGCGGCGACCAGCCTCGGTTCGCCGGTGTCGGAGTCGACCAGCACCGCCGCCTCGCGTACGTCCGGCCGGTCCAGCAGCGCGGTCTCGACCTCGCCCAGCTCGATGCGGAAACCCCGGATCTTGACCTGGCCGTCGCGCCGGCCGAGGTACTCGATGTTGCCGTCGGGCAGGAAACGGCCCAGGTCGCCGGTGCGGTAGA
The DNA here is from genome assembly GCF_007833915.1 of Micromonospora sp. HM134. Lineage (NCBI taxonomy): Bacteria > Bacillati > Actinomycetota > Actinomycetes > Micromonosporales > Micromonosporaceae > Micromonospora > Micromonospora sp. HM134. Next base: position 2,663,072 of record NZ_CP041061.1, read on the forward strand.
CCCGTTCGCCGGCAACGAACGGGTCGGGAACGAACCGTTCGGCGGTCGCCCCCGGCCGGCCCAGATAGCCCCGGGCGACCCCGACGCCACCGATGTGGATCTCGCCGGTGACCCCGACCGGCACCGGCTCCAGTCGCTCGTCGAGCAGGTAGACGCGGGTGTTGGCCACCGGCCGGCCGATCGGGCACTGCCGGGCCCACGGCTGCGGGTCGAGGTAGGCGGTGCTGTAGACGGTGGTCTCGGTCGGCCCGTACCCGTTGAGGACCCGCAGCCCGGGCCGGGCCTGCTGGATGCGGTGCAGGCCCCGCTCCGGCAGCGGTTCCACCCCGACCAGCAGGTGGCGCAGCGTCGACCCGGCCAGCCGGGTCACCGGGTCCTCGTCGAGCCACCGGACGAACGCCGGCGGCAGGTACGCCTGCACGACGCGGTGCTCGCGCAGCCACCCCATCAGGGCCGTCGGGTCACCACGCAGCGGTTCGGGTACGAGGTGCAGGGTGCCACCGGTGGTCAGCGGCAGGAAGATCTCCTGCACGGAGACGTCGAAGCCGACGCTCGACCACAGGGCCGCCGACGCCCCCGGGACGGCACCGAACCGCGACACCCAGTCGTCGAGCAGGTTCGTGATGCCGCCGTGCGCGACGGCGACGCCCTTGGGCCGGCCGGTCGAGCCGGACGTGTAGATGACGTAGGCCAGGGCGGCGGGGTGCACCGCGACGTCGGGGGGCGTGTCGTGGCGTCCCTCGGCCTCGACGGCGGCCAGGTCGTCGTCGCCGAGCACCAGCGCCGGGGCGGCGTCGGCGACCATGCCGGCGAGCCGCTGCGCCGGCAGCGCCGGGTCCAGCGGCACGTACGCGGCACCGGCCTTGAGCACGCCCAGGATGGCGACGATCAGCCCGGCCGAGCGGCGCGCCCGCAGTCCGACCACCTGGTCGCCGCGCACGCCCCGGGCGATCAGGGCGTGCGCCACCCGGTTGGCCCGGCGTTCCAGCGTGGCGTAGTTGATCCGTTCGTCCTCGTCGACCACGGCGGGCCGGTCGGGGTGCTGCCGCGCCCGCGCCGCGATCCGCGCCACCACGTCCGCCGGCCGGGTGGGCGCTCGCCCGGTGTCGTTCCACTCCACCAGCAGGCGGTGCCGCTCGTCGGGGCCGGGCAGCCGCAGCGCGCCGACCGGCGTGGCCGGGTCCGCCGCCACCTGGCCGAGCAGGTGGACGAAGTGGCCGGTCAGCCGGGCGATCGTCGTCGCGTCGAAGAGGTCGGTGTCGTACTCGACGACGACGTGTAACGCGTCCGGGTGCTCCATCACCTCGACCGACAGGTCGAACTTCGCCGCGCCGGTGCTGCTCGACAGGGGCCGCAGCGCCAGCCCCGGCAGCTCCAGTTGGCCGCGGGGGATGTTCTGCAGCACCAGCATCACCTGGAACAGCGGCGAGTAGCTGCTGTCGCGCTGCGGGTTGAGCGCGTCCACGAGCTGCTCGAACGGCAGGTCGGGATGGGCGTACGCGTCGAGTGCGTGCCGGCGGACGTCGGCCAGCAGCGCCGCGAAGGACTGCCCCGGGTCCAGCCGGTTGCGGATCACCACCGTGTTGACGAAGTGGCCGATCAGGCCCTCCACGTCCCGGTGGTTGCGGTTGGCGAACGGGGTGCCGACACACACGTCGTCCTGCCCGCTGTAGCGCCACAGCAGCACCGACAGGGCGGCCATGAGCGTCATGAACAGCGTCGCGTCGCCCGCCCGCCCCACCTCCCGCAGGCCGTGCAGCACCGCCGCGTCCACCGTCGTGGCGTGGCAGTCGCCCCGGTAGCGCTGCACCGCCGGGCGGGGCCGGTCGGTCGGCAGGGCCAGCAGCGCGGGCGCGCCGGCCAGCGTCCGCGTCCAGTAGCCGAGCTGACGGTCCCGTTCACCACCGTCGAGCTGCCGGCGCTGCCAGAGCACGTAGTCCGGGTACTGCACGGGCAGTTCGGTCAGCGCGCCGGTCCCGCCCCGCGTGTACGCGCCGTAGAGCGTGGCGAGTTCACCGAGCAGGATGCCGACGGACCAGCCGTCGGCCACCATGTGGTGCACGGTGAGCAGCCAGCGGTGCTCCTCGGGGGCCAACCGGAGCAGGCTGCTGCGCAGCAGCGGACCGGCCGCCAGGTCGAACGGGGTCCGCGCCTCGACCACGGTGGCCTCGTCGGCGTGACGGGAGCGCTGCGGGCCGGGCAGCGCGGTGAGGTCCGTGACCGGCAGGGTGACCGGCCCGGCCGGCCGCACCACCTGGCAGGGTTCCCCGTCGACGAGCGTGAAGACGGTGCGCAGCGCCTCGTGCCGGCGCACCACCTCGGTCAGGGCGCGGGTCAGCGCCGCGGTGTCCAGCGGGCCGGTGAGGTCGAAGGCGATCGGGTTGTTGTAGAACGGGTTGCCCGGGGCGAGCTGGTCGAGGAACCAGAGCTGCCGTTGGGCGAACGCGACCGGCACCGGCATCCCGGGGTGCGGCCGGGGGTCGATGGTGTCGGTCGCCGGGCCGGCCAGGATCGCGAGCAGCTCCTGTTTGTGCCGCTTGACCTGAGCCAGCAGGTCGGGGGTGAGGATCTCCCGGGAGCCGGTGAGGCGCAGGCGGTCGCCGTCGACCCGCAGCCCCACCGCGTGCCGGTGCAGCGTCGCGAGCAGGTCGACGGCGTTCACAGTTCCACCGTGATCGTGTCGGCGGTGGCGGGCCCGGTGGTGTCCGCTGCCGGTCGTCCGCCGCCGACCAGCGTGTAGACCAGCCGGTGTGCGGGGCCGAGGTCGAACAGGGCGGCCAGCTCGGTCGGGTCCAGCGCACCGATGCCGCACAGGCCCAGACCGTGCTCGGGGGCGGCCATCGTCAGCAGTTGCGCCATGGCGCCCGCCTCGATGGCGGTGAACCTTCCGCTCTGCTCCTGGTACAGCGGCTCGATGGCCGCCTCCTGCGCCACCAGGAACAGCGCGAACGCGGCGGCCTCGAAGACCGGCCGGTTGACGAAGTAGTCGAAGGCGTCGGGGCTCAGCGTGCGGTCCCGGCCGAGCGCCAGCAGCCGGTGCTCGGTGGGGTCGTGGTAGTACGCTCCGCCCGGCACCCCGTCGATGCGTCCCGCCTTGACCAGCACGTACGTCTGCACGGCGTAGGTGCTGCCGGCCGAGCCGTACTGGAACACCGCCCGGCCGTCGACGGTGCGTCGGGTGAGGGTGGCCAGGAGCCGGCCGAGCGCCCCGGCCGGCAGCGGGTCGGCGGTGAAGCGGCGCACCGAGCGGTGGTCGGTGTAGCGCCGGTCGTAGGCCGGGTCGGCCGGTGCGGCCAGCGCGACCGCCGGGGTGCCGGGCGGGACGTCGCGGTGACCCCGGCCGGCTGCGGTGAACGCGGCGCGGGCCACCGGGTCCTCGACCACCGTGGCGGCCTGCCGGGTGGGCGCGGCGACGGCCTGTCCGGCGGTGTGCTCCCGGAACATCCGCAGCAGGTCGCCGAGGGTCGGTTGGCCCATCAGCCGGGCCAGCCTGGGTCGGAAACCCAGCTCGCCGGAGAGGGCGTTGGCGATCCGCACGATGTCGATGGAGGTGGCGCCGAGCATCAGCAGGTTGGCGTCGGGCGCGATGACGGGCAGGCCGAGGATCCCGGCGACGATCTCCACCAGCCGGTGTTCGGCGGCACCGGTGAGCGCCGGTGCGGCGACGGCCGCGTCCGCCGTCGGCGCCGGGTCAGGGAGCAGGCTGCGGTCGACCTTGCCGTTGGCCGACAGCGGCAACGCGTCCAGGACGGTGATCGACGACGGCACCATGTACGCCGGCAGCGCCCGCTCCAGGTGGGCGACGAGTACGGCCGGGTCGGGCGCGGTGCCGTCGGGCACCACGTACGCGGCGAGCCGTTTGGTGCCCTGCGCCTCGCCCAGCAGCCGCAGCGCGGCGGCACGTACCGTCGGGTGCGCCTGCAACGCCGTCTCGATCTCGCCCAGCTCGATGCGGTAGCCGTGCACCTTGACCTGGCCGTCCTCCCGGCCGAGGAACTCGATCGTGCCGTCGGGACGCAGCCGGCCCAGGTCTCCGGTGCGGTAGAGCCGGACGCCGGTGACCGGGTGCACGACGAAACCCGCCGCGGTGGCCTCGGCGTCCCGCCAGTAGCCCTGCGCCAGTCCGACGCCGCTGATGTAGAGGTCACCTGTGGCCCAGGTGGGGCGGGGCCGCAGCGCCTCGTCGAGCACGTGCACCCCCTGGTGGGCCAGCGCCCGGCCGTACGGGATGCTGCGCCACGCCGGGTCGACCTCCCCGACCGGGTGGTGGATGGACCAGATCGACGCCTCGGTGGCCCCGCCGAGGCTCTCCACCCGGATCCCGGGCAGCGCCGCGCGCAGCCGGTCGGGCAGGGCGAGCGGTATCCAGTCACCGGAGAGCATGGCCAGCCGCAGCGACGTGGGCAGCGGGTGGCCGGCGTCGGCGTGGTCGAGCAGCAGGCCGGCCAGCGCCGGCACCGAGTTCCACACGCTGACCCGGTGGGTGCGGGCACGATCCGCCCAGTGAGCCGGATCGCGGGCCAGCTCCGGGTCGAGCGTCACGACCGCCGCGCCGGCCGCGAGCGTGCCGAAGATGTCGAAGACCGACAGGTCGAAGCTGAGCGCGCTGACGGCCAGGACCCGGTCGGTCGGCCCGACGGCGAACCGTGCGGTGACGTCGAGGAGGGTGTTGACCGCGCCGCGGTGGTCGATCGCCACCCCCTTCGGGACGCCGGTCGACCCGGACGTGTAGATCACGTACGCGAGGTCGGTCTCCGCCAGGTCCACCGGCCGCACCGGTGGCCCGCCCGCGCCGAGGGTGGTCGCGTCCACCACCAGCCGCTGGGTGCCCCCGGGCAGGGGCACCCGGGCCGATTCCACCAGGACCAGCTCCGCCCCGGCCCGCTGGAGCACCCGGGCCGTCCGCTCGGTGGGCCACTCCGGGTCCAGCGGCAGGTACGCGCCGCCGGCGTACAGGACCGCGAGGGTGGCGACGACCTGCTTCCAGCCCCGGTCGAGCAGCACCGCGACGAGCTGGCCGGGGCGCACGCCCCGGTCCTGGAGCCGTCCGGCCAACCGCCGTGCCTCGCCCTGCACGCTGGTGTAGTCGAGTTGCCGGTCCACGGCGAGCACCGCGGGCGCGGTGGGGGTCGCCGCCGCCTGCCGGTCGACCAGTTCGTGCAGGAGGGCCCGGCCGGTCGGCGGGGCCGCCGGCACCGGCGGGGCAAGCGGTCCGTCCACCGTGGTGTGCCAGGCTTCCGGGATCTCCAGCCGCCCGAGCAGCGCCCGGTACGCGGCGAACATCTCGGCGACCAGGCCGGCGGGGAACAGTTCGTCGATGCTGTCCCAGTTGAGGTGCAGCCGCCCACCGGCCTCCACGACCGTGTGGTCGATCCACACCTGCGGGGTCTGGGTGATGCCGTGGACGACCTCGCCGCCGAGCGCCGCCGCGAGGCCGCTGTCGCCGACGTCGGGGGCCGCCTCGGCCAGCGTGCTGTTGAACACGACCGGCAGGGCCGCGTGGCGGGTGCCCCGGGCGCGGGCGAGTTCCCGGTTGACCCGGACGCCGCTCGCCGCCGCGTGGTCGATGTCCTGCCAGAGCTGCTCCTGCACGGTGCGGGCCCGGGTGACGAAGTCGACTCCGGGCGTCACGTCGACCTCCAGCAGCACCAGGGAGGTGAAGTCGCCGATCACCGTGTTGATGCCCGGGTGCAGCGGCAGCCGGTTGAACAGCGGCAGGCTCAGCGTGAACCGTGACCGGCGGCTCCACCGGGCCAGCACCTGGGCGAACGCGGTCACCAGCAGCACCGACGGGGTGACTCCGTGCCGGCCGGCGGTCTCCTTCAGCCGACGCCACCGCGCTGCCGGCACCACCTCGTCGTAGCGGGTGAACCGGGGCTGTCCGACGCTGTCGGGCTGCCGTCGCAGCGGTAGCTGCGGTGCGGGCGGCAGGGTGGCGACCCGCTGCCGCCAGTAGTCGAGCGCCCGCTGGTAGCGCGGCGTGTCCCGCAGGGCCCGTTCGGCCAGGACGTAGTCGCGGAACGTCACCGCGAGCGGGGGCAGGTCGACGTCCGGGTCCGCGTAGAGCAACGCCAGTTCGTGTTCCAGGATCTGGCCGCTGGCCGCGTCGAGGATCAGCGCGTCGATGCTGACGTGCAGCCGGGTCTCGTCGTCGAGCAGCGTCACCGCGAACGCGAACAGCGGCCAGCGCCCGGCGTCGAGCACCTGGTGGGACATCCGCTGCCGGGTTTCGTCGAGCCGCTGACGGGCGGTGTGGGCGTCGAGGCCGCGCAGGTCCTGCCGGGCCATGACGTACGGCGGCACGTCCGCCAGGACCTGCTGGACGCCGTCGTGGAAGACCGCGCGGAGCATGTCGTGGCGGTCGATCAGCCGGTGCAGCGCCCGGGTGAAGCGGTCCTCGTCGAAGTCACGTAGCCGCAGCTCGCTGTAGCCGTGCGCGCCGACGCCGCCGAGTTCGAGGGTGGAGCCGCGGCCCACCCAGTACGCCTCCTGGATGTCGGTGAGCGGGAACGGCTCGTGCCGGCCGGCCGGGTCGGCGACGAGCGGTGGGAAGACGTCGACGGTGGGGGCGTCGGGCCCGGCCAGCTCGGCCGCCAGGTCCGCCAGGACCGGTTTGCGGAACAGGGTCCGCAGCGACAGCCGCGCCGACATCCGTTCGTTGATTGCGTGGACGAGCCGGGTCGCCAGCAGCGAGTGCCCGCCGAGGGCGAAGAAGTCGTCGTGTGCGCCGACCCGGTCGCGGCGCAGCACCTCGGCCCAGATGGCGGCCATCCGGGCTTCCCGCTCGTCGCGGGGCGCCACGTAGGTGGTGGCGACGTCGGCCTGCTCGGGCGCGCGCAGGGCCCGCCGGTCCAGTTTGCCGTTGGCGGTCAGCGGCAGCCGGTCCAGCACCACCCAGCGGGTCGGCACCAGGTGTTCGGGCAGCCGACGCCGCAGCTGGTCGCGGGCCGCCTCGGCGGTGACGTCACCGACCAGGTAGCCGACCAGGTGCGGGTCGCCCGGAGTGTCCTCGCGCAGCAGGACCGCAGCTTCGCGGACCCCCTCGACGTGCCGCAGGGCGCTTTCCACCTCACCGGGCTCGACCCGGAAACCACGGACCTTGACCTGGTCGTCGACGCGCCCGGCGAACTCGATGGTCCCGTCGCTGCGACGGCGGGCCAGGTCGCCGCTGCGGTACATCCGCTGGCCCGCCCCGGCGAACGGGTCGGGCAGGAACCGGGCCGCGGTCGCCGCCGGCTGGTTGAGGTAGCCCCGGGCCAGGCCGGCACCGCCGATGTACAGCTCGCCGAGCACGCCCGGCGGCACCGGTTCGCACCTGTCGTCGAGCACGTAGAGGAGGGCGTTGGCGATCGGCCGGCCGATCGGTGGCAGCGCCGGCCAGTCGGCCGCCGCCGCGGTGGCCAGGGCGTGCTGGCTGACCACGTGGGTTTCCGTGGGGCCGTACTGGTTGTAGAGGTACCGGCCGCCCAGCCCGGTCACCAGGGCCCGGACGTCGTCGTTGACCCGCAGCGCCTCGCCGGCGGTGACGATCTCGCAGCCTTCGGCCAGCGGGGCGTCGCCCGTGGTGAGGCCGGCCATCTGGTGCAGCACGGCCGCCGGCAGGAACGCCCGCCGCACCCCCTGCCCGGCGAGGACGTGCCGCAGCTGGCCGAGGTCGCGGGCGTGGTCCTCGCCGATCAGCACCAGCGTGCCGCCCTGACCCAGGGTGCTCCAGATCTCCTGGGCGGAGACGTCGAAGCCGATCGAGGCGAACTGGAGCACCCGCTGGGGCACCGGGCTGCCGGGTGCGGCGTAGCGCAGCTGCCAGTCGATCAGGTTGTCCAGGCACCGCCAGGTCTGCGCCACGCCCTTGGGGCGGCCGGTGGAGCCGGAGGTGTGGATGACGTAGGCGAGGTGGTCGGGGCGGGTGCCGGGGTCGGGGGCGGTGGTGGGGTGTCCGGTGAGGTCGGTGGTGTCGAGGTTGATCAGTGGGGTGGTGGTCAGGCCGTCGAGGGTGGCGTGGGTGGCGGTGTGGGTGAGCACGGCGACCGGTGCGCCGTCGGCCAGCAGGTGACCGAGGCGGTCGGTGGGGTGCGCCGGGTCCAGGGGAAGGTATGCGCCGCCGGCCCGGGCGACGGCCAGCACCGCGACGATCAGCTCCGGTGACCTGCGCAGGCAGACGGCGACGAGGGTGTCGGGTCCGACGCCGTGGCCGCGCAGGTGGTGGGCGAGTCGGTTGGCGTGGGTGTCGAGGTCGCGGTAGGTGAGCGAGGTGTCCTCGAAGGTGACCGCGACCGCGTCGGGGGTCGCCGCGACCCGCCGGGCGACGCGGGCGACGACGCCCAACTCCACCGGGGACGGCACCGCCTGGCGCAGCGCCTGTGCGCGCTCCCGTTCGTCGAGCAGGCTCAGCTGGTCGATCGGCTGGTCGGGGTGGGTGACGAGTTGGCTGAGGACGTGCCGCAAATAGCGGATGTGCCGCTCGGCCGTCGTCGCGTCGAACAGGGCGGTGGCGTATTCGAGGCTGCCGGTGATCCGTCCGTCGTGTTCGGCCAGGGCGAGGGTGAGGTCGAACTTGGCGGTGGTGTGGGGCGGCGGCAGGGCGGTGACCCGCACACCCGGGAGGGTCAACTCGCCGTCGTCGGTGTTCTGCCAGGCGAACATGACTTGGAACAGGGGGGTGTGGGCGAGGTTTCGGGTGGGGTTGGTGAGTTCGACGATGTGTTCGAAGGGGAGGTCTTGGTGGTCGAGGGTGGTGAGGGTGAGGTTGCGGATGTGGTGCAGGAGTTGGGTGGTGGTGGGGTTGTTGATGAGGGTGATGCGGAGGGGGAGGGTGTTGACGAAGAAGCCGATGAGGTTTTCGAGTTCGGTGCGGCGGCGGTTGGCGGTGGGGGTGCCGATGGTGAGGTCGTGGTGTCCGGTGAGGCGGGACAGGACGATGGTCCAGGCGGTGAGGAGGGTCATGTAGAGGGTGCTGCCGTGGCGGGTGGTGAGGGTTTTGAGTGCGGTGGTGAGGTCGGTGTCGATGGTGATGGGTAGGTGGTTGCCGTGGTGGTCTTGTTCGGGTGGTCGGGGTCGGTCGGTGGGTAGGGGTAGGAGGGTGGGGGTGTTGGTGAGGGTGGTGCGCCAGTAGTTTTCTTGGTGTTTGAGGGTGTCGTCGGTGAGCCATTGGTGTTGCCAGGTGGCGTAGTCGGCGTACTGGATGGGCAGGGGTGGCAGCGGGTCGGGACGACCGTCGTGACGGGCGGCGTAGAGCGCCCCCAGATCGCGGATCAGGACGCCGACGGACCAGCCGTCGGAGACCACGTGGTGCATCGTGACGAGCAGGACGTGCCGGTCCGGGGCGAGGGTGACCAGGCGGCCCCGGATCAGGGGACCGGTGGTCAGATCGAACGGGGCGGTGAACTCCTCGTCCTGGAGGCGGGCCAGGGCGGTGCCGGCGTCGGGTGCTCCGGTGAGGTCATGGGTGTGCAGGGTGAACCCGGTGCCGGGCGGGTCGATGTGCTGGTGGACCTCGGCCCCGGCGGGCACGAACCGGGTACGCAGCGCCTCGTGCCGGGCCACCAGGGCGTCCAGGGCGGCCCGCAACGCGTCCCGGTCGAGCCAGCCGGCCAGCTCCAGGGCCAGCGGCATGTGGTAGGTGTGGCCGAGCCCGCCGAGCCGCTCCAGGAACCACAACCGTTGCTGCGCGAAGGACAGCTCCAGCGGGGCGCTGCGGTCGGCCGGGTGGATCGGCGGCAGCACGTCGCGGCCGTCCGGGGTCAGCCGGGCGACGAAGGCACCGAGGGTCGGCGCCGCGAACAGCGCCGCCGGTGACACCTCCCGCCCCAGCACCTGCCGGATCCTGGCCACCAGCCGCATGGCCAGCAGCGAGTGGCCGCCCAGGGCGAAGAAGTCGTCGTGCCGGCCGACCCGCTCCAGCCCCAGCACCTCGGCCCACAGGCCGGCGACCATGCTCTCCAGCAGGCCGACCGGCTCGACGTGCCCCCGCTGCCCGAACGCCTCCCCGTCCGGTGCCGGCAGCGCCGCCCGGTCGAGCTTGCCGTTGGGGGTCAGCGGCCACGCGGCCAGCCGCACGTACGCCGCGGGCACCATGTGGTCGGGCAGTTCACCGGCGAGCCGGTCACGTAACCGGGCGGCGTCCGGCACCGACGACCCGGCCAGCACGTACGCGACGAGCCGCTGGTGGCCGCCGGCGTCCGGGCGCGCCACGACGACCGCCTCCCGCACCCCCTCGACGGCCGCCAACCGGGCCTCGACCTCACCCAACTCGACGCGGAAGCCCCGGATCTTCACCTGGAAGTCGTCACGGCCGAGGAACTCCAGGTTCCCGTCCGGCAGGCGACGCCCCAGGTCACCGCTGCGGTAGAGCCGTTCACCCGGCACGAACGCGCTGGCGTGGAAACGTCGGGCGGTCAGCTCCGGCCGGTTCAGGTAGCCACGGGCCACGCCCGCCCCGCCGATGTGGATCTCACCCACCACCCCGTCGGGGACCGGCTCACCCTCGGCGTCGAGCAGGTAGACCCGCACGTTGGGCAGCGGCCGGCCGATCGGCAGGCAGGTCGCCTCGTCGAGGCCGTCGGTCGGGAGCACGTAGCAGGTGCTGTCGACGGCCGCCTCGGTGACGCCGTACGCGTTGACGATGCGCACCCGGGGGCCGCACACGGCGCGTAGCTGGGCGGCGTTGGCGGCGGTCCAGGCGTCCGAGCCGCAGACCACCGTCTCCAGCCCGGCGAGGCTCCCCCCGGTCGACCCCAGGTGGGCCAGCAGCGGGATGAGCACCGCCGGCACGAAGTCGGCGAAGTCCACGTCGTGCCGGCGCAGCAGGGCGTCCAGGCCGGCGCTGTCCAGCAGCAGCGGACGCGGGCAGAGCACCAACCGCCCGCCGAAACCGAGCGCCCGCACCACGTCGGCGGTGAAGACGTCGAACGAGAAACTCGCCATCTGCAGGTGCACCAGACCCGGACGCAGGTCGAACAGGTGCTCCCAGGCGGCGGCGACGGCCATCAGCTGCCGGTGCTCGACCAGCACCCCGTTGGCGGTGCCGGCGGTGCCGGAGGTGTAGATCACGTACGCCAGGTGGTGGTCGGCCAGCCCGTCGACGACCGGATCGGACGCCGGCCCCCGCGCCCACGCCGTCGCGTCGAGGTCCAGGTCGACCACCGGGGTGTCGATTCCGGTCAGCGCGGCGTGCAGCCGCTCGCGGGCGGGGCCGTGGGTCAGCGCCGCCACCGGCGTGCTGTCACGCAGCATGGCGGCGAGCCGGTCGACCGGGTACGCCGGGTCGAGCGGAAGGTAGGCGCCCCCTGCCTTGAGGACCGCCAGCAGTGCCACCACCGAGTCCGGTGACCGTTCGACGCAGATCGCCACCAGCCGGTCCGGGCCGACGCCCCGGGCGCGCAGGTGGTGGGCCAGCCGGTTGGCCCGGCCGTTCAACTCGCCGTAGCTGAGCCGCTCGTCGTCGAGGACGAGGGCCACCGCGTCCGGGTCGCGGGCCGCCTGGGCCTCGACGAGATGGTGCACGCAGCGCCCCGGCGGGTACGCCACCGTGGCGTCGTTGCCCTCCTCCACCAGCCGGCGTCGTTCGCCGGGCGGCAGCACGTCCAGCCCGGCCACCGTGGCGTCCGGGGTCCGCTCCAGCGCGTCGGCCAGCGTGTGCAACGCCCGCTCGACCATCGCGCAGACCCGCTCGGGCGTCACCCCGGTCGCGGCGGCGACGGTCAGCACGACGTCGTCACCCAGGTCGTCGACGTCCAGGGCGAGCGGGTAGTTGCCGCGTTCCTGCGCGGTCAGGTAGGTCAGGTCGTCGGCGTCGGGGGCCGGCGTGGGAAGGTCCGACTCGGCGAGCACCTCGGCGTGGCGGTAGTTGAGCAGGGCGGTGAACAGGGGCGCCGGGGGTGCCACCGCGCTGCACGACTGCGCCGACGCCAGCGACGCGTGCTCGTAGCGGATCAACCCGGTCAGCGTCTCGTGGGTGCGCCGCACGCAGTCCGCGGCGCCGGTGTGGTCGAGGGTGATCCGCAGAGGGAGCGTGTTGAGGAACGGCCCGAGGATCCGGTCGTTGCCCGCGCCGCCGTCGAGGCGGCCGGAGAGCACGGTGCCGAACACGACGTCGGGCCGGCCGCTGGCCCGGGCCAGCACCTGCCCCCAGGCGACGTGGAAGAGGCTGGTCACCCCGACCTGGAGGGTCTGGGCCCGGTGCCGCAGTCGCCGGGTCAGCGCCGTGCCGAGCCGTACCCGGGCGTCGCGCATGCTGTGCCCGTCGCCGTGGATGTCGCGCAGGCCGAAGGGCACGGTCGGGCTGTCGACGTCGGAGAGCATCCGGCGGAAGAACGTCTCCTGCCCGGCCCGGTCGGTGTCGTGGCGGATCCGGGCGACGAAGTCGCGGAAGGGCAGCGGCCGGGGCAGCCGGTCGCCCGCGCCGGCGAGGTACGCGTGGACCTCGGCCCGGAGCTGTTTGAGTGAGGTGTTGTCGTCGATGATGTGGTGGATCAGCTCCACGGCCAGCCACCCGCCGTCGCGGGGGTCGCGGGCGACCAGCAGCCGCAGCAGGGGCGCCCGGTCGAGGGGGAGCCGACCGTACCGCTGGTCGACGTGCTCGCGGAGCTGCCGCAGCGGGTCGTCGCCCGCCGGGTCGAGCGGGACCTCCTCCACCGGCAGGGCGGCCCGCCGCCACACCACCTGCACCGGCTCGGTGATCCCGTGCCACACCACCCCGGTACGCAGCACGTCGTGCCGGGCGATCACCGACTCCAGCGCGCTGCGGTAGCGGTCCAGCCGGTGCCGGTCGGCGAAGCGCAGGACGGTGGTGACCAGGTAGGGGTCACGGTCGCGGGCCATCAGGTGGTGGAAGAGCATCCCCTCCTGCACCGGGGCCAGCGGGTAGATGTCCTGCACGTTCGGGGCCCCGCCGGCGACCGTGGCGACGACCGTGTCGATCTCCGGCTGGCTGAGCCGGACCAGCGGCAGCAGGTCCGGAGTGATCCGTTCGCAGCCGGCCGGGATGGGCTGCCCGGTCTCGTCGGCCCGGTCCGCGTCGGCACCGACCGCGGCGGCCAGGTCGGCCAGGACCGGTGCCCCGAAGAAGGTGCGGACGTCCGCCGTGAGGCCCTGCCGGCGCATCCGCTCCAGCACCCGCAGGGCCAGCAGCGAGTGCCCGCCCAACGCGAAGAAGTTGTCGTGCCGGCCGACCCGTTCGACGCCGAGCACCTGCGCCCAGATGGCCGCGAGCGTCTGCTCCACCGCGCCGACCGGTGCGGTGTAGTCGGGGGCGGCGAAGGCCGACCCGTCCGGGGTGGGCAGCGCCCGGTGGTCGAGTTTGCCGTTGGGGGTGAGCGGCCACTCGGCGACCCGCACGTACGCGGCGGGCACCATGTGCTCCGGCAGGACGGCGGCCAGTCGGGTGCGCAGCGCCTCGGCGGTCAGCCGACGCACCGACGCGGTGAAGTAGCCGACCAGTCGCGGCTCCCCCGTGGTGTCGGTCGTGACCGTCACGACCGCGTCGCGGACGCCCGGGCAGGCGGCCAGGCGGGCCTCGATTTCGCCCAGCTCGACGCGGTAGCCCCGGATCTGCACCTGCGAGTCGTTGCGGCCCACGTATTCGAGGCTGCCGTCGGGGCGGTGGCGGACGAGGTCACCGGTGACGTAGAGCCGGTCCCCGGCCACGAACGGGTCGGGCCGGAAGCGTTGCGCGGTCAGGGCGGGACGGTTGAGGTAGCCGCGGGCGACCCCGGCACCGCCGACGTGCAGTTCACCGACGACCCCGGGTGGCACCGGTTCACCCCGCCCGTCGAGCACGTAGAGGCGCAGGTCCCCCAGGGGCCGCCCGATCGGGCTCACGCCCGCGCGTTCGGCGTCGGCCGGGGTCAACGGCCGGTAGGTCACGTGCACGGTCGTCTCGGTGATGCCGTACATGTTGACCAGTTCGGTGTCGCGGTTGCGGGGGTCGGCGTACCAGGGGCGCAGCATCGTCGGGTCCAGCGCCTCGCCGCCGAAGACCACCGTGCGTAGCCGGTGGGGCCGGCCGCTGTCGGCCTGCGCGGCGATCAGGCCGCGGAACGCGCTGGGGGTCTGGTTGAGGACGGTCACGCCCTCGTCGCACAGGAGCCGGTGGACGTCGGCGGGGGAGCGGGTGGTGAGCCGGGGGACGATCACCAGTCGGCCGCCGTGCAGCAGCGCTCCCCAGATCTCCCACACCGAGAAGTCGAACGCGAAGGAGTGCAGGAGGCTCCACACGTCGGTCGGGCCGAAGTCGAACCAGCCGGCCGTGGCGGAGAAGAGCCGGGTCACGTTGGCGTGGGTGACCATGACGCCCTTGGGGCGGCCGGTGGAGCCGGAGGTGTGGATGACGTAGGCGAGGTGGTCGGGGCGGGTGCCGGGGTCGGGGGCGGTGGTGGGGTGTCCGGTGAGGTCGGTGGTGTCGAGGTTGATCAGTGGTGCGGTGGTGAGGCCGTCGAGGGTGGCGTGGGTGGCGGTGTGGGTGAGCACGGCGACCGGCGCGGTGTCGCCGAGCAGTTCGGTGAGGCGTTCGGTGGGGTGGGCCGGGTCGAGTGGCACGTACGCGCCGCCGGCCTTGAGGACGGCGAGGAGGGCGACGATCAGCTCCGGTGCGGGGTGCAGGCAGACGGCGACGAGGGTGTCGGGTCCGACGCCGTGGCCGCGCAGGTGGTGGGCGAGTCGGTTGGCGTGGGTGTCGAGGTCGCGGTAGGTGAGCGAGGTGTCCTCGAAGGTGACCGCGACCGCGTCGGGGGTCGCCGCGACCCGTTCGGCGAACAGCGCGGGGATCGTCCGTTCCACCGGACGGGCGGTGGTCTCGCTCCACGCGGTGAGCAGGTCGCGTCGCTCGACCGGGTCGAGCAGGCTCAGCTCGTCGACCGGCCGGTCGGGGTGGGCGACGAGTTCGGTGAGGACGTGCCGCAGGTGCCGGATGTGCCGCTCGACCGTGGACGCGTCGAACAGGGCGGTGGCGTACTCGAGACTCCCGGTGATCCGTCCGTCGCGCTCGGCCAGGGACAGGGTGAGATCGAACTTCGCGCTGGTCCACGGGCTGCGCAGCGCGGTCACCTCGACACCCGGCAGGTCCAGGCTGACCTCGTCGGTGTTCTGCCAGGCGAACATGACTTGGAACAGGGGGGTGTGGGCGAGGTTTCGGGTGGGGTTGGTGAGTTCGACGATGTGTTCGAAGGGGAGGTCTTGGTGGTCGAGGGTGGTGAGGGTGAGGTTGCGGATGTGGTGCAGGAGTTGGGTGGTGGTGGGGTTGTTGGTGAGGGTGATGCGGAGGGGGAGGGTGTTGACGAAGAAGCCGATGAGGTTTTCGAGTTCGGTGCGGCGGCGGTTGGCGGTGGGGGTGCCGATGGTGAGGTCGTGGTGTCCGGTGAGGCGGGACAGGACGATGGTCCAGGCGGTGAGGAGGGTCATGTAGAGGGTGCTGCCGTGGCGGGTGGTGAGGGTTTTGAGTGCGGTGGTGAGGTCGGTGTCGATGGTGATGGGTAGGTGGTTGCCGTGGTGGTCTTGTTCGGGTGGTCGGGGTCGGTCGGTGGGTAGGGGTAGGAGGGTGGGGGTGTTGGTGAGGGTGGTGCGCCAGTAGTTTTCTTGGTGTTTGAGGGTGTCGTCGGTGAGCCATTGGTGTTGCCAGGTGGCGTAGTCGGCGTACTGGACGGGCAGGGGTGGCAGCGGGTCGGGACGACCGTCGTGACGGGCGGCGTAGAGGACGCCGAGTTCCCGGGTGAGGATTCCCAGCGACCAGCCGTCGGACACGATGTGGTGCATCGTCAGCAGCAAGACGTGCCGGTCCGGGCCGAGGACCACCAGCCGGCCACGGAACAACGGACCGGCCGCCAGATCGAATCGGGCGGTGCTCTCCTCCCGCTGTAACCGGGCCAGCGCGGCCGGGGCATCGGCGTGCCCGGTCAGATCGTCGTAGCGCAGCGGGAACCCCACCCCGGGCGGGTCGATCTGCTGGAACGCCTCGTCACCGTCGCCGACGATCCGGGTACGCAACGCCTCGTGCCGGGCCACCAGGGCGTCCAGGGCCGCCCGCAACGCGTCCCCGTCGAGCCGGCCGTCGAGTTGGAGGGCCAGCGGCATGTGGTAGGCGTGACCGACCCTGCCGAGCCGCTCCAGGAACCACAACCGCCGCTGCGCGAACGACAGCGGCAGGAGACCGGACCGGTCCGGCAACCGCTCGATGTCGGCGGGTGTGCGGGGCGGCGGGACACGACCGGGAGTAGGGAGACGGGTCGGGCTGTCGTGCGGCACAGGTGCCCCCTCGGGTCCCCATCGGCTCGCCACGCCATCTGACATCGGCCAATGTGGATCCACACTAGATCAGTCGACCGGCCCAGACCAGGGACCGACGGGCAGGACCCGCCACCTCAGTCCGGCACCGCCCGCAGACTTTCGGTCAACGCCCCGACCAGCCGTCCGTACGCCGCCCGACGGACGTCCGGGGCCGCCGCCACGTCGGCCCGGTTCGCCACCGCCAGGGTGTACGCGCGCACCAGTGCGGCGGGATACGCCCGGGCGAACGCCTCCCCGTCCATCAGCGCCAGCGCACCGGCCAGGGCGTCGGCGTTGGCGACGGCGTTGGCATCGGCGAACGCCTCGACGCCCGCCCCGGCGCTCAGGTCGGCGTACTGCTCGGCGAACGCGACCACCTCGTGCGGGGGGTAGCCGTTCGCGGTCGCGTAGGCGTGGGCGTTGGCGTACGCGACCGTGCGGGCCTCGGCGTACGGGTAGGCGGCCCCGTACAGCTCACGCAGGGCGGGCCGCAGCGCGTCGCGCCACCGGTCCACCCCGGCCCGGTCCCCGGCCAGCGCCCGCCGCAGCAGGTCACCGACCACCCGGCCGGCGTCGCCCGGCGTCGAGACGAGCATCCGCGCGGCCGTGTCGTACACCACCCGCACCGGCACCCGACCGGCGAGCCGGTCGAGTTCGACGTCCACCCGCTGCCGCCAGTGCGTCGGGTCGTCGCCCTCGGCCAGCGCGGCGAGCACCGCCGCCAGCCAGGCCGGCGTGCTCACCCGTCCCACCGCGACGGCCGGTCCATTCCGGCGAGCAGATCGTCGACGTCGTCGTCGGTCAACGTGTCGAGGTACCCGCCGGTGTCGCCCCCTGCGGGCGTCGTGCCGGTGCGGGTGGCCCCGGCGGCGGTGACCGCCGCGGCCAGGCCGGCCACGGTCGGGTCGTCGAAGAGCGTCCGGACCGGCAGGTCCACCCCGTACGCCGTCCAGATCCGGGCCATCAGCTGGGTGGCCTTCACGGAGTGCCCGCCGAGGGCGAAGAAGTTGTCGGCGACCCCGACCGGGTCGGGTAGATCCAGCAGGTCCGCCACCAGCACCGACAGTTCCCGCTCCACCGGGGTACGCGGGGCGACCGGCGGCGCGCCGGCGACGGCACCCCGCTGCGGCGGGGGCAGGGCGCGCAGGTCCAGCTTGCCGCGAGAGGTGCGGGGCAACTGCGGCAGCGCCACGAAGACCGCCGGCACCATGTGCGCGGGCAGGAACCGCCGCGCGTACGCGGACAACCCGGCCGGTGCCTGCGCCGCGCCCGGTTCACCGACCACGTACCCGACCAGCCGCACGTCGTCGTGCTCCCCGTCGGAGACGGCCGTCACGACCACGTCGCGGACCTGCGGGTGACCGCGCAGCACCGCCTCGACCTCCGCCGTCTCGACCCGGAACCCCCGCACCTTCACCTGCCGGTCGGCCCGACCCAGCGGCACGATCCGTCCACTCGGCAACCACCGGCCCAGGTCACCGCTGCGGTAGAGCCGCCCGCCCGGGGTGAACGGGTCGGGCACGAACCGTTCGGCGGTCAGGCCGGGCGCCCCGACGTAGCCCCGGCCGACGCCCGCGCCGCCGATGCAGATCTCACCGACCACACCGGGCGGCACCGGGCGCAGCCACCGGTCCAGCAGGTACACCCGGCTGCCGGCGACGGTGTGGCCGAGATCCGGCGGCGTCGACCCCGGCGGCACCTGCGCCCCGGTCGAGTAGACGGTCGTCTCGGTCGGGCCGTACAGGTTCCACAGCCGGCTGCCCGGCCCGGTCACCGCGTCGGCGAGGGCCCGGGGCAGCGCCTCCCCGCCGCTGAGACGCAGCCGCACCCCGGCCGGCACCCCGCCGGCCGCGACCAGCATCCGCCAGGTCGTCGGCGTCGCCTGGAGCATGGTGGCCCCGGTGGCGGTGAGCAGCCGCCGCAGCCGGTTGCCGTCGATGACGTCGTCGTCGCCGGCCACCACCACCTCTGCCCCGCACAGCAGCGGCAGCAGCAGGTCGAGCAGGGCGATGTCGAACGCGAACGGGCTCACCGACAGCACCCGGTCGGCCGGTCCCAGCGGGATCATCTCGCGGAACGCGTGCAGCAGGTGTGCCACCGCCCCCTGGGTGACGGTCACCGCCTTCGGCCGGCCGGTGGAGCCGGAGGTGAACAGCACGTACGCCGCCGCCGACGGTGGCACCACGCACGGCGGCGGCACCGGCGGGGCCCGCGTGGGCTCCGGTGCGGCCAGGTCGAGCAGGGTCACCGTCGGGGCCAGTTCGGCCAGCAGCGACGCGGCGACGGCGCTGCGGTCGGTGACGACGACCCGTACCCCGGCGTCGGCGAGCATGCCGCGTAGCCGCGCCGGCGGGTGGGTCGGATCGAGCGGCAGGTAGGCCGCGCCGATCCGCCAGACGCCCAGCAGCGCCGGCAGCGGCCGGGCCCCCCGGGGTAGCACGATGCCGACGGTGTCCTGGGCCCGTACGCCGAGCCCCCACAGCCCGGTGGCCACCCGGGCGGTCAGCCCACGCAGCGCGGTCCCGGTGAGGCTCACGTCGTCGCCCCGGATCACCATCCGCTCGCCCGGGTCGATTCCGGCCACGAGCGCCGCGGCGGTGCTCCCCGGCGGCGGGACCGAGCCGGTCCGGGGAGCCGGCCACACCCCGGTGACGAGGTGCGCCGTCGCCGGGGACAGGACGTCCACGTCGGCGACGCGGGTCTGCGGTGCGGTCGCCAGTGCGGTCAGGATCGCGGCCAGGGCGTCGGCGAACCGTGCCGCGCTGTGCGGGGTGAACAGGTCGGTGAGGTACCGCAGGCGCACCGTCAGCTCGTCCGGGCCGGCGACGGCGGCCAGTTCCAGCTCGAACTTCCCGGTGCCGGTGGGCACCAGCTCGGGCCGCCAGCGCAGCGCCCCCCGCCCGAGCGGCGGCAGCGCCTCCTCGACCGTGCACATCACCTGCACCAGCGGCGCCCGGGACGGCTGCCGTTGCGGGCGGCACAGCTCGACGACCCGCGCGAACGGCAACTCCTGGTGGGCCTGCATGCGGGCGGTGGCGGCGTGCAACCGGTCGAGCAGTTCGGTGAGCGTCGGGTCACCGTGCAGCGCTGCCCGGACCGCGACGGTGTTGGCGAACAGGCCCAGCATCGGCTCGGTCTCGATGCGGGTACGCCCGGCCACCGGCACGCCGACGAGCACCTCGTCCACGCCGCTCACCCGGGACAGCAGGGCCGCGTACCCGGTCACGAGGACGGTGAACAGGGTGCTGCCGTGTGCCCCGGCCAGGCGGCGCAGCGCCGCGGCCAGCTCCGCGTCGACCGGGACCGCCACCTCCGCGGCGGCCGGCGACAGCCGCCCGGGGTACGGGTGGTCGACCGGCAACGGCACCTCCGAGGGGGCGCCGGCGAGTTCGGCCGACCAGAAGCGCTCCGCCTCGGCGTGGCCGCCCGCGTCGACGTTCTCCCGTTCCCACAGGGCGAAGTCGGCGTACTGCACCGGTGGTTCGACCACGGCCGGCGGACGGCCGGCGCACAGCGCCTCGTAGTCGGCGTACAGCTCGTCCAGGAGCAGCCGCAGTGACCAGCCGTCGACGACCGCGTGATGCGCCACCAGGGCCAGGACGTGCCGCTGCGGACCGAGGCGCAGCAGACGGGCCCGGGCCAGCGGGGCACGCTCCAGCGACATCGGCAGGCGGGCGTGGTCGCGCGCCGCGATCCGGGCCGCCGCCTCCCGGTCGGCCTCGGGCAGATGGTCGAGGGCCACCACCTCCAGGACGGGTGCGGGGGCGTCGTCGTGGATCACCTGGATCGGCCGCCCGCCGTTGGCACGGAAGGTGGTGCGCAGGATCTCGTGCCGCGCGACCGCCGCCGCCCAGGCCCCGCCGAGAGCGGCGGTGTCCAGCGGGCCGTCGAGCCACACCGCCGCGCCGACGTGGTAGGTCGGCTGGCCCGGGTCCAACTGGTCGAGCAGCCACATCCGCCGCTGCGCCGCCGAGGCCGGGAACTCGAAGACCGCCATCTCAACGCCCCTGCCCGTCCACGGCGACGACCCGCAGTTCCGCCGTGTACCGGCCGTCGGGCCCGGTCAGCCACAGCTGCTCCGGTGTCGGCAGCATCTCCACCACACCCACCCCGGCGTCGTCGCCGCCGTGGCGGCGGGCCCGGCGGACCGCACGGGACACCAGGTCCACCGAGGCCAGGCTGGTCAGGTCGGCGTGCACCGGCTTGCGTTCGCCCGCGCAGCGCAGGAACACGTGACGCGGCAGATGGTGGGCGGCGGCCCAGGCCCGCACCTGCCGGAACCGCAGCGCCTCGTCGCGGGTGTCGGCGAAGGCGAGGTCGGCGGCGGTGAACGTCCACGCCTCCCGGCTGACCACCAGCGAGTCGACGGTGACCCTCGGCTGGTGTGCGGCCGGGGGCAGGATGCGGAACAGCTGGGACAGCCCGGCGCCGACCACGTCGCCGAGGACGTCCATCAGGTCGCCGTCGAACCGCCCGTCGCGTGACCGTACCCGCAGCCCGCCGGCCGTACCGACCAGGTCGCACTCGCCGACCCGCAGGCTGCGGCGCGGGTCGTGCCCGAACGAGTCGTGCGCGAACACCAGCCGCACGTCACCCGCGCCGGTCAGGGCGTTGCTCTGCCGGGTCGGCACGCCACCCTCCTGGCCGGTCTCGGCCGGATACACCACCCCGGTGCCCACGTCGTGGCCCATCGCGGCGCGCAGCGCGTCCGCCTGCGGGTGACAGGCCACCCAGGTGGCGTACCGCAGGGTGTTGACCCCTGGATGCAGCTCACCCAGGACCCATTCGTCGCCGGCGCGCATCAGGTCCGGGCTGTGCTGCCGTGCCGTCGGCCAGCCGGGCCGCCCCGCAGGGAAGGCGACGGCCACCGCCGGGGCCAGCTCCGCCGCCGTGAACCTGACCCGCCGCTGGCCCGCCGGCAGGGTCAGCACGTCGGCCCAGCGGCGGTGCAGCGCACCGGTGAGCAGGGCGGTCAGCCGCTGCGGCGGGTGGAAAAGCGCCTCGCCGGCCAGCAGCCAGAAGTCGACCAGCGGGATCACGTCGGTGCCCAGTTCCGTCGCGCGACGCCGGTAGATCTCGGTGCACAGCCGCCGGTAGAGCGTCGCGCCGGCCGCCGTGAACCACCGTGCGGCCTCCAGCACCAGGGCCAGCGCCGCACGGATCGGGTCGAGGCCTGCCTCGCCGACGGCGACGGTGCCGGCCCGCAGGCACTCCTCGTAGACGGGGGTGCGCCCGGCGTACATCGTGCCGGCGCGGCGGGCTGCCGGGACACCGGCCAGCCGTTCGAACGTGGCCTCCAGGTGGGACATCGCGGCGGTCACCCCGTCCGGGTCACCGGCGGACGCGGCGAGCGCGTCGCGGGCGGCGCACAGGTCGTCCAGGGCACCGAGGGCGGGGGTGCGCACCTCGTCGTCGGTGACCCGTTCCAGCAGGGTGCGCAGGGTCCGCTCGGGGTGGGTGTCGTGTGGTGCCGGCTCCGGCTGCCAGGCGATCCGGTGGGTCGCGGCCAACGTGTCCAGGACCTCGTGCACCTCCCGCGTCGTGCGCAGCCCCGACCCGGGGTCGGCCAGCACGACGGCGGCGACCGAGTTCGCGTCGCGGATCCCGTCGCAGGCACGCAGCACCGCCGCCTCGGTGTCGCCGACCGTGACCGGCGCGGCGAGCGGCACCCGCAGCGTCGTCCCGGTCAGGTCCAGGAAGGGCATGACCCGGGGTACGAGCCACGGGCGCAGCCGGACCGCGTACGGGGCGAGCACCGCCGCGACCGCCCAGCCCTCCAGGTAGACCGTCCGTCGGGCGAGGAGCGCCGGCGGGTCGGCGGGGTCGACCCGTACGCCCGCACCGGGCTCGATCCGGGCCCAGCCGACCGGCCCGAAGAAGCCGATGGTGTCGTTCTTCAGGCAGTAGCGCTGCAGGTAGCTGGTGACCAGCGCCTCGTGCTGGCGGTGCCTGGTGTTGCGGGTCCGGTGGTCGGGGCCCCGGCGCAGCAGCGCGTCGACGCCGGTGCGCAGCGCGTGCGGGTTCTGCCAGGCCACCGCCTCGCGGAAACGCGGGTGGGCCGCCACCGCGTGCAGCGCGGCCGTGAGCCGCCCCACCGCGTCCGGGTAGACGGCCGCGTACGCCGCCTCCGCGTCGGCGAGGCCGGCCGGGTCCCCGGCGGCGGCCACCACCCGGTCGGCGGCGGCGGCGAGTTCCGCGTCGCCCAGCGCGGCCATCAGGTCGGCCGGGAGACCGGCGCCCCGCAGGCAGACCGTCCGCCACAGGGACCACCCGTCGGTCAGCCGGGTGAGATGTCCGGGCCGGTCCCGCCCGGCGAGGTGCGCCACCCGCTCGCGGCGCACCAGCGCCGGCCCGCTCTGCTGCCCCCGGCCCTCCACGGGTGCGACCGCCGCGTCGAGCCATGCCGCCGTCGCGGCCAGCGTCGGCGCCCGGTAGAACAGGCCCACCCCCGGCTCCACGCCGAACGTCTCCCGGATGCGGAACATCAACCGGGTGGCCGTCAGCGAGTTGCCGCCGAGGGCGAAGAAGCTGCTCTCCCGGCCGATGCCCGCGGGTGGCCGCCCGCCGGGCAGCAGCCGGGACCACAGCCCGGCCAGCCGGTGCTCGGTCGGTGAGGCGGGGCCGGCCAGGTGCGGGGTCGCCCCGGTGAGGTCGGGCACCGGCAACGCCGCCCGGTCGACCTTTCCGTACGCGGTCGTCGGCAGCCGGTCCAGGACGGTGAACACGGCGGGCACCAGGTGCGCCGGCAGCCGGGCGGCGACGTGGTCACGCAGACCGGCCACGGTGGGGACCGCCGCGCCGGCCGGCGTGACGTAGCCGGCCAGGTGCCGCTGCGTCCCGTCGTCCAGGACACCCACCGCCGCCGCCCCGACCGCCGGATGGGTCCTGAGCACCGCCTCCACCTCGCCCGGTTCGACCCGGAACCCCCGGATCTTGACCTGGTCGTCGCGGCGGCCCAGGAACTCCAGCACCCCGTCCGCGCGCCAGCGGACGACGTCACCGGTCCGGTAGAGCCGCCCGCCCGGCACCTGCGGGTCCGGCACGAACGCCCGCGCGGTCGCCGCCGGATCACCGAGGTAGCCCCGGGCCAGCCCGTCCCCGCCGGTGTACAGCTCGCCGGCGACCCCGACCGGCACCGGCCGGCCGTCGGCGTCGAGCACGTGGACGGTGGTCTGCGGCACGGGACGGCCGATCGGCACCCGGTCACCCACCGGCGCGGTGCCGCTCATCCGGTGGCAACTGGTCAGCGTCGCGTTCTCGGTCGGCCCGTACGCGTTGACCAGCGGAAGCCCGTCACGTGCGGCGAGCACGGCACCGACCGTGCCCGGGTCGGCCACGTCCCCACCGGTGAGTAGCTGCCGCACTCCCGCCAGCGCCGTGACGTCGGTCTCGGCGAGCTGCCGGAACAGCCCGGCGGTGAGGAAGGCGACGGTGACGCCACCGTCGCGGATCAGCGCGGTCAGGGCGGTCAGGTCCACCGGGTCCGGCGGTGCGACCACCGCGGTGGCGCCGGTCAGCAGCGCACCCCAGATCTCCCAGGTGGACGCGTCGAACGCGGTCGGGGCGAACTGGAGCAGCCGCTCGCCGGGGCCGAGGGTGGCGAAGTCGGGGTCGGTCACCAGCCGTACCACGCCCCGGTGGGTGATGCCGACCCGCTTGGGTGCGCCGGTCGAGCCGGAGGTGTGCAGGACGCAGGCGAGCTGCAACGGATGGATCCGTGGCGGCGGACCGGCGGGCACCGGTTCCCCGGGCGGCGGGTCGACGTCCAGCACCCGGACCGGGCCCAGGTCGGGCAGGCCGGCGGCGGTCGCCGGGGTGGTCAGCAGCAGACGGGTGCCGCTGGCGGCGAGGAGGCCCGCGATCCGGGCCGGTGGTGCGGCCGGGTCCACCGGGAGGTAGGCCCCGCCGGCCTTGAGGACACCGAGCAGAGCCCGGATCAGTGGTTCGCCCCGGGGGAGCAGCACGGCGACCGGGCTCTCGCCGGTGACCCCGTGCCCGCGCAGCGTCCGGGCCAGCCGGTCGGCCGCGCGGTCCAGTTCCGCGTACCCGATCGTGCGGCCACCGACCGCCAGCGCGGTGGCGTCCGGGTCGTCGGCCACCCGGGCCGCGAAGACCTCGGGGATCGACGCCTGCCGGGGATAGGGCCGTCGGGTGGTGTTCCAGGCGGCGCGCAGCGGCGCTTCGGCGGCGGCACCGAGATCCAGGTCGGCCAGAGCGGCGTCCGGCCGCTCGGCCACCTCGCACACGGTGCGGTGCAACTGGGCGAGGATCCGCCGGGCCGAGACGTCCAGCAGCCGGGTGGCGTCCCACGTCACGCCCAGGCGCAGCTCCGGTTCGTCGAAGGCGTGCACCGTCAGGGGATGACCGGGCATCCGGTGCACCCGCGCGGAGCGTCGGGCCGGCTCCGGTCCGCCCTCGGCCAGGGCGGTGGCCAGGGTCTGCCGCTCGAACACCACGAGGCTGTCCAGCAGCGGCGTGTCGGGTGTCAGCCCCGCCTGACCGAGGATGTGGTGCAGCGGGGTGAGCTGGTGCTCGCGGAGCTGCCGGATCCGGTCGGCCACGTCGGCGAGCAGCTGTCGCACCGGCCACCGCCGGTCGAGCCGGACCCGCAGGGGCACCGTGGTGAGGAGCAGCCCGAGGATCTGCTCGGCATCCGGGACGCTGCCGTACCGGCAGGATCTGGTGACCGCGACGGTGACGTCGTCCACCCCGCCGTACGCGCCGCGCAGCAGCGCCCAGGCCGCGTGGACCAGCACGCCGACGCTGACGTCGGCATCCGCGGCGGCGGCGCGGACCCGGTCGGAGTCCGGCCGGGTCAGGACGATCTCGTGCGACGCCGGCACGCTGCGCGCGCTCGCGTCCCGGGCGGCGTCGATCCGGCCCGGGAGGGCCCGGGGGATCGGGGCGTCGGCGAGGTACCCCTTCCAGAACGCGTCGTCGGGGGCCGGGTCGCGTGCCTCCCACCAGCGCACGAAGTCCACGAACGGCGGCCGGTGCGGCGGGTGCGGCAGCCGGCCGGCGCGACGCGCGGCGTAGTCGGCGAGGATCTCGTCGAGCAGCATCCGGGTGGAACGGCCGTCGAGGACCGCGTGGTGGAACGTGACGACGACATGGTGGTCGCCCAGGACGGTGACCCGCAGCAGGGGTGCCCGGCCGACGTCGAAGGGCTCGTGCCGGTCGGTGGGGAGGAAACCGTCGACAGTCGTCTCCCGCCACCGCAGGTCGGGGGTCACGGCGGGGTGGACGACCTGGACCACACCGTGCTCACCGTCGACCTCGAAGGCCGTCCGCAGCACCGCGTGCCGGCCGGTCGCGGCCTGCCAGGCGGCGACGAACGCGTCCCGGTCCGGCGGACCGTCCCAGGCGAGGGTGACCTGCTGGACGTCGACCCCGGCGTCGGGCTGCCGGAGCGTCTGCAACACCATCCCGCGTTGCACGGCGAGGGCCGGATACCGCTGGAGACTGCCGTTCATGCGCCCTCGCCCGTCACGACGTCAGCCGGTGGTGGCGTGCTCGTCCATCCACCGCCGCAACGACAGCGGCCGCATGTCCGTCCACACCTCGTCGATGCGGGCGAGGCACTCGTCGCGTGACCCGGTGGTGCCCTCGCGACGCCAACCGGCGGGCAGTTCCCGGTCGTCCCACCAGATCGAGAACTGTTCCTCGTCGTTCACGACCACGGCGTACGTCCGGGTGTCGTCGTCAGCGCTCATCGGACCCCCTTCCGCCCGAAGGATTTCAACGCGTCGATGTGCTGTCAAGGAGTCCGCCGGTCCGGCGTCGTCAGCGCGAGACGGGGCGTAACGCGGTGCCGGCATCGGGATCGGGTCCCGCCGTCGCCGCGCCGGTGTGCCCATCGGTGCGGGGCGTGCGGGCCACCCAGCCGACGACCGGCCCGGCGGCGAGCGCACAGCCGACGAAGACCGCGGCGACGACCCACCAGCCCCAGCCGCCGGTGCCGACCGCGAGCAGGGTCAGGCCGACCGGGGCGAAGACGTCCGCCGCCGAGTTGATGGTCTGCGCCGTGCCGAGGTACGCGCCACGCTCGGCGGCGGGCGGCACCGTGGTCTGGAAGTACCACAGCGCCGCCGAGAACCACAGTTCCGTCGTCGTCACCAGCACCACGACCCCGATCAGCGCGACGACGGTCCACCCGCCGCCGGTCCGCCCGGCGACTGCGGCAACCGGGCAGGCGACCGCGGTGACCAGGGCGCCGCGGCGGATCAGGCGGGCCGCGCCGGGAAGCGAGTCCGCACCCCGCGACGCCGGCACCTGCAACGTGATCACCAGAACCGTGTTCAGGGCCAGCATCGCGCCGAGCAGCGGCTTGGGAGCGTCGGTGTGGGTGATCGTCCACAGCGGCAGGATCTCGATGAGGATCACCGCGTGGAACATCATGACGGCGAGGAGCACCGCCGACGTCACGTAGGGCACGTCCCTGAGGACCGCCCACCGGGAGGTGCCGGCCGTGCGTTCGTGCCGCACCACCGGCGCGGCCGGCAGCCGGGCCACCAGGACGGCGTTGAGCAGTGACAACGCCGAGTTGAACAGCACCATGGCGACCAGCGCGGCGGTCGAGTCGAACGCCAGCGCCAGCGCGCCGAGGCCGGTGCCGACGGTGAACCCGGCGTTGAGGTAGGAGCGTGCGTACGCCATCGTGCGCACCCGGTCCGCGGCCGGTAGGGCGGCGGCGGTGTAGATGGTGCGCCCGGCGTTGGCGAACGAGGCGGTGACAGCGGCCACCACCATCAGCACCACGAAACCGGCGAAGGACGTCACGAGCGGGTAGGCGGCGAACGTCACCGCCGCGCCCAGCGCACCGACCGTCCAGGACCGCTGCCCGCCGATCCGGTCGGCCAGCGTGCCCAGCGGCAGCGAGGTGACCACCCCGGCGAGCCCGGCGACCGAGAAGCCGATCCCGATCTGCACCGGGGTGAGCCCGAGCACCTCGGTGAAGAACACGATGCTGCCGCTGAGGAACGTGCCGCTGCCGACAGCCACCATGGCGGTCTGGTAGGCGATCGCCCGGGGCAGCCCGGGTGGCGGCAGGAGCCGGGACACGGCGAATCGGTGACCGTCCATGGTGTCGGTCAGGCTACCCGGGCTGCGGGGCGAACCCCACCGCCGTCGACTGCGCATCCTGACCGGCGCGCTGCCGAACCGGGCGTGGTCCCCGTCGGACAGGATCGTCGTGCGTCCCTGGACCCGCACAGAACTCTCCGCCCACCACCCGATGTTGCCGGTTGGGGGGCCACGACCGGTTCGGCGCGGGAGGCGCCCCGTCACAGCCGTAGGTCGCCGCGTCCTCCAGCAGTACCGAGCCGGCGGCGCGGGTCTCCCGGGCGGCGACGAGGTCAGATCAGGACAAGGAGGTCCATCCAACTGGTGGCAGGTTCGGTGGGGTCAGCCTCGGCGGCGGCGCGGAGTCGGGCGAGGCCGCGGGCGTAGACGTCGTCGGGGAGGGCGCGGAGCTTGGAGTCCGCAGCGCGGCGGAGCCCGTCGGCGTAGGCGGTCAGGGTGGGTGCGCTGCGTTGCGGCAGCGGGCGGAGCGAAACCTGGGCGAAGCCTGCCGTGGCGAAGGCCGCGCAGACCCGGTCGACGGTGGGGTAGTTGTCGACCAGACCCGCTGTCTCGGGGAAGAACCGCACCCGCAGGTCCCGGTCGCAGCGGCCGGGGAAGGAGTTGCGAATGAGCACCGGAGCGCCTGGTTTGAGTGCCCGGCGTAGCTCGCGGGCCGATGCCTCCAGATCGTCCAGATGGTGGATCACGGAGCCGAGCCATGCCGCGTCCGCGCAGCCGTCCGGGACCGGCAGCGACTCCGCCTTCCCGTCGAGCGCCCGGATCTCCTCGGACGCAGGAATCAGCGCCCGCATCGCTGCGGCCGGCTCGACGGCCAGCACCCGGACTCCGAACCAGGCGTGGAATGCGCTCGCGAACGCTCCGGTCCCCGCACCCACGTCGAGCACCGTCATGCCAGGTGCGAGACCGGCCGCTGCGGACACCGCGGTACGCCATGCATCCAGGCCCTCCCGTGGGACCTCCCGAGCCGCCTGATAGTCGGCGGCTGCCTGGCTGTCGTAGCGTGTTTCAGCCATGCTCGTCTGCTCTCCGTGCTCCACGTCCGACGTGCTGCCTACAGGTGTCGATCAATGCCCGGACAGTCTCTCGGTGATCTCCCCGAGTTCCGCGTCTGCCTCGCCGAAGACGGCGTAGAAAAGCCAACCGCGAGGAGGAACCAGTGTGCTGGCCGCCAGCGGAAGGATGCCGTCACGGCCACTGGTCGCGAGCCGTCCCGCATCATCCAGCAGGTGGACCAGTCGCTCGAAGTAGTCGTCGCCGCCGATCCGGACGAACGCCAGACGCAACCGCACGCCCAACTGCTGGGCGATCATCCCGGGCGAGAGGCGGGCGTTGACCTCCAGCACCGGGATCAGCTCCCCCGACGCGGTGGTCATCGAGTCGACGGACAATGGCCCGCGATAGCCCTCCGCCGCTGCGGCCCGGGCCACCGCCTCCACGCATGCGCGGTACTCCGCACGGTCGAGCCGCTGCATCAACTGCGGCGTCGGAGACGACGAACCCCGGTAGGAGTGACCGACGTTGAGGATCTGGCGAACGCCGTGCCACACCAGTTCCCCTTCCGGGTCGATCGTCAGATGCGCGGCGAAGTCGTCGGACCGTTCGTACAGCGGCTGGACCACCAACTCGATCATGTCCGCCGGTCGCCGACTCAGGCTGCGTTCGACCAACGCGAGTCTGGTGGGTGAGTCGAGGATGACATTGCCCTGCCCGGACACTCCATAGGGGTCTTTGACCACGCACGGCAAGACCGCCGCCTCGCGCAGTTCCTGCAGCGAGGTGACGACCCGTCCGGAGCCGGGTAGCCCCAGCCGCGTCGACCAGGTCTTGGAGTTGACCAGCCGGACGGCGTTCAGGTCGGGCAGCGCCGCGTCCAGTCCGAGGCTCCTGACCGCAGCGGCCGTCCCCGGCAGCACCGCATACGGTTCGGGCCTCGCGCCGGTGAATCCCGGCAGGCCGACGACAGCCAGGCGCTCCTCGACGGGGAGCGCCAGATCGCCGGGAACCGGCAGGTGCCGGGCACCGAAACCTGCGGCACGCATCACCTCGCCGAAGGCCGCGGGCGGCTGGTAGTGAGTAAGCAGCACGTCATCGGGGCGGCAGAGGACGGCCTGTAGCTCATCCATCCCCCGCAGCAATCGCTCGGCGTGTGGATCGCGGAGGGCTGGCAGCCGCGCCAACCCGGTCGGCCGCCACCGGTGCTCCGCGTCACAGCTGCCGAACCTGACGACCGGGGCCGCCGGGGCAACAGTCACGACGTGGTTCCGGCGTCGGGACGCAGGAAGCGGTGCTCGATGCGTTCCAGGGTGCGGAAATCGTCGACGCTCACCTCTTGCAGGTCGATGGGCCTCCCGGAGAGGTCTTCGAGCAGGTAGATGAACTCCAGGAAGTCCAGGGAGTCGATGAGCCGGGCCTCGATCAGGTCCTCCGTCGGGCTGGGCTCGCGGTCGAGTTCGGGGTTCTTGGTCTGGATCCATTCGGCGATCCGCTTCACGACTGCTCCATGTTGTTTGTCGAACGGTGGGATGACGGATCCGAGGAGCCAGACCTCGGTCAACAGCGGCGGCGGCCCACTCCCCGTCGGGGGTGACGGTCAGCGGCCACTGGTCATCGCGGCCTCCCGATCGGGACCGGGACGGCCGCTGCCGTCCCGTCTTCGCGTAGGGCGGCGAGGGCCGCGGCGAACTCCGCGCGGAAACCGGCGACGTAGGCCGCGGCCGGCCGTACCGTCCGGAGTGCGGCGCACCCGAGGCCCGCATACCGGGCCATCTGCTCGACGTGACCCTCGGCCTCCTCCGTGGGTGCGGCGGCGGAGCCTCGCGGGACCGGTCGGCGTTCACCCATCACGCTGGTCCAGGCGATCAGCGTCGCGGGCAGCGGCTGCGGCGCGTCGGTGACGGGGCTGCGCAGCACCCGGTGCGGACGTCCCGGCCAGCCGATCGAAAAGCGGTCGGTAACGACGGTGTCCTCGGCGCCGGCCTGCAGGAGTGCCGCCTTGTAGGAGGGGTGCGCGGCCGACTCGGCAGTGACCACGAACGCTGTGCCGCACAGCGCGCCGGACGCACCGGCGCGCAGGGCATCGAGCAGGTCGGCGCCGGTGGCTATCGCGCCGGCGACGAACGCCGCAGGCTCCTGGTCGTACTGGGCGAGCAGTTCGCGTATGCCCAGTATCCCGAGGTGGTGGCCGCCGGCCTCGATGCCCTGGAGCACCACGCCGTGCGCGCCCAGTCCGGCCGCGACCGACGCGTCGGCGGCGGTGCCCACCTGGATCAGCAGGCGGTGTCCGGCGGCCAGCACCCGTGCCGCCTCCGGCTCGGGGAGCAGGCCGTAGCTGTTCAGAAGAAGTGGCCGGTCCGCATTGGCGAGCAGCGCGCCCACCTGATCGGTGAGCAGCCGTCCGGCGACCTCGGGGATCACGTTCACCGCGAAGGTGCGCCTCGTGCGCGCGGCAGTGTCGACCACGAGTGCAGCGCTCTGCTCCGGGTTGCTCTTGTAGAGGGCGACGGTGCCGAGCGCGCCGCTGTCGCTGACCGCTGCCGCGAGCGCCGGCCCGGCGATGCCGCCCATGCCTGCCTGGATGAGTGGGAATTCGACTCCGAGGGCTCGCGCCCCCCGCTCCGCCGCCGCCGTCACCCTCGCAGCCGGAACATCGGGAAGGTCAGCCACGAACATCATGGACCTGCCGTAGCGCCTTCTGTGGCGTGCCGTGCGCCTGCAGCATCGCGTGTATCCAGCGTTCGACACCGAAAGCAGTGCAGCTGCTGTGTGCGACAACGCCGGCGCTGGTGATACCGAGCCGTTCGCCGAAGAAGTTGCGGTGCCTGTTCACCGACGCGATGGCGGTGCCGTCGGGAGCGACGAACTCATATTTGACGGGGTCGAGGGCCATCAGTTTGGCCCGGGAGCCGCTCTTGTCGTAGAACGGGTCGCTCGCGGGCTGGTACGACAGTTCGATGCCGAGTCGGCTGGCCAGAGTCTCCACGAGCTCCTTCGAGCGGGCCAGGTGTTCGCGGGCTCCCTCGGCGGTGCCGAAGTAGACGATCTCGCGCATATGGAAGCCCCAGAGGCGGCGCAGACCGTCGTAGTGGTCCTCGTTGCGGAAGCAGCGGCCGATCGAGGTCAGCCTCAGTCCTGGGCCGACATCCTGGCCTTGCAACGAGAGCAGCAGGCCGTAGCAGGTGGCCGACGGCAGCAGGTAGCCGGTGGGTCGAACCGGCTGCTCCGCCACCGGGGCCCCGGATGCCAGTGCCTCGACCGCACCGTCCGAAAAGCGGGCGGCGGTCACGCCGAGGTGCGGGAAGTTGCGGAAGTAGTCGAGCCGGGCCAGGCCCTCTGCGGGCAGAAGTGGCGGCCCGACCACTGCGGAGGCGCCGAGTTCGTCGGCCATGTCGGTGAACAGGGCGTCGAGTTCGAGCATGAGTGCGGCTCGCTGTGGTTCGAGGACGACCAGGCCGGGGCCGGGGTTCAGTAGGGTGAGATCTCCGGCCGGGGCGGCGGGTGGTGTGCGCAGTGCCATGGGTGACCTGCTCCTGTGGAGGTGGGCGGGACAGGGAGCGGCGGAGTCGCTCAGGCTGCGGCCTGGTCGAACAGGCCGATCCGACGGTAGAACGCGTCGGTACGGGCCGTGACTGCGTCGTGGGCGGCGCTGCGGGAAGGGTCGGCGAGGACACGGCTGCGGAAGGCGAACGGATTGGGAATTCCCGCGTTGCGGTAGGCGTCCACGCTGTAGAGCTGTTGTAGCGAACTCGCGATGTACCTCTCCACGTACTGACGGGCCACGGCGATCTCCTTGTTGTCGCCGTCCGCACGCAGTCGCACCCACAAGGCACGTACCAGTTGAGCACCGAAGGCGATGTGCCGGGACTCGTCCTGGTGGTGCACCCGGTTGATGGCGCGAATGGTCTCCGGGAGGGCGGCGTCGGCAGCCATCCTGCTGTTGAAGTGATCGACGATCTGTTCGAAGATCAGGATCCGGCTGAACACGATGAAGTTGTCCAGCAGAGCGGAGTGCTGCTCCTGGGGGAAAGCCATGGACCGGTTGGTGAACAGCTTTCCGCCGTAGCGTAGGCAGAACTCGGCGAAGAACCACATGTGCTCGTTTTCCTCGCCCAGG
The DNA here is from genome assembly GCF_007833915.1 of Micromonospora sp. HM134. NCBI lineage: Bacteria > Bacillati > Actinomycetota > Actinomycetes > Micromonosporales > Micromonosporaceae > Micromonospora > Micromonospora sp. HM134. Next base: position 2,695,521 of record NZ_CP041061.1, read on the forward strand.
AAGTGATGGAAGAACGGGGTGGGGATCTCGAAACCGGGGGTGTGGATCCGCTGTACCACCTCCTGCATCAGCTCGCGGATCCCATGCACGTTGAGGCTGTAGAAGTTGATGCTCTCCCACTTCGACAGGGCGAGATACTGCTCGCGGTCCAACTCGGCGGCGGCTGCGGTGCCGTACACCGTCACCAGATCCTCGCTCATCCACAGCGCGCCCTCAGGGATGCTCTCGGGCCACTCGAAAGTCTGGTAGGGGTTGTAGTACTCGTCCTCGGCCGCTGCGGTGAGCCGAGTGACGGCGATGGCGACCTCGTCGTCCCAGATGGTGGCGTTAGTGGTCATCCGGCGATCTCTCCAAGCTTCTTCTCGGTACTGGTTGTCGCACGCGTCGAGCGGAAGCCCGCCAGGTCGAGAGTGCCTGTGGCGCTGTCGATCAGGAGAATCTCGAAGGCGCGCAGCAGGAGGTCGATGTCGTGGCGCGGTATCAGTTCGGTGTCGGCCATCAGATAGAGCAGGCAGGTGTCGGGCGCGTATCCGGTGTGCAGGAAGAAGGTGGCGTCCTGGCGCTCCCACGAACCCACGAAGGTGACCGTGGTGCGGCAGAGGAGCGCACGCAGTCCGTCCGGGCCCGCATCGGTGTGCGGTAGGTTCTCCCAACGGTCGTGCATACGTTTGTCGTTGAAGAAGCAACCGAGGTTGAGTGCGCCGTGGCTGCGTTTGCGCGCCTCGTCGAGAATCTCGTCCACGGCCGACGGGTCGTACTGGGCATGACGGTAGGCGTTCATTCCGGTCAGAAAGGTCCGGCGCACCGTCTGTTCAAAGGTGTCGTCGTCGACGTTCAATGCGAACAGCGCGTTCTCCACCATGGGGGCCACGAGCCGACGGCTGCGCTCGTCATGCCGGTTGACCGCGATGAGCTGCAGCGCCACGGTGTCGTGCCCGGTGTAGGCACCGAGTACGGCCGCCGTGGCGGCCAGCAGCACGGTGCCGGTGCTGACCTGGCAGCGTTCGGCAAGCACGGTCGTGGCGACCGCGACGGCGGGGGAGTTCATCCCCAGCCGGACGAAGCGCTCGGGTCTGCCCTCGCCGGTGACCGTACGAAACAGCGTCGGCGGCACGGTGTGCAGCGTTCGACGCCAGTACTCCGCCGCGGCCGCACCGCGGGCGGCACCAGGACCCTCCGTCTCAAAGCGTGCCTGGTCGAGCGGCTGCCACTGTGGTTCCGGGGGCCCGCTGCCGTCGAGCAGTTGCTGCAGATCGCGCTCCAGCTCGCGTACGCCCCAGAAATCGACAGCCAGGTGCGAGAACACCAAGACGGCGACGGCTGGACGTCCGTCCTGTAGGACGAGCGCGCAGCGGAAGGGCCATTCCTCGGCGTGGCGAAAGGTCAGGCCCACCAACTCTCGTGCCAGCTCGACGGCAACGTCATCGGCGGCGCCGGATGCTGCATCCGCCACCGTGAGGGACAGCGCGCCCTCTGCCCAGACCTCCTGGACGGGCCCGTCGCCCTCTTCGTGAAATCGGGTACGCAGCACTTCGTGCCGCGAGACGAATGCGCTGAGCGCCGTCTCGACCTGTTCGGTGGAGATACCGGCCGGGATCTTCGCGATACGGCGGATGTTGAAGTAGTGGGCATCGTCACCGAGCCAACGAATGGCCTTCCAGATGGCGCGTTGACCCCACGTCATAGGGGCGGTTTCGGATCGTTTTCCTCGGAACGTCAACGAATGGGCACCAGGGTGCTGCATTGCCAGATTCCTCAGGTCGGGCATCGCCCGGGGCGACGCGGGTGGAGGTGCCAAGATGACGGAAGAGCGATGTTGCGGCGACGGCCGGTGGTCAGCGCCGCACGGAAATCGCGGAGAATCTGGCATACCGGTCAGGCGCTGACGAGAAAGCGTTGGTAAGGGAGCGGGGTGCCTCGACACTGAGGCTGGGCTCGGAACGGCCCTGGGCTCGCGCACGAACTGTCTCCGGGTAGGGCGGAAACGTCGGCGAACAAGCCCGGTATCGCGGCGCACCACCTCCGATAACGCGAAGGGTGCGAAGCGGCCCGGACTGGACATTCGGAGCCGGACGAACACGGAGTGCAACGGTAACCACATCGATGCAGGTCTGTCTAGACCGATCCGTGTGACGGATCAGAGATCCAATCCGTTGTACAGAACCGCTAGATGACCATCAATGAAATTCTTGACGTCACACGAGGTCTGAGCCAGACTCTGGACCGCGAGCTTCCCCGGCTACAGTGGCGTTCCCGGGTTCGCGGGAGTCCGCTGTTTCCCTCCTCCGATCGCAATCGGATCCCGGCGAGATGCCCTTTCACCTGTGCCGTTTGCTCGTCCTGCGTGCCCTGACGTACTCGGGGGAGTTCCTGATGCCTTCCACGACGCCCGACCCGGGCGCCGGACCGCTTCGACGACGCGCCGTTCGATGGCTCGCCACTGTGCGGCTGCTGCGCTACGCACACCCGGGACTGATCGCCGGCGCGGGTGGGCTCCACCTTGCGGTCGGCCTGCTCCCGATCGCCTTCATCCTCGCGACAAGTACCCTGATATCGAGAATCCCTGATGCCATGTCAGGTTTCGGTGACCATGGTGGCATAGGTCGGATCGGTCTCGCGTTGATGCTGGCCGTTGCCGCTTTCGTGCTGCAACAGACTCTTGTCCCGTTCCAGTCGGTGCTGGCTGAACTGGTGATCCGTCAGGTCGACGGCGCGTGCATCGTCCGACTGATGGCGTGTGCGCTGCGTGATCTCCCGGCCGCGGACCTGGAGCGGCAGGAGGTGCTCGATGTGCTCTCGGACGCCCGTAACGGCTTCGAGCGGGTGGTCCCCACCCCGGGCGATGCCGCTGCCGGAACCCTGGCTCTGATCGCCCGCTACACCCAACTTGTCGGGGCTGCGGTCATGGTGTCCGTGGTATTGGGACCTGGCACCGGTGTGCTGGTGGCCGTAACGGCGATCGTGATCAGGTTCGGCCAACGCGGCTCGCTGAGCCGCTTCGGCGCGGTACGGGCGACCCTGGCCGGTCCGCGGCGGAGACTGTCCTACCTGCGGCGCACGGCGACCGGAACCGGGCTGGCCAAAGAGGCACGGGTGCTCGGCCTGGTCCCCTGGCTCCGGCAACGCCATGGCAAAGAGGCACGCGGCTACCTGGAGCCGCTGTGGGCGACCCGCCGCAGGCTGCTGTTCTGGCCTTTCGTCGCGCTGGCAGGGTTCGGCCTGCTCGGCGGCGGCGCGGCGCTGTCGGCCCTGGCCGAGGACGGCACGAACGGTTCGCTGACGCTGCTCCAACTGTCTGTTGCCCTTCAGGCCGTGCTGATTCCCATGCGCTTCGGCGTCTTCTTCCCCGAGAGTGACATGCAGACGCTCTACGGGTTGGCCGCCCACGACGCACTGACCCGCCTGGAGCAGGTCGCTGCGGATGGGGGCGGCCACGATCGGCAGTACGACCCCGGTCACGTACCTGATCCGGTCGAGGCCGTGCGCTTCGAGGGCGTCGGTTTCCGCTACCACGACGGTGCTCCCGCCGTGCTCGACGGGCTCGACCTCGAACTCGCACCGGGGACTTCGACGGCGATCGTCGGCCTCAACGGCGCAGGGAAAACGACGCTGGTGAAGCTCCTGACCAAATTGCACGAACCCACCAGTGGTCGGATCACCGCTGGCGGGACCGACATCGCCGGGATCTCGCCGTCGGCCTGGCACCGGCGCATCGCCGTGATCTTCCAGGACTTCACCCGCTTACACCTCACCGCGGCCGAGAACATCTGGCTGGGCCGACCGGACCTCCTCGGTGACCGCGACGCGCTCCACACTGCGGCCCGGCGCGCGGGCGCACAGGAGATCATCGACGGCCTCCCGCACGGCGTGGACACGGTCCTCAGCGCCGAGTACGAGGGTGGCACCGACCTGTCAGGCGGCCAGTGGCAGCGGATCGCTCTGGCCAGAGCCTTGCTGGCACTGGAGTGCGGGGCGTCCCTCCTGGTGCTCGATGAGCCCACCGCCCAACTCGACGTCCGTGCGGAAGCCGCGTTCTTCGAGCGTTTTCTGGACATGACCAAGGGCGTGACCAGCGTCATCGTCTCGCACCGCTTCTCCAGCGTGCGCCGAGCCGACCGCATCGTCGTGCTCGCCGACGGCAGGGTGGCCGAATCCGGCACGCACGAACAGTTGATGGAACTCAACGGAAGCTATGCCGAGCTCTTCAGGATTCAGGCGGAACGCTTCACGGCGGACGAAGCCGCCGACCCGTCGACGACTGAACGCCTCCTGCCGAGGATCGATGGAGCGGCCCGATGACCACGATCCTTGCGGTCCGACACCTTCTGTGGCTCGCCTTCCGCTGTGATCCAGGGCGTCTCGCGCGTGCCTCAGCGATGCTGGCCGCAGGATTCCTGTCCACCCCGTTGATCGCGCTATGCCTCAAGTCGCTCACCACCGCAGCGGTCAATCATGACTCGGGCACCGCCGCTCGGCTGGCGCTGACAACGGCAGCACTGCTGGTCTTCGAGCTGATGATGAATCACTTCGCCCACCTGTCCTACTTCGAACTGGGCGACCTCAGCGAGGTCGAACTCCAGAACGAGCTGATCACGCTCGCCCACGGTGTCGGCAACCTCGAACAACTGGACACTCCGGCCTACGCCGACACCCTCGCGTTGGTCCGCGAGGAACTTCCACGCACCCGCGCCTCCCTGGAGGCCGTTCTGCAGCTCGGGGGGTTGGTCCTGCAATTGGGCCTGACCGCGGTCCTGCTCGGCTCGCTCAACGCGTGGCTGCTTCTTCTTCCCCTCGCCGGAGCAATCCCCGTCCTGGCAGGCAACCGGGCTCAGCGTCTGGTGGATCGTGCGAAGGAGGACACCGCCGCGCTGACGCGTCTCGGCCGGCACCTGCTGGAGACCACCACCATGCTCGCGTCGGTCAAGGAGATCCGCCTGTCGGGTGCCGAGGCCATGCTGATCGAACGCCACCAGCGCGACTGGGCCACCACCACTACCGCGCTACGCAGGGCCCAGACCGGAGCCGCCCTGCTGCGTGCGGCGGGGCAGCTCACCTTCGCCGTCGCCTACGGCGGTGCGATCTATCTGGTGGTTCGGCAGGCGTTGCAGGGCGGCTCGGGGCTGGGCGACGTGATTCTGGTGATCGCTCTGGCCGCCCAGATTTCCTTCCAGGTGTCCAATGGACTCGGCCTGCTGACGATTGTCCAGGCGGCGGGTTGCACGATGGAGCGGATCCGGACACTCCGCACTGTCGCCGCCGCGTCGCCCGAATCTGCCGGACCCGGGTCGGGGAAACTGCCCGCCGTCCTCACTCGCCGCATCCGTCTCGACCATGTCAGCTTCCACTACCCGAACAGCGACCGGAAGGTCCTCGACGACGTCACCCTCGACATCCCGGCAGGCACCGCGCTTGCCGTGGTGGGCGAGAACGGGGCGGGTAAGAGCACCCTGGTCAAACTGCTGTGCGGGCTGTACCGGCCGACCTCGGGGAGGATTCTGGTGGATGACGTCGACCTCGCGTCCGCCGCCCCCGCCGGGTGGCAGCGCCGGGTGTCGATCCTCTTCCAGGACTTCGCCCGGCTGGAGCTGCGGCTGCGGGACAACACCGGCATCGGCGACCTCGACCGAATCGACGACGACCAGGCCCTGCACCAGGCGATCGACAGGGCCGAGGCGGCCCCCGTCCGGGCCCTGGTCCCCGACGGTCTGGACGGCCTGCTCGGCCGGGGGTACGGCGACGGCACCGAACTCTCAGGCGGCCAGTGGCAGAAGCTCGGGCTGGCCCGCACGCTGCTGCGCCGAGGCCCGCTTCTCGTCGCCCTGGACGAACCCGCCTCCGCCCTGGACGCGACCGCCGAGCAAGCGCTCTTCGAGCGCTTCGCCGACCTCGTCACGGAAGCCCGTGCGGACACCGGCGCGATCACCGTACTGGTTTCGCACCGCTTCTCCACCGTGCGGATGGCCGACCTGATCGTGGTCCTGGAACAGGGCAGCGTCTCGGAGGTCGGCACCCATGCGGACCTCGTCGCGAGTGGTGGCCTCTACGCGGAGCTGTACCACCTTCAAGCCCGTGCCTACGCCTGACCTCGGTCCTTCCGGGTGGTCGTTCGCGCGGGGATCGGAGGTGACGGTCCTTCATCGCGGTTGGTCCGGTCCGACACAAGCCGACGTACGAGCGATCATGGGACCGCGAGAACGTCGACGACCTGCGGCGGCTGGCCGACAGGGGCCGTGAGACGTCACGGTCGACGCGGCAGGCCGTCGTCGAGGCCGCTGGTCGGTCGGATCCGCCGTTGACTCTCCAGCGGCTTGAGACGTCAGGGTGGTGGTCGCCACCGCTCATCTGGCGCTCGTCGAGCGGCAGATGGGGCAGTCGCGTACCCGGCGTGCCGTGCTGCGGGCGGTGGTGCGGCAGGACAGCAACGCCGGGCAGGTGGGTCTCGTGCACCGACTGGCGTCGATGTCCGACGACGACCGTGAGCAACTCGTGGCGGAGTTCTGGGCCGAGGTCACCGAAGGCCTCGACGTGGGGGAGTCCGTCGACCACCTGCGCCCGTGGCGGCCCCGGCTGCCGGCGGACCCCACCGGTGAGCAGCTCGACGCGTGGATCGAGCTGGCCGACATGGTGCGCGACGCCGGGTTCCGGCGGGCGGTCCGCGAGTACTTCGGTGAGACCTTCGCCGACGCGGCGGACCACGGGGGATCGTCCTCACCGAGCTGGTGGCATGGGGCCGGCTGCCTCCCGGGATCCCCGGACGGCCCCTCCTGGTCGGGGGCGGGCTGTTGATGCTCGTGGTCGGCGGTGTGTGGGGTGCGGCCCTGCGGGTGGTACACCTGGCGGCGCGGCGCGCTGGGACCGGACGACAACCGCTGACCACCCGCACCGACCCGGCTCGGTGGTCGCCCGTCCGCACCCGGCACTGCTGACTCGTCTCACCGGTGGCCGGGCCCGCGCGTGGCGCCCGGCGGGGACTCCGACGCGAGAAGGGCGAGCAGCTTCTCGACGCGCTCCGTGCCCGGCTGGTGGCCGGTCCGGGCGTGTGACTGTGCCGCCAGCCGTGCGCTGCGCCAGGCGGCGGCCATGTCACCAGCCCGGTACTCGGCTGCGGCGCGGGCGGCGAGCGCCCGGCCTTCGAGCAGCAGATAGCCGCACTGCCGCGTGATGGACAGCGCCGCATGGCACCAGGAGGGTGCCGCAGGCTCGTCGACTTCGGCGAGGCTGACGGTGATGTCGGCCTCGATGTACCGGTCCGCGGTGGTGCGTGCCGTTCTCAGGGCATCCAACAGGGTGCCGGGTTTCCCCTCGACGATGCCCAGGATGTGGAGGGCGAGCGCTTCGACCCGGGGCTCGGCCGGCGAGCGCGCCATGTCGAGCGCCTGCCGGGCGAGGCTGGCGGCCTGCGGCTGGTCACCACGATCGCAGTGGACCCGGGCCAGCGCGCACAGGGTGGTGGCCCGGCCGCGGCTGCCCGTCTGCTCGTGGAGTTCCAGTGCCTCGGTCAGCGTCTGTAGTGCGTCGTCGGAGCGGCCGAGAAGGTGGTGGACGACGCCCAGGTTGCTCAGGATGAGGGCCCGGCTGGAGGTTGCCCCGCCCTGGTGTGCCAGGGTGAGCGCCGCGTGGTGATGGTCTGCGGCTTCGCGGAGTCGTCCGAGGTCGGCGCAGACCAGCCCGAGATTGTTGTGGTTGACGGCGACGCCTGCGGTCCGACCGTTGCGCCGGTTGAACTCCAGTGCCTGCTCCATGACCCGCAGGGCCTCAGCCGGCTGGCCGGTCATCCGGAAGACGGGGCCCAGGTTGCCCAGCGCGGCTGCCTCGCCGTCGTGCCATCCCGAACGGTTCGCGCAGTGCAACGCCAGCCGGTACTCGTCGATCGCCTCGGGGAACCGTTCCAGCCGCCAGTGCAGGGCGGCGAGACTCAGCCGGGCCGCCGCCTCGGCCTGCTCGTGCCGGTCGGCCCGGGCCGCGGAAAGACCGATCCCCGCGACCTCGGACCATTGCGTGGTGTGCATTCCCAGCCACAGGTATCCGCGTAGCGCGTCCGCCAGCGACCAGGCGACGGTGTGCAGTCCCTGGTGTGCCGCGTGGCGGGTCACGGCGACGAGGTTGTGCCGGTGCGCGTCGAGCCAGGCGAGAGCGTCGACGTGGGCGGCGAATCGCATCGGTGCACCGGCGGGCGCGGGAAGCTGCGTGGGCACGCGTAACACCTGGGGATACAGCCGGTCGGCTGCGGCGTACACGCTGAAGAGGTACCACGACAGCAGGTCGCCCAGTCTTTCCCGGTTGTCCTCGATCTCCGCCAGTTCGGTCACGTACCGGCCGAGCAGGTCGTGGGTGCCGAAATGACCCGGCGTCCGCTCCTGTGCCAGGTGCGCGTCGGCGATACGGGAGAGCATGTCCGCCGCCTCGTCGGCTCCGCACCGCAGCATCGCGGCGGCCGACTCCGCTGTCACGTCGCAGCCGGGCACCAGGCCGAACAGCCGGAAGAGCTGCTGGAGTCGCGGTGGCAGCGTCTGGTAGGAGGCGGCGAACGCCGAACGCACCGCCGTCTGTTCGTCGTCACGGACGGTCAGCATGGTCAGCGGGTCGCCCGCGCGGAGCCGCGCCAGGTACCCGCTGACCATCTCCTGTGGTCGGCCGTGCAGGTCTGCTGCGGCGATGCGCAGGGCCAGCGGCAGGTGTGCGCAGTCACGGGCCAGTTCCGTGAGAGCGTCCCGCTGCCCGGCGACCCGTTCCGCGCCGATGACGCGGGTCAACAGTTCGGTGGCCTCCTGCGGCGCGAACACGTCCAACGACAGCCGCTGCGCGTCGTGCCGGGCGGCCAGCCCGCCGAGGCGGTCACGGCTGGTCACGATCACCAGGCAGCCGGCGCCGCCGGGCAACAGCGGCCGGACGTGCCCGGTGTCGCGGGCGTTGTCGAGCAGGATCAGCACCCGCCGGTCGGCGAGTACGCTGCGGTAGAGATCCGTCGCCTCGTCGACGTCGTCCGGCACCTGGGTGGGCGGCACACCGAGTGCGCGGAGGCAGCGCGACAACGCGTCCAGCGGCGCTACCGCCGCTCCGGGGGAGTAGCCGCGCAGGTCCAGGAACAGCTGCCCGTCGTCGAAGAGGGGCCGTACCCGGTGCGCCCACCGGATCGCCAGCGCCGTCTTGCCCACCCCGGCCGTCCCGATGATCGCGACGACCGTCAGGGCGCCGCTTTCTTGGGCCTGGCTCAGCATCGTGTCCATCGCGGCGAGTGCGTTGCCACGGCCGGTGAAGGTGGCCAGGCCGGCGGGCAGTTGGGCGGGGCGCAGACCAGGTCCGGTCTCCCGGGTCGCTGGCGCGGGCCTGCCCGGCGGAAACTGTTGCCGCAACACCCGCACGTGGGCCTCCGCGAGCCGCGGTCCCGGCTCGATGCCCAACTCATCGGCGAGCAGGCGGCGGATCCGCTCGAACACCCGCAGCGCCTCGGCCTGGTGCCCCGACCCGGCCAGCGCCGCCATCAGCCGCACCGCGAGACCCTCGTGCCACGGGTTCGCGGTGACCAGCTCGCGCAACGGCGCCACCGCGGCGGCGTGCCGACCGAGCGCGAACTCGGCGTCGAACAGGTCCTCGGAGGCGGCGAGTCGCTTGTCGTGCAGGCTGGCGGCGGCTGCCGGTACGAACGCGGCGGACGCGCCCGCGAGCGCCGGGCCACGCCACAACGCCAACGCCTGCCGCAACAGGGTGGTGGCCCGCTCGTGCCGGCCGGAGTCGGCGTACCGACGCGCCGTTTCGGTCAGCCCGGAGAACACCGCCACATCCAGGTCGTCGCCGGCCAGCTCAAGTCGGTATCCCCCGGAGTCCGAATAGATTGTTTCGGGTATACCGGCCGCGCGGGTCAGTTGTCGTAACCGGGAGACGCAGACCTGGACCTGTGCCCGTGCGCGGGTGGGCAGAGCTCCGCCCCACAGCGCCTCGGCCAACTGTTCCGCCGACACCACCACGTTGGCGTTGAGCAACAGAAACGCCAGCACCGCGCGTTGCTGTGGTCGCCCCAGCGGCACTCGCTCGCCCCGCACCACGGCCTCAACCGGGCCGAGCAAGCGCCATGTCATCCAGCCCCCACATCGATGTATCGAACATGATTCTATGTGTCGCCGCCAGGGCGGCTATCGGATGGCTAGCCGATGGCAAGCGGGGCCGCGCAGCCTGATGGAGCCGGGCGGACGGCCCGGAATCCGAGATAAAGGAGCTTCAATGGGACGAAGAATCCGCGCGGTTCTCCTCGCGATGACGGCGCTCAGCATGGTCGTCGCATCGTCAGGGGTCGCGCAGGCCGGCGCGTCGCGGCAGCCGTCGCAGCCATCGCAGTCGTCACTGCGCGACGCACGGGCCGCCGCAGCGGCGTCGAACGGACTGGGCCCCGCCGCGAAGGGCGGGATCGGCACCGCCGCGGCGTGGTTCACCGGCACCGTCGCGGCCGGCGGCACCCAGGGCTGGACCTGGACCAACGCCCCGGCCGACGCCGCCTACGTGGTCGGCTACAACCCGGCCGGCGCCACCACCTCGGCCACCTGCCAGTTCGAGACGATCAGCAGCCGGTATGTCCAGCTGTCCACCGGGGAGCGGCAGTTCCAGTTCACCCTCAAGAACGTCGGTTCGATCGCCTGTGGTGCGACGGTACAACTGGCGGCGGTGACCAGCACGTCCCTGGTCTCGACCGGGGGCGTCAACCCGGGTGGCACCCAGACGTACCTCTGGAACGTCCCCTGGAACACCATCTGGGTGGCCGGTCTCAACCCGAACGGCGCCACGAGCTCGGCGGCCTGCCAGTTCCAGGTGACACGCATCTGGACCGTGCAGCCGGGCAGCTCGCTCCGGCAGATCTGGGTGGAGGTCAAGAACGTCGGGACCATCACCTGCCAGGCCGACGTCCGGCTCGGCTCCACCACCATCGGGTCGCAGTTCACCATCGGAACCGTGGGCGGCGGTGGCACCTGGTCCACGACCTGGAACAACGCGAATCCCGTCACCTCGGCCTACGTGATCGGCCCGTCGCCCCAGGGCAGCGCCCCCACCTACTGCCAGTTCGAGGTCACGCGCGTGGTCTACATCCAGCGCATCAACAGTGACGGCTCCTCGCAGCGTCAGCTCGCGATGTGGTTCAAGAACCTCAGCACGCTCTCGTGTGGCGGGCTCGCCTACCTGCAAACCATCGCGGCCTGATCCCGCACCCGTCCCCGCGGTCATCGCGCGACGACCACCGTCGTCGCGCGGTGGCCGCGCCCCCTTGTCGCCGCCACTCGTGCCCGGGCTCCGCGCGGACTGCTTCGCCGGGCACCGACCCAGGCCCGCCACCGCACGAACCTGGTCGGCGGCGGCTGCCCCGCCCGACCTAGCGGCGTAGCCAGGCCCGGACCGCGCTGTCGGCACCGACGATCAGGTAGTCGGCCCGACGGTCGCCGTTCAGGTCGGCCAGGCGGACCTGGTCACCGGAGGCACCGATGCCGGTGGCGATCTCCCCCGCGAGGGTCCACCCGCCGGCGGGATCGTTCAGCCAGGCCCGCAGCCGGCCCGCCTCGTCGACGGCCAGGTAGTCGGCGCGGCGGTCGCCGTTGACGTCGGCGAAGCGGACCTCGGCGTCCGTGGCCCCCACCCCGGTGGCGATCAGGCCCAGATCCCCCCAGGGCGCCCCGGAGCCGCCGCGGTTGTTGTGCCAGGCCCGCACCCGGCCCGCGGCATCGACCACCAGGTAGTCGGCCTTGCGGTCACCGTCCACGTCGGCGAAGCGCACCTGCGAACCGGCGACGCCCACCCCGGCCGCGATCTCGCCCACGGAGTTCCAGACCCACCGGCCGTTGCCGTCCTTCCCGCCGTTGAGCCAGGCCCGGACCCGGCTGGAGTCGTCCACCACCAGGTAGTCGACGCGGCCGTCACCGTCGATGTCGGCCAGCCGTACCCGGTCACCGGTCGACCCCACCCCGGGTGCCGCGATGCCCTGGTAGACCCAGCCCCAGTTCTGGTCGCCGTCCCGGCCGGCGTTCAGCCACGCCGCGATCCGGCCGGTCTCGTTCACCACCAGGTAGTCCTCGCGGGCGTCCCCGTCCAGGTCGGCGAACCGTACCTGGGCCCCGGGCACGCCGGCACCGGGAGCGACCGTTCCCTGCCAGGCCCACCGGTCGACGCCGCTGAACCGGTCGTTGAACCAGGCGGTGATCACGCCGTTCTCCCGGATCGTCAGGTAATCGGCCCGGCCGTCCCCGTTGATCTCGGCCACGGCGACCCCGGACCGGGCCACCCCGACACCGGAGGCGATCTCACCCTGGTACTTCCATCCGCCTACGCGGGTGGCGAAATCGTTGAGCCAGGCCTTGATCCGACCGTTGTCGTCGATGACGAGGTAGTCGTCGCGGCCGTCGGCGTTGAGGTCCCTGAGCACCAGCCCGTCCCGGGTGACTCCGGCGGCGGCGGCGACCTGTCCCTGACCGATCCAGGCCGACCCCGTGCCGCCCCGGTTGTTGAACCAGGCCGTGACCGTGCCCTGGTCGTCGACCACGAGGTAGTCGTCGCGGCCGTCGCCGTCCAGGTCGGCGAACCGCACCCGGTCCCGGGTGGCGCCGACGCCGGTGGCGACGACGCCCGCCCCGGTCCAGCGTGAACCGGTGCCGGGCTGGTAGTCGTTGATCCACGCGCTGACCCGCCCGGCGTCGTCGACCACCAGGTAGTCGGCCTTGTGGTCGCCGTTGAGGTCGGCGAAGCGCACCTGGTCGCGGGTCGCGCCCACTCCCGAGGCGACGACGCCGGCGTACTTCCAGCCCCATCCGTTCGGTCCCGGAGCGTTCAGCCAGCCCGAGACCTGGCCTCCGGCGTCGACCACGAGGTAGTCGTCGCGGCCGTCTCCGTCCAGGTCGGCCAGCCGGACGTGGTCCCGGCTCGCCCCGACGCCCGAGGCCACCACGCCGGCCCAGTCCCAGCCGTCGTCGCCACCGTCGCCCGGCGACGGCGTCTCGGCGGCACACGCCTTCGCGGTGCCGGACACGGTGGCCGGCGGGGCGATCCAGCGCTCGCGCAGCGCGTCGCCGATCGCCGCCCGCCACGCGGCGGCCATCTTGCCGAACCCGGCGGCGTTCGGGTGGAGGTTGTCGGTCATGTCGGCCGCGGTGACGGCGGACATGTCGACCGTCCGCACGTACCTGCCCTGCGCGCGCAGGTTCGCGACGATCCCCGGGATCTGCCGGTTGTAGTCCTGCACCCGCGCGTTGACGGCCGGATCCTTGGACAGGATCAGGGTCGCCACCAGCACGGTGGTCTCCGGGGCCTGATCGAGCACGTCCTCGATCAGCCCGCGCAGGCGCTGCGGGGCACCCTCGGCGCCCTCGGAGCTGCGCATGTCGTTGGTGCCGATGTGCAGGGTCACCACGTTCGGGCGGTAGGACGGGATCGAACAGCTCGTCGCCAGCTTGTCGATCTGGTCGATCCGCCAGCCGGGGTGACCCTCGTGGTCGGGGTCGGCGAAGTCGCCCTGGCGCATGGAGCCGACGAAGTCGAGCGAGGTCGTCACCGACTCCAGGGAGTCGAACAGCTCGCGCCGGTACCCGTTGTTCCCCGCCGCGCCGACGCCGTAGGTGATGGAGTCGCCCAGCGGCATCAACCGCAGGTCGGTGCTGGGATCGGAGCGTGGCGGCAGCCGGGTGGGGCGCGGCAGCGGGTCACGGTCCGGCGGGGTCGTCGGCCCCGGGCCCGGGGCCGGGCTCCGCGGACCGATGCGCCAGCGTTGGGAGTGGCTGTCGTCGCAGACGGCGGCGATAGCCGGGGCCTCGGCCCGGTCCGAGGCCTCCAGGCACAGGTGGGTGGCCTCGTTGCGGAACGTCACCTCGGTCGGGAGGTCCGGGTCGTCCGGTTGCGAGTCGGCGACGTACTCCACCCGCCAGCGGTGCCCCTCACCGTCGTTGGTGGATCCCGGGTCGTCGCAGCGGTAGACCACCGCCTGCTTGGGCTGCGCGTCGTCGTCGCTGCGGTAGACGTCGAGGCAGTCCTCGGTGGCGTGCTCGGGCCGTAGCCGGATGAGGTTGTCCGCCGGGTCCACGGTCTCGAGCCGCCAGCGCTGGTTGCTGACGTCCCGGGGCGGATAGGTGATCACGGGGGAGTCGTCCCCGGACAGTCCCCGGAAGACGTCGAGGTAGCTGCCGGAGGTGACGGACTGGATCGTCTGGTTGGTGACCGTCGTCTCCCACTGGCTCTCGGGGATGCGGGCGGCGACCTCCCAGATCCGCTGCGGCCTCTTGTCCGGGTCGCAGTACTCGGTGACCATCGGCTGGCCGTCGAGCTCGGGCATGCTCAGGCAGGCGTCCGGGTACGAGACGTTGCGCCACATGGCCGGGCCGCCCTCCGCCGGTGGGTCCTCGATCGCCCACCGGGCCCCCGGGTCGTCGCAGTCCACCGGCAGCACCGGGTTCAGCGTCCGGTCCTCCAGCGGCTTCGCCATGCCCACGCACTGTTTCGTGCGGCGGTTGCGCAGGACGTTCCAGAAGTCCTCGGCGAGCAGGTGCTCGAACACCTGGTTCTCGTTGTTCTGCCGCCGGTAGGCGACGAAGGTGCCGTTGGCGGTCTGATCCAGGAACTCACCGTGATCGCTACGGATCAGCACCGGGTTGACGTGGATCGGCCGGACCGGTGCCGGCGGGGTGCGTACCGTGTTGTAGAAGACCGGGCGGTGGTCCGAACGCGGTGTGTCGGGCGACCAGGCGACGAGACGCAGGCCGGGAACGTTGCTGACCGCGTAGTCGTATTCGCTCCGGCTACCCGTGCGGGAGTCGTAGTGGGTCCACTGTCCGGTGCGGAAGAGATGCTCGTCCGGCTCGAGGTGCAGGGTCTCGTCCTCCGCCTGCGCGGTGGTGCGGTTGGTGATGTCGACGTTGTAGTCACCGGCCAGCACGAAAGACTGCCCGGGCCCCATTCGGGCCCGCGCCCGGGCCAGCAGGTCCTGCACGTCTTTGCCGCGCGCGTGGACGTTGAAGTACCAGACGTTGCCGAACCGGAGCCCCAGCAGCGGCCGGTAGCGGTAGGCGTTCGGGTCGCCCGTAACGGGGTCCGCCCGGAAAAGGGGGTTCTCGACGACGATCACGTCGTCGGCGGGCTGGTCGGTGACCGTGACGAGGTTGACCCGGCCACCCTCCCAGAGCATCTCGTTGGTGCTCTCGATCCACTGGGGGTCGGTCTGGAAGAAGTAGACGTGGTGGAGGGGGCCGCGTGAGGAGCCCTCAGGGGCCCACCGGGAGTGCTGTACGTACTGGACACCGCGGGGCACGCTCGGCCGTCGGATCGCTATGTCCTCGACTTCCCCGTTGAAGGGAACGGGGAGGCTCGGTCCGGCCTCCTGGATCATGACCACCGGGAAGCGGGCCGCCATGTCGGCGACCTGGTGGCGCCACCGGTTGCCGTTGTCGCTGCCCTGCATGTTGTAGCTGACGAAGGGCGACAGGCCGTTGGGGTCGACGGCGTGTGCCGGCGCCCCACCGCCGATCGCCACGGCGAGGCCGGCCAGCAGGGCGGCGACCACTCCGGCTGCCAGGCTGCGACGGGACGCCCGTTGCGGCCGGCCGGTTCGGGCCGTCACCGATGGATGCTGGGACGACGACATGGACGCCTCCGCCTGCCGGGCCGGTCACGGACGGCCACCCGCTCGGCGCTCCTGCGCCGTCAGCGGGGAAGGCGGACGGCGGGGCCGGCGCGGTTTCCCTGCCGCCGGAGAGCGTATCGCCCGTCGCGTGATCAAGCTGACCCGCAAGGCTCGGCTCAGCGGTTGGAACGGACCACGGCGACCGGGCCGTCCGCCGATCCCGTCGACGGGGCTGGCCGGGAGCCGGCGAGGCTATGCCGCAACGAACTTGAGTTCGATGAACCCGAACCTCAATTGATGAAGCGAGGCCGAGAGCTAAGCGTGGACCGTCATTGCTATTCCGGCCGGTGCGGCTTGTGGCCACAATGGACGGAGCGCTAACTACTCCGAAGGGACCCCGGTGAACCGCCGACTTCTGTCCGTACTGACGATCGTGGCTGTCAGCCTCACCGGCGCGGCCGTGGTGGCCGCACCGGCCCATGCCAGCGATGCGCCCGGCTTCGTCTGCAATTTGACGCAGAACACCTGGCTGCGGGCCGCACCGCACGGCTACGTCCTGCGTACCCTGACCGCCGGTCGCGGGTTCCGCGCGCACGCGGGCTGGGGCGAGGACAACGACAACTGGGTCTACGGCCATGGCGCCGAGGACCCGTCGCTGGATGGCTGGGTCCCGCTGGGCAACACCACCTGCTGAGCGGACGCGACTGAGCGGAACCTCTGGAGCCAGCCGGTTGGATGCCCACGCACCAGACAGGTCGGACACGCTAGTGGCGCTGACCGGGAAAGGCGGCCGGAGCGTCGGCCACCCCAGGCGCGCGGTGGACGGCGATCGGTTGTTCGGGCGTGAGGTTCCCCCGGTGGCTCGGAGGCTTTGATGTTCCCCGGGTTCGGTGGAGTCAGGTTGGTTGACTCGTCAGGCTCGTCATTCGTTGAGGAGAGACGTGCCGAGGAGATACCCACCCGAGTTTCGTCGTAAGGTCCTCGATCTACTCAAGGCTGGCCGATCGGTAGCGGAGCTGGTCCGTGACTTGGACATCAGTGATCAGACGATCTACAACTGGCGCCGCCAGGAGCTGATCGACACCGGTCAGATGCCAGGCGTGAGCTCCGCTGACCAGGCGGAGCTGGTCGCCGCTCGGCGGCGTATCGCCGAGCTGGAGACCGAGTTGGCCGTGCATCGCCGTGCGACCGAACTGCTCAAGGAGGTGGTGCCCCCAAAAGGCCGGTACGCGGTCATCCACCGGATGGCCGCTGAGGGGTTGCCTGTCGAGGTCTGCTGCCGTGTGCTCGAGGTCTCGGCTTCCGGGTACTACGCCTGGCGCAACCGGCCACCGTCGCAGCGGGCGCTGCGGCACGCGTGGCTGACCGAACAGATCCGTGCGGTGCATCTGGCCTCCAGGGGAACCTACGGTTCCCGCCGCGTGCATGCCGAACTACGGCTGGGCCGTGGACTCGTCGTGGGCTATCACGCGGTCGAGATGCTGATGCGCCGCGCCGGCATCCGCGGGCTGCCCGGTAGCCGGAGGCCGCGGCCCAAGCACCAGACCCCAACCGCGGCGGACTTGGTCAACCGCGACTTCACCCGATCGTCGCCGAACCAGTTGTGGGTCACCGACATCACCGAACACCCGACCCGGGAGGGCAAGGTCTACTGCGCAGTCGTGCTGGACACCTTCTCCCGAAAAGTCGTCGGCTGGTCCATCGACGCCACCCAGACCGCCACCCTGGTGACCAACGCCCTGAGCATGGCCATCAGCAACCGCCAACCTACCGGCACCGTGATCCACTCGGACCACGGAGTCCAGTTCACCTCATGGGCCTTCACCCGCCGGGTCCAGGAAGCCGGCCTGGCACCGTCGATGGGATCCATCGGCGACTGCTACGACAACGGCATGATCGAGTCGTTCTGGGGCCGAATGCAGACCGAACTGCTCAACCGCCGCCGCTGGCGCACCCGCATCGAACTAGCCAATGCGATCTTCGAGTACCTAGAGATCTTCCACAACCGGCAACGCCGCCACAGCTCACTGGGCATGCTCACCCCGAACGAGTATGAGAGGCTCCACCCGATCGCCCTATCCGTCGCCTGACGCCAACCAACACGGCTCCGAGAAACCCGGGGAACATCACTTTGATTCCCGGGTTTCACGGGATTCTCCGGCGAACCGGGGGAACCTTACCGGGATGTCGAAAAGCCGCAGGACTCGGATGAGCCTGCGGGGGTTCCTGCTCGACCAGTACGACCGGGTCATGGCCGTCGGGACCGGCATCCAACTCGCCCTTGCCCGCAGGGTCACCACGACCACCACCATCGGCGCGGTGATCGGCGGCGTGGCGACCGCCGTGGTCTACATCCTGCTCGGTGTGCTGCTCATCGACGGGCAGATCCCCTCTCGCCGCCGCCGCGACCCGTGTCACCGCCGTCCAGTCCGCCCAACGGTCCCTCGCGGTGGTCACCTTCCAGATCGACCGCGTCTACACCGAAATACGCCAGGCCCGGACCGACCGGCTCTGGCAAGTCCACCCTCGCCGCCATGCTCGCTACCCTGCGCACCCCCACCGGCGGCGCCATCCACTACACCGGCCGACCGGACGGCGACTGGGACACCGATGCGCTGCGGGCGCGGATCGGGGTGATGACGCAGGACTACCACAAGTGGCCGTTCACCGCCGCCACGAACATCGCCGTCGGCGACGTCACCACCCACGCCGAGCAGACCCGCATCGAGGCCGCCGCCTCCCGCGCGGTCGCCCACGACATGATCACCGAACTCTCCCACGGGTACGAGACACTGCTCGACCGCACCTTCGCCGGCGGGCAGGACCTCTCCGGCGGCCAGTGGCAACGCATCACCGCCGCCCGTGGGTTCCTGCGCGACGCCGACGTACTGATCATGGACGAGCCGTCGTCCGCCCTCGACCCCCGCGCCGAGGACGCCCTCTTCCGAGCCATCCGGGACCGGCAGGGACACGCCATCACCATCCTGATCACCCACCCATGGCCACCTGATGGACGCCGACGGACGGTACGCGGAGCTGTTCACCCTGCAAGCCGCCGGCTACGACACCACCGGGTCCGCCGCGACGGTGCCCCGCCGAACCGTCACGGCATGACGGAGCACGCCATGACGAAGCCGAACCCCACGAAGCCGAACCCCACGAAGCCCTCGCCACCAACGCTGGTGATCATTCGGGGGAACTCCGGCAGTGGGAAGACCACGACCGCCCGCGAGGCTGCACACCGAACGCTACGCGGCCGTGCTGCACCAGCTCATCGACGATCATCCCGGCCCGGCCGCGGTGTTCTACCTGGACGTGTCCTTCGACGAGACCGTCCGCCGCCACCTCGGCCGTGAGGAGCCGATTCCCGTCACCCCCGACGAGATGCGCACCTGGTACCCACCGCGACCTGCTCGACATCCCCGGGGAAACCGTCATCGATGAGACCAGCACCCTCGCCCAGACGGTCACCGCCATCCCGCACGCCAGCGGCCTCACCACCGTCGCGCCGCAGACGCCCTGCCCACGACGACGCCCACACTGCGCCCGCACAACCGACCACACGGTCATGGGGGGTGGAGCCGGCGTGTTGGCTGGATCGGCCGGGCCGGGCGTGGCGGCCCAGCCTGGCCGAACCGCGATCCTTCGACGGCCGAGCACGTAGGGAGCATCCGCGGAGGCGCCCGACCGGACTGGGCCCTGTCCCGAAGTCGGTCACCGCCGGTCATTGATGTCGGCGAGGTGGGTGGCGGCTTCGTGGCGGGCGGCCAGTCCTTACGGGACAACTCCGACGAAGGTGGTGTGACCCTTGCCTCACCATCGACCAGTCTCTATTGTTGTTGGAAAGCGCTTTCCCGTCCCAAGTGCTCATGCTCGAAGGGTGAAATCAGATGAGACGCAAAGTCGCCTCGCGGTGGCTGGCCGGCGGTGTCACCGTGGTCGCAGGTGCCGTCGTCGCCCTGGCGCTGCAGATTCCCAGCGCCTCGGCCGCCACGAACCTGAGCCTCGGCGCCGGCGCCGACGGCTCCAGCAAGGCCAGTGGCACCAGCTACGGCAACGTCATCGACGGCAACGCCAGCACCTACTGGTCGCCGAGCGGCTCGACCGGCACGGTCTCGGTCAAGTGGGACAGCGCCACCACCGTGTCCTCGGCCGTCATCGTGCAGGCCTCGGGCGGCGGCTCGATCAGCGGCTGGCAGCTCAAGAACTACGACACGGGCGCCGTCCTGGCCAGCGGCAGCAGCGCCCCGAGCACCATCAACTTCTCCTCGACGTCGCTGAAGAAGGTCTCCTTCGTCATCACCAGCGCGTCCGGCACCCCGCGGATCGCCGAGTTCGAGACGTACTCCAGCGGCGGGTCGAACCCGACCACCGGTCCGACCTCCGGCCCCACCAGCGGTCCGACGTCCAGCCCGACCAGCAACCCGGGCACGCCGACCGGCGCGTGGCCGTCGTCGACCGGCTCGGTCAGCATCTCCGGCACGGTCAACGTCTCCGGCACCTTCGACGGCGGGATGAAGACCTACTGCTGCATCGGTGACGGCGGGCAGAGCGAGTCGCAGGACCCGATGTTCAAGATCGCCAACGGCGGCACGCTGCAGAACGTCATCCTCGGCTCGCCCGCCGGTGACGGCGTGCACTGCGAAGGCACCTGCACCCTGCGCAACGTGTGGTGGAACGACATCGGTGAGGACGCCGCCACCTTCAAGCAGACCAACGGCGGCACCTCGTACGTCATCGGTGGCGGCGCGCGCAGCGGCAGCGACAAGACCTTCCAGCACAACGGCAACGGCACGGTCAACATCTCCGGCTTCTACCTGAAGGGGTCCGGCAAGCTGTACCGCGGCTGCGGCAACTGCACCACCTCGTACACCCGCCACGTGCGCATCGACAACGTCCTGGTCGACGACATCGACATGCTCGCCGGCATCAACAGCAACTGGAACGACACCGCGACGATCACCCGTGTGGTCGTGATCGGTTCGGCCACCATCTGCGGCAAGTACAAGGGTGTGCCCAAGGGTAGCGAACCCAGCTACCTCGGTGAGGGCTGGAACGACGCCAACTGCAAGGTCAACAGGAGCGACGTCACCTTCCGGTAGCCATCCCGGACGAGTGGGGCACCCGCCGCCGGGCGGGTGCCCCACTGCGTCGCATCGGGCGGGATGCAACGCCTCCGACGTCCGCGACCGAGCAGCAGGAACGGAAACAGGAGGCCCCGGACGCTGTCAGCGTCACGTCAGCAGCGGGAGTGCCTGCTGGCGGACGTCGACGTAGCGTTCGTACACCCCGGGGGTGCCGGCGGCGGTGATCTCCTCAGCCTCGACCGGCCACGGCGGCGGCTCGGCGTCGCCGGACAGCGCCCAGGCCGCCTGCCGCGCCGCGCCGAGCGCCACGTACTCGGCGGGGCGCGGCACGCTCACCGGTGCGCCGAACAACGCCGGCGCTATTGCCCGCACCGCGCGGGACCGGGCCGCGCCACCGATCAGCAACACCCGGGCGACCGGGACGTCCTGAGCGCGGAGCGCGTGGAGGGCGTCGGCGATGCCGCCGAGCATGCCCTCCACCGCGGCCCGCGCCAGGTTCGCCGCCGACGCGTTCGCCCGCGTCAGGCCGGCGAGCAGACCGCGTGCGTCGGGCAGATTGGGGGTGCGTTCCCCGTCCAGGTACGGCAGCAGCGTCAACCCGCCCGCGCCGGGTCGTGCCGAGAGCGCCAGGTCGTCCAACTCGGCCAGTGACCGACCGAGCAGGTCGGCGACCGCGACGAGCACCCGGGCCGCGTTGAGCGTGCACACCAGCGGCAGGAACCGGCCGGTCGCGTCGGCGTACCCGGCCACCAGGCCGCTCGCGTCGGCGGTCGGTCCGTCACTGAGCCCGTACACGCACCCCGAGGTGCCCAGCGAGACCAGCACGTCACCCGGCCGCAGGCCGACGCCGAGCGCCCCGCCCATCGTGTCACCGGTGCCGGCCGAGAGCAGCGCGCCGGAGGCGGTCTCCCCGACCACCTCGGCCGGGCCGGCGACCCGGGGGAGTGCCACGTCCCGGCCGAAGGCCAGCCGCACCAGGTCCCGCCGGTACGCGCCGGCGGCCGGTGACCAGTAGCCGGTGCCGGACGCCTCGCCCCGGTCGGTCGTCGGCTCGCCGCCGTCCGCGCGCAGCCGGTGGGTGAGCCAGTCGTGCGGCAGCAGCACCGTGGCGGTGCGGTCGGCGAGTTCGGGCTCGGCGCGGGAGAACCAGCGCAGCTTGGTGACGGTGAAACTGGCCACCGGCACCAGCCCGACGGCGTCGGCCCACGCCTTCGGGCCGCCGAACTCGGCGGTCAGGTCGACGGCGGCGCGCGCCGAGCGGGTGTCGTTCCAGAGGATGGCGGGGCGCAGCACCTCGCCGGCCTCGTCGAGGCAGACCATGCCCTGCTGCTGTCCGGCGACGCCGATCGCGGCCACACCGTCCAGCAGGCCGGCGCTGGCCTGCTGGTATGCGGCCCACCACAACCGTGGATCGACCTCGGTGCCGTCGGGGTGTGGGGCGCGGCCTTCGCGGAGCACCTCGCCGGTCTCGGCGTCGCAGACCACGACCTTGGTCGACTGGGTCGACGAATCGACCCCGGCGACGAGGGTTCTCGCGCCACGCATGGCGGTGCCTCCGTAGCTCGGTGGGACCCGACCCTACGTCCGGCGACCGTATTAGTTCAATGGCTTGACAAAATTAGCCGTCGCGACAGCGGTGCCCCGACCGTGCAGCGCCGACCCCGATCACCGTTCTGCCGTCAGGGTTTCCTGCCGCTCCGGGCCGTACCGCTCGACGAGCACGGTGCCGATCGCGGACAGGTGGTCCAGCACCCCCGCAGGGCCGGTCACCTCCAGGTAATCGACCAGCCCGGCAAGCTCACCGGCGAGTTTGTGTTCGTCGTTGCCACGGATCACGACCTCGACGCGGCCGTCGGTCGTGGCACCTCCCACGTCGAGGCGGGCGCCGAACCCCATCCGGAGCACGCCGATCCCGTGGGGCACGCACCTCGCGTATGCCTCGACGGGTGTCCGCCGGCGTTCGACCTCGTCGGCGATCTCGCGCCAGCTCCCGGCGAGGTCGAAGTCCTCAGGCCGGTGCACCGGATCGGCGGTCGGGTCGACGGACGACACGCGGTCGATCCGGAAGGTCCGCCGGCCGGCCTCGGTGCCGGCGACGAGATACCACGACGGGCCTTTGGCGACGATGCCCAGCGGGTGGACGGTTCGTCCGGTGACGTTGCCGTCGCGGTCGACGTAGCCGAGCCGGACCTGGACGCCCCGGATCACCGCGTCCTGGAGTTCGTCGACGAAGCGCGGCGGTCGGGGTTCGACCCGGCTCGACCCCCATCGTTGCGGGTCCATGACGAGCGCCGCCGCCGCTGCTTCGGCCTGCGCCCGGAACGGCTCCGGCAGGGCGTGGACGAGCTTGCGCAGCGCCGCTTTCACGGCCGGCGTGACGGTCGAGGCCGGGCCGGCGATCAGGAACAGGGCGCGGGCCTCGCCCGCGGTCAACCCGGACAGGTCGGTACGGGCACCACCCACGAGACGCCAGCCGCCGCCCCGGCCCTGCACGGAGTACACCGGCACGCCGGCCATGCCCAGGGCGTCGAGATCGCGGCGGGCGGTGCGTTCGGAGACCTCCAACTCCCGGGCGACCTCCGCCGCGGTCACCTGCCCGCGATGTTGCAGCAGCAGGACGAGGGCCATCAACCGGTCGGCGCGCACCCGGACAACACTGGCACGGAAACCGGTCAGGAGATGACCGGTATCGGTCCGCAGGATGCCGACATGACATTCGACTTTCCCGAGCCCACCCACATTGCGGTCAACGGCGTGCACCTCGAAGTCTTCGAAGCCGGCCGGCAGAACGCGGGCAACCCCGTCGTGCTCTGCCACGGCTGGCCGGAACTCGCCTACTCCTGGCGCTACCAGGTGCCGGCCCTGGTTGAGGCGGGCTACCACGTCATCGTCCCGAACCAGCGCGGCTACGGCACCTCGTCCCGTCCCGCCGACGTGACGGACTACGACATCGCACACCTGTCGGGTGACCTCGTCGCCCTCCTCGATCACTACGGCTACGCCGACGCCACCTTCGTCGGCCATGACTGGGGCGCATTCGTCGTCTGGGGCCTGACCCTGCTGCATCCCGACCGGGTCAACGGCGTGGTGGCGCTGAGCGTGCCCTACCAGGAGCGCGGAGAGACGCCCTGGATCGAGGCCATGGAGGCCGGGCTCGGCGGCGACTTCTACTTCGTGCACTTCAACCGGCAGCCCGGCGTCGCGGACGCCGTGTTCGAGGAGGACACGTTCCGGTTCCTGCGGAACCTGTACCGCAAGAACCTGCCCCCCGCAGCGCCGCAGCCGGGCAACACGCTGATCAACCTCGCCCGGGCGGAAACCCCACCCGGGGAGCCCGTCATGAGTGACAGCGACCTGGCCGTCTTCGTCTCCTCCTTCGCGTCGACAGGATTCACCGGCGGCATCAACTGGTACCGCAACCTGGACCGCAACTGGCACCTGCTGGCCGACGTGGACCCGGTCATCCGACAGCCCACCCTCATGATCTACGGCGACCGCGACCCGGTCGCGAAGGCGGAGAGGCTGACGGCATTCGTGCCGAACGTGGAGGTGGTCAGTCTGGACTGCGGTCACTGGATCCAGCAGGAGAAGCCGCAGGAGACGACCGAGGCGATTCTGAAGTGGCTGGGCCGGCGGGGGACCGCCTAGCACCTCCGCTGGACACGCGTTCCACGATCCGAGGGATCGCGTGTGCTCGCCGCTGGTCATGTCCCCCCGGCGTGGTGGGTTGGTGGGGTCGCCACCAACCCACCCGCGAGCGTCGTCGTTGCGCGCCCACCAGCGACGACGGGCCTTTGGTAGCCTCGCGAGGTGAGTGCTCCCCAAGCGGACTGGTCAGGGCTGCCGGCCTCCCGGTAGCCCCAGATGCCCCAGTCCCTCCACTGACGATCCGCACCGATCCGGTCGGCGGCGACGTCGTTTGAGTTCCTGCGCATCCGAAGCACCGGCAGTGCCACACGCCTGCCACTCGTCACGTTCCTGCTTCGGAAGGCACGCTCATGCCCGTCCTCCTCTACCTGCTCGCCGTCGCGGTGTTCGCCCAGGGAACCTCGGAGTTCGTCCTCGCCGGCATCCTTCCCGGCATCGCCAGCGGCCTGGAGGTATCGCTCGGCCGAGCCGGGTTTCTCACCTCCGGCTTCGCCCTGGGAATGGTCATCGGCGCGCCGGCGATGGCCGCCGCTGCCCGCCGGCTCTCACCCCGCTGGACCCTGACCGGGTTTCTGGCCCTGTTCATCGCCGCGCACGTCATCGGCGCGGTCACCGACAGCTTCGCCATCCTGCTGGCCTCACGGATCGGAGCCGCGTTGGCGAATGCCGGGTTCCTCGCCGTCGCACTCTCGACCGTGACGCGCATCGTCCCAGCCGAGCGGCACACCCGCGCGCTGGCAGTCATCCTCGGCGGCACCACCCTCGCGCTGATCGCCGGAGTGCCCGCCGGCGCCTTCGTCGGCGACGTACTGGGCTGGCGTGCCACGTTGTGGGCCATCGCGCTGCTGTGCCTGCCTGCGCTCGTCGCGATTCTGGCGGCCACGCCGACCCACCCCCGGCAGAGCGCCGGAACGGGAGCCGGGAGCGCCATCGGCCGCGAGTTGGCGAGTCTGCGTCGGCGTCCGGCGCAGGTGAGCATCGTGCTGGCCGTGCTGGTCAACGCCGCGACGTTCGGCACCTTCACCTACCTGGCGGCGATCGCCACCGGGCCGGCCGGACTCACCGACCGCGCCGTACCGCTGCTGCTCGCTGTCTTCGGGATCGGCGCGTTCCTCGGTGTGAACGTGGCCGGGCGGTTCGGTGACCGGCACCGGCGACCCCTGATCACTGTCACCGGGCCGCTGCTCATGGCGGGCTGGGCGCTGCTGGCGTTCACCGTTGCCAGCCCCGTGGCGTTGTGGTTTCTCGCCCTGACCCAGGGCGCGTTGTCCTTCGCGTTGGGCAGCACGCTCATCGCCCGGATCGTCGCCACCACACGCGACGCGCCCACGATGGGTGGTTCCTTCGCGACCGTCGCGTTGAACATCGGTGCGGTCATCGGACCCATCGCTGGCGGTCTCACCATCGGAGCGCTCGGCGTGCGCGGCCCGATCGCCGTCAGCTGCGTGCTGGTGATTCTCGCCGTCGGCGTCTGGTCCACCTGTCGAGCTGCGCATCGGCAGGATCGAGGTTCACCGGGGCGGTGACACCGAATGGGCACGGGTGCACGCGGCGGGCGCCAAGGCGCAACGCTGTGGGGCCAGGGTCACCGGGCCCGCGATCCTCCTGAGGAAACGAGGATCCTGCCGCTCTGTAGCATGCGTTCATGTATGCGCTCTACGCCTGGGGAAACTTCATCAGCGAGGTCGGACTCGACCGGCGGCCGGCCTGGCTCGACCCGGCGGTGCTCCGCGGCGAACGACAGATCGTCGACGACAGCCTGATGATCGGCGACACCGACACGCTACTGGTCGACGGTCCCGGCACCCTCTTCGCGATCGATGACGACGACAAGAACCTCGTGCCCGGTAGTGAGCTCATCGGCCGCGACCTCAGCGGTGTCACGTGGCGGGTCTCCCGCATCCGCGCAGCCACCGACGGCACCCGCGAGGACGCCCTGCGCATCGTCGCGGCGGCCGAGGAGGATGGCGACTTCTACGAGGAAGACGAGCGGTACGAGTACAACTCGGTCCCGGTCGGCGAGATCGTCACCCTCTGGGAAGACGCTCACGGCCAGTGGACGCTGGCCCTGGTCGAGCTGTGAAACAGGGTGACCACGGACGGCACCGGCGTCAGCCGGACAGGCTGCCGTGCGCATCGTGACCAAGGCAGCCTGAGCAGGTAGGCAGGGGTGTCTCGGTGGTGCGGACAGGACGAGGCTCCCGGTAGGACAACAGTCGACACAACGTGAGCCTCGTTCCCCCGGCGACCAGACTCGGTGGTGGAACCCGGCGTCGCGCCCTGCCGGAACGGCGCGGTACGGCGGACGTTTGAGTACGCACTACTCAGGACATGCCTGCGACGGCTACCTAGGTTCGCCCTCATGATGTCCTCTCCCACTATCGCTTCCGCACATACCTGGTTCCGGCGCGCACTGACGACCATCGCCTGCGGTGCCCTTCTGCTCCCCACGACCCTCGCCTCGCCGGCCAGCGCCGACGACGATCGACGCCACGACCGGCTCTCCGACCTGCGGGTGTGCGACCTGTCCGCCTGCTACCTGGCGGTGGGGGTCGTGGACTCCGACGGTGACGGCGTCGCCGACGCCGACGAGACCGCCCTCGGCTACGACCCGCTCGACCCGGCGAGCACCCCGCCGCTGTCCCTCGTCCTGGACGCGACGATCGACGGGAAACTGCCGACCTACGAACTCGGGTACGGCACGTGGGCCGTGTTCCCGGAGGACTTCGTCAAGGGCCTCGAAAAGAAGTGGCTCAACCTGCAGGAACTGCCCGGGGGTATCGAGCCGAGCCTGCCGTCGGAGGTCTTCGGGATCCCCACCCGTAGGGGCAGCATCGCGCTCGCCGGGATCGACGACGGGCTGCTCAAGGGCCTCGGCATCGAAGCGCCGTGGAAGACCGGCCTGACCTTCGGCCTGACCCTCGACAGCGGCGGCAAGGAGATGGGGATCGACCTCGGCCGGTTCAACGGCAGCTGGTACGGCGCGTACGACGGTGTGACCGCCTGGTGGGCAGCCAGCCACGGCGGCGAGAAGAACACGAGCACCGACAACGGGACGAGGTACACGGAGTACGGCGACGGGTCCTCGTCGACTACCAAGGCCGGCACGCCGGGGTGCGAGGAACTGTGTACGTCGAGCAGCCGGACCGAGTACTACGACCCGGAGCTGAACAAGGCAGGGGAGTCGACCGACGAGGCGTACTACGACCTGAGCGGCAGGTACCACACCGAACGGACGCAGCGCGACCAGAACGGGAAGACCGTCAGGGAGACGGAAACCGTCCACACGAAGAACAAGGACGGCAGCACCACGATCACGAAGGACACCACCGAGTACGAGCGCGACAAGAACGGCAAGACCACCGGGACGACGAAGACCCGCACCGAGCGGACGGTCGACAAGAACGGCAAGGAGACCTCCTCGACCACCAAGACCCAGAAGTGCGACGCCAAGGGTGAGAACTGCACCGATGCGATGACCACCGGTGATGAGGGCACCGGCCTGGCCCTGCCCGGCACGGCCTGGCTCTCGCACAAGGAGGCGGCCGCCGCGCTCGACAAGCTGTTCACGATGAAGGGCTCGACGGTCACCCCGGTCCAGGACGCACCCTCCGTGATCGGCGTCCTGACCGACGACGACGTCAAGGCGGCCCTGCGCCACCGGGACCTGATCTCCCTGTTCGCGGGTGACGACATCAGCACCCACGTCGGGGCGACGGTCCTCGGGACCGGCTGGAACACCGCCGCGCCAGAGAGCCGCCCCGACCTGCCCAGTCCGCTCGACGGGGCGACCGGCGGCGGCGGGGCTCCCGGCAGCGGAGGCTGCTCCTCCGGCGGCGGTACCTGCTGAGAACGCTGTCCGACGGCGGTGCGGCTGTCGTCGCCGTGCCGTGCCGCCGTCGGACGGCGTGACTACCGGCGCGGGACCCCGTACCGGGCGAGGTCACCCCGGGAGTTGATCCCGAGCTTCGCATAGGCACGGGACAGGTGGTTCTCCACCGTCCGTACCGACAGGACCAGGCGCCCGGCGATCTCGGCGTTCGTCGCCCCGCCCGCGGCGAGCTCGACGACGAGGCGCTCACGGGAGGTCAGCGGGTCGGCGGGCACGGGTGACCGGCCCAACAGGGGGGTCGGCGGGTCACCCACCTGGTGCGCGAGCTCGTCGGCCCGTCGTCGGGCCGCCGCTGCGGTCCGGCCGGACGCGCACCGGGACGCCGCCGCCGCGGCCTCCGCCGCGTACAGGGGTGAACCGACCGCCTCGAAGGCCGCCGCGGCCTCCAGCAGGGTCGCGGGGCAGGCGCGTTCCAGCCCGGTGGCCAGGGCCAGCCGCGCCGCGCCGACCGGGGACCCGACAGCGAGTGACGCCAGCCGGGCGCGCACCCCGGTGCCGTCGTGCATCCGCAGGCGCTCGTGCAGGATCCAGGACTCGGCGGCCACCGCCCGTTCCCGCGCGGCCCTGGCCTGACCCTGCCGCAGCAGGTCACAGGCCAGGGCATGACGACCCTCGGCGTACGCGGCCCAGCCCAGCGCGATCGGCACGGTGTGGCGCAGGAACCCCAGGCCCGCCTGGGGTGAGCGCAGGTGTGTCACCCACGCCGGCTCCGGGGTCAGGCCGCGTGAGCCGTGGGCCACGGTCAGCACGGACAGGCTGACCCGGGTGCAGTCGGTCATCCCGGCGGCCACCGAGGTCACGAGGCTGCGCCGCGCCCAGAGTGTCGCCTCGTCCAGGTGCCCCGCCTGCAACCGGGCCGCGCCGACGCACACCGCGGCCCAGGCGCGCTCGAAGACCACGCCGTCGGCCAGCGCGCCGTGGTAGGCACGCTCGGCGGTGTGCGCGGCGTCGTCGAGCCGACCGTGCTCGCGCAGCGCGTGGCTCGCGTACACGAGCAGTTTGTCGCGGGTCCCGGCGGTCGCCTCCGGCCCGGCGGCCGTGACCTGGTCGAGCAGTTCCTCGACCACGGCGACCGCCTCGCCGGTCCGCCCGAGGTGGGCCAGGGCGTTGCTGCGGCTCGTCGCCAGCATGGTCCGGACCGGCAGCGGCAGCGTGGCGTCGTCCCCGATGACGGACGTGAGCGCCAGCGCCTCGTCCGGGAAACCGGCGTATGCCAGGGCGTCGGCCTCGGCGACCGCGAACAGGGCCCCGACCGGTGCGCCGGTGGGATAGCGGGCGGACTGCTGCCGCAGCACGTCCCGGGCGGCGGGCAGGTCGTGGCAGCCCCAGAGGATCACCTTGTGCAGGGTCACGGCGAGCAGGGCGGCGTCCCTGCCGGGTGGGGTGCGGCCCAGCGCGTCGCGCAGGACGACCACGGCCTCGTCGGCGCGCCCGGTCTCCCAGAGGTTGACCGCGAGGACGAGGGCGGCACCGACGGCGACCTCCGGGTGGGCGGTCCACACCTCGGGGACCCGGTCGAGGCACGCCCGGGCCAGCCGTACCGCGACGTCCGTCGCGCCGCCCGCGGCGGCGACCCGCGCTGCGGCCAGCAGCGGCCCCGGCTGCGCGGCCTCTCCGGCGTCCAGGCTCAGCACGGTGCACCGCACGTGGTCGTGTGGCGCGAGACTCCGGGCGACCGCGAGGTGCTCGCGGAGCACCGCCCGCCGACGGGCCGGCGACAACCCCTCCCACAGCACCTCGGCGAACAACGGGTGCACGAACCGCACGGTCTCGGCCGCCCAGACCGCGATCCCGTGGGCGACCAGGTGCTCGGTTCCGCCGAGGTGCCCGGCCTGGGCGATCTCGTCGTCGTGCGCCCGGCCGGTGGCGGCCAGGAAGCGGGCGGCGGCGACGGCGTCGTCGGGCAGGCCCGCCAGGCGGGCCGGCAGGAGGCTGCGCAGCCCGGTGGGGACGGGCAGTGGCCCGACGGCGTGCCAGCCGACCGCCGAGCGGTGCAACGCGCCGCTGCGCCGCGCGCCGTCGAGCAGTTGGGTGACGAACAGGGCGTTCCCGCCGGTCCGCCGCCACACGTCGTCGACGACCCCGGCGTCGACCGGCCCGTCGAGCAGCGCGTCGACCAGTTCCTCCGTGCGCGTCCGGTCGAACGGCGCGATCGGCAGGAGCACGGTGTTCGACGACGCCGCGAGCTCGGCCACGGCGGGCGGCACCCGACCGTCGGCGGTCCGCACGGTGCCGACCAGTGTGCGACCGGCGTCGCGGGCGACCCGTACCGCGACGGCCAGGGAGACCTCGTCACAGCCGTCCAGGTCGTCGACCGCGAGCACGGCTCCGGCCGGGACCGCCTGGAGCACCTGGGCGACCATCTCCGGAAGTGACGTCGTCGCAGGGTCGACCAGGTGCGCCAGGGCCGCCAGCGGGACGTGCGACAGTCCCCGCGTGCCCCAGGCGCGGACGGCGGGAACAGCGGTGGACACGGCGTCGAGCAGTCGGGTCTTGCCCACGCCGGCCTCGCCGGTGACCAGGACCACGTCCGTCTGTGGATCGTGTACCGCAGCGAGGACGTCGCTGAACTCCCCGGCCCGGCCGATCATCGTCATGCCGGGATCATCTCCCCATCCCCTGGTGGTGCGTGAAGCGTGCGGCTGGTCCACTCGTGGTGGCAGCCGGCACTGTGCTGCCTGCATTGTGGCCTCGGTGAACCGGTACGCCAACAATGCGCCTCCATCGCAATTCCGACTGGCCGGCGGGGGTGACCACGGTGTCCGCCGCCGGGTCCATACGCGATCGTATGTTCTGGCCAGGTTCTGTCGGAATTCTGGGTAAAGGAAAACGCCGCGCCGAATTGGCGGGATTGGCCCGGCATGCTCGATCTGCGTCCGCCAGGGAATCCGACGTTGGCCGGGCATCAAACAACAACGATATTATCGATCACATTAGATTTCCGGACTGTCGAAGGGACGAATATGTCTACATTGGTTCGCGCGGCCATCGCGGCTGCCGCGCTCGCATTCGTCGTCGCCGGTGCCCAGGCGGCGCTGGCGTCGGCGCCGTCCGGTGACGTGGTTGCCATGTGCGCCCACGCACCCCGGGGCTGCCACAGCTGACCCACCCTGCTGCGGCCGTCGCTCGACCTGCGGAATCGGGTGGTGCCTCGCCTGAGGTGCCACCCGATGTCCGTCGAGGCGGGCAGGGGCGGCCGGCGCGGGTGGTCCGCTCCGGGGTCACCGTGCCCGGCACCGCACTGCGGCGGGAGTGTCAGTCGGGTGACGACGGCCCGGCCGAAGTGGCCGGGGGCCGGACCGCGCCCTGCGGTGCCGACCCGGAGGACTCGGCATCGCTCACGACCCCGCAGTACGGCTACCGGACCAGTACGGCGGTGCGGAGTCGTTCCGGGGCCTCCAGTTGTGGCAGATGACCGGCGTCCGGCAGCAGTGTGAACCGGGCACCCGGGATGGCATCGGCGTAGGCGCGGCCGTAGGCGGCCGGCGCGATGCCGTCGGACGCGCCCCAGACCACGTGGGTCGGCACGTCGATGCCGGCGAGCCGATCGCGCAGGGCCGGGTCGATCATCCGCATCCCCGTGTACGTCCGCAGCGCCGACAGATCGGGCCCCGGACGATCCGGGTCCAGCGGGATCCGGGCGGGGTCGTGGAAGGACAGCGCGGCAAGTCGCTGCGGGGTCAGCCCGGACACGTCACTGAGCGGTTGCTCGGGCACGTCGAGCCCGACCGCGTTGACCAGCACCACCCGGCCGACCCGTGGGCTACGCAGCGCCGCCATCTCGGCTGCGGTCCATCCGCCGATCGAGTTCCCGATCACCGTGACGTCATGGATGTGCTCCTTTTCGAGCAGCCTGTCGTAGTGTCGGGCGAGCGCGGCGATGCTGTCCAGGCCGGCCTGTGGGGGCGTTCCCGCGAACCCCGGGTGCGTCGGCACGATCACCCGCGCATCGGGAACCGTGGTCCGCAGTAGCTCCCCGAAGGGCGCCATCGTGTGCGGCCCGGCGCCGCCGTGCAGCAGTAGAAAGCTGGTATCGGTCACCCACCCAGAATTCGGTGCCGGGGCTGCTGCCGGGAGAGGATGGTTCATCGTGGGACCCACACCAACACCCTCTTCGCCGACGTCGAAGGCCCGCCGTGCGGCCCTCGCGGACTTCCTGCGCACGCGCCGCGCGGCGCTGCGCCCAGTCGATGTCGGCCTGGATCCGGGTCCCGGCCGCCGCCGCACCCCGGGTCTGCGCCGCGAGGAGGTCGCGCAACTCTCGGGTGTGGGTTTGTCCTGGTACACGTGGCTCGAGCAGGGCCGCGTCGTCACTCCGTCCGGGCAGGTACTCCTCGCCCTCAGCCGCGCCCTCGCCCTCACCGCCGCGGAGCGCGACCACCTCTTCCACCTCGCCGCCCTGCCCCCACCACCCCCCGGCGACGCCCCGGTCGACGCCGACACCACCGCGTTGATCGACGCCCTGCTGCCGCACATCGCCTTTGTCCTGGATCCCCGCTTCGACGTGGTCGCCCACAACCGCGCCGCCGCGCTGATCATGGCCGGCCTGGTCGCCCCGGTCTCGAGCCGCCGCAATCTGCTGCTGTGGCTCTTCGACCCGGTCACCTGGCCCACCGCCCCACCCGCGTGGCACCGCAACGCCCGCGCGAACATGCTGGACTTCCGCAGCGAGTTCGACCGCCACTCAGGCGACCCCGCCTTCGTGACCCTGGTCGAAGAGCTCACCACGACCAACCCCGTGTTCCGCAGCTGGTGGGCCGACCACGACGTGCAGGTCCTGGAGCCCACTCGCAAGCTCATCCCACACCCGACCCTCGGCCCCCTGGCCTTCCTGTCCACCCAGACCCGCCCCTCCCACGCCCCGTGGCTCCGGCTGCGGATCCTGGTCCCCGCCGACGCCGGGACCCGGGCGGCCCTCGTTGCGGCATCGGCCGGGTCGGATCCGCTCTGACGGGGGTACCGACCGCCGACCGTGCCGACCGACGTACAGCCGGCTGACGTTGCTTCAGTGGCGACGGGCCCGCCGCTGGCCCGGCGGCGTGAACGTGCGGGTCGTTGCCGGGGCGGCCGGGGCGTCTCGTCTGGGCCTCAGCCGCGCAGCCCGGGTCGACCCACGACCTGACCGCCGCCCGCACCCTCGGCATCATCGACGCGCTGACCCAAGGCCTGACTCAGGCGTTGTTGCAGGACCTGGCCTGGCCATGATCCGGATGGCCTGGCAACGTCGAATGCCTCGGTCGCAGTGAAACCCTCCTTTTCGTAGTAGCGGACCAGCGCCCGGTCCGGGCCTGCGTAGCAGTCGACTCGTAAGAGGTCCACGCCGGCGGCCCCAGCGACCGTACGAGCGTGTTCGAGCAGCTGGCGGCCGATCCCGCGCCCGGCACAGGCCCGATCGGTCACCAGTAGCCGAACGTAGAGTTCAGGTTCCGTCGCGGGTGGCACGTAGTCCGGCGCTGAGCCGACGGCCACTGCGCCGACCACGATGTCCGTGCTGACCGCCACGTACAACTCCCTACCGGCGGCCATGCCCGAAATGGCAGCCGTGGACCGTGGGTTGGCGGAGTAGGGTTCGACTCCCCACTGCCCGGTGCGGCCTGCGGCGACCAGCCATGCGACTGCGCCGTCCATCAAGCCGACAACCGCAGACACGTCGTGTTCGTCTCCGGGGCGAATCGATACCTCACCGCAGCGCACATCCATGCCGGCATCATCGCAACAACCGACGCTCTTGGGGTGTTCGGTGATGTCGGCCAGCCGCAACCGGTTCGGGCCGTGGGCGGGTGCGCTCAGCCATCGCCTGTCCGGCGGTGCGGGCCTCATCGACCAGGAACCGGTACCCGAACTCCGGGTCGTCGCGGTGCCGACCGACGCCCGCCCGCCTCGGTCGACGCCGCCCGGACCGGTCAGCGTCCGCCGCGGATCAGGTCGAGGGGGGCGGTGCGGATGCCGAACTGCTGCCGCAGGGCGCGGCCGGCGGCGTGCAGCCCGGACATGCCGTGCACGGCCGGGCCGGGTGGGGTGGAGGCCGAGCAGAGGTACACGCCGGGCAGCGGGGTCCGGTACGGGTCCCAGCGGGCCGCCGGCCGCATCACCAGCTGCCACCCGGTGACCGCCCCGCCGGAGATGTCTCCGCCGACGTAGTTCGGGTTGTGTGCGCCGGCCTGCGCCGCCGGCACCACGTGGGTGGCCAGGATCAGGTCGCGGAAGCCGGGCGCGAAGCGTTCCACCTGGGCGATGATCTGGTCGCTGACGTCGCGTGGGGAGCCGTTCGGCACGTGCGCGTACGTCCAGAGCACCTGCTTGCCGGCGGGTGCGCGGGTCGGATCGACCACGCCGGGCTGCACCGCGAGCACGTAGGGGCGTTCCGGGTGCCGGCCGCGTACCGCAGCGGTTTCGGCGATCCGGGCCTCGGCGGCCGAGCCGACCAGGTGCAGGGTGCCGGCGCGGGCGCAGTCCGGCTCCGCCCACGGCACCGGCCCGGAGAGCGCGAAGTCGACCTTGCACGCGGCCCCGCCGTACCGGAAGGAACGCAGACTGCGCGCGTAGCCGGCGGGGAGCCGGTCGCCGGCGATGCGCAGCAGGCCGGCGGGGGAGACGTCGAGCAGGACCGTGCGGGCCGGCGGCAGTTGGGCCAGGTCGTCGATCCGGTCGCCGGTGACCACCCGGCCGCCGAGTTGCCGTAGCCGGTTCACCATCGCGTCGGTGATCGCCCGGCTGCCACCTGCGGGGACCGGCCAGCCGACCGCGTGTCCGAGGGTGGCCAGCAGCAGGCCGGCCCCGGCCGGGGCGAGCCGGCGCGGTGGGGCGATCGCGTGCGCCGCCACCCCGGCCAGCAGCGCGGCGGCCTCCCCGGTGCGGAACCGGGCCGCCGCGGCCGGGGTGCCCTGTTCCAGGGTGCGGAGCCCGAGCAGCAGGGCGGCGAGCGGGTCGCGGGGCACCCTGCGCAGGTCGGACATGGCCGTGTCGACCACTCCCGACCAGCGTCGGACCAGCGGCCCGAGCAGGGACCGCCAGGCCGCCCCGTCGGGACCCAGCCCCTCGGCGGTACGGTCCAGGTCCCGCCAGGCCAGCGCCGCCCGTCCCCCGTCCAGCGGATGGGCGTACGGGATCTCCGGCTGCAACAGCCGTACGCCGTGCGCGGTCAGGTCGAAGGCGCGGAAGAAGGGCGAGGCGAGGGCCATCGGGTGCACCGCCGAGCAGACGTCGTGGTGGAACCCGGGCAGGGTCAGCTCCTCGGTCCGGGTGCCCCCGCCGGTGGTCCCGGCGGCCTCGTGAACCTGGACGCTCAGCCCTGCCGAGGCGAGCACCAGTGCGGCGGCCAGCCCGTTCGGGCCGGAGCCGACCACCACCGCGTCGAGCCCGCCGGCTGCCGTCTGTGCTCCCATGGTGTGCCCTCCCGTCCTCAGACCAACGCCTGTTCCGCAGCCAGGCTGGCGTAGAGCGCATCGGTGCGGACCAGTTCCGGATGCGAACCCACGGAACGGGCCGTGCCATTCTCCAGCACGACGATCTTGTCGGCGGCGAGGACCGTGGAGAGCCGGTGCGCGACCACGACCACGGTGGTCCGGCGGGAGATCTCCTGGATCACCTCGCGCAGGGCGGCCTCGTTGGCGGCGTCCAGTTGCGAGGTCACCTCGTCGAGCAGCAGCAGCCGGGGACGGCGCAGCAGGGCGCGGGCCACCGCGATCCGTTGCCGCTCGCCGCCGGACAGGGAGAGCCCCCGGTGCCGGATCGGGGCGTCCAGGTCACCGCCGAGCCGGTCCAGCAGGGTGCTGAGCCGGGTGGTCCGCAGCACCGCCCGGATCTCCTCGTCGGTGGCGCCGGGGGTGGCGTACGCGACGTTCTCCCGCAGTGTCCCGGCGAGCACCGCGACGTCCTGCTCGACGTACCCGATGGTGGCGCGCAGCTCGGCCAGCGGCCAGTCGGCCAGCGGCCGGCCGTCGACGAGGATCCGGCCCTGTTGCGGCTCGGTGAAGCGTTCGATCAGGGCGAGCACCGTGGTCTTGCCGGAGCCGGAGGGCCCGACCAGGGCGGTCAGCCCGCCCGCCGGCACGGTCAGGGTGAGGTCGCGCAGGGCCGGTTCGTCCCGGTCGGGGTACCGGAAGCTGACCTGTTCGAACACCACCTCCGCCGGTTCGGGAGCCGACCGCGCCCCGGTCGTGGTGGTCGGCCCGCCGGTTCCCGTCGGCCCCGTCGGCACCCCGGCTCCGGCCGTCGCCGGGACGCCGGCCCTGACCGGTGGCGCGGGGGGCAGGTCGATCGGTTCGGTGGGCAGTGCGTCGATCTCGGCGATCCGGGTCAGCGCCGCCCGCCCGATCTGCAGGTAGGTGCCGGCGCCGACGAGCTGCATCACCGGGTGGCTCAGGTAGGCCACGTAGAGCAGGAAGGCCACCAGCGCCGAGACCGGCATCGCGCCGCTGGCCACCCGTGCGCCGCCGACCCCGAGCACGACCAGGAACGCGACCTGGATGGCCAGGCCGGCGCTGGTGCCGGCGACCGAGCCCCAGCGGGCCAGGCTCACCCCCTGGCGGTACGCGGTCAGCGCCGCCGCGTCGATCCGGGCCGCCTCGGTGGCCTCGGTGCCGGAGGCCTTCATGGTGGTGAACGCGCCCAGCGCCCGTTCCAGGGCGGCGCCCATGTCGCCCACCGACTCCTGGGAACGCAGCGCGGCGGCACGGATGCGGGGCATCAACAACCCCATGATGACCACCAGGAGCACCACCACCACGGCGGTCACCCCGAGCAGGGTCAGGTCGACCACCGCCATCAGTGCTACCGCGCCGAGCAGCATGACGCCGCCGGTGAAGATGTCGATCAGGGACTGGCTGGCGATCTGCCGCAGCAGCATGGTGTCCCCGGCGACCCGGGCCAGCAGGTCACCGGGGGCCTGCCGCTGCAACGCCGGCACGGTCAGCCGCAGCAGGTGCCGGACCAGGCCGCGCCGGCCGTCCAGGGCGACCGCCTCGGCGGTGCGCAGGATCAGGTAGTTGCCGACCCCGAGCAGTACGGCGGCGATGATCACCAGCCCGGTCAGCACGACCAGCGCCCGACCCACCCCCTGACCGGCGGTGAGGCCGTCGATGAGTGCCTTGGCGGCCAGCGGCTGGGCCAGCCCGAGCAGGCTGGAGGCGAGCAGCAGCACGGCGGCGGCCACGAACGGACCCCGGTGCGGCCGGACGTATCCGGCGATCATGCGCAGCCAGTGCCGCTCACCGGCGGCCGGGGTGCTCACCGGTCACCCGGGGCGCGGTAGACGTTGACGTACATCGGTTCCGCGCCGGTGAACTCGGTGCCGGCCCAGTCGCTGTGCCGGGCCACCCGGACCAGTCCGGCCCGCTCGGCGTACCCGTCGACCTCGTCGGGGGTGGTGAGCCGGCTCAGCTCCGAGGCGATCCGGGACCGGCCCTCGGAGATCCAGATGTGCGCCAGGTGCCAGATCCCGTTCGCCACGTCGATGGTGGAGTACGACAGCAGCCCGGTGTCCCGGCCGGGGTAGGGCACGAAGAAGGAGTCCCGGGCCCGGCCCTGGTTGAGCACGGCCAGCGCGAACTGCGGGTTGTGGGTCTCCACCACGAGGAGCCCGCCGGGGGCCAGCCGGGCGGCGGCGGCCTGCACCGCCCGTTGCTGTTCCTGCGGGTCCAGCAGCATCGACAGGGTGCCGCAGACGCAGTAGACCAGCCCGTACCGGCGGTCGTCGGACCAGTCGCGGATGTCGCCGTGCACCGGGGTGACCGGGCAGGGTCGCTCGGCCAGGGCGGCCCGCAGCGCGTCGAGCATCTCCGGTGACGAGTCCACCCCGACGATCTCGCCGACCCGGTCGGCCAGCGGCAGGGCGATCCGGCCGGTGCCGACGCCGAGCTCCAGGGTGGGTGCTCCGCCGCCCGGGTGCAGGCCGGCGAGGTACGCGACGGCCGGCTCCGCCGCCGCCCCGCCGGGGAAGAGTTGGTCGTAGAAGTCGACGAACTGGCGTCCGTAGCCGCTGTCGGCGATCTCAGTCATCTCGGGGTGCCCTCCGGCAACGGTTCGAACGGGGAGACCAGCAGGTAGTCCGGCTGGTGGGATTCGTCGTAGCCGGCGCTGCGGGCGATCACGAACTGGAATCCCCGGGGTACGTCCGCGCCGGCGTACTGCCGGCGTACGGCGTGCGCGACGAAGTCCCGCAGCACCTCGTACGGCGCGGTGGCGGTGATCTCGACGCCGGGGGTGCCCAGGTGCACGATCAGGTCGGCACAGATGTCGAAGATCGCCTTGTCCTGCCGGCGTTCCGGGAACCAGACCACCTGCCGCCAGTGCCGGCGCGGGATGTGGGTGGTCTCCACCCAGCGGGTCTGCGCGCCGTCGGCGGTGAGCACCCGGTGCAGGACGTGGAAGTCGTGCTGCGCCGGTTCGGGGGCGAAGAAGCGCCAGTTGCCGATGAGCAACCCGGGTACGTCGTAGCGGCGGAACCGGTCGAAGACCTGTTGCGGGTGCTGGCTGAGCACGGTCACCCCGAACCAGCCGACCAGGCCGGCGGTGATCGCCGTGGTCAGTGGCCGCAGGTCGGAGCCGACCCGGCGGCTCATCGCCGGACCTCCGACCCCGGCGCGGTGACGTCGTCGACGAACGCGGTGAGGATCGTGGCGACCTCCGCGGACCGGTCGGCGTCGGT
Source organism: Micromonospora sp. HM134 (assembly GCF_007833915.1). NCBI lineage: Bacteria > Bacillati > Actinomycetota > Actinomycetes > Micromonosporales > Micromonosporaceae > Micromonospora > Micromonospora sp. HM134. The sequence goes on from NZ_CP041061.1 coordinate 2,734,376, forward strand.
GAGGATCTCGTCGTGGTCGGCGTCGGCGATCAGGTGCCGCTGCGCCCGGGGTGCCGCGGCGGCGAACTCGTCGTGCAGGTCGGCCTGGACGGCGTCGGCCCGCGCGGTCCGCCCGGCCGTCACCACCACCAGCGGTACGTCGATCCGGGGCAGCCCGGTGCTCTCATCCTCGAAGCGTTCCTGCACCACCCGCCACTCCCGCCGGGCGGCGGCCCACAGTTCCGGGTCGCGGTACTGGGCCAGGGCCAGCGGGCGGACGGACTCGGGCAGCCGGTCGATCCAGGGGGCCCGGGGCAGCAGCGAACCGAACCCGGCCCGCAACGAACCGGGCATGATGGCCAGGGTGCTGGTCAGCGCCCGGCCGCCCTCGGCCTGCCGCAGGGAACGGCGTAGTTCGGCGGGGTGGCTGGAGTCGACCAGGGCCACCCCGCGTACCTGTCCGCCGAGTTGTTCGGCGGCGAGCAGGGCCAGGTAGCCGCCGAGTGAGTGGCCGACCAGGACCACCGGGCGGTCGCCGGCCACGTGCCGGGTCAGCTCGACCAGGTCGTCAACCATCGTCTCGAACCGGTACTCCCCGGTGCCCCGGTAGCGGCTGGCGCCGTAGCCGGCCCGCTGGTAGGTGACCGTGGTGAACCGGTCACCGAGCGGACCGGCGATCCGCTCCCAGTGCTCGGCGGTGGCGGCCATCCCGCTCTCCAGCACCACCACCGGCCCGTCACCGCCGGACCCGCCGGACCGCGCCTCAGCCCCGCCGGACAGCGGGTTGCCGGCGTACCGGTAGGACAGGACGTTTCCGGCGGCGGTGGTGACGGTGCGCTCGTCGCCGCGCCCCCGCTCGATCAGCCGACGCCGCCGGATCCGGGCGACCTGGCCGGCGGTGAAGAGCACCAGACCGGCGGTCGCCGCCACGGCGGGCAGGGTGTCGTCGCGCCGCACGCCGGCCGCGTCGCCGGTGCGTTCCCGGGGCCGGGTGGTGTACGCGACCGCCGGATAGGTGGAGGTGAACGCCCAGAAGAACCGGCCGAGCCCCATCACCCGCGCGTTGACCAGGTGAAACGCCCCGGCGGTGGCGAGCAGGTACGGCGCGGGACGACCCTTCGCGGCGTAGGCCAGCGGGAACGCGCACTCCATCGCCAGCACCCCGTGGGCGGCGAGTTTCGTCAGCCGGGGGTAGCGGCGCATCAGCTGCCAGACCTGCGGGTCGCCGTAGGTGAGGGTCCGGGTGATGCCGGGCAGGGCGCGTCCGCTGCGCCAGGTATCGCTGGGCAGCTTCGCCCAGCCGGAGACCGTGTACGACAGCACCGACTGCAGGGCGACGAACCAGAGGCAGGCGTCGACCACGGCTGGCCGGCGCTGGCCGGCGCGGGCGGCGGTGGTGAGCGCCTGGACCAGGAAGGAGACCTGGTCGGCGCCGTCGCTGCCGTAGAGGTGCTGGGCGTGCAGCGCGGCCTGGCTGCCGGTGAGCACCGCGTTCGCGGCGACCCGCTGCCGGCGGCCCAGCGGCAGCCAGAGCGCGGCCGCCGCGACGGCCCGGCTGACGTGCAGCGCGGTGGCCACCCGGTCGTTGGCGGCCAGGTCCAGGGCCCGGGTCAGGCGGGGGGCGTGCTCGTGGAAGGTACGCCGGTTCACCGCCCAGTTGTTCGCCCCGCCCCGCTGCCGGTCCCGGCGGCGGGTGAGGTATTCCAGGCTGGCGAAGAGGTGGGTCACCGAGCTGATCCGCTCGGTCCAGCTCAGCACGGCGGAGCGGTCGAACGTGGCGGGCGGCCGGAGCCGGCGGTGCCAGGGTGCTCTCTTCATGGGTCAGCGCTTCCTGATGGTGCGGGGAGGACCGGGCGGGACGGGTGGGCCGGTGGACCGCCGCGGCGGTCCACCGGCCCGGGTGCTGCTACCGCGATCGCGTCATCACTTCGGGACCGGCCGGGTCCCGCCGAGGTTGCGCCCGGCGACGTAGCCGGCGCCGAAGAGCGCCGCCACCGAACCGACCAGGCCGACGCCGGCCGCCACGCTGACGATGGTTGCCGGAGTGGCCAGCACCGGCATCCCGCCGACGTGGTTGCGTGCCTCGTCGCTGTGGATCGGGATGGTGGCGAGGGCGGGGTCCGCGTTCACCCTGTTGGCGAGAACGGACATGGATCACCTCCTGAACGGGGGTACGGGTTGTCGGGCGGCTACTTCGGCTGTGGCCTGGTGCCCTCGGCCATGTTGCGGGCGATGCCCACCATGTAGCCGGCGTGGAACGCCACGGCGCCGACGGCGACGCCGAGCGCCACCGCCGTCGGGGTGGCGAGCACCGGGGTGAGTCCGGCCAGCCCGTGGGCGGTCCGGTCGGCCTCGGTGAGCTCACCGAACATCTCCAGGGAGATGTCGTTGGTGTGGTCGACGAGTGCGGTCATCTGGTTCACCTCCTCCGGAAGCTCTCAGCCAGTGTGAAAGGCGGCGCGCACGCCGTTCATCTCAGCTAAAAATCATGAATCGCTAGGATGTCCGAGGGGGTCGCCGCCGTCAACCACGGGAAACGGGGTCCACCCGATCCGACGAGGGGAGGGCACCACATGGACCACCCGAGCACGGGCACCCTCGCCGAAAAGATCAACAGACTCTTCGAGATGGTCCGCCGCCCCGACCGGGAGCAGTACCGCAACGAGGAGGTGGCCACCGCCTGCCGCGCGGCCACCGGGGAGAGCTTCTCCACCACGTACCTCTGGCAGTTGCGCAACGGCCGGCGGACCAACCCCACCAAGCGGCACCTGGAGGCCCTCGCCCAGTTCTTCCAGGTGCCGGCGGCGTACTTCTTCGACGACGAGCAGAGCGCGCGGATCGTCGAGGAGTTGGAGCTGCTCGGCGCGCTGCGCGACAGCGCCGTCCGGCAGATCGCGCTGCGTGCGGTCACCCTCTCCCCGGAGGGGCTGGACACCATCAGTGACATGATCGAAGCCATCGGGCGGCGGGAGGCACGCCGCGCCGGGCCGGCCGGCGTGCAGCTGCCCGGGCCCGGTACGGGCGGGCCGGTGGAGCGCGATGGCGGTTGATCGGGGCATGTGGCGCCGGTGTCAGCGGATCGTCGACGCGCTGTCGATCCCGACGCCGTTCGAGCCGACCCGGTTCGTCGACGCGCTGGCCCACCAGCGGGGCCGACCGGTCGAGCTGGTGCCGATGCCCGGTGGGGCCAGCCAGTGCGGCGCACTGGTCGCCACCGACCAGGCCGACTACCTCTTCTATGCCACCAGCACCACCCGGCTGCACCAGGAGCACATCCTGTTGCACGAGGTCGGGCACCTGCTCTGCGGCCACGTCGACGACCGCTCGCTGGCCACCCTGCCCGCCCTGCTGCTGCCGAACCTCTCCACCGACCTGGTCCGCCGGGTACTCGGCCGATCCGACTACTCGGCCGACCAGGAGCAGGAGGCCGAACTGGTCGCCTCGATGATCGCCCACCGCGCCCGCCGGGGCCCGACCGGCGGCACCGGCCCGGTCACCCCCGAGGTCGCCGACGGGCTGGCCCGACTCGGCTCGATCTTCGACACCGGCTGACCAGGGCCGGGCACCATGCTGACCTGGCTCAACTTCACCGCCCTGGCGCTCGCCGTCGTGGTCGCCGCCTACAAACTCATCCCGGTACCCGGCCGTCGGCGTGCCGCCGGCACCCGCTACCTCTCCGCCTTCTTCCTGTGCATCGGCCTCGGCCTGGCGGTGATGGCCCACCCGGTCCTGATCGCGATCAGCCACGTCGAGCCCGTGCCGAACCTCAGCCGACTGCTCGGCAACGGCCTGGAGATGCTCGCCGCGTACTTCCTCGGCGCGCTCGGCCAGAGCATCGCCCGCCCTGCCGGCACCCGCCGCTGGCTGCGCCGGCACGGTGCCCTGCTGGTCGGCGCGGTCCTGGTGATGGCGGTGCTGCTGGCTTACGCCGACACCACCTTCACCCTGAACTTCGTCAACGCGTACTCACGGGATCCGGTCGTCGTCGGCTACCTCGTGGTCTTCTTCAGCTACATCGCGGTCTGCCTGACCACCTTCATCACCAGCGTGGGCGGCTACCTACGGCACGTGCCGGCCGGCGTCCTACGGACCGGGCTCAGCTTCGTGGTCACCGGCACCGCCCTGGGCATCGTCTGGGCGGCCTGGTCCGGAGTCCGGCCGGTCGTCACCCTCCTCACCGGCCGGTCCCTGGCCACCACGCTGCCGATCGGCGCCACCCTGGGCTCGGTCTGCATGCTGCTCTGGCTGATCGGGGCGACCCTGACCGCCTGGGGCGACCGGATCACCGCGCCACTGCGCTGGCTGCGCGCGCTACACCGGCTGCGCCGGATCGACCCGCTCTGGCGGGCGCTACGGACCGCGCTGCCGCAGATCGCCCTCAACACCAGCGGCGGCTGGCCGTTGCCCGGCGCGGAGTTCGCGCTCTACCGCCGGGTGATCGAAATCCGCGACGCGCAGCTGACGCTGCGTCCCTACGCCCATCCCGACGTGCCCCGCTGGATCGACCCGGCAGCGGACCCGGCCACCGTGGAAGCGGCGGTGATCGCCGCCGCCCTCGTCGGACACGCGCACCGCCGGGACTACCGCGCCGAGCACCCGTTCCAGGACGTGGACGCCTCACTGGCCTCGGAGAGCGCCTGGCTGGCCCGGGTGGCCCGGCAGTTCGCCACCTCGACGGAGGTGGCCCGGGTCCGCCAACTCGCCGCCGCCGAAGCCACCAGGCCCCGGAACGCCGACCAGGCGTAGGCCCCTTGCCGTGGGGTTTCGGCCGGCCCGTGAGGCTGCGCGGTCCCTTCGCCCGCGTCAACCGTCGGCGGCCCCCAGGCACCGGCCAGAACCGACGGCCCGGTTTGCCGGAATGCCAGTGTGGCTGCCTGATCCCAAGACGCATCGCCACCGGCGACTGCCCGCACTGACCCAGCACCGTGAAGTGACCCCCTGAGACCGGACCTCCTCCTGACTTGGCATCCTGCCGGCTGTGGACGATCCCGGGACTCCGGTGATCAGTCTGCGCGGCGGTAATGCACGGCCACTACCCCATTGCGCATCGGCTTGGCCGAGAGCAGTTCGAGCCGGCGGGTGCTGGGCAGCCCGCCCTGGTACAGGGTCGGGCCGTGACCGGCGATCCGAGGCTGAACGAGCATCCTGTACTCGTCGATCAGGTCCAGCCGGTCCAACTCGGTCGCGAGGTTGCCGCTGCCGAGGAGGACCCCGTCCGGGGTCGCGTCCTTGAGCTTCTGCACGCCCTCGCGCAGATCGCCGGCGATGTGGTGGCTGTTGGTCCACGGGAAGTCCGTGCGCGTCGACGACACCACGTACTTGGGTTTGGCCTCCAGCTTGGCCGCCCACTCCTGCATCGCCGGCGGCGCCTCCTGGTCACCGCGGGCGACGGCCGGCCAGGCGCTCTCCATCATCTCGTAGGTGACCCGACCCCACAGCATCGCCCCGGCCTCGTCCATGAGCCGGATGAAGAAGGCGTGCGTCTCGTCGTCGGCGATCCCCTCCTGGTGGTCGGCGCAACCGTCCAGGGTGATGTTCAGACTGAAGGTAAGCAGTCCCATGACCGGCGAGTCTAACGCCGGTGACGCCACGGTCCGGGCGCGACAGGCAATTCGAGAACAACGCCGGAGGTAATGACAAGAGTCGTCTACCGACGAGGTGCTGTTACCTCACTGTGGTGACCGATCCGGCTCCGGCGGGTACGAGGTGGGCAGCGTCCCGTTCGCGGCAGACTGGTGCCCTTCCCTGACCAGGCCTTCGATGGTGTCGGCCAGGTCGGAGACTCTCCGACGTCCGTCGAGTTCGATGGTGGCTCCCCGTCTGAGCAGTGGCTCGACGGTCTGGACGTAATGCTCGATCTCCGCCTGCTGTTCGGGCGTTCTTCCATAGGGGTTCGTTCGGCAGGTGACCCGTTGGAGAAGAACCTCCAACGGCGCGCTGAGCAAGACGATGTGGTGAAAGCGGTGGTAGAAGCGGACCTGGTTCTCCACCGTCCCGGACACGATCAGATCGCGGTACCGGTCAAGCAACCGGCTCATTCGCGGCTCGTCCCAGGTCCCGTCGGGCAGTTCCCAGCCGCCGTAGTCCGTATCGACAGTGCGGAAACCCCGCAGGCGAAGCTCGTCGAGGACCGTGGTCTTGCCCGCGCCCGACATGCCGGTCACCAGTACCCGTGCCACGTCCGTACGGTAGCGGGCAGCGCGACCGACGACAGGAACTCCTCGCGATCCACCGTGCGGTACGCGGATCGCATGACACGAGACCACGCCCTACCACCCAGACGGTTGCGGTGGTGAGCCCGTTGCTGACCGAGCCAACAAAGGCTCGCCGGGATCTGCGTCCGGATTGACCCGTGGACGCAGTGGCCCATAACGGAGGCCCGGCCGGAACGGTGTGGCTGACACCAACGAACCCACACCACCAAGAGGATCCGAGTTACACCGTTCGTTCGACAGGCCCTAGGGTGGCGAGCGACCAGACACGAGCCAGCCAGTGGCAGGCTCCGGTGGCGATCGTGCCGTGGGTAACGCGGATCGAGGCGATGCTGATGGCGGGGCACAGGGGGACGCCGACCATCGAACGCGGCGATCCCTCGTCCTCCCGGCGGGAAGGCTGCCGTGGGTCGCAACCAGACAGCTGGACGCCCGCCGTTGCCTGGGCCGGCGGCTGGTGACACCCGGATGAGCCTGGTGTCGGCGTTCGTGCCGATCTGGATTCTCACCGTGATCGGCTATGCGGCCTGTCGATGGGGACTGCTGGGCGAGGCGGGGGCGGCGGTGCTCGGCCGCTTCGTGTTCCAGCTGGCGATGCCGGCCGCACTGTTCCTGGCACTGTCCCGGATGCCGCTGTCCGGGTTCGCCGGCCCCCCGCTGCTCGCCTTCGCGGCGAGCACCGCCGCGGTGGTCGGGTTCGGGTGGTTCGGTGCGAGCCGGCTGTTCGGCCGCGAGCCTGGCGAACGACCTATCTGGGGCATGGCCGCCGGGTACGTCAACTCGGCGAACCTCGGCATCCCCATCGCCACCCAGGTACTCGGCGACGTGGCGTTCCTGGCGCAGGTGGTGCTGCTACAGGTGCTGGTGGTGGCACCCGTGATCCTGGTCGCACTGGACCGGCACCGCGACCCCGCCGGGCGGATACGGGTCCGCCGGATCGCCTCCCTGCCGGTACGCAACCCGGTGATCCTGGCGTCGCTGCTCGGTGTCGCCTGTTCGGCTGCCGGCCTGCGGCTGCCGTCGGCGGCCGACGCGACACTGACTCTGCTGTCGGGCGCCGCAGCTCCGGCCGCCCTGGTCGCGCTCGGCGCGTCGCTGCACCACACGACGCCGTCGCGCGACGATCGGGCCGCGCCGGCTGGCCGGGCCGCGCCGGCCGAGCTGGCCGTGATCACCGCGCTGAAGCTCGTCGCGCAGCCGGCCGTCGCGTACGCGGCAGGGCTGGCCCTGCACCTGCCCGCGCCGCAGCTGCTCGCAGTGGTGGTGTGCGCGGGCCTGCCGACAGCGCAGAACACGTTCATCTTCGGCCAGGAGTACGGCGTCGGCGAGGCGGTGACCGGCCGCGCGGTGCTGCTGACCACGACACTGTCGCTCGCCACCCTGGCCGCGGCAGCGGCCCTGCTCAGGTAGGTCCGTCGACGGAGACGTCCGGTAACCATGCTGAGCGACACCGACCGTGGCGCTGGCGGCCGGACCTTCCGATCATCGCCCGGCGAACTGGTCCGGAGTATCTGGTCGGGGGGCCTAGCCCAGGATCGCCTCGATCAGGCGCATGGTGCCGTCACGCTCCCAGGTCGACTGGTAGTTGGCGACGGTCGGGCCGGGTGGATAGTGCGCCGGCATGTTCGCCCAGGTGCAGCCGGTGCGTCTGCGGTGGTAGATCGCTTCCACGATCAGCCGGCGGTCGTGCAGCCGGCTCCGGTGCGAGTCGCCGCCCGGCAGGATCGCCTCGACCTGCCGCCACTGCTCGTCGGTGATGCCGACCAGAGTCGACCGTCCGCGCTGCTCGCCCCGCTCGGGCCGGCGGGATGGTGGTCGCGGCACCTCGACGGCTCTCGGTGCCTCGACCGGTTCCGGCGGTTCCGCACCGCCCTGCCGGCTCTCCCTGGACAGCAGCCGGGCCCGCACCGCCGCCGCGATCTGTTCCCGAACCGGCAACGGCTGGGCCGGCGGATATCCGGTGAAGCCGGGTTCGAGGGCGGCGGTGAGGAGCCCGCATGCCTGGCGGAGCTGCTCCCACTCCGGGGCGAGGGCCAGCAGGTGGGCGGTCTCCGGATCGTCGGGCTGCCCCTGCGGCCCGCCGAACGCCTGGAGGCGACCCAGGATCACCGGTTGACGGTGGGCGTACCAGGCCAGGACGCGGGCGATGGCATCGTGCACCGACGACCGGTACTCCTCCTGGTACGGCCCGGCCAGGTTGAACGCGTACGCCTGCGTGTTGTAGTCGGCCATGTCGGCGGCGAGGTCCGGGCAGTCCGCCAGCGCCTGCGGGAACTGGGCGGGGTCCAGGTAGTCCAGCCACCGGGGCGCCGGCTGGTCGCCGCCGTCGGGTGCCGGGTCCCCGGGCTGACCGGGCAGGTCCGGTTGCGCGACGGTGGCGGTCAGATACCACTGCCGCAGGTGCTCGTCACAGGCTGCGGCGAAGTACGGCAGGTACGCCTCGGCGACCTCGCCGGCGAGGGCCTCGGCGGCGACCGACCAGAGGGCGAACGTGAACCCGGTGTCCACCTCGAACACCTGCGCCAACCGGGCGACCAGCGCGTACATGTCGTCGATCTGTGCGAACTCCGCGACGAGCGTCGGATCGACTTCCCTGAACGCCACCGCCAGGGGGTGGTCGACCCACGGCGGCCGGACGGTGTCCACCAGCGCGACGACGAGGTGGTCCCGGTCCAGCTGCCCACTGGCGTGCTGCTGGAGCAGCGTGATCGTGGCCAGGCTACGGCGCAGCTGGTCGACGCCGGTGTGGGCGGCCTGCTCGTCGGCCCAGGCATGGAACATCGCCAGGCAGGTGCCGTTCTGCTGGGTCTCGGCCCAGGTGAGGCGCTGGAAGTACGCCGGCTCGTGCTCGGCGATCCAGGCGAAGGTCGTAGCGAACGTGTGTTGCCATGGCGCCGGCTGGACGTTCTGATGGGGATGCACGCCTGTCTCCCGGTCGGTGGGCGGGTCCGCACCAGCGTGCGCCGGATCTGCCGGCCCGTTCCCCGGTCGCCGGCCGGTCCTGCGGGCAGTCCGGGTTGCCCCTACGGGCAGCGCGGCGCCGGCCAGTGCGGGCGCGGCGACGTCGAGACGCGGTGCCCACCGCTGAAGGCCAGTTGAACAGATCCGTCTAGACGAGTAAGTCCGACGTCCGGGTCAGTGGTCGTAGGCGATCAGGGACCTGGTCTCGGGCTGGCCGGTGGCCCGGTTGTGCCGGATCGCGGTGGTCGTCGCGAGGATTCGTTGCGCGACCCACAGGTCAGTGTCCGCAGCGATCGCCCGGATGGCGCGTTTGAGCAGTGGTACCGCCGCCCGGAGGCGTTTGTTGTAGCCGGACTCGGGCAGGTACGGAAACGCCCCGGGCAGATGCCCGGGGACGAACCGCAGCCAACGGACCTCGGAACGCACCCCGAGCAGCACCTGCGCGACCGTCAGGGTCAGCAACTCCGCGTCGGACAACGTCGGTGGCTGCCCGGTCCTCGCATGTACAGTGCGGTCAGAATGGTGTTGAGGTCTGTCGTCACGCGATGATGGTGGCGTGAAGGCGATCTACCCTGACGACGGCGGTGGCGACCGAAAGGCGGATCCCGGGGCCGTGCCCGGTCTGCGCCCCGCGCCCGAAGCTTCGGCCGACGCCGCGTCCCGCACGCTTGAGGTCGATGGGGAGACGTTTGTGCTCCGCTCGAACGGGCTGGGCGGCACCGACTACGCCTGGGTCAGCGGGCCGAACCCCGGCTACGGTTTTGGCGTCAGCCCGACGACGAACCTGTCGCTTGACGAGCACACCAAGAACATCCGTGACTTCCTGAACACCGTCGACCCCGGCACCGGATACATCGAAGACGAGTGAGCCGGTACGACGGCTCGGCCGTGCCGGCGTGAGCCTATGATCAGCGAGATCGTGAAGGGTGGGGCAATGAGGGTCGCGATCTCCGGGACGCACGGAATCGGAAAGACCACCCTTGTCGAAGCGTTGTGTGCGCGTCTGCCGGGACATGCCATGCTCGACGAGCCGTACTACCTCCTGGAGGAACAGGGGTACGAGTTCGATTTCCCGCCGTCGCGGGAGGACTACCGGGCGATGCTGGCCTGCTCGGTGCGGAGCATGCGGTCGCCGTCACCCTCCAAGGTCGTGTTCGACCGCACACCGCTCGACTATCTCGCCTACCTGGCCGCGAGCGGAGCGGACCCGGTGGAGGAGGCTGACGCCTCCGCGTTACGTTCCGCGTTCGCGACGCTCGATCTACTGATCATCGCGGTGATCACGCCGGAGAGCGAGCGGGTTCTGCCCGCCCCGGAGCTGCCCGGCCTCCGCTCGCGAATGAACGACGCGCTTCGGGAACTCGTCTACGACGACCCCCTCGATGCCTGGAACGACACTCCTGTCCTGGAGTTGAGTGGACCGCTCGACAACCGGCTGAAGGCGATCCTTGACGTCCTCGAACCACCAGCGGCGGGTCCGGGGACGACCGAAGGCGGTGCAGGAAGGCCCTGGCCAGGGTGACGATGCGCCCCTGCCCCGTACGACGCACCACCTGATCGCGCACCCCATGTGGTGGATCCGGACGTTGTCGGGGATCTGGAGCCCGGTCGGAGTGCTACCGAGGCTTGACGGTCACCGCGGCACGACGCGACGGATCGCCGCGATCTGGCTGGCCAGTTCGGAATCGTGAGCGATTGTCATCGAGCTCAAGGGCTCCTGAGTAGGTGCTCAGCGGCGTGTCGTTGCTTCAGGCAGGACGGAGCCCTCCGGGTGGGGCAGCGGTTGGCCAAGACGCGCTGCCAGGCGCGGGGGCATCATGGCTGTTCCTGCGAGCATTCCGCTGTCCACGTGCAGTCTGACCTGCCTGATCACGCGATCGAGGCGGGTGCGCGATGGTTCGACGCGAGAAGAACACGCGACCGTTCGCGAGTATCTAACTTATTCGACTCCGCTATTTATCTCCGCGTTGCATGGGTCTATATTCTGGGTCACGAATCCCTGTTGCTTGAGCTGCTTGCCAGGGAGGTGAGATCTACTCCAATTCTCGTGGCATCCCTCCCGCCCCTCACCCCTGTCCCCGTTCTGGTCTTGCCTGTGCGGCGTGCCGGATCCGGGGTCTGTGCAGCTGCGCGCCTGATCCGCCGTCAAGGTCCGGGCAGTCAGGTGGCCAGGAATTGAATTTGCCTCGGTCAGGAGAGGGAGATGGGTGGATTCTGTTTTCCCGAAGACATGTCGGCCGTGATGATCGGCACTGCCCGACGCGCTGCCGTCACTGGCGTGCTGGTGGTGCTGGCTCTGGTCGTGGTAGTCGGTGACGCCTCGGTCGGTGGGGCGAGGGAAGCGCCGGCCAGTCGAGCCGCTGCGCCTGTGGTGGCCCAGCGACCAGTGGCCCAGCAGGCTCCGGCCGAACTCGGCGCAGTGACCGCCATCGCCGCCGGCTACGGACACAGCCTTGCCCTGCGCTCGGACGGCACCGTCCTCGCCTGGGGCGAGAACAGTGAAGGTCAGTTGGGTGACGGCACCCTCGATCCGAGTGTCACTCCGGTGCGGGTGTGCGCCGTCGGTCAGGTCGCCCCCTGCACCCGGTTCCTCACCGGAGTGATCGCCATCGCTGCCGGGTTCGTGCACAGCGTGGCCCTGCTCCGGGACCGCACGGCCGTCGCCTGGGGCCAGAACGTGACAGGCCAGCTTGGCGACGGCACCTTCACGAATCGTTCGGTTCCGGTGCGGGTGTGCGGGGTGGGGGAGGCCGCGCCGTGTGGCCAGTTTCTCAGCGGGGTCAGGGTCGTCGCCAGCGGCGGCGGCGGCCACAACCTCGCTCTGCTGGGTAATGGTGCTGTCGTCGCCTGGGGTTCCAACACCTTGAGTCAGCTCGGTGATGGCACCTTCACGAATCGTTCGGTTCCGGTACGGGTGTGTGCGGTGGGTGAGACCGCCCCCTGCGACCGGTTCCTGACGGGGGCCAGGTCCATCGCGGTAGGGGAAGATCACAGTCTGGCCGTGGTGGGGACCGGCCACGCCGTCGGCTGGGGTTTCAACGGCGCCGGTGAGGTCGGCGATGGCACCAACGACGAGTTCCGTCCTATTCCGGTGCGGGTGTGTGCGGTGGGGGAGACCGCCCCCTGCGACCGGTTTTTGTCCGGGGTGAGCGCCGTAGCGGCCGGCACTTTCCACAGCATGGCGTTGCTGGGCAGCGGCAGTGTCGTTTCCTGGGGCTACAACGTCGAGGGCCAGGTCGGTGACGGCACACGCGAGAACCACCGGCTCGTTCCGGTGCGGGTTTGTGCGATGGGGGAGGTCGCACCCTGTGATCGGTTTCTGTACGGGGTGCGGCACATCGCCGCGAACGGCTTTCACAGTATGGCGCAGCTGAGTAGCGGAGGCGTTCTGACATGGGGCTACAACGGCCGTGGAGAACTCGGCGACGGTACCCGGGTGAATCGTCTGACGCCGGTGCGGGTGTGTGCGGTGGGGGAAGTCGCGCCCTGCGGTCGATTTCTGATCGGAATACGGGCGATCGCCGCCGGCATCGCCCACAATCTGGCGCTACAGCCGAACTACACCGTCGTCGCCTGGGGGTTGAACAACTACGGTCAGCTTGGCGACGGCACTACTAGTGACCGTCCCGTTCCGGTGCAGGTCCTGGCATCCTAGAGTCCCGACAAAGTCGCCAGGTGATGCCAGTGGTGCCAGCGGGCGGGTGCTGTCTCGGGCGTGATGTCGGTTGGCTCGCGGCACGCGGTCAAAAGTGGCTGAGGTCCCTACGGCAGGCCGGCGCCACCGTGACCGGCCGGCTACGGCGAAGGCGTGAGCGAGCGGCTCACCACCCTGGCCGCTGGCCGCATCGACCGGGCTCTGGACGCCACCCCGATCGCTGGCCGGGCCGACCGCCCCGGCGAGGCCAGACCGTCCGGTAGTGCGCTGCCGGCCTTGATCGACCTGATCGGCGACCCCGACCGGGTCCTGACCATCTCGGACTTCGCCGCCGCGGCTGAACTCGGTACCCGGAGGCTGCGTAAACGGACTGAACGCCAGGTGCGGGCGCGCTCACCGGATGGCGAAAAACGCCTCGTCCCGGCCGGTCAGTCGGCTGTGGCGGTCAGCGCGGCGTGCAGGTGCTCCCGGGTGTCGTCGTCGAAGGCGACGAGTCGTACCCGGTGCACGTTCGTCGGCGTGGACCTGAGCGTCCCCACGGCGATCCGCGCCGCCCGCTCGGCAGGGAAGCCGTACACACCGGTGGCGATCGCGGGGAAAGCCACGGTCCGGGCGCCCAACTCGTCGGCGACCTGCAGACTCCTGCGGTAGCAGGAGGCCAGCACCTCGTCCTCGCCGTGGCCGCCGCCCTCCCAGACCGGCCCGACCGTGTGGATGACGTGCCACACCGGCGGGTCGAGGTCGAACGCCGACGTCGGCATCGCCTCACCGGGCGGGCAGGGGCCGATCGCGCCTCCCGCCCGGGCCAACCGGGGACCGGCGGCGCGGTGGACCGCCCCGTCGACACCACCGCCACCCAGCAGCGACTCGTTCGCGGCCGTGACGATGACGTCCACGTCCTCCCGCGTGATGTCGCCCAGCACCACCTCGATCGTCGCCACAGCAGAATCCTGGCACACATCGGACGACCACGTCGTCACGACCGCGCCAGCTGTGTCAACCACCGGTCACGGCACGCGGCCGCTCCGTCGGCCGACCAGCGCGACCCCACCCCCGCCGCCGGCCGGCGGTGTTGATCCGGGCCAGGATGCCGTTCTCCAGGGCCGCCCACGGGGCGCCGTCGGGTCCGAGGGTGATGCCGTGCGGCTCGGAGCGCGGGGTGGGCAGGTCATGGACTTCGATCGTCCCGTCGGTGGTGACGGAGCCGACCCGGCTACCTGCCCACTCGGTGAACCACAGGTCGCCGCTGCCGCTGGTGGTGATGGCGTGGGGGCGACCTGCGCGGTCGGGTAGCGCAAACTCGTCGATCGTGCCGTCGGGGGTGATCCGCCCGATCTGGCCGGCGGCGATCCCGACGACCAGACGGCTGGTCGGGGCCGGCGGTGATCCCCACGGGGGCGGCGGCTTGCGTGGGTAGCGGGTGCATGGTGACGGTGCCGTCGGTGTCGATCCGGCCGATCGCGTTCGCCTGGTTCATCGTGAACCACAGCGCGCCGTCGGGCCCGGACGCGATGCCGTACGGCCCGCCGTCGCGGCTGGGTACGGGCAACCGGGTGGTCTCGCCGTCGGTGGTGATCCGGCTGACGCGGTGGGCCGGGACTCGGTGATGGCTTCCTCAAGCTGGCGGTCGATGCGCAACCGTTCGAGGATGCGTTCATCATCGAGGACCTCCCCGCCACACCCACGACCCTCGACTGGGTCTACGTGAGCCCAGCGCTCAGGTTCGGCGCACAGATGCCCGCCGAACGACTCGGTCGTTATCGGCTCGGCGACGAGGTCGTGGTGCAGCCCGAGGACGGCGGCAGAATCTCCGCTGCGGACTACGCCCTCGGCTTCGTCGACCTCATCGAGAAGGGCGACCACCACCGGACACAGGTCAACCTCGGACACTAGTTCGGCAGTTCAGCGGGGTGATCGACGCATTGGCGGCGTCGTCCTGCGGATGACGGTGGTGCCGTCTGTCCGAGCGAGGCGAGGATGAGTTCCCGGGTGGCGTGGACCGTGGGGGAGTAGCTGCCCGGGTCCCGGCCGATACGCTCCGTGCCGGCGCGCATGACGCCGCTGAGCAGTTCCACCACGAGGTGCACGTCGCCGACGTCGCGGAACTCGCCGCGTTCGATGCCGTCGCGTACGACGTTTTCGACCTCGACGACTATCGCGTGGAACGGGCTGTCCGGCCCCTTCGGCAGGTCGGCGAACGGCGGGCCGGAACATCAGTTGCAGGACCTGGTCCTGGAACGCGGCCAGGACCGTCTCGATGATCTCCCGCATCCGCTGTGCAGCCGGTTCGGTGCAGCGTGCGGCGATCGTAGCCACCCGCTGCACCGTGGGCTGACCCACCCGCCGGCCGCGGCCTGCGCGACCGAGGGCTCACCTCAGCCCGACGACGTACGCCTCAACGGCGCTACGTGATGTCGAACAGCTGCTTCAGCCGGGCCTCGATCAGGGGTCGGCCGGCGGTGGACACGTCGTAGTGGCCGGCTCCTTCGAGGACGGCGAGGTTGATGTCGTTGTCGTTGATCAGCATCTTGTTGACGGTGTCGTAGGTGACCGTGGCCGGGCTGGTGATGTCGTCGGTGCCGTACAGCCAGAGAATCGAGCCCGGCAGCGTCGAATTCTCCAGCCTGTCCTGGTTCTCCGCGTAGAACCGCTTGTTCTCCGGCAGCGAGTTCGGCGTGTCGCCGCGGATGCCGGGGTAGGTGGTCAACCGGTGCGCCGGGGATGCGTTCAGGTAGTTCTGGATGTCCCGTTTGACCAGGGCGTTGAGATCGTCCAGGCAGGTACGCCAGTTGTCGCGGTAGAACCTCAGAATGTTGGGGCCGTAGATCGTGGCGGGGTCGATGTCGTAGCCCGCGTAGCGTGCGGTCCTGGTGAAGTAGATGGTCTCCGCGTTGGCGAAGACGAGTTGTTCGATCTGGTGTTCCGTCGGCGGGAGCCCGGACCGCGAGGCCGCC
Source organism: Micromonospora sp. HM134 (assembly GCF_007833915.1). NCBI lineage: Bacteria > Bacillati > Actinomycetota > Actinomycetes > Micromonosporales > Micromonosporaceae > Micromonospora > Micromonospora sp. HM134. The sequence goes on from NZ_CP041061.1 coordinate 2,750,137, forward strand.
GCGATGTCGTTCCACAGGACCCGGTTCATGGCAGGCACGTCCGGCACCGGAGCGAGGGTGATCGTGCCGCGGTACTCCAGGTCGGGGTCGGCCATGGTGGCCCGGTCGGAGTAGTACGCGGCGGCCAGAGCGGCGAAGCCACCTTCCGACCAGCCGGCCGGCACCCACTGACCCGACAGTTGGTCACCGAGAAGCCGCTGCGCGGCCACCGCGGCGAAGACCATCGAGTTTCCCTCGCTGGACAGCTCGTAGTAGCCGTGCCCCTGCGGGACACCGTCGGCCACCGGGCCGAGTCCCTCGTAGTCCGGAGCGATCACGGCGATGTTCATCTTCAGGATGGACGCCAGCAGGGAAGCGTTCGGCCCGTCGGCCCACCGGCCGTGCTCCTGGAGTTGCACGCTCGGCGCGCACTCCGGGGCCCACCCGACGGTGCCGTGCCCCCACACCACGAGCGGCCACCCGCCGGCCGGAGGTGCCTGCGCGGGCAGGAACAGCATGGCGGTGGCGTTGATCTGGCCGCCCCGGATACCGGGCATGCGGTAGACGACGAGTTGACCGTCGGCCACGTCGGCGATCACCGACGGCACGTTACGCAGCGGCGTGGGGGCGCCGACCACGTCCCCGTCCGCGGCCATCTCGACGGTGCCGGTCGGACCACCATCGGCACCCCACGCCGGGGTGACGGGGAGCAGCAACCCCACCAGCACCACGACGACCGGAAGTCCGCGCCGGACATGACCACGCCGTCCGCGTGATCCGATGGGGCAACTGATCATCGTGCTCCCGTCGTCGTGAGTTCCCGCGACCGCTCCCGCAGGGGTCATCCACCGCCACCGACGCGGCCCGTCGCGTCGTCCGCGCACCACCGGCAGGCCCTCCGGCTGTCGGGAGGACGTGCCGTCAGGTGTGACGGGCCCGCAGGCCGGATCCTCCGGACCCGGTGCCTACGGGTCGAGAATAAGCCGGTGCGGTCGGATCAGAGGGTGTTTTCCGGCCCGGCCCGGCCCGGCGACCGGCCTGTCCGGCTCCACGACCACCCACCGGGCCGTACCCGGGCGGCCCACCGCCACGTCGCGCCCGGCCCACGCCGTGCGGGGCACCTCTACCCGGCGATGTCCTCCGTCACCGGGTCGACCCGACCGACCGGCATCATCCGGGCGACCCGGCGGAAGGCTCGCTCAGGAGCACGACGGCCATGGCACCCTGGCCCTCACCGAACTCCCAGCCGGCGATCACCCTGCTGCCCGGCAGGTCGGCGATCGGCTGCACGTCGCCTGAGCATTCACCGGGGCCGAGGTAGTACGCGCCGGTCATCCGTGCCCAGTGGGCGTCGAGGCACAGCCCGCGCAGGTGCCGCCGGAGCGCGTCGTCGCCGATCTGGTCCAGGGTCGATTCCCAGCGGGGGTCGACCACACTCACCTCGGGCTCGACGTACCCGTGCCGCACGAGGCTGTCGCCGATGTCGCACAGGCCGTCCGGAGCGCTCATCGTCCACGTCGCCGCGCGCATCGCGTCCAGCAGCGAGCCGTCCGTCCGTGGCCGCAGGAGCAGATGGGGGTACCGCCGGTAGCCGTCGGGGCTGAGCTCGTCGAGACTCAGCGAGCCGGCCTGGAGCGCCCGGCCGATGTCCCTGCCCCACACCACGGCCCGGCCGTTGTCGGTCGTGGTGGTGATCAGCGGCTGGAGCGCGGCCGGCCGCACGTCCGTGGCGATGAATGCCGACCTGGGCAGGTCGGGCACCCAGCGGTCCGGATAGAGCCCGTCACCGCCGAGGTCGCCTGACCTCCCGTTGACGTCGGCCACGAGTTCTCCGGGATCGAGGTCCTCGATCGCCTCGCCGGCGGTCTCGTCGTCGTAGTGGAAGACCGCGTACGTGCCCGCCGTGTCGAACTCCGCCAGCGGCCGGCCGAGTAGCAGGCCGAACGCGTGACCAAGCAGGTCGTCCCAATGGGACACACCGTCTCCTTCGGGTAGCTGTTGCCCAGCGCGACCGGCGACCGGGGACCGCTGACAGGAGATGATGCCAGCCCCGCATCCGCGGCTGCACAACGCAGGTACGCCAGACAGTTCCGCCCCTGCCGTTCGCGCCCCGTGATCCGTTCGTCGCCCGGTCAGCGCAGCCGCACACGCCAGCGGCACCACCGCACCGCAGGCGGGCCGGGAATCTGCGCGGTCACCGCTGCGTGAGGTCCGCGCACCACCAGCGAGCCATCCGACGTGCAGGACGAACGGAACACCGTCCGTCGTACGGACTGCGCGGCCCGCAACGACGCATCGCCCCCGACCACCGAACCGGGCAGCGCCTTTCCGCCGTCCGGCTCGGCACCACCTTGTCCGCACGACAGATCAGCAGCCGCTCCTGTGGGTGCCAGCAACGTCCTCTCCGCGTACGCCCTGTACGCCGGCAAGGTGCCTGCCACCTCGATGCAGCTACTCGCCTACATGGCCGCCGTGTCGAGAGACGACGACGCCCGCCCCTGGTTCGGGCGGGGCCACCACGCCCTCGCCGCGTCCGCCCTCCGCCGGGGCCGGACCGGACCCCTCACCCGGGCCGACATCAAGGCCGTCGAACGGGCCACCGGTCCCCAGCACCGACCGGAAGGCGTCCCTACGGCGCGACGGCACCCACACCGTCCGGTACCGCCTGCACCTCGACACCCCCCACGTCCCCCGGATATCGGGTGACAGAGGAGCCAGGAGGAACCACGAGGAGCGAGGCGACCCGGGAAGCACCTGACAGAACCTTGTGGCCGTGGTGCAGGCCGCCGCTGACGCCGCACGCGGTGGCCGACGACATGTCGACGCAGGCAGTCGCCGACCCTAGTGCGGGGCGAACACCGCTTGACGGTTCACTTGCATTTTGCAAGTATGGCCCGCATGAGCCTCTTCATCACCTGCCCGGTCGAGAGCGTCGAGCGCGCAACCGCCTTCTACACCGCCCTCGGCTGGACCCTCAACGCCGAGATGTCCGACCACAACGTGTCGTGCTTCGCGATCGCCCCGGAGCAGTACGTCATGCTCGGCAGCCGCGAGATGTACGCGAGCGTCGGCGGAGTCGAAGAGCTGATCGGCGGACCTCAGACGCCCTCGAAGGTCACGGTCTCGTTCGACCTGGGCAGCCGGGAGGCGGTCGACGAGCTCGTCGACCGCGCCGGCGCTGCTGGCGGGCGGATCGGTGACACCGACGACTACCCCTTCATGTACCAGCGCCAGTTCGACGACCCCGACGGCTACCACTACTCACCGTTCTGGATGAAGGCGGACGCCGATCCGACCGCGTGAGCGACCTCGCCGCGGCCCTCGACATCGTCGGAGCACGATGGGCCCTGCTCATTGTGGAACGGCTGCTCGACGGGCCACAACGCTACGGCGATCTGCAACGCGACCTCGGCGTGCCGACAAACATGCTCGCGACACGTCTGCGCGAGCTCGAAGCGGCTGGCGTGCTGATCCGCCTGCCCCTTCGACACAACACCCGGGCCTACGCGCTGACCGATCGCGGCTTCGCCCTGCGCGAGGCGATCGTCGCACTCGGCAACTGGGGCAAGTGCGACACCTAGTAGGGCGGCCGCCGCTCGGATCATCGCCAGAGTTCCAGGACGCGCGACGTCGGCACTGCTCAACCCGATCGTTCACGGGAGGCGGAGTATGCAGGGCACGGTAGAGAGATGACTGCTACCGCAGGCGGTCCGCTGGTACGAGACATGACGCCGCGCCAAGCGGTCGACTTACGGGTGCACCACTGGCTGATGATCGTGGGGGCACTCCTCACCGCCGTAGCCCTCCTGCTGTTGTCGCTTCTTCCTGACCCGCCTGCCGAGGCCGTCGCGATGTCGGCGTGGGTCGAACACGGCCACTCGTTACTGTTGTGGAGCAACGAACTGCTGTTCTTCGCGGTCATCTGCTGGGGAGCCGGTGCGCGCGGTCCCTTCAGCGCGGGCCGGGCCGGCCCGTCGGCGCGGATCGACGTGGGAGGGACCGCTCTCACGGTCGCCCTCGTCGCGCTCGTCGTCGTACTGCTCGCGGTGGGGCGTCTTTCTCGCCTCCGTCATCGGCGCCGAGAATTCCGGCGACGCGACGGAAAGGACGAGTACCACTGGCGGCGGACCCCATTGACCGTGAGTGTGATCAGTCTGGTGTCGGCCGGGTCGTCGTCGGTGGCGTCGGCGGCGCAGATCGTCAGGACGGCGAGGGCGGCCAGGACGAGGCGGCCTGTGCGGACTCACGCGGCTCTCACGGCAGGCCGCCGGTCCTCGGGTGCACTCCAGCAGCATCCAGACGTCGAACCCGCCGTCGTCCGCTGTGATCAGGGCCTGTCGGTAGGCGAGTAGGCCAGGCCCGTGCTGCTGGAGCCCTCTCCGTTGAATTGCCGGGCGGCCTCGCCCGTTCCGCTCCTGCCTGCGGCAACGTCTTACCGACGGCGTCCACCAGGCCGCTGACCCGCACGCCGAGATCCCCGCCGCGGCTACCAAGGCGGCTTGCGGGTGCTGCGGGACCGGCTCGGCATCAACCGAGTGGCCGGCCAGCGATCCAGCTCGCGCTTGCTCGTTTCCGGCTACAGTCCGACCTTTCCCGTTGCCCAGTAGGGCCGCGTGGTGATCGCGCGTCGGTCGAGGAGGCCTGCGCCGACGAGTGCTTCTCGTTGGCATTGGATGGACTGGGCATGCCCGAGCAGGAGCGCGCCGTCGATACCAGTGAGTTCCTCGCGGCGAATCGACTCGTCGAGCCACGAGCGGATCGTGGCCCCAGGATTGTCTGCGAGCGCGGCGAGGAATCGGTAACGCGGCCATCGCTCACGGAGCTGGTCGACCGCGTCGGACGGAGCCTCGACCAGAACGGTCGGCGCGTGAGGGTCGGCGCTGGCGACGGCATCGACGGTTCCGAGCGCGGAGCCGTCGCCGATGAGCAGCCGCCGAGTGCCAGTCATCCTCAACGGGACGTAGCGACCGGCCAACAGCGTGGTTTCCGTCCCTGGGCGCAGGTTCTGCAGCCAGCGCGCACCCGGTCCGTCGCCGTGCAGGACGGCGAGAATGGTGATGCGGTCGGCTGCTTCGACAGTGCGGACGTTGTAGCGGCGTCCCTCTGTCGGAGTGGCGCGAACCTGCACCTCGTGGCCGGGCTGCCACCCGCCCGCCGGCGGCTCGGCGTGAAACTCGACTTCCAGGAAGTGAGGCGCGATCTGCGCAGCACGCAGCACGCGCGCTCGACGCCCCATAAAGGTCTCGGCGAGTTTGCCGACGAGGGCCGGTGCTTTAGGCATGAGCGTTTCTCCTTACGAGGGCTCAGGGCATTCGCGGTGGGACGGGCCCTGGTGAGCGGGGTTGTCATTCAGCGGCGGGGCCGAGCTGGTTCGCGTCGAGCGCGGTTGTGCTGCGGGAGATGGCCGGCCGGCAGCAGCTCTCCTCCGTGGAGGTCGGCGAAGACGAAGGGCAGGACGCCGATCATGGTCAGTGCGACTCCGCCGGCGACCACGAAGCGCCCGTCGAGTCCCCAGCCCGGGCGTGACCACCACGCCGTCGACCTGCAACCCCGACGATCTGCCACCGGTGTCCAGATCAGCCTCGGCCACTCGTCGTGGAACGCCCCTGGTCGGCGACGTCGACGGTCACCGCGGACAGGGGCTGGCCGACACACGTCAGGGTGTAGCCGGCCGCCCGCTGCTGCGGGGTGAGACAGTTCGGCTCGCTCAACACGACCTCGCCGTGGCGAAGCCGCACGACGCACTCGCCGCAGCTGCCGACTGTGCAGGAGAACGGCAGGTCGATCCCGGCGGCGAGACCCGCGTCGAGCAGACTCTGGCCGGGCTCGACCGTCCCCGTACCGACGGTCTGCCCGGCCGCTTCCACGGTCATCGGCTGCGGCGTGGTCGTCGCGATCGTGGTGCCGGCACCCGAGGTGAACGTCTCGTGGTGCACCCGCGCGTCCGGCACGCCGAGGCCCGCCAGCACATTCCGCACGGTGCCCATGAGCGCCTCGGGACCGCAGACGTAGTAGTGGGCGTCGGCGGCCGGCGTGCGGCCGGTGAACCAGTCCACCAGGCGACCCGCGTCGAGTCGGCCGTCCCGGCCGGTCAGGACGTGGGTGACGGACAGCCGGTCGGGGTGCTCCGCGGCCAGCCGGTCGAGGTCGGCGGAGAAGATGACCTCGCCGGCGTCCCGGCTGCTGTAGAGCAGCGCGATCCGGTCACGGCCGGCCCGGTCGGCGAGCCGCGTACGGATCATGCTCATCATCGGCGTCACGCCGCTGCCGGCGGCGACGAGCAGCATCTCGGCCGGCGGCTCGGCCTCGGTGTGGAACGTCCCGGACGGGCCACGCAGGGCCAGGCGGTCCCCGACGCGCAGCACCCGGTGCACGTGGCTGGACAGCCGACCTCCCTCGACGTGCTTGACGGTGACCTCCAGCCGCGTCGCCCCCGGCGCGGACGAGGCCGAATAGGCGCGCCGGACCGGGCGGCCGTCGACCTCGACGACGAGCGTGAAGTACTGGCCGGGCCGGAACGCGAAACCGCCTGGCCGCCCGGCGGCGTCTTCAAGGACGAGCGTGACGGTGGTCGGCGTCTCCCGCCGTATCTCCACGACGCGCACCTCCCGTAACGGACTCCCGGCCCGGTCGCCGTCGGGTCGCCGCCCGTCCGCGATGTCGGCGTAGCCCTCCTTACGCAGCCCGGAGCGGTAGGCGCGGCGCATCACCACCCGCAGCAACCGCGACAGCCCCGGGATCGCGCCGATGACCCTGACCAGCACCGCAGGCGGCCCGCCCGGCGCGGTCGCCGAGCCCGCGGCGAGATGCTCCAACGCGATCATGGTGAGATCCGGCGCGGTCCTGCGGTCGAGGTGTGCGCCGGGATGCCACAGCCGGGCCCGGGCCACCGCGTCGCTGCCGGCCACCTCGGCGTGCTCGACGTCGATGACGAGCGCCGCGTGCGGTGCCAGCCCGCGCAGCGCGAGGGTCCGCAGCAGGGCCGGGTCGTCGGTTATCCCGCCGCTCCCGCGTACGTGCAGCACCCCGCTTCGGCCGGGCACGAGCGCGGCGAAGGCGAGCCGCTCGTCCTGCAACAGGTTGTGCAGCGTGTCGGCGCGCTTGTTACCCCTGCGGTCCGGGAGCACGAGCGTCCGACCGTCGAGGACCCGGACCACCGTCCCCTGGTCGCCTCGGGGACTGGTGTCGCTGCCGCCCTCGGCATCCCAGCTCGACAGGGCGAGGAACGGCGCTGCGGCCAGGAACTCGGCCACACCGGGTGCCCCCAGCGGCTCGTCGGCGGCGATCTGCGGGGCCGGCGCGGTCGCGGTGGGTGGCTGCCACAGGCCGGAACGGAGGACAGCCTGCGCGCAGTGCACGTACGCCTGCCTGATCGCCACCGTGGTCTGTGCTCCCTGCTGGGAGGTGACCGTGCCGTTGACGCGCAGGACCTCGCCGACGCCGGGCATCAGGAAGAACATCGACGCCGGCCCGGGGGCGGCGTCGGCCCCGGGGAGGGCGAACGAGATCCGCGTGGGGGAGTGGACGTGGGCGAACCCGGCGACACCGCCGACGAACGTCGTCCGGCTCGTGCCGCCGGTGTCGCGGTAGCCGAACGCCGCGATCGGGCTGTGGGCCAGGACGGTGCGGCAGCCCGCGTCGAGGGCGCCGACCTGCTTGAGCATGACCGCGGAGGGCGGGCGGCCGACGAGCGCCTCGACCTCGTCCACGGTCGTGAGTCGATGCAGCACTACGGTTCCTCTCAGCCGGGCGCGGGGTGAACCACGTAGCCGGCGCAAGGTGCCGTCGGCTGTCGGTGCACCGAATCGACGACACCTTGTTTCAGCAGCTCAGGGCACTATTATGAGCAATAGCTCAGTTCTTTGCCTACTCGCTTTCCGCGCCCCGGAAGGACCATCGGATGCCGTCAGCCGACCGTCGTCTCCAGCCTCGTCGCGAGCCCCGCCAGGTGCGGGCCGAGCTCACCCGGGAACGCATCCTGGCCGCCGCTGCTCACATTTTCAGCGAGTACGGCTACGCCGCCGGCACCACGAACCGCATCGCCGAACGGGCCCGGATCTCCATCGGATCGCTGTACCAGTACTTCCCGAACAAGGACGCGATCCTCGCCGCGCTGCTGGTACGGCACATCGACCGCGGCACCTGGACCCGGGCCGACGAACTCGACCTGTCCCCGGGCACCCTGGCAGCGACGGTCCGGGCCCTGGTCCGCGACGCGATCGACAACCACAGCGAGGACCCACAGCTACTGCGCATCATGATCGAGGAAGCACCGCTGTCACAGGAGCTGCTCGACACCATCGACCGGCACGGCAAGCAACGCGTCACCCAGATCCGCGACCTGCTCGCCCTGCACCCGGACGTCCGCGTGACCGACCTCGACACGGCAGCCGAACTCATCGTGTTCACGGTGGAGATCAACACGCACAAGCTGATGGCCGACCCCCGACCGATCCCGGTCGAACGATTCGAGCGCGAGCTGGCGAACATGGTCACCCGGTACCTACGCGGCGATCGACATGCGGAATGACTGCCACCGGCGTGCAACCGGGGCCGGCCCCGGTCCAGCTCGCCATCTGGACGGACACACACGCAGAGCGTCGTCAGGCCGGGAGCTCAGTCAGCGTCAGGCAGGTCGTACCGCCCGTACGCCGCCGAACACGGACCCAGGGCCTCATCGCCGAGGTGGGCCCGGGCGGTGGCGCGGCCCAGGTTCCACTCCTGCCACGCGTCGCGCCGGTCGGACCCCGACGAGGGCGCCGAGCCGCCGGTCAGTTCGTTGGTGATCGCGGCCAGCGCGCAGGAGCGGTACGGCTCCGGCAGCTTCCGCAGCGCCGGAACGGCGTCGGCGGACAGGGTGCTGAGGTAGTGCACATCGATCCCGTGCTTCGCGAACCGGTTCACGTTCTGTTGGGCGATGAACGCGTCGGGATTGAGCACGGCCAGGCCGATCAGCGCGCCGACGGCCGCGGCGAGGGCGGCCCGGGGCACCCATCGTCCCCGCAGCTTGATCCCGGCCACCAGGATGAGCAGGAAGAGCACTCCCAGCCACAGTTCGCCGACGGTCACCAGCAACCGTTGCCGGGTGAACCCGTACGCCTGCTCGTAGGCCGCCATCCGGGAGAGGGCCGAGGCGACGATGACCAGGGTCAGGGCCGACAGCAGCCCCAGCAGCGTGCGCAGCAGCACCCGGTCGGACGCCGTGGCCCGGGGCGCGATCTGGGCCGCCACGCCCACCACGATCACGGTGAGCCCGGTGACCACCAGTAGCTGCCAGAAGCCGGCTCGGGCGTACTCGGCGTACGTCAGCCCGGCGGTCTTCGCCACGTGTTCACCGCCGCCGAACAGGACCGTCGCCTGGACCGCGACGAAGCCCGCGAACAGCGCGACCAGCCCGCCGACCGGAAGGGCCCACTCGACCCGCCGGACCAGCCCCAGCCGCGACCCCGGTTCGGGCACGGTCGTGCCGGTCAGCAGGCCGTAAGCCGCGACCGCCGTCACCACGACGGCGGCCACCGCCGACCCCAGCCACCGCACCAAGCTGCTTCCGTCGACCGACGGGATCAGCACGGACAACACCTCGGCGAACGCCGCGTCCGCCTCGGCCAGCAGGAACCCGAACACGGCCAGCAACGCCACCGCTACCAGCCCGGCGATGATGGTCCGTCGGGCCGCGCCCCGATCCTGAACCTGGATCCTGATCGCGTCCCTGAGCAGCCATCGCAGCGCGGCCGGCACCGAACCGACCACCCGTAGCGGGGCGGCCACCAGGCTGCCGGCCGACCAGCGATCGGCCAGGGCCACGCAGCCGACCACCCCAGCGGCAAGCATGCACAGGACGAACAGCCACTCCGCCGCGCGCACCGCGCCCACGGCGATCAGCGCCACCACGGCCACGGCTTCGCCGGCCCGGACCGCAGTACGACCGGACCACACAAAACCTCGGCCGGCCGAGACCACTATCGCGGTGGCGACGGCGAGAGCGGTCAACAGCCACCCGATGCCCGGCCGGTCCCACGACAGCGCGACGGCCGCCACGATCGCGGCGCCCGCGGTGGCGGTGATCGCCGCTCGGGGCCGTGGCGCGGGCGTGGCTCCGGGCGGCCCGGACTCGGGCGACGAAGGCTCGGTCGAGGACGACGCTGAGGACGACGGCTCGGGTGGCTCGCCCGGTGGTGGCGTGTCGGTCGTGTCGGGCAACGACATCAGATTCCCTTCGGACGCGGTGACGCGGCTTGCGGATCTGTGTCTAGTGGGCGGCGGGTTGTCCGGCTTCGGGAGTGCGGTATGGACAAACAACAGTGGACAACCGATTCGGCCGCTTCTGTGGATCGAGGTTGTCCGGTTTCCGGATGCGGGAACTAAACAACCGCCGACCAGGCGATTCGACGACGGCCGCTGATAGCATTCGCATCTGTCGTTGGGGGTGGGAAATGCCGCGTCCGGAGCGTCCGGTGGATCCGGGCGAGGGGCCGGCGCAGCGGTTCGCCGTCGCCTTACGGGAGCTGCGGCAGTCAGCGGGCAATCCGACGTACCGCGTGTTGGCCAAGCGGGCGCACTACTCGGCAACCGCGCTGGCGCAGGCCGCTGCGGGTGACCGGCTGCCGACCCTGGCGGTGGCGGTGGCGTACGCCCGCGCCTGCGATGGCGACCCCGAAGAGTGGACGGCCCGCTGGCGGAGCGCGGTCGCGGAACTGGACGCTGCGGCGCCACCGGCGACCGGTGCCTCCGATCAGGTCGGGGACCGGCCGCCGTACCTGGGCCTGGCCGCCTACGGACCCGACGACGCGGACCTGTTCTGCGGTCGGGACCGCCTCGTCGCCGACCTCACGGACCGGCTGGCCCGGCACCGGTTCGTCGCGGTGGTCGGGCCGTCGGGCTCGGGTAAGTCGTCCCTGCTGCGGGCCGGTCTGCTGCCGGCCTGGTGCGCGAACGAGGAGCTGCGGACCGTGGTGATCACCCCCGGTGCCCACCCGGTGCGGGAGCTGGCGGACAACCCGGTGGCGGGCGTCGACGTTCTGCTGATCGTCGACCAGTTCGAGGAGGTGTTCTCCCTCTGTGCGGACGAGTCCGAGCGGGAGACCTTCATCCGCGCGTTGCTCGCGGTGGCGGGCGAGGTGGGCGGCCGCACCCGGGTGGTAATCGGGTTGCGGGCCGATTTCTACGCGCACTGCGCCCGCGTGCCCGAGCTGGTGGCGGCGCTGCAGGACGCGCAGTTGCTGGTCGGCCCGATGACGCCCGAGGAGCTGTCGGTCGCCGTCACCGAACCGGCGGCCCGGACCGGGCTGATGGTGGAGAAGACCCTCGTCGCCACGATCATCGCCGAGGCGGCGTCCCGGCCGGCGGTGTTGCCGTTCGTCTCCCACGCCCTGTGGGAGACCTGGCGGCGGCGGCGCGGCGCCGGACTGTTCCTGGCCAGCTACGAGGCGGCCGGCGGCCTGGACGGCGCGCTCGCGCAGTCGGCCGACCGGGTGTTCGGGGAGCTGGACGAGGAGCACCGCCGGGCGGTCCGACGGATCCTGCTGCGGCTGACCGCGCTGGGCGACGGCACCGAAGACACCCGCCGGCGGGTCGCCCGCGCGGAACTCGGCGACGACGCCGTCACCGCGCACGTCCTGGAACGACTCGCGGCGGCCCGGCTGGTGACGATCGGCGAGGACACCGTGGAGATCGCCCATGAGGCGCTCATCCGGGGCTGGCCGACGCTTCGGGACTGGCTCGCCGCCGACCGCGAGTCGCTACGCGCCCACCGCCGCCTCACCGGTGCCGCCACCGACTGGGCGACGCACGGCGAGGACGACGCGTTCCTGTACCGGGGCAGTCTGCTCGCGGGCTGGGCCGACCGGGACACCGAAGCCCTCAACGGGACCGAACGCGATTTCCTCGCCGCCAGCCTGGCCCGGCAGACCCGCGAGCACACCCGCCGCCGGCGGCGGCTGCGGGTCACCATCGGCAGCCTGGTCGCGGGCCTGGTCACGGTCAGCCTGCTGGCCGTCCTCGCCGTGGTGCAGACCGTCACGGCGAATGCCCAACGTGACCTCGCCGTCGCCGACAGTCTGGCCGCCCAGTCGCGCGCGGTGCTGGCGACCCGGCCTGACCTGGCGAACCTGTTGGCGCTGGCCGGGCTCGGCCACTCCGTGACGGCGCAGACCGTGGCCAGCGCGCAGGCGGCACTCTCGGCCCCGATGCACGTCGCGCGGCCACTGATCGGGCACTCCGGCGCGGTGACCGCCGTCGGGTACAGCCCCGACGGCGGCACCGTCGCCACCGGCGGCGACGACGGCACCGTACGGCTGTGGACCGCCGGCCCGACCGCCGTGCTCACCCAGGGCAGTGCCGTGACGGCGATCGCCTTCACCCGGGACGGACGCCTGCTGGCGACCGGGGGAGTCGACGGCACCGTGCGACTGTGGGATGCGACCACCCACCGACCCCTCGGCACGTTGACGGGTCGCGCCGCAGTCAACGCGGTGGCCTTCCATCCGGACGGTACGACCGTCGCGACCGGGCACGCCGACGGTGCCGTCCGGCTCTGGGACACCCGCACCGGCCTTTCCCGGCCCGTGCCGGTCGGCCACGACGGCCCGGTGAACGCGGTGACCTTCGACCGCACCGGGCTGATCCTGGCCACCGGCGGGGACGACAACACCGCCCGGCTGTGGAACACGGCGACCCGTCAGACGACGATCCTCTCCGGCCACACGGGCGAGGTCTTCGCGGTCGCACTGAGCCCGGACGGCACGACCCTCGTCACGGGTTCCGCAGACGGCACCGCGCGGATCTGGGACGCCACGACCCACGAGTCCCGGGCCAGTCTCGTCGGGCACACCCGCGTCGTGCGGGCCGTGGCGTTCGGAGCCGACGGCCGCACCGTGGTGACCGGAAGCTGGGACGGCACCGCGCGGATCTGGGACACCACCACGCACCAGCCCCTGGCCACCCTCACCGGCCACACCGACGAGGTGCTCGCCGTGGGGACGAGTCCCGACGGTACGACCGTCGTGACCGGCAGCCGGGACGGCACCGCCCGCACGTGGGACACGAGGACGAGCCGGTCCGTCGCCACGCTCGGGGGCCACACCGGCTACGTCGACGCGGTGGCGTTCAGCCCGGACGGCCGGACCGTCGCCACGGGAAGCAGGGACGGCACCGTCCGCCTGTGGGACACCGCCCGGCACGGTCAGCTCGCCGTCCTCGACGCCCGGGCCGGCTTCGTCTTCACCGTGGCGTTCAGCCCGGACGGTACGACCCTTGCCACCGGGCACAAGGATGGCCGGATCCGACTCTGGGACACCAGCACCCGCCACCAGAAGGCCACCCTCACCGGGCACACCGACGGCGTCGCCTCCGTCGCGTTCAGCCCCGACGGCCAGCTCCTGGCCAGCGCGTCCACCGACGGAACGGCCCGGTTGTGGGACCTGACCACCCGACGTGCGTCAGCCGTGCTGACCGGCCACACCGGCTGGGTGGACGCCGTGGACTTCAGCCCCGACGGCAGCACCGCCTCGACCGCCTCGACCGACGGCACGGTCCGGCTCTGGGACTCTGACGCCGGCAGCACCATCGTCACCCTGGCGCCCGGGGCCGGCCACCTGAACGCGGTGGCGTTCAGCCCGGACGGCCGGACCCTCGCCATCGCCCCCGCCGACGGCACGGCCCTGCTGTGGGACGTTGCCGCCGGTCGCGTGGCGTCCGTCCTGACCGGACACACCGCAGAGGTGAACGCGGTCGCGTTCAGCCCGGACGGACAGACCATCGCCACCAGCAGCCGGGACGGCACCACCCGCCTGTGGGACCGCGACCGAGGCCGGACGATCGTCGGTCTCGCCGGTCACGTCGGCTGGGTCACGGCGGTGGCCTTCAGCCCGGACGGCAGGACGCTGGCCACCGCCTCCTGGGACCACACCGCCCGCCTCACCCCCACCCCGGACACCTGGCCCGCCGAGCTCTGCCGCCGGGCGGGACGGAACCTGACCGACGGCGAATGGGCCTACCACGTCGGGTCGGAGCCCTACCGGCGTCTCTGCCCCGAGCTACCCTCCGGCCAGGGAGCCGACCCCACCGCGCCCGCATCGACCTACCCCGGCCTCTGGCCTTCCGCCGGTGGCTGACTGACTCGGCGCCTGCGCTGTTGGTGAGCGGCGCTGGTGCGGTGCCATGACGGCGTCGGGGTACCGGGCCATCGCCTGCCCGGGGCGGTGGCCCGACCACGTGTACATCACCGGCCGGAAAAGGAACTCATCATGACGGCGTCCGGGGAGCAGGTCGTCCCAGCACCGGTCGAGGACGCGATCCGCGCTCACCCTGCCATTCGGGAGTCTCACCATGATCGAGGAGGCACCGCTGTCGCAGGAACTGCCCGACACCATCGACCGGCACGGCAAGCAACGCGTCGCCCAGATCCGCGACCTGCTCGCCCTGCACGCGGACGTCCGCGTGACCGACCTCCTTGTTCGGATCGCCCGTATCGCCTGTGTGTCGTCGTGCGCCGGCGATCTCCTGTGGCGTGGTGTTCCGGTGGACCCGGTAGCTCTCTCCGGCGACCAGATCGGCGCATTCGTTCCCAAGCTCCAACGGACGCCGCCCCGTGTCGTCCGACCGAGCAGGAGTCCTGGTCCTCGGGCCGGTGGGAGAGCCTCCGTGTACGGGCGGGACCAGGGATCACCGCTGCTGCGGCCACCCGACGTGATGTCGCCGACGGCACGAGGTGTGGACGGCGGGTCACGGAGACAGGTAGGGCTGGTCGTCGGCTGACCTCCAGCCCCGGTCAGTTTCCCGCTGATCCCACCCTCTGTGCTTCGGCGATCGCCGCCTCGATGGCCTGTCGTGCGCCGCTGGTGCGGGCGACGACCTGCATCAGGACCTGCTTGATGCCGTCCAGTGCCTGTAGCAGGGGTCCGGGTTGGCCGCCCTGGAGGATCGTGGTGACGAGCTGTTGCGTCTCACCGATCCGGGTGATGGCACCGCCGGCCGCGTCGCGGGCGCCGCCGACGGCGCTCTGCACGGGCGTCAGTGCGGCGATCGTCTCCTGCGGGGTGGCCTGCTGGGGTACGGCGGCGACGGCCTTCGTCGCCTCACCGATCGACCCCCCGAGCCTCCCCAGACCGCCCTGTACATCCGAGAGAGCACTACGCACCCGGGCCACGCCCGCCGCGACCGCGAGGAAGCCGGCGCTCGCGGCCCGCAACGCCACCTCCTGCGCCTGCCGGTCGGCAGCGGCCGTCAACCCCTGCGCCCGCTCGACGCCCGCCATGAGGGCCTTGAGCTCACCGGTGATCTTCTCAATGTGTGACACGTGGGTGACGTCCCCAATCGATGACGGCCAACGGTGCACCTGACGCTACCGAAAGCACTGCGGGCTCACCAGAGACAGCAGCAGACCCGTACACGGTCAGCTGTCGGTCGCCTCGTCAAGCTGCCTGCGCAGATCGGCTGCCTCCTCGCTTCGGCCGAGTCCGCCTCTTCCTCGGGCGTCATGGCTGGGATCCCCGCATGCCTCGTTGAACCCATCCAGGCGACGGGCTCGCCCGACGAGCGGTCAGCTCACGCAGTGCCCATGGTGATCCGCAGGAACTCCTCTGCGACGGCCGTCGGCGTCTGGGTAGCCACCTGCCGGGGTGCCTGCCGCGACGCCCGATGGTAGGTATCCCGGTCCGCCAGCAGATCCGCCGTCGCACGCCAGAGCCGGGCGGGCCCGCTGTCCAAGTCGATCATCTCAAGAGCCGCGCCGGTCAGCGCGGGAAGATGTCCGAAGCCGCCGACCACATTCACACTCACGATCCGTCCGGCCTCGCCGACCAGCACGGGAAGATGACCGAAGCCGTAACCGACGACCGGCGTACCCATCGACAGCGCCTCGGCCGCGACGTTGCAGAACGTCTCGGGACTGGTGGACGGCACGAGCACCACCGATGCGCCCCCGAGAAACGGCTGCGCGTCGGTCCAGGAAATGGCAGGCAGGATCTCGACACCCGGCAGTGTCGCGGCCAGTTGCCGGCACTCCGCGATCATGTCGCGCTGCATGCCGGGCCACAACTCGAAAGCCGCCTCGCCGAGCACGATCTCCACCTGCCGACCGAAACCCTCCGGATATGCCCGCAACAGGTCCGCCACTCCCTTGGACGGGTCGGCTCGAGCGAGGATCCGAACCGGCCCCGTCTGCCGCAGCTGCTCACGCACGGCGTGGTCGGGAGGGTTGCCCGGGCACAACAGCGCGTTGGGCAGGGAGTGCCAGCCGGCGGAGTCGAGACCGGCCCGTGCGGCCTCGTCGATCAGAAAATCGCTGATGGAGATCACGGCGTCGGGCTTGAGCGCCAGACTCTTCGCCATCGGTTCGTCGACGCGGAGGAAGTAGACCATCAGCGCCGTACGGACTCCGGCCGGCGCCGCACCGAGATATCCGAGGCCCACGCCGGCATCGGTCCAGCAGGCGACATCGATGTCGTGTTCGACCATGAGGCTCAGGACCTCCTGCCGGAGCGGATCCGGGTCGTCCGGCATGACGTTCACGTCGTCGAACACGACCGGGGGCGACAGGGTCAACGTCTTCAGGCGCACTGTGTCCGGCCCGTCCGCGGCGGTCGGCGGACCGGCGGCGATGATGATCGCGCGGTGGCCGAGTTCGCGCAGGCCGTCGGCGAGTGACGCAATCCCGCGCTCCACGCCGGCGGGCTCGTCCGGATTGTGCGTCAACAGGACCAAGGCTACATTCACGGGTTCTCCATAAGTAGAAGGAACTAAGGGGCCGGCCTTGTGACGTCATCGTCGTCGCCGGTCGCCGGGCGGCGCATCACGGGCTCTGACCGAGAGGTCGGCGACGCACCTCCGATAGGACGGCGCTGACAGCGGCACGGAAGTCGCGCCGTACCGGCGGGCCGAGTCTCGGTCGGAGTTGGGGCAACACTTCGGGGGCGGCCGAGATGTGAGTGGCCGCGGCCGGCGACCATGATGGTCGGGACTGGACGGGGAAAATCGCTGTTTCGAGGATGGTGTGCGGCTGTGGACAGAGTTCTGGTCACCGGTGGCGCGGGGTTCATCGGCTCGCATTTCGTTCGGCGCCTACTACGCGACGAGAACATCTCCCGCGTGACCGTGTTGGATGCGCTTACCTACGCCGGCACGTTGTACAACCTGGACGGTGTACTGAATCATCCGCGGCTATCGTTCGTCGAGGGGGACATCCTCGACGGCACTGTGGTCGCTGACCTGGTCGCAACCCACGACGCTGTCGTCCACCTCGCCGCCGAGTCACATGTCGACAGGTCATTCGAAACGACGGAGAAGTTCGTCGCCACCAATGTGCAGGGCACCCGTATGCTGCTCGATGCCGCAGCGCAACTGGGCGTACGGAAGTTCGTGCACGTGTCGACCGACGAGGTGTACGGACCCTTGCCGACCGGGACCGCCTGCGAGAACGACCCGCTCCGGCCGACGAATCCCTACGCCGCGACCAAGGCGGCCAGTGACATGGTCGCGAACTCGTACTTCCACACCTACGGCGTACCGGTGTGCATCACCCGGTCCACGAACAACTACGGCCCGGGTCAGCACCATGAAAAGATCGTCCCTGCCTTCGTGACGAGCCTGCTCGCCGGGGGCCGCGTCGGCATCCACGGCCATGGTGAGCACATCCGGAACTGGCTACACGTCGAGGACAACTGCCGTGGCATCGAACTGGTGCTCCACAAGGGGATCCCGGGCGAGATCTACAACATCGGCGGCGGCACGGGGCTCACCAACAACGAGTTGGCCCGGACCGTCCTGCGCGCCTGCGGCGCAGACTGGAGTTCGGTCGACTACGTTTCCGACCGCAGGTCCAACGACATCCGATACTCGGTGGACTGGACCAAGGCCGCCCGGGACCTCGGCTACCGGCCGATCCGGTCGCTCACCGAGGGCTTGGCCGAGACCGTGCAGTGGTACCGCAGGCACCCCGACCGCTGGGTGGCTTCACCGACAGGCTCCGCCCAGGCGGCACAGGACACCACCCCCGACGTGGTGTCACCGGTCCCGTGAACGGCCGTTTGCTGATCACCGGCGGCAGCGGAACGCTCGGCCGACACCTGTTTCGCCGAGCCGTCGCGGCGGGCTGGGACGTGGTCGGCACCTATGTCGCGACACCGACTGAGACCGCGGACCAGCAGCTGGACATCTGCGATCCGGCAGCCATACGAGAACTTCTGCGCCGGATCCGGCCGGACGTGGTCATCCACGCCGCGGCTGCCCGCGACCGAAACGACTGGGTAGCCACCGCCGACGGAGCAGCCAACGTCGCCGTCGCCACCGCTGGTGTTCGACTCGTGCACGTGTCCAGCGATTCGATATTCTCCGGGCGGGCGACCCACTACACCGAGGACGCCACACCCGATCCGATATACCCGTACGGTGCTGCGAAAGCAGCCGCCGAGACCGCTGTCCGAGCGGTGCACCGCAACGCCGTCGTCGTCCGGACCTCGCTCATTCTGGGCGACGGACGTGGCGACCATGAGCGGTTGACTCACGATCTGGCCGCTGGTCGCATCCATGGCGGACTGTTCACCGACGAAGTCCGCAACGCGGTGCACGTCACCGACCTGGCCGAAGCACTGGTCGAACTGGCCGCCAGCAGCTACCGCGGAATTTTGAACGTAGCGGGCGCAGATGCCGTGAGCCGGTATGAGCTCGGCCTGCTGGTGGCGGCGCGCGACGGCCTCGACCCGGCGACAATCAGGCCGATCCGCAGCGCTAATCCCCAGCGACCGGCCGAGATCCGATTGACCATCCAGCGGGCGCAGACGCTCCTCGGTACCCGGCTGCGAGGCGCCCATGAGTTCCTCGCCGAACCCCTCGACACACGGCCTGCTGTACCCCGGGCACGCCGTGCATGATCGCGCGAAAGCCGCAGGCCGGGCTCGCGTCGCCGGTATTCCCCGCAGCACCCAGGTTCGCCGTACCGGGCCGGACCGCCAGTGTGCCGGCGACCGTCATCGTGGTCCCGTCGATCGTGGTCATCGGCAGGGCCGCCGGCGCTCGGCGTGCTGCGCGGTGGTGACCGCCGGGCCGCGCGGCAGCTCGAACAGCGCCGGCGACGGCGCCGGCCCGAGCCGCTACCGGCACCGGTTCCCGTACTCACCTCGGAAAGCCGGTCGCGACGGCTCAGGGAGCATGGCGTACCGCAGCGACCAGGAATGTGCGGATCTCGGGTGGGATCAGGGGTGACGGCTCGACGGCCACGGTGAAGTCGTGCGCCTCGAGCAGGGCGGTGACGGCGGCCAGTCGACCATCGAGGTCCTGGACCTCCAGGAGGAACTGGTCGATGAGTGCCCAATGGTGACGATCGATCCCGTGGAGGACGTCGAGTTCGGCACCTTCGACATCGATCTTCACCAGGCCGACGTGTTCGTCGGGGGAGAGGTAGTCGGATAGGCGGTCGACCTGCACGGACACCGGCTCAGCGCGGTAGTGGCTCCGAATGAACTCCTCGGGAGCTTCGTGGGAGAGGACTGCGATCTGCAGCTCCTTGTCAGCCGGATAGCGGGTGGAGTTGCCCGGCGCCAACGGGTAGTACTCGAACACGGCTCGTTCCTGTTGGGTGCCGAGTGCCCTCTGGTGCACTGACACCGCCCCGAGCTGCTGTTCCTCGATGTTCCGGCGCAACGCCTGCACCAGTTGCGGCATCGGCTCGAATGCGCGTACCCGCGCGTCAGGGAACTTGCGCTTCAGGAAGAGGGTGAAAAGCCCGATGTTGGCGCCGACGTCGATGACGATCCCGTCGGGCTCGATCTGGACGCCGTCGTAGCATCGATGGGAGAAGATCTCGTCGTACTGCCAGCGGGCTTCGGCTTCGTACGGCGCCCATACGGTCAGGCGGTCATCGAGAGTGAATGGGCGAAGCTCGGTCACCATACCTCCAGGTCACGCGTCCGGCCCGACGACAGGGGGACGCCTCGATGAACAGGTGCAGCACCGGCGTGACGTGTGTGGTCACCGTCCCGGGTGGGCGAACTGCGTGACATCGTCGAGATAGTGGGTCGGATCCGGCACGCCAGCCTCACGGAACGCTTCCCGGCGCTCGTAGCACGTTCCGCACGTCCCGCAGTGCTGGTCGCCGCCCTTGTAACAGGACCAGCTCAACGACAGTGGGGCACCCAGCCGGGTGCCGTGTGCCGCGATCTCCGCCTTGGTCCAGGTCATGAACGGCACCTCTACCCGCGGAGTGGGGAATCCCTCGTTGGCGACGGTCACCAGTTCGCGAAGGGCCGTGACGAAGGCGGGACGGCAGTCCGGGTACACGAAGTGGTCGCCGGAGTGCATGCCGAGCGCCACCACGCCGACGCGGTGGGCGACGCCGACGGCGACCGCGACGTTGGCCAGGATCGCGTTGCGGTTCGGCACGACCGTGGCGCGCATGGACGCCTCCGCGTAATGACCGTCCGGAACGGTCACGGTGTCATCGGTCAGCGCCGATCCAGGGAGCAGCCCGCCCAGACCGCTGAGGTCGACCACTTGGTGCACTGCACCGTAGTGATCGGCGATCGCCCGAGCCGAGTCGATCTCGCGGCGATGCCGTTGACCGTAATCCACGGTGACAGCGATCAGGCTGAATCGCAGTGCTGAGTAGTACGCCATGAGAGTGGTGGAGTCCATTCCTCCGGAAAGGACTATGAGGGCGGAGGAAGAGCCCGATCGATTCTCGTCGTGGGTCATCGGATACCTCCAGGTGCGTCGACACGAACAGGTGCAGTCGGCCCGAAAGTGCGGGGCCCGAACGGTGCTGTGCTGCATCACTGTCGTCCGGGCCGGGTCGGCACGCATCACGGCGGACGACCGAAGTTTCCGAGCCGAGCCACCGAAGCGGCCGAGCCGCCAGCGCCCCGTCGCGTTCTACGGTCGGCCGACCTGAACCTCTCGGTCAACGCCGTGATGCAACGGGACGCCGGGGTCGGCCATTGTTGGCGCAGGAGGTTCGACATGACATTCCGCATCAGCAAAGAGTTCCACTTCTCGGCGAGTCACTCGCTCGCCGGCCTGGCGGCAGAGCACCCGTGCAGTCGCATGCACGGACACAATTACATCGTGGAATTGGAGCTGACCGCCGACCGGGACGCCTTGAGCGACGTCGGCTTCGTCCGTGACTACGGCGACCTGGCCCCCTTCTCCCGATGGCTGGATCAGGAGGTCGACCACCGTCACCTGAACGACGTGGTGGACCGGAACCCGTCGGCCGAGAATCTGTCCCGCTGGATTTACGACAAGTGGCACGAGCGCTATCCGGAGTTGTCCTCGGTTCGGGTGTCCGAGACGCCCAAAACCTGGGCGGAGTACCGCCCGTGAAAGCCCGTGTGGACGAGAACCGGGAGGCAGGTGATGCCGTGGTGGAGCCGATACTCGTCGTGAACGAGATTTTCGGCCCCACCTGAGCGCCGTTCAAGGCGAGGGCCCGTCGTCAGGCCGACGGTGCGCCTTCCTCCGACTGGGCGGCTGCAACCTGTCGTGTCACTGGTGCGACACGCCGTACACCTGGGACTGGACCGGTGCCGCCGACACGGGAACGGCCTACGATCCGCGGGTCGAACTGCACCGGATGCCGTGGCGCACCGTGTACGACCGGTTGGCGGCGATGGATGTGCCGCTGGTGGTCATCTCAGGCGGCGAACCGCTCAATCAACAGGCCCGCCTGCGACCGTTGATCGCGGCGTTGACGGCGGACGGCCACCGCCTGGAGATCGAGACGAACGGCACCGTGACCCCGGCCGCCGCGCTGGTCGACCTCGGTGTCCGGTTCAACGTCTCCCCCAAACTGGCCCACGCAGGCGACCGGGAATCGCGCCGGCTGCGGCCGGAGGCGCTGGCCGCGCTGGCCGCCGTTCCCGGAACCGCCTTCAAGTTTGTCTGCCGCTCGGTCAGTGACCTCGACGAGGTGGCGACCGTGGTGGCAGCCTACGGAACCCGACCCGTGTGGATCATGCCGGAGGGACGGACGGCGGACGACGTTGCGCGGGGGCTGCAAGAACTCGGCGACGAAGTGGTCGCCCGAGGCTGGAATCTGACGACTCGGCTGCACATCGCCGTATGGGGCGAACGGAGAGGGAAATGACAACCACGGAGAGGGAATCCGGCGCCCAGGACCCGCTGGAGCACATTGCCCGGCAGTTGCTGATCGAGATCGGAGAGGACCCGGACCGCGACGGCCTCAAGGAGACACCGGCGCGCTTCGCTCGCTGGTGGCGGGAGTTCAGCAGCTACCAGGCCGGCGACGTGGACACCCGCTTCCCGTTGCGGACCGACGGACAAATCATCATGGTCTCGGACATCAAGGTGTGGTCGCTGTGTGAACACCACCTGCTGCCGTTCTCGTGCTCGCTGACCATCGCCTACCGGCCCGACGGCGACGTGCTGGGCCTGTCGAAGTTCGCGCGCATCGCGCACCGCCACGCCCACCGACTACAGGTGCAGGAACGCCTCGTGCAGGACATCGCCACCGAAATCACCGCGATCACCGGTTCCGTCGACATCGCCGTGATCGGTCACGGCGAGCACCTGTGCATGAGCATGCGGGGGGTGCGCACCACCGCCCAGATGACATCCTCGGTGTTCCGAGGCATCTTCCAGGAACACGGCCCGGCCCGGCAGGAACTGGTGGCCTCCGTCTTCCCGCGGCGCTGAACCCCGCCCGGAACGGAGCACAGGTGAACATCGCCGGACCATGGATCTCAGTCGTCATCCCGACGTACAACCGGGCGGACCTGCTCCGGGGAACTTTGGAAGCGTTGACCGCCCAACGGATGCCGGCGGGCACCGTTGAGGTCATCGTCGCCGATGACGGTTCCTCCGACGACACCCGCGACGTCGTACACACCTTCGCCCACAGGCTTCACCTGCGGTACCACTTCCAGCCGGACCGGGGATTCCGGGCCGCGGCGGCACGCAACCGAGGTGCCCGGCTGGCGTCGGCACCGGTGCTCGTCTTCGCGGACAGCGGCATCCTGCCCGGCCCGGACTTCCTGTCCTCCCACCTTGAAGCCCACGCCACGGGGCCCACCGCAGTCATCGGATACACCTTCGGCTACCGGCCGGGCGACCCGACGCCCGGCCTCGCCACCGCCCTGCGGACCACACCGGTGGCGGAAGTGGTCCGACGCTACGGCGACGCGGCGACGTTCCACGACATCCGGCATCGAGCGTTCGAACGCTTCGCGTTCGACCTGGACCGCACCACCGTGCCCTGGCAGTGGTTCTGGTCGCTGAACTGCTCGGTGCCGGCAGACGCGTTCCGGGCCGTCGGCGGATTCGACGAGAGCTTCCGCAGCTGGGGTGGCGAGGATCTGGAACTGGGGTTCCGGCTCTTCCGGCACGGCCTACGGTTCCAGATCAACCAGGACGCGTGGGCGGTCGACGTGCCACACCCGAGATCCGCCGACCTCGATCAGGCCAGCAACCTGACGAACCTGATGACGTTCCTACAGCGTCACCCTGAACCAGTGGTTGAACTCCTGTTCAGCTGGTTCAGCCGGGAACAGCCCGGCTTCCAGATCAACCACCAATGGAACGTCGAGGACGAGTACCGGGCCCTGAACGCGGCGACCGTCGAAGCCCGGAGACGATCGGTCGTCGATGAACTCGACCACGAGGCCGCCATGCTGGGGGACGCCACACGCGTCGCGGTACTGGGTTGCGGCCCGGAGATACCGGACCGGCTCGCCGACGCCGCCCTCTTCGACTTCGACCCACAGGTGGTCGACGCCCTGGCCGGCCGGGGTCGCCGCGTCGGCCATGCCGTCGGACTCCACACACTGCTGCCGGACAAGGCCGTGGACCTGGTGATCGTCACATCACGGTTGAGTGGTCCGTGCGAACGCTGGCACCGCGAAATCCACGCCGAAGCACACCGCATCGGCCACACGGTCCGGACCCACACGCCCGGATGACGCTGCGGCGAGGGCCGCCGGGCCACAACGGCCCGGCGGCCAGCTCGTCAGCTCGACGGGCGACCACGCGCCGGCAGACCATCGGCCAGCAGCGGCCAGAACGCCGGGTCCCGAAACAACTGCGGTAGGTCGATACGCCCGGTGATACCGAGCTTGCGGTATGCGCTCGACAGATGCAGCTCGACCGTCCGCCGAGTGATGTGCCGCGTCTGAGCGATCCCATTGTTGGTGGCACCCCGGATCGCGTCGATGAGAATCTGCCGCTCCCGACGGGTCAGAGTGAGCACACCTCGCAGGGACATCTGCCGTGGTGCCCGCTCATGCGCGACGAGCAGCTGTCGGCGCGACCGCAACGCCAAGGCGCCGGCGGCGCACCGGTCGGCGATATCCACCGCCTGCGTAAGAGCGGCGATCGCCTCCTGACGGGGCAGCGATCCGCTCGGCGCCGAACCCAGATCGGCGAGCGCATGTGCCGCGTCCAGGCTTTCCTCCTTACTCAGCAGAGCCACCGCCTCGCGCAGCAGACGATGCTTCTCCGCCGTCCCGCTGGCACACGCCTGGGCCCGCAACGCCCGGCCGCGCTCCAGCGGCGACCCGACCGCGTCGGCGAACCTGAGCTGGGCACAGGCTACCCGTACGGCCTGCCGTCGACGCCCCACCGCCACCAGCAGGTCGGCACCGTACCGGCGCCACATGAGACTCCCCGGCAGCCGAATACCCGCCTGGTACGCGCGGGCTCGCAGGTCGGCGAGGTCCCGGCGGGCTCCGGTAAGGTCACCGTCACCGGCCCGCATCCGGGCCCGGGCCAGCAGCAACTCACAGTAGTGCCAACCGGGCGGCAACTCGTCGACCAGCCGGTAGCGACGCAGCAGAGCACGCGCGTCGTCCAGCTCACCGCGGCTGACGTGTACGTCGGCGAGCAGACCCACCAGGATCACGGTGATCGGATCATGCGACGCATCCGGCCCCTCTCCCTGCTCCCACAGCGCGTCGTTGAGACAACTACCGGCCTCGTCCAAGTCTCCGACGGCCAGCGCGATCCGGCCCCGGACCGAGGCCAACCACCCCTTCGGTGACGACTGGCCCTCGGACTCCGACCGGTCGAACCGGTCAAGCCAGGAGATCGCCTCGTGATGATCGCCGGCGTCCGCAAGCACCGCCAACGCCGCGGTCCGTGCCAGCGGGTGAAGTTCCAACCCCGCCCCGTCCTGCCCCAATGCCTGCCGGGCCTCCCGCACCGCCGCCCGCGGGTCCGAATCGACGAGATAGCGCAGGAAAGCATCCAAAGCAGACCACGCGGTCTGCACGGGCCGCCGGTCGGCGTCGTCGCCCTCAAGCACCGCCATCGCATCCCGTGGACCCAGCAGCCCCTGAATCCGCCGGCGCACCTGCACCGGACGGCCAAGGAAAGGCCGGTGCAACTTCCGGTACCCCTCGGCCCAGCCCTCGAACACCGTCCCGCGGACACTCGTAGCGATCCGGTCGAGCAGGTCGTGCTGGTGTGCGCCCAACTCCATCTCGTACAGGGCACGGCCGATCTGCCCAAGCATCCCCGCCACCACGGCGCGGTCGTTGTCCTCCGACAGCACCGCGACAGCCGCGCGCAGCCCGCTCTCCGGATCCCGCCGGATCTCGAGACGAGCGAGCCGGAGCATGGCCTCCCGGTGCTGCGTACCGGTGGCGACGCGGGCCGCCAGTTCCAGACAGCGTCCTTCGACGCCGTCCGCGCCGGTCTCCCGGGCATGATCGGCGGCCTGCAGGAGGACCTGAGCCGGCCACGACCCGCTCGGCGCAACCGTCGAGGCAGTCAGGTGTGACGCGATGCGATCCGCCGGAGCGTTCAGGGCGAACAGGTACTCGGCGATGCCGAGGTGCGTCGCACTACGGGCCATCGCCGTCATCGACGCCGCGATCGCGGTACCCAGGGCCGGGTGCCGCAGCGGAAGACTCTCGGCGTCCCCGATCAACCTCATGCGGATCAGCAGGTCCAGAGCGGTCAGCACCTCATGGACGTCGAGGCCGGTGAGGTGGGCGACCAGCGCCGCATCGACACCGCCGTGGCCCTGGGCCACCGCGATGATCTCCACGATCCGCATCAGCGCGGTCCCCAGCCGGTTCAACCGCCCGCGCACCAGCCGCAGGGCGTCGTGCAGTACCACCTCGTCGACCCTGTGCGGCAAGCCGGAGCCGGCGGAGCGGCTGCGCAGGACCTGGGCGAGTTCCCCGATCATGTACGGACTGCCGCCGCACCACCGGTGGACCTCGGCGACGAAGCGTCCGGGCGGCCGGGACGGCAACAGGGCGCACAACAGGTCGCCGGTCTCCGCCTCGGTCAGCCCGTCGAGTTCCAACCAGGTCGCGTCGGTCAACATCTCCGCCAACTGCTCGGGCGCGGTGGGCGGCTCGCCGGCACGGACCGACACCAGCAGAAGGATCGGTAATCGCGCGCACGCCTCCAACACCTGCCGCAGCCACTGGAGCGCCGGACGGCCGGCATACGTGATGTCGTCCACCGCGACGACCAGCGGCCCCCGCCCAGCCAACGCGGCGACAGCCGCCCGTGCCACGGACACCTGCCGGTCGCGGTCTGCCCAGTCGTCTGTTCCGGTGGGTTGCCATCCCAACAGGGGTGGCCGCGTCCGGCAGGTCGACCGCCGCGCATCGGATACCGGTGAAACCTCTTCGGCGAGGCCCCGGAGAAGGTCAGTGACCAGCGCGGTCGGCACCTGACGGTCCGCCAGCCGGCAGCGGACGCGGACAGCGAACCCGCCTTCCCGGCGGCAGGATCCCACGAACTCGTCGAGCAACGCGCTGCGGCCCACTCCGGGTTCGCCGGTGACCGCGACGCGGACGAGCCCCGCATCGGCACTCACCACCCTTGCCTGCCTCAGCGCCCGCAAGTGGGCCAGTCGCCCCACCAACCGGGGTGGACTGTCCACGGGCCACAAGCCGCTTTCTCCAGTTTCTGGATCGGCGGTCAAGCGGACTCCCCAGGCCGGGCGACGAGGACCAGCCCTTGATCCCCTATGGCATGGGGTCGTCGGGCGAAATGGCGGCCGAGGGCCGGCACGAGAGCCTCCCGCATGTCGGCGGCACGCGGATGCCCGTCGTACCAGAAATCCACCAGCAGGTCCGCGGCGGAGCGGATCCGCTCCGCCAGACTCGGTTCCGTGAAGTGCAGGGCGGCTTCGGTGCGGCTCAGGGAGAACCGGCCGAAACCATGTTCGGAGAGCGTCTGGGCCGCGGTCGCGAGCAGATAGCCCTGGTGATCGTGGGATTCCCCGGCGATCGGCACGCAGACCTCGTTGAGGAGGGCCACCAGCTCGTTGTCCGGGGATCCGCCGATGAGCACCACCTTGGCCTCGCCATGCGTGGGGTCGCACACCCGGGCGATCTCCCGCACAGCCTTGACCGGATCGTCGACGTAGGGCAGAACCCAGGCGGAAAACACCGCGTCGAAGCTGCCGTCCGCAAACGGCAACGCCTCCGCCCGTCCGGGATGGACCTCCAGTTCACCCACGTCGGTGCCGCCCACGCCCAGTCGCAGCCGCTCGACACGGTTGACGTGCGGCTCGACGGTGACGCATCGACCGAGGTCGCCTGCAACGGCACGGGTGATCTCCCCAGTACCACCGCCCACGTCGAGGACCTGACGGTTACCCGTCAGGGCCGCTCGGACGACGGCCATCTCCTCCCGGCGCTCCAGCCGATCGACAAAGTTCTGCCAGCCTCCGGCGCTCAACCGATGCGGTCCCCGATAGCGCTGCGGTGTCCGGTCCAGGGGGCCACACCAGGGGTGTGTCCGAACCTCGGCCGCGCTGAGGGTGACCGCTGCCGCACGCGCCCCCTGCTGAACAATCATGATCTTCTCCTCACGCGATCCGGAACCTCCGGCTTCGGCCGCGCACCCACTGACCGCCGAGATCGGTACCTTCACACAGCCTCCTCAGATGGCGGTGTCGAGTCTTTCGATCAAGCCGGCGAGAGACATCTGTCAATTGACGTACTCTCCCGGTGGCTCGGCGGCCTCACGCCGCCTGACGATCTCCACCGGCATCGACTTCCCACACGCCCCCCAGGCCACCCAGTCCCGCCGCCGCAGACGCCGCCTCGACCAGCCGAAACGCTTCACCACCGAGACCGTCTAGGCCATCTCCGACCTCCGCATCCACCAGGCGAGACCAGCACGACCGGCCGGCTGGATCCGTAGCCACCGGCCGAGCGGGAACAAGGTCCACTGGATCCACGACGTCACCTACGACGACGACCGGTCCCAGATCCGCACCGGCACCGGACCCGAAGTGATGGCCGCCCTCCGCGACGCCGCCATCGGCGCCCCACGCCTGACCGGAGTCACCGACATCGGCGCCGCCAACCGACATCACGCCCGCGACAACAACCGACCACTGGCACCACTCGGCATCACCTAACGACTTCGCCGGAGCCTCGGGATACGCCCGATGACGCAGATCCAGTCGCGGGTCCACTCACTGATGCCCTGCGGGAGTGCGCTCTGATCCCATAGGTGTCGGGGCGGGCCGTTCTATCGGAAGCGGCCGGTCGACACCGGCTGCTTCCGGTGGCGCAGCGGATCGCCGACATCGCCGAGCAGACCCCGCACGGGCAACGGCGCTTCGGTGTTCGAGTACGTGCAGGACCTGCCACAAGCGTTCGCGATCCCCATCCAGTGGGTCGTCCAGTACCCGGGGATGCCGCTGGATCAGCTCAAGGCCGGACTCGGCTCGTTCCATCCCCCTCAGGGCTGTACCCGGCTGCGCAACCATCCCAATCTGCTGAGCATCTGCGAGAAGGTCACGGCCGACTCACCGACCCGCGAGATGACCGTGCACGGTCACTAGCGGCATCCCCGGGACTGTTCGTTCAAGCAGTCGCTCATCACCCCTGGAAGGATCGCAGCATTCCTGCGGCACGCGGCCCATCCAGCGACGCAGCAGCTGTTTGGCGCGACTCCCGGCTCTCGGAGCAGGTCCAGGTGGCCGTGCGGCTCAGGGGCCGGGCCCGGAGGATCCTGCGTCGGTAAGTCGACCGGATCGACTTACCGACTGTGGCGACGCGAGTGATCCTCATGATTGGTGCATCGCTCCTGCCATCATTGCCGGGTGGTCACCGCTGGCGTGTCGTCCTGAAGCAGCCGACCTGTAAGCGGCGAAACCTCGACCTGGCGAGACCGGAAGCGGCATCGTGAAAGCAATGTCCTAGGACGCTCTGGAGGGTGTGCTGCATCAGCCTCCTGGCCTGCACCATCGAGGGACTGGCAGTTGGTACCAACGGAACAGGGCTGGGATGGGCCTCGGTCGCGCAGGTCGCTGGCAATGATCCGTTCGGCCGGGTTGACTCCGGGTGCCGCGCACGGCCCCCGCGCCGCGGGGGCATCCGCAATTTCGGGGCACGGTCACGGGAGTGCCGTATGGAGACCTGAAGGGGCCTCGGCATTGCCCGGTGCTGTTTACGATTGAGGCTTACCGCCTGCGGACGACACCGCCGAGGGTGCGGTGAGCGGTCAAGCGGAATTGAGCTTGGCCGCGCTGCCGTCACCCCTTCGCCGCTTTGGGTGTGTTACCCGTGTCATCACTTATCGGGCACACATCCTTGTTGAGATCGCGGCACTGAGCCTCTTCGCCGGTGGTGAACTCGCCCTCCGCGAGGACTCGCTAGGTCACAGGCCGTCCAGCAGCACCTTGATGACCTCCATCAGCTGCTCGCGCAGCTGGTCGGCCGGCATGTCCTGATAGTGGTCCGACAGCATCACCAGGGGGCCGAAGATCGCGCCCAGGGTGCTGCCGAGCCGGACCCTGACCTGCGGGTCGAGCGCCGGGTCGGCGAAGAGAGCCGACAGCTTCGTGTTCTGCGCCGACAACCGGGCGCCGACCTCGGGGTCGTTGGCGAACAGCGCGTGGAAGACGTCCTCGTTGCGTTCCAGGACCACGAGCATCTGCCGGTGCCGCAGGGCGATGTCGATTATCTGCGGCAGGGCCCGCTGCCAGGCGCCCGGGTCGGTGCCGGCCACCACCAGCCGGTCGGACGCCTCGGTGAGTACGTCGAGGGCCCGGCCGATGACCGTGCGGGCGATGTCGTCCTTGGCGTGGAAGTGGTGGTACACCGCCGCTTTGCTGACGCCGAGCCGCTCCGCGATGTGCCGCAGCGACGTGCCCTGATAGCCCTGGCGGGCGAACAGCTCGACGGCGACGTCCACGATGCGCTCCCGCATCGGCTCGGCAGTGGGGCTGGCGGAGGTCACCGCCACAGGGTATAACTTGCCGATCGGCAAGTCTTGCCTTGTCGATCGGCAAGGAACAGCCTGGACTCCGATGGTGAGGACCGATTGTGAAGAGTCGTCTGCTCGACCGCCTGCTGGTCGCCGCCCAGGTTCACGGGGTCGAGCCGCTGGGTCCCCGCCTACGGCTGGTGACGCTGACCGGGCCCGATCTCGCGGGTCTCGACTGGCTGCCCGGCCAGCACGTACGCCTGCAGCTCGCCCCGGGGCCGGCCGCCGTCGACTGGCTGGTCGGCACGCTGCGCACCTACACGGTGTGGAGCTACCAGGACCAGACCATGGAACTGGTCGTCTTCGACCACGGGGACGGCCCCGGCGCGCAGTGGGCACGCACCACCCGGCCCGGCGACGAGCTGATGCTGATGAAACCGCAGGGCACCTTCGTCACCGCCCCGGCCCCGTACCACCTCTTCGCCGGGGAGGAAACCGCACAGGCCGCCTACGGTCCGATGCTGCGCGCACTGCCGGCCGACGCCCGGGTCTTTGGCCGGTTCGAGATCGACTCCCCGGACGAGCGCCTGAACCTGACCGACTCCCACAACGAGCGCCTGGACCCAAAGATGCTCAGGGACCTGGAGTGGAGCTACCGCCGGGGCCGGTCCGCGGCTTCCTCCGAGACACTGGTCGAGGCCGTCCGCGGACTGGAGCTACCCGCCGAGCCCGGCCGCGCCTACCTGGCCGGAGAAGCCCGGACGATCCAGCTGATCCGCCGCCACCTGGTCAAGGAGCGGAACTGGCCGCGCCGCAACGTGATCACCAAGCCGTTCTGGACCCCCGGCCGCAAGGGGATGGACTAACCCATCGTTCCTTGAACCCCGCATGTGAGTTCTCGGCGTTAGATGCGTTCCGGTGGTGGGTCTGCCCCAGATCCAGGGTCGCCGCCGAGATCACGAGGGATCGACGTGGAGCAGGTCAAGCGCACCGACACCACGGCCGGGTTCGTGCCGGTGAAGCGGCGGTGGGTGGTGGAGCAGACCAACGGCGCGCTCATGCTGCTGGCAGTGGGCGCGGATCAGGTCAGCGAGGTGGTTCAACGATCGGTTGGACAACGGAATCGAGGCGGGGTGAGACAGCGACGAGGCTCCCGGTGAGGCATCTTTCTTGGTCGGTCGCTGTCCTACCGGGAGCCTCACCGCAACCCGCCGTCGGGGCACCCGAACCCATCCCCACCAGTACAAAGCCGGTTGAAGAACGCTCAATGGCTTCGGATCAGGTCCGCTTGCGGCGCGCGATCTCGTCAGAGAGCTGCTGCACATCAGCGGGGTCCGCGCCCCGGGCAAGGGCGACGTAGTGGTCCATGACGGCCGGCCGGTAGCGCACGGGCAACGTCTGCCCCGGGGCGAGTCGGGTGAGCTCGGTGATCGTGAGACCTTCGTCGGCGATACCGCGGAACGAGACGCCGTCGGCGGTCTCCACGTCGAACATCAGGACCACGCGAGGGTTGCTGTTCACCTCCCGCCAATCGACGAGAACACCGAGCGCAAGCGCCCCCGTACGCAGCTCCGCATTGCGCTTCCGCGCATCACTGCTCATCAGCGGGTTCGGGGCGATCCCGGGGAAGTCGGGCCCGACGCCGAGCGACTCCCGACTCAGGTCGGGCCTGAGCTGGTCTATCTGAGCGCTGAGGTTGTTCGTCGAACCGACGATCCTGCCGACCACCGCGTCGAACATCCTGCCGAACATCCTGGCCCCTCCCTCACACCGGTGCCGGAATCTCGGCCTGGCGCTCCGCCTTACCACGATTGTATGGCGGCCGTTCCCGAGCGCCATCGCACCGCCCCGTCTCGATGGGGCCGCCGTCTGTGTTCGCGGACGGGCTCGGTCGTGGGCAGCATCTGGACTGACCAAGAGACCTAGACCGAACGTCAAGCGTCAGATGGGACGGATCTGTCAAGCAAGCGGTGGGACCACGACCGGCAGCCCGAGCCACGGCCGGGATCCTCGCCCCCCGTCCGTCAGCGCTGCGGACACCGTGCACCGCGACTCCCGCGGCTACGACAGCGGGACGGAGATCAACGGTCGGTCCGTCGTCACCGACACCCTGCCGAGAAAAAGTTCCGGGTGACGGCAACCTACGGGCGGTGGATCGCATGTACCCGGATGTCAGCAACGATCACCACGATCCATAGGGGTCCGGAAATGTCTGCACGTCGTCTTCTGCCGCTTCCCGCTGTCACCGTCCTGTTCGTACTCGCCGCCTGCTCCACCACGGAGGCACCCACGGCCGGCACGACCGCATCTGCTCCTGCCCCGGCGGCAGCCAGTGCCAGCTCGACCGCATCTGCCCCGGCCACGGCCGCCCCGGCGGACGGCACCCCCGCTGTCAAGCCCACCGTGACCGCCAAGGCGGCCGGGGGCGTCAAGAGCGCCGACTGCCCCTCGGGGACGGATCTGCAGAAGCTGGTCGAACTGCCGAAGGGCATGACCTTCGGCAGCGTCGAGTGCGTGAAGGACTGGGCGGGAGCCGTCCCGCAGGGCCCGAAGACCGGTGACGGCGTCTACCTGTTCCACTACACGGCCGGTACGGGCTGGAAGTACTACGGCGAGGGCAGCGGATACGACTGCAAGGACCTCGGCCTCACCGAGCCGGCGCCGTTCTGCATCTCCGGCTGACCGCAGGGACCACGTTTGCGTGCTGTGGCGCACACTGGCTACGGTGTGCGCCACAGTCAGCCGGCCGCACCGACGCCGTCGCGCCCTGACAACCTGTGCCGGTACGTCGGGGGATGCGAGCGGGGCATGGCGGACTCGATCGACGATCAGTTCCGGGAGTTCGTCCGGACCCGCTCGCCGGCCCTGCTCCGGACGGCGTTCCTGCTGACCGGCGACCGGCACCTCGCCGAGGACCTGGTGCAGGACGCACTGGCCCGGACCCACCGGGGCCGGCGGCGGCTGCACGATCCGGGGCACTTCGAGGCGTACACCCGCACCGCGATGTACCACCAACAGGTGAGCTGGTGGCGGCGACGCAGGGTGGCCGAGTCCCTGCCCGGGGAACTGACCGACGTGGCTCAGCCCGGCAGTGACCACGCCGGCCGTACCGACCTCAAGCTCGCCCTGCACCAGGCGCTCGCCCAGCTCACCCAGCGGCAGCGCGCGGTGCTGGTGATCCGCTTCTTCGAGGACCGCAGCGAGGCCGAGGCCGCGCAGCTGTTGCAGTGCTCGGTCGGCACGATCAAGAGTCAGACCAGCAAGGCACTGGCCCGGATGCGGGAGATCGCGCCCGAGCTGCTCTCGGCCGTGATGGAGGAGGCCTGATGACCGACAACCTCGGGCCGCTGCGTCAGGCCATGTCCGAGCTGAGCGAGCACGGCGGCAGCGCCGACCTGTACGAGGGGACCCTGCACAGGTCGCGGCGGTTGCAGCGGCGGGCGACCGTCACCACCGGTGCCGCAGCCGCAGCGCTGGTGTTCGCCGTCGGCGGTACGGTCGCCTTCGCCGTCAACCACCGGCCCGACCCGTCGGCGCCTCCCGCAGCCGCCCCCGGGGAACCCGACTGTCCGTCGATCGAAACCCTCGGGGATCTGGTCGAGCTGCCGACGGACTGGTCCTTCGCGTCCACCGGTGTGCAGTGCGCGCAGACGTGGGCGGCGGTCGAGGTGAAGCGTCCGGCCGGCGGCGACGTCCGCTACCTGTTCCACTACACGGCCGACGCGGGTTGGCGGTACCAGGAACAGGGCACCGAATGGGACTGCGCGGAGCTCGGCCTGACCCGGCCGGCACCGTTCTGCACCTTCTGATCAGCAGGCCTGTCCCGTTCGTCGCTGTCTCGTCCCGAACCGTCACCGTGGCCGTCCCGCCGGGTTTCTTGCCTTGAGGTGAGTGGCGTCCTGGCATGACGGTCCGACGCGACTGTTCCTGTCAGCCGCCCGGACAGCGGTTGTCTCCGCCGCTGTGTTCCACGCAGTGCCCCGGCGGGCCGGGCGGGGGAGGGGCCGTGACCCAGACCCAACCGATGGCGACCATCCCCGGGCCCCGCCCCGCCCCGGCACAGATACGACGCCGGAGAACTCGTTTCCGGGTACGACGGGAAAGCGGACGGGGTTGGCGAACCGGAAGGTGCCGGAGCGTTGCAGGATGTCGATCGGGTCGAGGCCGACCGCGCGGACGTCGACGACCACGTCGTGGGCCCCCGGGACCGGGTCGCGGCGGTCACCGAGACGGAGAACCTCCGGGCCACCGAATCCGGTCAGCTCGTACGCGCGGCTCGTGCGATGCGGACCGTGCCTGGGTGGAGAGGTGTGCGGGGGGAGCGGTGTTCCGGATCCGTTCACGTCCGGCGACTACGGCGACCCGCGACCGATCATGACGGCCGTCGTCGCCATGCGCCGCGCCCGCCATCTCGCCGGAACCCAGCAACTCGCAGCGGAGAAGCTGCTGTGGTGGTGATCCGGTCGGCGGTGTCCGCTGAGCCGGGGCGAGGGGGATCGGGAGCGGTCCATGGTTGTTACCGAAGGTGCGTGAAGATTCACTCAGGGCTATCGGATTTGACGGGCGGCGATGTAGCATCGAACTCGGCCTTGGGAGATCAAGTCTCTTTTCGAGGTCGTGATTGGCGTGCTGATTCGGCGACCTCGCCGGACTCGATGCGAAGGCGGGCAGGAATTCGGCAATCCCCTCGCGATGACGATGTGAATTCATCCTGTCGGCCTCGCGTCCTCGGGCGCGCTGACGGGGCTGCCCGGTGATCCTGTTCTGCCCGTCCACCGTCGCCGCACCGACCGACCGTCATGAATTAACCTGACCGAAACGTATTGTGCGATCCGGTAACCGCACTGGTAGTGAACCTGAGAAGTGGTCCCCTGTGAACCCGACGAGTCTCCCTTGATTTTCCGACCACTTCCTATGAGGATGGCTATCATGGGGTGTTGTAGTCGCGCTATCAGACATTTATGTGATCTGGCGGAGGTCGATCAAGGTCGCCTGCCAGCGTATTGCGGCCCGGTGCAGCGGTCGCCATAGAAGTTGATTTACCGGCCGACGCGGTGTGATGCGAGTCGGCTCGTCCAGGACAAGGATATCCGTCGTCGGAGAGACCGCCGGCGGCAATTCACCCTCGATGGGAATGCTGAGAATAGGCCCGGAGTCCGGGTCCGAGGTATGGGTCGGGCGAGAGCGTGAGCTGAACCTCACGCAGACAGCGTTGACCCGGCTGGGGCGGGGGACCGGCTCGGTGCTCCGGCTGGTCGGTGAGCCGGGCATCGGCAAGACTTCACTGCTCACCATCATCGCCCAGGCCGCGGCCGACTGCGGCTACCAGGTGTTCCACGCCGTCGCCGACCAACTCTCCCACCAGTCACCACTGAGCGTCCTGCTCGCCTGCCTCGGCGTCCGCCAACGGCCCGACGACCCCACCCGAGCGGAGATCACCCATACCCTGCTCGCCCAACCCCCGGCCTTCCCCGCCACCGGCTCGACCCTGGCCGTCGTGGCCGAGATGCTGGTCTCCCTCGTCGACGACCTGTGCGCGGCGGGCCCCACCGTCCTGATCGTCGACGACGCCCATTGGATGGACGAGCCGTCGACCGTGGTCTGGCGGCGCTTGGCCGCGAGCGCGGAACACCTGCCCCTGCTCCTGGTCGCCGCACACCGTCAGGACCCGTCCCGCCCGACCCACTCGCCAGCCGGCACCGGCCGGGGCCACGAGCACCTGCTGAGCCTCACGCCGCTGGACGACACGGAGGTCTCCCAGCTCCTGACCGGGCTGCTCGGAGCGCCCCCCGGCCCGACCCTCAGCCGGTGGTCGGGCGCGGCGGTCGGCAATCCGCTCTACCTGCACGAGCTGGCCGACGTCCTCGTCCGGGAGGACCTGGTCCAGGTCGTGGCGGGACACGCGGACCTACGTGACGACGACGACCGGATCCCCCCGGCCCTCACCGCCGCGTTGACCAGCCGGCTTGGTCTGGTGCCGGACGCCGGGGACGTGTTGCGGACCGCCGCACTGCTCGGTACCGAGTTCACCGTCACCGACCTCAGCGTCGTGCTGGGTCGGCCGGTGCGGGCCCTCGCCGACGTGGTGCAAAGGGCCGTCGCGGCCCGCATCCTCGCCGGCTCCGGACAGCGGATGACCTTCTGCCATCCACTGATCCGCCAAGCCCTGCACGACGCCGTCGCGCTGCCGCTGCGCCGAGCACTACACCTCGACCTGGCCCGGGAGTTGGCCGCCGCAGCCGCCGAACCACTCACCGTGGCACACCAACTGGAAGCGGCAGGCGGCGTCGAGAACCGGTGGGTGCCCGACTGGCTCCAGAAATCCGCCCACACCCTGACCCACGCCGACCCGGCACTCGCGGTCCGGCTGCTGCGCACCCAGCTCGGACAACTCCCCGCAGACGACCCGCACCAGGCCCCACTGAGCGTCGCGCTGGCCCGCTCACTACAGATGCTCGGCCGGTGGGAAGAGGCCGCCGACCAGGCCCGCCAGGCCCTCGCGTCGTCCACCGGACTGGACGCCCACGGCGAACTGCACTGGCTGCTGATCCGCGCGCTCAACAACAGCGGGAAGACCGACGAGGCCGCACTGATCCTGCGCCAGACACTCACCCGACCGGCGGCGATCCCCGAACCCTGGCACGGACGCCTCCTGGGCACCCTGGCCCTGATCAGCCGGGCCGGCACCGGCGGACCGAGCGAAGCCGAGACCCTCGCCGGCGAGGCCCTCGACGCCGGCCGCCGCTGCGGCGACGACTGCGCGATCGCCGGCGCCAGCGTCGTGCTGTCCCTCACCCGGTCCGACCGGCGCGACCACCCGGCCGCACTCCGGTACGCCGAACAGGCGCTCACTGCCCTCGTCGGTCACCCCGACCATCCGGAACTGGAGATGTTCGCCCTGCACTGCCGCGTCGTGAGCCTGCAGAACATGGCCCGGTGGCGGGAAGCCGACAGGGTGCTGCGGCTGTCGCGGGAAATCCGCCGCCGCGCCCACGACGTCGCCGCCGCGTCCATCGGCGTGACCGAGGCGATGCTGCACTACTGGGTCGGCCGCTGGGACGAGGCACTGACCGCACTGACCCCGGTCGCCGACGACCCCTGCGGCCCGTTCTACCCGGGCCTGCACCGGGGCGGACCCGCGCTGCTACGGCGGGGCGTCACCGCGCTGATCGCCGTTCGACGCGACGACCGCGCGCTCGCCGAAACCCACCTGCACTCCGACCCGGCAATGCCCGCCGACCACAGTCCCGCCGAGGACACCGAAGGATTCCTCCTCGCCGCCCGGGCCGTGCACGCCGAACAGCAGGGCGAACCGGAACGGGGCACCGCCCTACTCGCCACCATGCTGCAGCACCGCCCCGACACCGCCGCCGGCCCCCACCATCCATGGTTCGCCGACCTCATCCGGATGGCGTCAGCCTGCACGGACACCTCCACCGTGACGGCCACCCTCGAACTGACCCGCCTCTGGACCGAGGCCGAGAAGACACCGGGACGGGCCGCGCCCATGCGGCAACGCTGCTTGGGCCTGGCCACCGAGGACCCCGAGCCGCTGCGCACAGCCGTACAGCACTACCGGTCAGCCGGCCCCAGAACCGAGCTGGCGGCCACCCTCGAAGA
This sequence comes from Micromonospora sp. HM134, assembly GCF_007833915.1. NCBI lineage: Bacteria > Bacillati > Actinomycetota > Actinomycetes > Micromonosporales > Micromonosporaceae > Micromonospora > Micromonospora sp. HM134. Next base: position 2,787,868 of record NZ_CP041061.1, read on the forward strand.
CCTCGCGGTGGTCCTGGCCGGCCACGGCGCGACCACCGAGTGCCGGGCCGCCGCCACCGAGGCGATCGGCCTGTACAGCCGGATGGGCGCGACCTGGGACGTCCGCCGCACCGAGGCGCGGCTGAGGAACAGGGGAGTGCGCCGAGGGGTCAGCGGCCCCCGCGCACCCCGGCCGGTCTCGGGCTGGGCGGCGCTCACCGCCACCGAACGGCGCGTCGCCATGCTCGTCGCCGAGGGTCGCTCCACTCCGGAGATCGCCGCCACGATGCTCCTGACCCGCCGCACCGTCCAGACGCACATCTCCCGCGCCCTGCACAAACTCGGACTGCGCAGCCGCAACCAGATCGCCCGGGAGGTGCTGCGCAACGCCGGTGCCCGATGACGGATGACTCGCCGACCTTCCGTCGGTTTTCTGCGTCAGCTGACGCATGTCTCATTCGTCCACCCCGGGAAAGCTGTCCGCATGACCGTCCCCACCCAGCCGGACGACACCACAGCCCCCCACGCCACGATCCTGATCGCCCTCGAAGGCGGCCCGGCGAGCCTGCCACCCGAGCTTCGCAGCCAGCGGATCTCGCCGGACGCACCGAAGGTGAAGATCCCGCACAACGGTGGCTACGAGCACTTCGAACGCCCCGACGACAGCGACGCTGAGCCGCTGGTCTTCCGCTGGGCGTACCGGTCCCGCATTGCGGAGTAGCCGGCCGGGAACCTGCCCTGCCCCGAGCGGCCCGGGTCGGGGCGAGCCCGTCCGGACCCGCAGGCCGCACGTCGTCGATTGTCCCTGCGCCGTCACGGCGCGCCACAGCCCGACCAGCGGGATGGAAACGAGGGTGACGCACATGGTGGATTCTGTCTTCGTCATGCCCGGCACGGTGGCTGCCCCCCGTACGGGCACCCTGCGCGACCTGCACAGCCGCTACGAAACGGTCCGCGAGGCGCTGACCCTGATCGACAAGGCGGCCCGCGAGTTGGGGCTGCCCGACATCAGCACCCGGCTGATCGAGGACGCCGCCGGCGAACGCCCCTACAGCCCCGAGGTGCACTACCTGGAGATCTTCGCCGTCAGCCTCGCCACGTACCACCTGCTCGTCGCCGAGGGCGTCGAACCGGTGGCGATCGTGGGACAGAGCATCGGGGAACTGTGGGCCCTGGCCGCCGCCGGACACGTCTCCGTCGGCGACGCCGCCCGCCTGGCGGTGGCCCGGTCCCAGGCACTGACCCGGCAGGCCTGGCCGGGCACCATGCTCGCCGTCGGGGTCGACGGCCGCCGGGCGGAGTCACTCGCCGGACTCATCGGCCACCCCCACCTGGTGCTGGCCTGTGAAAACACCCCCCGACAGAGTGTCCTCAGCGGACCAAGGCAGCAGATCGACGAGGCCGAGCGGGTTGCCGAGGCGCTCGGCTGGCCCAGCGTCCGCCTCGACGTCCCGCACCCCACCCACACCCCGGCGGTCGCCCAGGCCGCCCGGGACCTACGGGCCACCGCACCCCGCGTGTCCTACGGCGGCGCACGGTGGCGGGTGTCCTCACCATGGCTCGGCCGCGACATCGGCGACGAGGACCCGGTCGAACTGGTGGCCGGCGCACTCACCGCCCAGGTCCGGATGCTGCACACGGTCCGCGCCCTGCACGCCGCCGGCGCGGACACCTTCATCGAATGCGGAGAATGGCCGGTCGTCACCCGGTTCGTCGAGGCGTCGGTCCCGGGCGTCCAGGCGGTCGTACCGCTGAGCGAGCACGACCCGGTCGCGGCCGTCCGGGCGCTGGTCGCCAGCCGCACCGACACGGCCCCACGCCCGGTACGGACGCCGGTGCCCCCACCTGTCCCGGCGTCTCCCGCGCCGCCCGTCGCGCCCGCGCCGCCCGTCGCGTCCCCTGCGCCCGTCGCGTCCCCTGCGCCCGTCGCGCCTGCGCCACCCGTCCCGGCTCCCGCTGTCGCGGCACCGCCACCCCTGGCGGCCCCCACCCCGGCCGTCCCGGCTGCGCCGTCCGTCCTGACGCCGCAGGCACCGGTGACACCGGCCTCCCCGCTCACGGTTGACCCACCCCGGCCCGCACCGGACGCCGACCGGCAGTACGCGACGGTCCTGGCCGAGATCCGCGCCCTGTACGGCGACTACCTGGGCTACCCGCCGGAGCTGCTCGGCGACGACGACGGCCTGGAATCCGACCTGGGCGTGGAGTCCCTCAAGCAGGTCGCCCTGCTCAGCCGCGTCGCCGACCGGTACGGCCTGCCGGACCTGCGCGCCAACACCTCCCTGCTGACCGTCGGCACCCTCAAGCGGATCGCGCAGGCCGTCGTCCAGGCGCAGGCAGAGGCGACCGCCCGATGACCGACACACCAGCCCTGCACGGCCGGGTCGCGTTGGTGACCGGCGCGGCCAAGAGCCTCGGCGCGGACATCGTCCGTCGACTCGCCGCCTGCGGCGCACACGTCATCGTCAACTACTTCCACTCCGTCGAACAGGCCGAACTGCTGCGCACCGAACTGGCCGAAGCCGGCCTCAGCGCGGAGTTCATCCGGGCCTCGGTGGCCAAACGCGGCGAGATCGACCGGATGTTCGACCTGATCCGGCAGCGCCACGGCGGCCTCGACTTCCTCGTCAACAACGCAGCCGGCGGCGCGTTCCTGCCCCTGTTCGACGTGGACGACACCTACTGGCAGCGGGCCTGGTCCACCAACGTCATGGGCGCCTACCACTGCTCCCGCCGGGCCGCCGAGCTGATGACCGGCCGCCCCGGAGCAGCCATCCTCTGCCTGTCCAGCGTCGGCGCCCACCAACCGGTCCCCGGCTACGGCCCCGGCGGCGTCACCAAAGCCGCCCTGGAATCCCTCGTCCGGTACCTGGCCCTGGAACTCGCCGACCAGGACATCCGCGTCAACACCGTCCTGCTGGGCTCCGTGGCCAGCGAGATCGTCGTCAACCTCGACGACCCGGCCGCCGCACTCGGCGACTCGCCGCGCTCCAGCGACCTGACGCGCCGCACCATCTCCACCCCCGAAGCGGCCCGGCTGCTCGTCCACCTCCTGCACCCCGACACCGGATTCATCACCGGGCAGACCCTCGTCGCCGACGGCGGCATCAGCATCGGCGGCATGCAGGGCCTGCGACTGCACAGCAAGCTCGCCGCGCAGGTCGGTGTGCCTCCCCGAACCCTGCCACCGCCCCCCACCACAGCAGCCAGCGTCGCCGAACCGGCACCGTCCACCACCGAGGCCGCCCCCGAACCGGCCCCGGTGACCACCGTGACGCTCACCGAACCGCAGCCGGCACCCGCCGCCGCGACACCACGCCCCGTGGACGACCCGCAACCGCACCGTCCACGGACCGGCCCCGACGAACACGACCCGGACGCCATCGCGGTGGTCGGCCTCGGGGTGGTCCTGCCCGGCACCAACAACCCCGCCGACCTCTACGACCGGCTCCGGGAAGGCGCCCTGCTGGCCAGCGAACCCTCCGCCTTCGACCTGCGGCACTTCTGGTCGGCCAGCGCAACCGACACCGACAGCTTCTACATCCGGGAAGCCGGCTACGTGCAGGGGTTCATCCCCGACCCCGCCTCCGTCGCCGAACCCGACGGATTCCTGGGACACCCCGGCTGGCCACGCACCACCCGCTGGCTGCGGCACTGCACCGTCCAGGCCCTGACCGGAGTACACCGCCGGCCCGACGACAGGTGGCTCGCCGCGACCACCGGCATCCACGACCAGACCGGACTCGGCACCCAGGGCGTCGTTCTCGGCGACGAATACCAACGCCTCATCCGCGACGCCATCCACCGCAGCGGCGACGACGACTGGCTGGCCGAACTCGCCGACCACGCCATCAGCGCCCACTACAGCGGCGACGGCGGCAACCCCCTGGCCTACCTACCCGCCTCGGTCTCCCGCAACGCGCTCCGTGGCCTGATCCCACACGACGCCCAACACCTGACCCTCGACGCGGCCTGCGCCACCGGACTGTTCTGCCTCGACGCCGCCGTCAAAGCCCTCCGCGAGGGAAGCTGCGACGTGGCGCTCGTCGGCGGTACCTCGGTCATCGAACCGATCGGCTTCACCCTCTTCTGCCGGGCCCAGGGCATCACCGCCAGTGGCCGCATCCGCCCCTTCGACCAGGCAGCCGACGGGACACTGATCGGTGAGGGCGCCGTCATGCTCGCCCTGAAACCGTATGCCCGCGCGGTAGCCGACGGCGACCGGATCCACGGCGTCGTCCTCGGCACCGGACTGGCCGCCGACGGCCGGGGCAAGGGCATCCACGCACCCGCCACCCGGGGACAGGAACTGGCGATCAGCCGCGCCTGGGCCGACGCCGGTGTCGACGCCGCCGACGTCGACTGGGTGGTCGCCCACGGCACCGGCACCCCCGTCGGCGACGAGATCGAACTGCGCTCCCTGCTGGCACGGCTCGGCGAACGGGACCGGCCGTGCCTGCTGACATCGAACAAACAGGTCTTCGGTCATACCGGCGTCCTCGCCGGACTCGTGTCGGTGGCGCACGCGCTGGTCGCCCTCGCCCACCGCACGATCCCCGGCCACACCGTCGTCACCGACCCCCACCCGCTGCTGGGCGACGGCACCCGACTCACGGTGCCGGTCACCGACGCACCCTGGCCGGTCGACCAGAACCGCCCACGAATGGTCGGAGTGTCCTCGTTCGGCCTCGGTGGCGCCGACGCCCACGTGGTGCTCGCCGACCGGATACCGACGACCCGACCCACCCCCCGGCCGCCGGTGACCCACCACGCCCCCGACGCCGAAGACCTGGTCGTCGTCGGCTGGAACACCCACCTGCCCGGCCTGGACCGCGACCGGGTGCCCGCCTGGCTCGTCGGCGACGGCCCCACCCCACAACCCAGCTTCGGCAGCCCCTACCCGCTGCCGTCCCCCCTCGACGTGCGGATCCCACCCCGCACGATGCGGCACATGGACCCGGCCCACCTGATGATGCTCCAAGCCCTCGGGCCGCTCCTGACCGACCTCGGCGAACCGGGAACCACACTGCGGCCGACCACCGCGATCCTGGTCGGGGCGAGCCTGCCGACCACGCACAACGCCCGCGCCGCGCTACGGGTCCACGCCCAGGAGTGCGCCGCCACCTTCGATCTGCTCCCCGACCCCGGGCAGGCCCAGACACTGCGGGAGTACCTCGCCAAGGCCCTCGCCGACGCCGGCGACGTCGTCCCCGACGAACTGAACGAAGACGACTTCACCGGCGCCGTGTCCTGCATCCTGTCCGGCCGGGCCGCCAACTACTACGACTTCCGGGGCTTCGGCACCAGCGTCTACGCCCACCGCGACTCCGCCCACTGCGCACTCGACCTGGCCCTGCGCCAGCTCCGCCACCGGGCCTGCGACCTGGCCCTCGTCGGCGCGGTGAGCCTACGGCCCATCAGCGGATGGGACCGGCACCTCGACAGCCTCGTCCCGGCGGGCCGCACCGTCGCCGAAGGCGCCGCCGTCGTCGCCGTCGCCCGCCGCTCCACCGCCCGGGAGCACGGCCTGCCCATCCTGGGCACCCTCGGCACCACACCCGAGGCCACCACCGACGACCCGGCACCCACCCTGCCCGCCGCAGCCGGCACCGACCGTACCTACCTGGCCCTGGACGCCCTGCTGGCGGTACTGCGGGCCGTCGTCACCGGCACCGACACCCTCGTGTCACCGGCCGCCCCCGGGTCACCATCGATCCGCTTCACCGGACCGACCGGCCCCGACCCGAACGGGGCCGTCGCGGAACCCGCCGAGCAGGCCATCGGCCGCCGACGGACCCTCCACCTGCAGCCGCTGACCCCACCCGACCCCGACGGACCCGCGATCCCCGCCGGAAGCATCGTGGTCACCGACACCCCGGACCTCGCCGCCGCCGTCACCGGCCCCGACATCGCCATCTGGTCACCGGGACCGGGAGTCGACACCGCCACCCACGTACCACCCGACGCCGCCACCGACGCCCTCGCCGGCCTACCGTTCGTCCCCCGCCACATCCGGATCCTCACCCGCCTGCAACCCCCCGGCGACGACACCGACGACACCGAAGCCGCCCGCCTGGAGGACCTCCAGGACCTCGCGTTCACCACCATCCAGGCCGCGCTGCCCGCCCTACGGGCCGGCGGAACACTCGCCGCCGCGCTGCTCACCGCACTGCCACAGGCAACGACCCACCCCCTCGCCGGCCTGTTCACCGGGCTCGTCCGCTCCGTACGGGCCGAAGTGCCGCAGTGCAGCGGCAACACCCTGATCACCGACACGTCGCACACCCCGACCGCACTGGCGCAACTGGCCCGGGCCGCGACCGCCCGCGTACCGACGCACACCCTCGCCTGCCACGGACAAACCTGGTACCAACTCGCCGTCGCCGACGACGAGCCCGCACCCCGGACGCAGGAAGCCGCCCTGCCCCCCGGCGCGATCGTGGTCGCCTTCGGCGGAGCCCGGGGCATCACCCCCGAAATCCTCGACGCCGTCGCCCGTACCACCGACCGACCCCACCTGTACCTCATCGGCCGCACCCCGCTACCGGACACCGACGACGAACTGCCACCCCAGGCCGCGTTCATCGCCGCCGGCCGCCGCGAGAACCCCGACGCGTCACTGCGGGACCTCAAGACCGCCTACGAACGCGCCCAGGCCCGCCTGGAGGTCCGCCGGACCGTGCAGCGACTCACCGAACTGTGCGGATCCGACCGGGTCCACCACCGCGTCGGCGACGTCCTCGACCCGCAACGGACCACCGCGGTCCTCGACGAGATCATGGACCGGCACGGACACATCGACCTGCTCATCAACACCGTCCTCGACCTACGCTCCCGGGCCCTGCACGCGAAAACCCTGACCGACTTCCGCTCCGTACGCGCCACCAAAGCCACCGGCTACCGCAACCTCAAACGCGCCCTGACCGGCCGGCCACCCCGCATCTGGTGCAACTTCAGCACCCTGGCCACCCTCGCCCCCGCCCCCGGAGACGTCGACTACTGCGCCGTCAACGAATACCTGGCATACGCGAGCGCCTGGGCCGACCGCAACGCCCCCGACGGACACCGGGAACTCGCCATCCTCTGGAGCGGCTGGCGGGAGGTCGGCGTCGCCAGCAGCACCGCCATGCGGGAAACCCTGCGCCGTAACCGGATGGACGCCTACATCAGCAGCAGACAGGGCGCCGCCCAGTTCCTCGACGCCGTGACCCGCCCCGGCAACGGAGCGGCGGTCTTCTTCATCCGCGACGAGGAACGCATCCTGCTGGGGGAGCGGGGCATCAGCACCGACGCCACCGGCGGCCCGCTGCCACTGCCCGCACCCGACGCCCCGCCACCCACCCCACCCGACCCGTCCCTGGCCACGCCACTGCTCGACGGCGTGCTGCTGCGCGGCCACCGCTGGGCGGTGTTCACCAAAACCTGGGAACCGCACACCCTCGCCGAACAGGACGGCCGGTGGATGCGCCACCACCGGGTCAACGGAGAGTACGTCCTGCCCGGCACCTTCGCCCTCGAAGCCGCCGCCGGCGCCGCCGGACACCTCTGCCCCGACCTCACCGTCACCGGATTCCGGAACCTGGTCTGCCGCACGTCGGTGACCGTCCGGTCCGCCGGACCACCCCGCACCATCACGGTGGACGCCCGGCTCACCGACCGGTCCCCGGACCGCGCCGTCGTGGCGGTCCGGATCACCACCAACCGGATCGGCCGCAACGGCAAGGTCCTGCGCTTCAACGACCTGCTCTGCGAAACGACAGTCGTGCTCACCGACCGCCACCCCCCGCTGCCCGCACCGACCGACGAGGCGACCCACCGCCCCGAACCGGACTTCACCATGCCGGTCTACTCCGCCGACCTGCCCATCACCCTCAGCGGCCCGTTCGCCGGAACCAGCGACTACGCCCGCGGACCGGACGGCACGAGCGCCACCTTCCGCCTCGACCACCAGGCGTGGAGCCCGGCCCTGGCCGGCATGACCGTACCGGCGATCCTGCTGGACGCCATGGTGCACCTGCTGCTCCTGCCACCCCACGGCGACCAGCCACCCCAGGTCGGCCCGATGGCCGGCATCGAGACGGTGGACCTCGGCGGGCCGGGCAACGACTGCCAACTCAGCGCCGCCCACCCGACGATCCGACTGCACTGCCGCTTCGCCGACGGCACGCTGACCGCATCAACCCCCCACGGCCACGTCCTGGCCCGTATCACCGGGGTCAGCGCACACGCCACCGACCACAGCGGGAGGTTGATCCGGCCGCACGCCGACACCCCCCAGCCGGCCCTTCCCTGACCCCGAGGAGACAACGGTGCTGTGGCACGACATCACGATCGCCGGAACCGGCTCCTGGATACCCCCGATCCGACCCGAACACGACCCGTGGGACGGCACCCGGACCCGCCAACCGTCCATGGCCGCCACCAACGGATTCACCTCCGCAGCCGTCTCCAACGGACAGACCGCGACCCAGATGGCGGCGCGGGCCGCCCTGCTGGCACTACGCCACGCAAACGTCGCCAGCAGCGACGTGAGCCTGCTGGCCCACGCCACCTTCCAGGACGAGGACCACTACACACCCGCGCCCTACCTGCTGCGGGTCCTCGGAGCCACCCGCAGTACCGGCATCGAGGTCGGCGCGGCCAGCGACGGCGGCGCGGCCGCCCTGGTGACCGCCGCCGAACACCTGACCGCCCAGCCCACCGCCCCGGCGGCCCTGGTGACCGCCGCAGCCCGCTTCCCCCACCAACGATGGGCCCACGTCCGCGACATCGGCTACGTCGCCGGCGACGCCGGAGCAGCCGCCGTGCTCACCCGCGGCACCGGCTTCGCCCGGCTCCTGGCCACCGCCCAGGCCACCGAACCACAACTGGAGGTGCTCACCCGCGCCGGTGAGGACGACCCCGCCGCCGGCGCCGGACGACGCTTCCTCGCCGAACAGACCGGACTCCTGCCCCACATCGACACCCTGCGACGCCGCACCCGCCACTGCGTCGACACCGTCCTCGACGAGACCGGCCTGACCGCCGCCGACGTCTCACACGTGGTGGCCATCGCGATCGGGTCAGCCGTGCTCGACCTGGTGCTCTCCGGACCCCCGCTGCACCGCCGGGCCACCGACACCAACTGGACCTTCGGCCGCCACCTCGGCCACGCCGGCCCGTGCGACGTCCTGCTCGCCCTCGACCGGATGTTCCGCACCGGCGCCCTCCGGGTCGGCGAACGCGTCCTCGTCGTCAGCTTCGGCCTCGGCTTCCGCTGGACCACCGCCCTGCTCGAGATCACCCGACCGCCGCCCGGCGCGACGACGGCAGACCGGAGAACGAGGTAACCCATGACCGAGGCGACCACAACGACCACGACCACCAGGTCCGTTCCCCTGGCACCGGGCGCACTGCCCCTGCTCGGCCACGCACTGCCCCTGCTCCGGGACCCGCTGGCCTTCATCCGCTCCCTGGCCGGATACCCGACGATGGTGCGCGTCCGGTTGGGCCCGACCTCCGCACTGCTCATCTGCGACCCGACCCTGACCCGGCAGATCTTCGTCAACGACCGCACCTTCGACAAGGGCGGCCCGATCTACGACCGGATCCGGGAGGTCATCGGCGACGGACTGTCCACCTGCCCGTACCCGCTGCACCGGCGACAACGGCGGCTGTGCCAACCGTCGTTCCACCCACGACGCCTGCACGGCTACGCGGCCGTGTTCGGCCGGGCCTCCGACGCCACCGCCGGCTCCTGGCACGACGGCCAGGTCCTCGACGTCACCCGCGAGATGATGACACTGACCACCCAGGCCACCATGGAGACGATGTTCAGCGGGTCCCTACCCGCAGAAACCCTCCGCCGCGCCCTGGCCGACACCAACACCGTGGTCAGCGCCTTCTTCCGCCGCATGATGACCCCCGCCCTGCTGCGCCGGCTGCCGACCCCCGCCAAACGACGCTACGACCGGGCCCGGGCCCGACTCTTCGCCACCATCACCGAGATCGTCGCCGCCCGCCGCGCCGACCCCACCGACCACCACGACCTGCTCTCCGCGCTGGTCGCCGCAGTCGACGTGGAAAGCCTCGACCACGAGCAGCAGCTCAGCGACTCCGAACTGGCCGACCAGGCCCTCACCTTCTTCCTCGGCGGCATGGAAACCACCGCCATCACCCTGGCCTGGGCGCTGTACCTGATCGCCACCCACCCCGACGTCCAACACCGCCTCCACGCCGAAACCGACACCGTCCTGGCCGGTGCTCTGCCCGGCCCCGAACACCTGCCCCGCCTCGACCTGGCGGCCCGGGTGGTCACCGAGACCCTCCGGCTCTACCCGCCCGCCTGGATGATGACCCGGACCGTCACCGGCGACGCCGAACTCGACGGGGTACGGCTACGCCGCGGCGACACCCTCGTGCTCAGTCCCTACCTGATCCACCGCCGACCCGACCTGTACACCGACCCGACCCGCTTCGACCCGGACCGCTGGCTCGACACCTCACCCGACCGGGCCGGCTACGTCCCGTTCGGCGCCGGCGCACGCAAGTGCATCGGGGACCAGTTCGCCCTCACCGAGGCGACCCTCGCCCTGACCGCCGTGGCGGCCCGCTGGGAGTTGACCCCGGTCAGCGACGAACCCTTCCAACCCAAGGTGGAAACCAGCCTGAGCTCACGCGGGCTGCGCCTACGGCTACGGCGTCGCCCGACGCCGACCACCGACACGCCGTCGGCCGCCACCTCGCAGCCCGCACCCGTGCCGCCGGGCCCCGGCGTCTGCCCGGTCGCCCACTAGGAGAAACAACCATGAAAACACTGGTCAAAAGCCTGCTCCGCAGCCACGAGATCCGCCGACACACCGCCGCACCGGCCGACCGGCTCCACCCGCCCACGCGTCCCGACCCGAACGGATGGTTCTGCGTGGCCTTCTCCGACGAGGTCCGCCCCGGAACCATCACCACCCGCCCACTCATGGGCGGCGAGGTCGTCGTCTACCGCACCCCTCGCGGGTTGCTGCGCGCGGTCCGCCCCCGCTGCCCCCACCTCGGGGCGCACCTGGGCGTCGGCAGCACCCTCGACGGTGAGGAGATCGTCTGTCCCTTCCACCGGTTCGCCTTCGACCCCTCCGGGGCCTGCGTACGGACCGGATACGACCTGCCGCCGCCCAAGGCGACCCTGACCCAGTTCCCGGTCTGCGAGGCCAACGGATCGATCTACGTGTGGTGGCACGCGCTCGGCCTCGCACCACAGTGGCAGGTGCCGGACTTCGGCATGGACGACCGGCAACCCTTCAGCCACGACACCTTCGACATCGCCGGCCACCCGCAGGACGTCATCGAGAACGCCTTCGACTGGGGTCACCTCCCGGCGCTGCACGGACTGCGGGACCTGGTCATCGAGGGAACACCGGTGATGGGGGAGCCGATCAGCACGGTCACCGCCACCGCCCGGGGCACCGTCATGCGCCAGATCCGCCAGTCCTACACCCTCACCGTGATCGGACTGGCCACCATCGCGGCCCGCACCCGGTTGCCCAACGGCGCGGGCGACCTCCACGTCATGCTGCACGCCACCCCCACCACCCTGGGCCGGATCCACCTACGGTTCGGCACCAAGCTGGAACTGGCCGGTCTGCCGTTCCTGCCCGAACGGGCCGCCCGGGCCACGGCGATGCCCGTCGCCCGGCTGCTCAGTGCGATCGCCCAACGGGTCGCCTCCGTCGACACCGGCGCGGACCTGCTGATGTGGCACCACCAGGAGCACGTCGAACAGCCGAAGCTCGCCCGGGGGGACGGCCCGATCGGTCGCTACCGGCAGTGGGCACGACAGTTCTACACCGACCCCACCCCGCCCGGCGGCACCGCCACCGAGGCGACCACCGTCAACGGCTCCGCGCCCGTCAACGGGGCATCCATCGACGAGCGGAAGGCGGACCACTCCGAGGTGTGACCGCAGCCGCCGTGGCCCGCGAACCGGGCCGGGCAACGAAGGGAGACCCAGGTGACGGGGCAGAACCCAACGCCGGACACCACGCCACGACTGGCGGTGCTCGGCGCGGGCGTGATGGGAACGGGCATCGCCGCACTGGCCGTCGGGCACGGCATCGCCGTGTCGATCATCGACGTCGACCGGCGGCGGCTGGCCGAGGCCCCCGCCCGCGTCGACCGGCACGTCCGCACCGCCCGACTGATGGGAGCCCTACCGCAGGACGTACGACCTGCCCCGCTCGACGTCGGACCGTCCCTCACGGACGTCCCGACCGGGCGGACCAGCACCCTCACCGCCGTGGTCGAGGCGGTCACCGAGGACCCGTACGCCAAGGCGAAGGTCCTCGCGGACGTCTCCGCCCTGGTCACACCCGGCACGCCGGTGGTGTCCAACACCTCGTCCATCCCCATCGACGAACTCGCCCGGTCGGTGGCGCGACCGGAGGACCTGATCGGCAGCCACTTCATGAACCCGCCCTACCTGATCCGCACCGTCGAGGTGATCCGGGGCCCACGCACCGGCCCGCACACCCTGGACGCGGCACGCCGGCTGCTCGCCGCCCTGCGCCGGGAACCGGTGGTGGTCCAGGACGCCCCCGGCTTCGTCACCAGCCGCATCCTGCACCCGATGATCAATACTGCGGTCCGGGTGGTGGCCGCCGGCACGGCCAGCGTCGAATCCGTCGACCGACTCCTACAGGGATGTCTGGGCCATCCCACCGGCCCGCTGCGCACCGCCGACCTCATCGGCCTGGACAACCTGGTCGACTCCCTGTGGGTGCTGCACGAACGGACCGGCGACGAGAACTGCCGCCCCTGCGAGCTGCTGCTGACCAAGGTCCGGGCCGGACACCTCGGCCGCAAGAGCGGGCAGGGGTTCTACCACTACGAGGGAGACCTGCGATGACTGTGCCATCTGACCAGGACGTGTCGGACACCGGTAACCGTGTCGACACCGTCGCACCGGAGCTGGCGCGCTTCCTGACGGCACGCACCGGGCGGTCCTGGCCACCGGACGAGGACCTCTTCGCCACCGGCGGGCTGTCGTCGCTGTTCGCGATGGAACTGGTGGTGCACCTGGAGCAGACGTACGGGGTCACCGTGCGCGGCACCGACCTGAGGCTGGACAACTTCCGCACGTTACGCCGGATGGTGGCCCTGGTCGACCGGCTCCGCACCGGCGAACCCGGCGACCATGGCGCCTGAAACCACCACCGCACCCGCCGTCACCCCCGCCGACGCCGCCACGATCGTCGCCCGCCTGGTCGGGGACCGGGCAGGCGACTGGGACCGGGCGGGCCGGATACCCACGGAGGTGCTGCGCGAACTCCACTCCGCCGGCCTGCTCGCCCCCCAGGTCCCCACCGGCTACGGCGGACCAGGCTGGAACAGCCTGGACACGGGCCAGTTCACCGCCCAGGTCGGCAGCCTGTGCAGCTCCCTGCGCAGCGTCATGACCTCCCAGGGCATGGCGGCCTGGACCGTCGAGCGGTTGGCCGACCGGACCCAGGCCGGATCGCTGCTGCCCCGCCTGGCCTCCACGGACATGGCCGCCGTCGCCTTCACCGAACCGCAGGCGGGCAGCGACCTGTCGGCCATGACCACCACCGTCACCGTCACCGGCGACACCCTGCGGCTGCACGGCCACAAGGTGTGGGTGACCGCCGCCGACCACGCCGACCTGCTCCTGACCTTCGCCCGACTCGGCGACCAGGCAGCCGTGGTCGTGGTGCCCCGGGCCACCCCCGGGGTCCGGGTGCGCCGGCGGGCGGAGCCGCTGGGATGCCGGGCGGCAGGACACGCCGACGTGTGGTTCGACGCGGTACGGCTGCCGACCAGCAGCCTGCTCGGCGCCGGCGGACAGTCGATGTCCCTGCTGGTGACCACGGCGCTGAGCTACGGCCGGATATCGGTCGCCTGGGGGTGCGTGGGGATCCTGCGCGCCTGTCTGTCGGCGGCGACCGGGCACGCCGGTACCCGCCACCAGTTCGGCCGCCCACTGGCCCGACATCAGCTCGTCGCCCGCCACCTGGCCGACCTGTGGTCCGCCGAGCAGGTCGCCACCCGCCTGTGCGAGCACGCCAGCCGCTGCTGGGACACCGGCTCGCCCGACGTGGTCACCGCCACCGTCCTGGCCAAGTACGTCAGCTCCCGCAACGCCACCCGGGCGGCCGCCGACGCGGTCCAGGTCCTCGCGTCGGCCGGTGCCGTCGACGGACACCCGGTCGCCCGCGCGTACCGCGACGCCAAGCTCATGGAAATCATCGAGGGCAGCACCGAGATGTGTCAGCTGATGCTGGCCGACCACGCGGTCAACCGCCGATGATCCCGCCGCCATCCCGGACACCCACCCCGTCGTTCCCCACCGCCGACGAACGCCAGCCCGAAGGAGTCGACGTGACCCACGAGGTCCCGACGGTCCCACCCACGACCGTGAAGTGCCTGGTCTGGGACCTCGACGACACCCTCTGGCAGGGTGTCCTGCTGGAGGATGAACAGGTCGTGCTCCCCGACCCGATCCGCGCCGTGATCACCGGGCTGGACGCCCGGGGCATCCTCCAGTCGGTGTGCAGCCGCAACGACCACGAACCGGCCTGGGCCCGGCTCCGTGCGCTCGGCGTCGCCGAGTACTTCGTGGCACCGCAGATCGGATGGGGACGCAAGTCCGACGCCGTCCGGCGCATCGCCGACCACCTGGGCTTCGCGCTCGGCACCATCGCCTTCATCGACGACCAGCCGGCCGAACGCGCCGAGGTCGCCTTCCACCTCCCGCAGGTACGCTGCTACGACGCCGGTACGGCCACCACTTTGCTGGACCGCCCCGAGTTCACTCCGACGTCGGTGACCGTGGACGCCCGCCGTCGCCGGCAGATGTACCAGGCCGGCCAGCGGCGGGCCGACGAGCAGGCCCGGTTCACCGGCCCGGCACAGGACTTCCTCCGCTCGCTGGAACTGGTGATGCGCATCCGGCGGGCCGACGCCGCGACCCTGTCCCGGGTCGAGGAACTGACCCTACGGACCAGCCAGATGAACGCGACAGGCGTGCACTACCCCGACCGGACGCTGCGGACCCTGATGGCCGACCCCCGCTACGAGGTCCTGGTCACGACGCTGACCGACCGGTTCGGGCCGCACGGCGCGGTCGGCGTGCTGGTTCTGGAGAAGCACCCCGGGGTGTGGCACCTGCGGCTGCTCGCCACCTCCTGCCGGGTGGTGTCCTTCGGCACCGGCACGGTCCTGCTGACCTGGCTGGTGGACCAGGCCGCCCGCGCCGGGGTGCACCTGATCGCCGACTTCCGACCCAACGACCGCAACCGGATGATGGAGGTCGCCTACCGGTTCGCCGGCTTCGACGAGGAGCCCTGCGCGTGCCGCGACCGCATCGCCGTCGACGCCGACCGCGCCGTCCAGCGACTGCACCTGGTGGCGCGCCGGCAACCCGCGCCGTCGGCGTTCCACCTGACCGCCCCCGACCTGGCCGGCCCGGCATCCGTCAGCGCGGTTTGACCGCCCACACCCGGCCTCCACCGACCCGACAGCGGTGGGGGAGTCAGGGTGATGCCGTCGGCCATCGAAGCAGACACGCGCCCCCGTTGGGCGTCCCGGACCACGGCGGTGATCCGGACCCCGACGGTGTCCGCGTCACCGGCGGCCGGGTCGACCTGCGGCGCAGCAGGCTCAGGCGCGGCCGATGGACGGTCGAGCCGTTGGGCGGGCTGATCAACCGTTCCGGCGTTCGAGCTCGTCCCAGCGGGCGAGCAGTGCCCTGCGGTAGGCCCGGGCCCGGGCGAGCAGCACGCTCGCCACGACGGTCAGGGCCACGCCGAGACCGCCGACAGCGAGAATGCCCACGGGCCCGGCACGCATGACGGCGACACTCACCATGCCGACCGTCATCAGGACGCTGAAGGTGACCGCGAGCCAGGCGGCGATCACCCGGTCGACAGCGAACAGCGGGCGGCGGGCCAACGCCCAGCCCGCGAACCCGGCCCACGCCATCCCGACACCGATCATCGCGACGAACGCGATCCTGGTCCGTAGCGGCAACTCGCCGGGTTCGGTGGCCAGCAGCAGGCCGATGGTCACGGCTGCGGCCAGGCCACCGAACCCGGCCACGAGGAGGCCGACGCGTCGCGGCAGCGACAGCCCCCGCATGACGTCGTCAGGGCCGTACGAGGGTCCCTCGGTCATCCCGAATATCCCTTCTCAATCATGTGGTCACGCAGCATCCGGCGTGCGCGGAACAACCGGGACTTCACCGTCCCCACCGGGACTGCC
The DNA here is from genome assembly GCF_007833915.1 of Micromonospora sp. HM134. NCBI lineage: Bacteria > Bacillati > Actinomycetota > Actinomycetes > Micromonosporales > Micromonosporaceae > Micromonospora > Micromonospora sp. HM134. The sequence continues at coordinate 2,804,092 of NZ_CP041061.1, forward strand.
AGCACCTGCGAACACTCCTCCAACGCCAGGTCGTAGAGATAGAACAAGATCAGCACCTCACGTTCGCAGACGGGCAAGCCGGCCAGGCCGTCAATGACCTGCGCCTGGTCCAACACCGCGGCGACGTCGTCGTGCCCCACCTGCTCACCGTCGGGCGGATCGGCTCGGCGGTACGTGTCCCGCAGGTGATCCATCACCGAACGCCGAGCGATCGTGAACAGCCACGGCGCGAACCGATCCGGCTCCTTGAGGGCCGGCAGAGCCTTCAGCACACCAGCCCACACCTCCTGGCTCACATCGTCGGCCAGGCCGGCCCGGTCGAGCATGCGCCGCACATAACGCCATACCGGCTCGTGCCAGTACCCGACCAGCTCGGCCAGCGACCGTCGGTCTCCCAGCTGCGCCCGCACAACGAGTAGTGCGTCGCGTCTGACCCGATCCACATCGTCTCCGCCCGTATCGCCCACCACACCCTTACAGTCGCCCGGCAGGCCGCCGAGGTTCACGGCATCCGCTCGTCGCCCAGGTGCAGCGCGGGCCGTGTCGCACGGCTGCGCCGCCGCGTGCTCACCGATCGGTTCTCGATGCGGTCGACGCCTGCCCCCACATCGCGACCGACTTTGTTGCAAGCACTCGATCTTCTGGAACAACCTCTCCCCGCACGGCGGCGACCGCCCCGACGGGGAGTTGGCGGCGGCGATCGAGGAGCACTTCGGCTCGTTCGAGGGCTTCGCGGGGCAACTGTCGGCGGCGACCAAGAGCGTGCAGGGCTCCGGCTGGGGCGTCCTCGCGTGGGAGCCGCTCGGTCAGCGCCTGATCGTCGAGCAGGTGTACGACCACCACGGCAACGTCGGGCAGGGCTCGACGCCGCTGCTGGTCTTCGACGCCTGGGAGCACGCCTACTACCTGCAGTACCGCAACGTCCGCCCGGACTACGTCGACCGGCTGTGGGGCCTGGTCGACTGGGCCGACGTGACCGCCCGCTTCGACGCCGCCCGCGCCACGGGTCCCACGCTCTGAACCCGGTGAGCGCACCCACCCCCGCCGCAGCGGAGCTGGTCCAACGCGCCGCCGGGGTCATCGCCGCCACCCACCGCGGCGACCACGCCGGCGCGGAGGAACTCCTCGCCGCGTTCTCCGGCGAGCAGGCCAGAACCCTCGGTTTCTACCTGCTCGCCGACCTCGCGCTCGGCCTGGTCCGGGCCGGCAGCGGGCAGTCCATGGACGAACTGGTACGGGAGCTGTCCTTACTCGTGGCGAACACCGCCGGTCAACCACCGCCGGCTGCGGCCTGACAGCGGCTGTTCCGCTCCGCCGTGGTGGAAGCCGTCGCCCTGCCGTCGCGGAGGGCCCGAACCCCGAGGACGATCAGATACGCCGCCCCGGCCCAGCGGATCGCGGCGAACAACACCGGCGACGCGGAGACCACTGCGGCGAGACCACAGACCACCGTCGCCACATGTACCGCCTCGCCCGGCCGCGACCCCGAGCGCGGCGACCGCGCCGGCCCGGGCGCCGTAGCGGGTCGCGTTGGCCAGGACGAACATCATGTCCGGCCCAGGAGTGACCATGAGGACGGCGATGGCGGCAAGGTAGCCGGCCAGGGTGGCCACGGACAGCCCGAGCACCACTCAGCCCTCCTCAGCACCGTCGAGCAACGCCCGCCGAAGAGCGAGCCGGTGCTCCCGCCGGATCTGCGCCTCCCGGTAACGACGCCGGTCACCATCGGTCTCCGGCAGCAGCGGCGGCACGGCTCGCGGCTGACCGTCGTCGTCGACGGCGACCATCACCAGGTGGGCGGTGGCCACGTCCACCGGCGGTACCGCCCGGTCCCAACGGTCCGCGCTGACCTTGACGGCGACCTCCATCGAGCTGCGGCCGGCCCAGGTGATCCGGGCATCGACGTGCACGACGTCGCCGACCCGTACGGCCCGTAGGAAGGCGGTCTCGTCGATGGCGGCGGTGACCGCCGGGCCGTCGGAGTGTCGGGCGGCGACCACTCCGGCGACGGAGTCGATGAGGTTGAGGATCCGACCGCCGTGGACGGTGCCCATCAGGTTGGTGTGGTGCTGGTCCATGATCTGCGACAGGGTCAGCCGTGACGCCGACGGGGGCCGGCCGGTGAGTGTGGTGCTCTCGTGCATGGTTCATCCGTCCTCGGGAAGCACACCGACCGACCAGCCGGCACGCACGTCGAGGACACACCGCAGCGCATCACCCGCCCGACCCGCCCGCGAGGTCGACGGCAGCGCACCCACCTCGTGGATGCGCAGCGCGGGCAGGTCTTCGGACTCGTGGGCGTGACCCGGACACCCCGGATCTCCTACTGGCCGTCGCTTCCCAGGCCGTGCGGCCCAGTGCTGATGACGGCGGTCGTTCCCACTCACCGCTGCGGGGCAGTCCCGGATTCCCACCGGGTTCCCTCTTACGACGCCCAGGCGTGACGAACGTCCGGGCGAACCAGCGCCAGCAACAGCCTATCCGCGACCGGTCAGTCCACCAGCCGCTCCGGGGCCTGATGTGACCCACCTCCCTGACCGCCCGCCTCGGCGGTGGCGGACGGACCCGGGTCCGGTCGCACCGCACCCCGCCGGCTGCGGCGCGGGTGCGGCCAAAGGTGACGGGTGCGCCGAACGCGGCCCGCCGGGCGGCCCGCCGCAGTCCGGCCAGCACCGCCGGGCCGGCCAGCACGACCGCCACCGCCGTCGTGATCGCCCGCCCGGTGTCCCAGCCGAACGTCGAGGTGACGGCCGTGGACGGCGACCTTCTGAGGGCGGGTCGACCATCGGCGACAGCACGACATCCGGTGCTGCGTGCGACCGCACCGCCCCTGCCGAGTTCTTGCGACTCAGCAAAAGGAGACTCCGGTGCAAGCGTCACCAGCGCAAGGGCCCCATCGGTCATCCTCCGGTGCCGCGACTGCGGGCATCATCGAGGAACCAGCCGAGCGGACCGGCCAGTTAGACGCCCTGAACAAACTGCTCAGCGACATCCGGCAGATCCTCGACGCCACGCAGAGCTGCTGCGCGGCCCGGCGTGACGCCGACAGACGGATCAGGGAGCTGACAGACACCCAACGGACCTGACAACCGTCGACCGTTTCCGGACCGACACCGCGCCACGCACTCCGATGATCTCCCGAGCCGCTCGATCTTGCCGGCGGACCGGAGAGGCCGGTCTACTCGACGCGCTGTTCCGGGCGGATCCCGCAGGTCCGCCCGGAACAGTCCGATCAGCTCGCGCGGACCTCGGCGGCGGCGGCGACGAGGTGTCGGAGGGTCGCCTCGACCTCGGGATAGGTGCGGGTCTTCAGGCCGCAGTCCGGGTTGACCCACAGCCGTCGGGCGGGCACGGCCGTGACGGCCCGGCGGAGCGCGTCGACCACCTCGTGGTGGGGTGGGATGCGGGGCGAGTGGATGTCCCACACCCCGGGGCCGACGCCCCGGCGGTAACCGATCGCGGCCAGGTCGTCGAGAACCTCCATTTTCGACCGGGACGCCTCGATGCTGGTGACGTCGGCGTCGAGCGCGTCGATGGCGGTGATCACCTCACCGAACTCGCTGTAGCACAGGTGGGTGTGGATCTGAGTGTCGTCGGCGACGCCGCCGGTGGCCAGCCGGAACGCGCCGACCGCCCAGTCCAGATAGGCCTTCTGGTCGGCCCGACGCAGCGGCAGGGTCTCGCGGAGGGCGGGTTCGTCGACCTGGATGATCCGGATGCCGGCGGCCTCCAGATCGTGGCATTCGTCGCGCAGCGCGAGTGCCACCTGGTCGGCGGTGTCGGCCAGGGGCTGGTCGGTGCGGACGAACGACCAGGCCAGGATGGTGACCGGGCCGGTGAGCATGCCCTTGACCGGACGGTCGGTCAGCGACTGGGCGTAGGTGGACCACGCGACGGTCATCGGTGCCCGGCGGGCCACGTCACCGTGGATGATCGGCGGTCGGACGCAACGGGACCCGTAGGACTGCACCCATCCGTGGGTGGTGGCGGCGAAACCGTCGAGTTGTTCGCCGAAGTACTGGACCATGTCGTTGCGTTCCGGCTCGCCGTGCACCAGCACGTCCAGGCCCAGCCGTTCCTGCAACCGGATGACCTGCTCCACCTCGGCGCGTATCCGCTGCGTGTAGCCGGCGTCGTCGAGAGTGCCGGCGCGGTGCGCGGCGCGGGCCCGGCGCAGCTCGGCGGTCTGCGGGAACGAACCGATCGTGGTGGTCGGCAGGTCCGGTAGCGTCAGCCGTTCCTGCTGGCGGGCGGCCCGCCCGGCGTAGTCGCCACGGTGCCGGTCGGCAGGGCGCAACGCCGCCAACCGGCCGCGCACGTCGTCGTGCCGCCACGCCGGCGGGGCGGGCGGCAACGGGGCCGGCAGGCTGGTGGTGCCGTCGCGTAGCGCCCGCCCGAGCAGGACCACCTCGTCGACCTTCTGCCGGGCGAACGCGAGCCGCGCGGACAACTCCGGGTCGAGGTGGGTCTCGGCCGACAGGTCGACCGGCACGTGTAGCAGCGAACAGGAGGTGGACACCGCCACGTGGTCGGCCAGTCCGGCGACCGTGGCACCGGCGGCGACGGCCGCCCGCAGATCCGTGCGCCAGATGTTGCGTCCGTCGACCAGGCCGGCGACGACGGTCGTGCCGCGCAGGGGACCGGCGGCGGCGAGCCGGTGCAGGTTGCCCGGGCCGGCGACCAGGTCCAGGCCGATCGCCTCGACCGGGGTGTCCAGCAGGGCCGGCAGGGCGTCGCCGAGGTCACCGAAGTAGGTGGCGACGAAGATCCGGGGACGGTGTGGCAGTTCCCCGAGACGTCGGTAGGCGTGCCGCAGGCCGTCGATCTCGGCCGTGGTGCGGTCGGCGACGTAGGCGGGTTCGTCCAGTTGGACCCAGGCCACGCCCGCGTCGGCCAGGGCGGTGAGGATCCGGGCGTACGTGTCGACCAGGTCGTCGAGCCGGGCGAACGGATCGTCGCCCTTGGCCAGCAGCAGGAAGGTGGCCGGACCCACCAGCACCGGTCGGGTGGCGATGCCCAGGTCACGTGCCTGCGCGTACTCGCTCAGCGCCTTCGCCGGGTCCGCCGCGAACACGGTGTCGGGCTCGATCTCCGGCACCAGGTAGTGGTAGTTGGTGTCGAACCACTTGGTGAGTTCCAGCGCTGGTGCGGCATCGACACCACGGGCCATGGCGAAGTAGGTGTCGAGTCGACCGAGGCCGAGCCGGGCGAACCGGCGGGGGACCGCCCCCACCGCGACGGCGGTGTCGAGCATGTGGTCGTAGTAGGAGAACGTGTTGGACGGGATCGCATCGAGGCGGGCGTCGCGCAGCGTCCGCCACACCTCGGCCCGCAGCCCGACGGCCACGGCCTCCAACTCGGTGGCGTCCAGCGTGCCGGCCCAGTACGCCTCGACGGCCTTCTTCCACTCGCGGTGGGCGCCGATACGGGGATAGCCGAGCACGGTGCTCTGCCCGAATGAGGTGGTCACAGATGGTCCTTCCCTCGCGGTGTCCGACGACCACCCGAGAGGAAGACGGATACGCCACGGCGTAACCGGCATTCCGCCCTGGCCCTCCCGAGAGGCCGCCGACGGCGCGCACCGGCGGCACGCGCAGCGCTGGCAGGTCTTCGGACTCGTGGGCGTGACACAGGGTCGCCTACTGGCCGTCGCTTCCCAGACCTTGCGGTCCAGTGCTTCGTTGACGGCGGTCGTTCCCACTCACCGCTGCGGGGCAGTCCCGGTCTCACACCGGGTTCCCTCTTACGACGTCTCACCCGCGCACGGGAGAGACGAACCAGCACTGCCCGCGATCCTACGGGCACCACGACGATGCCTCGGCCCGGGGTGCGGATCAGAAGGTCAGGAGTTCGACTCTGCTGGGACAGGGGCGTTCGGTTTGCCGTCCAGTACGCAGTTCCGCATTGCGCTTCCGTGCATCACTGCTCAGGAGCGGGTTCGGGGCGACTCCCGGGAAGTCGGCCCGACGCCGAGTGACTCCCGACTCAGGTCGGGCCCTCCGGGCGGGTCTTCACGCGGATGCCATCCCGCTGTCACCTTCCATCGAGGATGATGATTGCATCTGTCGTCGATGGTGACCGGGAGGCGTGGCATGTCAGGACCGACCACGAAGACGTCCGGGCCGGCCCGGCCCCGGGTGCGTGCCGTGACCTTGGCACTAGCCACGTTCGTCGGCGCAGCCCTCTCGGCGGGCATCGGGGGGACGGCGTCGGCGACGCCGCCGGGGATCCCGTCGAAGGCGACCGCGCAGGCGCAGCTCAACGCCCTCACCGTCGCCGCCGAGGGCTCCACCAGCGGCTACTCCCGGGACCTGTTCCCGCACTGGATCACCGTCAGCGGCAGCTGTGACACCCGTGAGCAGATCCTCAAACGCGACGGCACGTCGGTCGTGGTCAACTCCTCCTGCCAGGCCACGTCGGGGCGCTGGTACAGCCCGTACGACGGGGCGACCTGGACCGCCGCGTCGGACGTGGACATCGACCACGTGGTCCCTCTGGCGGAGGCGTGGCGCTCCGGGGCGAGTTCCTGGACGACCAGCCGCCGGCAGAGCTTCGCCAACGACCTGTCCGGCCCGCAGCTGATCGCGGTGACCGACAACGTCAACCAGTCCAAGAGCGACCAGGACCCCTCCACGTGGCAGCCTCCCCTGTCGTCGTACCGGTGCACCTACAGCAAAATGTGGATCACCGTGAAGTACACCTGGGGCCTGCGGCTGCAATCGTCGGAGAAGTCCGCCCTACAGACCATGCTCAACACCTGCTCCTCCTGACCGCCCGCCCGATCAGCGGCTGCGTCGGGCAACGCACCGGGTGACCGGAGCGGCAACGTGCAGGGGGGCCGGCAGTCCCGCCGAGGGCTTCGGGGAAGCCGCTCACCGTGGCGACACCTCGACCTGACCAGGACCCGCAGCACCCCCGCCACCCCGATGTCCTAGGACGCTTTAGGAGTGCCGCTCCTCAGCGGCCAGGCCAACGCCTGCCTGACGGACATCGTCACCGCGTACCTGGTGCACGGGCACCTGCCGAAGCACGACACGGCCTGCCAACAGCGCCGCTGGCGCGTCCCTCCGGTAACTGCCGACACGACAGCCGTTCACCGACCGGGCGGCTGCCCGGTGGTGCCCGCGGCCTCCGGCTCCGCGGTGTCCCGCGCCGGGCCGGCCGCGGCGTCCGGGCTCGCGGCGGTCTGCAACTGGTACGACCGGTAGGTCAGCCAGAGCGCGACCAGCCCGGCGACGGCTGCCGCCACGCTGGCGATCTGGTCGGCCAGGTCCGGGCCGAGCGCCAACACCCCGACGACGATGACCAGGACCGCCAGCCCGCCGAGCGCCACCGTGCGGACCTGCTGCCTGGCCAGGTGTGCCGTCCAACGGCGCGGAATCACCCTGATCACCAACTCCGCCAGGATGATCCCGGCCATCACCAGGATCGGCACCTGCCACGGCTCGACCTTCACGGACCCTCCTCCACCCGGTCTCCGGTCATGCGAGCGCCGCCTTCATGGCGGCGATGAACTCCGAGGTCAGGTCGGACTCACCGCGGAGCATCCGGGCGACGTGGTCGACGAAGACCTCGGCGAACGCGCGGTATCCCGGGTGCATCGGCCGGGGCCGGGCATTCTCCACCGCACCACGTAGTGCTTCCAGGTGCGGGATGACCGCCTGGAGGTTCCTGTCGTTGTAGGCCTCGGCCAGGGTCGGGGCGAAGCCGTGCCCGGCGAGGACCTTCTGGGCTGCGGTGCCGGTCATGAAGTTGATGAACCGGAGGGCCTGGTCGGGGTGGGGACAGGCACGCGCCAGGGCGAGGCTCTGGCCGCCGAGCACCCCGGACGTCAGCGGGTACACCTTGATCTTCCCGGCCAGCAGGTCAGGGTCTTTACGCTGCTGGAGTTCGCGGTACTTCACCGGCCAGTTGCGCATGAACGTCGGCCGGCCCTCCACGAACGTGTCCAGGCTGGCGTTCTCGTCGCTGGAGCGATTGACCTTCCCGGCCACGATGGCCGCCTGCAACGGTTGTAGCGCTCTCTGCCAGGGTTTCAGCTCGAACAGGATCTCACCGGTCGCGCTGAGCAGGTCAGTGTTCACCGACAGCGCGTGCTCCAGGATGTTGACCAGGAAACCCTCGTTGTAGTTGGACGAGTTGGGGCGCAGTTGGCCGACGAACGAGCCCTTGTCGGCAAGGGTGCCGAGGACCGTCGACAAGTTCACCACATCGGGCTGCTCGGTCCCGGGGTCGCGCCAGAACAGCATGCCGACATCGGTGTTGAGCGGCGCGGCCCAGTAGCTGTTCGAGGTGTCGTCGACCTGGTGGAGATCCTTCACCGACGTCAGGAAGTTCGGGTCGGTCAACCGGATCGGGGTGATCAGCTTCTGCGCGGCGAACTCGGGGATGTCGACGACGTCCAGGTTGAGGATGTCGGCACTGCCATTGCGGGCCGCCGTCAACAGCCTCGTGCGTTCATCGCCTGATCCACCCTCGACCTCGTCGGTGAACCGGGCCGGGGTATCGGGGTTGGCCTGGTTCCACATGTCCATCAGCAGCTTCCGTGCCCCGGTGGGGTCGGCCCCGGTGGCGAGCCGAAGCTCCACCGGTGGCGGGCGGTGTCCGCCCGGCAGCAGGTAGACCGCCGAAGCGCTCACTGCGCCGCAGGTCAGCACCCCGCTGAGAAAGGAGCGCCGCGAGTACTGCTCGGGCATGGTGCGGACTCCTTCGATCCAGGCCGGTCACACGTACGCAACGAGTCATTCATCACGTTACGCTTTGGCGCTGATAAATGCCGGGCCGGGCGGGAGCGGTCGGCGAAGCTCGTACTGTCGGAAACCGGATCGAGCGGCAGGGACGGCATCGGTGACCCCATGTGCCGACGCAATTATCGGCACTGGGATATGCGGCGACGAGGCGGCGTTGTCGGACCGCCGGATCGGCGGGACACGTCACGCCACGTCGACCGGCCACCTTCTACCCGGCGCCCCACCAGGCCAGCAGACGCCGCGCGAAGGCGCGGGTCTCGACGTCGCCGACGGTCATCCCGAAGTGGCCGCGGATCTCAGCCGCCAGGTACCCGCTGAGATCCCCCGCGCCGGCACCGGCGGACAGCCTCGACAGCAGCGGTGCGATCAGGCAGTCGTACTCGTCGACGTTCGCCCGCAGGTCGTGGACGCCGATGAAATCCCAGGCGTTGAGCAGCCGGCGAAGGCCGGCCGTGCGCTGTGCTGCGCTGCCGTGGGCGAGGCTCGTGAGGTCACCCCCCGGCGAGGCCGGCACGCGGGACAGGTGGTCACGGCACAGCAGACGGACCGAATTCGCCAGTTCCCGGTTGCCACGTTCCCCGTCCTGATCCCACTCGTCGGCGAGCACGTGCAGGTCCGTGAACGGACTGTGTCGGATCTCGTCGAGATCCCCACGCTCGCAGACGAAGGCGGAAACACGCTCGCTGACGGTGCGTTCGTCGATCGCACCGTCGACCAGCCGTTGCGCCAGCGTGGCCAGCCAGGTGTCCGCGGCCTCCGCCGCGGACGGAACGCGTACGCCCATCTCGTCGAGGGCGGCGGGGAGCAGCTCGCCGATCAGTCGGGTGTCGGTGCCGTCGAGCCCGGCAACTTCCCGCAGGGCCGGCCCGTCGTGCCCGTCGGCGAGCCAGTCCGCCGCGTACCAGGGCATCCGCTCGACGACCATGCGGCCCAGCACGTACTCGGCGGCAACCAGGTCCGGCGGCCTGCTCACCGGCCGGTCGCTGTTCCCGCTCGACCGTGCGGATCGGCGTGAGTGTCGCTCTGCCATGCCCTATATCCCCTCCGAGCCGACACGTCGACCGCTCATGCCACATACGGTGCCAGTGCTGACCATCCCTCATCAATCGGCAGAGCCCTGACCTGCCCACTTTTGCCCGTGATCGGACTACACAATCAACTGTCCTATAGCTGACACCTCCGGCGGGCCGCCCACCGTTTCTGCCGGTAGATGACCCGATCACCGTGGGTGATCAATGCGGGGGATGCGCTGTTCACCCGGCCATCTATTTCGGTTGATGGATGTCGCCTATCTTGCCACCAGAAGTTGCGTCTGAGGAGGCAGCATGTCGGGACCGCTCGACCGCCGCACCATCCGATCGAGGGTCTGGGCAGGTGCCCGGCTGCGCTCGACCGCGACGCTCGCCACCCTCGTCCTGCTGCTGGCCTTCGCCGTCCGGGCGGACCTGCCGGACATGGTCCCGGCCTCGGTCTCCTGCGACTCCATCGGCTACGCCTACGACGCCGCCGGACAACTGGCCGGGGTGCAGGACCAGGGCGGCCGGACCGCCCGCTACCGGTACGACCCCACCGGCAACACCACCTCGGTCAGCAACGACGGCACCCCCGCCCCCGCCCTGGCCCTGCTGTCGGTGGTGCCGGCCCGCGCCGCCGTCGGCACCGAGGTGACCCTGGAGGGCGGCTGCTTCTCCACGGTGGCGGCCGAGAACACCGTCGCGTTCAACGGCGTCCCCGCCACCGTCACCACAGCCACCGGCCGGCGTCTGGTCGCGCGGATCCCCGCCGCAGCGACCACCGGCCTGGTCACCGTCACCGTCGGCGGGGTCACCGCGACCAGCCCACAGTCCTTCGTGGTCACCGGGCCCGACGAGTCCGCGCCCACCGTCACCGCCGTGACGCCTTCCGTCGTGACGCCCGGCAGCACCGTCACCGTCACCGGAACCGGCTTCGCCGCCCAGACCGCCGACAACGCCGTCACCCTCAACCGCACCCGCGCCTTCACCTCGACCGCCGCCTCCGGCAACCTGACCGTCGAGGTCCCCACCGGCGTCGCCTCCGGCCGTATCGGCGTCCGCACCGCCCACGGCAGCGGGCAGAGCGCCGCCGACGTGTTCGTCGCGCCCGCCCCCTACACCGTGGCCGACGTGGCGCACACCGCCCGGGTCGCGCTCGGCGTCACCACCTCCGTGCCGATCCCCAGCGCCGGCGACATCGCGCTGGTCGTGTTCGACCTGACCGAAGGACAACGGGCGAGCGTGCAACTCGCCGACGGCACCTTCGGCTCCTGTGGCATCTCCACCGCCAAACTCCTCGACCCGTTCGGGCGTACCGCGACGTCGGCCGGGTGCGTCGGGGCCACCGGCTTCATCGACACGGTCACCGCCCGTACGGCGGGCACGTACACGCTGCTGCTGGCGGCGGCGAGCGCGGCCACCGGCTCGATCTCCGCGACCGTACGGGAGGTGCCGGCCGATGCCACGACCGACACCACGGCCGGCGGCGAAGCGGTCACCGTCACCACCACCGTGCCCGGGCAGAACGCCGCCGTGACCTTCGCCGGCAGCACCGGACAGCGGGTCTCGGTCAAACTCGGCGGTGGCACCTACGGCACCTACAACGCCGCCGTGACCCTGCGCAAGCCGGGCGGCGGCACGGTCGTCTCCAACGGCTCCTGCGGCACCGCCTGCTTCCTCGACACCACCGTGCTGCCGACCCAGGGCACCTACACCCTCGTCGTCGACCCGCAGGCCGCCGCCACCGGGGCGATCACCGTCCAGGTGTACGACGTGCCGGCCGACGCCACGGCGGCCACCACACCCGGCGGCCCGCAGGTCACGGCGACCACGACGGTGCCCGGCCAGAACAGCGTCATCTCGTTCCCCGGCACCGCCGGCCAGCGGGTCCTCGTCCAGCTCACCGGCGGAACGTACGGCACCTACAACGCGTCGGCGGTGGTACGCAAACCGGACGGCTCGAACCTGACCGGCAGCGGATACTGCGGCCAGTCGTGCCTCTTCGACACCACGGTGCTACCCGTCGACGGCACCTACACCATCCTGCTCAACCCCGACACCAGCTACGTCGGCGCGGTCACCGTGCAGGTCCACGACGTCCCGGCCGACACGACGGCGACCGCCACCCCCGGGGCCGGCGCGGTCACCGTGAGCACCACCGTCGGGCAGAACGCTGTGGTCGCATTCGCCGGCACCGCCGGGCAGCGGGTGTCGGTGCAGTTCACCGGTGGCACGTACGGCACGTACAACGCGTCGGCGGTGGTGCGCAGGCCGGACGGGTCGAACCTGACCGGCAGCGGGTACTGCGGCGGGTCGTGTTTCTTCGACACGGTGACCCTCCCGGTCGACGGCACCTACACCATCCTGCTCAACCCCGACGGGGTCACCGTCGGCCAGGCTGCGGTGCAGGTCCACCTGGTGCCGGCGGACGCCACGGCGACCGCCAGCCCGGGCGGCGCCCCGGTCACCGTCACCACCACCGTCCCGGGGCAGAACGCCGTGGTCGCATTCGCCGGCACCGCCGGGCAGCGGGTGTCGGTGCAGTTCACCGGTGGCACGTACGGCACGTACAACGCGTCGGCGGTGGTGCGCAGGCCGGACGGGTCGAACCTGACCGGCAGCGGGTACTGCGGCGGGTCGTGTTTCTTCGACACGGTGACCCTCCCGGTCGACGGCACCTACACCATCCTGCTCAACCCGGACACCACCTACCTCGGCCAGGCCACCGTCCAGGTCCACAACGTGCCGGCCGACGCCTCGGCGACCACCAGCCCCGGTGGGGCGGCCGTGTCGGTGACCACCACCGTCCCGGGCCAGAACGCGACCATCGCCTTCCCCGGCACGGCCGGGCAGGTCGTCACGGTCACCCTCAGCGGCGGCACCTTCGGCACCTACGACGCCGGCGTGACACTACGCGCCCCGGACGGCTCCACCCTGGTCAGCGAGAACTACTGCGGCACCAGCTGCTCGTTCAACGCGATCACCCTCCCGACCAGCGGCACGTACACCGTGCTGGTCAACCCGACCGGCACCACCCTCGGCGCGATCACCGCCCGCGTCTACGACCTGCCCAACGACGCGGTCGCCAACACCACCCCCGGCGGGGCGGCGGTGTCGGTGACCACCACCGTGCCGGGACAGAACGCCGTCGTGTCGTTCCCGGCGAGCGCGGGGCAGCGGGTGGCGGTGCAGCTGTCCGGTGGGACGTTCGGCTCGTCCGAGGCGACGGTGACGCTACGTCGTCCCGACGGCAGCACGGTCGTGTCGAACACCTCCTGCGGCACCTCGTGCTTCCTCGACACCGCCACACTGCCGGCGGCCGGCACGTACACCATCCTGGTCGACCCGAAGGGCACAGTCGTCGGCGCCATCACCGTCAAGGTGCACGCCGTACCCGCCGACACCACCGCGACCACCAGCCCCGGCGGGGCGGCGGTGTCGGTGACCACCACGGTGCCGGGACAGAACGCCGTCGTGTCGTTCCCGGCGAGCGCGGGGCAGCGGGTGGCGGTGCAGCTGTCCGGTGGGACGTTCGGCTCGTCCGAGGCGACGGTGACGCTGCGCCGTCCCGACGGCAGCACGGTCGTGTCGAACACCTCCTGCGGCACCTCGTGCTTCCTGGACACCGCCACCCTGCCGGTCGAGGGCACCTACACCCTGCTGGTCGACCCGAGGACGACCGCCGTCGGGACGCTCACCACCCGGGTGTACGCCGTGCCCGCCGACACCACCGCGACCACCAGCCCCGGCGGGGCGGCGGTGTCGGTGACCACCACCGTGCCGGGACAGAACGCCGTCGTGTCGTTCCCCGGCACCGCCGGGCAGGTCGTCACCGTCAGCCTCACCGCGGGCGCGTTCGGCGGCGGCAGCGTGACCGCGACGCTGCGCGCACCCAACGGCAGCGCGGTCAGCTCCTCGTCCTGCGCGACGAGCTGCTCGTTCAGCTCGGTGCCGCTCACCACGGCCGGCACCTGGACGATGCTGGTCGACCCGGCGGCGGCGGCCGTCGGCAGCCTCACCGTGCAGGTGTTCGACGTGCCCGTAGACGCCACCGTCGGCACCACCCCCGGCGGCGACCCGGTCACCGTCACCACCGTCAGCCCCGGGCAGAACGCCGTGGTGACGTTCCCCGGCACCGCAGGACAGCGGATCCTGGTGCAGGGCACCGGCGGCACGTACGGCACGTACAACGCGACGGCGATCGTGCGTAAACCGGACGGGTCGAACCTGACCAGCAGCACGTACTGCGGTGCGACGTGCCTGTTCGACACGACGGTGCTCCCGGTCACCGGCACGTACAGCATCCTGATCGACCCGGCCTCCACCTACACCGGCGCGCTCACCGTCCGGGTCCACGACGTGCCGGCCGACGTCACCGCCGACACGGCCCCCGGCGGAGCCGGCGTCACCCTCACCACCACCGCTCCGGGGCAGAACGCGGTGCTGTCCTTCACCGGCGCGGCGGGTCAGCGGATCGTGGTGCAGGGCACCGGCGGCACGTACGGCACGTACAACGCGACGGCGATCGTGCGTAAGCCGGACGGGTCGAACCTGACCAGCAGCACGTACTGCGGGGCGACGTGCTTCTTCGACGTCACCACCCTGCCGGTCGCCGGCACGTATAGCATCCTGCTCAACCCCGACGCCATGTACACCGGCGCGGTGACCCTCCGGGTCTACGACGTGCCGACGGACACGACGGTCGGCACCACCATCGGCGGCCCGGCCGTACCGGTGACCACCACCGCTCCGGGGCAGAACGCGGTGCTGTCCTTCACCGGCGCGGCGGGTCAGCGGATCGTGGTGCAGGGCACCGGCGGCACGTACGGCACGTACAACGCGACGGCGATCGTGCGTAAACCGGACGGGTCGAACCTGACCAGCAGCACGTACTGCGGGGCGACGTGCTTCTTCGACGTCACCACCCTGCCGGTCGCCGGCACGTACAGCATCCTGCTCAACCCCGACACCATGTACACCGGCACGGTCTCCCTGCGGATCTACGACGTCCCGGCCGACGCGGCCGCCGGCACGACCCCGGGCGGCAGCGCGGTCACCCTGACCACCACCGCCCCCGGCCAGAACGCGGTGCTGTCGTTCCCCGGCACCGCCGGGCAGCGCATCGCGGTGCAGGGCAGCGCCGGCAGCTACGGCACCTACAACGCCACGGTGGTCATCCGCAAGCCGGACGGCACGAACCTCGGCAGCAGCGCGTACTGCGGGGCGACCTGCTTCTTCGACGCCGTCACCCTGCCGGTGGCCGGCACGTACAGCATCCTGCTCAACCCCGACGGCATGTACACCGGCGCGGTCACCCTCCAGGTCCACGACGTCCCGGCCGACGCCACCGCAGCCGTCACCCCCGGCGGTGCGGCGGCCACCCTGACCACCACCGTGCCCGGCCAGAACGCCACCCTCACCTTCCCCGGCAGCGCCGGCCAGGTGGTCACCGTGGCGATGACCGCCGGCACCTACACCCGCTACAACGCCACGGTGGTCATCCGCAAACCGGACGGCACGAACCTCGGCAGTAGCGTGTACTGCGGCGACACCTGCACCCTCAGCGCCGTCACCCTGCCGGTGGCCGGCACGTACACCGTCCTCGTCGACCCGTCCGCGGGCACCGTCGGCACCATCACCGGCGAGGTACGGCTGCCGGCCGCAGCCGCACCCGCGACGAGGACGCCGTCGACGAAGACACCGGCCCGGCCCGCAGGCGACCCCACCGAGGCATGGACCCCGGACCGGTTCAACCTCGCCGGCGAGGACTGGTCAAGCCACCGCACCGGCGCCCACGGCCACCTCCAACCGACACTGCGGGCCGACCGGGGCGTCACCGCCCTCGCCGGGCAGGCCCTGCTGCTCAACGGCCAGCCGCTCACCGACGTCACCCTCACGGTGGGCCGGCGCAGCACCCGCACCGACGCCACCGGCCGGTTCCTGCTCACCGGACTCACCGCCGGCCACCACGTCCTGGTCATCGACGGGAAGACGGCGAGCCGCCCCGGCCGGGCGTTCGGCCGCTTCGAAACCGGGGTGGACCTGCGGGCGGGGGAGACCACCGAGCTGGGTTACCCGATCTGGATGACCCGCCTCGACACCGCCAACAGCGTCCGCTTCCCCTCACCCACCCGCAAGCAGACCGTCATCACCACCCCGGCCATCCCCGGTTTCGAGGTGCGGCTGCCCCAGGGCTCGGTGATCCGCGACCGGGCCGGCAAGCGGGTCACCGAACTGTCCATCACCGCCCTGCCCGTCAACCAGCCGCCGTTCCCGCTCCCGGCCGGGGTACGCACCCCCGTCTACTTCACCGTGCAGCCCGGCGGCGCGGTCATCCTGCCCGAGGGCGCCCAGATCATCTACCCGAACACCCAGGGCCTCGCCCCCGGCAGCCGGCTCGACTTCTGGGACTACGACCCGGGCCGCCGGCCCTGCGTCAAGACGCCGGTGAAGTCCTACCCGAAGAAGCCCACCACCACGGCGAAAACCCCCGCCGTCTGCGCGGTCACCGGCGCGCAGGCCGGCTGGTACATCTACGGCCACGGCACCGTCACCCCCGACGGCCGGCAGATCATGCCCGACCCCGACGTGCGGGTCTGGGAATTCACCGGGGCGATGTTCAACGGCAGCGGCAAACGCCCCGCCGGCACCGGCCCGGGCGAGGACGGCGACGACGGCGGCGACCCGGTCGACCTGGCCAGCGGCCTGTTCGTCGACGAACACACCGACCTGACCGTCAACGACGTACTGCCCATCTCGATCACCCGCACCTACCGGCAGAACGACACCCAGAACCGCGAGTTCGGCATCGGCGCGAACTTCACCTACGGCATCTTCATCAACTCCAAGCAGGAGTACGTCGAGGCCGACCTGATCCTCCCGGACAGCGGCAAGGTCCACCTCGTGCGGACCAGCCCCGGCACCGGCTGGGTCGACGCGGTGTTCACCGCCGTCGACACCACCGGACCGTTCCGCGACGCGGTGATGAGCTGGAACGGCGACGGCTGGGACCTCGTCCGCACCGACGGCATGGTCTACGTCTTCGGGGAGAACACCCCACTCCAGTCCATCCGGGACCGGCACGGCAACCAGATCACCCTCACCCGCGCAAGCGGCGGACAGGCCGGCGACATCACCCAGATCACCTCGCCCAACGGCCGCTGGATCAAGCTCAGCTACACCGCCGGCCGGGTCACCCGGGCCCAGGACAACGCCGGTCGGGCCGTGCAGTACGGCTACGACTCCGCCGGCCGGCTCACCACGGTCACCTCGCCGGGCGGCCGGACCACCACCTACACCTACGACACCGCGCACCGGATGACCACGGTCACCGACGCCCGGGGCATCACCTACCTCACCAACAGCTACGACTCCGCCGGCCGCGTCGCCACCCAGACCATGCCCGGCGGCGTCACCTACGGCTTCACCTACACCACCGACTCCGCCGGCAAGGTGGTGAAGACGGCGGTCACCGAACCCGACGGCAGCATCCGCGAGACCCGCTTCGACACAGCCGGCCGGGTGACCACCGAGACCACCGCCGCCGGCACCACCCACGCCCGCACCTCGACCACCACCCGCGACCCCGCAACCCACCTGCCGACCGCGCTGGTCGACCCGTACGGACGGCGCACCACCCTCGGATACGGACCCGACGGGCAGCTCACCGGACTCACCACGCTCGCCGGCACCGCCGCCGCGCAGTCCGCCACCCTCACCTCCGGCGGGCCGTACCGGCAGCTCACCTCGGTCACCGACGACCAGGGCCGCACCACCCGGATGCAGTACGACGACCGGGGCGACCTCACCGCCGCCACCGACGCCGCCGGCCGCACCCGGCACTACACCTACAACACCGCCGGCCAGGTCACCGCGTTCACCGACCCGCTCGGCAACACCACCCGCTACACCTACGAACACGGCGACCTGGTCGCGGTGACCGACCCGCTGGGCAGGACCACCCGCAGCTTCATCGACGCCGTCGGCCGCCCGGTCGCGGTCACCGACGCCAACGGAGTCCTGGAACAGGTCCGCTACGACCCGGACAACCAGGTCGTCACCAGCACCGACGGCCTCGGCCGGGCCACCACCTTCAGCTACGACGGCAACGGCAACCTGACCACGGTCACCGACGCCCGCGGCAACAGCACCGGCGTCACCTACGACAGCTCCGACCGCCCCGTCACCGTCACCGACCCCCGCGGCAAGCAGGCCCACCAGACCTACGACGTGCTCGGCCGGGTCGTCTCGGCCACCGACCGGCGCGGCAAGACCACCGTCACCGAGTACGACGTCCTCGGCCGCACCACCTTCATCGGATACGGCGCCACCGCCGGCCCGACCTACGAGAGCACCAAACAGTTCAGCTACGACACCCTCGACCGGCTCACCACCATCAACGACTCCACCGGTGGCCTGCTCACCCTCGGCTGGAACGACCTCGACCAGGTCGTCAGCGTCGCCGGCCCGACCGGCACCGTCGGCTACAGCTACGACGCGGCCGGCCGACGCTCCGCCATGACCGTGCCCGGCCAACCCGCCGTCTCCTACAGCTACGACCCGACCGGACTGATCGAGCAGATCACCCAGGGCGGCACCACCGCCACCTGGCAGCGGGACGCCGCCGGCCGCACCACCCGGGTCGACCAGGCCGGCGTCACCACCCGGTACGCCTACGACGCCGCCTCCCAGCTCACCCGGCTGTCCTACGAGACCACCGGCGGGGTGCCGATCGGCGATCTCCGCTACGGCTACGACGGCACCGGTCGGGTGGCGAGCCTGACCGGCAGCCTCGCCCAGGTCACCGTCCCCGCCACCGGGCCGACGGCCAGCTACGACGCGGCGAACCGGCTGACCAGCCGAGGTGGGCAGACGTTCGGCTACGACGACGAGGGCAACCTGACCGGCGACGGCGTCCGCGGCTACACCTGGAACGCCCGGGGTGAGCTGACCGGGGTGACCGGGCCGGGCCTGACCACCGCCTACGGCTACGACGCCGCCGGCAGGCTGGCCAGCCGGACCGCCGCCGGAGCCACCACCACCTTCGGCTACGACGGCCCGAACCTGGTCCGGGAGCAGACCGGTGCGGCGGTGGCCGACCGGCTCACCGCCGGGCTGGACCAGACGCTGACCCGCACCGACGCCGCCGGCGCCCGGGTGCCGGTCACCGACGCGCTCGGCAGCGTGCTCGGCCTGGCCGACGCCGCCGGCACGCTGACCACCCGGTACACCTACGACCCCTTCGGTGCGGTCACCACCAGCGGCGCGACCAGCGGCAACACCCAGGGCTTCACCGGCCGGGAACGCGACGCCGACACCGGGCTGACCTACCACCGGGCCCGCTGGTACAGCCCGGAGACGGGCCGGTTCCTCAGCCAGGACCCGGCCGGGTTCGGCGGCGGCAGCACCAACCTCTACACGTACGCCCTCAACGACCCGGTCAACCTCTCCGACCCCAACGGCGAATTCCCGATCGTGCCGATCCTGATCGGGGCGTTGATCGGCGGTGCCTCCTCGGTCGGCATCGGCGCGGGCCTGGCCGCGCTGACCGGCCGCAAGTACAGCATGGGCGACGCCCTGAAGGACTTCGCCATCGGCGGCGGACTGGGGGCGCTCACCGGTGGCCTCGGCGCGTACCTCAAGGCCGGCAGTTCGGTGTGGAAGCTCAACCAGTTCGAGCGCGGCCTCGCCATCGAGGCCAAACTCGGCGGCAACCTGCCCCGCGGCTTCCCGACCATCGACCGGTTCGCCAACGGCACCGCCACCAGCATCAAGAGCATCGACCTCACCGCGAAGAGCTACCAGAGCGCCGGCCAGCTCACCAGCCGCCTTCAGGGCTACGTCGACAAGGTGGCTGACTTCGCCACGAGCAGCAAGGTGGACTGGGCCCACAGAACCATCAGACCGGGGGAGGTCACCGCCCGTGAGTTGGAGATCGCCGTCCAGCGCGGCGCGGCCACCGGCGCCCAGCGCAACACGCTCAACCAGATTGTCCAGTACGGTGCCCAGAAGGGGGTGACCGTGCGGATCATCCCGATCAGATAGGCCGCCATGGGCGTTCCACAGGCAGCCCGGGGGCGTCCCCCTCTACACCGAGGACACCGATGACCAGACTCGCTGCACTCGACCTGCGCAGAGGGCGCTACGTCGCATACTCCTCCTCGCTCTGCACCGACGGCATGTGGATCGCCAACGGCGTCTTCGACATCCTCGACACATCGACTGGAGATCGAGAGCTGGGCGCGGCGATGCGCCGGATGCTCGACGCTTCCCGCACCGGCGTACCAACCCCCGATCTCCGGGTGGCGTCGCCGCTCGCGCCGGTCCTCGACGCGCTCGGGGCCCGCTCCTACGCCATCTACGCCAAAGGCACCCGCCACGTCGGCGTCGAGTGCGACGCCGACGTGGTGCTGGTCAGCCCCACCCGAAACGGCGGAGCCCGGGAAGGCTTCGTCGAGCTCACCGAACACACGGTGCGGCTCACCACCCCCGACGACGAAGAACTCGGCGAGGCGCTGCGCGGCGCGCTCGACCGGTCGAGCTGAGGCATGAACGACCACCCCCGACTCAGCCGCCGCACCATGCTGGCCGGCGGCGCACTGGCCATGGCCGCCTCAGCCCTCGCCGCCTGCTCGGCCGACGCGCGTACCCCGGCCCGCCCGGCCGCCCCCGACCCGGCCGCAGGGCTGCCCGACATCCAGTTCGACGTGGCCCGGTTCAGCGCACCCGAGCAGTCCTCGCCCACCGGCGGCCCGTTCGTCATGCCACCGGTGCACACCGTCTACCTGACCGCCGCACTGTCGCGCACCCCCGACGGCGACGACCAACGGGAACTGACCCGGGTGCTCGCCGCCCTGGAGTCCCGCTACCCGTTCGGCGCGGCGAACCTGATGACCTTCGTCTCCTACGGCCTGCCCTACTTCCGCCGCCTACCCGGCGGTCTCACCGGCGACCTGGTCGGCACGCACCTGCCCCGCCTGCTCGCCGACCCGACCCGCTCGGTGCTGGATGAGGCCGTCCCCGCGCCGACCGACGTCCACCCGGACAACCCCACGGTGACCAAGAAACGGTTCACCGTGCCGGTCCGGATCGAGACGAACGACCTGCTGTTCACCGTCCGCAGCGACCGCGCGGCGGTGATCCAGGACGTGCTGGCCTGGTTCGACGGCAACGGCACGCTCGCCGGCCGGCCGACACCCCCGCCGGCCTTCGCCGGACTGCTCACGATCACCTCCAGCCGGCACATGTTCACCCAGGTCGGCCTGCCCCGCTCGGTGGCCGAACAGAACCAACTGCCGTACGCCCGGTTCATCCAACCCGACTCGCCGATGTGGATGGGCTTCTCCGACCAGCAGGTCAACGCGTCCGGGCCACCGGAGATCTGCACCTTCGCCGGCCACCCCTCGGCCCGGCTGAGCACCGCCCGCCCCGGCGACTACCTCGACAACGGCAGCATCCAGCACCTGTCACACGTCATCCTCGACATGCTCCAGTTCTACGACATGGCCGCGCCGGGCACCCCGCCCAGCGACAACGGCAACTTCACCAAGCGGGTGCAGTACATGTTCCACGCCCCACCGGTGCACCCCGGCAACCCCGACCAGCTCACCGACGGCGGCGGACCGTCGTTCCTCCCCGCCGAGAACCGTGGCCCGGACTACGCCGAGCGCACCGCCCGGGGGATCGGCCTGCCCCGGGGCGAGCGACGGATGGGCCACCTGTCCACCCTGCAGCGCAGTTCCCGGGCATCCGACGGCACCCCCATGCACCTACGGGTGGACGGCCCGGGCTTCGACCCGATGGACACCCCGGACGGCAGCAGCCAACCGAAGCTGCACTTCAGCGTCTTCGTGCCGACCGCGGACTTCTTCGCCCGGATGCGACGCAGCCAGGCCTCGGTGGACCTGGTACGCAAGCACCGGGTGGCCGAGCAGGACAACGGCCTGGAACGCTTCCTGACCTGCACCCGCCGACAGAACTTCCTGATTCCGCCCCGGCGACACCGGGCCTTCCCCCTCGTCGAACTGGCCGACTAGCACGCCAGCCGCACCGGCCCGATCTTCAGCTTCCGCAGCTCATCACCATGATGGGCACCCCCGGCGTCGACCCGGGTACCCGCTCGGGGTCAGACGCGGGCCGCGGTCGCCGCCACGATCGCCGCGAGGTCGGCGGGCGTCGACGGGAACGAGGTGCCCGCTGCCCGGGAGCAGGCGCTCGTAGCGGTCCCCGTCGCCGCTCAGGACGTTCTCGGCGAGACCGTCCGGCGCCCTTCGGCGTCCAGGACTGCGGCCCCCAGCGGCAGCGAGGCCCCGGCCCGACGGGCGGCCACCGCCCGGATAGACCCCCGCCTGATCCGGCCCACCCGGCGGAGACGTCGAATCCCGGTAGCCATGTCGACCCGGCTCATGGATGATCGACATCTGGGTCGCTAGCTCAACTGGCTAGAGCATCCGACTGAGTAGCGCGTCCGCCCTCCGCTGTGCGGCGATGGCTGCGCTTCCTTCTCCCTGTTGGATCGGAGGGTTCGGGGTTCGAGTCCCCGGCGACCCACTGTGCCACTGCTGCGCGCCGCCACCTGCCGCAACCGACCGGAACGGAGGAGCACGTGATCGAGAAGCTGATCATCCAGAAGACCCTGCGCGTACCGGCGAGCACGGCTGCGGCCGGCGACGGCACGACGGTGGCCCGGCAGCTGGACGCGACGCTGCTCGATGTCGGGTTCTCCGCCTCGCGGGCCCTGCTGGAGCACGTCGGCGCCCTGGCCCCCGCACCGGCGATGGACCTCGCCGCCACGGTCGTCTCGGCGGTACGCGAGCTGGTCGGCGATCACGTCCAGCACAACGCCTACTTCATCGGTTTCCCGCACGACGTGCCGGACACCATCGAGTTCTGGGTCGACCGGCTGCGGGCGGCCGTGCTGACCGGCGGGGGCACGGCGACCGACGCGCAGCTGCGCCACGCCGCCGTCGCGGGCGGGGTGAACCTGCTCGACCTGCCGGCCTACGGCACCTACCAGCACACCTACGCGGAGCTGCTGGCCGCGCACGACACGTTGGTCACCGCGGCCGGTGACCGGGTGACCCTGCTGCATCTCGGTGACACCTCCGAGGTGGAGGCGGCACGGCTCTACCTGGCCCTGGCCGGCAGCCCGACGCCGCACGGCGAGGCCGACCTCGCCATCCTCAGCGAACTGGCGGTGGCCTGTGCGGACGGCGCGCAGCCGACCGAGATCCCGGTACGGGAGAACCGCGCCGTCCTCAACGGGATCCGGCTCGTCCTCGGTCGGCCGCTGGTCGGCGTGGACACGACGACCGACGTGCTGCGCCTCGCCTGCCAGGTCTCCGGCGGAGACGTCTCGCTGGCGACGCCCACGCGGTTTCGTGCCTTCCGCCGTCCGGAGCGGCGGATGCTGTTAGCCGCGCTGAACGAGGTCGTCGCCGCGCACCCCGACAAGCTCGGTGACGTCGCGCGCTACGCGGAGCGCTGGAAGCGGCTCGGGGAACGGCTGCACCCCCACGAGTACGACCAGTGGCCGCACGCGCAGGAGGTGTTCACGGTCGCGCGCGGCCAGCGGCGGGTGCACAACCTCGCCGGCCGCGCGGAGACGGCGATCCGCGCCGGTGCCATCGGCCCGGCCGCATCGGTGCTGTCGGCCGCGCCGGGCCTGCTCCTGCGATCCGCCGACCGGCTGCTGCGGCTGGCGTCACCGTCGGAGCGGACCACGGTCGTCGACGCGGTCACCGGCGCGCTCGGCTCGGCATCGGGCCGGGTGCTCCTGTCGCTGCGCGAGCACGTCGACAACCGGTTGACCCCCGCCTCGGCCCGGATGTACGCGAGCCGCTCCCGTACGGCGTGGGTCGGCCCCGACGAGCGGCCGCCGCTGCCGGCCGCGTTGGTGGCCGAGTTGTCGTCGCTGCTCGACGCCGAGATCAGCGCCCGGCTGCCGCAGTGGCAACGACCGCTGGTGGTGGACCCGAAGGTGCTCGACGTCGCCCTGCCGCTGTCCGGCAAGGCCGCCGAGGGTGGGTTCGCGGTCATGCCGAGGGGCTCGCGGGCATCGGTCTCCGGTGAGGTGCTGCGCTTCTTCACCTACTGGCGTCAGACCAGCCGCCGCACCGACTACGACCTGTCGCTGCTGCTGCTCGACGACCAGTTCCACAGTTCGGGTCAGGTGTCCTGGACGAACTACCGGCACGACGGCGTGGTGCACTCCGGCGACGTCACCGACGCGCGCAACGGTGCGACCGAGTTCATCGACGTGCCGCTGACCGTCGGTGGACGGTACGTGGTTCCGCAGGTCAACATCTACGCGGGGGAGTCGTTCGACGAGGTCGCCGAGTCGATGTTCGGGTACCAGACCCGGACGCGGGACCAGGGCGGCGCACCGTTCGACGCCCGGACCGTGCGGGCGCGGTCGCACCTGCGCGGTCAGGGTCGGGTCGCGCTGCCGATGGTGTTCACCAGGAACGAGCGTGGCTGGCAGGCGGTGTGGCTGCACCTGTACCTGGGGGGATGGCCGTCGTTCAACCGGGTGGAGGGCAGCACGTTCACCACGGCCGACCGGGTGCGGGCACTGATGGAGCGGCGGTACCTCACCGTGTCGTACCTTGTCGACCGGTGGCGCACGCGGGCCGAGGTGACGGTGTGGGACGGCCGGCCGCCGGACGAGCCGGTCACCTTCGTCGGCATCGAGGCGCCGGAGAACCTGCCGGACGGATCGGAATCATTTACCCTGGGTCGACTCAACGAGTTGATCCCTGAGTAAGCGGCGACAGTCGAGGCCATGCGGGTGCTTCCTGCTACTCCGTTCGATTCGGGACCTCCGCGCAAGCGGAGGATCTGGTATTCAGCCCCCGCGCTCTCCTCGACGTCCGGCCACTCTCCTTCTTCCCAGCTTGACACGAAGAGCAGATCCGGCACGTGTTCGCCGACTGTCGGGTTCGCCGGTCGTCTGGTCGACTGGGCGCGTGACATGCTGCGCACCACCGTGGAGATCGTCCGCAAGCCCGCCGACCAGCAGGGGTTCGTCGTGCACCGCCGCCGCTGGGTGGTGGAGAGGCGTCAGGCGCGATGGCGGCGGGTCTTCTCGATGTGGTAGCGGCCGGCAGGCGCGGGGAGCCCCGGGTGGGGCCGACGCCGAAGATCGGCACCGGCCCCACCCGGGGGTCGCCGGCCGTCAGGGCCTAGCTGGTGGTGCAGGTGATGCTGGCCGGCGGGTTGTTGGTGCCGTTCCACGTCGCGGTGAAGCCGAACGTGGTGGAGGCGCCTGCGGCGAGCGTGCCGTTGTAGGCGACGTTGGCGACCGTCACGTTCGCCCCGCTCTGGGTGTGACTGCCGTTCCAGATCTGGGTGATCGCCTGGCCGTTGGGAAAGCTCCAGGAGACCTTCCACCCGTTGATCGGCGACGCCCCGGCGGTGACGGTGACGTCGGCCTGGAAGCCACCGGCCCAGGAGTTGGTGATGGTGTACTTCGCCGTCGCCTGGCCGGCCGGCGGCGCGGTGGTGCCGGTCGGCGTCGGGGTCGGCGTCGCGGTGGGGGTCGCGCCGACGAAGGTTAGCTTGACCACGTACGCGAGTGCGTTGTACGGAGCGCTCGCCGAGGGCATGGCGACGTGCAGGCCGGACCCGTCCTGGGTGGGCCGGGGCAGGTTGACGTACGTGCCGGCGGTGGAGCCGAGCAGCTGCACGCCGGTCAGGTTGCCCAGGTTCACCCGGCTCGACGTCATCGTCGAGATGGTCAGGGTGCTGCCCGGCCAACCCAGCACCGTCGCGTACAGGACGGTGTTGTTCTTGTTGCGGGTGAACCGGATGTCCCGGTTGGTGCCCGCGCGTGGGGTGACGAAGGACCCACCGCCCATCTGGGTGGGTCCCTCGCCGTGGACGGACCAGGCCCGGGTGCCGTAGATCGACTCGCCGAACCGCCTGAGGTGGTCGCCGATGCCCCGCAGGATCGTCTGCTGCCCGGAGGGGATGACACCGTCGGCCGTCGGCGCGACGTTGAGGACCATGGTGCCGTTCTTGCTGACCCGGTCGATCAACGCGTGCAGCAGGGCGGTGGTCGAGTAGTAGCCGATGCCCTGGGTGTAGCACCAGCTGCTGCTGGAGACGCTGTCGTCGGTGAGCCAGTACGGGGACTGGATGCCCGCCGGGCCGCCCCGCTCGAAGTCGTAGACCTCACCGCGGTTGTTGAACCCGTCCTTGTAGGTGACCACCACGTCCCGGTTCCACGTGACAGCGTTGTTGTAGTAGTACGCCAGGAAGTCCAGTCGCCGGGCCTCGTCGATCCGGCCCAGGTAGAGGTCCTGCCAGATGAGATCGGGCTGGTAGCCGTCGATGACCTCCCGCAGCTTGTCGGTCCACAGCTGCTGCTCGGTGGCGTTGTCGAGCTGACCGTAGAGCTTGCGCAGGGTGGTGCTGGACTGCTGCGGCACGTACTGGTAATAGCCGCCGAAGTTCCACTGGTGGTGCAGCGAGACGAACAGCTTGAGACCCTTGGCGCGGATGGCGTCGGCGTGCAGCCGCAGCAGGTCCAGCTTCGGGCCGGTCGCCACGGAGTTCCACTCGTTGACCCTGCTGTTCCACATCGAGTAGCCGTCGTGGTGCTCGGCCACCGGGCCGGCGAACTTCGCCCCGGCGTCGACGAACAACTGGGCCCACTCGTTGGGGTCCCAGTTGCCGCCGGCGGATCTGAGCTTCGGCGCGAACTGCACCCAGTTGCCCGCCTTGTCGCGGGCCCCGTTGATGAAGTTGTGGTACGGCCAGGCCGCCGGATCGCCGTACGCGCTCTTGTGATGGTTGTTCTCGTACGAGCCGTTGTTGTACATGTTGCGCGGGTACCACTCGTTGCCGAACGCGGGAACGGTGAACGCCCCCCAGTGGTAGTAGATGCCGAACTTGCCGTCCTGGAACCACTCGGCGGCCGGTGGGTGCTGGTCGACCGAGGCCCAGGTGGGCGTGTAGCTCTGCGGCCCTGCCGTGGCCAGGGCGTTGCGGACGCCGAGCAGGCCGGTGGCGGCGGCGACGCCGGTGGCGCCGCCCGCGACGAGCAGGCCGCGGCGGGTCAGTCGAAGCGAGGACGAGGACATTGGACGGTCTCCTGCCCGGACGGTGGTGGGATGACCTGCCGCAGAAGGTGTCACCGGTAGCCGGCGGCGACGATGTTCGCCTGGACGGCGTTCTCGGTGGCGTCGGTGGGGTAGCCGGCGGTCATCACGCCCTCGTAGAAGGTGCCGGCCGCGCCGTGGCTGTTGTCGCCGCCGATACCGAGGATGATCGCGCCTTCCTTTTTCATCGGGTTGTAGCCCGCCACGTTGGGGCGTGCGCCGTTGTAGAAGGTCGACAGGCTGCCGGACTGGGCGTTGCCGCCACGGATGGCCCAGTGGTTGGGCTCGCCCTTGACGATGGCGGTGAGGTAGCGGTGGCTGATGCTGGGGTCGTTGGCGTTGTACTTCTGGTTGACCCCGGAGAAGAGGCCGTTCTCGAGGTCGGCCATGATCCACGGGCCGTTGCCGGCGCCGTAGCCCCAGACCTTGTTGTTGCCGAAGTAGATGGCCTCCATGGTGCCGTTGCCGTTGTCCCGGCTGTTGGTCTCGGCGTTGCCGTAGTCGAAGCAGCAGCCGCCGTTGTAGTGGGTGCCGTCGAGGATGGCGTACATCCCCTCGGGTTGGTCGCCCTTGGCGATGCCGTTGGTGGTGTTGTTCCGGTAGCCGGTGCCGGGGGCGACGAACACCCCGTACGCCTTCTGGCCGTTGAGCGTGGTGGGGGCGGCGGTGGCGTTGGCGAGGTTGTCGTATCCGCCGGGGGCGGGGCCGGGGAAACCGCCGGGAGGCGCCTGGGTGAGGTGGTTACCGCGGCCGCTCTGGTCGTAGATGATGGTGATCAGGCAGGTGGTGTTGGCGCAGAAGGTGTCCTGGGCGGCGGCGTTGGCGACTCCGCCGGCGGTCAGTGGGGTGATGTTGCGGGTGGTGTTGTCCGAGGCGCGGCGGACCTGGTAGAGGTTGCCGGTGTACGCGGCGTACAGGGCCCGGGTGGTGCTGTGCGCGGCCACGCAGGGCGTGTTGCCGGCGGCGTAGAGGTCGCAGGGCAGGCGGGTGCCCGGCGGCGGCGTGGTGGGTGGGGGCGTGGTGGGCGGAGGGGTGGTCGGCGGCGGTGTGGTGGGTGGCGGTGTGGTCGGGGTGACGCCGCCGGTGCAGGTCGTGCCGTTCAGCGTGAACGTGGTGGGGGCCGGGTTGCTGCCGGTCGCCGCGCCGTTGAAGCCGAACGAGGTGCTGCCTCCGGTGGGGATGCTGCCGTTGTAGGACACGTTGGTGACGGCGACCTGGGCGCCCGACTGGGTGTAGGAGCCGTTCCAGAGCTGGGTGACGGTCTGGCCGGCGTCGAAGCTCCAGGTGAGCCGCCAACTGGTGACCGGGTCGCCCAGGTTGGTGATGGTGACGCCAGCGCCGAAGCCGCCGGGCCACTGTGAACTGACCGTGTAGGTGACCTGGCAGCCGGCGGCCGCCGCGGACGCCTGGGGCGTCCCGACTGTGCCGCTGCCGATGAGCACCAGCGTAGCCAGGGCCGCGACCGACCCCGAGGCTTGACGCCAGACAGTGCCACGTTTCATGGAGTCCTCCAGATGTGGACGAGAGTTCACGGGCCCACTCGGGGTGGGTCCCTCCGGTTCGCCGCCTGTCGGGCCCGAACTCCGGCAGGCAGGAGCAACCGTGCAGCCCGGTGAGTCCGCTGGTCGGTGCCGTCGGGGCTGGCGGCCCGGACGCCAGGGCCAACGGTCAGCCGAATCGGCGGCAGAGGGCGTGACCCACACTGCTGCACTGATGAGCAAGTTAACGTTCACATACGAGCGTGTCAATGGATATGGCGACCGGGGTCCACCCTGCTCTCGACCGCCTGCTAGGGGAGCGAAAGACCCATCCACCAGGGAAAACGAATGACGGTGGCGCTGCGTCCTGGAGCTGATCGGGAAGAACGACAGCTTTCGCGAGTGGTGGGGGTTTCGCATCGGCGGCGGGCCGGACGTGCGAAATCGTGCCGATCGGAGTGTCCCGTGTGGGTGGGAAGCCGGGCTGGGGTGCCCCCGGCGGGCGGTTTGCCGTCGTCGGGCAGCTCCAGAGTGCACCGACGGCTAGGTTGATCCGAAACTGTTAACGCGGGCATTCTCGCCCCTGGGGGGTTGGACCTGGGCGGGTTCGGCCGCATGTTGGCAGGCAGAGATGCATTTCAGCACCTTCAGGGGTGCCAGGCCGCAGGGACTGCGGCCGACGATCGAGGGTTTAGAAGTTTCGAGAAGATTGGTGTCCCATCTTGACGGGCGCCGCATCCATCCATAAAGGTCCATGTGGGCAGTCGCATCCTCGCCGCCGTGCCGGCGGGCACAGGCGGACTGGTCGCAACCGCCGCCCACGCCGTCGCAGGCTGTCGGGTCGACTACCCGGTCACCAGTGCCTGACCGGGTGGCTTCGGCGCGGCGGTCACCAAACAGCGATCGGGTCCCTTTGTGCCGACTCGCACCGGTGTGCAACCGGGACTGATGACGTTCGGTGTTGGCAGCCGGCGTCCGCGCTCCTTCGACAGAACTGGGGCCGCACGGTCGCGGCCAATCTCATCCTGTGCCGATGCGGTCCTGCTCGTTAGACCTACTGCACTTTTCGACCAAGCCAACCGACAAGCACGCCGACAGAAGGGGCCCGCACCGTGGCGATCAGTCGACGAGCACTCGTCAAGGCCGTGGCCGCGTCCGGTGCGCTCACCGCGGCATCGGTGGCTGGGCTGCCCGGTGTTGCGTGGGCGGCGAACACCGCGTACGCGTTGGCCTACTTCACCGAGACGCCGAGCTTCCAGGGCGCGGACTACGGTCCCGTCCTGGCAGTGATCCAGGACGAGCCACGGTGGGTGGCCCGCTGCCCTGCGCAGTTCTTCGGTCACGTCGGAGGAGCCGACGATCCGGAGCCGGGCGGGGCGGTGCTGCCACGGGCGACGAGAGTCGTGCCGACCTCGTATCGTTCCTGGCTGAGCGACCGGCCATCGACCATGGTCAGCGCGAGTCGGGCGGCGGTGGCACCGATCTCGGCGAACGGCTGCCGCACCGTGGTCAGCGGCGGAGCCAGCCACGCCGCCGATTCGACGTCGTCGAAGCCGACAACGCTGAGATCGTCAGGGATCCGCAGCCCCGCCTCCCGCGCCGCCACGTAGACGCCCATCGCCTGCAGGTCGTTGCCGCAGACGACGGCAGTCGGCGGATCCGGGCGGGCGAGCAGCTCGGCGCCGAGGTCGCGGCCGTCCTCGACGGTGAATATCCCGTGCCGTTCGAGGGTTGCGTCGAACGGGACACCGGCGTAGTCCAACGCGGCCCGGAAGCCGTCCAGACGAGCCCGTGCGTGCAGGTCCCTGACCGGCCCGGTGAGCACTCCGATCCGCCGATGACCGAGGTCGAGAAGGTGCTGGGTGGCGGCGACGGCACCGCTCCAGTTGTTCGACCCGACGGCGGGGGTGGGAAACAGGCTCCCGATCGGGTCGACCGCGACGAGTGGTGTCCCGGCCGCCGCGAACTGCTCGCCGTCCTCGGCGGTGAACAGGGAGAACATCGTGATGACGGCGGCTGGCCGCCGCAGCAGCAGCGGCGCCGCCCAGGGTTGCCCCGCTCTCAGGTGCTCACCCACATCGGTGAAGCCGACCGTGTAGCCGCTGGCAGAGGTGACCCCCTGGACACCGAGCAGGATCTCCATGGCGATCGATGACAGCATCTGGTGGAAGACCACCTCGATGCAGAGGGCCGTGCCGGTGGTCTCCCGCCGTCGGTAGCCGTGGTCGCGGAGCAGTGCCTCCACCCGCTGCCGGGTCTGTTCGCCCACGCCGCGACGGCCGTTGAGGACCTTGGAGACCGTGGGTGGGGAGACGCCGGCGAGTTCGGCGATCGCGGCGATGGGCAGGTCACCGCGCCGGAGTCTGCGGAGTGGCTGCTCGGGGCCTTTCTCAATCACGAAGGAAGTCTATGGGTCGAGGTGCGGGGGTTGACCAGTGCCGCTCAGGCCGCCGGACCGCCGCCTTGTCGTCTGTCGACGACTGCGGTAGGCGCGAAACCGTTATCGATAACATTCGAAAGTCCCGATGGTGGATCGCGTCGTCCTCGAATCGGTTCGTAGCAGGTGAAAGAGGGTGGGACACCGTGCGGGCGGCGGTTTCGGGGGTTTCGACCGACCGTCAACGGCTGGGAACTTTCGCGAAATCTGATCGTCACATCTTGACGGCTGAGACAGCCATCCACGAGAGTCCATGTCAGGGAATGTGACGCGCGGTCGGGAGCCCGGGCGTCGGTGGACCCTTAGGTGAGGATGCCTGGGCAGCATCCTGTGAACGCTAACAGAACGGCGGTTCCACCTGGCGCGAACCGGCGTTCGTCGGCATCCGGGCTGATGGCTGCCGGTATCGATGGCAGCCGGCGTCCGCATCTCCTCCAGCGAGACCAGGGTCGCGATGGTGGCGGCCGGCCGCACCCTGCCCCGCTGCCGCTCCGCCGCTCAGACGTACTGCATTTTCGCAAATGGACGACCAAAACGATGGCAGAAGGGTTCCGTATCGTGGCGATCAGTCGACGAGCACTCATCAAGGCCGTGGCCGCGTCCGGTGCGCTCACCGCGGCATCGGTGGCTGGGCTGCCCGGTGTTGCGTGGGCGGCGAACACCGCGTACGCGATGGCCTACTTCACCGAGACGCCGAGCTTCCAGGGCGCGGACTACGGTCTGCACCTGGCGGTGAGCCGGGACGGTCTGAACTGGACACCGTTGAACCAGAACAATCCGGTGGTGACCCCCACCCAGGGGCAACTGGGCCTGCGTGACCCGTTCGTGTTGCGGAAGCAGGACGGCACCTTCGTGGTGTTGGCCACCGACCTCAAGGGCACCAACTTCGGCCTGAACAGCCAGTACCTGCACGTGTGGGACTCGACCAACCTGACGAACCTCACCGGCTACCGCCGGATCAGGATGCACACCCTGCCCAACTCGCACACCTGGGCACCGACGGCGTTCTGGGACGCCGCCCGGGGGCAGTACGCCATCGTCTACTCCTGCAACAGCGGCGGCGACGTGCTGATGGTCAACTACACCAGCGACTTCGTCAACATCGGCCCCCAGCAGGTGTTCTTCAGCCCCGGGTTCGGGGTGCTCGACGGCGACGTCGTCGTCGACGGCGGCACCACCTACCTGTACTACAAGAACCTCTCCACCGGTCTGCTGCACGGCGCGCGCTCCTCGACCGGGGCGCCGAACAGCTTCACCACCTACACCAGCGGGCTGCGGATGGGCAACGCGATCGAGGCACCGCTGCTGGTGAAGAACAACGACGGCAGTGGCTGGCGGCTCTGGGGTGACTCGTTCAGCCCGGTCAACGCCGACTACTACATCTGGTCCACCTCGAACATCGCCGGCAACTCGTGGACGGCGCTGAACCAGCGGGACTACACCCCGCCGCTGAACGCCAAGCACGGCTCGGTCGTCGGGATCAGCGACGCCGAGTACAACGCGATGGTGTCCCGGTGGGGCACCCCGAACTGGGTGCGGCTCAAGTCGTCGAACCTGCCGGACTACTTCGTGCGGCACAGCAACGGCGTCGGCCGGATCGACCCGTTCCCGTTCGACCCGTACCAGGACCAGTTGTGGCGGATGGTGGCAGGTCTGTCCGACTCCGCGGGTGTCTCGTTCGAGTCGGTGAACCGACCGGGGAACTTCCTGCGGCACAGCAACTACGCCATCCGACTCGACCCGAACGACGGGTCGGCGACGTTCCGGGCGGACGCCACCTTCCACCGTACCGCCGGCCTGGCCGACGCGGCGTGGACGTCGCTCCGGTCCGCCAACTTCCCCGACCGGTATCTGCGGCACGCCGGAAACGTCCTGCGGATCGACCCGCTCAGCGCCGGTTCGAGCGTGACCGACCGGCAGGACGCCACCTTCCGCATCACGTCCTGAGCGAGGAGAGCACCGTGACGAGAAACCTGCTGCGACGTGGCACCGCGCTACTCGCCGGCCTGCTCTGCCTGGTGGTGCTGACGCCGGTGGTCAGCCGCGCGGACAACCCCGTCGTGCAGACCATCTACACCGCCGACCCGGCCGCGCTCGTGCACAACGGCCGGGTCTACCTCTACACCGGCCACGACGAGGACGGCTCGACTTACTTCACGATGAAGGACTGGCGCGTCTACTCGTCGGCCGACATGGTCAACTGGACCGACCACGGCTCCCCGATGAGCCTGGCCACCTTCAGCTGGGCCAGCGCCGACGCGTGGGCCGGCCAGACCGTCTACCGCAACGGCCGCTTCTACTGGTACGTCCCGGTCAAGAACCGGGCGACCGGACGGATGGCGATCGGCGTCGCGGTCGCCGACAGCCCCACCGGCCCGTTCCGCGACGCCATCGGCCGGCCACTGGTGGAGAACGGCGAGATCGACCCGCACGCCTTCGTCGACGACACCGGACAGGCGTACCTGTACTGGGGCAACCCCAACCTGTGGTACGTGCGGCTCAACACCGACATGACCTCGTTCTCCGGCGGCCCGACCCAGATCCCGCTGACCACCGCCGGCTTCGGCACCCGCAGCGGAAACACCAGCCGCCCCACGCTGTACGAGGAGGCGCCCTGGGTCTACAAGCGCAACGGCGTCTACTACAACGTGTTCGCGGCCGAGTGCTGCTCGGAGTTCATCGCCTACTCCACCGCTCCCGGCCCGACCGGGCCGTGGACCTACCGGGGGACGATCATGCCCCGGCAGGGGACCAGCTTCACCAACCACCCCGCCGTCATCGACTTCAACGGCGGCTCGTACTTCTTCTACCACAACGGCGCGCTGCCGGGCGGCGGCGGCTTCACCCGCTCGGTGGCGGTGGAGAAGTTCAGCTACCGGGCCGACGGCACCATCCCGACCATCAACATGACCACCTCCGGCGCCCCGCAGGTCGGCACCCTCAACCCATACCTACGCCAGGAGGCCGAGACGATCGCCTGGTCGGTCGGGGTGGAGACCGAGCCGTCAAGCGAGGGCGGGATGAACGTCGGCTGGCTCAACAACGGCGACCACATCAAGGTCAAGGGGGTCGCCTTCGGCACTGGTGCCACCTCGTTCACCGCCCGGGTCGCGTCGGCGACCACCGGTGGCCGCATCGAGGTACGGCTGGGCAGCGCCCCCGGTACCACCGTGGGCACCTGCACCGTCCCGGTGACCGGCGGCTGGCAGACCTGGACCACGGTCACCTGCCCGGTCAGCGGCGCCATCGGGACCCAGGACGTGTACCTCAGGTTCGCCGGCGGCAGCGGCAACCTGTTCAACGTCAACTGGTGGCAGTTCCGCTGACGCCCCGCTCCGCCCCGGCCGTCCGTCCCACCGTGGCCGGGGTGGGACCACCTCCACCCCCACGTACGAGGAGACACCTGATGACAGGACGCAGATCGAGACTCGGGTCGGTAGCCGCGGCGATGCTGCTGGCCCTGGGCCTGGGCACCGCGATGGTCAGCGGCGGCCTGGGCGCCTCCGCCCGCGCCGCGGACGTCGGGACGACGGCCGCGACGGCCGGCTGCGGCAAGGCCCCGACCCTGGCCAGCGGCACCCACACCATCACCAGCAACGGCAAGAACCGCAGCTTCATCCTGCGGGTGCCCGACGGCTACGACGCCAACCGGCAGTACCGGCTGGTGCTCGGCTTCCACTGGGTCGGCGGCACCGCCACCGACGTCGCCACCGGCCAGACCGTGCAGCGCGACGTGTGGTCCTACTACGGCCTGCAACGGCTGGCGAACAACAGCACCATCTTCGTCGCGCCGCAGGGCCTGAACAACGGCTGGGGCAACGCCGGCGGGGAGGACATCACCTTCGTCGACAACATCCTCAGCCGGGTCGAGGCCGGCCTGTGTGTGGACACCACCCAGCGGTTCGCCCTCGGCTTCAGCTACGGCGGCGCGATGAGCTACGCCGTCGCCTGCGCCCGGCCCACCGTCTTCCGGGCCGTGGCGGTCTACTCCGGCGGGCAGCTCAGCGGGTGCAGCGGCGGCACCCAGCCGATCGCCTACTTCGGCGCGCACGGCATCCGCGACGGCGTCCTGAACATCGCCGGCGGACGCACGCTGCGCGACCGGTTCGTCCGCAACAACGGCTGCACTGCGCAGAACCCGCCCGAGCCGAGCCAAGGCAGCCTGACCCACCGCAGCACCACCTACTCGGGCTGCCGGGCCGGATACCCGGTGGTGTGGGCGGCCTTCGACGAGGGGCACATCGCCGCCCCGCAGGACGGCGCACCCGGTGACAGCGGCACCCGCACCTGGCTGCCGGCCGAGACCTGGCGGTTCTTCACCCAGTTCACGTCCACCACGCCCGCACCCACCACCCCCGGCCCGACGACCCCCGCACCGACCACGCCCGGCCCGACCACGCCCGCGCCGACCACCCCGCCGCCGGCCGGCGGGGGCTGCGCGGTCACCACGACGGTCAACGCGTGGAGCACCGGCCTGACCGAGGACCTCACCGTCACCAACACCGGCAGCACCCCGGTCAACGGCTGGTCGCTGGTCTTCACCCTGCCCGGCGGGCAGAGCATCACCTCCGGATGGAACGCCACCTACACGCCCGCCTCCGGCCAGGTCACCGCCCGCAACGTCAGCTACAACCCGACCATCGCCCCCGGCGCCTCGGTCAGCATCGGCTTCCAGGCCAACCACACCGGCAACGCCGCCGCACCGACGGCGTTCACCCTCAACGGCGTCACCTGCACCAGGTAGCCGACCGGTCGCGGGCGGGTTGTCCCGGCCCGCCCGCGACCTCACCGGTGTCCGGGACGCAGCCGTCTGAGCAGGGACCCCGCACAGGACCGATAGAGGAGTCATGACATGGCAAGACGTTCGTCCATCGTCGGCGCGCTGGCCACCGCGGCGGTACTCGTCGCCGCGCTGGCCGGCGCCGCACTGACCGGTGGCCCCGGTGCCGCGTCCGCCGCCGGGGTCAGCCCACTGGCCGCGACAGCGGGCTGCGGCAAGGCCCCCACCCTGGGTAACGGCACCTACACCATCTCCAGCGGCGGCAAGAACCGCAGCTTCATCCTGAAGCTCCCCGACGGGTACGACCGCAACCGCCAGTACCGGCTGGTGTTCGGATTCCACTGGTGGGGTGGAACCGCCGTCGACGTCGCGACCGGTCAGACGGTGCAGCGCGACGTCTGGGCGTACTACGGCCTGCTGCGGTTGTCGAACAACAGCACGATCTTCGTGGCACCGCAGGGCATCGGCAACGGCTGGGCCAACACCGGCGGTGAGGACGTCACCTTCGTCGACGACATGCTCCGCCGGATCGAGAGCGACCTGTGCATCGACACGACACAACGCTTCTCCGTCGGCTTCAGCTACGGCGGCGGCATGAGCTACGCCCTGGCCTGTGCCCGGCCGAACGTCTTCCGCGCCGTCGCGGTCCAGTCGTCCCCCGGCACGCTCAGCGGATGCAGCGGCGGCACCCAGCCGATCGCCTACCTCGGCGTACACGGTATCGGTGACAACATCGCCAGCGGACGGGCGCTGCGGGACCGCTTCGTCCGCAACAACGGATGCACGGCGGCGAGCCCGCCGGAACCGAGGGCCGGGAGCCTGACCCACACGGTCTACAGCTACTCCGGCTGCCGATCCGGCTACCCGGTGGTGTGGGCGGCGTTCGACGGTGGGCACATCGCCGCGCCGCAGGACGGTGCCGGCGGTGACAGCGGCAGCCGGACCTGGGTCCCGGGCGAGGTGTGGCGGTTCTTCACCCAGTTCGCCGGCACCACCCCGACCACGCCCCCCACCACTCCGCCGACGACGCCACCCACGACGCCGCCGACGAGCCCCGGGCCGGGCGGGTGCACGGCCAGCTACCAGACCGTCGGCCAGTGGCAGGGTGGCTTCCAGGGTGAGGTCACGGTGACCGCCGGCGCCCGCGCTATCACCGGCTGGCGGGTCAGCTGGACGCTCGCCAACGGGCAGAGCATCACCCAACTCTGGGGCGGGCGCAACACCCCCGCCGGCAGCACCCAGAACGTCACCAACGAGGCATGGAACGGCAACCTCGCCGCCAGCGCATCCACCACGTTCGGCTTCACCGCCGGCGGCTCAGCGACGACACCCATCCTCACCTGCACCACGACCTGACAGACCGCAGGCGCAGCCCGACCTCGCCCCGGTCACCCCGGCGAGGTCGGGATGTCGTCCCACCCGTCCCGGCCAACGAAGGAGGTAGCAATGAAGATCAGGAGTCTCGTCCTCGCCGCCGTGCTGGCGGGCACGGGTGGGCTGGTGGCGACCGCCGCCCAGGCCGCCGCGGGCTGTCGGGTCGACTACACGGTCACCAGTTCCTGGCCGGGTGGCTTCGGCGCGGCGGTCACCGTCACCAACCTCGGTGATCCGATCGACGGGTGGCGGTTGTCCTGGTCGTACGCCGCCGGGCAGACGGTCACCCAACTGTGGAACGGCACAGTCAGCCAGTCCGGAGCCCAGGTCACCGTCACCAACGTGAGCTACAACGCGACTATCCCCACCGGCGGGAACGCGGCGTTCGGCTTCAACGGCTCGACGCCCGGCAGCAATCCCGTGCCCACGGCGTTCACCCTGAACGGCACCGTGTGCACCGGTGGGGTGGCCACGCCCACCCCACCGGAGACACCGGCCACGCCCACCCCGACCCCCACCACCCCGTCCCCGACCGCCCCACCGGACGGGTCGGTCGCACGGGAGAAGATCAACCTCAACCGGAGTTGGAGGTTCATCCGTGCGGACGTGTCCGGAGCCCAGAACCCTGACTTCAACGACAGCACCTGGGTGCCGGTGGCGTTGCCGCACGACTTCGACGCCCCCTACGACGTGGGCGGCACGACCAACGGACAGTCCTTCCACGTCGGTGTCGGCTGGTACCGCAGGCACCTGACCGTGCCCACGTCGTGGAGCGGCCGGCGGGTCGAGATCGAATTCGAGGGTTCGTTCTCGGTCACCGACGTGTGGGTCAACGGAACCAGGGCCGGCACCCACCGTGGTGGCTTCACCGGGTTCACCTTCGACCTCACCAACGCGCTGCGCACCGGCGACAACGTGCTGGCCGTACGGGTGGACAACGGTTGGCGGGCGGACCTGGCCCCGCGCACCGGTGACCACCAGTTCAGCGGCGGCATCTACCGGGACGTCTTCCTGAACGTCACGAACAACGTCCACGTCGCCTGGTACGGCACCTTCGTCACCACGCCCGCGCTGACCAACCCGACCTGGGACACGAGCAACGCCGCCTACTACCGCAACATCGACCCGTCGCAGTATCCGAGCGAGACGGACCTGCGCGCGAACCTCGCCGCCCGTCGGTCGAACGTCAGGGTGCAGACCGAGGTACGCAACGACAACGCCTCGCCCATCGACGTCTACGCCCGCCAGGAGGTACGCCGGCAGGGGTCGAACACCGTGCTGGCGACCTTCAGCTCGCCGGTGCGGACCCTCGGCGGGGCGGCCTCGACGACCCTCGACGCGCTCAGCGGCAGCCTGTCGAACACTGCGGGCATGATCCAGGCTCTCGATCTGTGGGCACCGAACAATCCGGCGCTCTACACCGTGACCACCTCGCTCGTCACCGACACCACGGCGGACGGGGTGATCGGCAGCGGCACGATCACCGACACCTACCGCACCACGTTCGGTTTCCGCAGCGCCCAGTGGAAGGTCGACGGCTTCTACCTCAACGGTACGAAGACGCTGCTGTTCGGGGCGAACGACCACCAGGACCACGGTGGATGGAGCAACGCCGTCACCGACTCGGGATTCGACCGCGACGTGCGCTACCTCCGCGAGGCCGGCATGAACTTCGTCCGGGGCTCGCACTACCCGCACGACCCGTCCTTCGCCGACGCCACCGACCGACTCGGTCTCATGCTCTGGTCCGAGAGCACCTTCTGGGCCACCGCGACCGCTGGCCGGGAACCCACCCCCACCGGCCGGTACAGCGACTACCTGGCGGACGGCTACCCGCAGAAGACGACCGACCAGGCCACCTTCGAACAGAGCGCCATGGACGGCCTACGCGACATGATCAGGGTCAACCGCAACCACCCCTCGATCATCAACTGGTCCATGGGCAACGAGGTGTTCTTCACCGCCTCGGGCACCCTGAGCAAGGCCAAGGCCCTGGTAAGCCGGATGCGGGACTACTCCCACCAACTCGACCCGACCCGCAAGGCCGGGATGGGCGGCGTCCAACGCAGCGCGCTCGACCAACTCTCCGTCTGCGACATCGCCGGCTACAACGGGGACGGTGGAAAGATCACCAACACCTGGATGCCGAACGTCGTCTCCGAGTACGGGTCCTACACCTCCGACCGGCCCGGCACCTACGACCCGACGTACGGCGACGTCAAGGACCCGACCGACGGCACCCGGTTCAAGCTCACCACCGGCAGCGCGGGACTGGCCATCTGGGCGGGCTTCGACCACGGCACGATCATGGACGCCAGCTTCGCCCGGATGGGCATGATCGACTTCTACCGGCTACCGAAGAACCAGTGGTACTGGTACCGAGCCAACAAGGCACGCTGGTCGAGCAGCGCCAACCTCGCCGACCCCACACCGGCCGCCCGCGAACAATCCACGAGCGGGACCGCGACCCGGATGACCCTGGAGCCCGGACGGTACGCCCCGACCACGATCACCAACGACGGCACCACGGACACCCAACTCGTGGTGACGATGCGTAACGCCGCAGGCACGTGGGTCAACAACACCCGCGCCGTCACACTGACCGTCACCAGCGGTCCCGGCATCCTGCCCGGCGGCAAGTCGTACACCTTCACCCCGGGAACCCAGACCTTCGACGGCAAGGCGGCCATCGAGTTCCGCTCCTACTATGCCGGCACCACGACCATCACCGCCCGATCCGCCGGGCTACCCGACGCCACCATCACCATCACCACCACCGACACGGTCGGCGCCGGTGGCGAGACCGAACCCGCCAACTTCGGCAACGCGGCCCTCTGGGGCTGAGCCGGCGCCTGCCCCCACACCGCGCGGGGGCAGGCGGCACGCCCGCAGATCACCCGACCGCAGCAACGAGAGACGACCAAGGTCGTGCCAGTCGATGGTGTCGTCTCCCGGTGACGGCCGGGGTTCTGTGGGCAACTGACCGACCTGTCGGTGGGTCCGAGCAGTGCACCCATTCCCACTCATGATCGACGTACCTGTTGGGAGGATTTCCATGCAGCGCACCCGCTACCGGCTCGGCTTGGCGGCCGCGACAGTCGTCGTGGTCACCGGGGCCGGCGGGCTCGTGTCCGCCTCGGCCTCGGCCGCCGCCGGTTGTCAGGTCACCTACACGGTGACCAGCCAGTGGTCCGGAGGATTCGGTGCCGACGTGACGGTCAAGAACCTCGGTGACCCGGTCAACGGCTGGCGGCTGGCCTGGTCCTTCGCCGCCGGGCAGAGCGTCACCCAACTCTGGAACGGCACGGTCAGCCAATCCGGCACCCAGGTGACCGTCGCCGACGCCGGGTGGAACGCCAGCATTCCGACCAGCGGGAACGCCACCTTCGGTTTCAACGGCACCTGGACGACGTCCAACCCGGTCCCCGCGAGTTTCGCCCTGAACGGCACCACCTGCACCGGTACCGTCACGCCGACCACAGGTGGCCCCGTCCCCACCACCACCGCGCCCCCGCCGACGACGTCGCCGCCGACGACGCCACCGTCTCCCACGACTGGCCCGTGGCCGCCGTCGTCGACGTTCACCAATCCGGTGCTGTGGCAGGACTTCGCGGACATCGACATCATCCGGGTCGGCGACGCCTACTACTACTCGGCATCCACCATGCACTACTCGCCCGGCGCGCCGATCCTGCGCTCGTACGACCTGGTGAACTGGGAGTTCGTCGGTCACTCCGTGCCGAACCTGGACTTCGAATCGAACAACTACAACCTGACCGGTGGTCGGGCGTACGTGAAGGGGATCTGGGCGTCGGCGTTCAACTACCGGCCCAGTAACAAGACGTTCTACTGGATCGGGTGCACCGAGTTCAACCGTACCTACGTCTACACCGCCACCAATGTCGAGGGCCCATGGCAGAAGCGGTCCCGGATCAACAACTGCTACTACGACGCCGGTCTGCTGATCGACGACAACGACACCATGTACGTGGCGTACGGCAGCACCAACATCAGCGTCGCCCAACTGTCGGCCGACGGCCTGTCCCAGGCACGCGCCCAGCAGGTGTGGACCTCGCCGTCGAACATCGGCTACATCGAGGGTGCCCGGTTCTACAAGCGCAACGGGTACTACTACATCTGGCTCACGAAACCCGCCAACGGTCAGTACGTGCTGCGTTCACGCAGTCCGTTCGGTCCGTACGAAACGAAGGAGGTGCTGCTGAACCTGCCCGGTCCGATCCAGGGCGAGCCGGGTTCGGTGCCGCACCAGGGCGGGATGGTGCAGACCCAGAACGGTGACTGGTACTACATGGCGTTCATCGACGCCTACCCCGGCGGGCGGATTCCGACCCTTGCCCCGATCACCTGGAACGCGGACTGGCCGGTGCTGCAGACCGTCAACGGGCGGTGGGGTGCGAACTACCCGTACCCGAACGTGCCGCGCCCGCCCCGGCCGGTGAAGCCGATGATCGGCGCGGACACGTTCGCCGGCACCACCCTGGGACCACAGTGGGAGTGGAACCACAACCCCGACAACACCCGCTGGTCGGTC
Organism: Micromonospora sp. HM134; assembly: GCF_007833915.1. Taxonomy (NCBI): domain Bacteria; kingdom Bacillati; phylum Actinomycetota; class Actinomycetes; order Micromonosporales; family Micromonosporaceae; genus Micromonospora; species Micromonospora sp. HM134. The sequence continues at coordinate 2,845,578 of NZ_CP041061.1, forward strand.
AACAACGGACTGCGGTTGCAGACCGCCACCGTGACCAACGACCTCTACCAGGCACGCAACACGCTGACCCACCGGATCCAGGGACCATCCTCGACCGCGACGATTGAACTGGACCACTCCGCCATGGTCAATGGCGACCGCGCCGGCCTGGCCCTGCTACGGGACTCATCGGCCTGGATCGGGCTGCGCAGGGACAACGGCACCACCAGGGTGGTGATGACCGACGGATTGACGATGAACAGCAGTTGGCAGACCACCGGCACCGGCACCGAACGGGCCAGCGCGCCGATCAGCGGCACACGGATCTGGCTACGCGTCAACGCCGACGTCAGACCCGGCGCCGGACGACAGGCCCGGTTCTCCTACAGCACCGACGGCAACACGTTCACCAGCCTCGGTCCGGCGTTCACCCTCAACCACGCCTGGCAATTCTTCATGGCGTACCGGTTCGCCATGTTCAACTACGCCACCCAGTCGCTGGGTGGCGCGGTCACCATACGGAAGTTCGACCTGACCACACCTTGACCCGGGCGGACCTCCGGCGACGGGAACGGCGGGCCGGCGCAGGCCACCACCCTGCACCGGCCCACCGCATCACGGCGACGAATCAGCGTTGGCCCGCAGGTCACGTGCCCGGGTATCTGACGGTCCTTGATCACGGATAGGGACCAGACGATCTCCGAGTCAAGGGCAGATGGCCGGGCAGCTTTCCACGCTCGGTGCCCAGCTGCCCGGCCCCGGCCGCATGGTCGGCCACTGGTTACGGCAGTGCCTCAGCCTGAGGCGGTGTCGACTCACCGGCCGTGTCGACGGCGTATTCCTCCGCCCACTTGGCGCCCTCGGGCGTGGACGCCACAGCCATATCACTGATGTACCACTGACAGGAGCGATCAATGGCATTCATCAATCAAGTAAGGCGACAACGCAACTGGCCTACGACGATGTGGGTGCTGTTGGCGGCGGTGCTCGCCTCAATGGGTGCAGTAGTGGTCCCGAGCGCGCACCCGGCAGTGGCGTCCACGAGTCAGTTCAGGGGCCTGAACTGGGCTGACAGCCGGGACAATTTCGTCAACGGAGTGGTGTACGTTTCCGGTCTCGGCTCAGCTGACACCTACACCTCGGCATCGACGGTGGCGGACCGGGTCATCGGCCAGATGTACGCCATCACTGGCGCCAATACGGTGCGGATGCCGATCAATGAGCCGACAGTGGCCAGCTACTGGGGAACATACACCGGTGCGATCGACAATGCGCTCAGCAAGGGCAAAGTGATTCTGGCGTACTGGGCGCACAGCGGCGGCCGCCCTTCGAACATGACCGCGTTCCACCAGATGTGGGACACCGTGGTGGCGAGGTACGGCAGCAACACGAACGCTTACTTCGAGGTCATCAACGAGCCGTGGGGCTACAGCGCGACCGACCTGAACAACATGTACTACACCTGGTTGAACCGGTACTTCAACATACCGCGCGGCCGCATTATCCTGGACGGCACCGGATTCGCCACCAACGTTGTCGTAGTCGGCAACGACGCTCGCCTGAACGGCACACTGCTCGGGGTGCACGACTACACGATGAACGTGACTCCTCCCTTCGAAGACGAGACGTCGTGGGCGAACCACATCGCCGGCTACGTCGGGCAGCACGCCAGCCGGACGGTCGCGACCGAGTGGGGCGGGCCGATGCGACGCGGCGTCAAGGACGGCATCGAGTACGACCCGATCGACTACAGCGTCCCGAGCGGGTCCTTCTTCGCCGACTACCTGCGTGGCGTGAGCAGCTACCTACGCAGCGCAGAAATGGGCAGTGTGTTCTGGCCAGGCCTGCGTGACAATGACTGGTACAGCATGACCAGCAAGAGCGGCAGCGGTTCGAACATCAACTTGTCGCTGGTCAACCCGTCCGGCCTGACCCGACTCCGATATGCGTGGGGAGTCGGTGACGGGGGCGGCACGTACGTTCGCGTCCGCAACGCGAGCACGAGCCTGTACATCGATGGCATGGGCAACACCAACAACGGCGCCAACGCGACCGGGTGGGGCGACAGCAGCAGCACGAACCAGCAGTGGGTAATCGAGAACAGCGGTACCTATGTGCGCATCAGGAATCGGACAACCAGTCTCTACCTGGACGGCATGGGACGCACCGCCAACGGTGCCGCGGTCGGCCAGTACGCCAGCAGCACCAGCGCCAACCAGCAGTGGACCGTGCTCACTGCCGCCAACAACGTCCGGATCAAAAACCGGGCCACCGGCATGTACATCGACGGCGTGGGCAACAGCACCAACGGTGCCGTCCTCGCTCAGTACGGCGACACCGGCAGCCTTAACCAACAATGGACGATTACCGCTGTCGGATGAACGCCGACGCTGTCTACCAACGACTGTTAGGACATCGTGGGTGCGAGATCGCAGCCACCGGCGGCGCAGCGGGGACTGCGTAGATCCACGCAGTCCCTTGGAGGGAGCCGATGTCCCTGGCCTGGAGGTTCTCGTCCTACGTGGAACCGGAGCGCTGCTGCTTGCATGCGACGGGACCTCGACCCTGCCGGGGACATCCCCGGCCTGGTCCGCCAGATCAGCGCTGGACGTGGCTGCCTGAACCAGCGACATGCCGCATGGGTGTCGAGTCCCTCGCTCGTACGGGCGGAATCGGGTGTCAGGTCGGTACACCGCTGGCGCGGGCGATGAGTGTGTCGAAGGCACGGTCGGGAAGGAGGCTCCTCGCGGCGATGAGGGGGCGAGCACCGAAGCCGACGGCGTAGCGGGTGCGGGGCCGCTTGGCGGTAACGGCCCTGCCGATCGCGTCGGCGATGACCTGAGGAGGTGAGTTGCGTCGGGCGTTAGCTTCCGAGCTGAGGCTGCTGGCCACCGCCGTGGCCTGCGCGGTGTATGCGCCGCTGCCGGAGGTCTTCTTGAGATGGTCGGCGGCGATTGCGCCCCACTCGGTCTGGATACCGCCGGGCTCGATGACCACGACGTCGATCCCGAACTGTTTGACCTCAAGCCGGAGACAGTCGGAGAGGGCCTCGAGGGCGAACTTAGTTCCGTGGTACCAGCCGCCGAGCGGGGTGTGGATCTTTCCCCCCATCGAGGTGATGTTGACGATGGTGCCACTGCGTCGCGCCCTCATGGAGGGCAGGGCGAGTTGCGTCAGACGCATGGCACCGAAGACATTGACCTCGAACTGACGGCGGGCCTCGTCGAGCGACACGTCCTCGATCGCGCCGTACGAGCCGTACCCTGCGTTGTTGACCAGAACGTCAAGCTGCCCCGTCTCTTCGATGATCCTCGCAATCCCGCTGGTCATGGACGCGTCATCGGTCACGTCCATCGTCAGCGGACGTACTCCGCGGACAGCTAGCGGTCGCAGGCGATCGGCGCGACGGGCGGCACCATACACGGTGTAGCCGAGTTCCTGCAGTAGCAGTGTGGTGGCCTCGCCGATGCCGGACGATGCTCCGGTGACGAGCGCGGTCTTGTTGGTCATCCCAGCCCTCCATCCGATAAAGTGAACCTCGGTTCACGGCTATCATGAACCATGGTTCAGCTTAACGCAAGCGCACGCTCGCCCCGTCCCCGCTCGGAGACCGACCGTGACCAACACCAGACCCCCACGCGCCGACGCCATCCGTAACCGCACGAAGATCCTCGACGCCGCCCGCAACCAGATCACCCTGCACGGGCCGAACGTCGGCATGACCGAGATCGCCGCCGCAGCCGGCGTGGCCGTCGGGACCCTCTACCGACACTTCCCAAACAAGGCGGACCTAGTCGCGGCAGTCATCGCCGAGTACACCGCCCACGTCGCCGACGACGCCGAAGCCGCCCACCGACGGGCCGCCGCCGGCTCACCCGCCCTATGCGAAATCACCACATTCCTCGGCAACGTAGTCGAGGCATCCGCAACCAACCACGGCGTCAAGGCCGCCGCCCACGCCCTCGGGGCATACCCCACCGACACCACCGCCGAACAGCGCGCCAGCACCGCCCTGGCCAAGCTCATCGAACACGGAAAGGCCGAAGGTCAGATTCATCCCGACATCACCGTCGACGACATCTACCTCCTGGTCGCCACCGCCCCCACCGACCAGCCGCCAGCCGTCCGCACCCGCTGGCTCGCCCTCGTCCTCACCGGCCTCACCACGCAACCCCGCGCCGCCGTCGCCTGAGGGGCAGGCCGTCACCACGGTGAAAGCGTTTTTCCACACATGGGCACTGGCGGTCGCGTACTGCCGCATGAACCGCACCATGCGGCAATCGGCCCGCTGTTCGGGCATCGCGCCCTGCCACCCATGGGGTAACCGACACCATAGGCCCCTGCTCACCCCGAGGCGCAACGCCGACTCGCCCGCCCCGCCGAGCCGTAGCCGCCTACCGAGGGGCCCGTCGCCGGGCGGTCTGGCGGCGGCCGGAGTCAGGTGACGGCGATGACGAGGGCGGTGTTGTGTCCGCCGAAGCCCAAGGAGTTGGAGACCGCGGCAGTGCCCTGGTTCTTCCGGGGCAAGTCAACGACGACGTCCAGGTCGACGGCGGGCTCCACCGCCTGCACGTTGGCGGTGGGTGGTATGAGGCCGTGCCGCAGGGCGAGAACGGTGTACACGGCCTCGATGGCACCAGCGGCACCGAGGGGATGGCCGGTCACCCCCTTGGTCGAGGTGATGACCGTGTCCCCACCGAATACCCGCCGCACGGCGGCTGCCTCGGTCACGTCGTTAAGCGGAGTGGACGTGCCGTGCGCGTTCACGTGGCCGATGTCGTCGCTACCCAGTCCGGCCTCGGCCTGGGCGGTGCGCACGGCACGCTCGACGCCGGCACCGTCGGGCGCAGGGGTGGTCGCTTGGTAGGCGTCGGTGGACGCACCGTAGCCGAGCAGGTGGGTTCGTGGCCGGACACCCCGGCCGCGGGCGTGTTGTTCGGTCTCGAGCACCACGACGCCCGCGCCTTCCGCCATCACGAAGCCGTCGCGCTCGACGTCGAACGGGCGGGAGGCACCGGCCGGGTCGTGCCTGCGGGTGGACATTGCCTTCATCCGGGCGAACGCGGCGGCGAAGTACGGGGTGACGGCGGCATCGGTGCCGCCGGAGCACCGACCGCGCGGAAACCACCGCGCCGCGACCCCTGAACGGGGCGTCACGCTGCCGACGATAGGCGGCCCGAAACCAATGCCCGCGACACCATGTGGGCCGCAAAAAGCGGCAGCTACTTGCAGCCAAAAAGCTGGCACCGCACCTGGAGGAAACGCTCGGATATGCGCGACCCGGACGTGCGGCACCGTGCCGCGACCGACGAGGCACGATCAACGGGTAGGGCGGTGCCGCCGGTCCACGCGGGGTCAGAGCCGGTGAGCAGCGAGGATTCTCGCGAGAAGGACGTCGTGTTCCTGGAAGACCGGGGTCGCTGCGCCAGCGCACGTGGGGGACTGCTCACCTTCGCGCGGCCTGGGCCGGGGTGCAGCCGGCGGGTGATGCCGAGCTTCGGAGGCGACGTCGTCATCCATCGCGACGATCTCGGCACCGTAGGTCGACGCGACGACTGCGGCGATCTGCTTTCCCGCGGGGTCGATGTCACCGGCGTACCGCAGACGCACGCCGTGCGCGACAGCGAGTTGAAAAAACACATGATCGATCGCGCGCAACTGGCCGCTGGTACAAGCGATCGGTTGCCGCACCCCGGCAATGAAAGCGACCTCCATGACCGACGGGTTCTCCACGACCGTCAGGGTTTGCGGCGCGAGAATGGGCGGATGATGTACAAGGTCGAGCAGGGTGAGCGCCACGGGCGCTGGTGAATCACGCAGCCGTCGGTCGATCGGCCCGTCGCCGACAGCCTCGACGTTGAAGAGCAGGACGGTCGCGTACAACCGGTCCGCAATGACACCGACGGTGGCCAGCAGCGCGCGTACCAGATCCGGCCGACTCGGCTCGCTTTGGCCGGTGCGTTCGGCGACGGCGGCCACGAGGCGGATCCCGTTGAGGGTGGTCAGGTCGAAATAGTGCGGGTCGCCGGTGATGTCGTGGGCGAGCTTCGCCAAAGGCACCGGTGGCCGGGCCGGAAGGCGTCGCAGCGCTGCGGCGAGCGCCGCGATGCTGTGCCGGACCTCGGTATCGTCCTCGCCGACGCCGCTCACCCGCATCCGGGCGACGAGCTGCGGTACGTCGGGAAGCTCCTCGGTCGCGTACTGCCACAGCCGCGCACGACGGTCCGCCGCGGCCAACGCAGCGGCACTACGGTCGATGACCGGTTCCCCCACCGCCTTCTCGACCAGTGCGACGAGCGCTTCTCGATCGATGCCGAGCACGGCGAGGAGCTCTCGCAGCGGGACCGTGGCGGTATCGCCGGACACGGTGACGGCGGATGTGCCGCGGCGCCGACGAACGGAGGTGTCGAGCCAGGTCCGCAGTTGCGCGATGCCGGCCGTGCTCAGCGTCGGGACCCGAACCGTGTTGATCGCCTCGGGACGGGCACCGGCGCACAGACGTCCATGGACGGCGCGCCACAGAGGACGCAGGTCGACGTCCTCCGCCAGGTAGGTGAGGTCAGCCGGCATCGTTCAGTGCCCCACCGGCGTCGTGCTCGCGGTAGGAACGGCGAGGGGGAGGGGCGTCGGTTCCCCGCTACCCTTCCACAACCACGGGACGGTCACACGGTGCCGGCCGTCGGTGATGACTTCGTGAACAACGACGCTCTGAGCTTCGCGTTTGATCAGCGGGGCGATGGTGGGCGTGGTCGCAAGGACGTCGAAATCCCAGGTTCGCAGCAGGGTGAGGATCTGGCGCAGGTTACGGTCGTCGAAGGCGGCGTCGATCTCGTCGATGGACAGCAGGCGAGGCCCCTGGTAGGTGTCGCCGGAATACATCGACCAGGCCGCGGCCAACAGCGGGAGCATCGTCGCGAGACGGGATTCACCGGTGGACAGGCTCTTGAGCGGGTTGGATCGGGTGTTGACCGGCTTGAACTGGTCGGCACCGAAGCTGCTGTGCGTGACGCTGATCTCCCAATGGTGCCAGGAGCGGTAGTCGAAGGTGTGGGCGACACGTTCGGCCCAGGTTTCCTCGCCGGCATCCTCCATCCGTTCCCGCAGGATCTCATACATCTGATCGAAGACCTCGTCGGAGGGCGGCGCTGTGAGCAGGGCGACCATCTGCTGGGAGTTGCCGTCGTCGCGAACCTTCCAGTCGACCTGCACGCCGACGCGGGCCACACCGGTCCGAACGTTCTCAAGGGTGGCCCGAATCTGCCGAACCAGTTCCCTCGCCGCCTCACGGCGGGTCTGGATGTCACGCCGCAGCTGGGTGAACATCGACGTCTTGAGCGTCGCTTTGACGTCCTGACGCAGATCTCGTTCGAGGCCTTCGGCCGTAGCGCGGAGCGTCTCAGCGGCTTGCCGCAGATCCTCGCCGACCGCGGCGTTAGGTGCAGCGAGCGTGACACGCCGCCACTCCGTGCCCTCAAGGGTGGTGCTGTCGAGCTGCTGGTCGAACTCTGCGAGGGCCTGGTTGACGGACCGCATCGTGCTCTCAAGCTGCTTCTGCACCCGTTCCCGAGCGATCCTCAGGGTGTCCATCCGGGCGCTGGTGGTGGGTTTGCCGGCAAGCAGCTGACGCGACCAGGTGAGCGCGGCGGTCAGGTTGGCCGGCCGGTTGTCGCCATCACGCGGCAGCGTCTGCGGCACTTCGGCGAAGCCATGGGTGATCAGCAGACACATTCGATCGAAGCAGTCGGTGCGGTGCTGATCCGCCTCTCGACGACGCGGCGCAATCTTCTCAAGCGTCGTGGCGGCGGCAACCGCAGCATTGTCATGCGTACGGAACTCGGCCTCGCGTCGCTCGACCTCGGCCAGCTTGTCGGTCAGTTCGTCAGCGAGCTGGTCTTTCGTCTGCCGTAGCTCGGCATATTCCGCCCCGTACAGCGTCCGAGTCTGCTCCACCCGGGCGTCCAGCTCTTCGGCGGCGAGCCGGATCTGGCCTGCGGCGGCAACCGCCTTCTGGAACCGGATGGCGACCCGGTCCGCGGCCCGCTGCTCGCGCTGGGCTGTCGCCAGCAAGTCGAGGGCCCGCTGCCCGGCGCTCTGCCAGTCCCCGATCTGCTGCAGCAGGGCAGCGATCAGACCCCGGTGCCGCCGCAACACTTCTCGGTCGGTTGGCAGGACAGCGCCGTCGGGCAGCGTCGCAGCAGTATGCAGTGCGCGCAGCGCCACGCGGACGCGGTCACTGGAACGCTGGTGCCGGCGGCGATGCTCATCGACAGAGGCGCGGGCGGCGACCTCGTCCCGTTCGGCGACGTCCTCATCACGGATGGTGCGACGCAGATGCTCCACGTCGGGGAATCGCTGTTCCTCAGCGATGCACAATTGCTGAGCCGTCCGGGCCTCATCGCGTCGCTCAGTGGCCTCCGCCAACTCTCCCCGCGCGGTGGCCAGGGCAGCGCTGGCATCGGACTCATCCCGCCTCGATCGTTCTAGTGCGCCAGACGCCTCTTCACGTCGTCGGAGGGCAGTCTCCACCGCCCTGTCCACGCCATTGCGGACAGCATCGAACTCGGCGAGCAGCCCGGTGAGCTGCGCTGCGGCGTTGGCCAGTGCCTGCGTGGTTTGCTGCTGAGCTTTCGCGACGCCGAGCTGCAGTTGGCTGACCTGCGCGCGCGCCATGGCAACCGCGTCGGCGGAAGGGAAGTCATCCCGCTCCCGCAGAGACGCGCGGACAGCGGCATCAAGGTGTGCAACGTGTTGCTTCTCAGCCTCAAGGTCGTGACGCGCGGTGCCCAGCCGCTGTTCGAGGTCGGCGACGAGCGCGAGCCGCGCCCGTTCGCGGGCGACCCGGCCGATGAATGTGGCCCGGTAGTTCGGCGGAGCCGACGCGATCACATTGCCGGTGCGCAGGTGCCCGATGCTGAGGTCGCTGCCGGCCAGGTCGACCGCAACGGCCCGCAGCAGCCATTCCACGTGCCGCGGGTCGGCACCCGAGCCGTCCTCCGCAACGAGAATGTCGGCCAGACTCTGCCCGCCCACGGGACCGTCACCGGCGAGCACCAGGTCACCGTCACCGACCAGGCGGTCCGCAGTGATCAGCGCGTCCAGCAGCCCCGCGGTCAGCAACGCACCTTCGACACGGTCGGCCTGTTCTGCACTGATGTGCTCGGCGAAAGCAACGGCGGCCCACAACGGCACGCCACGACCCGGATCGCGGGGCGCCCGCCACGGCGGCGCCTGCGGCACCGGCAGCTGCCGTCGGGCCTTTTCGAGCTCGTCCTCGATCCCGGTGACCCGTTGCCTCGCAACCTCGACGGCACGCTCTGCCTCGGCGATCGCGCCTTGCAGACCGTTGACGGCCGCCGAATGGGCCCGTTCCAGATCGAGGAACGGCTGCCGCAGATCGATGGCATCCGGATCGTCGGGCAGGCTCACCGTACGGCCGTTGAGGTGGACGAGCCCGGTGCGCCACCCGGCCACCTGGCGGCTCCACTCGGATGCCGCCTTGGCGGCGTCCACCCGGCCGGCCGCCAGAGCGTGCTCAGCGGCGGCGGTGACGGCGTGGGCAGCGTCCACGGCCGCGTCATGATCGGCTCGGGCCTGACGTGCCTGTTCGTCCACGGCCGCACGGTCGAGGTCAGCCTGCGCCTGCGCGTTCTCCAGCGCACGTTGGGCCTGATCGGCGACGTGTTCGGCCCTATCCCGAGCCTGCGCGGCCCGGTGTGCCGCACCCTCGGCAGCGTGCACGAGGCGGGTACCGTGCACGACGTCCTGATCCCTGGCCGCCAGGGCGATCCGTTCCCGCGTTGCGGTACCCGCCTCATGCAGCCAGGCAACCAACCGGTCGGGGGCGATGCGGTCCTCGGCGTCAATCGTCAGGTCCGCCGCAACGGACGGAAGCTGGACCCGGCCACCCTCCCACCGGTCCAATGCGTCGAGTAGGTCCTGCTCGGCGGCACGACGTTCGGCACGGGCATCGCCAACGCGGTCGGCGGCACGGTCCTGGGCCTCCTCGGCGGCCCGGAGATGCCCGGCCTCGGTCCGTTGTTCGACCTGCGCTATGTCATGTTCGTGCAGCATCGCGTCGATGCCGTTGAGAGCCGTCTCGCGCGCCTCGATCCAGCCGCGCGGAGTTTCAGCGATCTGTGCGAGGTCAATCGTGGGTGGGTCCCGATCGAGGCTGGTGGCTGCCGTCACCTGTTCGGTGACCTCGGCGAGACGATCGACGAATGCATGCGCCCCGACATCGCCGGCTGTCGCGCGTAGACGCGAGCCGATCCCAGTCAGATGGCGCTGACTGTTGCGGAACTGATCGGCGCACTCCACTGCCTGCTGGGTGGCCTGTTGTGACTCTTCCTGCAAGTCCAGACCGGCCGCTTCCAGCTCGAACTGCTGCTTGCGTAGATCGGTGAGGCGTTCTTCGAGATGCGGAAGCTCGGCGCCGGCATGCTCACGCAGCGCCCCCTCGGCAGCCTGGAGCCGGCCGCGAACACCGGCGATCTCGCGGCGCAGTTCCTCGCGCCGGGCCTGCACGCGCGCCACCTGTGCCTGCGCGTCCGCCAACTGCTGCTCGGCGGCGCGCGCCTCGCGGGCGTGATCGTCGAAGACCGTCTGGGCATTCGCCAGGCGGGCGGCTTCCTCGGCGATAATCGCGTCAATGTAGCGCTGGTACTGCTGCTCCGATTGTTCCAGCTGCCGAATCTCGGCACGGGCCTGCTTCAGCTGTGCCTCAAGGTCAGCGATGCGTTCCATCGTGTCGGCGATGAACTGCAACGCGCGAGGATCCAGCGCCGGAAGCGCCTCGGTCAGCACCGCGCGCATCTGATTCGGGGAGATCGCCTCTGCGGTGCGGACGCTGCGCAGGCTGCGTAACACTCCGACGAGCGCGTCGAACTGCACCGAGTCCAACGGCGCGAACAACGTCGTACGGATCGCGTCGCGGTACTGGTTCTCCTCGGCAAGGTTCACATAGTCCCGGACCTTCAAGATAAGACGGTCATGGGAGGTGAACAATCGGCCGTCCGCGGCGCCAACCTGCTCGGCGAGCCCTTCGACCGGTACCGGGTCCCGCTGTCGAGCGAGGAAGAGGTCGGTTCCGACGCGACCCGGCATGATGAAGAACGCCTTCTGCAAGCCGCTGCTCTGCGAGCGCAGCCACAACCCGGTCGTCAGGTAGCGAACCTCGCCGGTGCCAGTATCGCGGTAGCCGTACTCCAGCCACCACGCTCCGGTACGGTCCTCCTTGGCGTTGCGGTCGGTATGCCGGTCTATCAGCGTGCCGACGGCCTCACCAGACACCGACAGCGCCTTCTGCGACACCTCGCCGTCGAGCAGGACGGTGACCAGCATCGAGGCGGTCAAGGACTTACCAGATCCGTTCGGCCCGGCCAGCGCCAGCCAGCCATCGGCGAACATCAGCGTCTCATCGGTCCACGCCCACGAGTTCACCGCACCGGCCCGGGTCGGCTGCCACCTGTCGGCAGCGACCGGTCCGTCGTTCCAATCCGCCACCGGGCCGGCATCGTCGCTTCTCCCGATCGGCTGTCGACCCGGGTGCGCGATGAGGCTCACGCCGGCTCCTCCCTCGGGTCCGAATCGGCTTCCGTGCGGTGGCGGCCCGGACGAGCAGGCTGGCCATGTCGTGCCCGCACGCGCCACAGGTGCACGCCCGGTGTGACCTGCCACCGGTCCTCATCACCCGTGACCCGCAGCAGGCCGGCGGTGACCAGTTCCCCAGCAGCGGCCCGGGCCAGAACGGGCAGTCGTTCGGCATAGCCGGCCGCCCACCGCGGCATGTCTCGACGGATCTCCTCGAACATCGTCGTAATCTCCCCGGCGGTTACCTCGGACGCGCCGTGATGCGGCAGGTGCGACAGCAGGGCCAGCGCACCCTGCCGCTCTGTCTTGCGGCCCTGCGGGAAGTCGAAGTCAGAGGCGGTTCCCGTCGGGTCGGTGATCTCCCACCAGTCACGGCGAACGCTGGCGACCAGCCCCAGCGCGGCGGCGATGTTCAACGCGCGTTCCCGGCCGGTCGAGGTGGCGAGGTAGCCGACCGGATTCGGGTCGTTGTCCGGGTCAGCGACAGGGTCGTCCACCACTCGCCGCAGCGCGGTCAGCCGGCGCCCCTCCACGCTGGCCTGCCGTTGCGCGACGGCGTCCGGCTCGGCATCCGGAAGTGAGATCGCTGTCAGCGTGGCGACGTGCTGATCGGGGGCCCGGGCGCTCAACGACAACAGCGTCGGTGACAGCGAGGCGAACTTGTTAGCGAGGCTGTCTCGGTCAGCGGTGATGAACACCTCAGCGTTCTCGTCTGTCACTGCCCGGTCCAAGTCCGCGTCGACGCCGATCTCCCCGTCGACCTGCAGCAGCTTTATCGCATCCACAATGTTCGCCCGTGCGGCCTGTGCTTCACGCTTGCTGACCCCGTCCGTCGCCACGATCCGGAAAGCCGGTAGCCGACCCGTGGCCGCCTCGGCAGCGCACACCTGAGCCACCGACTGCAACAGCTCGCGCAGGCTGATCCGCGGACGCCGCCACAGCTGTTCACAGACCAGCGCGGCCAGCACCAGCACCTCAGCGGGAGCCAACTGGCCTCGTCCACTTCGCCGCTGCAGCCGCGGCCCGCGATCCCCGGGAACATCGTCCCGGCGCTTATGCAGCCGCACCATCCCACCAACGTCGTGAATGTGCAGGGTCCACCCCAATTCCGTCCGGAAGAAGTCGGTGAGCTCCCGCCGGCCGCGCAACACCACACGGTAGCGAACCGGGTCATCGGCCGAAGAGATCCGGCAGGCGAGAATCAGGTGACGTGCCGCATCGGCGAGATCCGGGTCGAGAAGCCGTTGGGTCATGCGGCACCCTCCCTCGTCACAACCTGCAGACCCTGAGCGACTTCGGACGGCGTCACGGTGATCAAGAGTTCCGGCGCCACCAGAGTCCCTTCGGCAAACCGGACCGGCAGGTGCGTCTCGGGACGGCCCAACCTGACCCGGACCACCACGCTGGCACCCTCGGCGTGAGCCTCGCCGTATCCGGTAGCGGCATCAATCGTGTTGCGCGCTACTTCGATCGCACCGAGCAGGATCATCAACGCCGGTGTCTCCAGACCGGTGAAATGGCTCAGCGGCACTTCGCCGTCGGTGACCAGCAACGCGCTGAACCGTCGCCGGTTCGCCGCAGTGGCTCCGGCCTTCTCCAAAGCGGCAGCACGGGCAGCACCGGCATCCGGGACCTTGCGGGGACGGCCGCTGGCGCGACCGACGCGTTCGTGCTCGCGCAGGATCACATCCACCTGGTGCCGGCTGGTGCCACCGGCTGCCGGGGTGGCGTGGGCGACGTCCTCCTCGGTCGTCCCGACGACCGCATGTACGGCAGGCCACTGGCCGAACGCAGCGGCATACACGCGGCGCGCGGCCTCGTCGTCCGGCTGGGCGTACAAGCTGTAGGCGAGTTCCCGGAAGTCGGCGGCCAGATCCGAGCCACGCCGCAGCGCTGTGTAGCGTCGATCGATGGCCACCAGGAGGGTGTGCACGGCACCAGCCGCCGAGGAGATCAGCCGCTGCACCGAACCCGAAGGGGCGAACCAGGCGGCAAGGTCGGACAGCCGACGCACCCGCTCGTCGATCCAGTCCTGCTGATCGCGGGTGTCGAGCAGGCCCGCGTGCATGGCGGCGGTCTCGACCAGCGGCCGGTGCCCGACCGACTCCAAGTCGGTCAGGGCCGCCTCGACCCGGCGCAGCGCTCGCCCGTACTCACGCGGGAACTGTCGCAGGGCCTCGATCACACGATCACGGTTCTCCCCGAACAGCAGATCGTCGGTGACATCAGACTGCACCATCTGCGCCAGCGCAGCGTAGAAGTCGGCGGTGACACGCTGCATCTCGTCCAGCCTCGTCCGGACGTCATCCAGATCGGTCGGCAGCAACCCAGCATCGGAAGAGAGATGCTCGATCAGATCACGGACCGTGCGTTCGACGCTGTCGAGAAGACGGCTCGGCAGTTGTAGCGCCCGCCGCGAGTCGACGACAGCCGTGCGCACCGCGGCCACCACGGCCCGGCCGATCTTGGTCAGAGCCCACGCCTCCTGCCGGCGGACCACCGCATCCAAACCCGCGTTGAGCGCCGCATAGTCCCGGAATGGCTCGACGAGATGCGCGCTCGTCAGGTAGTCGAGCACCGTGCGCAGCTCGAATTCGGTCATCTGGTCACGAAAACCGACGTCGCGCATCTGCGCGGCGATGTCGGCCGGCGTCGACATCGGGGCGCGTGTCGCCAACTCCTCCAGAGCTGCCAACACTGCCGTGTTGCGCTCGCGCGCCAGGTCCTCGGGTTGGCCGAAACACCGCCACACGACCGGATCGATGTCCTGCCACCACAGCCGTGGCGGGTTCGGCACGCAGTTCCTCCCACAAGACCATTACCTACCTACCGCGCCCTCGGCGCGGCACTCACCAACACTCCTCGCTACTCTCCGAGACGCACCAGTGACCGACGCCGCAAGATTACGGTCTTCAGGGGACGAAGCGCAGCCCCTGCGCCCAGGAATCGACAGCCGTCGACCAGGACAAGCTTGCCGTCAGGACGTGCGAACAGACGTTGCCGCGCCGCGTCGCCCGCCGCTGGCTGCTGGGGTGCATGCGCCGCACCGGTCAGCTTCAACCCGGCACCACGGCCTCTGCTCGTGCCGCCGCGCGACGTGGTGACCGGTCGGGTCTGCGCGCTCGCCGACCCGGCGGGAGCCGTCTTCACCGTCATTCGGCCGGCCCACACCGGTAGCTGACTGCCAGGCGTTCTCCGGCAGGTCGTCGTCACCCTGGCATCCCGAGACCGACACCGAGGCACGGCGGGACCCGGCCTGCAACGTGGTCAGGGATCCCCTCGGAGGATGTGCCGCGATCGCGGGAGCGGGGGTCTGGTCAACGACGGGCCGCCCGCCGCAGCGCACCCACCAGCACGACGAGGACGGTCAGGGTTGAGCCGGCAACGAGGATGAGGTTCCCCCGGTTTGCCGGAGGCTCCTCGGGACCTGAACCGGCGCCTGCCTCACCTGCCACCAACCCGTGAAACCATTACACCGCAACAAGCGCCACAGAACCTAACAAAGCACTACCAGGCCTGGTCATACTGCTCCCAAAACCGTGCGCGAAGCTGGTGTCGCACGGCTTCACTCAGATCGACTTCCCCGAGGTGATCAGACAGGTCGGTCAGTAGGGCTTTGTCGATGTCGCGGGGGATCGATGGTTTCCCGGCGGTGAGTTCCGCCAGGGCCTCCGGCGTGGCCGAACTGCGGAAAGTCGTCAGGACGTTGGTGACGACCGAGCCGATCTGTTCGGCAAGGTCAGGAGGGTCCTCGTGATTCGTCGTGCCCGTGCTGATGTCCAGGGCCCCACTGGCGGCGGGCGCGGACGACAGGCGGGCTGCTGGTGAGCCTTCCTGCGCGGTGGAGCCCGTCAACGGGGCTTTGGCACGCGGGTGCCCGCCCAGCGACACCGCCATCGGTGACGGCACCGCCGAGGGTGTCTCCATCTTCGTCACGGCATGATCGATGGCGTCCGGAAATATGATCTTGAGCCCGTCGGCCGCCCGGATCAGATGCCGGCTGATGCCGTGAGGCCGGTCCTGCCCGTTGGGGACGGCGAGCAGGATGACCTGCACCCCGTGCACCTGGGCCTCCTCCACGGCCTCGGTCAGATCATCGTCGCCCGAGACGAGGACGAAGACGTCCGCAACGGCGTTGCGTGCGTGCATCACCAGGTCGAGCCCAATGCGCAGGTCGACACCCTTCTGCTGGCCATCCACGCCGAACCGGCCGAGCCGCAGCTTGACGTTGGGCAGTTCACCGATGAACTGCTGCGAGCCGTCGGGCACGCCGTCTCTCGCGGAGTCGTACCAGTGAACGCGCAACATCGGCAGCTCCGACAGCGCCTCGGACTGCTGGACCAGCGCGTCGATCAGTGACTCGTAGTCGACCTGAATCCCGTTCCGCAGCGACGTCCCCGTCACCCGGACCGCCGCGGCGCTGAGCAGGTAACCGACGTCCACGTAGAGGGAGCATTTAGGCCTCACGATCCACAGGATGCCACCCCCGTGCCGCAACTATCGAGGCCGCATCCCGGCGGCGCAGCTGCGGCCGCCCGCAGGCAACGGCGTCCGCGATCTTGACATCGCGTCGTCCTGGGGGTCGGGGTGTAGCACCACGCCTTGATCGAGGACAGGACCAAGCCGACGATGAGGGATCGTTCCAGGAACGACGCCGCGCAGCAGGCCACCGATGCTGGCGCAGGTGACCGATCCGGCCGCGACATCGGCGAGCATGGCGGTGGAGCATGGTGAAGCCGTGCGATCACGACCAGCATGGTGGGGGAGTGGCACCGCCAGAGACAGGATCCGTTGATCTTGATACGTGCTGGTCGGGTGGTGCTGGACGCTGCCCGCTCCGGTCTACTCGGGTGCTGTGAGGACGCCGGTGGTGAGCAGCAGGACTTCGAGTTGGTGCCTGATGAGGGCGGGTGCTTCGGGGTCGCGCAGCATGGGTCGGGCCCCTGGGTGTCGCCCGGTGCGACACCCAGGGGTTCCCGGGCCCCGTCGGCCCGTCATCGGCGTACCGGGACCGTCCTCGCCGGTCCGGTGCGCTGCCGGTGTGCGCGGATCAGGTCGGCGTACCGCAGCCCGCTCGCCTTGACCGTGCGCCGCTGGGTGGGGTAGTCGACGTGCACCAGACCGAACCGCTTGTCGTAGCCGTACGCCCACTCGAAGTTGTCGAGCAGCGACCAGACGAAGTATCCGGCGAGGGGAACGCCCCGGTCGACGGCGGCCGCGCAGGCGGCCAGGTGCCGCTCCAGATGGTCGGTGCGCTCCCGGTCCTGCACGGTGCCGTCGGCGGTGACGTGGTCCGGCCAGGCCGACCCGCTCTCGGTGACGACGATCCGGGCCGGCGCGTACTCCTCGTGCACCGCGACCAGCAGCCGTTCCAGCCCGGCCGGATGGTTCTCCCAGCCCATCGCGGTCTGCACCGCCCCCGGCACCGGCACCTGCCGGGCGTACGGCGGGGGGCCGTCCGGATCGTCGACGACGACCTGCCGGAAGTAGTAGTTGATCCCGAGGAAGTCGGTCGGCGTGGCGATCACGGCGAGGTCGTCGCCGCGTACCGGCGGTTCCACCCGGTAGGTGGCGAGCATGTCGGCGGGGTAGCCGCGGCCGTGCAGCGGGTCCAGCCACCAGCGGTTGACGTGGCCGTCCATCCGGTGGGCGGCGGCGACGTCCGCCGGACGGTCGGTGGCGGGCTCGCAGGGGCTGAGGTTGAGCACCACCCCGACGGAGGCCTGGCGGGCGGCGTTGGCGCGGACCGCCAGGGTGGCCAGGCCGTGGCCGAGCAGCGTGTGGTGGGAGGTACGCACCGCGCGCGCGAGATCCCGCTCGCCCGGTGCCATCCGGCCCTCCAGGTGCCCGATCCAGGACACGCAGAGCGGCTCGTTGACGGTGGTCCAGTCGGCGACCCGATCGCCGAGGCGGGCCGCGACGACCGCCGCGTAGTCGGCGAACGCCTCGGCGGTGGCGCGTTCCGGCCAGCCGCCCCGGTCCTGGAGGGCCTGCGGCAGGTCCCAGTGGTAGAGCGTGACGAACGGCCGGATCCCGGCCGCGAGCAACGCGTCGACCAGCCGGTCGTAGAAGTCCAGCCCTCGCGGGTTGACCGGGCCGACGCCGGCGGGAAGCACCCGGGGCCAGGCCACCGAGAACCGGTACGCGTCGACGCCGAGGCCGCGTGCCAGCGATATGTCCTGCGGCCACCGGTGGTAGTGGTCGCAGGCGACGGTGCCGCTGTCGCCGTTGTCGACGGCCCCGGGCACCTGGCAGAAGGTGTCCCAGATCGACGGTGCCCTGCCGTCGGCGGCGACGGCACCCTCGATCTGGTATGCGGCGGTCGCGACGCCCCAGATGAAGTCGGCTGGCAGCGTGGACAGGTCGGGCACGTCGGGTTCTCCTCGCGGGACACGGTGGCGGACTCACTTGACCGCGCCGGCGGTGAGGCCGGCGACGAAGTAACGCTGCAACGCCAGGAAACCGGCGACGACGGGCATGCTGACCACCAGCGAGGCGGCCATCACCTGGTTCCAGTAGACGTTGAACTGGGTGGAGTAGCCCTGGAGGCCCACGGCCAGGGTGCGACTGCCCTCGTTGGTCATCACCGAGGCGAACAGCACCTCACCCCAGGCGGTCATGAACGCGTACACGGTCACGGCGACCACTCCGGGCACTGCCGCCGGCAGCACCACCTGGAACAGCGTGCGGAGCGGGCCGGCGCCGTCGACCTGGGCGGCCTCGTCGAGTCCGCGCGGGATGGAGTCGAAGTAGCCGACCAGCATCCAGATCGAGAACGGCAGCGAGAAGGTGAGGTAGGTGACGATCAGGCCGGTGCGGCTGGCGTACAACTGGATGCCGGTGGCGTTGCCCAGGTTGACGTAGATCAGGAACAGCGGCAGCAGGAACAGGATGCCGGGGAACATCTGGGTGGACAGGACGGTCACCGAGAACAGGCCCCGGCCGCGGAAACGGTAGCGGCTGACCGCGAACGCCGCGAAGATCGCCACGGCCACCGACAGGACCGCCGCCACCGAGGAGACGACCAGGCTGTTGACCAGGTAGCGGCCCAGCGGCACGGTCGACCACATGTCCACGAACGCGTCGACGGTGGGACGGCGGGGCCACCAGGTGAACGCGTTCTGCACGTCCTGCAGCGGTTTGACCGACGAACTGACCATCACGTAGAGCGGGACGAGGACGAACAGCGTGAGCAGGGTCAACACGCTGCGGCGGGCCCAACGCTCGGCGGTGGTCTCACGCATCGTTCCTCCGGCGGTTGGTGAGCAGCAGGTACCCGGCGGTGACCAGGAGCAGGAACAGCAGCAGCGCCACCGACATCGCGGAGCCGGAGCCGAAGTCCCAGGTCTTGAAGGAGCTGCGGTAGATGTGGATGGAGACCAGGTCGGCCTGCTCCGGCGCGGAGCCGCCGAACAGCACGTACGGGGTGTTGAAGTCGTTGAAGGTCCACAGGAACAGCACCAGCAGCAGCACCAGGTTGACCGGACGCAGCATGGGCAGGGTCACCGAGCGAAACCGCCGCCAGAAGCCCGCGCCGTCCATCGCGGCGGCCTCGTACAGGTCGGCCGGGATGTTCTGGAGGCCGGCCATGACGCACAGGAAGGCGAACGGCCAGGACCGCCAGACCGACACGATCAGCAACGCGACGAAGCTGTTGTCGCCGATCAGCCAGAACGGCCGGTCGCCGAGCAGCTGCAACTGGTCGACCAACACGTGGTTGACCAGGCCGTTGTCGCGCTGGAATAGGAAACTCCAGGTGATCACGGCGGTGTAGACCGGCAGGGCGTACGGGGTGAGGAAGAGCGCACGCAGCAGGCCCCGGCCGCGGAACGGGCGTTGCAGCAGCACGGCCGCGGTGGTGCCGAGCACCCAGGACAGGCCGACCGAGCAGACCGTGTAGAGCACTGTCACCTGAAACGAGTGCAGCAGTTCGGCTCCGGCGGCAGAGTCGAGATCGAGCACCATCCGGTAGTTCTCGGTGCCGACGAACGGGGCGGTGGACCAGTCGCGGATGTGGAACTGGGTCAGCTCCAGCAGGCTCATCCAGGCGCCGACGAGCATCGGCACGACGTGGATCGCCAGTTCCAGCACGACGGCCGGGGCGAGCAGCAGGTACGGCAGGAGTGAGCGGCGGGGTCGGCGGGGGCGGTTCTGCGGTGCCCCGCCCCGGGGCGGCCCGTCGCGCCCGGTGGCGTCGTGGACGGTGGTGATGGCCATCGTGGTCCTCTCGCGGGGTGGCCGTGGCAGGGTCGGCGTCCCTGCCACGGCCACCGGTCCGGCGGGTCAGCGCATCTGCTGCTGGGCCTTGCTCAGCTTCTGCCGGACGCTGTCCTCGGTGACCGGCTTGCCGCTGGCGGCGTCGGCGAAGAGTTCCTTGATGGCGGTGCCGACGAGGGTCTCGAAGGTGCTCTCGTCGGGAACCTGCGGCAGCGGGGCCGCGGTGGTGGCGAGGGTCGCCTGGAGCACCTTCTGCTCGGGGGCGGTGAACGCCGGATCGCTGGCGGCGGTCGTGACCGGCGGCAGCGATCCGTACGTCTTGTTGAGCGTCACCTGCTCGGCGTCGCTGGTCATGAACTTCACGAACTCCAGGGCGGCGTCGGGGTTCCTGGTGTGCTTGAACACCGCGATGTTGATCCCGGCGACCATGCTGTTGACCTTCCTGCCGCCGGCCGGCGGGGCGGCCAGGAACGGCACGGGGGCCACGCCGTACGCGTCGGCGGCCATGTTCTGGGACTTGAGGTTCGCCCCGGCGGCCTGCCAGAGCAGCATCGCCGCCTTGCCGTTGGCGAAGTCGGACACCGACTGGTTCTGCGCGTACTCGGCGTTGCTCGGGTTGATGACCTTGTCGGTGGCCATCAGGTCGACGTACCGCTTGACCGCGGCGACGTTCTGCGGGGTGTCGAAGGTCGGCTTGCCGGCGGAGTCGAACCACTCGCCGCCGTACTGCTGGCTGAAGGTGAAGGCGTGGTGCGCGTTCTCCGAGGCGTTGGCACCCTCGACGGCGAGGCCCCACCGGCCGTCGCCGGTCAGCTTGCGGCCGAGCTCGGCCACCTGTTCCCAGGTGGTCGGCGGGGTGGTGATGCCGGCGTCGGCGAACGCCTTCTTGTTGTAGTAGAGGGCGTAGGCGAGGCTGTAGAGGGGCACCGCGGCGGGCGGTTTACCCGGGGCCCCGGCGGCGGCGAGCGCGGCCGGGACGAACCGGTCCCTGCCGCCGACCTTGGCCAGGGTGGCGTCGTCGAACTCGACCATGGCTCCGGTCGCCTGCAACGACGCCGACCAGGTGTTGCCGATGTTCACCACGTCCGGGCCCTGTCCGGAGGTGGCGGCGGCGAGCAGCCGGTTGAGCAGGTCCGACCAGGGCACCACCTCCACGTTGACCTTGATGCCGGTCTGCTGTTCGAACCGGTCCAGTTCGGGTTGGAGGATCTGCTTGTCGGCTTCCAGGCTCGCCCCCTGGTTGCTGGCCCAGTAGGTGAGGGTCTTGGCGGACCCGCCGGACGGGTCGTCCGAGCCACCACAGGCGGTCAGCGGGGCGGCAGCCAGGACTGCGGCGGTGAGTATCGCGAGGCGTCGTCTCGACACGATCGGACCTTCCGGTTCTGGTGGTGGGGTGTGTCGGTGCGGTGGCGTGCGCGAGGGGCCGGCAGTCGGAGATCCGGGACCGTCGGATCCGGGGGGTGCGCACCGTGTCGCGGGAGTTACATCACGGCTTAATTAATGTCGTCATTAAAGTGGTTGTCCGCAGGACCGTCAACCCCGGGGTCGTACAGTCGCTCCGGACGGCCCGGGGGAAGGTGGCGGGGTGGAGTTGGCGCGAGCGACGAATCGGAGCGTGCGGCTGCGGAACCGCTCCGCGCTGCTGTCCAGGCTCTTCCTCGACGGTCCACTGACCCGCCAGGACCTGATGCGCAGCACCGGCCTCAGCCAGCCCGCGATCAGCAACGTGGTCAGTGACCTCATCGGCGAGGGGCTGGTCGTCGAGGCCGGGGTGGCCGAGTCCGACGGCGGACGTCCCAGCATGATGCTGCGCGTCGCGCCCCGGTTCGCCTTCGTCATCGGGGTGGACGTCGGGGAGACCCTGGTCCGGGTCGAACTGTTCGACCTCGCCATGACCGTGCTGGCCCGCGCCGGCTACCCGCTGGACCCGGCGCGCACCGAACCGGCGACGGTCGCCGGACACGTGCTGGCCGGCATCGACGCGGTCACCACCCAGGCCCGGGTGTCCTGCGCCGACGTGCTCGGCGTCGGGATCGGTGTGTCGGGCGTGGTGGAGCAGGGCACCGAGGCGGTGGTGCACGCCCAGGCCCTCGGCTGGGACCGGGTGCCGCTGGAGCGGTTGATCCGGTCGGGCACCGACCTGCCGCTGCACATCGACAACGGCGCGAACACCCTCGGCCAGGCGGAGATGTGGTTCGGAGCCGGACGCGGTGCCCGCCACGCCGTGTTCGCCCTGGTCGGCTCCGGGGTCGGCGCGGCCCTGATGACCAACGGGGTCGCCTACCGGGGAGCGTCCAGCAGCGCCGGCGAGTGGGGACACACCACGCTGGTATACGGCGGCCGGACCTGCCGCTGCGGGGCCCGGGGCTGCCTGGAGGCGTACGTGGGCGCCGAGGCGATCATCGATCGCTACCAGGAGGCCCACGGCGGCCGGGCGGTGCCCGGCGGGGACGAGGAGTCCCGGATCGCCGCCCTGGTCGAGGCCGCTGCCAGTTCGCCCACCGCCCGTCGGGTGCTGGAGGAGACCGCCGGCTACCTCGGCGCCGGGGTCGCCAATCTGATCAACCTGTTCAATCCCGAGCGGGTGGTGCTGGGCGGCTGGACGGCGATGGCGCTCGGCGGTCTGCTGCCCGCAATCCGCGAGGCGGCCGGACGGCAGGCGCTGCGCCAGCCGTACGAGCAGGCGTCGATCGAACTGTGCCGGCTCGGCGTGGACGCGGTCGCGCTCGGCGCCGCCACCCTGCCGGTGGCCCGGCTGCTCGCCACCGGAGGACTGCGGCCGACAGTCGATAACCACCATAGGTAGCAACCGGGATAAATAACACTGTTATAGATCGATGTCTTGACGCCCGTGCAACATGACCGCAACACTCGGGAAGAGAGCGCTCTCCGGTCGCGGGCCGGTCCCGGCGGCACCACCCCGGCACCCGCGACCGCTCTCCTCAGCCCCGTCGTGCCCGGCGTCCGCACCCCCTACCGACAGGCGAAGTTCATGACATCTCGTGTCACCCCCGCACGCCCGAGAACGGGCCCACGGCGCTGGCGGCGTACCACCGTCGGCGTGGTCGTCGCCCTCGTCGCGGCCCTGACGCCGACCACCCTGGCCGCGCCGGCACACGCCGCGCCGGCACTGCTGTCCCAGGGCCGCCCGGCCACCGCGTCGTCAACCGAGGGCACCGGCTTCCCGGCATCGGCAGCGGTCGACGGCAACACCGGCACCCGCTGGTCGAGTGCCTTCAGCGACCCCCAGTGGCTACAGGTCGACCTCGGGGCCCGGGCCACCCTCAGCCAGGTCACGCTGGTCTGGGAGGCCGCGCACGCGCGGGCGTTCCAGATCCAGACCTCCGACAACGGCACCACCTGGACCACCGTCTGGAGCACCACCACCGGCACCGGCGGCACCCAGACGGTGCCCGTCACCGGCAGCGGCCGGTACGTGCGGATGTACGGCACCACCCGGGCCACCGGCTACGGCTACTCGCTGTGGGAGTTCCAGGTCTACGGCGAGA
This sequence comes from Micromonospora sp. HM134, assembly GCF_007833915.1. Classification (NCBI taxonomy): domain Bacteria; kingdom Bacillati; phylum Actinomycetota; class Actinomycetes; order Micromonosporales; family Micromonosporaceae; genus Micromonospora; species Micromonospora sp. HM134. The sequence goes on from NZ_CP041061.1 coordinate 2,868,872, forward strand.
GCGGTGGAACCGACCCGGTCGAGCCCACCGACCCACGCAACCCGAACTTCGGCCCGAACACCTTCGTCTTCGACCCGTCCACGCCCACGGCCACCATCCAGAGCCGGCTGAACACCCTGTTCACCCAGCAGGAGACCAACCAGTTCGGCCCACAGCGGTACGCCGTGCTGTTCAAGCCCGGCACCTACACCGCCGACGTCAACCTCGGCTTCTTCACCCAGGTCGCCGGGCTGGGCATGAGCCCCGACGACGTGAACCTCAACGGCCACGTCCGGGTCGAGGCCGACTGGTTCGGCGGCAACGCGACGCAGAACTTCTGGCGCGCCGCGGAGAACCTGTCGGTCACCCTGCCCGCCGGAGTGACCGTCGAACGCTGGGCGGTGTCGCAAGCCGCACCGTACCGCCGGATGCACCTGCGTGGCGCGCAGAACCAGATCCAGCTCTGGAACGGCGGCGACGGCTGGTCCAGCGGCGGCCTGCTGGCCGACACCCGCATCGACGGACTCGTCGTCTCCGGCTCCCAGCAGCAGTGGTACTCGCGCAACAGCGAGTTCGGCAACGGCTGGACCGGCTCGGTGTGGAACATGGTCTTCCAGGGCGTGACCGGCGCACCCCCGCCGCACTTCCCGAACCCGTCGCACACCGTCATTGCGCAGACTCCGCAGATCCGCGAGAAGCCATTCCTCTACATCGACGGCACCGGCGAGTACCGGGTGTTCGTCCCGGCCTTGCGTACCAACTCCACCGGCACGAGCTGGTACGGCAAAACCCCGGCCGGCTCGTCCATCTCGCTGAGCCAGTTCTTCGTCGTCCGGCCGGGCACCAGCGCGGCCACCATCAACGCCGCGCTCGCCCAGGGCCGGCACCTGCTGTTCACCCCCGGCGTGCACCACGTCACCGAACCGATCCAGGTCAACCGCGCCAACACGGTGATCCTCGGGCTCGGCCTGGCCACCATCCAGACCGACAACGGCACCGTCGGCATGCGGGTCGCCGACGTCGACGGGGTCAAGGTCGCCGGCCTCATGTTCGAGGCCGGGCAGACCACCTCGCCCGTGCTCATGGAGGTCGGCCCGCCCGGATCGTCAGCCGACCACTCGGCCAACCCGACCTCGCTGCACGACGTCTTCTTCCGCATCGGCGGGCCGGGCGTCGGCCGGGCCACCAACACCCTGACCATCAACAGCGACGACGTCATCGGCGACCACATGTGGCTGTGGCGTGCCGACCACGGCGACGGCGTCGGCTGGACGGTGAACACCGCCGACACCGGACTGACCGTCAACGGCGACGACGTCACCATGTACGGCCTGTTCGTCGAGCACTACCAGAAATACCAGACCGTCTGGAACGGCAACGGCGGCCGGACGTACTTCTACCAGAACGAAATGCCCTACGACCCACCCAACCAGGCCGCCTGGACGAACGGGGCGACCCGGGGCTACGCCGCGTACAAGGTGGCCGACTCGGTCACCAGCCACCAGGCATGGGGGCTGGGCAGCTACTGCTACTTCAACGTCAACCCCGCGGTGGTCGCCGACCGGGCCATCGAAGCGCCGACGAACCCGAACGTCCGGTTCACCAACATGGTCACCGTCTCGCTCGGCGGGGTCGGCACCATCAACCGGGTCGTCAACAGCGCCGGCGGCACCGCCAACACCACCAACCAGGTCGTCTACCTGACCAACTACCCCTGACCAGAGCTGTACCGCTCAAGGACGGTGGTTGAGGTCGTGTGACGACACGACGTAGAGGGACGTGATGACGAAGGCCTCCGGTTGTGGAGTGGAACCGTCCAGGAACCGCTGCGGCAACCAGGAGGCCTTCGTATCCCACGCTGACGCCGCTTGACCCGCCAACCCGCATACCGACAAGCCCGCCGCACCTTCAACCGGACCTGACCGACCCCATCTCAAACACGCCCACCGCCATCAGACCAACCCTGCGGCGACTACTGTCAGACGCCCCGCCCCCCCGCTCGCGCTGAGCGTTGAACGATCTCGCTACGTCGCGGCGAGTTGTGTGAACGTGCAGGTGGTCGGCGAGTTTGCGGATGCTCCACCGGCTGGACGGCCGCCCCAACTTCTCGGAGCGGATGATGGCCGTCTCGACGATTGCTGCCTTGTCATCGGGACTGATCCGGCTGGGAGGCAACCCATCGCCCGCCTCGGTCGGATCGGTGAACCGGCTCCCCGACGGTCGACTCTGAGTAGCTGCTGACCTTCTTGATCACTGAGCCGCCGCACGCGCACAAGATCCGCCTGGGTGAAGAAGGGTCGCGAGGTGCGCGGCGAGGCCACCGGCACGGGTGGCTGTCGGGCGTCGGCGGCGTGCGGCAGGGCGGCCATCGCTCGTTTGTGCCGGGTAGCCGAGGGTAGCCAGGGCCTGTCCGGGACGGGAAGGGCGGGAGCATGGTCGAGCTGAAGTTCTTCGACAAAGTGGCGGCACGGGCGGGCGTTACGCCGGACACGGCGCAATCCCTGACCGTGGCCACCCTGCGTACCCTCACTGAGCGGATCAGCGGCGGCGAGGCGGCGGACCTGGCCGACCGTGTGGCGTACGAGCTACGCCAGTTCATGGTCAAGGGCACGGATGAGCCGGAAGCTTTCGGTTACGACGAGTTTCTGCGGCGGGTGTCCGACCGCGCGGGGGTGGAGCGCGGCGTCGCAGAGCGTGGCGTGCGGGCCGTACTGCAGACCTTGCACCGCGTGGTCGGGCACGGCGAGTTCGAGGATGCGATGGCGCAACTGCCGGAGGACCTCCGGGCCCTGGCCCGGCCGGTGCCCCGCGGGCCATGACCGGTACCGGCCCTGGTTGGCGGCCGTTTCGCAAGACGTTCCTCCGGTAAGTGGCTCGTAGCCTCGTCACACGAAGTGAGGGAAAGCAGTCCTTTTCTTCTCCCTCACGGGAGGGATTCCTGCGGGGCGCCGTGGAGGGTTCCTGCTTCATCGCCGATTGCCCGCATAGGCTTCCGGTCGGAGTTCACCCAGCGCGTCAGCGCACGCGCCGGCGTGGCGTACTCCTGGCCCAGAAGGGACGTTGCCCACGCCCGCAGGTGCCTGGGAAGGCAGAGTCGAAAAGGATGCCGGTCGCGGACACCTACGAGACTCTCCAACTGGTCGGGAGGGAGAAGCCGTGAACTTCGCCGAGTTTCTCGAAGCGGTGAGGAGGCAGGCGGGACTGCCACCGACGGAGGCGGCGAACGTCATCCGAGCCACGCTAACGACGCTGGCGGAACGGATAAGTGGTAGCGAGGCCCGCAATCTGGCCACGCAACTTCCCGAGGAGTATCGAGGGTACCTGCACAAGGAAGTGGATTTCGCCGAAATTCTCGATCGTGTGGAATTCCTGAACGAAGTGCGGACGCGGTCAGGATTGGATGACCAGCAGGCGGCTGAAGGTGCTCGCGCGGTATTGATGACCCTGCGCGAGGCAATGAGCGCCGACGAATTCGAGAACCTGGACTCCGAGCTGTCGGAGGACATTCGGCAGCTGTTTCATCCGGAAGGCCGAGTCTGGGCTTGACACGAGCCAGACCCTGGGCCGAGCGACGGGACAGCCCATGTCGAGCCGGCGGGCGGTCAGGCCAGACAGACCACGCAGCAACTGACTCAGAACCGTGTGGCAGCGGCAAGATCCGGGCGGTTCAGGGCGCGTTGGGTCACCGCAGGGGGCAACAGCAGCAGAGCTGATCGAGGTCCGCCGTGGTGTGTTGCTGCCGCACGTGGGGCAGGGGGCCCGCCCGGGTGCGGGTACGGCTGGAGGAGCTCGCGGCTGGGGTGTTCGCGGGGTTGCCGCGGTCGGGCCCCATCGACTACTCCGGTGCCAGCGTCCGCAGGCCGACAGTGCGGTGGAGAAGATTTCGGCCAACCGAACCGCTCGACATCCTTCGCTGGAGCCGTCCCGCTCGAAAGCATGGGTGCCCCGGCGCCGGGTACCCGCCGGGCATGGGTAGCCACAAGCGCAACAAGCATGACAGCGGCGGCGAGTCGGCGCGGGGCCGCCGGCATCCGGGCAGCGGAGCGCGGGGCCGGCAGGGGGCCACCGTGGAGAATTCGCCGGACCAGCGACACGAGCGCACCGCGACCGGATCGGCCGGGACCGAGCGCGACCATGGCCGGTCGAAGACGTCCCGAGAGGGAAGGGTCAACCGGCAGGGTACGGCCTGACCTGCGGTCACCCCCTCCGTGCACTCGTCGGTCCGCTCCGCGCCTGCGGGGAGTAGATGCCGCATCGCCGACGGGTGCCCGGCTATGCTCCCGGCTCGATCCTCGACCTCCCGATCGGCGCGGTTGAGCCGGCCGCCGTGCTCGCGTGGAGGCTTGTCCCAGGACGGGAAGAGGGAGACCTCGACGAGCCGGTCCCGGACTTCCGCTCACGGAACGGTCCCCAGCGCGCAGTCCCGGTTGCTCAGTGCGCACTGCGCGGGCCGGTCGCGAGGCGCGGCCGAGCATGGCGGGCCGTCGATTCGCCGCTCTCGGAGCAGCCCGATCCGGTGACCGCTCGGGGTTTCCCCTGCCCGAACCGGTCGAGCCAGAACGCTGCACGTCGCCGAGAGGGCCGCGTTCAGCCGACTGCCGGGCGAGACGCCGGCCGACCGCCGGGTCCGGCGCGCCCGCACTCAGATTCGACCGGTACGGCGCCTCACCTCGGTCGTGGTGACGGTCGTGGCGATCGGCCTGATCCTCACCACCTTCCCTCCGCTGCGCACCATCGGACTGTCCGTGCTCACCTCGGCGGGTGTCGTCGGCGCGCTGCTCGGCCTGGCCGCACGCACCGCGCTCGGCAACGCCTTCGCCGGCATCCAGGTCGCCTTCGCCGACGGACTCCACGTCGGAGACGTCATCGTGGTCGACGGGCAGTGGGGGCGCGTCGAGGAGGTGAAGCTGACAAACGTGGTCATCCGGCTCTGAGACGACCGGATGCTCATCCTGCCCAACAGCTGGTTCACCGAGCACCCCTTCCAGAACTGGACCCGGCATGAGACGCGGGTGGTCGGCGAAACCCGGCTCCACGTCGATCACACCGCCGACCTGGACGACCTCCGCGCCGAGACGAGGCGGATCGTGGAATCTTCACCACTGTGGGACCGGCACCAGTGGGTGCTGCAGATGGTGGATGCGACGCCCCAGACCGTCGTGGTCCAGGTCCAGGCATCGGCGGCCGACGGGCCGAGTGCGTGGGACCTCCGCTGCGACGTCCGCGAGGCCCTTGTCCGGTACCTGCGCGACCACCACCCCCAGTGGCTGCCCCGCACCCGCGGCGAGTACCACCCCTGAGTCCGCACACCCGCCGGCCGCCGAGTCCGGGAAGCTCGGATGTATCCGCGACCCCGCCGTGCAGGACGTCGTCGCCGTCTTGATCCCGGACACTGCGGGCGGTCCAGCGCAGCAGGACCGGTCCGGCGTCGACGCGGGTGCGGAACAGGGCGTACGGCTTGCGCCGCGGTCCTGTCCCCGCTGGTACTTCGGCTGTCGGTGCAGCTGGTTGACGGTGACGTAGAGGTGCCCGTCCGTGGCGACGGACATGGTGTCCGGCCGGAGCAGACGGGGATCGTGCACGACGGTCTCGTACTCTCCGTCCGGCTGCCGGCGCAGCACGGCGTTGTTCTCGTACGAGGTGAGGTAGAACCGGCCGGCGTCGTCGGTCTCCAGGCCGTCGGAGCCGCCCTTGTCACCCTCGTCCGCCACCGTGGCGGCCACCAGATCCTCGGTGAGGTCGGACGGTCCGATTCCAGGCGCACTTGCTGTTCGAACTGGTCGTACAGGTATTGCGGTCCCGTGCTGTGGGACTCCGTCCCGACCGCCGAAACGCTCGGCGACGCTACAGCATCTCCAGCGGTTGCGGACCGGCCGGCGGCGGGAACGCCGTGTCGAGTGCCGCCATGTCCTCCTCGCTCAGTCGCAGGTCACACGCTTCCGCGTTCTCCCGGGTGTGTTCGGGGTTGGACGACCGGGGGATGGCCGCGACGCTTTCCTGCCGCAACAGCCAGGCCAGCGCCACCTGAGCGGGCGTGACCCCGTGCCGAGCGGCGGTCTCAGCGACTTGGGGGTGGCCGAGCAGTCGGCCCTGCTCGATCGGCGAGTACGCCATCACCGGGATGCGGTGCGCGAGTTGCCACGGCAGCAGGTCGTGCTCGGGACCGCGGCGGGTGAGGTTGTACAGGATCTGGTTGGCCGCGCAGGCGCCGCCGCCCGCCTCGACTAGATCCGTCATGTCGGAAACATCGAAGTTGCTCACGCCCCACTGCCCGATGTCGCCGGCGTCGACGAGTTCGGCGAACGCCTCGATCGTCTCCGCGAGTGGATGTGAGCCGCGCCAGTGCAGCAGGTAGAGGTCGATGTGGTCGACGCCGAGTCGTTGCAGGCTGCGGCGGCAGGCTTGCACCGTCCCCCGTCGGCTGGCGTTGGACGGGAGCACCTTGTCGACCAGAAAGACGTCGGAGCGTCGTCCGGTGATCGCCTCGCCGACGAGTTCCTCGGCGGCACCGTCACCGTACATCTCCGCAGTGTCGATCATCGTCATGCCCAGGTCGATCCCGGTCCGTAGGGCGGCTATCTCGTCCTGCCGCCTCTCGGGGCTCTCGCCCAGGTACCAGGTTCCCTGGCCGAGCACGGGCATCGTCTGGCCGGACGGTAGCTCGATCGCGTCAAGAGCGAGGGTCATTTCGTCACCTTTCCGGAGCAGCCTGGGCACCAGTAGGTTGCCTGCTTTGCCCGCTACGACAGGCAGCACACCTCGTAGCGGACCTTCTCCGCGGGGGGTCCTCGCTGTGCAGAGGGCAGGTGGCCGCATTTCCGCCCCAAGTGACGTTCGCCGGTCTGTTTGCGCCACCGGTGACCGTACGAGCCATTGGTCCGCCAGCGCTCCGTTCGGCAAAAACGTCGGGTGGGACGCGGAAATCGTCGACGAGGTGGCCGGCGAGAGGATCGCGTGGCGGTCGACCGGCGAGGCCGACGTGCCGAACTCCGGCACGGTCCGGTTCGTGCCCGCCCCGGACGGCGTCAGCACCGAGGTGCACGTCGTTATGTCGTACGACATTCCTGGTGGTGCGGTCGGCAAGGTGATCGCCAGGTACTTCGGCGAGGAGCCGCACCAGCAGCTCGACGATGACCTGCGCCGACTCAAGCAGGTGCTGGAGACCGGCCAGGTGGTCCGGTCCGAGGGCGCCCCGTGGGGCAAGCGGGCCCGCAAGGAGTTCCCGCAGCGTCCGGCGCAGCCGCCGTCGGATTCCGAGCTGGCGAAGGGGGCGGACGCGTGAGGGCGAACACCTGGGCGGGCCGCAACAAGGTCAAGGTCCGCGACGTACCGGACCCCAGGCTCCTGAACGAGCGCGATGCCGTCGTACGGATCACTTCCACCGCGATCTGTGGCTCGGACCTGCATCTGGTCGATGGGTATGTGCCCACGATGCAGGACGGCGACGTCATGGGTCACGAGTTCATGGGTGAAGTGGTCGAGGTCGGCCGAGGCGTCGACCCGGCTCGGCTGCGCGTCGGGGACCGCGTCGTCGTTCCGTTCCCGATTGCCTGCGGCGCGTGCGGCGCCTGCGCCGCCGAGCTGTACTCCTGCTGCGAGAACTCCAACCCCAATGCCGGGATCGCGGAGAAGATGTTCGGCCACCCGGTCGCCGGGATCTTCGGCTATTCGCATCTGACCGGTGGCTTTGCCGGCGGCCAGGCACAGTACGCGAGGGTGCCGTTCGCCGACGTCGGTCCACTGAAGATCGAGTCCGATCTGGCCGATGAGCAGGTGCTGTTCCTCTCGGACATCCTGCCCACCGGCTACATGGGCGCCGAGATGTGTGACATCCAGCCCACCGACGTGGTGGCGGTGTGGGGCGCCGGCCCGGTCGGCCAGTTCGCCATGGACAGCGCCCGGGTGCTCGGCGCCGCGAAGGTCATCGCCATCGACAAGGAGCCGTACCGGCTGCAGATGGCCGAACGGGCGGGCCACACGCCGGTGAACTTCGAGGACGTGGACGTGCGGTCCCGGCTGCTGGAACTGACCGGTGGGCGGGGACCGGACAAGTGCATCGACGCGGTCGGCATGGAGGCCAGCCACGGCAGCGCGCCCCTCTACGCCTACGACCGGGTCAAGCAGGCAGTCCGCTCGGAGACCGAGCGCCCGCATGCGCTGCGGCAGGCGATCATGTCGTGCCGCAGCGGTGGCATCGTGTCCGTGATCGGCGTGTACGGCGGTCTGCTGGACAAGTTCCCGGCCGGCGCCTGGATGAATCGGGCGCTGACCCTGCGTACCGGTCAATGCCACGTGCAGCGCTACATGAAGCCGCTGCTGCAGCTCATCGAACGTGGCGAGATCGATCCGACCCGGGTCATCACCCACACCCTGCCGCTCGACGAGGCGGAACGCGGCTTCGAGATGTTCAAGAACAAGCAGGACAACTGCGAGAAGGTCGTCCTCAAACCCTGACCATAAACCGCATCCCCGGTGACCGAGTGGCTGGGGCGGGCCTCAGTGCTCCTGCCTCACCGGACCAGCCGGGCCGCCAGCCGCAGTCCGGCTCAGTCACTGACTGTCAAGGCGAGCAATCGCAGGTTCTCCTCTGACGGGCTGCCTGGGTCAGCGGTGTAGAGGAAGAGCGTCTGGTCCTCGTCGCCGGGCAGAGTCAGGGCTTCGTACCGCAGGGTGATCGGCCCGACGGCAGGGTGGATCATGTGCTTGGTGCCGTGGGTGCGCTCGTGGACCTTGTGGCTGTTCCACCACGTACGGAACTCAGGGCTCTTGATCGTGAGTTCACCGACCAGCTCGCTGAGCCGGGCGTCGTCCGGGTTGCGGCCGGCGTAGAGGCGCAGCGTGCCGACGACATCAGCGGCCACCGACGGCCAGTCGAGGAAGGCGGCACGGGCACCGGGATCGAGAAAGGTCCACCGCGCGTAGTTGCGGTCCCGGGCCGGCAGCCGCGTCCAGTCGGTGAGCAGGGCCCGGGCGAGCAGGTTCGCGGCCAGCACGTCGGTACGCCGGCCCAGGATCACCGCCGGATGCTCGGTCATCGAGGCGATCATCTGCTGCATGGCCGGGCGGACGCGTTGCGGCGGTGTCTGCCTGACGCGTTGCCGGGCCGGTCGCGCGAGGTCGGCCAGGTGCGCGCGGGCGGCCGGCTCCAGTCGGAACACCCGTGCCAGGGCGTGAACGACCGCGTCCGACGGGGTGCTGTGGCGGCCCTGTTCCAGGCGGGTGTAGTAGTCGACGCTCACTCCGGCGAGATGCGCCACCTCTTCCCGACGCAACCCGCGTACCCGCCGCCCGACCGCTGCGCCCGGTGCGACGATCCCGGCCGTCTCGGGGGTCGTGTTGGCCCGGCACGTCCGCAGAAACTCGCTCAGGTCCGTGTGCGCCGCCATGCCAGAAATTATGGCGCGGCCCGTTTCCCGGCGAGAAGACCGTGCGGGGGCATGGTGTTCCCAGGTAGCGCTGGGCCAGCTGGAACCTGTCGGCGCCCGCGATACAGCGGCCAGGATCGAAACCGTCGAAATCCGAACGCCACGAGGAGAACCTCATGTCGCACCCCACCACCTGGTTTGTCACCGGCACGTCGCGGGGGCTGGGACTGGAACTGGTCACCCAACTGCTACGTCGCGGCGACACCGTGGCCGCGACCACCCGCACGGCGCGGCGCCTCGACGAGGCACTCGGCGAAGCCGATCGGTCCCGGCTGCTGATCCTCGAACTCGACCTCACCGACGAGGCGGCCGTCGCGGCGGCCGTGGAGAAGTCCACCCAACGGTTCGGTCAGATCGACGTGGTGGTCAACAACGCGGGGTACGGCTTCCTCGGCGCGGTCGAGGAGGTCTCCGACAGCGAGGCCCGGCAGATGTTCGACGTACAGATCTTCGGAGTCTGGAACGTGCTACGGGCGGTACTGCCGGCCATGCGGGCGCGACGCGGCGGCCGCATCATCAACATCTCGTCGATCCTCGGCTTGACCGCGTTCCCAGGCTGGGGTCTCTACTGCGCCGGAAAGTACGCCCTGGAAGGCCTCACCGAGGCGCTGGCCGCCGAGGTCTCCGGCTTCGGCATCGACGTGAACCTCATCGAGCCCGGTTACACGCGCACCGACTTCCTGCGTACCACCTCTCTCGGCCTGCCGTCGGCCACGATCGCCGGATACCAGTCGATCCGGGAGATGACCGAGGCGCATCTGGCGATGCCCGGCACCCAGCTCGGCGACCCGGTCAAGGCCGCCGCCGCGATCATCGAAGTGGCCGCCGACGGCAAGGCCCCGTTGCACCAGCTACTCGGCTCCGACTCGTACGGGTTGGCGAAGGCCCGCATCGACGCGCTGACCGCCGATGTCGAGAACGGCCGCAAGGTGGCCCTTTCCACCGACATCACGCCGGACGCGTGATCCGGTACCGTGTCGTCGGGAGATTGTCGCCGTTGACCGCCGTCGCGGTAGGCGAAGACGAGCCGGCCGGCGACCGGCCCGGCCGGCGCGGTGGCGTACGTCGGCATGCCCACCACCTGCATGATCCGGTCCAGAGTCCTTTGTTCGTTCCAGAGGCCCTTCCTCCTGCCACGCCACCGTGCCGCGCGCAAGCCACCGACATCAATGGCCGCTGACCTCACGCGCCGGTCTGCGGGATGCCCTGGACGCCCACCAGGACGCTGCCGCAACCGCGGCCGCCGACAGATACGGTGGTGTTCAACACGACGAGCACGGTCGACCAGCATCGCGACCGATCCCGCCGCTCTCGCCGCCGACGCCCTGAGCGGACCGTCCGGACGGCCGCTAGACTGCCCGTCGCGATAGGATGACCGTCTGTCAGCCGTGGCCGTTCTGCGCCCTGCTCGGCGAAGGGAAGTGGTGGCCCCAGGTGAGCACGCTGCCGGGACTCGCGGCGGACACCGCCTCCACCGCCTTGGCGATAATGGCCCCGGACGGCCGCTTTCTCTGGTGCAACCCAGCCGGTCACCGGTTGGGTGTCGGGCTGGCAGAGTTGCCGCTGGGGCAGATCGGGCCCGACGAGCCCGCAGTGGACCACCCGGTGCGAGGTGCCGACGGGGCCACCAGGTGGTTACGGGTGCGATGTCACGGCATGGAGCACGAGGGGCAACCGCTGCGCCTGTACGAGCTGCGTGACGTCAGCGCCGAGCGGCAGGAACGCGACCGTGGGCGCAACTACCGGTGGCGGCTGGCCCACCTCGAGCAACTCGCCAAGGTGGGCACCTGGGAGTGGAACGTACTCACCGGTGAGGTCGTCTGGAGCGACGTGCTGCTGCAGATGTTCGGTCTGCCCGCTGATGCGCACCTCGACTACGACTCCTACCGGCAGATGTTGTACCCGGACGACGTCGCGATGATCGAACGGACGTTGGAGAAGGCCCTGCGCGACGGCGGCTCGTTCTCCTACACGCATCGGATGTACCTCGCCGACGGCGCGACACTGCGCGTCTTCGAGTGCTACGGCGAGGTCTTCCCCGACGCCGCTGGGGCGCCGGCGCGCGTCCTGGGCACCGCCCACGACATCACCGCGATGCGGCGAGTGCAGGACGAGCTGACCAAGCTGGCCGAACGCGACCCGCTGACCGATCTGCCGAACCGCCGTGCCCTGCTGGCCCGCCTCGACGACCTGATCGCCGAGCTGCGGGAACGGTCCGCGGCGTTGCTGCTGATCGACATCGACAACTTCAAGGACATCAACGACGTGCACGGGCACGCGGTCGGCGACGACGTGCTGCGCGTCCTGGCCCGGCGGCTGCTGCATGAGCTGCCCGACGGCACGGTGCTGGGCCGCCTGGGCGGCGACGAGTTCGCGGTCGTCCTGCCGGGGGCGTACGCCGAGGACGCCCTCGCCGTCGCCGAGCGGCTCTGCGACGCCAGTGTCCGCACGCCCGTGCCGTTGGCCGGCACCGGGCTGCGGGTGACCCTGAGCATCGGTGCCGCCTCGCTGGAACCGGGCGACACCCGCGACACCGTGCTCGCCCAGGCCGACCTCGCCCTGTACGAGGCGAAGAACGCCGGCCGCAACCGGGCCAGGCTCTACCTGCCGGAGCAGTACCGGCACGCCGTGCAGCGCGTCAACGTTGTGACCCGGGTCCGCAAGGCCCTCGACGAGAACCGGATGCGGTTGGACGCCCAGCCGATCATCGACCTGTCGACCGGGGAAGTGGTCAGCCGCGAACTGCTCATCCGGCTGCGGGACGGCGGCGAGCCCAGCCTGTCACCGGCGGAGTTCCTGCCGACGGTGGAACGTGACGACCTCATCGGTGAGCTCGACCGGTGGGTGGTGTCCACCGCCACGCAGGCGCTGGCCCACCCCAAGGCCATGACGGCGGGAATGTGCTTCGACATCAACATCTCGGCCCGATCCCTGGAATCGCCGGGCTTCGGTGACTGGGTGGTGCGCACCCTGCGCGCTGCCGGCATCGACGCGAGCCGGCTCGGCCTGGAGATCACCGAGACTGCGGCGATCACCAATGTCGCCGCGGTGCGGCACCTCGCCAGCACCCTGCGCGACGCCGGATGCCGGCTGAGCCTGGACGACTTCGGCGCCGGGTTCGGCTCGTTCGCCTACCTCAAGCACCTGCCCTTCAGCACGGTCAAGATCGCGGGCGACTTCGTCCGCCAGGCGGATCACGGCGGCGCCGATCCCGTGCTCATCGACGCGGTCGTCCGCGCCGCGCACGGCCTGGGCATGCGAACCGTCGCCGAGTCGGTGGAGCGCGCCGAGCTGGTGCCGGCGCTGCGGACGCTGGGCGTGGACGCCGGCCAGGGCTACCACCTGGGCCGACCGACCCCATTGGACGAACTACTCGGTCGAACGTTCAACTCGCGGCAGGGCGGCGGGGCGACCGGGACAGTCGTGGGGCATCCTGAACCCTGATCAACCGCCCCGGTTTGGAGACTCAGGTGAACGCACCCCGGACAAGGCCGTTCCCCACCGGCGCCGAACTCGTCACGAGCGACCTCGACGCTGCCCGTAACTTCTACCAGGACCTGTTGGGCTGGACGTACCAGGCCACCCCCGACGGCTACACCGCGCTCGCCGACGGGGTTCCCGCCGCCGAGCTGCGGTTCGGTCCTGCCCCGGCCCGCTGGTGGACTGTCTTCGGCGCCGCTGACGAGGCCACCGTCCGAGCCGCCGCCGGCGCAGCCGGCGCCCGGCTGACCGGCGACGAGGTGCACGACCCGCTGGGCGGGAGCTTCCGGCTACGCACCGCACCGGCCCCGGTGGCCCCGGGCCTCGGTCGGCCCTGCTGGTACGAGTACATGACGACCGACCCGGCCGGAGCGGACCGGTTCCACACCGCCGCCCTGGGCCTGCGGTCCAGCGTGCCACCCGGCGCCCCCGACGACTCGTACGCCCTGCTCGTCAGCGACGTCGCGCCGGTCGCCGGCCGGCTCGCCACGCCTGCGCCGCTGGATACCCTGCTACCCGCCGGCTGGATGGTCTATCTGGCCGTGGCGGACCCGGACGACGTCGCCGAGCGGGCCCAGCGGGGCGGTGGCCGACTGCTGGTGCCGCCGCGCGACGTGGTGACCGGTCGGGTCTGCGCGCTCGCCGACCCGGCGGGAGCCGTCTTCACCGTCATTCGACCGGCCCACGCCGGTAGCTGACTGCCAGGCGTTCTCCCGCAGGTCGGCGTCACCCCGGCGTCCCAAGACCGGCACCGAGACACGACGGGACCCGGCCTGCCACGCGTTCAGGCATCCCCTCGGAGGATGTCCCGCGATCGCGGGAGCGGGGATCTGGTCAACGACGGGCCGCGCGCCGCCGCAGCCCACCCACCAGCACGACGAGGACGGTCGCTGCAGCTCTCCGGACCCGCATTCCATGCGCACCGCCCGACGCGGCCGGCAGGCCCTCGTAGGTCACGAGCTCTCGGGACGCGTCACGCGGATCCTCCATCACGCAGCGAAGCGAGACGCGCCCGCTCGGTGTCCACATCGAACTCGACGTCACGGGCGGCGACCCGTGTCACGAGTTTCTCAAGCGCGTCGAGCAGCCCGCTGCGCAACAGGGCTGCGGGCTGCCCGGCCCGCAACACGTCCTCACTGTTGTACCGGAGTTCACCGCTCACGGTCCGTGTGGCGAGGCGCAGGCGGGGACGTTGCAGTCCCGTGGGCTCGGACACGACGGTGAGGTCGCCGCCCACCGTCACGAACAGGTCGTAGTCGTAACCCCACTCCAGACCGCGAAGCTCCGTCTGGAGGCGTTTGAGCTCGGTGATCACCTCACCGGGAATCCCCGGTCCGCCGAAGACCGTGCGGAATGAGAGTCGCCCCGTGGTCGGGATGCTCACGCGGTCACGCCGTCCGGGGTGCTGATCCGCCAGAATTTATCGGGCGGCCCCTGCGGGATGACCGGCGAGATCCACTCCGTGACCACCTCAAGCACGGCCCGTTCGAGGTCGTCGCGCGTCCAACCGCGCGGACGCCCGGGCACATCGGGCTCCCAGCCCTCCTCGCCCCAATCGACCCCGAAAAGGTGGCGCTCCTCGTCGAACCGCTGATGCAAAGCGAACGCGGCGTCACCGCAGAAACGCACCCACACGTCGAAAGGCCCCTCGCCATCCTGGTCGACGAACACATCGATAAAGATGCCTTCGACGTCGCCTCCGGCTTCCTCCGCCGCCAAGCGGAACCGAGCCAGCCGGCTCGCCACCTCCGCCGTGCGCGTGGCGAGGATCGACCCGAGCTCGTCTGCGTAGTCCCGCGCATCCATCTTCGCAGGTTATCTGCGCTGCCACCCGAGAACGAATCACCGCTGCGCGCCTTCCCCATCCAAGCCGCCGGCACGCTCACGACATGACGAGGACCGCGCAATCGCCGCTGACCGTGGCAGCAGTTGAGTCCTCCCTGAAGCAGTCTCATTCCCTCTGAGTAAGGGCTCCGGTCGGTCACGAACGTGCCGTACCCCACCCGTAACGGAGTGCCGCACGTGTCACCTACACCGTGCTGTGGGAAGACCGGGCAGGTACGTCGGAGCGCAGGCTTGCGGCGAAGGCGACTGAACCGAGAGCCGCGGAAGCGGCCGCCGCCAGGCGGCAGCTTCCGAACAGCGGCGCGTCGTCGACGGGGAGTGCCTGCGGATCTCCCGGAAAGATCGACGATGGTGATCTGGTCGATGCGCGGTCGGCGTCCGGGGGTGAGGGCGAGCAGGGGGCCGAGGGTGTCGATGACCCGGTGCGCGGCGGAGTGCGACACCCCGAAGAGCGGTCCGATCTGCCGCATCGTCAGGTTCGTGCGCCAGTACGCGGCCACCAGCAACACCCGGTCGGCGAGGTCGAGCGACCACTGCCGGCCCGGCCGACCGTCAGCGATCGCGTCACCACCACGCTCGGCGACCAACCTGACCAGCCTGCGGAACTGGGCGGGCTGCAGCCCGGTGAACGGGATGATCCACTCCGGGCGGGCCGCCGAGATCACCTGCACCCGAACATGATCCACCATGGACCAAGCATCGAGTTACGAGACGTCCTTCAGGCATGTTGCTTTCGGATGCCCAGCGGTCGTTGTTCGAGGGGATGCTCCTGAGAGGGCGGTCCGCAGTAACTTGATCTGATCTATGCGTTGCGTCCGGTTGGCGGCCTTCCGGCGGGTTCACAATGCATAGCGCCAGGTCGATCTGCGGGATGTGAGTCTTGGTCGTGACTGTCGGGCGGCTGCGGCGTTAGCCGGAACGGTGTGCGCAGTGGTGGCGGGCATGCCGTCAACCACACGGTCTGATCGTGGGGACAGCATGCGTGACGGCGGCGTCGCGGGTGAGGTGGCCGTAGGTATCGATGGTGGTGGCCATGTTGCTGTGGCGCAGCGTCTTGGACACCACGGCGATCGGCACCCCTCGGTTGATTGTGATCGTGGCGGCGATGTGTCGCAGGTCGTGCACCCGAATCGCCGGAAGCCCGGCGTCGGCGGTGAGACGCCGCAGGTGGTCGAGCACGTACTGCGGCCGTAGGGGTTGCCCGTCGGGTCTGGCGAACACGAGGTCGAGATTGTCGTGATGGCGGGTGGGCACCTGTTGCCGGCATTGGCGGCGGCGTTGCCGCTGCAACGCGTCGACGGCGCGGGTGGACAGGGCGATCCAGGCCCGGCTGCCGTGGGTATTAGGCGCATTGAACATGCTGCGGCTGTTGTCGACGCTGACCAACGTTGAGTGCACGAACAGTGCCCGTGCATCGAGGTCCGCGATCTCGCAGGAACGCCTCCTGCTCGCGGGATTGAGGCAGCGGTCCGCGCGACCACACGTCGCTGTCGGCACCTCATGACCTGCGTCGCCTTGTGTCATGCTGCTCAGCATCGGGCGATCCGGCCCGATGCTGAGCAGGTGCCGCCAGTTCGTCCATCCGCTCCAGGTGCGAGGAGGTCGCGGGCGGCTGGCCGCCGCACGGTCATCGCGCGCCGCGTGGTCAGGACTGCAGCGGGCGCACCTCGACAATCATCTCCGTCTCGCAGCAGATGTCCAGCGTCAGCGCGGCGACGGTGACCGCCGAGCGGGCGTGCCGTCCGCGCTCGCCGTACAGGTCGATGAGCAGGTCCGAGCAGCCCTCGGCGACCACCGACGGCTTGTTGAAGCCGGGCTCGCCGTAGACGTATGCGTTGATCTTGACGATCCGGACCACGTCGTCCAGGTCACCGATCTCCTGACGCAGCGAGGAGAGCAGGGCGAGCGCGTTGTAGCGGGTCGCCGCACGGGCCTCGGCGACGCCGATGGTCACGCCGACGGGCCCCTTGAAGGGGTAGCCCCCCTCGTGGAACGGACCGTGGCCGGCGAGGTGGACGAGGTTGCCGGTGCGGACCGCGCGGACCCGGCGAGTGCCCGGCTTCTCCGGCAGCACGGGCAGTTCCAGGCCCAGTTCCGCGATCTTCTTCTCGATCTCCATCGTGCTGCTCCCTCAGTTCCGGTCCCAGAAGACGATCCGTTTGCGGGCCAGCTCGATCAGCTTCGTCATGCCGATGCCCATCAGCCCGAGCAGGATGAGGATCGCGAAGACGGTGGCGATGTCGAGCCGGAAGTTGGCCTGGAGGATCAGCACGCCCAGCCCCATCTGGCCGCTGACGAACTCGCTGACGATCGCGGCGATGACCGCGTAGACCGCGGCGATCTCCAGGCCGGCGAAGATGAACGGCAGGGCGCTGGGCACGATCACCAGACGGATGGTGAGCGCCCGGCCGGCGCGGAGCGAGCGCATGAGTTCGAGCCGCTCGGCCGGCACCGAACGCATTCCCGACACGGTGTTGACGAAGATCGGAAAGAACGTGACGAGGACTGCCAGCGCGACCTTCGACTCGATGCCGAATCCCAGCCAGACCACCATCAGCGGAGCGATCGCGATCTTCGGTACGGCTTCGATCATGACGATGTACGGGCGGATGATCGCCTGCGCGGTGGGGGAGATGGCAACCAGGCCGCCCAGCAGGAGACCGATGACCACGCCGCCGCCGAACCCGAGCAGCACCTCTTGGAGCGTGCGCCAGAAGTGCGGGTAGAAGCTGGCCGGACCGGTTTGCGCGAGTCCTCGCCAGAGCGCCTGCACGACACTGACCGGGGTGGGGACCAGCACCGAGTTGACCTGGGTGACCCGGACCGCGACCTCCCAGCCGACGATGATGAGCAGGAGGGAGGCCGGAAACCAGAGTCGCGCGGTGATGCGGCGCTCGGCCGGCTCCCCGCCGCCGAGGGTTTTCCGGGCCGACAGGACTTTCTCCGACACTGCCATGCGTCACTCCGGTCGGTCGAGGAGCTTACGGATCTGGTTGGTGTACGCGCCGAAGTCCGCCGAGCCGGTGACCTCGAGTTCGCGGGGCCTGGCCAGGGTGACGTCGACGATCTCGCGGATCGTGCCGGGGCGTCCGGTCATCACGATGATCCGGTCGGAGAGGAACACCGCCTCGGCGATGCTGTGCGTGACCAGCAGGATGGTCTTGCCGGTCTGCTGCCGGACCCGCTCCACCTCGAGGTTCATCTGGTCGCGGGTCATCGCGTCCAGCGCTCCGAACGGTTCGTCGAGCAGCAGCAGCCGGGGATCCTGCAACAGCGAGCGGGCCAGTGCGGCACGTTGCTGCATGCCGCCGGAGAGTTCGCCGGGGTACTTCTCGGCGAATCCGTCCAGCCCGACCATCTCGATCAGGGATCGGGCCCGGGGCCGTACGTCCCGGAACCGGCGTCCGGCCACGATCCCGGGCAGGGCGACGTTCTGTTCGACCGTCCGCCACGGCAGCAGGACCGCCTGCTGGAACATCAGGCCGACGTCGGTCCCCGGTCCGGCTCCGGCGGCGTTGACGTCCACCGTGCCCTCGGTCTCGCCGGTCAGGCCGGCGACGATGCGCAGCAGGGTCGACTTGCCGCAGCCGGACGGGCCGAGGATGGAAACGAACTCGCCCTCGGCGACGTCGAACGACACGTCCGCGAGGGCGACGACAGGGGTGCCGGTCCGGGTGCTGTACACCTTGGACAGGCCCCGGGCCGACACCACCGGTGTCCGGGTCACGAGGTCGGCCACGACGTCGCCTTGTCCCGTACCGCCGCCGCGTCGATCGAGCCGATCTTGGCGGCCACGTCGTTGGTGTAGAAGGCCGAGACGTCCTTGACCTTCTCCTGGACACCGAGGAACTGGACGTATGCCTGCCACGATTCCGTGGTGAACTGGCCGTACGGCTTCTCCGCCGAGCCGTCGTCCTCGATCACGTCGATCCGGCGTTTGAGCACCGGCAGTGCGGCCTGCATGGCCTTGGCCCGGTCGCCGGTCGGGGCGAACTGCGGGTACTGCTCCCAGTGGATGCGGATGGCCGCCTCCGGGTTCGCCTTGGCGAACAGCACGGATTTGGTGTACGCGCGGGCGTATCCCGCCGCCGCCTCGGGGTTCTCGGTCAGCCAGGCATTGCGGGCGAGCAGCCCGGCTCCGAAGAGGTTCGCGGTCACGCCGGGCTTGTCGAGGTAGCGGAACTGGTATCCGGCGGCCTCCAGCGCGGCGTATCGCACGTCGTTGATGACCAACGCGTCGATGTCGCCCTTCTTGAGCGACTCGGCCGCCGCCGCCTCGGTGCCGACGGCGACGAAGTCGACCGAGGCCGGGTCGACACCGGCGGCGCGCAGGCCGGCCTTGGCGAAGAGTTCGAAACTGCCGCCCAGGGAGGCCAGGCCGATGGTGGCGTCCTTCAGGTCGGCGAAGGACCGGACCGGGCTGTCCGGCAGGACCGTCGCGTCGAAGAGGAACTTCGGTGCGACCTCGTAGAAGTACCGCAGGTCGAGGTTGCGACCGTCGGCGGCGGCCTGCACCAACACGTCCGGGCTGGGCGCGGAGATGTCGGCCTGACCGGCGGCGAGCAGTTGCAGGCAGGCGCCGGTGCCGCCGGAGACGGGCAGCATCTCGAGGGAGATCTTCTCCTCGGCGAAGTAGCCGAGCTTCTCGCCGATCCAGAACGGCGCGCCGCTGGCGGCGAGCGTCTCGGCGCAGTAGACGTAGCGGACCTTGCTGACTCCGTCCGCGTCGGCGCCGCCGCCCGCGCCGTCGTCGCCACACCCGGTGGCGGAGAGCGACACGGCGAGCACACCGGCGAGGAACAACCGCTTTCTGATCATCCGACTACCTCCACGACCGTTCCGGATGGGCCCCCGACTGTCATGTTCCGTTTAGCGGAACATTGTTTCTGTGGTTGATGAAGCTAGGGAGTGGTCGGGATCGCTGTCAAGACATCGCCCGGACGGCGGTGGCAAAGTCGGCCATCTGTACCAGCGCGTCGTCGCCGCTGATCCGACCGGCGAACTTGACCACCAGATCGGTCACACCGACCTCGGTCTTCAGTCGCCGTACCCAGTCGACGCAGGTGGCGAGGTCACCGACCACGTACCGATCCGCCAGCCGGCTGGCGAAGTCACCGACGCTGGCCTGGGCCACCATGGGATTGCCCCGCAGCAGGTGCAGCTCGTGCGAGACGCGCAGGTACTCCTCGGCGTCCCGCCGGGCCTGCGCGTCCGTCTCGCCCAGCACCACGTGCCGGACCAGGGGTCGCAGGGCGGCCGGTGGCCGGCCCGAAGCGGCCCGGTGCTGGTCCACGGTCGCGAAGCCCTTGACGACCTCGTCCACGGTGAGCGCCGCGTCCGGGAACCAGGCATCTGCGTGTCGGGCCGCCCTGCGCATCGCGGCGACCGACCGACCGCCGACCCAGACCGGGACCGGCCAGGCGGGACGGGGGGAGAGGGTGAAGTCGACCAGGGTCCGGGCGTCGTCCCGGTACGAGATCGACTCCTGCTGCCAGAGCCGGTCCATCAGGGCCAGGTGACGGTCGGTGACGGCACCCCGCCGGCGGACGTCGGCGCCCAGCGCGGCGAACTCCGGCTCGTCCCAGCCGATCCCCGCGCCGAGCACGGCCCGGCCCTCGCTGAGGTTGCTGAGCAGTGCGAATTCCCCGGCCAGCCGCACCGGGTCGACCAGCGGCAGGATCAAGATGTTCGTGCCCAGCCGGACCCGGTCGGTCCGGGCCGCGACCGCTGCCAGCACCAGGTGCGGAGAGGGCCAGTAGGTGGGGTAGCCGTGGTGCTCGCCAAGCCAGACCGAGTCGTACCCCATCGCCTCGGCGGCGACGGCGTGGGCGACGGTACGGCGCACGTCCGGCCCGCCCTCGGGCAGCCGGACCCCGAGTCGGAGCCTAGCCACGGTCGGCCGCCGGGTAGCTGGCCTGGTCGAACACCCTCATGTCATGGCCGGGGAGCACCACGTCGGCGTGTTCGGCCAACCGGTCGAAGGACCGGTAGTAGTCCGCCAGGTTCACGTGGGTCCGGGACGGGACCACCCGGTAGGGCCCGGCGCCCCGCCAGTTCTCGAACTGGGCGCAGTGGTCCCCGGCGAGGGCGTACCGGCCGGCGGCGGTGTCCACCACCATGGCGGTCATGCCGGGGGTGTGCCCCGGGATGTGCAGCAACCGTAGACCGGGACGGAGCGTGACGTCGCCCTCGATCAGCCGCGTCCGGTCCATGGTGGCCAGCCAGCGGGGGGTGAAGCCGAGCGCCGGGGCCTCGTAGGCGGCCTGATGCACCGGGTACGGCGCGACGGCGTACGCGACCTCGCTGCGCTGTACCACGAACTCGGCGTTCGGGAACAGGTGGTTGTTGCCGCAGTGGTCGTAGTGCAGGTGGCTGAGCACGACCGTCCGGACCGCGGCCGGGTCCACGCCGGCGGCGGCGAGCGCGGCGGCCGGTTCCTCCTCGGCCGTGCGCTCGAACGGCCGGTGGTGCCGGGTCACCCACTCCGCGTCCGGCGAGCCGGTGTCCAGGACCGTCACGTCGCCCCGCTCGTCCCGGACCACCCAGATGATGTGCGGACTGTCCACCGTGTCCCCGGGGTGCTGCCCCCAGAGCAGGTCGGCGCGTCGGATGCCGGGGGCTCGACCCACTCGTACCGGCACGATCTGCGATCTCATCGTCCTCCCGCCCCGACGGGCCAGCCGTCGATCGGTCCATGTCGGCCCGCTTGGTGGAACACCATTCCGTTGAGCGGCACGGTAACAGTGCGTGAGAGTGAATCCCAGGGTCGGCGGACCGCCATTTCCTCTCCTTGACCAGCGGGTCCGGCACTCGGTACGGTTTGAGGAACGACGTTCCTGCCAACGGAACGACCGAACGACGGGAGTGGGCCGGGTGGGTGGTCAGGAGTCGCGGAGCCGGCGGGCGCTGGACGGTGTCCGGGTGCTCGACGTGTCGACGATCCTGGCGGG
Source organism: Micromonospora sp. HM134 (assembly GCF_007833915.1). NCBI lineage: Bacteria > Bacillati > Actinomycetota > Actinomycetes > Micromonosporales > Micromonosporaceae > Micromonospora > Micromonospora sp. HM134. Next base: position 2,890,551 of record NZ_CP041061.1, read on the forward strand.
TCCGTTGACCTGCCAGATCCTCGGCGACTTCGGCGCCGACGTGATCAAGGTCGAACACCCGCGGCACGGAGACGGCATGCGGGGCCACGGCCTCAGCAAGGACGGCATCGGCCTCTGGTGGAAGATGATCGGCCGGAACAAGCGGACCGTCGGGCTCTACCTGGGCGACCCGGAGGGTCAGGAGATCTTCCGGGAACTGGTCCGCACCGCCGACGTGGTGGTGGAGAACTTCCGCCCCGGCACACTGGAGCGCTGGGGCCTGGGCTGGGCGGACCTGCGGGCGCTCAATCCGGCGCTGGTGCTGCTGCGGGTCACCGGTTTCGGGCAGACCGGCCCGTACGCCGCCCGGCCCGGCTTCGGCACCCTCGCCGAGTCGATGAGCGGCTTCGCCCACCTGACCGGGGCGCCGGACGGACCGCCGATGCTGCCCGCCTTCGGACTGGCCGACTCCATCGCCGGGATCGCCGGCGCGGCGGCGGTGCTGACCGCCCTCTACGCGCGGGCCACCGGCGACGGCACCGGCCAGGAGATCGACCTCGACATCCTGGAACCGATCATGACGGCGGTCGGTCCGAGCGTCATCTACGTCGACCAGCTCGGCGTGGTCCAGCAACGGACCGGCAACCGGTCGCTGAACAACGCCCCGCGCAACACGTACCGAACCTCCGACGGGCACTGGGTGGCCATCTCGACCTCGGCGACCTCCATCGCCGAACGGGTGCTGACCCTGGTCGGGCACGCCGAGGTGATCGGCGAGGAGTGGTTCGCCACCGGCGCTGGCCGGGCGCGGCACGCCGACCTGCTCGACGGGTACGTGGCCGACTGGATCGGCGTGCGGACCCGGGTCGAGGTGATCGACTCGTTCACCGCCGCCGGGGCCGCCGTCGCGCCGGTGTACGCGCCGGACGAACTCCTCGCCGACCCGCAGGTCAGGGCGCTGGACATGATTACCCAGGTGCCCGATCCGGACCTGGGCCACATCCGGATGCAGAACGTGCTGTTCCGGATGAGCGACACCCCCGGAGAGATCCGCTTCACCGGGCGGGGCTTGGGAGCCGACACCGACGAGGTGCTCGGCGACGAACTGGGTATCGGCGCGGAACGACTCGCCGAGCTGCGAGACCGGGGAGTGCTGCGATGACCGTGGAGACCATCCCGAGCGAGCGGCGGGGCGACGTTCTGCTCGCCGCCGTCGAGGCGGGGGTCCGGGTCTTCGACCTGGGCCGGCCGCTGCGCATCGGCATGCCCCAGTCGCCGAACCACCCGCCGTTCTGGCACACCCTGCCCCGCCGCCACGGCGACAGTTACCGGGCCGACGGGATGTCCGCCGCCAACGACCTGATCTCGTTGGGCACCCACGTCGGCACGCACATCGACGCCCTCGCGCACGTCTCCGTCGACGGCCGGCTGCACGGCGGCTCCGACGCGATGCGGGCGCAGACCGGCGGCGGCTTCAGCACCGGGGCGATCGACGAACTGCCCCCACTGGTGGGACGAGGGGTGCTGCTCGACGTGCCGGCCGCGCTCGGGGTGCCCGCCCTCGACCCGGCATACGAGATCACGCCCGCCGACCTGGACGTCACCGTCGCCCGGCAGGGCACCCCGGTCGGACCGGGCGACGTGGTCCTGATCCGCAGCGGCTGGGGGCGCCGCTATGACGACCGCGAGGCCTACCTCGGACACGCGACCGGGGTGCCCGGCGTCGGCGAGGCCGGGGCCCGGTGGATCGCCGCCCGGGACGTCCGGGTGGCCGGTGCGGACACCATCGCCTTCGAACGCCTGGCCGCCGGGTCCGGGCACGCCCTGCTGCCCGCGCACCGGGTGCTGCTCGCCGAGCACGGGATCAACCTCATCGAGGCGATGGCCCTGGAGGAACTGGCCGAGTCCGGGGTGCGGGAGTTCACCCTCGTCCTCGCGCACCTGAACATCGTCGGCGCGACCGGCAGCCCGGTCCGCCCGCTTGCCCTGGTCGTGTCCGGATGACCGGCACGCCGCCGGCGGCCACCCTCGGCGGTCAGCTCGCCGCGTTCGCCGCTGAATACGGGCCGGCAGGCGTTGCCCTGCCCCCGCCGGTGGTGCGCAGCGTCGCCCAACGAGTGCTGGACGTGCTGGGTATCGCGGTCGCCGCCACCACCCTGCCCACCAGCGTGGCCGTGCTCGAGCTGGTCGCCGAGCGGGGCGGCCGGCCGGACGCCCGGGTGGTCGGGCTGCGCCAGCGGGTGCCGGCCAGCGAGGCGGCGTTCGCCCACGGTGTGCTCGCCCACTCGCTCGACTACGACGACACCCACCTGCCGTCGGTGCTGCACCCCAGCGCCAGCGTGGTCCCGGCGGCCCTGGCCGTCGCCGAGCGGACCCGGGCCACCGGCGCGGAGGTGGTCGCCGCGATCGCGGTCGGGTTGGAGATCTGCGTACGGGTGGGGATGGCCGGGTACGACGCCGAGACCGGGGCGAACCGGTACTTCGACCGGGGACAGCACGCCACCTCGATGTGCGGGGCGGTGGGCTCCGCCGCCGCCGCCGCGAAACTGCTCGGTCTCTCCGCCGACGGCGTGCTGCACGCCATGGGCATCGCGGCCAGCATGGCGTCCGGGATCATCGAGAGCAACCGCACCGGCGGCACCGTCAAGCGGATGCACTGCGGCTGGGCCGCGCACGCCGGGGTGTACGCCGCGCAGCTGGCCCAACGGGGGATCACCGGACCGCCGACTCTGTTGGAGGGGCGCTTCGGCTTCTTCCAGGCGTTCCTCGGCGGCGAGTTCGACGCCGGAGCGGTCACCGACGGGCTCGGCCAGAGCTGGGAGGTGCCGGGGATCTTCTTCAAGCCGTACCCGGCGAACCACTTCACGCACGCCGGCATCGACGCGGCGCTGGCGCTGCGCGGCGCCGGCCTGCGCCCGGCCGACGTCGCCAGCGTCGAGTTGGCGGTGCCGACCGCCACCGTCCGTACCATCGGCGAGCCCCTCGACGTCAAGCAGTCCCCGGAAACCGGTTACCAGGCGCAGTTCTCCGGCCCGTACACCGTCGCGGCCGCGCTGCTCGGTGGCGGCGGTCTCGGTCTGGGTCTGGACGACTTCACCGACGACCTGGCCCGCGACCCGGTCCGGCGGCATCTGATGAGCCGGATCACCGTGGTCGCCGACCCGCGCTGCGACGAGATCTTCCCGCACCAGTTCCCGGCCGTGCTGCGCGTGCGCACCACCGACGGCCGGCTCCTCGAGGAGGCGGTGCTCGCCAACCGGGGCGGCTCGCACCGCCCGCTCACCGACGACGAGGTCGCCGGCAAGTTCCGCGACAACGCCGGCCGGGTGTTGCCACCGGAGCGGGTGACCGCGATCGCCCGGGCCGCTCGGGCACTGCCCGACGCGGCCTCGGTGGATGACCTGCTCAGCCCTCTGGTCTTTGAGAACGGTATTCCGCTGTGAGGAACTACGTCGCCCTCGGCGTACAATCTCGTTCGCCGCGTCACGGACCGGAGTGGTCTGACGCCGCAGCGGAAGGACTGTCAGTGAGCGAGACCAGCAAGACGATTCTCACCGTGGGACGGGCGATGGAGGTGCTCACCCTCTTCACCGAACGGAGGGAGTCCACCCTCGGGGTCACCGAGATATCCAAGGCGCTCGGACTGTCGAAGGCCGTCGTGCACCGGATCCTGTCGACCCTGCTGGAGAAGGACTACATCCAGATCGAGCCGCAGACCCGCCGGTACGCGCTCGGCCACGCGGCACTCAAGCTGGGCCTGACCTACTTCGAAGGCATCGACGTGCGTCGCATGGCTCAGCCGATCCTGCACGAGCTGGTCACCGCCACCCAGGAGACCTCCACGCTCTCCATCCGCAGCGGCTGGACCCGGATCTACATCGACCAGGAGACCCCGCCCACCGACATCCGCATGTCGGTGCGGCTCGGTCATCCGTACCCGCTGCACGCCGGTTCGTCGTCGAAGGCGCTGCTGGCCTTCCTCGACCCCGAGGAGCAGGACGCCTACCTGGCGACCGGCCCGTTCGAGCGGCTGACCGACGCCACCATCACCACGCCTGAGCAACTGCGCGCCGACCTGGACCGCATCCGCAAGCGCGGGTACGCCCGGTCGTTGGGGGAGCGCCAGGCCGACGCGGCCTCGGTGGCCGCCCCGGTCTTCGACCACCGGGGCAAGCCGACCGCGGCGATCAGCGTGTGCGGCCCCCTGCGCCGCTTCGAACCGAAGATCGACGAGGCGGCGGACGCGCTGCTGGACGCCGTACGGCGACTCTCGGCCCTGATGGGCCACCGGGAGTCGGCGATCATCGGGCAACGCTCCACGGAGTGATGCCCGCCAGTGGTGGGGCCGCGCCGCCCCACGGGAGGGAACAGCGGTGTCGGTGCCATCCGTGCTCGACCCATCGGGCGACTCGGTGCTCTACGCGGAGCCCGGCGAGGTGGACCGGCTACGTGCCCCGCTGATCGCGGCGCAGGTCCAGCTACTGGCCCGGCACCACCCCCACTACCGTCGACTCTTCGCGCGCGCCGGCGTCGACCCGGACCGGGTACGCGGGATCGCGGACCTGCACCGGCTTCCGGTCACCGGCAAGCAGGACTTTCTCGGTGACCCCGAGTCCTTCCGGCTGACCGCCCCGGCCGACCTGCCGGTCGCCGACCGCACCCTCGCGTACGTCATCTACACCACCGGCACCACCAGCGGAGCGCCCGCCCCGCTCTACGTCACCACCAGCGACGACTGGGCCTACCTGCTGCACGCCCGGCGCTGCGCCCGACTGCTCGGTCTCGGCGCCGACGAGGTGATCGCGAACCTCTTCCCGCTCACCCCGTTTCCGATGGGCGCCCGGATCCGCGCCGACCGGACGGCGGCGGCTCTCGGGGCGACCATCTTCCAGGGGCACACCGGTCGCCCCTCGCCGGACTGGCCGGTGCACCGCCGGCTCGACGAGGCGATCGACCTGGTGGTGGCACACGGTGCGACAGTGCTGTGGGGGGTGGCCGGGTTCGTCCGCCGGGTGCTGATCCGGGCCGCCGAACGCGGGCTGCGGCTTCCCGCGGTCCGCTGGTGCTTCGTCACCGGCGAGGCGACGAGCGCCGCCGGCATCGAGGACTTGCGTGCCCGGCTGCGCGCGGTGGGCGCGGAGTCAGCCCGGGTCGCCAACAGATACGGCTCGACCGAGGGCTGGTCGATGATCGAGTGCGGGGAGGGGCCGGGTTGGCACAATCCCACCCCGGACCTGATCCACCTCGAGACCGTCGACGCGGCCAGCGGGGAGCCGGTGCCCGACGGGGAACCCGGCCTGCTGCTCATCACCCACCTGCGGGCCCGGGGCACCGCCTTCCTCCGGTACGCCGTCGGCGACATCGTCCGGCTGACCCGCGAGCGGTGTGCCTGCGGGCGGAGCGCCGAGCGGATCGTATCCCAGCCGGTCCGCACCAAGGACCTGGTCAAGGTCAACGGCACCCTGGTCAACCTGACCGTGCTCGGCGACGCCCTGGTCGACCTGGCCGGCGTCGCCGAGTACCGGGTGGTCCTCGACCACCGGCTCCCCGGCGACGCGCTCTCCGGCGACGGCGTGGTGGTCGAGGTCGCGCCGGTCGCGGGACGGGACGCCGACGCGCTGGTCCTGGCCGTGCGGTCGCGGATCCGCGACCTGACCCACCTCACTCCCGAGGTGCGGGTGGTCGGTGTGGACGACATCTACGACCCACTGGCCGATGCCAAACCCCGTCGTCTCGTCGACCGCCGGCACGTCGGCTGACGTCGTCGACACGAAGCTGTTCAGAGAGGTAGTGACCGTGTATACCGGTGCCATCGACGTGGTCGTCAATCCGTACACACCCGAAATCGTGGCCGGGCGACCGGCGTGGTCGAAGGACTTCCTCGGTCGCAAGATCGGGGTCGGGGACCGGCTGCCCGGGACGACGATCGAGGAGTATCTGGCCAAGATGGACCGGGCCGGGATCGCCCGGTCGTTCCTGATCGCCGCGAAGCTCGGCCCGGCCGGTGACGTCAACAGCTACGCCCTGCAGGTCGAAACGGTCGCGGAACTGGTCGCCGCGCATCCGGACCGATTCAGTGGCCTGGTCGGGTTGGACCCGACCGCCGGCATGGCCGAGCTGCGGCACCTGGAACGGGCGGTCACCGAGTACGGCTTCGTCGGCGCGCACTCGTACCCGCACTGGTTCGGGCTGCCCCCGGACCACCGGCGCTACTACCCGATCTACGCCAAGTGCGCCGAGCTGGGCGTACCGATCCAGCTCCAGGTGGGCCACTGCCTGCGATACGACGACGCCCGGCCGCTGCGCAGCGTCGGCCGGCCGATCACCCTCGACACGGTCGCCTGCGAGTTCCCCGAACTGAAGCTGGTCGGCATCCACACCGGGTGGCCGTGGACCGAGGAGATGATCGCGGTCGCGTACAAGCACCCCAACGTGTACATCGGGGTGGACGCGTACGCCCCCAAGCACTGGCCGGCCGCACTGGTGCACTACATGAACACCTTCGGCCGGGAGAAGGTGCTCTTCGGCACCGACTACCCGGTGATCGACCCGGAGCGCGCCATGACGGAGTTCGCCGAGTTGGGCCTGCGGGCGGAGTCGGCCACGGCGGTGCTGCGCGACAACGCCCTGCGCCTCTACGGCCTCACCGGCTGACGGCCCGCCGCCGGGCCCGCGTCACCGGCGCCGACCGACCACGGTGAGGGCGACAAGCGCGACGACGGCGGCGGCGCCACCGACTGAGAACGCGGCCATCGGGCCGACCGCGCCGACCAGCACCGCGCCCACGGCCGGGCCGGTGGACTGGCCGAGCCGCGACGACGCCGACCACGCGCCGATGAGCATGCCCCGGCCGTCGACCGGCTGCCGGGAGACCGCGTGCACGGAGGCGTTGTACGCGCAGCCCACCCCGACGCCGAGGATGACCACGGCGACCGCCACCACCCACACCGCCGGGGCGGCGGCGGTGAGCAGCAGGGAGGCCGCGCACAACCCGAGCCCGATCCGGGCGACGTGCCGGTCGGCGGTTCGGCCGGCGAGCAGGGCCAGGGCCGCCGAGGCGGCGAGGCTGCCCACGTTGCCGAGTCCGACGAGCAGACCTCGAGCCGCCAGGGGCACCTCGAAGACCCGGTCCAGGGCCAGCGGCAGCATCGCCGCGGTGGCCGCGGTCATCAGGCCGATGACGACGGTGGTCAGGGTCAGCGCGCCGATCACGGTGCGCAGCTCTCCGGTCTGCCGCAGGTCGGCCAGGAGCCTGGCGGAGCGGTGGTCGCCCGTCGCCCGTCGCCCGGGGCCGAGTCCCAGCACCCGGACGGTGCCGGGCACCAGCAGCGCGCCCAGCGCGTAGAGCCAGAACGCGGCCCGCGGGTCGCCCAGGCTTGCCACCGCGCCGCCGGCCATCGGTCCGACCGTGGAGGCGCTGGTCAGCACGAAGGTGTTGACCGCCAGGCCGCGCTGCCGGGCCGCGCCGGTCAGGGTCTCGCCGATCACGGTCGGGGGGATGGTGAGCAGGCCGGCGAAGCCGATTCCCTGGACCGTCCGGAGCGCGACGGCCGTGCCGAACGAGTCGACCAGCGCGCAGGCGGTGCCGGCGACGGAGAACAGCAACAGGCAGGCGAGCGCCACCCGGCCGCGGCCGAGGCGGTCGGAGAGGCCGCCCAGCGCCACGGTCAGCACGATGCCCGGCACCGCGATCACGCCCTGGAGGAGCCCGACGGCGGTTTCCGAGACCTGGTACGCGGCGGCGAGTTCCGCCATCGCCGGGGCGAGCGTTCCGTAGCCGGTGGCGCCGACCGCGGACAGGGCGGTGACGGTCAGGATCGCGCCGGTACCGAGCGGTGGAGAAGGCGCCACAGGCGGTCCATTCAGCGGAACGATGTTTCGCTGAACGTACCGTAAACCCTGGCGTGGGTCCATAACGGCACGTCAGGCCGTTGACACTCCGGAGAAGCCGGTCCTAGTGTGTAGAAACGCTGTTCCGCCAAGCGGATCGAAGTGCGAATCGTACGGGAGAGGGGTGCCGGGATGAGTCCGAAGACGGAAGTTCTCGGCCGGTTCAGAGCCCTGAAGGTTTCTGCTCTGGTCGGGGTGGTGGCCCTCCTGGCCACAGCCTGTGGTTCGTCCAACGGGGACAAGAAGGCGGAGGCGGACTCCTCCCCGGGAGCAGCCGGGGCGAACATCGTGGTCGGGGTCGGGGCGATCAACCCCGACCTTGACGCATTCTCCGCCACGTCCCCGCCGCGTTCCTTCTACGCCTACCCGGTCTGGTCCCTGCTGACCCGGGTCGACACCCTCGGTGAGGGTGCCAAGGTGGTCCCCGGCGTCGCCGAGTCGTGGACCCGCGTCAACGATCTGACCTGGCAGTTCGTCCTCCGCAAGGACCTGAAGTTCGCCAACGGCGAGCCGGTCGACGCCGCGGCCGTCGTCTACTCCACCAAGTTCATGCTCGACCCGAAGAACGAGGCGAGCATCCGCGGCAAGCTCGGCATCATCAAGCAGGTCGAAGCGGTCGACGACAACACCATCCGGTTCACCATGAGCGCGCCGGAGGCGATCCTGCCCCGGCTGCTCGGGGCGATGCCGATCGTCCCGCCCAAGGAACACGCGCGGGTGGGCGCGAAGGCGTTCAACGTCAAGCCCATCGGCACCGGCGCGTTCATGGTGGAGAAGTTCGTCCCCGGCAAGGAACTCGTGCTGGTGCCGAACCCCAACTCCGGACAGGGCAAGGCCCTGCCGGCCTCGATCACCTTCAAGGCGATCCCGGAGGACGCGGCCCGGGTGGCCGCCCTGCGCGCCGGTGACGTTGACATCATCACCAAGGTCCCGATCGACGGAATCAAGCCCCTGGAGTCCGGAGCCTTCACGCTCTACGACGCGGTCGAACCCCGCACCTACGTGGTGGACCTGTTCACCGACTCCGGGCCGCTGACCGACGTGCGGGTCCGGCGCGCGATCGCCCAGTCCCTCGACCTGGACGCGTTGGTCCAGGGCGTCATGGGCGGCAAGGGCCAGGTCGGCCAGGGCCAGTTGGCGCCGAGCTTCATGTCCGGCTACTGCAAGGACGTCACCCGGTACCCGTACGACCTAGCCGCGGCCAACAAGCTGATGGCCGAGGCCGGAGTCTCCGGGCTCAAACTGAAGTTCCAGACCTCGCAGGGCTTCATCCTCAACGACACCCTGCTGGCCCAGGCGATCGGCGAGATGGTCAACAAGCTGGACGCGGTCGAGTCGGTGGAGATCGCCCCCATGGAGTTCTCCAACTACCTCGACGTGTACTACAACCGCACCGAACGGGCCGACTTCTTCGCCTGGGGCATGAGCAGTTCACCATTCGTGGATGCCTCCGTGCAGCTCGAGCGCCTGGTCAGCGGCTACCCCCAGCACAACATCGGCTACTCCAACCCGAAGTACGACGAGTGGTTCGGCAAGTTGCGCTCGGCCGAGGAGGGCACCCCGGAGCGGCAGCAGGCGTTCTGCGAGTTGTCGAAGATCTACAAGGAGGACGTCCCGTCGGTGGCGGTGATGACCATGCCGGACGTCTGGGCCAGCTCCGACAAGATCCGGGGATTCAAGGTGGACCAGGCGGGCAACCCGGCCTGGGAGCTGATCACCAAGGTGACGGGCTAAACGGGGTCCGACCGTGGCGAAGCTTCTGCGACAGCGGCTCCTGCAGCTGGTCCTGGTCATCCTCGGACTGTCCAGCCTGGTGTTCTTCCTGGTCCGCATCTCCGGCGACCCGGCTTCGGCCATCGCCGGTGCGGACGCGGACCCGGAGACCCTGGCGGCCATCCGCAGCAACCTCGGGCTGAATGAACCGGTGCTCGTCCAGTACGTGAGGTTCCTCGGCGACCTGCTGGTGCTCGACTTCGGCGACTCGTACCAGTACCGCAGCGACGCGATGGCGTTGGTGCTGGACCGGTTCCCGGCATCGGCGCTGCTGACCATCATCGCGATGCTCATCGCGGTCGGACTCGGCGTACCGGCCGGGGTGCTCGGTGCGGTGCACCGCGACGGGCTCCTCGGCCGGGCCGTCAACGGCCTTGCCATCCTCGGGCAGAGCGTGCCGAACTTCGTGCTCGGCCTCGTGCTCATCATGATCTTCGCGGTCAGCCTGGGCTGGCTGCCGAGCTTCGGCGGGGACGGGGCGATGAGCCTGATCCTGCCGGCCGTCACCCTCGCCGCCTTCATCTGCGCCCGGCAGATGCGGCTGGTGCAGGCGTACACCCTGGAGGAACTCAGCAAGGGGTACGTGCGGACGGCGAACTCGCTCGGCTACAGCACCCGGCGGATCCGTTACCGGCACATCCTGCGCAACGTCACCGTGCCCATGCTCTCGCTCGTCGGGCTGGAACTCGGCCAGTTCATCGCGGGTTCGGTAGTGATCGAGTCGGTGTTCTCCTGGCCCGGCCTGGGCCGGTTGATGGTCGAGTCCGTCACCGCCCGCGACTACCCGGTGCTCCAGGCGGGCGTGTTCGTCATCGGCGTGCTCGTCGTGCTGATCAACTTCATCGTCGACCTGCTCTACCAGGTGGTCGACCCCCGACTCAAGGCGCAGTTGGTGACCCGATGAGCACAGTGCTGACCGTCCCTGGGCCCGGCGGGACCGAACCCGACGCCGAGGTCGTCCCCGCGCCCCGACGCCGACGCCTCCTGCCGAGACACTTCGGTGCCCGGATAGCGCTCGGCTTCCTGATCGTCGGCGTCCTGGCCGCGATCTTCGCCCCGGCCGTCGCGCCGTTCGACCCCAACGAGCAGGTACTGCTCAACCGGCTCGCCGCACCGTCGCTGTTCGGCGGTGAGGGCGCGCACCTGCTCGGCACCGACGAACTCGGCCGGGACCTGCTCAGCCGCGCCATCTACGGCGGCCGGGTCAGCTTCACCGTCGGGTTCGTCGCGGCCACCTTCGCCGGGCTGCTCGGCACCGTCCTCGGCGTCGTCGCCGGCTACTACCGGGGCATCGTGGAGTCGGTGATCATGCGGACGGTCGACATCCTCACCGCATTCCCGTTCCTCATCGTCGCCCTCGCCGTGGTCGCCGTCTTCGGCGCCAAACTGTCGGTGCTGATCATCGTGCTGGTGCTCTGGGAATGGGTGCCGTTCACCCGGCTCGCCCACGCCAAGACGCTGAACGTGGTCTCCACCGACTACTTCCGGGCGGCGGTGGCCATCGGCCGTCGGGGCGTCGGCATCCTCGCCCGGCACGTACTGCCCAACATCGCCGGTCCGCTCATCGTCGTCTGGACGTTCGTGGTGGCCCGGTCCATCGTCATCGAGAGTTCGCTCAGCTTCCTCGGGCTCGGGGTGCCGCCGCCCACCGCCACCTGGGGCGGGATGCTGAGCGCCAGCCGTGGCTACCTCGACACCGCATGGTGGATCCCGCTGGTCCCCGGCGTGGCCATCACTCTGGTCGTGTTGAGCGTCAACGTCGTCGGTGACTGGTTGAGTGAGAGGTGGGATCCGCATGGCCGGCGCTGACGCCGTACCGCTGCTCGAGGTCGAAGGGCTGGACGTCACCTTCGACACCCTCGGCGGGCCGGTGCACGCCGTCCGGGGAGCCGACTGGTCGGTGCGGCAGGGCGAGACCCTGGTGGTGCTCGGCGAGTCCGGCTCCGGCAAGAGCGTCTCGCTGCATGCCGTCGCGGGGCTGCTGCCGGCCAACGGCCACACCGCCGGCCGGGTCCGCTTCCAGGGCCGTGACGTGCTCGGGCTGCGCGGCGCGCAGCTGCGCCGGTTCTGCGCCGAGAACTACGGCATGGTCTTCCAGGACCCGATGAGTTCGCTGGACCCCAGCTTCACCGTCGGCGACCAGATCGCCGAGATCCTACGGGTGCACCGGGGCGCGTCGGCGAAGGACGCGTGGCAGCGGGCCATGGACCTGCTCAGCGTGGTCCGAATCGACGACCCGGCCCGCCGGGCGAAGCAGTACCCGCACGAGCTCTCCGGCGGCATGCGTCAGCGTGTCATGATCGCCATGGCGATCGCCCTGGACCCGCCGCTCTTCCTCGCCGACGAGCCGACCACCGCGCTGGACACCAGCGTCCGGGGCGCGGTGCTGGAGACCATGATCGAGTTGCGGGACCGCCTGTCGATGGGGGTCGTCCTGATCACCCACGACATCGGCGTGGCGGCGGCCGTCGCCGACCGGGTCGCCGTCATGTACGCCGGCCGGGTCGTCGAGTACGGCACCGCGGAGCAGGTGCTGCACCAGCCCGGCCATCCGTACACCGCCGCGCTGCTCGGGTCGCTGCCCCGGTTGCGGCGGCTCCGGTCCACGCTGACCGCCATTCCCGGCGCGCCTCCGAACGCGGCCCGGCTGCCGGCCGGCTGCTCCTTCCACCCCAGGTGCCGGTTCGCCACCGACCGCTGCGCCGAGGAACTGCCGGTCCTGCAACTGAGCGGCGCCGGCCAGGTCGCGGCCTGCCACTGGACCGACCGGCTGAGCGCCGACGGCGACCTCGGCTACTGGCGTGCGGGCGGCGATCCGCTCGTCGACGCCCGGCCCGGCGATGCGGAACAACCGTTCGTGGCGGTCGAGAACCTGGTCAAGGAATATCCACTCGGCTCCGGCCGCAAGGGCCGGGTGTTGCGGGCGGTGGACGACGTCTCCTTCACCATTCCGAAGGGCACCACTCTCGGCCTGGTGGGGGAGTCCGGGTCCGGCAAGTCGACCACCGCCATGATCATGTCCGGGCTGCTCGCCCCCACCTCCGGACGGGTGGTCATCGGCGGCGTCGACATCGCCCGGCTCTCCGGCAAGGCCATGCGTGACGTCCGCCGTGACCTTCAGGTGGTCTTCCAGGACCCGTACTCCTCCATGGACCCCCGGATGACCATCGGGCAGATCGTCGACGAGCCACTGCTGGTGCACAAACGGGGCTCGAAGGCCCAGCGGCGGGGCCGGGTCACCGAACTGCTCGACCTGGTCGGGCTGGACGGCGACTACGCCGGACGTTTCCCGCACCAGCTCTCGGGCGGGCAGGCCCAACGGGTCGCCATCGCACGCGCGCTCGCGCTGGAACCCGCGCTGATGGTGCTGGACGAGCCGGTCGCCGCGCTGGACCTCTCCATTCAGGCGCAGATCCTCAACCTGCTGCGCGATCTGCAGGCCCGGCTCGGCCTGACGTACCTGTTCATCGGGCACGACCTGGCGGCGGTGGCGTACATCTCCGACCGGGTGGCGGTGATGTCCAGCGGGAAGATCGTCGAACTGGACCGGGTCGACGCGATCTACCAGCGGCCGGCGGCGGCGTACACCCGGCAACTCCTCGACGCGGTGCTCGACCCCGAGACCGACCTCGGCCGGTACCGGGATCGCCCGACGACCCGGAAGGAGGCGCCGTGCATCCCCTCGGCCCCGGTGACGCCCTGATCGTCATCGACGTCCAACGCAAGTACGTCACGGGTCCGCTGGCCGTCCCGGACGCCGCCGGGCTGGTGGATCGGATCGCCCGGTTCACCGATGCGGCCCGCGCCCGCGACGTACCGCTGGTGTGGGTGACCCGCGAGCTGCGCCCCGGCGTGTCGATGGGCGCCGCCACCACCGCCGGGTACGGCGCCGCGGTCGCCGAGATGTTCCGGAGCCCGGCCGCCGACCTGCATCCCGGCCTCGGCGCACGCGACGACGAGATCCGGGTGGTCAAGCCCCGCCAGTCGGCGTTCTACGGCACCGACCTCGAGGTGGTGCTGCGCACGCTCGGCGCGGGCCGGGTGGTCCTCGCCGGTGTCACCACCAACATCTGTGTCCAGGCCACCGCCCAGGACGCCCGCGCCCGCGACCTCGACGTGCTGGTGGTCGCCGACCTGACCGCCGCGCTGCCGGTCACCGCAGCCGGTTTCGACCTGCCGGCGGAACAGGTGCAGCGGGCCACACTGGCCACCCTCGCGCACGCCGTCGCCACCGTCCGGCCCGCTGCCGCCGTCCTGCCCGCCTGAACCCGCCCGGGGCGGCACGCCGTGCCGCCCCGGGACCGCCGGCGCGACGTCTGGTCGGGCGGGGGTCCCGGATCTCAGTAGCCGCGGTCGCGGTCGAACTCGCCGAGCAGGGGTTCGCCGGCGTGCCAGCGGCGCAGGTTCTCGCAGAACTGCTCGACCACCCGTTCGGCGCGGCGCGGCGATCCGCCGGCGATGTGCGGGGTGACCACCACGTTGGGCAGTCGCCACAGCGGGTCGTCGGGGGCGAGGGGCTCCCTGGTCACCACGTCCAGCCCGGCCCCGCCGAGGCGTCCGCCGGTGAGCGCGGCGCGCAGGGCCGATTCGTCGACCAGTTCGCCCCGGCTGACGTTGACCAGGATCGCGCCGGGTTTCAGCGTGGCGATCCGGCTGGCGTCCAGCAGGTGGCGGGTGGCCGGGGTGAGCGGCACGGTGAGCACCACCACGTCGGCGGTAGGCAGCACCTCGTCCAGTCGGTCCGGGGTGACCAGCAGGTCCACGTCGGGGCCGGGCTCGACGGACTCCGGCTCGACCGCGACGATCCGCGCGAACTCGAAGCCCCGGGCCCGGCGGGCCACCGCCCGGCCGGCCCCGCCGAGGCCGACCACCAGCATGGTCCGGTCGGTGAACTCCCACTGGGTGGCCCGCACCGCGATGCGGTACGCGTCGGTCCAGTCGGGCGCGCGCAGCACCGTCGCCACGCCCCGGGTGAGGGCGAGCAGCAGCGCGAACGCGTGCTCGGCCAGGTGCGCGCCGACGATCCCGCCCTTGGCCGAGACCAGGCGGACGTCCCGGCCGGCGAGGTGGGCGGCGATCCGGTCCACGCCGGCGCCGACCGACTGCACCCAGCGCAGGTTCGGCGCGGCGTCGAGGGCGGCCGGCTGGATGTCACCGAAGAGGACGGCCGCGTCGGGGGCGTGCCGCAGCACGGTGGCGGGGTCCCGGGCGACCACCACCTGCTCGGGTGCGGCGGCGGCGCGGATCGCCTCGACCTGCGCCTCGGTCAGCGGGGCGATCAGCGCGTGCGCGGCGGCCAGGACGGTGCCGCTCGACCCGCTCACGTGTCGCCCGGCCCGGCCCCGGGGCCGCCCGGCCGGGGCGGGACACCGCCGGCGTCCAGGTAGCGGTTGCGGAGCCGGGCGACCTCGTCGTAGCCGATGAGCCGGGTGAACTCGCGCAGCGGTACGCCCCGGGCGGCGACCACGCCGGGCTCCGGGCCGAGCAGGTCGGTGTACGCCGCGGTGAGCGCGCGGGCGGTGGCGAGCAGGCCCTGGAGCCCGTAGATGACCACGGCGATGCCGAGTTCCCGGGCGATGCCGGGGGTGAGTTCGCGTTCCAGCCAACTGCCGGGGGCGACCGCGGCGGCCAGTGGCCGGCCGCAGGCGTCCCGGGTGGCCTGCCACGCCTCGAACGGGAACGTCTCGTCGTGGCGCATCGGGAAGACCACGTCCGCCCCGGCCGCCGCGTACGCCTCGGCGCGCCGCAGCACCTCGTCGACGGTGTCGGCGTTGGTCCGAGCGACCACGGCGGCCCGGTCCCGGGCGTCGACGCACGCGCGGACCTTCGCCGCCGCCTCGGCCCGGGGCACCAGGCTCACTCCGGCCTGTTCGCTCAGCGGCCCCGGCTTGGGGGAGATCTGGTCCTCCAGCATCAGCGCCGCCGCGCCGGCCTGCTCGAAGTCCCGGGCGGCGTGGTACGCGTTGACCGCGTTGCCCCAGCCGGTGTCCAGGTCCGCGATGACCGGCAGGCCGCCGGCCCGGGCGGCGACGCCGACCGCGCGGGTCATGTCGGCGCGGGTGTAGAGGTCGGCGTCGGGCAGGCCGAGCGAGGCGGCCACGGCGAAACCGGAGACGAAGAGGCAGCGGAAACCGGCTGTGGCGGCCAGGGTGGCGCTGAGCCCGTCCCAGACGCCGGCAGCGTAGACGGGCGGTTCGGCGGCGAGGACGTCGGCGAAGCCGACCGGGGCGTGCACCGGCATCGGATCACACCTCCGGCAGGTCGACGACCACGTCGACCAGGACGGGACGACCCTCGCGGACGCCCTTGACCGCCTCGGTGAGGGTGGATGCCAGGGCGTCGCGGTCGGTCACGGTGAACGCCTCGACGCCCTGGGCACGGGCCATCCCGGCGTGGTCGACGTCCGGTCCGGTCAGGTCCATGCCGTGCCGGGCCCGGTCCAGGTCGCCGCCGCGCGTCTGCACCACCCGACGTTGGTGCAGCCAGTCCGCGCCGTAGCTGCGGTTGTTGACCACCACGGCCAGCAGCGGGAGCCGGTGGTGGGCGGCGGTCCAGAGCGCCTGCGGGGTGTAGAGCAGGTCGCCGTCGGGTTGCAGGTCGACCACCACGGTGTCGTCGTCGCGGTGGTGCAGGGCCGCGCCGATCGAACCGCCGATGCCGAAGCCGAGACCACCGGCGCCGGAGCCGCCCAGGTGGCAGTTGTAGTCGACCAGGTCCCAGGTGCGCCGGGGCCAGCCCCGGAACATGGTGAAGCCGATCTGCCAGGGGCCGTCGCGTACCGCGTCGTAGGTGGCGGCCGCGAGGACGCCCTCGGTGATCCCGCCGTGCGGCGACTCGGGCGGCGGACCCTGCGCGGCGCGCAGCGCGGCGGTGTGGCCGGTCAGCCACTCGCGTCGGGCGGCGACGGCGTCGACGCGGCGGGCGACCCGCTCGGCGACCAGGTCGGCGAGGACGGGCAGGGCGACGGCGGTGTCGGCGACCAGGTACTCGTCGGCCCGGATCGGCGGTTCCAGGTCGAGGAAGCCGTTGTGTTTCAGGTCGTTGAGGGTGATCACGGCGAGCTTCGTGCCGGGCCGGGTGAGCATCCGGTAACCGCGCCGGTCGTTGTCCACCTGGGACGTGGCCCAGCGGACGTCCCGGCAGTCCAGCGCCAGGACGAGGTCGGCGTCGGCGAGCCGACCGGCCCGGTCGGCGGTGCAGTCGGCCCAGTGCCCGGTGGGGAAGTTGTGCCGGCTACCGAGGTCCACCACGGGCACGGCGAGGGTCTCGGCGAGCCGGCGCAGCGCGTCGAAGCCGGCCCGGCTCCGGCCGACGAAGTCGGCGAGGACGACCGGGGAGTCGGCGGCGACGAGCAGGTCGGCGACGGCCTCGAGGCGATCCAGCGGGGCGGTCGGCGGGGCGAGCGGGGCCGGCCCCCAGTCGCCGAGGTCGACCGCGGGCGCGGGCGACTCCTGCATCAGCGCGTCGAGGGCCACGTAGGTGGGGCCGGGCGGTTGGGCCACGGCGAGCTGGTGGGCGCGGAGCATCAGGTCGGGCAGGGCGGCGACGGACGTGGGTTCGGTGTCCCACTTGACCACGTCCCGGACGGCCTGGCCCTGCTGGTTCGCGGTGTGCACCCAGTCGATCCACGGTCGGCGGCGGGCCTGGTCGGACGGGCCGGAGCCGCCGAGCAGGAGCACCGGCGCGTGGTCGGCGTACGCGTTGAAGGTCGCCATCACGGCCTGCTGGAGGCCGACCAGGTTGTGCACGGCGGCGGCCATCACCTCGCCGGAGGCCTTGGCGTAGCCGTGGGCGACGGCCACGGCTACGCCCTCGTGCAGCGCCGAGATCACCTCGGGGCTTCCGCTGGTGGTGAGGGAGTCGTGCAGGCCCCGGAACGAGGCACCGGGGTTGGCTGCCACGTACCGGATGCCGAGGCGCTGGAGCAGCGCCACCATCACGTCGCTTCCGTATGTCAGATCCATGTGTCACGTCCTGTGTCGGTCGGCCTGTCCCGCCCCCGTCGGCTGCGCTACTTTATGAAACACCGTTTCATCAACCGGAACAAGAGGGGTGCGTGTCATGCATCGACCTGGTCAGGCCGTGGATCTGCACAGTCACTGGTGGCCCCGGGAGTTCGCGTCGGCCGTCCGGGCCGGCCGGCGCTGGCACGCCTGGGACGCCGACCTCACCGCCGCCACCCCTCGGATCGTGGCCGGGGACCGGGACGCCCCGGCCCCGGTCGACCTGTACTCGACCGACCTGGCCGCCCGTCGGGAACGCCGGGCCGCCGAGGGCATCGTCCGCGAGGCGGCGATGGTCCCGGTCTTCCTCTGGGGGTACGACCTTCCGGCTGCCGAGGCCGAGGCGTACTGCCGAGACGTCAACGCGGACCTGGCCGACGCACAGGCCGCCTCCGACGGCACCTTCACCGGCCTCGGACTGCTGCCGCTCCAGGACCACGACGCGTCGCTGCGGGTGCTCGACCACGCAGTGAAGGACCTCGGCCTGTATGCGTTCAGCATCGGCACCAACGTCGAGGACGCCAATCTGGACGACCCGAAGGTGGTCGCCATCCTCGACCAGGTGCTCGCCGCCGGGGCGGCGATCGTCATCCACGCCAACTGGTACACCCGTGCCGGGCGTGAGCGCACCTGCCGGCACATGTTCGACAACTCGGTGGGTGTGCCTCTCGAGTCCGGGCTGGCGTTGGCGTCACTGATCTACTCGGGCCTGCTGGATCGGCACCCGGGCGCCCGGATCTGCTGCTCGCACGGGGGTGGCTGGCTGCCGTACGGCATCGGCCGGCTCAACCTGCGCTACCTGCAGGGGCGCGACAGTGGCCTGCTGGCCGAGGCTCCGGACCGGTACCTGCGCCGGTTCCACTACGACTGCCTGGTGCACGACGAGCGTGCCCTGCAACTGCTTGTCGAGCGGGTCGGCTCGGACCGGGTGGTGATCGGCACCGACCACCCGTACGGCGGGGACATTCCCGAGGTCGGCGCGGTGCGCTGGGTCGCCGATCAGCCGTTCCTGACCAGCCGGGAGAAGGACATGGTGGTCCGGGAGAACGCGGCTCTCTTCCTCGACGGCGCCCGGCGGGCGGTCGGCGGCGCCGGCTGACGTCCCGTCGCGCCCGACGGCGGATTCGCTGGTCACGGCGTCCGTCCGGCCCTTGACACGGTTCGACGGGCCCCCCTACGTTTCGTGGAACGCCGTTTCGCTGAGTGGAAGGAATGTGATGGCCACGCTTCGAGGGTTCGGCAATCCCCTGTCCCCGTCGGGTCGGGCGGCGCTCGTCGACGACCCCCCGCACCACATCAGCGCCGACGCCATCCAGGTGATCTACCGGGTCGACCCGGACAAGGCCCGCGCCTACCTGCCCGACGGCCTCGACCTGCACCCGGAGGCCCTGGCCTACGCCTACGTCGCCGATATGGTCAAGGTCAGCGACAGCCACCCCGACCAGGCCTGGACCGAACCGCAGTGGTCGCAGTACCAGGAGGGCATCCTTGGCCTCTACTGCACCTACCAGGGCCAGCCCGGCCGGTTCAGCGCCTACATCTACGTCAGCGAGGACTGGTCGGTGGTCTTCGGCCACTTCATGGGCTTCGCCAAGAAGCAGGGCGTCATCCACAAGACCAAGATCCAACCGGCCAACCCGGCGTTCGGGCCGATCGGCCCCGGCAGCCGGATGCGGGGGACCGTGGACCGGTTCGGCCGGCGGATCTTCAACGTGGACATCCAGCTCACCGAGAAGATCGACGACGACGCGGTGCCCTCGCACGGGCACCGCGTCTACACCTACCGGCACATCCCCTCGCCCAGCCCGCAGGTGCCCGACCAGCGGCAGCTCTTCGCCCTCGACCTGGACCGGGCCACCACCATCGACGCCTGGAAGGGCACCGGCGGCGTGGAGATCTTCACCGACGTGATCAACGAGGACCTCGACGGCTTCCAGCCACTGGAGATCGTCGAGGCGTACAGCTTCCAGCGCGGCTGGACCACCAAGGCCGGCGCCACCCTGCTGCGAGAGGACCACTGATGACCGACTGGGCCGCGATCCAGGTCGCCAAGGCCGCCGACAACATCGTGAACACCTCCCTGGCCGTGCGGCCCGGGGAACTCGTCGCCGTCGCCGCCGACCACAACTCCGACCACGCGGTCGTCGACGCGCTCCTCGCGGCGGTCGCCGCCGCCGGCGCCGAGGGCACCCTGCTGGTCCAGCCCGCCCGCGCCCGGGCCGGCGAACCGGCGAACCGGATCGTCGCCGCCGCACTGGCCGGCGCGGACGTGATCATCTCGCCGACCTCGACCGCGCTGAGCTTCACCCCCGAACTCAAGCAGGCACTCAACCGGGGCGCCCGGGCGATCGTGATGACCGGGGTGACCCGGGCCGAGCTGACCGGCGGCGCGGGCATCGCCGACTACGAGGAGGTCCACCGGATCACCAAACCGCTGGCCGACGCGATCACCGCCGGCTCCCGGATCCGGGTCACCTCGCAGCAGGGCTCCGACCTCACGGCCAGCCTGGAGGGCGTCACCTGCGGAGTGGGCGCGTCCTTCGCCCGTGAGCCCGGCCAGATCTCCAGCTACCCCAGTGGCGAGGCGTGGAGCGCTCCGGCCACCGGCACCGGGCAGGGGGTCCTGGTCGCCGACGGTTCCGCGCACCAGCTCGGCAAGCTGCGCGAACCGATCCGGGTCCACTTCGACCAGGGGCGCGCGGTCCGGATCGAGGGCGGCGACCAGGCCGGCGAGCTGCGCCGCATGATCGACGGGGTGGAGAACGGCGACAACCTCGGTGAGATCTCCATCGGCACCAACCCGGCGGCCCGCTTCCTCGGCAACATCACCGAGGACAAGAAGCAGGTCGGCACCGTCCACTTCGCCCTCGGCAACAGTGTGGTCGGCGGGACGGTCAAGGCCCCGATCCACGTCGACCTGCTGCTGCTCACCCCCACCGTGGAGGTGGACGGGGAGATCCTGGTCCAGGACGGGAAGATCGTGAAGGTGGCATGACCGCCGCATCCGCCCCGGCCCCCGGAGACGCCGTCTCCGGGGTGCCGGCCATCGACACCCACACCCACTTCTGGCCCCGAGGGCTGCTCACCGCCGGGCGGGAAGGACGGGACTGGTACGGCTGGCGACCGGTCACCGAGGCCGACGGCCGGCGGGCGTTCGCGCTGGGACGTACCGTGCTGGCCTTCGCCCCGCCCGAGGTGGACCTGGCCGACCCGACGGCCCGGCTCGCCGCCCGCGCCGAGCAGCAGGGGATCGGCTTCGAGGCCGTCCAGGTGGCCGGGTTCCTGTTCAACTACCACCTGGACGCGGCCCGCGGCGCGGCCTTCTGCCGGGAACTCAACACCGAGCTGGCCGAACTGGAGGCCGCCGCCCCGGGCACCTACCGGGGGCTGGCGCAACTACCGCTCCAGGACCGCGAAGCCGCGCTGGCCGTGCTCGACCACGCCGTGACGGAGTTGGGGCTGCGGCACTTCGTGCTCACCCCGGCGGTCAACGGGCGCAACCTCGACGATCCGCAGATCCTGCCGGTGCTGGAGGCGATGGCCGAGGCCGGCGTGACCGCCAACGTCCACCCGGCGTTCTTCGACAAGCTCGGCGCCGGCGACCGGCTCGGCCGGTACTACTTCGAGAGCTCGTTCGCCGCGCCGGTCGAGGCGAGCATCGGGCTGATGACGGTGATTCATTCCGGCCTGCTGGACCGTTACCCCGACTTCCGGATGTGCTTCACCCACGGCGGCGGCATCGCGATCCACTCGCTGGGCCGGTTCGACCACCGCTGGCACATGATCTCCCCGGCGCAGCGCACGATGGCCCGACCGCCCAGTGAGTACCTCTCCGCCGGCAACCTCTTCTACGACGTGCTGGTGCACGACGAGCGCGCGCTGGAGCTGGTGATCGAGCGTGTCGGGGTGGACCAGCTCACCATCGGCACCGACCATCCGTTCGCCTGGGACCACCCCGGTGGCGCCGCGAACTGGATCCGTAGCGCCGACTTCCTGGACACCACGGCCCGGGAGAAGATCCTCTGGCGCAACGCGGCCCGCTTCTACGGCCTCGACCCCGACAGCCCGCCCGGGACGGCCGGCTCATGAGCGACTGCGACACCCTGGTCGCCGGCGCCGGAGCGGCAGGCATGGCTGCCGCGCTGGCCGCCGCCCGACCCGGCCGCACCGTCGTCCTCGCCGAGGCTCGGGAGACGTTCCGGCAGGGCAGCAACACCGCGATGAGCACCTCGATGATCCCGGCCGCCGGCAGTCGCTGGCAGCGGGCGGCCGGCGTCGAGGACTCACCCGGTCGGTTCCTCGCCGACATCCGGGCCAAGACCCACGACCGGGTCGACCCGGTCGTGGCCGCCGCGCTCACCTCGGTCGCCCCCGAGCTGGTCGACTGGCTGGCCGACGACTGCGGGGTCCCTCTCGAACTGGTCACCGACTTCCGCTACCCGGGGCACTCGGCGCTGCGCTGCCACAGTGTGCCGGACCGCTCCGGTGCGGCCCTGCACCGCGCCCTGCTCGACGCCGCCGCGGACCGGGACGACCTGCACCTGATCGTGCCGGCCACGCTGGTCGACGTGCGCACCGACGAGGGCGGCGCGGTCCGGGGCGCGGTGCTGGAACGACCCGACGGCAGCCGGGAGGAGCTGAGCTGCCCGGCGGTGGTGCTGGCCACCAACGGCTTCGCCGCCGACCCCGACCTGGTCCGTCGTCACCTGCCCGAGATCGCCCACGGCGTCTACCACGGCGGGGAGGCGTCGCGCGGGGACGCGTTGCGGCTGGCCGAACGGCTCGGCCTGGACACCGGCTACCTCGACGCCTACCAGGGGCACGGCTCGCTGGCCGTGCCGGACGCCATCCTGCTCACCTGGGCGACGGTCATGCACGGCGGCTTCCTCGTCGACTCCACCGGGCGACGCTTCGGAGACGAGACGGTCGGCTATTCCGAGTACGCCGTACCGGTGCTGTCCCGTCCGGACGGCCGGGCCTGGGTGGTCTACGACGAACGCGTCCACGACGCCTGCCGGGCGTTCAAGGACTACCGGGACGTGCTGGCCGCCGGTGCGGTCCGCTGGGCCGACGACGTCGACGCGCTCGCCGCCGTGCTGGGCGCTCCGACCGACGCGCTGGCGGCCACCCTGGCCGACGCCGACGCGGCCGCCTCCGGAACCGCGTCCGACGCGTTCGGTCGGAGCGCCTGGGGCGCGCCGCTGCGTCCGCCGTACGCGGCCGTCCGGGTCACCGGGGCGCTCTTCCACACCCAGGGCGGGCTGCGGGTGGACCGGCACGCCCGGGTGTTGCGCGCCGGGCAGCCGGTGCCGGGACTGTACGCGGCCGGTGGCGCGGCCGTCGGCATCTCCGGGCACGGGGCGGACGGGTATCTGGCCGGAAACGGCCTGCTCGCGGCCCTCGGCCTCGGATACCTCGCCGGCCGGCACGCCACCGCCTGATCCGGTACCGGTCCGGTCTGACCCGGGCCGGTACCGGCGGTGCCGCTAGGCCGTGTTTCGTAGCGGCCTATGGCATGGCGGTGGTCGCTAATCGAAGAGGTCTCCGGTAGTTGGTGCAGCGACCAAGCAGAACTTCACACCGGAGACCTCGTGCCGAGCGTAGCGGCAGTGAGGCGACATGACCTGGCAGACCCTGTATCGATGATTTCGGCGCTGGCAGCGTGACGGTATCTTGGCCCGGCTCCTCACCTCGTGGTGTGCAGACCGAACCGGCCGATCACGGGCTCGGCCGATCGCGGGGCGGCTGGACCACCAAGACCCATCTGGCCTGCGAACAGGGCCGCAAACTGATGGCCGTGGTGGTGACCGCCGGACGACGCGGCGACAGCCCGCGGTTCATCCCCGCGCTGGCCAAGGTGCGCGTCCCCCGCCCCGGTGGCAGCCGGCCACGGACCCGCCCCGACACCGTGCTGGCCGACAAGGCGAACACGTCCACGGCCAACCGAGCCCACCTGCGATCCCGGAGCATCCGCGTGTGCATTCCGAGCCAGACCGACCAGGACGCCCACCGCAAGGCCACAGGCTCCAAAGGCGGACGTCCGCCCGCCTTCGACCCCGAGACCTACCGCCTGCGTCACGCCGTGGAGTGCGGCATCAACCAGCTCAAACAACACCGCGCCATGGCCATCCGCTACGACTCGCCGTGCGCTACGAAGCCACCCTCACCATCGCCGCCATCAACCAATGGCTCCGCGCCCTACGAAACACGGCCTAGTACTGCAACGGCAGTAGGCGAATCGTCTTCGGGTCGGGTTCGTTGGTCAGCTCGTGACGGACGTTGATATCGATCGGTGGCATGCGGAACTGGACCGGCTCCATGCTCGGGTCGGGGTGCGGTTTCGTCGGTCGGAGCCGCGTCGGCGGGCGCGGCAGTACCTGTGTGGGCTGGTTTCGGGTCTGGGTCGTAAGAACGGCTGGACCTTGGCGGAGCAGGCCGGGGATGTGTCGCCGGACGGGATGCAGCGGTTGTTGCGGTGGGCGGACTGGGACGTCGACGCCGTGCGGGATGACGTGCGTGACTACGTGGTCGAGTATCTCGGTGACCCGGCGGGGGTGTTGATCGTCGATGACACCGGGTTCCTGAAGAAGGGCGTCCGGTCGGCGGGGGTGCAGCGTCAATACTCCGGCACGGCTGGTCGGACGGAGAACTGCCAGGTCGGGGTGTTCCTTGCCTACCGGTCAGCGAAGGGTCACGCCTTGATCGACCGGCAGCTCTACCTTCCGACCTCGTGGACCGATGACCGGGACCGGTGCCGGGCCGCCGGGATCCCCGACGAGGTGGAGTTCGCCACGAAGGTGCAGATGGCCCGCACCATGCTCGCCCGCGCCCTGGACGCGGGGGTGCCGGTGGGGTGGGTGACGATGGACGAGGCCTACGGGCAGTCGAAGTCCCTGCGGGTGTGGCTGGAACACCGGGATGTGGCTTATGTGGTCGCTACCCGCCGCAACGACGACATGATCACCACCACCATGGGAACTGCCCGCGCCGACCAACTCATCGCCGGTCTGCCCGCTCGGGCGTGGTGCCGGCTCTCGGCCGGCGCCGGCGCGCACGGCCCACGCGAGTACTGGTGGGCTCGGGTGCCGGTACGGATCTGCTGGCGGCCGGGCCGCGGACACTGGCTCCTGGCCCGGCGCAGCATCACTACCGGCGAGATCGCCTACTACGTCTGCTACGGACCACGTCGGACCCGCCTGGTCGACCTCGCCCGTGTCGCGGGCGCGAGGTGGGCGATCGAGGAGTGCTTCCAGCAGGCCAAGAACGAAGCAGGCCTCGACGAATACCAGGTCCGTGACTGGCGGGCCTGGTACGCCCACATCACCCTCGCGATGGCCGCCCACGCCTGGCTGTCCGCAGCCAGATCCCTTGCGGCAAAAGGGGAACCAGCGCCGACGACGGCATGATGATCGGCTACACGGTACCGGAGATCCGAAGACTCCTCACCGCACTCGCAGTGCGATCAACCCACCCACCAGAGCACGTCTGGGCCTGGTCCCGATGGCGCAGACGACGCCAACACCAAGCCCGAACCTGCCACTACCGACGACACGGCTACCCCTAACCAACTGCCGTAGCAGTACTAGCGGCTGACCGGGCGGCGCAGGTATTCACCGCGCGGGGTGCCGACGACCGCGCCATCGCGGAGGATGCGATGTCCGCGCAGCCATACGTCGTCCACCCGGGCGGTCAGCTCGAACCCCTCGAACGGGGTGTACTCCTGAGTGGACTCACTGGCCTCCGCCGTCACCGTCCAGGTGCGGTCCGGGTCGACCAGGACGACATCCGCGTCGAAGCCCACCGCCAGGTCCCCCTTGCGCGGCCACAACCCGTAGCGCTTCGCCGGATTGGCGCAGACCAACTCGGCGACCCGGCCCAGCGGCAGCCCTTGCCGCCGTCCCTCGGTGATCAGGGCGGGGAGCAGGTACTCCGCCCCGCCGAACCCGGACTTCGCCACGAAGACGTCGTCCCGGTCGGCGCCGAACTTCGCCTCGTCCCGGCAGCAGGCGTGGTCGGAGACCACCCAGTCGACCTGTCCGGCGAGCACGGCCCGCCAGAGCGCCTGCCGGTCGGACTCGGCGCGTAACGGAGGGTTCACCTTGCCGCCGAGCCCGGCGGCGGTGTCGTAGGTGGCGATCAGGTGGCCGATGGTGACCTCGCGGCGGAAGTCCACGTGCGGGAAGGCGGCGGCCATCCGCAGCGCGGACTCCATCGCCTTCTCGCCGGACAGGTGCAGCAGGTTGATCGCCGGCAGGCCGGTCTCGTGGGCCAGGTAGGAGGCGATGGTGATCGCGAGCCCCTCCGAGTGCGCCGGGCGGGACGCGCTGTAGGCGGCCAATCCCTTCAGATCCCCGGCCTCCTCCACCAGTTTCGAGTAGGCCGCCATGATTTCGGCGGTCTCGCAGTGCAGCGACAGGCTGATGCCGTCCGCCAGCTCGGGCCGCTGTTCCCGGACCCGTTGAAGGCCGCGCATGACGAACTCGAAGTGCGCCAGATCGTAGCGCTCACCGGGCGGGGTCATCAGGAACGACGACTGGTCGGTGGAGCGCCCGTGCAGGCCGTGTGAACCGTAGAACATGAAGATCTTGAAAGAGCTGACCCCGAACTCGTCGACCAGCATGCCGATCTCGTCGATGTGGCCGGCCTGCATGGGGGCGAGGTGGAAGGCGTAGTCGACGTAGGCCCGCCCCTCGGCCAGGCGCAGCACCTCGGGAAAGAACTCGGCGTAGCTGCCGCCCCGGTTCAGGTAGTACTGCCCGGTTCGCATGTAGGTCAGCCCGGTGGTGACACCGCCCTGCGCCGAGGCCCGCGACTCGCTGGCGGTGTCGACGTCGAGCGGGTTGTAGATCCCCCAGTGCTGGTGTCCGTCGACCGCGCCGGGGAAGGCCAGTCGGCCGCCGGCGTCGACCACCTCCTCGGCACCGGCGGGGGAGAGGTCCGGCCCGATGGCCGCGATCCGGCCCGACCGGACCGCGATGGATGTTGGGACGGGCTCGTCCTCGCCCGGGCGCACCGCCCGCGTGTTGGCGATGAGCAGGTCATAAGCCATGGGGCCACCTCCTTGCGGTGGGCACAGGCTAAGCCCGTCGGACCGCTGAGCGCAACACCGATCCGTTGAGCGGAACAGATGGATCGGCTACCGACGCGCGCGAGCCAGCACCGCCCGGGCCGAACGGGCGACCGCCTCGTCCACCATCGTTCCGGTGCCGTCCACCGCCGCCGCCCCGCCGCCCCCGCCGGCGTACGCGGCGATGACCCGCTCGGCCTCGACCACCTCCTCGGCGGTCGGGGTGAAGACTTCGTTGATCACCGGCACCTGAGCGGGGTGGATCGCCGTCCGTCCGGAAAAGCCGAGCCGGCGCAGGGCCTCGGTGCCGGCCCGCAGTTTGTCGGTGTCCCGGTAGTTCACGGTGGCCGGGCCGACCGGCGCGGCCAGCCCGGCGGCCGCCGAGGCGACGACCGCCTCGAACCGGGCCGGAAGCAACTCCAGCTCGTCCGGACCGGCACGCAGGCCCAGGTCGGCGGTCAGGTCCGCCTCGCCGAGTCCGAGCAGCAACACCCGGGGTGCGGCGGCGACGGCGTCGATCTGCCGGAGCCCGCGCGCCGACTCCAGTCGGGGCGAGACTGCGATGTGCCCTACCGGTAGGCCGCGCTCGCTCTCCAGGTCGGTGAGCAGGGCGTCGAGGCGACTCAGCAGGGACGGGCCGTCCACCTTCGCCACCACCAGGCCGGCGAGGCCGGGGCGGACCGCCGCCCGTAGATCCTCCTCCAGGGCGTCCGGCGAGACCCGGACCCAGGCGTCGGCGTCGCCGGTGGCGCCGGAGTCCAGCCAGTCGGCGACCACCGAACGGGCGGTCGGCCGCTGCGCTACCGGCACCGCGTCCTCCAGGTCCGCGATGATGGCGTCGGCTCCGACGCCGGCGGCCTTCTTGAGCATCCGGGGCGAGTGGCCGGGGACGTAGAGCCAGGACCGGGACACCATAACGCCTCCTCAGTTGGAACGGTGTTCCAATCTAGCGCGGTGTGCTGAGGCGCAGCGCGCGGCCTGCCGTTCGGCCCGGCCCGGCCCGTGCCAGGCAGTCACGTCGGGCTTCGGCGACCCCGGTCGGAGAAGCGCCGGGTCAACGGGGATCGCACCGATCCCGTTGTCCAGGTCCTGGTTATTTGGCATGTTCCACGCGATAGGTGGCGCGTGCCCGAGACCGGGTAGCGGTCCGCTGAGACGGAGAGATGACCGGTGACGATCTGACGGTGTTGGCGGATCGCTGCGATGGGATCGCCGGCGGCATCCCTACCGGGGGCGACGGGAATACTCACAGACCGCCCGCCGGGTGGCCGAGGAGTGTGATCGACTGGTCGCCGAGGGGTGAGCGGATCTCGCGGTGCCGGTGTTGCGCAAGGCCGTCGACCGCATCACCCGAGCCCTGACGTACCTGACTCATGGACCTGTATGCCAAGGCGTGTGCGGCGGCGTTGCCGAACCCGATCAGCCTGGCCGGTTGGCTGGTGGAGGGTGTATACGGACCACGGCCCGTACACCGAGCACGTCCCGGTCGACGGCGGCGGCTGGTACGACGCGAACACCCCGGTCCGCTCGATCCAGAAGGGCTACCTCCTCGCGGCCGAACGGGAGCTGTACGACGCCTGCTCCGTCTCCGCCGACGGCGCCGACTGGGGCGGAGCCTGGCACAGCCAAGTCCTCGCGCCCGGCCTGGCCACCCTCGGCGTACCGCCGCACGACTGGCCCGTCTCCGTGTTCACACCGCTCGTAGTCGACCGCACCGGCGGCAAGCTGTCCAAAAGCCTGTACGTCGCCAACGGCGCGTACGCCGACCTGCCCGAGCTGTTCCTCAACCTCGACGTCCTGCTGGCCG
This sequence comes from Micromonospora sp. HM134, assembly GCF_007833915.1. Taxonomy (NCBI): domain Bacteria; kingdom Bacillati; phylum Actinomycetota; class Actinomycetes; order Micromonosporales; family Micromonosporaceae; genus Micromonospora; species Micromonospora sp. HM134. Next base: position 2,919,070 of record NZ_CP041061.1, read on the forward strand.
AGCACGGCGACCAAGTCCTCGACACCCTGTGGGCCGAGGTTTCCCGGTGGGCCAGCGACCCGCAGCGGCTGCACCGCTCCTACACCGTCGACTACCTCGCCGCCCTGCTCAACGAGCACCTGGCCGCCCGCCCCGCGCCCCGCGCCGCCTGATCGGAGCACCCGTGATCCACGCTGTCTACGACGTGACCAACTGCGCCAGGGCCGACGTCGACCCAGGGCAGATCATGACCGCGATGCGGGAGACGTGCCGCCTGTTGGGCAACACGGCCCGCTCCGAACTGATCGAGCCGTTCCAACCGCACGGCGCGACGTGCGTCCTGATCCTCGCCGAGTCCCACATCACCGTGTCGACGTGGCCCGAGCTCGGGCTCGCCCACATCGACGTGTTCACCTGCCGGGCCGAAAGCGACCCAGACATGGCCGTCGCGCCGATCCTCGCGCTGCTCGGCGGCGACGTCGCCCTCAACGGTCGAGTTCCGCGTCTGCCGCTACCGGCGCGGATCGCCGCCTAGGCCGCGATCGATACGACGATGGACCCGGAGGGAGTGACGACGCCGTTGGTCTATTCGGCCATGCATGCCGTGCACACACCCGTCGCAGCCGGGTCATCTGCTACGTACTGCTGGGCCAGGGCCGGGCATGTCGAGGTGCGCAACTCTGCATCGAGCGTCGGCTCGAAACGGCCCCGGTCCTCCCGGCCTTGCCAGGGCTCCACTCCGTCGATCTTGGCCTGCTTGGACAGCTACTGAGAGAACTCCACCTCCGCCGCTGACGGCTACGGGAATCAGGTGAACCCCGAGAGGCGGTCCGTCTCGGTTGCGCTCGTCCGCCGCTGCGCGGATATCAGCAGGAGGCGGTCGAGGCGACCGTATACATCGATGGTCACGATGGTGATGCTGGCACCAATACTGCGCCAAACGGGACCACTACCAGCGAAGACACCGAATCCACCAGCTGTGGCTGGAGTGCTAGCCCTGCGTATACCTTCTCAGCAACCCCGCCGTCGTCGCCAAGATCGCCTCGGCGTCGGCCCGGCTCCAGGAGAAGCTTCCCGTGGTGCTGTCGTCGTGGTGAGCGGCATGGGTCATTCCCTTGACGTCCCAGTAGACGGCCGCCCAACGCTGGTCCTGGGTGCGGCTGTCAGCCGGCACAGAGAAGACCTGTTTGGCGGACGGGATACTAACGAGCAAGGAGATGTTCTCTAGTACCCGCCGGCAGGTGGCCACGCAGTGCTCCCACTGCTGGTCACGTAGCTCGGCCCGCGCCTGCCGCAGCCGGGCAGCAGCTTGACTAAGCGAGGCCGCGTCCTTGTCGGAGGCTGCCGGCGGCGGCGTGAGGGCCGAGTCGGTCAGTGGGCTGGGCACCCGGAGCAGTACGCCCACCTCCGTGCCGGCCTGGTCAAGCAGCTCCAGCCAGCGGCCACGCGGAATGCGGACCGGCAGCTCATCATGGGCCACCGGATGCACGTCGCCCGGCGGCGACAACAGGGTTACCTGAAGCTTGAGTCGCAGGACGATGTCGTCCTGTCCGCAGGCGCTCTCCAGGGAGATGAGCTGGTCATCGGTGAGGGAAACGACCAACTCCTCCGCCGCCGGATAGCCGCGGAGGGTCACGACTTGGGGCTCCAGGCCCCCTACCCAGCGGAAGAACGGCCGCTCTAGCCAGACGGTGCCAACACACAGCACCTGGGCGTTGCTCTCCGGGGCCTTGGCATCCAGCCAGGTACCGGTGACCTGGGCCGGGATGATCAGACGGTGGTTGGCGACGCCGGGCGTCAGTTGGACCTCCCCGAAGGAGAGGTGGATCTGCCCGAGCGGGAGGTAGCGGAAGGAGGCCGTGGTCACGGGGACAGGAGTAGCACAGGGCGGCGACAAGATCAGCCCGCCGTGTGGCTTCTGCTGAACCCGTTACAGGACAGTAGGCAGAGAGAGGCGGCGCAAGCCCTCGGCGCCGGTGCCCGGCGGTGCTGGAACGCGCTGGTCATCCGGCAGCGAGCAGGCCTCTTCGTACTGGCCAGGAGGCGTTCAGCAGTTTCCGTACGCCGGCAAGCGCCGTCTGCGGGCGTGTGTCCACCGCACGAGAAGCGGTCGGCGGGCGGTGGAGCACTAGGGTCCTGAGCCGGGATCCGTCAACGGCGCTGCGTTTCCTCGTGTTGGTGCACGGCCTTGCGTGCCAGGATGTCGATATCTGCGAGAATCCTTCTGGGTGGTGCGATCAGGTCGAGTGGGTGGTGCACGACGTCAATCTCGGTATTGCGGATCCGACGCGGGCCGGGCTTAGATGTGCCCTGCGCGTAGATGAGCCACCCGAGGGGGAGGTTCAGCGCCGTGCAGTACGCAAGCATCTGGTACGCGTCGGCGTTCGGGTAACCCGAGTTGGCGCTTTCAAGCTTGTACTTCGTGTCGAAGACCGCGACGGGCCGGCCATTGATGACATGAACAACATCGGGTCGGATGGAGATCGTCCGGTCAACATCGAGGTACGCCGGGTACTGGCCGTCAGTGCGCCCGGGATACGGGGCCAACGCCTCGCGCAGGGCGGTTGTGACGAAGTCCTCGAAGGTCTTGGCCATGTTCACGACGAACGCGGCCATGGAGACGTCACCAGGGCCAGGCTCTGCGGATTGGTAGTGGAGCACCAGCTGTGCCAACCTGAGGGCGGGGGCGTACCGAGCGTTCAGCCGACTCGTACGCCAAGTCGGTAGGAACGCTCCGTGCGGTAGCACCCGTACGCCGTCGAGGCGACCGTCCAAGTGGGCGAGGCGAGCCTGCGCCCCGGCCGGCAGCCGGGGAACCGCCATCATGCGCCGCAAGGCCGTGCGTAGGATCTGGTTCTCGACGATGTCCGTGGCGTACTCGTCGAAGCGCACCTCGATCGGCAGCGGTATGCCGGGACGGCGGGCGAACTGGTCAGCCAAACGGACCCGGCCGCGGACCAGCGGCAGCGACTCGTCGACCGACACATAGCCCTGTAGGACGCCTGGGGCGAGTGCGCGCTCGGCCTGCCGGATCAATGACTCGGCCAGTGCCGGCCACAGGTCCGGTTCGGGGGTAGCGGTGACGTCTTCCGGCCGGAACCCCGGGTCCATGGCGTAGCCGAGCAGGAAGAGCAGTCGGGCGATCCCCACCTTCGGTTGCACCTGGACGTCGAGTCCGTCGATGCGGACCGCGCCGACCTTGCCGGTGGGCAGCAGGCGCCACCAACCACCGCCTTCAGGACGCACCTCAACGAGCCCAGTGCTGCTCAGCGTGCTTGCGGCATCGTCATCGAGCTGCCGCAGCGCGCCGGCCTTGTCGAGCTCGGCGACGTTGACTGGCAGCCCGCTCATTCCGATGGTGACGCTTCGTCGGTGTTCGTAGGTGAGTTGCCACCGTCCGCCGGAGTGGCGCGGGCGCGGATGGCCGCGAGTCCGAATCGGTTGCGAATCTGGGTCCGGGTGAGCCGTCCGTAGTAATGCTCCTCCAGTAGCGGCATCAGGTCGTAGCGCCATACGCGGTCGAGCGCAGCCTCGCTGTCGAGGTTCGGCTTCATCAGGTACGACGGGCCGATCTTGAAGTCGTGGTCTTCCTCGCCGATCGACTCGTTGAGCGCCGCCAGCAACGCGGCCCGCTCGTCACCATCCTTGCCGTTGGTAGGCCGCGGCCCGCCGCAGGACCTCGTTCTCCTGTTCGAGGAGCTTGATCCGCTTGCGGGCCTCGCGCAGCTCGGCTGACTCGCCGCTGGTCGTGCCGGGCTTCGCGCCAGCGTCGATGTCGGCCTGGCGCAGCCACTTGAACAACGTCATGGGGTGGACCCCGAAGTCCTTCGCGATCTGCTCGACGGTCACGCCCGGATAACGGTCACGGGCCACCCGCATGACGTCATCGCGGAACTCTCGGGGTAGGGCTTGGGCACAGCGACATCCTTCCAGCCCGCCCACAGGGCAAGCCTGTCACCTATCGGTGCAGCAGACCCAAAGACCGGCCGTCGCTGGCCGGCCGTCTCGGGGAGAGAAGGGACATCCGGCACCCGCCCTGCTGGGCATCGAGTCGGCCGCTTCGGTGCAGACCTGTTCCGTGAGTTCGCCGCACCGACGAGATTCGTCAGCCAGCTCCACCGACTGCGGCGCATGTTAGCGTCTCGGCCAGTTCGTCCCTGAACGCCACCCGCCCATAAGTATCTGGGGGGGCGTCAGGCCAGTTCGTAGAAGCCCTCGCCGTCCAGATAGCGCGTGGTCAGGGCATCACGGGCGACGGTGGCCGCGATCTCGTGCAGCAGGTAGACCCGGAGTGGGAAGGTCCAATCGTCGATGGACGGGTGCACCGGTTCGCCCGGGTGCACGCGGAACAGCACGTCGTGGAAGCTGTCCAGAGCGCGCAGGTCGTCCAGCCGGGGATAGGAGCGCAGCACCCCGCCCCGGGGCGCCACCATGTTGACCACGCGGGCGTGGCGGTCGACGCAATAGTCCTCGTCGGCTGCGGAGAGGAACCCTACGGGGTTGGTGCAGGCCTCGACGGTGAGGTCGAGCTGGCTCGTGCCGAGGGCTGCCGTGACGGGCACGTGGACGTCGGCCCCGCATACCCGGGCCCCCGTCTCGACCAACCGCGGGCCGTCCGGGGTGAGCTTCAGCTCGGTGTGCGCGGGGCCGTAAGCGATGCCGAGGGCGTCCAGGATCTGAAAGGTGTGGGCGACTAGGGCGTCCTGTTCCGGTCCGCGCCGGGGCAGCAGTTCGGCACCGGCGGCCAGTTCGGCGACCCCGTTGGCGCTGAGGGTGTGCATCTTCCAGATGTCGGAGACGCGGTGCGTGCCACCGTGGCTGACGGTGTTGACGATGTACTCATGGCCAACCAGGTATTCCTGCGCAAGCACCGCCTCGTTCTGCTGGCCGAGCACGCTCGTGGTGCCGTGCAGCGACTGAAAGGCCGCCGTAATCTCCTCGGGCCCGGAGCAGAAGTAGACGCCGTCGCTGCCCGCGCTGCTGACCGGCTTCAGCACCGTCCGACCGCCTGTCTTGTCGTACCAAAGCAGGAGCTCGTCCAAGTCGGCGGTGTGGAGCTGCTCGACAGCCGGCACGCCCGCCGCCCTGACAGTCTCGATCATCAGGTACTTGTCGCGGCGGGCGGGACTCAGCGCGGTGCCGTTTGACGGCAGGCCCAACCGCTCGCTGAGCGCGTCGGCGAGCAGCACCGCGCGTTCCACCCCGGGGATTAGCGCGATCGTCCGGTACGCGCTCAGGGCTTGCAGCGTCTCGGCGAGGTCGCCGTGGTGGACGACGTGTCCGCTGAAGTCCTCGGGGCGGTAACCACGCAGGTAGTTCTGGGGGATGTCAGGCGTGCTCTGTACGTGCACGCAGTCGTAACCGCGGGCACGGAAGAGCGGTGCCAGACAGCGCGAACTGGCGTAGGCGTCGACGATGACGACCGCCGGGGCACTGGCAACATTCATTGGTTTCCTCACCGTGCAGGGATTCGGACGCGGTCTCAAGCGACGGGGCTAGTCCGGATCCGGATCCGGGCGACGGCGGCCTCGGCGCGAGCCGCGGCCTCCACCGCGTCCCGGCCGACGGCAATGACGTCCCCGCACACCCGGTCGGCGGACCAGGTCACTGGCGGGATCACCATGCCCGGCCTCGCCTTGACACCGAGGGTGACGCCCTCTAGCCCCTCGGTCGGCAGGGCGATGTCGGTCACCACGCCGGGCTCGGCGGACAGGAAGCGGATCGCCGCGCCGCCTAGTGGTGCGGGGAGTTCCTTCTCCCAGGGTTCGAGACCGAGTGGAACGGCGACCGCGGCGCGCACGAGGTCCACGCCGCAGGCGAGCCGCACCAGTTCGGGGATGTTGTCGCCACCGGCCCGGTTGTGGGACTCGATGATCCGCAACCCGTCGGCAGTGATCATGATCTCGGTGTGGGAAGGGCCCTCGACGAGGCCCACCGCGTCGAGCAGCCGCGCTGTCAGCTCGGCGATCGCCGCGCGGACGTGCTCATCCACGGATGCCGGGACGGAGTGTCCGACCTCCACGAACCCGGTGCCCAGGAGCTTGTCAGTGATGGCCACGACGGTGTGCAAGCCGTCCGTCGAGAAGCCCTCCACGCTCACCTCGTAGCCGGTGAGGAACTCCTCCACCAGCATCCGCTCGCGCCCGGCGGCCTCGACCCGCGACCAGATCTCGGCGGCCCGGTGTGGGCCGTCGACCCTGTGGACGTCCGCGCTGCCGCCGAAGTCGAGCGGTTTGACGATGCCGGGACCACCGAGTTCGGTCAGGAACGCGGTGAGTTCGCGTGCGCTGTGCACGACGCGGAAACGGACCGGCGATAGGCCGAGGTCGGCAAGGTGGTTCCGCATCGCGGACTTGTCCTTGAGAAGGGTGACGGTGCGCAGCGAGTTGCCGCCGAGTCCGAAGTCCTCGTTGAGCCGGGCCGCAGCGACTAGCCCCAACTCGGTCGGCGAGAAGAAACGGACCACGGGTGACCGCGCCTGTAGCCCCCGCCCGGCCGCCAGGACCGCCGGTTGATCGCCTAGGTCGACGTCAATCACCTCGATGCACCAGCGCCGTGCGGCCTCAGGATCGTAGCCACCGGGCCTGGCCAGCAGGACGACCCCGCAGCCCAGTTCCGCCGCAGACCTCAGGACGCTCGGTCGACCGCCCAGTAGAGCAATACGCGGAGCCATCTGTCTCTCTCCGATCTGTTCCTCGGGGAAACCCCGTCGTGCCCGGCCCCGGTCAACTCGCGGCGAGCAACGTGACATTGTCCCCGAAGCGCATAAGCGGCCGGTACTCCTCGGCGCGGGTGTGGCGCATGGAGCGGAGCATGGCGATGGCGCTGCCGGCCGCGCTGGCTGCCTGAATGATCGAACTGTCGTCGCCGACGAGGGCGGCCGTGATAGTGATGTGCTGCTCGATGTCCTGCAGGTCAGCCTCCAGCAGCGAGTCCCGGGCCAGCGCCACCTCGGGGTCGTTGGCGGCCAATTTGTCAAAGGAGTCGGTCCAGGTCCGCACGAGGGTGCGCATGGCCTTGCGGAACGCCTTGTGCTCCGGCTGTGTCCGTCCGGTGAGCGCCGCGGGGACGGCCGGCGGGCTCATGGTGGGCCGGACCTCGGCGTCGTAGCAGGGTGCCGACATGTCGCCGGAGTGCATCATCGCGGCGGTGAAGGCACGGACATACGTAACGGCCTCCCGCAGCGCGGCTCTGGTGGCCTCCGACTCGCCGTCGCGGTGCAGGGCGAGCGCGCGTGTCACGGAGTCGGCCGCGGCGAGGTTGAGCACGAAGTAGAAGTGGTGCGTGATGACCCAACGGGTCAGTTCGTCCTGGCCTGGGGTGACAGGGGCCGGTCCGGCAGGCGAGGAGGGGGAAGTTGGGTCACGTTCCGCGTCCGGCGGGGCGAGTCCGCGTAGCACCTGGACCATCGCGGCGACCTCGGCGGCCTGCTGGTTCAGCGACAGCCGCGCGATCCTCAGGTCGGCGAGCGTACGGGCGATGATGACAGTGGTCTCGGACACCAGACGGGCATCGTCGATGTCTGCCGTGCGGACGCCGAAGTACGCGTGGTTCGGGACGATCGGGGTGAGCGCGGTGGCGTCCATCGGCTTCACCTGGGCGAGCGTCGCGAGCCCGGTGGTGGCCGCCACTGCGGCCTCCCTGGCGTCCCGGAGCTGCGCCGGGCGTACCCCGCTGGGGTTCAGAAGCTCAGTGTGCAGGCCCTCTAGGGTGGCCACGGCGGTGTGTAGGGCGGACTCCACGGGCTCGGCGGGCCGGGACGTGGCGCGGACCAGGTTGTTCGCCGGGAGGACGACGAGGGGGAGGTCGGGGCAGGCAGCAGGCATGTCGGGTACCTCGGTGCATCGTGGCGGAGGGCGGAGAGGTGGGGCACGGGATGGACGAGGACGGTGCGGCCCGGCCGGGGCATGGTCGTTCGTAGCGCGCCGATCGTTTACGTGCGGGCGTAGCCGCGTGCCTCGTTGAGGAACTGGCCCAGGTAACCGTCGTGCGGCAGGTTCGGGTCCTGCCACCAGCGGGCGACGGGACCGTGAACGACGGTGCGTACCCCGGGCATGGCGAGGACCTTCTCAACCAGGGAGTCGTCTTCGGTGAGCAGGCCGAGGGCCAGCGAGTCGTCCAGCGGAGCCATGCCGTCGGCCTCGCGCCAGGGCGCCACCCAGACACAGGGGAAGGGCAGTTCCGTCGTCAGCGCCGGATGGTCGCAGCGGTCGAGCACGTACACGGCGGGGCGCAAGGCGACGGCCGGCTTCCCGACGTCGGCCAGCGGTCCGTCGGGGCAGTGGACGGCGACGAGGTCGGGGACCGGACCGGCGGCAGCGGCGGCGGCGGCGCGCAGCGCCTCGGCTTCGGGTCGGGGTCGGACCGGGAGCACCGCGCGGGGGTCCGTGACCGGGTGTGTGGGAAGTGCGGCCAGGCGTTCGGCGAGCTGTCCGGCCAGCCGCCTGTGGTCACCGGTGGTCAGTACAGCGGTCGTGTTGGTGCAACGCACCCCGCCGTCCCCGGCGATCTCGGCGACGAGGTGGTCGAGCACGGCCTCGTCCGGCTCAGTGTCCACGAGGATCTTGCTGCGTCCCGGTCCGCGTACGAGGACCCGGTTGTTGCCGCGAAGTCGGGCTACGGTGTCCTCGCCGCCGTAGACGATGGCCAGGTCGCCCGCCTCGGTGAGGGCGTCTGCGGTGGCGTGGCCGCCGGGAAGCAGACTGATCCAGTCGGGGCGCAGTCCGGCGGTGAGCAGGGCGCGGACGAGACGCAACGGCGTGAAGGGGTCGCGACCGCCGGGCCGTACGGCGACGCGGTAGCCCATGGCGATCGCCTGGAGCCAGGCACCATGGGTGCCGGGGTGGTTGCTGGGCGCGACGACGGACAGGACGCTCCCGCGCCGCACCCAGCGGGCGGTGTCGCCGGCTCCGGCTGGTGTCTGGCGGCGGACCACCTCGCCGAGCGTCTCGCCGTCCCGGGCGACCCGTTGCAGGACGCCGCGCGCCACGGTGACGGGCACGCCGGAGGCGAGCGCCTGGAGGCGGCAGTACTCCTCCGGGGTCTGTCCACCGAGGTTTGCCTTGGCGAAGAGCCGGCCGGCCTCGGCGAGGACGGAGAGGCGTTCGTTGAGGCTGAGTTCGGGCGACTGCCGCATGGCCTTGACCGTCAACCGGGCAACCAGGGGCGGGACCTCGTGCATGGTCGCCAGCGGTTCGCCTGTGACACCATGCAGGACGCGGGTGTCGCGGGAGGTGCGTTCCTCTCCGGCGCGCACCACGGGTACGGATGACAGCACGCCAGATCACCTTTCCTTTGGGCCGAGCCGGGCCGGTGCGGTGGACAACTCGGACAGGCCGGTTCCGGGTGGAACGGGAACCGGGGCGCGTCGCGGCAGCGGTCGGGTCAGAACGGCCAGCCGTCGAAGACCACCGCGCGGGCGGGCGCGGCCTCCACGTCGGCGATCTTGATGGGCAGCGCCATGAGCTGGACGACGGGATTGGAGATCTGCCCGAGATTCTGGATGTTCTCCAGGATCGGGATGCCGGCGGACAGGAGCCGCCGGTGCACCTGGCCGCTGCGGTCGTCGGGCCGCTCGGTGATGCAGTCCATACCGACGAGCGTGGCACCGTTGTCGGCCATCCAGTCGGCCGCTGAGACAGTGAGGTACGGGGGCTTGTCCCAGTAGTCGTCGCGTCCGAGGTACCGGTCGGGGTGATCGGTACGGATGAGCAGCCGGTCCCCCTCCTGCCACACGTCGCGTACGGCCTTCTCCAGGTCCTCGCCCGTCACCGGGTCCAGGTCCCGCTTGTGGGATAGGTCGGCGACGACGGCCCGGCCGACGAATGTGCTGAGCGGAAGCTCGTCGATCTTCTCGCGGTCCTCGAAGAAGTGGAAACCGGACTCGATATGGGTGCCGTTGTGGGGAAATATCTCCAGGTTGGAGAACGTCCGACCAGTTCCGGAAGGGTCGGTGGCCGGCGTCATAGCCCGATGTACGTGGAATTGCGGATACCACGGCGCGTCGTAGGAGGGCATGCCCTCAAACCAGCCCTGACTAATATCGATCAGCTTCACGCGGCACTCCACCACTAGCACGGAGACTCCGCCGGGAGCAGCGGAGTCAGAGGAAAGGTAACACGTCTCCGAGGAGGAGCCAACAATTAATGGAGATCATTGTTCGACTGGGCGGCGAGGGATGAATGCGGTTGATGAGTTTGAGAATTTTCCTGACGGAAGCAGTATTCGCCACCTCTTAACATTGACGTGACCATTAATTAATAGCGGCCGGACAAGATGTCTCAATCATTTCGCTGGGATTCGTGCTCAACGCGGCCCTTGCCCCCGCTTGCCGTCGTTGGTCGATGCAGGCGAATAGGTCACCTCCAGGATGCCTTGATAGAAAGATTCGTTATGTCCATTGTGGCGTGACCTCCTTCGAGGAATTTATTTCCGCCACTCGGTGGTACGCTCGGCCGCACCATTCCCTGTTCGGGGAGAAGTTCACATCAAGCCCATGGAAGGCCTATTACGTGATCGTGATCCTTGATCATTTGGCACCCCAAGAAAGTGTCAGGGACCTCATCGAAACCCTTTCGGAAAACGGACTCGACGCAGAGTTGACAAGGCTTGGGAACATCTCGTTGCTCGTATCCGAGAGTTCCGGAACGGCGGGCTTGGCCACCATGCTCGAAGGTCTCCCGACCGTCTCCCGGGTCCTACGGGTGCCGGGGCCGCAGCGGCTGACCAGCCGGGCCTTCCGCGAGCAGGACACCCGCGTCCGGGTGGGCATGAACCTGCAGGCCGTGTTCGGCGGTACCGAATTCATCGTGATCGCTGGCCCCTGCGCGGTAGAGAGCGCCGAACAGATGACAGGCATCGCGGACATGGTGCGCGGGGAGGGCGCGGTCATGCTGCGCGGCGGTGCCTTCAAGCCCCGTACTTCCCCGTACAGCTTCCAGGGGCTCGGGCTCGCCGGTCTCACGCTGCTCGCGGAACAGCGTCGGCGCACCGGACTTCCCGTTGTCACCGAGGTCGTCACCCCGAAGGACGTCGAGTGCGTCGCTGAAGAGTGCGACATGCTCCAGATCGGTGCACGCAACATGCAGAACTTCGAGCTGCTCCGTGAAGCCGGCGCCGCGGGCAAGCCCGTCCTGCTCAAACGGGGGATGTCCGCCACTGTCGAGGAGTGGCTGCTCGCCGCCGAGTACCTGCTGCATGTGGGCAACGACGATGTCGTTTTGTGTGAGCGGGGGATCCGCAGCTACGAACGCAGTACCCGGTTCACGCTGGACCTTAGCGCGGTGGCCGAGGCCAAGCGGCTCACCCACCTGCCGGTGATCGTCGACCCCAGTCACAGCACCGGAAAACCACACCTGGTCGGGCCGATGTCGCTGGCGGCTGCCGCCGTCGGGGCCGACGGGCTGATTGTCGACGTGCACACCGACGCCCGCGCCGCACGGTGCGACGGTGCCCAGGCACTCAACGGCACGCAGTTCGCCGACCTGATGAAGAAGCTCGACCCCGTCCTGGAAGCCGTGGGCCGCCGGCTCGCACCGACCGCCCGCGCCGCCGGCTCCCTCGCCTCGGCCTGACCACCCACTGGAGACGCAGCATGTTGTCGTACCCCAAGGATCCGTTCTCCGCGGACCTCGGTCCGGACGAACTCGTGCCCGCCGCTATGAGCTGGCACTTCTCCGCCGAGACCGGCTCCCCATACTGGCTCAAGCGCGCCGCCGACCTCGGCTTCGACCCCCTGACAGACGTCCGTACCTGGGACGACCTCGACCTCTTCCCCGATGTGAGCGAGGAGTGGCGCACCGTCACGGTTGACGACCTAGTGCCGGCCGGTACCCTCGCCGACCCCTGGGACTTCCAGGTCTTCGACAGCGGCGGCACCACCGGCTCGCCCAAGCGCATCGTCGAGTCCCGTTCCCGCCGCAACGGCGTCGCTTGGGTCAGCGAGGTTCTCGCCGCGCATGGCATACCCGGCCGGAGCGAGGGACACTGGCTGCACATCGGCCCCACCGGGCCGCACATCGTAGGCCGATCCGTGGGTTTGCTCGCCCAACTCCGCGCGGCGTTCTGCCACTACATCGACTTCGATCCCCGCTGGGTCAAGAAGTGCATCCAGCAGGGCAGGGGGGAAGAGGCCGGCCGCTACGTCCAGCACATCCTCGCGCAGGCCCGGGACGTGCTCAGCACCCAACCCGTCGCCGTCCTCTTCGCCACCCCACCCGTGCTGGAGGCGATCTGCGCCAACGAGGCGCTTCTCGACCTAGTGCAGCGCAAGGTACGCGGCGTCGTGTGGGCGGGCACCAGCGTGAGCCCGGAAACTCTGCGCGCCTTCGAGGAAGAGGTGTTCCCCGACGCGGCCGTCGTCGGGCTCTACGGCAACACCATGATGGGCATCGCCCCGCAGCGTCCCCGGAAGACGGACGACAGCCACCCCTGCATCTTCATCCCCTTCCACCCCTACAGCAGGGTCAGGGTCGTCGACCCCGAGCAGCCGACCCACCAGGTCCGGTACGGCGAGCGGGGCCAGGCGCGCATCAGCCTACTCTCCCGCGACCTGCTGGTGCCCTGGACACTGGAACGCGACTCGCTGGTCCGTGTCGCCCCGACCGCCCGCTATCCGCAGGACGGGCTCGCCGACGTCCAGGTACACGCTGGCGACAGCGGACAGGCCATCATCGAGGGGGTGTACTAGCCATGGCCGTGGACGTCGCGCCGAACCCTGGCGGCCTGACACTCAGCCCGGCCGAGCGCAGCATGCTCGTGGACGCCTGCCGCGCCAGCGTCGAACGAGCCCGGGTCACCGGCCGGCACGCCCTGGTCAGTTGGGCCCACCCGTACCCCCTCACTGACCCCTTCGCGACGTGGGCCGCAGCCCGTACCCGCACCGGCCGCTCCCTGTACTGGCAGTCGGCATGGGACGGCAGCACGGTCCTCGCCTTCGGCAGCGCCCACGACCTGCGCGGCACCGGTGCCGGCCGGATCGCCGCAGTCCGCTCCGCTTGGTCGGAGCTGGTACACGAGACGATCAGGGCGGGTCCGACCGGGCCGGGGAGGGGGCCGCTCGCCCTCGGCGGTTTCGCCTTTGGAGGCGAAACGGACGGCACATACGGTATTCTGCCCGATGCCCTGCTCTGGGTGCCGTTGATGCAGGTGCGTCACACCGCCCGGGACACGGCGGGCACACCGGCGGAACTACGGCTCAATGCGCTCGTCGACGGCAGCGACGACCCCGAACTGCTCGCCACGGTACTCACGCTTCGGGTCGAACAGTGTTTCGGCGCTCATCACACGAACGGACGTCCCCCCACCCCCCGGACTCGCACGACCATCGAGACCCCCGCCGCCGAGGAGTGGAAGGATCTGGTCCGCCGCGCCACTGCCCGGATCCGCGCGGGCGACTTCGAGAAGGTGGTACTCGCCCGGCGGGTGGACGTCACCGCCGACCGAGAGCTCGACATCCCGGCAGCGGTGCATCGGATGCGGGAGACCCATGCCGGTACGACGGTCTTCGCCCTCGGCCACGGCGACACGACCTTCCTCGGCGCGACACCCGAGTACCTGGTTCGGGTCGAGGATCGGGAGGTACACGCGCTCGGCCTGGCCGGCACCACCCCGCGTGGCGCCACCCCTGCCGAGGACCGGGAACTTGAGGCCGAGTTGTCCGGCAGCGCCAAACTTCGACACGAGCACGACGTCGTGGTGCGGATGCTCAGCGAAGCGCTCACCGAATCGTGCACCCGGGTCACGGTCGAGGCCGAGCCGCAGGTACTCAAACTCGCCCATGTCCAGCATCTGTCGACGCCGGTGCGGGGACGGCTGGTCGAGGGTTCAGCGGAAGGCGTCCTCGACCTCGCGGCACGTCTGCACCCGACACCCGCGCTCGGCGGCCACCCCCGCGCCGAGGCGTTGGCGTGGCTCACCCGCAACGAGGGCTTCGACCGCGGATGGTATGCCGGCGGGGTCGGCTGGGCCGACGGAGACGGCAACGGGGAGTTCGCCGTAGCCATCCGTTCCGCGCTGGTGCGGGGCGACACAGCCCTGTTGTACGCGGGCTGTGGCCTCGTGGCCGACTCCGACCCCGAGGTGGAGTACGCCGAGACGTGCGCCAAGCTGCGCCCCATGCGCACCGCCCTCGGCATCGACTGACCGACCCGACGCCCGGGCCCGGCCACCTGCCCGCACCGACAGCCCTGCGGAATAGTGGCACCTTGAGCCTGGAGAACATCGCCGGTGGCGGGCTGGCCGGCTCGCATGTTCGCCGCACTGTGGACCGTCCAGGGACCTGATGCATGCTCGCCGTGCTCTCGTCGCCGGTCGCGTCGTCGACCTGCCGGCGGCTACGGATCCCGGTACCGCGCTGCGTGACGCCTTGCACCCGGCCCAATCGTTACGGAAGGAGATTCTCCCGTGACCGCGACGCCCGAACGACCCCCGACTCTGCACGGCACCGACGAGCTGCCCGCCCCCATTTGATCGAACCCACGGCGTCGGCGGTGAGTCGGCCCGTGCTTGGGAGACGCATGTCCTTCTTCCGCCCCCGGTTCCCGGGCGAACGCGCCCTGGTCTCCGGCATCGCCGTGGACGCGATCGGCTCCGGTATGTACGTCCCCTTCAGCCTAGTGTTCTTCCTTCACGTGACGGGCCTGCCGCTGCCGTTGATCGGGCTGGTGCTCACCGCCACGGGCCTGATCGCCATCGCCGTCGTTCCCGTGGTGGGCATCGTGGTGGACCGCGTCGGTGCCCGCCCCACGCAGATCGCCCTGTATGTGATACGGGGGCTCAGCTTCGCCTGCTTCCCGCTCGCCCGGTCCCTGCCAGTGTTCGTCCTCGTCGCGCTGTTCACCTCGGTGGGGACCCGCGCCTTCCGGCCAGCCCAGAACGCCCGGCTCGCCGAGCTCGCCGACGGCACTGACCGAGACCGCCTGCTCGCGCTCAGCCGTAGCCTGAGCAACGCTGGTCTCGGTGCGGGCACCCTGATCGCCTCGATCGTCATCGCCACGGCGGGCGATGCCGGCTACATGGTGACGGCGTGGCTCAACGGGGCGAGCTTCCTCGCCGCGGGCTTCCTCGCCTCCCGCACACCGCCGGCACCACCCCGGAACCCGGCGACCGTCCGTGCCCGTGGCGGCGGTTACCGGACCGTCGTCGAGGACCGGCCCTTTCTCGGCCTCGTCTGTGCCAACCTGCTCGTCGCCCTCGGCTTCTCGGCCCTCACCTCGCTCCTCCCGCTGTATGCGACAGGCTGGCTCGACCTGCCCGAAGGGCTCGTTGGCAGCGCCTTCCTCCTCAACACGGTGCTGTGCGCGACTCTCGGTGTCCCCGTCGCCACCCTCGCCCGGCGCTGCTTCTCCAGCCGTCCGCGGGCCGCCGCTGCTGGTGCCGTGCTCTTCGCGCTGGCCTTCCTCGCCCAGGCAGGACTCGGCATCGTTCGACCGCACGGCGTACCCCTCCTGCTCGCTGGGCTACTGGGCACCGTACTCGTGATGACGATCGGTGAGATGGTGTACAGCCCCTCCTCAGAAGCGCTGTCACAGTTCGCAGCGCCGCAGCGGTTGCGGGGCCGGTACCTCGCCACATACCAGATGTCCTGGTCACTGGCGTACGCCCTGGGTCCGATGGTGTTCACCTCCCTGCTCACCATCGACGGCCGCCTGCCGTGGCTGCTGGTGGCGGGCACCGCGGCAGGCGGTGCGCTGCTCCTGGTAAGCGTCGAGCGGCGGCTGCCCGTCGAGGCAGTCGCCTTCGTCCCCCCGCCCGTGCCCGGGAAAGCCACCCTCACCGCCGCCACCTGACCGAGCATCACCAATACCGGACACGGAGTCATGATGCGGGCCACCAGCCCGCCACCTCACCGTCAGGAGACCCGACATGGACCGCGTCACGCTGACCGAGACCTACCTGGCGGAGCTGGAGGCCGCCGGGACACCGGCCGAGGAACTCCTCGCCGGCCTGCCCCACAACAAGATCGTCAACAGTGGCAAGCCGAGTGGCCTGGGCAGGTGGCTCGCCCGCCCCGTCTTCCTGGGCGATGCGGAACTAACCCGGCTGACCGCCGACCTGGACAACCTACTCACGGCGCTGGAGAGCCTCCCCAGGAAGCTCTTCGGCGGGGACTTCGCCGCCTTCGCGCGGGCGGTCGGACTCACCGAACCACAGGTCGCGGCGGTCATGCAGAACCGCGGGGAGCGGCTGACCCGGCAGAGCCGGGCCGACCTGGTCTGCGATGGCACCGGCTTCAAGCTTCTCGAATTCAACATCGGCAGCGCGATAGGCGGGATGGACAACGTCGACGTCTGTCGGGAACTCCTGACGGTTCCCGTCCTCGCCCGGTTCGCCGAGCGATACGGGCTGACCTTCGTCGACTCCCTGCGCGGGCAGGTCCACAACATCCTGACCGAGACCGGTTTCTCGGCCGGGGACCACCCGGTCGTCGCGCTCACCGAATGGCCCTCGGCCTTTCCGGACGAGCTGCCATACCTGACGCAGCTTTGCGGGCGTTGGCGCGAGTTGGGACTCGACGCCGTCCCCTGCCACCTTGGTCAGCTAGAGGTGCGCGACGGCCGCGTACGGCTCGCGGGGCGGCCCGTTGACATCATCGTGCGGACCTTCCTCATCCGCGACGTCGTCGGCCCGGACGCCTCCCGGCTGACCACTGCCGTCTTCGAGGCCGCCCGCCGGGGCGAGGTGAAGATCTTCACGCCGCTCGACACCGCCGCCTACGCGAGCAAGGGGGCGCTGTCGCTGCTCTCGGAGGAAAGCAACCGGCACCTGTTCACTCCCGAGGTCGTCGCGAGCCTCGACCGCATCCTGCCGTGGACCCGGCGAGTGCGTCGCGAGGAGGTGACACTGGAGAACGGCGATCGAGTGGACCTCGTCGAGTACGCCCTGTCGCACGCCGAGGACCTGGTTCTCAAGCCGACGTCGCTGTTCGGCGGCAAGGGCGTCGTGCTCGGCTGGGCCGACGACCTTACCCCCGAGGCATGGCGCGCTCTGCTGCTCGCCGCGCTGGACAGCCCCCACGTACTGCAACGACGGGTGCGGCACGTGCTGGAGACTGTCCCCATCCCGGGCGGCGGCGTGGACCGATTCCGTCCCGTCTGGGGGATCGCCACGGGTGTCGACGGCTTCATGGGAGGCAGCGTGCGGGCACTTCCCTCGGCGGCCGGCGACGCCGTGGTGAGCCTCGCCAACGGCGCCCACATCGGAGCGCTACTGCACGAGACACCGGCGCCCCTCGCCGGTGCCGCTCCGGAAGTGAGCCGTCGGCGGCTTTGGGGAACGGCCACCGTCATGAAGGCCGCGGTGTTCCACGGCAGGGGCGACGTCCGAGTCCAGGAATGGCCGGCGCCTCCTGCCCCTGGGCCCGGCGAGATCCAACTCGCCGTGGTGCGGGCCGGCATCTGCGGCACGGACGTCGAGGAGTTCACCTCCGGTCCCCACCTCATTCCGCTCACCCGGCCGCACTTCGCGAGTGGACACCATGGCCCCTTGGTCATCGGCCACGAGATGGTCGGCGAGGTCGTCGCGACCGGACCCGGGGTGGACACCTTCGCCCCTGGCGACATGGTCGTCCCCGGCTCCGGCGTCTCCTGCGGAGACTGCCGCTGGTGCGTACGCGGGCGGACGAACATCTGTGGGCGCTACTACACTCTCGGACTGCACGTCGACGGCGGTCTCGCCGAGCGGGTCAACGTTCCCGCCCGGATCAGCCGTTCGGTGGGCGACCTCGACCCCGACATCGCGATCATGGCACAGCCGCTGGCGGTGGCGCTGCGGGCGGTCCGCGACATCACTCCCGATCCAGACCAGACCGTGGTGGTAATCGGCCTGGGCAGCATCGGGTCGCTCGCGGTCGCCGCCTGCGCGGCCCGTGGCGTACGGACGGTCGGTGTCGACGTCTCGGCCGCCCGACTGGAAACCGGCCGCCGTGCCGGTGCGGGACTGCTGATCGACGCCTCGCACGAGGATGCGAGCGCCGTGATCCGGGCGGTGACGGGCGGACACGGCGCAGACGTGGTGATCGAGGCCTCGGGCGCCCCGGCCGGCCTGGCGACCGCGGTGAACGCGGTGTGCCGGGGCGGGCACCTACGGCTGGTCGGTCTGCACCGCGATCCCTCGCCGCTCGACCTGACCCGACTGGTGCTGGAGGAGGTCATGCTTGACACCTCGAAGGTGCACATCTGCGATCAAGACCTCCCCGAGGCGTTGGCGCTGCTCACCGACCACCCGGAGATCGCCACGACGGCGCTCGATGAGGTCGTCACCCTGGACCGGCTGATCCCGGACGGGCTGGAGCGCATCGCCCGCGGAGACGCCACCGGCAAGGTCGTCGTCCGCCTCTAGCCGATGCTGTAGACGATCGGTGGCCATACTCGACGATCGACAAGACCGGCTTCGGCGACTGGCGGTCGCCATCGCGCGGCCAGCCCTGAGAGCAGGCTCGGGACCCGTACCGGGTGACCTCCTTCGGGCCGCTCAGCCGGGCGGTGTCCCGAGCAGCGCGTCGGCAATCGAGGTGCGCGCGTACAGCACGGAGCGGCCAGCGCGGTGCGCGCTCACCAGTCCGGCGTCCCGCATGGCGGTGAGGAACTGGGATACCCCGGCGGGCGAGAGGCCGGTGCGCCGAGCCAACTCGGCGGTGGAGGCAGGTGACTGGAGTTCGGTGAGCAGCAGGGTACGCGAGCGACCGAGCACCGCGGCGACCGCGACGGATCGGGAAGGAGTGGGTCGCTCCCACAGAACGCCCACGCCGCGCGAGGGGTAGGCCAGTTGCAGCGGCTCGGCGTCACGCACCACAGTGAGCACGCCCGGCCCGGCAAAGACGGAGGGGATGAGCAGCAGCCCGGCACCCTTGGTCGCGCCGCGCAGGGTCTGCGCGCGGCGGACCAGCCGCAGGGTGTTGTCCTGCCAGCTAATCTTGGCATGCAGCCCATTGAACAGGGCCTCCGCGCCGAACTCGGCGACCTGGCGGGCCCGGTGGAAGACATCGGCCTCCAGCACGGTGCGTATCCGCTGCCAGTAGGGTGCGAGCGCCAACTCCCAGTACCTCTCGATCTCGGCTGCGAGTTCGGGGAGCAGTCCCTCCGGATCGGCCCGCAGAGACCGCACTCGCCTCGAGGCGCCGCCCAGGTGTCGTGCCAGGTGGTCCAGGTCCCGCTGCACAGCGACGGTCGCACTGCCCCGCACCGCGTCCAACTCATCTCCCAGCGAGGGCGCGTGCCCGGCCGGAACGGGATTGAGGAAGTCGGGAAAATAGCCGCTCGGGGGAACGAGCGCGGTGAGCCAGCCGCGATCCAACCCGGCCGTCGTGAGGCGAGGTCGCACCTGCCCGATCCAGGGCAGATGCCCGACGGTCGGACGGGCGGATCGCAGCAACCGGAAACTGGTCACGACCTCCCACATGGGCGAGAGGGAGAAACGCATCCGTGCCAGGTCACTCGCCGAGAGCTCCACCTCAGCCAGTGTGGACCCCCCGCATTCAGTCATCGCTGAATCAGTTGTCGGGCTTTCCCGGGCCGCGCATCATGCGGCCATGTTCTCCTCGTACCGGGGCCTGCCGCGCACTGCCTGGATCATCTTCAGCGGAACGATAGTGAACCGTCTGGGCTTCATGGTAGTGCCCTTCCTGGTCTACTACCTCGGCGCACGGGACGTCAGCACGTCCGAGGTCACCTACGTGCTGGGTGCCCTGGGCATCGGCAACCTGGTCGGCCCGCTGCTCAGCGGGATGCTCGCCGACCACTGGGGCCGCCGCTCCACGATGATCACTGGGTTGTTGGGCACGGCCGCCTCGCACGGCCTACTCTTCGTGGCACCCAATCTCGTGACCTTGGCCTTCGGAGCCGCCGCGCTGAGCGTCTGCGGCACGATGGTCAGCCCCGCCGCCAATGCGCTCCTCGCGGAGTCCGTCGTTCCCGAACGCCGCCGCAACGCCTTCTCGCTGGTCTACTGGGCGGTCAACATCGGCAGCGCCGGTGCCGGCGTCCTCGGTGGCTTCCTCGCCGAGCAGGGCTACTGGCTGCTATTCGTGGTCGACGGCGTCTCCTCCGTCCTGTTCGCCGTCATCGCCGCGACCCTGCTCCCCGCCGGAAAGGGGTACACGGCACCCAGTACCGTCGTGCGCAGCGGTTACAGCGTGGTACTGCGCGACCCGCTCATGCGTGCGCTGCTGCCATTGTTCGGCATCACCCTGGCGATCTACTCCCTAACCGAGGCCGGCCTGCCATTGGCGATCCGCGACGACGGCCTCTCACCCAAGGTACTGGGACTGATGTTTACGCTCAACGCGGTCCTGGTCGTCATCGTGCAGCCCATCGCCGCCACGGTGCTGGACGAGTTTCGTCCGCTCGTCGTCTACGTCTTCGCAGCCGGGCTAATCGCTGTCGGCGTCGCGCTCACCGGCGTGGCCAACAGCCTGTGGAGCTACGGTGCGAGCGTCGCGGTGTGGTCGCTGGGCGAGGCGGCCATCGGCGGCATCCACTCGGCGACGATCCAGAGCATCGCCCCCGACCATGCCCGAGGCCGCTACCAGGGCGCCTTTCAGTGGTTGTGGGGCACTTCCCGGTTCGTCGCCCTGACCGTGGGCACCGCTGTCTACGCGCACGCGGGATCCGCTGTCCTCTGGTGGTTCTGCGCGGCGGCGGGTGTCGTCGCCCCGTTGGGGGTTCTCGCCATGGGCCCGGCCATCGAACGGCGCACGGCCGATGCGGCAAAGGCGGAAGCCGTCGTCGCGGCGGCTGACTGATTGGATATCTCACCGGCCGGTCCGACGTTTGACGCCGAGGCCGTGGCCAGGTCTTCGGCGTTGAGGCAGGCGGTGTCCAAGGCGCGCAGTAGGGCCAGGGCTTGTCGTCCCATGGCCTGTTCGACCAGGGGTGGCTGGTGCAGGGTTGCGGTGGCCAGGGCCTGGTGCAGTCGGTCAGCTTCGGCGGTGACGCCTCGTTGGCGGCCGGCTCGTCGTATGGCGTCGGCGAGGTTGTCTGGGGTCAGTGTCGCTGCCTGGGTGGGGGTGGGCGCTGTGGCGATCACGGCGCGGGCTTCGGGGCGGGTGATCCCGCCGCGGGCGTCGCGGAAGGCCAGTATGAACGTCGGGTAGTACTCGCGCAGCAGTGAGCGCAGTTTGTTGTGGGCTTGGGTTCGATCCCATACGGCGTCTTGTTGGGCACGGGCGAGAACTGCGATCGCCTGGCCGAGTTCGGAGTCGTTGGGCAGCGGCCGGTGCACGGCCATGTCGGTGCGCAGAATGTTGGCCAGGACCATCGCGTCGACGTGGTCGGACTTGGTGCGTGAGGCGGTGTATCGGTCTCGGTAACGAGCGACCGCGACCGGGTTGATCGCGTAGATCTGGCGGCCGGTCGCCCGCAGGCAAGCCACCAGCAAACCCCGGGAGGTCTCTACCAGCAGATCAGCGAGGTGCTGGCCACTGCCAACCCCTCCCACTACCAGCCGACCCTCCCGGGAAACACGCACTGGCGCAACTGGCCGATGTCAGGGGCACTGTGACACCTGACGTTGTACCACGACACCGGGAGTACGCCTCGCAGTTGATGTCATCAACTCAGACGGCAGATCGGGGGATCCGTTGACCGGGCTCGAACCGGCGTCCTCCCGGTCCCTAGCCGGGTGCTCTACCGCTGAGCTACAACGGATCTCCACGGGCCCCGTCGGCTGGGCTCGAACCAGCGTCCACCCGGACCAGAGCCGGGCGCTCTACCACTGAGCTACGACGAGCGTGATCATGCTGCCCTATCACGGCTTGACGTGTCCATCCCGTTCCGGCAGCTCGCTGACCACGACGTCACCCGGGATCAGCGTGTGCTCCAGGCCGCTCTTGATCATCTTTCCGGAGAACGCTCCACCGGCACGGAGCATCGATGCCCACAGCGGGTCCACGATCGATACCCCGTGCACCAACTCGGGCGTGGGGCGGAAGCGCCCGGTTGCTGCGGGTGTCCTGGGACCTGTCCAACCGGACGTGACCGGGTCGACGCCGCCATCGGCGCATGCTGCCTCGACATCCGCACGGGTGCAGGCGGTGGTGCCGTCGAGCACGTCCCACGGCAGCGGTAGCCGAGCCCATACGCCCACGTCGGGGTGCAGGCCGCCGCCGGTCGACCGGTGCCATGCCGCCAGGTCCGCCGCGATCAGCATCATCGCCTTGCCCGGGCAGGACGCCTGCAGCAGTCCGAGGCTGTCGGCGGCGTCGAGCGCCGCGATCCAGGCCGCCCGCGCGGCGTTGTACGCGCCGCACAGAAGGTTCCACGTCGACGAGTCGTTACCCCGCCTCACGATCATGGTGGCCTGGTCGAACTCACTGGCCGTCCATACCCGCTTGAGCAACGCCGCGACCTGGCGCATCGTTGTCCACCACCGGCCCAGCAGCTCACCGCGCTGTGCCTCGGTCAGCCGGGCGAGCACAGCCGGCGTCGGATGGGCCTGGGCGATCATCCACCAGTCCGTCGCCGGGTTGGCGGTGCAGTGCTTGAACAACAGGTCGGCGATGTCGTCGTACGGGTTGTCCCGCCCCGACAGGGTGAACTCCCGCCGCAGCTTCCGCTTGGCAGTCAGATACGCCACGAAGCAACCCGCCCACGGATCAGCCAGAAACGCATCCCGCTCGATGCTCGCGGCGAATCCTGCCCGCGCGACCATGGTCAACTGCCGCTTGGTCTGCTCGACCGCCAACCTGTCGGCTTTCGCCGACAGTCGCTGGGTCACCCGGAATCGCCGGTTGTACTGCCGCTTCGACAGCTCGATCCCCGCCGTCACCCGGCCCTCCCGGTTCAACCGGTCACGCAGGAAGTCCAGCCGGGCCGGATCGACGGCACCCAGGGATTCGCTCAGGCGGGACGAGAATTCAAGCAGCGAGACGGGATCGTCCGGGTCGACGCCGCCGGGCGTCAGATCGAACAGCCGCGTTGCGGCGTCGACCTGACGGGCACCACCGACCGGCCGGGCGAAGTCCGCCGACATCGAACTCCACCCGTTCCAGCGTGATGCCCCGCGAGCCGCCCGCCCCACCGTCATCCGGTCGCGAAGCCCCAACTGGCCGCCCACCACCCGCAGCACGAGATGCGCAACCTCCTCCGGCCGGCGCCGCTCATCGAGCGACGTGTGCAGCGCGACCAGGGCATCCTCAGCAGAGGTCTCGGCGATCGACATGGCGGCATCCTGGCAGGCACGACGCGACCCAAGCAATCCGATTCACCACCGCCCCTGGCACCGCACGGCGGAATGCTCATCATCAGATCCCAACCGGTCTCTACCGTGGAGGTGGTACGCGACCCCTACCGGACATCGTGCGACGAGGTGCTGTGTGCCACGTCGTTGAACCCGATCTCCTCGTTGTCCCTCAACACCTCCGCTACCACGCGATCATCGGCACAAACGGACACTCACCGGGCGCGCGGATTGCGGCATGAGAGTGAGATGCACCGCGATCAGATGTGGCGGAGCACCAGTGTCGCGAAGCCGAGAACGTTGCGGTACCCGCGCAACCACTGATCGCGGTGCCTTCGGGCGACGGTAAGTACCTCGGCAGCGTCCGGATGGCCGGGGTTGTTCAGCGCCCATTCAGTGAGCGAGCCGCTCCACGACCATTCGTAGTCGTCCCACTCGGCGGCGTCGCTGACATGGGCGTACACCGGCGTCCAGCCGGCCTGTTCAGCTGCGTCGATCAGGCCGGGGAGGTCGGTGAACTCCTCCGGCCGCGCATCGAGCGCGGCGAGTGCATCCGGAGTCGGTGGGACCTGCCAGAATCCCTCACCGACCATCAGGATGCCGTCGGCGTTCACCTGCCGGCCGGCCGACTCCAGCGTCTCGGCGAAGCCGCCGAACACGTGGGTCGATCCGACGCACAGCACCAGGTCGTAGTCGCCGTCGGGCGCGTACGTGCGGGCGTCGCGCTCGTGCAGCGTGAGCCGGTCGGCGAGGCCTCGTTCGACGGCAGCGCTCGCGGCGCGTTCGAGGGCGTACCGGCTGACGTCCACGCCGTCCGCGTGCCCCTCGGGGTAGTGCGTCAGGGCCTGCAGCGTCCAGGCCCCCTCTCCGCAGCCGAGGTCGAGGATGCGAGCCGCGGGTTGCCGGTCCGCTCGGCGCAGGAGGCGGTTGAGGGTGACACCGGAGACCGGAGCCGCGATCGGGTGGTGCGAGTGCGCGATGCTGCTGAGCCGCTGACGATCCACCGTCAAAGTCAACACGAGTCCGACCGACACCCGCACCCGGATTCACCACGGCACGCACGGCCAGCGGCATGGCATGGGAGCACTCCCCGTCCAGATGCGGGCTGTTTCTACCGTGAGGACATGCAGTGGTATCTCTTGCTTGCTGGCATCGGGCTTGTGGCGGGCGTCGTGGTCCTGATCTTCCAGCGCAGCGGTCGCCGGCCGCGGAGCGCAGCGGAGAAGGCGGCGGCCGCGCGGGCCGCCATGCGGGCGATACGCCGCGACTCGCCGCGCCCTGATCGCGACATTTTTCACCGGGGTCGTGGTGTTCCCGATCGGCACTCTGCCGCCATCGTGGACAACGCCGGGTATGGAGACGCTGCGAACTTCGATACCGGTGGCGGAGGGCGAACGGACTGAGCCCTCACCCGAGAGGCGCAGCTGTGCATACCGAATTGCGAAACATGTCCCTCTCAACCGGTTGGCCGCCTGGGGCAGGCATCGCTGCGCTTAGCTGGCCGCCCAGCGCACCAACGGTCTGGTCTTCCAGTGCACTCCACGCGGTGGTTCCTCGTCGTCGTCGGGCCAGTCGATGACGGGGAGGGCGAGAAGACCGATCCGGCGTGCCACGACCTCGTTGGCTTCGGCCATCCAGGTGCTGGCCCAGGCCAGCTCACCCGGCAGGGCGAGGAGCCGTTGACCGTCGGCGGGATCGAGCCGGTCCAACAGAGGATTGCCGTGGCGGTCGGGACCGTCCGCCGCTCTGCCGCTCCAGCGAGTACCGACCTGGTGCGATCGGGCCCGTAGCGGGATCAGCACGCCGTCGATGTCGACAAAGATCGAGGTCGTCGGACGCTGGCAGGCACTGCGGAACCGTACCGCGACGGGCGGTCCGGGCCGCTGACGGCAGCGGCCGATGACCTTCAGTAGCGCGAGAGCGGCAGATCCGGGTGCTTGATCTTGGCGAGCCGTGTGGCCGGTAGGAAGGCACCCCGATGGCGCGGCGCGGCGACGTTGCGTTCTGGGTCATCGGCCGATCGGATGGCCGGTGGCGATGATCGGCTATTTCCATGGGCGACGGACACCCTGCGACGTCTAGGAAGGAGGCATGGCCAACGAGCGGACCGTTCCCCTGCTGCCCTGCGCGTCCATTGATGACATTGAAGCCTTCTATGGAGTTCTCGGTTTCCGTACCACGTATAAGCAGCGCAAGCCCAACGCGTGCGTGGGGGTGCAGCGGGAAGACCTGCATCTGCAGTTCTTCGAGATCGCCGGGTTTGACTCGGAGCAGTCCTACGGCTCCTGTCTCGTACTCACCGCGGACATCGAGGGACTACACCGGGCGTTCGCCGCTGGCATGCGCGCCGCGTACGGCAAGGTCCTGGTGTCCGGAACGCCGCGGATGACCCGGCCCAGGGCGCGGAAGAACGCCGACGGGTGGGGTGGGTTCAGCGTCATCGACCCGGGCGGCAACTGGATCCGCGTCTTTCGGGACGCCGCCACCGCGCCGGTGCCGGCCGCCACGCCTGCCGGGCGGCTGGCCAAGGCTCTGGCGAATGCCGTCGTGCAGGCCGATTCCCGGGGAAGCGTGGGACAGGCCGTTCGGATCCTCGACAGCGCGTTGGCCCGCCCGCAAGCCGACGACGACCCGGTCGAGCAGGTAGAGGTCCTGGTCTACCGCGCCGAACTCGCGATGGTGCTGCACGATCCAAAGACTGCGGCCGAGATGCTGACCCGCGCCAAGTCCGTCACGCTCACGGAAGTCGAATCCGAAAGGGCAGCACCCGCGTTCGACAACGCCGCCGACCTCGCCGCAGCATTGCGGTAACTCACCATTCGAACGCCTCCGCCATCTCGGCTACGTCCGGACGCCGGGTGGCCTCGGGAGTAGTCACCGCCCGTGGCACGCGGTCGGCGGCAGATCCGGATGGCAGCTAAGTCAGGATCAACGCAGCGACACAGACGGTGTGGGCACGGTGTGGTGCCTGCGGCACGTGGTCGGCCATTTTGCATGGGCGCTATGTGCGGCGGCTGGCGGATGTGTGGTGACGAACAACCCGCCCTGTGCTCTCCATCGAACTCGCCGACCGGTAGCCGGGGGTGTTGGGGGCAGACCGCCGCGGGGGCGGGTGCGGTGTCGAAACTGATGGTCTGGCTTCGCCCTCCCCGGCCGAAGCCGGCGGGTCCGCAGTGGGCGTCGAGGATGTCCAGCCGCGGCTGACCTCGGCCACGTCGAACCAGTACCGCAGCTGCTGCTCGCCCCGCCGCCGCGATAGTGGACGTCGGTCATGCAGCCCCGGGTGTAGCCGAATTCCTCCAGCTCGGTGTCGTGGGGGAACACCACCTGGAGGTCGGCCCGCATCCGGCTCATCAGGGTGAACTGCGCGAGAGGGCGCAGCGCTCGTGCACCGGGTATCGGAAGGCCGGCGCGGCCACGGCAACGACGGCCGACCCACGGAACCGACCCATGGTCGTCCAGAACCAGAACCAGAACCAGAACCGGCCGCCGGACGACGGGCGGCGTTCCGGTTCCGGCCGGTGTCAGGCCGCGACGAACGCGACGCCGGCCAGCCGTTCGGAGACCTGCCAGACGCGCTGGGCCTCCCCGGTGTCGCGCAGTGTCGGGTACATCCGCTGCTCGGCGGGTGGGCCGCCGAGGTTGCCAGGCCCGCCGGGTCCGTAGAGGACGGCGGGACGGGCGTCGGGGTCGGTCGCGGCCATCAGCGCGGGCAGGGCCGCGGTCTGGACGGTGCCGACCAGGATGCCGCGGGCGGACATGGCCCGGATCAGGCGGATCGCGGGAGTGTCCCGGCTGCGGCCGAGTTCGGGGCGGGCGGCCAGGAGGCTGGTGGGGGCCACCCCGGGATGGGAGAGGTTGCTGGTGATGCCCCACCCGTGGGCCCTGCTACGTCGGTCCAGCTCCAGACCGAACAGCCCGAACGCGATCTTCGACTGGCGGTAGGCGCGCATGCCGTGGTACGAGCGTTCCCAGTTGAGGTCGTCCCAGTTGATGCGACCACTGCGGGCGGCGACGCTGACCTGGGAGGTGACCCGGGCCCGGCCGGCGCTCAGCAGGGGGAGGAGCCGGGCGACCAGGGCGAAGTGGCCGAGGTGGTTGGTGCCGAACTGCACCTCGTACCCGTCGGCCGTGGTCTGCCGGGTCGGCGGCTGCATCACACCGGCGTTGTTGATCAGGAGGTGGATCGGACGGCCCTCCGCACCCAGGGTCTCGCCCAGCGTGGCGACCGACTCCAGCGAGGACAGGTCCAGGCTGCGTAGCGAGACCTTCGCGTCCGGGTGGGCCCGCCGGATGGTGGCGATCGCGGCCTCACCCTTGCCCGGGTTGCGGACGGGCAGGATCACCTCTGCGCCGGCTCCGGCCAGCCGGGCGGCCATGCCCAGGCCCATCCCGTCGCTCGCTCCGGTGATCACGGCCAGCTTTCCGGTCAGGTCGGGGACGCTGATGTCGACAGGTGTACGTGGCATCGGCTCTGCTTTCGCTGTCGGTGGTCCGGGTCATCGGGTTACGCCGTCGATCATCGGTCGGATGCGGGGCGGTAGCCACGGCCTACCGATCCCACCCTCGGCGGGCCCGCGGCCGGGAAGGGGGGATCGGCGGGGCGTGGCTACGTCCCTGCCGTGGCCGGTAGAAACAAGGCGGTACCGGAGGGAGGCGTCGTGATCGATCGCAGTGGGCTGGCGGAGTTCCTCCGTAACCGGCGTGAGGCACTGCAACCGGAGGACGTCGGACTGCCCCGTGGGCAGCGCCGCCGGACGAACGGGCTACGCCGTGAGGAGGTCGCCGGGTTGTGCCACATGTCGACCGACTACTACTCCCGGCTGGAGCGGGAACGCGGCCCGCAACCGTCGCAGCGGATGCTCGCCTCGATCGCCCAGGGCCTGCACATGTCGATCGACGAGCGCGACCACCTGTTCCGCCTCGCCGGCCACCAACCGCCCCCCAGGGGTGCCTCCAACGACCACATCAGTCCCGGTCTGCTGCGGGTGCTGGACCGGCTGGACGACACCCCCGCCGAGATCGTCACCGAACTCGGCGAGACCCTGCGGCAGTCCGCCATGGGCGTCGCGCTCACCGGGGACACCACCCGCTACACCGGGCCGGCCCGCAGCGCGGGCTACCGGTGGTTCACCGACCCTGCCGTCCGTCGCTTCTACGCGCCCACCGAGCACGCCTTCCTGACCCGCATGTACGTCTCCGGGCTGCGTCAGCTGGTCACCCTCCGGGGCCCGGAGTCGCGGGCGGCGTACCTGGCCGGGCTGCTGCTGGCCGCCAGCGAGGAGTTCCGGCGGGTGTGGGACGACCACGAGATCGGGGTACGCCCGCACGAGGTCAAGCACTTCGTCCACCCCGAGGTCGGCGCGCTGGAGTTGAACTGCCAGCGGTTGGTCGACCCGGACCGGGCCCACTCGCTGATGGTCTACACCGCCGTTCCCGGCAGCGAAAGCTACGAGAAACTCCAGATGCTGTCCGTCATCGGCGCCCAGCCGCTGCGCTGAGGCACGTCCCCGCCGCGCCGACCCGCCGGGGGCGGCGTTGGACGGTCCCACACGCCGGACAGCCCGTGACACGAGGCCAGCGGCACGTCAGCGGGCCAGGCGCTCCAGCAGTTCGTCGAGCAGTCCGCGTTCGCCGGGGGTGAGGTCGCCCGGGTCGTCGTCGACCAGTGCCCGCAACGTCAACGCGGCGCTCGCGCGGGTCGCGGGGGCGTCGGCGGAGGGTGTGTGCAGGACTCCGGCCAGCGCCGCCTCACGGACGCGTCCGGACAGCCCGAGGTCCGGCTCCGTCTGGCTGATCAGGGTGAGCGTGATGCCGACGTTGGCGGCGAAGACCTGTTCGGCGGCGTCGTCCGCCGGCACCTTGAGCATGCCCCGGGTGGCTGCGGCGGTGAACCGTTCACGCAACGCGGCGTGCGCGGGAGCGGTGACGGCGCAGGCTCTTCCCGGCTCGGCGCGCCCGTAGAGCAACCCGTAGAACGACGGGTGCGCCAACCCGAACTGCACGTGCCGGTCCCAGCCCGTGCGGAGGTCGTCCAGCGGGTCGCCCGAGTTCTCGACCGCCGTGTACTGGGTGAAACCGTGGTTGGCCACGGCGTCGATCAGGCCCTGCTTGCTGCCGAAGTGGTGGTAGAGCGTCGGGGCCTGCACCCCGGCGCGGTCACACACCGCCCTCGTGGACACCGTGGCGCCGCTCTCCAGCATCTCCGCCGCGGCGAGCAGGAGACGATCCCGTGCGTTGGTCACGCTTGCTATGGTAGCCCATATAGCGCTACATTGCGTTCTATAGCGAGAGGAGAAGTCCATGCGGACCTGGTTCATCACCGGTGGGACGCCCGGAGGGTTCGGTCTGGTCTACGCCGAGGCTGCACTGGCACAGGGGGACCAGGTGGCGTTGACCGCACGTCGGCCTGCTGAGCTGCGGGAGTGGGCCGAACCGCACGGTGACCGGGTGCTGGTTCTCCAGCTCGACGTCACCGACTCCGACCAGGTGCGGACGGCGGTCGCGGCGGCAGAGGAACGGTTCGGCGGCATCGACGTGCTCGTCAACAGCGCGGGCCGTGGCTGGTACGGCTCGATCGAGGGGGCTCCCGACGAGACGATCCGCCGCACGTTCGACCTCAACCTGTTCGCCGTCGTCGAGGTGATCCGCGCGGTCCTGCCGGGTATGCGGGCCCGCGGCGACGGCTGGATCGTCAACATGTCGTCGGTGGCCGGCCTCGTCGGCGCACAGGGGTTCGGTTACTACGCGGCGGCGAAGTTCGCGATCGAAGGCCTCACCGCGACGCTGCGCCAGGAGGTCGAGCCGTTCGGGGTGCGGGTGCTCGCCGTAGCGCCGGGAGCCTTCCGTACCAGTGCCTTCTCCTACTTCCAGCACGAGCCCGTCACCGAGACCGTCGACGCCTACGTGCCGATGGTCGAGGCGGTCAAGGCGGCGTTCGTGGACGCCGACGGCAAGCAGGCGGGTGACCCTGTTCGTGGCGTGCAGGCCGTGATCAGCGCGATGAACGCACCCGTTGCACCGCACCGGATCGTGCTCGGCAACTCCGGCTACGACGCCGTCGTCGCGATGCACGAGAACGCACTCGCGGAGCTGCGCGCGAACGAGAAGCTCTCCCGCAGCGCGGACTTCTGAGCCTGTCGCCACAGCGCTGTCGGCGCGCCCTCGCACCCTAGAACCGGAGAGTGGAAATGAATGACATCACGCTGCCCACCGTCGTCGAGAACTTCATCGCCGCCACCAACGCGCACGACGCGAACGCGCTGGCCGCGGTCTTCGGCGACGGGGCCACCGTGCGCGACGACGGGAAGACCTGGACCGGCGGGACCGAGATCCGCGAGTGGATCCAGGGACACCTGATCACCCCCAGGATCGTGCTCACCCCGACCTCGTTCGCGGACGAGCGGCTGGTGGCCTCCGGGGACGGCGACTTCCCCGGCGGCCCGCTGTCCTTCTCGTTCGAGTTCGGCATCACGGACGGCCAGGTCACCGACCTCGCGATCGCCCCTGTCTGATCGTCACCGACCGGGGCGGCCCGAGGGGAGGCCGGCTCTCGATCATCGAGGGTCGGCCGCGCTGACGAGGGACGAGCGCGGCGCGGTGAAGGACCGCCCGGCGGTCCGGCGCGCGACCGGACGGGGCCGACCGCACCGGAGCCGGCTACCGCGACCGGATCACTGCGGGGCGCGCGAGGAGGAATCGCCCATCAGACCCTGGACCACGGTCCACATGTGGCCGGCACTGGAGAACAACGCTGGGTCGAGCACCTCGTCGCCGAAGTCGACACCGAACTCCTTCTCCAACTCCGTCAGGAGCGCCGTCGCCCGCAACGAGTCCAGGCCCAGGTCGACGAGCGGCTCCGCCGGGACGTCCTCGTCCGTGGAGACCGCCGCCAGGTAACGGCGCAGGATCGCCTCGAACGGCGCCGGCCAGGTGGTGGCTGACATCTAGGTCTCCGTCCTGGGCGGGGCCGCATCGGCACGGTCGAGGAACCGTCGGGTCAGCGCCGGATAGTCGATCTTGCCGTTGCTGTTCGTGTCGATCGCGTCCACCGCGAGCCATCGCGTCGGCAACATGTACGGGGGCAACGTCCGGGCCAGCTCGGACCGTACCGTCGCGTGGTCCGGCGGACGGTCGCCGGCCGCCACGTAGGCGAGGCCGATCTCGCGTCCGGCGGCCTCGGGGGAGTCCACCGCCACGACCGCCACGTCGGCGAACTCCGGCAGCCCCCGCGCCACCCGGGTGATCTCGTCCAGTTCGACCCGGTAGCCGCGGGACTTGATCTGCCGGTCACCGCGACCGTGGAAGTGGGCGAGACCCTGCTCGTCGATGTTGGCCCGGTCCCCGGTGCGGTACCAGCGGGTGGCGTCGTCACCCTCGACGGTGCCGAACACCGCCGCCGTCTCCGCCGGGCTCCGCCAGTACCCCGGGCTGAGTCCGACCCCGGCGATGTGGAGGTCACCGACCACGCCGGCCGGCACCGGCCGCCGGTGTTCGTCGAACACCCCCAGGCGCTCGCCGGGCAGCGCGGTGCCGATCGGCACCCCGGCACCCGGCGCCGGCATCGACCCGACGTCGTGGTAGCTGCTCGCGACGGTGGTCTCGGTGGGCCCGTAGAGGTTGGTGAACCGGACGTGCGGCAGGTTCGCCATCCAGTGGCGCAGACCGTCGACCGGAAAGACGTCCCCGCACCAGACCAACCGGCGGAGCTCCGGCATGTCCCGCACCACACCACGGTTGGCCATCGCCATGAGGACCGACGGCACGGACGACCACTGGGTCAGCCGCGACTCACGGATGAACCGCGCCAGCAGATCAGGTACGAGGTTGTAGTGCGCCGGGACCATGTGCAGCGACGCGCCGGCCGTCACCGCCGAGTAGATGTCGAGCACGGAGAAGTCGAACGACAGCGCCGAGTGGCAGGAGAGCCGGTCCATGCTGGTCAGTCCGAAGTGCTCCCGCGCCCAGGACGCCAGACTCAGCACGCTCTGGTGGGTGATCGGCACTCCCTTCGGCGTTCCTGTCGAACCCGAGGTGAAGAGCAGGTACGCGAGGTCGGTGGGGGCCGGTTCGGTGGCCGGTGGCGTGGCCGGTGCGGCGCAGACCTCAGCCGCCACGACGTCCTGCGGTCGAAGGGCGTCCGGTGGCGGGTCGGTGAGCCAGACCGTCACGGCCGACGGGCCGTCCCAGCACTGCCGGAGCAGGCGGTGAGTGGTGGCGTCCCCGATCAGGAACCGTGGCTCGGCCGCGGCGATCCGGGGCCGCAGCCGGGCCGGCGGACTGGCGGTGTCCAGCGGAACGTAGACGCCACGGCATTTCAGGACCGCGAAGATGGCGCAGATCGCCGCAGCGGACCGGGGGAGCAGGAGGACGACCCGGTCGCCCGGCCGGAGCCCACGGGACGCCAGGACGTGGGCGAGGCGGCTGCTCTCCCGCTCCAGGTCGCCGTAGGTCAGCACCCCGCCCTCGTCGACCACCGCCACGCTCGACGCATCACGGTCGGCCTGGTCGCGGACCAGATCGACGAGGCTTCCACGTGCCACGGCCCGTATCCCCATGTCGGGGTTCCCTTCCGAAACCTCGTAGTCAGTGCAGCCGGCGACAAATTCCTGCCTTTCTACCACACGTCCATTGCGCGAAGGGACACCGAAATTCACGGCTAAAGGTCACCAGACCCGCTGTCCAGCGCAGTTCTCCACCCAGCGTCAGGTAAACCGGGCCCAGCACGGTCGCCCACCTCGCCGGGTGCGTGGATCGGGTGGTCCGGCGCGCGGTCCGGGCAGCCCACCAGCGGCTTGTGACCCGGTCGGCGTCGGTGCACAGGGCAGTGACGAGACCTCTGGCACGCGCACCGCCCTGCCCGAAACCCTGCCTTGACACCCGGCATCCGCTCGCCGATTCTCTAGGTGATCGTACCACTTGCGGGTGTGCGGCAAACGGGGGAGGAGCCCGCAACAGGCAAATACCGTGGTCAATGTCACCCGAACCGCTGGCCGACGCCGTTTCTCCGGTCGATCCAACTTCCCGCTGCCCCCGGTGCGGCCCCGTGACGCAGGGCAGCCACGGGGAAAGGAGTCCCACGGTGACGGCCGTCCTCGACGAACAGCTCATCGACGACCGGGAGACCACTCCCGAGAGCCTGTACCTGCGCTGGGAGCGGCAGAACTGGGCCACCCAGGACCTGCCGATGACCGCCGACCGACCGGCATGGCAGGCGCTGCGACCCTTCCTCCACCAGGAACTCAGGGCCGCCCTCGTCGAACTCGCCGTCGGCGAGGTCGCCGTCGCCCGCCTGCTGACCCCCCTGGTGTACGCGGCCCCCACCCAGGCCGCCCAGTTCTACCTCTCCAGCCAGCTCGTGGACGAGAGCCGCCACAGCATCTTCTTCCTCGGCTACCTCCAGGCGGTGGAGGGATCCACCGAGCCACCCCACGCGTACGCGCGACGGTGCCGGGCGGACGCCTCCGACGCCACAGTGGAACTGTTCGACGCGTACCTGCTGGAACAGACCGAACGGGTGCGACGCGACCCGGACGACCTCGACGCCTGGTACGCCGCAGTGACCACCTACCACGTGGTGGCCGAGGGGGCGCTCGCGTTGGTCGTGCTCCGCTCGGTGGCCGAAGCGGTCCGCCGCTGCGGGCAGCTACCCGTGCTGGCCCAGGGACTCCGCAACGTGATCCGCGACGAGTCCCGGCACGTCGGCTTCGGCGTCTGGGCGATGCGCCACGCGGTGGACAACGGCCGCCGTCAGATCGTCGGCGACCAGGTCCTCGACGCCGTCCCGTACGTGGTGCACGTGCTGGTCGGACCGGAGCGGCGCAACCCGTCGGCGCTGCCGATGGTGGTCCGGGCCCGCGGCCGGCAACTGCGCGACCAGTGGGACACCGCCCGGGACGCGCTGCTGCGCCGGGTGCGCGCCACCGGCCTCGACGACGTCGACGCGCAGGTCACCGAGGTGTGGCGGGCCGCCGAGGAACGGGCCGTCGTCGACTACGAGAACCGTCACGGCGTGCCACACCCGATCCGGAGCCTGAGCTGAGAAGGAAGGAGAGAGCCTGATGGCAGAGCCCATCGAGGTGATGGTCCGCCAACTGGTGGCCAGCATGGCACCCCACCCGGCCGGGGACGTCACCGACGGCCAACGACTCGTCGACGATCTGCACTTCGACTCGCTCGCGCTCATCGAACTGGCGGTCGCGTTGGAGCGGCGCTTCGACCTGCCACCGATCTCCGACGACGAGGCGATGGACGTCACCACGGTCGCCGACGTGGTGACGCTGGTCAGCCAGGCAGCCGGACGATGACACCATGAGCCTGACCGGCTGGCTCACCGAGCCGCGCACCGGCCACGGGCTACGGGTGGCCACCGACGACGCCGGTTGGACCCGGCACGACTTTCCCTCGCTCGCCGTCGCCGCCGGGAACGTGGCCGGACTGCTGCGCGCCACGGGACTGCGCCGGGGTGAGGTGGTCTCGCTCCTGCTGGCGGCACCGGAGACGTTCCTGGCCGGCTTCTTCGGAGTGCTGGCAGCCGGCGGGGTGGTCAACCCGATGCCACCACCGTCCGGGCTCGGCGCGGGCGGGGCGTACCCGAAGCAGCTGACCCACCTGATGCGGGTCGCCGGCACCCGCACCATGGTCGTCGACCCGCAGCTGGCCGGAACCGCCCGCAGCGCCGCAGCCGCCGCCGGGCTGGCGGTGACCGTGCTGACCGCCCCGGGCGCGGACCAGTCGGGCGACGGGCGGCCGGGCCGTCCCGTCACGCCTGCCGCCGACGATCCGCAGCCACCAGCCGGGGACGAGGTGGCGCTTGTCCAGTTCACCTCCGGATCGTCCGGCCACCCCCGGGCGGTGGCGATCCGCGCCGACAACCTCCTGGCCAACATCACCGCGATCCGCCGCTGGCTCGACATGGGCGCCGCCGACGTGACCGCCACCTGGCTGCCGACCTACCACGACATGGGGCTGATCGGCTGCACCCTCGCTCCGGTGCTCAACCAGAGCGACATCCTGGCCATGCGACCGGACCAGTTCATCCGCTCGCCCCGACGCTGGCTGTCCTGCTTCGGCGAGCAGGGGGCGACGCTGACCGCCGCTCCCACCTTCGGCTACGCCTACGCCGCCCGGCGGATCGACCCCGACGAGCTGGCCGGGATGGACTTCAGCGACTGGCGGGCCGCGATCGTCGGCGCCGAACGGGTCAGCCGACGCACCCTGGAGTCGTTCGCGGCGCTGCTCGGCCCGCACGGGTTCCGCACCCGGGCCTTCCTCCCCGCGTACGGGCTGGCCGAGAACACCCTCGCGGCGACCGGCCTGCGCCTGGCGCCACCACCGGTGGCGCTCCGGGTCGCCGGACAGTTGCGCCCCGGCGAGCCGGTCGAGGTGATCGCCGTCGAGGAGGTCGGGACGGACCCGTCGGCCGACGACGACTGGTTGATCGGCTGCGGCGACGCCCGGGACGGCGTCGCGGTGACCGTCGTCGACGACGAGGGCGGACCGCTGCCGCCCGACGTCGTCGGGGAGATCGCACTGACCGGCCGGTCGGTGGCCGCCGGATACCACGGGCCCGACGGACCTGACGCCGCCTTCGCCGGGGGCCGGCTGCGCACCGGCGACCACGGCTTCCTCCACGACGGCCAACTGTTCGTCCTCGGCCGGGCCGGCGACAGCCTCAAGGTACGCGGACGCAACCTCTACGCGGAGGACCTGGAGGCCCGCCTCGCCGGCGTCGACGGCCTCTCCCCGGAACGGGTCGTGGTACTGGCCGGCTCCGCCGGCCGCACGCCGGAACTGCACGCGCTGATCCGGCAGCGGCCAGGTCCGTGGGCCGCGGAGGTGGCGCGGATACTCGGCCGGGAGGGCGGCCCCGGCGTACGCATCCGGGTGCTCAGCGTGCCCGCGTCCACAGTGGCGCGTACCACCAGCGGCAAACCGCGACGGCGGCCCATGTTCCGGGCCGCCATGGACGGCTCCCTCTCCGGCGAGGTGCTCTACGACTCCACCGAGCCCGGAGCGTGGCTGCCGTGAGCGCGGTCACCGCGGCGGAGACCGACCGGTGGCTCGCCGCGCTGCGCCGGGTCACCCTCGTCCCGCCGGCCCACCGCGAGGTCACCGTCGACCGGGCCGGCGCGCTGGGACTGCTGCGTTGTCCCGCCGAGACACTGGAGTTGCTGGTCGAGGCCGGGCTGCCGGTCACCGGCGAGGGCGACGAGCGGCGATTCTGCCACTACGACCTCATCAATCTGGGGCTCTACTCGGGAAGCGGGAACAGCCTCCCGGAGATCGGCTGGGAGTTCGCGTTCCGGTTCTCCCTGAAGCCCGCCGCCACCTGGACGGAACCGAGGCCCTGGCGGATGACCGCGACGCTGAGGTGCCCGGACGGCGGATGCGGCACGGACCCCGGCTGGCTGCTGCACCGACCGGTTCCGGAGCGCGGCGGTGGCGCGGCGTCCGGCTGGACCAGCGCCGCCGGACCCGTGACCGTCACCGACGACGAGGTGCGGCTCCCGGCCGCACCCGACCTCGTCGCCGTCGAACTGGACCTGGTCACCGCAGGTCGGGCGGACCGGATCGTCTCCCCCCGGTTGGCCCGGCTGTTCGCCGGCATCCGGCACGGCGGGCCGCGTTTCCAGATGCTGCCGTCCAGTTGGCAGGTCGACCCGGACGACACGCTCGCCAACGGGGTGGTCAACTGCGTCTCCGCCAGCCTGTATCTCGAACGGGAGTGCCAGGCCATGGGGTACGAGGCGTACGCCCGACGGGGTTGGCTGATCGGGATGATGGACCTCGACCACGCCTGGCTGGAGGTGCGCGACGACGACGGCCGGATCAAGGCGGTGGACCCGGTGATGGCACTACTGGCCCGGCTGCTCCCCGGCGACCGGACCGCCTTCGAGGAGTTCTGCATCGGGTCCAGCCTCAACCGGGTGTTGCCCTGCGCCTGCCGGGCGGAGGGTCCGATGGCGGTACACCACTGCGGGGGTCGGACCCGTCCGCCCACGGTGAGCACCACCATCAAACCGCGGCGGCCGGCGCGAGCGCAGGCCCAGGGACAGCTGCCGTGACCGTCGGGCCCAGGCTGTACCGGGCGGGCACCGAGGCGCGTTATCCGGCCATCACCCAGCGCGGCACCCTGAAACCGACCCACCTGGTGCAACTCCTCGACGAGGTCTCAGCCGGCTGGTGGCAGGAGATGGCCGGCCTCGACCGCTGGTCCTACTTCGAACGGCACCAGGTCCGCGCCGTGGTGCGGTACGTGCAGGCGTACACCCCGCCGGTGCGGGTGCTTCCCGGAACGCCGCTCGACGCCGAACTGGCCGTCACCCTCGGCACCGATCGGCGTGGCTGGTACGGCGGGCACGACGAGCTGACCCTCCGCGCCGTCGACGGCACCGTGGTGGCGGTGTGGACCAGCCGGTGGACCTGGTTGGACACCGGGGTCGGGGCACGACCCACACCGCGCACCGAGCCACCCCCGGGCTTCGG
Source organism: Micromonospora sp. HM134 (assembly GCF_007833915.1). Classification (NCBI taxonomy): domain Bacteria; kingdom Bacillati; phylum Actinomycetota; class Actinomycetes; order Micromonosporales; family Micromonosporaceae; genus Micromonospora; species Micromonospora sp. HM134. The sequence goes on from NZ_CP041061.1 coordinate 2,956,711, forward strand.
CGGCGAACCGCCCCTCCTGCCGGAGCTGCCGCGACGACCACGCAGCGGCGGAACCGAGACGGCCGGCTTCACGTTCAGCGACCGCGAGACGGATCTCAACGACCACGTCTTCTTCGCGTGCTACCTGGAGCGCGGCGAGAACGCGCTGGCCGACGCGGGGGTGCCGCCCGGCCGGACCGACACCAGCCGGTGCTGGTACCTGCGACCGGCCCGGGCCGGTCAGTCGATCATCCCAGCGGTCACCGAGACCGACCACGGGCACGTCGTCGAACTGCGCTTCGGCGCGGGCGGTTTCCCGGCGGCGGTCTGTGAGTACACCATCGAGCCGTGACCGATCCGGGCCGTGGCCGGCCGAACATGGATCGAGTCGGTGTCGCTCACGACCACAGATCACGGCTCACCGGAGGCGGTCCACCCTGTTCCGTGAGCCGCGCGGGGAGAATGAGACCTGCAACGCAGGCCGGACAGTGGGCTCCCTGCTCAATCTGGCCGGCCCGCCCGTCAGCGGCTGGGGTGCCACCCGAGCGCGGGGCCGAGCCGGGTCGCCATGTCGGTGAGGATCTGCGCGTAGTCGGCCGGCGTGAAGGTGAAGGGCAGGGCGAACGCAACCTCGTCGACCTCGCGGAACGCGACATCGTCGAGCAGTCGTTCGGCGATCAGCTCCGACGGGCCGACGAGATCGGGGGCGAACATCATCCGGGCCGGACCCTGGGGTGACGCCGTTCGGGGCGTGCGTTGCCGGGCGTACTCCTCGTAGCGGGCACGTTGGGTCGGGGTGGCGGTGTCGGTGGGGATGACGACGAGTCCCTGCGAGACACGAGCCCGTTCGCCGTCCGGGTGGTGGGCGCGGAACGTCCGGATGTGCGAGAGCTGGATCGCGGTGAAGTCGGTGGACTCCTCGGCCTTGACCACGCTGCTGGTGAGCAGGTTCATGCCCTGCTCGCCGGCCCAGCGGGCGGAGTGGAGGCTGCCCGCGCCGTACCACATCCGGGCGGCCAGGCCGGGGGAGTGCGGTTGCACCCGGCGGGAGAACTGTTCGAAACCCTCGAAGCCCTCGACGTCGCTGGCCGGCTCGCCGCGAACGAGGTCGAGCAGCCGTCGTACCCGCGTGTAGCTGAAGTCCTCCGCGTCGGCGGTGTCCGGGTAGAGCGACCGGCGGACCCGGTCGTAGTGCATCGGTGGGCCGACGCTCACCCCGGGGTTCAGGCGCTCGCCGGAGAGGATGTCGACCGTGGCCAGGTCCTCGGCCAGCCGCAGCGGGTTCTCCCAGCCGAGCGGGATGACCGCGGTGCCGAGCTCGATGTGCCGGGTCCGCTGTGAGGCCGCCGCCAGGACGGCGATCGGTGAGGATATGCCGTACTGGAGGTGGCGGTGGCGTACCCAGGTGCTGTCGAAGCCGAGTTGCTCGCCCAACTCGATGAGCCGGAGTGTCGCCTCGTGGCCGGTGCGGGGGTCGGCCTCGTCGAACAGGCCGATGGTCAGGAAGCCGAGCTTTCGCAGTGCTGCCGACTGCTTCGACGCAGGTGTTCCACTCACCGTCCGCCTCCAAGGATGCCCACCCAGGGACCTGGAACCCTACCTGGTCGGTAGGAAAGGGTTGCGCCCGGCGGCGGCGCAACCGCAGGTTGGGCGGGTCGTCGGGTTACGGCGTGCCGGCGAAGCCGGGCATCCGGAGCGGGTCATCCACCCGGGCTGGGTGGCCGGATCCAGTCCGCGTTCTCGCCGCAGGGCCTGACGCGCAGAGCCGGCGACCGGCCCGAGATCCGCGCGCCGGCTCAGCCGAGTGTCGCGGTCGCCGCTCGCAGCTCGCTCAGGGCGGCCAGCGTGTAGCGGGCCAGCCCGTGGTCGGCGTCGGTGTCGGCCCACTCGGCGTAGCCCCGCTTGAACGCGAGCAAGCCCAGCTCCCCGGCCAGCGCGGCGGCCGCGTCGGGGACACCGCGGGCGGTCAGGGCGGCGGTCATCGCGGCGGCCATGCTCACGCTCTTGAGGGCGTCGCGCTCCTGTAGCTCGGTGCTCGCCGCGACGGCTGCCTTGAGTCGGGGTCCGATCTCGCGGTTGAGCGGGCCCATCGCGTCGGACGCCCGCTGCAGGCCGGCCGCGACCGCCTCGAGCGGGGTGGCCCCGGCCGGCGCCTCGGTGATGCCCTCGGCGAGCAGCCGGCTGAGCGTCTCCTGCCCGGCCGCCAGCAGCTCGCGCTTGTCGGGGAAGTGCCGGAAGAACGTGCTCTTGGTGACGCCGGCCCGCTCGGCGATCTGCGCGACCGTGGTGGCGTCGTAGCCCTGCTCGGCGAACAGGTCGACGGCGGCGACGATCAGCCGCTCGCGTGCTCCCGGTTCCCAACGTGCCATGTCGTCCATCATAAGTGATGGGACTCTTGTCCCATCACGTGCTACGGTGATGGGACAAGAGTCCCATCACTTTCGGGAGCGTCCATGCAGGTCTTCATAGCCGGCGGCACCGGGCTGATCGGCTCGGCGGTCGTCGCCGAGCTGCTCGAACACGGGCACCGGGTGCTCGCGCTCACCCGCTCCGACACCTCAACCAAGGCCGCTGAGGCGGCCGGCGCCGAGACGATCCGGGGCGGCCTGGCCGACCTCGACGTCGTGCGAGCCGGCGCGGCCCGCTCCGACGGCGTGATCCACCTCGCCTTCGGCAATGACTTCAGCAGCCCCGAGTCGGTGGCCGCGGCGGTCGCCGAGGAAACCGCGGCGCTCATCGCTCTGGGCGAGGAGCTGATCGGCAGTGACCGTCCGCTCGTGACGGTTTCCGGCACGCCCTGGGTGGCCGGCCGGCTCTCGACCGAGGGCGACCCGCTGCCGCTCGAGGGCCCGGTCGGGGGCCGCGGGCGTACCGTAAATTCGATCTTGGCGTTGGCTGCTCGGGGTGTCCGCAGCTCGTCGGTCCGGCTGCCCCGCACGGTGCACAACCACGGCGAGGGCGGCTTCGCCGGGCTGCTCACCCAGATTGCCCGGCAGTCCGGCGTCTCCGGCTACCCGGGCGACGGCACCCAGCGCTGGCCGGCCGTGCACGCGGTCGACGCTGCCGTGCTGTTCCGGCTCGCCCTGGAGAACGCACCGGCAGGCACCGCCTGGCACGCGGTGGACGACGAGGGCGACGCGGTGCGGGACATCGCCGAGGTCATCGGGCGGCGACTCGGCCTGCCGGTACGGCAGGTGCCCGAGGAGACGTTCGGCCCACTCGGCGAGATCTTCGCCGCCGACCAGCCGTCGTCGAGCGCACACACCCGGGCGACCCTCGGCTGGACGCCGACCCACCCGAAGCTGCTCGCCGACCTGGAGAACCTCCAGCCCTGACCGGTTGCCCTCCACCCGCGGCGCCGACGCCGGCTGCCCCTGGCCGGGCCGGCGCTGCTGGTGCCGGCTGGCCCGGCACTGACCACTCACCTGCTCGTCTGGCCCGCCCTGCCGACGCTTCCCGGCCACGCCGACGCGATCGTGCAGCCGGCGTCCCGGGCCGTCGAGTCCGCCGCCCGCCGGTCAGGTGTGCCGGCTCGTGGCGGCGACCATGTCGACGAGGGTGTCGGTGAGGTCTTCGGCGCAGACGCCTCCCCACTTCGGGTCGGCCAGCTGGCCACTGGCCTCCAGACCGGCGATCCCGTTCGCGCTGCTGATGAGCAGGGCCGCGTACCGGCGGGCGTCCTGCTCGCCCACCAGTTCGGCGACGACGGCCAGGAACTCGGTCTGGCTCCGCTGGGCGGCCCGGGCGAGTGCGGTGGGATCGCCGGGCGGGTTGCTGAACATGAGCTGGTAGAGGTGTGGCTGAACGCGGCCGACGTCGATGAGCGCGAGGAGACCGCCGCGGATCTTCTCGGCGGCGGACAGGCCCGGGTCGGCGCGGAGGGCCTGCATGCGGTCGCCGAGCGTGTCCCACGCCCGGGTCCCGACGGCGATCAGCAGGCTCTCCTTGTCGGGGAAGTGCCGGTAGGGCGCTCCGCGGGTCACTCCCGCGCGTGCTCCCACCGCGCGCAGCGTCACCGCGTCGAGGCCACCGGAATCGAGCAGCTCAGCGGCCGATTCGAGCAGCGCGCGGCGGGTGGCGGCGGCTGATTCGGCGCGGCTGGTCACGCGGACGATGCTAGTCCGCTGGTGACGACCAGGTCACTTCCTTCGGTTGACGTTGTCATCTCAATGGCGCAGACTAGAGAGATGACAACGTCAACTGAAACTCGGGAACTCGTGGTCGTGACCGGCGCCTCGACCGGCATGGGTGCGGCCACCGCGCGGGAACTGGCCCGCCGCGGCTTCCACGTCCTCGCCGGCGTACGACGCGACAGCGACGCCACGGCCCTGCGGGCCGACCGCATCGAGCCGGTGATCCTCGACATCACCGACCCCGACCACGTCGCCGCGCTCGCCGCCCGGGTCGGGCGGGACCCGCTGCCGCTGCGGGCGCTGGTCAACAACGCCGGCGTCCCCGGCGCCGGCCCGGTCGAGGTGATGCCGCTGCACGAATGGCGGCGCATCTTCGAGGTGAACCTCTTCGGCCACGTCGCCGTCACCCAGGCCCTGCTTCCCGCCCTGCTGCGCGGCAGGGGACGCGTCGTCAACATCAGCTCCCTCAACGGCAGGATCTCCATGGCCGGCTACGGGCCGTACGCCGCCAGCAAGTTCGCGATGGAGGCGATGAGCGACGCGTTGCGCAACGAACTGGCCCCCCACGGCGTGCAGGTGGTGGTGGTCGAGCCGGGCGGCGTCCAGACCGAGATGTCCCGCGTCGGCCTCGCCGCCCTCGGTCGCCTCGACGACACGATGACCCCCGAGCAGAACGAACGCTACGGCGCCCTGATGCAGGCGATACCCTCCCACGTGGCGGCGTTCACCAGGGCCGGGGTGACCTCCACCGTCGCCGCGAAACGGATCGCCGCGGCGGTGACCGACCGCAGGCCCCGCACCCGCTACACCATCGGCGCGACGGCTGCCTTCCTCATCCGGGCCTCCCGTATCCTCCCCGACCGGACGCTCGACCGGATGACGACCTCCGACCTGCGCAGGCACTACCCGACCGGGAACCGTCGCCGGACGACCGCCAGCCGGTGAACGCCGAGGCCGGCGTCAGCGGCCCACCGTCACCCGGCTGCCGGGCCGTATCCGGCGACCACCTCGGGCACGAGGTACGTGATCCACCGGTAGCATCGGCGGCGGCACGAACGTGCGAGGTGCCCCGCGTGGTGCGGGGAGAATCGGGAAGCCGGTGTGAATCCGGCACGGGCCCGCCGCGGTGACCGGGGAGCGACCGTCCAGGCGCGAGGAGCGCAGCCACTGGCCGTACGGCTGGGAAGGCGGACGGGTCGGCGTTGATCCGGGAGTCCGAAGACCGGCCTCGCGTCGACCGCCCACCCGTCCGGGGTGGGCCGAGCGCAGCGGGAGCCTGCCTGTGGAACTCTACGACGCCATCCACCGCCGCCGGGACGTCCGGGCCGAGTTCACCGGGGAGCCGGTGCCGGCCGGCACCCTGCACCGGATTCTCGACGCCGCGCACGCCGCGCCCAGCGTCGGCTACTCGCAGCCGTGGGATTTCGTCCTGGTCCGGGACCCTGCCGTCCGCCGCCGGTTCCACCGGCACGTGCAGGCCGAGCGGGCGACGTTCGCCGCCACCCTGGACGGTGCCGCGGCCGACCGGTTCGCGCGCATCAAGATCGACGGGGTGCTGGAGTCGACGCTGTCGGTCGTCGTCACGTACGACCCGCGGCGCGGGGGCCCGGCGGTGCTCGGGCGGCACGCCATCGCCGACGCGGGCCTCTACTCCGTCTGCCTGGCCATCCAGAACCTCTGGCTCGCCGCCACCGCCGAGGGGCTGGGCGTCGGGTGGGTGTCCTTCTACCGGGAGTCGTTCCTCGCCGAACTGCTGGGCGTGCCGGCCGGCATCCGGCCGGTGGCCTGGCTCTGCGTCGGGCCGGTCACCCACCTGGCGGCCGTGCCCGACCTGGAACGGCACGGGTGGCGGCGGCACAGGCCCCTCGCCGAGGCGGTGCACCACGACCGCTGGCCGCAGCGGGCGACCGACCAACCGAACAGCTAATCCAGATACGTCTATGCAGTTGCTAGGTTTGCGGTTGCAATGAGTCATTGCCTGGTTACGTTGGGAGGAGTTCTATGCGTACCACCGTCAAGGTCCTGGCCGCGTCCGCCCTGGCCGCACTGAGCCTCGTCGCCGCCGGTGCCACCCCGGCCCTCGCCGCCGCCCCGGCGCCCTTCTGCGAGTCCGGCGGCTCGCAGTTCTACTGCGACGGCAGCAGCACCGAAACGACGACCTGGACCATCACCTGGTACTCCGGCAGCGTCGGCACCTTCACCGCCGGGTCGACCCTCTTCGCCAGCTGCCCGGCCAGCAACCTCGGCCGTCCCGTGCGGGCCAGCTACAGCTACTTCGACGGCAGCACCACCCAGTACAGCGACACCACCCAGTTCATCTGCCGCAGCGGCCCCTGGCAGTAGAGCCCTACGGAGTCCGGCGTACGCGCCACCCGCGCGTGCGCCGGACAGGCTGTGGTGGCGGAATGAGGTCCGATGACAGCCGAGCCGGTCCGCGAGGGGAAGTACGCGCGCATCGAGCGGGAGCGGCGGTTCCTGCTGGCCGGACCGCCGCTGCCGGCATCGGTCACCGCCAGCCGTCGCATCACCGACCGGTACCTGACAGGCACCCGGCTGCGCCTCAGGCGTGCCGAAAGCCCCGCCGACGGATCCCGCGAGTGCAAGCTCACCCAGAAGGTGCCCGCCGCGCGGCCGGGCCACATCCAGGGACTCATCACGAACGTCTACCTGTCCCCGGCCGAGTACGAACTGCTCGCCCGCCTGCCCGCCGCGACGCTGTCCAAGACCCGTCTGAGCGTCCCGCCGCTGGGCATCGACATCTTCGATCCGCCCCTGCATGGTCTGATCCTGGCGGAGGCCGAGTTCACCTCCGACGCGGCGGCACGCTCGTTCCTCCCACCCCCGCAGGTCCTCGCCGAGGTCACCGACGACCCCCGGTTCACCGGTGGCTCACTCGTCCATGCCCACCGCGAGGACCTGCTCGGCTGGCTCGCCGACTACGGCATCACGCCAGCCCCTACCACCCCGTGGACCGCCTGAACCCCCTCGACCACCGGCACCGACGACTGCGCAGGTGGTTAATCCGCAGACGGTCCCGTGGGCGGTCGACGGCCGCAATCCGACCGGACGTCGGTCACCGCCGGCTACCGCGCCGACTCGGCTCGGTCGGGGAGTGGGCGAGTCGAGGTGGTAGTTTTCCGCCCCTGTGCTGGGACAGTCGAGAAAGGACGTTCGGGTGACTGACGGCCACTCCGGGGCCGGGCCCGCCGTCGAGGTGCCGCGGCGACGACGTCGGTGGGTCATCCCGTCGGTGGTGGCCCTCGTGGTGCTCGCCCTGGGTGGCGGTGGTGCGGTGGCGTACCGGCAGCTCGCTGACCGGGAGGATGAGGATCCGGGGGTGACGGCCTGTCGGTCGGCCGGGTTCGTGGTGCGGGCCGCGCAGGGCGAGGTCGCCCCTGATGACGAGGTGCGGCGGGTGGGGGAGTTGTTCCAGCGTTCCGCGCACGAGGATCTGCGGTCCGCGGGGGTCTTCGCGGTGGGCACGGTGCAGCGGGCGCAACGGGCGCAGGATCCGCGCGATGCGCCGGAGACGGTGAAGTTGCGGCAGGTCAACCTCGCCGCCGCAGTCCCCAGGTTGATCGCTGCCTGTGCGGAGCGCCAGGTCACCGTCAAGGGATAGCCGTGGACGTGGGCGTCGCTGCGGCCTGACGTACGGTCGCGGCGACGCCCGGACCCGACGGGCGGCATCCGGACAGGGTCGGACCCGCTCGTGCCGGACTCACCCTTCCGGGGCGACCTGACCGTTCGAGGTGGGCAGCCCTTCCAGCTCGGTCCGCAAGGTCGCTAGTGCGGTGTCGATGATGTCGGCGAGCCGGCGACCGTCGTCGGTGTCGAGCCATGCGGCGACGGACACGTACATCAGGGTTCCCGCCGTCTCGGCGAGCAGGTCGGCCCGCAGCGGGTCGAGGCCGCCGGCGCGGAAGCCGTCCCGCATCACCTGGGCCAGCATCGCGCGCTTGTGCTGGTCGCGTTCGCGCAGCCCCGGGTCGGACGCCACGATGGCGCGCCGTTGCCGCAGGTCGTCCTTGCGACCTTCGAAATACGTCTCGGCGAGCGTGCGCAGGCCCGCGACGATGAACGCCAGCGGTTCGTCGGCGGGCGCCGTGGCCATGATCTGCCTGGCGTAGGCACCGATCTCGGCCTCGTCCGCGAAGAGCACCTCGCGCTTGTCGGCGAAGTGCCGGAAGAACGTGCGCGTCGTCAGGCCGGCCCGCGCGGTGATCGCCGGCACCGTGGTCGCGGCGAAGCCCTGCTCGGCGAAGAGTTCGAGCGCCGCCTGCCGCAGCCGCTCGCGGGCATCCGGTCGCCACCTGGCCATGATCCGAGTGTAGCCGTGATGACATCGCGTGTCGTCGCCGGTATGGTGATGACACGGCGTGTCGTCACTGGGGCGGATGCCGCACCAGGGCGGAGCTGTGCCATGACCGACGTGTGGATCCTCGGCGGCACCGGCCGCAGCGGGCGCGCTATCGCGGCCGAACTGCGCCGACGGAACATCGAGCCGGTGCTGGTCGGCCGGGACGCCGAACGGCTCAAGGCCGCCACCGGCGGGCTGCCGACGATGGTGGCCGGTTCGGTCCGCGAGACCGTGGCCGCGATCCGCCGGGAACGGCCGGCCGTGGTGGTCAACACCGTCGGACCGTTCATCGAGACGGCCCTGCCCCTGCTGGACGCGTGCCTCCCGACCGGCCACTACCTCGACCTCGCCAACGATCTGGCCTCGGTGTCGGCGGTCCTCGGCCGGCACGGCGAGTTGACGACAGCGGGGCGCACGGCCGTCACGGGAGCCGGGTTCGGCGTGACCGCCACCGAGAGCGTCGTGGTGAAGCTCTGCCAGGGGCGGCCGACACCCCGGCGGGTCCGGGTCGACATGGTGCCCTCGTTGGCCACCGAGGACGGCGTGGTCGGCGACGCCCTGGCCGCCACGATCGTGGAGGGCATCCCCGGAGTCGAGGGCGGTGGGCGGTTCCAGGGCCGCCGGTACCGCGACGGACGACTCGCCCCGGCCCGTCTCGGCAGCGACCCGATGAAACTGGTCCTTCCCGACGGGTCCACGGTGACCACCGCCGGCATGCCGCTCGGCGAGCTGATGGCCGCCCAGCGGGCCAGCGGCGCAGCGGACGTGCTCGCCGCATCGAGCGAGGCCCCGTCCTCCCCGGTGATGCGCGCGGTGCTGCCCGTGGCGACCGCCCTGCTCGCGATCGGCCCGGTGCGCGCCCTCCTGCGGCGACGGCTCGCCACGGTACCGACCAGGGCCCGCCCGAAGCCCCGCGAGCACTCCTGGGGCCACGCCGTCGTGGAATGGCCGGACGGCAGCATCCGCGAGGGCTGGCTGCGGGTCGGCGAGGCCCAGTCCTGGACGGCGACAGTGCCCGCCGAGGTGGTCCGGCGGCTGCTGGACGGTCAGGGGAAGCCGGGCGCGTACACTCCGGCGGCGCTGTTCGGGTCGACCCTCGCCGAGGCGTGCGGCGGCACGTACCAGGTGCGGTGAACCACTGACGGGTCCCCGTGACCGGCCAGCCGCCGGCCGCGAGCCGCCGACTCGTCGTGCACGGCCCGACGAGACCGCTCGTCCCGTGTCCGGTTTCATCCGGCGTCGTACTGGCACCGGAGGCGGTCGGTCGTGAGGATGGGGGTGTGAGTTCACCGAAGCCCCCCGCCGGCCCCGGGTCCGAGCCGCAGCCGACCGTGGGCGGGCGGGTGGACCCGGCGGGCGGGGAGTCCGGCCTCCCGGCACCGCGTCCCGGCGGGTCTGCTCCGGATCGCCGCTATCTGCTCGACAACGCGCGGGTGGAGGCTGGCGAGCGGTTCACCTGGTTGGCTGAGCTGTTCGACGGTGTCACCATGGGGCACGTCGACCGGCTCGGAATACGGGCGGGCTGGCGCTGCTGGGAGGTCGGCGCCGGTGGCCCCGACATCCCGCAGGCGCTGGCGGCGGCCGTCGGCCCCTCCGGTCACGTGCTGGCCACGGACATCGATCCCGCCTGGTTGGGCCCGCGAGGTGGGTACGAGGTGGTCCGGCACGACATCGGCGCGGATCCGCCGCCGCAGCCGGGGACCTTCGACCTGGTGCACGCCCGGCTCGTGCTCGTCCACGTGCCCGACCGTGCCCGGGCGTTGGCGACGATGGTGGCCGCGTTGCGGCCCGGCGGCTGGCTTCTCGTCGAGGACGCCGACACCGAGTTGCAGCCGCTGGCCTGCCTCGACGAGGTCGGCCCGGCACAGCGGCGCGCCAACCGGGTACGCCGGGCGGTCCGGGAGTTGTTGACCCGCCGGGGCGCGGACCTGCGCTTCGGCCGTACGCTGCCGGGGGCGTTGCGGGCGGCCGGCCTGGTCGGTGTCGGCGCGTCCGGCTGCTTCCCGGTCGGCGGGGTGGCCTGCGACCGGTTGGAGGCGGCTACGGTGCGGATGGTCCGCGCCGAGTTGCTCGCCGCGGGGTTGGCCACCGACGCCGAGATCGACGCGCACCTGGCCGCCGTCGCGGCCGGCGACCTTGACCTCACCCTCGCGCCACTCATCTCGGCATGGGGACGCCGACCGGGGTAGTCCCACGGCGGTGCGGGGTCAGGGTCGGTCGGGGAGCGGGACAGCTCCGTGCGGCGGGTCGGCCTGCCCGGATGCGGCCGGAAGGCGAAGGATGAACACCGCTCCCGTCCCGGCGGCGCCGGCGACCCCTGCGGTGCCGCCGTGTGACTCGGCGATTTTGCGGACGATGGCGAGCCCGAGACCGCTGCCGCCCGTTCGCCGGTTGCGGGACTTCTCGGCCCGCCAGAACCGTTCGAAGACGAGGTCACGCTGTTCCTCCGGAATCCCCGGCCCGGTGTCGGCCACGACGATCTCGGCGTACGCTGCCTGGTGCCGGGCGGAGAGCGTGACCTGGCCGTCGGCGGGGGTGTGCCGGATCGCGTTGGTGACCAGGTTGCCGATGGCCTGCCGGAGCCGGATCGGATCGGCGTCGACCGTGCCGGGTGCGGCATCGACGACCAGCGCGACCCCGGCGGACTCGGCGGCGGGAGCGAAGGCGTCCGCGACCTCGCGCAGCAGTTTGGGCACCTCGACCTGTCGCCGGTGCAGTGTCAGCTCGCCCGCGTCGGCTGCGGCGAGATCCTGAAGGTCGTCGATGACGTGCTGGAGTAGCAGCGCCTCGTCCAGCAGCGAGCTGACCAGGTCCGCATCGAGTTCGACCACCCCGTCCTCGGCTGCCTCCAACCAGCCGCGGATGTTCGTCACCGGTGTACGCATCTCGTGGGCGATGTCGCCGACCATGTCGCGGCGCAGCTGCTCGACCCGGCACCGCTGTTCGGCCATCTCGTTGAACGCGTTGCCGAGCCGGGCGATCTCATCGCGTCCGGCGACCCGCACCCGTGCCGTCGTGTCGCCGTTGCGCATCCGCCCGGCCGCGGCGGTCAACGCGTGTAGTGGTCGGACCAGGCGTACCCCCACCAGCACCGTGACGCCGACCGCGACGAGCAGCACCACCCCGGCCACCCCGAAGATCCGCAACCGGTTGGCCGGGGTGAGGTCGAAGGCGCCGACCGGCACCGGGGTACCCGGGTCGGTGACGAACAGCAACACGGGTGGCGCGACGTGGTCGGCGATCTGGGTGCGTCGGGCCGCGGCGACACAACCGTCGACGTCGTCGCGTCGTTCGGTGGTGATCGGGCCGGACCCGGCCGGGGTCCACTGTCCGTCGAGGTCGGTCCGCACCGCCGGTATCCGCTGGCGGCCCAGGCAGGTGTTGACCAGGTCGTCGAGCTGGTCCAGCGCTCGTCGCTCGGTGGCGGTCGGCTCAGCCAACGCGTCGAACTCCCCGGCGCACCGGGCGTCGCCGGTGACGGTGGCGCCTCGGGACGCGATGCGGGGCCGGCCGCTGGGGGCGACGACGATCTCCGCATCGGTACGGACCGGAAACAACCCTTCCGCCGCGGTCAGCGGGGCCAGGTCGACCGGACCGTGCAGACAGTCCAGTGCCCTCACCGCCAATCGGCGTAGCGCGGTCCGTTCGGCGTCCGGTAGCTGGTACGGGCCGGTGGCCCGCGCGTCGATGCCGCCGGCTCCCGCCGTGCCCGCCAGATCGGTGTCGACGTCGAGCGGGTCGACGGTGGCGGAGGCCCGTTGCGGCAGGGCTCCCGCACCGGACGCGGCGAGCGGGGTGCGGTTGCGGTCGGTCAGGACGATCCGTCGCTCGGTGTCCGCCGCGAGGGACCGCACCAGTGGCGACACGCCCGTCCAGTCGTGGTGCGTCGCGGCGTGCCCGAGCAGGGCGTCGTAGATCCGCGCGTCGTCGGCGAGCGCCCGGCCGCGCTCCTGTTGCAGGGCCCGGGTCGTGTCGCGTACGGCGAGCCAGGCGGTCGCCGAGATCGAGAGTACGGAGATGACCACGCTGAGGGCGAGCAGCCGGACCAGGAGGCTGCCGCGTCCGCAGCACTCAGCCATCGGCGAGTTTGTATCCGATTCCGTACACGGTGAGTAGCCGTGCCGGGCGTCGCGGATTCGTCTCGATCTTCCGGCGCAGGTTCATCACGTGCACGTCGACCGTGCGGGCGGTGACGTACGAGTCGAGCCCGTGCAGCCGGCGGAGCAGTTGGTCGCGGCTGAACGCTCTACCCGGCTCCGCAGCGAACGTGCTCAACAGGGCGAACTCGCCCGGGGTGCACACCACCGGGGTGCCCGCGACGGTGACCTCGTGGCGTACCGGATCAAGGAGAAGGTCGCCCACCCGCAGGGGCGGCGCGACGGGCCGCGCAGCCGCGGACCGGGTCCGGCGGAGCAGGGTGCGCACCCGCGCCGCCAGTTCCCGCGGGCTGTACGGCTTCGTCAGGTAGTCGTCGGCGCCCAGGTCCAGGCCCAGCAGAAGGTCGTCCTCGGTGCTGCGGGCGGTGACCATCAGCACCGGCACCTCGGAGTCCCGACGCAGGATGCGGCACACGTCGAGGCCGTCGACGCGCGGCATCATGACGTCCAGCACCAGCAGGTCCGGCGGGCGGTGGCGGATCTCGTCCAGCGCGGCCCGGCCGTCGTGGACCACCGACACCCGGTGGCCCTCATGCTCCAGATACCGCCGGAGCAGTTCGGCCTGTTTGGGGTCGTCCTCGGCGACGAGCACGTTCGCGTTCACGGCGGCGAGTCTAGGAGGCGTCAGAACATCGAAACAGGTAGAGAACGGGACCACTACCGGATCACCACAGGTTCCTGACAAGGGTTCGCCAGGATGTGGCACGTACCAGCCCCCGGTCCCCGTGAAGGAGAAAAGGTTGTCATTGCTGAAGGGCCTGGCCGCAGTGGCCCTGGTCGCCGCCGGCCTCGTGCCCACGTCACCCGCCCAGGCGAAGGACCGCACCTATCCGGTCAGGTCGCTCGACTACACCCTCGGCGACCGCGCGTTCACCGTCGCCGGTTTCCACACCGACGGCCCGGACTCGTCGACCCTGGCACCGATCGAGCTGACCGGCAACGTGCACTACCCGGCCGCCGGCAACGGGCCGTTTCCGCTGGTGGTGCTCTCGCACGGCTACTGGTCCACCTGCGCCGACCGGGCTGCCGACGCCGAGGCGGCTCGTATCGAGAAGGAGTCGCCAGCCGACTACTACGACGACCCGCGCTGGTTGGACGCCATCCACCGGCTCTGGCAGTGGCCCTGCGCGCCCGGTGTCGCAGCACTGCCCAGCTACCGAGGCTACGACTACCTCGCCCGGCAGCTCGCCGCCCAAGGAATGGTCGTCGTCTCGATCAGCGCCAACGGGATCAACGCCGGTCAGATCGGCACCGAGGCCGACAACGCCCGCGCGAAGCTCATCAACAAGCATCTCGCGCTCTGGACCGAACTGGCCCGCACGGGCCGTGGCGCCCTGGCCGGCCACTTCAACGGCCCGACCCCGGACGTCAAAGGCAAGATCGACTTCTCGCGTACGGGGACACTCGGCCACTCACGCGGCGGCCGTGCGGTGGCCTGGCACGCCGCGGACGTCCACCGCGTCGACCTTCCGGCAGGCGTACGCGTGGCCGGCGTCCTCGCCCTCGCCGCCGCCGGCTCAGGCACCGCCACCAACCCGGGCTCCCCGGATGCCAAGCTCTACCGGGTGACCTCGGCACCACTCGCGGTCTGGGTCGGCGGCTGCGACAGCGAGCAGGGTCTCGACTATGCGAAGTTGGCGACCGGTCACACGCGTGAGCCGATCTACACCTGGCATGTCCGTGGCGCGAACCACAACTTCCTCAACACCCAGTGGTCCCCCGGGAGCGGGCAGGTCGGCGCCATCGACGACCAGGGCTTCGGTCCGGCACCGGGCTGGTGTGGCACCCCGACGTTCCCGGACTGGGACCCGGACAGCGGCACCCCCGAACCGCCGATCGAGTGGTCGCACGTGACCCGCAAACTGACCGAGACCGAACAGCGCCAGGTCAGCGCCGGATACGTCACCGCGTTCTTCCGTTGGGTGCTCCTGGGCGACCGGCAGGCCGAGGCGGTCGTCAGCGGCGGCGTCCACCCGTACGCCTCGTTCACCGTGGTCGACGCCGAGAAGATCGTTCCCCGACCCCGGCGGGGCCCGCGCTAGCGCCGCACGGCGGTGAAGCCCCCGTCGGTCATGACTGGTAGGTAGCGATGTCCAGGGCCGGGGCTTCCGCCGCCGACCGGGCGGGCTGCCGCATCGGCGGCCCGCCCTCGGCGGGGGTGGTCCGCTCATCCACCGGGCGCCACCACGGGGCTGCTCGGGTGGGGGCGGGACGACTCGGGGAACACCGCAGGCGTGCCCGTCACCGGATCGGGCACGATCCGGCAGCGCAACCCGAACACGTCGGCGACGAGGTCCGGGGTGAGCACCGCCGACGGGTGACCGGTCGTGGTGACCTGGCCGTGGCGCAGCACCACCAGGTCGGTGGCGTAGCGGGCCGCCTGGTTGAGGTCGTGCAGGACGGCCACCACGGTCCGGCCACCGGCGTGCAGGTCGGCGAGCAGGTCGAGGACCTCGTACTGGTGGGCGATGTCGAGGTAGGTGGTCGGTTCGTCGAGCAGCAGGATCGGGGTGTCCTGCGCCAGCAGCATGGCCAGCCAGGCGCGTTGCCGTTGGCCTCCGGAGAGTTCCGTCAGCACCCGGTCGCCGAGGTCGGTGGTCCCGGTGGCGGCCAGCGCCGCGGTGACCGCCCGGTCGTCCTGCGACGTCCAGCGGCTCAGCGCCGACCGGTGCGGGTGCCGCCCGCGCAGCACCAGATCGGTGACGGTCATCCCGGCCGGTGCCTCGATGCCCTGGGGGAGCAGCCCCACGGTGCGGGCGTACTGCCGCCGGCTGTAGCCGCGCACGTCGCGGCCGAGGACGGCCACCCGGCCCCCGCCCGGCCGCAACACCCGGGCGATGGTGCGCAGCAGGGTCGACTTGCCGCAGCCGTTGGGTCCGATGAAGACGGTGAAGCTTCCCTCGGCGATCCGCAGGGAGACGTCCCGGCAGACGGTCCGGCGGTCGTAGCCGACGGTGACCGAGTCCAGTTCGATCGTGGGCGGGGCGGTCATGGTTGCCTCCGGGGTGGCGGTGCGGTGCGGGACGGGCGGCGGCTCACCCGGGCCTGCCTCGCCAGGTCCAGGCCAGGACGAGAGCCAGGTAGCCGCCGCCGACGACGCCGGTGACCGCGCCGACGGGCAGTTGCTGCCCGGGGACGAGTCGTTGGGCGAGCTGGTCGGCGGCGAGCAGCAGCACGGCGCCGAACACCGCGCTCGTGGTCACCAGGGGAGCGGCGACGCGGGTGAGCCGGCGGGCCAGGTGGGGGGCGGCCAGGGCGACGAAGCCGACCGGCCCGGCGCCGGCGACCCCGACGGCGGTCAGCGCGACCGCCAGGGCCGTCGCGGTGAGCCGTTGCCGGCGTACGGGGACGCCGAGGCTGAGTGCCTTGTCCCCGCCGTTCTCGATGAGCCGCAGCCCCCGGGCCGTCAGGACGGCGGGCGGCAGCAGCACCGCGAGCGCGCCGAGCAGCAGTGGCAGGTGCGGACCGCTGCCGTTGAGGCTGCCGACGAGCCAGACGGCGGCGTTCTGCGCGTCGGTCACCTCGGCGCGGGTCAGCAGGTACGCGTTGACGGAGGTGAGCAGGGCGGACAGGCCGATCCCGACGAGGATGAGGCGCTGCCCGGTCCCGCCGAGCAGCAGGGCCGCCCCGGCGACGGCGGCACCGCCGAGCACCGCGCCCACGGCAGGGGTGAGTCGGGTGTCGTGGAGCACCAGCAGGACGACGAGCGCGCCGGTGGCGGCGCCGACGGTGAAGCCGACGATGTCGGGGCTGCCGAGGGGGTTGCGGCTGGCGCTCTGGAAGAGGGCGCCGGCCGCGCCGAGGGCCGCCCCGACGGCGAGCGCGGTGCCGATCCGGGGGAGCCGCAGCTCGAACAGGACGAACCGCAGGCCGGCATCGCCGCCCCCGGTGAGCACCGGCCACAGGTCGTGCAGCGGGGTGGCGTACCGGCCGCTGGCCAGGGCGACGACGGCCAGCCCGGTGCCGAGGGCCAGCGCGACGAGGCAGGCCAGGGTGGCGCGGCGGGTGTGCCGACGGCGGGTGCGGCGACCGGGAGCGTTGGTCGGGGCGGTGGTCATGGGCGGGGAATCCTCCGGGCGCGGACCAGGGCGATGAACACGGGCGCGCCGATCGCGCCCATGACGATCGCGACCTCGATCTCTCCGGGGCGGGCCAGGAGCCGGCCGATCACGTCGGCGGTGATCAGCAGGATCGGGCCGAGCAGGCAGGCGTAGGCGACGATCCACCCGAGCCGGGGGCCGCAGATCGCCCGGGCGGCATGGGGGACGGCGAGCCCGAGGAAGCCGATGGGGCCGGCCACGGCGGTCGCGCCGCCGCAGAGCAGGGTGGTGGCGACCAGCGCGAGCAGCCGGGTGCGGCCGGGGCTGACCCCCAGCGCGGTGCCGCCCTCGTCGCCGAAGCGCAGCACGTCCAGCGGCCGGATCACACCGACGGTGACGACCAGGCCGGCGAGCAGCGCCGGTGCCGCCGTGAGCAGGGCGGACGGCGGCTGGTCGGCGAGGCTGCCGACGGCCCAGAAGCGGTACCTGTCGAATGCGGTCTGGTCGATCAGGGTGACGCCGGCGACGGCCCCGGTCAGGCAGGCGCCGACGGCTGCGCCGGCCAGGACCAGCCGGCCGTCCTCGGCCCGGCCCGGGCCCCGGGTGCCGCCGATGGCGGTGACCAGGCCGGCGGCGAGGCCCGCGCCGAGTAGGGCGAGCAGCAGGTGTCCGCGCTGGCCGGTGACCCCGGCGAGGATGCCGGCGACCACGGCGGCGGCGGCTCCGGCGTTGACGCCCAGCAGCCCGGGGTCGGCGAGGGGGTTGCGGGTGAGTGCCTGCATCAGGGTGCCGGCCAGGGCCAGGGCCGCTCCGACGCAGATCGCGATCGCCGTACGGGGCAGCCGGACGTCCCAGACGATCAGGCCCGCCTCGCTGTCGCCGTGGGCGAGGAGTTCCCGTAGCACGGTGCCGGTCGTCAGGGGCAGCGCGCCGACGGCGAGGCTGGCGGCGATCGCGGCCAGCAGGGCGAGCGCGCAGGCGAGCAGCCCGGCGGCGAGCAGGCGGGGGCGGCGTAAGCCGGCGGGGGTGGCGACCGACACTGTGACTCACTTCATGGTGGAACGTTCCATCACTGGCTAAGGTAAACCTACCCTAAGCCACTGGGAACGTCGTTCTCGCTGCCCCTCCTGAGGATCGAATGCCATGTCACACTCCCGCCCACGCCGGCTGAGCACTGTCCTGACCGCCGCCGCACTGATACTCGCCGTGCTGGTGGCCGGCGGTTGCGCCGCCGACGGGGCGAGCCCCGCCGAGCCCGCGTCCGGATCGTCCGACGCCGCGTTCCCCACCACCCTCACCCACGCCTTCGGCGCGACCACCCTCACCGCCAAGCCCGAACGGATCGTGGTGGTGGGCCTCAAGGAGCAGGACTACTTCCTCGCCCTCGGCGAGGTGCCGGTGGCGATCCGCGACTGGTACGGCAACATGCCGAACGCGACCTGGCCGTGGGCCCGGGAGCGGCTCGGCACGGCCAGGCCGGAGGTGCTGGCCCGCGCCGAACTCGACTACGAACAGATCGCCGCGCTGCGCCCCGACGTCATCGTCGGGCTCTCCTCCGGCATGTCCCGGCAGGAGTACGACCTGCTCACCAAGATCGCCCCCACCGTCGCCCAGCCCGCCGGCGACGGCAGTTGGGCGGTGACCTGGCAGCAGATGAGCCGGGCCGCCGGACAGATCACCGGCCGCAGCGCCGAGGCCGAGAAACTCGTCACCGACCTGGAACAGCGGATCGCCTCGGTCGCCGGCGCCCATCCCCGCCTCAAGGGCGCACGCACCGTGTTCGCCTCCACCTACGAGGGCCAGTACTACCTGTTCAGCCCCGAGACCACCGCCTCGAAGGTCCTGCTCGACCTCGGGCTGACCATGGCACCCGAGGTCACCACCCTCACCGCGAACGCCAACCAGTCCGCCACCATCAGCCGCGAACGGTTCGACCTGGTGGACGTGGACGTCGCCGTCTGGTCCGAGGCGGCCACCGACCCGGGCGTGACCACCCTGCTCGGCGACCCGCTCTACACCCGGCTGGACGTCCGCACCCAAGGCCGGGACGTCTTCCTCGGCACCGAGGCCAACGGCGCGCTGGCGTTCGCCTCCGTGCTGAGCCTGCCCTACGTCCTGGACAAGATCGTCCCCGCGCTCACCGTCGCGGTCGACGGCGACCCGGCCACCCGTTCGGAGTACAGCGCGACATGACCGACACACTCACCCGACCCGGATTCTGGACCGCCACCGTGCACGAGGTCCGGCGGCTGACCCCGCACCTGCAACGGATCGTCCTCGGCGGCCCCGACCTCGCCCACTTCCCCTGCCTGGGCGCACCGGACGAGTCGGTGACGCTCTACTTCCCCCGCCCCGGCGAGGCGGCCCCGCCGCCGATGACCCTGCGCGGCGAGGTGTGGGGCTACCACGACGAGCAGCACCCGCCCCTCGGCCGCAACTACTCCGTCCGCGCCGTCGACCCCGCCGGGGCGCGGCTGACCATCGACTTCGCCCTGCACGATCACGGCCCCGCCACGTCCTGGGCGCGGCAGGCCGAGACCGGCGCCGGTCTCCTGCTGTGGCGGTGCCGCGCGTGGTTCCGTCCCCCCGCGGACACCCGCTGGCTGGTGCTCGCCGCCGACCTGTCCGGGCTGCCCGCCGCGACCCGTGCCGTCGCGGAACGCACCCCCGGCCTCCCGGTCCGGGTGCTGGTGGACCTGCCGGACCTGGCCGACGCCCGGGACCTGCTCGCTGCGGCCGGCGACGACCCCACCGTGCACGTCGACGTACGGGTCGGGGTCGGCAACGGCCACGGCCCGGGCAGCCTCGTCGACCGGCTGCGGGAGACCACGCTGCCCGACGGCCCCGGCTACGTGTGGGTCGCGGGCGAGGCGGGGGAGTGCCGAACGGCCCGGTCCGTGCTGCGTACCGTGCACCGGCTGCCCCGCGACCGCGCCGTCTGCGTGGGCTACTGGCGCACCGACGCCGCCGAGTGGGAACGCCGCTACGCCCGCTTCCGCCCCGTCCTCGACCAGGTCTACCAGGACGGCCTCGCGGCCGGACTCAACCCGGTGGAAGCGGGCGACCGGATGGAGGAGGCGCTGGAACGGATGACCCGGTGACCGGCCCCCGGGTCGACTCCCGCCACCACAGGTGGACCGGATGCTCGTAGACCCCACCCGGGCCGCCACCGGTCACGTCGTCGAGCAGGTCGGCGCAGCGACGGCCGGCGTCCAACGGCGACAGGTCGAGCGCGGTGACCGGCGGTTGGCCCAGCCGCAGCGCGCTCGACTCGGTGGCGCTGGCCAGCAGGACGTCCCGCCCGACCCGACGGCCGAGCCGGTGCAGCACCTGCACGGCCGTCGGCGCGGTGTCCACCGAGGCGCACACCAGGGCGTCCACCCCCGGCGCGGCGAGCACCTGCTCGACCGCCCGGGACACCTCCGCCGGCGACGGCACCCACGGATGGTGCGCCACCACGGGGGCGACGCCGTGCCGGGCGCACCAGTCCCGGTGCGCCGCCGCCAACTGGGCCGCCCAGTCACCCGTCTGCGGTGGCACCACGAGGGCGGGACGCCGGGCCCCGGCCCCGGCCATCCGGTCCAGCAGCCCGGTGAGCGCCCGGTGGTGGTCCGCCCAGAGCACGACGTCCGCGTGCATCCCGACCGGGGGCCGTTCGAAACACACGACCGGCATGCCACCCTGCATCAGGACCGGCACGAACGCGTCGTCCCGGTGCGGATCGGCCACGATCACCCCGTCGAGCGCGCGGGGCGACCGGCGTTCCGAGGCGGTCAGGATCGAGACGTCCCGGTCGCGGGCGGCGGCACGTTCCATGACGCCGAAGACGAACCGCATGTAGAACTCCGACGTGGACGGCACGCCCGGAACGTAGACCCCGATGACGCCGGTGCGCCCGCCCCGCAACTGCCGGGCCGCCCGGTTGGGGACGTAGCCCAGTTCCTCCATCGCCGCGCGGACCCGCTCCCGGGTCGCCTCGGAGACCCGGCCGGAACACGACAGCACATTGGAAACGGTGGACTTGCCGACACCCGCCCGGCGCGCGACATCGTGCAGCGTGACGGGACGGGCCATCAGCCCAGTCTAGGTAACCGGGCGTCGGTCGGGACACGCCACCACCACACCCCCCACGGAAGACGGTGATCCTCATGTCCGAGCACCATCCGGCCCCGCCGCGTACGACGTCACCCGTCGGCAACGACCACCGGCGGCGACCCGCGGTGCTCGGTGCGGCGGGCGACGGATGGGTCGACTTCGACCTGCCCGGCGTGGCGATCGGCACCGCCGAGTACCCCGACGGCCCGACCGGCGTCACCGTGCTCAGCATCCCTGGCGGCGCGCGTACCGCCGTCGACAAGCGGGGCGGGGCCGTCGGGGTCAGCGGCGGCTTCCCGTACCACCACGCGTTGTGCTTCGCCGGCGGGTCGAGCTTCGGACTCGCCGCGGCGTCAGGTGTCTACGACGAACTGCTCCGCCGCACCGGCTACGCCACCGACTTCGGCAGCCTGCCGGTGGTGTCCGGGGCCGTCGTCTACGACTTCGCGCCCCGGGACAACGCCATCTACCCCGACGCCGGGCTCGGTGCCGACGGGCTGCGCGCGGTACGCGCCGACCGGGTGGCCGTCGGGCGGGTCGGCGCGGGTGTCGGCGCAACTGTCGGCAAGGTCGACAATGCCCGCGCCGAGTGGGGCGGGCAGGGTGCCGCCTTCGCCCGCGTCGGCGCGGCCCGGCTGCTGGTGCTGACCGTGGTCAACGCCATGGGGGTGATCGTCGACCGCGACGGCGGGATCGTGCGGGGCAACCTCGACCCGGCGACCGGCCGGCGTCGCCACCCGGCCGAGGACTACGCCGAGTTGGTCGCGGCGGCCACCCCGGACCCCGCGCCCACCGGCGGGAACACCACCCTGACCGCCGTGGTCACCAACGTCCGGATGACCGACACCGAACTCGCCCAGTTCGCCACCCAGGTGCACAGCTCCATGCACCGGGCCATCCAGCCGTTCCACACCATCGCCGACGGTGACACCCTGTTCGCCCTGACCACCGACGAGGTGACGATGCCCGCCCCGTCGCTGCGGCTGGGCACGGTCGCCGCCGAACTGGCCTGGGACGCCGTCCTCTCCAGCGTCAACGCCGCCTGACGACGACCCGTCCCGGTCGCCGGGCGATCAGACCGGGTTCAGTCGATTCCGTCGACCCCGCTGACGCTCTTGATCCAGCCGGCCAGGAAACCGGTGGGGACGGACAGTCCACCCAGCGCGTCGTCGGAGTGGGTGAACACGGCCTGGACGCGGTTGTTCTGCCAGACCGCCGCCCCGGAGTCGCCGTCCAGGGGGACCCCGTTGAGTCCCTCCAACTCCAGCTCCGACCCGATGGATCGCTCGACCCGCAGGTTGCACACCCGCAGGGTCGACGCCGGTGGCCCGTTCGTCTCGGTCTGCCCCCAGCCGCGGATGGCTACGGTGACCCCGGTCTTGAGCAGAGCCGTGTCTCGGCTGTAGGGAACGACGAGATTGCTCTGGGTGACGTTCGACGCCAGATGCAGGACCGCCATGTCGTAGCCCTTCGGCGCCGCCGCCGTGCCGTCGACGATGATGCGCTGACCGCTGCCGAGACGCTTGTCGCCCGCCTTGACCACGAGGCGGCTGCTGTGGAGGCAGTGTGCCGCGGTGAGCACGTAGCGCACATGGATGAGCGAGCCGGTACAGCGGAAGTCGGCCCCTCCGTTGTTCCAGATCTGCACCTGCCCGTGCAGTGACGACGTGGTGGTGCCGCCGGCGATCGCCGATGCGGGGGTCTGCGGACCGACCACCAGCACGGCTCCGCACAGCACGGCGAGAAAAGCTCTACGAAAGTGATTCACCGACACTCCTCCGTGCATGTGGAAACAGCAGACTCGCGGCAGAAATCGGGAGACGTGGATGGTGTGACGTGCGGTTGCCTACAGCAGGCACATCCCCGCCCGCCCGGCGCGGTCCGGGCACTCTCTCTGCACCCCGATGAGCCGAACGGTCCGACCGCGGTGTCAGCATGCCCGATCCAGGCACTGTCCACAATCACCACTGCGACTGACGCGCAACACGCGTGCTCCCGTCGCGGGAACCAGGCCGCGAGTTCCCGGCCGTCGTCGTCGCGACCGGCCGGTGACGAAGGCCCGCGAGACGCCTCTGCGGGACTACCGTTGTTCCGCATGACCCACCGGGAAGAGGAGATCACCGCGGAACTGGTCCAGGAGCTGGTTCGGGACCAACACCCCGACCTCGCCGGTCTTCCCGTCCGGCTGGGCGCACGCGGGTGGGACAACCAGATGTGGCGGCTCGGCGACGAGCTGGCTGTCCGGCTCCCCTGGGCGACCGACTGCGCGGACGCGCTGCTGCGCAAGGAGTTCACCTGGCTGCCCACCCTGGCCCCGCACCTTCCGCTGCCGGTCCCGGTACCGCAGCGCATCGGCACACCGTCCGACCGCTTCCCCCGGTTCTGGCTCGTCACCACCTGGGTGCCGGGTGTCCCCGCCGACCGGCACCCCGTCACCCGGGCCACCGACGCGGCGCACTCCCTGGCCACCTTCCTCACCGCACTGCACCAGCCTGCCCCCACCGGCGCTCCGACCGGCGGCAGTCGGGGCGGCCCGTTGACCGACCACACCGAGGGATTCACCGCAGCGCTCACCGACGCCACCGGACGGGGCCTGATCCCCGACCCGGACGCCGTGCACGCCGTCTGGCACGACGCCGTCACCGCACCTGCCTGGGCAGGCCCGTTGCGCTGGCTGCATGCCGACCTGCACCCGGCCAACGTCCTCACCACCGACGGCACCCTCTGCGGCGTGATCGACTTCGGCGACCTCGGCACGGGCGATCCCGCCTACGACCTCGCCGCCGGATGGCTCCTGCTACCCGACCACGGCATCGACCACTTCCTCGGGGCCTACCAGCCGGCACCCGACACCGCCACCGTCCGTCGTGCCCGGGGGTGGGCCATGGCACGCGCCCTCGGTGGCATCCTGATCGGCGATGCCGGTGTCCACCACCGTCGCGGCGGCAAACCGTCCTGGGGTCCTCCCGCTCACGCCGCCATGCGACGCCTCACCCGCCACCACCGGTAGTCGGCCGTCGGAACAGCGTCACGGGACGAAGCTGGCGTGATAGGACGCCGCCATGTCCTCGTCGCCGTGACCCTGCGCGGCCGCGCGCCGGAACCGCTCCGCACCGGCGGCCAGGACGTCGAGGCGTACCCCGTGGTCCTCGCCGGCCGCGACGATCAGCCGGGCGTCCTTCTCGGCGGTCTCCACCGCGAAGCTCGCCGGCGACAGCCGGCCCTGCCGCACCAGGTCGGTCTTGGCGTGCAGGTAGCCCATGTCCAGCGGGCCGCCCTCGATCACCGCGAAGAAGCGGTCCGGGTCGACGCCGAGCGCCCCGGCCAACGCCAGCGTCTCGACCGCGCCGTGCGTCACCGTCAGGACCCAACTGTTCGCCACCAGCTTCAACCGCGTGCCGTCGCCCCGCGCGCCGTCCTCACCCAGCCACACCACCCGGGCCGCGATCGCGTCGAACACCGCGGTGAGCCTCTCCCGGCCGGTCTGCGGCCCGGCGGCGAGCACGGTCAATTGGCCGGCCTCGGCGGGCTGCCGGGTGCCGAGCACCGGCGCGTCGTAGAACGCCACCCGGTGCTCGGCGGCGACCTCGGCGAGCCCGGCCGTGTCGGCCAGGCCCACCGTGGTCGTCTGCAACCAGGCCGCGCCCGGCCTCAGCCCCGGTGCGGCCCGCCCGATCACGTCGCGGACGGTCGCCCCGTCGTACAGCATCGTGATGATCACGTCGGCGTCGCGTACGGCGTCGGCCGGGGTGTCCGCCACGGTCGCACCGGTGGCCGCCGCCTTGTCCGGGGACCGGTTCCACACGCGGACGACGTGTCCCGCCCGGACGAGATTGCGGGCCATGGCGGCGCCCATGATGCCCGCGCCCAGCACCCCTACGGTCAACTCGTCGGTCATGGGTCCATCCTCGCCCACGACCGGTCGCCTCACGTGGGTCGGCGCGGCGTCCGCGCGTCTGTCACCCCCGTCCGAGTACGTGGGTCAGGTATTCCCTGCGGTTCAGGGGGTTGCCGTCGGTGCGTGGTCGGACGGGTGGGGTGCCGGTGGTGCGGCGGTGGCCGGTGAGGGTGGAGACGAAGACACCTTCCCCGTGGGACAGGCCCGGTAGCTGCCGTTCGATGTCGTGGACGTTGCTCGCGGGGATCGTGCCCTGCAGGTGGCTGACCGGTCCGTGGGTGTCGCACCGGTCGACGACCGCGCGGGCGGCGACGAGCCGGGAGGTGACCGCGTGGACGGTGTCGTCGGGTACTTCCAGCTCGAACCGGTTCACCGGCTCGTGGACCGTGGTCCCCGCCGTGCGTAGGGCGGCCATCAGCACCAGTGGGGTGAGCCTGCGGAAGTCCCCGGCGGAGGTGATCGGGCTGGAGTACGCGGTGTCGGTCAGCGTGACGACGCAGTCGACGACCTCCCAGCCGAACAGTCCCTGCCGCAACGTGCGGCGGACGGTCTCCTCGATCGCCTTGTGGAAGGCGGCGGGCAGTCCACCGGGTTCGACGGCGATCCGGTACCGCACCCCGGTGCCGGGGGCGCCCGGTTCGATCCGCAGGCCGACGGTGGCGGCGAACTCGTTCTGCCAGATCACCTCCAATCCGTGACCGGTGCCCTCGACCTTCTCGACGTACACCGTGGTGGTTTCCTCGAAGGTCATCTCGATGCCGTGCCGGTCCAGCATCAGGCCCTTGACGACCTCGCGTTGGACCTCGCCGTAGAGCGCCACCGAGATGGTCCGGTCGGTCTCGTTGCGGCGCACGTTGATCAGCGGGTCCTCCTCGGCCAGACGGAGCAGGTGCTGGTAGAACTGCGCGTTCTGTTCGGGTCGGGCGGCCCGGACGACGGTCTCCAGGCTGGGTGGCGCGAAGAAGCCGCCGCTGGGGAGCCCGTCGGGTGAGCCGAGCTGGTCGCCGACCCGCACCTGCGCCAGCCCGTACACGGTGGCGATGTCGCCCGGTCCGGCCGCCGTCTCACGGGTGGTGGTGCCGTGCGCGAAGACCCGTACCGACGTCACCTTGCCGACTCCCTCGACCACCCCGCCGGTGCGGGCGCGGCGGTAGGTGTCGACCGGTTCCCGGGCGGCGAGCCGGCCGGAGTACACCCGAGCGTAGGCGACCTTCTCCCCGCCGGGCGCCCAGTCGATTTTGAAGACGCTCGCCCGCAGCCGCGCCGACGGGTCGCCGGCCGAGGGCGGGAGGAGTTCCCTGATGGCGCGGAGCAGGTCGTCCACGCCCTCACCGGTCACGGCCGAGCCGAAGTACACCGGTACCACCTGCGCCTGGCGTACCTGACGCACCAGCTCCGCGCGGTAGTCGCGGTCGGTGAGCTGCGTGGTGTCACTGAGGTACGACTCGAGGAAGGTGTCGCTGACTTCGGCCAGCAGGTCGGCCACCGACGCGGCGCGTTCCCCCTCGGACAGCGGCAGGGGCATCGACCGCGCCTGCGCGGTGCCGGAACCGGTCACCGTGCTCATCGCCAGCCGGCGGGGAGTGAGTTTCCGCCCGATGTCGTCCAGCAGTTCGTGGTAGCGGGCACCACCGCGGTCGATCTTGTTGGCGAAGATGAGGACGGGAATCCGCAGGCGGGTCAGCGTCCGCATGAGAATGTGGGTCTGCGCCTGCACCCCTTCGACGGACGACACCACCAGAACGGCCCCGTCGAGCACCCGCAACGCCCGTTCCACCTCGGCGATGAAATCCGGGTGCCCCGGTGTGTCGATCAGATTGACCTGGAGACCGTCGATGGTGAACGACACCACCGCCGACCGGATGGTGATCCCACGACGTCGCTCCATCTCCATGGAGTCGGTCTGGGTGCTTCCGGCGTCGACGCTTCCGACCTGGTCGATGACGCCGGTGTGATGAAGAAGCCGTTCGGTCAGGCTCGTTTTTCCCGCGTCAACATGCGCGACGATCCCGATATTGAGGGAGCCCATTGATGAATGCCACCCTGGGGTAGATAGCCGACATGACCGTCCCGTCTGGTGCTCCGGACTGTCGGCGCATCCCACTCTCCTTACCGGGATCAGGGTGAAATGGTGAGCTACCCGAGCCGGAGCCTACCACCGGGGCCACCACGCGACGTCCGCATTCGAGTGCCGTCGATGTCGTTTCGCGGGCCGGGAAGTCCGGTGCGCGGACGCCCGGCAGTCCAGGGTGTCGGTGCCCGGCCCGGCGGTGTCCCACCTCTCGAGATTGACGTCCACCAGGCTGGACTCCGCCGACGGGACGAGTCGCTCGTCCACCCCGCCGTTGCGCAGGTACGCGGCGTCGCCGTCGGTCCAGAACACGTCCCCGGTGAACGGGTCCGCCGAGGCGGCCACGGTGACGGCGGTCCCCACCCGCAGGGCCACGTTGACCGCGACCAGCATGTTCCGTACGGCGAAGTTCAGCGTTCCGCACAGGGGATCGACCAGCCAGGTGCGGCCGTTGTCCGCCGGGGCGGTGCGTCCGCTCTCCTCGCCCGGCACGGCGTCGTCCGGTCGCGCGGCACGCAGGACGTCGATGATGGCCTGCTCGGCGTCGAGGTCGGCGGCGGTGGCGAAATCGCCCCCGGCCTTGTCGAAGCGTGTCAGCGCGGAACCGTGGTAGAGCGGACGATCGCGGCACCGGCCTGCGCCGCATCGATGGCCAGGGTGGAGTCGGTGATCGACATGGATGCAGGGTAGGCGCTGCCGGGCCGCGATCGCCCGGCCCTTGATCGTGTCGAGCGCCCGCCCCGGAAATGCCGACCCCCATCGGCGGCTTCGTGTCCGGCGGCCGTCATCAGCCGCGTCTGCCCCGCTCATTGCGGGTTTCAGGAAGATCGCATTGATTGATCAATGGCAATTGATCAAGATATGTCCCGGTGGTTGGTATGACGTTCGACCAGGCTTTCCCTGTCGCCCTGTTGATGCTTGCGGTCCCGCTGCGCTTTGTTATACATTCCAAACGGTCCGTGAGGGCCGGTGTTACGTCAGACGTGCGTCCACCGCAACGACGCGACCGGCGCAGGCAGCGAGGATGGGACACAGTTACGGGGGGCAATAAGGGTCCATCGTCGACGGCGACCGCGGGATAACCTCCCGAGCGGTGACCTGCGCGTATGCGGTCAGGCCGTCAGGCGTGTGGTAAGTGGCATGGCAGACGTCCACAGTCGTGGCGATCACCCTGGGATAATCGTCGCCTGATCCATCGCCTGGAACGTCATCTGCGGTATCCGTGCAGCCTCCGGCGGCCGGGAAAGTATCGATCTCCAATTGCTCGGACGTTTCGACGCGCAATATCGGCGCGCGTGCGCCCACCGCATTCCGCTGGGTCGCTCCGCAATTGCTGGTGCCGCGTCACTATCTGCATGAACAGCCGGCACAAGGCTGCCCGCATTGTGGACACGAGGAGACGACATGACGCCACCCCCTGCCGGGCCGATGGCCGACCCGGACGCCCCGGCGGACACGGACACCCCGGCCGACACGGGCGCAGCGGCCGACGTGGACGCCCCGGCGAGAGCGCTGGACCTGGACGGCGAGCCGCAGCGGCACATCGCGGCGCTGGCCGCACGGCTCGGCGGCAGCGGGACCGACGTGCTGGTGGCGGCCGTCGGCACGCTGCTGATGCGGTACACCCGCCGCACCGGGGTCACGGTGGCGCTGCGGGAACCGGACACCGCCACGACGTCGGCCCACCCGGTGACGTTCCCGGTCGACCCACAGGACCGGTTCGGCGCGCTGGTGAAGACGATCGAGTCGACCAGACGCTCCACCGGGGCCGACGGGCCGGTCCCGGCGGGACCGCCGGGCTCCGGTGCCCCGGAACCGGTCGCGGTCGTCGCCGGTCCGGGTGGATCAGTCGGGGCCCGGGTCGTGCTGGTCCCCGCGCAGTGGCCCCGGGTGCCGGCCGGACAACTCGCCCGGCACCTGGCCACCCTCCTGCGGGAGGCTGCCGTGGACCCGGACCGGCAGGTGGTCGACCTGCCCCTCCTCGACGCCGACGAACTGCTGGCGGTCATCGAGGACGCCAACCGGACCGTGGTGTCCCGTCCCGACCGCAGCACCGTGGCCGAGCGGGTCCGCCGGTGGGCCGACCGCCAGCCCGACGAGCCGGCCGTCGTCGCCGGTGACCGCCGGCTGAGCTACGCCGAGTTGCTGGCCGCCGCCACCCGGGTCGCCACCACCCTGCGGGGGTACGGGGTGGAGCGCGGCGACCTGGTGGGGCTGCTCCTGGACCGGTCGCCGGAACTGGTGACCTGCGCGCTGGGGGTGCTGCTCGCCGGCGGCGGGTACGTCGGCCTGGACCGGGACGAACCGACCGCCCGGCTGGCCACGATGCTGGCCGACGCCGACTGCCGGGTGCTGGTCACCGGACCCGGGGCGGCGCTACCCGACGACGGCGTCCCCCCGGCCACCCGGGTGGTCACCGTCGAGACGCTGCTGACGCCGCCCGCCGATCCCGGCACGTCGACCCCGGAGGCCGGGACGCCACCGGTCGCCTCCACCGGGGACGTCTGCTACGTCACCTTCACCTCCGGGTCCACCGGCCGGCCCAAGGCGGTGCTGGTGCCGCACGACGGGGTGGCCAACCTGGTCGACTGGTACCGGGAGACCTTCGAGGTCCGCCCCGGCGACCGGATGCCGCAACTGGCCCGGCCCTCCTTCGACGGCTGGGGCCTGGAGGTGTGGCCCTGCCTCGCCAACGGCGGCACCCTGCACCTGGTGGACCGCCGGCGGCTGGACTCGCCGACGGAGTTCGGCGACTGGCTGGTGGAGCGGGGCATCACGGTCTGCTTCCTGACCACCGTGCTGGCCCGGGAACTGTTCACCTACCCCTGGCCGGCCGACCGGACCCGGCTGCGGCACCTGCTGCTCGGCGGCGAGAAGCTGCACCGCTACCCGCCGGCCGGGCTGCCGTTCCGGCTCTACAACGTCTACGGCCCGACCGAGACCACGATGCTCGCCACCTGCGGGGAGATGGACCCGGCCGACCCGCACGACGTCACCCCGCCGATCGGCCGTCCGCTGGACAACGTCCGCGCGTACGTGCTGGACGAGCGGGAACGTCCCGTGCCGGCCGGTGCCGTGGGTGAGCTGTACCTGGGCGGCACGGGCGTGGCCCGTGGCTACCTCGGCCGGCCGGAGCTGACCGGGCAGCGGTTCCGGCCCGACCCGTTCACCGGGCCGCCGGGCCGGATGTACGCCACCGGGGACCTGGTCCGCCGGCTGCCCGGCGGCGACCTGGCCTTCGTCGGGCGGGCCGACGACCAGGTCAAGGTGCGGGGCTTCCGGATCGAGCTGGGTGAGATCGAGGTGGCGCTGCGGGCGCTGCCCGAGGTCCGCGACGCCGCCGTGGTCGTCCGGCCCGGTTCGCCGCAGGACGCCACAGCCGACCGGCTGATCGGGTACGTCGTACCCGCCGATCCGACGCGACCGCCCCGGGCCGACCGGCTCCGCGAGGAGCTCGGCCGGGTCCTCCCGCCGTTCATGGTGCCGCACCTGTTCGGGTGCCTCGACGCCGTCCCGCTGACCCCGCACGGCAAGGTGGCCCGGGAGGAGCTGAGCCGGCGGCCCCTGCCCGTCCCGGCGGCGGACCCGCCCGGGACCGCGCCGGCCGGCCCGGCCGGGCTCAGCCCGGTGGAGCAGCTGCTGGTCGAGCTGTGGCGGGAGACGCTCGACATCGACACGGTCGACCGCGAGGACAGCTTCTTCGACCTGGGTGGCGACTCGTTGCAGGCCATGCGGGTCGCCGCGCGGGCCCGGGAACGCGGCCTGCACTTCGGGGCCGAGGACCTTTTCGAACACGAGATCCTGCACGAGTTGGCGGACGCGCTCCAGCAGCGCGGCGGACCGGACCGGAGGACGCGGTGACCGCGAACGGTGTGACCACGACGGATGTCCCGACCCGGGCCGGAGTACGCACGGTGGCCCTGGTGGAGCTGCCGCTCTACCCGAACAGCCTGCCGCTGACGTCGGGCTACCTGCAGGCGTACGCGCAGCAGGACCCGACGGTCGCCGCCGGCTACGCGTTCCGCATCCACGCCCGGCCGGTCACCGATCCCCTCGACGAGTTGGCCGCCGACCTGCTGGCGCAGCGGGCCGACGTGTACGCGCTGAGCTGCTACCTGTGGAACATGCGCCGGATGCGGGACCTGCTCGACCGGCTGCTGGCCGAACGCCCCGACGCGCAGTACATCCTCGGTGGGCCCCAGGTGATGAACCACGCCCCGGAGTACGTGCCGCCGCACCGGGAGAACGTGCTGGTCTGCAACGGGGAGGGGGAGCGGACGTTCGCCGCCTACCTGCGGGAGCTGCTGCGGGACCGGCCCGACTTCGACGCCGTGCCCGGGGTCAGCTTCTGGCGGGACGGCGAACTGGTCACCACCGACAAGCCGCCCCGGTTCACCGACCTCAACGAGATCCCCTCGCCGTACGACGCGGGGATCTTCGACGGCGGCGAGTACACCTTCGCGGTGGTGGAGACGAACCGGGGCTGCCCGTTCCGGTGCACCTACTGCTACTGGGGCGCCGCCACCAACGACAAGGTGCACCGCTGGGACCTCGACCGGGTGCTGCGGGACCTCAGCTGGGTCAGCCGCAACGGCGTGGAGAGCATCTTCATCGCGGACGCCAACTGGGGCGCGCTGCCCCGCGACGTCGAGCTGACCCGGCACCTGGTGCGGGGCAAGCAGGAGCACGGCTACCCGCTGATGATCTCGATGCAGGCGGCGAAGAACCGGCCGGACCGGGTCACCGAGATCACCGAGATCCTGGTCGAGGGCGGGCTGCTGGCCAGCCAGCCGGTCTCGTTGCAGACCGTCAGCCAGGACACGCTGCGGATCGTGGAGCGGGCCAACATCAAGGAGTCCACGTACGTGGAACTCCAGCAGAAGCTGCACGACAAGGGGATCAGCTCGTACACCGAGCTGATCTGGCCGTTGCCCGGGGAGACGCTGGACTCCTTCCGCGACGGCATCGCCCGGCTCTGCCGCTCGGGCGCGGACGTGATCGTGACGTACCCCCAGCTGCTGCTGCACAACACCCCGATGTACCAGCGCCGCGACGAGCTGGGCGTCATCACCGTCCGGGTGGACGACGAGGTGGCCGAGGCCGACGTGGTGGTCGGCACCCGGTGGGTCACCCCGGAGGAGTTCCGTGAGGGCGCCTGGTTCTACTACGCGGTGGTGAGCCTCTACAACGGCCGGGTCGCCTTCCACCTGGCCCGGGAGCTGGACCGCACCGGCCGGTGCGGCTACCGGGACTTCCTCGCCGCCGCAGCCGCCTACTACCAGCGGCGCGTCGACAACCCGGTCTGCGCGTTCTTCGCCGAGTCGGTGGCCGGGCTGGGCAACTACGACATCAACAACATCGGCAAGGCGCTGCACCTGGTGCTGCACGAACACCGCGCCGAGATGGACGAGCTGCTCGCCGACTTCGCCGGCGAGCAGGGCTGGCTCGACGAGCCGACCCTGCGGGCGGCCTTCGAGCTGGACCTGGTCGGCCGGCCGTACGTCTACCGGGAGCCGGTGGTGGCACCCTCGGTGCCGTTGGAGCACCTGCGCATCCTCGGGCAGGGGCGCTACCACCTGGACGTGGAGCTGCCGGCCTGGGCGGCGGCCGGGTTGGCGCTGGACACCGGCGACGCCGACCCGGTACGGCTGCGGGTCGACCACGTCGGACGGCGCAAGATGCCGTACCCCCGGCACCGCAGCATCGACCACAACGCCGCGTACTGCCAGGCCATGATGAACCGGCTGCGGGACCTGCTGCCGGCCTGGACCGTACCGGCCGCCGCGGTCTCGTCGTGATCACCTCGGCGCCGCCCCGGGACATCTTCGACGACGACCACCGCGCCTACCGCGACCTGGTCCGTACCTTCATCGACAAGGAGATCCTGCCGAACTACCCGCGCTGGGAGTCCGACGGGCTGACCGACCGCGAGGTGTGGCTGCGCGCGGGCCGGCACGGGCTGCTCGGCATCGACGTCGACCCGGAGTACGGCGGCGGCGGCAACCCCGACTACCGGTTCCACGTGGTGCTCTCCGAGGAACTGGCGCGGGCCGGCGTGCACGCCCCCGCCCTGCCGTTGCACAACGAGATCGTCGGGCCGTACCTGCGGACCCTCTCCTCGGCCGAGCAGCGTCGGCGCTGGCTGCCCGGGTTCTGCGCCGGCGAGCTGATCGGGGCGATCGCCATCACCGAGCCGGAGGCCGGCAGCGACCTGGGCAACATCCGCAGCACGGCCGTCCGGCGGGGTGACCACTACCTGCTCAACGGGCAGAAGACGTTCATCTCCAACGGCCACCTCGCCGACCTGCTGCTGGTCGTGGCCCGCACCGGCGACGCCGGGCTCAGCATGCTGGTGGTGGAACGGGACATGCCGGGCTTCGAGCGGGGCCGCCGGATCGGCAAGCTCGGCATGAAGGCGCTGGACACCGTGGAGTTGTACTTCCACGACGTGCCGGTGCCGGTGGCGAACCTGCTCGGCCGGGAGGGCAGGGCCACCGGCTACCTGCTGCGCCACCTGCGTCAGGAACGCATGTGGATCGCGGTGGCCGCGCTGGCCGCAGCCGAGCGGGTGTTCGAGGAGACGCTGGGCTACACCCGGCAGCGGCAGGTCTTCGGCCAGTCCGTCGGGCGGCACCAGCACAACCGGTTCCTGCTCGCCGAACTGGCGACCGCGCTGGCCGTGGCGCGGTCGTTCACCGACCGGTGCGTCACCGAGTTCGCCGCCGGCCGGCTGACCACCGAGTCGGCGGCCATGGCGAAGTGGTGGAACACCGAACTGTGCCAGCGGGTGGTGGACCGCTGCCTGCAACTGCACGGCGGTTACGGCTTCACCACCGAGTTCCCGGTGGCGCGGGCGTTCGTCGACACCCGGGTGCAGACGATCTACGGCGGCACCACCGAGGTGATGAAGGAAATGATCGGCAACTCGCTGTGCTGACCGTCCCGTCGTCGGACCGTACCGAGCGGAAGGGATTTCCGGCATGCCCGGCCCCACCTGGTACCTGACCTACCAACCCCGCCCGGCGGCGGCGGTACGGCTGTACTGCCTGCCCTGCGCCGGTGGTGGCGCCTCGATGTTCCGCCGCTGGGCCGGCCTGCTGCCGGACTGGGTGGAGCTGCGCGCCGTGCGCCTGCCGGGCCGGCAGGGGCGGCACCGGGAACCGTCGTTCACCGACTGCCACCGGGGGGCCGAGGCGCTGGCGGACGCACTGGCCGGGCCGCTCGCCGCCGAACCACCGGGCGGGTACGCCATCTTCGGCCACAGCATGGGCGCGATGCTCGGCTACCTGCTGATCCGGCTGCGGCAGCGTGCCGGGCTGCCGCCCCCGGCGCTGTTCGCGGCGGCCTCCTGGCCGGTGGCCGGCGCCGCACCCGGGGTCATGCCCGACCCGGCGGACTCCGACGAGGACTTCTGCGCCACGCTGCGCACCCTGGGCGGCGTACCGCCGGAGATGCTCGACGATCCGCAGATGCTCCGGTTGACGCTGCCCATCCTGCGGGCCGACTTCCAGCTCTGCCGCTCCTACCGGTACCGGCCGGACGGGCCGCTGCCGTGCCCGGTGGCGGCCTTCGGCGGGATCGAGGACCGGGTCACCCCGCCCGAGGGGCTGGCCGAGTGGAAGCAGCACAGCGCCGACTTCCGGGGCCTGCGGCTCTTCGACGGCGGCCACTTCTTCTTCCAGGACCGGCCGGAGGACCTGGTGACGGCGGTGACGACGGAACTGGCGGCGGCCACGGCGACGGGCGGGACGAACCGATGATCGTGATCGACGGCGGGACGGTGCGTCGGCTGCTGCCGATGGCCGACGCGGTGGACCTGATGCGGGACACGTTCCGCCGGTACAGCGGCGGGCGGGTGGTGCAACCCGTGCGGCACATGGTGCGCAGCCCCGGCGGGGAGGTGCTCGCGGTGATGCCGGCGCACGTCGCCGCCCCCGACCCCGGCACGGCGCAGCCGCACGCCGGGTACGGGCTGAAGACCGTGCTGATCAAACCGGACAACGCCGACCGTGGTCTGCCCGTACACGTGGGTCTGGTGCTGGTCTTCGACCCGGACACCGGGCTGCCGGCGGCGCTGATCGACGCCGCCGCGCTGACCGCGATCCGTACCGCGGCGGCGTCCGCCGCGGCCACCGACGCCCTGGCCCGCCCCGACGCCACCGTGCTGGCGGTGCTCGGTGCCGGGGTGCAGGCCCGCAGCCACCTGCGGGCGATCGCTGTCGTACGCCCGGTCAAGGAGGTACGGGTCTGGAACCACCGCCCGGCGTCGGCGCACGCCCTCGCCGACTGGGCCCGCGACCAGTTGGACCTGGACGTGACGGTCGCCGGCACCGTGCCGGCGGCGGTGGCCGACGCCGACGTGATCTGCACGGTGACCGCCGCCTGCGAACCGGTGCTGCCGGCCGCGCCGGTGGCCGCCGGGACGCACATCAACGCCGTGGGCTCCTCCTTCGCCCACCGCCGGGAACTCGCCGGTGACCTGGTGGGGCGCTGCGCGGTCTTCGTGGACAGCCGCGAGTCGGCCCGAGCCGAGGCCGGTGACCTGCTGCTCGCGGCGCGGGAGGGTCACTTCCGGATCGAGGCGGTCCGGGCCGAGGTCGGTGAGGTCCTCGGCGGGGACCACCCCGGCCGGTCCAGCGCCGGGGAGATCACCCTGTTCAAGTCGCTCGGCCTGGCGGCGCAGGACGTCGTCACCGGATTCGCGGTCTACCGGCGGGCGGTGGCCGCCGGCGTCGGCCAGCGGGTGGAGCTGCGCGGGGACGGTTCGTGACGGCCCTGGACGCCCTGGGGTGCGGTCAGCCCGCCGTGCCACCGCCGCCCGGTCCGCCGGCGGTGACCGCGGGCGTCGGGGCGGCCGGCACGGTCGGGGCGGACCGGCGGCGGCGGGACCGCCCGCCGAGCAGGTATCCGGCGAAGCCGACGGCCAGCCAGGCCAGCGCGCCGAGGATTCCGGTGGGGCCGCTCGCGACCAGGAAGACCGCGCAGATGAGGAAGGCCAGCGGGATGACCACCGGGGCCAGCGGGGTCCGGAAGCCGGGAACGGTGCGCGTCCGGCGGCGCAGCACCACCAGCGCGACCAGCGGCAGCATGAAGTGCACCACGTAGAGGAAGCCGCCGATCGCCGCGGCGACCGGCACCGACACGGCCAGGGCGACCACCGCGAGCACCCCGCTGCTGAACAGCACGGCCGCCCAGGGGGTGCCGGTCCGGCCACCGACCTTGCTGAGCTGGCGGGGCAGCAGGCCGTCGCGGGCCATCGCGAAGGCGATCCGGGACATCACCACCAGCACCGCGTTGCTCGTCGCCGCCGTGGTGAAGACCGCCACCACGGCGACCAGCCGCTGCCCGGTCGGGCCCGCGAACGCCTCGGCCGCGGTGGCCAGGGGCGCGGCCGAGCGGCCCAGGGTGCCGGCCGAGACCACCCCGACCGAGACGACGGAGATCAGCAGGTACACGCCGAGCACGGCGAGCAGGGTGAACAGGATCGCCCTGGGCAGCGTCCGTTCCGGGTCCTTGATCTCCTCACCGGCCGCGGCGATCATGTCGAACCCCGCGTACGCGAGGAAGGCGAACAACGCCGCCGTCACCACGCCGCCGACGCCGTGCGGGGCGAACGGGGTGAACCGGTCCAGGTCGACGTGCGGGAGCCCGACCGCGCCGAAACCCAGCAGGGCGACCGCGGTCAGTCCCACCACGAGGCTCTGGGCCAGCCCGGCCAGGCGCATGCCGGCGACGTTGACGGCGGTGCTCGCGGCGATCACCACCAGCGCGCCGATGGGTTGCGGCAGGCCGGTCAGGCTGTGCAGGTAGCCACCGAAGCCGAGGGTGATGAAGCCGCTCATGAAGACGTAGGAACCCCAGAACCCCCAGCCCATCAGGAAGGACAGGTGCGGGCCGAGGGCGGCCCGGACGAAGGCGTAGCCCCCGCCGGCGCGCGGGAACCGGCTGGCCAGTTCGGCGTAGGGCAGCGCGATGAGCACGGCGGCGGCGAACGCGAGGACGAAGGCGAGCGGCGCGGCCGGGCCGGCCTCACCCACGGTGGTGCCGACCAGGACGAAGATCCCGCCGCCGATGGTGCCGCCGACCCCGAGGGCGACCGCTTCTCTCAGCCCGAGCTCCCGCCGAAGCTGCGCATTATCCGCCATACCATCATTCTTTATGCATAAGCGTGCAAGAGGCAAGGGAAATCACTTTACGGACGAACCCGATCTTCCACAGAGGATGGTAGCGGTGGTCGGCACGCCCATGGGGGCGTGATCGGTGACCGCGCCGCCGGTGCCGTGTCCGGGAACGGCGCGCAGGCCCGTCGACCAGCGCGGGTGTCGCCGGTCCGTGTGCGGCGAGCTGGGTCGGCGGGCTTTCCGCCCGTGGGCCGGGATCTCGTGCCGGCCGTGGCCGGGTAGGTGACCGAACCGACCGCATCCATTTTCGTCGCCCCGGAGTATCGGCGGCCGGACATATTCGACCGAGGCTGCACCGCCCTATTCCAGCCCGGCGGCGGGTGTGTCGTTTCCGGCTTTGTCGCGCATTCGACACGCTTCCGCCGGCGCGCGACGACCCTCCAGCGTGCCCCCGCCGGGGGCGGGTCGGTGTCGCCGCCGCCGACGCGGTCAGGCGCGCGGCGATCACCCGCATGCTGGGACGCGATTCGCGGAGGTGGTTCACCGTATGTGCGTGACCAGGGCAAAGGGGTGGTTTCCCGACCTGCGGTATCCGGGTTCGGGCCGGTCGCACCCGAGCTGGACCGGTGACATTGAGTAATCCGATGTTGACTTTCCGCTGAGAACAGTCTTGCCATCCTTCGTCTGCCGCTCCTAGGCTGGGCTGCGGCGTCGGGCGTATTCATCGGGCCGGTGCGGGCCCACCCTCCCCATTTCCTGAATCCCGCCTGGGTGCTTCATTCCGACGATCGGGCGCGATGGGCCCGGTCGATGTCCGGCAGGAGCAACGAGTTGAAACCGGCACAGCCAGCAATCCGATCCCGCCGGAGGCCGTGTTCATGACGTTCACCGTTCCTGATCTTTCCGTACCCTTCCCCGAGCGGCAGAACCCGCACGTGGACGAGGCCGAGGTGCACGTACGCGAGTACCTGCGGGAGTTCGGCCTGCTCCGGTCGGAGGAAGCGAAGTTCCATTACGACCGGACCAGGTTCGGGGAACTGGTCGCCCGCGCCTATCCGTTCGCTGCGCTGGAGGAACTGTGCGTCATCACCGACTGGATGGCGGTCTGGGCGATCTTCGACGACTACCTGGAGCGGATCCCCGACGCCCAGGACGACGAGCGCTTCGTCGCCCTGATCCACGAGACGGTCAGCTGGTTCCCGCTCACCCCGCCCGGGGCCGTGGCCCGGTCGGGCAACCCCATCGAGCTGGCCATCCGTGACATCTGGGACCGGCTCACCGCCCGCAGCTCGCTCACCTGGCGTCGACGCTTCGTCCGCCACCTGACCGACTATCTCGAAGGATGCCACTGGGAGTCCCACAACCGACGGCGCGGCATCGCCCCGGACCTGCCGACGTACATCCGGACCCGGCGACGGTTCGGGGGCATGCGACCGAGCATGGACCTGTCGGAGATCGGGCTGGGCATCGAACTCACCGACGACGTCCACGCCCACCCGAGGATCCAGCAACTGCTGGACAACACGGCGGACCTGGTGCTGTGGGCCAACGACGTCTTCTCCGTCGAGGCCGAGAAGCGCGAAGGCAACGTGAACAACATCGTGCTGGTGGTCCAGCGGACGCGCGGCGGGTCCATGCGGGAGGCGGCCGACGAGGTGGCCGCCATGCTCCGTGGACGGTGCGCCGACTTCGTCGCCGCCAGCAGGTCGGCGGTGGCGTTCTTCGCCTCGTCCGGCGGGTACACCGCCGAGCAGGCCCACCAGGTGTCGCGCTACATCGCGGCGATGGAGTCCTGGGTCCGCGGGAACATCGACTGGTCGCGCGGCAACGAGCGGTACCGCAGCGAGCACCTGCGTACCGGCGAGGACCAACCCAACTTCCTGGAGAGGGCCGGCCAGCCGTGACACCGGCGGATCAACTGCCCGCGACCTTCCACTGGCGCGGCGGCACCTACGACGCGGAGTACGGGCACGTCGTCAGCTCCGGCGGGAGCCTCGTCGACCTCCTCGCCCCGCGCACCGGGGAACACGTCCTCGACCTGGGGTGTGGGACGGGGACCGTCACCGCCCAGATCGCCGACCGTGGCGCGACCGTCCACGGCCTCGACAACTCCGAGTCGATGATCGCCGAGGCCCGCCGCCGGCATCCCGGCATCCGTTTCGACCTGGGCGACGCCGAGGCGCTGACGCCGGACGCGCCGTACGACGCGGTGTTCTGCAACTCGGCCCTGCACTGGATGGCGGTGCCGACCCGGGTGTTCGGCGCGGTGTCCGCGGCCCTCGCCCCGGGCGGGCGGTTCGTGGCCGAGGTGCCGGTCGTGGGCAGCCTCGCGGAACTTCGGGAACTGCTGCTGCGGGCGTGGGAGCAGGCGGGGATCCCCGGCCCGCCGACGCCGACCCGGTGGCGGCTGCGACCACCGCAGACCTACCTGACGGGCCTGGCCGAGACGGGGTTCACCGTCACCTCGGCGCGGACCTCGCGGCGCGAGCGGACCCTGGACGGCGGGATGTCTCCCAGCCGGTGGTGGTCGCGGTACGGCCCCGAGGTCTTCCACGGCCTGAGCGACTCCCAGCGCGCCCGGCTGTGCTCCACCCTGGACGACCTGGCACCCCCCGACGTCGGGTGCGGCAGCACCCTGCTGCGTTTTCGTGCCCACCGGTCGCGCGACAGCGGACCGACGGCTGCCCACGGCCCGAGGAGACCCGAAGTGCCATGATCGATGACCGTAACGTGAAGCGCGGTCCGACCCCGGCGGACGAGGCGATCGGGGCGCCGCTGCCGTATCCCGAGGGCTGGTTCTGCGTCGGCACCGCCGCGCAGCTACGCCGGACCCCGGTGGTCACCCGCCGGATCGCCGACCGCGACGTCGTCGTCCACCGCACGCGACGCGGCGTCGTGCGGGCCACCGACCCCTACTGCCCGCACCTGGGCGCCCATCTGGGGACCGCCGGGCGGGTGGCCGGGGAGGCGCTCGTCTGCGGCTTCCACGGCTTCGAGTTCGGTGCCGACGGGGCGTGCGTCCGCACCGGCTACACCGACCACACGCCGCCCGCCGCCCGCCTGGCGCAGTGGCCCGTGTGCGAGCGGGGAGGGCTGGTCTTCGTCTGGTTCTCCCCGAAGGGGCTGCCGCCGTCGTGGGAACCGCCGGACCTCAACCAGCAGGGCTTCCCGCTGACCGCCATCCGGTGCCAGGTCCTGCCCGGACACCCACAGGACGTCGTGGAGAACGCCGTCGACATCGGGCACCTCTCGGTCTTCCACAAGTTCTACGGCATCGAGATCGCCGAACCGATCAGCTTCGAGGGGCCGCACTTCCACGCCCGGTACCGCTGGAAGCAGCGGTTCCCGGTCATCGGCACCAGGAGCGTCGAGTACCAGACCAGCGTCTCGGGCCTCGGCTACATCCTGGTGAACGCCGAGGTCCCCCAGCTGGGCCTGCGCGCCCGGATGTGGGCGATGGCCACCCCGATAGCACCGTGGCGCATCGAGTTCCGCTTCGCCACCAGCATCTCCGCCGCGCGGACCCGCCAGGGCCCGGCGGTCACCGGCCCGGCGTCCGCGGCCCTGTCCCGGGCGCTCACGCGTGCGGCGCTGCTCATCGTCTCGCCCGAGGCGACCCGCGACGTGCCGATCTGGTCGACGAAGACCTACCTGGAACACCCTCGACTGGTCAAGGGCGACGGCCCGATCGGCAAGTTCCGGCACTGGGCCGGCCAGTTCTACGCCGACAACTGAAATCCAGCCGACCGGGGCACCGACCGCCACAGCAAGGAGGAATGGACGCGATGGTGAACGCCGCTCCGCCCGATCTTCTGTCACCGGAGTTCGCGAGGGACCCGTACCCGATCTACCGGACGATGCGCAACGACTTCCCGATCCACCACGACCCGAGGCTGGGCTGGATCATCAGTCGCGCCGCCGACGTGCGGGAGGCCCTGACCCACGAGGACTACTCGACCGCCACCTACGCCGCCGTCCGGGAACTCGTGGGCCGCAGCATCCTGGAGATGGACGGCGCCGAGCACGGGCGGCACCGCCGGCTGGTCTCGCCGTCCTTCCGGGGCCGGCCACTGGCCTCGTACGGCGAGGTCATCACGGAGGCGGCCGACGAGCTGCTCGACGAACTCGCCGCCCGGCCGGACCCGGACCTGGTGCGGGACTACTGCGCCCTGCTCCCGATCCGGGTGATCATGGGGATCATGGACCTGCCCCGGCAGGACTACGCCATGTTCCAGGTGTGGTACCGGGCGGCTGCGGACTACGTCGGCAACTACACCCAGGACCCCGACGTCGCCGAGGCCGGACTGCGGGCCAAGCGCGAGCTGGACAAGTACCTCCAGGAGGTCATCGACCAGCGGCGGGCGGCCCCGGGCGACGACCTGATCTCGTCGATGTGCACGGCCACCATCAACGACGCGACGCTCACCGACCGCGAGATCCTGGACTTCTGCAGCCTCCTGCTCGCCGCCGGTGGCGAGACCACCGAACGGGGCCTGGCCTCCACCTTCCGGAACCTGGTGGACCACCCCGACCAGATGGACGACGTCCGGGCGGACCCCGAGCTGGCGCTGCGGGCCTTCGCGGAGTCCCTGCGCCTCAACCCGCCCACGCACATCCTGCTGCGTCGGCTGCTCACCTCGCGCGAGATATCCGGGGTCGACGTCCCTGCGGGGGCGACGATGTTCTGCCTGATCGGCGCGGCCAACCGGGACGAGGACGAGTTCGTCGACTCCGAGCGGTTCGACCTGCACCGCACCGAGATCGACGTGAACACGGCGTTCAACGCGGGAAGCAGTCACCTCTCGTTCGGCGCCGGCCGGCACTTCTGCGTCGGGGCGATGCTGGCCCGCGCGGAGGCGGCGATCGGCATCCCCGCCGTGCTGCGCCGCTTCCCCGTGATCCGCTACCGGGACGGGTTCGTGCCCGTCGAGGAGGGGATGCTCACCCGTGCCCCCCGATCCCTGCGGATGACCCTGGACCCCGCCCGATGACGACGCCCACCTCCCGGGCGTCCGACGGGGAACGGGGGAGCAGGGGATGACCGTCACCCAGGCCACCGGGGCCGTGGACGTGGCCGCCATCGACGCCGCCCTCGGCGACTTCTTCGCCGGCCGCCGGGGCGAGGCCGAGGCGTTCGGTCCGGACTTCGCGGCGACCGTCGCCGAACTGGAGAGCTTCGTGCTGCGCGGCGGCAAGCGGATCCGGCCGGTCTTCGTCTGGCTGGGCTGGCTGGGCGCCGGCGGCGACCCGGGTGGCCCACGGGCACACGCGGTGCTGCGGGCCGGCGCGGCGTTCGAGCTGCTGCACGCCGCCGGGCTGATCCACGACGACATCATCGACGCCTCCCTGACGCGTCGCGGCCACCCCTCGGCGCACGTGGCGTTCGCCGAGCGGCACCGCGCCCGGCGCTTCTCCGGCGACCCCGCCGCGTTCGGCGTGGGCACCGCGATCGTGGTCGGGGACCTGGCTCTGATCTGGGCCGACGCGCTGGTCGGTGACTCCGGGCTGCCGGCGGACGCGCAGATCCGGGTCGCGCCGGTGTGGTCGGCGGCCCGCGCCGAGGTGATGTACGGCCAACTGCTCGACCTGATCACCCAGGCCGGCGACGACGAGGACGTCGAGTCGGCGCTGCGGGTCGACCGGTACAAGACGGCGTCGTACACGGTGCAGCGACCGTTGCAGTTCGGCGGGGCCATCGCGGACGCCGATCCCGCACTCTCCGCGGCCTACGGCTCGTACGGCGTCGACATCGGCATCGCGTTCCAGCTCCGCGACGATCTCCTCGGGGTCTTCGGCGATCCCACGGTGACGGGCAAACCGTCAGGTGACGACCTTCGTGAGGGCAAGCGGACGGTGCTGTTGGCCACCGCCCTCACCCTCGCCGACGCCCGCGACGCCGCGGCGGCGGACTACCTGCGGACGAAGATCGGCACCGACCTCACCGCCGACGAACTCGACCGGGTGCGGGCCATCCTCGTCGACGTCGGCGCGGTGGCCCGGGTCGAGGAGCAGATATCGGTGCGCGGGGAACGCGCGCTGGCGGTGCTCGCCGCCAGCGACGCCACCGACCTGGCCAAACGCCACCTCGCGGAGATGGCGGTCACGGTGTTGCAGAGGACCCGCTGATGACCGTCGGCACCGCCGCCGCGCCGGAGGTTCCCGTCTACCTGCGCCGCGCCGGCTTCACCCCGGCACCCGACCTCGGCCGGCTCCGCGACGCCGGGGTCGTCGAACGGGTCACCACCCCGTTCGGCCTGACCGCCTGGTTGCTGACCCGGCACGACGACGTGCGCACGGTGCTGGCCGACTCGGCGCGGTTCAGCAACGACCCGTCGGCCATGCCGCCGCTGCCCGGGTTGGACGACCTCACCGACGACGAACGCGCACCGCTGCGCTTCGGCAACCTGCTCGGCGTGGACCCGCCGGAGCACACCCGGCTTCGCCGGACCCTGACCGGGGAGTTCACCCTGCGGCGGATGCGTGCCCTGGAGCCCCGGGTGCGACGCATCGTCGACCGGCAACTGGCGGAGATGGCGGGCAGGGGGTCACCGGCGGATCTCGTCGCCGGGTACGCCCTGCCGGTGCCCTCCCTGGTGATCTGCGAACTGCTCGGCGTGCCGGCCGCCGACCGGGCCGACTTCAACGCGCAGACGAACCGCCTCATCGACGTCTCGGTGCCGGTCCGGGAGCGGTTGCGGGTGGGCCGCGGGCTGCGTGACTACATGTCGGATCTGGTGCGGCGCGCCCGGCTCGCCCCCGGCGACGACATGATCGGCATGCTGATCCGCGAGCACGGCCACGACCTCACCCACGCCGAACTCGCCGGCCTGGCCAACTTCCTGCTGCTCGCCGGCCACGAGACGACCGCCAACATGCTCGCCCTCGGCACCCTGGCCCTGTTGCGCCACCCGGCGCAACTCGCCCGGGTACGCGACGACCCGGCGGCGGTGACGCCGGCCGTGGAGGAACTGCTGCGGTGGCTGAGCGTGGTGCAGGCCGGGGTGCCCCGGCTGGTCCGCGCGGACACCGAGTTCGGGGGCGTGCGTATCCCCGCCGGTGACCTGGTGCTGCTGTCGCTGCCGGCCGCGAACCGGGACCCGGCCGCCGTCGACCGCCCCGACGAGCTGGACATCGGGCGCGGCGCCGTGGGGCATCTCGCGTTCGGTCACGGCGTGCACCACTGCATCGGCGCGCCGCTGGCCCGGACGGAACTCCGGGTCGGGCTGCCCGCGCTGCTGCGTCGCTTCCCCGACCTGCGGATCGAGCCGGACGGGGTGGTGTTCCGCCCGTCGCACGTCTTCTACGGCCTCAGCAGGCTGGTCGTGAGCTGGTAGCCGGCTCCCTCCTACTGCCGGTAGGTGGACAGGAAGGTGCGGACGCGGCCGATCGCGTCGTCGAGGACGTCGGTCGGGGCCAGGAAGACCATGCGCAGGTGGTCGGGGGTGTCGA
The DNA here is from genome assembly GCF_007833915.1 of Micromonospora sp. HM134. Lineage (NCBI taxonomy): Bacteria > Bacillati > Actinomycetota > Actinomycetes > Micromonosporales > Micromonosporaceae > Micromonospora > Micromonospora sp. HM134. The sequence continues at coordinate 3,001,011 of NZ_CP041061.1, forward strand.
TGTTGAAGCCGGTGCCGTGCGAGATCAACAGATGCTGCTGCTCCAGCAGGTCGATCACGAGCTTCTCGTCGTCGTGGATCTTGTGAACGGCCGGGTCGAGACGGGCGAAGAGGTAGAGCGCGCCCTCCGGCTTGACGCAGTCGACGCCGGGGATCGCGACGAGCTCGCGCCAGGCGTGGTCGCGCTGTTCCAGCAGCCGCCCGCCGGGCCGGATCAGCTCGTCGATGCTCTGGTAGCCGCCGAGCGCGGTCTGGATGGCGTGCTGGGCCGGCACGTTCGGGCAGACCCGGAGGTTGGCCAGCAGTTGCAGCCCGTTCACGTAGTCCGTGTCGGTGCCGGTGAATCCGCTGGTGGCGAGCCAGCCGGAGCGGAAGCCGGCGGCCCGGTAGACCTTCGACAGGCCGCCCATGCTGACCACCGGCACGTCCGGCGCGAGCGCCGCGAGCGTGTGGTGGGTGGCGCCGTCGTAGACGATCCGGTCGTAGATCTCGTCGGCGAAGATCAGCAGGCCGTGCCGGCGGGCCAGTTCGATCATGCCGAGCAGGGTCTGCTCCGAGTACACCGCGCCGGTCGGGTTGTTCGGGTTGATCACCACGAGGGCGCGGGTGCGTTCGGTGATCCGGGCGGCCAGGTGTTCCAGGTCGGGCTGCCAGCCGGCGCTCTCGTCGCAGCGGTAGTGCACGGCCTGCCCGCCGCACAGGTTCACCGCGGCGGTCCAGAGCGGGTAGTCCGGGCTGGGCACCAGCACCTCGTCGCCGGAGTCGAGCAGCGCCTGCAACACCATCATGATCAGCTCGGAGACCCCGTTGCCGAGCAGCACGTCGTCCGGTTGGACGCCGGTCACGCCGAGGTTCTGGTACCGCTGGGCGACGGCGACCCGCGCCGAGTAGATGCCCCGGGCGTCGCTGTACCCCTGCGCCTCGACGAGGTTCTGCACCACGTCGGCGACGATCGGCCCGGGCGTGGCCAGTCCCCAGGGCGCCGGGTTGCCCAGGTTCAGCTTGAGGATCCGGTGGCCGGCGGCCTCCATCTCCTGTGCCCGCCGCAGCACCGGCCCCCGGATGTCGTACCGGACACTCTTCAGCCGTTTGGCCTGCCGCATCGGACCCCCTCGACCACCTGGACACTTTGCCCCGGAAAGCACCCTAGTACGGCCGCCGGAAGGGTGGCTGCTCCGGCCCACCGCCGCAGCACGCCGACCCACGGAGAGTAGCGGTGCCCACACCGATCTTCATGTACGATCGTCTATCTCATTCGTGCGAGGATGGGGATGCTTGTGCTGCTTCGTTCGTCATCGGATTCGACCCGTGCGGCGCACGACCGTCGATACGGTACCCACGGCACACGCCTGCCGGATCCGACCATGACCGGCACCACCCCCTGATTCCGGCGGTGGCCCCGGTGGCCGCCGTGGAAACGCGCGTCGTCGTGCACCATCCCTGCGTGGCTACGGCCAGAACGGCAAGGTGGCAGAAGACATGAAGGTCCTCGTAATCGGTGGCGGCCCGGCCGGGAGCACCGCGGCAACGGCGATGGCCCAGGCCGGCCTCGACGTGCGGCTCATCGAGAGCGCCCACTTCCCGCGATACCACGTGGGTGAGTCGCTCACGCCGTCGTGCCGGGTGGTGCTGGACGTCATCGGCATGTCGAAGACGCTCGACGACCACGGCTTCGTGAAGAAGAACGGAGGCGTGATCCACTGGGACGACGACCAGTGGGCGTTCGACTGGCAGGCGCAGTCCGGGGTGCAGTCGTGGCAGGTGGACCGCAGCGAGTTCGACGCGCTGCTGCTGGAGCACGCCCGGCACAACGGGGTCGCCGTCACCACCGGTGTCACCGGCCGGTCGGTGCGGTTCGCCGACGGCCGCCCGGTCGCCGTGGAATGCGCCCCGGACGACGGCGAGCCGTTCACCATCGACGACTTCGACTTCCTGGTCGACGCCAGCGGGCGTAACGGGCTGCTCAGCACCCGGCACTTCGGCAACCGCGAGCCGCTGAACAACCTGCGCAACGTCGGCATCTGGGGCTACTGGACCGGTGCCACGCTGCTGCCCGAGACGCCGTCCGGCGGCATCAACATCATCTCCTCGCCGGAGGGCTGGTACTGGGTGATCCCGATGGCCGGCGGGCGGATGAGCATCGGCTACGTCACCACCAAGGACGCCTTCGCGCGTGACCGTCACGAGCACCCGTCGTCGGACGAGCTGTACCGGCACCTCATCGCGGCCTCGCCCACCATCGCCGGCCTGACCGCGGGGGCGGAGTTCCTCGGCGTGACGAGGGTCGAGACCGACTACTCGTACATCGCGGACCAGTTCTGCGGGCCGGGTTACGCGATCGTGGGTGACGCGGCGTGCTTCCTGGACCCGCTGCTGTCCACCGGTGTGCACCTCGCGCTCTACAGCGCGTTGACCGCCGCCGCGTGCGTCGCGTCGATGGACCGGGGCGAGGTCGGCGAGACGGAGGCCCTGCGGTTCTTCGAATTCGCCTACCGGCGCGCGTACATGCGCCTCTTCGCGCTGGTGACCATCATGTACGAGCGCTACCTGGGCAAGGACGGCTTCTTCCGCACCTCGGACCGGTTGATCGGCGACGAGCAGTCCGCGCAGCCGGACGACGACGTCTCCCCCCGGTCCTTCGCGGAGATCATCGGTGGTCTGTCCGACCTGCGGGAGGCGGCCGACTCGTCCACCCGCGTCATCACCGACCGGCTGCGGGAGGAAGCGGTGCGGGCGCAGCTGCAGGTGGTGCACGCACCCGACTCCGTCGGACCCGACTTCACCCCGGTCCGGGGCGATCCCCTCTCCGACGCGGAGTCGGCCGACTACCGCCTCGTCACCAGCCCGCAGCTCGGCCTCGAACGGGTCCGCGCGGCGCGCCGGTGAACGCGGGCCGGGGCGGGGGAGCCGGCTGCCCGGCCGCATAGCCGACGACGGTTGCCCTGGCCGGACGGCCAGGGCAACCCGAGGGCCCACCGGGCGGCAGGCACGCGCCGACCGCTGGGCTACCCGTCCAACCGGCCGGTGGCGACCAGCCGGCGGTACCAGTGGGCGCTGTCCTTCCAACGGCGCTCCTGCGTGTCGTAGTCGACCCGGATGATGCCGAACCGACGGTCGTAGCCGTAGCCCCACTCGAAGTTGTCCAGCAGCGACCAGACGAAGTACCCCCGCACGTCCACGCCCTGCGCGCGGGCGTCGGCCACCGCGCCGATGTGCCGGCGCAGGTAGTCGATCCGCCGGTCGTCGTGGACCCGCCCGTCGGCCGACACCACGTCGTCGAACGCCGCGCCGTTCTCGGTGATCATCAACGGCTGGCCCGGGTGGTCGTGCCGCAGCCGCAGCAGCAGCTCGGTCAGGGCCGGCGGGTCGATGTTCCACCCCATCGCCGTGTACGGGCCGGGCTGCGGCAGGAAGTCGACGTCGTCGGCACCCACCCACGGCGAGTGGGCCGACGCGCCGTGCCCGTCGGCGGCGGACCGGGCCGAGTGTCCGTCCCAGGCACGGACCAGGGTGCTGGAGTAGTAGTTCACCCCGAGCACGTCCAGCGGCACCGCGATCAGCTTCTCGTCGCCGGAGCGCACGAACGACCAGTCGGTGACGGCGGCGGTGTCGGCCAGCAGGTCCGCCGGGTACGCCCCGTCCAGCATCGGGCCGAGGAACGCCCGGTTCGCCAGCGCGTCGATCCGCCGGACCGCGTCGGCGTCGGCGGCCGAGTCGGACGCACCCCGTACGACGTGCAGGTTCAACGTCACCGACAGCTCGGCGCTCGGCGTCAGCTCCCGCACCACCCGCCCGGCCAGACCGTGCGCCAGGTTCAGGTGGTGCACCGCCGCCAGCGCCGCCGCCGGCTCCGTCCGACCGGGCGCGTGCACCCCGGAGCCGTACCCCAGATATGCCGAGCACCACGGCTCGTTGAGCGTGGTCCAGGTGTGCACCCGGTCGCCGAGGGCCGCGACGATCCCCGCCGCGTACTCCTCGAAACGCAGCGCCGTGTCCCGCGCCGGCCACCCGCCGGCGTCCTCCAACTCCTGCGGCAGGTCCCAGTGGTACATGGTCGCCACCGGCCGGATGCCGCGTTCCAGCAGGCCGTCGACCAGCCGGGCGTAGAAGTCGAGGCCGGCGGGGTTGAACCGGCCGGAACCGCCCGGCTGCACCCGGGGCCAGGAGATCGAGAAACGGTACGCGCCCAGCCCCAGCTCGGCGAGGTGGTCCAGATCCTGCGGCCACCGGTGGTAGTGGTCGGCGGCCACGTCACCGGTGTCGCCGTTCAACGTCCGCCCGGGGGTGTGGCTGTAGGTGTCCCAGATGGACGGACCTCGACCGTCCTCGGTGGCCGCGCCCTCGATCTGGTACGCCGCCGTCGCCGACCCCCAGACGAAGCTCTCCGGGAAACTACGTGCCGTCATCGTCCCGCCCTCTCCGCGCCGACCACCACGCAGTGGTACGCCGACGACTCGCCCGCCACCAGTTCGGCGGTCGCCACCCCGCCCCGGAACCCCACCTCGAACTGCGTCCCCGGCCCCCCGTCGGGCGACGGGATGCGCACCGGCTGCCGTTGCCCCTCCGCCGGGGCGTAGAGCCGCAGCTCCACCCCGTCGGCCCAGGCGTAGTCGGGCCGGTCGCAGCGTGCCCCGAACCCGATGACCGCGCCGGGCCGGGCGAGCACCGGCAGGCTGTCGTACCCGTGTTTCTCGGTCACCCACGCCGGGCCGGTGAGCTGCGCCCCGGTGACCAGGTGGGTCCAGGTGCCGGCGGGCACGTAGAAGGTGACCTGCCCGTCGGCGCTGAGCACCGGCGCGACCAGCACGTCCGGCCCGAGCATGTACTGCCGGTCGAGGTGCGCCACGGCCGGGTCGTCCGGGAACTCCACGATCATCGGACGCATCATCGGGACGCCGTCGCGGTGCGCCTCCTCGGCGGTCGCCGCCAGGTACGGCATGAGACCGAGCTTGAGCCGGGTGAAGTGGCGCAGCACGTCCACCGCCTGCTCGTCGTAGGCCCACGGCACCCGGTACGAGCCGGAGCCGTGCAGCCGCGAGTGCGAGGAGAGCAGGCCGAACGCGATCCACCGCTTGAACACCGCCGGGTCGGGGGTGCCCTCGAAACCGCCGATGTCGTGACTCCAGTAGCCGAAGCCGGACGACGCCAGGGACAGCCCGCCGCGCAGCGACTCGGCCATCGCGACGAACGTCGACTCGCAGTCACCACCCCAGTGCACCGGGAACTGCTGGCCGCCGGCGGTGGCCGAACGGGCGAACAGCACCGCCTCGCCCTCGCCCCGTTCGGCCTCCAGCAGTTCGAAGACCGCCTTGTTGTAGAGGTAGGAGTAGTAGTTGTGCATCCGCTGCGGGTCCGATCCGTCGTGCCACACCACGTCGGTCGGGATGCGCTCCCCGAAGTCGGTCTTGAAACAGTCGACGCCCATGTCCAGCAGCGCCCGGAGCTTGCCGGTGAACCAGGCCAGCGCGTCGGGGTTGGTGAAGTCGACGAGCGCCATGCCGGCCTGCCACTTGTCCCACTGCCACACCGACCCGTCCGGGCTGCGCACCAGGTAGCCGGCCTGGCGGCCCTCCTCGAACAGGTACGAGCGCTGCGCGATGTACGGGTTGATCCACACGCACACCTTCAGGCCCCGCTCGTGCAGCCGGCGCAGCATCCCCTCCGGGTCGGGGAAGGTCGCCGGGTCCCACACGAAGTCCACCCAGTGGAACTGGCGCATCCAGAAGCAGTCGAAGTGGAACACCGACAGCGGCAGGTCCCGCTCGGCCATCCCGTCGACGAACTCGGTCACCGTCTTCTCGTCGTACGACGTGGTGAACGACGTGGACAGCCACAGCCCGTACGACCAGGCGGGCACCCGGGCCGGCCGGCCGGTCAGCGCCGTGTAGCGGCGCAGCACGTCCTTCGGGGTGGGCCCGTCGATGACGTGGTAGGTCAGCGACTGACCCTCGACGCTGAACTGGGTCTGCGCGACGACCTCCGAGCCGACCTCGAACGACACGTGCTCCGGGTGGTCCACGAACACCCCGTAGCCGGCGCTGCTCAGATAGAACGGCACGTTCTTGTACGCCTGCTCGCTGGCGGTGCCGCCGTCGGCGTTCCACACGTCGACGGTCTGCCCGTTCTTGACGAACGGGCCGAACCGCTCGCCCAGCCCGTACACCGTCTCGCCGACGCCGAGGGCGAGCCGTTCGTGCACGTACCGGCGGCCCTCGCCGTCGGTGACGATGCCGACGCTACGCCCGGTGGACGCGGTGACCAGCCGGTCGCCGTGCTTGAACTCGACCCGCCAGCCGTCGATCAGCGCGACCCGGACAGTCAGCTCGCCGGTGGTCAGCGACGCGCTGATCCCGGTGATGTCGACGGTGACCGGGTGCGTGTCGTCGGTGTCCAGCCCGAAGCGGGGTTCGCGGGGCAGCCCGCCGCTGTGGTGGCCGATGGTGACCCCGACGACGCCGGGCGCGGGGGAGAAGAACCGGACGGTGACGACCGGCCGGTTGAGCGTGTCGCCCCGGCCGTTGATCTGACCGGCCGGCGCGAACACGGTGAAGCCGCGGTCGTCCGGTTCGACCGATTCGACAGTGCCGGGGCGCAGCACGCTGACCCCCGGGCGCAGTTGCCAGTACCCGTCGGTGAACTTCACTTCTCGGCTCCTGCCGTGATGCCGCGCGCCAGGGTGCGCTGGAAGATGAGGAAGAACAGGATGGCCGGCACCAGGCTGATCAACGCGCCGGCGTTGGTGGTGGGGGCGTCCATCAGGCGGTCACCCTGCAACGATGCGAGCGCGACCGGGATGGTCTGGGTCTGGTTGTCGATCAGCATGACCAGCGGGATGAGGAACTCGTTCCAGGTCCAGATGAAGAAGAAGATGAGCAGGACGGCGAGGGTGGGCCGCAGGTTGGGAAAGACCACCCGCCACAGCACCGTCCACCTGCCGGCACCGTCCAGCGCGGCGGCCTCCAGCAGCGCCCGGGGGAACGTGCCCAGCACCGAGGCGAGCAGGTACGTGCCGAACGCGCTCTGGATGACGGTGAAGATGATGATCACCGACAGCCGGGTGTTGTAGAGGCCGATCTCCTTGGCGACGTAGTACAGCGGGTAGATCAACGCCTCCTGCGGCAGCATGTTGGCCAGCAGGAACACCCCGACGATCCACAGCCGCCCCCGGACCCGGCCGATGCCCAGGGCGTACGCGTTGAGCAGCGACACAACGACGCCGAGCACCGCCACCGACCCGGCGATGAGCGCCGAGTTCCACAGCTTGAGCGGAAAGTTCACCTCCGACCAGTACGTCCGCAGCCCCGTGGTGTAGAACTCCGACGGCCAGCTCAGCGGGCCGCCCGACGAGTAGTCGCCCGGCGACTTGAACGCATTGAGCAGCATGAACGCGAACGGCACCAGCATGACCAGCGCGCCCGCGGTGACCCCGGCGAGCACCACCCAGCGGCTGACGCCCCGGTGGTGCCGGTCGCGCACCTTCCGGCGGACCGGGATCCCGGTCGTCGTGACGGCCATCTCAGCGCCCCCGTTCCCGGCGCTCGCTGCGGGCCTGCACGGCGATGAAGACCACGGCCACCACCACGATGATCGCCGTCAGCACGGTGGAGATCGCCGAGCCGTAACCGACCTGGAGCTTCTTGAAGAACGTGTAGTACGCGAAGTACGACGGCACGTTGGTGGCGTTCTCCGGCCCGCCCCGGGTCAGCGCGAAGATCGGCCCGAACACCTTCAGCGCGGCGATCGTGCAGGTCAGGGCCACCACGAAGGTCTCCGGCCGGATCTGCGGCAGGGTGATCGCCCGGAACCGGTGCAGCCAGTTCGCCCCGTCGACCTCGGCCGCCTCGTACAGTTCCGGGTCGACCCGCTGCAACGCCGCCATGAACACGACCACCGGGTAGCCGATCTGCACCCAGATCATCACCGCCATCACCGCCGGCAGCGCGGTGTCCGGGTCGCCCAACCAGTCGTGGCGCAGCGCGCCGAGACCGACCGCGTCGAGCACACTGTTGAACGCGCCGTCGGGGCGCAGGATCCAGCCCCACACGATGCCGGCCACCACCACGGGCAGCACCTGCGGCAGGTAGAACGCGGCCCGCAGGGCCGCCGCCGTCCGGGGCCGGAACCGACGCCCGATGACGTCGAAGAGCACCGAGGCGAGCAGCAGCCCGAGCAGCGTCGGCACCACCACCATCGCGACGATCATCGCCACCGTGTTGCGGAACGACGCCCAGAACACGTCGTCGTCCAGCAGCTGCCGGTAGTTGTCCAGCCCGACGAAGGTGGGGTCGCCGACGCCCGACCACCGGGTCAGCGACAGGTAGCCGGTGCCGACCAGCGGCACGCCGATCACCAGGACGAACAGCACCGCCCCGGGGAGCAGGTAGAGCCAGTACGCCGCGTCGCGTCCGTCGCGTCGGCGGCGGGGTGGGGGCGCGGGGGAGGGGGTGGGGGTCGTCGCCGGTGGGGTGCCGGCGACGGTGTCGGGGACTGTCATGGAGGATCCTTCCCGGCGGGGGTGGGCGGGCGCGCCGGTGGTGCCGGTCGCGCCCGCCGCTCGCCGTGTCACTTGCCGGTGATCTCCTTGACGCCGTCGGCGTACGGCTTGGCGATCGTGTCGAGCACCTGGTCGGGGGACTTCGACCCGTTGATCAGCGCCTGGAACCCGCCGACCAGCACGTCGTAGTAGCCGGGCACCGGCCAGTCCGGGTAGAAGGCCAGACCGTCCTGCTTGCTGACCGTGTTGAAGTCCTCGATCAGCTTGCGGTCCTTCGGATCGGCGATCTTCGCGGGGTCGCCGGCCACCGGGATGCCACCGTTGTTGCCGATCAGGTCCTGGATCTCCGGACGCAGGGTGATGTCGATGAAGTCGTACGCCAGGCTCTTGGCCTTGCTGTTGGTCGGGACGACCCAGAGGTTGCCGGACGAGCCGGCGTTGAGGGTGTTGCCCGGGAACAGGAAGGTGTCCCAGTTGGCCTTCATCTCGGCCTTGAACCGGCCGTACCACCAGCTCCCCGAGACGATCATCGGGGTCTTGCCCGCGATGAACGCGGTGCCCATGTCCTCGGCCTTGAGGCTCGCCGAGTCCTTGGCCACGTAACCCTTCTTCACCCAGTCGGCGAAGGTGTCCGCGCCGTACTTCAGCGGGTCGGCGCGGAAGTCGACCGGGTTCTTGTAGAGCTGGTAGTCGTCGACGAACTGCCGGTCGGCCTTCGACAGGGCCAGCTGGTAGAACAGCTGCCCGGCCGGGTACTCGGCGCCGGCCATGCCCAGCGGGGTGATGCCCTTGCCGACGAAGGTGTCCATCGCGGCGGTCAGCTCCGCCATGGTGGTGGGCACCGTGACGCCGTTACGGTCGAACAGGTCCTTGTTGTAGTAGACCGTGACGTACTCGCCGTAGTTCGGCACGCCGAACCAGTTGCCCGACCCCATCACGCCCTTGTCGCTGTACCGGGCGGTGGTCTGCAGGCTGGGGCTGAGCTTGCCGGCCCAGCCGCGCTTGTCCGCCTCGCCGCTGAGGTCGGTGAGCAGGCCCTGGGACGACAGCAGGCCGGCCGTCGCGTTGCCCTTGTTGTACTCCATGATGTCCGGGCCCTCGGACGAGTTGATGATCATGCCTGCGTTCTGCTGGATCTGCTCGAACGCCTTGCGCTCGAAGCGCACCTCGACGCCCGGGTGTTCGGTCTTGAAGATCTCGATGGCCTTGGCCCAGCCGACCCCCATCGCGCTGTTCTCGCCCTCGTAGTGCCAGAGCTTGAGGGTCTTGGCCCCGCTGTCGTCACCGCTGTCGTCGCCGCCGCACGCGGCCACGGTGGTCGTCGCGGTGGCCGCCAGGGCGATCGCGGCGACGATCCGGCGGAATCGCTGCATTGCTATCCTCCTCGTTGAGTATCGAGCCCGGTACTTCACTGGGTCCGTCGTCGCGTTGCCGCGCGGCGGCGGGCCGTTTTACCTGGTCAGCCCCCATCGGGGGGACGGCTTCGTGGTGCTGCGGTCGATCCCCGGATCTCCAGCGCGCACGGCAGCAACTGCTGGTGGCGCTCGTCACCGGCCCCGTCCAGGTGGCGCACCAGCGCCTCGATCGCGATCCGGCCCATCGCCGACCCGGGCGACGTCATCGCGGTCAGCGCCGGGGTGGCCAGCTCGGCGACCTGCGGCGAGGTGACCATCGAGACGACCGACACGTCGTCGGGCACGGTCAGCCCCCGCGCGGTCAGCTCGCCGAGGATGCCGAAGATCGCCGTCTCGTTCATGGCCAGCACGGCCGTCAGGCCCGGCGCCCGCGCGACGGCGGCGGCCAGCGCGGCCCGCCCACCGGCGGCGCTGTCCTGCGCCGGGATCATGACCGGCTCCAGGCCGTGGCCGGTCATCGCCGTGACGAAGGCGTCCCGGGTACGCAGCGCCGGCCCGTAGCCGCTGGCCAGGGTCTCGGCCGAGTGGTTGACGTAGACGATCTGCCGGTGGCCCAGGCCGACCAGGTGCGCCACCGCCTCCCGCACGGTCTGCTCGAAGTCGATGTCGACGTAGGAGAGCCCGTCGGTGTCCCCGGTCCGCCCGATCAGCACCAGCGGGACCCCGGCCTGCTGGAGCGCGTCGACCCGCTCGTCGGCGAGCTGCACCTCCATCAGCACGACCCCGTCGAACATCCGCTGGCTGGCCAGCCGGCGCAGCTCGTCGAGGTCGCCGCCCCCACCGACCGGCGACAGCACCAGGTGGTAGCCGACGGCGCTGGCCGCCGCGGCGGCCCCGGTGACGAACGCCGCCTCGGTCGCGCCGAGCCCGCGCTCGTCCATCGGCAGCAGCAGGCCCAGGATCCGGCTGCGCCGGCTGGCCAGGCCGCGGGCCATCGCGTTGGGCTGGTAGTCGAGCTGGGCCATGGCGGCGAGCACCTTGGCCCGGGTGGCCTGGGAGATCGGCCGGGCCCCGGTGAGGACGTAGGACACGGTGCTGACCGAGACCTGCGCCAGGCGGGCGACGTCGTGCATGGTGGCCATCGCGCACCTCCCCGGGCAGCGTCGAACCGCACGTGGATGATCGTCGAAGCGGTTCGACGAAGCGGTTCGACAGACGCTAAGCCCCCTGTTACGGCGACGTCAATAGCCGATGTCGAACGGAGGTCGTCACCCGGTGCGGGTACGGCCCGACGCGGTGACCGTGGGTGTGCGTCGGGTCGGGCAGCGGTTCACGGTCGCGCACCTCGCGGGCCCGACCCGCCGCCGGTATCAGCTCGGTCGACTGGAAAGTTTCAAATGATGTCCCGATAGTTTCCAGCCACCGCCTTGCCTTATATTGACGGAAATGCATGTCATGCGTAGTGTCCGCCGTGGAAATGTTTCTTGACGCGGCCCTTTTCGGCTCCGTGTCCCCGCCGCGAGGAAACAGGGCGGCGCGGCGAGCGACACGGAAGGGCCTGTCGGGACCAGCGCGGGTCCCGCGCCACGGCCGGCGGTCGCGCCGGTGCCGGCCCGCCTACGGCGGGCAGTCGTCCGGGCGAAACCCAGTCCATCCCCGAGAAGGGTCCCCATGAAGAACAGACGCCTCGCGATCTGGGCAACGATCGCGCTCCTCGCCGTCGGTGGTGTCGCGACGGGCGCAGTGGTGGCACCGGTCCACGGTGCGACCGCGGCGGCCGCGAACGACTCGCCCGGTGCGGCCGTCGGCGGCTGCGTCGCCGATCCCGCCCTGCGCGGCGCGACGAAGAGCACGCTCTACACCGTCACGGCGGACGCCACCCCGCTGTTCGTCGAGAAGATGACCAAGTACGCCCCGGAGATGCAGGTGCACTACGCGCACTGCTCGATGGCGGCGGCGGGGACCGCCCAGTTCTCGGTCACCGTCGCCGAGGGCTTCACTGCGTACACCGTCAGTCCCAAGAGCCGGAAGCTCGCCGTCACCCGCAGCGGCAACACCATCAGCTTCACCAGCGGCCCCAACTACCTGATCGTCCAGTTCGACGCCAAGGAACTGCTGTTCGTCCTGATCGACGCGCCCGAGGCGGACGCGCCGCAGGTGGGCGACGCCGACGTCACGAACCTGGCCGACTACGGCGTCGACAACACCGGGGGGACGCTGGTCACCTCCAAGATCCAGAGCGCCATCAACGCCGCGTCCGGGGCGACCCGCAACATCCTGTACGTGCCGCCGGGCCGGTACCAGGTCGGTGAGCTGTGGATGAAGAGCAACATGACCCTCTACCTGGCCGCCGGCGCGGTCCTCTACGGCTCGAACCAGAAGGCGGACTTCAACACCGGCGGCGGCGGGGTGAACATCGAGGGCATGCAGCACGCCTCGCTGCGGATGTACCAGGTGCGCAACGCGAAACTGCTGGGCCGTGGGGTCATCGACGGCAACGGCAAGTACCTGCGGGCCCAGGGCATCAACCTGGCCGTGCTGAAGATCGAGGAAAGCTCCGACATCCTGGTCGACGGCGTCACCGTCCGCGACTCCAGCTACTGGAACACCCTCGTCTACCGCAGCGACAGGGTCACCATCCGGAACTACAAGCTGATCAACTGCCGGCCGAACTCGGGGTACAACAACACCGACGGCGTGGACTTCGACGAGTCGACCAACAGCCTGCTGTCGAACGCGTTCCTCTACACCGGCGACGACAACATGGCGACCAAGAACGAGTTCGCCAGCGGCATTGTCAACACCAGGAACGTCGTCCACGAGCACGTCGTCTGCTACAGCAACTCCGCCTGCGCGAAGATCGGCACCAAGACCGAGGGAACGTCCATGGACGGGATCGTCTTCCGCGACATCGACGTGGTGAAGGCGGGACGCTCGATGGTGATCGACGCCGTCGACACCGCCGTCGTGTCCAACACCCGGTGGGAGGACGTCCGGGTCGAACAGACCGACAGCCTGATCGACCTCCAGGAGGACCGTCCGCCGTCCTGGCGGACGGTGAAGAACACCTCGACGATCCGCAACGCCTACTTCACCAACGTCTCCTCGGACGTGAAGAAGGTCGTCAACCTGCACGGACGATCCTCGACGGTCAACATCAGCGGCGTGCACTTCACCAACTTCACCGTCCAGGGCCGGCCGGTCACCAGCCAGACCGACGCGGACGCGAGCTGGAACATCAACTCCTACGTCTCGAACATCACCTTCGCCACCACGCCGCCGACCACGCCGCCCACCACCCCGCCCCCGACGACGCCGCCGCCCACCACGCCTCCGCCGCCGACCACGCCGCCGCCGGGCCAGTCCGGCGACTGCGCGGTGGGCTACACGATGAACTCCTGGAACGACGGTTTCACCGCCAGCATCCGCATCACCAACCGCGGCACGTCGGCGATCGACGGGTGGACCCTGGCGTTCACCCTGCCCGCCGGGCAGTCGCTCACCAACGGCTGGAACGCCACCTACACCGGCACCAGCGGTCAGGTCTCCGCCCGCAACGTCTCGTACAACGGGACGCTGGCGGCCGGCGAGTCCACCGACATCGGCTTCCAGGCCACCCACACCGGCAACACCGGCCGACCCGCCTCCTTCACCCTCAACGGGGTCAGCTGCGCCGTCTCCTGACGCGACCATCCCACCGGCCGGTGTGACCGCCCCGAGACGGGCGGTCGCACCGGCCGGCCGTGTGTGCGCCGGTCCTGCGGCCCGTCCGTCGTCCCGCTCGGCCCGGTCCCCGCCGGGGCACCCCGACGGCCCGTGACGCCCCGGCGACGACGGTCACTCGTTGCTCCCGGTCGACTACTCCACAAGGTGCATCCTGTCAGGTGAGACAACATTGCAAGCCTACTAATCCTATCGGCAGGATAGGAAATCGAGAGGCTGGCGTTGTCGTGCTGGTCACTGGTCTGCCGGCGTCGGGGATGACGCGGCCCACGTACCGAAGGATGGGATGTCGATGACCGTCACGCACCCCGCCGGCGTCGAGGAGGTCGTGCTCGGCGGTGGGCGGTCGCCCGCGCCGCCGGGCCGCCCACCCGCCACCGACGTCGTCGCACGCCTCACCCGGCCACTGCCCGCGCTGCTGCTCGTCGGCCTGCTCGCGGCCGGCTGGCAGCTCATGGCGCACACCTCCGGCAGCGCCCTGATCCCCGGCCTCGGTGAGATCGCCCGCAACCTGGCCGACATCACCACCAGCGGCGCGCTGGCGGAGAACGTCCGGGTCACCCTCACCCGCGTCGTGCTCGGTTTCGCGGCGGCCTTCGTCGTCTCCGTCGCCGCCGGCATCGCGATGGGCCGCAGCGAGTGGCTGCGCCGCTTCCTGGAGCCCGCCGTCCTCATCGGACTGGCCACCCCCGGCCTGGTCAAGGCCCTGCTGTGCGTCATCTGGTTCGGGGTGAGCCTGCTCAACCCGGTCCTCACCGTGGCGCTCGCGGCAGCCCCCGCGCTGACCATCAACGTCGCGCAGGGCGTCCGCTCGGTCGACCCGGCGCTGAGCGAGATGGCCCACGTCTACCGGTTCGACGCGCTGACCCGACTGCGGTACGTGTGGCTGCCCGCCATCGTCCCCGACCTGTTCACCGGGGCACGGCTGGGCATCGCGATGGCCTGGAAGGTCATCGTGCTGGTGGAGATCTTCGGCCTCGCCGACGGCGTCGGCTACCAGCTCAACCTGGAGTTCTCCCAGCACAACGTGGCCGGCGTGCTCGCCTGGACCGTCGCCTTCGCCCTGGTCATGGCCGCCATCGAGTACGGGCTGCTGCAGACCCTGGAACGTCGCGCGGTGCGCTGGCGGCGGGTGGCCCTGCGATGAGCATCCGGATCAGTCTCGACGGCGTCGACAAGGCGTTCACCAACCGGCGCACCGGCGAACGGCAACAGATCTTCCGCGACTTCTCCCTCACCCTCGCCCCCGACGAACTGGTCGCCGTGGTCGGCGGCTCCGGCACCGGCAAGACCACCCTGATGCACCTGATCGCCGGCCTGGAACGCCCCGACGCGGGCACCGTCTCCACCGGCGGCACCCGACCCCGCCTCGGCATGGTGTTCCAGCAACCCCGGCTGCTGGACTGGACCTCCGTCGAGACCAACGTGCGGCTCGCCGCCACGGCGGCCGGCGTCGACCCCGCCGAGGTCGCCCCGATCCTCGACGCCGTCGGCCTGACCGACTACGCCCGGTCGTACCCGTCGGTGCTCTCCGGCGGACAGCGCCAACGCGTCGCCGTGGCCCGCGCGTTCGTCGTCCGACCCGAGGTGCTGCTGCTCGACGAACCGTTCAGCGCGCTGGACGAGCTGACCGCCCGCCGCCTGCGGCTGCTGCTGCAACAGCTCTGGCTGCGCACCCCGCGCACCGGCCTGCTGGTCACCCACAACGCGCTGGAGGCCGCGTTCCTCGCCGACCGGGTGGTGGTGCTCGGCGGACGCCCGGCCGAGGTGGTCGGGGAGTACCGCATCGACCGCCCGCGCCCCCGCAGCCCGGAGGACCCCGACCTGTTCGACGTGCACCGCCGCATCGTCGCCGCCCTCACCTGAACCCGCCCCACCCCCCGGCGCGGCCACCGGCCCGCCGCCCTCACCCCGCGAGCCGGGGCATCCCTGAGCCACACCTGGAAGGAACCCCTGTGTCCACGACACCCCTCACCCGACGATCCCTGCTGCGTGCCGCCGGGCTCCTCGCCGGCGGCGCCGGCGCGGCCACCCTGCTGAGCGCCTGCGGCACCGACGAGCCGGCCGCCGCCGGCACCCGCAGCGCCAAGGTGCAGCCCCGCAGCCCCGGCACGGCGGGGGCGATCCGCGACTCCGTGGCCGAACAGTTCGGCCTGGAGGCCAAGCACGGGCTCCGCCTCGACCGCAAGGCCGGCGGTGGCCCCGGCGCGGGACAGGAACAACTGCTCACCGGCGTGCTCGACATCTACGCCTTCGGCCCGCTCGGCGCGACCGAGGTCAACACCAGCGGCCACGACGTGGTCATCGTCGGACCGTCACTGTGGAACCACGGCCGCTGGATCGTCCCCGCCGACAGCCCGTACCAGAGCATCGCCGACCTCAAGGGCAGGAAGGTCGGCGTGCAGCCACCCAGCAGCGACACCTACCGGGCGGCGGCGCTCGCCTCGGCCGTCAACGGCATCCGCTTCGACCGCGAGTTCAAACTGTTCACCGGGCAGCCCATCGCCAACCTCGCGCTCTACGAGCGCGGCGACCTCGACGCGATCATCGCGATCGAGCCCAACGCCACCCGCCTGGTCGGCTCCGGGAACCGGCAACTCGCCTCCGTCGACGAGCTGTGGCGCAAGGGAACCGGCGACAGCAGCCCGCTGTTCCTCAACGGCACCGCCGTACGCCGTGACTGGCTGGCCGCCAACCGGGAGACCGCGAAGGCGTACGTCGACTTCACCCTGGAAGCCTGGCGGCTGATCAAGCAGGATCCGGCCCTGATCGGGAGGTACCACGCCGACTACGGCGTCCCCGACACCGAGAAGAAGGCCATCGAGCTGTTGCCGGAGCGGCTCGCCCCCGTCTACGCCGACGTGTGGGACGACACCGTCTTCGCCAACCTGGAGAAGCAGATCGACCTTGCCGTCGAGGTCGGCGTGCTGAAGAAGCGGGCCGGCAAGCCGGTGTACGAGAAGCTCTGAGCCCCGGTGTCCCTGCCCTGGCGCAGCCGCGCCGCCCTGCTGGTGTGCTGCGGCACGCTGTTCCTCGGCGTCCTCGACGGCGCGGCGTTGAACCTCGCCCTGCCGTCGGTGCACCGCGAACTGCGGCTGAGCACGACCGAGTTGCAGTGGGTGGCGACCAGCAACGCGCTGGTGCGGGCCAGCCTCACCCTGCTCTGCGGCGCGGTCGCCGACCGGTACGGGCGGCGGCGGATGTTCCGGGTCGGGCTGCTGGTGTTCGCGGCGGGGTCGGTGCTGTGCGGGGCGGCCCCGCACGCGCCCGCCCTGATCGCCGCCCGGGGCGTGCAGGGCGTCGGGGGAGCGTTGATGGCCCCGCCCGCCCTCGCCCTCATCGCCAACCTGTTCCCCGACGCGGTACGACGCGGCCGGGCACTGGGCACCTGGAGCGCGACGGCCGGGGTGTCGGCCGCCTGCGGACCCCTGGTCGGCGGGGTGCTGGTGCAGGCCGCCGGCTGGCGCAGCCTCTTCGCCGTGAGCGTCGGCGGCGCGGCCCTGCTGTACCTGGGCACCCGGCTGCTGCCGCCGGGCGTCGTGGCCGGCCCGCCCCGACGCCTCGACGGACTGGGCAACACCCTGGCCGCCCTGGTCCTGGTCGGCTTCACGTTCGCCCTGATCGACGGCCCCAGCCGGGGCTGGCTGACCGGCCCGGTCCTGGTCGCGGTGGCCGTGGCGGTGGCCGCCGCCGTCGGGTACGTGCCGGCGGCCCGCCGCCGCCCCTACCCGGTGCTCGACCCGCGTCACCTGGCGATCCCCGCGCTGCGCGGCGCGGTGCTCACCGCGATCGTGGCCTACCTGGCGCTGGGCGGGTTCACCTTCGTCAACACCTTCTATCTGCAACAGGTCCGCGGATACAGCCCGCTGGCCACCGGCCTGCTCACCCTGCCGACCACCCTCGGCACGCTGGTGCTCGCCAACGTCTCCGGCCGCATCGTCGGCCGACACGGCGGCCGGCTGCCCGCCACCGTCGGGCACCTGTCGTTCGTGGCGTCGATGACCCTGCTCGCCCTGACCGTGACCACCGACGCGGGCCTGGCCCCGCTGCTCGTCGGCTACCTCCTGCTCGGCGCCGGCATGGGCCTGGTCAACCCGCCGGCCACCAACACGGCCGTGAACAGCCTGCCCCGCGACCGGGCCGGGGTGGCCAGCGCCATCACCAGCGCCTCCCGGCAGATCGGCACCAACCTCGGCGTCGCCGTCCTCGGCGCGGTGGTCGTGTCGGTGCTGGCCCTGACCGGCCAGCCCACCGACGACGTCGCCCGGGTCGCCGCCGAGGCGGGCGACGACTTCACCACCGCCCTGCGCGTCGCGTACGGACTCGTCGCGGCCACCGCCGCGTACTGCGCGTACGCGACGTGGCGGCTGCTGCGGCCGCCGCCCGGACCCACCCCGGGAGAGGAGGTGGTGGGCAACGAGGACCCGTCGACGGCAGCACCGACCGCCACACCCGCCCGATAACGCACAGCACGACACCAGCACAGAAAGGACCACCACGGTGGCACTCAAGAAGGTCAGGAGCGTCCGCAGCGGCGCCATCTTCACCCTGCCGTACCTCGTCGGCCTGGAGCACGGCTACTTCGCCGAGGAGGGCATCGACCTGGAACTGGTCGCCCCCGGCTCGTACGACGCGGTGCTCAAGCCGATCGAGGAACACGAACTGGTCAGCTCGTTCGGTGGCATCTCCAAGCCGTTCGAGAGCGGCGACGTCTCCCTCTACCGGGCCTGCGAGTGGGGGCAGATCCGCCGGTCCCACGACAGCGGACGCGGGGGCCAGATCATCGCCAAGCGGGCCTCCGTGGCCAGCCAGGCGATCTTCGTGCGGCCCGACTCCGACGTCAGGCACCCGCAGGCCCTGGCCAACAAGACCGTCGGCGTCAACTTCCACCACGGCTCGCACTACCTGGCCATCCAGTCCCTGGAGGGCTTCCTGGACTCCGACGAGATCAAGGTGGTGCACGCCGGCGGACCGGCCGAACGGTTCCGTAAGCTGCGCGACGGCGAGATCGACGCGGTGGCGCTGATGGAGCCGTGGACCACCGCCGCCGAGAAGCTCGGCTACGTGCTGATCACCGAGGCGTTCTACGTCGGCTCGGAGATCGCCAGCGCCGACGTCGACCCGGAGACCTTCGCCGCCGTCGACCGGGCCGTCCGCCGGGCCGTCGCGAAGATCAACGAGGACATCCGGCCGTACCTGCACCACTTCGTCGCCGAGGTGCCCGAGGACCTGGTGAAGCTGGAGCCGGCGGACTTCCGGCTGGGCCGGCTGCGCTACGTCGACCCGGAGCCGTACCCGGAGGCCGAGTTCGAGCGCACCTACCGGTGGATGGTGAAGTGGGGTCTGATCACCCCCGAGTCGACGTTCACCTCCATCGTGGACAACCGGGTCGTCACGGTCTGACCCCGCACACGGGGCCGGCCCGGCCGACGACGTCCGGGCCGGCCCCGCGCCCGACCTGGCCGACCACGACCTGCCACACCTCGACGAGCCGGTCCCGGCGGCCATGGGCCCCGAGCAGTACACCGCCGCGCACACCCGCCGCTGGGCCGACACCGTCGCGTCGTACGACGGGTACGTCTTCGTCACGCCGGAGTACAACCACTCCTATCCCGGCGTGCTGAAGAACGCGATCGACTACCTCTACACCGAGTGGCACCACAAGTCGGCGGGTTTCGTCGGGTACGGCCTCAACGGCGGTGCCCGGGCCGTCGAGCACCTGCGGCTGGTGCTGGCCGAAGTGCACGTCGCCGACGTCCGCGACCAGGTCGGCCTGCACTGTTTCGCCGAGTTCGACGCCGATGGCGAGGTGCGGCCCGCCGGCAACCAGGTGGACGTCCTGCACCGGATGCTCGACGAGGTGACGGCCTGGGGCGGTGCCCTGGCCACCCTGCGCCAGCGGTGACCGGCCTTCGGCGGGACGGCGGCACACCCGCAGACTCCCGCTACGCGAGAACCAGCTGTCCGAGTTCCTGGGTGCATCGGGTGAGCGCGACGTAGAGGCCGTTCCATCCGCGCGGCCCAGCGGCGATGCCCTGGGGGTCGACGAGGAGCGCCGCATCCCATTCCAGTCCCTTGGCCTGGACTGCGGTGAGCACCGGTACGTCACTCAGTACGGCGTGGAGTTCGGCGATGCGGTCGGCGGGGGCGATGACGCCCACCGTGCCGCCGTGCCACCGTTGCTGCAACTGCCGGACGGCCCGGGCAGCGGTGGCGGCAAGCTCCGCAGGGGCGACCGTGCGCACCCAGGGGTCGATGCCGCAGGAACGCACCGCCCGGGGCGGGGAGTTGTGGCTACCGGCCTGCTTCAGGACGGGCCCGGTGAGGTCCATGACCTCGCGCGGGGTGCGGTAACAGATGGTGAGTTCCGCTGCGGTCCACCGCTCGCCGAAAGCTGCCCGTACCGCCTGTGCCCAGCTGGTGTGCCGGTGCGCCGCCTCCGTCTGATCGATGTCGCCGACCGCCGTGACGGATCGACTGGGACAACGCCGCAGCACCATCTGCCACTGCATCTCGGACAGCTCCTGCGCCTCGTCGATGACGACGTGGCCGTACACCCAGCCGCGCTGCCGGCGAGCGTGGTCGGCGACGAAATCGCCAGGCGGTGGCGGAGCCTCGGTTTCGCCCAGCAGGTCGGCGACGGCGTCGAGCAGGGGGATGTCGCTCGAAGCCCACGGTGCGGGCTCGGTCGATACGGCGGTGATCTCCGCCGCGGACAACTGGGGAACGAAGCGGGCGAGCAGGGCGCGGTCGGTCAGGAGACCTCCCACCAGATCTTCGGCGTCGAGGGTGGGCCACCAGGCCTCGACGAACCGGGCGATGGTCGCGTTCTCCCCGATACGACCACGGAGAATGTCGATCTCCTCCTCGGAGAGCAGCCCGTCGACGTCACTGCCGGTGGGCCCACCGCCGGGCCGGTGGTCATGCTCCATGCTCCGGTCGACGCGGGCGAGGATGTCCTCGAAGCCCTCCTCCATCGCGTGCATCAACGCCTCGCGTTGATCGACGACGGCTTCGGTCAGGAGGTGGTGCAGCTGCTCGGCGCACGCCTCGCGGGCCCGGTGATAGGGACGCCCCCGCACCGAGGCGAGTATCTGGGCGACCGTCCCGGCGGAGATGACGTAGAACTCGCCCTCCCAGCGCAGCTTCAACTCACGGGGCCGGGGGAACAGCGAGCCGACGTAGTTCTCGAGCGCGGCCTGCCACAGGGCGCGGCCCTTGATCTCGGCGAGAGTGCGGCTCTCGTCGCGGCCCACGCGGATGCCGGGCAGCAGGGTGTCGCAGGTCGCCGAGACGACGGCGGTCTCACCGAGCGCGGGCAGCACCTGGGCGATGTACCGGAGGAACCGCGGGGAGGGACCGAGGACCAGGACCGCCTGGTCGGCCATTGTCGAGTGGGCGAACAGCAGATAGGCGACGCGGTGCAGGGCCACCACCGTCTTTCCGGTGCCGGGACCGCCCTGCACGATCAGCGGGCCGGTCGCCTCCGCCCGGATGATGTCGTCCTGTTCGCGTTGCAGCGTGGAGATCGCTGCCGACATGTGACCGGTGCGCCGCTGGTCCAGGGCGGCCAGCAGCGCGCCCTCACCGACGAGTTCCGCTGTCATGGTCCCGTCCAGCGGCTCGTCGTCCACCCCGACGACCACCGGTCCCGTCGTGCGGATGTGCCGACGCCGTGCCTGCCCCTGCGGGTCGACAGCCGTCGCGGTGTAGAACGGCCGGGCCGCGGGAGCGCGCCAGTCCAGCAGCAGCGGCTCACCGTCCTCGTCGTCGTTGCGCAGGCCGACCCGGCCCACGTGCCGCACGGTGCCGTCAAGACCGTCGAGGCGGCCGAAGACCAACCGTTCCTGCGCCCGCCGCAGCTGCTCGTACTGCTGGCGGAGCATGCGCAGCCGCGCCCGCTCCAACACGTCCAGGGCAGCTGAGGAAAGCTCTGCCTGCAGGTGGTCGACGAGAGTGTCGCGCTGGGCCATGGCCGAGTCGAGAAACTCCTGTTCCTCGGCAACCGCGGATCGGCGCGCGGCGTCCGCTGCGGGGGAGGTTGACGTTCCACTGCGGCTAATTGCCGTGGTGACGTCAGCGATGCCATTGTCCAGAGCAGATTTCCGACGCATTCGCAGATCCTCGGACTGGTGCTTTTCCTGCCACCCGACCGGCCGCAGGTATTCCGGCGACAAGCATAGGGTCGCTGTCTCCTCGTCGTGCCCTGATGCTGTCGGCGGAGATGAGCATCTCAATACCTCGCAGTTCCTTGCCGATCGTGGCCCGGTCCCATCGTGGCGGGTCGTGTCGCCCCTTTCGGGTGCGGACGCCGGTGGCAAGATCCCTGCGTGGGCGGTCGTCGACACCGTGGTGCGGGGCCCGCCGGGAGCGGTTCGTCGCGGCCTCTGCGGCACGGGCTGCCCGGGAGTGTCGGCGGGTGGGGAGCGGCAGCGCTAGGCGTTGACATGCTTCGATGTCTGCGTTAGCTTCGGGAAAATACGAATGCAATGATCTCGACATTTTTTGTCGACGTCGCGTCGCGTCGGCACCACGCTGCCCGACGCCCGACCCAGGGAACTGTCGTGACCACTTCGCTCGCCTCCGTACAGAATCCGTCCACCCTCCGCCGGCTGGCGTTGGTCTGCCTGTCGGTCGTGCTGGTGGCCGCCGGCATCGCCGGAGGATCACCGTCGGCCTCGACCGCCGCGCCCCGGGTGGCCGCCACCCCCACCACCCCACCCGCCTCCTACCCTGGACCGGGCCGGGTCACCGGGGACGTCGGGGTGCACGACCCGACGATCGTGATCCGCCCCGGCGGCGGCTACCTGGTCGCGCACACCGGCGACAACATCGCGCTCAAGACCTCCACCGACCGGACCGCGTTCCGCAACGCCGGCACGGTGTTCCCGGGCGGCGCGCCGTGGACCACCACCTACACCGGGGGCAGCCGCAACCTGTGGGCGCCGGACCTGTCCTACCGCGACGGCCGGTACTGGCTGTACTACTCGGCCTCGACGTTCGGCTCCAACCGGTCGGCGATCTTCCTGGCCACGAGCACCACCGGGGCGTCCGGCAGCTGGACCAACCAGGGGCTGGTGATCGAGTCCCGCACGTCGGACACCTTCAACGCCATCGACCCGAACCTGGTGGTCGACGCCACCGGCAGTTGGTGGCTCAGCTTCGGATCGTTCTGGTCCGGTATCAAGATGGTGGCGCTGAACCCGGCCACCGGGAAACGCTCCGATGCGACCGTGCACAGCATCGCGGGCCGCAACGGAGGGGCCATCGAGGCCCCGGTGATCGTCCGGCACGGCAACTACTACTACCTGTGGGTGTCGTTCGACCGCTGCTGCCAGGGCGCGGCGAGCACGTACCGGATCATGGTGGGCAGGTCCACCTCGGTCACCGGGCCGTACGTCGACCGCAACGGGGTGGCGATGACCGCCGGGGGCGGCACCCAGGTGCTCGCCGGGCACGGCAGCATCCACGGACCCGGGCACCAGGCGGTGTTCACCGACACCGACGCCGAGGTGCTCGTCTACCACTACTACGCCGACAACGGCGCGTCGCTGCTCGGTATCAACCTGCTCGGCTACGACACCGCCGGCTGGCCGTTCGGCTACTGACCGGGGTGGGGCTCGTCCCCCGACCGCGCCGCCGCCGGTCGGGGGGTGTCCGCCACGGCGGCGGTGAGGCGGGCGGCGAGCGCGGCCACCGCCGCCCGCAGCTCGGGCCCCTCCTCGACGGTGAACCCGAACGGGACGGCGGCCAGCCACTCCCCGGCGTACATCCGGGTGTTGGTGGTGCTGCCGGTGAGCACGCAGCGCTCGCCGGCCGGCTCCAGCCGGCCCATCGTCGGCCCGACCCAGGGCGCCACCCGTTCGTAGGGCTCGTGGAACACCACCCGGGTCGGGTACTTCCACCCGGAGCCCAGGTGCGCCTCCAGGGTGGCGACGGGGTCGAGGTCGGCGGGCGGGGTGAACGGCTGCGGCAGGTGCCGCACCGCCCCGATCCGGTCGATGCGGTACGTGCGGACCGCGTCCGCCCGGTGCGAGTGGCACAGCAGGTACCAGCGGCCGTGGCGCACCACCACCGCCCACGGGTCGACCTCGGCCTCCCACGACGTGCCACCCTCGGTGGTGTAGCTGACGGCCACCCGACGACGGTCGGCCACGGCCGTGACCAGCGCGCTGGTCGTGATCGGGTCGGCGTGCACCGCCCGCCGGTCGGCGGCGGCCGCCGCGTACGTGCGCAGCGCCGCCGCCTGCCGTCCGAGGCTGTCGGGCAGCGCCCGGATGAGCTTGCTCAACGCGGTACCGACCAGCCCGTCGGCGTCGACCGCGGCCGGCTGCCCGTCGAGCACGGCCATCACCAGGCCGAGGACCTGCTCCTGGGTGAACACGACGGCCGGCAGCCGCGCGCCCCGGCCGAGCCGGTAGCCCCCGTACGGCCCCCGGACGGACTCGACCGGGATGCCGGCCTCCCGGAGGACCTCGACGTAGCGGCGTGCGGCGCGCTCGGTCACGCCGAGACCCGCGGCGAGCTGGGCGGCCGTCGTGCCGGGCCGGTCGCGCAGGATGTCGAGCGTCCGCAGGGCGCGGGCGGTGGGGCTGACGGCGTTCTCCACGCCCGGACGGTACCGGAAGGAAAACGTCCGGAACCGGTTCTAGGTTGACGGTATGACGGATGAACGGATCGTCCTGGTCGGTGGTCTCTGGCTCGACGCCCCGGTGTGGGACGGCGTGGTGGCCGAACTGGCGCGGCGCGGCCGGCACGCGGTCGCGGTGCGCCTGCCCGGCCAGGGTGACGGGAACACCACGGCGACGCTCGACGACCAGGTCGACGCGGTGCTGGCCGCTGTCGACGCGGCACCGGGCGGGTCGGTGGTGGTGGGGCACTCGGCCGCCTGCTCCCTGGCCTGGCTGGCGGCCGACGCCCGGCCCTCGACGGTGCGCAGGGTGGTGTTGATCGGCGGGTTCCCACCGGCCGACGGGGACTCCTACGCCGACTTCTTCCCGATCGAGGACGGCGTGATGCCCTTCCCCGGCTGGGCGCCCTTCGAGGGCCCGGACGCGGCCGACCTCGACGACCGGGCCCGGCGGGAGTTCGCCACCGCCGCCGTCCCGGTGCCCGAGCAGGTCGCCCGGGGGACCGTCCGGCTGACCGACACCCGGCGGTACGAGGTGCCGGTCGTGCTGGTCTGCCCCGAGTTTTCCCCGGCCCAGGCACAGGCCCTGATCGACGCGGGTGACCTGCCCGAACTCGCCAAGGCCCGGCAGGTCGACCTGGTCGACATCGACTCCGGGCACTGGCCGATGCTCAGCCGGCCGGTCGAACTGGCCGGCATCCTGGCCGACCTCTGACGGGTCCGCCGCGCACCCGGTGGACCCTGCCGGGCGCGACGGGTGACCCGGCGGCACCGGGCGACGGTGAACGGGGGCGCACCGGTGCGGCCGGCTCACCCGGCCGGGGTGAACGGGGGCGGGACGCCACGGCGACGGTCCGGGTACCGTAGCCGGCGAGTCGAGAGGAACGCCGCGTGCAGGATCAACCCGAGCCGCTCACCGCGACCACGGTGGGGATCAATCCGGCAGCGCCGCCCAGCGGTCCCGGCTGCGTCGAGTGCGAGTCGTCCGGCGGGTGGTGGTTCCACCTGCGCCGCTGCGCGGCCTGCGGCCACGTCGGCTGCTGCGACTCGTCGCCGGGCCAGCACGCGACGGCGCACGCCGCCACCGAGGGGCATCCGGTGGTGCAGAGTTTCGAACCCGGCGAGGACTGGTTCTGGGACTATCCGGCGGACCGGTTCCACCCGCGCGGCCCGGAGCTGGCCCCGCCGCACTCGCGCCCGTCCGACCAGCCGGCCCCCGGCCCCGAAGGCCGGGTACCGGGGGACTGGAAACGTCGGCTGCACTGACGGGCGTGCCCGGCGGGAACGGTCCGTTTGGCTCTCCGGCCGGCCGGGCAGAACGCCGTGATGACCGCCGCCGATGACCCGCCCACCATCGAGTTCCGTCGCTCCCGCAGGCGTCAGGTCGCCGTCCTGGCGGTGGCCGTGCTGACGGCGGCGCTGGCGGTGGCGGTGGCCAACCTGGTCTCCGGTGACCCCTGGTGGGACGGGCTGTGGACACCCGCGCTGTGGATCCTGGCCCTCGGCCTGCTGCGCGGGGCGGCCCGTCCGTCGTCCACCGGTCACCAGCCGCAGCTGCCGCTGCGGCTCACCGCGGACCACCTCGAGGTGGCCGGCCCGGGTGAGCGCACCCTGGTCGTCGGGTGGTCGAACGTCGCCCGCGCGGAGATCACGGGGCGGCTGTACCCGGTCCTGGTGATCGAGCCGGCCGACCCGGAGCAGACCATCCCTCCGCTCGCCCGGTGGGAGTGGGCGGTCGCCGGGCAGAGCCGGCCGTACGAGATCCGGGTTCCACTGGTCTACCAGCGCCCCGGCCGTGACCTGCTGCGCCGGGAACTGGCCCGTCGCGTGCCCGGCCCCGCCGCCGGCGACCGACCCGCCCGGTAGGCCGGTTGCCACGGTCGCGGGTCACCGGCCCACGGGAGGCCCGCCGCCGCACCGACCCGCCCGGGTACGCGGGTCGGGCCGGTACGGCGGCGGGGTGGGACGTCAGACGGCCGTGCGGGACCACTGCTGGTTGGCGCCGGTGTTGCAGGCGTACTGCTTGAGCACCTGGCCGTCGGCGGTCGACGAGGCCGGCACGTCCACGCACTTGTTGCTGTGCCGGGCCCGGAGCTGGAAGAAGCTGCCGTTGGTGACCATCTGGAACTGCTGGTTGGTGCCGCTGCCGCAGGTGTACTGGATGAGTTCGGCACCGTCGGCCGTGGAGGCGCTCGTCACGTCGAGGCACTTCCCGCTGTGCCGGCTGACCAGCCGCCACCAGCCGCTGCCGGCGTCGACGAACTGCCACTGCTGCCAGGCGTTGCCGGCGTAGGTGTACTGGCCGACCCGCGCGCCGTTGTCGGTGTTCGGCTGCTGGACGTCCATCGCCTTGCCGCTGTGCCGCACGGTGACCCGGTAGTACGTTCCGCTGCTCGGCGGGGGAGTGGTGGGGCCGTCGCCGACGGTGTCGCCCCACCCGTAGCGGACCCGGTCGGCCCCGGAGGGGTTCCGGACGCTCAGGTTCAGGTCGGTGCCGCTGCCGCTGAGCGCGTACATCGAGTACCAGTCGTAGCCGATGGTGCCGGGCTTGCCGCCGAGGGCGGGCCAGTAGGTGCCGCCCATCTGGTTGTCCCGCATCACCTGGGCCATGGCGCGGATGTGGCGGACGAAGTTGTCGGTGCTGTTGGCGTCGGCGTAGTTGCGGCCGTCGTTCATCGGCGCGCCCCACTCGGTGGCGACGGCGCGGGAGGCGCAGTTGCCCAGGCGGGTCTGGATGTGGCTGCGGAAGGCGTCGTAGCTCATCTCGCTGTAGAAGAACGCGTAGTGGTGGAAGGAGAGCAGCGTCGCGTTGAACCGGCTGTCGTTGCAGATGTCCCGCAGGTCCTGGCTGAAGCCGGTGCCGCCGATGAGCACCCGGCCGGGCACCGCCGAGTAGTGGTAGCTGAGCCAGTTGGCGGCCACGTTGCGCCACTCCGCCGAGCTGTAGCCGTGCGGCTCGTTCATCGGTTCGAAGTAGACGTTGGGGTTGCTGCCGTACGTGTTGGTCACCGTGGACCACATCGCGTTCCAGGCGGCGAGGTTGGTGATCCGGCCACCGGAGGCGGCGCCGTCCTCCCAGTACGCCAGGATGACCTTGAACCCGCGTGCGGTGGCGGCGTCGACGGCCCCCCGGTACGCCTCCCACCACGCCGTCCCGACCGTGTGCGTGTTGATCGGCAGCCGGACGGTGTTGACTCCCATGCTGGCGGCCATGTCGTCGTAGAGGGCGTTGGCCTTGGCCCGTACCGTCGCGTTGCTGTCGGAGGCGCTGAGGCCCTGCACGACGAGCGGGCCGGTGCTGAAGTTGTCGCCCAGCACGGCCCAGTTCATGCCGCGGAACCCGCTGGTGGCGGCGGTGGCCGGGGACGAAACGACGACCGCGCCGCCGACCATCGCGGTCGCCACGGCGGCCAACGTGACCAGCAGCCGGCGGAGCGGGCGGTGTCGCCGCGACGCCGCCGAGGGCGTCGTGATCCGGGTCGGGGAGTGGTCGGTCACGGGATCGGGCCTCTCTGGTCGGGACGTCGCGCCGATATCGCTGTTAGCGCTAACATTGGCGCGCCGCGACCGGTGCCCTGATTGTTGCCTGCGTGTTGCAGACAAGTCTCAGCGATCGCTTCCGGGGTGTCAAGAATCGACGAGCATCGTTCGATGGGGTGGTGTCGTCGCCGGGCGGCACCCGGTCAGGGCGGATCGACACGCCCCGGCGGGCCCTCGTCGTCGGCCCGCGACGCCACCCCCGCCCCGTCCCGACCGGCCGTGCGCCTGCGGTGCCGCAGCTCCACCGCCAGGCACCCCACCGTCGTCGCGGCGGCGACGAGCAGCAGCACCACGGCGAGATTACGGCCGTACGGCAGCGGCAGCACCGAAGGATCGTCCGGCGGCCGACCGAAGCCCAGCACCAGCGGCAGCGCCACGACGGTGAGCGCGGCGGCACCGACCGCCCCGGCCCGCACCACCGGCCGGTGCCGGCGCGGGACGAACCGGGCGAGCAGCGCCCCGACGGCCAGCAGGCCGGCCATCCAGACGACGTCGTGCCCGACCAGCACCCCGGCCAGGAACACCAGCACCCCCGCCGGGGCCAGCTCCGGGTCGGTCAGTGCGCCCGCCACGGCGTACCCGATGAGCAGGGCGCCGGCCGCGACGAGCGCCACCCGGGTCCTCACCCCGCCTCCCGTACGACGATCCGGCCGACCCACTTGGTCTGGAGCACGCCTGGCCGGTTCGGGGCGATCAACCGGGCCGGGTAGCCGTGGTCGGGATGCAGGGGCTCCCCGCCGAGCCGCAACGCGACAAGCGTCGCCGGGTCACCCACGTGCGCCGGCCCGACCGTCGACACCCGGTAGCGGCCGGCCGCCTCCAGCGACTCGACGCGGACGCTCGCCCGGTCCGGGTCCGCCCCGACCAGCGCGACCAGGTCCCGCAGCCGCACCCCCGTCCACCGCCCGGTCGCGCTCCACCCCTCCACACAGGCGATCGGCAGGTCGGCGGTGTGCTGCGGCAGGGCGTACAGGGCGGCGAGATCCAACGCGACCCGTCCGCCCGGACCGTCGACCACCAGCCGGTACGCCGGATCCCCGACGTCCACCCCGGCCCGGCGGGCGGTCCGGTTCACCGGCAACCCCTGCGGGCCGACGTCCGGCCGGCGCGGGGCGAGCACCGCCAGGCCGGACAACGGCCGTACGGTCTGTCCGACCGTGGTCAGGGTGATCAGCCCGGCCGCGGCGGCCACCCCGGCGAGCAGCCCGCGCCGGCTGAGCCGCTCCTGCGGCGACTCGACGCCCGGGCGGGCCAGCGCGGCCCGGACGGCCGGCAACTGCACGCCGACGTGCACCAGCAGCGCACCCACCGCCAGCCACGCCACCCGGTAGTGCCCGGCGGTGAAAAAGAACGGCATCGGCGCGTACCAGCGGGCGACGTTGAACACCCCGCCGACCACCTCGAACAGGGCCGCGGCGACCAGCACACCGACGCTTGCGCGTTCGACCGCGTGCGCGACCGACCGCACCGGCGGCCAGCGGAACAGGTGGTGGTAGACCGACCACAGCTTGGCCCCGAGCAGCGGCACCGTGGCCAGCCCGGTCGCCACGTGCAGCCCCTGGGTGAACCGGTAGAGCCCCACCGGCCGGGCCGGCCACCGGAACCAGCCCGGCGGGTGCTGGATCAGGTGACTGAGCAGCCCGGTGAGGAAACAGACCGCGAACGCCACCCCGAGCGCGACGCCGAGCTGGCTGGTCAGCCGGGTCGACCGCAGCGGGGACGGGAACCGGTCGGGGCGCACCGATCCCGACCACCGTCCGGCGGGCCGCCGTGGCACCGCCTGCCGGCCGCTCACCGGGGGCCGAGGGTGGCGAACCAGCGGCCCGCCTCGGTCCAGGTGTCGCGCACCCGCAGCGCCGTCGCCCCGGCCAGCGCCGACAGACCGTCCAGGGGTACGCAGGCCCAGGGCAACGGGCCGTCCGCGCCGCCCGGCGTCCGCACCATGGCCGTACCGGACCAGGCCGGTGTCCCGGGTGGCGCGAACTCGACGTGCAGCCGACCGTCGGCGGCCAGCAGCCGGCGGCACCGGCGCAGCAGCCGGTACGGGTCACCGCCGATGCCCACGTTGCCGTCGGCCAGCAGCAGGTGCCGCCACCGCCCGGCCCCCGGCACCGGGCCGAAGACGTCCCGGCGCAGGGCCACCGCGCCACGCCGACGGGCCAACCGGACGGCGGTGGCGCTGACGTCGATGCCGAGCGCGGGCCGCCCCGCGTCGATCAGCGCACCGGTGAGCCGGCCCGGTCCACACCCGACGTCGAGGGTCGGGCCGGTGCACCGGGCCAGCAGCGACGCGTCCCCGGCGACGGTGTCCCGGCACCAGAGCGCCGGGTCGAACCGCAGCACCCCGCCGCTCGGGTGCCGGGCGGTGAACGCGGCGGGGACACCCGACGCGGCCCGGTCGAACACGGCGTCGAACAACGCCACCGCGTTCATCCGGCCACCGCCGTGGGCGACGGGACGTCGACGGCGACGGCGCGGGCGAACCGGCTGCCCGGCGGGCACAGCGCCGCCACCGCGTGGGCGTCGACGGCGGTGTCCACGTCCCGCAGCCGGGGCAGCAGGTGCACCCGCAGGCCCCGGCGGCGCAACGCGGCCAGGGTCAGCGCGCCGGTGCTCGCCACGGAGGTGGGGACCGTCCGCAGCACCGTGGCGTGGCCGGGGTCGCGCAGCCCCAGCGTCCACCAGCCGCCGTCGTCCGCCGGCCCGAGCACCGCGTCCGGCCCGTCCGCCCGGCCGAGCAGGTCCCGCGCGGTGTCCAGGTGCGCGGCGGTGAGCTGCGGGGTGTCCATGCCGACCAGCAGGGTCGCCGCGCCCCCCGCCCGGGTGTCGACGAACGCGTGGGCGAGCCGGTCGGCGAGCGGGCCACCCCGCTGGGCGAGCCGCGTCCAGCCCGGCGGAGCCGGCAGGTCACCGTCGACGACCAGCACCCGGGCGTCGACCGTGGCCGTGGCGACGGTGTCGAGGGTGTCGGCCAGGGCCGCCGCGGCGACCCGGGCGGCCTGCGCGGGCGTGCAGGGCGGGCAGAGCCGCGTCTTGACCCGGCCGGGCACCGGCGTCTTGGCCAGCACCAGCACCCGCAGGGCGGTCGGTGGACGGTGGGCGTTCACCGGGCCAGCACCGTGCCCATGTCCCGCACGGCGCGGGCGGTGCCGAGCACGGTGCCGGTCACCTTCGACCGGGTGCCGGCCGCCCGGGGGTGGTAGTCGACGTCGACCTCCACCACCCGCCAGCCCGCCCGACCGGCCGCGATCAGCAGCTCCAGCGGGTAACCGAAGCGGCGGTCCCGCAACCCCAGGGCCAGCAGGTCGTCGCGGCGGACGGCCCGGATCGGCCCGATGTCGTGGACGTCGAGGCCGGTGGTGCGGCGTAGCCGGTGGGCCAGCACGGCGTTGCCGACCCGGGCGTGCCACGGCCACACCCCACGCCCCGTCGGCCGACGCCGGCCGGTGCCCAGGTGCGCCGCGCCGGACCGGACCGGATCGGCCAGCCGGGGCAGCTGCGCCGGGTCGAACGACCCGTCGGCGTCCAGCACGCACACCACCCCGTCGACCGGGTCGGCCGCCAGCACCCCGGCGTGCACGGCCGCGCCGTACCCGGGCTCGGCCACGCTGATCACCTCGGCCCCGCAGGCCCGGGCCACCGCCGCCGACCCGTCGGTCGAGCCGTTGTCCACCACGATCGGCCGGTAGCCGGCCGGCATCCGCGCCAGCAGGTCGGGCAGGGCCGGGGCCTCGTCGCGGCAGGGAAGAACCACATCGGTCATGCAGCGGGACGCTAGGGCACCACCGGCCCGGAAATTCTTACCTGACGATGACGGAATCCCCGGCCGCCGCGCAGTTCTTACGAACCCCTGACGGCTGGTCGTCGTCGCGGCGCGACGCCGGTCACCGGCCCTACCGTCGGCGGGTGACCCACGTACTCGTCACCGGCGGCGCCGGTTTCATCGGCACCCATGTGGTGACCGCCCTGCACGACGCCGGCCACCGGGTGACCGTGGTGGACTCCGGCCACCCCGGCGCGCACCGCCGGCCGCTACCCGACACGGTGGCGGGCGCACCGCTGCTCCGGATCGACGTCCGGGACCGGCCCGCCCTCGCCGACGTCCTGGCCGACGGGGTCGACGCGGTGGTGCACCAGGCCGCCATGGTCGGCCTCGGCGTCGACCTCGACGACCTGCCCGAGTACGTCGGCTGCAACGACCTCGGCACCGCCGTGCTGCTCGCCGCGATGGCCCGGGCGGGCGTGCACCGGCTGGTGCTGGCCAGCTCCATGGTGGTCTACGGCGAGGGCGCCTACGCCTGCGCCGGGCACGGTCCGGTGCGTCCCGCACCGCGTACCGTCGCCGACCTGGCCGCCGGCCGGTACGAGCCGACCTGCCCGCGCTGCGCCGCCACGCTCACCCCGGGGCTGGTCGACGAGGACGATCCGCTCGACCCGCGCAGCGTGTACGCCGCCAGCAAGGCCGCCCAGGAGCACCTGACCGCCGCGTGGGCCCGGCAGACCGGCGGCGCGGTGGTGGCGCTGCGGTACCACAACGTCTACGGGCCGGGGATGCCCCGCGACACCCCGTACAGCGGGGTCGCGGCGATCTTCCGGTCCGCGTTGGAGGCCGGCCGGGCGCCCCGGGTCTTCGAGGACGGCGGGCAGCGTCGCGACTTCGTCCACGTCCGCGACGTGGCGGCGGCCAACCTCGCCGCGCTGGACGCGACCGGCACCGCCACCGGCTGGCGGGCGTACAACGTGGCCTCCGGCCGGCCGGCCACCATCGTCGAGGTCGCCACGGAACTGGCCGGCGCCGCCGACGGGCCGCCGCCCGTGGTCACCGGCGAGTTCCGCCTCGGCGACGTGCGGCACGTGGTCGCCTCGCCCGCCCGGGCGGAGACCGAACTCGGGTTCCGAGCCGCCGTGGGGCTCGCCGAGGGGATCGCCGAGTTCGCCCACGCCCCCCTGCGCGGGTGAGCGGCACCCCCGGCAGCCGTCCGGCCCGGGTGCCCGACACCCGTCCGGTTCCACCCGCCGGCACGGACCGCCGCCGGGTGGAACCGGACGGCGGCCCGCGCCGTCGCCCGCCGCGCGCCGACGTGATCGCCGCCGCCGCCGCGGTCGGCCTGTTCGCGGTGGCCGCCGTCACCGGCGGGGTGCTCTACCTGCTCGGCCACCCGGTGCACGCCAGCGCGGCGCCGCTGTTCGCGCACTGGCTGCCGCACGTCGGCATCGGCACCCCGCCGGCCCTGCTGCTGGCCGCGCTGGTCTGCTGGCACGGGCCGGCGGTGGCCGCCCGGCTGCCCTGGCGACCGCTGCTCGCCCTCGGCTACGCCACCGCCGTGGCCTGGACGCTGTCGCTGGCCCTGGTCGACGGCTGGCACCGTGGCGTCGCCGGCCGGCTGACCACCCGCCACGAGTACCTGCACGAGGTCCCCGGCGTCACCGACGTCCCCGCCATGCTTGCCGGTTTCGCCGGTCGCATCCTCGACGGGCAACCGGACTCCTGGACCACCCACGTCTCCGGCCACCCGCCGGGGGCGCTGCTCGTCTTCGTCGGGCTCGACCGGGTCGGGCTGTCCGGCGGGGGCTGGGCGGGGACGCTGTGCATCCTGGTGGCGGGCCTCGTCGCCGTCGCCGTGCCGCACACCGTACGGCTGCTCGGCACCGAGGCGGCGGCCCGCGCGGTGCTGCCGTTCGTGGTGCTGTTCCCCGGGGCGGTGTGGGCCGGGGTGTCGGCCGACGGGCTGTTCGCCGGGGTGACCGCCACCGGGATCGCCCTGCTGGCCCACGGCGCGACCCGGGGCCGCGCGGTGGGGGCGCTCGCCGGTGGGGCCCTGTTGGCGTTCGGCTGCTACCTGTCGTACGGGCTGGTGCTGATGGCCCCGCTCGCGCTGGCGGTCGTCGTGCTGGCCGGCCGGCACCGGCGCACCGTGGGGTGGGCGGTCGTCGGGGCGCTGCCGGTCGCCGCCGCGTTCACCGCCGCCGGATTCTGGTGGCCCACCGGCTACCACCTGGTCATCGAACGCTACTACCAGGGGGTCGCCGCCGACCGGGCGTACGGCTACTGGGTCTGGGCCGACCTGGCCCTGGTGGTGGTGGCCGCCGGCCCGGTGGCGGCGGTGATCCTGCGGCGGGCGGTGCCGGCCGGCCGGCGGGCCCTCGCGTCGCGGCGGCCGGACGCGGAGCACACCGTCTGGCTGCTGCCGCTCGCCGCCACGGCGGTGATCGTCGCGGCGGACCTGTCCGGCTACAGCAAGGCCGAGGTGGAGCGCATCTGGTTGCCCTTCACCGTCTGGCTGACGGCCGGCGCGGCCCTGATCCCCGTGGCCGACCGGCGCGGCTGGCTCGTGGTGCAGGCGGCGGTGGCGCTCACGGTCAACCATCTGCTCCTGACCGGTTGGTAGCACCGGCGCGACTTCTTACCGAACCATGACGTACCCGGCCGACGGTGACCGTTGCCCACCCGCCGGGCCGTACCCCCGGGGGACAGCACATCACCGGAGCCGGTTTCCGGCTTGGAGGAGATTTCCGATGAACCGCAGACCCGACGGGACCCCGCTGGTCCACACCCGGCCGGCCCGGATCGCCATGGCCGCGCTGGTGCTGGCGGCCACCGGTGCGCTCACCGTCACCTTCGTCTCGGGCGGCGGCAGGGGCACCGCGGACGCCGCCACCAGCCTGGACCAGTTCGTGCCGATCGAGAAGGTGCCGCCGAACGTGCGCAACCCGCAGCCGGCCCCCGGCGGGTCGACCGGCCGGTTCACCGTGGACTGCGGCACGAACGGCAACGGCAAGTTCAGCCCGGACAACCCGGTGGCCCAGCCCGGCATCCGCAACGGCGCCGAACACGTCCACGACTTCGTCGGCAACCTGGCGATCACCGCCAACTCCTCCGACGCCGACCTGGACGCCTCCGGCACCACCTGCCGCAACGGCGACAAGTCGTCCTACTTCTGGCCGGTGGTGCGCATCGACAGGAGCGTCCGCAGCGACAACCAGGTGCGGCAGGCCCTCGCCCAGACCCAGCCGACGGTCGTCTGCCCCTCGGTCGGCAAGCGGCTGCGGGCCGTCCCCACCGGGGCCCGCAGCACCGTCGACCGGCTGCTTGCCGAGCTGGACCGCCAGCAGGCCGCCGCGAACCAGCGGATGACCACCAGCCGGGGCCGCATCGACGCGGCCGTCAACCGGGAGGTCATCGACGCGTTGCGGGCCCGCCGCGCCGCGACGATCAGGCAGATCAGCATCTCGGTCACCGCCGCCGGCGGCAACCAGCCCGGCCTGGTCTCGCTGGTCGAGTGTGACGTCAGCTACGACGACATGCACGCCCGGATGCCCCGTAGCACCCACCGCGCCAGCGTCAGGGCGGCCCAGGCGGCCAACCCGCGCATCCAGTGCCCCACGCTGCGGGACAAGCTGCCCGGTGTGCCCGCCGGGGCGCTCGCCGAGGTGAACCGCAACCTCGACGAACTCGACCGGCAGCTCTCCGAGGCCAACGAACGCCTCGTCACCAGCCGGGGTCAGGGCGGCCCGGCCTTCGTCGACAACGCCATCCTCGGCCCGCTGCGCGCCAAGCGGATCGCCGTGCTCGACCGGATCGCCATCGCGATCGGCCGGCAGGCCGCCCGCCCGCAGGGCCTCGACGCGTTCGCCACCTGCACCCTGGACCAGGCCCCGGCCCAGGCCGGCACCCCCACCGCCGCCGCACCCACCACCGCCGCCGCGCTGCCCGACCCGCAGGGGCCCGACCTGGAACTGCCCGGCAACACCGGTGGCATCGTCCGCCCGGCGCAGGTGCTGATCGAGTACCGCGGCAACCCCGTCAGCCGGGTGGTGCCGATGCCGAAGTTCCTCCGGGCGCTCACCGGTGACGCCAAGCCCACCAGCCGTGGCCCGGCCAACGCCCGCGCCACCTGGACCTGCTCGGGCTTCGCCGACCGGCTGGCCGACAAGTACCCGATCTGCCCCGCCGGCAGCCAGGTGCAGCGGGTGCACGACTTCCCCGGCTGCTGGGACGGCCGCAACGTCGACAGCGACAACCACCGCAACCACGTCGCGTTCGCCGACCGGGCCACCGGCGCCTGCCCGCAGGGCTTCCGGGCGATCCCGCAGCTGCGCATCACCGTCGGCTACGACATCCCCCGGGACGTGCAGCTCAAGGGCCAGTACGCGCTCGACTCGTTCCCGGAGGAGAACCACAACCCGTTCTCCGACCACAACGACTTCGTCAACGTCAACTCCGCCCAGACCATGCAGCGCATCGCCACCTGCATCAACAAGGGCAGGAACTGCTCCTGACCCCGGGGGCACCGGACGCGCGACACCACCGCCACGCCGAGGGCGGTGGTGTCGCGCCGACCCGTGGCCGACCCGGCCGGCCGGAACCGGTCGGGTGGTCGGTTACGGGGTGACGGTGAGCAGGTGGGCCCGGTAGCCCTCGCCGTAGCTCTTGGTCGGGGTGCCGCTGTAGTCCTCGATGAGCACGTTGCCGCCGCTGCAACCCCACGGGTTCCAGGTCCACGCGGTGTAGCCGAGCCGGTTGCGGTCCAGCCAGGTCATCAACCGGTCGATGTAGTCGTGGGCGCAGGTGTCCTGGCCGATCTCCCCGGCGTGCACCGGCACCTGAGCGGCCACCGGCGCGATCTGGGTGTCCCAGCAGGCCTCGGTGACGCAGGCGTTGAAGTTGTACGAGTGCCAGGAGGCGACGATGTTGTTGCGCGGGTCGGTCGGCTTGTAGGCCAGCCACTGGGTCAGGTCGTTGGTCCAGGTCAGGCCGGGGACCAGCAGCACGTTGGTGGCGCCGGTGGCGCGGACGGCGTCGACCAGGCTCTGCATGCCCGCCACCGGGTACTCGATGCCGGTGCAGGTGCCGCCGTCACGTAGGCAGCGCCACGCGGCCGTCATGTCCGACCAGTTGTTGGCGGCGTCCGGGTACGGCTCGTTGAACAGGTCGAACAGCACCGCGTCGTTGCCCTTGAACGCGGTGGCGACCCCGGTCCAGAACTGGGGCGTGTACTGCCTGCTCGGCATCGGCTTCTGGCAGGTGGCGTTCACGTCGGAGCAGGCCGAGATGTTGCCGGTGTACTGGCCGTGGGTCCAGTGCAGGTCGAGGATCGGGT
Organism: Micromonospora sp. HM134; assembly: GCF_007833915.1. Lineage (NCBI taxonomy): Bacteria > Bacillati > Actinomycetota > Actinomycetes > Micromonosporales > Micromonosporaceae > Micromonospora > Micromonospora sp. HM134. The sequence continues at coordinate 3,037,853 of NZ_CP041061.1, forward strand.
TGATCCCGTTGGCGACGAGCAGGTTCACGTACGCCTTGACCGCCTGCTGGTAGGTGGCCCCGCTGGGCGACCCGGACAGGCCCAGCCAGCAGTCCTCGTTGAGCGGGATGCGCACCGCGCGGATGTTCCAGGCCTTCATCGCGTCGACGGAGGCCTGGTCGACCGGCCCGCTGTCCCACATGCCCTTGCCCTGGACACAGGCGAACTCGCCGCTGGCCCGGTTGACGCCGAGCAGGCGGTAGGTCGCCCCGGCCGCCGTGACCAGCCGGTTGCCCGAGACCCGCAGGCTCGGCGCGGCCCCGCTCGGCGGCGGGGTGGTCGTCGGCGGTGGGGTGGTCGGCGGGGGCGTGGTGGGCGGTGGGGTGGTCGGCGGCGGCGTCGTCGTGGGCGGGGGAGTGGGTGTCGTCGGGCTGACCACGCCGGTGCAGGTCGTCCCGTTGAGCGCGAACGACGTGGGTACGGGGTTGACGCCGCTCCACGCGCCGTTGAAGCCGATCGTGGTGGACGCGCCGGTGTTCAGCGCGCTGTTCCAGCTCAGGCTGGCCGCCGACACCCGGCTGCCGGACTGCGACCAGGTGGCGCTCCAGCCCTGGGTGACCCGCTGGCCGGCGTTCGGGAAGTCGAACGTCAGCGTCCAGTTGGCCAGCGCCGAGCCGAGGTTGGTGATGGCGACGTTGCCGCTGAACCCGCCGGTCCACTGGCTCTGCACGGTGTAGGTGACCGCACAGCCCGAGGCGGCGGCCGAGGCGGGCAGGGTGGCCGCGGTCAGGCTGGCGGCCACCAGCGTGCCGGCGGCTGTCGCCGCCAGCAGGGCATGACGACGTGTCATGAAGCTCTCCTAGGCATAGAGGGGAGCGTCGATGGGAGCGCGCCTGCGAGCTTTCTTTATTCGCCTTACTAAGTCAAGCGTATCGATGCCGTTTCGACGGGTCGCCAGGTGGGACCGCATTACCGCGCTACCGGGGTGGGCCGGTCGTGCCCCGGGCGACCACCGTCTCGGTCGCGCACCAGCGCTGCGGCACCGACTCGCCGGTGACCAGCCGCAGCACCGACTCGCCGACCGACTCGCCGAACGAGTGCACGTCGAGGCTCATCGTGGTCAGCGCGGGCGAGGCCAGCCGGCAGAGGCTGGAGTCGTCCCAGGCGATCAGGCTGACATCGCGGGGGACCCGGTGACCCAGCTCGGTGACCGCGTGCAGGCCCGCCACCGCCATCAGGTCGTTGTCGTAGATGATCGCGGTGGGTGGTTCGGGCCCGTCCAGCAGCCCGGTGGTCAACCGCGCCCCCGACTCCGCCGAGTAGTCACCCTCCACCACCACGGCGTCGACGGCCGACTCCGCCGCCGCCGTCAGCATCGCGGCCGTCCGGATCCGGGTGTGCAGCAGCGCGTCGGGCCCGCTGACCCGGGCCACCCGGCGGTGCCCCAGGGCGACCAGGTGCGCCAGGGCGGCCCGCATCGATCCGGCGTCGTCCCGGCGTACCGCCGGGTTGTCGTCGGTGGGCTCACCCGCGACCACCACGGGCAGCCGCAGTTCCCGCAGCACCGCCGGCCGGGCGTCGTCCACCGACGGGTTCACCAGCACGATCGCGTCGACCAGCCGCTGCCGCGCCCACCGCCGGTACGCGGCGATCTCGGCGTCGTGGTGCGCGACGACGTGCAGCAGCACCGACCGGCCGTGCGCGGCGAGCCGCTCCTCGATGCCCGCGATGAACTCCATGAAGAACGGCTCGGTGCCGAGCAGGCGGGGTGGCCGGGCGAGCACCAGCCCCACCGCGCTCGTGCGCCACGTGTCGTCCATCGCGTACCCCCGGGTCACTCAGCCTGCCGATTCGGTGAGCCGGGCCCGCTGCCCGGCCACCTGCTCGGCCGGGCGTGGACCGTGAGCCAGCGGGACCAGTTCGGATTCCAGGACCAGGGCGGCGGCGCCGATGGCCGAGGCCGTCGCGGCGGAACGGGAGAGCCGGACATCGACGGTGTGCGTGCCCCGGGCGAAGGAGGCGCGCAGTTCGTGCCGGACGATCGGCAGGTACACCGACCCGGCGGTGGCCAGGCTCGGCCCGGTCAGCACGAGCACCTCCAGGTCCATCAGGTTGGCCAGCGTCCGGGCGGCCACCCCGAGGTGCCGGGCCGACCGCTCCAGCAGCGCCAGCGCGTACGGCTCACCCCGGCGGGCGGCCCGGCTGATCGCGGCGAAGTCGGCGACCACCGAGGGCCGTCGGACGCCGGGCGTGAAACCCACCGCCCGTGCCGTCGCCGGCTCCGAACGCGCGGCGGCGACCACCGCCGCCGGCCCGGCCAGCGCCTCCACGCAGCCCCGGGCCCCGCACCAGCACCGGGGTCCGTCGGCCGATACGCACACGTGTCCCAACTCGCCGACGTTGCCGCTCGGCCCCCGGTAGGTGACGCCGTTGATGACCAGCCCGGCGCCGATGCCGGTGCCCATGTAGAGGGCGGCGGCCGAGGTCGCCGTGCCGAACCCGCCGGTCCAGTGTTCGCCCAGCGCCGCCGCGGTCGCGTCGTTGTCCAGCGCCACCGGCAGGGTGGTCACCTGTTCCAGCGCCGCGCCCAGCGGGAACCCGTTCCACTGCCGCATGGCGGGGGCGAGCCCCACGTCCGGCGGGCCGCCCATGCCCCGGGTGGCGTTGACCGGGCCGGGGAACACCAGTCCGACGCCGAGGATGCGGTCCCGCTCCACCCCGACCCCGTCGATCAGCGCGGCGATCTCGGTGGCGATCCGGGCGACCACGACCGCCGGTTCCTGCGCGCCGGCACCCGGGCGGGAGATCCGGGCCACCACGGTGCCGCCCAGGTTGGTCAGGGCGTAGGTGATGACGCCGTGGTCCAGGTGCACGCCGACGGCGTACCGGGAGGCGTGGTTGAGCTGGAGCAGGACCCGGCGTTTGCCGCCTGTCGACTTCGCGTGCCCGGTCTCGACGACCAGATCCTCGTTGATCAGCTTACGGACCAGGGTGGAGATGGTCGGCGCGGTGAAACCGGTGGCCCGGATCAGCCCGACCCGGCTGATCGTCCCGGCTGCCCGGATCGCGTCGAGGACGACCGACTTGCTGCTCACCTGGGGTTTGCTCGCTGCTGGTCCGCTCACTGCTTCTCTGCCAGGGGCTGTTAGGTCGGCGGACCAGAGTATACAAGTATCCCGATGGCGCAGGGTCGTGGCCGAGGGGCGGACCGCCGGCCCGCTGACGCGCCCCGGCACCGTGGCGGTCCGGGTCGGACTGATTCTCGCCGGCTGTCTGTTCAGTTTTTGCAAGAATCCGACGTAGTATTGCCGCCGTGACGAAGCGTCTGACGGAGGTGGCCCGCAAGGCGGGGGTCAGCGAGGCGACCGTGAGCCGGGTGCTCAACGGTCGCGGGGGAGTGTCCGAGGCGACCCGGGCGGCGGTGCTGACCGCCCTCGACGTGCTCGGCTACGAACGCCCGACGAAGCTGCGCGGCGAACGGGCCCGGCTGGTCGGCCTGGTGCTGCCGGAGTTGCAGAACCCGATCTTCCCGGCGCTGGCCGAGGTGGTCACCGGCTCCCTCGCCCAACGGGGGTTCACCCCGGCGCTGTGCGCCCGCACCATCGGCGGCGTGCCGGAGTCCGGCTACGTGGAGATGCTGCTCGACCACCAGGTCAGCGGGGTCATCTTCGCGGGCGGCTCGTACGCGCTGGCCGACGCCTCGCACGAGCACTACCGGCGGTTGACCGACCGGGGCCTGCCGGTGGTGCTGGTCAACGCGGGCGTCGAGGAACTCGGCTTCCCCCGGGTGTCCACCGACGACGCGGTCGCCGTCGAGCAGGCGTACGGGCACCTGCGCTCGCTCGGTCACCAGACGATCGGCATGGTGCTCGGTCCGGCCGACCACATCCCGTCGCGGCGCAAGCTGGACGCGATGGTCCGTACCGCCGGCTGGGACGCCGACCGGCACCTGGTGGAGCGGTCCAGCTTCTCGATGGAGGGTGCCCGGGTCGCGGCGACCAGGCTGATCGAGCGCGGCGTGACCGGCGTCATCTGTGCCAGCGACGTGCTGGCGCTGGGCACCGTCCGGGCCGCCCGCCGGCTCGGTCGCGCGGTGCCGGCCGACGTGTCGGTGGTCGGCTTCGACGACTCGGCGTTCATGACCTGCACCGATCCGCCGCTGACCACGGTGCGCCAACCGATCGAGACGATGGGGCAGGCCGCGGTCGATCTGCTGGTCACCCAGATCGAGGGGGCCGGCGTGCTGCACGACGAGCTGCTCTTCGAACCCGAGCTGGTGGTACGCGGCTCCACCGCACCCGTTCCCCGCGACTGACCCGCCACGACCGAACCGCGACGCCTCCCGGCCGTCGACCGCACCTGCGGTCGGCGGCCGTTCTGCTGCCCGGGGTCGGCTTCGTTGCGATCAACCACTCCCAAGTCGATTTCTTTCGTGATGCGGTCGAAACCTTGCTGTAAAGAGTCCACGTCGCTACATTGACTCCACTCAACCCGACCCCGGGCACCGAGTCCCGGGGCAGGGCGTGGGCGGCTGCCACCCCACCACCCCCGTCACCGGCAGCCACCCGGTCACCGCAGATCAGTGCAGGTCATGGATAACCGTTCCCGAAGGGATGGACAGATGTCCGTACCGCAGTACCGGAAGGTCGCGGCCCTGACGCTCGCGGCCGGCCTCGGGCTCAGCCTGGCGGCGTGCTCCACCAAGAGCGACGACTCCGGCGCGGCCGGCGGCAAGGTCACCATCACGGTCGACTGCCAGCCGGTCGGCGCACAGAAGGAACTGCTGAAGAACTGGAACGACGACGTCGCCGCGTTCCAGCAGCAGAACCCGGACATCGTCGTCAAGAGCGTCAGCGTCGGCGAGCAGTGCAACAACCCGCCGGACTTCACCGCCCGCCTCGCCGGCGGCACCGTCACCGACGTCTTCTACGGCTACATGACCGACCTGGCGCAGGTGCTGGACTCCGGTCAGGCCATGGACATCACCGGGTACGCCACCAAGGACACCATCCCCACCTGGGACAGCGTCGACCCGGCGCTCAAGGAGGTCTTCACCGACGGCGGCAAGCTCTACGGCGTACCGGTGAAGAACTACTCGATGGGCCTGATCTACAACAAGGCGCTCTTCCAACGCGCCGGCCTCGACCCGGCCACCCCGCCGAAGACGTGGCCCGAGGTGCGTGCCGCGGCGAAGAAGATCTCCGCGCTCGGTGGCGGCGTCGCCGGCTACTCCGAGTACAGCGCGGGCAACACCGGTGGCTGGCACTTCACCTCGCTGCTCTACTCGCAGGGCGGCCAGGTGCTCAGCGCCGACGGCAAGAAGGCCGACGTCAACACCCCGGCGGGCAGGCAGGTCCTGCAGAACCTCAAGGACATGCGCCACGGCGACGACAGCATGGGCAGCCGCCAGCTCCTGCAGTGGGGCGACCTGCTGACCAACGCCGGCGCCGGCAAGGTCGGCATGTTCATCGGCGCGCCCGACGCCACCCAGGCGATCGTCACGCAGTTCCAGGGCAGGTACCAGGACTGGGCGATGGGCCCGCTGCCCGGCCAGGACGGGAAGGCGTTGGCGACGCTCGGCGGCGGCGAGGGCTACTTCTTCAAGAAGGGCCTGTCGCCCGAGCAGGTCAAGGCCGGTCTGAAGTGGATCGCCTTCCAGAAGCTCACCCCGGGCAAGGGCCAGTTCGACTACGTCCGGGCCAAGCCGCAGAACTACCCGGTCGGCCTGCCCCAGCCGCTGCTGTTCGCCGCCGGCAGCGACGCGCAGAAGCAGGAACTGGACCTGCGCAAGGCCAACGCCAACGTGGACACCGCCAACTTCGCGGTCTTCGAGGCCAACCCGGTGCCGATCAAGGGCGAGCCGCGCAACGCCCAGGCCATCTACGCGGTGCTCGACGCCGCGATGTCCGGGGTGCTGACGAACCCGAACGCCAACATCGACGCCCTGCTCACCACGGCCGAGAGCAAGATCAACCAACTGTTGGCCGCCGACAGCTGACCCGCCCGTGTGGGGGCCGGCCACCCGGCCCCCACGCCACCGCGACCCACTACCGCAGGGAGTTGCCTTGGCGCTCACCACCGCCCCGGGAGCCACCCGCCGCCCCGGCCGCCCCACGCCGTCGCCGCAGCCCACCGCCGCGCGCCGGGCCGGACGCGGCCGGCGGGTACGGGACAACCTGACCGGGCACACGTTCCTCGTCGGCGCGCTCGTCTGCTTCGCCGTCTTCTCCTGGTACCCGATGGTGCGCGGCGTGGTGATGAGCTTCCAGCGCACCCGGCGCGGCGAGACCACCTGGGTCGGCTGGGACAACTACGCCCGGATCATCGCCGATCCGAGCTTCTGGACGGCCTGGAAGAACACCTTCGTCTTCACCGGCCTGGCCCTGGTGCTCGGCTACGCCGTCCCGTTCCTCGTGGCGATCCTGCTCAACGAGCTGCGCCACGCCACCGGCTACCTGCGGGTGCTGGTCTACCTGCCGGTGATGCTGCCCCCGGCGTCCGCGCTGTTCCTGTTCAAGTTCTACGCCTACGACCCGAGCGGGGCGGGGCTGTTCAACGCGGTCCTCACCGCGCTCGGCCTGCCCACCTCCGAGTGGATGCAGTCGCCCACGATGACCATGCCGGCCATGGTGCTCGCGTCGACCTGGATGAACATGGGCGGCGCGGTGCTGATCTACCTGGCCGCGTTGCAGAACGTCCCCGGCGAGCTGTACGAGGCCGCCGAACTCGACGGCGCCGGACTGTGGCGGCGCATCGTCCACGTGACCGTCCCGCAGACCCGGCTGATCCTCGCCCTGCTGGCCATGCTCCAGATCGTCGCCACCATGCAGCTGTTCATCGAGCCGCTGATCCTCGCCAACGGCGCCGGCACCCAGGACTCGGCGACCTCGGTGGCGTACCTCATCTACCAGCACGGCTTCTTCCAGAACGACCTCAACGGCGCCGCCGCGTTCGGCGTGATCATGCTGGTGGTGCTGGCCGGGTTCTCCGCCGTCTACCTGCGACTGACCGCGAGACAGGACTAGGACATGGCCGCCGACCCCACCACCCGGACCCTCATCGCCCCGGCACAACTGCGACGCGGACGCGGCCGGGTCCTCTACTGGACCGTGCTGACCGTCGTCGTGGTCGTGTTCACGCTGGTCTTCCTCGGCCCGCTCTACTGGATGGTCACCGGCGCGCTGAAGAGCGGCCAGGAGATCGCCCAGACCCCGCCGTCGCTGTTCCCCCGCGACCCGCAACCGGGCAACTACGTCGACGCCTGGACCAACCTGGATCTGGCCAAGCTGCTGTTCAACACCTTCTACTACGCCACCGGCGCGGTGCTGTTCCAACTCGTGTTCGACACCGCCGCCGCGTACGCGCTGTCGAAGCTGCGCCCGGTGCTGGGTGGGCTGATCCTCGCCATGATGCTGGCGACGCTGATGATCCCGGCGATGGTGCTCATCGTCCCGCAGTACGTGACCGTGATCGACCTGCCGGTCGTGCACCTCAACCTGCTCGACTCCCCGTTCGCGATCTGGCTGCCGCTGGTCGCCAACGCGTTCAACATCTTCCTGCTCAAACGGTTCTTCGACTCCATCCCGGACGACCTGATGGCCGCCGCCGTGGTCGACGGCGCGTCACCGCTGCGTACCCTCTGGTCGATCGTCCTGCCGATGTCCCGCCCGATCCTCGGCGTGGTGGCGATCTTCGCGGTGACGGCGGTCTGGAAGGACTTCCTCTGGCCCAAGCTGGTCATGCCGTCACCGGAGACCCGCACGGTCAGCGTCGGCATCTACGCCTTCGCCGGCGGCACCCCGATGAACGTGGTGATCGCCGCCTCGGTCATCGCCGCCATCCCCACCGTCGTGCTGTTCCTGATCTTCCAACGGAACATCATGTCCGGCCTGACCACCGGCGGCCTCAAGGGCTGACCGGGCGATCCCGCCCGCCGTCCGCAGCCCGCCGCTCGCAACCCACAGCCCGCCGCAGCAGAACCGACCCGCAGAAAGCAGGTGACCGTGCCCATGGCCGACAGCAGCCCGTGGTGGCGCTCCGCGGTGATCTACCAGGTCTATCCGCGCAGCTTCGCCGACGGCGACGGCGACGGGATCGGCGACGTCGCCGGCATCCGCTCCCGCCTGGACCACCTCGCCGCCCTCGGGGTCGACGCGATCTGGTTCAGCCCCTGGTATCCGTCGCCGATGGCCGACGCCGGCTACGACGTCGCCGACCACCGCGACATCGACCCGGTCTTCGGCACCCTCGCCGAGGTCGAGGCGCTGATCACCGAGGCGCACGCACTCGGCGTCCGGACCATCGTCGACGTGGTGCCCAACCACTGCTCGGAGGCGCACCCCTGGTTCCGGGCCGCGCTCACCGGCGGCCCGGACGCCCCCGAACGGGAACTGTTCTGGTTCCGTCCCGGCCGGGGACCCGACGGCGACCTGCCCCCCACCGACTGGACGGGCGAGTTCGGCGGCCCCACCTGGACCCGCACCACCGACCCGGACGGCACCCCCGGCGACTGGTACCTGCACCTGTTCGCCCCGCAGCAACCCGACTTCAACTGGGACCACCCCCGGGTCCGCGCCGAGTTCGAGGGCATCCTGCGCTTCTGGTTCGACCGGGGCGTGGACGGCATCCGGATCGACTCCGCCGGCCTGCTGGTCAAGGACGGCACGCTGCCGGAGGTCCACCCGGACCGGCCGCACCCGTTCCACGACCGGGACGGCGTGCACGACATCTACCGCGCCTGGCGGCGCATCGCCGACTCCTACCCGGGCGGGCGGGCGCTGGTCGGCGAGGTGTGGCTGCCCGACCGGCAGCGGTTCGCCAACTACCTGCGCCCGGACGAACTGCACACCGCGTTCAACTTCGACTTCCTCGGCTGCGCCTGGGACGCCGCCGCGCTGCGCGAGAGCATCGACGGCACCCTCGGCGCGCACGCCCCGGTCGACGCCCCGGCCACCTGGGTGCTGTCCAACCACGACGTCACCCGGCACGTCACCCGCTACGGCCGGGCCGACACCACGTTCAGCTTCGCCGCCAAGCGCGAGGGCATCCCCACCGACCTGGAACTCGGCACCCGCCGGGCCCGGGCCGCCGCGCTGCTCAGCCTCGCCCTGCCCGGTGCCGCCTACGTCTACCAGGGCGAGGAGCTGGGACTGTGGGAGGTCGAGGACATCCCGTACGCGCTGCGGCAGGACCCGATGTGGGAACGCTCCGGGCGGGTCGACCCGGGCCGCGACGGCTGCCGGGTGCCGCTGCCCTGGCAGGGCGACACCCCGCCGTTCGGGTTCAGCCCCGACGGGGCCGCCGCCGCGCCCTGGCTGCCGCAGCCGGCCGACTGGAAGGACCGCACCGTCCGTGCCCAGACCGGCGACCCGCACTCGATGCTGGAGCTGTACCGGGCGGCGCTGGCGCTGCGCCGGGCCGAACCCGCCCTCGGCGACGGCACGCTGACCTGGCTGCCCGCGCCGGCGCGGGTGCTCGCGTTCGCCCGGGAACCCGGGTTCGCCTGCCTGGTCAACCTCGGTGCCGAGGCGGTGGCGCTGCCCGGGTACGACCGGATGCTGCTGGCCAGCGGGCCGCTCGACGACGACCGGCTGCCCCCGGACACCGCGGTCTGGCTGCGGACCCGGCCGGCCTGAACCGCACCACCCGGCGGCCCGTCCCGGCCGCCGGAACACCTGGGGAGGAAGGGGAGGAGACAGCAGCACCGCCGCACGGGGGACCTGGCCACCGACGAAAGGGAGCACACCCCGCATGGCCGAGCACCCGCACCACCGACGCCCGACCGGGCTCGCGGCCCTGGCCGCCGCCGTACTCGCCGCCTCGACACTGACCGTCGTGGCGTTGACCTCCACCGCCACCCCGGCGCACGCCGCCGGCCTGTCCCCGTTCGACATCGCCGGCCGGGGCGCGACCGTGCCGTTCCGGGAGCAGGAGGCGGAACAGGCCGTCCACACCGGCACCAGGATCGGCCCCGACCGGCGCTACGGCACGCTGCCGTCCGAGGCGTCCGGCCGGGAGGCGGTCACCCTCGACGCGGTCGGCGAGTACGTCGAGTTCACCCTCACCGCCCCGGCGAACGCGGTCACCTTCCGCTACAGCCTGCCCGACAACGCCGCCGGCACCGGTCGGGACGCCAGCATCGACCTGCGCGCCAACGGCACCCTGGTCAAGGCCGTCCCGGTCACCTCCCGGTACGGCTGGTACTACGGCGGCTACCCGTTCAACAACAACCCGGGCGACACCAACCCGCACCACTTCTACGACGAGACCCGGACGATGTTCGGCACCACGTACCCGGCCGGCACGAAGATCCGCCTCCAGGTCTCCTCGACCGCCCAGTCGCCCACGTTCACCATCGACCTGGCCGACTTCGAGCTGGTCGGGTCGCCGATCGCCAAGCCCTCAGGCGTGCTGGACGTGGTGACCGACTTCGGCGCGGACCCGACCGGCGGCACCGACTCGACGGCTAAGTTCCAGGCCGCGGCGGACGCCGGCAGGGCGCAGGGGAAAGCGGTGTGGATTCCGGCCGGCACGTTCACGCTCTGGGACCACGTGGTGGTCGACGGCGTCACGCTGCGCGGGGCCGGGCCGTGGTACTCGGTGCTCGGCGGCCGGCACCCCACCGACCGTAAGCGCGCCGCCGGCATCTACGGAAAGTACGTGCCCGGCGGCGGCTACTCCGGGGAGATCCGCGCGCACGAGGCCGGCGGACCCAGCCGCAACGTCACGCTGCGGGACTTCGCCATCATCGGTGACATCCGGGAGCGGGTCGACGAGGACCAGGTCAACGCCATCGGCGGCGCGATGACGAACTCGGTGGTGGACAACCTGTGGTTGCAGCACACCAAGGTCGGCGCGTGGATGGACGGCCCGATGGACAACTTCACCATCCGCAACAGCCGCATCCTCGACCAGACCGCCGACGGGGTGAACTTCCACTGGGGCGTCACCAACTCCACGGTGACCAACACGTTCGTCCGCAACACCGGTGACGACGCGCTGGCCATGTGGGCGCAGAGCGTGCCGAACGTCGGCAACTCCTTCACCCGCAACACCATCGGCGTGACGATCCTGGCCAACCATCTGGTCACCTACGGCGGACGCGACATCACCATCGCCGACAACGTGACCGCCGACTCGGTCACCAACGGTGGCGGCATCCACGTCGCGAACCGCTATCCCGGAGTCACCGGGTCCACTGCGGTGGCCGGCACCATCACGGTCGCCCGTAACACGCTGATCCGCAACGGCAACTCCGACTACAACTGGAACTTCGGGGTGGGCGCGATCTGGTTCTCCGCGCTCAACGAGCCGATCCAGGGCGCGGCCATCAACGTCACCGACACCGACATCCTGGACAGCTCCTACGCGGCGCTGCACTGGATCGAGGGGCAGACCAGCGGCATCGCGTTCAGCAACGTCCGGATCGACGGCGCGGGCACGTACGCGCTCCAGGTGCAGGCCCCCAGCCAGGTCAGCTTCACAGGCGTCCGGGCCACCAACATCGCCCAGACCAACCCGATGCACAACTGCGTCGGCAGCGGCTTCCAGATCACCCAGGGCACCGGCAACTCCGGCTGGTACACGCCCACCCCGTACTGCGGGCCGTGGCCGCAGCCGCAGTGGGGCAACGGCCCGTCCAGCCCGCCGCCGACCAGCGTCCCGCCGACCACCGCACCCCCGACCACGACCCCGCCGCCGACCACCCCGCCCCCGACCACCCCGCCGGCCGGCGGGAACCTGGCCCTGGGCCGGCCGGCGACCGCCACCAGCGTCAACCAGACGTACGCGGCCGGCAACGCGGTCGACGGCAACCCGGGCAGCTACTGGGAGAGCGCCAACAACGCCTTCCCGCAGTCGCTGACCGTCGACCTCGGCGCGTCGCGCACCGTCGACCGGGTGGTGCTCAAGCTCCCCGCCGGCTGGGAACGCCGCACGCAGACGCTGTCCGTGCTCGGCTCCACCGACGGCTCCTCCTACGGCACGCTCGCCGCGTCGGCGGGTCGCGTGTTCGACCCGGCGGCCGGCAACAGCGTGTCGATCGCGCTGCCGTCGGGCACCCGCCGGTACGTCCGGGTCACCGTCACCGGCAACACCGGCTGGCCGGCCGCCCAGCTCGCCGAGCTGGAGGTGTACGGCGGTGGCACCACCACCACCCCGCCGCCCACCACCACCCCGCCGTCGACCCCGCCCCCGACCACCGCGCCACCGACCGGCAACCTGGCCGCCGGCCGCCCGGTCGCCGAGACCAGCCACGCCGACGTCTACGGCGTCGGCAACACCGTCGACGGCAACCCGGCCACCTACTGGGAGAGCACCAACAACGCCTTCCCCCAGTCGGTGACCGTCGACCTGGGCAGCGCCCGCACGGTCGGCCGGGTGGTGCTCAGGCTGCCGGCGTCGGCGGCGTGGCAGACCCGTACCCAGACGGTGGCCGTGCTCGGCTCCACCGACGGCTCGTCGTTCACCACCCTCAAGGCGGCGGCCGGCTACCCGTTCGACCCGGCGGCCGGCAACAGCGTGTCGATCGCGCTGCCCTCCGGTGACCGCCGCTTCGTTCGGCTGACGTTCACCGGCAACACCGGCTGGCCCGCCGGTCAGCTCTCCGAGTTCGAGGTCTACGCCTCCTGACCCGGCGCGGCGGGGACCCGCCCGGGTCCCCGCCGCGCACCACACCCCCACCCCGTCAACGCCTCTCCACCTCCCCCGGGAAGAAGGTGTCCGTCCACCATGTCCAGATTCCGTACCAGAATCGTCGCGGTGCTCGCCGCGGTCGGCCTGGCCGTCACCGCGGCCCCCGCCCCACCGGCCCTGGCCGCCGGCGGCCCGAACCTCGCCGCCGGCCGCACCGCCACCGCCAGCAGCGTCAACGGCCCCTACGTCACCGCCAACCTCACCGACGGCAACCCGGGCAGCTACTGGGAGAGCAGCGGCGCGCTGCCCCAGTGGGCCCAGGTCGACCTCGGCACCAGCCGCGCCGTCGACCAGGTGGTGCTCAGGCTCCCCGCCGCCTGGGAGGCCCGCACCCAGACGCTGTCCGTGCAGGCCAGCGCCGACGGCAGCGGCTTCACCACGGTCGTCGCGTCCGCCGCCCGCTCGTTCAGCCCGGCCGCCGGTAACGCGGTGACCCTCGGCTTCAGCGCCACCAACGCCCGCTACCTGCGCGTCGTCGTCACCGCCAACACCGGCTGGACCGCCGCCCAGCTCGCCGAGCTGGAGGTCTACGGCACCGCCAGCTCCTCGACCAACCTGGCGCTCGGCGCGACGATGACCGAGAGCGGCCACTCCGACGTGTACGGGGCCGGCAACGCCAACGACGGCAACGCGGGCACCTACTGGGAGAGCCCGAACACCGCGTTCCCGCAGTGGATCCAGGCCGACCTGGGCGCCGCCACCAGCGTCAACCGGCTGGTGCTGCGGCTGCCCACCGGCTGGGGCGCGCGCAACCAGACGCTGACCGTGCAGGGCGGCACCAACGGGTCCACGTTCGGCACGCTCGTCGCGTCCGCGTCGTACGCGTTCGACCCGGCCGGCGGCAACACGGTCACCGTCACCGTGCCCACCGCGTCCACCCGCTACCTGCGGCTGCTGTTCACCGCGAACAGCGCCTGGCCCGCCGGGCAGCTCGCCGAACTGGAGGTCTACGGCGCGGCGACCGGCGACACCCAGGCGCCCAGCGCCCCCGGCAGCCTGGCGTTCACCGAGCCGGCCACCGACCAGGTGCGGCTGACCTGGACCGCGTCCACCGACAACGTCGGCGTCACCGGCTACGACATCTACGCGGGCGGCGCGCTGCGCACCAGCGTCGGCGGCACCACGCTGACCTACACCGACACCCAGCCGGCCGGGTCCACCGTGTCGTACTACGTCCGGGCCCGCGACGCCGCCGGCAACGTGTCGACCAACAGCAACACGGTGACCCGCACCGGCAACACCGGTGACACCACCGCGCCGACCGCGCCCGGCAACCTCGCCTGGACCCAGCCGGCGAGCGGGCAGATCCGGCTGACCTGGACCGCGTCCACCGACAACGTCGGCGTCACCGGCTACGAGGTCTTCGCCAACGGGTCGCTGCGCACCACCGTTGGCGGCTCCACGCTGACCTACACCGACAGCCAGCCGGACAGCGCCACCGTCTCCTACCGGGTACGGGCCCGCGACGCCGCCGGCAACGTGTCCGCCAACAGCAACACGGTGACCCGGACCGGCAGCACCGGCGGCGGCACCAACCTGGCGGTCGGCAAGCCGGCCACCGCGTCGTCGGTGGTGCACGTGTTCAACGCGGCCAACGCGGTCGACAACGACGTCACCACCTACTGGGAGGGCGCGCCGGGCGCGTACCCGGGCACGCTCACCGTGGCGCTGGGCGCGAACGCCAGCATCAGCGCGGTCGTGGTGAAGCTCAACCCGGACCCGGCGTGGGGCGCGCGTACCCAGACGTTCCAGGTGCTCGGGCGGGAGCAGTCCGCGTCCGGGTTCACCAGCCTGGTCGGCTCCGCGACGTACCCGTTCAACCCGAACACCGGCAACACCGTGACCGTCCCCGTCTCGGCGACCGCCGCGGACGTCCGGTTGCAGTTCACCGCGAACTCCGGCTCGTCCAACGGCCAGGTCGCGGAGTTCCAGGTCATCGGCGTGCCGGCGGCCAACCCGGACCTCACCGTCACCGCCCTGACCGCCGCGCCCACCGCGCCCGTCGAAACCGACGCGATCACGCTGTCCGCCACCGTGCGTAACGCCGGCAGCGCGGCGTCCGCCGCCACCGACGTCAACCTCTACCTGGGTACGACGAAGGTCGGCACCGCCGCCGTCGGCGCGCTCGCCGCCGGCGCGTCGAGCACCGTCTCGGCGAGCATCGGCGCGCGTAACGCCGGCAGCTACCCGCTCACCGCGAAGGTCGACGAGTCGAACACGGTGATCGAGCAGAACGAGGCGAACAACTCCTACACCAACCCGACCGCGTTGACGGTCAGCCCGGTGGCCAGCTCCGACCTGGTGGCCTCGGCGGTGACCTGGTCGCCCGGCACGCCGGCCGCCGGCGCCACGGTCACCTTCGCGGTGACGCTGCGCAACCAGGGCACGATCGCCTCGGCGAGCGGCGCGCACGGCATCACGCTCACCGTGCTCAACGACTCCGGTTCCGTGGTCCGCACGCTGACCGGCGCGTACTCCGGCACGATCGCCGCCGGGGCCACCGCCGGCCCGGTGTCGCTCGGCACCTGGACCGCCGCCAACGGCCGCTACACGGTGCGGGTGGTACTCGCCGACGATGCCAACGAGCTGCCGGTGAAGCGGCAGAACAATTCGAGCGACCGGCCGCTGTTCGTCGGCCGGGGCGCGAACCTGGGCTACGACGCGTACGAGGCCGAGGACGGCTCGGTCGGCGGCGGCGCGCAGGTGATCGGCCCGAACCGGACCATCGGCGACCTGGCCGGCGAGGCGTCCGGCCGGCGGGCGGTCACCCTCAACACCACCGGCGCGTACGTCGAGTGGACCACCAAGTCGGCCGCGAACGCGCTGGTCACCCGCTTCTCCATCCCGGACGCGCCGGGCGGCGGCGGAATCGACGCGACGCTCAACGTCTACGTCAACGGGGTGCTGCACAAGCCGATCAGCCTCACCTCGAAGCACATCTGGCTCTACGGTGCCGAGGCCGCCCCCAGCGACTCGCCGAGCGCGGGCGCGCCCCGGCACCTCTACGACGAGGCGAACGTGCTGCTCAACTCCACCGTCGCGGCGGGCAGCCGGATCCGGCTCCAGAAGGACCCGGCCAACAGCACCACCTACGCGATCGACTTCGTCGACACCGAGCTGGTGTCACCCCGCGCCAACCCGGACCCGACCCGCTACAAGGCGCCGACCGGGTTCAGCCACGCCGACGTGCAGAACGCGCTGGACGCGGTCCGGATGGACACCACCGGCACCCTGGTCGGCGTCTACCTGCCCGCCGGCAGCTACGAGACCGCCCAGAAGTTCCAGGTGTACGGCAAACCGGTGAAGGTGGTCGGCGCGGGCATGTGGTACACCCGCTTCCAGACGCCGACGAACCAGCAGAACACCGACGCCGGTTTCCGGGTCGAGTCCTCGGCCAGCGGGTCGACCTTCGCCCACCTGGCGTTCTTCGGCAACTACACCAACCGGATCGACGGTCCGGGCAAGGTGTGGGGCGAGCTGAAGGACGTGGACAACCTGACGCTGGACAGCGTCTGGGTCGAGCACACCGTCTGCGCGTACTGGGGGGTCAGCGTGGACGGGCTGACCATCCGGGACAGCCGCTTCCGTAACACCTTCGCCGACGGGGTGAACATGACCAACGGCAGCACCAACGCGCTGGTCACCAACACGGAGGGCCGGTCCAACGGCGACGACGCGTTCGCGCTGTTCTCCGCCACCGACTCCGGCGGCTCCGGCGGCAACCACGGCAACGTGTTCGAGAACCTGACCGCCACGTTGACCTGGCGGGCCGCCGGCATCGCCGTGTACGGCGGCTACGACAACACCTTCCGCAACCTCTACCTCGCCGACCAGCTGACCTACTCGGGCATCACCATCAGCTCGCTGGACTTCGGCTACCCGTTCGTCGGGTTCGGCGCCAGCCCACCCACCCGGTTCGAGAACATCTCGCTGATCCGCTCCGGCGGGCACTTCTGGGGCGCACAGACGTTCCCCGCGATGTGGTTGTTCTCCGCGTCCAAGGAGTTCCGGGGCATCCGGGTCAGCGCCGTCGACATCGTCGACCCGACGTACTCGGGGATCATGTTCCAGACCAAGTACACCGGCGGCCAGCCGGAGAACCCGATCACCGACACGGTGCTCACCGACGTGTCGATCTCCGGGGCGCGGCGCAGTGGTGACGCGTTCGACGCGAAGTCCGGCTTCGGCATCTGGGTCAACGAGATGCCCGAGGCGGGGCAGGGCCCGGCGGTCGGCTCGGCGACGTTCACCAACCTGCGGCTGAGCGACAACCACCAGGACGTCCGCAACACGACAAGCACCTTCACCATCGTCCGCAACTGAACCACCGATCAGCCGACGCCGCGGCGGCGGACTGACCGGGCCGGGCGGCCTCCCCGGAGGTCCGCCCGGCCCGGGTGGATCTTCCGCGCCGCGGGTCAGCCGTCGGCGGACGGTCCCGTCGCGCGCCACCCGGCCACCGTCGCGTCGTCGGTGGCGACCCCGTGCCGGGCCTCGGCCTCCCGGACCCGCCGGATGATCCCGGCGGGTCCGGCGGTGTCCAGCAGGCGCAGCAGGCCCGCCCAGTCGGTGAGGCCGAAGGTGTCCACGAGCCGGCTCGCCCCGTTGCTCAGCAGCGCCGCCACCGTCACCTCACCCGCCGGGCAGTCGCCGGTGACCGCCTCGTCGACCACCCGTGGGTCGTCCTTGGCCACCCAGAACCCGCCCGGGGCGTTCCGGTGCCCCCGCAGTTCGGCCAGCAACCGCCGGTGCTCCCCGCTGCCCTCGGCGACGCCCACCAGCCGCCGCTCGAAGGACCGGGCGATCACCACCTCGCGCGGGTCGTGGGCGACGAGCGGCCCGCCGGCCACCCGGCCGACGACCGCCACCACGTCCCCGAGGACCAGGTGCTCGACCAGCCCGCCGGAGCACCGCAGCACCGCCACGGCCGCGTGCGGGCTGCTCGGGTGGGTGACGTCGCAGCTGCCCCGGTGCGCGTCGGTGACCTGCGTGATCGCCCCGGCCAGCACCTCCCGCAGGCTCCCGCCCGTCGACAGCCCGCCCAGCAGCGCGCCGCCGAGCCGCCGGGCGTACCAGGCCACGCCGTGCCGGCAGAACTCCCCGGCCCCCGGGATGCCGCCCGCGCCGTCGACCAGCACCAGGCCGGCCGGCACCGCCCCGACGAAATCCTCGTTGGCCCGCCCGGGGTGTCCCGCGTCGGTCGCCAGCACCACCCGCACCCGCTGATCATCACACGGTCGGTCCGGCCGGCACGGTCCCGTACGACGCCCGCCGGGTGTACAGCCGGCGGGCGAGCCAGCCGGCGACGAGCGCTGCGAGGACCATGTCGTAGCGGCCGACCAGGGCGACCAGTAGGTCGAGGAGCACGAGGAACACGAGCAGGCCGACCACCACCCGGACCCCGTCGGCACCGTACGGGCCGGTCACCGCGAGCCGCCGGACCAGGAACAGTCCGGCGGCGACGGGCAGCAGCGCCAGCGCCACCCCGGCGGGCCAGGGCACGGCGGTCTGCGCGACCGTGTAGGTCAGGAACCAGTGCGCGCACGCGCAGCCGGCCACGAGCAGCACCAGCCCCCGCCGCGGTCGGGTCGGGTCACCGGCGGGTCGGGCGGCGTCCGGCGGTCGGCGGCGGCCCACCAGGAAGGCGGTCGCCACGACTGCGGCGAGCAGCGCCCCGGAGGCCACGAGGACGCCGGCCGGCGGACGCCGGTCGAACTCGCCGTAGACCACCGGGGTCACCGCGAGCACCAGACCCGCGACGACGAGCCCCGGCCGGCCGACCCACCGACGGTGCCGCGCCCGGGGAACGAACCACTCGACGACGAGGACGGACGCGCCGACGCTGACCGCCGTGTGGAACACCGTGAGGTGGGCCGCGAGCAGCAGGTTGGTGTGCCACACGACGCTGTAGCCGCCGACGCCGGAGTCCGCCCAGAACCGGGGGTCGAACCAGTACCGGTCGACGAGCGCCTCCTCCCACACGGCGTAGCCGACGCCGAGCAGGACCAGGCCGGTGAACCCCAGGCCGGACCGGTGGGCGAGTTCGCGGCAGACCAGCGCCCCGCAGCCGTACAGGGCGACCATGTAGGCGAGGTGCCAGGGCAGCAGCAGGTCCCCCGGTGGGCTGGACCCCGACAGGCCCTCACCGAAGAACGGGGCGACGAGCAGGACGAGCAGCGCCGGACTGGTGCTGGCCCGCCGGAGTCGTCCGGGTTCGGCCCTGGTGGTCGGCATGGCGTCAATCTCCCAGGGCGGCCCCCGACGGCGCATCGCCTACGGGTCGGTCCCCGCCCCGGCCAAGGTCGATCCCGCCCCGGCCAAAGTCGACCCCGGTCCGGACCAAAGTCGACCCCGGTCCGGTCGACGGCGGACCGGCCGGGGCCGGCCGCCCGGGGCTCACCCGGTGGCGCCGCAGTCGACGAGGATCTTCACCTCGCCGCCGGCGGCGAGCGCCCGGAACGCCTCGGCCACCTCGGGCAACGGCACGACCCGGGTGATCAGCCGCCCGGCGGGCACCTGTCCGCCGTGCACCAGCCGGACGGCCTCGGTGTAGTCCTCCCGTTCGTACACCCGCACCCCGATCAGCTCCAGTTCCCGCCAGAAGACGCGGTGCAGGTCCACCTCCCGGGGGGTGGGGTGGATCGCCACGACGACCAGCCGGCCGCGTGCGGCGAGCAGGTCGGTCGCGGTGCGGACCCCGGCGGCGGACCCGGACACCTCGAACGCCACGGCCGCCCCGGCCCCGCCGGTCGTCTCGTGCACGTGCCGGGCGACGTCCACCGTCGCCGGGTCGACGGTGCGTAGCCCGAGTTCGGTGGCGAGGGCCCGGCGGCGCGGGTCGAGTTCGAGCACCGTCACCTCGGCCCCGGTGGCCCGGGCGACCGTCCCGATGAGCAGGCCGACCGGCCCGGCGCCGACGACCACCGCGTGTTCCCCGGCGGTCAGCCGGGACCGGCGTACGTCGTGCACGGCGACGGCGGTCGGCTCGATCAGCGCGGCGTGGGTCAGCGGCAGGTCCGCGGGCAGCGGCACCACGATCCGCGCGGGCACCGTCCACGAGCGCTGCATCGCGCCGGGGGAGTCGATGCCGATGAAGGTGAGCCGGTGGCAGATGTGGCTGTTGCCGGCCCGGCAGGCGGGGCAGTCGCCGCACCAGTCCAGCGGCATCACGGTCACCGGGTCGCCCACCCGGTGCCCCTGCACCCCGGGGCCGACCTCGGCGATGCGTCCGGACATCTCGTGGCCGATCACCGCCGGCACCCGGACCCGCTGGTCCATCGCGCCGTGCGCCACGTGCAGGTCGGTGCCGCAGATCCCGGTGTACGCGACGTCGATGCGCACCTGGCCGGGGCCGGGCGGTACGACGGCGGTCCGCTCGACGACGAAGGTGTGGTCGCCGACGTAGTGCGCGCTGTGGTTCACGACTCCTCCTCGGACAGGTGCCAGACCTCCCGCATCGGCGCCCACCAGTGCCCCGAGCCGGCTTCGGCGACCGACTCCTGGCACGGGTCGGTCACCGTCCACCACTCCTGCGTCCGGGGGTCGGCGGCGATGCGCCGCTGGTCGGCGTCGTGGTCCTCGCCGACGTACTCGTAGTAGCCGAAGAGCAGGTCGCCGTGCAGGAAGATGCTGTAGTTGCGGATGTTCGCCGCGCGCAGCGTCCGTTCGACGTCCGGCCAGACGGCGGCGTGCAGGCGGAGATAGGTTTCGCGGTGCTCCGGTCGGAGCCGGATCAGCCAGCCGTAGCGGTGCACGTCACGCCTTTCCGGTGGGGGTGGTGGCCGCCGGCCAACGGCGGTGGGCGGCGGCGCGACGACCGCCGTCAGCGAAAACATCGGATGTCTCTATATTGGTGGGGGTCGCCGTCGGCCGCCCCAGCCGCAGCGGTCGGGACGACGCGCGACGGGCCGGCCGGAGGGGGACGTGATGGCACTGACCGACGACGCGATCGCCAAGATCCGGAGCATGGTCCAGAGCGGCGAGCTGCCGCCGGGTGCCCGGCTGCCCCCCGAGCCGCAGCTCGCCGAGCAGATGGGCCTGTCGCGCAGCGGGGTCCGGGAGGCGGTGAAGGTCCTCGAATCGGCCCGGGTGCTCGACGTACGCCGCGGCGACGGCACGTACGTCACCAGCCTCGCCCCCCGGCTGCTGCTGGAGGGGCTGGGGGTCGCGGTGGAACTGCTGCGCGACGACACCCTGCTGGAGGTCATGGAGGTGCGCCGGCTGCTGGAACCGATGGCCACCGGGCTGGCGGCGCTGCGGATGACCGAGGCCCAGCTCGACGACCTCGGCGGCATCCTGGAGGAGATGCGGGCGGCGGCCGACGACGCCGAGAAGCTGATCCGGTTCGACACGGCGTTCCACCACACCGTCGTCGCCACCACCGGCAACGAGACCCTCACCTCGCTGCTGGACGGGTTGTCCAGCCGTACCCTGCGGGCCCGGGTGTGGCGCGGGCTGATCGAGGGCAACTCGGCGCACACCACCATCGACGAGCACCACGCGATCTACCGCGCGCTGCGCTCGCGGGACCAACTGCTCGCCCAGGCGAGCGCGTTGATGCACGTCAACACCTCCGAGGCGTGGCTGCGCACGGTGCTGGCCGCCAAGGCGGGGGCCGCCTGACCCGGCCGGCGTCACGCCGGCCCCGCCGGGTGGGCCGCGCCGGCCCGCTCCGCCAGGCCGTAGGTGCGGACGGCGGTGCCGGCGAGGATCTCCCGGTGTTCCCGGTCCGACAGCGGCGGCAGCGCGGCCGTCAACGCCCGCAGCACCCCGGCGTAGTCCGACCGGAGCAGGCAGACCGGCCAGTCCGAGCCGAACATCAGCCGCTGTGCGCCGAACTCGGCGACGGCCACCGCGACGAACGGCCGCAGGTCGTCCGGCGTCCATGTCGGGGCGGCCTCGGTGACCAGGCCGGACAGCTTCGCGGTGACGTTGGGGTTGGCGGCGAGGGCGGCCAGCGGGCCGCGCCAGCTGCGCAGGCCCGCGTCGCCCGCGTCGATGCGGGGTTTGCCCAGGTGGTCCAGGACGAACCGCAACTGCGGCACCGCGCGGGCCGCCCGCGCGGCAGCCGGTAGCTGGTCGGCGCGGATGACCAGGTCGAACGCGAGCCCGGCGTCGGCGAGCGCGGCGAGCCCGCGACGCACGTCCGGCCGGTCCAGGTAGTCCGGGTCCGCCTCGCCCTGCACCTGGGAGCGCACCCCGGCCAGGTACCCGCCGCCGCGCAGCCGGCGGTAGCGGGCCACGGTGGCGGCCACGTCGGCGGCGGCGACGTCGAGCCAGGCCACCACCGCCAGGATCGGCGCGGTGTCGGCGGCGTAGCCGAGGAACTCGGCCGCCTCGTCGGGACGGCAGCGCCCGCCCTCGACGAGCACGGTGCCGGTGACCCCGGCGGCGGCGAGTTCGGCGGTCAGGTCCGCCGGGGTGAACGGCCGCCGGATGGCCGCCAGCTCGGGCGCGTCCAGCCAGGTGTACCCGCGTTCGGGCCGCCACAGGTGGTGGTGCGCGTCGATGATCACGCCGTCACCGGGCCCGGGGTCGCTGCGGCGTCGGCCCACTGCGGGCCGTCCGGGAACCGGTACGCGGCCAGGGACTCGGGCCGGATCTGCCCGCTCATGCCCGGGGTGGTGGGGGCCAGGTACCGCCCGCCGGTGACCCGGACCGGGTCGACGAAGTGGTCGTGCAGGTGGTCGACGTACTCGATGGCCCGGTCCTCGGTGCTGCCGCTGACCGCGACGAAGTCGAACATCGCCAGGTGCTGCACCAGTTCGCACAGCCCCACCCCGCCGGCGTGCGGGCAGACCGGCACCCCGAACCGCGCGGCGAGCAGCAGGATCGCCAGGTTCTCGTTGACCCCGGCGACCCGGCAGGCGTCGATCTGCACCACGTCGACGGCGTCGGCCTGGAGCAGCTGCTTGAACACCACCGCGTTGTGCACGTGCTCGCCGGTGGCGACCCGGATCGGGCTGAGCGCCTTGCGGACGGCGGCGTGCCCGAGGACGTCGTCGGGCGACGTCGGCTCCTCGATCCAGTACGGGTCGAACGCGGCCAGCTCCCGCATCCACCCGATCGCCTCGGGCACACCCCAGATCTGGTTCGCGTCGACCGCGAGGCGCACCTGCGGCCCGACGGCCTGCCGGGCGATGCCCATCCGGCGTACGTCGTCGGCCAGGTCGCCGCCGACCTTGAGTTTGATCAGCCGGTAGCCGTCGCGGACCGCCTCCGCGCAGAGCCGGGCCAGCTTCTCGTCGTCGTAGCCCAACCATCCCGGCGTGGTGGTGTAAGCCGGGTAGCCCTCGGCACGCAGCCGCTGTTCCCGCTCGGCCCGGCCGTCGGCGGCCCGCCGCAACAGGGCCAGCGCCTCGTCCTCGGTGAGGGCGTCGCGCAGGTAGCGGAAGTCGACCTGGGCGACGAGCTGTTCCGGGGTGAGGTCGGCCAGCAGCTTCCACAGTGGCTTGCCGGCCCGCCGGGCGGCGAGGTCCCACACCGCGTTGACCAGGCCACCGGCGGCCATGTGCACGACCCCCTTGGCCGGGCCGAGCCAGCGGATCTGGCTGTCGCCGACGAGTCGCCGGGCCAGCGCCCCGGGGTCGGCGGTCAGCTCGTCGACGGGCTGGCCGACGACCATCGCGGCCAGCGACCGCACGGCGGCGACCTGGATCTCGGTGCCGCGTCCCACGGTGAAGACCAGCCCGTGTCCCTCGGCGTCCGCCGAGGTCCGCAGGACGACGTACGCGGCCGAGTAGTCGGGGAACGGGTTCATCGCGTCCGACCCGTCGCGGTGCACGGAGGTGGGGAAGCGGACGTCGATCGTGTCCACCGAGGTGATGCGCTCAGTCAACGGAACTCCTGGTTGAGGGGATCGGGGGCGTCGGCGGCCCGCCTCGTGGGCGGGTCGCGCGGGGTCCGGCCGGGGGGCCGGTTCAGGTCTGCGCCTTGCCGCCGGTGATGCGGGAGACCACCAGGGCGACGAGGATGACCGCGCCGTTGAGGAAGTTCGTCCACTGCGCGGGCACCCCGGCCAGGGTCAACACGTTGATGATCATGAAGAGCAGCAGGACGCCGGTGAACGCGCCGAAGACGCTGCCCCGGCCGCCGTTGAGGCTGACCCCGCCGATCACCGCCGCCGCGAACACCTGGAAGATCGCGCCGTCGCCCTGGGCCGCCGGCACCGCCGCCAGCCGGCCGCTGATCAGCAGCCCGGCCAGGGCGGCGAGCACACTGGCCACGACCAGCGCGACCCACAGCACCCGGTCGGTGCGGATGCCGGCGGCGCGGGCCGCGTCGGCGTTGCCGCCGATGGCGTACAGGGCGCGGCCGGCGCGGGTGTGGCCGAGCACCACGATCCCGGCGGCGAACAGCAGCAGCGACACCCAGATCGAGGCCGGCACCCCGAACCAGCTCGTCGAGCCGAGGTACGTCATCGACCCGGGCAGCGCGAAGAACGTCTGCCCGCCGGAGATGCCGGTGAGCAGGCCGCGCAGGATGATCAGCATGCCCAGCGTCACGATGAAGCCGTTGAGGCCGAACCGGACGATGAGCAGCCCGTTGAACGCCCCGACCAGCGCCCCGACGAGCAGCACCACCGGCACCGCCCAGGCGTCCGGGAGCAGGCCGAGCCCCAGCCCCCGGGTCAGCTCCGGGTCGACGACCAGCCAGGCGGCGATGCCCGGGGCGAGCCCGAAGGTGGACTCCAGCGACAGGTCCATCTTGCCGGTGATCAGCACGATGGTCTGGGCCAGCACCAGGATGGCGATCTCCGACATGCTCTGCAGCACGTTGAGGATGTTGTCGGTGCTGAGGAAGACCGGGCTGATGATCCACCCGACGATCGCCACCGCGACGATGGCCGGCACCAGCGCCAGGTCCCGCAGCCGGGCGACGGCCAGGTGCCGCGACGACGGGCGGGTCGGCGGGGGTGCCGACGCCGGCACCGTGCCGGTGGACAGCGTGTCAGACATGGTGGAGGTCCACCCCTTCCATGGCGGCTACCAGATCGTTGTCGCTCCAGCCGTGGGCCATCTCGGCGACCACCCGGCCCTGGAACATCACCAGCACCCGGTCGCAGATGCGCAGGTCGTCCAGTTCGTCGGAGACCACCAGCACGGCGGCGCCCCGGCGGCGTACGTCCTCGACGACGCCGAGCAGGGTCTGCTTGGACCGTACGTCGACCCCGGCGGTGGGCGTGATCAGTACCAGCAGCCGGGGATCGTTGGCCAACGCCCGACCCATCACGACCTTCTGCTGGTTGCCCCCGGACAGGTCGGCCACCGGCGTCTGCGGCCCGGACGCCTTGATCGCCAGCGCGGCGATCGTCTTCCGGGCCAGGGCGTCCCGGCGGGCCGGGGAGATCAGACCGTGACGCCCGACCCGCTCCGGCACGGTCATCGTGACGTTCTCCGCGATCGACAGCGCCGGCACCAGGCCCTCCCGGTGCCGGTCCTGCGGCACCAGCCCCACCCCGGCGGCGAGGGCGTCGGGCACGCTGCCCGGCCGCAGCACCCGACCGGCGAGGGTGACCGACCCGGCCACCGGCCGGGCGAGACCGACGACCGCCTCGGCGGCCTCTACCTTGCCGCTGCCGCCACCACCGGCGATGCCGACCACCTCGCCCGCCCGGGCCCGCACCGACAGCCGGGCCCCGGACGCGGTGACCAGGTCCCGCACCGACAGCAGCACCGGCGCGTCGGACGCCGGTGGCCGGTGGTCGGCCTCCGGCATGCTCACGTCCTCGCCGGTCATCGCGGCGACCAGTGCCTGCCGGCTCAACCCGGCGACCGGGGCGGTGAGGATGTGCCGGGCGTCGCGGAAGACCGTCACCCGGTCGCACAGGTCGTAGATCTCCTGGAGGTGGTGGCTGATGAACAGGAACGTCACCCCCTGCGCCCGCAGGTCCCGGACCCGGGTGAACAGCCGGTCGATGCCGGCGGCGTCGAGCTGGGCGGTCGGTTCGTCGAGGACGATGAACCGGGCGCCGAAGGACAACGCCCGGGCGATCTCCACGAACTGCCGCTGCTCGACCGAGAGCGTCGCGGCCGGTTGCCGGACGTCGACGTCGACCGACCACTGCGCCAGCAGGTGCTCCGCCTCCCGCCGCAGGCTCGACCAGCGGATCAGGCCGGCGCGGGAGCGGGCGTGCCGGTTGAGGAACAGGTTCTCCGCCACGGTGAGGGCAGGGATGATCGTCGACTTCTGGTAGACGCAGGCCACCCGCTGCCGCCAGGCGTCCCGGTCGGCCAGCGGCGGCGCCGGACGGCCGTCGAAGGCGACCGCCCCGTCGTCGGCGGCCTGCAACCCGGTCAGGATGCCGACCAGCGTCGACTTGCCGGCGCCGTTGCGGCCCACCAGGGCGTGCGCCTCGCCGCGCCGGACCATGATCCCCGCTCCGGACAGGGCGAGCGTGGAGCCGAAGCGTTTGGTGACGTCGACCGCCTCGACGACCGGCCGGTCCGGGTCGTCCGGCGGGCCACCGGGGTGGTGCGGGGCGGTGCTCATGCCTGCCGGCCCCACAGCGAGGGGTCGTCGTACTTCACCGTGGGCTGCCCGGCGATCGGCGCGCCGTCCAGGGTCACCAGGGGTGCTGGGAGCTGGTCCTCCAGCAGGCCGTCGCGTACCTGGATGATGGTGCTGCCGTGGTCGGTGGGGCCGGGCTGGAACGTCCTGCCCTCGATCGCCGCCTTGGCGTACTCCAGCCCGTAGCGGGCGTACAGGTCGGCGGGCTGGCTGACGGTGGCGTCGATCAGGCCGTCGCCGATGTTCTTCAGCTCCTCGGGGATGCCGTCGTTGGACACGACGAAGACGTGCTTCGGGTCGGTCGGCGGCACCTGGAGGCCACGCTGCTTGAGGATCTGCAGGGTGCCCGACAGCGCGAACGACGACTGCATGTAGACGCCCCGGATGTCCGGGTCGGACGCGAATCGGGTCTGCAACTTCGACGCCGCGACGTCGGCCTTCCAGTCGGTCGCCTCCCCGAACACCGTGATGCCGGGGAACTCCTTGCCCATGCACTCGCTGAACGCCTCGGTGCGGTCCCGGCCGTTGATCGAGTCCAGGCCGCCCTGGAGCATGACGACCTTGCCCCGGCCGCCGAGCTTGGTGCCCAGGAACTGGCAGGCCTTGGTGCCGTACGCCCGGTTGTCGGCGCGGACCACCATGAACACCTTGCCGGTGTCGGGCCGGGTGTCGATGGTCACCACCGGGATCTTGCGGCTCTCCAGCTGGGCCAGGGTCGGCGCGATCGCGGCGGTGTCCTGCGGGGCCATCACCACCCCCTTGACGCCCTGGCTCATGAAGGTCTGCGCGTTCGAGATGAGGTTCGCGATGTCGTTCTGCGAGTTGGTGGTCTTGAGGTCGACCCCCAACTCCCCGGCGGACTGCGGCACGTACTTGATGTAGGAGTTCCAGAAGTCGGTGTCCGAGCGGGGGTAGTCGACCCCGATGAGCGGCTTGCCGCCGCCCGCGCCGGTCCCGTCGCCCCGGTCACCGCAGCCGGCGGTGAGGGCGACCGTCGCGCCGAGCAGCACCGTCAGCCCCGCGCTCACCAGACGTCCGTGGTTCATCGTGTTCGCTCCGTTTCTGCGGGAGTGGTCCGGCGGGTACGGCCGTGCCGTGGGGTGACGGCCGTACCCGCCGGGTGGCGCACTGCGGGGTCAGGCGGTGGTGACGGTCCAGAGCAGGTTGGTGCTGCCGTCCCAGCTCCACTGCTTGACGGTCGCGCCGGAGGCGACCTGGCCGCCGCCGTCGAGCACCAGGCCGGTCGCCCGGTTGGCGATCCGGTACCGCCGGTTGCCCTGGTCGGTGAGCTGCCACTGCTGGCTGGTGCCGCCGTTCCAGGCCGCCTGCTGGGCGGCGGCCCCGGTGTTGGTGAGGCCGGCGCCGTCGACGACCATGCCGGTGGTGCGGTTGACGATCCGGTGGTAGCCGGTGCCCAGGTCGACGAGCTGCCACTGGAGGTTGGTGCTGCCGTCCCAGCTCCACTGCTTCAGCGGCGAGCCGGCCGCGACGTTGCCGCCGCCGTCCAGCGCCAGGCCGTTGGTCACGTTGGTGATCCGCAGGTACGCCGCCGGGTTGAAGGTGACCCGCAGCGAGGCGATGGCGTCGTTGTTGCCGGTGTTGCGCAGGTCGGCGTTGTCGGCGGTGAACGTCCAACTGGTGCCCGAGAAGCCGTCGTTGGCGTACCCGACGAGCTGGTGACCGGCGGTGACCCGGACCGACGAGATGGTGCGCAGCCCGATGCCGGCGGACTGCAACTGCGCGGCGGTGTGGCTGCCGACCGGCAGGGTGACGCCGGTGTCGTAGCCGGTGTTGGCGTAGACGCTGACCGGCCCGGCGGTGGCGGGGCCGCCGCCGGGGGTCGGGACCGTCCCGCTGAAGGTCAGTTTCAGCACGTACGCGGGCGCGCTGAACGGCGCGCCCGCCGACGGCAGGGTGACCCGCAGCCCGGTGCTGTCCTGGGTGCGGGTGGGCAGGTTGACGTAGCTGCCGGCGGTGCTGTCGAGCAACTGCACGCCGGTCAGCGAGGCGAGGTTGATCCGGCCGGACGCGAGCGTGGTGATGGTCACGGAGCTGCCCGGCCAGCCGAGGACCGTCGCGTACAGCACCCGGTTGTCCTTGCTGCGGGTGAACCGGATGTCCTGGGCGGTGCCGGCCCGGGGCTGGGTGAAGGAGCCGCCGCCCATCTGGGTCGGGCCCTCGCCGTACGTGGTCCAGGCCCGGGTGGCGTAGATCGACTCGCCGAAGCGGCGCAGGTAGTCGCCGATGCTCCGCAGGATCGTCTGCTGCCCGGACGGGATGGTGCCGTCGGCCGTCGGCGCGATGTTGAGCACCATGTTGCCGTTCTTGCTGACCCGGTCGATCAGCGAGTGCAGCAGCTGGGGGAGCGTGTAGTAGCCGATGCCCGTGGTGTAGCACCAGCTCGAACTGCTGATGCTGTCGTCGGTCAGCCAGTAGGGGGTGCGCAGGTCGGCCGGTCCGCCGCGCTCGTAGTCGTAGACCGCGCCGCCGGATTCCAGGCCGTCCTTGTAGGTGGCGACGACCTCCCTGTCCCAGGCGACGGCCCGGTTGTAGTAGTACGCCAGGAACTTCGTCCGCTGGGCGTCGCTGATCCGCCGCAGGTCGAAGTCCTGCCAGATGATGTCCGGCCGGGCCTGGTCGATGACCTCGCGGAGCTTGTCGTACCAGAGTTGCTCCTCGGCGGCGGTGCCCAGTTGGCCGTAGAGCTTGCGCAGGCTCGGGTCGGACTGCTGCGGCGCCCACTGGTAGAAGCCGGTGAAGTTGAACGCGTGGTGCATGGCGACCAGCACCTTGAGGCCCCGGGCCCGGATCGCGTCGGTGTGCAGTTTCAGCAGGTCGAGGCGGGGTCCCTTGGCGACGGAGTTCCACTCGTTGACCTGGCTGTTCCACATGGAGAAGCCGTCGTGGTGTTCGGCCACCGGCCCGGCGAACCGCGCCCCGGCGTCGACGAACAGCTGCGCCCACTCGTCGGGGTCGAAGCTGCCGCCCGCCGACCGCAGCCGGGGGGCGAACTGGACGAAGCGGCCGGACCGGTCGTTGGCCCCGGTGATGAACTGGTGGTACGGCCACACCGACGGGTCGCCGTACACGCTCCGGTGGTGGTTGTTCTCGCCGGAGCCGTTGTTGTACATGTTGCGCGGGTACCACTCGTTGGCGAACGCGGGAACGCTGAAGACGCCCCAGTGGTAGTAGATGCCGAACTTGGCGTCCTGGAACCACTCGGCCGCCGCCGGGTGCTGGCCGACCGAGGCCCACGACTCGGTGTAGCTGGTGGGGCCGGGGATGGCGGCCGAGGCGGGGGAGGGGCGGATCAGGCCGGCGGTGGCGGCGGTGGCCCCGGTGAGGCCCAGGGCGGCCAGGAGCGAGCGTCGGGAGATCGGGGGACGGGACACGGAGACCCCTCCTTGGGTGGGGAGGTGGGGTGGTGCCGGTATGCGTGGTCGAGACATCAGACGTTAGAGTTTCCATTGTGTAACGTCAATGCCCTACGGAGACTCCAGAGCGCATCTGGGGCGGCTTTTCCGTCGGGACGCCGCTGATCCCGCGACGGCAGACATCATACCAATGCCCTGTCGGGCCGGACGGCCCCGGCTGGCGACGTGCCGCAGGCGGCGGTGGGCGGGCCGCGTTCCGATGAACGTTAACATCGAAATCCGTAGTTTCCCGGCGTCGTGTCGCCCGCGCCGGTCGACCCCGGGCCCGCGCCGCGTCGACCCCGCGCGCCGGCCGGGAGCCGACCCGCCCCGCCCGCCGTGGCCCCCTCCGATCCGACCGAACGTGCACCGGTGGGCACCGGGGCACGTTCGGTCGGCCACCGCGCGACGGATCTAAGAGATTTCCCATTTGAATTGACCAGCATCGATTCCGATCGCCGCGCAGGGCGGCCGGTCAGAACAGGAGCGGCCCATGTCCGTACGACAGTCCACCGACGACACCGCGACCCACCCGGTCGGCGTCCTCCCCGCCGGGCGGGACGGCTGGCGGGGAGCCCTGCTGGACCACCTCCCACCGCGCGAGCGGCGGCTGTTCCACCGGTTCGGCCAGGGCCCCCGGGTGCCCGCCCCCGACCTGCGCATCCACCAGGCGTTCGCCCGGTGGGCCGCCACCACCCCGGACGCCGTCGCCGCCGAGCACCTCGGGGTACGGATCGGCTACCGCGAACTGGACCGCCAGGCCAACCGGCTCGCCGCCCACCTCGTCGCCCTCGGCGTGCGCACCGGTGACACCGTGGGCGTGTTCACCAGCCGGTCCCTGCCGATGCTGGTCGGCATCCTGGCCACCCTCAAGGCCGGGGCGGCCTACGTCCCGCAGGACGTCCGGATCGCCCCCGCCGCGCAGTTGCGCCAGGTCGCCTCGACCGCCCGCTGCCGGGTGCTGCTGACCACGGCGGCGACCCTGGACGCGGTGCCGGCGTCACCCGGTGTGCCCCGGCTCGCGGTCGACGCGATGATGGCCGAGCCGCTGCCGCCCGGCGGGCACCTCACCGCCCCCGTCCCGGACCGTCCGGTACGCGCCGACGACGGCTGCTACGTGCTGTTCACCTCCGGCACCACGGGCACCCCCAACGGCGTCACCGTCACCCACGGCAACGTGGCCAACATCCTGCTCACCGCCCCGGGCCACCTGGGGATACGGCCCGGACGGACGGTCGCCCAACTGCTCAACGTCGCCTTCGACATGGCCGCCTGGGAGATCCTCGGCTGCCTCGCCAACGGCGGCACCCTGCTCGTGCGCGACCGGGACCTCACCGCCACCGCCGCCCGAGCCGACGTGCTGATCGCCACCCCCTCGGTGCTCGGCCGGATCGACCTGGACCGGTGCGCCGGGGTGCGGGTCGTCGCGGTGGCGGGGGAGCCCTGCCCGCGTCCGCTGGCCGACCGGTGGGCCGCCGGCCGGGTCTTCTACAACTGCTGCGGGCCGACCGAGACCACCATCGTCAACACCATGCACCGGCACCGGCCGGGCGCGCCGCTGACCATCGGCCGGCCGACGCCGAACAACACCGTCTACGTCCTCGACGCCGACGGACGGCCCTGCCGCATCGGCGAGGTCGGCGAGATGTGGGCCGGGGGCGACTGCGTCTCCGCCGGCTACCTGGACAACGACGCGCTCAACACCGAGCGGTACGCCCCGGACCCGTTCCTCGGCGGCGGCCGGCTGATGTTCCGTACCCGGGACCGGGGCCGCTGGCGCGCCGACGGGGAGCTGGAGCATCTCGGCCGCACCGACGACCAGGTGAAGGTCCGGGGTTTCCGGGTGGAGCTGGACGCGGTCTCCACCGTGCTGGAGACGGTGCCGGGCTGCCGGCGCGCGGTCACCCTCCGGGTCACCGACCGGGACCTGGTCTCCTTCGTGGCCCCCGCGGAGCTGGACCCGCAGCGGTGCCGGGAGACCGTGGCCGCCGCGCTGCCCTACTACTGCGTGCCGGCGGCCGTGCACCCGCTGCCGGAACTGCCGATGACCGGCCGGGGCAAGGTCGACCGGGACGCGCTGCTGAGGCTCGCCCTCGACCTGCGGTGGCAGTGGGCCCACGTCGAGGAGGCGGCGGCGTGACCACCACCGACCTGCCACCCGCGCCGACGTCGCGCACCGGCCCGGCGGGTGTCCCCGACGACACACTTCCCCCGCCGGTGTCGACGCTGCGCCGGGTCCTGGCCCAGCCCCGGTTCATGCACCACCACCGGCTCGTCGCGGCGGTGCTCGCCACCAACGCCGCGCTGCTGGCGTACGGGCTGTCCGCCGGCTGGTGGCACGGCCCCGGAGCCGCCGACGCGTTGGGTGTCGTCGCGCTGGCGAACGTCGCGCTGGCCGTGCTGATCCGCCAGCAGTACGTGATCAACCTGCTGTTCCGGCTGGCCACCCGGGCACCCACCCGGTGGCCGCTGCGGGTGCGGGCCACCCTGGGCAAGGTCTACCACTTCGGTGGGCTGCACGTCGGCGCGGCGCTGGCCGGCACCGGCTGGTTCCTCGCCCAGCTCGGCGCGCTGACCGTCGGCGACGGGCCGACGGGCGCGCTGGTCACCGGGTACGCGGTGGCCGTCCTGCTGCTGGCCGTCGTCGGCACCGCGCTGCCGCCGGTGCGGTCCCGCCGGCACGACCTGTTCGAACGCACCCACCGTCTCGGCGGCTGGGCGGCCCTGCTGCTGCTCTGGGCGCAGGCCGGTTTCCTGGCCGGCGGGCCGGTCGCGCTGGCCACCTCCGCGCCGGGCGTGGTGCTCGCGGTGCTGACCGTCAGCATCGCCCTGCCCTGGCTGCGGTTGCGCCGGGTGCCGGTGGTGGTGCACCGTCCCTCGTCGCACGTGGCGCTGGTCCACTTCGACCACGGCGTGACGCCGTTCCCCGGCTCGTCCACCGCGGTCAGCCGCAGCCCGCTGTGGGAGTGGCACTCCTTCGCCAACGTGCCGACGCCGGGTCGCAGCGGGTTCCGGCTGACCGTGAGCCGGGCCGGCGACTGGACCGGCCGGTTCGTCGACGACCCGCCGCGGCGGCTCTGGGTGAAGGGGATCAGCACCGCCGGGGTGGCCAACATCGAGACCCTGTTCCGGCGGGTGCTGTACGTGGCGACCGGCAGCGGGATCGGCCCGGTGCTGCCGCACCTGCTGGCCGGGCAGGTGCCGGCGCACCTGGTCTGGGTGGCCCGCCGGCACCGGGAGACCTTCGGCGACGACCTGGTCGACGAGATCCTCGCCCACCAGCCCGACGCGCTGCTGTGGGACACCGCCCGCGACGGCAAGCCCGACATGCTGCGGCTGGCGTGGCAGGCGTGCCGCCGGTACGACGCCGAGGCGGTCATCTGCATCTCGAACCGGCCGCTGACCTGGCAGGTGGTGCGGGGCATGGAGGAACGCGGGGTGCCCGCGTACGGCGCGATCTGGGATTCCTGACGAGAGGGAGGCGACGATGAGGATCACCGTGGAAAAGGACGACCGGGTGGTCACGGTGCGGTTGTGCCGGCCCGAGGTGCGCAACGCGCTGGACACGGCGCTGCTGACCGAGCTGGTCGAGACGCTGCGCCCGCTGGACCGCGACCCGGGGGTGGGCTGCTTCGTGCTCACCGGCTCCGACGAGGTCTTCGCGGCCGGGGCGGACATCCGGGAGATGGCCGGCAAGTCCTTCCTGGACGTGGCGTTGGACGATCACTTCGCCGGTTGGGACGCGTTCGCCGCGCTGCGTACCCCGAAGATCGCGGCGGTGGCCGGCTACGCCCTCGGCGGCGGCTGCGAGCTGGCGATGATGTGCGACCTGATCTTCGCGGCGGACAACGCCCGGTTCGGGCAGCCGGAGCTGCGGCTGGGGGTGATGCCCGGCATCGGCGGCACCCAGCGGCTGACCCGGCTGATCGGCCCGGCGCGGGCGATGGACCTGGTGCTCACCGGGCGGCAGCTCGACGCCGCGGAGGCGCACCGGTACGGCCTGGTGTCCCGGGTGGTGCCGACGGATCGCCTGCTGGCCGAGGCGCAGGCCGCGGCGGCGGTGGTGGCCGGGTATCCGAAGCTCGCGACGATGCTGGCCCGGGAGGCGGTCCGGCAGGCCGAGGAGGTCGGGGTGCACGCCGGGGTGCTGTTCGAACGGCGGGCCTTCCACGCCCTGTTCGCCACCGAGGACCAGCGCGAGGGGATGGCCGCCTTCCTGGAGAAACGTCCGGCCCGGTTCGTGGGCCGCTGAGCCACCCCGCCGCCCGGGGCCCCGTCGGGGTCCCGGGCGGCCGGCTCACAGCGCGCCGATCTGGTAGCCGAGGCCGTGCACGGTACGCACCACCCGGTCGCCGAGCTTGCGGCGCAGGTAGTGCACGTACGTGTCGACCACCGCCTCGGTGCGGTCCGCGCCGAACACCCGTCCGCGCAGCTGGCTGCGGCTGTGCACCATCCGGGGTTGGCTGGCGAGCAGCCGGATCAGCTCGAACTCCCGGCCGCTGAGCGTCACCTCCCGCCCGTCGGGCAGCCGCACCCCGCGCTGGGCCAGGTCGAGTTGCCCGGCCCCGATGGGGATCAGTTCGGCCCCGTCGAAGCGGCGACGGGTCAACGCCCGCACCCGGGCCATCAGCTCGGTCACCTCGAACGGTTTGGGCAGGTAGTCGTCGGCGCCCGCGTCGAGGCCCCGGATGCGTTCGTCGAGGTCGCCGAGCGCGCTGAGCATCAGCACCCGGGCGGCGACGGAGCACCGCCGCAGCCGGATGAGCAGGTCGACCCCGTCGATCGCCGGCAGCCGCCGGTCCAACATGATCACCTGGTAGGGGCCGCGCAGCGCCAGGTGCAGGCCCCGCTGGCCGTCGCGGGCCAGGTCGATCCGGTACCCCGCCCGGCGGAACAGCTCGACCAGCATGTCGGCCAGTTCCGCGTCGTCCTCGACGAGGAGCAACGGGCCGTGCGCCGGGGGTGACGGGTCGGTCATCCGTTCATGGTCGCACCGAAACCGCAGAAGGTTGACCGGTGGAATTTTTCGCCGGTCAGAATCTGCTGGTCGCGCGTTCCCCGCCCGTCCGCTCCCGGCCCGCCCACCAGCAGAAGGGCCACCGGCCCCCACCCGGGTCGCCGTCCGTCGGCGGACCCCCGGCCCGCCCCCCACCGGCCACCGGCAGCCGTACGGTGAAGGTGGCGCCCGCCCCGGGCCGGCCGGTGGCGCTGATCGTGCCGCCGTGCGCGGTGACCACCTCACGGACCAGCGCCAGCCCGAGCCCGGCCCGGCGGTCCCCGGCGTCGGGGCCCCGGTGGAACCGGTCGAAGATCCGGCCGGCGTGCCGGGGGTCGAATCCCCGGCCGGAGTCGCTGACCACCAGCTCGATCCGGTCCGCGCCCGCCGGGCGTAACCGCACCTGCACCCGCCCGCCGGCCGGGGTGTGGTGCAGGGCGTTCGCCAGCAGTTCCGCCACCACCCGGCGCAGCGCGGGCCCGACACCGGCCACCGGCACCGGATGGTCCGCGCCGGTCACCCCGAGCGTCACCCCGAGGGCGGCGGCGCGCGGCGCGTCGGCCCCGATCGCCTCGACGACCAGCGCGGCGAGGTCGACCGTGGCCGGCGGTCGGGTCATCGCCGCCGGATCGGCCAGCCGGGCCGACAGGAGCAACTCGTCGACGATCTCCCCGAGCCGCCGGGTGGTGTGCAGCAGCCGGTCCAGATCCTGCCGGTCCGCGTCGTGCGCCGCGCCGGTCGTCCGCTGGGCCAGCAACTGGGCCGCCGTGTGCACCCGGGTGATCGGGGCCCGCAGCTCGTGGCTGGCGTCGGCGACGAAGCGGCGTTGCCGGTCGAGCGCCTCGGTCAACGGCAGCACCGACCGGCGACGCAGCCGCAGGTCGGTCGCGGTCGCCGCGACCAGGACGGCCAACGCGGCGGTCGACACCGCCCACAGCAGGTAGCGCCGTTCGGCGAGTTGGAAGCGGGCGTCGAAGACCACCTGGACGACCTCGCCGTCGCGCAGCTGGGTGCGCACGTGGTAGACGGTGCCGTTGCGGGCGACCTGCCCGACCTGGGGTCGGCCGGTGCGGGCCACGGCGTGGATCGCCCCGTGCTCCGGGAACCCGGCCGGCATCGCGCCACCGTGCCCGGTGTCGCTCGCGCCGCCGAAGATCCAGGTGCAGCCGGACGGGTCGGCCGGGCGGCCGTGCACCATCGCCCAGTCCAGCTCGTGGCGGATCCTGGCCTGTTGGACGTGTACCAGGGCGGCGTAGCCGACGCCGCCGGCCAGCGCCAGCAGGGCGACGACCAGCAGGCCGACGGCCAGCCCGGTACGCGGCCGGGCGTGGCTGGCCGGTCGCGTCCGGCTGGTCAGCGGCACCGTGCCGCCCCGTGCCCGCGTGCGTGACCCTGTCCGCCTGCCCGGCCACCGACCCGCATCCATCGAAGATTACACATCACCCACCGGATCGGAAGGGATCATCGTCGGCTCCCGGACGGCGGGCCCGTCCGGCAGGTCCCGGGCCGGGCGATGCGGAGAGTGAGCGTTAACATGACCGCCGCATCGGCCACCCCGGCGGTAGGGGCCTTCCGTGTGGCGGCCACCTGGGCGGGCGGATGGCACGACCTTGAGCTGTCCGAAACACTCTGGTAACATCGCCGGATCTGAATGGGACCCCTGCCGGTTCGTTCGCCCCCACCAGCCCGACCGAAGAAACACCCGACCTGCATCCATCTATGTGAGCGTTCACATAGGTTGGTCGTATCCCGCCTCGGCGGGAGCGTCCGACGACGCGGGCCGGCCCGACCACCCCGGCCCTCGGCGACCACGTCACCGGGGGCCGCCGCGCAGGGACCCCCGGGCTCCACCCGTCCTCATGAAGGAGCGCCCTCCATGCATCTCCCGGCTGCCCACCCCGGCCCGGCCCCCGGCCGTCGCGGCCACCGGCGATGGCTGCTGTCAGCGGCCACCGCCCTCGTGACCGCCCTCAGCGGCGGTGCCGTCGTCGCGGTCACCGCGACGGAGGCCGCCGCCGCCACCATCGACACCGGCGCGTCGTACGTGCTGGTCAACCGCAACAGCGGCAAGGCCCTCGACGTCTACAACCTGGCCACCAGCGACGGGGCCCGGATCACCCAGTGGACCCGCAACGACGGCAGCCAGCAGCAGTGGCAGTTCGTCGACTCCGGCGGCGGCTACTACCGGCTGAAGTCGAAGCTGTCCGGCAAGGTGCTCGACGTCTACAACAAGTCCACCGCCGACGGCGGGTCGATCGTGCAGTGGACCGACAACAACGGCGCCAACCAGCAGTTCAGCATCCAGGACATCGACGGCTACATCCAGCTGATCAACCGCAACAGCGGCAAGGCCGTCGAGGTGCAGGGCGCGTCCACCGCCGACGGCGGCAACATCGTGCAGTACGCCGACTGGAACGGCACCAACCAGCAGTGGCAGCTCGTCAAGGTCGGTGGCACCACCACCCCGCCGCCCACGACCCCGCCGCCGAGCGGCAACTGCACGCTGCCGTCGTCGTACCGGTGGTCGTCGACGGGTTCGCTGGCCAACCCGAAGTCCGGGTGGGTGTCGCTGAAGGACTTCACGGTCGCCCCGTACAACGGCAGGCAGCTCGTCTACGCCACCACGCACGACTTCGGCAGCTCGTGGGGGTCGATGAACTTCGGCCTGTTCACGAACTGGTCGGAGATGGCCTCGGCGTCGCAGAACGGGATGAACTCGGCGACGGTCGCGCCGTCGTTGTTCTACTTCGCACCGAAGAACATCTGGGTGCTGACCTACCAGTGGGGTGGCACCGCGTTCTCCTACCGGACGTCGAGCGACCCGACCAACCCCAACGGCTGGTCCGCGGCGCAACCGCTGTTCACCGGCAGCATCACCGGCTCCGGCACCGGCCCGATCGACCAGACGGTCATCGGTGACAGCCAGAACATGTACCTGTTCTTCGCCGGTGACAACGGCAAGATCTACCGGGCCAGCATGCCGATCGGGAACTTCCCGGGCAACTTCGGTTCCAGCTACACGACCATCATGAGCGACACCACGAACAACCTGTTCGAAGCCCCGCAGGTCTACAAGGTCGCCGGCCAGAACCAGTACCTGATGATCGTCGAGGCGATCGGCTCCCAGGGCCGCTACTTCCGCTCCTTCACCGCCACCAGCCTGGGCGGCACCTGGACCCCGAACGCGGCCACCGAGAGCAACCCGTTCGCCGGCAAGGCCAACAGCGGCGCCACCTGGACCAACGACATCAGCCACGGCGAGCTGCTGCGCACCAGCGCCGACCAGACCATGACCGTCGACCCGTGCAACCTGCAACTGCTCTACCAGGGCCGTTCGCCGAGCTCCAACGGCGTCGACTACGGCCTGCTGCCCTACCGGCCGGGCCTGCTCACCCGGCAGCGCTGAGGATGCGCATCCCGGACCTCGGGGGTTCCTGAGGTCCGGGGTGGCCCGGGATAGGGCGGGCCGCCGGAACACCTGAACGGCATGCGCACCACCGATCGGCAGGGCCCGCACCTCGGGCCCTGCCGATCACCGTCTCCCCGCGCCGACGCCCGGGGCGGTACCGACCTGCCGGCGGGAACCGTCCGGTGACGTCCACGACCGGCGGTTCCGTCCGTCGGCCGCCGGAGGCGAACGGGTTCCCCCGCGCGGCGGCGATCCGGCGTACCGCTGATCAGCCCGCTGGCCCA
The DNA here is from genome assembly GCF_007833915.1 of Micromonospora sp. HM134. NCBI lineage: Bacteria > Bacillati > Actinomycetota > Actinomycetes > Micromonosporales > Micromonosporaceae > Micromonospora > Micromonospora sp. HM134. The sequence goes on from NZ_CP041061.1 coordinate 3,076,136, forward strand.
GACCGGGACGGCCCGCCGGCCACCCGGCCGGGCGGGGTGGCGACGCGACCCGAGCGGGCCGGCTCCGACATCCGGAGCCGGCCCGCTCGGCCTACCGCCGCCGCGACGGCGACGGGTGGGGCGTCACACCTGGGTGAACCGCCACTGCTGGTTGGTGGCACCGTGGCAGGTCCACTGCAACAGCCGGGCGCCGTCGGTGGTGGCCCCACCGTTGACGTCCAGGCAGAGCCCGCTCTGCACGTTGCGTACCGTGTAGACCCCGGTGGTCGCCGTCGCCGTCGCGGTGAACTTCTGCTGGTTGCCGTTGTTGCAGGTGGCCTGCTGGAGGAACGCGCCGGTCGCGGTGGAACCGCCGGTCACCTCGGCGCACTTGCCGCTGTGCACCGCCTTCAGGTAGACCGCCCCGTTACCGGCGTCCACGGCCTGCCACTTCTGGTTGTTGCCGCCGGTGGCCGCCCACTGGGTGAGCTGCGCGCCGTCGGCGGTGGAGACACCGCTGACGTCCATCAGCTTGCCGCTGTGCAGCGCGGTGAGCGTCCAGGTCTTCCCCGCCACGCCGGTGCCGGTGCCGGTGCCGGGTGTGCCGACACCGTTCCCGCCGAAGGTGTGCGAGTCGAGGTCGAACCAGTTGTTCGCGCTGCCCTTGAACACCAGGTAGAGCGGGTGTGTCCCGGACAGCGCGGACACGCTCACCGGTGCGGTGGACTGGTAGTTGTCCCAACCACCCGTGCTCGGCACCGGGGTGGTGGCCAGCAGCGTGCCGGTCGGCGAGTCGGCCCGCAGCTCGATCGTGCCGCCACCGGACGGCGACGACAGCCGGTAGCTGACCGTCGAGATGCCCGACAGGCTCATCGGGGTGAACGCGATCCAGTCGTTGTTGGAGATGTCACCGACCCGCTTGGTGCTCTCCGCGGCGGCCTGGTCGACGACCCGGATGCCGGACTGGCTGCTGAAGTACTCGGCCTGCTTGTGCTTGGGTTGCAGGATCGCCTGCGCGGTGCCGGTGAGCGGGGACGCCCCGCCCGGGCCACCGCTGTCGGTGTAGCGGGCGTTGAGCACGTAGAACAGGTTGGCGCCGTCGGGATGCCCGCCGAGCAGGTCGGTGGAGATGGTCCCCGAACAGCCCGGGTACTCGGTGGTCTCGTGGGCGTGGTCGTCGTGACCCAGCGCCGGGTTGAGCAGCACCTTGCTGCAGTCGACCGTGCCGCCGTCCGGATCGGTGACGCTGATCTGGTACGACACCTTGTCACCGAAGGTGAGCATGCCGCCGTTGGCCGGTGTGGTGATGGTGACCACGGGCGCGCTGTTGCCGACGGTGATCTGGACGTTGGCGAAGCCCGTCTTGCCGGTGTTGTCGGTGACCTTCAGCTGCGCCGTGTAGTTGCCGTTGGTGGTGTAGACGTGCGACGGGTTGGCCGCCGTCGAGGTGGTGCCGTCCCCGAACGTCCACTGGTAGCTCAGCGTGTTGCCCGGGTCCGGGTCGGCCGTGCCGGCGCTGCTGAACTGGACGTTGAGCGGGGCGGGGCCGCTGGTGGGGGTGCCGACGGCCTTGGCGATCGGGGACCGGCCGCCCTGGATGTAGTCGATCCGGTAGAGCCCGGAGTCGCTGTTGCCGCCACCGAAGTTGGTGCCCCACTCCAGCACGTAGAGCGAGCCGTCCCTGCCGAACTCCAGGTCCATCGGCTTGTTGAACCGCCCGCCGGGCAGGAACGCGTTGGTGCGGGTCACCGCCGTCGCGGAGTCGAAGTGCACCTCCTTGATGTAGCTGCGCGACCACTCGTAGAAGAAGTGCACGCCGTCGTAGTAGGGCGGGAACTTGGTGGCCGACGGGTTCGCCGGGTCGTAGCGGTAGACCGGGCCGCCCATCGGGCCGGAGCCGCCGGAGCCCAGCTCCGGGAAGTTGGACGAGGTGCCGTAGCCGTACCACATGTTGGGGGCGACGACCGGGCGCAGGCTGGTCAGGCCGGTGTTGTTGGGGGAGTTGTTGACCGGGGCGTTGCAGTTGAACTTGGCGCCGACCACGCCGGTGTCCGGGTTGTACGGCGCGTAGGGCTGGTTGTCGCCGTGGCAGAACGGCCACCCGTAGTTGCCGGGAGACTTGATCACGTTGAGTTCGACCAGGCCCTCGGGGCCCCGGTTGGTGGTGGGCGGGTTGCGGTCCGGCCCGTAGTCGGCCAGGTAGACCCAGCCGTTGGCCGGATCGATCGAGAACCGGAACGGGTTGCGGAAGCCCATCGCGTAGATCTCCGGCCTGGTCTGCGCCGTACCCTGCGGGTACAGGTTGCCGGTCGGGATGGTGTAGCCGCCGCTGTCCGAGGGGCGGATGCGCAGCAGCTTGCCCCGCAGGTCGTTGGTGTTGCCGGCGCTGCGGGCGGCGTCGAGGTTGGACTTGCCGGAGCGCCAGTCCAGCGGCGCGTAGCCCTGCCAGTTGGGGTCGAGGTTCGGCGGGGTGTCGTCAACGGTGCCGATGTAGAGGTTGCCGTCCGGGCCGAAGTCGATGTAGCCGCCGGTGTGGCCGGGCTCGGGGAAGGTGCGGTCCCGGTACGCCGGGATGTCGATGATCCGGGCCTCGGTGGACAGGCTGAGGGTGTCACCGGACAGCGTGTAGCGGGAGACGCGGTTGACGTCGGTGCTGCTGCTCGCCGGTGAGTGGTAGAGGTACACGTACCCGTTGGTGGCGAAGTTCGGGTCCAGCGCCATGCCGGTGAGACCGTCCTCGCCGCCGGTGTAGACGCTCAGCGTGGCGGCGGTCACCGTGCTGTTGGTGGCCGGCTTGAAGATCTTGACCTGGCCGCCGCGCTGGACGTACATGACCCGGCCGTCGGGCAGCACGGCCAGGGCCATCGGGTCGACCGTGTTGTCGTCCAGGGTGCGCTTCTCGAAGTTGCCCCACACGGTGCCGCCGCAGTCGCCGGGCAGGTTGCCGGCGGCCCACTTGACGCCGCCGAGGACGTGGTTGCGGAAGTTCGTCTCGCTGTAGGAGTCGATCGCGTGGCCCATCGCGGTGGCCCAGACCCGACCGCCGGCGGCGTTGCGGCACCAGGAGATCGGGTGGTCCGGGCCCATCGCCCGGGACCCCGGGTTGTACGTGCGCTCGTCGGCGGTCACCAGCACGTGCACGTTGCCGCGCGGGTTGGTGTCGAAGTTGTACCACTCCTCGCTGCGGTTCCACCGGTCCGGCAGGCCCGTCGTCGACGGGTGTTGCTTGTCGGCGACGATGGCGGTGCCGGGCAGCACGCCGGGGGAGTGCTCGGGCATGTGGGCGCCGCCGTTGAGGGTCTGGTCCCACCAGGGGTACTCGCCCTCGATACCCATGTCCAGGGCGTTGTGGATGCCGACGATGCCCTTGCCGCTGGCGAGGTAACCCTCCACGGCCTGCCGCTGGGCCGCCGAGGTCCAGACCATGCCGGAGGTCTGGAACATGATGATCACGTCGAAGGTGGCGAGGTTGGCCGCGGTGAAGACGCTGGAGTCCTCGGTCTGCACCAGCTCGAAGTTGTTCGCCGCCGCCTGCTGCTGGAACATGCTGATCCCGGCGGGGATCGAGTCGTGCCGGTAGCCCACCGTCTTGGTGAACAACAGGGCGCGGAAGGCCGGGGCCGCCGACGCGGGTGGTGCGAGGCCGAGTGACATTAACAGCCCGGCGATCATGCCGATGAGCAACGTGGTGCGACGCATGCCGTCTCCTAGGTGTCGGCGGGAACTTCCGATGGCGACCACGGCCCGTCCGCGCGTCCGGTGGACGCCGGGACGCGCGGCGGGCACGGGTGTGCTGTCCGGGGTCGGCGTGCCGTCCGCCGCAACGGCCGTCCGCCCCGCAATGCGTCACTGAGAGTGACGTCGGTGATGTGCTCGCCCGCTGGGCCGCGTGGCCAGGATGGGTCAGTCATCGATGACTGTCAATGGATGGGGTAAGGTTCGATGTTTCGACGGTCCGGCTGTGGGGCGCGCACCGGCCCCCGATCCGGCATCGACGCCGATCGGGTGCTCGGACCGGCGGCCCGCAAAGATCGAGGATTGTGGACACGCATCGAAACATCTATCTTCATACGTGTGATGTTTCGTCGATGTCAAGGAAAGTTTGCTCCTTGGCGACGTAAGCGCTCACGAGCGACAGCGAAAGTTCACCGTCCGGCAGCTCGACCGTGCCGGACACGGAACATCAACCACGCCGATGACTACTGTCTGTGAGGGTTTCCGGGATGCCCGATCCGCCGCCGGCACCGCTGCTGACCCTCCGGGGCATCGGCAAGTCCTTCCTCGGGGTACGCGTGCTCGACGGGGTCGACCTCGACGTCGCACCGGGCGAGGTGCACGCCGTCGTCGGTGAGAACGGCGCCGGCAAGTCCACCCTCATGAAGATCGTCTCCGGCGGGTACGCCCCGGACGCGGGCAGCGTCGAGGTCGCCGGCGCGCGCCGGGTCTTCCGGGGCCCCCGCGACGCGCAGCGCGCCGGGATCGGCATCATCCACCAGGAGTTCAACCTGCTGCCGGAGCGCACCGTCGCCGAGAACGTCCACCTCGGACACGAGCCGGTCCGGCGCGGGCTGGTCGACCGGCGGGCGATGAGCGAGCACACCCGACGGCTGCTCGCCTCGATCGGCGAGACCGACCTGGCCCCCGACACCCGGGTGGGGCGGCTCGGCGTCGCGCAGCAGCAGGTCGTCGAGATCGCCAAGGCGCTCGCCCTGGACGCCCGCCTGCTCATCATGGACGAACCCACCGCCGCGCTGGCCGACCACGAGGTCGAGCTGCTCTACGGGCTGGTCCGCCGGCTCCAGCAGCGGGGCATCGGCGTGCTGTACGTCTCGCACCGGCTCACCGAGGTCTTCGACCTGTCCGACCGCATCACCGTCCTCAAGGACGGCCGCCGGGTCACCACCGTGCACACCGCCGACACCTCCGCCGACGACCTCGTCCGGCACATGGTCGGCCGGGAACTGTCCAGCTACTACCCCGACCGGGCCACCCCCGACGACCTCGGCCCGGTACGCCTCACCGTCCGGGGCGCGGGCAACCGGAAACTGCGCGCCGTCGACCTGGACCTGCGGGCCGGCGAGGTGCTCGGCATCGGCGGGTTGCAGGGCTCCGGACGCTCGGCGTTGGCCCGTGCGCTGTTCGGCGTCTCCCCGTTCACCAGCGGCGACGTGACGCTGGACGGCCGGCCGGTACGGCTGCGCTCACCCCGTACCGCGATGCGGGCCGGCATCGCCTACGTCACCGAGGACCGCAAGGGCGAGGGGATCGTGCCCCGGCAGTCGGTGCTCGACAACGCGCTGCTCGCCGGCCGGGCCGTCTTCCCGGCCCGGTCCGGGCGCGCGGCCCGCACCCGCCGGGTCCGCGACCTGCTCGCCGCCGTCGAGGTCCGCGCCGCCGGCGACGACCAGGAGATCCGCTTCCTGTCCGGCGGCAACCAGCAGAAGGTCGTGCTGGCCCGCTGGCTGGCGCTCGACCCCCGGGTGCTGCTGTTCGACGAGCCGACCCGGGGCATCGACGTGGGGGCGAAGTCGGCCATCCACGACCTCGTCCGTCGGCTTGCCCGCGACGGCGCGGCGGTGCTGATGATCTCGTCGGACCTGCCCGAGCTGCTGGGGATGAGCGACCGGATCGTCGTCATGCGCGACGGCCGGATAGCCGGTGAACTCCCCGCCGCCGCCACCGAGGAGGACGTCGTCACCCTCGCCGTCGGCCACACCCCGGAGGGCAGCCGGTGAGCGCGAGGAGTGAGCCGGGTTTGCGAGCCCCGCAGTCGCGAACGGAAGGCGGACCGGTGAGCGCCCTGTCGTTGCTGCCGGCCCGTCGTCGGGTGCCGGGGGTGTTCGTGGCGCTGGCCCTGACCCTGGCGGTCGGCTGGCTGGTCGTCCTGGTCGACGGCGGGCACCTGTTCAACCAGGCCACGACGGTGAGCCTGCTGCACGTCGCGGCCGGGCTGGGGCTCGTCGCCGTCGGCCAGACGCTGGTCATCCTCGGCGGTTCGCTGGACCTCTCGGTGGCGTACGTGATCAGTCTGAGCACCCTGGTCGCGGCCGAGACGATGAACGGCGGCGACGGCGCGCTGCTGCCGGCGGTCGGCCTGGCGCTCGCGGTCAGCGCCGGGATCGGACTGCTCAACGGGCTGCTCGTGACCCGGTTCCGGGTCAACGCGTTCATCGCCACGCTCGGGGTGGGGCTGCTGCTCAAGGGGTACCTCGACAGCAACTACGACGGCCCGGCCGGGACCACCTCTCCCGCGCTGGTGCAGTCGCTGGGCTACCAGCGGGTCGGTCCGGTGCCGCTGTCGTTCCTGCTGCTGCTCGCGTTGACCGGGGCGGCGTGGTTCGCGCTGTCGCGGACCCGCTTCGGGCACCACCTGGTCGCCGTCGGCGGCGATCCGGAGGTGGCCCGGCTCTCCGGGGTCCGCAACGACCGGGTCCTCGTCACCGCGCACGTGTTGTGTTCGCTGTGTGCCGGGCTCGCCGGGATCTACCTGGCCAGCCGGCTCGGTTCGGGTGCGCCCCGGGTGGGCACCGAGGGCCTCTACGACCTGGAGTCGATCGCCGCGGTGGTGATCGGCGGGACCGCGCTCGCCGGTGGGCGGGGCGGGGTCGTCGGCACGGTCGGCGGGGTGCTGCTGCTCGCCAGCATCGACGCGATCTTCAACCAGCTCGAGGTGGACGCCTTCTTCAAGCAGGTGATCCGGGGTGTGGTCATCATCGCCGCAGTCGCCGTCTACGCCCGTCGGGCCCTGCGGAAGGCGGCGTCCTGACCATGTCGACCGTCGCGCGTCGTGCGCTGTCCCCGATCCGCCTGCGGGTACGCCCCGGCGGGGTGCTGCCGATCCTGGCCATCCTCGCGGTGCTGTTGGTGCTCGTCGGCATCCGGCAGCCCGGCTTCCTCGACCCGCCGTCGCTGATGTCCTTCCTCGGCCGGTCGGCACCGGTCATCCTGCTCGCCGCCGGCCAGTACTTCGTGATCGTCTCCGGTGAGTTCGACCTGTCGGTGGGTTCGCTGGTCACCGCGCAGGTGGTGGTGGCGGCCCGGCTGATCGACGGCGATCCGGCCCGGACCTGGCCGGTGGTGCTGCTCCTGCTCGTCTTCGGCGCGCTGGTCGGGCTGGTCAACGGGCTGGTCACGACGCGCCTGCGGGTGCCGTCGTTCATCACCACCCTGGGCATGTTCCTGATCCTGGTCGGCGCGGTCTACCTGTGGTCGGACGGCGCGCCCAAGGGCGGGCTCTCCGAGGAGTTCCGCCGGTTCGGCCGCCGGGCGGTGGAGGACGTGCCGCTGCTCGGCCGGGTGCCGTACGCGCTGCTGGTCCTGGTGGTCGTCGCGGCGCTCGCCGTGCTGCTGATGCGGTCGGACTTCGGCCGGACCCTGGTGGCTGTCGGCGACAACCCGCGCACCGCGCAGCTGAGCGGGGTACGCGTCTGGCGTACCCGGACGGTCGCCTTCGTCCTCAGCGGGCTCGCGGCGGCCGTGGCGGCGATCCTGCTCGGCGGCTACAGCGGGGTGTCCTTCCAGGCCGGGGCGGGCCTGGAGTTCGGGGCGATCACCGCGGTGGTGCTCGGTGGCGTGGCGCTCGGCGGGGGCCGTGGCTCGGTCGTCGGCGCGATGCTCGGCGCGCTCACCCTCGAACTGCTCTTCGCGCTGATGAACTTCTACGGCGTCTCCGGCGCCCTCAGGTCCACCGTCCAGGGCGCGATCATCCTGCTCGCCGTGGCGGTCTCGGCTACCCGTTCTTCGTCTCGATAAGGGGAAACCATAGTGCGACGTTGCCTGGCGGCGCTGGCCGCCGTCACCCTGCTGTCCCTGACCGCCTGCGCCACCGACGAACCGGGCGCGGGCCCTGCGGGCGGTTCCACCTCGGCCGCCGGTTCGGGCACCGGGGAGCAGTCGAAGTTCTTCGTGCAGGCCGACTACGACGCCGAGTTGGCGCTGCTCGGCGCGACGCCGACCGGCCCGGCGGACAAGCCGTGGGAGCAGATGCTCAACCCGACCATGGTGGACACCACGAAGTTCAAGAAGGCCGGTCCGCACAAGCTGTGCTTCTCCAACGCGGCGTTGAACAACCCGTGGCGGCAGGTCGGGTTCAAGACCATGCAGGCGGAGGTGGCCGCTCAGGGCAGCCGGATCAGCGAGTTCGTGCACGTCGACGCCGAGGGCAAGGACCAGAAGCAGATCGCCGACATCAACGACCTGCTCGGCAAGGGCTGCGACGCGCTGATCGTCTCGCCGAACACCACCGCCACGCTCACCCCGGCGGTCGAGGCGGCCTGCAAGGCGGGGCTGCCGGTGGTCGTCTTCGACCGTGGGGTCAGCACGAAGTGCCCGGTGACGTTCGTCAACCCGATCGGCGGCTACGGTTTCGGCCACGTCGGGGCCGAGTTCGTCAGCCAGAGGATGAAGCCGGGCGGCAAGGTCCTCGCCCTGCGCATCCTGCCCGGTGTCGACGTGCTGGAGACCCGCTGGTCGGCGGCGAAGGTGGCGTTCGACAAGGCGAAGGTCGACGTGGTGGGGGTGGAGTTCACCGACGGCGACCCGGCCAAGACCAAGAAGATCGTCGACGACTACCTCCAGCGGTACGGCACCATCGACGGCGTGTGGATGGACGCCGGTGCGGTCGCGGTCGCAGCCGTCGAGGCGTTCCAGGACGCGGGCAAGCCGGTGCCGCCGATCAACGGGGAGGACCAGCTCGACTTCCTGAAGGTGTGGAAGGACAAGGGCCTGACCGCGATCGCGCCGACGTACCCGACGTACCAGTGGCGTACGCCGGTCATCGCCGCGCTGCGCATCCTCGACGGGCAGCAGGTGGCGAACCCGTGGAAGCTGCCCCAGCCGACCATCACCCAGGACAACCTGGACCGGTATCTCGACCCGGGCATGCCGCCGTTGCACTACGCGATGTGCGGCTGCACCGACCTGCCCGGTTACCCGCAGCGCTGGAAGTAGGCCCGGTGTACGTCTTCGGGGTGAACCCCTGGGTGTGGGCGTCGCCCGTCGACGACGAGGCCCTCGCCACGCTGGTGCCGCGGATCGCGTCGTTCGGCTTCGACGCGGTGGAGCTGCCGATCGAGCAGCCGGGCGACTGGGACCCGGCCCGTACCCGGGACCTGCTGGCCGCGCACGGTCTGGTCGCGGCGGCGGTCTGCGCGGTCACCCCGCCGGGGCGGGAACTTGTCGACGCCGCCCCGGCGGTGGTGGAGTCGACGGTGGCGTACCTGAAGGGGTGCGTGGCGGCTGCGGCGGCGGTCGGTGCGCCCTGCGTGGGCGGCCCGGTGTACGCCTCGGTCGGGCGTACCTGGCGGATGTCACCGGCGGCGCGGGCGGCCTGCCACGCGGACTTCCGGCGGGCCCTGCGGCCGGTGGCCGAGCAGGCCGCCGGGTGCGGGGTCGGCATCGGGGTCGAGGCGCTGAACCGTTACGAGACGAGCGTGGTCAACACCGTCGCGCAGACGATCGAGCTGATCGACGGGTTGCCGCCGAGCGTCGGCATCATGATCGACACGTATCACATGAACATCGAGGAGTCCGATCCGTACGCGGCTCTCGCCGCCGCCGGCCCGCACATCAAGCACGTCCAGGTCAGCGGCACCCACCGGGGCGCCCCGGGGTCGGACCACTTCGACTGGCCGCGGTTCTTCACGGTGCTGGGGGAGACCGGGTACCGGGGTGCGGTCTGCATCGAGTCGTTCACGGCGGAGAACGACACCATCGCCACCGCGGCGGCGATCTGGCGTCCGCTGGCCCCCTCGCAGGACCGGCTCGCCACCGACGGCCTGCGGCACCTGCGGGCGGTCACGGCGGCCGTGCCGGCCGGGGGATAGGGCGTTCGGGGCGGCCCGTCGGGACGTCTCGTCGGGGTGGCCGGACCATCGGCCGGCCACCCCGACGTCCTGCCGGCGGCAGGAGTCTCGTCCTTGTCTTGACAAGGCAAGCGGAGCCGCAGGACAGTCGTCGTACTTATTGATACCCAACGATTTATGGCGGGGTGTGCCATGCGGAAATCGCTGACGGCGGTGGTCGCCGTCGTTGTTGCCCTGGTCGCGACGATGGCGGCGGTCTCGCACGCCAGTACGGCGAACGCCGCCGCCGGGTGCCGGGTCGACTACGCCGTCACCAGTCAGTGGACCGGTGGCTTCCAGGCCGACATCGCGGTCACCAACCTGGGCGCGCCGGTCAACGGCTGGACGCTGCGGTTCGCGTTCCCCGCCGTCGACCAGCAGATCGCCCAGAGCTGGAGCGCCACCTGGGCCCAGACCGGCCAGCAGGTCAGCGCGACCAACCTCAGCTGGAACGCGACCCTGGGCACCAACGGCTCGGCGAACATCGGTTTCGTCGGTTCCTGGTTCCTCAGCAACCCCAAGCCGGCGGCGTTCACCCTCAACGGGGTCGCCTGCACCGGCGGCGTCGTGCCCAGCGTGACGCCGACCCGCACGACGCCGCCGCCGGTCGCCGACTACCCGGCGATCGTCACCTGGCTCAGCCCGGCCGCCGGGGCGGTCTACACCGCGCCGGGTCCCGTCCCGCTGGCGGCGACCGCGACCGTGGGCGGCGGCCACTACATCACCGGGGTGTCGTTCCGGGTGGACGGCGTCACGGTGGCCCAGGGGACGAGGTCCGCCGGCGACCGGTTCGACGCGTCGTGGACCCCGCCGGTCGGGGCCCCCGGCACCAGCACCACCTACGTGCTGAACGTCTCCGCCGGCACCGACCAGTCGCTGTCCGGTGGCGCCCCGCCCCGGCTGGTCACCGTGGTCACGCCCCCGACCAGCGGGGCCAACCAGCCCCCGGCGGTGGCACTGAGCACCCCCGGCGGGCAGACCTACTTCCTCGAACCGACCACCGTCACGCTGGTCGCCGACGTCACCGACGCCGATGCCGGGGACGCGGTCGACCGGGTGGAGCTGTACCTCGGCGGGACCCGGGTGGCCGCGACGCCGACCCGCAGTGGACAGCGTTTCCAGTTCCAGCTCGACCTGGCGGCGGCCACGTCGTCCACCTTCACCGTCCGGGCGTACGACACCCACGGTGGTGTCGGCATCTCCAACCCGCTGACCTTCACCGTCCGGTAGTCCGGCGGCGGCGTCCGCGCCCGACCTGCCCGGACACCGATGTCCTAGGATGCTTTAGAGGGTGTGCCCCGCGTCACCGGCGCGGGGCACACCCGTGACCACACGACTGCGCCCGAGTAGGGGTTCCGGAGCGCGCCCCGCCCACTAGCATGGGTGCTGCGCCGGGGACGGCACGGCGAAGTCTCTGTTCTGGTGGCTCTTGTTTCGTGGGGTGGTGGTCGCGGTGGCGGTCGGTACGATTCTCAGCTTCGACGACGTGAAGGGGTACGGCTTCATCAGCCCGGAGGGCGGCGGTGAGGACGTCTTCGTGCACGCGAACGACTTCGGCGACCAGCGCCCGTCGGTCGCGCCCGGGATGCGGGTGGAGTTCGAGTCGGTGGAGGGCAACCGCGGGATCAAGGCGCTCTACGCGCGCCTGCTCAACCCCGGTGCCCCGGTCGCGTCCCGCCCCTCGGCGTCCGCCGCGTCGACCGTGACCCGGCTGCCGGTGACCGACCGGGGCGACGACGACGAGTGCGACGTCCTGACCGCCTTCACCTTCCGCTCCAACATCACGGACCTGCTGGTGGAGCAGGTGCCGACGCTCACCGGCGCCCAGATCAGCCAGATCCGGCAGCACCTCACCCAGTTCGCCCGTTCCCACGGGTGGATCGAGGACTGACCCCCGCCCGGTGCGGGCCCACCACCGGCGGGCCCGCACCGGCGTCAGCCGGCGGCGTAGGCGTACCGCGAGGTGCGCTCGGCGAGCCAGAGCCACCGACGCCGCACCTCGCCGCTGGTGGCGGCGACCATGCCCAACGCGTCGGCGGACACGGCGGCCAACGCCGCACCGCTCGCCGCCGGATCGTCGAGCAGCGCCGCGCCGTCGCGGAACGCCTCCGCCTCGGCCGCGCCGCCGAACCGGGGAGCGACCTCGTCGCGCCAGAAGTCCGCCCAGGCCAGCTCCGGGTCCCAGGAGAACCGGGCGAACGCCAGGTAGCTGATCTCGTTGGTCGGGTGGTACGCGGACGGCTCGGCGAAGATGGTCAACCCGCGCATCCCGGCCGCCCCGGACCGGCCGGCCATGTCGGCGTACATGTCGGGGACCCAGGAGTGGCGCTGCCGGTTCCACTGTGAACCGGCGTGGGTACGCAGCACGTTCGTGGTGTGCGGGAGCCGCTCGACGTGCGCGGCGGTCAACCGGTCCCGCTGGTCGTACCAGAAGGCCCGGTTGACGCAGTACTGGTAGGCGACGTCGTCGGGCAGGTCGGCCAGGGGCTTCTGGGCGTCGAGGTCGAAGATGTTGTCCCAGTACACCTCGACGAGGTGGCGCAGCGGCACGCCGGCCGGGCCGGGCCGCCGGGCCGTCTCCAGCAGCGTCGGGTACACCGACCGCATCGCCTCGTACGACCAGGAGGTGCGTTCGCCCCCGGTGCGGGTGGCACACCGGGCGCAGGCGCAACTGCCGTAGTCGCCGGTCTCGAAGTTGATCCCGCCGACCGGCAGGGTGTCGAGCAGCCAGTCGATGGCGTCACGGTGCCAGGCCAGGTTGTCCGGCTGGGACGGGCAGGCCGCCATCATGTACTCGCTGGCCGGGAAGTGCAGGTCACCGAACTCGTCGATGTCGAAGCCGACCTTCTTCGGCAACTCGGCGGCGAGGTCGGGGCGCTGCCGCAGCCAGGTGGCCAGGTTGTAGCGGTGCCGGCCGTCGAAGTAGATGCCGCCGTAGGCGTTGATGCCCACCCCGGCGATGATCCGCACCCCGCGCGCGTTGGCGTACTCGCACAGGTCACGGGCCGCGGCGACGCCGCCGTGGGCGTCGCGCAGCAGCCCGTACACGACGATGCCGCCGATGCGTTCCCGGGAGCAGAGGTCGACCAGGCGGCGGTAGTCGGCGCCGAACGCGTCGGCGGACTTCGCGTACGGGTTGAGCGCGCCGATCTCCTGCTGCCCGAGCTGACGGAGGTCCCAGTTGGTGGAGTGGTCCCAGGTCCACAGGGTGCGCAACGGCAGCCCGGGGGCGCTCACCGTGCTGCCCACCGGCAGCCCGGCGGGGGTGGCGGCGGCGACCAGGGCGCGGGCGGCGTACACCAGGCCGGCGAACGGGTCGCCGACCAGCCGGATCTCACCCTGTTCCGGCACGTCGACGCGGTGTCCGCCCTCGGGCAGCGCCGGGTCGGCGACGAACCGGACCGGCACCGCGTCGGCACCGCCCTCGCCCCACGCCGCGCGGAGCAGGTCGGCGGCGAACGGGGCGTGCTCGGCCCCGAGCACCCGTACCCCGGAGAGTTGGCGGAACGACGTCATCATGACCTCCCGATGGTCGGTGCGGTGGCGGCCAGGTAGTCGACCACGTCGATCGCGGTCCACACCCCGTGCCGCCAGTAGGGGTCCTGTTCGAGACGGGTGCGGGCGGCGGGCGCGTCGGCGGCCCGCAGCACCAGCACCGAGGCGCGCAGGTCGGCGCGGGCCCCGACGACGAGGGCGGTGCCGTCGGCGAGCAGGTCGCGCATGTGCGCCAGGTGCGCGGCCCGGTGCGGTTCCCGCCGGACTGCGGCGTCGGCGGCGAACGTGGCGGTGACCAGGTAGGTCGGTACGAAGCGCAGTTCCCCGGTGGCGGTGTGGCTCACGTGTCGGCTCCGATCGCGCCGAGCAGCCGCTGCATGGCGACCCGGTAGACGGTCTGCGGGCGGCCCGCGCCGGTGCTGACGTGCACCCCGACCTCCTCGGCGAAGCCGGCCGCGCGCAGCGCGTTGAGCAGCCGGCGGGCCGAGCGGGCCTCCACGCCGTACGCGTCGGCGAGGCTCCGGGCGGTGATCTGGTCGGGGTCCATCTGGTGCAGCGCCTCCAGCAGCCGTCGGGTGGACAGCGGGCCGATCCGGAGCTGCTCGGAGACGCGCAGCATGCCCGGACCCGTCTCGCGCAGCCGGGGACGCACGGCGGTCTGCCGGCTGGAGTGGACCTCCCCGTCGGGGAAGACCACGTGGGTGTCGCCGCTGTGCCGGCCCAGCGCCAGGGCCTTGCGGGCGTTGTCCTCGGCGGCGGCGATGGTGGTGCCGGCGCCGAAACCGACGGCGTGCTCGACGTCGACGCCGCGCAGGGTGAGCAGGGAGGCGTGCCCGTCGCGGTGCCGGGCCAGAGCGCTCTCCACGGTGCCCCGGGTGGTGGTGATCAGCATCGTCCGGTCGTCGATGGTGGCGAGCCGGCCGCGCATCCGTTCGGCGTGCTCCAGCAGCGCCTCGCGGACCCGCAGCCGCTGCCGTTCGGCCTGGTACGGGTCCTGCGCCCGCTGGGTGGGTGCGCCCAGGTCGACCATCATCACCGCGATCTGGGTGGCCCGGGACTGGCGTACCTCGGCGGCGAGCCAGGCCCGGCGCAGCGCGTCGCGGACGGAGGCGCGGGTGTGCTCGACGCGCCACACCGGCACCCCGCTGTCGGCGAGGTCCCGGTGCACCGCGCCGAGGCAGGTCAGGCACGCCTCGACCGCGCCCGAGGCGTACCGTTCCCGGTGGTAGGCGGTGATCTCGTCGAGGCCGGAGAAGAGCAGCCCGGAGGAGTCGGCGATGGGCAGGATCTCGGTGGGCGGCTCGACCTCGATGTCGTGGTAGGTCTCCCGGACGGTCTCCGCCTCGATGGTGTCGACGCTGACCCGGGGCAGTCGTCCGCCGGTGGTCAGCAGTATCCGCGACAGGGTGCGGTAGAGGTCGATGCCGGCGTGCCGGACGTAGTCGATCTCGGCCCGCAGTTCCCCGGTGGCCGTGGCGAAGGCGTACGGGATGCGTCCGGTGAACAGCAGCACCTGGCACATCTCGTCGAGTTCACGGGCCAGCTCGGGCGCCTGCTCCGGCCGGGTGTACGCGCGGGTGGTGATCGCCTCCGCCCGGCCCTCCCCGGCCGCGACCTCCCGGACGAGCCGGATCGAGTCCTCCGGGCCGATGATCCCGATCACAATGCCTCCACGTGGTGTGCCGCTGCCCTGGTGGGTGGGGTGCTCAGCCGGTACAGACCGTGCCGGTGAGGCCGGCGCTCGCCGACGACGCCAGCAGGACCAGCGCCGAGGCGACGTCCTCCGGGCGACCCAGTGTGGCCTCGACGGCGGCGATCCGTCCGCCGTCGGCGCCGTTGGCCAGTGCCTCGGACAGCGACCGCCGCATCAGTGGCGTGTCGATGTCGCCGGGGCAGAGCGTGTGCACCCGGATCCCCTGTGGACCGAGCTGGCGGGCCAGTGTGAGCGCCAGACCGTGCAACCCTCCCTTGCTCGCGCCGTAGGGTACCGAGCCGGAGCCGTTCTGCACGCCCGCCTTGGAGCCGACCAGCACGAGCACCCCGCCGTCGGGGAGCAGGTGCCGGGCGGCGTGTTTGGCGACCAGGAACGGCCCGGTGAGGTTGACGGCGATGACCTGGGCCCAGAGCGCGACCGGCACGTCCCGTACGTCGAGGCCCTGCCCGCGCATCACCCCGGCGACGTGCAGCACGGCGTCGATCCCGCCGAGGTCGGCGGCGGCGGCGTCGAGCGCCTCGGCGACCTCGGTTTCGACGGTGACGTCCACCCGGTGCGCGTAGGCCCGGCCGCCGGTGTCGCGGACCTGCTCGGCGGCGGTGTCCGCGCCGGTGGCGTCGGCGTCGAGCACGGCGACGGCTGCGCCGGCCGCCGCGGCGGCGGCGACGGTGGCCCGGCCGATGCCGGACGCGCCGCCGACGACCACCACCCGCCGGCCGGCGAGCAGACCGGCGGGTGCGGCACCGGTGCCTGCTCCGCCGGCCGGCGGGTGTGCCTCGGGTGCGCCCGCGGCGGCGGGCGGGACGGCGTCGTTCACGCCCGGACCGTCCGGCGGACGGCGTCGGCGACGGTGGCCGCCTCGGGCACCACGACCGCCTGGAGGGCGGGCGCGGCGGGCATCGGCACGTCCGGGGCGGCGACCCGGGCGATCGGGGCGCGCAGGTCGGTGAAGCACTCGGTGGCGGCGCGGGCGGCGATCTCCGCGCCGAAGCCGCCGGTCAGGTTCGCCTCGTGGGCGACGACCAGCCGGCCGGTGCGGGCCACCGACGTGGCGACGGTGTCGAAGTCGAGCGGGTTGAGCCAGCGCAGGTCGACCACCTCGACGTCGATGCCCTCCTCGGCCAGGGTGCCGGCGGCGTCGAGGGCCGCCGACACCATCCGGGACCAGGCCACGACGGTGACGTCGGTGCCGGGGCGGACCACCCGGGCCCCGCCGACGGGCTCGACCGGGGCGTCGGTGCGGACCGGGCCCCGGGTCGGGTAGAGCATCCGGGCCTCGGCGACCACCACCGGGTCGTCGCTGACCACGGCGGTGCGCAGCATCTGGTACGCGTCGTCGGGGGTGGCCGGCAGGGCGACCCGCAGGCCGGGGGTGTGCGCGAAGTACGCCTCCGGCGAGTGCGAGTGCTGGGCGCATGCGCCGGGGGAGTAGCCCTGCTGCATCCGGATCACCAGCGGGGCCTTCCACCGGCCGGCGCTGGAGTAGTGGATGGTGGCGATCTGGTTGACGATCTGGTCCATCGCCACGAACGAGAAGTCGGCGTACATGATCTCGGCGATCGGGCGGAGCCCGGTCATGGCCGCGCCGAGGGCCATGCCGAGGAAGCCGGTCTCGGAGATCGGGGTGTCGAAGATCCGCTCGGAGCCGAACCGCTTGTGCAGCCCCTTGGTCGCGCCGAACGGCCCACCGGGCAGGGCGACGTCCTCGCCGAAGTAGATGGTGTCGGTCCGGCTGTCCAGGGCCCAGGTGAGGGCGGCGTTGACGGCCTGGATGTAGCGCAGCGACTCAGACATAGACGTGCTCCTCGGCGGTCGCCGGGTCCGGGTGGGGGACGGCGCGGGCGGCGGTGACGGCGGTTTCGATCTCGGCGGACACCTCGGCGTCGATGGCGTCGAGCCGGGCGGTCAGGTCGGCGTCGGCGGCCTGGCGGATGCGGGCCAGCGGTTCGCGTTGCCGGGCGGCGGCGATCTCGCCGGCCGGGCGGTAGTGCTGCACGTCGCCGCTGTAGTGGCCGACGAGGCGTTCGGTCATCGCCTCCACGATGGACGGGCCGGAGCCCTCCCGGGCCCGGTCGACGGCCTCGGTGACCGCCTCGGCGACGGCGTCGGGGTCGTTGCCGTCGACCACCCGGCCGGGCAGGCCGTAGCCGGCGGCCCGTTCGGCGAGCTGCCGGACGCGCACCATGTCGGAGATCCGGGACATCTCGGAGTAGACGTTGTTCTCCAGCACCAGCACCAGCGGCAGGTCGAGCACGGCGGCGAGGTTGAGCGCCTCGTGCACGTTGCCCTGGTTCATCGCGCCGTCGCCGATGCTGACCACGCTGACCGCCCCGCTGCCGGTGCGCTGGGCGGTGAGCGCCGCCCCGGTGGCGATCGGCACGCCGGCGCCGACGATGGAGTTCTCGCCGACGAACCAGCGTCCCGGGTCGGACAGGTACGGCGAGGCCGCCCGTCCGCCGCACAGCGCCGAGTCGCGTCCCATCATCTCGGCGAACAGGCCGGTCAGGTCGACGCCCCGGGCGATCGCCCAGCCGTGACCCCGGTAGGTGGCGGTGACGTGGTCGCCGTCGCGCAGCGCCCGGCACGCGCCGACCGGGATGGCCTCCTGGCCGTTGCACAGGTGGATCGATCCCGGGATCTCGCCGGCGTCCTTGAGGGCGGTCAGCCGCTCCTCGAACCGGCGGATCCGGGCCATCAGCCGATAGTCGTCGAGCTGCCCCATCACACCCCCAGAGATAATTGAGCCCTATTCCGGCTCGTTGGTTGTGGAGCCTAGACCAGCAGTCCAAGGCTATGGAAGAGTGCACAAGCAAGTTTGTGGCCGTTATTGGTCTCTAATTTGGGAGAGTCGGCATGGAGATCGTCGAGGTCGAGTCGGCGGTACGCGGGGACGCGCACTTCGTCCAGGTACGCACGTCCGACGGGCGGACCGGGGTGGGCCAGTCCGCGTGCTGGGGATACCCCGACGCGGTGCACGCCGTGACGCAGACGTTCCGGCCGTACCTGCTCGGGGCCGACCCGGACCGGATCGAGCACCACTGGCACCACCTCTACCGGATGGGCCCGTTCCGGGGCTCGGTGCTCACCGCCGCCGTCTCCGCCGTCGACCTGGCGCTGTGGGACCTGCTGGGCAAGCGGCTCGGGGTGCCGGTGTGGCAGCTGCTCGGCGGCCGGGTGCGCGACCGCATCCGGCTGCACCTGCTGCTGCCCGGCACCGGCGCGCAGGCGCTGGCCGAACAGGCCGCCGCCGCGGTCGCCGACGGCTTCACCGCCGTGAAGTTCGACCCGCTGCCGGCGAACTACGGCGACCTGTCGCAGGCCCGGCTGGTCACCGAGACCGAGGCCACCACCGCCGCCGTCCGTGACACCGTCGGCCCGGACGTCGACCTGCTCATCGAGCTGCACCGCAAGCTCACCCCGTTGCAGGCGCAGGCGGTGGTGCCGGCGCTGGCCCGGCACCTGCCGCTGCTGGTCGAGGACCCGATCCAGATCGACAGCGTGAGCAGCCAGGCCGAGGTGGGCCGGCGGGCGCCGGAGGTGCCGATGGCCAACGGGGAGCGGCTGCACACCATCTGGGAGTTCAAGGAGCTGCTGGCCCAGGGCGGCGCCCAGTACGTCCGGCCCGACGTCGGGCTGGCCGGCGGGCTCAGCCACGCCCGTAAGATCGCCGCGCTGGCCGAGGCGCACCACGCGGCCGTGGTCACCCACAACTGCCTGGGTCCGCTGCTCACCATGGCCTCGGTGCAGCTCGACACGGTCATCCCGAACTTCGTCACCCAGGAGTACTCGCCGCTGGACGACCAGCTCGCCGACGGTCCGGCGCGGGCCTGCGTCCGCCGGGAGGGCGGGTTCCTGCCGGTGCCGCAGGAACCCGGCCTGGGCGTCACCCTCGACCTGGCCGACATCCGGCCGCTGGACCTGACCGGTCGGCCGGTGACCCGCATCCCGCTGCGCGCCGACGGTTCGGTCGCGTACGCGGTCTGACGGCGGGCACCGCGACGGCCCGGCGGGGGACTCCCCGCCGGGCCGTCGCGGCACGCCCGCGCCGCTCACGGCGGCGGCTGCCCCGGATGGTGGAACACCGGGTACGCCCACAGCGGCTCGCCGTCGGCGTCGGCGATCTCGGCGAACAGCTCCGCCAGCGACGCCGTCCAGCGGGCCTGCACCGGCGAGCCGGCGGTCACCGCCCGGGCGTGCGCGAACCCGTGACGGGTCCGCAGCACACAGATCAGCAGCAGGTCGTGCCGGTAGATGTGGTAGTCGTAGACGCCCGCCTCGTCGAGCAGCGCGGACAACTCCGGCCACACCCGGGCGTGCCGCCGCTCGTACTCGGCCTGCGCGCCGGGGCGCAGCCGGTACAGGTGGCACACCTGCTCACCCGGCCCGGCCGCCCCGCTCACCGACGCCCCCGCAGGGGCGTCCCGCTCACCGGCACCCCGGCCGGGGCCGGGCCGACGACCGCCGGCACCCCGGCCTGCGTCACCCGGCTGCGGGCGGCCGGCGTCACTTGCCGGAGCCGGCGAGCGCGCCGGAGACGAGTTGCCGCTGGAAGACCAGGTAGACGATCAGCACCGGCAGCAGCGCCACGATCAGGCCGGCGCTGACCAGCGGCACCGACACGTCGTACTGGCCGCTGAGCAGGGAGACGCCGACCATCAGCGTCTTGCTGTCCGAGCCGCCCATGATGACCAACGGCAGCAGCAGGTCGTTCCACATCCAGACGAAGTTGAAGATGGCCAGCGCCGCGATCGCCGGAGTGGCGATCGGGGCGAGCAGCCGGAACAGGATGGTCAGGTGTCCCGCGCCGTCGACCCGGGCCGCCTCGATCAGTTCGTCGGGCACCTGCTGGAAGTAGCCGGCGAGCTGGTAGGTGCCCAGCGGCAGCCCGAACGCCGCGTACGCCAGGATCAGGCCCTGGTACTGGCCGGACATGCCCAGGTCCAGCACCGTCTGGTACAGCGGGTAGATGATCGCCTGGCTGGGGATGGTCAGCGTCACGATGATCAGCAGGAAGACCACCTTGCCGCCCCGGAACCGCAGCTTGGTCACCGCGTACGCGACCAGCAGCGCGGCGAGCACCGACAGCACCAACCCGCCGAGCGTGGTGATCAGCGAGTTGAGCAGCAGCCGGGGCATGTCCATCCGGCGGAACGCCTCCAGGTAGTTCTCGAAGGTGATCCCGGCCGGCAGGCCCAACGGGTCGGCGGCGAAACCGGACTGCGTCTTCACCGAGCTGACCACGGTGAACAGCAGCGGGTAGATCGCCGCGACGGCGACGACGACCAGCGCGAAGGTCAACAGGTAACGCCCGATCCGGGCGAAGTGGCGCGGGTTCATCGCGGCTTACGCGTCCCCTCGGTGAACATGTGCCGGACGCTGAAGATCGACAGCACGGCGACGAAGACGAACAGGGCGATGCCGATGGCCGAGCCGTAGCCGCGGTCCAGGAACTGGAAGGTGGTGAGGAAGACCAGGTACTCGGGGAGCATGGTGGCGTCCCCCGGACCGCCCTGGGTCAACGCGTAGATCAGCGGGAACAGCCAGATCAGCACGCCCGAGGCGCACAGCACGCTCCAGTACGCCACGGTCGGGCGCAACATCGGCACGACCACCGACCACAGCCGTCGGAAGAACCCGGCCCCGTCCAGGTAGGCCGCCTCCAGGGTCTCCTCGGGGATGGTGGCCAGGCCGGCGAGGTAGGTCATCACGCCGAGCCCGAAGAAGCTCCACAGGGCGACGGCCACCAGCGAGAACAGTGCGCTGTAGCGGCCGTTGAGCCACTCGATCGCCAGCGGTTCCAGGCCGACGAAACGCAGCAGGGCGTTCAACGGCCCGTCGGGGGCGAGGATCTGCCGGAACATGATGCCGACCACGATCGGCGCGATGGTGTACGGCACGAAGTACACCGCCCGGAAGAACTTCCAGCCGGGCGACCGCTGGTGGATCAGCAGCGCCAGGATCAGCGGGAGCACGATCCACACCGGCAGGGTGGCCACCACCAGCAGCGCGTTGCGGAAGCTGGTGAGCACCATCGGGTCGTCGAACATCCGGGTGTAGTTGTCCGCCCCGGCGAACTCGCTGCCACCGAACCCGCTGGACGACTCGAAGCTGGTGACCACCCCCCGGACCAGCGGCACCAGCTTGAACAGCACGGCCAGCACCACGGCGGGGAGCACCAGCGCGGCGCCCAGCCACCACTCCCGGGCATGCCCGGGGCGGTGCCGCCGGCGGGTCGGCGCGGGTGGGGCGTCGGCGGCCACCGGGTCCGACACCGGCGCGGTGGAGATCGTCATCAGGGTTCCTCTCCCCGGGTCGGGCGGGCGGGGCGACACGGCGTCGCCCCGCCCACCGGTGGTTACTTGCCCTGCTTCTTCGTGGGGCTGCGCTCCAGCGCCTGCTGCATCTGGTCGGCCCACTTGTCCACCGTGAGCTGGCCGAGGGTGACCTGCTGCCAGCCCCGGGCCAGGGCGTCGGCCTCCGGGCCGGAGAGCATCACCCCGGCGTGCAGGGTCGGCTCGGCGACCAGCTCCTGGATCTTGAGGAAGGCCGGCGACGACGGCAGCAGCGCCTTGTCGACGGTCTTGTTCAGCGGCTGGCCCTTGCCGTACTTCACCCAGAGCTCGCCGTTCTCCTTACCGGCGAGCCAGCTGATGAACTCCAGACCGGCCTGCTTCTTCTCGCTCCACTGGGTGACCCCGTAGACCGCGCCCTCGATGCCGGAGAACTTGCCGGCCAGCGGCGCGGCCGGGTCGATCGCCGGCCACCGGGTCACGCCGAGCTTGTCGTCGCCCAGCGCCTTGCCGAACGCCTCCCAGTTCACCGCGTCGGAGATGATGGTGCCGGCGAACGCGGCGTCGCCGCGCTGGAAGATGTCCGCGCCGTCGGGCAGCATGGTGATCGACGGGGCGTTCTTGTTGGCCCAGCCCTTCGTGGTGATCTCGGCCAGCTTGCCGAGCACCGACACCAGCTTCGGGTCCTTCCAGGACAGCTTCCCGGCGAGCAGCGCCCGGATGTCGTCCTCGGTCAGGTAGTTACGGGCGATCTCCGGGAAGTCCCAGTACGCGGGGAAGGTGCCGGACAGGCCCAGCGCCAGGCAGGTCTTGCCGGCCTTCTTCACCGCCTCGCAGGCGGCCCCGAACTCGTCCCAGGTGGCCGGGGGCTGCTCCGGGTTCAACCCGGCGGCGGTCAGGACGGCCTTGTTGTAGTACAGGACGTTGCCCTGGTAGGAGAACGGCACCCCGTAGCAGGTCTTGCCGGTGTCGAAGCCCTCGCAGGCCCCGCTGTAGGTGACCAGGTCCTTGGTGATCTCGGCGGCCTTGTCACCCAGCGGCACGTACGCCCCGCGCCTGTCGAACAGCTCCAGCCCGGCGTTGTTGGCCATCACGTCCGGCCCCGACTGCGAGGTGATGTACGGGCCCTGCACCTCGGGGTACTTGTCGAACGGGACGGACTGCATCTCCAGCTTGATGTCCGGGTGGCTGCCCTCGAAGCTGGTCTTGACCTGCTTCCAGTACTCGGCCCCACCCGGCTCCCAGGTCAGCACCTTGAGGGTGACCGGGCCGTCGGCGGCGTCGTTGCCACCGCATCCGGTCAGCAGGGCGGCGGCGGCCATGCCGGCGGCGAGGGCGCCGGCCAATCTCCGTCGAAACATCGGTTTAGCTCCTGTCACAAGTGGGGGGCTCAGGGGAGTCGGCGGACCGCGCCGCCGCTGTCGGCGCTGCCGGCCACGGCCTCGGCGACCTGCACCACGTGCAGTCCGTCGGCGAGCGGGACGACCGCCGTCGGTGCGGTGCCGTCGATCCGGCTCAGGAAGTGCCGCAGCTCGGCGGCGAGCGCGCCGCCGCCGTCGACCGGGGACAGCAGCCAGTCCGGCGCCTCGGTCGGCTCGCCCTGGACGAGCAGCATGGGGTGGCCGAGGTCGACGTGGGCGACCCCGTCGGTGCCGTACACCTCGACCAGGTCCGAGGTGTGGTGGGGAGTGCTCTCGGGAAGCAGGTAGCTGTTGCGGATCGACGACACGACGTCGTTGGCGTGTCGCAGCTCCGCCCACACCAGGACCGGGGTCGCCGATCCGGGTCGGGTCCGGGCCGCCGCGCGGACCTCGACCACGGGCGCTCCGGCGTACCAGAGGGCCAGGTCGATGTCGTGGACGGCGGTGAGCAGCGCGGGGTGTTCGCGCGGGAAGAGCCGGCTCAGGGTGCGGGGCCGGTCGCGGCGGGACGACACGGCGAGCACGTCGCCGAGCCGGCCGGCGCGGATCGCGTCGTGCAGGGCGCGGTGCGGTGGGCTGTGCCGCAGGAGGTGCCCCGGCTGGCAGAGCACGCCGGTGCGTCCGGCGGTGTCGACGATGGCGGCGGCGTCGGCGACGGTGGTGGCCAGCGGCTTCTCCACCAGCACCGGCACCCCGGCGTCGAGCAGCGCCACGGCCACCGCCCGGTGCGCCGGGCCGGGCACGCAGACCGAGGCGGCGTCCGGCGTCGTGTCGGCGAGCAGGGCGGCGACGTCGGTGTACGCCTGCGGCACCTGGTAGTCGGCGGCCACCCGGGCGCGGGTCGTGGCGTCCGGCTCGACCAGGGCGGCCACCGGCACGCCGAGCGACCGGTACGCGGCCAGGTGCCGGACCCCGAACGCCCCGGCCCCGATCACGGCCACCGACGGGCGGCTCACGCCCCCACCGCCTCGACGGCGTCGGCCCGGTCACCCGGGCCGGGCCGGCCGGCCCCGGCGTCCCCGTGACCGTCGGGAGCGGCCAGCCGGCCGTCGAGCACCGCCCGGGTGAGCCGCTCCAGGGCGGACACCCCGACGTCGAGGCAGCGTTCGTCGACGTCGAACGCGCCGGAGTGCAGCGGCGCGCCGCCCTGCTCGCCGGTGACGCCGAGCTTGACGTACAGGCTGGGGCCGAGCGCGGCGAGCAGCGCGAAGTCGTCGGTGGTCAGTGGGGGTTCGGTCAGGTCGGCGACCTCGACCACCCCGGGCAGTTCGGTGCGGGCGAGCGCCACCAGGGCTGCCGCGTTGCGGACCGGGGGCATTTCGTTGGCCCAGGTGAACCGCAGGCCCAGGTCGAGCGCGGCGGCCTGCTGCCGGGCGATCCGCTCGATGACCTCCTTGAGCCGGGCGCGGACGGTCTCGTCGTGGGTGCGCAGCGTGCCGGTGGCCTCGGCCCGCTCGGCGACCTGGCTCTGGCTGGCCCCACCGGCGATCGTGCCGATGTTGAAGGCCACCAGCTCGTGCGGGTTGCGGGAGCGGGCCACCCCGGCGTGCAGCAGGTTGACGATGCCGGCGAGGCCGAGGATCGCGTCGCGGCCCAGGGCCGGGGTGGCGGCGTGCGCGGCCCGGCCGGTCACCTCGAACCGGAAGGCGTCCTTGGCCGCCATCGCGGTCACCCGGTCCACCCCGATCGTCCCCACCGGCAGGTCCGGCCAGCAGTGCAGGCCGAGGACGGCGTCGAAACGCCGGTCGCGCAGGGCCTCGTCGGCGAGCACCGCGGCGGCGCCGGAGGTCGCGCCGAACGGGATCTCCTCGGCCGGTTGGAACAGCACGGTCACCGAGCCCCGGGCGGGCGGGTCGGCGGCGAGCCGGGCGGCGACGCCGGCCATCACGGTCATGTGCACGTCGTGCCCGCAGGCGTGACAGACCCCCGGGTTGGTCGACGCCCAGGGCACCTGCTTGGCGTCCTGCACCGGATAGGCGTCCATATCGGCCCGAAGCAACACCGAGGGTCCTTCGGTACGTCCTTCGATCTCCGCGAGCAGGCCGGTGCCGGCGACACCGGTGCGGACCCGGGCGATCGACGCGAGCCGCCCGGCGAGCACCGCAGCGGTCTGCTGTTCAGTGAACCGCAGCTCGGGGTGCTGGTGAAGCTGCCGACGCAGCCGTACCAGATCGTCAACGTCCTCGTGCGCCTGCACCACGCGGTTCACTCCTCGCCTACGTCCGATAATCCGGACCTAATTGAGACAAGAACCTAAGCGAGGGGTCCTCCCGCGTCAATGGGCAGCTCAGAATCGGTTAGGGTCCGGCCATGGAACGCGCCGACGCCCACCTGCACCTGTTCGCCGACGGTTATCCCGGCCGGTACGGAAGGTCACCGGCCGGGGGTGACGAACTCGCCGTCTACCGGACGTTGCGCCACGAACACGGCATTGCGCGGGCCCTCGTGGTCGGCTACGAGGGCGGCCCGGAGTTCACCGGCAACAACCGGCACCTCGCCCGGCTCGCCGCGACACACGACTGGATCGCCCCCCTGGCGTACGTTCCGGTCACCGGCGTCGACCCGGCCGGACTGGACCGCATCCGGTCGGCGGGATTCGCCGGCATCGCGGCGTACCTGCCGGACCCGGCCGCCGCCGACACCTTCGCCGACTGGCTGACGCGGACCGCCGCGACGCTCGCCGACACCGCGACGCTGCTCAGCCTCAACGCCCCACCCGAGGCGGCCGGGCGGCTCGGCCGTGCGCTGGCCGCCCTCGACGGGTGCCCGGTGCTGTTCAGCCACCTCGGCCTGCCGGGCCGGCAGTCGACCGTCCCGGGTCCGCAGGTCGCCGCCGCCCGGCTCGCCCTGCTGACCGACCTGGCCCGGCTGCCCCACGTCGGGGTCAAGGTCTCCGGCCTGTACGCCGTCAGCGACCCCGCCGAGGGCTACCCGCACACCGCCGCCCGGCCCTTCGTCGAGACGCTGCTGCACCACTTCGGCGCGCAGCGGCTCTACTGGGGTTCCGACTTCGCCCCCAGCCTCGACCACGTGTCGTTCGCCCAGACCCTGCACCCGGTCGGCCTCGACGGGCTCTCCGCCGCCGAGGCGGCCGACGTGTTCGGCGGCAACCTGCTCCGCGCCCTGGACCGCCACGCCTCGGCGACGCGCTGAGCGGAGGCGGGCCGGCCCGGGAAGCGGTGGCCTGCCCGGTGGCGTCCCACCTGCGGGGCAGGGGACGACCGGCCTCTCCGGACACTTGACGTCATCGATGTTAGCGATAACGTACGGGGACCACCGCCACCCCGCCGCCACCACCCCGAGGTGCCCGTTGAAGCGTCGTACCCTGCTGTCCGCCACCGGCGCCGCCCTCGCCGGCGCGACCCTGCTACGCCCTGCCACCGCGTCCGCCGCCCCCGGCGACGGCTACGTCATGGCCTACTTCACCGAATCGCCGAGCATGACCGCCGCCAGCTACGGCCTGCACCTCGCCGTCAGCACCGACGGCCTGAACTGGACCCCGCTCAACCAGAACCGCCCCGTCGCCACCCCCACGCTGGGCAGCCGGGGCCTGCGCGACCCGTTCATCCTGCGCAAGCAGAACGGCGGGTTCGTGGTGCTCGCGACCGACCTCAACGGCACCGACTGGAACTACCAGAGCCAGTACCTGCACGTCTGGGACTCGGCCGACCTGCGCACCTTCACCGGATACCGGCTGCTCAAGGTGCACTCCCTCGCCACCCACGCCTGGGCGCCCGAGGCGTACTGGGACCCCGGGCGCGGGCAGTACGCCGTCGTCTACTCCGCCGTCACCGGCGGCCGCAACGTGCTGATGGTGAACTACACCGCCGACTTCGTGACCGCGTCCGCCCCGCAGACGTTCTTCGACCCCGGCTACGACGCCATCGACGGCAGCTTCGTCAGCGTCAACGGGGTCAACTACATGTACTTCAAGAACAACACCAACAGCACCCTGCTCGGCACCCGCTCCACCACCCTCAACCCGGGCAGCTTCAGCATCCACACCGCCGCCATCGGCCCCGGCCGGGGCGTCGAGGCCCCGCAGATCGTCAAGTCCCACACCACGAACACGTGGTACCTGTGGGGCGACACGTGGAGCCCCAACGGCCGGTTCTTCTGCTGGCAGACCACCAACGTGGCCGGCGGCGCGTGGAGCCTGCTCAACGACCGGGCGTACACCCAACCGCTGAACTCCAAGCACCCCGGGATCGCCCCGGTCACCGCGGCCGAGCTGACCGCGCTCACCGCCGCCTGGGGGCTGCCCACCTGGAACCGGATCAAGTCGTACAACTTCCCCGACCGCTACCTACGGCACGCCGACAACGTCGGACGCATCGACACGTACCCGTTCGAGCCGTACCAGGACCAGCTGTGGACCCTGGTGCCCGGCCTGGCCGATCCGGCCGGAGTGTCGTTCCGCTCGGTGAACTACCCCGACCGGTACCTGCGCCACTACAACTACACGATCCGGCTGGCGGCCGACGACGGCACCAGCGCGTTCCGGGGCGACGCCACGTTCTACCGCACGGCCGGCCTCGCGGATTCCTCGTGGACGTCGTTCCGCTCGTACAACTTCCCCGACCGGTACCTGCGCCACTACGACTACCTGCTGCGCATCGACCCGCTCACCGGCAGCTCACCGGCCACCGACCGGCAGGACGCCACCTTCCGGATCGGCTACTGACCACACCCGGCGGGCGGCGCACCCGCCCCTCGGTGCCGGCGCGGCCGGTCCTATCCTGGGCCGATGTCGTACGCCGATCTCCGTGTCGACCAGTGGAACGACCGCTCCGAGGAGGCCGCCGGCCGACTGGCCCGGGAGATCGCGGCGCGGCACGACCTGACCGTGGTGGGCCTGCGGGACACCGGCTACGCGGGACGCCCGCACCGGACGGCGGTGTTCGACCGGGGCGGGCTGCGGTTCGCGCTGGTGCCCGGCGGCCGGCCGACGCTCGGCTACGACGCGTCCCGGTTCCACCCCGGCGCGGGCCAGGCGGCCAGCTACGCCGACAGCGCCGAGGAGTACGGCCTGCCGCCGCTGACCGAGTACGTCGACGCGATGACCTCGCCGGTGCGCGACGTCGACCTGCCGGCGATGCTGGTCGCGGTGGAGGCGTTCGATCCCGGTGAGATGCCGGTGCCGCCGGACGACCCCCGGGTCGGTGAACTCGTCGCGTCGCTCGGCCACCGGGGTGACGGGGCGGGCACGGTGAGTTCCGCCGACGGGCTGACCGTCGAGCTGGACGGGACCGGCCGGGTGGTCCGGGCCGTGCTGGTCGAGGAGTTCGACCACGACGAGGCGATGGCCGCCCTCGCCGCCCTCGGTCTGCGGACCACCAGCCCGGACGAGTGGGAGTGGGCCTGCGGCGCGGGCGCGACCACCCTGTTCCGCTGGGGCGACGACAGCCCCGACGACGGCTACCCGGTCGAGCATCCGACCGGGGTGCACCGGACGCCGAACCGCTGGGGGCTGGCGATCGGCCAGGACTCCTACCGGTACGAGGTGACGACCGAGCCGACGGTGGTGTGCGGCGGCGACGGCGGTGTCGTCACCTGCGGCGGCAGCGGCTTCTTCCTCGGCTGGCTCACCCTCGCGACCGCCTACCGGGACGGGGACTTCGGCCGGTGGCTCGCCTCCGACGACGGGTACGCCGACGAGACCCTGACCCGACCGGTGATCAGCCTGGGCTGAGCGACGGCTCCCGGCTACTCGCTCACCGCCGGTCGTACCGGTGCCGGCGCGGCGTGTTCCACCCGGCCCGCGCCCCGGGCCCGCCGGTCGACGACCACGAGCAGCACGGCGACGGCGATCGCGATCGCCGCCAGCACCAGCGCCACCGTGTGCAGCGCGTCGGTGAAGTGCCGGCCGCGCAGGCCGACGGGGCTCGCGGCGGCGATGAACGCCCCGGCCGCCGCGATGCTCACGTTCTCGGTGGAGAGCCGGATGGTGTTGAACAGCCCGGCCGCCGCCCCCCGGCGGCTCTCGTCCGCCTCGGAGACGGCGAGCCGGTCGATGTGACCGGAGGGCAGCCCGGCCCCCGCCCCGATGGCCATCAGGGGCAGCGCCATGGCGGGCAACGTGCTGCCCGGCGACAGGGTCACCAGCCCCAGCGCGCCGATCCCGCAGAGCACCACCGACGTGACCAGGACCGGGGTCATCCCGATGTTCCTGATCAGGATGCCGCCCACCGGCGGCAACGCGATCGTCGGGGCGGTGAGCACCAGCATCCAGGCGCCCGCCTCGGTGGGGGACAGGCCCACCACGTTGATCAGGTACGACGGCAGGTAGACCAGGATCGGCACCAGCACCACCATCAGGGTGCCCGCGGTGATCGCGATCGCCGTGTACCGGGGATTGCGCAGCAGCGTCAGGTCGGTCACCGGGTGCGCCACCCGACGCTCCACGCCGACGAACAACAGCAGCAGCACGGCGGACAGGGTCGCCCCGCCCCACAGCAGCGGATGCGTCGCCCCGAGCCGGGGGGCCTCCACCAGGGTCGCGATGCCGATCAGCGAGGCTCCGGTGAACAGCAGCGCCCCGGCCCAGTCGAACGGCGGGTGGGCCGACGTCCGGCGTCCGGCGGCGGGCCGGCGCGCGGCCAGGACGAGACCGATCACCAGCACGCCCACCGCGGCGGGCACCCCGAACACGGCCTGCCACCCCAGCGTCTCCAACGCCACGCCACTGAGCTGCGGTCCGAACGCCAACCCCACACCGAGCAGGGTGCCCAGCAGGCCGAAGGCGCGGGCCTGCGCCCGGCCGGTCAGCACGACCGACAGCAGCGCCACCCCGCCGGTCACGGTGGCCGCCGCGCCGACGCCGGTGACGGCGCGGGTCAGGTTCAGCACCAGCACCGTCGGCGCGAACGCCGAAGCGGCGGAGGCGACCGCGAAGACCGCCACCCCCGACAGGAACACCCGGTAGGGGCTCCACCGGTCGGTGACCGCGCCGCCCAGCACGAGGAACGCGGCGAACGTCGCGTTGTAGGCGTTGACCACCCACTGCGCGGCGACGGTGCTGGTCTGGAGGTCGTGCTGGATGCCGGGCAGCGCGACCGACGCCCCGGTGATGGTCAGCGGGAGGACCGTGGTGGCCAGCAGCACGGCCACCGCGTGGACCTGTGCCCGGCGGGTCGGCCGGTCCCGGTGCTCCTGCGCCCCGGCGGAATCCGGAGCGGAGAGGTGACTAGACATGAGGTTCCGTTAGAGGTGTGGGTCACGGGGCCCGGGTCCGTGGTGAGGGCGATCAGGTCGGGAGCGTCGTCGGCGACGCGGTGGGTCAGCCCAGGATCAGGCGGAGTTCCTTGCGGTTGCCGATGCCGAGCTTCTTGTACACATGGGTCAGATGCTGCTCCACCGTGCTGATCGTGATGCTGAGATCCCGGGCGATCATCTTGTTCTGCTTGCCCCGGCCGGCCAGGGTGGCGACCTTCAACTCGCTGTCGGTCAGCGTCGACAGGAACGCCACCGGACGCCGCTCCAGCACCGTGACGGTAGCGTAGTCCCCGCGGTCGAAGTCGAGCGGTTCGGTCTGCAACCGGCGCAGGATCAGGAAGAAGTCGGGGCTCGACGAGAATCGCTCCAGCGTCGTGAGGATCGCCTCGCGGGCACCGCTGAAGACCTCCCCGACGGTGTCCGCGGTCTGCATGGCCCGGGCCCGTATCTCGTCGCCACGGGCCTGCAGCGCCGCATCCACCAGGTGTACGGCGACGTCCTGCTCGCCGAGCATCTGGTAGCCGGCCGCCGCCGCCAGCCGCCACGGGAAGAGGTGCTCCAGCGCCATGCCCCATTCGGCCATGCTCCGCCCGCAGCTCATGAACCGGGTCACCGCGCCGCGCGGGTCCCCGGTGCCCAGACAGAAGTGCCCGAAGCCGTGCCGGTACCAGAGGCTGTAACTGGACTCGTCCATCAACGCCGACGGGGTGGTGCGCAGGTGGTGCACCGCCGCGCCGATCCGGCCCAGGGCCAGGTTGCCCAGGACCACGGTGGCCAGCGGCTCACCGATCCGGTGCGCCCAGCGCCTCGGCTGCATCATCCGCAGCGCCCGCTCACCCCACTCGACGCCGCCCTGCACGTCGCCGTCGAGCAGCGCGCAGACGGCGTGCAGGCTGGTGAGCCGGGCCCGCCAACCGACCGGGTTCTGCCCGCCGAGACGCTGCCGGGCCGCCGCCGCGCAGGCGGCGGCGGTCGGGTCCCCGGACAGCAGCAGGATGCGGATCGCGCAACTCACCAGCCACTCGACGCCGGTGGGGATCTGGCCGCCCTGGTTCTCCAGGTAGTCACGGGCCATGGTGACGTGGTCCAGGCCGGGCCAGGTGGCGGTCATCGCGTTGACCAGCCCGAGGGTCATCAACTGCTCGCGGCTCATGTCCTCAAGGGACGTGCCGCGCCGGGACTCGCCGCAGGGGTAGAGGTCGGTGAGCCGGTCGAGGGCACCGGGGAAATCGCAGGAGGCCAGCACCAGCGACTTCCACCGGTCGGATTCACGTGCCTCGGGGTGGCCGGCGAGCGGTTCGAGGCTCGCCTCGATTCTCCTGAACACCCGGTCGTAACCGACGACCTGCCTGATCCGCTGTCGTGCGGAATCGACATCGGGCCGCAACCACGTTGCCGGGAACTCTTCCGGGTAATCGCCGAATAAGGGTTCGGTTATCATTGGTCCCCCTGCCGTGCAAGTCGTTCCGAATTGCGTGACCGGCCCCTATGAAAGCACTCCTGTCTGTTCGACCGCTGATCTTTACCGGGACGTGCCGGCGGTACGGCCCGTCAGCGGGAGATCCGTTCCTCTCCCGCGATGACGACCTCCGTGAACGGATGCGGGGCGACCGGGTGCCCGGCGTTGACGATCCACGCCTCGCCGGTACGTCCCGTCGCGTGCGCCTGCTCGGCGGCGGCGGCCACCTCCTCCGGTGTCACCAACCCGACACCCGCGCGTACCAGCGCTTCGCGCCGGTCGGCGAGCATCGGGGTGTCCACCGCGCCCGGGCAGATCGCGTTGATCCGGATGTTCACCTGCCCGAGCGGGCCCGCGAGGGACCGGGCCAGCCCGACCACCGCGTGCTTACTCGCCGAGTACAGCGCGTCCGGCGACGGACGCAACCCGGTGGTGCTGGCGGTGACCAGCACCGCGCCACCGCCGTGCGCCCGCATCGGCGCGTACGCGGCCTGCACGCCGAACACGACGGAGTCGACGTTGGTCCGCATCATCGACCGGTACGCCTGCGGGTCGAACCCGTCGCCGACCGCCGTGCCGGCGAGCACGCCCACGTTGAGGTGCACCAGGTCCAGCGCCCCGTACCGGGCCAGGGTCGCCCCGACGTACTCCTGGCAGCCGGCCAGGGTGGTGGCGTCGGTGTGCACGAACAGCCCGTCGCACCCGTCGGCCACCGCGCGCCCCCGCCCGGCGTCGCGGTCCACGATCACGATCCGCCAACCCCGGGACCGGAAGCGGCGGGCCACTGCGGAGCCGATCCCACCGGCTCCCGCAGTGACCACCAGGACCTGTCCGGTCACGGAGCCGCCACGCCCAGGACGTGGCTGAACACGTTGAGCGGGTCGTAGGCCGCCTTGGCCAGTTGCAGGCGCGGGTAGTTGTCGCCGTAGAACAGCGTCGACCACGACACACCGGAGGTGTTCTGGGTGCTGTCGAGGAAGTCGATGTCGGGCCAGTTGATGTACGACCCCTCGTTGCGGGCGTCCGGCGCCGGCACCCCGCCGGTCTCGGCGTACACGTCCCGGTAGAGCCCGCGCAGCCAGTCGATGTTCACCGCGTCGGCGCTCGGGTCGTCCCAGTAGCTGGTGAACGACGCGGCGATCACCGACGAGCGGTGCGCCGTCGCCGTCGCGGTGGGAGCGGTGGCGTTGATCGCCCCGCCGTACGACAGCAGCGTCAGGCCGGACGCCGGGTTGGTGTAGCCGCTCGCCGTGAGCCGGTCGAACACCCGCCCCGCCTGGGCGTCGGTGTAGCGCTGCTTGAGCAGGCCGCCCTTGCTCTTGGAGCGCAGCGGGCCGGTGATGCCGAACGCGGCGGCCGTCGTCGGCAGGTTCAGCGTGGTGGTCAGCCACGGCCGGGTGCCGGTGTCGAGGATCGTCGGCGTCGCGGTGACGCCCGCGGTGATCGCGCTGACGTAGGAGCTGCGCAGGGTGTTGTTGCCGCTGACCGTGGGGTCGACCTGGGCGACGACCGACAGCCGGCCGTACTCGCTGCGGTTGGCGGTCAGCGCGGAGAACAGCCGGGTGCCGGTGGCCCCGGGGGCGCTGTTGAGCTCGTGCCAGGTGCCGTAGTTTGCCATGATCCGGACGAAGTCCGCCCGGGACACGTCGGCCCAGTTCCAGGTGAGGATGGTGTTGGCGACCGCGCCGGGCGGCGTCGGCAGCAGCGTGCTCGGGTTGGTGCCGGTGGCCGTGGCGCTGCGCAGCCAGAACCGGGTGACGATGCCGAAGTTGCCGCCCCCGCCACCGGTGTGCGCCCACCACAGCTCGCGGTTCGGGTCCCCGGTGGCCCGGGTCGCCACGACGGACTTCGCCGTGCCGGTCGCGTCGACGATGACGACCTCGACCGCGTCGATGTAGTCGGCGACGATGCCGTGCTGCCGGGAGAGCATGCCGAACCCGCCGCCGGTGGCGTGCCCGCCGATGCCGACGCTCTGGCAGGAGCCGCCGGGGAGGGTGACGCCCCACCCCCAGTCCAGCCGCCGGTACAGGTCACCGAGGGTGACACCGCCCTGCACGCAGAAGGCGTTACGGGTGGTGTCGAAGGTGACCGAGCGCATCTCGACCAGGTCGATGACGACCTTCGCCGCCGGGTCGTCGACGAAGTTCTCCAGGCAGTGCCCGCCGCTGCGGACCACGACCTTCTTGCCGGCCGTCACGGCCGCCTGCACCGCGGCGACGACCTGCTTGGTGGTGCTGACGATCCGTACCGCCTCCGGGCTGCCGACGAAGCGGCGGTTGAACCCGCGTTGGAGGGCGTCGGCGTAACGGCGGTCGGTGGGGCCGATCGTCACCGGCCCGGGAGTCTTCTGCCCACCGGCCAGGCTGTCGACCTGGGCGGGCGCGGCGACCACGTGGTCGCCGATCAGCGTGCTCGCACCTGCGCCGGCGATGACGGTGCCGACACCGGACATCAACCGCCTGCGGCTCAACCGGGACAAGCTTCCCCCTGGAATTGAGTGAATGTGGGGTGGACACCGCGCCCGATGCGTCGAGGCCCGGCGAAGAAACGTCAATGGGGGCGCGCGGCGATGCGCTCGCCACCTGTCGAACGGACCGTAACCTTACTATGGGAATTTCGCCGTCGCCAACGGTCGAAGCGCTCGCCAGAACCCCTATATCTCCCCTAGGGGAATTGTGTCCTGGATCACCTGAGTCGACGGTAATGGATGCGCTGAGCTATCCGGCCGGCACCCTGAATCAATACAGAAATGCCTGATCAGCGCAGTTCTGCCCGGCCCTGTCGGGCATGTTCGCGGTCGTATGCCTCCTGCGCGTCGAGCATCGCGCCGAGGTGGTCCTGTGCCCACTGGACGGCCAGCTCGATGGCGGGCAACAGGGTCCGGCCCAGCTCGGTCAGGCCATAGTGGACGCTGCGTGGCGGGCCGGGCTGCTCCATCCGGGCGACGAAGCCGTCCCGCTCCAGGCCGCGAAGCGCCGCCGTCAGCACCTTCGCCGTGACCGGGCCGATCTGCGCCCGGATGTCGGAGTACCGCATCGGTTCCTCGGCCAACAGGGAGATCACCATCGCCGTCCACTTGTCGCCGATGTGGATCGGCGCAATGCCCGACGGGCAGACCGGATCGAAGCGCGAGGTGGAGTCCGTCACCGAACCAGCCTAACGAGTTTCCCGGAGGAAACCTCGGTCCTCGTTACCGTGGCACGCCGGCGCTGTTCGCGGCCGTACGGCCCGTACGCGTGGGCGGCACCGGAACATCGGCATCGCGAGAGAGGGACGACCAGTGACCAAGATCGTAGTGTTCGGCGCAGGCGGCAAGGCGGGCAGGGCGATCGTGGCCGAGGCCGCCAGCCGTGGGCACGAGGTCGTCGCGGTCGTCCGGGACACCACCCGGTACGCCGACCTCTCCGGTTCCGGCGTCGAGGTGGTCGCCGGCGACGTCACCGACCAGTCGCAGGTCGCCGCCCTGGTCAAGGGCGCGGGCGCGGTGGTGAACGCGGTCGCCCCCGGTGCCGGGGACAACATGGCGACGTTCTTCACCGCCGCCGCGGGCGCGCTCGTCAACGCCGTCGCCGAAACCGGCGGGGGCCGCCTCGTCGCCATCGGCCTGTCGGCCTACCTCGACGCCGCGCCCGGCGTCCGGGTCATGGACACCCCCGGCTTCCCGGCGCAGTTCCAGGACTTCGCGAAGGCCCACGCGGCGGCGCTCGACGTGCTGCGGGAGGCGCCGGCGACGGTCGAGTGGTCGGTGGTGGTGCCGGCGATGGAGTTCGACCCGGAGGGCGAGCGGACCGGGACGTACCGCGCGGGCGACACCGGCATGCTGGCCGACGCCGACGGTGCCAGCCGGATCTCCTACCGCGACTTCGCCATCGCCGTCCTCGACGAGGCCGAGCAGGGCGCACACCCGCGCACGCACTTCGCCGTCGCCTACTGAGTTCCGGCGCGGAACACACCGCGTCCTGACCGTCGGCCCGGAACGCCGCGTCCGGGCCGGCACCGAGTGGTAGCCGCCGCGGGGCGTCGCCCGTCCGGCGGCCTGGACGCGGGCCGGAACCCGCCCGATCGGCTGCGCGGGATGGGCGCGGCAGCGGATCGGGCGGGTGGCCCGGGGTGGTCCCGTGACCGGGGTCGACCGTCCATGACGGACCCGACCCCTGTGCCGGCACGGGACCGGAGCCCGGGCCGACTGCGGCCTCCGCCACCGGCCCCCGGTGCGAGGGGCAGCCGGTGACGGAGGCCGCAGCACGAGACAAGGCGTCGGGTCGACCGGTGCTACCGCCGCGCCTCATTCCCGGGCGCCTGCCCCGGCTCCGATATCGGCGCGGCGCAGCGGTCCGCCCCCTGGCCGGACGGTAGATTCGCTGGCCGCTGGCCGCTGGCCGCTGGCCGCTGGCCGCTGGCCGCTGGCCGCTGGCCGCTGGCCGCTGGCTTGCCGGAGGATTCCCGCCCGTGGGTACGTGACTCCGGCCCTCTTCGGAGCGACCGTCCGCCGTGCCCCGATCCGGTCCTCGCCTCCCGGAGTTGGCCCGTTCTGCTCGTCGGGGCGGTGGCCCCCGCGAGGGCAGGCAACCCCGCCCTGCTGCGCGGAGCGCCGGGCACGCATCGGCTCGTCGTGCCGGTCGCGCGTCCTGTTCCCGCGCCGGGCGTCCGCTGCGTCGACGCCGGCGCCGTGCTTTCCCTCGTTGATTGTTCGCGTTATCCCGGAGCGTCGGCACCGGCGCGGTGAATTGTTTCCGCCGGGGAACAGTCGTGTTTCCGCCGTCGCCCCCCCATTGTCGGTGGTCGCTGATCCACTTCCGAGCATTTTTCCCCCGTGGTAATTGCACGTCGCGGAGCCCGGTGGTGTGCGGCACGGCCCGGCGATTGACGAAACAATACGAGTCCGGTTCTGATCAGCATGCGTATCGGTGCCCGGGTGGCCGTCGCCGATGTGGCGTCGGCCGGTCCGTCGGCGTGGCGGGGCGGCTTCCGGCCCCGTCGCCACCCGGTGCCGTGCCGGCCGGAAAGCCCGCCAGGGCAGCCCTTTCAATCGGCACCCGCGCCCGGCGCGGCCGAGTTCGCCCAGTGGCGATCGGTCCGTGGCCGCCCGCCGTCGCACGCCGTGGCGGCGGCGCTGGGTCGCCCGGGTCCATCGTGGGGACGGTGACCGAAAAGCGAGCGGAATGCGTTGCCGATAAACATCGATTAAACGTGGAGTTGACGATTCTAGGGGAAATCTAGGGGTTGAAGACCGTCGATCACTGATCGACTCTGGACGGGTCGTTGGCGGAGCGAATCGAAGTACCTCTCTCGATCATCTGCAATTCCCACGCGCTTCGCGTCACTGCGCCCACCGCGTCGAACCCGGGGGAAATACGTGGCTGTCCTGTACGGATACGAGTCGGCTGATTTCACGGCGGACATCGCGATCACCGGCATCGCGTGCCGTTTCCCCGAAGCACCGGACCCGACCCGATTCTGGGAATTGCTCGTGGCGGGCCGCAGCGCCGTCCGGGACGTCCGGGACCGCTGGCCCGCCGCCACCGGGGCCGCCCGCTGGGGCGCCTTCCTGACCGAGGTCGACACCTTCGACGCGCCCTTCTTCGACATCGGCGCCCGCGAGGCCGCACTGCTCGACCCGAGGCAACGCCTCCTGCTCGAACTCGGCTGGGAGGCACTGGAGGACGGCCGGGTGCCCGCCGACGCCGTGGCCGGCACCCCGTTGGGCGTGTTCGTCGGCACCACCTGGGACGACTACGCCCAGGTGGCACACCGCCACCGCACCGCGCTGCGCTCCGGCCACGCGATGACCGGCCTGCACCGCAGCATGATCGCCAACCGGCTGTCGTACTTCCTGCGCGCCAACGGGCCGAGCGTCACCGTCGACACCGGCCAGTCGTCCTCGCTGGTGGCCGTCCACCTGGCCTGCGCCAGCCTGCGCAGCGGCGAGTCGACGACCGCGCTCGCCGCCGGGGTGAGCCTGGCCCTGCTGCTGGAGAGCAGCCACATCTCCGACGACTGGGGCGGGTTGTCCCCCGACGGTCGCTGCCACACCTTCGACGCCCGCGCCAACGGCTACGTCCGGGGCGAGGGCGGGGGAGCGGTCCTGCTCAAACCGCTCGACCGGGCGCTCGCCGACGGCGACCGGATCTACTGCGTGATCCGGGGCAGCGCGGTCTCCGCCGGTGCGGGCGGCACCCCCACCACCCCGGACCCGGCCGCCCAGGAGGCGACGCTGCGCGCCGCCCACCGCCGCGCGGGCACCACCGCCGCCGACGTCCAGTACGTCGAACTGCACGGCACGGGCACCCGGGTCGGCGACCCGATCGAGGCCGGCGCGCTGGGCCGGGCGCTCGGCGACCCGGCCGCGCCGCTGGCGGTCGGCTCGGTCAAGACCAACATCGGCCACCTGGAGGGTGCCGCCGGCATCGCCGGACTGATCAAGACCGCGCTGGCCGTACGGCACCGCCAACTCCCGCCGAGCCTGCACTTCACCACCCCGAACCCCGACATCGACCTGCCCCGGCTCGGCCTGACGGTGGTCACCGACCCGACGCCCTGGCCGCGCCCGGACCGGCCCCTGGTGGCGGGAGTCAGCTCGTTCGGCATGGGCGGGACGAACTGCCACGTGGTCCTCGGCGAGGCCCCCACCGACGCGCCGCCGACCGCCCCGGTGCCGCCGGACGTGCCGGTCCTGGCCTGGCCGGTGTCCGCGAAGTCCGACCCGGCCCGGGACGCCGCCGTGACGCGCCTGCGGGAGCACGACGCCGACCCGGCGGCGGTGGCCTGGTCCCTGGCCACCACCCGGGCGGAACTGACCCACCGGGCCGTCGTGGTCGGCGACCGGGTGGTCACCGGCCAGGCGCGCGACACCGCCCTGGGATTCGTGTTCGCCGGTCAGGGCGCCCAACGGGTCGGCATGGGACTGCGCCTGCACGCGGCCCACCCGGTCTTCGCCGCCGCGTTCGACGAGGTGTGCGACCTGGCCCGGGTGGACCTGCGCACGGCGATCAGCACCGGCGACGGGCTCGACGCCACCGGCACCACCCAACCCGCCCTGTTCGCCGTCGAGGTGGCGCTGTTCCGGCTGCTGGAGTCGTGGGGCGTCCACCCCGACGTGCTCGTCGGCCACTCGATCGGCGAGATCGCCGCCGCGCACGTCGCCGGGGTGCTCGACCTGCCGGACGCGGTACGGCTGGTGTCCGCACGCGGCGAACTGATGCAGGCGCTGCCCGCCGGCGGGGCCATGGCGCACGTCCGCGCCGCCGACTCCGTCGTACGCCCGTTCCTGCGCGACGGCGTGGTCGTCGCGGCCGTCAACGGCCCCGACGCGACGGTGCTCGCCGGACCCGCCGGGCCGCTGCGCGCGGTCACCGGGGAGATCGCGGCGGCGACCCGGGCCCGGGTACGGCACCTGCGGGTCAGCCACGCCTTCCACTCGCCCCTGATGGACCCGATGTGCGACCGGTTCCGCCGGGTCCTGTCGACGGTGACGTTCCGGCCGGCCACCCTGCCCGTCGTCTCCACCGTGACCGGTGCGCCCGCCGACCTGACCGACCCCGAACACTGGGTACGCCAGGTGCGCGAACCGGTGCTCTTCCACGCCGCCGTCACCGGGGCCGGCACCGCGTACCACGTCGGCACCTGGCTGGAACTCGGACCGGACGGCTCGCTGTCCACCCTGATCGACGGCGGCGTCCCCACCCTGCGCGTCGACCACGACGAGGCCACCAGCCTGGTCACCGCCGCCGGGACGGTGTGGACCCGTGGCCACCCGGTGGACTGGCGGGCCCTACTCGGCGGCGCGGGCCGGGTCGTCGACCTGCCCACCTACCCGTTCCAACGCACCCGGCACTGGGTCGGAGCCCGGCCGGAACCCACCCGTACCGGCCGGCCGGCCGCCGACCGCGACCTCACCGCCGAGATCGACGTCCTCGTCCGACGGGTGCTCGGCGGACGCGCGCCCGCCGTCATCGCGG
This sequence comes from Micromonospora sp. HM134, assembly GCF_007833915.1. Lineage (NCBI taxonomy): Bacteria > Bacillati > Actinomycetota > Actinomycetes > Micromonosporales > Micromonosporaceae > Micromonospora > Micromonospora sp. HM134. The sequence continues at coordinate 3,115,509 of NZ_CP041061.1, forward strand.
CCACCACCACCTTCCACGACCTGGGCTTCACCTCGCTGCTGGCGGTCGAGCTGCGCGACGAACTCGCCGCCGCCACCGGTCTGGTCCTCCCGAGCGGGCTGCTGTTCGACCATCCCACCCCCGCCGCGCTCGCCGAGCGGCTCACCGTGCTGCTCGCCGACGGCGACCCGGCCCCGGACGACGAAGCCGACGACGACACGTCGACCGTCGTGGACGAACCCGTCGCCATCGTCGGGATGGCCTGCCGCTTCCCGGGCGGGGTGGCCTCACCGGAGGACCTGTGGACGCTGCTCGTCGACGGCGCCGACGTCATCGGGGAGTTCCCCGACGACCGGGGCTGGAACCTGACGGCGCTGCGCGACTCGGGCCGGCTCGGCACCGGCTCGGGCGGGTTCCTCGCCGACGCCGCCGGCTTCGACGCCGCGTTCTTCGGCATCTCACCCCGTGAGGCGCTGGGCATGGACCCGCAGCAACGGCTGCTGCTGGAGGTCTCCTGGGAGGCGCTGGAACGCGCGGGAATCGCCCCCACCTCCCTGCGGAACAGCCGGGTCGGTGTCTTCGCCGGCGCGACCGGGGGCGACTACGGCCCCCGGATGCACGAGGCCCACCCCGACGCCGAGGGCTACCTGCTGACCGGCGTCAGCCCCAGCGTCGCCTCCGGCCGTATCGCGTACACCCTCGGCCTCACCGGGCCGGCGCTGACGGTCGACACGGCCTGCTCGTCGTCGCTTGTCGCCGTACACCTGGCGGCGTCGGCGCTGCGCAACGGCGAGTGTTCGCTGGCGTTGGCCGGGGGCGTCACCGTGATGTCCACGCCCGGCATGTTCGTCGAGTTCAGCCGGCAGGGCGGGCTGTCGCCGGACGGCCGGTGCAAGGCGTACTCCGCCGACGCCGACGGGACGGGGTGGGCCGAGGGCGCGGGGATGCTGGTGCTGGAGCGCCTGTCGGATGCGCGTCGGCTCGGTCATCGGGTGTTGGCGGTGGTGCGGGGTAGTGCGGTGAATTCGGATGGTGCGTCGAACGGCCTGACCGCGCCGAGCGGTCCGTCCCAGGAGCGGGTGATTCGTCGGGCGTTGGCGGTGGCGGGTCTGTCGGTGTCCGACGTGCAGGTGGTGGAGGGCCACGGGACGGGCACCCGGTTGGGTGATCCGATCGAGGCGGAGGCGTTGTTGGCGACGTACGGGCGGGGTCGGGTGGTGCCGTTGTGGTTGGGGTCGGTGAAGTCGAACATCGGCCATACGCAGCATGCGGCGGGTGTTGCTGGGGTGATCAAGGTGGTGTTGGCGATGCGGCACGGCATCGTCCCGGGGTCGTTGCACGTGGCCGAGCCGTCGGGGTTGGTGGACTGGTCGTCGGGTGGGGTGGAGGTGGTGCGGGGGTCGCGGGAGTGGGTGGTGGCTGATGGTGGTCGTCGGCGGGCGGGGGTGTCGTCGTTCGGGATCAGTGGGACGAACGCGCACGTGATCGTGGAGGAACCGCCGGCTGAGCCGGAGGTGCCGGCCGGAGGCGGTTCGCCCGTGTCGTCGGGACAGACCCCGGCGGCGGGTACGCCGGTCGGTGGCGTGGGGTCCTCCGCCGAGGTGTTGCCCGCGCCGGTGGGGGTGACGCCGTGGCCGGTGTCGGCGCGGACCGCCGCCGGGGTGCGGGAGTTGGTGGAGCGGTTGCAGTCGATGGTGGCTGGGGTGTCGGGGGTGGATGTGGGGTGGTCGTTGGCGTCGACGCGGTCGGTGTTCGACGAGCGGGCGGTGCTGCTCGACGGTGAGACTGTCGCGGATTCGGCGTCGCTCGCTCCGGAGATTCGTGCTCTGGCTTCCGGTGCGGTTCCTACCCCCACAGTGGATCCGGCCCGGGGGTCGTCGGATGGCGCTGCGTCGTCGGGTGGGGTGTCGTCCGGTGGCATTCCTGTGGGGTTGGGTCTGGTGTTCGGGGGTCAGGGTGGTCAGCGGGTGGGGATGGGTGCGGGTTTGTATCGGGCGTTTCCGGTGTTCGCGTCGGTGTTCGATGAGGTGTGTGGGCTGTTGGGGCCGGATGTCCATGAGGCGATCGGCTCTGGTGTGGGTCTGGATGGGACGGGTGTTGCGCAGCGGGCGTTGTTCGCGGTGGAGGTGGCGTTGTTCCGGCTGGTCGAGTCGTGGGGTGTGCAGCCGGCGGTTTTGGTGGGTCATTCGATCGGGGAGATCGCCGCCGCACATGTGTCGGGGGTGCTGTCCCTGCCGGATGCGGTGACGTTGGTGTCGGCGCGGGCTCGTCTGATGGCGGCGTTGCCGGCGGGTGGGGCGATGGTGTCGTTGCGGGCCTCGGCTGAGGCGGTGCAGCCGTTCCTGTCCGGTGATGTGGTGGTCGCGGCGGTGAATGGTCCGTCGGCGGTGGTGATCGCCGGCCCCGAACAGGAAACGCTGCGAGCGGCGGAGACGGCAGCGACCACGCTGGGTGTGCGGCAGCGGCGGTTGTCGGTGAGTCACGCGTTTCATTCGCCGTTGATGGAGCCGATGTTGGACGAGTTCCGTGCGGTGGTGGAGGGCCTGTCGTTCCAGCCGGCGCGGATTCCGGTGGTGTCGACCGTCACCGGAACGGTCGAGGATCTGGGGGAGCCGGATTATTGGGTGCGGCAGGTGCGTGAGCCGGTGCGGTTCCACGAGGCGATCGAGGCGGCTGGTCCCCGTTCCTGGTGGGAGTTGAGCGCGGACGGTGGTCTGTCGTCCCTGCTGACCGACGGTATCCCGATGCTCCGGCCGGGTGCCGACGAGGCGGTGTCGGCGGTGACGGGGTTGGCGCAGGTGTGGGTGCGCGGGCACGAGGTGGACTGGCGGGGGTACTACGGCGGGGGGAAGGTCGTCGACCTGCCGACGTACCCGTTCCAACGGCAGCGGTACTGGCTCGACAACCAGCCCGCGGTCGGGACCACCGGCACCCGGCACGGTCTGCTGTCCACCTCGGTGGACCTCGCCGACGACGCGGGGGTGCTGCTGACCGGCCGCGTCTCCACCCGCAGCCACCGCTGGCTCGCCGACCACGTCGTCGACGGGCGGACGCTGCTGCCGGGCACCGCGTTCCTCGAGGCGGCCCTGCGCGCCGGTGCCGAGTGCGACTGCCCCCGCGTCGAGGACCTCACACTGCTCACCCCCCTCCCGGTCGGCCCCACCGCCGTCGCGCTCCAGGTGGCCGTCGGGCCGCCGACCGTCGACGGCCACCGCACCGTCACCGTGTACGCCCGCGCCGCCGACTCGACCGACTGGACCCGGCATGCCGTAGGCACCCTGACACCCGCCCGGCCGGCGTCGGCCCCTCCCCGGCTACCGGCCGACGCGCAGGAACTGGACCTGACCGGCGTCTACGAGTCCGTCGCCGCCCACGGCTACCACTACGGGCCGGCGTTCCAGGGACTCCGTCGCCTCTGGCGGACCCGGGACGGCCTTCACGCCGAGGTCGAACTCGACGCGGGCGAGCCGGTGGAGCCGTACCTGCTGCATCCCGCCCTGCTCGACGGCGCGCTGCACCCGGCGCTGCCCGGCGTGGCCGACGACGCCCGCCCGGCCGCGCTGCCGTTCGCCTGGTCCGGCGTCCAGGTGCACGCCACCGGCGTCCGCCGGCTCCGGGTGGCGTACACCTGGACGGGGCCGGAGACGCTGTCGATGACGGCGGTGGACGACGACGGCACGCTGGTCGCCGAGGTCGCCTCGCTGGTCTGGCGGCCGGTGGGCGCGGTGCGGCGCGGTGAGGTGCTGACCCGGGGCTGGGTGCCGGCACCGGCCCCCACCGGCACGCCCCGCCCGGTCACCGCCGTGGCGCTCGCCGCCCGTGGCGCGGACCAGGCAGCCGCCGCCCACGCCGTCGCCGAGGACGTCCTCGACGAGATCCACGCCGCGCTCGCCACCGACGACGGGCGCACCGTGGTCTTCACCGTCGCCGACGACGCACCGGCCCTGGCCGTCGCCGCCGGGCTCGTCCGCTGTGCCCGCACCGAACACCCGGGCCGGTTCGTCCTCCTGCACCACGACACCGCTGTCGACGCGGCGGACCTGGCGCGGGTGGCCGCCCTCGACGAACCGGAGGTACGCCTCGCCGGTGGCGCGCTGACCGTGCCCCGGCTGCGCCGCGACGACCACACCCCGAGCGCCCCGGTCGACCTCGGCGACGGCACCGTCCTGATCACCGGCGCCAGCGGCGCACTCGGCACCGGACTCGCCCGCCACCTGGTACGCGACCTGGGCGTACGGGGGCTGCTGCTGCTCAGCCGCCGGGGCGCGGACGCCCCCGGCGCCGCCGAACTCGCCGACGAACTGCGGGCGTACGGCGCGGTGGTGACCCTGGCCGCCGGCGACGCGGCCGACCCGGAGCAGCTCGCCGCCGCGTTCTCCCTGATCCCCGCCGACCTGCCGCTCACCGCCGTGGTGCACGCGGCCGGCGTGCTCGACGACGGCCTCGTCGCCACCCTCACCCCCCGGGCGCTGCACGCCGTGCTGCGACCCAAGGTGGACGCGGCATGGCACCTGCACCGGCTCACCGCCGACCTCGACCTGGCCGCGTTCGTGCTGTACTCGTCGATCTCCCAGCAGATCGGCGCGGCCGGCCAGGCCAGCTACGCCGCCGGCAACGCCTTCCTCGACGCGCTCGCCGCCCACCGGCACGCCGCCGGCCTGCCCGCCACCTCACTGGCCTGGGGGCTGTGGGCCGCCGAGGGTGGCATGGCCGAGACGCTCGGCGCGGCCGACCTGGCCCGGATGGCCCGCAACGGGGTGGCCCCGCTGCGGCACGACGACGGCCTGGCCCTGTTCGACCGGGCCCTCGGGTTGCCCGGCCCGCTACTGGTCCCGATGCTGCTGGACACCGCCGGGCTGGCCACGGCGAACGATCCGGCGACACTGCCCGCCGTGTGGCGCGGCCTGGTCCGCCCCCGGGCCGCCCACCCCCGCCCGGTCACCGACGGCCCGTCGCACCGGGACCTGGCGGAGGTGGTCCGCGCCGAGGTGGCGGCCGTCCTCGGCCACACCGACCGGACGAAGGTCGGGGTGCGGGCCGCGCTCACCGACCTCGGTGTCGACTCGCTCACCTCCGTCGAGCTGCGCAACCGGCTCGCCTCGGTCACCGGGCTGGCGCTGTCGGCGACGGTGGTGTTCGACCATCCCACGGTCGCGGCGCTCGCCGACCACCTGCGGGAGCTGACCGGTGGGACCGACCCGGACGGCCCGGCGGCCGGCAGCGTCACCGACGCCCACGACCCGATCGCCGTCATCGGCATGGCCTGCCGCTACCCCGGCGGGGTCGACTCCCCGCAGGACCTGTGGCGGCTGGTGGCCGAGGGACGGGACGCCATCTCCGAGTTCCCGGTCAACCGCGACTGGCCGGAGGACCTCTACGACCCCGACCCGGGCCGCCCCGGGCACAGCTACGTCCGCGAGGGCGGCTTCCTGCACCGGGCCGACGAGTTCGACCCGGCGTTCTTCGGCATCTCGCCCCGCGAGGCGCTGGCGATGGACCCCCAGCAGCGGCTGCTGCTGGAGACGGCGTGGGAGGCGGTGGAACGCGCCTGCATCGACCCGTACTCGCTGCGCGGCAGCACCACCGGCGTGTTCGCCGGGCAGATGTACCACGACTACGCGCCGCCGGTCGACGCGATGCCCGGCGACCTGGAGGGCATCCTGCTCACCGGCAACACCGGCAGCGTGCTCAGCGGCCGGCTGGCGTACGTGCTCGGGCTCACCGGACCCGCCGTCACCGTCGACACGGCGTGCTCGTCGTCGCTGGTCGCCACCCACCTGGCCGTCCGGGCGCTACGCGCCGGTGAGTGCTCGCTGGCCCTCGCCGGCGGGGTCACCGTCATGTCGACCCCCGGCACGTTCGTCGAGTTCAGCAGGCAGCGGGGCCTGTCGCCGGACGGACGCTGCAAGTCCTTCTCGGCGGACGCCGACGGCACCGGCTGGGGCGAGGGCGTGGGCGTGCTGCTGCTGGAACGCCTCTCCGACGCCCGCCGCCACGGGCACCCGGTGCTGGCCGTGCTGCGCGGGACCGCCGTCAACTCCGACGGCGCGTCCAACGGGCTGACCGCCCCCAACGGCCGCTCCCAGCGGGCGGTGATCCGGGCGGCGCTCGCCGACGCCGGACTCACCCCCGGCGACGTGGACGCGGTGGAGGCGCACGGCACCGGCACCCGCCTCGGCGACCCGATCGAGGCGGAGGCCGTCCTCGCCACCTACGGCCACGACCGCGTCGAACCGCTCTACCTCGGGTCGCTGAAATCCAACGTCGGGCACACCCAGGCCGCCGCCGGCGTCGGCGGCATCATCAAGATGATCGAGGCGATGCGCCACGGCACCCTGCCGGCGACCCTGCACGTCTCCGCGCCGTCGCCGTTCGTGGACTGGTCCGCAGGCGCGGTGCGGCTGCTCACCGAACCCCGGGACTGGCCCGACACCGGCCGGGTACGCCGCGCCGCCGTCTCCTCGTTCGGGATCAGCGGCACCAACGCGCACGTCGTCATCGAGGCCGCCCCGCCGGAGCCGACGCCCACCGGGCCCGACCCCGCCACCGCCCCGGCCGTGGTGCCGCTGGTGCTCTCCGCCGTCACCCCCGCCGGACTGCGGGCCCGCGCCGACCAGCTCGCCGACCTCCTCGACGACGACGCCCCGAGCGCCGACCTGGGCTGGTCGCTCGCGGCCACCCGCGCCGACCTGCCGGAACGTGCCGTCGTGCTGGCCGATCACGCCACCGCCCTGCGCGCCCTCGCCGGCCACGACCCGCAGCCCGGACCGGGCGGCGACGCCGAACCCGCCCTGGTGGTCGGCACCGCCGGCGACCACGGCGGCGTCGTGTTCGTCTTCCCCGGCCAGGGCGGCCAGTGGACGGGGATGGCCGCGCCGCTGATGGCGCAGTCACCGGTCTTCGCCGCGTCGATGCGGGCCTGCGCCACCGCCCTGGCCCCGTACGTGGACTTCGACGTCACCGACCCGGACCTGGCCCTCGACCGGGTCGACGTGGTGCAGCCCGCGCTGTGGTCGGTGATGGTGTCGCTGGCCGCGCTGTGGCGTTCGCTGGGGGTGGAACCCGACGCCGTCGTCGGACACTCGCAGGGCGAGATCGCCGCCGCCGTCGTCGCCGGTGCGCTCACCCTCGACGACGGCGCCCGGGTGGTGGCGCTGCGCAGCCGGGCCCTGCGGGACATCACCGGCGGCGGTGGGATGCTCTCCGTCGCCCTGCCGGCCGAGGACGTCGCCGACCGGCTCGCCGGCCACGGCGGGCGGCTGTCCATCGCCGCGCTCAACGGTCCACGCTCCACCGTGGTGGCCGGCGACGCCGACGCGCTCGCCGACCTGCACGCCCGCTTCGCCGCCGAGGACGTCCGCTCCCGCATGGTCAACGTGGACTACGCCTCCCACTCCGCGCACATCGAACCCCTCGGCGCGTCGCTCACCGCGCTCCTCGCCGACGTCGCACCGCAGCCGCCCCGGGTGCCGCTGTACTCCACGGTCACCGGCCGTCCGCTGACCGAACCGATGGACGCCGACTACTGGTACCGCAACCTGCGGCACACCGTGCTGTTCCACGACGCCGTCACCGAACTGACCGGCCACGGGCACGGCGTTTTCGTCGAGATCAGCCCGCACCCCGTGCTCGCCGTCGGGCTCACCGAGACGGCACCGGACGCCCGCGTCGCCGGTTCGCTGCGCCGCGACCGGGGCGGCCTCGACCAGTTCCTCACCGCCGCCGCCACCGTCTACACCTGGGGGGTGCCGGTGGACCTCACCGCGCTGTTCCCCGGGGCCCGGGGCGTGGACCTGCCCACCTACCCGTTCCAACGCGAGCGGTACTGGCTGACCCGGCAACCCCGCGGCGAGGTCTCCGGGGCGGGCCTCGACCCGGCGGCCCATCCGCTGCTCGGCGCGGTGACCGCCCTGCCCGACGGCACGGTCCTGCTCACCGGCAGCGTGTCCCGCCGCACCCAGCCCTGGCTGGCCGACCACGTCTTCTCCGGCACGGTCCTGGTGCCCGGCACCGCCCTGGTGGAGTTGGCGCTGCGCGCCGGTGACGAGGTCGGCTGCGACGAACTGCGCGAACTGACCCTGGTCGCCCCGCTCGCCCTGCCCGACCGGGCGTCGGTGCGGGTGCAGGTCCGGGTCGGTGCACCGGAGGCCGACGGCGTCCGGCAGGTCACCGTGCACGGCCGGGCCGCCGAGGACGACCCGTGGACCCTGCACGCCACCGGCAGCGTCGCGTCCGCCGCCCCGGACACCCCGCCGTTCCCGCTGGTGTGGCCGCCGGCCGGCACGCAACCGGTCGACCTGGACGGTGCGTACGACCGGCTCGCCGCGCACGGCTACGACTACGGCCCGACCTTCCGTGGCCTGCGCGCCGCGTGGACCGGACCCGACGGTGACGTCTACGCCGAGGTGGCGCTCCCCACCGCCGACGCCGACCGGTTCCTCGTCCACCCGGCGCTGCTCGACGCGGCGCTGCACCCGATGCTGCCGGGCGTGGTCGGCGACCGGCCGGCGGGCCTGCCGTTCAGCCTGTCGGGCGTGCGGGTGACCACCACCGGGGCGACCGCGTTGCGCGTACACCTGTCGGCGGGGGAGGGGACGGAGGGCACCGCGCGGGTCGTCGCCGCCGACCCCGGCGGCACCGTCGTCGCCGTCCTCGACGCGGTCGTGCTGCGGCCGGCCGCCGCACCCGCACCGTCCCGCGACGCCCTGTACCGGGTGGAGTGGACGCCACTGGACCTGCCCGCCGCCGCACCCGTCCCGGCCGGCACCGAGGTGCTCGTGGTCCGCCCCGCCGCCACCGGGGACGTCCCCGCCGACATCCGGGCCACCCTGAGCCGGGTCCGCGACGACGTGCGGACCTGGCTCGCCGCCGAGCACCCGGACACCGCGCGCCTGGTCGTGGTCACCACCGGTGCCGGCCCCACCGGCACCGACCTGCCCGCCGCCGCCGTCTGGGGTCTGCTGCGCACCGCCCAGACCGAGAACCCCGACCAGGTCGTCCTGCTCGACGTCGACGCCACGGCGGTGCCCGACGACCTGCTCGGCCCGGTGCTGGCCAGCGGGGAACCGCAGGTGGCGGTCCGGTCCGGGGTCGCGTCCGTGCCCCGGCTCGCCGCCGCCGGGCCCGACCTGGTGCCACTGCCCACCGACGGGGCGCACCGGATGGTCGTCACCCGCCCCGGAACCCTGGACAGCCTGGCCTTCGAACCCTGCCCGCAGGTGTGGCAGCCGCTCGGCCCCACCGAGGTCCGGCTCGCCGTCCGCGCCGGTGGGCTGAACTTCCGCGACGTGCTCATCGCCCTCGGGCTGGTCCCGCAGCAGCACGCGCTGATGGGGGCCGAGGGCGCGGGTGAGGTCCTCGCCGTCGGGTCCGCCGTCACCGACCTCACCCCCGGTGACCGGGTGTTCGGCTACTTCGACGGCGCGTTCGCGCCGGTCGCCGTCGCCGACCGGCGGCTGCTGGCCCGGATGCCCGACGACTGGTCGTACGCCCGCGCGGCCACCGTGCCGGTGGTGTTCCTGACCGCCTACTACGGACTGGTGGACCTCGGCCGCGTCGGACCCGGTGACCGGGTGCTCGTCCACGCCGCCGCCGGTGGGGTCGGTATCGCCGCCGTGCAGCTCGCCCGCCACCTCGGGGCCGAGGTGTTCGGCACCGCCAGCCCCGGCAAGTGGGACACCCTGCGCGCGCTCGGCCTCGACGACGACCACATCGCCAACTCCCGCACCCTCGACTTCGCGGCGACGTTCCGCGCCACCACCGGCGGACGCGGGATGGACGTGGTGCTCAACTCGCTCGCCGACGACTTCGTCGACGTGTCGCTCGGCCTGCTCGCCGACGGGGGACGCTTCCTGGAGATGGGCAAGACCGACATCCGGGACCGCGCCGAGGTGTACGCCGCGTACCCCACCGTCGACTACCGGCCGTACGACCTCACGGCCCTGGCGGTCACCGCGCCCGACGCCGAGGGGGCCGAACCGGAGCGGCTGCGGGCGATCCTCGCCGAGGTGCTGGACCTCTTCGCCGCCGGGGTGCTCGCCCCACTGCCCGTCACCACCTGGGACGTGCGCCGCGCCCGGGAGGCGTTCCGGGCCCTGCAACAGGCCCGCACCATCGGCAAGGTCGTGCTCACCGTGCCGAAGCCGCTGGACCCGGCGGGCACCGTCCTGGTGACCGGGGCCACCGGCACCCTCGGCGGGCTCACCGCCCGGCACCTGGCCGCCGCCCACGGCGTACGCGAAATGCTGCTGGTCAGCCGGCGCGGACCGGACGCCCCCGGCGCGGCCGAGTTGGTCGCCGACCTGGCTGACCTCGGCGCGCGGGCCCGGGTGGTCGCCTGCGACGTCGCCGACCGCGACGCCCTCGCCGCGCTGCTCGCCGACATTCCCGCCGCGCACCCGCTGACCGCCGTGTTCCACACCGCCGGTGTCCTCGACGACGGGCTGTTCACCGCCCTGACCCCGGCCCAGTTCGACACCGTCCTGGCGGCCAAGGTGGACGCCGCCTGGCACCTGCACGAGCTGACCGCGCACCGGGACCTGTCCGCGTTCGTGCTGTTCTCCTCGTTCGCCGGGCTGCTGGGCACCCCGGGGCAGGCCAACTACGCCGCCGCCAACGGTTTCCTCGACGGCCTCGCCGCGCTGCGCCGCGCCGCCGGGCTGCCCGCCGTCTCCCTGGCCTGGGGACTGTGGGCGCAGGCCAGCGGCATGACCGGGCACCTGTCGGAGACGGACCTGGCCCGGATGGCCCGCGAGGGGCTGCGCCCGCTGGAGGCCGGGGAGGGGATGAGCCTGCTCGACGACAGCCTGGCCGCCGGCCTGCCCGTGGTCGCGCCCACCAAACTCGGCCTGCCCGCGCTGCGCGCCCAGGGCGACGCGCTGCCCGCCCTGCTCCGCGGCCTGGTCACCCGGACCTCCCGCCGGCAGACCGCCACCGGCCAGGCGACGGCCGGCACCCTCGCCGACCGGCTCGCCCCGCTCACCGAGGCGGACCGGACGACCGCCCTGACCGACCTGGTCCGTGCCCAGGTGACCGCGGTGCTCGGACACGGCGGCGACGGCGTCGTCGACCCCGACCGGGCCTTCCGCGACCTCGGCTTCGACTCGCTCACCGCCCTCGAACTGCGTAACCGGCTCGGCACCGCCACCGGGCTGCGCCTGGCCGCCGGAGTGGTCTTCGACCACCCCACCCTGACCGAACTGGTCACCCACCTGCGCGGCCAACTGGCGCTGGACACCCCGCCCCGACCGGACGGCAGCCCCACCGGCGTCCTGGCCGAGCTGGGCCGGCTCGAACAGGCGATGCGTCAACTCACCGACCGACCCACCGGTGCCGTCGCCGACCGGCTGCGGGACCTGTTGGCGATGTGCGGTCCGACCCCGGCGGCGGCCGTCCCCGACGTGGACCTGGACGCCGCGACCGACGACGAACTGTTCGCGCTCGTCGACGAACAGAACTGACACCCGACCCTGCCTGACTGGGAGTGGACTGACGTGGCGGACGAGGACAAACTGCGCGAGTACCTCCGACGGGCCATCGCCGACGCCCGCGAGGCGCGCGGCCGGCTGCGCGAATGGGAGGAACGCGCCACCGAGCCGATCGCCATCGTGGGCATGGCCTGCCGGTTCCCCGGCGGCGTACGCAGCCCGGAGGACCTGTGGCGGGTGGTCGCCGACGGGGTGGACGTGACGTCCCCGCTGCCCACCGACCGGGGCTGGGACGTCGACCGGCTCTATCACCCCGACCCGGACCACCCCGGCACGACGTACACCCGCACCGGTGGTTTCCTGCACGACGCGGGGGACTTCGACGCCGAGTTCTTCGGCATCTCACCCCGTGAGGCGCTGGGCATGGACCCGCAGCAGCGGCTGCTGCTCGAACTGTCCTGGGAGGCGGTGGAACGGGCCGGCATCGACCCGACGACGCTGCGCGGCACCCCGACCGGCGTGTTCGTCGGGGCCACCGACCAGGACTACGGACCCCGCCTGCACGAGGCCCCGCCCGAGGTGCAGGGTCACCTGCTCACCGGCAACACCGCGAGCGTCGCCTCCGGACGCGTCGCCTACCAGCTCGGGCTCACCGGCCCGGCGGTCACCATCGACACGGCCTGCTCGTCGTCGCTGGTCGCCCTGCACCTGGCCGTCCGCTCGCTGCTCGCCGGGGAGAGTGACCTCGCGCTCGCCGGTGGGGTGATGGTCATGTCCACCCCGGGCACGTTCGTCGAGTTCAGCCGGCAGCGGGGGATCGCCCCGGACGGACGGTGCAAGGCGTTCTCGGCCGACGCCGACGGTGTCGGCTGGGGCGAGGGCGCCGGCATGCTCCTGGTCGAGCGCCTGTCGGATGCGCGTCGGCTCGGTCATCGGGTGTTGGCGGTGGTGCGGGGTAGTGCGGTGAATTCGGATGGTGCGTCGAACGGCCTGACCGCGCCGAGCGGTCCGTCCCAGGAGCGGGTGATTCGTCGGGCGTTGGCGGTGGCGGGTCTGTCGGTGTCCGACGTGCAGGTGGTGGAGGGCCACGGGACGGGCACCCGGTTGGGTGATCCGATCGAGGCGGAGGCGTTGTTGGCGACGTACGGGCGGGGTCGGGTGGTGCCGTTGTGGTTGGGGTCGGTGAAGTCGAACATCGGCCATACGCAGCATGCGGCGGGTGTTGCTGGGGTGATCAAGGTGGTGTTGGCGATGCGGCACGGCATCGTCCCGGGGTCGTTGCACGTGGCCGAGCCGTCGGGGTTGGTGGACTGGTCGTCGGGTGGGGTGGAGGTGGTGCGGGGGTCGCGGGAGTGGGTGGTGGCTGATGGTGGTCGTCGGCGGGCGGGGGTGTCGTCGTTCGGGATCAGTGGGACGAACGCGCACGTGATCGTGGAGGAACCGCCGCCGGTGGAGGCGGGTGCTCCGGAGGCGGATGCGGTGGTGGCGGGTTCACGGGTGCCGGTGGGGGTGATGCCGTGGCCGGTGTCGGCGCGGTCGGTCGCCGGAGTGCGGGACCTGCTGGGGCGGTTGCGGCCGTTGGCGGCAGGGTCGGACGGGCCGTCGGCGGTGGATGTGGGGTGGTCGTTGGCGTCGACGCGGTCGGTGTTCGGTGAGCGGGCGGTGCTGCTCGACGGTGAGACTGTCGCGGATTCGACGTCGCTGACCCCGGAGATCCGGGAACTGACCGCAGGCGATGGCCCGGTGACGGTCCCAGCCCCCGGTCTGGGCCTGGTGTTCGGGGGTCAGGGTGGTCAGCGGGTGGGGATGGGTGCGGGTTTGTATCGGGCGTTTCCGGTGTTCGCGTCGGTGTTCGATGAGGTGTGTGGGCTGTTGGGTGGGGACGTGCGGGAGGCGATCTCGTCCGGGGTTGGTCTGGATGGGACGGGTGTTGCGCAGCGGGCGTTGTTCGCGGTGGAGGTGGCGTTGTTCCGGCTGGTCGAGTCGTGGGGTGTGCAGCCGGCGGTTCTGGTGGGTCATTCGATCGGGGAGATCGCCGCCGCACACGTGTCGGGGGTGCTGTCCCTGCCGGATGCGGTGACGTTGGTGTCGGCGCGGGCTCGTCTGATGGCGGCGTTGCCGGCGGGTGGGGCGATGGTGTCGTTGCGGGCCTCGGCTGAGGCGGTGCAGCCGTTCCTGTCCGGTGATGTGGTGGTCGCGGCGGTGAATGGTCCGTCGGCGGTGGTGATCGCCGGCCCCGAACAGGAAACGCTGCGAGCGGCGGAGACGGCAGCGACCATGCTGGGCGTCCGACAGCGGCGGTTGTCGGTGAGTCACGCGTTTCATTCGCCGTTGATGGAGCCGATGTTGGACGAGTTCCGTGCGGTGGTGGAGGGCCTGTCGTTCGGTCCGGCGCGGATTCCGGTGGTGTCGACGGTGACGGGGCAGGTCGAGGATCTTGCGGACCCGGATTATTGGGTGCGGCAGGTGCGTGAGCCGGTGCGGTTCCACGAGGCGATCGAGGCGGCTGGTCCCCGTTCCTGGTGGGAGTTGAGCGCGGATGGTGGTCTGTCGTCCCTGCTGGCCGACGGTATCCCGATGCTCCGTCCCGGCGTCGATGAGGCGGTCAGCGCGGTGACGGGGTTGGCGCAGGTGTGGGTACGCGGCCACGACGTGGACTGGCGGGCGTACTACGGCGGCGGCACCGTCGTCGACCTGCCCACGTACCCGTTCCAACGGCAGCGGTACTGGCTGGAATCCGTACGCCGCGGCGACGAGCCGTACCTGATCCAGGAAACCTGGCACACCGTCGACCTGCCGGCGGCCCCGACCCTCGACGGCGACTGGCGCATCGTCACCGACGACACCGTCGACGCGCGCCCGTTCGCCGACCTGCTCACCGGGCACGGTGCCCGGGTCGAGATCACCGACGGGCCCGGCAGCACCCCGGTCACCGGCATCCTCGCCCTCACCGCCGACCCGGTCCCGCTGCTCACCGCCCGCACCGGCCCGGTGTGGCAGGTCACCGGGGACGCCGCGACCATCGGCCGGGGTCGGGCCCTGGGCTGGGCGTGGCCGGACACCTGGCGGGGCACCCTCGACCTGCCCACCGACCCGGACCCGTACACCGGTGGGCTGCTGGTGGCCGCCCTCGCCGCTGCCGACCCGACCACCGAGCACCTCGAACTGCGTCCCGGCGGGGCCCGGGCCCGCCGACTCACCCCGGTACCCGCCGGCGGTCCCGAGTGGACGCCGCACGGCACGGTGCTGGTCACCGGCGACGGCCCGGGTGCCGACCTGATCGGCGGCTGGCTCACCGCCGAGGGGGCGACGGTCCGCCGGGTGCACCCGGACGAACTGGCCGGCGCGACGACCGGACCCGGGGTGACCGCCCTGGTGCACGCCGACACGGGCGTCGACGCCGACGAACTCGACCTCACCGGCGGGCCGGACACCGTCGTGCTGCTCACCCCGCTCGCCGGCGTCCTCGGTGCGCCCGACCTACCGGCGGCGGGCCGGCGGCACGCGGTCGCCGTCCACACCGCCCGTACGCTGGCCGCGCAGGGCCGTACGGCGAGCGTGGTGGCCTGGGTCGACCCGGCGGACCGGCCGGTGGCGGGGGTGGACGCCGCACCGGCCGACGCCGCCGTCGCCGCGCTGCGGCGCGCGGTGGGCGGTCGGCTGCCGGCCGCGGTGGTCGCCGCCCTCACGCCGGCCACCCTCGGCGTCGCCGACCTCCCCCCGGGGGTACGCGGCGTGCTCGGCGGGTACGCCGGCCCGCCGCCCGGGCCCACCGGCGGGCAACTCGACCCGGCCGACCTGCTGCCCCTGGTACGCCGGGAGATCGCCGTCGCGCTGGGGCACCCGGACACCGGCCGGGTCACCGCCGACCGGCCGCTGGGGGAGCTGGGCATCGACTCGATGACGGCGGTCACCATCCGCAACCGCCTCGCCGCCGCCACCGGGGCGGACCTGCACACCACCGTCGTGTTCGACCATCCCACCGCCCGTTCCCTGGCCGGGCACCTCGCCGCCGCCGGAACCCGCCCCGCCGACGCCCCCACCACCGTCGCAGCCCCCGACGAGCCGTTGGCGATCATCGGGATGGCCTGCCGGATGCCCGGCGGGGTGCGTACCCCCGAACATCTCTGGCGGCTCGTGCTCGACGGCGTCGACGCCATCTCGTCGTTCCCCACCGACCGGGGCTGGGACCTCGCCAACCTGGTCCACCCGGACCCCGACCATCCCGGCACCAGCTACACCGACCAGGGCGGGTTCCTGACCGGGGTGGCCGAGTTCGACCCGGCGTTCTTCGGCATCTCCCGCCGGGAGGCGCTGGGCATGGACCCGCAGCAGCGGCTGCTGCTGGAGACGGCGTGGGAGGCCGTCGAACACGCCCGGATCACCCCGGAGTCGCTGCGCGGGACCAGGGTCGGGGTGTTCGCCGGAGGCAACGGCAACGACTACGCCACCACGATGACCCGCGCCCCGGAGGGCGTCGACGGCTACCTGATGACCGGCAACGCGGCGAGCGTCGTCGCCGGCCGGATCGCCTACCTGTTCGGGCTGGTCGGCCCGGCGCTGACCGTCGACACCGCCTGCTCGTCGTCGCTGGTGGCGCTGCACCTGGCCGGGCACGCGCTGCGCGCCGGGGAGTGCACGATGGCGCTGGTCGGCGGCGTCACCGTCATGTCGACCCCGGGCACGTTCGTCGAGTTCAGCCGGCAGCGGGGCCTGGCCCCCGACGGGCGGTGCAAGGCGTTCGGCGCGGACGCCGACGGCACCGGCTGGGCCGAGGGCGCAGGCATGCTGCTCGTCGAACGGCTCTCCGACGCCCACCGCCACGGCCACCGGGTCCTCGCCGTGGTCCGGGGCTCCGCCGTCAACCAGGACGGGGCGTCGAACGGCCTCACCGCACCCAACGGCCGCTCCCAACAGGCCGTGATCACCGAGGCGCTGCGCACGGCCGGCGTCGCCGCCACCGACGTCGACCTGGTGGAGGCGCACGGCACCGGCACCCGGCTCGGCGACCCGATCGAGGCCGAAGCCCTGCTGGCCACCTACGGTCAGGGCCGACCGGCCGACCGGCCCCTGTGGCTGGGTTCGCTGAAGTCGAACATCGGGCACACCCAGGCCGCCGCCGGGGTGGCCGGGATCATCAAACTCGTCCACGCCCTGCGCGACGGCGTACTGCCCCGGACGCTGCACGCCGACGAACCCACCCCGTTCGTCGACTGGCGGCGCGGCGCGGTGGAACTGCTCCGCGAGCAGCGCCCCTGGCCGGCCGGTCCGGGGCCACGCCGGGCGGCGATCTCCTCCTTCGGGGCCAGCGGCACCAACGCCCACGTGATCGTCGAGGCCGCCCCGCCGACCGTCGACCCCGCCCCCTCGGCCGCGCCGCCGGTCACCCCGTGGGTGGTGACCGGGCGGGACGAACGCGGCCTGCGCGCCGTCGCCGCCGACCTGCTCACCGTCGCCGACCGGGTCGACCCGGCCGACCTCGGGTTCTCCCTGGCGACCACCCGCCAGCCACTGGAACGGCGGGCGGTGGTCACCGACACCGTCGGCCTGCGGGCGCTGGCCGACGGGGACCTTCCGCTGGTCACGCCCGGCCCCGGCGACCTGGGGTTCCTCTTCACCGGGCAGGGCGCGCAGCGGGCCGGCATGGGCCGGGGACTACGGGCCGCCTTCCCCGTCTTCGCCGCCGCGTTCGCCGAGGTCTGCGCCGCCTGCGACGGGCACCTGGGCCGGTCGTTGGCCGACGTCGTCGACACCGGCGACGGCCTCGACGACACCACCGTCACCCAACCCGCGATCTTCGCCGTCGAGGTCGCCCTGTTCCGGCTGCTGGAATCCTGGTCGCTGCGACCGGACGTGCTGGCCGGGCACTCCATCGGCGAGATCGCCGCCGCGCACGTCGCGGGGGTGCTGTCGCTGGCCGACGCGGCCACCCTGGTCACCGCGCGGGGCCGGCTGATGGGCGCGCTGCCGTCCGGCGGTGTGATGGCCGCCGTCCGGGCCGCCGAAGCCGACGTGGTGCCGCTGCTCACCGCCGAGGTGGGCATCGCCGCCGTCAACGGCCCCCGCTCCCTGGTGCTCTCCGGCACCGCGTCCGCCGTGGCCGCGGTGACCGACGCCCTCGGCGTGCCGGGCCGGCGGCTGACGGTCAGCCACGCGTTCCACTCGCCGCTGATGGCACCGATGCTCGACGACTTCCGGGCCGTGGTGGGCGGGCTCGCCTTCCACCCGCCCCGGATTCCGGTGGTGTCCACGGTGACCGGTCGACCCGCCGACCTGACCGACCCCGACCACTGGGTGGCCCACGTGTCCCGACCGGTGCGGTTCGCCGACGCGGTCGCCGCGCTGCGCGACACCGGCGTCGACACCCTGCTGGAGGTCGGCCCGGACGCCGCGCTCACCCCGCTGACCGTCGACCTGCTGACCGGGGACGCCACGGTCACCACCACGATGCGCCGGGACCGGGACGAGGCGGCCACCCTGGTCGCCGCCGTCGGCGAGGTGTTCGCCCGGGGGCACCGGGTGGACTGGGCGGCCTGCTACCGGGGCGGCGACGCCCGCGCGGTCGACCTGCCCACCTACCCGTTCGCCCGGGAACGGTTCTGGCTCACCGCCCGCCCCACCGGCGGCGTCGACGCCGCCGGCCTCACCGGCACCGACCACGGCCTGGTCGGGGCGCTCGTCGAACACGTCGACGACGACGGGCTGACCCTCGCCGGCCGGATCTCCACCGCCACCCACCCGTGGCTCGCCGACCACGCCGTGCTCGACACGGTGCTGCTGCCCGGCACGGCGTTCGTCGACCTGGCGGTCACCGCCGCCCGCCGCGTCGACTGTGCCGGTGTCGACGACGTCACCCTGGCCGCGCCGCTGGTGCTGCCGGCGGGCCGGGCCGTCGACCTACGGGTGACCGTCGCCCCACCCGCCGACGACGGCCGCCGGGCGGTCACCGTCCGGTCCCGGCCGGCCGGGGGCACCGGGTGGACCACCCATGCCACCGGCATGCTCACCCCCGACGGCGGCCCGGTGGAGGCGCTGCGCCAGTGGCCGCCGCGCGACGCCACCGAGATCGACGTGTCGGCCGCGTACCCGGCGCTCGCCGCCGCCGGCTACCGGTACGGGCCCACCTTCCAGGGGCTACGCCGGGCCTGGCGACGGGGCACCGAGGTGTACGCCGAGATCACCCTCCCCGAACCGGCCCGCCCCGACGCCGCCGGCTACGCCCTGCACCCCGCCCTGCTGGACGCGACCCTGCACGCGGTCATGCTCGACTCCCTCACCGCAGCCGAACCGAGCCTGCCGTTCGCGTGGAGCGGGGTGCGGGTGGTGCGTCCCGGCGGCACCGAACTGCGCGCCCGGTTCGTCCCGGTCGGCGAGTCCGCGGTGGCGGTGACCCTCGCCGACGGTACGGGCGAACCCGTCGCCGTCGCCGAACGGCTGGACTGGCGGCCGGTGTCCGCCGCCGCGCTGCGCCCCACCCACCACGAGTCGCTGTACCGGCTCAACTGGACCGAGGTCGCCGTCGGCGCGGCCGGGGACGACCCGCCGTCCTGGCAGCGCCCCGACAGCCCCGTCCGACTGGTGACCCTGACCGGCCCGGACGGCACCGACACCGTCGCCCGCACGCACGCGGCCACCACCGGGGCGCTGCGCCTGGTCCAGGAATGGCTGGCCGACGACAACGACCGTACCCTCGTCGTGCTGACCACGAACGCCGTGCCGACCGCCGGCGGTGAACCCCACGACCTGCCGCTGGCCGCAGCCCTCGGCCTGCTGCGTACCGCCGCCACCGAGAACCCGGGCCGGGTCGTGCTGGTCGACCTCGACGGGTCCGCCGCCGCCCGCCGGTTGCTGCCCGCCGTGGTCGCCGCCGCCGAACCCCAAGCCGTGGTACGCGGCGACCGGGTGCTGGTGCCCCGCCTGGTCCGGTTGGAGACCGCCGACGGGCCGGGCACCACCCTCGACCCGTCAGGCACCGTGCTGCTCACCGGCGGCACCGGCGGCATCGGCGCGGCCCTGGCCCGGCACCTGGTCCGCCGGCACGGCGTGACCCGGCTGCTGCTGACCAGCCGCCGGGGCCCCGACACCGACGGCGTCGGGAAACTCGTCGCCGAGCTGGCCGAACTCGGCGCTGAGGCCACCGTCGTCGGCTGCGACACCGCCGACCGGGACGCCGTCGCCGCGCTGCTCGCCGGCATCCCCGACGAGCACCCGCTGACCGCCGTCGTGCACCTGGCCGGCGTCTCCGACGACGGGGTGCTCGGCTCGCTCACCCCGGACCGGGTCGACGCCGTGCTGCGACCCAAGGTCGACGCGGTGTGGCACCTGCACGAGCTGACCGCCGGGCGGAACCTGTCGGCGTTCGTGCTGTTCTCCTCGGCCGCGTCGGTGTTCGGGGCGCCCGGCCAGGGCAACTACGCCGCCGCGAACGCCTTCCTCGACGCGATGGTCCACCACCGTCGCGCCCGGGGGCTGACCGCGACCACCCTGTCCTGGGGGCTGTGGGAGGGCGTCGGCGGCATCACCGGGCACCTCACCGAGGCCGACTTCCGCCGGATGGCCCGCTCCGGCGTGGCCGCCATCCCCGTCGCCGACGGCCTCGACCTGCTGGACGCAGCACTGGCCCAGCCCCGGGCCTGGGTGTTTCCGCTGCGCCTCGACCCGGCGGCGTTGCGGGGTCAGGGTGACGCGCTGCCCGCCGTGCTGCGCAGCCTCGTCCCCGCCGCCCGGTCGGCCACCGCGCCCGTCACCCCGACCGTCGACCTGGCCGCCCTCCCGCCGCAGGACCGGGACCCGGTCCTGCTGGACCTGGTACGCGGCCAGGTGGCGGCCGTCGTCGGGCTCACCGCCGTTGACGTCGACCCGGGCCGGCAGTTCCGGGACCTCGGCTACGACTCGCTGACCGCCGTGGACCTGCGCAACCGGCTCGGCGCGGCGACCGGGCTGCGGCTGCCCGCCACCCTCGTCTTCGACCATCCCACCCCGGCCGAACTGGCCGCCTACCTGGCGGAACGGTTCGCCGACGAGGCCGGGGACACCGGCCCGGCGGTGCTCGGCGGGCTGGACCGGTTGCACGCCGAGGTGCTCGCCGCGGATCTCGCCGCGACGGCGCGGGCGGCGGCGCGGGCCCGGCTCAAGGACATCCTCGCCCTGCTCGACGAGCCCGCCGCAGCGGGGGAGAACGTCGACGCGGAACTCGCCGACGCCTCGGCGGAGGAGGTCTACGCCTTCGTCGACCGCGAACTCGGCATCTCCCTGGACTGACCCGACCGACCCCATTCCACGACCAAGGGCGGAAGAGACCGACATGGCCGACGAGAAGCTGCTCGGATACTTCAAGAAGGTCAGCGCCGACCTGTACAAGACCCGGCAGCGGCTGACCGAGCTGACCGAACGGGACCGGGAACCCATCGCCATCGTCGGCATGGCCTGCCGCTACCCGGGTGGGGTCGGCTCCCCGGAGGACCTGTGGGACCTGGTCGCCGAGGGTCGGGACGCCATCTCCGACTTCCCCACCGACCGGGGCTGGCCGGCGGACCTCTACGACCCCGACCCGGAACGGGCCGGACACAGCTACGCCCACGAGGGTGGCTTCCTGCACGACGCCGCCGACTTCGACCCCGCCTTCTTCGGCATGAGCCCCCGGGAGGCACTCGGCGTCGACCCGCAGCAGCGGCTGCTGTTGGAGATCACCTGGGAGGCGTTCGAACGGGCCGGCATCCTCCCCGCCTCGGTGCGTCGTACCCCGGTCGGGGTGTTCACCGGCATCATGTACGGCGACTACGGCCTGCGGGTCCGCGACGTCCCCGAGGAGTTCGAGGGCTACCTGTTGACCGGCAGCGCCGGCAGCGTCGCCTCCGGTCGGATCGCCTACACCTTCGGCCTGACCGGTCCCGCCGTCACCGTCGACACCGCCTGCTCGTCGTCCCTGGTCGCCCTGCACCTCGCCGCCCGGTCGCTGCGCGCCGGGGAGTGCACGCTGGCCCTCGCCGGTGGTGTCACCGTGATGGCGAGCCCCGGCACGTTCGTCGAGTTCAGCCGGCAGCGGGGGCTGGCCCCGGACGGCCGGGCCAAGTCGTACTCGGCCGCCGCCGACGGGGTCGGCTGGGCCGAGGGCGCCGGCATGCTGCTGCTGGAGAAGCTCTCCGACGCCCGCCGGCACGGCCACCCGGTGCTCGCCGTCGTCCGGGGTTCCGCGATCAACCAGGACGGCCCGTCCAACGGGCTCACCGCACCCAACGGCCCCGCCCAGCGCGCCGTCATCCGGCAGGCCCTCGAATCCGCCGGCCTGACCCCGACGGACGTGCAGGTGGTGGAGGGCCACGGGACGGGCACCCGGTTGGGTGATCCGATCGAGGCACAGGCGCTGTTGGCGACGTACGGGCAGGGTCGGTCGGTGCCGTTGTGGTTGGGGTCGGTGAAGTCGAACATCGGTCATGCGCAGGCGGCGGCGGGTGTCGCCGGGGTGATCAAGATGGTGTCGGCGATGCGGGCGGGGGTGGTGCCGGGGTCGCTGCACGCGGGCGAGCGGTCGGGGTTCGTGGACTGGTCGTCGGGTGCGGTGGAGGTGGTGACCGGCCCGAGGCCGTGGGAGGTGGAGGGCCGACGCCGGGCGGGGGTGTCGTCGTTCGGGATCAGCGGCACCAACGCGCACGTCATCCTGGAGGAACCCCCCGCCGTGACGGACCCGTCGCCCGACGGGTCACCCGCCGAGGCGGGCCCGTCGGCCGGGGCCACCGGCGAACCCGACGCCGTACCGGTGACGCCGTGGCCGGTGTCGGCGCGGACGACCGCCGGGGTACGGGAACTGGTCGAGCGGCTCCGCCCGTGGAGCGCCGCCGCCGACCCGACGGTGCCGGCGGCCGACGTGGGCTGGTCCCTGGCGTCGACCCGGACGGTGTTCGACGACCGCGCCGTGCTGCTCGACGGCGACGTCGTCGCGGACTCGGCCTCGGTGCCCCCGGAACTCCGCTGGCCGGCGACGGTCCCACCGGCAGGTGACGCCGACCCGGCGTCCCCGGCCGCGACGGACGTCGACTCCCGGGTGGTGCCCTCCGGCCTGGGCCTGGTGTTCGGGGGTCAGGGTGGTCAGCGGGTGGGGATGGGTTCGGGTCTGTATCAAGCGTTTCCGGTGTTCGCGTCGGTGTTCGACGAGGTGTGTGGGCTGTTGGGGCCGGATGTCCATGAGGCGATCGGCTCTGGTGTGGGGCTGGATGGGACGGGGGTGGCGCAGCGGGCGTTGTTCGCGGTGGAGGTGGCGTTGTTCCGGCTGGTCGAGTCGTGGGGTGTGAACCCTGCAGTTCTGGTGGGTCATTCGATCGGGGAGATCGCTGCCGCGCACGTGTCGGGGGTGTTGTCCCTGCCGGATGCGGTGACGTTGGTGTCGGCGCGGGCTCGTCTGATGGCGGCGCTACCCGCCGGGGGAGCGATGGTGTCGTTGCGGGCCTCGGTGGGGGCGGTGCAGCCGTTCTTGTCCGGTGACGTGGTCATTGCGGCGGTGAATGGTCCGTCGGCGGTGGTGATCGCCGGTCCGGAGCGGGAGACGCTGCGCGTGGCGGAGGCGGTGGCGACGGCGTTGGGGGTGCGGCAGCGGCGGTTGTCGGTGAGTCACGCGTTTCATTCGCCGTTGATGGAGCCGATGTTGGACGGGTTCCGTGCGGTGGTGGAGGGCCTGTCGTTCGGTCCGGCGCGGATTCCGGTGGTGTCGTCGGTGACGGGGCAGGTCGAGGATCTGGCGGATCCGGGGTATTGGGTGCGGCAGGTGCGTGAGCCGGTGCGGTTCCACGAGGCGATCGAGGCGGCTGGTCCCCGGTCGTGGTGGGAACTCAGCCCGGACGGTGGTCTGTCGTCCCTGTTGGCCGACGGTATCCCGATGCTTCGTCCGACCGTCGATGAGGCGGTCAGTGCGGTGACGGGGTTGGCGCAGGTGTGGGTGCGCGGGCACGACGTCGACTGGCGGGCCTACTACGGCGGCGGCACCGTCGTCGACCTGCCCACCTACCCGTTCCAACGGCAGCGGTACTGGCTGGACGCCGGGGCCGGACGGGGCGACGTGACCAGCGCCGGCCTACGCTCCGCCGGGCATCCGCTGCTCGGCGCGACGGTCGAACTGGCCACCGGTGACGGCGTGCTGCTCACCGGGCGGGTGTCCCTGCGTACCCATCCGTGGTTGGCCGACCATGCGCTGCTCGACACCGTGCTCCTGCCCGGGACGGCCTTCGTGGACCTCGTCCTGCGCGCGGGCGACCACCTCGGCGTCAGCGTCGTCGACGAACTGACCATCGCCGCGCCGCTGGTGCTCACCGAGGAACCGGTGGAGATCCAGGTGGCCGTCGGCGCGCCCGACCCCGACGGCAGGCGACCGGTGACCGTCCACTCGCGTCCGCACACCGCCGACGGCGACGACCCCGCCTGGACCACCCACGCCGAGGGGCAGCTGACCGTCGCGCCCCCCGCCGCCCCCACCGGGCAGGAGACCTGGCCACCGCCCGGCAGCCGCGAGATCGACGTCACGCACGCCTACCCCCGCCTGGCCGAGGACGGCCACCGGTACGGCCCGGCCTTCCGTGGCCTGCGCCGGCTGTGGCAGCTCGACGAGGAGATCCTCGCCGAGGTGGGCCTGCCCGCCGACCGGCACGCCGACGCCGACGCGTTCGTGCTGCACCCCGCACTGCTCGACGCCTGCCTGCACCCGCTGCTGCGCGGTGTGCTCGACGACACCCGCCCCGGCGGTCTGCCGTTCTCCTGGAGCGACGTGCAGGTGCACCGATCCGGCGCGACCACCCTGCGGGTACGGCTGCGGGAACAGGCGACCGGCAGCCTCACCCTGACCGGCTACGACGAGTCCGGCGCGCCGGTGGTCACCGTCGGTGGACTGCTGTCCCGCCCCGTCTCCCCGGAGGCGCTGCGGTCGGCCGGGCGGCCCCGCCAGGAACACCTCTACGAGCGGGTGGCCGTGCCGGTGCCGGCCCCACCGGTCGCCGCCCCGGTGCCGGCCTTCGACGCGGGCCCCGCCCCGCTGACCTGCCACCACCTGACCGTCGACCCCGGCCGTGACGACCTGGCCGGCCGTACCCACGCCACGGTCGCCGCCGCCCTCGCCCTGGTCCGCACCCTGCTGACCGACCCGTACGCCGACACCCGGGTCGTCGTCGCCGGTGACCGTGTCGCCGACGATCCCGCCCTGGCCGCCGCCTGGGGGTTACTGCGTACCACGCAGACCGAGAACCCCGGGCGGCTCGTCCTGGTCGACACCGACGACCCGACCACGGTCCCCACCGTCGCGGCCGGGCTCGCCGCCGGTGACGAAC
Organism: Micromonospora sp. HM134; assembly: GCF_007833915.1. Classification (NCBI taxonomy): domain Bacteria; kingdom Bacillati; phylum Actinomycetota; class Actinomycetes; order Micromonosporales; family Micromonosporaceae; genus Micromonospora; species Micromonospora sp. HM134. Next base: position 3,140,221 of record NZ_CP041061.1, read on the forward strand.
CGGAGGTGAGCGTCCGGGCCGGCACCTGGACCGTCACCCGGTTGGCCCGGGTCACCGCCCCACCGGCCGAACCCGCCCGCATCCCCGGTCCGGTGCTGGTCACCGGCGGCACCGGTGGGCTGGGCGCGCTGGTCGCCCGCCACCTGGTGACCACCCACGGCGTACGCGAACTCGTGCTGGCCAGCCGTCGGGGCGCCGGAGCACCGGGCACGGGCGAACTGGTGGCCGGGTTGACCGGCCTCGGTGCCACGGTCAGCGTCGCCGCCGTCGACGTGGCCGACCGGGACGACCTGGCCCGGCTGCTCGACAGTCATCCCGTCCGTTCGGTGGTGCACACCGCCGGGGTGCTCGACGACGCGGTCGTCGGCGCGCTCACCGACGAACAGCTCACCCGGGTGCTCCGCCCCAAGGTGGACGCCGCCTGCCACCTGCACGAGCTGACCGTGGACCGGGCCCTGGACGCGTTCGTCCTCTACTCCTCGTCGGCCGCCGTGTTCGGTGGCCCCGGGCAGGCCAACTACGCCGCCGCCAACGCGTTCCTCGACGCGCTCGCCGCCCACCGCCGGGCCCGGGGGCTGCCCGCGCTGTCGCTCGGCTGGGGACTGTGGCAACAGGACGGCGGCATCACCGCCGCCCTCACCGCCGCCGACCGGGACCGGATCACCCGGGCCGGCATGACCCCACTGGACCGGTCGGAGGGGATGGCCCTGTTCGACACCGCGATCACCCTGGCCGACGCGACCGGCCAGCCGCACCTCGTACCGATGCGGATGGACCTGCCGAGGATCACCGGTGAGCCACCGGCGGTGCTGCGGGGGCTGGTCCGTCGCCCGGCCCGGCGGGCCGTCGCGGCGGCCGACCCCACCACGGTCTTCGCCAGGCGGCGCGGCGCGGACCTCACCGCCACCCTCCTCCAGGTGGTACGGGAACGCGTCGCGGACGTCCTCGGCCACTCCGGTGTCGACGCGGTCCCCGCCGACCGGCCCTTCACCGAGCTGGGCTTCGACTCGTTGACCGCCGTGGAACTGCGCAACGCGCTGTCGACGGCGACCGGGCTGCGCCTTCCCGCCGGGCTGGTGTTCGACCATCCCACCCCGGCGGCGGTCGCCACCTGGCTGACCACGAAGATCGCCGGCACCCCCGCCCCCGCCCCGGTCGCCACCCCGACCCGCACCGACGACGACCCCGTCGTCATCGTCGGCATGGCCTGCCGGCTGCCTGGCGGGGTACGCAGCCCGGAGGACCTGTGGCGGGTGGTCGCCGAGGGCACCGACGCGATCGGCGACTTCCCGACCGACCGGGGCTGGGACCTGGACAACCTCTACCACCCCGACCCGGACCACCCCGGCACCACGTACGCCGCCCAGGGTGGCTTCGTCGACGGGATCGCCGACTTCGACCCGGCCCTGTTCGGCATCTCGCCCCGGGAGGCGCTGGCGATGGACCCGCAGCAGCGGCTGCTGCTGGAGACCTCGTGGGAGGCGTTCGAACGGGCCGGGATCCCCCCGCTCGCCGCCCGGGGTTCGCGGACCGGTGTCTTCGTCGGGGTCAGCAGCCAGGACCACGGCTCGCTGCTCGCCACCGTGCCCGAGTTCGAGGGGCAACTGCTCACCGGCAGCGCCAACAGCGTCGCGTCCGGCCGGCTGGCCTACCACCTCGGCCTGGTCGGCCCGGTCCTCACCCTGGACACGGCGTGCTCGTCGTCGCTGGTGGCCCTGCACCTGGCGGCGAACGCCCTACGCGCCGGGGAGTGCGACCTCGCCCTCGCCGGTGGTGCGCTGCTGATGTCCACCCCGACCCTGTTCGTCGAGTTCAGCCGGCAGGGCGGACTGTCGCCGGACGGCCGGTGCAAGGCGTACTCCGCCGACGCCGACGGCACGGGGTGGGCCGAGGGCGCCGGGATGCTGCTGGTGGAACGTCTCTCCGACGCCCGGCGGCACGGCCACCCGGTGCTCGCGGTGGTGCGGGGCAGCGCGGTGAACTCCGATGGCGCGTCGAACGGCCTGACCGCGCCGAGCGGCCCGTCCCAGGAACGGGTGATCCGCCAGGCGCTGGCCGTGGCGGGCCTGTCGGTGTCCGACGTGCAGGTGGTGGAGGGCCACGGCACCGGCACCCGGTTGGGTGACCCGATCGAGGCGGAAGCGTTGTTGGCGACGTACGGGCAGGGGCGGTCGGAGCCGTTGTGGTTGGGGTCGGTGAAGTCGAACATCGGCCACACGCAGCACGCGGCCGGTGCCGCCGGGGTGATCAAGATGGTGTTGGCGATGCGGCATGCGACGGTGCCGGGGTCGTTGCACGTGGGCGAGCCGTCGGGGTTGGTGGACTGGTCGTCGGGTGGGGTGGAGGTGGTGCGGGGGTCGCGGGAGTGGGTGGTGGCTGATGGTGGTCGTCGGCGGGCGGGGGTGTCGTCGTTCGGGATCAGTGGGACGAACGCGCACGTGATCGTGGAGGAACCGCCGGCTGAGCCGGAGGTGCCGGCCGGAGGCGGTTCGCCCGTGTCGTCGGGACAGACCCCGGCGGCGGGTACGCCGGTCGGTGGCGTGGGGTCCTCCGCCGAGGTGTTGCCCGCGCCGGTGGGGGTGACGCCGTGGCCGGTGTCGGCGCGGACCACCGCCGGGGTGCGGGAGTTGGTGGAGCGGTTGCAGTCGATGGTGGCTGGGGTGTCGGGGGTGGATGTGGGGTGGTCGTTGGCGTCGACGCGGTCGGTGTTCGACGAGCGGGCGGTGTTGCTTGACGGTGTGGTGGTCGCGGATGGGGTGTCGCTTGCTTCTGGGGTGCGGGCGTTGGCGTCGGGTGGGTTGGGTTTGGTGTTCGGGGGTCAGGGTGGTCAGCGGGTGGGGATGGGTGCGGGTTTGTATCGGGCGTTTCCGGTGTTCGCGTCGGTGTTCGACGAGGTGTGTGGGCTGTTGGGTGGGGACGTGCGGGAGGCGATCTCGTCCGGGGTTGGTCTGGATGGGACGGGGGTGGCGCAGCGGGCGTTGTTCGCGGTGGAGGTGGCGTTGTTCCGGCTGGTCGAGTCGTGGGGTGTGCAGCCGGCGGTTCTGGTGGGTCATTCGATCGGGGAGATCGCCGCCGCGCACGTGTCGGGGGTGTTGTCGCTGCCGGACGCGGTGACGTTGGTGTCGGCGCGTGCCCGTCTGATGGCGGCGCTACCGGCCGGGGGTGCGATGGTGTCGCTGCGGGCATCCGAGCGTGAGGTGGAGCCGTTCCTGTCCGGTGATGTGGTGGTCGCGGCGGTGAATGGTCCGTCGGCGGTGGTGATCGCCGGTCCGGAGCGGGAGACGCTGCGGGCGGCGGAGGCGGCAGCGACCATGCTGGGCGTCCGGCAGCGGCGGTTGTCGGTGAGTCACGCGTTCCATTCGCCGTTGATGGAGCCGATGTTGGACGAGTTCCGTGCGGTGGTGGAGGGCCTGTCGTTCCAGCCGGCGCGGATTCCAGTGGTGTCGACCGTCACCGGAACGGTCGAGGATCTGGGGGAGCCGGATTATTGGGTGCGGCAGGTGCGTGAGCCGGTGCGGTTCCACGAGGCGATCGAGGCGGCTGGTCCCCGTTCCTGGTGGGAGTTGAGCGCGGATGGTGGTCTGTCGTCCCTGCTGGCCGACGGTATCCCGATGCTCCGGCCGGGTGCCGATGAGGCGGTCAGCGCGGTGACGGGGTTGGCGCAGGTGTGGGTACGCGGCCACGACGTGGACTGGCGGGCGTACTACGGCGGGGGGAAGGTCGTCGACCTGCCGACGTACCCGTTCCAACGGCAGCGGTACTGGCTGACGCCGGCACCCCGCACGGACGTGGCGGGCGTCGGGCTCGACCCGGTGGAACATCCGCTGCTGGGCGCGGCGGTGGAGCTGTCCGACGACTCGTTCGTCCTCGCCGGCGTACTGACCGCGACGGCGCTGGCCGAGGCCGGACCGCACGTCGTCCTGGCGGAGGCGGCGCTGGCCGCCGCCCGGCACGCGGGCGTCACCGGCGTCACCCAACTCGTCCCCGAGGTGCCGCCCGAGCGCCCCGGCCCACTGCGGGTCACCGTGGACGGTGCCGGCTTCACCATCGCCTCCCGGCCCAACGGCACCTGGATCGAACACGCGACCGGGCAACTCTCCGCCGAACCCGGCGACGGCGGGGCACTGCCCACCGCCGTGCTCCGCTCCGCCCTCGACGACCTCGCCCCCGCCCGGCCCGTCCGCTGGACGAACCTGACCGTGCACCGGGCCGCCCCCGCCGTGGACGTCGAGATCGCGCACCACGACACCGGGCACGTCCGGATCGCCCTGGTCGACCACGACGGCACCGTCACCACGGAAGCCGAGATCGAACTCGGCGACGACGCCGGCCCGTCCGTCGGCGACGCCCTGTTCCACCTGGAGGACCGGCGCGTCCCGACGCGGGAGACGAGCGGCGTACCGGGTGACTGGGCGGTGCTCGGCGACGACGAACTCGGGCTGCTCGACGGGCTGGGCGGCCTGCGCCGGCACCGTACCCTCGCCGAACTGCTCGACTCGACGGCCGGCCGGCCGGACGTGCTGCTCCACCCGCTGACCTACCCGGACACCGGGGACCCGGCGGCGGACACCCACACCATGGCACAACGGGTGCTGAAACTGGCCCAACACTGGCTCCGCGACGAGGCGCTCGCCCCCTGCCGCCTGGTGTTCGTCGCCTCCGGGGTGGACCGGGACGTCGTGCTCGCCACCGCCTGGGGGCTGGTCCGCTCGGCGATCAGCGAGTACCCGGACCGGTTCGGCCTGGTCGCCCTCGACGGGGACCGCCGCTCGGCACGGGCGTTCCCGTACGCCCTGCTAGCCGGCACCACCGAACTCACCGCGACCGGCGGTGCGGTGACCACCCCGACGCTCGTCCGCAGCCGGGGTGTCGCCCCGTCACCCCGCCGCTGGTCCGGCCCCGTGCTGGTCACCGGGGGCACCGGCGGCCTGGGGGCGCTCGCCGCCCGGCACCTGGTCACCACCCACGGCGTACGCCGGCTGCTGCTGGTCAGCCGGCGGGGGCCGGCGGCCCCGGGTGCGGCGGAACTCCGCGCGGAACTGCTCGACCTGGGCGCGCAGGACGTCACCGTGGCCGCCTGCGACGTGACCGACCGGGACGCCCTGGCGGAACTCCTCGCCGGGACCGACCCGGCGCACCCGCTGCGCGCGGTGATCCACACCGCCGGGGTGCTCGATGACGGTGTGCTGCCCGCCCTGACGCCGGAACGTCTGGACACGGTGCTGGCCCCGAAGATCGACGCCGCCTGGCACCTGCACGAGCTGACCCGGGATCTCGACCTCGACGCGTTCGTGCTGTACTCGTCGATCTCCGGACTGCTCGGCCCGCCCGCCCAGGCCAACTACGCGGCGGGCAACTCCGGCCTGGACGCGCTGGCCCGGCTGCGCCGCCACCTCGGCCTGCCCGCCGTGTCGCTGGCCTGGGGACTGTGGGCGCAGGACAGCGGCATGATCGGCACCCTGGACGCGCACGACCGGGAACGTGTCGCCCGGACCGGTGTGGTGCCGATGACCGAGGCCGAGGGCATGGCGCTGTTCGACCTGGCGCTGGCCCACGACCGGGCCGTGCAGGCGCCGGTCCGGCTCGACCCGGCCGCGCTGCGGGCGGTCGACGCGCCGCCGCCCGTGCTCCGCGCCCTGGTCCGCACCCCCCGCCGTACGCCGGGGGAGCAGCAGCCGGCCGCCGACCGGATCGCCGCGCTCGCCCCGGCCGACCGCCGCCAGGCGGTGCTGGACCTCGTCACCGCCCAGGCGGCGAAGGTGCTCGGCCACGCCGACCCGACCGAGGTCGACCCGGGCCGCCGCTTCGCCGACCTGGGTGTGGACTCGCTGGCCGCCACCCAGCTCCGCAACGCGGTCAGCGCCGCCGCCGGTGTGCCGCTGCCGGCCGGTGTGGTGTTCGACCATCCCACCCCCGCCGCGCTCGCCGACTTCGTCTGCGGGCTGCGCTGGCCGGACCAGGAGCGCGGGGACGGCTCGACGATGGCCGCCCTCGACCGGCTGGAGGCGGCGCTGCGCACCGGCGACGCGGGCGGCGACGAGGTGGTCGACCGGCTGGAACGCCTCCTGATCGAACTGCGCCCACCCGCCGACTACGGCGACCTGGACACCGACGACCTGGACACGATCCCGGTGGACCGCCTCTACGACATCATCGACCAGGGAACGGAGCTGTGATGGCCGAGGACAGCGCCAAGCTCGTGGAGTACCTGCGCAAGGCCACCACCGACCTGCGCCGGTCACGGGCCCGCGTCGCCCAGTTGGAGAGCCGGATCAGCGAACCGGTCGCGATCGTCGGGATGGCCTGCCGGCTGCCCGGCGGGGTACGCGGCCCGGACGACCTGTGGCGGGTGGTCGCCGAGGGGGTCGACGCGGTCGGCGGGTTCCCGACCGACCGGGGCTGGGATCTCGCCGGGCTCTACCACCCCGACCCGGACCACCCCGGCACCACGTACGCCACCGGCGGCGCCTTCCTCGCGGACGTCGCCGGCTTCGACGCCGACTTCTTCGGCATCTCCCCCCGGGAGGCGTTGGCGATGGACCCGCAGCAGCGGCTGCTGCTGGAAACCTCGTGGGAGGCCATCGAACACGCCCGTATCGACCCCGGGTCGCTCGCCGGCAGCCCGACCGGCGTGTTCGTCGGCACCATGTACCAGAACTACGCCTTCGGCGGTCAGGACGTGCCCGACGAACTCGAAGGGCTGCTGATCAGCGGCAGCGCCGGCAGCATCGTCTCCGGCCGGATCGCCTACCAGTTCGGCTTCACCGGGCCCGCGGTCACCCTCGACACCGCCTGCTCGTCGTCGCTTGTCGCCCTGCACCTGGCGGCGTCGGCGCTGCGTGCCGGGGAGTGCTCGCTGGCGCTCGCCGGGGGCGTGACGGTGATGCCCACCGCCGACCTGCTGGTGGAGTTCGCCCGGCAGCGTGGCCTGGCCCCGGACGGCCGGTGCAAGGCGTTCGCCGACACCGCCGACGGCGTCGGTTGGGGTGAGGGCGTGGGCCTGCTGCTGCTGGAACGGCTGTCGGACGCCCGCCGCAACGGCCACCGGGTGCTGGCGGTGGTGCGGGGCAGCGCGGTGAACTCCGATGGCGCGTCGAACGGCCTGACCGCGCCGAGTGGTCCGTCGCAGGAACGGGTGATCCGTCGGGCGTTGGCGGTGGCGGGTCTGTCGGTCAACGACGTGCAGGTGGTGGAGGGCCACGGGACGGGCACCCGGTTGGGTGATCCGATCGAGGCGGAGGCGTTGTTGGCGACGTACGGGCAGGGTCGGTCGGTGCCGTTGTGGTTGGGGTCGGTGAAGTCGAACATCGGTCATGCGCAGGCGGCGGCGGGGGTCGCCGGGGTGATCAAGATGGTGTCGGCGATGCGGGCGGGGGTGGTGCCGGGGTCGCTGCACCTGGCCGAGCCGTCGGGGTTCGTGAACTGGTCGTCAGGCTCGGTGGAGGTGCTGCGGGAGCCCCGGGAGTGGACGGTGGCCGATGGTGGTCGTCGGCGGGCGGGGGTGTCGTCGTTCGGGATCAGCGGCACCAACGCGCACGTGATCGTGGAGGAGCCACCGCCGGTGGAGACGGGCGCTCCGGCGGACGCGGATGCGCTGGCGGCGGGTTCGCGGGTGCCGGTGGGGGTGACGCCGTGGCCGGTGTCGGCGCGGACCGCCGCCGGGGTGCGGGAGTTGGTGGAGCGGTTGCAGTCGATGGTGGCTGGGGTGTCGGGGGTGGATGTGGGGTGGTCGTTGGCGTCGACGCGGTCGGTGTTCGACGAGCGGGCGGTGCTGCTCGACGGTGAGACTGTCGCGGATTCGGCGTCGCTCGCTCCGGAGATTCGTGCTCTGGCTTCCGGTGCGGTTCCTACCCCCACAGTGGATCCGGCCCGGGGGTCGTCGGATGGCGCTGCGTCGTCGGGTGGGGTGTCGTCCGGTGGCATTCCTGTGGGGTTGGGTCTGGTGTTCGGGGGTCAGGGTGGTCAGCGGGTGGGGATGGGTGCGGGTTTGTATCGGGCGTTTCCGGTGTTCGCGTCGGTGTTCGATGAGGTGTGTGGGCTGTTGGGGCCGGATGTCCATGAGGCGATCGGCTCTGGTGTGGGTCTGGATGGGACGGGTGTTGCGCAGCGGGCGTTGTTCGCGGTGGAGGTGGCGTTGTTCCGGCTGGTCGAGTCGTGGGGTGTGCAGCCGGCGGTTTTGGTGGGTCATTCGATCGGGGAGATCGCCGCCGCACATGTGTCGGGGGTGCTGTCCCTGCCGGATGCGGTGACGTTGGTGTCGGCGCGGGCTCGTCTGATGGCGGCGTTGCCGGCGGGTGGGGCGATGGTGTCGTTGCGGGCCTCGGCTGAGGCGGTGCAGCCGTTCCTGTCCGGTGATGTGGTGGTCGCGGCGGTGAATGGTCCGTCGGCGGTGGTGATCGCCGGCCCCGAACAGGAAACGCTGCGAGCGGCGGAGACGGCAGCGACCACGCTGGGTGTGCGGCAGCGGCGGTTGTCGGTGAGTCACGCGTTTCATTCGCCGTTGATGGAGCCGATGTTGGACGAGTTCCGTGCGGTGGTGGAGGGCCTGTCGTTCCAGCCGGCGCGGATTCCGGTGGTGTCGACCGTCACCGGAACGGTCGAGGATCTGGGGGAGCCGGATTATTGGGTGCGGCAGGTGCGTGAGCCGGTGCGGTTCCACGAGGCGATCGAGGCGGCTGGTCCCCGTTCCTGGTGGGAGTTGAGCGCGGACGGTGGTCTGTCGTCCCTGCTGACCGACGGTATCCCGATGCTCCGGCCGGGTGCCGACGAGGCGGTGTCGGCGGTGACGGGGTTGGCGCAGGTGTGGGTACGCGGGCACGAGGTGGACTGGCGGGGGTACTACGGCGGCGGCACCGTCGTCGACCTGCCGACGTACCCGTTCCAACACCGACGGTACTGGCTCGCTGCCGGTCCGGCGACGCCGCCGCTGTACGCGGTGCGGTGGACGCCGACGGACCTGCCCGCCGGGGAGGCGGCGGTGCTCGACTGCGCCGGCAGTGGCACCGCCGAGGTACTCGCGGTCCTCCAGCGGCGGCTCGCCGAACCCACCGGTGGTCGGCTCGTCGTCGGCTTCGACGGCACCGATCCGGCGGCCGACGGGGTGGCCGGTCTGCTGCGTGCCGCCCGGACCGAGCATCCGGGCCGGGTGGCTCTCGTCGACCACGACGGCACCCCGGCGTCGCTGGCGGCACTGCCGGCCACAGCCGCCGCCGGCCACGGGGAGGTCCGGCTGCGTGCCGGCGTCGCCAGCGTCCCGGAGTTGACAGCCGCCACCACCGGACCCCGCCCGCCCGTCGACGGCACGGTCCTGGTGACCGGGGCGGCGGGCGCCCTCGGCAGCGCCGTCGCCCGCCACCTGGTCACCGCGTACGGCGTGCGTGACCTGGTGCTGCTCGGCCGCCGCGGGGCGCCGGACCTGGCCGCCGAGCTGGCCGCGATCGGCGTGACCGCCACCTCGGTCGCCGGCGACGTCACCGACCCGGATGCGGTGGCCGCCGCGCTGCACGGGCGCACCCTGCGCGGGGTGGTGCACGCGGCGGGCGTGCTCGCCGACGGGGTCCTGTCCGGGCTCACCCCCGACCAGCTCGACCGGGCCTGGCGGGCCAAGGTGACGGGCGCGCGGGTCGTCGACCGGCTCACCCGCGACACCGACCTGGCCTTCTTCGTGCTGTTCTCGTCGGTCGCCGGGCTGTTCGGGGCGGCCGGGCAGGCCGCGTACGCCGCCGCGAACAGCGCGCTGGACGCCCTCGCCGAGCGTCGCCGGGCGGCCGGGCTGCCGGCCACCTCGATCGCCTGGGGGCCGTGGGCCGGTGCGGGCATGACCGGGGACCTGGGCGTCGCCGACCGGGCCCGACTCGCCGCCGCCGGCCTCGCCCCGCTGCCGGTGGCCGCCGGGCTGGCCCTCTTCGACGCGGCGCTGACCAGCACCGAACCGGTGGTCGTCGCGGCCGACCTGCGCACCGCGACCCTCGACCCGAGCACCGCCCCGGCCCTGCTGCGGACCCTGCTGCCGGCGGGGGAACCCACGTCCCCGCCCGTGCTGGACCTGACCGGCCTGGACACCCAGGGCCGTCGGCAGGCGGTCACCGACCTGGTCCGGGCCACCGCCGCCACCGTGCTGGGCCACCAGCCGGGCACGCTGGTGCCGGTGACTGGCGCCTTCCACGACCTCGGCTTCGACTCGCTGACGTCGGTGGACCTGCGTAACCGGCTGAGCGCGGCGACCGGGGTGCCGCTCGGCATGGGCGCGGTGTTCGACCACCCCACCCCGGCGGCGCTCGCCGCGCACCTGCTCACCCAGCTCGCCACCGACACCGACCCGGAGGACGAGCGGGTACGCGCGACACTGCGCACCCTCCCCGTCGACCGGCTGCGCCGCGCCGGCCTGCTGGACCGGCTGCTGGCCCTGGCCGACGAGCAGACCCCACCGGACGAACCGGCGGGGCCGGCCGACCTCGACGCGCTCTCCGGTGAGGAACTGCTCGCGCTGGCCGCGCAGACGGTGGGTCAGCAGTGAGCGCCGGCACCGAACAGTACGTGGCGGCCCTGCGTAACGCGCTGCGCGAGGTCGACCGGCTGCGCGGGGAACTCGACCGGGCCGCCGCGTCGGCCGCCGAACCGGTCGCCGTGGTCGGGATGTCCTGCCGGTTCCCCGGCGGCGCGGACACCCCGGACCGGTTCTGGGACCTGCTCGACGAGGGCCGCGACGCGGTCGTCCCGTTCCCCACCGACCGGGGCTGGCCGGCGGACCTGCACGATCCGGACCCGGCCGCCCCGGGGCACAGCTACGTCGACTCCGGCGGCTTCCTGCCCGACGTCGCCGGGTTCGACGCCGGCTTCTTCGGGGTCTCCCCCCGGGAGGCGTCGGCGATGGACCCGCAGCAGCGGATGCTGCTGGAGCTGGCCTGGACGGCGGTCGAGGACGCCCGCATCGACCCGGAGCGGCTGCGCGCCACCGAGACCGGGGTGTACGTGGGCACCAACGGCCAGGACTATCCGCTGCTGCTCGCCCACGCCGCCGGCGAGGCCGAGGGTTTCCTGCTCACCGGCAACGCGGCGAGCGTCGCCTCCGGCCGCATCTCGTACGTGCTCGGGCTGACCGGGCCGTCGCTGACCGTGGACACCGCCTGCTCGTCGGCGCTGGTGGCGGTGCACCAGGCCGTCCGCGCGCTGCGCTCCGGCGAGGTGCCCCTGGCCCTGGTCGGGGCGGCGTCGGTGATGTCGACACCGGTCGGGTTCACCGAGTTCAGCCGCCAGCGGGGCCTGGCCGCCGACGGGCGGTGCAAGGCGTTCTCCGCCGCCGCCGACGGGGTCGGCTGGGGCGAGGGCGGGGCGGTGCTGCTGCTGGAGCGGCTCGGTGACGCCCTCGCCCACGGGCGTACCGTGCACGCGGTGCTGCGCGGCAGCGCGGTCAACTCCGACGGGGCGTCCAACGGGTTGACCGCGCCGAACGGCCCCGCCCAGCGGCGGGTGATCGAGCGGGCGCTCGCCGACGCCGGGCTCACCCCCGGTGACGTCGACGCCGTGGAGGCGCACGGCACCGGCACCCGCCTCGGCGACCCGATCGAGGCCGAGGCGCTCCTGGCCAGCTACGGCCGGGCCCGGGACCGGCCGCTGTGGCTGGGCTCGGTGAAGTCCAACCTGGGTCACACCCAGGCCGCCGCCGGTCTGGCCGGACTGGTCAAGCTGGTGCTGGCGCTGCGGCACGGCCGGCTGCCGCGTACGCTGCACGCCGCGACCCCGACCACGGCGGTGCGCTGGGACGACTCCCCGGTGCGGCTGCTGACCGCCGCCCAGCCGTGGCCGCGTGGGTCCCGCCCGCGCCGGGCGGCGGTGTCGGCGTTCGGGATCAGCGGCACCAACGCCCATGTCGTCGTCGAGGAGCCACCCGCACCGGCTGCCGGCGGGCCGGCGGTGACCCCGCTGCCCGCGGTGCCGTGCCTGCTCTCCGCCGCCGACCCGCAGGCGCTGCGGGAGCAGGCCGGCCGGCTGGCGACGCTGGTACGGGCCGACCCGACGCTCACCCCGGCGGGGCTCGGCCTGGCGTTGGCCACCGGGCGGGCGGCGCTGCGGCACCGGGCGTGCGTCACCGCGACCGACCGCGCCGGGCTGCTCGCGGGTCTCACCGGGCTGGCCGATGCCGGGGTCGGCGCGGGCACGACCTGCGGCGGTGACCTCGCGGTCCTGTTCACCGGGCAGGGCGTGCAACGGGTCGGGATGGGCCTGGCGTTGGCCGAGCGGTTCCCCGCCTACGCGGAGGCGTTCGCCGAGGTCTGCGGGCACCTCGATCCGCTGCTGGACCGGCCGCTGGCCGCCGCCGTCGCCGACGGCGGCGGACTCGACGACACGGGCACCGCGCAGCCGGCGATCTTCGCGGTCGAGGTCGCCCTGTACCGGCTGCTGGAGGCGTACGGCCTCACCCCGGCCGCCGTCGCGGGGCACTCCGTCGGCGAGTTGACCGCCGTGCACGTGGCGGGCGCGTTGTCGCTGGCCGACGCGGCCACCGTGGTCGCGGCCCGGGGCCGGCTGATGGCCGCGCTGCCGGCGGGTGGGGCGATGCTCGCCGTACGGGCCGACGAGGCGGAGGTGACCCCGCTGCTCGGCGACGACGTCGAGTTGGCCGCCGTCAACGGTCCCCGGGCGGTGGTGCTCTCCGGCACGGTCGACGGGGTGGAGCGGGCGGCCCGGCTGCTGCGGGCCGGCGGCCACCGGTGCCGGCGGCTCGACGTCAGCCACGCCTTCCACTCCCGGCTGATGGAGCCGGCCCTGGCCGGGTTCGCCGAGGTGGTGGCGGGGGTACGGTTCACCGCGCCCCGGCTGCCGGTGGTGTCCACCCTGACCGGGGCGGTGCTGACCGTCGAGGACCTGGCCAGGCCCGGGCACTGGCTGACGCACGCCCGCCGGCCGGTGCGGTTCGCCGACGCCGTCCGCACCCTGGAGCGGCGCGGGGTACGCACCTTCCTGGAGGTGGGGCCGGCCCCGGCGCTGACCGCGACGGTGGTTGACTGCCTGCGCACTCCCACGGACGCGGCGGCCGTTCCCACGCTGCGTCCCGACGTGCCCGATCCGGTGTCGGTGCCGGTGGCGATGGGCGCGCTGCTGGTGCGGGGGCACCTGGACCGGGCGGCGGTGTTCGCCGGCACCCGCGCCGCCCCGGTGGCGCTGCCCGGTTACCCGTTCCAGCGGACCCGGTTCTGGCCCGACGCCCGGTTCACGACCACCACCGGCGGCCCGCAACCGGTGACGTCGGCACCACCGGCGGCCACCCCGGCCCCGGACGCGCTACGCGACGTGGTGCTGCGGCACGTGGCGGCGGTGCTCGGCCACGGTACGGCCCCCGTCGACCCGCACCGGTCGCTGGCCGAGCTGGGCCTGACCTCACTCAGCGCCGTGGAGCTGCGCGACCGGCTGGTGCGGGCCACCGGGCTGCCCGTCGGCACCGCCGACCTGCTCACCGCCGTCACCGCCGACGAACTCGCCGGCACCCTCGCCGGGCGGGCCGACGGCGACCCCGACGACGGCGCGGTGCGGGCGGCGTTCGCGGCGGCCTGCGCCCGTGGCGACGTACCCGCCGGGTTGGACCTGCTGGCCGCCGCGGCGGACCGGGCACCGGCCGGCGGCACCGCCGCCGCCGCGACGCCGCTGGTGTTCGCCGAGGGCGACGGCCCGCTGCTGGTCTGTCTGCCCAGCATGGTCGCCCCGGCCAGCCCCTACCAGTACGCCCGGCTGCTGGCCTGCCTCGACCGGCCCGCCGTGGTGCTGCCGCTGCCCGGCTACCGGCTGGGGGAGGCGCTGCCGGCCACCCGCGCCGAGGTCGTCGACGCCCAGGTAGCGGCGCTGCGGGCGCACCTCGGCGACCGGCCGTACGTGCTGGTCGGCTACTCCTCCGGCGGCTGGCTGGCGCACGCGGTGGCGGCGGCCCTGCACGACCTCGGCACACCGCCCGAGCGGGTGGTGCTGGTCGACGTGCACGTCCCGGGCGGGTCCTGGTACGTCGCGACGATGCCGACCCTGTTCACCCGGATGGCCGCCGACCGGACCGTCACCGAACTGGTCACCGACCGGCAGTTGCTGGCCATGGGGCGGCATCTGGCGCTGTTCGCCGACTGGCGACCGCAGCCGCTGGCGGTCCCCGTCACCCACCTGCGGGCCGCGGCGGCGCCCGGCGGACGGGAGCCGGGCTGGGCGGCCGACACCGGGTGGCGCACCGTGCCGGGCGACCACCTGGGCGTCCTCACCGGTGACGCCCCGACCACGGCCGCCGCGCTGGCCGACTGCCTGCGGTCGGCACCGACGAACACCCCACTGATCCCCTCACCGACAGGGCGGAGCCGATGACCATCGGACAGCAGGAAACCTCGACCCCCCACCCGGCGGACATGCTCACCGAGGAGTTCGCCCAGGACCCGTACCCGGGGTTCGCCCGGCTGCGCGACGGCGGCACGGTGGACCGGTTCCGGCTCAAGACGTTCTCCACCGCCGTGCACGCCTGGCTGGTCACCCGGCACGCCGACGCGCGCCGGCTGCTGGCCGACCCGAGGCTGTCCAAGGACGCCGGACGCATCGCCTCGGTGATCCGCGCCCAGGCCGTCGACCCGGACGAGCACGTCACCGACAACCCGCCGAGCATGCTGTTCAGTGATCCCCCCGACCACACCCGGCTGCGTCGGATCGTCGGCGGCGCGTTCACCACCCGGCGGGTGCAGGGCCTGATCCCGGTGATCGAACGCTTCACCGACGCCGCGTTGGACCGGATCGTCGCGGGGGAGACGGTCGACTTCGTGACCGACGTCGCGCTGCCCGTGCCGATGGCGGTCATCGGCTCGCTGCTGGGCATCCCCGAGGAGGCGTTCGACGACTTCCGCCGGTGGAGCGCGGAACTCGGCAGCGTCGGCACCTCGCTGGCCGACAAGCAGCAGGTGATCGCCGACGCCTACGGCTACGTGCGGGACCTGATCGCGGTCAAGCGCACCGCGCCGGCCGACGACCTGATCAGCGCGCTCATCGCCGCCGACGACGAGGGCGGCCGGCTGGCCACCGCCGAGTTGCTGTCCACCGTGTTCCTGATGATGAACGCCGGCTACGAGACGACCGCGGCGATGCTCAGCAGCGCCGTGCTGCTGCTGCACCGGCAGCCGGAGCTGCGCGCGGAGCTGGCTGCCGACCCCGGACGGGTGCCCGCCTTCGTGGAGGAGGTGCTGCGCTACGAGAGCCCGTTGAACCTGAGCACGATCCGGTTCACCGAGCAGGAGGTGACCGTCGGCGACAGGGTCATTCCGGCCGGGGAGATCGTGTTCATCTCGCTGTGCGCGGCCAACCGCGACGCGGACCGGTTCCCCGATCCCGACGCGGTCCGCCTCGACCGCGACGGCCACCTGGCGTTCGGGCACGGCATCCACCACTGCCTGGGCGCACCGTTGGCCCGGCTGGAGGGTCGGGTGGTGTTGCAGCGGCTGCTGGCCCGGCACCCGCACTGGCGGCTGGCCGTCGCCGACGACGAGGTCGCCTGGCGGCACAGCCTCCAGTTCCGCGCCATCGAGTCGCTGCCCGTGCGCTTCGGCTGACACCCCACCCACCACCCGAGCAGAGGGGACCCTCCATGACCGACACCAGCCCGGTGGCGGCGTTCTTCGCCGCCTGTGACGCCGACGACCTGGACGCCGCCGCCGACTGCTTCGCCCCCGACGGCGTGTGGATCGTCGCGGCCGGCCCCGAACCGGGCCACACCTACCACCGCAAGGAGATACCCGGGTTCCTCGCCGAGATCATCGGCAAGCGCGACGAACTCGACGCCGCCGGCGCCCGCATGGTGTACGGCGACCGCATCGTCGTGGCGGACCGGGAGTTCCTGGAGTTCCGCTGCGAGTCCGCGACCGGCGAGGTGCTCGAACGGGGCGTGGACGTGTTCACGCTGCGCGACGGCAAGATCCTGGTCAAGGACGTCTTCCGCAAGGCCTGACCCCCAACACGGAAAGAGGCGACCATGTACGACAACCTCCACGAGATCCTCACCTCGTTCGGTGCGGACATCGACTTCGAGAACCCGAAGCTCGGGCAGAGCGGGTGGTACAAGGCGGACCTGGTGGTCCCGGACGAGGGCCGGGTGGGCACCGTCGACGGCGGGTACCGGCTGGTCCTGCACCGTGAGTCCGACGGGATGCCGATGGTGCACCTGTCGGAGACGCTGTCGTTCCCGCAGGGGGACGTGCACGTGCAGGCGTGGGCGGAGTTTCCCAACCTGAGCAACGGCGACTGGTTGTACTGCCCGGCGGTGGGGATCAGCGGGGAGCTGACCGGCCGGCAGGGCTTCCGCCAGTGGCGCCCGGTGGAACTGGGCAAGCTCGCCGAAGCCAAGGTGATCCTCTTTACCAGCCCCACCTCGTGACGTCCGCGCGCCCGTTCCGGCCCGCCGCCGGGATCAGCCCTTCAACGGGTACGGGATGAAGGTGCTGCGGTTCTCGTCCAGGTCGAGCCGGCCGCTGATCGGCGCGGCGGCCCGCTGCGGGCAGGTCATCCGCTCGCAGGTCTTGCACCCCGGGCCGATCGAGGTGACGGCGTCGGCGTCGTACAGGTCGATGCCCCGGGAGTAGACCAGCCGGTCGGCGTGCCGGATCTCGCAGCCGAGCCCGATCGCGTAGACCTTGCCGGGCTGGTTGTAGCCGCCGTGGTGCCGGGTGATGGTGCGGGCGATCCACAGGTAGCGCTGCCCGTCGGGCATCGCGGCCACCTGCACCACCACCCGGCCGGGCGCGCTGAACGCCTCGTAGACGTTCCACAGCGGACAGGTGCCGCCGGTGAGCGAGAACGGGAAGCCGGTGGCGGACTGGCGTTTGGACAGGTTGCCGGCCCGGTCGACCCGGACGAACGAGAACGGCACCCCGCGCGCCCGGGGCCGTTGCAGCGTGCTGAGCCGGTGGCAGACGGTCTCCCAGCCCATCGTGAAGTGCTGGGTGAGCAGGTCGATGTCGTACCGGTGCTGTTCGGCCGCCGCGAGGAACGGCCCGTACGGCAGGATCAGCGCGGCGGCGAAGTAGTTGGCCAGGCCGACCCGGGTGAGGATCTGGGTCTGCGGGTCGTCGAACCGTTCCTCCTCCACGATCTCGTCGATCACGTCGGCGTACTCCAGCAGGGCGATCTGCGCCGCCATCCGCATCGCCTCCTGCCCGGCCCGCAGCGACGTCGACAGGTGCAGGGTGCGGGTCTGCGGCCGGTAGCGGTGCAGTTCGTCGCCGAGCAGGGTGGCGTCGTCGCGGCGTACCTGCACGCCGTGCCGCTGGGCGAGCCGGTCCTGGAGGGTGGACCGGACCTCGCCTCGGCGCATCCCGATCGTCGCGGCGAGCCGTTCGGCCGCCTCGTCCAGATCCGGCACGTAGTTCTGCCGCCGGTAGAAGAACTCGGTCACCCGGTCGTGCGGGCTGCGCCCGACCGTCTCCCGGTCGCCCAGCAGTTCGGCGAGCTGCTCGTCGGCCTGCCGGTAGCGGCGGTGCAGGTCGAGGACGGCCTCCGCGACCTCGGGCAGCCGGGTGGCGAGTTCGGTGAGGTCGGCGACGCCCGGCCGGCCGGGCAGCGCCTCGCGCAGCCCGGCGACCAGCCGGGGCGTGTCCCGGGGGGCGAAGACCGTCGGGTCGACGCCGAACACCTCGGTGATGCGCATCAGCACCGGCACGGTCAGCGGCCGGGTGTCGTGCTCGATCTGGTTGAGGTAGCTGGGCGAGATGTTGAGCAGCCGGGCCAGCCGGGACTGGCTCAACGCGCGGTCCTCGCGCATCCGGCGCAGCCGGGCACCCGCGAAGGTCTTGCTCACCACGCTCACCTCCCCGCTGCTCTTTCGGCAGCCCAGCACCCCTTGGCAGAGTGCGAATATACCTGTTCGCAACTTCGCAGAACCGGGTGTGAACTTCTCAGAACTTGGCTTCTTCCGTCCCTCGACCACGCCCCGGACCCCGTGTGACCGTGGGTGACACGCCGGTCGGGCGACGCGTTCGCACCGCCGGACGGCACGACGGCCGGTGCCGGCGTCACGACATCCGAGGAGACGAGATCATGCAGAACGCCGTGGAGCGGTTGCGTACCGAGTGGGAGACCGACCCCCGCTGGCAGGGGGTGCGCCGCAGCTACCGCGCCGAGGACGTGGTCCGCCTGCGCGGGGCCGTCCAGGAGGAGCACACCCTGGCCCGCCGTGGGGCGGAGCGGCTGTGGCGGCTGCTGCACACCGAGGACTACGTCCACGCCCTGGGCGCGCTCACCGGCAACCAGGCCGTGCAGATGGTCCGGGCCGGGCTCAAGGCCATCTACCTCTCCGGCTGGCAGGTGGCCGCCGACGCCAACCTCGCCGGGCACACCTACCCCGACCAGAGCCTCTACCCGGCCAACTCGGTGCCCGCCGTGGTGCGCCGGATCAACAACGCGCTGCTGCGCGCCGGGCAGATCACCACCGCCGAGGGCGACGACGACGGCATCGACTGGCTCGCGCCGATCGTCGCCGACGCCGAGGCCGGCTTCGGCGGCCCGCTCAACGCCTACGAGCTGATGACCGCCATGATCGGGGCCGGCGCGGCGGGCGTGCACTGGGAGGACCAGCTCGCCGCCGAGAAGAAGTGCGGCCACCTGGGCGGCAAGGTGCTCGTCCCGACCGGCCAGCACGTCCGTACCCTGGAGGCGGCGCGGCTCGCCGCGGACGTGGCCGGGGTGCCGTCGGTGGTGATCGCCCGCACCGACGCGCAGGCCGCCACGCTGCTCACCACCGACGTCGACGAGCGGGACCGGCCGTTCGTCACCGGCGAGCGCACCGCCGAGGGGTTCTACCGGGTGCGCAACGGCATCGAGCCGTGCATCGCCCGGGGCCTGGCCTACGCCCCGCACGCCGACCTGCTGTGGATGGAGACCTCCACCCCCGACCTGGCGGTGGCCCGCCGCTTCGCCGAGGCGGTCAAGGCCGAGTACCCGGACCAGCTCCTCGCCTACAACTGCTCGCCGTCGTTCAACTGGCGCAAGCACCTCGACGACTCGACCATCGCGAAGTTCCAGCGGGAACTCGGCCACCTCGGCTACCGGTTCCAGTTCATCACCCTGGCCGGCTTCCACGCCCTCAACTACTCGATGTTCGACCTGGCCCGGGGTTACGCCGCCGACGGCATGTCCGCCTACGTGGCGTTGCAGGAGCGGGAGTTCGCCGCCGAGGCATCCGGCTACACCGCCGTCAAGCACCAGCGTGAGGTCGGCACCGGCTACTTCGACCTGATCAGCACCGTGCTCAACCCGGCCGCCGAGACCACCGCCCTGCGCGGCTCCACCGAAGAGGAGCAGTTCGCATGAGGTACGAGATCATCGGCCCGCTGGCCGACCGGTTCGACGAGGTCCTCACCCCTGCGGCGCTGGAGTTCCTGGTCGCGCTGGACAGTGAGTTCGCCGCCCGCCGGGTGGCCCTGCTGGACACCCGCCGGGCCCGCCGGGACCGCTACGCCACCGGCCAGTTCCCCGACTTCCTGCCGGAGACCGCCGCGATCCGCGCCGACCCGGACTGGCGGGTCGCCCCGCCGGCACCGGGGCTCCAGGACCGGCGGGTCGAGATCACCGGCCCGACCGACCGCAAGATGACTGTCAACGCGCTCAACTCCGGGGCCCGGGTGTGGCTCGCCGACTTCGAGGACGCCACCGCACCGACCTGGCACAACGTCATCTCCGGCCAGCTCAACCTGATCGACGCCCTGGACCGGCGGATCGACTTCACCGACCCGCGCGGCAAGCGGTACGCCCTCGGCGCGCAGCTCGCCACGATCGTCGTCCGGCCACGCGGCTGGCACCTGGTGGAGAAGGGCATCGTGGTGGACGGCCGGCCCATCTCGGCCAGCCTGGTCGACTTCGGGCTCTACCTGTTCCACTGCGCGCAGCGGCAGCTCGACGCGGGCGCCGGGCCGTACTTCTACCTGCCGAAGCTGGAAGGGCACCGGGAGGCACGGCTGTGGAACGACATCTTCGTCTTCGCCCAGCAACGCCTCGGCCTGCCCCGGGGCACCATCCGGGCGACCACGCTGATCGAGACGATCACCGCCGCCTTCGAGATGGAGGAGATCCTCTACGAGCTGCGGGAACACTCGGCGGGGCTGAACGCCGGCCGGTGGGACTACATCTTCAGCGTGATCAAGAACTTCGGGCAGTGGGCCGACTTCGTCCTGCCCGACCGGTCCGAGGTCACCATGACGGTGCCGTTCATGCGGGCGTACACCGAGCTGCTGGTGGCGACCTGCCACCGGCGCGGGGCGCACGCGATCGGCGGGATGGCCGCGTTCATCCCGAGCCGGGACCCGCAGGTCAACGAGGTGGCCCTCGACCGGGTCCGGGCCGACAAGCGGCGGGAGGCCGGCGACGGGTTCGACGGCTCCTGGGTGGCCCACCCGGGCCTGGTCGACACCTGCCGTCGGGAGTTCGACGCGGTGCTGGGTGACCGCCCGCACCAGCTCGACCGGCTGCGGGACGACGTCGCCGTCACCGCCGCCGACCTGCTCGCCGTCGACAAGACCCCCGGCCGGGTCACCGCCGCCGGGGTGCGGGCCAACATCGCCGTCGCGGTGCGCTACGTCGACGCGTGGCTCGGCGGCACCGGCGCGGTGGCGCTGGGGAACCTGATGGAGGACGCGGCGACCGCCGAGATCGCCCGCTGCCAGGTCTGGCAGTGGCTGCACCACGGCACCCCGCTGGCCGACGGCGGCTGCGTGACCGAGGACCTGGTCCGGTCGGTCCTCGCGGAGGAGTTGGCCGCCCTGGTCGCCGGGCGCGACGGCGAGGACCGGGAACGGGCCGGCCGGGCGGCGCGGATCGTCGAGGACACCGCCCTCGGCGAGGACCTGCCCGCGTTCTTCACCACCGGCGCGTACGCCCGGCACCTCGGCCCGGTCCGGCGTCCCGTGCCGGTGGGCTGACCCGTCACCGCGCGGCCGGGAGGCGGCCCGACGGCCCCTCCCGGCCGGTGCCGGCCCGGCGGCCGGCGTCGGGTGGGGCAGCAGGCGGTGCCGCCCCGTGGGATCGTGAGCGGGTATCCATCCTGATCACGATCCCAGGGGGTTGGTGGATGAATCCGGTCGGGGCCGACGCGGTGACCGGGGGTGCGGCCGGCTGGGGCGACGGCACCTTCGCCAACCCGGTGCTGGCCGGCTTCCATCCCGACCCGAGCGTCTGCCGGGTCGGCGACGACTACTACCTGGCCTGCTCCAGCTTCGAGTACTTCCCCGGGGTGCCGCTGTTCCACAGCCGGGACCTCGTGCACTGGGAGCAGATCGGCAACGCGCTGGACCGGCCCGGTCAGCTCACCCTGCCGGTCGACATGCCGTCGTCGGCCGGGGTGTACGCGCCGACCCTGCGCCACCACGACGGCCGGTTCTGGCTGATCGTGACCAACTGCGCGGACGGCGGCGGCACCCTGATCTGCACCGCCGCCGACCCGGCCGGCCCCTGGTCGGACCCGGTCCGGGCACCCGGGGTGGACGGCATCGACCCCGACCTCGCCTGGGACGACGACGGCACCTGCTGGTGCACGTACGCCGGGATCGGGCAGGTGCGCCTCGACCCGGAGACCGGACGCACCCTCGGCCCGGTCCGGCGGCTGTGGTCCGGCGCGGCGGGGGCGCAGGCCCCGGAGGCGCCGCACCTGTACCGGATCGGTGACCACTGGTACCTGCTGATCGCCGAGGGCGGCACCGAACGCGGGCACGCCGTCTCGATCGCCCGCGCGACCAGACCCGACGGCCCGTACGAGCCGGGCCCGGCCAACCCGATCCTCACCCACCGGGGCACCCACCGGCCGATCCAGAACACCGGCCACGCCGACCTGGTCGAGGGGCCCGACGGATCGTGGTGGCTGGTGCTGCTCGGGGTCCGCCCCGGCGGCGGCACCCCCGGCTGGCACGTGCTCGGGCGGGAGACGTTCCTGGCCCCGGTGACCTGGGTCGACGGCTGGCCGGTGGTCGGCGCGGTCACGCCGACGATGGCCGCCCCGCCGTGGGCCGCGCACCCCGTCGCCCCGCCGCCCGTACGCGACGACTTCGACGCCGACCGGCTGCACCCCCGCTGGGTGTCGGTGCGGTCCCGGCCGGCGGAGGTCTGGTCGTTGGCCGAACGGCCCGGCTGGCTGACGCTGCGGGCCCGGGGCACGTCGCCGGACGCGCCGGACGTCACGTTCGTCGGCCGCCGCCAGCAGCACCCGTCATGCCGGGTCGGGACCGTGGTCGATCCGGGCGACGGGCGCGGCGGTCTGGTGGTCCGCCTGGACGAACGGCATCACTACGACATCGAGGCGGGCGGCGGCGCGGTGCGGGTCGTGGCCCGGATCGGATCGGTGCTGTCGACGCTCGCCACCCGGCCGGTCGGGCCCGGCCCGGTCCACCTGCGCGTCGAGGTGCTCGCCCCGGCCCCCGGCGACTGGCACCCCGCCAAGGAACCCGACCAGCTCCGGCTCGGCGTCGAGCGCCCGGACGGGACCTTCGACGTGTTGGCCGAACTCGACGGCCGGTACCTGTCGACCGAGGTCGCCGGCGGCTTCACCGGCCGGGTCATCGGCATGTACGCGGCGGATGGCGTCGTCGCGTTCGACTGGTTCGACTACGCGCCGCGCTAGCCCGCCTGCGCCGGGCGTGCGTCGGCCCGCCCGCGCCGGGCCGACCGGGTTATTCTGGTCGGGTCGACCAGGACAGGGAGCAGACCGTGGCAGGTGACGACGACATCTCCGGGTGAACACCCGGCTGCGGTGACCGACGGGGACGATCCCCCGCCGCGTCGCCCATGTCGTCCTGCCCTGTTCACCCCGGGCAGCGCCTACGCGCCCGGATCACCTGTCTCCGAGGTCCGTCATGTCTGACAGTTTCGTCGTCTGCTCCAACCTGTCCTTCTCCTGGCCGGATGACACCCCGGTCGTCGAGGACCTGTCGTTCTCCCTTCCCGGTGGCCGCACCGGCCTGGTCGCGGCGAACGGGGCCGGCAAGTCCACCCTGCTGCGGCTCATCGCCGGCGAACTGCGCCCCACCGGGGGCAGCATCACCGTGGAAGGGGTGCTGGGCTACCTGCCGCAGCACCTGCCGTTCGCGATGCGGCAGACCGTGGCCGAGGTGCTCGGGGTCGACCGCGTCGTCGCCGCGCTGCACGCCATCGAGGCCGGTGACGCCGCCGAGGAGCACTTCGCCACCGTCGGCGACGACTGGGACGTCGAGGACCGCACCCGTCTCGCCCTCGACCGGCTCGGCCTGACCGGGGTGACGCTGGACCGCCGGCTCGGCACCCTCAGCGGCGGTGAGGTGGTTTCCCTCGGCCTCGCCGCCGAACTGCTCAAACGGCCCGACGTGCTGCTGCTCGACGAGCCCACCAACAACCTCGACCGACCGGCGCGGGCGCGCCTGCTCGCCGTGCTGCGGTCCTGGCCGGGTGCGCTGCTCGTGGTCAGCCACGACCGGGAACTGCTGGACGAGATGGACCGCATCGCCGCCCTCGACCACGGCGGGCTCCGCTGGTACGGCGGCAACTTCACCCACCACGAGCAGGTGGTACGGGTCGAGCGGGAGGTCGCCGAGCGGCAGGTGCGTCAGGCCGAACAGGACGTGAAACGGCAGAAGCGGGAACTCCAGCAGGCCCGCGAGCGGGCGGCCCGCCGGGCCTCGACCGCCGCCCGGAACCTGTCCGACGCGGGGCTGCCCCGGATCGTCGCCGGCAACCTCAAGCGGGAGGCGCAGGTGTCGGCGGCCAGGGCCCAGGACGTGCACACCGCCCGGGTCGGCGACGCCCAGGCCCGGCTGGACCAGGCGAGCGGGGCCGCCCGCCGCGACGACCACCTCGTCCTCGACCTGCCGGACACGACGGTGCCCACCGGCCGGACCGTCTTCCACGGCGAGGGGATGCGGGCCGGATACGACGGCCGGCCGGTCTTCGCCGGTGCGGGGGTCGGCCTGGACATCCGGGGACCGGAACGAATCGCCCTGACCGGGCCGAACGGTGCGGGCAAGTCGACGCTGCTGCGGCTGATCGGTGGGCGGCAGGAACCGGACTCCGGCACCGCCACCCGGGCCCAGGGTCGGGTGGCGTACCTGTCGCAGCGCCTCGACCTGCTCGACCCGGACCGTACGGTCGCGGAGAACCTCGCCGGGTTCGCGCCGGCGCGGGCCGAGGCGGAGCGGATGAACCTGCTGGCCCGGTTCCTGTTCCGGGGTGCCCGCGTCCACCTGCCGGTCGGCGCGCTGTCCGGTGGCGAACTGCTGCGCGCCACCCTGGCCTGCGTCCTGTTCGCCGAGCCGGCACCGCAGCTGCTCCTGCTCGACGAGCCCACCAACAACCTGGACCTGGTCAGCGTGGCGCAGTTGGAGAGCGCGCTGCTGGCGTACCGGGGGGCGTTCGTGGTGGTCAGTCACGACGACCGGTTCCTCGCCGGGATCGCCGTGGACCGCTGGCTCCGGTTGGCCGACGGCCGGCTCACCGAGACGGGGCCGCCGCGCTGACCCGGCCCGGCCGTCCGACGCCGGGGGCCGTCGTGACGGGGCAGAGGTTGACGTTCGTCCATGGTAGAAAGAGGACGCACGCTACTGCTACGGGGAGGTAACCGTGCGTCACTTTGTCATGCGAACAGTTCGCCGTCGTCCGGCCCGGTGGTCGCTGGCCGTCGGGGTGGTGGCCGCCTGCGCGGCGGCTACCCTGGTCGGCCCGCCGGCCGCCCAGGCCGGGCCGGGCTGCCCGGCCGGAGCGATCATGAACGTGGTCGCCCACCAGGACGACGACCTGCTCTTCCTCAGCCCGGACCTGCTGCACGACGTGCAGGCCAACCGCTGCGTCCGCACGGTCTTCGTCACGGCGGGCGACGCCGGCCGGGACAGCGCCTACTGGACCGGCCGGGAGACCGGGGCGCGGGCGGCGTACGCCCAGATGGCCGGGGTCGCCGACACCTGGACCCAGGCGGACGCCGGGATCAGCGGGCACCCGATCCCGATCTTCACCCTCACCGCCAAGCCCACCGTGTCGCTGGCCTTCCTCCGGCTCCCGGACGGATACCCCGGCGGCACCGGCCATCCGAACACCGGTTCGCAGAGCCTGCAGAAGCTCTGGCTCAACGACATCTCGTCGATCACGTCGCTGGGCGCCGGCGCGTCCAGCTACAGCCGCTCCGGCCTGACCACCACCCTGGCCGGGCTGATGGCCGCCTACCAGCCGACCGCCGTCAACACCCAGGACCACGCCGGTGGGTTCGGCGACGGTGACCACAGCGACCACCACGCCGCGGCCTACTTGGCCCAAGCCGCCGAGCAGGCGTACGTCGGTTCGCCGACGTTCACCGGCTACCACGACTACAAGATCAAGAACTATCCGGCGAACCTGGGGTCGACCGACGTCGCCGCCAAGTCCGCGGCCTTCTTCGCCTACGGCCAGTACGACGACGGGGCCTGCACCAGCCTGCCCACCTGCGCCGGCCACGACTACCCGTACTTCCTCCAGCGGCAGTACAAGGTCCTCGGCCCCAACCTGGCCCGGACGGCCACCGTCACCGCGACCAGCCAGGACACCGGCAGCGGGCAGACGGCGGCCAAGGCCGTCGACGGGGTGATCGCCGGCTGGCCCGACGACCCGACCCGGGAGTGGGCGACCGTCTACGGCGGCGTCGGCACCCAGCTCACCCTGAGCTGGCCGGGCCCGCGCACCATCCGCCGGGTCGTCCTCTACGACCGGCCCAACCCCAACGACCAGATCACCGGCGGCACCCTGCTGTTCAGCGACGGCACCTCCACGGCCGTCGGCGCCCTGGACAACAGCGGCGGCCCGACGGAGATCATTCTCCCGGCGGCGAAGACGGTGACCAGCGTCAAGCTCACCGTCACCGGGGTCGGCGGCGGCACCGTCAACGTCGGCCTCGCCGAGATCGAGGTGTTCGGCAACGCCGGCCCCTGACCGACGGCCAGGCCCGGCCCGGTGGTCGCACGCCCCACCGGACCGGGCCCCGGCCACGCCGGTCAGAAGTCGTCGTCGAAGGTGACGCTGCCGCTGACCCCCACCTGGTACGCCGACACCCGCCGCTCGAAGAAGTTCGACAGCTCCTGCACGTCCTGCAGATCCATGAACGCGAACGGGTTCTGCGCCCCGTAGCGCGGCGCGATGCCGAGCTGGGCGAGCCGCCGGTCGGCGACGTGCTCCAGGTAGGCCCGCATGTCCTTAAGTGACAGCCCGGACACGCCCTGGTCGAGCAGGTCCTCGGCGAACTGCACCTCGCACTCGACGGCCTCGGCGAGCATCTCGGTCACCTGACGTTCCAGCTCGGCGTCGAACAGGTCCGGCTCCTCCCGCCGGGCGGTCTCCACCACGTCGAAGGCGAACGCCATGTGCATCGACTCGTCGCGGAACACCCAGTTGGTGCCCGACGCCAACCCGTTGAGCAGGCCCCGGGACCGCAGGAAGTAGACGTAGGCGAAGGCCCCGTAGAAGAACAGCCCCTCGATGCAGGCGGCGAAGCAGATCAGGTTGAGCAGGAACGCCCGCCGGTCCGCGCGGGTACGCAGCTCCCGCAGTTCGAATACCGAGTCGATCCAGCGGAAGCAGAACTCGGCCTTGCGCCGGATCGACGGGATGTTCTCGATGGCGGCGAACGCGGCGAACCGTTCCTGCTCGTCGGGCACGTACGTGTCGAGCAGGTTCAGGTAGAACTGCACGTGCACGGCTTCCTCGAACAGCTGCCGCGACAGGTAGAGCCGGCCCTCCGGTGAGTTGACGTGCTGGTAGAGGTTGAGCACCAGGTTGTTGGCGACGATCGTGTCACCGGTGGCGAAGAACGCCACCAACCGGGACACCAGATGCCGCTCGGCCGGCGACAGCCGCTCCAGATCGGCCAGGTCGGAGTGCAGGTCGACCTCCTCCACCGTCCAGGTGTTGCGGATGGCGTCCCGGAACCGGTCGAAGAAGTGCGGGTAGCGCATCGGCCGCAGGGTGAGGTCCATGCCGGGGTCGAGCAGCAGCTGCCGCCCGGCGGTGCGGGGTTCGTCGACGGTGGTCACTGGCACGCCTCGCAGCTCTCGGGGTTCTCCAGGGAGCAGGCGAGCGCCTCGGCGTCGGCCGCGACGACCGGGGCGACGGTGACGGTGGCCTGCTGGATCCGGGTCGCCGGACGCGACCGCAGGTAGTAGGTGGTCTTCAGCCCGGACTTCCAGGCGTGCAGGTACATCGAGGACAGCTTGCCGATGGTAGGCGCGCTGAGGAACAGGTTCAGCGACTGCGACTGGTCGATGTACGGCGCCCGCGCGGCGGCCAGGTCGATCAGCGCCCGCTGTGGCAGCTCCCACGCGGTACGGAACAGCTCCCGCACCTCGGCGGGCAGGTCGACGATCCCCTGCACCGAACCCTCGGCCCGCTTGATCTGGTCGCGGATCTCCGACGTCCACAACCCGCGCGCCTTCAGCTCCCGCACCAGGTACGTGTTGATCTGGAGGAACTCCCCGGACATGGTCTCCCGCTTGAACAGGTTGGACACCTGCGGCTCGATGCACTCGTAGCAGCCGGCGATCGACGCGATCGTGGCGGTCGGGGCGATCGCCACCAGCAGCGAGTTGCGCAGGCCGTGCGCCGCGATCCGGGTGCGCAGCGCGACCCACCGGTCGACCTGGGTGGGTTCGACCCCCCACAGGTCCGGGTGCAGGTCACCCCGGGCGGCCCGGGTCTCGGCGTACGCCGGGTGCGCGCCGAACCGTTCGGCGAGACCGGTCGACGTCTCCAGGGCGGTCAGGAAGATCTCCTCCTGGACCCGGGTGGACAACTCCCGGGCCCCGGCCGAGTCGAACGGCAGCCGCAGCGCGAACAACGCGTCCTGAAGCCCCATCAGCCCCAGCCCGACGGGCCGCCAGCGCGGGTTCGACACCGCCGCCTGCTCGGCCGGGTAGTAGTTGATGTCGATCACCCGGTCCAGGAACACCACCGCCGTGCGGACCGTCCCGCGCAGCTTGTCCCAGTCGACGCCGTCGTCGGTGAGGTGCGCGCCCAGGTTGACCGACCCGAGGTTGCACACCGCCGTCTCGGTGTCGCTGTTGACCTCCAGGATCTCGGTGCACAGGTTGGACAGGTGGATCGTGTTGCCCGGCACGCCGGTCTGGTTGGACAGCCGGTTCGCCGGGTCCTTGAACGTCATCCACCCGTTGCCGGTCTGCGCCAGGGTGCGCATCATCCGCCCGTACAGGTCCCGGGCCCGCACCGTGCGGACCGCCTTCTTCTCGGCGACCCGGTACGCGGCGTCGAACTCCTCGCCGTACAGGTCGGGCAGCTCCGGGGCGTCCGACGGGTCGATCAGCGACCACTCGCCGTCGGCCTCGACCCGGCGCATGAACTCGTCGGGGATCCAGTTGGCCAGGTTGAGGTTGTGGGTACGCCGGGCCTCCTCGCCGGTGTTGTCCCGCAGCTCCAGGAACTCCTCGATGTCCGGATGCCAGGGTTCCAGGTAGACGCAGGCCGCCCCCTTGCGCCGGCCGCCCTGGTTGACCGCCGCCACCCCGGCGTCGAGGGTCTTCAGGAACGGCACGATCCCGTTCGACCTGCCGTTGGTGCCCCGGATCAGCGCGCCCCGGCCGCGCACCCGCGTGAAGGAGATGCCGATGCCGCCGGAGAACTTCGACAGCTTCGCCACCTGGTGGTAGCGCTCGTAGATCGAGTCCAGTTCGTCGCGCGGCGAGTCGACCAGGAAACACGACGACATCTGGGTGTGCCGGGTGCCCGAGTTGAACAACGTCGGGGAACTCGGCAGGTAGGCCAGCGACGACATCAGCCGGTAGAACCCGACCGCCTCGTCGGGCGTGCTGGACAGCCCGCAGGCCACCCGCAGCAGCCAGTACTGCGGCGTCTCCACCACCAGCCGCGACTGCGGGTGCCGCAGCAGGTAACGGTCGGCCACCGTACGCAGCCCGAAGTACTCGAACCGCAGGTCACCGGCCGGGTCGACGGCGTCGTCGAGCTGCCGGGCGTGCCGGGCCACGAACGCGGCGGTGTCGTCGGCGATCAGGCCGAGGCCGTGGGCGTACCGGATGGACTCGCTGAACGAGGTCACCTCCTGCCCGCGTACCTCCTTCTCCACGTACGCGGCCAACAACCGCGCTGCCAGCCGGGAGTACTGCGGTTCCGTGCCGATCAGCTCCGCCGCCGTCTGGATCGACAACTTGTCCAGCTCGGCGGTGGTCGCCCCGTCGTAGAGGCCGCTGATCGTCCTGGTGGCCACCCGCAGCGGGTCGACCTCGTCCAGGTCGGCGGCCCATCGGGCGACGGCCGTGACGATCCGGTTGACGTCCACCGGCTCGGTGTCGCCGTCGCGCTTGCGTACCCGCATCGCCGGCCGGCGTGGCCCCGCGCCGTCGACATCGGACGGTAGGCTCTCCGCTACGTTCGTCATGACCTCTCCTCGCTGTCACCGATGGCCATCGGACGCGGGAGAACGCCAACGGGCGCGGCACGGCGGCCGGCCCGGGTGCTGGCGTCGGTCGTCCCGCGCGACCTCCGACCGCCGCGCGCAGCAGCGCACGGCGCACTGGCAGGTCTTCGGACTCGCGGGCGTGACCGGGTCCGGTCGCCTACTGGCCGTCGCTTCCCAGACCTCGCGGTCCAGTGCTCGATGACGGCGGTCGTTCCCACTTACCGCTGCGGGGCAGTCCCGGATTCCCACCGGGTTCCCTGTTGCCTCGACCGGACCACCGGGCCCGGTCGAACCAGCTGCGTGGCACACCATATATGGCGTGGATGGGGGAGAGGCAACACTAGATGTCGCGTCGGCGTGTCGGATAACTCTCATCCGACCGGCCGGTTGCCCGCAGTGACGCCAGCAGCCGCAGCGCGTCGGCGTCGGCGCTGCCCGGCTCGGCGGTGAAGACCAGCATGACCGGGCCGGGGTTGCCGGGCAGCGGGTAGGTGTCCCAGTCCAGGACGATGTCACCGACCTCGGGGACCTGGAAGGTCTTGGTGCCGTTGACCGATCCGCGCACGTCGTGCCGGGACCACAGCCGCCGGAACTCGGCGCTGCGGATGCTCAGCTCGCCGACGACGGCGGTGGCCCGGGGGTGGGTGGGGTCGGTGGCGACGGCGGCGCGCATCATGCCGATGTAGTCCATGGCCTGCCGCTCCCAGGCCGCGCAGCGCCGGGCACCGGTCGCCGCCTCGTCGAACATCAGCAGCAGCATGTTGAGCCGGTCCGGCGGGTAGCCCGCCGGGTCGCCGAGCAGCGCCACCGCCCACGTGTTCCAGGCGAGCAGGTCCAGGTGGCGGCCGAGCACCACCGCCGGGGTGTCCATCACCCGCAGCAGCCGCCGGGTGCTCTCCGGCACCCGCTCCGGGCCGTGGTCGACCCGGGCGGGCAGCGGCCGGCGGGCGGCACGGGCCAGGGTGAACAGGTGCCGGCGTTCCGCGTCGTCGAGGCCGAGCGCGGCGGCGAGCCCGTCCAGCACGTCGTCGGACGGGCGTACCTCCCGGCCCTGCTCCATCCGCTGGTAGTAGTCGGTGCTCAACCCGGCCAGCAGCGCCAGCTCCTCGCGGCGCAGCCCGGTGACCCGGCGTCGCCCGCCCGGCTCCAGGCCGACGTCGCGGGGGTGCAGCCGGCCGCGCCGGGCGCGCAGGAAGTCACCGAGTTCACGGGCGTACGGGTGGGTCATGTCGCCAGTGTGGCGCGGCCCGGACCGGCGCGGGTAGGTCTGCGGGACCTAGGCAACCGGGTACGACCGGTCCCGCCCGGCCGGCCCCTAGCGTCGGCGGTCCCACCCGACCGTCAGGGAGCAGCAGATGACCTGGACCGCCGACCACATCCCCGACCAGCACGGCCGCACCGCCGTCGTGACCGGCGCGAACTCCGGCCTCGGCCTGGTCACCGCCACCGCCCTGGCCCGCCGGGGCGCGCGGGTCGTGCTCGCCGTGCGCGACACCGCCGCCGGCCGGCAGGCCGCCCGTCACATCGGCGGCGACGCCGAGGTACGCGAACTGGACCTCGCCTCCCTCGCCTCGGTACGGGAATTCGCCGCCTCGCTGGCCGCCGACCGTCCGGTGCTCGACCTGCTGGTCAACAACGCCGGTGCGGTGCTGCTCGGCCCGCGCCGGACCAGCGTCGACGGCCACGAGCTGCACCTCGCCACCAACCTGCTGGGGCACTTCGCGCTGACCGGTCTGCTGCTGGGCAATCTGGGTGCGGCGCGGGCGGCCCGGGTGGTCAGCCTCAGCTCGATCACCCACCGCAGCGCGCACCTGGACTTCACCGACCTGATGGGGGAGCGCGGCTACCGGGGTGCCGGCGCGTACGGCCGGTCCAAGCTCGCCACCACCGTCTTCGGCATCGAACTGGACCGCCGGCTGCGCGCCACCGGATCGCCGGTGCTCAGCGTGCTGGCCCATCCCGGTGTCACCCGCACCAACCTGACCCCCCGGGCCTGGTCCCACCAGGGCCGGCGCGGCCGGGTGATCGCCCGGCTCGGCCTGCTGGCCACCCAACCGGTCGAGCAGGGTGCGCTGCCCCAACTGCGCGCCGCCACCGACCCGCAGGTCCACGGCGGCCAGTTCTTCGGCCCGGCCCGGTTCTTCCAGACCCGGGGGCCGGTCACCGAGGTGCGGGCCAGCCGGGAGGCCACCGACCCCGCCGTCGGCCGGCGGCTGTGGACGGCGGCCGAGGAACTGACCGGCGTCCGCTATCTCTGACGCAGGGCCGCACTAGCATGGCTGCGGTCGGTGACGGCGGTGGAGACGAGGCGACATGGGATGGCTCGGGCGGGTGCTGGGCGGCGGGGGCCGGCAGGTCCAGGACGATCCGGTCCGGCAGGCGGCGCTGTCGGCCGAGGTACGGCAGCGCTTCGGCGCGCACCTGGCCGTCCGCCCGGCCGAGCAGGTGGCGGCGATGGTCCGGCTGCTCGACGACGGCGACGGCCTGGCGGTGGCGGCCTCGATCGTCGGTGAGTTCGCCGACGCCGCCCACGCGGACCTGCTGGCCCAGACGGCGGAGCTGTACCGGCGTACCGGCCAGCGGTTCCCGGTGGACCGGCGCAACTACCGGCCGCTGTGGCGCGAGGCGGGTGGCCGGCTGCACTGGCCGCTGTTCGCGCTGCCGGGCGGCCTGCACCCGTACGTGCACGTCGCCGCCGCCACCACTGTCGTCGGCACCCGGGCGGCGCAGTTCGTCCGGGGCACCGACCCCCATCCGCTGCTCGCCCGCCTGTTCGAGGTGCTCGACCTCACCACCTGCGGCTGGGAGTACGGCCGGGTGCGGGTGGACCACGACGGGGCGTCGCTGGTCGGTCGACTGATCTCGACCACCCGGGACGTCCGGGCGGCGATGAAGGAACCTCCGTCGCTGCCGCCGTCGGTGCGGGAACTCATGCGCACCAACCGGACGGTCGACGTCTTCGACCTCACCGGCGACCGGGTGGTCGGCACGATCAACGTGGGCGGCGAGCTGCGGCCGGCCCTGCTCACCTGACGTCGCCGGGGGTGGACGCCGACGGCGTCCACCCCCGGCTGCCGGTCAGCTGCGGTCAGGCGAAGAGCAGGTCCAACTGGTGGTCGAGGACCGCGGTCGCCTGCGCCGGGGTGTACTGCCCGCCGAGCAGGTACACCCCCAGCCCCTCCACCATCGCCAGCAGCCCCGCCGCGGCCTCCGACGCCGCCTCCGCCCGGCCGGCGAGCGGTGCCGGTGGCTGCGGCAGCAGCCCGGCGATGAACTCCACCAGTTGCGCGGTGTCCGGCCGCAGCCCGGGGGCCGCCGCCGGGTGCAGGGCGGTCCAGGAGAGGAACGCCAACGCCACCCGCCCGTCCCCGCGTGCCGCCTCGTCCAGCGGCAGCAACGCCGCCAGCAGGGTGCGCAGCAACAGCCGGGGCTGCGGGTCCGGGCCGAGTGCCGCGACCGCCGCCTCGACCCGGGCCCGGCCCCGGTCACGGACGACGGACAGCGCGAACGCCATCATCTCGTCCTTGGTGGTGAAGTAGTGCTGCACCATGCCGGCGGAGACCCCCGCCTCGGCGGCCACGTGCCGCAGGCTCACCGCCTCCAGACCCCGGTCGGCGGCGACCCGCATGAGCGCGTCCGCGATCAGCGTGCGCCGCTGACGGGGATCGACCTTCCTGGGCATCGGGGGCCTACCGCGCCGTCGTCACGGTGCCGGCCGCACCGTCCACGGTGATCACCTGACCGGTGACGATCCGCGACGTGGCGCCCGGCACGCTGATCACGGCCGGAATGCCGTACTCGCGGGCCACCGTGGGGCCGTGCGCCATGATCGCGCCGGTCTCGGTGACCAGCGCCCCGGCGGTCAGGAACAGTGGCGTCCAGCCCAGGTCGGTGGTGGCGGTCACGAGGATCTCCCCGGGTTCGAGGTGCGCGGTGGCCGGGTCGGTGATCACCCGGGCCGGGCCGGTCACCCTACCCGTCGCCGCCCCCACGCCCCGCAGCAGACCTGCCCCGTCGGCGGGGGCCGGCAGGGTGCTCTCCACGTCGGTCCCGTCGGACAGCAGCGCCACCGGCACCGCCCGGCGGCGCAACTCGCGCCGGTGCGTCGCCCGTCGTCGCGCGACCAGCCCGGTCAGGTCGGCACCGTCGAGGGCCGCCTCGACCTCGTCGAGGGTGAGGAACATGACGTCGTCCGCCGTCGGGAACAGCGTCGCCCCGATGAGCAGCAACTGCTCGCGTACGGTCCGGAGCCGGTACAGCCCGGCGAACTTGCCGGACTCCCGCAGCCCCGCCAGCCGTCGTGCCCGCCGCAGCAGGAAGACCGCGATCCGGCCCCGCACCGGGCGACGTCGGCGGACCCGGGAGGCCAGCTCGTCCAGCGCGGCCCCGGCAGCTGCGGCGGCCTCGGCGAAGCGCCGGTCGGGTGCCTGCGCGGGATCGGTCAGCCGCAGGTAGTTGGCGATCACCGCGAAGACCGGGGTGGGGTCCTCGGCCCAGCGCGGCACCCCGACGTCGGCCTCGGCCGCCGCCCGGTGGCCGTACCGGGACAGGAAGGTGGACAGCCCGATCTCGGGGAGCGCGCCCCGCAGGTACCGGGCCGACAGCTCGGCCGGTGGCGTGCCGAGGAGCAGCTCGCGGTGCTCGCGGGCGGCGCAGGCGAGCGCCCACAGCGCGAGGTCCATCTCGATGGTCACGTTGTGCGGGACGCCGCGCAGCACGGCGTGGACGTCGTCCTCGGTGGCGACCCCCTTGAGCAGGTGGGCGGGCAGGGCCGAGGCGAGCATCCCGGCCACGATCGGCCAGGTGATGTCGTCGGCGGCACCGTCGTCGCCGTCGCCGTGGTCACGGACGAACCGCAGCCGCTCGTGGGCCGTCCGCAGGTGCGGCGACGCCGTCGACTCGGCCCGTAGCCGGTCGACGGCCGCGAGCAGCCGGTGCCGTGCCGCGTCCGGTCGGGCCAGCGCCCGCAGGATGCCCCGTAGTGCCCGCAGGGCCGTACCCAGCGAGGCGTCCGCCGGGCGGCGGGACCTGCCGGGGGACGGTGCGAACCGGGGGTCCCGCAGGACGTGTTCCATCACGGCCTGAGCGCGGGGTCCGAAGTCGACGGCCATCAGCCGGACGAGCCGCCGGCGGCTGGCCGGCCGGCGGACCAGGTCGGTCAGGTCGCCGTAGAGCCGCCCGCCGATGTCCACGATCTCCACCCGCATCCCGAGCGAGGCGACCATGGCGGCGATCACCCTGCGCAGCGTGGACACGCCCATCGGGGTGACCGGTCGCAGCATCCCCTGCACGTTGCCGAACTCGACGTACACCCGAAGGTCGTCGGTCTGCGGCGGCAGCGGGAACAGCGTGGTGACCGGCCGCGACTGGAGCAACCACAGCGTCCCGTCGTGGTCGAGGGCCCACTCGACGTCCTGCGGCGTGCCGAAGTGCGCCTCGATCCGCCGGCCGGCGGCCCACAGCGCGTCCCGCCACCCGGGCTCCGGCCGCCGCCCGTCGCTGCCGGCCGGGCCGGTCAGGACGACGCGCGTCACGTCGGTGCGGCCGTCGACGACCGTCGTGCCCGGGCCCGGCCCGACCTCGACGAGCATCTCGGTGCGGTTGCCGGTGACCGGGTTCGCCGTGTAGAGCACGCCGGCCCGGGCCGGGGTGACCATCCGCTGCACCACCACCGCCATGTGCACGTCGGCGGGGTCGCTCCCGCGTGCCTCCCGGTAGGCCGCCGCCCGGCTGCCGTGCAGCGACTTCCAGCACGTGCCGATCGCCGCCACCAGGTCCGCCTCGCCCTCGACGTCCAGCACCGTGTCGTACTGGCCGGCGAAGCTGGCGTCCGGGAGGTCCTCGTCGGTCGCGCTCGACCGCACCGCCACCGGGCCGCCGCCCAGCCGCGCGTACGCCGCCCGGACCTCGTCCTGCGGAACCACCCCGGCCCGGTGCGCCTCGGTGGTCACGCAGAACCCCTCCGGCACCCGCTCGCCGGCGCGGATCAGCTCGCCGAGTCCGGCCGCTTTGCCGCCGACCGGCGGGACCAGGCCGGCATGTGCCTCGGACAGGGGGATCACCGACACCTGCGCCTCCCTTTGCAATACGACTGCATTGCAAAAGAAGGTACGCGGGTTACAGTGCAACTGCAACGCAAAAAGTCGCCCGTACCCGGAAGGCGGCGTGGGCGGGAGCGAGGGACGGCGGCGGGCTCAGCCCCGGGCCGGAACGACGATCGGCAGCCGGACGGTGAACGTGCTGCCCCGGCCGAGGACGCTCTCGACGCCGATCGTGCCGCCGTGCGCCTCGGCGAGCTTGCGGGCGATCGACAGCCCGAGCCCGCTGCCGCCGGTGCTGCGGGTGCGGGAGTCGTCGGCCCGCCAGAACCGGTCGAAGATCTTGGCCTGGTCGGCGGAGGCGATGCCGGTGCCGGTGTCGGACACGGCGATGGTGAGCTGGTCGTCGCGTACCTCCAGGCGCACGACGACCGAACCACCCGCCGGGGTGTGTCGCACCGCGTTGGCGACGATGTTGCCGACGATCTGGCGCAGCCGGGCACCGTCGACCGCCATCTCCAGGTCGACGCCCACCGAGGT
Source organism: Micromonospora sp. HM134 (assembly GCF_007833915.1). NCBI lineage: Bacteria > Bacillati > Actinomycetota > Actinomycetes > Micromonosporales > Micromonosporaceae > Micromonospora > Micromonospora sp. HM134. The sequence goes on from NZ_CP041061.1 coordinate 3,176,200, forward strand.
GCCCAGCCGCACCCCGGCCGCCTCGGCGGCCCCCCGGTGTGCCTCGACGACCTGCTCCAGCAGGTCGGCCACGAAGTACGATTCACGGTGGATACGCAGGTCACCGGCGTCGGCGGCGGCCAGGTCACGCAGGTCGTCGATGATGTGTTGCAGCAGCAGCGCCTCGTCGAGCAGCAGGGTGAGCAACTGAGTGTCGAGCTGCGCGAGGCCGTCCTGCGCGGCCTCCAGCCAGCTGCGCATGTTGGTCAACGGCGTCCGCAACTCGTGCGCCACGTCGCTGACCATGCTCCGGCGCAGCGCCTCGGTCTGCTCCCGCCGGGCGGCGAGATCGTTGAGCGCGGTGGCCAGCAGGCCGATCTCGTCGCGGGTGGTCACCGGAACCCGGGCCGGTTCGTCCATCGGCTGCCGGGTCGCGTCGGTGAGCGCCCGCAACGGCCGGACCAGCCGCCGCCCGACCAGCACGGTGATCAGCACGGTGGCCACCAGCACCGCCCCGGTCACCTGGGCGATGCGGACCACGTTGGCCCGGGACAGGTTGAACACCGGCTCGGAGCCGCCCTGCGTCTTGTCGGTGACGAACAGCAGCGCCGGTGGCGCCACGTACGCCCGGAGCTGGGCCGTCCGGGCCTTCTGCAGACAGCCGGCGACCTGCTCGTCGAAGCGGGTGTCGCGGCTCGGTGCCGCAGTCCGGTCGGCGCGGATGTCGACCCGGGTCGGTTCCCCCAGCTCCTTCAAGCAGGTCTTGGTCAGGGTCTCCAACTGGGCGATCCCGGCGGCCTCGCTCGGCATCGGGCGGGTCAGCTCGTCGGGCAGGCAGAACCCGACGATGCCCCGGTCCTTCGGGTCGCTCACCTGCACCGAGGCGCGGCCGGCCGGATCCACCACCACCCGCGCGTCCGCCCTGGACTCGGCACGCACGCAGCCGAGCTGCCGCTCGGCCAGCTCCCGGATGGTGCTGCTCTCCCGCTTGGTCAGCCGGTACGGCCCGACCGCGCGCGGATCGACCCGCTCGGTCCCGCCGGTCAGGCCCAGGTCGACCTGCAACGGGTCGACGGTCGCCGACGGCCGGGCCGTCTGCAACGACGGGCCGTCCGGGGCGGAGTCGGCGATCACCTGCCGGTCCGGGGTCATCAGGGTGATCCGCCGTTCGAGCCGGTCGGCCCGTTCGGCGAGCACCGCGTCGACCCCGCTCCAGTCCCGGTGGGTCGCCGCGTGATCCAGTAGCGTGTCGTAGATGCTCTTGTCGTCGGCGAGCGAGCGGCCCTGCTCCTGGCGGATCGCCCGGGTGGTCGACTGCACGGCCAGCCAGGTCGTCGCCAGGATCGCGCAGATCGCGACCAGCAGCGAGGTGGCCAGCAGCCGCACCACCAGGCTGCGGTGCAGGGGTACCCGCTGCCGTCGGGTCACGACGCGCCGGCGCTGAGCTTGTAGCCGACGCCGTAGACGGTCAGCAGCTGCTGCGGCCGGCGTGGGTTCAACTCGATCTTGCGGCGCAGGTTCATCACGTGGACGTCGATGGTGCGTCCGGTCGACTCCCGGTCGACGCCCCGGGTGTGTTCGAGCAGTTGCACCCGGCTGAACACCCGGCCGGGCTGCCGGATCATCGCGGCGAGGATGGCGAACTCCCCGGCGGTGCAGTCGACCGTGGTGTCCCCTGCGGTGACCAGGCGTCGGGACTCGTCGACGGCGAGCCGCCCGAGCCGGTGCACCGGTGACTCCTGGGGCGTCGTGCGTACCCGCCGCAGCAGGGTGCGTACCCGGGCCACCAGCTCACGCGGGCTGTACGGCTTGGTCATGTAGTCGTCGGCACCCAGGTCCAGTCCGCGCAGCAGGTCGTCCTCGGCGGACCGGGCGGTCAGCATCAGCACCGGCACGTCCGACTCCTGCCGGAGGATCCGGCAAACCTGCATGCCGTCCAGTCTCGGCAGCATCACGTCGAGCAGGAGAAGGTCGAACGCCTGCTCCCGGGCCTGGCGCAGCGCCGTCTCGCCGTCGGCCACGACCGTCGCCCGGTGACCCGCTGCGGTGAGGTAGCGGCGCAGCGCCTCGGCCTGCCGCGGATCGTCCTCCGCGAGCATCACGTGTGCGCACATGCTGGGGAATATAGAGCAGGTCAGGGGGGTCGCGAATCCGGCGGAAGGTGGTGGCACCGGGCACCTCACGATCGGTGTGCAGTTCGGCGGGCGGGTGGCGGGGAGATCCGGCGATCGTGAGAAGAAGGTCATGCCCGGCCCTGACCGGTTCCTGACAAACCGGTGGCAGGATCGCCCTGCGGACGACCGTCGGCGGCGTCGCCCGGGGTGGGCGACGCCGCCGGGTGCGCGGTCACTTCCGCTTCGCGGCGACCTCGCGTTCACACGCCGGGGAGTACTTCAACCCCTTGGAGATCGACTCGGAGTCGTTGTTCTTGCCGCCGAAGGCCCAGCCCGTGCCGTCGGAGCCCACCTCGACGTACCGGACGCCCTTGCCCTTGAGGCACTTGACGACGTCCCGGGCGAAGTCCTTCGCCTCCGGGTTGGCCGGGTCGAACTCCCAGGGCGGTAGCGGCATCAGCTGCTCACAGGCCTTGGACGCCTCGCTGGTCCCGTTCGAGCTGGTGCCGTCGCTCCGGAGCTTGGCGATGTCGACGCCGTGGTCGGCCATGCACTTCACGTACGGTTTGAGGCGTTCCTTCTGGTCCTCCGGGGTGTCGTCGAGGCGTTCCCGTGGCCGCTCGGCCTGCGGTGACGTCGCCGACGCGGCGGGGGTGGGCGCGCCGGTCTGGAGGGTGGCCACCTCCGCCTCACCGGTCTTGCCGACGGCCGCGGGCTGTTCCTCGTCGGCGGTCGAGCACCCGCCGATCAGCAGTACGGCGCTGCACAGCGCAGCCATCAGTTGCTTCCTCATCGTCACGCCTCCGGTCAGCTCTGTGGCGATCTCGCCGGGGCCCAGCATCACCGTCGACTGTCAGGAAGCTGTTTGCCGCGACGGGCCCCCACGGGTGTCGTACCGGTGGGGCAGACTGACGGGCATGGCGGAACGGGACGATCCGAAGGCGGCACTGCGGCACTACCTCCAGGCCACCCGCGACGACCTGGTGTGGAAGCTGGACGGGCTCGACGAACGCGAGGCCCGGCTGCCCCGCACCGCCACCGGCAACAACCTGCTGGGCCTGCTCAAGCACTGCCTGAACGTCGAGGCCGGCTACTTCGGCCCCACCTTCGGCCGGACGTTCCGGTCCCCCGGCGAACTGGTCCCCATGGCGGCGTACGACGAGGACCCGCAGGCGGACTGGTACGCGCGGGCGGACGAGACGAAGGACGGCCTGATCGACCTGTACCGCCGGGTGGCCGAGTTCGCCGACCGGACGATCGCCGAGTTGCCGCTCGACGCGCCGGGGCGGGTGCCGTGGTGGCGACCGGGGCACCAGGACGTGACCCTGCACCAGATCATCATCCACGTGACCTGCGACCTCGCCCGGCACGCCGGCCACGCCGACATCCTGCGCGAGCAGCACGACGCGGCGATCGGTTGGCGACGGGAGAACCCGAACGTCCCCGACGACCAGGACTGGCCGGCGTACGTCGCCAGGCTGACCGCGCTCGCCGACCGGTTCGCCTGACCCGCCGACCGGCCCACCCCGGCGAGGGGACGCTCCGTCCCGCCCGTTATCCCGTGGCGGCGAGCGTCGCCGGGCGGGTCGCCGTGACCGGGCCGGGTCGCCGCCGGATCAGCCACTCGGCGACGAGCAGGTTGAGCGTCCAGGCCGCCCCCATGAGCAACGCCCGCGACAGCTCGGTCGTCGGCCCCACCGCCAGCATCCAGGTCGACAGCAGCACGCCCTGGGTCCCCGCGCCCTGGGCGATCGCGTAACCCCGCATCATCCACGCCCGGTGCTGGTGCAGGCGTCGCCGTCGGACGGCCACGAAACCGGCGGCGACGGCGACGAACATGCCGGCGGCGAACAGGTAACGCAGCACCATGAGCAGCGGGCCGTCACCCGGTGGCAGCGGATAGGTGGCGTTCATCCACCACCCGGTCGCGGCCACCATCAGTCCACAGCCGACCAGCAACCGGCCCGCCCGGCGGTGCCAGGCCCGGTGGCGGTGCCGGAAGCCCGGCGCGAACTGGAACGCCCCCAGCAGGCTGAAGGTGACGGCGGCGGCGATGTGCAGCAGCACCGGGACCGGCGCGGCGAAGAAGCGTTCGTTGGCGGGGGTCACCTCGGCCCCACCGGAGAGGGCGGCCACCCGCAGCGCGCCGCCGAAGGTGGGGACCGCGCTGAGCGCGCTGAGCCCGGTGAGGAGGGGCCAGTCCCGTCGTCGCGTCGTCATGACCCGAGCATGGCGACCGGACCCGGCCGGCTCATCGGTCCACGGGCCGCCGTCGGACCGGCCGATGGTCGGGGCCGTCGACCGTACTTTCGGCGACGTCCACCGTGGAGGGACCCGGCCGCGACCGGCGTCGCCCGGAAGGGGTCCCGCTCAGCCGTCGCGCAGCCGATCGGTCCGGTACGCCCACATCGCGACCTCGACCCGGTTCCGCGCACCCAGCTTCGCCATCAGGCTGGCGACGTGCGTCTTGACCGTGCTCAGCGTGATGTGCAGCTCGGCCGAGATCTCGGTGTTGGTGCGTCCCCGGGCCACCGCGCCCAACACCTGCTCCTCCCGGTCGGTGAGCCGGTCGACCGGCTGGCGGGGCGGGGCGGCCGGCCCGGCGTCCGCGAACGCCCGGAGCAGCCGGGTGGTGACCTGCGGCGCGATCAGCGCGTCCCCGGCGGCCGCCGCGTGAACGGCCTGGGTGAGCAGGGCCGGGCCGCAGTCCTTGAGCAGGAACCCGCGCGCCCCGGCGCGTAGCGCGGCGTAGACGTACTCGTCCAGGTCGAACGTCGTGATGACCACCACCGCCATCGGGTCCGCGACCCCCGGGCCGGCCAGCAGCCGGGTCGCCTCGATCCCGTCCAGGCCGGGCATCCGGATGTCGAACAGGCACACGTCGGGGCGCAGCCGCCGGGCCAGCTCGACCGCCCGCTGCCCGGTGGCCGCCTCGCCGACCACCTCGACGTCGGGCTGCGCGGCGAGGATCATCGCCAGCCCGGTCCGCACGATCTCCTGGTCGTCGGCGACGAGCACCCGTACCCGGCCGGGCCCGCCGCTCATGCCACGGCCCGGGGCAGCGCGGCGGTGACCGTCCAACCATGGTCCCGGTCGGGGCCGGCGTCGACGGAGCCGAGCAGATGGGCCCGTTCCCGCATCCCGACCAGCCCGAAGCCGTCGCGTCCGGGCCTCGGCGGGCCGACGCCGTCGTCGCTGACCCGCAGCCGCACCGTGTCCCCGTCGGCCACGACCCGGACCGTGATCCGGGTCGCCTCCCGGGCGTGCCGGCGGGCGTTGGTGACCGACTCCTGGGCCAGCCGGCAGATCGTGGCCGCCACCGGGGCCGGCAGGCCGTCCAGGTCGCCGTCCAGGTCCACCTCGACGGCCGGGCCGTCACCGGTCCGGCCCGCCAACTGCCGCAGGTCGGCGATGCGGGGGCTCGGCAGCCGGTCGGCCGGCTCGTCGCGGCGCAGGGCCCGGACCAGGGTGCGCATCTCGGTCAGGGCCTGGCTCGCCTCCGTCTCGATCAGCCGTAACGCGTCGGCGGCGGCCGAGGGCCGGGTCTCCATCAGGGCGAGTCCGGCCTGGGCGCGGACGGCTATCGCGGACACATGGTGGGCGACGGTGTCGTGCAGGTCGCGGGCCAGCCGCTCCCGCTCGCGCAGCGTCACCTGCTCGACCTCCCGCCGCCGGGCCCGCTCCCGCCAGCGCAACGCGGCCCCGACCGCGAGGGCCGCCGCGACCACCCCGGCCCCGGCCAGGGCGTCCTCCGGGCCGAGGTGGCCGACCACAGTCGACCAGGTGATCTTCGCGGCGACGAGGGCCGCGCCGAACCCGGCCTCCCGCCCCGATCCCCAGCGCGTCAGCGCGAACACCGCCAGCAGCAGGTAGGCCAGCGTGTGCAGGCCGAGATCGCCACCGACGACGATCTCGCCCACGGCGCAGACCGGGAAGGCGACAAGCGTCACGAGCAGCGGCCGGCTCCGTCGCCACAGCAGGACCGGGGCGAGACCGACGCCGATCAGGACCGGCACGGCCGCCGGCTGCGGCAGGCTGCCCCACCGGGCGAGCCCCTCCACCAGCGCCGCTGCCGCGAGCAGGGCGACCAGCGTCCCGTCGCGCCACCCGTGCGGTGCCGGGCGCGCCGGGCGGGGCTCACGCCACCAGGACCGCAGCAGCTCGCGCACGGGGAAATCGTACGGCCGGCACCTCGCCGCCGCCTATCCCGACCGCCTCGACGAGGTGAGCGCCGCCGCCCTGGTCGGCGCGTCCGTCGGTGCGGCCACCGCCGCCCTGACCACGCTGCCGGGGAGGCGCGACGCCGCGTCGACCCGGTCGCGACCCACGCGGCCCTCAAGCAGGCCACCGAGGTCGCCCTGTGCCCGTGGACGCCCCGGCCCTGGACCCGTCCCCGCAGCCGCTGCGGTCCGGTCCGTCGGCGCTGCCGCGATCCGCGCGGGGCCGATCGTGTCGGCGGAGCCGAGTACGGTTTCGGTGCCCGGCCGGCACGCCCGGCGGCGGCCCGTCGCCGGCCCGGCACTGGCCGGCCCGGCCGGCGACGGACCGTGGAGGGGAGCGAGCGTGACGCAGCGCAGAGCACTGGTGGTACGCGGTGGCTGGGAGGGACACCAGCCGGTCCGGGCGACGGAACTGTTCCTGCCGTTCCTGGCGGACAACGGCTACTCGGTACGGATCGAGGAGTCCACCGAGGTCTACGCGGACGCCGCCGCGATGGCCGGCACCGACCTCGTCGTGCAGTGCATGACGATGGCCGAGATCACCGCCGACCAGGTGGCGGGCCTGAGCGCGGCGGTCGTCGCCGGGACGGGCCTGACCGGCTGGCACGGCGGCATCGTGGACGCGTTCCGCGCCTCGTCGGACTACCTGCACCTGGTGGGCGGCCAGTTCGCGACCCACCCCGGGCGGGAGCCCTGCGAGCGGCGCGGCGGGGAGGAGGACAACTTCCTGCCGCACACGGTGACGGTCACCGACCTCGGCCGCCAGCATCCGATCACCGCCGGGATCGCCGACTTCGACCTGGTCACCGAGCAGTATTGGGTGCTGCACGACGACCTGGTCGACGTCCTCGCCAGCACCGTCCACCCCACCCGGGACTGGCACCCCTGGCACCGGCCGGTCACCTCGCCGGCGATCTGGACCCGGCGCTGGGGCGCCGGCCGGGTCGTCGTCACGACCCCCGGGCACAGCCTCGACGTGCTGGAGCACCCGTCCGTGCGGACCGTCATCGAGAGGGGCATGCTGTGGGCGACCCGCACCGCGTCGGCGTCGTAGGGCTCGGGGTCATCTCCCGCGCCTATCTGGACACCCTGGCCCACCACCCCGAGCTGTGCATCGTCGCGGTGGCCGACCTCGACGCCGACCGGTCGGCCGCAGCCGCCGCGACCCTCCCCGACGCCGAGGCGATGAGCGTCGCGCGCCTGCTCGACCACCCCGACGTGCAGACGGTCCTCAACCTCACCATCCCCGCCGCCCACGTGGAGGTCTCGCTCGCCGCGATCGACGCCGGCAAGCACGTGTACGTGGAGAAGCCGCTCGCTGTGGAGCTGCCGCAGGGCCGTACGGTCCTCGACCGGGCCGCCGCGGCCGGGGTACGGGTGGGCTGCGCGCCCGACACCGTCCTGGGCACCGGCACCCAGACCGCCCGCGCGGCGATCGACGGCGGGCTGATCGGGCGTCCGCTGGCCGCCTCGGCCGTCATGGTCACCCCCGGGCACGAGCGCTGGCATCCCCACCCCGACTTCTACTACGCCCCGGGTGGCGGCCCGTTGCTGGACATGGGCCCCTACTACCTCTCCGCGCTGATCCACCTGCTCGGTCCGGTCCGCGCGGTGACCGGGGCGGCCAGCCGGCTGCGTTCCGACCGGGTCGTCGGCAACGGCCCGCGCCTCGGCCAGCGCGTCCCCGTCCTGGTGGACACCCACGTGACCGGCGTGCTCGAACACGACAGCGGGGTGCTGTCCACCCTCACGACCAGTTTCGACGGGGTGACCACGACGGCCGCGCCGATCGAGGTGCACGGGGAGAGCGGCACCCTGGCCGTACCCGACCCGAACTACTTCGACGGCGAGGTCCGGCTGTGCCCGCTCGGCGGCGACGGCTGGCGGGTGCTCGCACCGACGGCGGGCTACCGGGACGGCGCCCGGGGCCTCGGCCTGATCGACGCGGTGCGGGCCGACGACGCGCGGGCCCCCCGGGCGGGCGGTGACCTGGCGTTGCACGTGCTCGACACGATGACCGGCCTGCTGCGGTCGGCGACCGAGGGCCGGCGGATCACGCTGGACACGACGGTGCGGCGACCCCACCCCGTGCCGCTCACGGCGGCCGAGGACTGGCAGGGACGCTGAGCGGGGGCGGAAGGCCCGGCAGCCGGGGTACGGGCCGGACCGTCGCGGCGTCACCCCGGCGGGGTGACGCCGCGACGCCGACCGCCGGGGGACAGATGGCAGACTCAGCGGAGTGAACGACGTGGCCGCATCGCCGATGGATGGTGAGCTGGAGAGTGTCAGCCTGGTGGAGCTGGCCGTCATCCGGATCACCCAGGAGATCCTCAGCGGCAGGAGCGACCCGGGTGAACGCCTGGTGGAGGAGCAGCTGACCCGGCGGTTGGGGATCAGCCGGGCGCCGCTGCGGGAGGCGCTGCGGTTGCTCGCCCAGCAGGGGCTGGTCGAGCACGTGCCCCGCCGGGGGGTCCGGGTCGCCACCCTCTCCGACCGCGACGTGCGGGAACTCTACGAGCTGCGCGACGTGCTGGAGCGGTTCGCGGTGCGGGCCGGCATCCCGGTGGGCCGCGACGGCGACCTGGCCGGCCTGCGGGCGGCGTTGGAGCAGATGCGCGAGGCGGTACGGCGTGGCGACCGGATGCTGGTCGCGCAGGCGCACCGGGCGTTCCACGTCGCGCTGGTGGCGCTCGCCGGAAACCGGAAACTGTCCGACGTGTACGACTCGATCCTGGTGAAGTTGCAGCTCTACATGGCGATCAACCTGCGCCGGGAGGCGGAGCTGGCCCAGCCGCTCGACGGCGTGCACCGGCACGAGCGGCTGTTCGAGGCGGTCGCCGGGGGTGACCCGGAGGAGGTGCTCGCCGTGCTCTCCGCGCACGGCGCGCGTTCGTACCTCGGCTAGGTTCCGTCTTAAGGAGCTTGAGGGGCGGGGACGGCGCGTGGCCGGTCGAGGGTGGCAGCGACCCCACCGGCATGCCCATCACACCGGGCATCGTGAGCATGGGCCTCGCCTATCGGGCGCCGTGCCGCATGAACCGGTGCAGTGCGTCGAGTGTCGCCGGGGCGAGCACGTCCGGATTCGCGGGGTCGGTCAGATCGTGCGCCACGCCGGACAGCACGATGCGGCCGGACCCGCTGGTGTGTGCCCGCTCCAGCGCCGTTGCCAGCCGCGTGGTCGTGTGGCACGGGACCTGCTGGTCGATGGTTCCGCAGGTGAGCAGGGCAGGGGTCCGGGGCGGTAGCTGGAGTGCGACCGAGGCGGGGTCGATGGCGTCGATGGTCTCCACGTAGCGCCGGTTGGGGCCGCCGAGGGCCTGGAAGAGTGCGGCGAGGGCGGGCGGCATGCCGGTGGTGTCGGGCGGGCGGTGCGCCCGGAGATCGGCGACGGCCCGGTCGACAGCGCGTCCGATGGTGCGTTGCTCCTGCCGGCTCAGCTGACCTGCGGCGACGGCGGCGGCGAGTTGGTCGTGCAGTTGCCGGGCGAGCACGTCGAGGAACCGTTGTGCCAGGGGTTGCAACAGCCCGACCCCGGCTGCACGGGGTTCGGCGGTGACCGCGACCTGCAGTGCCGTCAGCGCACCTTCGCTGTGCCCGATCAGCCGTACCGCTCGCCGGTTGACCTCGGGCTGGCTGGCGAGTAGCCGGTACGCGGCATCGGCCTGGCGGACGAAGGCGGGATAGTCGATCGTCTCGGGATGTTCGGCGTAGGCGCCCAGCCCGGTCCGGCCCGTGCCGTACTTGTCGAAGCGCAGGCTGACGGCTCCGTCGCGCGCCAGCGCATCGGCGAGTTTGGCCAGGGTGTGCGGGGTGAGCGCGGGCGGCTGGTCGCCGTTGCGGTCGGTGGGGCCGCTGCCAGGCAGCAACAACACGGCCGGCATCTGCCGCCCCCGACGGTGGGCGGGGATGTGCAGGGTGCCGTACGTGACGGTGCCGTCCACAGTGAAGCTGATCTCGCGGTCCATGGCGGGCGTGGTCGGCATGGCCCGCACGGCACCGGCGGGAAGGGCCCCCGCGGCGATGCTCCCGAGCGTGACGGCGCCGATCGCGGCTCTCCATGCGATCCGGCGGGCGGTGTGCGGCATCCGGCCGAGCGAGATCATCGCAGGACCGCCTGCTCGATCAGGGCGACCGTGGCGGCCGGGTCGACGACCTCCACCACCAGGCGGGCGTAGTGCTCGTCGGCGAGTTCGATGACGACGGCGCGGGCACCGTCACGGATGTTCCAGAAGACGCGCTCACCGTCCTGATGGAAGGTGCCGGCCGTGATCACCCCGGGCAGACTCGTTCCCGGTGCCCGGAGGCCCTTGGGTTCGGCGGCGATACCCGGGTCGGCGGTGGCGCCGCGGACATTGGCCAACGGGATCACCAAACGGCTCTTGAGCGACCACAACCTGTCCATACCCTCGATCTCCACGACGAGATCGTCGCCCTCGATGCGGACACTGGCCATGTCGTAGGTCCTTTCGTAAGCCCGGCGGCACCGGCCGCAGGGCATGGTGGGGCACCGGCGTGAGCAGCGCCGGGCGGGGGAGGGTGGGGCTATGAGGGGCCGGCCGTCGCCGCAGCGGCACGAGCCCGCAGCCGCTCGCCCAGCAGGGCGTTCAACGCCGTCGAGGGAGAGCCGTCGGTGTCGTTCACCGACGCCCGCTGCAGGGCCTGATCCAGCGCCTGCCACGCCTTGGTCACGAGGGCGGCTACCTCGACGTCGCGGGGAGCGCGCTCGACCGCCGCCAACAACAGCAGATCGAGTGCGGAGTCGTCGGCGACTTCGGCGCCGGCGGCGAGCTGCTCGGTCAGTGGCGGTAGCCGGTGATCGAGGTGCCACCGCAGAGCGGCGAGATACAGCCCCCGTTTGCTGCCGAAGGTCTTGTACAGACTGTTGCGGTGCACTCCCAACTGCTGGACGAGGTCGTCGACGGACACCCCGTCGTAGGCCCGGCCGGCGAACAGCTCGGCCGCCGCGGCCGTCACGACTTCTTCGTCGAAACCTCTCGGGCGACCCATGCCGAGAACCCTAACGATTGAGGAACGACCAGTCAAGAACGATCGTTCCTTTTCCCGGCGGGCCGAGCGGGGCGCGGGCATCACGATGCGGACGGCTACCGGGAGAAGGTGGGCCGGTCCGGCCTGCGGGCCGTCATGGCGTCGTTACGACGTGGACCGTTGGTCGTAACAAGACAGTCGACAATCGACAGTATGTCAGAGCGCATCGGCACCGTCCCGGAACTACGGTCGGCCTACCGCAGCGGGGCGACAACCCCCGTCGACCAGGTCGAACGCGTCCTGGCCGGGCTCGCCGGGCGGGACGGGGGACCGGTCTGGATCAGCACCGTCCCGGCCGCCGAGCTGCGGGCCCGCGCCGAGGAACTGACCCGCCACCACGATCCCGCCGCGCTGCCGCTGTACGGCATCCCCTTCGCGGTCAAGGACAACATCGACGTCGCCGGGATGGTCACCACGGCCGGCTGCCCCGACTTCGGCTACCGGGCCGCCGAGGACGCTCCCGTGGTGCGCCGGCTGCGCGACGCCGGTGCCCTGCTCGTCGGCAAGACCAACCTCGACCAGTTCGCCACCGGCCTGACCGGCTCCCGATCGCCGTACGGCAGCGGCGAGAGCGTCTTCGGCGGCGGGCTCGTCTCCGGCGGCTCCAGCTCCGGTTCGGCCGTCGCGGTCGCCGCCGGCCAGGTCAGCTTCGCCCTGGGTACGGACACCGCCGGCTCCGGCCGGGTCCCGGCGGCGCTGAACGGCATCGTCGGGCTCAAACCCACCCGGGGTCTGCTCAGCACCGCCGGGGTGGTGCCGGCCTGCCGCTCGCTGGACTGCGTGTCGGTCTTCACCACCGAGGTCACGGGCGCGGTCGACGTGCTGCACGCCGCCCGGGGCGTCTCGCCGGCCGACCCGTGGGGCCGTGCCCTGCCGGCGCGACGGGAGGTCGCCGCCGTGCCGGCGACGCTGCGCCTCGGGGTGCCCCGGCCGGAGGACCTCGACTTCTTCGGCGACGACGGGCAGGCCGACCGGTTCGCGGTCGGCGTACGGCGGCTGAGCGCGCTGGTCGCCGCCGCGCTGCCGGTGCCGCTGGACGACTACCTCGCGGCGGGGGACCTGCTCTACCAGGGGCCCTGGGTGGCCGAGCGGCTCGTCGCCCTGGGCGACTTCCTGCGGGCGCATCCCGGGTCGGTCCTCCCGGTCACCCGGGCCGTGCTGGAGACCGGACGACGCCACGACGCGGTCGACGCCTTCCGGGGCCAGCACCGGCTCCGTGAACTGCGGGCCCGGGTCGACCGGCGGTGGCAGGAGATCGACCTGCTGGTGGTGCCCACCGTCGGCACCACGTTCACCCTCGACGAGATCGCCGAGGACCCGATCGGCCGCAACGCCACGCTCGGCCGCTACACCCAGTTCGCCAACCTGCTCGACCTGGCTGCGGTGACCGTGCCCAACGGGTTCACCGAGGGCGGCCGGCCGGCCAGCCTGACCCTGATCGGCCCGGCGTTCAGCGACCTCACCCTGGCCCGGCTCGCCGCCGCCCTCACCACCGCCACCGAGCCCACCCCGGTGGACGCCCACCCGGCCGGGGCGGGCACCGCCGCGGCGGCGGTGACGGACGGCGGCGCGCCGCCGGCGGTAGCGCACGACGGTGTGGTGGACGACGGTGTGGCTGCGGCGGCGGGCGGTGGCCCGGTGCCGGCTCCCGCCCCGGCGGAGCTGCTGCTCGCCGTGGTGGGCCGGCACCTGGCCGGCGAATCCCGCAACGGCGAGCTGACCGGGCACGGGGCCACCCTGGTCGGCGCGGCCCGGACCGCGCCGCTCTACCGGCTCTACCGGCTGGACACCCCGGACGACGAGGGACTGCCCGGCCTGGTCCGGGCCGCCCCGGACGGCCCGCCGGGCCAACCGATCGACGTCGAGCTGTGGCGGCTGCCGGCGTCCGCCGTCGGACCGTTGCTGACCGGGGTGCCGGCACCGCTCTGCCTCGGCTGGGTCCGGCTGCACGACGGGCGGGACGTGCTCGGCTTCCTCTGCGAGGCGTACGCGGTGGGGCCGCAGGTCGAGGACATCAGCGCCACCGGCGGCTGGCGGGCCTGGCGGCGTGCCGCCCGACGGTGATCCGGACAGCACCTTCGACGACGACAGGGAGCGAGGATGGGCAGCATCGGGCCGGTACCGGCCAACCCCTACCCGTGGCCGTACGACGGCACGGTGGACACCACGCGTACCGCGTTGCTCTGCATCGACTGGCAGACCGACTTCTGCGGGCCGGGCGGCTACGTCGACGCGATGGGCTACGACATCGGACTCACCCGGGCCGGGCTGCCGGCCACCGCCCGGCTGCTGGCGCACGCCCGGTCCCTCGGGATGCTGGTCGTGCACACCCGGGAGGGACACCAGCCGGACCTGTCCGACCTGCCGGCGAACAAGCGCTGGCGGTCGGCCCGGATCGGCGCCGAGATCGGCGCCCCCGGCCCGGCCGGGCGCATCCTGGTCCGGGGCGAACCGGGCTGGGAGATCGTGCCCGAGGTCGCCCCGGCGCCCGGCGAGGTGATCGTCGACAAGCCGGGCAAGGGCGCGTTCTACGCCACCAACCTCGACCTGGTGCTGCGGACCCGGGGCGTCACCCACCTGATCCTCACCGGCATCACCACCGACGTGTGCGTGCACACCACCATGCGGGAGGCGAACGACCGGGGCTTCGAGTGCCTGATCCTGGCCGACTGCACCGGCGCGACCGACAAGGGCAACCACGAGGCGGCCCTGCACATGGTGACCATGCAGGGCGGCGTCTTCGGCTGCGTCGCCACCTCCGACGACGTCATCGCCGCCACGGTGAGGTGAGGAACGCCCATGACGACCGTCGCCGCCGCGCGGCCCACCCCGTACTCCTTCGAGCCGGCCAGCACGGCGCTGCTGGTCATCGACATGCAGCGCGACTTCCTGGAGCCCGGCGGCTTCGGGGAGAGCCTGGGCAACGACGTCGGTCAGCTCCGCCGGACCATCGCGCCGCTGGCGGCGCTGCTGGCCGACGTCCGCGCCGCCGGCCTGACCGTCGTGCACACCCGCGAGGGGCACCTGCCCGACCTGTCCGACTGCCCGCCGGCCAAGCTGCACCGGGGCGCACCGAGCAGGCGGATCGGCGACCCGGGCCCCAACGGCCGCATCCTCGTGCGGGGCGAGTACGGCCACGACATCATCGACGAGCTGACGCCGCTGCCCGGCGAACCGGTCGTCGACAAACCCGGCAAGGGTGCCTTCCACGCCACCGACCTGGACGCCCTGCTGCACGCGCGGGGCATCCGCAGCCTCCTGGTCACCGGGGTCACCACGGAGGTGTGCGTGCACACCACCGTCCGGGAGGCCAACGACCGCGGGTACGAGTGCCTCGTGCTCGCCGACTGCGTCGGGTCCTACTTCCCCGAGTTCCACCGGGTCGGGCTCGACATGATCGCCGCCCAGGGCGGGATCTTCGGGTGGGTCGCCGACTCCCCACAGGTACGCGCCGCGCTCGCCACCACCTCCGTGTCGCACCCCTCCTCCTGACCGGGAGCAGCCATGGTCCCCACCAAGCCCACCGTCGTCGCGCTCCCGTACTGGGTGCGCGGCGACACCAACGCGTTCTTCGGTTTCGGCGTCAACGTCCTGGTCAACGTGCTCACCCTGACCGGGCTCTGCGTCGCCGTGGTGAACCTCCCCGAGGGGGAGGTGTTCGGCACGATCCTGCCGGCGCTGGGCATCGCCCTGGTCGTCGGCAACGTCTACTACACCCTGCTGGCGCGGCGGCTGGCCCGCCGGGAACAGCGCACCGACGTGACCGCCCTGCCGTACGGGCCGAGCGTGCCGCACATGTTCATCGTCATCTTCGTCATCATGCTGCCGATCTACCTGCGCACCAGGGACCCGGTGCGGGCCTGGGAGGCGGGACTGGCCTGGGCCTTCATCATCGGCGTGATCGTGCTGATCGGCGCGTTCGTCGGCCCGTACATCCGCCGGTACGCGCCCCGGGCCGCCCTGCTCGGTACCCTGGCCGGGATCTCCGTCACCTTCATCTCGATGAATCCGGCCGGGCAGATGTGGCGGACCGCCTGGGTGGCGCTGCCGGTGTTCGCGCTGCTGCTGATCGGTCTGCTCACCGACGTGAAGCTGCCCTTCCAGTTCCCGATCGGGCTCGCCGCGCTGCTGGTCGGCACGGCGATCGGCTGGGCCGGTGGGGCGATGTCGGTGCCGGACGTCACCGCCGCCGCCCGGGACGTCGCGGTCGCCGTACCCTCGTTCAAGCTGGACCTGCTGCTCACCGGGCTGGGCGACATGGCGCCGCTGCTGGCCACGGCGATCCCGCTCGGGGTCTACAACTTCACCGAGGGCATGTCCAACGTGGAGAGCGCGGCGACCGCCGGTGACCACTACAACCTGCGCAGCGTCCTGCTCGCCGACGGGGCGGGCGCGGTGATCGGCGCGGCCCTCGGTTCGCCGTTCCCGCCCGCCGTCTACGTCGGGCACCCGGGCTGGAAGGCGGCCGGTGGCCGCACCGGCTACTCGATGGCGACCGGCGTGGTGATCGCGGTGCTGTGCTTCCTCGGCATGTTCGGCCTGCTCGCGACGATCTTCCCGACGGCCGCCATCGTGCCGATCCTGCTCTACATCGGGCTGCTGATCGGCGCGCAGGCGTTCCAGGCGACGCCGAGGGCGCACGCCGCCGCCGTGGTCGCCGCGCTCATCCCGAACATCGCGGCCTGGGCCACCAGCCAGATCGACAACACCCTGGCGGCGGCCGGCACCACCGCCGCCGCGGTGGGCGACGACGCGCTCAACGGCGCCGGGGTGGTCTACGACGGGCTGCTCGTGCTCGGCCAGGGGGCGATCCTCGCCGGCCTGGTGCTCGGCGCGGTGGTGGTCTTCATCATCGACAAGCGGTTCGTCCGGGCGGCGGTCTTCGCCGGGGTCGGCGCGGTGCTGTCGTTCGTCGGGCTGATCCACGGCGAGAAGATCGAGTGGAACGCCAACGGCCCGGTGGCGCTCGGCTACCTCTTCGTCGCGGTGATCTGCGCGGTCTTCGCGCTGGGCCGGCCCACGCCCCGCGTCCCCGACCCGGACGAGGCCGAGCTGGACCGCCGGCACGAACCGCCCGCCCCGGCCGTCGCCACCGCCCCGGCCACCGGCACCGTCGTGCCGGCCCCGGGCGGTCCGGCCGACGGCACCCGGCCGACGTCGGCGGTCAACGGCTGAGCCGACCGGCCCGGTCGGTGGTCGGTGGGCCCCACCCCGTACCACCGACCGGGTCCACCGGCTCAGCCATCCGACGACGGGAAGGGACGCACCACATGGAGATCGACCGGGCGGAGGTGGTCGCCGAGGTGACGGCGGCCTTCGCCGGCTACGAACAGGCGCTGGTCGACGGGGACGCGGACCGGATCTGCGGCTACTTCTGGGAGTCCGACCGGACCGTGCGGTTCGGCCTCGCCGACCACCAGTACGGCTGGGACGAACAGCGCAAGTGGCGGGCCGCCCAGCCGCCGCTGCCGCCCGGCCGCCGGCTGGTCGACCCGGTGGTCACCACGTTCGGCCCGGACCTCGCGGTGGTGACCACCCGGTTCGGCTACCCCGGCACCGCCGTCACCGGTCGGCAGACCCAGACCTGGGTACGCCTGCCCGTCGGCTGGCGGATCGTCACCGCACACGTCTCCGAGCCGACCGGCGCACCGACCGGCAGCGACACACCGACCTGAGCCCGGCGTGGGCCGGCGGGCCGGTCAGCGTCCGGTGCCGGGCAGTTGCTTCGCCAGGCGGACGGTGGGTGAGGTCGGGTACGACGGCGAGCCGTCCCAGGTGGCGGTCGGTGCCGTCGGGGAGGGTCCGCACCATGTCCGGCAGCCGTCCACCCCCCCTAGAGCGGGAACCGGCCGTGCCGCCACTGCCAGTGGCCACCGGCCGCCAGGTGGTCGACGATCGCGTGTTGCAGCACCGTCCGCCGGGGCAACTGCTCCAGCGGCGTGCTGAGCGTACGGAAGGCGAACCGGCGCACCTCGACGTCGGCGTCCGGCCCGTCGGCCGGCACGTAGGGGAGCAACTCGAACCGGCGCTGGAACCGGATGATGTTGGAATCCCCGGGGAGGTAGTCGCGCAACTGCGGATCGAGCAGCCAGGAGCCGCAGGAGAACGTGGTGTAGCGCTCGTCGGGGAAGTGCCGGGGGAAGAACTCCCGGGCCTCGTCGAGCGACGCGTCGACCGCCTCCGGGGTCAGCGGCCCCGCGTCGGGGACGTGCAGCCCGATGGCCGTCGCGCCCCGCTCGTGCTGGAGGCGGCCCAGCTCGTAGAGGCCGCCCCGGGCGTGCAGGGTCAGCCAGCTCTGCATGACCGGCCAGCCCTCGCCGCGCATCCGCCTGTCGATCGCCAGGTTGCGACCCAGGTCGGCGAGGGTCGTCCAGGTGACGGACCCGGCGACGCCGTGCTCGCGGTGGTATCCGGTGACCACGTCGACCAGGGCGAGGTAGGCGTAGACGTACAGGTGCCGCCAGGCCGGCCCCCGGTCGCGGGGCAGCTCCGGGCCGGGCGACAGCCACTCGCGCCCGCCGAGGTCGGCGCGGACCAGGGCGGTCGAGCGGTCCAGCAGCCAGCGCAGCTCCGGCGTCCACAAGGGAGAATCCTGGTCCGGCCAGCCGGCCATGATCTCGGCGGCGTCGTCCGGTAGCACCCCCAGCCGGTCGAGCAGCGCGGGCGCGTCGGCGCGGTCGGGCAGCGGGGCCGACGGCCGGTCACCGGCGAGCCGGTGCACCCGCTCGACCTCCTCGACGGGCACCCCGAGCCGGGCGGCCACGGCATCCAGGTCCACCGGGCGATCCTACCGTCCACCGGCCACGCCCCAGGGCCCGCCGCCGGTCAGCGCTGCACCGCCCCCACGGCGAGCACCACGAAGGTCACCAGGTTGACCAGCACGTGGGTCGACACCGCGACGACCAGGCCGCGTGCGCGTCGGGCGACGACCGCGAGCGGGAGCGCGAAGACCGCCACCGTCAGCCACGCGTACGGCTGCCACAGGTGGTGGAGCGGCACCAGGCCGGGTGCCAGCGCCGCGACGGCGAGCGTCGGGGCCAGCAGCCGAACCGGCCGCGGCCAGCGGGTGTCGGGCTCGTCGCGGCCACCCCGCAACCGGTGGACGAGATACAGCTCCAGCGGGGCGAGCACCAGCAGCACCGCCGCGTACATCGCCCAGACCGGCGGCAGATCGGCAGCCGCCAGGACGGGGGCGGTTGTTCCTCACCCCGCTGTAACGCGCCTGACGGGTGTGCCCGTCGGGCGCGGGCCATCGCCGGCATGGCGCTCGGCAACACCTGGGCCTGGCCGGTCACCGGCGACCGCCATGTCGAACGGTTCTCGGCGCTGATGGGCGGCCCGGTCGGCGGTCGGCTGATCCGGCGCGCGAACCTCTTCGTCAACGTCATGATCCCGCCGTCCGCTCACCCGGGCCGGCGGGAGCCCCGGCGGGTGAGCGTGGCGGCGGCGAGCAGGGTCACCACGAACGCGCCGAGGACGGTCAGGCCGGCCACCCGGGCGGCCCGCGACGGGCCGGGCGCGGTCGGCACGACGACCGGCCCGGCCGCGACCGGCACCGGCGGGTCGCCCTGCCGGGGCGCGAGCGCGGCGACCGCCGCGTACGCGTCGAGCGTGCCACCGCCGACCCCCCGGGTCGACCCGCCGACCGGGATCGCCGTGCGCTCCAGCCGGGCGCGCACCTCGGCCTGGGACAACCCCGGGTGGTACGCCCGGACCAGCGCGGCGACCCCGGCGACGTACGCGGCGGCGACCGCCGCGCCACCGATCCGGTAGTGGCCGGACCCGCGCGGCGCGATCCCGAGCCCGGCCCCCGGGGCGGCCAGGTCGGTGCCCGCATCGGCCGCCACCGGACCGGCAGTCCCGTCGACACCGACCGCGTTGACCGCCAGCACACCGGGGAAACCGGCCGGGTAGCCCACCGGCGGGTCCCCGCCGTCGTCCCCGCCCCGGTCGGTGACGGCGGCGACCACCAGGATGTCCCGGTCGACCGCGGCCCGTACCGCGTCGGCCAGGTCGGGGGTCGCCGTGGTGACCCCGGTGGCAACCAGGATGACGTCCGCCCCGGCGGTGGTGGCGAGCCGGATGCCGGTGGCGAGCCGGGCCGGGCTGGTCCGCCGGTTCGCGTCGGTGATCCGCACCGGCAGGATCTCGGCGTCCGGGGCGATCCCGGCCGGGCCCCCGCCGGCGGTCGGACGGGCCGCGACGATGCCGGCCAGGGCGGTGCCCCGACCGGCGCAGTCGCTGTCGGCCCGCCCACCGGTGACGTCGGCACCCGCGCGTACCGCCCCGGCCAGGGCGGGCGCGGCGGCGCTCACCCCGCTGTCCACCACGGCGACCACCACCCCGGCCCCCCGGGTCAACGGCCAGCTGCTCTGCGGGTCGAGCAGGCGCAGCGCCCACGGTGTCTCCCGGACCGTCACCGGGGACGGTCCGACGCAGCTCCCCGCCGTCGCCGGCAGCGGCGGTGGCTCCCCGTCGGCGGCACCGGCCGGCGACCCCACCAGCACCGCGACGGCGACCAGCGTCCCGACGGACCCGGCACGACGGCGACCGGCCCCACCGGTCACGGCAGCACACCCCGGGCCGCCGCCGGTTCCACCGGTTCCGGCAGGGCCGCCGGTTCCCCGGGTTCCGTCGATGCCGGCAGGGCCGCCGGGGCGGCGGGCACGGCGGTGTCGGCTCCCCGGTGGGTGAGCCGGCGGGCCCGGCGGGCGAACACCCCCACCACGGTGAGCAGGAGGAGCCCGAGCCCGGCGGCCACCAGCGCCGGCCAGGTGCCGGAGCCGGCACGGGCCGGCGACGCCGCCGCGTCCGGGCCGGTGCTGACCGCCGCCAGCGGGTCGACCATGCCCCAGCCGTGCTCCGGGCTCGGGCTCGACCGGGTGCCCGGGTCGGCCGTGGTGGCGATCCGGCGGGCCACCTGGACGGCGTCCGCCCCGGGCAGCGCCGTGCGGACCAGCGCGGCGACACCGGCGACGTAGGCCACGGCGTACTCGGTGCCGGTGCGGGACCGCGGCGTGGTGGCACCGACGGCGAGCGTCGGTACGTCCAGGCCGGGCGCGGTCACGTCGACCCCGCCGGCCGGGTACGCCAGGACGGGCCGACGGTCGGGGCCGACCCCGGCGACCCGGAGCAGCCCCTCCTGGGCCGGTGCCGGGGTGCCGTCGGCGGTGGCGGCGGGGGCGACCACCACCACGTCGTGCGCCACGGCCGACCGGACGGCCTCGGCCACGGCGGGATCGGTGAGTTTCGTGTACCCGCCCAGGGCCACCACCGTCGCGCCGGCCGAGACGGCGACCTCGATGCCGAGGGCCGTCCGCTGCGGATCGGCGTCGGTCGCGTCGGCGACGATCCGTACCGGCAGGACCGCCGCCTCGGGGGCGACGCCGACCACCGGTGGTGCGGGTGAGCCGGTGCCGGGGGCCGCCGCGATCACACTCGCCATGGCGGTGCCGGTGCCCAGGCAGTCGGTGTCGGCGCGGGCCTTACCGGTGATGACGTCCGAACCGGGCGCGACCCGGCCGGCGAGGGCGGCCAGTTCCCCGTCGATGCCGGAGTCGACCACCGCCACCAGCGCCCCGGCACCCGTGCTGTGCGGCCAGGCGCGCGCCGGGGACAGCTCCGGGTCGACCCATGGGGACCCGCCGTCGCCGGAGACGGCGGCGACGCAGCCCGGAACGCCCGCGCCGGCGGCGGGCCGGCCCGGCTTCGCCGTCGGGGTGTCCGCCGGCAGCAGGCCGTAGCGGACCTCGTCGCCGGACGCGTCCCAGGGCAGCACCAGCAGCCAACCGGGGGACAGCCGCTGCCCGACGGCGGTCAGGGCCCGGCCGTCGGGCTGCCGGCGGCCCTCGTTGAGCCGGTAGACCTCGTCGGCCCGGTCGGGGTCGGCCAGGAACCGGGCGGCCACCCCGGTCAGGTCCGTCACCGCGCCCTCGGACCCGCCGTACACCGTGTAGTACTTCACGTACGTCGGGGGCGGTGGCGGGGCCGCCCGGGCCGGGGCGGGCGGGGCGAACACCAGCGCGCAGGTCACCATGAGGCAACCCAGGGACCGGGTCCAGGACACCAGCAACCGGCTCATCCACCGTCTCCTCGTCACCAGCGGGCATCGGCCGGTGGGACGCCCCGGCCCGGCGGGGCCGTCCGACGTGGCACCCCGGGACCACAACGGCGCGCCGCCGGTCACGGTTCACCCGGGCCGTGGGGAAACCGGCCACCGGTCACGGCGTACCACCGTCAGCAGGGGACCCGTCGCCGTGGGCCGCACCGGCCGGGGCGACGGCGGCGACGGGGTCGGGCCGGGCCGGGACGTCCGGCCGGACCGTCACCGACCAGCGGGCCCGCAACGCCCGGCCGACGACGATCGGCACCAGCCGGTGCCCGGTCAGGGCGGCGATCCGGCGGGCGAAGGCCAACTCGGTGCCGGACAGGGCGGCGCTGCACAGCACCCCGGTACCGTCGGGCAGGTCCGCCTCCCCGGTGGGGAAGGCCGCCCGGCGGACCCAGCCGTCGGGCAGGTCGGGTCCGAACAGGTCACCGATCACGGTGACCGTGTGCCCGGCGGTGTGTACCTGCTCGGCGAGCGTCCGGGCCCGGTGCCGGGCGGCCTCGACCGGGCCGGTGACCGTGAACACGTCCGAGGTGCCGGCCAGGTCGACCCAGAGCGCCCAGCCCTGCCGGTGGCCGAGCCGGACCGGCAGCCGCATCGACGGTCGGGGTTGCGCCGGGATCTGCCAGGCGTGGTGCGGTTGCCCGCCACCGGCCGCCACCCCGGGCACGCGGACCACCAGGGTGCCGGCGGGCGAGGTCACCTCGGTGTCGAGGCCGCCGTCGATGCCCGGCGGCACCGGGCCGGTGTCGGGAACAGCGGCGGTACGGCCCGGATCGGGCTGTGCCGCGGCGTCGGCGCGTACCACCGGGTCTGCCGGCGGGGCGGACCGGTCCACGGGGGACGGTCGGCGCGGTGGGCCCGGTCGTGCCGGATCCGGGGTTCCGGCCGGCACGGCGGTGGGGGCACCGTCGACGGCCGGGTCGACGTCGGTGGCCGGATGCGGGGCGGGCGGCACCGCGCCGCCCGCCGTGAGGGCGAGCCGGGCGGGGCGGCCGGGCAGGGCGCGCCGCCGTCGGGGCGGCCGGCGCAGCAGGGTGGCGACGAGCAGGGCGACGGCGGCGAGTCCGGCCAGGACGACCAGTTGACCGGTGTGCCCCGGGTCGGCCGTGGCCGGTGGGGTGTCGTCCCCGCCGGCCGGGGGCAGCGGGCCGATGCGGACGCCCGGCCCCGCGCGTCCGGGGGCAGCGCCAGCACCCAGCCGGGGCGGAGTTCGGCCGGGTCGGTCAACCGTCCGCCGTCGGGCTGGCGGCGGCCCCGGTTCAGCTCGAAGACCTCCCGGTACCGGTTGCCGTCGCCGAGGGTGGTGGCCGCGATCTGGTAGAGGTACTCCCGCTGCCCGCCCACCGGCGGCCCCACCACGTAGTACCGCCCTGCCGGCGTCGTGTCGGCGGAGTTCGCGGCGGACGGCGTCGCGTCAACGGACACCGCCCCGACCGACCCCGCGTGTGACGGTGCCGGTTGGACGGACCCCCGGTCGGGCGACGTCGCCCCGGCGGGCACCGTCCCCGCGGCGTGGGCGGCGGCGAGCAGGAGGGCGGCCAGGACCGCCGCCGTCGTCACGACGATGCCGCGCCGCCTGGACCGACCGGTGACCCGTCGGGTCACCGGTCGCCCGGCACCGGTAGTGGTCGGGAATCGCACGGTCAGCCTCCTTGATCCTCCGCCGGGTGGAGCCCTTCCCCGGCCGGTGCCTACAACGGCGGCGACCGGCGATCTGTTCAGTCCGGCTTCGCCGTCCGCCCGCCCGGTTGGCCGAATCGCAACCGACCGGACCCGGGGCCGGTACGGGGGAGGCCGTAGCCTGGGCGGTCCACGACGACGCTGGGAGGTAGCGCTGTCCCGCCCGCTTCCGGTGACCGGACGCCACCGGGCCCGATGGTCCCGTCCGCTGGTCGCCCTCCTGCTCGGTGGGCTCGCCGTCCCGGCGTCGACGGTGGCCGTGGCGACGCCGGCGACGGCCGCCCCCGTGCCCCCGCCCCCGGCCGGCGCGCCCGCCCGGCCGGGGGTCGCGCCGAACGGCTTCGTGAAGTACCTGGTGGTCGGCGCGGAGCAGGGCCGGGTCGAACACCTCTGGGAGGTCGCGTTACGGGTCCTCGGCGACGCGCAGCGGTACCCGGAGATCTTCGCCCTGAACAAGGGACGGGTCCAACCGGACGGCATCGCGGTCACCGACCCCGCCGTCCTGCGCCGGGGCTGGGTCCTGGTGCTGCCCTGGGACGCCGTCGGCGCGGGCGTCAGCTACGGCCCGCTGCCGGTGTTCACCCCGGCCCGCCCGGCGGCGACGCCCCGCCCAAGGCCGAGCACCGCGCCGACCAGCGCCCTGGTCTGCACGGTGGCCCCGAAACGGCGGATCGGCGGGGTGCCCTGGGCGCAGCTACGGCTGACCCCGGAGGTGGCCTGGACCCGGGGCCGGGGCGCGGGGGTCACGGTCGCGGTCATCGACTCCGGAGTGGACGCCACCCCGCCGGCCCTCGCCGGCCGGGTCCGTCCCGGTGCGGACGCCGGGGCCGGCGGTGACGCCCGGGGGGACCGGGACTGCACCGGCCACGGCACCGCGCTCGCCGGGATCGTCGCCGCCGCCCGGCAGCGGGGCACCGACTTCGTCGGTCTCGCCCCCGAGGCCACCGTCCTGCCCGTCCGGATCGGCATGGCCGCCGGGACGGCGGAGTCGACCGAGCTGGTGGCCGCGCTGCGGGTGGCGACCACGGCCGGGGCCGGGGTGGCCGTGGTCGGCGGCTCGGTGGACACCACCGACAAGCGGGTGGTCGCGGCGCTGCGCGCGGCGGTCACCCGGGGCACCACCGTGGTGGTGGCGGCCCGCCCGGCGACGGCGGCGAAGGGTGCCGCCCTGCCGCCGGGGGTGCTGCGGGTCGGTGCGGTGGGCCCGGACGACCGGTTGGCCGAGGTGCACCGGCCGGGGGAGGTCGACGTGGTGGCGCCGGGCGTGGACGTGGTGGGCCTGGGGATCGGCTCGGGCGAGGTGCAGGGCACCGGCACCGGCTACGCCGTGGCGTTCGTCGCCGGGCTGGTCGCCCTGGTCCGCTCCAGCGCGCCCCGGTTGGACGCGGTCGAGGCGGCGGCCCGGGTCACGGCCACGGCCGACGGGGCGGCGCCCCCGGCGGGCGGGCCCGACCCGTGGCACGGCTGGGGCATGATCAACCCGGCGGCGGCGGTGAACGCCACCCCGGCCGGTGTCGCCACCACCGTGGAGCAGAAGAGCCCGGCCGGCGCGATCGCCGTGCTGGCGGCGATCCTCACCCTGGTCACCCTCACCGTCGGCGTGCGGCGTCGGCGTCGGCGCTGACCCGCCCCGCACCCCGTGCTGCCCGGCCGGCGGTCAGCCGACGGGCACGGGGTCGGGTTCGACGTACGCGGTCTGGATCATCCGGTGTCCGCGTCGGGTCAGCACCATCGCCCGGCCGGGCGGCAGGTGCCGTCCCTTCACCCCGCCCAGCAGCGGCCCCTCCGTCGGCGGGCAGGACAGCGCGAGGTCCGGGCTGCTGGCCTCCTGGAGGCGACGCAGCAGCGGGTCCATCGACATCCGCATCAGGTTCGCGGTGCCCCGGACGACCACCATGTGCAGCCCGATGTCGACGCCGTGCGGGACGTACGGGATGAGGGGTTGCAGGGGGTTGTCCTGCCCGGCGAGCATCTCGAAGTCGTCGACCAGCACGAACAGTCGCGGCCCGGTCCACCAGTCGCGGCGGCGCAACTGCTCGGGGCTGATCTCCTTACCCGGCAGCCGTCCCTTGAGGCCGAGCACGGCGTCGGCGACGGTCTCCCGGGTGGAGTCGGTGGAGACCGAGTAGCCGAGGCGGTACTCGGCCGGTACCGAGTCGAACAGCTGCCGCCGGTAGTCGACGATCAGGATGCGCGCCTCGGCCGGGGTGAACCGGCCGACGATCAGGCGGGCCAGGTGGCGCAGCAGGTTGGTCTTGCCGCTCTGGCTGTCGCCGAGCCCGGTCAGGTGCGGCAGCTCCGCGAAGTCGTGCCAGTACGGCTTCAGGTCGGTCTCGTCCAGGCCGAGCGGCACCCACAGGTCGCCCTCGGCCGGCGGCAGGTCGGCGGCGGGGAGCACCGCCGGCAGGGTACGCACCGGCGACGCCACCGGCCCGGCCCAGAACTCGGCGACCGTGCCGGCCAGCTCACGCGCCCCCTCGGCGGTGCTCGCCGGGTCGGCCGCCCCGTCGATGCGCGGCAGCGCCCCCAGGAAATGCAGCTTCTCCGGGGTGAGGCCGTGCCCCGGGGCACGCGGCACGGTGGCCGCCAACCGCAGGTCGATGGCGGAGTCGACGGCGTCGCCGAGGCGCAGTTCCAGTTTGATGCCGAGCTGGTCGCGCATGCTGTGGTGCACCTCCGACCAGCGGGCCGCGCTGACGATCAGGTGGACGCCGAAGTTGAGCCCCCGGGCGGCGATCTGCCGCAGCGCCACCTCCAGCGGCTCGAACTCCTGCCGCAGCGTGAACCAGCCGTCGACCACCAGGAACACGTCGCCGTACGGGTCGTCGGCGACCCGACCCTCGGCGCGTAGCCGGCGGTAGGTCTGGATGCTGTCGATGCCCTGCTCGGTGAAGCGCCGCTCCCGCTGGTTGATCAGGCCGGTCACCTCGGCGACGGTCCGGCCGACCCGGTCGGTGTCGAGCCGGCCGGCGACGCTGCCCACGTGCGGCAGCCCGGCGACGGTGCCCAGGGTGCCGCCGCCGAAGTCCAGGCAGTAGAACTGCACGTCGGTGGGGCGGTGGGTGAGCGCCAGCGCGCAGATCAGGGTCCGGATCAGGGTGCTCTTGCCGCTGCGGGTGCCGCCGGCCACGCCGATGTGCCCGCCCACCCCGGACAGGTCCACGGTGAGCAGGTCGCGGAGCTGCTCGTAGGGCTTGTCGATGAAGCCGAGCGGGACGACCAGCCGCCCGTTGCCGGGCCAGTCCGCGGCGACCAACCCGAGATCGGGGTCGGGGGTCAGCGCCGGCAGCAGACTGTCCAGGGTGGGGGATTCGGCCAGCGGCGGCAGCCAGACCTGGTGGGCCGGTGGCCCGGAGTCGACGAGCTGGTCGGCGACGATCGCGAACACGCTACGCCCGGCGGCCGGCTCCGCCCCGGCCACCGGCGGCGTCCCGGACCCGGCCGGACCGCTCGCCGGGGTGCCCGCTCCGGCGGTCGGCGCGTCGGCTCCGGCCGAGTCGGTCGCGGGCGCGGTGTCGACGGGCCGCACCGACGGCGTCGGCTGCTCCGCTGTCACCGGGCCCAGCCGGTAGGGCACCACCTGCCGCTGGACCACCTCCTGCCGGACCCGGGCCCGGCGGGGGCGGTACTCGCCGGAGACGTACGCGGCCTTGAACCGCAGCAGCGTCGAGACGTCCATCCGCAGGTAGCCGTTGCCCGGCGCGGCCGGCAACTCGTAGGCGTCGGGCACCCCGATCACCGAGCGGGACTCCATCGCCGAGAAGGTCCGCAACCCGATCCGGTACGACAGGTGCGACTCCAACTGCCCGATCCGGCCGTCGTCGACGCGCTGGCTGGCCAGCAGCAGGTGCACGGCCAACGAACGGCCCAGCCGCCCGATCATGACGAACAGGTCGATGAAGTCCCGGTGCGCGGCGAGCAGCTCGGAGAACTCGTCGACGACCACGAAGAGGGTGGGCAGCGGGTCCAGCGGGGCGCCGCCGGCGCGGGCCTTCTCGTAGTCCAGCACCGAGCTGTAGCCACCAGCGGCCCGCAACAGCTCCTGCCGGCGGACCAGCTCGCCGTGCAGGGCGTCGCGCATCCGCCCGACCAGGGACGCCTCGTCGGCCAGGTTGGTGATCACCGCCGAGGTGTGCGGCAGCCGGTCCAGGCCGAGGAAGGTCGCCCCGCCCTTGAAGTCGACCAGGACCAGGTTGAGCGTCTCCGAGGAGTGCGTGACGGCCAACGCCAGCACCAGCGTCCGCAGCAGCTCGCTCTTGCCGGAGCCGGTCGCGCCGATCAGCATCCCGTGCGGGCCCATGCCGCCCAGGGCGGACTCCTTGATGTCCAGCTCGACCGGGGCGCCGGTGGCGTCCACCCCGATCGGCACCCGCAGCCGCTCGTCCGGCCCGCGCCGGTCGCGCAGCGCGGCCAGCTCCAACCGTTCCAGGTCGGGGATGCGCAGCAGCGTACCGAGGTCGAAGTCGGCCTTCATCGGTTCGGGGGCGAGTTCGGTGCTGACCGCCAGCCGGTAGGGCGACAGCAGCCGGGCGACCGTGCGGGCCGCCGCCGGGCCGAGCAGATCGGGGGTGGCGAGCACCTGCCGGGTCTCCTGGCCCACCCGGTCCCGCCCGAGCATGGTCAGCGTGCCGTCGGCGACCTCCAGGTTGAGGATGCCCTTCCCGGTGGCCACCGGCGGGTCGTCCAGGTCGACGAAGACCGCGTTACGGTAGCCGCCGGTGGTGAGCCGGTGACCGGTCGGCACCCGGCCACCGTCGCGGACCACCACCACGTACGGCTCGTCCCGGTCGGGGGTGACGCCCGGCTCGTAGCGGGGGCGGCCGGTGAACTCCGCGCCGAGCAGCCGTTCGAGGCGTTCGATCCCGTCGGCGGCCAGCCGTGCCGCACCGGCGGCGTCCTGTTCGGTGGGATGCTGGGCGTGCGGCAGCCACTTGACCCACTCCCAGGCCGCCGACCCGTCCGGGTCGACGCAGAGCGCCACCCGGACCTCCTCCGGCGCGTGCAACGCGCCGAGCTGGGTGAGCAGCGCCCGCAGCAGCGCCCGTGCCGCCGTCCGGTCCCCGGTCACCCGGATCTCGGCGAAGCCCGGCAGGAACAGCGCCACCGGCTGGTCCGGCAGGGTGCTGTACGCCCGGATGAACCGGCGCAGCGCCTTCGCGGCGACCGGTTCGAGATCCTCGACCGGCTTGGTCTGCATCGGCGCGATCCGGACCGCCAACCGCTGCTCGCCGGTGCCGACCCGGATCTCCAGGAAGTCCGGGTGGGTGGGGCGGCGTTCCCAGCGGCGGGTGGTCATCGCCAGCGACCACAACGACGCCGGGTCGGGGTGCCGCCACAGGCTGGAGTCGCGCTGGTCCTGGGCGTAGCGGCGGGCCCGGCGGCGGTGCTGGGCGAGATAGCGCAGGTAGTCGCGGCGGTCACCGCCGTGGCGTTGCTTGCGTTCCCCGCTGCTGGCGATGACCGAACCGATCATCACCCCGCCCATGGCCACCGCCATCATGCCGGCCATCACCCAGGTCAGCGGGCCCCGCGACGGGCCCATGAACATCAGCATCATCACGCCGGTCATGAGCGCCATCGGCAGCACCATCATCGCCTGCCGGGCGCCGTTGTGCTGCGGCTCGCTCAGCTCCGGCGGCTCCTGGAGGGTCAACTCCCCGGTGGGCATCTCCGGCCCGCTGCGCCGTGCCGGCCGCCGGAACAGCACCGTCCCCATGCTCGTCTCCCTCCACCCGGGCCGTCGGCCCCCCTCCACAACGGAGCACGGGCCGATCCGGGTCGATCCCGGTTTCCGGCCGGGGGCGTGCCGGCGGGGGAAGAAAATTCCGATCGGTCGTTGAACGTTCTCCGGGCCGTTCCGTTGAAGGGGCCGTGACAGGCACCGAGACCGAGCAGATGTGCCGGCTGGTCGTCCGCGGACCGAGCCGGCAGATCGAGGTCGCCGTGCCGGTCGGGGTGGTCGTCGCCGACCTGTTGCCGGCGCTGCTGCACCACCTCGGGGACGGGTTGGCCGACACCGGGCTGCGGCACGGCGGCTGGGTGCTGCAACGTGCCGGCTCGGCCCCGCTGGACGAGGAGAGCAGCGTCGCCGCGCTCGACCTGCACGACGGCGACCTGGTGTATCTGCGTCCGCGCGCCGACCAGCTGCCCGAGGTCGACTTCGACGACCTCGTCGACGGGATGGCGACCGGGGTGCGGGACCGTCCCGGCCGGTGGCGTCCCGAACTGGTCCGCCCGGTGGTGCTGGGGCTGGCCGGTCTGCTGTTCGCCGTCGGGCTGGTGGCCCTGGCGCTGCCCGGCCCGGTGCCGCTGCGGGCGGTGGCGGCGCTGGCGGTGGCGGTGGTGGCGCTGGGCGGCGGGGCCGCCGTGGTCCGGGCCGCCACCGGGCGGGGGTTCGGCGTGCTGCTGGGTGTCGCCGCGACCGGCTACGCCGGCCTGGCCGGGCTGGTGCTGCCCGGCGACGGCGGGGCGGTCGGAGCGGGGGTGACCGGGCCGCAGGTGCTCGGCGGGACCGCCACCGGGGCGGCGCTGGCGGTGCTCGCCGCCGGCCTGCTCGGCGCGGCCACGCCGCTGTTCGTCGCCGGCTCCGTCGCGCTGCTGCTGGGGGTGCTCGGCGGGGCCGTCGCCACGGCCGGTGGGCTGACCGGGCCGCAGGCCGGCGCGGTGGTGGCGGTGGTCGCGACCGCCCTGGTGCTGACGGTGCCCCTGTTCGCGTTCCGGCTGGCCGGGATGCGCCTCGCCCCGTTGCCGACCCGACCCGAGCACCTCCAGGAGGACATCGACCCGGAACCCGCCGGCCCGCTGATGGACCGGGCGCGGGCCGTCGACCGGCTGATGACCGCCCTGTACGCCGGCCTGGCGACGGCAACCGCCGTGGCGCTGCTGCCGGTGGCCCACCGGGCGGGGTGGGCGGAGGCGACCCTGGTGCTGCTGGTCGCGCTGGTCTGGTCGCTCAACGCCCGACCGATGACCAGCGCCTGGCACCGGCTGACCCAGGCGGTGCCGGCGCTGGTCGGGCTCGTCGCGGTCGCCGTGGACGCCCTGGCCGGTGCGGGACCGCTGGCGCGGGTGGTGTCGCTGGCGGTGCTGCCGGTCGCCGTACCGGCGTTGCTGCTGGCCGGGCACAGCCTCACCGGACGGCGGCCGACGCCGTACTGGGGGCGGGTCGGTGACCTCACCCTGACCGCCGCGGCGGTGGCCCTGCTGCCGATCGGGCTCGCCGTCCTGCACGTGTACGACTACTTCCGGGCGATCGGGGGCTGAGGTCGTGCAGTCCCGACGTGACCAGGTGCAGGCGCAGTCGCACCTGCTGGGCCGGTTGACCGCCGCGCTGGTGGCCGGCGAGCCGGACGGCCTGGAGACACCGCACCGGCGTACCACCGTGGGTCTGCTCGCCGGTGTCCTGGTCGCCGCGCTGGTGGTCGGCGGCTTCACCCTGTACGGCTTCTTCGCCCCCGGCGGGGCCACCGCCTGGCGCAGGGCCGGGGCGCTGGTGGTGGAGAAGGAGACCGGCTCGCGCTACCTCTACCTGGACGGCCGGCTGCGCCCGGTGCTCAACTACGCCTCGGCCCGGCTGCTGCTCGGCGAGGAACTCGCCGTGGTCACCGTGTCGGCCAAGTCGCTGCGGGGGGTGGCGCACGGACAGCCGTTGGGCATCGTCGGCGCCCCCGACGTGCTGCCGGCCGCCGGGCTGGCCGGCGTCGAGTGGACCGCCTGCGCGCCCGGCGGCACCGATCCGGCCGGCGTCGGGACGACCGCGCTCACCCTCACCGTCGCCCCGGCGGGGGACGGGACACCGCTGCCCGCCGACCGGGCGGTGCTGGCCCGGCCGACCGGCGACCCGACCGGCGATCACCTGATCTGGAACGGTCACCGGTTTCGGCTCACCGCGCCGTGGCTGCCGGCCGTGCTCGGTCACGACGCGCCCCCGGTCACCGTCCCGGCGGCCTGGTTGGACCTGCTGCCCGCCGGAGCGGACCTGGGGCCGGTGCCGGTGCCGGGGCGCGGCGCGGCCGGGCCGACGGTGGACGGGCAGCCGACCCGGATCGGTCAACTCTTCACCGCCCGGCCGGCCGACGGCGAGCAGCGGCACTACCTGCTGCGGCGCGACGGGCTGGCCCGGCTGACCCCGCTGGCGTACGCGCTGCTGGCCGCCGATCCGGCGACCGTCGCCGGGTACGGCGGTGGGGCGGTGGTGCCCACCGTGCTCAGCCCGGCGGCGCTGGCCCGGGTGCCGGTCGCGGCGCGGGCACCGCTGGCCGAGGAACTGCCGGCGGTGGCGCCCGTGGCGGCCACCCGTGCCCCCGGCCTCGCCTGGTGCCTGCGCTTCGGGGCCGACGGCCGGCCCCGGGTCGTCGCGGCCCGACCGGCACCGGCGTCCGGCATCGTACGCGGCGGTGTCGGGGTGACCCGGACGACACACACCGCCGACGCGGTGACGGTCGCGCCCGGACGCGGCGGGCTGGTGGTCGCCGGCCGTGCCGGGCGGCCCGGCACCGCCTACCACCTGGTGACCGACGCCGGGGTGAAGTACCCGCTCGCCGGTGCGGCGGTGGCGGAGCGGCTGGGTTACGCCCCCGCCGACGCGACCGTCGTCGCCCCGGAACTGATCGACCTGCTGCCCACCGGTCCCGCCCTCGACCCGGCCCGGGTCGTCGGATGAGGCCGGCCCGGCCAGCGGAGCCGGCGGCGCGGAACCGCCGCGACCGCCCCAACCGGAAGGAGCGCCGATGCCACTCGGCAACGAGGTAGACGAGCAGACCATCCGCAGCACCATCTCGGCCATGAACCAGACCGACGCGCAGTGCGACGCGGCGCAGCGTGCCGTCGACAACACGTCCAGCTTCCTGGACACCCAGTGGCGTGGGGAGGCCAAGACCACCTTCACCACCTCCATCCAGCAGTGGCTGGAGGGGCTGGGCAAGGTCAAGCAGGGCCTGCTCGACCTGAACACCGCGATGACCTCGCACTACCAGACCAGTGCGCAGGTGGAGCAGGACAACGCCCTCTCCGCCAGCTGGACCTGACCACCGACCGACCCCTCACGGAGGACGACCATGCCGTCGTACGGACTCAATCCCAACGGGCTGCTGGACAGCTCGGCCGAGTTGCAGGGCGTGACCACCAGCATCCAGAACTCGATCGACGAGCTCAATACCGTCGTGCAGACGTACGTCAGCGCCAACTCCGGTGACACCCGGGAGGCGTTCACCGCGGCGCAGGCCAAGTGGAACGCCGGGATCGAGGAGATGCGCCGGGCGCTCGCCGACGCCTCGTCCCGGCTCGACCAGATCCACGACAACTACCGGCTGGGCGACGCGCGGGGCGCGGCGCTGTTCCAGGGCAACGTCTGACCTTCGGTGCGGCGGGCGGTACCGGGCCGCCCGCCCCCACCTCACGGAACGGAGCACCAGATGCCGATCGTCATCGACGAGCCGTACATCAACCAGCTCATCGCGAAGCTGAACAGCCTGCGGGACGCGGTCGACACCGCCACCTCCGGGCAGGGCCAGTACGTGTCGCAGACCCTGCGCGACCTGGTCGTCTCGGCCGGCACCAACAACTTCGAGCCGGGCAAGACCATCCGCGACCAGCTCAACAAGACCGGCGACACGCTGCTGGCCCGGATGACCAGCCACCGGACGACGATGAACGCCCTCGCCCTCGGGCTGACCGAGCTGCTGGCGAACTCGGACTACATCGAGTCGCTCAACTCGATCACCGCCGAGCGTTTCCTGGAGTTCCTGCCCGGCACCGGCACCGGCACCGGCACCTCGCCCAACCCCACTCCCAACCCGACGGCGTGACCCGGTGACCGCGCCGTACCAGGACATGTCCCAGTGGACCTGGGAATCGATGCTCCAGAACGTGCTGGGCGAGGGCAGGGACGGCCCGGACGGCACCAGCGGCACCATGCTCGACCGCAAGCTGGTGGCCGGTCCGGACGTGCGGTGGCTGCGCCTCGTCGACCACATGGACGACGTGACGGAGTCCTCGCAGCCGCCCAGCGACGGCGATGTGACCAACCGGATCGACTCGCTCGACGGCAACGAGTTCTTCCTCTACCGGATCAGCTCGGTCGGCTCGCTGCGGGACGGGCAGCCCCACTACACCACCCGGACCCAGTTCATCCAGGTGAAGATCGTCTTCAACGATTCGCAGACCGAGGGGGCGCCCTCCCCGCGCGGGGCCTTCGAGACCTTCTACAAGTCCAGCGAGGGGGCGTTGCAACGGCTGACCAGCGGCACCAACCCCGTGTTCAGCTGGAAGAGCTTCACCGACGCCGCCAAGATGCTGCACGACGTGGAGAGCAGCCTGATCAGCACCGAACGGGAGCTGAAGACCATCCTGGACCGGGTCGGCGACGACGCCTCCGGGTTCCAGGGCAACGCCTCCGGGGTGTTCATCGGGGCGGTGTCGGGCCTGCGTCGGGACGTCCACCGGCTCGCCGTCGACATGAACGCCAACAGCGCCGACCGGGCCTGGTCCGACCAGGTCGACGACGTGGTCGACGACATGACCACCTTCCGCAACAAGATCGCCGGTTCGTTCCGGGAGTTCAGCGACCACACGTTCCAGTGGTTCAACGGCTACAACCCGACCACGTTGATCGACTCGCTCAAGAAGATCATCACGGAGGTCAGGACGGGCAACTTCAGCCAGGTCACGATCACCCTGCCGGACGCGTACGGCAACGGCACGGTGAACACCGGCACCTTCAACCTGATGACCGAGGCCGGCTGGCAGAGCGTCGACAACCTGGTCAAGGGGGCCTGGCTGGGCCAGTTGCGGGAGCTGGACGCCACGATGCGCACCGAGCTGGCGCGGTTGACCACCCGGCTGCGGTCCGTCACCCACCTGGTGAGCGTCATCTCGCCGCCACCGACCACCACCAACGCCACCCCGCCGCCGGGGGGCACCCCCAACCTCAACGGGCCGGACCTGAACGGCGGTGGTGGTCCCGGCCTGGGCGGCGGCGGTGACCTCGGGCTGGGCGGTGGTGGCGATCTCGGCCCGGGTGGCGGGGGTGACCTGGGCCTGGGCGGTGGTGGTGACCTCGGGTCCGGTGGCGGGGGTGACCTGGGGCTGGGTGGCGGTGGCGGGGGTGACCTCGGTCTGGGCGGGGGGTCCGGGCTCGGTCTCGGTGGCGACCTGGGCCTGGGTGGTGGGTCCGGCCTGGGTGGCGGGAGCGGGGCGGGCGGCCTGGGACTCGGCGGGGGTGACCTCGGTGCCGGTGGGTCGACCGGGGGACTGGGCGGGATCGGCGGCGGCATCGACTGGGACGACCTGCTCGGCGGTGGCACGGGGTCCGGCTCGGCCGGTGGCGGCGGGATCGGCGGTGGCCCCGGTGGCGGGATCGGCGGCCCCGGTCTCGGCGGCGGTGCCGTCGTTCCCGGCCTGCCTCCCGGGCTGGGTGGACTGGGTTCCGGTGGTTCGGGTGGCCTCGGTGGTGTCAAGGGCGGCGGGGCGGGTGGCCCCGGCGACGACACGACCAACCCGTCGGCACAGTTCCCGACCGATGTGGACGGCGTCGACGTCGGCAACCTGGGTGGCGGCTCGCCCGGCGAGTCCTCGACCAGCGGGGTGGCGCTCGGCAGCGAACTTGCGGCACTGCTCGGTGAACCCACCGGCGTCGGACCCGGCGGCACCGGGGCGCGGGGCGCCGACTCCGCCACCTCGGCGGCCGGCGGGTTCCCGATGATGCCCCCGATGGGCGGCATGGGTGGCATGGGTGGGGGCGGCCAACAGGGGGAGAAGGACCGTGAGCGCAAGACCTGGCTGGAAGAGGAGGAGGACGTCTGGGGCACCGACCCGGAGTGCGGGATGGCCGTCATCGGCCGGGCCGAGCAGTCCGGGGAACCGGCCACCACGATGCCGGTCGCGCCGCGCCGACCCGGTCAGTCGCCCGGCCCCACCCGGACGACGGGCCGCCGCCGTGGCTGACCGGCGATGCGGGCGGGCCGCGCGGTGACCGCCCCGAACCCGGAGTACGCCGGCTGGACCTGGGAACGGATGCTGCGCGACGTGCTCAACGAGGGGCGCGACGGCTCCGACCAGGGCAGCGGCACGCTGATCGACCGCAACCTGGTCGCCGGCCACGGGGTCACCTGGGTCCGGTTCGTCGAACGGCGGACCCAGGAACTGGACCGTGGCACCCGCCCCACCGTCGACCCGGGAGACCGGGAGCTGATGGGCTACCGCCGGGTCGGCCCCGGAGTGGACGACCCGCAGCGGGACCTCTGGGAGATCGTGCGGGGCCACGTCACCTTCTGGGAGGGGGCTGGCGGCCCACCACCGAGCACCGCGTTCGACAGCTTCTACCGGGCGAGCGTCAACGCCCTCACCCGGTTGTACGCCGGCACCAACGGCTGGTTCAGCGAACGCAGTTTCACCGACGCCGGCAACCTGCTCTGGCGGGTCGAGCAGACGCTGCTCACCACCGCCGCCGAGCTGCGGGTGCTGCGCGACGGCATCAGCGGGACCGGTTCCGGGTTCGAGGGGTCGGCCTCGGCGGTCTTCGTGGCGGCGCTGACCATTCTGCACGCCGACATCGACCGGCTCACCCGGGACATGAACGCCACGAACGAGGCCAACGCCTGGTCGGACCGGGTCTTCCAGCAGTCGAACGATCTGCTGATGTTCCGCGAGCGGATCAACGACGCCTGGCGGGTCTTCAGCGACCACACCCACGAGTGGTTCAACACGTACCATCCGACCGCGCTGTTCAGCACGGTCCGCAGCATCCTGGCGCAGGTCGACCAGGGCAGCCTCAACGCGGTCCAGGTCACCATCCCGGACACCTACGGCACCGGGCCGGTCAGCGGCACGTTCGACCTGACCACCGCGGCCGGCTGGACCGGTCTCGACCTGCTGCTGCGCACCGCCTGGGTACGGCAGCTCGTCCGGCTCGACCTGGCGATGCGCGACGCGCTGGCCCAGCTCGTCGCCGCGTTGCGGGAGACCAGCGGGATCGTCAACCGGTTCGCGGGCCCGTCCGGCGGCGGCGACCAACCGCCGCCGCCGGGCTCCCCGGACGGCCCCACCGACGGTCCACCCCGCAACGAGGTGCGTTTCACCACCACCCAGGTCGGCGGAACCGGATTCGACGGGGCCGGTTCCGGTGCTTCCGGGGGCGGTGGGGCGGACCTGGCGTTCTCCTCCTCCTCGGCGGCCGGCGGGGCGGGGGAGATGCTGACCGGTGGCCCGGCGGCCATCGGCGCGCTGGGCGGCGGCGGGTTCGGCGGGGCGGGCTTCTCGGCCCTCGGCGCGGGAAGCCTGGCCGGCGGCTCCGGTGCCGTCGGCCCCTCGGGCCTGACCGGAGGTGTCGGCCCCTCGGGCCTGGCCGGCGACGGTGTCGGGGCGGTCGCCGCCCTCGGGCGTACCGGCGTCGGCGGCTGGGGCGGCGGCGCGCTGGCCGGGGTGGGTGGCCTGGCCGGCGGCGTCAGCCCGGTGATCGGCGGCCGTACCGGAGGGGGCGTCCCGGACGGCGACCGCCGTTCCGGCGGGGCGCTGGGCGGCTGGGCCGACGGCGGCGTCGACATCGGCGACCTGGCGGACGGCCCGGTCGCCCCGCCGTCGGGCGCGGCGGTCGGCGGCTCCGCCGTCGGCCGGGAACTCGCCGCCCTGCTCGCCGGTCCGCTCGGCGGTGCCGGCGGTGCGGGGTTGCCCACGGGTACGGGACTGCCCGGCGGCGTCGGGGCGTCCGGTGGGGCCGGCGGACCGGGGTTGTCGGGCGCGACGGGCAGCGGCTCCCCGGCGTCCGGGCCGCTCGGCGGCCGGCCGGTCGGGCCGCCGATCCTGCCGTCGCTCGGCGCACCGGGCCGCCCGGACGGCGACGCCGACGCCCGACGCGCCACCCGGTTGACCGAGGACGAACAGGCGTGGGGAGCCGACCCGACGTGCACGGCGGCGGTGGTCGGCCGGACCGACCCACCGAGGCGGCGGCCAGCGGCGACGCCGGTGGAGGTGGGGGAGGTCCCCGCCGCCGGCCCGGTGGTCCACGGCCGGGAGCAGGCACGCGGCCGAGGTTGACCGCCGGCGCTACCGGGCGACGGGCGACCGTCGCCAGCGGTGCTCCGCACCGGATGAAACCACCGATCCAACAGGAGGTGAGACATGTCGAGCCCGTTGTCCAACCAGGTCGAGCAGGCGCTTGCCGAACTCGAACGGCAGAAGGCCGCGATCGACGAGATCCAGGGTGGCCTGCACACCGTCTAC
This sequence comes from Micromonospora sp. HM134, assembly GCF_007833915.1. NCBI lineage: Bacteria > Bacillati > Actinomycetota > Actinomycetes > Micromonosporales > Micromonosporaceae > Micromonospora > Micromonospora sp. HM134. The sequence continues at coordinate 3,213,567 of NZ_CP041061.1, forward strand.
AGCACGGTCACCGCGAAGAACCGGGCGGTGGCGGTGACCGTGGACAGCCGGGGGGCGGTCACGGCGATCAGGTTTCCGACCTCGGCGTACCGGTCGATGGCCGGCCCGGAGTTGGGTGAGCTGCTGGTCGACACGATCGAGGCGGCCCGGGGCGAGGCGATGGCCCGGACCGTGGCCGCGTTCGAGTCGATGCTCCCCGCCGGGCTGCCCATGATCGACCTGTTGACCGGCGGGGCCGACCCGGAGCACGGCCCGCTGCCGATGGACCGGCTGCTCACCGAGATGTTCCGCACGGCCGAGCCGGACGACGACCCGACGCCGCCGTCTCCGGCCGGAGCCCACTGATGGCCCCGGCCGAGGGGCCGATCGGTGCCGACACCGGCCGGCTGACCAACCCGAACTTCGACCCGTTCACCGAGGAACTGGACCGGGTCCAGCAGGCGCTGCGACGTAGCGACACGGACAGTCCGGGGCTCGTCGGCGCGCCGTACGCCGACATCGACGAGATCGTGGCGAACCTGCCGAAGGCGTCGCTCGGCGCGGACCTCATCAGGCTCCTGGGCGCGGTGCCGCAGGGCTACCAGGAGGACCTGCGGGAGCTGGGGCAACTCCTGGCCAGCGTGGAGGCGACCAACGCCGACATCTCCGGCGGGGTCAACACCGGCCGGCACACCTAGCGGCTGGCAGCGCTGTCCGCAGCAGGCGGGCAGTGGTTTGCGTGACACCTGACAACGGCACGACGACGAGGGGTGGTCTCCGGTGGCGATCGAGGTTAGCGCCGAACTGGCGAACTTCCTGCGCTTCCTGATCGGGGAGAAGTTTCCCAGGGCCAACGAGACCAACCTCTTCGCCACCGCCGAGGAGCTGCGGCGGGCCGCCGAGCTGGTGGCCTCGTCGAGCGAGACGTTCGGCGACGGGGTGCGGGCGTACCGGGCCGGGGTGAACGGGCAGGCCGAGGACTCCTTCGTCGACACGATGGAGCGCTACGTCCTGCACAGCCCGGGTTACCTCGGTCTGGTGTCGAAATACACCAACCGGATGGGGGACAGCTACCGGGGCACCGCGACCGAGGTGCAGTACGCCAAGCTGATGATCATCGCGTCGTTGCTCGCGCTGATGCTCGAACTGCTGGCGGCACTGGCGATCGCCTGGATCAACCCGGCCGCCGCGCTGGCCCGGCTGGCCGTCGGCAGGGTGATCATGCGGATCATCTTCCAGAACGTCACCACCCGGGTCCTGTTCCAGGTGGCGATGGCGCAGGCCGTCGGGATCGGTCTCCAGACGGTGATGGACCGGCTGGTGCAGCTCTACCAGATCCGCAACCACACCCGCGACGGCTGGAACGACGAGCTGACCCGCGCCGCCGCCGAGGTCGGCTCGCTCGGCGGCGCGGTCGGCCTCGGCCTGGGCGGGCTCATGCAGGGGCTGGAGCGGTTGGCCCGGTCGACGAACATCGGCCGGCGGGTCGGGCTGACCGCATCGTCGAACACCCCGGAGCCGCACGGGTTCCGGCCCGGCGAGGCGGCCCAGGAAATCGCCAACGAGGGCGTCAGCGAGTGGCTGACCGAGTTCCTCTACAACGGCATGACGACCGGCGAGTGGGACGCCGACGGGGCGGCCGTCATCGCGGGTGCGCTCTCCGGGGTGGCGAGCGTCGCCGGCACCGCCATCGGGCAGCAGCTGAACAAGGCCACTGTCGGTGACCGGGACCGCAAGGCGGACCCGTCGGCGCTTGCGGACCCGGTGACGGACGAGCAGTTGCCCGCGTACGACCCGGTCCGCCTGCCGGCGTACGACGAACCACCGTCGTACGCCGAGGCGGTGGCCGCCGCGCCGCAGGTGGGTGCCGGCGCGGGTGGTATCGGCACCGGCGGTACGTCCCTCGGCGGTGTGACGCCCGGTGGTGCGACCCCGGGCGGTGCGGGTCGGGGTGGTGCGGCGGGGGGTGCGGGCTCCGGGGCCGGGTCGACGGCCCGGCCCGGTGCCGGTGGCGGTTCCGGCGACGCCGACGCGGCCCGGCCCCGGCCGGTGGACGGTATGTCGACGCCGCCGGGGGAGCCGGCCGGGCCGGAGCCGGTGGACCCGGGCGGCCTCACCGCCGGTGGCAACCCCGGCCTGTCGGACCTGTTGACCGCACCCGACCTGTTGGGTACGCCCGGCCTGTCCACCGCGTCGGACCTGTCCGCAGCGCCCGGTGCGCCCGCATCGGTGGACCTGTCGGCCGGTTCCTCGGCGGGCGGACCGCAGCCGGTCGGCGCACAGGTGGTGGGCGGACCGGGACCTGTCACGCAACCGCCGGGCACGCCGCCGGGGGTCGGGTCGGGGCCGGGGGCGCAGGCGGCGGGCGGACCGCAGCCCGGCGCGCAGCCGGGGGCCGGATCGGGGGCCCGGCCGCAGCCGGTGAACACCTCCGTGCCCGGTGCATCGTCGGGCGTACCGGCGGCGGGTCCACAGCCGGTGCCGGTGGGCACGGTGACCGCCTTCCCCGGGACCCCGGTCGACGGCCGGGGAGCCGCCCTGGAGCAGCGTCTGACCGGGGTGCTGCCGCCGTACGACGGTACGGCGATGGACTGCGTGATCCGGCTGGCGGCGGTGGTCGGTGAGTTCTCGGCCATGCCCCGGACGACCCGGGACGACATCGCGGTCGACTCCGCGCGCCCGGAGCGGGAACTCGCCGCGCAGCTCGGCGCCGAGTGGCAGCCGGTCTCCGACTGGGCGCAGGTCGTCGGCCCGGTCCGTGCCGCCGGTCCGAACGCGTTGGCGGCGGTGCTGGTGGAGCCACCGAACGCCCCGCGGCACGCCTTCGCCCTGGTCAACGACGGCGGTGAGCTGTTCTGGGTGGAGACCCAGGCGACCGAGGGCCGACGGGTCCGGCCGGTCGGCGAACCGCCGGAGCTGCCGGTGGGCGCGCGGGTCATCATGCGGGACGGGCAGGGCAACCCGGTGCCGGTGACGCCGGGCGGCACGGCGACCGTCCGGGCCCTGGTGGACCCCGCCAGCACCAGCCGGTACGGCATGTCCCGGCCGGACCCGACGCCCCCGGCCCCCACCCCGGCCGGCCAGCCCGTCGACCCGGTGACCGTGCCGACGGTCGAGCGGTTCACCCTGACTGCGGAGGGGCTGCCGGCGGACCTGGTGCGGGTGCCGGCGAACGGACGGTGCCTGCCCTATGCGGTCCTGACGTCCGCGCCGGGGCTGGTGTCCCACCGGTTGGAGCGTGCCGGGCTGCTGACGGAGGAGCTGGCTCCCTGGCTGGCGGAGGCCGACGATGTCCACGCGGCGGCGCGGTGGCACGCCGAACAGCTCTCCATCGGCGCGGCGTCCGTGCCTGACGACGCGCCGATGAACCGCACCGCCGACGCCCTGACCGATCTCGTCGCCAGGCATCTGACCACACACCGGGCCACCCTGCCGACGGTGATCCCCGCGATCCGTCAGGCGCTGGCCGACCGGGAACAGCTGGACCCCGGTCCGGTCTCCCGCGCCGACCGGATCGCCCTGCTGGAGCGGCACGGGTACACCGACCTGACGGGGCTGACCGACGACGATCTGTCCACCACCTACCTCGACTGGTACGCCTTCCAGGCCGGGCCGCTGACCGACCAGGAGTTCGACGTGCTCCTGGCCGCCGTACGCGACTGGTCCCGATCCTGGCGGGAGCCGGTCGGCCTGGCCCTGCTCCCGCTGTTGGCGTACGCGCTCGACGTGCAGTTGAGCGTGCGCAGCCGTGCCGACGGCCGGGAGCGCGCGAGGTACGGGCCGGCGGACGCCCCCACGATGACGGTCTACCACAACGATCGCGACCACTTCGACGCCTCGTCCGCCGAGACGAACAACCCGACCGCCCCCGAGCCCCCGGCCACCGCCGAGCCTTCGTCGGTTCCCGAGACCCCGGTCGCTGCCGACCTCCCGGCCACCGCCGATGCCCCGGTCACCCCGATCACGCGCGACATCCCGGTCGTCGCCGACACCTTCGGTGGGTCGAACACCCCGCAGAGACCGGTCGCCGAGGGTACTCCCGATACGCCCGCCACCCTGGCTGCCGCCGCGACCCTCGACGACCCGCCGGTCGGCGCGGATCTCGACGGTGCCTACGGGCCGGCGGTGCGGGCGGCCCGCATCACGCCTGAGGAACGCGACGACGCCGGGGACGTACGCCTCAATCCGCTCTGGTACCGGTTGGCGGACTTCCCCGCCCACCTGCTCGACCCGGCGGGGGCGCGGTCCTGGCGCTACGTGGTGGCCGAGGACGGCGAGATCTACCTCGGTGCGGCCGACGCGGCCGCGGCGATGCGGCCACGGGACTTCCGCGCCCTGCTGGCGGGGATGCGGCAGCACGATCCGGAGCTGACCGCCGAGCGGTTGCGGGACCAGCTCGGCGGGCAGGGCCACGCGGGCCTCGCGGTCGGCTTCGACGCGCGGGGCCGGGCCATCGAGCGGCACGCGCGGGTGGGTGGCGAACTGACCTGGAACGAGTCGGCCCGGCGCTGGCAGGTCGACGACCGCTCGGCGCAGTACATGGGGGCGACCCGCCCGGCGGTGAGCCCCGACGAGGTACAGGGCTGGTTGGGCACCGTCGCGGCGGCGGTCGGCAACCGGTTCGACCGGGACGTCACCCCGGTCCGGCACACCCCCGACGACGCCGACCCGGTGGCCACCGTCACCGTCGACTTCGCCCCCGGCCAGCGGGCGGCCGAGGACGGGCAGTGGCCCGAGCTGGACCTGTTCGTCGACCAGGTCGTCACCCAGGCCCGCCGCGCGTGGGAATCCGACCGGCCCCGGGTGGTGCGGGTCCGGATCGAGGGCGGCGGCAACGGCGGCCGGCTGCTGCGGCGGGGGGCCGCCCGCACCGGGCGGCGGCGGGCGGCCTCGCTGGCGGAGCTGGTCGGCACGATGGTGGCGGCGCGACTGAGGACCGAGGGGATTCCGCCACGGATGGTCCGGGTCGACCAGAGCAGCCGGGGTGCCGGCCGGTCGAAGGCACCCGGCGGCACGCAGCGTCCGTCGACACCGCGGCAGCGCCGCCGGGCGGTGCTCTGGACCGAGCCGGGGCCCGCCTACGCCAACCGGATCCGCCGCCGGGAACCCGCGTCGACCGACCGTGCCGGCCGGGACCGGCGACGGTCGCGCGGGTCCGCCCCGGCCGGACGGGCGGACCGGCCCGCTGCGGGCCGGCTGCGGCAGGACCCGGACGGGACCTGGTGGTTCGGTGGCAGCCGGGTGGTGACGCACGACGTACCCGGCCGACCGGGAAGCATCGCCCTGCTGTCGGACCGGGAGTGGCGTCGGATGGCCCGCAACCCCCGGCTACCCGCCGCGACCGACGGGGTGACGGTGCTGGTGCACGGGGCCGGCGACCGGTTCCGGGTGCCGCTGCGCCACACCGACGGCCGTACCGGCGAGGTGACGCTGACCGTCGACGAGCTGCACACGCTGCTGGAGTCGCCCGAGCGGGACGGCCGGCGGCTGGCGCTGCTGTCCTGCGCGGCGGGTCGGATCGGCGCGCGGTCCGTGCAGCGCCTGGCCGACCTGCGCGACACCGACGTGTTCGCGCCCGAGGGCGACCTGGTGGTGGCCGGGACGGCGGAGCACCTGCCGCTGTCGGTCGACGGTCGGCCGTGGGCGCTGTTCGTGCCCGACGGCACGGGGGCGTGGGACGTGGTCAACGACGAGATCGTCGACCCCGACCGGTCGGACGCGCCGTTCGCCGTGCCGTTCGCCGGCTACGCCAGCCGGGCCGGTGCCGCCGACCCGGACGGCGTACGGCTGACCAACGCCCCGCTGCCGCCGACCGGGTGGGACCGGATCCGCATCATCGGGGACGGGCTCTGCCTGCTCAGTGCGGTCGCCGTCGCGGTGCCCGAGGCGATGGCCGGCATCCCCGGCATGCCGTCGGACGCGGTGGACCGGCTGCTGCGGGTACGCCGCGCGGGCGTCCACGACACCGACCTGACCGACATCGACACGGCGCTGCGGGAGGAGATCCTGCGGCGGGTGGCCGACCCCTCCCCGGCGATGGTGGAGCTGTTCGACCAGGTGGCCACGACCTGGCTGTTCCCGGTCGGATACGACGTGCAGACCACCCTGCTCGACGCGGTCGACACCTGGGACTGGCAGCGGCTGCTGCCCGGCCAGGACGATCCGGACGACGGTGGCCGGGTCGGTGACGTGCTGCCCCTGGTGATCGGTGCGGCGCTGGGCCGGCCGGTGTGGCAGGGGCGGCTCGACCCGCCGTCGGTGACGGTGCTCTGGCCGGACGGCGACGGGACGCCGGTGCGGTTGCTCTACAACGGGCACGACCACTACGACGCCTGGGTCCCCGACGCCCTCGTCACCCCGGTCACCCCGGTCGACGTCCCCGACGACGACGGCGGCCGGACCGTCGACACCGGCGACAGCGGCAAGGAGCCCGACTGGCGAGGGGTGGCCAGCAGCCCGAAGCGGCGGGGGGTGCTGTGGCCCTGGGACGGCGAGGAACTGGCCACGACGGTGACCACGCTCATCCGGCAGGTCGACGCGGTGGACCTGCCGGGCCAGCACCTGCTCGTCCTGCTCGCCGACGCCGAACGTGCACTGCTGCTCGGTGGACGGGTGCTGCCCGAGGCGATGCTGGACGCCTTCTTCGCCGGCGGGCACAACGGCGGGCCGTGGGCGCCGACCATCGACGTCGATCCGCGGGCGCCGCTGGTGCTCACCGTGGTCAGCGACGACGACGCGAACGCGGTGGCGTTCGGTCGCTCCGTCGAGCGGGAACTACGCCGCCGCCTGGACGTGGGCCAGGCGGCACCGGCCCACCTGAGCGTGGTGGTCATGCAGGAGTCCCAGGTGCCTGCCGAGCCGGTACGGATACCCCGGCTCCGCTTCCGGCTCCCCGTACCCCCCGCCGGGCAGCTGTCCCGGGCGCAGCTCGCCGGCCTGCCCGAGCGGGTCCGGCAGGCGTACGTCGCGCTACCCGACTACACGGCCGGCGACCCGTCCCCGGCGTACGAGCGGCTGTCGCAGGACCAGCGGGAGCAGCTGCGGGTGGCGGCGCAGCAGGCGACGCCGCCGCACGCGGAGTCCACCCCGCCCGGCCCGGTGCGGCGGGTGACCGTCGCGGACACCGGTCTGGCCGACGGTCTCGGCGGGCACCGGGGCTGGTTGCTGCACGGCGGATGGCCGTCGACGGTGGCCGACTCCAGCGGTACGGCCCCGGTGGAGCTGGCCGTGGCGGCCCCGGCCGACACCACCCGGTTGGTCCGGCTGTCGTTGCCCGCGATCGAGGACCAGCCGGCGCTGGAGGTGGACGCGCTGGTGGAACCGCCGGCAGGGGCGTCGCTCGACGTCGAACCACGCCTGATCACCGTGGTCCCGCTGTGGCGCAACGACTTCGTCGACGGCCCGGTGGCCCAGCCGATCACGGACCCGCCCGAGATGGTCCGCCGGGCCTGGCAGTACCTGATCGAGGACACGGAGCAGACCGAGACCACCGGGATCCTGGCCGAGCGGTCCGACCAGCACGACGACAGCCCGCTCGACGGGATCGAGCGCCGGATGCTGCAGGCCCGCGTCCTCGCCGCGATCCGGGAGACCTTCTGGGAGACGTTCGGGGATACCCCGGCGTACGCCGCCGGGCTGGCCGCGTTCCTCGAGATGCCCGAGGACACACCCCTGGCCGACTACTGGCAGAACGAACCGGTCCGCGAGCTGATCATGCGGCGTCCATGGCAGCTGCTCTCCGGGGTGCTGGTGACCTACGTGGACCGGTACGGCTGGCGGGGCGCACACCGGATCGTCGTACAGCCCGGCCGGCTGGACGCGGAGTCGTCCGACGCGCTGGTCACCCCGGACGGCACCCGCTACACCGCGGCCGACTACCTGGCCCGGCTGCCGACCACCGGGGGCACCCGGGTGCTGTTCTTCCCGGACCTCGACCACGCCGCCGTGGTGGATTCCGGCTTCATCCGGGCGGTACGGGCCTCCGCCATCGTCGTCCTGCCGACGCTGCTGCCCGCCGACGTGCACTGGATCGTGCTCGGCGCCAGTGCCGTCACCGGCGCCGAGGTGAGCCAGCTCGTCACCCAACTCGACGGAGCGCTCGCCCGGGCCACCCTGCACGCCGCGGACCCGGTCGAGGGCCGTGAGCTGGCCCAGACGCTGCTCGCCGACCCCGCCCTGCGGATCTACGAGGACGACGACTGGCTCACCGAGATCTTCGACAGCGGGCTGCTGGCCACGCCGACCGAACCCGTGCGGCTGCTGCTCGCCCGGGCGGAAAGGGGAGACGTCGCGAGCATCCGAACGGAGTTGCGGGAGGCCGGGGTCCTGTTGATCGATCCAGCCGTGCTACCGAGGCACCGCGTGCTGATCGAGATCACCGATCCCCGTCCGGAGCTGGTGCAGTCCTTCCAGACCACCCGTGGTGGGACACGCTGGGCGCAGTTCCTCTTCGACGGCAGGTACGCCGCCGACCATCCCGACACGTGGCGGGTGATAAGGGAGCCCTGGTCGCGCATCCAGTCCTGGCTGGCCGTCCTCGACCCGGGCCGGACCTATCCCTGGGACCAGTTCCTGCTGGCCATGGCACATCGGGACCAGGTTGCGCGGCGCATCGGTGAAACCCCGGGCGCCTGGCCGGGGGCCGGTCACCGCTTCGCCCCGGTGTCGCCCGCCGCACTGGCGCAGGTGCAGGAGTTGTTCGCCGGCCGGTCCGACCGGGAGGGGGTGATCTGGACCGAATCCGCCGAGTCGTCGAGCCCGACGTTGTTGCTGGTCGACGCGTCCGCCCGGAGAATCGTCGATCATCCGATGGTCTACTTCGTCCCGCAGCCGCCGGAGGCCCGGGCGGTGGTCACCATCCCGCAGCGCGAGGACCTGAGCGGCCGGGGGTTGGTCGTCGCCACCGGGCAGCTCGCCGGCGACCGGCTGACCGGCGACGGCTGGGAGGTGACCGCCGACGAGGTGATCGGGAGCGAGGCGTTACGGGCGCACCCCCGGGTCGTCCTGCTCGACCGGTCGCCACCGGAGGGAAGCCCGTTCGTCCAGCGGCTGCTGGAGCGGGGCGTCGGCGTGCTCGCCCCCGACGCCGATCTGACCGGCTGGACCGCCGTCTACCAGCTCCCCGGCTGGCAGCTGGAGTTGACCGGCCCGGACAGCGCGGACCTGCTGCGCGAGCTCCGGCACGAGTTCGACGCGGTGGTGCTCAGCGCGGCCATGGCCCGCCGCCGGACCCCGACGCAGACCGCGCTGGTCCGCGCGGTCTTCGACCTGCTCGGTCGGCCGTACGGGCAGGAGGTCGTCGACGGTCACCTGCACCTGCACCTGGACCGGTGGGCCTCGGCCGAGGCGTTCGCGGCCGAGGCCGGCCACGACGGGCTGCTCCTCGTCGGCGACTCCGACCAGCACCAGCACGACCTGACCCTGCGGGTCCCCGTCGACCAGGTCCGGGTGTTCCAGCGCTGGTCCGGGGAGGAGCTTCACCTGGTCACCGTGGACCCGGCCACGATCGCCCCCGTCACGGACTTCCTCCGCGACCGGATCGCGACCGGCCCCGTCGTCCGCTGGACGCCCGACCTGGGCCGGGCGGCGCGGGCGGCGGACGTGGGCCAGCCCTATGCGGACCACGTCACGCTGGGCGGGCTGCCGATCTCGGCCGGCCACGTCGACGACCTGATCCGGACGACCCGCGACAACCCGTCGTGGCGCGGCCTGGGCTGGGCGGTGGACCCGGATGCGGACGACGATGCCCTGGTGTGGCTGGGCCCGGAGATGGCCGCCATGGAGTTCCCGGCCGACGGGGGTGAATCCCTGCTCGCCGTGGGCATGCCGGCGTCGGCCGTGCCCACCGCCGACCGGTACGGCAACGGCGCGGTGCTCTGGTCGGCCGGTCGCTCCGGCCTGCCGGCCTCCCTGCGTGCGGCGTTCCGGGTGGCCGTGGTGCCACTGTCCGAGCTGGACGACATCGTCGACGGTGTGCGGGCGGGTTTCCCCGCGGCCGACGCGGTCGCCGTCCTGACGGAGCGGCTGCCCGAGGGGACCCGGATCATCGTGGTGCCCGGCGAGGTCGAGTCGATCGCGGAGATCCCCGAGATCTTCGACGCGGTGTTCGCGGTGGTGACCCGCTCCACCGTCGGCGACCCCGGAACGTGGACGGCGTACGCGTGGTCCGACGAGGAACAACGGATCGGTGTGCTGACCGGCGCGGACCTGTCGTACGTCGTCGCCGGCGTGGCCGCCACGGACCCGGTGCTCCGGGAACAGAACGTGCCGGCCCCGACGATGCTGGCGCTGCCGCAGGCCGCCGTGCGGTTCCTGGCCGACACGGTGGCCGCCCGAGACGCCGACCCACCCGTCGGGCACGCCGTCACCGATGTCGCCTTCGTCGCCGTCGAGGAGATCAGCGCCGACGACCGCGTGTACACCCTGCCGGAGGGTTCGGTGATGCGCGTGATGGCACCCGGTCCGGACGGGGAGCACGTCCTGCACGGCTGGTTCATCGACGGGGACATCCTGGCCGAGGCCGGGCACGACATCCTGGGTGAGGAGGACGGATCGCTGGCTACCGCCCTGCCGAGCCAACTCGCCGACGACCTGTCCTACGACCGGCGGCTCGCGCTGCTCGAACTGGCCCGTCTCGTCGGAGTCGGACAGCCCGTCACCGAGAATCCGCTGCGCCAGCACGGGATCCGCCCGGCCGACCGGACCTTCGTGCCCGACTGGACGGTGCCGGTCGGCCCGCCGGGCGGACCGGCCTGGTGGGTCGGCGCGGACGTGTCGGTCATCGAGATCACGTCGGCCCCCGCCGGCCGGCTTCCCGCCCGGCGGGTGCTGGCGTGGGAGGTGACACCCCCCGCCACCGGCACCGGGCAACCGTCCGACGACGTGCCGCCGCCGCAGCTGATGGCGGTCCCCTACCGGGACGGACCGCTGCTGGGAGTCATGCCCGACCAGGTCTGGGCGTGGGGGCTGGGCCCGCTGCTGGGCGAACGGGGTGTCCTCGTCGAACCCGGCGTGGTGAGCGGCGACGGGGTGACCACCGGGCGTCCCGACGGGCGCGGCGCGCTGCCCGCCGACGATTACCGGGTGATCCTGCCGGACACCGCCGCCGGCCTCCCCGTCGTCGTGCTGCTCGACACCGGTACGGCGGCGGAGGACTTCGCCGGGGCGCTCGCCGCGCAGGCGGCCGTGGTGCTGGTCCGCACCGGGGACGGACAGTGGCGGGCCCATCATCCCCGGCCGGGCACCGGCGTTCCCGAGGTCATGACGGGAACTCAGGCGTACCAGCTGTTCAACCGGGCCGTCGCGGCGGTCACCGCCGAGCTGGCCGAGCTGGCGGGTGCGGTCAACGACCTGGGCCAGGAGTGGGGCGGGACCATCCCGCCCGACGGCGTCAACCTGTGGGGCCGGCTGTCCGGGCTGCCCGCCAGCACCTTGGCGGACCGGGCCGCCCGGCTCGCCTCGGCCCTGTTCGGGATGGACCGGCTGCGGGCCGCTGTCGACGGCCCCTCCGGCGAACAGTCGGTGGGACGGGTGCTCACCCACCTCGGTCTGCCCGGAGCGGCGGGGCAGCACCCGGCGTTGCTGGCCCGACGGCTGCACGCGCTGCAGTTCGCCCCGGTGCCGGTCACGGCCCTGGGGCTGCTGCCGGCCAACGCGGTCGCCCTGGTCTGGCTGGGCGACGCCGTGGTCCTCGTCCATCGCGCCCCCGACGGCACGCTGACGCTCGTGCGGCCACAGGCCGAGGCAGCCGACCGGCTGACCGCGCTCGACCCCGACGGGCTGACCGAACCGCCGTGGATGCTGCTGGCACGGGGGCGGCTGGTGGCGGTGCGCGTCGCGAGTGGCCATCGGGTGCTCGGCGGCGAGGTCGTATCCGAGCCGCCGCCGTATCCCGCCCAGGAGCGGCCGGCGGACCACGACCCGGACCTGCCTTCCGACTTCGACCAGGACCCGTCGTCGGACTCCGACCAGCACCTACCGTCGGACTGGGAGCCGGATCAGGACGCCTCGTCGGATTCCGACCGGGACCCGTCGTCGGACCGGGAGCCGGATCAGGACCCGTCATCGCATTCCGACCGGGACCAGTCGTCGGATCGGGAGCAGGATCAGGACGCTTCGTCGGACCGGGACCCGGATTCCGCGTCGACCGGCGCGGCGGTGACGGAGCCCGGCTCGGTCGACACCGCGTCGGTGTCGACCGGCCCGACGGAAGGGACCGCATCCACCACGGCCGGCCCGTCCCCGGCAGCGCTGCACGCCGCCGGGGAGGCGCTGCGCCGGCTGCCGGCGGCCCGCCTCGCGGCCGGCCGGCAGATCCGTCGGGGCCGCCCGTCCCTGCCCCGGCTCGCCGGGTGGGTCGACGCGGTGCAGGTCGACGAGGCCGGCGCCACCGAGGCCAGCTCCCGGGTCCGGGCGGTCAGCGCCCACCTAGCCCTGCACGGTCGGATCGGCGACCTCCCGGTGACCGAAAGGGCGGTGACCGCGCTCAGCCTGGACGGGTTCCACCGGGCGTTGGGCGGGCGGCCGGTGGCACCCGACGCCGGCCGTCCCGGTTCGCTGGTCCAGGCGCTGACCCGCCGACCGGGCGCGATGATCCTGGTCCACGAGCAGCCTGCGGACGGGCCTGCCCGGGTGTTCTGGCTGGTCGCCGACGACCGGGACGGTGCCGTGGTGCCCCGGGTGGTCGACCCCGCCCGGCCGGGGGTGTTCGCCCGGTCCGCCGCCGACGACCCGGCCACCGCCGTGGCGCTGACCCGCGCCGGCACCACCGTGCTGGCGGTGGACGCCCGTGGCGACGCGATGGACCTGGCCGACTTCCTCACCCCGTCGCCGGCCGGCCTCACCCGGGCCACCGGTGACCCGGCGCTGGTCGTGGCCGACGCCACCGACCTGGTCCAGGCCATGGTGCGGCTGGTCGACGGCTACTTCGGGCGGACACCCCGCACTCTCGGCGGGCAATTCACGGTGACCCCGGAGACGATCCCCGGCACCCTCGCCGCCGCGCTGGGCGGGCAGTTCGAACCGCTGCACGACGTCGAGGCCACCGTCGCCGCGCTGCGCGCCGCCCCGGGCTCCTTGGCGCTGGCGTACCTGCCCCGGGCGGAGGCACCCGGACATCTGCTCATGTTCGTCGTCGAGCCCGGGTTGGCGACGGTGCCGGCCCAGCTCATGGTCGTCGGGGTCGACGCCGCCGACCTCAGCGACGCCGACCTGACCCGGGCGCTGTCCACCGGACGGGCCCAGGTGCTGCTGCTCGACGCGACCGGCGCGGCCCGCCAGGTGCCGGGCCGGGAACCCACCGCGGAGCAGGTCACCGCGGTCCGCACCGCGGTCACCGCGCAGCCGCTGCTGATCGGCGTGCCACACACCGACCACCCGGCCTGGGGCGACAGGCTCGGCGCCCAGGTGACCCGGCGGTTGGCCGCGCTGGGCGTGACCATGGCCACCGCCCGGCCGCTGCTGCACGCGCTGGCCACCGATCCCACCGAGTTCCTGCACCACGGCTCCGGCCACCCGGTCCGGGTGGGCCGGGACAGGCGGTTCGCCTGGGTACGCCTGGTGCCCCGGCCGAGCGACACCGACGAGGTGCGGCTCGCCCCCGGCCTGGGTGGCATCGAGGACCGGCGTACCGCAGGTGTGTCGGCGTCGACGTGGGCGCAGCCACAGACCACCACCGCCCGGGTCGTGGTGCCGGTCCCCGCCGGGGGCGTCGGGGTGACCGTCCTGGGTGGTGTGCTGAGCAGCCGGGCGGTCCGAACGATCGGCCAGTCCCTCACCACCGGGGACAACGGGATGATGATCGGGGTACCCGACTCGTTCCTCACCCGCAGCGCGGTGTTCGTCCAGGTGGAGATCACCGAACGGCCCGCCGCGCCGACCTGGGCCGACGTCCCGGCCACCTGGGTGCCCGGCGACGGCGACCGCTTCTGGTTCCGTACCCCCGAGGTGCTGGCCACGATGCGGCCGATCAGCGACGGCACCGCGCTGACGGTGAGTCGCGCCGGGGCGGCGTTCCTGCGGGACGCGAGCTACCCGGTGGAGGTCGTCGACGACGGCGCCCTGGCGACCACCGTGCTCTCCGGCATCCCCGACGTGGTCCGTCGGGGGAGCAATCTCAGGGTCTGGCGGCTCTGGGGCGGCCAGCGGGCCCTCGACGCGGTGCAGCCCGGCGCGACCGGTCTGACCGCGACCAGCTCGTCATGGCTGCGCCGGCCGGCCTACGCCCAGGGGGTCCGGCCCACCCTGCGGCTGACCCGGCTGACCCCGATCGGTGAGCTGCCCGAGTCGGCGCTGCTGCGCGCGGTGGCCTCGGCCACGACAGGTCAGTCGGTGCAGTCCGCCTCGGACCGGGGCGGCTTCCTCGCGGTGCTGATCGGCCGGGCGTTCGGCCTGTTCCGGCTCTCCGCCGGGCCGAGCATCTCGGTCGTCGACCGCCGTGCGCAGGCCATCGCACCGCAGGTGGAGACCACCGCCGGACAGGAGACGGGCGACCACGCCCTGGGGCTCTACCTGGCGGAATACACCGGCACGTTGCAGTGGAGCATGCACCGGTCGGTCACCCGGTCGCTGGCGCACCGGGGGCTGCGGCGCGGGGCGCAGCCGGTGACGGTGCGGACGCTGCTGGTCGTGCCGCAGCAACACGTGGCGGAGCTCTCCCGGGTCCCCTCGACGGCCCGGCCCGACCGGGAACTGGTCGCCCTGCTGGCCCGCACCGTCGAGGAAGACCCCGACGACCCGCGTGCCCTACCCGACTACCTGTGGCAGGGCGACCGGCTGCGCATCGGACGCGGCTTCCTGCACGGCGGGGATCTGGTCGCCGGCCTGGTCGCCGACCGGCTGCGGCAACTGCTCGACGACGACCGTAACGCGGTGTACCGGCAGTACCTGCCCGACTGGGACAACCCGCGGGTGCAGACCGCCCGGATCCGGCGGGCCCTGGACCGGCTGGGCAACGAGGAACGTCTCTCGGCGCAGAACAGCCCCAGCCGCTACTCGGCCCGCCTGTTGGGCACCGCCGACGGGGAGCTGCTGATCGAGCTGCGGGTGCGGGACATCTTCTCGGGTCGGGCGCTGGAGGTGCGGATCGGGGTACGGCGTCGCCACCCGGACACCGCACCCCGGTACCTCGGCCGGCGGGGCACCCACCCGGACCCGGTCACCGCCGACCTCCCCGAACCCAGCGACAGCGGGTCGAGCGAGTCGGAGGACGACGAGCCGACGGTGAAGCTGCGCACCAGCCAGGGCCGGGCGCAGGCGGCGACGAACCGGGCGGTCCGCAGCGTCGCGTCGGGCGTGCAGGCGGGCGCGTCGGTGGGCAGCGACGCGCTCGGCGGAGCCGCCGGGATCGGGTTGCGGCTCCAAGGCGTCTGGCGGGACGTCATCGAGGTGACCCAGGGCAGCCAGGCCGGCGTCGTCGGCGTCGGCGGCGGCGCGGTCGCCGTGTTCGCCGACGACGTCCGGTTGGAGCTGTCGGCGTCGGTCATCGTCGAGTACCGCGGGTTCCTCGCCGACACCTGGCGGTGGCTGGCCGACCAACCCGTGCAGGCGCAGCCACTGCGTTTCGCCGGGGACGCCACCATCGACCTCGAACTCGGTTTCTCGGTGCCGTTCACCCAGACCATCGCGGTCGGGCAGCCGCAGCCGGTCGTGCTGCCCACGCCGGCCGGCACGCCGAGCGCGGGCATCGTGCTGCGCGAGGCGCTCGGTGAACTGCTGCCCGCAGCCGTGACCCCGCAGCGGCAACGGCTACGCCACCTCGGGGCGGCACTGGCCCAGCACACCGTCACCCACCACGTCCACGGCCTGCCCGAGCTGCGCGAACAACTGCTGGACGCGTTGCGGGGGGCCACCGCGGACTACATGGACGCCGGGCACCTGCCGTCCGGCACCGGCGGTCGTCGGCGGGGCACGGCGTTCAGCGGCGACATCCCCGGCACCCCCCTGCACCAGTGGCTCAACGCCTTCGTCGACCAGGGCCACCTGGCGGCGCTGCTGGCACCGGCGACCCAGCAACCCCAGCCGGTGCACGCCCCCAGCGTGGTCGTCGGCGACGACGTGCCGGTCACGGTGTTCGTCTTCGCCGAGGTGACCGGGCACGACCAGGCACCGGCCGGCGCGGTCACCGGCGACGGGTACGAGAGCGCGGTCGCCGGGTACGCGGTCCGCCGCTCGGCCACGGACCGGGGTGGACAGTTCCGGCTGGAGGTCGGCGGGGGCGGCGCGGCGTGGCGAGCGGCCGAGCCCGGCGCCCCCGCCCAGCCCGGTGACGCGGGTGGGGGAACGTCGGGCGGCCAGGCACCCGCCCCGAACCCCACCCAGCCGGCCGCCCGCACCCCCACCCAGCCGCCCGCGACCCTGGCGTTGCGCCTGTTCGGCCGGCGGCAGATCGAGTGGACCAACGGCGAGACGGTCCTCGCCGTCGCCGAGGTCGAACGGACCATCAAGCACTCCGAGTCCCGGACCGTCCTGCTGGGTGTGCACGGTCGACTGCGGGTCCACCTCGCCGTGGTGCTCACCGAGCCGAAGTGGGTGCTGTCCGACCGGTCCTTCACCCGCTACCAGCAGGTGGGCGACGTGTCCCTGCTGGGTCAGATATCGGCCGAGGAGTACCGGCAGGCCGTCGGTACCCCGTTGGGCGGCTGGCGGCTGCCGCGCCAGGTCAGCCCACCGGCGGCGCAGGTGATGCACCAGACCAGCCGGCTGGTGGACGCCCCTGCCATCGGTCAGGCCGTGCTGGGCTGGCTGCGTTCGCTGCGCCTCGGCGGCGACGAGGGAATGGAACTGGTCGGCCACGACCGCAACACCAGCATGAACATCAGCACCGTCCTGCACCACACCGACCCGGTCACCGTCGCCGCGCACCTGGGCGACCTCTTCGACGGTGGCCTGAGCTTCGTGCTGCGCTACCCGGGACTGCTCAGCCGTCCGGCGGTGCAGATCATCGTCCGGGCGGTACCGGCCACCGACCCGCCACAGGTGGGTGAGCTGCGGGCGGGCGCCAGCAACCTGGAGTTGAGCACCGTCAGCGAGGTCGGCGGCGGACGCCAGTCGGGCGAGGCCGTCACCGACGAGGTGGTCCCGGTGGCACACGTCGGAGAGCGGGCGGCGCTCAACGCGCTCGGGGCGCTGGGGCGTACCGCCGCCGGCCGGTCCAGTGACGTCACCCTCGGCCGGGCGGTCAGCGCCGTCGAGACCCCCGGCCCCTGGCTGCCGGTCGACTACGGGCCACAACGGCTGGTCTTCACCGCCCACCGTCGCCGGCAGGAGATCGGCCGGCACGAGATCACCGTGCCGCTGCGTACCGAAACCGCCGCCGAACACCTCAATCTCACCTACCGGCCGGCCGGCCCGGCCACCGTGCTGCCCGACCCGGCCGCAGTGACCGACGCCCGGCTGACCGTCGGCGGGACGGACGGGCCGCTGCGGCTGGTGCCGATCCCGGCCGACAACTGGCTGGCCTGGCGGGACGCCGCCGTCCCGGTGCCCGACCGGTATGTGGCGCTCGGCTTCAACGGAGCCGCCGCCCTCCAGGCCACCGCGCTGCGGGCGCTGCGGATCGTCGGCTCCGGACCGACGGTCGGGATGCCCGGAACGACCCTCAACTACCAGCTGATGACCCTGCTGGGACGGACCCAC
Organism: Micromonospora sp. HM134; assembly: GCF_007833915.1. Lineage (NCBI taxonomy): Bacteria > Bacillati > Actinomycetota > Actinomycetes > Micromonosporales > Micromonosporaceae > Micromonospora > Micromonospora sp. HM134. Next base: position 3,231,180 of record NZ_CP041061.1, read on the forward strand.
CTGTGGGCCGCCACCCCACACCGGATGGCCGGCCCCTACGAGATCACCCTCGCCGACGGGTACCGGCTCGTCCTGCACACCCGGGTCACCGCGGTACGGCTGGACACCATTCTCGTGCCCGCTGAGGGAACCTCCGGTGTCGGTGGGGCCGGCCGGCACGGCGACGCCCGGCTGGTGGCCCGGGCCGACGCCGCCCTGCCGGACACCCTCGGCACCTCGGTCGGGGTGGTGCCGGCGCTCGGGCTCTCCGTGCCGGGCAATTCCAGCCAGCAGGAGGCCGCCGGGCACCGGACCGACGTGATGCGGCTGGGACTGGACGACGAGGGCGCGCGGGCGAAGGTGTGGTGGACCACCGAGACGGTCGTCGTCGCCGAGCACACCGACCTCACCGGCACCCGCCGTACGGCCGTGCAGGTGACCATGCCCGATTCGCAGCCGGTGCTGGTCGATCAGGCCGCAGCCCTGGACCACCTGCTGGCCGGTGACGCACCCGGGAGCGCGCCCGTCGACCGGGTGGTCGTGGCCGGGCTCCTGGAGCAGGCGGTCCACGCCGCGAAGCAGGCGCAGAGGGCGCTGAAGTCCTGGCGGGAGCTGGAACGGATCGCCCTGGTCGCCGAGTTCCCCGGGGACGCCGGCACCACCGGCGACACGCTCGCCGGGGCCGCCGCCGCGAACGCGGCCGAACGGGCCGAGGCGGAGGCGTCCGCCCGTCGCCGGTGGTGGGAGGCCCGCGCCGAGGTCGAACGGCTGGTGGCGCTGGCCGCCGGCCACCTCGGCCGGAGTTCCGCAGCCGACCCGGTTCTGCTTCCCCCGACCGACGGCACCGATCCGACGCCGCCCGGTGGACGACCCGCCCCGACGGCGGCCGGGCGGCAAGACCCGGTCGAGCCGGTCGAATCAGTCGTCGACGACCGTGCGCCGGCCGGGTCGGTCGCAGCCGTAGCCCCGGCCGGGCCGGCACCGTCACCGGCGATGGTCCGTGAGGTCACCGACAACCAGTTCACCGCACTTCCTCCCCCCGCCGCCGGGGAGGTCGTCGATGTCAACCGCAACGGCCTCTGCCTGCTCGAATCCGTGGTCGTCAGCGCGCTGCCCGAGGTGCGCGGCCTGCTGCCCGACGGGTACCACGGGCAGCTCGACGAGATCCAGGCCTGGCGGGACGCCCGAGGGCCCGTCGACGTGACCCTGCCCTACCGCCTGCGCCCACTGGTCCTACGGGTTGCCGACGGCCTGCGCGCCCAGATCCATGCCCTGCTCGTCGACGGCCGGCTCGCCGAGGTGGAACAGGTGATCGCCGACGGCGGGCTGCTGGGCCGGGGCGTCAGGGCACAGCGGCGGGTACGCGTCCAACTCGCGCGGACCGTCAGCAGGTGGCAGGCGGACTGGGCGGCCGATACCGGCGACTACCTCGTCCTGTTGGTCGGAGCGGCGCTGCGCCGGCCGGTGGTGCTGGCCACCCCCGTCCCGTCGGCCCGTCCGGCCGCTGGCTCCCGGTCGACCGGCGACACGGCGACGGCGGTCCGTGGTCAGGCCGCCGACGACGCTCAGGCGAACGTCGGAGGCTGGTCGATCCGGACGGTCTACAACCCGCGCTTCGACGGTGCCGAGGCCCGGATCAGCGAGGGACCGGTGCTGCTCTACCTGGCGAACGGCCACTACCGGGCGTGGCTACCGGAACCGGACGTGCTCGATGTGGCCCGGGCCCGGGAGGAGGCGCTCGAACTGCCCCGCCCGACGGTCGACCTCTGGCGCGAGAGCACCGATCCGGCGACCCTGCGACCCACGACGACCGGGAGCGATCCCGGGTACGGCGCTGCGGACAGCGACGCCTTGCTCAGCGACGCCGTGCTCAGCGACGCCGAGAGCGGTGCCGGGTCCGACGGTGCCGTCGTCGGCCATCCGGGCGGTCATGCCGGCGTGCCCCGGCCGACCGGCCGGGGACGGCACCCGTTGACGCTGGCGGGGTTGGAGACGGCCGTGCAGGAGACCCAGGACGTGCAGGCTGCCGTCCGTCCGGCCGGCCCGGTGACGGATTGGCGCCCGCCCGAGGATCCGTTGTCGTGTCTGGCTCTGGCCCGTCGGTTCGCAGTCGTCCTGCATCCGGGCATCGACGGGTTCGTCCGGCCGGGCCTGCGGGTCGGTCGGACCCGGGACGACGCCGCGATCGGCACCCGGTGGGCCGGCGATTTCGCCGGTGACCGGTCCGACTGGGCGGTGGTGGATTCCTGGGCGCAGGTCGAGCGGGCACTCGGCGCCGCCGTGCCCGGCACCGCCGCCTTCGTCCTGCTGGAACGCCCCGGCAGCGCCCCCGGGCACGCCTTCGCGGGGTACCGGCTGGACCGGGAGACCGATCCGGTGCGGTGGGTGCAGTTCGGCGGCGACCGGGGCGCGGTGCTGCTGCCCCGGGCCGCAGCGGACAACCGGCTGCCCCGGCTCAACGCCCTCGGCCCGGAGGTCGCCGCCCGTGCGGTCCTGGTGGATCCCGAGGGCACTGTCGATCCGGCGGCGCTTGTCGACGCCGGGACGTTCGCGCCCGTCGCCTCGACCTCGGTGGCGCGGGCGATCGTGGACGCGCCGGTGAACCGGACCTTCCTGGGCCATGGCACGGAGTTCGAGTTCTTCGAGATGCTCGACCTCAGCGCGGCCGCCGACATGTTCACGGGAGCCACCGCCGAGACGCTGCCCGATCGGGCCCGGACGAGAGCGCTCGCCAGGGACCCCGCGGGAACGACAGTCATCGAGGTGGAGACCAAGACCTACTTCCGCGACAGCGGCGACGGCCAGCTCTACCGGCGACCGGCCCCGAAACGGACCAAGGAGGCCGTCGCCATCCTGGAGGTCATCGTCGGCGTCGTGCCCGACACCGACGCCGAGATGGACGCCCACCACGGCGGCGAGTCGTTGTACCCGGCGATGACCGCGTTGGGTCAGGCCCTGTCGGCGCTCACCGGGCCCGTCCCGTTCGCCCAGCTCCTGGGCACGGTGCAGGCCGCCGGTCACCTCCCCCAGGTGGTGCTGACACCGCTCGGTCGCAAGGCGAACGTCGGCCCGCGCCCGTCGGACAGCGAGCCCGGCGCCCGGGTGCACCACAGCATCGGGGTCCCGCTCGCCGGTGCCCACTCGTTCCTGAGCTACGTCGCCCGGCACACCTGGCGCAGCCCGACGAGTGTGTCTCCCTCCTACGCCCGCCCCCACCTGGAAGACGCGTTGTCCTTCGCCGACACCGTGGCCGACCACTTCGCCGACGGGGGCGGCAGCCCTCGGGACGTCGCGGAGCTACGCGGGTTCGCCACCGTGCTGTACTCCAACACCGCAGGCGTCGCCGGAGCCTGGCTCCACCGGGGTCTGGTCAAGGAGAACGTCGCGGCGTTGTCCCGGCAGGACATGCGGATGCTGCTCGACGCGTTGTCACCGGCGGCACAGGCCTATTTCCAGGCCAACTTCACGGAGATCGCGCAGTTGTTCCGCGGGATGTTCACGGACCGGTTCCCGGATCTCGAAGAGCGCTTCGAGCTGAGGACCGGGGTCAAGCTGGCCGGTGACTTCTTCCAGAACGGCGCCTTCGTCGACAAGAAGAACAACAACAAGCAGCAGTCGATCATCGACTACCTCCGTGGAGACGTGCGGCAGCATCTCGGGTACGGCGGAATGACCGTGATCAACGGTTTCGACACGTCGAACGGTGCGCTGCCGCTGATGGTGCTGGAGGTCCGGTACTTCGGCGCGCAGCACGTCGACGGCGCCACCGCCCAGGTGGAGGCAGCGGTCCTGCGCCGGGAGGCCGGGGCGGCCTTCGACGAGGCGCTGCAGGTCACCGGCGTGGCGGTGGAGCGTCCGGGGGGCCTCCAACTGGCCCTGCCCGACCGGGAACTCTGGCCGATGTGGCGGCACGCCGGCCCGCCCGGCCTGCTCACCGTCGAGTTGCCGCTGTACGCGCCGAACTGGTCGCTACGCCCCCTGTTGCCGGTTGCCGACGACGTGACGGCGATCCGTGTCGTCCAGCATGCGGGCCTTTCCGAACACTACGTTGCCCTGCAACGGCTCGCGGACCTCACCGGCCGGCCCGTCTACGCGTTGGCCGGGGAGGCGATGCCGAGGTGGGATCCGGATGCGGGGGAGCTGCGGGTCGACTGGCCCGACGGCACGCGGCCCTGGCTGGAATTCCTGCCGGCGTTGTACGACGCCGACAGCGACCGGGGAATCCGGCGGGGTGTCGACCCCGACGGGGTGCTCGTCCCGCTGGACGACCGGGTCGACCTGCTGGAGCCGACGACGGTCCACCTGAACCTGTATCCGCCGGACGTGGCGCACGTCCTGCCGCCCCTCTTCGGCACCGAGGACCCCGACGTGCTCGACCTGGTGCCACTGATCCAGGCGTCCGACAGCCGCCAGCTGATCTTCGCCGGTCCCGACGCACCGACGTACCTGCCCGGCTGGGCGACGACCGTCGTCGAGACGGTCATCGCCCAGTCGACACCGGTCGAGGGTCTCGTCCTCGTCGGGCACCCGCTGCCGCACGCGGCGGCGCAGACCCTGGTCGACGTGCTCGGACAGGCGGTGGCCGAGCAGCCGGGACTTCTCGTCACACCGGTGGTCCTGACCCACGGGGCGGACATCGACATCACGACGCGCGCCGGCGCGGCCCGGATGGTGTCCACCGACGACGGCCTCGGCGGATGGCGGGTGTTCCGGCCGGACCAGAAGGGCCGCACGAGTGCCGTCCCCGACGACCTGCGCGCGGTGATCACCACCCCGACCGTGGCACCGGAACAGCCGCAGGACACCGCGGACCCGCTGGGGCCCGACGGGGCGGAGCCGGCCCCGCCCCGCCCCGAACCCCGCACGGTGCCGCGCGGGGAGGACGAGCCGTTGGAGTGGACGATCCGGCGCGCGATGGCACAGGTCGCGGTCCGCGAGCACCACTGGGTCGACCCGGTCAGCCGGCCCGGCCCCGCCCGGGACGACCGTTACGAGGTCGTGTCGCGGTTCGAGGCCCGCCGGTTCCGGTACGGCGGCCAGCCGGTGACCGACCTGACCGTACGGGTGTGGCTCGACGACGACACCGGTGGAGCCATGCTCGCCGCCCTCGAACGGGGGGTGAACCGGGTGTTCAACAGCAGCGCCGACGCAACGGCGTACCGGCTGCCCAACCGGTCCGGCGACCTGCTGCACGTGACCGTGGAAAAGGCCGCCTCCCCGCAGGACGCCCACCTGCGGGTGCAGGTGATCGACGAGGGGCCGACCGACCAGTTCCACTGGCGTCACGACTCCCTGGAGGAGGAGCTGGTACACGAGTTCGCCCACCAGCTCGGCCTGCGCGAGGAGTACCGCGACGACACCGCGCCGCACCGCCCGAACGTGCCCGGCAGTCTCCTCGGCGACCTCGCGGGACTTCCCGGTGATGCCCTGACCGACGAGGAACAGGCGGCGCTGTCCGACGAGGAGAAGGCCCAGCTACGGGGCATGCGGTGGGCCGGGCTGCGGTCGCGTCACCTCCACCTGCTGGCGGCGCTGGTCGGCGAACCGGACGCCGACGGGGAGTACCGTGCGGTGGACCCGGTGCTCCGACCGATCGGTGTCGCGCCCTTCGCACCGCAGACCACGACGGACCAGGCGGGGCAGCAGCCTCCGGCAGCCGATCCGACGGTTCCGCCGGTCACGGCGGCCGAGGTGGAACGGACCTGGCGGACCCGGCCCGAGCGCCTCGGCTTCGAGGCCCCGGTCCGGATCGCCGCGGACCACGCCGTCCGGGCGGTTCTCGACCGGGTGGATCTGCTCCGCCGGCCGTGGGACCTGGAACTGCTCGGCGACCTCCCGCCGTCGGCGGCCGCCGGGGACCACCAGCGGCTCTCCCCGGCTGAACCGGTAGGTGACTGGGCGGTGTTGACCGGACCGACCCGCGATGCGATCTCCCGGCGGGCCGCGCTGGTCACCTCCTGGTTGGCCGGCCTGCCGCAGCAGGCGACAGCCGGCACGGCGCTGGAGTTCGGTCTGGTGCTGGGCGTGCCCCCGGAACTGCTGGCCGATTCCCGGGGCAACGCGGTGGCCCGCGTCCTCGCCGACGCCGCTGCCGACTTCCTCCGGGGCCAGCTCGACGCCCAGCTCCCCGTCGGGATGCTCCCGGTACGGGTCCTCGTCGAGGTCACCGACTTCGACGGGGTCGTCGACGGGGTCCGCGAGCAGGTCCGGATGCAGGTCGAGCTGTCCCTGCGCCGGGTGCTCCCCGGCCCGGTGTACGCCGACGATCCGACGTCCGGCAGCGCGGTCGGCGGAGTCTACGACGGTCGGGACCTCCGGGACGACGTGCTGCTGCGCGTCACCGAGGCGCGGCAGGCCCTAGCCGGGCTGCCCGCCGGGGAACCGGAGACCGCGGCGGCGGTCGTCGTCCACCGGCTCGGCGGCGTCCTGGTCCGGCTGCTGCCGGTGCTCGTCACGCCGACCCTGGCCACCCCGTTCGCGGCCCACGCCGCACAGGTGCGTGGCGTGCTGGACGAGTTCCGGTGGCTGGTGGGCCGGTGGGCGCAGCAGTGGCGCACCGGCGACATCGAGGTCGCCGAGCTGGTCACCCGCGCCACCGGGACGCTCGACGTGATCGTCGACCTGGCGCCGCTGATCGAGCTGGCCCCGGCCGCCCATCGCGACCTCGACCTGACACCGCTGGTCGACGGCCACCAGCCGGACGACGCGGACCACGTCGCGGCGCTGGCCCGGTTCCGTGCCGAGCTGACCCGGCTGCGCGACGCCACCGGGATCGCGCTGGACGGGCCGATCATGCAGGTGTACGGCTGGCAACTGCTGACCCAGGCACTCGGGGCGCTGTGGTTCGGCATGACCGAGGGCCCCGAACCGATCGCCGACGGACGCCTCCTCGGGGCTGCCGGTGCGGCGCTCGACGCGTACCACGAGGTGGTCGGCGGGCTCGGTGCCGGCACCGCCGATCTCGCGGCGTTCGACCGGGCCGCCGGGGCCGTCGGGGTGCTGGCCGGCTGGCTGCGTCCCCGCCCCGACCAGGCGGCGACGGACCGGGACCTCGCCCGGCTCGACGACGCGCTGGCGGTGGTGGGTCTGCACACCGACGCGCAGCTCGACCGGCTTGCCCTGGACACCCGGGAGGCGATGCTCGACGGGCTGCTCGACGCGGCGACCGCCGCCCTGGACACGTTCCGGATCAGCCGCGACCCCGGCCGGGTCGGCCTCGCCGGGATCCCCGGCGCGCCGGGCCCGCTCGCCGACTGGATGACGCTGCTGCGCACCCTGCAGCAGATGAGCGCCCTCTGGAACGGCGGGGAGCCGGACCTGCCCCGGCTGCGTGCCATGCACGGCCTCGCCGGACAGGTCCGCGACGGCATCGCGGCCGGTCGGGCCGACTTCGTCCGACTGGCCAACCGGGAGGCTCCCGGTGGCGACCCGCGTGCCGTGTCGGACCGGGTCCTCGACGCGCCGGCCGGCGGGGCCCGCCCGCCCGCGCCGGTCCGATCCGCCGGTGGTGGGACCGGCCCCGGAACGGTGCGGCCCGGCCCCGGTCAGGTCCTGCTGCATCTGGTCGTCGAGGTGCCCCGGGGGCGGCAGAGCGGGTCTGCGGAGCCGGTGTCGACCGACCTGTACCAGGACCCGGCCACCGGACGGGTACATGTCACGACCGGTGACCCGTACGCCCCCGTCGCCGTGTTCACCCGGCCGGAGACCGCGTACGGGGTGGCCCGGGGGATGGCCGAGCACCTCGCGCAGGTGGGTCTGCCACCCGGCGACGGCCCGGTGGTACGCCGGTTCGTCGTCGACACCGACGCGTTCACCGCCCCGGACGACGCGCAGGTGTACGTCTTCCCGGCCCGCGACTTCGCGGCCCTGGTCGGCCGGGCCGAACCCGGCTCGCTGGACAGCTACGCGACCGACCCGGAAACGGTCGACGACACCACCCGGGCACTGGACACGCTCGCCGCCGCCGACACCCCGGTCGTCACCGTCGACGAGGCGAGCCGGATGCTGCCGACGCAGGAGCCGAACGCCCGACACCGACCGCGCCCGGAGCCGGCCCCGGTCGCCACCGGCGACCCACCTGCCGGCACCGCCGTCGACCCGGTCGTCCGGCGGGATGCCGGTCCGGCCGGTGCCGTCCCGCCGGGCACGGTGCCGGCCGGTCCGGTCCCGTCGGGCACGGTGCCGCTGGGCGCGGTCCTGGCGGGTGTGGTGCTGGCCGGGGTGGTCCTGCCGGACACCATCGTCGTGCCCGGTCTCGGCGACATCCTGGTCACCGGACTCCCCGGCCTGCCGGTGTACCCGCCCGGCGCGCGGCCGACCACACCCGCCCCGGTACCGGACCGCCCCGGCAGCCGGCCACGCCGTCGGCAGCGCACCCCGCGACCGGCGGCCGATCGGGGGTGAACCGGTCCGCTCCGGTGGCCGTTGTGGAGGCGTGACCGCGACGACCGAGCCGACCACCGACCGGCGCACCGCCGTGCACCGGCTCCTGCTGCGCCTGGCCGGGCAGGCCCCGGACGAGCTGGTCAGCGCGGCCCGGCAGTGGCTCGCGGCGGGGCAGCTGACCGAGGTGGCGCAGGCGGTCGCGTTCACCTGCCTGAGCGGACCCCTCCCGCTCACCGGGGCGGAGAGCGCCCTGCTCGCCGGCATCCTCGACGATGCCGGTGCGGACGGCAGCGCCCTGGTCAGGTCGCCCACCGGCGACCCGGCGCCGCCGGTGCCGTACGGGATGGCCCCGGTCGGCCCGTCGGTGCTGACCGAGTCCGGTGCGCGGGTGCCGTACAGCATGGATCTCACCGTCGGAGGGGACGGCCCCGGCGGGCCCGACGACCTCGACCGGGCCGCCGTGGCCGCAGCATCCGGGGCGGTGGGGCTCTGGCGGGCCTGGCGGTTCCCGGCCGTCGACGCGCGGCATCCGGCACCGAAACGGCTCTACCTGGTGCAGGGCGGTGACCCGGTCACCATCGCCGCCCGGGTCGGGTCCGCCCTGGAGGCGGCCGGTGAGCGGCATCCGCTGGTGGAGGCGTTCGTCGACCCGGCGGAACTGCCGGAGTACCAGCGGCGTGCGTTGGCCTTCTCGGCGCTGCTCTGGGCGGCCCGCCCCGCCGAGCCGCTGCGGGTGGCCGTCCCGCCGGACCCCGCCGCGCCGCCCGGCACGCTCACCGACGACGAGGCGGAGCGGGTCGCCGCCTACCTGGGGGCGGGGGTGCCGCTGTTGACCAGTCCGCAGCGGTCGGCGGACGTCTTCGACCCGGAACACAACCCCGACCCGGTGCCGACGGGCGTCCGGGGCGACGGGCGGTGGTTGTGGTCGGAGGCGGTCACCTACTACACCGACCAGTACGGGCTCGCCCCCGATCCGGAACTGCTCGCGGCGATCCGGGCGGTCGACTACACCGCCCCGACGGTCGACGCGGTGGCGGTGCACCGTTCGCTGTCGTACCTCTTCGCGGCGATGTGCGACGCCGGACGGATCGCGGTGAACCACCCCGGCGAGCCCCACGTTGTGGAGGCATGAGCGTGCCGTCGGCGTTGCACCGGCTCCTGCTGCGGGTCGCCGGGCAGATCCGGCTGACCGACGCCGCCGCGCGGCTGCTTGCCGGGGTGCCCGCCGCCGGTGCACCCGACGACCTCCTCGCCGACCGGCCCCGATCCGAGAACGACCTCACCCCGCCCTGCACCTGGACGCCGGGCCCGCGCAGCGCCCCCGGGCCCACCCACCGCGGCACCCTGCCCGCAGCGCGACGGCACGACCAGGGTGCCGCGCCCGGAGCGAACCGGGTCGACCCGACCACCGGTGTGCGGGCGGGCGCGACCCACGCGGGTGGACCGGTGGCGGGATAACCGGCGATGGAGCAGCCTCCCGGAACCGTCCACGCCGCCGTCGTCGGTGACGTGCTCCTCGTGCACGGCGAGACGGAGCCGTACGCCGCCCTCACCGGGGTGGCCGCCCGGTTGCCGGCCGACCCGGACCGTACCGTGGTGCTCTGCTCGCCGACCGTCTCGGGACGGCCGGACCTGTTCCGCCTCCTGGCCGAGCTGCTGCCCCGCCATCTCGGCGGATCGGCCGTCGGATTCCGCCTCGTCCCGCTCGGTGGTTACGCCGACCCGGTGGCGGTGTCGGACCTGGCGGCCGGGCTCGCCACGGATCTGGGGATCGACGGGGTGGTGCCGCTGGACGCCCCGGCCATGTCCACCCGGGCCGTGGCGACCGCACGACAGTGGGTCGTCACCGACGGCGGACCGGTCCGGCCGGAAGACCCGCCGGCCGCATGGTGTGCGCCGATCCCGGGCCCGCCCCGGCCGGCCGACCACCCCGAGCAGTCCGGGGCCGCCCCGGCCGGCGACGAGCCGGTCCCGCGGTCCGCGTCCCGGGAGCAACCGTCCCCGCCGGCCGTCGCCGCGTCGCCGCCGGGGCGACCGGTCCCGGGCGGCTGGTCGTTCCTGGACTCGTCGGACCCCGGACCAGCCGACCCGGTGCCCCTCGCCGTGTTCCTCGTCGAGGTGGCGATCGGCGCGGGCGGCTTCCGGGTCGATGGGTGTCCGGTGCCGCCCGGCGTGCTCGCCGATCACCTCGCCGCCGTCCGGGTCGACGGGCGGCCCGTGGTGCTGCGCGGCAGCGCGCCGTACCCGGCGGCAGCCGGGATGCTGTTCGGGAGCCTCGCCGACGCGCTCGGCAGTCCGGTGGTCGCCAGCGACGCCCGGGTCACGGTCACCGCGACGGGCCTGCTGACCACCCCGGGCACCTTCCGCCGTTGGCATCCACGGACCACCGCCGGTGCCGCCCGGATGGTCACCGACCTCGGCCCGGTGCTGCCCGCCCAACCCCGGGTGCCCCCCACCCCGTCGGCCCTGCCGTCCGACGTGGCCCTGCCGTCCGACGTGGCCCCGCCGTCCGGTCCGGCACCGGCGGCCCCGCGTCGGGTCCCGGAGGTGCTCCTGGTCGGGCGGTTCGGGTCGGCCGTCGACCCGGCATTCGTGCTGCCGGACCTCGTGAGTCACTGGCAGCGGCTCCGCGTTCCCCGGCCCGACCTGCTGTGGGTCGAGCCGGCTGAGGCGACTGCGGTCCAGCGGGCACCGGCCCCGGCGGCGGAGCCGACGGCCACGGGTGCACCCGGCCCGGTGGACGTCGGGGCCGACCCGACCGTCGGCCCGATCGGCCCGGCCGCCGTGCTGTCCGGCGCAGGCATCTCGCCCGGTCCGCCTGGCATCTCGCCCGGTTCGCCCGGTGACGGCTCCGGTCCGCTGCCGACCGCCGACGTCGCACCCCGGCCGGGCACGCCGGTGACGCCTCCGGCCGGCCAGCAGCGGGTACCGGTGCCGTTGCGTCCGGACGGGGCCGAGCCCGCCGCCGAGGACCGGATGGCGCTGCGCCGGATCCTCGCCGGGCGCTACGACTCGTACACCCAGGTGGTGACCCGGACCCTGGCGGAGGAACCGGGGCTGCGGGTGGCGGCGATGGGTGCGCCGGACCTCCCGGCCGGCCTGGTCGCCGTCCGCGCCTACTGCACCGGTGCGCGGGACACGGTGAACGCGATCCTGCGCGGCGAGGCCGATCCGGACCCGGACGCCGACCCGACGGTGCTGGCCCGGTGGGTGGCCTACGGACTGCGCCGCCTGCCGGTGGTCTTCGGCCCGGTCTTCCGCGCGGCGACCGTGTTGCCGGCGGTCGGCTACCAACCGGGCGTGGTCCTGGTCGAGCCGGCCTTCCTCGACGTCGACCCGGTGCCCGCGCCGGACGCCGTAGCGGAATTCGTGATCTGGTCCATCGGCGCCCGCCGGTTGGGCGGCCTCGCCGCCGGTCCGCGTACCGGCCCTGCCGGTGCCGGCCCCGTCGGCGGGCGAACGGCGCCCCGGGCCGATGGCGCGGCGGTCTTCCCCGCCGGGACCTGCTTCGAGGTGCTGGCCGAGGAGCCGGCGCAGGAGCGGCAGCTGCGGCGGGTCTTCCTCCGGGAGGTGCCGGCCGGGCGGCCGTCCGGTGGCGGTGACCAGACGCTGGAACGGCTCCGGGCCGTCGTCGCGGCGGGAGCCGGGTCGGGCGGCCGCACCACGCCGTTGACCGTGGGGCTCGGATGTGACCCGGCCGGGCGGCTGTTCGCCCTGCCGTCGGGGTGAGCGCGCACGGCGTCGGACGCCGGGCTGCCGTGGCCCCGGTGCGGGAGACGGCGGACGGCACGGGACGAGCCGGTGCCGCACGACCAGGCGCGATGAACCAGACGAGAGGGTGGTGCGGGGTGAGCGGCACTGTGCTGGCGGTTTCCCAGACGGAGTCGGGCTGTCAACCGACGATTACCGGCGCGTTGGCTGTCGCCCCGGTCGGCGCCACCGTCGTCGTGCAGCCGGGGGTGTACCGGGAACAGATCCAACTCGGTGGCGACGTCACGCTGATCGCCGAGGAGGGGCCGGGCACGGTCACCATCGACGGCGGTGACGGTGTCGCGTTCTTCGTCGGCGCGGGGGAGGTGACCCTGCACGGGATCGAGCTGCTCGGGGGCGGCGGGCACCTGCCGGCCGTCCAGGTCGGCGGCGGTCGGCTGGAACTCACCCGGTGCGGCGTACGGGCCGGGGGGGTCGTCGCGGTGCACGTGCCCCGGGGGGAGTTGACCATGCGGGACTCCCGGGTGGGCAACCCGGCTGGTGCGGGCCTGCTGTTCGAGCGCGCCGGCACCGGTGAGGTCACCCGCACCACGGTCGCCGGGATCGGCACCGTGGCGGTGGCCGTCGCCGGGGGTGACCCGGTGCTGCGCGGTTGCACGATCACCGACGTACGCGGCAGCGGGGTGCTGTGCACCGGTGGCGGACGGGGGCTGCTGGAGCAGTGCGTGGTCACCGCCGTGGACGGCCCCGGCCTGCTGGTCGAGGACGGAACGATCCGACTGGTCGACACCCGGATCGTGGACACCGCCGGCCCCCCGGTGCTGGTGACCGGGGGCAGCCCCGAGCTGACCGGCTGCGAGTTGCGTACGGCGACCGGCCCGGTGGTGCTGGTCGACGGGACGGCCGACCCGACGCTGCGCGACTGCGTCGTCGGAGCCGAGAGCGGGCACGGTCTCAGCGTCCAGGCCGGTGCCACCGGCAGCTACCTGGGGCTGCGGGTCGAGACGACGACCGGGGCGGCCGTGGTGGTCAGCGGCACGGCGACGCCCCGGATCGAGGGTGGCACGCTGACCGCCACCGACGGGGTCGGGCTGCTCTTCGTCGACGCGGCGACCGGCGCTGCCCGGGGGGTGACGGTCGTCCGGACCCGGTCCGGGCTGCTGGCCCGGGGCACCTCCCGGCCCGAGGTCGACGACCTGACGGTCACCGCGCCGACCGAGGACGGGCTGCGGGTCGCCGAGTCGGCCCGGCTGCGGGCGCTGCGGGGTGCGGTGACCGACGCCGGTTCGACCGGGGTGCTGGTGACTGACGGGGAACTGGCCGTGGAGGGGATGACGCTGCGCGACTGCGCCACCGGGCTGGTGGTGGCGGCCGGCCGGCTGCGGGCCACCGGCGTGGACGTGCTCGGCAGCCGGGGTGCCGGGCTCACCGCCCGGCATGGCGCGACGGTGCAGCTGCGGCGCAGCCGGGTGCGGGGCAGCGACGGGCCGGGGATGTGGTTCGCCGTGGACTCGCAGGGTGAGGTGACCGGGTGTGAGGTGTTCGGGAACACCGGGCCGGGGGTGCTGGTGCAGACGCGCCGACCGGTGCGGCTGATCGAGACCGAGCTGCGGGGCAACGGGGGCGGTCGGCTGCGTACCACGGTGGACGCCGCCGCCGTCGAACTCGTCGGCACCGACGGCGACCCCACGCCCCCGGGTCCGGCGGCGGACGGGCCGCACCGGCCGTCGGAGCCCGCCGTGCGCCCCGACCCGCCCGTGCCGGCCCGGGCGGCCGACCCTGTCCCGGCGGTGCCGGCGGCCGGCGGCGGGCCCGCCGACGACCCGGCCGCGCCGCTGCTGACCGAACTGGACGCGTTGGTCGGCCTGGCCGGGGTGAAGCGGGAGGTGGCGACTCTGGTCGGGCTGCACCGGATCGGCCGGCGGCGGGCCGCCGCCGGACTGCCGGCCCCGCCCATGTCCCGACACATGATCTTCGCGGGTGCGCCGGGGACCGGGAAGACCACCGTGGCCCGGCTCTACGGCCGCATCCTGGCCGCCCTCGGTGTGCTGCCCGGCGGGCAACTGGTCGAGGTGGCCCGCGCCGACCTGGTCGCCGAACACATCGGCGGTACGGCGGTGAAGACCACCGAACGGTTCCGCGAGGCGATCGGCGGGGTGCTGTTCATCGACGAGGCGTACACCCTGGCCCCGGTCGACGGCGGCGGCTCGGGGCACGACTTCGGTCGGGAGGCGGTCGACACCCTGGTCAAGCTGATGGAGGACCACCGCGACGAGGTGGTGGTGATCGTCGCCGGCTACTCGGCGCAGATGCGCACCTTCCTCGCCGCGAACCCCGGACTGGCCTCCCGGTTCTCCAAGACCGTCGAGTTCGAGAGCTACACCTCCCCGGAGCTGGTGCAGATCGTCGAGCGGCTGTGCCGCGACCACCACTACGCCCTGGAGTACGACACCCGGCTCGCCCTGGAGTCGTGGTTCGAGTCGATGCCGCGTACCGCCTCCTTCGGCAACGCCCGGGTGGCCCGGCAGACCTTCGAGGAGATGGTCAGCCGGCAGGCGTTCCGGCTGTCCGGCAGCGGTGCCGCCTCGGGGGTGGAGCTGGCCCAGCTGCTGCCGCAGGATCTCGACGAGGCGGCGGCCGGCCCGGCCGACGACGAGCCGCCCGCCGGTGCGGTGGACGCGCTGCTGGCCCGGCTGCACGCCATGATCGGGTTGGACGCGGTGAAGCAGGAGGTGGCCGACCTGATCGACCTGCTGGCCGCCGTCCGGACCCGGGTGCGGGCCGGCCTGCCCGCGCCGTCGGTCTCCCGGCACCTGGTCTTCTCCGGGCCACCGGGCACCGGCAAGACCACGGTCGCCCGCCTCTACGGGCAACTGCTGACCGCGCTGGGGGTGCTGCGCGGCGGCCAACTGGTCGAGGTGGCCCGCGCCGACCTGGTCGGCGAGTACGTCGGGCACACCGCGCAACGCACCCGGGAGGCGTTCGAACGGGCCCGGGGCGGGGTGCTGTTCATCGACGAGGCGTACACGCTGGCGCCACCCGACGCCCGCAACGACTTCGGTCGGGAGGCGATCGACACGCTGGTCAAGCTGATGGAGGACCACCGCGACGAGGTGGTGGTTATCGTCGCCGGCTACGAGGCGGAGATCGCCCAGTTCCTCGCCGCGAACGCCGGCCTGGCCTCCCGGTTCTCCCGCCGGGTCCACTTCGCCCCGTACACCGCCGACGAACTGGTCGCCATCTTCGAGGGGCTGGCCCGCGCGGGCGGGTACGACTGCCCCGGGGACACGCTGACCGCGCTGCGCCAGCACTTCGAGCAGGCCCCGCACGGTCCGGCCTTCGGCAACGGCCGGTACGCCCGCCAGGTGCTCGACGAGGCGGTGACCCGGCAGGCGGGCCGGCTGCGCGGCCTGACCGGGCCGACCGTCGCGGACCTGCGTACCCTGCGGGCCGAGGACGTCACCCCCGCGACGGCGTCGCATGGCTGACCGGCCCGGCGGCACGGTGTGGCGGCTGCGGCCGGTGGACCGTCCGCATCGGAACCGGTTGCGCCGTCGGGTGACGGGCGGCATCAGCGACAGCGCGTCCGACGGTGCCCCGTATGCTCTCCTGGATCGACGTGGGACCGGAGGTGCGGGCGCGCCCGCGCGGCCGGTCGCGCGGACGGTGAGCGTGCTGGGGAGGCACCGGTTGGCAGGTCTTTCTCGCGGGCCGGACGCGGACGCGCCGGGCGGGGCCGGCATCGGGGTGGCGGCAGCCGACACCGTGGACGCGTCGGCCGTCGACGCCGGGCCCCCGCCACCCGCCGCCGACCTGGCCCCCGACGCGCGACTGCGGGAGCTGCACGCCGTACACGCCGAGCCGCTGTTCCGGTTCCTGCTCCGGCTCGCCTCCGGTGAACGGCAGCTCGCCGAGGACCTGCTCCAGGAGACGATGATGCGGGCCTGGCGCAGCATCGACAGCCTCGCCGCCGACCTGGAGACCCAACGGCGCTGGCTGTTCACCGTGGCCCGCCGGGTCGCCATCGACGTGGCGCGGGCCCGGCAGGCCCGCCCGACCGAGGTCGGCGCGCTGGACCTCAGCCGGATGCCGGCGACCGCCGACGTGGCGGAGCGGGTGGTGACGGCGCGGACCATCCGCGACGCCCTACCCCGGATCAGCGTCGAGCACCGCCGGGTGGTGGAGGCCGTCTACTTCCGGGGGCTCTCCACCGCCGAGATCGCCGCGGAGTTCGGCATCGCCGAGGGCACCGTCAAGTCCCGCGCCCACTACGCCCTGCGCGCGTTGCGCGCCGTCATAGGGGAGGTCGACGGTGCGTGAGGCGACGACCGCGATGGCATACGATTGCGGCGGCGGGGCCGCGAGGCGCTGCCTCCCCGAGCAGAGCTGACAGGCCATGACCGACCTCCGAAGCGACAGCGACGCCCCCGGTCCGCTGGCCCACGCCCCCCTTCAGCAGTGCGCTCCCTACCTGTGGGGTGACCTCGATCCGCAGGACGAGTGGGAGTTCGAACGCCACCTCGGCACCTGCACGGTCTGCCTCGACGAGTGCGACCGGTTGGGCCCCCTGGTGGGGGCGTTCTCCGGGCTCACCGCCAGCGAGATCGTCGACCTGCGCGCCGGTCCGGCCGCCGAGTCCGCCCCCGCCCCCTCGGTGGCCGAGTCGGCTCCCGCCCTCCCGACCGTCTCAGCGGCCCCCGCCGCCCCGGCCCCCGGCGTCACGCCGGCCCCCGAGGCTCTACCGGCCGCCGGGTCGCTGCCGGCCCCCGAACTTTCGCCGGCCGTCGACGCCGCATCGCGTCCGTCGGCGGCCCCAGCCGGTCCGTCGCAGTCGCGTCCGGGGTCGGAGGACCGGCCGCCCTCCCGGGACGCGGCCGGGCGGGGTCCGGCCGGCCGCGCGCCCGACCGGGCCCGGCGGGGTCGACGGCGGTGGCTCGTCGCCGGCACGCTCGCCATGGTCGCGGCGGTGTCCCTGGGGGTCACGCTCGGGCAGCGGCAGCAGGGCGGCGCACCCGACGCCCGACAGTCCACGGTCAACCCGGTCAACGCCGGGGTGACGGTGGAGGGGGTCGGTGCGGCCACCCGGCTGTCCGTCACCGTCTCGGCCCGCACCGACGGCCCCGGACCGGTCTCCGACGTACGGGCCACGGTGGTCGGCCTGACGGCGGGGGTGCAGTACCGCCTCTACGCGGTCGCCGCCGACACCCGCACCTACCAGGTGTCACAGTGGACGGCGACGGCCGGGCCGCAGGAGGTCACCGGGGAGATCCCTGCCGTCGTCGACACGCTGGCGTTCTTCGCCGTAGCGGAGACCGACGGGACGGCGCTGGTGTCGGCCCGGATCGGCCGCCCCGCCGGACCCCGCTAGACCTTCACCCGCGTCCACTTCTGGTTGGCCTCACCGGTGCACGTCCACAGTTGCAGGCCGGTGCCGTTGGCGGTGGACCAGTCCCGGATGTCGACGCACCGGCCGATCGCCGAGTTGACCAGATCACCGGAGCCGTTGATCCAGAACTTCTGTGCCCAGCCGCCGTTGCAGGTCGCCAGCTGGATGCGGGTGCCGTCGGCGCTGGAGGCGTCCGCCAGGTCCATGCAGAGCGACCCCATCCGGATCGTGCCGTCGCCGCCGAACGTCCACTTCTGCCGGGCCGAGCCGTTGCAGTCCCAGACCACCAACTGCTGGCCGTCGACGGCGCTGGGCGCGTACACACAGGTCCCGCCGTACCCGCGGATGCGGTAACCGGCGGCGGCCGCGGCCGGCGGCGCGGTGGTCGGGCGGGCGGCGGCCGGCGTGGACCGGGTGGCGACCGGGGCCGGCCTGGTCGCGGCGGCGCTCGGCCGCCCCGGGGCGGCCCGGCGACGGTGGGGGTGGCGGGGGTGGGCAGGGCCAGCACCGGGCCCCGGGTGGTGTCCGGCAGCGGGGGACGCGGCGACGGACGCCCACCGAGCCGGGGGTCCTGGGCGTAGAAGGCGGCGTAGGCGAGGACCCGGCCGGCGATCTCGTCCACCGTGCCCAGGTCGGGTGCGCCGCCGGCCTGCACCCCCGGCCCCCACTGGAAGGCGGCCAGCGCGAGCGGGTACGGGTCGGCGGTGAGCCCACCCAGGTCGGTGGTGAGGGCGCACATCGTCCGGCCGAGCGTGGCGATCGCCGTCGCGGCGTCCCACGGTGACTGGCCGGCGGTCGCGTAGCGGCTCCACACGGTGGGGAGGAACTGGGCGATGCCCTGCGCGCCGTTGGGGCCGAGCAGGTTCGGGTTGAACCCCGACGCCGCCATGAGCTGACCGGCGATCTTCGCCGGGGTCACCGCCGGGCAGGTCCGGCCGGCGGCGAGGATCGCCGCCAGGTGCTCGTCGGGGATGGGGCGCGGCGCGCTGCCGGCGGGTGGCGCGGGTGGGGCGGGCGTCGGTGACGCGTCCGCCGCGTCCGGGTCGAAGTCGGGCTGCCGGGAGTACCACTCGGCGTAGCCGACGACGGTCCGCACGTACCCGGCTGCCGCGTCGGGGACGCCCCGGTCGGCCTGGACGGCGGGCATCCCGGAGCGGTGCGCGGCGAGCGCGAGCTGCCAGGTGTCGCCGTCGATGTCGCCGTGCGACACCTGCCCGACGAGGTCGCACATGTGGTGGGCCAGCGCGACGATGTTCGCGGCGACGTCCAGCCGGGGCGCGTCGGGCCAGGGCAGCCACCGCTGCCAGAGTTCGTCGGTGAGGCCGGCCACCCCGGAGCCGCCGTCGTCGGTGCGGGCGTCGGCCACGAACCCGGAGGCGGCCATGAGCTGACCGGCCAGCCGGGGCGCGGTCAGGGTCGGACAGGAGAGTGCGGCCTGGGCGATCAGTGGCACCTGGTCGGCGGGGACCGGTTTGCCCTCCACCGTTTCGGCGGTGGCCGTGCCGAACCCGGTGCTGGCGGCGAAGCCGGCCAGGACGGCGAGCGCCAGCGCCATCAGGCCGGCGACGATCCGCGCGACGATCGGCGGGCCGGGCAGGCGGGACATCCCTCGCCGGACGACGCTGGTCAGTGGTGACAGCCGTTGCCGCACCCCACCGACGAGTCGTTCCAGCCGCTGGCGGTGGGACGTGGAGGTCAGTGGCACCGGTGCGCTCCTCGGCAGGCTGTGGCTTCGACCTCTCA
The DNA here is from genome assembly GCF_007833915.1 of Micromonospora sp. HM134. Classification (NCBI taxonomy): domain Bacteria; kingdom Bacillati; phylum Actinomycetota; class Actinomycetes; order Micromonosporales; family Micromonosporaceae; genus Micromonospora; species Micromonospora sp. HM134. The sequence goes on from NZ_CP041061.1 coordinate 3,250,384, forward strand.
ACGCACCGAGCCAGCCGAAGGTTCAGTCGGATCAGCGTGGAGTTTGCCGGGTGCCGGTGATCGTGGCGCTGCCGGGGTGGGTGGTCCGGGCCGGCGGCAGGTCGGCGCGCCGCCGACCTGCCGGACGTCACCGGGTTGACCCTCCGTTCGGCTGCGCTGCGCTGCGCCGCGTTCACCGGATGATCAGGGTGTCGAGGTAGCCGGCGACGTTACGGCGGATCTCGGCCACCGAGTCACCACCGAACTTCTCCACCACCGCCTCCGCCAACACCAACGCCACCATCGCCTCCGCGACAACGGCGGCGGCGGGAACGGCACACACATCCGACCGCTGGTTGATCGCCGTCGCCGCCTCACCCGTGGTCACATCCACCGTCGACAAGGCCCGGTTCAACGACGAGATCGGCTTCATCGCCGCCCGCACCCGCACCGGCTCACCCGTCGTGATCCCACCCTCCAAACCACCCGCCCGATCCGTCACCCGACGCACCCCCACAGCCGTCGGCACGATCTCGTCATGCGCCTCCGAACCCCGCGACCGGGCCTGCTGCCAGCCGTCCCCGATCTCCACACCCTTGATCGCCTGGACCGACATCAACGCCGTCGCCAGCCGGGCGTCAAGCTTCCGGTCCCACTGCACATGACTCCCCAGACCCGGCGGCACCCCATAGGCAAGGACCTCCACCACACCACCGAGGGTGTCCGCGGCCTTCTTCGCGGCGTCCACCTCCGCCACCATCCGCGCACTCGCCTCCGGATCGAGACACCGCAACGGATCCGCGTCGATCCGCTCCGCGTCCTCCGGCACCGGCCGCAAACCGGGCTTCGCGACCACCGAGCCGAGCTCCACCACATGCGACACGATCTCGATACCGACCGCCTGCTTCACCAGAGCCTTCGCCACCGCACCCACCGCCACCCGCGCGGCAGTCTCCCGCGCACTCGCCCGCTCCAGAATCGGCCGCGCATCCGTGTGACCGTACTTCTGCATCCCCGCCAGATCAGCATGACCCGGACGCGGACGCGTCAACGGCGCATTACGCGCCTGACTCGCCAACTCCCCCGCATCAACCGGATCAGCGGCCATCACCGTCCGCCACTTCGGCCACTCCGAATTCCCCACCCGCACCGCCACCGGACTACCCAGAGTGACACCATGCCGCACACCACCAACGACCTCAACCACATCCTGCTCAAACGCCATCCGCGCACCCCGGCCATAACCCAACCGACGACGCGCCAACTCACCCGCGATGTCACCGGTCGTCACCGCCACCCCGGCCGGCACCCCCTCCAACAACGCGACCAGAGCCGGACCATGCGATTCACCTGCAGTCAGCCAACGCAACACAGCGGTCACCCCCGCAGACCGGGCAGGGCGTGCGCCATCCCGGCAGCGGCCGGGGCCGGCGACGGGGCGTCGGCGGCGGCCGGGCTCCCGAGGTCGGCCAGGTGGCGGGCGTGGGCGGCGGCGAGGTGACCCCCGGTCCGGGCGGTGCTGATCAGCACCGCCATGTTGGCCCGGGAGGACCGGCCCTGGGTGGCCGCGTCGACGGCGCGCATCAGGTACTTGGTGATGGCGTTGCCGCGTACCCCGTCCCGCCGGGCGGCCACCATCGCCTCCTCGATGGCCCGGTCGACCTCGGCGTCGTCCACGGCCTCGGCGGCGTCGACCGGGGTGGTGATCAGGAAGGAGCTGTGGTTGCCCAGGGCCCAGTGGTTCTCCACCGCGCGGGCGACGACCGTCGCGTCGTCGACCCGGCAGGGGCTGGGGATGCCGCTGGAGACGCAGTAGAAGGCAGGGAAGTCGGCCGAGCGGTAGGAGACCACCGGCACCGAGTGGGTCTCCAGGTATTCCATGGTCAGCCCGAGGTCGAGGATCTTCTTGGCCCCGGCGCACACCACGGCCACCCGGGAACGGGTGAACTGGATGAGGTCCGAGGAGATGTCCATGCTCGTCTCGGCGCCCCGGTGCACCCCGCCGATGCCGGCGGAGGCGAAGAACGCGATGCCGGCCAGGTCGGCCGCGATCAGCGAGCTCGCCACGGTCAGCGCGCCCATGCCGCCCCGGGCGAGGGCCACCGGCAGGTCGCGGGCGCTGACCTTGGGGATGCCCGGCGTGGAGGCGAACCGTTCGATGTCCGCCGCGGTCATGCCGACCCGGATCACCCCGTCGTCGACCGCGACCGTCGCCGGCACCGCGCCGCCCTCCCGGACGGCATCCTCCACCCGGTGCGCGGTGGCGGCGTTGTCCGGGTAGCGCAGGCCGTGGGTGATCACGTTGGACTCCAACGCCACCACGGCCCGCCCCTCGGCGAGGGCGTCGGCGACCTCCTCACTCAACCGCACCTCGACGGTGGAGTGGACCTTGCGTGTCATGCTGGCTCCTCGGTCGGTCCGGTCCGGCGCGTCGGGACCGGTTTCGGGCAGGACGGGTGCGGGGTGGGTTCGGTGCGGCCGGGACCGCTCACTCCTCCAGGACCGCCTCCAGCGCGATGGACACCGCGTCCTCGTCGCAGCCGAAGGCCCGGGTCATGGCGCGGGTGACGGCGGTCACCAGCCGGTTGTGCTGCTCGTCGGTGAGCGCGATCGGCAGGTGGGTGATGCTCACGTGCGGGCGGACCGGGCGACGGCGGGACCGGGCGGGCAGCGCCGCCACCACCTGGTGCACCCCCGGTTCGCGCAGCACCCCGTAGTGGTCGGCGGCCAGGTCGACGACGACGGGGGACAGGGAGCGGCGGGCGACGGCGGTGTCGAGGAAGGACTCCTGGTCGCCCCGGGTACGCAGCACCGTCACCGGGGCCCGCACCGGCCGCCGGGCGAGTTCGGCCTCGGTGTGCCGCAGCCCGTACGTCCGGGCGACGACCCCGGTGATCCGGCGGACCAGCGGCAGGTCCAGGGTGGGGAAGTGCCGTTGGACGAACGCGGTGAAGCTCTCCTCGTCCACGACGGTGGCGAGGCACTCCTCGATCACCGGACCGCTGACCGTGCCCGCGAACACGGAACACAGCACCGCCAGGTACGTCGGGTTGGTGAAGCTCGCCGTGTCGGCCGCGCCCGGCGTCACCGGCACCCGGACCCGGGGTGACCCGGGGGCGATCAGGACGAGCTGGTCGACCTGCTCGCCGGCCTGCTCCAACTGGTACGCCGCCTCGACGGCGACCCGGGTGCCGAACGAGTAACCCCACAGCGTGTAGGGGCCCCGGGGTTGCCGCTCCCGGATCGCCCGCACGTCCTCGGCGGCCATCCGGGCGATCGTCCGGTAGGGCTCCTCGCCCGGGTTCACGCCGTACGCCTGCACGCCGTGGAAGGGGCGTCCGACGGTGCCGGCGAGCAGCCGCAGGTTCATCGGGTAGCCGCCCAGGCCCGGCCAGCAGTAGACGGAACGTCCCTCCCGGCCCCGCGCCAACGGCACCAGCCGGGACCCGCCCTGCTGGTCGCGTCGGGCGACCCGCCGGGCGAGCTGGGCGACCGTCGGGTTGTCGAAGATGACCTGCATCGGCAGCGCCGCGCCGAACACCCGGTTGAGCCGGTTGATCAGGGCGACGGCGATCAGCGAGTTGCCGCCGCAGGCGAAGAAGTCGTCGTGGACGGAGACGTCGTCCTGGCGGACCGCCTCCCCCCAGAGCCGGGCGATGCGGCGTTCCAGGTCGGTGCGGGGCGCCACGAACGGCCGTTGCGGGCCGGGGTCGTCGGCGACCCGGGCGGCGAGCGCCGTGAGGTCGGTCTTGCCGTTCGCGGTCAACGGCATCCGGTCGACGATCACCACCTTGTTGGGCAGCATGTAGTCGGGCAGCCGACCGGCCAGGTCGTCGCGGATCAGCTCCGCCGGACCCTTCATGTGGACGACGTCCTCCTTCATGCCCCGGCCGGCCACCTGGGCGGCGCTGACCCGCCCGCCGACGGCGAAGTACGACGGCCCGTCGGGCAGCCCGTGCCGGCGTAGGATGCCCCGGATGCGGTGGGCCGACGGCAGGTCGTGGCCGGTGTCGGAGCTGTAGCCGGAGGACATGAAGCCGAAGCCGAGGTCGTTCATGGACAGTCGTTGCAGGGCGCGTCCCAGGTCGATGTAGCGCCGCCACCGGGTGGACGACGTGCTGATCATGCTGATGCCGATCGCGGCCCGGTCGTACACCTGCTGGTTGATGGCGATGACGTGCTGCCGCTGCACCAGGGCGTCGTCGAGGCGGACCAGTTCACCGCCGTGGTACCGGTACTGCCCGGCGGGCAGGTCCACGCCCCGGTCCGGGTGGACCTGGACGTACAGGTCGATCTCGTCCGGTGGCGGCGGGGCGTACGGCGTGACCGCGAAGCTGCCGAGGTAGAGGTCCTCGTCGGCGCAGTCGAGGTGCCGGACGGTCTGCGGCGTGTGGTCGGTGGCGGTGATGCCCAGCCCGTATCCGGGCAGGACCTGTTCCAGCAGGCCGACCAGGTGGCCGGTCTCGATCTCCAGGACCTCGCGGATGTTGTTCTGGTAGACCGGTTCGATGGCCCGCCGCCGACCGACGAGGTGCAGCCGGACGGTCGGCTCGGGCCGGGGCGGGGCCGGGCTGATCAGGACCAGCTCGTGGGTGAGCGGGTGGTGGTAGTAGTAGCCGGACGGCTGCCCCCAGAGCTGGTGCAGTTCCAGGTAGACCTGGGTGGCGTTGAGTGCCCCCGGCGAGGCGTAACCGTACTTGGGCAGCAGCCGTTCGTCGCTGACGAACTGCCCGAGGTAGCGGACGATCTCCCCGAAGGTGGCCAGGTCGAGCTGCCCGAGCGGGCGCGGGGTGACGTCTGCGGGCTGTGGGGGGCGCAGCAGCGCCAGCAGGTCGGCGCGGGTGACCGGCGGACCCTCGTAGAACCGGTACGTCTTGCGGGCGAACACCCGCCGCACCTGCTCCGCGGTGGGTTCGGCCCCGGGCAGCGCGAGCACCGCCCGCCCGGCCAGCTCCTCCGGGGTACGCACCCCGACGTGCGACAACTGTGCCCGGACCTGGAGCCGGCTCTCCTTCGACCGGTGGTGGGCGCCCTGCCGGCCCTGGTCCATCAGCGCCGCCTCGCGCGGGTTGAGTTCGACGACGGCGAGCAGGTGCGGATGCCCGGTGCGCGGATCGTCGCGGACCAGCACCCCCGCGTGCCGGACCCACTGGTGGGCCTCCACGGCGAGACGGACCTCGTCGAGTTCGACCCGGAACCCGCGCAGCTTCACCTGGTTGTCGACCCGCCCGACGAACCGTACGGTGCCGTCGGCCTGCCAGGCGGCCAGGTCGCCGGTGCGGTAGAGCCGTTCGCCGGTGACCGGGTCGGGTACGAACCGTTGCGCGGTCAACGCCGGCCGGTGCAGGTAGCCCCGGGCGAGCTGGATGCCGCCGATGAGCAGTTCCCCGACGGCGTCGCCGGTGACCGGGGTGTCGTCGGCGTCGACGATGACGTAGCGCAGGCCGGTGACGGGCCGGCCGATCGACACGGACTGCTGGGTGGGGTCGAGCCCCGCCGGGTCGACGGTGAACGCCGAGGAGTTGATCGTGCACTCGGTGGGGCCGTACAGGTTGACCAGCGTGCCGGGGTGCGCCGTGAGCACGTCGGCGGCCAGCGTGGTGGACAGCGCCTCGCCGCCGGTGAAGACCTGCCGCAGGCTGGTGCAGGTGCCGAGGCGTTCGGTGTCGACCAGCGCCCGCAGCAGGGTCGGCACGCACTGCAACGCGGTCACGCCGTGGCGGCGGATGCTCGCGATGATCGCCTCGGGGTCGCGGTGCAGGCCGGGGGTGCCGGCGACGACGGTGCCACCGCAGGCCGGGGCGAGGATCTCCCACTGCGCGGCGTCGAAGCTCATCGGCGTCTTCTGCAGGATGACGGCCTCGTCGAGCCGGTAGGTGTCCCGCAGCCAGCGCAGTTGGCTGACGATGCTGCGGTGCTCGATCATCACCCCCTTGGGTCGTCCGGTGCTGCCGGAGGTGTAGATGACGTAGGCCAGGTCGCGGGGGCGTGGCCGGTGGTCGGGCACGTCGGGTGGGGACGTGTCGTGCCACGCGCTCAGCGGCACGATGGCGGTGTCGGGCGGGACCAGGTCGGTCAGCCGTTCGACGAGGTCGTCCTGGGCGACGACGAGGCGGATCCGGGCGTCGGCGGCCATGTAGCGCAGCCGCTCGTCGGGGTAGTCCGGGGCCAGCGGCAGGTAGGCCGCCGAGGCGTACAGGATGCCCCAGGCCCCGACGACGAGCCCGGCGGACGGTTCGGCGAAGAGGCCGACCCGGTCGTCGGGGCCGGCGCCGCGCTCGCGGAGCTGGGCGGCGAGGGCACGGGCCCGGCGGGCCAGCTCCCGGCGGGTGACGCCGTCCGGCCCGTGCCGGACGGCCACCGCGTCGGGGTCCGCCCGGACCTGCTCGTCGAGCAGGTCCGGCAGGGTGGCGGCGGGTGGGTGGTGGGCGTCGGTGCCCGGTTCGTGGGCGTCGGTGGTGGCGGGCGTGGTGCGCATGCTTCCCCCTGTGGTGGGTGACGCCTCACCGGCTGGTCAGCGCGGGTGACGCCACCGGCTCCGTGGCGGGTGGCGATGCCGGCGGGGACGACCTGCGTTGGGCGAGGGCGACGGCGGCGACGATGACCAGGCCGCCGACGAGCTGGGTCAGGCTGAGCCGTTGGTCGAGGAAGGCGAAGCCCAGCAGGCTGGCGACGATCGGGCTGACCAGGCTGAGGAACGACGCGGCCAGGGCGGGCAGCCGTTCCAGGCCACGGAACCAGACCGCGTAGCCGAACAGCGATCCGACGATCCCCAGGTAGGCCAGTCCGGCGAGGTTGGGGCCGGTGAGGCGGTCGGGCAGGCCCTCCATCAGCAGGGTGGTGGGGAGCAGGACGAGACCGCCGGCGGTGAGCTGCCAGCCGGTGAACTGCAACACGCCCACCCCGGGCGGTCGGGCCCACCGTTTGGTCAGCACGATCCCGCTGGCCATGCTGGCCGCGCCGGCCAGGGCCGCGACGACGCCGAGCGGGTCGAGCGCGGCGGTCGGGCGCAGCACGAGCAGCGCGACCCCGGTCGCCCCGAGCAGGCACGCCACGACGTGCAGCGGCCGGATGCGGTCGCGCAGCAGCAGCGCGGCGAGGATCAGCACCAGCATCGGCTGGAACGACATGATCAGCGCCGCGACGCCGCCGGGCAGCCGGTAGGCGGCGACGAAGAGCAGCACGAAGAACAGTCCGATGTTGAGGGTGCCGAGCACCAGCGCCCGCCAGATCCACGCACCGCGCGGCACCACCCGCCCGAGCGCCATCAGGGCGAGCCCGGCGGGCAGGGCGCGGGCCAGGGCGGCCAGGTAGGGCCGGCCCGGGGGCAGCAGTTCGGTGGTGACGAGGTACGTGCTGCCCCAGATCGCCGGGGCCAGCGCGGTGAGTCCGACGTCGCCGATTCCGCCGCGCCTCATCGCGGCTGGTCCGTTCCGAAGTAGCGGTCACCGAAGTCGCCGATGCCGGGCACCATGTAGGCGTCGGCGTTGAGGCGTTCCTCGATGGCGGAGGTGACGATCCGGACCCGGGGGTGGTGGGCGTGCACGGCGCCGATGCCCTCCGGCGAGGAGAGCAGGGTGACGAAGACGACGTCCTCCTCGAAGACCCCGTACTCGCGCAGCAGCGCGAGGGCGGCCAGCGCGGTGCCGCCGGTGGCGAGCATCGGGTCCAGCAGCAGCACCTGGGACCTGGCGATGTCCGGGGGCAGGGCCGCGTAGTGCAGGTGCGGCAGCTTCGTCGTCCGGTCCCGCTGGATGAGGATCTTGCCGATCCGGGTCTGCGGCAGCATGGCCCGCAGTTCGGACTCCATGCTCTCGCCGGCGCGGGCGATGGACACGCCGCAGACCGGCGCGGCCGGGCGCAGCCCGTGGTAGGTCTGCCCGACCGGGGTGCGCACCTGCTGGGAGACGACCGGGAGCAGGTCGAGGGCGGTGTCGAGGAGCTGCCGGAAGATCTGGGCGGAGGTCTGCACGAAGTCGGCCCGGGAGGCGTCGCGGTCCCGGATGACCGTGTGCAGCGCGCGCAGCCGGTTGGTCTGCGGCAACAGGTGCAGCCGGCCGGTCACGGCGGGGGCGGTCACGGTGGGGGCGATGGCGGTGTCGGTCATGGCTCTCAGTCCTGTCCGGCGAGGTCGGCGAACGCCTGGCGGGCGGCGGTGACGAACCGGCGCACCTTGGCGCGGTCCTTGCGGCGGTCGGGGCCCTCCAGGCCGGTGTGCGCGTCGACGGCGGCGGGGCGTACCGCCGCGATGGCCGCCGCCACGTTGTCGGGATTCAGACCACCGGCGAGCATCAGCGGCCGGGGCGCGACGCGGACCAGTTCGGCGCTGACCGACCAGTCGTGCGTCAGACCGGTCGCGCCCTTGGCCCCGGTTGCGGGGTTGAAGCTGTCGGTGATGTACATGTCGACCCACTCGGCGCTCTCGTCGACGATCTTGGTCAGCTCGTCGATGTTGTCCTCCTTGACCACCAGGCTCTTGAGGACGTAGAGGTCGGGGTCGATCCGGCGCAGCTTCTCCAGCTGGGCGGGCTCGACGTCGCCGTGCAGCTGCACGGCGGTGACGCCGAGTTCGGCGCAGAACTGCCGGATCTCGTCGGCCTCGGTCAGGTAGGTGATCAGGACGCCCCGGTGCCGGGGCTGGATCGCCGCGACGATGGCCGCGGCGTCGGCCTCGGACAGGTCCTCGTTCTTCGCCGGCAGCCGCAGGGCGAACCCCAGCCAGTCGGCGCCCTCCGCGCAGATCAGGTCGGCCTCGTCCTGGTCGATGACCCCGGCCACCTGGATCAGTCCCTGCATCTGCTGCTCCCTCTCTGCGAAAAGCCGGTCAGGATCTCCACCGACGGAGATCCCACGTGTGCGTCGACCAATCGGTGGCGGCCGGAGATCCGGGACGGAACCGGCCGCGCGGTCGACTCGACGAGAGAAACGTACGAAATGAACGGCACCGGGGGACAGGCCCATGTCCGGCCCCGCGTCGGTGCCACTTCCACCGGTGGCCCCACCCGACGACGAAGCGGCCCCACCTGCGCACAGTGGAGCCGAAAAGGATTCGCCATGTCATTGTTTGAATTCTCGCGAACAATTCATGAATGGCGCCGCCCCGCTGAGCGCGAACGGCCGCCGGTAACGGGACACGCCGTCAGGCCGATGCCCCGGAATTGCCCGGACCTCTTGCTATCACTGTGCCGAGGAGGTCCACCAGTGACAACAAGTTCCACACCCGCCGCGGCTTCCGTCTCCGCGGCCGACCCGCATCCGCGCCGGCGCATCGACCTGTGCGGGACCCACCTGTCGTACGTCGACGTGGGGGCCGGGGACCCGATCGTGTTCCTGCACGGCAACCCCACCTACTCGTACCTGTGGCGCAACGTCATCCCGGCGGTCCGCGACCTGGGCCGCTGCCTCGCCCCCGACCTGGTCGGCATGGGCGACTCCGGTCCGGCGCCCGACGGCGGCTACCGCTTCACCGACCAGGTGCGCTACCTCGACGCCTGGTTCGACGCCGTGGTCGGCGACCAGCCGGTCACGCTGGTGCTGCACGACTGGGGCTCGGCGCTGGGGTTCCACTGGGCGGCCCGTCACCCCGAACGGGTCCGGGCCGTCGCCTATCTGGAGGCGATCGTCCAACCCCGCCGGTGGAGCGACTTCGAGGCCGGACGCGACCAGCTCTTCCGCGCCATGCGCTCGCCCGAGGGGGAACGCCTGGTGCTCCAGGAGAACTTCTTCGTCGAGGTGGTGCTGCCCCGCAGCGTGGTACGCCCCCTGTCGGAGGCCGAGCTGGACCACTACCGCCGGCCGTTCGGCGACCCCGACTCCCGGCGGCCCACCCTCGCCTTCCCCCGGGACCTGCCCATCGAGGGCGAACCGGCGGACGTGACCGCCGTGGTCGAGGAGTACGGCCGGTGGCTGGCCGCCTCCCCGGTGCCGAAGCTGCTGGTGGTCGCCGAGCCGGGGGCGTTGCTGACCGGCCGGGCCCTGGCGTTCGCCCGGACCTTCCCCAACCAGCGCGAGGTCACCGTCACCGGCAGCCACTACGTGCAGGAGGACTCGCCGGACGAGATCGGCGCCGCCCTGCGGGACTTCGTCACCGCCCACTGAGCACGGCCGCGGGGCGGGCGGTGGGAACCGCCCGCCCCGGGTGCCGGTCAGGCGGCCGAGGTGGCCCGCTCCTCCTGCGGCGTCTCGACCGAGGCGCTCAGCTCCCGCAGGATCGACTGCTCGGTGCGGGTCCGCGCCACGTCCAGCCCACCGTCGTCGTCGGTCAGCAGCAGCTGGGCGAACTGCGCGCGTACCTCCCGCTTGAGCACCTTGCCGGTGACACCCAGCGGGATCTTGGTGTCCCCCTTGGAGATGACCGTCGCGGCCAGTTCGTGCTTGCCCGCCGCCCGCAGCGCCCGGTTGATCCGGGTCAGCAGCTCCTCGGCGGTGAGGTCCGACTGGTCGATCAGGCGCAGCGCGGCGATCGGGGCGAACGAGGTCGGCTCGACCGGGTCCACCACACCGACGACGGCGCAGTCCACCACCGCCCGGCACGCCTTGAAGATCTCCTCCTCGATGGTGAGGCTGTAGACCGGTCCGCGCCGCGTCGTGATCACGTCCGTGGTCCGGTCGTAGTGGTAGAAGCGGCCCTTCTCGTCCTTGTAGCCGATGTCACCGGTGAGCCAGTAGCCCTTGCGGATCGACTTGTGCGTCAACTCGTGGTTGCCCCAGTAGCCCAGGGTCACCGTCGGGGTGTGCACCGCCAGGTAGCCGACCTCGTTGGGGCCCAGCTCCCGGCCGTCCTCGTCGAAGACCACCGCGTCCTCGACGATCGGCTCCGGGTAGCCGACACAACGGTTGTAGGCGTTGGTCTTGGGGCCGTGGATGTTGAGGAACAGGGCCATGCCCATCTCCGAGGCGCCCAGCCCGTCGAGGTAGTGCGACCCCGGCCGCCAGCTGCCGTTCTCCCGGTGCCGGCCGAGCCGGACCAGCTCCCGCACGTGGGCCTCGTGCGAGGCGTCCGCCGTGCTGATCCAGGTCGTCACGTTCGCCGCGGCGGACGGCTCCAGGCCGAGCGCGAGCATCTCGGTGAAGGTGATCGGGAAGCCGGTCACCACGCTGGGCTTCCACCACCGCATCGCCTGGGCCACCGTCGCGCCGTCCTGGGACTCCATCACCAGGGTGGGCAGGCCGATCAGGGTGGCCATCATCATGTAGCTGTAGCCCGACGAGTGCGAGGCCGGGAAGGCCAGCAGCATCTTGTCGTCCGGACCGGACGGCAGCGTCATGATCCGGGGACGCTTGCCGGCGAAGAACTGGCGGTGGCCGAACGTGGCGGCCTTCGGCATGCCGGTGGTGCCCGACGAGTGCGAGATGAGCACCGGGTCGCGGTCGCCGTGCCGGTACGGGTAGACCCCGGGCAGCGGGCCGGCCGGCGGCGCGGCGTGCATCGCCTCCTGCGAGGCGGTGAACCGGAACGGACGCGCGTCGGCCATCCCGTTGAGCAGCGGGCCGAGCTTGTCCGCGTCGACCACCACGCCGACCGCGTCGAGCCGGGCGAGGTACTTGGCGGCGGTGTCGGGCACCATGTTCGGGTTGATCACGGCGGGGATCGCGCCGAGGCTGTTGAGCGCCAGGAAGTGCACGAAGCTCGCCATGCCGTTGCGGGTGAAGACCCCCACCCGGTCGCCGTGGGTGACCCCGGCGTTGTGGTACCACCGGGCGTACCGCTCGGTCTGGTCCCGCAGCGTCGCCAGGCTGTAGACGATCAGGTCGTCCGGGCCGCCACCGGGCGGCAGGTGGTGGAACAGCGGGGCGTCGTGGTCCTGCCCCCGCTCCAGGGCGTGCCACAGGAAGTCACCCGCGCCGAGCTGACGGGTGGCCAGCAGCTCCAGCCGGGCCCGCAGCCCCCGGTGCGACCGCCCGAAGTGCATACGCGGGACCGATGCCAGATAACGCTGTAGTGACCTGAGCTTCATGGTGCCTCCTCGGTGCTTCGGTGCGGCCAGATGGCCTCGGGGTCGGGCAGGGGTTCGGTCAGCGCGTCGAGATGGGCGCGCCAGTCGTGCAACCGCCGCGCGTCGACGGGGGCGGTCGGCTCTCCGTTGATCCGGGTCAGGACCCGGATTCCGTGCAGGGCACTGGTGATCCACACCTCGCTGTCGAGCAGTTCCGCCACGCTCGGCAGCCGGTGCCGTACCGGCATCCCCAGCTCGGCGCAGCGGTCCAGCAGCAGCCGCCGGGTGACGCCGGGCAGGATCCGCCCGTCCTCCGGAGGGGTGTGCAGGACGCCCGACGACCACCAGTAGATCGTGCTGAACGCCCCCTCGCGGACCAGACCGCGCTCGTCGCAGAGCAGGGCCTCGTCGGCGTCCGCGTCGTGGGCGGCGGCTCTGATCTTCTCCAGCTCCTCGAAGTCCGGCCCCTTGAGGTGGGGCAGCCGCCGGGGGTCCGGATGCGGCCACAGCCAGCCACGTGCCTGGCTGACCCGGGGCGGGGCGGGCCGCAGCCGCAGGACCAGCCGCTGCGTGGGAACCAGGTGCAGTTCGATGCGGGGAAACCACACCCCGGAACGGGGCAGCGCCGTGGTGACCGACGCCCCGAAGGACGCCACCCGGTGCGCCGAGACCCCGAACCGTCGTACGGCCGCGCCGAAGCGCTGCCAGTGCAGCCGGTACGCCCGGGCCCGGCCGTCGGTCAGGAGCCAGGAGTCGGCCACCACGGGGCGGTACCGACTGTCCTCGATTCCTTCGCGGACCCCCGTCTCCCACAGCAGCAGTGGGACGGCCCGAGTCGCCGGCGGCATCTTCTTCTCCGATCCGTGGTGCGTCGCCGATTGGCTGGGCCGACCATAGGGCGGCCGTCCGGCACCGCTCCAGAGCCACGTTGACGCCGTACTCCGGGCCACTTGTCACCCCACGGCTTTGGTCCCGTGCGGACCACTGATGTGGCCCTGTACCGACCGTGGTCGGGTGCCTATCGTCGCTACCTACCGTGATCGCTGTTCACATTCGTCACCGTCCGTCGGCACGTCCGGCCCGGTGGAGGCGGGGGCACCGACCGCACGGACCGGCAGCCCGAGCCGCCGCGTTTCCAGCCAGACAGAGGGGAGTACGCCGTGACCGCCGTCATCGAACCCACTCAGGACACCTACCGGGTGGACGAGTTCGTCGAGGCCGCCCGAGCCAGGGCGGGAGTTCCGGACTTCGAGTTCGCGCACCTCGACGCCCTCGACCGGCTGCTGCGGGCGTTGGACACCGAGGGGGGCCTGAACGAGGCCGGTCGCCGGTCGGTCCGGGGCGCCCTGGTCGCCGCGCTCGCCACCCAGGCCGCCGCGCACCGGGCCCGGGTGAAGAACCCGGAGATCGCCTCGGTCGAGATCAACCAGCCGGTGTTCATCACGGGCATGACCCGCAGCGGCACCACGCTGATGCACAACCTGCTCGGTCAGCACCCGGACCTGCGCGCCCCCGACCTGTGGGAGCTGATGGCCCCGGCGACCGACGACCGCGACGAGGCGACCCGGCAGGCGCTCGTCCAGGCCGCGGAGAACTTCTGCGTCGACTACTACACCGTCGCGCCGGCGCTGAAGCCGGTGCACCTGTGGGAGCCGCACCGCCCCGACGAGGACCACCGGCTGACCGCCCCGACGTTCAAGACGATGGCGTACGAGCTGCGCTACACCGTGCCCAGCTACGGCGAGTGGCTCCGCACCCAGGACCAGTACGACGCCTACGACTACCACCGCTACCTGATGCAGCACATCGTCTGGCGGGTGCCCACCGACACGCTGGTCCTCAAGGACCCGTTCCACCTGTGGCGGGCCGACGCGCTCGCCCGCACCTACCCGGACGGCCGGCTGATCTACATGCACCGCGCGCCGAGCGTCACCATCCCCTCCACCTGCAGCCTCACCGAGATCATTCGACTCGCGCGCGCCGACCAGGTGGACCGCCTCGCGCTGGGTAGGCTCTGGACCGAGCGCTTCGCCCAGATGCTCGACCTGTACGCGCAGGCCGAGCAGGAGCAGCTCGGCGGCACTCCGGTGCTCGACGTCGACTACCAGCGTCTGATGGCCGACCCGATCGCGGTGATGGCCGAGATCTGCGACTTCCTCGACGCCCGCTGGGACGGCGAGGTCGAGAAGGCGTTCCGCGACTACCTCGCCGCGAACCGCAAGGACAAGCTCGGCAAGCACGTCTACCGGGCCGAGGACTACGGCCTGGACGCCGACGAGCTGGACGAGCGCTTCTCCGCGTACCTGACGAAGTACCAGATCGGAGGACGGGCGTGAGCACCACGTCGGAGCCCACGGTGCTGGAGACGGTCACCGAGCAGGTCCGCGCCTTCGCCCGTACGGTGGACGGCGCGCCCACGGTCACCGTCGGCATCGTGACCCCGCTGTCCCTGCCGGGCGACCCGACGGCCGGCACCCTCACCGCGCGCGGTGCCCTGATCGGCGCGGAGTACGTCCGCGACCACGGCGGCATCCGCGACGGCCTCCAGTTCGACTTCGTCGTCCGCGACGACCAGGAGACCGTCACCCTCGACGGGGGCACGATGCCCCGCTCCGCGGTCGGCGCGCTGGCGAAGGTCGCGATCGTCGACCGGGCGCTGGCCGTCCTGGGGCCGTGGCACCTGCGCTACACCGAGGAGGTCGCCGACCTCGCCGACCGGATCGGGGTGCCGCTGTTCATCGAGAACGCCCACCCCGGGGTCACCGCGCAGAAGCGGCGGGCGGTCTTCCGCACGTTCACCTCGATGGCCGAACGCGCCCCGGTGCTGATCCGGTTCGCCGCCGACCAGGGCTTCCGGCGGGTCGGCCTGATCCACGCCGACACGGTCTTCGGGCGCAGCGCCGCCGCGCTGCTCACCGCCGAGTTGCAGGCGGCCGAGGAGCCCATGGAGCTGTACTCCGTGGAGTTCGACCAGGAGTCGACGACGGACCTGCGTCCCCAGCTGCGCGAGATCCAGCAGTGGGGGCCGGACGTGGTGATCAACGTCGGGGTGGTGCGCACCAACCACCTGATCGTGCAGCAGGCGGCGGAGATCGGGCTGCTGCCGGAGGTGCCCATGCTGGCCCCGTTCCAGTGGCCGCTGCGGGCGCCCGACTACTGGAAGGCGCTCGGCGCGCACGGCCTGCACCTGGT
Source organism: Micromonospora sp. HM134 (assembly GCF_007833915.1). Lineage (NCBI taxonomy): Bacteria > Bacillati > Actinomycetota > Actinomycetes > Micromonosporales > Micromonosporaceae > Micromonospora > Micromonospora sp. HM134. The sequence continues at coordinate 3,265,491 of NZ_CP041061.1, forward strand.
CTGGCCGGCCACCCAGTTCAGCCCGAACTGGTCGGGGCTGACCCCGATCGGCAGGTGGTTCGTGGACCGCTACCGCGACACGTACGGCACGATGCCGCCGGACACCGCCCTCAACGCCTTCACCGACATCACGATCATCGCGCAGGCCCTGCGGCAGGCGGACCGGGTCGGCCGGGCGGAACTGATCGACGCGCTGGAGAAGGGCACCTTCGACACCTGGCGCGGCCCGGTCAGCTTCACCCGGGGCGAGACCCACTGGCACCACAGCCCACCCCCGGTGGTGCTCCAGCAGTACCAGGAGATCGACCAGGACATCTCCACCGTGCCGATCGTCTACCCGCCCGAGCTGCGTACCGCCGGGTACGTACGGCCGGGCTCCTCGACCTGACCGGCCCGACCGGCCGACACCTGTGGGGAGACAACGCCATGGCGTTCACTTCGACCGCATCCGAAACCTCATCCGACCTGCGGATGTCCTACCTCGACGTGCTTGAGGCCGAGGCGGTGCACATCATCCGTGAGGTGGCGGGCACGCTGGAGCGTCCCGTCCTGCTGTTCAGCGGCGGCAAGGACTCCGCCGTCATGCTCCACCTGGCCCGCAAGGCGTTCCTGCCGGGCCTGCTGCCCTTCCCCGTCATGCACGTCGACACCGGGCACAACTTCCCCGAGGTCATCGAGTACCGCGACAAGGTCGTGGCGGAGCACCAGCTCACGCTGCGGGTGGCGCACGTGCAGGACTACATCGACGACGGCCGGCTCACCGAGCGGCCCGACGGCAGCCGCAACCCGTTGCAGACCGTCCCGCTGCTCGACGCCATCACCCAGCACCGCTTCGACGCCGTGTTCGGCGGCGGGCGGCGCGACGAGGAGAAGGCGCGGGCCAAGGAGCGGGTGTTCTCGCTGCGCGACGAGTTCGGGCAGTGGGACCCCCGCCAGCAGCGCCCCGAGCTGTGGAACCTGTACAACGGCCGGCACGATCCGGGCGGGCACGTGCGGGTCTTCCCGCTGTCGAACTGGACCGAGCTCGACGTGTGGCACTACATCGCCCGGGAGGAGATCCCCCTGCCGGCCATCTACTTCGCCCACCAGCGTCAGGTCTTCCTGCGCAACGGGATGTGGCTGGCGCCGGGGGAGTGGGGTGGTCCGCGCCGCGACGAGCAGGTGCAGGAACGCACCGTGCGGTACCGCACCGTCGGGGACATGTCCTGCACGGGCGCCCTGGAGTCCGGGGCCGCGACCATCGACGAGGTGATCGCCGAGATCAGTCTGTCCCGGATCACCGAGCGCGGTTCGAGCCGGGCCGACGACCGGATGTCCGACACCGCCATGGAGGACCGCAAGCGGGAGGGGTACTTCTAGTGACCACACTCAGCCTCGACACCACGCGCGACGGCGAGCTGCTGCGGCTCGCCACCGCGGGCAGCGTCGACGACGGAAAGTCCACCCTGGTGGGCCGCCTGCTCTACGACTCCAAGTCGGTGCTGGCCGACCAGTTGGAGGCGGTCGAGTCCGCCAGCCGCGCCCGCGGCTACGGCCAGGCCGATCTCGCCCTGCTGACCGACGGGCTGCGGGCCGAACGCGAGCAGGGCATCACCATCGACGTCGCCTACCGCTACTTCGCCACCGGCAACCGCCGGTTCATCCTGGCCGACACCCCCGGGCACGTGCAGTACACCCGGAACATGGTCACCGGCGCGTCCACCGCGCACCTGGCCGTGATCCTGGTCGACGCCCGGCACGGCGTGGTGACCCAGACCCGGCGGCACACCGCGGTGGCCGCGCTGCTGCGCACCCCGCACGTGGTGCTGGCGGTCAACAAGATGGACCTGGTCGGCTTCGCCGAGGACCGGTTCGCCGAGATCGACGACGAGTTCCGCCGCCTGGCGGGTTCGCTCGGGGTCCCCGACGTGCGGTCCATCCCGTTGTCGGCGCTGCGCGGTGACAACGTCGTCGACGCCTCGACCGAGATGCCCTGGTACACCGGGCCGACCTTCCTGCAACACCTGGAGCGGGTGGACCTCGACGAGGACCTGACCGCCCTGCCGGCCCGGCTGCCGGTGCAGTACGTGCTGCCCGACGGGTCGCTCGCCGGTCAGCTCGTCGCCGGTCAGCTCCGCCTGGGGCAGCAGGTCCTGGTGACGCCGGCCGGCCGGCCGGCGGTGGTCACCGCCATCCAGCGGCTCGGCACGCCGATCGAGTACGCCCGCGCCGGCATGTCGGTCAGCGTGAAGCTCGACGGGGAGGGCGAGGTGGGACGCGGCGACATGATCGTCGCGGCGGACCGGATCCCGACGACGACCCGGCAGGTCACCGCGACGCTGTGCCACGTCGCCGAGCGTCGGCTCGGCGAGGGCGCCCGGGTCCTCGTCCAGCACCAGACCCGGGTGGTCGATGCGACGGTGACGTCGATCGTCGACCGCCTCGACCTGGCCACCCTGGAGCACACCCCGAACTCCGACCCGCTGGCGGTCAACGACATCGCGACCGTGGTGCTGGACCTCGACGAGCCGATCGCCGCGGACCCGTACCGCCTCATCCGGGGCACCGGGTCGCTGCTGCTCATCGACCCCGCCGACGGGGCGACCCTCAGTGCCGGCCTGGTGGGTCCGGCTTTCCGATGAATCAACCGAAGGATGTACGACGGTGCCCGAAGTGAACCGAATCCTGGTGGACATGTTCGTCGACCCGGTCTGCCCGTGGGCGTGGCTGACGTCCCGGTGGCTGCTCGACGCCGAGCGGCAGCGCCCGATCGACGTACGGTTCAAGATCATGAGCCTGTCCGCGCTCAACGAGGGACGGGCCGACATCGACGCGTTCTACCAGCGCAACATCGGACCGTGGCGGCGGCCGGTGCGGGTGCTGATGGCGGCCGAGCAGCAGCACGGGCCGGACGCCGTCCGGTCGCTCTACGACGCCATGGGCACCCGCCGGCACGTCAAGGGCCAGTCGTACGGGCCGGCCCTGTACAAGGCGGCGCTCACCGAGTGCGGGCTGCCCGCCGAACTGGCCGACGCGGCGGACGACGCCGGGTTCGACGACGCGGTACGCAAGAGCCACCAGGCGGGGATGCAGCCGGTCGGGCTGGACGTCGGCACCCCGACGATCCACGTGCACGTCCCCGGCGGCGACCCGGTGGCGCTGTTCGGCCCGGTGGTCACCCCCGCCCCGCGTGGCGAGGACGCCGCCCGACTCTGGGACGGCTTCCTGCTGGTCGCCCAGACGCCCGGGTTCTACGAGCTCAAGCGCAGCCGCACGAGTGGCCCGCAGACCCGCTGACGACCGGCCGGGGCGGTGCCATCTCCACCGATGGCACCGCCCCGGCGTTTTCCGCAGAGAAGGTGACCGTTCCGACATGCAGGAGCCGTCTGTGCCCAGGATCGGTGACGAGGTGGTCCGCCGCTACCTCGCCCGCCTGGACGAGCCCGGCCGGCCCAGGGTGAACCTGGCGACGCTGGTCCGGTTGCACGAGCGTCACGTCCGGCGGGTTCCGTACCACAATCTCGACATCCAGTTGGGGCTGCCCACCGACGTCGACCCGGCCGGCAACGCCGCGCGGCTGGCCGGCGGCGACGCCGGCTACTGCTTCCACCTCAACGGCGCGTTCGCCGCCCTGCTGGCCGCGCTGGGGTTCGACGTGACCCTGCACCGGGGCCAGGTGAAGAAGGCGCCGTCGCTGCCCGACGGCGTGCAGTTCGCCAACCACCTGACCATGACCGTCCTGCTGGAGGGCCGGCGCTGGTTCGTCGACGTCGGCCTCGGTGACGGGCTGCTGGGTCCGGTGCCGTTACGTCCCGGCGTGGTCCGGCACCCGCCGCTGACCTTCGCCTTCGCCGAGGCGGCGTGGGGGTGGCGGTTCACCCACGACCCCCGCGGGTCGTTCACGGTGATGGACTGGGAGGACCGGCCGGCCCGGCCGCAGGACTTCGTCGCCGCCCACCAGCTGCTCTCGACGGCGTCGACGTCCACCTTCGTCCGCCGGTTCATCGTCACCAACCGGGGCCCGGGTGAGGTGGTGTGGTCGCTCGTCGACCGCCTGCTGACCCGCATCGACGGCGACGGCGTGCACCGGCGGGCGCTGACCACCTTCGACCAGTGGCGTCGGGAGTTGGAGGAGACGTTCCTCCTGCGGCTCGACGACCGGCACACCGCCGGGCTGCGGCTGCTGTGGCAGCGGTTGCCGCAGCACCCCGGCATCCCCACGGGTTGACCCCGCTCCCCGGACAGGAGACGACATGCAGATCAGCACCGGCCCCGACGGCGTGCCGCGCTGCGGTTGGTGCACCGGCACCCCCGTCTACGTCGCGTACCACGACGACGAGTGGGGGCGTCCCGTGCACGGCGACGCCCCGCTCTTCGAACACCTGGCGCTGGAGGCGTTCCAGGCGGGGTTGTCGTGGTCGACGATCCTGCACAAGCGGGAGGCCTTCCGGTCGGCCTTCGACGGCTTCGACCCGGAGACGGTCGCCGGCTACGGCGACGCCGACGTGGACCGGCTGCTCGCCACCGACGGGATCGTGCGCAACCGGGCCAAGATCGAGGCGACGATCGGCAACGCCCGGCTCGTCGTCGCGCTGGCCGGCGGCCTCGACGCCCTGCTGTGGTCGTACGCGCCGGACGCGGTCCGGCCCCGGCCCCGCTCCACCTCGGAGGTGCCGGCCCGGACCGCCGAGTCGACGGCGATGGCGCGGGAGCTGAAGCGGCGCGGGTTCCGGTTCATCGGCCCGGTCGGCGCGTACGCGATGATGCAGTCGACCGGGATGGTCGACGACCACCTGGCGGGCTGCCACCTGGCCGTGGACGGCTGAACCCGCTGCGGGTGCGGCCCCACCGTCGGCGACGGTGGGGCCGCACCCGGCCGTGTCCTCACGCCGCGACGCCCAGCAACCGCTGCATCGTCGGCAGGTCCCCGCGCAGGTCCTGGGTGGGGCACCGGTGGACGATCCGGCCCCGGACCATCACCGCCGCCTCCTCGGTCACCCCGAGGGCCAGGTGCAGGTCGTGCTCCACGAGCAGCAGCGTCAACCCTTCCCGCACCACCACCCGCAGCGCCTCGGCCACCTGGTCGACGACGATCGGCGCCAGCCCCTCGGACGGCTCGTCCATCAGGACCAGCCGTGGGTCGGTGGCCAGGGCCCGGCCGATGACGAGCATCTGCTGCTCCCCACCGGAGAGCTGCCCGGCGAGGTGCCGTCGGCGTTGCGCCAGGCGGGGGAACAACTCGTAGACCCGCCCAGTCGGCCAGGTCCGGCCGCCGTGCCGGGTGGCCAGGGCCAGATGCTCGTGCACCGTCAGCGTCGGCCACACCCGCCGTCCCTGCGGCACCAGCGCCACCCCGGCGCGGGCGAGCCGGTCGGCCCGCCAGCCGGTGACGTCCCTACCGTCCAGCAGCACCCGGCCACCGGTGGGCCGCAGCAGCCCGGCGAGAGTGGACACGAGGGTGGTCTTGCCGACCCCGTTGCGGCCCAGCAGGGCCAACGCCCGCCCGGCGGGCAGGTCGAGATCCAGCCCGTGCAGCACCTGCCCCTGCCCGTAGCCGGCGGACAACTCACGCACCGCCAGGTTCACCGTGCACCTCCTCCATCCGGCCGCCGAGGTACGCCTGCTGCACCTCGGGGCTGCGCCGCACCTGCTCGGGCGTGCCGCTGTGCAGCACGGTGCCGAGGTGCAGGACGCTGACCCGGGTCGCGACGTCGAAGACGACGTCCAGGTCGTGCTCGACGAACACGATCGTCACGGTGGGTGGCACGCCGCGCAGCAGCTCCACCAGCCCACCCCGTTCCTCGCCGGACATGCCGGCCGCCGGCTCGTCCAGCAGCAGCAGCTGCGGCCTCGCCGCGAGCGCCACCGCGATCTCCAACCGCCGGCACTGGCTGTACGACAGCGCCGCCACCGGCACGTCCGCCTGGTCGGCCAGGCCGACCGGGGCGAGCGCGGCGGCCACCTCGGCGCGGCGGTGCCGGTCGGTGTGCCGGGCCAGCACCCGGCCACCGGTCAACGCCAGGGCCACGTTCTGCGCGGCGGTCAGCGAACCCAGCAGGGTGGAGTGCTGGAAGCTGCGCCCGATGCCCGCGCGGGCCCGTCGGTGGACCGGGTCCCGGGTGACGTCGCGGCCCCGGTAGTGGACGGTGCCCTCGGACGGGCGTTCCTCCCCGGCGATCAGCTTGAGCAGGGTGCTCTTGCCGGCGCCGTTGGGCCCGATGAGCGCGTGCCGCTCCCCGGCGGCCACCGTCAACCGCACCCCCCGCAGGACGCTCAGCGCGCCGTAACGGTGGTGCACGTCGTGGCAGCGGAGCACGTCGATCATGACGCGGCCCTCCTCAGCCGGATCCGGGCGATCCCCGTGGGCAGCAGGTAGACGACGAGCACGAACAGCAGCCCCAGGGCCAGCGGGCCGTGCCCGTCGAGGGTCGCGCCCAGCGAGTCCCGGACGACGATGACCAGGGCCGCGCCGAGGCAGGGCCCCCACCAGGAGCCGGTGCCGCCGATCACCACGGCCAGCAGGGCGAGCGCGGAGGTCTCGAAGCCGGCGTCGGCGGGGGTGACCAGCCGCTGCTGGGCGGCGAGGAGCCCGCCGGCCAGCCCGGCGACGGCACCGGCGAAGACGAACGCCCCGAGCTTGATCAGCGTGGTCCGGTACCCCAGCGCCCGCATCCGGTCCTCGCTGTCGCGGATGCCCCGCAGCGCCACCCCGGTGGCGGAGGTGGCCGCCAGGCGCAGGGCGAGCAGCCCGACGAGGAAGAAGGCCAGCACGTACCAGTAGGTCGTCGCGGGCTGGTCGAGGACCAGGCCCGACAGCGTCGGCGCCGGTACGCCGTACAGGCCGTTGGAGCCGCCGGTGACCGACTCCCAACTGTCGGCCGCCTGCTGGGTCAGCTCCCCGACCGCCAGGGTCAGCATGAGGAAGAAGACCCCGCCCGCCCGGACGGCGACCGCCCCGGCGACCAGCGCCACCAGGGCGGCGGCGGCCATCCCGACCAGGAGCGCCGGCACGCCCGACGTCACGTGCAGGGCGCTCCAGGCCGCCGCGTACGCGCCGACGCCGAAGAACGCGGCGTGCCCGAGCGACGGCAGCCCGACGACGCCGACCAGCAGGTTGAGGCTCGCCGCGAGCAGCCCGAAGACGAGGATGCGGGTCAGCGTCGTCGTCGCGTACGGGGCGAGGTAGAGCGGGGCGGCGGCCAGCAGCAGGGTGCCGGCGGCCACGCCGGCCGTCGTCCGGACGGCGGGACGCAGCCGGGGACCGGTGGCGGTGCGGGCCGGGGCCAGGGTTGTCATCGTCGTCCTCCCGGGGCGAGGGTGAACAGGCCGCGCGGCCGGACGACGAGCACCGCCGCGAGCGTGCCGAAGAGCAGGAAGGAGGCCAGGCCGGGCAGCACCGCCCGGCCGACGGACTCGACCTGGCCGAACAGCAGCGCGGCGATCAGCGGCCCCCGGATGGAGCCGAGCCCGCCGACCACCACGACCACCAGGGCGAGCACCAGGATGGTGGTGTCCAGCCCCGGACGGGCGTGGTAGATGGGTGCGCCGAGCAGCCCGGCGAGGGTGGCCAGCACCGAACCCAGCACGAACACGCCGCCCCGGACCAGGCGCGGGTCCACCCCGACGGCGGCGACCATGTCCCGGTCGCCGACGGTGGCGCGGAACAGCGCGCCGAGCGAGGTGCGCTCCACGGTCCAGTACACGGCGGCGGCGAGCAGGGCGGCGACCCCGACCAGGGCGAGCCGGTAGCTGGGGTAGCTCCAGCCGGCGACGGTCACGGTGCCGGCCAGACCGGCCGGTGGTTCGGTGGCGCGGACGTCGTCGCCGAACAGCGCGGACAGGATGTCGGCGGCCACCAGGGCGATGCCGAGGGTGAGCAGCGCCTGTTCGAGGTGGGAGCGGCGGGACAGCGGCGCGGTCAGCAGGGACAGCAGGCCACCGGCGGCGGCCCCGAACACGACGACGGCGACGACCGCCCGGCCCAGCGACGGCCAGGTCTGCTGCTCACCGCCGATCCACCAGGCCAGGTAGGCGCCGGTGAGGAACAGCGCCCCGTGGGCGAGGTTCAGCACGTCCATCATGCCGAAGATCAGGGACAGGCCGGCGGCGGTGATGAACAGCAGCAGCCCGATGGCCAGCCCGTTCACCATCGCGGTCAGCGCGATCTGCGCGGTGGGCATCGTGATGCTCCGTCCGCTGGCCCGGTCAGGCCTGCGGGTCGAGCGGACCGAGGTCCTCGACCACGCCGTTGACCGGTGCGCCGCCCCGGGTCTGCACCCGGCGCAGGTAGAAGTTCTGCCGGGGCGACTGCTCCACGAACGACCACGGGCCGCGCGGGCTGTCGGTGATGACGCCGACCGAGCCGAGCGCCCCGGCGAGGCTGTCGCCGTCGACGGCCCCGGCCTGCGCGACGGCGCGGGAGAGCACCTCGGCGGCGTCCCACGCCTGCACCGCGTAGGCGGTGGGGGCGGCGTCGTAGGCGGCGCGGAACGCCTGCCCGAACGCCGTGTTGGCGGGGTTGTCCAGTTCGGAGGTGTAGTGCAGCGTCGACAGCACCCCGTCGGCCGCCGCGCCCTGCGCGGTGAGCACCCCGCCCTCGACGAGGAACCCGGAGGCGTACAGCGGGATGGTGCGGGAGAGCCCGAACTGGGCGTACTGCTTGACGAAGGCCACCGACTCGGCCCCGCCGAAGAAGCAGAACGTGCCCTGGGCGCCGGAGGACTGGATGCGGCTGAGGAACGGCTGGTAGTCCTGGGTCTTGCCGAACGGCGGCTGGCTCCGGCCGACGATGGTGCCCCCACCGGCCCGGTAGGCGTCGCTGAACCCCTTGATCGCCTCGGTGCCGGCGACGTAGTCGGGGGCGATGGCGTAGACCCGGCGTACGCCGCTGGCGGCCAGGTGGCGTCCCATCGCGGCGGCGACCTGGGCGTTGGTGAACGAGGTACGCCAGATGTAGGGGCTGCGGTTGGCGCCGGTGATGGCCCCCGCGCCCGCGTTGGCGATGACCAGCAGCCGGCGGGCGCTGGTGACGAGGTCCCGGACGCCGAGCGCGGTGGCCGAGCTGACGATGCCGACCAGCACGTCGACCCGGTCGTTCTGGAGCAGCTTCTGCACCGCCGGCACGCCGGTCTGCGGGCCCTCGCCCTCGTCGGCGACGACGGTGGTGACCCGGCGACCGCCGAGCCTGCCGTCGTGCTGGCGCAGCCAGAGGTCCCAGCCCCGTTGGATGTCCACGCCCAGCGGGGTGTAGACCCCGGCTTGGGGGATGACGAGGCCCACCTTGACGGTGTTGCTGTCGCCGCCGCTGGCGGCGGTGGCGCCGAGGCTGCTGCCGCAGCCGGTGAGGCCGGCGACGCCGAGGCCGGCGGTGATGCCGAGGAATGTCCTGCGGTTGATTCCGGTCATGGCTTGACTCCCGAACGTATCGAGCAGGATTGGTGGCCTGAAGGTATGGCCGGCCGTCGGGGGCGGCCAGTGCCACATCGCCGCCCGGTCCGGAACCACTCCGCCGCCGGCCGGACCCGTTCCCGGGCGGCGGCGATTGGCCCCGTCGGGCGACGTCAAGTGGCCGTTTTCCGCGCCGCCGGGCCGTGGCACGCTGCTGGACGCCGTCCGGTCCGGACAGGTGGGGAGCCGGCGTGCGCGCGTACGGCCGGCGGGACGGTTCCGCCGACGGCGCGCACCCGGGCTCCGGCCTTCCCGGGTGCCGGTCGGCGCGTCCGCCCGGACGGCACCCGGCGTCGACCGTCTAATGGGCGGTGCGCCCCGCCGCGGGCGTCGTGCCCGCTGACCCGGAGGGAACCGACAATGCTGACACCCGAGCAGGTACGGGAGTTCGCTCTCGCGATGCCGGAGGCGGTGGAACAGGAGACGTGGGGCCATCCCACGTTCCGGGTGCGCGACCGCATCTTCGCCAGCACCTCCGCCGACGGCGTGGTGGCGATCATCCGGGCCTCCAAGGAGGACCAGGCCGAGCTGATGGCGGCCGACCCGGACACCTACGACCCGGCGGACTACTTCGGCCGGTACGGCTGGGTCCGCGCCCAGCTCGCCTCGGCCGACCCGGACGAGATCCGGGAGCTGGTGGTGGAGGGCTGGCGGCGGGCGGCGCCGAAGCGGCTGGTGGCGCGGTACGACGGCGGGCCCGCCCGGACCCCGGGGCGGTGACCGGGTGGCCGCGATCATCCTGGGCTGGAACCCGCAGCGGTGGAACGGGTGGACGCCGAGCTACGAGGAGCTGACGCCGTCGGTCTCCGCGCAGCGCACGTTGGCCGGGTCGTGGACGGTGGGCCGCCGGGTGAACATCCCGGTGGGTGCGGACGCCTGGCTGTTGATGCAGGGCCGCCACCGGGGCCTGGTCGGGCACGGCGTGGTGACCCGCGCCCCGTATCCCGGCCCGCACGACCGGGACCCGTCGGCGACGACGAACTACGTGGACGTCGCCTGGGACGGGCTGCTGCCGGTGGCGCGGCGGATCGTCCCGGAGGTGCTGATGACGGAGGCGTTCGGGGTCGCCTGGGGCTATGTGTTCAGCTCGGGCACCGGGGTGCCGGCCGCCGCCGAGGCGCAGGTCCACCAGCTCTGGCAGCGGCACGCCCTGGACTGATCCGTGGGGGGCCGGCCCCGGCGGCACGCGCACGGCGTGCCACCGGGCCGGCCCCCACGGTGTTCAGCGGCCGACCGGCACGGGTTCGGCAGCCGGCGTCAGCGTCTCGTCGCCCGACGCGGCGCGGGTGGCCAGCAGCGGTCCGGCCATCGCGGTGGTCACCAGGGCCATGATGACCATCATGGTGAACATCTGTCCGTCGAGGACGCCGAGGGAGACGCCGATGTTGAGCACGATCAGCTCGGTCAGTCCCCGGGTGTTCATGAGCACGCCCAACCGGCGTGCCTGCGGCCAGGACAGGCCGAAGGCGCGGGCGGGCAGGGTGGCGCCGGCCATCTTGCCGACGCAGGCGACCAGGATGATGGCGGTGAGTTCGAGCAGGTTGGTCAGGCTCAGCGCGGCGATGTCGACGCTCAGCCCGGTGACGATGAAGAAGACCGGCAGCAGGACCAGGCCGATGTTCTCGAAGGGCACCCGGACGTGCTTGATCAGCGCCTCCGCGGGCTGGCGGGGCATGACGAACCCGAACGCGAAGGCCCCGAAGATGGCGTGGATGCCGATCCAGGTGGTCGCGTAGGAGGACAGGAAGACGCCGGCGGCGGTGATGGCCGCGAGCTGGTAGGTGTTCGGGCCGACCCGGCGGATCAGGGCGGCCAGGCCGGGGCGGACGGCGAAGGCCATCACCGCGACGTACCCGGCGGACATGAGGACCACCTGGGCGAGGTCGGTGGCGTCCCGGGCGGTGGCGACCGCGGCGACCACCGCCAGGATGCACCAGGCCAGCACGTCGTCGATGGCGGCGCTGGCCAGTGCCAGCACGCCGACCTGGGTGTGGGTGAGGCGGCGGTCGCGCAGGATGCGGGCCAGGACGGGGAACGCGGTGATGGCCATGGCGGCGCCGAGGAAGAGGGCGAACGCCAGGAACGGCACGGACTTGCCGGCGATGGTGGCGTGTCGGGGGTAGATGAGGCCGGCCAGGCCGACGCCGAGGGTGAAGGCGAGGGCGATGGAGCACACCGACACCGACAGGGTGAGGCTCTTGCGCCGGGAGACCATGCGCCGGTCGAACTCCCACCCGATGAGGAACATGAACAGCAGGAGGCCGACCTGCGAGATGGCCGACAGGTACGGCCGGGCGGCGGCGGGGAAGAGCAGTGCGGTCAGGTCGCCGGGGAGCAGGCCGAGCAGGCTGGGGCCCAGCGCGATGCCGGCGACGATCTCGCCGATCACCACGGGCTGCCCGAGCCGCCGGGCGATTCCGCCGAACAGGTGGGCTACCAGCAGGACGAGGGCGATGTCGGCCATCACGATTGCCACGGTGAGTTCGGCCGGGGTGGCTACGGACTTCATGAGATCTCCGGATCTGAGCGGGAGAGGGCTGGTCCGCCGGCCGGCGCCGTTAATGCGGGGCCCGCGCGGGTCACCGACCGTAGCAGCGGATTCTGCCGCCCGACATGTCCATGTCCGACGGATCAGGGGTGCCATTTGCCGGCCCGGTCGCGGTGCGCGGGGGGTTGGTGGGAAACGCGACCGGCGGGTGTGTCACCGCCGTTTACGGCCGGCTCTCCTGGCGGTCACCGGGTTAAATGCGGAAAGCTGACTCGTAACTGGCCGGTCAGGTTGCCGACACCGGCTGGTTAACGCGAAATGGTGCATTCCAGCGATCGGTTCCCGATGATGGGTGTCTATAGCGGGGCCTTTTCGAGGCCATTTGGTCACCTGCCGTGACGGTATGATCACCGCATGACATCAATGCTGGACAGCGGCCTGTCCAGTGGCACTGTCTGCGGGCAAAAAATGGCTCTGGTTGCCCCGCAACCGGTGGGTTAGCCTTCCTGACGTTCCGTCCCTCCGGCGACACAGAGAGTGCAACCATGACACGTTCGTCAGCCCTCGGCGGTCATTGCGGTCGGTCCGGGGCGGTCCTGTCCGGCAGCCAGCGGGGGCGGGCCGAGAGGTGACCAGACTGCTGCATGTCAAGGCCACTCCGACCGGCCCGCGAAGCCGCTCGGCCGCCGTCGCCGAGGCGTTTGTCGACGCATTCCTCGAGTGCCACCCGCAGGCGGCAGTCGACGTGCTGGACCTTTCCGCGACCACCCTGCCCCCGGTGGGGGCGGTCGCGGTGGCGGCCAAGAAAAACGCCATCTCCGGTGCCACCGGCTCCGCCGATGAGGCGATGTCGTGGCAACAGACCCGGGAACTCGTACGCCGGTTCACCGATGCTGACCACTATCTGTTTTCCGTGCCGATGTGGAACTTCGGAATCCCCTACCTGCTCAAGCACTTCATCGATATCGTCACCCAGCCGGGGCTGACGTTCCGCCTCGATCCGCGACACGGTTACCAGGGCCTGCTCACCGGCCGCCGGGCCTGTGTCGTCTACACCAGCGGCGTCTACACCCCCGGGTGCCCGCCGGAGTTCGGCGTCGACTTCCAGTCGACGTACCTCAACTACTGGCTGCGCACCATCGGCGTCGACCCGGTGATCGAGGTCGCGCTGCGGCCCACCGACTTCACCCGTTCCCTGGCCGCGGACCTCGACCGCGCCCGCGAGGACGCGCGCAAGGCCGCCCACACCATCTGACCACACCACCGGCCGACGACCCGTCGGCCCGTGCCACAGGAGGGAAGAAGCATGTCCGTCTGGTTCGTCACCGGCGCCTCGCGGGGCTTCGGCCTGGAGATCGTCCGGCAGTTGCTGGAGCGCGGCGAGCAGGTCGTCGCCACGGCGCGCAACACCAGCAGCCTGGCCGAGCTGTCCTACCCCGACCGGCTGCTCGTGGTCCCGCTCGACGTCACCGACCAGTCCCAGGCCGACCGGGCGGTGCTCGCCGCGGTGGAGAGCTTCGGCGGCATCGACGTGCTGGTCAACAACGCCGGCCGGGGCCTGCTCGGCGCCGTCGAGGAGGCCACCGACGCCGAGACCCGGGCGGTGTTCGACACCAACGTCTTCGGCCTGCTGAACGTCACCCGCAGCGTGCTGCCCGTGCTGCGGCGTCAGCGCCGGGGCCGGATCATCAACATCAGCTCGGTCCTCGGCTTCAGCGCCAAGATGGGCTGGGGCGTCTACGCGGCGACGAAGTTCGCGGTGGAGGGGCTCAGCGAGGCCCTGCGGGTGGAGCTGGAGCCGGTCGGCGTCCAGGTGTGCCTGGTGGAGCCCGGCCTGTTCCGGACCGACTTCCTCGACCCCTCGTCGTTGCGCTTCGCCGGCCGCGAGTTCCCGGAGTACGCCGAGACCTCCGGGCGGGTCCGCGCCTGGTCGGTCGGGCACAACCACGCGCAGGCCGGCGACCCCGCGCGGGCGGCGGCGGCCATCATCGACCTCGGCGGCAACCCGCAGCCGCCGTTCCGGCTCCCGCTCGGGGTGGACTCCGTGCAGCGCGTCGGCGAGAAGCTGACCGAGGTGTCGCAGGAGCTCGCGGCCACCCGCGAGATCGGGCTGTCGATGTCCTACCCGGAGCCCGCGGTCGCCGCCCACTGAGGCGGTCCGGGCCCATCCACCAGACGATCGGCGAGGAGCGAGCATGAACACGATGACCACGGCGGTGGCGTCGAGCCGCGTCGAGACCTTCGACGAGCGGCTCCGGCGGCTGCTGCGATGGCACTTCGACCCTCAGACCGGCTCGCCGTTCTGGCTGCGCCAGCGCGGGCTGCTCGACTTCGATCCGCTACGCGACATCGACGGGGCCGCCGACCTGGTGCGGTTCCCGGATCTCACCGACCAGTTGCGGCACGTCCCGGTCGGCGACCTGATCCCGCGCGGCCTGACCGGCACCGGCTTCCGGGTGTACGAGTCGGGCGGGACCAGCGGCGCGCCCAAGCGCATCATCGACCGCGACTACCGGCGTCGGCTGCTCACCTGGGCGATGCAGCGGCTGCGGGCGCACCACATCGCCGACCCGGCGCACTGGCTGCACCTCGGCCCGAGCGGGCCGCACGTCTTCGCCTACGACTGCGCCCGCTACGCCGCCCTGGGCAACGGCCTGTTCCACACGGTCGACTTCGACCCGCGCTGGGTCAAGAAGCTGGTGGCGGCGGGGGAGGCCGACACGGTCAAGCGGTACGTACGGCACCTGCTGGACCAGGCGGCCGAGGTGCTGCGGTCGCAACCGGTCAAGGTGCTCAGCACGACGCCCCCGCTGATCGAGGCGATCTGCGCCGACCCGGAGCTGCACGCGGCCGTCGAGCGGACCGTCGAGACGATCATCTGGGCCGGCACCTCGTTCAGCCCGGAGAGCCTGCGTCAGGTGGAGGAGGTGTTCTTCCCGGACACGACGATCGTGGGCATCTACGGCAACACCCTGATGGGGGTGGCCCCGCAGCGGCCCCGGCAGCCCGACGACCGGCACCTGTGCGTGTTCGAGCCGTACGCCGAGGCGGTCTGGATCGACGTGGTCGACGACGACGGCGCGGTGGTCGACTACGGTCAGCGTGGCCGGGTCCGGCTGAGTCTGGTCAGCGACGAGATGTTCCTGCCCAACGTCATCGAGCGGGACACCGCCGTGCGGGTGGAGCCCGTCGGCGACGCCATGGTCGACGGCCTGGCCGAGGTCGGCACCGTGGCCGAGGTGGGCGACGTCCGGGTGATCGAGGGGGTGTACTGAGTGGACGGCATCGTGGTGGAGCCGATCGTCTGCGGCCGGCCGGTGCGCAGCCTCGACCGGGCCCCGCTCGCCGACGTCCGGGGCGACCTGCTGGGCGAGGTGGGGACGGCGCCCCGGTTGATGGCCGTCGGGGCGGTGACCCGGGCCCGGCGGGCGGCCGACGGCGCTCCGGTCGGGCACGACCTGCTGCTGCGGGCCGCCGACCTGTTCGCCACCGCCGACCTCGACGGGGAGACCCCGCAGGAGTACGAGCGGCGGGTCGCGCTCGCCGCCGGCCTGCCCCGGGTGACCGTCCGCAACGCCGTGGCCGACATCGTGCGCAGCCTCACCCACCTGCCCGCCACCACCCGGGCCGAGCTGCCCGGCACCCGGCTCGGCGACGGCTACGACACGGCCTGGGTGCCGGCCGGTCGGCTCTTCACGGCCGTGATGGCCAGCAACCACCCGGCCCCCAACGACTCGTGGCTGCACGCGCTGGCGTTGGGCTACAGCGTGCTGGTGCGCCCCGGCACCCGGGAGCCCTTCACCGCCCGCCGGTTGACCCTCGCCCTGCTCGCCGCCGGCCTGGCGGAGCACCGGATCTCCTTCCTGCCGTGCGAGCGCGCGGTGGGGGAGTACCTCCTGGAGGCCGCCGACCGGGGCATCGTGTACGGCGGCAGCGACGCCGTACGGCGGTGGGCCGACAGCGCGACGGTCACCACCCGGGGGCCGGGGCGCAGCCGGGTCCTGCTCGACCGGCCGCTGACCGACGAGGTTCTCGACCATCTCACCGTCAGCGCGGCGCACGACGGCGGAACCCGGTGCAACAACATCTCCCTGGTGCTGACCACCGGCGATCCCCGGCAGGTGGCCGCCGCGCTCGCCGCCCGCTTCGACGCGTTGGCCAGCCCGGAGGTGTCGGCCCCCGACGCCACCCTGCCCGTCGTCGACGCCGCCCGCGCCGAGGGCCTGCGCCGGCAGCTCGCCGGGCTGACCTCGGGCGGGGTGGTGGTGCACACGGCGGCCGGCGTGGACCCGCTGGTGCGGCTGCCGGACGGGTCGCACCGGCCGCTGCCCACCGTGCTGTCCACGGACGACGTGCGGCATCCGGCGGTGGGTGTGGAGCTGCCGTTCCCGTTCGTCGTGGTGGCGCCCTGGCGGCGTACGGACGGCACCGCCGCCCTCGGTGACGCGCTGGTGCTCAACCTGCTGACCGACGACGCCGACCTGCGGGCCGCCGTGGTGGCCGATCCGAGCGTCCGCAAGGTCACGTGCGGGCTGACCCTACCCTGGGACAGCACGCCCGGGATTCCGCACGAGGGCAACCTGTCGCTGTTCCTGCTGAAGTCCAAGGGCGTCGTCTCGACCGGAGCGAGGGATCATGCGTTGGCTTGAGGAGTTGCTCTCCGACGGCTGGTGGGCCACCGGCCAGGCGGTGCGGTTCCAGCTGCCCAACCAGAGCGAGTCGTCGATCACCTACGGCGACCTGCTGCGCCAGGCGGCGACGCTGGCCGGCCGGATCGGCGAGCCGGGTGACGGCGCGCAGACCCGGCTGGCCATCCTGACCATGGGCAGCGCGGAGGGGCTGGTCGCGCTGATCGCCGGGCTGATCGTCGGCGCGGTGGTGATCTCGACGCCCATCCAGACGCCGAGCCCCTGGTCGGCGGACCTGCTGGGCGATCCGGACGTGGTGCTGACCGACGCGACGGGCGCGGCGGTGTTGCAGTGTCACGAGCGGCTGACCGGGGCACGTCCGCGCTACCGGGTGCTCGGCGTCGACCTGACCGAACCGGCCAAGGCCAGCGTCCGGCCGGACATCTGCGCCGACCAGGACGACGTCTGCAAGATCGCCTATCTGGACCCGGGCCGCTCGCCGCTGGTGGTGGGGCTGACCGGGTTCGCGCTGGACTCCGCCGTCCGGCAGCCGGAACGCCGGCCGGTGGTGGCGGCGGGTGGGCTCGGCAGCCTCACCGGCCAACTGGCCAGCTACCGGACGCTGGCCGCGGGCGGCGTCGTCGACCTGACCACCTCGCGTCCGGCGGGACGGTCCATTCTGGACGCGGCGATGCCGGTGACCCTGCCGCGCCGGCCGGAGGGCCGGACGGCCGACTCCAGCACCACCTTTCCGTACATCGTGGACAACGCGGCCCAGTTGGACAAACTTGTGTCGGGAATCGTCCTACCGGCCGGGTCCGTCGCGCTTCCGTCAGTAGCTAAGTTGTAGGCATGGTCATTTCCGTTTCTTGAGCCGCCTCGGTCGGGAGATGGATCGTCAGCGCGGCCGGGCACACATGCAATCCCGGCCGCGCCCGATCGGGCAAGGACAAATGCATGCCACGTGAGTCTCCCGCCCTGCCGGGAAGCGGTTTCCTCATCGACCGTCATTCATCGGCGCCGCTCTACCAACAGTTGTACGAACAGTTACGGTGGAGCATCGAGGCGGGTCAACTCACCCCGGGCACCCGACTGCCGGCCACCCGTACCCTGGCCAAGGAGTTGGGGGTTTCCCGCAACACCGTGCTGGTGGCCTACGACCGGCTGCTCGCCGAGGGCTACCTCGACGGCCGGGTGGGTTCCGGCACCCGGGTGGCCACCCGGCAGAGCGTGCGGGAGATGGAGTCCCAACTGCCCCGGCCGGCCGCCAAGACCCCCCTGCGGATCACCCGGGCCGCCCGCCGGATGGCCGAGGCGGCGGCCTACTTCACCCCGGCGCACGACCAGCTGCGCTACCCGGACCGGCCGTTCACCCTCGGCATGCCCGCCCTGGACCTCTTCCCGTCGAAGGTCTGGGGCCAGATCATGTTCAGCAAGTCGCACCAGCTCACCAGCGCCCTCTACACCCACCGCGACCCGGCCGGCTACTGGCCGCTGCGCAAGGGCATCGCGGCCATGCTGGGGCTGATGCGGGGCGTCCGGTGCACCCCGGAACAGGTGATCATCCAGCCGAGCGCCCAGATCGCCGTGCACGTGATGGCCCTGACCCTGCTCGAACCGGGGGAGAAGGTGCTGGTCGAGGACCCGGGCCTGCAGGCCATCCGGGGCGCCCTGCACTCCGCCGGCGCGGACACCTGCCCCGTCCCGGTCGACGCCGAGGGCATGTGCGTGGCCGTGGGCCAGGCCCGCCACCCGGACGCGCGGATGGCCGTGGTGACGCCCAACAACCAGTTCCCCCTGTCGGTGCGGATGTCCGCCGCCCGTCGGGCCGAGGTGCTCGCCTGGGCCCGGGACCGCGACGCCTGGATCATCGAGGACGACTACGACGGCGAGTTCTGGGCGGAGAATCCCGGCCCGCCGCTGCACCAGGGCGACGAGTACGGGCGCGTCATCTATGTCGGGACCTTCAGCAAGGTGCTGTTCCCCGGGCTGTGCCTGGCCTATCTGGTGGTCCCGCCGGATCTGGTCGACATCGTCACCGAGGTGCAGCGGGCGACGGTCAACTCGCTCAACATCCTCACCCAGGCGGCGCTCGCGGAGTTCATCGAGGCGAATCACCTCGCCCGGCACGTACGCCGAATGCGCGACGTCTACCGGGAACGCGGCGACATTCTCGTCGGCGCGCTGCGGGGCCGGCTCGACGGGTTCGTCACGATCGACACCGCGCCACGGGGCACCCATCTGGTCGCCAGCCTGCCCGACACCGCCGACGAACAACGCCTGGCCCGGCTGGGTCGGGAGGCGCGGTTGCGGGTCTATCCGCTGTCGTCGTTCGGCGACGAACTCGAAGGCATCGGGCGGGGCCTGGTCCTCGGTTACGCGGCCACCCCACCCGAGAAGATCCTCTCCGGCGTGACCCGCCTGACGACGGTTGTCGAGCAGTTTACCGGTCGTTCGCATTCGAACAGCCGGGCGGCATTGAGGAAGAGCGTATAAGTCGTTCGCCGGGGGCCAAAGGTCCATGTAGCCAAATAGTCAGGTGCCAATCCCAGTGGTACTAGCGAGATGGCAAACATGGCCCTGTGCCAATCGTCTCTTGCGCCTATACGGTCCGTACCGGATCGCGGCGCCTTCTTCGGTGACCGGGCCGCCCCGAAGAATACAGGGGGAGAGACTTCATGCCATCACCACGGCTTCTCGTACGGCGCCCCGAGGCGCCCACCATCGACAGCTGGAGCCCCGCCGGTTGGCGTACGCTGCCCATCGCGCAGCAGCCGACCTGGCCGGACCGGGACGAACTCGACGCTGTCGCCGACTACCTGTCCGGCCTGCCCGCGCTGACCGAGGTCGCGGAGATCAGGCGGCTGAGGGAGGACATCGCCCGCGCCAGCGTGGGTGAGGCGTTCGTGCTCCAGGCCGGCGACTGCGCCGAGCCGCTCGGCATGGCCGCCACCACCTCGGCACGGGCCAAACACCGGGCCATCACGGCCCTCGGCGAGCGCCTGGCCCGTGAGCTGCGCCGCCCGACCATCGGCGTGGGACGGCTCGCCGGCCAGTTCGCCAAGCCCCGCTCGGAGCCCTTCGAAGCGGTCGACGGCCAACTGCTGCCGGTGTTCCGCGGCCTGATGGTCAACGAGCCGGAGGCCACCGCCACCGCCCGCCAGGCCGACCCGTACCGGCTGCTGTCCTGCTACTACACCGCCCGCCAGGTGGTGGCGGAGCTGGCCCGCTCCGGCGGCGGCGTGCGGACCAGCCACGAGGTGCTGATCCTCGAGTACGAGCAGGCGCTGACCCGCCTCGACGAGGCCAGCGGCGAGTGGTTCCTGCGCTCGACGCACCTGCCCTGGGTGGGTGAGCGCACCCGCGCGGTGGACGGCGCCCACCTGCACTTCCTGGCGGGGCTCGGCAACCCGGTCGCGGTCAAGGTCGGTCCCAGCGCCACGGTCGACGAGGTGCTGCGGATCTGCGCCCTGCTCGACCCGCACCGCCGGCCCGGCCGGCTCACCCTGATCAGCCGGATGGGCCACCGGCAGATCGCCGACCACCTGCCGGCCCTGGTCCGGGCGGTGGCCGAAGCCGGGCACCCGGTCGCCTGGATGTGCGACGCCATGCACGGCAACACCGTCCGCGGTGCCGGTGGGGTGAAGACCCGCCACCTGGACACCATCGTGGGCGAGTTGACCACGTTCGTCGAGGTGCTGCGCAGCCACGGCCGGGAGCCGGCGGGCCTGCACCTGGAGATCGCCGCGGACGACGTCACCGAGTGCGTCGGCGCGGGCGTGGTCGACGAGAGCCAGCTCGGCCGCGCCTACCGGTCGCTGTGCGACCCGCGGCTCAACCACGAGCAGGCCGACGCGGTCGTCGACGCGCTCGTCACCGCGATGCACCGCTGAACACCAGTCCCCACACACCTCGTGACCCGAGCGGAGGAGGCATCAGTGCGTACCCTGCTGGTCGACAACTACGACTCCTACACCTACAACCTGTTCCAGCTCATCGCCGTGGTCAACGGCGTCGAGCCCACCGTCGTCCGCCACGACGACCCGGCCGTGGCCACCCTGGATCTGCGCCGGTTCGACAACGTGGTCATCTCGCCCGGACCCGGCCGGCCCGACCGGGAGAAGGACTTCGGCTTCTCCGCACAGGTCATCGCGGAATCCCCGGTGCCGGTGCTCGGCGTCTGCCTGGGCCACCAGGGCATCGCCTCGGGGCACGGGGCGGCCGTGCACTCCGCGCCCGTACCCCGGCACGGGCACCTGGCGTCGATCACGCACGACGGGGACGGCCTGTTCACCGGCATCCCGCAGCGCTTCACCGCCGTGCGCTACCACTCGCTGTGCGTGTCGGACCTGCCCCCGGAACTGGTCGCCACCGCCTGGGCCGAGGACGGGGTGATCATGGGGCTGCGGCACGTGGACCGGCCGATGTGGGGGCTCCAGTTCCACCCCGAGTCGATCTGCACCGAGTACGGGCAGACCCTGCTCGGCAACTTCCGCGACCTGACCCGGGCCCACCAGGCCCGGGAGAGCATCCAGGTGGCCGCCCCGCCGCCCATCGCCGCGCCGACGCACCGGCTGCACGTGCGCACCCTCGGCTGGGAGACCGACGCCGAGCAGGCGTTCACCCGGCTGTTCCGGGACTCGACCCACGCCTTCTGGCTGGACAGCGCCCGGGTCGAGGAGGGACTGTCCCGCTTCTCCTACCTCGGCGACGCCTCCGGGCCGCTGTCCGAGGTGGTCCGCTACGACGTCGGCACCGGCGCGGTCGAGGTCGCCACGGCGGCCGACGCCCCGACCCGGGTGCCCGGCACCATCCTGTCCTACCTCCAGCAGAGGCTGGCCGGCATCCACCTCGACTCGTCGGCCCTGCCCACCGACCTGACCTGCGGCTACGTCGGCTACTTCGGCTACGAGCTGAAGGGCGACCTGGGTGCCGCCGGGCCGCACCGCGCCGACACCCCGGACGCGTACTGGATCTTCGCCGACCGGTTCGTCGCGGTCGACCACCGGGACCGGCAGACCTACCTGGTGGCCCTCTCCGACGGCAGCGAAGGCAGCGACGAGGCGGCGCAGGACTGGGTCGAGACCGTCGCCGAGCAGCTCACCGCCATCCCCGAGGCGGGACCGGTCACCCCGCTCACCCCGCCGCCGGTCGACACCACCTCGCTGGTCGCGTCGCTGGAACGGGACCGGGAGCAGTACCTGGCCGACATCGCCGCCTGCAAGCGGGAACTGGTCGCCGGGGAGAGCTACGAGATCTGCCTGACCAACGGGCTGCGCCTGCCGCGCCCCCGCGACGGGTTCGCCTTCTACCGGGCCATGCGCCGGTACAACCCCGCGCCCTACTCGGCCTACCTGCGGCTGGGCGACATCGAGGTGGCCTGCTCCTCCCCGGAGCGCTTCCTGCGGCTGACCGCCGACCGGGTGGTGGAGACCAAGCCGATCAAGGGCACCGCTCCCCGGCACCCCGACCCGACGGTCGACGCGGCGCTGCGCGACGAGCTGACCACCAGCGACAAGACCCGCGCCGAGAACCTGATGATCGTCGACCTGCTCCGCAACGACCTCGGCCGGGTGTGCGAGGTCGGCAGCGTCACCGTCCCCAAGCTGATGCAGACCGAGTCGTACGCGAGCGTGCACCAGCTCGTCTCGACCATCCGGGGCCGGCTGCGGGCCGAGGCCAGCGCCGTCGACTGCGTCGAGGCGTGCTTCCCCGGCGGCTCGATGACCGGGGCGCCGAAGCTGCGGACGCTGGAGATCATCGACGGGCTGGAGACCACCGCCCGGGGCATCTACTCCGGCTCGCTGGGCTTCCTGAGCTGCAACGGCACCGCCGATCTGAACATCGTGATCCGCACCGCGGTGCTGTCCGGCGACGGCATGCGGGTCGGCGCGGGCGGGGCCATCATCCTCGACTCCGATCCGGAGGGGGAGTTCGACGAGATGCTGCTGAAGGCCGCCGCCCCGTTGCGCGCGCTGCTCAGCGGCGGCTACCGGGAGGACGTCGATGTCTACCAGTGATCCGCTGTCGGTGTGCATCGTCGGCATGGGGCCGCGTGGGCTCTGTGTGCTGGAGCGCCTGGTCAGCAACGCCGCCGCCGACCCCGACCGGCGGGTACGCATCGACGTCGTCGACCCGTACCCGCCGGGGGCGGGCCGGGTGTGGCGGGCCGACCAGTCGGACCGGCTGCTGATGAACACCGTGGCCTCCCAGGTGACCGTGTTCACCGACCCGACCGTGGAGATGGCCGGCCGCCTCAGCGAGGGCCCCAGCCTCTACGAGTGGGCCCGGTTCCAGGTGCTGATGGGCGACCTCGGCCAGTTCCCGGCCGACGTCGCCGAGGAGCTGCGCGCGGTGGGGCCCGACACCTACTCCACCCGCCGGCTGTTCGGCCACTACCTCGCCTGGGTCTACCGGCGGGTGGTCGGCACCGCGCCGGCGAACGTCAGCGTCCGCGCCCACGCCACGGTCGCCGTCGCGCTGTGGGACGAGTCCGACGGCCGGCAGTGCGTGCAGTTGCAGACCGGCGACCGGCTCCCCGGCCTGGACGCGGTGGTGCTGGCGCAGGGCCACTACCCGGTCACCCCGACCGCGCAGGAGCAGACGCTCGCCGAGTTCGCCGTCGAGCGGGGGCTGACGTACATCCTGCCGGCCAACCCGGCCGACGTGGACCTGTCGATGGTGCGGCCCGGCGAACCCACCCTGCTGCGCGGGCTCGGGCTCTGCTTCTTCGACTACCTGGCGCTGCTCACCGAGGGCCGCGCCGGCCGCTACGTCCGCGCCGACGACGGCCGGTTGACCTACCTGCCGTCCGGGTTGGAGCCGCAGCTGCTGGCCGGCTCCCGGCGCGGCATCCCGTACCGGGCCCGGGGCCGCAACGAGAAGGGCGCACACGGGCGGCACGAGCCGCGGGTGCTCACCGTCGCGCTGGTCGAGCGGCTGCGCGCGGCCCGGGACGGCGTCGCGATGGACTTCATGACCGACCTGTGGCCGCTGATCGCCAAGGAGGTGGAGACCGCCTTCTACGTGGCGGTGCTGCGCCGGGCCGGCTGCCGCGGCAAGGCCCGCCGGTTCGAGGCCGAGTACCTCCAGACGCCCCGGGGCGACGCGCGGGAGGAGGAGATCCGCCAGCGCTACGGGATCACCGAGCGGTGGGACTGGGACACGGTGCTGGACCCGGCCCGCGAGGAGACCTTCACCGGGTCGGCGGCGTTGCAGGAGTGGATGCTGCGCTACCTCGACGAGGACGCCCGCACGGCGGACGAGGGGAACGTCAGCGGCCCGCTCAAGGCGGCCATGGACGTCCTGCGCGACCTGCGCAACGAGGTCCGACTCGCCGTCGACCACGGCGGTCTGCGGGGCGCCTCGCACCGCGAGCACCTGGACCGCTGGTACACCCCGATGAACGCCTTCCTCAGCATCGGACCGCCGGCCCACCGGGTCGAGCAGCTGGCCGCGCTCATCCGCGCCGGGGTGCTGCGGGTCGTCGGGGCCGAGATGCGGGTGACGCCGTACCCCGAGCGGGCCGGGTTCCTCGTCGAGTCGCCCCGGACGCCGGGGAGCCGGGACGTGGTGACCGCCATGATCGAGGCGCGGCTGCCGGAGGTGGACCTGCGGCGTACCGCCGATCCGTTGCTCGGCTGGATGCTCGCGCACCGGTCCTGCGCGCCGCACGTGGTGCCCGACCGGGAGGCCGAGCCGCACGTCACCGGCGGCCTGGCGGTGACCGGCCGGCCGTTCCACCCGGTGTCGGCCGCCGGCGAGCGACACGCCCGGCGGTTCGTGTTCGGGGTGCCCACCGAGGGCGCACACTGGGCCACCGCGGCGGGCGCGCGGCCGGGCGTCAACTCGGTGATGCTCGGCGACGCGGACGCGATCAGCCTGTCGGTGCTCGCCCTCACCGCGCAGGCGGCCACCACGACGGGAGCGGTGACGACATGACCGAAGGCTTCGACCACGGGCTGCTCAGCCCCAGCAGCGCCGACCGGAGCATCGAGAACGCCGTCCGGGACCGGGCGGTCCTACAGGCGATGCTCGACGCGGAGGCCGCCCTGGTGCGGGCCCAGGCCCGGATGGGGGTGGTGCCCCGGGAACACGCGGACACCATCACCGCCGTCGCCGACGCCCGCCGGATCGACCTCGACGCGGTGGCCCGCCGGGCGACCGAGACGGCCAACCCGGTGGTCGCGGTGGTCGCCGCGCTCACCGACCTGGTAACGGCGCTGGACCCGGCCGCCGCGGAGTACGTGCACCGCGGCTCCACCAGCCAGGACATCCTGGACACCGCGCTGATCCTGGTGGCGGAGCGGGCGTTGCGGGTCATCGACGCGGACCTGGCCGCCACCGCCGACGCGCTGGCCACCCTCGCCGACCGGCACCGGGGCACGCCGCTCGCCGGCCGGACCCTGACCCAGCACGCCGTGCCGACCACGTTCGGCCTGAAGGCGGCGACCTGGCTCTCCGGCGTCCTCGACGCGCGGCAGGCGATCCACGCCCTGCTCGCCGAGGGGCTGCCGGTGCAGCTCGGCGGGGCCGCCGGCACCCTCGGCGCATACCTGGAGTTCGCCCGGCTGGCCGGGGACACCGACGACGGCTACGCCGAGAAGCTGATCCACGCCTTCGCCGCCGAACTGTCCCTGGCCGAGCCGCACGCGCCCTGGCACACCGTGCGTACGCCCCTGCACGCCGTCGCGGGCGTGCTGGGCCTCACCACCGGCGTGCTCGGCGCGATGGCGGCGGACGTGCAGGTCATGGCGCGTACCGAGATCGGGGAGCTGGCCGAGCCGACCGGCCCGGGACGCGGGGTGTCCTCGGCGATGCCGCACAAACGCAACCCGGTGCTGGCGACCCGGATCCGGGCGGCGGCCACCCAGTTGCCGCTGCTCGCCGCGACCGTCGCGCACTGCCTCGTCGCCGAGGACGAACGCCCCGGCGGCGCCTGGCACGCCGAGTGGCAGCCGTTCCGGGAGGCGTTGCGGCTGGCCGGCGGGGCCGCCGACGCGGCGGCCGAGCTGGCCGCCGGGCTGACGGTGTTCCCCGGCCGGATGCGCGCCAACCTCGACCTCGCCGGGGAGTTCATGGCCTCGGAGCGGTTGGCCGTGCGGCTCGCCCCGCTGCTCGGCAAGGCGGTGGCGAAGGAGCTGCTGACCACCCTGACCGGCCGGGCGGTGCAGACCGGGCAGCCGCTGCGCGACCTGGTGGCGGCCGATCCCCGGGTCACCGCCGTCCTCGACCCGGCCGAGGTCGCCAGCCTGCTCGACCCGGCCCACTACGTCGGCGCCGCCGACCTGCTGGTGGACCGGGTGCTGCACCGGCACCGCACGGTCGGCGCGCGGTCGGCCTTCGCGACCGAGGGCCGGCGGCTGTGAGCGGGCCGGGCCCCCTGGCGCGTCCGGTGGTCGGCGCGCCGATGGCGGGGGGAGTCAGCACGCCCGCCCTCGTCGCGGCCGTCGGCGACGCCGGGGGGCTCGGTTTCCTGGCCGCCGGTTACCTCCGGCCGGCGGACCTGGCCGCCGACATCGACCAGGTCCGTCGCAGCACCACCGCACCGTTCGGGGTCAACGTCTTCGTGCCGGAGTCCCGGCCGGTGGACCGGGCCGCCGTCGCCCGGTTCCGGCAGGCGTTGCTGCCCGGGGCCACCCGGTGGGGGGTGACCCTGCCCGAGCCGCCCGAGCGGGACACCGACCACTTCACCGACAAGATCGAGGTGCTGCTCGCCGCGCGGGTGCCGGTGGTCAGCTTCACCTTCGGCTGCCCGTCCCGGGCGGTCGTCGACCGGCTGCACGCCGCCGGGTCGCAGGTCGTCGTCACGGTCACCGACGTCACGGAGGCGCTGGTGGCCGTCGCGGCCGGGGCCGACGCGCTCTGCGTGCAGAGCGCCGACGCCGGCGGGCACCGGGCGAGCTTCACCCCGGACCTCCGTCCCGACCCGCAGCCGGGCACGGCCGAACTGGTCGGGACGGTCCGGCGGGCCGTCGCGGTGCCGCTGATCGCCGCCGGGGGATCACCGGCCCGGCGCAGGTCGACGCGGTGGTCGCGGCCGGCGCGTCGGCGGTGCAGGTCGGCACCGCCCTGCTGCTGACCCCGCAGGCCGGCACCCATCCGGCGTACCGGGCCGCGCTGACCGACCCCGGCCGGCCCGGCACCGTCGTCACCCGGGCCTTCTCGGGCCGACCGGCGCGGGGGCTGCGCAACCGGTTCGTCGACGCCTTCGACGCGCTGGCCCCCGCCGCCTACCCGCAGGTCCACCACCTGACCAAACCGTTGCGGGTGGCGGCGGCGGCACGCGGCGACGCCGAGCAGATGGCGCTCTGGGCCGGCACGGGCTACCGGTCCGCCCGGCCGGAACCCGCCGGGCGGGTGGTCACCCGCCTCGCCGCCGCCGTGGCCGCCGCGACCCCGCCGCGTCCCGTACCCCGTTGACCCGTCAATTCCCCCCAGGAGGACCCGATGCCGCACATCAACATCAAGTTTTTCCCGGTCGACCTGCACCGGGACACCGAGCAGCAACTCGTCGACGAGCTGACCGAGGCGGTCACCGCCGCCTTCGGGTGCAGCCCGAACGTGGTGTCCATCGCCCTGGAACCGGTGGAGGAGCAGCGCTGGCAGGCGCAGGTCTACCAGCCGGAGATCGTCGAACGGCAGCACCTGCTGCGCAAGGTGCCGAACTACTGACGCCCCGGCCCCTTGAGGAGGTGGAGACCGTCATGGCGCAGCCGACCCGTACCCTCGCACCGAGACCGTTACCCAGCATCGCCGACGGCATCGACGATCTCGTCGGCAACACACCGCTGCTGCGCCTGCCCGTCGCGCACCGGGCGCCCGGCGCCGACGTGCTGGCGAAGCTGGAGTGCGCCAACCCGGCCGCCAGCGTGAAGGACCGCGCGGCGCTCTACATGCTCCGCGCGGCGGAGGCCGACGGGCGGCTGCGCCCCGGCGGCGTCGTCGTGGAGGCGACGTCGGGCAACACCGGGATCGCGTTGGCCGCGTTGTGTGCGGCGCGCGGGCACCGGTGCATCATCGTGCTGCCGGACAACGCCACCCCGGAGCGGATCGGCCTGCTGCGCCGCTTCGGCGCCGACGTGGTGCTGACCCCACGCGAGGCACGCTACCAGGGCGCGGTCGACAAGGCCGAGGAGATCTGCGCGATGACGCCGGGCGCGTGGTTCGTCCGGCAGCACGACAACGACGACAATCCCCGGGCCCACCGGGAGACCACCGGCCCGGAGATCTGGGCCGACACCGGCGGTCAGGTCGACGTCCTGGTCTGCGGGGTCGGCACCGGCGGCACGCTCAGCGGCACCGCCGGCTATCTCAAGGACCGCAACCCGGCGCTGCTGGCGGTCGCGGTGGAGCCGGCGGGTTCGCCGCTGCTGTCCGGGGGTACGGCCGGGACCCACGCCATCCCCGGCTTCAACGGCGGGTTCGTCGCGCCCACCACCGATCTGGACCTGATCGACGAGGTCGTCACCGTCACCGACGACGAGGCGGCGGACACGAGCCGCTGGCTGGCCCGCCGTGTCGGGGTCCTCGCCGGGGTGTCCTCCGGGGCGGCGACGCACGTGGCGCTGCGGGTGGCCCGCCGGCGCAGCAGCGTCGACAAGCGGATCGTCGTCATCCTCCCCGACACCGGGGAGCGCTACCTGAGCATGTGGTCGGAGCGTCCGTGAGACGCCGGAGATTCGGAGGGGACGGTCCCGTGAGGACACTGCTTGTCGTCGGTGGCGTCGACGACACCGCCGTCGCGGCGAAGGAACTCGGTCTGCGGGTGCTGCTGCTCCAGCACCCCACCAAGATCACCGAACGGCAGCGGCAGGTGGCCGACGTCGTGGAGGTGCTGGACTACACCGACTGGACGCTGACCGCGCCGGTCGTGACCCGGCTGCACCAGCGGTGGCGCATCGACCAGGTGGTGTCGCTGACCGAGCCGGGCCTGGACATCGCGGCCCGCGCCCGTGACCTGCTCGGCCTCGACGGCACCACGTACCCGGTGTCCCGCCGGTTCCGGGACAAGCTGGCCATGCGCCGCCACCTGGTACGCCGCGACGCCGAGGCGGTCGCGGCGGCGCCCCTGCGCGACTTCGACGACCTGCACGCCTTCGGCCTGCGGCACGGGTACCCGTTCGTGGTGAAGCCGACCGCCGCCACCGCCAGCATCGGGGTGTTCCGGGTCGACGACCCGTCCGGGCACGAGGCCGTGTGGGAGCAGGTGTGCCGGTTGCGGGGCACCCGCACCGACCGGGTGTCCACCCTGCTGGTGCTCGACGACTTCCTGATGGAGGAGTACGTCCACGGCCGGGAGTTCAGCGTCGAGACGTTCAGCTTCGCCGGCCGGCACGTGGTCGTCACGATCACCGAGAAGATGACCGACCCGGGCCACTTCGCCGAACTCGGCCACGCCGTGCCGGCCCGGCTGACCGAGGACGCCTGGGACCGGGTCGGCGAGTGCGTCGGCACCTTCCTCGACCACCTGGGCTTCACCGACGGCCCCTGCCACACCGAGGTCCGCCTCAGCGGCACCCGGGCCCGCATCATCGAGAGCCACCACCGCTACGGTGGCGACGCCATCCCCGAACTGGTCCGCGCGGTCTACGGCATCGACCTGGACCGGCTCGCCGTCGGCTGGCCGTTCCGCCTGGTCGACCCGTTGCCGGACAGCCCCGCGCCCCGGGGTGCGGGCTGCGTGCGTGCCGTCGTCGGCCCGCCCGGCCGGGTGCTGTCCGTCGAGGGGGTGCAGGAGGCGGCCGGCCAGCCCGACGTGCTGGCGGTCCGGATCAGCGCCCGGCCCGGCGACGAGGTGCGCCCGCTGCGGGACAACTGGGACCGGCTC
This sequence comes from Micromonospora sp. HM134, assembly GCF_007833915.1. Taxonomy (NCBI): domain Bacteria; kingdom Bacillati; phylum Actinomycetota; class Actinomycetes; order Micromonosporales; family Micromonosporaceae; genus Micromonospora; species Micromonospora sp. HM134. The sequence continues at coordinate 3,294,862 of NZ_CP041061.1, forward strand.
GGCCTGGTCGCCGTCACCGGCCCCACCGTCGCCGCCGCCGCCGAGCGGGGCGCCCGGATCGTCGACGAGTTCATCCGCATCCGCATCCGCGACGACCGGGGTGCGGTGCACCTCGCCCGGGTCGCCGAGGTGCACCAGCTGACCGGGGCGGTGGGGTAGGTGAGCGTGCTGATCCTGCACCGCAATCCGCTGGAGCCGTTCCCGTACCGGGACTGGCTGGCCGACCACGACCAGCCGGCGGTGGTGCTCGCCGCCCGCGACAAGATCGAGTCCTTCGGCGAGCAGGTCCCGACCGACACCCTGGGCCTGGCCCACCTGGAGGTGCTCGACCACTACGACCGGGACGTGGCGGCCCGCGCCACCGCGCTCGCCGCCCGCCACCGGCCCCGGCACGTCGTCGCCCTGCACGAGGCGGACCTGGAACTCGCCGCCGACCTGCGGGCACGCTGGGGGCTGCCGGGCCCCGGCCCGCCGACATCCGGCCGTTCCGCGACAAGCTGCTGATGAAGCGCCGGGCGGCTGCCGCCGGCATCGAGGTCGCCCCGCACACCCTGGCGGCCACGGCGGAGCAGGTACGGGCGTTCGCGGCCGACCACGGGTACCCGGTGGTGCTCAAGCAGCGGGCCGGCTACAACTCCGTCGGGTTGCGCATCGTCCGCTCCGCCGGGGAGCTGCGCACCCACCTGGACGAGCTGTACCGGGACGGCGACCGCGACGACCTCCTCGTCGAGCGGTTCGTGCCCGGCCGGATGTGCCACGTCGACGGGTTCGTCCGGGCCGGCCGCACCGTGCTGGCCTGGCCGTCGCAGTACCAGTACGACCTCGCCTCGTTCGGCAGCGACCCCGGCCCGCGTATCGACGTCACCCTCGACCCGGACGACCCGCTCACCGGGCGGCTGCTCGACCTCGTCGACCGGGTGCTGGCCGCCCTCACCCGCTCACCCGGCGGGCTCACCGACCACGCCTTCCACGCGGAGGTGTTCCACACCCCCGACGACCGGCTCGTGCTCTGCGAGATCGCCTGCCGCAGCGGCGGGGCGAAGATCCGCGAGGTGTTCGAGGTGATGTTCGGTGTCAACCTGGCGGAGGCGGAGCTGCGTACCCAGTTGGGGCTGCCCGTACCGGCGCTGGACCGGCCCGCCGGCGACGCCCGCCCGCGACCGCGCAGCATGTCCGGCCAGCTGCTGATGATGAAACGTCCCGGACTGGTCCGTACGGTGCCCACCCCGCCGACCGAGCCCTGGGTCCGCCGGTTCTGGTGCTGGGCCCGACCCGGGCAGGTGATCCCCCCGGCCGCCGGGTCGGCCGACTTCCTCACCGCCGCCGTCGCCGCCGCCCCGACCCGGGCCGAGTGCGAGGCGCGGCTACGCCGGCTCGGCGACCGGGTCGCCGCGCAGATCCAGATCGGGGAGGCGTCGTGACCGGCCGGGGAGTCCAGGCCCGCTACATGGCGGCGATGGTGATCGACGCCACCGGCAGCGGCATGTACCTGCCGCTGTCGCTGATCTACTTCCAGCACAGCACCGGCCTGTCCGTGGGACGGGTCGGCGCGATCGTCAGCGCGGCGGCGGTGCTCGGCCTGATCGCCAACCCGCTGACCGGGGTGCTCGTCGACCGGTTCGGCGCGCGGGCCGTGGTGGTGGGCGGCTACCTGCTGCGCGCCGCCGCCTTCGCCTGCTATCCGCTGGTCGACTCGGCGGGGCCGCTGTTCCTGGCGGTGCTGGTGGTGGCGTTCGGCGACGTGTCGTTCTCCCCGTCGGTGCACTCGCTGGTCGCCGAGATCGCCAGCGGCAGCGCCCGGGACAAGCTGATCGCCGCGCAACGGAGCCTGCGCAACGCCGGCCTCGGCGCGGGCGGCCTGCTCGCCGGGGCGGCCCTCACGGTGCGGGCCGACCAGGCGTTCACCGTGATCGTGCTGACCAGCGCCGTCGCCTTCACCGTCGCGGCCGGGCTGATCCGCGCGATCCCCGTGCACCGCCGGCCCGGCGTCGGCACCCCCGGGCGGCGCGGGGCCGGGGCTACCGGCTGGTGGCCCGTAACCGCCCGTTCCTCGCCCTCACCCTGCTCAACGTGCCGACCGCGTTCGGCTACATGGTGCTGGCGGTGAGCCTGCCCGTCTACGTCACCCTGCACCTGGGGCAGCCGGCCTCGCTCGTCGGCGCGCTCTACGCGGTGAACACCATCGGCATCGCGGTGGCGCAGATCCCGGTCACCCGGGCGTTGACCCGGTTCCGCCGGTCGCGGGCCGTGGCGGCCGGGGCCGGCGTGTTCGGGCTGTCGTTCGTGTCGTTCGCGGTGCTCGGCGCGACGGCCGGCGGCGCGGTCCTGCTGGCCGGTGTGTTCGCCGCGACCGCGCTGTTCACCGTCGGGGAACTCCTGCACGGGGCGACCGCGTCCGCGCTGGTGGTCAACGCGGCCCCCGAGCAGACCCGGGGCCGGCACCTCGCCGTCTACCAACTGTCCTGGGCGGTGCCGGGCGCGTTGGCGCCGGCGGTGCTGACCGCGCTGCTGTCGCTGTCGCCGACCGGGATGTGGCTCGTGCTGGCGGCCGGTGTGGTGGTGTCGGCGGTCGGCGTGCTGCGCCTCGAACCCCACCTGCCCCCGGCGGCGGTCCGACCGTCGCCCCCGCCGGAGGCGACCGGGCCCACCCCGCCGTCATCCGGGGACACCGGACCCCACGGCGACCCCGCCACCGACCCGCCCGGCGGTCCGACCGCCGCCGACCCGCCCGGTGGCGCACCCGCCGCCGGTTCCTCCGACGGTCGCGACGCCGACCTCGTACGAGTCAGGGAGAGTCACTGATGGGAGTTGCCAGCTGGGTGGTCCTCACCGGCGACGATCCGCGGCACGCGCCGCCGGCCGCCGCCGGCCAGTGCGGCTGGGTGAGTCAGATCGCCCCCCTGATCACCGAGTTCAGCAGGCCGGGGGACCTGGTGTTCGACCCGTTCGCCGGCTGGGGGACCAGCCTCGTGGCGGCCTCGGTCACCGGCCGGCGCGGCATCGGCCTGGAGATCTCCCCGGACCGGGCCAAGCAGGCGGCGCACCGCCTGGAGGCGTACCCCGACCAGGTGATGATCTGCGGCGACGCGCGCCGGCCCCCGGTGCCCGACCGCAGCGTCGACTTCCTCGTCACCGACCTGCCCTACTTCGGCACCGCGCTCGACGCCGACTCCCCGGTCGACGGCCAGTTCTACGCGCTGCGCGACTACTCCGCCTACCTGACCGCCCTCGACCACGCCTTCCACGCGCTGGCCCGGGTGCTCAAGCGGGGCGCGTACGCGGTCGTCGCGGTGCAGAACCGGCGGGTCGCCGACCGGTTCGTGCCGCTGGCGTGGGACGTCGGCCGGGTGCTGGGCGGTCACCTCACCCTCGGCGACGAGCGCATCCACCTCTACCCGCGCCCGGTCACCGACGGGGACCCGATGGTCAACAACCGGGCGCACGAGTACCTGCTCGTCGCGCGGAAACGGTAGCCGCCGCTCAGGAACCGACGCCCACGCCCAGGGCACGCTTGTCCGGCTTGCCGCTCGGCCCCACCGGCACCCCGGCGATCACCTCGACGGTCGTCGGGACGGCGGCCGCGCCCAGGGCCGCCGCGACCCGGGCGCGCAACCGGCCGACGTCCACCGGGCACCCGGCCGCCGGCACCACGTACGCGTGCACCGCCTCGCCGGTGACGTCGTCGGGACGGCTGACCACGTACGCCTCGGCGACGGCGGGGTCGGCGGCGAGCACCCGCTCGATCGGGCCGGCGTACACCAGGTTGGCGTTGACGATGATCACGTCCCGCACCCGGCCGGACAGGTGCAGGTAGCCGTCGGTGTCCAACCGGGCCAGGTCGCGGGTGCGTACCCAGCCGTCGGTGAACACCTCGGCGGTCTCGGCCGGGTCGCCCCAGTAGGCGCCGGCCTGCGCCGGGGTCCGGACGAAGAGTTCGCCCTCGGTCGCCGGCCGGCCGTCGGCGTCCCGGACGGACAGGTCGACCACCTCGGGCGCACGCCCGACCGAGGCGAGCCGGCCCGGGTCGGCCAGCAGCTCGGCCGGGGTGACCATCGAGATCATCCCGGTCTCGGTCTGGCCGTAGCCGTGGAAGACGACCGGGCCGAGCACGTCGAGCGCCTCGGCGAGCCGGGACGCGGTGAGCGGGGAACCGGAGACCACGAGCGCCCGCAGGCTGCCCAGGTCGACCGGGTCGGCGCGCTGGTCGCGGACGAGCTGGTGCAGCTTGCCGACGGTGATCACGCTCGCGGTGGCCCGGTGCCGGGCGATCATGCCGGGGAAACCGGGCGGGCGGGCGGCGACCAGGGTGCCCCCGGCGGCCAGGGTGAGGATGCCGTACTCCAGCATCACCTGGCTGGCCAGCGAGCCGAAGACCAGGTAGCGCCCCAGCCGGGGGGCGAGCTCGGCGATCGCCGGTGGCCACCGGTCGGGGTGGGCCGCCCAGGCCGCGCTCATCGCCGCGTACGTCTGGGCGCAGCCCTTGGGGTTGCCGGTGCTGCCGCTGGTCCAGGTGATCCGGGCGACGTCGCCGGGCCGGCCGGCGGCGACCAGCGGGCTACCGTCGTCGCGGGTCCCGGCCAGGGTGGCGAGCCGGGCGTCGTCGACGAGCAGCACGTCGTCGCTGGCGAGCAGCCGGTCGAGTTGCGCCGGGGTCAGCTCCGGCCGGATGCCGGACACCCGCGCGCCGACGGTGAACGCGGCGAGGACGCCGGCGAGCGCCTCCGGGGTGACCCCGATCCGCAACGCCACCCCGCTGCCCGGTCCGATGCCGGCGGCGCGCAGGCCGCTGGCGGTCCGCCGGACCAGGTCCGCCAGCTCGGCAGCGCCGACGATCCGGTCGCCGTCCTCGAAGACCGGCCGGTCGCCACCGGTGGTGAGCAACCGCAGCACGGGCTGCGGCCACAGCTCACCACCGGCGGCGGCCCCGGACCGGTCGCGGTCCGCCGACCCGCGACCGGTCCGGTCGTGCCCGCCGTGCCGGCCGGGCTCCGTCGCGCGGCGGTCGGCGTGGTGGTGCTCCGCCGCGCGACGGCCGTCGTCGTGCTCAGCCCGCATCGGACAGGACGCCCTTGAGGAACAGCGCCAGCGGCTGCTGGTGCACGCCGGGCAGGTCCCAGTTGTTCTCCAGGTTCTCGGCGAGGTGGTGGGTGGCGACGACCTGCCCACCCCGGTGCACCCGGACGACGGGGTGCAGGTAGCTGGCGTCGTGGGCACGCTCGGCGTCGTTCTCGGCGATCCGGGGGACGGTGATGTCGAACGGGTCGACCTGGTCGTGGTCCGGGCCGTACTCCAGGGTGGTCACCACGGCGAACGGCGCGGGGCCCAGGCCCCCGTCGTGCAGGTGGGCCACCGGCACCTCCTCGTGGTAGCGCGCGACGCCGTCGGCGATCACGACGACGTCGCCGAGGACGCCGAACTGCTGCCACAGCGCGGAGGTGCGGTTGATCCGGGCGATGATCGCGTCGGTGATCGCCTCGGGGGTGACGTCCAGTGTGGTGGACGGCCACGGCGTGCCGTGGTGCCGGGCGTTCAGCATCCGGTGCAGGGCGCGTACGCCGTACCGGAAGCCGTGGATGAAGCCGTTGGTGGAGCGCTTGAAGTCGCGCTGCTGGGTGAGGGTGCCGGCGAAGTACAGGCCGGGCACGTTCACCGACTCGAAGCCGGAGGTCTGCTCGGGGAAACGGTCGTTGATGACCAGCTTGGGCCGCGCCGACGGGGCGAAGATGTCCGCGTCGAACCGGAAGCCGGTGCACAGGATGATCCGGTCGTAGTCGAGCTGCCGCAGTGACTCGCGGGTGCGGGCGTACCGGAAGTCGATCCGGTAGCCGCCGTCGTCGCGGCGGGCGATCCGCTCGACGGTGCCGTCGAGGACCGCGTTCTGCGACTTGAGCTGGTAGGTGTCGAGGAAGTTGTTGTTCACCGCGCGCAGGTGCCCGACGTAGTGCGTCTGCCAGGCCAGCCGGATCGAGTGCGGGCCGGCGACGTGGATGACGGCGGCGGTTTCGACCAGGGCGTCGGCGGTCTCGAAGGCCGAGTTGCCCTTGCCGATGATCAGGACCCGCTGGTTGGTGAAGTCGTCCGGGTCGACGCTGACGGTGTCGTAGCGTTCGGCGAGGTCGACGCCCTCGATCGGCGGGACGTACAGCTGGGAGACGCCGGTGGCCACGACGACCCGGCGGGCGGTCAGGGTGTCGTCGCCGGCCGCGACGGTGAACAGGTCGCCGTCGCGGGCGATCCGGGTGACCCGGGTGTCGTAGCGGACCCGCAGCCCGTCGGCGAAGGCGGCGAGGTAGCGCACCATGTCGTCGGCGTCGGGGAAGTAGCGCCGGCTGAAGTTCCGGAACAGCAGCGCCGGATCGTCGGTGAGCAGCGAGTTCCAGTCGGAACGCAGGTTGAACTCCGGATCGTCGGAACCGGTCCAGACCTTGTTGATGGAGATCAACTGGCGGTGCCGCGGGTAGCGGCCGAAGAACGTGCCCGGCGCCGGTCCGGCCTCCAGCACCAGATGGTCGCGGCCGTCGCGCTCCAGCAGGGCGGCGAGTTGGAGCCCGGCCGGCCCGGCTCCGATGATCACGTAGTCGAGCGTCATGCGGCGCACCGTATCGGCCCGATTTCAAAGCGTTCTGAGAATCGCTCTCTAGGGTCCCGTCGCATGACGACAGAGGTTGATCTCGCGGCGCCGCTGCGGATCGCCGACCTGAGCGCCGCGCGTGACCCGGTCCGGGTCGTGGTCGGGCCGCAGGTCCGCGACCGGGTCACCCGCACCCGCACCTTCCTGTCCGAGGTGCTCGGCGAGGACCGCGCGGTGTACGGCAGCACCACCGGCTTCGGCGCTCTCGTCGGGTACGCCGGCCGCGCCGACCTGCGCGACCAGGCCGACAACACCCTCGCCCACCTCGGCGCGGGCCAGGGCCCGGATCTCGCCCCCGGGATCGTCCGGGCGACCGTGCTGGTCCGGGCCTGGTCGCTGGCCCGGGGCGCGTCGGGGGTGTCCCCGCACGTCGTCGACGCGTTGGCGGCGATGCTCGGCACCACCTTCGTGCCGGCGGTGCCGCGGTGGGGTTCGGTGGGCGCGAGCGGCGACCTGATCCCGTTGGGCGCGGTGGCCCAGGCGCTGCGCGGTCGCGGCCACGCCTACCTCGACGGGGTACGCCTGCCGGCGGCGCAGGCGCTGGAGAAGGCCGGCCTGACCCCGTTGCCGCTGGACGGCCGGGACGCCCTGGCCCTGGTCAACGGCACCTCGCTGACCACCGCGGCGACGGCGCTGGCGTTGTCCGCCGTGCGTGCCGCGCACCGGGCGGCGCAGGTGCTCACCTGCCTGCTGGCCGACCTGCTCGGCTGCGACCCGCAGTTCCTCGACGCCCGGCTGCTGCGCGCGTACGGGCATCCGGGGGCGATCGACGTGGGCGCGCGGATGCGGCAGGTCGGCGCGGGGCTGGTCGCGTCGGGCAAGCGCCCGTTGCAGGAGCCGTACAGCATCCGGTGCGCGCCGCAGTTGCTCGGCGCGGCCGAGGACGCGCTGCGCCACGTCGACGGGGTGGTCACCGCCGACCTGGGCAGCGTCAGCGACAACCCGCTGTTCTTCCCCGACGACGACCTCGTGGTGCACGGCGGCAACTTCTTCGGCCAGCCGGCCGCGTTCGCCGCCGACCTGCTGTCGATGGTGGTGGCGCAGGTCGGCAACCTCGTCGAGCGGCAACTCGACCTGCTCGTCGACCCGCACCGCAACGGTGGCCTGCCGCCGATGCTGGCCGCCGGCCCGGGACAGCAGCACGGGCTCCAGGGGGTGCAGTTGGCCTCCACCGCGCTGATCGCCGAGATCCGCCGGGACGCCATGCCGGCGAGCATGCAGAGCCTGCCGACCAACCTGCACAACCAGGACGTCATCCCGCTCGGCACCCAGGCCGCCCTGCGGGTCTTCGACCAGGCCGGGCTGCTGCGGCTGATCGTCGGCTCGCTGGCGCTGGGGCTGCGGCAGGCCGCGTACGTGGGGGCCCGGACGCCCACCGCGCCGGGCTGCGGCGCGGCGCTGGCGGCGCTGGTCGCGGCGATCCCCCCGGTCGATCCGGACCGGCCGCTCGACGGCGACGTCCGGCGGGCCGCCGACGTGATGGACGCACTGGAACTTCCGTTGACCCCTCTCACCCTGGATGGCCGTCGTGACGCTTGACTGTCTGATCATCGGAGCCGGCCCCGCCGGCCTGCAACTGGCCGCCCTGCTCGAGGCCGACGGCCGGCGCGACTACCTGGTGCTGGAGGGCGCGGACATCCCGGGCGCGTTCTTCGCCACCTACCCCCGGCACCGGCAACTGATCTCCATCAACAAGCCGCACACCGGCTCCGACGACCCGGAGTTCAACCTGCGGCTGGACTGGAACTCGCTGCTCGGCGACGACCCGGCGCTGCGGTTCACCAGGTACACCGAGCGGTACTTCCCGGACGCCGACGTGATGGTCCGCTACCTGGCCGACTTCGCCGCGAAGACCGGGGTGAAGGTGCGCTACGGCGCGCGGGTGACCTCGGTGTCCAAGGTGGACGGGGTGTTCGAGGTGCACGCCGGGGAGACCTTCCGGGCCCGCCGGGTGGTCGTCGCCACCGGCGTGTCCCGACCGTACCTGCCGGACATCCCGGGGCTGGAGCTGGCCGAGCAGTACGCGGACATGCCCGTCGACCCGCGCGACTACCTCGACCAGAAGGTGCTGATCATCGGCAAGGGCAACTCCGCGTTCGAGACGGCGGACAACCTGATGGAGACCACCACCCTGATCCACCTGGCCGGGCCCAGCTCGGTGCGGATGGCCTGGCGTACCCACTACGTCGGGCACCTGCGGGCGGTGAACAACAACTTCCTCGACACCTACCAGCTGAAGTCGGCCAACGCGATCCTGGACGGCACGGTCCGGCGGATCACCCGCGACGCCGACGGGTACACGGTGACGTTCGCGTTCTCCCGCGCCGACGAGGTGACCAAGGAACTGCGCTACGACCGGGTGCTCGTCTGCACCGGGTTCGCCTTCGACGCGTCGATCTTCGACGGGTCGTGCCGGCCGGAGCTGGCGATCCGGGACCGCTTCCCGGCCCAGACCGCGCAGTGGGAGTCGGTGAACGTGCCCGACCTGTTCTTCGCCGGCACCATCACCCAGCAGCGGGACTTCAAGCGCTCGACCAACGGGTTCATCCACGGTTTCCGCTACGCCGTACGGGCCCTGCACCGGATCCTCGAACGCCGGTACGGGGACACGCCGTGGCCGGCGGAGAAGCTGGACGCCACCGGGGCGTCGATCGCCGACGCGGTCATCGCCCGGGTCAACCGCACCTCCGCGCTGTGGCAGCAGTTCGACGTCCTCGCCGACGTGGTGACCGTCGCCGACGCCGACGCGCGTTACCACGAGGAGGTGCCGGTGGACTACTTCACCGAGACCGGCCTGCGCACCGCCGACCACGACTACTCCGACGCGTTCGTGGTCACCCTGGAGTACGGCCCGGAGCACGACCAGGTGGACCCGTTCGACGTGACGGTGAAACGGGTCGCCCAGGACGTCGTCGGTCAGGCCCACGACGCGGCCTACCTGCATCCGGTGGTGCGCCACCACCGGGCGGGGCAGGTCGTCGCGACCCACCACCTGGCGGAGAACCTGGAGAACCGGTGGGACCGGCCGCAGGTGCACGTGACGCCGTTGGCCGACTTCGTCGACCGGTGCCTGCGCCGGGCCGGGGACTGACGTGCCGGCCCTCGACGAGGTGGCGCTGAACCTGGCCGACGTGGCCGCCGCCGCCCGCCGCCGTCTCGACCCGGTGCACTGGGACTTCTTCGCGGGCGGGGCCGGCGACGAACGGACCCTGCGGGCCAACGAGGCGGCCTTCGCCCGGCGCTGGCTGCTTCCCCGGGTGCTGCGCGGCACCGGCGAGCGGGACCTGCGGATCGCCCTGCTCGGCAGCGAGGTCTCGATGCCGGTGCTGGTCGCGCCGACCGCGTTCCACCGGCTGGCCCACCCCGACGGCGAGGTGGCCACCGCCCGTGCCGCCGCCGACGCCGGGACGGTCATGGTGGTGAGCATGGCGGCCACCCGGCCGGTCGAGCAGATCGCGGCGGCCGGCGGGCCGCTGTGGTTCCAGCTCTACCCGCACACCGACCTGGAGTTCACCACCACCGTGGTCCGGCGGGCGGTGGCCGCCGGCTGCCGGGCCCTGGTCGTCACGGTCGACTCGCCCGTGTTCGGTCGGCGCGAGCGCGACCTGCGGCACGGTTTCGTGGACCTGCCACCCGGCCTGGTCTGCGAGAACATGCGTGACGCGGACGGCCGGGTCCGGGACGTCGAGATGAACGCCCGGGTGGGCTGGGAGCTGGTCGCCGAGCTGCGCCGGCTCACCACGGTGCCCATCGTGCTCAAGGGGGTGCTGCACCCCGAGGACGCCCGGCTGGCCGTCGAGCACGGGGTGGACGGGGTGGTGGTCTCCAACCACGGCGGCCGGCAACTCGACGGGGTGACGGCCACCCTGGACGCGTTGCCGGCCGTCGTGGCGGCCGTCGGCGGTCGGCTGCCGGTGCTGGTCGACGGCGGCCTGCGGCGCGGGGTCGACGTGCTGGTCGCGTTGGCGCTCGGCGCGACGGCCGTGCTGGTCGGCCGCCCGGTGCTGTGGGGGCTGGCGGTGGGCGGCGCGGCCGGGGTCCGGCACGTGCTCGACCTGCTGCGCGCCGACCTCGACCGGGCGTTGGCGCTGGTGGGCGTCGCGCGCCCGGGTGACCTCAGCGCCGACCTGGTCACCACGGGAGCCCCGGCGTGAGCGCGCCGGTGCTGTGGGGCGCGCTGGTCGTGGCCGGGGTCGGCTGGACCCTGCCCCGGTGGCTGCCCGCGGCGGTGGTGCGGCTGCGGCAGTGGGTCTTCGCCCGGGTCAACGGCGGGGAGGGCATCCCGGTGCCCGGTCCGCTCGTCGACGTCGACGACTTCGAGCGGCTGTACGCCGACCCGGCGGCCGACGGACGCAGCCGGGGCGCCGGCCTGTCCGACCTGTTCTGGTACTGGCTGTCACCCGGCCCGCACATGCACCAGGAGCACCTGGAGCCGGGGGAGCGGTACCGCACGGTGGCCGGGGCGACCCGCCAGGTGCTCGCGATCCGCCCCCAGCGCGCCGACGCGCTCGCCACCGCCGCCACCCGGCGGGTGCTCGACGAGCTGCCGGCCGGGCGGGTCCATGTGCGGCTGCGGGACCTGATGATGCCGGTGTGGGCGGAGGTCTACCACGAGCTGATCTTCGGTGAGGTGTGCCCGCCGGAGGTCCGGGCGCTGTTCGTCGCCAACGCCGCCGACGTGGCCGCCGCCCTCAAGTGCACCGGCCTGCGGCACCTGGACCGGCGTGACCCGTTGACCCGGTACCTGCGTGGGCGGGTCGAGGCGGGCACCTGCCCGGTGACGTTGCCGCCGCCGTTCACCACCGAGGAGACGGCCTGGTACCTGCACGGCGCGTTCGGCACCACGGCGGTGGTGCAGATGTCCGAGGCGATGTCGCACGTGCTGCTGGCGCTGGCGAACCGTCCGGACCTGCAACGGGGTCTGGACGACGACGACGCGTTGGACCGGGTGATCGACGAGACGCTGCGGCTGCACCCGCTCTTCGGCGTCGCCCACCGGATCACGTCCGCGCCGATCGGGTTGCCCTCCGGGGTGACCCTGCCCGCCGGGTCGGTGCTGCTCTTCAACTACCTGGCGTTCCAGCGCAGCGGACCGGCCGGCGACGAACGGTTCGACCCGGACCGGTGGCGCACGCTGCGCCGCCGCGACGCCCGGTTCATCCCGTACGGCGTCACCGCGAACCGGGCCTGCCCGGCGCGCGGGGTCGCGCCGGTGATGCTGCGCGCCGCGACCCGTGAGGTGCTGCGCCGGTACGCCCTGGCGTCCTCGGCCGCGCACAGCCGGTCGCTGCCCAGCCGGGGCCCGGCGTACCTGACCCCGGCCGGGGTGGCCGGCCCGGGGCGGCTGCGGCTGGCCGCGATGCGGTGGCGGGACCGCTGGGCCGACGTGGGGCGCAGCCTGCGGCAACTGGTGTTCGGCGCCTGGATGGTCGTCGACGCGCGACGGCAACGCTTGTGCACCAACTACTTCGAGGAGGCGGTCCGATGACCCCCACCCAGTTGGCTCCGCGGTTCTTCATCGCGGTCGCGGTGATCCTGATCTTCTGCAAGGCGGTGGCCTGGCTGCTCGGCCGGGTGGGTCAGCCGGCCGTGGTCAGCGAGATGCTCGCCGGCGTGCTGTTGGGCCCGTCGCTGCTCGGGCTCGTCCTGCCGGAGGTGAAGGACGCCCTGTTCCCGCCCGCGCTGCTGCCGGTGCTGTACGTGGTGGGCCAGGTCGGCCTGGTGCTGTTCATGTTCCAGGCCGGGTACGCCTTCAGCGCCCACCGGGTCACCGGCCTGGCCGGCACCGCCGGGCTGGTGTCGCTGGCCGGGGTGACCGCGCCGCTGGTCCTGGGGGTGGGGCTGGTCCTGGTCACCGCGGACGCCGTGCCGATGCGGGCCGACGGGACGTCGATCGGGGTCTCGGCGGCGTTCGTCGGGGTGGCGTTGGCGATCACCGCGTTCCCGATGCTGGCCCGGATCATCACCGAACGCGGCCACGCCGGCACCCGGCACGGCACGTTGTCGCTGGCCAGTGGCGCGCTCGACGACATGGTCGCCTGGATCATGCTGGCCGTGGTGCTGGCGTTCGCCTCCGGCCGGGCCGGACCGGCGGTCGTCACCGCCGGTGGGGCGGTGCTGTTCGCGCTGGTGCTCTGGCTGTGCGGGCGGCGGGTGACCACCGCGCTGATGACCAGTCCCGGCCTCAACGACGCCGCCCGGGTGCTCGGCACGGTGGCCCTGCTCTTCCTGGTGGCCTGGTACACCGACGAGATCGGGCTGTACGCGGTGTTCGGCGCGTTCGCGGTCGGCGTGGTGATGCCCCGTACCGACAACACCGACCGGGTGGTGGACACCCTCACCCCGGTCGCCGCGACGGTCTTCCTGCCGCTGTTCTTCACCTATTCGGGGCTGCGGACGGAGTTCGGGTTGCTCGGCAGCCCGCCGGTGCTGCTGTTCGCGGTGGCCTGCGTGGCGGTGGCGATCGTCGGCAAGTTCGGTGCCTGCTGGGCGGCGGCCCGGCTCCGGGGCGAGTCGCAGGGCGTGGCGCTGCGGGTGGGCGCGTTGATGAACGCCCGGGGCCTGATGCAGCTCATCGCGCTCAACGTCGGCCTGGAGGCGGGCATCGTGAACCGGTCGTTGTTCACCGTGCTGGTGCTGGTCGCGCTGGTCACCACGATGATGACGACCCCGCTGCTGAGCTGGATCGAGCGCCGGGAGGCCCGTCGGGGCGACGACGTCCGGCCCCGGACACTCGCCACGGTGAAATGATAAAAAGATAGCTATCACTCTTTAGGCTCACTCTGTGCGATTGTGGAGGCATGCGCGGGGGAGGACCTAACCGGTTGCTGTTGGTCGAGGACGACGAGGAACTGGCCGACTTACTCACCGAGACACTGAGCTGTGAGGGTTTCCTCGTCGACCGGGCCGCCGACGGCCAGCGTGGCCTGCACCTGGGGCTGACCCGCAGCTACGACGTGCTGGTCGTCGACCGGATGCTGCCGGCGCTGGACGGTCTCGACCTGGTCGCCCGGCTGCGGTCCCGGGCGGTGCCGACCCGGGCGCTGATGCTCACCGCGCTCGGTGGGGTCGGCGACCGGATCGCCGGGCTGGACGCCGGTGCCGACGACTACCTGGGCAAGCCGTTCGACCTGGACGAGTTGAGCGCCCGGGTCCGGGCGTTGTGCCGGCGCGGCGCGGAGTCCACCACCGTGCTGCGCATCGGCGCCGGGCGGCTCGACCTGACCTCGCACGACGCGGTGCTGGCCGACGGCACCCGGGTGGCGCTGTCCGCCCGGGAGTTCGAGCTGCTGCGGGTGCTGGCGGCCCGGCCGAGCACCGTGCACTCCCGGGGTGAGCTGCGCCGCCGGGTCTTCGACGAGGCCGCCGCGACGTCGCTGGTGGACACCTACGTCTACTACCTGCGCCGCAAACTCGGCCGGCCGGTGATCCGTACCGTGCACGGGCTCGGCTACCGACTCGGAGCGCTGTGATGGAGTTGGTGGAGCAGTCGATGGTACGCCGGGCCCGGCTGCGGATCGGGCTGCTGGTGGGGCTGGCCATCAGCGCCCTGCTGCTGCTGGCCGGCGGCATCTCGTACGCGGTCCTGGTCCGCAGCCAGGAGGCGCAGATCCACCGGGAGCTGGCCTGGGGCACCCAGCACGCCACCATCCCCGGCCCGCCCGCGTGCAGTTGGGTGTTCCGCTACAACGGGCTCACCACCGACACCGGCCTCAACCCGCCACCTGCGGGTTTCCCGCTGACCGGAGCGCTGAGGTCGGTGGCGGCCACCGGGATCACCGAGGTCACCACCGTCACCCGAAACGGCACCACCTACCACGTCCGCACCGAGTCGCGCAGCGACGGGATGGTCGTCCAGGCGGTGTTCGACGCGCGGTTCCAACTGTCCGACCGCCGGCACCTGCTGCTGGCGTTCAGCCTCGCCGCGACGGTCGGGCTGTTCGTCGCCGTGCTGACCGGCGCGCTGGTCGGGCGGCAGGCCGTCGCGCCGCTGGCCGAGGCGCTGACCCGGCAACGGCGGTTCATCGCCGACGCCAGCCACGAGCTGCGGACCCCGATCGCCCAGGTGCACATCCGCGCCCAGTTGATGGCGCGGCGGGCGCGGACCGGGGGCAGCACCACCAGCCTGGAGGATCTCGACCGGCTGATCGGCGGCACCCGCCGGCTGGGCGAGATCGTCGACGACCTGCTGCTCTCCGCCCAGCTCGCCGCCGCTCCCGCCGACCGCCGGCCGTACCCTCCGGTCGACCTGACCGCGCTCGTCGGGGCGGCCGTCGCCGCCGAGACGGAACGGGCCGCCGAACGGCAGGTCACCCTCGCCGCCGACCTGCCCGACGGGTCGCTGCCGGTGCCGGGGGTCGCATCGGCGCTGCGCCGGGTGGCCGGCGAACTGTTGGCGAACGCGCTCGCCCACACACCGCCCGGCGGCCGGATCGACGTGTCGCTGCGGTCCGGCGGCGACTACGTCGAGTTCGTGGTCGCCGACACCGGGGTCGGGTTCGACCAGGCCGACGCGCGGCGCATCTTCGACCGGTTCCACCAGGGCGGGGGCTCCGGGGAGCACCGGTTCGGGCTGGGGCTGGCCCTGCTCCAGGAGGTCGTGACGAGCCACCGGGGCACGATCGAGGCCGAGGGCCGGCCGCACCGGGGGGCGGTCTTCACCGTCCGGCTGCCCGCCACCCGGGCACCCGAGGTGCCGGAGCGGGCCTCGGGTATCCGCCGCCTGCGGGTCCGGCAACTCGTCGACAGGTGAGCCGCGCCGGGCCGCGACACCCGGCCGGAGAAAAAGTTCCGCCACCGATGTCGAGAACGGCAGGCCGGCTCCGTCCCCGGGGTGAACGCGGCCAGAATGGGGGTCGCGCCGGCACCGAGGAGAGACCCGATGGCGAAGTACCTGCTGCTCAAGCACTACCGGGGTGCCCCACCCGCGGTCAACGACGTCTCGATGGACCAGTGGACGCCCGAGGAGATCACCGCCCACATGCGGTACATGCACGACTTCGCGGCCCGGCTGGAGGGCACCGGCGAGTTCGTCGACGGTCAGGCCCTCGCCCCCGAGGGGACGTTCGTCCGGTACGACGGGCCGGGGCGTCCGCCGGTCACCGACGGGCCGTTCGCCGAGACCAAGGACCTCGTCGCCGGCTGGATGGTGATCGACGTGGACAGCTACGAGCGCGCCGTCGAGCTGGCCGGTGAGCTGTCGGCCGCGCCGGGGGCGGGCGGGCGGCCGATCCACGAGTGGCTGGAGCTGCGTCCGTTCCTGACCGCCCCGCCGACCGTCACGGACTGACGGTGGACGGTGACCTGCTGCGCCGGCTCATCCCGGAGGTGCTCGGGGTGCTCGTCCGGCGCGGGGCCGACTTCGCGGCGGCCGAGGACGCCGTGCAGGACGCGCTGGTCCGGGCGCTGGACGTCTGGCCGGCCGACCCGCCCCGCGACCCGAAGGGCTGGCTGGTCACCGTGGCCTGGCACCGGTTCCTCGACGCGGGCCGGGCGGACGCCGCCCGTCGTCGGCGCGAGGACCTCGTCGTCGAGGAACCGGCGTCCGGCCCGGCGTCCGGGGTGGACGACACGCTCCGGCTGTACTTCCTGTGCGCCCACCCGTCGCTGAGCCCGTCGTCGGCGGTCGCGTTGACCCTGCGCGCCGTCGGCGGGCTGACCACCCGCCAGATCGCCCGGGCCTACCTGGTGCCGGAGGCGACCATGGCGCAGCGGATCAGCCGGGCCAAGCGCACGGTGGCCGGCGTGCGCCTCGACCGGCCCGGCGACGTCGCCACCGTGCTGCGGGTGCTCTACCTGGTCTTCAACGAGGGCTACTCCGGCGATGTGGACCTCGTGGCCGAGGCGGTCCGGCTCACCCGGCATCTCGCCGCGCTGGTCGACCACCCCGAGGTGGCCGGGCTGCTCGCCCTGATGCTGCTGCACCACGCCCGCCGCGCGGCCCGCACCACGCCCGACGGCAGCCTGGTGCCCCTCGCGGCGCAGGACCGCAGCCGGTGGGACACCGCCGCGATCGTCGAGGGGGTCGGCATCCTCCAGGCGGCGCTGGCCCGGGACCGGCTGGGCGAGTTCCAGGCCCAGGCCGCCATCGCGGCGTTGCACGCCGACGCGCCCATCGCCGCCGAGACCGACTGGGTGCAGATCGTCGAGTGGTACGACGAACTCGTGCGGCTGACCGACAGCCCGGTGGTCCGGCTCAACCGGGCGGTGGCCGTCGGGGAGGCCGACGGGGCGCGGGCCGGGCTGGCGGCCCTGGCGGCGGTGGACCCGGCGGTGCCCCGCCACGCGGCGGTGACGGCGTACCTGCACGAGCGGGCCGGCGACCTGGCGACGGCGGCCCGGTGGTACGCCGAGGCCGCCCACCGGGCCGCCCACCTCGCCGAACGCGACCATCTGATCCGTCAGGCCGCCCGCCTCAACGCCCGCCAGCCCGGCTGACCGCGGCGCGCGCCCGCCGGGCCGGGATTCGATGCATCGCTATTCTTGACTCCTGTCGTGGTGGCCGCCTCCGTGCGGGTGGCGCAGGGACGGGGGCCGGGCGATGACTGACCGTCGAACCCCGGCGGTGACCGTTGCGCCCCGGGCGGTCGCGGCGCTGGTCGCGCTGTCCGTCTCGGCGTTCTGCTACGTCGCCGTGGAGACGTTGCCGGTCGGCATCCTGCCCCTGGTCGCCACCGACCTGGACGTGTCCGTGTCGCACGTGGGGCTGCTCGTCACCGGCTACGCGATCACCGTCGCTGTCGTCTCGGTGCCGCTGACCCACGTCACCCGGCTGGTGCCGCGCCGTCGGCTGCTCGGTGTCCTGCTGGGCGTGCTGGTGCTCGCCACGCTGGTGTCGGCCGCCGCCCGCGACTACCAGGTGCTGCTCGGGACCCGGGTGGTCGTCGCGCTCACCCAGGCGCTGTTCTGGGCGGTGGTCGCGCCGACCGCCGCCGGCATGTTCCCGGTCCGGGTACGCGGACGGGTCACCTCCGTGGTGTTCGCCGGGGCGTCGCTCGGGCCGATGCTCGGTGTGCCGGCGGGCACCTGGCTCGGCCAGCAGTGGGGCTGGCGGGTGGCGTTCCTGGCCCTGGCCGCCCTGGCGCTGGCCGCGTTCGTGGCGGTCGTGACGCTGATGCCACCGGTGCCGGTCGGGGCGACGCACGCGTCGACCGGCACCGCCCCGGACGCCCGCCGGTACGCGGTCGTCGTGGTGGCGACCGCGCTGTCGGTGGGGGGCCTGTTCACGGCGTTCACCTACACCGCCGTGTTCCTGACCGACGTCTCCGGGTTCGCCCCGGGCGCCCTCGGGCTGCTGCTGCTGGTCCGGGGCCTCGCGGACTTCGCCGGCATCACCGCCGGGGGGATCGCGAGCGACCGTCACCAGCGGGTGGCGATGGTGACCCCGGTGCTGCTGCTGGTGGTGGCCCTGCTCGGGATGTTCCTGCTGGCCGCGTCGCCGGTGGCGACCGGGGTGCTGCTGGCCGTGTCCGGGTTCGCCATGGGCGCGCTGACCCCCGCGGTGCAGAACCGGGTGCTGGAGGTGGCCCCGGGCAGCGCCGACCTGGCGGCGGCCGGCAACTCCGCCGCCTTCAACGTCGGCATCGCCGGCGGGTCGCTGCTCGGCGCGGTGGTGCTGTCCGGGTTCGGGGTGCGCGCCACGGCGTTGGCGGGTGGCCTGGTGGCCGTGGCGGCGCTTGTCGTCCTGCTGGCCGAGCCGCTGATCGCCCGGGGCGGCGGGGCGCGGCGGGCCACCCCGGTGGCGGGTCCGGCAGGTGCCGCCGCAACCGGGAGGATGGTGGGCCGGTGACCGAGCGGACGCGGTGACCCCGGGGTTCACGTCGAGGGGGTCCGCTGACCGGACGGAGCGCCCGCCCCGGGAATACCCTCAGGTCGTATTGCGAGACGGTGTCTCTGTTGACGTTGCGGTGGGGGTTGGTTAGCCTGGACCGATCATCGCCAGCCGCAGGAGAACGCCATGATCCGAGTTCCGCAAGGCTCTGGATTGCTGGTGCGCGGTTACGAGGAGCCGCTGCGGGTCCACCCGCCGCGGGAGGGCATGCGCCCCGGGACCGCCGCCGGGGACCCGCAGACCCCGTTCTGATGGATCGGCCCGCCGTCTCCCGACCCGGACACGGCGAGTGCCCACGTCGTTGATCAGCCCGGTGGGCGACACCGCCCGCCCGGCACGCCGACCTTTTCCGCAGAACCGAACCTCGGAGCGCATCATCATGACCACCGCAATCGATCTCGCCCCCATCTCCGGTCCGTCCGCCTGGCGCGGTGACGAACTGCGTACCTCGACCGAGTGGATCTACCAGCTCAGTGACGCCGAGCGCGCCGAGCTGGAGACCGTCGGCCGCCGGTTCGTCGCCGACAACCCCGACCTGCGTACGGTGACCGCCGCCGACTACCCGCTGCCGGCCTGCGCCGGCCTCAACGAGGAGTGCGCCCGCCAGCTCGACTCCGGACGCGGCTTCATCCTGGTCCGGGGCCTGCGCACGGAGGAGTACGGCGACACCCTCGCCGGGGCGATCTTCTACCTGATGGGCCTGCACCTTGGCGTGCCGATGGGGCAGAACCAGATGGGCGACGTGCTCGACCACGTCATCGCCACCTCCAACAAGACCCTCGACGACCCGTCGGCCCTGCCGTCGCGGGTCCGCGACCGGCTGCCGTTCCACTCCGACAGCTCCGACGTGGTCGCGCTGATGTGCCTGCGGGCGGCCAAGGCCGGCGGGGCGAGCAGCCTGGTCAGCGGCACCACGATCTACAACGAGATCCTGCGCCGCCGGCCGGACCTCGCGCCGCTGCTGTTCGAGCCGTGGCACTGGGACTGGCACCGGCAGGACCCGGACGCCCCGGCCCGCACCTACACCTCGCCGATCTGCAGCTACGTCGACGGCATCTTCAGCACCTACGCCGGCAGCTCGATGATCTTCTCGGCGCAGGACTACCCCGAGGTGCCCCGCCTCACCGAGGCGCAGATCGAGCTGCTGCACCTCTACGACGAGGTGTCCCAGTCCGCCGGCCTGGCCCTGGACATGGACTTCCAGCCCGGTGACGTGCAGTGGCTGCTGAACTACGCCGCCCTGCACTCGCGTACCGGTTACGTCGACTTCCCGGAGCCGGAGCGTCGCCGGCACCTGCTGCGGCTGTGGCTCAAGCGCGACGTCGGCCGGCCGCTGGTCGGCGGGTTCGGCAAGCACGTGGTGACCGAGCGCGGCAGCGAGATCGCGCCGGGCGGCCGGTTCCGCATCGCCGAGGCGGTCGAGCCCAACTTCGAGTGGGGCAACTGACCCACCGGCCCCTCGTCAGGACGGCCCGCAGCGCCCCAGTGTCGTGGCGCGGCGGGCCGTCCGCGTGTGGTCGCCCGCACGGCCGTCCGGTCACCGGAGGGCGCTGAGTGGCCGTGCGGTGGCGTCCGGAGCGATGCGGCGGGCTGCTGACCGGCCGGGCCGGGCGGCGTGGACGAGCAGCCAGCCCATCAGGACGACCTCACCGACGAAGGTGACCCCGGAGACCTGCACCGGATATCCGGCGGAGAGCAGCGGTCCGACCGCGTCGGCCAGGTAGCCCGCGCCGGCGACGGCCACCAGCGCCGCCACCCAGGTCGGCACGGTGTCCGACCGCCAGGCCAGCCAGCCGACCAGCAGCAGGTGGCCGCCGAAGAGCAGCAGGCCCAGGTCCCAGACCTGCTGGAAGTCGGCGAGCCCCGGGTATCCGTCGGCGTGGAGCCGGTCGGCCCCGGCGCTGTCGCGCAGCAGGCCGGCGACACCGGTCAGGTGGGTGACCGCCACGGCGAGGATGACCGCGTAGCCGGTGCGGCACCACGCCGCGAGCAGGGCGACGGCACGGTGGGTGCGGCGCAGGAGCGCGGCCAGCGCCCAGCCGACCAGCACGTCCAGGCAGGCCACCGTGAACAGGGCGACGACGGCCAGGGTGAGCGCCCTCTGCTGTGCCGGCAGCCGGGTGACGATACCCGCCGCGTCGGTGGCGAGCAGTGGTTGCACGACGCCGAAGTTGGCCCACCCGGCGAGCACCGCCATCAGCAGCAGCCCCGCCCCGGCGGCCAGCGCCGCCCGGTGGGCGCGGGAGTCGTCCGGCCCCACCACGGCCGGTCCGGTGGCGGCGGTGGCCGGCGCGAAGCCCCGGACGAGCAGCACCACGCCGAAGGCGACCTCGAACAGCCCGCCCGGGACGGCCGGTGCGACGCCTACCTCCACCCCGGCCAGTGCGGCGACCGCCCCGGCCGCGAGCAGCGCGTAGCCGGCGGTTCCCCAGCCGGCGAACCACCGGGGCAACCAGCGCCGCCGGGCCAGCGCCAGGCAGAACGGCACGCTGCCCAGTCCCAGTGCCAGCATGGCGAGCTGGTAGGCGAGGTCGGCGGCGCCGTCGCCGTACCGGTCGCGCAGCACGAGACCGGCGGCGAGCAGGAACGCCTCCGCGCCCCGGGTCACCAGGTAGAGCCAGGCGACGCCGGGGTGCGGCCGGCGCAGCGCGCGGAAGGCCAGCACCCCGATGGCCGCCACCAGTACGGAGTTCGCCAGCACCAGCGCCACCCCGGCCGGTCGCCCGGCGAGCGCGCTGCCGACGCCGTAGGCGACGAACGCCGACAGGAAGAACGCGCCGGCCCACCGACCGGTCACACGCAGGGACATCGTCGCCTCCCGGATCTTCGTACTAAGTACGACTTACTTAGTACGGTACGGTGGGCGGAGCAGGCGGTCAACGAAGTGTCAGGGGAGCGACGCAGTGGGCGAACCGGTGCGGCAGCTCAGCCGGGAACGGGTGCTGCGGGCGGCGGTCGCCATCGCCGACGCCGACGGCCTCGGCGCGCTGACCATGCGGTCGCTCGCCGCCGCGCTGCACGCCAAGCCGATGTCGCTCTACCACTACATCCGCAACAAGGAGGAACTGCTCGACGCGCTCGTCGACGGGGTGTTCGCCGAGATCGACCTGCCCGTGCCGGGCGGCGACTGGCGGGCCGAGGTACGCCGACGGTGCCTGTCGGCCCGTGCCGTCCTCGCCCGGCACCCCTGGGCACTGACCCTGATCGAGACCCGGACCAGCCCCGGCCCGGCCACCCTGCGCCACCACGACGCCATGCTGGGCGTGCTAAGGGGCGGGGGCTTCTCGCTGCCGATGACGGCCCACGCGTACGCGATCGTCGACGCGTACGTCTTCGGGTTCGTGTTGCAGGAGGCGTCGCTGCCGTTCGACACCGGCGACGCCGCCACCGAGGTCGCCGACGCGATCATGGCGGGGTTCGCGGCGGGGGAGTACCCGCACCTGGTCGAGTTCGCCACCCGGCACGTGGGCCAGCCCGGCTACCACTTCGGCGGGCAGTTCACCTTCGGCCTCGACCTGATCCTCGACGCGCTGGCGAACGCGGCGTGACGACCACCGGGGACGGACGTCCGGACGGGCCGGCCCCGGGACCCGGGCCGGCCCGTCCGGACAGGACCTACAGGTCGAGCACCAGCCGCTCCGAGCGGCACCGCCCGACGCAGATCATCATGCTGCGCCCGGCCGTACGCTCCTGCTCGGTCAGCAGTGAGTCGCGGTGCTCCGGCGTGCCGGCGAGCACCCGGGTCTCGCACGCTCCGCAGTAGCCCTTCTCGCAGTCGTAGGTCAGGCCCGGCACGACCTCGCGCAGCACGTCGATCATGCGCCGGTCCGGCGGCACCCGCAGGGTCGCCCCGGTACGCGCCAGGTGCACCTCGAACTCGGTGTTCGTCGCCGGGTCGAAGGCGACCTCCAGGTCGTCCCCGGCGGTGAACCGCTCGACGTGCAGCCGCTCCGACCGGCCGGTCGCGGCACAGACCCGCTCCAGCGCGTCGATCATGCCGGTCGGCCCGCAGCAGTAGACGGCGGTGTCCGGCCCGGTGGCGTCGAGCAGCGCCTCCAGGTCGGGCAGGCCGGCCTCGTCCTGCGGCAGCAGGGTCACCCGGTCACCGGCGAGCGCGGTCACCTCGTCGACGAAGGCCATCGAGGCCCGGCTGCGACCGCCGTACACCAGCCGGAACGGCACGCCCCTGCGGTCGGCCTCGCGGGCCATCGCCAGGATCGGGGTGATCCCGATGCCCCCGGCGAGGAAGAGGTAGTCGGGGGCGTCGACGAGCGGGAAGTGGTTGCGCGGGCCGCGCACCGAGAGGGTGACGCCCGCCCGGGCGAGCGCGTGCAGCTCCACCGAACCGCCCCGGCCGGCGGGCTCGCGCAGGGCCGCGATCCGGTAGTGCCGGGTGTCGTCCGGGTCGCCGCACAGCGAGTACTGCCGGACCCGCCCGGACGGCAGCCGCACCTCCAGGTGCGCGCCCGGCGCCCAGGGCGGCAGCTCCGCGCCGGTCGGGTCGGCCAGGCGGAGCTCCAGCACCTCGTCGGTGGCGGTGGCGGTGGCCGCCATGACCAGCTCCCGGTCGCCGGTCAGGCTGGCGGTGGGCCGGGTCCCCGCCGCGTCGGCGTCGCGGCGGGGACCCGGGGTGAAGACGGCCGGGATCGCGTCCCAACCGCTCTGGTTGCCCCGGGTGGGGTAGGCGACGAGCCCCTCCTCCACCACCCGGAAGTCGGGCAGCCGGGTGAGCACCTGCGTGATCATCTCGCGGAACATCAGCCGGGCCAGGTGCGCTCCGGCGCAGCGGTGGCTGCCGATGCCGAAGCTCAGGTGCCGGGCGGCGTCGCGGTCCAGCCGCAGCTGCTCGGGGTCGGGGAAGACCGCCGGGTCGTGGTTGGCCGCGACCCAGGGGATCAGCACCCGTTCGCCGGCGGTGACCGGGCAGCCGCCCACCTCGGTGTCGGCCCGGACGGTACGGGCCATCGACTGCGACGGGGCGAACACCCGCAGGAACTCGTCGGTGGCGGTGAGCAGCAGGTCGGGGGAGTCGATCAGGCGCTGCCGGTCCTCGGGGTGCCGGCTCAGGTGCACCAGGGTGGAGCCGGTCAGCGAGGTGGTGGTGTCCACCCCGCCGGCGATCAGCAGCCCGATGACCGAGACCAGCTCGTCGGCGGCGAACAGTTCCCCGTCGGGGCGGCGCTGGGCGGCCAGGTAGCTCACCGCGTCGCCGGTCGGCGCGGCCCGTCGCTCGACGATCAGTTCGCGGATGCGCTGGTCGAGGTAGGCCAGGCCGGCGGCCCCGCGTACGGCGCGTTCGCTGCCGGGCAGCGCGGCGAAGATGTCGTGGATCGGGCCGGCCAGCTTGGCCCAGTCGGATTCGGGGAAGCCCAGCCAGTCGAGGGTGACGGCGGCCGGCAGCGGGTTGGTCAGGTCGCGGACGAAGTCCACCGACCCCTCGGCGATGAACGCGTCCACCACGCGGGTGGTGTGCCGGGCGACCATCGGGGCCAGCTCGGCGACCGCGTCCTGGGTGAGCAGCGGGTTGATCAGGTCGCGGTAGCCGGTCGCGGCGGGCGGGTCCAGCTCGATCGGGTACTGCTCCAGGCCGGGGCCCCGGGGGATGACGATGGCGGTGCCGTCGCCGCCGGCGGTGGCGCGGGCGGAGGAGAAGGTGTCGTCGTCGCGGGCGATCCGGACCACGTCGGCGTACCGGGTGGTGTAGACGAATCCGCCGTGCGCGTCGGTCCGACCGACCGGGCAGGTCTGGCGGAACTCGCGGTAGTAGCCCACCGGGTCGGTGTTGCACTCGGCCGAGTGGTGGTCGAAGGGCGCGGCGGGCCGGTCTTCGGTCGCGGTCTGCGTGGCGGCCGGGGCGGTGCGCTGCTGTTCGGTCATCGGGACGTGCTCCACAGGTGCGGGACGCTGCGCGGTGTTGCCCAGCCGCGCCACTGGGTGTGGGTCTGACGCCAAGGGTAATGTCGCTCACATTGCGAGACAATGTTTCGCGATGAGATACAGAAATGTCGATGGGGTGGCCCGGCGGGATGCTCCGGACCCGGCGTCGTCCCCGGTCAGAGGGTCAGCACGGCCTTGCCGACCTCGCCGGAGCGCAGCGCCGCCACCGCCTCGTTGATCTGCGCGAAGGGGAACCGGGTGATCAGGCGGTCCACCGGGAAGTTGCCGGCGGCGTGCAGGTCCAGCAGCTTGGGCAGGAAGACCTGCGGCAGGCTGCTGCCGCCGATGATGCCGGTGATGCTGCGGCCGTTGAGCACGCTGCGCCACTCGAAGCTCATCTGCTCGCTCGGGCCGATCCCGACCACGCCGCAGCGGCCGAGCGGGCCGAGCGACTCGACGGCCAGCCGCAGCACGTCCTCCCGGCCGGTGGTGTCGATCGCGACGTCGAAGCCGTGCGGGGCGATCGCGGTCAGCAGTTCGCGTGGGTCGCCGTCGGTGGAGTTCACCCCGTGGGTCGCGCCGAGCAGCCGGGCCGTGTCCAGCTTGCCGGCGTTGACGTCGACGGCGGCGACGACGGCGCAGCCGGCCACCCGGGCGGCCAGGATCGCCGCCACGCCCACCGCGCCCGCGCCGAAGACCACCAGCGAGGAGCCGACCTCCGGGCGCAGCACGTTGAGCACCGCGCCGGCGCCGGTGCCGAAGCCGCACCCGAACGGGCCGACCACGCCCAGGTCGATCTCCTTGCTGATCGGCACCACCGCGCGGGCCGGGGCGACCACGTGAGTGGCGAACGACGACTGGCCCAGGAAGTGGCCGTTGACCGGCTGCCCGTCGCGGGACAGCGCCGAGCTGCCGTCCGGTCGCCGGCCGGTGAAGTTGACCGCGTCGAACTGGCGGCAGTAGGCGGGGTTTCCGCCCCGGCACAGCGGGCAGTCGCCGCAGGAGGTGAAGCTCATCGCGACATGGTCGCCCGGGGAGATCCCGGTGACCCGCTCGCCGACCTGCTCGACCACTCCGCTGCCCTCGTGGCCGAGCACCGCCGGGGTGGGGAAGAAGTTGGCGAACTCCAGGTCGGTGGCGCAGATCCCGACGCTGTGCACCCGGACCAGCACCTCGTCCGGTCCCGGGTCGGCGAGGTCGATCTGCTGGAGGGTGAACGGCCCTCCCGCGCTCTCCAGCACCGCCGCTGTGATCCGCACGCGCCCTCCTAGTGACTCATAAAGCGAGATTGCATCTTGACATGCGAAACGTGAAGGGTCAAGGATTCGCACATGGCTGACCTGGACATTCCCACCGCCCGCCAGCTCGTCGACGGCGACTGGACCCCCGCCGCCGACGGCGGTGAGCTACCGGTGCTCGATCCCGCCACCCGGGAGCCCATCCAGTCGGTGGCCCGCGCCCGCGCGGTCGACGTCGACCACGCCGTCGCCGCCGCCCGCCGGGCCGCCCCGGCTGGGCGGCCACCTCGCCCAGCGAGCGCGGCGCGGTCCTTTCGCGCTGGGCCGCGCTGATCGGCGAGCACGTCGAGGAACTCGCCGCGTACGAGGCGCGTGACGTGGGCAAACCCCGCTCCGGCGGGCGGCTCAACATGTACATCACCCAGGGCATCGTCGACTACTTCGCCGGGGCCGCCGACAAGCTCACCGGCGTCACCCTGCCCACCCGTACGCCTGACTACTTCGGCTACACCCGGCCCGAGCCGTACGGCGTCTGCGCGGTGATCATCCCGTGGAACGTGCCGGCCGTGCTCACCGCCGCCAACGTCGCCCCGGCGCTGGCCGCCGGCAACACGGTGGTGCTGAAGCCCTCCGAGGTCGCGCCGTTGTCGCCGTTCGCGTTGGCCGAGCTGGGCCGCCGGGCCGGCCTGCCGCCGGGCGTGCTCAACGTGGTCACCGGCCTCGGTCCCGAGGCCGGGGTGGCGCTCACCGGCCACGCCGACATCGACCACATCAGCTTCGTCGGCTCGACGGTGACCGGCCGGTCCGTCATGCGCGCCGCCGCGCAGCACCTCGTCCCGGTCAAGCTGGAGCTGGGCGGCAAGTCCCCGAACGTGGTCTTCGCCGACGCCGACCTGGACGCGGCGATCCCGGCGATCATCGCCTCGATCACCGAGAACGCCGGGCAGAACTGCTACGCCGGCTCCCGGCTGCTGGTCGAGGAATCCATCCGGGCCGAGGTGGTCGAGCGGGTCGCCGCCGGTATGGCGGCCGTCCGGACCGGCCCCTGGGACCAGGACCTGGACATGGGCCCGCTGGTCAGCCAGGCCCAGTACGAGCGGGTCCGGGGTTTCCTGGCCGAGGCCCCGGCCGCCGGGGCCCGGCTGGTCGTCGGCGGCGAGCCGGCCACCGCCGCGTTCGACGACGGCTGGTACGTCGCCCCCACCGTCTTCGACCAGGTCGACTCGGACATGCGGCTGGCCCGCGAGGAGGTCTTCGGCCCGGTGCTGGCGGTGCAGGGCTTCCGGGGCGTGGACGAGGCGGTGGCCCTGATGAACGACACCGACTTCGGCCTGCTGGCCTGCATCTGGACCACCGACGTGTCGCGGGCGCTGCGGGTGGCCGGGCAGGCCCGCGCCGGGCAGGTCGCGGTCAACCAGTTCCACGACGCCGGGGTGATCGGCTTCCCGTTCAACATGCAGAAGGAGAGCGGCTTCAGCCGGGGCGGCGGCTACGCGGCGCTGCGCGAGTACACCCAGGAGAAGGCCGTCGCGGTCCGGCTGCTCGACCGACCGTCGGCGTGAGCCGATCGGGTGAGCTGGCGGCGGCCCGCCCCCGGCTGGCCGTCGCCGCCGCGCCCCCACCGGCCGCGTTCGCCCAGTGGCTCGCCGAACTCGCGTTCGGCGGCGCCGGCTGGCCGGAACTGCTGGCCGCGGTGGCGGAGCGGACCGGCGCGGCCTGCCGGCTGGTGGCCGAGACGGGGGAGCTGCTCGCCGACAGCGACGGCACGGGCGGTCCGGGGCGCGACGCCGCGCCGGACGACGTCCGCCGCGCCCTGGCCGCCGGCCGGGCCGGCGGGGCGGGGCCGCCGGGAGGCGCGCCGGCCACGGTGCGCTGCGCCGACGGGTGGACCGGCCGGGCGGTGGCGGTCGGCGCGGGGCCAAGGCGGATCGGCGCGCTGCTGTTGGCCGAGCCGGTCTCGACCGGGCAGTGGGAACTGGCGGCGGCGGCGACCACCGCGCTGTTGATCGAGGCGGTCCGGCACGAGTCGCCGCCGCCCGCCGTGCGGGACGCCGCGACGGTGCTGCGGGCCCTGCGCGGCGGCCCCGGCGGGCCGGCCGGATCGCCGTCGGCGCCCCGGATGGGCGAGGCGGAACTGCTGCGGGCCGGCGCGGCGCACGGTTGGCGGCTGGACCAGCCGCACGCCGTCGCCGGGATCGCCTACACCGGGGAGCAGCAGCGCCGCTGGGCGTCCGCGCTGAGCTGGCTGGACCGGCCGGTGCTGGCCGAGGGACGGCTGGCCTGGACCCTGCTGCACGGCGACGTCGAGCGCGAGGTGACCCGGTTGCGGGCCCGGCTGGACCAGATCGTCGGCCCCGGGCAGGTCCGGGTGGTCGCCGGGCCGCTGGTGACCGGGCCGGCCCGGACGGCGGCCTCGTTCCGCGACGCGGACCGGCTGCTGCGGCTGCTGCTGCGCTCGTCGGACGGGCGGTCCGAGCTGCCGTTCGGGCAGGCCGGCCTGGCGCAGGTCCTGCTGGCGGTGCCGGACGAGCGGCTGCGCTGGTACGTGCACCGGCACCTGGGGCCGATCGCCCACCGCGACGACCTGCTGCGCACCCTGGACTGCTGGCTGGCGACCGGGGGCAGCCGGCAGGCGGTGAGCGAACGGCTGCACCTGCACCGCAACTCGGTGGGCTACCGGGTCGGCCTGATCAAGCGGCTGCTGGGGGTCGATCCGCTCGACCCGCAGACGGTCGCGGTGCTGCGTACGGCGCTGGTCGCGCGGGATCTGCTGGCCGCGTCCGAGGCCGGTTGATCCCCTGGTGGGTGGCCTGTGAACAGCCTGGACGCCCGGCTTCGTTAACCGTTCCGCCTCTTTTGCGGCAAGCCGTTGACACGCCGCCGCCCCGCAGGCAGAGTACGTCCCCAAGCAGCGAGAATCACAATGCAAGACGCCATATTGACTGGTAGACCATGGGGGAGGTTGCGGTGCGGGCGATGGTCCAGACCGGTTTCGGGGGTCCCGAGGTGCTGAGCCTGCGGCACCTGCCCGACCCCGAGCCGGGCCCCGCCGACGTGGTCGTCCGGGTGCACACCGCCGCCCTCAACCGCCTCGACCTGCTCCAGCGGCACACCGCCCTGCTCCCCGGCTTCACCCTGCCCCACACCGGCGGCATGGACGTCGCCGGCCAGGTCAGCGCCGTCGGGCCGCAGGTCACCACGGTACGCCCCGGTGACCGGGTGCTGATCGACCCGACCATCGGCTGCGGAACCTGCGCCACCTGCAAGAACGGCCAGCCGGGCTACTGCGCCACGCTGGCCGTGGTCGGCGGCAACCGGCCCGGCGGCTTCGCCGAGTACGTCACCGTCCCCGCCACCGTCGTGCACCGGGTGCCCGCCCACGTCGACCTCGCCGAGGCCGCCGCGCTGCCCACCGCCTGGAGCCTCGGCTGGCACGCGGTGCACGGCGTCGGCGCCGTCCGCCCCGGGGAGTGGGTGCTGGTGCAGGCCGCCACGAGCGCGGTCAGCATCGCCGCCATCCAACTCGCCCGCCGGGCCGGCGCCCGGGTGCTCGCCGTGGCCCGTACCGAGGCCAAGCGGGCCGTCGCCGCCGACCTCGGCGCGGACGTGCTCGACCTCGACGACCACACCGTCGAGCGGGTACGCGAGCACACCGACGGCCACGGCGTCGACCTGGTCGTCGACCACGTCGGCACCGCCACCTGGGCCACCTCGCTGGCCAGCCTGCGCACCGGCGGCCGGATCGTGCTGCTCGGCAACACCACCGGCGACCAGGTCAGCTTCTCCCTCTCCGACGTCTACCGGCGGGGGCTGCGGCTGCTCGGGGCCGGGGCCTACCGCCCGGCCGACTTCGCCGACATGCTCGACGCCTACTTCACCGGTGGCCTGCGGGTGCTCCGGGGCGCGGAGTACCCGCTGGCCGACCTGGCGCAGGCGTACGCCCGGCAGGAGTCCGGTGACCTCGTCGGCAAGATCCTCGTACGGCCATGACCACCATCCCGACGGCGGCCACCGCCGACCCCCGCCCGGCGGACCTGCTGATCGTCGACGCCGAGATCGTCACCATGGCCCCCGACCGGGCGGTCGTCCCCGGCGGCACGATCGCCGTGGTCGACGGCCGGGTCGCCGCGATCGGCCCGGCGGCGACCCTGCGCGCGGCGTACCCGGGCAGCCCCGAACTCGACGCCACCGGCTGCGTGGTCGTCCCCGGTCTGGTCAACGCCCACCAGCACACCACCGCCGACCCGCTGGTGCGCAGCAGCATCCCCGACGACGTACCGGCCCAGCAGGCGATCTTCGACTGGATCGTGCCGCTGCACGCCGCGGTCACCGGCGACGACGACGAACTGTCGGCCACCCTCACCGCCGTCGAGTCGCTCAGCTACGGGGTCACCACCCTGCTGGAACCCGGGACGGTGGCGCACCCGCTGCGGGTCGCCGCCGGGCTGCGCGCCGCCGGCATCCGGGCCCGGGTCGGCGGCTGGGGTTGGGACGCCGACGACGCCCCGTACGCCCGACCGGCCGCCGAGACCCTCGCCGTGCAGGCCGAGACGGTCGCCGCACTGGCCGGCGACCCGCTGGTCACCGGCTGGATCACCCTGGTCGGGCACGACCTGGTCAGCGACGACCTGTTCACCGGCGCGGCGGAGTTGGCCGACCGGCTCGACATCGGAATGACCTGGCACCTGTCGCCCGGCCCCGAGGACGCCGCCGCCTTCGCCGCCGCCGGTCGGGCCCGGCCGGTGCGGCACCTGGCCGACCTCGGCGTGCTCGGCCCCCGGCTGCTGCTCGGCCACGCGGTGTGGCTCGACGACGCCGAACTCGCCGCGCTCGTCGAGACCGGCACGGCGGTCGCCTCCTGCCCGGGTGCCTACCTGCGGCTCGGCCAGGGCTTCACCCGGGCCGGCCGGCACACCGCGCTGCACCGGGCCGGCGGCCGGCTCGCGCTGGGCTGCGACTCGCACAACGCCGGGGACACCCCGGACCTGTGGCGGGCCGCCCGACTCTTCGCCGGCCTGGAGCGGGACCGGGGCGTCCCCGACCCGCTGCGCGCCGACGAGGTCTTCGCCCTGGCCACCGTCGACGGCGCCGCCGCCGTCGGGCTCGGGGCGCGGACCGGTTCGATCGAGGTCGGCAAGGCCGCCGACCTGGTGCTGCTCGACACCCGGACCGTCCCCTGGACCCCGCGCGGTGACCTGCCCACCCAGCTCGTCTGGGGCGCGGCCGGGCACACCGTCCGGGACGTCCTGGTCGACGGCCGGCTGGTGGTCCGCGACCGGCGGGTCACCACCGTCGACGTCGACGCCCTGCGCGAGGAGGCCGCCCAGCGTCGGGCCGCCCTGCTGCGCCGGGTCGGCATCGACATCCCCCCTCGCTGGCCCACCGTGCCAGCGACCGAGTACTCCGCGCGCCGGTCCGTGCCGGGCGGCGCGCCGACCCCACGTGAAGGGAAAGCACCATGACAATGAGGATTGGTCGGGGTCCGGCGGCGCTGCTCGCCGGGGCGCTGGGGTTCGCCCTGGTCGGTTGCGCGAGCAACGACGCGACCGCGCCGTCGGCGGCCGGTTCGGCCAGCAGCGGTACGGCCCCCGCCGGGCAGCCCGACGCCAACGGTGACGGCAAGGTCGTCATCGGCGTGCTCAGCCCCGGCGACATCAACGACAACGGCTACTACGAGAGCTTCGTCGTCGGTGCCGAGAAGTTCGCCACCGAGAAGGGCTGGCAGGTCATCAAGCGCGGCAACGTGCCGCCGACCGAGGCGCTCAGCGCCGCCCGCGCGCTGTGCCAGCAGGGCGTGGACATGGTGGCGCTCGGGGCCTCCGAGCTCAAGGACGCCATCCCCGCCTCCGAGGAGCCGGTCTGCGCCAAGACCTCCTGGTACGTGCCGTCGTCGGAGAACATCCCGCAGAGCCCCCGGGTGACGCTGTCCAGCGACGACCCCAACCAGAGCATGCTCGCCGCCGGGTACGCCACCGGCCTGGTCATGCAGGCGAAGAACGCCACCAAGGCCGGTTTCGTCACCGGCATGGAGGCCGACTTCTCGGTCAACGCCGCCAAGGCGTACAAGGCCGGCATCCGGATGGTGGTGCCGAACGCGACCCTGGTGACCACCTACACCGGTGACTTCAACGACTCGGCGAAGGCCCGGGAGGCCGTCCAGGCGCAGATCAGCCAGGGCGTCAAGGTCGTCTACCCGTACCTGGGCGGGGCCACCGACGCGGCCGCCAAGCTGGCCAACACCGGTGGCGCGCTCACCCTGACCCCGGGCACCGACCGGTGCGACTCGACCGACCCGCGCTTCGACATCTCGGTCATCTTCGACCCGGGCGCGTACTTCGCCGCCGCGCTGGAGCTGTTCGCCAAGGGTGAGATGACCCTCGGCACCACCAAGAAGTGGGAGCTCGGCAAGGACCCGTTCCCGGCCGTCAAGATCTGCAAGCCGACCCCGGAGCAGACCCAGAAGATGGACGCCTTCGTCGCCGACGTGGCCAGCGGCAAGACCGACACCGCCGCGACGGTCGCCAAGCTCGGCTCCTGACCCCCGCTGCCCGACGACCAACGAGGTGTAACGGACTGTGGACGTTGACGACCAGCTGACGCCGGCTCTCACCCTGCGCGGGGTCAGCAAGCGTTACGGTCCGGTTGTCGCCTGCGACGCCGTGGATCTCGCCGTACGACCCGGCGAGATCCACGGCCTGCTCGGCGAGAACGGGGCCGGAAAGTCGACCCTGATGAAGATCCTGCTCGGGTTGGTACACCGCGACGCCGGCACCATCACGCGCGGCACCGAACCGGTCGAGATCGACAGTCCGCAGGTCGCCGCCGACCTCGGCCTGGGCATGGTGCACCAGCACTTCAGCCTGATCGAACCGCTCACCGTCTGGGAGAACGTCATCCTCGGCGACACCGGGCGGATCGACCGGGCGGCGGCCTGCGCCCAGGTCGAGGAGGTGTCCCGCCGGTACGGGCTGCCCATCGACCCGCACGCCCGCATCGACCGGCTCTCCGCCGGGGAACGGCAGCGGGTCGAGCTGATCAAGTGCCTGCGCCGCGACCCGTCCATCCTGATCCTGGACGAGCCGACCTCGGTGCTCACCCAGGCCGAATCGGCGGAGCTGTTCACCGTGCTGCGCCGGGTGGTGCAGGCGGAACGGCGGGCGGTCATCCTGATCAGCCACAAGCTCGCCGAGATCATGGCGGCCACCGACCGGGTGACCGTGCTGCGGCGCGGCGCGGTGGCGTTCCACGGCGCGACGAAGGACACCACCGCCCAGCAACTCGCCCGGCAGATGGTCGGCCGGGAGGTGTCGTTGCAGTCCGAGAGCGCGGCGCTGGGCCTGCTGCCGGTGGAGCGTCCCGAACCGGTCGAGGGCGTCGCCCCCGCGGCCGGGGACCCGACGACGCCGGAGCAGCCGGCGGCGCTGCGGCTGCGCGAGGTGACCCTGCTCGTCGGCGGCCTGCCGGTGCTGGACAAGCTCAGCCTCGACGTCGCCCCCGGCGAGATCGTCGGCCTGTACGGCGTCGAGGGCAACGGCCAGGCCACCGTCGGTGAGCTGCTGTCCGGGCTGCTCGTCCCCGACTCCGGCACCGTCGAGCTCGACGGCCGGCCGGTCGACCTGGTCCGGCCCGGCGCGCTGCACACCGCCGGTCTCGGCATCGTGCCCGAGGACCGGCACCACTCCGGCGTCGTGCTCGACATGAGCGTCGCCGAGAACCTGGTGATGAAGTCCCTCGCCGGGGTCACCGCACGCGGGGTGCTCAGCCGACGCAGGATGCACCGGATCGCCCAGCGGCAGATGGCCGAGTTCAACATCGTGGCGCCCTCGCCGGACACCCCGCTGCGTAGCCTCTCCGGCGGCAACCAGCAGCGGGTGGTGCTCGCCCGGGAGCTGTCCGCCGGGCCGAAGGCGCTGGTCGCCGCGCAACCCACCCACGGGCTGGACGTCGGCGCGATCGAAGACATGTACGTGCGGCTGCGGCAGGCCGCCGCGGAAGGGGTGGCGGTGTTGCTGATCTCCACGGAGCTGGAGGAGGTGATGGCCCTGGCCAACCGGATCGCGGTGATCTCCTCCGGCCGGATCGTCGGGGTGCTCCCCACCGCCGAGGCCACCGCCGAGCGGCTCGGCATGCTGGTCGGCGGGGTGAGTCACTGATGGCCACCCTCGGTATCGACGGCACCGGCCAGCGGCTGCTGCGCCGGCTCAACCCCGGCCCCGGCGGCTGGCAGGTCGGCCTCGCCACGGTCGCCACGGTGGGCGTCGCGCTCGGCCTGTCGGCCCTGCTGATCGCGGTCACCGGCGGCTCGCCGGCCGCCTCCACCAAGGCCCTCTACCAGGGCAGCATGGCCACCCCGGCGGCCTGGTCCACCTCCCTGCTGTACGTCGCGCCGCTGCTGCTGGTCGCCGTCGGGGCCTGCGTCAGCGCCCGCTCCGGCTTCTTCAACATCGGCCAGGAGGGGCAGGTGCTGATCGGCGCGCTCGCCGGCGCGTGGGTCGGCCTGCGGCTGGCCGTACCCGGGCCGCTGCTGCTGGTCCTGGTGCTGCTCGCCTCGGTGGTCGGTGCCGGCGTCTGGGCCGGACTCAGCGCCCTGATGTACCGGTTCCGGGGCGTCAACATCGTGGTGAGCACGATGCTGATGACGTTCCTCGCCCAGCAGCTCATCTCGTTCGCGGTGAACACGCCGTGGCTGCTCCAGGAGTCCCGGCTCGGCCGGGGCACCCTGTCGCCCCAGTCCAACCCGGTGCCGGAGAACGCCCGGCTCACCTCCCTCGGCGACTACCCGAACCTCCAGCTCAACGGCGGTCTGGTGCTGGCCGTCGTGGTGGCGGTCGTGCTGGCGCTGGTGATGGCGCGTACCCGGTGGGGTTTCCGGTTGAAGATGGTCGGCCTCAACCCGGCGGCGGCCCGGCACGCGGGCGTGCGGGTCGGCGCCCTCGGCGGCATCGCCCTGGCGATCTCCGGGGCGCTGGCCGGCCTGGCCGGCGCGCTGCTGCTGACCAGCCCGGTCGGCACCAACCGGTTGCAGCCGGGCATGTCGCTCAACATCGGCTGGGACGGCCTGCTGGTCGCCCTGGTCGCCCGGAACAACCCGCTGCTGGCCATCCCGGTGGCGGTGCTGTTCGGCGTGCTGCGGGCCGGCGGTAGCTTCCTGGCCGCCACCGGCGTGCCGTCGTTCCTGGTCGACGTGGTCAAGGCACTGCTGGTGCTGGCCTTCGTCGCACCGCCGGTGGTGATCGGCATGCTGCGCCGACGCCGCCTGGCCGACCAGCCGGCGACCCCCACCACCCCGACCACCCCGGTCGCCGCGGTGGCCACGCCCGAGCCGGCCGACCCGCCGGCCCCGGCGGCGTCGGTGCCGGCCCCCCGGTCCGCCGCGCCGGAACCGGCGGACCCCGGCGACGCCGGGACCGCCGGCACCAAGGACGCCATGGAAGGCAGGTTGGCATGAGCGCCGCCGACAACATCGCCACCATCCTCTCCAGCGGGGCCCGGCTCACCGTGCCCCTGGCCTTCGCCGCCTGCGGGGAGTACGTCGCCCAGCGCGCCGGCACCCTGAACATCTCCGTCGAGGCGATGATGCTCGGGGCGGCGTTCGGGTCGATCGCGGTCGCCAGCGCCACCGGCAGCGCCACCATCGGCCTGGTGGCCGGTGCGCTGGTCGGGGTCGCGGTGGCGTTCGTGCACGGCGTCCTGTCGCACCGGGTGCAGATCAACACGTTCGTCGTCGGCCTGGTGCTCAACGCGCTGGTGCTCGGCCTGACCAGCTACCTGATCACGGTGAGCACCTTCACCGGCCACCAGGTCTGGCAGGTGGACATCCCCGTGCTGCGGGACATCCCGATCGTCGGCCCGATGCTGTTCGTGCAACGCTGGCCGGTCTACCTGCTGCTGGCGGTGATCCCGCTGACCTGGTGGCTGGTCGAGCGCAGCCGGTGGGGGCTGGAACTGCGGGCGGTGGGGGAGAACCCGCAGGCCGCCGACGTCAGCGGGATCGAGGTCAACAAGCGACGGCGGCAGGCGCTGCTGTGGTGCGGGCTGCTCGCCGGGCTCGGCGGGGCGTACCTGGCCGTCGGCGAGGTCGGCTCGTTCAACCAGAACATGACCGCCGGCCGGGGCTACCTGGTCATCGCGGCGGTCATCTTCGGGGCCTGGCGGTTGGGCCGGACCCTGATCGGCTGCGTCGTCTTCGGCCTGGCCGACGCGATGCGGCTGGCGCTGCCGGCGCTCGGGGTCACCATGAACTCGCAGCTGCTGATCGCCGCGCCCTACCTGCTGGCCCTGCTGGCGATGCTGGTGTTCGCCACCGCCCACCGCGAACCCCGGGCGCTGGCCCAACCGTTCCAACGCGGCACCACCTGACGGGGGATTCCCCGACTCCGGTCCGCCCACACGGCGCAGCGGCCACCCTCCTCCGGTGGCGGTCGCTGCGCCGTGTGGGTTTCTGGGTCGGCACCCGCCCGCCGTGGGGGTCGTCTCTCGTTGCTCACGAGGACCCGGCGGTCCCACGGGGCATACCATGACTTTTTGTCACGATCGGTCGTGACAGCGGGACACTTCTCCAGCGCCTCGCGCGCTTGATTGGCTGGTCAGGCATCCCGGGAGTGATCCGGATGCGCCGCCGATCCGAAAGAAGAACCCATGCGTAAGCCCGTGCGAGTCGTGCTCACCACCCTCGGTGTCCTGGTCGCCGTGCCGGTGCTCCTGCTCGCCACCACCGCCGTGGTCAACGTCGTGGCGACGAGGTCGGAAGCCTCCTCGATCACCCGGTACGGGCAACTCGTCCCCGTGGACGGCAAGCAGATGAACGTGGTGGTCGCGGGCAGCGGTGCCGAGACGATCGTGCTGCTGCCCGGCCTCGGCACCGCCGCCCCCGGGCTCGACTTCCAACCGCTGATCACGGAACTCCAGCACACCTACCGGGTCGTCGCGGTCGAACCGTTCGGCACCGGCCTGAGCGACCCCGCCGACACCGACCGCACCGCCGCGAACATCACCCGGGAGGTGCACGAGGCGCTGCGGCACCTCGGCATCGACCGGTACGTGTTGATGGGCCACTCGGTCGCCGGGATCTACGCGCTGACCTACGCCGCCAGCTACCCCGACGAACTCGTCGCCTTCGTCGGCATCGACAGCAGCGTCCCCGACCAGCCCGGCTGGGACGACCCGATTCCCACCGGCGTGATCGTCGGCCTGAGCAGGCTCGGCCTCACCCGCGCCCTGGCGGCGATCGCCGACGACCCGTACGCGGGCCTGCCCTACGACGAGCGGACCCGGGAGCAGTTGCGGTTGCTCACCGCGAAGAACACGGCCGCCCCGACCATGGTGAACGAGATGGAGCACGTCCCGGCGAACTTCGCCGCGGTCAGCGGGAAGACCTTCCCCAAGGGGCTTCCCGTCCTGTTGTTCGTCCGGTCGAACGACACCGACGTGGCGGACTGGGTCGCCCTGCACGAGCGGCAGGCGGCGAGCGTCGACACCGGTCAGGTCGTCCTCCTGACGGGCGACCACTACCTGCACCACACCCTGTCGCCGGAGATCGCCCAGCAGACCAGGGCCTTCCTGACGGCCCGGTCGCTACGCTGAGCCGGTGACGGACACCTGGCAGGGTGCGCCGCGAGTGGCCGCCGACCTGCGGGCGATGCGCCTGTTCACGGTGCTCTCGCTGGGGCTGGGCATGCTGATCGGTGGCGTCGTGCAGGTGCTGCTCGGCGTCGGCGTGGCAAGCGGCCCCCGGACGGTCGTCCTGGTGGCCGCGACGACCGCCGCCGTCCTGGCCGGGCTCGCCGCGATTCCCCTGCTGCTGCGGGGCCCCGACGAGGTGCCGCCCGGCCATCCGCTCGTCCTGGTGCTGCTGGCGATGTCCGGCGCGGTGTGGGTGCTGGCCGTCGTGCCGCCGTTCGCCGGCTGGGGGTGGGCGTTCACCCTGGCGATGGCGGGCGGGGTGCTCAGTTGTCTGGTCCGGGGCCGGTGGCGGGCGACGGTGATCCTCGGCTGCTGGGCGGTGATCGGTCTCGGCGGCCTGATCGGCGTGCTGGCCCCGTCGCGCGTCGGGCCGCCGCCCGATGCGGCCGCCGACGCCATCGTGCTCAGCACCCTCGCGGTGTTCACCCTGCTGCCGCTGAGCGCGGTCTGGGTGCAGCAGGTGGTGCTGCGGCTGGAACACGCCCGCCGGCTCGCGTCCGACCTGGCGGTGGCGCGGGAGCGGCTCCGGTTCGCGACCGACCTGCACGACATCCAGGGCCACAACCTCCAGGTGATCGCGTTGAAGAGTGAACTGGCGGAGCGCCTGCTGACCGGCCAGCCCGAACGGGCCGGCCGGGAGATCGCCGAGATCCGCCGGATCGCGCAGGTCGCCCTCGACGACACCCGCGCGGTGGTGAACGACTACCGCACCGTCACCGTGGCGACGGAGGCACGCAACGCGGCGGCGGTGCTGCGCTCCGCCGGCATCCGCTGCACCGCACGCATCGACACCCCGGACCTGCCCGTGGCCCTCGGCGCGGTGTTCGCCGTCGCGATCAGGGAGGCGGTGACCAACGTGCTACGGCACAGCCGGGCGACCGACGCCACCATCGAACTCGTCCGCGTCGCGGCGGAGTACCGGCTGACCGTCACCAACGACGCCGCCGGGGTGCCGCGCCGCGACGGCACGGGCCTGGCCGGCCTCGCCGAACGCGTCGCGGCCCAGCGCGGAACGGTCGAGACCACCCGTGAGGGTGACACGTTCGTGCTGGTCGTCCGCATCCCCGCGCCGGACGCTGCGGGGCCTGCCCCACAGGAGCCGACCCCGCCGGGCAGACGACGGGGGACCGGCCGGTGATCCGGATCGTGATCGCCGACGACGAGGAACTCATCCGGGGCGCGCTCGTGGCGCTGCTCTCCCTCGAGGCCGACATCGAGGTCGTCGCGGACGTCGCCGACGGCGAGGCCGCCGTCGCCGCCGCCGTCACCCACCGCCCCGACCTGACCCTGCTCGACCTCGAAATGCCCGGACTCGACGGGGTCGACGCCGCCCGCCGGCTGCTGCGGCTCGTCGCGACGCAGGTCGTCATCGTCACCCGGCACGCCCGACCGGGGACGTTGAAGCGGGCGCTGAACGCCGGGGTGCACGGCTTCGTGCCGAAGTCCACCCCGGCATCCGAGCTGGCCAGGATCATCCGGTCGGTGGCCGCCGGCGAACGCTACATCGATGCCCGTCTCGCCGCGTCGGCGCTCACCGAGCAGGAGAGCCCGCTGACGCCCCGGGAGATCGACGTGCTGCGGCTGACCCGCGACGGCCTGCCCACCAAGCACGTCGCGCGGCAGCTCGGCCTCGCCCACGGCACCGTCCGCAACCACATCTCGTCCGCGATGGCGAAACTCAACGTCGGTTCCCGCACCGACGCCGCCACGATCGCCTGGGAACAGGGCTGGATCTGATCGCCCCGCCGACGCCTTTCGCCGTGTCGCGGGGACGCCCGTCGACGCTTTTCGCTATTTCGCCGATGTGGCGGTATCGAAGTGACTTCGACCCCCCAACATCGGCGACATTGAGTCGATCACGCGACGTCCGTCCGGCGGATGGGCCGGATGAGCAGGCGTCACGCATCGGGTGGTACGGGTGTACGGTCCGTGGTGGCAGCCTGTCGGTTTCGGCTGGCAGGGATCTCGTGTCACCGGGGGAGTGCGCTGATGCCTCGTCGCTCTATTCCTGACGATCCGTCGATCGGTGATCGTATTCGTGCCCGTCGGGAGTTGCGTGGTTGGAGCGTGCGGTATGCGGCCAGCCGGGCGGGCATCTCCCATACGTCGTGGTCGCGTATCGAGCGGGGACTACAGCGCACCGACCGGTACATGGTGGTGGATCTGGCGGCGGCCCTGGAGTGTTCGGTGGTCGACCTGACGGGTCAGGCGTACACACCGGCTGACCGGCAGCTCGACGCAGCCCGGATCGACGCCGAGCGGGTGTGGCGGGTCATGATGGACACGCCGATGGCCCGGCGTTCCGCCGCGACGGCGACGCTCGAACAGGTGCGCCGTGAGGCGGCGTTGGTGCGTGGTCTGTACGGGCGGTGTGATTACGCGGGTGCGTTGCGGCGGCTGGTGGATCTCGTGCCGGCGATGCACGGCCTGGCGGACCGGCGGGCTGCGTTGTCGGAGATGGTGCCGGTGTATGGCGTGGCCATGGGGTCGTTGTTGAACGTCAGCTATCCGGCCCATGCCTGGCTGGCGGCTGAGCGTTGTGCCGAGGCTGCCGGGTTGCTCGACGACGGGGTGGCGGTCGGGGTGGCGGCGGCCAACCGGGCGCGGGTGTCGGCCTACTCCGGGGCGTACGGGTCGGCGCGCGCGTGGTGTGACGCGGCGGCTGCCGATCTTGCGGGTAGCGCTGCCGATGGCGCGTTGGACGTGCTGGGGTTCCTGCACCTGGCGCGGGCGCACCATCTCGCCGGTCTGCGGGAGCGGGCCGGTGCCGAGGATCATCTCGCCGAGGCAGCGCGGATCGCCGCGCACACCGGGGAGACCGAGAACTGGGATCTGGTCTGGGGCCCACGGAACGTGGCCCTGTGGACGATGGCGTTCCAGCTCGACACGGGTCGCCCGGAATTGGCGATGCGGACGGCGGCGGGTGTGGAGGTGGCCGGTCTGCCGGCGGTGCGCCAGGTGTACTTCTGGCTCGACATGAGCCGGGCGGCCGAGGGTACCGGTCGGGATCGTGACGCCGTGCGGATGCTGCTCGCTGCGGAGCGGATCGGGCCGCAGCATGCCCGCTCGTCGGTCGCCGCCCGGGAGACGGCGCGGTCGTTGCTGCGTAAGGGGGCTACCTCGCCCGAGCTGCGGGGGCTGTGCGAACGGATGAGCCTGACCACGGGTGGTGCGTAAGCGTTCCAGCCTTCCGTGCGCGCTCCGTAGCGTCCTGACCACGGTGCGGTGACGCCTCGTCGGTCTGGTGACCGGCCGCCGCTGCGCCGCTGATCGTGCGCGGCGGCAGCTTCAGTTCGTACCGCCGGGCCCTTGCGGAGGGGACGCGGGTGGGCGACAGGGAACGTGATCCGGGTGAGAGCCGGGGCGAGCGGATTCAGGCGGTCGAGCGGGAGGCGGCGCGGCAGCGGTTGCTCGCGCAGGCCGAGGCGGACCGGATTCCGGTGGAGGAGACGACGCGGGCGGTGCCGGATCGGCGGTGGCGTCGTGGAGGGCGGTGAGTTGTTGCCGGTCGGCCGGCGGGTGGCGCACTGGCGGGGGCGGCGTGGGTTGTCGCAGCAGGTGTTCGCCGACCGGTTGGGTAAGTCGAAGAGTTGGGTAGACAAGGTCGAGCGGGGTGTCCGGACGCTGGACAAGGTGTCCACGCTCCAGGACATCGCCGCTGTTCTGAGCATCGACCCGGGTGTGCTGCTCGGCCGGGACCTCCGGCCGGCCGACGTGCCCGGTCCGGTCGAGGCGGTGGAACGGGTCCGGGAGGCGCTGTCGACGTACGACGTCGTGGTGGGAAGGCCGTCAGTGCCGGGCCGGGTCGTGCCGGCGGATCGTGTGGGGCGGGACGTCACCCACGCGTGGGTCGCCTTCCAGCATGCCCGGTATACGCAGGTGACCGGGATGCTCCCGGGGTTGGTGGGTGGCGCGCAGCGTGCCCATGCCGGTGATCCGGTCGCGGGCCGGCCGGTGCTGGTGCAGGTGTACCGGCTTGCCGCAGCACTGCTGGTCAAGCTCGGTGAGGTGGATCTGGCCTGGTTGGCTGCCGACCGGGCGATGACTGTCGCGGCCGGTGAGGTGGGGTCGGTGGCTGCCGCGACCGTGCAGCTCAGCCAGGTGTTGCGGGCGTCGGGGCGGGTGCGGGCGGCCCGGTCGACGGCACTGGCCGCCGCGTACCGGATCGCCCCGCCCGACCTCGACGGTGCGTCCGCCCCGGAGTTGTCGTTGTGCGGGACGCTGGTCGTGCAGGCGGCTTTGGCTGCCGCCCGCGACGGCGACGATCACGCCACGGCCGCGCTGCTCGACGAGGCCGCCGGGATGGCGGACCGGGTGGGTGACGGCCACGACCATCACCGGACCGGGTTCGGACCGGTGGCGGTGGATCTGGCCCGGGTCGTCGCCGCCCTCGACCTGGGCGAGGCGAGAGCAGCGGTGGCCTGGCACGAGAAGACCACCGCCCGCGACGGCTGGCGGTGGCTGCCCACCGAACACCGCGCCGGGCACCTGCTCGACGCCGCCCGCGCCTACCTGAACGCCGGTGATCCGGGCAACGCCTGCCGGGTCCTGGTCGCGGCCGAGCGCACCGCCCCCTGCGAGGTACGCCTGCGGCCCGCGGCCCGCGCGGTCCTCGCCCGGCTGGTCCGCGACCCGTACGCCCCCGCCACGGTCATCCAACTCGCCGCCACGCTCCGGGTGACCTGACCACGACCGCGCCACCGTTCGGCGCTGTCGTGCCGGTATGGCGGTATCAGAGCGCTCCGATACCGCCACACCGGCACAACAGCGCCAAAAAACCCTCAGGGTCGGCGGCGGAGGGTGGGGTCGGTCAGGGCCGGCACCCGGTAGCCGGCGTCGGCCGGGTTGACGTCGTGGCCCGGCCGGACCAGTTCGTCGATCCGGTCCAGCACGTCGGCCGGCAGCCCGGCCGGCTCCCCGGCGGGCAGTTGGCTGCGCAGTTGGGCGAGGGTACGCGGGCCGATGATGGCGCTGGTGACCGCCGGGTGGCTCAGCACGAAGCCGAGCGCCAGGTCGATCAGCGTCAGACCGCTCTCGTCGGCGAGGGTGGCCAGCTCGTCGACCAGGGCGAGCTTGCGGTCCCGGGCGGCGGCGTCGCGGAAGTCGAAGTGGTCGCCGTTGCGTCCGGCACGGGAGTCCGCCGGTACGTCCGTCGACCGGTACTTGCCGGTCAGCCAGCCGCCGTTGAGCGGGCTGAACACCAGCACGCCGAGCCGGTACCGGGCGCTGGTGGGCAGGGCGGCGGCCTCGACACCCCGGGTCAGGACGGAGTAGCCGAGCTGTTCGGTGGTGAAGCGTTCCCGCTGCCGGCGTTCGGCCACCCACTGCGCCTCGACGATCTGCTCGGCGGGGAACGCCGAGGTGCCGATCATCCGGACCTTGCCCTCCCGGACCAGGTCGGTCAGCGCGCCGAGGGTCTCGTCGACGTCGGTGAGCGGGTCGGGGCGGTGCACCTGGTATAGGTCGATCCAGTCGGTGCCCAGCCGGCGCAGGCTGCCCTCCACCGCCTGCCTGATCCAGCGGCGGGAGTTGCCGCGCCGGTTGCGGTCGTCCCCCATCGGCTCGTGGAACTTGGTGGCCAGCACCACGTCGTCGCGGCGGCCACGCAGCGCCCGGCCGAGGATCTCCTCGGATTCGCCGTGGGCGTACACGTCGGCGGTGTCGACCAGGTTGATCCCGGCGTCGAGCGCCTCGGCGACGATCCGGTGGCACTCCTGCTCGTCGGTGTTACCCCAGGCGCCGAACATCATGGTGCCCAGGCAGAGGGTGCTCACCTCGACCCCGGTCCCACCCAGTCTGCGGTACTGCATGATCCGATCGTCCTCCCGTACGCGATGTGCCCCCACGCTGGCACGCGGGCCGGCCGGCGGCACCGTCCCGGCGCGTCGAAGCGGACCCGCCGGCTTTGTGTCCCCGGCACATCGACCCGGCCGCCGAACAGTGAATAGGCTGGTGAACGCGATAGTGATGGACATTTCGGTACGGTGGAGGTAACAGTGGCGACCGGCCTGACCCAAGCCCGATGGACGCATGTGGCGTTGCCTACCGGCGACCTCGACAAGGCGATCTCGTTCTACACCACGCTCACCCCGCTGGTGGTCGTGGAGCGGTTCGCCGACGCCGACGGCGAGAGCGTCTGGCTCTCCAACGACAAGCAGGTCGAGACCCCGTTCGTGCTGGTGCTCGTCTCCTTCAACAAGGACAAGGGCGGCCAGCTCGGCCTGCTGCACCCGTTCGCGCACATCGGCATCGAGGTGCCGCAGCGTTCGGACGTCGACGAGATCGCCGGGCGGGCCCGCGAGCTGGGTTGCCTGCACTGGGAGCCGCGTCAGATGCCGCCGCCGGTCGGCTACATCTGCGCGCTGAAGGACCCCGACGGCAACGTCATCGAGATCTCCCACGACCAGCAGGTCTTCGACACCGTGCGGCGTCGGTGGGGGAGCTGACCGCAGCGTCCACCCGCGCCGCCGTGCAGCGGTACCTGGCGGCGTTGAACGCCCACGACGCC
Organism: Micromonospora sp. HM134; assembly: GCF_007833915.1. NCBI lineage: Bacteria > Bacillati > Actinomycetota > Actinomycetes > Micromonosporales > Micromonosporaceae > Micromonospora > Micromonospora sp. HM134. The sequence continues at coordinate 3,338,628 of NZ_CP041061.1, forward strand.
GATGCCGTCGCCGGCTGCGTCAGCGTCGACTTCGTCAACGAGCACACCGCCGCCCTCGGTCGGACGGTGGTCGGCCGGGCCCGCTACCGGGCCCGGCTCGACGGCTTCCTGGCCGAGTTCGTCGACCTGCGCTACGAGGTCGAGGAGCTACTCGCCGACGCCGACCGGGCGGCGGTGGCGTACCGGATGTCGTTCCGGCTGGCCTCGGCCGGCCGGGCCCCGGTGCGCATCCGTGGCGTGTTCCGGTTCCGGGTCGACGCCGACGGTCTGATCGCCCACCGGGTCGACTACTGGGACAGCGGCGAGGTCCACCGTCAGCTCGCGGGTGCCTCCGAACCGCCGCCCGTCCCCGGTTCGGGGGCGGGCGGTCCGGCGTAGCCGGCTTTGCGGACCCGGCGTGCGGTGGTGTCCGTGTCGCCGGATGCGGCCCGTGCTCGGTAGAGTTCGCCTTTCGGTGGACGGCGAGTGCGAGGTGACGCGGTGACGGGCGGAGTCGACGAGTCGGCCGGTGACGCGCCGGCGATCCAGACCGTGCAGCGGGCCGCCACCATCCTCCAGGCGTTCTCGGTGGAGCGGCCCCGGCTCACCCTGGCCGAGCTGACCGCCGACCTGGCCGTCAGCCGGGCCACCGCGCACCGGTACGCCCGTGCGTTGCGGGCGGCCAACCTGCTGCGTTTCGACGTGGCCACCGCCACCTACACGCTGGGTCCGCAGGTGTTGGCGATGGAGGCCGCCGCCCGCGCGGCGCTGCCCATCGTCACCGCCGCCGAACCCCACCTGGACCGGCTCACCCGGTTGACCAACCAGACCTCGGTACTCAGCGTGTGGAACGGTGAGGCGCCCACGGTGGTCCGCTGCATGGACAACACCAGCGGCGACGTGCGGCTCAGCGTGCGGACGGGCTCGCCGTTGGATCTGCTGCGCTCGGCGCAGGGCCGGGTCTTCTGCGCCTACCTGTCGGCCACCGAGGCGCCCTCGGTGGCCCGCCAGTTGCGGCTGTCGGCGGGCCTGCGGGCGGTCGTCGAGCAGGTCCGCCGGGACGGTTTCGCGGTCAACTCCCCGGAGGATTTCGGGGTACGCGTGCTGGCCGCGCCGGTGTTCGAGCGGACCCAGGTGGTGGCCGCGCTGGCGGTGCTGGGCACCAGCACGGCGCTGTCCGGCGCGGTGGAGGCCGCCGCGGCGGACAGCCTGCGGTTGGTGGCCCGGGAGTTGTCCGAGGCGCTCGGCGCGGGCTGACGCCGGGGTGGCCCGCCTACGTCAGCGGTGACCGTTGCCGCCGGCCGCAGGGTGCTGGCCGTTGGCGTTGACCGGCAGGTGGCCGTTGCCGCCACTGCCCAGCTCGGCGGTGACCAGGGCGGCGACGCGTTGCAGGGCGATGGCGAGCGTGCTGTCGGTGCCCTCGGGGACCGAGGTGGTGGTGCCGACGATGGCCATGGCGGCGATCAGGGTGCTGCCCCGGAAGATCGGCGCGGCGATGCTGCGGACCCCGTTGGCCGAGGGCGTGTTGGCCGAGATGCCGGTCCGTCGGATCTTCTCGACCTCCCGGCGCAGCTCGGCGGAGGCGGCGATCTCCTCGGCCAGCCCCGGCACGTCGGCCTCAGGGAGGAACGCGCAGAACACCCGGCCCTGGGCGGATTCGGTGCGGGACAGCCGGGAGCCGGTCCGGACGCTGACCCGGATCACCCGGTCGGTGTTGTCGTCGGCGCGGACCACCACGGCGGTGTCGCCGTCCCAGACGCTGAGCACCACCGTCTCGTCGATCTCGCGGACCAGTTGCTGCATGCGCGGGCCGGCGATGCTGATCACCGGCATCGCCGCGCGGGCGGCGGCGGAGAGGGTCAGGATCTGCGGGCCGAGGGAGTAGAGTCCCTCCCGCTCGTCGTAGCGCAGCAGGTTGCTCTCCCGCAGCGCCTTGGTGTAGCGGTGCGCGGTGGCCTTGCTGGTGCCGAGGCTGGCGGTGAGTTCGTTGAGGCTCAGGCGCGGGCGGGCCGCGGTGAACGCGTTGAGGATGACCGCCGCGCGCTGCACGGTCTGGATCGCCGGTGAGCTGGGGTCAGCGCTCTTGACCGGCGAAGGGGCATCGTCCGCCATCTGGATTCCTTTGTGCGCAGAGTGAGACAGTATCATGGCATATGACACGTCAGCCTGTCGATGCCTGCTGGTGGCGCAGCGCGATGTCCGCGTACAACCGGGCGAAACGCACCAGTTCCGGCAGGGCGTACCTTTCCCGTCGCGGGTCGGTCGGATCGGGCGGTAACGCCGGCGGGCCCAGCCGTACGGTGGGCACTCCCCGGGCGCGCAGCACCACCCCGTCGGTCGACCCGGTCCACCCGCGCAGCGGCACCGGCGGCCGGCCGTACGCGGCGAGCCAGGCGGCGCCGGCGTGCCGGCAGATCGGCGCGGTGGGCGGGGTGGCCGCGGACGGGTGGGCCGGATGGCCGGCCACGGCCAGCCCGCAGTCGGCCAGCGGGGTGTCGCGCAGCCGCCGGGTCAGGGTGGCCCGCAGTGCGTCGGTGATCTGCGTCGGATCGTCGCCGGGCACCGTGGTCAGGTAGAGGTGCAGGTCCAGCACCCCGGGCAGCAGGTCGGGCTTGCCCGGCTGGCCGGCCCGCACCGCCCCCAGGCCCAGTTCCGCCCCGACCGGGGCGTCCGGGTCGGCCCGCTGGGCCAGGTGGACCCGACGGAACTCCTCCAGCGCCTCGACGACCACGCCGAGGTGGGCGAGCAGCCCGCCGGGGGGCGTGGCGGTGTCCCGGAACAGCGCCGGGTGGAACCCGCTGGACAGCCGGACCCGCAGGAACATCGCCCCCGGTTCGGCGGTGAGGATGCCCGGCGGGCTGGTCTTGGCCACGATCGCGGCGGCCGGTCGTGGCCGGCCGCGCAGGTGGTGCAGGACCCCGCCGGTGGTGGGGGCCGGCGCGACACCGTCCTCCGGCCCGGCGGTGGGGTCGTCACGGTGGGTGCCGGTGGCGGCGAGCAGCAGGGTCAGCCGGTGCGGCCGGCCGGCGGCCCGGAGGGTCTCGGCGGCGGCGGCGTAACCGACCAGGGCGGCGGCCGCCGCCGCCCGCGCCACCCCGAGGCCGAAGCCGCTGACCACCTCCCCGGCCGGGCCGGACAGCTCCAGCGCCGGGGCGGGGGAGTGCCGGCCGGTGATCGGGGCGTCGAACCCGGTCCCGCCGGTCAGCGAGGTGTCCAGGTGCGAGTAGATCAACAGTTCGGGGCGGTCGCCCAGGTCGGAGCCGCCGACCAGGTTGGCGCTGTCGGGCGTGGTCGCCGTGTGCTCCAGCGGGTCGACCCGCCAGGACAGCTCCGGCCAGCGGGCGGTGGCCCAGTCGGCGACCCGGAGCGCGGTGGCCCGTTCCCGGCCGTACGGGCTGGGCTGGGCGGTGAGCGCGGCCAGGGCGTCGACCAGGGTGGCCTCGTCGACCGCCCGCGCGGCGGCGTGGCGCAGGGGCGCCGGTACCTCGTCGTCCATCCGCTCCCTCTCGCCAGCGTGACTTCATTCAAGATGACGTCTCGTATGTTGACATACTCTGGGCGCTGTCTCTAGCGTGGCCTGACACCAAACGACATCGCCCCGCATCCGGCGACGTCGCGGAACGGGCCCGGCACCCCGGATCGACTGCGCGCCCGGACCTGCCGCTGCGACGCGGATGCGGCCGGCCGACCGAACCGCAGGAGGACCGATGACCTACGTGGTCACCGACGAATGTGTGGACGTACAGGATCGGTCCTGCGTCGAGGAATGCCCGGTGGACTGCATCTACGAGGGCGACCGGATGATGTACATCAACCCCGACGAGTGCGTCGACTGCGGGCGCTGCGAGCCGGTCTGCCCGGTCACCTCGATCTTCCACCTCGACGACCTGCCCGCCGACCGCGCCCGGTTCGGGCCGATCAACGCCGAGTTCTTCACCGAGATCGGCACCCCGGGCGGCGCCCGCAAGATCGGCCGGGTCGGCCACGACCACCCGGCCGTCGCGGAAAGCGCCAGCTGATGGCCGAGCGGCACGAGGTCGATCTCGCGATCATCGGCGCCGGCCCGGCCGGTCTCTACGCCACCTACTACGCCGGCTTCCGGGGGATGAGCGTGGCGGTGATCGACTCGCTGCCCGAACCCGGCGGGCAGATCGCCGCCCTCTACCCCGAGAAGGCGATCTACGACATCGCCGGCCTGCCCGCCGTGCGCGGCCAGGAACTCGTCGACGCCCTGCTCACCCAGGCCGCCACCGCCAAGCCGACGTTCCTGCTCGGGCAGAGCGCCATCGAGCTGACCTGCGCCGAGGACCACGTGCTGATCGGCACCGACACCGGCACCCAGGTCCGGGCGGCGGCCGTGCTGCTGACCGCCGGCATCGGCACCTTCACCCCCCGCGAACTTCCCGTCGGCAGCGACCACCTCGGCCGGGGCCTGCGCTACTTCGTCCCCCGGTTGGAGGAACTCGCCGGGCAGGAGGTCGTCGTGGTCGGCGGCGGCGACTCCGCCGTCGACTGGGCGCTGGCCCTGGAGCCGTACGCCAGCAGCGTCACCCTGGTGCACCGCCGCCCGCAGTTCCGCGCCCACGAACGCAGCGTCACCCAGCTGCACGAGTCGACCGTGCGGGTGCTCACCCCGTACGAGGTGTGCGGGATCGACGGGGAACAGACCGTCGAGGCGGTGCGGATCGCCGAGGTGCGCGGCGAGGGCCGGCAGACCCTGCCCGCCCAGGCGGTGGTCGCCGCGCTCGGCTTCATCGCCGACCTGAGCGCGATGGAGCGCTGGGGGCTGGAGATGCGCCGCCGCTACGTCGCCGTGGACCGGTCGATGCGGACCAACCTGCCCCGGGTCTTCGCCGCCGGCGACATCACCGACTACGACGGCAAGGTCCGGCTGATCTCGGTCGGCTTCGGTGAGGCCGCCGCCGCCGTCAACAACCTGGCCCCGCTGGTCAACCCGGCGCTCGGCACCGTACCCGGCCACTCCTCGGACGCCGCATGACCGCCCCCGCGCCCACCGACGCGCACCTCGTCGCCACCCGGTACGGGCTGGGCCGGATCACCGGCGACGACGTCGAACTGCTCGACCTGCCCGCCCCGGACGTGGCCGCCCTGCTGCGCGCCGGCCGGGGGCTCGCCCCCGCCGCCGAGGCCCGGGTCCGCCGCCGCCTGCCGCTGGAGACCCTCGTCGGCGACCTGCGCCCACCGCTGGCCGCCACCCGCGCGGTGTGGGGCGTCGGGCTGAACTACCACTGCAAGGCCCGCACCACCGGCCGGGCCCTGCCCACCCAGCCGGTGCTCTACCTGAAGTCGCCCAGCGCCGGCTCCGGCCCGGGGGACACCGTGCCGCTGCCCGGCTCGGTGAGCAGCCAGCCCGACTACGAGGGCGAGGTCGCCCTGGTCGTCGGCACCCGGATGCACCACACCCCGGCCGGGCAGGTCTGGGCGCACCTGGCCGCCGTCACCGCCGCCAACGACGTGACCGCCCGGGACGTGATGGCCGCCACGGGCAACCCCACCCTGGCCAAGAGCTTCCCCGGGTTCGGTGCCCTGGGCGCCTCCGTGCTCGGCCTGGGCGCGGTCGCCGACCGCGAGGCCATCGGCGTACGCACCACCGTCAACGGCGAGCTGCGCCAGCAGGCCAGCACCGCCGACCTGATCTTCCCGGTGCCCGACCTGCTCGCCTGGATCACCCGGTACGTGGTGCTGGAGCCGGGCGACGTGGTGCTCACCGGCACCCCGACCGGCACCGGTCAGGACCGGGGCTGCTTCCTGAGCCCCGGCGACCAGGTGGAGGTCACCGTCGCCGGGGTGCTGCCCCTGCGTACCCGGTTCGGTGCCGAGAGCCCGGACCACCCCGCGCCGGCCGCCGTCGACGCGTCGACCCACTCGCTTCGCACAGAGAGCCCGATGTCATGAGTGAGAATTCCGAGCGGTACGACCTGGTGCTGGCCGGTGGCCAGGTGTTCGACGGTCAGACCGGAACCAGCCAGGTCGCCGACGTCGCGGTGACCGGCGACCGGGTGGCCCGGATCGCGCCCGGCCTCGCCGCCGACGCCGACCGGGTGATCGACTGCGCCGGGCGGTACGTGCTGCCCGGCCTGGTCGAGGCGCACACCCACATCTTCGCCGAGGTCTCCAAGGTCGGTGCCCCGCCGGACGAGGCGCACCTGCACCGGGGCGTCGTGGCCGCCTGCGACGCCGGCACCGTAGGCGCGTCCACCTTCGCCGCGTTCGAGAAGTACGTCGCCGCGCCGGCCCGGATGCGGCTGGTGAACTTCCTCAACGTCTCGGTCCTCGGCCTGATCGACTTCCGCTTCGGTGAGCTGATCAACCCGGGCACGCTCGTCCCCGAGGACGCCCTGGCGGTGGCCGAGGCGAACCCGCACCGGGTACGCGGTTTCAAGATCCGACTCTCCGAGGACGTCGTCGGGCTGGACTGGCGTCCGCTGCTCAAGCGTTCCCTGGCGCTCGCCGCCGAGGCCGGCCTGCCGCTGATGATCCACATCGGGGAGACGCCGGAGCCGCTGCCGGTGATCCTGCCCCTGCTGCGCCCCGGCGACGTGGTGGCGCACTGCTACACCGGCAAGCCGTACGGCATCCTCAACGACGGCACGGTGCTGCCCGAGGTGTACGCCGCCCGCGAGCGCGGGGTGCTGTTCGAATCCGCCCACGGCAAGAGCAACCTCAGCTTCGCCGTCGCCCGCCCGGCGATCGAGCAGGGCTTCCTGCCCGACGTGGTCACCTCCGACACCAGCGCCCGCAACTGGCGCGGCCCGGTGTTCGACCTGGTCACCAGCATGGCCAAGCTGCGCGCGATGGGGATGACCCTGGAGCAGCTCGTGCCCCGGGTGACGTCCGCGCCGGCCCGGCTGACCGGCCTGGACGCCGAGGGCTACGGCACCCTGGTCGAGGGCGGCCCGGCCCACGTCACGGTGCTGGCCGAGGCCGAGGAGGCGGTGCTGCCCGACGCCGCCGGTAACAAGATCACCGCACCCCGGCTGGAGCCGAGCGTGGTGCTGCTCGGCGGCGAGCAGGTGCCGACCGTGCCGTGGCGTGGGCTGCCCGCCACCGGGGCGTGAGGCCCTGATGTCCGCCGTCGGGCCGGTGTCGGGCGAACTGCGGCCCACCCCGCCGACCTCCGTCGAGCCGACCCCGCCGACCGGGGTGCACGGCCACCGCGCCCGGCTGCGGGCGACGCTGCGCGCCGGGGGCCAGCTCGCCGGCACGTTCGTCAAGCTGCCCGGCGGTGACGTGATCGCCCTGGCCGCCCGCTCCGGACTCGACTTCGTCGTGATCGACCTGGAGCACTCCGGCCTGGACGAGCGGACCGCCACCGACCAGCTCCGGCTCGCCGCCCTGGCCGGCCTGCCGGCGCTGGTGCGGGTGCCGGCCGTCGACCCCGGCCAGGTCAACCGGCTGCTGGAGGCCGGGGCGGTGGGGGTGCAGCTGTCGACCGTCCGCCGCCGGGCCGACGTGGAGGCGCTGCGCTCGGCCAGCCGGTACGCCCCGCACGGGCGGCGCAGCATCAGCCTGGCGCACCCGTCGGCCGGGTACGGCGGCGACGGCCTCGACCGGTACCTCGCGGTGGAGGCCGAGCACCCGCCCGTACTGGTGGCCCAGATCGAGACGGCGACCACCGACGACCCGCTGCCCGCCCTGCTGGCCGGGGTGGACGTGGGCTTCGTCGGGACCACCGACCTGGCGGTGAGCCTGGGCCTGGCGACCACCGACGACCCGGGGCCGCTGCTGCGGCGTACCGGGGACATCGCCGCCGCGGCCCGCACCACCGGGACCCACCTCGGCGGCTGGGTGCCCGAGCGGTCCGCCGTGGCGCTGGACCGCTGTGGCCTGACCGACGCGAGTTACCTCGTCGTCGGCTCGGACCTGCACCTGCTCGGCACCGGCCTGCGTCGGCTCGCCGCACCCCTCTGACCCGCCCGAGAAGGGACGCGTTCACATGCTCAACCCGCAGCTCTACCGCACCTCGGTCAACTGGGACGACATCCCGGCCACCGACGTCCGGCCCGGGGTGCGCCGCAAGGTGTACGCCACCGACGAGGTCCTCTTCGCCTGGCACGAACTGGCCGTCGGGATGGACCTCAACCCGCACCACCACGACGACTTCGACCAGCTGGTGCTGATCCTCGGCGGCCGGTGCAACTACTACGTCGACGGCGTGCCACACCCGATGGGGCCGGGCTCGATGCTGCTGGTGCCGCGCGGCGCGGAGCACTACATCGAACCGACCGAGGGCCCGTGCATCAACGTGGACGTCTTCGCCCCGCCCCGGGCGGACTTCCTGCCGCACGCCTGGCGTCCCGGGCAGGGCTGACCGGCGATGACCGACATCGTGGTGGTGGGCAGCCTCAACGTGGACGTGGTGGTGCCGCTGCACGAGCTGCCCGCCCCCGGGCAGACCGTGCTCGGCGCGGCCGACCACCGGCGGGCCGGCGGCGGCAAGGGCGCCAACCAGGCCGTCGCCGCCGCCCGGCTGGGTCGCCGGGTGGCGATGGTCGGCGCGGTCGGCATCGACGCCGACGGCGACTGGCTGCTCGGGCTGATCGCCGCCGAGGGGGTGGCCACCGAGGCGGTGCTGCGCGCCCCCCGGCCCACCGGGCAGGCGATCGTGCTGGTCACCGCCGACGGCGACAGCACCATCGCGGTCAGCTCGGGGGCGAACATGTGGCTCGCCGCCGAGCATCTCGGCCCGCTGCGGGACCTGCTCGGGTCGGCGCGGGCGGTGCTGCTGCAACAGGAGGTCGACGCCGCCGTGGTGGCCGAGGCGGTACGGCTGGCCGAGGGGCTGGTGGTGCTCAATCCGGCCCCGGCCCGCCCGGTCGACCCGGCGACCCTGGCCCGGGTCGACGTGCTGGTGCCCAACCGGGGTGAGCTGGCCGCCCTGGCCGGCGCGCCGCCGACGGACGCCGGGGTCGACGCGCTGGCCGCGATGGCCCGGTCGCTGGGCACCCGGGGGCCGGTGGTGGTGACCCTCGGCGCTGACGGCGCGCTGGTGGTGACCACCGACCGGCAGTGGCTGATCCCGGCGGAGCGGGTCGACGCGGTCGACGCCACCGGCGCCGGGGACACCTTCTGCGCCGCCCTGTCCGACGCGCTGCTCGACGGCGCGGCGATCGACGAGGCGGCCCGGTGGGCGAGCCGGGCGGCGGCGGTCACCGTCACCCGACCCGGGGCGATGGAGGCCGCCCCCCGTCGCGTCGAGGTGCCCACCACCGCCTGACCTGCTCTCCCGATCCTGCCGCCCGTCGCATGCCGCCTGTCGGCGACGGCGCGGCCCGGCTCCGGCCGGCTGCGCGTCGCCCCCGGCCTGTCCCGGCCGGGGGCGACGGCGTGGCGGCTACCCCGTGCGCGGTGCGCCGCCCGGATTACGCCGGCCCCGGCCCGCGGCACAGCGCCACGGGCCGGTCAGCGGTCGTCGTTATCGGCTCGGCGACGAGGTCGTGGTGCGCCGGTCAGAAGTGGGCCGGGAAGTCGGCCTTGCGGATCAGGCAGTGGATGCCCTTCACCCCGTCGACGACCTGGCTCACCTCGAAGTCGGCGGCGGCGCTCAGGTAGGCCAGCGCGGTCTGCGGCGGCATGCCCTGGGTGCGGACGAGGAAGTCGACGGCGGCCCGGACGGCCCGGCGCATCGCCTCGTCGAGGTCGCCGTGCAGGCCGACCGGGAGCCAGTGGGTGGCGGTTTCGCCGAACGGCCCGTCGACGGCCCCGAGCAGGCCGCCGGCCTGTGCCCGGGGGATCACCGACAGCCGCAGGGTGGCCCGCAGCGGCGCCTCCAGGGCGGTCAGCGCCACCTCGCCGTCGCCCTGGGCGTAGTGCGGGTCGCCGGCGTAGAAGCCCGCCCCGGGCAGTTGCACCGGCAGGTAGAGGGCGGAGCCGACCTGGAGTTCGTTGATGTCGAGGTTGCCGCCGAACGCGCCGGGCGGCACCGAGTGCACCGGCTCGTCGGTGTCCACGGCGACGCCCATCAGGCCGAGGAACGGGGCCAGCGGGAAGGTGGCGGCCCGCCCGTCGCCGTACGGCAGGGTGCCGAACAGCCGGCCGCCGCTGTGCAGCACCCGGGTGAAGTGGGAGACGGTGCCGTACTCCCGGGGGCCCTCGGCGTCCGGGCCGGGGTCGGCCGGGGTGAGCGGGTACTCGCCGGGCAGCGCGCCGTAGCCGTGCCGGCTGCTGATGAAGCCGTACGGGGCGCGGACGAGCAGGTCGAGCACCTCGACCCGGAGCAGGTCGCCGGGTTCGGCCCCGGCCACCGTGATCGGGCCGGTGACCACGTGCGGGCCGTCGGCGTCGTAGTCGTGGGCGACGTCGGAGGCGGCCAGGTCGCGGGCGTCGGTGAGGACCTGGTCGCTGGGCACGTCGAACTGCTTGAGGAAGCCGACGGGGTCGCGGCCCTGGTCCTCCAGGATGCCCTCGTGGCTGAGTGTGTCGATGGTCACGGTCTCGCCGGAGCCGACCCGGAGCACGGGTTCGTGCCGCCGGTTGGGCAGCCGGCCCCACAGGCAGGTGTCGGGGGTGCTCGGCAGGTAGTGGGTTCCACCGATCGGGCCATCGTGCGGCTGGAGCATGACATCCTCCGGAAGGGGTGACACCGGCTGGCGGTGCGACGGGACGGCGCGGCCCGGTGCGGGTGGCCGGCGGCCGGCGACGGGATGCGCGGGCCGCGTCCGAGGGCCGGCGATCGGGGTCGGGCGGATCGGCCGGGCCACGTCGGATGCAGGGGATCGTGACCGGCGAAGCAACCGTTGCGTGTTGCGGTCGTATTAACAGCGAGTAACCCGGTGCCGGAGTCTGCCCTGCTCTTGACAGTTGCCATGGCCGAGTAGCAGCATCGTGTGGCGAGATGCTGTCTCGCATGACGTAGAAGGCGGTGAGGTGATGGCGCAGCAGACGCCGGTACGTCCGCTCGGTGCCACCGGTGACGGCGCGATGATCGACGAGGACTGGGAGGCGCTGCGGTTCCGGGTGCACCGCTCGGCGTACCGCGATCCCGAGGTGTTCCGGACCGAGATCGACCGGATCTGGAATCACACCTGGCTCTATCTCGGCCACGAGACCGAGATCCCGAAGGCCGGTGACTTCAAGACCCGCACCCTCGGCGGTCGACCGCTGATCTTCTGCCGGGACGCCGGGGGCCAGGTGCGGGCCTTCTTCAACGCCTGCACCCACCGGGGCACCGTGCTGTGCCGGCACAGCGAGGGCAACACGAAGTTCTTCCAGTGCTTCTACCACGCCTGGGCGTTCAGCAACTCCGGCGAACTGGCCGCGCTGCCCGGCGACGACGCGTACCCCGACGACCCCGCCTTCCGGGCGTCGATGGCCCTGCGCCAGGTGCCCCGGCTCCAGATCCACGAGGGTTTCGTCTTCGTCGCCTTCGACCAGGACGTGCCCGACCTGCTGACCCACCTCGGGCCGGCCGCGCACTACATGTCGCTGACCGCGAAGATCGGCGAACACGGCATGACCACCCTGCCGGGCGTGCAGCTCTACAGCGTGAAGGGCAACTGGAAGCTCGCCGTCGAGAACGCGATGGACGGCTACCACTTCGCCCCCACCCACAACACCTTCGTCGGCTACCTGCGGGAGACCGGCTTCGCCGTCACCGACGACGACCAGTACGCCTACGACCTCGGCGGCGGCCACGGGCTGCTCGTGCTCACCGGGCACAACGGCCGGATCGGGATGGTCTGGGAGCCCCGCTTCGGCGACGAGGAGAAGACCCGCACCGTCGCCAAGCGCCGCGAGCTGGAGGCCCGTCTCGGCCCCGAACTCGCCGCCGAGGTGGCCGACGCCAGCCGCATCCTGTTCGTCTTCCCCAACCTGCTGCTGTTCGACCTGGAGGCGCTGACCATCCGGCAGCTCGAACCGGTCGCCGCCGACCGCACCGACGTGCGGGCGTGGCAGTTCGTCGAGGTCGGCGAGCCGGAGTCGGTCCGCGCGCTGCGGATCAAGACGATGGTCAGCTTCGTCGGGCCGGGCGGCCTGGCCACCCCCGACGACATCGAGGCGTACGAGGCGGTGCAGCGTGGCATCACCGCGACCGCCGACTCGGTCGACCCCGCCCACGACTGGAGCGACATGTCGCGGGGCATGGCCAACGAGAAGCAGGGCAACCAGGGCCGCTCGATCGACGAGGGCGCGATGCGCAGCTTCTGGCGGCGCTGGGCCGAGGTGGTCGGGGCGGGCACCAGCGTGGCCGGCGACCCGCCGGCCGGTACGCCCGCCGCCGGACCCGCCACGGGGGGTGCGGGCAAGTGAGCGTGTCGTCGACGACGGCCGGGAGCCGTGGGGGAGTGGTCAGTGTGGCATCGCGCGAGGTGACCCGGGCCGAGGTGGAGGAGTTCCTCTACCGGGAGGCGCAACTGCTCGACGAGTGGCGGCTCGACGAGTGGCTCACCCTCATCGAGCCGGGTGGCCGGCTGGAGGTCCCGACCACCGACTGGGCCGGCTGGGACGCCACCACCGCCGGGTACTTCGTGGCCGACGACTACGAGCTGATCCAGGCCCGGGTCAAGCGGCTCAAGAGCCGCAAGGCGCACGCCGAGAACCCGCACTCGCGTACCCACCGGATGGTCTCCAACGTGCTGCTGCTGGAGGCCGGCGCGGAGACCGTCTGGATCAGCGCCAACTTCATCATCCACCGCTACCGCGACAACGGCGCCTACACCTACGTCGGCCGCTACGAGCACGTGCTCAAGGTCGACCCGGACGGGCTGCGGTTCCGGCTGCGCCGGGCCGTCCCGGTGATGGAGTCGATGGACCCCGGCGCCCGACTCAGCTTCATCCTCTGAGCCGGCCGCCATGATCACCCACATGCTGGTCTTCCGGTTCCGCGACGACCTGCCGCCCGGCGCGGCGGAGTCCGTCCTGGCCGAGCTGGAGACCTTCCCGAGCCGGTACCCCGCGATGCGCAACTGGCGCAGCGGGGTCAACGTCAGCACCCGCGACACCAGCATGACCCACGGCTTCGTCGTGGAGTTCCCCACCGAGCAGGACCTGCTCGACTACCTGCACAGCGACTCGCACGAGCGGTTCGTCCGGGAACGCTGGCGGCCGGTCATCGAGCGTCAGGCCATCGTCAGTATCCCCACCGCCGGGGACGCCCAGCCCATCGAGAGGGGTCACAGATGACCACCGAGGCCACCGCCCGCCGCCGTGGGCCGTACGGCATGGAGTACGCCCGGATCGAGGTGCCCGACCTGGCCGCCTCCATCGAGTTCCTCCAGTACCACGTCGGGCTGCAACTGGAGCAGCACGACGACGAGTACGCGTTCCTGCGCGCCGACCTCGAACACCACAGCATCGAGCTGGTCGCCGCGCCGCAGCGCACCGAGTCCTGGACCACCGCGGTCGGGTTCAGCGTCGAGAACGACGCCGTCCTCGACGACCTGCGGGAGCGGGTCACCGCCGCCGGGCACGAGGTGTTCGAGCTGGCCGACCGGGTCAAGGGCCTGGTCCAGCGGGGCTTCGCCGTCCGCGACCCCAACGGCCTGATCGTCGAGCTGTTCACCGAGTTCCAGGAGTACGCCGAGCCGCCGCTGATCGAGCTGCGCCCGCTGGACCTGGTGCACCCGTTCCTCGCCACCGACAAGTACGACGAGACGCTGGCCTTCTACACCAAGGTGCTCGGCTTCCTGGAGTCCGACCACGTCGGCGACGTGACGGTCTTCCTGCGCAGCGAGGACCGCTACCACCACAGCCTGGCGATCCAGCGCAACAACGAGTTCTACGTCGCGCACCTGTGCTTCATGATGAAGAGCTTCGACCACGTGATGCGCGGCCGGGCACGGGCCCAGTACAAGCAGGTCCCGATCGCCTCCGACCTGGTCAACCACTCGGCGTCCACGTCGATCGCCTTCTACATGCACGACACCCGGCACGGGCCGCGCTACGAGCTGTGCGACCGGCACCGGGTGTTCACCCCGGAGGAGCACGAGACCCACCGCGCCCGCCGGATGGCGGTCGACCCGCGCAACATCGACGTGTGGCGTCCCGCCGCCGACGACTGGGCGCGCTTCTGACCCGCGCCCCCGTCAGGGCCGGCCGGCGGACTGTCGTACCCGCCCGCCGGTGAGGGGCGCGAACGCGGGGTGGCCCGGTCAGGGGGCCACCCCGCCGTCATTCCCGCAGCGCCCCGGCGCGTTCGGCGGTGGGCTTGACCTTGACACCAGTGTCAAGGTCCTACCATCGCCCTGCGCGGGAGGGGTGGTCGAATGCGCATCGGTGAACTGGCCGGCCGTTGCGGCGTCAGCGCCCGGTCGGTGCGGTACTACGAACAGCAGGGCCTGATCGCCCCACGTCGTGCCGCCAACGGCTACCGGGAGTACGACGACCTGGCGGCGGTGCGCGTCCGGAACATCCACGAGCTGCTGGAATCGGGCCTCACCGTCGAGGACATCCGGCTCTCGATCGCCCACGGCTGCCTCGACGAGCCGTTGAGCACTTTGCCTGTCTGCCCCGACGCGGTGCGGATCGCCGCCGACCGGCTCGACGCCCTCGACCGGCGCATCGCCGCGTTGCAGGATCTGCGCGGGCGGCTCGCCCGGCAGGTCCGGGCGACCGAGACGGTGCTGGCCCGCGACGGGGCACCCGTCGTGACCGGGTTCCCGCCGTCGCCGCCGCCGGCGGACTGAGGGGGCGGGGATGAGACTCGGGCTGTCCCTGGAGCCGCAGGCGTGGCCGCGGGACACCGGTGCGGCCATGCTCCGGACGGCGGGTGAGGCCGAGCGGATCGGTCTGGAGTACGTCCTGATGGCCAACCACGTGCTCCGCAACCCGAACGGGGTCGGCCTCGATCCGGTGGTGCTGCTGGCGGCGGTCGCCGGCGCGACGACCCGCATCGGTCTCGCCACGAGCGTGCTGGTCCTGCCGTACCACCAGCCCGTGGTGCTGGCCAACCAGCTCGCCACGCTGGACGTCGTGTCGGCGGGCCGCCTGACGGTCGCCGTCGGCACCGGCTGGAATCCGCAGGAGTTCGACGCGCTGGGGGTGCCGATCCGGCTGCGGGGCCGGCGGACCGACGAGAGCCTGGAGATCATGAAGGCCCTCTGGTCCGGCACCACCGCGCAACTGGACGACAGGTTCGCCGGCCTGCGTGGCACCGTCCTCGGCGTCTCCCCGTACCGGCCCGGCGGGCCACCGGTCTGGGTGGGTGGACACAGCGACGCGGCGATCCGACGCGCGCTGCGGTTCGGCGTCGGCTGGCACGGCTCCGGCATCGACCACGAGGACGCGCGCGTCGTCCGGCAGCGGATCGGGGAGTTGGCCGACGGCACGGGACGGGACCCGGCGACCATCGAGATCAGCACGGTCGGTTTCCTGGTGCCACCGGGAATCCCGGCGGCCCGGTCCGCGCCGGGCCGGCTGCTCGGTGGCCCCCGCGCCACCACCACGGCGATCGTCGACGACCTGTGTCAGCTCGCCGACGCGGGGGTGGCGATGTGCTCGTTGTGGATGCCCGTCGACGGACGCCGGATGGGCGAGGCGTTGGCGTGGTTGGCCGACGAGGTCCTGCCCCGGGTGGGTCACCGGTCCGGCCCGCGTTAGCTCGGCCCCACGCCGTCGCCCTGTCGGCAAGCTGACCCGTGGCTGGCCGGCGGGATGCCCGCCGTCGACAATGGACGGAGCAGCGCGGACGGTCGGAGCCGACGGTGGCGGGAGCACGATGATGTCTGGCAGGACGGCCGCCCGGCGGGCGGCGGCGTTGGTCGCATGGTGCGCGATGGTGGTGGGGGCCGGTGCGGTGGTGGCGACACCGGCGGTGGCCGCGGTGCCGACGGGCACGATGAGCGCCGGCACCGTCACCGACGGTCGGAGCCTGCTCTATGTGAACAACCCGGATTCGCTCCGCAACACCGACCTCGCCGAGGCGGGCCGGGCGATCTCCGCCCACAGCCTGACCGCCGGCGGTGTGTACCGCGCCTACTTCTCGCACGTGAACCGGACCAGCCCGGCGGTGCCGCTGCACTACGGCATCCGGCTGACCAACGGTCGCAGCACCGCGACCGTGGTCACCCGGACCCGCAGCGTCTGGCGGGCCGGTGCGGCGGGCATCGGCGGCCCGGCGTTGGCCGACTTCCTCAACAGCAGCGAGAGCACCACGATCACCGTGCCCGGCAACGGTCGGGCCTGGTTGTACCGCAGCGACCAGCTCGGGACCGGCCTGCCCGCCGCAATCAACCAGTACCTCGTCGGGGCGGCCGACTTCAGCACCACCGGGTTGCTCACCGCCGAGGTGCTGGCCTGGTCCGGCACCGCGCCCACCGGCAACTACACCTACCCCGGCTACGTCACCGACCTGCGGGACGGGCAGGCGCAGCACCGCTTCGACAAGGGCCTGAGCCCGATCAGCGCCGCCACCCTCACCATCACCTCGACCCTGAGCACCGGCAAGGTCGAGGACCAGTTGCTCAGCGCCACGGCCGGCGTCAACACGGCCTGCCCCACCAACAGCTACGCGAACACGGGCTGGGCGACGAACCTCAACCACCTGCAGAACACGACAGCGCTCGGCGGCGACCTGGTGTCGCTCACCACGCCGGAGGGCCCGCTCGTGACGCCCTGCGTGAACTCGCCCTTCGGCGGCGGCAAGCCCAACCTGCGGAACTGGGGGGTCACCTACACCGTCCAGCTGACCGTGGACAACCAGTCGTTCGCGCCCCGGACACTGGCGTTGGTCGCGTCCGGGCTCGGCGGCAGCGTCAACCTCGCCTACCGCCCGCCGGGCGGCACGACCTGGCAGTCGACGGTGGTCGGCGACTTCGCCAGCGTCACCTGGGCGACCGTCACCGCCCCACCCGGCCCGTCGACCTTCACCGCCTCCTTCGCGGTGAGCGGGCCCGGCCCGGCCGGCCTCCTGCACCGGCTGCGGACCACCGGCTGACCCCGTCGACGCCCCCGCGCCGGTCCGCGCCAGCCGGCCCGACCCGGGCGGGCACGGGGCTACCTCCGCCGTGGGCGGCGGGCCGGTCGGCCACCACGGCGGCCGAGCAGCAGCCCCACCGTGAGGACGGCCGCCGCCACCGGCAGCCCCCAGGGTCGCCGGGCGGCCGACACGGTGAACGCGAGCGGCCGGCCGGGCACCGCGATCCGACCGTCCACCTCGTACCGGCCGTAGGGGGCCGCGCCGGTGGGCACCCGGACGTGGTACTCCCGGGTCTGCCCGGCGGCGATGCCGCCCAGCGTCGGGGCGGCCACGATGGTCCGGGCCCGTCCGGGCGGCCCGACGGTCAGCTCGAACGGCGGGTCGGTGACCTCCTCCGCGCCCGGGTTGTGCAGGGTGATCCGTACCGCGAGTTCACCCGGCAGGCCGAACCAGCCGCGCGGCCCGGAGCGGTCGTCGGCGTGCACCGCCACCAGGGTCAACCCGGCCGGGACGGCCGGCGCGACGGCCGGCGCGGTCACCCCGGCGAGCGTCAGGTCGGCGGTGGCGGCGACCGTGCCGGTCGGCGTCCGGACCCGCAGCACGCAGGGGCAGGCCACCGGCGGGGCGGCCAGCAGCACCGGCAGGGCGGTCCGGCCGGACGGCGGCACCTGGCCGTGGGTGGCGGCGGCGGTGGCGCAGTCGAGCGCGCCGCGCCGGGCGGCGTTGCCGCACACCTCGGCCTGCACGGTGCCGGCGGGCCAGCCGTCCAGGCCGACCAGCACCCGCTGCCCGACCCGCAACGCCCCGGCGGGCAGGGTGACGCCGGGCCCCCGGCCCGGGGCGGTGGCGGCCGCGCCCGCCGTCGCGCTGTCCGGGCCGGCTGCCGGGGGAACCGGCACCAGGGCGGCGGCCACGGCCAGCACGGCGATGGTCCGGAACTGTCCGGTCACGGGGCGTCCGGGCGTCGGGCGTCGGGGTGCGGGCCGGCCGGGGCGGCGTCGGACACCGGGCCGGGCCGCCGGCCGGCGGTGGCGGTGTCGTCGGGGCCGGGAGCGGTCACCCGGCCGGCGGGAGTGCCCCGCCGCCGCCACCATCGCAGCCCGGCCCAGCCGGCCGCGGCGGCGAGCAGGGCCAGCAGCAGCCACGGCGGGGCCCACACCCCGGCGGTACGGACCACCGGCGGCAGCGCGGTGTCCGTGGTGGTCGCCGCGATGTCGACCTCGGCGGTCAGCCGCAGCAGCGGGGGTACGCCGGTGATCCGTTCGGTGACGGTGAAGGTGGCCCCGGGCAGCAGTTCCGGCAGGTCGGTGGGGGCGGTGCGGGCCTGTTCCCGGCCGAACGGCGCGCGCACGGTCACCGTGCCGCTGCCGCCGACCCGGACGTTGCCGTCGTTGCGCAGCCGGTAGCGGACCACCAGGTCGCCGCCGCCGAACGGGTTGACCGGGTTGTCGTACGCGACGTCGACCGCCTCCACGGTGACGGCCGGCCGGACCGGGCCGGTGACCCGCAGGTAGACCCGGGCGGCGAGCCGCTGGTCGACCAGGACGCGCTGCCCGTCGGCGGTGGTCCGGACCCGGGCGACAGCACCGATCACGCCGCCGGTGTGGTCGCCGGGGGTGGCGTTGGCCGGCACGGTGAGCCGGAACGGGATGTCGACCCGCTTGCCCGCCGGAATCGTCCACTCCCGACGCGCGACGCTGATCCACGAGCCCACGTCGGTGGCCGGCCGGTCCGCCGGCAGCAGGGCGAACGCGCCGTCGGTGGAGGTGTACGCGTCGGTGCCGTACACGTCGAAGGTGAGCGGGCGGTCGCCGAGGTTGGTGACGCCGACGTGGTCGGTCAGGGTGCTGCCGGGGGCCAGGTCGTAGATGAAGTAGTTGCGCCCGGTCGGGCCCTTGGCGCTGGACGGCTGGACGGCCCAGCGCGCCGCGCCGGTCTCCCCGGCGGCGGCCTTCGGGGCGGGCGACGGGGCGGGCGCGGCGGGGGCCGGTGCGGGCGTGGCCGTGGCCACGAGCAGCGCGGCGGCGGCGACGGCGCTCGCCCGGGACAGGGTGGTACGCAGGGACATGCCGGGCTCCGGGAACGTGATCGGGCCCGGTGGGGCGGGTGGCGAGCCCGTCCCACCGGGGTGGTGCCGAATCAGGAGAGGGTGAGGGTGAGCACCGCGCTGTAGTCGCCCGCCGGGGCGGACGCCGGAACCCCGAGCTGGAGTTCGGCTCCACAGGTGAAGGTGCCGTTGCTCGCGCCGGTCGCCGAGGTGCACAGCGCCCGAGCGGTGCCGAGACCGGCGCCGGGCGCGGCGGGCGCGCCCGGGGTGACCACGCCGGGGGTGCCGGCGAGGCCGTCGGTGCCGACGGCGGCGTTCGGCGTCCACCCGAGGTTGTCCGCGGCGATCGCGCCGCCGGTGGCCGAGGCGAAGTCGGAGACCTGCCCGACGAGGCTCCAGCCGGCGTTGGTGCCGCGCAGGTCGGCCACCGTGGCGGTGTTCAGCGCCCCGGTGGTGACCTGCCCGTTGCTGACCGGCGGCAGGGCGACCGTGGCGCCGGCCACGCCGAGGGTCAGCGCGCCACCGGTGACGGTGGCGGTGATCTGCTGGTCGGCGTCGCCGCCGCCGGTCGGAGCGCGGGTGAAGGTCACCGGGGTGAAGGTGTCCTGGCTCCGGTCGGCCGCGCCCCGGGCGGCGAAGGTGATCACGTAGCACTGCACGGCCGTGCAGTCGACCTGCGCGCCGGTGCGGTCGGTGTAGACCGCGCTGATCGGCAGGGTGGTGCGGAACGTGCCGTCGGCGTTGAGCCGGTCCCGGGCCTCGGTCGGCTCGTTCGTCTTGTTCACCCACTTGGTGACCTGGAGGACACCGGCGTTCGTCCAGTGCTCGTCGACCTTCGGGCCGAAGGAGACGTAGATCCCCGCCGCCCCGTTGGCCTCCGGGTCGAAGCCGCTGCCGGTGACCGTGACGGTCGCCCCGGCCGGGTCGAGCCCGGTGGCGGGGGTGACGCCGACGGCCGGTCCGGCCGGTTCGCCGCCGCCACCGGTGGAGAAGGTGAACGACAGCGGGTCGAGCGCGGTGCCGGCGGTGTAGAAGCCGTTGAACGCCGAGGCGCCCTCGGCGGTCAGCGTCGCCGCCAGGTCGGTAGCGGTCACCGTGCCGCCGCTGCCACCGGGGTTGCCGTCGCTGACGGTGATGGTGGCGATGGTGGCCTGGCGGACCGAGACCGGCTCGGCCGCCGTGGTGGTGAGGTCCACGTCCGCCTTGACGGCGGCTGTGCCACCGGTCACGACGATCGTCGGGTTGGCCAGCGCGATGGTGAAGAAGTGCGCCGGGTACGAGAAGACGATCTTCCCGCCGTACTCGGCGTCGATGGCGTCGGTGCCGGCGTCGTATGTGCCGCCCTTCGCCGGGAAGGTGAAGGTGCCGTCGCTGTTGATGCGGGCGCCGTCGCTGGCGGCGATCGGCGGGTTGCCGTTGCCGGTGTTCACGTAGGCGCGGAACGACGCCTTGAAACCCCAGGTCAGGCTGCCGGAGCTGATCTCCGTCCCGGCGGCCTGGGCGGGGCTGACCCCGACGAGGACGGTCGACGCGCCGAGCAGGGCGACCGCCGCCCAGCGCAACGACCGCCACCGACCGGCATTGGTTCTGGATCTGACCATGCTGCTCCCTCTGTGGTGCCCAATACGGACAGTGGTTGAGGTTAGGCAAACCTAACTACTGCGGCATCCGGTAAAGGGGCCGAAGATCTTGGACCGAAGAACCTCTTGTGAACAGCGGATCAGTCGCTTAGGTTAGGCAAACCTTAGCTACGGTCGGTGTGGTAGCCGGCCCGATCCGTCATGGGAGGAGCCTGATGCGGGCACTGCCTCGCGCCATCCTGACCGCCGCCGCGATCACTGTCAGTATCGGTGTGGGGTCGACGCCGGCCCACGCCGGCACCGGGCGGGGCCCCGCCGGGCAGACCCTCACCGCCATCCCCACCAGCGGCGTGGCCCGCACCGGGGCGACGGTCACCGTCACCGGCAGCGGGTACGACGTCACCAAGGGCATCTACGTCGCCTTCTGCGTGGACAACGGCGTCGGCGTCGCCCCCAGCCCGTGCGGCGGCGGCGTCGACACCACCGGCAGCACCGGCGCGTCGCACTGGATCTCGTCCGACCCACCCTCCTACGGGGAGGGACTGGCCGTCCCGTACGGCCCGGGCGGCTCGTTCCGGGTGACCCTCACCGTGAACCCCCGCATCGGCACGGTCGACTGCACCGTCCGCCGGTGCGTGGTCACCTCCCGCGCCGACCACACCCGCACCGCCGACCGCTCCCAGGACGTCCGGGTGCCGGTCACCTTCGCCGCCGCCGCGACGCCCGCGCCGACCCGCACCCCGGCCGCCGCCCCGGCGACCGCCGGTGCCGGCGGCGCCGCCCGGACCACCCCGCCGGCGGCGGCCCCGACCGGCGCGGCCGGCACCCCCGCCGGCGGCGCACCGGCGTCGGCCGCCACCGCCGTCGCCCCCGCCGGCACCGGCGGCCCGGCGGCCCCGGCCGATGCCGGCGACCAGGCGCAGGTGACCCGGGTCAGCGCCGCCTCCGACACCGGCCGCTGGTGGCTCGTCGCGCTGGTCGTACCCCTGCTCGGGATGGCCCTGCTCGCCGGCCTGCGCCGACGTCGTCGACGCCGGGCCGCGTCGTGACCCGGCGCGCGCTGCCGCTCGTCCTGGTGCTGCTCGCCGGGGCGCTGGTCGGCTGCACCGACCCGGCCGTCGAGGCCCGGCCCGGCACACCGGCCTCCTGCGGCCCGGTCACCGCCGCCGTGGCCGACACCGACGTCACCCCGCTGACCCCGCCCCCGGCCCCCGGCCTGCCCGTCACCGTCACCTCCACCGACGGGGTCATCACCACCGTCAGCGACGCCACCCGCATCCTGCCGGTCAACCTCTACGGGTCGATCGCCGAGATCGTGTTCAGCCTCGGGCTCGGCGGCAACGTCGTCGGCCGGGACACCTCCACCACCTTCCCGGCCGCCGCGCACCTGCCGGTGGTCACCCCGGCCGGGCACGACCTGTCCGCCGAGGCGGTGCTCGCCCTGGCCCCCACCGTGATCCTCGCCGACGACAGCATCGGTCCACCCGAGACGCTGCGGCAACTACGCGCCGCCGGCATCCCGGTGGTCCTCGTCGCCGCCGAACAGACCCTCGACGCCGTCCCCGGCCACGTGCGGGCCATCGCGGCGGCGCTCGGCGTCGGCGCGGCCGGCGACCGGCTCGTCGACCGGATCGAGGCCGACATCGCCGCCGCCCGCGCCGGTGCGCCCGCCGACGCCGCCCCCCGGGTCGCCTTCCTCTACCTGCGCGGCACCGCCGGGGTCTACCTGATCGGCGGGCGGGGCGCCGGCAGCGACGCGATGATCGAGGCCGCCGGGGGAGTGGACGCCGGCAGCGCGATCGGCCTGGCGAAGTTCCGCCCCCTGACCAGCGAGGGCCTGATCAACGCCGCCCCCGACGTGATCCTGGTGATGAGCGGGGGACTGGAGTCCGTCGGCGGCGTCGACGGCCTGCTCAGGCTCCCCGGGGTGGGACAGACCCCGGCCGGCGCCGCCCGCCGCGTCGTCGACATGGACGACGGTGTCCTGCTCACCTTCGGCACCCGCTCCGGGCAGGTGGTCCGGGCGCTGGCCGACGCGCTGCACTGCCGGGGCCCGCGATGACCGTCACCGGCACCCGACCGGCCACCGGCGACACCGGAACCGGCCCGGACCGCCGCCGTCGGGTCCGGCGCGGACCGCTCCTGCTCACCGGACTCACCGCCGGCCTGCTCTTGATCGCCCTCGTCGCCGCCGGCCGGGGGCAGGTGGCCGTCGCCCCGGCGGAGGTGCTCGGCTCGGTGCTGCACCGCCTCGGCCTGGACCTGGGCCCCCGGCCCGCCGCCGTGCACGGCGAGAGCGCACTGTGGCTGGTCCGCTTCCCCCGGGTCGCACTCGCCGCCGTCGTCGGCGCGGCGCTCGGCTGCGCCGGTGCGGTCATGCAGGGGGTGTTCGGCAACCCGCTGGCCGAACCGGGCGTCATCGGCGTCTCGGCCGGCGCGGCGGTCGGCGCGGCGCTGGCCATCGTCACCGGCGTCACCGTCCTCGGCGGCTGGACGGTGCCCGCCGCCGCGTTCGCCGGTGGCCTCGCCACCACCTGGCTGGTCTACCTGCTGGCCCGCTCCGGCGGCCGGACCGAGGTGGTCACCCTGGTCCTCAGCGGCGTCGCGGTCAACGCCGTCGCCGGGGCCGCCATCGGGCTGCTGATGTTCGTCGCCGACGAGTCGGGCGTGCAGGCCATCGCCTTCTGGAACCTGGGCAGCCTGGCCCAGGCCAACTGGTCGGCGGTCGCGCTGGCCTCGCCCTGCCTCGCGGTGGGGCTGCTCGCCACCCTCGCCGACGCCCGCCGGCTGGACCTGCTGGCCCTGGGCGAGAAGTCCGCCCGGCACCTCGGGGTCGACGTGGAACGGCTGCGGGTCCGGATGATCGTGGTCACCGCGCTGCTCGGCGCGGCGGCGGTCGCCTTCACCGGCATCATCAGCTTCGTCGGCCTGGTCGTGCCCCACCTGGTGCGGATGGTCGCCGGCCCCGGGCACCGGCTGCTGCTGCCGGCCAGCGCGCTCGGCGGCGCGATCGTGGTCGTCGCCGCCGATCTCGCCGCCCGTACCCTCGTGGACTATCAGGAACTACCGTTGGGGGTGCTCTCCGCCCTCGTCGGTGGACCCGCCTTCTTCTGGCTGCTGCGCCGCACCCGCGACCGCGCGGGAGGCTGGGCATGAGCGGGCAGCCGGCGGGCACGCGCGGTGGGAGGGCGCGGTGAGCGTACGGGAACGCCGGCGTCGGGGGCCGCTGCGGCTGCTCGGCCGCCGGTCGACGCCCCGGGTGCCGGCCGACACGACGCCGGGCTCCACCCGGGTCCGGGCCACCGGGATACGGGTCGAGCGGGCCGGTCGACCGGTGCTCGACCGGGTCGACCTCGCCATCCGCGCCGGTGAACTGCACGCCCTGGTCGGACCGAACGGGGCCGGCAAGTCCACCCTGCTGGCCGCCGTCAGCGGTGACCTGCCGCTCGCCGCCGGCACCGTCGAGGTCGACGGCCGGCCGCTGGCCGAGTGGTCGGCGGTGGAGCTGGCGATGCGCCGCGCGGTGCTGACCCAGCGCAGCGTCCTGAGCTTCCCGTTCGCCGTGGTCGAGGTGGTCCGGATGGGCCGGGCGCCCTGGGCCGGCCGACCCGAGGAGGCCCACGACGACGCGGTGGTCGCCGAGACCATGCGCCGCTGCGACGTTATCCGGTTCGCCGCCCGTCCCTTCCCGTCGCTGTCCGGCGGCGAACAGGCCCGCGCCGCGCTGGCCCGGGTGCTGGCCCAGCGGGCCGGGGTGCTGCTGCTCGACGAACCGACCGCCGCCCTCGACCTGCACCACCAGGAACTGGTCATGCGGATCGCCCGGGACCGCGCCGCCGCCGGGGACGCCGTCGTGGTGGTGCTGCACGACCTCGCCCTGGCCGGCGCGTACGCCGACCGGGTCACCCTGCTCGCCGACGGGCGGGTCCGGGCCGCCGGGCACCCCGACACGGTGCTGACCGCGCCCCTGCTCAGCGAGGTCTACCGGCACGACATCGAGGTCGTGCCGCACCCGGACACCCGCCTGCCGCTGGTCGTGCCCCGCCGTCGGGGCCCGGCCCGCACCACCCGCGTCACGGAGGAATAGATGGACACCCCACCCCTGCCGTTCTCGGCCCGGTTGCGGGCCGCCACCCAGGGCGCCCACACCGCCGCCGAGGGCCAGCAGTACGTCACCGCCCTGGTCGCCGGTGAACTGGACCTCGCCGGATACCTCGACCTGGTGGTCCAGCACCACGCCCTCTACCAGGCGTTGGAGTCGGCCGCCGAGGTGATGCGGGCGGACCCGGTCGCCGGGGGGTTCGTCGACGACGCGTTGACCCGGCTGCCCGCGCTGGAGGCGGACCTCACCGCGCTGGCCGGGCCGGACTGGGCGCTGCGCACCGCGCCGAACCCGGCGACGGTGGCCTACGCCGAGCGCATCCGGGCCGTGGCCGGCACCTCCCCGGTCCGCTTCGTCGCCCACCACTACACCCGCTACCTGGGCGACCTCTCCGGTGGCCTGCACATCGGACGGGCGGTGGCCCGACGCTACGGGCTGACCGGGCAGTCGGGGGCGGCCTTCTACACCTTCGCCCGGATCGACCGGCCGAAGGCGTACAAGGAGGCGTACCGGGCGCGGTTGGACGCGCTGGCGCTGAGCCCGGCCGACGAGGCGGCGCTGCTCGACGAGGTGCTGGTGGCGTACCGGCACAACACCGCCGTCTTCGCGGCCCTGGCCCGGCACGTGCCGGCCGGCCCCGTGCTGCCGGAGGCGGTGGCGTGACCGGGCAGCCGTTCGACGCCGACACCGTGTCGGCGGTCAGCCGGCACATGAACGACGACCACGCCGGGGACTCGCTGCTGATCTGCCGGACCCTCGGCGGCTGCCCGGACGCCACCCGGGCGCGGGTGACCGGGCTGGACGCCGACGGGATGGACTTCGCCGTCACCCTCGACGACATCGAGGTGCCGGTACGGCTGCCGTTCGCCCACCGGCTCACCGAGCGGGCCGAGATCCGCCGCGAGGTGGTGCGGATGTACGAGCAGGCGTGCGCCGCGCTCGGCGTGCCGCCGCGCCGCGCCGGCTGAACACCCGTCGCGGGTCGGCCCCGACGAGCGGGGCCGACCCGGTCAGGTCGTTCCGGGGCGGGGTGGGTGCCGCCGGGCGGCTCAGCGGCGGGTCAGCTGCTCCGGCAGCGGCTTGCTGTGCAGGATCACCAGTTCCCCGACGGCCCGGGTCAGGGCGACGTAGAGCCGGTTCATGCCCCGGGGTTCGGCGGCGACGATGTCGGCGGGTTCGACCAGCACCACCCGGTCGTACTCCAGGCCCTTGACCTGGCTGACCGGGACCGCGCGCAGGGCTTCGGCCAGATGGTCGGGGGCGATGACGGTCCCGGTCTCCCCGGCCACCGCCCCGGCCAGGTCGTCGACCCGGCGGATCTCCAACCTGCCGCCGGGCCGGAACGACCGGGTCGGCGCGATGCCGGGCGGCAGGGCACGGGCCGCGAAGTCGGCGATGACCTCGGGCACCCGGTAACCGGTGGGCAGGTCCAGCGTCCGGGTGGTCCGCTTGCCGAGCCGTCGCACCAGCTCCGGCCACGAGCCGGCGGCCAGCGGATGGGTCGCCTGGCCGAGGTCGCCCACGATGGTCATCGAGGCGTACTCGGCCCGGCGGGCGATCATCCGGCACTCCATCGGCGACAGGTCCTGCGCCTCGTCGAGGATGACGTGCCGGTAGGCGTCCTCGACGGGCTCCTCGGCCTCGGCCACCGGCAGCGGGTCGGCCAGCACCGGAACGTAACCCTCCTCGCCGTACGGGTCGACGCCGTCGACCCAGCCCACCACCTGGTGACCCTCCCGGAGGATGATCGCGGCTGCCCAGCGCTGGGCACCCCGGTGGCCGCTGTCCAGCGACTGCCCGGACTGCGCCATGGGGGTGGACAGGCCGGGCGCGAAGAGCTGCCACCCGTCGGCGAGGCTCGGGCTCAGCACGAAGGTCTCCGCCAGCCGGATGCCGCTGCCCAGTTCCCGGCGCTGCCACTCGGGCCGGACCTCGGCGACCTGTGGCGGTCGGCCCAGGATCTCCGCCAGCTCGTCGAGCAGCGGGACGTCGTCCACCGACCACTGGCCCTGCTGGGCGGGGAGGACGTCCTGCGGGGTCAGCGTCGGCCACCAGGCGGTCAGGAAGGCGTCGGGGACCTCCCGGCCGGGCAGCAGTTCCGCGAGCACCGTCGCGGCCTGCGGCCGGCCGGCGTTGGGGGTGGTCCCGGCGGCCTCACACCGGCGGCGGACCTCCCGGCGGGCCCGCGCCAGGTCGTCGGCGTCGAGACCCCACAGCCGGTTCGGCACGTTCGGTGGGGTGTCCCAGGCCAGGTCGGTCAGCACCCGCACCATCCGCAGGTCACCCTTGGTACGGGCCACCTCGGCGCGGTCCCGCCGGGTCGCCACGACACCGTCGAACAGCTCACCGACGGCGCGCAGGTGGACGCTGTCCTCGCCGAGGCCGGGCAGCACCCGGCCGATGTACTCGGTGAACACGGTGGACGGGCCGACCACCAGCACCCGACCGTCGGCGTACCGGCCCCGGTCGCGGTAGAGCAGGTAGGCCGCCCGGTGCAGGGCCACCTGCGTCTTGCCGGTCCCCGGCCCGCCGGTGATCAGGGTGACCCCGTGGGTCGGTGCGCGGATCGCCTCGTCCTGCTCGCGTTGGATGGTCGAGACGATGTCGCGCATGTGTGCGCCGCGTTCCCGGGTCAGCGACGCGAGCAGGGCGCCCTCGCCGACCACCCCGTCGACGGGCGTGGCCGACAGCACCTCGTCGTCGAGGCCGACCACGGTACGTCCGGTGCAGGTGATGACGCGGCGACGGGTCACCCCGAGCGGTTCGCCGGGGGTGGCCCGGTAGAACGGTGCGGCGGCGGGGGCCCGCCAGTCCACCACCAGTGGCTCCCGGTCGGCGTCGCGGACACCCAACCGACCGATGCGGTACGTCTCGTCGTCGTAGTCGAGCCGGCCGAAGACGATGCCCTCCTCCTGGGCGTCGAGGTCGGACATCCGGGCGGCGGCGCCCAGCACCATGGCGTCCCGCTCGACCAGCCCGGTGACCGGCCCGCCGTCGGCCCGCCGGCGTCCCTCCTCGCCGAGCTGCCGGGCCTGCGCGCGCATGACCTCCAGGCGGGCGTACACCTGGTCGACCACCTGCTGTTCGACGGCGATCTGCCGGGTCGTCTCGGACACGGGCCCCCCGTTCTCCGCCGGGCCCCGTGGCCCGGACCGGTCGAGAGTAGGCGCGGTACGGGGTGGTAAAAATCGTCATCCGGGACGATCCGGACGGCTTGACCGACCCATATGATGAATATGGCGCAGTGGGAACGCCCCGGCCGGGCGTCGCGGAGCGCCGCGCCCCTGCCCCCTCGCGGAGCGCCGCCCCTGCCCCCTCGCGGACGGCGTCGGCCGTCGGTGTCGCGCGATCATTCGTTCCATGCCGTGGACCGGCCCTTGTCTATGACCTACTAAAGCTGTAGGAAAAGTAGGTCATAGACACCGGGAGAGATCGTGACCACCGTCCAGGCCCCCCAGAGCACGAGCGTCACCGCCGGCAGCCCACCGTCGGGGCGTGCCGCCCACCCACCCCGGCGGGGCCCCCTGCTGCGGCGCGTCCTCCTGCGCGCCGTCGCGTTGCTGGCCCTGCTCGCGCTCTGGCAGGCCCTCGCCGTGCTGGTGGAGAACCCGACGTTCATCCCGTCACCGGGCGCCGTCTGGGGCCGCCTCGTGCAGACCTCCGGCACCCACGACGGTGTCCGGGGCTACAGCGGCCATCTGCTGATCGAACACCTCGGGGTGAGCCTGCGCCGGATCCTCGTCGGTGCGGTCGTGGGCGTGCTGGCCGGTCTCCTGCTCGGCCTGCTGATGGGCACCGTCACCTGGGTCCGGGTGGCCACCGAACCCGCGGTCACCTTCGTCCGGGCGCTGCCACCCCTGGCGTACTTCAGCCTGCTCATCATCTGGTTCGGCATCGACGAGACGCCGAAGCTGTGGCTGCTGGCGATCGCCGCGCTGCCCCCGGTCGCGGTCGCCACCGCGTCGGCGGTCCACGCCGCACCGGTCACCCTGGTCGAGGCGGCCCGCGCCCTGGGCGGCAGCCGGTGGCAGGTCACCCGGGACGTGGTACTGCCGCACGCGTTGCCGGAGATCTTCACCGGGGTCCGGCTCGCCGTCGGCATCGCGTACTCGTCGGTCGTCGCGGCCGAGACCATCAACGGCGTACCGGGCATCGGGGGCATGGTCCGCGACGCCCAGCGTTACTCGCAGACCGACGTGGTGGTGCTCGGCCTGTTCGCCATCGGTCTGTCCGGCCTGCTCATCGACGCGCTGCTGCGCGCCGCCGAGGACCGGCTCGTTCCCTGGCGCGGTCAAGGGTGACCCCGCCGTCAGCTGTCAAGAATGGACGCCCCGTGCATCGACCTGTCACCCGTATCCTCGCCACCGCCGTCGCGGCGCTCACCACCGTTTCGCTCGCGGCCTGCGGTGACGGCGCCGCCAGCGGCGGCGGTGACCCGCAGCGCAAGAGCATCCGGATCGCCTACCAGGCGTTCCCCAGCGGCGACCTGATCGTCAAGAACCAGCGGCTGCTGGAGCAGGCGCTTCCCGACTACACCATCACCTGGACCAAGTTCGACTCCGGTGCGAGCATCAACACCGCCTTCGCCGCGAACAGCGTGGACATCGCCGCGATCGGCTCCAGCCCGGTCGCGCGGGGGCTGTCCGCTCCGCTGAACCTGCCGTACAAGGTGGCCTTCGTGCTCGACGTCGCCGGGGACAACGAGGCGTTGGTGGCCCGTACCGCCGGCAACGTCACCACCGTCGCCGGGCTGCGCGGCAAGAAGATCGGCACGCCGTTCGCGTCGACCGCGCACTTCAGCCTCCTCGCCGCGCTCGACCGGGCCGGGGTGAAGGAATCCGAGGTCACCCTGGTCGACCTGGAACCACAGGACATCCTCGCCGCCTGGAGCCGGGGCGACCTGGACGCCGCCTACACCTGGCTGCCGTCCCTGGACGAGCTGAAGAAGACCGGGAAGGTGCTCGTCACCAGCCGCGAACTTGCCGCCGCGGGCAAGCCCACCCTGGACCTCGGGGTGGTCTCCACCGCGTTCGCCGATGCCCACCCCGCCGCGGTCGACGCCTGGCGCAGGGCCGAGGCCCAGGCGCTCGACCTCATCGCCACCGACCCGACCGCCGCCGCGACCGCCGTCGGCAGGGAGCTGAACCTGAGCGCCGCCGACGCCGGACGCCAGCTGAGCCAGGGTGTGTTCCTGAAGCCGGCCGACCAGTCCGGCCCGCAGTGGCTGGGCACGGCGGACAAGGTCGGCGCGCTCGCCGACAACCTGCACGCCGCGGCGGTGTTCCTCAAGGACCAGAAGAAGATCGACGCCGTACCCGAGCCGTCGGTGTTCGCCGCGGCCATCTACACCAGGGGTCTGCCGGATGCCCTCAAGCCCTGACGCGGCGGTCGACGTCCGCGACGTCACCCACGTCTACCGGACGGGGGCCGGGACGGTCACCGCGCTGGGCCCGCTCGACCTGCACGTGACGCCGGGAACCTTCCTCGTCCTGGTCGGCGCGTCCGGCTGCGGCAAGACCACCCTGTTGCGCCTGATCGCCGGCTTCGAGGCGCCGACCAGCGGCACGGTGACCGCCGCCGGAGCGACCCCGGTGCCCGGCCGTAACGCCGGCCTGGTGTTCCAGCAGCCGAGGCTCCTGCCGTGGGCGACGGTCGGTGGCAACGTCGGGCTCGGCCTGCGGTACGCCGGCGTGCCCCGGGCCGAGCGGGCCCGCCGGGTCGCCGACCTGCTGGACCGGGTCGGGCTGCCGAACGTCGCCCACCGCCGGACCTGGCAGCTGTCCGGTGGCCAGCAGCAGCGGGTCGCCATCGCCCGGGCGTTGGCCGTGCAGAACCCGTTGCTGCTGCTCGACGAACCGTTCGCCGCCCTCGACGCGTTGACCCGGGAACGGTTGCAGGAGGATCTGCGCCAGGTCAGCGCCGAGACCGGCCGGACCTGTGTGTTCGTCACCCACAGCGTGGACGAGGCGGTGTTCCTCGGCAGCCGGGTCGTCGTGCTGACCGACCGCCCCGGACGGATCGCCCTCGACCTGCCGGTCGACCTCCCACGCAGCGGTGTCGGGCCCGACGAGTTACGGGGCGCACCGGAGTACGCGGCGCTGCGCACGACGATCGGTCACGCCCTACGGGCCGCCGCGACCCGAACCGGATGAGAGGACGACACGGATGACCGACACACTGGTGGAGTTGGCCCTGACGCCGCTCGGACCGCACTTCGCCGCCCGGGTGGCCGGGCTCGACCTCGACCGGGCCACCGACGGGGAACTCGCCGCCGTACGCGCGGCACTGGTGGCGTACAAGGTGCTGTTCTTCCCGGACCAGCGGCTCGACGACGACGGCCAGGTACGGCTGGGCCGTCGACTCGGCGAGCTGACCGCCTCCCACCCGGTCGTCGGCGGGGTGGACGAGGCGCACCCGGAGGTGTACGCGTTGGACAGCGCCGACAACGGTTTCGCCGACGTCTGGCACACGGATGTCACCTTCGTCGCCCGGCCGCCCCTCGGTTCGATCCTGCGGGCGGTCACCCTGCCGCCCAGTGGCGGTGACACCACCTGGGCGGACAGCCAGCTCGCCTACGACTCGCTCGCCGAACCCGTACGCGCGATGGTGGACCGGCTGGTCGCCGTCCACGACGGCAACCGGGAGTTCGGCTACTACCTGGCGCACCGTCGCGGCGGTCGGGGCAGTGTGTGGGAGGACGAGGTGGTGACCCGGCTCGACCCGGTGGAGCATCCGGTGGTGCGGGTCCACCCGGAGACCGGCCGGCGCGGCATCTTCGTCAACCCGGGCTTCACGTCACACGTCGTCGGTGTGTCGGAGGCGGAGAGCCGGGCCATCCTGGACCTGCTCTACGCCCACCTCACCAAGCCGGAGCACCTGGTCCGGCACCGGTGGCGGCCGGGTGACGTGGTGATGTGGGACAACCGCAGCACCGCGCACTACGCGAACCGTGACTACGGCACCGCCCGGCGGATCGTGCACCGGATCACCCTGCGCGGGGACCGTCCCCGGGGGCCCGGCGATCCGTGGCGTCCGGCGGCCTGAGCGGCGTCACCGAACGGTCCGGGTGGGTCGGGCACCGCCGCCGGCCACCCGGACCGTCGGCTGCACGACGTCACCGGCGGACGGCGGGCTTCGGGTGGTGTCGACGGTTGGCGGCGATGAGGTCGTCGAGGGAGTCGCGGGCCCGGGAGAGTTCCTCGATGTGCGCGGTGATCTGTTCCCGTTCCCGCAGCATCCGCTCCCACGCCTCGTCGGAGGTCTGCTCACCGGGGGAGTCGACGCACGGCAGCAGCTCGGCGATGGTCCGGCTGGACAGGCCCGCAGTGTACAGCCGCTGGATGAAGCGCACCCGCTCCACCACCTCCGCGCCGTAGCGCCGTTGACCGCTGGGGCTGCGGGTGCTGGTCAACAGTCGCTGTTCCTCGTAGTAGCGCAGCGACCGGACGCTCACCCCGGCCTGCGCCGCCACCTCACCGATCCGCACCGGATCTCCCGTCGCCACGCTTGCCTCTGACGTCAGTGTCAGGTTCTAGCGTATCGGTACGCCCCGGTCCACGGGCGCGACCGCCGCATCACCCACGGAAGGCGCTGCGACATGGACACCCTCTTCGACCCGCATCCGCTCGGCGAACTGGTCCTGCCCAACCGGGTGGTGATGGCCCCGATGACCCGGGTCCGCGCCACCCCCGACGGCCTGGCGACACCGTCCATGGCGACGTACTACGCCCAACGCGCGACCGCCGGGCTGATCGTGAGCGAGGGCATCCAACCCAACCGGGTCGGACAGTCCAACCCGGGAACGCCCGGCCTGCACACCGACGAGCAGGTCCGCTCCTGGCGGCCGGTGACCGACGCGGTGCACGTCAACGGCGGGCGCATCTTCGCCCAACTCATGCACGGTGGCCGGGTGTCGCACCCCGGGACGACCGGCATGCAGCCCGTCGGCCCGTCCGCCGTACCCGCTGTCGGTGCGGTGTTCACCCCCACCGGGCCGCAACCGGCCCCGGTGCCCCGGGCGCTCGCCGCCGGCGAGGTGCCGGAACAGGCCCGGTCGTACGCGCTGGCGGCGCGCCGCGCCATCGAGGCCGGCTTCGACGGGGTGGAGTTGCACGGCGCGAACGGTTACCTCATCTCCCAGTTCCTGTCGAGCAACGCCAACCTGCGGACCGACGCCTACGGCGGATCGGTGACCAACCGGATCCGGTTCGCCGTCGAGGCCGTGGCCGCCACGGTCGACGCGGTGGGCGGTCACCGGACCGGGATCCGTCTCTCCCCCGGGGCCGGTTTCTGGGGTGCCGAGGAAACCGACGTCCCCGAGTTGTACGCCGCGCTCCTCGCCGAACTCGCCACCGTCGGTCCCGTGTACGTCCACCTCGAAGCCACCGCCGATGATGAGGTTCTGCGGGGACTGCGTGCGGTGTGGCCGGGCACGCTCGTCATGAATCCGGTCGTCCCGATGGGCCGGCGGCAGACGGACCGGGCTGCGGCCGACCGCTGGCTGGGCTGGGGTGCCGACCTGATCAGCTTCGGCCGCGCCTATCTCGCCAACCCCGATCTGGTCGAGCGGCTCCGTCAGGGTCTGCCCATGGCGGTGCACGACGAGGCGACCTGGTACGCCGGCGGCGACACCGGCTACCTCACCTATCCGACGTTCCGCCACCCCGGCGCGGCGGCGGTGCCGACCGTCCCGGACAGCACCGCGGCCCCGGCGCCGGCCGGCGTCGACCGGGCGTGAGCGGGGAGCGCCGCCGTCAGCGGGTCTTCTTGGTCGCCCGCTTGCGGGGCGGGGTCAACAGGTCGGCGATCGCGGCGATGGTGGACGGCACCGTGCGGTAGTACGCCCAGACCCCCCGCTTCTCGCGTTCGATCAGCCCGGCCTCGGTGAGGATCCGCAGGTGGTGGCTCACCGTCGGCTGGGACAGGCCGAGCGGCGCGGTGAGGTCGGTGACGGACGCCTCGCCCTGCGGGGCGGACTGGATGAGGCTGAGCAGTCGTAGGCGGGCCGGGTCGGCGAATGCCTTCAGCACCCCCGCCAGCCGTTCCGCATCGGCACGTTTGATCGGCTCACCGGTCAACGGTGAGACAGCAGGCGTATTCGTTTTCGCAGCTCCCACGTCCGCCATCATGGCAGCCGGAGTCAGCTCGGACCGGGGGATCGCCGATCGGCCGCGACGAATTTGGCGGATCGGGTGACAGCGAGCGGCGCGTCGGCCGACCCGCCGTCGCGGCCAGGGGGACGAGCCGCAGCCGGTGGGCGGGGGGTGCTCCCGCCCACCGGCTGCGGGTTCCCCGCCGTGCCGCCGGGGTTACGTGACCGACCCGGCCGTGGCCGGTGGGGTCAGCGGGCGGTGCAGGTGGGGGTGAGCCCGGACCCGCTGCCGTTGCCCTGGAAACCGAACTCGGTGACCTGACCGGGGGCGAGCTGACCGTTGTAGTTGACGTTGGTGAAGCGGACCGTCCCGGTGCTGCCGCTGGCGGTGGCGTTCCAGGTGTTGGTGACGCTCGCGCCGCCGGGCAGGGTGGTGCCGACCGTCCAGCCGGTGGTGCCGGCGGACCCGGCGGTCACCCGCAAGGAGGCGGTGAAGCCGCCGTTCCACTGGTTGACCGACACGGTCGCGGTGCATCCGCCACCGCCGGGCGGCGGCGTGGTCGGGGTCGCCGGGGGCGTGGTGGGCGTCGCTGGCGGGGTGGTGGTGGGTGGCGGGGTCGTGGGTGGCGTGGTGCCGTCGAACTGGGTGAAGAAGTTCCACACCACGGGCCGGGTCCAGGACTTCTCGCCGGGGGCGTACACGTCGGCGGTGCCGTCCACGGCGTTGGGGGCGTGCCCGCCGTCGAACGGCGCCCAGGCGACCGGGTAGCCCGCCCGGCAGCCCGAGTAGTAGGTGACGGTGTGGGTCAGGCTGCCCTGCGCCGGCTCCGGGGGGTTCTGCGGGGTGCACCCGTTGTTGCGCACGAACCGGTCGCGCAGCGACCGCCCGGTCGCGATGGGGAGCACGTTGTCCCGCAGGCCGTGGATGCCGATGTACGCGATCGGCTGGGTGCCGCCGTTGCAGCCGCTGAGCTGCCCGCCGGAGTAGACGGCGACCGCGCGGAAGGCCGAGGCGCGGGCGCAGGCGATGGCGTAGCTCATCCCGCCGCCGTAGCTGAACCCCATGGCGAAGCGCTGGGTGGTCTCGACGCACAGGTCCGACTCGATCTGCCGCATCATGTCGTCGACGAAGGTCAGGTCCCGGTCGCCGGTGTTGGCCCAGCCGTTGCCGATGCCCTGCGGGGCGACGAAGATCGCGCTGTTGTTCGCCAGGGCGCGGATGCCGTAGTAGGACCAGGGGTATCCGCTGGTGCCGCCCGAGTCGACCTCGGTGGCGGTGCCGCCGTTCCAGTGGAACGCGAAGATCAGCCGGTAGGGGCGGTTGCGGTCGTAGTTGTCGGGGATCCGCAGGATGAAGGTGCGGTTCTGACCGCCGCTGGAGATGGTGCGGGTGCCGCTGGTCAGCGTCGGCGTCTTGCCGCATCCGGCGGTCGCCGCGAGCGGGCCGGCGTCCTTGGCCCAGGCGGCCGGGCCGGCCCCGGCGGTGATCGCGGCGCCGCCCAGCGCGAGGGCGAGCGTCGCCACTCCCGCGACGACGCCGGCCACGAGTCGGTGTCTCGACATCAACGGATCTCCTTCGACATCAGCGTGGTGGTGGGGCGCGGCCGGCCCGCCCGACTCCGAGGGCGGGGCGACCCCGGTGGTGATCCCGGCCGTGCCGGTGGCGGCCACCGGAGCGGGACAGGCGATCACATTCATCGATGATTACGAACGTAATCCGTATGACGTATGATGTCAACAAACGCGCGGTCGGCGGTGCGTCACGGAGGGGGTCCGTGCCGTGCCGGTCCGGCCAGGGGATGCGCCGGGGTGCTCGACCACAGGGGCCGGCGACGCGGATCTTTCCGGGTCGCCGGCCCCTGTGCCGTGTGCCCGCCCGGCGTCAGCGGTTCACCAGGTCAACGGCAGGGTGTTGACGAACCGGGTGAGCGCGCCGGCGAGGAGCTGGTCGTCGCGGCGGGAGGGGTGCCAGTCGCAACCGAGCTTGTCGAGCCCCAGCGCGTTGTCGTCGTAGTAGAGCGAACGGATCCGGGTGTCGCCCCGGCCGGCGCGGGTCTGCACGATCTGCTGCACCGAGCTGGCCAGCGCGGTGGTGGGGGACAGGTCGGGGTAGGTGAGCACGATGAACGTGTCGGGCCCGTACCGGCTGCGCAGCTTGTCGAGGAAGGCCAGGTAGGCACTGCGGAAGTCGGCCGCGAGCTGGTCGACGGTGGCCCACCGCTCACCGGGGTTGAGGGCGGTGGAGAAGTCGTTGATGCCCAGCCCGACCACCACCAGTTGCGGCTTCCAGGTGCCCGGGTTCTGCCACACCGTGCTGTTCCACAGCGCCTGCAGGTCGGTCTCGTAGTAGGTGCGGAAGTTGTCGGTGCCGCCACCGTTGTAGTTGCGCACCATGCCGAGGCCGGACCAGGCGACGAGCTGGTAGTCGGCGTTCAGGCTCTGCGCGGTGAGGGCGCCGAAGGTGACGTCGGCGTTGGAGTTGCGGGTGACCCCGCCGTTGCCGGAACAGTCGCGGGTGGTCGACATGTTGCCGTAGCCGGCGGTCCACGAGTCGCCGATGAACTCGATCTGCCGGCTGCGCGGGGCGGGCCGGGTCAGGATCGCCCCACCGGCGGCGGGGACGAGCCCACCGAACTCGCCGACGGCCCACGGGCTCTCGGTGCGCTTGACCAATCGTACGGTGTGCTCACGGTCGGCCAGGCCGCGGACCCAGTAGGTGGTCCGGCCCGGCGTGACCAGGGTGGCGACGGTCGCGCCGTCGACCTGCACGAGGTAGTCGTTCTGGGAGTCGTTGAGGACGACCCCGACCCCGGTGCCCCGGAACCGGCCCTCGAAGTAGATGCCGGGCCAGGTGTACTGCGCGCTGCTGCCGACCGCCCTGACCCGTCCCACCGTCGTCGTCTGGTCGAGCGCCCCGGTCCCCGGCGGCGGCGTGGTCGGCGGTGGGGTGGTGGGCGGCGGCGTCGTGGGCGGCGGCGTGGTCGTGGGCGGCGTGGTCGGTGGTGCGCTGGTCGGCGGCGGCGTGGTGGTCGGTGGCGCGGTGGGTCCGGTGGTACGGCCGGTGCACGGCACCCCGTTGAGGGCGAAGTCGACAGGCACCGGGTTGGATGAGTTGTTCCACGTCGCGCCGAAGCCGAACTGGGCGCCCGCCCCGGTGCCGAGGCTGCCGTTCCAGTCGACGTTGCCGACGGTGACCCGGCCGGCGGACTGGGTCACCGTGCCGTTCCACCACTGGCTGACCACCTGCCCGGCGGTGAAGGTCCAGGTGAGCCGCCAGCCGGTGAGCGGATCGCCGAGGTTGGTGACGTCGACGCTCGCGCCGAATCCGCCCGGCCACTGGCTCGTCACCGTGTAGGTGACCCGGCACCCGGCCGCCGCCTGGGCGGGGACGGTGCCGGCGAGCGCGGCGGTGACGACGACGGTGGTGGCGGCGCACAGTGACACCGCCAGTCTGAACCGGGAACGCGTGGGTCCCATGGATGATCCTCCCGTACGGGTGGGGCGACGACTGTCGCCGGGCCCCGGGCGTGCACCCGAGGGCAATTTAGTGAGAGCTGTCTATATTGACGTCCGGCGTCGAAGGGCGCAGGATCGCGGCACCACCCCCGTGCTCCGCCCTGGGAGGCGTCATGCCCCGTTCCCGCCGGCCGCTGCTGCGGACCGCCACCCGGATGCTCGCGCTCGCCGCCGCCACCGCCGGTGTGCTGTCCACCGCCGCACCCGCCAGCGCCGCCGTCCCCACCGGACGCTACGTCGCACTCGGCGACTCGTACACGTCCGGTCCGTTGATCCCGACCCAGGTCGACCTGAACTGCCTGCGCTCCAACCGCAACTACCCGTCCCTGGTCGCCGCGTCCGCCGGCTCGTCGCCGTTGGTCGACGTGAGCTGCTCCGGGGCCACCACGGACGACATCCGCTACGGCGGCAGCGGCTCGCTGGGTAGCCCGCTGCCCCCGCAGCTCGACGCGGTAACCGCGAACACCGCCCTGGTGACGGTGCAGATCGGCGGCAACGACATCGGCTTCTCCAGCATCATCAGCGACTGCGCGCAGGCGAGCTTCAGCAGCCCGCTCGGCTCCCCGTGCAAGAACCTCTACACGGCCGGCGGCACCGACCAGTTGCAGGCCCGGATCACCGCCACCGCCCCGAAGGTCGCCGCCGTGCTCCAGGCGGTCCGCCGGGCCGCGCCCGGGGCGCGGATCGTGGTGCTCGGCTACCCGGCGATCGTGCCGGACTCCGGGTACGGCTGCTGGCCGCTGGTCCCGATCGCCTACCAGGACGTGCCGTACCTGCGGGGGGTCGCCAAGTCGCTCAACGCGATGCTGGCCGGCGCCGCCGCGGCGAACGACGCGGTCTACGCCGACGTCTACACCCCGTCGATCGGGCGGGACACCTGCAAGAGCAGCGGCACCCGGTGGGTGGAGGGCCTGGTGCCGGAGAACGCGGCGGCGCCCTTCCACCCCAACGCCCGGGGCGAGCAGGGCATGGCCACCGCCGTGCTGGCCACCCTGAACAACTGAGCCGACCAGCCGTGGCGGGGGACCCCCGGTCATGTCGCGTCCCGATGCCGGGCCGAGGTCATGACCGGGGGTCCTGTCGTCTCCGTGGGGCCGGTCAGGCCACGGTGCAGGTCTGGCCGTTGAGGGTGAACGCGGTCGGTTTGGCGTTGCTGCCGGACCAACTGGAGATGAACCCGAAGCCCACGCTGCCACCGGGGCTGAGCAGGCCGTTCCAGCCGGCGCTGCTGGCGGTGACCTGCGCGCCGTTCTGGGTGTAGGTGACCCCCCACGACTGGTTGAGCTGCTGTCCGTTGGCGAACGACCAGCGCAGGCTCCAGCCGTTGACCGCCGTGGTGCCGGTGTTGCGGATCGTCACCTCGGCCTGGAACCCGTCCGGCCACTGGCTGGTGATCGCGTAGCTGACCTGGCAGGAGATGGTCGCCGGCGGCGGGGTGGTCGGGGCCGGGGTGGTCGACGTGGGCGTCGGGGTCGGCGGGGTGGTGGTCGGCGTCGGGGTGGGGGTGCTGGTCGCGCCGCTGACCCGGTAGACGACGGTCCCGTGGCCCGGCACGCTGGCCGAGATGGCGCCGGAGGTGGTGCTGGTCGTGTTGGTCCATGCGTCACGCAGCGTGAACGAGCCGCCCGACAGCCCGATCGCGGCGGCGGTGGTGTTGATGGTGGTGGTGCCCGTCCCCTGGTTGAACAGGGCGACGGCGACGTCGCCGTTGGCGAGTCGCTTGGCCAGCACGCGGCGGGTGCCGTCGAAGGAGACCTGGCTGGCCTGGAGGGCGAGGGGGTCCTGGCTGATGCCGATGAGGTTGGCGTTCTTGAGGATGGTCTGGGTTGCGGTGTTCATGTTGCGGAGGTCGTTGCCGGCGATGAGGGGGGAGGCCATGATGGCCCACATCGCGAAGTGGGAGCGCATCTCGGTGTCGGTCATGCCGCCGCGGCCGACCTCCATCATGTCCATGTCGTTGAAGGCGCCGGGTTTGGCGCGGGCGGCGAGGGGGATGGTGACGTCGAGGATGTTCTGGATGCCCATGGGGTAGCCGTTGGTCTGGCCGCTGTTCCAGGTGTTGGTGATGTCTTCGGTGGTGCGCCACATGTTGGAGACGTCGCCCCAGTCGCGTTGGGGTCCGGTCTTGGAGTGGATGCTGTTGGAGTTGATGCTCAGGACGATGGGTCGGCCGGCGGCGGCGAGGCCGTCGCGCATCTTGGCGAAGGCACGCACCTGGTCGTCGATGGTGCCGGTGGGTGAGCACCAGTCGTATTTGAGGTAGTCGACGCCCCAGGCGGCGAACTGGCGGGCGTCCTGCGCTTCGCGTCCCTGGCTGCCGGTGGCGCCGGGGTAGGAGTTGAAGTACTGGGCGCAGGTCTTGTCGAGGGGCGCCTGGTAGATGCCGAACTTGAGTCCTCGGGAGTGGATGTAGTCGCCGAGGGCTTTCATGCCGGAGGGGAAGCGGGTGGGGTCGCCTTGGAGGTTGCCGGCGGAGTCGCGGTTGGGGTTCATCCAGCAGTCGTCGACGACGACGTACTGGTAGCCGGCGTCCTTCATGCCGGAACTGACCATCGCGTCGGTCATCTGCCGGATCAGCGCCTCGCTGATGTTGCAGCCGAAGGTGTTCCAGCTGTTCCAGCCCATCGGCGGCGTCCGCGCCACACCGTTGTCCAGGGCCAGCGCCGGGGAGGTCCGCAGCACCACCGCCGGGCCCGCCACCAGCAGGAGCCCCGCCGCCAGGGCGGTCAGCAGGCGACGCCTACGGGTCGTCGGTCGTCTCATGTTCTCGTCCGTCCTTCCACCGTGGTGGATCGTGGGTGTCGACAGGGAGGCGCGACGCGCGCCGCCACCTCGGCCGGCCCGGGGGCGCGGCGAGGCGGCGACGCGTGTC
Source organism: Micromonospora sp. HM134 (assembly GCF_007833915.1). NCBI lineage: Bacteria > Bacillati > Actinomycetota > Actinomycetes > Micromonosporales > Micromonosporaceae > Micromonospora > Micromonospora sp. HM134. The sequence continues at coordinate 3,378,691 of NZ_CP041061.1, forward strand.
GCGCGTCGGTCAGCTCGTGGTGCAGGTGAGGTTCGTCGGCGCGTTGTTGGTGCCGTTCACCGTGCCGATGAAGCCGAACGTGGTGGAGGCGCCGGCGGCCAGCGTCCCGTTGTAGTCGACGTTCTTCACCGTCACGTTCGCGCCGCTCTGGGTGTGCGAGCCGCCCCAGATCTGACTGATGGTCTGCCCGTTGGGGAACGTCCAGGACACCGTCCAACCCCGGATCGCGGTCGCGCCGGCGGTCACCGTGACCTCGGCCTGGAAGCCACCCGACCAGGAGCCCGTCACCGCGTACGTCGCCCGGGCCCCCGAGGGGGCGGGCGAGCTGGTGGTCGGGACCGGCGTGGTCGGGACCGGGGTCGTCGGCGCCGGGGTGGTCGGGGTCGGCGTGGGGGTGGCGGTGGGCGTGACGGTCGGCGTCGGGGTCGGCGTCACGCCCGGCCGGGCCGCCCGGTAGGTGTGCCCGGCGCGGACGGTGAACTGGACGACGTCGGTCTCCGGGCGGGTGGTGGCCGGTGCGCTGCCGTCGGCGACGTCGGTGAGGGTGAAGCTGCCGGTGAACAGCCGGGACCGCACCCGCAGCGTGCCGTCGCGGTCGGCGCGGATGCCGATCTCGTCGGGCTGGCCGCTGCTCCACGCCACCCCCACGGTGTAGCCGCCGCGCCCGCGCAGGCCGGCGACCTGCCCGGTGGGCCACGCGCTGGGCAGCGCGGGCAACACGTTCAGCTCGCCGGTGTGGCTGTGCAACAGCATCTCGGCGATGCCGGAGGTGGCGCCGAAGTTGCCGTCGATCTGGAACGGCGGGTGCAGGTCGAACATGTTCGGCGCGAGCCGGTCGGTGCGGACCAGGTCCTTGAACAGCTTGTGGGCGCGGGCACCGTCCTCCAGCCGGGCCCAGAAATTGATCTTCCAGGCGAGGGACCAACCGGTGCCGTCGTCACCCCGCAGCTCCAGGGTCTTGCGGGCGGCCTCGTACAGCGCCGGGGTGCCCCGCTTGGTGATCTGGTTGCTGGGGTGCAGGCCGTACAGGTGGGAGACGTGCCGGTGGTTCCGCTCGGTCTCCACCCAGTCGGCCAGCCACTCCTGCACGTTGCCCCGGGAGCCGACCCGGGTCGGGGGGAGCCGGTCCCTGGCGGTACGCACCTGCGACCGGAACGTGGTGTCCACGCCGAGCGTCTCGCTGGCGCGGGCGGTGGCGTCGAACAGGTCCCGCAGGATCTGGTTGTCCATCGTCGGCCCGGCGCAGACGCTGGCGTTGGAGTGGTGCGGCAGCTCCGGGGAGTTCGACGGGTTCGTCACCAGGTAGCCCAGCGAGGGGTGGGCGACAAGCGTGTCGAGGAAGAACTGGGCGGCGCCCTTGAGCGCCGGGTAGTTCGCCTGGAGGAAGCCCAGGTCGCCGGTGAACAGGTAGTGGTCCCAGATCAGCGTGCCCAGCCACGCGCCACCGGTCTGCCACATGCCCCACAGCGCACCGTCCACCACCGACGCGCCCCGCCAGGCGTCGGTGTTGTGGTGGGTGACCCAGCCGCCCGCGCCGTACTGCGCCTGGGCGACCCGGGCCCCGGTCACCGTCAGATCCTTGACCATGTCGAACACCGGCAGGAAACACTCGGACAGGTTGGTGGTGTCGGCCGGCCAGTAGTTCATCGGCAGGTTGGCGTTGATGGTGTACTTCGAGTCCCACGACGGCGTCAGCGAGTCGTTCCAGATGCCCTGGAGGTTCGCCGGCTGGGTGCCCGGTCGCGAGGACGAGATCAGCAGGTACCGCCCGAACTGGAACAGCAGCGCGGCGAACTGCGGGTCGTTGCTGCTCGCGTGCTGCGCGATCCGTACGTCGGTGGGCTGGTCGGCGGCGGCCGTACGACCCAGGTTGATGCTCACCCGGTTGAACAGCGCCTGGTAGTCGGCCAGGTGCCGGCTGCGCAACTGCTCGACGGCCACGCTCTTGGCGGCGTTGAGCCGGCTGCGGGCGATGCCCTGGTAGTCGCCGTTGACGGTGCGGTAGTTGACGTAGCTGGAGCCGATCGAGATCAGGATGGTGACGCTGGTGGCCCCGGACACCCGCAGGGTGCCGCCGGAGCTGCTGACCGTGCCCCCGGTCGCGGCGGCGTTGGCCAGGGCCAGGAACCGGACCGAGCCGGTGACCCCCTCCTGGCTGCCGGAGATGCCGTCCAGCCCGATGGTGGCGGCGTCCGGGCTCGACACGGTGGTGCGCTGCGGGCTGTCGAAGGTGGCGGAGAAGGTGATCGCGTTGGCCCGGTCGGCGGTCAACCGGACCACGATCACCTGGTCGGCCGCGCTGGCGAACACCTCCCGCTGGTGCCGCACGCCGTTGAGCAGGTAGGTCGTGGTGACCGTGGCGGTGGTGAGGTCGAGGGTCCGGACGTACTGGCTGGCCCCGCTGGCCGAGCCGAAGGCCAGCCGCAGGTTGCCCACCGTCTGGTACGCGAGCTGACCGCCCGGGTTGCCCATCATCGTCTGGTTGATCAGGTCCTGCGCCGAGGTCCACTGGTCGGCGAAGACCCGCCGCCGGACCTCGGCCAGGTTGGCCGCGCCCCGGGTGTTGGCCGAGTCGTACGGGCCGCCGGCCCAGACGGTGTCCTCGTTGAGCTGGAGCCGTTCGGTGTCGACGTTGCCGAACACCATCGCCCCGAGCCGTCCGTTGCCGATCGGCAGCGCGCGCAGCCAGTCGGTGCCGGCCCCTTCGTCGTACCACAGGGCGAGGTCGTTCGCGGCCAGCACCTGCGGCGGTGCGGCCGAGCCGGCGCGGGCGGTGGCGGTCCAGGCGACCGGGACCAGCGCGGCGCCGGCCCCCACCGCCCCGGCCTTGAGGACGTTCCTTCGGGTCACTTCAGACATGTTCTCTCCCAGGGGTGCGGGTCAGAGCCGGGTGCGGGTGGGGGAGGGCGGCGCGGGTGACCGTCGTGGACCCGGTGCTGGGGCGCGGTCGACCGCCACCCGGCCCGGACCGGTGTGCCGATCGGCCCGCAGCGCAAACGCATAGCTGTTAGCGCTAACAGGCGCGGCCCCTCGCGCCCTGACGTCGGCATCCATGACTGCCGTGACGGCGCGTCGAGCTCCCGGCGGCGCACCATCTCGCCACATATGGACTCTCGTGGATTCCTCGGGTCCCGTCAAGATATGACGGCCATGTTGCGCGAATGTTCCTGGCCCGGTCCGGTGGCCCGCGTCGTCGTCCGTCGACCGCGTCGGGCGGTGGCCGGCCGGCGTCCGGAATGGTCCGGCGGGCCGCCACCCGGGTCGGGCGTGCGGGTGGGATGCCAGCTCAGGGCCGGTTCCGGCGGTACGTGGCCGACGGGGCGGGACGTCCGCGCGGCACCGGGCGGCGGGGCCGGCCTTGAATCGGCGGGCGGCCTTCCGTAGCATCCGGGTTTGCGAAATGTTATCGCAAACATTTCCGGGGCGTGGCAACCCGCCCCGGCGTCGTCCACCGTGCCCATGCCACCGAGGAGGTGACGCGCGGTGTCCACCGGAGCGTCCTACCGCAACCCGGTCGTCCCCGGATTCCACCCCGACCCGAGCGTCTGCCGGGTCGGCGCGGACTACTACCTGGTCTGCTCCAGCTTCGAGTACTTCCCGGGCGTACCCCTGCTGCACAGCCGCGACCTGGTCACCTGGCGGCAGATCGGCAACATCCTGGACCGGCCCGGCCAACTGGCGCTGCCCGCCGACACCGAGGCGTCCCGGGGCATCTTCGCGCCCACCCTGCGCCACCACGACGGCCGGTTCTGGCTGATCACCACCAACGTCAGCCTGGGCCGGCACCTCATCGTCACCGCGCCGGAACCCACCGGCCCCTGGTCCGACCCGGTCTACCTCGACCTGCCGCACGTCGACCCCTCGCTGGCCTGGGACGACGACGGCACCTGCTGGCTGACCACCTCCGGCGTGGACGCCTACCGGATCGACCCGGACGCGGGGGAGGTGCTGGAGGGCCCGCTTCCGCTGTGGTCGGGCACCGGCGGCCAGTACCCCGAGGCCCCGCACCTCTACCGGATCGACGGCTGGTGGTACCTACTGCTCTCCGAGGGCGGCACGCACACCGGCCACGCCGTCTCGGTCGCCCGCTCACGCAGCCCGCGTGGCCCGTTCACCCCCGCCCCGGCCAACCCGATCCTCACCCACCGGGGCACCGACCTTCCGGTGCAGGCCACCGGGCACGGCGACCTGGTCCAGGCGCTCGACGGCAGCTGGTGGCTGATCCTGCTCGGCATCCGGGCCCGGGGCCAGTGGCCGCCCTACCACGTCCTCGGCCGGGAGACCTTCCTCGCCCCGGTACGCTGGGTCGACGGCTGGCCGGTCGTCGACCCGGTCCGGGAGGTCACCCCCGCGCCCCCCGGCAGTGCCCCGGCCGGTGCCGCCCCCGCCGGCCCGGACGCCTTCCACGACGACTTCGACGCGGCCGTCCTCGCGCCCGAGTGGATCTCGCCCCGCAGCCGCCCGGACGACTCCTGGTCGCTGACCGCCCGGCCGGGCTGGCTCACCCTGCACGCCGTGGGCGCGACCCTCGACCTCGCCGGTGCGACGATCGTGGCGCTGCGGCAGCGGTACCACGACAGCCGGACCAGCGTCCGGGTCGACCCGGGCACCGGCACCGCCGGGCTCACCGTCCGCATCGACGAGGCGCACCACTACGACCTGGAGGTCGGGGCCGGCACCGTCCGGGTGATCGGCCGGGCCGGGCCGTTCCGGCAGGTCTTCGCCACCCACGCCGTACCGGACGGCCCGCTGGTACTGACGATCGCCACCCGCACCCACGACCTCTACCCGCCGACCGTGACCTCCGCCGCCGACCTGGCGGCCCCGTCCGCGCCCCGGGGGGTACGCGCGGCCGGCTGCGACATGGTCACCTTCGAGGTGGCGGGCCCGGCCGGCCCCGTCGTGCTGGCCGAACTCGACGGGCGCTACCTGTCCACCGAGGTCGCCGCCGGGTTCACCGGCCGGGTCGTCGGCATGTACGTCACCGGGGGCAGCGCGGCGTTCGACTGGTTCACCCACCGCCCGGCGGCGGCACCGCACTGACCGGGAGCCGGTGCGGCCGGGGCCCGTCGCCGGTGCTCCGGACGGGGACGCCGGGGCACGTAGACTTCCCTGCGTGATCGAGGAAGGTCGACGTCGCCGTTCCCGTAAGCCCCGGCGCGGCGACCTGCCCCTCGCCACGATCGCCGAACTCGCCGGGGTGTCCCCGCCGACGGTCTCCAAGGTGCTCAACGGCCGTCGGGGGGTGGGTGAGCAGACCCGGCAGCGGGTCGAGGCGCTGCTGCGCGACCACGGCTACCGCCGTCGGCCGCCGGGCAGCGTGACGCCCTGCATCGAGGTGGTCTTCCACCAGATGCTCTCCTCGATCGCCATGCCGATCCTGCGCGGGGTCCAGGAGGTCGCCGGCCCCCGGGACCACACGGTCGGCTTCACCGACGTGCAGTACCGCCTGCGGGCCGGGCAACCCTGGGTGCAGGCGCTGCTGCTGCGCCAGCCGGCCGCCGTGATCACGGTTTTCTCCCTGGTCACGGCCGAGGACGGGGCGAGCTTCGCCGCCGCCGGCATACCGCTGGTCGCCGTCGACCCGGTGGGCAACCTGTTCCCCGTCCCCGCCGTCGGGTCGGGCAACTGGAGCGGGGCGCTGTCGGCCACCCGCCATCTCGTCGACCTCGGCCACCGGCGGATCGGGGTGCTCACCGGCCCGGTCCGGGACCTGTCGGCGCGGGCCCGCCGCGACGGCTTCCGGGCCGCGCTGGACTACGCGGGCGTGCCGTTCGACGAGCGCCTCGAACGCAGCGGCGTGTTCACCTTCGAGGACGGCCTGCGCCTCGGCGTCGAGCTGCTCGCCGGGCCCGCGCCGCCCACCGCCGTGGTCTGCGGCAACGACCTTCAGGCGTTGGGGGTCTACGCGGCGGCCCGGGAGGCCGGCCTGCGGATTCCCGACGACCTCAGCGTCGTCGGCTTCGACGACGTCGACGAGGCGGCCTGGCTGGCGCCGCCGCTGACCACCGTGCGGCAGCCGTTCGCGGAGATCGGGGCGACCGCCGCACGTCTGGCGCTGGCCCTGGCCGACGGCCAGCCGCTGGTCCAGGACCGGTACGAACTCGGCACCTCGCTGGTGGTGCGGGGCAGCACCGCGCCACCCCGCCGCCGCTGAGCCCGCCCCTCCGTTTCCCACCCGGGCCGTTCCCGGCCGCCTCGTCCGGTCGCATCGGGTGAGTGATGCGTCACCCAGGGGAGTGAGGTGTGCCGCCACGCCGGGCCTAAACTTGATTTGCTCCAGAACAGCGGACTATGGTTCGGGGCATGACGGCCGACCTCGAGGCACAGTTACGGGCGGCCTCGCTGCGCGTGACCCGGCCCCGACTGGCCGTGCTCGCCGCGCTGCGGGACCACCCGCACGTCGACACCGACACGGTGATCGCGCTGGTCCGGGCCGACCTGCCCACGGTCTCCCACCAGGCGGTCTACGACGTGCTACGGGCGCTCACCGAGGCCGGCCTGGTGCGCCGCATCCAGCCGGGCCGGTCCACCGCGCGCTACGAGGCACGGGTGGGGGACAACCACCACCACGTCGTCTGCCGCTCCTGCGGCGTGATCGCCGACGTCGACTGCGCCGTCGGTCACGTGCCGTGTCTCACCGCCTCCGACGACCACGGGTTCGTGGTCGACGAGGCGGAGGTCGTCTACTGGGGCACCTGCCCCGACTGTGCGACCGACCGCACCTCCCAGTGATCCACCAGTTCGGAAGGAAGTACATGAGCGACACCCAGGACAACGCCCCCGTCAGCGCTCAGGGCGTGGACCAGAAGGCGGCGGCCGGCTGCCCGGTCGCGCACGACTCGGTGACCGCGCAGGGTAGCGAGAGCGAGAACCCGGCGATCGATTCCCCGAAGCCGAAGACCGGCGGGCGTCCGCGTACCAACCGGGACTGGTGGCCCAACCAGCTCGACCTGTCGGTCCTGCACGCCCACTCGGCCAAGGGCAACCCGCTGGGGGAGGACTTCAGCTACGCCGCGCAGTTCGCCAAGCTCGACGTCGAGGCGCTCAAGCGGGACATCACCGAGGTGCTCACCACCTCGCAGGACTGGTGGCCGGCCGACTTCGGCCACTACGGCGGCCTGATGATCCGGATGAGCTGGCACGCCGCCGGCACGTACCGGATCGAGGACGGCCGGGGCGGCGCCGGTGACGGCGGGCAGCGGTTCGCGCCGCTGAACAGCTGGCCGGACAACGCCAACCTGGACAAGGCCCGCCGGCTGCTCTGGCCGGTCAAGCAGAAGTACGGCCAGCAGGTCTCCTGGGCCGACCTGCTGGTGCTCGCCGGCAACGTCGCCCTGGAGTCGATGGGCTTCAAGACCTTCGGTTTCGGCTTCGGCCGGCAGGACGTCTGGGAGCCCGAGGAGATCTTCTGGGGCCCGGAGGACACCTGGCTCGGTGACGAGCGCTACGCCTCCGAGAAGGAGATGGCGGCCGGGGTCGGGGCGACCGAGATGGGCCTCATCTACGTCAACCCGGAGGGCCCGCGCGGCAACGCGGACCCGGCCGCGGCGGCGCACTTCATCCGGGAGACCTTCCGCCGGATGGCGATGAACGACGAGGAGACCGTCGCGCTCATCGCCGGTGGCCACACCTTCGGCAAGACCCACGGCGCGGGCATCGCCGACGACCACGTCGGCCCCGAGCCCGAGGGCGCCCCGCTGGAGGCGCAGGGCCTGGGCTGGCTGAGCACCCACGGCAGCGGCAAGGGCGGTGACACGATCACCAGCGGTCTGGAGGTGACCTGGACCGACCGGCCCACCCAGTGGAGCAACCGCTTCTTCGAGATCCTCTTCGGCTACGAGTGGGAGCTGACCACCAGCCCCGGCGGCGCGAAGCAGTGGGTCGCCAAGGACGCCGAGGCGATCATCCCGGACGCCCACGACCCGGCCAAGAAGCACAAGCCGACGATGCTCACCACCGACCTGTCGCTGCGCGTCGACCCGGCGTACGAGAAGATCTCGCGGCGCTTCCTGGAGCACCCCGACGAGTTCGCCCTGGCGTTCGCCAAGGCCTGGTACAAGCTGCTGCACCGCGACATGGGCCCGGTCAGCCGCTTCCTCGGGCCGTGGGTCGCCGAGCCGCAGCTGTGGCAGGACCCGCTGCCGGCCGTCGACCACGAGCTGGTGTCCGACGCCGACGTCGCCGCCCTCAAGGCGAAGGTGCTCGACTCGGGCCTGACCACCGCCCAGTTGGTCAGCACCGCCTGGGCCTCCGCCGCGAGCTTCCGGCACACCGACAAGCGCGGCGGCGCCAACGGCGCGCGGATCCGGCTCGAACCGCAGCGCAGCTGGGAGGTCAACCAGCCCGAGCAGCTCGCGACGGTGCTGGCGACCCTGGAGGGGATCCAGCGCGAGTTCAACGCCGCCGGTGGGGCGAAGATCTCCCTCGCGGACCTGATCGTGCTGGCCGGCTCGGCCGCCGTCGAGCAGGCCGCCCGCGCGGCGGGCGTCGAGGTGACCGTGCCGTTCCGGCCGGGCCGCACCGACGCCAGCCAGGAGCAGACCGACGTCGAGTCGTTCGCCGTGCTGGAGCCGCGCGCCGACGGGTTCCGCAACTACCTGCGTCCGGGTGAGAAGACCCAGCCGGAGGTGCTGCTCGTCGACCGGGCGTACATGCTCAACCTGACCGCGCCGGAGATGACCGTCCTCGTCGGCGGCCTGCGGGCCCTCGGCAACAACGTCGGCGGTGCGGCGCACGGGGTGCTGACCGACCGGCCCGGCGTGCTCAGCAACGACTTCTTCGCCAACCTGCTGTCCCCGGGCACCCGGTGGAAGGCGTCGGAGTCCGACGAGCACGTCTACGAGATCCGGGACCTGGCCACCGACGAGGTGAAGTGGACCGCCACCGCGGTCGACCTCGTCTTCGGGTCCAACTCCCAGCTGCGCGCCCTCGCCGAGGTCTACGCCAGCCAGGACGCGGGCACCAAGTTCGTGACCGATTTCGTGGCCGCCTGGACGAAGGTCATGGAACTGGACCGGTTCGACCTCTCCTGATCCGACCCCGCAGTGCGGGCCCCGGCCGATCGGCCGGGGCCCGCCCGGTTTCGGGACGGGTGGACCCGGCCTCGGGGTGGTACCCCGCCGGAGCGGGCGATGCGGCAGCAGAAGCGAAAAGTGCGTGGCACGTAATATTGCGTGCCACGCACTTTCGGTTATGCTGGGTGGGTGAGCGGGCTACGGGAACGTAAGAAGGCCGAGACGCGGGCGGCGCTGAGCTGGGCGGCCATCCGGCTGACCGTCGCCCGGGGCTTCGACAACGTCCTGGTGGAGGACATCGCCCAGGCCGTGGGCGTGTCCCCGCGTACGTTCAACAACTACTTCTCCAGCAAGGCCGAGGCGATCGCCTTCCGGCACCTCGACCGCAGCCGGCGGGTGGCCGAGGAACTGCGCCGACGGCCGGCCGACGAACCCCTCTGGGCGGCGCTGATCGAGGCGACGCTGACCCGCTTCGCCCCCGGCCCCGAGGTCACCGAGTCGCCACCGCGCCCGCACGCCGAATGGGTCGAGGGGCTCGCCGTGATGCTGGCCGAGCCGGCGTTGCAGGGCGAGATGCTGCGCGCGGGCGCGATCGCCGAGGCCGACCTGGCCGCAGCCGTCGCCGAACGCACCGGCACCGACCCCGACCGCGACCTCTATCCCCACCTCGTGGCGGCCAGCGTGAACGCCGCCGTGAACGCCGCGATCCGGCACTACCTGCGCGCCGATCCGCCGGTGGCGATGGAACACCTGCTCCCCGACGCGCTGACCCGGCTCGCCGCCGGCCTGCCGCCCCCCACCCCCCGCTGACCCGACCCACCGCACCCACGCCCCGCCGACCGATCCCGCCGAACCGCGGAAGCTCGATCCACCGCGCCCACCCACGCCCCGTCGGGGTGCCCGGTCCTGCCCGTGCTCCGCCGTGCCCCGGCGGCGGTCCACCATGCCCTCGAAAGGAGCCCGTGATGATCGACGTCCTCATCGTCGGCGCCGGCCCCAACGGCCTGCTGCTCGCCGCCGAACTGGCCCTGGCCGGCGTCCGGCCCGTCGTCTGCGAACGGCTGTCCGCCCCCACCACCGAGCAGCGTGCCAACGGGCTGGTCGGTCAGGTGGTCCGGCTGCTCGACCGGCGTGGCCTGCACCACCGCCTCGTCGACGATCCGGCACCGCCGCAGCCCGCGCCCGGGTTCGTCTTCGGCGCGCTGCCGCTGGACCTGCGGGCGGTGCCGGACAACCCGCTGTACCTGCTCCAGGTCCCGCAGGCCCACCTGGAGCGGGTGCTCGCCGAGCGGGTCGCCGAACTGGGCGTGCCGGTCCGACGGGGACACGAGGTGACCGGCCTGACCCCCGGCGCGGACGACGTCCAGGTGACGTTCGCCGACGGCACCACCCTGCGCTGCCGCTACCTGGTCGGCGCGGACGGCGGGCACAGCGTCGTACGCCGGCTGGCCGGGATCGGCTTCCCCGGCGTGTCCACCGACCGCACCGTCTCCCGCACCGCACAGGTCAGCCTGCCCCCGGAGCTGATCGACGCGGCGACCGGCGGCCTCGCGATCCCCGGGTACGGCACCGTCGCGCCGTTCCGGCACACCCGTACCGAGCGGGGGCTGATCGCGTGGGCCCCCTTCACCGGACGTCCGGCGGGCCTCAGCACGACCGAGTGGCCCGACGCGAGGCAGGTCGACGGGCCACCCACCCTCGCCGAGATGCGGGCCAGTGTCGCCCGGGTGCTCGGGGTCGACGTGCCGATCGGCCCGCCGGCCGGCCCCGGGCCGCACCTGCTGCGTCGCCTGGTGGGGGGCAACACCCGGCTCGCCGAGCGGTACCGCGCCGGGCGGGTGCTGCTGCTCGGCGACGCCGCCCACGTCCACTCCGCGATCGGCGGGCCCGGACTCAACCTCGGCCTCCAGGACGCGGTGAACCTCGGCTGGAAGCTGGCCGCCCAGGTGCACGGCCGGGCCCCGGACGGGCTGCTGGACTCGTACGAGGCGGAACGCCGACCGGTCGCGCAGCGGGTCACCATGTCCACCCAGGCCCAGTCGGCGCTGATCGCCCCCGGCAGCGAGGTCACCGCGCTGCGGGAGCTCCTCGGCGAGCTGCTCGACCGGCCGGAGAACGCGGCCCACGTCGCCGCCCTGCTGGCCGGCGCGGACGTCCGCTACCCGACGGGCGCTGCGGACGGGCCGCTGGTCGGACGCTTCGCACCCGACCTGGTGTGGCACACCGGCACCGGCCCGGTCCGGCTGGCCGAGCTGACCCGGACCGCCCGCCCGCTGCTGCTCGACCCCACCGGCGTCCACGCCGGGGCGGCCGGGCCGTGGCGGGACCGGGTCGACGTGCTCAACGGACGGTTCACGTCGGGCGGCGCGACGGCCGACGCGCCCGGCGACGCCATGCCGACCGCGCTGCTGCTGCGCCCGGACTGCTACGTGGCCTGGCAGTCCCCGCCGGACGGGCCGGACGCCGACGGGTTGACCGCCGCGCTCGCCCGCTGGTTCGACCCGCCGAGCGCCGACCGGGCGTGACGTACGAAGGGTTCGGCCGGCCCGGCGGGGGAGGATGCCGGGCCGGCCGACGCGGAGCGCGGGGTCAGTCCCGCTGGATGACCATCCCCGCGCCCACGGTGCGGTTGGTGGTCTCGTCGATGATGACGAAACCGCCCGTGGTGCGGTTGCGGTGGTAGTCGTCCACCAGCAGCGGCACGGTGGTGCGCAGCCTGATCCGGCCGATCTCGTTGAGCGCCAGCGCGGTGCTGGTCTCGTCCCGGTGCAGGGTGTTGATGTCGAGCCGGTAGTGCAACTCGCGGACGATGGCGCGCGCCGACCGGGTGGTGTGCTTGACGACGTACCGGCCGCCGATCTCCAGCGGGCGGGTCTCGTCCATCCAGCAGACCATCGCCTCGATGTCCTGGGCGACGGTCGGGGCGTTGTTCGGGCGGCAGATCATGTCGCCCCGGGAGACGTCGATCTCGTCGTCGAGGCGGACGGTGACCGACATCGGGGGGAACGCCTCGTCGACCGGGCCGTCGGCGGTGTCGATGGCGGCGATCCGGCTGGTGAACCCGGAGGGCAGGACCATCACCTCGTCGCCGGGCTTGAGCACGCCGGAGGCGACCTGCCCGGCGTAGCCCCGGTAGTCGGTGACCGTGGTGGACTGGGGGCGGATCACGTACTGCACCGGGAACCGCACGTCGACCAGGTTGCGGTCCGAGGCGATGTGCACGTGTTCCAGGTGGTGCAGCAGCGACGGCCCCTCGTACCACGGCATGTTCTCCGACCGGGCGGCGATGTTGTCGCCCTGGAGCGCCGACACCGGGATCACCGCGAGGTCGGGGACGTCGAGCTTGGCCGCGAAGGAGGTGAACTCGTCGGCGATCCGTTCGAAGACCTCCTGGGAGAAGTCGACCAGGTCCATCTTGTTGACGCAGAGCACCAGGTGCGGCACCCGCAGCAGCGAACACAGGAACGCGTGCCGCCGGGACTGCTCCACCAGGCCCTTGCGGGCGTCCACCAGGACCAGGGTGAGGTCGGCGGTGGACGCGCCGGTGACCATGTTGCGGGTGTACTGGGTGTGCCCGGGGGTGTCGGCGATGATGAACTTGCGCCGGGGGGTGGCGAAGTAGCGGTACGCCACGTCGATGGTGATGCCCTGCTCCCGCTCGGCCCGCAGACCGTCGGTGAGCAACGCCAGGTTGGTGTACTCGTCACCCCGGGCCGCGCTGACCGCCTCCACCGCCGCCAACTGGTCGGTGAACAACGACTTCGTGTCGTACAGCAACCGACCGATCAGGGTCGACTTCCCGTCGTCCACGCTGCCCGCCGTGGCGAACCGCAGCAGGTCCATCGGTCGGGCCTCGGCGGGGGAACCGGCCGGTGCCAGCATCTCGGTGCTCATCAGAAGTAGCCCTCCCGCTTGCGGTCCTCCATGGCGGCCTCGCTGACCCGGTCGTCGCCCCGGGTCGCCCCCCGCTCGGTGATCCGCGTCGCGGCGACCTCGTCGATCACCTTCTCCACCGTGTCCGCGTCGGAGCGGACGGCGGCGGTGCACGACGCGTCGCCGACGGTGCGGTACCGCACCCGGGCGGTGAAGGGTTCCTCGCCCGCGCGGGGGGTGAAGAACTCGTTGACGGCGTAGAGCATGCCGTCGCGTTCGACCACCTCACGGTCGTGCGCGTAGTAGATCGACGGCAACGGCACCCGCTCCCGGGCGATGTAGTGCCAGATGTCCAACTCGGTCCAGTTCGACAACGGGAACACCCGGATCGACTCACCCGGATGATGCCGACCGTTGTACAACGACCACAACTCCGGCCGCTGGTTCTTCGGATCCCACTGCCCGAACTCGTCCCGGAACGAGAACACCCGCTCCTTCGCCCGCGCCTTCTCCTCGTCCCGCCGCGCCCCACCGAACAACGCGTCGAACCGGTGCTTCTCCACCGCGTCCAACAACACCGGCGTCTGGATCCGGTTCCGCATCCCGTCACCCGACTCACGGACCAGGCCCCGGGTCAGCGCCTCCGGCACGCTCGCCACGATCAGGTGCAGGTTCAGCTCGGTGACCCGGCGGTCGCGGTAGTCGAGCACCTCCGGGAAGTTGTGCCCGGTGTCCACGTGCATCACCGGGAACGGGATGCCGGCCGGGGCGAACGCCTTCTGCGCCAGCCGCAGCATCACGATCGAGTCCTTGCCACCGGAGAAGAGCAGCACCGGCCGCTCCATCTCGGCGACCACCTCACGCATCACGAAGATGCTCTCCGCCTCCAACTCGTCGAGCTGGGAGACCTGGTACGCAGCCGATCCGCTGCTCATCGCGGGTCCTTTCCGGGGTGGGGGACGGGGGAACCGGAGGTGACCGCCGTGCCGGCCAGCTGCCGCCGCAGCGCGGCGAGCAGCGGCACGGCCAGCTCGCCGCGACAGACCAGCAGGTCCGGCAGCCGGGGGTCGGCCTCGTTGTAGGTCAGCGCGGAACCGTCGATGCGGGAGGCGTGGAACCCGGCGGCGGTGGCCACCGCAACCGGCGCGGCGGAGTCCCACTCGTACTGGCCGCCCGCGTGGACGTAGCCGTCCACGTCACCGGTCACCACCGCCGCGATCTTCGCCCCCGCCGAACCCATCGGCACCAGTTCCGCGCCGACCTCCTCGGCCAGCGCGGCCAGGAAGGCGGGGGGACGGCTGCGGCTGGCCGCCAGCCGGATCACCCCGCCGGGCGGGGCCGGGGCGGCCGGCGCGGTGGGGTCGTCGGTGGTCAGCACCCGGCTCTGCGCCGGCAGCCCGACCGCACCGGCGACCAGCCCGTGCGGGGTCGCCGCATCGCGGGCCCAGAGCGCCACGTGCACCGCCCAGTCGGCGCGCCCCTGCTCGGAGAACTCCCGGGTGCCGTCGAGCGGGTCGACGATCCACACCCGGTCGGCGGTCCGCCGGGACACGCCCTCGCCGGTATCCACCAGCCGGGAGCCGTCGTCCTCCTCGGAGAGCACCGCGTCGGCCGGCCGGCACCGGGCCAGCTCGGCCCGGAGGAAGTCGTGGGCGGCCCGGTCACCGGCGGCCTTCAGCGCGGCGGGATCGGCGTGACCGTGGTCGGCGCGTACCCGCAGCAGCAGTTCACCGGCGTGGGCGGCGAGCCGGCGGGCGAGCGCCACGTCGGATTCGGCGATGGTGGGGTCAACCATGGCAACTCCTCGACCTGTCGGGTACGCGGGCGGTGCGGGTGCGGGTGGTCACTGGATCGCCCGCCGCGTGAAGCAGCGGACACTGACCCAGGTCAGGACGACGGCCACCCCGGTCAGCACGGTCAGGCACACCCACGCCGGCAGGTGCGGCACGCCGGGCAGCAACGCCCCGCGCACCCCCTCCGAGACGTACGTCATCGGGTTGAGCGCGGTGACCACCTGGTACCAGGGCACCGACGACAGCCGGGGCCACGGGTAGTGGATGCAGCCGGTCCAGATGATCGGGGTGAGGATCACCGAGAAGGTCACGTTGATCCGCTGCACCGGCAGGGTGGTGGCCAGGCTCATCCCGATCGCCCCGCCGATCCACGCCCCGAGCAGCGCCACCACGAACGCCAGCGGCAGCCCCGCCGGCCGCCACGGCGCGGAACCGACCATCAGCGCGCCGAGCGGATAGATCAGCACGGCCGCGAGCAGCCCCCGGATGGTGGCGATCACCAGCTTGCCGATCGCGACGTACCCGGTGGGCAGCGGCGCCATCAACCGGTCCTCGATCTCCATGGTGAAGCCGAACTCCTTCACCAGCGGCAGGGCCACGCTCTGCAACGCGGTGGTGAGGGCGGCCAGCGCGATGATGCCGGGCAGGAACACGTCGGCGAAACCCCGCCCGACGAGGCCCTGGCTGCCCAGCACGGTGTCGAAGACGAACAGCATGAACAGCGGCGTCAGCCCGACCTGGACCAGGATGACCCAGAGTTCCCGGCCGGTGACCATCAGGTCGCGGCGCAGCACCGCGGCGAACACCCGCCCGGTCCCGGGCCGGGAGGGTGGCGTGGCCGTCGGGCGCAGCGGGGTCGGGGTGTCGAGAGCGGTCACCTCGGTTGCCTTCCGGTGAGTTCGATGAAGACGTCCTCCAGGCTGGGTTCGCCGACGTCGACGGCGTTGACCGCCGCCGACCGGGCGGCGAGCACGGTCACCGCCGGGCCGAGCAGCGTCGCGGGATCGCCGGCCAGGTGCAGGCGGATGCGCAGCCGGCCGCGACCGCCGTTGCCGGCCGCGCCGCCGCCGCGCCCGAGCAGACCCGCGCCGGCCAGGGCGGCCAGCCGGCCGGCACCGGGCCGTCCACCGCCACCGGCGGCGAGCGCGGCCAGCATCCCGACCCCGGCCAGCCCGGCCCCACCGCCGGCCGGCCGCCCACCGGCCGGCACGGTCGGCGTCGCCACCCGCTCCGCCTTGCGTACGCCGGGCAGCTCGCCCAGGGCGGCGCAGAGCGCGTCCGGGTCGTCCCCGCCGGCCGGGGTGACCGTGAGGTCGAGCAGCGCGTCCCCGGCGAGGCCCCGGACCAGGGCGGTCGGGGTGTCCAGGGTGAGCAGCCGGCCGTGGTCGACGATGCCGACCCGGTCGACCACCCGGGCCGCCTCGTTCATCGCGTGGGTGGTCAGCACGATCGCCACCCCCCGCTCCCGCAGTTGCCGCAGCTGCCCCCAGATCAGCAGCCGGGTCTGCGGGTCGAGGGCGTTGGTCGGCTCGTCGAGGAAGAGCACCGCCGGCTCGTGGGTCAGCGCCCGGGCGATCATCAACCGCTGCGCCATGCCCCCCGAGTACGCCTCGATCCGCCGGTCGGCCCGCTCGGTGAGGCCGAACCGGTCCAGCAGTTCCGCCGCGCGGGCCTGCGCCTCCCGTCGCCGTACCCCGTGGTAGGTGGCGTGGTAGACGAGGTTCTGCCGGGGGGTGAGCGCCCGGTCCAGGTTGTTGTGCTGGGGCACCACGGCCAGGTGGGCGCGGGCGGCGGCCGGGTCCCGGCCCACGTCGACCCCGCAGACCACGGCCCGGCCGCCGGTGGCCCGCAGCCGGGTGGTCAGGATGCCGACGGTGGTGGACTTGCCGGCCCCGTTCGGCCCGAACAGCCCGAAGATCTCGCCCGGCGCGACGGTGAACGACAGCCCGTCGACCGCGTTGGTGTCGGTGCGGGGGTAGCGCTTGACGAGGTCGTCGACCTCGACCACGGCCGGCCCGTCTCTGCTGGGCATCTCAACTCCTGTCCTGAGGGGGTGCGGGTGCCGACGGGGCCGGCGGCGGTGCCGTCAGCCGCCGGAGGGCTGGGGGTGCGCGGCGAAGAACCGCCAGATGGTGTCGGTGGCGTTCAGTGCGGTGGAGGGGGGATCGAGGTCGAGCAGCTTCTCCGCCCGGGGCGGGTTGGGTCGGCCGCCGGGCCACTGGTGTCCCGCGCCGGCGACGGTGATCAGCTCGACGGCGCGGCCCTGGGGGCAGGTCGCGGCGGACCGGGTGACCGGCCCGTCGGTGGTCACCTTCGGCGCGCCGCAGGAGTCGACGCTGCGCCACCGGGCGGCCAGTTCGGGGGTGGGCGGGCCGTCGATCTTCACCGGGTTGCGGCCGGTGCCGCCGTTGTCCCGCCGGCCGGGCCCGCCGCCGTACGGCATGGTCTGGTCCTGCTGGCCGTGGATGTGCAGCACCGACACCGGTTTCGGGTCGGCGCACCGCCCGGTGAGGGTGCTCGCCACCGCCCCGATCGCGGCGAAGATCGTGGTGTCGCAGACCAGCTTGTACGCCAGCAGCCCGCCGTTGGAGATCCCGGTGACGTACCGGCGGGACGGGTCGACGGGCAGTTCCCGGCCGACGGTGGCGACCAGTTCGGTGATGAACGCGACGTCGTCGACGCCGTCGCGGGCGGGCGCCCCGCAGCACTGTGGACCGATGGCCCAGGCCCGGTTCAGCCCGTCCGGGAAGAGCACCAGGAACCCGTCCCGGTCGGCCTGGCCGGTCCAGCCGTACGCCTGCTCGGCCTGCTCGCCGGTGCCGGCCGCGCCGTGCAGCATCACCACCAGCGGGACCGGCCCGCTCAGGTCGGCCGAGGCCGGCCGGTAGAGCCGGTAGCCGCGTTCCCGCCCGTCCACGGTGAGGGTGTGCGTGGAGCTGCCGACGGGCACGTCCGACGCCGGCAGCGCCGTACCGGACGGTGCGCTGGCCGCCGGGCCGGTGGGGGAGTCGGCCTGCTCGCGGCGGGGACCGCACCCGGCCGGGGCGGTCAGGGCGAGCAGCAGCGCGAGCGTTCCCGCGAGGCGGGCCGTGGACCGGCCGGCGCGGTTCCGCCCGACTTCGGGGCGAAAAACGGTAAAAGGCATCATATCAATACTTTCGCCCGGGAATGTTCGAGCAACGTCAGGGACGCGCCAGGATTCGGCAAGGGGCACCCGGCGCCGCCCGCGCCGGGGCGGGGCCGGGGTGGGGCCGCCGGCCCGGCGACGACGCTGCCGCCGGGCCGACGTCCCCGTCGGCTCAGTAGCCCCGCAGCCGGATCAGCTCCCAACCACCCTCGGGGACGCTGTCGGTCGGGTCGGCCCGCAGGTTCATCGGGTTCGCCATGCCCAGGTAGAGGGTCGGGCCGTCGGCGACCATGTTGCGGATGCCGTAGTTCAGGTAGTTGCCCAGCCCGGTGTTGTTCACCGTCGTCGCCGCCTTCGTCGGTGACGGGAAGGCGTACAGGTCACCGCCGTAGACCGCCTCCGGCAGGGCGCTGGAACGCATCCCGGCCGCGTCCATCGGCGCGCGGGCCAGGTCGTCGGCCAGCGCCGGGGACAGACCCAGCTCGGCGGCGGTCTCCTTGCCCAGCTCCTTGGCCAGGTAGCTCCAGTCCATCGTGCCGACGTACAGCTTCCCGCCGGCCACCACCATCTTCCAGGTGTAGTTGTTGTACGGGTTGCCGAACCCGGCCGGGCCGAACTTCGGCGTCTGGTGCGTCGACTGCAACGCCCAGGCCCCGGCCCCACCGTTGGCCGCCGGGTCGTACGCAGGCAGCTCCGTCGAGCCGTACAACAGGTCGACCTTCTGGAAGTGGGTGCCGAAGTTGCGGCCCCGGTAGACGCTGATCGACCGCTGGGTGTTCTGGATGGTGGCCTGTGCCGCCGCCTCGTTCGCCGGCGGGTACGTCGCCATGTGCACCGTGGTCGCCTTCATCGGCACGTGCATCGTGCCCCAGTAGAGGAACCCGCCGTAGGAGGCCAGGCCGCCCAGGGCGTACGCGCGGGCCACCACCGGGTCCGGCTCGTAGGACGACACGTTCCACACCTGCTGCCAGCCGTCGGCGTCCTCCGGGTTCAACCCCGGCGCGCCCGACGCGAGCGGCGGGCTCATCCAGACCGCCGCGATGCTCGGCGGCGGAGCGGCGGCACCGGCGGTCGGGCCGGCCAGCTCGGCGTCCGAGCCCGGCCAGGTCGTCACGAACAGCCGCCCCTGGTGGACGGTGAGGTCGGCGGCCTGCGCCGGCAGGTTCGCCACCACCGTGAACGCGAACGGGTCGGACTTGCTGCCCGTCCAGCGCAGCACGTTGCCGCGCTCGCCGCCGTTCGCGCCGACGCCCACCCCGGCGTACAGGGCGTCACCGGCGACCGTGAAGTGCCGGATGTTGCCGTACATCGGGAAGTTGCGGGAGCCGAGGAACGCGCCGGTGTCGGTGTCGAACGCGAACAGGTTGACGCTGGTGCCCAGCGCCGGGCCGCCCAGCAGCGCCACCCCGTTGAAGTTGCCGGCCGCCCGGATGCCCGCGGTGGTCTGCAACCGGTTCGCGTCCTCGGTGGAGGCCGCCTTCACCAGGTCGGTCTTCTCGGTCAGCTTGTTGGCGCGGGTGTCGTAGGTGTAGAGGCGCGGCTGCCGGTGGTCACCGAGGATGGCCGGCAACTGCGGGTTGCGCTTGGCGACCTGGCTCTCGCCGTACTCGCAGACCCAGTCGTCGTTGACCGTCGGGGTGGTGTTGCGCAGGGCCCGTCCGCTGGTCAGGCAGTTGACGTTCGCTCCGGTGCCGAACCACAGCGTCTTGCCGGCCCGGGTCATCCCCCACAGGTACGCCTGGTTGACCTTGGCCTTGCCCTCGGCGCACGGCGGCCCGGCCGGGTACGGCAGCCCGATCCCGGCGAAACACTCGTCCGGCTGGGCCTTGGCGAGCAGTTGCGGGCTGCTCTGCTGCGCGCCGGCCGCGCTGGCCGCGCTGCCGGTGTCGGCGGCGTCGAGTGGCGCACCGAGCGCCGCCGAGGGTACCGCCAACACCGACCCGAGCCCGAGTACGGCGACGGCGGTCGACAACCGCCGTGCGGAGAACCGGAGTGGATTCACCAACAGTCTCTCTTTCGAAGGAAGGCGGACACCCGCCCCCGGGCCCGGCGGACCGGACCCGGGGCGGGCAGGGACACACAGGGGCCGCTCAGACGGCGGCCGGCAACTTCCGGGGGGCCGGGGCGACGACCCGCGAGGCCATCCGCTCGGCCCACCCGGACGGGTCGGGGAAGTCCAGGAACCGCCCGAGGCCGGTCAGCTCGGCCACCGGGTCGGCGACCAGGTCCTCGTAGGACATCCGCAGCAGGTGCTCCGGGGGCACGTCCCGCAGCGCCTGGTCGGCCTGGCTGCTCATGAAGGCGCACAACCCGAGGTAGCGGCGCAGGTCCTGACCCCGCTCGCGCAGCGCGTCGGCGGTCAGCCGGTCCGGCAGGTACGGCTGGAGGTCCTCCGGCACCGCCTGGTCCGCGCCGACCCGGAACGGGTCCAGCCCGCACCGGCCGAGGAACTCCACCCGCAGCTGGATGAGCTGGAACGACGAGTGCCGGCTCATCGACCGGGCGGTGTCCTCCCAGCTGCGGGTCAGGTAGACGACCTTGCAGTCCGGGAAGCCCCGCAGCAGGTACGGCGCCACGTGGCTGGAGCCGCCGGAGCGTTCCACCCACCGGGTCTTGCCGGTCAGCACGGCGAGCAGGTCCAGGAAGTCGTGGTGGTGCTGGGCCACCGTCTGGGTACGGAACTGCGGCACCCGCTCGGCGAGCTGGTCGAACAGCGCGTCCGGGTCGGCGGTCAGCTTGGACAGGGTGATCGCCAGGATGCGCGGCAGCTCGGTGAGCCGGTCGGCCCACCGGCCCGTGGCCGGGTAGCGGACCTCCTTCGGCGGCAGGCCGATCCGGAACAGGGTGGACAGCTCCGCCTTGGGGCTGGCCAGCACCGCCCAGTACCCGGCACCGGTGAGCACCTCGGCGCTGCGGGCCCACGGCGCCACCGACATGAAGAACTCCTGGGCCGACAGGGTGTCCGGCTCCTCGTGGATCAGGTCGGACAGCAGCGTGGAGCCGCACCGACCGTTGCTGATGATGATCGACCGGCCGGTGATCGGGGCGTCCATCGGAAGACCTCCTGGGTGTCGCGTCGTCATGCGGTGGTGGATTGGGCCACGTCGAGCGAGCAGTCCTCGGCGAGCCAGGCGAAGACCAGCCGGCGGACCTCCTCCGGCCGGTCGATCAGCACCGTGTGCCGCTGGTCGGGCAGCACCTCGACCCGGGTCTGCGGCAGCAGGGCGCGGACCGCCGGGGCCAGCTCCACCACCGCCGAGTCACCGCCGTAGAGGCAGAGCACCGGGCAGCCGATCGCGGCCAACGCCCCGGCGGGCGGCAGCGGGCTCGCCGGCAGCTCCTGCTCCAGCGTGGTGTCGGAGAGCATCCGGTGCGTCTCGGCGGCCCGTTGCGCGGCGACCCGGCCCCGCCGCACCCCGATCTCGGTGACCGCCCCGTCGCGGGGCAGCCGGGCGGCGACGCGGGCGAGCCGCTCGCGTACCCGCCGCATCCACTCCGGGACCGGCGGCGCCGACTCGACCGTCACGATGCCGGCCACCCGCTCCGGGTGCCGGGCGGCGTACCCGAAGGCGATGGTGCCGCCGAAGGAGTTGCCCAGCAGCAGCAGCGGGCCGGTGACGTCCAGGGCGGCCAGCAGCCCCGCCAGGTCGTCGACGAAGTCGTCCAGGGCGTACCCGGTGGCGGGACGTTCGCTGCGCCCGTGGCCGCGCAGGTCGTACAGGACGGTCGGGAAACCGGCCCGGGACAACGGCTCGGCCAGGGTGAAGTACCAGCTCGCCATGGTGTCCGACGCCATCCCGTGGATCAGCACGGCGGTCGGCGTCGGCCCGGTCCGGCCGTCGGCGGCCGGACCGGGGGGATCGAGCCGCTGCGTGTGCAGGGTGATCCCGTTCGCCCGGACCATGGTCACCGGCTGCCCGCCCCGACCTCGTCGGCCTGCGCCAACGACTCGGCGATGTGCGTGACGAGCTGCCCGACCTTCAGCTCCCGGACGGTCTCCAGGTCGAGCTTGGCGACGAAGTGGGCGAAGTTCACCGTGTCGCCGTACCGGGACTGGAGCCGGCCGGCGAGCGCGACCACGTCGATGCTCTCCATGCCCAGGTCCTCGGAGAACGTGGTGTCCATGGTGACCACCTGGTCGTCCGCGAAGTCGCCCAGCACGGCGTCGATCATCTCGGTGAGGTCGGCGAGGATGGTGTCCTGGGCCGAGGGCATGGGCGTTGCTCCTTCTGCTGATCGGATGGGTTGGGCGGTGCTGCGTGCCGGGTGCCGGCTCACGGCCGGGACACCCCGGGCGGGGTGGCGGGTGCCGGCTCCGGCCCCCAGGTCCAGGCGACGACGTACCGGCGGGGCGGCAGGTCCTCCGGGTTGGCGACGTCCCGGTGGCCGACCCGGTACGCCCGACCGCCGATCTCGACGGTCAGCCCCGAGTCGGTGGCCGAGTAGACCCGGAACCGGCGCGGCGAGCCGTCCAGCCCGGTGCCCTCGGCCTTGGCGACCGCCTCCTTGGCGGCCCAGAACCGGGTGAACCACAACCGGCGGGCCTCGACGTTCCCGCCGGCCAGCGAGGCCAGCAGGGTCAACTCGGCCGGGGTGAGGGCGAAGGTGAGGGTGCTCTCCGGATGGTCGGTGACCTCCGCGACGTCGATGCCCACCCCGGGGCCGCCCGCCGGCGCGTCGGACGCCCGCCGCCGGGCGATCGCCACCCCGATCTCCGCGCAGTGCGCCAGCGAGACGTCGCAGTCACCGAGTCCCCGACCGGGCCGTCCGCGTACCCACGGCCGGCCGTCCGGGTCGTTGCCGACGGTCAGCTCGATGGGGTAGATGTCGGTGTGGCCGTCCTCCCACAGCCGGGCCCGTACCGCGTCCTTGGCGGCGATCCGGCCCAGCATCCACTGCTTGCGGGTCCTGGCCGGCTGCCGCTCGTAGTCGGCGTAGGCGGCCCCGCCGAGGATGCCCCGGGCGGCCATGCCCCGGGTGACCAGGTCGGTCCAGCAGTCGAACGCCATCGTCCAGCCCTCGGGCTGCAACAGCGACATCGGATGCCGCTCGGGGAACCGCTCCGCGACCCGGGCCTGCGGGTGGCTGTCGAACCGGCGGTCCACCGCGCCCTCGATCTCCGACCACACCCGCCCCTGGTAGCTGAGCTGGGTGTCGGCGACGAGTTTCCCGTCGTCGATGGCGCGGACCCGGGCGACGCACTCGAACGCCCGGCCGGCCGGCGGCGGCGGCCCGTAGAACCGCACCTGACCGAGCCCCACCGGCAACGCGACCGTGCGGAACGGCTGGGTGGTGATCAGCCAGTTGCCGATGAGCTGGAGGGCGTTGTCCAGCAGCGCCCCCGGCGGCACCGGTGCGGTGACGATGCCGCGTACGTGCATGTCGCCGAGCGCGTGCACCTCGGTCACGCCCTGGAACTGCGGGCCGTGGAACATCAGCCGCTCCGCGTACATCTCGGCGGCGCCGAGGGTCGGCGGGCGTTCGGTGGCCGGGTCGTGGGTCCAGACCGGCGGCGGCGTCGGGTACGCCGTGCCGACCTCGATCGTCGCGCGGGCGTACCCGGCGAAGGCGACCGCGTACCGGTTCGGGCCGGCCGTGCGGACCACGATCTCCACGTCGGTGGCCGGTTCGGCGATCAGCCACCGGTTGAACTTCGCGTCGTGCACCGCCACCACCGGGACGCCGGGCACGAGCTGCTCCACCGCCTCCATCATGTGCGCGACCAGGGCGGTCGCCGGGACCACCGGCCACCGGTCCTCCGGGTCCGGCCAGTCGTCGGGCTGCACGAAGAAGCAGTGGTCCAGCAGGTACGGCATGGTGTCCAGGGAGATCCGCCGGGTGATCCGGCCGACCTCCGTACCGGCCGCGCCGCTCGGGCGGACCGCCGTGGGCGGCGTCGCCGCCGACGCGGCGGGGGCGGCCGACGCGGCGGGAGCGGCCGGTGTGACGGGGGCGGCCGGCGGCGCTGGCCGGGTCGGGGCCGCGGTGCCGTTGCCGGCGGTGGCCGTGCCCCGGGTGTTCTCCCGCAGCAGGGCGGCGAGTTCGGCCGCCGCGCTGGACCCGCCGGCGAGCCGGTGCAGCGCGTCCAGCGCGGCCCCCGGGTCACCGGCCGCAGCGGCGGCGGGCTGCCCGGCCGTCCGCGCGGCCGGTGCGGGCGTCGCGGCAGGTGGGGTGGCGACCGGCGGCGGTGCGGCCGGTGGGGTGGCCGCCGCCGGCACGGTGGGCGGTCGGGCGGCGGGCGGCGGCACGGTCGCCGCCCGGGTCACCGGGGGCGCTGCCCCGGCCGGCGTCGACCCGACCCGGCCGGCCCCGGCGACGACCGGCCGGGCGACGCCGTCGCCGGCACCCGGCGTCGCCGCCGACCCGTCGGACACGGTGACCCCGAGCAGGCCGGCGGCGTCCGCGCCGAGGCGGACCAGCGGCCCACCGAGGTCGAGCTTCAACCGGGGACCCCGCCGGCCGCCGGCCTTCGCGGTGCCGTCGGCACCACCCGTGGCCGGGGTACGACCGGTCGTGGCCACCGGCGCGGCGGTGCCCCGCGCGGACAGCGCGCCCAGGTCCGGTGCCGCCCCCTCCACCCACAGGGCGGTGGCGACCCGGCGCAACTGGTTCAACCCGCTGCGGTGCGCGGTGTTCACCGGCATCGCCAGGTGCTCGCGTCCGCGCAGGTTGTCCCCGATCAGCGAGGCGAGCTGCCCCGCACCGACCTGGAGGAACACCCGGAACCCGGCGGCGTACATGGCCTCGACGGTCTGCCGGAACCAGACCGGCTCCATCATGTGCCGGACGAAGATCCGGTTGACCTCCTCCTCGTCGGCCGGGAACGGCGCGTGCAGGGTCGCCGACCACACCGGCATCCGGGTCGGGTGCACCTCCCAGCGGCCCAGGGCGGCGCCGATCGAGGTGAGCCCGTCGGCGAAGGCGGGGGTGTGGAACGCCGACCGGAACGGCAGCTTCTGGCACAGGATGTTGCGGGTACGCAGCGCCTCGACGAGGCGGTCGACCTGCGGCTCCGGGCCGTTCACCACCGACTGCGCCGGGGCGTTGTCGTGCGACAGGACCACCCCCGGGTAGTCGCCGAGCAGCGGGGCGACCCGGTCCGCGCCGGCCCCGACGGCCGCGAAGACGTACCCGGAGACCTCCACCGAGTCGGCGTTGAACAGGTCGAGGAACTCGTCCATCGCGGCGGTGCTGATCTGGCCGCTGACCGCGGCGGCGGTCCACTCGCCGATGCTGTGCCCGGCGACCGCGTCGGGTCGTACCCCGATCCGGGTCAGCGCGGTGTCGAGCAGCTTGCCCACCTCGATCAGGCCGGCGCCGTGCCGGCCCAGGTCGGCGGCGGACCACTCGCGGTCCGGCAGGCCGAAGTGGGCTGCCAGGTCGGCGGTCCGGGGGGCGAACTCCGCCTCCAGGCCGGGGAAGACGAACGCGAGCCTGCCCGCCCCCGCGCCGAGCAGCGGTCGGGGACTGAACCAGATGTCCCGCCCGCCCCGCCACGCCTGCCCCCGGGCCACCGTCTTGCGGGCCACCGCGAGCAGCTTGTCGGTCGGGTTGACGATGCCCAACCGGGCCGTCCCCGGGGAGTCGCCGCCGGAGCGGGCGGCCAGCTCGACGCCGATCCGGCGTACCTCCTGGTCGTCGCGGTCCAGCAGCTCGGCGAGCCCGGCCGGGTCCGACGCGGCCAGCCAGAGCACCTGGTCCGGCTCGTCGACCACGGCCCGGCCGGCGGCCGGTGCGGTCAGCCCCACCACCGGCTCACCCACCGACACCGGGGCCTGCTCGATGATCAGGTGGGCGTTGATCCCACCGAACCCGAACGCGTTGACCCCGGCCCGGCGCGGGCCGTCGCTCTCCCACGGCCGGGCGGTGTCGATCGGCGCGAACCGGGTCGCCGCCATCTCCTTGCGCGGTGTCTCGCAGTGCAGCGTCGGCGGCAGCACCCCCCGGTGCACCGCGAGCGCCGCCTTGATCAGGCCGGCCACCCCGGCCGCCGGCATGGTGTGCCCGATCATCGACTTCACCGAGCCGATCACCGGACGCGGCCCACCGGTGTACGGGCCGAACACCTGCGCCACCGTGGTCAGCTCGGCGGCGTCCCCGGTCGGGGTGCCGGTGCCGTGCGCCTCCAGCAGCCCCAGCGCGTCCGGGGCGGTCGGGTCGAGCCCGGCGGACTCCCAGGCCCGCCGGATCGCCAGCACCTGACCGGAGACCGCCGGGTTGAACATGCTCGCCGACTTGCCGTCGCTGGACACCCCGCTGCCCCGGATCACCGCGTACACCCGGTCGCCGTCGCGCACCGCGTCGGCGTACCGCTTGAGCACCACCACGCCGGTGCCCTCGCCGATCAGCAGCCCGTCGGCGGCGGCGTCGAACGGACGGATCTCGCCCCGCCGCGACAGCGCCCGGAGCTGGTTGAACACCGACCAGAAGCTGATGTCGTGCACGTGGTGCACACCACCGGCGAGCACCGCGTCCAACCGGCCGTTGAGCAGCTCGGTGATGCCCTGGTCCACGGCGATCAGCGACGACGCGCAGGCCGCGTCGATGGTGTACGCCGGGCCGCGCAGGTCGAGCCGGTTGGCCACCCGGGAGGCGGCCAGGTTCGGCACCAGGCCGATCGTCCCCTCCGGCTGGTACGGCCCGAGCCGCTCGTCGAACTTCTTGCGCAGCAGCTCCAGCCGGGCCGGGTCGACGTCGGGGATCAGCTCCCGCAGGATGCTGACCACCTGGCTGGACATCCGCACCCGCTGGGCGTAGCGGGCCTGGGCGGGGCTGAGGATGCCGCCCCGGCCGAGGATGACGCCGATCCGGTCGCGCGCCGGGAGCCGGTCGCCGCCACCCGCGTCGTCGATCGCCGCGGCGGCCACCTCCAGCGTGATCAGCTGGTCCGGCTCGATGTCGCCCACCGAGGCGGGCATCACCCCGAACCGCAGCGGCTCGAAGGTGGCGAACTCGTCGACGAACCCGCCGCGCCGGCAGTACATCCGGTCGGCCCGGTGGGACTGCTCCGGGTCGTAGAACTCCTCGTCCCAGCGGTGCGTGGGGACGTCGGTGATCGCGTCGACCCCGCCGATCAGGTTGCGCCAGTAGCTCTCCAGGTCACCGGCGGAGGGCATCAGGGCGGCCATCCCCACGATCGCGATCTGGCCGGGCGCAGCGGCGCCGTTGTTCATCGGTTCCTCCGACGGGTGGGGCGGGTGGGGGCGGGACGGCACATCGACGCCCTCACCACCCGGAGGCGGTGTAGACGACCGAGGTGACCGACGCGTCGGCCCAGGCCAGCTCGCGCAGCAGGGCCAGCGCGCCCTCCTCCGGGTCGATCAGGCCGATGCCGCGCCGGGCGTACTCCCGGCTCAGCTCGGCGGTGACCATGCCGCCGTGGCCGACGCCGGGCGCCCACGGGCCCCAGTGGACGGTCACGGTGCGTACCCCGGTCCGGGCCGCGTACCGGGTGCCGATGGCGTCCAGGGCGTCGTTGGCCGCCGCGTAGTCGGCCTGTCCCCGGTTGCCGTAGGCGGCGGCGATGCTGCCGAAGAAGACCAGGAACCGCGGCGCGCCGGGCAGCGCGTCGAGGCCCGCCAGCAGCCCCCGGGCCCCGTCGACCTTGGTGTCGAAGACCCGGGTGAACGACGCCGGGTCCTTCTCGGCGATCAGCTTGTCCTCGATGATCCCGGCGGCGTAGACCACCCCGTCGAGGCGGCCGTACTCGGCGTGGATCGCGGCCAGCAGCACCCGGGTCGCCGCCACGTCCCGGACGTCCAGGGCGTGGTAGCGGACCTCCCCACCCAGCTCGGTCAGCTCGGCGATCGTCGCGGTCACCTCCCGGGCCGCCAGGACGGCCTGGGCGGTGCGGGAGATCTCGGCCGGCGAGGACAGGCCCCGCCGGGCCAGCACACCGACCAGCGCGGCGCGGTCGGTGGCGGCGGCCAGCTCCGGGTCCTCCGGGCCGGACGGCAACGGGGTACGGCCGACCAGCTCGATGCGGCAGCCGCTGGCCGAGGCGAGCGCCCGGGCGAACCACGGGGTGATGCCCCGCGCCCCACCGATCAGCACCACCACCGAGTCGCGTTCCAACCCGATCGCGGCGGCCTCGGACACCCCGTCGCCGGCCGGCCCGGCACCCCCGGCGGCCAGCGCGCCCAGCTCGACCGGGACCAGGTCGGCGACGTAGCGCTCGTCGCCACGCCGGGCGACCACCGGGGCGTCGGCGGCGGTGAGCAGCTCGTCGAGCAGCTGCCGGGCCAGCACCTCCGGCGTCGCCGCCGGGTCCACCGCCACGAACCGGGCGGTCAGCCCCGGGTACTCGCGGGCGATCGTGCGGAACAGGCCGGGCATGCCGTCGGCCGCGCCGGCGACGTCCTGCGCCCCGGCGGCGAGCAGCCAGCGCGGCCCGGCGGCCAGGGCCCGCTGCAACAGCGGGAACACGGCGGGCAGCAGCGGCTCGTCGAGGTTGGTCAGCCCGTCGAGCACCAGCACCCCGTCGAAGCCCTGGTCGGCCTGCTCGCTGTCGAGCACCCCCAGCTGGCCGCCGGCGCCGTGCGCGCCGAGCAGCTCCGCCAGGTACGCCCCGACCGGTCCGCCGCCGGTGATCAGGAACCGCATCCCGGCGAGCGTGCCCGGGTCGACGCGCTGTCCGGGCTGGACGCTCTCCCGGGCGACCAGCCGCTTCGGCGCGATCCCCACCCCGACCTCGGTCGGCGCGGGCGGCGCGGCGGGTGCGGCGGCCGGCGCGGCGACGCTCGCCGGCGGGGCGGCGGGCACGGCGGCCGGTGGGGCGACCGTCACCGTGGCGGTGACGGTGGCGTTCATCTTCTGGTCGAGCCAGGTGACCATGGCGCGGACGGTGCGGGCCTTGACGAGGTCTTCGAGTTCGCTTTCGTCGCCTTCGACGCTGAGGGAGAGGCGTTGGGCGACTTCGCCGGCGACCTCGGCGCGTTTGATGGAGTCGATGGAGAGGTCGGCTTCGAGGTCGAGGTCGAGTTCGATGAGGTCGACGGGGTAGCCGGTGCGCTCGCTGATCACGGTGAGGATCGCCTGCTGGAACTCCGCGAGGCTGGCCCCGGCGGGCACGGCCACGGCGGCCGGCGCGGCGGCCGGTGCGGCCACGGCCGACGGTGCCACCGCCGGGGCCGGGGCGAGCGCCAGCGGGCCGGTCGTGCTGGCCGAGACGTGGATGGTGCCGCTCATCTTCTGGTCGAGCCAGGTGACCATGGCGCGGACGGTGCGGGCCTTGACGAGGTCTTCGAGTTCGCTTTCGTCGCCTTCGACGCTGAGGGAGAGGCGTTGGGCGACTTCGCCGGCGACCTCGGCGCGTTTGATGGAGTCGATGGAGAGGTCGGCTTCGAGGTCGAGGTCGGGCTCGATGAGGTCGACGGGGTAGCCGGTGCGCTCGCTGATCACCGCCAGGATCGCCTGCTGGAAGTCCGCGGCGGTGACGCCGATCTGGTCGCCGGAGGGCAGCGCGGCGGTCAGGGTGGCGGTGGTGGTGACGGTGCCGCTTATCTTCTCGTCGAGCCAGGTGACCATGGCGCGGACGGTGCGGGCCTTGACGAGGTCTTCGAGTTCGCTTTCGTCGCCTTCGACGCTGAGGGAGAGGCGTTGGGCGACTTCGCCGGCGACCTCGGCGCGTTTGATGGAGTCGATGGAGAGGTCGGCTTCGAGGTCGAGGTCGAGTTCGATGAGGTCGACGGGGTAGCCGGTGCGCTCGCTGATCACCGCCAGGATCGCCTGCTGGAACTCGGCGATGCCCGGCCCGGCCGGCGCGACGACCGGGGCGGCGACCGCGGCGACCGGGGCGGGGGCGACGACGGGACCGCCGACCGCGGGGGAGACCGGCATGACGTCCGGGGTGACCGGCCGGGGCCGGGCGACCGTCGGCGCCGGGGCGATGGCCAGCGCCGTGCCGCCGTTCGACCCGGCCACGGTGGGGGCCGGTGCGGGGCGTGGGGCGACGGCGGGCGTCGGGGCCGGAGCCGGCGCGGGAGCGGCGGCGGGCAGCGACCGGGGGGCCGGGGCGGGCGTCGGCGTGGGCGCCGGCCCGGCGTACCCCTCGACCCGGTACGTCCCGGTGGGCTCCCCGGACGGCCGGCTGCCCCCGTCCCCGGGGTCACCGAGGAAGGCGAGCATCACGTCCCGCTGGGTGGCGATCATCTCCCGCGTGGTGCGCAGGTACTCGCTGAGCAGCTCGCCCCGGATGTCCCGGACGGTGGCCGGCGCGGGCTCGTCGACGGTCCGGACGTCCCGGACGGTCGACGGTGCGGGGCCGCTGACGGTGCCGGTGGCGGCGCCGGGGGTGGTGGCGGTGCCATTGGCAGGGGTCATCGACAACTCCTTGATCCGTCGGGGAGGGGTCATGCCACCGGGAAGACAGTTGCCGTGCTGGTCCCGGACGAGTTGGCCGTCGACCGTCCAGAGCGGACGACGGGTCGGTGCGGTGCTGGCGGTGCCGTCCGCGACCCGGCCGTGGAACAGCCAGTCGGTGCGGACCGGGGTGCCGGCGCAGGCGAGTTCGGCGACCGAGATCAGGAACCCGCGCAGGCCGTCGGCCGGGCCGCGTTCGCAGGCGACCGTCCGGTGCGGCCGGTCGCCGAGCACCGCCTGCACCAGCCGGCTGAGCACCTGGCCGGGGCCCACCTCGACGAACAGCCGGGCGCCGGCGGCGTACATGGCCTCGATCTGCTCGACGAAGCGCACCGGCGCGCCGATCTGCTCGGCGAGGTGGTGGCGGACCTGGTCGGCGTCGCCGGAGTAGGGGGCGGCGGTCAGGTTCGACCAGACCGGGATGCGCGGTTCGGCGATCGACCGGGTGGCGAGCACCTCGGCGAAGGTCTCCACCGCGCCGGCCACCACCGGGCTGTGGAAGGCGCAGGCCACCGGGATGGCCCGGGCCGACAGGCCGGCCTCCTTGAGCGCGACCACCGCCGCCCGCACCTTCGCCGTCGGGCCGGAGACCACCACCTGCTGCGGGGCGTTCCGGTTGGCCAGCACCACCTCGCTGGTCAGGCCGGCCCCGGCGAGCACCTGGGCGACCTGCTCGGCGCTGGCGGTGACCGCCGCCATGGTGCCCGGGTCCTCGCCGCAGGCGTCGAGGATGGCCGCCGCCCGCTGCCGGCTCAGGTCGAGCAGGGTGGCCGCGTCGAACGCCCCGGCGACGCAGAGCCCGACGAGTTCGCCGTAGCTGTGGCCGGCGGTCATGTCGGGTCGTACGCCGAGGCGGCGCAGCAGGTGGTCCACGGCGAGGCCGCCGATGCCGAGCACCGGCTGGGCGGTACGGGTGTCGCGGACCCGGTCCTCCTGGGCGCGGCGGGAGTCCTGGTCGAACGCGGTCGGCGGGAAGAGCAGCTCGGCGGCGGCCTTGTCGAGTTCGAGGTAGTGCCGCAGCTCGGGGAAGGTGACGAAGAGTTCCCCGAGGGCGCCGGGGCGTTGGCTGCCCTGGCCGGGGAAGAGGAACGCCACCTGGCCCGGCCCGACCGGGTCGACGCCGGTCGGCTGGACCAGGCCCCGGGCCGGGTCGTGCTCGCCGGCCAGCGCCCGGTGCAGCAGGGTCTCCAGTTCGGTCAGGTCACGGGCGACCACCGCGACCTGGGTCGTCCCAGGCCGGTTGGCGGCCCTGGCGGCGACCGACGCGGCCAGCTCGGCCAGCCGTCCCGCCCGGTTGCCGGCCCCGTCGGCGGCCACGCTCTCCAGCAGCTGCCGGACGGCCTGGTGGGCGGCGGCCCGGTCGGTGCCCCGGAAGCAGAACAGCTCGGCCGGCCAGATCCGTTGCGCGTGCCGGGGCTCCGGCGCGTTGGGGTAGGCGCTGAGCACGACGTGGAAGTTGGTGCCGCCGAAGCCGAACGCGCTGACCCCGGCGATCCGCTCGGCGGCCGGCGCGGGCCACGGGCGGGCCTCGGTGAAGAACGCGAACGGGCTCTGCTGCGGGTGCCAGGCCGGGTTGGGCCGTTCCAGGTGGATGGTGGGCGGTCGGACGCCGTGGTAGAGGGCGAGCGTCGCCTTGATCAGGCCGGCCAGCCCGGCGGCGCACTTGGTGTGCCCGATCTGGGACTTCACCGAGCCGAGGGCGCAGCTGCCCGGCTCGGCGCCGGCCTCGACGAACATCCGGGTCAGCGTCTCCAGTTCGGTGCGGTCGCCGACCACCGTGCCGGTGCCGTGCGCCTCCACCAGCCCGACCTCCCGGGGGGAGATGCCGGTGCGGTGGTAGGCCCGGTCCAGGGCCCGCCGCTGCCCGTCGGGGCGCGGCGCGGTCAGGCCGAGGGCCCGCCCGTCGCTGGCCCCGCCGAGCCCCTTGATCACGCCGTAGATCCGGTCACCGTCGCGTTCGGCGTCGGCCAACCGCTTGAGGACGACGCACGCGACGCCCTCGCCGAGGGCGATCCCGTCACCGGTGCTGTCGAAGGGGCGGGACCGGCCGGTGGGGGACAGCGCGTGCGCCGAGGTGAACATCAGGTAGTCGTTGACCCCGTTGTGCAGGTCGGCTCCGCCGCAGATCATCAGGTCGCTGTCGCCGGCGACCAGTTCCTTGCAGGCGGCGTCCATCGCGGCCAGGGACGACGCGCAGGCCGCGTCGATGGTGTAGTTCGGCCCGCCCAGGTCGAGCCGGTTGGCGACCCGGCCGGCGATCACGTTGGCCAGCACGCCGGGGAAGCTGTCCTCGGTGACCGTGGGCAGCAGCTCCTGCATCTGCTCGGGGACCTCGCCGAGGTACGCCGGGAGCATGGTGCGCAGGGTCTGCGCGTGTCCCATGTCGCTGCCGGCCTCCGCGCCGAACACCACCCCGGTCCGGGCGTGGTCCGCGCCGGGTGCGTCGTACGGGTAGCCGGCGTCGACCAGCGCCCGGTGGGAGACCTCCAGGGCGAGCAGCTGGGTCGGGTCGATGCTGCTCAACGCGGCCGGGGGGATGCCGTAGCCGATGGCGTCGAACGGGACCGGCTCGATGAACCCGCCCCACTTGGAGACGCTGATCCGGCCGGTCTGCCCCGGCCCGACCTCGGGGGCGTAGTAGTGCTCGGTGTCCCAGCGTTGCGCCGGGACCTCGGTGACGGTGTCGACGCCGCTGAGCACGGTACGCCAGAAGCTGTCCAGGTCGGGGGAGCCGGGCAGCATGCAGGCCATCCCGACGATGGCGATGTCCAGCGGCGCGGGCGGCTCCTCGATCTCGACGGCCGGCGGCGCGAGCCGGGCCCGCAGCGCGTCGAGCCGGTCGGCGTGGAAGCCGCGTACCCCGGTGGTGACGTCGTCGTGCAGCTCGGCGACGGTGGTGGCGCGGTCGCGCAGCACGGCGACCTGGCCGGCCATGAACAGCCCGTCGCTGGCCTGGACGATCTCGTCGACGGTCTCGACGACGTCGCCGGAGCGGCGCAGGCCCTTGCTGGCGATCCGCAGCCGGCCGACGTTGAGCAGCTCCAACTGCTCCCACACCTCGCGGTTCTCCACCCCGGCGCCCTCCAGCTGGACGCGCAGCTGGTGGAAGTCGTCGACGAACGGGGTGTGCAGGCAGCGGGTGGCGTGCCCGGGGGCGGTCTCCAGCAGCGCGGTGTGCTCCGCGGTGAGCGCCTCACGCTGGAACAACGGCTGGACCGCGCCGTGGGTCACTGCCTCGGTGGTGAACAGGTAGGCGGTGCCCATCAGCACGCCGACCCGCCCGCCCCGGCGGGCCAGTGGCGCGGCCATCGTGGCCACCATCGCCGCCGAGCGGGCGTCGTGCACCCCACCGGCGAAGAAGATCTGGAGCTGGGCGCCGGCGGCGGGGTCGGTGTCGAGGTATTCGTCGAGCACCGCCAGTTGGGCCTCCCACAGCGGGAAGCTCGCCCGGGGTCCGACGTGCCCGCCGCACTCGGCGCCCTCGAAGATGAACTTGCGCGCGCCGGAGCGTAGGAACTGGCGCAGCAGGCCGGGGGAGGGCACGTGCAGGAAGGTGCTGATCCCCTGCTCCTCCAGGGCGCGGGCCTGCGGTGGCCGGCCGCCGGCGATGATCGCGCAGGCGGGCCGGATCTCCCGGATGACCTCCAGTTGGGCGGCGCGCAGCTCCTCGGGGGCGAAGCCGAGCACCCCGACGCCCCACGGGCGGTCGCCGAGCTGGGCGGCGGTCTCGGTGAGCATCCGGCGGCACTGGTCGGCCGAGTTGAGGGCGAGCGCGATGAACGGCAACGCGCCGCCGTCGGCGACGGCGGCGGCGAAGGAGGCCTCGTCGCTGACCCGGGTCATCGGGCCCTGGGCGACGGGCACCCGTACCCCGAGGGCCTCGGCCAGGGGGGCGTGCGGCTGGAGCAGGTCGGCGGCGTCGGGGCCGTCGACGGCGTCGAGCATCGCCGCGCGCATTCCGCGTACGGCGGTGGCGGTGTCGGGCCAGCGGTCGGCGAAGGCCGCCGCCAGCCAACCGTCCTGGCCGACGGGGAGCAGTTCGCTGTCGCCCTGGTGCGGGCCGCCCCGGCGGATGCCGCGTTCGCCGTCGCGCAGCACGGTCTCCGAGCCGTCCATCCGCCTGATGACGGCCTGCACGTCGGCCGGCAGTTCCGACTCGGGCATCAGGGCGAGCTGGGTGTCCAGCACGACGCCGGCCGCGCCACCGACCAGGCAGGCCCCGGCGGTCCGTGGGCCGATCCCGCCGGCCACCCAGACCGGCAGGTCGAGGGTGCCGTCGGCGACGAGCTGCTGGAGCAGGACGAAGGAGCTGAGTTCGCCGACCCGGCCGCCGCCCTCCATGCCGCGGGCGATCAGCCCGTGCGCGCCGGCCGCCGCCGCGGCGTGGGCCTCCGCCCGGCTGGTCACCTCCACCAGCACCCGGTGGTGCCCGGTGATCTCGGCCAGCGGCCACGGGCTCGTCGGCTCGACCACGATCAGGTCCACCCGGCCGGCGGCGGCGTGTTCCACGTCGGCGGGGGTGGCCCGGCAGCCGGCCGGGACCCGGATGCCGATCGGGGCGGGCGACCAGCTCGCGGCGCGGGCGAGCGCCCGCAGCGACCAGTCGTCGCCGGTGGCCAGGTCGATGATGCCGCGCCCCCCACCGGCTGCGGTGGCGGCCGTGATCCGTGGGCCGGGCTCCAGGACGCCGACGGGGTTGACGACCAGGATCAGGTCACGCGTGTACGGTGCGCTACTCATCGGGCTCCCACTTCGGTCGCGAACGATCGCGTGCTGACTAGGGGATCTGCCGGCAGAGGGCCGGCGAGCGCGGTGCTGATTTGCCGCAGTCAATGTCGCGCTGCGTCACAATCTAACGTCGCCCAGTTACAGCCCGGTTAAATCCAACGATCAACGGGCTTGGGTTGAAGATTTCCTACCAAGGCTACCGGATATGCCGTCGGGCTAAGCAGGCACGATGTTCGTCGATGCAACGTCGCTGCCACCAGATCGTGGCACCGATGCTTGTCCAGTCATTTGCGGTTTTATTTCCAAACTGTTTTCTGGCAACCGCGAAGTCCCTGGTAGTGGAGATCGATCCTTCCCGTATCCCACTATGTGGAACGGGTCTTGCCATCGATTGCGGTGTACATCAAAGATCCGTATCGGTATTCATGCCGTCATTACCCATCGATTAGCTGTGGCATTCGTGAGGCGAGGTGGGATTGGTTTCGATCTTTAAACTCCCTGGTGGGACGCGGATTGATTGCCGACGGCGCGTGCGTCCCACCCGCCGCCGCTGACCTCGGCGGTGACCGCCGACCGGGCGACGAAGCCCTGCAGGCGTCACCGATAACGGCTCTGGGCTGGCAAGACGCCACCCCATGACGACGGTTGACGTACTCCCTTAACGAACGTTTCATGCGCTGTCCGCCGGGTGGTCGTACCCACCGGCGGCACGCGATCTGCGGGGGCGATTCCTCCGGCAGCACCGACCTCTGCACAGGCCGCGACCAGCCGGGACGGCCGTCACCGCGACGGTGGTCCGCCCCGGCCGGGCAGGCCTTCCCAATTCCCCTTCCGGATCGGCGGTAATTGTGCGTAGCCTGCTTCTTCTTGCCCTCGTCGGCCTCGGTGCACAACTGGTCGACGGCAGTCTCGGGATGGCGTACGGCGTGACATCCACCACATTGTTGCTGGCGCTCAACACAGGTGCGGCGAGCGCTTCGGCGACAGTCCACCTGGCCGAGATCGGCACCACCCTCGTCTCCGGCGCCGCCCACTGGCGGTTCGGCAACGTCGACTGGACGGTGGTCCGCCGGGTCGGTGTGCCGGGCGCCATCGGGGCGTTCGCCGGGGCGACCTTCCTGTCCAGCCTGTCGACCGCGACCGCGGCCCCGATCATGTCGCTGATCCTGCTCACCCTCGGTCTCTACGTGCTGATCCGGTTCACCGTCGCCGGCCTGCCCCGCGACCGGGTCGGCCTGCCCCTGCGCAAGCGCTTCCTCGGCCCGCTGGGGCTCGTCGCCGGCTTCGTCGACGCGACCGGGGGCGGCGGCTGGGGGCCGGTCGGCACCCCGGCGATCCTGGCCAGCGGCCGACTGGAACCCCGCCGGGTGATCGGCTCGATCGACACCAGCGAGTTCCTGGTGGCGGTCGCCGCCAGCCTGGGCTTCCTGGTCGGCATCGGCTCGGAGAACATCAACTTCGGCTGGGTGGGCGCGCTGCTGCTCGGCGGCATGATCGCCGCGCCGATCGCCGCCTGGCTGGTGCGCCTGGTCCCGCCACGGGTGCTCGGCTCCGCCGTCGGCGGGGTCATCGTGTTGACCAACATCCGGACCCTGCTGCGCAGCGAGTGGATCGGCGCCCCGGACGCCGTCCGGTACGCCTGCTACCTGGTCGTCGCGGTGCTCTGGGCGGCGGCGGTGACCTGGTCGCTGCGCCGGCACCTGGCCGACCGGCAGGCCACTCCGGTCGCCGTCGGGCCGGAGAGCGGTGCCGGGGAGCCCGCCACCACGTCGAGCTGACCGGTCGGCCGGCGACCGCCGGACCCGCGCGGCAGCGGGTCCGGCAGCCGCCGGCCCGAGCCCTCCCGTCACGGTGCCGCAGCGCGGGTGCGCTGCGGCACCGTGACGGGTGTGGTTCTGGGTGATCTACCATCCTGGATGGCGTCGACGCCGTGCCGGATCGTGGAGAGGCCATCGGATGAAGCTGATGCGGGTCGGCCCGGCCGGCGCGGAACGGCCGGTGCTGTACGCCGACGGCCGGCACCACGACCTGTCCGCGCTCACCCCCGACATCGACGGCGCGTTCTTCGCCTCCGGCGGCCCCGACCGGGTCCGGGCGGCCCGCGACCTGCCGGAGCTGGACGTCACCGGGCTGCGGGTCGGCCCGCCGGTGGCCCGGCCCGGTGTGGTGCTCTGCGTCGGGCAGAACTACGCCGCGCACGCCGCCGAGTCCGGCGTCGCCCCGCCCGAGACGCCGATAGTCTTCTACAAGGCACCCAACACCGTGGTCGGCCCGTACGACGAGGTGCTGGTGCCCCGGGGCGCCACCGCCACCGACTGGGAGGTGGAGCTGGCCGTGGTCATCGGCCGGCGGGCCCGCTACCTGGAGTCGCCCGCGCAGAGCCTGGCCCACGTCGCCGGCTACCTGGTCGCCAACGACGTGTCCGAACGCGACTTCCAGCTGCGCGACTCCGGTGGCCAGTGGTCCAAGGGGAAGTCCTGCGAGACGTTCCAGCCGCTCGGCCCGTGGCTGGTCACCCCGGACGAGATCCCCGACGTGCAGGATCTCGGGTTGCGCTCCTGGGTCAACGGCGAGCCCCGGCAGGACTCCCGCACCGCAGACATGATCTTCGACGTGGCATACCTGATCTGGCACCTGTCGCAGTACACGGTCCTCGACCCGGGCGACGTGATCAACACCGGTACGCCGGAGGGGGTCGCCCTGTCCGGCCGGTTCCCCTACCTGCGTCCCGGTGACGTGGTCGAGGTCGAGGTGGACGGCCTGGGCCGGCAGCGGGTCACGATGGCGGCGGCCTGACCGCCGGCCGGGGCGCCGCTGCCGGCGTTCCCCGTCGGGTCGGCACCGGCCCGACCGCCGCCCGGGTGGCCGCGCCGCCCGCCCGGGTCAGCGGACCAGCCGCAGGCCGGACATGCCGCCGTCGACGGCCAGCGCGGTGCCGGTGGTCGCCCCGGAGACCGGGGAGGCGAGGAACGCCACCGCCTGGGCGACCTCGTCGGCGGTGACCAGCCGGCCGGTGGGCTGCCGGGCGGCCAGCCGACGTTTCTCCGTGGCCGGGTCCTGCGCTCCGGCGAGCAGCCGGGCCACCCACGGGGTGTCCACCGTGCCCGGCGCCACCGTGCACACCCGGATGCCGTCGCCCACCAGGTCGGCGGCCATCGCCAGGCTGAGCGCGTGCACCGCGCCCTTGGTGGCCGAGTAGACGGCCCGGTCGACCAGGCCCGCCGTCGCGGCGATCGAGGTGATGCTGACGATGGCGGCGCTGGTCGAGCGGCGCAGGTGCGGCAGGGCCGCCCGGCAGGCGCGGGCCACCCCGACGACGTTGACGTCCAGACACCGGTGCCACTCGGCGTCGTCGGCGGCCTCCACCGCACCGACCGCGCTGACCGCCGCACAGTTGACCAGCACGTCGAGACCGCCCAGGGTCGCCGCGACCCGGTCCATGGTCTGCTCCAGCGGGGCGGTGACGTCGGCGGTGAGCCGCAGGTGCGCCCCACCGGCACCGGGGTCGCGGTCGAGCACGGCGACCCGCGCCCCGCGTACGGCCAGCAGGTCGGCGACCGCCGCGCCGATGCCCGAGCCACCCCCGGTCACGGCGGCCACCAGGCCGTGGAAATCCGTCATCTCGGCACCTCGTCGACGGGCGGTGGGGGCCGGGGGACGCCCACCCGCGCCCGACGCCCACCGGGCCGGCACGCCGCGACGACCGACGGGCCGCCGGCCCGCCCCGCCGGTGCGCAGGATGCCGCACCCCGCGCCGACTGCATAGATCATATAGAATCCGTCAATCACGTCCCGGCCGTGCGAGGGGGCATGGCAAGGTGGCGTGGCGAGGGGGACACGGTGCGCATCGCGTTGTTCGTCACCTGCCTCAACGACGCGTTCTTCCCCCGGGTCGGCATCGCCACCGTGACCCTGCTGGAGCGGCTCGGCCACACCGTGACCTTCCCCGCCGGGCAGAGCTGCTGCGGCCAGTTGCACGCCAACACCGGCCACCGGGCCCCGGCCCGCGACCTGGAACGGCACACCGAGGCGGTGTTCGCCGGCCACGACGTCGTCGTCTCGCCGTCCGGCTCCTGCGTGGCCCACCTGCGGGCGCACACCCGGCTGCCCGTGCACGAGCTGTCCGAGCTGCTGGTGGACGTGCTCGCGGTGACCGACGTGGGGGCGCGCTTCCCGTACCGGGTCACCTACCACCCGACCTGCCACGGGCTGCGGATGCTGCGGCTGGGCGACCGGCCGCTGCGGCTGCTCGCCGCCGTGCGCGACCTGGAACTGCTGGCGCTGCCCGAGCCGGAGCAGTGCTGCGGCTTCGGCGGCACCTTCGCGTTGAAGAACGCCGCCGTCTCCGGGGCGATGCTCGCCGACAAGTGCGCCCACGCGGTCGCCACCGGCGCCGACTACCTGGCCGCCGCCGACAGCTCCTGCCTGGCCCACATCGGCGGTGGCCTGGCCCGCCGACCCGACGCCCCGCGACCCGTCCACTACGCCGAGATCCTCGCCGCCACCGGGCCGGGGGCGACCGGATGACGCCCCCGCAGGGCCGGCACCTGCCCATCGTGGCGGCCACCCCGTTCCCCCGGGCGGCGGCCGGCGCGCTGCGCGACGCCCAGCTCCGGGCCACCCTGGGCCGGGCCACCCGCACCATCCGGGACAAGCGGGCCGCCGTGGTGGCCGAGGTGCCCGACTGGGAACGGCTGCGCGAGCGGGCGGCCCGGGTCAAGGACGACGTCATCGACCGGCTACCCGAGCTGGTGGACCGGTTCGCGCGGGCGGCCACCGCCGCCGGGGCGACGGTGCACCACGCCACGGACGCCGCCGCCGCCAACGCGGTGGTCACCGAGCTGGTCCGGGCGCAGGGCGTCGACCGGGTGGTGAAGGTCAAGTCGATGGCGACCCAGGAGATCGGCCTCAACGAGGCGCTCGCGGCGGCCGGCGTCACGGCGGTGGAGACCGACCTGGCCGAGCTGATCGTGCAACTCGCCGACGACACCCCGTCGCACATCCTGGTGCCGGCGATCCACTATCACCGGGGGCAGATCCGCGAGCTGTTCGCCCGCCGGATGCCCGGCTTCACCGCCGACTCGGACGACCCGGCGGTGCTGGCCGGTGCCGCCCGGGAGTACCTGCGGCGGACCTTCCTGTCGGCCCGGGTCGCCATCTGCGGGGCCAACTTCGCGGTGGCGGAGACCGGCTCCCTGGTGGTCGTCGAGTCCGAGGGCAACGGGCGGATGTGCCTGACCCTGCCGGACACCCTGATCGCCGTGGTCGGGGTCGAGAAGCTGCTGCCCCGCTTCACCGACCTCGGTGACTTCCTGCGGCTGCTGCCGCGCTCGTCGACCGGCGAGCGGATGAACCCGTACACCTCGATCGTCACCGGGGTGACCCCCGGCGACGGGCCGCGTCGGCTGCACGTCGTGCTGCTGGACAACGGTCGCCGCCGGATCGCGGCGGACCCGGTGGGGCGGGCGGCGTTGCGCTGCATCCGCTGCTCGGCCTGCCTGAACGTGTGCCCGGTGTACGAGCGGGTCGGCGGCCACGCGTACGGCTCGGTCTATCCCGGCCCGATCGGCGCGATCCTGTCGCCCCAGCTCACCGGGCAGGACGCCGGCCACAACGCGACCCTGCCGTACGCCTCGACGCTCTGCGGGGCCTGCTACGACGTCTGCCCCGTCAAGATCGATATTCCGGCGATCCTGGTGCACCTGCGCCAGACGGGGCCGAAGCCGGCAGCCGAACGCGCGGTGATGGCGTGGCTCGCCTGGACGATGCGCGACCGCCGGCGGTGGCGGGCGGCGCTGCGCACGGCCCGCGCCGGCGGCCGGCCGTTGCGGGTGCTGAGCCGGCGGCACGGCGGGCGGCTACGCCGGGCCCCCTGGCCACTGTCGGCCTGGACGACACACCGCGACGCCCCGCTGCCGGCCCCGGAGTCCTTCCGCGACTGGTGGAGCCGCACCCATGACTCCTGAACTGTGCGCGCTGTTCGCCGCGCGGGCCGGCGACTACCGCGCCGGGGTGCACCCCTGCACCGCCACGGAACTGCCCGACCTGCTCGCCACCCTGCTCGCCGGGGCGACCGCCGTGGTGCTGCCGCCCGGGACGCCGGCACAGTGGACCAGCCGGCTCGGCCCGCCCACCCTCCCCGGCGACACGCTCACCGCCACCGACCTGGACGCGCCCGGTCTGGCCGTGCTCACCGGCTGCGCGCTCGCCGTCGCCGAGACCGGCACCCTGGTCCTCGACGGGGGCCCGGCGCAGGGCCGCCGCCTGCTGACCCTGGTCCCCGACCACCACGTCTGCGTGGTCCGGGCCGCGCAGATCGTGGCCGACGTGCCCGACCTGGTCCGCGCCCTGCCCGACCCCACCCGCCCGCTCACGATGATCTCCGGCCCGTCCGCGACCAGCGACATCGAGCTGAGCCGGGTGGAGGGCGTGCACGGCCCGCGTCGCCTCGACATCGTCTGCCTCCCAGCGGCGTAGCCGGCCCACCCGTCGTTCCGGCCGGCGTGCGCGCCCCGGCTACCCTCGCCGCCGTGGACGCTGTGGAGATCGAAGCACCCGTGGTCGCCGTCACCGTGTATCCGGACCGGGCCCGGGTCACCCGCCGGGCGAGCATCCGGCTGGCCGCCGGTGAGCACCGGCTCCGGATCGCCCCGCTGCCGCTGCGGCTGCGCCGGGACTCGCTGCGCACCGGCGGCGGAGGCGCGGCCACCGTCCTCGGCGTGGAGGTGAGCACCTGGCGGCAGGCCCGCAGCACCGACGGTCAGGTCGACGCGCTCACCCGGCGGGCCCGGGAACTGGCCGACGAACTCGCCGAGATCGACGACGCCGCCGAGGTCGAGACGCAGCGGCAACAGTTCCTGACCCGGCTGGCCGAGCGGGCCGGCGGCACGTACGCCCGCACGCTGGCCGCCGGTGACGCCGCCCCGGCCGACGTGACGTCCTTCGCCGACGCGGTCGCCGCCCAGCTCACCGACTCCCACCGCCGCCGACGCGGGCTGGCCCGGCGGCGCACCGAGCTGACCGAGGAACTGTCGGCCGTGCAGCGGCAGCTGGCCGACGCGGGCGGCAAGCGGCAACCGGACCGGCTGGCCGCCGACGTGACGGTGGCGGTGGACGCCGACGACACCACCGTGGACCTGGAGCTGACCTACCTGGTCGACGGGGCGCGCTGGCAGTCCTCCTACGACCTGCGGCTGGTCGGGGACGCCATGACGGTCACCTGGTCCGCCCTGGTCACCCAGGACACCGGCGAGGACTGGCCGGAGTGCGCGCTGCAGCTCTCCACCGCCCGACCGGCGGCGACCGCCGGCGTACCGGAACTGTCGCCCTGGTACCTCGACCGGGTCCGGCCGGTGCCGGTGGCGCGGGCGGCGGCGAGCTTCGGTGCGCCGCCACCGCCCGCGCCGGGCGCGGCCCCGGCCGGCGGCGGTGGGGCGGCCCGTGCGGGCGAGCCACGCCCGGTGGTGCGCGACAGCGTCGCCGAGGTCGAGCAGGGCGTCACCGCCGCGACCTACCGGCCGGCCCGCCCGGTGGCGGTGCCCGCCGACGGCAGCGCCTACCGGGCCGTCATCGCCGTGCTGGACCTGCCGGTCCGCCTCGACCACGTGACCGTGCCGCTGCGGGCCGCCGAGGCGCACCTGCGGGCGACGGTCCGCAACACCTCCACGCACACCCTGCTGCCCGGCCCGGCGGCGGTGTTCCACGACGCCGACTTCGTCGCCACCACCCGCCTGCCGACCTGGGCGCCCGGCGAGGAGACCGAGGTGGCGCTCGGGGTGGACGACCGGGTCCGGGTGGAACGCGAGCTGACCCGGCGCTCCGACACCCGGGCCGCGCTCGGCTCCACCCGGCGGCGGGACGTGGAGTACCGGATCAGCGTGGCCAACCACACCCCGCGACCGGCGACGGTGGAGGTCCGCGACCAGCTGCCGGTCTCCCGCGACGAGGCGGTGACCGTCCGGGAGGCCACCGTCGTCCCGCCGCCGGACGAGCGCACCGAGCTGGGCGAGCTGACCTGGCGGCTGCGGCTCGGGCCGGGGGAGGGCGGCGACATCACCCTCGGATTCCGGGTCGAACTCGGCAAGGGCGTCGAGCTGGCCGGCTGGCGGGAGTGACCGCCGCTCACCCGGCGGCGGTCACCGCCAGGGTGGCGACCGACGGGTGGGCGCGTCCCTCGGTGTCGTCGATCGCCACCGCCAACCCGCCGGTGGCCCCCGGCCCGGTGGGGGTGGACACCCGCAGGGCCGGGCCGCCGTCGACCCGGGCCACCGTCACGCCGTCGCGCACGGTGACCGTGACCCGGTGGGTGGCGGCCGGGTCCACGGTGGCCTCGGCGACCACCGTGCCGGCGCGCAGCACCGCCACCCGGCCGTGGGTCACCCGTACCGCGACCGTGGCGTCGCCGTTCACCCCGACCAGCAGGGTCACCGTGCCGCCGTCGGCGCGCAGGCCGCGCACCGTGGCGTCGGCCGTGTAACCGGTCCAGTCCGCGCTGGCGTACGCGAGCAGGGTGCCGTAGGCGCGGCGTGGGCTGTCGGCGGGGAACCGGCCACCGGTCAGCGGGGACAGCTCGGTCATCGGCTCGCCGTGCTGGTCACGCCAGTCCCAGGCGCGGGCGAACGGGTCGGTCACCACGGCGGGCACGGCCGTGCGCTCGACGACGGCGCTGACCAGTTCGGCGGTGGTGGTCCGGGCGTACACCTCGGCCCGCTCGACCTGCCCGTCGGCCGCCGACCGGCGGCTGCTCGGCTGCGGGGCGAGCGACTTGTTGGTCAGCGCGGCGACGAACCGCGCGGCGATCAGGTCGCGGCTGAACGCGGCGGCCTGCGGGTCGGTCGTCGCGTCCCCGATCTCGGAGAACGGGTACGCGAACAGTCGCGGCCGGGGCAGGCCGTGGGCGGTGAACGCGGCGAACATCGCGTCGAGGTCGGCGGTCAACCGCTGCCGGTAGGCGGCCAGGCTCTCCTTCGTGCCGGTGTCCGGCTCCCAGCGCCGGTGGGTCAGCGGGGAGCCGAGCCGCCCCGGTGCGGTCTGCACCCGGGTGTGCAGGTCGTGGGTGTGCGCCTGGAAGTCCCACCGGCCGGAGCGGCGCATCCGGTCGATCTCCGCCCAGCTCAGGTAGTACGGCCGGTGGGTGCCCACCTGCCCGGTGATCAGATAGGAGGCGGCCACCATCCGGTGCCGTTTCAGGATCGGGTCGGCGTACGCCCACAGCCCCCGGGTGCCGTCGTCGAAGGTGAGGTAGACCGACCGGGGCGGGACGCTGCCACCGCGCAGGTAGTCGACGTACTGGGCCGAGGAGATCGTCCGGTAGCCGGCGGTGCGCAGCGCGGTGAGCTGGGCGTCGAACGCCTCCGGGGTGACCACGTAGTGCTCCCGGCCGGTCGGCTCGGTCGCCGCCGGGTCGTCGCCGTGCGGCCGGATGTCGTGGTAGGCGACCACCACCGGAGCGGCCCGTTCCGGCAGCCGCCCGGCCGTCTCGGTGAAGCGGCGCAGGTCGGCGGGGTCGACCCGGGTGACCGGGGTGTCGTGCTGCCCGCTGACGTGGCGTCGCAGGTCGTCGAGATACCAGGACACGCCGAAGGGCGCCGCCACCACCAGCAGGGTGACCAGCGACAGCAGCCCGCCGAGCGCGCGCGGCCAGAGCCGGCTCACCGGAGCACCTCACCCCGGGTGAACACCACCGCGTAGAGCAGCACCAGCGCCGCCACCCCGG
The DNA here is from genome assembly GCF_007833915.1 of Micromonospora sp. HM134. Lineage (NCBI taxonomy): Bacteria > Bacillati > Actinomycetota > Actinomycetes > Micromonosporales > Micromonosporaceae > Micromonospora > Micromonospora sp. HM134. The sequence goes on from NZ_CP041061.1 coordinate 3,423,304, forward strand.
CGAGGGCGAGCGCCACCCGGGCCAGCCCGGCCAGCAACCGCCGCCCGGCGTTCACACCGTGCTCCGGGACCACACGCCACGCCGGATCGTCCCCACCGACCAGGGCAGCAGCCAGGACAGCACGGTCGCCGAGAGCACGCTCATCAGCGGCCGGTACGCCCAGCGCGGGTCGCCCGGGTTGTCCAGCCGGTAGGCCAGCCCCCACGCGGTGCCCTTGAGCAGCACCCCGCACAGGTAGAGCAGCGGCACCGCCCACCAGCCGCGCAGCGGCGCCCAGACCAGGTGGGAGAAGGCCATCGCCGGGGCCAGCGCCACCCACAGCGCGTGCCCGTAGTAGAGCGCGGCCGGGCCGGCGCCCCGCCGCCACATGAACGTGCCGGTGAAGAACAGGTTCCGCACGTAGCTCTTCTTCCAGCGGGTCTGCTGGCGCAGGAACGGCCGCAGCCGGGCCGGCACGGTGGTCCACACCTTCGCCGAACGGACGTAGCCGACCCGCCAGGCGCGCGGCGGATGGTCCTCGTCGCGGACGAACGGCGAGTCGGCGAAGCGCGCCTTGAGCCGGTCGCCGATCCAGCGTTGCCCCAGCACGTAGCCGGTGAGCTGCCGGTCGGTGGCGAACCGGAACTCGCCGCCGAGGAACCGGTCGGCCGCCCAGGCGGGCAGGTAGTTGAGCACCGCCTCCCGCCGGAACACCGCCAGCGGGCCGGAGACACAGGTGACCGCCCCGAACGACGCCTCGGCCGCCTTGGAAACCCGGAACTGGCCCTCGTACCAGACGTCCTGCACCCGGCTGAGCAGCGACTCGTCGGGGTTGAGCGCGCGGGCGTGGCCGCTGACCGCGCCGAGGTCCGGTCGACGCAGCAGCGCCTCGACGCAGCGTCCCACCGCGTCCGGGGCGAGCACGCAGTCGGAGTCGGTGAAGGCGAGCACCTCACCGGTGGCGTGCCGGGCGGCGTGCACCAGGGCCCGCTTCTTGCCGACGTTGCGGGGCAGGTGCAGCACGGTGACCGGGAGTTCGGCGGCGAGCCGGTCGAGCACCTCGGCGGTGCCGTCGGTGGAGCCGTCGTCGACCACGATCACCTGCAACGGGCGGTGCTCGCTGCCGGTCATCGACCGGACGCACGCCTCGATGCCGTCGGCCTCGTCCTTCACCGCCACCAGCAGGCTGACCGTCGGGGACGGCGGCAGCGGCGGGAACGCGGCGGCGTGCCGGGGCTGCGCCGGGGCCTCGGCGGGGTCGACGTACCGGGCGTAGGCCAGGTAGAACACGCCGACGGTGGCGGTGAGCACGGCGAAGCCGTAGAACGCCAGCAGCGGGGCGTACGGCAGTTGGGGCAGCTGGCGGGCCAGCAGCACGATCAGCGGGAGCAGCGCGAGCACGGTGAGCAGCCGACGCAGGCCGCGCCGGACCGGGGCGGTCACCGGCATCTCAGACGACCTCCCGCCGGGGCAGCCCGGCCAGCCGGTAGGTGGCGTCGAGCACCATCGGCTGCCCGCGCAGCCACGCCTCGTCCAGGCCGGACTGGCGGGTGTGCACGACCACCAGGTCCCACTCCCGGTCGGCCGGGTCGGCGACCCGGTGCAGGGTCTGGCCGTCGGGGGTGCGGACCGTGTCGACGAGGTCGTCGACGAAGCCGACCTGCGCGCCGGCCCGGACCAGCTCACCGATGATCTCCAGCGCCGGGGACTCCCGGACGTCGGCGACCCCCGGCTTGTAGGTCACCCCGGCGAGCAGCACCCGGGCCCCGAGCAGGGGACGGCCCGCCCCGGCGAGCAGCTCCCGGACCCGTTCGACGACCCGGCGGGGGCGGGCGGCGATCCCCCGCATCGCGGTCTCGATCAGGGGCGCCTCCCGGCGCTGGCCACGGACCTGCCAGAGCAGGTAGTGCGGGTCGCACGGGATGCAGTGCCCGCCCACCCCCGGGCCGGGCTGGAAGGCCATGAACCCGTACGGCTTGGTGTCCGCCCCGTCGATCACCTCGGTGACGTCCAGGTGCAGGTCCCGGCAGAGGTCGGCGAACTCGTTGGCCAGGGCGATGTTCACCGCCCGGAAGGTGTTCTCCAGCAGCTTGGTCATCTCGGCGGCCTCGGGCGAGCCGAGCCGGTGCACCAGCGGGGTGATCCGGGCCAGCGCGGCGGCGGCCCGCGCGGTGCAGTCCGGGGTGGTGCCGCCGACCACCCGGGGGGTGAGTTCCTGCCGGTGCCGGTCGTTGCCGGGGTCGACCCGTTCCGGGGCGAACGCCACGAAGACCTCCTGCCCGACCCGCAGGCCCCGGGCGGCCAGCGGCGCGACCAGCAGCTCGCGGGTGGTGCCGACGTAGCTGGTGGAGGTGAGCACGATGGTCTGGCCGGGGCGGGCGTGGGCGACCACCGCCGCGCAGGCCGCCCGCAGGGCGGTGAGGTCCGGCGCGAGATGCCGGTCCACCGGCGTCGGCACGCAGATCAGCACCGTGTCGGCGTCGGCGATCTCGCTGAGCGCGGTGGTGAGGCGCAGCGCCGGGTCGCTGGCCCGCAGCGTCTCGCGGAGCCGCTCCCGGTCGTCGTCGAGCAGGTCGGCCCGGCCGGCCCGGATGTCGTCGAGCCGGTCCGGGGAGATGTCCACCCCGGTCACCCGGGCGCCGCTGGCGACCAGGGCCAGGCTGGTCGGCAGGCCCACGTACCCGAGGCCCACCACGGCGGTGCGGGCCCCGGGGCTGGCGGCGACGGCGGCGGCCGGCTCCGGCAGGGTGGCGGGGGAGGCGGGCGCGCTGGTCGGGACGTCGGCCCGGGCGGCGGGCAGGAGCTGCGACATGGTCGGTGGCCCTCACGGAAGGTGAACGGGGATGACCCCAGAGTGCCGATCCGGCCGCCCCGCCGGCTGTCCGTCGAACAGCCGCCCGACAGCAGAAAGGCTACGGTGGGTCACTGTCCGTTCGGTCAGTTCTCGGCGTCGGGGCAGCCCGGACGCGTCGTTGTCGCCCCGGTGTCCTGACTCGCGGTGGTCCCACCCGGCTCATTCGCCCCGCCGGTCACAGTGCTGTCGGCGGCCGTCGTCGAGTAAGAATCATCACTGGCGGTGAGCCGCCGGGCGTGCTCCACGATCCCTGTGCCGGCGGGGTTCCACGGTCGTCCGCGGCGGGCCCGGGTCGCGCCCCGGGCCGGTGCCGAGTCGCCGGGCGGCCCCTCGGTCGCCGGTGGACCCGGTCCGCGAAGCCTTGCCGGTCACGGGTGCGGCGTGGCGGCACCGGGCGGACGGGACGACGTCGTCCGGTGGACATCTCCCGTCACACCCGTCGATGGTCACCGACAGTGAGTCGGCCGTGTCGTCGTCGGGGCCGTCGCCGGGTGCCGGGACGACCGCCCGACTTTGTCGCCCGGGTGGGCTAGCCTCCGGTGTCTTCTTTCGTCGAGACGTGGGGTGTCCACATGGGATGGTCAGAGGTGTCGGGTGGCTACCAGGTCACTCTCCGCGACGGCGACGTCGTCGCCCGGAACGCCAAGGGGCGGGAACTGCGTTCCGTGCCGGCGTCCCTGCGCGACGATCCGACCGTGGTGGGGCTGCGGCAGCTCACCGAATGGCTGACCCGGCACGAGACCCAGTGCCGCACCGACATCGAACGCTGGATGGTGCGTTCGCTGCCGGTGCCGGTCGCGGTCCTGACCGAGGTGTGGCCGGACGAGGCGTGGCGCACCGCGCTCACCGACCTCGTCGTCGCGGTGCTCGACGACGAGGGCCGGCGCGACCCGGACGGCGTGGGCCTGCTCCGCGAGGTGGTCGACGGTCAGGTCGGTCTGGTCGACCTCGACGGCGACAGCGTCCGCCGCAGCGCCGACCGGGTCGTCATCCCCCACCCGGTCACCCTCGACGACCTCGACGACCTGCGGGAGTTCGCCGCCGAACTCCAGGTGCGACAGTCCGTCGACCAGCTCTTCCGGCAGACCTGGGTCCGGGGGGCGGACGTCGACGCGACGGCGACCCGCTACGGCGGCTACGCCGGCGGCCGGTACGACCAGCTCCGGCACCTGACCGCCCGGGCGACGTCGCTCGGCTACCCGGTACGCGGCGGCAACGCGGTGTGCCGGATCGTCGAGAACGGTGTCACCGTCGAGGCCCGCTCCTGGGTCGGCGCGGACGACCCGTACTACGAGACCGAGACCGGTGACCTCGTCTTCACCGACCGGCACGGCACCGCCCTGCCGCTGGGCGAGGTCGGCCCGGTGGCCTGGTCGGAGGGAACCCGGATGGCCGCCGCGCTGTACGCCGGCCGGGTCGTGGCAGCAGAGCAGGAGGAGGACCAGTGAGCGTCGACCCGACGGACCTGTTGGAGGCGGGCGCCGTACTGCCCGTCGGCACGGTGGTGGCCAAGGACGACACCAGCGACACCCTGACCGCCCGCCGCTACACCCACCCCGTCCTCGCCGGACGGACCGTGGTCCGGCTGGTCAGCGACGCGCTGGGCGAGGCCGAGGACCTGTCCATGGAGTTCCTGGGCTTCGCCCGGCCGCAGCGGGTGACCCCGGTCGGCGTGGTCCGCCAGCAGGCGCTCGGCTTCCCGGCCTGGGCGCTGGTCCACGACCCGGCCAACGGCCACCACGCGCTCGCCCTGGTCAAGGAGATCGAGCGGCTGGCCCGCACGGCGCGGTCCCGGGTCGGCCCGGCCAAGGACGGCTTCAACGCCCTCGGCGAGCGGCTGGCCCGGTCGGTGCCGCACTTCCTGCCGACGTTCTACGAGGAGGCCGGCCGGGCGTTCCTCGCCGCCGACAGCGTCACCCACGCGGCGACCATGTTCGGCAAGGCCCGCGACGCCGAACGCGCCTACGGCCTGACCATCGACGAGGACCGCCAGCACGCGGTGTTCCTGGAGTTCGCGCTGGCCGGGGCGTTGACCGCGAAGGCGCTCTCCGGCCACGCCCGGGACCTGGCGGCCCGGCGCACGCCCACCGACGCGTACGCGATGTTCCTGCGGCTGTGCGTGGAGCGCACCCTGGGCGGCCTGCCGCCGTACGCGGCGATGCACACCGACCTGCGCCGGCTGGCCCGCGCCGCGGGCCTCGACCCGGCCACCGAGGACGAGCGGGTGCTCGGCGAGCTGCTCGCCGCCCCGGCCCTGCACCGGGCCCCGGAGGCGTTCTGGACGGCCTACCGGCAGCCACTGGCCCGGCTCGCCGCAGCCGACCCGGCGCTGCGCGGCCGGCTGCTCGGGCTCACCCCCCGCAACTGCGGCGACGACGTCTGGCTGGCGGTGCTGGAGGAGGCCGACGCCACCCGCGCGCTGACCGGGCCGGCGGGCGACGTCCCCGCCGAGGCCGAGTCGCCCGACGGGCCCGCCGGCTGGCTGCGCCGCTTCGACGAGCACCGGGAACGCCGCTCCTGGCGGGTCCGCAAGCGGCACCCCGGGCTGCTCGCCCTGGTCGAGCGGATGGCGGGACGACTCAAGGCCGACGGGGTGCCGGTCGCGCTCTGCCGCGACCACGACGCCGTCGACCTCGACCTGCTCGACACCTGCCTGGCGCTGGGGGTGCCCGTCGCGGAGCCGACCGGCGACGCCCGGCACCGGCTGGACAACTGGTTGTCCGACGACACCGACGGCCGGCGTGACCTGGTCGCCGTCGCCGCCGACCCCCGGTTCCTGCCGATGCTGGTCGAGGGCGTCGAACGGCGGCTGCGCACCGGCGGGCGGGACCTGCGCGACCCGACGCCCCGGGTACGGGAGATCGTCGCGGTGCCCGGCCTGCGGACCGCCCTGCGGCGCTGGCTGGACACCCTCGCCGACGCCGTCGGGCGGCAGGGGCTGCCGGCGCTCGACCAGCACCTCGACCGGGTCGGCACGGTCGCCTGCCCGACCGGCTTCGCGGTCAACCCCGACGCGGTACGGCGGCTCGTCGACCACGACCTCGGCCCGGTCCTCGGCCGTACGCTGCGCTCCGGCCTGCTCGACGAGTACGGCTGGCCCGCCCTGGACACCGCCGCCGAACGGCTCGGCGAGTCGGGGGCGGACGTCCAGCTCACCGGTCAGTGGCCCTACCTGCTGCTGCTCACCGGCGACCTGGTGGCGGTCATCGGGCCGGACGGGGTGGAACAGGAACACCTGATGCGGATCCCGGCCGGGGAGAACCGGTACCGCTGGCGGCTGGTGCTGCGCCACGTCGACGGGCAGCTGCTGGTCTGCTGGGACCGGGGCCGGGACCGGGCCGCCTACTGGAGCGGCACCCCGGACGACATCTTCACCCTGGCCGACGACGCCTTCACCACCTACCCGCAGCTGTCGTTGCCGCTGCCCGGCGGCGGGCGCACCCTGGGCCGGCGTCCGTTGCGCGTCGGCGACCGGGCCGAGCGGACCGGCGGCCGGGTGATCAGCGACGGCGACACCTACTGGGTGCGCGCCGCCGACCACCCGTTGGGCTGGCGCGAGTACGACCCCGCGACGGGCGAGGCCGGCCGGTTCTCCCGGCCGACGTTCTTCGAGGACGGCACCGTCGACGGTCGACCCCTCGACGCCGAGGCGTCCTGGCTGCGCCCCACCCGGTCGTCCGACAGCCCGCTGGGCCGCGCCGACGGGCTGGCCGGCTGGCGGGTCCGCCGCGCGGCGGACGGCGGCTGGTCCGGCGAGGCCGTGAACGGGCTGTCGTTCGTCCTGCCGGCGGGTGCCGCCGACGGCAGGCTCGCGGCGGCGGTGCGGTTCCCCGGCGCGGACACCACGTTCGGGCTGCTGCGCCGTGGCCGGGGCACCGGCGGCGAGCTGCTGATCTGCGCCGAGGACGGCTTCGTGCTCGGGCGCTACCCGTCCGGCGACGAGCGGTCCGCCTTCGCGGCCGGCAGCCGGCTGGTGCCGCCGGCGGAGTACTGGCACTTCCTGCGGCCCCGCGACGAGGCCGGCTCGGCGGCGCTGCGCGCCGTCACCGACGCGCAGGCCGGCGCCCTGCTGGCCGAGGCGGCCGGGCTGGACGCCGCGCAGGTGCGTGCCCTGGTCGGCCGGCACCTGCCGCAGCTCACCGCGCCCGCCCTCGTCGCCGGGGTCGCCGGGCTCGTCACCCGGGCCGCCGGGCAGGTGGCGCGGCTGCGCACGCTGGCCGCCGTGCTCGACGGCGAGCAGGACAACGCACTGCCGGCGCAGGAGGCCCCGGCCGCGTCGCCGGCGGTCGACCGGCTTCTCTCCGAGGGGCTCGCCGGGCTGATCCAGTACTGCTACAGCGCCGAGGACAGCTCCCTGCGGCTGATCTCCCGCGCGGGTGCCGCGCTCACCGGCACCGACCCGACGCCGGACGCCCGGGGCCAGCTGGACGGTGATCTCGACTGGTTCGACCTGCTGGGGGTGCTGCCGGCCGCGATGTACCGGGCGGTGGCCCCGATCTGCCTGTCCGAGGTCCGCGAGGCGCTGCTGACGTTGCTGGAGGTGTGCGCCCGCTCCGGGCTCCTCGCCCCGGGTAGCCGGCTGCGGCGGGCCACCCTGGTCGCCGACGCCGACCAGCCGGTCGACCAGGTCCGGGGACAGGTGCTGACCGTGGCCGGCCGGCGGCTGCTGGTGCTCGCCGTCGACACCGACGACCGGGAGGTCGACGTGCTCGACTGGACGCCGACCGGACGGTTCTCGGCCGTGCCCGGTTTCCGGATCACCGAGGAGGAGATCCTGGCAACCGGTGACGTCACGTCGCAGCGGCTCGACGAGTTCGTCCGGCTCGCCCGGGTCAACGGGCCGCTGGAGTGGCACCCCGGGTGGGCCCGCACGCTGTCCGAGGCGGCGGGCATGAGCCACGCCGAGGCGGTGCTGCTGCTGGCGGGCCTGCCCCGGCTCACCTGGGAGAAGGCCCCCGCCGAACTGCGGACCATCCTGGAACTGCCCGACCCGGCGGCCGCTGCCGCGGCGGCCCGGTTCTGGGGCACCGGCGGTCGCGGTCGGCAGGCCTTCGCCACCCTCCTCGGACAGCTGATCCCCGAGGACCCGGCGCGGCTGTGGGTCGACGGGCCCCGACAGGATCTGATCGTCGAGGAGTGGGTCCGGCGGCACGGGCCACGGCGACCCGTGCCCGACGACGTGATCGTCGGAGTGGACCGGGCCGAGGTGACCAGCCCGCTGCCGGCCTCGACGGTGGTCCACTGGGTCGCCAACGCGGCCACCGGCCGGTGGCTGGCCGGTGCCGACACCGGCGTCGACGACGACGACGCGTTGATCGCGTTGACCAGGACGCTGCCGTGGCTGGCGTACCACCTGGCCGTCGACGACCCGATCCGGGCGGCGTTGCCGGTCGCCGCCGACCTGGCCCGGCAGCGGTTGACCGACCCCGGGTTCACCGTCGCCGTCGGGCACGTCGACGGCGCCAAGCTGTCGGCGTTCACCGCCGCGTTCGGCCTGCCGGTGACGACCGGCCCGGCCGGCACCGAGGTCGGCCCGGTGCTGGTCCCGCCGGCCGACCGCTGGCACCGGGTCCGGTTGTACCCGTCCCGGCTGTCCGGAACGGACGATCCGGCGCTGGCCGTGCTGCGGGCCCGCCTCGACCACGTCAACGAGCAGCTGCTCGCGGCCCTGCGGGCCCTGGTCGGCGGCCAGCTCACCGAGGTGGTGTCGCACGTCGTCCCGGCGATGGACGACGGCTTCGCGCAGGACCCGACCCGCTCCGACCCCGAACTGGTCGCCACGGTCGCCGCGACGCTCGGGCTGGGCGTCGACGCCGCGGCGCTCTACCTGCAACTGCTCGCCCTGCCCGACCCGACCGACCGCAACGTGGCGCGGTGGACCGGCTGGAAGCCGGCCCGGCTCAAGGCGGCCCGCGCCGAGTTGGCCGCCACCGCGCACGTCGTCGCGGCGAAGCGGCCCCGGGCCGGGCGGTCGCTGTTCCTGCCCGGCGGCTGGTTGGCGCTCAAGGCGCCGCTGCTGCCGCTGGAACGGTGGAAACTCCCGCTGCTGATCGGGGGCGAGGGCGGCGTGACCGCACTGGGCATCGTCTCCCCGGTCGCCCCCGCGCCCCGCCTGTTCGCGCTCGCCTGGGCCCGGCTGCGCGACGGCGACGCACCCCGCTTCGACGATCTTGTTACGGAAGGGCGCCGATGACCACCACGACCACCCCGGCGGCTCGCCAGGTCCAGCCGGCCGAGCACGCGTACGCCGCCGAACTGGCGTTCCTCGCCGCGTACGACGACGGACCCCGGCCGCCGGGCTGGCGGTTGACCCCCCGCGCGGTCGTCACGTTCATCGTCGGCAGCGGCGGCGTCGCACTGGAACTGCCCCGGCAGGCCCGCCGCGACGACCTGCCCCGCACGGCGACCGTGACCACCAAGTTCGTCGGGGAACGGGCGCTGGTCGAACGCTGCGTGGTCACCCTCGCCGGGGAACGGGGCCTGCTGCTCGTCGGTGAACCGGGCACCGCGAAGTCGATGCTGTCGGAGCTGCTGTCCGCCGCGATCTGCGGCAGCAGCGAACTGGTCGTGCAGGGCACCGCCGGCACCACCGAGGACCAGCTCCGCTACGGCTGGAACTACGCCCTGCTGCTGGCGCACGGGCCGAGCGCCGCCGCGCTGGTGCCCTCGCCGATCCTGTCCGCGATGCGCACCGGCGCGGTGGCCCGGGTGGAGGAGATCACCCGCTGCCTGCCGGAGGTCCAGGACGCCCTGGTGTCCATCCTGTCCGACCGGCGGATCGCGGTGCCCGAACTGTCCGGCACCGCCGACGCCACCGTCCCCGCCGCGCCCGGGTTCACCCTCATCGCGACCGCCAACCTGCGCGACCGGGGGGTGTCGGAGATGTCGGCGGCGCTCAAACGCCGGTTCAACTTCGAGACCGTCGGCCCGATCGGCGACCTGGCCCAGGAGATCGCCCTGGTGCAGCGGCAGGCCCGCGCCACGCTGGAACGGGTGCGCGCCCCGTTCGCCGTCGACGACGCCGTGCTGGAGGCGCTGGTCACCGCGTTCCGCGACCTGCGGGCCGGCCAGTCGGTGGAGGGTTGGGAGGTGGAGCGGCCGTCCACCGTGATGAGCACCGCCGAGGCGGTGGCGGTCGCGTCGTCGCTGGCGCTGGCGGCGGCCTACTTCCCCGGCGACCGGGACGTGGTGTCGCTGCTGCCGGGGCACCTGCTCGGCGTGGTCCGCAAGGACGACCCGGCCGACGGGGCCAAGCTGCTCGGCTACTGGGACGGCGCGGTCCGGCGGCGGGCCGAGGACGGCGCGCGCCTGTGGCGGCGGCTGTGGGAACTGCGCGATGTCCTCACCGACTGACCCGACCGCTCCCGCCACCGGGGTGCCGACGCCGGTCGACCCCACGGTCGCGGTCGCCGCGCTGGCCGGGCACCGCCGGCCGTACCTGATCGGGGTACGGCACCACTCGCCCGCGCTGGCGGTGGCCCTGCCCCGGCTGCTGGCCGGGTACCGACCCGAGGTGCTGCTCCTGGAACTCCCGCCGGAGCTGGGGCAATGGCTGCCGTGGCTCGCCGACCCGGCCACCACCGCCCCGGTGGCGCTGGCCGGGGTCCTCGGCGACGGCGGCGGGCCGGCGTTCTACCCGTTCGCCGACTTCTCCCCGGAACTGGTCGCGGTGCGCTGGGCCGCCCGCAACGGGGTCCCGGTCGTACCGTGTGACCTGCCGCTGACCGACCCGGCCTGGCGGGAGCGCGAACCGGGTGCCGCACCGACGCCGGGCCGGTCGTTCGCCGACGCGCTGCGCGCCGCCGGCAGCGGGCGGGCCGACGAGGACCTGTGGGACCGGTCGGTCGAGGCCCGCGCCCCGGGCGCCGACCCGGAAGCGGTACGCCGTGCGGCGCTCGCGGTCGGCTGGGCGTTGCGCGCCGACGCCGAGCGGGGACCCGGGGTGTCCCCCCTCGACCTGCGGCGGGAGGCCCGGATGCGGCAGTGCCTGGCCGAGGCGGGGCCGAGCCGGGTCGCCGCCCTGGTCGGCGCGTTCCACGCCCCGGCGCTGCTGACCGGGGAGGACGCCCCGCCACCGGCCGGCCCGGCCGGCGCGCCGGCGGTGGTGACCTCGCTGGTGCCGTACACGTTCGGGCTGCTGGACGCCCGGTCGGGCTATCCGGCCGGCATCCGCGACCCGCAGTGGCAGCAGTCGGTCCTCACCGCCGACGGCGACCCCGCCGCCGTCGAGTCGGCGACGACGGACGCCGTGGTGGCGGTCTGCGCGGCGATCCGCCGGGCCGGTCACCCGGCCGGCCCGGGTGAGGCCCGGGAGACCGTCCGGCTCGCGCTCGACCTGGCCCGGCTGCGCGGCCTGCCCGCGCCCGGCCGGGGCGAACTGGTCGAGGCGATCCAGAGCGTGCTGGCCCACGGCGAGGTGCTCGGCCGGGGCCGGGCGGTGGCCCACGCGATGGAACAGGTGCTCGTCGGGGACCGGCGCGGCGTGCTGGCCCCCGGCACCCCCCGCTCCGGGCTGGCCCCGGCGGTCCGCGAGCTGCTGGCCGGGCTGCGGCTGCCCGGTGCCGGCGACCCGGCCCGGGAGCTGCGGCTGGACCCGCTGCGCTCCGCCCTCGACCGGCGGCGGGAGATCACCCTGCACCGGCTCCAGGTCTGTGCCGTCGCGTACGCCGAACAGGTCGGCGGCACGGGCGTCGGCGGGGTGGACCCGGTCACCACCCGGTGGCGGGTGCAGTGGTCGCCCCGGACCGAGGCGACGATCGAGGTGGCCGGGCTGCGTGGGGTGACCCTCGGCCAGGCCACCGAGGGCGCCCTGGTGGAGCGGCGACGGCGGGAACGCGCCGAGGACGGCCCGACCGTCGCCGCCGTGATCACCGGGCTGGCGGACGCCGCCCGGTGCGACCTGACCGGGCTGGCCGCCCGCCGGCTCGCCGAGGTGGCGGTCACCGTGCCGGCCGAGGGCACCCTCGGTGAACTGGTCACCGCGTTGGCGCTGCTCGACCGGCTGCGTCTGGGCCACCTGCCGGGCGGCTCCGACCTGCCGCCGGACGAGCTGGGCCGGGTCGCCGAGGCGCTGGAGAGCGCGGCGGTCCGGCAGGTCGACGGGCTGGCCGGCGCGCAGGACGTGGCCGACGCCGAGGCGTTGGCCACGCTCGCCCAGCGGGCCGACGCCGCCGGGGCGGGGCTGCGGCTGGCCGACTGCCTGGCCCGGCTCGCCGCCCGGGGCACCCCGCTGATGGCCGCCGCCGCCGGGGCGGTGCAGGTGCTGCTGTGCCTGCGGGAACCCGCCGCCTTCGGACGACTCGTCGCGTCCTGGGTGGACACCGCGACCACGCCCGCCGGGCGGCAGCAGCTCCAGGGCCACCTGACCGGGCTGCTGGTCGTCGCCGAACCGCTGCTGCGGGCCAGCGGCGAGGTGTTCGACGGGCTCCTGGAGCGGGTCGAGACGCTGCCCGACGAGGAGTTCCTGACCCGGCTGCCGGCGTTGCGCGCCGGCTTCCACGTGGTCAGCCCGGCCGGCCGGGACCGGCTGCTGGAGGTGGTCCGGGGCCGGCTCGACGACGCCGGCCCGGACGTCGACGTCGCGGTGCTCGACGACCCGGACGCCCTGCTGGTCCGGCTGCGGGCCGACGCGGCGGGACGCCGGGCGCTCCTGGCGCAGGGCCTGCTCGCCCCCGAGCCGGCGGACCCGTCGCCGGAACCGGTGGTGGACGTGACGCGGCAGGCCACCCGGCGTACCCCGGCCGGCGGGCTGTCGACGGTGGACCGGTGGCGGCTGGTGCTCGGGAGGGAGTCGACCCGGGTCGGGCCGCGCGCCCGCCGGTACGCCACCGCCCTCGACGAGCTGTACGGGGCGGGTCGGGGCGAGGGGGCGGCGGCCGAGGCGGCCGGTCGCGCCGGCCGGGAGGCATCGTTCCCCGGCGTACGGGAGTGGGCGCAGGAACTGTCCGCCCTGTTCGGCCCCGGCGTACGCGAGGAGGTGCTGGCCCGGGCGGTGGAGGCGGGCCGGCTGGACGCGGCCACCGAGCTGGACCCGGCGGCGGTCCGCCCGTCCGTCGAACTGCTCCGTGACGTGCTCACCCTCGCCGGTGGGCTGCCGGAGTCCACGGTGGCGCGGCTGCGCCCGCTGGTGGCCCGGATCGTGGCGGAGCTGACCCGGCAGTTGGCCGCCCGGCTGCGCCCGGCGCTGACCGGGCTGACCACCCCCCGGCCCACCTACCGGCCGGGCGGGCCGCTGGACCTGCCCCGGACGCTGCGCGCCAACCTGGCCACGGCCCGCCGTGACGAGCAGGGCCGGATGCTGCTGGTGCCGGACCGGCCGGTGTTCCGCACCCGTGCCCGCCGGGGCGTGGACTGGCGGCTGGTGCTCGTCGTCGACGTCTCCGGCTCGATGGAGGAGTCGGTGATCTGGTCGGCGCTCACCGCCGCCGTGCTGGCCGGCGTCCCGGCGCTCAGCACGCACTTCGTCGCCTTCTCCACCGAGGTGGTGGACCTGACCGAGCGGGTGGACGACCCGCTGGCCCTGCTGCTGGAGGTCAGCGTCGGCGGGGGCACGCACATCGCGGCCGGGCTGCGCTACGCCCGGTCCCTGGTCACCGTTCCGCAGCGGACGATGGTGGTGGTGATCAGCGACTTCGAGGAGGGGTACCCGATGGGTGGTCTGCTGGCCGAGACCCGGGCGTTGGTCGAGGCGGGCTGTCAGGTGCTGGGCTGCGCCAGCCTGGACGACACCGGTCGACCCCGGTACTCGGTGGCGGCGGCGGGTCAGCTGGTCGCGGCGGGAATGCCGGTGGCCGCGTTGGGCCCGCTGGAGCTGGCCCGGTGGGTCGGGGAGCAGGTGCGGCGGTGACCGGCCTGCCGCCGGTGACCGCCCCGGTGCTGGCCGAGGCGTTGGACGCGCTGCCCGCCCGGCTGCGCCGCAAGGTCGACGACGCGGTCGTCCGGGCCGGCGGCTGGCCGGTCACCGGCACGGCCGATGGGGTGACGGTCCGGGTCGACGAGGCGACCACGGTGACCCTGGTGACGGTCGACGGGGCGGTGCGCCGCGCCGCCGACGCCCGGTGCAGCTGCCTGCTCGCGCCGAACTGCCTGCACCGGATGGCGGTGCTCGCCCTGGCCCCGGTGGACGACGCGGCCCCGGTGGAGGTGGACGGGGCGGCCCGGCCGCCGGCCGCCGGCCGGCCCGTCGACCCGGCTGTCGCCGCCGACCCGCCCACCGGGGCGACCGGCGACGCGGTGCCGGACGCTGCCGGGTCGGTCCCCGCGCCCACCGGGCGGCAGCGGGCCGCCGCCGACGGGCTGTGGCAGGTGGGTGTGGCGGTGCTCGCGGCGGGGACCGTCGGCTGCGGGGTGGTGCTGCGGACCGCCCTGCTGCGGGCGGTGCACGAGGCCCGGGCCAACGGCCTGCACCGGGCGGCGGCGTCCGGGACCCGGGTCGCGGCGGGGCTGCGGGCCGCCCGGGAGGGCGAACCCCAGCACCGGCTGGCCGACCTGACCGACGACCTGCGGGAACTGCTGGCCGTGTCCCGCCGGCTGCGCGGGGACGCGCCCGCCGGTGACCTCGGCGCGTTGCTGGGCACCGCCCGGCGGGCCTACGACCCGCAGGCCGGCCTGCGACTGTTCGGGCTCTGCACGGTCCCGGTGGTGGCCGATTCCGGGTACGCCGGGTTGGTCACCTACCTGGCCGACCGCGACGGTCGACTCTGGACGGTCGCCGACCTCGCCCCGGGGGACGTGGGCCGGGCCGCCGGCGCGGGCGACGCGACCGTGGCGGTGGGCGAGTCGGGGCTCAGCCACCGGCAGCTCACCCGGGCCGGGCTGGTGGTGTCCGGCGGCACCGCCTCGGAGTCGGGGCAGTTGGGTGCCGGCCGGGCGGTCCGGGCGGCGCGGGCCGCCGGGGTCGGCTGGGCCGACGAACCCCTCGCCGGGCTCTGGGCGCAGCCCCTGCCCGACCAGGTCCGGCGGGCCTTCGGCGCGGTGGCCCTGCCGCTGCCGGAGCGTCCCGCCGGTGCCGACCTGCTCTTCCTGACCGTACGGGTGCTCGGCGGGCACGACCACACCGTCCTGGTCGACACCGGCGACGGGGCGGTCCTGACGCTGACCGTCGCCGACGAGCACGCCGCCCTGCCGCACCGGGCCAACCTGCGCCTGCTGGGGCAGGCGGTGGGGGCGCGGCTGCGCCTGGTGGGCCGGCTCGATCCGACCCGCCGGGCGACCGTCCAGGCGCTCGCCGTGGGACCGGTCGACGGCGACGGGCCGGGGCTCACCCTGCCGGCGAGCTGGGCGGGTCACGCCGACCTCGGCTACGACCGGCTGCACACGAGCCAGCTCAGGACGGGGGACGACGCGGCGGCGGTGCCACCGCCCGACCGGCCCGCGGTCCCGGACGCGGCCGTGCCGCGTCCCCGGCTCGGCGATCCCGCCCTGGGGCTGCTGCGCCGGCAGGTGGAGCGGGTCGTCTCGGGTGGCCGGGCGATCCAGGCGTTGGCCGACCCGACGGAGCGCAAGCTGCGGCTGGCCCGCCTGGACCTGGGCGCGCACCTGCTCGCCGCGCTGGGATCGGCGGCCCGGGCCCGGCCCCGGGATGCCTTCGGGCGGCTCACCGACGACGACGGGCAGGCGTTCGCTGCGTCCTGGCTGGCGTTGGCGGTCTACGAGGAGGCGGCGTCCCGGGCGTCGACGGAGGCGTCCTGGCTGCCCTGACCGTCCGCGCCCGACCTGTCACACCGGGGCGGCGGTGGGCGTCTACCTGTCGAGACCAGCCGACCAGGAGGCGACATGAGCAGCACCCGGGTTCCCAGGGCCGAGATCACCGGCCTCTACGGTGCCGTGTTGAAGAGGTTCAGCCGGAAGATGTTCGGCGACGTGCCCGAGTCGCTCGAGGTGATGTGGCACCACCGGCCGGTGCTGCGGTTCGGCCTCGGCCTCGGCCAGCGGTCCCGCCGGTGGCACGCCTGCGACCGGAACCTCAAGTCGTACGCGCACATGGCGGTGGCCGCCCGGATCGGCTGCGGCTTCTGCCTCGACCTGGGGTACTTCCAGGCGCACAACGACGGCCTCGACCTGAGCAAGGCACGTGAGGTGCCCCGCTGGCGCGAGTCGGACGTCTTCACCCCGGCGGAGCGGGACGTGCTGGAGTACGCCGAGGCGATGACGCAGACCCCGCCGACGGTCACCGACGAGCTGTCCGCCCGGCTGCTGGCCCACCTCGGCGCGGCGGGCCTGGTCGAGCTGACCGCGTGGATCGCACTGGCCAACCAGTACGCCCGGACCAACGTCGCGCTCGGCATCGAGGCGCAGGGCTTCGCCGCCGCGTGCGGTCTGCCGCCGCTGCCGCCCCGGGCCCGGCCGGACGGCGCGACGGTCTGACCGCCGCCCGCCCGCCGCCGGCAACCGTTCCCGCCCGGGGCGGGTTCCGCCCGGCCCGGCCCGGGTCGCCCGAACCGGGCCGGGCCGGTCAGCGGGCGTCGTCGGGCACGGCGGCGGTCAGCAGCGCGACCAGGTCGTCGAGGGTGTCCAGGGGCCGTCCCGGGCCGTTCAGCTCGACCTCGACGTCGTACTTCAGCTCGATCGCGTCGACCATGCGCAGCAGGCCGAGGGAGTCGACGCCGAGGGCGACCATCGAGCCGCCGGTGAGCAGGTCGGTGGCCGCCACCTCGCCCCCGGTGGCCTCGCTGACCAGGTCGGCGAGCCGCCCCCGCAGGTCGGTGGTGTCGCTGGTGTCCATCAGCACTCCTTCACGGACGGCCGGACGATCTCGGCGATCTCGGCGATGGTGGGGGTGTCGAAGAAGGCGTCCAGGGGCACCTCGACGCCGAGCCGTTGCTGGATACGGCCACTGATCCGGGTGATCGTGAGGGAGTGGCCGCCCAGGTCGAACAGGTCCTCGTGCACGCCGATGTCGGGAATCCGCAGCACCTCCTGCCAGATCAGCCGCAACTGGGTCACCACCGGATCGTCGTCCGCGACGTCCCCGGCCGGCCCGACGTCCCTACCCGGTGCGGCCGTAGGGTCCGGCCCGACGTCCCCGGCCGGCGCGCTGTCCCGGGTGAGGTCGGTGGTGAGGTCCAGGGCGGCCAGGGCGGCCCGGTCGACCTTGCCGTTCGGGCTCGACGGCAGCCGGTCGAGCGGCACGAAGTCGGTCGGCAGCACAGCCTGCGGCAGGCTCGCCGCCAGGTGCCGGCGCAACCCGGCCGGCTCGACGACGGCACCGGCGCGGGCCACCAGGTAGGCGACGAGCCGGGGTTCGTCGGCGTCGGAGCGCAGCACCGTCGCCGCGTCGGCCACGTCCGGATGGTCGAGCAGCCGGGCGTCGATCTCGCCCAGCTCGACCCGGTGTCCCCGGATCTTGACCTGGTCGTCGGTGCGGCCGAGGAAGTCCAGCCGCCCGTCCGGCCGCCACCGGCAGCGGTCACCGGTGCGGTAGAGCCGCTCGCCGGGCCGCCCGAACGGGTCCGGCACGAACACCTCGGCGGTCCGGTCGTCGCGCCCCCGGTAGCCGGCGGCCAGCCCGGCGCCGGCCAGGTGCAGCTCGCCGGGCACCCCGATCGGCGTCGGCTGTCCCGAGGGGTCCAGCACGTACGCCCGCACGTTCGGCAGTGGCCGGCCGATGGTGACCTCGTCGGGGTCGGCGGGGACGTCGGCCATCGTGGCGTACACCGTGGCCTCGGTGGGGCCGTACCCGTTGACCAGGCGGGCGGTGCGGGCCCGCAGCTCCCGGGCCAGGGCGGGCGGCAGGGCCTCGCCGCCGGTGACGGCGACCAGCGGGGGCGGCGTGACCCCGGCGGCGTCCGGTCCGGGCGTGCCGAGGCCGGCCTCCAGCAGCACCCGCCAGCCCGAGGGGGTGGCCTGGGCGTGGGTCACCCCGGCGGCGTGGACCAGCCGCAGCACGCCCGCGCCGTCCAACGGGCCGACCGTCGAGGCGACCACCACCCGGCCGCCGGTGACCAGCGGCAGGAAGACCTCCACGGTGGAGATGTCGAACGACAGCGAGGTCAGGTGCAGCCACCGGTGCGCGGGGCCGCCGCCCAGCAGGTCCCGTACCCCCAGCAGCAGGTTGGTCAGCGCGCCGTGCCGCACCGCGACACCCTTGGGCCGGCCGGTCGAGCCCGAGGTGTAGAGCAGGTAGGCCAGGTCGTCGGCGGCCGGCGTCGCGACGGGGCCGGTCGGCGTCGGCACCGGCCCGGCGAGCAGGTCGACCCCGTCGAGGGCGAGGGTGGGCCAGGGCAGCCCGCCCGCCGTCGGCGTCACCACCAGCGTGGGGTCGGCGTCGGCCAGGACGAGGTCCCGGCGGGCCGGCGGGTGCTGCGGGTCCACCGGCAGGTACGCGGCCCGGCAGCGCAGCACCGCCAGCAGGGTGACCACCGCCCGCCAGGACCGGTCCAGCGCGACCGCGACGAGCGTCCCCGGGCCGACCCCGCGTTGCCGCAGCAGCCCGGCCAGCCGGTCGGCGGCGGCGTCGAGCTGGGCGTAGCTGAGCGTCAGGTCGTCGTCGACCACGGCCGGCGCGTGCGGGTCGGCGGCGACCCGGGCGGCGAACAGGCCGGGCACGCCCGCCCCGGCGGGGTACGCCCGGCCGGTGTCGTTCCACTCCCGGGTGACCCGGTCGCGTTCGTCGGCGGGCAGCACCGGCAGTTCCGCGACCGGCCGGTCCGGGTCGGCGAGCGCGGCGGCGAGCAGGGTCCGCAGGTGCGCCCCGATCCGGCGTACCGCGTCGGTCGGCACCGCCGCCGGGCTGTGCTGGAGGCTGACCGTGAGGCCGGTGGGGGCGTCCACGATCTGCACGTGCAGGGCGTTACGGGCGGCGCCGCCGAACAGCGTCCAGTCGATCTCGGCGGCCACCCCGGGGAAGGCCGGCTCCCCGCCGCGCCGCCGGTAGCCGACGCTGACCGGGGTCACCGCCGGGGCGGGCCGCAGGCCGGGCACCGCGTGGGCCAGCGGCACGGCCCGGTACCGGTACACCTCGCGCAGCCGGTCCCGGACGGCGCGGGCGTGCGCGCGGAACGTGCCGTCGGCCGGCGCGACGGTGACCGGCAGTTCGTTGACGAACAGTCCGATCCGGTCGGCCTGGTCCGGGGTACGGGTGGACAGCGCCACCCCGATCGGCAGGTCCCGGTTGCCGTACCGCCCGAGCAGGGCGTGCAGCGCGGCGAACAGCAGCTCGAAGCGGGTGACCCCGAGCGACCGGGCCGTCGGGTCGATGCCGTCGACCACGTCGGCGGGCAGCGCCACCTCGACGGCGACGCCGGGCTCGGCACCGGTGGGCACCCGGCGCAGGCCGGGCAGCACCACGTCGCCGGGGCCGGACCAGTGCCGCGCCCAGAAGTCGCGGGCGGCGGGCAGGTCGACGGCGATCCGCTGCTGCTCGGCCGCCGCGAGGCCGGCGTGGTCGTCGCCGGGCCACGGCTGTTCACCGGGCTGCCGGTGGACGTCGGCCGGTCCCGGGGCGGGGTCGCGTGCCGGGTCGACGGACCGGGCGGCGGCGTACCCGGCGGCGAGGTCGGCGACCAGCACGTCCTTGGAGGTGCCGTCGAAGACCAGGTGGTGCGCGGTGACCAGCAGCAGGTGGCTGCCCGTCGCCCCGGTCAGCAGGGTGAACCGGGCCAGCGGGCCGGTCCGCAGGTCGTACGGTCGGGCGATCTCCTCGGCGACCCGCGCGTCGGTCAGCGCGCCGGAGGTGACCGCCGGGCGGGTGTCGGCCGGCGTCAACCGGGGGGTGCCGTCCTCGTCGGTGGCGACCCGGGCGGACAGGACCGGGTGCCGGGCGACCGTCGCCGCGCACGCCGCGACGAGGGCGGCCCGGTCCAGTTCCGCGCCGAACCGGATGCCCAGCGCCATGTGGTACGCCGTGCCGGCGACCCCGGCCTGCTCGGTGAACCAGACGGCGTGCTGCGCGAAGGTCGCCTCGGCGGTGCCCACATGCTCTCCCATGGTCGTGCTGTCGGTGCGGGTGGTCAGTTGTCGAACAGGGCGGTGAGCTGCCGTTTGAGCACCTTGCCACCCTCGTTGCGGGGCAGCCGCGGAAGCAGCAGCAGCCGGGCGGGCAGTTGGTGGTCGGCGAGCCGGTCGGCGAGGAAGCCGCGCAGCGCCGGCAGGGTCAGCCCGTCCGGGCCGGCCTGCGGCCGGGCCACGACGGCGGCGGCCACCGCCGACCCGAGCACCGGGTGCGGCACCCCCACCACGGCCACCTCGGCGACCAGCGGATGCTCGTGCAGCGCCGCCTCGACCTCGACGGTGGAGACCTTGAACGCGCCGGTCTTGATCACGTCCTGGTGCCGGTCGGTGAGGTAGAGGTAGCCGTCGGCGTCGATCCGGCCCACGTCGCCCATCCGCACCCAGCCGTCGCGGAAGGTGGCCCGGTTCGCCGCGTCGTCCCGGTAGTAGGCGCGCGGGTGCGGGGCGCGCAGCCACACGTCGCCGGTCGTCCCGGCGGGCAGCGGGCGGCCGTCGGGGTCGGCGACCATGAGCTGCCCGCCGACCGGCCGGCCGACCGCGTCCGGCCGGGCCGGGTCGTAGATCATCGTGGTCTGCGCCGGGGCGGCCTCGGTCGAGGTGTAGTAGTTGACGATCGTGGCCTGCGGGAAGGCCGTGGCCAGCCGGGCCGCGACCGCCGGGGGCAGCGGCGCGGCGGTGGAGCCGATCAGCTGTACGCCGCTGGTGTCGCGGTCCCGCAGCGCGCCGGAGTCGAGCAGCTCGATGGCGATCGACGGGACCACGAAGACGGTTCCGGTGCCGGGGGCGGCGACCAGCCGGGCGAACCGGACCGGGGTGAACCGGGGCAGGGTGAGCGCGGCGGCCTTCGCGGTCAACGCGTTGAGCAGCATCGTCTGCCCGGCGTTGGTGCCGATGGCGAAGGCGTGCAGGAACCGCTCCGAGTGGGCCAGGGCCAGCCGGCGGGGGTGGTGCGGCGCACCGGCGGTGAGGTTGGCGTGCCGGGCCGCCACCCCCTTGGGCCGGCCCGTGGTGCCGGAGGTGTAGAGGATCTGGGCGAGGTCGCCGGGGCGGGCGGCGGACGGGGTGTCGTCGTCGTGCCCGTCGGCGCGCAGCTCGGCGTCGCCGTACACCGCCACGCCGGGTGGGGTGGGCGGGGCGGGGGTGTCGTCGCCGTGCACGACGGCGGTGGCCGCGCAGTGGGTCAGCGCGTACCCGAGCTGCCCGGCGGCCAGCCGGTCGGACAGCGGCACCGCCACCCCGCCGGCCCACAGGACGCCGCAGTACGTCACCGCGTACCGGACCCAGTCGCGGGGGCCGAAGAGCAGGCCGACCCGGTCGCCGGGGCGCAGCCCCCGACGGCGCAGCGCGGCGGCGACGGCCCGTGCCCCGGCGGACCACCCGGCGAAGGTCAGCGCCGCCACCTGGTGCACCTCGACCGCCACCCGGTCCGGGTGCAGCCCGGTACGCCAGTCGAGCAGCTCCGGCAGGGTACGCGGCGGCGGCGTACCGGTGGGTGTCGTGGTCATCGCGTTCTCCCCGCCGTTCCGACGCCCACCGGGGTCCGGTCGGCGAGGTCGGCCGTCCGGGCCCGGCGTTCCTCCAGGCCGACCAGGTCGTCCGGGGGCGCGTCGGGCACCTCGTCGTCGAACCGGGCCAGGGTGGGGGTGGCCAGCGACACCAGCGCGGTCAGCGCGATGCAGACCCCGAACAGCACGTAGAGCAGCCCGTGCCCGCGACCCGGTCCGACCCCGAGCACCGCGCCGACGGTGCCGGCCAGCGCCCCGTCGGGCAGCAGCGTCGGCTCCACCACCCGGGCGGCGAACGGGGCGACGAGGCCCCAGCCCAGCGGCAGGGTGGACTGGGCGACCATCTGGTTGACCGCGAACACCCGGCCGTGCACCCGCGCCGGCACCTTGGTCTGGATGATCGTCTGGTAGACGCCGTTGACGATGCCCAGCGCCAGGTACATGCCGAACGCGCCGGCCCCGATGAGCAGCAGGTTGGGCCGCAGCCCGGTCAGCACGGCGGCCACCGCGATGCCGAGGGTGCCCAGCAGCACCGCCCGCATGCGGCGGTGCCGGGGGCCACCCCACAGCAGCATCACCAGGCCACCGGTGGCCGCGCCGACCCCGCCGGTCAGCGCGATGCGGGACACGTCGGTGAGGTCGGCGAAGCCGAGCACCAGCGGGGAGAGCAGGAACAGCACCGGGAACAGGAAGAAGTTCAGCGCGGCGAAGAACGCCAGCATGGCGCGGAACTCCCGACGCCGCAGCGCGTAGCGCAGCCCGGCGACGATCTCGGTGCCGATGCCCTCGCGGCGGCGCAGGGCCAGCGTGCGGGGGAACCGGACGACCGCCAGCACCCCGACCGCGAACAGGTACGACGCCACGTCGATGAGCAGGATGCCGCGCAGCCCGACGGTCTCCAGCAGGGCCACGGCGAGCAGCGGCACGGTGAACTGGGTGAGGCCGACGGCGGTCTGGGTGAGGCCGTTGGCGTGCCCGAGGAAGCGTTTGGGCACCAGTTGCGGCACCGCCGAGACGAACGCGAGCCGTTGGAAGGCCAACGCGACCGACAGCCAGCCGACCAGCGGATAGAAGTGCCACACCTGGGCCCGGTCGGTGAACACCAGCCCGGCGAGCACCGCGTTGGCGCTGCCGGCGGCGAGCCCGGCGGCCAGCAGCACCCGTCGCCGGCTGGTGCGGTCGATCAGCGCCCCGGCCAGCGGCGCGACCAGCAGGCCGGGCAGCAGACCGAGCACGGCGAACAGGGCGAACCGGGCGAGCGACCCGGTCTGCGTGTAGATCCACAGTGGGATCGCGAAGGTGGTCAGCGCGGTGCCCAGCCCGGACACCACCTGACCGGCGGCGACCAGCCCGAAGCGACGCAGGCTCGGCGGCGGGGTCCGGTCACCGCCGGCCGTCGGGCCCGGGGCGTCCGCCGTCGGGGGCCCGTCGGCACGGGAGACGGCGGCGAGCCGCCAGGGCGGTGGCGTGGCCGGCGGCCCGGCCGGGACGGACCGGGGTGGCGCGTCGAGCCGCCGGTGCACGTCGGTGACGATCTCGGCCAGTTCGGCGGCCCGGTACTTGAGGAAGTAGTGCCCGCCCTCGTCGATCACGGCGAGGGCGGTGCGGCCACTGAGGAAGTGCCACTCCCGGTACCGTTCCTCGTGGTAGTCGGTGCTGCGGTCCCGCTCGCCGACCACGGAGACGACCGGCGCGCGCAGCGGGGTGACCCGCTGGCGCATCAGCGTGGTGAAGTAGTCCTCGCTGACCCGGGCGTCGTGCCGCATCGCCCGCACCAGGAACCGCACCTCGTCGGGGGCGAGCGAGCCGACCGCGGTGCCCTGCGCCTGCAACCAGGTGCGGTAGATCCGGTCGCTGCGCAGCCGCTCGGCCAGGCGCAGCCGCAGCAGCGGCCCGAGCGGCCCGTCGGCGGGCCGGGCGAACGGGAACACCGCGCCGAGGTACACCGCCAGCAGTTCCCGCCCGGCGGCCTCCAACCGGCGGGCCACCTCGACGGCCAGCGCCCCGCCGGGGCCGCAGTGGCCGTACACGATCAGCGGGCCGGTGACCCGGCCCAGCACCTCCGCGACCACGTCGGCGGCGACGTCGGCGATCGGCGCGGGCTCGTCGGCGAGACCGATGTCGTGCCCGGGTACGGCCACCGACAGCAGCCGGTACCCGGCCGGCAGCGCGTCGGCCAGCGGCTGGTACACCACCGCGCTGCCCCCGCCGTACGGGACGCAGAGCAGGGTGGCGACCCGGTCGGCGGCGGGCACCGGCGGGGTCAGCTCGTGCAGCAGCCCGGCCCGGCCGGCGTCGGGTCCGCCGACGAGATCCGCCAGCTCGCGTACGGTGCGGTGCCGGAACAGGTCCATCACGCTGACGGTCGGCGGGGTGCCGTCGACGACGGCGGGCAGTTCCCGGCGCAGCCGGGCCACCACCCGGGTGGCCAGCAG
This sequence comes from Micromonospora sp. HM134, assembly GCF_007833915.1. Lineage (NCBI taxonomy): Bacteria > Bacillati > Actinomycetota > Actinomycetes > Micromonosporales > Micromonosporaceae > Micromonospora > Micromonospora sp. HM134. The sequence continues at coordinate 3,447,027 of NZ_CP041061.1, forward strand.
CGAGTGCCCGCCCAGGTCGAAGAAGTCGTCGGTGACGCCGACCTCGGGCACCCCGAGCACCGCCCGCCACACGTCGGCCACCAGCGTCTCCACCGGCCCGACCGGGGGTACCCGCTCGCCGGTCGGGCCGTCGTCGGTGGGCTCGGGCAGGGCCCGCCGGTCCACCTTCCCGTGTTCCTGCAACGGCAGCCGGTCCAGCACCACCCAGCGGGTGGGCACCATGTGCTCGGGCAGCCGCCCGGCGAGCCGGCGACGCCAGCGCGCCGGGTCCGGGCCGTCCGCGTCCGGCGTCGCCTCCAGGTAGGCCACCAGCCGGTCGTCGCGCAGCAGCACCGCCGCCTGGCGTACCCCCGGGCAGTCCCGCAGGGCGGCCTCCACCTCGCCCAGCTCGACCCGGTAACCACGGATCTTCACCTGGTGGTCGCGCCGGCCGAGGAACACCAGCTCCCCGTCGGCCCGCCAGCGGGCCAGGTCGCCGGTGCGGTACAGCCGGGCCCCCGGCGGCCCGTACGGGTCGGGCACGAACCGTTCGGCGGTCAGGCCGGGCCGGTGCAGGTAGCCCCGGGCCAGCCGGTCCCCGCCCAGGTACAGCTCACCGGGCATACCGACCGGCACCGGGCGCATCCGCTCGTCGAGCACGTGCACCGAGGCGTACGGCAGCGGCCGGCCGATCGGCACCGGCCCGACGTCCGGCGCGTCGGCCGGCACCCGGTAGGTGACCACGCCGACGGTGGCCTCGGTGGGCCCGTAGTGGTTGAACACCCGGGTCGGCCCGGCGGCGAGCGGGGCGGTCCGCTCCAGGTCGGACGCCTCACCGCCGAGGATCAGCGCGCGGGCCGGCAGCAGGTCGTCCGGTGCGCAGTCGGCGGTCAGCGCCGCCAGGTGCGACGGGGTGATCTTCAGGTAGTCGATCCGTTCGTCGCGCAGCCGGGCGGCCAGTTCGGCCCCGGTGCCCCGGCGGGGGAGCAGGTGCACCGCGCCGCCGGTGGCCAGCGCCAGGTAGAAGACGGTGACGGCGAAGTCGAACGACATCGACTGCAACAGCCCGTACCGGGCGGCCGGGGCGACCGCGAACCGGTCCGCCACCCCGTCGAGGTAGCGCAGCACCGGCCGGTGCGGCACGGCCACCCCCTTCGGGGTCCCGGTCGAGCCGGAGGTGTAGATGACGTAGGCCAGGTGCCCGCCGCGCACCCCGGTCGCCGGCCGGTCGTCCGGCTGGGCGTCGACCTCGGCGGTGATCTCGTCCAGGCAGGTCGCCGCCGCCCCGGCGGGCAGCCGGTCGCGCAACCCGGCGTCGGTCAGCAGCACGGTCGGCCGGGCGTCGGCGAGCATCAGACCCAGCCGGGCGGCCGGCTGCTCCGGGTCCAGCGGCAGGTACGCCCCGCCGGCCCGCAGCACTCCGAGCAGCGTCACGGCCAGCTCGACGGACTGCTCCAGCAGCACCCCGACGAGGTGGTCCGGGCCCACGCCCCGGGCCCGCAGCCAGTGGGCGAGCCGGTTGGCCCGCCGGTCCAGTTCCCGGTAGCCGATCCGGTCGGTGCCGCAGACCACGGCCGGCGCGTCGGGGGCGGCGGCGACGTGCGGGTCGATCAGGTCGGCCAGGGTGACCGCCGCCCCGGTGACCCCGGCACCGGTCGGCGGTCCGCCGGCCCGCTCCCCGGCGAGGGCCAGCATCCGGTCCCGGCCGTTCGGGTCGAGCAGGTCCAGGTCGACCACCGGCCGGTCGGGCTCGGCGACGGCGGCGCGCAGCAGCGTCCGGAAGCTCTCGGCCAGCCCGGCGACGGTGGCGGCGTCGAACAGGTCGGTGTGGTAGACGAACGTGCCGCGCAGCCCGTCGGCGCTCTCCCCGACGTAGAGCGACAGGTCGAAGCGGGCGCTGGCCGCGTCGGTGCCGACCGGTTCGGCGTGCAGGCCGGCCGGCCACCGGTCGCCGCCCCGGGCGTAGTTCTGCAGGGTGAACAGCACCTGGAACACCGGGGCGCGGGCGACGTCCCGGGTGACGTTCAGCTCCTTGACCAGGCGTTCGAAGGGGATCTCCTGGTGGGCCAGGGCGCGCACCACGGTGCCCCGGTTGCGGCGCAGCAGGGTCGCGAAGCCCGGCTCGGCGGCGGTCGCCGGGTCCGGGGAGAGGTCGGCGCGCAGGGCCAGGGTGTTGACGAACAGGCCGACGAGGTGTTCCAGCTCGGGCACCACCCGCCCGGCCACCGGGGAGCCGACGGCGAAGTCCCGCTGCCCGCTGTAGCGGAACAGCACGGCCTGTAGGCCGGTGAGCAGGGTCATGTAGAGGGTGGCCCGGTGGGCCCGGCCCAGCCGGCGCAGCCCGTCGGTGAGGTCGGCGTCGACGGTGAACCGGTGGGTCGCGCCCGCGTACGACTGCACGGCCGGCCGGGGCCGGTCGGTGGGCAGTTCCAGCGGCGGCACCCCGGCCAGCGCGCGGGTCCAGTGGGTGAACCCGTCGCCGGTCGGCGGGCCGTCGAGCCGGTCCCGCTGCCAGCCGGCGTAGTCGACGTACCCGGTGGTCGGCGGTTCGGGCGGGTCGCCGCCGTCGCGCAGCGCGGCGTAGCCGGCGGCGATCTCCCCGAGCAGCAGGTCCAGCGACCAGCCGTCGCTGACGATGTGGTGCATCGCCAGGTGCAGCAGGTGTTCGGTGTCGGCCAGCCGGACGACGAGCACCCGCAGCAGCGGGGCGACGGTCAGGTCGAACGGGGTGTGCACGGAGTCGGCGACGAGGGCGTGGGCGGCGTCGGTGGTCGGCGCGGCGGTGACGGTCACCGGCACCCGTACCTCGGGCAGCACCGTCACCACGGGCTCCCCGTCGGCGCTCTCGGTGAACCGCATCCGCAGGCTGTCGTGCCGGGCGACGGTGGCGTCGAGGGCGGCGCACAGCAGGTCGACGTCGAACGCCCCGCGCAGCCGTACGGTCGTGTGGACGACGTACGCGGCGGTGCCGGGGGAGAGCTGTTCGGTGAACCAGATCCGCTCCTGGGCGAATGACAGCCGGGGATTTCCGGCGGCCCGGGGGATGGTGGAATGCGGCGGGGCGGCCCGCGTCGGTACGTCAACGTTCGTCACGCGGCGCCTTACTCGAAACGGTGCGGGCAGTGGCCAGTAGTCTGCCCGGCGGGCCCGAACCGTCGGATCGGCTGATCGGTCCACTATGGAAAGCACCTTCGAGCGATTCGGCGACGGTCGTCGCGTCGTACGGTCGGGAATGCGATTCGCTGACGTGGTGGTGCCCGCGCAATGGGCGTCGGAGACGATGCTGTCCGCCGAGTTCTCCGGCGACGGGGCCGGGTCGGCGCCGTTGACCTGGGCCCAGCAGGTGATGTGGCGGTCCCTCGCCCGGTACGGCTCCAACCACGTCTTCCTCAACCTGCGCCGCACGGTGCCGCTGTCCGCACGGGCCGGGGCGGACCCCGCCGCCGTGGTCCGGGCGGTCGGCGCGCTGGTCGGCCGGCACGGCGCGCTGCGGACCCGGGTGCGGGTCGTCGACGACGTGCCCCGGCAGGAGACGGCGGCAGCCGGGGTGCTGCCGCTGCTGGTCAGCCCGGGGGCCGACGACGGTTCGCGGGCCGCCCGACAGGTCGCCGGCCGGCTCGGCGACGTCGCGTTCGACCACGCCGCCGAGTGGCCGCTGCGGGTCGCGCTGGTGACCGTCGACGACCGGGTACGGCAGATCGTGGTGGTGTTCAGCCACTCCACGGTGGACGCGCACGCCGCCGAGGTGGTGCTGCGGGACCTGCGGCTGCTCGTGCTGCGCGGCGGCCTGTCCACCCCGGCCGGCCCGCAGTCGGTGGACGTGGCCCGCCGCCAGCACGGGGTCGACCAGGGTCGTTCGGCGCGGGCGGTCGGGCACTGGCTGCGCGAGTTCGACCGGCTGCCGCCGTCGCCGCTGCCCGCGCCGGGTCCGGGGCTGACGCCGGCGTGGCGGCGCGGCGTGCTGGTCTCCCCGGCCGTCGACACGGCCGCCCGGCTGATCGCCGCCCGGCACCGGGTCAGCGGTTCCGCGGTGCTGCTGGCCGGGGTGACGGCGATGGCCGTCGGCCACGGTCACCGGGAACGCTGCGGCATTTTCCCGATGGCCCACAATCGGTTTCGGGCCGCGTACGCGAATGCCGTCGCCAATCTCGGCCAGATCGGTTTCGGCATGCTGGACGTGTCGGGTCGTCCCCATTTCGGGGAGTTGTTGTCCCGGGTGTGGCGGGTGTCCCTGGATGCGTTGCGGCACGCGTATTACGACCCGGTCGCGCTGCGGCTCGCATTCGAGCAACGGGGGGTCGACCCGGCGTCGGCGTTCCAGCCGTACCACTACTTCAACGACGTGCGGTTGCCGGTCGGCGGGGCCGACCGGCTGCCGGCGGTGACCCGGGAGGCGTTGCGGGCGGCCACCGCGGACAGCACCTTCGCCTGGACGGCGGGGCTCGACCAGGCGGCCTGGCACCTGCTGACCCACGTGGTGGACGAGCCGGCCGGGGTGGGTGTCACGCTCACCGTCGACACCCGGCAGCTTCCGCTGGCCACCGTCGAGCCGTTCCTGCGCGGCCTGGAGGACCTGCTGGTGCGGGCCGCCTTCGACGACGTCCCCTGGCCCTGGTCACCCGCCATCGCGACCGCCCCCACCGCGACCGCCGTCGTCCCGCCGGCCGGGCGGACGTCCGCCGCCGACGGGTCGACGTACGCCGAGTTCGCCGGGGGGCGGGCCGCGACCGGGCCGCTGACCTGGGGGCAGCGGGCGATGTGGCGGACGGTGGCGGAGTTCGAGGCCCCCGCCGCGTACCGGGTGCTCACCCTGCCCCGCACCCTGGCGGTCTCGGCGCGGGCCGGGGTGGACGTGCCCCGGGCGGTGCGGGCGGTGGGTGCGCTGCTCGCCCGGCACGAGTCGTTGCGGACCCGGGTCCGCCCGTACGACGGGCAGCTGTGCCAGGAGGCGTCGGCGGCGGGACGGCTGCCCGTGGGGGTGCACGCCGTACCCCGGCCGGCCGACGACCCGGACGGCGCGCGGGTCGCGGCGGAGCTGGCCGCGCGACTGGCCGGGTCGCCGTTCGACCACGCCGTCGAGTATCCGCTGCGGGTCGCGCTGGTCACCGTGGCCGACACGGTACGGCAGGTCGTGCTGGTGTTCAGCCACTGCGCCGTCGACTTCCACGCGGCCACCACCGTACTGCGGGACCTGCGTCTGCTGCTGTTGCGCGGGGCGGTCGACGACGCGCCCGGCCTCCAGTCGTTGGACGTCGCCGGGCAGGAGCGCACGGTGCAGCAGCGGCGGTCGCAGCGGGCGGTGGCGTACTGGCTGCGGCAGTTCCCCGGCCTGCCGATGACCCTGGCCGACCCGGTCGGGGTCGGCGCGACGCCCCGCTACCGGCAGGGTTCGCTGGTCTCCGCGGCGGTGCACCACGCGACGCGGCTGGTCGCCACCCGGTACGGCGTCAGCACCTCCACCGCCCTGCTCGCCGCGACCGCCGCCGTCCTCTGCGGCGACACCGGGCAGGACGCCTGCGGCATCGTGGTGATGGCCAACAACCGGTTCCCACCCGGGTACGACCGGGCGGTCGCCACCCTGAACCAGATCGGGCTGTGCCGGCTGGACCTGACCGGGCGGCCCGACTTCGGCACCCTGCTGTCCCGGGCCGGGCGGGCCGGCCTGGACGCGTACCGGCACGCCTACTACGACCCGGTGGAGTTCGAACGGGCGTTCACCGAGCGGGGGCACGACCACCGCAGCGTGCTGGCCCCGCTGTGCTACCTCAACGACACCCGGCTCGTCCCCGAGGTGGACCCGGGGGTGGCCGGCCCCGACGAGGCGGCCCTGCGGGCGATGGTGGCGTCCGCCGGGGTGCGCTGGGTGGGGGAGCTGGACCGGTTCGCGTGGCGCTGCCGGGTGCAGGTGCGCGACGCCCCCGGCGCGGTGGAGCTGGCGGTCACCGCCGACACCCGCTACCTGCCGGTCGAGCGGGCCGCGCGACTGCTGACCGGGGTGGAGGCGCTGCTGGTCGAGGCCGCCTTCCACGAGGTGCCCTGGCCGTGGTCGCCGCCGGCCCGCGCCGAGCCGGCGGGTTGATCCGCGCCGGCGGGGCGTCGCGGTCGGTGGACCGCGACGCCCCGCCGACGGTCAGGCCGGGCTGCCGGTGACCGTGCTGCCGGACTTCGTGATCCGGTACGTCTTCTGCGTGCCGCTCCAGAAGTGGAAGGTCAGGGTGACCGGGCCGTCGTTGACCTCGGCGAAGAACTCCGGCTTCAGCAGGATGGTGTTGGCGGTGTAGTCCGGCTGGAAGTGCGTCCAGAACTCCTTGTAGGAGGTCCAGTTGGCCGGTCCGGCGCCGCTGCCGTCGGCGTACTTCGCTTCCATGGTGGCGAGCTGGTCGCCCCGGAACTGGGTGGGGATGGCGAACGACGTGGTCGTGCCGCTGGCCGCCGACTGGGTCGGCGGGTCGTACGAGACGATGCTGATCTGCCAGGGCACGCCCTGGGAGAAGCGCGCCTCGATGGTGGCGTTGACCCCGGCGGCGCGGTTGCCGGCGAGCCGGGTCAGCGCCGACGCGGTCAGCGTCAGCGTGCTGCCGGAGACGGTGTAGTCGGTGCCGGCGACCAGGTTGGTGCTGCCCTGCCGCAGGCCCTGGAACGACGCGCCGTTGAGGTTGAGGGTGAGCGACTTGCTGGTGATGGTGCCGCTGCGCGGCAGGTAGACCTGGTCGGAGGAGGCGGTGGCCGAGCGGGTGGTGAGGTTCGCCTTCATCAGGTCGTAGATGCCCTGGTCCCGCCACTGCAACGTGGTGCGGTTGAGGAACGAGCCGGCGTCCCAGAGCATCGTGGTGAGGTTGCGGGTGCGGGCGTGGTAGCCGACGGCCTCGAAGAACTTCAGCAGTTCGCCGCGTTCGATGATGCCGGGGCGGGTGTAGTCGTAGCTGAGCAGCGCCCACTCCCCGATGATCACCGGGATGCCCCGGGCGACGAACGAGGCGCGGGCCCGCTCGAAGGTGCCGACGAGGTCCTGTTCGACGTTGCTGTCGTAGCGGGTGCCTCCGGCGATGTTCACGCTGAACGGCCAGTACCCGTAGAAGTGGATGGTCGCGGCGATGTTGGGGTCGCGCAGCTGGCTGATCGTGGTGTTCAGCGCGTCCATCCGGGCCTGTTCGCCGCTGGTGTGCAGGGTGGGCAGCACCAGCAGCCGGGTGGCGTTGCCGCCGCCGGACTGGCGGATCAGGCGGACGAACGCCAGGTGCAGTTCCCGCAGCACCTCGTCGCCCTGGGCGTCGTCGGCGGTGCCGGTGAACTGCGGCTCGTTGATGTTCTCGAACACCAGCTTGGCCGAGTGGTCGCGGAACGTGGTGGCGATCTGGGTCCACAGCGCGGTGTACCGGTTCAGCACGGTGGTGCGGTCGCCCGGGTACCCGTTGAGCCACTGCCAGGAGTCGTGGTGCAGGTTGATCATCACGTAGAAGCCCTCGGCCAGCGACCAGTCGACCACCTGGCGGACCCGGGCCAACCAGACCGGGTCGATGGTGTACGTCGGGGCCGGCCCGGTGTGGTCGGTCCAGGTCACCGGGATGCGGATGCTGCGGTAGCCCTGCGAGCGCACCTGCCGCAGCAGGGCCTGGGTGGTCAGCGGATTGCCCCACGCGGTCTCGTCGGGGATCGCGTCGAGGGTGTTGCCCAGGTTCCAGCCGGGCTGCATCGCGGCCACCGTCGCCATCGGGTCCCCACCGGGCGACGGCGACGGCGAGACCGTCGGGGAGGGGGAGACCGTCGGGGACGGCGGTGCGGTGGTGCCGGTCGGCGTCGGCGTGCTCACGCTCCCGGTGCAGGCGACCCCGTTGAGGGTGAACGAGGTCGGCACCGGGTTGCTGCCCGTCCACGACCCGTTGAAACCGAAGGAGACGGTGCCGTTGGTGGCGATCGCCGCGTTGTAGCTCAGGTTCTTCGCGGTGACCTGGTCGCCTGCGGCGGTGGCCGTCACGTTCCACGCCTGGGTGACGCGCTGGCCGGCCGGGAAGGTCCAGGCCAGGCTCCAGCCGTTGACCGCGTCGCCGAGGTTGGTGACCTGGACGTCGGCGGTGAAACCGCCCTGCCACTGGGCCGGCACGGTGTACGCCACCCGGCAGCCGGCGGCGGCCTGGGCGTTGCCGGCGACCATCAGGCCCGCCAGGAGCAGTGCGGCGAGGGCGCCGGCGAGCAGGCCGGCCCGTTGTCGCATTCGTCGGAGGTGCTGGGTACTCATCAGGGGAACTCCTCGCCGGGATGGCGCCGGTTGGATGGGGGTCGTCGGACGTCTCGCCGACCGGGGCGGCCCCGGCCGGTCCGGTGTCGTCCGGGTCGGGGGCGGCCCACGGCGTCGTGCCGGCGCGACCGGGGGTCGGCTGGCCGCCCGGCGGCCCGGCCGGAACGGGGCGAGTGCGGGCGCTGCCCAGGGCGTCCGCGATGAGTGGCGAGGCTCCCGCCTGGAAACGATCGGATACTGTTCCTGGAAAGTTTCCGCCGCAGACCTTACAAGTATCGGTCGACGTGCGTCAATGACAGGGGTGTTCCGCGCCCCTGCGCCGAACCGAATGCCATGACCTGCCGCGCTCGACCCGGAGCCTCGTCGAACATCTCCTGAAGTCGATGGAAAGTTTCCGTCCCGGTCGGCTCCGCACCCGGAGGACGGACATCGACGGTCGGGTTATCCTGGGTGCCCCTGAATGATGCCGGCGGTCCCCGCGACGGTGCCGGCGGCCCGGTCGCGTGTGGACCTGGCGGCGTGACCGGCAGCCACCGCCGGGGAGGAGGCCGGGTTGAGTCAGGTCGAGTCGGGCGGACCGGGTAGCGACCTGGCGTCGCTCACCGATCCCAGCAGACCCGTGACGATCGCGGCGATCGCCGCGTCGGCCGGTGTGTCGGTGCCGACCGTGTCGAAAGTGATCAACGGCCGGTCCGGCGTCGCGGCGGACACCCGGGCCCGCGTCGAGGCGGCGATCAGCCGGCACGGCTACCGCAGGGCCGCCCCGGTCACCCGCAGCAACATGATGGAACTGGTCTTCGACGAGATCGAGGACATGTGGGGCCTGGAGATCATCCGGGGGGTCGAGCGGGTGGCCCGGCAACACCGCGTCGGCGTCGTCCTCACCGAGTTCGGGCCGCAGCGCAACGCGATCCGGTACTGGATCGACGACACCCTCGCCCGACGGCCGGACTGCCTGGTCATGGTGGCCCAACTGGACGCGGAACAGCACCGGCTGCTGCGTGCCCGGGGCATCCCGTTCGTGGTCTTCGACCCCACCACCGAACTGCCCGAGGACGTCCCGTTCGTCGGCGCGACGAACTGGGCCGGCGGCCGGTCGGCCACCCGCCACCTGATCGGGCTCGGCCACCGGCGGATCGCGATGATCGCCGGCCCGGAACACGTCCTGTGCTGCCGGGCCCGGCTGGACGGCTACCGCTCCGCCCTGGAGGCCGCCGGCCTGCCGGTGGCGTCCGGCCTGGTCCGGCACGCCGGCCTGACCGACACCGACGGCCGGGCCGCCGCCCTCGACCTGCTCCGTCGCCCGGACCGCCCGACGGCGGTGTGCACCGGCAACGACCTCCAGGCCCTCGGGGTCTACCAGGCCGCCCGCACGCTCGGGCTGCGGATCCCCGCCGACCTCAGCGTCGTCGGCTTCGACGACCTGCCGGTGGCCACGCTGGTCGACCCGGCACTGACCACCGTGCACCAACCGTTGCGCGAGATGGCGGTCACCGCCACCGAACTGGCCCTCGCCCTCGGGCGGGGGGAACCGACCGGTCAGGTCCGCCTGGAACTGGCGACCACCCTGACCGTACGCCACAGCACCGCGCCGCCGCCGGCCTGACCGGCGACGCCGCCGCGTCGCCGCCCGGGTCCACGGCGGGCCCCGACCGCCCGCTCACAGCCCGGCGCAGGGGCGCTCGTCGACCGTGCAGCCCTGGGGCGCCTTGGTGACCGGGTCGGCGGTGCGGACGTCGAAGCGGATGGCCTGCGTCCCGCCCGCCGCGACGGCCGGGCCGGTGAAGGTGACCGACTGCCCGTCCTGCCGCCAGTCGGCACCGGTCACCTCCGCCGCCGAACTGCCCCGGGGCAGCGTGACGACGACCGTCCAGCCGGTGGCCGGCGTCCCGCCCGGATTGTCGACCACCACCTCCCCGGTGTATCCGAAGACCCGGGTCGACACCGTCGCGTACCGGGCGTCCAGCGGCCCCGCGACCGCCGGGGTCGGGGTGGGGGTCCGCGACGGGGTCGCCGACGGTGACCGGCTCGGCGGGGCGCTGCGCGACGGCGGGGCCGACGTCGGGCGTGCCGACGGGGCGGACCGCGACGGGCTCGGCGCGGCGGTCGGGCGCACCGGCGGCGACGCCGGGGCCGCCCCGGTCGGTTCCTCCCGCTCCTGCGGCAGCAGAGCCCATCCGGCCAGCCCGAGCGCCAGCGCCGCCGTGCCCGCCCCGACCACCATCCAGCCGGTACGCCCCCGGGTCGACGGCCGGGCCACGTCGGCCATCAGCGCCGCCGGCAGCACGGCGGTCGGCGCGGCGTCGTCCCGCCGCAGGTCGACCTCACGGAAGGCCATCCAGTCGAGCAGCGCGGGCAGGCGTCCGGCCAGCGACTGCCGGTAACACTCCTCGCGGCGCGCGCCCTGACCGGCGGGCCAGTCGCCCTGCTCCACGGTCTCCCGGACGGTCACCCGGCAGCCCTCGGCGGTGGCGGTGAGGACGCAGGTCAACTCGGTGTGACGGGTCCCCTCGACACACCGGACGACGAGCAGCTCCGGCACCCGCTGGCGCACCGCCCCGATCTCGACGTCGCCGTCGAAGCCGGGCAGCCCGGCGGTGCCCACCCGCCACCGGCCGGGCCGGTCGGGCACCGGCTCGGCCCCGGCGAACCAGCGGGCCAGCAGCGCCGGATCGGTCACCGCGCGCCAGACCCGGTCAGCGGGGTGCAGCAGGTCGACCTGCGTGCCGATCTCGATCACGGCGAGAGACTCTACGGCCCGCACGCCCCGCCGGTGAACCTGGTCGCCACGATCGAACCTGCTCACTGCGTCACGACTTGACGAAACACATGTTATCGCTCACAGTCGATGGCGAGGACACCGCACCTGATGGCTCACCGGGCGAGCCGTGCTGGTCGAGCCTCGGATCGCGACGTCCCCCAGGGCATGCGGGACGTCGGGTCAGGATTTCCCATCAGCAGCTGCCGGCGACGGCGCGACCGGCCCCGACCAGGGGCGGGACGACTCCGTCGACGGCCGGCCCGGTCTCCTCGAAGGAGGATCATGGCGCCCTTTTCGGGAGGCGCTGCGCCGTTGCCCGCAGCGGGTGATCCTCTCGCCGATCCGGGCTGCGGCCCCGGCGTCGAGGTCACCGAGGTCGTCGGCCGACACGGACCGCGACGGGGACATCGCCGACAGCCCCCCGTCCGGGCCAGGTACGGCGGCCACGATGGTCCGTCCTGGCCGACCGGACGGCGGACCCCGCCGGCCGGCACGGCCCACCGCACCGGGAACCGGGCACCTCAGCACCACCACCGCTGCACCCACCTCGAGAAGGATGCGACATGAGACCCAAGAGAGCCCTACTGGCCACGGCGACCCTCGCCGTGGCCGGCGCACTCACCGTCGGGATGACGTTGGCACTGGCCCCCGCAGCCAGCGCCGGGACGACCCTGCGGGCGGCGGCGGCCGAGAAGGGCCGCTACTTCGGCGCGGCGGTCGCGACGGGCAAGCTGTCCACCAGCACCTACACCACCATTCTCAACCGCGAGTTCAACTCGATCGTGGCCGAGAACGAGATGAAGTGGGACGCCACCGAGCCGCAGCAGGGCCGGTTCAGCTACACCGGCGGCGACCGGATCGTCAGCCACGCCCAGGCCAACGGGATGAGCGTGCGCGGTCACGCGCTGCTCTGGCACCAGCAGGAGCCGAGCTGGGCGCAGGGCATGTCGGGCAGCGCGCTGCGCAGCGCGATGATCAACCACGTCACCCAGGTCGCCACCCACTTCCGGGGCAAGATCTATGCCTGGGACGTGGTGAACGAGGCGTTCGCCGACGGTGGCGGCGGTGGGCGTCGTGACTCGAACCTCCAGCGCACCGGTAACGACTGGATCGAGGCGGCGTTCCGGGCCGCCCGGGCCGCCGACCCGGGCGCGAAGCTCTGCTACAACGACTACAACACCGACGGGGTCAACGCGAAGTCGACGGGCGTCTACAACATGGTGCGGGACTTCAAGTCCCGGGGCGTGCCGATCGACTGCGTCGGCTTCCAGTCCCACCTGGGCACCACCATCCCGGGTGACTACCAGGCCAACCTCCAGCGCTTCGCCGACCTCGGCGTGGAGGTGCAGATCACCGAGCTGGACGTGATGACCGGCGGCAACCAGGCCAACATCTTCGGCACGGTCACCCGGTCCTGCATGGCCGTCTCCCGGTGCGCCGGCATCACCGTGTGGGGGGTGCGGGACTGCGACTCGTGGCGTGGCTCCGACAACGCCCTGCTGTTCGACTGCAACGGCAACAAGAAGCCGGCGTACGACTCGGTGCTGAACGCGCTCAACGCGGGTCCGGGCATCCCGAACCCGACGACGACCCCGCCGAACCCGACCACCACCCCGCCGAACCCGACCACGCCGCCGCCGACGACGCCGCCTGCGGGTGGGTCGGGGTGCTCGGCGTCGGTGTCGTTGAACTCGTGGACCGGTGGTTTCGTGGCCACGGTGAAGGTGACGGCGGGTTCGTCGGGTACGCGTGGGTGGACGGTGAGCATGACGTTGCCGGGTGGGGCGAGTGTGACCGGTACGTGGTCGGCGACGGCCAGTGGTAGTTCCGGGACGGTGCGGTTCACGAATGTGGACTACAACGGTGCGCTCGGTGCGGGTCAGTCGACCGAGTTCGGTTTCCAGGGCAACGGCAGTGGGGCGGGGATGACCCCCACCTGCACCGCCAGCTGAGTATCACCGCCGCCGGCCCGACCCGGGCGTACCGGGTCGGGCCGGCGGTGCATCACCCCCACCCGCCGGCCGGCGCGACGCGCCCCGGCCGGACCATCGTCGGCCAGCCCCGGACCGGGCCAGTCCGGCCCGTCGTCCCGCACGCCGGGACGGCCCGTCGCCCGTCGCTGACCACCGAATGCGACAGAGGAACCGTCGATGAAATCCAGACTCGCACTGCTGGCCGCCGTGCTGGCCACGGCCCTGGCGACCGTCACGGCCGTGGTCACGGCCCCCAACCCGGCGTCGGCCGCGACGCTGACCCAGGTGACCAACTTCGGCACCAACCCGACCAACCTGCAGATGCACCTCTACGTGCCCGACCGGGTGGCGGCCCGGCCGGCGCTGCTGCTGGCCCTGCACTACTGCACCGGCAGCGGCCCGGCGGTGCACTCCACCTTCGGGCTGAGCACCCTCGCCGACCGCTACGGCTACATCGTCATCTACCCGTCGGTGACCCGCAGCAGCAAGTGCTGGGACGTCTCCTCCCCGCAGGCCCTGCGGCGCGACGGCGGCAGCGACCCGGTCGGCCTCAAGTCGATGATCGACTACGTGCGGGGCCGCTACCCGGTCGACGCCAGCCGGATCGGCGTCATCGGGTTCTCGTCCGGGGCCATGATGACCAACGTGATGGCCGGCCTCTACCCGGACGTGTTCCACGCCGGGGTCAGCTCCTCCGGCGTGCCGTTCGGCTGCTTCGCCACCACCAACGGCTCGGAGTGGAACAGCGACTGCTCCGGCGGCCGGATCGTCAAGACCCCGCAGCAGTGGGGTGACCTGGTGCGCAACGCGTACCCCGGCTACACCGGCAAGCGCCCCCGGATGCAGATCTGGCACGGCACCACGGACACCACGCTGAGCTACGTCAACTTCGGCGAGCAGGTCAAGCAGTGGACCAACGTGCTCGGCGTCTCGCAGACCCCCAGCTCCACCGACTACCCGCAGACCAGCGCCACCCGCACCCGGTACGGCGGCACCGGGGGCACGCCGCCGGTGGAGGCGATCAGCTTCCAGGGCTACGGCCACTCCATCCCGTTCGACGCCGCCCAGGCCGTCCGCTTCCTGGGCTTCGACAGCGCGAGCCCCACCACCCCGCCGCCGAACCCGACGACCACCCCGCCGAACCCGACGACGCCTCCGCCGAACCCGACCACCCCGCCGCCGAACCCGACCACTCCGCCTGCGGGTTCGGGATGCTCGGCTTCGGTGTCGTTGAACTCGTGGACGGGTGGTTTCGTGGCCACGGTGAAGGTGACGGCGGGTTCGTCGGGTACGCGTGGTTGGACGGTGAGCATGACGTTGCCGGGTGGGGCGAGTGTGACCGGGACGTGGTCGGCGACGGCCAGTGGTAGCTCGGGGACGGTGCGGTTCACGAATGTGGACTACAACGGTTCGCTCGGTGCGGGTCAGTCGACCGAGTTCGGTTTCCAGGGCAACGGCAGTGGTGCGGGGATGACCCCGACCTGCACCGCCAGCTGAACGACGACGTCACCCCGGCTCCGGGCGGAACAGACCTCCCGCCCGGAGCCGGGTCCGCCGCCGACGGGCGAGCGCACCGGTCCGGCGGTACGGACCGCCGGGGACCGGCCCGGCCAGGCCGGAAGCACCCATGTAGCGACGGCACCGGTGGACCGCCGACGGCTCCGTCACCGGCGGTCCACCGCCCCCGGCTCGCGGCGTCGCCGTGGTCGACGCCGCACCCCATCACCAACCAGTGGACCGTCGCAGCGGGATGACGAGGGTTCATGGTGTCGAGTCGTTCCGAAGGAGAACCACTCATGTCAGGAATCACCCGGTTCCTTCGCCGTCCCAGCACACTGGCGTTACTGGTCGTCGGCAGCGTGCTGGCGGCCAGCGGTCTGGTCGGCGGGTCCGCCGAGCCCGCCCGCGCCGCCACCGCCATCACGGTCAACGGATCGTCCGGCGGCCGTACGTTCGACGGTGTGGGCGCGGTCAGCGGCGGCGGCGGCAACAGCCGGCTGCTGATCGACTACCCCGAGCCGCAGCGTGGTCAGATCCTGGACTACCTGTTCAAGCCCAACTACGGCGCCTCGCTCCAGATCCTCAAGGTGGAGATCGGCGGCGACACCAACTCCACCAGCGGGTCCGAGCCGAGCCACTCCCACTTCCGCGGTGACCTCGACTGCAACCGCGGCTACGAGTGGTGGATCATGGAGCAGGCCAAGCTCCGCAACCCGAACATCAAGCTCGTCGGGCTGGCCTGGGGCGCACCGGGCTGGATCGGCAACGGCACCTTCATGTCCCAGGACTCGATCGACTACCACCTGTCCTGGCTGGGCTGCGCCAAGCAGCACAACCTGACCCTCGACTACCTCACCGCCGCCCAGAACGAGCGGCTGTACGACGCCAACTGGACCATCAACCTGCGTACCGCGCTCAACAACAACGGGTACGGCGGCGTGAAGCTCATCTTCGGCGACGACTACCCGGGCAGCTGGAACCCGGCCAACGTGGCCGTCGACAACGCCAACCTGCGCAACGCCATCGACGTGATCGGCGGCCACTACCCGTGCGGCTACCTGGCCGCGCAGACCACCTGCACCGTGTCGGCCAACGCCACCAACACCGGTGAGACGCTGTGGAACAGCGAGGGCGGCTCCCAGGACTACAACGACGGCGCCAAGCCGCTGGCGCGCGGCATCAACCGGGGCTACCTCGACGGGAAGATGACCGCGTACATCAACTGGAACCTGATCGGCGCGACCACCACGAACATCCCCTGGGCCACCGTCGGGCTGATGCTGGCCAACCAGCCCTGGTCCGGCTGGTACGCGGTCGGCAAGAACGCCTGGACCCTCGCGCACACCAGCCAGTTCACCGCGCCGGGCTGGAAGTACCTCGACTCGTCCAGCGGCTACCTCGGCGGCAACCGCAACAACGGCAGCTACGTGTCGTTGAAGTCGACCAACAACTCCGACTACACCACGGTCATCGAGACCATGGACGCGACCGCCGCGCAGACGCTGAACCTCAACGTCACCGGCGGCCTGTCCACCGGCACGGTGCACGTCTGGTCGACCAACCTGAACTCCACCAACACCGCCGACCACTTCGTGCGCGGCGCCGACATCACCCCGTCCAACGGGGCCTACTCGCTGACCGTGCAGCCGGGGTACCTCTACACGGTCACCACGACCAGCGGTGGCGGCAAGGGCACCGCGACCAGCCCCGCGCAGGGGCAGCTGGGCCTGCCGTACAGCGACAACTTCGACAGCTACCCCGCCGGCAAGCTGGCGAAGTACCTCCAGGACAACCAGGGGGCGTTCGAGACCGCCGCGTGCGGCGGCGGCCGGTCCGGCATGTGCCTGCGGCAGTCCTCGCCGATGGCGCCGATCACCTGGAAGACCCTGGCCGACCCCAGCACCTACGGCGGCAACCTGAACTGGAACAACTACACCGTCTCGGCCGACGTGCTGCACGAGAAGTCGGGCTACGTCCAGTTGGAGGGCCGGGTCGGCAACCAGACCCTGGACCCGGTCAGCGCGCAGAACGCCTACTTCCTGCGGGTCACCGACGGCGGCGCCTGGTCGATCCTGCGCAACAACACCAGCAACCAGCTCACCACCCTGCGCAGCGGCACGGTCGCCGCGCTGGGCACCAACCGCTGGCACAGCCTGGCCCTGGGCTTCTCCGGCAGCACCATCACCGCGATCATCGACGGCGTCACCGTGGGCACCGCCACCGACTCGTCGTTCGGCGCGGGCCTGGTCGGTTTCGGCACCAGCCAGGGGCACACCGCCCAGTTCGACAACCTCAGCGTCGTCCCCGGCGTGGGCGGCGGCACGCAGACGGCGCTGCGCAACGTCAACGCCGGCCGGTGCCTCGACGTCCCGTCGCAGTCGCAGACCAACGGCACCCAGCTCGCGCTCTGGGACTGCAACGGCGGAGCCAACCAGTCGTGGGCGCAGACCGCCGGCAAGCAGCTCCAGGTGTACGGCACGAAGTGCCTGGACGCCGAGCGGTCCGGGACCACCTCGGGTACCCGGGTGCTCATCTGGGACTGCAACGGCGGCACCAACCAGCAGTGGAACGTCAACACCGACGGCACGGTCACCGGTGTGCAGTCCGGCCTGTGCCTGACGCCCACCGGGTCCGGCACCGCCAACGGCACGCTGATGGTCCTGTCGACCTGCACCGGCGGCAACAGCCAGAAGTGGACCCGGAGCTGACCGGGCACCACTGACACCGGCACACCCCCGGCGCGGCACCGTGCCGGGGGTGTCGCCGTGCCGGCGGCGTGGTCCCGACCGGCCCGGGGTGGTCGACGGGTGCCACCGGCCGACGGCATCCGGGCAGGCAGAGGCGCAGGGCCGGGGAGCGAACCCGGCCCTGCGCCTTCCCTCACCGGCGGAAAGGTCCCCGCCGCGTCACACCGGCGTCCGCCGCCACTGCTGGTTGGCGCCGGTGCCGCAGGTCCACTGCACGACCTGCACCCCGTCGGTCAGCCCGGCGTTGAGCACGTCGAGACACTTGTTGCTGTGCCGGGCGACGAGCTGCACCCAGCCGTCGCCGACGTCCTGGACCCGCCACTGCTGGTTGGTGCCCCCGTTGCAGGCCCACTGCACCACCCGGGCGCCGTCCGCGGTGGTGCCGGCGCCGCCGTAGACGTCGAGGCACCTGCCGCTGTTGACGTTCACCACCGTGGACCAGCCACCGCCGACGTCCTGGAACCGCCACCGCTGGTTGGCCTGCCCGTTCGCGGCCCACTGCACGACGTTCGCGCCGTCGGTGGTGGCGGCGTTGCTGACGTCGAGCAGCTTCGCGCTGTGCCGGGCGGTCAGCGTGGCGGTGGTCGGGGTCGGGGTGGTGGTCTGCGGCGTCAGCCGGTAGAGCCCGGCACCGTGGGCGGGCAGCGAGCGGCTGAACGTCCCGGTCGAGGTGCCCAGGGCCGCGCCGGACCACAGATCGGTCGCGGTGGCCGAGCCGATGCCCAGGTCGGCGAGGTTCACCGACACGGTGGCCGCCGCGCCCTCCCGGTTGAACAGCGCGACGTACCGGTCCGCGCTGTCCGGCACGTCGGCGACCCACACCTGCCGGGTGCCGCCGGTGAGCTGCCGGTTGTTGGCGCTGCGCTGGTCGACCGCCAGCACCGCGCTGTTGGTCATCAACGCCAGCTCCGCCGGCCGGTTCTCCACCAGGTTGCCGCCCCACATCAGCGGCGCCCGGTTGATCACCCACAGTGACATGAGGGTGCGCTGCTCGTCCGCGCTGAGGTTCGAGTAGCGCGGTGAGCCGACCGGGCCGTACTTCGACAGCCGGCCGATCGGGATCATGTCCGGATCGGGCCACGCGCCTGCCCTGCGGTACGGCGTCCAGTTGCGCAGCTGGTCGAACAGGGCGTCCACGGACGACCAGTTGTCCCACAGGTCGTTGACGATCCGCCACATGTGCGCGTTGCTCTGCACGTGCGGCCCGGCGGACAGCGGCGTCGCCCCCGGCGACAGGCTCAGCACCATCGGCCGGCCGCTGCGCTGGATCGCCGTCCGGTAGCCCTCGACCTCCGCCTGCCGGTACGTCGGCGCGGCGATGTCGTCGATCTTCACGAAGTCGACGCCCCACCCGGCCAGCAACTGGAACACCGAGTCGAGGTACGCCTGCGCGCAGGGGTTGGACATGTCCAGCCCCCACATCAGGTTGAGCCAGGCCGCGCTGTTTCCGGCGTCGATCTGGTCGGCCCGGCAGGAGGTGCCGAGGATCGGCACGTTGTCCGCGACCGCCTGCCGGGGGATGCCCCGCATCAGGTGTACGCCGAACTTCAGCCCCTGCGCGTGTACGTGGTCGGCCAGCGGCTTGAACCCGTTGCCGCCGGCCGCCGACGGGAACCGGGTGGTGTCGGGCAGCAGCCGCCCGTTGGCGTCCATCCGGAGCCGGGGTTGCAGGTTGGCGTCCTGGTTGGGGCTGCCGTTGTGCTGCCCGGGGAAGTACCAGGCCCAGTCGACGACGATGTACTGCCAGCCGTACTGGCGCAGGTTCGCGCCCATGTAGTCGGCGTTGGCCCGCACGTCGGCCTCGGTGACGCTCCAGTTGAACGAGTCGTAGCTGTTCCACCCCATCGGCGGGGTGTCGGCGACGCCGTTGTCCCACGCCTGCGCCGGCTGGGGCCCGGTGGCGCCGACCAGGCCCGTCACGAGCAGGAGGGCGGTGGCGAGCAGGACGGCCACCCGTCGGGTCGCCGGAGGGATGACACGGTGCTGCATCGGACCTCCTCGGCCATGGGTCAGCGGTAGCCGGCGGCGGTGATGTTCGCCTGCACCGCGTTCTCGGTGGCGTCCGACGGGTAGCCGGCGACCATCGCCCCCTCGTAGAACGTGCCGACGCTCTGGTTGGTGTTGTCGATGCAGCAGTCCCCGCCGCTGCCCAGGATGATCGCCCCCTGCTTCTTCATCGGGCTGTACCCGCGCGGCAGCGCCCCGTCGTAGAGGGTGTAGAGGCTGCCGGACTGGGCGTTGCTGCCCTTGATGGCGAAGCGGGAGGTGCCGTTGTTCTTCAGGGTGGCGGTGACGAACTTGCTGGTGAACGCCCGCTGGTTGGCGTTCCACGAGCTGCTGCCGCCGGGGTAGAGGCCGTACTCCAGGTCGGCCTGCACCCACGGGCCGGAGCCGGAGCAGCCGCCGAACCAGCAGCTGGTGCCGAAGTAGATGGCGTCCATCGCGCCGGCACCGTCGGCGCGGCGGGTGGTCTCGCTGTTGCCGTAGTCGAAGCAGCAGCCGTTGTTGACGTGGGTGCCGCTGGTGACCATGTACATGCCCTCGGGGGCCGCACCGGTCGGCACCCCGGTCAGGTGACCGTCGCGCCAGTAGCTGCTCTTGCCGGGGATGTAGAGCGAGTAGACCTTGTCGCCGCCGACCGTCACCGACTCCTTGTTCGCGACCGCCGGCTGGACGGCGCCACCGACACCGCCGGAACCCTGGTAACCGAGGTTGTTGCCGCGTCCGGACTGGTCGAAGATGATCGTGATGACGCAGGTGGTGTTCGCGCAGAAGCTGTCCTGGCTGGCGGCGTTGGCCCGCCCGCCCGGCGACAGCACCCCGATGTTGCGGGTGGTGTTGTCCGAGGACCGGCGCACCTGGTAGAGCGAGCCGTTGTAGGCGGCGTAGAGCGCCCGGGTGGTGCTGTGCGCCGCGATGCAGGCGGTACCGCCGGCGGCGTAGATGTCACACGGCTGGCTGGTGCCGGGCGGCGGCGTGGTCGGCGGCGGGGTGGTGGGCGGCGGCGTGGTCGGCGGGGGCGTGGTCGCCGGTGGCCCGGTGGTCGGGTTCACCCCGCCGGTGCAGGTGGTGCCGTTGAGGCTGAACGAGGTGGGCGCGGGGTTGCTGCCGGTCCACGCGCCGTTGAAGCCGAAGCTGGCGGTGCCGTTGGTGGGGATCGCGCCGTTGTAGCTGGCGTTGGTGACGGTGACCTGGGCGCCGGCCTGGGTGTAGCTGCCGTTCCAGAGCTGGGTGACGGTCTGCCCGGCGGTGTAGTTCCAGGTCAGCCGCCACCCGTCCACCGCGTCGCCGAGGTTGGTGATGGTGACGTTGGCGCCGAAGCCGCCCTGCCAGGACGAGCTGACGGTGTAGTTCACCTGGCAGCCGGCGGCGGCGGCCGAGGCCGAGGTCTGGGTGGCGGCGGCGGGGACGAGCAGGAGGGCGGTGACGGCGGCGACCAGCGCCGGCCGTCGGCGGAGGAATCGGTTTTCTCGCACGGGATCTCCTGGTGGTGGACGGATGGTGCGGTGCGCCCGGGGGCCGGGTCACCCCCCGACGCCGCGCGGGGACGACGACGGGAGGTGGACCCGGCCGTGGTGGGTCAGGCGGTCACGCAGGTCGCGCCGTTGAGGGTGAACGTCGCGGGCGCGGCGGCGTTGCCGGTGTGGGTGGCCTGGAAGCCGATCGTCGTCGACGCCCCCGGGGCCAGCGTGCCGTTGTAGCTGACGTTCGTGGCGGTGACCTGGCCGCTGCTCGGCGCGTAGCTGGCGTTCCAGCCGCCGGTGATGACCTGCCCGGCGGGCAGGGTGAACCCCAGGGACCAGCCGTTGAGCGTCGTGCTCGCGGTGTTGACGATGGTGATGCTCGCGGTCAGCCCGTTGTTCCACGCGCTGATCGTGTCGGTGACCCGGCAGGCCCCCGACTGCGGCGACGACGTCGGCGTGGGCGTCGGGGGCGAGGTCGGGGTGACCGTCGGCGTCGGGGTCGGCGTGGGCGTCGGGGTGGCCGTCGGCGTGGGGGTCGGCGTCCCGGTCGGGGTGGGGGAGGGCGTCGGGGCGCTGCCGTCCAGACCGAGGAAGGTGATGGCGTACCCGAGCTGGCCGGGCATCGGCAACTGGTGCCCCACCCCGGCGATGCTGATCCCCTCGACCGGGGACTGCGGGCCCGTCCCGCCGTACCGGGTGCGGGTCCAGGACGACTGGGGGCGGTCGGTGACGGCGGGCGTGGTGCTCAACCCGTGCAGGTTGGTCCACTGCTTGATCTCTTCACCGAAGTTGGGGTACGCGAGGGTGGTGTCCGTCGCGCCGTGCCACAGCTGCATCCGGGGATAGCGACCGGAGTATCCGGGATACATGGCGCGGGCCTGGTCGCCCCACTGCTGCGCCGTCTTGATCACGTTGCCGCCGGAGCACCTGCTGTTCCACAGTGAGCCGTCGGTGGTGGCGAAGCAGCCGGCCGGCACCCCGGAGAAGGCCGACGCGGCGGAGAAGACGTCGGGGTACTGCGCCGCGAGCACGTTGGTCATCATCGCGCCGGAGGAGAAGCCGGAGACCACGATCCGCGCCGGGTCGACCGGGTAGCGCTGCCGGGCGTACGCGACCATGGACATGATCCCGGTCGAGTCGCCGCCGCCGTTGCGCGTGAGCGCGGCGGGGGTGGAGACGTCGAAGCAGTTCCCGCTGCGGGTGGCCTCGGGCACCACGATGAGGTAGCCGTAGCGGTCGGCGGCGGTCACGTAGTCGTGCCCGTTGCCGTTGAAGATGCCGCTGGCCGAGCCGCCGCAGTAGTGCACCAGGAGCAGCAGCGCCGGGCGGGGCGCCAGGGTGCTCGGGGCGTACAGGTACATGTTGAGGTTGGTGGGGTTGTTGCCGAATCCCGTCACTCTGGTCAGGGTCGCCGCGGTCGCGGGCTGCGCCGTCACCAGGACGGTGGCTGCCGCGATACCGAGGACGACGGCTGCCAGCGCGGCGCGCAGACTGCCCTTCATCGGTGGCCTTTCTTCCAGGGTGGGAGCGCCGCGCCGGGGATGTGGTGCGGGCGTCACGCCGGCGTCGGCCGGGCCCGGGATCGAAAGGAAGGTCACCGGGCGGTCCGAGGTCGTTCCCGAGAATTGACGATTGTCGTTACGTTAACGTTAACACTGACCGCTGTCCATAGCTGGCGATCGCGGCACGGAGTTGACCCCACCGGGCCGGGCCGGCGCGGTCGGGGGCCGGAGGCGGCGGCGAGCCCCGGGGCGGTGACGACGACGGCGTCGCCGCCCGGTCACCGGGGCGGGGCGACGCTGTCCCGGGTGATCAGGGTGGGGGAGACGGTCCGCCGCAGGGTGTGGTCGACCCCCGCGTCGATCTGCGCGAGCAGCAGGTCGAGGCTGGCCTCCGCCACGGTGTCGAAGTCCGGCCGGACGGTGGTCAACGGCGGGATGAAGAACGCGGCGTCCGGCACGTCGTCGAAGCCGACCACGCTGACCTCCTCCGGCACCCGCCGACCGTGCTCGTGCAGCGCGTGCAGCACGCCCAACGCGAGGTCGTCGTTGGCCGTGAAGATCGCGGTCACCTCCGGGGTCCGGGCGAGCATCTGCCCGCAGCGGTACCCCGAGGCGGCGGACCAGTCGGCCTGGAGCACCGGCGGGATCTCCGCACCCGCCGCCTGCAACGTCTCCCGCCACCCCGCGATCCGCCCGGCGCTGTCGAACCAGTCCGCCGGGCCCGACACGTGCCAGACCGTGCGGTGGCCCGCGTCCAGCAGGTGCCGGGTGGCCAGCCGGCCCCCCTCCACCTGGTCGATGGTGACCAGCGGCACCGGTCGCCGGGGGTCACCGTCCACGGTGACCAGCGGAATGTCGGTGGGCAGGCACTCCAGCGCCTCACCGGCCGACTCCACCGGCGCGATCACCACGATCCCGGCGACCCGGTGGGCGAGGTGCCGCTCGACGACGGCGGTGATGGAGGTGCGGTCCAGGTTGCGCACGCTGCCCACGCTGACCGCGAAGCCCGCTTCGGCCGCGGCGAGTTCGAAGGCGGACAGCAGGGAGGCCGGGCCGTAGAGGGTGGTGTTGAGTGCCACCACACCGAGCACCTGGGACCGCCCGGTGACCAGGGTGCGGGCCGCCCGGTTCGGCCGGTAGCCGAGTTCGGTGATCGCGGCCTGGACCCGCAGGCGGGTCTGTTCCCGCACGTGCGGATGGCCGTTGAGGACCCGCGACACGGTCTGGTGGGACACTCCGGCGAGGCGGGCCACGTCTCTCATCGCTGGAGCGCGCACAGTCATCCCACACCTCTCGGTCCGCCCCGCAGCCCGTTGCCGGCGAAGCGGCCCGGCCCGGCGTCCGGGCAGGGACGACAGACACGAGGCATGGGCGCACACGCCGTGGACAACGCTGGATCAGCGAGAGTCTACGCGGCGTGTCGCCCCGGGTGGGTCGGTGACGCGGCCGAGTATCGTCCGCGTGCCGTGATATTCGTCATCACGGATCGCGGGCGGTGGGCGAACTGGCGGTGACGGGTGGCCTCATCCCTCCCTGGGTCCTCGCTGGTGCCCGGCCCGCGTCGTGCCGGGCCGGCCGACCTGTGGTGCAGCGTGTCCTCGACCGGCGTGCCGGGGGCGCGTCGACGGTGCGCCATCGGTAGGGGCCCGCGCCACGACGACCTGCCGTATCGATCGAGTCGGATGCTACTCGAAACCGTTCGGTAACGACAAGGACAGGTTTCTGCGATCCACCGCCGACCACCGCGCCTCCCGGCCGGGTCAGTGGTCGGGGGCGACGGCGGTGCTGTCCCGGACCACCAGCGTGGTCGCCAGCTCCACCCGGGTCTGGGCGAGGCGCTCGTTGGCGGCCAGGGTCAGCACCATCCGGGCCGCGGCGGCACCCATCTCGGTCAGCGGCTGCCGCACCGAGGTCATCGGCGGCCCGCAGAACATGGTGTACGGGATGTCGTCGAAGCCCACCACGCTGAGGTCCCGGGGAATACGGCGGCCGGCCAGCCGGGCCGCCTCGTAGACCCCCAGCGCCTGGAGGTCGTTGCCGCACACGATCGCCGTCGGCGCCGGGTCCTGCCGGAGCAGTTCCTGGCCGTGGTTGAGGCCGTCCTCGAAGGAGAACCAGTGGCCGTGGCGCAGCCAGCGCGCGGGCAGCCCGACCCCGGCCGCCTCCAGGGCCGCCCGCGCGCCGTCCAGCCGGGCCTTGGCGCAGAGTCGTTCGGTCGGTCCGGAGATCACCCCGATCCGGCGGTGGCCGAGGTCGAGCAGGTGCCGGGCGGCCTCGAAGCCACCGCTCCAGTTGGTCGAGGTCACCGACGGGACGGCGTGCAGCGGCGGCTCGCCGGTGGGATCGAGGACCACCAGTGGGATCCCGCTCGCCGCCAGCAGGGCGTGTTGTTCGGAGGTGAAGCCGAGGTGGACCGCGATCACCCCGGTCGGGCGGCGGGCCAGCAGGTCGCGGGCCCAGAACCGGCCCTCCGAGACCTGCCGGCGGACGTCGGTGAAGCCGACGGCGAACCGGTGCGCCCCGGCGACCTGCTGCACCCCCTGCATGATCATCACCGCCAGGTTGCTCTGCATGCCGTAGAAGACCACCTCCACGCTGGCGTGCGGGGTGCCCAGTTCCGGCCGGCGGTAGCCGTGCTTGCGCAGCAGCGCCTCCACCCGGGAGCGGGTCTCCGCCGCGACCCCCGAGCGGCCGTTGAGGACCTTCGACACGGTGGGCGCGGACACGTCCGCCAGCTGGGCGATGGTGGTCAGCGTGGGCTCGCCCCGCCGACGGCTGCGCCGCTGCGGGCCCGTCGCCCGTTCCGTCGGCGTGCCGGCCGCCGGGGCGGGCGCGGGCGCGTCGGTGGTGGGGGCGACCGGGTCACCGGCCGGGGTGCGCGGGGCCGGTGGACGCCCGTGCTGCCGGCGTACCGTGTCGAGCAGGCGACTGCGGACGGATTCGGCGTCGCGCGCGGCGACCGGGCCGGCGGGCACCGTCTCGGTCAGGTAGCGCCGTCGTTTCGAGACCGGGTCGATGCCGGCGTACACCCGCACCCGCAGTGAGCCGCTGGGTAGCTCCTCGATCTCACCACGGGCCCGTCGACCGGGCCTGGAGCCAACTGACATGGAGCTATCGTATTCGATGTCGGCGGGGCAGATGGCTCCATGATGGCTCCATGAGCGCGGGCGCTCCCGCCTCCACCGGCCCCGGGTGGCCCGGGTGCCCCGTCCGGCGCGGTCGATCCGTCCGGCCGTCGGCTCCGGGCCCCGGCCGGCGACCGGCCGGACATTGATCGATGTATGGAAGCAGTTGAATACCCCGAAACGCTTCCGTAACATGAGGGGCCATTGTTAGCGCTCACACCGAGTGGCCGGAACGGACGGATCCCACCGTCCGGCGGAGGCCCCGGCCGGGCGGCGCCACTGATTGGAGACCTCGTGAAGCGATTCGTGCGAGCCCGGCACTGGGGGCGGGCGGCGGTGGCCGGCCTGCTCCTGGCCGGCGTTCTGGTGGGGATGCGGGCACCGGTGGCGCAGGCGTTGGAGAACGGGGTGGCCCGCACCCCGCCGATGGGGTGGAACAGCTGGAACTCCTTCGGCTGCAACATCAACGAGGCCCTGATCCGCCAGACGGCCGACGCGCTGGTCAGCAGCGGGATGCGGGATGCCGGCTACCAGTACGTCGTGGTCGACGACTGCTGGTTCAACCCGAACCGGGACTCCGCCGGCAACCTCCAGGGTGACCCGACCCGGTTCCCCAGCGGCATGAAGGCGCTCGGCGACTACATCCACGCCCGGGGGCTGAAGTTCGGCATCTACCAGGTCCCGGTCGACAAGACCTGTGCCCAGTACTTCAACTCCTACCCGGGCGCGACGGGCAGCCAGGGCCACGAGGCGCAGGACGCCCGGCAGTTCGCCGCCTGGGGCGTCGACTACCTCAAGTACGACTGGTGCTCGCCGAACGGGTCCATCGACCAGCAGGTCGCCACGTTCGCCAAGATGCGCGACGCCCTGGCGGCCACCGGCCGGCCGATCGTCTACAGCATCAACCCCAACAGCATCCACGCCAAGACCGGCCCGCAGCGCAACTGGGGCGACGTGGCGAACATGTGGCGGACCACCGAGGACATCACCAACACCTGGAACAGCGGGCAGACCAACGGCTACCCGATGGGCATCCAGAACATCATCGACGTCAACGTCCCGTTGGCCCCGTACGCGAAGCCCGGCGCCTTCACCGACCCCGACATGATGGAGGTCGGCCGGGGCGGCATGACCGACACCGAGATGCGCAGCCACTTCGCGATGTGGGCGATCATGGCTTCCCCGTTGATCGCCGGCAACGACGTCCGGTCGATGAACTCCGCCACCCAGACCATTCTCAAGAACGCGAACCTGATCGCCATCAACCAGGATGCCCTGGCGTTGCAGGGCGCCCAGGTCTCGTTCGACGGCACCCGCCGGGTGTTGGCCAAGCGGCTGGCCAACGGGGACGTCGCCGTCGCCCTGTTCAACCAGGGCGGCTCGACGACGACGATCTCCACCACCGCCGCCGCCATCGGCAAGTCCGGTTCCTCCTTCACCCTGGTCGACGCCTGGACCAACGCCAGCACCACCAGCACCGGCACCATCTCGGCCAGCGTGCCGTCGCACGGCACGGTGGTCTACCGGGTCAGCGGCGGTGGCACGGCCCCGCCGACGACGCCGCCGCCGTCCACGGCGAACGCGCTGTCCAGCGTCTCCTCGGGCCGCTGCCTGGACGTGCCGCAGAGCAACACCGCCAACGGCACCCAGCCGGTGATCTGGGACTGCAACGGGGCGGCCAACCAGCGCTGGACGGCCAACGGCCAGACCCTCCAGGCCCTCGGCAAGTGCCTGGACGCGCCGCTCAACGCCACCGCCGGCACCAAGGCCCAGATCTGGGACTGCAACGGCGGCACCAACCAGCAGTGGACGTTCAACGCCAACGGCACGATCAGCAACGTGCAGTCCGGCCTCTGCCTCGACGTGAACAACAACGGCACCGCCAACGGCACCACCGTGCTCCTGTGGACCTGCACCGGGGCGACCAACCAGCGGTGGAACCGGATCTGACCGTGACGTCGTCGCCCACCCGGTGGCCGGGTGGGCGACGACGGGTGGTTGCCGGACCCGGACGGTGTGGTGCGGACACCGTCCGGGTCCGGTCGTCCGACGTCCGCCGTCGACGTGGCGGTGGACGTCGCCCCGCCCGGACGACCGGGCGGTGGTCGGGACCTCAGCCGGTCGTGGTGGCGGCGGGTGTGCCGACCGGGGTCAGCCCGGTGGCGGCCCGGTAGCGGACCGGGATCGGGTCGGTCAGCGCGCCGACGAACTCCCCGTCGACGTGGTCGAGGAACCCGATCAGGGACCAGTCGCCGGTGGGGCCGGCGACCAGCCGGGGCGCGTAGAGGTGCGGGTGCGGGAACGGGCGGGCCGCGGCGATGTCCCACGGGCCGCGTACGTCGTGCCCCTCGACCGCCCAGATCCGGTGGCCGTCGCGGCGGGTGCCGGCGGCGTCGGTCGAGAACAGTAGCAGCGGTTGCCCGTCCACGACGGCGACCTGCGGCACCTCCAGGTGCCCGAACCCGGCGGGCACCGACAGCGGCGGCTGCACGGTCCAGTGCACCAGGTCCGGTGAGGTGGCGTGCCCGACGACGCCCCGGGCCTCGGTCGGGCCGGTGTTCACCCGGGCGGTGACGAGCATGTGCCATCCGTCGCCGTCCGGGTCGGGGAACACCCACGGGTCACGCCAGGCCTGCTCGTACCAGAGGGTCCGGTCGAGCAGTTCGTACCAGGTGGGGTCGGCCTCGACCAGCGGCCCGGTGCCGTGCCGGTGCCAGGTGGTCAGGTCGTCGGAGACGGCCAGGCCGATCCGCTGCACCAGCCCGTCCTCGGCCCGGCCGACCCCGGTGTAGAACAGGTACCACCGCCCGTCCGGGCCGCGCACCGTGCATCCCGTCCAGGTCGCGAGGTCGTCCCAACTCGGCGCGTCGGCCGGCACGATCGCGTCGGCGACGAGCTGCCAGGTGCGCAGGTCGGTGGAGACGGCGTGGCCGATCGTGGCGCGGCGGTGCCGGCGGTGCGGGTCGTGCAGGGCGCGGGAGGCGCGCAGGAAGAACGCGTGCCACCGGTCGGTGTCGTCCCGGGCGTACCAGCTGTCCCACACCCAGTGGTCGGGTAGACGTAGCATGCCGGGGAAGCTAGCACTAAATCGTTTTAGCGACCAGGTCGGCCTCCTGTGCGACCGGCGTGGGCGTGGTCGGCGGGCGGCGGGGGAGGGCTATCCGGCCGGGGCGGCCAGGGAGCGGCGGCGGCGCAGCGGCATGGGGACGAGCGACGGCGTGGCCCCGCCGCCGTCGAGCAGGATCTCGACCGCCCGCCGACCCATCTGCTCGTGCGGCAGCGCGGTGGTGGACAGGCCGGGGCGCAGCCAGGCGGCGATCGGGTCGTCGTCGAACGAGACCACCGAGATGTCGTCCGGGACGGTCAGCCCCGCCTCGGCGAGTGCCTGGTAGGCGCCGAACGCCAGCCGGTCGTTCATGCAGATGATCGCGGTGGGCCGGGTCGGCCGGCCCAGCAGCGTCCGCATGGCGGCGTAGCCGTGTTCGGGCAGCCACTCGGCGCAGAAGCACTCGGTCAGCAGGTCGAGCCCGGCGTCCTCCAGCGCCCGGTGGACGCCGCGCAGCCGGGCCCGGGCGGCGAGGGAGACCTCGGCGTCGTCCTCCTTGAGCCGGTTGCGGCCGATCAGCGCGATCCGGTCCCGGTGGCCGTGGTCGAGCAGGGCGGTGGTGACCGTACGGCCGGCCCGCTCGTCGTCGGGGAGCACGCAGGGCAGGTCGTCGGGGCTGGTGGCGTTGAGCAGCACCACCGGGCCGCCGAGGATGGCCGGGGGCACGGTCAGCCGGCGGGTGGCCATCGCGGCGTAGATCACGCCGTCGACCTGCCGGTCGAGCATCGCCTCGATGGCGTACTGCTCGAAGGTGGCGTCGCCCTGCGTCTCGGTGATGAGCAGCACGTGGTCCCGCTCCCGGGCCGCGTCGAGCGCGCCCCGGATGAGGCCGCCGGCGAACCGGGTGGTGGCGACGATGTCGGAGACGAACGCGATGGTGGCGGTCTTGCGGGTACGCAGGCTGCGGGCCGCCAGGTTGGGCCGGTAGCCGAGTTCCTCGGCGGCGGCGAAGACGCGCTGGTGCGCCTCGGCCGACAGCCGGGTGCCCTCCCGGCCGTTGAGGACCATCGACGCGGCGGTCTTGGACAGCCCGGCCCGCCGAGCGACGTCGGCCAGGGTTGCTCTGTTGCGGCCCATCAGTCCTCCGAATCGCCGGCGGCGTCGCGGCCGCCGCTCCCGCCCATCATGATGCGTCGCCCGGCCCGGCCCGGTGCCGGCGGTCACCCCGGGCGTGTGTCGGTCACCACCCGCTACGGCCGCCGGAGCGGGTGGCCGAGCGTGAACCGGATGTTTCCGGACCGTTGCCTTTTGGTCCTTGACAGCTCAGGTCGCCGCGCGCATGCTCTGCTAAATCAGTTTAGCGGCTACTTTTGGCAGGTCGGGTGGCACCCTCGGTGACCCTCGGCGTGGTCATCGGTAACGACATCGCGTGCTACGGCGGCACGCCGACGGCGACGTACTGTTGCGGCTGGTCACCCACCGTGACGGTCTGCCGGCTCGGCCCGTACCGCGGCCGGGGCACGCACGGAAGAGTCAAGGAGTCCTCAATTGGCTACACCACTGGCAAGGTTCTCCCGCCGGACGGCGCTCCTGGCCCCAGTGCTGGCGTTGGGGCTGGCCGCCACGGCGTGCAGCGCCCCCGGGGCCGACGACGCGCCCAGCACCGGCGGCGACGCCACCGTCAGCACCGAGCTGGGCAACGACCCGATCACCCTGGAGATGTACGCCGAGACCGGCTTCCCGCTGGCCAAGGCGTTGGCCGACGAGTTCACCAAGCAGCACCCGAACGTCAAGTTCAACATCCGCGAGGACCAGTTCACGGTCATCGTGGAGAACGCGCCCCGGGTGATGGCCTCGGACAACTCGCCGGACATCATCCGGCTCCCCACCATGGTCGACCTGGTCAAGGACGACCTGCTCAAGAACCTCGACCCGTACTTCACCGCGTACGGCTGGGACAAGTTCCCCGCCTCCCAGCTGGTGCAGCTGCGGGTCGGCGACGGCGGCACCACCCGGGGCACCGGGTCGCTGTGGGGGATGGGCCTCGGTTACAGCGTCACCGGGGTGTTCTACAACAAGAAGCTGGCCGAGCAGGTCGGCATGACCCAGCCGCCGGCCACCATCGCCGAGTTCGAGGAGCTGCTGGCCAAGGCCAAGACCGCCGGGGTCCAGCCGATCATGCAGTTCAACAAGAACACCGCGGGCATCAACTTCCCGCACCAGGCGTTGCAGAACCAGTTCGGTGACCCGGCCCAGGTGGCCGACTGGATCTTCCAGAAGCCGGGCGCGACGTTCGACACCCCGGCCGCGCTGAAGGCCACCCAGACCATCCAGAAGTGGGCCCAGGCCGGCTACTTCCCGAAGGACGCCAACGCCCTGGACTACGCGAGCATGGTGGGCGAGTTCCAGAAGAACAACGGCCTGTTCATGTTCAACGGCGACTGGGAGTCGGCCAACCTCGACAAGTCGATGCCCGGCAACGTGGGCTTCTTCCTGTTCCCGACCGAGTCGGCCGGCGGCAAGCACGTGGCGATGTCCGCCCCGAACACCTTCGGCATCGGCGCCAAGGCCAAGAACCCGGACGCCGCCGCGTTCTTCCTGAACTGGGCGCACACCAACCCCACCGCCCGGGAGATCACGGTCAAGCTCGGTGGGTCCAGCCCCGGCGGCCCGAGTGACCTGGCCGTGCCGGCCGCCGCGCCGAACACCGTGCTGGCCGAGACGCTCAAGGCGTCGCAGCAGCTCGGCGAGGAGAACGGCGCGGTGGACTTCACCGCCAACGCCACCGGTGGCATCTTCGCCGCCGCGATCACCCCGGAGATGCAGAAGCTGATCGCCGGTCAGCAGACCCCCGAGGGGTACGTGAAGGCGGTCCAGGCCGAGTACGCGAAGGAACTGTCCCGATGACGTCTGCCCTCGGCAGCGTACCGACCGGGCACGGTGGGACGGCGCCCTCGCCGGACCGTCCCACCCGCCCGTCGCCCGCGCGGGCCCACCGGAGGCGGTGGGCCCGCGCGGGCGGGACGGGCTGGCTGTTCGTCCTGCCCGCCGTGCTGATGTACGCGGTGTTCGTGCTGCGCCCGCTCGCGTTGACCATCCAGTACTCGTTCTACAACTGGAACGGCATCGGGGTGGCCCGCTGGGCGGGACTGGACAACTACCTCACCGTGTTCACCGACAGCGACCTGTTGAAGATCATCGGCAACGCGCTCGTCCTGATCGTCTTCTTCAGCTTCGTCCCGGTCGCGCTCGGCCTGCTGGTGGCCAGCCTGGTCCGCCGGATCACCACCGGCGTGTTCGGCACCGTCGTCCGGACGGTGCTGTTCCTGCCCCAGGTCATCCCGCTGGTCGCGGCGGGCATCGCGTGGAGCTGGCTGCTGTCGACGAACGGGCTGGTCAACCAGGTCCTGCGCGCGGTCGGCCTGGGCGGGGTGGCCCGCGCCTGGCTCGGCGACTTCGACACCGCGCTGCCCGCCGTCGGCGTGATCGGCGCCTGGGTCCTGCTCGGCCTCTGCACGATCCTGCTGGTCACCGGCATGAGCAAGATCGACCCCGCGCTGTACGAGGCGGCCCGCCTCGACGGTGCCGGCCCGGTCCGCGAGTTCTTCGCCGTCACCCTGCCCAGCCTGCGCCAGGAGATCGGCGTCTGCCTCACGGTGACCATCATCGCGGCCCTGGCCAGCTTCGACATCGTCTACATCTCGACCAGCGGCGGCCCCGGCCTGCAGACCACCGTGCCCGGCCTGGAGATCTACCGGCTGGCCTTCTCGCAGCGCCAGGTCGGCCTCGCCTCGGCGCTGGCCGTCGTGCTGATGCTGCTGGTGGTGCTCTGCGTGCTGCCGATCCAGCGACTGACCCGGGGGGACAAGTCATGAACCTGAGCCGGCGCGAGAACCTGACCGGCCGGGTCTTCCTGCTCGTCCTGGTCGTGGTCACCCTGCTGCCGTTCGTCAGCATGCTCTCCGCGGCGTTGCAGCCCCGGGGCACCGTGCCCAGCGGCCTGGCCTGGCCGTCGGACCCGCAGTGGGGCAACTTCGCCGACGCCTTCACGGTGGCGAACATGGGCGCGCTGCTGCGCTCCAGCCTGCTCATCGTGGCCGGGGTGGTGCCGGTCTCGGTGCTGATCGCCACCATGGCCGGCTTCGGGCTGGGTCAGCTCCGGGTCCCCGGCGGCCGGATCGTGTTCGCCCTGCTGCTGCTCGGCCTGACCCTGCCGTTCGAGGCGGTGGTCACCCCGCTGTACTACCAGATGCAGGATCTCGGCCTGCTCAACACCCGCTGGGCGATCATCCTGCCGTTGATCGGGCTCTACATGCCGTTCGCGGTGTTCTGGATGCGGGCCCACTTCAGCAACGTGCCGGTCGAGCTGTCCGAGGCGGCCCGGGTCGACGGCAGCAGCACCTGGCAGCTGTTCTGGCGGGTCCAGGTGCCGCTCGCCCGCCCGGCCATCGCGTCGCTGACGATCCTGATGTTCCTCTGGACGTGGAACCAGTTCCTGCTGGCCATCGTCCTGGTCGACGATCCGGCCAAGCGGACGATGGCGGGCGCGCTCGGGGCGTTCCAGGGCCAGTGGGGCACCGACCTGGTGCTGCTGTGCGCCGGGTCGCTGCTGATCCTCACCCCGACCCTGATCGTCTTCCTGATCTTCCAGCGTCAGTTCATCAAGGCCCTGATCCAGGGCTCTCTGAAGGGATAGCAGTGGCCACGCAGCCGCAGATCCACGGCGACGCCGACGAACGGTACGGGCGGGTGGCCGACGTCTTCCGCGCCAACTTCACCGACCGGGGGGAGGTCGGCGCGGCGGTCACCGTCTACGTCGGCGGTCGCCGCGTCGTCGACCTGTACGGCGGGACGGCCGACCCGCGCACCGGCCGGCCCTGGACGGCGGACACCCCGGTCGTCGTCTACTCCTGCACCAAGGGCATCCTGGCGATCTGCGCCTACCTGCTGGTGCAGCAGGGCCGACTCGACCTGGACGCGCCGGTCACCCGCTACTGGCCGGAGTTCGGCCGGCACGGCAAGGCCGACATCCCGGTGCGCTGGCTGCTCACCCACCAGTCCGGCCTGCCCGCGCTCGACCGTCCGCTGACCCTCGACGAGGTGCTCGCCTGGGACCCGGTGATCAAGGCGATCGAGGCCCAGACCCCGCTGTGGGAGCCGGGCACCGCGCACAGTTACCATCCGATGACCTACGGCTGGCTGATCGGCGAGGTGATCCACCGGATCACCGGTCAGCTGCCCGGCGTGTTCTTCCGGGACGCCCTGGCGACGCCGCTGGGCCTGCGTACCTGGCTCGGGCTGCCGGCCGTCGAACGCGACTCGGTCGCCTGGAACATCGCCCCGCCACCCGACCCGGAACCGTTCGTCGACCCGGTGGCCGACCGGGGGATCACCATGGGTGGCGCGTTCGCGTTCCCCGCCGACGACGCCGGCCTGGTCAGCTTCAACGATCCCGCCATCCAGGCCGCCGGCATCCCGGGCGCGGGCGCGGTGAGCACGGCCGACGGGCTGGCCCGGCTCTACGCCGCCTGCGTGTCGCCGGTGGCGGGACCGCCCCTGCTCGACCCGGCGTCGGTCGACGACGCGACAGTCGTACGGTCGCGGGGCCAGCAGCGGCACGGCCCGCCGGACACCGGCCAGCGCTGGGGCACCGGCTTCCTGCTGCACTCCCCGCCGGCCCGGCCGCTGCTGTCCGAGCGCAGCTTCGGCCACGACGGTGCCGGCGGCAACCTCGGCTTCGGCGACGACGCCCACCAGGTCGGCTTCGGCTACGTGGTGAACCAGATGCAGGGCATGGGCGACGAACGTGCCAACCTGCTGGCCGCCGCGCTGCGGTCCTGCCTGGACGACTGACCGGCCGGACGCGCCCCGGGCGTCCCGACGAGGGACACCCGGGGCGCGCCGCCGTCCGCCGCCGCGCCGGCTCAGCGGCCGGCCCTACGCCGGCTTGCGCCGGGCCAGCAGCCAGCGCAGGATGCCACTGTCCTCATAGGTCGGCCCGAACGCGGCGTGATAGTCGGGCAGGGTGAACGCCGAGTCGGCGTACTCGGTGTAGCGGACCAGGTCGGCGATCTGCGCCGGGGTCCTGCCCCGCGCCTCGTACGCCTGCCGCAGCGCGGCCGCCGAGTTGCGTGCGCCCGCGACGGGGAGCAGATGGTCGTGCTCGCCGTGGGTGATCCAGACCGGGACCCCGGCCGCGGCGATCGCGGTGGCCTGCCCGATGTTGACCGGGAAGCCGCCGGTGACCAACCCGCCGGCGAACAGGTCCGGCCGCTTGGCGAACGCCTCCCACAGCAGCTGCGAGCCGTACGACACGGTGGTCGCGTAGACCCGGCGGCGGTCCACGGCGTACTCGTCGACGAAGCTGTCGAGCAGCTTGACCAGCAGGTCGGCCTCGGCCACGCCGCCGACCCGCTGGTGCTGCGGGGCCAGCACGATCACGTCCTCGCGGCTGCCGGTCCAGCCCGGCTGGGACCAGGCGGTCGCCGGGATGTCGGCGGCGAGCTGGACGCCGAGGTTGTCGCCGTCCCAGCCCATCCCGTGTCCGGGCAGGACGACCATGAGCGGGTAGCTGCGGCCCGGCCGGTAGTCACGCGGCAGCCGGTAGTGGTAGGGCAGCACCGTGCCGGCGCTGACGAACGAGCCGTAGCGGAACGCGTCGACCTCGCGGTCGACCGGTCGTTCGGTGACCGGGCGGGACTCACGCGGGGTCGCCCTGGCCAGCACCGGACCCTTGCCGAGGCCCCGGCCGGGCTGGGCGTGCACGTCCTTGCGCTGCACCACCCGGGTGGGCAGCTCGGGGTTGACCTTCACCGAGCAGAGGAAGGTCGGGCACTTGGAGACGATCACCGTCCAGCCGCCGGGGTCGGCCGGGTCCAGCTCGACGATGACGTACCGGCCGGGTGCCGAGCGGTGGTCGGCGCGCGGGGCCGGGGCGTTGTTGGTGTAGGTGCGGGTGACCGTGCGGTCGGCGAGTTTCGGCAGGTCCTCGATGGGGTTGAAGCGGAAGTTGTAGATCGTGTCGGCCACGCTGAAGGTGTCGTCGTCCAGGGTGCGCGGGTTGACCGGGGCGGCGTACTCGACGGCCACCGCGGAGACCTTCTGGCCGTAGGTGTAGACGGTGGTGATCGGGGTGATGCTGCGGATCGCGTCCCGGCCGCCGCGGTCGGCGTCGGGCGCGGCGTACGCGGTGCCGCCGGCGGCGACCAGCGTGAGTGTGGCGGCGAGCGGGATCAGTCCTCTGCGCAGTCTCATCCGGGTCCTTTCCTGGGGACACGGCCGCCCGACGCCGGTTCGTCCGGCTAGCCGGTCCGCCGGGCCGGGTCCGCCCGCCGTCGGCCGACTGTGGAGAAAGGACGGTCGCTAAACTGATTTAGCAGAGCATGGTCGCCACCCCGGGTCGTGTCAATGGCGAGCCCGTAACAAGCCGGAAACCTGGCGTGACGATCCCGTCGGCGCGCTCCGGCCCGGTAGCCGGCCTCCGTGGGGCGCGCCGCGAACCGGTTCGCTGGCCACGGCCCCGGGGGTCGGTCGGACCCGGCGGACGGGCGCTCCACGCGGTGGACCCCGTTACGAGACCGTGACGTCCGGATTTCCGAGGGACTGTTGACGGGGGCGATGTGAGCGCTAACACTACCCCGAAAGGTGACAGGTGGTCCCCGCAGTCGGCGGGAGTTCCGGAGAGGAGAAACCTGTGCGCAGGAAATTCCTGGTCGCGCTCGGCGGCGCGGCACTGGCGTTCAGCCTGGCCGCGTGCAGCGGCGGGGGCGCCGGCAGCGGCGGTGACACCGGCGACAAGAAGCCCGCCGACCTGACCATCGGCGTCTCCATGCCGACCCAGACCTCGGAACGGTGGATCGCCGACGGCAAGGCGGTCAAGGAGAAGCTGGAGGCCAAGGGCTACAAGGTGGACCTCCAGTACGCCGGCGACGACATCCCCACCCAGTCCCAGCAGGTCGACCAGATGATCACGCAGGGCGCGGACGTCCTGATCATCGCGGCCATCGACGGCACCGCGCTCAGCGGCCAGTTGGACGCCGCCGCCGCCGCGAAGATCCCGGTCATCGCGTACGACCGGCTGCTGCTGGGCAACAAGAACGTCGACTTCTACGTCAGCTTCGACAACTACAAGGTCGGGGTGGCCCAGGCGACCGCCCTGCTGGTCGGCCTCGGCCTGCAGACCAAGGACGGCGGCAAGGGCACCGCGACCGGCCCGTTCAACATCGAGCTGTTCGCCGGCTCGCTGGACGACAACAACACCCAGTACTTCTGGGGCGGGGCGATGGACACCCTCAAGCCGTTCATGGACAACGGCACGCTGAAGGTCAAGTCCGGGCAGACCCGGGTCGAGCAGGCGGCCATCCTGCGCTGGCAGCAGGAGCCCGCCCAGAAGCGGATGGAGGACCTGCTGACCTCCAGCTACAACGACGGCACCGTGCTCAACGGGGTGCTGTCGCCGTACGACGGCATCTCCCGGGGCATCATCACCGCCCTGCAGAACGCCGGCTACGGCAAGGGCGCCAAGAAGCTGCCCGTGGTGACCGGCCAGGACGCCGAGATCGCCTCGGTCAAGCTGATCAACGACGGGGTGCAGAGCTCCACCATCTTCAAGGACACCCGACTGCTCGCCGAGCAGGCCGTCATCGCGGCCGAGGCGTTCCTGCAGGACAAGGAGCCGCAGGCCAACGACACCAAGACCTACAACAACAAGGTCAAGGTCGTCCCGGCGTACCTGCTGCCGATCGAGACCGTCTACAAGGACGACATCACCAAGGTGCTCGTCGACTCCGGTTACTGGTCGGCCGAAGAGGTAGCCGCCGGTCAGGCCAAGAAGTAAGCCGGTCGTCGGGCGCGGCGGTCACCGGCCGCCGCGCCCGACGCATCGCAAGCCCGCCTCAGGCTTCGACGATCAGGATGCTGACCATGGACGACACCATCCTCGAGATGCGACGCATCACGAAGACCTTCCCCGGGGTGACCGCGCTGGCCGACGTCTCCCTCGCGGTGCGCCGGGGGGAGATCCACGCCATCTGCGGCGAGAACGGCGCCGGCAAGTCCACCCTGATGAAGGTGCTCTCCGGGGTGCACCCGACCGGGTCGTACGACGGCGAGATCGTGCTCGACGGCAAGCCGGTGCACTTCCGGGGCATCCGCGACAGCGAGTCCCAGGGCGTCGTCATCATCCACCAGGAACTCGCCCTGGTGCCGCACCTGTCGATCGCCGAGAACATCTTCCTCGGCAACGAGCGGCGCGGCGCGGGCGGCCTCATCGACTGGAACCGCGCCAACGCCGAGGCCGCCGAGCTGCTGGCCTCGGTGGGCCTGCACGAGAACCCGGTCACCCCGGTCATCCAGCTCGGTGTCGGCAAGCAGCAGCTGGTCGAGATCGCCAAGGCGCTGTCCAAGAAGGTCCGGCTGCTCATCCTGGACGAGCCGACCGCCGCGCTCAACGACATCGACTCGGCCCACCTGCTCGACCTGCTGCGCCGGCTGCGGGGCCAGGGCATCACCTGCATCCTGATCTCGCACAAGCTCAACGAGGTCACCGCGATCGCCGACGCGACCACGGTCATCCGGGACGGGCGCACCGTGGAGACCCTCTCCCTGGCCTCCGGGGAGGTCACCCAGGACCGGATCATCCGGGGCATGGTCGGCCGGGACCTGGACAGCTTCTATCCCGACCGGGTGTCGTCGCCGGGGGAGGAGGTGCTGCGCATCGAGAACTGGAGCGTGCGGCACCCCACCCAGGACCGGCTCGTCGTCGACGGCGTCAGCCTGGACGTCCGCGCCGGTGAGGTGGTCGGCATCGCCGGGCTGATGGGCGCCGGGCGCACCGAGCTGGCGATGAGCGTCTTCGGCCGCTCGTACGGCCGGGACGTGCGGGGCCGGCTGTTCGTGCGGGGCCGGGAGGTCCGGGCGAACACCGTCGCGGAGGCCATCGAGCACGGCATCGCCTACGTCACCGAGGACCGCAAGCGCTTCGGCCTCAACCTCATCGACGACGTGCGGCGCAACGTCTCGGCCGCCGCGCTGGGCCGGCTCGCCCGCCTCGGCTGGGTCAACGGCAACGAGGAGATCAGGGTCGCCGAGCAGAGCCGGCGCGGCATGAACATCAAGACGACAAGCGTGATGGCGGTGGTGGGCAAGCTCTCCGGCGGCAACCAGCAGAAGGTCGTGCTGTCGAAGTGGCTGTTCACCAACCCGGACGTGCTGATCCTGGACGAGCCGACCCGGGGCATCGACGTCGGCGCGAAGTTCGAGATCTACACGATCGTCAACCGGCTCGTCGCCGAGGGCAAGGCGGTGATCCTGATCTCCTCGGAGCTGCCGGAACTGCTCGGCATGTGCGACCGCATCTACACCCTCGCCGCCGGCCGGATCACCGGCCAGGTGCCGGTGGCCGAGGCGACCCAGGAGAACCTCATGGATCTGATGACGAAGGACAAGGAGCGCGTGGGATGACCAGCGTCAAGACCTCATCGCCGCCGTCCCCGCCGCCCACCGGGAAGAGCCCGGGCGTCGCCCTGCACACCGGCACCAGCGACCTGCGCGCGCTGGTGATGAACAACCTGCGGCAGAGCGGCATCTACGTCGCCCTGGTCGTCATCGTCGGGCTCTTCGCCGTGCTCACCGACGGGGTGTCGCTGAGCCCCGGCAACATCACCAACATCGTGCTCCAGTACTCCTACATCCTGGTGCTGGCGATCGGCATGGTGATCATCATCATCGGCGGCCACATCGACCTGTCGGTGGGCTCGGTGGTGGCGCTCACCGGGGCGGTCTCCGCCGTGCTGGTCATCCGGGAGGGCTTCCCCTGGTGGGTCGGCATCCTGGCCGCGGTGGCGGTGGGGGTCGCGGTCGGCGCGTGGCACGGCTTCTGGGTGGCGTACGCCGGCATCCCGGCCTTCATCGTGACGCTCGCCGGCATGCTGCTGTTCCGGGGCCTGACCCTGCGGGTGCTGGACAACATCTCGCTGTCCCCGTTTCCCGCCGACTACCAGCAGGTCGCGGCCGGCTTCCTCAACGGCCTGCTCGGCGGGGAGGGCTTCGACGCGTTCACCCTGCTGATCGGCGCGATCGCGGTGGCCGGCTACGCGGTGAGCGGCTTCCGGACCCGGGTGGCCCGGGTCCGTTACCAGCAGCCGGTGGAGTCGTTCCCGCTGTTCGTCGCCCGGGTGGTGCTGGTGGGCGCGGTCATCATGTACTTCGCCTGGCAGTTGGCGCACGCCCGGGGCCTGCCGATCGTCCTGATCATCCTGGCCGCGCTGGTGCTGGTCTACGGCCTGCTCACCCGGCGTACGGTCTTCGGCCGGCAGGTCTACGCGATCGGCGGCAACCTCTCGGCGGCGATGCTGTCCGGCGTGAAGGTGCGGACGGTCAACTTCTGGATGTTCGTCAACATGGGCTTCCTGGCGGCGGTGGCCGGGGTGATCTACTCCTCGCGCTCCAACGGCGCCCAGCCCGCGGCGGGCAACATGTTCGAACTCGACGCGATCGCCGCCGCGTTCATCGGCGGGGCGGCGGTCACCGGCGGGGTCGGCACCGTGGTCGGCGCGATGGTCGGTGGTCTGATCATGGCGGTGATGAGCAACGGGATGCAGCTCATGGGCATCGACCAGTCCATCCAGTCGGTGGTCAAGGGCCTGGTGTTGCTCGTCGCGGTGGCCTTCGACGTCTACAACAAGCGGCGCGCCGGCTCCTCCCGTTGACCGGTGACGCGGCGACCGCCCGCGTCGCACCCTTCGCCCGGACGCCCCGGGCCGTGTCGGACCCGTCCAACACGGCCCGGGGCGTCGGCATTTCCGCCCGTCGATCGTGTCCTCGCTGTTTCAGCTTGACGAGCATCATGTTATCGCTCACAGTCTATGGATAGCTGAAGCCGTTCCTACAGTGGCTGGTCGGCAGGCCCGACCCGTCGCCGCGCCGCGTCGTGCGCCATCGCGGACGCACCGCCGAGTGAACGTTGACATCGGCAGGCTTCGAACAATGCGACGACGGTGGCCCCGGGCCGGACCCGGGGCCACCGTCGATCCACCGTTGGTGAAGGAGGGTCATGGTAGCCATGGGAGAGGTGCCGATCGCGGTCCGGCGACGGCGCGGCTGGTGGTCACGGGTCGTCGCCGCGCTGCTGACGGTGCTGGTCGGCGGTGGACTCGTCGTGGTCCAGTCGACCGGGGCGGCGGCGGCGACGGTGGACACCACCGCCTGGTACGTGCTGGTCAACCGCAACAGCGGCAAGGCCCTGGACGTGTACAACCGGGCCACCAACGACGGCGCGCGGATCACCCAGTGGACCCGCGGCGACGGCACCAACCAGCAGTGGCAGTTCGTCGACTCCGGCGGCGGCTACTACCGGCTGAAGTCCCGCCTGTCGGGCAAGGTCCTCGACGTCTACAACCTCTCCACCGCCGACGGCGCGGCGATCGTGCAGTGGACCGACGGCAACGGCACCAACCAGCAGTTCCGGCTCGCCGACTCGGCCGACGGCTACGTCCGGCTGCTCAACCGCAACAGCGGCAAGGCGATGGAGGTGCAGAACGCCTCGACCGCCGACGGCGGCAACATCGTCCAGTACGCCGACTGGGGCGGCACCAACCAGCAGTGGCAGCTCGTCCGCGTCGACGGCGGCACCACCCCGACCACGCCGCCGCCAACCACGCCACCGGCGAGCGGCTCGTACACCAACCCGGTGGTGTGGCAGGACTTCGCCGACGTCGACATCATCCGGGTCGGCGACGCGTTCTACCTGTCCGCCTCGACCATGCACTACTCCCCGGGCGCGCCCATCCTGCGCTCCTACGACCTGGTCAACTGGGAGTTCGCCGGGCACTCGGTGCCCAAGCTGGACTTCGGCGCGAAGTACGACATGTCCGGCGGGCGGGCGTACGTCAACGGGATCTGGGCGTCGACGCTGAACTACCGCCCGAGCAACCGCACCTACTACTGGGCCGGCTGCATCGACTTCGCCAAGACCTACATCTACACCGCCGCCGCCGTCGACGGGGCCTGGAACCAGCACTCCACCATCAACAAGTGCTACTACGACGCCGGCATGCTGGTCGACGACAACGACACCATGTACGTCGCGTACGGCAACAGCCAGATCAGCGTGGCGCAGCTGTCGGCCGACGGTAAGAGCGAGGTCCGCAGCCAGCAGGTCTTCTCCACCCCGTCGAGCGTGGGCACCCTGGAGGGGGCCCGGTTCTACAAGCGCAACGGCAGCTACTACATCTGGCTAACCCGGCCGGCGAACGGCCAGTACGTGCTGAAGTCGTCCAGCCCGTTCGGACCGTACGAGATGCGTCAGGTGCTGCTCAACATGCCGGGCCCGATCTCCGGTGGCGGCGTGCCGCACCAGGGCGGCCTGGTGCAGACCCCGGCCGGCCAGTGGTACTACATGTCCTTCGTCGACGCCTACCCCGGTGGACGGGTGCCCGCGCTGGCCCCGATCACCTGGACCGCCGACGGCTGGCCGCAGATCCAGACGGTCAACGGCGGCTGGGGCACGTCGTACCCGAACCCGCTGCCGACCCGGCCGGTCAAGCCGCTCACCGGCACCGACACGTTCAGCGGCAGCACGCTCGGCCCGCAGTGGGAGTGGAACCACAACCCGGACAACACCAAGTGGTCGGTCAACAACGGCCTGCGCCTGCAGACCGCCACCGTCACCAACGACCTCTACAGCGCCCGGAACACGGTCACCCACCGGATCCAGGGGCCGACCTCCACCGCCACCGTCGAACTCGACTACTCGGCGCTGCGCGACGGCGACCGGACCG
Organism: Micromonospora sp. HM134; assembly: GCF_007833915.1. NCBI lineage: Bacteria > Bacillati > Actinomycetota > Actinomycetes > Micromonosporales > Micromonosporaceae > Micromonospora > Micromonospora sp. HM134. The sequence continues at coordinate 3,489,138 of NZ_CP041061.1, forward strand.
GGCTGGCGGTGCTGCGCAACTCGTCGGCCTGGATCGGCGTCCGCCGGGACAACGGCGCCACCCGGGTGTCGATGACCAGCAACCTCACCATGGACGGCAGTTGGCGGACCACCAACACCGGTACGGAGATCGCCTCCGCCCCGGTCAGCGGGGGACGCATCTGGCTACGGGCCACCGCCGACATCCGCCCCGGCTCCGGCCGGCAGGCCCGGTTCTCCTACAGCACCGACGGCACCACGTTCACCGCGCTGGGCAACGCGCTGACCCTCGACAACACCTGGCAGTTCTTCATGGGTTACCGGTTCGCCCTGTTCAACCACGCCACCCAGGCCCTCGGCGGCACCAGCACGATCCGTCAGTTCCAGCTCAGCACCCCCTGACCCGACCCGGGTCACGGCAGCGGAGCAACCGGGCCGCCCGTACCGTCGGCACCCCTCGCGGGCCGGGCGGTGCGGGCGGCCCGGCCCGCCGCGCCGGGAACGGTCCCGGACCGCCGCCGGCCGGCACGCACGGAACGGGGCCGCCCCCTCGCAGGGGCGGCCCCGTCCGTGGGACCGTCGGTCCCGCACCGTCTCGCCGGCGGTGCGGGACCGACGGTGGTCCGTTTACGGGTTGGCGACCAGCCGCCAGCGGTTGTCCGCGCTGCCGTTGTCGGAGTCCTGCACGGCCTGCGCCCCCTGGGCGGTCGAGCCGTTGAGGATGCCGAGCAGCTTCCCGCTGTTGACGTTGCGGATCTTGTAGGTGCCGTCACCCTGGCTGAGCAGGGTCCACCGGTGGTCGGCGGTGCCGTTGTCCGCCCACTGCAGGACGCGGGCGTTGTCGGCGGTGGACATGTTCTCCACGCCGAGGACCTTGCCGCTGTTGACGTTGCGGAACCGGACCGCGTCGCCGTCGGTCACCACCACCCAGTTGTGGTCGGCGGTGCCGGTGTCGCCCCACTGCAGGGCCAGCCCGCCGTCGGCGGTGGACATGTTCTGGATGCCGAGGACCAGGCCGCTGCCCACGTTGACGATCCGCGTGCTGCCGCCGGTGCTGCCGCCGCTGGTGCTCCAGTAGACGGTGTAGTTGAAGCCGTGGGCATCGTAGAACGGCCCGAGGTTGACCGTGGAGCCGTTCGCGGTGGCGGTGAACGCCAGGGTGCTGGTGCTGGTCCGGGTCACCGACGAGGCGTTGAGCGACGGCAGGGCGCTCAGGCCGGTGTTGCCGTAGTTGCCGGCCAGCACCGCCGGGCCGTACGTGAGGGCCGCGACGTTGGCGTTGTCGTTGCTCGGCTGCACGACGACCTTCATCGGCAGCCGTACGGTGACGGTGTCGCCGGCCGCCCAGGTGCGGGTCACCGTGGCGTAGCTGCCGGGGCTGGTGGAGACGCCCTGCGTCTCGCCGTTGACGGCGATCGTCGCGCCGGTGGCCCAGGCCGGGATGCGGACCCGGATGCTCCACGAGCCGCTCATCGACCCGGAGAGGGTGAGCGTGCTGGTGTCACTGGCCGGGTAGCTGGTGCTCTGGGTGACCGTGATCCCGCGCTGCGACCAGGTCAGCACCGACGGCACGAACAGGTTCACCGTCAGCGTGGTGTCGTTGTAGAAGTAGATCGAGTCCATCAGCTTGGTGTTCGCCTCGATACCGGTGCCCTGACAGCACCAGAACGAGTTGTAGTCCGTGCTCCAGGTGCCGCCGCCCCAGGCCGGGCCGACTCCCCGGCGGCCACCCGCCTTGAGCGGGGTGAAGTAGGTGACGTGGCCGTGACCGTCGGCCGGGTTCTGCGCGCCGACGACATGGTTGAGCAGGGCACGCTCGTAGAAGTCGAAGTACGCGACCCGGTTCGGGTCGAGCAGCCACAGCTCCCGGGTCAGCTTGAGCATGTTGTGGGTGTTGCAGTGCTCGCAGGTGTCGTTGGTCAGGTAACCGGCGATCGCGTTCGGCGGCCGGAAGTGCTCGGCCTGGCTGTTGCCGCCGATGACGTAGCTGTGCGCGTTGACGGTCATGTTCCACGCGTTGCTGGCGATGTCCCGGTAACGGGTGGTGCCGGTCGCCTTGAACTCCCGTGCCGCGCCGATCCACTTGGGCACCTGGGTGTTGGCGTGCTTGCCGTTGAGCTGGTCGGAGTTGCTGGCGAGCGGGTTGAACACGCCCGCGTGGTCGAAGCGCTGGGCGACGGTGAGCCAGCGTCCGTCGCCGGTGTGCTGGTAGATGTCGGTGAGCGCCTCGTTCATTCCGCCGAACTCGGTCTCCAGCATCGCCTGCATCTGGTTGTAGCTCAGCCGCGACGTGCGGGTGTCGACCCAGCCGGCCAGCGCCAGCAGCACCGAGCGGGCCTGCGTGTTGCCGATGTAGCGCCACACGTCGAGCAGCCCTATGAGGGTCTTGTGGATGCAGTAGTAGGGCACGTTGCCGTTGGACAGGGTCCGGGCCTCCAGCGCCGCGAAGTCGGACTCCGGGAAACCGGACAGGTAGCCGGCGGTGAACCCGGCCGCGCCGTTGTTGGCCTGGCACTTGGCCAGCTCGGCCACCATGTAGTTGGCCTTGTCCCGGCAGGTGGTGTCGCCCAGCACCGCGTACGCCTGCGCCCAGGCGGTGAGGAAGTGCCCCTGCATGTGGGTGCGGAACGGGAACGACGGCGCGTCCCAGCCACCGTTGGTCGCGGCCCCGTTGGTGCCCAGCCGGTGGTTGGCCCGGAAGTTGTAGAGCATCCGGTCGACGTCGACGAACCGGAGATAGCTCAGCGTCCGGTTCTGGTTGTCCAGCAGCCGGCCGGCGGTCAACCGGACCTGACCCAGCTCGAACGGGTACGCCGAGACGCCCAGGTCGGCCCGGGCCGGGGGGACCACCAGCGCCGCGCCGGCCGGCCCGGCCCCGAGCAGGGTGCCACCTGCGGCGGAGGCGAGCGCGGTGGCGCCGGCGGCCTGGAGAAGTTGGCGTCGGTTGAGGGACGGGAAGGACATGGGAACCTCCAGGGACCGGTTCACGGGCGAGCGCCCGTCCGGGTGGGTCGTACGGACGGTGGTGTCGGGGCGGTGGTGTCGTGTCGGGTGGTGGTGCGCCGGCCCGCCCCGGTGGGGCGGAGCGGGCCGGCGGACCTGTCAGCCGCGCGACGGGGTCACGCGGGGGTGCAGGTCAGGTCGGTCGGTGGCTGGTTGCTGCCGGTGGTCGAGCTGATGTAGCCCACCGTGGTGGAGCCACCGGCCCCGAGCTGCCCGTTGTAGGCGGCGTTGGTGACGGTCACCTGGTTGCCCTGCTGGGTCAGGGTGCCGTTCCACGCCTGGGCCACCGTCTGGCCACTGGGGAGGGTGAAGGACACCCGCCAGCCGGTGATCGGGGTGGACCCGTTGGTGATGGTCAGCTTGCCCTCGAAGCCGCCCTGCCAGGTGTTGACCACGGTGTTGGTGGCCGCGCAGGTCGTCCCGGAAGGGGTCGTCGGAGCCGGCGTCGTCGGGGCCGGGGTCGTCGGGGTGGGGGTGGGGGTCGCGGTGGGCGTCGGGGTGGGCGTCGCGGTCGGGGTGGGCGTCGGGTTGGTGCCGCTGCCGCTGAACTGCCACCAGTTGACGTTGAACAGGGTGCCGCTGCCCCCGGTGAACCGCAGGTACATGTCGTGGGTGCCGGTCGCGCCGGACACCGGGCAGGAGACGGTTTGCCAGTTCTGCCAGCCGCCGGTGACCGGCACGGAGCAACTGGCCACCCGGGTGCCGGTGGTGCTGTCCAGCCGGACCTCGATGGTGCCGCCGCTGCCGGCCGAGGCCACCCGGGCGTTGAAGGACGTCGCACCGGTCCCGAAGGCGACCCCCTTGACCTTGATGTAGTCGCCGTTCTCGATGAAGCCGACGTTCATCCCGCCTTCACTGGAGGCCTCCGTCTCGATGCCGGAGCCCCAGGCGATCGTCTCGGCCTCCTGCCGCACGTACGGGTTGAGGGTGCCGATCTGCGGCGCGCCGGTGCTGGTCATGTTGATCGTCGGGATGGTGCCGTTGGTGTTGTAGGTGAACTTCTCCACCGCGACCGACCGGGTGTAGCCGCCGCCGCCGGGCAGTGCGCCGTTGTGGTAGAAGAAGTACGACCCGCCGTTGAAGTCGACGATCCCGGCGTGGTTGGTGAAGCTGCCGCCCTGCCGGGGCATGATCGTGCCCCGGTAGGTCCACGGCCCGGTGGGGCCGGGCGCCGTGGAGTAGCCGATGAACTCACTGCAGCACTCGGCGGCGAAGACGTTGTAGTAGAGGCCGTTGCGCTTGAAGACCCAGGGGCCCTCCTCGTAGAGGGTGGGGCGGGAGGCGTTGCCGTTGCGGGTGCCGAAGCCGGCGGTGGTCAGTGGGATCTTGGTGACGCTGCCGGAGTACGAGATCATGTCGGCGTTCAGCTTGACGTACCACAGGTTGGGGTTGCCCCAGTAGAGGTAGGCCTGCCCGTCGTCGTCGATGAAGACGGTCGGGTCGATCTCGCCGTTGGCCGCCAGCGGCCGGCCGATGGCGTCGCGGAACGGGCCGGTGGGGCTGTCGCTGACCGCCACCCCGATGGCCATCGAGTTGGTCGACTTCGCGGTCACCGGCACGTACCAGTAGAACTTGCCGTTGCGGGCGATGACCTGGCCGGCCCAGGCGTCCGCCTTCGCCCAGCTGAAGGTGGCGACGTTCAGCGGCGAGCCGTGGTCGGTCCAGTTGACCATGTCGGCGGAGGACCAGACCCGCCACTCCTTCATGGTGAACCAGGTCGAGCCGTCCTCGTCGTGGCCGGTGTAGAGGTACACCCGGCCGTTGTGCACCAGCGGGGCCGGGTCGGCGGTGTAGATGTGCTGGACGATGGGGTTGTCGGCCTTCGCGGTGCCGGCCGGCAGCAGGGTCGAGACCAGGAGCAGGGCCGCCAGCCAGGCGATGGTACGCCGCAGTCGGGTCAGCGGTGGCAGTGCGGGTTTCACCAGTACCTCCCAGTATGGGCGATGCGTGTCGTGGGGCGTCACGCCTCGGTGGCCTCCCCGGACTCCGCCGACGCCCCGGCCCTGCGCCGGTGCTGTCGGGACTCGTCCGGGCTGCCCGCCGTGCGGGTACGCGGGTGTGGCGTCACGGTCGGCGATCGCGCTCCCGGCCGGCCAGGGACGGCACTGCGGTCGGCGCGCGGTCGGGTCGGGACCCCACGGTGGCGGTGGACGACGTGCGCCGGGGGATTCCGGGTGCGTCGAGGTGTCGATGCGACCCGGCGGCGTGCAGCGTCCACGGAGGTGCCCGGAGGTGTCCCACCGACGTCGCCCGTGCCCGCACTCCGCCCCGCCGCCCGGGTCCCGGGGGTGGAGCGGGGGAGGCGTGCCCTTCGCTCCCGCGGCCGACGGTATCTTGTTATCGTTAACACCCGCAAGCCATTGATGGCCGTCGGTTGCGTGGCGTCGTCGCGGTCGCCCGGCGGGGGTCGGCCGGCCCGGAGCGGCGGGCGGTCCACCCGCCGCCGGTGGTCAGCGCACCAGCCGCCCGGTGTCCGGTCCGCCGCGCCGGACCAGCCAGGCCTCGGTGATGTGGGTGACCATGGCCTCGGCCGCGCCGTCCGGGTCGTGGGCCGCGATGCGCTCGTAGATCCGCCGGTGCCCCCGGTTGGACGCCACGCACAGCGCCCGTTCGGACCGGCCCATGTAGCGGGCGGTGTTGACCACCTGGCTCTCCAGCGACCGCACCACGCCCCGGGCGATCCGGTTGCCGGACGCCTGCATGATCACGTCGTGGAAGGCCCGGTCGTGCTCGTGGTAGGCGACCTGGTCACCGACCAGCTCGTCCATCCGGTCGACCAGGGCGCGCAGCCGGTCGAGGGTTTCCTGGTCGGCCAGCCGGGCGGCCACGTTGGCCATGTCGGACTCCAGCACCCGCCGGGTCGCCACCAGGTCGTCGAGGATGGTCAGGCTGTCGTCCTCGGCGATGGTCGCGGCGAGCACGAGCTCGTCGAGCATGTCCCACATCGACGGTGGGGTGACGATGGTGCCGCTGCCCTGGCGGACCTGCACCAGGCCCTTCTCCTGAAGGATCTTCACCGCCTCGCGGACGACGGTGCGGCTGACCGAGAACGCCTCGCACAGCGCCGGCTCGGGAGGCAGCGGGGCGCCGGGCGGGTGAACTCCGCGTACGATGCGTTCCACCAGTTCCGCGGTGACCGCCGTGGCGAGGTTGGCCGGTCGTCGGGCCCAGCTCGGCGGCGTCGACGCGTTCAGGGTGACCTCTCGTGCCGTCATGTCCCCTCCAGTGACTCCCGCGGACCGCGCCACGACCTGACTGCCGCGAATTCTACGTCCCACTGTTGACGTCATACGTCATACGAGTTACTTTCTCGTCAATTCATGCGTCTCGATCAGCGCTATCGACCGAGTTCGAAGGTGAGCAGCGATGAAGCAGCGAGCAGTGTGGTCAGCCGTCCTCGTCGCGGCGCTGGCGCTGGCCGGCTGCGGGAGCGCCGCCGGGACGCGCTCCCCGTCCGGCGGGGCGGACGGGAAGCTGGTGGTCTGGGACTGGAAGTCCGGCGAGGCATCCGCCGCAGCGTACCTGCAGAAGGCGAAGGTCGACTTCGCCCGCAAGCACCCCGGCGTCACCGTCGAGTTCGTCGCCCAGCCCTTCGAGCAGTACTACACGCTGCTCGGCACGGCGATCCAGGCCGGCAAGGGCCCGGACGTGATCCTGTTCAACGGCGGCGGCCAGATCCGGGACCGGGCCGACGCGCTGCTGCCCCTGGACGAGTACCTGGCCGAGGACCGGCAGCGGCTCACCGGCTGGGAGGCGTTCAGCAAGGACGGCAAGACCTACGCCGGCCCGGTCACGTTGCAGGGCCACCCGATCTACTACAACCGGACCCTCTACGAGAAGGCCGGCCTCGACCCGGCCAAGCCCGCCACCACCTGGTCGACGTTCGTCGCCGACTGCGCCACCATCACCACCCGGACCGGCGCGAAGTGCTTCGCCCTGGGCAACAAGGAGGGCTTCGGCATCCAGTTCTTCCTCTCCGCCTTCGGCTCCGGAGTGCTCACCCCGCAGGAGTACGACGACTGGATCGCCGGCCGGCGGAACTGGAACTCCCCGCACGTCAAGCGGATCTTCGCGCTCTGGAAGCAGACCCAGGACGGCAGGCTCAACAGCGACGGGGCCAACTCGACGGCGATGTTCAACGACTCGTTCGCGATCTTCCAGTCCGCCAAGGCCGCCCACGTCATCGGGCTGATGTCCGACGTCGGGCACTGGAAGGACTTCAGCGAGTTCCTCACCGCCGAGAAGCTCGGCGTGATGCGCGCCCCGGTCGTCGAACCCGGCGCCACCCCGAGCCTGCCCTACGACGGCGGCATCGGCTACGGGGTCGCTAAATGGACCAAGGACCCGAAGGTCGCCGCCGACCTGGTGCGCTCGCTGACCTCGACCGACGCGCTGAAGTCGTTCTACGCCGACGCCGGGGCGATCGCCGCCGACACCACCATCGACGTCTCCCAGGGCGGCCCGGCGGTGGCCACCATCGTCGCCGACCTCAAGGCCGGCAAACCCGCCCTGCACGTGGCGCTGTCCTCGAAGACCCTGGACCTGATGGGCCGGCTCTCCCAGCAACTGCTGAGCGGCTCGGTCACCGTCGACGAGGCGGTGAAGCAGCTGGCCGCCTCCGACCAGGCCGGCTGAACCGTGCCGGTCGACGAGGTGACGCCGGCGGTTCGCCCGGCCCCCGCCGCCCCGCCGCGACGGGCCGCGCCCGGGTCGCGGGTCACCCCGCGTCGCGGTCGCGGCGGCCGGCGCTCCGAGCGCCTCGCCCCGTACGTGCTGCTGGCCCCGGCCCTGCTGATCCTGCTGCTGCTGCGGTTCTGGCCGCTGCTGCTGGGGGTGAACTTCTCGTTCACCGGCGACGGCGAGCGCAACGGCTCGGCGGTCGGGCTGGCCAACTACCTGGAGCTGCTGCGGGACCCGCTGTTCCTGGGCGCGCTGCGCAACGTCGGGCTGCTCGTGCTGCTGCTGCCGGTGGCGGTGGCGATTCCCGGCCTGCTGGCCACCTTCATCTACCTGCGGGTCCCCGGGCACCGGCTGTACCGCAGCGTCTACTTCTTCCCGGCCGTGCTGTCCCCGGTCATCGTCGGGGCCATCTTCAACCTCCTGCTCGCCTTCGACGGCCCGCTCAACGCCCTGCTCGGCGGGGTCGGCCTCGGGCCGGTGGACTGGCTGGGCGACCCGGACGTGGCGATGTTCGTGGTGGTCGGGGTGCACGTCTGGGCGACCTTCGGGATGGCGCTGGTGGTGTTCCTCGCCGGCTTCGCCACCCTGGACGCCTCCCTGCTGGACGCCGCCCGGGTGGACGGCGCGTCGCTGCCCCAGACCATCCGGCACGTGATCGTGCCCAGCCTCTCCCGCACCATCCAGTTCGTCGTCGTCACCACGATGATCGGGATGCTGACCTCCATGTTCGGCCTGCTCTACGTGATGACCAGCGGCGGCCCGGAGGGTTCCACCTACCTGCCGGAGTACTACATCTGGATCCAGCAGGGGCAGCTGAACCGGCCGGCGCTCGCCTCGGCCGCCTCGACGGTGCTCTTCCTCATCATGCTCGTGGTGGGGCTGGGGCAGATCAGCCTGCTCCGGCGGGCGGTGAGGGAGGCGTGATGTCCCACCTGCGGTGGGGGCGGTGGCTGCTCGCCCTCCCGATGGCCGTGCTGGCGCTGGCGACCGTCTACCCCCTGGCGTTCACCCTCAACGTGGCCATGAAGACCCGCCGCGAGTACGTCCTCGACCGGTTCTCCCTGGCCGACGCCCTACGCTTCGAGAACATCGGCGCGGCGTGGAACAGCGTGGGGATGGCCCGCTACCTGGCCAACTCGGTGGGCGTGGTGACGCTCTCGGTGCTCCTGCTGCTGCTGTTCGGCTCGATGGCCGGTTTCGCGCTGAGCCAGCTCCGGTTCCGGGGCTCGTCGGTGCTCTTCCTGTGCTGCCTCGCGGCGCTGTTCGTGCCGTTCCAGGTGATCATGGTGCCGCTCGCCCGGGTCATGGCCGACGCCGGCCTGGTCGACACCTACCCGGGGCTCGTGCTGGCCTACGTGGCGCAGTTCCTGCCGTTCACGATCTTCCTGATGACCAGCTACTACAAGACCATCCCGACCGAGATCATCGACGCGGCCCGGATCGACGGCAACAGCGTCTACGGGGTCTACCGGCGGATCATGCTGCCGCTGGGCACCCCGGCGCTGCTGTCGGTCGGCATCCTCGACGCCCTGTTCTGCTGGAACGACGTGCTGATCGCGCTGCTGCTGATGCCCTCGGCCGAGCACCGCACGCTGATGGTCGGGGTGACCTCGCTGCGCGGCCAGTACTCCGACGACATCCCCACCTTCGCCTCCGGGGTGCTGATCGCCGCGGTGCCCGTCCTGGTGATCTACCTCTTCCTCCAGCGCCAGATCGCCGACGGTGTCGCCGCCGGCGCCACGAAGGGCTGACATGCGGATCACCGGATACCGGACCCTGACCACCGTGCAGGACTGGGGGCGGCCCGTCGGCGACGCCAACGGCGTGTTCGCCGACGGGGTGACCGCCGTGCCGATCGTCCTGGTCGACACCGACGAGGGCATCACCGGCGTCGGCCTCGGACCGCACACCGACCTGGAACGGATCTTCGCCGCGATCGACGGGGAGGACCCCCGCGCGGTGACCACCCTCTACGACCGGATGCTGCGGCAGACCTTCAAGGCAGGCCACGCCGGCTCGGTGTTCGGCACCATCGGGGCGCTGGACACCGCGCTGTGGGACATCAAGGCCCAGGCGGCGGGGCAACCACTGTGGCGGCTGCTCGGCGGACGCGACAGACGGGTGCCCGCGTACGCCTCCGGCCTGGACATCGGCCTGGACGACGACGCCCTCGCCGCCACCTACGAGCTGTACGCCCGGCACGGGCTGCGGGCCGCGAAACTCAAGGGCGGCCTGGACATCGAGCGGGACCGGCACCGGCTGCACGTGGTCCGGGACGTGCTGACCGAGGCCGGGCGGGGGCGGCGGCCCGGCCTGATGCTCGACGTGAACGAGGCGTGGACCCGCAAGCAGGCCGTCCGGCACGTCGGCGAACTCGAACGCACCCTCGACCTCGTCTGGATCGAGGAACCCGTCCGCCGGTGGGACGCCGAGGGCCTGGCCGTCGTCGGGCGCGGGATCCGGGCGTCGGTCGCCACCGGGGAGAACCTCACCGGCCTCGAACAGTACCGGCCGCTGATCGCCGCGGCGGCGGTCGACGTCGTCCAGATGGCCGCGGTGTGGGGGGTCACCCACTTCCTGCGGGTGTCCGCCCTGGCGCACGCCTACGACCTGCCGGTCAGCCCGATCGGCAACCACCCCGTCGGCCTGCTGCACGCCGCCACGTCGGTGCCCAACCACATGGTCAGCGAGTTGCAGGACCTCCACCCGCCGGTCGGGATCACCCGCGACCTGCACGTCGAGGACGGCGCGTTCGTCCTCGGCGACACGCCGGGGCTCGGCGTCACGGTCTGCGAGGAGGAGATCGGCAGCTACCCGCGCCGCTCCGACGTGCCGACGCCGGACGGTCCCAACGTACGGCCGGAACGGGCCGGCCGCCGGTTGCTGGCCGTGTCCGACCCGGCCGCCACCCCGGCGGGCCGGTACGTCACGCCGCTGCCCGACGCCCCGACGCACCATCACGACGGCCTGCCGTCCGCCGTCCCGCACTGACCCGACCGCGAGGGAGCACGTATGAAGGCAGTGGTCTACCGCAGCGCCCGGCACCTGGAGGTGCAGCGGCGCGCGCCGGAGCCGCCGGGGCCGGGCGAGCTGCGGATCGCGGTGGCCTACACCGGGATCTGCGGCACCGACCTGCACGTCTACCACGGGGACATGGACGCCCGGGTGGGCCCGCCGGCGGTGCTCGGGCACGAGATGTCCGGCCGGGTGGCCGAGGTCGGCGCGGGCGTCGCCGGCTATGCCGTGGGTCAGCCGGTCACCGTGATGCCGACCCGGTTCTGTGGCCGGTGCGTCGCCTGCCGGCGGGGCAACGCGCACGTGTGCCACGCCATGGACTTCCTCGGGGTGGACTCGCCCGGCGCGATGCAGTCCTCCTGGACCGTCCCGGCCGACCTGGTGGTGCCGCTCCCCGACGACCTGCCGCTGGACCGGGCCGCCCTGGTCGAACCGGTCGCGGTCGCCGTGCACGACGTGCGGCGGGGCCGGGTGACCGACGCCGACCTGGTGGTGGTCGTCGGCGGCGGGCCGATCGGCGTGCTCGTCGCCACCGTCGCCCGGCACCGGGGCGCGCGGGTCCTGCTGGTCGAACCGGACCCGTTCCGCCGGTCGGTGGCCACGGGGGTGGGCATCGACGCGGTCGACCCGGCCGCCACCGACGTGGTGGCGCTGGTCGACGGGCGTACCGACGGCGCGGGAGCGGACGTGGCCTTCGAGGTGTCCGGTTCCGCCGCCGGGGTCGACACCGCCGTCGACGTGCTGACCACCCGGGGCCGGCTGGTGATGGTGGCGATCCACCCGCAGCCCCGGCCGGTGAACCTGCACCGGGTCTTCTGGCGCGAGTTGGAGCTGCTCGGCGCGCGGCTCTACCAACGCGAGGACATGGTGGAGGCGGTCCGGCTGGTCGCCTCCGGCGTGGTGCCGGCCGGGCAGCTGATCTCCCGGGTGGTGCCCGTCGAGGCGGCGGCGTCGGCGTTCACCGCCCTGGAGGAGGGCGGCGGCGTGCTGAAGGTGCTGCTCGACTGGCAGGAGGTGGCCCGGTGAACGCCCTGTTCGACCTGTCCGGCCGGACGGCCGTGGTGACCGGCGCCCGCCGGGGCATCGGGCTGGCCATGGCCGAGGCGCTGGCCGTCGCCGGTGCCGACGTCGTCGGCGTCTCGGCGCACCTGGAGGCCACCGGCAGCGAGGTGGAGCAGCGGGTACGCGCTGCGGGCCGCTCGTTCACCGCGCTGCGCGCCGACCTCGCCGACCGGGCCGCGGTCCGCCGGCTCGTCGCGGACCTGCACGCGCTCGGCCCGGTCGACATCCTGGTCAACAACGGCGGCACGATCGCCCGCGCCCCGGCCGCGGAGCACTCCGACGAGATCTGGGACCACGTCATCGAGGTGAACCTGACCAGCCAGTTCGTGCTGAGCCGGGAGATCGGCCGGGAGATGGTGGCCCGGGGACGCGGGAAGATCATCTTCACCGCGTCGCTGCTCAGCTTCCAGGGCGGCATCACCGTCCCCGGCTACGCCGCCGCGAAGTCCGGCCTCGCCGGGCTGACCAAGGCGCTGGCCAACGAGTGGGCGGCGCACGGGGTCAACGTCAACGCCGTCGCACCCGGCTACATCGCCACCGACAACACCCGGGCGCTGCGCGAGGACCCGGAACGCGACCGGGCCATCCTGACCCGCATCCCGGCCGGCCGGTGGGGGGACGCCACCGACCTGGCCGGCGCGACGGTGTTCCTGGCCGCCCCGGCCTCGGACTACGTCAACGGCATCGTCCTGCCCGTCGACGGCGGATGGCTCGGCCGGTGAGCGCGCCACCCGGCACCGTCGACGCCCACCACCACCTCTGGGTGCGGGCCCGGCACCCGCAGCCCTGGATCGACCCGGCCACCATGGCCGCCATCGACGCCGACTTCACCCCGGCCGACCTGGCCCGGGTCACCCACCCCGCCGGGGTCACCGAAACCGTGCTCGTGCAGGCCAACTCCACCGAGACGGAGACGATGGACCTGCTGGGCGTCGCCGCCGACCACCCGCTCGTCCGGGGGGTCGTCGGCTGGCTGGACGTCACCACACCGGACGCCGCCGACCGGCTGGCCCGGCTGCGCGCGGCCCGGGGCGGCCACCTGCTGGTCGGCATCCGCTACAGCGTGCAGGACGAGCCCGACCCCGCGTTCCTGGACCGGGCCGACGTGCGGCGGGGGATCACCGCGGTGGGCGCCGCCGGTCTCGCCTTCGACCTGCTGGTCCGGCAGCACCAACTGGGCGCGGCCGGCCGGCTGGCACGCGACCTGCCCGAGGTGCGGTTCGTCCTGGACCATCTCGGCAAACCCGCCCTCGGCGGGACGGACCTCGGCGACTGGGCCCGTGACCTGCGCGCCCTGGCCGCCCCGGCCAACACCACCGCGAAACTCTCCGGCCTGGTCACCGAGGTCCAGCGGTCACCGTGGACACCGCAGGACCTGCGCCCGGCCGTCGAGCACGCCCTCGACGCGTTCGGACCGGACCGGTTGATGTTCGGCTCCGACTGGCCGGTCTGCCTGCTCACCAGCGGGTACGACAGGTGGGTCGACACGCTGGTGGAGTTGCTCGACCCGCTCGGCGACGACGAGCGGGCGGCGATCTGGCGGCACACCGCCCGCCGGGTCTACCGGCCGGAGTCGTCGTGAGGGCCCGTCCGCTGCCCCGGCGGCCCTCGGTACGCCTCACCGGGCTGGGCTTCGGCGCGGCACAGGGCGGCAACCTCTACCGGGCCACCACCGACGAGGAGTTCGCCGCCGCCGTCGACACCGCCTGGGCGGGTGGCCTGCGCTACTACGACACCGCGCCGCACTACGGGCTCGGGCTGTCCGAACGGCGGCTCGGCGCGGCGCTGCGGACCCGGCCACGCGACGAGTACGTGGTGTCGACGAAGGTCGGCCGGTTGCTCGTACCGTCGGCGCAGGATGCGCACCGGCGCGACCCGGAAGGGTTCGACGTGCCCGCCGACCACCGGCGGGTCTGGGATTTCAGCCGCGACGGTGTGCTCCGCTCGCTGGAGTCCAGCCTGGAACGCACCGGCCTGGACCGGGTGGACGTCGTCTACCTGCACGACCCCGACGACCACTGGGAACAGGCCGCCACCGAGGCGGTGCCCGCCCTGGTGGAACTGCGTGACCAGGGCGTGGTGGGGGCCATCGGGGCCGGCATGAACCAGTCCCACCTGCTCACCCGGTTCGTCGAGGAGACCGACGTCGACGTGGTGATGTGCGCCGGCCGGTACACGCTGCTCGAACAGCCGGCGTTGGCCGACCTGCTGCCCGCCGCCGGGCGCCGGGGCGTCGGCGTGGTGATCGCCGGGGTCTACAACTCCGGCCTGCTGTCGCAGGACCGGCCCCCGGCCGACGCGACCTACAACTACCGGCAGGCCCCACCGGAGCTGATCGACCGGGCCCGCCGGATCGCCGACGTCTGCCAGGCGTACGGCGTCACCCTGCCGCAGGCGGCGCTCGCCTTCGTCCGTTCCCATCCCACCGTCGTCTCGACGGTCGTCGGCCTGCGCAACCGCGCGCAGGTCACGCAGACGCTGGCCCGCGCGGACGCCGACGTCCCGGCGGCGCTGTGGCCGGCGCTGCGGGCCGCCGGGCTGCTCGCCCCGGTCGCGGCATGATTCCACCGCGACCGGGGGCACCCCACCACCCCACCACGATTGGAGTCCCACCCGTGTCCGTCCCGACATCACCCGCCCGGCGCGGGCCGGTGCTGGCCGCACTGGCCGCCACGGCGCTCGCCGCCACGGTCGCCGCGCTCGCCCCGGCCGGCCCCGCCCTCGCCGCCACCACCACCCTCTACGCGTCCCCCGCCGGCAGCGGCACCGCCTGCTCCACCAGCCAACCCTGCTCGCTGACCGAGGCGCAGAACGCGGTGCGGTCCCGCACCGCCGGGATGTCCGGCGACATCGTCGTCGAACTGGCCGACGGCGTCTACCGGCTGGCCACGCCGCTGCGGTTCACCGCCGCCGACTCCGGCACCAACGGCTACACCGTGACCTGGCGGGCCGCCGCCTCCGCCCGCCCGCAGATCAGCGGGGCCCGCGCGGTCACCGGCTGGTCGCAGGTCGACGCCGGGAAGAACATCTGGCGGGCCAGCGTGCCCGCCGGGCTCGACAGCCGGCAGCTCTACGTCAACGGGGCGGTCGCCACCCGGGCCCGCACCGCCGTCAACCGGGCCGACTTCACCTTCACCACCAGCGGCATGCGGTTCAGCAACGGCGCGTTGGGCTACCTCAACAACCTGGGCAACCAGAACCGGGTCGAGGTGGAGAGCGTCGGCTCGTTCACCGACCGGTACTCCCCGGTGCAGAGCATCAGCGGCAACGTGCTCACGATGCAGCAGCCGGCCTGGAACAACAACACCTTCGGCTTCGACACCCTCTCCAAGCCACACCGGGCCGGCCCGTTCTACCTGGCCAACGCGTACGAGTTCCTGGACAGCCCGGGGGAGTGGTACCTGAACCCGGGCAGCGGGCAGCTCAACTACATCCCGCTGGCCGGGCAGAACATGAACAGCGTCAGCGTGGAACTGCCGCAGTTGCCGTCGCTGGTGAACGTCGGCGGCAGCTACGACGCCCCGGCGCACCACATCACGTTCAGCGGGATCACCTTCACCGGCACCAGCTGGCTCGGCCCGAGCAGCAGCAACGGCTTCGCCGACCAGCAGACCGGCGCGCACATCACCGGCACCTGGGCCCGTCCGGCCGACGCGCTGACCTCCTGCCAGGAGGGCTGCCCGCTGTTCGAGGCGACCCGGCCGAGCTGGAACCAGATGCCGGCGGCCGTGCAGGTCTCCGCCGCCAACACGATCACCTTCAGCGACTCCCAGTTCGTCAACCTCGGGCAGACCGCCATCGGCATCGGCAACGACGCCAACGCGCACGCCAGCGGGGTCGGCCTGGGGGCCAGCAACATCACCGTCACCCGCTCCGAGATCGCCCGCAGCTCGGCCGGCGGCGTGGTGGTCGGCGGGGTACGCGCCGACGCCCACCACCCGGGCGACCAGCGGATGGTCAACCGGAACATCACTATCAGCAACAACCGGGTGCACGACCTGGGCCTGGAGTACCGGGGCGTGGTGTCGATCCTGACCACGTACGTCAACACCTCGCTGGTGTCGCACAACGAGGTCTACAACATGCCGTACACCGGGCTGTCGGTCGGCTACGGCTGGGGCGCCAACGACGCGGGCGGCAGCAACCACTACGCCGACCGGGGGCTGTACAACTACCAGCCGCGCTACTCCACGGCCACCACGGCGGCCAACAACCAGGTCGTCGGCAACTACGTGCACGACGTGATGCAGCAGATGACCGACGGCGGCTGCATCTACACGCTGTCGGCGAACCCGGGCGGAAGCATCACCGAGAACCACTGCCTGCGCACCAACGGCTGGTTCGGGCTCTACTTCGACGAGGGCTCCCGCTACTACACCGCCCGCAGCAACGTGTTCGCCAACACCGGCACCTGGGCCACCGCCAACTACTGGTACGCCGAGAACATGGGCAACTTCACCGTCACCAACAACTGGTCGACCAACAACAGCACCAACGTGACCAACGGTGACCGGGGCAACGTGGTCAACAACAACACGGTGGTCAGCAACAACAACTGGCCCTCGGGCGCGCAGACCGTGATCGCCAACGCCGGCGTGCAGGGCACCAGCAATCCGCCCGCGCAGGGCGTGCAGCTCGTCGGGGTGCAGTCCGGCCGGTGCGCCGAGATCGGCGGCTCCAGCACGACCAACGGCACCCAGGCCCAGCTATGGGACTGCACCGGCGCGGCCAACCAGCGGTTCACCCAGACCACCGGCCGGCAGCTCATGGTCTACGGCTCCAAGTGCCTGGACGCCTCCGGGCAGGGCACCGGCAACGGCACCCAGGTGGTGATCTGGGACTGCAACGGGCAGGCCAACCAGCAGTGGAACGTCAACGCCAACGGCACGATCACCGGCGTGCAGTCCGGCCTGTGCCTGGACGCGAACGGCGCGGCGACGACCAACGGCACGAAGCTGATCCTCTGGGCCTGCAACGGCGGCACCAACCAGCAGTGGAGCCTGCGCAGCTGACCGCTCGACCGTCGGGGTGCGCCGGGCCGGTGCACCCCGACGTCGTCGCCCGGTGCCGCCGCCGCGACGTGCGGCCGGTCAGGAGGTGTGCCGGCGACAGCGGGCGAGTTCGGCGCGCAGCTCGCGGCGTAGCGACCGGTCCAGGTCGGGCGCGGCGAGCGCGGCGGCGAAGTCCCGGGCGGCGGCGTCCCAGCGGCCGAGCCGGGCCAGTGCGGTGCCCCGGTTGTAGCGGGGCACCGGCGCCGTGGACAGCGCCACCGCCCGGTCCAGGTCGGTCACGGCGGCGTCGACCTCCCCCCGGTCGAACCGTACGGTGGCCCGGTTGGTCCACGCCTCGACCAGTTCCGGGTCGCCGGTCAACGCCCGGCTGAACAGCGCCTCGGCCTCGGCCGACCCGCCGCGCTCCAGGTGGACCAGGCCGAGCGTGCAGAGCAGCGCCGGCTCGTCCGGGGCCAGCGCCAGCCCGGCCCGCGCGCCCGCCTCGGCGGCGTCGAGCGCCCCATGCTCCAGGTGCAGGTTGACCAGGGCGATCCGGGCGTCGAGGTGCCCGGCGTCGATGGCGAGCACCCGGCGCAGGTCGTCCCGGGCCCGTCCGGTGCGGCCCCGTTCCTGGTACAGCACCGCCCGGTTGTAGTACGCCTCCGGCAGGTGCGGGCCGAGCCGGATCGCGCTGCCGTGGTCCCGGATCGCGGCCCGGTGCCGTCCGGCCGCCCGGTGCAGGGCGGCCCGGTCCACGTAGTACTCGCAGTTGTCGGGATCGTGGCCGATCACCGTGTCGAGTTCGGCGCGGGCCCGTTCCGGGTCGCCCAGCGCCAGGTAGACCTGGGCCCGGTTGTGCCGCAGCCGGGCCACGTCCTGCGGGCGTTCCCCCGGGGCGAGCACCGCCGTCAGCCGGGCCAGCCCGTCGTCGATCAGGCGCAGCGCGCGTTCCGGTTCGCCCTCCCGGCTGTCCAGCAGGGCCACGCCCTGCTCGTAGAAGACGGTGGACAGCACCCGCTGCCGGGGGTCGGGCAGCGTCCGGGCGAGCCGGAGCGCCTGCGCCAGCCAGTGCCTCGCCCGCGCCGGGTCCTGCGCGTCGGTGGGCAGGTGGCGGGCGTACAGCATGGCGGTGGCGTACGCGGCGGACATGGTGATCTTGGGATCGTCGGTGACGGTCCGGGTCTCGTGGTAGAGGTCGAGCGCCTCGGTGGCCCGGTCCAGCGCCGCCAGGGCGGTGGCCAGGCCGGTGGTGAACGCCCACCAGTGCCGCAGGTCGTCGGCCGGGGTGACCAGGGTACGTCCGTGCCGGGCGGTACGGGCCGCGTGGTGGTAGAAGCCGGCGGCCAGGCTCTCGCCCAGGGCGGTGCGCAGGGCCGCCGGGGTCGGGTCGACCGCCGCCCGTTCCGGGCCGTCGTCGCGCAGGTCCAGCCGCACCGGGTACGCCCCGAGCCGGCCGGCGAGCGCGTCGAGAAGTTCGCGGGTGGTCTCGTCGGCCGCGCCGACGTGGACGAACCGGAGGGTGACCGGTCGGCGCAGGGTGTCGGCCCAGGCCGCCACGAACTCGGTCGCGCCGTAGGCCAGGGCGGCGGTGCGCCGGGCGGGATGGAACCGGATCGGCGCCTCGTCGGCGGCGGTGGGCCGGCCGGGGGTGCGGTGGGGTGCGACGGCCGCCAGTTCGACCCGGTGCCGGGCGGCCAGCCGGGGGTGGTCGGCGGCGATCCGGCGGAGCAGGTCGGCGACCCCGGCGTACGGTCCGAGGTCGCGGTGGCAGTCGTAGCGCGGTGGCTCGTCGGTCACGGGTGGTCCGGTGTCGCCGAGGGCGGGCGCCCGGGGGCGCCCGCCGGGCCGGCAGTTACCAGCACCACTCGATCCAGAGCCGGCGTGCGCCGGACACCAGGCGCAGGGCGCTCGTACGACGGACGGTCATCTTTTTCATGGGCACCTCCGTGGTCATCCACTCTGGACGGGGCAGAGCCTAGTGCCGATCTTCGGAAATGCGAAGGGTGCTCGTGAACCTGTCCCGGGGTGGCCGGGTGGGACGGTGGGCGCATTGACAGATGTCGGTCAATTAGTAAGGCTTGTTGCCTGAGAGCGCTCTCACGAGCCCGAGACCCCTGGAGGATGCGGGAACATGATCCGTCACCTGGGTACCGTCCTCGCCGCCGCGACGCTGGTCGGGGCACTGGCCGCCGCGCCCGCCGGGGCCGCGCCGCCGGTCGCCGCGTCACCCGGCCCGGTCGCACCGTCCATCGTCGACCCGTCCGCCGGTCTGCCCGCCGGGCAGCGGGCCGCCCTGCGCCGCGACCTCGGCCTGACCGACGCGCAACTGCACCGCCGTACGGTCGTCGAGGCCGGTGCGCCGACGACCGAGCGGCGGCTGCGCGCCGACCTGGGCGCCCGCTGGGGCGGCTCGTGGATCGCGGCCGACGGCAGCACCCTGGTGGTCGGGGTGACCACCACCGCCGACGCCGCCCGGGTCCGCCGCGCCGGGGCGCACCCGCAGCCGGTCCGGCGGAGCCTGGCCGAGCTGGACCGGGCCCGGGCCACCCTCGACCGGGCCGCCGACCGCGCCGGGCCGGGCGTGCACTCCTGGTACGTCGACCCGGCGAGCAACAGTGTGGTGGTCCAGGCCGCCGACGCCGCCTCGGCCCACGCGTTCGCCCGGGACACCGGCACGGCCGACGTGACCCGGGCGGTGCCCG
The DNA here is from genome assembly GCF_007833915.1 of Micromonospora sp. HM134. Lineage (NCBI taxonomy): Bacteria > Bacillati > Actinomycetota > Actinomycetes > Micromonosporales > Micromonosporaceae > Micromonospora > Micromonospora sp. HM134. The sequence continues at coordinate 3,508,569 of NZ_CP041061.1, forward strand.
CGCAGCCGTACCGCCCGGTCTACGACATCCGCGGCGGCGACCAGTACGTCATCAACAACAACGTGCTCTGCTCGGTCGGCTTCGCCGTCGCCGGCGGGTTCGTCACCGCCGGACACTGCGGCGCGACGGGCAGCACCACCAGCGGCAGCGGCGTCGCCCAGGGCACCTTCCGGGGCTCGTCCTTCCCGGACAACGACTACGCCTGGGTGCAGACCAACTCCTCCTGGGTGTCGACGCCCACGGTGAACACCTACAACGGCGGTACGACGGCGGTGGCCGGCTCGGCGGAGGCGGCGGTGGGCAGCGCGGTCTGCCGGTCCGGCCGGACCACCGGCTGGCGGTGCGGCACGATCACCGCCCGCAACGTCACCGTCAACTACCCCGGTTCCCTGGTGTACGGCCTGGTGGCGAGCAGCGCGTGCGCGCAGCCCGGTGACTCCGGCGGCGCGTTCGTCGCCGGCAACCAGGCGCAGGGCGTCACCTCCGGCGCCGGTGGCGACTGCACCTCCGGCGGCACCACCGTCTACCAGCCGGTCAACGAGATCCTCGGCGCTTACGGGCTGTCCCTGACCACCACCGCCGGTGCCGGGGCCAGCCAGCTCGTCGGATACGCCGGCAAGTGCATCGACGTGCCGAACTCCAACGGCGTCGACGGCCAGTACCTGCAACTGTGGACCTGCAACGGCACCAACGCCCAGCGGTGGACGTTCGCCGGGGACGGCACCGTGCGGGCCTTCGGCCTCTGCATGGACGTGGCCTGGGGCTCGACCGCGAACGGGGCGGGCGTCCAGCTGGCCAGGTGCAGCGGCAACCCGGCCCAGCAGTTCGTCCTCAGTGGCGCCGGTGACCTGGTCAACCCGCAGGCCAACAAGTGCGTCGACGTGCTGGGGGCGAACAGCGCCGACGGGGCCCGGCTGGTGATCTGGGAGTGCACCGGCGGCGCCAACCAGAAGTGGCGGCGCGGCTGAGCGACCCGCGGCGCGGGGCGGGCGACGACCGGGCCGCCCGCCCCGCCCGCCGCCGCTGGTCGGCACTGGCCCGGACGGCACCTGGCGGTGGCGGGCGGATCGTCAGCCCGCTGTCGTGGTGCGGTCCGGGGCGGCGCGGGGGCCGCCGGGCAGCCGGTCGCGGCAGAAGTCCCGGAACGACCGGGGCGCGCGGCCGGTCACGTCCGCGACGGTGCTGGTGGTCCGGTCCTCCGCCCCTGCTGCGATCGCCCCGTCGAGACTCGCCAGGAACCGGGCGAAGCCCGGTGGCAGGCCGTTGGCCTCGTGGTACGCCGTGAGTTCGGCCGCGCTGACGGCCCGGTGCCGGACCGGTCGACCGCCGGTGTCGGTGAGGATGGCGGCGACGTCGGCGTAGCTCAACCGCTCGGGGCCGGTGATGACGTGCTCGGTGTCGTGCGGCGTCGGATCGGTGAGGGCGCGGACCGCCACCCCGGCGATGTCGCCCGGGTCGACGAAGCCGACCCGGGCGTCGCCGGTGGCGCTGATGATCTCCCCGCGCTCGCGGGCGCTCACCGCGTGTGGATGGTCGCCGACGAAGTTCTCCATGAACCAGGAGGGTCGCAGCACCGCCCAAGCGGGGAACAGGTCGCCCAGCCGGGCCTGCACCTCGCCCACGCCGGGGGTGCCCGTTTCCACCGCCGAGGAACTGAGCAGGACGGCCCGCCGGACGCCCCGCGCGCGGGCCAGCTCCAGCAGCGGCAGCATGACCGGGGCGGGATCCACCTCGCCGACGGGCGGGACCAGGTACATGCTTGTCACGCCGTCCACCGCGGCCAGGTGGGTGTCGGGGTCGTACCAGTCGAAGCGGACGTCCCCGGCGGACGCCCGGCGGCTGGCGACGCGGACCGGGTGGCCGGTGGCGACGAGGCCGGCGGCGACGAGTCGACCGGTCGTCCCGGTGCCTCCGGTGACCAGGATCATGACCGCACCAGCCCGCCGCCGAGCAGGTCCTGTGCGGCCTGCGGGTTCCAGTAGTCGCGGTAGCGCACGATGTGGCCGTCGCGGACGGTCAGCACCGCGATGTAGCGCAGCCGGTAGGGCTCGCCGGTGGCGACGACGACGCCGACGGCGGTGAACTCGGTGACGATCACCGCCGGATCGGTGGTCTCGTGCACCGTGACCTCGGTGATCTCGCGGACGTCGAGGATCGCCGGGTAGTCGATGAGGTAGTCGTGCACGGCGGCCCGGCCGGCGATCCGGCCCGGCTGTCCGGCCGGGGCGAACGGGAACTCCAGCGCGGCGTCGTCGGCGAACAGGGCGATGAATCCGGGCATGTCCTTGGCGAGCAGCAGGTGCATGGCCCGGTGGAACAGGGCGGTGGAAGGGTTCGGCACGGTTGTCCCCGGGTCGTCGGTGCCGTCCCGCTGCGGGGCTACCATAGCGGACGGCTGGTCCGTTTCACCCTAGCGGACCGGCGGTCCGTTTGCGAGGGGAGATGGTGTGCGCGCCGACGCGGCACGAAACCGGGCGGCCGTGCTGGCCGCCGCGGACCGGCTGTTCCATGCCGCGACCGATCCCGACCAGGTCTCGATGGACGACATCGCCGCTGCCGCCGGGGTGGGCAAGGGCACGCTGTTCCGCGGCTTCGGTGACCGGATGGGGCTGCTGCGTGCCCTGCACGCGCAGCGCGTCGACCTGCTGCGGGCGGCCCTGACGACGGCGCAGCCGGACGGTCCGCCGGCGGAGCGCGCCCTGCACCTGCTTCGCGAGGTGGTGCGGTTCAAACGGGACAGTCGGGTACTGACGCTGGCGCTGGAGAACGCGGGCGACGGCAGCCCCTACCGCACCGGGTCGTACCCGCAGTGGCACGCCCTGCTGGTCGCCCTCGTCACCGAGGCGCGGGGGCCGGAGTCGGCGGACTACCTGGCGCACGCCCTGTTGGCGGCGGTCCGCAGCGACCTCGTGGAACATCTGCGGGACTGGCCCGAGGAGCGCTGGGAGGCGGGGCTCGCCGCCCTGACCCGCGCGGTGCTGGACGGCTGACCCCGCGCTCCGGCCGTCGGCGACCCGGGCGGGTGCCCCGGTGCGCCACTAGGATCGGTGTGGAGGTGGGCGAGGCAGATGAGACTCGGACTGCACTACTGGAACTACTCGACCCCGAACGACCCGGCGGCGATCGCGCCGACCCTGATCGAGACGGCCACCGTCGCCGAGCAGGCCGGTGTCGAATCGTTCACGGTGATGGACCACTACTTCCAGATGGAGGCCATGGCCCCGGCCGAGGAGCCGATGCTGGAGGCGTACACGACGCTGGGTTTCGTCGCGGCGCGGACCTCGCGGATGACGCTCGGCGTGCTGGTCACCGGCGTGATGTACCGCTACCCGGGGCTGCTCGCCAAGATCGTGACCACCCTGGACGTGCTCTCCGGCGGCCGGGCCCGGCTCGGCATCGGCGCGTCCTGGTACGAGCGCGAACAGCGCGGCCTCGGGGTGCCGGTGGTGCCGGTCGCCGAGCGGTTCGAACGGCTGGAGGAGACGCTGCGCATCTGCCGGCAGATGTGGAGCGACGACGACGGGCCGTTCGAGGGCCGGCACTACCGGCTGGCCGAGACGCTCAACTCGCCGCAGCCGCTGCGACGGCCCCACCCGCCGGTCATGATCGGCGGCAGCGGCGAGAAGAAGACCCTGCTGCTGGTGGCCCGGTACGCCGACGCCTGCAACCTGTTCGGAAGCAGCCCGGCCGAGGTGGCGCACAAGCTGGACGTGCTGCGCGGGCACTGCGCCGCCGAGGGCCGCGACTACGACACCATCGACAAGACGGTCATCGTGATGCGACCGCCGCTGGCCGACGTGGACGCGTTCCTCGCCGAGGTGGCCGGGTACGCCGCGCTCGGGGTGACCGAGGTCCAGGTCACCCCGGACCGGCATCCGGTGGAGTTCACCCGCCGGATCGCCGACGAGGTGCTGCCGAAGCTGACCGCCATCGGCTGATCCGGCCGCCATCCGTCGCGCTCGTCCGCCCCGCCGGAGGCCGGCGGGGCGGACGACGCGATGGTCACTGGGCGAGCCGGGCCACCTCGTCGGCGGTGAGCCGCAGGCCGGCCGGGGCGGCGCTGCGGGCCGCCGCCGTGGCCGGCGGGTCGGCCGGCCGGCGCAGGTGCCAGTCGGTCACCGCCTGGTAGGCGGCGACCACCGACAACAACCGGTCCTCGCCGTACGGCAGGCCACCGAGGATGGTGCCGATCGGCAGGCCCGCGCCGGTGAACCCGATCGGGAAGCCGATCTCCGGCAGGCCGAGGATGTCGAACGGCACCGGACCGGTCTGCACCACCACGTCGCAGTGCGCGAAGAGCTGGTCCAGCACCCGTTCCATCAGCAGCAGCTTGGCCCGCTGGCCGGTGATGAACTCCCCGCCGCCCAGCAGCGCCCCCTGCAACCAGCCGGTCACCGACACCCCGAAGCCCCGCAGGTCGGTACGCAGGTAGGGCAGGAAGGGCTCGGTGCGCTCGGGCAGCCGTACGTTGTTGAACGCGCTGCCGGTGAGCAGCTCCCACTCGTCGGGCAGCGGCACGTCGACCACGGTCGCGCCGGTGATCGCGGCGAGCTTCGCCAGGTACGCCTGCCGGGCCAGCGCGGTCTCCGAGGTGCCGGCGGTGAAGCCGGGCAGCACCCCGATCCGGGTCTTCCACCGCAGCTTGAGCGTGCCGCCCTGGTAGGTCGGGGTGGCCGCGTCGATCAGCTTCGGCACCGCGGGCAGGCCCTGGCTGCGCGGGTCGGCCGGGTCCTCGCCGGCCATCGCGGTGAGCATGATGGCCGCGTCCTTGGCGTCGCGGGCCAGCGGACCGGGATGGTCGCGGGTGTAGCTGAGCGGGATGATCCCGTGCAGCGACACCCGGCCCATGGTCGGCTTGAGCCCGGTGAGGTTCTGCGCGTTGGACGGGGCGGTGATCGAGCCGCCGGTCTGGGTGCCGGTGCCGCCGGCGGCGAGCCGACCCGCGACGGCGGTGGCCGTGCCGGTGGACGACCCGCCCGGGTCGGTGGCGGGATTGCTGGGGGTCCAGGCGTTGACCGTGGTGACCACCCCGGCGGGGGTGGTGGCCCGGGTGGTGGCCAGCGGGCCCATCTGGGTCTTGCCCAGCACGATCGCCCCGCCGCCGGTGACCAGCCGGGTCACCGCCGTCGCGTCGTACGGGGGCCGGAAGTCGGCGAACAGGTAGGAGCTGGCGGTGGTCGGCACCCCGGCGGTGAAGTAGTTGTCCTTGACGGCCAGCGGGATGCCGTGCAGCGCGCCCCGGTGCGGCTTGCGGGCCATCGCGCGGGCCGCCTTGACCGCCTGCTCGGCGAGCACCAGGTTGAACGCCTGGTAGGTCGGCTCGTAGCGGGAGATCCGGGCCAGGTACGCCTCGACCAGCTTCTCCGGGGTGAGCTTGCCGGCCCGGATCAGCCAGGCGGCCTCGGCGACGGTCAGTTCGGTCGGGTCGGCCACCGCCTCCGGGCGCGGCTTGACGTAGGCGTTGGGTACGGCCAGCGCCGGGTTGTAGCGGCCGGGCGGCGCGGTCGCCGCGCGGGTGACGCCGGCCGCCGAGGCGACGGCGGGCAGCCCGACGACGCCACCGACCGCCGAGGCGGTGGCCAGCGCGGCGGTCCGGGCGAGGAAGGCGCGACGGTCGACGCCGCGGTCGGCAGGTGCTGTGCTCATCACTTCCGCCATTCGGTGCTGATCGAGGGGTAGAGCATCGGCGCGGGCTGCTGGGACAGCGCCTTGGCCACGGCCGGGTCGGTGCCGGCCGGGGCGGGCGGCTGGTAGGCGGCGAGCGTGCCGACGGTGCTGCGGACGAAGGAGCGCAGCGAGGCCAGTACGGAGTCCCGGCCGGGGGAGCCGGTCTGCGGGTCGGCGGTGGTGCCGGGGGGAAGCTGGTCGAGGTCGATGCCGAGCGACGCGAGCCGGGCGCGGATGAGGACGTCCAGTTCCGCGTCGGTCGGTGGGGTGGGGGCCATGACGCTCCTTGAGGGGTGGGCGACGATGACCCACTGTCGAGCCGGATCGTGTCGCGGGCGTGACAAGTTGATCTCGGCGTCGTGAAGCCACGCAGGTCAATGCCCCTGTACCTGTCGCGACAGTGGACGGCCGGACCGGCGCAGCGGGGCCGCGCCACCGGCCGGCGTTGGCTAGGGTGCTCGGGTCCCGCACCCACGTCCCGGAGGCAGCCATGCTCGCCCCACTGCGGTACGCCGCCTTCCGTCGCCTGGCCGCCGGCCGGCTGGTCAACATGGTGGGCAACGCGGTCGCTCCGGTCGCGCTGGCCTTCGCCGTGCTCGACCTGACCGGTTCGGTCCGTGACCTGGGGCTGGTGGTCGGCGCCCGCTCGCTGATGAACGTGCTGTTCGTGCTCTTCGGCGGCGTGCTCGCCGACCGGGTCCCCCGCCGGCTGGTGCTGGTCGGCTCCAACCTGCTCGGTGCGCTGACCCAGGCGGCGGTGGCCGCCCTGGTGCTCACCGGCACGGCGACGATCCCGCTGCTGCTGGCGCTCGGCGCGGCCAACGGGGTGGTGAGCGCCCTGGCCCAACCCGCCTCGGCCGCCGCGACCCCGCAGACCGTCCCGGCGGAGCTGATCCAGCCGGCCAACGCGATCATCCGGCTGGGCATGAACGCCGGCATGATCGGCGGCGCGGCGCTCGGCGGCCTGCTGGTGGCCGCGGTCGGACCCGGCTGGGGGCTCGCCGTCGACGCGTTCACCTTCGCCCTCGCGGCCGTCGCCTTCGCCGGGGTCCGGGTGCCCGCCGCACGCGGCGGTGACGTCCGTACCGGCATCGTCGCCGACCTGCGGGAGGGCTGGACCGAGTTCGCCGCCCGTACCTGGGTGTGGGTGGTGGTGCTCGGGTTCATGGTGCTCAACGCGGCGCTCGCCGGTGGGGTGAGCGTGCTCGGCCCGGCCATCGCCGACGCGACGATCGGCCGCAGCGCCTGGGGCCTGGTGCTGGCGGCGCAGACCGTCGGGATGGTCGTCGGTGGCATCGTCGCGTTGCGCATCCGGGTACGCCGGCTGCTGCTGCTCGGGGTGGCATGCATGTTCGCCGAGTCGCTGCTGTTGCTGGGGCTGGCCCTGACCCCGACCCTCGTGGCGTTGGTGGCCGCTGCGGTGGCGGTCGGGATCGCCGTGGAACAGTTCTCGGTGGCCTGGGAGACGTCGATCGCCCAGCACGTCCCGGTCGACCGGTTGGCCCGGGTCTACTCGTACGACATGTTGGGCTCGTTCGTGGCCATCCCGCTGGGGCAGGTGGCGGTCGGGCCGGTCGCCGCGGTGGTCGGCACCCGCGACACCCTGCTGATCCTCGCGGTGCTGGTGGTGCTCTCCGTGCTCGGCATGGTGGCCAGCCGGGCCGTCCGCCGGTTGGAGGCGTCGACTCCCGGGGCCTGACGTCGGTACCGGCGCATGGTCGGATGTTTGGCTCCAGCCGGTGCCCGACCATCCCGATCCCCGGCTGGAGCGGACCGAATCGCACCTGCCCGGCAGTTACCGCAGGGCATTCCCGTCGACGATGCGGAAACAGTGGAACATCGGATCATTGACCGTTGGATTCGCCTCGCCCGCCGGGTGAAATGGCACCGGTCCGGATCCGGTGAGCCAGCCGTTCCGGGGGGTATTCGGACGACGCCGGGTAACCGTACCCAATTACCCATTGGTCGTTCCGCCGAAGGGGACGGCTCAGTCGTGGAGCGTGACGTCGGGCAGCGGGCGTCCGGCGGCGTCGAACAGTGCGGCTCCACAGTCACAGTGCTCGTCGGCGAGGCTCCGGGTGGCCGGCAGTTGCCAGACCAGCATCTCCCCGCAGCCGGGGCAGTCCAGGCTGACCAGGGTCTCGTCGGGTGGCGACCCCCAGGCCCGCACCGGCAGGCCCCGGTGGGTCAGCCCGGTCGGCGGCTGCCCGCCGGTCAGCATGACCAGCACCGCGTAGCGGTCGGTGCCGTCGTCGCGTACCGCGAGGGTGCAGCCGAGCGGGGCCAGCACCTCGGACAGGTGGTCGAGTTGGCGGATCGGCAGGTCGCCCCGGCCCAGCGTCGGGTCGGCCCCGGCGGCCCGCTGGACGACGCCGGTGTCGACGCCGGCCGGCTGCGCCCCGAAGGCCCGCACCCGCTCGGCCACGAACGCCGCCAGGGTGCCGGGCTCCTCCTCGCCGGTCCAGTCCATCTCGAACAGCACGCTGTCGACCCCGGTTCCCCGGGCCCGCTCGTCGGGGGTCAGGACCAGCTCCGCCAACTCCGTCACGACGGTCACGCTAGCAACCGCCGGGTGGCGGGCCGTCCGGGCCGGTCGCCCACGGTCGTCGCCCGCACCGGTGCGGCCCCGGACGCGGTCGGTGTGCTTGACCCCTCCGGAAGGGGAAACTAAACTCCGGCCGTTAACGTTCACAATTATCATAGTCGATATGTGCTGTCGAAACGCCGACGGTGAGGTCCAGGTCATCCCCGTGGCGGCGCAGCAGATCGGTGCCGACCGGCTTCGATGGAACCGGCAGGGCGCGTATCACCACCACCAGGAGGACGAAAGAAATGACGCAGGATCAGAATGGGCCGGCGGGCGGCGAGCGGAAAACGCTGAGCCGTCGCGTCGTCCTGACCACGCTGGGCGCGCTGCCCGTCGCGGCGGCCACGGCGGCCCTGGGGGCCACGGAGGCCTCGGCCGCCCCGGCGAGCATCAACCTGTCGGCGTCCCGGCAGACGATCAAGGGCTACGGCGCGATGACCCACGCCGGCTGGATCGGCGACCTGACCGCCGCCCAGCGGGAGACGGCGTTCGGCACCGGCGAGGGGCGGCTCGGCTTCTCCGTGCTGCGCATCCCGGTCGGCGAGAGCCAGGCGGACTGGAGCCGTGACCTGGCCACGGCCAAGCGCGCGGCCGAACTCGGGGTGACCGTCTTCGCCTCGCCGTGGAACCCCCCGGCCAGCATGATCGAGACGTTCACCCGGGGCAGCCAGACCAACGCCAAGCGCCTGCGGGCCAGCTCGTACGCGGCGTACGCGCAGTACCTGAACGACTTCACCGTGTACATGCGCAACAACGGGGTCAACCTCTACGCCATCTCCGTGCAGAACGAGCCCGACTACGCCCACGACTGGACCTGGTGGACCTCCGCCGAGATCGTCAAGTTCCTCAAGGAGAACTCCGGGGTGATCAGCACCCGGGTGATGGCGCCGGAGTCCTTCCAGTACGTCAAGTCGATGTCGGACCCGATCCTCAACGACGCCACCGCGCTGGCCAACGTCGACATCATCGGGGCACACCTCTACGGCACCTCGTACTCGAACTTCCCGTACCCGCTGTTCAAGCAGAAGGGCGCGGGCAAGGAACTGTGGATGACCGAGGTCTACTACCCGAACAGCAACGCGAACTCGGGTGACGCCTGGCCGGAGGCGCTCGACGTCGGCGAGCACATCCACCGGTCCATGGTCGACGCCGAGTTCCAGACGTACGTCTGGTGGTACCTGCGGCGCAGCTACGGCCCCATGCGCGAGGACGGCCAGATCAGCAAGCGGGGCGCGATCATGGCCCAGTACGCCCGGTTCGTGCGTCCCGGATACGTCCGCGTCGACGCCACGGCCAACCCGGCGTCGAACGTCTACGTCTCGGCCTACCGGAGCGGCAACACCGTGGTCATCGTCGCGGTCAACAAGAACACCTCGGCGGTGAGCCAGCAGTTCACCCTCTCCGGCGCCACCGCGTCGGGCAGCGTGCAGAACTGGCTGACCGACGGCAGCCGCAACGTCGCCCCGCAGAGCGCGCTGACCATGTCCAACGGCTCGCTGACCGTCAACCTGCCCGCGCGCAGCGTGATGACGTTCGTGACCAGCATCAACGGCACCACGCCGACCCCCACCCCGACCGTCACGCCCACGGCCACCCCGACGCCCACCCCCACTCCCACCCCGACCCCCACTCCCACGGCGGGTGGCAGCGGACCCCGGGTCGGCTACACCATGAACACCTGGGACTCCGGCTTCACCGCCAGCATCAGCATCACCAACACCGGCACCGCGACGATCGACGGGTGGACGCTGGCCTTCACCCTGCCGTCGGGGCAGACCGTCACGTCGGCCTGGAGCGCCACCATCTCGCCCACCAGCGGCCAGGTGAGCGCCCGCAACGTCAGCTACAACGGCACGATCGCCCCCGGCGCCACCGTCGAGATCGGCTTCCAGGCCAACCACACCGGCAACACCGCCAAACCGACCGCGTTCACCCTCAACGGCATCCCCTGCACGGTGGCCTGACCGGCCGACCGGAGCAACCCCGTACGGCCGCCGCGGCACCGCGGCGGCCGTACCCGTTGCGGACGCTTGCCCCTCACGTGGCGTGAGGGCCGATAGTCGGTGCCGTGGACGAACACCTGACCGTGGGACGGGTGGCGGAACTGGCCGGGGTCACCGTCCGGACGCTGCACCACTACGACGAGATCGGCCTGCTGACGCCGTCCGCGCGCACGGCGGCGGGGCACCGGGCGTACTCCGCCGGTGATGTTCAACGGCTGCGGGAGGTGCTCGGCTACCGGCGGCTCGGCTTCGGACTGCGGGAGATCGCGGCCCTGGTCGACGACCCGGCGACCGACCCCGTCGCGCACCTGTGCCGGCTGCGCGGTCTGCTGACCGACCAACGCGACCGGGCCGCCGCCATGGTGTCGGCCATCGACCGGGAACTGGAGGCGCGGGCGATGGGGATCGCGACGACACCGGAGGAACAACTGCGCGGGTTCGGCACGCAGTTGTACGACACCATCGGGTCCGCCTACCCGGCGACGCGGCGCACCGAACCACGGATCGCCGCGCGCCTCTGGGCCGCGCTGGGGGACGCCCGGACGGTGCTGAACGTCGGGGCCGGCACCGGTTCCTACGAGCCACCCGACCGTGCGGTCACCGCGGTGGAACCGTCGGCGGTGATGCGGGCCCTGCGTCCGGTGGGCGCGGCGTCGTGCGTGGCCGCCGACGCCGGGCGGCTGCCGTTCGGGGACCAGGCCTTCGACGCCGCGATGGCGGTCAGCACCGTCCACCACTGGCCGGACCCGATCGCCGGGCTGCGGGAGATGCGGCGGGTGGCCCGCCGCGTGGTGGTGTTCACCTACGACGCCGACGAGAGCGGTTGGCGGGACCGGTTCTGGCTGACCCGCGACTACCTGCCGGAGTTCGCCGGTCTGCTGGTCGACTGGCCCCCGCTGGGCGAGCTGACCCGCGCGATCGGCGGGCGCGCCGAGCCGGTCGACGTCCCGTGGGACTGCGCCGACGGCCTGTTCGAGGCGTACTGGCGGCGGCCGGAGGCGTACCTGGACGAGCGGGTGCGGCGCGCGGTGTCGGTGTGGACCCGGGTCGGGCCGCAGGCGGAACGACGGGCCGTCGGGATGCTCCGGGAGGATCTGGCCTCGGGTCGGTGGGCGCAACGCAACGGGGACCTGCTGCGCCGCGACTCCGCGGAGCTGGGCCTGCGCCTGCTCGTGGCGTGAGCAGCCGGCCGGGGGCCGCCGTGGGGCGCGGCCGACGTGGCTGTGCCGGCCGCTCCGCCGGACGCCCGGGTGGGACCGGCCGGGGCCGACGCGCAGTCAGCCCTGGCGGGTCGGTCGGATGGTCAGGTCGCCGATCTCGACGTCGTCGGGTTGGTCGATGGCGAAGGCGATCGCGCGGGCGACCGCGCCGGGGTCGAGGCCGAGTTCGGCCATGTCCCGCTGCACCTGTTCGCGTACCGCAGGGTCGTCGACGGCGTGGTCGACGAACTCGGTGCGGACGTAACCGGGGGAGATCGACGTCGTCCGCAGCGCTCCGGTGGTGCTCTCCTGCCGCAGGCCCTCCAGCAGGGTGCGCACCGCGTTCTTCGTCCCGGCGTACACCGCCTGGGTGGGAACGATCTTCAGGCCGGAGGTCGAGACGACCGTGACGAGGTGACCGCTGCCCTGGTGGGTGAAGACGGGCAGGGCGGCGGCGATCCCGTGCAGGATGCCCTTGACGTTCACGTCGACCATCGCCGACCAGCCCTCGACGTCCAGCTCGGCGACGGTGCCGATCCTGCTGATCCCGGCGTTGCCCACCAGGACGTCCAGCCGACCGAAACGCTCGACGGAGAGGGCGACCAGGGACCGCAGGTCGTCCGGGGCGGTGACGTCGACCCGGGCGGCGACCGCCGTGCCACCAGTGGTTGCGATCTCGGCGACCAGGCGGTCGAGCCGGTCGGTACGGCGGGCGCCGAGGACGACGGACGCGCCGAGCGCGGCCAGGTGGCGGGCGGTCGCCGCGCCGATGCCGCTGCTGGCACCGGTGATCGCGACGACCTTTCCGGGGATGGTCATGATGCTCCTCGGGGTAGAGTGGACACATGTCCGGTTACTCCGACGAGCCTAACGGACACGTGTCCGCTTCTGTCAAGGGTGCGGCGGCGTCCCGCGCCGACGCGCGACGCAACCGCGAACGCATCCTGCGCGCGGCCCGCGACCTGGTGCACGAACCGGGCGAGCTGAGGCTCAACGCGGTGGCGAAGGCCTGCGGCATCGGGCAGGGCACCCTGTACCGGCACTTCCCCACCCGGGAGGACCTGCTCGTCGAGGTGTACCGCCACGAGGTCGACGACCTGGTCGCCGCGGCCCCGCACCTGCTGGCCACCCACCCGCCGGTGGCGGCGTTGGCGACCTGGTTCGACCGGGTGGCCGCCTACGCCCGGGTCAAGCGGGACGTGTTCGCCGCCGTCGAGGCGGCGACCGGGCGTGACCTCGCCGCGCACAGTCTCGGCCCGATCGGCGAGGCGGTGGAACTGCTGCTCGCCGCCGGCCGCTCGGCCGGCAGCATCCGCGCCGACGCCGAGGCCCGGGACGTCATCGTCCTGATCGGTTGGCTCTCCCGACTGGACGACACCGAACTCGACAGCCGGGGGCCGCGCCTGCTGGCCATCCTCGTCGACGGCCTCCGCGCGCCCGGCCGGTGAACCGGCCCTGACGGCCCGCGTCTCGCCGGCCGGTGCGGCGTCGCAGCGGCCGAGGAGGCACCGACCCGGGTGGAATTGTCACCGGCAGCGGCTAACCTGCCTCCCATGGCGAGCGCCGAACTCGACGAGTTGATCGTCACCGACGCGGACGCGCTGCGCGCCTGGCTGTCGGCCCACCACGCCACCTCGCCCGGAGTGTGGCTCGCCCTCACCCGCAAGGGCGGCACCGTCACGACGCTGACCTGGCAACAGGCGGTCGACGAGGCGCTGTGCTTCGGCTGGATCGACGGGCAGGCCCGCAAGCGGGACCAGGAGAGCTCCTGGATCAGGTACACCCCCCGCAGGCCGCGCAGTGCCTGGTCGCAGCGCAACGTCGCGCACGTGGCCCGGCTGGAGGAGCAGGGGCGGATGCAGCCCTCGGGCCGGGCGGCGGTGGAGGCCGCCAAAGCGGACGGGCGGTGGGCGGCGGCCTACGCCCCGCCGTCGGAGGCCGAGGTTCCGGCCGACCTGCTCGCCGCCATCGCCGCCGACCCCGCCGCCCAGGCCATGTTCGACGTGCTCACCAGCACCAACCGGTTCGCGCTCGGCCACCGCCTCAACGCCGTCAAGCGGGCGCAGACCCGCGAACGGAAGATCGGCGAGTTCGTCGCGATGCTGGCCCGCCACGAGACGATCCATCCGCAGAAGGCCAGGCCACCACGCACACCGTGAGCACGGGCGACCGCCTACCGCCGCGTCGCGCGCCAGTCGTCGGCGCGCAGCGCGTAGGTGTAGCCGTCCACCCAGCCCCGTTCGGCGTGCCAGGAGTCGCCGACGCCGTGCTGCTCCCGACGCATCCCGACCTTCTCCAGCACCCGGACCGAGGCCAGGTTGTCGGCGAAGCACCCGGCGGTGATCCGGCGGACACCCAACCGGTCGAAGGCGTGGCCCACCATCACGGCGACCGCCTCGGTGGCGTAGCCCCGGCCGCCGTGGGCCGGGTCGAAGATGTAGCCGAGCTGCGCCTCCGTCCGGGGTGGCCGGCCCGGCTGGCCCATCCCGTCCACCACGTCGAGCGAGACCGTGCCGATCACCAGGTCGTCCAGGGTCACCGCCATGCCGTGGTCGTCGGGGTCCGCCGCCGCGCGTCGCCAGGCTGCCCGGAACGCCGCCGGCTCCACCTCGGTCCGCAACAGCCAGTAGGTGACCTCGGGCAGATTGCGGTATTCGAGGATGCGGTCGACGTCCCCGTCCCGTACCGGGCGCAGTCGCAGGCGTGCGGTGCGCAGTGTGGTGCCGTCCATGCGGCGGGACTCTAACCGACCCGCGAGGGTGACCGGGCCCGGGTGGCGGACGGAGGGCCCCGGGTGGCCGGCGGACGGCGTCCCGGCGGCGTCCGCCCGGGTGCCGGTTCCGGCGGCGGAACCGGCGGTTCCGGTACGCGCAGATCCGAAGTGTCAGGTAGGCGACGCTGCCCGCGCGAGCACTCCGCAGGTCCGGGTCGGCACCCCTGCGGAACCCCTCTGAACTGGGAAAACTGGTAGGAACGGATCGAGATTCAGCTACCCGCCGATGGCGGGGAGCGGGGTCGATTTCCGCCGGTCACCTGCGCGGTACGAGGGCATCAGGCACGCGGTCCAGAGCCGAACTGCGGCCTCGTCCCTTCCTCCGTGGGTGGCCCACCGCCCCCCGATGAGGGAGAACACGTCATGTCCCTGGTGCACCGTCTCCACCCACGGACGGCCTTCGTCGCCGCCCTGCTGCTGCTCGCCGGCCTGCTCGTCGCCCCGACCCCCGCCTCGGCCCGCGACCCCGGGCGGTCCGCCCCGCCGGCCCGGGCGTCCACACTCCACCGCCCGCTGCCGGCCGCGCCGACCGCCACCGTGGCGGCCCGGCCGAAACCCCCGCCGGCCCCGGCCGCACCCACCGCCACCCGCTTCCGCACCACGGCCACGGTCACCTGGAAGGCGCCGGCCTCGCCGGACACCGCCATCACCGGGTACGCGGTGACCGCCTACCGCGACGGAAAGAAGATCCGCTCGGTCTCCTTCGACGCCTCGAAGACCAGCCGGAAACTCTCGGGGCTGGCGGCGAAGGGTCGCTACACCTTCACCGTGGCGGCGAAGAACGCCGCCGGGACCGGCCCGGCCAGCCCGCGCTCGAAGGCCGCCAAGCTGCTCGCGCTGCCGGCCGCCCCGACCATCATCGCGGTCACCGCCGACACCGCCTCGGCCGTGCTGAGCTGGACCCCCGGCCCGGACGGCGGCTCGCCGATCACCGGCTACCAGGTCACCCCGTACGTGGCCGGGGTGCCGCAGGCCGCCCAGACGTTCGGCCCGGCCACCACCAACACGGTGACCGGCCTGACCCCGACCACCACCTACCGTTTCACCGTGGCCGCCCGCAATGCGCAGGGCACCGGCCCGGAGTCGCCGCTGTCCGAGGCGGTCACCGCCAACGTGTCGCCGACGCTGCTGTTCGACGCGCCGACCGCCGCCACCGTCGGGGTCGCCTACACCGCCACCCTGAACGTCACCCACGGCGTGCCACCGTTCACCTGGTCGGTGGCCTCCGGCACGCTGCCACCGGGGCTGATCCTCAACCCGACCAGCAACGGCATCTCCGGAGTGCCGACCACGGCCGGCCAGTACCCGATCGTGATCCGGGTGGTCGACGCGGCGGCCAAGTCCGGCACCCGGCTGATCGTGTTGACCGTCAACCAGGCGCCCGTCCTGAACTTCCCGGCACCGCCGTTGGCCGAGGTCGACGCGATCTACGCCGACCTGCTCACCGTCGTCGGCGGCACCGCGCCGTTCGTCTGGGGGCTGGCTGACGGCGCGCTGCCACCCGGGCTGACCCTCGATCCGGCCACCGGGCTGATCTCCGGCCGGCCGACCGTTGCCAACACGTACCCGGCCACCATCCGGGTCACCGACGCCAACGGCTTCACCGCCACCAGGCTGATCCGGTTGGTGGTGCAACCCAGGAGCGTGGTCACCCTGACCGCCTCTACCAACGTCACCACCTTCGGCACCCCGGTGCACTTCGAGGTGGTCATCGGGCCGGGCCAGGCCGACGGGACCGTGACGCTGATCGACGAGGAACCCAACGGGGTCGAGGCGAGGCTGGGGACGTTCCCGGTGGCGCTGAACCGGTCCTCCTTCGACCTGCAAATGCCGGCGTTCGGTCTCAACGTGTTCCGGGTGCAGTACGACGGGGTCGACCCCAACGCCGAGGCAGTCTCGAACAAGGTCGCGGTCGAGGTTTCCGCCGCACCGGGCCAACTGGAGATCAACCAGTTCGCCCAGTCCGGCCTCACCGGTCTCAGCGACCAGTACATCACGGTCACCAACACCACTCAGCTCGACCTGCCGATCGCCGGGTTCCGGATCGAGGCCCCCGGCGGTGTGGTCGTCGTCATCCCGGGCAGCGCGCGAACGCTCCCACCGCGTCGCGGGTTCCTGGTGGTGGGCCCCACCTACTCCTTGCCCAACATCCAGCCCGATCTGGTCGTGTCGGGTCTCGGTCAGGACGGCCTGCGGCTGGTCGCGCCGGACTCGGCGCACACCGTCACCGATGCCGCCGGCTCCACGCCGGGCTTCTCCGAGGGCACCCCGCTGCCGGCCTTCGGCAGCCCACCGTTCGTGCCCTATGCCTGGAACCGGCTGCTCGTCGGTGGCAAGCCGCAGGACACCAACGACAACGCGGCGGACTTCCGGCTGGTGGCGACCGTGCTCGGCCCGATCAACGGGGTGCCGTCGGCATTGGGCACCCCGTCGCCGCAGAACAGTCTGGGCACCTACCAGCAGAACAACGCAATGCAGTCGACGCTGCTCGACCCGGGCGTGGCCCAGGGCGTCGCTCCCAACCGGGTCCGGGTCAACGGCAGCCCGGGAACGTTGACCATCCGGCGCACCATCACCAACCGGTCCAGCGCGCCGATCACCCAGGCCCGGGTCAGGATCACCAGCCTGAGCCAGGAGAACGGGGCACCGCTGCCCGGCGGCTCGTCCCCGGCCATCCACTCCAACCTGCGGCTGGTCAATCCGGTCAACCCGACCAGTTCGATCACCATCAGCACCGGGGAGACACTGCTGGTCCGGAACCTGTCGATGGACGCGCCGGCCACCAGTCCGCCCGGCGGTGGGTTGGCCACCACCTTGAACATCCCGTTCGACCTGGGTGGTCTGCGGCCGGGCGGACAGGTGCACATCGCCCTCACCTTCGCCGTCGACACGCCGGGCACGTTCTGGATCGCGTACGACATCGACGCCCTCGGCACCGGTGACACCCCGACCATCGCGGGCACCGGGAAGACGGCCACGAAGGCGAAGTCGGCCAAGCAGCGGGCGCTCGACGCCCGCCGGCTGGCCGAGTCCACGAAGTTGAGCCTGATCACCGGCACCGTGCGCTGAGGCGTCGTCGTCGGGCTGCGGGTGGCGGTCACCGCGACCGCCACCCGCACCGCCCCGGCGGCGACCGTCGTTGACCAGGACATGAACGGGGGAGCGATGGCACCGACCGGACGGCCCGTCTACGGCCTGTGCGTGCACGGGCTGGACGAGGTCGAGGAACTCGCCCCGGCCGGCAGCCGCCCGGGGTGGCCGTCGGTGCGGATCCGGCAGACCACCGCCGCGCCGCCGCCATCGGCCCCCCTCGACCTCGACGGCGGGGTACGGGTCCTCGCCGACGGGCGCACCCTCACCGTGGACCGGCGGCGCGGCACCGCCACCTTTTACGGGCCGCCGCTCGCACCCGACCTGCTCGCCCACCCCTACCTCGCCCCGGTGGCGACCGTCTTCAACCGGTGGGCCGGCCGGGAGACCTTCCACAGTGGCGCGTTCGTGCACGCCGGGCGGGCCTGGGCGGTGGTCGGCCCGCGTACCGCCGGCAAGAGCAGCCTGCTCGCCGCCCTGGCCGCCCGGGACGTGCCGGTGGTCGCCGACGACATCCTGGTCGTCGACCACACCGAGGTCCACGCCGGTCCGCGCTGCGTCGACCTGCGGGAACCCGTGCCGGGGCCGGCACTGCCCACCCGGACGGTCCGGGCCGGTGACCGGCTGCGGGTGGCCCTGCCGCCGATCGCCGAACGGACCCCGCTGGGTGGCTGGCTCTTCCTCGGCTGGGGCCCGACGCCGGCGGTGACGCCGGTGCCCCCGGCCGAGTTGCTGGCCCGGCTCGCCGGATGCCGGTCCTGGCGCGGGCTGCCCACCGACCCGGCCGCACTGCTGGGCCTCGCCGCCCTGCCGGCGTGGGACCTCACCCGGCCGCGTGACTGGGCCGCGTTCGGGCCGACCCTGCGGTTGGTCGAGCGGACCCTCACCGCCGCGCGGGCCGTGGCGGCGTCCCGGTGACCGCACCGCGGGCCACCAGCGTGGCGGTCCGGCACCTCGCCCTCGACGCGGCCGCCGTGGCGACCAGCGCCCGGCTGGCCGACCGGGGGGTGCCGGCCGTCCTGCTCAAGGGGGCCGGACTGGCCCGTCGGCTCGGCACCGAGGGCAGCCGGGTCTACTCCGACGTCGACCTCCTGGTCGCGCCCGACGACTACGACCAGGCGGGGCGGATCCTCACCACGGCGGGCTTCCGCAGCGCTTTGCCGCCGGGCCGCCCCGATCCCCGGCTGCTCTGGCACGAACGTCCCTGGCACGCGCCCGGTCCGGTGCCGCTCGTCGTCGACCTGCACCGGGGTTTCCACGGGGTGGGCGACCCGCAGGCGTTCTGGACCCTGCTGTCCGCGTCGGCGGAGTCGCTGCCGCTGGCCGGCGGCACGGTGGCCGTCCCCGACGTGGCCGCCACCGCCCTGCTGGTCGCCCTGCACGCCGCGGCCCCGGGTCGGTCCGGCCGGCCGTACGCCGACCTGCTGAGGGCGTTGCGGGTCTTCCCGGTCGAGGTGTGGCGGGCGGCCGCCGTGCTCGCCGGGCAGACCGACGCGGTGCCGGCGTTCGGCTTCGGGCTGCGTCTGGCGCCGGGGGGCGCGGAACTGGCGGACCGACTTGGCCTGCCCCGGCGGACGAGCCGGACGCAGTGGGCCGCCGTGCGCCGGGTCTCCGGCCCCGCCTACGTGCTGGCCCGGCTCGCCGAGCTGCCCGCGGGACGGGACCGGTGGCGGCACCTGGTGCCGTATCTTCTGCCGCCGCCGACCGCGATGCGGCACGGCAGCCGGCTGGCCCGGCGTGGTCCGGTCGGTCTGCTGGCCGCGTACCTGCTGCGTTTCGCCCGGCAGGTCGCCAGCCTGCCGACGGCGGTGCGGGAGCTGCGGACCGCGACCCGGTTGGCGCGGCGCTCCGGCCATGGCTGACCGCCGCCGGTCGATCCCGCGTGCCGTGGCGCGCGCGCTGCGCCGGGGCGGCCTGCCGGCGGTCCGGACGGCCCTCTGGGCGGGCCGGGCGGTCCGTCAGGCCCGCCGGCAACTCGCCCGGCACGGCCTGACCGACCTGAGGCTGCCGGCGCCGCCGCCCGACGCCGCCGCCCACCGCGCGGTGGTGTTCGGCGTGCTGCGGCGGACGGGGGCCACCTGCCTGGAACGCTCCCTGGTGCTGCAACGCTGGTACGGCGGTCAGCGGGTCGCCCGGACGGTCGTGATCGGGGTGACCGCCCCGAGCGCCGGTTTCCACGCCCACGCCTGGCTCGATGGTGACACCGACGCCGAACGGGAGGCCATGGTGGAGATCCTCCGTCGGCCCACCCCGCCGGACTGGCTGGGCCGGGTGGGCCGGGTGGGCCGACGGCGGTCACGCCCCCGCTAGCAGGCCGTGTCGGTGCAGGTCGTCGAGGAAGGCCGTGACATCGGCGCTCGCCCGCTCCCGGTCCACGGCGGCGTCGTCCATCAGGGTGGTGACCAGGTCGTGCTGGGTCGCGCCGTCGACCAGGCGTTGCCACAGCAACGCCGCGCGGCGGTCGAGCCCGAAGTAGACGGACCGGGCGGTGTCCAGGACGACCACCTCGTCGCCGGCCTGCCGCCAGGCCACCCGGGTCGGATCCACCCGGTGCACGCCTTCCCGCCGGCTCATCCACCCACCTCCGCGTCGGCTCCGGACCGCCGCCCGCCGGCCGGCGGCACGGTCCGCGGCGGGCACCCGGGGGCGGGGGTGGTCGCGAGCCAGAGCTGCTGGACCAGGGCGGCGGTGCCGCCGGGGATCGGCCAGCGGGACCAGGTGTCACGCAGCGCGGTCACGTCGACCAGCTCCGGAACCGCGCCGGTGCCGTCCCAGGAGCGGACGAACTCCCGGGTCGGGGTGCGCAGGAAGACCTCGCGGAAGTGGGCCTTGCGCCGGGGCGCGGTGATCTCGGCCGGCAGGGTGTCGCCGACGATCTCGGCGAGCAGCCCGTCCCGGGAGGTGCGGTGCCGCTTGCCGGCCAGGGCGGTGAGCGCCGCCAGGAAGCCGTGGTCGAGCAGCGGGTGCACCGGGGTGACGCCGTGGTCCTCGGCGACGGCGGTGAAGGCCGAGCGGGTGATCACCAGGTCACGGCGGCGGGCGTGCCAGGCGATGCGGGGGCCGAGCCGGCGGGGTTCGGCCCGCTGCTCGGCCCGCACCGCGCGGTCGACCTGTCGGGCCGTCTCCGCCGGCAGCCACGGGAACAGCCGCCCCGGCCGACGCCGGCGCGGCAGTTCCCGGGCCAGGACGCGGGCCCGGGCCAGGTGGGCGCGGGCCGACCGGGGTGGTGGCCGCCGCCAGCCCGCCAACACCTGGTCCCCGCCGAGGCCGGTGAGCAGGCTTCCGCCGCCGGCCAGCTCCAGCAGCGGCAGGTGCAGGTGCAGGTTCACCGGATGCCGTACCCCGTAGCGGTGCAGGAACCGGCCGGCGACCGGGCCGACCAGGTCGAGGTCGTCGTCGGCCCGCAGGACCTCCCACCCGGCCCCGACGCCGAGGGCCGCGACGACCCGATGCTGCCAGGGTGACTCGTCGGCCCGGGGAGCGCCGGTGAACCGCCAGGTGACCGGGAACGGCTCGGGCAGCCCCTCCCGCCGGGCCGCCCGGACGGCGACGGCGAGAACCAGCGACGAGTCCAATCCGCCGGAGAAGCTCACCACGCACGGCGGCCGGCGCAGCGCGGGCAGCACCGCCCGGTCCAGCGCGGCGAGCGGGTCCGGTGCGGCCGGGGCAACGGTCCGCGGCATCGGCGGGCCCGCGCCCAGCACGGTGCCGGTCGCGATGTCGAACGGGGTCGGACGGGGCATGGGCGGCACCTCAATCGCGGGTCAGGGTCCCCCGGGCGGTGGCGACGCGCAGCGCGCGGCCGAAGACCCAGGTCGACAGGGGCAACAGCAGGAGGGCGGCGGCCAGCAGGGTGAGCGCCGAGGTGCCCCAGGCATCGCCGGCCAGCGCGGCACGCAGGCCGTCCAGCGCGATCCGGCTGGGCAGCACGGCGGTCAGCGGGGGCAGCACGCCGGGGAGCACGGCCACCGGGAAGTACGTCCCGGACAGGAAGGACACCCCGACGACCAGCAACCGGGCCACGGCCTCGCCGTGCCCGGCGGCGACGGCGAACGCGGTCAGCCCGATACCGATCCCCATCATCGCCGCGCTGCCGGCCACCAGGACCACGGCGACCCCCCACCAGTCGGCCCGCCCGGTGTGCAGGCCGAGCAGCGTGTGCAGCAGGAGCAGGTAGACCCCGGCGCGCAGCAGCGCCAGCAGGAACGGGTACGCAGCCGTGCCCACCGCGAGGGCGTACGCCGGCACCGGCTGGGCGGCCAGCAGCTCCAGCGTGCCACTGCGTTGTTCCCGGGCCACCCGGGAGGTCAGCTGGGTGCTCGCGGCCTGGAGCACCAGCATGAAGGTGATGCCGACCGCGACGAAGTCGAAGTAGGTCGTCGCGCCCGGCAGGCGCTGCGCTTGCGGTGCGGAGAACAACCGGGAGATGAACAGGAAAACCAGCAGGTTCACCGCCCCGAACACCAGGTCGAGCAGCAGCGGCAACCGGAGCATCCGGCGTTCGCCCAGGTCCCGTCGGAGCAGGGCGAGCACGGCCCGACCGCCCGCCCCCGGCCCGAGCCGGGGTGCCGGGGCGGGGACGGGCGGAGCCGGGCGGCGGTGCGGGCGCGCGCCGGTCAGCGGCGTCATCCGGCCGCCACCAGGGTGAGCCGTTGCCGGCAGTGCCGGCCGTCGTCGGCGTGGTGGGAGGCGACGACACAGGTCAGCTCCGTCCGCCGGTCGATGCTCTGCCAGAGCAACCGTCGACCTTCCTCGTCGAGGGAGCGCCCCGGCTCGTCGAGGAGCAGGAGCGCGGGGGCGGCGACGAGCGACCGGGCGATGCTGATCCGGGCGCGCATGCCGGCCGAGCAGCGGGCGACCGGCAGGCTGGCGTAGCGGGCGATGCCCAACTCCTCCTCGATCCCGGTGACGGCGGCGGGGACGGCCCGCCGGGGGAGCCGGAGTCGGGCGACGAGCGTGATGTTCTGGTGCGCGGTGAGCTGCTCGTAGAGACCCTGCTCCGGGGCCAGGCACACACCGGTCGCGCGCCGGGCGTCCGGTGAGCCGACCGGGTGGCCGGCGACGGTGGCCTGCCCGGTGCTCAGGGTCAGCGTGCCGGACAGGCACCGCAGCAGGGTCGTCTTGCCGGCCCCGTTCGGCCCCGCCAGGAGCACCCGTCCACCGGCACCGACGTCGAGGTCGAGGTCGCTGAAGACGACGCGTCGACCGAACCGCCGGCCCGCCCCCCGCAGCCGCAGCATCGGAATCCGGTGCCCACCGCCGGCTCAGAGCAGGGAGCCGTCGCCCTGTCCGCCCAGACCGTCGTCGGGGCCGACGGTGCCGCCCTGGGTGAGTTCGGCGAGGGTGCCGAGCCGGGTGACGGTCGGGGGTCGGTAGCCCGGGGTTTCGGATGCGGTGGGGGTGGCGTCGATGTCGCGGAGTGTATCCATGTCAGTTCCTTACTCCGATAGGCGTCTGCCCAGGCTGACCCCGTTTGCGAGATCGAACGGGCAATTTTTGTGGATGTTAGCTTATACACGCATATGTCTACCATCGACATGACCGGCCGGATGTCGCTGGCCCGTCCCCGGAATAAACGCGTCGTCGCGCGAGTGGTCACGGCGGCACGCCGGTGGTTCCTCCGGCCGGGTCGCACCCGGACGGACCTGGCGTCGTCCGGGGCCGTCGCCTGCCGGGGGCCGTTGACCAGCCCGGGTTGTGAGGGCGTCGACGATCCACTGTGCACAGTCCCGCCGGTCTCGGCCCGGGGTGCCGGACGGTCCGTTTCCGGTGCCGTCGCGGCGGTGACGACTTCGGGTGGGGACGGGACGGGGGCAATTCCGACCCACTGCTTCGCTTTCCGCAACCCTTCCTTGCGTCGTGTCGATAATCGAATCGATGCTGCTCGGCGCTGCCCGCTATTCGTCTTTCACTACCTCGTTGCGTATATCGAGAATGCCAGGCTTGAGAGTTGCGCCGGGTTCAGGGCGCGGCATGTCCTACGTTGCTGATTTCGCCTATAGTGCGGCATTGTTGGATTTCCGCCGGTCGGCACGCAGCCCGGGGGAGTGACTGCGGGAGGCACGGATGGCGGGCTATCGGCCGCCTTTGACCCGGCGGTCGACGGCACGACCAGCCGGGGACGCCGATCCCGAGGTCGGGGTGAAGCCACCGCCCTGGCAGCGGTTCACCACGACCGATGTCGACGAGGTGCTCGCCTTCTTCCGGGCGTCCTTCGCCGATGTCAGCATCATGCACTCCGCCGTCGGCGCCGAGGGCGTGCAACTGCGGGGCATGGGCACCATGCTCGTTGATGTCGCGCTGAACGGCCTGCACTACTCGGCCGGTGTCGAGGTGTCCGGCATCGCGCGGGAATTCGTCAGGGTCATCCAGGTGCGCGCCGGACGCCTCGTCGTCACCGACGGCCGGGACACTTACCGCGTGACACCGGGCCACGTGGTGCTGCTGCCCACCGACGTCACGCTCAAGCTCGAGTGCGACGCCCTCGAATCGTTCACCGTCGGACTCCCGACGACACTGATCGAACAGGTCGCCCGGGGCCGGGAGGGCCCCGGGGCGGGGGTGCGCTTCGAGAGCCTCCGCCCGATGTCGCGCGGGCTGGAGCGGCACTGGCTGGGCACCCTGGCGTACGTGCGGCAGGTGGTGCTGGCCGACGACGACCTGGCCGGTAATCCGCTGATCGTCCGGCAGGTCCGGCACATGCTGGCCACGGCGGCGCTGGCGGTCTTCCCGAGCAACTCCAGCGTCCCCCGGCAGCGGGACCCGGGCACCGTCTCGCCGGCCGTCGTACGCCGGGCGATGGACTACGTCCAGGCGCACACCGACCGGTACGTGTCGCTGGCGGAACTGGCCGAGGCCGCCGGGGTGTCCGCCCGGGGGTTGCAGTACGCGTTCCGCCGCTACCACGACACCACCCCGGCCCGGTACGCCCGACGGGTCCGGCTGGACCGCGCCCACCGCGACCTGCTCGACGGTGACCCGGCGGCCGGCGACACCGTCGCGGCGATCGCCGCCCGGTGGGGATTCGTGGACGCGAAGCGGTTCGCCACCGACTACCGTGCCGCCTACGGCCAGCCGCCGAGCCACACCCTGCGGTCCTGATCCAGCAGGTCCCGCCACCGGGCGGCCCGGCGCAGCACCGGCCGACGGACCACGCCCGCCGGTGCGCCGCCGGTCGGCGTGTTTGGATGGTCGGGTGGAGTTCACCGTGACAGACGCGCCGGACCGGGAGCGGTTCGAGGCGCGCGACGAGACCGGGGCGCTGGCGGGAGTGGTCACCTACCAGTTGACCGGGGCCATCATCGCCTACACGCACACCGAGGTCGACCCGGCGTTCGAGGGGCGGGGCGTCGGCTCGACGCTGGCCCGCGCGGTCATGGACGACGCCCGCTCCCGGGGCCGTACGGTGGTGCCGATCTGCCCGTTCCTCGCCGACTGGCTGGGCCGGCACCCGGAGTACGCGGACATCGTGGCCCGCTCCACCCGTCGGATCAGGTAGCCCGGCGGCCCGGGGGCGGCTGCCTCCCGGTTGGTGAGCGGGCGTGCGCGCAGCGCATCGGCGGGCGGCGCATCCTTGACGGGGTCTGATTGTTGCGTTGACAATTCCAGCCTGTTAACGCTCACAACGCCGAGGAATCCCCCATGCCCTCCGCAGTTCCCCGGAACCACCACCGCACCCCCACCCCCCGCCGCACCCGCACGGTCGTCGCCGCCACCGTGCTCACCCTCCTCGCCGCGCTGGCCCCCGCCACCTCGGCCCCGGCCGCCGCCGCCGACGTCACCGACGGGCTGCTGCTGCGCTACGACCTCGACCAGCGCACCGGCACCACCGTCGTCGACACCTCCGGCCACGGCAACGACGGCACCCTGGTCGGCGGCGGCACCTGGACCGGCACCGACGGGCTGCTGCTCGACGGCGTCGACGACCACGTGAAACTGCCCGACAACCTGCTGTCCGGCCGCTCCTCGCTCACCGTGGCCGTGGACGTCCTGGTCGATCCGGCACAGCAGACCCCGTACTTCCTCTGGGGCCTGGGCAACCCGGCCACCTCCGCCGCCGGCACCGGCTACCTGTTCGCCAGCGGCGACGCCTTCCGCGCCGGCATCACCACCACCAACTGGGCCGGCGAGAAGGTCACCGGCACCGGCGGCAACCTGCCCCGGGGCGTGTGGAAGTCGGTCGTCTACACCCAGACCGGCACCACCGGCACCCTCTACGCCGACGGCGTGCAGGTGGCCCGCAACACCGCCGTCACCGTGCCGCCCAGCGCCGTCGGCAACGGCGTCACCACCGCCAACCACCTGGGCCGGTCCAACTACGCCACCGACCGGTTCCTCAAGGGACGGGTGGCGAACTTCCGGATCTACGACCGGGCCCTCACCGCCGCAGAGGTCGCGGTGGTCGCGCAACCCGGGGAGTCCGACCAGGACCGGGCCGAGGCGGCCGCCGCCGCCCTGACCCTGATGCACGCCGACGACGTGCGCGGCAACCTGACCATGCCCGCCACCGGCCGGTACGACGCGACAGTCCGCTGGCGTTCGGCCCGACCCGAGGTGGTCGCCGCCGACGGCGTGGTGCGTCGTCCGGCGCACGGCACGGGCGACACGACGGTGCCGGTGACCGCCACGGTCACCGTCGGCGCCGGCACCGTCGAACGGACCATCACGCTGACCGTCCGCGAGCTGCCGGCCCCCGCGCCGTACGCCGGCTACGCGTTCAGCTACTTCACCGGCAACTCCATCGCCGGGGAGAAGATCTACTTCGCCGCCAGCCGGGGCAACAACGCCCTCCAGTGGACCGAGGTCAACGGCGGCCAGCCGAAACTGGAGTCGACCCACGGCACCCGGGGCCTGCGCGACCCGTTCCTGATCCGCAGCCCGGAGGGGGACCGGTTCTTCCTGATCGCCACCGACCTGTCGATCGGCCGCAACGGCGACTGGGACGCCGCCCAGCGCCGGGGCAGCCGCTACCTGGAGGTGTGGGAGTCCACCGACCTGGTCAACTGGTCGGCGCAGCGGCACGTCGAGGTGTCCCCGCCGACCGCCGGCAACACCTGGGCACCGGAGGCGTACTGGGACGCCGAGCGCGGCGAGTACCTGGTCTTCTGGGCCTCGAAACTGTTCGCCGAGAACGACCCGGAGCACACCGGCAACACGTACAACCGGATGCTGGCCGCCACCACCCGCGACTTCGTCACGTTCAGCCCGGCGACGATCTGGCAGGACCGGGGCGAGTCGCGGATCGACTCCACGATGATCCGCGAGGGCGACACCTACTACCGGTTCACCAAGGACGAGGGCGGCGGCGGCACCGGCTGCTCCGACATCATCCAGGAGAAGTCCCCCTCGCTGACCGCCGTGGACCTGCCCGGCCGACCCGCCTGGACGATGCTCGACTCGTGCATCGGCCGCGACGCCGGCACCTCCGCCGTGGAGGGGCCCACCGTGTTCAAGGCCAACCCCGGCGACACCTCCGGCTCGCGGTACTACCTGTTCGTCGACGAGTACGGCGGCCGGGGCTACATCCCGCTGGGCACCGACGACCTGGCCAGGCCGAACTGGAAGGTGCCGGCCTCCTACCGGCTGCCGGCCAGCCCCCGGCACGGGACCGTCATCCCGGTCACCCGTGCCGAACTCGACGCGCTGACCGACGCGCCGCCCCCGGTGGACGCCAACGCCGACGGGGTGGTGGCCCACTACCGGCTCGACCAGGCCGCCGGTGGCACGGTCACCGACGACTCCGGCAACGGCCACCACGCGACTCTGGCCGGTGACGCCCGCTGGGACTCGGGCAGCCTCACCCTCGGCGGCACCGACGGCCACGTCGACCTGCCCGACAACATCATGTCCGGGCTGGACGAGATCACCGTGTCGATGGACGTGAACATCGCCGCCGACCAGGCCACCCCGTACTTCGTCTGGGGGCTCGGCAACACCGACTCCGCAGGCGTCGGCAACGGCTACCTGTTCACCACCGGCAACGACTACCGGACCTCGATCAGCCTGGGCAACTGGACCGGCGAACAGACCGTCACCGGCGGCCGGGCGCTGCCCCGGGGGGTGTGGAAGACCCTGACGTACACCCTGAACCGGGCCGGCACCGCCCGGATCTACCTGGACGGGGTGCGGGTGGCCGAGAAGACCGGGCTGACCCTCGCGCCCGGCGACATCGGCGGCGGCCGGACCACCGCCAACTACCTGGGCCGCTCCCAGTACGCCAGCGACCGCTACCTCAAGGGCCGGATCCGCGACTTCTCCCTCTACAACCGGGCGCTCACCGACGCCGAGGTGGCCGCGCTCGGCAGCAACGGCACCAGCGTCGTCGCCGTCGAACTCGACAGCCTCAAGGTGCCGGCCGTCGTGGACGCCGCCAGCGGCACGATCACCCTGCCGGTCCGGCCGGGCACCGACCTGACCAGCCTCGCCCCGCGCTACCTGGTCGCCCCGACCTCGACGGTCAGGCCCGCCGGGCCGCGCAACTACACCCGACCGGTGACGGTCACCGTCACCAGCGCCGCCGGGGCCAGCCGGGCCTGGACGGTGCGGGCGGTGCCGATGAACACCCCGGTGCTGCCCGGGTACAACGCCGACCCGAACATCGTCCGGTTCGGCGACACCTACTACATCTACGGCACCACCGACGGCTTCCCCGGCTGGGGCAGCTCGACGTTCACCGTGTGGTCCAGCCGCAACCTGGTCGACTGGACCGGCCACGACACCATCCTCGACCTCGGCCCGGACGTCAGCTGGGCGGACACCAACGCCTGGGCGCCGGCCGCGATCGAGAAGAACGGAAAGTACTACCTGTACTTCTCGGCCCAGCAGAACATCGGCGTGGCGGTGGCCGACTCGCCGCTCGGGCCGTTCGTCGACCCGCTCGGCCGGCCCCTGGTGAGCAAGGCCGACTACGGCAACGCCCAGCAGATCGACCCGGCGGTCTTCACCGACGACGACGGGCAGAGCTACCTGTACTGGGGCAACGGCACCGCGTACGTGGTCCCGCTGAACGACGACATGATCTCCTACGACGTCGCCCGGCGGGTCCGGCTGACCGGGCTCACCGGCTTCCGCGAGGGCCTGTTCCTGCACAAGCGCAACGGGGTGTACTACCTGTCCTGGTCGATCGACGACACCGGCAGCGAGAACTACCGGGTCGGCTACGGCATGGGTGCCAGCCCGCTCGGGCCGTTCACCAGCCGGGGGGAGATCCTCACCAAGGACCCGGCCCAGGGCATCCTGGGCACCGGGCACCACTCGATCGTCCAGGTGCCCGGCACCGACGACTGGTACGTGGCGTACCACCGGTTCGCCATCCCGGACGGCGACGGCACCCACCGGGAGACCACCATCGACCGGCTGTACTTCGCCGACGACGGCACCATCAAACCGGTGGTGCCCACCCTGACCGGGGTGGAGCCGCTGCGCTACCGGGGCGGGCAGCCCCGGCTACGGATCACCGACCCCGGCGCCGACGGCTGGTACGGCGCGAACGCCGCCCTCACCCTGGCCCACGGCGAGTTGATCAGGCTGGTGGAGTACCAGATCGACGGGGGAGGCTGGTTCCCGTACCGGGAGCCGGTGGCCCTGCCCGCCGGCCGGCACACGATCGAGTACCGGGCGCAGGGGGTCAACCTGCTGTGGAGCACACCCTGGGCGACGTCGGTGCAGGTGGACGGGGTGGCCCCGACCGCCGGGGCGACGCTGGTCGACCGGGCGCTCGTCGTCACCGGCCGGGACGCCGACTCCGGGGTGGCCCGGGTCGAGTACCGGCTCGACGGTGGGGAGTGGACCACCTGGACCGGGCCGGTGCCGCTCGACGACCTGGCGCACGGGATCCGTTACCGCGCGGTCGACGTGGCCGGCAACGTCGGCGAGGTGGCCGTGCTGCGGGTGCCGGCGGTCCGGTAGCCGCCGGCCGGACGCGCCGCCCGACCGTGCGTCGGGCGGCGCGTCCAGCACCTCCTCGGGGTGGGCCACGTCGAGGCCGGGCAGCAGGGCGGTGGGCACCACCACCAGGGCGACGCCGTTGGCGGTCCGGGCGACGGGCGGCGGGCACAGCGCGCCGACCGTCCACACGGCGATGAGGACCGCGAGGAAGTCGGGGACCGCCGTGCCGGTCAGCGGCCGGGGCGCGATGCGACTCCGTCATCTCACATGCCGGTAGGCGGGATGGACCGGCGTCCGGACGCCAGTCGTTCGATCACCGCCGATGCGCCCGAAGTCCGTTCATGATGTCGGGCCCGTGCCCGGCGGATCTCCTCCGCGCCGGCCACCCAGCGCGCCGCGCCCGCCCGGCCGGCGGTTTCCCCGGCGTCGGGCCCGGGGTCGTCGGCGCTGCGGGCGACGGGGCCCGGGGACGGCCCGGCGGCCACCGGAGCGCGGCCGGCGAGCAGGCGCGACCAGCGGTGGACCTGGTCGGCCCAGGAGTCACCCGCCGGCAGCAGGTGCAGGTGGAAGCGGGGGTGGCGGGTCAACCAGCCCCGGACCGCCGGGGCGTCGTGCAGCGCCGGGTCGTCGGCGACCAGGTGCACCTCCAGGTCGGCGGGCACCGCCCGGTCCACCGCCACCAGGAACCGCCGGTACGCCCCGGCGCGCCGGGGCCGGTCCGGGACGGCCCCGCCGGCGGCCACGAGCTGCTCCGGCCGGCGCGTTGCGGGCACCGGCCGGTACGCCGTCGGCGGGCCACCTGCCGGCGGCCGGTCCGGGGCGGGCGCGGGGTCGACCGGGTCGCCGGTCGACGGCCGGTCGTCGCGGGGGGCGGCGCACAGCGCCAGGGTCCGCCCCGGGGGCTGGCGGTAGAGCCCGACCAGGGCCACCACCGTGGCGACGAACCCCGGGTCGGTGGCCAGGGTCAGGCCGTCCTGGAGGTGGGGGCGCAGGTCGAACCGACGCCAGATCCGGCCGACCGTGGACGCCGACAGTCCGCTGTGGACGGCCATCGACGCCCGGGACCACCGCCGTGCCGGGGCGGGCGTGGCGTCGAGGGTGGCCGCCACCACCCGGTCCACCTGCTCGGGCCGGACCGAGCGGGGCCGGCCGGCACGCGGGTCGTCGGCGAGCCCCGGCAGCCGCGCGGCGGCGAACCGGGAACGCCATTTTCCGACCGTCGCGGGTGAAACGTTCAACCGGGCCGCGACCTCGGTATTCGTGGCCCCCTCGGCACAGGCCAAAACGATTCGGCAGCGAATGGCGAACGACTGTGTCGAGTGTGCCGCGCGGGCCCCCTTCGTGAGCTGTTCCCGTTCCTCGTCGGTGAGCACCAGCCTGGCCTTCGGCCGCCCCTTCCCCATGCCGCGATCCTATCCGGATATGACATGGACTATTGGCGCGTGACGATGGTGGGAGCGGTTGCCGACGATTGCTCCGACGGTTGCCCTGGACGGTTCACGACGCGACTGAGTATGGTCCCGACGAGTCCCGGACTTGGGGGAAGGGGCCGCTACCGCAACGTTGCCGTGGCCCGTGTGGTGATCTGACATGGGGGGAACCGCTTCAGTGACCACGACCGATCTGCACGAGAGCATGACGTCGATCTGCGCCGAAGTCCTCCACCGGCCCACCGTCGGTCCCGACGACGACCTCGTCGAACTCGGCATGGACTCGGTGGGCGCGGTGGAGATCGTGACCCGGGTCGAGGCGGCGTACGGGGTGGACGTGGTCGACGTCATCTTCGACACGCCCACGGTCAACCGGCTCTGCGCGGTGGTGGAGTCCGCCGCCGTCCGCGACGAGTCGCATGCCTAGTCCGCTGGCCGAGCCGAATCTCGCCGACACGGCGAACCTGCTGGACCTCGTCACCCAGGCCGCGGCGGCCTACGGCGACGACCCGTACCTGCTCCCGGCGGAGCCCGGTGGCCGGGAGATCAGCTTCACCGACGTGCTGACCTTCACCCGGGGCTGCGCGGCGCTGCTCGACGAGCACCGGGTGCCGCCGGGCGGCCGGGTGGCCGTGGTCCTGCACAATTCGTCGCTGGCCGCGCTGCTGTTCCTCGGCGTCATCGCCGCCCAGCGGATGCTGGTGCCGCTGAACCCGAAGTCCGGCCCGGCCGAACTGGACACCCTGCTCGCCCACGCCGACGTCGCGCTGGTGCTCGGCCCGTCGTCGACGGCCGCGAAGGCGTCGCCGGGCCGGCGCTGGCTGACGGTGGACGACGCGGAGGGGTTCCTCGCCGCGATCCTCGACCGGGGCGTCGCCTACCGGGGGGAACTGGTCGCGCCCCCGGACGGCGGGGCGGGCGACGCCGAGATCGTCTACACCTCGGGCTCCACCGGCGCGGCCAAGGGCGTCGTGCTGTCCCACCGCGCCCTGCTGGCCAACTCGCTGGCGATGGTGAAGTGGGCCGACGCGGGCCGCGACGACGTCTTCCTCAACGTCATCCCGATGCTGCACGTCGGCGGGCAGGGCCTGCCCACGCTGACCCCGCTGTGGTCCGGGGGGCGTACGGTCTGCGTCCGTTCGGAGGTGGCGTTGGCCCGGTTCTGGAACTACGTGGACCGGCACCGTCCGACCTGGACCCTGGTGGTCAACGCCTACCTCGCGCACCTGGTGGAGCGACCGCAGCGGCCGGCCGACAGCCGGCTCAAGGGCGTCCTCGCCGGGGGCTCGGCACTCAGCCCCGACCTGATCCACCGGTTCGAGGGCACCTTCGGCATCCCGGTGTTCCAGGTGTACGGGATGACCGAGATGACCTCGCTGACCGTGGTGGAGCCCCGGGACCGCCGGCCGGGGGACCGGCGCAGCGCAGGCCTGCCGGTGCCGTTCGCCCGGGTCCGGGTCGTCGACGGCGACGGGCGGGACGTCGCGCCGGGGGAGAGCGGGGAGGTCCTGCTCAGCGGCCCCAGCATCTTCACCCGGTACGAGGCCGCGCCGGAACTCACCGCCGGGCGGCTGGTCGACGGCTGGGTGCGCAGCGGCGATCTCGGTCATCTCGACGAGCGCGGCGAGCTGACCATCGTCGACCGGATGGACAGCATGGTCATCGTCAGCGGCGAGAACGTCTACCCGGCCGAGATCGAGAACGTCGTGCCGCAGCTCGACGGGATCGCCGACGCGGTGGTCGCCGCGCTGCCGCACCCGGTGACCGGGGTGGAACTGGTGCTGGTCTACACCCTGCTGCCCGGCGCGGTCGCCGGGGAGGACGAATGGCGTGCGCTGCTGCGCAAGCAGCTCAGCGCGTTCAAGGTGCCGCGCCGGTTCGTCCCCCTGGCGCAGCTCGGGGTCGACGGTTTTCCGCGTACCCCGCTCGGCAAGATCCAGCGGTCGGACGTGCGGCGGCTGGCGATCAAGAACCTGACCTGAGTCACCGTCGGTAACGGACGAGGAGGAACGGGGGATCTGCCAGGAGATCGGTTCACCGGGGGGTGCCTCCGGGTCCGTCGTCGTACCGCGCGAGTGTCGGTGCCCCCCTTTTCCGTAATTTGCGGGTGTGAATGCCAACAGGAGGCGAGCTGCGTTATGCCGGTGGAGATCTTTGACGACGAAGAAGTGGTGGTACGTACCCCCGACGAGCTGAAGCGCATGCCCCGGGGTTACCAGAAGGCGCTGATCAGCCAGATCATGATCAACACGGAGGGTGAACTCTCCGGCGGTGACGACTACACCATGATGTTCCTGCCGCTGGCGCCCAACGCCGAGGAGCGTCAGGTGTGCGCGGAACGGGCCGCCGAGGAGTACGACCACTACAAGATCGGTAAGCGGGTGCTGGCCGAGATCGGCATCGACACCTCGCACATGGAGTCCCAGTCCATCGAGGAGCGTCGGCTCTTCGCCGACAAGCGGCTGCACCAGTGCACCACCTGGGCCGAGCGTGGGATCTACTCGTACATCGGCGAGGAGAGCGCCCTGATCATGATCAAGGAGTTCGCCCAGGGCAGCTACAAGCCGTGGGCGGACGCGGTCCGGACGATCATCCTGGACGAGAAGATCCACATCGCGCACGGCGCCCGGGTCTGCCGCAACCTCGCCACCACCGACGAGGGACGCGAGCAGTTGCAGGCGGCGCTGGACCGGCTCTGGCCGGTCTTCCGCGACCTGTTCGGCACCCCGGAGTCCGAGCGGTCCAAGCGGGCGGTCCGCTACGGCCTGCGACGCACCACCAACGGCGAGGCGTTGCAGCAGTGGGAGAACACCGTCATCCCCCGGATCCACGCGCTGGGGCTCGTCGTCCCCGCCGTGGCCACCTGAGAGGACGCCCCGCCCATGCCCACCCCCATCGCGATCAATCCCCGTCCGCTGTCCCGGCGGGAGGCCAAGGTCCGCCTGGCGTCCCTGCTGGCCGACCGGCCCGACCTGGCCGCGCGGTTGCAGGTCGTCCGGGACATGGGCCGCCGGGTCAGCGCGACCGAGGTGCACCTCACCACCACCTGCAACATCCGGTGCAAGGGGTGCTGGTACTTCGAGGGCGGCTTCGACGCGGCCGTCCCCGAGACCTCCGACCCGGCGCTGATCTCCCGGTTCGTGGACTCGCTCGTGGCCAGGGGCGTCACCCAGGCGACCCTGATCGGCGGCGAGCCGACCCTGGTCCTGCCCCGGGTCGTGCCGTTCGTCGAACGGCTGCCGTACGTGACCATCTCCACCAACGGCATCCGGCCGCTGCCGATGAGCGGCTTCGAGCACGTGGCGGTCGCCATCAGCCTGTTCGGCGGCGGGCCCCTCGACGACGCGCTGCGCGGCTACCGGGTCAACGGCTCGTCGTTCTCCGGCCTCTTCGAGACCGCCCTCGGGCACTACCGCAACGACCCCCGGGTGATCTTCGTGTACGCCCTGTCCGAGGAGGGCCTGCAGTACGTCGAGCCGACCGTGCGGGCCATCCAGGACAACGGCAACCAGGTCACCTTCAACTTCTACTCCGCCCACGGCAGCGACCACGCCCTGCGGATCGAGAACGAGCAGCGCACCCTCGCCGAGGCGCTGCGGGTCAAGCAGGCGTACCCGGAGACGGTGGTCTGCCACCCCTACTTCATCGAGTCGCTGATCACCGGCCGCACCCACTGGGACGGCCAGTTCGGCTACGACGTCTGCCCCAGCATCAGCGTGGACCACCCGGACCACGCCGAGCGCATCCGCAACGGCAACCCGGTCCTGGACGGCTTCGCCGTCTACGGCGCCGACTACCAGACCCTCCAGTTCTGCTGCACCTCCGGCAACTGCGCGGACTGCCGGGACAGCCAGGGCGTCTACAGCTGGCTGCTGGTCAGCATGAACCGGTTCCTCGACGACACCGGCCGGCTGGAGACCTGGCTGGAGCTGGCCGAGAGCTACTGGCGTCAGTGGTACTGGGCGCAACGGCACCACACCAACTTCGCCCGCCGCGCCCCGTTGACGGCCTAGCCGATTCCCCTGCGAGACAAGGAGCACCCGGATGTCCTCACCATCGACCGAGATCACCGCCCCCGCCGTCGAGGAGCGCCTGCGCGCCGAACTGATCGACCTCGGCGTCGAGGAGGACGCGATCAGCACCGACGCCAAGTTCGACGCGCTGGACATCGACTCGCTCGACGTCGCCGACCTGATGGCCATGGTCGTCAAGGAGTACGGGGTGGAGATCCCGCGCAGCGAACTCGCGGACGTCACCATCGGTCAACTCGTCGAGCGGATCGTGGCGGGCGCGTCGAGTTGAGCTCGTTGCTGAGCCTGGACAAGCGCACCTACCTGGTCACCGGGGTCCTCAACAACGAGTCCATCGCCTGGCACGTGGCGGCGGCCCTGCAACGGGAGGGCTGCGAGGTCATCCTGACCTCGTACGGGCGGGTCGGCCGGATCACCCGCCGGGTGGCCGAGATGCTGCCGTCCCGCCCCGAGGTGCTCGACCTGGACGTGATGTCCGACGCGAGCGTCGAGGAACTGGCGGAGCTGATCGGCAGCCGCTGGGGCCAGCTCGACGGGGTGCTGCACAGCATCGCCGCCGCCCCGCCGGACGCGTTGGGGGCCGGGTTCGTCACCGCCGCAGCCGGCGGGGTGCTCGACGGGTTCCGCGCCTCGGCGTACTCGTTCCAGCAGCTCACCACCGCGCTGTCGCCGCTGCTGAGCCAGGCCCCCGGCGGCGGCGCGGTGGTCGGCCTGACCGTCGACTCGACCCGGGCGCTGCCCGGCTACGGGTGGATGGGGGTCTACAAGTCGGCGCTGGAGGCGGTCTGCCGCTACCTGGCGATGCACCTCGGCCCGACCGGGATCAGGGTCAACCTGGTCGCCGCCGGGCCGGTCGAGACGGTGTCGGCGCGCGGGGTGCGCACCTTCTCCGCCCTGGCCGACCAGTACGAGCAGTGGGCGCCGCTGGGCTGGGACCGGGCCGACCCGGCCCGGGTGGTCGGGGCGGTGCTGTTCCTGCTGTCGGACCTGTCCCGGTACACCACCGGGCAGGTGGTGCACGCCGACGGCGGCATGCACGCCGTCTTCGGCGGCGTCCCGGCTCCCGGCCCGGCTGCGGGGCCGGGGCCGGGCCCAGCTCCGGCGACACCGTCGCCACCAGACACCGCCGGCTGACACACACTGCGGGGAGGGACTGTGCGTCTCGTCATCAAGGGCACGGCCGAGCCACTCGTGGGCGAGTTCGACGTCCCGGCGTCGAAGTACCACGCGCACCGGGCGCTGATGCTCGCGTCGCTGGCCGACGGGACCAGTCGCATCCACGGGGCCTGCCACGCCGGCCACGTGCAGCACACCATCCGGGCGTTGCGGGACCTCGGCACGGCCATCACCGTCGAGGACGACGCGTTCGTGGTCCGTGGCGGCCGGTACCGCCCGGTCCGTCCGGAGGTCTCCGTCGGCAGTTCGGGCACCACGCTCTACTTCCTGACCGGGCTCGCCGCCCTGGCCGAGACACCGGTCGGCATCACCGGGCAGAAGTACTTCCGGCGGCGGCCGATCCGCCCGCTGCTCGACGCCCTCGCGGGCATCGGCGTGCAGATCACCTCCACCGGTGGGCTGCTGCCGATCCGGGTCGCCGCCCACCCGCCGACCGGGGGCCGGGTGCAGATCCCCGGCACGCTCTCCCAGTGGATCTCCAGCCTGCTGCTGGTCAGCCCGTTCGCCACCGGCCCCACCGTGGTCGAGGTGGTGGGCGAGTTCAACGAGCGGTCCTACGTCGAGCTGACGGTGGCGATGATGCGCCAGTTCGGCCTGCACGTGCAGGTCAGCGCGGACGGCCGCCGGTACGACATCGAGCCCGGCCAGCGGCCCACCCCGGCGGTGGTCCGGCTGCCGCCGGACGTCGGCGCCGCCGCGTTCGGCCTGGCCGCGACCGCGCTGCACCCGTCCGACGTGCTGTTCCGGGGGCTGCCGGCGGTCCCCGCGGGGGAGCTGGACCACCCGGAGGCGCACCTGCTGGACAGCCTCACCACCATGGGCGTGCCGTTGACCCGCGATCCGGCTACCGGCTGGATCAGGGTGCGCCACGACGGGCTGCGGTTGGCCCCGGTGCGGGTGGACTGTCGCGCGGTGCCCGACATGCTGCCGGTGCTCAGCGTCCTCGGCTCCCACGCGCACGGCACCACCGTGCTCGACCACGTGGCCCACGTACGGCTCAAGGAGTCCGACCGGGTCACGGCGATGCTGCAACTCAACCGGATGGGCGGCCGGCTGCGGCTCGACGGCGACCGGCTCGTCTGCGAGGGCGTCGGCCAGTTGCGGGAGGCCGACCTGTCCTCGTTCAACGACCACCGGGTGCTGATGGCGCTCGCGGTGGCCGCCTCCCGGGCCACCGGCGAGAGCCGGCTGACCTACCCGAACGCCCACCGGATCTCCTTCCCGCAGTTCCTCGACCAGATGAACGCCGTCGGCCTCAACATGTCGGTCGACCGGGCCCGGGCCCGCCGCCTGCCCCGGCCCACCGACCCGCCGCCCGCCGGTCGACGGGCGGCCGGCGCGCCGGTCACCCGTCCGTCGCCGGTCCGCTCCGCCGGCCCGTCCGTGCCGACGGCCGAGCTGCCGACGCCGGCCGAACTGCCCACGCCGGCCGAACTGCCCACGCCGGCCGAGCTGGCCGCCACCCCGGTGGCCGAGCTGGTCCGGCGGCACGCCGACACACGCGGCGACGACGAGGCCGTGGTCGAGGCGGCCTCGCCCGGCCGGGCCGGCACCACGACGAGCTGGCGCGACCTGGACCGGGCCGCCGACCGGGCCGCGTCGCTGCTGCTGGAGCTGGGCGTCGGCCCCGGCGACGTGGTCGCCTGGCAGTTGCCCAACTGGACCGAGTTCGTGGTGCTCACGCTGGCCGCCACCCGGATCGGGGCGGTCTGCTGCCCGCTGATGCCGTTCTTCCGGGAACGCGAGATGAGCCGGCTGCTGCGCCGCTCCCGGGCCCGGGTGCTGGTGATCCCCGACCGGTTCCGGGGGCGCGCGCACCTCGCCGAGACTGCGGCGATGCTGGCCGGCCCGGACGCCCCGGGCGTGGCACACGTCCTCGTCGTCGCCGGCCACACCACCCCGGACGGCACCGCCGCCCCCGGGGACACCGCCGCACCGGCCGCCGCCGGGCTGCCGGCGGACACCACCGGCCTGCGCTGGCAGTGGTTCGGCCCGGCGCTGGCCCGGCAGCGGCCCGACGACGCCGCGCCGGCCGCCCGCCGGCCCGACCCGGCGGCGCTGGCCCAGCTGATGTTCACCTCCGGCACGTCGGGCGAGCCCAAGGGCGTGCTGCACCGCGTCGACACGCTGACCCGCGCCGCCGCCATGCAGGCCCGGCACCTCGGCCTGACCGCCGCCGACCGGCTGTTCATCCCGTCACCGCTGGCCCACCAGACCGGCTTCCTCTACGGCATGTGGCTGGGGTTCACCATCGGCGCGCCCGTGGTCCTGCAACCGATCTGGGACGGCCGGACCGCGCTGGCCACCCTGCACCACACCCGGGCCACCTTCGTCCAGGCGGCCACCCCCTTCCTCGCCGACCTCGTCGAGGCCGTGGAGACGGGCGGGCCGGCCCCGCCGGCGCTGCGGGTCTTCGTCGCCACCGGCGCGGCGGTGCCCCGCAACCTCGCCGAGCACGCCACCCGGACCCTCGGCGCTGCCGTCTGCGGGGCCTGGGGATCCACCGAATCGTGCCTCGGCACGCTCTCCGCGCCGACCGACGCCCCCGCACACGCCTGGGGCACCGACGGGCGGGCGCTGGAGGGGGTCCGGATCAGGGTGACCGACGACGCCGGCACCGTGCTCGGCCCCGGCGAGGAGGGCAACTTCGAGGTCGCCGGGGACTGCCTGTTCGCCGGGTACCTCGACCGCCCGGACCTGACCGCGGCGGCACTCACCCCGGACGGCTGGTACCGCAGCGGCGACCTGGCCACCATCGACGACGCCGGCTACCTGCGGATCACCGGCCGGGTGACCGACGTGATCAACCGGGGCGGCGAGAAGATCCCGGTGGCGGAGGTGGAGCAGCTGCTGCACACCCACCCCGCCGTCCGCGAGGTGGCGATCGTGGCGATGCCCGACCCGCGCCTCGGCGAGCGGGCCTGCGCGTTCGTGGTGACCCGCGCGGAACTCACCTTCGCCGGGATGCAGCGGTTCCTCGACGGCCACAAGGTCGCCAAGCAGTACTGGCCCGAGCGGCTGGAGACGGTGGCCGCGCTGCCCCGCAACGTGGTCGGCAAGGTGCAGAAGTTCGTGTTGCGTGACCAGATCAGCGCAACGATCGGCGAGGAGGCAGAGTGACCCAGGCCGATGGCACGTCGTTCGCGACGTTGGCCCGCGAGGTCGAGGCGTTCGTCCGGGGCCCCGGCGAGGAGTACGCGGCGGCGATCGAACGCGACCGCAGCGTCCCCGCGCAGCTCTGGACGGACCTGCGCGACCGGGGCTACCTGCGGCTCGCCGCGCCGGTCGACTACGGCGGGGCCGGCCTGTCCTTCACCCAGTACCTGCACCTGCTCGAACTCTTCTCGATGTCGCACGCCTCGCTGCGGATGATCGTGCACGTCTGTAACGGGGTGTGGCGCTCCATGGACCAGTTCGCCTCCGACGAGCAGCGCAAGAAGTTCGTGCTGCCGCAGGTCGCCGGGGACCTGCGGGTCGCGTTCACGCTCACCGAACCGACCGCCGGCACCGGGGCCGACCTGCGCGCCAGCGTGGTACGCGACGGCGACACCTACCTGCTCAGCGGCGAGAAGCACCTGATCACCTTCGGGGTCAGCTGCGACTACTGGCTGCTGTTCGCCCGGCTCGACGGCAGCACCGGCAAGGACGGCACGGTGGCGCTGATGGTGGACCGGCACGTCGGGGGCGTCCGGGTCGAACCGATGCCCGACACCATGGGCGTACGCGGCACCGACCACGCGCACCTGATCTTCGACCGGGCGCCGGTGCCGGTGGCCAACCGGCTCGGCGAGGAGGGCGACGGGTTGGCGGTCGCGCTCGGCGGCTTCCTCACCCCGAGCCGGATCGGCGTGGCGATGACCTGCGTGGGGCTGGCCCGCCGGGCGCAGGAGCTGGCGGTCGAGCACGCCCGCACCCGGGTCACCTTCGGCAAGCCGCTGACCGCCCGGCAGGCGGTGGCGTTCGCGCTCGCCGAGAACGCCGCCGACATCGAGGCCGCCCGGCAGCTCACCCTGCACGCCGCCCGCCGCTGGGAGGTGGGGGAGGACGACGCCGGGGCGCTGTCCTCGATGGCCAAGCTGGTCGCGGTGGACATGCTGACCCGGGTCACCGACAAGGCGTTGCAGGCGCACGGCGGCATCGGCTACTGGGAGGGCAGCACCATCGAACGGGTCTACCGCGACGCCCGCGCGCAGCGCTTCGAGGAGGGCACCAACGAGATCCAGAAGACCGTGATCGCCCGGGAGATCCTGGCGGCCGGCCGGTGACCGCCTTCCAGGACCGTACCGCGCTGATCACCGGCAGCTCCCGGGGCATCGGCCGGGCGCTGGCGCTCACCCTGGCCCGGGGCGGCGGCTCGGTGGTGGTCAACTACAAGAAGAACGCCGAACTGGCCGAGCAGGTCCGTAAGGAGATCACGCAGCTCGGCGGGCGGGCCGTCACCGTGGCCGCCGACATGGAGCAACCCGAGGACATCGAACGGCTCTTCGCGGTGGCCGCGCAGGAGTTCGGCACCCTCGACTACTTCGTGTGCAACGCGGCGGCCAGCTCGTTCAAGAACATCATGGACCTCAAGCCGCACCACCTCGACCGGTCGTACGCGATGAACATGCGCTCGTTCGTGCTCGGCGCGCAGCAGGCGGTGCGGATGATGCCCGACGGCGGCCGGATCGTCGCGCTGTCCAGCTACGGCAGCATCCGCGCCTACCCGACGTATGCGAACCTGGGCGCGGCCAAGGCCGCGATCGAGGCGTGGGTGCGGTACATGGCCGTGGAGTTCGCCGGACGCGGCATCAACGTCAACGCGGTCAACGGCGGCATCATCGAGACCGAGTCGTCCGGCTACTTCTACGACGTGCCCGGGATGGCCCCCCTGTCCGGGGTGCTGCCGCTGGTCCCCAAGCAGCGGATGGGCACCGCGCAGGAGGTCGCCGACGTGATCGCCTTCCTGCTCTCCCCGGCCGCCGAGTACGTCACCGGGCAGACCCTGGTGG
Source organism: Micromonospora sp. HM134 (assembly GCF_007833915.1). NCBI lineage: Bacteria > Bacillati > Actinomycetota > Actinomycetes > Micromonosporales > Micromonosporaceae > Micromonospora > Micromonospora sp. HM134. The sequence goes on from NZ_CP041061.1 coordinate 3,549,402, forward strand.
TCGACGGCGGCCTGTCGATCGTCTCGCCGCCGTTCACCCGGGATCTGAGTGGCCCGCTGGCATGACGGCCGGACTGGACAGGGTGCTGCGGCCCGGCCGGATCGGCCGGCTGACGCTGCCGCACCGGATCGTGATGGGGGCGATGCACCTGGGCTGGGATCACCGCGACGACGACGGCCGGGCGCTGGCCGCGTTCTACCTGGCCCGGGTGCGCGGCGGCGCCGGGCTGATGGTCACCGGCGGCGCGGCGGTCAGCCCGGCCGGCGCCGACGTGCCGAGCTGCGGGGTGCTCGACGACACCGCCTTCCGGGCCCGGCTGCGCCGGGTCGCGGGGGAGGTCGGCGCGGCCGGCGGCCTGCTCGCCCTCCAGCTCTTCCACGCCGGCCGGTACGCCCGGCCGGCCACCGGCGGCCCCCATCCGGTGGCACCGTCGGCGGTGCCCAGCCCGATCTCCCGGCTCACCCCGGACGCGCTGCCCGCCGACGCGGTCACCGGGATCGTCGAGGACTTCGCCCGGGGCGCGTCGCACGCCCGTGACCTCGGGTTCAGCGCCGTGGAGATCATGGGTTCCGAGGGGTACCTGATCGACCAGTTCCTCTCCCCGCTGACCAACCGGCGCGACGACGAGTGGGGCGGCGACCCGCAGCGCCGGATGCGGTTCGGGGTGGCCGTGGTGGCGGCGGTCCGGGCCGCAGTGGGCCCCGACTTCCCGGTCGTGATGCGGATGACCGGTGACGACCTGCTGCCCGGCGGCACCGACCGGGACACCGTGACGGCGTACGCCCGCGCGCTGGCCGCCGCCGGTGCCGACGCGCTCAACGTCGGGGTCGGCTGGCACGAGTCGCCGGTGCCGACGGTGCAGGCGCTGGTGCCGCCGGGGCACTGGGTGCCGGTGGCGGCGGCGGTCAAGGCGGCGGTGGGCGTGCTGCCCGTGCTGGCCAGCAACCGGATCAACCGGCTGGCCCAGGCCGAGGCGGTCCTCGCCGGCACCCCGCTGGACCTGGTCTCGATGGCCCGCCCGTTCCTGGCCGACCCGGCCCTGGTCGAGCGGAGCCGCCACGGCCGGCCGGTGAACGTCTGCGTGGCCTGCAACCAGGCGTGCATCGACCGGTCGCTGGTGGGCGCGGCGGTGTCCTGCATGGTCAACCCGCTCGTCGGCCGGGAGGCCGACCCGGACGTCCTGGCCGATACGCGGCCCCGCACCGACCCGACGGCCCGGGTCCCCCTGGCGGTCCCGGCCGACCCGGCGGGCCGGGCCGGGTCGGTGCCGGTGGACGGGCCCCGCACGGTGGCGGTGGTCGGCGCCGGCCCGGCCGGGCTGCGCGCCGCCCACGACCTGGCCCTCGCCGGGCACCGGGTCACCGTCTACGAGGCCGACGGGGAGCCCGGCGGGCAGTTCCGGCTGGCCTGCCGGGTGCCGGGCAAGGCCGACTACGCCGAGGCGATCCGGTTCCTCACCGCCGAGCTGACCCGGCTCGGCGCGCAACTGCACACCGGCCGGCGGATCACCGACGCCGACGAGGACCTGCTGCGCCGCCACGACGGGGTGATCGTCGCCACCGGGGTGCTGCCGCGCCGCATCGACCTGCCCGGCGACGGGCTGCCGCACGTCCGCGACTACGGCACGGCCTTCGCCGACGACGCGCTCGGGCGGCGGGTCGTCGTGATCGGCGGCGGTGGCATCGCCGTGGACCTCGCCCACCTGGCCAGCCAGCGTCCGGACCGGCAGGTCACCGTCCTGCTGCGCGGCGGGCGGCTCGGCCCCCGGATGGGGCGCTCCACCCGCTGGGCGGTGCTGGCCGAGTTGCGCCGCCGCCGGGTCGACGTGGTGCCGGGCGTCCGCGACCTGCGCATCGACCCCGACGCCGTGCACCTGGTCGACGCCACCGGCGCGGAGCGGTCCGTACCCGCCGACACGGTGGTGGTGGCCGCCGGTCAACTGCCCGCCGACGGGCTGGTCCGGACCGTACGCCGGGCCGGGGTGTGGCACCGGGTGGTCGGCGGGGCCCGGGACACCACCGGGCTGGACGCGGTCCGGGCGTTCGCCGAGGGGCACGACGCCGCGCTGGCGTTCCAGCGGGCGGTGCGGACCCAGCGGGTCGGGGAGCCGGCATGAGCGGCGACGCGACGACGACCGGCACCGTGGCCGGGGTGGTCCGCCGGACCGCCGTGGACCGGTGGCGCATCGTCACCCTGCTGCCCCGGGCGGGCGTCCCGGCGGTGGGTGCCGCCGTGCTGGTCAACCTGCTGCTGGCCGCCGCGCCGGTGCTGTTCGTCGTCGCGACGAGCCGGATGATCGGCTGGCTGCCGCAGGCGGTCCGCGACGGCGTCGACGCGCCGGCCTTCGGGCACCTGGTGACCGCTTTCGTGGTGGCCGCCGGGGCGCTCAGCGCCCAGCAGTTGCTGGCCCAGCTCCAGGTCACCACGGGTCTGCTGGTGCAGCGTCGGATCGACGGCGCGGTGGCCGACGAGCTGATGGCGGCCGCGTTGGGCAGCACCAGCACCGCCCCGCTGGAGGACCAGGCGCTGCTCGAACAGCTCACCGAGGCGTCCCGCGAGGTCGAGCACGGCATCCAGAGCCCGGGTGCGGCGGGCGCCGGGATGCTGGCCCTGCTCGCCCGCTACGGGCAGCTGCTCGGGTACGCGGTGATCGTCGGCGCGGCCTTCGCCTGGGCGGCGGGGGTGGGTCTGCTCGTCGCCGTGCTCGCGTTCCGCCACGGTCAACGCGGCGGCCTGCGCCGCTACGCGGCGATCTACGGGGCGGTCGTGGCCCGGGTCCGCCGGTTGACCTACTTCCGGAGCGTGGCGATGGGGCAGCCGGCCGCCAAGGAGATCCGCGTCTTCGGTCTGCTGCCGTGGCTGCGCGAGCAGTACCGGCAGGCGTACCTGGACTGGATGCGTCCGGTGTGGGCGCAGCGGCGGCGGGTCTACCTGCGGCCGTACTTCCTCTACACCGCCGTCGGGTTGACGGTCCTCGTCGCGGTGCTCGCCGCGCTGGGGCTGGCCGGGGGGCAGGGCCAGGTGGGCCTGACCCGGCTGGCGTTGGTGATCCAGGCGGTGCTGGCGGCGGTGCAGCTCGGCGAGTTCTATCCCGAGGCCGACGTGCAGACCCAGTTCGGCATGAACGCCTACCGGGCCGTGGGCGAGTTCCGGGCCGGGATGCGCGACCGGACGTCCACCGACGACGCCCCGGCCGACGACGCCCCGGCCCCGACGGCGGCTGCCCAGCCCGCCCCGGCCCCGGCGGCGGACATCCGGTTCGAGGCGGTGTCGTTCCGCTACCCGCACCGCGCCACGCCGGTCTTCACCGACCTGGAGCTCACCCTGCCGGCGGGGGCCTGCACCGCCATCGTCGGGCTCAACGGCGCCGGCAAGACCACGCTGGTCAAGCTGCTGTCCCGGCTGGCGCTGCCGGACGCGGGCCGGATCACCGTCGGCGGCCGGCCGATCGACACGCTCCCGACGGCCCGCTGGCGACGCGACCTCGCCGTCATCTTCCAGGACTACCTGCGGTACGCCACGAGCGCGGCGGACAACATCGCGCTGGGGGCGATCCGGCACGCCGACGACCGGGACGGCATCCGGGCCGCCGCCGGGGCCGCCGGCATCCTCGCCACCCTCGACGCGCTGCCGCGTGGACTGGACACCCCGCTGAGCGGGCAGCTGCGCGACGGGGTGGACCTGTCCGGCGGGCAGTGGCAGCGGGTGGCCATCGCGCGGGCGTTGTTCGCCATCCGGCACGGCGCGTCGGTGCTGGTCCTCGACGAGCCGACGGCCAGCCTGGACGTCCGGGCCGAGGCGCGGTTCTTCGACGAGATCATCGCCGCCACCCCGGGGGTCACCACGATCCTGATCTCGCACCGGTTCGCCACCGTCCGCCGGGCGGACCACATCGTCGTGCTGGCCGAGGGGCGGGTGGTCGAGCAGGGCTCGCACGCGGAACTGCTCGCCCTGGGCGGCCGGTACGCCCGGCTGTTCACCCTCCAGGCGGAGCGCTTCGCCACCCCCGCCGCCGACACCCCGCCGGCCGACGACCCCGACCCCGGTGCGCCGGTCGACGATCCGGACGGCGGCGCGGTGGACGTCGGGTCGACCCGGAGCGTCCGGTGAACCGGGGCCTGCTCTCCGCCGGCTGGGCGCTGTGGCGCACGTCGCTGCGCCAGGACCGGCGCAAGGCGCTCACCGCGCTGGTCCTGGTCGTCGCGGGTGCGGTGGCGTGGCCGTTGGTGGCGGTGCTGCTGCGGGTGCTCTTCGACGCGGTCACCGCCGGCCGGTCGGTCGCCGCGAGCCTCGCCGGGGTGGGGGTGGCGGTCGGTCTGATCGCCGGGCTGACCCTCGGTCACTTCGCCCACATCGCCTACTTCGAACTCGCCGAACTCGACGTCCTGCACGTGCACCAGGAGTTGATGGACGCCACCAACGGCACGCCGGGGATGGCGCACTTCGAACGGTCCGCGTTCGCCGACAAGATCACCGTGCTGGAGCAGGATGTCGAGCAGCTCCGGGTCGGCCTGCAGGCCGTGCTGACCGGCGTCGGCCTGGCCGTGGCGATGACGTTGACGACGGTGGTGCTGGCCGTGCTCCACCCGCTGTTGTTGCTGCTGCCGCTGGCCGCCGTGCCGCCGCTGCTGGCCGGCCGGTGGGCGGAGCGGATGGTGAACCGGGCCCGGGAAGCGGGTGCCGAGTCCACCCGCCGGGCGGCCGGGCTGTTCCGGCTGGCCACCGACGCCGCCGCCGGCAAGGAGCTGCGCATCTTCGGGCTCACCGGGGAGGTGCGGCGGCGGCACCGCGGGCACTGGCAGGACGCCACCCGACGGTTGTGGCGGGCCCAACTGGTGGCGAGCCTGGTCCGGATGACCGGCCAGTTGGCGTTCGCCGCCGGGTACGTGCTGGCGGTGCTGCTGATCCTGCGCGACGCCGTCGCCGGCCGGCGCGGGGTGGGTGACGTGATCCTGGTCGTCACCATCGCCGCCCAGGTCAACCAGCAGGTCGCCGCAGCGGTCGGGGTGTTGCAGGACCTCCAGCGGCTGCGCAGCGTCTACCGCCGGCTCGACGAGGTGCACGACCTGGTCCGCGCCGCCGACCGGCACCCGTCGCCCGCCGACCCGCTGCCCGGTCCCGCCACCGTCGGGTCGCTCGCCGCTGTCGAGCCGCCCGTCGCCGTCGGGCCGGCCGTTGCGATCGGATCGGCCGTTGCCGTCGGGTCGGCCGCCGCCGGTGCGCCGCCGGCCCGGCTGCGGGAGGGCATCCGGCTGGCCGGGGTGACGCTGCGCTACCCCGGTGGGGCGGAACCGGTGGTCACCGGGCTGGACCTGCACCTGCCGGCCGGTGCCACGGTCGCCGTGGTCGGCGAGAACGGCGCCGGCAAGACCACCCTGGTCAAGCTGCTCTGCGGCCTGCTGACGCCGACCTCCGGCCGGATCCTCGTCGACGGCGTCGAACTGGCCGCGCTGTCCCTGCCGGGCTGGCGCGAGCGGATCGCCGCCGGCTTCCAGGACTTCGTCCGCTTCGAGCTGCCGGCCCGGCAGGCCGTGGGCGTCGGCGACCTGCCCCGCCGCGACGACGATCAGGCGGTACGCACGGCGCTGGGCCGGGCCGGCGCCGACGACCTCATCGGGCAGCTCGACGAGGGACTCGACACCCCGCTCGGCCGCAGCCACACCGACGGGGCGGAGCTGTCCGGCGGCCAGTGGCAGAAGCTCGCCCTCGGCCGGGCGTTCATGCGCGACGACCCGCTGCTGGTGGTGCTGGACGAGCCGACCGCCGCGCTCGACGCGGAGGCCGAGTACGCGCTGTTCGCCCGCTACCGCGAGCAGGCGCGGCAGGTGGCCGCCCGGACCGGCGCGGTCAGCGTGTTCGTGTCCCACCGGTTCTCCACCGTGCAACTGGCCGACCTGATCGTGGTGCTCGCCGACGGCGGTGTCGCCGAGGCCGGCAGCCACGCCGACCTGCTCGCCGCCGGGGGTCAGTACGCCGAGATGTTCGAGCTCCAGGCCAGGGCGTACCGGTGACCGGCCCCCAACGATTGCGGAGGACATGGCAGTGACCAGCGCGACACAGACCGACGAGTTCGACCCCTTCTCGCCCGAGTCCATGGACGACCCGTACCCCGCCTACGCCGAGCTGCTGCGCGCCGAGGAGCCGCTGTACCTGGCCCAGCGCGACATGTGGCTGGTGATCCGCTACGAGCACGTCCGGTTGGCGGCGAAGAACCACACCGGCCTGTCCTCGGCCGACGGGATCGCCTACCACCGCTCCACGTTGCCGGTGCTGTTCGGGCTCGACCAGCCGGACCACACCCGGCTGCGTGCCCTGATCCGGCACGACTTCTCCCCGCGCGGGGTGCAGTTCTGGCGGCCGTTCATCGAGCGGGTCTGCGGCGACCTGCTCGACGAGGCCGTGGCCACCGGCGACATCGACCTCGTCCAGCAGGCGATCATCCTGCAACCGGTGAAGGTCATCACCACCATCGTCGGGGTGCCCGACGACAACCTCGCCAAGCTCAAGCTCACCGCCGGGGTGCTGGAGAGCTTCATCGCCAACGCGAAGGTCGGCGAGGACGCCCCCGAGGACCCGGACGAGAACGCGCTGCGGTTGCAGGCCGCGAAGGCGGCGCTGTCGTCGGTCGCCGGCCTCTCCGGCTACCTGGGCAACCTGCTCACCCGACGGCGGGACGAGCCGGCCCGCGACGACGTGGTGTCGAAGCTGTTCGCCGCCGCGGCCTCCGGCGGGGTGACCGAGAACGAGATCCTCTGGCTGTGCCTCACCCTGCTGGTCGGTGGGCAGGAGACGATGACCCACTTCCTGGGCAACATGCTCGACGCCCTGCTCAACCATCCCGACCAGTTGCGCCTGGTCCGCGAGCGGCCGGAGCTGATCGGGCCGACGATCGAGGAGACCGCCCGGTTCTACCCGCCGGTGCAGAACGTCTTCCGCACCGCCACGACCGACGTGGTGGTCGGCAACACCACCATCCCGAAGGACGCCCGGGTGGAGCTGTCCTTCGCCGCCGGCAACCGGGACCCGCGCAAGTTCCCCGACCCCGACGACTACCGGATCGACCGGGTGACCGACGGCCACCTCGGCTTCGGGGCGGGCATCCACACCTGCGTCGGCGCGCACCTGGCCCGCCTGCAGGCCACCACGTTCCTGCGGATGCTCCTCGACCGTACCGACGACATCGAACTCATCGGCGAGCTGGTCAAGGTCAAGAGCCCGGCGTTCCGGGGGCTCGACCACCTGCCGCTGCGGCTGACGCCGAGGTCGTCCGGCCCGGTCGCGCGGGCGTAGTGGGTACCGAGGACCGTGGAAAGGGGGAACGGGTGACCGACACCAGCACCAGCGCGGGCACACTCAGCCTGACGTTCACCGGGGACGGGGCCGGCACCGGGCCGCTGACCTGGGCGCAGAGCGTCATGTGGGGGCCGATGCAGTGGTTCGGCAAGGAGGCGAACCAGTTCAACATCGGGCGGGCCCTGGTGCTCCCCGCACCGGTCGCGCCGGACCGGTTGACGGCCGTGCTGCGGCACCTGGTCGAGACGTACCAGACCCTGCGGACCCGGTACGTCCAGCGGGCCGACGGGCCGCGTCAGGAGGTCGCCGCCACCGGGGCGTACGACGTGGTGCTGGTCGACGACCAGGGTGACCCGGCCCGGGTCGGTGACGACCTGGTCGCGACGCTGACCGAGGCGGCGTTCGAGCACGAGGCGCAGTGGCCGCTGCGGGTCGGCTGCGCCCGGGACCGGGCCGGCCGGATCACCGCCGTCGCCCTCGTCGGCTCCCACCTGGCGTTCGACGGCTGGGCCTTCACCACCCTCACCGACCTGCTGTTCGACCGGCTCACCGGGGCGGCACCGGCCCCCGACGCCGCGCCCCCGGCCGGCGGTGTGCCGCAGCCGTTGGCGCAGGCCGCCTTCCAGCGGTCGCCGGCCGGCCAGCAGACCAGCCGGCTCGGGCTGCGGCACTGGGAGCAGGGGCTGTCCGCCGCGCCGGCCTCGATGTTCGACCTGCCGACCGCGCCGATCGGCGACCAGCCCGTCGAACGGCACCTGCTGGACTCCACGGCGGTCACCGCGGCGGCGACCGCCCTGGCCACCCGGACCCGCACCTCGTTCTCGACCGTGCTGCTCGGCCTGACCACCCTGATCCTGACCGCCTACAACGGGCACCGCACCGCCGTGTTCAAGCTGATCGCCGGCAACCGGCTGGACCGGGACAGCCGCGACCTGATCGCCCTGAACACCCTGGACGCCCTGCTGGTCCACCGGGTCGACGACGACGTCGACCTGCTCACCGCGATCCGGCAGCTGCACCGGCCGGCGTTCGACGCGTACCGGCGGGCCCAGTGCGACCCGGCCGAGGTGCGCCGGGTGGTCGAGCGGGTCGGCCGGCGGCGCGGGGTGGCGTTCGACCTGTCCGCCTACTTCAACAACGGGCACCGGGGCAGCGACTGGGCCACGCCCGACCCGGACCCGGGGCCCGACCGGCTCGCCGTGCTGCGCCGGGATTCCCGCTACTCCCGGCTGGAGCCGCTGTCCAAGAGCGACATGAGGTTCTACGTCGCCGCCAGCAACCTGGGCGACGGCCGGTGCCGGCTCGGGCTGCTGGTCGACACGGCGTACCTGCCGGGGGCGCTCGGCGAGACCGTCATCCGGGGGATCGAGACGCTGTTGTGCGCGGCGGTCACCGAGGAGGTGCGGGTCGCCGAGATCGCCGGACGGATCGGCCTGGCCCCGGCCCGCCGGGGGACCGACTGGGTGTCCACCCCGGTCGGCTGGGTCCGTCCGCAGGCGGTGGCGGACCTGGTCGGCGAGGTGGCCGGGGGCGTCTCCGCGGCGGTCCTCGTCGACCCGACGGGCGACGGCGGGGTGACGGTGTACGTGGCCGGCTCCGCCTCACCGCAGGAGCTGCACCGGCGGGTCCTCGACGCGCTGCCCGGCCGGCCCGGGGTGGCCGCGCCGACGGAATACGTGATCTGCCGGTCCGCGCCACCCGCGGGGGCCGGGCCGGACGCCTGGCGGGACATGCCGGTGCTCGCCCGGGGACCGGGCCGCGATGCGTAGGGCGGCGGACGGGCCACCGGATGCCGTGCACGGATGCCGGGCGTCGATGGTGACTGATAGTGTTCTATCGGTCGTTCGGTGGCGGGAGAACGGAGCCGGGGCACGATGCTGGGGGGCGACGGCGAGATGATGACCGACGACGTCGTCATCACCGGGATCGGTGCCGTTACGCCGCTCGGCCTCGACCGCGACAGCACCTGGCAGGGCCTGCTCGCCGGCAAGTCCGGTGTCGGCCCGGTCACCGCCTTCGACGCCGGCGCGCTGCCCACCCGGATCGCCGCCGAGGTGCGCGGCTTCGAGCCGGCCGAACACTTCACCGGTAAGCAACTGCGGCGGATGGCCCGGTTCAGCCAGTTCGCGGTGGTCGCCACCCGCGAGGCGGTCGCCGACGCCGGGCTCACCGTCGACGCCGGCAACGCCGCCCGGGTCGGCGTGGTGGTCAACGCCGCGGTCGCCGGCTTCGACACCGTCGAGGCCACCGTACGCGGGCTGCTCGCCCCCGAACCGACCGCGCCCCTGTCACACTTCGTGCCGTCGTCGCTGACCAACATGCCGGCGTGCGAGGTCGCCATCGAGGTGGGCGCGCACGGGCCGGTCAACGCCAGCGCGCTGGCCTGCGCCAGTGGCGCGTACGCGCTGCTCGACGCCCGCCGGTTGATCCTGTCCGGGGAGGCCGACGTGGTCATCTGCGGCGGCACCGACGCGGCGATCACCCCGGCCATGTTCGCCGGCCTGGTGAGCATGGGGGCGATGTCCCAGCGCAATGACGACCCGACCGGCGCGAGCCGGCCCTTCTCCGCCGACCGGGACGGCTTCGTCTTCGGCGAGGGGGCGGTGATCCTGGTGCTGGAGTCCGCCGCGCACGCCCGCCGCCGGGGCGTCACCCCGTACGCCACGGTCGCCGGAGGCGCGCTGACCAGCGACGCGTTCCACGTCAGCGCCCCCCGCCCCGGCGGGGTGTTCGCCGCCGAGGCCATCCGCCAGGCGCTCGACCGGTCCGGGGTCCACCCCGACCGGGTCGACTACATCTGCGCCCACGGCACCTCGACGAAGGCCAACGACCTGACCGAGACGGTCGCCATCCGGGCGGCCCTCGGGGCGGCGGCCGACCGGGTCGCCGTCAGCGCGCCCAAGTCGATGCTCGGGCACCTGATCGGCGCGGCGGGCGCCCTCGGCGCGATGGTGTGCGCCCTGGCGATCCGCGAGGGCGTCGTCCCGCCGACGGTCAACCTGCACCAGCCCGACCCGGACTGCGATCTGGACTACGTGCCCCACCAGGCCCGGGAGACGCCGGTGCGGGCGGCGCTCACCAACGCCTTCGGCTTCGGCGGGCAGAACTGCGTCGTCGTGTTCACCGATACCCCGTTGCGAGGAGAGTCCGGATGACCGCGCAGTTCCCGCTGATCCCCACCGACCACCCCACCCCGCCGCAGACCCGGGAGGAGATCCTCGCCGACCCGGGTTTCGGCCGCTACTTCACCGACCACATGGCCACCGCCGTGTGGTCGCCCGACGCCGGCTGGCACGACCACCGGGTGGGCGCGCTGGAGCCGTTCACCATGCACCCCGGCGCGGCGGTCCTGCACTACGCGCAGGAGATCCTCGAAGGGCTCAAGGCGTTCCGGCACGCCGACGGCAGCATCTGGCTGTTCCGGCCGGAGCTCAACGCCCGCCGGTTCGCCGCGTCGGCCCGCCGGATGGTCCTGCCTGAGCTGGACGAGGAGAGCTTCATCGAGAGCGTGGCCGCCCTGGTCCGCGCCGACGAGGCGTGGGTCCCGCCGTACGGCGGTGAGCAGAGCCTCTACCTGCGCCCGTTCATGTTCGCCTCGGAGGCGTTCCTCGGGGTGCGCCCCGCCCAGCACGTCACGTACTGCGTGCTGGCCTGCCCGGCCGGGTCGTACTTCCCCAACGGGGTCACCGGCGTCACGCTCTGGGTCAGCACCACCTACAGCCGGGCCTCGATCGGCGGCACCGGCGCGGCCAAGTGCGGCGGCAACTACGCGGCCAGCCTCGCCCCGCAGCGGGAGGCCCTCGGCCACGGCTGCGAGCAGGTGCTCTACCTGGGCGGCGAGGGGCGGCGCAGCATCGACGAGTCGGGCACGATGAACGTCTTCTTCGTCACCCGCGACCACCAGCTGCTCACCCCCGGCCTGGGCACCATCCTCGACGGGGTGACCCGCGACAGTGTGCTGACCCTCGCCGCCGAGCACGGGCTGGAGCCGGTGCAGCGCACCATCGACCTGGACGAGATGCGCACCGGGTTCGCCGACGGGTCGATGACCGAGGCGTTCGCGGCCGGTACGGCGGCGGTGATCACGCCGATCGTCGGGCTCAAGAGCGACGAGTTCGCCCTCACCATCGGCGACGGGGCGCCGGGCAAGTACACCCAGCAGTTCCGGGAGCGGCTGCTCGACATCCAGACCGGCCGGGCCGCCGACCCCCACGGCTGGATGCGCCGGGTGCTGTAGTGCCCACCCCGATCGCGGTCGTCGGGATGGCGGTCCGCGCGCCCGGCGGGGTGTCGAGCCTCGACGCGTACTGGTCGGCGCTCGTCGCCGGCCGGGACCTCACCGGCGAGCTGCCCGACGACCGTCGGGCCGGGTTCGGCACGCAGTGGGACGGCATGGTCACCCGGGGCGGCTACCTCGACGCCGTGTTCGACTTCGACGCGAAGTTCTTCGGCATCTCGCCCCGGGAGGCCCGGGTCCTCGACCCGCAGCACCGGCTGCTGCTGGAGGTGGTCTGGGAGGCGTTCGAGGACGCCGCGATCCCGGTCGCCACCGTGGCCGGCAGCACCGGGGTCTTCGTCGGGGTGACCGGCCGGGACTACCGGCAGTGGCTGACCGGGGACCCCAACTCGTACTGGACGATCGGCAACGGGCACAGCTTCACCGCCGGGCGGGTCGCGTACACCCTGGGGTTGCGGGGGCCGGTGTTCGCGCTGGACACGGCGTGTTCGTCGTCGCTGGTGGCGGTGCACACGGCGGCGCGGGCACTGGCGGCGGGTGACTGTGACGCGGCGGTCGCCGGCGGCGTCAACCTGATCCTCGCCCCGAGCACCACCCGGTCGGTGGCGCAGACCGGCGCGTTGTCACCGGACGGCCGGTCGCGTCCGTTCGACGCCGACGCCAACGGGTTCGTCCGGGGTGAGGGCTGCGCGATGCTGCTGCTCAAGCGGCTGGCCGACGCGCAGCGTGACGGTGACCGGGTGCTCGCGGTGCTGCGCGGCACCGGGATCAACCACGACGGCCGGACGGCGACGTTCACCACGCCGAACGTGTCGGCCCAGGCGGAGCTGATCGACGCGGTGCTGGCCGCCGCCGGGATCGCCCCCGATGAGGTCGGCTACCACGAGGCGCACGGCACCGGGACCCCGCTGGGTGACCCGGCCGAGATGTCGGCGGTCGCGGCGGCGTTGGGCCGCGCCGACGGCCCGCCGCTGCACGTGGGTTCGGTGAAGGGCAACATCGGCCACACCGAGTCCGCCGCCGGGGTGCTCGGGCTGGTGAAGGCGGTGCTCTGTCTCCAGCGGCGCACCATCGCCCCGCAGGCCAACTTCCGTACCCTCAACCCGCGCATCGACCTCACCGGCACCGGCATCACGATCCCGGTCACCCCGCTCGACTGGGACGACCGGTTCGGGGCCTGCGCGTCGACCAGCTCGTACGGGATGAGCGGCACGAACGCCTTCGCGGTACTGTCGCCCGCCCCGCCGGTGCCGCCGGTCGTGCCGCCGTCGGTGGACGGGTTCCCGGTGTCGGCGGCCACCGGGCCGGCGCTCGCCGCGTTGGCCCGCCGCTATGCCGACCGGCTGGCCGGGTTGCCGGCGGCGGACTATCCGGCGTTCGCCGGCACTGCCGCCGGGGGCCGGACCCGGCTGGCGCACGCGGTGTGGGTACGGGCGTCCGGGCCGGTGCAGGCGGCCGAGGCGCTGACCGCGGTGGCCGCCGGCTCGGACCACCCGGACGTGCGGATGCTCGACGCGGACGACCCGGTGCCGACGCCGAAGGGCCGGGCGGTGGCCCCGCTGCCGACCTACCCGTGGCAGCGGCGCACCCACGTGGTGGACCGCCCGGACTGAACCGCCCGGCGCCCCGGCCGCCGGATCAACCGGTCGGCTGACCGGTGGGTCAGCTACCGGCCCGGACGGCGTGCTCGGCGCGCAGGGCGGCCCGGGTGGCCCGCGACGGCAGCGCGAAGTGCAGGGTGGACGCGGCCACCAGGGTGCCCCGGCGGTCACTGGCCCGGGCGTCGACCACCGCCGACCGGCTGGCCAGTTTGATCACCTCGGCGGTGACCCGCAGCTCACCGGGCTCGGCGGGTTCGAGGAAGCTGATGCTGCTGTGCGCCAGCACCATCGCCGGTGTCGGGCCGAGCAGCACGGTGACCGCGACGAAGCCGGTCAGGTCCATCGCCCAGAACATGGCCGGCCCGGAGATCGTGCCGTCGAGGCGGAGTTCGAGGCAGTCGGGGCCGGTCACCGAGACGACCCGGTCGTCGTCGACCGACTCCAGGCGCAGGCGCTCGGCGCCGGAGATGACCTCGGCGAGCCAGGCCCGCGCCTCATCGACCGACATCACAGCTCGGCTAGGCATGGACGCCACTATAGGCGATGACCGGGTAGCGCTCCGTCCCTGAACGATCACCCCGTCCCTGCCCGCCGGGCCTGGCAGACGTCCACGTCGGACGCAGCCGCCGGGCCGCCCGGATCGGACGGCCCGGCGGGCGGCGGTCACTCCAGCACGAACGTGGCCTCGGCGTTGCCGGTGGCGTCGGTGACGGTCCGCAGGTAGAGCAGGCCGTTGCTGTGCCGCAGGTACTGGCCGGGATAGTTGACCGCCTCGTACGACACCCCGGCGGCGTTGGACAGGCCGGGCCGCTGCACGAAGCTGGCGTCGGCGCGGTACGTCGACGAGGCGTCGTCCCGCTCGACCCACACCTCCCAGTTGCGGTGCCGCAGGTGGTAGCCGGGGAAGTTGGTGGACTCCAGGGAGACCGTGTTGCCGCCGGCCAGGCCGGGCACCAGGCGGAACTGCGAGTCGGCGAGGTTGGTCACGTTCGCCTCCAGCCGGGCCCGGTACTCCCAGTGGCGGACGAACCGGTCGGGCAGGTTGTCCGACCGCAGCCGGACCGGGGTGGCCCCGTCGGGCACCGGGATGCCGAAGTTCGGGGTGCCGTCGGCGTTCCAGTAGACCTTCTGGATGCGGGTGCGCCGGTTGGGGTCGCGCAGCGGGTCACCGCTGATGTCCCGGTAGTTGCGGTCGTGGTAGACGAGGATGTCGCTCTGCCCGTCCTCGGAGACGGTGAACGAGTTGTGCCCCGGCCCCCACTGGCCGGTCGCGGCGTTGCTGGTGAAGACCGGCTGTGGCGACTTGACCCAGGACGACGGGTTGAGCAGGTCGCTGCCGGCCGAGGCGGTGAGCAGGCCGAGGCAGTAGTTGGCGTCGGTGGCGCTGGCCGAGTAGGTGAGGAAGATCCGGCCGTTGCGTTGCAGCACGGTCGGTCCCTCGTTGACCTTCACCCCGCCGCGCATCTCCCAGTCCAGGGTGGGTACGGCGATCCGGGTGGGGGAGCCGCTGAGCGTCCACGGGTTGGCCATCCGGGCGATGTAGAGGTTGGAGTTCGTGGCGATGCCCGGCTCGGCCTGGGCCCAGATCAGGTAGCGCACCCCGTTGGTGACGAACGTCGACGCGTCCAGCGCGAAGGTCTCCCAGGGGGTACGGATCTGCCCCTTCTCGGCCCAGCTCGCGGTCAGCGGGTTCGCCCCGGTGCCCTCCAGCACGTACATCCGGATCGCCCAGACGTTGTCGGTGGCCCCGGCGGCGAAGTAGACGTACCAGCGGCCGTCGATGAAGTGGATCTCCGGGGCCCAGATGTGCGCGCCCATGATGCCGCTGGTGTGCCGCCGCCAGATGACGGTCTCCGGGGCGGTGGACAGGCCCTGGAGGGTGGTGGCCCGGCGCAGCACGATCCGGTCGTACTCGGGGGCGGTGGCGGTCATGTAGTAGTAGCCGTCGGTGTGCCGGACGATGTGCGGGTCGGCCCGCTGCGCGACGAGGGGGTTGCTGGCCCGCACGGCGGGGGCGGCTCCGGCCGGGGCGGCGGCGCTCAGCAGGCTGGCCAGCAGGGCCAGCACGAGCAGCGCCGCCGTCCGGGTGCGCCCGGGGCGGTGGCCGGACGGCGGGGCGGTGCGGGGTGCGGTGGCGGGCGGGACCGGATGCGGCGGGAGCGCCGACCGGGGGTGGGGTGAGGCGGACATGCGGTGCTCCTGTCGGGGGTGGGGGATACGCCTCGCCGGCCGACCACGGGGGTGGTCGGCCGGCGAGGAGGGACGGGCCCTACGACTTGGCCAGGTCGAACTTCCGGACGGTCACCGCGCCACCGAGGGAGCTGGTGGCGTAGTTGAACATGGCGAACCGGTAGCCCATGAAGAACTGCCAGGCGTTGTTGAGGGTGAACGCGGGGCCGAGCGAGGTGAAGTTCACCCCGTCGGTGCTGTACGAGAAGCGGGCCTGCCGGCCGGAGCCGGGACTGATGTCCGCGTTGATCCGCAACCAGATCCTGCCGCCGGAGATGCCGGCCCCGGCGACCTCGGTGCCGGTGCTTGTGGTGTTCCAGTTGCTGTCCATGGTCAGGTTGTTGACCACGGCGACCCGGGTCGCGCCGTTGTCCCGGCGGACGCCGATCCAGGCCGACTGGTCGCGCAGCATCGCCAGGCCGCTGCGGTCACCGTCGCGCATGGTGGAGTAGTCGAGTTCGATGGTGGCGGTGGACCGGGGGCCCTGGATGCGGTGGGTCAGCGTGTTGCGCGCGGAGTACAGGTCGTTGGTCACGGTCGCGGTCTGTAGCCGCAGCCCGTTGTTGACCGACCACTTCGAGTTGTCCGGGTTGTGGTTCCACTCGTACTGCGGGCCGAGGGTGGTGCCGGCGAAGGTGTCGGTGCCGATCATGGGTTTGACCTGGCGGGGCGGCCGGGGCACGTTCGGGTACGGGTACGAGCCGCCCCAGGTGTTGTTGACCAGTTGCAGGACGGGCCAGCCGCTGGAGTTCCAGGTGACCGGGGCGAGCACCGGCACCCGGCCGCCGGGGTAGGCGTCCTGGAAGCCCATGTAGTACCAGTCGCCGTTCTGCGTCTGCACCAGGCCACCCTGGTGCGGCACGCCGCCGCCGGAGATCGGTCCGGGCAGGTTGAGCAGCACCTGTTGCATGGTGTACGGCCCGAACGGGCTGGACGCCTTGAGGATGTACTGACCGTTGGCCGGCCGGGTGAGGAAGATGTAGTAGCTGCCGTTGCGCTTGTAGAACCGGGCCCCCTCCAGGGTGCCTACGCTCGACGGGGTGGTGAACACCTGCTGCGAGCGGACCTGGGTCTTCCCGTCGGCGGAGAGCTGGGCGACGCTGATGTTCGTGTTGCCGTACGCGACGTACATCGTGTCGTCGTCGTCGACCAGCAGGCCGGCGTCGTAGTAGCAGCCGTTGATGGTGGTGTGCCGGCTCCAGGGGCCCTCGGCCGACGACGCGGTGTAGATGTAGGTCTTGTCGAAGTCGATGCAGCCGCCCCAGTAGAACGTCTTGTTGCTCTTGCGGTAGCCCAGGAACGACGCCCAGATGCCCCGGACGTAGCCGCGCCCGCCGGTCATGTCGTACTTCTGGCCGAAGTCCAGTCGGGGCACCGAGTGGCCGGCGAACTCCCAGTTGACCAGGTCGTAGGAGCGCAGCACGGGGGCGCCGGGGGAGTAGTGCATGGTCGACGCCGAGTAGTAGTAGGTGTCGTCGACCCGCAGGATGTCGATGTCGGCGAAGTCCTGCCAGATCACCGGGTTGCTGAAGGTGGACGACGGCGGCCACGGGCCCGTCGTGGGTGGCGGGGTGGTCGGCGGCGGCGTTGTGGGCGGTGGGGTGGTCGGCGGGGGTGTGGTGGGCGGTGGGGTGGTCGGTGGCGGGGTGGTCGGTGGTGGCGTGGTGGGCGGCGGGGTGGTGGTGCCGCCGGTGCAGGCGGTGCCGTTGAGGCTGAAGCTCGTCGGCTTCGGGTTGCTGCCGTTCCACGAGCCGTTGAAGCCGAACGACACGGTGGCGCCGGTGCCGATCGTGGCGTTGTAGCTGACGTTGCGGGCGGTGACCTGGGCGCCGGACTGGGTGACGGTGGCGTTCCACGCCTGGGTGACCTGCTGCCCGGCCCCGTACGACCAGGTCAGGGTCCAGCCGTCGACCGGGTCGCCCAGGTTGGTGACGGCGACGTTCGCGCCGAAGCCGCCGCCCCACTCGGACGAGACGGTGTAGTCGACCGCGCAGCCGGCCGCCGCGGCCTGGGCCGGTAGGGCGACCGCCGTTCCGGCGGCGATCAGGCCGGCGGCCAGGAACACCCGGCCCGGCAACGTTCTGGTGAGTCGCATTCGGTACTCCTACTGGGGGTGGCGGGAGTCGGTGGTGGGAAGACGTCCGGCACCGGTGCGCACGCACACCGGTGCCGGACGGGTGGGTCAGGCGACCGTGCAGGCGGTGCCGTTGAGCGCGAACCCGGCCGGTCGGGCCGTGTTGCCGGTGTGTTCGGCCTGGAAGCCGACGTCGACCGAGGTGTTCGGCGCGATCGTGCCGTTGTAGGAGACGTTGCGGGCGGTGACCGCCCCGCTGGTCGGCGTGTAGGTGGCGTTCCAGCCGCTGGTGATGGTCTGCCCGCCGGGCAGGGTGAACGCCAGCGACCAGCCGTTGACCGCCGTGCTGCTGGTGTTGGTGATGCTGATCGAGGCGGTCAGGCCGGAGTTCCAGGCGTTGACCGTGTACGCGACCCAGCAGCCCGCCGACGGCGGCGGCGTGGTGGGCGGGGGCGTGGTGGGTGGCGGCGTGGTCGGCGGTGGGGTGGTCGGCGGCGGCGTGGTGGGCGGCGGCGTGGTGGGCGGGGCGGTGGTCGGCGGGGTGGTCGGCGTGTTGCCGCCGAGGCTGCCGGGCACCGCCCGCAGGGCGTTGTACCAGGTGGTGGCCATCTTGCGGTAGCCGGTGGCGTTGGGGTGGATGCCGTCGGCCAGGTCGGCCGTGCCCACCGCGCTGAACATGTCCACCAGGTGCACCCGCTTGCCGGCGTTGACCTTGCTCTGCACGATTCCGGGGATCGCCGCGTTGAACGTGCGGACCGCCGACTCGGTGCCGTTGCGCGGGATGATCGTGGCGACGAAGACGTCCGCGTTCGGCGCGGTGCTGGTGATCTTGTCGATCAGGGTGGAGAGCCGGGTCGGCGCGCCGGAGGCGTTGTACATGTCGTTGGTGCCGATGTGCAGCAGCACCGTGCGCGGGGTGGTGTTGCGCAGCCAGTTCACCACGTTGGCGTCGATCTGGGCGATGGTCCAGCCGGAGTGGCCCTCGTGGTCGTGGTCGCCCAGGTTGGACGGCCCGTTGAACATCGAACCGACGAAGTCGACCCGGTAGCCGTCGGCGACCATCCGCTGCCACAGCTCGATGCGGTAGCCGCCGGGGACGTTGAAGCCGTCGGTGATCGAGTCGCCGAGGGGCATCACCCGTACCCCGCCGTTGGACTCGGCGCTGGCGGGTGCGGTCACCACCGACCCGGTGGCGACCGCGGCCACCAGGGCGGCGGTGGCCAGGCCCAGCAGGCGCAGGCCGCGCCGCATGGTGGGCCGGCGGCGGCCGGCGGGTGCGGGGCGGGCGGGGTGGGGGCGGTCGGACGGGGGTGGCCCGGCGTTCGGGCAGCTCGTGCCGCTCATGGAAACTCCCTGGGGTGGCGCGCGGAGCGCGGTGCGGACGTGCAGCACGGCGACCGTCCCGGGATGTCGCCGTCTCGTCCGGCTCGTGGACAAGGGGGGTGTGCCGGCACGGGCCCGGACGTCGCCGCGCGCACGGACCGACCGCCGTGTCCCCGGCGGGTTCCCCTGGAGCTGACGGGCGGAGGTGCGCCACGCGCGTCGACCGGGAACCCGGACCGCGTCACCGGCGGTGGACGCCGTGTGTGCCGGTGGCCACCGACCCCCGCAGGGGGACGAACTCCCGCAGGTGGACGAACCGGTGACCACGGCCGGAGCGTGCCCTGCGCTCCTGCCGCGATGCACCATATCGTGTTATCGCTAACATCGGCAACAGATCGGTGCGCGACGATGCCCGGGTGACCTACCGGCCGGCTCCCCGACGACGCCGGGTGGCGTGGACCGCCCTTCCGCCGGGCGGCGTCGCGTCCGCCGGCCGCGTCGGCGGCCCCGTCCCCGGCACGTCGGTCACCGCCCGCCGGTCACCGGGTCCCGTGGTCGGTGGCCGGGCGCAGCAGCGGGTCGAGCCAGCGCAGTTGCCGCTCGACCTGCCACGCCTCGCCGCCCTCGTGACCGTTGAACGGGTAGGTGTGCAGCGTGCGCGGGGGAGTTCCGGGCCGGCCGTTGGCCGCGCCGTACTGGTTGTAGGCGGCGAAGCCGGTGCTCGGCGGGCAGACGTCGTCGCGCAGGCCGATGCCGAAGTGCGCGGGTGCGGTGGCCCGCCGGGCGAAGGTCACCCCGTCGACATAGGACAGCGTGTGCCGGACGGCCTCCTCGACCTGCCGGTGCACCGCCAGGTACCGGGCGATCTCGCCGTACGGGGCGGCGTCGGTCAGCTCGATCCCGCGCTGGACGTCACAGAGGAACGGCGCGGTGCTCAGCAACGCCGCGAGGTCGTCGCACAGGCCGGCGACGGCCAGGGCGAGCCCGCCGCCCTGGCTGTTGCCGACGGCGGCCACCCGGGCCGGGTCCACCCCGGGCAGCGCGCGGACGGCGTCGACCGCGCGGACCGCGTCGGTGATCAGCCGGCGGTAGTGGTAGTCGTGCGGGGCGAGGATGCCCCAGGTGGCGGGCCACGGGCCGCCGGCCGCGCCGTGCGGGTCGGGGGTGTCGCCCGCGCCGTGCAGCCCGGACTGGCCCCGGTTGTCCATCAGCAGGTGCGCGTACCCGGCCACCGGCCAGGTGAGCCGCTCGTGCGGCAGGCCCCGGCCACGCCCGTAGCCGGCGTACTCGACCACGGCGGGCAGCGCGGTGTCGACCCCGGCCGGGCGGGTGTACCAGGCCCGCACCGGGTCACCGGCGAAACCGGCGAAGGTGACGTCCCAGGTGTCGACCAGTCGCAGGTCGGTGCGGTGCGGGCGGACGTCGACCAGCACCGGCCGGTCCCGCGCCGCGCCGAGTGTGTCCCGCCAGAACCGGTCGAAGTCGGCCGGTTCGACGACGGTCGGCGTGTACCGCCGCAGGTCCTCGTTGGATGTCATGGGTTCCTCGGCTGCTCAGAGACGGGTGGTGGCGGGCGGGGCGGTGCTCTCCCGGACGACCAGCTCGGTCACCAGGTCGATCCGGCTGGTCGCCACCGTCGCGCCCCGGGCCAGCTCCAGCAGCATCTGGGTGGCGGTGCCGGCCATGTCCCGCAGGGGCTGGTGCACGGTGGTCAGCGGCGGGTCGGTCCAGCCGGCGACCGGCAGGTCGTCGTACCCGATCACCGAGAGGTCGTCGGGGACCCGCAGGCCGAGCCGCCGGGCGGCCCGGAGCACGCCGATGGCCTGCAGGTCGGAGCCGGCGAAGATCGCGGTCGGCCGGTCGGGCCCGGCGAGCAGTTCCAGGCCGTGGGTGTGCCCGCCGTCGACGTAGAAGCTGCCGTAGCGCACCAGGTCGGCGTCCACGGGCAGGCCGATCTCGTCGTGCGCGGAGCGGAAGCCGGCGGCGCGGGCCTGGCTGCACAGCACGTCGCGGGGCCCGGAGATGACGGCGATCCGGCGGTGCCCCAGCTCCAGCAGGTGCCGGGTGGCCAGCAGGCCGCCGTTCCAGTTGTTGGAGCCGACCGTCGGCACCGACGCCGAGGTGGCGCTGTCGGTGTCGACGACCACGAACGGGATGCGGTGTTCGGCCAGCATGAGCTGCTGCGGCGGGGTCGGGTGGCAGAGCACGAAGAGCAGGCCCAGCGGACGCCGGGCGACCAGGGCGTCCAGCCGGCGGGGCGCGGGCCGGTGTGCCCCGTCGAGCTGGGAGATGGCGATGCCCAGCCCGGCGGCGGAGGCCACCGCCTCGACCCCGCTCATGATCTCCATCGCCCAGCCGGAGTTGAACTCGTGGAAGACCAGGTCGATCTGGTCGATCCCGGGCGACTGCCGGCGGATGCGGCGGCGGTACCGGTGGCGTTCGAGGCTCTCCTCGACCCGCGCCCGGGTCTCGGCGGCGACGTCCGCCCGCCCGTTGAGCACCTTCGAGACGGTCGCCACGGAGACGCCGACCTCCTCGGCGATGGTGGCGATCGTGGCCGAGGCCTGTGGGGTGAGCGGGCGGGACGCGGTCATCGAAGCCTCACCAGGCACGTCCGAAAGTTTCGGAGAACTCTAGCACGTTCGGTTCGAAACCGGGATTCGACAGTGCCCGAGGATTTTGACGGGGGTGAATGTCCTTTCCGGGAGTAGTGCGGTTACATATCCCAATTGAGGCCCTTGACATGCGCCGGCAATGCCTCCTAAGTTGCCCGAAAAAGGTAACGCGCTGTTTACGAAATTTTCGATCCCCCCGCCGTCGCGTGCTGCCTGTCCCGGCGGGCGCGGGAGGGGGAGTGTCGAAGGTGAGGGGTGTGGCATGAGAAGTCAGGTGCCCGTCGACGACGGCCCGGCACCCCGCGGAACCCAACCGTGGCGGGACCCCCGACGCTCACCCGCGCAACGGGCCGACGCACTGGTCCCGCTCATGTCGCTGGAGGAGAAGATCGCCCAGCTCGTCGGCGTCTGGGTCGGCGCGGAAGCCTCCGGCGAGGGGGTCGCCCCGCACCAGGCCGACATGATCGACGGCGCGCCACCGTGGAGCACGATCATCCGGCACGGGCTCGGCCAGCTGACCCGCCCGTTCGGCACCGCACCCGTCGACCCCGTGGTCGGGGCCCGCTCGCTGGCCGCCTCCCAGGCGCAGATCGCCGCCGCGAGCCGGTTCGGCATCCCCGCCCAGGTGCACGAGGAGTGCCTCACCGGCTTCGCCGCCTGGCGGGCCACGGTCTACCCCACCCCGCTGGGCTGGGGCGCCTCATTCGACCCGGAACTGGTCGAGGAGATGGCCGGCCGGATCGGACGCTCGATGCGGGCCGCCGGGGTCCACCAGGGACTCGCCCCGGTGCTCGACGTCACCCGCGACTACCGCTGGGGGCGCACCGAGGAGACCATCGGCGAGGACCCGTACCTGGTCGGGACCACCGGGGCGGCGTACGTGCGGGGCCTGGAACGCGCCGGCATCGTCGCCACCCTCAAACACTTCGCCGGTTACTCCGTCTCCCGGGGCGGCCGCAACCTCGCCCCGGTGTCGATGGGCCCCCGGGAACTGGCCGACGTCATCCTGCCGCCGTTCGAGATGGCCCTGCGCCTCGGCGGGGCCCGCTCGGTGATGAACTCGTACGCCGAGATCGACGGCCTGCCCGCCGCGGCCGACGAGGGGCTGCTGACCGGGCTGCTGCGCGACGAGTGGGGCTTCACCGGCACCGTCGTCGCCGACTACTTCGCGGTGCGCTTCCTGGAGACCCTGCACGGGGTGGCCGCCGACGCCGCCGACGCCGCCCGGCTCGCCCTGCACGCCGGCATCGACGTGGAACTGCCCACCGTGGACGCGTTCGGCGAACCGCTGGTCGCCGCCGTGCGGGCCGGCGAGATCGACGAGGCGCTGATCGACCGGGCGCTGCGCCGGGTGCTGATCCAGAAGATCGAACTCGGGCTGCTCGACGAGGACTGGCAGGAACTGCCCGAGGACGCGGCGGACCTGCGGCTCGACGACGAGACCAGCCGCGACGTCGCCCTGCGGCTGGCCCGCGAGTCGGTGGTGCTGCTGCGCAACGACGGCGTGCTGCCACTGGCCCCCGGCCGGCGGGTCGCCCTGGTCGGTCCGGTCGCCGACGACCCGATGGCCCTGCTCGGCTGCTACTCCTTCCCCAACCACGTCGGGGTCCGCCACCCCGAGCACGGGCTGGGTCTGGAGATCCCCTCGCTGCGCGACGAACTCACCCGGCTGGTTCCCGGCCTCGTGCACGAGCCGGGCTGCGCGATCACCGGCGACGACACCTCGGGCATCGCGGCGGCGGTCACCGCCGCCACGCAGGCCGACGTCTGCGTGCTCGCCGTCGGCGACCGCGCCGGCATGTTCGGCCGGGGCACCTCCGGCGAGGGCTGCGACGCGCCCGACCTGCGGCTGCCCGGCGTCCAGGCCGACCTGGTCCGGGCCGTGCTCGACACCGGCACCCCGGTGGTGCTGGTGCTGATGACCGGCCGGCCCTACGCGCTCGGCCCCGACCACGAGCGTGCCGCGGCCGTCGTCCAGGCGTTCTTCCTCGGCCAGCGCGGCGGGCAGGCGCTCGCCGAGGTGCTCACCGGCGCGGTGAACCCGTCCGGCCGGCTGCCGGTCAGCGTCCCGCGTGACGCCGGTGGCCTGCCCGGCACCTACCTGACCCCGCCGCTGGGCCGTCGCTCCGAGGTGTCCTCGATCGACCCCACCCCGGCGTACCCGTTCGGCCACGGGCTGGGCTACACCACCTTCACCTGGTCCGACCCGGTGGCCTCGGGCGCGGGGGAGACCGGCGGACCGCCGGCCTGGCCGGTCGACGGCGAGACGACGGTACGGATCACCGTGCGCAACACCGGCGACCGGCCCGGCACCGAGGTGGTGCAGCTCTACCTGCACGACCCGGTGGCGCAGACCACCCGACCCGTGGTCCGGCTGGTCGGCTACGCCCGGGTGCCGCTGGACCCCGGCACGGCGGCGCGGGTCAGCTTCACCGTGCCCGCCGACGTCGCCTCGTTCACCGGGCGCGACGGCCGGCGCATCGTCGAACCCGGCGACGTCGAGCTGCGCTTCGGTCGCTCCAGCGGCGACACCGCGGCGACCCTGCTGCTGCGCCTGACCGGCGGGCAACGGCAGGTCGGCGCACGACGACACCTGCTCACGGCGGTACGGGTCGAGTCCGCCGGCACCGACCCGCAGGCCGGATAGGAGGCCGAGGATGACATCCCCGACGCTACGGCCGCCACCGGCCCCGGCGACGCCCGCCCCGGTCCGGCGTCGCCGGCACCCCTGGCGACGGGCCCTGCGCCGGGACTGGCAGCTCTACTCGCTGGCCGTCCTGCCGCTGCTGTTCTTCCTGGTCTTCCGCTACCTGCCGATGATCGGCAACGTGATCGCGTTCCGCCGGTTCAGCCCCGGCGGCAGCATCCTCGGCGAGTACTGGGTGGGCCTGCGGTATTTCCGGCTGTTCCTGGCCGACCCCACCTTCTGGCAGGTGTTCACCAACACCCTGGTGCTGGGCACGCTGACCCTGCTGTTCTGCTTCCCGCTGCCGATCGTGCTGGCGCTGCTGCTCAACGAGGTCCGGGCCCGCCGGCTCAAGCGGTTCGTCCAGTCGGTGTCCTACCTGCCGCACTTCCTGTCCATCGTGATCGTGGCGGCGATGGTGATGCAGCTGCTGTCGATGGACGGCTCGGTCAACCAGGTGATCCGGGGGGTGGGTGGGGAGGCCGTGCCGTTCCTGCAACAGCCCGGCTGGTTCCGCGCCGTCTACGTCTCCTCGGAGGTCTGGCAGACCGTCGGCTGGGGGACGATCCTCTACCTGGCGGCGCTCACCACCATCGACGAGAACCTCTACGAGGCGGCCCGGATCGACGGGGCCAACCGGTGGCGGCAGACCTGGCATGTCACGCTGCCCGGGATCAGGCCGACGATGGTGACCCTGCTGATCCTCAACATCGGCACCTTCATGGCGGTCGGGTTCGAGAAGATCCTGCTGCTGTACAACCCGCTGACCTACCCGACCGCCGACGTGATCTCCACGTACCTGTTCCGGATGGGCTTCGAGTCCAGCAACTTCAGCTATGCCGCCGCGATCGGCCTGTTCGAGGCGGTGATCGGGTTGGTCCTGGTGCTGGGCGCCAACACCATCTCCCGCCGTACGGTGGGGACGAGCCTGTGGTGACCGTGGCCCCCGGCACGGCCGGCCCGAAGACCCCGGCGCCCCGCCCCGCGTCCCGCCGCCGCCGGGGCATCCGCCCGACCCGGGGCTACCGGATCTTCCAGGCGGTCAACGCGGTGGTGCTGACCCTCGTGGTGGTCGTGACGCTCTACCCGTTCGTCAACATCGTGGCCCGGTCGCTCAGCGACGAGGCGCCGATCATCGCCGGGAAGGTCAACCTCGTCCCGCAGGGCTTCAACCTCACCGCCTACCGGCTGGTGATGTCCGACCCGATGTTCTGGACGAACTACCGCAACACCGTGGTCTACACCGTCGTCGCCACCGCGATCTCGATCGTGCTGACCACCTGCTACGCGTACGTGTTGTCCAAGCACCAGCTCAAGGGGCGGGGGGTGCTCGTCGGGATCGCAGTGTTCACCATGTTCTTCTCCGGCGGGCTGATCCCCAACTACGTGCTGGTCACCAGCCTGGGCATGAAGAACAGCATCTGGGCGGTGGTCCTGCCCAACGCGATCAACGTGTTCAACCTGCTGGTGATGAAGGCGTTCTTCGAGAGCCTGCCGGTGGAGTTGGAGGAGGCCGCCGCCGTCGACGGGCTCAGCACGTACGGCACCCTGCTGCGGATCGTGCTGCCGCTGTCCAAGGCGATCATCGCCACGATGGTGCTGTTCTACGCGGTGTCCTTCTGGAACTCCTGGTTCACCGCGTTCCTCTACCTCGACCAGCAGGAGTTGTTCCCGGTCACGGTCTACCTGCGCAACCTCATCGCCGGGGCGACCGGGGCGCAGTCCGCCGGCGGGGTCGCCGAGTCCGACGCGGTGCAGGCGGCGGCCACCATCCAGTCCGTGACCATCGTGCTCACCACCCTGCCGATCCTCGCGGTCTACCCCTTCATCCAGCGGTTCTTCGTGTCCGGCGTGATGCTCGGCGCGGTCAAGGGGTAGCCCGGCCGACCGCTCCACCCACTGCACCCCACACCCCACCTGACCGAAAGGACGAGCCATGTTCCACAGGACGTGGCGCCGCGTGGCGATAGCCGCTGCCGGGCTGCTCACCCTCACCCTCGTCGGGGCCTGCTCCGACGACGCCCCGGACGCCAAGAACCTCGACGGCAACCGGGCCGGCGCGATGGCCGACTACGCTCTCGGGACGCAGTTCAAGGCCACCGAGCCGCTCTCCTTCTCCATCCTCTACAACAACCACCCGAACTACCCGCTCAAGGACGACTGGCTGTTCTGGTCGGAGCTGACCAAGCGGACCAACGTCAAGCTCGAACCGGTGGCCGTGCCGCTGAGCGACTACGAGCAGAAGCGCAGCCTGCTGATCGGTGCCGGCGACGCCCCGCTGATCATCCCGAAGACGTACCACCCGGCGGAGAACGCCTTCGTCTCCTCCGGCGCGATCCTCCCGGTGAGCGACTACCTGGACCTGATGCCCAACCTCAAGGACAAGATCGCCAAGTGGAACCTCCAACCGGAGTTCGACACGCTGCGGCAGTCCGACGGCAAGTTCTACCTGCTCCCGGGCCTGCACGAGAAGCCGTGGGCGGAGTACTCGATCGCGGTGCGCACCGACATCCTCCAGCAGCTCAACCTCCAGATCCCCAAGACCTGGGACGAGCTGTACACCGTGCTCAAGGCGATGAAGGCGCGTTACCCCGACTCGTACCCGTACTCGGACCGGTGGAGCAAGCCGAACCCGGGCGGTGAGCTGCTGAGCATCGTCGGCGCCGCGCACGGCATCCGGACCGGCTGGAGCTGGAACCCCGCCACCTGGGACCCGGCGGCGAAGAAGTTCGTCTACACCGGCGCCACCGAGCAGTACAAGCAGGTGATCGTGTACCTCAACAAGCTGGTGGCCGAGAAGCTGCTCGACCCGGAGAGTTTCACCCAGACCGACGAGCAGGCCCGGCAGAAGCTCGCCAACGGCAAGTCCTTCGTCATCGGCAGCAACGCCCAGAGCCTGGTCAACGACTACCGCCCCGACCTGGCCAAGACCCTGCCGAACGCCAAGCTGACCAAGATCCCGCTGCTGGTCGGCCCGGCCGGCGAGATCAACCCGGCCAGCCGGCTGGAGAACGGCATCATGATCTCCAAGAAGGCCCGGGACAGCAAGAACTTCGTGGCGATGATGCAGTTCATCGACTGGCTGTACTACTCCGAGGCCGGCGAGGAATTCGCCAAGTGGGGCGTCGAGGGCACCACCTACACCAAGGACGCCGCCGGCAAGTACACCCTCAACCCCGACGTCGACATGATCGGGCTCAACCCCAAGGGCAGCAAGCACCTGCAGAAGGACTTCGGCTTCGGCAACGGGGTGTTCTCCTACGGCGGCAAGCTCGACCTGGTGCAGTCGTTCTTCTCCCCGGAGGAGATGGAGTTCCAGAAGGTGATGAACGCCCGGACGCCGTTGCCGGTCGACCCGCCGGCCCCGCTCACCGACTCCGAGCGGGAGCAGGCGTCGCTCTGGGAGACCCCGCTGAAGGACCACGTCGTCCAGAACACGCTGAAGTTCATCCTCGGCCAGCGGCCCCTCACCGAGTGGGACGCCTACGTCGGTGAGCTGAAGGCCAAGAACGCCGACCAGTACATCGGCCTGGTCAACAAGGCACACGAGCGGTTCGAGAAGGACAACGGCTGACCGACCCGGCCCGGCCGGAACCCGCAGCGGGTTCCGGCCGGGCCGGGCACCGGACCGGCGAGCACCGGAGGACACCACGATGCGGATCACCGTTCCCGCCCGACCCGTGGGGCGGCTCACCGACGCCTGGCGGCAGTGCGTCGGCACCGGACGGTTCGAGTTGGCCCTGCGCCGCGACTACCAGGACTCGCTGGCCCTGATCCAGCAGGACATCGGGTTCCGGCACATCCGGGGGCACGGCCTGCTCAGCGACGGCGTCGGCGTGCACCGCCCCTACCGGCACGGCGACGAACGCCGGGTGCACCACTCCTTCACGTACGTCGACCAGGTCGTCGACGCCTACCTCGGGCTGGGCATCCGACCCTTCGTGGAGCTGGGCTTCATGCCCGAGGGGCTGGCCTCCGGCGAGCAGACGGTGTTCTGGTGGCAGGGCAACGTCACCCCGCCCCGCTGCTGGTCGGAGTGGGCCGACCTGGTCCGCGCCACGGTGGCCCACCTGGTCGACCGGTACGGCCTCGACGAGGTGCGCGGCTGGCCGATCGAGGTGTGGAACGAGCCGAACCTGCCGGACTTCTGGCAGGGCGCCGACCGCGACGCCTACCACCGCCTCTACGAGGTGACCGCGCACGCGGTCAAGGAGGTCGACGCCGGGTTGCAGGTCGGCGGCCCGGCCATCTCGCCCGGCGCGGACGACTGGTGGGAGCCCTTCGCCGACTTCGTCACCACGCACGACGTGCCTGTCGACTTCGTCAGCCGGCACGCCTACACCTCCGGCCCCGCCCAGCACGTGCCGTTCGGCACCCACCAGACGCTGTCCCCGGCGTCGTCTCTGCTGGAACAGTTCGCCGCCCCGCGCCGGCACCTGTACGGCACCGCGCTGGCCGACCTGCCGGTGCACATCACCGAGTTCAACTCCTCCTACCGGCCGGACAACCCGATCCACGACACGGCCTTCCACGCGGCCTACCTCGCGCCGGTGCTGGCGGCCGGCGGCGACCTGGTCGACTCCTTCTCGTACTGGACGTTCAGCGACGTGTTCGAGGAGGTGGGGGTGCCGACCGCGCTGTTCCACGGCGGGTTCGGCCTGCTCACCCACCGCCAGATCAAGAAGCCCACCTACCACCTGTACGCGTTCCTGGCCCGGCTCGGTGGCGACGTGCTCGCCCGGGGCGCGGACCACCTGGTCACCCGGCACCCCGACGGCCGCGTCGCCATCCTGGCCTGGGCCCCGGTGGACGTGACCGGCCTGCACCCGGTGCCCGACCGGCACCCGCTGGCCCTGTCGGTGCCGGTGGCGTCCGCCACGACGACGGGCGGGGAGGTCACCTCGGCCTTCCTGCTGCGCTCCTCGGTCAGCGAGGACGCCGGCAACGCCTGGACGGCCTGGAGCGAGATGGGGCGCCCCCGGTCCCCCCGCCCCGGGCAGCTCGACAGCCTGCGGGAGGCCGCCGAGCCGGCCCGCTCCCACCGCGCCCTGCCGATCACCGCCGGCCGGGTCGACCTCGACCTCGACCTGGCCCGGCACGAGGTCACCCTCGTCGAACTGGCGGCGGTACGCGACGAGACCCCGCCGTGGTGGGACGGCACCCGGCTGCTCGGCGGCCCTCCGTCGGCCGACCGGGACGAGCGGTCGTGAGCGCGCAGACCTGGCGGGAGGTCGGCGACGGCCCGTTGTCGCGGGCCGCCGCCACGGTGTACACCGTGCTCGTCGTCGGTTTCCTGCTGGTCCTCACCACCCTTCCCGGCCTGGTCCCGGTGCTCCTGCTCGGCCGCGACGCCAGCAACCTGCCGCTGGTGGCGCTCTGCCTGCTCCCGGTCGGTCCCGCCGTCTCCGCCGCCCTGTACGCCCTGCACCACCAGCGCCCCGACCTGACCGACCTGCGGCCCGCCGCCCGGTTCCGGCAG
Organism: Micromonospora sp. HM134; assembly: GCF_007833915.1. Taxonomy (NCBI): domain Bacteria; kingdom Bacillati; phylum Actinomycetota; class Actinomycetes; order Micromonosporales; family Micromonosporaceae; genus Micromonospora; species Micromonospora sp. HM134. Next base: position 3,578,939 of record NZ_CP041061.1, read on the forward strand.
GGCTACCGGGCCAACCTCGCGCAGGTGCTCCGGATCTGGGTGCCGCTGCTGCTCTGGCTGACCGTCATCGCGGTCAACCTCACCCACCTGTCCGTCGCGGGCGTCCCCACCGGCTGGGCGGTGCCGCTGCTCGTGATCGGGGTCGCGGTCACCCTGGTCGGCGGCAACGCGCTGGTGATCGCCTCGCTGTTCACCTTCCGCACCCGCGACGTGCTCCGGCTGGCGCTGTACTTCCTGGTCCGCACGCCCGCCGTCACCATCGGCACCGCCCTGCTGCTGGCCGCCGCCGGGGCGCTCACCGTGCTCGTCTCCGAGGCGCTGCCGGTGCTGCTGGCCGGCCCGTTCGTCCTGGCGTACCTGCGGATCACCACCCCGATGACCGACCTCGTGCGGAAGGACTTCACCGGATGACCAGCCCCGCCACCGCCCCGGCCACCGGCACCGCCCCGGCCACCGGCACCGCCCCGGCCACCGCCACCGGGGCGGGGGAACCGCCGCCGCACCCGGCGTGGCTGCCGCCGGAGGCGTTCCGGGCGCTCGGCGCGCGTCGGGTGCTGGTGCACGGCGACGGCCCGCTCGTCGACACGGTCCACGACGAGGTGGCCCGCGCCTGCGCCCGGCACGGCGGGCGGGTGGAGCGGACCGCCGCCGGGACCGCGACGGCCGGGCCGGTCGACCTGGTGCTGGCCCTGCGTGGCGGGGGACCGCTGCCCCCGGCGGTGCCGCAGGCCGCGGACTCCGACGGCGGGCCGCTGGGCGACGAGGGTTTCCGGTCGGCCCGGGTCGACGACGTCACGGTGCTGCTGGCCGACGCGCCGGCCGGGCTGCTCTACGGGCTGTTCCACCTGGTCCGCCTCGGCGAGGCCGCGTTCACCGGGGAACAGCCGGCGCGTACCCACCGGCCCGCGCTGCGCCGCCGGATGCTCGACCACTGGGACAACGTGGCGGTGCACCCGGTGATGGGGCAGGTGGAGCGGGGCTACGCCGGTGGGTCGATCTTCTGGCGGGACGGCGGGCCGCGCGGCGACCGGGACCGGCTGCGGGCGTACGGGCGGCTGCTCGCCTCGACGGGGGTCAACGCGATCTCGGTGAACAACGTCAACGTCGGCCCCACCGAGGCGCTGCTGCTGACCGACCGGCTCGACGACGTGGCCGGCATCGCCGACCTGCTGCGCCCGTACGGCGTGCGGGTGCACCTGTCGGTGACCTTCGCCGCCCCCGTCGTCCTCGGCGGCCTGCCCACCGCCGACCCGCTCGACGAGCAGGTGCGCGACTGGTGGGAAACCACCACCCGCCGGGTCTACGCGCGCATCCCCGACTTCGGCGGGTACGTGGTGAAGGCCGACTCGGAGGGGCAGCCCGGCCCGTTCAGCTACGGCCGCGACCACGCCGACGGGGCGAACCTGCTGGCCGCCGCGCTCGCCCCGCACGGGGGAGTGGTGCACTGGCGGGCGTTCGTCTACGACCACCGGCAGGACTGGCGGGACCGGACGACCGACCGGGCCCGCGCCGCGTACGACCACTTCGCCCCGCTGGACGGGCGGTTCGCCGACAACGTCGTCCTCCAGGTGAAGTTCGGCCCGGTCGACTTCCAGCCCCGCGAGCCGGTCTCGCCGGTGATCGCCGCCATGCCGGCCACCCGGCTGGCGGTGGAGTTGCAGGTGACCCAGGAGTACACCGGCCAGCAGTGGCACGCCTGCTACCTGGCCCCCTGGTGGCACGAGGTGCTGGCGTTCCGGCCGTGGGGGCCGGCCGAACGCAGCGTCGCCGACGTGCTGGCCGACGTGCCCGGCCCGGGACCCCGCCGGGGCGGCGACCTGGTGGCCGTGGCCAACGTGGGCGACGACCCGTTCTGGTGCGGGCACCCGCTGGCCCAGGCCAACCTGTACGCCTTCGGCCGGCTGGCCTGGGACCCCCAGCTCGACCCGGCGGCGCTCCTCGACGAGTGGATCGACCTGACCTTCCCGGCGTCGACCCTCGGCGACCCGGCGCTGGTCCGCGAGACGCTGCACGCGGTGCTGGACGACTCGTGGCGCACCTACGAGCGGTACACCGCCCCGCTGGGCGTCGGCTTCATGGTGAACCCGGCCGGCCACTACGGGCCCGGCGTCGACGGCTACGAGTACAGCCGGTGGGGCACCTACCACTTCGCCGACCGCGACGGCGTCGGGGTGGACCGGACCCGGGCGACCGGCACCGGCTTCGCCGGCCAGTACCCGCCGCCCTGGTCGCAGCTGTACGAGTCGCTGGAGCGGTGCCCGGACGAGCTGCTGCTCTTCTTCCACCACGTGCCGTACTCCCACGTGCTGCACAGCGGCGTCACGGTCATCCAGCACATCTACGACACCCACTTCGCCGGGGTGGCGGAGGTGGAGGCGATGCGGGAGCGGTGGGCCGGGCTGGCCGGGATGATCGACCCGGCGGTGCACGACCGGGTCACCGAACGCCTCGCCGAGCAGCTGCGCTGCGCGACCGAGTGGCGGGACCAGGTCAACACGTACTTCTTCCGCAAGTCCGGGGTGCCCGACGCCCGGGGCCGCCGCATCCACTGACTCCCCGTGCCCGACCCGCCCCGGGGTGGCCGACGTCGGCCGGCGGGACCTGGCACGATCACGGGATGACCGGCAGATCCGCCCCCGACCAGCAGCTACGTGACCTGGCCCGGCTGCGCCGGGTGCGGGACCGGATCGACCGCGAGTACGCCCAACCGCTGGACGTCGAGGCGCTCGCCCGGGGCGTGCACATGTCGGCCGGTCACCTGAGCCGGCAGTTCCGCCGCGCCTACGGCGAGTCACCGTACTCCTATCTGATGACCCGGCGGATCGAGCGGGCGATGGCACTGCTGCGCCGGGGCGACCTCAGCGTCACCGAGGTCTGCTTCGCGGTCGGCTGCTCGTCGCTGGGCACCTTCAGCACCCGCTTCGCCGAGCTGGTCGGCATGCCACCGAGCAGCTACCGGGCGCTGGCGGCGCAGGGGTCGGCGCAGTTGCCGCCGTGCCTGACCAGACAGGTGACCCGGCCGGTCAGGAATCGAGAAGCACCCGCCCCGGTCATCACCTAGCGTGATCGGCATGGATCTCACCATCGACACCTGCGTCCTGCCGCACGACGACCCGGACGCCTCGCTGGCCTTCTACCGCGACATCCTCGGCTTCGAGGTCCGCAACGACGTGGGGACGGGACGGATGCGCTGGATCACCGTCGGCCCGCCCGGCCAGCCCGGCACGTCCGTCCTGCTGGCCCCGCCGGCGGTCGACCCGGGGGTCACCGACGAGGAACGCCGCACCATCGCCGAGATGATGGCCAAGGGCACCTACGGCTGGCTCATGCTGGCCACCGGCGACCTCGACGGCACCTTCGAGAAGGTGCAGGCCGGCGCCGCCGAGGTCGTGCAGGAGCCGATCGACCAGCCGTACGGGGTACGCGACTGCGCCTTCCGCGACCCGGCCGGCAACCTGATCCGGGTCAAGGAGCTGCGCTGACCCCCGGGCGGCCCGGTGTCGCCCCGGCTCACCAGGGGTGGACGGTGCCGTCCTCCAGCCGGTTGACCGGCAGGTACGCCGGGGCGTACGGGTAGCGGGCCGCAGCCTGTTCGTCGATGTCCACGCCGAGGCCGGGGGTCTCCGCCGGGTGCAGGTAGCCGTCGGCGTAGTGGTAGCCGTGCGGGAAGACCTCGTCGGTGGCGTCGGTGTGCCGCATGTACTCCTGGAGGCCGAAGTTGGGGATGGCGATGTCCAGGTGCAGGGCGGCGGCCATGCAGACGGGCGAGAGGTCGGTGGCCCCGTGCGAGCCGCTGCGCACGTGGTGCAGCGCCGCCAGGTCGAAGATGCGCCGCAGGTGGGTGATGCCACCGGCGTGCACCACCGTGGTGCGGATGTAGTCGATGAGCTGTTCCCGGATGAGCTGGGCGGCGTCCCAGATGGTGTTGAACACCTCGCCGACGGCGACCGGGGTGGTGGTGTGCTGGCGGATCAGCCGGAACCCCTCCGGCAGTTCGGCGGGGACCGGGTCCTCCATCCAGGTCAGCGCGTACGGCTCCAGGCTCCTGCCGAGCCGGGCGGCCTCGATCGGGCTGAGCCGGTGGTGCACGTCGTGCAGCAGCCGCAGGGTGGGGCCGAACTCGTCGCGTACCCGGGCGAAGACCGTCGGGACGTGCGCCAGGTAGCGCGCGGTGGACCAGGTGGCCTCGCTGGGCAGGGCCGCGTCGGCCGGCTCGTAGAACAGCTTGTCGGCGCTGACCCCGTAGGTCTTCGGCAGGCCGGGCACGCCGCACTGCACCCGGACCGCCCGGTAGCCGAGGTCCACGTAGCGGGCGACCTCGACCAGCACGTCCTCGACGGTCTCGCCGTTGGCGTGCCCGTAGACGGTGACCCCGTCCCGGGACCGGCCGCCGAGCAGCTGGTAGACCGGCAGGCCGGCGACCTTGCCCTTGATGTCCCACAGGGCGGTGTCCACGGCGGCGATCGCGCTCATCGTCACCGGCCCGCGTCGCCAGTAGGCGCCCTGGTAGAGGTACTGCCAGGTGTCCTCGATCCGGGCCGGGTCGCGCCCGATCAGCAGGGGCACGACGTGGTCGCGCAGGTAGGACGCGACGGCCAGCTCCCGGCCGTTGAGGGTGGCGTCCCCGACGCCGGTGACCCCCTCGTCGGTGACGATCTTCAGGGTGACGAAGTTGCGACCCGGACAGGTCACGATGACCCGGGCGTCGACGATCCTCATGCGGCCTCCTCCGGGTGGCGACGAAGGCCGTGTGGTCCGTCTCGGGCGGACGAGGGCCGTGGTCCGTCGCGCGGGCACGGCAGGTGGACGCGACGACGCCGGTGGGACCGGTCGTCGCCCGTCCGGCCCGGCTCCGGGCCCGCCGCGCGGTCGCCCCGAAGTCTGGAACCGTCCGCGCAGGCGTGTCAAGGGCCGGCCCGACCGAACGGATGTGACCGCTCACCTGTTCGGCGTATGTCGGCTGCTCGATGGCTGGTCGGAGCGGTGATCGTGGATGCCGTGCCGGGGCCGCTCAGGATGGTTACGGCAGTGTTACATGGATGCGCCTTGACGGATTCCATGTGAGCGCTAACACTTGCCCCCAACGATTGAACGGAGAACGGCATGGATGCAGGCGCGAAGCCGCAGGACCGGTACGTCGTCGGCGTCGACTACGGCACGCTGTCGGGTCGGGCGCTGGTGGTGCGGGTCGGCGACGGCGCCGAGCTGGGCACGGCGGTGCACGAGTACCGCCACGGCGTGATGGACACGACGCTCGCCGTCGACGGCCGGACCCTGCCGGCCGACTGGGCGCTGCAGGACCCGGACGACTACCGCGAGGTGCTGCGCCGGGCGGTGCCCGCCGCGCTCGCCGAGAGCGGCGTCGACCCGGCCCAGGTGGTCGCCATCGGCATCGACTTCACCGCCTGCACCGTGCTGCCCACCCTGGCCGACGGCACCCCGCTGTGCGAGCTGCCCGACCTGCGTACCCGCCCGCACGCCTGGGTGAAGCTGTGGAAGCACCACGCCGCCCAACCGCAGGCCGACCGGATCAACGCGCTGGCCCACTCCCGGGGCGAGTCCTGGATCGGCCGCTACGGCGGCAAGATCTCCGCCGAGTGGCAGTACGCCAAGGGGCTGCAACTGCTGGAGGAGGACCCGGAGGTCTACGCCCGCGCCGAGCGCTGGATCGAGGCCGCCGACTGGATCGTCTGGCAGCTGTGCGGCGTCGAGACCCGCAACGTCTGCACCGCCGGCTACAAGGGGCTGCTCCAGGACGGCCACTACCCGTCCCCGGCGTACCTGTCCGCGTTGAACCCCGGCTTCGCCGACTTCGTCGCCAAGATCGACGGGCCGCTGGCGCAGCTCGGCGCACGGGCCGGCGGGCTCACCGCGCAGGCCGCCGCCTGGACCGGGCTGCCGGAGGGGATCGCGGTCGCCGTCGGCAACGTCGACGCCCACGTCACCGCCGCCGCCGCGCAGGCGCTGACCCCCGGCCGGCTGGTCGCCATCATGGGCACCTCCACCTGCCACGTGGTCAACGGTACCGAGCGGGCCGAGGTGGCCGGCATGTGCGGCGTGGTCGACGGCGGGATCAGCGCCGGCTCCTGGGGCTACGAGGCCGGCCAGAGCGGCGTCGGCGACATCTTCGGCTGGTACGTCAAGCACGCCGCCCCCGCCGGATTCGCCTCCCACGAGGAGCTCACCGAGGCCGCCGCCGCGCAGCCCGTCGGCGCCCACGGCCTGGTCGCCCTGGACTGGTGGAACGGCAACCGCTCGCTGCTGGTCAACCACGACCTCAGCGGGGTGCTCGTCGGCCTCACCCTGGCCACCCGGCCGCCGGACGTCTACCGGGCGCTGCTGGAGTCCACCGCGTACGGCACCCGCATGATCATCGAGGCTTTCGCCGAGGCGGGCGTCCCGGTCGACGAGCTGATCGTGGCCGGCGGGCTGACCGGCAACAGCCTGCTGATGCAGATCTACGCCGACGTGACCCGCCGTCCGCTGGGCATCATCGGCTCGGCGCAGGGCCCGGCCCTGGGCTCGGCGATCCACGCGGCGGTCGCGGCCGGCGCGTACCCCGACGTGCCGACCGCCTCGACGGCGATGGGCCGGGTCGACCGTGAGGTCTACCGGCCCGACCCGGAGCGCGCCGACGCCTACGACGCGCTCTACGCCGAGTACCGCCGGCTGCACGACCACTTCGGCCGGGGCGGCGACGACGTGCTGCTGCGGCTGCGGGCGATCCGCAACGCCGCCCGCCGTCCGGCCGTCGCCGAACCGACCACCGACCCCCTGGAGGTGCCGGCATGACCCTCGACCTCGACGCCGAGGTGGCCCGGCTACGCGCGCAGGTGGCCACCCTGCACGGCGAGCTGGTGCGCTACAACCTGGTGGCCTGGACGGCCGGCAACGTCTCGGCCCGGGTGCCCGGCCGGGAGCTGATGGTGATCAAGCCGAGCGGGGTTTCCTACGACGACCTGCGGCCCGACAACATGATCGTCTGCGACCTCGACGGGGTCGTGGTCGACGGTGACCTCTCGCCGTCCAGCGACACCGCCGCCCACGCCTACGTCTACCGGGCGATGCCCGAGGTCGGCGGCGTGGTGCACACCCACAGCGGGTACGCCACCGCCTGGGCCGCCTGCGGCGAGGCGATCCCGTGCAACCTCACCGCCCAGGCCGACGAGTTCGGCGGCGAGATCCCGGTCGGTCCGTTCGCGCTCATCGGCGGGGACGACATCGGCAAGGGCATCGTGGCGACCCTGTCCGGGCACCGCTCACCGGCGGTGCTGATGCGCAACCACGGCGTGTTCACCATCGGCCGGGACGCCCGCGCGGCGGTGAAGGCCGCCGTGATGTGCGAGGACGTGGCCCGCACCGCCCACCTGGCCCGGACGCTCGGCACCCCGGTGCCGATGGCCCAGGCCGACATCGACTCCCTCTACGACCGCTACCAGAACGTCTACGGGCAGTCGGGGCCGTAACGCCCGACCGCCCGTCCTCGCCACCGGCCCGCCCCGGCGGACCGGTCGATCCACCGCAACCCGATGCACCACCCCTGGAAGGTCCGTCCGTCCGGCGTGCCGAGCCGGCCGGCCCTTCCGCGCACGCACCATCCCCCACCTCATCCCCGTACAAGGAGTCTTCACATGGCGAAGACCGGCATTACCCTCACCCGGCGCGGCCTCGGCGCGATGCTCGCCGTCGGTCTGCTGGCCGGCGGACTCGCCGGCTGCGGCAACAGCGACACCGGCGGTGACAGCGACGGCAGCAGCGGCGGTGGCAACAGCAAGCTGGTCATCGGCTTCTCGCAGGTCGGTGCGGAGAGCGGCTGGCGCACGGCGAACACCAACTCGATCAAGGAGTCGGCCGCCGAGGCCGGCTACGACCTGAAGTTCGACGACGCGCAGGGCAAGCAGGAGAACCAGATCAAGGCGATCCGCAACTTCATCCAGCAGAAGGTCGACGTGATCGCCTTCTCGCCGGTGGTGGAGTCGGGTTGGGACACCGTGCTCAAGGAGGCCAAGGACGCCAAGATCCCGGTGATCCTGACCGACCGGGCCGTGGACTCGGCCGACAAGAGCCTCTACAAGACCTTCATCGGCTCGGACTTCGTCAAGGAGGGCCGGCTCGCCGGCGAGTGGCTGGTCAAGGAGAAGTCGGCCGCGAGCGGTCCGGTGAACATCGTCGAGCTGCAGGGCACCACCGGTTCGGCCCCGGCCAACGACCGCAAGAAGGGCTTCGCCGAGGCGATCGCCGCCAACCCCAACCTGAAGGTCGTCGCCTCGCAGAGCGGTGACTTCACCCGGGCCGGCGGCAAGCAGGTCATGGAGCAGTTCCTCAAGGCCAACCCAAAGATCGACGTGCTCTTCGCGCACAACGACGACATGGGCCTGGGCGCGCTGGAGGCGATCACCGCGGCGGGCAAGACGCCCGGCAAGGACATCACCATCATCACCATCGACGCGGTCAAGGACGGCATGCAGGCGCTGGCCGACGGCAAGTTCAACTTCATCGCGGAGTGCAGCCCGCTGCTCGGCCCGCAGCTGATGGACCTGGCCAAGAAGGTCAAGGCCGGCGAGGAGGTCCCGGCCCGGGTCGAGACCGAGGAGACCACCTTCACCCAGGAGCAGGCCAAGGCGGCCCTGCCCAACCGGAAGTACTGATCCGACCGGAGGCCGCCGCGTTCGGCGCGGCGGCCTCCGCTTCCGAGGAAAGGTTCGGTGGGATGTCGGAGAGGCATCCGGTCCTGACGATGACCGCGATCAGCAAGATCTTCCCCGGGGTCCGCGCCCTCGACGGCGTCGACCTCCGGCTCTTTCCCGGTGAGGTGCACGCCCTGATGGGCGAGAACGGCGCCGGGAAGTCAACCCTCATCAAAGTGCTGACCGGCGTCTACGGCACCGATTCCGGCACCATCACCCTCGACGGCGCCGAGGTCTCCTTCTCCGGCCCGATGCAGGCCACCGCCGCCGGGGTGAGCACCGTCTACCAGGAGGTCAACCTCCTGCCCAACCTGTCGGTGGCGGAGAACATCTACATCGGCCGGGAGCCGCGCCGCCTCGGCGCGGTCAACTGGCGCGAGATGCGTCGCCGGGCCAAGGACCTGCTCGCCCGTATCGACCTGCACATCGACGTCACCGAACTGCTCGGCAACTACTCGCTGGCCGTGCAGCAGATGGTCGCCATCGCCCGCGCCGTCGACATCCAGGCCCGGGTGCTGATCCTCGACGAGCCCACCTCCAGCCTGGACGCCGACGAGGTGGCCCAGCTGATGCGGATCATGCGGCAGCTGCGCGACGACGGCATCGCGATCATCTTCGTCACCCACTTCCTCGACCAGGTCTACGCCATCGCCGACCGGATCACCGTGCTGCGCAACGGCCGGCTCGTCGGCGAGTACCTGACCAGCGAACTGCCGCAGATCGCGCTGGTGGAGAAGATGATCGGCAAGGAGCTGGACGCCCTGGAACGCCTCGACGAGGCGACCAGTGGCGAGGACCGGGCGGCCCTGGAGTCGGGCACCCCGCTGGTGGCGGCCGACGGGCTCGGCCGGTCCGGTTCCGTCGCCCCGTTCAGCCTCACCATCCACCAGGGCGAGGTGGTCGGCCTGGCCGGGCTGCTCGGCTCGGGGCGTACCGAGGTGGCCCGCCTGTTCTTCGGCGCGGACCGCGCCGACGCCGGCCGGCTCGCCGTGGACGGCACCCCGGTGACGATCCGCAACCCGGTGGCCGCCATCGACCGGGACATCGCGTTCTGCTCCGAGAACCGCCGCACCGAGGGACTGGTCGGCGAGCTGTCGGTGCGGGAGAACATCATCCTGGCCATGCAGGCGGCCCGGGGCTGGCTGCGCCCGCTGCCCCGCCGCCGGCAGGACGAACTGGTCCAGCACTGGATCAAGGCGTTGAGCATCCGGCCGGCCGACCCGGAGATGCCGGTACGCAACCTGTCCGGCGGCAACCAGCAGAAGGTGCTGCTGGCCCGCTGGCTGATCACCGAGCCCCGGCTGCTGATCCTCGACGAACCGACCCGGGGCATCGACATCGGCGCCAAGACCGAGATCCAGCGCCTGGTCGCGCAGCTCTCCGACGGCGGGATGGCGGTGCTGTTCATCTCCGCCGAGCTGGAGGAGGTGCTCCGGCTCAGCCACAAGGTCGCCGTCATGCGGGACCGGCAGCTGGTCACCGAACTCACCAACGACGACACCCTCGATGCCGCCCGCGTCATGCAGGTCATCGCCAGCGGCAGCTCCCAGGAAGGGTCGGTGCCGGCATGAGCACCGTACGGGCCCGCGCTGCGGGCGTCACCGGCCACCGGCTGTTCTGGCCGCTCGTGGTGCTGGTGCTGCTGCTGGTGGCGAACGCGATCTACCGGCCGAGTTTCCTGTCGGTGGAGCTGAAGAACGGCCACCTCTACGGCAGCCTGATCGACATCGTCCGGCTCAGCGCGCCGCTGATCCTGGTCGCCCTGGGCATGTCCCTGGTCATCGCCACCGGCGGCATCGACCTGTCGGTGGGCGCGGTGGCGGCGGTCGCCGGCGCGGTCGCCTGCCTCTACATCAGTGAGCAGCCCGACCAGAACAGCCTGGGCGTGGTGCTCACCGCGGTGGCGCTCGGCTTCGGGGTGGCCCTGCTGCTCGGGGCCTGGAACGGCATCCTGGTCGCCGGCATCGGCATCCAACCGATCATCGCCACGCTGATCCTGATGGTGGCCGGCCGGGGGCTGGCCCAGCTGATCGCCGAGGGGCAGATCATTACCATCAACAGCGGGCCGTACAAGGTGATCGGGGTGGGGCACCTGCTGACCCTGCCGTTCGCCATCGTCATCGCGCTCGCGGTGACCGTGCTGGTGGCGGTGCTGACCCGGCGTACCGCACTCGGCATGATCATCGAGTCGGTCGGCGGGAACGCCGAGGCCAGCCGGCTGGCCGGCATCCGCTCCCGCCGGATCACCTTCCTGGTGTACGTGGTGAGCGCCGCCTGCGCCGCCATCGCCGGGTTCATGATGACGGCGAACGTCTCCAGCGCCGACGGCAACGCGGTCGGTCTCTGGGTCGAGCTGGACGCCATCCTGGCCGTGGTCATCGGCGGCACCGCGCTGGCCGGCGGCCGGTTCTACCTCGGTGGCACCGTGGTCGGCGCGCTGCTCATCCAGACCCTGACCACCTCGGTCTACGCCATGAACATCGACCCGCAGACGTCCCTGCTGTTCAAGGCGGTCGTGGTGATCGTGGTCTGTCTCATCCAGGCCCCGGCCTTCCGGGCGCGGTTCCGCCGTCGGCGCAGCGTCCCGGTGACTCCGGTGGAGCCGGTCGGCACAGAGAAGGAGCAGGTTCCGGCATGACCACGACCCCGTTGGCCGCCCGTCCGGGGCGTGCCTGGTGGCGGGTGCCACCCCGGCACGTACCGGTGCTCGCCACCGCAGCCCTGCTGCTGGTGATGTACGCCATCGGCGTCTCCCAGTACCGCGCGTTCTCCAACATCCAGGTCGTCTTCAACGTCTTCATCGACAACGGCTTCCTGCTGGTCGTCGCGGTCGGGATGACCTTCGTGATCCTCACCGGCGGGATCGACCTGTCGGTCGGGTCGGTGGTGGCGATGACCGCGATGGTGTCGGCGTCGCTGCTCGGCAACGGGCTGCACCCGGCCCTGGTGCTGGTGATCGCGCTGCTGATCGGCCCGATCCTCGGGTTCGCGATGGGCTGTGTGATCCACTTCTTCGACATCCAACCGTTCATCGTCACCCTCGCCGGGATGTTCTTCGCCCGGGGCGTGTGCACCTGGATCAGCACCACCTCGATCCCGATCACCGACGGCTTCTGGACCAGCACCGCCCAGCACCGCATCCACCTCGGCGAGAACTTCGTCTCGGTCGGCGCGCTGATCGCGGTGGCGGTGGTGGCCGTGGCGGCGGCCGTGCTGGCGTACACCCGGCTGGGCCGCAACGTGTACGCCATCGGCGGCAACCAGCAGTCCGCGCTGCTGATGGGCCTGCCGGTGGGCCGTACGAAGATCGCGGTCTACACGATCAGCGGGCTCTGCTCGGCGATCGGCGGCATCCTGCTCTCCTTCTACACCCTGTCCGGCGCCCCGCTGATCGCGGTGGGCATGGAGCTGGACGTGATCGCCGCGGTCGTCATCGGCGGCACCCTGCTCACCGGCGGGTCCGGCTACATCTTCGGCACCCTGCTCGGGGTGCTGGTGCTCAGCATCATCCAGACGTTGATCACCTTCGACGGCACCCTCAACTCGTGGTGGACCAAGATCGTCATTGGTGGCCTGCTGTTCGTGTTCATCCTGCTCCAACGCCTCGTCGGCATCCGCACCAAGTAACCCTCGCCAGCCCCACCGGAAGGCAACGCCCATGACCAACCCATCCCCGGTCGCCGAGGTCTGGTTCCTCACCGGCAGCCAGGGCCTGTACGGCCCGGAGACCCTGCGCCAGGTGGCCGAGCAGTCCCGGCGGATCGCCGAACGACTCGACGCCGACCCGGCCGTCCCGGCCCGGGTGGTCTGGAAGCCGGTGCTGACCTCCAGCGCCGAGATCCTCGCCGTCTGCCGCGACGCCGCCGTGCAGGGCGCGGTCGGGGTGATCGCCTGGATGCACACGTTCTCCCCGGCCAAGATGTGGATCTCCGGGCTGGATGCGCTGCGCACCCCGCTGCTGCACCTGCACACCCAGGCCAACGTGGAACTGCCCTGGTCCGAGATCGACATGGACTTCATGAACCTCAACCAGGCCGCCCACGGCGACCGGGAGTTCGGGTACGTCCAGACCCGGCTCGGCGTCGCCCGTAAGACCGTCGCCGGGCACGTGAGCGACCCCCGGGTCGCCGCCCGGATCGGCGCGTGGACCCGGGCCGCGATCGGGCACGCCGAGATGCGGTCGCTGCGGCTGGCCCGCTTCGGCGACAACATGCGCGACGTGGCGGTGACCGAGGGCGACAAGGTCGAGGCCGAGCTGCGCTTCGGCGTCTCGGTGAACACCTACGGGGTCAACGACCTGGTCGACGCCGTCGACGCGGTCGCCGACGCCCGCATCGACGACCTGGTCAAGGAGTACGACGACAGCTACCGGCTGGTCGACGCGCTGCGCCCCGGCGGGGACCGGCACGACTCGCTGCGCTACGCCGCCCGGATCGAGGCGGGGCTGCGCGACTTCCTCGACGCCGGCGGGTTCCGCGCCTTCACCACCAACTTCGAGGACCTGGGCGGGTTGCGGCAGCTGCCCGGCCTCGCCGTGCAGCGGCTGATGGCCGACGGGTACGGCTTCGGCGGCGAGGGCGACTGGAAGACCTCGGTGCTGGTGCGCACGCTCAAGTCGATGTCCGTGGGCACCACCGGCGGCACCTCGTTCATGGAGGACTACACCTACGACCTCACCCCCGGCCGGGAGCTGGTGCTCGGGGCGCACATGCTGGAGGTCTGCCCGACCATCGCGGCGGCCACCCCGAATGTCGAGATCCACCCGCTGGGCATCGGCGGCCGGGAGGACCCGGTCCGGTTGGTCTTCGACGCCCAGCCCGGCCCGGCCGTGGTGCTCGGCCTGGCCGACATGGGGGAGCGGTTCCGGCTGGTCGCCAACGAGATCGACGTGGTCGCCCCGCCGTACCCGCTGCCGAAGCTGCCGGTGGCGCGGGCGGTGTGGCGGCCCCGGCCGGACCTCGCCGCGTCGGCGGAGGCCTGGCTCACCGCCGGCGCCCCGCACCACACGGTGCTGTCCCAGGCCGTCGGCGTCGAGGAGCTGCACGACCTCGCCGAGATGGTCAGCACCGAGCTGGTCGTCATCGACGCCGACACGACCCCCCGCCGGTTCGCCGACGAGCTGCGCTGGAACCAGGCCTACTACCGCCTGGCCCGGGGTTTCTGAGCCGCCATGGGCCAGCAGCGGCCCGAACGCGCCGCGGTGATGAGCGACGTCGCGCAACTCGCCGGGGTGTCGCACCAGACCGTGTCCCGGGTGCTCAACAACCACCCGAGCGTTCGGCCGGAGACCCGGGAACGGGTGCTGCGTGCCGTGCACCAGCTCAACTACCGGCCCAACGCCCTGGCCCGGGGGTTGGCCGGCCGACGTTCCCGGGTCATCGGCGTGGTCAGCTTCGACACCATCCTGTTCGGGCCGGCGGCCACGCTGCTGGGCATCGAGCGGGCGGCCCGCGCCGCCGGGTACGGCATCAGCATCGTCACCCTGGAACGGCTGGACCGTAGCGGGATGCGCTCGGCCATCGACGCGCTGACCGAGCAGTCGGTGGCCGGCGTCGTCGTCATCACCCCGATGATGACGGCGTCGGTCGCCGTGCACGGCCTGCCCACCGGGGTGCCCGCCGTGGTGGTCGAGGCCAGCGGGGAGCGCGGTGAGCTGCCCAGCATCTCGGTCGACCAGGTGGCCGGTGCCCGGCTGGCGGTCCGGCACCTGCTCGACCTCGGCCACGAGACGGTCTGGCACATCGCCGGCCCCCGGGACTGGCTGGAGGCCCGGGACCGGGTCGACGGGTGGCGGCAGACCCTGGAGCAGGCGGGCCGCCGCGTCCCGCCGGTCATCGTCGGCGACTGGAGCCCCCGGGCCGGCTACGAGCTGGGGCAGTCCCTGGTCGAACGCCCCGACGTGACGGCGGTGTTCTGCGCCAACGACCACCAGGCGCTCGGCCTGCTGCGCGCCCTGCACCAGCGGGGAGCGCGGATTCCCGAGGACGTCAGCGTGGTCGGCTTCGACGACATCCCCGAGGCCGAATACCTCTCCCCGCCGCTGACCACCGTGCGGCAGGACTTCGACGAGGTCGGCCGCCGGTGCGTGGCGGCGCTGCTGGAACTCTTCGACGGCACCGGCGCGGGCACCCCCCGCCCCCAGGTCGAGCCGGTGCTCGTGGTCCGCGCGAGCAGCGGCAACCGCCGCCCCTGACCCGCCCGGCGGCAGCCCGGCCCGCCGGTACGGTGCCGCCGGTGCGCTGTGTGCGACGGCGTCGGGGCCGGGTCGCGCGCCGGCCTCCCGGCGCGTCGGCGGTATCCCCGGACGGCCCGCGTCGGCGGGACCCTCGGCCGCGCGGTGTCGCCCTCCCGCGCGACGCTCTCCCGCGTTGGCGACGACCGCCGGCCGCGCGGTTTCGCCTCCCGTTCCGTACCGGCGGGGGCGGTGCGCCCCTGACCCGGGGCGGCGGGTCGTCCCGGTGGCGTCAACGGGCGGCGACCCGCCCCGGCCCGCCGGTGACGCCGGGGTGACGTGCGCTGCGACAGGGTCGGACGGCGACGGCCGGTGCGGGTACCGGCGGTCGGGACCTCGTCTCGGGCAGGCCGTCAAGGGAGACCCCATGATCAGGACAATGCTCCGGGTCCGCGCGCGTCCCGGTGCCGAACAGCACGTCCGGTCGGCGTGGCGGACCGCCGCGGCGCAGCTCGGCGCCCTGCCCGGCAACCTGCGTCGGGAGCTGTTCCTCGACGCCAACGACCCGCACACGTTCGTGCTCGCCACCGAGTGGGCCGACGACGAAGCCCTGCGCGACTACGAGGACGGCCCAGTGGCCGCCCGCCTCGCCGCCGCCCTGCGTGACGGGTGCGAACCGGCCACCGCCGACGACCACCGGGTGATGCGGGACGAGCCGGACGGGGACCCGACGATCCTGGTGGACGTCGAGGTCACCGTGCCCGCCGACCGGCTCGCCGAGTTCCACCGGGGGCACGCCGAGGTGACCGCCCGGATGGCCGGTGTCCCCGGTTACCTGCGCGAGGACCTGCTGCGCGAGCCCGACTCGGACGTCCACCACATCTTCGCCGAATGGCGTACCGAGGCGGAGTTCCACCGCTGGGTCGCCAACCCGGCCCACGCGCGGGAGGAGGCCGGGCCGATCGCGCCGTTCCTGCTCGACTTCCGCCGCCGACTGTTCCACCTCGCGACCCGTCCCGGCGTCGACCGGGCCACCAGCACCGGTAGGGAGACCGACGTGCACACGACAACGGACGTACTCATCGTCGGGGCGGGGCCGACCGGGCTGACCGCCGCCGTCGAACTGGCCCGGCGCGGCATCGACTGCCGGGTGGTGGAGAAACGGGTGGCTCCGCCCGCCCACGCCGACAAGGCGATCGGGGTGCACTGCCGCACCATGGAGATCTGGGAAGAGCAGGGCATCGTGCGGGAGGCGATGGACGCCGGCAGCTGGCTCACCGGCAACGTGGTGTTCGTCAACGGCACGCAGACCCACCGGATGAGCTGGGAGCTGCCCGGCCTGCCGTACGCGCACCTGGGCCTGCCCCAGTACGAGACCGAGCGCATCCTCACCGACCGGCTGGCCACCCTCGGCGTCCGGCCGCAGCGTGGCGCGGAGCTGACCGGGTTCACCCAGGGCTCGGACGGCGTGCTGGCCACCCTCACCCTCGCCGACGGCAGCCTCCGCACCGTCCGGGCGCAGTACCTGATCGGCGCCGACGGCGCGCACAGCCGGGTCCGTGACCTGCTCGGGTTGACGTTCTCCGGCGGCTTGGGCCGGTTCCCGCAGCTGTTCATGCTCGCCGACGTCGACGTGAACTGGGACATGCCGCCGGGGCACCTGCTGCGGTTCCTGCACGAGACCGACGGCCGGATGGACGGCATGCTGGTCTGCGTGCCGCTGCGCGGCGAGGGCCGGTACCGGATCGCCACCCTCGCGCCGCCCCGGTTCTTCGCCCAGACCGGCGGCCGGGACGCCCCGCCCGGGTTCAGCGAGGAGTTGGCCGAGCCGACCCTCGACGACGTGCAGGCCGCGCTGGACCGGTTGGCCCCGCCGGGCACCCGGGCGGCGAACCTGCGCTGGTCGTCGGTGTTCCGGATCAGCCACGGCATCGTCGACCGGTACGGCCACGGCCGGGTCTTCGTCGCCGGTGACGCGGCGCACCTGCACCCACCGGCCGGGGGACAGGGGATGAACACCGGCATCCAGGACGCCTGGAACCTGGCCTGGAAGGTGGCGCTGGCGGTGCGCGGGCTCGCCGCCCCCGGCCTGCTCGACAGCTACGAGGCCGAACGTCGCCCGGAGGGGGAGGAGATCGTCGGCCGCGCGGTACGGCTGGCGTTCACCGACGAACTGGACCGCGCCGACCTGGAACGGCAGTTCCTCCAGGAGATGTCCCTGCTGCTCAGCTACGCCGACAGTCCACTGGTCGGCGAGTGCGTCACCGATCCGGACGGGCTGCTGGCCGGCCCGCGCCCCGGCGACCGCGCCCCCGACCTGGGTGGGTTGCGGCGGCAGGGGGTGGGGCATCCGCTGCGGCTGCGCGACCTGACCGCCGGCACCCGGCACACCCTGCTGCTCTACGCCGACGCTTCGGCCGATCCGGCGGCGGTGGCGGCCGTGCCGGGGCTCTGCGCCGACGTCCGTGCCCTGACCCGGGGTGAGGTCGACGCGTACCTGCTGCTCAGCCCGGACGCCGGGGAGCCGGGGTCGTCCGCGCCGCCGGTGGTGCGCGACGCCGGGGGCGAGTTCCGCACCCGGTACGGGGTGACCGGCACCGCCCTGTACCTGGTCCGCCCGGACGGGCACGTCGGCTTCCGCAGCCAGCCGATCGACGCCGACGCGCTGCGCAAGAACCTGCACCTGGTCTTCGGCGGTGCGCGATGACGCCCGTGCGCACGGTGCTCGCCATGCGTACCCGGGAGGGCTGCGCGGAGCGGTTCGAGGCGGAGTGGCTCTCGGCGGCGGAGCAGATCCGGCAGCTCGACGGGTGCCTGCGCCAGGACCTCGTCCGCGACGCCGACGACCCGCGCAGCTACCTGATCATCAGCGACTGGGCGGACCGGGAACGGCTCGACGCCTTCGGCCGCAGCGAGCACCGCGACCGGCTGCTGCGGGTGGTACGTGACCTGCGGGAATCCGCCGAACGACACACCTACCAGGTGCTGCACAGCATGCCCAGCGCGCCCGAGGAGACGAGATGACCGAGCCGGTGCCCGCAGCACAGCTCTACACCGAGCAGTTCGCCGCCGACCCCTACCCGTCCTTCGCCCGGCTGCGCGCGGACGCGCCGGTCTGCCCGGTCAGCTCACCCCGGTTCGACTCGTACCTGCTGACCCGGTTCGACGACGCGCGTACGGCGCTGACCGACCCCCGGCTGTCCAAGGACCTCTACGGCCCCGGGCAGCATTACCTGCAGATATTCGGCCCGAACTCCGAAGCGCTGAACCGGAACATGCTCAACTCGGACCCGCCGGAGCACACCCGGCTGCGCCGGTTGGTGTCGCAGGCGTTCGCGCCCCGCCGGATCGAGGCGCTGCGTCCCCGGGTACGGCAGATCGTCGACGACCTGATCGACGGGTTCGTCGCGCAGGGGCGGGCCGAGCTGATGCACGACTTCGCGATCCCGCTGCCGATGGTGGTGATCTGCGAACTGCTCGGGGTGCCCCGGGCCGACCAGGAGCGGGTGCTGGAGTGGACGCAGGTGATCCGTACCTCCGGGTCGTCGCGGCGACCGCCGGCGCAGGAGCGGGCGGCGGTCGGCGAGGCGCAGGTGCGGCTGCACCACTACCTGGCGGAGCTGGTGGCCGCCAAGCGGGCCGGCCCGGCCGACGACATGATCAGCGCGCTGATCGACGCCTGCGACCAGGACGGCAGCCTGTCCGAGGCGGAACTGGTCACCACCACCTTCCTGCTGCTGTTCGCCGGGCACCAGACCACCGCCGACTTCCTGGGCAACGCGACGGTGGCCCTGCTGACCCATCCCGACCAGCTCGACCTGCTGCGGAACACCCCGGAGCTGCTGCCCTCGGCGATCGAGGAGCTGCTGCGCTTCGACGGCCCGCTGCCGGTGGCCAGTCCCCGGGTCGCCACCGAGGACGTCGAGTACGGCGGGGTGCGCATCCCGGCCGGGTCGATCGTCGGTGTCGTGCTCAACGCGGCCAACCACGATCCGGCGCACTTCGTCGACCCGGACCGGCTGGACCTGCGCCGGGTCCGTGGCCCGCACCTGGGTTTCGGCCACGGCGTGCACTACTGCCTCGGCGTCTCGCTGGCCCGGATGGAGGCCCAGATCGGCCTGGCGGCGCTGCTGCGCCGGTTGCCCGGGTTGCGCCTCGCCGTGCCGCCGGCCGAGCTGCGCCGGTTGCCGGCGGCGTCACCGTTCCGGGGCCTACTGGAGCTGCCGGTCCGGTTCGCCGCCTCCGCCCCGCCGGTGTCGCACCCGCCGGCCAGCCGTCCCCGCCCCACCGAGCCGACCCGTACCGTCTGATCCCCGAGGAGTTTCCGATGACCTTCCGCAACGTGATCGTCTGCCGCATGGTGCCGGGCAGCGAGCAGACCGTCGCCGACGTGTTCGGGTACTACGACCGGACCACCCGCCCGCAGGACCTGGGCGTGGTCGGGCGGACCCTGCTGTCCTTCCACGGCCTCTACATCCACCTGATCGAGCGGAACGCGGACCCGAGGGTGACCGGGCAGACCCGGGGCCTGCCGGCCTTCCAGCAGATCGCCGAGCAGATCGCCCCGTACGTGACGCCCTACCCGAGGGACTGGAAGAACCCGTCGGACTCGGTGGCGAAGGAGTTCTACTCCTGGACGCCGGCCGAGCCGCCGACCGCCGGGGGCGAGCCGAGCCGGACGGTCATCGTGGCCCGGATCAAGCCGGGTGCGGAACCCACCGTGGCGCAGATCTTCGCCGAGTCCGACGCCGGCCCGCTGCCCGCCATGATGGGGGTCACCGGGCGTTGGCTGTACGCGATCGACGACGTCTACCTGCACGTGCTGGAGCGTGTCGGCGAACCGTTCGACGGTGCCGTCGAGGAGCGGCACGACCAGCCGGCGTTCGCCAAGATCATGGACGATCTCAGCCCGTACATCAGCCCGTTCGACCCGGACACCTGGGGCAGCCCGCTGGACGCGGTGGCGACGGAGTTCTACCGGTGGCGGGCCGAGGACTGAGCCGGTCGACCGGCGGGGGCCCGGTGGTGCGGGCCCCCGCCGGTGTGCCCGTCAGCCGGTGGGCAGGGTCGCCCAGCCCCGGTTGAAGGTCTTACTGTCGTCGTCCGGCCGGTAGTTGCGTTCGATGTTGCCGGCCGCGTCCACCGAGAACCAGTGGATCTTGGTGCCGGCCGGGACGGTCAGCGTCTCGGCCCCCTCCCGGATGCCCGCCGAGGCGTACAGGGTGGACCCGAACGTCGGCCGGCTGCCGTCGAGGGTGTAGAACACCGCCGCCGGCTCGCTGACGTCGAACCGGACGCTGACCGCGCCCTCGGTCGGGCTCGGCGTGACCGACAGGGTGCTGGTCGGGCGCTTCTTGTCCTTGTCGTAGTCCCGGGCCACCCGCAGCAGCTCGACCAGGCCGTTGCTGAACTCCATGGTCTCCTGGTGCGCCTCCTCCCAGGTCGGCTGGAAGCTGGTGCCGACCTCGAAGTTCCAGGCGTAGATGCCGTACTTGTACCAGAGCATGTCGCCGGAGTTGCCGGCCGCCGAGTACAGCACGTCGGAGATCGGGCCGGTCCGCGCCGGGGTGACCGCCATGTTGCGGTGCCGCTTGATGGCGGTGAGGATGCGCGACGACGCGCCCCAGAAGAACGACTCCTCGGCCAGCGTCGGCCGGGGCGCGGAGATCCGGCCCGGGGTGGCGTACGCGCCCGGCGACCACATGAAGTAGTTGCCGGAGGAGTGCAGGTTCATCGAGAACTTCATGTTCGGCCGCTGGGCCAGCCAGTCGACGTTGCGGTTCTCCGGCTCGGACAGCTCGCTCGGCCCGGCGTAGGTGTCGCCGGTGCAGCTCGCCGACGCCCCCGAGTAGCCGTCGAAGAGGCTGTACTCGGTGTAGTTGCGGTTGTTGTCCACGCCCCACGAGTTGCGGGCCAGCGCGTCGGTGGCACCCCCCGGCGCGCAGTGGTTGGTCATGTTGCGGCGCTGCGAGGCGTAGTCGTAGAACGAGTAGTGCCCGCCGTCCGGGTTGATCGACGGCACGATCCAGATGTCCAGGGTGCGCAGCAGCTGCTTGGTGTTCTCGTCGGTGGCGTGGTTGCGCAGCAGCCGCTCGGCGGTCTCGATGGTGACCAGCGGCGGCACCCACTCCCGGGCGTGTTCCTGCGCGTAGGCCAGCACGCCGGTACGGGAGCCGTCCCGGTACTTGCCGATCCGGATGGCGTACACCGGGTGCGGGTCGCGGGAGACCCCCGCCGGGGCCTTGAGGTTGTCCGACAGCGGCGTCGACGCGACCGGCGCGACCACCCCGGCACCGGCGTCACCCCGGTAGGTGTACGCCTTGACCAGCGCACCCGCCTCGGCGGTCAGCGCGGCGGCGACCTGGGCGGCGGTGCTGGTCACCGCGCCGTCGGCGTTGGTGGCCAGGCTGACCCGGATGGCCTTGCCGGTCACCGTGACCGCGAGCGGCCGGTCGGCCGCGCCCGGGTCGGCCAGTTCGACGGTGATGTCGTTGCCGCCCTCGTGCCCCCAGGCGAGCGAGTCGACCGCGACCCGGGTGGCGTTGGTCCCGCCGAGCACCACCTGCGCCTTACGCCGGTACCCGTTGGTCTGGTACGGCAGCTTCACCACCTCGGCGAGCTGCGGGTAGGCGTCGGCCAGCCGCTTGATCCGGTCGTACAGCTCGGTCGGGGTGAGGTAGCTGGTGACGAAGTCCTTCTGGTAGCCGGGGCCCTCCGGGCTGTCGGCCGGGATCGGCAGCCACTCCTTGACCTCGGCGACCGCCACGTCCCCGGTGGGGCTGGTGATCTGGATGCGCTGCGGCCGGGCGGTGACGGCGGCGGCGCCCCGGTGGTAGAGGTAGACCCCGGCGTCGACGAACCGGGAGATGTTCTGGGTGCCGCCGGAGCCGATCTCGGTGCCGGGGCCGCTGTCCCGGGCCACGGTCAACGTGCTGGTGGAGGTCTGCCCCTGGGCCCACTTCGCCTCCACCGAGAGCACCTGGTTGGTGCCGGAGGTGTAGTAGTCGGCCCGGATGATCTTCACGTCGGAGGTGGCGGCGCTGCGTTCCAGGGTCGCCGTGTACGCCCGGTTCTCGGCCCGGTGGGCGGCGATCGTGGCGTCCCGCTCGCTGACCCGCTGCGCGGAGTCGGCGGCGTCGTGCAGCACGGCGCCGACCCGGTAGCCCATCCGCTTCAGCGCGGCGACCTCGGTCGGGGTGACCACGGCGTGCACCACGATGCCCGCCTCGGTGGGGGTGACGTGGTGGTCGAGGTCGACGCCGGTGGCGACCAGCGCGTCGAGCTGGGCGGTGCCGTCGACGGTCACCTCCACCACGTCGGCCTGCTCGTCGGCGGAGCGTTCGAGCACGATCGGGGCGTCGGCCTCCCGGTCGGACGGTGCGGCGGTGACGGCGGTCGCCGGGCCGGCGAGCAGGAGCAGAGCCACACCTGCGGCTGTCGCGGCGGGCAACCGCCGCCAGCGGGGTGGGAACGCGGAACGGGACATCTCGGGCCACCTTTCCTGGGGGTGCGAGACGGGCCGACGGCGCGCGGCAGCGCCCGCCGTCGGGCGGGGTGCAAAACGGGGAGGTCGGACGCCGACAGTCGGGCGACGGTGGGCGGCCGAATCGCGACGTCGACCCGCCGACGACGGGGGACACGGGGTGTCTCCCGGACGCGCGGGGCGACGGACCGGCGCCGATCCGGTCTGCGTGACGGGCGTGGGGACGTACCTGGTTACGGTCGGTCGTGGGGGCATTGCCGATCGGTGCGCCCATCCTGGCCGTACCCGCTCGGATCTGTCAATGATCTGTCCGGACGGACACGGGCTGTCACAGCACGGGTGACGCCGGTGTCCTCTCCCGACGGTCGACGCGGGGACCCCGCGACGCCTCAGGACGCCGACCGGTAGTGACCGGTGAGCCGGCCCAGCTTCATCGCCAGGTGCAGGCACAACCGCTCGTTGCCGTCCTTGAGGTCGGTGTCGGCGAGCTGCTCGACCCGTTGCAGCCGGTAGTAGAGGGTGGTCCGGTGCAGCCGCAGCTTCTCGGCGGTGGCGTGGGCGTTGCCGGCCAGGTCGAGGTACGCCTCCAGGGTCTCCAGCAGCACCTGGTGGGCGTCGTCGCGCAGCAACCGCTCCAGCCCGGGATGCACCCCGGCGACGTCGAGGTGCCGGCCGTCGAGCTGGGACAACACCCGGTAGATGCCCAGGCCGGCCCAGGAGACCACCGGACCCAGCGCCGGCAGCTGCACCCCCACCCGGGCCGCCTGCACCGCCTCCCGGTAGGACTGCACCGCGTCGACCAGCCCCGGGCGGGGCTGACCGATCCCGGTCACCGTCCGCTCCACCGAGGACAACCCCCGGGTCGCCTGCCGCAACGCCTCGTCGAGATACCCGGCGGCGGCCTCCGGGGCGGGCCGGCCGGCGATCCGGCCGCCGCAGATCAGCAGCACCCCGTGGTCGGGCCAGACCATGTGCAGCGACTCCCGGACGCCGAGCCACCGGCGGGTCGCCACCAGCGCCTGCTCCAGCGCGATCCGGGCCACCTCGTCGGGGTGCCGCCCGTCGGCGGGGGCGAGTTGGGCCACCACCGCCGTGGTGGGGCCGTCACCGGCGACCGTGCCCTCCTCCAGCAGCGCCCGGACGGCGTGCGCGCGGGCCTGCGGGCTCTCCACCAGCAGCGTCCGGGTGGCCTCGGACTCCCGCTGCGAGGCCAGCTCGCCGAGCAGGTTCTCCCGGTAGAGGGCCAGCGACAGGTCGGTGAACGCGCCGGTCGCGGTGGCGATGTCGGCGTCGGTCATCGACCCGTCGTCGTCGATGAACCAGACGAAACCGAGCAGCAGGTCGTCGTGCCAGATCGGCACGCAGACCCGGGGGAGCAGGTCGAGGTCGACGTCGGCCGGGGTACGCACCGGCTCACGGGCGGTGAGCACGCCCATCCGGCGGAACCAGGCGATCACCTCCGGGGTGGTCTGCCGGCGCAGGATCGACATCCGGCGCACCTCGTCCATCGGACCGTCGTGTTCGCTGTAGACGACCACCCGCTGCCGCCGGTCCTCGATGAGGGCGGGACGCCCCACCCGCGCGGCGACGGCGTCGACTATGCGCTGAAGCTCACCATGCATGGATCTCCCCTGGTTGGCTGCGCGGCAGGGGGTGCGGCAGCCGGTGCCCTACCCTGTGCGGCCGGTGGGCCTGTGCGCAAGGTCCACCGGGGATCTACCGACAAAAGGACGGCCCCCACGGCGACTGTTCCGGCAATTGTCCGAAGCACCGTGGTGATCGACGATCGTAAGGTTCCGGTGCGGTGGGCAGCGGGCCGCCGGCGCGCAGGAGGGAACGCCCGAGTGACAGCTGGTAGGCCCTGGCGGGGGGTGCTGGTCGCCATCACGACGCCGTTCCGCGACGACCTCGGCGTCGACTTCGACCGCCTGCAGGAGCACGTGCGCTGGTTGGCCGAGGCGGGCTGTCACGGGGTGACCCCGTGCGCGTCGGTGGGGGAGTACCGGGCCCTGTCCGACGACGAACGGGCCGACGTGGTGCGGGCGACGGTGCAGGCCGCGCCGCCCGGCTGCGCGGTGCTGCCCGGGGTCGGCGGGTACGGCAGCCGGCAGTCCCGCCGCTGGGCGGAGCAGGCCGCCGCCGCCGGGGCCCACGGGGTACTCGCCCCACCCCCGGACGGCTATCCCGCCGGCGACGCCGACGTGGTCGCCCACTACCGGGAGGTGACCGCCGTCGGCCTGCCGGTGGTGGCCCACAACGACCCGTACGACACCCGGGTGGACCTCACCCCGGAACTGCTGGCCCGGGTCGCCGAGACCGACGGGATCGTCGCGGTCGAGGAGTTCTCCGGCGACGTGCGCCGGGTGCACCGGATCAGGGACCTCTGCCCGCACGTGGACGTGCTGGCCGGAGCGGACGACGTACTGCTGGAACTGGTGCTGTGCGGGGCCCGGGGCTGGGTGTCCGGCCTGTCCAACGCGCTGCCCCGGCCGGCCCTGCGGCTGTACGACCTGTGCGCCGCCGGTGACCTGGCCCGCGCGTTGCCGCTCTACGCCGAGCTGCACCCGGCCTTCGGCTGGGGCTCCCGGCCGGAGGCGGTGCAGGCGATCAAACTGGCGATGGACTGCGCCGGGCGGTTCGGTGGCCGGTGCCGCCCGCCGCGTGGTCCGCTGCCGCCGCCGGCCGCCGCCCGGCTGCGCCGGGACCTGGTCCGGGCCCTGTCGGTCACCGTCGATCCGGTCACCGACGGTCGTCCCCGCTGAACGCCGTGGCCGGCCGCGACCCGGCGCGGGTCCTTCAGGTGTCGGAAGCCGCCGGGCCACCTGCCGACATCTGCACGGTGACCGGCCCCGGCCCGTCCTCCTAGATTCGCTGCGCGGCCCGGTGTGCGGGCGTCCCGGCAGCCACCCCTCGGGACTCCGGTCACCGGCGGCCGCGTCCCTCCCGACGAGAGGTGAACCCGTGCACCGTGCTCCCCGCAACACCCCCCGACTGCGGCGTCGCGTACTGGCCGCGGTCCTGGCCGGCACGCTCGTGGCGACCGCCGCGACGCAGGCCGCCGCGGCCCCGGCCAACCCGGCCGGCGGCACCGCGCCGTTCCAGGTCCTCGACCCGCAGGCCTGGCAGAACCCCGACACCATGACCTGGGACGACTATCAGGCGGTGCCCGGCAAGAACTGGGCCGACCCGAGCGTGCGGGGCTCCCTCCGCAACTTCAAGATCGCCCTGGTCGCGCTCGACTATCCGGACCAGACGTTCGCGGTGACCCAACGGGCCCGCTCGACGGTCTTCGGCAACCCCCAGTCGGTCGCGGCCAACATCCCCCGCGCCGACGTGCCGAAGTTCTACCAGGACTTCCTCAACACCCCGAACACCCTGAACAAGGGGCACACCCTGCACGAGTACTGGATGCAGGACTCCAATGGGCGCTACGGCGTGGACCTGGCCGGGTTCGGGCCGTACCAGATGCCGGCGAAGTCCTACCAGTACGGGCTGGACAACAGCTTCAACCCCGGCGCCTGCCCGAGCGGGGAGGCCTGCAACAAGAACATCCGCACCGACGGGCTGGGCGCGTGGCGGGCGGCGGTCGGTGACGCGGTCGCCAACCAGTACGAGCTGGTCTTCATCCTCAGCGCCGGGCAGGACGAGTCGTCCACCTGGCAGGAGTTCGGGCAGATGATCTTCCAGAACAAGGAGGACGTGCCGGACTCCTGGGGCCCGCCGGACCCCAACCTGCCGAACTGGGCGAAGACCCGCTACGTGGAGTGGACCTCGTGGAAGGCGGCGGCGACGCTGTGGCCCAACGCCGGCGGCGGCTCCTCCACCCAGGGGGAGAGTTCCGGCATGGGGGTGTACGCCCACGAGCTGACCCACCTGCTCGGCATCGGCGACAACTACAACAACCCGTACGGCGAGCCGTTACGCCGGGCGTACACCGGCATCTGGAGCATGATGTCGCGCGGGTCGTTCAACGGGCCCGGCGGCCCGCACACCCGCTGGCAGATCCCGCCGACCAACGGCGGCTCGATGGGTTCGCTGCACACGGTGCGGGACAAGCTCAAGATCGGTCTGCTCGGTGAGGAACACGTGCTGCGGCTGTCCCGGGAGGCGCTGGCCTCATCCGGGCTGGTCACCGCCCAGGTGACCGCCCGCGCGGTCGACGCCGGCCCGAAGGGGCTGACCGGGGTGAACATCGCCCTGAACAAGGACCTCTCGCCGGCCTGCACGGTCGCCACGAACCCGCTGTGCGACGGCGGGAGCTTCAACAACTACACCGTCGAGGTCGTCGACCGGATGGGGGCGGACTCGTTCACCCCGGACCGGGGCGTGCTGCTGAGCAAGACCAAGAACGCCGACAGCGCGCCGTTCCAGTGGGTGGTGGACGCCAACCCGCAGGACATCGACATGATCGACTTCTACCGGCCGGACGGCACCCCGCAGAAGATCACCATGGGTGACTACCGGCAGCTCTCCGACGCGCTGTTCCACGCCGGGGCGGACACCGGCAGCCAGTACGAGTACGTCGACGAGGCCAACCGCCTGCACTTCTACATCATCGACCTCAAGCGGGACGCGGCCGGCTCGCTGTCGTACACGGTGGCGGTGCGGTCGCTGGACGGCACCGGGGGGCCGAGCACCCACGGCGTGACCCTGGGCAAGGGTGAGGTGACCAGCACCGGCAAGCCCACCAACCGGGGCGTGACCTGCTCGTTCGAGCTGACCAACAGCGGCACGTACTCGGCCGGCGGCCAGCAGCACCCGGAGGACGCCACCGCGTACCTGAAGTCGGACGTCTACCGGCTCTCGGCGGAGGTGGCCGGCAAGGGCTGGCGGACCTGGCTGCCCAACCGGCTGGCCACCGCCCAGTTCGGCAAGTCCACCACCGTCCGGGTGTCGGTGGGGGCCACCGCCGCCGCGGCGGACACCGGCTTCGTCAAGCTCACCGCGACCTCGGAGAGCGACCCGTCGAAGACGGTGACCAAGCAGTGCCGGGTGGAGAAGTCCTGACCGGATTCGACCGACGCCGTGGGTCCGTGGTGGCGCAGGCCGCCACGGACCCACGGCACGGGTGGGGAGGAGACCACGTGCGGCTGACCACGAGCGCCCGCCACGGCGTCGGCGCGCTGGCGATCCTGCTGCTGGCCGGGGCCGCCGGCTGCGGTGGCCCCGACGCCGAACCGGAGGCGGTCACCTCGACCACCGTCCGGGTCCTGGTCCGCGACATCAACATCCGGGCCGAGGGGGTGGACTGCGCCGGCACCGGACCGTACCTCTACTTCCACCACCGGGCGCCGTTCCGGGTGCTCGACCCCGACGGGGCGGCCCTGGCGACCGGGACGCTGCCGGCGGGTACGGCGGTGGCCGCGTTCGCCGAGGACCTCGAGGTGGAGCGGGTGCCGACCTACTGCGAGTTCGCGGTGCCGGTGCGGGTGCCGCAGCGCGCCGGGTACCGGCTGGAGGTGGCCGGGCGGCCGGCGCTCGACCTGACCCCGGACACCAGTGAGGGTCCGGCGCTGGTCGCGGTGGTGCCGGCGTGAGGCGGCTGCTCGCGCCGCTGCTGGCGGTGCTGGTGCTGGCCGGCTGCACCGCCCGACCGGCCGACGGGCCGGCACCGGCGGCGCTCGCCGGGGGCGCCGCGACGTTGCCCGGACCGGTCCCCGCCGACCTGGCGCTGCGCCCGCCACCGGGCGGCGCGCCGGCCGCCCCGGCGTTCACCGGCGGGCTGACCGACGGCACCCCGCTCACCGCCGCCCGGCTCTGGGCCGACCGCCCGGTGGTGTTCACCTTCTTCAGCTCCTGGTGCACCACCTGCGCCGACCGGCAGGACGCGCTGAGCGAGCTGGCCCGCCGGCACCGGGACCGGGTGGTCTTCGTCGGCGTGGCCGGTGTCGACCAGGCCGACGAGTTGCAGGACTACCTGCGGGCGCACCGGGTGGAGTATCCCGTCGTGGTGGACGAACAGCAGACCATCTGGCGGTCGTACGCGGTGCGGGAGCCGCCGGCCGTCGTGCTGGTCGCCAAGGGTGGCGCGTTGCTGCGCGGCTGGCCCGGCGGGCTGGACGCGGCGGCGCTGGAGCAGCGGCTCGGTGAGCTGGTGCTGGCCGGTCCCGGGTAGCGCCCCGGGGGACGGGCGTTCCGACCGGCCGCCGCGCCCGGTGGCGGGCCGGCCGGTGGGGGACGCGGTGGGCGTGCTGTCGATTCGATCGCGGGTCGACGGCGCGCCCCGCGTCGTGTCCGCCTGTCCGCGTCCGGGGCGTCGTCGGTGTTCGTGCTGGTGAGGGCCGGGGGATCGACCGGGGAGCCGGGTCTGGGCGACCGTTCGGGCATCGGCTCCGACCATCAGGAACTTTTGTTCGTACGAACAAAAGTTTCTCCGTTCGAGGTCTATCTTTAGCCGTCAGCCACCGTTAGTGTCCGGTTCACAGACGTAACACGGTTGACATCCCCCCTTGACCGACCAGTCATCCACCGGGCCACGCGTATTCGGCGGCGCAGGTCCTTCGACCCTCCCAGCAGGACTCGCACGTCTCAGTGGCCCGCCAGGGCCGCCCTCGAAAGGTGGAATTTGTGAACGAGGATCAGCGCCGTATGGCCTCCGACCCCCAGTACCGCGCCCAGGTCACCCGCCGTCGGCTGCTGGCCGCGTCGGCCGGCGCCGCCGCCGTGCTCGGCGCGGCCGGCCTGCCGGTGCTCCAGACCAAGGGCCCGGCCCGCGCGGACGGCAAGTGGCGGGTCGACCCGCTCATCCCGGAGCAGAACCGGGGCATCATCCTCTACAGCGTCCGGGACCGGATCTCCGCCGCCCCGGACGACAGCGGCGTGCCCTACGGCTTCGAGCGGGTGCTCGCCAGCCTGGCCGAGATGGGCTACAAGGAGATCGAGTTCGCCGGCTACAACCAGCACACCTCGATCCTGGGCCGGCAGATCACCCCGACCGAGATCCGCAAGATCCTGGACGACAACGGGCTGGTCGCCAACGGCACCCACACGTCGATCAACGCGGCCACCTTCCAGCAGCAGCTGGACATCGCCGAGGAACTCGGCATGAAGAACATCGGCACCGGCAGCGACCCGACCAACAGCGCCTACCAGTCCGACTGGGACGCCGCGGCCGACGTGTGGAACGAGCTCGGCCGGCAGGCCAAGGAGCGCAAGATGCGCCTCTACACCCACAACCACGACGTGGCCTACTCGTTCCTGCTCGACAGCGGCCCGCTGGACGCCAACGGCAGGCCGACCCGGTCCTCCGGCGTGCGCCGGCTGGAGTACTTCTTCGCCAAGACCGACCCGAAGTACGTCTTCTTCGAGTGCGACATCTACTGGGCGTACGTGGCCCGGTACAAGCACACCAAGTACACCAACTCGGCCGGCCAGCAGAAGACCTCGCTGTTCGACCCGATCCTGAACGTGGCCCGGCGCACCAAGCGGTTCCCGCTGTTCCACGCCAAGGACGGCAACCGCAACTCGGCGCTGGCCAACGGCTACGAGATGATCCCGCTCGGTGAGGGCGACATCAACTTCCAGCAGTTCTTCCAGACCATCGGCGAGTCCGACTTCCACCACGCCAACTGGGAGATGGACACCGCCCCCGGCGGTGCCACCAACCCGGGCCAGTCGCTGGACTTCGCCCGGCTCAGCTACGCCAACATGGCCGACCTGACCATCTACAACAAGGACTGACCCGCCCGGCGGCCGGCAGCCGGCCGCCGCTTGCGCACCGACCGGCGGTCGCACCACCGCCGGCGGCACCGGCGGTGGCGGTCGCGTCCCCCGACGCGACCGCCACCACCCGGGCCCCGCCCCGACCGTCCGGGCCGCAGACGGCCCCCGGACAGCACCGGGCGTACCGCCCCGGCGGGCCCGTACCACGTGACCTCTTCCGACCCGTGACCCCGGGCCGCGCCGCCGCGCGCCCCCGGCACGGGCCCTGGCCGTACGCAGCTCCCCGGTCGGCGAACCGCACGGGGTCGGGACGGCGTTGTCCCGTCCCCACCGGAGAGCGAGACGCAGCACCGCACCACCCGGGTGGCCCCGGCACCCGCCCGGAGCAGGCAGCACATCGTCCCCCCACCGGAGGAACCAGATGGCAAGATCGGTACACCGATGGCTCGCCGCGATCGCAGGGGTAGGGATCGTCGTCCCGCTCGCCGCGACCGCACCGGCGTTGGCCCAGCCGGCCCAGGACCAGACCAGCGTCCTGGTGTTCACCAAGACCGACGGCGAGCGGCACGCGTCGATCGACAAGGGCGTCAACGCGATCCGCACCCTGGGTAGCAGCAACGGCTTCACCGTCGACGTCACCCAGAACTCGACCGCCTTCTCCGACGACAACCTGGCCAGCTACGGCGCGGTCGTCTTCCTCAACACCACCGGCGACGTGCTCAACAGCGGCCAGGAGGCGGCCTTCGAGCGCTACATCCGCAACGGCGGTGGCTACCTCGGCGTGCACGCCGCGGTCGAGGCCGAACCGTCGTGGACGTTCTACCGCGACATCGTCGGCACCACCGCCGCCGGCACGGCGTCGAGCGGGTCGGCCAGCATCGACGTCGCCGACCGGGCGCACCCGGCGAGCAAGCCGCTCGCCCGGCAGCTCACCCTCAACGACCAGTGGTACAACTTCACCACCAACGTCCGGGGCACCGCGCACGTGCTCGCCACGGTGGACGAGAAGACGTTCACCGGCGGCACCATGGGCTACGACCACCCGATCTCCTGGTGCAAGGACTTCCAGGGCGGCCGGTCGTTCTACACCGGGCTCGGCGACTCCGCCGACACGTACGCCAACGGCGCGTTCCGCAAGCACCTGCTCGGCGCGATCCAGTGGTCGGCCGGCATGGTCGAGGGCGACTGCGGTGCCACGGTCAAGGCCAACTACGAGAAGGTCATCCTCAACGACGAGCCGGGCGAGCCGATGACCCTGTCGGTGCTGCCCGACGGTCGGGTGCTGCACAACACCCGGGCCGGCGAGATCCGGCTCTACGACCCGGAGACCGGCGCCAGCCCGGTCATCACCACCATCCCGGTGTACCAGCACGACGAGGACGGCCTCCAGTCGGTCACCATCGGCCCGGACTTCGCCACCGACAAGTGGGTGTACGCCTACTACGCGCCGAAGCTGGACACCCCCACCACGGACGCGCCGGCGACCAGCACCGACCCGAGCGTGTGGGACGTCTACAAGGGGTACAACCAGCTCTCCCGGTTCAAGTTCGTGGAGGAGCCGACCCCGCACCTGGACCTGGCCAGCGAGCAGAAGATCATGAAGGTCGACACCGACCGGGGCATCTGCTGCCACGTCGCCGGTGAGGTCAAGTTCGACGGCAAGGGGCTGCTCTACCTGGTCACCGGTGACGACACCAACGCCGGTGGCTCGGACGGCTTCACCCCGATCAACGAGTCGCCGACCCAGGGTCCGGGCTACGACGCCCAGCGGTCCGCCGGCAACACCAACGACCTGCGGGGCAAGGTGCTGCGGATCAAGGTGAAGGCGGACGGGTCGTACAGCATCCCGGCCGGCAACCTCTTCCCCGAGGCCGAGGACCGGGACAACAAGACCCGCCCGGAGATCTTCCTGATGGGTCTGCGCAACCCGTTCCGGTTCGACGTGGACTCCCGGGGCTTCGTCTACATCGGTGACTACTCGCCGGACTCGCAGACGCCGAACCCGGCCCGGGGCCCGGAGGGCACCGGTCGGTGGATCTCCACCAACAAGGCCGGCAACTACGGGTGGCCGTACTGCTACTCGCCGACCCTGCCGTACATCGACTACGACTTCGTGACCAAGCAGTCGAAGGGCGCCTTCAACTGCGCCGCGCCGGTGAACGACTCGCCGCGCAACACCGGCCGGACGGTCCTCCCGCCGGTGCAGGACCCGCAGCTCAACTACACCTTCCGGGCCACCACCACCTGCGCGGAGGGCTACCTGAGCACGCCGCCGGGCACCTGTGAGTTCAAGTGGCCGGTGCTCGGCACCGGTGGCGTCGGCCCGATGGGCGGCCCGGTCTACAAGTACGACGCCGCGCTGGCCTCCGAGACCAAGTTCCCGGAGTACTACAACGACGCGGTGGTGTTCGGGGAGTTCACCCGGGACAAGATCTTCATGATGCGCACCAACGGCAGCGGCAAGCTGGTCGGGGTGGAGCAGTTCCTGCCGGGCTTCGTCTTCGACAACCCGATGGACATGGAGTTCGGCCCGGACGGCAACCTCTACCTGCTGGAGTACGGCGACGGCTTCTTCCGGGCCAACCCGGACGCCGCGCTGTCGGTGATCCGCTACGCCAAGGGCACCCGCGCCCCGGTGGCGGAGCTGAAGGCCAGCCCGACCTCCGGGCAGGCGCCGCTGACCGTGCAGTTCTCCGCCGAGGGCTCCTACGACGCGGACCCGGGCGAGACCATCACCTACGCCTGGGACTTCGACGGCAACGGCACCACCGACTCGACCGAGCGGGACGCGTCGCACACCTACACCACCAACGGGGTCTTCACCGCCAAGCTGACGGTCACCGACTCCAGCGGCAAGACGGCGGTGCTCACCCGCGAGATCACCGTGGGCAACACCGCGCCCACCGTGAAGGTCACCTCGCCGCTGTCCGGCACCTTCTTCAACTGGGGTGACACCGTGCCGTGGACGGTCACCGTGACCGACCCCGAGGACGGCCCGATCGACTGCAGCCGGGTGACGGTCTCGTTCGTGCTCGGCCACGACACCCACGGGCACGGCATGAGCGACGCCAACGGCTGCTCGGGCTCGTTCGAGACCCCGGCCGACGGTGCCGACCACGCCGGTGGCTACCTGTACGGCGCGATCAGCGCCACCTACACCGACAAGGGCGCCAACGGCCAGCCGGCGCTGTCCGCGCTGGACCAGATCGTCCTGCAGACCTTCCGGCAGCAGGCCGAGTTCGCCCAGGTCCAGCAGGGCGTCACGCTGGCCAACACCACCGACACCGGTGGCGGCCAGCACGTGGCCGGCATCGACAACGGTGACCACATCGTGCTCGACCCGATCAACCTGGGCGGGATCGACAAGATCACCTTCCGGTACGCCGGTGGCTCCACGGCCACCGCCGGAACCCCGCGCGGCATCGTCGAACTGCGGCTCGACTCGCCGACCGGTGAGCTGGTGACCAGCGCGACGCTCAACGCGACCACCGGCACCAGCGCCTGGGCCAGCCAGACCTTCCCGGTCAGCCAGGCGGCCGGCACGCACGCGCTCTACCTGGTCTTCAAGCCCGTCTCCGGCGGAACCACGACCAGCCTGTTCAACCTCAACTGGGTGGAGTTCGGCGGCCCGACCTCCTGACGTCACCCTCCGGTCGCCGGGAGGACGGAGACTCCGTCCTCCCGGCGTCGTACCGGGACCCGGGCGGCCACCGGCACCCGGCCGGGCGGCACCGGCAGGTGTCCGACCCGGCCGGCGGTGCCGGTGGCCGGTCAGGTCTGACTGACCGGCCAGTGGCCGGCCGAACGTCGATGATCTAGCGTCCCGTGCGCCGGGGGCCGCGCCACCGCCCCGGTGGTAGCGAAAACGAGGGGGGACAGTGCCGTTCCGTAACGATGCCGCAGACCGGGGAGAGCAGCTCCGCACCGACCGCTCGGGGCCGAGCCTGACCCGCCCGCCGGGGTGGCGTCCCCTGCGGGTGGCGATGATCGGCCAGAAGGGCGTGCCGGCCACCTACGGGGGGATCGAACGGCACGTGGAGGAGGTGGCCAGCCGGCTGGTCGGCCTCGGCCACGAGGTGACCGTCTACTGCCGGGACAGCTACGGCGCGGTGGAGGCGACCCGGCACCGGGGCATCCGGCTGCGGCGGGCCCGTACCGTGCCCAGCAAGCATCTCGACGCCATCGTGCACTCGGCCACCTCGACCCTGGCGGCGCTGACCGAGCGCCCCGACATCGTGCACTACCACGGCCTCGGCCCGGTGCTGACCGCACCGCTGGCCCGGTACGCCTCCCGCGCCAAGGTGGTGCTCACCGTGCACGGGCTGGACAACCAGCGCGACAAGTGGGGCCGGGCGGCGCGGGCCGTGCTCGGCACCGCGTACCGGCTCAGCGGGCACCTGCCCGACGCCCGGGTGACCGTGTCCCGGGGCCTCGCGGCGCACTACACCACCCGGTTCGGCCGGCCCGCCCGGTACATCCCCAACGGGGTGGCCGCCCCCACCCACCGGCCGCCCCGGGAACTGACCCGGTTCGGCCTGCGCCCCGGCGGCTACCTGCTGCTGGTCGGCCGGCTCGTCCCCGAGAAGGCCGCCGACCTGCTCGTCCGGGCGTTCCGGCGGCTGCCCACCGACCTGCGGCTGGCCATCGTCGGCGGCTCCGCCTTCACCGACGGCTACGTCGCCCGGCTCCGTGAGGCCGCCGGTGACGACCCGCGCATCGTGTTCACCGACTTCGTCTACGGCGACCTGCTCGCCGAGCTGTACTCGCACGCGGCGGCCTTCGTGCAGCCGTCCCGCCTGGAGGGGCTGCCGCTGACCGTGCTGGAGGCCGCCTCGTACGGGCTGCCGGTGGTCGCCAGCGACATCGAACCCCACCGTGAGGTGCTCGACCGCGACGGGCCGGGGCAGCGGCTGTTCCGCGACGGTGACGTCGACGACCTGCTGCGGGCGCTGGGCACGGTGACCGCCGACCTGCCGGCCGAACGGGCCGGCGCGGCCCTGCTGCGCGACCGGGTGCTCGCCGAGTACAGCTGGGACGCGGCCGCCCGTGAGCTGGAAAAACTCTACTTCTCGCTGGCCCTGCGCGCCCCCCGCCCCGGGGAACCGGACGTTGGGTCGCCCACGGTCGGCGTAACGGCCCATGTCCCCCGACCTCGGCGACCGTTAGATTAGGCCGTTCTCCCGGCCGTCGGCGGCGACCGGCAACAGTTCCCTGGAAACGAGTGGTCGGCGAGCGGTGGACGGACAGCGACACGGCACGGAGGGCGACCTCACCCTGCCCGACGGCGGGCGGCGACGGTGGTCCGGCGGTGACCCGACCGCCCGCCTGTTGACCGTCGGCGCGGCGCTGCTGTGCGCCGTGGTGGCGCTCGGCGTCGGACTGACCGCCTCCGGCGGCGGCCGGGTCGGCGCGGTGCTGCCCCTGGTGGTCCTCGCCGGACTGGCCGTCGGCGTGCTCGCGCTTACCCGCTTCGCGGCGTACGTGCTGCTGATGCTGGCGGTCCGCTCCTGCGTCGACCTGTTCAAGCTCAGCGGCCCGACGGCCGGCCGGGCCGACGGCGCGGCGGCGACCCGGACGATGGACCCGTCGACGATCCTGGCGGTGCTGTTCCTGCTCGCCGCCGGCCTCTGGCTCGCCGCCCAGCTACGCCAGCGGGGCCGGCTGCGCGGCTCCCCGCTGGGCGTGGCGATGCTGCTGGTCGGGGCCACCTGTCTGGTCAGCGCGGCGGGGGCCGCCCAGCCGGTGCCCAGCGCCCTGGAGGCGCTGCGGATCGGCACCGTGGTGGTCATGTTCGTGGTCCTGGAGCAGCTCATGCCGGACCTGCCGGCGGTCCGCCGGGTGCTGCTCGCCGCATACGTCTCGCTGGTGCTGGCGGTCGGCTACACCGCCGTGCTGTCCCTGCTCGGCCACCCACCGGCCGAGATCAAGGGGGACTTCACCCGGATCAGCGGCCCGTTCAGCCAGTCCACCACGTTCGGCCGCTACCTGATGTTCATGGTGATCTTCGGGTTCGGCATCCACCGCTACCTGAGCCGCCGGCTGCGGCTCGGCCTCGGCGCGTTGCTCGCCGCGTCGCTGCTGTTCCTGCTGCTCACCAACACCCGCAGTGCGATCCTCGGGGCGGGGCTGGGCCTGCTGGTGGTGGCGGTGCTGCACCGCAGCCGGCGGATGCTGGTGGCGCTCTGCCTGGTCGCGGTGGCCGGGGTGGCGCTGCTGCCGAGCGTCGCGCACCGCTTCGGGCAGCTCGCCGACAACACCGCCGTCGGCGGCGGCCCCACCGGCAACACCCTCGCCTGGCGGGTCGGCTACTGGTCGGAGATCGTGTCGCTGGCCAACCGTAACCCGGTCACCGGGATCGGCCCCAACATGACCAAGTTCGAGGCCGACGAGGCGAAGAAGCCGCACAACGACTTCCTGCGCGCGTACGTGGAGACCGGGCTGGCCGGGCTGCTGGCGTACCTGGCGATGATGGTGCTGTGCCTGCACACCGGGCTGAACGCGCTGCGCCGCGCCCCACCGGGGAGCCTCGGCCGGGGGATCGCGATCGGGTTCCTGGGCTGCGCGGTCGCCTTCGTCGCGGTCAGCGCGGCGTCCAACGTGATCTCGAACGTGGTCACCCTGTGGTACTTCGCGGCGTTCGCCGCGGCAGCCGGCGCGGTCGCCCGGGGGCTACCGGCCGAGCCGTCCCGGGCGGCGACGCCCCGATCGGTGACGACCGGGTGGCACAACCGATGAAGGATCAAGCAGTGGGGAGCACCAGGGTGGAGATCGTCGACTATCTGCGGGTCGCGCGGCGTCGACTCTGGCTGCTGGTGGGCATTCCGCTGGTGGCCGGAGCGGCGGCCGCGCTGGTCGTCCTGCTCGGCCCGCAGCAGTACGCGGCCACCTCGTACGTCGCCGCGCCCGCCCTGGTCGGCGGCAGCGCGGCCCAGCAGTACACCGGCACCCAGGCGGCCAACCAGTTCGCGGCGGCCTTCGCCGCGGCGGTGACCTCCCCGCAGGTGGTCGACCAGGTGGCCGCCGACACCGGGGTCCCCGCCGACGCGCTGCGCGACGGCCTGGCGGTCAAGCAGGTCGGCGCGAGCAGCCAGCTCACCGTCACCTACACCACCGCCGACCGGTCCACGGTCGCCCCGGTGCTCGCCGCGACCGGCAAGCGGGCCCTGGCCTTCCTGTTCGCCAGCCAGGTCGGCATCGCCACCGACGAGGTGAAGACGGCCACCGACGAGCTGACCACCGCCACCCGGGCGATCAACGACTGGGAGAAGGCCAACAAGGTCAGCCAGCCCGACAAGCTCTACCAGTCGACCCTCCAGGAGATCGCCAGCCTGCGGCAGCAGCAGTTGCAGATGCAGGCGGTCGGCAACACCCGGGGCGCCAACGCCGCCGCCGAGTCGATCAGCGCCGGGCAGAAGCGGCTCGACGGGCTCGGTCCGAAGCTGCCCGACTACCAGGCGCTGCTCGCCCAACGCGACAGCGCGACCAGCGCGTTGGCCTCGGCCCGGCAGGGGCTGCAACAAGCCCGCGCCCAGTCCCAGGCCGCCGACCCGGAGAAGGTGACCAGCGTCGGCGAGACGCAGCCGGTGTCCCGGACGAAGGCGCTGGTCGCGCTGGTGCTCCCGGTCGCCGGTGCCGGCCTGCTGCTGGCCGTGCTGCTGGTGGCGGTGCTGGAGTGGCTGTCGCGCAGCCGCCGGGCCGGGCAGCCGCCGGCGGTCGGCCGGGCCGCCCCCGCCCTGACCGGCGGACGGCGCGGCGGCGACGACACGGTGGTGCTGCCGGTCGTCACCTCGACCGTGCCCGAGCAGCACCGACGCCGGTAGGTGGCGGTGTCGCACGCGTCCGCGCAGGGCGACCGGCACGTCCGGGGGATGGCCCGGGGCGGCGGGCTCAACCTGCTCGGTGCCCTGCTCAGCCAGGCGGCGGTCTTCCTGATCATGCTGCTGCTGGCCCGGCTGCTGGGCATCCGGGAGGTCGGCCGGTACGCCCAGTGCTACGCGGTGCTGTCGCTGGCCGGGCTGCTGTCGCTGTCCGGGTTCCGGGCCGGCCTCACCCGGTTCGTGGCGGTGCACCTGGCCGACGCGGACGCCCCGGCGCTGCGCGGCACCATCCGGTTGGGGCTGGCCGTCTCGGCCGGCTCGTCGGTCGTCCTCGCCGGGGCGCTGGCGGCGGGCGCACCGTGGCTGGCCGACCGGCTGCACGACCCGGGGCTGGTCACCGGGCTGCGGCTGGTCGCGCTGACCCTGCCCGCCTCGACGATCTGCGAGGCGGCGCTGGCGGCGACCCGGGGTTGGCGTACCCAGCGGCCGTTCACCTTCATCGGCCAGCTCTACGAGCCGGGCACCCGGCTGCTGCTCACCGCGCTCGCCCTGCTCACCGGGGCCGGGCTGACCGGGGCGTTCTGGGCGCTGGTGGTGGCCGGCTGGTCGGCCGCCCTGCTCGCCCTGCTGGCGCTGGCCCGGCTGGTCCGCCGGGTGCCCCCGGCCCGCCCGGTGCACCGACCGGGGGAGCTGTTCCGCTTCTCCACGGTCAGCTGGGTGTCGTCGCTGTCGTCGACCGGGCTGATCTGGGTCGACACCCTGCTGCTCGGGTTCTTCGCCAACCCGGACATCGGCGTCTACAACGTCGCCACCCGGCTGGTCACCGTCGCCATCTTCGTCCTCGCCCCGGTCAACGCCGCGTTCGGCCCGTACCTGGCGCACCTCTACCACCGGGGGGACCTCGACGACGTCCGCCGGGTCTACGCGGTGGCCACCGGCTGGGTGGTGCGGCTGTCGCTGCCGGCGTTCGTGGCGCTGCTGGTCCTCCCCGGCGACCTGCTGCGCGTCTTCGGAGGCGAGGTCGCCACCGGCGCGGCGGTGACCGTGGTCCTCGCCCTCGGCCAGCTCGTCAACGCGGCCACCGGCCCGTGCGGCACGGTGCTGAACATGTCCGGCCGGGTGGCCCTCAACATGGCCGACAACCTGGTCGCCCTGGTGCTCAACGTGCTGCTCAACCTGTGGCTCATCCCGGCGTACGGGATCGTCGGCGCGGCGGCGGCGTGGAGCGCCTCGCTGATCGTGGTCAACATCGCCCGGGTGGTGCAGGTCCGCCACCTGACCGGCGCGCTGCCGTTCACCGTCGGGATGGCCAAGGGGCTGGCCGCCGGGGTCGCCGCGCTGGCCGCCGGGCTGCTGGTGCGCTGGCTGGTGCCGGGCTGGCCGTGGCGGCCGGTCGCCGGGCTGGCCACCATCGTGGCGGTCTACCTGGGGGCCGTGCTGGCACTGGGGCTCAGCCGGGAGGATCTGATGGTGCTGCGTACCCTCGCCCGCCGACGCCGCCGTGGCGTCCCGTCCGACGCCCCCGGGGACGCCCCGGGGGTCGACCCGTCCGACGACGGTCCGTTCCCCACCGGGGTGGGCGGGGGCGGCCGGGACACCTCCGGCCGGGCGGTGCCGCGGTGAGCGCGGGACCGCGCCGGGCCACCGTGGACCGGCTGCGCCGGGTGGTACGCGGCACCCGCGCCTGGGGGCGGGCGGCGCTGCCCGGCCGGGTCGGCGCGCTGCCCGACTTCCTGATCATCGGCGGGCAGCGGTGCGGCACCACCTCGTTGCACCACTACCTCGCCGCGCACCCCGACGTGCGGGCCGCCACCGGCAAGGAACTCCAGTTCTTCAGCCTGCACTTCGGGCGGGGGACCCGCTGGTACCGGGCGCACTTCCCGCCGGCCGCCCCGGGCCGGCGCAGCTTCGAGGCCAGCCCCTACTACCTGTTCCACCCCGGCGTGCCGGCCCGGGTGGCGGCGACGCTGCCCGAGGCCCGGTTCGTGGCGCTGCTGCGCGACCCGGTCGAGCGGGCCTACTCGCACTACCTGCACACCCGCTCGTACGGGCTGGAGCCGTTGGGCTTCGCCGAGGCGCTCGCCGCCGAACCGGGGCGGCTGGCCGAGGCGCTGGTCGACGGGCCGGACACCCCGGCGGCGCACCACGCGCTGCGCAACTTCTCCTACGCCGCCCGGGGCCGCTACGCCGAGCAGCTCGACCGCTGGTACGCCCACCTGCCCCCGGACCGGCTGCACGTGATCCGCAGCGAGGACCTGTACGCCGACCCGGCCACCAGCTACGCGGGGGTGCTGCGGTTCCTCGGGCTGGCCCCGTACACCCCGGCGGCGTTCGCCCGGCACACCCGCCGGGCGGACACCGGCCCGTCCCAGCTCACCCCGGCGTTGCGGGCCGAGCTGGCCGCCGGGTTCGCCCCGCACAACGCCCGCCTCGCCGCCCTGCTCGGCTGGCCGCGCACCTGGTGAACGCCGCCGCGCGGGCCCGTGACCAGACGGCGTTCCGGTGGCCGACACGGTGGTGCGCGGAACCGCGATCTGGTCACGGGCCCCCGGCACCCGCCCACCGCCCGACGGTGCCGGGCCGGGGCCGCCGTCGGGCGGTCAGCGGATCGGGGCGAGAACCGCGTTCGGGTCGCCGGTGGCGCGCAGCAGCACCGGGCTCGGGCCGATCGGCAGTGCGCCGGTGCGGGCGGCCGGGTCGGCGCCGACCGGGCCCCCGGTCACCCCGGCCGCAGTCGGCAACGACACGGTGCCGGAGGAGGTCGACCAGACCACCAGGGTGCTCTCCGCGCCGCGCCGGAACGCCACCCCGGTCAGCCCCTTGGCGTTCACCGGCTCGACGGTCGCGTCCCGCGCCGCCGCCGCCAGGGCGGCCATCATCGCGCCGGCCTGCCGCTGGGTGCCGTCCGGGTCGAGCAGGCCGTAGCGGACCTCCGCGCCGGCCCGGTTGTTCGGGTTGTACGCCAGCGGCAGCCAGAGCACCTCGTGGATGCCCCCGGCGACCAGCTGGCTGACCACCTTGACCATCTCGTCGCCCCGGGCCGCCGCGTCGTCCGCGCCGTCCTTCCAGAACTGGCCGACCTCCCACGCCTGCACCGGGACCCCGGCCGGGGTCTCCGCCCGCAGGTAGTCCAGCAGCGCCGGCACCCCGGAGAAGTGCTCGTAGAAGTGCAGCTGCCGGACGTCGACCACCCGGTCGTCGAGCAGCTTCTCGGTGACCGCGAGGTAGGCCAGGTTGCGGGAGTTCTGCGCGTTGTCCAACGCCGTGCGCAACGCCGTCGGGTCGTTCACCGGCGGGATCAGCCGACCCCGGGTGCCGATCCGCCGCTGGAAGTACGCCTGGTAGGCGGCGACGGCCTGGTCCGGCTGCCCGGCCCGCAGCAGCCGGTCGGCGACCCCCATCCCGTACGCGACGCTGCTCATGCCCGAGTCGACCACCTTGGCCTGCGGGTCGGCCGCGCGGATCGCCTCGGCGGCGGCGGTGACCAGCCGACGGTAGTCCTCGGGGCTGCCCGCCCAGTACTGCTGGGCGTTGACCTCGTTCTCGATGGCGTACTCGCGGACCCCGTACGGGGCGTACCGCTGCACCAGCGTGCGGACGAAGTTCTGGTAGGCGGCGAGGTCCTGTGGCATCGCCGACTCGGTCTTGTTGGCCTGGCCCCGGGTGAACTTCGCCGTCCCGCCGGTCGCCCAGCACACCCCGGTACGGATCTTCAGGTGCAGGGTGATGCCGAGCTTGCGGCTGCGTTCGGCGATCTGGTCCACCGCCGAGAAGTCCGGGCTGCCCTGGGTCTTCTCGATGTCGCACCAGCTCAGCTCGTGGT
This sequence comes from Micromonospora sp. HM134, assembly GCF_007833915.1. NCBI lineage: Bacteria > Bacillati > Actinomycetota > Actinomycetes > Micromonosporales > Micromonosporaceae > Micromonospora > Micromonospora sp. HM134. Next base: position 3,620,583 of record NZ_CP041061.1, read on the forward strand.
ACGTCGCCGAACCGGAGAGCTTCTCCAGGTAGGGGACGAACTGGTCGTGCCGGGAGAAGTCCCAGTGCGCGCCGAACGGGTTGCGGACCGCCTCGCCGGCCGGCAGCGGCGTACCGCTGGCACCGGCGGACGGGGCGGTCGACGGCGCGGTCGACGACGGGGCCGGCCCGGGGGCGGGATCGTCCGAACAGGCCGCCCCGGTGAGCAGGGCGACCAGCAGCACCCCGGCGAGCAGCCCCCGCCGCCCGACCCGGCGGGCCGACGGACCCCCGCCCGGGGTTGCGCCGCCGCGTGGCACCCGGTTCACCGGTAGCCCAGTTCGCGCAGGGTGGCGCCGGAGAAGATCCGGACCAGCACCCGCAGGAAGGGGTCCAGCTCGCGGCGGTAGGTGCCGACCCGGGAGCCGTAGATCGGGGCGTCGGTGCCGGCGGCGGTCCGCCGTCGCTCCGCCTCGGCAGTGTACTTGCCCGCCACGTCGTGCTGCTTGCCGTCGTAGTCGAGCACGCCAACCTCCCAGGGTTCGCCGAGGAACTCGAACAGGCCCCGCATGGCCTTCTCCGGGTCGGTGACAGTTTCCTCGTAGCGCAGTTCGTGGTAGCGGTCGGCCGGCAGCCGGGCACCGGCGGCGCGGGCGATGCGGATGTAACGCGGCCACTTCACCACGCACTTGACCGCCGACCAGTAGCCGAACCGCTTGCGGTGCGACACCACCACGTCCCGGCCGTCCCGTACGACGTGCACGAACTGCGCGTCGGGGAAGACCTCGGCCAGGAAGTCGATGGACAGCGCGTACAGCGGGGTCTTGTCGGCCCAGCGGGTCTTGCCCCGGGACCGGGCGTAGTCGGCCTGGATGCCGCCGAAGAAGTCGGCGATGCGGCCCAGCCAGTACTCCCGGGGGAACCCGAAGCGGGCCAGCCGCTCCCAGTCCCGCCCGACGATGCGTTGCATGTCGGCCAGGAACCGGGTCTCCGGGCCGCAGCTGACCCGGGAGTGCGAGTCGAGCACCAGCCGCAGCATCGTCGTGCCGGAACGCTGGCAGCCGACCAGGAAGATCGGCCCCTGCGGGCGGCCCGGCCCGGGGGCGGGTGGCGGGTTCTGCGGGTCAGCCATGGTCCAATGCCTCCTGCCGGCCGGCCGACGCGTCCAACCGGCCGGTCAGCTCGGTGCACAGCGCCCGCACCCGGGCGTCGATCTCCAGCCGGGGCCGCGCCGGGGTGCGCGCGCCGACGTGCGCGTGCAGCACCGGGTCGTACGGCAGGTCGAGGAACGCGCACAGCCGCTGGATGTACCCGGCCGGGTCGGCGACCAGCGCGTCGTACGAGCAGAGCAGGGTGTCCGGGCGGTCGGCCAGCCCGAGGGAGAAGTACAACGTGTTGCGCACGTACCAGAACAGGGCGGCGGCGGTGTGCGGGGTCATCCGGTCGTAGTCGAAGCCGGCGACCAGCTCCCGCGTCGGCGCGTCCAGGCGCTGCCCCTGCCAGCGGTCCCCGATGGTGCCGTCGGCGATGGCCCGCAGCGCCCGCAGGTTGGCGTCGCCGAACTTCGCCACCTCGGAGCGGGCCCGGTCGTCGACGTCCCGGTACGCCCACAGCGCCCGCCCCGGCGTGACTCCGGGCAGGTCGAGCAGCCGGTCCACCCGGTGCGTGTCGCACAGCGGCTTGACCAGCACGTACCGGTGCCGGCTGTGGCGGACGACGGCGGCCAGCACCGGGTCGGGGCGCAACCGGAAGCGGTGGAACACGGCCCGGTCGTTCTCGTTGCGGACCTCCACCGACGGGTCGGCGTCCAGCCCCCGGGTCAGCATGTTGGTGCCGGAGCGTTGCAGGCCCACCAGGTACACCGGGACGGCCCGGCCGGGCGGCCCGGGGTGGGCCCGTCGCCAGCGCCACTTCGCCAGCGCGGTGCGGGCCCGCTCGACCGGATCGAGCCGGTCCTCCTCGATCAGCCGTCGGATGCCCTCGGTGCGTGCCCAGCGCAGGTGCCGGCGGACCCGTCGGGCGGTGTACGCCAGCGCCGAGGGTTCGTCGGGGTGGGGCACCAGGTCCTCCTCGGGCACGTCGGGCGGGGTGGGGCACACGGTACCGGCAGATCATCGCGGCTGACCACGTGGCCGTGTGGTCAGCCGGCGATGGGCCGTGTGGCTACTTGGGGATCATGAGCTGGACTCACGACGTGGGTGGTGCATACGGTGGGGCCCCTGGTCACCGCTGCTGTCCGGGGCGACCACCCCACCTCCCGACCCCCGACGCACCGCAGCAGCCACCCCCGGAGCAGGCCGATGCGTGTCCTCCATGTCAACAAGTTCCTCTACCGGCGCGGCGGTGCCGAGGGCTACCTGCTCGACGTCGCCGAGCTGCAACGGGGCGACGGCGACGAGGTGGCCTTCTTCGGCATGACCCACCCGGACAACGACGCCCCCACCCCGTACGCCCGGCACTTCCCGTCCCACGTGGAGCTGGACCCGACGCCGCGCGGCGCGGGACCCCGCGCGGCGGTGGCGGCCCGGATGATCTGGTCGCCGGCCAGCCGGCGGGGCCTGGCCCGGGTGCTCGACGAGTTCCGGCCCGACGTGGTCCACCTGCACAACATCTACCACCAGCTCTCCCCGTCGGTGCTGGCGGCGGTGCGGGCCGCCCGGGTGCCGGCGGTGATGACCCTGCACGACTACAAGCTGGCCTGCCCCAGCTACCAGATGCTCGACCGGGGGACGGTCTGCGACGCCTGCGTGACCGGCGGCCCGCTGCGGGCGGCCCGTCGCCGCTGCAAGGACGGCTCGTTCGGGGCCAGCTCGCTGCTCGCCGTCGAGTCCTGGCTGCACCGCGCCACCCGGGCGTACGGGCCGGTGCAGGCGTTCGTCAGCCCCAGCCGGTTCCTGGCCGACGTGATGCGCCGGGCCGGGGTCTTCCCCGACCGGATGCACGTGGTGTCGCACTTCGTCGACGTCGCCACGACGGCGGTGAAGACGGCCCCCGGCGGGCCGGTGGTCTTCGCCGGTCGGCTGGCCGCCGAGAAGGGCGTCGACGTGCTGATCGAGGCGCTCACCCGACTGCCCGACGACGTCGTGCTGGAGGTGGCCGGGGACGGCCCGGCCCGCGACGGACTGACCGACCTGGCCCGGCGACGGGCCCCCGGCCGGGTCCGGTTCCACGGCCGGCTGGACAAGGCCCGGCTGCACGAGCTGGTCCGCTCGGCCACGGTGGTGGCGGTGCCGTCCCGGTGGAACGAGAACCAGCCGATGGCGGTGCTGGAGGCGTACGGCTGCGGGGTGCCGGTGGTCGCCTCCGACCTGGGCGGCCTGCCCGAGCTGGTCACCCCCGGGGTGGACGGCGAGGTGGTGCCCGCCGACGACCCGGTCGCGCTGGCCGACGGGCTGCACCGGGTGCTGGCCGACCCGCAGCGGGCGTACCGGATGGGGCGGGCCGGCCGGGCGCGGGTGGAGCGGGACTTCTCCCCGCAGGCGCACCTGACCCGGTTGCGGGAGGTCTACGCGACCGCCGCGCGGACCGTGCGGGAGCCGGTGTGAACCCGCCGGTGCGGGTGCTCTACCTGGCCGGCAGCGGACGCAGCGGCAGCACCCTGGTCACCACCGTGCTGGGCCAGTACGACGGGGTCTTCGCCGCCGGCGAGCTGCGTTACCTGTGGCAGCGCGGCGAGGTGGAGAACCGGCCCTGCGGCTGCGGCCGACCGTTGCGGGACTGCCCGCTGTGGCGCGAGGTGCGCCGGGAGCTGCCGGTGGAGCGGGCCGCGGGGATCGCCGCCGGGCTGCGCGGGCGGCTGCGGATGCGCGGCCTGCCGGCGTTGCTGCGCCGGCACCGGCGCGGCGTCCGGCCGGTGTCCGCGCACCCGGACGACCCGGCGCTGGCCGACCTGTACGCGGCCGTGGCCCGGCACACCGGGGCCCGGGTGGTGGTCGACTCGTCGAAGCTGCCCCCGTACGGCGCGCTGGTCGACGCGCTGCCCGGCATCGAGCTGCGGGTGCTGCACCTGGTCCGCGACCCCCGGGCCACCGCGTTCTCCTGGCGTCGCCGCCGGGGCCTGGACGGCGACGCCGACCCCGAGCTGATGAGCCGGCCACCGGTGTGGAAGGCCGCCCTGCTCTGGCTGGTCTGGAACACCGTCACCGTCCGGCTGTGGGCCGGCCGCGCCCCGACGGGTTACCTGCGGGTGCGCTACGAGGACCTGACCGCCGACCCGGAGGCGACGGTGCGCCGGATCGCCGCGTTCGCCGGGGTGGACCCCGACGGCGGCCCGTTCACCGGCCCGGCGACGGTCCGGCTGACGCCGACGCACTCGGTGGCCGGCAACCCGTCGCGGCACCGGACCGGCCCGGTGCCGATCACCGCCGACGTGCAGTGGCGGCGGGACCTGTCCCGGTGGTCGTACGCGCTGGTCACCGCGCTGACCGCGCCGGGGCTGCGGCGGTTCGGCTACCCGTGGCGGCGTGGTGGCCCGGCACCGGCCGGGGCGGGGCGGCCCGCGCGGGGTGGGCCGGCGGCGGCCGGTGGACGGTCGGTGGGCGTCGGGCGGTCGGGGCCGGCCCGGCACGAGGAGGGCTGAGCGATGTTGGCGGTGGTGGTGGGCACCGGGCGGTGCGGGTCGACCCTGGTGCAGGAGCTGTTGTCCCGGCATCCGGGGGTCGGGTTCGTCTCGGGGGTCGACGACAAGCTGTCCCGGCTCAACCTGGCCGGCCGGCTCAACGGCCCGCTGTACCGGCGCTCGGCGCCCCGCCCGGCGGGCATGACGTCGCTGCGGCACAGCCGCCGGCTGCTGGAGAAGGGCCGGCTGCGGGTCGCCCCGTCGGAGGCGTACCACCTGCTGGACCGGCACGTGGTGGCCGGTTTCTCCCGGCCGTGCCGGGACCTGACCGCCGACGATCTCACCCCGTACCTGCGGCGGCGGCTGCGGGCCTTCTTCGACGCCCGGGTCGCCCGGCAGGGCTGTCGGCTGCTGCTGCACCACGTGACGGGCTGGCCGAGGACGGGGTTCCTGCGGGCCGGTTACCCGGAGCTGCGGGTGGTCAACGTGGTGCGCGACGGCCGGGCGGTGACCAACTCCTGGCTCCAGATGGGCTGGTGGGACGGCTGGCGGGGGCCGGAGAACTGGTTCCTCGGGCCGCTGCCGACCGACCTGCACCGGGAGTGGGAGGAGTACGACAGGTCGTTCCCGGTGCTCGCCGCGCTGGGCTGGAAGCTGCTGATGGACTCCTTCGCCGAGGCCCGCGCCGCGCACCCCGAGGGGCAGTGGCTCGACGTGCGCTACGAGGACCTGCTCGCCGACCCGCGTGCCGAGGTGGCCCGGATGCTCGACTTCCTCGGCCTGGACTGGTCACCGGCGTTCGAGAGGGGTTTCGGGCGCTACCGGTTCCACGCCGGGCGGCAGGCCGCCTACCACGAGGAGTTGGGCGACGCGCAGCTCGCCGCCGTGGAACGGGTGCTGGACAAGCCGCTGCGGCAGTGGGGCTACCGGGACTGACCGGCGGGCCCACCGCCGCCGCCCGTCGGGCGTCGCCGGGGCGGTGTCGCCGGGGCGACGTCGTCGGGGCGGGGTGGGCAAAGTTCCTACAGGTGCAGGTGGTGGTGCCGGTCGGTCGGCCCATAGCGTGCCGGGTCTCGGGACACTCAAGGAGACTGCATGGCTGCAATGGGAACGCCCCTTCGCGCCGGGGCGGCCGTAATGTCCGCGGTGCTGCTCGCCGCCCTGGGCGCGGCGCCACGGGCGGTGGCGGCGGCGGACGGACCGGCGATCGTGGTCCAGGACGGGGTCACCCAGCCGGTGTTCGGCTACGCCGACGCCATCCGGGAACGCCTGTTCATCGACTCCACCTTCGACAGCGACAACGACGGCCTGCGCGACATCATCGCGTTCGACCTGATGCGACCGGCGGCCACCGCGAACGGGCTCAAGGTGCCGGTCATCATGGACGCCAGCCCCTACTACTCGACGGTCTGCCGGGGCAACGAGTCCGAGTGCAAGGCCGACCTGGACGGCGACGGCCTGCTCGACAAGTGGCCGCTGTTCTACGACAACTACTTCGTGCCGCGCGGCTACGCGGTGATCCTGCTGGACATGGTGGGCACCAACAACTCCACCGGCTGCCCCACCACCAACGCCAACCAGGACAATCTCAGCGCCAAGCAGGCGATCAACTGGCTCAACGGCCGGGCCACCGCGCGTAACGCGGCCGGCCAGGTGGTCACCGCCGACTGGCACAACGGCAAGTCGGGCATGATCGGCAAGTCGTACGACGGCTCGCTGGCGATGGCGACGGCGGTGACCGGCGTCAAGGGCCTGACCACGGTGGTGCCGATCAGCGGCCCCACCGAGTACTACGACTACGTGCGCAGCAACGGGGTGGTCACCCGGGGCAACAGCTACGTAGCGTCGCTGGCCAACACGGTCACCAACCCGGAGCGGCGGGAGTACTGCAAGCCGGTGCGGGACGCGATGGCCGCCGCCGACGGCGACGAGACCGGCGACTACACCGCCTTCTGGAACGAGCGCAGCTACGTCAAGAAGGTCCCCAACATGACCGCCAGCGTGCTGCTCTACCACGGTCTCAACGACGACAACGTCCGCGCGGACCACTTCAGCAAGTTCTGGTACGCCCTGGCGGAGAACAACATCCAGCGCAAGCTGTGGCTCTCCCAGGAGGGGCACGTCGACCCGTTCGACTCGCGGCGCGCGGTGTGGGTGTCCACCCTGCACCGGTGGTTCGACTTCTGGCTGCACGGGATCGCCAACGGCATCATGGACGAACCCCGGGTCGACCTGGAGCGGGCCGCCGACGTGTGGGAGACCCACGCCGACTGGCCGATCCCCGGCAAGGCCGACACCGAGGTGTTCCTCCAGCCCGGCACCACCGGCGCGGGTGGCCTGAAGCTGGTGCCGACTGCCAAGCCGGCGACCGGCGCGTTCCAGGACAGCCGTACCCAGACCCAGAACACCATGATCCTCAACCCGGACACGGTGCAGCCGAACCGGCTGGCGTTCCTGTCCGCGCCGCTGACCTCGCCCCTGCACATCTCGGGCACGCCGACGGTGCAGCTGCGGGCCTCGGCCGACCAGACCGACACCAACTTCGGGGCGATCCTGGTCGACTACGGCACCGACGAGCGGGTGGCGCACCGGGCCTCCGGCGAGGGCATCATCACCCTGGCCACCGAGGACTGCTGGGGGCTGAACAGCCCGACCGACGACGGCTGCTACAAGCAGACCGCCAAGCGGGTCGCCACGGCCGACTACGAGCTGGTCACCAAGGGCATCATGGACGCCCAGAACCGGCAGTCGATCCGCACGGCCGTGCCGCTGGTGGTGGGGGAGTCGTACAACTTCACCTTCCCGCTGCTGCCGGAGGACTACGTGTTCAAGCCGGGCCACCGGATCGGCGTGATCATCGTGGCCAGCTACCCGCAGTACTCCAGCCAGGCGGACACCACCGCCGCGAACATCAAGGTCGCCCTGAAGAGCAGCAAGATCGTTCTTCCGGTGGTCGGTGGCACCCCCGCCGCCCACGCGGCCGGTCTCTGACCGACCCCCGGGTGGCCGCCGCCGCAGCACCGCTGCGCCGACGGCCACCCGGCCCCGGTCACCCCACGGTGCAGGGGGTGCCGTTGAGCACGAAACCGGTGGGCGGGACGTTCGGGCCGCCGTAGGAACCGACGAAACCGGCGGTGGTGCTGCCACCGGCGGCGATCCGCCGGTTGTCGTCGGTGCTGGCGACCGTCACGGTACGCCCGGTCTGGGTCCAGGTGGCGTTCCAACCGCTGCTCACCTGCTGCCAACCGGTCGGCCAGCTCCAGGTCAGCGTCCAGCCGTCGACGGGGTTCGCCCCGTTGTTGACGATCTCGACGTTGCCGACCCAGCCGTTGCCCCAGTCACCGGCGGTGGTGAGCCGGACGGTGCAGCTGCTCCCGGCCGGGCCGGCGGTGGTGAAGGTGACCGGCGACGACGACCAGGAGACCTTCCCGGCCGTGTCCCGGGTCAGCACGTTGAGCGTGTACCGGGTGCCGGGGACGAGGTTGTCCACGGTGAACGAGGTGCCCGCCGTCTCGCCGAGCTGCTCGCTGACCGTGCCGTTCTGCCGGTACACCTCGTACTTGGCGATCGGGGCGCCCTTCGGCGGGGCCGGCGACCAGGAGATCGTCGCCGACCCGTCGGTCACCCCGCTCGCCGTGGGCTGCCCCGGCGGGGCGGGGTGCGCGGTGACCGGGGACGCGGGCCGCAGCACCAGCGTGGTCAGCGAGTACGCCGGCAGCGTCCGGCTGCCGGCGCTGCCGGACCGGCCGGTGACCACGCCGGACGCCCCGTTGGTCAGCGAGTACGTGGTCGGGGCGGCACCCGACGGGGTGAAACCGGCGTAGTCGATGGTCACCGGGTGGGCGTTGTCCGGGTCCTTGTTGACCAGCAGCACCGCGAGATCCCCGTCGGCCCGCCGCACGGCGTGTGCGGTGACCAGCGGCTGGTCGGTGGCCGCCCGGACGAACTGGTCACCCGGCCGGGCGAACAGGTTCATCATCGACAGCCCGTGGTACGGGGCGAACGGGGTGTTCAGCGGCGGCTCGCAGACCGTGTTGTCGGCGGTGCACCCGCCGCTGGACAGCAGCCCGAAGTCGCCGTAGTCGGTCTGCCCGGCCACCTCGGTGACGGTGCCGATGCCGTTGTGCACGTTCCACCACTGGACCGTGAAGACGCCGTTCTCCAGCAGGTCGCTGTAGGCGTCGGCGAGGAACAGCGCGCCCGGCTGGGTGTTCTGCCCGGTGCCGACGTTCAGCTCGGTGAAGCTGATGCCGATCCGGGCGGCGTTCGGGCCGGCGTACCGGGTGAGCTGGTCGCGCAGCAGGTGGGCCGCCTCGTCGATGTGGGCGGTCCGGGCCAGCGACTCGGCGGCGGTGCCACCCGGGTACCAGTGCACGTCCACGAAGTCGATCTTCGGGCCGGCGATGGAGAGCACGGTCCGGTTCCACGGGCCCGGGTCACTGCCGGCGGTGATCCCGTCCGGCCAGTTGCCCGGCATGGTCAGCACCGCGCCGACCTTGATCGTGGGGTCGACCGCCTTCATCGCGTCGGCGTAGTCGACCACCAGCCGGGCGTACTGGCTGGCGCTCTTGTCGGGGTGGTCGTCGGCCTCCCAGGCCGAGCCGTAGTGGCCGTTGCCGTAGTTCTCGTTGCCGACCGTCCACCACTTCGCGCCGTACCCCTTGGTGACGTTGGCGTAGCGCACCCAGTCGGCGGCCTCGGCGGGGGTGCCGGTGCCGTAGTTCGCGATGATCATCGGCTGGGCGCCGACCCGCCGGGCGGCGGCCATGAAGGTGTCGAAGTCGGTGTTCGGGGCGACGTACCCGCCGGGTGCGGTGTGGTCGCGCCAGTGGTAGATGTCGGCGTACGAGCCGCCCGGGTAGCGCATCATCCGCACACCGGCGGCCTTGAGCAGGTCCGACGTCTCGGCCGTGCCGAGCTGGGAGTCCCAGATGGCATGGTTGACGCCCAGCGCGGTGTCCGGCACGGTGGCCAGCCCGGCGTTGGCGTTGACGGTCACCGCCACCGGGTCCGCCGCCGCGTCGGCGGGCGACGAGCCGGCCACGGCGAGCCCACCGGTGGCGAGCAGCAGGCTCGCGGCGAGCGCCGTCCAGCGCCCCGGGCCGCGACGCGACGGGCGCGACGGTGGGGCGGAATCTCTGTTCATACGGGGTTCCTTCGGGGGTCACCACAGCACATCGCCCGGCCGGTCGGGGTTGCGTCGCCCACGAGGGCGTCGAGACGGCGGGCGGGACTGATGGACGGGAGTGCTGGCGTCGTTCCGTCGTGCTTGTCGCCGTCCCCCGGAAACCCAGCGGTTCCCGGTTGCCCTGGACGACTGTCAGCCCCACGCGCGGCAAGTCATCGACGCATCAGAATCCCACGACGATCGTGACGAATTCAAGGCGGCCCCACGGACCACCCCGCCGGCCGGTACGGCTCACCGCCGGGCGGCCACCCTCGCCGCGACCCCGGCCGCCCGCACCACCGCGGCCATCCGGCGGGGCCGGGAGACGACCGCCGGCCGGGTACGCAGGCAGTCGTGCACCACGTCGGCGGCCCGCTCCACGCTGAGCAGCATGGGCTTGACCGGCGACTTCGCCATCTTGGTGTCGACGAACCCGAACCGGACGACGGTCACCCGCACCCCGTGCGGGCGCAGCGCGCCCCGCAGCCCGACCAGGTACGACGTCAATCCCGCCTTGGCGGCGGCGTACCCGGGGGCCTGGGCCGACGGGGCGACGTCGGCGAGGCTGGACAGGCCCACGAGGTGACCGCCGCCCCCGGCCACCATCGCCGGCACGACCACCTCCACGGTGCGCGCCGCACCGATCAGGTTGACCTCCAGCGCCCTGGTCTGCGCCGCCAGGTCGCCGAGGTCGAAGAACTCACCGACCCCCGCCGCGTAGACGCACACGTCCACCCCGCCGAGCCGGTCGACCGCCCCGGCCAGCACCTCGCGGTAGGTGTCGCCGGTGACGTCGGCGACGTGGTGGGAGTAGCCGGGGGCGGTCAGGTCGCTGCCGCTGCGGGACAGTCCGGCGACGGTCCAGCCGGCCGCCACCAGTCGCCGGGTGAGGGCCAGCCCGACACCGTCGCTGTTGCCCACCACGACCGCCCGTCGCCCCTGCGCATCCACGCCCCGGACTCTAGCCGCCACCGTCCGGCCGCGACGCGACGCCGCCCCGCCCACCGGGTCGGTGGACGGGGCGGCGTCGCAGCGGCAACCGTCAGGGCTGGCCCTGGTAGACCTCGTCGTCGGTGCCCCGGACGAACAACCGGACCAGACCGCCGTAGACGCTTCCCGCCGGGGCGGAGATCGTCGGGCCGGGGCCGTCGATCGTGCTCCAACCCGTCCACGCGCCGGAGTCCTGGAGGTACCAGGCGGTGCGCAGGTCGTCGCCGCCGGTGCGGACGAAGACGTGCAGCCCGCCGCCGTAGACCAGGGCGGCCGGCGCGGACGCCGCGCGTGCGGCGCCGGGCACGTCGCTCCACCCCGACCAGGCCCCGGTGGCCAGCGAGTACCGGTTGGTGCGCACGTTGCCGTTCGTGCCCCGGACGAAGACGTGCAGGTCACCGCCGTAGATGGCGGCGGACGGGGCCGAGTTGGCGCCGGTCGGGCCGGCGAGGGTGGCCCAGCCGGACCAGGCGGCGGTGCCCAGCGTGTACCGGTTGGTACGGACCTTGCCGTTCGCGCCCCGGACGAACAGGTGCAGGTCACCGCCGTAGACGGTGGCGGACGGGGCCGACGACGCGGACGTGGTGCCGGGGACCGTGCTCCAGCCGGACCAGGCGCCGGTGTCCAGGGCGTACCGGTTGGTGCGGACCTTCTGGTCGGACTGCACGAACAGGTGCAGTTCCCCGCCGTAGACGGCCGCCGCCGGTGCCGAGGTCGCCATGGCGTCACCGGGGACGGTGGACCAGCCGGACCAGGCGTCGGTGTTGGTGTCGTACCGGTCGACCCGCACCTGCCCGTCCGGGCCCTGCACGAAGACGTGCAGGTCGCCGCCGTAGGTGGCGGTGGCCGGCGCGGACCGGGCCTGCGCCGTGCCCGGCACCGGCGTCCAGCCCGTCGCGCGGGCGGCCGAGGGCCGGGCGGCCGTGGCGGCGACGCCCGTGGCGGAGGTCGCCGGGTGGCCGGCCGCCGGCACGGCGGCGGCCGGGGTGGCGACGAGCGTGACCGCGCCCAGGCCGAGAGCGAACGCGGGCAACCGGCGGCGCACCAGTTTCATCGATAGAGTCAGACGCATAGACGCTCCCTTGTGGACGACCGGTGGTGACGACGGCGCGGTCGGCTTGCGGCTGGTCCACCGGGCTGCACACCCCGCCCGTTGCGGCGCGGCCGGCGACCCCGGCCCGCGACCCCAGGCGACCCCCCGTCACCGTCACCCTATCGATCCGCCCGCACCCCCACATCCACCGAACCACCCCACCCCCACCCGTCCGCGCGGCAACCGGACCGCCCGGTCGGACGGATCGGGGGAGCGGCGGTGATCAAGAGGTTTGCGTCATGAGAGCCGATCGGGATGACGCAAAGCTCTTGATCACCGCCAGTGGGTGCCGTCAGACGACCGCGCAGGGCGAGCCGTTGAGGGTGAAGAAGGCCGGTTTCGCGGTGTTGCCGGTGTGGTTGGCCTGGAATCCGATGCTGACCGAGCCGCCCGGCGGGATCGAGCCGTTGTAGGAGACGTTGCTGGCGGTGACCGCTCCACTGGTCGGCGAGTAGGTCGCGTTCCAACCGCTGGTGATGGTCTGCCCGGCGGGGAGGGTGAACGCCAGGCTCCAGCCGTTGACCCCGGTGTCCCTGAGGGTGGTGATCGTGATCGCGGTGGTCAGGCCGGTGTTCCAGGCGTTCACGGTGTAGGCGATCCGGCACTCGGCCCCCGGACCCGGCGTGGTGGGCGTGGGCGGGAACGGCGTCGGCGGCGTGGTGGTCGGCACCGGCGGCGTCGTCGTGGGCGGCGGGGTGGTCGGCGGCGGAGTGGTGGTGGGCGGCGGAGTGGTGGTGGGCGGCGGCGTCGTGGTGGGGGGCGGGGTGGTGGTCGGCGGGGCGTCCAGGCCGAAGAAGCGGATCGCCTGGGCGGCGTCGACCGGCAGGTTGTGCGTGACGCCCTGCATGCTGATCGCCTCGACCGGCGCGGTGCCGCCGCTACCGCCGTACCGGGTGCGGGTGTAGCCGGCCTGCGGGGTGTCGGTGAACGTCGGCGTCTGGCCCAGCCCCTGGACGTTCGTCCACTGCTTGACCTCCTCGCCGAAGTTCGGGTAGCGCAGCGTCTCGTCGTTGGTGCCGTGCCACAGCTGCATCCGGGGCCGCTTGCCGGTGTACCCCGGGTAGGCGTTGCGGACCAGGTCGCCCCACTGCTGCGCGGTCTTGGTGACCTGCCCGTTGGCGCACTGGCTGTTCCACTCCGAGCCGTCGGTGGTGGCGAAGCAGCCGAACGGCACCCCGGCGAAGGCCGCGCCCGCGGCGAACACGTCCGGGTAGTCGCCGAGCAGCACGTTGGTCATCATCGCCCCGGACGAGGTGCCGGTGGCGAAGATCCGGTTCGGGTCGACGGCGTACCGGGAGCGGACGTAGTCGACCATCGACTTGATGCCCACCGGGTCGCTGCCCCCGTCGCGGCGCAGCGCCTGCGGGGAGGAGACGTCGAAGCACTTGCTGCTGCGGGTCACCGACGGGTAGATGACGATGTAGCCGTACCGGTCTGCCAGGGCCGCGTACTGGGTGCCGGAATAGAACGCCGGGCCGCTGCCGGTGCAGTAGTGCACCGCCACCAGCAGGCCCGGCCGGGCCGCCACGGTGTTCGGCACGTACAGGTACATCTGGAGGTTGCTCGGGTTGGCCCCGAAGTTGGTCACCTGGGTCAGCGTCGCCGCCGAGGCGGGGGTGGGGGCGGCGATCGCGGCCAGCGCGGTGAGCGCGGCGGCGACCAGGGCGGTGCCGAACAGTTTGATCCTGGGTCTCATGGGACGGGTTCCTCCGGAGGATCGCGGACACACAGCTCTGCCGATCGAGGCTGCCCGGCGCTCGATCGTGTCCGGCTCAGGAACATCCATGAGTATCGTTAGCCCGTCCCCGGCTTGGCAAGGCGGCCCGTCGCACCGGAACTTCCGGTCCCCGGGCGGCGTGGACACCGGCGTCCGGCGGGGCCGCCCCGGTGGATAATGGCCCCATGCGTGGTCCTGCGATGACGGACGTAGCCCGCCTCGCGGGAGTCTCCCACCAGACGGTCTCCCGGGTGCTCAACGACCACCCGAACGTACGGGAACAGACCCGGGTCCGGGTGCGCGCGGCGATCGCCGAGCTGGGCTACCGACCGAACCGCGCCGCGCGGGCACTGGTCACCGGCCGCTCCCAGCTGATCGGGGTGGTCGCCCAGAACAGCACCCTCTACGGGCCGGCGTCGCTGCTGGCCGCCCTGGAACAGGCCGCCGCGTCGGCCGGGTTCGCGGTCAGCGTGGGCAGCGTCAGCACCCTCGACCGGCGGTCCATCTCCGCAGCCGTGGAGCGGCACCTCGACCACCGGGTCGCCGGCATCGTGGTGATCGCCCCGGTGGCCTCCGCCGACGAGGCGCTCGACCACCTGCCGCACGGCGTGCCGCTGGTCACCGTCGACGGCGACCCGGCCCGGGAGGCGGCGCTGGTCACCGTCGACCAGGCGGCCGGGGCCGGGCTGGCCACCCGACACCTGCTGGACGCCGGGCACCGCACGGTGTGGCACGTCTCCGGCCCGGCGGACTGGTTCGACAGCGCCGGCCGGGTCGAGGGCTGGCGGGCGGCGCTGCGGGCGGCCGGCGCGGAGGTGCCGCCGGTGCTGTCCGCCGACTGGAGCGCGGCGTCCGGCTACCGCTGCGGGCAGATGCTGGCCCGGATGCCGGAGGTGACGGCGATCTTCGCGGCCAACGACCACCTGGCGCTGGGGGTGCTGCGGGCGTTGAGCGAGCGCGGGCGTCGGGTGCCGGAGGAGATCAGCGTGGTCGGCTTCGACGACGTGCCGGAGGCGGCGTACTTCATCCCGCCGTTGACCACCGTACGGCCCGACTTCGACGCGGTGGCCCGTGCCGGCCTGGCGATGCTGCTGCGGCAGATCGAGGCCGGCCCGGGGGTGGTGGAGCGGCACACCATCGCCCCGACCCTGGTCCACCGCGCCAGCGTCGCCGCCCCACCCGCCTAACCCCCGCCCCACCCCACCCCCACCCTCCCCACCCCCGTCCGAGGGGGTCGATCAAGAGGTTTGCGTCAACCGGAAGATCATCGGTGACGCAAACCTCTTGATCAACGGGGTCTGCGGCGGGCGCGGGTCGGCGCGGGGGGAGGGGAAGGGCGGGGGCGGGTCAGTTGTAGGGCATGGTGGGGAACCAGCCGACGCCGAAGATCGACGGCACCCGCAGGTCCCAGTAGACGACGGTGAACACGCCGAGGGCGACCAACAGGGTGCCGGTGACCAGCGCCGAGCGGGCCGGGTCGGTCATCCAGCGCAGGAAACCACCCCGGGTGACCAGCACGACGACGACGAAGAGCAGCGTCACGATGACGATGTTGCCCAGCGACTGGAGGGTGAACGCCGCAGCCCCGTACACCGGGTTGCCGGTCTCCACCGCCCAGTGGAACAGCTTGTTGAACAGCGGGTACGGCCGCCCGATCAGGAAACCGCCGATCAGCGCCCCGATCAGCACCACCCGGGCCACCGGCCGGCGGGCGAACACGTCGGGCACCAAGCCGAGGGCGCTGAGCCCGAGCAGGGCCAGCACCAGGCCGATCACCCCGAAGACCACCGACGACTGGATCAGCCGGACCGGCATGCCGCCGACGGTGTCGGTGGACAGCTGCGGCAGGCCGTCGCCGATCAGCACCCCCACCGCGCCGTACGTCGCGGAGACCGCGACCATCCCCAGCGCCAACCAGCCCACCGGCCGCAGCAGCGACCGCAGGTGGTGACGCAGCCGGTTCGACGCCCCCGCCTGGCTCAACGGCCCGACCGAGGCGACCATCGCGATGTTGCAGGCGGTGAAGGTGCCGGCGAACCCGGAGACGAAGGCGAACAGCAGGCCCGCCCCGGTGCCGCCGATCGCCGTCGCCTTCGCGTCGTGGCCGAGCAGGTTGTTGGCCACCGTGTCACCGATGACCGAGTCGACGAACTCGAACGACCAGAGCACCGCCAGCAGCACGCCGGCGGCGGCGCTGACCAGCGCGGCGGTGCCGTGCCGGGTGGGTGCCGGTGAGGCCAGCTCCACCGGCGCCGGCGACACCGGCCGGCGGGGGGTGGGGGACTCGGGGCTTTCTCGCAGGGCCATCGTGCCTCGTCTCTGCCGGTCCGGGCGGGCCCACGGCCGACCGGACGGCGACCCGACCCGGCAGGGCGCCCGGCCCTCGGGCCCCGGGCCCTGACGGGTGACGCCGTACGCCGTTGCACCCGCCGGGCAGCGACCGCTGCCCGCTCACAGCATGCCGAGGCGTACCGGTGCGGTCTTATCCTTGCGTGCTGACTTCGGCGGGCCGGTCAGCCGGCCGGGGTGCCGCCCGCGACCCGGTCAGCACCCGCGCCACGACCGGTGGGACGAGCAACCGGCGCGGCGGGTCGACCAGGTTGAGCACCCGCAGGAACGCCGCACCGAGCGCCGGGTCGGCGGTGGCGGCGGCGTGCAGCCGGTGCACGTAGGCGTTGGTCAGCCGGACCCGCAACGACCGGGGGCCGGGGACCTCGGGGAACCGCAGGTCGGTGCCGACCGCGATGGACCACGGCATGTCGATCACCCGGGCGGCGCGCCGGAAGAACCGCCGGGCCAACCCGTGCGGCCCGGCGGGCAGCAGCCGGGCCAGCTCCACCGCCTGCAACGCGGCGGCGGTGATGCCCTGCCCGTAGATCGGGTTGAAGCTGCACAACGCGTCACCGAAGACCAGGTATCCGGCGGGGAACCGGCGCAGCCGCTCGTAGCGGCGGCGGACGCTGGCCGGGAAGCGCATCCGGGCCGGCGCGCCGAGCGGGCGGGCCTGCCGCAGCAGCGCGCCGATCTCCGGCGCCGGCAGGCTCGCGGCATAGGCGAGCAGGCCGGCGTCGTCGAGCGGTGGTTCCTCGCCGAACATCCCGCTGAGGGCCACCGCGAACCGGCCCTGCTCCTGCACCGCCACGATGCCGCCCCGGGTAAAGCCGGGCACCGCGTTGGTGAGCACGCCGAGCAGCCCGTCGAGCTGCTGCGGTTCCCGCTGGTAGAGCCGGGTCACGTAGGTGAGTCCGACGTCCACCTGTTCCTGCGGCGCGGGCCGGTAGCCGAGCCCGGCCAGCCACACCGGACTCCGGGTGCCCCGCCCGCCGGCGTCGACCACCAGATCGGCGGAGAGTTCGCGGGTGGCCGAGGGGCCGTCGGCCCGGCGGTGCACCCGTACGCCGGTCACCCGTCGCCGGTCGGGCGTGCCGACCAGGTCGGTCACCTCGTGTCCGGGCAGTGCGGTCACCCCCGGCAGCGCGGTCACCCGGTTGCGGACGACCTGTTCCAGCAGGGGACGGCTCACCCCGATCGCCCGTAGCCCGGACGTCGCCGGCCGCATCCGGTAGCCGTCGTTGTACCAGCGCACCTGACCGTGCAGGTCCACCAGGGGCGCGCCGAGCGCGGTCAGCTCCCCGGTGATCCCGGGCAGTAGGTCCTCCAGCACCTGCCGTCCCCGGTCCAGCAGCACGTGCAGTTGCCGGCCCTGCGGCACCCCGCGGCGGCTGGCGGCCTGCTCGGGCAGGGGATCGCGGTCGACCAGGGTGACCCGGCCGTAGGTCTCGCTGAGGGCGCGGGCGGCCAGCAACCCGCCGATGCTCGCGCCGACCACCACCGCACTGTCGGTCGCCATGTTCTGACTTTAGGTGTACGGGTGTCAGCCTGTCGTCTCGTAACGTGCGCAACATCGACCATTGACGTGGTCTACGCGCCGGGGAATGGTGACATGGTGCGACGGCGCGAATCCCATCGGTCGTCGCACGACGCGTTGCGGGGCGGCCGTCGGCGACCCCGCCGGGCCACCGGCGTCCCGGTACGGGCGGGTCGGCTTCCGCCCCGGCCGCCGCCCCCCGCGTCACCTGACAGTGCTGACCCGGACGAAAGGACTCCTCGTGCGCCGCTTCCCGCGAACGTCCGTCTCTCCCGGTGCCCCGGTGCCGCGCCGCCACCCGTGGCGTCGGGTCGTCGCCGCCGTGGCCGGACTCGTGCTCCTGCTGGTGGCCGCCCCCAACGCGGTCGCCGGTCCGCCCGGCCCGGCCGGGACCGCCGACCGGGCCCTGCCCGCCGGCTTCCGGCACGGCTTCGTCGAGGTCGAGGGGACCAGGCTGCACTACGTCCGGGGCGGGAGCGGGCCGGCGCTGGTGTTGCTGCACGGCTGGCCGCAGACCTGGCAGGCGTGGCGACCGGTGCTGCCCGCGCTGCGCGCCGGCCGGACGGTCGTCGCGTTCGACCTGCCCGGCCTGGGTGACTCCGCCGCGCCGGCCGGCGGGTACGACAAGGCCACCACGGCCCGTCGGCTGCACGCGGCGACCCAGCAGCTTGGCCTCGGCCGGGTCGACCTGATCGGCCACGACGTCGGGGCGCTGGTGGCCTACCCGTGGGCGCGGGACTACCCGGCCGACGTGTCCCGGGTCATCGTGATCGAGACCGCGTTGTCGGGCTTCGGCCTGGAGGACCTGTACAGCCGCAGCTGGCACTTCCTGTTCAACGCCACCCCGGCGCCGACGCCCGAGCTGCTCATCGACAACGACGACGTCCCGGTCTACCTGGACCGGATCTTCGACTTCTCGTCCCAGCACGACACGATCGACCGGCCGGTCTACTACCGCGCCTACCGGGACCCGGCCGACCGGACGGCCGGCTACGAGTACTACCGCGCCTTCAACACCGACATCGCCGACAACCGGGCGCAGGCCCCGGTCAAGCCGGTGACCCTGCCGGTGGTGGCGATGGGCGCGGCGTTCTCCTTCGGCCCCGGCGTCGCCGCCTCCTACCGGCAGGTCGGCACCGACGTGCGGCAGGTCGTCGTACCGGACTCGGGCCACTGGGTTCCGGAGGAGAACCCGCAGTTCCTCATCGACTGCACCCGACTGTTCCTCGGCCTGCCCGGTGCGCCCGCCCCCACCCCGGCGCTCGCGGGCTGCGCCGCCTGAGCCACCGCCGGGTGCCCCGTACCCCCCTGCGGGGCACCCGGCGGTGGATCGTCCGGGTCAGGCCAGCGCGTCGAGCGCGGCCCGGTCCGCCGGGGTCAGCCGCAGCCGGGCGGCGGCCATGTTCTCCTCCAGGTGCCGCACCGAGCTGGTGCCGGGAATGACCAGCACCGTCGGCGAGTAGGCCAGCAGCCAGGCGATCGCGACCTGCGCTCGGGTCGCGCCGTGCCCGTCGGCGACCCCGTCGACGGTACGCCGTTGCGCGGCGCTGAAGTCGGGCCCGAACGGCAGCGGCGGCCGCCCGTGCCGGGCACCGAGCAGCCCCGCCCCCAGCGGGAAGTACGGCACGAAGGCGATGTCCTCCTCGGCGCACCGCCGCAGCACGTCGTGGCACTCCCGGTCGAGCAGGTGGAAGCGGTTCTGCACGGCCGCGATCGGGATCGTCGCCCGCGCCTGGTCGAGCTGCTTGACGGTGACGCCGCTGAGCCCGACGCCGCCGATCAGGCCCTCGTCGCGTAGCCGCACCATCATCGCGAACGACTCGGAGAACCGGACGTCGCCCGGCCGCAGCAGCCCGTCCCCGCCGACGCGCAGGTAGACCAGCTCCAGCCGGTCCCGGCCCAACCGGCGCAGGTTCTCCTGCACCTGCCGGCGCAGCTGGTCGGGCGCCCCGGCGGGCACGAAGTCGCCCCACCTGTCGCGCTCCACCCCGATCTTGGTGCCGATGACCAGGTCGTCGGGGTACGGGTGCAGGGCCTCGCGGATCAGGTCGTTGGCCACGTGCGGGCCGTAGAAGTCGCTGGTGTCGAGGTAGTCGACCCCCAGCTCGACCGCCCGGCGCAGCACCGCCAGCGCGCCCGCGTGGTCGTCCGGGGGGCCGAAGGAGCCGGGGCCGGGCAGTTGCATG
This sequence comes from Micromonospora sp. HM134, assembly GCF_007833915.1. Taxonomy (NCBI): domain Bacteria; kingdom Bacillati; phylum Actinomycetota; class Actinomycetes; order Micromonosporales; family Micromonosporaceae; genus Micromonospora; species Micromonospora sp. HM134. The sequence goes on from NZ_CP041061.1 coordinate 3,640,140, forward strand.
GTGCCGAAGCCCAGCCGGTTGACGCTCAGCTCGTCGCCGAGCCGGAGCCGCCCGGCCTCCGGCGCGAGCCTGTCCGACAGTGTCACCCTTGCTCCCCTCGGCGGGACGCCGCACCCGCGACGCCCGTGTGTGCGGGCCTGCCCGGTCGGCGGGCGTCGGCGGGGACGCCCGCCTCCCGTCGGCCATCCTCGCGGACGACGGGGACACCGTCGCGCAGGTCGACGCAGCGTGTCGTCGGTGGGGTGACCCTGGGTGGGCGTGGGTGCGGTGCGGGTGGCGGGGGTCAGCGCAGCGGGCGCGGCCCGAAGTCGAGTGCCCGGTCCACGCCGATGTGGAAGAACCAGCAGGCGGCCACGAGCGCCAGCGGCGTCCACCCGGTCGCGTCGAGGGCGTGCGCGAGGCCGTACCCGGCGAGCAGGACGAACGGGGCGACGTAGGTGTGCCCCAGGTTGTAGACGATCGCGCCGACGCGGTGGTCGACGGCGTAGCCGAGCATCGACAGGTCGAAGACGAGGAACAGGGCGAACAGCCACCACCAGGCGAAGCCCGTCAGCACGACGAGGACGACGGCCGCGGCGGCGACGGCCGCGCCCTCGACGCGGTAGAGGACGGGCACCGGGGTGGCCGGTGGTGCGGTGCGGGCGGGCGCGGCGGTCACCGGCCCTTCCAGTTCTCGAGGGCGGACACGACGCTGTCGACGGCCCGGTCGTAGCTGCGTTCCAGGTCGGCGGCGAGCGCGAACGCGCCGGCGGTCTCCAGGCTGACGAAGCCGTGGATGACCGTGCGCAGCAGCCGGGTGGCGTCGACCGCGTCGTCGCCGAGCAGCCGGTAGCCGGCGAGCACGCGGTAGACCACCTGGACGGCGGCGTCGCTCACCCGCCGGTCCTCGGCGTCGTCGGGGGCGGGCGCCCGGATGGTCATCGGGTACTGCGCCGGGTTCTGCTGCGCCCACCTGCGGTAGGCGGTGGCGAGGCTGCGGACCGCGTCGTCGCGGGCCCGGCCGACGCACGCCTCGGCGAGCGTCGTCGACAGGTTCGCCTTGGCGCGGAGCATGATGCCCCGGCGGAGTCCCGGGAGGCCGTCGATGTGCTTGTAGAGCGACGGGACGCGGACGCCGAGGCTCTCGGCGAGCGCGGCGAGGGTGAGTTCGTCGTGCGGGTGCGCTTCGAGCAGGTACGCGCCGCGTGCGACGACCGCGTCGGTGGTGAGGCCGGCCCTAGGCACGGGTGCTGATCCGGGTGAGGAAGTCGAGCACCGCGCCGGTGGTCCGTTCGGGCTGCTGGGACTGCGGGTAGTGGCCGGCGTCGGGCACCATGACCACCTCGCCGCGCAGGGTCTCGCCGATCCAGGCCGCCTCGGCCGCCGGGTCCGTGAAGTCGGGGTCGCGTTCCCCCATGACGACCAGCACCGGGGTGTCCACGTCGGCCAGTCGTGCCTCGGCGGGCCGGTGGTCGGTCTGCCGTGCGGTGCGGGAGAACGCCGTGCCGTAGCCGGGCTGGCGGAGCTTGGCGACGACGGCCGCCCGGTACTCGGCGAAGTCGGCCGGTTTGGTGCCGGCGTAGAGGGTGGGCAGGTAGGCCTTCCAGACGGCGGCCACCCAGAGCGGGGACGTCAGCAGGCGGAAGAGGCTCCGCATGCCGGGGGGCTGCCGGGGGTTGCGGACGAAGGGCCCGACGAGGACGAGTCCGCGGACCTTCCCGGGGTGTTCGGCGGCGACGATGACGCCGGCGCCGGCGGCCAGCGAGTTGCCCACGATGACGGCCGGCCGGCCGAGTTCGTCGATCAGGGCAATGATGTCGGAGGCGGTTTCGGGGTCGCCGTAGGAGGTGAAGGTGGTGTCGCTGTCGCCGTGGCCGCGCAGGTCGGTGGTGGCCACCGTGTAACCGGCGGCGACCAGGGCGGGGGCGAGGAACCGGTAGGACGAGCGCAGCTCCGCCATGCCGGGGACGAGCACCACCAGCGGGCCGTCGCCCTGCAGGTCGTAGGCGACGCGGCCCTGGGGGCGGTGCAGGTAGCGGGTCGGTGGGTGGGTGCTGCTCCGGGCGTCGGTCATGAAGCTAGCTTAGCTAGCCGAAAAGCTAATAACAATAGCTTTGCCGGGAGGGTGACGCCCGGCACCCGCCCTCACCAGGGGATCACGCCGCACCGGGCCGGCGTGCGGGAATCAGCGACCCCCGCACGCCCGCGCCCGCGGGCACCGCTCGAATCGGATCGACGTCGCGCAAGCGACCAGACCCCCCGGATGGTCGGGGACGGGTCACAACCGGACCAGACCGCCGTCCGCCATGATCGTCTGCCCGGTGACGAACGCGGCGTCGTCGCTGGCCAGGAAGGCCACCGTGCCGACCACGTCCTGCGCCTCGCCGGGCCGCTTGATGGCCTGCATCGCCGCCACGTGCTCCTGCGCCGCGCCGGCCATCGGACTCTCCGCCAGCCCGGGGGTACGCGACAGGGTCGGCCCGACCGCGTTGACCGTGATGCCGTACGAGGCGACGTCGCTGGCGAGCGCCCGGGTGAACCCGATCACCCCCATCTTGCTGGCCATGTAGTGGGTGAACCCGGGCAGGGCCAGCCCGACCGAGTTGGAGGTGAGGTTGACGATCCGCCCCCACCGCGCCTCGCACATGTGGTGCAGCACCGCCTTGGTCATCAGGAACTGCGAGTCGAGGTTGACCGCCAGCACCCGCCGCCACGCCTCGTACTCCAGCTTGAAGATGTTCTTGGCCGGGTAGATGCCGGCGTTGTTGACCAGCACGTGGCAGCCGCCCATCCCGGCGGTGATCTCCGCGCCGATCCGGGCGACGTCGTCGGGGTCGGAGACGTCCCCGGTGACACCGAGGGCCTTGCGCCCCTCGCCCTCCACCAGCGCCACCGTCTCGATCGGGTCGACCAGGTCCACCGCCACCACGTCCATGCCCCGGCGGGCCAGCCCCTGACAGATCGCCTGCCCGATGCCCCGCCCCCCGCCGGTCACCACGGCGATCCGGGTACCGGTGCCGGTCGCCATCAGCCCCACCCCTTCGCCGGCGCGCCCGGGTCGCCGCCGTCGCGGGACCGCCGCCCGGTGGTCAGCCGCAGCGCACCCGACGGGCAGAGGTCGACCGCGACCCGCGCCTGCTCGGCGTCGTCCGGTTGCCGGCGCAGCAGCACCCGGCCGTCCTCGCTCTGGTCGAACAGCTCCGGGGTGGACAGCACGCACTGCCCGGCGCCGATGCACAGGCCCCGGCTCACCACCAGCGTCGTCGTCGGTTCCTCCGCGCCCACCGGGTCGCCCACACTCACCGCAACCTCCCTCACCAGGTCACCGGCAGCCGGTCCAGGCCGTAGATGTTGGACTCCTTGCGGAACGGCAGGCCGTCCAGCTCCTCGGCCAGCCGCAGCCCGGGGATGCGGGCGAACAGGGTACGGAACACGATCTCCAGCTCGGCGCGCGCCAGGTTCTGCCCGATGCACTGGTGGATGCCGTAGCCGAAGGCCATGTGGTGCCGCGCGCCCCGGCGGACGTCCAACACCTCGGCGTCGGTGAAGACGTCGGTGTCCCAGTTGGCGGAGGCGAACGACAGCAGCAGCCCGTCGCCGGCCCGGACCGTCACCCCGCCGACCTCGATGTCGGCGGTGGCCACCCGGGGCAGCGCGTCCACGACCGTGAAGTAGCGCAGCAGCTCCTCCACCGCCAGGCCCATCGCCGTCGGGTCGCCGGTTACCACGGCGAGCTGGTCGGGGTTCTCCAGCAGCCCGGCCACCCCGAGGGAGATCATGCTGGCGGTGGTCTCGAAGCCGGCCACCAGCAGCAGCATCGCCAACCCGACGAGCATGTCGTGGTCGAACAGCGGGGTCTCCCGGTTCTGCACCACCAGCCGGCCGAGCAGGTCGTCGGTCGGTTCCGCCTCCTTCGCGGTGACCAGCCGGTCCACGTAGGCCCGCAGCTCGCTGCTGGTCTGCTGCCGCTGCTCGGCGGAGACCGTCCGGCGCAACTGGGCGTCGGCGCTGCGGACGATCAGGTCGCGGTCCTCGTACGGCATGCCGAGCAGCTTGGTGATCATCGAGGCGGGGACCGGCAGCGCCAACGCGGCGACCAGGTCCACCGGTTTCGGCCCGGCCAGGATCGTGTCGATGCACTCGTCGACGGTGCGCTGGATGTGCGGGCGCATCTCCTGCGCCCGGCGCAGCGTGAAGTCGCCGATCAGCATCCGCCGCTGCGGGCCGTGCTCCGGCTGGTCGAGCCCGATCAGCGAGCGGCCCACGGCGGCGATGTTGCGGCGGGTCTGCGGGGTCACCGGCTCGGTCAGCGGCAGGTTCGGGTGGAACCGGTCGGCGCTCACCCGGGGATCGGTGAGCAGCCGCCGGACGTCGGCGTAGCGGGTGACCAGCCAGGCGAGCTGCCCGTCCGGTACCCGGACCCGGCTGACCGGCGCCTCGGCGCGCAACCCGACGTACTCGGGGGCGGGGGCGAACGGACAGGTACGGGGCATCGGGAAGTCGGGTGTCTCCCCGGTGGACGCCGCGTTGGCGGCGAATGTGCTGTTAACGGTCATCTTGATCCTCTCGGTGTGTGGGTCGGTGGCCCCGGGCGGCGGCCCGGCCCCCGGAGCCGACACGGAACCCGGCGTCGACCCGGGACGCGCCAGGGCGGCGCGGGCCGGCTCATCCCGGGTGCCGGGCGAGATGGGCGAGCAGTGCCGCGGAGAGCCGGTCCGGCACCTCCTCGGGCACCCAGTGCGACACCCCGTCGAAGGTGAGGAACTCGTACGGGGCCTTCACCCAGGCGCCCGTCCCGTGCGCCGCGACCGGGCCGACACCGATGTCGTCGCTGCCCCAGACGTACAGCGTCGGCACCTCGACCGGCCCCGCCTCGACGTCCTCCGGCCGGGTCGCCCGGTACCAGTTCAACGCGGCGGTCAACGCGCCGGGCGCGGTCAACCGGTCCAGGTACGTGGCCAGCTTCGCCGGCCCCGCCGCGCCCAGCATCCGGCGCAGGAACGCGGCGTCGTCGGCCAGCAGCATCCCCTCGGCCTGCCCCGGCTGCCGGAACATCGCCAGGTACGCCGAGCGGCGCTGCTGGTCGGCGTCGGTGGCCAGCGCGTCGGCGAACGGCCGGGGATGCGGCACCGACACGGCGGTGAAGGTCCGCAGCAGCTCCGGACGCCGGTCGGCCACCGCCCAGCCGATCGCCGCCCCCCAGTCGTGCCCGACCAGGTCGAACCGCGACCAGCCGAGCTGTCCGGCGACCGCGACGACGTCGCCGACCAGCGCGTCCATCCGGTACTCGTCGACGTCGTCGGGCCGTACCCCGGGGGAGTAGCCGCGCTGGTCGGGCGCGACGGCGTGGTAGCCGGCCGCGCCCAGCGCCGCGAGCTGGTGCTCCCACTCGACGGCCCCCTGCGGGAAACCGTGCAGCAGCAGCACGCCCCGGCCGTCGGTGGGGCCGGCGCTCAACGCGTCGAAGGTGCCGGCGTCGGTGGTCAACCGCAGCGACCCGGTCATGTCGGCCGCCCGGCCCGTGCGGCGGCCACGTCCCGGTACTGGTCGACCAGCCGGTGCAGCGCCGGGACCAGGTCGTTCGGGGTGGGCAGGCCGGCCACCTGGGTCCGCAGCCGCTCGGCGTTCGCCTTGAACGACGGGTCCTTGAGCACCCGGCCCAGATCCTCGGCGAGCGCCTCGGAGGTGAGGTGGTCGGCGTCGGCTACGAACCGGCCGGCGCCCTGCTGTTGCAGGCCGTTGGCGTGCGCCAGCGGCCCCCACCACTGGAAGCCCCAGTGCGTCCCCGGAATGATCAGCTGCGGTACGGCCTGCTCGATGGCGGTGGCGAAGGTGCCCGCCCCGCCGTGGTGCACGATCGCCGCGCAGCTCGGCAGCAGCATCGCCAGCGGCACGAAGTCGACCACCCGGACGTTGTCCGGCAGCTTCGGGATGGTGGCGAGCTGCTTGGCGTTGAAGGTCGCGATCACCTCGGCGTCCAGCCCGCTCACCGCGTCCAGCAGGTCGGCGGCGGGGGCCTCGGTGCCGCGCCCGTTGCGGTGCGACTCGCCGAGGGTGAGGCAGATCCGGGGCCGCTGCTGCTCCTCGCGCAACCAGTCCGGAATCCGGGCCGGCGGGTTCACCGCGATGTGCCGCACCGGCACCAGGTGCAGCCCGTCGGGCTGGTACTGCCACGGCGGCATCGGGTCGATGGTGAAGTGCCCGACGGCCACGTCCTCGTCGAACCGGGTGCCGTAGCCGCCCAGCACCCGGTCCAGCCAGTCGCGCAGCGGGTCGCCCTGGTCCCGGGCGGCGCGGCGCAGCTGGGTGATCCCGTCCGGGCCCATCATCATCCGGGCGTGCGGCACCCCGCAGACGGTGGCGGCGGCCGGCGCGGCGTACACCATGGAGTCCCAGACCACCAGGTCGGGCCGCCAGGAGGCGATCAGCGCGACCAGGTCGGCGATCATCTCGTCGGTGGAGAACAGCGCGAAGCCCCAGGAGGCGCGGGACAATTTCTCCAACGGGTTGTCGCGCGGGAAGTCCTGCTGCAACGGCATCTCCTGGCGTTCACCGGGGGCCATCACCACCGGCGGCGCCTCGCCGGGGCGTACCCCCGGGTAGAAGGCCGGCATCTCCGTGCGCGTCCGACCCACCTCGACCGGCACGAACCCGGCCGCGATGATGGCGTCGGCGATCTCGGGCTGGCTGGCGACGCGGACGTCGTGTCCGGCCGTGCGCAGCGCCCACGCCAACGGCGTCATGATGTGCAGGTGCGCCTTGTTGGCGTGCGGCACGAAGAGCACTCTCATCCGGTCTCCTCAGCTCGGTGTCCCGGCCCGGCGGGCGGCGGCCGGAGGCCGACCGTCACGCGGGCACGGTGCTGCGCCCCCCGTCGACCTCCTCCCCACCATGATCTCGGCCCCGGCCGTCCCGGGACATCTCCATACATGCCCTTTCGCCGGCGGCGACCGGGCATCGTCGAAGTAGGCAGCCCCCGCTGACCTCTCCATACTCGACGGACAGGCGGCCCGTCCGACGCGCCGGCCGCCCACCGGTCGGATGCCCGACACGCCGGTGTCGCCGGCCCGCCGTCACGGTCGCGCCGCGACCCGCCGCCCGGCCGCCACCCCCGCCCGGCCCCTCCCTGCCCGCACGACGAAAGGGACACCCATGTTCGCCGACGCCGACCCCGCCCTGATGGAACCCCGAGACTTCGCCCGACTGGTCACCGCCACCCCGGTCGACGAGCTGCGCCGGGTGATGGGCGGCCCGCACCGCCGCACCATCCTCGACGGCATCTTCGTCCGGATGCCGACCCTGTTCCGCGCCGACCGGGCCGGCGACACCGAGGCCGTCCTGCACTGGAGCGTCGGCGACCGGCGCGAGGGCACGGTGGACACCTACGAGATGGTCATCGCCGGGGGCGAGTGCGTGTTGTCGGAGCGGCCGGACCGGTCGCCCCGGCTCACCCTCACCCTCAGCGACATCGACTTCCTGAAACTGGTCAGCAGCAACGCCAACCCGGTCACCATGTTCGTGCTGGGCCGGATGAAGGCCAAGGGCGACCGGGGGCTGGCCATGCGCATCCCCACCCTGTTCGACATCCCGAAACCCTGACCGGACACGAGGGCGGGGGCGCACCCGGTGCGCCCCCGCCCTCGTGTCACCCCCCGTCCCGCCCCCGTCGACGGCCGGCGGGTGGCCGGGCCGCCCCACCGGCCCGGCCGGTGGGTCAGCCGGCGAGCCGGCGGCCGACGTCCGCGCGGAGCTGCTTCTTGTTCACCTTGCCGACCGCCGTGAACGGCAGCTCGTCGACGGTCACCAGCAGCTCCGGCAGCTTGAACGCGGCGACCCCGGCCTGCTGCATCACCGCCCGCACGTCCTGCAGGGCCACCGTCCGGCCGGGCTGCGGCACCACGTAGAGGCAGACCCGCTCGCCCAGCTCGGCGTCCGGCATGGCGACCGCGGCGGCCAGGCTCACCGCGTCGAGCTGGTAGGCGAAGTTCTCCACCTCCTCGGCGGAGATCTTCTCGCCGCCCCGGTTGATCAGATCCTTGTCCCGACCCTCGATGACCAGGTTCCCGTCGGGCCGGAGCCGGACGATGTCCCCGGTGTTGTACCAGCCGTCGGTGAACGCCCGCGCGGTCAGCTCCGGCGACCGGTAGTAGCCGCGCGGCGTGTACGGCCCCCGGGTCAGCAGCACCCCCGGCTCGCCCGGCGGCACCGGCCGCCCGTCCTCGTCGACCAGCCGCAGCTCGTCGTCGGGGCAGATCGGCCGGCCCTGGCTGTGGCACACCACGTCCTGTGGGTCGTCCGGGCGGGTGAGGCAGAGCAGCCCCTCCGCCATGCCGTACACCTGCTGCAGCTCGCAGCCGAGCACCGGCGTCACCCGCTGGGCCACCTGGTCGGCCAGCCGGGAGCCGGCGACCTGGACCCGGCGCAGCGAGCTGAGGTCCCGGTCCGGGTCCTTCTCCCGGTACTCCAGCCAGCGTTGCACCGCGGCGGGCACCAGCGAGGTGAAGGTGGCCCGTTCCCGCTGCACCGCCTCGAACGCCCGCTCCGGCGCGGGCGACGGCAGGATCACCACCCGACCGCCGGCCAGCAGCGTGCCCAGGATGCCCGGCCCGGCCATCGGGTATCCGTGCGCCAGCGGCAGCACCGCGAGGTAGACCGTCGACGCGTCCACCTCGGACAGTTCGGCGGCGCGGCGCATCATGTAGCCGTAGTCGTCGTGGGTCCGGGCGATCAGCTTCGGCACCCCGGTGGTGCCGCCGGAGAGCAGGAACAGGGCTACCGCCGAACCGGCGGGCGCGGCGGCGTCGAGCGCCGAGCGGGCCGCCGCCGGGACGTCCGCCGGCCGGCATAGCCGCCGCAGGTCGACACTGTCCGCGCGGACGTCCGCCCCGGCGACCAGCACGTGCCGCAGGGTCGGCGCGTCGGCGGCCACCTCGTGGGCCAGCGCCTGGTGGTCGAAGTCCTTCAACACGTCCGGTACGACCAGCGCCCGTGCCCCGGTCAACGCCACGATCGCGGCGATCTCCTGCCGCCGGTGCGCCGGCAGCGCCATCACCGGGACCGCGCCCAGCCGGAAGCAGGCCACCGTCAGCACGACGAACTCCCAGCAGTTGGGCAGCTGCACCACCACCCGGTCGTCGGGACGTATCCCCAGCTCCCGCAGGCGCTCGGCGGCGCCGTCGGCGCGGGCGGTCAGCTCGGCGAAGGTGAGGCGTACCGGGCCGTCGACCAGGCACGTCCTGGCGGGGTCGGCGTCGGCGGCGGCGTACAGGTACGCCCCGAGCGGCCGGTGGGTCCAGTAGCCCCGGTCGGTGTACCGCGCCACCAGCTCCGGCGGCCACGGCACGGTCCCGTCGAGGGTAGGTCGGGTCGCTTCTGCGGACATGTCGGGCCCTCCCGATCCGATCGGTCGACACGGCGCACCGGCGTCGGAGCCCGGGCGGCGCGACGCGAAATCGTGTGTCGAACTCGCGGGGAAACCGTACGGAGGCGTGCCGCCGAGTTCCTTCTCCCGCATTGCGCTATTGCCCGCCCCGGCATTAGCGGAGGTCACCGCCGGTCCTGCCGGCCGTCCACCGCCGGGGACGATCGCACTCAGGAAGGTGCCCCTCCGATCGGCCAAGGAACAGGATGTTTCGCAGTTGAGGTCAGCGTCCGGACCTGACCGTCACCGCGACATTTCCGAAGGACAGCGACCACCGCATCCGGCTGTGTTCCGGATGCGGTCGGCGATGTGGAGAGGAGCCTGGACGTGAGCCAGGATGGGGAATTTTCTGACGCCGTGGCCATTGTCGGTATGAGCTGCCGGTTCGCCCCTGACCTTGACTCGTTGGAGAAGTTCTGGGCATTTCTCATCGGTGGTAGACATGCCGTGAGCGCCATGCCCGACAAGCGGTGGGAACCGTACGCCTCGACCAGCCCCCAGGCCACCGCGATCCTGCGGAAGACGACCCGGCTGGGCTCATTCCTCGACGACATCGAGGGATTCGACGCGGACTTCTTCGGCATCTCTCCCCGGGAGGCGGACTTCCTCGACCCGCAACAGCGGATCGTGTTGGAGTTGGCCTGGGAGGCGCTCGGCAACGCGGGCGTGCCGCCGTTGTCGCTGCGCGGTTCGGACGCCGGTGTCTTCGTGGCCGCCAATTCCAACGACTACGGCCGTCGACTGTTGGAGGACATTCCGCGGACCGGCGCCTGGGCGGTCAACGGCACCACCTACTACGGCATCGCCAACCGCATCTCGTACTTCCTGGACCTGCGCGGGCCCAGCATGGCGGTGGACACCGCCTGCGCCGGTTCGCTCACCGCGCTGCACCTGGCCTGCCAGAGCCTGCGCGAGGGGGAGATCCCGCTGGCCGTCGTCGGTGGGGTCAACATCATGGCCAGCCCGACGCTGTTCGTCGCCCTGGACGCGGCCGGGGCGACCGCCCCGGACGGCCGCAGCAAGGCGTTCGCCGCCGACGCCGACGGCTACGGCCGGGGTGAGGGCGCCGGCGTGGTCGTGCTCAAGCGGCTGGCCGACGCCCGCCGTGACGGCGACGAGGTGCTCGCGCTGATCCCCGGCAGCGGGGTGTTCCAGGACGGCCGTTCCGACGGCATGATGGCGCCCAACGGCTCGGCCCAGGAGCACATGCTCCGGGTGGCCTACGAGCGGGCCGGCATCGACCCGGAGACGGTGCACTACGTCGAGGCGCACGGCACCGGCACCCCGGTCGGCGACCGGGAGGAGGCCAAGGCGCTGGCCGCCGTCTTCGGCGCCGGCCGGGCCCCCGACGCACCCTGCCTGGTCGGCTCGGTGAAGCCCAACATCGGGCACGTCGAGGCCGGTTCGGGCATCGCCGGTGTGATCAAGGCGGTGCTGGCGCTGCGGCACGCGGAGATCCCGCCGAGCCTGCACCGCGAGCCGAACCCGGACTTCGACTGGGCCGGCTCCGGGCTGCGCCTGATCGGTGAGCGGTCGCCCTGGCCGGCCGGTGACGGTCCGCGTCGGGCCGGCGTGTCCAGCTACGGCGTCGGCGGTTCCATCTCGCACGTCATCCTCCAGGAGGCGCCGCCCACCCCGACCGCCGTGGCCGGGGCCACGGCCGCCGACGCGACGGCCGGCACGGTGTCGGCCGAGACCACCGCCGGCACCCGGCCGTCGGTGTACCCGCTCTCGGCGATGTCCGAGGCCGGGGTGGCGGCGCTGGCCGCGCGTACGGCCGACTGGCTGACGGAGCACCCGGGGGCGTCCCTGCCGTCGGTGGGGCACACCCTGGCGCACCGCCGCTCGCACCTGCCGCAGCGGGCCGCCGTGCTGGCCGCCTCGCCCGAGGAACTCGTCGAGCGGCTGCGGGAGGTGGCCGACGGCCGTACCACCCCACAGGCCGCCCGGGGCCGGACGGTGGCCGACCCGGCCCCGGTGGTCTGGGTCTTCTCCGGGCACGGCGCGCAGTGGGCGGGCATGGGCCGGCAGTTGCTGCGCGACGAGCCGGTCTTCGCCGCCGCCGTCGACGCGCTGGCCGAGGTGTTCCGCGAGGAACTCGGCTGGACGCCGCGCGAGGCGCTCACCGCCGGTGGCCCGTGGAGCGGGGTGGAGGTGCAGGCGTTGACCTTCGCCACCCAGGTCGCCCTGGCGCAGACCTGGCGGGCCCGGGGGCTCACCCCGGCCGCGGTGATCGGGCACTCGGTGGGGGAGATCGCCGCCGCCGCCGTCGCCGGCAGCCTGGACGTGTTGGCCGCCGCCCGGTTCGCCTGCCGGCGGGCGCGCGCCCTGGAACGCCTCCAGGGCCAGGGCGGGATGGCCATGGTCGGGCTCGGCTTCGACGAGGCCCGGCAGCGGCTCGCCGGCCAGGTCGGTGTGGTCGCCGCCATCTCGGCCAGCCCGACGTCCACGGTGCTCTCCGGCGACCGGGAGGCCGTCGAGCAGATCGTGACCCGGTGGCGGGAGGAGGGGGTGGCGGTGTGGCGGGTCGACAGCGACATCGCCTTCCACAGCCCGCACGTCGACGCGGCGGTGGCCGAGGTCGCCGCGGCGGCCGGCGCGCTGCGGCCGCAGACGCCCCGGACCACCCTCTACAGCACCGCGCTGACCGACCCCCGGTCGACCGCCCCGCGTGACGGGGCGTACTGGGTGGCGAACCTGCGCGAGCCGGTGCGGTTCACCGACGCGGTGACGGCGGCGGTCGCCGACGGGTACCGGGTCTTCCTGGAGGTCTCCACCCACCCGGTGGTCACCCACTCCATCGGGGAGACCCTCGCCCACCTCGGCGTCGAGGACGCCACCGTGGTGCACAGCCTGCGCCGCGACACCGACGAGGTCCGCGCCCTGCTGGGCGGCCTGGCCCGGCTGTACTGCGCGGGCGCGGCGGTGGACTGGGGGCGGCTGCACCCGACCGGGGCGCTGCTGCCGATGCCGTCGGTGGCCTGGCAGCACCGGCCGTACTGGATCTTCCCGGAGGCCCGGGCGGAGTCCGGCCCCGGCGGGGGTCACGACCCGGAGCGGCACAGCCTGCTCGGCGGCCGGATGACGGTCTCCGGCGCGCCGCCCCGGCAGGTGTGGCAGACCTACCTGGACATGTCCTCGCGGCCCTACCCGCTCGACCACGAGGTGGTCGACGTCGAGATCACCCCGGCCGCCGTACTGATCAACAGCTTCGCCCTGGCCGCCGGGGAGGACGGCCGGCTGCCCGCGCTGGCCGACATCGTGCTGCGGACGCCGCTGGCCGTCGCACCGCCCCGGGTGGTGCAGATCGTGCTGTCGGAGAACACCGCCCGGCTGGCCACCCGGGTCGCCCCGCAGGACGGCGCCCCCGTCGTCGACGACGAGGAGTACGAGTGGATCACCCACTCGACGGCGACCATCGACTGGAGCACCGAACTGGTCGACGGCCGGGTGGACGCCGACGAGGTGCGGGCCCGGTGCCCGCAGGAGTGGTCCTGGCAGCGGGTCGACGAGATGTTCCGCCGGATGGGCGTCGGCGGCTACGCGTTCCCCTGGGACGTGGTGGAGCTGCGCCGCAACGACGAGGAGCAGTTGGCCGACATCGTCATCGTGCCGCCGCCGGCGCAGACCGCCACCAGCTGGGCGCACGTCATCGACGGCGCGCTGACCATCAGCGCGGTGCTGGTCACCCCGGAGTACGCCCGGCACCAGTGGATGTCCTCGCACATCGAGTCGGTGGTCTTCAAGGGGGAACCACCGGCGCACATCACCGTCCACTCGGTACGCTCCCCGCGGTCGCCGCAGGACACCGTGGACGTGCAGGTGGCCAACGAGCACGGCGAGGTCGTCTGCCAGGTACGTGGCCTGCGGTTCTCCGCCATCTCGGACACCGACAGCGCGGTGGCCGCCCCCCGCGAGCTGGTGCACGAGGTGGTCTGGCGGCCGCTGGACCTCGACGTCGACGGCGTCGCCACCGACCTGTCCCGGGTGGTCGTCGTCGGTGACGACGCCGCCGCCGGTGACCTGGCCGGGGCCCTGGCCGGCACCGGGCTGCGCACGGTGCGGGTGGACGGCCCGGACGAGCTGGCCACGGTCGGTCTCACCCCGCGCGACGCGGTCCTGGTCGCGCCGGGCGTCGGCGACGCCGACGAGTCGGCCGAGCAGGCCGCCGAGCGGTGCGGCTGGACGTTGATCCGCAGCGCCCAGGCGTTGATCGAGGCGCAGGCGGCCGGGGGCGACCCGGCGGCGCCGCAGCCCCGGCTGTGGTGCCTGACCAGGGGTGTCCGGCAGGCGGTGGGGGAGCGGTCGCTGGCCCACGCCCCGCTGTGGGGCATCGCCCGGATCTTCGCCGGGGAACACCCGGACCTGTGGGGCGGGGTCGTCGACCTCGCCGACGACGCCGACGTCCCCGCCGCCACGGTGGCGACGGTCCTGCGCCGGCTCACCGGCGACGAGGACATCGTCTCCGTCGACGGTGGCGGTGCGGTGGCGGTGCAGCGGCTCGGTCAGGTCGAGCGGCCCGCCGACGGCACCGCGTTGCAGTGCCGGCCGACCGACACGTACCTGATCACCGGTGGCCTCGGCGCGCTCGGGCTGATGGTGGCCCGGTGGCTGGCCGACCGGGGGGCCCGGCGCATCCTGCTGGCCGGCCGCCGGGGTCTGCCGCCGCGTGCACGGTGGGACGACGACCACGACGTGCGGACCCGCCGGCAGATCGACGGGGTGCTCGAACTGGAGGCGCTCGGGGTGACCGTCCGGACCCTGGCGTTGGACATCACCGACCCGGTGGAGGTCGCGGCGGCGCTCGACCCGGCCTCGCACGGCATGCCGGCGGTACGCGGCATCGTGCACGCCGCCGGGGTGGTCCGCGACGCGATGGTGGACAAGGTGGACCGTGAGGGGCTGCACGACGTCCTCGGGCCCAAGGTGAACGGGGCGATGGTGCTGCACCGCCTCTTCCCCCCGGGCACGCTGGACTTCTTCGTGATGTTCTCGTCCTGCGGGCAGTTCACCCGGCTGACCGGGCAGACCACCTACGCGGCGGCCAACTCGTTCCTGGACACCCTCGCTGCGCACCGGCACGCCGACGGCCACACCGAGACGACCAGCCTCGGCTGGACGTCCTGGCGCGGGGTGGGCATGTCCGAGTCGATCTCGTCGACCATGCTGGAGGCCAACTCGCGGGGCCTGGACGCGATCTCGGTGACCGAGGCGTTCCGGGCCTGGGCCTTCGCCGACCGGTTCCACAGCCCGTACCACGCGATCCTGCGGGTGCTGGCACCGACCACCAACGCCCCCCGGCTGCCGATGCTGCGGGAGCTGACCGCCACCCGCTCGACCACCGAGGTCGGCACCGGCCAGACGTTCAGCGTCGACTGGGCCGACACCCCGGAGCAGGAACTGCGGGAGCTGGTCACCGCCGACGTGCGGGAGCAGGCCGCCGCCGAGCTGAGCCTGGCCGCCGAGGATCTGGAGCTGCGCCGACCGCTGGTCGAGCTGGGGGTCGACTCGGTGATGACGGTGGCGCTGCGGGTGCGCCTACAGGGCCGGTACGGCCTGGAGCTGCCGCCGAACATCCTGTGGAACAAGCCGACCATCGCCGCCCTGGCCGACCACATCGTCGACAGTCTCCGCCCCGCGGAGCCGACCGACGACGACCCGGCCGACGACCCGGCCACGCTGCGGGTGGGCTGACCCCCGCCTGCGGCGATCCCGCCGTACCCCGGCCGGTGCACCACCGGCCGGGGTACGGCATTTCGCTGTCCCGGCCCCGGAAAACCGATTCTCGGAAACGGTCGTCGACATCGCAATCGGGGAGATGTCAGCGCTCTCGCACCGCCGGAGGATAGGGGGGACGGACGGACCGTTCGGGGGTGAATGTGTCCACTGTCCGCAGTAGTCACAGGAGAGGAAGCGACCACGATGTCCACTGGTACCCAGGTGGCTCCGGCCATTGACGGAGAAAAGGCGCTCGACGCGTATTACGGGTCGTTCACCAGCGCTCAGGAAAAGGAGGTCCTCACCGTTCCGTTGCGGCTGGTGGAGGCCTGGTCCCGCAACGACGCCGCCGGGGTGGCGAATTCGTTCACCGAGGACGGCGTCATGATCCTGCCCGGTGACGTGTTCAAGAAGGGCCGCGACGAGATCCGGGCGTTCATGGCCGCCGCGTACGCCGGGCCGTTCAAGGGCACCGGGGTCACCGGCCGCCCGGTCGACGTCCGGATCATCGCCGACGACGCCGCCCTGATCCGTACCCACGGCGGCATCCTCGCCGCCGGCCAGACGGAGATCGCGGAGGAGTTGGCCGTGCGCTCCACCTGGGTCGTCGTCAAGCGGGACGGCAAGTGGCAGCTCGCCGGCTACCAGAACAGCCCGCGCGGCGCCGGCGCGACGCTGCGCTGGTGACCGGGCACCCACTCGGACAGGAGGAGACAGCATGAGCACCGAGGGCGCGTCGCTCGTGGCCGGCGCCAAGCAGTGGGCCTCGTACTACGGCGACTTCCCCAACGGGGTGGAAGGGGCGGTGCTGACCGCGCCGCTGCGCTGCCGGGCGGCGTGGGACGCCAACGACGCCGAGGGCTTCGCCTCCCTCTTCATCGACAACGGCAGCATGCTGGTCGGCGACAACCAGCTGATGAGCCGTGACGAGATCCGGACGTACCTCGGCGAGCTGTTCGCCGGCCCGTACAAGGGCTCCCGGCTGACCCTGGAGTTCAGCGAGATCCAGGTCGTCTCGGAGTCGATGGCGCTGGCGGTCAGCGTCGGCGGGGTCGTCTACGCCGACGCCGCCGCCCTCGCCCCGGGCGACAACGTCCGCATCATGTGGGTCGTCGTCAAGCGGGACGGCGACTGGCGGATCGCCTCCTACCAGAGCAGCCCGATCACCGGCTGACACGGCCCCGGCCCGAGCCGGGGGCGACCAGCGGGCCGGCCAGGGCCGGGACGACGAACGGGTCGGCCCGGCCCTGGACGACGAGAGGAGAAGAGGGACCGATGACCACGACCATGGCACCCTGGGGAGACGCCTCGGCGCTGCTGGCCGCCGCGGGTGTCCCCGAGGACCCGTCCTACTACCGGGGGTACACCGACGCCGACGAGCGGGCGGCGCTGACGGTGGCCATGCGCATCCAGGCGGCCTGGGCGGCCAACGACGCCGACATGTTCGCCGACGTGTTCACCGACAACGGCAGCCTGCTGATGCGCGACGAGCAGCTCACCAGCCGGGAGGAGATCCGGGCGTACATGTCCCGGGGCTTCGCCGGGCCGCTGCGGGGCGCCCGGGTGAAGGGTTGGCCGGTCGAGGTCACCTTCCTCACCGACGACGTCGCCCTGGTGGTGACCGAGGGCGGCATCATCATGGCCGGCCAGGACGACATCGCGCCGGAGAACTTCATCCGGGCCACCTGGGTGATGCTGCGCCAACCCGACGGCCAGCTCCGGCTGGTCTCGCACCAGAGCAGCCCGATCAGGGGCTGACGCAAGCGCGGTCGACGACGACCGCCCGACTGCCGGGGTCGTGGTGACGACGGGATGCCGATCACGGTCACCACGGCCTCGGGGCACGCCCGGCGGGGACCGCCCGGTCCCCGCCGGTGGCGCGGTGACCCGCGACCGACAACCGGAAACCTGACCTTGGAGGGTGCAGTGGTGTACGACTACGTCATCGTCGGCGCGGGATCAGCGGGGTGTGTCCTGGCCGCCCGGCTCACCGAGGACCCCGACGTCACGGTGTGCCTGATCGAGGCGGGTCCCCGGGACACCGCCGACAACATCCACGTCCCGGTGGCCTTCGGCACCCTGTTCCGCACCCACCTGGACTGGGACTACGACACCCACGAGGAGCCGGCGCTGGGCCGGCGGCGGGTCTACCTGCCCCGGGGCCGGGTGCTGGGCGGCACCAGCTCGATCAACACGATGGTCTACATCCGGGGCGCGCGCGGCGACTTCGACGGCTGGGGGCAGCCCGGCTGGGACTTCGACGACCTGCTGCCGTACTTCAAGCGCTCCGAGGACAACGAGCGCGGCGCGTCGACGTACCACGGGGTCGGCGGGCCGCTGGCGGTCTCCGAGGGACGGGCCAACAACCCGATGTCGTCGGCGTTCGTCCAGGCGGCCACCGAGGCCGGCTACGGGGTCAACGACGACTTCAACGGCGCCGCCCAGGAGGGCTTCGGCTTCTTCCAGCTCACCCAGCGCGACGGCCGCCGGGAGAGCACCGCGACCGCGTTCCTGCACCCCGCCCTCGACCGGCCCAACCTGACCGTGGAGACCAACGTCCACGTGCACCGGGTGCTGATCGAGAACGGCCGGGCGGTCGGCGTGACCGGCACCCGGCTGGACGACACGCTGACCGTCACCGCGTCCCGGGAGGTCATCCTCGCCGCCGGGGCGTACAACTCGCCGCAGCTGCTGATGCTCTCCGGGGTCGGCCCGGCCCCGCTGCTCGGCGCGCTCGGCGTGCCGGTGCTGCTGGACCAGCCGCAGGTGGGGCAGAACCTCCAGGACCACGCCCTGATCCCGCTGGTCTACACCCACTCGCAGCCGATCAGCCTGCTCGCCGCCAACCAGCCCGAGCACCTGGAGCGCTTCCTGACCGAGGGGCGCGGCCCGATGACGGCCAACGGGCCGGAGGCCGGCGGCTTCGTGCGGACCCGCGACGACCTGACCGCCCCGGACGCGGAGTTCCTGGCCGCGCCGGTGATGTTCGCCGACAGCGGGCTGGGCACCCCCACCCACCACTCGATCTCGTACGGCCCGTCGATGATCGCCCCGCGCAGCCGGGGGTACGTGCTGCTCGCCTCGGCCGACCCGACGGCCAAGCCGAAGATCGTGCACAACTACTTCCAGGACGAGCGTGACCTCGACGACGCGGTCGCGGCCACCCGGATCGGCATCCGGATCGCACAGCAGAAGGCGCTCGCCCCGTACACCGAGGGGCAGTTCGCCCCGCCGGCCTCGGAGTCCGACGAGGACCTGCGGCACTACGTCCGGCAGTACGCGCACTCGATCTTCCACCCGGCGGGCACCTGCGCGATGGGCGCCGTGGTCGACGAGGAGTTGCGGGTCAACGGGCTGGACGGGCTGCGGGTGGTCGACGCCAGCGTCATGCCCACCCTGGTCCGGGGCAACCCGAACGCCGCCGTCATCGCCATCGCGGAGAAGGCGGCGGACCTGATCGCCGGGGTCGCGCCGCTGCCCCGGCAGGCCGAGGCGGTCGCCCGGTGACCGCCCGCCCCTTGTTCGTCCCGGTGGACGGCGTCCCGTCCGTCGACCGTACCCGTGACCGCACAGGAGGAGTGAGATGACCAGCGCGACCGAGGCCCCCCCGAGGGACGAACTGGTACGCCGCGCCAGTGAGCTGGTGCCGCTGCTGCGCAAGCACGCGGGCTGGCAGGAGGAGAACCGGCGGCTGCACGACGAGACGGTCGAGGCGCTGGCCGACGCCGGCCTGTTCCGGATGCGGGTGCCGCGCCGCTACGGCGGGTACGAGTCGGACACCCGCACCCTGCACGAGGTGATGGTGGAGCTGGGCCGGGGCGACGGCTCGGTGGCCTGGACGGCGTCGGTGTGGGCGATCCCCGGCTGGATGGTCGGGATGTTCCCCGACGAGGTGCAGGACGAGGTCTACTCCACCCCCGACGTGCGGATCTGCGGGACGTTGAGCCCGTCGGCCAGCGGCACCCCGAAGCCCGGCGGTGGCATGGTGCTCAACGGCAGTTGGAGTTTCATCAGCGGTGCCCTGCACAGCCACTGGCAGGAGGTCATCGCGATGGCCCCGGCCCCGGACGGGGTGAACCAGTGGCCGGTGATGGCCCTGGTGCCGCTGTCCGACCTGGAGATCGTCGACGACTGGTACACCGCCGGCCTACAGGGGTCGGGCAGCATCACCACGGTGGCCCGGGACGTGTTCGTGCCGCAGGAGCGGATCGTGCCGATGCCCGCCGTGCTCCAGGGGCAGAGCGCCTCGGCGCTCAACCGGGACCTGCCGATGTACCGCAACCCGCTGCTCGGGGTGGCGAACGCCTCCTCGGCCGGCACGGTGATCGGGCTGGCCCGGGCGGCGCGGGAGTTCTTCCTGGAGCGGCTCGACCGGAAGATCACCTACACCGACTACGCGACGCAGCGGGAGGCCCCGGTCACCCACGTCCAGCTCGCCGAGGCGACCATGAAGATCGACGAGGCCGAGTTCCACGCCCAGCGGATCACCGGCCTGGTCGACGCCAAGGGCGTCAGCGGTGAGCCGTGGACGCTGGAGGAGCGGGCCCGGACCCGGGCCGACATCGGGGCGATCTGCCAGCTCGGCCGGGCCGCCGTGGACCTGCTCGGGATGGCCAGCGGTGGCTCGTCGATCCTGCGTCAGGCCCCGATGCAGCGGGTCTTCCGGGACATGTACGCGGTCAACCTGCACGCGCTGATGGTCCCGTCGACGAACCTCGAACTCTACGGTCGGGTGCTGTGCGGGCTGGAGCCCAACTCGCCGTACATCTGAGTTGGCCCGTCCGCCGCGGTGGACGGCCCGGACGAAGTGGACCCGCGGCACCGGTCGGTGCCGCGGGTCCGCCGCATGTGCGGGTCGTCACATGTCGGGGCCACCGGCGCCGAGCACCGGACGGACCTCGACCAGGCCGAAGTTGGCCTCGGGGATCCGGGCGGCGTGCCCGACCGCCTGCTCGATGGTGTCGCACTCGATCAGGTAGATCCCGGCGACGTATTCCTTGACCTCGGGGAACGGGCCGTCGGTGGTGCTCACCTTGCCGTCGCTGACCAGGACCTTCTTGGCCTGCCCCTGGTCGGCGAGCGCCTCGGAGACGATCAGCTCGCCCGACTCGGCCAGATCCTCCACCAGCGACATGTGCGCCTTGAAGCCCGTCTCCCGCTCGCTGTCGGACATGTTCTGCCAGGCGTCCCGGGTCTGCTGGTTGTGGCTGATCATGATCAGGTACTTCATGGGTGCCTCCTGAAGGCTCGAACTATTTGCTTACCCGTATGTCGAAACCAACGAGCCAGCTTCGACATCCAGGCAGAAGCACATGCGACGTGCGTCGATGTCGAGGAGGGCACCATGAGCACCGGTACCACACCGAGTTCGGACGAGGCGCTGGACGCGTCCGCGGACCGGCCGGATCCCCGTCGGTGGAAGGCGCTGGCGCTGCTCGGCTTCGTCCAGTTCATGTTCGTCATCGACATGACCGTGGTCAGCGTCGCGCTGCCGCGCATCCAGGGTGAGCTCGACATGTCCCGCACCGGGCTGGCCTGGGTCGTCAACGGCTACGTCCTGATGGCCGGCGGGCTGCTGCTGTTCGGCGGCCGGCTCGCCGACCTGTTCGGCCGGCGGCGGATCTTCGTCACCGGCGTGGTCATCTTCGCCATCGCCTCGGTCATCTCCGGCGCCGCGATGAACCCCGAGATGCTCATCTACAGCCGCTTCCTCCAGGGCGTCGGCGAGGCGCTGGCCGCCCCGGCCGCGCTGGGCATCGTCTTCCTGCTCTTCTCGGCCCCGGCCGACCGGGTCAAGGCGGTCGGCATCTGGGGTGGCCTGTCCGGCCTGGCCGGCACCCTCGGCCCGGTCGTCGGCGGGCTCATCGTCGCCGACGCCAGCTGGCGCTGGATCTTCTACGTCAACGTCCCGGTCGCGGTGATCGCGCTGGCCCTGGTGGGCCGGCTGGTCGGCGAGACCCGGATGGAGCGCACCGGGCAGAAGTTCAACTTCGCCGGTGTGCTGACCGCCACCGCCGGTCTGGTGGCCATCGTCTACGGCCTGCTCCAGGCCGCCGAGCGGTCCTGGCTGTCGACGCAGGTGCTGCTGCCGCTCTTCGGTGGGCTGCTGCTGATCGGGCTGATGCTGCTGATCGAGTCGCGGGCCGCCGCGCCGCTGATCCCGCTGCGCTTCTTCACCAACCGCACCCGCGCGGTGGGCTACCTGGTCGGCCTGACCCTCTCCTGCGCCTTCTTCGGCTTCACCTTCCTGACCACCCTCTTCGAGCAGCAGGTGCTCGGCTACTCGCCGCTCAAGGGCGGCCTCTCCTTCATCCCGGTCGGCCTGGGCATCGCCTTCGGCGTCGGGCTGTCCACCGGCATGATCCCGAAGTTCGGCGTCAAGCCGGTGATCATCGTGGGTCTGCTCGGCGTGACCGCCGGTCTGCTGCTGCTCAGCGGGATCTCCGTGGACACCCACTACGCCAGCGGCATCCTGCCCGGCATGCTGGTGCTGGGCCTGTTCTTCGGCCTGGCGATGCCCGGCACCGCCAACACCGCGCTCTACAAGGTGGGCACCCAGGACACCGGGCTCGCCTCCGCCATGCAGAACGTGATGCAGCAGGTCGGTGGCGCGCTCGGCCTGTCGGTGCTGGTGGCGTTGGCCCTGCGGCTCGGCGGGGACCGGCTCGCCGAGGGGGTGAACGCGAGGGTCGCCGCCACCGAGGGCTACGTGCTGTCGTACCGGGTGTCGGCGGTGCTGCTCGTGGTCGTCGCCGTCATCGTGCTCCTGCTGCTGGACAAGATCGGTCTCCAGGGCGACTGGGCGGAGCCGGCCGCCCAGACGCCGGCCGACGCCCCGTCGGCCACCGCGGACACCCCGTCGGGTGACCCGAGCACCGCCGGCACCTCCACCGACGACCGGTCCAGCGCTCCGCCCGGACGCTGACCGGTCGGCGTCCGGGCCGTTGCCGCAGCCCGGACGTCGTTCCCGTCCCGACCTGACCCACCCCCCCCGGGTCCGTGCGGGACGTGCCGGCCGGCCCTCCCACCGGGCCGGCCGGCACCCCGGGGCCGGCCGCACCCGGCCCCGCCGCGCCACCTGGACCGTCCCCCCGGTCCGGGCCGGAGAAGCCTGCCGTCCCCCGGCAGGCGTCAGCCCCGCCGGATCCCCCTTCCGGCGGGGCTGACTCGGCCCGCGCGACCACCACGTCACGCGGCCCGGCGAGCGGGGGCGCAGGTCAGCGGGCGGCGGCCTGCGGCACGGCCGCCTCGGTGGCCGGCTTCTCGTCCCGGCGGCGTCGCCGGCCGTTGAGCAGGGCGCCGATGAACGTGTACCGGACCAGGTAGCGGTAGCTGAGCAGGGTGACCGGGTAGGTGACCAACAGGATGGCCGGGAACTTCACGAACCACGGCAGCGCCACCTGCGACACCGCCGCCTGCAACGCCATCACCAGCGGGAGGTGGACGACATAGACCCAGTACGACGCGTCGGCCACGTACCGGATCGACGGGTTCGGCCGGGACAGGTAGCGCATCGCCGCGCCGATCAGGCCCATCGTCCAGGCCCAGACGGCGAGCGTGTAGACCACCGCGTAGACGACCTTGTGCCAGCCCAGCGCCTCGGGTTCGGTGTCCGGGGTGAGCCCCACCATCGCCAGCGCGACGCCGGTCAGCACGACCGCCGCCACCAGGTTGCGCGGGTAGCGCCGCTCCCACACCCGGATCACGTCCACCTGGCGCTGGAGCAGCCAACCGAAACCGAACGCGCACCCGTAGGCGACCAACGCCACCGGGTTGGGGATCAGCCCGTTCTCGGCCGGCGGCACGCCGTACCAGAGCAGCCAGTCCTGCTTGAGCAGGAAGGCCACGCACAGCGGGGCGCCGACGACCAGCGGGGTGAGGTCCCGGGCGACGACGGTCCGCACGATCGGGTCGACGAGCCGGCTGCGCCGGGTGCCGTCGGCGTCGAGCAGGTTGACCACCGCCCGGACGGCCAGCGCCAGCACGTAGAGCACCAGCAGCCAGTAGAGGAACCACAGGTGGGTCAGCGGGAACGTGCTCGGGGTCATCGGGGTGGCCCCCGGGACCTCCTCGCCGGCCAGGTTCGCCGCGATGATGATCGCCACCACCGTGGAGGCCATCACCAGCGGCCAGAAGATCACCAGCGGGGCGAGGATGCGGACCGCCCGGTTGCGGACGAAGCCGCCGGTGCCGCGCCGGTGCAGCACCAGCCGGGCGAAGAAGCCGGCGATCAGGAAGAACAGCGTCATCCGGAACACGTGGATGACGAAGTAGGTGCCGTTCATCACCGGGCTCGTCGACACGTCCCCCACGACCCAGGTGCGGGGCTCCAGGAAGGACAGCGTCGTGTGCAGCACGACGCCGAGGAGCAGGGCTCCGGCGCGTACCGCGTCGAGGGCGTGCAGGCGTTCGGTGGCGCTCGTGGCGGCGCCGGGGACAGGGGTCGAGGGGATGGCCATGCTCTGCTCTCCACTACCCGCGGTCTCGGGTCCGTCCCGATTCCGCGCGTTCGTCGGGCGTCGGGAATGGGCGGCGCCGGCCGTTCCGGACACCGTGGTGCGCGTTCCGGCCCGACCGGCCGGACGGCACTGAGGGAGTTGCCGTCGACCGCTACCTGGAGGCTATAAAGCATAGACAATCATGGTCATCCGCACTTGCGGCAAAATTGTTTCATCTTTTGGTTGCCGGCATCGGCCTTTCGGCCTTTCCGGCTGATTCGTCGTTGTCCCACGTCGATTTCGGCGCGCCGGCAGGCATTGCGCCCGGCCATTTGTCGCCGGGTCAGGACCGCTGGGTGGCGCGCAGCCGCAGAAAACGTTGCTCCGGGACGCTGAGGGTGGACCGGGCGGCCAGCAGGTAGTACCGCCGGGCCTCGTCCCGGTCGCCGAGCAGGTCGAGCAGGTGTGCCCGGACCACGTGCACCCGGTGGTTGCCGGCGAGCACCGGGTCGGCCTCGGCGGCGGTCAGCTCGGCGAGCGCGGCCTGCGGGCCGTCCACCATGGCCACCGCCACGATCCGGTTGAGCGCGACCATCGGGCCGGGCGCGATGCGACGCAGCAGGTTGTAGAGGCCGAGGATCTGCGGCCAGTCGGTGTCCTCGGCCCGGGTCGCCTCGTCGTGCACCGCGGCGATCGCCGCCTGCACCTGGTACGGACCGACCGGTGCGCTGGCCAGGGTACGGGTGATCAGCGCGACGCCCTCGGCGATCGCCCGCCCGTCCCACCGGGACCGGTCCTGCTCGGCCAGCGGGATCAGCGCCCCGTCAGGCGCCGTGCGGGCCGGCCGGCGGGCGTCGGTGAGCAGCATCAGCGCCAGCAGCCCGGTGACCTCCGGGTCGTCGGGCAGGTGCTCGTGCAGCTGCCGGGTCAGCCGGATCGCCTCGGCGGTCAGCTCGATCCGGTTCAGCGCCGGCCCCGAACTGGCCGTGTAGCCCTCGTTGAAGATCAGGTAGAGGACCTCCATCACGGCGGCCACCCGCGCCGGGCGTTCCTCGGGGGCGGGCATCCGGAACTCGATGCCACTGGCCCGGATGCGTTGCTTGGCCCGGCTGATCCGCTGCGCGACGGTGGACTCCGGCACCAGGAAGGCCCGGGCGATCTCGGCGGTGCTCAGCCCGCCGACCGCCCGCAGGGTGAGCGCCACCTGGGAGGCCCGGGTCAGCGCCGGATGACAGCAGAGCATCAGCAGGGTCAGCGTGTCGTCGACCGCGGAGACCGGGCCGGGCTCCGGGCCGGTCAGCGCCGCCACCGCCCGTTCCCGGCGACGGCGGGCGGCGTCGTTGCGCCACAGTTCCGTCCAGCGGCGGGACGCCACCGTGGTCAGCCAGCCCCGGGGGTTGGCCGGCAGCCCCTCCTCGGGCCACTGCACGGCCGCCGCGAGCAGCGCCTCCTGGACGGCGTCCTCGCAGGTGTCGAAGCCGCCGTGCAGGCGTACCAGGGTGGAGAGCACCTGCGGCGCGTGCTCGCGCAGCAGGTCCTCGACCTCCGTGGTAACGGTCACGCGTCCGCCCGGGCGGCGTCGAGGACCGGGCGCACCTCGACCAGGCCGAGTTGCGCCTCGGGAATCCGGGCCGCGTGCGCCACCGCCTGCTCGATGCTCGCGCACTCCACCAGGTAGAAGCCGGCGAGGTACTCCTTCACCTCGGGGAAGGGGCCGTCGGTGGCGGTCGTCCGGCCACGCTCCACCCGGACCCGTCGGGCGGTGGACGGGTCGGCCAACGCCTCGGAGACGACGAGTTCACCGGTCGCGGTCAACTCGTCGACGAGGGCGGCGTGGGCCTTGACACCCATCTGCCGTTCGGTGTCGGACATGCCCTGCCACGCGTCACGAGCCTGTTCGTTGTGGCTGATCAGGATCAGATACTTCACCGCACCTCCAAGGTCGGAGATGATTGTCCCACCAGTAGGTCGAAACCAGCATCGCCGCTTCGACACATTACAGAACCGCAGCTCAGTGCGGGTAGGTCGGCGCGGCGGTCGGGTGTCGCGTCGTTTTCTCCGGTGGGCTGGTGGCATCGGGTCGGACGGCCGGCGGGGCCGACGAAATGGAATTCGTCTTCTCGTCGTCGGGTGTTTTCTCCGCCCCTCACCCCCGGTCGGCGACGAACTCCAAGATCGACGCTCCGACATAGTCGATCATCTCATCGGTGAGCGCCGGATAGACGCCGACCCAGAGCGTCTGCTCGGTGACGATGTCACTGTTGGTGAGATCGCCGACCACCCGGTAACGCTGGTTCAGGTACGCCGGGTGCCGGGTCAGGTTGCCGGCGAACAGCTGCCGGGTGCCGATCCGCCGGTCCTCCAGGAACGCCACCAGCTCGGACCGGCTGAACGGCGCGCCCGGGTCGACGGTGATGACGAACCCGAACCAGCTCGGCTCGCTGTTCGGGGTGGCCTCGGGCAGCAGCAGGTGCGGCACCCCGTCGAGCCGCTCACGCAGCCGACGCCAGTTGCGCCGACGCAGCGCGGTGAACTCGTCCAGCTTGGCCAGCTGGGTCAGCCCCAGCGCGGCCTGCAGGTCGGTGGCCTTCAGGTTGTAGCCGACGTGCGAGTAGATGTACTTGTGGTCGTAGCCCTGGGGGAGCGTGCCGAGCTGGTACTTGAACCGCTTCAGGCAGGTGTTCGACTCGCCCGGCGGGCACCAGCAGTCCCGGCCCCAGTCGCGCAGCGACTCCACGATCCGGGCCAGCGCCAGGTTCGAGGTGAGCACGCAGCCCCCCTCGCCCATGGTCAGGTGGTGGGCGGGATAGAAGCTGACCGTGGACAGGTCGCCGAACGTGCCGGTCAGCTCACCGTCGTACGTGGAGCCCACCGCGTCGCAGTTGTCCTCCACGAAGAACAGGTCGTGCGCGTCGGCCAGCTCGGCCATCTCCCGCGCCGGGTACGGGTTGCCCAGCGTGTGGGCCAGGATGATGGCCCGGGTCTTCGGGCCGATCGCCGCGGCGACCCGCTCCACCGAGGTGTTGTAGGTGCCCAGGTCGATGTCGACGAAGACCGGCACCAACCCGTTCTGCAGGATCGGGTTGACCGTGGTGGGGAACCCGGCGGCCACCGTGACCACCTCGTCGCCGGGGCGCAGCTGCCGGTCCTCCAGCAGGTCCGAGGTGAGCGCGCTGACCGCCAGCAGGTTCGCCGACGAGCCGGAGTTGGTCAGGTGGGCCTTGCGACGGTGCAGCTTGCGGGCGAACTCCGACTCGAACTTGCGGGCCAGCGGGCCGGCCGCGATCCGCATGTCCAGCGCCGCCTCCACCAGCGCCACCCGGTCCTCGGCGTCGAGCAGCGCCCCGGAGGGCCAGATCTCGGTCACCCCCGGGATGAACGGCTGGTTGGGCTGCACGTCCTGGTGGAACTTGCGGACCTCGTCGAGCAGCAGCGCTCTACGGTCACTCATGCCCCGATTCCTCCTCATGATCGCGACAGGTGTGCGTACCGGTGGCGGGACCGGACCGGGCGTGGTCCGGCCCGGTGACCGCCGGGGACCCGTGGTGGCGGGCGGTGCTCACCGACGCCACCGGGCGGACGACCCGCCGACCGGGGTGGCGTCGGCGGTGTCCCGCCGGACCAGCCGCTCCAGCGCCGCGACGGTCTCGGCCGGGGACGGCTGCGCCGCGACCTCCCGGGCCACCGCCGCGGCCGCGACCGCGAACCGGGGCCGGCCCAGGACCAGGCCGGCCGCGTCGGCCACCCCGCGCGGGGTGGCCGCGTCCAGCCGGACGGCCACCCCCACGCCCGCGGCGGCGATCGCCTCCGCGTTCTCCAACGCGTCGTCGAACTTCGGCAGCACGATCTGCGGGCAGCCCGCCGCCAGCGCGGTCAGGGCGGAACCCTGCCCGCCGTGGTGGATCAGCAACCGGCAGGTCGCCACCAGCTCCGACAACGGAATCCGGCCGGCGTGGCGGACCGCCGACGGCAGCGGCGGCAGCTCCCGGGCGGCCTCGTCGTCGATGGCGAGGACCAGTTCGGCGTCGAGGACGGCCAACTCCTCGACCAGCCCGCCGAGCAGGCCACCCATCCCGCCGCCGGTCAGCTGCGGCAGGACGGTGCCCATGGTCAGCCCGATCCGGGGCCGCGACGACGGGTCGAGCAGCCACTCCGGCACCCGGGCGGCGCCGTTGTACGGCACCGGCCGCAGCCCGAGGTGCGCCCGCGCGTGCGGCAGCCGCAGGCTGGGCGGCCACGGATCGAGCACCAGGTCGGCCCGGGGCAGCCGGGTCAACCCGAGCCGGTGCAGGTCACCCCGGAGCACCGTCTCGGCGGCGGCCCGGTACTCGACGAGTTCCGCGACCCCCCAGTGCAGCTCGACGTACGGGACGCCCTCGGCGCGGGCGGCCACCGGGCCGGCGTACTCGGAACGCTCGGCGAGCACCAGGTCCGGTCGCCAGGAGCGGACGGTGGCCAGGGTGCCGGCGAGGTTCCGCGACGCCATTGTCGCGAAGACCTCGCCGTGTCCGTAGGGGTCGTCCTCGATGCCGTGCGGCGCGTCCGGCCGCATCAGGTCACGGATGTCCATCCCCGGCCCGCTGGAGACCGCCGGCAGACCCGCCTGGGTCACCGTCGGCACGAAGTGCTCGGTGCAGGCGACCAGCACCTCGTGCCCCGCCGCCCGCAGCGCCCAGGCGAGCGGCACGAGCGGGAAGAGATGACCGTGCATCGGTGCGCTGGTGATCAGCACGCGCATCTGCGGCTCCGACGGCTATGGGCGCCGCCGGACTGCGCGGCGACGGATACCGGTACTGACTGTTACCAATAGCGGTACTGCCTATTACCAATAGATCGTGGCAGAGGCGGGGGAGGTAGACACCTCCGTGCGTGCCGTCTGGCCGTCCCGCCCGTCAGGTGGCGGGGCGGACCGTCACCACGCTCGGCAGGCCGTTGTCGGCCGCCGCCTCCAGCGGGGCGACCCGGGAGCCGGTCACCGCGATGCCGTCCATCCGGACCACCGGGGCGAACCAGGCCAGGTCGGTCAGCCGGGCCACCGCCTGCTGGAACAGCCCCGCCTGGGTGGCCGGGTCCGGCTCGGCGATCGCCCGGTCCAGCGCCTGCCGCAGCTGCGCGTCGTCCGTGGCGTACGGGTTGAACGGGTTGGCGACCGGCCGCATGAAGTCCAGTGAGGACAGGTACGTCGGCAGGTTGCCGTAGCCGAACGCGGTGACCGGGAACTTGCGGGACATCACGTGCTCCAGCCACTGCGGCACCTGGGTGTCGGTGGTCAGCTCCACGGTCACCCCGATCTTCTTCCACTGCCCGGCCACCACCTGCGCCACGGCGGCGATGCCCGGGGTGTGCGCCTCGGCCTTGACGGTGAAGCCGTTCGGGTAACCGGCCTCGGTGAGCAGCGCCTTCGCCCGGTCCGGGTCGTACGGGTAGCGGTCGTCCAGGGCCGCCTGGTAGCCGTCGAAGCCGGGGGCGGCGATCTGGCTGGTCGGGTGGGCGAACTCGCCGAAGATCGTCTTGGCGATGGTGGCCCGGTCGATGGCGTGGTTCAACGCCTGGCGTACCCGCACGTCGCGCAGCGGCGCGGCGACCGTGCCGTCGCGGTCGGCGAGCACCATGCCGAGCACCGCCACGCTGGCCGTGATGTGCTTGAGCCCGGCGGCGGCGACCGCCGGCCCGGCGTCGGCGTTGAGCGCGGCGTAGTCGATCTGGCCCGCCTGGATGGCCTGCACGGTGGCGTTCGCGTCCGGCAGCACCCGGACCACGACCTTCTTCCAGTGCTGCCCGTCCTTGTTCCAGTACCGGGGGTTGGGCAGGTAGGTGTAGTGGTCGCCGGCCACGGTGCCGGCCGGGTCGAGCTGGTAGGGGCCGGCGCCGAAGGTCCGCTGGGCGAGCTGGCCCGGGTCGGTCAGCCCGGCGGGGGAGACCACCGAACCGGAGAGGATCGCCTGGCTGAACAGCTGCCGCATCACCGGGTTCGGGCTGCTGTTGGTGACCACCACCGTGGCCGCGTCGGGCGCGGTGATGCTGGCGATGGTGGCCGCCCAGGTCTTCGCCTTCGGGCTGACCGTCCGCATGTACTCCAGCGACTTGACGACCGCCGGGGCGTCCAGCGGGGTGCCGTCGGCGAAGGTCAGCCCCGGCCGCAGCTTGAGCTGGAAGACCTTGTTTTGCCGGTCGACGTAGCCGAACGACTCGGCCAGCTCGCCGGTGAACGTCCGGTCGGCGTTCATCCGGATCAGCGGGGCGTACGCCAGCGCCACCGTCGGAATGTTGTTCAGGTCGATGTTGGCCTTGTACGGGTCGAGCGTCGGCGGGGCCGCCACCGCCATGGTCAGGACGGCGTCGTCGCCGCCGCCCCCCTCCTCGGCGGTGCCGGAACAGGCGGTCAGCGAGCCGACCGTGAGCAGCGCGGCGGCGACCAGGAGCCGTACCTGGTGGACGCTCCGGCGCGGACGATGCGCGAACATGGCCATCCTTTCCCGGCGGATGCCGGTGTCGAGGGGTTGCGGGTGCGGACGGTGCGGGATGCGGTCAGGGTGGCGGGGAGGCGCCCGCCGGGGTCGCCGGTGCGGTGCGCGCCGCCGACCCCAGGTCGGCGTGCCGCAGGCAGGCGCTCAGCACGCCGGTGGCCGTCGGCACCAGCGGCGGGCGCTGCCGGGTGCAGGCGTCGACCCGGTACGGGCAGCGGGCCGCGAACCGGCAGCCGGCGTCCCCGCCCGCTCCGGGGCCGGGCGTCGGGCCGTCCGGCTGCTGCCGGCCGACGGCGGCCAGCGCGGCGCGGGCCGGGCCGGGGTCCGGCACCGGCGCGGCGGCCAGCAGGGCCCGGGTGTACGGGTGCGCGGGCCGCCGGTACACCGTCTCGGCGGCACCGGACTCGACGACCTGCCCCCGGTAGAGCACCACGATCCGGTGCGACAGGTGCCGCACCACCGCCAGGTCGTGGGCGATGAACAGGTGCCCGAACCCGAGGTCGGCCTGGAGGTCGGCGAGCAGGTTGATGATCTGCGCCCGGACGGACAGGTCCAACGCGGACACCGGCTCGTCGGTGACCAGCAGCCGGGGGGTGCCGACCAGCGCCCGCGCCAGGGCGATGCGCTGCCGCTGCCCACCCGAGAACTGGCCCGGGTAGCGGTGCGCCGCGTCCGCCGGCAGGCCCACCCGGCGCAGCGCCTCGACGACCAGCGCCCGACGCCGGGCCGCGTCCAGACCCCGCCGGTTGAGCAGCGGCTCGACCAGGCAGTCGCCGATCCGGCGGGCCGGGTTCAGCGAGCTGTACGGGTCCTGGAACACCAACTGCACGTCGCCGCTGAGCGCCCGCCGCTGCCGCCGGCCGGCGTGCGTGACGTCCACCCCGTCGACACCGATCCGGCCGTCGGTCACCGGGGTCAGGCCCAGGATCGCGCGGGCGATCGTCGACTTGCCCGAGCCGGACTCGCCGACCAGGCCGACCGTCTCACCGGCGGCCACCGTCAGGCTCACCCCGTCCACCACCCGGGTCGCCGACCGTCGGCGTCCGAGGTCGACCACCAGGTCGTCCACCGCCAGCAACGACCGCCCGGTCATGCCGCCACCCGGCTCTCGTTCGGCCGGACGCAGCGCACGGCGTGTGCCGGGCCGGCCCGGTCCAGCGGCACCGGGGCCCGCCGGCAGGGCTCGACGGCCAGCGGGCAGCGCGGCGCGAACCGGCACCCCGTCGGCCAGTCCCCGGGCGCCGGCACCGTGCCGGCGATGGTGGGCAGCCGGCCCGACCCGGACACCCGGTGCGGATCGGCCGCCAGCAGCCCCCGGGTGTACGGGTGCCGGGGGCGGGCGAACAGCTCGGTCACCGGGCAGGACTCGACGACCTGACCGGCGTACATCACCACCGCCCGGTCGCAGAGCGCCGCCACCACCCCCAGGTCGTGGGTCACCAGCAGCACGGCGAGCCGTCGTTCCCGGCTGGTCCGGGCCAGCAGGGCCAGGATCTCGGCCTGCCGGGTGACGTCCAGCGCGGTGGTCGGTTCGTCGGCGATCAGCAGTTCCGGGTCGCCGGCCAGGGCGAAGGCGATCGCCACCCGCTGGGCCATCCCCCCGGACAACTGGTGCGGATACCGACGCGCGGTGCTATCCGGATCGGGCAGGCCGACGTCGCGCAGCAGCGCCACCACCCGCTCGCGGGCCGCCCGCCCGCCCACGCCGGTGTGCCGCCGGACCGCCTCGCCGAGTTGGGCCCCGACGCGCAGGGTCGGGTCCAGGCTGACCATCGGGTCCTGGGCGACGTACCCGATCCGCCGGCCCCGGACGGTGCGCCACTGCCGGTCGGTGGCCCGTACCAGGTCGAGGCCGGCGAAGTGGCAGCTGCCGGTGACCCGGCCGTCGCCCGGCGGCAGCCCGAGGATGCTCAGCGCGGTGACCGTCTTGCCGCAGCCCGACTCGCCGACCAGCCCGACGATCTCCCCGGGGGCGATGTCCAGGTCGACGTCGCTGACCACGGTGGTGGCGTCCGGGGTGGCCGCGCCGGGACGGCCCGGGAGCCGGACCGACAACCCGCGCACCGACAGCAGGGCGTCGGGGCGGGGCGCGCCGGGGTGGCCGTGGACGTGGCCGGCGCGGGGACCGCCCGGTGCCGGCCGGCCCACCCGGAGCGCCGTCGGCGGGCCAGCTTCGTCGTCGACCAGGCGGCGGTCGTGCCGTCGCGGGCGGCGTCGCCGAGCAGCACGAAGGAGAGCACGGTCAACGCGACCGCCAGCCCCGGCGGGACCAGGGCCCACGGGTGACGGACGATGACCATCCGCGCCTCGTCGATCATGCCGCCCCAGCTCGGCTCCGGCGGCGGCGGCCCGAACCCGAGGAACGCCAGGCTCGCCTGCATCACCAGGGCGACCGCCGCGACCAGGGACGCCTGCACGATGACCAGGCCGCGCAGCCGGGGCAGCACGTGCCGGCGCAGGATCTGCGGTGCGGAGAGCCCGGCCAGCCGGGCCGCCGCGATGAACAGCTCCTCCCGGGTGGACCGGGTGGCGGCCCGGACCACCCGGATCAGCCCGGAGGAGAGCAGCAGCCCGAAGGTCAGCATGGCGATCGTGACGTCGCCCGGGAAGACGGCCACCACCACCAGCAGGATCACGATGGCCGGCAACGAGAACAGCAGGTCGGCCAGCCGGCCCACCAGCGCGTCGACCAGCCCGCCGAGGTAGCCGGCGAGCAGGCCCAGGCCCACCCCGACCACGGTGGCCGTCAGCACCGCCACCAGCACCCCCCACAGGGTGCCCGCCGCGCCGTACGCGAGCCGGCTGAGCAGGTCCTGACCGAGCCGGTCGGTGCCCAGCGGATGCGCGGCCGACGGTCCGGTCAGGGCGGCCGGCAGGTCCTGGTCGACCGGGTCCCGACCGGTGACCAGCTCGGGGTGCAGGGCGCAGGCCAGCACCAGCAGCAGCCACAGCACGGCGAGCAGCACCAGCGGCCGACGCAGCAACCGCACCGCCACCGCCGCCGGCCGGCTCACCGGGCACCCACCCGGGGGTCCAGCCACGCCTGGGCCAGATCGGCGAGCAGCCCGATCACCACGACGATCAGGGTGTAGCAGACCACCGCCCCCTGGAGCACCGGAATGTCGTGCTGGGCGGCGGCGAGCGCGGCCCCGGAGCCCAGGCCGGGCAGTCCGAAGATGTTCTCGATCAGCACGGTCGCGCCGAGCAGGCTGGCGGAGATCACCCCGAGCAGCGCGACCACCGGCACCGCCGCGGTGCGTAACGCGTGCCGGTAGACGATCGACCGGGTGGACAGCCCGTTGGCCTGCATCACCCGGACGAAGTCGCGGCTCAGCACGTCCAGCATGGAGTCGCGGGTCTGTTTGGCCACCGCGGTGACCGCCGCCAGCGACGTCGCGGCCACCGGCAACGCCAGCGACCGCAGCCACTGCACCGGGGACTCCCCGAACGGGACGTAGCCGGTGGCCGGGAAGATCCGCCACCGCACCGCCAACCAGGTGATCAGCACCAGGGCCAACCAGAATCCGGGTACGGCGAGACCCACCACCGAGGCCACGTCGACCAGCCGCCCGAGCGGTCCACCCCGGACGGCGCTGAGCACGCCGAGGGCGGTGCCGACCACGCCGACGGTCAGCGTGGCCAGCAGGATGAGCGACAGCGTCGGGGCCAACCGGCTGGCGATCAACGGGCCGACGGCCGTGCCAGTGCTCACCGACCGGCCCAGGTCGCCGTGCACGGCGTCGGCCAGCCAGCTGAGGTACTGCACGGTCAGCGGCCGGTCCAGCCCCATCTGCCGGTGCAGGGCCTCGACCTGCTCGGGCGGGGCCAGCGGACCGAGCACCGTGCGGGCCGGGTCACCGGGCACCAACGAGATCAGCAGGAAGCACAGGACCGACACGACGAACAGCAGTGGCCCGGTCCAGGCCAGGCGGCGCAGGACTAGCCGGACCATGGCCACCGGTGGCCGTCCGCACCGACGCCCCGACGGGCGTCGATCCCCCCTGTGGTCGTACGGCCGGCCGGGTCGCCGGCGTCGTCGAGTCTGATGGCGTCACGCTCCAGCCGTCGGTGGTCAGGGACGACCCACCGACGTCCGTGATCAGCGGCGCGTCAGGGGCCGTGTCCACGCTGGCAGAGCGGAGGTACCGTTGTCTTCCGCAGACGTGCTCACCCGGTGGGTTTCCCGGCACCGCCACCGGTGTGCGATAGAACTTCCGCGACGAGCATGTCCCACGTGGCGCGGGGCGGCATCTGGTGCCCCACCCCCTGCAACGGCAACAGCCGGGCGACGGGCAGTTCGGCGGCCAACGCCTCCCCGTGCCCGTACGGGAAGAGCGGGTCCTCGGTGCCGTGCACCACCAGGGCCGGTGCGGTGATCCCGGGCAGCGCGTCGCGGTACTCCGGCCCGCCGTCGATCGACCAGTGGTTGGCCAGGCTGGCCCGGATGTCGACGGTCCGCGCCACCGCCCGCGCCACGAGTTCCCGCAGCTCCGCCCCGGCCAGCGGGACACTGCCCGTCAACGGTCGCTGGCCGGCGGCGATGTGCTCCACGATGGAGTCCGGGTCGTCCCAGTCCGGGTCGGGGCGGGACTCCCCGAAGCTCGCCATCAGCGCCCGCGACATCGGCGGCAGGTCGGGGTAGGGGCGCTTGCCGATCCGCAGGGCGGGGCTGGTCGAACTCAACGTCAGCGAGGCGACCCGGTGCGGGTGCTCCACGGCGAGCCGCTGGGCGATCGCGCCGCCCATCGAGATGCCCCAGACGTGCGCGGCCCCCAGGTCGAGCCGGTCGATCAGGGCGGCGGCATCGGTGACCAGGTCGTCGAAGTGGTAGTCGGGGGAGCCGGCCGGCCAGCCGGTGGAACGGCCGGTGTCCCGGTGGTCGTAGCGCACCACGTACCGGCCGCCGTCGGCGAGTCGCCGGCACAGCCCGTCGGCCCACCAGTCCATCGAGTTCGACGCCCCGCTGACCAGCAGCACGGCGGGGTGCCCCGGTGCGCCGAAGGTGTCGACGCAGAGCTGTACGCCGTTGGCGGGGACGTGTCGCTCCGTCCCCGCCATCAGCCCCTCGTCGCCAACGGTCCGATATGTGCTCAAGACGGTCTCCTCATGCCCTCGGACCACGCGCGGGAATTCCGCGACCACCGGCGGTCACCATGCGGGAGATTATCCGCCCCACCGTTCGAGCAAACCGCGTAAAACGCCGGCTATGCCACGAGATGTTCCAGCGAGTCGAGCAGGTCGTCGAGGTCGTCGGTGACCACCGCGCCGTCCCGCCACCGGGCCAACGGGTCCGTCCGCACCGCCGCCCGCAACCGCTCGACCCGCTGCGCCTGCGGCTGCGGGACCGTCCCGTCGTCGGCCCCCCGGGCCAGTGCCGCGTCGATCCGGTCCAGCCGCGCCCCGGCGGTCTCCCACACCGCCTCCGCCGCCGTCACCACCTCGGCGACCCCCGGAACAGCTCGTCCATCCGGGCCACCGCCCCCGCGACGGTCAACTCCACCCGGCCGTCGTCGGTGATCCGTCGCCGGGAGAGCGGCGGCGGCGGGCCGGTGACCACCACGGACGCCTGGTCGAGCAGCGCGCTGACCCGGGCCAGCTCCGCCGCCGACGGCTGCCCGGGACCGGCGAACGGCCGGACCGCCTCGTCGACCACGGCCGAGTAGGCGTGGTAGACCGTCCACAACTGGGCCAGGTCCGTCCGGGCCGCCGCCCACCGGCGGGCCGACTCCCCGGTCAGCTCGGCGGCGGCCAGCAGGTGCCGGTCCAGGTGCCGCTCCAGGTCCACCAGGTTGGCCTGGATGGCGTCCCGGTCGGTGACCGCCGCCGCCACCGCCGCCCCGGCCTGCGGGCCGGACAGCACCTCGACGGTGGCGGTGGCCAGCAGCGGGGCGCGCAGCAGCGCCGGGGGTCGCGGCGTCGGCCGTCGTCGCCGGGCCAGCAGGTCGTCCACCCGGGCGGCGAGCGGCTGCTCGACCAGCCGGTGGCTGAGCGTGGCCAGCAGCACCGCGCCGAGCAGCGTCACCGTCTCCAGCTCCCAGAACCCGGCCGTGCCGTACAGCTCGCGGATCGGGCGGACGGCGCCGCTGAACACCGCCCCCGGCTGGAGGTAGAAGTGCATCACCGCGAAGTGCCACAGGTAGACGCCGTAGGAGACCCGTCCCAGGTGGACCACCGGGCGGGCGGTCAGCACCGCGTCCACCACCCGGGTCCGGGCCGCGCCCGGGGACACCAGCGGCAGCGACGCGAACAACCCGAACAGGGCCACCATCAGGTACGTCATGAACAGCCCGCTGGTCGAGTAGATCGCGTCCATCCCGATCACGCTGAACGGGCGGGCGCAGTTGACCAGGTAGACCACGACCGCGGCGACCCAGAACAACCCCGGACGCAGCGCGGCGAACCGCAGCAGCCGGGGGGTGTCCCCGGGCGACACCTGCGCCAACGCCAGCAGCACGGCCAGCCCGAGACCGATGCCGATGGTCGGCGCGAACCCCTGCGGCCACCAGAACACCATCCGGTTGTCCCAGCCGTTGCCCTTGACGAAGAACAGCCAGCCGACACCGATGGCGATCAGCACCGGCACCGGCAGCAGCAGCCGGCGGGCCCGCGCCACCGGGGTCGCGCCCCGGGCGGCGAAGCGGTGACTCGCCCAGGCGATCAGCGGCAGCGCCAGGTACCACTGGACCATGCTCGGCACCGTCCAGCTGACCTCCATCCCGTTGATGAAGTGCGGCGCGAACGGGCTCGGCGAATAGATCTGCAACAGCAGCAACGGACGCAGCACGTACCAGGGGCCGTCGATGGCGTCCCGGTTCAACGCCACCAGCACCACCAGGTACATCAGGTAGTAGGCCGGCAGCAGCCGCATCAGCCGACGGACCATCGTCGCGCCCTGCGGCGGGCGCGGCCGGCCGGCGATGATCGCCCGGGCCAGCGGCAGGTAGAGGTAGAGCGCGGGCAGGACGAAGAACACCCCGATGAACGAGGGCAGCCCGCTGACGAAGAACCCGCCGAGGAAGTTGCTCGGCGGTCGGGGCGCACCCAGCGCCTTGGTGCCCAGCAGCCCGGAGAACATCGCCACGTGCACGGTCAGCAGCGCCAACGCCGCCAACCCGCGGATGCCGAAGATCGCCGGGTCCCGGTCACCGCCCGTGCGGCCCGTGGCGGCCGTGGCCCCGCCGCTGTCCCTGGTCGTCACGCTCACGTACTCGTCCTTTCGGTCCGGCCGGCGGTGCGCCGACCGGGAGCCGGCCGGGACCCACGGCACGCGGGATGGTGTCGCCCCTGTCCAGCGGGCCGGTGGTCAGCGCAGGACGGACCGCACGAAGCGCAGCGTCGTACGCACCTCCGGGCTCTCCGCCAGCTCCAGCGCCCGCTTCAACTCGGGCACCCGGTCGACGACCAGGTCCCGCAGCCGGCGCAGCTCGGCGGAGTTGATGCTGAAGGTCGTGGTCCCGTCCTCGTTCTCGGTCACCTGCGGCACGTGTCCGCCTCCTCGTCTCGGCCGTCCGTGCGGCGCCGGACACCGGCGTCCACACCGTCGGGGCCGCGACCGTGGCGGCACCCGTCGTACCCGGTTCGAGGATGGAACCGGCGAGGTGGGGGGTCATCTCCGAGCGTGCTCACCGCCCCGGCCGGCCCGCCCCGGCAGCTCGGGGCGACCGTCCGCATTGGGCACGTACGAGGACGTGCCGTCCCGCCGGTTCTGCTTCCATGGGCAGCACACCTGGCGAGCCGCACGCCCGGCGGTGTGCGCGGCGGGGCGCTTCCCGTCCCCGCCCCGCGTGGGCCGCCGACCGAGTTCAGGGAGGCACCGCAGATGGGCGACCACGTCGCAGCGAGCAGGACCGCGCGAAGCGGTGGGGTGACCGACCGGGTACGCGCCGCCTTCGGCGGCCGGCCGGAGGCCCCGGTGACGCCACGCATCCTGGGCGACCGGGCGGTGGTGGCCGGCGGCAGCATCGCCGGCACGCTGGCCGCCCGGGTGCTGTCCGACTGGTACCGCGAGGTCGTCGTCGTGGACCGCGACGAGGTGCTCGGGGTCACCGGCATGCGCAAGGGCGCGACGCACGCCGTGCACGCGCACGGGCTGCACGCCCGGGGCTACCTGATCCTGTCCGACCTCTTCCCCGGCCTGCTCGACGACGCCAAGGAGCTGGGCCTGCCGGTCCGCGACTTCGGGCTGATGCGCTGGTACTTCAACGCCCGCCCGATCGCCCGTACCGAGACCGGGCTGCTCTCCGTCGCCGGCAACCGGCCGGTGCTGGAGAACTACCTGCGGTCCCGGGTCGCCGGGCTGCCCAACGTGACCTACCGCCAGCACACCGACGTGCTGGGGCTGGTGGCCACCGGGGACCGGGGCCGGGTCACCGGGGTCCGCGTCCAGGAGCGCACGCCGGGCAGCCCCGAGGAGCGGCTCGACGCCGACCTGGTCGTCGACGCCACCGGCCGGGGGTCCCGGCTGCCGGTCTGGCTGGCCGAGCTGGGCTACGAACGGCCGGTCGAGGAACGGATGACGATCGGGCTGGCGTACACCACCCGCACCTACCGGCGGCGGCCCGGCACCTTCGACGGGCCGGTCGCGATCAACCCGGTGGCCTCGCCCGAGCACCCCCGGGGGGCGTTCTTCGGGCAGACCGCCACCGGCGACTTCCGGCTCAGCCTGACCGGCATCCTCGGCGACCACCCGCCGACCGACCCGGAGGGCTTCGAGGACTACGTCCGGACCCTGCCGGTGGCCGACATCCACCAGGCGGTCCGTGACGCGGACCCGACCGGCGAGGCGGTGTCGTTCACCTTCCCGGCCAGCGTCTGGCGGCACTACGAGCGGCTGTCCCGGTTCCCGGCCGGGCTGGCCGTGCTGGGCGACGCGGTGTGCAGCTTCAACCCGGTCTACGGCCAGGGCATGACCGCCGCGGCGATGCAGGTGACCGCGCTGCGCCGGTTCCTCGACCGGCAACCGGCCGCCGACGGCCGCTCCTACCTGCGGGACGTGGCCCGGCTGATGCGCCACCCGTGGCAGCTGTCCACCCGTACCGACCTGGACTTCCCCGGGGTGGGCCCGAAGTCGCTGCCGATCCGGCTGCACAACGCCTACCTGGTCCGCCTCCAGTACGCGATGACCAAGGACCCCGAGGTCACCCGGGCGTACATGCGGGTCGCCGGGCTGGTCGACCCGCCGCGCATGCTGTGGCGGCTGCCGCTGGTGCTCAGGGTGCTCCGGCTGGCCCGGGACATGCCGGCCACCTCGCCGGTCCCCGTGCCCGCCCCCATCCCCGCTCCCACCGCCGCTCCCGAGCCGGCCTCCGGGGCGGGAGACGAGCCGGCGGGCCCGGTGGACGCCGGGCAGCGCTCCGGGTCCTGATCTTCCGGGGCTGCACCCCCGCCGAACCGCTACCCCGGTCCTCGTCACCCGGCGTCGGCGGTGCCGGTGACGCGCGGCGACTGCCGCAGCCGCCGCCGACCTCGCCGGGCCGGCCCGGCGAGGTCGGCGTGCCGCTGGCGGGAGCGTCAGCGCGGAGGGTGTTATGCCCAGCAGGCATGGATATGCCTGCTGGGCATGTGGCTGCCGGAGAAACCGACCGGGTTCCGCACCGGTCCCCGTGGGGGTCAGCCGGTCGGCTCCATCGCGTCCGGGACGCCGGCCAGGGCGGGGCCGTAGCGGCGGGCCGCCGTCAGGGCCGCCCAGGCGGTGACCGTGACCAGGGCGTCGTCGTCGGGATGGTGCGCCCGGAAGTCCGCCACCACGGCGTCGGTCACCTGGTAGGAGGCGAACGCCGTGAGCAGGGCGAGCCGTCCCGCCGGCCGCTCCGCCGGAGGCAGCGCGGCGACCGCGTCGTCCACCCAGGGGCGGGCGCTGACGCCGGTCGGGCCGTCCTGCGGGTCGGCGCAGCGGGCGACGACCAGCTCCCGTACCCCGGCGGGCACCACCTGCCGGCCGGCGTCCCCGATCGCGGCGTAGCCGCGCGCCATCGCCTCGGCGAGCACCGTCGGGCCCGCCCAGGCCAGGTCGGCCGGCGGCGCGACCTCGGGCAGCAGCGCCAACGCCGCCCCCGGCGGGCGGGGTCGGCGGGCCAGCGCACCCATCACCCGGGCCGCCGTGCGGTGCACCATTCCCCGCGCCACCGGCGGGGCGGCGGGCAGCGGCGAGTCCTGGAGGAAGACGTTGACCATCCGGTTGAGGTAGTGGAAGACCACCGCCACCCCGACCAGTTCCGGCAGCTGGTCCGGCGGCGCCGGTGGCGGCCCGGCCGGCCCGTGCGGGGAGGGTCGCCGCGCCCACCGCGACAGCGGACCCCACTCGCCGTCGTCGAGCCGGTCCACCGGCGGACCGGCCCCGTCGAGGGTCGGCAGCAGCCCGACCAGGGCCGCCCCGTGCACGTCGACGCAGTACGGGCAGCGGTTCGCCACGGACACCGCCGCCGCCACCGTCTCCTTCGCCGGTCGCCCCGCCGCCCCGGTGGCCACCAGGGTCTCCCGCAGCATCGCCCAGCTCGCCGCCAGCACCTGCGGCGCGGGGGAGTGCAGCGCCACCGGTGGCGCGAGCATGCCGAAGTCCTGCTCCACCTGGGCGTACACCCGGGCGACGAGGCCGTCCGCGCGGTGCGGGGCGACCGGGCGGACGTGCCGTACGTGGGCGAGGACGGTGCGCCGGGTGGCGCGGGCCAACAGGGTCCCCACGGTCATCCCCTTCCAGGTCGGGGCGGTCCCCCGGCCGGATGCCGGGGGACCGTGGTCGGGGTCAGCGGGCCTGGAGCACGGCGCGTCGGCCGGCGGTCGCGCCGTCCGGCGCGGGAGCGCCGTAGGTGACCGCGATCCCGCGTTCCCGGGCGGCCCGGACGATGCCCGGCACGGCCCGTTCGGCCAGCGCGCTGATCGTCAGGGCCGGGTTGACGGTGAGCGCGCCGGGCACCGCCGACCCGTCGGTGACGAAGATGCCCGGGTGGCCGCGCAGCTCGTGCCGGTCGTCCAGGGCGGAGGTCGCCGGGTCGT
Source organism: Micromonospora sp. HM134 (assembly GCF_007833915.1). Taxonomy (NCBI): domain Bacteria; kingdom Bacillati; phylum Actinomycetota; class Actinomycetes; order Micromonosporales; family Micromonosporaceae; genus Micromonospora; species Micromonospora sp. HM134. The sequence goes on from NZ_CP041061.1 coordinate 3,681,155, forward strand.
CACCGATCCGGCACGACGCCAGCGGGTGCACGGTGTACGCGCCCACCAGGTCGTTGGTCCACGGCATCACCTTCGCCAGGCCGTCGCGTTCGACGATGTCCTTGACGTCGGCGTCGGAGAGGTTCCAGCCCCGCCAGGTGTTGGCCGTGGGCTGGTAGCGCAGCGGGCCGTGGCCCAGCATCTGCTGGGAGAACCGGTGCGCGTTGCCGGTCTCCGGCGGCGGCCCGAACACGCCCTCGTTGTCGTCCTCGGACATGGTGAAGACGGTCAGCCACGACTTGAAGTGCCGCATCAGCTCCTTCTTCTCCACCCCGAACCAGCTCGGGCCGGTCGCGTCGGGCACCTGGGCGAGGATGGTGCCCAGGCCGGGCGGGAAGTAGAGCTGCTCCAGCGAGTACCGCTCGTACTCGGGCAGGCTGGCGTCGAGCCGGTCCCAACTGGCCACCGTCGGCCCCCGGCCGATCTGGTACGCCTCGTAGGCGACGCCGTCACCCCGGTCCAGGCCCAGCACCTCGCGGACCCGGTCCTCGTCGAACACGGCCGTGTTGAGCCGTTCCCCGTTGCCGGAGAAGTAGCGGCCGACGGCCCTCGGCATCGTGCCCAGCGTCGCCTCGGACCGTTGCAGGATGACCGGGGTGGCCCCGGCGCCGGCCGCGACGATGACGATCTTCGCGTCGATGGTGCCCGTGTCGTGCAGGATGCGGTAGTCCTCGTCGTCGACGATCCGGTAGTGCACCCGGTAGCCGCCGTCGTCGGTGCGGGACAGGTGCTGCACCTCGTGCAGCGGCCGGATCGTCGCCCCGTGGGCCAACGCCGCCGGTAGGTAGTTCAGCAGCAGCGACCGCTTGGCGTCGAACCGGCAGCCGGCCATCATCCAGTTGCAGTTGGTGCACTTGTCCAGGTCGATCGCCGACGGCACCGGGTTGGCCGTCCGGCCGGCGTGGGCACACGCCGCCGCCCACAACCCACCCGGGTACGGCACCTGGTCCCAGCTCTGACTGGTGACCGGCAGCGCCTCGACCACCCGGTCGTACCACGGGTCCAGGGTGTCCCGGTTGATCGCGGCCGGCCACATCCGGCGGCCGATCGAGCCGTGCCGTTCGAAGACGAACCGGGGGGCGCGCGGCATGGTGGCGAAGTAGACGACGCTGCCGCCGCCCACGCAGTTGCCGCTGAGCACGCTCATCCCGTCCCCGACGACGAAGTCGAACGCCCGGGTGTACGACGAGCCCAGCTCGAAGTCGTGGTCGAACTCCTGGCTGGACAGCCACGGTCCGCGTTCCAGGATCACCACCTTCGCGCCACCGGCGGCCAGGTGGTAGGCGGTGATCGCGCCGCCGAAACCGCTGCCGATGATCAGGACGTCGGTGCTTTCGGTACTGCTCATGCCGGGCTCCCGGTGGGGGTCGTGTCGGGGTGCAGGGGGGCCAGGGGACGGCCGTAGGAGTAGTTCGGGTAGCGCCACAGCCCGTCGACGTCCGGCCGGTGGTAGCCGAGGTGCACCAGTCCGGGGTGCCCGTCGGCCAGCGCCGCCACGGTGGGCAGGTGCGCCGCGCTGTCGAAGGCCATGTTGCTGAACAGCGCCAGCCCGACCCACATCTGCTTCTCCGGGTGCTCCGGGTCGGTCAGCCGGCGGACCAGTTCGGTGCGGTGCTCGAACGGCAGGGCCACGAAGGCCGGCAGCGTCGGGTCGAGCGCGACGCCCTGCTCGGCGGCGTACTCCCCGGCGTGCATGTCGAGGGTGACGGCCAGCCCGTCGAGCGAGTCGGCCAGGCCGCCGGCCGGCAGCTCCAGCAGTTCCAGCGCCCCGGCGGCGACCGCGCCGCCACCGGGGGCGGCGCCCGCCACCGCCCGGTCGTCCGGGCTTCTCTTCTCGCCCGGAACAATGGTGTCGGCGAAGGCCTCGATGGTCATTGTCCGCGCTACGTCTGCGTCGGTGGTATCGGACTGCACGACGACGCCTCCTGTCCGGTGCGAAATTGTTCCGGGAGAAACTGCGGTAATGCGTTCACCGTGGATCGCGCGAATGTCCGTGCCGCCTCGTGGCGGTGGAATCCGGGCACCGTTGCCGCACGATTCCTTTGCCGCACATCGTGCACGCACCGGGCCCACCGAAACACCTTCCGAAGTGCGCTGGGCACCCCGTCGTGACCCCGGTCGCCGCCGGGCGACCGGCGGAGGTGGCCCGTCCCGGCCGGTGGCGGGCCGGCCGGTGGACGCACCTGCGCACGCCCGGAGAAGCGGGACGACCGCCGTGGCCCGGACGATGAGTGCACCCGTGACCGGCGTGCGCCCGCAGGTGCCCCGGCGGGTCCCCGACCGCTGCCCGACGGCACCGACCGTCCGGCGTTCCCCCAGGGAGATGGCCATGCCGACCACCCTCGGTTCGCTCCGCAGGCTGCTGCTCACCCCGGCCCTGGCCGAGGTGACCTTCGCCCGGCGCGGCTTCCCCGTCGTCGAGTCGGCGGCGACCCGCCGACTGGAGGCCATCCCGCAGACGGTGATCTGCGGGTTCGAGTGGGCGATCGACGCCCGCGACCAGTGGGAGGTGGAGCGACGCCTGGAACTGGTCGACGTCGAGCTGCGCGGGTTCGCCTACGAGGGGGCCACGATGGCCTTCACGGTCCGCGACGCGATGGCCGGCGGGCGTGGCCACCGGACCCGGGACCTGCTGCGCGGACGGGCCGAACGGCACACCTTCCTCACCTACATCGGGATCGGCTTCGCCATGGCCCGGCTGCCCCGTCCACTGTGGCGGCGGGTCCTGCCCGACCTGACCGGCATGCGGTACTACCCGACGATGAGCTGGCTGGCCGTCGACGGGTACGGCTTCGACCGGGCCTACTTCGACACCGACCAGTGGGTACGGCAGCAGTACCGCCCCGCGGCGTACCCCTGGCAGGGGCATCCCGACTACTTCACGCGCGCCTGCGACCAGGGCGTCGGCCGGGCGCTGTGGTTCATCCACGGCGCCCAGCCGGAGCAGGTGGCGACCGCCGTGGAGCGGTTCGACCGGTCCCGGCGTCCCGACCTGTGGAGCGGCGTCGGACTGGCGGCCACGTTCGCCGGTGGCTGCGACGCGGCCGGCCTGGCCACGCTGGCGCGGCTCAGCGGCGTCGACCGCCCGCACCTCGGCCAGGGGGCCGTGTTCGCCGCGAAGGCCCGCGACTACTCGGGTCACATCCCCGGGCACACCGGGGTGGCGTTGCACGCCCTCGCCGGAATGACGGTGGAGCACGCCTCCGTGCTGGCCGACGACGTCGCGGTGGACACCGCCGCCGGGCCGGACCTGCCGGCGTACGAGCTGTGGCGGGCCCGGGTGCGCGACCGGGTGCCGGCCGTCGACCCGGCGACCCCGGCCTGAACCGGTCGGCGGACAGCCGGCGGCCCCCGTCCCGCTCCGGGACGGGGGCCGCCGGCCGTCACGCCGCGATGGTGTCGAACTGGCCGGGTGCACGGCCGGGGCCGGCCGGACCCCGGTAGGCCTGCGCCAGGTCCAGCCAGCGGTCGGCCTCCGCGCCGACGGCGGTCAGCGCCAGGTCGGCGCGGTGCCGGCGGCGGGTGACCAGCAGGCACAGGTCGGCCGCCGGGCCGGTGATCCGCTCGGTCGCGTCCGCCGGCCCGAACTCCCAGACCTCCCCGCCGGAGGGCGCGGTGATCTCGAAGCGCAGCGCGACGTCCGGGGTGTCCAACCCCCGGGCCTGGTAGCCGAAGTCCCAGGTGCGGACGGCGAAGTCGACCAGGTGCCGCAGCCGGTCGGTGCGTTCGGGGCGGACCCCGAGCGTGTCGGCGATGTCCTGGCCGTGGCCGAACAGCTCCATCATGCCGGCGGCGGCCAGCACCGGCGCGGGCAGCGGCCGGACCAGCCAGGGCACCGTCTGCCCGGCCGGCACCGCGGCCAGGGCCTGCTCGGCGGTGGCCCGTTCCTCGCGCCACTTGGCCAGCAGCGCCGGTGGCGGCGCGGACAGGTACGGCGAGAGCGCGGTCCGGACGTTGCGGTTGAAGTCGGGCCCGAACTGCTGGGCGAGCGCGATGAACCCCGCCGGGTCCGCCGCGGCCAGGCCGGCCAGCCGGAAGGTGGCCGCCAGATGGGCGATCTGGTGGGCGATGGTCCACTCCGGCGCGGGGGTGTCCAGCGCCCACTGCGCCTCGTCGAGGCCGGCCACCATCCGGTCGACGGCGTCACCCTCCAGGGTCAGGTCGACGAAGACGTCGTTCCGTGCGCTCACGCGTCTGTCCTTCCGCTCGTCAGCAGGGGCGAGCGTGGCCCGGCGCGTCCGAGGGCGCCGGTTGCCACGCACGACGCCGATCCCGTCGCCGCCTGACGCGCGGGGCGGCCGGTGGCCGGGCCCACGTCGACGGCGTCACGTCAGCACCAGCAGCATGCGGGCCGGGCGCGGGCGCTGTCTTCTCTCGTCATGCGCTGGCGCCCCACCGCCGTCGTCGCCGCCACGACGCGCGTGGGCCCGATTGTGGGCGCCGGCCGCCGGGTGCGCATCCGCGCCCATGCGGCGGGTTGCGCACCGTGGAAGAACCACCGGCCGGGCCGACCGGCGCATGCTGACCACGATGGGCCCGGCCGTCGACGTCCGGCGAACCCCGGCAGGTACGCGGGCCCGCCAGGGGGAGAGGTCATGGTCGCCGCACGGGTCGCGTCCTCGGTGGTACGCCGGCAGGTCAGGTACGTCACGCCGGTGCCGGCCGGGACCGCCCGGGGGCTGGTGGCCGACGTCTACGCCCAGGCGGAGCGGGAGCAGAAGCTGGTGGTGCCGCCGGTGCTGCTGCACTCCCCGGCGCCGCCGGTGCTCGCCGCGTACTGGATGTTGCTGCGGGAGCCGCTCGTGGCGGGGCGGACGGTGGACCGTCGCACCAAGGAGGCCGTGGCCGCCGGGGTCTCGGTGGCGAACACCTGCCCGTACTGCGTGGACATGCACAGCATCAGCCTGTACGACCTGGCCACCGAGGACGACGCGGAGGCCGTCGCCGACGACCGGATCGTCGACCTTCGGGACCCGGTGGTACGGGCGGTGACCGGCTGGGCCCGGCAGGCCCACGCCACCGCGCCGGCCGCCCCGTTCCCGGCGGCGCACGCCCCGGAGCTGGTCGGCGTGGTGGTCGCCTTCCACTACCTGGCCCGGGTGGTCAACGTGTTCCTGCCCGACCACCTGCTGCCGGCCGGGCTGACCGGGGCGGCCCGACGCCGGTTCAAGCGGGCCGTCGGCCGGCTGCTGCGCCCCACCCTGCGCGGTGCGCCCCGGCCGGGACGGTCGCTGGCGCTGCTGCCGGCGGCGACGCTGCCCGACGACGCCGGATGGGCCGCCGCCGACCCGGTGATCGCCGGTGCGGTGGCCCGTGCCTACCGGGCGTTCGACCGGGCCGGCGAGGAGGCGGTGCCGGCCCCGGTCCGGGCGCTGCTGCGCGAGCGGCTCGACCGGTGGGACGGCTCGTCACCCGGCCCCGGCCGGGGCTGGTACGACGACGCCTGCGCCGGGCTGCCCGAGCCGGACCGGGCGGCGGGCCGGCTGGCGTTGCTGACCGCGTTCGCCTCCTACCGGGTCGACGACGAGGTGGTCGGGGCGTTCCGGCGGACCGCGCCGACCGACCGGGCGCTGGTGCAGGCGGTCGCCTGGGCGGCGTACGCGGCGGCCCGGGAGGTCGGCCGGCGCTGCCTGCGCCCGGCCGCCCGGTGAACCCGCCGGTCAATTACCGGGCCCGCTGGGTAATGCGCCGGTGGCGCACCTTAGAAGTAGACGATCTGTTTCGCCGCTGAAAACATAACTTCAGGAGGCATCCCTCCTGACGTGCGAGAAGATAGGGGGACGCCCGGTGTCGAATCTATTCCTGAGACTGCGGCGACGCATTATCACGCCATCGTCCTCGGCGACCAAACTCGACGTTCGCGGTTTCCACCGAAAGAATCCGGCGGCCGTCGAACTGTTGGAAACCGTCGGCGAATCATTTCTGACCGGGTACGCCGCGGCCGCCGAGGCCCGCACCCCCGCCGACGCCGAGCCGGCGCTGGAGGCGGTGCGTCCGCAGTTCCGGGGCTTCGCCTACGAGGGGGCCGCGATGGCCCTCGCCGTGCTGGACGCCCTGCCCGGCGGCCGGTCGGACCGGGTGCAGACGTTCCTGGCCGGCCGGGGCGCCGACCACGTCTACATGGCCTACGTGGGGGTCGGCTGGGCGATGGCCCGGGTGCCCCGGTTCCGCTGGTCGAAGCTGCACGCCCCGGACCCGCTGCTGCGCTGGCTGGCCCTCGACGGCTACGGCTTCCACCAGGCGTACTTCCACACCCGCCGGTACGTGCACGAGCAGTACCAGGAGCCGGACTTCCCGTGGCCGGCCGACGGCCCCCGCTGGTACGCCCGCCGCGCCATCGACCAGGGCATCGGCCGGGCGATGTGGTTCGTCGGCGGCACCGACGCCGGGGTGGTCGCCGACCTGATCGACAGGTTCCCCGCCGAGCGTCGCAGCGACCTGTACGGCGGCGCGGGCCTGGCGGCCACGTACGCCGGGGGCGCCGACGCCGACGAACTGCGCCTCTTCCTCGACCGGGCCGGCAAGCACCGCGCCGACGTCGCCCAGGGCAGCGCGTTCGCGGCGACCGCCCGGCTCACCGCCGGTCTGGAGACCCCGCACACCGCCCGGGCCACGTCGGTGCTGGCCGGCACCACCCCGGCCGAGGCCGTCCGGATCTGCGACGAGCAGCGGCCGACCGGCGGCGACAGCCCGCTGGAGCCCGCCTACGAGATCTGGCGTCAGGCCATCGCCGACGAACTCCGGGTACGCGGAAGGCACTGACCGGGGACGTCCCCGTCCCCCGTCCCCGTCCCGCCCCGCGCCGGTGGTCCCGGCGCAGCCTCCCTCCCCACACCTGCCCACGCCTCGGCAGGCGCCTCGCCACGCCCGTGGCGACCCGAACGGTAAGGAGATCGTGCCCGCATGACCAGGATCGCCATCGTTGGCATGGCGTGCCGATACCCGGACGCCACCTCGCCCCGAGAACTGTGGGAGAACGCCCTCGCCGGTCGCCGGGCCTTCCGCGCGCTGCCCGACGTCCGCATGCGGTTGGCGGACTACTGGGACGCGGAGCCGAGCGCCCCGGACCGGTTCTACGCCCGCACCGCCGCCGTGATCGAGGGGTACGAGTTCGACCGGCTCGCCTACAAGATCGCCGGCAGCACGTACCGCTCCACCGACCTGACCCACTGGCTCGCCCTGGACATGGCCGCCAAGGCGTTGGGCGACGCCGGCTTCCCGGCGGGGGAGGGGCTGCCGCGCGACCGCACCGGTGTGGTCGTGGGCAACACCCTCACCGGTGAGTTCGCCCGCGCCAACGTGCTGCGGCTGCGCTGGCCGTTCGTCCGCCGTACGGTCGCCACCGCGCTGCAACAGCAGGGCTGGGAGGACGACCGGCTGGCGACCTTCCTCGACGAGCTGGAGGACCGCTACAAGGCGCCCTTCCCGGAGATCGACGAGGACACCCTCGCCGGGGGCCTGTCCAACACCATCGCCGGCCGGATCTGCAACTACTTCGACCTCAACGGCGGCGGATACACCGTCGACGGCGCCTGCTCGTCGTCGTTGCTGTCGGTCGCCACCGCCTGCCGGGCCCTGCTCGACGGCGACCTCGACGTCGCGGTGGCCGGCGGGGTGGACCTGTCCATCGACCCGTTCGAGATCGTCGGCTTCGCCAAGACCGGCGCGCTGGCCCGCGACGAGATGCGGGTCTACGACCGGCACTCCAACGGCTTCTGGCCGGGGGAGGGGTGCGGGATGGTGGTGCTGATGCGCGAGGCCGACGCGCTCGCCGCCGGCCACCGCAGCTACGCCACCATCGCCGGCTGGGGCATCTCCTCCGACGGCAAGGGCGGCATCACCCGTCCCGAGGTCAACGGCTACCAGCTCGCCCTGCGCCGGGCGTACGAGCGGGCCGGGTTCGGCATCGAGTCGGTGCCGCTGTTCGAGGGGCACGGCACCGGCACCGCGGTCGGGGACGCGACCGAGCTGACCGCCCTGTCGCAGGCCCGCCGGGAGGCCGACCCGACCGCCCCGCCCGCCGTGATCAGCTCCATCAAGGGCATGATCGGGCACACCAAGGCGGCGGCCGGGGTGGCCGGCCTGATCAAGGCGGCGCTGGCCGTGCACCACCAGGTGCTGCCGCCCGCGCTCGGCTGCGTCGACCCGCACGAGCTGCTCACCCGCGACGACGCGACGCTGCGGGTGCTGCGGACGGCCGAACCGTGGCCGGACGACCAGCCGGTACGCGCCGGCATCACCGCGATGGGCTTCGGCGGCATCAACACCCACGTGGTGCTGGACCGGGCCGGCACCGCCCGCCGGGTCGCCTTCGACACCCGGACCGCCCGGCTCGCCACCTCCGTGCAGGACGCGGAGCTGTTCCTGGTCGACGGCGCGTCCCGCGACGAGGTGCGCCAGCGGCTCCAGGAACTGCTCGACTACGTGCCGACCCTGGCCCAGGGGCAGCTCGCCGACGTGGCGGCCACCCTGCACGACCAGCTCGCCGACCGGCCGTACCGGGCGGCGGTGGTGGTGTCCTCGCCGACCGACGCGCAGCAGCGGCTGCGGCGGCTCTGCGAGCTGCTCGACGCCGGTGAGACCCGGCTGGTCGACGGCGACGGCCGCAGCTTCCTCGGCCACGTCGGCGGCGTCGGCCGGATCGGCTACCTCTTCCCCGGCCAGGGCGCCGGCCGGGGCACCAGCGGCGGGGCGCTGCGCCGCCGGCTCTCCGAGGTCGACCAGGTGTTCCGCCGGGCCGACCTGCCCGTCACCGGCGACATGGTGGCCACCGCGCTGGCCCAGCCGCGCATCGTCACCGGCTCCCGGGCCGGCCTGGCCGCCCTGGACCTGCTGGGGCTGGACGCGACCGTCGCGGTCGGGCACAGCCTCGGCGAGCTGTCCGCCCTGCACTGGGCCGGCGCGATGGACGACGAGACGCTGCTGCGGGTGACCCGGGCGCGCGGCCGGACGATGACCGAACACAGCTCCTCCGGGGTGATGGCGAGCGTCAACGCCGGACCGGAGCGGGTCTCCGCGCTGGTGGCCGGCGTACCCGTGGTGATCGCCGGCTACAACGGGCCGGAACAGACGGTGGTGGCCGGCACCGAGGAGGCGGTCCGGGCCGCGCTCGACCTGGCCGCCGGGGCGGGCCTCGGCGCGTCCCTGCTGCGGGTCTCGCACGCCTTCCACTCCCCGCTGGTGGCGCCCGCGGCGGACGCGTTCGCCGGGACCCTGACCCGGGAGTCCTTCGGCACGGTCCGACGGCGGGTGGTCTCCACCGTGACCGGCGAGACCCTGCCCGCCGAGACCGACCTGCGGGCGCTGCTGCACCGCCAGATCACCGACCCGGTGCTGTTCGCGCAGGCGGTGGCGTTGGCCGCCAAGGACATCGACCTCTTCGTGGAGGTCGGACCGGGCCGCATCCTCAGCGGCCTGGCCGGGGCGATCACCGACGTGCCGGCGGTGGCCCTGGACACCGACGACGAGTCGCTGCGCGGGCTGTTGCGGGTGGCCGCCGCCGCGTTCGTGGTGGGTGCCGCGCACGACTACCCGGCGCTGTTCGACGACCGGCTGCGCCGGCCGCTGCACATCGGGGCCGAGCAGCACTTCTTCGCCAGCCCCTGCGAGCAGGCCCCGCTGGTGGACCTGCCGGAGACGGCCCGCGCCGACCGGCCCGCCCCGACCGACGGCGACGGCCCGGTCGACGGCGAGTCCACGGTGGAGATGCTGCGCCGGCTGGCCGCCGAGCGGGCCGAACTGCCGCTGACCATGGTGCACGGCGAGAGCCGCCTCCTGGACGACCTGCACCTCAGCTCGATCACCGTCGGGCAGATCATCAACGAGGCGTCCCGGCTGGTGAACGTGCCACCGGCGCAGGCCCCGACGAACTTCGCCACCGCCACCGTCGCGGAACTGGCCGTGGCGCTCGACGAGCTCTCCGCCACCGGCCAGGCCGGCGACCACGACCGGACGCCCGCCGTCACGGGCGCGGCGGCCTGGACCCGTGCCTTCGCCGTCGACGGCGAGCCCGCCGGGCCGCCGGTCCCGACCGGCGGTGGCGTCCCCGGCCGGTGGCAGGTCTTCGCCCCCGACGGGCACCCGCTGGCCGCGCCGCTGCGGCACGCCCTGGACCGGGCCGCCGTCGACTCCGGCGTGCTGGTGTGCCTGCCGTCCGAGTGCGCCGAGGAACACCTCGAACTGGCCCTGGCCGGCGCGAAGGAGGCCCTCGCCGGGCCGGCAGGCACCCGGTTCGTGCTGGTCCAGCGGGGCCGGGGCGCGACCGGGGTGGCCAAGACCCTGCGCCTGGAGGCCCCGCAGCTGCGGGTGACGGTGGTGGACACCCCGGCGGGGCCCGGGGCCGTCGACCGGGTGGTCGCCGAGGTGGGCGCGACCACCGGATACCAGGAGAGCCACTACGACGACGCCGGGGCCCGGCGGCTGCCGGTGCTGCGGGCGCTGCCGGTACGCGCGGCGCAGACCCGCCCGGCCCTGGACGACACCGACGTGCTGCTGGTCACCGGGGGCGGCAAGGGCATCACCGCCGAGTGCGCCCTGGCCGTGGCGCAGCGGACCGGGGCCGCGCTGGGACTGCTCGGGCGTTCCGACCCCGCCGAGGACACCGAACTGGCGGACAACCTGCGCCGGATGACCGCCCACGGGGTACGCGTGCACTACGCCCGCGCCGACGTCACCGACGCCGCTCAGGTCGCCGACGCGGTCGCCGCGGTCCGGGCGGCGCTGGGCCCGGTGACCGCGGTGCTGCACGGCGCGGGCCGCAACGAGCCGGCCGCGCTGACCGCCCTGGACGCGGCGGCGGTCCGCCGCACCTTCGCCCCGAAGCTGGACGGCCTGCGGGCGGTGCTCGCCGCGGTCGACCCCGGGCAGCTGCGTCTGCTGGTCACCTTCGGCAGCATCATCGGCCGGGCCGGCCTGCGCGGCGAGGCGCACTACGCCACCGCCAACGACTGGCTGGCCGGGCTCACCGAGGAGACCGGCCGCCGGTTCCCGAACTGCCGGGCGCTCTGCCTGGAGTGGTCCGTCTGGTCCGGGGTGGGGATGGGCGAACGGCTGTCGGTGGTGGAGTCGCTGAGCCGGGAGGGGGTCGTCCCGATCAGCCCCGACCAGGGCGTCGAGGTGCTGCTGCGGCTGCTCGACGACCCGGACGTGCCGCCGGTGGTGGTGGTCAGCGGCCGGGCCGAGGGGATGGACACCCTGCGCTACGACCGGCCGCCGCTGCCGCTGCTGCGCTTCGTGGACAAGCCGCTGGCGTACTACCCGGGGGTGGAGCTGGTCTGCGAGGTCGAGCTGACCGCCGGCGCCGACCGGTACCTCGCCGACCATCTGCTCGACGGCAACCTGCTCTTCCCGGCGGTGTTCGGGATGGAGGCGATGACGCAGGTCGCGGTCGCGGTCACCGGCCGCTCCACGGTGCCGGTGGTCGAGCAGGTGGAGTTCCCCCGGCCGATCGTGGTGCCGCCCGACGGCAGCACCGTCATCCGGGTGGCGGCCACCGTCACCGACGACGCCGTCGTCCAGGTGGCGATCCGCAGCGCCGAGACCGGGTACGCCACCGACCACTTCCGGGCCCGGCTGCGGTTCACCGACACCGCCGTCCCCGACGGCCCGCCCGGACGCACCGACCCGGGCCTGCCGCAGGTGCCGCTGGCACCCGAGCGGGACCTGTACGGCGAGTGGCTGTTCCAGGGCGGCCGGTTCCAGCGGCTGCGCCGGTTCCACCGGGCCGCCGCCCGTGACGTCGACGCCGAGGTGGCCGTCGGCGGCGGCGACGCCTGGTTCGCCGGCTTCCTCCCCGCCGACCTGCTGCTCGGCGACCCGGGCACCCGGGACGCGTTCATGCACGGCAACCAGGTCTGCGTACCGGACGCCACCCTGCTGCCGGTGGGCGTGGAGCGGATCTGGCCGGCCGGGGCGCGGATGTCCGGCACCGGCGCGGTGCGCTGCTGCGCCACCGAACGCAGCCGCGACGGCGACACCTACGTCTACGACATCGCGGTCCGCGATGAGTCCGGTGCGGTCGTCGAACGCTGGGAGGGCCTGCGGTTGCAGGCGGTCCGGCACCGGGGCGGGCGCGGCCCGTGGCTGCCGGTGCTGCTCGGCTCGCACCTGGAGCGGGGGCTCGGCGACGTGCTCGGCGCGCGGGTCGCGGTCGCCGTGGAACCCGACGCCGGGCCGGACGTGCCCCGCCGGGAGCGGACCGCCGTCGCCGTCGGCCGCGCCCTCGGGGCCCGGCACGAGGTGCGTTACCGCCCGGACGGCCGGCCGGAGGTCGACGGCGACCGGGCCGTCTCGGCGGCGCACGGCGCGGGGGTGACCCTGGCCGTCGCGGCCACCGGGACGGTCGGCTGCGACGTCGAGCCGGTGGCCGAGCGTTCCCCGGCGGACTGGGCGGGCCTGCTGGGCGTCCACGCCGGGCTGGCCGCGCTGATCGCCGCAGACCGCGACGAGAGCGCGCACACCGCGTCGACCCGGGTGTGGGGCGCGGTGGAGTGCCTGCGCAAGGTCGGCCTGCCGGCGGACTCGCCGCTGACCCTGACGCCCGGCGGCCCCGACGGCTGGGTGGTCCTGGCCTCGGGTCCGCTGCGCGTCGCCACGTTCGCCACGAGCCTGGTGGACATCCCGCAACCGGTGGTGTTCACCGTGCTCACCGACGGGTGGAGTTGAGCATGGACAAGTACTTCGAGTACCCGCACACGGTCGGTTTCGAGGAGACCAACATCGTCGGCAACGTCTACTACGTCAACTACCTGCGCTGGCAGGGACGGTGCCGGGAGATGTTCCTCAAGCAGCACGCCCCGGACGTGCTGGCCGACCTCCAGGACGACCTGAAGCTGTTCACCCTGAAGGTCGACTGCGAGTTCTTCGCCGAGATCACCGCGTTCGACGAGTTGTCGATCCGGATGCGCCTGGTCGACCTGGTGCAGACCCAGCTGGAGTTCAGCTTCGACTACGTACGCCTCGACCCGGGCGGCGGCGAGACGTTGGTCGCCCGGGGGCGGCAGCGGGTGGCCTGCATGCGCGGGCCGAACAACCGGACCGCGCCGACCCGGGTGCCGGAGGCGCTGACCCGGGCGCTGGCGCCCTACACGGCCACCGTCCGGGCCCAGTGACGGCGAGGAGACCACCATGGACATGCCCCTTGGCGACGACGACCCGGCGGTCGACCCGGCGGCGCTGCGGCGGGCCTTCGCCGCCTTCGCCACCGGCGTCACCGTGGTCACCGTCGGGGGTCGCTCCCCGCACGGGATGACCGCGAACGCCTTCACCTCGGTGTCGCTGGACCCGCCGCTGCTGCTGGTCTGCGTGGACCGGGAGGCGGTCATGCACCGGCACCTGGTGGCCGCCGGCAGCTTCGCGGTGTCGGTGCTCGCCGCCGACCAGGAGCACGTGGCGCGGCACTTCGCCGACCGCCGCCGGCCGCTCGGCGCCGCCCAGTTCGACGTCGTCGACTGGCGGCCCGGCCGGTTGACCGGAGCGCCGCTGATCACCGGGGCGCTGGCCTCCTTCGAGTGCGCCCTGTGGCGCGACTACGAGGGCGGCGACCACACCATCTTCGTCGGCCGGCTGCTGTCGGCCGAGAAACGTCACGAGGAGGACGCGGTGCTGTTCCTGCACGGGCGGTTCCGGCAGATCACCCCGATGCCGAGCGGAGTGGTCCGATGACCACCGTCGCGCCCCGGGTCGTCCCCCGGGGGCCGACCGGGGTGGCGATGCTCGGCACCCTGTGGAAGCTCGGCCGGGACCGGCTCGGGCTGATGCGTTCCGCCGCCGACACGTACGGCGACGCGGTGCGCCTCGGCCCGGGGCGGGGGCTGCACTTCTTCAACCACCCGGACCACGCCAAGCACGTGCTGGCCGACAACAGTCAGAACTACCACAAGGGCATCGGGCTGATGCACGCCCGGCGGGCCCTCGGCGACGGGCTGCTGACCAGCGAGGGCGAGCTGTGGCGGGAGCAGCGCCGGGTGATCCAGCCGGTGTTCCAGGCCCGCCGCATCGCCCAGCAGGCCGGGATCGTCGCCGAGGAGGCCGGCCGGCTGGTCGACCGGCTGGAGACGTACGCCGGAGGCGAGCCGGTCGACATCCTGCGGGAGATGACCGGGCTCACCCTGGGGGTGCTCGGGCGGACCCTGCTCGACGCCGACCTGAGCGGCTTCCGGTCCCTCGGGGTGGCCTTCGAGTCCATGCAGGACCAGGCGATGTTCGAGATGGCGTCGATGAACCTGGTGCCGATGTGGGTGCCGCTGCCGCAGCAGATGCGGTTCCGGCGGGCCCGCCGGGAGCTGGAGGGGATCGTCGACGAGCTGGCCGCGCGACGGCGGTCCCGGCCCGGCCACGAGGACCACGACGACGCGCTGTCGCGGTTGCTGGAGTCGACCCGCCGGGAGACCGACCCCGCGGTGGGCCGGCGGCGGCTGCGCGACGAGCTGACCACCCTGCTGCTGGCCGGGCACGAGACCACCGCCAGCACCCTCGGCTGGACCTTCCACCTGCTCGACCGGCACCCGGAGGTCTGGGACCGGGTGCGGGCCGAGGCGGTGGAGGTGCTCGGCGACCGGTCACCGACCTACGAGGACCTGCCCCGGTTGACGTACACCTCGATGGTGCTCAGCGAGGCGATGCGCCTCTACCCTCCGGTGTGGATGCTGTCCCGGCGGGCGCAGGAGGCCGACGAGGTCGGCGGCTACGCCGTGCCGGCCGGCACCGATGTGCTGATCTGCCCGTACACCCTGCACCGGCACCGGGCGTACTGGCCGGACCCGGACCGGTTCGACCCGGAGCGGTTCTCGCCGTCGGCGTCGGCCGACCGGCCGCGCTACGCGTACGTGCCGTTCGGCGCCGGGCCGCGGTTCTGCGTCGGCAACCACCTCGGGCTGATGGAGGCGGTCTTCGTGGTGGCCATGGTGAGCCGCCGGCTGCGGCTGCACACCCCGGCCGGGCAGCGGGTGGTGCCCGAACCCATGCTGTCGCTGCGCATCCGGGGCGGCCTGCCGATGACGGTTCGGGCCCTGACGTGACCCCTGGACCCCGGGCACGAAGCGCGGTTCAGCAACATCGAATAACCTGCGCGCAGGCCGCACTGGTTACTATTGCGCTGAGCAACTCTCAGGTTGCTCATCGTGCTGGGGGAGGTGCGATGAGTCCCGGATGCGCGGCGACCACCCCGGCCGGTACGGCCCGAGGTGCCCGCCCTGCCCATGGAGCCGCCGTCGTGCCGACGGGCGGTTCCGCCGCCGTCATCGCGGATGCGCCGACGGCCTTCACCCGCCGTGCTGCCCGGCGTCCGCTGTCCACGGCGGTGCCACCGCCGTTACGTTCGGGCCGGCCGCTGCCGGGCGGCGGAGCCCCGCCGCGCACGGCGTCCGGCGGTGGCCACCGGGACCCTGGGGGGACGGATGCGCATCTCAGATCTGGCCAGGATCAGTGGTGTTCCACTTCCGACGATCAAGTTCTACATCCGGGAGCGACTGCTGCCGCCGGGCCGTCCCACCGCACGTAACCAGGCGGAGTACGGCGAGGAGCACCTCGCCCGGCTCCAACTGATCCGGGTGCTGGCCGG
The DNA here is from genome assembly GCF_007833915.1 of Micromonospora sp. HM134. Classification (NCBI taxonomy): domain Bacteria; kingdom Bacillati; phylum Actinomycetota; class Actinomycetes; order Micromonosporales; family Micromonosporaceae; genus Micromonospora; species Micromonospora sp. HM134. The sequence continues at coordinate 3,696,753 of NZ_CP041061.1, forward strand.
CATCGGGCGACTGAGCCTGTCCTCGGTGCGCCGGGTGCTGGCCGCCCTCGACGACAAGGGGCTGGCCCTGGGCGCGCAGTGCCGGGCCACCATCTGGGCGCTCTTCCCCGACCAGCCCGAGGACGACGACGCGCCGGACGTCGGGCCGGCCCGGGTCCAGGTCGACGCGTTCATCGACCGGCTCGGCTGGGAGGTCGACGTCGCCTCGCCGGGCCGCGACACCCTCGCCCACGTGCTGACCGCGTTGCAGCGGTTGGACGCCGACTGCGACATCGACGTGTTCAGCGAGCACGCCGAGAGCGCGGAGCGGATCGTGACGCACGAGTTCCAGCACGAGTCGGCGCACTCCGCCACCGCCATGGCGGTCTGGAACGTGCTGTCCGAAGTGGCCTTCGAGGCGATGCGCCGGATGGCCCAGGAGAGCCACCTGGCGCGTTGCTGCGCCACTCCCGCCGAGCGTCCGGCCGGGGCCTGAGCGTCCCACCACAGTAGATATTCGGCACGCTCGAAGACGACAACCGCCACGACGGGTTCCAGCCTGGAGGGACGGCGTGCTGCCGTCCCCCGGCCCGCTGCGGTGCCGGTGTCCGTCGACCGATGGGGGAGACCACCCGACATGTCGAACCAAGCCACACCCCGCCAGTCCCGATCGGGCCCGCTCGGCCTGCTCAACGGTCCCTACCACCGGATGGCGCTGAACCTGTACATGCTCGTGGTGCTGGCACACTGGGCCGAGCACCTCGCCCAGGCGTTCCAGATCTGGGTGCTGGGCTGGCCGGTCCCGCAGTCGCGCGGGGTGCTGGGGATGGCCGTGCCGTGGCTGGTCACCTCCGAGTGGCTGCACTACGGGTACGCCATCGTGATGCTCATCGGGCTGGCGCTGCTGCGTCCCGGCTTCGTCGGCCGGGCCCGCACCTGGTGGACGGTGGCCCTGGTGATCCAGTTCTGGCACCACATCGAGCACCTGCTGCTGCTGCTCCAGGCGCAGACCGGGAACTTCCTGTTCGACCGTCCGGCGCCGACCAGCATTCTCCAGCTGCTCGTGCCCCGGGTGGAGCTGCACCTGTTCTACAACACGATCGTCTTCCTGCCGATGGTGGTCGCGATGTACCTGCACCTGAGACCGAACGCCGCCGAGCGGGCCACGATGGCCTGCACCTGCGCTCCCCGGCCGGTCAGGGCGCTCACGCCGGCATGACCACCGCCGGACAGGACGGCCGCCGTCGTGGCTTCTTCGGGCCACGTACGGCGGCCGTCGCCGTGGTGCTGGTGACCGTGGCGACCGCGCTGTGGCTGCGTTCGCCGGGCACGCCCGGGCCGGCCGAGACGGTCGACGCCGTGGTGGTGCCCGCGGACGGCAGCCGACTGGCCACCGGGCCGACCGAGGTGCGGCTGCGGCTGCCGGGGACGCCGGACCCGAACGAGGCGCACGTGTCGTTGACCCCGGCGCAGGGCCCGCAGGTGGCCACCGGCGCCTCCCGGCGCGACGGCACCGAGCTGGTGGTGTCCGTGCCCGCCCTGCCGCAGGGCAGCTACACGGTCGCCTACCACGTGTGGCTCACCGACGGGCGGCAGAGCACCGGGCGCAGCGTCTTCGCCGTCGGCGCCGCGCCGCTGCTGCCGCCGGCGGATGTCGCGCCCGACACCGGGCACCAGCACGTCGGCACCGACCCCCTGGACGGTCTGCTGCTGGTGCTGGACCTGGGGCTGCTGATCGCGCTGTCGGTGATCCTGCTGCGCCGGCCCCGGGTCGCCTCCGACCCGGAGGAGCCGCCGGAACACTGACCCGTCCGGACGCGTCCGGCAGCACCGGCCCGTCCCGCCGGCCGGTTCCGTCCCGATCTCCCGGGGCGGGGCCGGCCGGCTCCGTCCGGTGGGTCATCCTTTCCGTCGCCCGTCGCCCGGGCCGGCACCGCCCGGTGGTCCTGCGGGCCGCCCGACCGACCCGGTCGGGCGGCGGGCACGGCGGACGGCGGCGTATCCCACCCGCTGGTGGGATACGCCGCCGTCCGCCGTCTGGTGTGGGCCGGGGTCAGGCCGCCTCGACCCGGTAGCCGACCTGGTCGAGCGCCATCCGGCGGATGTCGAGCAGCGCGAGCAGCACCGGCGGGTCGATGGAGCGGGCCGGCTTGAGGTGCATCTCGATCGGGGGGACCGCCTGGTCGCGGCGGACGATGATCGGCCCGTGCGAGCCGACGAAGATGTGGTCGGGGTCCAGGTCGTGGGCGTCGGTCGGTGAACCGTCGGGGCGTACCGACTGAACGAGCAGGTACCAGTGGCCCTCCGGCACCGTCTCCAGCTCGAACGCGCCGGCGCCGTTGAGCACCGCGCACCGGACGGGACGCCCCTCCGGCAGCGGGTCGGGGAAGAGCCCGACGAAGACGAAACCGAGATCCTCCTGGTCGGGGCCGGCCACGGTGCCCTGGATGGTCGAGGTGCGCCCCCCCGAGGCACCCCGGGTCTCGTCCTGCGGAATGCGCGTGCTGAACCCCCGGTAGCGCCGGTAGGCGGTGGGGGACATGCCGACGCTGCGGGTGAACCGTGAGCTGAACGTGCCGACGCTGTTGTAGCCGACGCGGAGGCTGATGTCGGCGACGTTCAGGGTGGTGGAGACGAGCAGGTGCTTGGCCTCCTGGAGGCGGATGGCGGACAGGAAGCGACCGGGCGAGACGCCGGTGACCCGGCGGAAGATCCTTGAGAAGTGGAACTTGCTGAACATCGCGGCGCGGGCCATGTCGTCGATGGTGATCGGCTCGGCGATGTTGTCCCGCATCGTGACGATGGCTCGCTCCACCGCCCGTTCAATGACGTCTTCCACGGTCTCCCCCAGGGTGCTCGATTCGTCGGCCGTTGGCATCCCCCGGGCACGGCTGTGGCGACTGCGTGCGTACGGTGTCTATGCCGGCTGATTGATGGAGCCTTTAGTCTCGATCAATGCATAAACGCGGATGCGGCCGTCGAAATTGCCTCTGGCCGTTGTGGCCGAGTCGATGCTAGCGCGACCAAAGATAGGCGGCAATGAGCCGTGGGGCCGGCGACATGGATAGTCGTGCTATCGATCCCGCCTGTATTTGCCAGCGGAGATCCTCGCTATCCGTCGGGTGGCCCTCGGCCTCATCGGTGCAGCGTGCGGCCATTTTTCGGGCCAGGTGACGGTTAGTGACCGGGGTGGTGCGCGGGGATTCGTCCGATCTGGTGGGTGGGCCGGGCGTGCCCGACTCTGCGGGGAAGAAAGCCGGCAAAGGTTATTAAGCGGTAGCTATCACCACGGTCCCTGCCCGGATGAGTGAGGGTTCAGGAGAGCAAAGTCAGAGAACTTTGACGCATCGCGACCGCTGCCGGACGCGCTGTGACGGTGTGATCAATGTGTCGGCGGCCGCCCCGAGGTGGGGGGAGAGCAAGCTATGAGAAGACTCCATTCGGCTTCTGGCTGACGATGTTCGTGGCCCCTGAAAGGGCTGCAGTCATCTGATCGGTGGCTTATCAGTTGGTTATTCGCCCCGCCGCGGAGGGTGGTAATCATCAGTATCTCCGCCCCGTTCGGTGGCACTTCCGAGTGACCAGTCAACGGGCCAACGACGCGCCCACGAAAACGTAGGGGGACTGTTGCCGTCTCAATCTGCCGGCTTCCTTCGCCGCGCAACTCCCGCAGCCTTTGTGCTCGTTCTGCTGAGCATTCTCTTCGTCGTGGCACAGCGCCCGGAGGCGTCCGCGGCCGAGCGGTCGGAGCTGGCCGCACGGTTCCAGTTCGCCGAACGGCCCATCGCGCTGCCACCCGCCCCCGTCGCCCGTGAGGTCCGCGAGGTCAACCCGGAGTACGAGCACATCAAGTCCTGGGTCTCCTCCGTCGGCGCGGCGATCGCCCTCAACGACCTGGACGGCAACGGCGTGGCCGACGACCTGTGCCTCGTCGACACCCGCAGCGACACCGCCGTGGTGACCCCGGCGCCCGACAGCGGTGCCCGCTACCAGCCGTTCGTCCTCGATCCCCGGCCGCTGCCCACCGACACCACCATGGCGCCGATGGGCTGCGTCCCCGGCGACTACAACCTCGACGGCCGCACCGACCTGCTGGTCTACTACTGGGGCCGGACCCCGGTGCTGTTCCTGCACCGGGCCAGCGCCACCGACCTGCGGCTGGGCAGCTACGCGCCGACCGAGCTGATTCCCACCCAACCCGGTCCGGGCAACCGCTACCAGGGCGCGCTGTGGAACACCAACGCGGTGGCGGTCGCCGACTTCGACGGCGACGGCCGCCCGGACATCGGCGTGTTCAACTACTTCCCCGACACCCAGGTGCTCGACCCGGACGGGCAGCCGAACGTCCAGATGAACGCGTCCATGTCGCACGCGCGCAACTCCGGTGGGGCGCACGTGCTGCGGTGGGACGCGGCCACCGGCGGTGACCAGCCCTCGATCCGGTACGTCGAGCAGAAGGCGGTCCCGGGTCGGGTCTCCACCGGCTGGACCCTCGGTGCGGCCTCCGCCGACATCGACGGCGACCTGCTGCCCGAGCTGTACCTGGCCAACGACTTCGGCCACGACCACCTGCTGCACAACGTCTCGACCCCGGGCCGGATCAGGTTCGCCGAGGCGCAGGGCCGCCGGGGCGCGTTCACCCCGAAGTCGATGGTGCTCGGCAACGACTCGTTCAAGGGCATGTCGATCGACTTCGGTGACCTCGACAACCGGGGCGTGTTCGACATGTTCGTCAGCAACATCACCAGCTCCTGGGGCCTGGAGGAGAGCAACTTCGTCTGGATGAACAACACCGGCACCCCGCAGGAGGCGCGCGCCAAGCTGACCCGTGGCGTGGCCCCGTACGACAACAAGGCGTCGTCGTTGAACATGGCCTGGACCGGCTGGGGCTGGGACGCCAAGATGGCCGACTTCGACAACAACGGCTCGTTGGAGGTCGTGCAGGCCGACGGGTTCATCAAGGGCACCACCAGCCGGTGGGCCTGGCTCCAGGAGCTGGCGATGTCCAACGACCTGATGCTGCGCAACCCGGCGATGTGGCCGAAGGCGGAGCCGGGCGACGACATCGCCGGTAACGACAAACTGGCGTTCTGGGTGCGGCAGGGCAAGACGTTCGTCAACCTCAACACCGAACTCGGCCTCGACGTGCCCATCCCGACCCGGGGTGTCGCGGTGGCCGACACCAACGCCGACGGCATGCAGGACTTCGCCGTCGCCCGGCAGTGGGGACCGCCGGCCTTCTACCGCAACACCGCCTCGTCCCCCGGCGGCTTCCTCGGGCTGCGCCTGCACCGGCCGACGGTGGGCGGCGCGGCGGACGCCCGGACGCCGGCCTACGGCGCCCAGGTCAAGATCCGTACCGCCGACGGGCTCACCCAGGTCGCCCAGCTCGACGGCGGCGGCGGCCACTCCGGCAAGCGCAGCTTCGACGTCTTCTTCGGGCTGGGCTCCGCCGGGGACCGCCCGGTCTCGGCCGAGGTGTGCTGGCGTGACCTGACCGGCGCGACCCACAAACAGACCCTCTCGCTCACCTCCGGTTGGCACGACCTGATGCTGACCACCGACGCCCAGGAGATCACCCGATGACCGACGTCAGACAGGAAGACGCGACCGACGCCGCGGTGCGTACGGTCCCGGGCGGGGTCCGGCCCGTCGACCCGGCGGCCCCGCCCACGGCCCGACCGGCGGTGCCCCGGGTGGACGCGAAGGACCCGCGCTACCTGGCGCTGCGCAACTTCGCGATGTCGATGTCGATCTTCAACATCATCGGTTACACGCTGCTCGGGTTCGAGCAGCCGTGGACCTGGCCGTTCTTCGCCCTGCTGGTGGGCTACACCGCCGAGATCGGCATCGAGATGGTGTCGGCGTGGGCCGGCAAGCGGCGACCCGCGTTCGCCGGCAACGGGGTCTGGGGGATGTACACCTTCCTGCTGCCCACCCACATCACCGCGCTGGCGGCGAACATGCTCCTCTACGCCAACGACCGGTTCTGGCCGGTGGCGTTCGCCGTGGTCGTCGCGATCGGGGCCAAGACCGCCCTGCGGGCGCCGGTCAACGGCCGGATGCGGCACTTCATGAACCCCTCGAACTTCGGGATCACGGTGACGCTGTTGGCCTTCTCCTGGGTCAACATCGCGCCGCCCTACCAGTTCACCGAGAACGTGCCGGACGCGATCAGCATCATGGTGCCGCTGGTCATCATCACCGCCGGCACGGTGCTCAACGCCATGCTCACCCGCAAGGTGCTGCTGATCGTCGGCTGGCTCGGCGGGTTCGTCATCCAGGCGGTGGTCCGGGCGTTGGTGCTGGACGTGGCGATCTGGGCGGCGTTGGTGCCGATGACCGGGGTGGCGTTCGTCCTGTTCACCAACTACATGATCACCGACCCGGGCACGACGCCGTCCCGGGGCCGCAACCAGTTCATGTTCGGCTCCGCCGTGGCCGCCGTCTACGGGGTGCTGGTCGCGTTCAACGTGGTCTACACCCTGTTCTTCGCGGTCACCATCGTCTGTGCCGTCCGCGGCCTGATGTGGTGGGGCATCTGGTGGCGCGACCGCAGCCGTGAGCGTCGTCGGGGGTCGGTGCCGGTCAGTCCGGCGGCACCGGCAATGGCTCGCTGATCCGGTCCGCGACCACGTGGGGCCGTCCCGTCGGGGGCGGCCCCACGTCCGTGTCCGACGGGGTGTCGTGGACCGCCCCGGCCCCGGCCGGCCTCCGGCGCGCCGGCACCGGGCCCGGCGTCGTCGCCGGTCAGCCGGTGCGCAGCAGCGACGGCAGGCCGGCGGCGTGCACCACGGGCGGATCGAAGGTGCGCATGGGGCGCAGGGTGAGGTCGGCCCGGACCGACCGGGAGGGGACACCGACCGTCACCGGGCCGTGGTGCCCGACCAGCAGCGGGCGGGTGCCGGTGGCCGACCGGCGGCGGTGCACCGCGTGGGCCAGGACGAACCAGGTGCCCGGCGGCACCGGCCCCAGCAGGTACGGCCCGGGGCCGGGCAGCACCGTGGAGCTGACCGGTCTGCCCTGCTGGATGCGTTCCGGGAACAGCCCCACGAAGATCCAGTCGGGCGTCTCGCCGGGAAGCGCCCGGATCTGCCCGCGCACCGTCGGCCCGGTGGTGTCGGCCGGGTCGGGCCTGATCGGGCAGGGCGGCCGGTGCGGGTCCTCCCGCCCGGGGCTGCGGCCGAGCCGGCGGAAGGTGGAGGGGGAGAGGCCGACGCTACTGCTGAACCGGGCGCTGAACGTGCCGACACTGGTATAGCCGACGTGGTGACTGATGTCGGTGACGCTCCACGAGGTGGCCAGCAACAGGTGCTTGGCGCGTTGGAATCGGATGGCCGAGAGAAAGCGTCCCGGTGACACTCCGGTCACCCTGTGGAACACCCGGCAGAAGTGGTACTTGCTCAGCAGGGCGGTTCGCGCCATTTCGTCCACGCTGAATTGCTTCCCCAGATTCTGGTGCATTTCGGCGATGACCCGCCGGACCGCCCTGCTGCTGTGGTCTTCCATCGTGCCCCCGGCGAGCGTAATGGTGGGTGCTGGTCTCCTACGACGTGAATCGCCTGTCTGAGCTGCGACGATGCAGCGTCGTTCCGGCTCCGCGACGTCCCCCGGGGCGGCACCGGCAACTGGTGGTTTGATGGCAGGAAAAGGTCTTTGTCGGTTTTGTCGAATCAGCTGACCTCAATGCTAGGGCACCCTCAATGCATGGTCAACGGCGCGCATTCCGAATGGCGCTAACAGATGCCTTTTCCGGATGCGTACCCCTCGTCTAACCGGTGATGATTGCGGCCATGGCCCGATGCGCCCGGGTCGGGGATTGATGTCGGAAAAGCGATGCCCGGCGGTTCACCCGTCGCCGGACGTCGATTCGACCGTTGACCTGGGCAACGAGGAAGGTGCGCCCGGCCCGCCGCCGGGGTCACGATGGGAGACGTCCCGGAATGGGGAACACGATGACCGACGACGCCGACGACGACGAGGCCCGCCCCGGGCCCGGTCGCCCCTGTACCACCCGGCCGGCCGGCGCTGACCGGCCGCCCTCCGCCCTGGACGCCTGGGGGCGGGCGAACCGGCGCGGGCAGTGCGACTGGTCCGAGCCGGACACCGAGCCGCACCTCATCCGCGGCCTCGACTGAACCGGCCCGACCGGCGCGGCGGCGTCGACGGCCGGAGGAGGGAAGGACCCGTGAAGGGAATCGTCCTGGCGGGAGGGTCGGGCACCCGGCTGTACCCGATGACCGTGCCGGTGTCCAAGCAGCTCCTGCCCGTCGGCGACAAACCCATGATCTACTACCCGTTGTCGGTGCTCATGCTGGCCGGCATCCGTGACATCCTGGTCATCGCCAAGCCGGCCGACCTGCCGCAGTTCCGGCTGCTGCTCGGCGACGGCTCCCGGCTCGGCCTGGCCGTCTCCTACGCCGCGCAACCCGAGCCGCGCGGCATCGCCGAGGCGTTCCTGATCGGCGCGGACCACGTCGGCGGCCATCCCAGCGCGCTGATCCTGGGCGACAACATCTTCCACGGCACCGCGTTCTCCCGGCTGCTGCGCGAGGAAACCGCCGCGGTCAGCGGCTGCACCCTGTTCGGCTACCCGGTCCACGACCCGCAGCGCTACGGCGTCGGCGTCACCGGCCCCGACGGCACCCTGCTCGACATCCAGGAGAAGCCGTCCCAGCCGCACTCCAACCGCGCCATCACCGGCCTCTACCTCTACGACCACGAGGTCGTCGACATCGTCAAGAACATCCGGCCGTCCCGCCGGGGCGAACTGGAGATCACCGACGTCAACCGGGTGTACGTCGACCGGGGCCGGGCCCGCCTGGTCGACCTCGGGCGCGGGTTCGCCTGGCTGGACGCCGGCACCCCGGAGTCGCTGCTCCAGGCCAGCGTCTACGTGCAGACCATGCAGGAGCGGCAGGGCGTCCGGATCGCCTGCCTGGAGGAGACGGCGCTGCGGATGGGCTACATCGACGCGGCGGCCTGCCACCGGCTCGGCGCCGCGATGGCCGGCTCCGACTACGGCCGCTACGTGATGGACATCGCCGAGGAGTTCGGCGCCTGACCCGCCAGCCGCCGGCCCACCAGCCGCCTGACCCGCGCGGTGCCGGCCCGCGACGTGCCGGCCCGCGCGGCCCGACCGCTCCGCCGCAGGTCCGCCGCGAGACGCCGTCAGCCGGTAGCCATCGGCAGCCGGACGACGAACCGGCAGCCCTCGGCGACGTTGTGCACGTCCACCCGGCCGCCGTGCGCCTCGACCAGCCCGCGCACGATGGCCAGCCCCAACCCGCCGGACCCGGCCAGCGCCCCGTTGCCCGCGTGCGGGGTGCGCGCCGGCTCGCCCCGGAACGCCACGTCGAACAGCCGGGGCAGGTCGGCCTCCGGGATGCCGCCGCAGGTGTCGGCGACGGCCAGCCAGGCGACGTCGCCGTCCCGCCCGGCGTTGACCCGTACCGTGCCGTCGGCCGGCGTGTACCGCACCGCGTTGAGCAGCAGGTTGCCCACCACCCGGCTCAACTCGCGCTCGCTGGCGGCCACCGTCGGCCAGCCCGAGGCGGCGGAGACCAGCCGGATGCGGCGGGCGGCGGCCAGCGGCGCGGTGCCGGCCAGCGCGTCGGAGACCACGTCACCCAGCGGCACCGCCGACAGCGACAGCCGCAGCGCCCCGGCGTTGATCCGGGACAGTTCGAACAGGTCGTCGACCAGCCGGGTCATCCGGTCGGTCTCCACCCGGATGCGGCGGTGGTACTCGTCGACCGTGTCCGGGTCGGCGACCACCCGGTCCTCCAGCGCCTCCGCCATCGCCCGCAGCCCGGCCAGCGGGGTCCGCAGGTCGTGCGAGACCCAGGCGACCAGGTCCCGCCGCCCCTTCTCGATCCGCCGTTCCCGGGCCCGCGCCTGGTCGGCCCAGACCGCCGCCGAGGCGAGCCGCCGGGCGAACAGCCAGCCGACCGCGAGGCTGACCAGGGCCGCCGCCGAGACGGTGATCAACACCACCTCCAGGTCGTGCGGGGAGAGGAACATCGCCTCGGCGATCACCGCCACCCCGGCCACCACCGCGCCCACCGTCATCGCCAGCAGCACCGTGACGTGCACGGTGATGGACCGGCCGCGCAGCAGCCGCAGCACCCCGGCACCGAGCAGCCCCACCCCGCCCGCCGCGGCCAACGCCGCCCCGAAGATCAGCGCCAGGTCAGTCATCGACCGGCTCGTACCGGTAGCCGACACCCCAGACCGTGACGATGCGGCGCGGGTTGGCCGGGTCGTCCTCAATCTTCTCCCGCAGCCGGCGCACGTGCACGGTCACCGTGGACTGGTCGCCGAACCGCCAACCCCAGACCCGTTCCAGCAGCTCGGCCCGGGACAGCGCCCGGGTGGGATGCTGCATGAGGTGGGCGAGCAGGTCGAACTCGCGCAGGGTCAGGGCCAGCTCCCGCCCGTGCAGCCGGGCCACCCGGGGGCCGGTCGACACGGTCAACCCGCCGTCGTCGAGCACCCGCGCCGCCGCCGTGACCGGCTCACCGCCGGCCCGGCGCAGCACCGAACGGACCCGCAGCACCAGCTCCCGGGGGGAGAACGGCTTGCTCAGGTAGTCGTCCGCGCCCAGTTGCAGGCCGAGGATCCGGTCCGCCTCGTCACCCCGGGCGGTCAACATCACGATGGGTACGCCGTCCGGCCGCTGCCGCAGCCGCCGGCACACCTCCAACCCGTCGAGCACCGGCAGCATCACGTCCAGGACCACCAGCTGCGGCGGCGCGGCGGCCACGGCGGCCAGCGCGGCGGCCCCGTCCCCGACGTGGTCCACCTGGTAGCCGGCGTGCTCCAGATAGCGGCACACCACGTCGCTGACCGTCCGGTCGTCGTCGACCACCAGCACCCGCTGCGCCACCGGCACCTCCCTGTCGTGCCGGTCAGCGTAGCCCCGCGCACCCCGCCGCGACCCGCCGGAAACCTTGCCAGAGGCTTACGGCCGGCGCGGCTCAGGCCGCCCGGCGGTCCCGGGCCTGCGCACCGTACGGCTGCGCCGCCACCGGGCGGGCCTCGTCGAGGTCGTCGAGCCGCAACCGCCACCGGGACCGGCCGGTGCGCCGCCCCTGCGGCGGGTCGGCCGGACGCGGACCGAGCCGGTACAACAGCACCGTGATCAGGTAGCCACCGACCAGGAACCCGTGACTGACCAGCCGGGGCACCGCCACCTGCGCGGTGACCAGGTCGTTGACCGACAGCAGGACCAGGGTGGCGACGAAGGCGCTGAGCATCGGCAGCAACCCGGCCGGCGGGGTACGCCGCAGCGCGACGAAGAGGAAACCGGCGCCCACCGCCACGTTCCACGCCGCCGACTCGTGCCACAGGTGCTGCCCCGCCGGGTGCAGGTGCTCGGCGTTGACACCCTGACCCACCTGGGCCAACCCGAGGGCGAGCTGGACCGCGCCGAGCAGGCCCAGCGCCACCCGCAACCCGGTGACCAGCCCACCGGGCCACCGCACGACACGCCGGGGGGCCGGTGGCGGCACGGCGGCGAGGATCGCCCCGGCCAGGTCGGGTGCCGCCGCCGTCACCACCCGGGTCCGGGCCCGTCGGGTCACCATCGCGGCGACCTCGTGCCAGGCGCGGCAGTCCGCGCAGCCGTCGAGGTGCGCCTGCACCGCCACCCGCTCCTCGCCGGTCTCCTCCCCGTCGAGCTGGGCCGACAGGATCTCCCGCCACGATGCGCACCGCATCCGGCGATTGTCGCTCATGCCGGCACCCCGTCGGCGCAGCGCTCCGACAGGGCGTACCGCATCAGCACCACGTCGCCGATCTGGCGTACCTCGGCGAGCCGGGCCCGCCGGCCGGGATGCCACGGGAACGCGCCGTCACCGACGAACCGGGGCGCCCGCCGGTCGCCGACGAAGAACGGGGCGACCACCAGGTGCAGCTCGTCGGCGAGGCCGGCGGTGAGGAACTGGGCGTGCACCGACGCGCCGCCCTCCACCATCAACCGCTGCACCCCCCGGCCGGCCAGGTCCGCCAGCACCCGGGCCGGGTCCAACGGGTCACCCGCGTCGACCACGGTGGCCAGCCCGGCCAGCAGCTCGGTGGCCCTGTCCACCGCCGGCCCGGCGCAGTAGACCACCTTCTCGGCGTCCCCGACGGTGAAGAACCGGGCCTGCGGGTCCAGCAGCCCCCGGGCGGTCATCGTCACCTTCACCGGCGACGGCGGCAACCCGGCGGCCTGCCGGGCGGCCCGCAGCCGCGCCGAACGGACCACCAGCCGGGGGTCGTCGGCCCGGATCGTGCCCGCGCCGACCAGGATCGCGTCACAACCGGCCCGGACGGCGTCGATGCGCTCCATGTCCTCGGCGTTGGACAGCAGCAGCCGCTCCTGCGTGGCGTCGTCGATGTAGCCGTCGATCGACGTGGCGCAGCTCAGCAGCACGTACGGCCGTCCGGTCGACGCCGGCACGGCGGTGGCCGTCGTCCCGGCCGGTACGACACCCATCTCAGTTCAACGACGGCAGGTCGACGGCCCGGGCGGCGGCCCGGCTGGCCTTCGCCGCCAGGTAGTCGGCGTTGGCGGGGGAGAGGAACACCCCGGTCGGCACCACCTCGGCCACCGCCACCCCCAACCGGGTCAACTGCTCGGCCTTGTCCGGGTTGCTGCTCAGCAGCACCAGCTCCGGCACCCCGAGCACCGTCAGCATCTGCGCGGCGGCCCGGTAGTCCCGTTCGTCCTCGTCGTGCCCGAGCGCCACGTTCGCCTCGTAGGTGTCCAACCCGGCGTCCTGCAGGGCGTACGCGTCCAGCTTCGGGTAGAGGCCGATGCCGCGTCCCTCCTGCCGCAGGTAGAGCAGGAAACCACCGGCGTCGGAGATCCGCTGCACCGCCTCGCGCAGTTGCGGGCCGCAGTCGCAGCGCTGACTGCCGAAGACGTCCCCGGTCAGGCACTCGCTGTGCGGACGGACCAGCGGCGCCGCCCCGCCCGCCGCGTGCCGGCGCAGCGCGCCCGCCCAGTCGCCCAACCCGAACGCCAGGTGCTCCCGCCCGTCCACCAGCCCGTCGAAGGAGAAGACCCGGGCCGTGGTGGCGTACCCGTCGGGGAACCGCAGCGGGACCGTGACCTGTGTCCGGACCGTCGCGGCCGGCAGTGCGTCGTACATGTGTCTCCTCTGTCAGGCGCTGCCGGCCAGCCCGGCAGCGGGTACCGGTGAGGAACCACCCTGGCTTCCCACCGTACGGTCACCCGGTCGTCCGCGCAGCGCGGACGGGCGACCCCGCAGCACCAGCACGGCGGCGCCCGGCAGGGCCGCCACCAGCACCAGCGCCCCGTACACCAGGGCGGTCGCCACCCCCTCGGCGGCACCCAGGCCGGCTGCCCCGAACGCCCAGGCGGCGACGCCCTCGCGCGGACCGAAACCCGCCATGTTGGCGGGCAGGCCCATCGCCAACAATGCCAGCAGGGTCAGCGGCACCAGCACCGCCAGCGGCGCGGTGACCCCGGCCACCCGGGCCGCGAGCACGAACGTCGCCAGGTGGCAGCCGACCACCACCGTCGAGGTCAGCAGCACCCCCGGCCCCGTTCGCCGGCCCAGCAGCCCGGCCCGCACGTCTTCGACGGCGGCGCGCACCGCGCGGGCCTGCCGCGACGGCCCCGACCGGGGCAGCGCCCGCACCAGCACCACCAGCGCCAGGCCGACCGCCACCGCCACCGCCGTCACCGTCGGCAGGTACGGCCGCACCGGCGAGGGCAGTGCCAGCAGCAGCGCCACCGCCAGCACCACCTGGACCAGCTGCCCGGCGGTCCGCTCCCAGACCACCGCGCGGACGGCCCGGCCCAGGTCACCGGCCTCTCGGCCGTGCCGCACCGCCCGGTGCACGTCCCCGAGCACCCCGCCGGGCAGCGTCGCGTTGAGGAACACCGCCCGGTAGCAGTCGGCCACCGCCGCGCCCAGCGGCAGGCGGACGCCGAGCGCCTCGGCGACCAGCCGCCACCGCCACGCGCAGCCGACCGCGGCCAGCGCGCCCAGGGCCAGCGCGCCCAGCACCGTCGGGGCGTCGATCCGGCGTAGCCCGGCCAGGGCCGGACCGGTGCCCAGCCACCACAGCAGCGCGCCGACCAGGGCCACCCCGCCCAGGTTGCTCACCCAGGCCCAGGCCGTACGGGCGCGGGCGGGTGACGTGCCGGTGGCGTCGGATGACACGCGGTTCCTCCTCCGGAGATCCTGTCCCTTCTCACGTAGCGGCCGGCGAACCGGTTCATTCCACCCCGGCGAGCAGGTCGTCGTGGCCGACAGTGACGGTGAGCCGACCGGCCGCCGCCTCGGCCCGCCGCCACCGGGCGTACCCGGCCGTCCGGTCGGCCAGGTCGGGGCGCTGCTCGACGGCCGCCTCCAGCCAGCCGTCGAACCACTCCACGATCAGTTCCGCCCGCTGCGGCCCCAGCCGCCACGGGGTCTCCCGCACGGTCACCGGCATCCCGTGCCGGGCGAACTGGGCGACGGCCACCCCGGCGGCGTCCGGGCCGAGCAGGGCCCGGCCGTCGACGGTACGCCGCTGGTGGGCGTCGAAGGCGGCGGCGATCTCGGCGTCCAGCGGGTCGGCGGGGTCGAACCGCACCCGACCGACCACCGAGAGCACGAACAGGCTCGGGCAGCCGACGCCCGCGCAGGCGGCCACGATCCGGGTGATCTCGTCGGCGGTGAGCATGTCCAGCAGCGCCGACGCGGTGACCAGGTCCGCGTCGGCCAGGTCGGCGGGGGTCAGCCGGGTGATGTCGCCCTGCCGGGTGAGCACCCGCACCGGGCTGCCGTCGGCGGCCACCGGCACCGCCGCGCCGGCCCGGTCGAGCAGCCCCGGGTCCCGGTCGTGCAGCACCCAGCGCTGCGGGCCGGGCAGCAGCGGGGCCAGCCAGCGCAGCATCGACCCGGTGCCGCTGCCCAGGTCGTGCACCACCCACGGCCGGTCCCCGCGCAGCGACGTGACCGAGCCGACGCCGGTCACCAGCATCCCGGGCCCGCCCTCACCGGCCGGCGACAGGCCCGACGCACCGGCGTCTGCGGCCGGCCCGCCGACCCCACCGGCGTCGGCGGCCGGCCCGGTGCCGGTGAGCCGGGCGCGGAGCAGGTCGACCAGGTCCCCGCTGCGGGCGTCGGCGTCGGCGGGTTCCCGCAGCCGCAGCCAGTCGGCGAACGGTTCGGTGGCGTACGCGGTCATGTCCTCACTCCGTCCAGCACCTGGGAGACGATCGTCACGGTGGCCGGCCACCCGGGCAGGTCGGCCCGCCGGCCCCGGGCCGCGTGGCGCAGCCGGTCCCGCAGGTCGGCCGAGTGCAGCCAGCGGCGCAGGGCGCCGGCCAGCGCCACCGGGTCGCCCGGCGGCACCAGCACCCCGGGCGCGGCACCGTCGCCGGCCCGGCCCAGCGCCTCCGGCACCCCGCCGACCGTGCTGCCGAGCACCGGAATCCCCCGGGCCAGGGCCTCGACCACCACCATCCCGTAGGTCTCGGCCCGCGACGGCAGGACCAGCAGATCCGCCCCCGCGTACGCCGCGTCCAACGCCGGCCCGGTCACCGGCCCGTGCCAGCGCACCCGCCCGGCCGTCCCGTCCCGCCCGGCCCGCCGCCGCAGCCCGGCCACGAAGGCCGGATCGCGGTCCAGCGCGCCCACGCAGTCCAACGTCCACGGCCGGTCGACCAGCCCGGTCAGCGCGTCGAGCAGCACGTCGTGCCCCTTGACCGGGGTGACCGCCGCGACGCAGAGCAGCATGGTGCCGGCGGCCGTGCCGGGGGCGACGTCGGCCGGGTCGACCCCCGGGGTGGCCACCGTCACCCGGGCCGGGTCGATCCGGTGCCGGGCCAGCAGCAGCTCCCGGGTCCAGCCGCTGGTGGTGACGAGCGCGTCGGCGAGCGGCAGGGCGCGCGCCTCGGCGTCGTCGCCGAGCGGCATGTGCACCAGCACCACCTGGCGCAGCCGGCCGGCCTGCGCCGCCAGCAACTCCGGCACGGTCGAGGCGACCAGCCCGTCGTAGAGCACCGGCACGCCGTCCGGCAGGGCCGCGAGCAGCCCGGCCAGCCGCGCCCGCGCCGCCCCGTCGGGGTGCGGCCAGTCCCCGGGTACGCCGTGTTCGCGCACCGTCCAGCCGGCCGCCGCCAGCCCGGCGCAGACCCGCCGGTCGTACGCGTTGCCGCCGCTGGGGGTGGCCGGGTCGTCGATGTCGCCGGGCAGGACGACGTGCACCGCCCGCACGGGCTACAACGACCGCTCGTAGCTGGCCCAGGCGATGTGCGACTCGTGCAGGGTGACCGTGATCCCGGCCAGCTCCCGGGCGCCCGCGCCCAGCCCACCGGCGTGCACCCGGTCGGCGAGCCGGTCGGCGATGGCCCGGCACAGCACCTCGGTGGTGGTGTTCTGCCCGGCGAACGCCGGCTCGTCGTCCAGGTTCCGGTACGTCAGGTCGGCCAGCACCGCCTTCAGCTCGTCGGTCGCCCGGCCGATGTCCACCACGATGCCGTCGTCGTCCAGCTCGGTGCGGCGGAAGGTGGCGTCGACGACGAAGGTCGCCCCGTGCAGCTTCTGCGCCGGCCCGAACACCTCCCCCCGGAAGCTGTGGGCGATCATGATGTGGTCCCGTACGGTCACGCTGAACACGGCGTCTCCTCGTCGTAGGTGATCAGATGGCACAGCGCGGGAAGTTCCCCCGAGGCCAGCCGGGCGAGCACGGCGGGCAGCTCCGCGAAGCGGGACCGCCCGGTCAGCAGCGCGTCGAACACCGGGTCGGCGAGCAGCTCCAGGGCCAGCGTCAGCCGGTCGGCGAAGTCCCGCCGGGACGCCCGCGCCGGGGAGACCGTGCCGACCTGGCTGCTGCGGACCGTCAACCGGCCGGCGTGGAACGCCCCGCCCAGCGACAGCTCCACCGGCCGGTCGCCGTACCAGCTCAGCTCGACCACGGTGCCCTCCGGGGCGAGCAGGTCCAGGCTGCGCTGCAATCCGGCGGCGGTGGCGCTGGCGTGCACCACCAGGTCCCGGCCCCCGGTCGCCGCCTCGGGCACGGCGAAGTCGACGCCCAGCGCCGTGGCGACCGCCGCCCGCGCCGGATCGGCGTCGACCAGCTCCACCCGCACCCCGGGGAAGCGGGCCAGCAGGGCCGCCACGCTGCACCCCACCATCCCGCCGCCGACCACGCTGACCCGGTCGCCGACCAGCGGGGCGGCGTCCCACAGCGCGTTGACCGCCGTCTCCACCGTGCCGGCGAGCACCGCGCGGGCCGCCGGCACGTCGTCCGGCACCGGGGTCACCGCCGACGCCGGCACCACGTACGCGCTCTGGTGCGGGTGCAGGCAGAACACCGTCCGGCCGCGCAGCGCCGCCGGGCCGGCCTCGACCACCCCGACGCTGAGGTAGCCGTACTTGACCGGGGCGGGGAAGTCGCCCTCCTGGAACGGGGCGCGCATCGCCGTGTACTGGCCCGGTGGCACACTGCCGGTGAAGACCAGCGTCTCGGTGCCGCGACTCACCCCGGAGTAGAGGCTGCGGACCAGCACCTCGTCGGGGCCCGGCGTGGGCAGGGTCACCGTCCTGAGCTCGCCGACGCCGGGGGAGCAGAGCCAGAAGGCCCGGGCATCGTGGATCACGCGGGTTTTCTCCTCTTCTGCCGGCGGAACCGAACGAAACGGCCGCGTCCTGCGTACCCACTGCCGAGGTCGTCGATCATAAACACGGAGGCAGGGTGTCCAGGGTTCGAACCGGTCCGGTGCTCGGCCTGACCGCACAGACCGTCCTGCTGGCCGGGCTGGCCGCGACCGTCGGGCTCGACGTCGCCGGCTGGCTGGCCGGCCTCGCGTACGGCGTGGTCACCTGCGTCGCGTTGCAGCGCGGCCTGCGCCGCCGGGGCGTCGACCGGCTCGGGCCGGCCGACCGGGTGACGCTGACCCGGGGGGTGCTGGTCGGCGGGGTGACCGCCCTGGTCGTCACCGGTTTCTCCGGCCCGGCCCCGCTGGCGGTGCTGGTGCCGATGACGGCGGTGGCGCTGGCCCTGGACGCGGTGGACGGCTGGGTGGCCCGGCGCACCGGCACGGCCAGCACGCTCGGCGCGCGCTTCGACATGGAGGTCGACGCGTTCCTCATCCTGGTGCTCAGCGTCCAGGTGACACCGGCGGTGGGGCCGTGGGTGCTCGCCATCGGTGGCCTGCGCTACGCCTTCGTCGTCGCCGGCTGGCTGCTGCCCTGGATGCGGGGGACGCTGCCGCCCCGCTTCTGGCGCAAGGTGGTCGCCGCCACCCAGGGGGTGCTGCTGCTCGTCGTCGCCGCCGACATGCTGGCCCGGCCGGTGACCGCCGTGCTGGCGGCGGTGGCGTTGGCGCTGCTGGTCGAGTCGTTCGGCCACGACGTCGGCTGGCTGTGGTGGCACCGGTCGAGCCGGCCCGCCCGGGTCACCGCGCCGACGCCCGTCGCGGCGCTGCCGGTGCCGGCCGTCGCGGCGCTGCCGTCCGTACCATCGGTGCGGCCCCGGGTGGACACGATCACCGACCGGCCGTTCGTCGCCCACCAGCCGGTCTGACCCGGCCCGCCGACCCGGCCGCGCGCCGGGACCCTCCCCAGGAAGGACCATCCGGAGTGTCGTTGTTGTCACGCCTGCGCCGCCCGAGCACGGCAGCCGAGCCCGCCGGGGACGCCGGGCCTTCCGGGGATGCCGCGCCCGCCGGGCTCTCCGGGGCCGACGGGCCGGACGTCGCCGCCGATCCGACGCCGCCGGACATCGCCGGGGCGGGCCGGGGACGGTGGCGTACGGTCGCCGGACGGGTGACCACCGTGCTGGCCGGGCTGCTGGTCCTGGCGGTGCTGACCGCGCCGGGCCGGTTCGACCAGCTCACCCCGGTGGCGTTCCTGCGGGTGCCGGTCGAGGCGCTGGTCGCCGCCGCCCTGCTGCTGGCGCTGCCCGGCCGGGCCCGGCGGCCGGCCGCGGTGGCGGTCGGGGTGGCGCTGGGGCTGGTCGCCGTCGTCAAGGTCCTCGACCTGGGCATGTCGGCCAGCTTCGCCCGCCCGTTCGACCTGGTCCTCGACTGGGTGCTGCTCGACGACGGCTACGCCTTCGTCACCGACTCGGTGGGCACCGGCGGCGCGGTCGCCGCCGCCGTCGCTCTGGTCGCCCTGGTGGTCGCCCTGCTGGTGCTCACCACCCGGTCGGTGCTGCGGCTGACCCGGCTGACGACCGGGCACCGCCGGACCGCCGTCCGGGTGGTGGCCGGCCTGACCGCCGTCTGGGTGGCCGCGGCGACGCTCGGCGTGCCGGTCGCCGACTCCAACACGGCGACCCTGGTCGGGCAGCACGTCGGCCAGGCCGGTGCGGGCCTGCGCGACCGGCGGGAGTTCGCCGACCAGGTGGCCCGGGACGCCTACCGGGACACCCCGGGCGACCAGCTGCTCACCGCGCTGCGCGGCAAGGACGTGCTGCTGGCCTTCGTGGAGAGCTACGGCCGGGACGCCGTCGAGGACCCGGAGTTCTCCGGTGGGGTCGGCGCGGTGCTCGACGGGGGCACGAAGCGACTGGCCGCCGCCGGGTTCACCGCCCGCAGCGGCTTCCTGACCTCGCCCACCTCCGGCGGGGGAAGCTGGCTGGCCCACGACACGCTGCTGTCCGGGCTGTGGATCGACAACCAGCAGCGGCACGACAGCCTGCTGGCCAGCGACCGGCTGACCCTCAACAAGGCGTTCCGGAAGGCCGGCTGGCAGACCGTCGGGGTGATGCCGGCGGCCACCTCACCCTGGCCGGAGGGGGCGTTCTTCGGCTACGACCGCTACCACGACGCGGCGGGGCTGGACTACCGGGGCCCGCAGTTCAGCTACGCCCCGATGCCCGACCAGTACACCCTGGCCACCTTCCAGCGCCGGGAGCGGACCCCCGGCCACGCCCCGATCATGGCGCAGATCCCGCTGATCTCCAGCCACTCCCCGTGGGCGGCGATCCCCCGGATGCTCGACTGGGACCACGTCGGGGACGGCTCGATCTACCGCCGGCCGACGTCGGTGGCGTTCAACCCGAAGGACGTGGTGGGGCGCAGCACCACCGAGGTGCGCACCGGTTACCGCCGGGCCATCGAGTACTCGCTGAACAGCCTGATCTCCTACGTCGAGACCTACGGCGACGACGACACGGTGCTGGTCTTCCTCGGTGACCACCAGCCGTCCCCGCTGGTCACCGGCCCGAACGCGAGCCGGGACGTGCCGGTCACCGTGCTCGCCCGCGACCCGGCGGTGCTGGACCGGGTGTCCGGCTGGGGCTGGCAGGAGGGGCTGCGTCCCGGGCCGGACGCACCGGTGTGGCCGATGGACACCTTCCGCGACCGGTTCCTCGCCGCCTTCGGCCCGCAACCGCCCGCCCACGTCGCCGCGCCGCGCTGAGGTCCCGCGCCGACCGTCCGGCGTCCCCGACGCCGGGCGGTCAGCGTTTCGCGGCCAACCTGACCGCGTTGCACACGTCGACCACGCCGGGCACCTGCCAGGCGACCTGGCCGGCGAGCTGCCGGGCGTCGACGTCGGGGACGACCCCACCGAGGATCGCCACCCGGTTCTGCACGGTGACGGTGATCCGCCGGGCCCGCAGGCCGACCCCGCCGACGATCCGGTACGCCACCTCGGCGGCCAGCCGGACGTCCTCCCCGGGCGGGCCCGGCGGGTCGGGCTGCGGACGGAACCAGCTGTCGTCGGGCAGCGGCCACGGCATCACCATGCCGTGCTCCGCTCCCGGGGCCGCTCGGTCGCGGCGGACCGGGACCAGTCCACCGCCGCCCGGCGGGTGTCGAAGACCGGGAACACCCGGTCCAGCCGCATGGTGTGCAGCACGGTGCGGACGAACCGGGACGGCCCGGCGAGGCTGAGCCGCCGGCCGCGCTGCCGGGCGTCCTGCCGGGCCCGCACCAGCTCACCGAGCGCGGTGGAGTCGATCAGGTGCACCCGGACCAGGTCGACCACCACGTGCCGGTCGGCCCCGACGGCCTCCGTCAGCGCGCCGTGCAGGGCGTCGCCGGTGGCGAGGTCCAGGTCACCGGCGGCGGTGACGACCGCGACCTCGTCCAGGTGCTCGACGCCGAGCACACCGAGCGGGTCGGCGCGGCGCGGGACGCGCGCCGGCACCGGGCCCGGTTCGTGGGTCAGCTCGCAGCGGGGGCAGCGGTGCGGTCCGGTGGCGAACGGCGATCCGGTCCAGCCCTGCTCGGCGACGAACGTCCAGACCACCTCGGCGTCGGGCAGGACGCAGGCCGGGCCGCTCGCCACCGCCCCGCAGCTGTCACAGATCAGCGTCATCAGCGGTTCGTCCGGTACGACGGTCATCGGATCTCCTCCTCGAGGATGGCCGTGGCGGTCCGGTGGTCGCGGTCCGGCGCGCGGTGGTCGACCGGAGACCCCGCGCGCCGGACCACGACCGGTTCCGGTGGGTCAGGGCTCGGTCCGGCCGCCGGCGGTGCCGACGACCAGCGCCACGGCGACCCCGGCCAGGCCGACCTGCACGATCAGCTGCCGCAGGGTGTAGCCGTCGCTGTCGATGCCGACGAGCCGGCTGACGATGGTGCCGAGCAGCGCGGCGACCAGGCCGACGGCGAGGGTGAGCCAGAGCGGGACCTGCGTACGGCCTCCGACGACGAGCCGTCCCAGCGTGCCGATGACGAGCCCGACGACGACGGCGGCGACGATCCCGGGCACGCTCATCGGCTGTGCTCCCGGACCCGGCCCACGGCGGGCTGCCGGTGGGCGGCGGACGGGACCTGCCCGCCGTCCACCCGCAGGGCCCGTGGGGTGGTGACCATCGGCAGCACCCGGGACACCCGGGCGGCGCTCAGCACGCGCAACGCCCGGGCGCTGGGGTCCCGCAGGGTCAGCACGCCGCCGTGGCGGGCCAGTTCGCGGTGTACGTCGAGCAGCAGGCCGATGCCGGCCGCGTCGAGATGCCGGCATTCGGACAGGTCCACCACCACGTGGGTCGGGCGCAGCGCGACGAGCCGGTCGAAGACCTGCCGGGACCGGGCCAGCGCGGCCAGGTCCAGGTCGTCGGTGACGCACACCTCCACCAGCGGTACGGTGCACTCCGGGCGGGACGCTCCCACGACTCGGCCTCCTTCCACGCTCGCTGTCCGGCCCCAGCCTCCGGGGCGAGGTTGGCGACCGCCGCGCGGACGTATGTCAGTTGCGTGACAAATCCCGCGTTCGCCGTGCCCGGTTCGTCATCGTCGGCGGGTACCGGGCACCATTTCCCGATGGCGGGCGTACTGGTGATCGAGGACGACGACCGGATCCGTCTGGCGCTGCTGCTGGCCCTGGAGGACGAGGGCTACCTGGCGCGCGGGGCGGCCACGGCCGAGGAGGGGTTGCGGGCGCAGCGGCAGGACACCGCCGACTACGTCCTGGTCGACCTGATGCTGCCCGGCCTGGACGGGTTCGAGTGCATCAGGCAGTTGCGCCGCGACGACGACGTGCCGATCGTGGTGGTCAGCGCCCGCGACGACACCCACGACATCGTCGCCGCGTTGGAGGCGGGCGCGGACGACTACCTGGTCAAGCCGGTCGCCATCAAGGAACTCTCGGCCCGGTTGCGGGCGCTGCGCCGGCGGGGCCGGACCGCCGTCGCGCCGTCGGCGGCGGTGCCGGTGCTGGTCTTCGGCCCGTTGGAGATCAGCCCGGAGGCCGGTGAGGTGCGCCGGTCGGGGCGGCCGGTGCCGGTGACCCGCACCGAGTTCCGGTTGCTCTGCGAGCTGGCCGAGCACGCCGGGCGGGTGCTGTCCCGCCAGCAGCTGCTCAGCCGGGTGTGGGGCTACGAGACCGGCGACGAGCGGCTGGTCGACGTGCACGTGGGCCGGCTGCGGCAGAAGATCGAGGCCGATCCGGCGAACCCCCGGCACCTGGTCACCCTGCGGGGCCTCGGCTACAAGCTGCAACGATGAGGCGGCTCGGCCTGCGGGCCCGGGTCACCGCCGCGTTCGCGATCGGGGCGTTGCTGCTGTCGGCGCTGATGGCGTTGATCTCGTACGAGCTGGTGCGCCGTTCGCTGCTCGACGAGCGGGAGCGCACGGCGCTGCGGGCGGCGTACTTCGACGCGGCGGTGGTCCGCGCCGGCCTGGACACCGACACCCCGGACGTCTACGAGGTGCTGCGCACCCTGGACACCGGGGGCAGCCGCCGGGCCCTGGTGCACCGGGACGGCCGCTGGTACGCCCGCACCGCCGACGAGGGTCCGTCCGGCGCGGTGCCGGCCGGGCTGATGGCGATGGTCGCCGACGGCGAGCCGGCGGTGCAGCGGGTCCGCGTCGACGGGCAGCCGGCGCTGCTGGTCGGGGTGCCGCTGGCCGACTCGACCGGCTATTACGAGATCACCTCGCTGCGGGAGCTGGAGCAGACCTTCCAGGTGCTGGCGTTGGCGTTGACCGTGGTGGCGGTCACCATCGCCGGCTCCGGCGCGGCGCTGGGCTGGTACGCCACCCGGCACGGGCTGCGGCCGTTGACGGCGGTGGCCGACGCGGCCGAGAAGATCGCGGCGGGGGACGTGACGGCCCGGCTCGCCCCCGGCACCGACCCGGACCTGGCCCGGCTCTCCACCTCGTTCAACCGGATGGCCGACCAGGTCGCGGTCCGCATCGAGCGGGACCGGCGGTTCGCCGCCGACGTCGCCCACGAGCTGCGCTCGCCGTTGCAGACGCTGTCGGCGGCGGCGAGCGTGCTGGCCCGGCGGCGGGACCGGTTGGACGACCGGACGGCCACCGCCGCCGGCCTGGTCAGCGAGGAGATCACCCGGTTCCAGCAGTTGGTCAACGACCTGATCGAGCTGGCCCGCAGCGACCGGCCGGCGCAGCGCGAGGAGGTCGACGTGGTGGCGCTGGCCCACCAGGTGTGCCGGGGGCGGGGCCTGCCCGGGTCGCTGGTGGACGCCGGGCCGCCCGCGCCGGGACGCTGGTCGGTCGACCCCCGCCGGCTGGAGCAGCTGCTGGTCAACCTGCTGGACAACGCGGTCCGCTACGGCGGCGGCCCGGTCGCGGTGCGGCTGTGGCTCTCCGACGGCACGGGAGTGGTCGAGGTCGATGACGCCGGCCCGGGGGTGCCGGTGGCCGACCGGGAGGTGGTCTTCGACCGGTTCGTCCGGGGCCGGGCCGCGCACGACCGGGCCGGCGGCGACGGGACCGGCCTGGGCCTGGCGCTGGTCGCCCAGCACGCGGCCGCCCACGGTGGACGGGCCGGCGTGTCCGACCGGCCCGGCGGCGGCGCCCGGTTCCGGGTGGAGCTGCCGGGGAGCCGGCCGTGACCCGCCGGCTGGCGTCGACGCTGGTGGCGGTGCTGCTGCTCGCCGGCTGCGGGGTGCCGGCCGACGAGCGGCCCCGGGCGGTCGAACCGCCGTTCGGTCCGCCCGCCGCCCCGGCCGCGAGCAGCGCCCCGGGCCGGGTGGAGCAGGCGTTCTGCCTGGTCCGCGGCGGTCAACTGGTGCGTACGGTCCGGCAGGTCGACGCGGCCGGCGGGGTGGACGGGCACCTGCGCCGCCTGCTGACCGGCCCCACCCGGGCCGAACGGGCGGTCGGCTTCGGCACCGCCCTGCCCGGCGCGGTGCACGTGCTCGGCGCCCGGCTGGTCGACGGGCGGGCCCAGGTGGAGGTGGAGCCGCCGGGGGAGGAGTCCGGCCGCAGCGACGAGGTGCTCGCCTACGGGCAGATCGTCTGCACCCTGGACAGCCGTTCCGACGTCGCCGGGGTGTCGTTCCTGCTGCGCGGCCGGCCGCTGGAGGTGCCCCGCGCCGACGGCTCGCTGTCGGCCGGTCCGCTGACCGCCGCCGACTACCCGGCGCTCACCGGCCCGGACTGACGCCCGCGCCGGGCCCGGGGCACGACCATCGGGGTGCCCGTCTCCGGGTCCTCGAGGATCCGGCAGGGCAGCCCGAACACCTCCTCGACGAGGGCGGCGGTGACCACCTCGCGCGGGTCGCCCTGGGCCACCACCCGACCGTCGCGCATGGCGATCAGGTGGGTGGCCCAGCGGGCGGCGTGGTGCAGGTCGTGCAGCACCGCGACCAGGGTGCGGCCCTGCTCCTCGTGCAGCCGGGCGCACAGGTCGAGCACCTCGATCTGGTGTGCGACGTCCAGGTAGGTGGTGGGTTCGTCGAGCAGCAGCAGGGAGGTCTGCTGGGCCAGCGCCATCGCGATCCAGACCCGCTGCCGCTGCCCGCCGGAGAGTTCGTCGACGGGCCGTGCGGCCAGCTCGGTGACGCCGGTGGCGGCCATCGACTCGGCCACCACCCGTTCGTCCTCGGTCGACCACTGCCGCAGCAGCCCCTGGTGCGGGTAGCGGCCCCGGGTGACCAGGTCGGCCACGGTGATGCCCTCCGGCGCGACCGACGACTGCGGCAGCAGGCCGAGGGTGCGGGCCACCTCCCGGGACCGCATCGTGTGGATGTCCCGGCCGTCGAGCAGCACGGTGCCGGCGGTCGGCCGCAGCGTCCGCGCCAGGGCCCGCAGCAGGGTGGACTTGCCGCAGGCGTTGGGGCCGATCACCACCGTGAACGACCGGTCCGGCACGGCCACCGTCAGGTCCCGGGCCACCACCCGCCGTTCGTAGGCCAGGGTCATCCCGACCCCGCCGAGTCGACTCGTCACCGCGTCCTCCTCAGATCCGTGCCGCGCGACGGCGCGCGGCGAGCAGCCACACCAGGTAGGCCCCGCCGATCAACCCGGTGACCACCCCGACGGGAAGTTGGTGGCCCTCGATGGTCCGCTGGGCGGCCAGGTCGGCGGCGAGCAGCAGCACCGCCCCGGTGCCGGCGGCGGCGGCCAGGTTCGGCCCGGGTGCCCGGGTGAGCCGGCGGGCCAGGTGCGGCGCGACCAGGGCCACGAAGGACACCGGTCCGGCGGCGGCCGCCGCCCCGGCGGCGAGCAGCACCGCCGCGCCGAGCAGCAGTTGCCGTACCAGCGACACCGGCACGCCGAGCGCGGTGGCGGTGTCGTCGCCCAGTTCGATCAGGGACAGCGCGCGGGCGGTGCCGACCACCACCGGCGTCAGCAGCGCCAGCAGGCCGAGCAGCGGGACGGCCTGCGCCCAGTCCCGCCCGTCGAGGCTGCCGGTGAGCCAGAGCACGGCGCGGGCCGCGTCCATCAGCGGGGCCCGGGTGAGCAGCCACCCGTTGACGCCGGTGAGGATCGCCGTGGTGCCGATGCCGACCAGCACCAGCCGGTAGCCGTGCACGCCGTGCCGGCCGGCGACCGTCCACAGCAGCAGGCCGGTGGCGAGGCCGCCGAGCAGCGCCGCGCCGGACAGCAGCAGGGTGCCGCCACCGGCCACCACCACGATCAGCGCGCCGGTCGACGCGCCCTGGGTGACACCGAGCACGTCGGGGCTGCCCAGCGGGTTGCGGACCAGCGACTGGAGGATCGCCCCGGACAGCGCCAGGGCCGCGCCGACGCCGAGCGCGGTCACCAGCCGGGGCAGTCGCAGCTCGCCGACGATGAAGTTCTCGGCGACGCTGCCGCCGCCGGTCAGCGTGCGCAGCACGTCGGCGGTGCTCATCGGATAGTCGCCGCCACCGATCGCGAGCACCCCGAGGACGACGGCCAGGGCGACGGCGACCAGCCCGACGGTCATGCTACGGCCGCGCCAGCGGACCGAGCGGGTGCCGATCCGGATCGCCCGGGCCAGCGGCCGGGCCGGTGGGACGGCGGGACGGGTGCGGTTCACCGGCGGGCCACCAGACGCAGGAACAGCGGGCCGCCGAGTACGGCGGTGACCAGGCCGACCTGGAGTTCCCCGGGCCGGCCGAGGACCCGGCCGAGCACGTCCGCGCCGAGCAGCAGCACCGGGGCGAGCACCGCCGCGTAGGGCAGCAGCCAGCGCAGGTCCGGGCCGGTCAGCGCGCGGACCAGGTGGGGGACGAGCAGGCCGACGAAGACGATCGGGCCGCAGGCGGCGGTGGCCGCGCCGCAGAGCAGGGTGACCGCGGTGACCGTGCCGGCCCGGATCAGGGCGGGGCGGGCGCCCAGCGCACGGGCCGCGTCGTCGCCGAGGGCCAGGGCGTTGAGCGGGCGGGCCCCGGCCAGCCCGACCAGCAGGCCGGCCAGGATGAACGGGGCCACCGTGGCGACGGTGGTGAAGTCGGCGGTGGCCAGCGAGCCGACCGTCCAGAACCGCAGCCGGTCCAGCGAGGCCGCGTCGAGCAGCATCACGGCGCTGACGAACGAGTAGAGCACCGCGTTGAAGGCGGCCCCGGCCAACGCGAGCCGTTCCGGGGTGGCCTGTCGGCCGCCGCCGACGGCGTGCACCGCCACCGTGACGATCACCGCTCCGAGCAGGGCGAACCAGATCCAGCCCCGGACCGTGGCGACGCCGAGCAGGGCGGTGGCGGTGGCCACGGCGGCGGACGCGCCGGCGTTGATGCCGAGTAGGCCGGGGTCGGCGAGCGGGTTGCGGGTGAGCGCCTGCATCAGGGCGCCGGCCACCCCGAGGGCCGCGCCGGCGAGCAGCCCGAGCAGCGTACGCGGCAGCCGCATCTGCTGCACCACCGCGTACTCGGGGGAGGTGCCGGAGACCAGGCCGTGCCACACCTCGACGAGGGTGAGCTGTTTCGCGCCGACGGCGATGCTGAGCACCGTCACGGCGACGAGCAGCAGCAGGCCCGTGCCGAGCCCGGCGGCCCGGACGCCGACGCGCCGGCGGGTCGGCGCCGTGCCCGGTGCGGCGGCGGGTGGGGAGAGGGTGGCGGACAGGGTCGGCTCCTGGGGGACGAGAGCGGCGCACGCCGGGTTGACAGTGATTTAGGTTAGGTTAACCTAACCGTGCCGTCGCGGATCGTCACGGTCCGGGCCCGATCGAAAGACGTCGCATGTTGCCTTCCTCGTCCTCACCCCGCCTGTCCCGCCGGGGGCTGCTCGCCGCCGGTGGCGGTGCGGCCCTGACCGCGTTCCTCGCCGCCTGCGGCGGGGGCGACGACCCGGCGAAGCCCGCCGGGAACGGCCCGGCCGGTCCGTGGAGTTTCACCGACGACCGTCAGCGCAAGGTCGAGGCGGCCACCGCGCCGACCCGGGTGGTCGCGTTCACCGGGGTGGCCGCCGCGCTCGTCGACTTCGGACTCGACTCCGCGCTCGTCGGGGTGTTCGGCGAGACCACCCGTACCGACGGCTCCCGCGAGCCGCAGGCCGGTGACCTCGACGTCGACAAGGTCACCGTGCTGGGCAACGTCTGGGGCGAGTTCAACGTGGAGAAGTACGCCGCGCTGCGCCCCGAACTGCTGGTCACCCACATGTACGACCCCGACGCCCTCTGGTACGTCCCGGACGAGAGCCGCGACAAGATCCTCCAGCTCGCGCCGAGCGTCGCGATTGCCACCGCGCGGACCCCGATGACCCGCCCGATCGAGCGGTACGCCGAACTGGCCCGCTCGCTCGGCGCGGACCTGTCCGCCGCGAAGGTCACCACGGCCAAGACCCGCTTCGAGGCCGCCGCCGAGCAGGTGCGGGCGGCGGTCAGGGCCAACCCGGGCATCCGGGTGATGGCCTCCTCGGGCAGCCCCGACCTGTTCTACGTCTCCAACCCGAAGGTCAGCACCGACCTGATGTACTTCGCCGAGCTGGGCGTGGACATCGTGGTGCCGACCAAACTGGAGGCCGGCGACTACTTCGAGGCGCTGAGCTGGGAGAACGCCGGCAAGTTCCCGGCCGACCTGATCCTGCTGGACAACCGCTCCACCGCGTTGCAGCCCAAGGACCTCGCGGCCAAGCCCACCTGGGCGCAGCTGCCGGCGGTCAAGGCCAACCAGGTGACCCCGTGGGACGCGGTGCCCCGCTTCTCGTACGCGGGCGCGGCCCCGCTGCTGGAGAACCTGGCCGCCGCGATCCGCTCCGCCAAGCGCCTCGGCTGACCGACCGGCGGCGGACGGCGGTGTCCCGGGGTGCCGGACACCGCCGTCCCCGTCAGGGCTTCAGCAGCCAGCGGTTGCGGTCCGGGGGCGGGACGAGGACCAGGCGCGCCGCGTCCCCCTCACCGGCCCGGTGCGCCAGCCGCCGGGGGCGAGGGGGACGGCGATCGCCGGTTCAGGCCGCTTCGACGGTACGCGCGCGCCGCGCGGGTCGAACGGGCTGCTCCCGTACGGTGCGTCGGTCGTCGACGACGCCGGTCGTCACGTCGCCGGCCATGGTCAACGCCCGGTGGGCGTTGCGCGCGGCGTCGCAGGGCCACTCCTGGTGCTCGCAGAGCAGGTTGTCGCAACGCCCGCCCTGGTCGGGATGGTGCGCGTCGATCACATCGAGGGCCATCCGCCACAGGAGCGGATCGGTCACCCCGGCGGGAACGGCGGCTCGGGTATGTCGCTGCGGGCGGTCGGTGTCGGACACGGTCTCCCCCTTTGTCGGTACCGAAGAAGAGTCTCCACCCCGCAGGCAAGCGAAACCAACCGCCCCGGGCGGGGATGACCACCGCCACGCTGCGGAACTGTCCGACAGCGTGACCGTTCGTGCCCCCATTCCGGGTAAATCCGTGTGCCGCGTTCGCGGGAAAAGACGGTGGTTGCGGGCGGGTCGGCCGGGGGAGGATGCGGGCATGCTGTTGATCGTCCCCGCCGACCCGCTGCGTCCCCGTCGACCGGACCCGCACTTCGCGGCGGAGGCGCAGGCCGCGCGGGAGGCCGGTCACCCGGTCGCCGTCGTCGGCTGAGCCGGGTCGGCGCGGGGCCCGACCCGGGGGCGTCGGCGGCCGGTGGGCGGCCCGCCCAGCCGGTGGTGATCAGCAGCAGGGCGACGAGGTAGGTGGTCATCACCCACAGCCCGTGGCCGGGCAGCCGGACGCCCGTCGCCTCGACCCCGATCAGCAGGTCGGACAGGAGGAACAACGCGCCACCGGCGGCCACCCGCCGGGACACCCCCCAGCCGGCGGCGGCCATCAGGGTCAACGCCAGGCCGTAGCCGAGCACCGGCAGCCGCAGGTCACCCAGCCGGCCCCAGAGCAGCGCGTTCGCCGCCGCCCACAGGGTCAGGTAGCCGGCCACGGCCGGCGCGGGTGGCCGCCGGTGCCGCAGGAACGCGGTCAGGAACGCCAGCTGGGTGCCGAGGAAGCACCCCATCCCGAGCAGGAACGCGGTGGTGCCGGGCACCAGCAGCGCCACGTCACCGGCGGTCGCGCAGACCAGCCCGGTCGCCACCGGGTCCCACCGCCGGCGTACGGCGAGCAGCCAGCCGAGCAGCAGCGGGGCGAGCAGCGGCTTGGCCGCCCACTGCACGGCCGGCGCGTCGAGGGCGACCCCGGTCAGCTCGACGACGGCGGCCAGCCCGAACGCCCCCAGCCACCACCGGCCGGCCCCGCCGGACGCCTGTCGGCCCCGGTCGGATCGCCGGGCGGCGCGGGTGCTGCTCATCGGGCGGGCTGCCAGCCGGGACGGCCGAGCAGGTGCCCGAGCCGGTGCCGCCACGAGCCGGCCCGCCGCACGTCGGCCCAGATCGCGGCGTACTCGTGGGTGGCCACCCGCAGCGGGTTGTAGGTGCCGATGTTCGTCGTCAGCCCGTACCGGACGGCGGTGTCCTCCGGGGCGAAGCTGCCGAAGAGGCGGTCCCAGACGATCAGGATGCCGCCGTAGTTGCGGTCCAGGTACTCGCGGTTCGCGCCGTGGTGCACCCGGTGGTGCGACGGGGTGTTGAACACCCACTCGACCGGCCGGGGCAGCCGGTCGATCCGCTCGGTGTGCAGGAAGAACTGGTACAGCAGGCTGACCGACTGCTGGAGGAAGATCATCCAGGGTGGGATGCCGAGCAGCGCCAGCGGCAGCCAGAACGGCAGCGAGGTCATCGGCGTCCAGCTCTGCCGCAGGGCGGTCGAGAGGTTGAAGTGGGTGCTGGAGTGGTGCACCACGTGGCTGGCCCAGAACAGGCGTACCTCGTGGTGGGTGCGGTGGAACCAGTAGTAGGCCAGGTCGTCGGCGAGGAACAGCAGCACCCAGGTCCCGACGCTGGTGGGGGAGAGCTGCACCGGGGCGACGGTCCACAACGCGACGTAGAGGCCGACGGTGAGCAGTTTCCACGGGAAGCCGATCAGTTGGCTGCCGGCGCCCATGGTGAGGCTGGTGGTGGTGTCCCGCAGCTCGTAGCCGCGTTCGTCGTCGTCCGGCGCGAACCGGTACGACCACGCCTCGACGGCGATGAGCAGCAGGAACGCCGGTACGGCGTAGAGCACGGCGGGGATCATGCGCGACGTTCCCTTCCGGGGGACGGGCGACGGGGGTGGACGCCCGGGACGGGTCGGCGGGTGGGGGTGGTGCGGATCGACCGGTGGGGGACGCCCGACGGTCAACCGGTCGGGCTGGTGAGGGACGCGGTGAGCAGGGTGTGTGCCTCGGTGGCGGCGTCGTCGCCCCGGCCGTCGGCGATCGCGGCGGCCAGCCGGCGGTGCCCGGCGACGTCCAGCAGTTCGGTCGCGCGTCGGGCCGGCGGCACCTCGCCGACGGCCAGCGCCCCGGCCACCAGGCTGTTGAAGGAGAGCAGGTAGGCGGTGTTGCCGCTGCCGGTGACGATGTGCCGCCACAGGATGATGTTCGCCTCGGCCATCGCGGACAGGTCCGGGGCGAGGGCGGCGAACCCCTCCACGGTGTCGACGACGACCCGGCGTACCGCCCCGGTGGCCCGGACGGCGCAGCGCCGGGCCGCGTCGACCCCGACGCAGGCGCGCATCTCCAGCATGTCCCGGACCAGGTTCTCCACCGGCAGCACGTCGCCGGACTGGGCGAGGGACAGGGCCAGGTCGAGGCCGGCGTGCTCCCGCCAGTCCAGCACCCGGGTGACGCCGCCCTGGCTGATCCGCAGCAGTCCGAGTTGTTGCAGCCGGCGTAGCGCCTCCCGGACGGCGTGCCGGTTGACGGCGAACGCGGCGGCGAGTTCGCGTTCGCCGGGCAACGGGTCACCCGGGCGGTGCCGCCCGCTGACGATGCCGTCGCGGAGCTGGCCGAAGACGTGGTCGGAGACGGAGCTGCGGGGCGCCGGGACGAAGGTCACGGCAGCAGTCTGGCGGCGTGCTGGTCAACTCGTCAACTGGTTGGACCAGCCGGATCGAAAGAGACGGCGGCCGGGTCCCGCCGACCTGACCGCCGTCCCGACGAACCTCACCGGTGGTCGTTGCCGGGGTGCCCGGCAACGGCCACGCGGACCTCAGGCCCGGCCGCGCTCCCGGCGGTAGCGGCGGATCAGCGCCGCCGTGGAGGAGTCGACGTCGGACAGGTCCGGCGCGTCCCCGGTCAGCGTCGGGGCGAGCTGGCTGGCCATCACCTTGCCCAGCTCCACCCCCCACTGGTCGAACGGGTTGATGTTCCAGACCGCGCCGCAGGTGAACACGATGTGCTCGTACAGCGCGATGAGCTGGCCCAACGTCGACGGGGTGAGCTTCGGCGCGATGATCGAGGTGGTCGGGTGGTTGCCCGGCATCACCCGGTGCGGCACCACCTCGGCGGCCGTGCCCTCCGCCTCGACCTGCTCCTTCGTCCGGCCGAAGGCCAGCGCGGCGGTCTGCGCGAAGAAGTTCGACATGAACAGGTCGTGCATCTCGCCCAGGTCGTGGTTGGGCTGGCTGAACGCGATGAAGTCCGCCGGGATCAGCACGGTGCCCTGGTGGATGAGCTGGTAGAAGGCGTGCTGGCCGTTGGTGCCCGGCTCGCCCCAGAAGATCTCCCCGGTCGGGTGGTCGACCGGCGTGCCGTCCAGGGTCACCGACTTGCCGTTGCTCTCCATGGTGAGCTGTTGCAGGTACGCCGGGAACCGGTGCAGGTACTGCGAGTACGGCAGCACCGCGTGGGTCTGCGCGCCGAGGAAGTCGACGTACCACACGTTGATCAGCCCCAGCAGCGCCGGCAGGTTCCGCTCCACCGGCGTGGTGCGGAAGTGCTCGTCGACGGCGTGGTAGCCGGCCAGCAGCTCGCGGAACCGGTCCGGCCCGACGGCCAGCATCACCGCCAGCCCGACCGCCGACGGCAGCGAGTACCGGCCACCCACCCAGTCCCAGAAGCCGAACATGTTCTCCGGGTCGATGCCGAAGTCGGCCACCCGGCCCGCGTTGGTGCTCACCGCCACGAAGTGCTTCGCGATCGCCGCGTCGTCGTCGGCGTCCAGGCCCGACAGCAGCCAGGTCTTGGCCTGCTCGGCGTTGGCCAGCGTCTCCTGCGTGGAGAAGGTCTTCGACACCACGACGAACAGGGTGGTCGCCGGGTCGAGGTCGTGGGTCTTGTCGTGGATGTCGGTCGGGTCGATGTTGGAGACGAACCGGCAGGCGATCCCGCCGTCCCGGTACGCCTTGAGCGCCTCGTACGCCATCACCGGCCCGAGGTCGGAGCCGCCGATGCCGATGTTGACCACCGTGCTGATCCGCTCGCCGGTGTGCCCGCGCCACTGCCCGGAGCGGACCCGCTCGCTGAACGCGGCCATCCGGTCCAGCACCCGGTGCACGTCGGCGACCACGTCCTGACCGTCCACGGTCAGCGCGGCGTCGCGCGGCAGCCGCAGCGCGGTGTGCAGCACGGCCCGGTCCTCGGTGGAGTTGATGTGCTCCCCGGCGAACATGGCGGCGATCCGGTCGGTCAGCCCGACCCGCCCGGCCAGCGCGGTGAGCAGCCCGACCGTCTCGTCGGTGACGAGGTTCTTGCTGTAGTCGACGTGCAGGTCGGCGACCTCGCCGGTGAGCCGCTCACCCCGTTGCCGGTCGGCCGCGAACAGCTCCCGCAGGTGGGTGCCGCGCATCGTCTCGGCGTGCTTGCGCAGCGCCTGCCATTCGTCGGTGGTGGTCACACTCGCAGCCATCGGGTCGATCTTCTCCTTCACGACGGTCGTCGGCGCGTGGTGCCGCCGACGGTTCGCGTCCCAGCCTGCCACCCGGGGCGCGGCCACGCGACGCGACCCGGCGCGGCGGGTGGCGCGGCGTGCCCCGCGACACGCCAATGCGACAGGTGTACGACACGCCGCCACGGCGAGACAGCCCGTCGTCGCTGACAGTAGGCTCGCCCGTGCCCCGCCCCCTTTCGGCCCGGGAGGAACCATGGCGACGGTGACCGGACCCCGCCGTGCGGCCGGCGCGGACGAGCCCGACGAGTCGGCCGCCGATGCCGGGCTCGACCTGCCGGAGCTGGCCGACGGCGCCTGGATGCACCACGCCACCGCGTTCGCGCACACCAGCTTCCGTGCGGTGGCCCGCCGGCTGCCCCGGCTGGTGCGCGAGGCCGTCGCGTTGGCCTGGGCCACCAGCCGGCGCGACACCCTCGCCGCGATCGGCCTGAACCTCGCCGCCGGGGTGATGACCACCCTGGGCCTGCTCGCCACCACCGGGGTGCTGCGGGAGTTGTTCGCCGCCGGCCCGACGCCGGACCGGGTCCGGGCCGCGCTGCCCGCGCTGGTGCTGGCCGCGGCGGCGGTGGCCGTCAAGGGCACCCTGACCGTCACCGCAGGCTGGGCGCAGGCCCGGCTGATCCCGCAGATCACCTACGCGGTGGAGCTGCGGCTGTTCGAGACCACCACGGCGGTCGAGCTGGCCGCCTTCGACGACGCCGGCTTCGCCGAGGAGATGGACCGGGTCCGCGACCGGGGCACGGCCGAGGCGGCGTCCATCGTCGACCACACGGTCAACCTGATCACCGGGGTGGTGGGCGTGCTGGCCACCGCCGCCGCGGTGACCGTGATCCAGCCGTTGCTGCTGCCGTGCCTGCTGCTCGCCGCGGTGCCCGAGGCGGTCACCGCGGTCAGGATGGCCCGCCGGCAGTACCTGGACATGCTGGCCCGGATCAACAGGCGTCGCCGGATGTGGATGCTGGCCAACCTGATGGCCAACCGGCACACCGCCGCCGAGGTGCGGGCCTACCAGATGCGCGACTTCCTGCTCGCCGAGTTCCGCCGGATGATGAGCGCCGAGACGGCCGCGCTGCTGCGGTTGGCCCGCGCGCAGAGCCGGACCCGGGCCGTCGGGATGTCCATCGGCGGGATCGCCGCCTTCGCGGTCTACGCCGTGCTCGGCGGGCTGCTGCTCGCCGGCCTGGTCGCGCTGGCCGCGGCGGCGACCGCGTTGCTCGCCCTCCAGTCGGCCCGCAGCAGCCTCGCCCTCGCCGTCTTCGCCACCAACAACCTCTACGAGGACGCCCTCTACTACCAGGACTACCGGGACTTCCTCGACCGCGCCGAGGGCCGGACCGGCACCGGGCCGGGGCGGCCCGCCACCGGCTTCGACACCATCGAGCTGGACCGGGTGAGCCTGCGCTACCCGGACACCGACACCCCGGCCGTCGACGAGGTCAGTCTCACCGTCCGGCGGGGCGAGGTGGTCGCGCTGGTCGGGGAGAACGGCTCCGGCAAGACCACCCTGGCCAAGCTGATCGCCGGTCTCTACCGGCCCACCGGCGGGGTGATCCGGTGGGACGGCGTCGACGTGGCCGACCTGGACCCGGCGTCGACCGCCGCCCAGGTGGCGGTGATGACCCAGGAGTGGTGGAAGTTCCCGTTCACCGCCGCGCAGAACATCCGCATCGGCCGGTACGACCGGTCCCCGGACGCGGCCGGGCCCACCGTCGAGGACGCTGCCCGGTCGGCCGCCGCGCACGACATGATCGCCGGGCTGCCGTTCGGCTACGACACCCTGCTGGCCCGGGAGTTCAAGAACGGCCACGACCTCTCCGGCGGGCAGTGGCAGCGGCTGGTGGCGGCCCGGGGCCTCTACCGGGCCGCCCGGCTGCTGATCTGCGACGAGCCGTCGGCCGCCCTCGACGCCCGCGCCGAACACGCGCTGTTCCAGCATCTGCGGCGGCGGCCCGACCGGACGGTCGTGCTGATCACCCACCGGCTGGCCAACGTCCGGCACGCCGACCAGATCTTCGTGATGGACCGTGGCCGGCTGGTGCAGCAGGGCGACCATGACGCGTTGATGGCCGTCGACGGGCCGTACCGGGAGCTGTTCGCGCTGCAGGCCAGCGGCTACCTCGCGGCGACCGACTGAGCGGCGGCCGGCCACGCCGCCGGGCCACTGCCCGCCGGCCGCTGTCGAAAGGTTTCGAGGCCGTGTCGAGCCATCGGACCGGCCGCGCTGCCTGTGCTGGTCGGGGCCGTCCCGGCCGGGGGCGCACCACGCGCGGCGACGATCGGGGATCGACGTTCGTTGAACTTTCGGAGATGTTTCGATAGCGTCACGCGGGTAACCCCTCGACCTCTGCGGTGACGGTCGAGCGACGGCACAGGCTGGCGTGGCCTCCGGGCGACCATGCCGCCTCCCCGGGCCGGTCACCGCACTCGGGCGACAGGCCGGGGCGGTGCACCCCCTCACCGTTGTGGAAAGGCGTCTGCCATGAACCATGTCTCCGCCCGCGGCAGCGGGCGTCGGACACCAGCACGGCTGCGTGCCGCCCTGGTCTCGATCGCCAGCGGCGTGGTCGCCGTCGGCACCACCGTCGCCCTCGCCTCCAGCGCCAGCGCCGGCACCACCCTCGGTGCCGCCGCCGCCGAGACGGGCCGCTACTTCGGCACCGCGGTGGCGGTGAACAAGCTCTCCGACT
Source organism: Micromonospora sp. HM134 (assembly GCF_007833915.1). Classification (NCBI taxonomy): domain Bacteria; kingdom Bacillati; phylum Actinomycetota; class Actinomycetes; order Micromonosporales; family Micromonosporaceae; genus Micromonospora; species Micromonospora sp. HM134. Next base: position 3,733,218 of record NZ_CP041061.1, read on the forward strand.
CCGTCTACGTCGGCATCCTGAACCGCGAGTTCAACATGGTGACCGCCGAGAACGAGATGAAGTGGGACGCCACCGAGCCGAACCAGAACCAGTTCAACTACTCCAGCGGCGACCGGCTGGTCAGCCACGCCCAGGCCAACGGGATGCGGGTCCGCGGTCACGCGCTGGCCTGGCACCAGCAGCAGCCGGGCTGGGCGCAGAACATGTCCGGCACCGCGCTGCGCAACGCGATGATCAACCACGTCACCCAGGTCGCCACCCACTACCGGGGCAAGATCTATGCCTGGGACGTGGTGAACGAGGCGTTCGCCGACGGTGGCGGCGGTGGGCGTCGTGACTCGAACCTCCAGCGCACCGGTAACGACTGGATCGAGGCGGCGTTCCGGGCCGCCCGGGCCGCCGACCCGGGCGCGAAGCTCTGCTACAACGACTACAACACCGACGGGCAGAACGCGAAGAGCAACGGCGTGTACGCCATGGTCCAGGACTTCAAGGCCCGGGGTGTGCCGATCGACTGCGTCGGCTTCCAGTCGCACTTCAACAGCCAGTCGCCGGTGCCGTCGGACTACCAGGCGAATCTCCAGCGGTTCGTCAACCTCGGCGTCGAGGTGCAGATCACCGAGCTGGACATCGAGGGTTCCGGCAGCTCCCAGGCCGACAGCTACTCCCGCGTCGTCCGCGCCTGCCTGGCGATCTCCCGCTGCACCGGCATCACCGTGTGGGGCATCCGGGACACCGACTCCTGGCGGGCCAGCGGCACGCCGCTGCTCTTCGACGGCAACGGCAACAAGAAGGCCGCGTACACCTCCACGCTGAACGCGCTCAACGCCGGCGGCACCACCGTCCCGCCGACCACGCCGCCGCCGACCACCACCCCGCCGCCGCCCACCACGACCCCGCCGCCCACGACCCCGCCGCCCACGACCCCGCCGCCCACGACCACCCCGCCGCCGACCACGACCCCGCCGCCCGGTGACGGTGACTGCACCGCGTCGGTGTCGTTGAACTCCTGGCCCGGCGGCTTCGTGGCCACCGTCAAGGTCACCGCCGGCCCGGCCGGGCTCAACGGGTGGGTGGTCAACCTGACCCTGCCGTCGGGGGCCACCGTCACCAACGCGTGGAGCGCGCAGAACACCGGCACCTCCGGCGCCGTCAGCTTCCGCAACGTCAGCTACAACAGCACCGTCGGTGCGGGGGCCAGCACCGAGTTCGGTTTCCAGGGCACCGGCAACGGTCCCACCGGCACGGCGACCTGCGCCCGCGCCTGACCGGACCCCGACCCCACCCCGGCGCGGCGGCGGCGACCGTCGCGCCGGGGCGGTCCGGCCGCCCGTCGCACCCGGGCGGCCGACACCCCGGTCAGAGCGCCGTCACCGGATGCCGGACCACCCCGTCGAAGAGGTACCCGAGGTCGTTGACCCCGGCCCGGTCGGGCTGGCCGCGACCGGTCACGTCCACCGCGCGGGCCCGCAACGTCCACCGGCCGGCGGCCGGCGGACACCAACGCGTCGACCACCGCTGCCAGGGTCCGCCCCGGTCCGCCCCGACCAGGGTGGCCGGCCGCCACCCGTCGCCCGTGTCGACCTCCACCCGGTCGATCGGGCCGGCCCCGGACCAGGACCGGCCGGTCAGCGTGGTCTCGACGCCGGCCGGCAGCCGGGCGTCCCAGGGCAACTCGAACGCGCTCTTGACCGACTGCGTGTCGGCCGGCCCACCGTCGGCCGGCTGGCCGGGGCCGAACATCCGGTAGAGGCCGGTGTTCCACGGGGAGAACAGCGGCGTGGTGGAGACCTCGATCGCGCCGACCCACTTCACCGAGGAGATGCCGATCCAGCCGGGCACCACCACCCGGACCGGGAAGCCGTGGTCCGCCGGCAGCGGCACCCCGTTCATCTCGTACGCGAGCAGCACGTCGTCGAGGGCCTTGCCGATCGGCAGCGGGCGACGGACCCGGCCGAGGTCGACACCCCCGGTGACGTACGGCGGGTCCAGGCCCTCCGGCATCACGTCCACCGCGTCGGCGGTCAGCCCCGCGTGCCGCAGCACGGTGGCCAGCGGCACCCCACGCCAGCGGGCCACCCCGACGCCCCCGAGCCGCCACTGCACCCCGGAGACCGGGGTGTCCTGCTGGCTGGCGAAGAAGTGCCGCCCGTTGCCGGCGCACTCGACCAGGGCGGGCAGCTCGACGGCGGGCAGCGCCCGCAGGGTGGCGTAGTCGAGTTCGACCGGGGCGTCGCGGGTCGGCGCATCGCGCAGGCCGTCGCCGTACAGCCGCAGCCGCCACGTGCCGGCGTCGATGCGCGGGGTGTGGGTGTGGTTGCGGACGAAGAACCTGTCGTTCGGCACCACGTAGCCCTGCCCGGCCATCGCCTCCCAGCGCAGCTCGGCGTTGCCGTCCAGCGGGGTGAGCAGCGCGGGGTCGAGCGGCTTGACGATGCCCGGGTCCACCCCGACCGGCTCGGCGGCGAGCGCGACCGGCTCGCGTCCGTCGTCGGCGGCGGCGAGGGCGCTCATCGCCGTGCCCAGCGCGATCAGCTCGGCGCGGGACACCCCGGGGTCCCGGGCCTGGCCGGCCAGCCACTGCCGGGCCCGGCGGGCGTCGTGGTCTGCCTCGTCGTACGACACAACGGTGGACACCGGGGGCTCCTTCGGCTCGGCGGGTAACTCCTATTGAATCAGTAGGAGTTGCCCGCCGGGCAGGGCCACTGGTCGACCCGGGCCGGGGCCATTCGGTCAGATCGCCGCAGCCAGCGTCACCACCCCCGCCGCCACCAGCACCCCGGCCCACAGCCGGTCCACGTTGAACCAGGCCCGACGCAGCACCCCGACGCCCAACACCCCGTACACCACCAGCGCCACGGTCAGCGCGACGCCCAGCATCGCCACGGTGTGCACCCCGGCGGCGGCCAGTCCGGTGAGCGCGCCGGCCGGGGCCGCCGCCAGGTGCCCGGCGTGCCCGCCGGTCGGCGGGTCGGCCAGCAGCACCGGCAGCAGCATCAGCCCGGCACCGTGCGCCGACGACATCAGGAACGACCAGCCGGCGACCTGCGCCGTCGACAGCCGCATCCCGGCCCAGCGGAAGTGCCGCTGCGACAGCAGCCGCCACAGCCCGAACCCGACCAGCACCGCCCCGCCGGCCACCGTCAGCGCGGTGCTGGCGGTGACCGACCGGGTGGCGGTGACCAGCGCGGCGACCACCGCCACCGAGGCCAGGTGACCCGCCGCGACCGGAGGCAGCGCGGCCAGCAGCGCCGCCCGGCGGCGCTCCTGCAACCCCCGGGCCACCGCGAAGAGCCAGCCCATCGCCGGATTCAGCCCGTGGAACGCGCCGAGCGCCGCCACCGCCAGCAGGGTCCGCCCGGTCACGGGAAGCAGTACGAGTCGGAGCTGGCGTCGCCGCCCTGCAACCGGGTCTGGTGCACCCGCAGCCCCCGGAACTGCTCGCCGTGCGGGAAGAACCGCTCGTCCGGGGTGAGGCCGCCGTGTTCCGGGTCGACGTCCAGCTTGGCCAGCCAGGCACCGACCCCGTCGGGATAGAACTGGTCGTCCCAGGAGCCGTAGAGCGAGTTGCTGACGTAGACCCGTCGGCCGTCCCGGCTGACCTCCACCATCTGCGGGCCGCCGGCGAGCGGCTCGTCCGGGGCGGCCGGGTGGGCGGCGCGGGCCACGATGCCGCCGAGCCGCACCGAGCCGACCAGCACCGGGTGGAAGGGGTCGCTGACGTCGTACCGGCGCAGCTCTCCGGTGCCCCAGCAGGAGACGTAGAGGAACCGGTCGTCCACCGACAGGTCGATGTCGGTGACCAGCGGGGGCACCGCGCCGAACGGCTTGAGCAGGTCCGGCAGGTCCGCCGGGTCGGCCGGCTCGGCGGGGATGTCGATCACCCGGGTCACCGCCCACGGGGCGTCCGCGCCGTCGCCGTCGCGGTGCCACAACCAGACCGACGCCGACAGGTCCTCGACGCTGATCACCACCCCGACGAAGCCGTACGACCGGGTCGGGTCGTGCGCCGGGCGCAGCTCCAGCGGCATCTGGTACTGGTCGCCGAGGTCTACCCGCTGCACGTGCCGGCGCTTGGCGAGGTCCCAGAAGTGGATCGCGTGCCCGTACTTCCGGCCCAGCAGCAGCTCGCCGACGATCCCGTCCTCGATCATCGACGGGGTACCCCACTCGCTGGTGACCAGCACGTCCTGGGTGAGGTGCCACCACACGTCGTACGCCAGGAACTGCGGGCCCCGGTCGGCCTCCCAGGCACCACGGACGGCGAAGGTGGTGTGGTCGAGCACGGCGATGCCACCGGGCCCCTCGGCACCGTCGACGCCGCCGAGCGCCGACAGGTAGATGCCGTCCGGGCCGCAGTGCACGGTGTGCGGGCGGGAGTAGCCGGCCTTCTCGGCCAGTTCCTCCGCGCCGATCACCTTGACCAGGTGCGGGGCGCGCGGGTCCGGCCGGGTGTCGAACACGTGGGTGCGCGACGACCGCAGCCCCGGCACGATCAGGTAGCGCCGCTCGACGTGCGGGTGGGGAGCGGTCGGGCAGAGCGCGCTGCTGCACGCGTTCCACCCGAAGTGGTGCAGTTCGTCGCCGGTGTGCGGCAGGTCGGTCCAGCCCACCACCTGGCCGTAGTCGGCGGACTCGGGATCGGTGTCGAGCACGACGATCGCGTCGGGCCGTTGCGCCGTACGGTCGAACGCCGCGACGTAGGCCAGCTTCTCGGCGGGCGCGACGGCCGCCTCGCGCGGGGAGGGGTAGAAACTCGGGTCGGGTGTCCAGCGGGTCATCGTCTTCTCCGGGGTCAGACGGCGGGTACGCCGAGGCGGTCGAGCAGCCGGCGACGCAACGCGCCGAAGGCGGGCTGCTCGGGGGAGCGGGCGGGGCGGTCGGCGGCGCGCCCGGCGGGGTCCAGGTCGACGGTGATCTCCTCGGCGATGACGCCCCCGTCGAGCAGCAGGATGCGGTCGGCGAGCAGCAGCGCCTCCTCGACGTCGTGGGTGACCAGCAGGGCGGCGAAGCCGTGCTCGGCGCGCAGCCGCCGCAGCAGGGACTGCATCCGTAGCCGGGTCAGCGCGTCGAGCGCCCCGAACGGCTCGTCGAGCAGCAGCAGGTCCGGCTCGCGGACGAGCGCGCGGGCCACCGCGACCCGCTGCGCCTGGCCGCCGGAGAGTTCCGCCGGCCAGGCCCGACGGCGGTCGGCCAACCCCACCTCGGTCAGTGCCCGGTCCACCCGGGCGCGCACGTCGGGGCCGGTCAGTCCCAGCGCGACGTTGTCGCCGACCCGTTTCCAGGGCAGCAGCCGGTGTTCCTGGAAGACCACGGCTGCGGTGCCGCGCAGCCGGGTCCCGCCGGTGGCGTCGGCGTCGAGGCCGGCGAGGACCCGCAGCAGGGTGCTCTTGCCGGAGCCGCTGCCGCCGAGCAGCGCCACCACCTCACCGGCGGCGATGCTCAGGTCGACCCCCGCGAGCACCGGCCGGCCGTCGAAGGCCCGCCGTACCGCGTGGGCGGTGAGCACCGCCGTCCCGGCGGTGGCCTCGTCGGTCAGGTCGCGCGCAGGCCGCGTCGCCATGTCAGGGTCCTCCTCTCCAGCATCCGCAGGGCGAGGTCGGACAGCAGCCCGAGCAGCGCGTAGACGACCAGGCCGAGCACCACCACGTCGGTCTGGCTGAACTCGCGGGCCTCCATCATCAGGAAGCCGATGCCGGTCTGGGCGTTGACCTGTTCGCCGACGACGAGGCTGAGCCAGGCCGCCCCGATCGCCAGCCGCAGCCCGAGGAACAGCGACGGCAACGCCCCGGGCAGCACCACGTGCCGCAGTCGGGCGGCGGGCCCGAGGCCGCAGGCGCGGGCCGCCTCGACGAGTCGTTCGTCGATGTCCCGGATGCCGGCGTAGGTGTTGAAGTAGATCGGGAAGAACACGCCGAGCGCGACCAGGGTGATCTTCAACGACTCGCCGATCCCCACCCAGATGATCAGCAGCGGGACGAGCCCCAGGTGGGGCAGCATCCGGGCCATCTGCACCGGCGGGTCGACCAGGTCGTCGCCGAGCCGGAGCAGGCCGGCGGCGGCGCCGAGCACCAGCGCCAGCAGCCCGCCGAGGAGCAGCCCGACGCCGGCCCGGGTGAGCGAGTCGAGCAGGTGGACGCCGAGGGTTCCGTCGGCGGACAGCCGTACGCCGGTGGCGAGCACCCGGCTCGGTGCGGGCAGCTTGTCCGGGGCGAGCAGCCCGGCGCGGGCGGCGGCCTCCCATCCGGCGACCAGCAGGACCGGGCTGACCAGTCGTCGCCAGCGTCCGCCGGTCCGCCGTCGCGGCCCGGCGTCCGGCGGGGCCGCCACGGCGGTCGGCGGCGTGGTGACCACCACGGTGGTGCTCACTGGAACACCGCGCTGAACCGGTCGTCCACCCGGCCGGCGATGTCGACCGGGCCGGGGACGAGGTCGAGGGCGGTGAAGCCGTCCGCGATGGCCTGGAGTTCCGCGCCGACGGCGGGGGTGACCGGGGCCAACGGTCGGGCGCTGCGGGCCAGCGCCCGGGTGGTGACGTCCAGCGGGATCTTCAGTTCGGGGGCGAGCACGGTGGCGCGTTCGGCCGGGTTGGCGATCCCCCAGTCGGTGACCTTCCGGTACGCGGTGAGGAAGTCGCGGACGTCGTCGGTGCGGTCCCGGACCACCTCGGGGGAGGCCAGCACGTACTCCCGGTTGCCGGCCAGGCCGGTGGCGTCGGCGAGTACCCGCACCCCGGGCTGCTCGGCGAGGGCGAAGTACGGGTCCCAGATGATCCAGGCGTCGATCTGGCCGTTGTCGAACGCGGGCCGCCCCTCGGCCGGCTTGAGGTACTTGACGGTGATGTCCTTCAACGTCATGTTGTTCGCCGCCAGCAGCCGGACCAGCAGCCAGTGCACGTTGCTGCCCTTGTTCAGCGCCACCGTCCGGCCGCGCAGGTCGGCGAAGGTCTTCAGGCCGCTGCTCTGCTTGACCAGCACCGCCTCGCCCTGCGGGATCGGGGCCGAGGTGCCGATCACCGAGAAGGGGATCTTCGCGGCGGCGGCGAAGACCGGGGGCGCCTCGCCGACCTGCCCGATGTCGATCGCGCCGGCCTTGAGCGCCTCGGTCAGGGCCGGGCCGCTCTCGAACAGCGACCACTGCGCGTCGGGTGCGGCGTTGCGGGCCTTGACCAGGCTCAGCCCGCCGAAGCGCTGGTAGCCGATGCGCAGTGGGCCGTCGCCGGCCCGCGCGTCGGCGTCGTCGGCGCAGCCGGTGACCCCGCCGACGGCAACCAGGGACAGGGCGGTGAACAGGGCGGTGGTCAGCCGGCGCAGGCTCCTCGGCGGGGTGGGCATGTCGGCTCCTCGGGAGTGGACGATGGGGCTCGCGACGCCGGAGGTCGGCGGCGCGCAGTAACCTACCAAGCCGATAGGATTTATGGGTAGCCTGTCGTGGTCGTCGTCCCATCCCTCAGGAGGACCCCCGATGTCGCTGACCTTCCACTGGTTCCTGCCCACCTACGGCGACAGCCGCGACATCGTCGGCGGCGGCCACGGCGTCGCGGTCGGCACCGCCGGTGGGGCCCGCCCCGCCACCGTCGCCTACCTCGGGCAGATCGCCCGCAGCGCCGAGCAGCTCGGCTTCGTCGGTGCGCTCACCCCGACCGGGGCGTGGTGCGAGGACGCCTGGCTGGCCACCGCGATGCTGGCCGAGGTCACCGAACGGCTGAGGTTCCTGGTCGCGTTCCGCCCCGGGCTGCTCTCACCCACCCTCGCCGCCCAGATGGCCGCCACCTTCCAGCGGCTTTCCGGCGGCCGGCTGCTGCTCAACGTGGTCACCGGCGGTGAGTCCGCCGAGCAGCGCGCCTACGGCGACTTCCTCGACAAGGACGCCCGGTACGCCCGCACCGACGAGTTCCTGCACGTCGTGCGGTCACTGTGGCGGGGCGACACCGTCGACCACGCCGGGGAGCACCTGCGCGTCGAGGGCGCCCGGCTGACCCGGCTGCCCGACCCGGTGCCGCCGGTCTACTTCGGCGGCTCGTCCACCGCCGCCGGCCCGGTCGCCGCCCGGCACGCCGACGTCTACCTGACCTGGGGCGAGCCGCCCGCCCAGGTGGCCGGCAAACTCGACCACATCCGCGCCCTCGCGGCCGACACCGGCCGGACGCCGCGCTTCGGCATCCGGTTGCACGTCATCGCCCGGGACACCGCCGATCAGGCCTGGGCGCAGGCCGGCCGACTGCTCGACGGCATCGACGAGGCCGACATCCGGGCCGCCCAGGAGGGGCTGCGGCGCAGCGAGTCCGAGGGGCAGCGTCGGATGCTGGCCCTGCACGGCGGCAGCCGCGACGGGCTGGAGGTCGCCCCGAACCTCTGGGCCGGGGTGGGGCTGGTCCGGGGCGGGGCCGGCACCGCCCTGGTGGGCAGCCACACCGAGGTCGCCGACCGGATCGCCGAGTACCACGCGCTCGGCATCGACGAGTTCATCCTCTCCGGCCACCCGCACCTGGAGGAGGCGTACTGGTTCGGCGAGGGGGTGCTGCCGATCCTGCGGGCCCGGGGGCTGTGGCGGCACCCCGCTGGTGAGCCGGCCCCCGACCCGACGCCGAGCGTCCCGTTCGCCCCGCAGCCCGCCCGGGTCTGACCCGGCACCTCCGGCGGGCCCGGCGGGTGAGGTCCTCGCCGGCCGGACGTGGCGGGGTCAGTGCCGGCCGGCGAGGAAGTCGGCCAGCACCCGGGTGTGGGTGGAGAAGGCCAGCTCGACCGGCTCGGTGAGGACCAGCCACTCGGTGGCCTCCTCGGTCGGCGTCGACGGGGGGAGCTGCGCGGCCGGCCGCTCCGGCAGCACCCCGAAGATCATCATGGTGCCGCCGTGCGGGGCGCCGTACACCGCGAACAGCCGGGCCCGCTGCGCCTCGTCGACCAGCCCCGTCTCCTCACGCAGCTCCCGCACCAACGCCTCGGACCACTCCTCGCCGTACTCGACGAACCCGCCGGGCAGGGCGAGCTGGCCCCGGGCCGGTTCGATGTCCCGGCGCACCACCACCAGGCCGAGCCCGGCGTCGGTCCGTACCGGCAGCAGCGCCACCGCGACCGGGGTGGGGTTGCGCCACACCGTCTGGCCGCAGGTCGCGCAGAGCCGGGGCCAGCCGGCGTCCGGCGGATAGGCCGCCCCGCAGTAGTGACAGTGCGCGTACGGCAGGACGGTCATGCCGCCGCACGTTACCGCCCCCGGGCCGCCCGGCTCAGGGCAGGTCCGCCGTCGGCCCGGGGCCGGGCGGCCCGCCGTCGCGCAGGATCTCGCGGGCCTCCAACAGGGCGAAGCCGAGCAGGTTGAGCCCACGCCAGCGGGCCGGGTCCTCGGCGCGCGGGTCGTCGGGGGCCAGCCCGACCCCCCACACCCGGTCGACCGGGCTCGCCTCCACCAGCACCCGGTCACCGGTGCCCAGCAGGTACGCCCGCAGGTCGGCGTGCTGGCCGAACTTGGCCAGGCTGCCGGCCAGCACGACGGCGTACCGCTCGGCCTCCCACACCGCCGGGTCGAACCGGCGGACCTGGCGGCCGACCGCCTTGGCCTGCTGCGGGTGACCGGCGGCGAGCACCCGCTCACCGGCCTCGACGTCGTCGAAGAGCAGCGCCTTGCGCCACATCATCCAGTGTTCGGCGGTGGGGAAGTGCCGCCCGTCGACGGTGAACGACGCCGGCCACCACTGGCTCAGGCAGCCGCGGCCGACGGTGCCGTCCCGCTGTGGCCGGTGCCCCCAGAAGCAGAGGTAGCGCACCCGGTGCCCGGCGCGGTGCAGGGCGAGGACGTCTTCGGCGCGGCGCATCGACATGCCGCCCAGTGTCGCTGCCGGCACCGACAACCCGCGCCCGGGTTTCTCGCCGGGCCCGGTGCGGGTGCCGGGGTCAGGCCGGCGACGCGCCGGTGTACGCGGCGATGGTCCGGGCGGCGGCGGCCCGCGCGGCCTGCGGTTCGGTGCCGCCGGCGATGTCGGCCTCGGCCCACGCCTCGCCGCTGAGCGTCATGAAGCGTCGCCCGTCCTCCGAGCCGATCCACTCGGCGGCCTGGTCGGGGGTGACGCCCCCACCGTCGGCGTCGAGGTGGCTGGCCAGGCCGAGCAGGCCCGAGTCCCAGCCGACGCCGACCGCGCCGGGGCCGTACTCGGTCCACCGGACGTCGTCGACGTGGGCGACGTGTTCCAGGGTGAACCGGGTCCGCTCGTCGCCCTCCGGGGTCAGGTGCACCTCGATCCAGCTGATCTCGTCGCCCATCTCCCAGGTGGCGGCGAAGCTCTTCGGCGGGTCGCAGCGTTGCACCACGCCACCGGCGTTGCCCTCGAACTGGTAGCGGCCGTGCAGTCGCAGGTCGCCGGAGACCGGCAGGAACCAGCGCGGGATGCGTTCGATGCTGGTGCAGGCGTCCCAGAGGTCGTCCAGCGTCGTCGGGTACGTCTGGCTGATGGTCAGCACACGTGCCTCACCCGCTTCGAGGGTGCGGCTGCCCACGGTGCGTCGTACGGCGCTGATCTGGTGGCTGGTCTCGATCATGAGGTGCTCCGGTGTTCGGTCGGGTCGTCCGTCGTGGTGTGCGCCCGCCGTTCGCGCCGACCCCGGGCGATCTCGGTGGCCAGGGCGTCCAGGGCCGGCGTCCAGAACCGGCGGAACCCCTCCAGCCACTGGTCGACCTCCCGCAGTGGGGCGGGATCGACCGCGTAGAGCCGACGGGCGCCCTGCGGGCGGACCGTGGCGAACCCGTTGTCCCGCAACACCTTGAGGTGTTGCGAGACGGCGGGCTGGGTGATCCCGAACTCCTCCTGGATGACCGCGCAGACCCCACCGGCGCTCCGCTCGCCCTGCGCGAGCAGTTCGAGGATGCGCCGGCGTACCGGGTCGCCGAGGACGTCGAAGGCGTGCACGGTCCCCTTTGTATCAGGCATCACTTATATAAGCAATCAACCAAGTCGAGCGGCGACGGCGGAGCGTAGTTCGGGCAGCCGGTCGTGCAGCAGGCCGGGGCACTGGGTGCTGGCGAAGTTCTTGTGGCCGTAGATCTGGCTGGCCGGGATGCCGTACTGCTGGCAGGTGAACGCGCAGAACACCACCAGGCTGTCCCAGAGTGCCTGCGGCGGCTGCACGTCGACGTAGATCCCGTCGTTCTCGATCCCGATGGCCTGGCTGTTCTGCCCCACGCAGTGCGCGCCCTGCACCATCGTCTGGCCGTGCAGCAGCGCGTACAGGCTGCCGTGCCGGCCCTCGGTGAGCTGGCCGCCCCGGCTGTTGGTGAAGTGCTGTCCGGAGTCCAGCCAGCCGTTGCCGTCCATGTGCAGGTTCTGGATCGCCCGCGAGTTGGCGTACGCGTGGGCCAGGCTGTAGTCCGTCGAGTTCGGGAACGCCGTGTGGTGCACGATGATCTTGTTGGGTCGGTTCTCGACCACGCTCACCGGCGACGACGGCGGCCGGGCCCCCCAGGTGGCACAGTTGGCGATCACCGGCTGGTCGACCCGGCCGAGGGCGGTGGTCGGGGTGCTGCCGGTGGTCGGTGGGGCGGCGACGGCGGCGGGTCCGCCGAACGGGGTCGGCGCGAGCGCCCCGGCGGTGCCGAGCAGGACCGCGCCGCGCAGCACGCTGCGCCGGGACACGGGTACGGACATGGCGGGCTCCTCGGGTGCTCCGGGGGTGGGCGGGGTCAGCACGGGCCGTTGCAGGCCAGCACCCGGAGCCGGTCGAGGGTGCCGTTCCAGACGTTCTGGTCGCCCGGGAAGGTGCCCGACGACGCCCACTGCCAGAAGGAGTACGTGGCCCAGCCGGCCGGCAGCGTGCCCACCGTGCCGGCGTACCGGGCGAGCCAGAGCGGGTTGGTGGCGGCGAAGCCGCTGTAGTTGCCGGTGCAGGTGGTCCACCAGTCGGTGGTGGTGTAGATCGTCGCCCAGCGCCCGGTGCGGGCGTAGTACTGGTTGACGAAGGAGGCGATCCAGGTGCGCATCGCGCTCTGGCTCAGCCCGTAGCAGGTCGCGCCGTAGGGGTTGTACTCGATGTCGAGCGCGCCGGGCAGCGTCCGGCCGTCCTTCGACCAGCCGCCGCCGTGGTCGACGAAGTAGTTGGCCTGGGTGGCGCCGGTCGTGGTGTCCGGCCGGGCGAAGTGGTACGAACCCCGGATCATCCCGACGGAGTACGACCCGTTGTACTGCTGGGCGAAGTACGGGTTCGTGTAGTAGGTGCCCTCGGTGGCCTTCACGTAGGCGAACCGGGCACCGTTGTTCCAGGCGGCGGACCAGTTGACGTTGCCCTGGTAGCTGGAGACGTCCATGCCGGGCAGACCGGCCGGGGCGGCGGCGGCCGGGGTGACGACGCCGAGGGTGGCGGCGGCGACCATGGTGGCGGTCGCCAGCAGCGTGCCCGTGACCGCACGGAGACGGTTCATCTTTCCTCCCTGGGAGATGCCGCGTGGTTACGGCGGGAGCGACGAAAGGAACTGTCAGGTATTAGGTCACGGCCGGAGATAGTTTTCAATAGATAGAATCAAGATTATCTATCAATGGGTGGGCGGGTGCCGTCAGGCGGCGGGATCGGCGAGGACCTCGGCCGCCGCCCGCTCGCCGGCCAGCACCGCGCCCTCCAGGTAACCGGCCCACCGGGTCGCCGTCTCGGTGCCCGCCCAGTGCACCCGCCCCACCGGTCGGCGCAGCTCGGGACCGTGGTCCCGCCACGAACCGGGGGTCAGCGCCCCGCAGAAGCAGCCCCGGGTCCACTCGTCGGCCGACCAGTCGTGTTCGACGAGGTCGTCGGGCCTGGCGGCGGCCGGACCGACCAGCTCCACCAGCGCGGCCAGCACCTCGGCCCGTCGCCGCCCCGGCGACAGCCGGCGCAGCTCCCGGGCCTGCCGGCCGTAGCTGAACGCGGTCAGCACCCCGCGCGGCGAACCCGGCGTCGAGTTGTCCACCGTCTCGGTCAGCGGCCCGTCGGCCGACGTGGTCACCCCGGAACACCCGTCGGCCCGCCAGAACGGCGTCGGGTAGACCGCGTGCAGCTTCAACGCCGAGCCCATCGGCATCCGCTGGGTCAACGCGTCGCGCAGGGCCGGCAGCGCCGGTGCGTACGCGATCCGGCCCGCCAGCGCCGGGGCCACCGCCACCACCGCGGCCTCCGCCCGGTACGCCCCCTCGTCGGTGTACGCCACCACCCCGTGACCGTCCTGGTGGACCGCCCGTACCGGCGCTGCGGACCGTACCGTCCCCGGAGGCAGCGCCGCCGCCATCCGCTCCGCCAGCAGGGCCGGCCCACCCACCAGCCGATCCTGCTGGGCGCCCCCGGCCATCCCCAGCAGCAATCCGCTCCCGCCGCCGCTGCGCAGGTAGAACAGCACCTGCAACAGCGACACCTCGTCCGGGTCGACCGCCAGCAACCCGCCGGCGATCAGCCGACCCACGTACCGGGCGGTCACCGGATCGGGCGCGGCGGTGCTCAACCAGCCGCCGAGGGTGAGCCGGTCCCACTCGTCCGCCCGCGCCGCCCGCCACGGTGCCGCCGGGTCCACCCCGGCGGCGAGGTCGTCCAGCAGATCCACCGTCTGCCGGACCGACTCCGGCGGTGTCTCTCGCAGCCGCCCGTTCCAGCGCACCACCGGCCGGCCCTGCGCGGCCGACGGGAACGTGGTCAGCCCGTGCTCGGCCACCAGGGCGGCCATCCGGTCCTGGGTGGGGCCGATCCACTGCGCGCCCAGGTCCAGCGCGGTGCCGTCGGCCAACCGCCGGGTCGCCACCCGCCCCCCGACCCGTTCCCGGGCCTCCAGCACCACCACCCGCGCCCCGCCCCGGCACAACGCCGCGGCCGCGGCGAGCCCGGAGAACCCCGCACCGACCACCACCACCCGCACCGACCGCGCATACCCCGCCCCCGACCGCCTACGCCCAGCGCGGTCCCATGATCGAATCGCCGACCGCGCGGGGCCGGTGGGCTGCGCGGATGGTGGGAGTCAGTCGCGCAGGGTGCGCAGGATGCGGGTGAGGTCGGCGTGGTCGGCGGGGGAGAGGTGACCGAAGAAGCGTTCCGCCTCGGCCGCGCGGGCCGTCCGGATGGCCGCGCCGACCCGCGTACCCTCGTCGGTCGGCGCGACCAGGGTCGCCCGCCGGTCGGCCGGGTCGGGGTGGCGCGCGACGAGCCCGCGTTCCTGGAGGCCGTCGACGACCTCGGTGGTGGAGCGGGGCGCGATGTGCAGGTGCTCGGCGAGCGCGCTGAGCCGCATCGCGCCGTGCCGGGTGAGCACCGCGAGGGCGCGGGCGTGCCCGGGGTTGACGTCCCAGGGTTCGAGGGTACGTCGGGACTGGCGTCGCAGTTGCCGGGCCACCGCCCAGAACAGTTCGGCCAGGCTCTCCTCGGCCGGGTCGGCCGGCGGCCCGGCGCAGCGTGCGGACGGATCGGCTGGCGGGTCGGATGGCGCACCGGTCACCGGAATACGGTAGCAGGATTCGCTGTTGCTCCCTCATGATGAGGTAACCTCAGCAAATATCCCCCGAACGGAAGAAGGACCCCCTTGGACACCACGCCAACCCACCGGGAGGGCCGCGGCGGCGCCCCCCGGACCGTCAGTGCCGCCGAGAAGTCCCAGGCCCGTGCCGTCTCGCTGCGCCGCATCGGCCGGCTGTTCACCGCGTACCGTGGGCAGTTGGCCGTGGTCACCGCGATCATCGTGGTGTCGTCGATCGTCGCGATGGCCTCGCCGTTCCTGCTGCGGGCGGTGATCGACCGGGCGTTGCCGGAACGCGACCTGACCCTGCTGGTCTGGCTGGTCGTCGGCATGATCGCCGTCGCTGCGGTGACCGCCGTGCTCGGCGTGGCGCAGACCTGGATCTCCACCCGGGTCGGGCAGCTGGTGATGCACCGGCTGCGCACCGACGTCTTCGCCCACCTGCACCGGCAGTCGATCGGCTTCTTCACCCGCACCCGCACCGGCGAGGTGCAGTCGCGGATCACCAACGACATCGGCGGCATGCAGACCGTCGTCACCTCCACCGCCACCTCGATCGCGTCCAACCTGACCACCGTGGTGGCCACGCTGGTCGCCATGGTGGCGCTGTCCTGGCGGCTCACCCTCGTCTCGCTGGTGGTGCTGCCGCCGGCCATCTGGCTCACCCGCCGGGTCGCCGCGATGCGCCGCGAGATCACCGCCCAGCGCCAGCGGGAACTGGCCGACCTCAACGTCACCATCGAGGAGGGGCTGTCGATCAGCGGCGTACAGCTCAGCAAGACCCTCGGTGCGGGCGGCGCGCTGATCGACCGGTTCACCACCTCGTCGGCCCGCCTGGTCGACCTGGAGCTGCGCTCGGAGCTGGCCGGCCGGTGGCGGATGGCCACCATGACGATCATCTTCGCCGCCATCCCGGCGGTGATCTACCTCGGCGCGGGCCTGCCCGGCACCGCCGGCACCCTCAGCATCGGCACCCTGGTCGCCTTCACCGCCCTCCAGGGCGGCCTGTTCCGGCCGCTGATGGGGCTGCTCAACGTGGGCGTCACCCTGACCGCCTCGCTGGCGCTGTTCGCCCGGATCTTCGAGTACCTCGACCTGCCGGTGGAGGTGGACGACCCGGCCCGGCCGGTGACCATCGACCCGGCCCGGGTGCGCGGGCACCTGCGCGTCGAGGACGTCACCTTCAGCTACCCGGGCAGCGACACCGCTGCCGTCGCCGGCATCACCCTGGACGTCCCGGCCGGCAGCAGCCTCGCCCTGGTCGGCGAGACCGGCTCCGGCAAGAGCACCCTCGCCGCCCTGGTCAGCCGGCTGCACGACCCCGACGCCGGTCGGATCACCATCGACGGCGTCGACCTGCGCGACCTGCGACTGACCGACCTGGCCGCCGTCGTGGGCGTGGTCAGCCAGGAGACCTACCTGCTGCACACCACCATCCGGGAGAACCTGCGGTACGCGCGCCCCGACGCCACCGACGCCCAGCTTGAGGACGCCGCCCGCGCCGCGCAGATCCACGATCTCATCGCCGCCCTCCCGGACGGGTACGACACGGTCGTCGGCTCCCGGGGCCACCGCTTCTCCGGCGGCGAGAAGCAGCGCCTGGCGATCGCCCGTACGCTGCTGCGCGACCCCCGGGTGCTGGTGCTCGACGAGGCGACCAGCGCGCTGGACACCGAGACCGAGCGCGCCGTGCAACGGGCCTTCGACACCCTCGCCGAGGGGCGGACGGTGATCACCATCGCGCACCGGCTCTCCACGGTGCGCCACGCCGACCAGATCGCGGTCCTCGACCACGGCCGGATCGTCGAGTCCGGCACCCACGAGACGCTGCTGGCCCGCGCCGGCCGGTACGCCACCCTGGCCGGCTGACCGGGGCCGACCGGGCGGGCGGAGAACCCCCGATCTGCACAACGTGAATCCCCGATCATCGGTGGCTAGAGTGACGCCGTGCAAAATGGTGTACGGGCGCAGGTGCCGGTGCTGTACGTGGCGGACGCCGACGCGGCCCGACGGTTCTACGAGATCTTCGGCTACACCGAGATCCGGGCCGGCGGCGACGGTGGATCGCGCTGGTCGTACCTGCGGTGCGGGGAGTTGACGCTGCTGCTGGCGGCGGTCACCCCCCGCCTGGTCACCGTCGAGTTGCCCCTGCTCGTCTACCTGTACGTCGACGACCTGACGGCGACCGCCGAGCGGCTCGCCGCCGCCGGGCACCCCGTGCAGAAGGCCGGCTACCCGGAACACGCGCCGGGTGGTGAGTGCCGGGTCACCGACCCCGACGGCAACGTGGTCGCCTTCGGGCAGCGGCGGGCCGTACCCCAGCAGGAGCGCGACCCGCAGGCGGGCGGCGAGGCGCGGTTCTCGCTGATCCGGGAGGCCGCCGAGGCGGTCGGCCGCCGGGGTGGCGCACCCGCCCGCTGCCAGATCGGCGGCCGGCGCGGCGAGCCCTGCACCGAGCCGGCCGAGGTCAAGCTCGCCGACTCGTGGGGCGACACGGCGTGGGGCTGCATGGCGCACGCCGACGAGACGCTGTTGACCGCACGCGGCGCGTTCCTGGCCACCGAGGACGGAATGGGCCTCGGCCCGTTCCTGCGCGCCCGCCGGGGTCAGCCGGAACGGCATCCTGCCGAAGACGCGGCCGACGCCTGACCGCCGGATGCCGCCCGGGGAGCGCCCGCCGGAGACCCGCCCTCACCGACGGGCCCCGTCGGGCCCGGCCGCCTGGCGGTCGGCGCGCCTGTCGACGCCCGGTGGGCCGGCGGTGCGTCGACCGGCGCGGGGCGATGGCGTCGTGGCGGCGGGCCGCAGGCCGGCGAGCCGGACGAAGACCTCCCGCCTGGCGGTCGCCTCGCCGCGCCGGTCGAGCACGTAGCCGGTCAGCCACACCCACCCGTCGTAGGTCGGCCGGTCGGACACCGACACCACCCGCAGCCGCAGGGCACGCTCCCCGGTGAACTGCACCGAGGCGGCCCGGTCGACGATCAGCAGTTCGCCGGGCCGGGGGCGCTCGTTCACCAGTGCCCGCCGTTGGTGGGCGGGCAGTCCCGCGCGTGCCGGGCCTGCCAGTCGCGCAGGGCCCGCGTGAGCCGGTCGTTCTCTTGGGCGAGGGCGTGGATCTCCTGGTGCAGCGTCGCGAGCTGGTCGGCCAGCCGGGACTGGAACCGGCGTACCTCGACGGGGTCGACGCCGCGTCGACGCGGCGCGAACTCGTGGGTGCGTACCTCGTGGGGGGTCAGTAGGGCCGGGTGACCGGTCCCGTAGGGCTGGCTACCGCGATACACCTGGGCCACGGGGGTCCTTTCCGGTGCTGGAGGGCGGAGGGGTCCTTTCGGCGGTGCTGGAGGGCGGGTCGTCCGCCGCCGGCTGCGGACGACCCGCCCGCTCGGCGGTCGCAGCCCACTTCGGCGGTACGACGACAGGGCAGCCGGACGGGGTCGGGGCGGGCGCACACCCGCCCCGACCGGGGGAAACCCCTCTCTCGTTGCCACGCGAGGAGCGGTTCGGTGTCCAACATATCTAGACATGCTGGATGAGTCAACGCTGCTTGTTAGGTGCGTCGCGGTGTGATCGAATCGGGTTGCCACGCGAGGAGTGCCATGCGAGAAGTGCCGGACTACTGGCGCATCGCCGATGATGTGATCGCCGACGTCAGAGCCAAGCGGCTGAAGGCGGGGGACAAGCTGCCCTCGATCGCCGAGCTGCGCCAGAAGTACGAGGTCAGCCACGGCACCGTGCAGATGTCCTACGCCCGGCTGGAAGCGCTGCGGATCATTCGACGGCAGCAGGGCAAGGGCGTCTTCGTCAACGACCCGAAGCTCTGGATGCGCGAACCCTGACCCGCCGCCCTGCTCCGCTCCGCCCGATTCGATCTGCCCGGGTGATCAAGAAGTTTGTGTCAATTTTGATCTCCCTGATGACGCGAACCTCTTGATCACCGGGCGCATGGCGGGTTCGCACGCGCCGTAAGTCGTCCACGCCTCACTTTCGCCTGGCGGCGCTTGCCCGCCTCGGGCGGCGTGCCCGGTGATCAAGAAACTTGCGTCGTTCGGGAGGTCGAGCTTGATCGCACGGCCTCCACGTGTCGCCCCCGTGGACGCCACCCCCTTTGTGGGCGGGCCCCCACGTGCTCCGGGGCTCTGCCACGAAGCGCCAAGATCGTATTGCGATTTGTCGCACCCTGCTCGGCGTGTCGTCTGCATTTCGGCAACTTGATCATGAGTGGGGCTGGTTGAGCTGGGCAGGCGTCTCGATCAGCGGGGCGGAGTCGAGAAGGAGTCGGAAAAGTGGGGGGAGCCGTGGGGGGTCTGGGGGCGTCCAAGGGGTATGACGAGTTTTCGAGGTGTGTGGGTGGCGGTCGTGCCGGTGCTTCTGCTCACTGCTGCCTGTGCGGGGCAGGACGGGGCGGGCATCGCGCCCGATGCGGCACCGACTTCTCTTCCCGCCAACGTGCCGGTGCTGCGGATCGACCAGACGGGCGGCTTCGTGCGGCCCGAGACGAACGTGACCCGGCTGCCGTCCGTCAGCGTCTACGCCGACGGCCGGGTGATCACGCAGGGGCCGACCGTCCTCAGTTATCCGGGACCGGCGCTGCCCAACGTCCAGGTCCGTACGATCAGCAAGGCCGAGGTGGCGAAGCTGGTCGAGCAGGCCCGCGCGGCCGGGGTGGGCAGTGCGGTCGACGTGGGCACGCCGAAGATCACCGACGTGACCACCACCCGGTTCACCATCCGGGGAACGGTCGGCAGCGAGCAGCTGGAGGTCTACGCCCTGGGCGAGGCGACCGGTCCCGAGGCCGGCCTGACCCCCGCCCAGCAGGCCGCCCGGGAGAAACTGCGGACCTTCGCCGACAAGCTGACCGACCCGGGGAACGCGGCGACGCAGCCGTACCAGCCGACCGCCATCGCGGCGGTGGCCGGGCCGTGGGTCGCCACCCCGGAGACCGCGAAGCAGCCCAGGATGGAGTGGCCCGGCCCGGTGCTGCCCGGGGCCAGCCTCGGCGAGGGTCTCGACCTCGGTTGTGTGACGGTCACCGGTGCTGCCGTGCAGCAGTTGATCGCCACCGCCGGCAAGGCCAACGCCGCTACCCCGTGGACCTCCGGCGGGAAGCCCTGGACGGTCACCCTCCGCCCGCTGCTGCCCGACGAGACGGACTGCGCCAGCCTCTCCGCTGGTCGCTGAGCTTGTACCCGGCCGGTCGATCCGATCGTGTCGACCGGCCGGGGGTCCCCGGAGCTGTGGACTGTCAATTCCCGAGATGGCCGTTCGGTTGGTGGCGGCGAGATCATCTTCGGTGAATCCTCTTCGGTGTGAAGGCATTCGTCGGGGTGACGGACGAGAAGTGGTATCGCTACCTGGCTGCGCGTCCGGGCCTGACCGAAGTCAACTTCTGGCGGCCGTCGGGCGGGGGGTTCCGGGCGCTGACCGTAGGTGAGCCGTTCTTCTTCAAGGCTCACTACCCGCTCAACCGGGTGGTCGGCGGAGGCTTCTTCAGCGGATTCACGCAGTTGCGGATCTCGGAGGCGTGGGAACTGTTCGGCGAGGCCAATGGAGTCGCCAGCCTCGATGACATGCGTCGCAGTGTCGGGCGTTACCGACGTCAGCCGATCGGCCTCGACGAAGACCCGGTCATCGGCGGCATCTTCGTCCGGGACGCGGTCTTCTTTCCCGACGACTCGACCGTCGACCCGCCACCCGGTTTCGCCTCCAACGTGGTGCAGGGCAAGACGTACGACCTGGCCGACGCCGCGGTCACCGGATACTTCGAACTGTTGATCCACCGTCTCATCGGCACCACCGTCGAACTCGACCTGGCGGCACCGTGGCACCGGCCTGGCCCGGTGTACGGCGACCCCCGACTGGTGCCGCAACGTTTGGGTCAGCAGTCGTTCAAGGCGGTGGTGCTCGGTGCCTACGAACGACGGTGCGCCATCACCGGTAACCGGGTGCGACCGGTCCTGCAGGCGGCGCACATCCGGCCGCTGCCGGTGGGTGGGGAGCACCGCGTCGACAACGGGCTGTTGCTCAAGTCGGATGTCCACATCCTGTTCGACAGGGGTTACCTCGGCGTGGATCCGAAATACCGACTGCTGGTCAGCCCTCGGCTGCGCAGCGAATTCGGCAACGGCGACCAGTTCTACGCCAGGGCGGGCACGCAGATCGGTGTGCCCGAACGGCGCGGTGACCGACCCCGCGCCGAGTTCCTGGAGTGGCACCTCGACACGGTCTTCAAAGCCGCCTGACCTGCCGGCGGAGAGTGGAGAATATGGGGAAATCGCAGCAGGTGATGGAGGTAGCGTGATTTCTTCGGTGACGGTGTGCAGCAGCTCGAAGTTCTACGATCTGGCACGGCGCGCCGCCGATGCGTTGCAGGCGGTGGGACTCACCGTCTACACCCCGCGATTCGACTACAACGAGGAGCACGTCGTGGTCGGGGAGGCGGACAAGTTCCGGCTGACCCATGAGTTCCTCGCCAAGGTCGCCAGGTCCGATGCGGTCTACGTGATCGCGAGTGGTGGCTATACCGGAGTCAGTGTCTGCATCGAGGTGGGCTACGCGCATGCCCTGGGCAAGGCGGTGCTCTGCTCAGAGCAACCGACCGAGTTTGCCGTGCGCGCTCTGGTGGATGCCGTCGTACCCGTCGACGAGATCAGCGGGAGGGCCCGGTTGATCGGCCACCGGCGCACCTCGACGGTGGACTTGTTTCCATAGGCAACCATCACTACATTGGGTCCGGGTGCCGCTCTGTTGCCGGGCGGCTGTTTGGCCTGAGCCGGGCTGTTGTCCACGTGCCGACACGGCGCGTCGACGCGCGAGCGACGTCACTGCTCCCGCGCCGTCGGTCCACACCGACGGCCAGCCGGAAGGACCCCTGTGAGGATCTCCCGTACCCGTATCACCGCCGCCGTGGCCGCCACCGTCACGGTGGCGGCGGCCGTCACCACCGTGCTCGCCGGCACCGCCTCGGCCGCCCAGGGCTGCCGGATCGACTACCAGCCCAACGAGTGGACCGGCGGCTTCACCGCCAACGTCCGGGTCTCCCCGGGCGACACCGCCCTGAGCAGTTGGACCGTCACCTGGTCCTACCCGGGCGGGCAGCGGATCACCGGCGGCTGGAACGCCACGGTCAGCCAGTCCGGTACGACGGTCACCGCCCGCAACGCCGCCTGGAACGGCAGCGTCCCGGCCGGCGGTTCCACCGAGTTCGGCGTTCAGGGCACCAGCACCTCGGGGGCCGGCGCGCCGACCGGGTTCGCGCTCAACGGCGTACCGTGCAACGGGGCTCCGCCGCCGACCAGCACGCCGCCGCCCACGACCCCGCCGCCGACCACGCCCCCGCCCACCACGCCGCCCCCGACGACCCCGCCGCCGACCACCCCGCCGCCGCCGACCACCCCGCCCCCCACGACGCCGCCGCCGACCACCCCGCCGCCGGCCGGGTGTGCCGGTGCGGTGCTTTGCGACGGTTTCGAGAACCAGACCGGCAGCACGCCGGCCGGCGACTGGAGCGTGGTCAACCCGGACTGCTCGGGGACGGGCCGGGCGGCGGTGGACACGGCGACCGCGCACAGCGGCAGCCGCTCGCTGCGCATCGACGGCGCGCAGGGCTACTGCAACCACGTCTTCGTGCGTTCCACCAAGGATCTCAGTGCGGTGGGCACCGTCCGGTACGGCCGGATCTGGCTGCGCCACACCACCGCCCTGCCGACCCAGCACGTCACCGTGATGGCCATGACCGACGCCGCCGACGGCAACAAGGACCTGCGGATGGGCGGCCAGAACGGCGCGTTGCAGTGGAACCGGGCCTCGGACGACGCGACCCTGCCTGAGCAGAGCCCATCCGGTGTGGCGCTGAGCGTGCCGCTGCCCACCGGCCGTTGGACGTGCCTGGAGTTCATGGTCGACGGCAACCAGGGGCAGTTGCGTACCTGGCTCGACGGCACCGCCGTCACCGGGCTGACCGCCGACGGGGTGCCCACCCACGACATCGACGGACAGTGGTACAACCGCACCTGGCGTCCCCGGCTGACCGACCTGAAGCTGGGTTGGGAGAGCTACGGCGAGGGCGCGGACACCCTCTGGTACGACGACGTCGCCCTGGGCGCCAGCCGGATCGGCTGCTGACCCGACCGGGACCGGGCGGCCGACGGGGCCGCCCGGTCCCGGCTGCGTCCACCGGGCATTTCAGCCGGCGGTGGCGTGCCGATCATGGTGCGTTCATCCACGGTTGCCAGGCTGACCTCTGGTCGGCGGGGTTCGCCTCCCGCCAGAATGTGGCTGATCGGGATAACCATCCTGATCGATGCATTCCTGTCGGCCCCCGCGACCCGGAGGACCCGTTGAGCACTCCCGCGAACCCCGTCACCCCCGCCACCGCCCCGACCTCGCGCCCCCGGCCCCGCCGCCTGCCGGGCATCCTCGCGCTGCTGACCGCCCTGGTCGCGACGCTGCTCGTCGGGCCGTCCGTGGTGACCCCGAGGCTGACCGACTCCGCGTCGGCGGCGGTCTACGGCTCCTGCACGATGTCCCGCTGCGCGGACGCCCGTACCGCCCGCTCCGGCTGGTCGGCCAAGGGATTCCCGACCAGCCGGGGCTGGTACGCCTGGAGCGGCGGCCTGTCGAACTTCGCCGGCGGCCAGTTCCACAACTACGAGGGGCAGCTCCCCGCCGGCGCCACCTACTACGAGTACGACGTCTACCCGCGGGTCTCCGGCGCGGCGCGGGACGCGTACCGCATCGTGGTGAACAAGAGCAGCGGGGCGACCTGGTTCTCCCCCGACCACTACGCGAACTTCTACCGGATCTGACCGAGGACCACCCGGGGCGGGCCGGTCCGCCGGTCCGCCCCGTCGAGCAGGAGGATGCACCATGACCGGACAGCGCCAGCCGGGCTGGCTACGGGTGACCGACGAGGCCCGCCCGTCGGGGCATCCGACGCCGTCGGTCACCGTGGCCGGGGCGGCGGCCCGTACCCGCCCCGCGCTGTTCGACGCGCTCACCGACGCGCTCGACCTGCCCGGCCACTTCGGCCGCAACTGGGACGCGCTCGCCGACGTGCTGGCCGACCGGCTCGACGCCGGCCCGCTCACCCTCGAGGTGACCGACGCCGGACTGCTGCTGGCCGACGAGCCGCCCGGTCAGCTTGGGACGCTGCTCGACGTGGTGGGCGGGGTGGCGGCCGGCGCCCGGGAGCCGGTCTGCCTGCTGCTGCGGGACACCCCGCAGCGGCTGCCCGACCTGCGGCACCGGCTGCACGCCGTCCTCGGTGGCGGCGGGGTGGCCGTCCCGCCCGGCGGCGCGCTGCGCTGAGCGTCCGCGCCGCCAGCGGCGCGGCGGGGGCGGGGTCAGTTGGGGCGGTCGAGGATCGCGCTGAACCGTTCCTCGGCCAGGTCGAGCTGGCCGAAGATGTGCCGCTTCACCGGTGCCGACAGCGGGGTGTCCGGCCGGGCGATCAACTCCCGGTAGACCGGCACCAGCGGCCGGTACTTCGCCGCCGAGCGGGCCACCTTCGGTCCGACGGCGTAGACCACGCCCACACCGTTGTCGGTGAAGTCGGAGACCTTGATGACCCGGGCCCAGGGTTCCCGGTCCAGGCTGGCCGCGACGTGCTCGCGGTACTGCACGTGCGGGTCCCGCTCCGGGTCGTACACCGGGTTGGTGACCGCGGCGACCAGGCGGGCCACCCGGGCGCCGAACCGGTCGGCCAGCGCGGCCAGCGCCGCCGCCGTCGGGTCGGCGGCCCCCGCGCCGGCCAGCTCGCCCGGATGGTCCTCCACCGCGTCGTGCAGCAGCCCGGCGACGATCACGTCGGGGTCGCGCACCTGGTAGTGGTGCATCATCCGGATCGCCACCCGCAGCAGGTGGTTGAGGTACGGCTCGCGGGACCGCCGGTCGTCGCGGTGCAGCTCGGCGGCCAGGTCGAGGGCTTCGGTCAGCCGGTCCCGGTCGGCGGTGGCGAAGGCCGGCAACTCCAGCCGGAACCGGGCCAGCAGGCCCGGTTCGCCGTGCAGCTCGGTGATCGCGTGCATCGGCATGGTGGCGAGGTACGGCGGGAACTCCATCGCCTACTTATAGCCGATCTTCACTGTCGGTCCGACCCCGTCGTCGGGCATGTGACCGCCTCACTGCTGGCCGGGAAAGCTGCTTGACCAGGCGAACCGTTGTCCCGTCGGGGGTGCCGTCGAGCTGTGCCTCGTCCATCAACCGCGCCATGATCAGTCGTCCCCGGCCCCGGTCGCGTCCCTGCGACGGGCCCTCGCGCCAGCCGCCGGTGTCGCGGATCTCGACCTCCAGCCGCTCGGCCCGCAGCCGGGCCGACACCGTGACGCTCGCCCCGGGCGCGAACCGGTAGCCGTGCTCGATGGCGTTGGCGCACGCCTCCCCGACGGCGATCAGCACCACCTCCACGTCCGCCTCGTCGACCCCGGCCCCGGTGAGCCACGCGCGCAGCGCCTCCCGGGCGGGGGAGAGTTGGGCCGGATCGGCGGCCAGCGCGGCCCGGAACGCCGACGGCGCACCGCCCTCGGACGTGCCGCCCCGCGCCGCCGGGTCGACATACGGTGCGGTGCCGGCCGTCGGGTCGGGCCGGTCCGCGTCGACGTCGCGTCCACCGGCCACCCGGGTCCACCTCCCGCTGATCATCGTCGTCCGGGGTCGGCAGCCCGACCGTACCCGGGTCATTGTCCCTGTCCCGGCCCGCCGCCGAGCACCACCCCTGGGTGGGGTGCCCTCAGGGGCGGCCCCCCGGGAGGCGACGGGGCTACGAGGCCAGCCGCTCGCCGGGGTCGGGCACGGCGATCCCGCCGTCGGACTGGTTGATCTCCGACCAGACCGCGTCGAGGGAGAGGCCGAGGACGTCGGCGAGCACCGCGATGGTCGGGAACGCCGGGGTGGCCACCCGACCGGACTCGATCTTCCGCAGGGTCTCCGGGGACAGCCCGGCGGCCAGCGCGGTGCCGAGCATCGACCGTTGTCCCCGGGCGCGGCGCAGCAGGGCGCCGAGGCGTTGCCCGCGGGCGACCTCGGCGGGGGTGAGCGGCAACCTGACCATGGCTGCGATTCTAGTACCGGGATAACATGGCCGGGATACTTATTGGTGGTCGACGGAAGGCGCCGCATGATCGAGATCCTCAACCCCAGCGACGTGCGGCGCGCACGGGACACCGGCGCGCTGGTCGCCGAGATCCTCCAGACGCTCAAGAGCCGCAGCGTGGTCGGCACCAACCTGCTGGAGATCGACGCCTGGGCGCAGCGCATGATCGTCGACGCCGGGGCGACGTCCTGCTACGTCGACTACGCGCCGTCCTTCGGCCGGGGACCCTTCGGCCACTACATCTGCACCTCGGTCAACGACGCGGTGCTGCACGGGCGGCCGTACGACTACCACCTCGCCGACGGCGACCTGCTCTCCCTCGACCTCGCCGTCTCCCTCGGCGGCGTGGTCACCGACTCGGCGATCAGCTTCCTGGTGGGCGACAGCCGCCCCCCGGAGAGCGTCGCGCTGATCGACGCCACCGAGCGGGCGCTGCGCGCCGGGATCGCCGCCGCCGGACCGGGCGCACGCGTCGGCGACCTCTCGCACGCCATCGGCACGGTCCTGCACGCGGCGGGATACCCGATCAACACCGAGTTCGGCGGGCACGGCGTCGGGTCGACCATGCACCAGGACCCGCACGTGTCCAACACCGGCCGGCCCGGTCGCGGCTACCGGCTGCGTCCCGGCCTGCTGCTGGCCCTGGAACCGTGGGTCATGGCCGACACCGCCACCCTCGTCACCGACGCCGACGGCTGGACGCTGCGCAGCGCCACCGGCTGCCGCACGGCACACAGCGAACACACCATCGCCATCACCGCCGAGGGCGCGGAGGTGCTCACCCTGCCGAGGTGACCCCGCCGGGCGGTCGGGCCGCACCCGGGAAGGCACGGCCCGACCGGAGGCGGCTCACAACGGCAGTCGACCGGCCCCGGCGAACGGCCCCACCACGAGCGGCACCAGCGGCGCGGGCACCGCCTGCGGCGCGCGCAGGGTCGGCGTCCACCCGGCGTCGCCGCCCAGGTCCGGGTCGTGGCTCGCGTTGTAGGCGGCCACCAGGTCGACCGGGCGGGGCAGCGCGCGGTCGGCGTCCACCCAGTTGCCCCGGGTGGTGACGGCGGTGCCACCCCAGTCGTACAGCAGGTCACCGGCGGCGATGCCGACGCCGAGGGTGAAGAAGTTGTTCTCCACGTACGCGGCGGACTGCACACCCACCCCGATCGCGTACACGAAGTCGTCGCCGGCCAGCCGGTACCAGTTGTTGTAGACGTCGACCTGGCCGAACCGGACCCGGGGCAGCCGCTGGAGCACCCGGTCGAACAGGTTGTGGTGCAGCGTCACCTTCAACCGGCCCACGTCCGGCCCGACCGTGTTGGACGAGCCGATCAGCATCAGCTTGTCCCTTCCGGTGAACCGGTTGTACGAGGCGGTCACCAGGCTGGCGGTGTGCGTGATGTCCAGCGACCCGTCGTGCACCTGGTAGGGCCGGCCGAAGTACACCGGCTGCCCGCTGTCCGGGTTGTCGCCGTCGGTGAAGGTGTTGTGGTCGACCCAGACGTGCTCGCTGCGGCGTACCGAGACCTGGTCGTACTGGGAGTTCCAGTTGCCGGTCGCGCCGTCGGTGGGCGACCACGCCGGGAAGCAGTCCCGGGCGTCGTCGAAGGTCAGGTTGCGGACGATGACGTTGCTGGCCCCGTCGATCATCAGGGTCAGCCCGGTGAGGACCGCCCCGCGCCGGCCGACGATGGTGGTGTTGGGGCCGACGTTGATCTGCGTCTGCCGGGTCTGGTTGGCCACCGACCGCACCCGGGCGGCCTCCAGCGCCCCGGTCGGCGGCACCATGCCCCACACCACCGGGTCGTACGCGGCCAGGTAGGCGGGCAGGCTGTACTCCGGGTCGGCCAGGTCGGCGCAGCCGAGCAGGTGGCCGTCGTCGGCGGCGAACCCGTCGACGGTGCCGTCCACGACGATCACCTTCGGGGTGGCGTTGCTCCGGTTGGTGGCGTTGTCGCCGCCCAGCGCCCGGACCAGGTCGGCCCGGCTGCGCACCAGGTGGACCTGGTCCGGGCCGGCCGCCGCGCCGCCGGTGGTGCCGGGGCCCTCGGCCGCCCAGCCGTCGCCGGCCGGCAGGGTCTGCCGGGCGAGCCGCTCGACGGCCCGGGACGGCCCGTCGGGCGGCGCGGCGGACGCGGCGGTGCCCGGGGTCAGCAGGAGGGACAGGGCGACCAGGGCCGCCCCGGTGGTGCGTGGACGCATGGGACTCTCCGGAAGGTGGTGGTGGGTGGGTCAGTCGTCCTGCGCCGCCAGGGGGACACGCACCGGCGGCACCGCCCACGGCACCGCCAGCTCCGACAGCAACGCGCCCTGTTCGGCGGCGCGGCGCAACGCGGCGGTGATCCCGGGTACCGTCACCACCCGCTCCGGCCCGCTGCCGGTGACCGTGACCAGGTCGCCGCCGAGCAGGGTCGGTTCGGGGGCCTGCCGCACCTGTTCCAGCACGGCGGTGAACGGCGCGGTGCGGGCCAGCGGGGCGATCAGCGGGATGCCGGCCGGGTCGGCCCGGTGGGCGAGCAGGTTCTCCAGCAGCCCCCGCCGCCCCGGCACCTCCCGGGGTTGCGGGTCGCCGGGCAGCAGCAGCCGGTCGGTGGGGTACTCCAGCACCGCCCGCCCGAGGGTGCCGGTCACGATCACCTCGCCGGCGACGAAGTCCTCCCCGGCCAGCGTCACCGCCGCCACGATCGGCGGTCCGCCCGGGGTGACGATGCGCAGGGTGGCGGTGTCGTCGACCTCGATCGGCCGGACCCGGTAGCGCTCCAGTTCGATCCGCGCCGGCCGGACCGGCGCACCGGTCACCGTCCCGGCGACCGCCAGGCACTGCATCACCGCGTGCGCCAGCGGGTTGGCCAGCGCGCCGTCGAGCACCGGCCGGCCGTGCAGGCTGCGCCGGCCGGCCCACGGGGACCGCGCGTAGTAGCCGTCGGGCCGTTGCCAGCAGGCGACCGTGCCGATGCCGGTGACGGTGCCCAGCCGGCCCTGCCCGAGGGCGGTCGACAGTTCGGCCAGCGCCATCGAGCCGAGCGCCTGGAAGCCGACCTGGCAGGCCCGGCCGGTCGCGGCCAACGCCCCGGCCAGCGTCCGGTGTTCGGCGGTGGACAGCACCGGCGGCTTCTCCAGCAGCAGGTCCGCCCCGGCGGCGAGCACGTCCAGGGCGATCGGCAGGTGGGTGTGCGGCGGGGTGCAGACGATCACCACGTCCGGGCGGGCGGCGGCGAGCATCTCCCGGTGGTCGGTGTGCACGGTCGTCCCGGGCGGCACCGGCGCGGCCGGCTCGTTCTCGATCGGCCGTACGTCCACCAGCGCCACCAGCCGCAGCCGTCCCGCCGCGTGCAGCGGGGCGACGCTGCGCCGGTGCCAGCGGCCGTGCCCGTTCGCGCCGACGATCGCCACCCGGGGCACCGCCGTCGCGTCGGCCCCGGCCGGGGCGCGCGACGGCGTCGCGGCGGGGGCCGCCGGGGCACCCCGGGCGGCGAGCCCACCGGCGGCGGTCGGCGGCACCGGGCCCGTCACGCCGCACCGGCCAGGACCGCCGCCACCCCGTGGCTCCGCAGCGCGCCCAGCCAGCCGGCCACGTCGGTGCGGAACCCGTCGTCCTCGGCGAGCGCGGCCGGGAACACCTCGGACAGGGCGAACACCGCCCCGACCGCGCCGTCGGCGGTGCCGTCGGCGGCGGCGAGCACGGCGGTGATCCGGTCGGCCAGCGGGTCGTCCAGCGGCAGCGCCGTGCCGTCGTCGGCCCGCCCGTCGAGGAACCGCAGCCAGGCCGCCACGACCAGCGCCGACCAGTACGCCGGACGGCCCTGCGCGCGCAGGTCGACGGCGGTGTGCAGGACCCGCTGCGGCAGCTTCTGCGACCCGTCCATCGCCACCTGGAGGGTGCGGTGCCGGATCGCCGGGTTGGCGAACCGGGCCAGCGCCTCGTCGCCGTACCCGGTGACCGTCGTCCCCTCGGGTGGGGTGAAGCTCTCGGCCACGTCGTCGGCGACGAACCGGCGCAGCACGTCGATCAGGCCGGGCAGCGCCAGCGTGTCCGCGATCGTCTCGCGGCCGGCCACCGCCCCCAGGTAGGCCACCGCCGAGTGGACGCCGTTGAGGCCGCGCAGCTTCAGCCGCTCCCACGGGCCGGCGTCGGTGGTCAGCACCGCGCCGGCCTGCTCCCACCGGGGCCGGCCGCCGGGGAAGTCGTCCTCGATGACCCACTGGAGGTACGGCTCGGCGGCCACCGCCGCCAGGTCGGTCACCCCCAGCGCGGCGCGGGCGTTCGCCAGCGTCTCGCCGGTGCTGGCCGGGACGATCCGGTCCACCATCGTGCCGGGGAAGCTCACCTGCCCGGCGAGGGCGTCCTGGACGGCGTCCGGCACCCCGGCCAGCGCCAGCGACTGCCGGACCAGGCCGCGCAGCCGACGCCCGTTGGACGGCAGGTTGTCGCAGCTGACCAGCGCGATCGGCCCCGCCTGGGCGGCGGCGCGGGCGAGCAGCCCACGGACCAGCAGTCCGGGCACGGTGACCGGGGGCCGGTCGGTGGTCAGGTCGAGGGTCAGCTCGTCGTCGCTGCGCAACGCCCCGGAGACCGGGTCGAGCCGGTACGCCTTCTCGGTCACCGTCAGCGTCACCACCCGGATCGCCGGGTCGGCGAGCAGCGCGACCACCGCCGCCGGGTCGCTGGCGGCGTGCCGGACCCCGGCCAGCGCGCCGACCACCCGGGTCGCCGACCGGTCGGCGGCCAGCGTGGTGACGCTGAACAGCGCGTCCTGTGCCGCGAGGGCCTCGACCAGCGTGGTGCTGCGCGGGGCGACCCCGACGATGCCCCAGTCGCCGCCGGCCGCGCCGATCGCCGTCTCGGTGCAGACCGCCTGGTGGGCCCGGTGGAACGCGCCCAGTCCGAGGTGGACGATGCCGGCCGGCACGGTGCCCGGCCGGACCAGCGGTCGGCTCTGCTCGGGCAGCCGGCGCAGGGTGGCCAGGCCCAGCCGGTCGGTGCCCCCGTTCACCGCCACACCGGGCCGTCCGGGAACCGGAACCGCGCGATCGACTCGGGGCGCATGGTGGCGCTGTAGCCGGGGGCGGTGGGCAGCAGGTACCGGCCGCCCCGGGTGCGGACCGGGTCGACGAAGTGCTCGTGCAGGTGGTCGACGTACTCGACCATCCGCCCGTCCAGGCTGGCGCCGACCCGCAGGTAGTCGAAGATCGCCAGGTGCTGCACGTACTCGCAGAGGCCGACGCCGCCGGCGTGCGGGCAGACCGGCACCCCGAACTTCGCCGCGAGCAGGATCTCGGCCAGCACCTCGTTGACCCCGGCGACCCGGCAGGCGTCGATCTGCATCACCCCGATCGCCTCGGCCTGGAGCAGCTGCTTGAAGATGACCCGGTTGGCGGCGACCTCGCCGGTGGCGACCCGGCACCGGCCGTCGGTCAGCCCGGTCACCGCGCGGGCGATCCGGGCGTGGCCGAGGATGTCGTCGGCGTGCGTCGGCTCCTCGATCCAGTACGGGTCGACCTCGGCCAGCGCGGTCATGTTGGTGATCGCCTCGTCGACGTCCCACACCTGGTTGGCGTCCATCATCAGCAGCGCGTCCGGGCCGATCTCGGCCCGGATGATCCGGGCCCGGCGCAGGTCGTCGGCGGGCGGGCCGCCGACCTTCATCTTCATCGCCCGCCACCCCTGGGCGTACGCCTCGCGGGTCAGCGCCCGCACCTTGTCGTCCGGGTACCCCAACCACCCCACGGACGTGGTGTACGACGGGAAACCCTCCTGTTCCAGCACGGCGAGCCGCTCCGCCGCCCCGGCCAGCCCCTTGTCCAGGAGGGTGGCGGCCTCGTCGGGGGTGAGCGCGTCGGTGATGTGGTGGAAGTCGACGTTGGCGACCAGTTCGTCGGTGGGCAGCTCGGCGAGGTAGCGCCACATCGGCTTGCCGGCCAGCTTGGCCCGCAGGTCCCAGACCGCGTTGACCAGCGCGCCGGAGGCCATGTGGATGACCCCCTTCTCCGGCCCCAGCCAGCGCAGCTGCACGTCGGCGGTGAGGGACCGCCAGAACGCCACCGGCTCGGCGGCGATCTCCTCCACGGTGCGGCCCCGGACGTGGTGGGCGAGGGCCTCGATCGCGGCGCAGGTGATCTCGTTGCCCCGGCCGTTGGTGAAGGTGAACCCGGCGCCCGTCGGGCCGCCGTCGGTGCGCAGCTCGACGTAGCTGGCCGAGTAGTCACCCCGGTTGATCGCGTCGGAGCCGTCGCCGGCCGCCGCGGTGGGGAACCGGACGTCGTGCACGTCGACGTCGGTGATCGTGGTGCTCATGCGGACCCCCCGAACTTGAAGACCTTCTTGGGCAGCCGGTACGCCAGGTCGACGACCGTCTCGGCGGCCTCGTCCTCGGTCAGCCGGTGCTCGGCGACGAGGCGGGCCAGGAACCCGGCGTCGATCCGGCGGGCCACGTCGTGGCGGACCGGGATGGAGCAGAACGCGCGGGTGTCGTCGACGAACCCGGCGGTGTTGTAGAACCCGGCGGACTCGGTGACCGCCTCCCGGAACCGGCGCAGCACCTCCGGGGAGTCCAGGAACCACCAGGGCGCGCCGAGGTAGAGCGCGGCGTAGCCGCCGGCCAGCGGGGCCAGCTCCCGGGTGAAGGTGTACTCGTCGAGGGTGTAGAGCACCACCCGCAGCCGCGGGTCGTTGCCGTACGCGTCGAGCAGCGGGGCCAGCGCGTGCACGTACTCGGTGGCGTGCGGGACGTCCCCGCCGACGTCGCGGCCGTGGGTGGCGTACAGCCGGCGGTTGTGGTTGCGCACCGCGCCGGGGTGCAGTTGCAGCACCAGCCCGTCGTCGAGCGACATCCGGGCGAACTCCACCAGCATGTGCGCCCGGAACGCCTCGGCGTCGGCGGCGTCGGCCAGCCCGCGCCGGCCCCGGTCGTAGAGCCGCGCCGCCTCGTCGGCGTCGAGCGCCAGCGTCCGGGCGGTGGGATGGCCGTGGTCGGAGGAGGTCGCGCCGGCCGCGACGAACGCCGCCCGGCGGGCCCGCAGCGCGTCCAGGTAGCCGGCGTAGGTGCCGGTGTCGACGCCGGCCACCTCGCCGAGCCGGGCCACGTTGTCGGCCCAGCCGTCGAACTCCATGTCGACGACGTTGTCCGGGCGGAACGTGGTGACCACCCGGCCGCCCGGCCCGCCCCAGCCGTCGGCGGCGAGCTTGGCGTGCGCGGCGAGGTCGTCCAGCGGGGACTCGGTGGTGGCGAGCACCTCGATGCGGAATCGGGTGAACAGTGCCCGGGGCCGGAACTCCGGCTCGGCCAGCCGGGCGGCCAACTCGTCGTAGACGGCGTCGGCGGTGGCCGGGGTCAGCGCGGTGTCCACCCCGAACACCTCGCTGAAGGTGCGTTCCAGCCACAGCCGCGACGGGGTGCCCCGGAACAGGTGCCAGTGGTCGGCGAAGCGTCGCCAGATGGTCCGGCCGTCGGTCTCCACCGGGCTGCCGTCGACGCTGGGCACCCCCAGCGTGGCCGGGGGCACCCCCTGGCTGAGCAGCATCCGGGTGAGGTAGTGGTCAGGCACGATGAGCAGCCGGGCCGGGTCCGGGAAGGGCCGGTCCTCGGCCAGCAGCGCCGGGTCGACGTGCCCGTGCGGCGAGATGATCGGCTGCGGGCCGGCGAGGGCGTACAGCTCGCGGGCGATGGCCCGGACGCCCGGGTCGGTCGGCAGGAGCAGGTCGGGAGAGGTCGGCACGTCGGGGGACTCCTCGGGTACGGGCGGAGGGTCGGCGGTTCGGGGCGGGCGCGGGGACGGCGGGTGGCCGGCCGCCGGTCAGGGCAGGGTGAGCAGGTCGGCGACGCGGACCGGTTCGCCGGTGTCGAAGGACCGGTTGGCGGCCAGCCCGGTGAGCAGGGCCAGCGCCCCGTCACGGGCGGTGGCGGCCCGGTCCAGCGGGTCCGGTTCGCCGCCGAAGATCACCCGGGTCATCCGGACGTCCGCGCCGCCGTGGCCCTGCCGGGTGTAGCCCTCGACCGGTATCCGGGTGGGCGGGGCCCAGAACGGACGCAGGGTGAGGGTGGCCGCGCCGTGTTCGGCGGCGGCCTCGTCGCCGTGCAGGGCGGCCCCTTTGAGCGCCCCGGCGGCGGCCGGGCTGACGAAGTCGCTCTCGGTCACCTCCAGTTCCAGCCGGCCCCGGCTGCCGTTGACCATCACCCGGTAGCCCTCCCAGGGGGCGTAGGCGGTGAGGTGGTAGGTCATCGTCGCGCCGGTGGAGTAGCGGGCCAGCACCGCCATGTCGTCCTCGATGCTCACCCCGGGGGCGAAGACGTTGCGGTCGCGCCGGTAGCCGTCCTCGCCCTCGGCGTCGAGGTACAGCTCACGCAGCCGGGGATGGTCGGCCAGCCGCAGGGCGAACGGGTCGTCGGCGGCGGCGGGGGAGTCGTGCGCCCGGTCGTAGTCGCGGGCGTAGCCGTGCCGGCGGCCCGTGTCGCCGTAGAAGAACAGCCGGCCGGCGGCGTACACCTCGACCGGGGTGGCGTCGAGCCACCAGTTGACCAGGTCGAAGTGGTGGCTGGCCTTGTGCACCATCAGCCCGCCGGAGCTGGCCTTGTCCCGGTGCCAGCGGCGGAAGTAGTCCGCGCCGTGCCGCACGTCGAGCAGCCACTCGAAGTGCACCGAGCCGATCTCGCCGACCGCGCCGTCGGCGAGCAGCCTCCTGACCTGCTCGTGCAACGGGTTGTAGCGGTAGTTGAAGGCGACGGTGACCTGCCGGCCGGTCTCGGCGACCGCGTCGAGGATGCGCCGGCAGCGGGCCGCGTCGACGGTCATCGGTTTCTCGGTGACCACGTCGCAGCCGGCCCGCAGGGCCGCCACTATGTACTCGTCGTGGGTGACGTCGACGCTGGTCACCAGCACCACGTCGACCCGTTCCTTGGCGAGCATGGCGGTGAAGTCGGCGGCCGGGTACGTCGGCACGGCCGGATGGCCCAGCTCGGTCAGCCACCGGTTGTGGGCGTCCATCCGGGTCTGGTTGACGTCGGCGAAGGCGACCAGCTCGGCGGTGTCGGCGTGCGCGGTGACCAGGGCCCGGACGAACATCTCCGCCCGCGCCCCGGTGCCGACGAGGGCGTGCCGTCGACGCGGCGTGGCTGGTGGTGACATCCGTGGACCTCCCGTGGCTGCAAAGGTTTGCAGTGAAGAAACCACGTCGGTGAAGAGCACGTCAACGATCGATGCCAATCCCGTGGCATAGATCCCGGTTCATGCGCTTAAGGGGGCATGGCAGGAGCGCCCCCGCAATCGACCTGTAACAATCGCCCGTTGACAGTGGAGCAACCGTTTGCATTAATTGGCGGCACCCACGTGACCCCGACCACACCATCGACGAGAGGGCCGCCCGTGCCAGCCACCATCCGCGACGTCGCGCGGGCCTCGGGCGTGCACATCTCCACGGTGTCCCGCACCTTCTCGGCGCCGCACCTGGTCAACCCGGAGACCCGGGGCCGGGTGCTGGCCTGCGCCGAGGACCTCGGCTACCGACCCAACCGGGCCGCCCGCGCCCTGATCACCGGCCGTACCCACAACATCGGCCTGATCATCGCCGACATCGCCAACCCGTTCTTCCCGCCACTGATCAAGGCGGCCGAGGGGCAGGCCCGGCACCGCGACTACCACGTCTTCGTGGCCGACACCAACGAGGACCCGGCCGCCGAGGAGGAACTGGTCCACGCGCTGGCCAAGCAGGTCGACGGGGTGCTGCTGTGCAGCCCCCGGATGAGCAACGGCCTGATCGAGCAGGTCAGCCGGGAGGTGCCGGTGGTGGTGATAAACCGGCAGGTCACCGGCCTGCCCTGCGTGATGATGGACGTCGGTCAGGGGGCGCGCGCCGCGATCGAGCACCTGCTCGGCCTCGGCCACCGGCGGCTCGCCCTGCTCGGCGGGCCGCGCGGCTCCTGGACCAACCAGCAGATGCGTCGGGCGGCCGGCGCCGCCGCCCGCTCCGGCGGGGCCGAGCTGACCGTGCTCGGGCCCAACCCGCCCACCGAGACCGGCGGCGGCGAACTGGCCGCCCAGGTACGCGACAGCGGCGTCACCGCCGTGCTCGCCTACAACGACCTGATGGCGATCGGGCTGATCGAGGGGCTCGACCACCTCGGTATCCGGGTGCCGCAGGACGTCAGCGTGGTCGGCGTCGACGACATCGCGCTGAGCCGACTCACCCGCCCCAAGTTGACGACGGTGGCCACGCCAACCGCGGCCGCCGGCCGGACGGCCGTCGACATGCTGCTGCAACACGACTCCGACCCGCGCCCGCGCGGCGCGGGACGGGCAGCGGCCGTCGGTGACCGTCGTACCACCGCACAGGTAATGCTCCAGACCGAACTGGTCATTCGCGACTCGACCGGACCCGTACCCGGTCGATCCCGTCCCGGTTCCGATCCGGATGGCCCGGGTCCGCATCGCCTTGCGGACCCGGGCGGCCCGACCGTGACCACCGGTGGCGTCGTCGCCTCCTAACCCGAGGAGTGAGCGCATGCACCCCGCAACGTCCCCCACCGCCGGCACGCCGGCCGAACCGCACCACCGTACCCCCGTGCCCCGTCGTCGATTCCTGCGCGGCGTGGTCGCCACCGCCGTCGCCGTGCCGCTGATGTTCGGCGCGGCGGCCTGCGGCGGCGACGACTCCGCCGGTGACGACGGGCAGGTCAAACTCTCCGTCTTCTGGTGGGGCGGTGAGGCGCGCGCCAAGCTCACCGAGGACGCCCTCGCCCTCTACACCAAGAAGCACCCGAACGTGACGTTCGAGAAGACCTGGCAGGCCAACCAGGGCTACTTCGACAAGCTGGCCACCCTCACCGCCGGCGGCAACCCGCCGGACCTGTTCCAGATCGACGACAACTACCTGGCCGAGTACGCCGGCCGCAGCACCGTGCTCGACCTCAAGAGCTACCAGGACTCCGGCAAGCTCGACGTGTCGAAGTTCCCCAAGAGCCTGCTGGAGTACGGCGTCGTCGACGGCAAGCTGGCCGGGGTGGCCTCCGGCGAGAACACCCAGGGGCTGGTCTACAACAAGACCCTGCTGACCAGCAACGGCCTGCCCGAGCCGACCACCGGCCAGAGCTGGGAGGAGCACATCGCCTGGGCCGAGCAGGTGGCCAAGAAGACCAAGATCCCCGGCACCCAGGACCCGAGCGCCGACTACAAGGCGTTCTGGGTCTGGCTGCGCCAGCAGGGCAAGGACCTCTACAACGGCAAGGACCTCGGCTTCACCGCCGAGGACGTGACGAAGTGGTTCACCCTGTGGAAGGGCGCCCGGGACCGGGGGGCCACCCCCACCCCCGACGTGATCCACGAGGGCAACGCCAGCGACGTGACCAAGCAGCTCGTGGTCACCGGCAAGGCCGCCACCTCCTGGGTCTGGGTCAACCAGATGCCGGACCTGAAGAAGAACACCAAGGACGAGCTGGGGGTGGTGGCCTACCCCGGCGACCCGAGCGCCCAGTGGGCCCGCGCCTCGATGTACTGGTCGGTGTTCAAGGGCAGCAAGCACCGGGACACCGCCGTCGACGTGATCAACTTCCTGGCCAACGACCCGGAGGCGGTGGCGCTGCTCGGCACCGACCGGGGCCTGCCGTCCAACATGGACCTGCGGGCCACGGTCAGCGAGACGGTGACCGACCCGGCCATGAAACAGTCCATCCAGGTCGAGTCCGAGCTGGCGCAGAAGTTCGGCCAGTCGCCACAGGTGCCCATCAAGGGACACAGCAAGGTCAAGTCCGAGCTGGTCAAGGCCGCCGAGAACGTCCAGTACCAGCGGGCCACCCCGGAACAGGCCGCCGAGCAGTTCCTCGCCGCCTGCAAGTCCGCGATCGCCTGACCGGCGCACCACGGACGACGAAAGGAGCCGGCCCCGTGGCCCTCACCACGGCGCCCGGCCGGACCGGACGCACCGGTCCCGCCCGCCCCCGCGCCACCCGGCGTCGGGGCGGGCGGGACCGGCACGCCGAAGGTCTGGCGGGCTACGTATTCCTCTCGCCCTGGCTCATCGGACTGATGGGCGTCACGGCGATCCCCATGCTGCTCTCGCTCTGGCTGAGCTTCACCAACTACGACATCCTCACCCCGCTGTCCGAGGTGGAGTGGGTCGGGCTGGCCAACTACGAGCGGATGTTCACCGCCGACCCGTCGTACTGGCACGCGGTGCGGGTGACGGTGACCTTCGCCCTGGTGGCCGTACCGCTGAAGCTGGCCGCAGCCCTCGGGGTGGCGCTGCTGCTCAACCGGGCGTGGCGGGGGGTGGGCCTGTTCCGGGCGCTGTTCTACCTGCCGTCCCTGCTCGGCGGCAGCGTCGCGCTGGCCATCGTCTGGGTCAACATGTTCAACCGGGACGGCGCGTTCAACTCGTTCCTCGCGCTGTTCGGCATCGAGGGGCTGCCCTGGGTCAGCGACCCGGACTGGGCGCTGCAGACCCTGATGGTGCTGGCCATCTGGCAGTTCGGCGCACCCATGGTGATCTTCCTGGCCGGGTTGAAGCAGGTCCCCACCGAGTTGTACGAGGCGGCCTCCGTCGACGGCGCCGGCCGGTTCTCCCAGTTCTGGCACGTCACCCTGCCGATGCTCTCCCCGGTCATCTTCTTCAACCTGGTGCTGGAGACCATCAACGGCTTCCAGGGCTTCACCGCCGCCTTCGTGCTCAGCAACGGCACCGGCGGCCCGGTCGACTCCACCCTGATGTACACCCTGAAGCTCTACATCGCAGGCTTCACCGACCTGGAGATGGGCTACGCCTCCGCGATGGCCTGGGTGTTCCTGATCGCGATCGGCCTGATCACCGTGGTCTTCTTCAGCACCGGGCGGTTCTGGGTGCACTACTCCGACGGGGAGAAGTAATGGTGGCGGTGACCTCGACGGCGCGGCGGCCCGGCCGTCGCCGGCAGGGCGGCCGGCAGGCCGTCCGGCTGCTGGTGCTGATCGTGATCGTGGCGGTGGTGCTCTACCCGCTGCTGTGGATGGTGGGCACCTCGGTCAAGTCGCAGGAAGAGATCGTCAACAACGTCGGCCTGCTGCCCGAACGGTTCACCCCGGGCAACTTCACCGCCGGCTGGGGCAACTTCGACCTCAGCTTCGGCACGTTCTTCCTCAACAGCGCCATGGTCAGCCTGTTGACCGTGGTCGGCAACGCGGTCTCCTGCCTGCTCGCCGCGTACGCCTTCGCCCGGTTGCGGTTCCGGCTGCGGGGGATCTGGTTCGCCGTCATGATCGGCACCCTGCTGCTCCCCGGCCACGTGCTGATCGTGCCGCAGTACATCCTGTTCCGCAGCCTCGGCCTGGTCGGCGGGGACTGGCCCTACCTGCCGCTGCTCATCCCGCAGTTCCTGGCCACCGAGGCGTTCTTCGTGTTCCTGATGGTGCAGTTCATGCGGGGCATCCCGCGCGAACTCGACGAGGCCGCCAAGATCGACGGCGCCAGCCCGTACGGCATCTTCCGGCACGTCATCCTGCCGCTGAGCCGCCCGGCGCTGGTCACCACCGCGATCTTCTCGTTCATCTGGACCTGGAACGACTTCTTCCGGCAACTGGTCTTCCTGTCCAGCCTGGACGACTACACGGTGCCGGTGGCGCTGACCCTGTTCATCGACTCCACCAGCCAGAGCGCGGTCGGCCCGATGTTCGCCATGTCGGTGCTGTCGCTGCTGCCGGTCTTCCTGTTCTTCCTGGCCTTCCAGCGGATGCTGGTCGAGGGCATCAACACCAGCGGGCTGAAGGGATGACCGCCGCCCCGTTGGCGTCCGACGACGCCGTACCGGCCCGCCGGGACTGGCGGGACACCCTGCGCGACGCCACCGACCTGGCGCTGCTCGGATTCGCCGTGACGCTGGCCGCGCTGCCGGTGCTCACCCTCGCGCCGGCCGTGGCCACCGCCAGCGCCGCCGTGCACGACCGGCTGACCCTCGGCGGCTGGCCGGACCTGCGTACCACGCTGTCCCGGTTCGGTCGGGCCCTGCCGGCCGGGCTGGCCGCCAGCGCCGTCGGGCTGGCCGTCGCCGTCGCGCTCGGCGTCGACCTGGTCGCGCTGGCCACCGGCCGGGTGCCCGGGGGTGGCGTCGCGCTGGCCGGCACCGCCGTGGTCACCGCCGCCCTGGCCGGGTACGCCGGGCTGACGGTGGTGGCGATCGGCCGTACCGGCGGGCGGGGCTGGCGGGCGGCGGCCCGGGTCGCCGGCCGTACCGGCCTGGCCCGGCCGGGGACCTGGGCGGCGGCCGGTGGGGTCTGCGCGGTGGCCGGGTTGTTGGGGATACTGGTCACCCCGGTGGCGGTGCCGATCCTGGCCGGCTACGCGTTGGCCGCCCTGCACGCGGTCGCCGCCCGCCGGCCCACCGCCCGGATGGAGGCACCGTGACCGGTCACCCCCACCCCGTCCCGGCCGGCCCCGGCCCGGCCCCGACCCGCGCCGCCCCGCAACCGTCCGGGGCGGCCGTCCGGCCCCGACCCCCCGCCCCGGAACCGGGCGACGACGATTCCCGGCTGCACGTCGGCGACGTCGAGGTGGCCCGCTACGTGCTGCGCCCCGACCTGGACCCCCGGCACGGCCCCCGCCCCTACCTGCACCCGGTACGGACGCTGGCCGGCACCCCGGTCACCGACGCCCTGCCCGCCGACCACGTCTGGCACCTCGGGGCGTCGCTGGCCGTGCAGGACGTCGACGGCACCAACCTGTGGGGCGGCCGGACGTACGTCCGGGACACCGGCTACACCTGGCGCGACGACCACGGCGTCATCGCGCACACGCACTGGCGGGAGCGCGCGCCGGACCGGCTGGCACACGCGTTGCAGTGGCGCGACCGCGACGGCGGGGTGCTGCTCACCGAGCACCGCCGGCTCGCCGCGACCCCGGTGGCCCCGGACGCCTGGGCGCTCGACGTCGACTACACCCTCACCGCCCCGGCCGGGCGCGACGTCCACCTGGGCAGCCCCGCCACCAACGGGCGGCCCGGCGGGGCCGGCTACGGCGGCTTCTTCTGGCGGGCCGTCGCCGACGGCGAGCCGGTCACGTTCACCGCCGACGCCGACGGCGAGCAGGCCGCCAACGGCAGCGCCGCCCGCTGGGTCGCGCTCACCGGGGTCGCGCCGGGCGGTGGGGCGTACACCCTGGTCTTCACCGGGCTGGGGCTCGGCGACCGGTGGTTCGTGCGGACGGCGATGTACCCGGGCGTCTGCGTGGCCTTCGCCTTCGACCGGCCGGCGGTGGTGCCCGCCGGGGGCCGGCGGACCGGCCGGCACCGGGTGCTGGTCGCCGACGGGGTACGCGACCGGGCCGGCGTCACCGCCCTGCTCGCCGCCACGGAGCCGGGGTGACCGGCGCGACGCCGCCCGGCCCGGAGGTGGCCACCGTCGGCGAGTCGATGGTGGTGCTCGGCCCCGACCCGACGGGGCCGCTGGACCGGGCCGACCGGCTGGGCGTCTCGGTCGGCGGCGCGGAGTCCAACGTGGCGTGCGCGCTCGCCGCGCTCGGCCACCGGACGGCCTGGGTCAGCCGGGTCGGTGACGACCCGTTCGGCCGGCGGGTCCGGCGGCACGTCGCCGCCACCGGGGTGGACACCAGCCTGGTCACCGTCGACCCGACCGCCCCGACCGGCGTCTACCTCAAGGACCCGACGCCCGACGGCACCGCCGTGCACTACTACCGGTCCGGGTCGGCGGCCTCCCGCCTGCACCCGGGGGTGCTGGACGATCCGGCGCTGGCCGGGGTCCGGCTGCTGCACCTGTCCGGGGTGACCGCCGCCCTCTCGCCGTCCTGCGCGGCCCTGGTCCGCCGGGCGGTCACCGACCGGCCGCTGCCCGCCGCCCGGGTCAGCTTCGACGTCAACCACCGGGCCCGGCTCTGGTCGGCGGCGACCGCCGCACCGGTGCTGCGCGCGCTGGCCGACGCCGCCGACGTGGTCCTCGTCGGCCTCGACGAGGCGCACACCCTGTGGGGGGTCACCGAGCCGACCGCCGTCCGTGACCTGCTGCCCGGCCCGGAACTGGTGGTGGTCAAGGACGCCGCCGTCGGGGTCACCGCGCTGCCCCGCAGCGCGGCGGCCGTCTTCGTGCCGGCGCTGCGGGTGCCGGTGCACGAGCCGGTCGGGGCCGGCGACGCCTTCGCCGCCGGCCTGCTGTCGGGGCTGCTGCGCGGCCTCGACCTGGACCGCTGCCTGCGGCTCGGGCACCTCTGCGCGGCCCCCGCCCTGACCGTCGCCGGGGACACCGCCCCGCCGCCACGGCGGGCGCTGGCCGATCGGCTCCTCGCGTTGCCGGCGCAGGACTGGGCGAGCCTGGACCTGGTCGACGCCGGCCTGCTCCCCACCCCCGCCACCGGAAGGAACGGTCGATGACCGCGCACGACTTCGCGCCCCTGTTCGGCACCGCACGGGTGATGGTGATCCTGCGGGACCTGCCGCCGACGGAGACCGTCCGGCTCGCCGAGCGGGCCTGGAACCTCGGCATCGACGTGGTCGAGGTGCCGATCCGTACGCCGGACGCCACGCTGTCCCTGCGGGCGGCGGTGGAGGCCGGCAAGGACCGGGGCCGCCGGGTCGGGGCCGGCACGGTGCGCACCCCCGCCCAGGTACGGCAGGCCGCCAGCGCCGGCGCGGCGTTCACCGTGGCCCCCGGGCTGGACCTGGCGGTGGCCGACGCGGCGGTCAGCTACGGCATCCCGCACCTGCCCGGGGTGGCCACCCCCACCGAGGCGCAGCTGGCGCTCGACCACGGGCTGGTCTGGCTCAAGGCGTTCCCGGCGGTCAGCCTGGGCCCCCAGTGGTTCAAGGCGATGGCCGGCCCGCTGCCGGAGCTGCGGTTCGTGGCGACCGGGGGGATCGACGCGGGTAACGCCGCCGACTTCCTCGCCGCCGGGGTGCGGGTGGTGGCGGTGGGGTCGGCGCTGTCCGACCCCCGGCAGATCGACCGGCTCGCCGAGCTGGCCGCCACGCCGGCCTGAGCCGCCGCGTGCCGACCGTCGACCCGCGACGGGCCGGGGGTCCGGCCCCGGCGCGACGTCGTGCCGGGGGCCGCCGGTCAGGCCGGGGCGGGGCCGAGGCTGTCCCGGACGACCAGGGTGGCCGGCAGCACCTCGACCCGGGACCGGTCGGCGGCCGGGCCCAGTGCCAGGGTCATCGCCCGCGCGCCCAGCTCCACCAGGGGCAGCCGGACGGTGGTCAGCGCCGGGGTGACGTCGGCGGCGACCGGCATGTCGTCGAAGCCGACCACCGACACCTGCCCGGGGACCGGCACGCCCCGGGCGCGCAGCAGGGTCAGCGCGCCGACGGCCATCGAGTCGTTCAACGCCACCAGCGCGGTCAGGCCGGGGACGGCGTCGAGCAGCTCACCGGCGGCGCGGGCACCCCCGTCGCGGTCGAAGTCGGCGTACCGGACGCGTTCGGCGGGCAGCGGGTGGCCGCCCTCGGCGAGCGCGGCGCGCAGCCCGTCGAGCCGGTCGGTGATGGTGGTCAGCACCTGCGGGCCGGCGACCACCCCGATCCGGGTGTGCCCCCGGCGCAGCAGCTCCGCGCCGAGCAGCCGGCCCCCGTCGGTGTTGGCCGGCATCACCGCGTCGCCGGGGTGCTCGTGCCGGCCGACCACCGCCACCCGGCCGCCGGTCGCCTCGTAGGCGGCCAGCTTCTCGGCGAGCCGGGCGGTGAAGGTGGCGTCGTGGTAGCCGGAGCCGGCCAGCACGATCGCGGCGACCTGCTGGGCGCGCAGCATCTCCACGTACTCCAGCTCGCGTTCCGGGTCGCGGTAGCTGTTGCAGATGATGACCAGCCGGCCGTGGTCGGTGGCGACCCGTTGCAGCCCCCGGGTCAGCTCGGCGAAGTACGGGTCGGAGACGTCGTGCACCACCACGCCGACGACGCTGCGCTGCGGCCGGGCCAGCAGCTGGGCGTGCGCGTTGGGCACGTACCGCAGGTCGGCGACGGCCCGCAGCACCCGTTCGCGCAGCTCGTCGGCGACCGGTTTGCTGCTGCCGTTGATCACCCGGGAGGCGGTGGCGGGGGAGACCCCGGCGCGGCGGGCGACATCGGCCAGCGTCGCCATGGGCACCCCCGAAAGTGTCCG
This sequence comes from Micromonospora sp. HM134, assembly GCF_007833915.1. Classification (NCBI taxonomy): domain Bacteria; kingdom Bacillati; phylum Actinomycetota; class Actinomycetes; order Micromonosporales; family Micromonosporaceae; genus Micromonospora; species Micromonospora sp. HM134. Next base: position 3,776,806 of record NZ_CP041061.1, read on the forward strand.
GGCCCGGTCGGGGCCGCGCGGTAGCGGACAGGTTACCGCAACGGTCGGTGGTGGCCTCTTGCCCGTGGTGGGGCGGCCACCTAGGCTGCTAGGAAAGCGCTTACCTATGCGATGTGCAAAGGGGAAGGACGACCATGACCCGAAGGTCGATCGGCATCATCGTCAACGGCGTCACCGGTCGGATGGGCTACCGCCAGCACCTGGTCCGCTCCCTGCTCGCCCTGCGCGAGCAGGGTGGCCTGGCGTTGGGCGACGGCACCCGGATCTGGCCCGAGCCGATCCTGGTCGGCCGGGACGAGACCCGGCTGCGGGCGGTCGCGGAACGGCACGGCCTCACCGACTGGACCACCGACCTCGCCGCCGCCCTCGCCCGCGACGACGCGGAGATCTACTTCGACGCCCAGGTGACCCAGCAGCGGGAGAAGGCCATCCGCCAGGCCATCGACGCCGGCAAGCACATCTACACCGAGAAGCCGCTCGCCGAGTCCAGCGCCGCCGCGTGGGAACTGGTCCGGGCCGCCGATGCCGCCGGCATCCGCACCGGCGTCGTCCAGGACAAACTCTTCCTCCCCGGGCTGCGCAAGCTCAAGCGGCTCATCGACGGCGGGTTCTTCGGCCGCATCCTCTCCGTGCGCGGCGAGTTCGGCTACTGGGTCTTCGAAGGCGACTGGCAGCCCGCCCAACGCCCCTCCTGGAACTACCGCGCCGAGGACGGCGGCGGCATCGTGATGGACATGTTCCCGCACTGGCAGTACGTGCTGGAGGAACTGTTCGCCCCCGTCCGGGCGGTCACCTGCGTCGCCGCCACCCACGTCCCGCAGCGCGTCGACGAGGCCGGCCGGCCCTACCCGGCCACCGCCGACGACGCCGCGTACGGCATCTTCGAACTCGACGGCGGGATCATCGCCGCGCTCAACTCGTCCTGGACCACCCGGGTGCACCGCGACGAACTGGTCGAGTTCCACGTCGACGGCACCGAGGGCAGCGCCGTCGCCGGGCTGCGCCGCTGCCGGGTCCAGCACCGGGCGGTCACCCCCAAACCGGTGTGGAACCCCGACCTGCCCGCCACCGAGGACTTCCGGGCCCAGTGGACCGAGGTGCCCGACAACGAGGAGTTCGACAACGGCTTCAAGGTGCAGTGGGAGGCGTTCCTGCGGCACGTCGTCACCGGCTCCCCGTTCACCTGGGACTTCCTGGCCGGCGCACGCGGCGTGCAACTCGCCGAGCTGGGGCTGCGCTCGGCCCGGGAGGGCCGCCGGGTCGAGGTGCCGGAGCTGTCCCGGTGACCGCCGTCGTCCGGCTGCCCGACGGCGGCACCCACCGGCTGCGCGGGGGCGCGGGCCACGAGCGCCCCGCCGGCCCGTCGACCACCCGGACGGCGTACGCGGCGGCGCACGTCGTCGCCGACCCGCGCGCGGAGAACGTCCCGGGCGCCCCGGCCGCCGTCGACTGGGACACCACCCTCGCCTTCCGGCGGCACCTCTGGTCGTACGGGCTGGGGGTGGCGGAGGCGATGGACACCGCCCAGCGCGGCGCGGGCCTGGATTACCCGGCCACCCGGGAGCTGATCCGGCGCAGCGCCGCCGAGGCCCGGGCGGTCGGCGGCCGGATCGTCGCCGGGGTCGCCACCGACCAGCTCCCACCCGGACCGGCCACCATGGACCGGGTGACCCGGGCGTACGCCGAGCAGCTCGCCGACGTCACCGCCGCCGGCGCCCGCCCGGTGCTGATGTGCAGCCGCCACCTGGCCGCCGCCGCCACCGGCCCCGACGACTACCTGCGGGTGTACGACGAACTGCTCACCGCCGCCGACGAACCGGTGGTGCTGCACTGGCTCGGTGACATGTTCGACCCGGCGCTGGCCGGCTACTGGGGCTCGGCCGACCTCGACGAGGCCACCGAGACGGTGCTGCACCTGATCAAACAGCACCAGCGGAGGATCGACGGGATCAAGGTGTCCCTGCTCGACGCCGACCGGGAGATCGCGTTGCGTCGCCGCCTGCCCGCCGGGGTACGCCTCTACACCGGCGACGACTTCCACTACCCGGAGCTGATCCGGGGCGACGCGCAGGGCCACTCCGACGCCCTGCTCGGTGTCTTCGCGGCCATCGCGCCGGCCGCCGCCGCCGCGCTCGCCGCCCTCGACGCCGGTGACCTGGACCGCTACGACGCGGTGTTCGCCCCGACCCTGCCGCTGGCCCGGCACCTGTTCGCCGCGCCGACCTGGTTCTACAAGACCGGCATCGTGTTCCTCGCCTGGTTGGCCGGGCACCAGGAGCACTTCACCATGCTGGCCGGGCAGCAGTCCGGCCGGTCCCCGGCGCACCTGGCCCGGTTGCTCGTCCTCGCCGACGCCGCCGGGCTGCTGCCCGACGCCGACCTGGCCGCCGCGCGGGCCCGGGCCTACCTCACCGTGGCCGGGGTGCCCCAGTGACCGCCCCCACGCCGTCCGGTGCCCGCCCGGCACGGCCCGACGACGCGGCCCGGGTGGTGGCGGCGCCGGGGCTGGAACGGTTCTCGTTCAACCAGGCCACCGCCCAGCACTGGCCGCTGGAGGCGGCCGTCGCCGGCTGCGCGGCGGCCGGGGTGCCCGGCATCGGCCTGTGGCGGGAACCCGTGCAGGAGTACGGGCCTGACCGGGCCGCCCGGCTGGTCCGCGCCGCCGGGCTGACCGTCACCTCGCTGTGCCGGGGCGGGTTCTTCACCACCCCCGACTGGTGGGACGAGAACCGGCGGGCCATCGAGGAGGCGGCCACCCTCGGCACCCGCGAACTGGTGCTGGTCTCCGGTGGACTCCCACCGGGCAGCCGCGATGTCGACGGGGCCCGCCGGCAGGTCGCCGACGCCGTCGCCGCGCTCGCCGACGAGGCCACGGCGGCCGGGGTGCGGCTCGCCATCGAACCCCTGCACCCGATGTTCAGCGCCGACCGGTGCGTCATCGCCACCCTCGGCCAGGCCCTCGACATCGCCGAACGGTTCGACCCCGCCGTGGTCGGCGTGGTGGTGGACACCTACCACGTCTGGTGGGACGACACGGTGTACGCGCAGATCGCCCGCGCCGGCGACCGGATCGCCGCGTTCCAGGCGGCGGACTGGGTGACCCCGCTGCCGGAGGGGGTGCTGCTGGGCCGGGCGCTGCCCGGCGAGGGCTGTGTGGAGCTGCGCCGGCTGCGTGAGGCGGTCGACGCCGCCGGGTACACCGGGCCGGTCGAGGTCGAGGTGTTCCAGGCGGCGCTCTGGTCCCGCCCCGGTCCGGACATCCTCGCCGCCACCATCGACGCCTACCTGGCCCACGTGTCCTGACCGGACCGTGAGCGGGACGGCTACAGGATTACGGCGGCCCCGTCGTCGCGGTGACCCGCCGGCCCCCGGGCCGGCGGGTCACCGGGCGGTGGCGGTGGCGCGGACGGCCTTGACGATGGCGGGAACGGAACCCACCAGCAGGACCAGGCCCCAGACGAGGGCCACGACGGCGAAGACCAGCGCGCCGACGTCGTCGAGGATGCTGACCAGGATCACCGGGACCAGCCGGTGCAGGAACTCCAGCACCACCGTGCAGACCAGGGTGGTCAGCGCCAGCAGGACGAGTCCCTTGTTCTGGAGGAACCGGGGCTGGGCGAGCAGCAGCAGCCCGGCCCAGACCAGCTTCAACAGCAGCACCAGGCCGAGCAGCAGGCTGGCCTCGCCGACCGGGAAGAAACCCCACAGCGCCAGGTAGGCCAGCGTGCCGAAGGGCACGGCCAGGAAGAGCGACACCATCACCGTCAGCTCGACGAAGACGGTCACCAGCAGCACCAGCGACGCCAGGATCAGCAGGACGGCGAAGACCAGGGTGGCGACCCCCTGTACCCGGCCCTGCACCCGGTCGGAGAGCAGCAGGCTCAGGCAGAACAGGCCGGTGGTCCAGAGCGCCACCACGTCGACCAGCGCCAGGTAGCCGGTGCCCCGGCCGGAGGGCTCACTGATCCGCCCCACCTCGCCGACGTCCACGCCCAGGTCCCGGGCACCGGCCAGCAGCGCCCCGCCCGCGTCGCCGCCGCCGGTCAGCAGCGACGAGCCCAGCTCCAGCCCCACCACCAGCGCCACCGCCAGCAGCGCCAACAGCAGGAACGGTTTGCGCAGCTCACCCATGCCGGGCCACCTTCCGGCCCGGTGCCACCCCGGCCCGCAGCACCCCGGGCCACGACCGGTGCCCGGTCACGAGGTGGCTATGGTGACGGTGCACGGAACACCTCCCGGGCAGCCCAGGCCGACCTCGGTGGCCCGGTCGACGGCGATCGTCGCGACGGCGTCGCCCCCGTCGCCGGGCGTGACGTCGTCGCGGACGGTCAGGTCGGCGTCGCCGGGCGCGGGAGCGGTGACCGCGAAGGCGGCCCGGCTGCGCAGCACCAGGGTGCGCAGCCCGCCGGGGTCGTCCACCCGCAGCGTGCAGCCGCCGACGAAGGAGAGCACGTCGCCGGTACGGTCGCAGTCGGCCCTCACCGTCGCCGGATCCACGGCGGTGCCGTCGCCACCGAGCCGGCCCAGCCAGCCCAGCGCCCCGGGGTCGGCCGGATCACCGCGACCGGCGCGACCCAGCCCGAGCGCGCCGACGAACGCGGCGACCAGCAGCACGGCGACCGCCACCAGCAGCAGCTTCCGCCGGCCGCTCACGGCCTGCCCGTCGGCTCGGGCAGCTCGGTGAACCGGACCCGGTCCACCCCGGCGAAGTACCTGTCGGTGCCCTGGGTCCGGCCGACCGCGATCAGGGTGAGGGCGTGCGCGCCCCGGCCGAGCCGGACCGTGCCGACCTCCTCGACGTCGCGCAGCGCCGGCTGCTTCGAGAAGCCGAGGAAGGTGCCGCCGACCTGCACGCCGTCGACCTGCCAGATGGTGTTGGCGTAGTCCGCCGAGGTGGTCCGGGACGCGGCGAACGACCAGGTGGCGTCCACCGGCAGGGTGACGGTGAGACTGACCCGGTCACCCACCGCCAACCCCTGGAAGAACAGTTGCCGGCCACCCGACCAGGTCAGCCCGCAGCAGTCCGGCTGCTCCACCACCTTCGCCGCGGCACCCGCCGGTGACTCCGTCTTCGCCCCGGCGAGCAGGGTCTCCGCCTCCACCGTGACCACCCGGGCGACGGGCGGTGGCGGGTCGGCGTCCGGGCGGCTGAGCAGGTAGCCGACCACCGCCCCGACCAGCACCACCAGCGCCGCCGCCGCCGCGATCCACGGCCACGGGGCCCGCCGGGGCGGAGCGACCGCGGCGACCTCGTACGTCACCCGACCGCTGGCGCGGGAACTCTCCTCCGGCGCGGTGTTCGCCGAGTAGGCGAAGCCGGTCATGTCGTAGCGGCGGGGTGCGGTGCCGGCCGGCACCGCCAGGCGGACCAGGAACGACACGGAGTTCTGCCCCGGCACCACCCGCTGTGGCTCGGCCACCGTGAACCAGCCCCGTTGGCTGCCCTCGCCCGGCGCGACGTCGAAGACCACGGTGTCCGGCGCGACACCCGGATTGGAGACGGTGAAGGTCAGCTCGCCCCGGTTGGCCGGGTCGAGGGTGAACTGCTCGGCGGCGGCGACGACGGCCCATTCGGTGGTCATGACGGCTCCTCAGGCGACGGTCCGGGCGGGGGAAGGGGACCCGGGGCGGGCACGGTGGCGCGGCCGACCGCCGGCCCGTACGGCACCGGCCCGCCGCCGACCCCGGCGTCGGCGGGACCGTCGGCGAGGACGACCTCGGCGGTCACCGCCGCCGGTTTCTCCGCCGCGACGATCCGGGCCACCACGGTCAGCAGCCCGGCCGCCGCCTCCGGCACCCGGACGACCAGGTGGAACGGCCGGTCGGCCGGCTCGTCCAGGACGAACCCGGTGACCCCGGTGGCCAGCTCCAGCGCGGTGCGCATCCCGTACGGGGTGCCCCGCCAGCGGGCCAGCAGCGCGCCGTGCGCGACCAGGTCCCGCAGCCGGCCCACGGGCAGCGGCGGCGGGGCGTCCGGCCGGGGCGGGCCGAGCACGTGGTCCATCGCCACCCAGCGGGTCAGGTAGCCGGCGAACCCGGCCGGCGTGCGGTACGGGTCGAACAGCACGTCCACGTCGGCGAGCAGCGCCTCGTCCGGGGCGTGCAACGTCTCCATCACGTCCAGCAGGGCGGCCAGGACGCTGCCCGGCCCGGCGGCCCGCTGGTAGGCCGCCGGCAGCAGCCGTTCAATCGCGGCCCGGCGCATCGTGCCCCACCACCTCGATGTCGTGCTCGCCGGAGCAGAGCAGCCAGGTGTCGGGGACGGTCACCACGTCGGCGGTGGCCTGGTTGGCGCTGGGCGTCCAGTCGGCGGCGTCGCCGCTGCGGTACACCCCCCGTTCGCCGCCGGCCAGGATCAACCGGCCGCCGCCCGTCCCGGAGGCGCTGCCGGCGATCGCGTCCACCGGCACGAACCGGGTCCGGTCGCGCAGCGGCAGGCCGCAGTTGACCACCACCGGTTGCCACTGCGGCTGCGCGGCCAGGGTGTCCAGGCGGACCACCCCGCCGCTCTGCGTGGCGGCCACCGCCAGGGCGCCGACGAAGGCGAGGTCCCGGCAGGTGCCACCGACCCAGCCGGCCTGCACCTGCTGCCACTTCACGTCGGATTCGAACAACCGGGTACGGTGGCAGCCCTGCCCCGGTTTCTTCGGGTCCGGTTCGCCCGCGCCCGCCCAGAGCAGGGTGGCCGGGCCGTCGTACTGCACGGCGAGCACCCGGTTGTCCACGTTGGCCAGGCCGACGTGGGTGAAGCTGCCGGGGCGGCCACCGGCGGTGGACAGGTAGACCCCGAAACTCGCCTGCGCCGCGACCGCCACCCCCGGCGCGCCCCGCTCCGAGACGAACGCCCGGACGGCGTAGAAGCCCCGGTCGGCGTCCGCCGGGTCGACCAGGATCTGCAACGGCACCGCCCCGGGCAGCAGCGAAACCTCGTACAGGCCGGTGTCGGTGGCCAGCAGCAGCGCGCCCGCGCCGTCCCGGTCGATCCAGGCCAGGTCGGTGATCCGCGAGTCCAGTCCGGTCAACGCCGACCAGGTCTCGCCGAGGTCGGTGCTCAGGTGCACCCGGGAGCCGCCCGCCGCCCGGGTGGTCACCACCGCCACCGCGCCGGGGCGGGCCACCACGCCGGGACGGACCGGGGCGGGGGCGGGGGCGACCCGGACCACCGTCTCGTCGTCGTCGAACCGGCCCGCCGGCTCCCAACCCACCCCCGCGTTGGACGAGCGGAACAGCACCGGGCCCCGGCCGGCGTACCAGGTGCCGGGCTGGTACTGGTCGACGGCGACGGCGCGGACCTGCGCGTCGGGGGCCTCGTCCACCACGAACCGGACCGACTCGACGTAGCGCACCCCCGGCTCGGCGTGCTCCAGCATCCGGTACACGTTGGACGCGCGCAGCGGCTCACCGAACGCCCAGCCGGTCGGGTTCAGCCCGGTGGGCAGCGGGCTGAGCGTCTGGTGCAGCCGGTCGTGGATGCGCCGGCGGACCGCCTCCACGTCCTCCTCCGGCCGGACCACCACCCGGGCCCGGATCGACACCGCCTTGTACCGGGCCCAGCCGGCCCGGCAGCTCGTGCCCAACGCCCGCCGTCGGTCCAGGTCCGCCTCCACCTGGCGGCGGGACTCCTCCACCTCGTGTGCGCGCAGCACCGCCACCGGCAGCCGGCCACCCGGTCGGGCCTCCGGCGGCACGTACGGCACCAGCACCACCTCGACCTCGCCGGGGCGGGCGAAGCTGTAGACGGCGGCCCGGGTGAACGCCCGCGCCCGGGACACCCCGCCGGAGCCGGCGGCGAGGATCTCGAAGTCCCGGGCGGTGACCGCGCGTTGTTGGGCGAAGAACTCGTACGGGCCCCGGACCAGCGCCGATTCGAGGCTCTCCAGCTCCCGCCCACCACTTGCCGGTTCCGGGTTCTCCGCCCGTACCCCGGGCAGCGGGTCCCGCAGGGTGGTCAGGGTGCCGGCGGCGACGTTGCCGGTCCGGCCACCGCCGGCCCGGTACCACAGCCGCACCCGCGCCCCGGCCGGCGGCACCGCCGCGACGGTCACCGGCCCGCCGCCCTGCGCACCGGTCGGCTCCGCCGCGCCCGGGTCGGCGGCGGGTGCGCGCAGGTCCAGCGCCGGGGCGAAGGTGACCAGCCCCGAGCAGCGGTCCACCAGGTACACCTTGGCCTGCGGGCCGACCCCGGCGAAGCTGTCCACCGGCCGCCACACCTCGTACGTCGCCCCCTCGTGTTCCCGGGCCACCGCGCCCAGCTCCACCGAGCCGGCCGGCACCTCCACCCCGAGCAGCAGGTCCCGCGCCTCGGCGGTACGCGCGAGCGGCGCGCGGGCGGCCCGCAGCGCCTGCCCCGGCTGACCGGTGCCGACGCCCAGCAGTTCCGCCTCGACCGGTTCACAGTGGTGCATCCGTACGGTCACCTCGCCGGCGTCCGCCGGCAGCAGCGCCGGCTCGGTGGTGACGAAGACGACGGGCCTCGGGTCGACGCCCCGGGCTGCGGCGACCCGGGTGCCCGCCGGGATCCGCACCGCCGCCCGGTCACCGCCGGTCCGGACGAACCGCACGTCGGCCCAGGCCGCCGTCGGGGCGTGCCGGGTGACCCCGAGCAGGTTCAGGAACTGCACGTACGCCTTCTCCGGCAACTGGTTCAGCCGGAAGATCATCACCTCGGTGAGGTGCGCGAACGCCTCCACCAGGGCGATGCCCGGATCGTGCGCGGACAGGTCGGTCCAGCCGGGGCAGGACTGCCGGATCCGGTCCCGGGCCTCGGTGACCAGATCGAGGAAGGTGCGGTCGTCGAGGTGCGGCACGGGCAGCGTCATGACCCGTCCCCCTCGGCCCGGCCCCCGGTCGGCCGACCGGCGGCCCGTTGCGCGGGCGGGTCGGCGTCGGCGGGCAGCAGGTCGACGGAGAACACCAGCTGACCGGGGGAGAGGCTGGCCCGCACCCGGTAGTCCAACCGGATCACCAGCCGCCACGGGTCGTCCGGGTCGGGGCCGGCGTCGACGTCGATCACCTCGATCCGGGGCTCCCACCGGCGGATCGCCTGCCGTACGTAGTGGATGGCCAGCCCGGCGGTGGTGTCGTCGTTCGGCGCGAACACCAGCCGGTGCAGCCGGGAGCCGTACCCGGGGCGCATCAGCCGCTCACCCGGCGTGGTGGACAGCAGCAGGTACAACGCCTGGCGTACCGTCTCGTCGCCGTCGGTCACGGCGAGCCCGCCGGTCGCGGTCGTCGCCAGGCCGCCGGCGCGGCCGGCGTCGAAACCGGCCCCGACGAACCGCAACGCCCTCACCGGTCGGCCCCCACCAGGCGCTGCCGGGCGTCGTGGACGGTGTGCCGGACCAGGTTCGGCGGGGTGCCGTCGGTGAACCCGGCCAGGTGCGACAGGACGATCCGGTGCCCGTCGACCCGCAGCCAGTCGCTGTAGCCGACCCGCACCGCGAGGGTCTTCGCGCACGGTTTGACCGTCGGCCCGTAGTTGGGGCAGGCCACGATGTCCCGCCCCACGGGGTCGTCGTCGACCAGCACCGGCGTCCCGGCGACGGCCAGCCAGCCCTGCGACGCCCGGTTGGTGACCCGGCCGTCGTGGTCGCAGGCGATCAGCGAGTCGAGGGTGATCCAGCGCATCAGGCACCTCCGGAGTGGGCGCGGGCGAGCGTGCCGGCCTGTTGCCGGGCGGTCGCCGCGTCCTCGGTCGCGTCGGCGTGCAGGAAGTCGACGCTGCGGGCCCGCACCACCAGCGCCCGGCCCGGCGCGGAGAGCACCAGGTCGGTCGCGGCGTGCAGGGTGGTCAGCTCGGGGGTCAGCTCCAGGAAGCTGCCGACGTCGGTGGCCAGCCGCAGCGTCCGCGCCGCGTCGTCGACCACGATGGTCTGACCGCTGCCGGTCCGCACCGACCAGCGGCCCGCGCGCCCGTCGGCCACCCCCGCGTCGTACGGGGTGACGGTGCCGAACAGGGAGCCCAGCACCACCCCGGCGACCGGGTCACCGCCCGGCAGGGCCAGCAGCACCGTGTCGTCCGGGTCGGGCAGCGCCACGATGCCCTTGTCCCGTCCGGCCCCCGGGCAGAGCACGGCCAGCCAGCCGGCGTCCAGGTCGCCGTACCCGGGCAGCCGCACCCGGACCCGGCCGAGCCGCTCCGGGTCGTCGACGGCGGTGACCACCCCGAGGGTGACCACCGCCCCGCCGGCCGCGACGCGCGGCGGGGAGGACGGCGGGGCGGTGGCGAACCGGGTGAGGTGGCCGCTGCCGTCGACGGTGTGCACCACCTCGGTGAGGACGTACACCCCGGCCAGGTCCTCCGCCACCCCGCCCAGCGCGACCCGACGGCCGGGACGCAACGCCGGGTCGCCGTCGGCGACACCCTCGGCGGTGACCAGCGCGGCCACCCGGTCGTCCAGGCCGGCCTGGGCGAGCGCGGCCAACTCGTCGTCGCTGCGGCCGGGCTGGTCGAGCACGGTCCGCACGCCGTCCGCGCCGACCACCGCCGGGTCCGGACGCAACGGCACCCGCCGGCCGCTGCGCGCGGCGTCGACCCGATGCCCGAGCGGCTCGGCCCGCTGCGGATGCCAGCCCAGCGCGGCGCTGCCCCCGGCGGCCCGATCCAGGTTGGCGGCCAACCGCACCGAGTGCAGCGTCCGGCCGAGGGTCAACGGCACCGGCTCCCCGTGACCGTCCAGGGTGACCAGCCGCACCCGGTCACCCTCGGCGGCCAGGTGCAGGCCGGCCCGACCGGCCACCTCCCGCAGCAGCTCCAGGTCGCTGTGCCGGTGCTGGAGCAGCCGGTCCAGCCGGGGCCCGTCGGCCTCGGCGTCGACGTCGAGCCCCACCGCGCCGCACAGCTCCCGGGCCAGGTCGGCGGCGGTGACCGCCTCGAATACCCGCAACTGCTGCCGCTTGCGCAGCCGGTGCAGCAGGTCGTAGCCGCGCCAGCGGAACAGGGCCGTGCCGTCGGCGGCGTACTCCACCTCGACGCAGGTGACCTCCCCGGTGAACAGCAGGTCGTCGCCGAGCCGGACGGCGAGCGTCGCGCCGGTCGGCACCGCCGGGCCGGGGCCGGGACCCCGTGCCCCCGGGCCCGGGTCGGCGGCGTACACCACCTCGCACTGGGTGGGCTGGTCGAGGCGGGCGGCCACCCGCACCGACCGGATACGGCGGTCCGCCGCGCCGCCCAGCGGCACGCCGTCGAGGAACACCGACGGGCGGGCGCTCACCGCAGACCCCCGTCGGCCTGCTCCGGGCCGGTCCCGCCCGCGCCCCCACCGGCGACGCCGTGGCGGGTTCCGGCGCGGCGGGCGGGGGCACCGCGAGGGTGGTGCCGGCCGGCACGCCGAACGGGTCGGTGATCCCGTTGTGCTCGGCGAGCAGCCGCCAGCGCAGCGGCGAACCGAGCGCGTCGTGGGCGAGCAGGTCGAAGCGGACCCCGGAGTAGCCGGGGGTGGCCGCACCGTCCCCGGCCGCCACCACCGCCTGCCCGGGGGGCGTGCCGGGCGGGGCCGCGGCGGCCAGTTCCTCGGCGAAGCCCTGCTGCGCCTCGTCGGCCGACTCGGCCACCCGCAGCAGCTTCATCCGCAGCCACGAGCGGCGGGGCGAGCCGGTACGGGTGAACACGTCGAAGCGTTCGGCGACGGCCACCACCACCCCGGGCACGTTCCACGTCTTGCCCCAGACCAGCCGGACCAGCGGCGGGCGCTGCCAGCCGTGCGCCACGGCGGAGTTCTCGGCCAGCATCCACAGCGGCCGGGTGAGGGTACGGACGTCCCCGGGCCGGGTCGGCCCCTCCACCAGGTCGGTGTCGAAGAGCAGGTCCAGCACCAGTTCGGTACGTCCGCCACCGGTGAAGGCCAGCGGGTCGTCGGCCAGTCCGATCCCGGTGAGCCGCCCCTCGGCGCTGCCCTGCGGCCGTACCCCGGCGATCCGGGTGACCTGCACGGTCTGCGGGTTGAGCAGGCAGTCGATCCGGACGCCGGACTCGTCGACCAGGAAGGCGACCCGTTCCATCAGCACCCCCGCTGTTCGGCGTCGAGCCGGGCGTCCCGGGTGTCGTCCCGGGCGGTCCCCGTCGGCCGTCGCCATGCCCCGTCGTCGGGCAGGGCCGGCCACGGGTCGGCCCCGACCAGCCCCGACCCGGGCGTTGCGGGCGCGTCCCCGGCCCCGGTCGGGCCGGCGGGCCCGTCGGGCAGGGCCGGCCACGGATCACCGGCCGGGGTCGGGTCGTCGGCCGGCCACCGGGTCGCGGTGATCCGCCGGCCGACGGTGCCGTGTCCGGGTGCGCCGCCGTCCGGTCCCGGGTGGGTCCCGCCGCCGCGCCGGCCGCCGCCCACCGGGTCGTGGGGGTCGTCGCCGGTGCCGGGCCCGGTGACCGGGTCACCCGCCCGACCGGGTTCGGTGCGGCCCCACCCGACCGGGCCGCCGGATGCCGCGTCGGTGCCGGCCGCCGACGCTGCGTCGGACACCGCCGCTCCGGTGCGTCGACCGTCGGCCGGTCGTCGCCCGGCGCTGGTGCCGGCGTCCGTCGGGCCCTCCGGTCGGACCGGTCGGCCGGGGGCGTGGTGGTCCGGCCAGGCCGGCGGGGCGGGGCACGGCCGACCGGGGGCCGGCGACGGTGTGTCGGACGCCGGGTACCGCGCGCCGGCGGCCGGGTGCGTGCCCGGGGCCAGGCCGGCGTCGGGAGGCGGCCGGTGCCCCGCCCAGGCGCGGCGATCAGGGTCGGTGTCCGTCGTCGGGGGCGGGGCGGGGTGGTCCGTCGCCGGCCCGGTCGGAGCAGCCATCCGAGCCCGGCACCTGCCGTCCACCCCGGACCGGGACGCGCCGCCACCGCGGTGGGCCGTGCTTCCGGGCCCGGACGGTCCGCCGTCGCCGGCTCCGGGCCGGGGGTCGTCGACTGGTCGGGACCGTGCGCCGAAGGCGGGTGCGGGCGGTGCGCCGACGCCTGGTCCGGGCCGTGCGCCGAGGGCGGGTGCGCCGTAGCCGGGTCCGGGTCGTACGCCGACGTCGGGTGCGCGCGGTGACCCGCCGGCGCGGCGATCGGGGTGACCGCCGCCGGGCCGGCGGGTCGGGGGAGGTGGGTGCCGGTCACCGGGCTCGGCACCGGCGACGACCCCCACGGCCCGGTGGGTGGGGTGGGGGCGGGCGGCGGCACCTCGACGGGCGGGTGTGCGGGGTGCCGGCCGGCGGTGGGGGCAGCGGTCCGGGGCGGGTACGCCGGGGGCTCGGCGGACGCCGGGGTGGACTGTCCGCGTACCCCCGGGTGGGGTGCGGGCCACGGGCCGGCGGTCGGCGGCGGACCCGGCGGGTCGTCGGCGGCCGGCCCGACCAGGTCGTGCAGCAGGCCGGGGGCGTGCGCGGCGACCGTCCGCAGCCAGTGCTCCGGCGGCTGCCCCGGCCCGCGCGACGCCGGGCCCGGCCCGGCCCACCGGGCGGCGGGGTCGGTGCCGGTGAACCGCGTGGCCGGGGCGGTCGGCGGGACGGCCGGGGCGGGGGCCACCGCGTCGGCGGCGGCCCGCAGCCGGGTGGCCAGCCAGTCACGCGGTCGTGGACGCCGCGGCACTGCCGTCCTCCAACTCCAGCCCCTCGTACGCCAGGGTCAACGCCACGATCGCGATCTCCTGGGACAGGGTGTGCAGGTGCGCGCCGCGCCACCGCATCGGCCACGCGTTGATCAGGTTCCAGCGCAGCACCTCGGCGGTGCCGGCGGCGTCCAGCAGCACCACCGACACGTTGCGGCGGCTCACCGTCCCGGTCGCCGCGCTGTGCACCCAGTCCCACAGCTCACGCGACGGGGTGAGGCCGAAGTGCAGGGTCACCGGCGCGTAGTCGACCTGCCCCGGGACCGACCGCACCCGGTCGTTGCCGGCCTCCCGGTAGGACAGCCGGCCGATCGTCATCTCCAGGCCGCTGACCTCGGTGAAGTGCCCGTTGGTGATGCCGTTGATGAGCAACTTGAAGTGGTACGCCCGGTACGGGTCGACCGGGGCGCCCGGTTGCGGGGTGGCCGGGGTCGGCATGTCAGCCTCCGATCGTCTCGGTGTCGGTGCCGCCGGCCCACTGGCTCAGCTTGAACACCACGAACTCCGCCGGCTTGACCACCGCGATGCCGATGTGCGCGACCACCCTCCCGGCGTCGCGGACGTCGACCGGGTTGGTCTCCTCGTCGCACTTGACGAAGAACGCCTCCTCGGGGGTACGCCCGAGCAGCGCCCCGTCGCGCCACACCCGGGTCAGGAACGCGCCGATGTCGCGCCGGATGGACCGCCACAGCGAGTAGTCGTTGGGCTCGAACACCATCCACCGGGTGCCGTTGGCGATGGCCTGCTCGATGGAGATCGACAACCGGCGGACGTTGAGGTAGCGCCATTCGCTGGCCTCGGCGGCCAGGGTCCGGGCCCCCCACACCCGGATGCCCTCCCCGGCGAAGTACCTGATGACGTTGACCCCCTTGGGGTTGAGCACGTCGTGCTCCGAGCGGGTGACCAGGTACTCCAGGTCGACCGCGCCGCGCACCGGCTCGTTGGCGGGGGCCTTGTGCACGCCGCGCAGCGCGTCGGTACGGGCCCAGATGCCGGCCATGTGACCGCTCGGCGGGGTGAGCACCAGCTCACCGGTGAGCGGGTCACGTACCCGCAGCCAGGGGAAGTAGCAGGTGCCGTAGTCGGACTGCCGGGCCCGGTGGGCGGTGCCGGTGTCGGTGTCGGCCGGGGTGGTCGCCGGATCGCCGGGCTTGCCGTCACCGGGCTTGCCGTCACCGGGCTTGCCGGGCCGCGCGGGGGTGGCCACCCGGGTCAGCGTCGAGATGTCCTCGATGCCGGGCGGCGGGTCGCAGATCGCCACCATGGTGCGCAGCCGCTCGGCCATGCTCAGCAGCGCCTCGTGCGACACCGGGTCGTGGAAGCCGGGCGCGGCGAGGATGGCCACCTCGTCGATCGCCTCCACCAGTTGCAGCCCGGTGCGCCGCTGCCCGGTGCCGGTGAGCTGGCCGTCGGCACCGACGTTGACCACCCAGCAGCGGCTGCCGCCGTTGTCGAGGAAGCCGAAGACCGCCCGGGCCAGCGGGGTGCTCTCCAGGCCGTCACCGGCGGCGTACAGCCGGAGGAACTCCGACCAGCTGTTGACGGCCAGCGCCCGGTCGACGTGCGCGCCCCGGTCGGGGGCGACCCCGACGAACGCGGCGACGGCCATCCCGACCGGCCCGATCGGTCGGGCGGCGCTGGGCACCTCCTCGACGTAGATGCCGGGGGAGAAGTAGTGGGGCATCGGTCCTCCTGTACGCCGGTCCGGCTCAGCGGGCCGGGGGTTCGCAGACGATGACGATGTCCGCGTCGGCCGGGTCGACCTCGGCGGTGAGGGTGCGGCCCCGGCCGACCAGACGCAGCCGGACCGGCTGGCCGGGGTGCTCCGGGTCGTGCGGGACCCCGGCGAGCCGGAACCGCCCGCCCGCGTCGGTGTGGGTGGCGTACGGGGTGCCGACCAGTTCCACCCGCAGCGCCGCCAGGGGTTGCTGCTGCGCGCCGACGACCCGGCCGACGAGGTCGCGCAGGGCCACCCGGTGCAGCCGCAGCGGGTGCAGCACCGGTGGCGCGACCGGCGGCGTGGACGTCACCTGGGCCGGCACGTCGACCAGCAGCGCCGGCCGGGGGGCGACGCCCAGCGTCACCCACAGCGCCGGGTCGCCGGCCTCCAGCACCAGTTCCGGTTCGCCGGCCGTGGCGGCGGCGGTCAGCACCCGGTCCAGCCCGGCCAGCGCGGCCGGGCCGGCGGCGGCGACCAGGTAGCGGATCGTGAACCGGTACGGCGCGGGCGTCCCGGTGCCCCGGGTCTGCCGGGCCGGCCGCAGGGCCAGCGGCCACAGGGTCAGCCCGACGCCCCCGTCGGCGGGCGGGCCGACCGGGACGTCCTCGCCGGCCGCCCCGGCCAGCCAGGCGGCCAGTTCGGCGGTGGCCGCCTCGACCGGTCCCGGCGCGTCGCCGGTCATCGCGGCGGCGTCCCCTGGATGCGGTAAGCGATGGCCTCGTTCCACACGTGCGGGTAGACGCCGATCTCGAAGTAGCGGGTGAACCGGTTGATCGGGGCGTTGGCGTGGTCGTGCCAGAGCAGCCACACCGGGGCGATGGTGAACAGGACGTAGTTGAGCGCGACCAGCGGCAGGTAGAGCGGGCCGAGCAGCCGGGCCTGGAGGATGTGTACGTCCTCGTGGCGTTGGATGCCGGGGCCGGAGCCGGCGCAGACCGTGCCGATGGTGGTGGCGTAGCGCGGGGACACCCCCTCGACCAGGTTGACCCGGCAGCTGTGCTGTGAGGTGGGCCGGTCCAACGAGTGGCCGACGACCAGGTGCAGGGCGAGGTAGAGTGCCCCGGCGGCGGTGTTCGGCAGGCTCCAGGTGTGGTCGACGACGAACAGCGCCACGCCCCGGGCGTCCGGGCCGTACACCCGGGCGGCGGCGACCGACCAGCCGAACGGGACGCCGACGAGCAGGCCGACGACCGCGCCGACCAGCAGCCCCACCGGGCCACCGGCGGTCGCCCCGAGCGCCGCCCCGCACAGGACGTGGACGGCGGCGCTGACGATTCCGTAGACCATGACGCGCCTCCTCAGACCCAGGAGCGGACGAAACGGGGCTCCCGCCCCTGGGCGAGCTGGCCGGGGGCGGCCTGGGTGGGCTGCCGGTTGCCGGGCGGTAGCTGGTTGATGCCCAGCGCGGCGGAGAAGATGACCAGGCCGTTGAAGAACGCGATCAGCCACTTCTCGCCGCCCGCGTCGGTGGCGAACGCCGCGGTGGCGTACGACAGGAGCAGCGCCACGCCCAGGGCGATCCACTTGCGGGCCTTGTCGCTGTTCGGGCCGAGCAGGCCGCCGATGACGTTGGCGGTGAGCAGGGTGGCGGCGCTGGCACCGGCCACGGTGCCGAGGGCGGCCCAGGTGAAGAGATCGTTCACGGCGATCCCCCTTCGGGTGGTGCGGGATGGGCGGGGGCGGCCGGGGTGGCGGCGGTGCCGCCCCGACGGCGCAGCAGGACGGCGGTGACCCCGCCGGCCAGCAGGAGCAGGACCAGGACCCCCACGGCCACCGGCAGCCACCCGGAGCCGCCCGGGCCGTCCGTACCGCTGGCGGCGGCCGGGCTGGCCGACGGGGTGGGGCGTGGCGGCGCCTCGGCGATCGCCCGCAGTTCGGCCGGCTTGGGCTGGTTGGCGACGACCTTCCAGCTCACCGAGCGCCCGTTGAGCGTGCCGTTGGAGTCGATCACCCGGCCGGGAAAGGTCACCGAGATCTCGAACGACATCAACTGGAGGAACGTCTGCTGGTTCTGCGGATTCTGTTCGGCGACCTTTCCGCCGTACTTCCTGGGGTCGAGCGGCAGGCTGAACCGGTAGAGATCGCCGTCGCGGACGAGATTCACGCTCTCGCTCGTGAAGCTTTTCAGCGGGGTGCGCCGATAGCTGATCTGTGCGCCGTAGAAACGCTCGTCCTCGTAGACGGTCTCCTCACCGGCGGGCAGGGTGGGGATGTTCTCCCGCAGTTCGGCGTAGGCGACCGCGAGGTTCTTGTTGCGGCTGCTGAGGACCGATTTCTCCGCGGTGAGCAGGAGTTGCCCGTCGACGGTGTCGTCGGCGTTGACGGTCAGCCCCAGGTTGAGCTGCATGCATCCGGCCAGCAGGGTCAGCAGGGCCAGACACGCCGTGAGCCGTACCGCCCTGCCGCGTCCGCGTCCGGTTTTCATGGGCACATTGTGTGTGATCCACTTCACACCGGGCAGTCGGCGATCGGTCAGATGGCTGTCTCCGATCTTACCGAGCCGCCTATCGGTCCGGCCGGCACGAAATGGGCCGGCGGCCGATATTCTGGAGGGTCGGCGTCCATTGTCGACCCTTTACCACCATTGTGGACGACGGTTTGCGCCGTAATTCCCGCCGCCGCTAGATCTGCGTTAAATCTCGGCGGCGACGGGTCCTGAACACGCCGACGGCAGCCTGGGGACATGCATGCCGACGCCGAACAGGCAAGCCCGACCGAACGCAGCCGCCATGACCCACGACGGCCCGCTGCCAGTCCCGCCCGACCCCGCTCCGCCGCCGACCGCACCCCGGGTGCGACGCCGGGCATCCTCGCCACCGGCGCCTGCGTACCCGAGCAGGTGGTGACCAACGCGTCCCTGGCCACGGCGCTCGGCGTCACGGCCGACTGGATCGTCGACCGGACCGGGGTCCACGAACGGCGGGTCGCCGCGCCCGGCGAGGCCACCTCCGACCTCGCCACCCACGCCGCCCGGCAGGCCCTCGACCGGGCCGGCGTCGACGCCGCCGAGGTCGGCCTGATCATCCTGGGCACCTCGACCCCGGACCTGCCGCTGCCCGCCACCGCCTGCCGGGTGCAGGCCAACCTCGGCGCGTGGGGCGCGTACGCGATGGATCTGGACGCCGTCTGCACCGGCTTCGTCTACGCCCTGGACGTCGCCCACAAGATCATGCGGTGCGACCCGACCCTCGGGTACGCCGTGGTGATCGGCGCGGACACCTACTCGCGCATCCTCGACTACACCGACCGGCGCACCTCGGTCCTCTTCGGCGACGGCGCGGGCGCGGTGGTGCTGGGCCGCTCGGCCGACGCCGCCGGCATCGCCTACACCCGGCTGGGCAGCGACGGCCGGCAGCACGACCTCGTCCGGATCCCCGCCGGTGGCAGCCGCGCCCCGGCCAGCACCGCCACCGTCGCCCACGGCGGGCACTACTTCACGATGGACGGCCGGGCGGTACGTGCGTTCGCCGAACGCAAACTGCCGGAACTCGTCGCCGACGCCACCGCCGCCTGCGGGCTGACCGTCGCCGACCTCGACCTGCTCGTCCCGCACCAGGCCAACGTGCGGCTGCTGCGCGAGGTGACCAAGGAACTGGGCTTCGTCGCCGACCAGGTGGCGATCAGCGGCACCCACTACGGCAACACCGGCGCCGCGTCGGTGCCGGTCACCCTCGACGCGGCGATCGACGCCGGCCGGGTCCGCCCCGGTGCCCGGGTCCTGCTCGCCGCCTTCGGCGGGGGGATGACCTGGGGGAGCGCCCTGATCACCTGGCCCGGCGGCACGGCCGGCCAGCCGACCCCGGAGGAGCTACCGGCATGAGCATCCTGTCCGACTACGCGAAGCGCACCCCCGGCTCGAAGGAGCACTTCGCCCGGGTCGGCCGGACGATCCCGGCCGGCGCGACCCGCAGCCTCAACTCCTGGCCGCCGTACCCGGTCTACCTGGACCGGGGGATCGGCGGCACGGTCTGGGACGTCGACGGCAACGCCTACCGCGACTTCCTGGCCAACTACACCGCCCTGCCGCTGGGCTACGCCGACCCGGACGTCACCGCCGCCCTCCGGGAGCAGTTGCCGCACGGCACCTCGCACTCGTTCTCCCGCACCCTGGAGGCCGAGCTGGCGGAGCTGCTGGTGGCGCGGGTGCCGAGCCTGGACCGGGTCCGGTTCACCGGCTCCGGCACCGAGGCGGTGATGTTCGCGCTGCGCCTGGCGCGGGCCCACACCGGCCGCCCGCTGGTCGCCAAGGCCGAGGGCGGCTACCACGGCACCACCGACGACGTCATGATCAGCGTACGGCCACCGGCCGACCTCGCCGGTGACGTCCGGTCGCCCGCCTCCGTGCCGGAGATGCGCGGCATCCCCGCCTCCCGCACCCGGGAGACCCTGGTGGTGCCGTTCAACGACGTCACCGCGTCGCAGGAGATCCTGCGCGCCCACGCCGACCGGCTGGCGGCGCTGGTGCTCGAACCGGTGCTCGGCGTCGGCGGGATGATCCCGGCCACCGCCGAGTACCTGGCCGCGATGCGGGCCACCTGCGACGAACTGGGCATCCTGCTGGTCTTCGACGAGGTGATCACGCTGCGGCTGGCGACCGGCGGCGCGCAGCAGGCGTACGGCGTCACCCCCGACCTGACCACCATGGGCAAGATCATCGGTGGCGGGCTGCCGATCGGCGCGTACGGCGGCCGGGCCGACATCATGGGGTTGCTCGAACCCCAGGGCGGCACCGACGTCTACGACTCCCGCTCCGGCGGCCCGGTGCTCTACCAGGGCGGCACGTTCACCGGCAACGCGCTGAGCGTCGCCGCCGGCATCGTCACCCTGGGCAAGCTCGACGCGGCCACCATCGACGCGCTCAACCGCACCGGCGACCTGCTGCGCCATGAGCTGACCGGGGTCTTCGCCGACGCGTCGGTCGACGCCGTCGTCACCGGCGTCGGGTCGCTGTTCAACGTGCACATCGGCCCGCGCCGGGTCGAGGTGTTCCGGGACGTCCGCGGCGTCGACGCCGCCCGCCAGCACGCCTTCTTCCTGGGCCTGCTCAACCACGGCGTGATCGTGGCGCCCCGGGGCATGGGCTGCGTCACCACCTGCACCACCGGAGACGACGTGGCGGCCTTCACCGCCGCCGTCCGGCTCACCCTGCACGACATCACCGAGGCCGGCTGAGAGGGCACGACGATGCAGATCACCTGGACGCAGGAGCAACACGCCCGCCGGGAACGGTTCCGCCGCTTCGCCGCGACGACCGTCGCCCCCGGCACCGCCGAGCGCGACCGCGCCGGGGTCTTCGACACCAAGTCCTGGCAGGCGCTGGCCGACGAGGGGTTCTGGACCGCCCACCTGCCCCGCGAGCACGGCGGCGACGGGGGCACCCTGTGGGACTTCCTGGCCGGCCTGGAGGGGCTCGCCCAGGGCGCGGACGACTCCGGTTTCGTGCTGTCCGCCGTCGCCCACGCCGGCCTGCTGCACGTGCTGTGCGAACACGGCACCCCCGAACAGCGCCGACGGCTGCTGCCGGCGCTGGCCGGCGGCGCGGTGGGCGCCACCGCCGCCACCGAACCGGCCGGCGGCTCCCACGTCGCCGCCGTCGGCACCCGGGCCAGCGTGCACGGCGTCGACGACTGGCGGCTCACCGGGCACAAGGCGCACATCACCAACGCGCCCGTCGCCGACCACCTGCTGATCGTCGGCCGGCTCGACGGCATCGGCACCCGGGACATCACCCTGTTCGTGCTGGAGGGCGACCGGCCCGGCGTCGACACCGGCGCGGCCGAGGACCTGCTCGGCCAGCGGACCAGCCCCACCGGGCCGATCATCCTGGACGGGGTGCCGGTCGGCCCGGCCGACGTGGTCGGTCCACCCGGCGACGGGCTCGCCACCCTCTACTCGTTCCTGGCCTTCGACCGGCTCATGTACGGCGTCGTGGTCGCCGCCCAACTGGAGGCGCTGCTCCCCGTGGTGCTGCGCCGCTGCGCCGAACGCCGGGCGTTCGGCGTCCCCATCGGCGAGCACGAGTTCATCCAGGACAAGGTCGTCGTCATCCGGACCACCATCGAGTCGGCCCGGCATCTCGCCTACGCCGCCGCTGACGCGCTGGTCCGGGGCGACGACGCCTACAGCGCGCTCGCCTCCTGCGCCAAGCTGGCCGCCTCCGAGGGAGCGGTCCGGTCCACCGTCGAACTGGTCCAGATCTTCGGGCACGCCGGCTACGACCGGGCCGGTGGCATCGAACGGCACCTGCGCGACGCCGTCGCCATCCGGATCGCCGGCGGCACCACCGAGATGCAGAAGAAGAACATCTACAAGGACGTGGTACGCCGCTACTCCGCCCCGGTCGACGCACCGGCGGTGCCGGCGTGACCGCCCCGACCGGCCCCGACAGCGTGACCGCACCCGCCGCCGGGATGGGGGAGGGGCGTCGGGTCGAGGGGGAGCGCACCCGGGTGGTCCGCGAGGACGACTGCGCCACCCGGTGGGGCAACGAGGGCCTGATGGTCCTGTCCACCCCGGCCATGCTGGGCCTGATGGAACAGACCTGCGTGGAGGTGCTCGCCCCGGTGCTGGCGGCCGGCGAGATGACCGTCGGCGTCGGCGTGACGCTGACCCACGCGGCGGCGGCCGGGTGCGGCGAGCCGGTCGCCTACCGGGTCGCCCTCACCGTCGTGGGCCGTGACGTCGACGTCGACTTCACCGTGGTCGGTCCGACCGGGACGGTACTCGGTCACGGCTCCCACCGGCGTCGGGTCGTCGACCGGGCCGCCTTCCTCCGCCGACTGCCACCCCCGACCGGCTAGCCCACCCGCCCTCCGGGGCCCGGCCGGGGCCCCCGGAGCCCGGTCTCCGGCCCGCGCCCTCGTGCGGTGATCAAGAGGTTTGCGTCACCGGCCGCGGCATTTCCTGACGCAAACCTCTTGATCACGCGGGCGGGAGTGGGCCGGGGGGGCGGGCGGGAGTGGGGGTGGGGGTGGGGGACCGAACGTGTTTTGGTGACTACTGTTCGTCCCTGGTGGACGGGGCTGCGGAAGGGCGGGTCGGGTGGCGACGTCGCAGGTGGACCTCTCGGGTCGGGCCGGCACGCCCCTGCGGGCGATCCTGCGTTCGCCCGGCTGGGTGGGCTGGGTGGTCGCCACCTTCGGGGCGCGGCTGCCGGTGGCGATGGCCCCGCTGGCGCTGGTCTTCGCCGGTCGGGCGCTCAGCGACGGCTACCTGCTCAGCGGCCTGCTGGTCGGCGCGCACACCATCGGGG
This sequence comes from Micromonospora sp. HM134, assembly GCF_007833915.1. Lineage (NCBI taxonomy): Bacteria > Bacillati > Actinomycetota > Actinomycetes > Micromonosporales > Micromonosporaceae > Micromonospora > Micromonospora sp. HM134. The sequence continues at coordinate 3,799,346 of NZ_CP041061.1, forward strand.
AGGCGGTCGCGGCACCGGCCGCCGGGGCGTTGATCGACAGGTGGAACCCGCGTCGCGTCCTGGCCGGGTGCCTGGCCGCCGAGGCGCTGCTCTTCCTGGCCGCCGCCGTGGTGGTCGGCACCGGTGGCGGCACGGCGCTGCTGGTCGTCCTCGTCGCGTTGGCCGGTGCGGTGCCGGCCGGCGCGCCGGGCGGTCTGCGGTCGATGCTCACTTACCTGGTCGACGCGGCCGTGCTGCCCCGGGCGCTGTCCCTGGACACGGTGCTCAACCAGGTCTGCTGGGGGCTCGGGCCGGTGCTGGTCGGGGTGACCGTCGCCGCCGTCTCGCCCGCCGTCGGTGTGGGCCTGACCGCGCTGCCCGCCGCGATCGCCGCCGGGGCGGCCCTGCGCCTGCCCGACCCGACGTCGGCCCGGCGCGCCGCCGGCCGCAGCCGGGTGCTGCCGGTGCTACGCCTGCTGGCCCGCACCCTGGCGTTGACCGCCGCGCTGCGGGTCCTGCTCGGGGTGCTGACGGTCGCGGCGGTGCCGCTGTTCACCGGCAGCGGGCAGGCGTCGCTCGCCGGGCTGGCCCTCGCCGCGTACGCGATCGGGACCGGCCTCGGCAGCGTCCTCTACAGCCTGCGCGGGTGGCCGGGGGGCCACCAGCGGCAGGCCGACGTCGCCCTGCTGGTGCTGGGCCTGGTGGTCGCGCTCGCGGTGCTCGCGCGACCGCACGCCGTCGCGCTGCTGACCCTGTACGCCGTCGCCGGGTTCTTCGAGGGGCCGACCGTGCTGGCCCGGTCGCTGCACCTGGAGCGGGTGCTGCCGCCCGACCGCCGGGCCACCGGCTTCTCCCTCCAGTACGCGGCGATCGGCTGGGGTTTCGCCGTGGGCAGCATGCTGCTGGCGCCCCTGTTGACCCGCTGGGGCGCGGCCACGGTGGTCACCGGGGCGGGGCTGGCGGTGGCGGCGCTCGCCCTCGCGGCGGCCCTGCTGCCGTCGCGCCCCGAGCGGGGCCGGTGACCCGTCACCGGTACGCCGACCCGGACCATCCGGCCGCGGCGGACCGGCGGGCGGCGGACGGCTCGCTGAGCGCCGGGTCGCCGTCGAGCACCTGCCGGTGCAGCCGCTGCAACTCCGGCGCCGGCTCGATGCCCACGCCGTCGGCCAGCGTCCGGCGCAGGTCGCGGTACACCGCGAGGGCTTCGGCCCGGCGGCCGACCTGGCACAGCGCCCGCATCTGCATGTCGCGCAGCCGTTCCCGCTCGGGGTGGAGGGTGACCAGCGCGGCCAGCTCCTCGACGGCCTCGTCGTACCAGCCGAGGCGCAGGTAGGCGTCGGCGCGCATCTCGATGGCGAGCAGCCGCCGTTCACCGAGCCGCCGGGTCTCGGCCAGGATCGAGGGGGACGGGTCGACGTCGGCGAGCGGGTCCCCCCGCCAGGCGGCCAACGCCTCCGACAGGGCCCGTACCGCCTCGTCGAGCCGGCCCGCCGCGAAGGCGGCACGACCGCGTACCACGTTGGCGTCGAAGAGGTGACTGTCGACGTCGCCGCGCGCCAACCGCAGTTTGTAGCCACCCGGGCCGGTAATGATGGCCCGCCCCACCGACGGGGGCAGACTGCGCCGGAGGCGGAAGACGTACTGCCGGATCAGATTGCTGGCCGAGGCGGGTGGTTCGTCGGGCCACACCTCGCGGGCCAGGCGTTCCACCGGGATGAGCACATTTCCGTTGACTGTCAGGACCGCCATCAGATTGCGTTGCTTGGGAGCATTGATGCAGTAATTCTGCCCGGGAAGTATCACATATGTTCCGAGTATGCCGAACTTCACGAATCCCCCACGATGCGCGTGCCCCCGTACCGTCAGTCCCCACCACTGATTGAAGCTAGTCGATCAATAATGACGGTGCCGCGCCATCTCCGTTCGGCTGCGCCGCTGCGGTAAGGAGCACAACGCGCTTGTGGCCGTGACGAAAGCGGTGTGAGATCAGCGGTGGGGGACGTCGGGCCCGGCCGGGACACATCGGACCGGGAGAAACGGCCACACCGGGAAAGCCACGCCAGGGAAGAGGACCGCGCGCCGTGAACACCGCCACCGAGAACCGAACCGTCCCGCCCCGGGTGGTACGGGCCGCCCGTACCGGGGTCGCGGTGGTCTTCGCCCTCAACGGCCTCGCCGTGGCGACCTGGTTCTCCCGGGTCCCGGCGGTCCGCGACGCGCTCGGCCTCAGCGCCGGCCGGCTCGGACTGCTGCTGCTGGCCATGTCCGGCGGCGCCGTGCTGGCGCTGACCAGCGCCGGCCTGGTGACCCAGCGGCTCGGCCCGGCCCGCACCGTCGTCGCCTCGACCGTGCTGGTGGCGGTCGGTCTGGTCGGGGTGGGCGTCGCCGCCCCGCTCGGCTCGCTGCCCGGCGTCGCGGTCGGCCTGTTCGCCCTCGGCTACGGCTCCGGCACCTGCGACGTGGGGATGAACGTCGAGGGCGCGGCGGTGGAGAAACGGCTCGGCCGCACCATCCTGCCCCGCTTCCACGCCGCCTGGAGCCTCGGCTCGGTGGCCGGCGCCGGGCTCGGCGCGGGTGCGGCCCGGCTCGGTGTGCCGATCACCGTGCACCTGACGGTGCTGGCGGTGGTGGTGTTCGGCGGCACCCTGCTCGGCGCGCGCAACTTCCTGCCCGCCCCGGCCGCCTCGACCGCCGACGGTGCCGCGTCGACCCGCCGGGGTGGCCTGCTCGCGGCCTGGCGCGAGCCGCGCACCCTGCTCATCGGCGCGCTGGTGCTGGTGATGGCGTTCACCGAGGGCAGTGCCAACGACTGGCTGGCGGTCGCCTTCGTCGACGGCTACGGGGCCAGCGAGGCCGCCGGGGCCGCCGTCTTCGGGGTCTTCGTCGCCGGCATGACCATCGGCCGGACCGCCGGCACCGTGGCCATCGACCGCTGGGGCCGGGTGCCGGTGCTGATCGGCACGATCCTGCTGGCCGCCGCCGGCTCCCTGCTGGCGGTGCTGGCCGGTTCCGGGCCGCTCGCCGTCGTCGGCGTGGTCCTCTGGGGGCTCGGCGCGTCGCTCGGGTTCCCGGTCGGGATGAGCGCCGCCGCCGACGACGAGGAACGCGCCCCCGCCCGGGTCAGCGTCGTCGCGGTGATCGGCTACACGTCGTTCCTGGCCAGCCCGCCGCTGCTCGGCCTGCTCGGCGACCACGTCGGCATCCTGCACGCCCTGCTGGTGGTGCCGGTGCTGCTGATCCCCACCCTGGCGCTGGTGCCGGCGACCCGTCCGCCGGCCGGCACCGGCCCGCAGCACCCCGTCGGCCCGGTACAGGAAAACTAACAGTCGTCGGCCCCCGCCGGTATCGGGTGCGCGGCCGTTCCCCGGGGCCGCCGCCGCTGGCTAGGGTCGCCGCATGCCGACCGAGATCACCGCCGCAGCGGCGGGCCGCTGGACCCTGGGCGACCGCACCGTGCACCGGATGGGCTTCGGCTCGATGCGGATCACCGCCCACCCCGACCGGGAACGGGCGCTGCGCGTCCTGCGCCGGGCCGTCGAGCTGGGGGTCGACCACATCGACACCGCCGCCTTCTACGTCTCGCCGGGCGGCACCCTCAAGGTCGGCACCGGCCCCGCCCGGTACGCCACCGAGCTGATCCGCGCCGCGCTCGCCCCGTACCCGGAGGGGTTGGTCATCGCCACCAAGGTCGGCTTCCGGGCCGACCCGGCCACCGGGGTGCACGAGGAGGCCGGCCCGGCGCAGCTGCGCGCCCAGGTGCAGGAGAACCTGCGCCGGCTCGGCCGCGACCACCTCGACCTGGTCAACCTGCGGATCGTCAGGCGACCCGCGCCGGACTCCGTGGCGGAACGCTTCGGCGCGCTGGCCGAACTGCGCGACGCCGGCCTGATCCGGCACCTCGGCCTGTCCAACGTCCGCCTCGACCACCTCGACGAGGCGCAGCGCATCGCCCCGGTGGTCTGCGTGCAGAACAACTACGCCCTGGACAACCGCGGCGACCAGGACGCCCTGCTCCGTGAGTGCGGTGCCCGGGGCATCGCCTACGTGCCGTTCTTCGCGCTGGCCGGGGCCAACCGGGAGGGCGGGGCCCGCACCGACCACGGTGCGGCGGTACGCGCCGTCGCCCGTGCCCACGACGCCACCCCGCAGCAGGTCCGCCTCGCCTGGACGCTGCACCAGGGCCCGCACGTGCTGGCCATCCCCGGCACCGGCGACCCGGCCCACCTGGCCGAGAACGTCGCCGCCGGGGCGCTGCGGCTCACCCCCGACGAGCTGGCCGCCCTCGACCGGGCGTGAACAGGCCGCTCAGCCGGCTGTCACCGGGTTCGCAGCGCCCTTCCAGGTGGGGATGCTCCACTGGGGGGACGCCGAGGAGAGGAACGGGCAGATGGGCTGGTTCAGCCGACGGACCCGGGCTGACGAGGGCATCCCGACCAAGCTCGACCGGGAGGCCACCCGGGACGACCTGACCGCGTTGGCGGACTTCGTGGCCGCCCACCGGGGGGTGGAGTTCTATCTCGAACCCGAGACGACCGCCACCGACACCACCGTGGTGGCGATCGCGCACGACGGGGAGTGGATCCGCCGCCGCACCGGCTCCCCGCGTACGGCGGCGAAGCTGGCCCACCGGCACGCGGTACCCCTGTACGAGGCGGCGAAGACCGGATACCCGGAGCGGATGCGGGCCTGGAACCGGGCCCATCCCGAGCGCCGCCTCCGCTGATCCCCCCCCAGCGGCGCGTGGGGTACGGCGGAGGCCGTGGGGTGCGGCCCCGGGGTGGGGTGCGGCCCCGGGGTGGGGTGGCTGCGGTGGCGGCTGCGCGCGCCGGGCCGCCGGCCGCCCCGGGGCGGGGGTAGGTCGACGCGGGCCCCTTTCGAGCTGATGACGGTGACGGATCGGGGCCGGCCGGGCGGGGACGACCCGGACCGCCCGGCCGGGGCGACCGCAGTGTCGGGCCGGGGTGACCCCAGTGTCGGGCCGGGGCGACCGCAGTGTCGGGCCGGGGTGACCCCAGTGTCGGGGTGGCGCGGCCCGGCGGCACCGGGCCGGGGCAGCCCTGCGGCGTCGGGTGGGTGGCCGACGCTGCCGGCCTGGCCACCGTCCGGTCAGGCCTGACCACGCCGGCCCCGAGTCGGTGACGTCATCAGCTCGACAGCGTGTGACAGAGGTATCCCGACCGCCCGTGGCCGGCCAGCCACCGGCAACGGGCCGTCCGGCAACGGGCGGCCTGGGGGACGACCCGCCCGGGGACGGCACACCCGGGTCGGCTCCGCGCCGGTCGGTGGGCGGGACGGGACCGTCGGCGGGCACCTGAGGAGGGCCCGGCGCGTCCGACGCAGGGCGGTTCGGGTCGGCCGTCGGGACGGGGCGGGCCGATCCGTGGGATGCGGGGAGCGGGTGCCGACCCCGCTGGACGACGAGAGCCGCCGCCGGCCTGGCCACGGGGGTCGATCGGTGCCGCCGTGGGGCCGGTGGCCGCCGTTGACCTCGGGGTGAGGAGTGTGGCAGCATTCGCGGCCTGACGGCAGTGAAGGAAGTCGGTGCGATTCCGACGCGGTCCCGCCACTGTCACCGGGGAGCGATCCCCCCTCGTGGGTCACGACCGTGCGTGCACGGTTGGAAGGCCGGGGGTGAGCATCGATCCGGAAGCCAGGATACTTCGGCCGTCGGAGAACCCCAGGGCGTGGACACCCGAGGAGGACCCGATGACGCGCAGCGTCACTGCCGACCCGATGACGGTCGGTGATTCCCGCAGCACCGTCGAGCCCGCGCCGCCGCGTGCTCCCACCCCTCCCACCGCCGCCGGTCGTCGCCGGGGCGGTCGGCCTGCCACGTACCGCTGACGGCCGGTCCGGGTGCCCCGTCGTCGGCGGGGCGCGTCGGACCTCCGCCGCCGCTGACCGGCGTCCCTCCCGCCCCGCTCGGCCCGGCCCTGCGGCCGAGCCGGACGTCACTCTCCGGAGCTGCACGTGCGCATCCTGCTGCTGTCCACCGCCGACACCGATCTGCTCGCCGCCCGCACCAGCGCCGCCGACTACCGCCTCGCCAACCCCACCCGGGTCGACGTGGCCGCCGTACCGGCCCTGCTCGACGGGGTCGACCTGGCCGTCGTACGGCTGCTCGGCGGGCGGCAGGCGTGGCCGGACGGCCTCGCGGCGGTGCTCGGCTCCGGCGTGCCCACGATTGTGCTCGGCGGCGAGGCGGTGCCCGACGCGGAGCTGATGGCGGCCTCCACGGTGGCCTCCGGGGTGGCCACCGAAGCGCTGTCCTACCTGGTGGAGGGGGGCGCGGAGAACCTCGCCCAGCTCGCCCGGTTCCTCTCCGACACGGTCCTGCTCACCGGTGAGGGCTTCGACCCGCCCACCCCCACCCCGCCGTACGGCATCCTCGACCACCGCCGCCCGACCGCCCCGGGCGACCCCGCCGACCCGGCCGATCCGGCGGCCGGGACGGACGGGCTGCGGGGGGACGGCGGGCGGCCGACGGTGGGGATCGTGTTCTACCGGGCGCACGCGCTGGCCGGCAACACCGGATTCGTGCGGACCCTGGCCGACGCGGTCGACGCGGCCGGCGGCGAGCCGCTGCCGATCTTCTGCGGCTCGCTGCGCGGGCTCACCCCCGGCGACGGGCCGCTGGACCTCTTCGCCCGCTGCGACGCGCTCGTCGTGACCGTCCTCGCCGCCGGGGGGACGGTCGCCGCCGACGCCTCCGGCGGAGGCGACGAGGACGCCTGGGACGTCGGCGCGCTCGCCGCCCTCGACGTTCCGGTGATCCAGGCGCTCTGCCTGACCAGCACCCGGGAGCAGTGGGCGGCCAGCGACGCCGGGCTGTCCCCGCTGGACGCGGCGATGCAGGTGGCCATCCCCGAGTTCGACGGCCGGATCGTCACCGTGCCGTTCTCGTTCAAACGGATCGACGCCGACGGGCTGTCGGTCTACGCCGCCGACGCCGAGCGGGCCGCCCGGGTCGCCGGGATCGCCGTCCGGCAGGCCCGGCTGCGGCACCTGCCCAACGCCGACAAGCGGGTGGCGATCGTGCTCAGCTCCTACCCGACGAAGCACTCCCGGGTCGGCAACGCCGTCGGCCTGGACACCCCCGCCTCGGCTGTCCGCCTGCTCGCCGCCCTCGCCGAAGCCGGATACCACCTCGGCGACGCGCCACCACCCACCGACGGGGACGCGCTGATCCACGCGCTGATCGCCGCCGGTGGCCACGACGTCGAATGGCTCACCCCGGAACAGTTGGCCGCCGCCGAGGCCCGGGTGCCGGGGGAGACCTACCGGCGTTGGTTCGACCAGGTGCCGGTCGACCTGCGGGACCGGATGCGGGAACACTGGGGTGAGCCACCCGGCCAGCTCTACACCGACGACGGTGACATCGTCCTGGCCGGGCTGCGGTTCGGCAACGTCACCCTGCTGATCCAGCCGCCGCGCGGCTTCGGCGAGAACCCGATCGCCATCTACCACGACCCCGACCTGCCGCCCAGCCACCACTACCTGGCCGCCTACCGGTGGCTGGCCGCGCCGGTCGCCGACGGCGGCTTCGGCGCGGACGCGGTGGTGCACCTCGGCAAGCACGGCACCCTGGAGTGGCTGCCCGGCAAGGGCCTCGGCCTGGCCGCCGACTGCGCCCCCGACGCCGTCCTCGGTGACCTGCCACTGGTCTACCCGTTCATCGTCAACGACCCCGGCGAGGGCACCCAGGCCAAACGGCGGGCGCACGCCGTCGTGGTCGACCACCTGGTGCCCCCGATGGCCCGCGCCGAGACCTACGGCGAGCTGGCGAAACTCGAACAACTGCTGGACGAGTACGCCACCGTGCAGGCCCTCGACCCGGCGAAGGTGCCGGTGGTCCGGGGGCAGATCTGGGAACTGGTGCGCGCCGCCGAACTCCACCACGACCTGCACACCGAGGCGATGCCCGCCGCCGACGACTTCGACGACTTCGTGCTGCACCTCGACGGCTACCTGTGCGAGGTCAAGGACGTGCAGATCCGCGACGGGCTGCACGTCCTGGCGGGGGTGCCCACCGGTGAGGCCCGGGTCAACCTCGTCCTGGCCGTGCTACGCGCCCCGCAGGTGTGGGGCGGCAGCCGTGCCCTGCCCGGCCTGCGGCAGGCCCTCGCCGCCGGCTACGGCCTGGACGAGCAGGCGCTGCTCGCCGAGCCCGGGGCACGGGTGGCGGTGCCGGCGGCGCTGACCGACGTGGTCGACGGGCCGGCGGTCACCGCCGCCGACGCGGTGGACCTGATCGAGGGGCTGGCCCGGCGGCTCGTCCTCGGCATGGAGACCCTCGGCTGGGACGCCGACCGGGCCGACCCGGTGGTCACCGAGGTGACCGGCGGGGCCTGCCCCGACGCCGTCGAGGTGCTGCGGTTCGCCGCCCGCGAGGTGGTGCCCCGGCTGGACCGCACCACCGACGAGATCACCCACACCCTCGGCGCGCTCGCCGGCCGGTTCGTGCCGCCCGGACCGTCCGGGTCGCCCACCCGGGGCCTGGTCAACGTGCTGCCCACCGGCCGCAACTTCTACTCCGTCGACCCGAAGGCGATCCCCAGCCGCAACGCCTGGGACGTCGGGGTCGCGCTGGCCGACTCGCTGCTCGCCCGCTACCTCGCCGACACCGGGGAGTATCCGCGGTCGGTCGGGCTGACGGTGTGGGGCACCAGCGCCATGCGTACCCAGGGCGACGACATCGCCGAGGTGCTGGCCCTGCTCGGCTGCCGGCCGGTGTGGGACGACCGGTCGCGGCGGGTCACCGGCGTCGAGGTGGTGCCGGTGGCGGAACTGGGCCGGCCCCGGGTCGACGTCACGGTCCGTATCTCCGGCTTCTTCCGGGACGCGTTCCCGCACGTCGTCGCCCTTCTCGACGACGCGGTACGGCTGGTCGCCGCCCTCGACGAGCCGGCCGGGGACAACTACCTGCGCGCGCACGTGGCCGCCGACCTCGCCACACACGGCGACGAGCGGCGGGCCACCGCCCGGATCTTCGGCTCGAAACCCGGGGCGTACGGGGCGGGGCTGCTGCCGCTGATCGACGCCCGCAACTGGCGCACCGACGCCGACCTGGCCGAGGTGTACGCCGTCTGGGGCGGCTACGCCTACGGCCGGGGCCTGGACGGGCGGGAGGCTCGGGCCGACATGGAACGCTCCTTCGCCCGGATCGCGGTGGCGGCGAAGAACCAGGACACCCGTGAGCACGACATCGTCGACTCCGACGACTACTTCCAGTACCACGGCGGGATGGTGGCGATGGTGCGGCACCTCACCGGGGCCGCCCCGGCCGCGTACGTGGGCGACTCGGCGATGCCGCACGACGTGCGCACCCGCACCCTCGGTGAGGAGACCCGGCGGGTGTTCCGGGCCCGGGTGGTCAACCCGAAGTGGATCGCGGCGATGCGCCGGCACGGCTACAAGGGTGCGTTCGAGCTGGCCGCCACCGTGGACTACCTGTTCGGCTACGACGCCACCGCCGGGGTCGTCGACGACTGGATGTACGAGCGCCTCGCCGAGGCGTACCTGTTCGACGGGCAGACCCGGGAGTTCCTGGAGCGGTCCAACCCGTGGGCGTTGCGCGGCATCACCGAACGGCTCCTGGAGGCCGCCGAACGTGGCCTGTGGGCCGCCCCCGAGCCCAGCACCCTGGACCGCCTCCGGGAGACGTACCTGGCCACCGAGGGCGACCTGGAGGAACGACAGTGACACCCCCGACCACAGTGGGCGGCTACCCCTTCTCGGCGGTGCTCGGGATGGACGACATGCGGCTGGCGCTGCTGCTCAACGCGGTCAGCCCGGCGATCGGCGGGGTGCTGGTGCGGGGCGAGAAGGGCACCGCCAAGTCCACCGCCGTCCGGGCGCTGGCCGCGCTGCTCCCGCCGGTGGACCGGGTCGCCGGGTGCCGGTTCGGCTGTGACCCGGCCGCCCCCGACCCGACCTGCCCGGACGGCCCGCACCCGGGTGCCGCCGGGCACGACGACCCGGCCGCCGCGCCGGTCGAGCGCCGCCCGGCCCGGCTGGTGGAGCTGCCGGTCGGGGCCGCCGAGGACCGGGTGGTCGGCTCGCTCGACCTGGAGAAGGCCCTCGCCGAGGGGGTACGCGCCTTCGAGCCGGGCCTGCTCGCCGCCGCCCACCGGGGGGTGCTCTACGTCGACGAGGTGAACCTGCTCCACGACCACCTGGTCGACCTGCTCCTGGACGCCGCCGCGATGGGCCGCTGCCACGTCGAGCGGGAGGGGGTCTCGGTCAGTCACGCCGCCCGGTTCCTGCTGGTGGGCACGATGAACCCGGAGGAGGGTGAGCTGCGCCCGCAGTTGCTCGACCGGTTCGGGCTGACCGTCGAGGTGGCGGCCAGCCGCGATCCGGTGGTCCGGGTGGAGGTGGTGCGCCGTCGGCTCGCCGCCGACGCGGACCCGGCCGGGTTCGCCGCCCGGTGGGCGGCCGCCGACGCCGAGGTGGCCGCCCGGGTGGCCGCCGCCCGGGACCGGCTCGACGGGGTGCTGCTGCCCGACGGCGCGCTGCGGCAGATCGCCGAGGTCTGCGCCGCGTTCGACGTGGACGGGATGCGCGCCGACATCGTCACCGCCCGCACGGCCGTCGCGCACGCCGCCTGGCAGGGCCGGGACCGGGTGACCGCCGACGACGTCCGGGTCGCCGCCCGGCTCGCCCTGCCGCACCGCCGTCGCCGCGACCCGTTCGACACCCCCGGCCTGGACGAGAAGCGCCTCGACGAGGCGTTGCAGCGGGCCCGCGACGAGCACCCCGACGACGATCCGCCGGACACCGGCCCGAGCGGTCCGGGTGACCCCGGCGGCCCGGACGGTGCCGGTGGGCCGGGTGGCCCCTCGGCGGGCGGCCCCGGCGGCGGGTCGGGTCCGCAGCCACCGGACGGTGGGCCGTCCGATGCTGCCGGAGGGCCGCAGGACGCCGCCGGATCGCCGGGCCACGACGACGACCCGCGTGCCCGGACCGGCCCTACCTCCCCGCCGGCCGTGGACGACCGGTGGCCGGACCGCGCCGCCGACGGCGGACCGGACGCCGGCGAGCGCGCCGACGGACGGTCGGGACGCCCCGACGACGGGTCGGCCGAGCACGCCGGTGCCCGTCCCGGGCGACCCGGCCAGGGCGGCACCGCGAACCCGGGTGACCCGGCGGGCACCGGCTCGGTGGCGGTACCGCAGCGGGGGTTGACGGCCCGGTTGTTCACCGCGCCGGGGGTCGGTGACGGGGTGCCCGGCCGGCGGTCGCGGGCCCGGACCGGGCGCGGGCGGACCACCGGGGCCCGGGTGCCCGCCGGCCGGCCGGCCGCGGTGCACCTGCCGGCGACCCTGCGCGCCGCCGCCCCGCACCAGGCCCGGCGGGGCCGGTGCGGCGGCGGCCGGCTGCTGCTGCGCCCCGACGACCTGCGGGAGGCGGTCCGGGAGGGCCGTGAGGGCAACCTGGTGCTGTTCGTCGTCGACGCCAGCGGCTCGATGGGCGCGCGGCAACGGATGTCGGCGGTCAAGGGCGCGGTGCTGGCCCTGCTCACCGACGCCTACCAGCGGCGGGACACGGTGGCGGTGGTCGCCTTCCGGGGTGCCGGGGCGCAGGTGCTGCTGCCGGCCACCTCCTCGGTGCTGGCCGCGTCGGCGCGGCTGGCCGAGTTGCCCACCGGCGGGCGTACCCCGCTGGCGGAGGGACTGCTCGCCGCCGCCGACCTGCTGCGGGTGCAGCGGCTGCGGGACCCGCGACGGCGTCCGCTGGTGCTGGTCGTCACCGACGGCCGGGCCACCGCCGGGCACCGGCCGCTGGAGCGGTCGGCGCGCGCGGCGGCCGTGCTCGCCGCCACCGGCGCGCCCTGTGTCGTGGTGGACTGTGAGTCCGGCCCGGTACGGCTGCACCTGGCCCACCGGCTGGCCGGTCAGCTCGGCGCGGCCCACCACCGCCTGGACACGGTCACCGCCGACCCGCTGGCCGGGCTCGCCACCGTCGGAGCGAATCGGAGCGTGCGCTGATGCCGCAGGGAAAGCCGGAACACGTGCCCGCCGACGGGTTGACCACCCGGCAGCGGCGGCACCGCCCGTTGACCATCGTGCACACCGGGCAGATGAAGGGGAAGTCGACGGCGGCGTTCGGGCTGGCGCTGCGGGCCTGGACGGCCGGGCTGCCGATCGGGGTGTTCCAGTTCGTCAAGAGCGCCAAGTGGCGGGTGGGTGAGGAGAACGCCTTCCGCGCCCTGGGCCAGGTGCACGCCGACACCGGGCAGGGCGCGCCGGTGGCCTGGCACAAGATGGGCGAGGGCTGGTCGTGGATCCAGCGCGGCGGCGACGCCGACCACGCCGCCGACGCCCTGGAGGGCTGGCGGCAGATCCAACGCGACCTGGCCGCCCAGCGCTACGGCCTGTACGTCCTGGACGAGTTCACCTACCCGATGAAGTGGGGCTGGGTGGACGTCGACGAGGTGGTCGACACCCTCACCCACCGGCCCGGCTTCCAGCACGTGGTGATCACCGGCCGGGACGCCGACCCGCGCCTGGTCGAGGCGGCCGACCTGGTCGCCGAGCTGACCAAGGTCAAGCACCCGATGGACGCCGGCCAGAAGGGCCAGAAGGGCATCGAGTGGTGACCGGACCCACCCGCCGCACCGACCAGCGCCGCCCGCCGGGCACCGCGCCGGCCGGCCACCCGGGCGGTGTCGCGCCGGGTGTGCCGCCGTCCGCCGCGCCGACCGGCCCGTGGGCGCTGCCCCGGCTGGTGGTCGCCGCCCCGGCCAGCGGGCACGGCAAGACCACGGTCGCCACCGGACTGCTCGCCGCGCTGCGCCGCCGGGGCCTCACGGTCAGCCCGCACAAGGTCGGCCCCGACTACATCGACCCCGGCTATCATGCGCTCGCCGCCGGCCGTCCCGGCCGCAACCTCGACCCGTGGCTGGTCGGGGAGGAGTTGATCGCCCCGCTGCTGCGGCACGGCGCGAGCGTGCCCACCCCCGCCGACGTCGCCGTGGTCGAGGGGGTGATGGGGCTGCACGACGGCGCGGTCGGCCGGGGCGGCTACGCGTCCACCGCGCACGTCGCCACGCTCGTCGACGCGCCGGTGCTGCTGGTCCTGGACACCACCGCGCAGGGCCGGTCGGCCGCCGCGCTGGTGCTCGGCATGCGCGCCTTCGACCCGGCGGTACGCGTCGGCGGGGTGATCCTCAACCGGGTCGGCTCGCCCCGGCACGAGACCCTGCTGCGCGACGCGCTCGCCGAGGTGGGCGTACCGGTGCTGGGGGCGGTGACCCGGGCCGTCGAGGTGGCCGCGCCGGCTAGGCACCTGGGGCTGGTGCCGGTCGCCGAACGGGCACCGGAGTCACTGGCCGTCGTCGACGCGCTCGCCGGGCTGGTCGAGGCCACCGTCGACCTCGACGCCGTGCTCGACCTGGCGCGCAGCGCCCCGCCGCTGACCGTGGACGGCTGGGACCCGGCCGCCGCCGTCGGGGGCCCGGCCGGCGGGCACCGTCCGGTGGTCGCGGTCGCCGCCGGTGCGGCCTTCACCTTCTCGTACGCCGAGACCGCCGAACTGCTCACCGCCGCCGGGGCGATCGTGGCCCCGTTCGATCCGCTGGCCGACCCGGCCCTGCCCGCCGGCACCCGGGCCGTGGTCATCGGCGGCGGCTTCCCCGAGGTGCACGTCGAGGCGTTGAGCGACAACACCGGGCTCCGCGCCGAGTTGGCCGGCTTCGCCGGGCCGGTGGTCGCCGAGTGCGCCGGGCTGCTCTACCTCGGCCGCTCCCTGGACGGGGCGCCGATGTGCGGGCGGCTCGACCACCACGCCCGGATGACCGGCCGGCTCACCCTCGGCTACCGCGACGCGGTCGCCACCACCGACTCCCCGGTCCACGCCGCCGGTGAGCAGGTACGCGGCCACGAGTTCCACCGCACCGTCACCGACCCCGGGCACGGCGACCGGCCCGCCTGGCGGTGGGACGGCACCGCCCACGGCTTCGTCACCGGGCAGGTGCACGCCTCCTACCTGCACACCCACTGGGCGGGTCACCCCCGGGCCGCCCGCCGCCTGGTCGAGGTGGCGGCCCGGTGACCGGCACCGGTGCGGGCGACCCGCGAGACTTCGGAGTCGACACGGGCCGGGCCGCGTCGACGGACCCCGCCACGCTGACCGGGGTGGGGGTCGGGCCGGGGGACCCGGAACTGCTCACCCTCAAGGCGGTCCGGGTGCTGCACGAGGCCGACCTGGTGGTCGTACCGGTGCTGGACCGGCTGGCGGCGGACCCGGCGACGCCCCCCGGCCGGGCCGAGACGACGGTCCGCGCGCACGTGCCGGCGGACCGGCTGCGCCGGCTGCCGTTCGCCCTGGAGGACCGGGGCGGGGTGACCGCGCGCCGGGAGGCCGCCTGGGACGCCGCCGCCCGCGCCGTCGTCGACGCGTTCGACGCCGGGGCCCGCTCGGTCGCGTTCGCCACCATCGGCGACCCCAACGTCTACTCCACCTTCACCTACCTGGCCGACGGGGTCCGCGCGCTGCGGCCGGCGGTACGGCTGCGCACCGTGCCCGGCGTCACCGCCATGCAGGAGCTGGCCGCCCGCAGCGGCGTCCCGCTGTGCCAGGGGCGGGAGCCGCTGACCCTGCTGCCGGCCACCGCCGGCCCGACGCCCGTCGCCGCCGCCCTCGCCGGGCCCGGCACCGTGGTGGTCTACAAGGGCTGGCGGCGGCACCGGGAACTCGTCGACGAGCTGCGCCGGCACGACCGGCTCGACGACGCGGTGCTCGGCTGCGGCCTCGGCCTGCCCGACGAACGGATCGGGCCGGTCGGCCCGGACGACGAGCTGCCCTACCTGTCGACGCTGCTGGTCCCGGCCCGCCGGGACCGGCGGGGAGGAAAACTGTGACGTCCACCGGAAAGGTGTGGTTCGTGGGGGCCGGGCCCGGTGCCGCCGACCTGCTCACCCTGCGCGCCGCCCGGGTGATCGCCGACGCCGACGTGGTGATCTGGGCGGCCAGCCTGGTGCACGCCGACGTGCTGGCCCACGCCCGCCCCGACGCCGAGATCGTCGACTCGTCGCAGCTGCCCATCGAGGGGGTGCTGCCGCTGTACCGGCGGGCCGCCGCCGACGGGCTCACCGTGGCCCGCATCCACTCCGGCGACCCGGCGCTGTGGGGTGCCGTGCAGGAGCAGCTCGACCTGTGCCGGGCCCTCGACCTGGCCGTGGAGATCGTCCCCGGGGTCTCCTCGTTCACCGCCGTCGCCGCCATCGTCGGCCGGGAACTGACCATCCCCGAGGTGGCCCAGTCGGTGATCCTCACCCGGCTGGAGGGCGGCAAGACCCCGATGCCGGCGGGGGAGCGGGTCCGCGACTTCGCCCGGCACGGCACCACCATGGCGCTGTTCCTGTCCGCCGCCCGCGCCGGGCAGGCCCAGACGGAACTGCTCGCCGGCGGCTACCCGGCCGACACCCCGGTCGTAGTGGCCTACCAGGCGACCTGGCCGGACGAGCTGGTGGTGCGGTGCGCCCTCGGCGAGCTGGCGGCCACCGTCCGGGAACACCGGCTGTGGAAGCACACCCTGTTCCTGGTCGGGCCGGCGCTCGCCGCCACCGGCACCCGTTCGCACCTCTACCACCCCGGGCACTTCCACACCTTCCGCCGGGCCGAGCCGGCCGCCCGCGCCGAGCTGCGCCGGTCCCGGGCCGCCGTGGAGGACGCCACCCCGTGACGTACGCCGAGCCGCCGCTGCGCGAGCCGGACCTGCCGCGTACCGCGAAGGTCCGGCCGGTGGCGTTGCGTACCGGCTGGACCACCGGCGCGTGCGCGACGGCGGCGGCGAAGGCGGCGGTGACCGCCCTGCTCACCGGCGTGCCCCCCGGGGAGGTGGAGATCGGGCTGCCCGCCGGCCGGCGGGTGACCTTCCCGGTGGCCCGCTGCGACCTGACCGTCCGGCCCGAACCGACGGCGGAGGCGGTCGTGGTCAAGGACGCCGGGGACGACCCGGACGTCACCCACGGCGCGCACCTCACCGCCACCGTCGGCTGGCGGCCCCGGCCCGGCCTGGACCTCGCCGGTGGGGTCGGCGTCGGCACCGTCACCCGCCCCGGGCTCGGCCTCGCCGTCGGCGGGCCGGCCATCAACGACACGCCCCGCCGGATGATCGGCCAGGCCGTCGCCGAGGTGGTCGACCTGGCCGAGGTGGGGGTGCGGGTGGTGATCAGCGTGCCGGGCGGTGAGGTGATGGCCCGCAAGACCACCAACCGGCGGCTCGGCATCGTCGGCGGCATCTCCATCCTCGGCACCACCGGCATCGTCCGGCCGTTCTCCACCGCCTCCTGGCGGGCCAGCGTGGTGCAGGCGGTGCACGTGATGGCCGCCCAGGGGGAGCGGACCGTGGTGCTGTGCACCGGCGGGCGCACCGAACGGGCCGCCCGGGCGCTGCTGCCGGAGCTGCCGGAGGTGTGTTTCGTCGAGGTCGGCGACTTCACCGGCGCGGCCGTCACGGCCGCCGTCGGCGACGCGATGACCGGGGTGGTCTTCGTCGGGATGGCCGGCAAGCTGGCCAAACTCGCCGCCGGCATCCTGATGACCCACTACACCCGGTCGAAGGTGGACCTGTCCCTGCTCGGCGCGGTCACCGCCGAGGCCGGCGGCGACGCCGACCTGGTCGCGGCGGTGCTGGCGGCCAACACCGGCCGGCACGCCTACGAGCTGTGGGAGGCCGCCGGGCTGCTGCGCCCCGCCGGTGACCTGCTCTGCGACCGGGTCCGCCAGGTGCTGCGCCGCTTCGCCGGGCCGGCGCTCACCGTCGACGTGGCGATGGTCGACTTCACCGGCGACCACCTGGTCGCCTCCTCCGGCCGGTGGCCGGCGTGACCGGGCCCGAACCGGTCGTGGTGCTGGGGATGGACGCGGCCGGCCGGCCGCCGCCCCCGCCGGCGCTGGCCGCCCTGGCCGGGGCCGGGCTGGTCGTCGGGGCGGCCCGGCACTTGGCCGCCGTGCCGGTGCCGCCCGGCGTCGACACCGTCACCCTCGGCCCGCTCGCCCCGGCGCTGGCGCGGCTCGCCGCCGCGTACGCCGCCGGGGTCCCGGCCGTGGTGCTGGCCAGCGGCGACCCCGGCCTGTTCGGCGTGGTACGCCGGCTGCGCGCCGCCGCGCTGCCGGTACGGGTGCTGCCGGCGGTGTCCAGCGTGGCCGCCGCGTTCGCCCGCGCCGGGCTCGACTGGGACGGCGCGGTGGTGGTCACCGCCCACGGCCGGGAGTTGGGCCCCGCGCTCAACGCCTGCCGGGCCCTGCCCGCCGTCGCCGTGCTCACCGCGCCGGACGCCGGGGCGGCCGAGATCGGGGCCGGCCTGGTCGGCTGGTCCCGCCGCCTGCTGGTGGCCGAGCACCTCGGCACCCCCGCCGAACGGGTCACCTGGGTCAGCCCCGGGCAGGCGGCCGGCCGCCGCTGGGCCGACCCGCACGTCCTGCTCAGCCTCGCCGGTGCGGCCGACGACGCCGGGGCGACGGCCGCCGGTCCGGGCGGTGCGGCCGGGTCCGGCGGCGGCGTCGGGCCGGTACGCAGCGACAACCAGCCGGCCGCCGCGCCCGCCGCCGGCTGGGCGCTGCCCGAGTCCGCGTACCGGCACCGGGACTCGATGATCACGAAGGCGGAGGTGCGGGCGCTGGCCGTCGCCCGGTTACGGCCCCGGCTCGGTCGACTGGTCTGGGACGTCGGCGCGGGCAGCGGCTCGGTCGGCATCGAGTGTGCGCTGCTCGGCGCGGCGGTGATCGCCGTGGAGCGGGACCCGACGGCCCCGGTCGCCGACAACGCCGCCCGGCACGGCGTCGACGTCCGGGTGGTGACCGGTGACGCGCCTGCCGTCCTGGCCGGGCTGCCCGATCCCGACGCCGTCTTCGTCGGTGGTGGGGGGACCGACGTGCTGACCGCCGTCGCCGACCGTCACCCCGACCGGGTGGTGGTCACCCTCGCCGCCCTGGACCGGGTGGCCCCGACCGTGCACCTGCTGCGCGCCGCCGGCTACGCGGTGACCGGCAGTCAGCTCGCCGCCGCCCGCCTCGCCGACCTGCCCGGCGGGTCCGTCCGACTCGCGGCCACCAACCCGGTGGTCGTCCTCACCGGGGAGCGCCCGTGACCAGCACCGCACCACACCGGCACCGGGAAACGCCCGGCACCGGCCCGCACCGGGTCGGGCTCGTCGCGGCCACCGCCGCCGGTCGCCGGCACGCCCGGACCCTGGCCGCCGCCTGGCCGCACGCCCGGCTCGTCGAGGCCGACGGGGTCGCCGACGCGTTGCGGACCGCGTGGACGACGTGCGACGCGGTGGTGGCGTTCCTGGCCACCGGTGCGGTGGTGCGGGTGCTGGCGCCGCTGCTGGGGGACAAGCGCACCGATCCGGCGGTGGTGGTGGTCGACGAGGCCGCCCGGCACGCCGTCGCCCTGCTCGGCGGGCACGCCGGGGGCGCGAACCCGCTCGCCGCCGAGGTGGCCGCGCTGCTCGACGCCCGGCCGGTGGTCACCACCGCCACCGACGCGGTCGACCTGCCCGGCCTGGACACCCTCGGCTGGCCGGTCGAGGGGGCGGTGGCCGCGGTGTCCCGGGCGATCCTCGACGGCGAACCGGTCCGGCTGGTCGCCGACGCGGTGTGGCCGCTGCCCGCCCTGCCGTCCAACGTCCACCGTGAACCCCCCGCCGCCGGGCCGGCCGCCGGGTACCGGGTGCTGGTGACCGACCGGGTGGTGCCGGTCGACGACCGGACCGTCGTGCTGCGGCCCCCGTCCCTGGTCGCCGGGGTCGGGTCCAGCCGGGGGGTGGCCGCCGCCGAGGTCGACGCGTTGCTGCGCCGGGCGCTCGCCGACGCCGGGTTGAGCCCGGCGAGCCTGCGCTGCCTGGCCAGCGTCGACGTCAAGGCCGACGAGGAGGGCATCCGGGCCACCGCCGACGCGCTCGGCGTACCGCTGCGGACCTGGCCGGCGGCGGAGTTGGCGGCGGTGGACGTGCCGCACCCCAGCGAGGTGGTCCGGGCCGCCGTCGGCACACCCAGCGTCGCCGAGGCGGCGGCGCTGCGCGACGGCGGCACCCTGCTGGTGCCCAAGACCGCCTCGGCGATGGCCACCGTCGCGGTCGCCCGGCACGCCCCGCGCGGCCGGCTGGCGATCGTCGGCCTGGGCCCCGGCGCGGCCGACCTGCGCACCCCGCGCGCCGTGACCGAGCTGCGCCGGGCCGCCGTGGTCGTCGGCCTCGACCAGTACGTCGACCAGGTCCGTGACCTGCTGCGGCCGGGCACCCGGGTGCTCGCCAGCGGGCTCGGCGCGGAGGAGGAACGGGCCCGCAGCGCCGTCGCCGAGGCCACCGCCGGGCACGCCGTGGCGCTGGTCGGCTCCGGCGACGCCGGGGTGTACGCGATGGCCAGCCCCGCCCTGGAGTACGCCGACGAGCGGATCGACGTGGTCGGGGTGCCCGGGGTGACCGCCGCGCTGGCCGCCGCCGCCCTGCTCGGTGCGCCGATCGGCCACGACCACGTCTACCTGAGCCTGTCCGACCTGCACACCCCGTGGGCGGTGATCGAACGGCGGGTCGCCGCCGCCGCCGAGGCGGACCTGGTGGCGTTGCTCTACAACCCGCGCAGCCGGGCCCGGGACTGGCAGCTCGGCGCGGTGCTGGCGACGTTCGCCGCGCACCGCCCGCCGCAGACCCCGGTCGGGGTGGTCCGCAACGCCAGCCGCCCCGACGAGCAGGTCCACCTGGCCACCCTCGCCACCTTCGACCCGACCGTGGTCGACATGTACGGCCTGGTGGTGGTGGGCAGCTCGCAGACCCGGCTGGTCGGTGGCCGGATGGTCACCCCCCGCGGCTACCGGTGGCGCGGATGACCCCCGCCGGGCCGGTGCCCGCTCCGGTCGGGGTGCTGCCGCCGGTGGTGATCGACGCCTGTCAGGGCTGCGGGGCCTGCCTGCTGACCTGCCCCACCCACGCGATCCGCCCGGTCCCCGGGGGCCTGACCGTCCGGGCCGACCGCTGCACCGGCTGCCTGGAGTGTCTGGAGATCTGCCCGGTGGACGCGATCCGGGTCACCACCGACCGTCGAGGAGCACCATGACCAGCAGCTGCCCGGACCGTCGCCGGCCCGCCCCGGGAGGCGGGCGGTGAGCCGGGTCGTCCACCCCATCGAGCAGGAGTCGTACCGGATCCTGCGGGAACGGGTCGACCTGGGCGGCCTGCCACCGCTGACCAGGGCGGTCGTCGAGCGGGTGGTGCACGCCAGCGCCGACCTCGACTACGTCACCGACCTGGTCTGCGACGAGGCGGCGCTGGCCGGCGGGCTGGCCGCGCTGCGGGCCGGGGCGTCGATCGTCACCGACGTGGCGATGGTGGCCGCCGGGATCACCGCCGCCGGGCGGGAGATCGTCTGCCCGGTCGCCGAGCCGGCCGCCGCCGCGCTGGCCCGACAGACCGGGCTGACCCGGTCGGCGGCGGCCGTGCGGATCGCCCTGGACCGGGTCGGCCCGGGGGCGGTCTGGGTGGTCGGCTGCGCGCCGACGGCACTTGTCGAACTGATCGGCGTGGCCGCCGACCCGGCGCTGGTGGTCGGGTTGCCGGTGGGCTTCGTCGGGGCCGCCGAGTCCAAGGCGGCGTTGCGGGCCAGTGGCCTGCCCGCCGTGTCCAACATCGGCGAGAAGGGTGGCTCGGCGGTCGCCGCCGCCGCCCTCAACGCCCTGCTCTACCTGGAGGAAACATGACCGCACTGGTCATCGTCGGGCACGGCACGCGCAGCGCGGCCGGGGTCGACCAGTTCGCCGCGCTCGTCGACCGGGTCCGGGTCCGGGCGGGGGCCGCCGTCGGCGACGTCGAGGGGGGCTTCATCGAGCTGTCCCGGCCGCCGCTGACCGACGCGGTGACCGCGTTGGTCGGGCGCGGGCACCGGGCGCTGGTCGCGTTGCCGCTGGTGCTCACGGCCGCCGGTCACGGCAAGGGTGACATCCCGGCCGCGATGGCCCGCGAGCAGGAGCGCCACGCCGGCCTGACCTACCGGTACGGGCGACCGCTCGGCCCGCACCCGCTGCTGCACGGCGTGCTGGAGCAGCGGATCGACGCGGCGCTGGCCGGGGCCGACCGGGCCGGCACCTGGGTGGCGCTGATCGGGCGGGGCGCGACCGACCCGGACGCGAACGCCGAGGTGGCGAAGGTGGCCCGGCTGCTCTGGGAGGGGCGCGGGTACGCCGGCGTCGAACCGGGGTTCATCTCGCTGGCCGAGCCGTCCGTGCCGGCGGTGCTCGACCGGTTGCGCCGGCTCGGCGCCCGGCGGATCGTGGTCGCCCCGTACTTCCTGTTCGCCGGGGTGCTGCCGGACCGGATCGTGGCGCAGTCGCAGGCGTACGCCGCCGACCATCCCGACCTGGACGTCCGGGTCGCCGACCTGATCGGGGACTGCGACGCCCTGGCCGACCTGGTGCTGGAACGGCACGCCGAGGCGCTGCGCGGGGACATCCGGATGAACTGCGACACCTGCGCCTACCGGGTGCTGATGCCGGGCTTCGCCGACAAGGTGGGCCGCCCGCAGACCCCGCACGACCACCCCGACGACCCGGTCGACGGCCACGGCCACCACCACCATCACGGCCACGGCGATCACGGCCACCACGATCACGGGCACGGCGATCACGGGCACGACCACCAGCGTGTGCCCGGTCCGGGGCAGACCGCGACCCCGGTCCGCTGAGGGGGCCGGTCAGCCGGCCAGCGCGCGGGCCAGGGCGAAGCCGAGGGTGGCCGCGCCCAGCCCGGCGACCACGCTGACCAGGACGTTGGCCAGCGCGGGCCGACGGTCGCCGGCCCGCGCCAGCCGTAGCGTCTCGTAGCCGAAGGTGGACCAGGTGGTCAGCGCGCCGCAGAAGCCGGTGCCGACCAGCGCGGTCACCGCCGGCCCGGCGGGCACCCCGGCCACCACGCCGAGCAGCAGCGACCCGGCGACGTTGACGGTCAGCGTCCCCCACGGGAACCGGGAGCCGTGCCGGGCCTGCACGGCCCGGTCGGTGAGGTAGCGCAGCGGCGCGCCCAGCGCCGCGCCGAGCGCGATCAGCAGCACCGTCACCGGGCCTCCCGCCGGCCGGTCCGCCCCGCCGCCGGTGGGTCGCCCCGGCGGGGCCCGCGCCCACCCCGGTCGCCGCCGGGCCGGCGTCGGTCGCTGCGGTCCAGCAGCCGGCCGGCCACGGCGTCACCGGCGGCGACGGCCGTGAGCCCACCGACCAGGGTGGCGACCAGGTAGCCCAGCGCCGTCCCGGCGGCCCCGGCGGCCAGCACCCGGTGGACGTCCATCGCGTACGCGGAGAAGGTGGTGAACCCGCCGAGCACACCCACCCCGAGCAGCGGCCGGACCAGCGGGCCGGCCCGCCGTCGGCCGAGCACCGCCATCAGCGCCCCGATCAGCAGGCACCCGGTGACGTTGACCGTGAAGGTGGACCAGGGGAAACCGGTCGGGGTGTGCGGCAGGGCGGCCTGCACCCCGGCGCGGGCGAGCGCCCCGAGCGCCCCACCGGCGGCGACCACGCCCAGCACGGCGGCCGGGTGCGCGGCCAGTTCGCCCCGGTCGGCCGGGACCCGCAGGTCGACGTCGGGATCGACGCGCCGCGACGACGGTGACGTCACCGGGACCTCCCCACCAGTATCACCGAGCACTGGCAGGGACCGTTGGCGCGTCCGCGCGGTTCTCCCGGTCGGGCCGGGACGGCGGGCCCCACCGCCGACTCGTCCGTGAGCATAGCCCGGCCGGCCCGGGTGCCGTGGCCGGTGCCCACCGACGGCGTACGGTCGGCGGGGCGGCCGGCCGGGTGCCGGTCGTCGCGCCACGACCGTCAGCGTGCCCCGACCGTCAGGAGGAACAGTGCCGGACCGCAGCCCGTACCCCCGCGAAGCGGACCTCGCCGGGCGGACCGACGGCGCTGCGGTGCCGCCGGCCCGGACCGCGGCCCACGACATGTTCGACGCCGACGTGGCGTCCCGGGGGCTCGGCATCGAGCTGGTCCACGCCGCCGATGGCACGGCGGTGGCCCGGATGCGGGTGACCGCCGGGATGCTCAACGGCCACCGCATCGGCCACGGCGGGTTCGTCTTCCTGCTCGCCGACACCGCCTTCGCGCTGGCCTGCAACACGCACGGCCCGGCCACCGTCGCGGCCGGCGGCGAGATCAGCTTCCTGCGTCCGGTCCGTGAGGGCGACCTGCTGACCGCGTCCGCCACCGAACGCGTCCGGTACGGCCGCAGCGGCATCTACGACGTGACCGTCAGCCGCGACGGCGAGGTGGTGGCCGAGTTCCGGGGGCGTAGCCGCACCCTCGCCCGCCCCGCCGACGACTGACGGGTTTGACCGGCGTCGGAGGAGGAAACAGAGCCGGTACGGGAGCGGTCCGCTGTGCACCCTCCACCCGCGACGGTCGTCGATCGCGCTGATTTCCGGGCTTTCACCCCGATTTGATCGGTTATTGTTGACATCGCGCCGCCCGGCGGAGAAGACTCGCCCTTCTGATCTGCCAGGCGACGAAGGGTGACCGAGTCCATGACCAGATCGAAGATCGTCGCGGCGGCGCTCGCCGTCGCCCTGACCGCGCTGGCCGGGTGCAGCGCCGGAGAGAGCGTCGACGTCGACGGCGGGTCCACCGCCGGGGGATCGACAGGCGGCACGCTCACCGCCGCCATCGGCGGCGAACCCGACCAGCTCGACCCGCACAAGACCTCGGCCTACTACAGCTTCCAGGTGCTGGAGAACGTCTACGACACCCTGGTCGAGCCGGACGCCGACCTGAAGATGGGGCCCGCGCTGGCCACGAAGTGGACCACCAGCAGCGACCAGCTCACCTGGACGTTCACCCTCCGCGAGGGGGCCCGGTTCTCCGACGGATCGCCGCTGACCGCACAGGACGTCGTCTACTCCTACCAGCGGATCATCAACGAGAAGCTGAACGCGGCGTACAAGTTCGCCACCGTCAAGACCGTGACCGCGCCCGACCCGGCCACCGTGGTGGTCACCCTGACCGCGCCCACCCCCAACCTGCTGGCCAACCTCGGCGGCTTCAAGGGCGTCGCGATCGTCCAGAAGGCCAACGTGGAGTCGGGCGCGATCACGACCCGGCCGGTGGGCAGCGGCCCGTTCACCGTCGCCTCCTACACCTCCGGCGACACCATCAAACTGACCCGCAACGACGCCTACTGGGGGCCGAAACCGAAGCTCGACGGGGTCACCTTCACCTTCGTCAAGGACCCGACGGTGGCGTTGCAGAACCTGCGCGGCGGCGAGGTGCAGTGGACCGACAACCTGCCACCCCAGCAGGTGCCGACCCTCAAGGAGGACGGCGCGGTGACCGTCGCCACCACCCCCTCCACCGACTACTGGTACCTCGCCCTCAACGAGGCACGCAAGCCGTACGACGACGTCAACGTGCGCCGCGCCGTCGCGTTCGCCCTGGACCGGGAGGCGATCACCAAGGCCGCCAAGTTCGGCCAGGCCACCGCCAACCAGACCGCCATCCCCAAGGGCAGCTCCTGGTACTTCGACTACGCGCCGTACCGGCACGACCCGGACCAGGCGCGGCAACTGCTCGGCGGGGCCGGCGTCACCGGCCGCACCATGGACCTGATGGTCACCAGCGAGTACCCGGAGACGGTCACCGCCGCCCAGGTGATCGCCGCCCAGTTGAAGGACGTCGGGATCACCGTGAAGATCCGCACCCTGGACTTCGCCCAGTGGCTCGACGAGCAGGGCAAGGGGAACTTCGACGCCTTCCTGCTCGGCTGGCTGGGCAACATCGACCCGGACGAGTTCTACTACGCCCAGCACCGCACCGGCGGCACGTTCAACTTCCACAAGTACAGCAACCCCGCCGTCGACACCCTGCTCGACCAGGCCCGCACCCAGACCGACGAGGCCGCCCGTAAACAGACGTACGAGCGGGCCGCGAAGCAGATCGTCGACGACGCCAGCTACATCTACCTCTACAACCCGGACGTGGTGCAGGGCTGGTCCCGCAAGGTCACCGGCTACCAGGTCCGCACCGACCGGGCGATCCGGTTCCGCGACGTCGCCCTGAACCGCTGAGGGGGCGAGGTGGGACGCTTCGTCCTGCGGCGGCTGCTCCAGTCGGTCGTCGTCCTGCTCGGGGTGACCCTGGTGGTCTTCCTGCTGCTGCAACTGGTCCCCGGCGACCCGGTCCGGGTCTCCCTCGGCACCCGCTTCGACCAGCAGACCTACGACGCGCTGCGGGAACGCTCCGGGCTGGACCGCCCGCTGGTGGTGCAGTACCTCAGCTATGTCGGCAACGCGCTCACCGGTGACCTCGGGGTCAGCTTCCGCAGCGGTCAGCCGGTCACCACGATCGTGCTGGAACGGCTGCCCGCCACCCTGTCCCTGGCGGTGACCGCCGTGCTGCTCGCCCTGCTCGTCGCCTTCCCGCTCGGGGTGCTCTCCGCGGTGCGCAGCGGCTCGTTCGTCGACCACGCCGCCCGGGTGTTCAGCCAGTTCGGCGTGTCCGTCCCCGACTTCTGGATGGGCATCATGGGCATCCTGCTCTTCGCCGGGGTGCTCGGCTGGCTGCCCCCGTCGGGTTACGTGCCGCTCACCGACGACCCGGTGGGCTGGGCGTCGCACGTGGTGTTGCCCGCCGCCGCCGTCGGCCTGGTCACCGCCTCCATCCTCACCCGGTTCATCCGGTCCTCGGTGCTGGAGGTGCTCGCCGAGGACTACGTCCGCACCGCCGAGGCCAAGGGGCTGCGCCGCCGGGTGGTGGTCGTACGGCACGTGCTGCGCAACGCGCTGGTCCCGGTGGTCACCGTGGTCGGGGTGCAGCTGGCCAGCCTGGTCGGTGGGGTGATCGTGATCGAGGTGCTGTTCGCCTGGCCGGGCGTCGGCCGGCTCACCTACGACGCCGTCCAGGCCCGGGACTATCCGGTGCTGCAGGGCGCGGTGCTCTTCGTGGCCACCCTGTTCCTGCTGGTGAACCTGCTGGTGGACGTCCTCTACGCCCGCCTCGACCCGAGGATCACGCTGCGATGAGCGCCGGGGAGCGGGCGTCGACCCCCGCCGCCGTGCCGCCGGTCGACCCGGTCGACGACCGTCCGTCGGCGACGGCCGCCGAGGCGGGCGCCCTGCGCCGTGCGCTGACCGCGCTGCGGCACGACCCGCCGGCCGTCGCCGGCACGGTGGTGCTGTTGGTCCTGCTGGTCGTCGGGCTGGCCGGGCAGTGGCTCGCGCCGGCCGGGATCAACGACGTGGACGTCGACCAGATGCTCCGTCCACCCAGCGGCGCGCACCCGTTCGGCACCGACGAACTGGGCCGCGACGTGCTCAGCCGGGTGCTGCTGGCGGCCCGGGTGTCGTTGCAGGTGGGCCTGGTCAGCGTCGGTATCGCCCTGGCCGTCGGGGTCACCGTCGGCCTGCTCGCCGGCTGGTACGGCGGCTGGACGGACAACGTCCTCATGCGCGGCATGGACGTGCTGTTCGCGTTCCCGGTGCTGCTGCTCGCCGTGGCGATCGTCGCGGTCCTCGGCCCGGGTCTGGTCACCGCGATGACCGCCATCGGGGTGGTCTACACCCCGATCTTCGCCCGGGTGACCCGGGCCAGCGTGCTCGCCGTACGGGAGCAGGTCTTCGTCCGGGCCGCCGTCTCCATCGGCACCTCCGACCTGCGCATCCTGCGCCGGCACGTGCTGCCCAACATCGCCGCCCCGCTGATCGTGCAGACCTCCCTGTCGTTGGCCTTCGCGATCCTGTCCGAGGCGGCGCTGTCCTTCCTGGGGCTGGGCGTCCAGCCTCCCGCGCCGGCCTGGGGCCGGATGCTCTACGACGGACGTGGTTTCGTCACCGACGCCTGGTGGCTGGGGTTCTTCCCCGGCGCGGCGATCTTCCTGACCGTGCTCGCGTTCAACCTGGTCGGTGACGCCCTGCGCGACGTGCTCGACCCCCGTCAGCTCACCGTCAGCGAAGCCCGCAGGAGCACCCGATGAGCGGACCCGCCGTACCGTCGCCCCGGGCCGCCGGGGACGCGCCGGTGCTGGAGATCAGCGACCTGACGGTCACCCTCGGCACCCGCAACGGCCCGGCCCGCGCGGTCGCCGGCGTCGACTGGTCGGTGGCTCCCGGCGAGACCCTCGCCCTGGTCGGGGAGTCCGGCAGCGGCAAGAGCATGACCGTGCTCGCCGCCACCGGGCTGGCCCCACGGTCGGCCACCGTCACCGGCCGGGTCCGGCTGCTGGGCCGCGACTTGACCGGCATGTCCGGGTCGGACCGTCGCCGGTGGCGGGGCCGGCACGTCGGCTTCGTCTTCCAGGACCCGATGACCACCCTCAACCCGGTGCTGACCGTCGGTCGGCAGGTCGCCGAGGCGTGCGAGGAGCACCTCGGGATGAGCCGGCGGCAGGCCCGCTCCCGCGCCGTCGAGCTGCTCGACCTGGTCGGCATCCCGGAGCCCGGCCGGCGGGTGGACGCCCACCCGCACGAGTTCTCCGGCGGGATGCGGCAACGGGTCGTCATCGCGATGGCCCTGGCCTGCGAACCGGCCCTGCTGATCGCCGACGAGCCGACCACCGCGCTGGACGTCACCACCCAGGCGCAGATCGTCGAACTCGTCGCCGACCTGCGCCGCCGGCTCGGCACCGCGGTCGTCTGGATCACCCACGACCTCGGGGTGGTGGCCGGGATCGCCGACACCGTCGCGGTCATGTACGGGGGCCGGATCGTCGAGCAGGGCCCGGTCGACGCGGTCTTCGTCGCGCCGGGGCACCCGTACACCCGGGCCCTGCTGGCGGCCCGGCCCCGGCCCGGCGCGGCGGGGGAGGAGCTGGCGGCGATCCCCGGCGCGCCACCCAGCCCGCTCGACCTGCCGCCCGGGTGCGCGTTCTGGCCCCGCTGCCCGGTGCGCGGGGACGCCCGCTGCGCCCACGAGCTGCCGCCGCTGGTCCCGATCGCCCCCGCCCACCGGGTCCGCACCTTCTACCCCGCCACCGCTGCCGGGACCCGGCCCGCCGGTGACGACCCGGCCCCGTCCACCCCGGAGGACCGATGAGTACGGGAACGATCGCCGAACTCGACGACCTCACGGTCTGGTTCCCCAGCCCCGGTGGCCCACCGGTGCGGGCGGTGGACGGCGTGTCGCTGACCGTACGGGCGGGCGAGACCCTGGGCCTGGTGGGGGAGTCCGGCAGCGGCAAGTCCACCACCGGCCTGGCGTTGCTGCGGCTGGTGGCCCCGACCGACGGCCGGATCACCGTCGGCGGGCAGGACGTCACCGGCTGGTCGCGTCGCCGGCTGCGCGGGCTGCGCCGCCGGGTGGCCATGGTCTTCCAGGACCCGCAGGCGTCGCTGGACCCGCGCCGCACCGTCGGCGCCAGCATCGCCGAACCGTTGGTCGTGCACCGGCTGGCCCCCTCGGCGCAGGCCCGCCGGCACCGGGTCGCCGAACTGCTCGACCTGGTGGGCCTGCGGCCGGAGACGGCCGGTCGGCATCCGCACGAACTGTCCGGCGGCCAACGCCAACGGGTCGGCATAGCCCGCGCGTTGGCCGGGGAACCCGACCTGATCGTCCTCGACGAACCGATCGCGTCGCTCGACCTGAGCGTGCAGGCGCAGATCATGAACCTGCTGCGCCGGCTGCAACGAGACCTCGGGCTCACCTACCTGTTCATCGCGCACGACCTGGCCGCCGTGGAGCACCTCAGCGACCGGATCGCGGTGATGTACCTGGGCCGGATCGTGGAGACCGGCACCCCGGCGCAGCTCTGGCGCGAACCGGCGCACCCCTACACGGCGGCGCTGCTGTCGGCGGTCCCGGTGGCCGACCCCCGGGTGGAACGGAACCGGCGGCGGATCATCCTCACCGGCGACCTGCCCAGCCCGACCGATCCGCCGAGCGGCTGCCGGTTCCGGACCCGCTGCCCGCAGGCCCGCCCCGCCTGCGCCCGGACCGACCCGCCACCGGTCGAGGTGGGCCCCGGCCACCGGGCCGCGTGCCTGTTCGCCGGGGAGGCGGTCCGCGCCATGCGTGCCGACCCGCCCGCCCCGGTCGCCGACGGACCCCGGTAGGGCGGCGGTCAGGCGGCGCGCGCCGGTAACGGTACGGCGGGAGGCGGCACCCCCTCCCCACGTCGTCGCCGGCCGGTCGTCGGCCGCTGAGCAGCGGAGACACCGGCCGGTCGGGACGGCAGCGGCACGACGACGGCCAGTCGCCGGCCGGCCCGGCCCGACCGGTCCGGCAGCGCCGACGGATGTCCGGTCACGGCCGTCGCCCACCCCGGCCGCCCGCCCCCGGTGTCGCCGGACCCCCGGCGTGGCTCGTGGGGCCGGGCGGCCCCGGCGAGGGCCGTTGGCTGCCGAGATCCCCGGCCGGGTACTCCGTCACCCGCGCCGGCACTCGTGGGCAGGCGGCACAGGAGGTGCCCGACCACCCCGGCAGCCGTCCGACCCGCCCCGGGACACCGCCCGGCGGACCCCGCGCGGTGCGTCCCTGCGCCCTGACCGGTGGACCCCGCGAGGTGGACCCCTCCGACCCGACCGGCGGACCCGACGCGGTGGACCGGTTCCGCCGCACGGGTGACGCCGGCCCGCCCGCCCGGCGCGGCCCGGTGCACAGGTGCCACCCGCCCCGAGGCCCCGGCCCGGTGCGGCGCCCCGACCGGGCGAGGGGTCCCGGTCCGCCCGGTCATGCCGCTCGACCGGTCGGCCCCGGCCCGCGCGGCGGCGGCCCCGACGGGCCCGGTCACCCCGACGGGCCCGGCCAGCCCGGCGGACGCGGCCCGGCGGCTGAAGTCGGCGCGGACCGAGCGGAGCAGCCGGTCGGACGCACAGCGGCGCAGGGCCGGGTCGGCCACCACCAGCCCGCCCCGGGCCGAAGGCTCCAGGAAGCCGGCGTCGGTGAGCCGGCGCAGCGCCCCGGCGGCCCGCTCCGGTGCCCAGTCGAGCAGCACGGCCACGGCCGGGGCGGTGACCGGGACGTCGAGCGTCGCGGCGGCCATCAGCACCGCCCGGTGGGCGCCGTCGCACCGGTCCAACCGGGCGGCGGCGCGACGACGCAGCGATTCGGGCAGCGCCGGCTCCACCGCCGGACCGGCGAGAGGATCACCGCCTGCGCTCGGCCGGGGCATCGCCTCGACGTAGGCGGCGGCGTGGCCGGGCCGGCCGGCGACCAGCGGCAGCAGCCGGGTCGCCGCCCCGACCGGCCGGCCGGAGGCGACGAGCAGCCGGCGCAGCAACCGGCCGGTGTGGAGGGTGCCCAGCGGGGCCAGTTCGACCCGGTGCCGGTCGGCCGGCGCGGGCAGCGGGTCCGTCCGGTCCGGCCGGTGGGTGGCCAGCACCGCCAGCGGCAGGCCCCGGTCGGTCGCGGCGGCGAACAGCGCGTGCAGGAACCGCCCCAGCTCCGGGGCCGCCCGGTCCAGGTCGTCCACGCCGACCACCACCGGCCGGCGGGCGGCCAGGGCGAGCAGGACCCGGCGTACCGCCGCCGCCCGGCGACCGCCGACCGGTCCGGGGCGTCCAGCAGCGCGGCGAGCGCCGCCACGGTCGCCCCGACCTGGCCCGCCGGGACCAGCCCGTCGACCAGGGCGGCCAGCCGGGGGCGGACCACGCCCGTCGGGCCGCCGACGGGCAGCCCCGCCAGGTCCCGCAGCAGCTCCGCGACCGGCCCGAACACCTGCTCCGGGTACGGCGGGCAGTGCGCCACCGCCCAGCGCACCGACCGGCCGTCGACCTCGGGCAGCCGGTGGCGCAACTCGGCCAGCAGCCGGCTGCGGCCGATCCCGTCCGGGCCGGTGACGGCCACCCACCGTGGACGATGCTCCCGGACCGCCCGGGTGAGCTGGTCCAGGGCGGTGGCGACCTCCCGGCGTCGACCGATCAGCGGGCCGTCGTGCCGGGCCGGCCGGTGGCGGGTCGGGCGGGTGACCCGCCAGACGTCCACCGGCAGCGCCTTGCCGGCGAGGCTGGCCGGGGCGAGGGCGTGCTGGTCGACCAGGCCGGCGGTGGCCCGGTGGGTGGCCGCGCAGACGACCACGCCGCCCGCCGGGGCGTACTCCTGGATGCGGGCGGCGGTGGTGAGGACCGCGCCGGAGGCCATGCCGTGTCCGCCGTCGCGGGCGGCGGCCAGGTCGACCACCGCCTCGCCGGTGGCGACGCCGACCCGGACCCGCAGCGTCACCCCGCCGGGCAGCGTCCGCCGGTCCAGCGCGGCCTGGATCTCCAGGGCCGCCCGCACCGCCCGGTAGCCGTCCAACCCGTCGGAGGTACGCGCCCCGAACAGCGCCATCACCGCGTCGCCGACGTACTTCTCCACCGTGCCCTGCCAGCGGCGCAGCACCCCGGCGACGGTGTCGAAGTAGGCGAACTGCACCGCCCGGACGTCCTCGGGGTCGAGCCGTTCGGTCAACGCGGTCGACCCGACGATGTCGGCGAAAAGGACGGTCAGCGTACGCCGTTCCTGCGGCACCGGCCAGGGCGTCGTGGTGGCATCTTCCCGACCGGTACCGACCGTGGACAGTGGCATTCCACCCACCCCTTTCCTGCGCGGTGCTGCCTCTGACGACGATCGGAGACTGTCACCACCGGGCTGACGGGGGATCTGCCGAACGACGTATGTCGGTCGGTCGCCACCTTTAGTCGCAATGTCGACGCGAGAGGTACCAATGCCGGATCAAGCCCGTAGAACGGTGCGGGGACCTGTGACTAGGCTGCGGACATGGCCAGCGATGTGGACACCGCACCGCTCGTCGGCCGCGCCGACCAGCTGGCGGTGCTGCGCGCCGCGCTCCACGACGGGATCGGCCCCGGGCAGACCGCCGCCGTCTTCGTCACCGGTGAGAGCGGGGTGGGCAAGACCCGGCTGCTCACCGAGGCTGCGGCGCGGCTGCGGGACGCGGGAGCGGTGGTGCTCACCGGCTCCTGCCTGGACATCGGCGACGCCTCCCCGCTGCACCCGGTGCTCCAGGCGTTACGCCGCTTCGACGCCGACCTCACCGCCGGTCAGGCCCGCACCTCGTCGGCGGTACGGGGTCTGCTGCGGACGTTCGCCGAGGACAGCGGCGGCGCGGACAGCGCCGGGGCGCTGCTGGAACGGGTCTCCCGGGGGCTGAGCCTGATCGCCGAGGGCCGTCCGCTGGTGCTCGTCCTCGACGACCTGCAGTGGGTGGACCGGACCACCCGGCAACTCCTGCTCTATCTGCTCGCCGGCCTGGGTGACCTGCAACTGTCGGTGCTGGCGGCGGTCCGGGCCGAGTCGTTGCAGGGGGCCCACCCGCTGCGCCGGGTGCTCACCGAGCTGCGTCGGCTGCGGTCGGTGCGGGTGCTCGACCTGGGGCCCCTCGACCGGACCGGCACCGACCTGCTGGCCGCCGAGATCGTCGGCGCGCCGCTCGCCCCGGAGGCCGCCGACCAGGTCTGGCAGCGCAGCGGCGGCAACCCGTTCGTGGTCGAGGAACTGGCCCGTGACCTGCGCGACGGCCGCGACGGGCTGTCCGACACGCTGCGCGAGATCTTCCTGTCCCGGGTGGACGCGCTGCCCCGGCACGCGCACGCCGCGGTGCACGCGGTGGCGGCGGGCGTCGAACCGGTCGAGCACTGGCTGCTGGCCGAGGTGCTCGGCCTGCCCGAGGCGGAACTCATCGAGGCGCTGCGTGAGGCCGTCGCCCACCGGCTGCTCGTCGGCGCGGACGACGGCTACCGGCTGCGGCACCGGCTGGTCGCCGAGGTGCTCGCCCACGAGCTGCTCCCGGCGGAACGCGCCGGCCTGCACCGCCGCTACGCCGAGGCGCTCACCCGGGTCCCGGCGGAGCTGCACCAGGCCCGGCTGGCCCACCACTGGCGGCTGGCCGGTGAACCCGGTCGGGCCCTGCCGGCGGCGATGGCCGCCGCCCGGGAGGCCGAACGGCTGCACGGTTTCGCCGAGGCGCACCGGCACTGGACGGCGGCGTTGCAGCTGGCCGCGACGCCGGTCACCGGCCCGGTGGACGCCCCGCCCGAGGTGGACCGGGCGGTGCTGCTGGAGCGGGCCGCCGAGGCCGCCCACAAGAGCGGCGAGCACGCCCGCGCGTTGTCCCTGCTGGCCGAGCGGACCGGGGGCGAGCCGCTCGACCCGTCCTGCGCGGTGCGTATCCAACGGGCCCGTTACCTGGCCGCCGCCGGCCGGTCCGCCCCCGCCGAGGCGGAGTACCGCAGCGTGCTGGAGGCCGCCGAGTGCACCGCCCGGGAACGGGCCAACGCCGCCGCCCGGCTGGCCGAGCTGCTGCTGCACCTGGGCCGGTACGCCGACGCCGGGCAGCGCGCCCGGGAGGCCCTGGAACTGGCCGCGTCGGTCGACGGCAGCACCACGGAGGTGGTGCTGGCCAGCTCCGCGCTGGGCTTCAGCGAGGCGTTCCTGGAGGACCCGGACGCCGGCCTGGCCGTGGTGCGCCGGGCCCTGGAGACCGCCGAACGCTCCGGCGGCCCGGAGGACGTGGCCTGCGCGTACCTGCACCTGGCGGAGCTGCTGACCGGGCCGCTGAACATCCTGGAGGAGGGGGTGGTGGTGGCCCGCCGGGGTGCCGAGCGGGTCGCCGAGCTGGGCCTGGGCCGCACCTACGAGACCCGGTTGCTGGCGATCGCCACCAACGGGCTGTTCCGGGTCGGCCAGTGGGCGGAGGCGGAGAAGGTGGTCGCGGCGGCGCTGCGGCACCGCCCGTCCGGCGCCGACGCGGTCGAGCTGCTGCTGGCCCGCTGCCGGCTCTCCGTCGGGTACGGCGACGTCGAGGCGTCCGACCGGGACCTGGAGGCGGTGGCGACGATGCTCGCCGGCGGTGGCGCGCCCCGGCACGTGCTGCCGATGCTGATCCTGCGGGCCGGGCTGGCGATGTGGCAGGGCCGGCACGACGTGGCCCGGCAGGCCGTGCAGCGGGGCCTGACCGAGAGCCGTTCCGACGACGTGGTGCTGCTGGGCACGCTGGCCTGGCACGGGCTGCGCGCGGAGGCGGAGGCGCACGCGAGCCGTACCGTGGCGGTCGACGAGACGGCGGTCCGCCGGCTGCGCGACGCGGTCGACCGGGTGGCGGCCAAGAGCGCGACGGCCGCCGGGCCGGTGCGGGTCAACGCCGACGGCTTCCTGGCGTTGTGCACGGCCGAGCTGACCCGCCTCGACGGCCGGGGCGACCCGGAGGCCTGGGCCCGGTCGGCGGCCGAGTGGGACAAGCGGAACCACCCCTACCCGGCGGCCTACTCCCGGCTGCGGCAGGCCGAGGCGTTGCTGGCCCGGCGCAGCCGCAGCAGCACGGCGACCACCCTGCTGCGGCAGGCCCACGAGATGGCGTCGAGCCTGGGCGCGGTGCCGCTGACCAGCGAGATCCGGACGCTGGCCGGCCGGGCGCGGGTGGAGCTGACCGGGCGGGTACAGCCCGCCGGGGCGGGGCGTGTCCCGGCGGCCCGCACGGGCGGCTCCCGGTCGTCGGGCGCGGGCCGCAGCCGGGCCGCCGCGGCGGGGGAGGCCGCCGCCCCACCGGGGGCCGACGAGTTGGCCCTGCTGACCGCGCGGGAACGGGAGGTGCTCGCGGCGGTGGCCGAAGGGCTGACCAACAGGGAGATCGGTCAGCGGCTGTTCATCAGCGAACGCACCATCGGCGTGCACGTGTCGCACATCTTCGACAAGCTCCAGGTGCGGACCAGGGTCCAGGCCAGCGCCATCCACCTGCGTAACCGGGGCGGGTGAGCGTACGTCCGGCGCGGACGAATACGTCGTTCTACTGATCCCCGCTGCGGCCGGCGCTGACAGGCTGTCCACCGGAAACGACGGGCGCGGCGCTGCCCCGACCACTGTGGAGGAGACATGACGGAACCGGTCTGGGGGCCCGTCCACGCGGACATCGTCGATCTCCTCGCCGACCACCCGGAGGACGTCCCGGCGGTGGTCGACCACCTCACCAAACTCCAGGACCTGCTGGTCCGGCTGCCGCCGCTGGAGCAGAGCTGCCCGCTTGCCGACTTCAACCGGCTCTACCTGACCATCACCAGCCGGGTGCTGGAGGGGCTCTACGACGACTACTTCGCCGACCCGGTGTTCCTGTCCCGGCTGGACGTGGAGTTCGCCGCCCGCTACTTCGACGCGATGCGGCTGTGGACCGAGTCCAGCCCGACCACCCCGCGCGCCTGGTCGTGCCTGTTCAAGCGGATGCGCGGCCCGGACGCCCGGCCGTTGCCGTCGGCGGCGGCGGGGGTGAACGCGCACATCAACTTCGACCTGCCGTTCGCCCTGGTGACCACGTTCGACCACCTGGAGTCCGAGCCGGTGGACGGCACCGAACAACACCGCGACTACCTGAAGATCAACGACATCTTCGCCGACAAGATCCCGTCGCTGCGGCGGGGTTACCTGGAGCGGTGGCAACTGCTCCTGGACATGCTCAACGGCGACATCGACGACTGGTACCAGGGCGAACTGGTCGAATACACCAGGGACGTGGCCTGGCGCAACGCGCAGAAGATCTGGCGTTGCCGGCACGACCCGCAGGCCCGCGACGGCGAGCGCACCCGGCTGGACGACAATGCCGCGGCGCTCGGCCGGCTGCTGCTGTCACCGCTGGGGGCGTTCCTGCAGTAGCAGCCGGGACGGGGGGTCCCCGCGCCCCGGGAAACCGGGGCGCGGGGACGCGTCCGTTCCGCCAGGATGACCGGATGCGCCCGACCGAGGAACCGCTGCCCGGCAACGTCACCACCGGCCTGGTGCGGGTCGGTGACACCGTCCGCCGGCCGGTCGGCCCGTGGACCGACGCCGTCGACGCCCTGCTGACCCACCTGCACGCCGTCGGCTTCGACGGCGCGCCCCGGCCGCTGGGCCGCGACGGGCAGGGCCGGCAGGTGCTGGAGTACGTGCCGGGGGAGCTGGGCCACCCCTCGGGGCTCTACCCCACGGCGGACCTGCCCTCGATCGGCCGGCTGCTGGCCGACCTGCACCACGCCACCGCCGGTTTCGTACCCCCCGAACCGGCCCGCTGGCAGGTGCCGATCCGCCCCGACGGCACGGACCTGATCTGCCACCACGACCCGGCACCGTGGAACCTGGTCCGCGCCGCCCGGGGCTGGGTGCTGATCGACTGGGACGGCGCCGGCCCCGGCACCCGCCGCTGGGAGCTGGCGTACGCCGCGCAGGCCATGGCCGGGATGCGCCCCGACCGGCCGGTGCCCGACTCGGCCCGCCGGCTGCGCGCCCTGGTCGACGGGTACGACCTGCCGGCGGCGCAACGTCCCGCGCTCGCCGCGACCCTCGGCCCCCGGGCGCGGGCGATGTACGACCTGCTGTCCGACGGCGCCCGGCGCGGCATCCAGCCCTGGGCCCGGATCCACGCCGAGGACGGCCCCTACTGGCGGGCCGTCGCCGGCCACCTGTCGGCCCACGTCGACGACTGGACCCGCGCCCTGGCGTGACCCTGCGGCCGGCGGGTGTCGGACGACCCGCCCGGGGTACCCGCCGGTCATGCCCGCACACCGCTTCGCCTTCCGGTTCGACCCGCCCTTCCGGGTGCCGTTGGCGCTGCTCGGCATCCGACCGCAGACCTGCGCCGTGCTGCTCGACGACGCGGAACTGGTGATCCGGTTCGGCCGCTGGCGGCTACGGACCGGCAGGGCGAACGTGATCGACGCCCAGCGCGGCGGGCCGTACCGCTGGTGGCGGGCCGTCGGGCCGCACCTGTCCCTGGCCGACCGGGGGGTCACCTTCGGCACCGGCACCACGGCCGGGGTGTGCCTGCGGTTCGGTACCCCGGTGCCGGGGCTGGCCCCCGGCCGGTGGCTGCGCCATCCGGCGGCCACCGTGACGGTGACCGACCCGGACGCCCTGCTGGCGGCCCTGCGCCGCACACCGGCCGGCCACCCCCGTCCCGCCTGACCCCCGGCTTCCCCGGTTCCGGCCGGCCGGACCGCCTCCAGCGCCTACCGTCGGGGACAGGGGACACGAGGGCGGTCGGCGGATGGCGGACGGGCGGGACGGGACGCGGGGACGGCGGACCCGGGAACGACGGGGGAGCACGCCGCCGCCGGGCCACGGGCGGGCGCTGCGCGAGGCCCGGGACGCCGGCCAGGGTGAGCGCACCCGACCCGGGCCGGTGGGCCTGCCGGAGTGCGTGAACAGCCACGCCCGGCCGGCCCGGCCCGGTGGCGCGCTGCGCCGGTGGCTGTTCGCGTACCGGGTGCAGCCGGTCGGCCCGGAGACCGAGGAGGGCAGCCAGCGCCGGCACCCCTGGTGGCAGGTGATGTGCCTGACCGGGGTCGACTACTTCTCGACCCTGTCCTACCTGCCGGGCATCGCGGCGCTGGCCGCCGGGGCGCTCTCCCCGCTGGCCACCCTGCTGATCGTGGCGCTGACCCTGCTCGGGATGCTGCCGATGTACCGGCGGGTGGCCCGGGAGAGCCCGCACGGGCAGGGGTCGGTGGCGATGCTGGAGCGGCTGCTGCCGTTCTGGCGGGGCAAGATCTTCGTACTGGTGCTGCTCGGTTTCGTCGCCACCTCGTGGATCATCACGATCACCCTCTCCGCCGCCGACGCCACGGTGCACCTGCTGGAGAACCCGTACCTGCCGTCGTCGGCGCCGCACGGCGACGGGGTGGCCGTGCTGGTGACGGTGGCGCTGCTGCTCGTCCTCGGCGGGGTGTTCCTGCTCGGCTTCAGCGAGGCGGTGCTGGTGGCCGTACCCCTGGTGGTGGTCTTCCTCGGTCTCAACGCGGTGATCGTGGCCGACGGCCTGGCCGGGATCGCCGCCGACCCGGGCACCGTGCGGAACTGGACGGCCGCCCTGACCGCCGGGGGTTCCGGGGTGGGCGACCTGCTCGGCCCGGCGGTGCTGGCCTTCCCGCTGCTGGTCCTGGGCCTGTCCGGCTTCGAGACCGGGGTGAGCATGATGCCCCTGGTACGCGGGGCGGGCGAGGACCGCGGGCAGCGGCTGGCCGCGCGGATCCGCAACACCCGCCGGCTGCTCACCGCCGCCGCGCTGATCATGTCGGTGTACCTGCTGACCACCACGTTCGTCACCACCGTGCTGATCCCGCCCCGGGAGTTCCAGCCGGGCGGCGCGGCGAACGGCCGGGCGCTGGCCTGGCTGGCCCACGCCCGGCTCGGCGAGGGGTTCGGCACGCTCTACGACATCAGCAGCGTGTTGATCCTCTGGTTCGCCGGGGCGTCGGCGATGGCCGGCCTGATCAACATCGTGCCGCGCTACCTGCCGTCGTACGGGATGGCACCGGAGTGGGGCCGGGCGGTCCGGCCGGTGGTGCTGGTCTACACCCTGATCAGCATCGTCATCACCGTCGCCTTCCGGGCCGACGTCAACGCCCAGGCCGGCGCGTACGCCACCGGCATCCTGGCGATGATGGTCTCCGGCGCGGTGGCGGTGACCATCGCGACCGTCCGGGCCCGGCACCGGTTCGCCGCGTCCGGCTTCGCGGTGCTCACCGCCGTGCTGCTCTACGCGCTGGCCGAGAACGTCATCGAGAAGCCCGACGGGCTCGCCATCTCCGGCATGTTCATCGCCGGCATCGTGGTGGTGTCGCTGGTCTCCCGGATCACCCGGACCACCGAGTTGCGGACCGAACGGATCGAGTTCGACGAGCCGGCCCGGCGGTTCGTCACCGAGTCGCTGGCCCACGACGGCCGGCTGCACCTGATCGCCAACAAACGCGACACCGGCGCGCTCAAGGAGTACCGGGTCAAGGAGCGGGCGCAGCGGGGCATGAACCCGGTGCCGGGCGCCTCCGACGTGCTCTTCCTGGAGATCGACGTGGTGGACCCGTCGGAGTTCAGCCAGGTGTTGTGGGTGCACGGGGTCGAGGTCGGCGGCTTCCGGGTGCTGCGGGCCAGCAGCCCGGCGGTGCCGAACGCGATCGCCGCCATCCTGCTGGCGTTGCGCGACGGCACGGGCGTCCGCCCGCACGCCCACTTCGAGTGGTCCGAGGGCAACCCGATCGCCCACCTGCTGCGCTACCTGATCCTCGGCCGGGGCGACACCCCACCCGTGGTCCGCGAGATCATCCGCAAGAGCGAACCCGACCCCTCCCGCCGCCCCGGCATCCACGTAGGCGCCTGACCCACCCCCACCCCACCCCGCCCCGCCCACCCCGCCCCACCCCGCTCGCCCGGCTGCCCCACCCGGCTTTCCCCGGTGATCAAGAAGTTTCCGTCACCGAAGCACGTGGTTTCTGACCAGAACTTCTTGATCACCGCATGACAGCGGTCGATGGACAGGGCGGTGGGGGTGAAGGGGGTTGTGGGATGGGTTCCTAGGAAGGTTAGGGGGTGTGGGGTGGTGGGCGCGGCGGGAGGTGCGGGTGGGTGATCTGGAGCGGACATGATGCGGCCCGCGCCCCGAGGGGTGGGCGCGGGCCGGGGAGAGGCCGTTTACTTCGACGGCTCGGGGAGCTTGCAGTCGATCTTCGGGTTGGCGCCGATGTAGTTGAGCGGCCCGGCCACGATGGTCACCAGGAT
Organism: Micromonospora sp. HM134; assembly: GCF_007833915.1. NCBI lineage: Bacteria > Bacillati > Actinomycetota > Actinomycetes > Micromonosporales > Micromonosporaceae > Micromonospora > Micromonospora sp. HM134. The sequence goes on from NZ_CP041061.1 coordinate 3,838,755, forward strand.
CGTGCCGGCCTCGGCACAGTTGGTGTCGTCGTTCCCGTAATAGCCGCGCTGACCAGCGGCGATAGCGCCGATGACCAGCCAGATGACGACGATGACTCCGAGGATCGACGAACCGCGCATGGGGGTGCCTCCCGGCTTGTGTGATGTTCGAGGTGACGCCCATGTACCCAGCGGCCGGGACCGGGTAAACGGTATTCCGGAACGGTCAGCGCGATGCTGCCCAATTCACCGACGGAGGGCCACCGCGTACCCGAGGACGACAGGGGCCGGTGGACAAGCCTCGCACGTGTCCACCGGCCCCTGTCGGTTCTCAGAGTCAGTCCTGGCTGTCGGTGCCGGTCGGCGTCGGCAGCACCCGCTCGGCCTCGGCGCCCGCACCGGCCAACACCTGCGCCTGCTGCGGCCAGGTGGCCAGGCTCGCGGTGGCGCGCAACCCGGCGGCGCGGATCGTCTCCCGCAGGCTGGTCTCGTCCAGCGCGGCGAGCTGCCGGTAGCTGCGGATGCCGGCGGCCTGGAGCGCGGCGGCCATCTTCGGGCCGACCCCCTGGATACGCCGGAAGTCGTCCACCGGCTCGTCCTGCGCCGCCGCGCCCTCGGCGACGGAGGCACCCCGCGCGACCGGAGCACTGTCCGAAACCGGGGCGTTGTCCGGGACCGGGGCGCTGTCGGCGTCGGGGGTGCGTTGCGTCGGGATCACCGGCTCGGCGGCGACCGGGGCGTCGTCCACGTCGACTGCTCGCGGGGAGGTGTGCTCGGGCGCGCCGGCCGGCTCGGCCTCCGCGCCGCCGGCCGGCTGCGGCTCAGCCACGCCGGCCGACGAACCGGCGACATCAACGGGCGTCGACTCGTCAACCGGCGTCGACGCGACGCCCGAGGACGACTCACCGGCCAGAGCCGAATCGGTGGCCGGGGTCGGCTCGTCAACCGGGGCCGAATCGTCAACCGGGGTGACGTCCGAGGCCGTGACCGGGGTCGCGGTGACCTGCCCCGGGTCCACCGGGGTCGGTTCCGGCAGATCGGCCGCTGCGCTGTCCGGGGTGTCCTCGACGGTCGCCCGGGGTGCGGGGACCGGCGCGGTGGTCTCGCCGGTGACGCCGCTTCCGGGTGCGTCGTCCGGGGTGGCGCGGCCGGTCAGATCGAGGGTGGTGGGTTCGTCCGCGAGGTCCGGCAGCGGGGCGGTCCGGTCGGCGGCGACCGTGCTGGACGTGCCGTTGACGGCGACGTCCTCGACGGCGGAAGGAGCGGACCCGGAGGTCGAGGCGGACCCGGAGGCGGCAGAGGAGTCGGAGCTGACAGAGGACTCGGAGGTGACAGAGGGCTCGGCGGGGGCCGCCAGGTCAGGAGCGGCGGAGGACCCGGCGGAGACGGCGGCGGCCGACCCGGTGGTGGTCGGGGTGGGGTGGTCGGCGTCCGGCGCGACGTGCGGGGTGGGCTCGTCGACGATGGCGGCGGGTGCCGGGGAGGTGTCGACCGTGGCGGCCGGGCGTGGGGCGTCGATCGTGGCGGCGGCCTTCTCCTCGGGGGTGAGCCCGACCACCGGGTCACCCTCCACGATGGGCGCGGCGGCGGTCGGCTTCTGCCGGCCCCACAGCGCCCAGCCTCCGGCCAGGCCCACCAGCAGGGCCAGGATCACGACGAGCCACTGCCCGACAGTTGACGGCACGGCTACCTCCCTATTGCGTATGTCGTCGAAGTCGCGAGGAAAACGCGAAAACCCGCCGCAGCTTTGCACACGCGAATGTCGGACGACAGGGAGGACCACACCTCGTTGCGCAGGTGGAATGCCCGGTGTCGGGCGGTATCGACGTCACGACAGCGTGTCGTCGTCGGGCGTCGGTGATTGGTCTGCGCCGCAGCGGCGGCGGTTCAGCGCAGCGGCTCCGGGCTGGGCGCGTCGGAGACGTCCCAGCTGTAGAAACAGCCGGCCGGCGCGTCCCGGGGCGACCGCCAGGTCGGCAGGTACGCCGACGTGTGGGCGGACAACCGTTCGTTGGTCCGCTGGTACAGCGGGTGCTGGCGGGCGGTGACCAGGGTGTCGACGTCCACCTCGGTGGTTTCCATCAGGTGTACGCACAGGTCGTGCAGGCGGTACAGGGAGCGGTGGCGCAGCCCGGTGAGTCCGGGTAGTTCGGTCGCGTCGGCTTCGGCGAAGATCTGGGCGACCCGCCCCTCCGCGCCGGGAATGATCCTGCTGACGATCACCAGACGGCTCATCGGACCCCTCTCGCCGGTGGCGCGCCCCGATCGGTCCAGGGCTCACGGTGGGTCCATCCTGGCGGCGGGGCTGTCACCTGGTCGTCACGCCGTCCGGCGGGATCGTGACGGCGGGCGGCCGGGGTGCGGCGGGTGGCCTGCCGGATCGGGGCGAGGGTCTCGTCGACCAGGGCGCACATCGCGGGGGAGGGTTCCAGCCGCAGTTCCCGCATGAGCAGGTCCCGGTAGACGTAGAAGGCGTGCACCGCCTCGAACGCGTTGCCCTCGGCGAGGTGGATGCGTACCACCAGGCGGTGCGGGGTCTCCCGGAGCGGTTCGGCGGCCATCGCCTCCAGGGCGGCCTGCAACGCCTCACCGTGCCGTCCGGCGTCGAGGTGGTCGACGGCGAGCTGTTCCAGCATGTGCAGCCGGAGCTGGCGCAGCCGTTCCCGGTCCAGCAGCACCCAGTCGTCGTACCAGCCGGGGAGCAGGTCGCGGCTGCCGGCGGCGAGCGCGTCGGCGGCGGCGCGCGGGTCGCCGCCGTCGCGGACCCGGGCGGCGGTGGCGACGAGGTCGTCCACGTCGAGCCGGACGGCCGGGTCGAGGCGGACGGTGTCACCGCTGACCAGCAGCGGGCAGCAGGGGTCCTGGCGTAGCCGCCACAGGGCGGTCCGCAGGGACGACAACGCCCGTTCCTCGGGCACCTCGGGCCAGAGCAGCCCGGCCAGGTTGCTGCGGGTGGCGCCGGGGCGCAGCCCGATCAGGGCGATCACCCGTTGCAGCCCCCGGGGGACCACCACGGGGGTGTCGCCGTGCAGCAGTCGGAAACCGCCGAGCAGGTGCAGGCGTACCGGCGGGTCGGCCGGAACCTCGCTGGTCGGCGTGCTGGCATGACCGGTCACGGGCGCACCCCCTGCACGGAAACCTGGGTCCAGATCGTCCGGTGTCCCGACGCGGTCCCCCGCGACGCCGTGGCCGGTTCACTGCGCGGCCGAGCCGGGCCGGCCGGCACGAACACTACCAATATGATTACTCTCGGTCAACGAAAGTGTAGGCATGGCGACCGGGGGTGAATCGCCTCTGATCTGCGAACCTCCATCACAATGGACAGCTCTCGCATAGCCGGTACACAGCATGCGTCAACGCAACGTCACCATCATGCGGGGGTGTTGCGGGTCGGTGGGTGACGCCCGGGTGACGGGTCCGGCCGGAGGGTGGCGGCTACCGGGGTGAGTCGCCCGGTGGAGGAGGACCCGAGATGACCGTCACCCACGGCCGACCGCTGACCAGCGAGATCACCGAGATCCTGGTGACCCGCTGCGGTCTCGACGCCGACGCCGCTGCCCGCGCGCCCGCCGCCAGCCTGGAGGAACTGGGCATGGACTCGCTGGCGCTGCTGGAACTGTCCGCCGTGGTCGCCGACCGCTGGCGGGTGCGCATCCCCGAACAGGCCGGGCAGCTCAGCATCGCCGGTGTCGCCGACCTGGTGGCCGACGCCGGACCGGCCGGGCACACCGAGAACAGCATCCTCATCGCCGCCCCGCTGGCGCTGGTCTGGGAGATCACCAACGACGTGGCCCGCTGGACGGACCTGTTCACCGAGTACGCGGTGGTGGAGATCCTGCACCGGGAGGGGGACACGGTCCGGTTCCGGCTGACCATGCACCCCGACGAGAACGGCATCGCGTGGAGCTGGGTCAGTGAACGTACCGCCGACCCGGCGACCTGGCAGGTGCGGGCCCGGCGGGTGGAGACCGGACCGTTCGAGTACATGCGCATCCACTGGTACTACGACACGGAACCTGAGGGCACCCGGATGACCTGGGTGCAGGACTTCGCGATGAAGTCGACCGCGCCGGTGGACGACGTGGCGATGACCGAGCGGATCAACACCAACAGCCGGGTGCAACTGGCCGTGATCAAGGAACGGATCGAGCGGGCGTACGCGGGAGGCGGCGATGAGTGAGGTCACCACCGGTCTGGTCGCCGCCCGGGACGTGCCGGCCGACCGGCGGCGCGGCGGGGAGCTGCGGGTGCTGCTCGGCCCGCGTACCGTCGGCAGCACCTCGGGGTTCATGGGGGTGGTGACGGTGGCCCCCGGTGACCGGGTCGCCGAGCACTACCACCCGTACAGCGAGGAGTTCCTCTACCTGGTGCGGGGCGCGATCACCGTCGACCTGGACGACGAGCCGGTGCCGCTGGCCGCCGGGGAGGCGCTGTTCGTGCCGCGTAACGTGCGGCACCGGTTGCGTAACACCGGTGCCGTCCCCGCCGAGGTGGTGTTCCACCTGGGCCCGCTCGCCCCCCGCCCGGAACTCGGCCACGTGGACACCGAACTGGTGGAGCAGCGGGGTCCGTCGTGACCGGGCGGCGTGCCGTGGTGACCGGGGTGGGGGTGGTCGCCCCGGGTGGGGTCACCCGGGACCGGTTCTGGAAGACCCTCACCGAGGGGCGGACGGCCACCCGGCGGATCAGCTTCTTCGACCCGTCGCCGTACCGGTCGCAGATCGCCGCCGAGTGCGACTTCGACCCGGACGCCGCCGGGCTCACCCCGGCGCAGCGGCAACGCTCCGACCGGTACGTGCAGTTCGCGCTGGCCTGCGCGGCGGAGGCGCTGGCCGACAGCGGCCTCGACCTGACCGACGCCGAGCGGGACGTCGCCGGGGTGGTGCTGGGCACCGCCGTCGGCGGCACGACCGCGCTGGAGCAGGAGTACGTCCGGGTCAGTGACTCCGGCCGGCACTGGCTGGTCGACCACGCCCTCGGTGGGCCGTACCTCTACCAGGCGCTGGTGCCGAGCAGCCTGGCCGCCGACGTGGCCTGCCGGCACGGGCTGCGCGGCCCGGCGCAGGTGGTGTCCACCGGCTGCACCTCCGGCATCGACGCCATCGGCTACGCCCACCAGCTCGTCGTCGACGGGGAGGCGGACGTCGTGCTGGCCGGCGCGGCGGACTCGCCGATCTCCCCGGTCACCGTGGCCTCGTTCGACGCGATCCGGGCGACCAGCCCGGACAACGACGACCCGGCGCACGCCAGCCGCCCGTTCGACGCGCACCGGCAGGGTTTCGTGCTCGCCGAGGGGGCGGCGGTGCTGGTGCTGGAGGAGTGGGAGCACGCCCGGCGGCGCGGCGCGCACGTCTACTGCGAGGTGGCCGGCTACGCGGGCCGCAGCAACGGTTTCCACATGACGGGGCTGCGGCCCGACGGGGTGGAGATGGGGTTGGCCATCGCGGCGGCGCTGCGGGAGGCCCGGCTGGACCCGTCGGCGGTGTCCTACGTCAGCGCGCACGGTTCGGGCACCCGGCAGAACGACAGGCACGAGACGGCGGCGTTCAAGCGGTCGCTGGGCCCCACGGCGTACCGGGTGCCGGTGAGTTCGATCAAGTCGATGGTGGGGCACTCGCTGGGCGCGATCGGCGCCATCGAGATGGCCGCCTGCGCCCTGGCCATCGAGTACGGGGTGGTGCCGCCGACGGCCAACTGGACCACCCGGGACCCGGAGTGCGACCTGGACTACGTGCCGAACGTGGCCCGGGAGACCCCGGTGGACGTGGCGTTGTCGGTGGGCAGCGGGTTCGGGGGGTTCCAGTCCGCGATGCTGTTCCGCCGGCTGGCGGTGACGCGGTGACGCTCCCCGCCCCCGCCGTCGCCCCGGCCCCGGCCCCGGGTGCGCGGGCGCGGGCGGTGGTGACCGGGATCGGGGTGGTCGCGCCCAGCGGCATCGGTGTCGACGCGCACTGGCGGACGGTGACCGGTGGCGTCCGGCGGACCGGACCGATCACCCTGTTCGACCCGACCGGCTACCCCACGAGGGTCGGTGGCGAGGTTCCCGGCTTCCACCCGGCGGCGTACGTCGACACCCGGCAGCTCGTGCAGACCGACCGCTGGACCCACCTCGGGTTCGCCGCGACCGCGTTGGCGCTCGCCGACGCCGGCCTGCCCGCCCGCGCCCCGGACCCGTACGCCTGGGCGGTCACCCTGGCCAGTTCGTCGGGGGGGAACCTGTTCGGGCAGCGGGAGCTGCAACGGCTCTGGGGTGGGCCGAGCCGCACCGTCGGGGCGTACCAGTCGATCGCCTGGTTCTATGCGGCGAGCGTCGGGCAGTTGTCGATCCACCACCAGTTCAAGGGGCCGTCGGGGGTGCTGGTCGCCGAGGCCGCCGGTGGGCTGGACAGCCTGGCGCACGCGGTGCGCACCATCCGGCGGGGCACGTCGGTGGTGGTCGCCGGGGCGACGGAGTGCCCGCTGAGCCCGTACGCGCTGGCCTGTCAGCTCCGTTCCGGGCTGCTCAGTCCCGTCAACGAGCCGGCAGCGGCGTACCTGCCGTTCGACCGGGCGGCCGGCGGGTACGTGCCCGCCGAGGGGGGCGCGGTCTTCGTGGTGGAGGAACGGGGGCACGCCCTGGCCCGGGGCGCCCGGATCTACGGGGAGGTGACCGGCTGGGCGGCCACCCACGACGCGGTGCACACCGGCCCGGACACCGCCGGCGACCCGGCGACGTACGCGCGGGCGATGCGGCTGGCGCTGGACCGTGCCGGCTGCACGCCCGACGCGGTGGACCTGGTCGTGCCCGACGCGCTCGGGGTGCCCCGCTACGACCGCAGCGAGGCGACGGCGCTGCGGACGGTCTTCGGTGACCGGCCGCCGCCGGTGAGCACCCACAAGTCGTTGACCGGCCGGGCCCACCAGGGTGGGTCGGCTCTGGACGTGGCGACCGCGCTGCTCGCCTTCCACCACGACACGCTGCCCGCCTCGGCCGGTCCGGTCGATCCGGCTCCGGGCTGCGAGTTGGGCTTCCTGCGTGCCCCGCGCCGGCCCGACAGTCGGGTGGCGCTGGTCTGCGCGCGCGGCTTCGACGGCTTCAACAGCGCCCTGGTGCTCCGGGGTGCCGTCCCGACACCGAGGAGCGCCACCGACTGATCACTGTGCGTAGTGTCCGAGGGTGTGCCCGGCCGGCGGAAGTCCGCCCGCCGGGCACACCCCTGTCCGCGCCCGACGGTGCCGCTGCCGACTGGCCGCGACCGTCCACGGTGACCGGTGCCGACCAGGGGCGGGGCGCCGTCGAGCCGCCCGGATCCACATCGGAGCGCCGGGCACGGCGAAGGCGCCGGTGGTGTCGCGGGCCGGCGTACGCGCCCGATCCTGCCCGGCCGATCGAGCGGCGGCAATCCGGCCGGCCGCCTTTTATGATCTAGCCATTCGCATCTAGTAATGGTCTTCCGGGCTGTCGTAGGGTGCCGTGAGCACGCCAAGAGACATCATTTATGGGCGCTTTCGCCCGATTCTATGCTGGACGGTGGCCGGCGGTGACCATGTATCGCCCGACGGAAGATCCTGCGGCGCAAGACCCCGGTTGGGTGGACGACGTGTTGTTCGCCGGCCCCCCGACCGACGTTTGTCTCCGGCTGCCCGAGCCGGTGGACCGGGGCACCCTGCACCGCCTGGTCGTCGCGGCACAGGACCGGCTGCGCGACGCGGGGCTGCGCCCCGGCGGGGCCGTCGCGCTGCGCCTGCCACCGTCGGTGTCCTATGTGGTCAACCTGCTGGCGACCTGGCGCAGCGGCGGTCAGGCCGTGCTGCTCGACCACCGGCTCACCGACCACGAGGTCGACCAGGCGCTGCGCCGGCTCACCCCGCAGGTGGTCGTCGCCCCGGCCCGCACCGGTGGTGGCGCGCTGAAGGTCTTCCTCGACGTCACCGAGAGCGTCACCGCGTACGCCGACCGTCCCGCGGTCAGCGGACACGCCGTCATCCAGCTCAGCTCCGGCTCCACCGGACCGTCCAAGGTGATCGGTCGCACCGCCGCCGACCTGGTCGCCGAGGTGCACCGCTACACCCGCATCGACGGGGTGGCGCTGCCCGGTGAGCGGATCATCCTGCTGCCGTCCATGGTGCACGTGCTCGGCCTCGTCGGCGGCCTGCTCTACGGCCTGCACGCCCACGTCGAGCTGGTCCCGCCGGAGCGGCTCGGCGGCGACGCCGTGCTGGCCGCCATCGCCGCCCAGGACACCCCGGCCACCGTGCTCGGCGTGCCGTTCCACATCGGCCTGCTCGCCTTCACCCGCCCCGACCGGGCGCTGCCCCAGTTCAAGCGGATGACCACCGGCGGGGAACTGGTCCCGCCGGCCGTCGTGCAGGCGTTCACCGACCGGCACGGCGTACCCCTGGGCAACATGTACGGGATGACCGAGGTCGGCGTCATCGGCACCGACCTGTACGGGCAGCACCGGCCCGCCATCACCCCCGCCCCCGGCATCGAGGTCCGCGAGTCCGACGGTGAGCTGCTGATCAGCTGCCCCGCGTCGCCGTACGTCGGGCTCAGCGACCCCACCCGCTGGGCCGACGGCTGGCTGCGGACCCGCGACGCCGGCACCGTCGACCCGGACACCGGCCTGGTCACCGTCCGCGGCCGGCTCGACTCGCAGGTCTCCGTCGGGGGCCTCAAGGTCGACCTCACCGAGGTCGAGGCCACCCTCACCGGCCTGCCCGGGGTGGCCGCCGCCGTGGTCGCCTACGACGACGGGATCACCGCGTACGTGCAGCCCGACGGGCCGCTGTCCGAGGAGGAACTGGACAAGCTGCTCGCCGAACGGTTGGCCGGCTACAAACGTCCCCGCACCCTGCACCTGGTGGCGCAGCTACCGCGTACCACCACCGGCAAACTGGTCCGCTCGCTGGACGTGCTGCGGACGGCGGTGCCGTGACCGGTCCGCTCCACCCCGCCCACCGGCCGGCCCCCGCGGACCGTCGCCGGGGCGTCCCCGCCGCGTACCCACCGGCCGACCGTCGGTGGAACGCCCGAACCACCCCCGCACGGTGCCCCGACCGGGCCCCGGCGACCCGCCCATCGAGAGAGGTAACCGTCATGCGAGACGAGGTCCGTACCTTCGTCATCGACCAGCTCCAGGACATGAACTACGACGTCGACGGGATCGACGACGACACCACGCTCGGCCCGTCCGGGGTGGACCTGGAGTCGCTCGCCCTGTCCGACCTGTCCGTCCGGGTGGAGGACCGGTACGGGCTGCGGTTCGCCGACGACGAGTCGGAGAAGCTGGCCCTGATGACGGTGGGGGAGTTCACCACCATGGTCGCCGACCGGGTCGCCGGGGCGACCACCGACAACCGCTGATGTCCGGTCAGCCCGACCTGGGGCGAGCTGACCTGGTGAGCATGCTCGCCGAACTGACCGGCAAACCCGTCGACCAGGTCCCGCACCGGGTCGGCTCGATGGAACTGGCCTGGCTGGTGCACCTCGTCGAACAGCGCTACGACACCCGGATGGACCTCACCGACGACCAGCTCGCCGGCATCCGCACCCTCGACGACGCCCTGGCCGTGTTCCACACCTGCCTCACCGCCTCCGCTGATGGTTGAGCGGGGCACCGTCACGATCTCCGGCACCTACGCGGTCAGCGCCTTCGGCAGGGGTGTGGACGCCCTGCTGGCCGGGGTCCTGGCCGGGGTGCCGGCGTTCCGACCGGTCCGCCGGTTCGACACCACCGGCCGCCGGGTGACCGTCGCGGCCACCCGCCCCGACGTGGCGACCCTGCCGCAGGAACTGGCCGACGCCGTCGACGCCGCCTGCCGGGCCGCCGGGCTGGACCCGGCGCAGCGCCGGGCGTCGGCGCTGCTCCTGGCCACCCACGGCGGGCCGGCCACCCTGCCCGGCCCCTACACCGACGACCGGCCGACCGCCGACACCGACGACCCGTGGTGGGCCGGCGGTGAGCGCGACGACGACGGCCCGTCCTGGCCGGAACTGCCCGTCCTGGCCGGCCGGCTGGCCCGACGGTGCGGGCTCGGCGGCCCGACCCGGGTCTACACCACCGCCTGCGTCTCGGCCAGCAGCGCGGTCGCCGACGCCGCCGCGATGATCCGCCGGGGGGACACCGACCGGGTCGTGGTGGCCGCCGGCTACCTGGTGGAACCGGACCAGTTCGCGCTCTTCGACGCCGGCCGGGCGCTCGCCGCCGACGGGGCGGTCCGCCCGTTCAGCGTCGGACGGCAGGGCCTGCTGCTCGGCGACGGGGTGGCCGCGGTGGTGCTGGAGTCCGCCGCCGCGCTGCACGGGCGGGGCGGTACGCCGGTGGCGACGCTGGCCGGGTGGGGCCGGGCCGGCGACGCCCACCACCCCTGCCAACCCGATCCGCAGGGCGGCGGGCTGGCCCGGGCGATCGGCGCGGCACTGGGCCGCGCCGGGCTGCCCGCCGGGGCGGTCGGCTACGTCAACGCGAACGCCACCGGCACCGGGTTCAGCGACGCCTCCGAGGCGGCGGCGCTGCGGACGGCCCTGGGCGAGTCGGCCGGGCAGGTGCCGGTCAGCTCCACCAAGGCTCTGCACGGGCACGCGCTGGAGGCGTCCGGCCTGCTCGAACTGGTGGTCACCGTGGCGGCGCTGGGGCACGGGAAGCTGCCGGTCAACGCCGGTTGGCTCGGCCCCGACCCGGCCTGCCCGCTGGACGTGGTCACCGCCGCGCCCCGCCCGGTGACCAGCCGGTACGCGCTGAGCCTCAACGCCGCCTTCGGCGGCGCGAACACCGCCCTGCTGGTGGGTGCGCCGTGACCGGCACGCGCGGCCCGGGACCCGGGATCGTCCCGGGCCGTCCGGCCGGTCACGGCGCACCCCGGGTGCTGGCGCAGGCGCGCTGGCCGGAACCGGGAGACGGGCCGCCACCGCCGCTGCCCGGGTTCCTGCACTCGCCGTTCGCGCCGCTGGTCGCGGCGGTGGCCGGGCGCTGCCTGGACCGCCGGCCCGGTGCTCCGGCGGCCGGCACCCGGTGCGCGGTGGTGCTGGTCAGCGCCGCCGGTGACCGGCCCAGCGCCACGCACGTCCGGTCGACCGTCGCCGCCGGGGGGCGGGTCGGTCCACTGTTCTTCTTCCAGTCGGTGCCCAACAGCGTCGCCGGGCAGGTCGCCGCCCGGTGGGGGCTGACCGGGCCGGTGGTGTGCCTGAGCCCGACCGGTGACCCCCGGGCCGACGCCGTCGCCGAGGGGGAACTGCTGCTGTACGACGGCGACGCCGACGAGGCGTTGCTGGTCCTGATCGACGAGGCACCCGACGCGACGCCCACCGGCGCGGTCGCGGTGCTGCTGGGGGGAGGAGACAGCCAATGAGGACGAAGGGACTGCGGGGGGTGCTCGCCGCCGATCCGCAGCTCGGCGCGGGGAACGTGCTGGCCCGGGTGCTGGCCCACGGCGCGGACCCGCAGGGGCCGGGGTTGACCTTCGACACCCCGGTCGACGGGCACCCCGCCGGGCAGCCGCTCACGCTGGGGCAGCTCGACGAGCGGGTCGCCGCGCGGGCGGCCTGGCTGCACGCCCGGGGGGTGCAGCCCCGCGACCCGGTCGCCGTGTGGGCCACCGCCGCCGCCGACATGGTGCTGAGCTACCTGGCGCTGACCCGGCTCGGCGCGATCCCCGCGCTGATGAACGGCAAGCTGCGCCCCGAGATCGCCGCCGAGTACATCCGCCGGCTGCGCGGTGCCGGGGTGCTCGCCGACGCCGCGCACACCGAGCTGCTGGCCGGGCACGACCTGGGCGTACCCCTGCTGGGCACCCCGGCGGAAGCCGGTGCCGGCGACCCCGCCCGGTCGCCCGCCCACTACCGGCACCACCCCGACGACCCGATCGTCATCACCCACACCTCCGGCACCACCGGCGTGCCGAAGGCGGTGCTGCACTCACACGCCAGCCTCTTCGCCGCCACCCGGCACCTGCTGTCCATGCCGCAGGCGCAGGGCACCCGCCGTATCCTCAACGCGCTGCCCGCCCCGCACACCGCGACGGTGCTGATGGTCAACCAGGCGCTGGGCAACCGGGCGGAGATGTTCCTGCTGTCCGAGCAGGGCGGCGAACGGGTCCTCGACGCCATCCAGCGGTGGCGGCCCGACGGGGTCTTCGGCTTCTCGATGACCTGGGCCGAGCTGGCCCGCTTCGACCTGAGCGGGTACGACCTGGACTCGGTGCGGTTGTGGTTCAACACCGGGGACTGCTCGCACGAGCCGCACGTACGTCGGCTCGTGGCGGTCGGCTCCCGGGACGTGGTCACCCGGCAGGGCGTCACCCGGGTCCCCGGTTCGGTCTTCATCGACGGCCTCGGCTCCAGCGAGATGGGGCACTCGATGTTCCACATCACGCACACCACCGACACCGACCGGTACGGCCGCTGCGTGGGCCGGCCCTACCGGTTCGCCAGGGTGGCCGTCCTCGACGCCGAGGGCAACGAGCTGCCCCCGGGCCAGGTGGGGTTCCTCGGCATCGACTCGCCGTCGCTGTTCCGGGGCTACTGGAACGACTCGGTCACCAGCTACCGGTTCCGGCTGCGCGGCTGGTACCTCACCGGTGACCTGGTCCACGCCGACGCCGACGGCCGCTACTACCACCTGGACCGGGCGGTCGACTCGGTGACGCTGCCCGACGGGCGGCGGTACTTCACCGCACTGTCCGAGGAACGTGTCCTCGCCGCCTGCCCCGACGTCACCGACTGCACCGTGCTGATCGTCGCCGACGGCGACACGGTCACCACCGACGTGCTGCTGGAACTGGCCGCCGGGGCCGACCCGGGCATCGACCGGACCGCCACGATCCGGGCAGCCCTGGGGGCGGACGTGGGGGCGACCCTGCGCCGGGTGGTGCCGGTGCACGCCGACGACATCCCGGTCACCGTCACCGGCAAGGTCCGCAAGGTGGCGCTGCGGGAACGCTACCTCGCCGAGTCGTCGTCATGACCGTCGTCATCACCGGCATGGGGCTGTTCAGCCCCGTCGGGCGGGGCGTGGACGCCACCTTCGCCGCGTTGACCACCGGCCGGTCCGGGTTGAGTCGACCGCCCGAGGGACACCCGGCGCGGGAGTCGCTGGAGGTCGCCGGGGTGCTCCCGCCGATCGACCCGCGTACGGTCGCCACCGGCCCGGAGACCAAGGTGCTCGACCGGGTGGTGCTGTTCGCCCTGCTCACCGCCGCCGACGCGCTCGCCGACGCCGGCATCGAGGTGGGCCGGGACGTCGACCCGGCCCGGATCGGCGTCGTCGTCGGCGGGGTCGGCGGCATGTCCACCCTGGAACAGCAGGTGATCGCCCGCACCGAACGCGGCCGGGCGGCCGTCAGCCCCTATCTGCTGACCGGCATCCTGCCGAACATGGCCTCGGCGCGGATCGCCATCGCCCACGGCATCCGCGGCTACAGCTCCTCGGTCGGCACCGCCTGCGCCTCCGGGGCCCAGGCGGTCGCCGATGCGGCCCGGCTGATCCGGGCCGGCGAGGCCGACGTGGTGCTCTGCGGGGCCAGCGAGGCACCGCTCTTCCCTACCTTCGCCGACACCTTCGGCAACGCCCGCGCGCTCGCCCGGGGATGGGCCGACCCGACCGAGGCGAGCCGCCCGTTCGACCGGCGACGCAACGGGTTCGTCCTCGCCGAGGGGGCCGCCCTGCTGGTGCTGGAACGGGCCGGACACGCCGCCGCCCGGGGCGTGCGCACGTACGCGGAGGTGGCCGGCTACGGCAGCACCACCGACGCGCACCACCCGACGATGCCCCGGCCCGACGGCGAGGGGGCGGCCGACTGCATGCGCGCCGCCCTGGCCCGGGCCGACGTCCCGCCGGCCGAGGTCGGTTACGTCAACGCCCACGGCACCGGCACCAAGCTCGGGGACATCGCCGAGAGCACCGCGCTGGGCAAGGTCTTCGGCGTCGGCGGGGTGCCGGTCAGTTCCACCAAGGCGCTCACCGGGCACCTGCTCGGCGCGTCCGGGGTGGTGGAGGCGGCGGCCTGCGCGCTGGCGCTGCGCGCCGGCCTGCTGCCGCCGACGTACCACCTGGACGACCCGGACCCGGACTGCCCGGCGGACCACGTCCGCGACGTGCCCCGGGCGAGCCGGGCCGAATTCGCGCTCACCAACTCCTTCGGATTCGGCGGGCAGAACGTGAGCCTGCTGCTGCGGCGTACCACCGGGGCTGGCGCCCGGCCCGCCGAGCCGGGGAGGTGATCGACGCTGCGACCCGGGCCGCACGTGCCCGGACGGCAGTCACGGGGGGACATGGGGAAGGGCTGGAGAGATGGACATTCGTGGAATAGACCACATCGAACTGTACGTGGGGGACGCCCGACAGGCGGCCTTCTACTTCGGTACCGCCGTCGGTTTCACCCTGCTCGGGCAGGGTGGGCCGGAAACCGGACTGGTCGGGCAGCGGTCCCTGCTGCTGGGGCAGGCCGACATCCGGATGGTGCTGACCACCGGCCTCACCGCCGACCATCCCGCCTCGGGGTACGTGGCCCGGCACGGTGACGGGATCGCGGTCGTGGCGGTGGAGGTCGGCGACGCCGCCGGGGCGTACGCGGAGCTGGTGGCCCGGGGTGCGACGCCGGTGACCCCGCCGCGCACCTGGACCGGCGCGGACGCCGAGGTGGTGACCGCCGAGGTCGGCGGCTTCGGTGACGTGCTGCACCGGCTGGTGGAACGCCGGGGCGACCGGGGCGACTTCCTGCCCGGCGCGATCGAGGCGACCCCGGCCGGCGGCGGGACCGACGAGCGGCTGCTCGCCGAGATCGACCACCTGGCGGTGTGCGTGCCGCCCGGCCAGCTCGACGACACCGTCGCGCACTACGAGCGGGTCTTCGGCTTCGCGCAGATCTTCGAGGAGCACATCGAGGTCGCCGGTCAGGCGATGAACTCCAAGGTGGTGCAGGACGCCTCCGGGCGGGTCACCCTGGTGCTGCTGGAACCGGACGCCGGTCGGCGTCCGGGCCAGATCGACGCGTTCCTCACCGAACACCACGGCGCCGGCGTGCAGCACCTGGGGTTGCGCACCGACGACATCGTCGGCGCGGTCGGCGCGCTCGGCGCACGCGGGGTGCGGTTCGCCGGCACCCCGGCCGCCTACTACGACGACCTGGAGCAGCGGGTCGGCAAGGTCGACGCGCCGCTGGACCGGCTGCGGGACCTCAGCATCCTGGTCGACGCCGACCACGGCGGGCAGCTGCTGCAGATCTTCACCGAGTCGATGCACGTGCGCCGCACCCTGTTCCTCGAACTCATCGAGCGGCGGGGGGCACGCACCTTCGGCAGCGGCAACATCAAGGCGCTCTACGAGGCCAAGGAACGGGAGCTGGCCGTGGCGGGGGTGACCCCCGCCGTCGCGGCCGGCACGGCACAAGGGGTTGGGGCATGACCACGACACATCCGACGCTGACCGCCGAGGAGGAGGCGCTGCTCCCGTCCGACGAGGACGTGCGCCACTACGCCGAGCACGGCTGGTACCTGTCGAAGAAGCTGCTCACCGACGACGAGGTGGACGCGTTGACCGCGGCCACCGATCGCTACTACGACGGCGAGCGGGACCGCACCCTGCCGGTGCGCCCGCCGAAGCTGGCCTACTGGGACCCGTCGAAGGGGCCGGTGCAGCGGCACAACGACTACGTCCACGTCGAGCACGACGGGATCGCCGCGATCCTGCGCAAGCCGTTGATCGGCGCGGTGGCCGCCCGGCTGGCGCAGGCCGACGCGATCCGGATCTTCCAGTCCACGCTGATCTACAAGCCACCGATCTCCGGTGAGCCGTCGAACATCGTGCCCTGGCACTTCGACAAGCACTACTGGTCGTCCTCGTCGTCGGAGAAGATGCTCACCGCGTTCATCCCGTTCCACGACTGCGGGGAGGAGATGGGCACCATCACCATGGTCGACGGCTCGCACCGGTGGTCGGAGACCGGCGCGGACGACACCGTCGTGCGGCACTTCGCCGAGCGGGACCGCGACCAGTTGGAGGAGATGCTGGCCGAGAACGCGGCGCACAACGGCGCGCAGATCCGCAAGATCCCGATGGTGATCCCCAAGGGACACCTGAGTTTCCACCACTGCCGCACCTACCACGGCAGCGGCGCCAACGTCAGCGGACGCCCCCGCCGGGCGATCTCGCTGCACCTGCAGGACGGCGACAACGCCTACCGGGAGTTCCCGCTCTCCGACGGCACCCTCGCCGCGTACAACCACGACGTGCTGGTCCGCCGCACCCACGACGGGCGGCCGGACTACGCGGACCCCGACTACTGCCCGGTCATCTGGCGCGATCGCGCCCAGCAGGGAGGCTAGAACATGTCACGGTACGACTGGGGTAAGACGCACCCGGGCATCGAACGGCTGGAGCAGGCGGTGACCGACCGCCGGGACGTGGTGGTCAAGCACCCGCTCTACGCCAACCTGGACACCCACGAGGCGTTGGTCACCTTCATGGAACACCACGTCTTCGCGGTCTGGGACTTCATGTCCCTGCTGAAGTCGTTGCAGCGGCAGCTGACCTGCGTGACGGTGCCGTGGATCCCCACCGGGCCGACCGGCAGCCGGCGGCTGATCAACGACATCGTGATGGTGGAGGAGAGCGACGAGCTGGGCGAGGGCTACATCAGCCACTTCGAGCTGTACGTGCGGGGGATGGGCGAGGCGGGTGCGGACACCACCGCCGTCGACCGGCTGGTCGCCCTGCTGCGCGGCGGCACGTCGGTGACCGACGCGCTGGTCGAGGCCGGGGTGCCCGAGCCGTCCCGGGCCTTCGCCGCCACCACCTGGAAGATCATCGAGTCGACCCCGGTGCACTGCCAGGCCGCCGCGTTCGCGTTCGGCCGGGAGGACCTGATCCCCGACATGTTCACCCAGGTCGTCGCCGTCAACGAGCGCAGCAACCGGCTGCACACCTTCGTCGACTACCTGGAGCGGCACATCGAGGTCGACGGCGAGCAGCACACCCCGATGGCGATGCAGATGCTCGCCGACCTGTGCGGCGACGACGACGTCAAGTGGCAGGAGTGCGCCGACACGGTCAACCTGGCGCTGACCGCCCGGGCCCAGCTCTGGGACGACATCCTCGCCGCCGTCAAGGAGGGCCGCGACCGGTGACCGACGCCGACCCGGCCCGGCTCTACCGCACCGTACGGCTGATCCGCCGGTTCGAGGAGCGGGCCATCACCCTGGTCCGCTCCGGGCACATCGTCGGCGGCATCCACCCCTACCTCGGTCAGGAGGGGATCGCCGCCGGCGTGTGCGCCGCGCTCGGCGACGGGGACCTGGTCACCGGCACCCACCGGGGGCACGGCCACGTGCTCGCCAAGGGTGCCGACCCGGCCCGGATGATGGCCGAACTGTGCGGCCGGGAAACCGGACTGAACCGGGGCCGGGGCGGCTCGATGCACGCGGCGGACCTCTCCCTCGGGGTGCTCGGCGCGAACGCCATCGTCGGGGCGTCCCCGGCGATCCTCACCGGCGCGGTGTGGGCCCACCGGCAGCGCGGCAACGACCTGGTCGGGGCGAGTTTCTTCGGTGACGGCGCGGTCAACGAGGGGATGCTGCTGGAGGCGTTCAACCTGGCCGCGCTCTGGCGGGTGCCGGTGCTGCTGGTCTGTGAGAACAACGGCTACGCCACCACCATGCCGGTGGCCGGCGCGGTCGCCGGCACCATCACCGGGCGGGCCGAGGCGTTCGGCATCCGCGCCACCGTCGTCGACGGGCAGGACCCGGAGGCGGTCCGGCAGGTCACGGCCGCCGCCGTCGCGCGGATGCGCGACGGCGGCGGGCCGGAACTGGTCGAGGCCCGCACCTACCGGTTCGACGCCCACCACACCTTCGAACACGCGGTACGCCTGGAGTACCGCCCGCCGCAGGAGGTGACCGACGGCCGTTCCCGGGACCCGGTGGAGATCCAGGGTGCGCGGTTGTCCCCGGCCGACCGGGAGGCGATCGACGCCGAGGTGGAGGCGACCCTCGACGCGGCCGTCGCGTTCGCCCTGGCCGGCCCCGAACCGGACCCGGCCGGTGCGCTGGACCACCTGTACGCCAGTGGGCTGACCGCCCGGGGAGGCTCCTGAGATGCCACGGCTGTCGTACCGCAAGGCGCTGACCCGGGCGCTGACCGACGAGATGACCCGGGACGAGTCGGTGTTCCTGCTCGGCGAGGACATCCGGGTGGGCGCGTCCAACGTCACCCCGGGCCTGCTCAAGCGGTTCGGGCCGGACCGGGTGCTGGACACCCCGCTGTCGGAGCAGGCGTTCACCAGCTTCGCCACCGGGGCGGCCCTGGCCGGGCTGCGGCCGGTGGTGGAGTTCCAGATCCCGTCCCTGCTGTTCCTGGTCTTCGAGCAGATCGTCAACCACGCGCACAAGTTCCCGATGATGACCGGCGGGCAGTGCGCCGTGCCGGTCACCTACCTGGTGCCCGGCTCCGGTTCCCGCACCGGCTGGGCGGGGCAGCACTCCGACCACCCGTACTCGCTGTTCGCGCACGTCGGGATCGTCACCGTGGTGCCCGCCACCCCGGCCGACGCGTACGGGCTGCTGGCGTCGGCGATCCGGCACGACGACCCGGTGGTGGTCTTCGCCCCGGCCGCCGCGCTGGAGGTCCGCGACGACGTCGACTTCGCCACCCTCGCCCCGGTGCCGCTCGGACGCGGGGTGGTGCGCCGGGCCGGCGACGACGTCACCGTGGTCGCCGTCGGGCATCTGGTGCACGACGCGCTGGCCGTCGCCGACGAACTCGCCGACCAGGTGTCGGTGGAGGTGTTCGACCCGCGCACGCTCTACCCGTTCGACCTCGACGGCCTGCTCGACTCGGTGTCCCGCACCGGCCGGCTGGTGGTCGTCGACGACTCCAACCGGTCCTGCGGCATCGCCGCCGAGATCATCACCTCGGTGCTGGAACGGGTGCCGCTGGTCGCGCCGCCGCGCCGGGTCACCCGGCCGGACGGAGCGGTGCTGCCTTTCGCGCCGGTGCTCGACCGCGCCGTGCAGCCGGGCCGCGAGCAACTCACCGCCGCCATCCAACTGACCATGAAGGACAGATGATGACCGATCCGAACTATCCCTGGCCCGAGGCGGGTCAGGCGTGGCGCGAGCTGCCGGAGCCGGCCCGTACGGCGATGGTGGCCAGCGGGGCCGCCGCCTGGCGGGACATCTTCTACGGCTGTGCGACGTACAACAAGCAGTGGCGGCTGGCCCGGCCCCCGGTCATGCCGGCGGACGCGTTCCGCGAGCTGAACGAGGTCTGCGACCGGATCGCCCAGCTCATCCTGGACGCCTGCCGGCGGCGGGCCCGTACTGCCGGGGAGCTGCGCCGGCTGCTCGGGGTGCCCGAGGGCGCGACGCGGCTGCTCGACGAGTCCGAGGAGCTGTCCGAGGAGCTGCTCGCCGCCTACCGGCCCGACGTGCTGATCTCCGACGGGGTGCCGAGGATCGTCGAGTACAACATCGACAGCAGCCTGGGCGGCGGTTTCGACGCCGACACGGTGGTCCACCGGTACGCGGCGCTCTACCGGGAGCAGGGCATCCTCGACGGGCTGCCGGTGCGGCCGGCCCCGTCCCTGCTGGACCAGCGGTTCGTGGCGATCCGGGACGGGCTGTCCCTGGCCGACGGGGCCCGGGTGGCGCTGCTGCTCGACTTCGACGCCGACTACCCCGGCCTGGAGAGCCCGGACGACTTCATCAAGATCCTCTCCCCGCTGGTCGACCAGGCCCGCCGGTTCGGCATCGACCTGGTGATCGCCCCGGTCGGCACGGCCACCCTGGACGACGCGAAGCGGCTGGTCGTCGGCGGCGCACCGGTCGACGCGCTGTTCCGTCTCTTCGTGCCCAACCGGGTCACCCCGAGCGCCGGCCTGGACGCGGTGGCCGGGGCGCTCGACGCCGGCACCCTGCCGATGTTCGTCAGCACCGCCGCCTGGCTGCTCGGCAACAAGATCAACTTTGCCTGGCTCTACGAGGACCTGGACCTGCTCGCCGCCGACGACCAGGCCCTGATCCGCCGCTACGTGCCGCACACCGTGGCGTTCACCGACGCCGAGCTGGACCGGGCGCTGGCCGACCGGGAGAACCTGGTCGTCAAGCCGGCCGACGGCTCGGCCGGCCACGGGGTGCTCATCGGCCGGGAGATGGGCGACGCGGAGTGGGCCGAGGGCCTGCGCGTCGCCCTCGACCGGGGCGGCGACATCCTCCAGCGGTACATGCCCGCCGACCGGGTGGAGATGGACTTCGTCCAGATCGAGACCGGCGAGACGGTCACCGCCGAGGTGCCCTACAGCATCGCCCCGTACCTGTTCGGGCGTACCGGCTCGGGTGCCCTGGCCCGGGTCGGCTTCCCCGGCTGCGACGAGGTCCTCAACCTGGCCCGGGGCGTCCTGCTCACCGGCATCCTCCTCACCGACTGACCCACCCCGTCCTCCCCTCTCCCTTTCCCCCTCCCGGCCGCCCCGCTCCGGTACCGCCCCGCTCCTGCCCCGTTGATCAAGAGGTTTGCGTCATCTGTTGGCGGCATGTTGACGCAAAGCTCTTGATCACCCGGCTCTGGCCGGGCTGGGGTGCGGTGATCAAGAGGTTTGGGGCGGGGACAGCGGCCCCGGATGACGCAAACCTCTTGATCGACCCCGCCGGACCGGTGGGGTGGTGGGCCGGCGGGGCAGGAGCGGGTGGGTGGGTGGTCAGGGGTGGGTGCCCAGGTGGGCGCCGAGGCGGCGGATGGTCTCCGCGGCGGCGATGGCGTCGCTGCGGGCGCTGCCGTGCCGGCCGTCGCTGCTGTACATCGACGGGTCGGTGCCGGCCGGATGATCGGTCAGGTGCACGTGCAACGCCCCTAGCCGGTCGGCCAGCCGGCCGGTGCGCGACGAGAGCAGCCGCATCCGGGCGCCCAACCCGGGCCGCAACGCCGCCGGGACCGCCGGGCTGTGCGACACGTCGAACATGCCCACCGTGATCACGTCGGCCCCGGCGTCGCGCAGCGCGCCGACGATCGCGGTCAACTCGGTGTCCACCGCGTCCGGGTCGAACGCCGTCCGGAAGGCGTCGTTGCCGCCGCAGACCACCAGCGCCAGATCGGGGGAGAAGGCCAACGCCCGGTCCAGCTGCCCCGCCCGGACCTGCTGCGCCCGCAGCCCGCGCCGACCCAGATTCAGGTACGCCAACCCGGGGCGCACCGCCGACAGTTCGGCGGCGACCCGGTCGGCCCACTGCACGTCCGGGTACCCCTCGACCGGCTCGCACATGCCCTCGGCGACGCTGTCGCCGAGCACCACGAACCGGTGCCACGGATGGTCGCGCAGCAGCGCGGCGCTCTCCCCGTCGCGCAGGCAGTACGGATCGGTGGCCTCGGTCAACGTCGATGACATGGCCGGCAATCTAGCCGACCGTACGGGTGCCGTCGATCACACCGACCGCACGGATCGCCTGATGGTCGTCCGGGCGCGCCGAGCCGTCCCGGCCGCCGATTCTGTCCGCCCCCGCCGGCGGGTTGCCGGCACCGGGCCATACGGAGCGGTCGGGACACGGCGGACGGAGTGCGCGATGCGCAAGGCGATCGGGTGGATGTCGGTTTCCCTCGACGGCTACTTCGAGGGGCCGGGACACCAGCTCGACCGGCACCGGATCGACGAGGAACTGCACACCTACTTCGACACCGAGCTGGCCGGGATGAGTGCCTTCCTCGCCGGGCGGCGCAGCCACGAGCTGATGTCCGGTTTCTGGCCGACCGCCGACGCCGATCCGGCCAACCCCGCCCCGATCCGGGAGTTCGCCGGCATCTGGCGGCGGATGCCCAAGATCGTCTACTCCCGTACCCTCACCCGTGCCGACTGGGGTGCCACCATCGTGCGGGACGTCGACCCCGACGAGGTCAACGCGCTGAAGGAGCAGCCGGGCGGTGACATGATCGTCGGTGGCGCGGAGATCACCGCCGTCTTCCGCCGCCTCGACCTGATCGACGAGTACCGGATCTTCGTCCATCCGGTGCTGCTCCGCCGGGGCAACCTCCTGTTCGGGCCGACCGGGCGCCCCGACGACCTGCGCCTGGTCGAGACCCGGGCGTTCGGCAACGGCGTGGTGATGCTGCGCCACCAGCGCTGACCCGTCGCCGGTCGGCCGACCGGCGGGTCGGCCGCCGCTCCCGGGGGCCGGCTCGTGCCGACCTGACCGTCGGCCCGGCGTCAGTCCGGGGCGACGGCCGGCGGCGGGGGTGCCGGCCGGCCCATCCGCAGCGGCCCGGCGAGCAGCGGCAACACGGTCAGCACCGCGCACACCACCGCCATCACCAGCAGCGCCGGTCGCAGCCCGAGGGCCGCCACCGACCAGCCGCCGAGCAGCGCCCCCACCGGCAGCCCGACGAACGCCAGCGAACCGGAGATCCCCAGCACCCGGGTCTGCAACGCGTCCGGCACCCGTTCGTAGAGGGCCGCGCCGAGCAGCGGGTTGACCGCCGCGATGCCGATCCCGGACAGGAACGTCACCACCAGCACCACCACCAGGTGATCGGTCAACGCCAGCACCAGCAGCCGGGGCGCACCGCTCAACGCCGCCCCGGCCGCGAAGATCAGGGTGCGGGGCAGCCGGGGGCCGAGCATCGTGAAGACCACGTTGCCGAGCAGCGCGCCACCGCCGAACACCCCGAGCACCAGACCGAACCCGGCCGGGTCGCCGAACTCGTCGCGGACCCACAGCGGCACCCAGACGGCGGTGTTGGCGGCGGCGAACATGTTCAACGCGGAGACCACCACCAGCATGGTCAGCAGCACCCGGTCGGTGCGCAGGTAGCCGAAGCCGGTGCGCAGCGCCTGGAAGTAGCCCTCCCGGGGCGCGGCGGGCGTGTCGCTGGCGGGCGGGCGCACCAGCACCCCGACCAGCAGCGCGCAGACCGCGAAGGTGCCCGCGTCGATCCAGATCGCCCGGGTCACCCCGACCCAGTCGATGAGCAGACCGCCGATGACCGTGCCGAACAGCGCCACCCCGCGCGCCAGCCCGTCGTAGGCGGAGGTGAGCCGGATCAGCTCCACCCCGGCGCGCTGGGCGGCCGGTCGGAACATGACGTGCTTGACCCGGTCGCCGATGCCGCGCAGCCCGCCGGCCACCGCGACCAGGGCGACGAGCGCCCCGAAGCCGAGCCACGGGGCCAACGCCACCACCGCGATCACCACCGCGCTCGCCGCGTCCACCGTGATCGAGGTACGCCGCACCCCGAACCGGTCCGCCCACGGCGTCGCCAACGAACTGGACAGCATGTACGGCAGGAACTCCGCCGCCGCGACGATGCCCATCTTGGCCGGGCTGCCGGTGGTGGTGAGCACCAACCAGGGGATCGCGATCACCGAGATCCGGCTGCCCAGGTTGGAGATCAGGTCGGCGGCGACCAGGGTGACCAGTTCCCGCCGGGCGGCCCGCCGCCCGGGACCCGGCGGCGCGGCCGACGACCCGGCGTCGCCCTTGCCGGTGGCCGGCCCGGCACCGGACGGCCCGCCGGCCGGCCGCAGCTCGGGAGCCCCGCCGGGAGCCCCGGTGGCGGCGTCGGGGCCGTCGGCCGGCCACCCGTCGGTGGTCGTACGGGGGCCGGTGTCGGCGTCGGCGGTCACGACCGGCTGCCGATCGGGTCGGCGGCAGCGCCGGCGGCGTACCGTTCGCGCAGCGCCCGCTTGTCCACCTTCGCCGACCGGTTCAGGGGCAGCGCGTCGACGAACTCCACCGCACCCGGCGCCCAGGTGTCGCTCAGCTCGGCGGTGACCAGGTCGATCAGCTCCGTTCCGGTCACCGTCGCCCCCGGCGTCGGCACCACGTACGCGTACGGCAGCTCCCCGGCGACGGGGTCGGGCACCCCGATCACCGCCGCCGCCCGCACCTGTGGATGCCCGGCGAGGACGTCCTCGATCGGCCGGGAGTAGATCGGCCAGCTCCGCTGCCGGGTGAGGATGCGGTCCTGCAACCGGTCCACCAGGTAGAGGAAACCGTCGTCGTCGAGGTGTCCGATGTCGCGGGTGCGTACCCAGCCGTCGACCAGCGTCTCGGCGGTCAGCTCGGGCTGGCCGTGGTAGCCGTGGAAGCTGAGTTTCGTCCGCACCCACACCTCGCCGTCCACGTCGGCGGGCAGCACCCGCCCGTCGGCGTCGCGGATCTCCACCGTCACGTCCCCGTACGGCCGGCCGCAGGAACCCAGCCGCTCCGGGTGCGCCGGGTCCTCGGTCAGGCCGGGCTGGGCGCAGATCACCACCGCCTCGCTGAGGCCGTACACGATGCGCAGGCACGGGCCGAACCGGGCGATGGCCTGGCGCAGCCGGGCGGGCGCGGCCGGCCCGGCGCCCACGTTGAACATGAACATGGCGGAGAAGTCCGCGCCGGGCAGGGCCGGGTGGTCGAGCACCTCGTAGAGCATCGGCGGGGTGACGAAGGTGGAGCTGAGCCGTTCGGCGTCCACGGTGGCGATGAACGCGGCCGGGTCCCACTGCTGCCGCAGGAAGAGCACCCCGCCGGTGAACAGGTTGAACAAGGTGGTGATCTGGCCGCTGGCCAGCCACATCGGGGAGTGCGACAGGTGCCGCAGCAGCGGGAAGCCGGCGGCGCGGAAGTCCGCCGCGAGGGCCAGTACCTGCCGGTAGAAGCTCTCCCGGTGGTGCACCAGCTTGGGCGTGCCGGTGGTGCCGCTGGTCTGCAGGAACGACTCCGGGGCCGGCACCTGCGCGGGCAGCTCGACCGGCGGGGCGTCGGCGGTCAGCTCGACGCCCAGCCGCAGCACCGGCACCCCGGGCAGCGACGCGGCGATCTCCCCGCCCAGCCCGTCCGGGGCGTACGCGTGGTGCACGAACACGTCGGGGCGGGCCAGCCGGACGAACTCGTCGATCTCCCGCCGGGAGGTGACCGGGGCGATCCACATGCTGCGGCAGCCGAGCAGGTGCAGGGCGAGCTGGAGCAGCGGGCCCTCCACCGCGTTGCCGAGCATCACCAGCACCGCCGCGCCGGGGCGTACCCCGTGGCCGGTCAGGGCGTACGCCAGTCCGCGTACCTCGGCGGCGACCTGCGGATAGGTCAGCCGGCGGCCGTCGCCGACCAGCGCCTCCCGGTCGCCGAACCCGGCGAACAGCGCCAGCGCGTCGTGCACGTAGGTGGTGGATCGGTCGGCCCCGTCGGTCATCGCACAGCCCCCAGCTCGATGCGGCGGGTCGCGGGCGGCCCGGTGGGACCCGCCGTGGCGACCGGCCGGGTTGGCGTCCGAGCAGGTCACAGCCCGGCCCGCGACGGGGGTGCGCGCCATGGGCGACCGCACCGCCGCCGCTAGCGAGCCTAGGCCGGCGGCCTCGCCCGGGGACAGAGCCGAACGGCGAGGGGCCGCCCACCATGGACATTTGATCATGTCTATCGGGTTGATTGACGCCTGTCAGACGTCGCGGCTAGGTTTCTGGACCATCGTCCGGGCGGTGCCGTCAATGGGCGCCGGCCCTGGGCGGCCCAACATGGAGGTTCAATGTCGACCCCGAAGAGATGGCAGGTCATAGCGTCCGCGGCCGTGTTGCTGGTCGTGGGCGCCCCGGCGGTGGTGGCCAGCGCCGGTCCGTCCGACTCCGGCACCGGCGGGGCAGCCGCCCGGGCGCAGTGGGCGGGTACGTGGGCCGCGGCGGTCACCCGCGGCAACACCGTCGGGCTGACGAACACCGGCCTGAACAACCAGAGCATCCGGATGACCGTGCGCACCACCGTCGGTGGTGACCGGCTGCGGGTCCGGCTGAGCAACCTCTACGGTGAGCAGGCGGTGCAGGTGGGACACGCCACCGTCGCCCGCCCCAACACCGCCACCCTGACCGACCGGTCGGACATCCTCCCCGGCACCCTGCGGGAGCTGAAGTTCGGCGGGTCCACCTCGGCGACCATGAACAAGGGCGCCGAGTTGCTCAGCGACCCGTTGACCTACCAGGTCGCCGAGCAGGAGGACCTGGTCGTCACCCTGCACTTCCCGGTGCTCACCGGCCCGGTCACGTTCCACGGCCAATCCAAGGTCACCACCTTCATCGGGGCGAACGACCTGACCACCGCCGCCGACGGCGCCGGCTTCACCATCCGCCCGGACTGCTGCTGGATGTTCCTGTCCGGCATCGACGTGCTGCGCCCGGCGAGTCCCGGTGCGGTGGTGGTGCTCAGCGACTCGATCGGGGACGGCAACGGCAGCACCGTCAACGCCAACAAGCGCTGGCCGGAACTGCTCGCCGGGCGACTGGTCGCCGCGCGGCCCGAGGTGCGTACCCCCGGGGTGCTCAACCTGAGCCTGGCCGGCAACCGGCTCAACCACGAGGGCACCGAGCCCGGCGCGGGCGGCTTCCCCGGCTACTACGAGCTGGGCCCGAACGCGCTGGCCCGGCTCAACGAGGACGTCTTCCCGCAGACCGGCGTGAAGACCCTGGTGACCCACCTCGGCATCAACGACATCTGGATGTCCGACGACTCCGCCGACCGGATCATCGCCTCGCTGCGGCAGATCAACAAGCAGGCCAAGGCGCGCGGCCTGCGCAGCCTCGCGGTCACCCTCACCCCGTACGAGGGGCACGGCAACCCGGGGGTGTGGACGCCCGAGAAGGAGACCACCCGGCAGGCGGTGAACACCTGGCTGCGGGGCCCGGGGGCGGCCGAGTTCGACGGGCTGCTCGACTTCGACGCGGTGCTGCGCGACCCGGCCCAGCCGAGCCGGCTGCTGCCCGCGTACGACGCCGGTGACCACATCCACCCGAACGACGCCGGCAACCAGGCGTTGGCGGACGCCGTACCACTTCGACTGCTCGGTCTGTGACACCGGTGGGGCGGCGGGGATGACCCGTCGCCCCCCGGTCATTTCCTGGGGAGGAAGCACCATCGTGGACGTCGACGAGATCCTGTCCGGCCTCTACAGCGAGGCCGGCCGGCAACACCCCTATCCGTGGTACGCGGCCCTGCACGAACACGGGCCGATCAGCGTCATCCCGAACCGTCCGGAGCACAGCACGGTCAGCGCCGTGGCCGTCGGCTACGACCTGGTCGACCAGGTGTTGCGCGACCCGGAGTGGTACAAGCAGGCCCCGCCGGGCTGGCAGGAGCAGGAGATCCTGCGGACCTTCCAGTCGTCGATGATGTTCGTCAACCCGCCCGACCACGGCCGGATGCGCGGCGTGTTCTCCCGTACCTTCACCCCGCGCCGGCTCGGCGCGCTGGAACCGGTGATCATCCGGGTGGTCGACAGCCTGCTGGACCGGATGGCCGACGCCGGCTCCGACGGCTCCGAGGTCGACTTCGTCGCGGACTTCGCCTACCCGGTGCCGGCGCTGGTGATGGCCGAGTTCATCGGCCTGCCCGAGACCGAGCTGGCCTGGTACCGGCAGCGGGTCGACTGGATCGACGAGTTTCTCGACGTGGCCGGCAAGACCCCGCAGCGGCTCGCCCTGGCCAACCAGGCCGCCGAGGAGCTGCGGGCGCTCTACCGGGACCTGATCGCTCACCGCCGTCGCCAGCCGGGTGAGGACCTGATCTCCGGGCTGGTCGAGGCGCTGGACTCCGGCGAGGTCGACCTGACCGAGGAGGAGTTGATCAGCAACCTGATCGTGCTGTTCAACGCCAGCTTCGTCACCACCGTCTACATGTTCAGCAACGGCCTGCCGGTGCTGCTGGGCCACCCGGACACGGTGGCCGCGCTGCCCGGCGACGAGACGCTGGCCCAGGGCTGTGTGGACGAGGTGCTGCGGCTGGAGAGCCCGGTGCACTTCCTGGCCCGCGCCGCGCCCCGGGACACCGTGCTGGGCGGCGTGCCGGTCGCCCGGGACGAGAACGTGCTGCTGATCATCGCCGGGGCCAACCGGGACCCGCGCCGCTTCCCCGGGCCGGACCGGTTCGACCCGCGCCGCGACGGACCCCCGTCGCTGGCCTTCGGCGTCGGCCCGCACTTCTGCCTCGGTTCGGCGGTGTCCCGGTTGGAGGGCCGGCTCGGCCTGCCCCGACTCTTCGCGCGGTTCCCCCGGCTCGCGGTCAGCCAGCCGGCCGACTACAGCGGGAGCCTGTTCCTGCGCGGCATCGACAAGCTCTTCGTCACCACCGGCGGATAGGAGCCGATCCCATGTCCCTCGACCCCCAGGTGGTGGCGTACCGGGCCGCACGGGCCGCCGCCGGCACCCGGCCGCTGTACACCCAGACTCTCGCCGAGGCCCGCGCCGCCGACCTCGCCGCGATCCGGGCCGGCGGCGGCGACGGCGAGCCGGTCCACGAGGTACGCGACACGACCGTCCCCGGCCCCGACGGGGACCTGCGGGTCCGGGTGCACCGGCCGGCCGGCGACGGGCCGCTGCCCACCCTGGTCTACTTCTTCGGCGGCGGCTGGACGTTGGGCAGCGTGGAGACCGCCGACGGGATCTGCCGCCGGCTGGCCAACGCCACCCCCTGCCAGGTGGTGACGGTCGGCTACCGGCTCGCCCCGGAGCACCCGTTCCCGGCGGCCGTGCTGGACTGCCACGCCGCCACCCGGTGGCTGGCCGAGCACGCCGCCGCGCTGCGCGTGGACCCGGACCGGCTGGTGGTGGGCGGGGACAGCGCCGGGGGCAACCTGGCGGCGGCGGTGACCCTGCTGGCCCGCGCCGAGGGCGGCCCCCGGCTGGCCGGGCAACTGCTGGTCTACCCGAACACCGACCAGCGGGCCGCCCCCCGCCCCACCGACGACCAGGATCCGCTGCTGTTCAACAGACACTCCGTCGACTGGTACCGGGGGCACTACCTGGCCGACCCGGCGGACGCGGCCGACCCGCTGGCCTCGCCGCTGCTCGCCGACGACCTGTCCGGCCTGCCGCCGGCCCTGGTCATCACCGCCGAGCACGACCCGTTGCGCGACGAGGGGGAGCGGTACGCGCAGCGGTTGCGGGAGGCCGGCGTGCCGGTGCGGGCCAGCCGCTACCCCGGCATGATCCACGGGTTCTTCGCCATGCCCGGGGTCTTCGACGCCGGCCGGCGCGCCCAGGACGAGGCCGCCGCCTTCCTCCGGGACGTCTTCGGGCTGCCCACCCCACCGGCCGGCAGCCCGCTCACCGCCACCGTGGGGGACGGGCGGTGACCGTCGGGGAGGTCGACCGGCCGCCGGTCAGCCTGGCCGACTTCGCCGAGCTGGCCCGCCGGGCGCTCCCGGCCGGGGTCTGGGACTTCGTCGGCGGGGGCAGCGGCGTGGAGACCACGCTGGCCGCCAACCGGGCCGCCCTGGACCGGGTCGCCGTGCTGCCCCGGGTGCTGACCGGGGTGGAACGTCCCCGCACCGACGCGCCGCTGCTCGGCCGGGAGCAGGCGATGCCGGTGGCGGTCGCGCCGATGGCGTACCAACGATTGCTGCACCCGGACGCCGAGCCGGCGCTCGCCGCGGCGGCCGGCGCGGCCGGGGTGCCCTACGTGCTGAGCACGTTGAGCAGCACCCCGGTCGAGGAGGTCACCGCCGCCACCGACGGGCCGGTCTGGTTCCAGCTCTACTGGCTGCGGGACCGGGGGCTGGTCGCCGACCTGCTCGACCGGGCACACGCCGCCGGCTGCGCCGCGTTGATGGTCACCGTCGACGTGCCGGTGCTCGGCCGGCGGCTGCGCGACGTGCGCAACGGCTTCGCGCTGCCACCGGAGGTGACCGCCGCCAACCTGCCCGCGGGCCGGGACGACCTGGCCCACGCCGGCACCCCCGGCGTGTCGGCCATCGCCGCGCACACCGAGGCCGCCTTCGCCCCCGCCCTGACCTGGGCGGATCTGGCCTGGCTGCGGGAACGCACCCGGTTGCCGCTGCTGGTCAAGGGGGTCCTCGACCCGCGCGACGCGGTCCGCGCCGCCGACGTCGGGGTGGACGCGGTGGTGGTCTCCAACCACGGCGGCCGGCAGCTCGACGGGGCCCCGGCCACCGCCACCATGCTGCCCGAGGTGGTCGCGGCCGTCGACGGGCGGGTCGAGGTGCTGCTGGACAGCGGGGTACGGTCCGGCACGGACGTGCTGCGCGCGCTCGCCCTCGGCGCGACCGGGGTGCTGCTCGGCCGCCCGATGCTGTGGGCGCTGGCGGCCGGCGGGCGGGCCGGCGCGCTGGCCGCCCTCGACCTGCTCGCCGTCGAGTTGCGCGACGCGTTGACCCTGACCGGTTGTGCCGACCCGGCGCAGGCCCGGCGGCTGCGTACCCTGACCGGAGGCTGACCCGGTGGAGCATCTGGTGGACCTGGACCTGGCGACCCTGCACCCGGCGGTCGACGACCCGGCGCTGAACTCGATGAACTTCCTCAACGAGGTGTCCCAGCACTGGCCGGACGCGGTGTCGCTGGCGGCCGGGCGGCCGTACGAGGAGTTCTTCGACGACGACGCGCCGGGACGCTGGCTGGACCGGTTCCGCCGGCACCTCGCCGACGACCTCGGGCAGACGCCCGACCAGGTCCGTCGCACCCTGTTCCAGTACGGCCGGACCAAGGGGATCATCCACCACCTGATCGCCCGCAACCTCGCCGTCGACGAGGACGTCCACGTCGACGACGAGGCGGTGGTGGTGACCGTCGGCTGCCAGGAGGCGATGCTGCTGGTGCTGCGGGCGTTACGGGCCGGCCCGGGCGACGTGCTGCTCGCCGTCGCCCCGACGTACGTCGGGTTGACCGGGGCGGCCCGGCTGGTCGACCTGCCGGTGCGGCCGGTGGCCGGTGGCCCGGCCGGGGTGGACCTGGCCGACCTGCGGGCGCAGGCGCGCCGGGCCCGGGACGAGGGGCTGCGGCCCCGGGCCTGCTACGTGATGCCCGACTTCGCCAACCCCTCCGGCACCAGCATCGGCCTGGCCGACCGGCAACGACTGCTGGACCTGGCCGCCGAGGAGGACCTGCTGCTCATCGAGGACAACCCGTACGGGCTGTTCCCGGCCGGGGACGCCGACCGGGTGCCGACGCTCAAGGCGTTGGACACCCGACGGCGGGTGGTCTATCTCGGTTCGTTCGCCAAGACGGTGCTGCCCGGGGCGCGGATCGGCTATCTGGTGGCCGACCAGCGGGTCGGTGGGGCCGACGGTGCGGTGGGGTTGTTCGCCGACCAGCTCGCCAAGATCAAGAGTATGGTCTCGGTGAACACGTCGCCGCTGGCCCAGGCCGTGATCGGCGGGGCGCTGCTGGAGCACGGCTGCTCGCTGGTCGCCGCGAACCGGCGGGAACGGGCGGCGTACACCCGTAACCGGGACCATCTCCTCGCCGGCCTGCGGCGGCGTTTCCCGGCCGGCTCGCCGGTGCGCTGGAACACCCCGGCCGGGGGCTTCTTCGTCGTGGTCACCGTCCCGTTCCCGGTGGACGACGCGCTGCTGCGCCGCTCCGCCGAACGCTACGGGGTGCTCTGGACCCCGATGGCGCACTTCTACGACGACGGCCGTCCGGTCGAGGCGTTGCGGCTGTCGGTCAGCGCCGTCACCCCGGAGCAGATCGACCTCGGACTGGACCGGCTGGCCGCACTGCTCACCGACGAGCTGGCGCACCTTTCCTGACCGGGTGACCGTCCGGCCGCCGCGCTCCGGCCGGCCCGGTCACGGCGGGCGACCGGTACCGCGTGTCGTCGAGCCGCCACCTGCCGTACTGTGCGCCGGATGATCCGGTGGCCATAATGGACGCATGATCGCTTGGGAGTACGCCCTGTTGGTCCGCCGTTACCAGGGACAGGGACGCCAGTTCCACGTCTCGTTCGTCTGGTACGGCCCGGACGGCTCACGCACCGACGTCACGGCCTACGGCGACACCGCCATCGCCCATCTCAACCGGGTCGGTCGGGAGGGCTGGGAGCTGGTCTCCGCCGCCGAGGACGTCAACAACATCCAGGGCAGCACCGAGGTCCACCGCTACCACCTCAAGCGCCCGCTCCCCTGACCACGCCCATCCCCACCCGGCCCCCGGCTGTCCCCGGTCGGGGTCGGCGGGGTGGTGCGGGTCGGTGATCAAGAGGTTCGGGTCACCGGTGAAGGGTTTCGTGACCCGAACCTCTTGATCACCGCGAGAGGGCGGAGCGGGGGAGGGGAGGGCGCGGGTCAGGTCAGGTCGACGGTGGGGTAGAGGGGGAAGCCGGCGAGCAGGTCGGTGGCCTGCTTGCCGACCTGGTCGGCGACCGCCGGGTCGAGCACGTACTTGGCCTTCGACGGGGTGCCGTCGGCGTTGGCCCCCGGCGTGGTCTGGCTCAGCACGGTGTGGATCAGTTCGGCGGTGGCGTCCATCTCGGCGGTGCCGAGGCCCCGGGTGGTCAGCGCGGGCGTGCCGATCCGGATGCCGGAGGTGTACCAGGCACCGTTGCGGTCCTGCGGGACGGCGTTGCGGTTGGTGACGATGCCCGAGTCGAGCAGCGCCTGCTCGGCCTGCCGGCCGGTCAGCCCGTGGCCGGAGACGTCGAGCAGCACCAGGTGGTTGTCGGTGCCGCCGGTGACCAGGGTGGTGCCCCGGCGCAGCAGCCCCTCGGCGAGGGCCTGCGCGTTGTCGACGATCCGCTGCGCGTAGTCGGCGAAGTCGGGCCGCCGCGCCTCGGCCAGCGCGACCGCCTTGGCCGCCATCACGTGCGGCAGCGGGCCGCCGAGCACCATCGGGCAGCCCCGGTCGACCTGGTCGGCCAGTTCCGGACCGCAGAGCACCATGCCGCCGCGCGGGCCGCGCAGCGACTTGTGGGTGGTGGTGGTGACGATGTGCGCGTGCGGCACCGGGTCGAAGTCGCCGGTGAAGACCTTCCCGGCGACCAGGCCGGCGAAGTGCGCCATGTCGACCATGAAGGTCGCGCCGACCGAGTCGGCGATCTCCCGCATGATCCGGAAGTTCACCTTCCGGGGGTACGCCGAGTAGCCGGCGACCAGGATCAGCGGCTTGAACTCGCGGGCCGCCTCGGCCACCCGGTCGTAGTCGATCAGGCCGGTGGCCGGGTCGGTGCCGTAGCTGCGCTGGTCGAACATCTTGCCGGAGATGTTCGGCCGGAAACCGTGGGTGAGGTGGCCGCCGGCGTCCAGCGACATGCCCAGCATCCGCTGGTTGCCCAGCTCGCGGCGCAGCGCGAACCAGTCCGCCTCGGTCAGGTCGTTGACCTGGCGTACCTGGGCCTTCTTCAGCGCCGGGGACTCGACCCGGTCGGCCAGGATCGCCCAGAAGGCGACCAGGTTGGCGTCGATGCCGGAGTGCGGCTGCACGTACGCGTGGCTGGCCCCGAACAGTTCCTTGGCGTGCTCGGCGGCGAGCGCCTCGACGGTGTCGACGTTCTGGCAGCCGGCGTAGAAGCGACGGCCGACGGTGCCCTCGGCGTACTTGTCGCTGAACCAGTTGCCCATGGTCAGCAGGGTCGCCGGGGAGGCGTAGTTCTCGCTGGCGATCAGCTTCAGCGACTCACGCTGGTCGGCCAGTTCCGCGCCGATGGCGTCGGCCACCCGGGGTTCGACCGCCCGGATCACCTCGAGGGCGCTGCGGAAGGCGGTGGACTCGGCGTTGCGCGACATGCGACCTCCAGGTGACGTGCGGAAGGCCCAGGCGCTCGGCGTGCGTCCTCATGACGGGGCCGCTTCCCGATGGTGCTCCATCCCCACGCGCCAGTCACGGCCCGCCGACGATCCTACCGGGTGGGCCGGCGGGGGCGTCCGGAGCACCTCCGGCGGGCAGGATTGGCCGGCCCGATCCGGGGCAATACAGGCAGTAGGGACATTCGGGCGGACGAGCCCCGACCGAGGAGAGGACCAGTCAGATGAGCGCACCCACCACCCGACGACCGCTGGCCGTCGTCACCGGCGCGTCCAGCGGCATCGGGTACGAGCTGGCCGGCCAGTTCGTCCGGCACGGCTACGACGTGGTGATCGCCGCCGAGGACGCCGGCATCACCGGGGCGGCCGACCACCTGCGCCGCGACGGCCAGGTCGAGATCCGCGCCGTCCAGGTCGACCTGGCGACCTACGACGGGGTGACGGCGCTGGTCGAGGCGGTGGACGCGACCGGCCGGCCGGTGGACGCGCTGGCGGTCAACGCCGGACGCGGCGCGGGCGGGGCGTTCGTCGGCGGCACCGACCTGCGCGACGAACTGAACGTCATCGACGTCAACGTGACCTCCACCGTGCACCTGGCCAAGCGGATGCTGCCGGCGATGGTCGAACGGGGCGCCGGCCGGGTGCTGTTCACGTCGTCGATCGTGGCCGCCATCCCCGGCCCGTACCAGGCGGTCTACAACGCCTCCAAGTCCTTCGTGCAGTCCTTCGCCGAGGCGCTGCGCGACGAGTTGAGGGAGACCGGGGTGACGGTGACCACCCTGCTGCCCGGCCCGACCGAGACGAAGTTCTTCGATCGTGCCGAGATGGGCGACACCAAGGTCGGCGCGGACGACAAGGACGACCCGGCGACGGTGGCCGCGCAGGGCTTCGCGGCGATGATGAAGGGCGAGGAGAAGGTGGTCGGCGGTTCGCTGAAGAACAAGGTCCAGGCGGTGGCGGCCCGGCTCACGCCGGACCGGCTGATGGCCGGGCAGCACCGTCGGATGGCCGAACCCGGCTCCGCCGACTGACCCCGGCCGGGGGCGCTCCCGCGTGCCGCACGCCGGGGACCCTTCTGCGTACGATCGGCGGATGCTGGGGGAGGACACCGAGGGCAGTCTGGTCGCGATCAGCGACCTGCACGTCGGGTACGCGGAGAACCGTGCCCTGGTCGAGGCGCTACGGCCCACCTCGCCACGGGACTGGCTGATCGTCGCCGGTGACGTGGCGGACACCGTCGCCGACATCGAGTGGGCGCTCGGCCTGCTCGCCGAACGATTCGACACCGTCATCTGGGCACCCGGCAACCACGAGCTGTGGACCCCGCCGGCCGACCCGGTGACCCTGCGCGGGGTGGACCGCTACGAGTTGCTGGTGCGGCGGTGCCGGGAACTGGGCGTGGTCACCCCCGAGGACGACTACCGGGTGTGGCGGGGGCCGGGCGGCCCGGCGCTGGTGGCCCCCCTGTTCCTGCTCTACGACTACAGCTGGCGACCGCCCGGGTTCGACACCCGGGAGGCGGCGCTGGCCGAGGCGTACCGGACCGGGATCGTCTGCACCGACGAGTTCCTGCTGCACCCCGACCCGTACCCGAGCCGGCAGCAGTGGTGCGAAGCCCGGCTGGAGGCGACCGCCCGCCGGTTGGCGGCCCGCGATCCGGAACTGCCCACCGTGCTGGTCAACCACTGGCCGCTGGACCGCCACCCGACCGAGGTGCTGCGCTACCCGATCTTCGCCCAGTGGTGCGGTACGCAGGCCACCGCCGACTGGCACCGCCGGTTCGCCGCCACCACGGTGGTCTACGGGCACCTGCACATCCCGCGTACCACCTGGAAGGACGGGGTGCGGTTCGAGGAGGTCTCGGTGGGCTACCCCCGGGAGTGGCGGCAGCGCAGCGTCGCCCCCGGGCGGGTACGGCAGATCCTGCCCGTGCCCACGGGCGCACCGCCGACCCTCTGGTGAACCACCGGCTCAGCCGGCGTCGAGGCGGGTGAGCAGCGCGCCGGTCACCGTGCCGAGGCGGCGGGCGGCGGCCGGATCGAGCGTCCCGGTCGACAGGGGCACGGGTCTACCCCGGTCGCTGGCGGTCAGGGCCTCCGACGGCGGAGTGTCGATCCACTCCACGACGGGGCGGATCGACTTCCCGACCGGCCTGGCGACGACCGACGCCGCCCGGATCACCCCACGGATCGCCGCCGGCATGGTGGACAGGTCGCCGCTGCGGGTGAAGCCGGGGTGGTAGAGCACATACCGCGCCCGGGAGCCGGACCGCTCCGCAAAGTCCACCCCGAGCAGGTCGTTCGCCCGGCCGGCCTGCAACTGTGCGTCGACCATGCCGTACCGCCGGGCGAGTTGGAGGTCGTCCCAGTGAATCGAGCCCCTGGTGACGCCGACGCCGGCCACGTTGACGACGACCGGCCGCTCGGCGGCGTCGAGCTGCTCGCGCAGACCGTGGCTGAGCAGGTAGCGGCTCAGGTAGTACAGCGCGAAGGTCTGCTCCAGGCCCTCGTCGGTGACCACCCGCCGGGGCGACTGCCGGTTGGCGAACAGGGCCAGGGCGTCCACCTTCGGCCACCGACCCCTGATGGTGTCGATGACCCTGCGGGTCTCCGCCACCGAGCGGAGGTCCGCCTGGAGGAAGTGCACCCGGCCGGAGAGCGCCCGCACGGCCAGCCCCTTCGCCGGGTTGCTGCCGATGGCGACGACCTCGTCGCCACGGCGGATCCGGGCTTCCAGGGTCGCCCGGCCCATGCCGTCGGTGCCGCCGCTGATGACGGTGACCCGCATGCCACCCCTTCCCGTCGCCCGGTGGCCCCCGTTCGGCACCGGACGTCGACCTCGGACCACGACCGGCACAATCCTCTGCGGAGGCCGGCGACAGCGGAAGAAGGCAGTGTCATGTCCGTACCGAACACGGATGTTCGTTCCCTGGTGGCGGCGGCCCTGCCGACGCCCGTCCCGGCCGACGAGTACGACGGCTGCCCGGTCACCGGGCTGCTGCGGCTGCTCAGCGACAAGTGGTCGATGCTGGTGCTGGTCCTGTTGGGCCGTCAGCCGTACCGCTTCAACGAGCTGCACCGGGCCATCGACGGGATCAGCCAACGCATGCTGACCCGCACCCTGCGCGGTCTGGAGTCGGCCGGCCTGGTGCTGCGCGAGGTCCACCCCACCGTCCCGCCCAGCGTCGAGTACCGGCTCACCCCGCTCGGGCAGAGCCTGCTCGGCCCGCTGTCCCAGCTCGCCGACTGGGCGGTCCGTAACGAGGCCGCGCTCGCCGCCGGCCGGCACCCGGCCACCGCTGCCACGTCGACCGGTCCACGCTGACCGCGTCCAGGTCGTCGCCGGGGTCGCGGCCGAGCAGGTGCCGGGCCTCGGTGAGGTTCGGGGTCAGCACCACCTTCCGGTCCGCGCCGACCAGCAGGTCCGGGTCGTGGCTGAGCGCGCCCAGCGCGTACGCGTCGAAGACCAGAGCCGTGCGCGGGCGTGGTGGGTGGTGCGCCGTGCGCGTGCAGGTGGGTGACGTCGTTGAAGGTCCGCGGGACGAGCCGGCCGGTGGCGTCGGCCGACCAGCCGGTCACCGAGCA
Organism: Micromonospora sp. HM134; assembly: GCF_007833915.1. Lineage (NCBI taxonomy): Bacteria > Bacillati > Actinomycetota > Actinomycetes > Micromonosporales > Micromonosporaceae > Micromonospora > Micromonospora sp. HM134. The sequence continues at coordinate 3,875,773 of NZ_CP041061.1, forward strand.
GTTGGCGATCACGTGTTCCCGGGTCAACCCCATCAGCTCCGCCTCGGTCAGCCCCTCCACCAGGTAGCGGAGCAGGAACACCAGGGCGTCGTGCCCGAACAGCAGCACCCGCCGCCCCGGGTGGTCGCGGCGCAGGTCACCGAGGAGGGTACGCAGCCGCAGCGCCACGTCGGTCCAGGATTCGCCGCCCGGCGGCCGGTAGTAGAACTTGCCGAGCCGCTGCCGCCGGGCCGCCTCGTCGGGGTACCGGCGGGCCACCCCGTGCCCGGTCAACCCGTCGAGGATGCCCAGCTCGCGGTCACGCAACCGCTCGTCGACGCCGGCCGGGATTCCGGTGCCGGCCAGTGCCAGTTCCGCCGTCCGCACCGCCCGCAGGTACGGCGAGACGACCGCCACGTCGGGACGCTGGTCCGCCGGTAGGCCGGCCAGCCACCGGGCGGTCGCCCGTGCCTGCTCCTCACCGGTGTCCGACAGCGGAACGTCGGCGTCGCGGTGGGTCAGGTCGATCAGCTCGATCCCGGCCGCCTCGGCCGCCGACGCCGCGACGTTCGCCGTGCTCTCCCCGTGCCGGACGATCCACAGCGCCCCCAGTTCCGCCATGTCCCCATGCCTACCCCCGCCCCCACCCCGGTAACCCCGCCCCGCTCCCGGCCCCGGGTCCCGGGGGCCCACCCCGACCCTGGCTCCCAAGTAGCGCTATCCACACCGCCGGGTTACCGCTGTTGCGCCGACACGGAGTCGATCATGCGGGCGACCGGCGGTCCGGGGGTGGGCCGTTGCCGGGGGATGGGTACCCTGCCCGCGTGGACGGTGGGGCGGACGGCGAACGGTTGGCGGCATCGCTCACCGCCTGGCTGGACCGGCTCGAATTCGTCGACCTGGGCACCGACGAGGTGACCGCGCGGATCATCGACGCGGTGTCGGCCTGGGCCGCCGAGCAGGGCTGGCGGTCCTACCGTCGGGCGGCGAGCGTGCTGCCGTTGCCCCCGCCGATGACCGACCGGCACTCGGTGCTGGACGTGGCGTGTGCCCGCCGCGACGGGCCGCCCGTGGTCGTCGAGGTCGACCACACCGACCGGCGGCGTACCTGGGAGAAGTTGGCGGCGGAGGCGGCGGCCGGCCGGGTGGCCCTCTGGGTGCGCTGGGGTCCGGGGCGTTTCGCCGTGCCGCCGGCCCCGATCCACCCGGTCACCTGCGAGGTGCTCCGGCTGTCCGGGCCGCCGGGCGCGGGTCGCCGGCACCGCCGGACCCGGGAGTCGGCCCGCCCGGCACCCGTCCACTCGGCCCGGGACGTCGACCCGGTCGTCGAGCCGCTGCCGCTTCCGTCGGCGGACCCCGGCGCGGCCTGACCGGGGGCGGCTATTCGAAGCGGGTCGGGTCGCCCGCGCCGTACCGGACGATCTCCGGCTCGTCGGCGGAGAAGTCGATCACGGTGGTGGGCAGGGTGCCGCACTCGCCGGAGTCGATGACGGCGTCGATCGCGTGGTCGAGCCGTTCCTTGATCTCCCAGCCCTGGGTCATCGGCTCGGTCTCGCCGGGCAGCAGCAGGGTGCTCGACACGAGCGGCTCGCCCAGCGCCGCCAGCAGCGCCTGCGCGACCGGATGATCGGGGATGCGTACCCCGACGGTTTTCTTCCTGGGGTGCAGCAGCCGGCGCGGCACCTCCTTGGTGGCCGGCAGGATGAAGGTGTAGCTGCCCGGGGTGGCCGCCTTCAGTGACCGGAACACCGCGTTGTTGATCTGCACGAACTGGCCGAGCTGCGCGAAGTCCCGGCACACCAGGGTGAAGTGGTGCTTGCTGTCCAGGTGCCGGATCTCCCGGATCCGGTCGAGACCGTCCCGGTTGCCCAGTTGGCAACCGAGCGCGAAGCACGAGTCCGTCGGGTAGGCGACCAGGCCGTCGGCCCGCAGCAGGTCGACCACCCGGGCGATCGTCCGGGGCTGCGGGTTCTCCGGGTGTACGTCGAGATAGCTCGCCATGGCGGCGAGCCTAGTGCGCGGCAGCCGCGCTCGCCGGTGGGCCCGGAGCACGCCCCGCGCCCAGCGGAGCAGGTGGCATCCGCCGGCCCGGCACTGGAAGCAGCGGCGCAGGGTCGACCGCCCGTCCGGTGCCTCGTGGTGCTGCGCCACCACCCGCTGCGCGGTCCAGATGACCAGGGCGGGCGTGATCGGTCCGTCGTCCATCGGCATGGTCGGCCCCTCCCGGGTACGGGCAGATCCGGGCACCGATCCCCGATCAGGTACCCGGACCGCCACCGGATGTGCCCCATCAGCATCACTTGCAACATGCACACCGTCAAGGTTGCAAGTGGCAACGTGTGAACGGCGCACGTGCATACGGTCGCAGCGTGAGACTCGTGGCCCTCTCCGACATCGCGGACATGCTCGGTGGCGTGTCACGCACCAGGGCCACCGAGATCACGAACCGCCCGACCTTTCCGGCACCGATCGACACCGTGGCCAGTGGCAAGGTCCGGGTCTGGGACCGGGCCGCGGTGGACGCGTGGATCAGGAAGTACCGGCCGAACCAACCGCGCGGCGCGGACGACGACGAGCGCTGAACGGCTCCGGACCGATCCGGTGAGGTGGCCTCCGGTGTCGGGGGTGGCCGTTACCGTGTGAGCGTGGCGACGGCGGCCGAGGAGATCCAGGTGGGGGAGCGGCTGGTCCGCGTCTCCAGCCCCGACAAGCCGTACTTTCCCGAGCGCGGCCTGACCAAGCGGGACGTGGTCGGCTACTTCCTGGCCGTCGGCGAGGGCATCCTGCGCGCCCTGCGGGACCGGCCCACGATGCTGGAGCGCTGGCCACGCGGCGTGTTCGAGGGGGCGAAGATCGGCACCCGGCAGGACAACCGGGGTGACGCCTTCTATCAGAAACGGCTCCCGGCCGGCGCTCCCGACTGGGTGCGCACCGCCCACCTCACGTTCCCCAGCGGCCGTACCGCCGACGAGGTCGCGCCGAGCGAGCTGGCGGTGGTGATCTGGGCGGCCAACCTCGGCACCCTGCGGTTCCACCCGTGGCCGGTGACGGCGGCCGACGTGGAGCGCCCCGACCAGCTCCGGATCGACCTGGACCCGATGCCGGGTGTCGGCTTCGACCGGGTGGTGCCGGTGGCGCACGAGGTCCGGGCCTTCCTCGCCGAGCTGGGCATGGTCGGCTACCCCAAGACCACCGGCGGGCGCGGCCTGCACGTCTATCTGTCCATCGAGCCCCGGTGGAGTTTCGGCGAGTGCCGGCGCGCGGTGCTCGCCCTGGGCCACGAGCTGGGGCGTCGGCTGCCCGACCTGGTCACCACCACCTGGTGGCGCGAGCAGCGCGACCGGCCGGTCTTCATCGACTACAACCAGATGGCCCGCGACCACACGGTGACCTCGGCGTACTCGATCCGGCCCACCCCGGCGGCGCTGGTGTCGGCCCCGCTGGACTGGGCGGAGCTGGACGACGCCCGCCCGGAGGACTTCGACGTGGTGAGCATGCCGGCCCGGTTCGCCGAGCGCGGTGACCCGCACGCCGGCCTGGACGGCGACCGCTTCTCGCTGGAGCCGCTGCTGGCCCTGGCCGACCGCGCCGGCCTGGCCGCCCCGCCGGAACGCTGACCGCCCGCGCGACCGCCCCACCGCAGGGCCGACCGCGCCGCGCCGGCCGGTCGCGCGGGCGGGCCGCTCAGGCCCAGGGGCTGCCGGCGCCGTCGAACTCGTCGAAGACCAGCCACGTCCGGGTGGACAGCACCCCGGCGATGCCCTGCACCCGGCTGAGCACCACGTCCCGCAGGGTGGCGTTGTCCGGCGCGCGGACCAGCGCCAACACGTCGTGCTCCCCGCTGAGCAGCGCCACGTGCTCGATGTAGCGCACCCGGGCCAGTTCCGCCGACACCTCCCGCCAGGTGTTCTGCTGGATGGTCAGCGAGATGTACGCCGAGGTGCCCAGCCCGGCCGGCTCCGGCGCGACCAGCGCCCGGAAGCCGGTCACCACCCCGTCGCGCAGCAGCCGTTCCAGCCGGGCGTACGCGTTGGTGCGTGACACGTGCACCCGTTCGGCGAGGGTGCGCACCGACATCCGGCCGTCACGGACCAGTTCGGCGAGGATGCGCCGGTCCACCTCGTCCAGCGGTGTGGCCGAACGTCCCGTTCCGCCCGGCCCGGCCCGGGCGGGGGTGGTCTCCTGGCCCATCAGCAGCTCCTCGAAATGCCAATCGTCCCGCGTTGGGCGCGCATGTTGAGTCAATCATCCGACGGCAGGAGCATAGGGCCACCACACGTCCAGGAGGTCCCCGCCGTGACGACCACACCCCAGGCGGTCCGCAGGGCATCCCCGCGTACCCGTCGACCGGCCACCCCGGTCGCCCCCGAACCCACCGCCGGCCTGCTCCCGCAGACCGAGCCGGTCCGGCTGCTCGACCCCGACGGCACCCCGCTGCCGCCCCGGGCCGACCTGCCCGAGCCGCCGGTCGAGACGCTGCGCGAGATGTACCGCCGGATGGTCGTCGGCCGGCGCTTCGACGCGCAGTCCACCGCCCTGACCAAACAGGGCCGGCTCGCCGTCTACCCGTCCTCGCGCGGCCAGGAGGCGTGCCAGGTCGGCGCGGTGCTGGCGCTGCGCGACGACGACTGGGTGTTCCCCACCTACCGGGAGTCGATGGCGCTGACCGCCCGGGGCATCGACCCGGTCGAGGTGCTCACCCTGCTGCGCGGCGACTGGCACTGCGGGTACGACCCGACGGTGGTCCGCACCGCGCCGCAGTGCACCCCGCTGGCGACCCAGTGCGTGCACGCCGCCGGGCTGGCCTACGGGGAGTCCTACCAGGGGCGGGACACCGTCGCGCTGGCCTTCATCGGCGACGGCGCGACAAGCGAGGGCGACTTCCACGAGGGGCTCAACTTCGCGGCCGTGTTCAAGGCCCCGGTCGTCTACTTCGTGCAGAACAACAAGTACGCGATCAGCGTCCCGCTGTCCCGGCAGACGGCCGCGCCCAGCCTGGCCTACAAGGGCGTCGGCTACGGGGTGCCCAGCGAGCAGGTCGACGGCAACGACCCCGTCGCCGTCCTGGCGGTGCTCACCCGGGCGGTGGCGCACGCCCGCGCCGGGCACGGGCCGTACCTGGTGGAGGCGCACACCTACCGGATGGAGGCGCACACCAACGCCGACGACGCCAGCCGCTACCGGGACCCCGACGAGGTGGAGGCGTGGCGGGACCGCGACCCGGTGGCCCGGCTGGAGGCGTACCTGCGCAGCCGGGGCGAGCTGGACGACGCGGCGGTGGCGCAGGTCGCCGCCGAGGCCGAGGCGTACGCCGCCGACCTGCGGGAGCGGATGCACGCCCAGCCGACCGTCGACCCGCTGAGCCTGTTCGACCACGTCTACGCCGAGCCGACCCCGCAACTGGTCGAGCAGCGCGAGATGGTCCGGGCCGAGCTGGCCGCCGACGCGGAGGGGGACGCCTGATGGCCACCATGACCATGGCGAAGGCGCTCAACGCCGCGCTCGCCGACGCGATGCTCGACGACGAACGGGTGCTCGTCTTCGGTGAGGACGTCGGGCAGCTCGGCGGGGTCTTCCGGATCACCGACGGATTGCAGGCCCGGTTCGGCGACAAGCGCTGCTTCGACACCCCGCTGGCCGAGGCCGGCATCGTCGGGTTCGCCGTCGGGCTGGCCATGTCCGGGCTGCGGCCGGTGGTGGAGATGCAGTTCGACGCGTTCGCCTACCCGGCGTTCGAGCAGATCGCCTCGCACGTGGCGAAGCTGCGCAACCGCACCCGGGGGGCGCTGAGCGTGCCGATGGTCATCCGGGTGCCGTACGCCGGTGGCATCGGCGGGGTCGAGCACCACTGTGACTCGTCGGAGGCGTACTACGCGCACACCCCCGGGCTGAAGGTGGTCACCCCGGCGACGGTCGAGGATGCGTACTCGCTGCTGCGGGAGGCGATCGCCGACCCGGACCCGGTGGTGTTCCTGGAGCCGAAGAAGCTCTACTTCGCCAGCGGCGAGGCCGAGCTGCCGGCCCGGACCGCCCCGTTCGGCCGGGCCGTCGTCCGGCGGCCCGGCACCGACGCCACCCTGGTCGCGTACGGCCCGGCGGTGCCGGTGGCGCTGGAGGCCGCCGAGGCCGCCCGGGAGGACGGCTGGGACCTGGAGGTCGTCGACGTGCGGACCATCGTGCCGTTCGACGACGCCACCGTCACCGCCTCGGTCCGCCGCACCGGCCGGTGCGTGGTGATCACCGAGGCGCAGGGCTTCGCCGGGGTCGGCGCGGAGATCGCCGCCCGGGTGCAGGAGCGTTGCTTCCACGCCCTGCACGCGCCGGTGCTGCGGGTGTCCGGGCTGGACATCCCCTACCCGGCGCCGATGCTGGAGCACACCCACCTGCCCGGGGTGGACCGGGTCCTCGACACCGTGGCCCGCCTCCAGTGGGACGACCGGCCCGACCCGCGCTGGCTGGTGCAGGGGAGCGCGGCGTGAGCGCCCCTACCGCCACCGGCACCCGGGTGTTCCTCCTGCCCGACCTCGGCGAGGGGCTGAGCGAGGCCGAGATCGTCGAGTGGAAGGTCGCCGTCGGTGACGTGGTCACCGTGGACCAGAGCGTGGTGGAGGTGGAGACCGCCAAGGCCGTGGTCGACGTGCCCTGCCCGTACGCCGGGCGGGTGGTCGCGTTGCACGGCGCGGCCGGCGAGACGCGCCCGGTCGGCCAGCCGCTGATCACCATCGCGCCCGCCGACGGCGGCGACGAACCCGCCGGGCACGCCACCTACCGCGAGGAGGAGCGGGCCGGCTCCGGCAACGTCCTGATCGGGTACGGCACCGGCCACGGCGGCACCCGGCGGCGGCGACGCCCCCGGCTGACCCTGGCCCCGGAGCCGGCCGCCGCACCCGTCGCGGAGCCGGCCACCGGGTCCGCCCCCGTGGGCACCGTCGGCCCGTCGTCCGAGCCGAGGGTCCCGGCCGGCGCGGGGGTGGACGCCCCGGCCACCGGGGTGAACACCGACGGCGTCGTCCCGTCGGCGGGGGACGGCACCTCCCCGACCGGCGGGACGGCACCGCTGGTCATCTCGCCGATCGTGCGCCGGCTCGCCCGCGAGCACGGGGTGGACCTGGGTGGGCTGCGTGGCACCGGTCCGGGTGGCGTGATCCGTCGCTCTGACGTGGAGGCCGCGCTGGCCACCCTGCCGGCCCGGCCCGCCGCGCGTGACCAGCACACCGCAGGCCCGGCCCCGGCCGACCCGGGCGGGCCCCTCGCCGCCGCGGACCCGGCACCGACGGCGCACGTCGGCCTCGCCCCGTCCGACGCGTCCGACGTCGTCATCCCGCTGACCGGCATCCGCCGGGTGATCGCCGACAAGCTCTCCCGCAGCCGCCGGGAGATCCCCGAGGTGACCATCTGGGTGGACGCGGACGCCACCGCGCTGCTGGCCACCCGGGCGGCGATCAACGCGGCCACCCCGGACGCCCCGGTCAGCGTGCTGGCCCTGCTGGCCCGGATCTGCCTCAGCGGCCTGCGCCGGTTCCCGCAGCTCAACGCGCACGTCGACACCGAGGGGCAGCGCATCGTCCAGTCGGCCGGGGTGCACCTGGGCATCGCCGCGCAGACCGACCGGGGCCTGCTCGTGCCGGTGCTGCGCGACGCCCAGCGGCTGACCACCCGGGAGTTGGCCGCCGCCCTGGCGCAGACCACCGCCGACGCCCGTGCCGGCACCCTGCCGCCGGCCCGGCTCACCGGCGGCACCTTCACCCTCAACAACTACGGCGTGTTCGGGGTGGACGGTTCCACCCCGATCATCAACCACCCGGAGGCGGCGCTGCTCGGGGTGGGGCGGATCGTGGACAAGCCGTGGGTGGTCGACGGGCAGTTGGCGGTCCGCAAGGTGACCCAGCTCAGCCTCACCTTCGACCACCGGGTCTGCGACGGCGGGGTGGCCGGCGGGTTCCTGCGCCACGTCGCCGACTGCGTCGAACAGCCGGCGCTGCTGGTGGCGAACGTCTGAGCGGTACGCCCGGAGCCGGTCACCCTGGGCGGGGTGGCCGGCTCCGTCGTGCCGTCCGGCGTTCGTCCGGTTCGCCGGGACGACCGGTCGGGAGGCGTTTTCCGGTCGGCGGGCCGGGAATCCGACGCGGGTCACGGACGCGCCGCACCTCTGCGGGCGCGCACCGCCGCCCCGCGTACGCCCGGTCGCGGCCCCAGCCGTGTCGGTCGTGGACGCACCGCCGAGAGGAGCCACCCGTGCCGTACCAGGGTCTGCCCGTCGCCGTCCGGGACCGCCGTCCCCCCGTCGCCGGTGCGCCGCTGTGGTGCGACGCCCAGGACTACGGGTTGACCGGCGACGGGGTGACCAACGACCAACCCGCGCTGGCGGCCCTGGTGGACCGGCTCGGTGACGGCTACGCGGCCGACGGCCGGGCCCGGGTGATCTGGTGCCCGCCGGGCATCTACTCCATCCGCGACGCCGGCACGGTGTGGCGCAGCGGGGTGTCGCTGATCGGTGCCGGCCCGGCCGCCACCCGGTTCCTGCTCAGCAACGAGGGCAACCGCAGCGACCCGACGCCGCTGGCGTTCTGGACGGTGCTCCAGCACGGCGCGGACCGGGACCGGCACATCGCCGACTGCACCTTCGCCGACTTCGAGATCGACGGCTCCGGGGTGGCCATGGCCGAGTACAACTACCTGGCCAAGGGCCTCGGGTTGCAGTACGTGGTGCGTGGGGTGTTCCGCAACCTCTACATCCACCACACGGCGGCCAGCGGCCTGGGCTGCGACTTCCTCCAGGACACCCTGGTCGACGGGGTGGTGGTGGTCGGCTGCGGCCGGCTGGACAACGGCGAGCAGATGGGCGGCGCGGGCATCGGCATCGGCATCGGCGGCTGGGGCGACATGGAGCGGCTCACCATCGCCAACTGCACCGCCCTGGCCAACGGCACCAACGGCATCTTCCTGGAACTCCAGAAGGACTACTGGACGCCGCCGCGCGGCTACCGGATCGTCGGCTGCCACAGCCAGGGCAACCGGTTCGGCATCTCCGACTGGGGGGCCGACGGCCTGATCGTCACCGGCTGCACGATGACCGGCAACCTGGAGGCCGGCTACGACGTGTCGGGCAACGGCACCTCCGGGGTCGCCGGCCGGGGCGGCCTGCTCACCGACTGCGTCATCGACGGCAACGAGGGCGACGGGATCAGCATGGGCAACACCCCGGGCCCGTACACGGTGCGGGGCAACCGGATCAGCGGCAACGGCGGCTACGGCTACCACCAGCACGACCTGGGCCGGGGCTATCCGCACCCGGCGCAGGACGTGGTGGTGGAGAGCAACGAGTTCTGGGGCAACGGCCTGGACGCGATCCGGGTGGACCGTCCGATGACCGACGCGATGGTGCTCGACAACCGCATCCGCAACAACGGCCGGCGGTGCGCCGAGGCGTCCCACGGTGGCGGCGAGTCGGTCCGCTACAGCGAACGGTCCCTGGTCGACCGCTCGGCGACCTGGGCGCAGGACAGCCACCGGGGCAAGGTACTGCGGGTCGGCCGGCGGGTCGCCGTGGTGGCCACGAACACCGCCACCGAACTGCACCTCGCCCCGGTACGTCCCGACGCGTACAGCGGGTGGAGCGGGGACACCCCGCTGCCGGGCACCGCGTACGAACTGCCGGCCGCGCCGCCGACCCGGGCCGGCATCGCGATCAACGCGGCGTTCGACTCGGCGACGGTGCGCGGCAACCGGATCTGGGACAACCACGACGACCGCACCCAGACCCACGGGATGTGGATCACTGCCCGGGGCAGTTGTGTCGACTGCCGGGTCGAGGACAACGACCTGGCCGGCAACGCGGTGGCGGCCCTTCGGCTGGACACCCCGCCGGTCGGTGGGCGGTGGCACCGCAACCACGGCGACCAGGACTGGGACTGACCGTCCGGGGTGTCCCGGCACGGCCGATCCCGGACATCGGCGGCACCGTGGCCTCCCGTGGCCCGCCGGGGTCGATAAGCCCGGCCCCGCCCGCCCGGTTCCCCGGAAAGCCCGACCCGGCCCGAGAAACGCTGTACAGAATGTGGCCAAGGGACTGGAAATGGGGGACGGAATATGGACGTGAGGCGGCGATTGACGCTAATGGCGGTGACCATCGCGGCCACACCGTTGGTTTTCGGCGGGTGCACCGCCGAGCGGAAGCCGGCGGCCGGTGCGGCGCCCGGTGCGGCGGCGGGCCCCACGGTGACGGTGACGCCCGCTGACCGGACGAAGGGCGTTCCGGTCAGCGCGGAGGTCGGTGCCACCGTGAGCAACGGCCGGGTGACCAGCGTCAAGCTCACCGACGACAAGGGCAGGGCGGTGGCCGGGGAGCCGCGGGAGGACGGGTCGAGTTGGGTGCCGGCGGCCCCGCTGGGCAGCGGCCGGACCTACACCGCGGAGGTCACCGCGACCGGCGACGCGGGCCGGACGACCGTCGGGCGCACCACGTTCACGACGGCCACGACGAATACGAACCGGCAGGCGCTGACCAGCGTGCTCTATTTCGCCGGGAACCAGACGTACGGCACCGCGATGCCGGTGACGGTCGCGTTCGAACCGGCCGTTCCGAAAGAGGCCAGGGCGGCCGTGCAGCGACGATTGTTCGTGAAGACCGATCCGCCCCAGCCGGGCACCTGGTCGTGGCTGGAGGACGGCAGCCAGGTCTACTACCGGGCCCCCGACTTCTGGCGTACCGGGACGACGATCAGCGTCCGTTCGGCGCTTGCGGGGTTGCCCATCGGCAAGGAGTACGTCGGTGACGCCGACCGGCGGTCCACCTCGAAGATCGGCCGGCAGGTCGCCCTGGACATCGACAACGCCACCAAGCAGATGTCGGTCTTCCAGGACGGCAAGCTGATCCGCCGGATCCCGGTCAGCCTCGGCAAGCCGAGCACCCCGAGTTCCAGCGGCAAGATGGTGATCATGGAGAAGCACCAGCAGACCCGCTTCGACACGCGGGGCGAGCCCGACGGCGGCTACGTGGTCGACGTCGAGGACGCCCAGCGCCTCACCTGGGGCGGCGAGTTCATCCACGCCGCACCCTGGTCGGAGGGGGACCAGGGCTACACCAACGTCTCGCACGGCTGCGCCAACGTCTCCTCGGCCGCCGCCGACTGGCTGATGGGCATCACCCAGGTCGGTGACCTGGTGACCGTGAAGGGCACCGAGGTGCCGCTGCGGCCGGGCAACGGCTGGACCGCCTGGAACACGAGCTGGGCCGAGTTCGCCCGGGGCAGCGCGCTGCCCGTACCGCCGGGGTTGAAGCCGGCCCCCGCCACCAGCCCGCCGCACCCGGGGGCGGTCGCCGGTGGCTCGTCGCCGGCCCCCGCGCCGTCGGCCAGCGGCGGCTGACCGCACCCGACCGCACCGGCACGACCGGCCGTTCCGACGGCCGGTCGTGCCGGTGCGGCTCCACCCTGAGAAGGACTCGGGGTCGGCTCCGGGGCGACCCTGGGACTACCCCGAAACCCGCCCTGGGCAGGGCGGAAACGTCAGAGGTGGGGGCTAGATTCGGGGCATGACGCAGGAAGAGGACCGGTTCCACGTGCGGCTGCGGGTGGCCGACGACGTGGTCGAGGTGCGCGCGGTCGGTGAGATCGACATCGCCACCGTGGGCGCGTTCCGGGCCGCCCTCTGGGCCGCACCGGCCCGCCCGCTGCTCCGGCTCGACCTCTCCGGGGTCCAGGTGCTCTCCGCCGCCGGGGTGCGGGCGCTGGTCGCCGCGCACCTCAGGGTCCGGGCCCGGGGCGGTGAGCTGGTGGTGGTCGACCCCGATCCGGTGGTCGCCCGGGTGCTGCGGGTCGGCGGCCTGCACCGCGTCATCGCCGTCCGGCACGGCGACGCCCCGGTCGCGACCGTGTCCCGCCCGCTGGCCGCCTGCGCCTGACCGCAGGCCCGGCGACCCGCCGGGACCGCGCCTGCAAGGTCCGGCGACCGGGGCAGCAGTGGAGTCCGGGCCGCGCCGCAGGGGCCGGCGGTGGGGCCGCCGGGCGGTACCGGCGACCCCGACCGACGTCAGCGCACGCCGAGCAGGTCGACGACGAAGACCAGGGTCTCGTTCGGCTTGATCACGCCGCCCGCGCCCCGGCTGCCGTAGCCCAGGTGCGGCGGGATGGTGAGCCGACGGCGACCGCCGACCTTCATCCCCACCACGCCCTGGTCCCAGCCGGCGATGACCTGACCGCCGCCGAGCGGGAACTCGAACGCCTCGCCCCGGTTCCAGGACGCGTCGAACTCACGGCCGGTGGAGTGGGACACCCCCACGTAGTGCACGTTGGCGAGCTGGCCGGGACGCGCCTCCGGGCCCTCCCCGACGGTGATGTCCTCGATCACCAGGTCGGCCGGGGCCGCACCCTCGATCGGGCCGATCTCCGGCTTGCCTGCCTGGGGCGTGTTCATCTGCTGTTCTCCTCTGTCGTCACCCGATCGTCCGGACGGTGTCGATCCTGCCCGATCGCGGCACCCCGGCTGCCGCGGGCCCCGCCGACCGGGCCCGCGCGTCGCGGCACCCGGCCCGCCGCAGCTGCCGTGCGCGGGGCCGGACGCAGACGCGGCAGGGGCGCCACCGTGGCGGTGGCGCCCCTGCCGGTCGGTCGACCACCCGGGCGGGTGGGACCGGTCACCTGAGCCAGCCGAACCGGCGGACCAGCGGGAGGGTGGCCCAGACCCGGCCGAGGCCGAGGGTGTTCCCCGCGCCGACCAGGGCGAGGCCGGCCAGCACCGCGGCGTAGATCAGGTGGTCGTCCATGAAGAGGTTGTTCTCGGGAGGCAGGACGGCGGTCCACATCAGCACCATGAGCAGGCCACCGGCGGCGGCGGCGATCCGCATCCCGATGCCGAGCAGCAGGGCCACCCCGATCCCGGCCAGGCCGATCATGAACAGCCAGTCGGCCCAGGCCGCCCCGGCGATGTCCTGGTAGATCCCCTGGAACGGGCCGGTCGCGCCGAAGGCGAGGAACCCCTTGGTCGGGCTGCCGCCGTTGATCCAGGCGTTCTTCGTCGCGGTCTCGTGGCCGAGGCCGAACAGCTTGTCCAGGAACGCCCAGAGGAAGATCCAGCCGAGGGCCAGTCGGGTTCCGGCCCAGACGTACCGGGCGGCCCGCTGGCGGGTGGTCTCGGTTCCGGCCACCGGTGCGATGGTCCTGGCGGTGGTGTTCCGCTCGATCGTCGCGGTCATGGTCTCCACGTCCCTTCTCTGCCTGGCACCGCACTTCCCGGTGGCAGTTACATTCCACGCCGGTCGGCGCGGTCCCGGCAGGGCCGACCGGTCCGTGCCGGGGCGGGACCTAAGTCCCCTGGTACGGCCGTCCGGACGGGACCTTCGGCCTCCGGGTGACCGGTCCACCCGCCCCTGCCCCGACCGGCCGGCGCGGCCCTAGCGTCGGACGGGAGAACCGGGCGAGGAGGTCGTGATGAGGACGTGGCAGGTGGACGACGTGATGACCCGGGAGGTCGCCACGGTGGGGGAGGAGACCCCGTACCGGGTGATCGTCGACATCCTGATCCGCCGGGGCGTCAGCGCGGTGCCGGTGGTGGACGACTTCCGTCGGGTGCTGGGGGTGGTGTCCGAGGCTGACCTGTTGCACAAGGTGGAGCACTCCGGGGCGCACGAGGAACGCCGGGTGTTCACCGGGCGTCGGCGTCGGGCGTCCCGGGAGAAGGCGGGGGCGCTGCTGGCCAAGGAGCTGATGACCGCGCCGGCCGTCACCACCCACCCGGGGGCGTCGCTGCCGGCGGCGGCCCGGCTGATGGACCGGGAGGCGGTCAAGCGGCTGCCCGTCCTGGACGACCTGGGCCGGCTGGTCGGCATCGTCACCCGCAGCGACCTGCTGCGGGTGCACCTGCGCACCGACGCCGAGATCCGCGAGGACGTGGTGCAGGAGGTGCTGCGCCGGGTGCTGGCCGTGCGGGACGGACTGGTCACCGTGCAGGTCCGCGACGGCGCGGTGCGGTTGGACGGCCGGCTGGACCGGCGGACCGCCGCCGAACTGGCGGAGAAACTCGCCGGCCAGGTCAGCGGGGTGGTCCAGGTCACCAGCACCATCGGGTACGACGTGGACGACGCCGGCCTGACCGAGCGGGGGATCACCCCGGTGGCCTGACCGCCACCCGGTCTGAGCGCCGGGGCGGACGGTCAGACCGGGGCGGCCAGTTGGGCGGCGAGCAGGGCCGGCGCCTCGGCCAGCGACGGGCCGTACCAGGTGAGGTGGCGGCCGGAGACCAGCGCGCAGGGGACGCCGGGGAAGGCGTCCGGCCCGTCGTCGGCGGTGAACGCGTAGGGCTCGTCGGGAAGGACCACCAGGTCGGGCCGGCGGGCCCGCAGCGCGTCGAGATCGGGACGCGGATAACGGTCCGGGTCGTCGTCGTACACGTTGACCACGCCGAGCCGGCGCAGCACGTCCCCGGCGAAGGTGTCCCCGCCGAGCACCACCCACGGCCGCCGCCACACCGGGACCACCGCCCGCCGGGGGCCGTCGGCGACGGCGGGCGCGGCCCAGGCCCGGCGGGCGTCGGTCAGCCAGCCGGGCTCCCCGGTCACGCCGAGCGCGGCGAGCACCCCGGCCAGTTCGTCGAGGGCCTGCGGCACGGTCCGGGGGTAGGTGACCAGCACCGGCACCCCGGCCGCGGTGAGCGCGTCCGCGTCGACGCGGCGGTTCTCCTCCACGTTGAGCAGCACCAGGTCCGGCCGCAGCGCCCGGACCCGGTCCAGGTCGGGGTACTTGCTGCCGCCGACCCGGGCGACGTCCAACCCCGCCGGGTGCACGCACCAGTCGGTCGCGCCGACCAGCAGCTCCGGCGCGGTCACCGCCACCGCCTCGGTCAGCGACGGCACCAACGAGACCACCCGCACGTCGTCCCCGTCCTCAGTGGGCGGCGGTGGCGACGGTTTCCCGGGCCACGGTGGCCACCGGCACACCCTCCCGGGCCGCCCACTCGACGGCGTGCCGCACCTCGGCCACCGGCAACGGCCGCCGGTCGGTCACGGTGACCGCCGTGTGCACCGCGAAGGACACGAACGGGTACGACCGGGCCAGCCCGGCCACGCAGTCGTGCACCTGACCGGCCACCGCCAGCGCCTCCTCCCGGGTCAACGCCGGCAGCACCAGCAGGTACTCGTCGGGGGTGAGGCGGACGGCCCGGTCGACCGGGCGCAGCGGCGCGGTCAGCGCGGCGATCACGGCCTGTGCCTCCCGTGCCGCGCTGCGGCGTCCGAACCGTTCCGGGGCGCCGGCCGGCTCACCGACGCGTACCCCGATCAGCGCCACCGGCAGGGTGCCGGCGGCGGTCACCCCGTCCATCCCGGTCCAGCGGCGCAACGTCGGCTCGTCCACCAGCCCCGGCGGGCCGTCCACCGGCTCGGCGTGCCGGCCCGGTGCGTTGCGGTGGGCGCGTTCGGCGCGGTCGGCCATCAGCCGCAACGCCGCCTCGGCCCGGCTCTCCCCGGGCGTCGCCGGCAGGTCCCGGACCCGGTGCAGCACCTGGTCGACGGCGGTCAGCGCGGCCGGGGGGAGCCGGTCGCCGAGCTGGGTGCGCAGCCGGATCACCTCGTGCAGCGCCTCGTCGCGGCGGAACCCCCAGCGGCCGGCGAACAGCCGCCCCTGCTCCAACGTGTCGGCCGGCACCGCCTCCCGGCGGTCCCGGGCCACCAGGCTCGCCCCGAACCGGGGGGTCAGCGCCACCACGCTCCACTCCCGGGCCAGTTCCTCGGTGCCGTCAAGCGTCACCGGGTACGCCCCGGCGGGCAGCTCCGGCGGTGTCTGCCCGACCAGCCCGACGACGGTGACCGCCGCGCCCGCCGCGATCCGGGCGTAGCGTTCCCGCTCCCGCAGGAAGTACGGCATCCGCTGGAACAGGGCGATCACCACCAGCGGGCCGTCCTCGGCGGTGGCCAGCGCCGACCGCTCGATGGCGTGGGAGACCGTGACGAGACTCCGCTTGGTCAACAGTTCCGGGGCCGGTCCGTCGTGCAGCACCCCGTGAGCGTAGAGATCGCGCCCGGGGTGCACCAACCGCCTGGTGCCGCGTCCGTCGTCCGAACCGGCGGGGCGGTGACCGCGGTCGACGTCCTAGACTCGGCCGGTCACCCTCGCCTGCCACGGACGGACCGACCCGACGATGACGCGTACCGCCACCGACGACGCCCGGCTGCGGCCGGTCCCGGCCGGTGCCGCGCCGCTGTTCGTCCGGGCCGGCCAGGCCGTGTACGCCGCCCGCCGGCTCGGCGACCTGGTGTCGCGCCGGCCGGCCGGGGTCACCGGGCACCAGTGGAGTTCCGCCCTGCGCGAGGAGTTCGACCACGTCGTCTGCGCGGCCGACACCGGTGTGCCGCTGTTCGCCCTGACCGTCGGCCCGGCCGCGGCCCCGGGGTCGGCCGGGCAGCGGGCGGGGCGGATGGCCGCCGCGGTGTGCGCCGCCGTGGGCCTGCCGGTGCTGCGGATCGGCTCGCCGACGCTGCGGGCCGCCGGGCACGGCCGGCGCATCGTCACGTACGTCATCGACGCGCGCGCCTACGCCGCCGGGGCCGCCCCGGACGGGTCGGACGACGCCCCGGTGGGCTTCCGGGACATCGTCGGGCGGCTGCCGGACGGGCGTACCGGGCCGGTCAACGACCTCGGCGCGCTGTCCCGGGCGGCGGCCGTCGAGGCGTACGTGTCGCGGCGGCTCAGTGACCCGATCGTGCGCGGGTTGCACGTGTGCTGGCACGACGGGACGGCCGAGGGGTGGAGCTGGGTCGAGGTGCGTCCCGGCCGCTGCCTGGTGGAGCGGGTCACGGTGCACGAGGCGCGGCTGAGCTGCGGGGTGGACCCGGGCCGGCTGGCCGAGGATCTCGCGGCGGTGGCGGTGGGCGACCGGCTGGCCGGGGTGGAGAACGAGGAACCGGCCCTGCTCGACCGGGACGAGTTGCGTCGGCAGATCCGCGCCCTGCGGGACCGGCGTGACGAGTTGGGCGCCCCGTTCGCGTTCGATCACCTCTGCGTGGACTGACCCGCCGCCGAACGACCCGGCGTCATTTTCCGGCGACGGTTGGTGACATTGTGGCCCGCCCGGAAAACGGTCCGGGATTCCTCGATCCGCGTTGAACCTTCGCCGATGCCGGCCCGTACCTAAGCGGGAATGGACAGGATCTTCCCAGCCGCGCCACCCGACGCGGCGGACGGTGCGGAAAGGCATCGTCGGCCATCGACGTGCGACCGGAACGTCGCAGTGTCTCCGGCGGGGGTGACCGACCCGGAAAGGGTCTCCTCGTCGGGGGCGCGAGTCAGGTACCGGATCGAGAAGGAGAGCAATTCGATGCGCAGGTCCACAGGGGCACGCCGGTCATCCGGTAACGCGCGGAGCAAGCGGCTGCTGGCGGCGGTCGGTGCGCTCGTCGTCTTCGGCGGTATCGCCGCCGTCACCCAGATCTCCTCGGCCGGGGACAAGCCGAGGCAGCAGACCCGCAACGTCTCGTCGGCCTGCGTCGCACCGAGCCCCGGTGCCACCTCGCCGAGCGGGCGCGGCAGCACCACCCAGACGTGGCAGAACGGCCGGTGGGTCCGCAACCACTGGGGTGACGGGCAGATGTCCGTCGCCGAGTGCCAGGCCGTCAAGGCCGGCAACGCGCCGGTGACCACCCTCGCCTCGACGGTGGCCTGCCCGGAGGTCACGCCCCGGCTGCCGCAGATCCCGGCCCAGGCCAAGGCCGAGGTGGACAGGGAACTCGCCCTGCTCAAGACCCAGATCGACGACGCCAACAAGCGGTTGGCGGCCGAGGGGCGCAACGGTCAGGCGTTCATCAACAACGCCATCCTCGGCCCGCTGGCCGACAAGCGCCGGTCGGCGCTGAACCGGATCGCCACCGCGATCGGTCGCTTCGCCCAGCGCCCGCAGGGCCTGGAGCAGCTCGCCGGCTGCCAGGTGGCCGCCAACAACGGCGGTAACAACGGCGGCCAGAACGGGAACAACGGCGGCCAGAACAACAACGGCGGGAACAACGGCAACAACGGCGGCCAGAACGGGAACAACGGCGGCCAGAACAACAACGGCGGGAACAACGGCAACAACGGCAACGCCCTGGGCGTGCTGGCGAAGGACTGCGCCAACAGCCGGTTGCAGCCGCACGACGGCTTCCAGAACGGCAACCGGTGCGTGAGCACCGCGTTCGGCGAGGTGGGCGCGGCGGCCAACAACCCGTCGCTGCTGATCACCCAGTTCCCCAACCAGGTGCAGCGCAACCAGGCCTTCACCCTGAAGGTCTCCACCCGCAACCTGGTCCGTGACCGGTTCCTGGCGGCCGGCCAGGGCGGCTACTACCTGGAGAGTTCGGTGCTCAACGGGCAGGGCCTGACCCGTGGTCACTTCCACACCGCCTGCCGGATGCTCCAGAACACCAACCAGGCGCCCTCGAACCCGCAGGACGTGCCGGCGTTCTTCGTGGCCACCGAGGACGGCAAGGGCGGCAACCAGGCCGACGACGTGACCATCCAGATCCCGGGTCTGCCGCAGTCGGGTACGGCGCAGTGCGCGGTCTGGGCCGGCGACGGCTCGCACCGGGTGCCGATGATGGAGCGGGCCAACCAGACCCCCGCCTTCGACGTGGTGCGCATCCGGGTCAACTGACCCGATCGGCGACGACTGCGGGCCATCCCGGGAACCTCCGGGGTGGCCCGCAGTTCCGTGTCCGCCGGGTGCGCCCGGGGACGGGCAGCGTACCGGCAGATGTTTTCGGTGCGGGGTCGCCGGGTGGAAACTGTGGACACGGACGAAAACGCCGGGGTCACGCTGATATCCCAGCGTGACCCCGGCGTGTCCGTTCGTGATCCGGCCCGCCGTCAGCGGTTCTTCCACGCCTCCACGACCGAGACCGGGATGCGCCCGCGCTCGGAGATTTCGTGTCCGTTCTTGGTCGCCCATTCCCGGATGGCGCGGTTCTGCTCGCGATCCATTCCCGAGACGCCGGGCCGGGCGGGGCGGCGGGCCGGGCGACCGGCCTCGACGGCACCTCGGCCCATTCGACGGCCAGCGGTGATGTAGGCGTCGAGCGCCTTGCGCAGCACCCCCGCGTTCTCGTCGGAGAGGTCGATGGTGTACGCCGCCCCATCCAGGCTGAACTCGACGGTCCGATCGGCCTTTCCGCCGTCGAGGTCGTCGGTCAGAACGGTGATTACTTTCCTTGCCATCGCCATTACTCCCTGTGGTGATCGGGGTGTGCTAAGAGTTTGACGTATCTGACGGCAAATCCGCAACAATATGCCTCTCTTTCATTTGGCGGGTCGCGCCAATCCTGGGAAATCCGGGTACGGCCAATGCTGGCCGGCGGTGGCGGTGCGGCTGGGATGTGTCCTGGGTCACAGGTCGGAACACGGGGCACGGTTTGTGACTTGAGTGAGACACGCTCAACCTCAAGTGATGGCAGGTGTTCGATGGCAACCCTTCCGGTACTTCCCCTGACCGACGTCGTCCTGCTGCCCGGCATGGTCATCCCGGTGACCCTCGACCCGACCACCCAGGCCGCCGTCGACGCCGCCCGGGCCAGCGGCGACAAGACCCTGCTCGCCGTCCCCCGCATCGACGGCGAGTACGGCCCCGTCGGCACGATCGCCACCATCGAGAAGGTGGGCCGTCTTCCCGACGGTGAACCCGCCGCCGTGGTGCGTGGCCTCGCCCGCGCCCGGATCGGCTCCGGCGTCCCCGGACCCGGCGCGGCCCTCTGGGTGGAGGCCACCCGGCTCGACGAACCCGCCCCCGCCGGCCGCGCCCGCGACCTGGCCCGCGAGTACCGCGCCCTGATGACCTCCGTCCTCCAGCAGCGGGGCGCCTGGCAGGTCATCGACGCGATGGAGCGGATGACCGACCTGTCCGAACTGGCCGACGCCGCCGGCTACGCGCCGTGGCTCAGCCTGGCGCAGAAGACCGAGCTGCTCGCCGCGCCGGACGTCACCGCCCGGCTGGAACTGCTCGTCGGCTGGGTGAAGGAGCACCTGGCCGAGCAGGAGGTCACCGAGCAGATCAACAGCGACGTCCGGGAGGGGCTGGAGAAGTCCCAGCGGGAGTTCCTGCTCCGCCAGCAGCTCGCCGCGATCCGCAAGGAACTCGGCGAGGACGAGCCGGACGGCTCCGCCGACTACCGCTCCCGGGTGGAGTCCGCCGACCTGCCGGACAAGGTCCGCGAGGCGGCGCTGCGCGAGGTCGGCAAGCTGGAACGGGCCAGCGACGCCTCACCCGAGGCGGGCTGGATCAGGACCTGGCTGGACACGGTGTTGGAGATGCCGTGGAGCACCCGTACCGAGGACAACACCGACCTGACGGCGGCGCGGGCGGTGCTCGACGCCGACCACGCCGGCCTGGCCGACGTCAAGGACCGCATCCTGGAGTACCTCGCGGTGCGCAACCGGCGCGCCGAGCGCAACCTCGGGGTGGTCGGCGGACGCGGCTCCGGCGCGGTGCTGGCCCTCGCCGGCCCGCCCGGCGTCGGCAAGACCAGCCTCGGCGAGTCGGTGGCCCGGGCGTTGGGTCGTAACTTCGTCCGGGTCTCCCTCGGCGGCGTCCGCGACGAGGCCGAGATCCGTGGGCACCGGCGCACCTACGTCGGCGCGCTGCCCGGCCGGATCGTCCGCGCGCTGCGCGAGGCCGGCTCGATGAACCCGGTGGTGCTCCTCGACGAGGTCGACAAGCTCGCCGTCGGATACGCCGGAGACCCGGCCGCCGCCCTGCTGGAGGTGCTCGACCCGGCCCAGAACCACACCTTCCGCGACCACTACCTCGAAGTCGACCTCGACCTGTCCGACGTGCTCTTCCTGGCCACCGCCAACGTGGTGGAGACCATCCCCGGCCCGCTGCTGGACCGGATGGAACTGGTCACCCTGGACGGGTACACCGAGGACGAGAAGGTCGCCATCGCCCGCGACCACCTGCTGCCCCGGCAGCTCCAGCGGGCCGGCCTGACCGCCGACGAGGTGACCGTCACCGACGGGGTGCTGGCGCTGATCGCCGGTGAGCACACCAGGGAGGCGGGCGTCCGGCAGCTCGAACGGGCCCTGGCGAAGATCCTGCGCAAGGTCGCCGTGGCCCTGGCCGCCGACCCGACCCCGGTCCGGGTCGACACCGACAATCTGGCCCGCTACCTGGGCCGGCCGAAGTTCACCCCGGAGTCGGCCGAGCGGACGGCGGTGCCCGGCGTGGCCACCGGCCTGGCCGTCACCGGCGCCGGCGGCGACGTGCTGTTCATCGAGGCCACCAGCATGGACGGTGAGCCGGGGCTGACCCTCACCGGGCAGCTCGGCGACGTGATGAAGGAGTCCGCCCACATCGCGCTGTCCTACCTGCGCGCCAACGGGCGGCGGTACGGCCTCGACCCGAACGTCCTGGCCGGACGCCGCATCCACCTGCACGTGCCGGCGGGTGCGGTGCCCAAGGACGGCCCGAGCGCCGGCATCACCATGGTCACCGCGCTGGCCTCCCTGGTGACCGGCCGGCCGGTACGACCCGAGTTCGGGATGACCGGCGAGGTGACGCTGTCCGGGCGGGTGCTGCCCATCGGCGGGGTGAAGCAGAAGCTGCTCGCCGCGCACCGGGCCGGCCTGACCGAAGTGATCATCCCGGCCCGCAACGAGCCGGACCTCGACGACCTGCCCGCCGAGGTGCGCGCGGCGCTGACCGTGCACACCCTGGCCGACGTGGCCGACGTGCTCGCCCTGGCGCTGCGCCCGGCCGAGATCGACGCGGACACGCTCGGCGGTCGACCGGTCGGCGCCGCCTGACCGGAATCCACCCCACGGCCCCCGATGTCCCGCCCGGCGTCGGGGGCCGCTCCGGCCCCGTAGCCTGGACCCTTCCCGTTTCCCGCATCCGCCACCGTCCGGTGGCACCCCTCGGAGGCGACCACCCGTGAACGTGTTCCTCTGGATCGTGCAGATCCTGCTCGCCGCGATCTTCGCCGGCGCGGGACTGACCAAGCTCACCCAACCCAAGGAGAAGCTGCTCGACCGGATGGGGTGGGTGAGGAACGTCCCGCCCGTCCAGGTCAAGGCGCTCGGCGCGGCCGAGCTGCTGGCCGCGCTGGGGCTGGTCCTGCCCGGCCTCACCGGCATCGCCACGGTGCTCACCCCGCTGGCCGCCGTCGGGCTGGTCATCGTGATGGCCGGCGCGATCGTGGTGCACGCCCGCGCCAAGGAACACCCCGGCACCGTGGTGACCGTGGTGCTGCTGGTCCTGGCGGCGCTCGTCGCCTGGGGCCGGTTCGGGCCGTACCCGCTCTGAACCGCCGCGACCGGCCCGCACCCCGCACGGGGAGGCGGGCCGGTGTCGCGTCCGGTTCAGCGCCCGTCGCCGCCGCGGTCGCGCCGTACGGTCGCCTTGCGGCCCTTGATGGTGCTGTTGCGCAGCCCGGCGATCACCTCGTCGGCGACGCCCTGCGGCACCTCCACCAGCGAGAACCGGTCGGCGATCTCGATCGAGCCGATGTCCCGGCCGCTCACCCGGGTCTCCCCGGTGATCGCGCCGACCAGGTCCTGCGGGCGGACCCCGGCCCGGCGGCCCAGGCCGATGAAGACCTGCGCGGTGCCGCCCGTGCGGGGCCGGCCGGCACCGCCGCCACGCCGCTCCCCGCCCCGGCCGTCGAACCCGGGCCGGGGCTCCCGGGGCGGACGGACCGCCACCTGCGGGATCTCCTCCTCGTCGTCGGAGCCCGGCAGGGCCGCCTCGTGGGCCAGCTTGACCGCCGCCAGCGCCACCTCCATCAGGTCGAACTCGTCCGACAGCGACTCGACGATCACCCGGAACGGGTCCAGGTCGTCCTCCAGCAGGCTCTCCCGCAGCGCCGC
The DNA here is from genome assembly GCF_007833915.1 of Micromonospora sp. HM134. Lineage (NCBI taxonomy): Bacteria > Bacillati > Actinomycetota > Actinomycetes > Micromonosporales > Micromonosporaceae > Micromonospora > Micromonospora sp. HM134. Next base: position 3,898,569 of record NZ_CP041061.1, read on the forward strand.
CTGGGTCAGCGCCAGCCGTCGGGTGCGCAGGTCGGCCACCGTCGGGATCTTGTCGATGGTGATCCGCTGGCCGGTGACCCGCTCGATGGTCTTGAGCATCCGGTGCTCCCGGGGCTCGGCCAGGGTGATCGCCACCCCCTCCCGGCCGGCCCGACCCACCCGCCCGATCCGGTGCACGTACGACTCCGGCGCGGACGGCACGTCGTAGTTGACCACGTGGGTGAGCTGCTCGACGTCCAGGCCCCGGGCCGCCACGTCGGTGGCCACCAGCAGGTCGGCGGTGCCGGCACGCAGCCGCCCCATCACCCGGTCCCGCTGCTCCTGGCTCATCCCGCCGTGCAGCGCCTCGGCCCGGTAGCCCCGCCCGTTCATCGTCTCGGTGAGCCGGTCGACCTCCTCCCGGCTGCGGCAGAAGACGATCGCCGCCGTCGGGGACTCCACGTCCAGCACCCGGCCCAGCAGCGCCGGCTTGTGCGCCCGGGTCACGATGTAGGCGCTCTGCCGTACCCGGGGCGCCTCGCCGGCCACCGGCTGCTCCCGCCCGATCTGGATGCGCTCCGGGTCGGTCAGGTGCTGGCGGGCCAGCCCGTCGATCCGGGCCGGCATGGTGGCCGAGAAGAGCACCGTCTGCCGCTGCGCGGGCGCGTGCTCCAGGATCGCCTCGATGTCCTCGGCGAAGCCCATGTCGAGCATCTCGTCGGCCTCGTCCAGCACCACCGTGGCCAGCGAACCCAACCGCAGGGTGCCCCGGGCGATGTGGTCCAGCGCCCGGCCCGGGGTCGCCACCACCACGTCCACGCCCAGGTCCAGGGCGCGCAGTTGGCGGCCGATCGGCTGGCCGCCGTAGATCGGCAGCACCCGGGCACCGAGATCCTTGCCGTACCGGTGGAACGCCTCGGAGACCTGCACGGCCAGTTCCCGGGTGGGCACCAGCACCAGCGACACCGGGTCGCCGCCCTGACGGTCCTCCGGCATCCGCTGCAACAGCGGCAGGGCGAACGCGGCGGTCTTGCCCGTACCGGTGGCCGCCTGCCCGAGCAGGTCCCGTCCCGACAGCAGCAGGGGGATCGCCTCCCGCTGGATCGGGGTCGGCTCCTCGTAGCCGAGCGCGGCGAGGGCGCCCAGCAACTCGGCGCGCAGCCCGAGATCAACGAAGGCGGGCCCGCCGTCGGAGTCGTCGGGAGCGGAGAGGTCGGTCGGTGTGGGTGCGGAACTCATAGCCAAAGTTTTCCATCACCCCGGTGGGGCCGCGCCGCCGACCGGCCCCACCGTGCCGACCGGCACAGTCGCACCCGCCCGCCGGATAGCCTGACGGGCGTGCGTACGGTGGAACTGCTCTGCTGCCCGACGCTGGAGCGGACGGTGCGGGCCGCCTGGGACCGGCTGGCCGCGGCGGGGCTGCCCAGCCTGGCCCGGCACGGCCACCCGACGAACCGGCCGCACCTGACGCTGGCCGCCGTCGAGGCGTTCCCGCCCGACGCGGCCGACCGGCTCGCCGCCCTGTTCGCCACCGCGTTGCCGCTGCCGGTCACCCTGGAGCGGGTGACGGTGCTCGACGGCAGCGCCCCGCTGGTGTGGCTGGTCCGGCCGAGCGCGGCGCTGACCGCCCTGCACGACGCCGTCTGGGCGGCGCTGGACGGCGCGGACGGGCAGCGGCCCTGGCACGCCCCGGGGAACTGGGTGCCGCACCTGAGCCTCGCGCTGCGCTTCCGCGACCGCGACCGGCGGCTCGCCCGCGCCCTGGTCGGCGGGGAGCGTCCGGCGGGTCGCCTGGTGGCGGCGCGCAGCTACGACGGCGACACCCGGACCGTCCGGTCGTTGGGCGGCGGCTTTCCGGCGGACTGACGGTGGTCTATGGTGGGCGGAGCGCTCCCGTCGACGGTCCGTCCGACCGCCCGGCGGATCACTGCTGCGCTGGAGCCCGGTCGGATGGTCAATGCCATCACCACCGGAAGAGGCCCCATGCCCCAGCATCCCCGACGGCGTCCGGTCGCGCTCGCGGCTGCCGCCCTGCTCGCCCTCGGCGGGCTCGCGGCCGTGCCGCAGCTCGCCGCCGCCGCCCCCGACCCCGGCTCACCGGTCAAGGTCAACCAGGTCGCCTACGTGCCGGGGCTGCCCAAGCAGGCCACCGTCGTGAACTCCGCGACCTCCCCGCTCGGCTGGACGCTGCGCAACGCCGGCGGCGCCACGGTGGCCTCCGGGCAGACCACGGTACGGGGCACCGACACGCTCTCCGGCGACCCGGTGCACATCGCGGACTTCTCGGCCTACGACACCCCCGGCACCGGCTACGTGCTGTCGGTCGGCGGGAGCAACAGCTACCCGTTCGACATCTCCGCCGATCCGGTACGCCGGCTGCGCGGCGACTCGCTGGCGTTCTTCTACCACCAGCGCAGCGGCACCCCGATCGACGCCCAGTACGTCGGTTCCCGCTACGCCCGCCCGGCCGGGCACGTCAACGTCGCCCCCAACCGGGGGGACAACAACGTGCCGTGCCGCACCTCCTGCGGCTACACCCTGGACGTGCGCGGCGGCTGGTACGACGCCGGTGACCAGGGCAAGTACGTGGTCAACGGCGGCCTGGCCACCTGGCAGCTACAGAACATCTACGAGCGCACGCTGTACGTGAGCGGAGCGGACCGGTCCGCCGTCGCCGACGGCACGCTGGCCATCCCCGAGCGGTCCAACGGGGTGCCGGACGTGCTCGACGAGGCCCGTTGGGAGTTGGAGTTCCTGCTCAAGATGCAGGTGCCGGACGGCCGGACCAACGCCGGCATGGTCCACCACAAGATCCACGACCAGAACTGGACCGCCCTGCCCACCCGTCCCGAGCTGGACAGCGAGCCCCGGCTGCTCTCCCCGGTGAGCACCGCCGCCACCCTCAACATGGCGGCGGTGGCCGCCCAGGCGTCCCGGCTGTGGAAGCCGTTCGACGCCGCCTTCGCCTCCCGGGCCCTGGCCGCCGCCGAGAAGGCGTACGCCGCGGCGAAGGCCAACCCGAACCGGCTCGCCCCCGCCACCGACAACACCGGCGGCGGCGCGTACGAGGACAACACCGTCACCGACGAGTTCTACTGGGCGGCGGCGGAGTTGTACGCCACCACCGGCACGGCCGGCTACCGCAACGACCTGAGCGGCTCCCCGCACGCCCGCGGCGCGAGCTTCACCCGGGGCGCGTACGACTGGAGTTGGACGGCCGGGCTGGGTGACACCACCCTGGCGCTGGTGCCGACCGGCCTGGCCAGCGGCGACGTGAGCGCGATCCGCTCGGCGATCGTCTCCTTCGCCGACCGGATGCTCGCCCAGATCGCCAACCAGGGCTACCCGGCCCCGGGCAGCGGCAACGGCACGTACTACTGGGGTTCCAACGGCGCGGTCGCCAACAACGCCAACGTGCTCGCTGTGGCCTTCGACCTGACCGGCACGGCCCGCTACCGCAACGGGGCCTTCGCCGCCTACGACTACCTGCTCGGCCGTAACCCGCTCAACCAGTCCTACGTGGCCGGCTACGGGGACAAGCCGGTACGCAACCTGCACCACCGGTTCTGGGCCAACCAGAACGACGGCTCGCTGCCCATCGCGCCGCCCGGCTCGCTCTCCGGCGGCCCGAACAGCGAGTTGCAGGACCCGGTCGTGCAGGCCCAACTCGGTGGCTGCAAGCCGCAGAAGTGCTTCGTCGACGACATCGGGGCGTACTCGGTCAACGAGGTGGCGATCAACTGGAACGCGGCGCTGGCCTGGCTGGTGCACTGGGCGGCCGAGCAGGCCGGTACCGGCACCGGCCCGAACCCGACGCCGACGCCGACGGTGACCCCGACCCCGACGCCGACGACCACCCCGACGCCGACCCTGCCGCCGCCGACCACCACGCCTCCGCCGCCGACGACCACGCCCCCGCCGTCCGGCGGGTGCGCGGTGACGTACTCGGCGAACAGCTGGAGCACCGGCTTCACCGGCAGCGTCACGCTGGCCAACACCAGCGCGGCGGCCTGGTCGTCGTGGCGGTTGACCTTCCGGTTCACCGGCAACCAGCAGATCAGCCAGGGCTGGTCGGGCCGGTTCAGCCAGAGCGGCAGCGAGGTCACGGTGACCAACGAGAGCTACAACGGCGCGGTCGCGCCGAACGGCTCGGTCAACCTCGGCTTCAACGCCACCTACAGCGGCACCAACGCGACCCCGACCGGGTTCGCGGTGAACGGGACGGCCTGCACCCTGCGCTGACCCGTCCGCCCCGGGCCGCCCGTCGCGCGTCGACGGGCGGCCCGGTCGCGGTCCCGCACCGGCCCCGGCCGGCGTGGGACCGGGCGACGCCGCCGGCCGCGTGTCGCCCTTCGGGGTCATGGGAGGAATGCTCGGTCTCCACCGGTTCACCACGGTTACGGTGCCCTCAGGTTCATCCGCACCGTGTCGCACCGGAAGAGGACCGACCATGCGCGTGCCCAGCCGAAGCCCCGGCCCCCAACCCGGCGTCACCCCGCCCGCCCCGGCCCGGCGGACGCCCGTCCCGGCCCGTTCCGTGCGGCCGGCCGCCCCCGACCTCGACGCCTACCGGCAGGCGGTCGCCGAGTTGCTGGTCGAGGTCGGCGCGCTCGCCGGGACCGCCGGCACCGCCGCCCGTCAGGTGCTGCTCGACCAGCGGCTGCGCGAGCCGGCCGTCGCCGACGTGCTCGACGCCACCGAGCAGGGGGTGCTGGGCGCCCGGGAGACCCTGCTGCTGGAACTGGCCCGGCACCAGCCCGACCGGCCCGACCCGGGCCCCGACCTGACCGCGCTGGTCCGGATCTACCTGCTCTCCCGCATCGACCTGATGTGGTGGCGGGACACGACGGTGCTGGCGACCGACGAGCAGGTCGACACGCACCCCGACCTGATCGACCTGGAATGGCTGCGTCGCCGTGGCCTGCTCGGCTTCCGCTACCGGGAACAGCCGGCCGGCGTCCTGGGCCGGGGCGTACGCGCCGTCCGGGGCCGGCTGCTGCCCGAGGCCGCCCCGCCCACCGCCGGGGTGCCGTTCCGCCGGACCCGCCGGGAGGTCGTCGCGCTCCTCAACGACCTGGCCCGGGAGTTCGCCCGGTCCGCCCCGCCCGGCACCCCGCCGCTGTGGGTGACCAGCCTGGCCCACAGCACCGAACACCAGTACCGGCTGCGCCGGCTCGGCCGGCCGGCCATGCTGCCCAGCGGCCACTGCCTCGGCTGGGCGGTGGACGTGGAACTGGCCTGGTACGCCCGGTTCGGCGCGCGGGACGTGCTGGCCGAGATCCTGCTGGCCCGGCAGGCCGCCGGTGAGCTGAACGTCATCGACGAGGGCCCCGCCTGGCACGTCTGCCTGGCCCCGGCGGCCCGTGCCCGGCTGCGTTCGGCGTACGAGGCCGAGATGGGGATCTGAACGACCGGCCGGTTGACGGTCCCGCCGTCGGGTCAGCCGGCGGCCAGCAGGGCGAGCACCGCGGCGAGGGTGCCGAGCACCGCGACCACCGCGCTGGTCGCCACGAACCGGCCCAGCGGTACGGTCACCCCGGCGGCCCGGCACCGCTCGTACCACAGCAGGGTCGCCAGCGATGCCCAGGGCACCGCCAGCGGGCCCACGTTGGTGCCGATCAGCAGCGCCAGCAGCCGGGTCCCGTCGCCGGGTGGCAGCACCGCCTCCCCGGCCAGGTAGGCGGGCAGATTGTTGACCAGGTTGGCCAGCAGCGCCCCGGTGCCCCCGGCGCGCAGCGCCCCCACCGTGCCACCGGCGTCGGCGAGCAGCACGGACACCAGGTCGTCCAGCCCGTGCCGGCCGAGGGTCTGCACCACCAGGAACAGGCCGGTCACGAAGACCAGCAGCCGCCAGGGCAGCAGCGCCGGGCGCAGGGTCCGCCGGGACCGGACCGCGAAGCCGGCCACCACCAGCCCGGCGGCGACGGCGGCGGCGACACCGATCTCCACCCCGACCAGGATGCCGGCGACGAGCAGCAGGCAGCCGGCGACCGCCGTACCGAACAGCAGCCGGTCGGCCGGCCGGTGCGGCGGGGGAGGGGTGAACCGGTCGACGTCGCGTTTGCCCCGCCGCCAGTACCACAGCCACAACCCCGCCATGGTCACCCCGATCGCCGCGACCTGCGGTAACGCCATCCGGGCCGCGTACGCCGCCGGGGCCAGGGCGATCCGGTCGGCGGCGAGCAGGTTGGTCAGGTTCGACACGGGCAGCAGCAGGCTGGCGGTGTTGGCCAGCCAGACGGTGGTCATCGCCAGCGGCCCCGGGGCGACGTCCAGCTTGCGGGCCAGCGCGATCATCACCGGGGTGAGCAGGACCGCCGTGGTGTCCAGGTTGAGGGCGATGGTGGTGAGCGAGGCGAACCCGACGCAGAGCAGGAACAGGCCGGCGAAGCTGCCCCGGGCGGTGATCGCCAGCCGGGTGGCCAGCACGTCGAACACCCCGGCGACGGCGGTCAGTTCGGCGAGCACCACCACCGCGCCGAGGAAGAGCAGCAGCGGCAGGATGCGGTGCAGGGTCGCCTCGGCGTCGGCCCGGGGGAGCAGGCCGGTGACCACCGCGCCGAGGCCCAGCAGGGCCAGCCCGATCGCCACCCGGTCCAGCGGGTGCAGCCGCGGCCTGCGGGGCCGCTCGGTCGGTACGGGCGGTGTCCCGCCGGCAGGTGTCACGGCGCACGATCCTCGCACAGCCGGCCCGGCTCCGACGCCGCTTGGCCGCAACTGCCCGCCCGGCGATCCCGTGCCGGTCCGGGCCGGGTTCCGCCGCGCCGCCCGCGCGTACGGCCACGGTGGACATCGGCGGACGGCTGCCCTAGCGTTCAGGGGATATGCGCAGGATGCTGCTGGGGGCCGGACTGGCCCTGTTGCTCGTCGCCACCGGCTGTGCCCCGGCCACCCCGACGGACCCGGCCCGGCCCGGCCCGGCGTCGCCGTCCGCGAGCCCGCCGCTGGCCTCCCGGCAGGACCCGGAGCAGGCCCGGCGTACGCTGGACAGCCTGCGCAAGGTCGACGACCTGCCGCTCTACGAGATGACCTACGTCGGCGGCTACGACCCGACGGTGGGCACCGACGCCCGGCCGGACACCGGCCCGTTCGGCTGCTCCCTGTTCGTCGCCTCCGGCGACCCGGCCCGACCGCTGTTCGCCCGCAACTTCGACTGGGACGCCAATCCGGCGATGGTGCTGCGCACCGATCCCCCCGAGGGGTACGCCTCGGTCTCCCTGGTCGACCTGTCCTACCTGGGGGTGGGCCCGGACCCGACCGGTGACCGCCGGCTGCTCGACGCGCCGCTGCTGCCCTTCGACGGGATGAACGAGCGGGGGCTGGCCGTCGGGCTGGCCGCCGACGACACCGCGACGGCGAAGCCGGTGCCGGGCCGGCCCACGGTCGGCTCGGTACGCATCCTGCGGCTGGTGCTGGACCGGGCGGCCACGGTGGACGAGGCGGTGGCGCTGTTCGGCCGGCACAACCTCGACTTCGACGGCGGGCCGCCGCTGCACTACCTGCTCGCCGACGCGGGCGGCCGGTCGGCGGTGGTCGAGTTCGTCGACGGGACGATGCGGGTGCAGCGGGGGCAGGGGCGGTGGCAGGCGCTGACCAACGTGCCGGTGGTCGACGTACCCGAGCAGCAGCGTCGGCGCGACCACCGCTACGGCGTCCTCGCGGCGGCGCTGGACGCGGCCGACGGCCGGGTGGACCCGGCGGCGGCGCTGCGGCTGCTGGGCCAGGTGCGGCAGGGCCACACCCGCTGGTCGGTGACGTACGGGCTGCGGGACGGTGAGGTCCGGCTGGTCACCGTGGCCGGTGGCGGGCAGGAGCGCCGCTACCGGCTGCCGATCCGCTGACCCCGGGCCGTCGCCGGTCGGGTCTACCAGCTCAGGTAGCCGGCCTGGGTCTGCACGTTCAGCTCGGGCACCCGGACCAGGTCGGCCGTCCAGGTCCGCCAGTCGTTGAGCTTCAGCACGTCCAGGCCCTTCTGGATGTCGCTGGAGTAGATGTACCCGTTGTAGTAGTACGTCGACCAGGCGCCGCCGGTGGTGAGCTGGGTGTCCGACAGCGGCCCGCGCTCCCAGAAGCCGATCTCCTTCGGCCGGGTCGAGTCGGTGAAGTCCCAGACCGACACCCCGCCCTGGTACCAGGCCTGCACCATGACGTCCTTGCCGAGGACGGGGATCAGCGATCCGTTGTGGGCCACACAGTTCTCGGTGTCGGCGTTGGTGCGGGGGATCTTGTAGTAGCTGCGGAAGACCATCGTGCGGGCGTCGCCCCGGCCGGTGATGTCGTAGACGGCGTCCGCGCCCCGGTTCGGGCCGACGACCTCGTTGCAGGTGGCCGCGCCGCCGCCGCCGAGCTCGTCGGTGAACACCACCTTGGTCCCGGCGTTGTTGAACGTCGCCGAGTGCCAGAACGCGAAGTTGACCGTGTCCCGGACCCGGTTGATCACCCGGGGTGCCTCCCGGTTGCGGATGTCCAGCAGCACGCCGTCACCCATGCAGGCGCCGGCGGCCAGGTCCTTGGCCGGGTAGGCGGTGATGTCGTGGCAGCCGGTGGTGGCCGAGGTCTGCCCGGGGATGCCCTCGTATCCGCCGTCGGGGAAGAGGTTCGGGGTGGCCACCACGGCCGCCTCGGTGGGCTTGTGCACCGGGACCTTCACGATCGAGATGGAGTCGTGCGGCGGCTGGCAGTCGGGGAAGTCCGCCCGGGGGCTGTACGACGACACGTACAGGTAGACCGTCCTGCGGTCCTTGCCCGGGACGAGGGTGTGGGTGTGCGAGCCGCAGGCGGTCTCCACCGACTTGATGTAGCGCGGGTTGGCCTTGTCGCTGATGTCGAAGACCTTGATGCCCTCCCAGGACTCCTTCACCGTCGCCGGCTGGGTCGCACTGGCGCACGAGTCGTCGGTGCGGGACGAGTCGGTGGAGAGGAAGAGCAGGTCGCCGTAGACGGAGATGTCGTTCTGCGAGCCGGGGCAGAGCACCTGAGACACGATCTTCGGGGCGCTGGGCCGGGCGATGTCGTAGATGACGAAGCCGTTGTAGTTGCCGACGAAGGCGTACCGGCCCTGGAAGGCCATGTCGGTGCCGAGCGCGCTGGTGGTGTCGAACGGCGCCTGCTTGGGCAGGTTGGCGACCTGGCGCAGGTTGGGGCTGCTGGAGATCTCGTCGACGGCGAGGCCGGGGGCCGCCGGCGTCCCGCCCTCCGTCGCGGTGGCCGGTGCGGCGTTGCCCGCCGGGCTGGTGGCGACGCTCGCCACCAGCAGGCCGGCGGCGACCACGCTGACGATCTTCAGCTGCCGTGGTCGGGGCAGGGAGAACCTGATCATCGGCGGAACCCTTCGAAAGGGGACGATGCGTACCAGGAACCTTACCGGCCAGTGATGAGAGTTGATGTGATCTGCGTCACATCAATCAGTCGCGGTGAATGGATACGATCGCGGCGACCTCGATCGGAGGGGGAGTCGCATGACCGGCCGACGTGGACGCATCCTGCTCGCCGTCACAGTCGCCGCCGCCGTCCTGGTGCCGGTCGGGCTGGCCCTGCGCCCCGACGGGCCGCCGACCCCGACGGCGGCCACCCCCACCACGACGTCGACCACGACCGGGCCGACCGACGCCCCCGGAGTGATCGTGCCCGGCCGGCCGGGGGAGCCCGCCGCGACCCGGCCCGCGCAGGAGGTCCGCGCCCCCGGCACGCCCCGCTACAACACCCCCGACGTCTGGTTCGTGCGGATGATGATCCCGCACCACCAACAGGCCCTCCAGATGGCCGAGCTGGCCCCCGGCCGGGCCGCCAGCGCCCAGGTCACGGCGATCGCCGCCCGGATCAGGGGCGCCCAGGGACCGGAGATCGGGCTGCTGCGCGGCTGGCTCGACGCCCGGGGCCTGGCCGCCGGGGAACCCGGCCACGACCACGGCCGGATGCCGGGCATGCAGTCCCCCGAGGCGATCCGGCAGCTCACCGACGCCCGGGGCGTCACCTTCGACCGGCTCTTCGTCCAGCTGATGACCGCCCACCACACCGGCGCGGTGACCATGGCCACCCAGCTCCTCTCCGCCGGCGCCGACCAGCAGCTCAACGAGTTCGCCAACGCGGTGGCGACCGAACAGACCGTGGAGATCGCCCGGCTCCGCGCGCTGGTCTGAACCCGGTCGCGGCCGACGGGCCGCGACCACCCCGGACGGGGCACTACGCTCGGTCACCGTGAGCCGTACCCTGTTCGGTCGCCCGCTGCGCGGCGTCGCCTTCGACCTCTGCGTCAGCGCGCTGGTGGTGCTCTTCACCCTGGTCACGGCGGCCCAGCCGGGGGTGTGGACCCAGCCCGGCGGCTGGCCGTCGGCACTGGTCGGCCTGGGCATGGCGGTGGCCCTGCTGTTCCGGCGCGGACACCCCTCACTGGTCGCGGCGGTCGTCGCCGCACTGGCGTTGGTCCAGGTGGCCGCCGGGTGGGGGCCGCTGGCCTACGACATCGCCGTGCTCATCGCCCTCTACAGCGTGGTCAAGTACGCCGACCGGCTGCGCGACGGCGTGCTGGCCGGCGCCGTCGCCGCCGTCGGGGTGCTGCTGGCCGCCTCGCAGACCGTCTCCCAGGCCGCCTGGTGGGCCACCGCGATCTACTTCGGCCTGATCACCGGCGGGGTGTGGCTGGCCGCGCTGAACGTCCGCACCCGCCGCCTCTACGTGCTCAGCCTGGAGGAGCGGGCCGCCACCCTGGAGCGGGAACGCGAGGCCGAGGCCCGCGCCGCAGTCGTCGGCGAACGCGCCCGGATCGCCCGCGAGCTGCACGACGTCGTGGCACACAGCATGGCGGTGATGATCGTGCAGGCCGACGGGGCCCGGCTGATGTTCGACCGGGACCCGGACACCGCCCGGCACGCGGTCAAGGTGGTGGCCGACACCGGCCGGCAGGCCCTGGAGGAGATGCGCCGGCTCGTCGACGTGCTGCGTGAGCCCGACCCACCGGAGACGACGACCGGCCCCGGCGCGGACACCCCCAGCGGCGAGCCGGAACGCCGCCGCGCCACCGTCGCCGAACTGCCCGCGCTGGTGGGCCGGTTCCGCGACGCCGGCCTGCGGGTCGGGTACCGGGCCGGGGACGTGCCGGCCACCCTGCCACCCGGGCTCGACCTGACCGTCTACCGGGTGGTGCAGGAGGCCCTGACCAACACCCTCAAGCACGCCGGGGTCGGCGCGCACGCCACGGTCGTGCTCGGCGTCGACGACGGGCTGGTGGTCCGGGTGACCGACGACGGGCGCGGCCGGCCACCGGCCCGGCCGGCCCCCTCCGGCGGGCACGGCCTGGTCGGGATGCGCGAGCGGGTCGGCGTGTACGACGGCCGCCTCACCGCCGGCCCCCGAACCGGTGGCGGGTGGCAGGTCGAGGTACGGCTGCCGCTACCGTCGACCCCGGAGGCGGAGGTGATCGCGGCATGACGGTGCGAGTGGTGATCGTGGACGACCAGGCGCTGGTCCGGGCCGGATTCCGGATGGTGCTCGACTCCCAACCCGACCTGAGCGTCGTCGGCGAGGCGATCGACGGGGCGGACGCGCTGCGGGTGCTGGCCGGGGTCGAGGCCGACGTGGTGGTGATGGACCTGCGGATGCCGACCATGGACGGGGTCGAGGCGACCCGCCGGATCTGCGCGGCCTCCACCGACGGCCGGCCCCGGGTGCTGGTGCTCACCACGTTCGACACCGAGGCCGACGCGTTCGCCGCGCTGCGCGCCGGGGCCAGCGGGTTCCTGCTCAAGAACGTGCCGCCGGAGGAACTGCTGGCGGCCATCCGGGTGGTCGCCGAGGGGGACTCGGTGGTCGCCCCGTCGATCACCCGTCGGCTGCTCGACCGGTTCGCCGACCGGCTCGGCCCGGCGCCCGCCGAGGACCCGCGACTGGCCCAGCTCACCGACCGGGAACGGGAGATCCTGCTGCTCGTGGCGCAGGGGCTGGCCAACGCCGAGATCGCCGCCCGGGTGCACGTCGCCGAGGCGACCGTGAAGACCCACGTCGGGCGGATCCTGGCCAAGCTCCAGCTCCGCGACCGGGTCCAGGTGGTGGTCCTGGCGTACGAGAGCGGCCTGGTCACCCCGGGCGGGTGAACCCGGGTACGACCTGGGTCGTACGGGTCACCACGGTCGGGGTCGACCTGTGGCGCAGCCGGGTCGCGCGTACGGGTGGACGCGGGCCGCCGGGGCGCTGCCTAGCGTCGGAGGGGACCCGTACCACGCCGACCGGGAGTCCCCATGTCCGTGCCTGCCGCCGTCCGTCCCGCGCCCCGGCCACCCGCCGGGGACCGCCGCCCCGCAGGCCCCCGGGCCGGCTCCGGCCGCCACCGGTGGGGGCGGTGACCGGGATGTGGCGGTTGACCCTGGGTACGCTGCGCGCCGACGTGCTGCGCCTGCTGCTCTCCTCGGTGGCGATCGTGCTCGGCGTCGCCTTCGTCGCCGGCACGCTGATGCTCACCGACGGCATGCGGGCCGGGGCGTACGAGCGGGCCGGGGCCTTCGACCGGCACACCGACCTCGGTGTCTACGCCGACCGGGGCACCCTGCCGCCGTCCCTGGTCGACCGGGTGGGCACGGTCGACGGGGTCACCGCGGCGGCCGGGGAGCTGACCGCCCTCGCCGGCGTGGTCGGCGTCGACGGCCGGCCGGTGCCCGGCGTCGGGTTGCTCGCCGCGATCCCCACCGAACCCGCGCTGCGCTCCTACGACGTGGTCGCCGGCCGGCTGCCCGACCGTCCCGGCGAGGTGGTCCTCGACGCGCCCACGGTCGCCGCGCAGGGATTCACGCTCGGCGGCCCGGTCGGCGTCGGCGGCGCGACCGGCGCGGCCCGCCCGTACACCCTGGTCGGCACGGTCGACGTGGCCGGCAGCACGCGTGACGTCGGCGGCCCGTTCGTCGGGCTGGTCGGCGCGGACGCGCTGGCCGTCAGCGGGAGACCGGGTTACGACCGGATCATGGTGGCCGCCGCCCCGGGGACGGCCGGGCCGGCCCTGGCCGACCGGGTGACCGCCGTGGCCGGCGGGGACGCCACGGTGAAGTCGCGGCAGCGCATCCTCGACGAGGCCGTCGAGGACGGGGTACGCGACCTCGACCAGTTCCGCCTGGTCCTGCTCATCTTCGCCGGGGTGGCGGTGGTGGTGGCCGGGTTCGTCATCGCCAACACCTTCGCCATCGTGCTCGCCCAGCGGGCCCGGCGGACCGCGCTGCTGCGGCTGGTGGGGGCCCGTCGGGGGCAGGTCTTCCGGGCCGCCGTGCTGGAGGCGGCGGTGCTCGGGCTGGCCGGCTCGGCCCTCGGGGTCGGGCTCGGGGCCGGGCTGGCCGCCGGGGCGGCGGCCCTGGTTCCCCGGCTCGACCTGCCGCTGTCCGTCGCCGGCCTGACGGTGACCGGCCGGACGGTCGGGGTCAGCCTGCTGCTCGGCATCCTGGTCACCGTCGGGTCCGCGCTGCTGCCCGCCTGGCAGGGCACCCGGGTGTCGCCGGTGGCCGCCCTCACCGACGCCGCCGGGCACCCGGCCCGGGGCGCCGGGCGGGTCCGGCTGACCCTCGGCGCGCTGGTCGGCGTCGCCGGCATCGCCGCGCTGGCCGGGGCCGCCGCCGTCGGGCAGATCGTCCTGGTCGCGGTGGGCGGGGTGCTGTCCTTCTTCGGGATCGTCCTGTTCGGTCCGCTGCTGGTGCCGGCGCTGGTCCGGTTGCTCGGCCGGCCGTTGCGGCCGGTGTTCGGGGCCACCGCCGCGCTCGCCGTGGCCAACGCGGCCCGCAACCCGCGCCGGGTGTCGGCGACCGCCACCGCCCTGGTGATCGGCATCGGGTTGGTCTCGGCGTTCGTGGTCGGCGCGGGCAGCGTCAAGGTGGGCGTCGAACGCGGGGTCGACGCCCGCATCGGCGTCGACTTCGTGGTCACCGGCGTCGGCGTCGAGCTGCCCGCCCCGCTCGCCGGTGAGCTGGCCGCCCGACCCGAGGTGGGGGTGGTGCACGAGCACCGCAACCGGGTCGTCGACGGCGTGGAGCTGCGTTCGGCCCATCCGGCGCTGGTCCGGCGTACCCTCGCCGCGGTCGACGCCGGGGACGTCGCGGACCTGGGGCCGGGGTCGGTGCTGGTGCACCGCGGGCTGGCCGCCGCCCGGGGTTGGCGGGTGGGGTCGACGGTCACCGTCGCCGGGCGTCCGTTCCGGGTGGCCGCGGTGGTCACCGACGACGGCCCGGCGTCGCCCGGGGTGCCCGCCGGGCACGTCGTCGACTTGGTCGATCCCGACTTCACCGCGCTCTACCCCGACGAACGCGGCCAACTGGTCGAGGTGGAGCCGGCCGACGGGGTGTCCGCCGAACGGGCCCGCGCCGCCGTCGGGGCGGTGGTCGCCCGGTATCCGACGGTGAACCTGCTGGACCAGGCGGCCTACAAGAAGATGCTCACCGGCACGGTGGACATGCTGCTCGCCTTCGTCACCGCGCTGCTCGGCCTGGCCGTGGTGATCGCCCTGGTCGGCGTCGCGAACACGCTCAGCCTCTCGGTGGTGGAACGGACCCGGGAGAACGCCGTGCTGCGCGCCGTGGGGCTGTCCCGGGGGCGGATGCGCCTGCTGCTGGCCATGGAGGCGGTGCTGACCGCCCTGGTCGGGGCGGTGCTCGGCACCGCGCTGGGGGTCGCGGTCAGCGCCGGCACGGTGGCCTTCGTGGCCCGGCTCGGCGGCGGCTTCACGCTGGTGCTGCCCTGGGACCGGCTCGGGCTGGTCCTCGCCGTGGCGGTGCTCGCCGCGCTGGCCGCGTCGGTGCTGCCGGCCCGGCGCGCCCTGGCCCGCCCGGTGGTCGAGGCGCTCGGCGCGGAGTGACCACCGGCCGTCGCCCCGCCGTCCGGCGGGGCGACGGTCAGAGCCGTTCCACCATCTCACCCCGGCACCGGTCCCGGGTGTCGAAGACGTACCGGGCGTGCCGGGTGACCAGGTCGTAGTCGAAGCTGTCGTGGTCGGTCACCAGGACCACCGCGTCGGCCGCCGCGACCTCCCGCGCGGTCAGGTCGACCACCACCACCCCGCCCGGGATGTGCTGCGGTTCCGCGTACGGCTCCACCGCGTGCACGTCCGCGCCGAGCGCCTGCAACCGGCGGGCCACGTCGACCGCCGGCGAGTCGCGCATGTCACCGGTGTTCTTCTTGTACGCCAGCCCGAGCAGCAGCAGCCGGGCCCCGTTGACCGGGCGGCCGATCCGGTTCAACCCGGCCATCACCCGCTGGGCCACGTGCTCGGGCATCTGGTGGTTGATGTCGTCGGCCAGCTCGATGAACCGGAAGGGTCGGCCCAGGGTGCGCTTGACCTGCCAGGACAGGTAGCACGGGTCGATCGGCAGGCAGTGCCCGCCGACCCCCGGGCCGGGCCGGAACGGCATGAACCCGAACGGCTTGGACGAGGCGGCCTCGATGGCCTGCCAGGCGTCGATGCCGAGCTGGTGGGAGGCCATCGCCAGCTCGTTGATCAGGGCGATGTTGACCTGCCGGAAGGTGTTCTCGATCAGCTTGGTCAGCTCGGCCACCCGGGTCGAGTCCACCGGCACGGTCCGCTCGACCAGCCGCCGGTAGAAGCCGTCCACCCGGGCCAGCGACGCCGCGTCCACCCCGGACACCACTTTCGGGGTGTTCTCCAGCCGCCACGTCGGGTTGCCCGGGTCGATCCGCTCCGGGCTGTAACCGAGGTGGAAGTCACCCGGGCTGCGCAGCCCGCTCGCCGCCTCCAGCAGCGGCCGGAGCAGTTCCTCGGTGGTGCCCGGGTAGGTGGTCGACTCCAGCACCACCGTGCAGCCGCGCCGGACGTACGGGCCGACGGCGGTGCCGGCCTGCTCGACGAAGCTCAGGTCGGGGACCCCGTCGCGCAGCGGGGTGGGTACGGTGATCACACAGATGTCGAAACCCTCGGCGTCCGGGTACTCGGTGCTCGGCCGGTACCGTCCGCTGGCCAGGGCCCGGCCCAGCCGGTCGGCCGGGATGTCCTCGACGAAGGATTCACCGGAGGCGAGCCGCTTGACCCGGTCGGCGTCGACGTCCAACCCGACCACGTCCAGCCCGGCCTCGACGGCGCGCATGGCCAGTGGCAGTCCGACGTATCCCTGGCCGATGACGACCAGCTTCTGTGCGTTCACCCGGGGCTCCCTGCAAGCGTGTCCTTGCAGGGAGCCTAGATGGCGATATGGCGATCTACGTCCGTTTTGGTATTCCTGGGGTCCGCGGTGTTCCCGGTGCCCGGCGACGACCGGTCAGCTGCCCGGGGGCGCCTGGTTGGTGCCGCCCGTGCCGCCCCCGCCGCCCGCCTCGGTCGGGGTCGCCGTCGGCTCACCCTGGGGCGGCCCAGTGGTGGGCGTCTCCGTCGGGGGTGGCCCGGAGGTGGCCGGCTCCGACGGGGTGGGCGGCGCGGACTTCGTCGGTAGCGGCACGGATGAGCCGTTCGGCAGCGGCGTCGGGCTGACCGAGACCGACGGCGACGGCTTCTCGTACTGGCTGGTTGGGCGGGGCGGACGCTGCGACTCCTCGGAGCCGGTCTCCTCGACCACCGCCGGGACCTCCGTCCGGTCGGTGGGCGCCACCGCCGGGCCGGTGCTGCGGATGTTCGGCACGCCGCTGTCGAGCGACTTCGAGGCGCCCAACGCGGCACCGAGCGCGGTCAACGCCACCAGCACCGCGGCCAGCGCGCCGACCAGGGAACCCCGGCGGCCCCGCCGCGACCCCGAGCCGACCACCGTCTGCCCGGTGACCGCCGGGCCGACCCGCACGCCGTCGGCCCCGGACGGGTCGCGCAGCGGTGTCGTCACCAGCGCGGTGGTGGCGGCGGCGGTGTCGTCACCGGCGGCGGCGCGGGCGGCGGTGGCCATCTCGGCACCGGTGGCGAAGCGGTCCGCCGGGTCCTTCTCCAGGGCCCGCGCCACCAGGGCCCGGACCGCCGCCGGGATGTCCGCGGGCAGCTCCGGCGGCTCGTCGTCCAGGTGCCGTACGGCCACCTGGAGCGGGTTGTCCCCGGTGAACGGCGGTTGCCCGGTCAGGCAGCAGTAGGCCACCGCGCCGAGGGCGTAGATGTCGGTCGCGGCCGAGACCGGCCGGCCGGACGCCTGCTCGGGCGCCATGTAGAGGGCGGTGCCCGGCACCGCGTTCGTGCTCGTGATGCTCGTCACATTGGTGGAGCGGGCGACGCCGAAGTCGACGAGCACCACCGTGCCGTCCTCCTGCACCAGCAGGTTGCTCGGCTTGACGTCGCGGTGCACGATGCCGCCGGCGTGCGCGGCGTGCAGGGCCTGGGCGGCCTGCGCCACGACCGACATCGTCTCGGCCACGTCCAGGTGGCCGGCGGACTCGATCCGCCGCGACAGCGGTTCGCCCTCGACGAACTCCATGACCAGGTAGTCGGCCCGGCCGCCGTCGGCGAGCCGGTCCTCACCGCAGTCGAAGACCTGCACGATGCCGGGGTGACGCAGCGCCGCCATGATCCGCGCCTCGGCGCGGAACCGGGCGATGAAGTCGGGGTCCGAGACGAGCGCCGGCAGCAGCACCTTCACCGCGACCTGGCGACCGAGAACCAGGTCGGTGGCCCGCCACACGTCGCCCATGCCGCCGGTGGCGACACGTTCGTCCAGGCGGTAGCGACCGCTGAGCACGACCTCGGATGACAACACCCCCATACCGTACCCAGGGTCCTCCCGTCCGGCAGACGCCGATATCCCTTCCGGTTCTTCGTGGGACGACCTGTCCGGGTCCCGGCGGGGGATGACCTGACGGGCGGTCACCGATGATTGACGCGGGGTCACCGGGGGTGCGTCGTGACCTCGGGATCGGGACGACGGGCGTCGCGGGCGGGCGTCCGGACGGTGATCGGCGTTACTCCGACGCGCCGCCAGAGAGATTGATCTATCTCACCCTTTCCGCCCGGTCGACCGCTTGCCTGCGCCCCGCTCCGGCTCCTAGTGTTGCCCCCTCTGGCCCGTCCCGGTGCCGGTACCGCGCCCAGATCCGACGCCGTACTCTCCCCGGCGGCGTCCAGACGGGTCACCCGACCTCCGGCGTCGGGTGCGAGCGGGGCAGCGGGGGGGCTGAAGGTGCGCGAAGGGGTCCGCTGGTCGGGCCGGGGCGGCGGCATGTCCGCCGGCCGCCGGCCCGGGTCGGTCGACGGGGCGGCCCGGCCGTGACCGATGACCTGACCGGGGCGGTCGCGGCGGCGCAGGCCGGCGACGAGGAGTCGTTCCGGGTCCTCTACCGCAGCCTCCAGCCGGGCCTGCTGCGCTACCTCACCGCGCTCGTCGGCCCGGACGCCGAGGACGTGGCCTCCGAGACCTGGCTGCAGATCGCCCGGGACCTGTCCCGGTTCACCGGCGGCGAGTTCCGCGCCTGGGCGGTGACCATCGCCCGGAACCGGGCCATGGACCACCTGCGCCGGCAGCGTCGCCGCCCGTCCCTGCCGGTGCCCGTCCAGGCCCTCAGCGACCTCGCCAGCGACGCCGACACCGCCGAACGGGCCGGCGAGACGATCGGCACCGAGTCCGCGCTGGCGTTGATCGCCACCCTGCCGCCCCGGGAGGCCGAGGCGGTGCTGCTGCGGGCGGTGATCGGGCTGGACGCCGAGACCGCCGGCCGGGTGCTCGGCCGCCGGCCGGGTGCGGTCCGCACGGCCGCGCACCGGGGGCTGCGCCGGCTGGCCGCGATGCTGGAACGCGGCGACGCCCCCCGGTCGTCCGACGACGAGCGGGTCGCCCCGCCCCGCCCCCGGCCGACGCCGCACGCGTCGCGGGCCGAGCCGGCGGACGGCTGACATGACGGGAGACTGGATGAACCTCCGCCGGTCGGCCCGCTCCGGCCGGCCGGAGAGCCGGGCCGAGGCCGAGCGGCTGCTCGATCCGACCGGGCCCGACGCCCCGCCGCCCACCGACGACCCGCTCACCCGGTTGCTGGCCGCCGCCGCCGCACCGGCGCGCCCCGAGGAACTCGCCGGCGAGCAGGCGGCGCTGGCGGCGTTCCGGGCCGCCCGGGGCGCGGCGGCACCCGGGCCCGCCCCGGCCGTCCGGCGGCGTCCCCGGCTGACCACCGGCGTGGTGGCCTGGATCGCCGGACTGGCCGCCACCGCCACCGCCGGGGTGGCCTTCGCCGCCGTGACCCTCGACCGTCCCGCCGAGCGGGCACCCGGACCCGTCCCGTCCGTCACCGGGACCGGATCGGCCCCGCCGTCCCCGCACCGGTCCGAGCCGTCCCGGCAGAGCCCGTCGCGACGGCCCGGCGGCACCGCGCCCGGCGGCGGCCCCTCGGTGCCCCCCGCGCCGCCCGGTCCGGGTGGGCCGGCGAACGCCGGCAAGCTGGTCGGGCAGTGCCGGGCTTACCTGGCCAAGCCGCCCCCGCAGCGGGCGAAGGCGTTGACCAAGCCGGGCTACGCCGACCTGGTGGCCGCCGCGGGCGGGGCCGACCGGGTGGAGGCGTACTGCCGCACCGTGGTCCCGCAGCGATCGCCCTCCGGTCCGCCCGGCGGCACCGGCGGGCCACCCGCCGCCACCGGCGGTCCGGCCGGCCCCGGTGGTGGGCACGGCCGTAAGAACTAGTCGAAAAGGCTTCACAATTATTTCTTCCCGTCGGGTCTGCGGGATCGGTCCTTGAGACAGAAGATGGAGGACGGGCCGGCCCACGGCGGCCCTGCCCACCGGCCGGCATGGCCGGACCCTGCGTCGGGAGGGGGACCTTCTCGTGGTGACGTCGCCGGGGCTGGACCGGTCGACCGTGCTCGGCGAGGTTGCCGGGGCGGCCGGGCACCTGGCCCGCATCTGCTTCAAGACCGGGCCACCCACCCTCACCGGCGTCGAACTGGAATGGACCGTCCACGACGCCGCCGACCCCGCCCGGCCACTGGACCGGGCGCGGCTACGAGCGGCACTCGGGCCCCACAGCCCACCCACCCTGGACGACACCGGCCCGGCCCGCCCCCTGCGGCACGGCAGCACCGTGACCGTCGAGCCGGGCGGCCAGGTGGAGGTGTCCACCGCGCCGCGATCCTCGGTCGCCGCGCTGGTCTCGGCCACCCAGGCCGACATCGACGAACTTGACGCCCTGCTCGCCCGTGCCGGACTGGTGCGCGGGCGGACCGGCATCGACCCGTGGCGGGCCCCCCGCCCGGTGGTCGACACCCCGCGCTACCGCGCCATGCGCTGCGTCTTCGACCGGCGCGGCCCGGCCGGGCAGACCATGATGTACAGCACCGCCGGCCTCCAGGTCTGCCTCGACGTCGGCCCGGCCGCCGGCCTGGCCGAGCGTTGGGCGGCGGTGCACGCCATCGGCCCACCACTGGTGGCGGCCTTCGCCACCGCCGACCGGCACGCCGGCCGGCCCACCGGCTGGGCGTCCGCCCGGATGGCCGCCTGGCTGGACATCGACCCGGCCCGCACCGGCCCGGTCTGGTCGGCGCAGCACCCGGACCGGGACCCGGTCGCCGCCTGGACGGAGTACGTCCTCGCCGCACCACTGCTCTGCCTGCGCCACGCCGGCCCCGACTGGACACCCCCGCCCGGGGTCACGTTCGCCGACTGGATCGCCGGGGCGCTGCCCGACCCGCCCACCACCGACGACCTGGAATACCACGTCAGCACCCTCTTCCCACCGGTGCGTCCGCGCGGCTACCTGGAGGTCCGCTACCTCGACGCGCAACCCGGCCGGGACTGGACGCTTCCCCTGGCCGTGCTGACCGCGCTGCTGGGCGACGACCGGACGGTGCGGGCGGCCCGCACGATCGCCGCGCCGGTGGCCGACCGCTGGCGCACCGCCGCCCGGCGGGGGCTGGCCGACCCGGCCCTGGCCGGGGCCGCCGTGGCCCTGCTCGACCTGGCCCGGGAGACGCTGCCGACGCTGGACCTGCCGTCCGAGACCCACGACGAGATCGACCGCGGGATCCGCCGACGGATCGCCGCCGCGGAGAGGGGAGACCGGTGACCACCACCGAACAACCGGGCGCGCAGGCCGAGCCGCTGCGCAGCCGGATCGCCGCCGAACTGGCCCGGACCCGGGCCCGTACCGACGCGTTGACCAGCGCGGTCGACGACGACGACCTGGTCCGGCAGCACTCGACGCTGATGTCCCCCCTGGTCTGGGACCTGGCCCACGTGGGCAACCAGGAGGAACTGTGGCTGGTCCGCGACGTCGGCGGGCGGGAGCCGGTGCGGCGGGACATCGACGACCTGTACGACGCGTTCAAACAGCCCCGCAAGGACCGCCCCGCCCTGCCGCTGCTGCCCCCGGCCGAGGCGCGGGCCTACGTGGCGACCGTGCGGGACAAGGTGCACGACCTGCTCGACGGGGTCCGGTTCACCGAGCGGCCGCTGGTCGCCGACGGCTTCGTCTTCGGCATGATCGTGCAGCACGAGCAGCAGCACGACGAGACCATGCTCGCCACCCACCAGCTGCGCTCCGGGCCACCGGTGCTCGACGCGCCCCCGCCCCCCGAGCCCCGGGCCCGGGTCGCCGCCGAGGTGCTGGTGCCGGCGGGGCCGTTCACCATGGGCACCTCGACCGACCCGTGGGCGCTGGACAACGAACGCCCGGCGCACACCGTCGACCTGCCCGCGTACGTCATCGACGCGACGCCGGTCACCAACGGGGCGTACCGGGAGTTCCTCGCCGACGGCGGGTACGACGACCCGCGCTGGTGGAGCGCGGCCGGCTGGCGGCACCGCACCGAGGCCGGGCTGACCGCGCCGATGCACTGGCGACGCGACGGCGACGGCTGGGCGTACCAGCGGTTCGGCCGGTGGGCACCGGTCCGCGACGACGAGCCGGTGGTGCACGTCTGCTGGCACGAGGCGCAGGCGTACGCGCGCTGGGCCGGCAAGCGGCTGCCCACCGAGGCGGAGTGGGAGAAGGCGGCCCGCTGGGACCCGGCGACCGGCCGGTCCCGGCGCTGGCCGTGGGGTGACGACGAGCCGACCGCCGAGCACGCCAACCTGGGGCAGCGGCACCTGTGGCCGGCGCCGGTCGGGGCCTACCCGGCGGGCGCCTCGCCGCTCGGCGTGCACCAGTTGATCGGCGACGTCTGGGAGTGGACGGCGAGCCCCTTCCACGGCCATCCCGGCTTCGCCGTCTTCCCCTACCGGGAGTATTCGGAGGTGTTCTTCGGCGGCGACTACCGGGTGCTGCGCGGTGGCTCGTTCGGCACCGACCGGGCGGCCTGCCGGGGCACCTTCCGCAACTGGGACCACCCGATCCGGCGGCAGATCTTCAGCGGTTTCCGCTGCGCCCGTGACGCCCGGCCCGAGGAGGCCCACGGGTGAGAGGCGGCGTCGCCTGATGTGCCGGCACCTGGCGTACCTCGGCCCCCCGGTGACCCTGCGGTCGCTGCTGTACGACCCGCCGCACTCGCTGGTCCGGCAGTCCTGGGCCCCCCGGGACATGCGCGGCGGCGGCACGGTCAACGCCGACGGCTTCGGCGTCGGCTGGTACCCCGGCGGCGGGGAGGGGCGCGACGCAACCCCCGTGCGGTACCGGCGGGCCGGCCCGATCTGGTCCGACCCGACGCTGCCCGAGCTGGCCGCTGTCACCACCTCCGGCGCGGTGCTGGCGGCGGTGCGCTCCGGCACGGTCGGCATGCCGGTGCAGGAGAGCGCTGCCGCGCCCTTCGCCGAGGGGCGGTGGCTGTTCAGCCACAACGGGGTGGTGCGCGGCTGGCCGGACTCGGTCGTCGGGCCGGCCGGCGGCCTGCCGGTGCGGGACCTGCTCACCCTCGACGCGCCGACCGACTCGGCGCTGCTGTGGGCGCTGGTCCGGCACCGGCTGCGGGCCGGCGCGCCGCCGACCGAGGCGGTCACCGCGACCGTCCGGGAGGTGGCCGCCTCGGCCCCGGGATCACGGCTGAACCTGCTGCTCACCGACGGTGTGTCGGTGGTGGCGAGCGTGTGGGGGCACGCGCTGTCGGTGCGCGCCGACGACGGCACGGCGCTGCTGGCCTCCGAGCCGGTGGACGACGCGCCCGGCTGGCGGGAGGTGCCCGACCGGCGGTGGGTCCGGGCGGGACCGGACGGCGTGCACGTCGGCGAGCTGGATTGACCGGAGGAACAGCACCTTTTCGGTACAGGAGAGGACGACATGAGCGCGGAACCGCTGGAGATCTACCTGGAGGAACGGGACCTCGACCGGGCGCTGCGGTCCGACGTCCGGACCGGGTTGGCCGCCGACCCCAAGTGGCTGCCCCCGAAGTGGTTCTACGACGCCCGGGGCAGCGAGTTGTTCGAGGAGATCACCCGGCTGCCGGAGTACTACCCGACCCGGGCGGAGCGGGCGGTGCTGGCCGTCCGGGCGCCCGACATCGCGGCGGCGACCGGGGCGAAGACGCTGATCGAGCTGGGCTCCGGTTCGTCGGAGAAGACCCGGCTGCTGCTGGACGCGTTCACCCGGCACGGCGGGCTGGGCACCTTCGTGCCGCTGGACGTGTCGGTGAGCGCGCTGCGGCAGTCCACCGCGCAGATCGCCACCGACTATCCGGCGCTGCGGGTACGCGGCATCGTCGGCGACTTCACCCGGCAACTCGACCGGCTGCCGACCGGTGGCCGCCGGTTGGTGGTCTTCCTGGGCGGCACCATCGGCAACCTGGTGCCGGCCGAGCGGGCCGACTTCCTGGCCGCCATGCGCGCCGCCCTGGAGCCGGGCGACCACCTGCTCATCGGCACCGACCTGGTCAAGGACCCGGCGGTGATCGTCCCGGCGTACGACGACGCGGCCGGGGTGACCGCCGAGTTCAACCGCAACGTGCTGCGGGTGATCAACCGGGAGCTTGCCGCCGACTTCGATCCGGACGCGTTCGCCCACGTCGCCCACTGGGACCCGGCGCAGGAGTGGATCGAGATGCGGCTGCGGGCCCGACGCCCGATGCGGGTCCGCGTCGACGCGCTCGACCTGACCGTCGACTTCGCCGCCGACGAGGAGTTGCGTACGGAGGTGTCGGCGAAGTTCCGGCCGGCGGGGATCGGCGCGGAGTTGACGGCGGCCGGGTTCCTGCCGACGGAGTTCTGGACCGACCCGGACGACCTGTTCGGGGTGACCCTGGCCCGCGCGGCCTGACCGACCGCGCCGGGACCGCCGCCTGACCGACCGCGCCGCCGCCTGACCGACCGCGCCGGAACTGCCGCCGGCCGGTCCGCCGGGGCGCGACCGCCGGTGACGACACCGCCGGCCGGTGCGTCGGGGCGTCGACGGGCACCCTCCGGGGTGACGTGGCGCACCCGGCGCACCGGCCGGTCGGGCCGGTCGGTTAGGCTGGCGGCGCGAAGGGGAGTAGCCCCCAATGTCGTGGTCGACACACTGGTGCGTTCCGCACCCGGCCACGCGGCCCCACCAGCGGTGGGGCGGGCGAGACCTTCGACTCAGGCTGTCACACAGCCGGGTCGAGGTCGCCCCGTCACCTCCTCCCGGCCTGATCGGGAAGGTTCCTCATGGACGGTTTCCTCGTCGCGCTGGTCGTCAGCTTCGGCGTCATCTTCGTCGCCGAGCTGGGTGACAAGTCCCAGCTCATGGCGCTCACGTTCGCCACCCGGTTCAAGACGGTCCCGGTGCTGATCGGCATCACCGTCGCCACCGCGATCGTGCACCTGGCCTCGGTGGCGATCGGGGTCGGCCTGAACGCGGCCCTGCCCACCGGGTGGATCTCGCTGGTCGCCGGCCTGGCGTTCCTCGGCTTCGGCGCCTGGACGCTGCGCGGGGACAAACTCACCGAGGAGGAGAAGCGCAAGGCGGAGAAGACCGGCAAGTCCGCCATCGTCGCCGTCGGTGTCGCGTTCTTCCTGGCCGAGTTGGGCGACAAGACGATGCTCGCCACCATCACCCTGGCCACCAAGTACGGCTGGTTCGGCACCTGGCTCGGCTCGACGCTGGGCATGGTGGCCGCCGACGCCCTGGCGATCCTGGTCGGCCGGCTGCTCGGCCGGCACCTGCCGGAGCGGACCATCCGGTACGGCGCGGCGGTGCTCTTCGCCATCTGCGGCCTGTGGCTGATCCTGGAGGCGGTGCGGGAGCTGTCCTGACCTCCGACTAGCCGGGGTGCGGGCGGGTAACGCCACCCGGTGAGGGTGGACGAGCTGCTGCGCCACGGCGACGCGGTCGTGGTGGGGGTCGTGGAGACCATCGGCGCGACCGTCATCGTCGTCGGCGCGCTCTGGGCGGCGCTGCGGATCGTGGTCGAGGGGCTGCGGCACCGTAGCGCCGCCGTGTTCACCCCGATCCGGCTCTCCCTCGGCCGGTTCCTCACCCTCGGCCTGGAGTTCCAGCTGGCGGCGGACATCCTGCGGACCGCGGTGTCGCCGACCTTCGCCCAGCTCGGTCAGCTGGCCGCGATCGCCACCATCCGGACCGCGCTGAACGTCGTGCTGCGCCGGGAGATCGCCCAGGAGAAGCGGCAGGTGGCCGCCGGCCCGGACGCCGGTGACGGGGCGCGCCCCGACCCGCAGCCGGCCCCGGGCGGCGGCGGGAACCCCGGATGACCGACCTCGCGGTGCTGCTCGCCACCGTGGTGAGCGCGCTGGCCCTCGGTGTCGGCGGGGTGGTGCTGCTGACCGTCGGGTCCTGGCGGACGGCCCTGCGGGTCCTGCTCGACCTGCTGGTCGCGGCGGGCCTGCTGCGGCTGGCCGGCGGACCGGGGTGGCCGGCGCTGGCGTCGGCGGTCGCGGTCGTCGTGCTGCGCCGGATGCTGTGGTCCGGCCTCAACCCGGCGTCGCCCGCCGCGCCGCCGACTACCGACCCCCCGGCGTGGGTAAGCCGAGCACATCCCCACCGGGGGCAGCAGCACCTCCCCACCGGGGGCGGCAGGGCACGAACCGGATGTGACGGAAGGATTCCCCTATGAGCCGGCACGACGAGCCGAACGAGTACGGCTTCGCGGGCGGGGCCACCGCCCCGCAGCCCCCGCCGGGTGGCCGCTCCGACGAGCAGGACCGGGCCGAGGCGGTCGCGGTGCCGGGCGATGACCTGACCGGGTCGGTCACCGAGGCGCTGGAGGAGACCGAACCGGACGGGCGGGACGAGGCCGCCCGGCGTCACCGCTGACCGGTGACCACCGTCCGCCCGGCGGCTGCCGGGGACACCGGGCGGACGGTGGTGGGGTCAGCGTGGTGACGGCAGGGTGGACAACCGGGCGGTGCCGTCGACCGGGCCGAGGTGGTCGTCGCAGCACGCCGCCAACCGTTTGACCAGTTCCTCCGGGTCGCCGTACGGGTCGAGCCCGGCCAGTTCGGCGGGGTCCAGCGCGGGGACCCGGACGTGGGAGATGAGCGGGTGCAGCGGCCGGCTGTCGATCTCGTCGACGCCGAACAGGTCCTCGTGCAGCTTCTCCCCGGGGCGCAGGCCGGTGTAGACGATCTCCGGGGGCTGGGCCGCCTCGGCCGCCAGCCGCTGGGCCACCTCGGCGATGCGTACCGGCTCGCCCATGTCCAGCACCAGCGCCTCCCCGCCCCGGCCGACGACGGCGGCCTGGAGCACCAGGTGCACCGCCTCCTGCACGGTCATGAAGTACCGGGTCACGTCCGGGTGGGTCACGGTGATCGGCAGCCCGGCCCGGACCTGGGCCTGGAAGGCGGTGAGCACCGAACCCCGGCTGCTGAGCACGTTGCCGAAGCGGACGCTGAGGAACGCCCCGCCGTACCGGTCGGCGTAGTGCGCCGTCAGCCGCTCGGTGATCCGCTTGGAGTAGCCCAGGACGCTGATCGGGTTGGCCGCCTTGTCGGTGGAGATGTTCACGAACTCGGCGACGTCGCGGCACGCCTCCAGCACGTTCAGCGTGCCCTGGACGTTGGTCTTGACCGCCTCGCCCGGGTGCCGCTGCAACAGGGTGAGGTGTTTGAGGGCGGCGGCGTGGAAGACGATGTCGGGCCGCCGTTCGGCGATGATCCGGGCGATCCCGTCGGCGTCGCGGAGGTCGGCGAGGATCAGCTCCGGCCCGTCCAGCAGCGCCCGGCCGTGCAGGGACATCTGGAGTGCGTGCAGCGCCGACTCGTCCCGGTCGAGCATCATCAGCTCGCCGGGGTCGCAGCGGGCGATCTGCCGGCACAGCTCGGAGCCGATCGAGCCACCCGCCCCGGTGACCAGGACCCGGCGTCCGGCGAGCCCGTTGCGCTCCACGGGCAGGTCGGCGACCCGCTGGGCCCGCCCGAGCAGGTCGGTGAGTTGCAGGTCGCGGACGGCGTGCGCGGTGACCGGGCGGTCCAGCAGCTCGCGTACGGGCGGCAGCACCTTGAACGCGGCGCCGGCCTGGAGGGTGCGGCTGCGTACGTCACGCATCAGTTCGGCGTCCGAGCCGTTGATCGAGAAGATCACCGTGCCGGCCCGGGTGCTGCGGACGGCCTGGATCAGTTGCTCCCGGCCGCCGAGCACCCGTAGCCCGGCCACCCGCAGCCCCTGCCGCTCGGGGTCGTCGTCGAGCAGCCCCACCGGCAGGTATCCGCTGGTGGGGTCGCCGAGCAGTACCCGGACGAGGCGTTCGCTGGCCGCGTCGACCCCGTAGATCAGGGTCCGGTCGGCCGAGCGGGCCGGTCGGGCGTCGCGGTCGCGCCGCCACCGGTAGGTGACCCGGCCGGCCCCCATCAGCAGCAACGCCACGGCGGCGCCGAGGATCGGCACGCTGGCCGGGACGGGTCGTTCGGCCATCGGCAGCAGGGCGGCCAGCGCCACGGCGGCGGCCAGCGCCACGGTGCCGCCCAGGTCACGCGCCTCGCCGACGCTGCCCACCGGGTGCCGGCCCCGGGCGGTGAACCGGACCTGTTCGAGCGCCGCGTGGATCACCGCGCACACCCCGGCGGCGCCGAGGGCGAGGGCGCACTGCCGGGGGGTGATGCCGAACTCGTACCGGGCCCAGGAGGCGACCAGGAAACCCGCGCACCAGGAGGCGGTGTCGAGCGTTAGCAAGGACAGGGCCTTCGCGCGTCGCGTGACCCAGTCGCGTCGCTGGCTGGGGTCGTCGTCGGGCTGGGGGTCTACGTGATTCATTGGCGTCCCCTGCGTTTTGTTCCGTGATTGCGAGGATTCGGCACTGGCAAGCGGTTTGCATCGTATACGTTGTTTTTGCCACTTAAGGGGCTACTCGCAGCGTTTAGACACTCTCATGCGCTTATAGGAACCTAGGGAGACTTCGTGCTTTTTCACCAGCTGGCCGTTCCGCCGGAACGGAGGGCGTGATGGACGTCCGCACCTGCCTGCGCCTGGTCCGCCGACACTGGTGGATCGTCCTGGTCACGCTGATGCTGACGGTCGGCTCGGCGGCGCTGGTCACGGTCCGCACGGCGCCCCGTTACGTGGCCTCGGTGACCTTCTTCGTCACCGCCCCCAACCAGGGCGTGAGCAACGCCTACCAGGGCGAACTCTTCCTCCAGCAGCGTGTGAAGTCCTATGCCGACCTGCTGCGCAGCGACCGCCTGGCGCAGGCCGTGGTCGCCGACTCCGGCCTCGGCCTCACCGCCGACGACATCCAGCACCGGGTCGCCACCTCGACCGAGCCGGGCACCGTGCTGCTGCAGGCCAGCGTCACCGACACCGACCAGACCCGGGCGATGAAGGTCACCGAGGCCCTGTCGGCCAAGTTCGTCGAGCTGGTCAAGAAGATCGAGACCACGTCGGACGGCAAGGCCGGACCGACCCGGATCGAGGTGGTGGGCGGCCCCCGGGTCAGCGCCAGCCCGGTCTCCCCGCAGCCCAACCGCAACCTCGCCCTCGGCGTCCTGGTCGGGCTCCTGCTCGGCGTGGCGCTCGCCGTGCTGCGCGGCATGGTCGACGTGCGGCTGCGTGACGCCGCCGGCCTGCAACGGGCCACCGGCAGTCCGCTGCTCGGCGACATCCCGTTCGACCAGGGGGCCAAGGCGGCACCGCTGATCGTCGGCGAGGCGGCGACGTCGGCCCGGGCGGAGGCGGTCCGCAAGCTGCGGACCAACCTGCGCTTCGTGGACGTGCACGAGCCGGCCCGGGTGATCGCGGTGACCAGCGCGTTGCAGGGGGAGGGGAAGACCACCCTGTCCTGCAACCTGGCGATCGCGCTGGCCGAGGCGGGCTGGCGGGTGCTGCTGGTCGACGCCGACCTGCGCCGCCCCAAGGTCGCCGACTACCTCGGGGTCGACGGCGGTGTCGGGCTCACCGACGTGCTCGTCGGCGACGTCCAGGTCGGTGACGTGGTGCAGCGTTGGGGCGACAAGTCCCTGCTGGTGCTGCCCAGCGGCTCGACCCCGCCGAACCCGAGCGAGCTGCTGGGGTCCAAGGCGATGGCCGACCTGCTCCTCGCGCTGCGCGAGTCCGCCGACATCGTGGTGATCGACACCGCGCCGCTGCTGGCCGTCACCGACGGCGTGGTGGTGGCCGTGCAGGCCGACGGCGCGTTGCTCGTCACCCAGCAGGGCCGTACCTCACGCGCCCAGGCCGCCGCGGCGGCCCGGTCCCTGCACTCCGTGTCGGTGCGGCTGCTCGGGTGTGTGCTCAACATGGCCAAGGTGGCCCGCGCGGACGCCTACCAGTACGAGGCGTACCGGATCGCCACCACTTCGGGGACGTCGGTGCCGGCCGACCGGGCCACCGCCGCCCACCGCGACGAGGGGCTGCACCCCGTCGGCGACCGGACGCAGGAACTCACCCGGCTGCCGCGATGAGTGCCGCCGCCGGGCCGCCTGCGGGCGGGGCGGCGACGGCGGCCCGCGGACCCCGCGTGCCGGGGGCGGCGGTCCGCCGTCGCCCCCCGGCCCGGGACCGCGCCGGCCGGCCACCCGCCGACGGTACGCAGGGGGGAGCGCGGCGATGAGGGTCGGAATCCTGTCGTACCACTTCCCGCCGGAACCGGCCTTCATCCCCGGCAGCCTCGCCGAGGAGCTGGCCCGGCGCGGGCACGAGGTGCGGGTGCTGACCGGCTTCCCGGACTATCCCGGCGGCCACGTCTATCCCGGGTGGCGGCAGCGCTGGCGGCACCTGACCCACAGCGAGCGGCTGACGGTGCGGCGGGTGCCCCGCTACGCCGGCGGCGACGCCTCGCCCACCGCCCGGATGGCCGGCTATCTCTCCTTCGCCGGCAGCGCGGCGCTCGCCGGGCGGCGTTACCTGGCCGGCGTCGACGTGCTGTACGTCTTTCAGTTCCCCGCGACCAGCTTCGCCGTCGCCGGGCTGCTGCGGCTGCTCGGCCGGGTGCCCACCGTGCTGCACGTGCAGGATCTCTGGACGGGGGAGGTCGCGGCCGGACCGCAGCGACCCGGGCGGATCACCACCACCATGGGCCGGGTGCTGCGGGCGGCCGACGCGGTCGCGGTCACCGCCCCCTCGATGCGGGACCTGGTGCTCGCCGACGGCGTCGCCGGGGACCGGGTGCGCACCGTGCCCAACTGGACCGACGAGCGGATCTTCCAGCCGGTGCGCGCCGGCCGGGCCGCCCGGGCGCTGGTCCGTGGGGACGCGCGCTGCGTCGTCATGCACGCCGGCACGATCGGCGAACGGCAGGGCCTGGAGACGGCGGTCCGGGCGGCCGCGGCGCTCCCCGACCGGATGGATCTGGTGCTGGTCGGCTCCGGGGCGCAGGAGCGGCGGGTCCGGGGGCTGGCCACCGAACTCGGGGCCGGCAACGTGCGGTTCCTCGACCGGCGGTCGCCGTGGGAGATGCCCGAGCTGTACGCCGCCGCCGACTACCAGCTGGTGACCCTGCGGGATCTGCCGGAGCTGAACGGGACGGTGCCGAGCAAGGTGCAGTCCGCGCTGGCCTGTGCCGCCCCGCTGGTGGCCTCGGCCGGGGGCGACACGGCGGCGCTGGTGGAGCGGGCCCGCGCCGGGCTGTCCTGCCCGCCCGGGGACTGGGCCGCGCTGGCCGACCGGTTCTGGCTGGCCAGCACGATCCCACCGTCCGCGCGGGCGGAGATGGGGCGGCGGGGGCGGGAGACCTACCTGCGGGAGATGTCGCTGCGGGCCGGGGTGGACCGGATCGAGTCGCTGCTGCGGGACGTGGCGTCCCCCCGGGTGCCCGCCGGGCGACCCTCGGCACGGTGATCTAACTACGAAAATTCGGTAACAGCATGACAGCAGTGCTTATCGTGCTACAAAGCTCATGAATGGTCATATCGCCCGAAAGTGAGAGCGGAGCAACGGGTGGCGGAGAGCGGTAGGTCGCGCAGCGGCCGACGGAGACTGCGGCGACGGACCCGGCGGCGGGTCCGCCGGGCCCTGCTGGTCTGCCTGGTCGTCGGGTCGGTGCTGCTCGGTGCCGCCGGCTGGGTCGGGTTCCGGGGCTGGCAGGCGCGGGCCCACCTGGTCAACGCGGCCGGGCTCGCCCGGGAGCTGAGCACCCAGGTGCTCGGCGGTGACCTCGACCGGGCCCAGCGCACGCTGGCGGCGTTGCAGGAGCAGGCCGGGGCGGCCCGGACCGCCACCGGGGACCCCGGCTGGCGGCTCGCCCGGCACGCCCCGTACGCCGGGGACGACGTGGCGGCCGTCCGGACCATCGCGGTGGCCATCGACGACCTGGCCCGGGAGGCGTTCCCGGCGCTGCTGCGTACCGACCTGACCACGTTGGTGCCGACCGAGGGACGGTTGGACCTGGCCCGGCTGCGGGCCGCCTCGGCGGACCTGACCGCCGCCGACGCCGCCGTACGCAGGTCCCGGGCCGGCCTCGACGCGGTACCCGCCGAGGACCTGGTCAGCCAGCTCGGCACGGCGCTGACCGGGCTGCGGGCCGAGATCGACCGGCTGGCCGGGCTGACCGGAGCGGCGGACCGGGGCGCCCGGGTGCTGCCCGCCCTGCTCGGCGCGGACGGGCCGCGCAGTTACCTGCTGCTCTCGCAGAACCTCGCCGAGCTACGCGCCACCGGCGGCATGTTCGGCGCGTACGCGGTGATCCACGCCGACGACGGCCGGATCCGGATGCGCGAGCAGGGCACCAGCGCCCAGTTCGGCCGGTTCACCCCCGCGCTGCAGGTGGACGACGAGGTGCGTCGGCTCTACACCGACCTGCCGGGCATCTACCCGGCCGACGTCAACCTGAGCCCGAACTTCCCCGCCGCGGCGAAGCTCTACCGGGAGATGTACCGGCGGCACAGCGGGGTGACCGTCGACGGGGTGCTGACCGTCGACCCGGTGATGCTGTCCTACCTGCTCCAGGCGACCGGCCCGGTGCAGGTGCCCGGCGACGCCACCCTGGTCAGCAACCAGGTGGTGCGCACCCTGCTCAGCGACGCCTACCAGGGCCGCGACGACACCGGGCAGGACGCCTTCTTCGCCGCCTCGGCTTCCGCCGTGTTCGACGCCTTCCTCACGAAGAAGGTCAACCCAAGAGTGCTTTTGTCGGCTTTAGACCGCTCCATCACGGAAAGGCGGATACTGTTCTGGAGTGCCCGATCCACGGAACAGCGGACGTTCGCCGACACCCGGCTCGCCGGTGCGCTCCCCGAACAGGAGAGCACCCCGACCGTCGGGGTCTTCCTCAACGACGGCAGCGGCGCGAAGCTCGGCTACTACCTACGGCCGACGGCCACCCTCACCGCCGGTGACTGTGCCGACGAGGGACGACGGCAGCTCAAGCTGCGCTTCACCCTGCACTCCTCGGCCCCCGACTCGGGTCTCACCAAGTCCGTGCTCGGCCTCGGCATGGCCGGCGACCCGTACACGGCCCGGACCCTGATCTCCATCTACAGCCCGGCGGGCGGCACGGTGCTCAGCGCCCGGGTCGACGGAGAACCGACCCCGCTGGGCAGCGGGATCGAACGTCGCCGGCAGGTGGTCATCGCCACCGTCGACGTCGCTCCCGGGGCCACCCGGACCCTCGACGTGGACCTGCTGACCGGCAGGAACACCACCGGCACCCCCGAACTGTGGCACACACCGACCGCCACCCCATGGACCACCCAAGTAGTTCCCGCACCTAGCTGCAACCAGTAGGAGGAGACCATCATGCGGCTATCCCGCATTCTCATGGCGCTGACGGTCGGTCTGGCCATCGTGGCCGTGCCGACCGCCGCGGGGGCTGCTCAGCCGCAGCCACCCGCCACCACCAGCACCCCGCAGCCGCCACCGGACTATCCACCGACCACGCCGTCGTTGACGGCCAACCCGACGACCATCTTCCTCGGCGAGACGGTGGTGCTCACCGGTACCGGCTTCGGGCCGAACGAGATCGTCGACATCGACGTCACCGTGGCCCCCCTCGCCGCGGCCGTTCCGGGGCAGGCGCCGGCCCGGCGCAGCGACGGCACCACCGTCGCGATGGTGAAGGTCGACTATTCGCAGCCGCAGCCCGCGCCGCGGCACTTCACGGCGCAGACCGACGCGAACGGCAACTTCACCGTGAGCTACCGGCCGAGCGACATCGGGCGGATCACCTTCACGGCGACCGGGCGCACCTCGGGCCGTACGGCCAGCACGACGATCACGGTGCTGCCGAAGAAGAAGCCGCACCCGCACCTGCCGGTGACCGGTGACAACCTGAGCACGCCGCTGAAGGTCGGCGGCGGGCTGGTCGGCGCCGGTGTGGTGCTGATGCTCACCGCGTTCGGCTGGCGGCGTCGCCACCGGTTCGGCATGACCCGCTGACCCGGAACCACTGCGGTACCCGGTGCCCGTCGGACCTTCCGGTCCGGCGGGCACCGCTCGTGTTTTGACCGTTTGTGGGCAGGGTGGTTTGGTAGCGCGGTGTGTGGGTGTTGGTGGTGGCGGGGTTAGGGCTGTCATTTGCCCTTGTGGACGACGTTCTTGCGGATCACTGGGTGGCGGGTTCGGCGTTTACGGCGTCGGCCGGCGGGTCGGCCGGGGCCGGGGTGTCCGGGTTTCGGGTGGCCTGGTGGGTGCCAGGCGTTGCGCAGAGCGGGTGAAACCTGGCGGCGGGTCTGACCGGGGGTCGGGCTGGTGGTGGCGGTGGGTTCCCAGGGCAGCCGGTGGTGGGTGATGTGGTTGCGGGTGCAGAACAGGTGCAGGTAGGCGTAGGCGTGCAGGCGTAGCCAGGTGGTCAGGGTGCCGGGTTGCTGGGGGTGGAAGTCACCGGCGTGGGCGGTGGTCTTCAGGTAGCGGAAGTAGTGTTCGATGTCGAAGCGGGCCAGGTAGGTCATGACCAGGGTGAGCAGGTCGCGGCGGGTGCCGGAGTACCAGAGCGCGAGGTCGCCGGCGCGGCGGCTGGGGCGTAGGTGCTGGACCCGGGCGAGGAGGACGGTGCCCTCGACGATCGGCAGGGTGGCCTGGCCGGTGAATCCGCGGCTGGCGCGGGTGAGTTTGGGGTGGACCTGGTGCCATGCCCGGACGGTGACGGTGCCGTAGATGTCGATCGGGCCGCTGACGCCGGCGTCCGGGGTGAGGTCGGGTTCGCGCAGGGCCAGCCGGAACCCGTGTCGTCGGGGGCGACCGCCCAGGGGGTGAGCGGCCCGGCGTTCGGGTCGGGTCCACATGGTCTGTGAGGTCGCCAGCCTGACCAGGACGTCCGCGGGAGTCCCACGGTCGCGTAGCAGATGGGTGATCCGGGCCGCGGGGTAGCCGGAGTCCAGCAGGAACAGTGACGGGTCGGCCCTGGTCGCGCCGTCACCCGCGCAGACCCGCGTGATGTGCTGCACAGTGACCTCTGCCAGGTCCTCGTCGGAGGCGACCCGGTCGGTCAGGACCGGGACGACCCACGAGTCCGGGGTCAGGGTCAACCGGACGACGTGCTGATACCGCCACCCGGTTTTGATCAGCGCCGATCCGCGGGGTCCGCCGGGGGTGTACTGCGGCTGCCGGTCCGGGCTGGTGGCTGCGTTCGGCCGTGGCCAGGCGGTGGTGTCGACGGCGTATATCCGCGGCAGACCGCAGGTCCGGGCGATCCGGCATGCCGCCCGTAACGCCCGGCCGGTGTCGACCTCGCCGTCGCGTAACGCCCGATAGGCCGCGGCATGCCCGGTGACCGTGCCCAGCGACAGATGCGCCGGGCACCCACACCGGCCCTGATCGGCGGCGAGCTCGTCGACCAGGGCGAACAACGTCCGCGACCGTGCGGTCAGGACGCCCTCGTACAACTCCCGCCGCCATGAATCCAACAAGATCCTGCCCGGCTCACCATGACCGGTACCGGCGACCGCTACCCTGCTCATCGAGGACCCTGTTCATTGATGATCTTTGCGTGAGAACTCAGATCATGAACAGGGTCCTCCCCAATCCGCTAGACCTCGACCACCGAAAATCCCCCGATGGTCAAAACACGAGCGGTGCCCGTCGGACCTTCCGGTCCGGCGGGCACCGACCGTCCCGGGTACGCCGCCGACCGCCCCCGGGCACGGGCCGTCACCCCCGTCCGGTTCACTGGACGGGTGGACGAGGTGATCTGGAACGCGGCCCGTGCCGCCCGTGCCTGGCTGGACGCCGCCAACGGCACCGACCAGACCGAGCTGACCTGCCGCATCCTCAAGCTCGGCGAGGAGGTCGGTGAGGCGGCCGGCGCGTGGATCGGCGCGCTCGGCCAGAATCCCCGCAAGGGGGTCACCCACAGCCGTGAGGAGGTGGCCGCCGAGTTGGCCGACGTGGTCTTCACCGCCCTGGTCGCCATCGAGAGCCTGGGCCTGGACGCCCGGTCGGTGGTGGCCGCCTGCGCCGCGAAGGTCGAGTCCCGGATCACCCCCTGACGACCCGGCCGGCCCGGATGGGCGGATGTCCCCCCGGGGTCGGTGCGCCGGTTGTCCGGTGTCGTCCGGTCCGTCCCCGGTCGCCGTGACCGGCGGCACTCCCGGGCCGGAATCCCGGCCCCGCCCCCGGCGTTACACCCTCCGTACGACCGCAGCAGCACCCCCGGCCCGCCGACCTCGGCGGAATGCCCGGCCAGCGCCGGTCGTTACACCCCCGGCGCACACGACCGCACCCGACCCCGCCCGGCCCGCCGGCCGGGGAATGACCCCGGGACCCCGGTCGTTACACCTGACCCCGGCCCGAGCGGCTACCGCACCCCCGCGGCAAGCCCCGACCGGGACAGTCCCTTCCCCTTGTCTTCGTGAGCGCCCCGACGTGGTGCCCACGCCCCCGCCACCCCGTCCCCCGGGACAGGCAGGGGCGTCTACCCCCGAAGGAGCAACCATGACCACGATCCTGCGTAAGAGCGTCCTCGGTATCGCCGGCCTCGCCGTCGCCGGAGGCATCGCCGCCGGCCCGCTCAACCACGACACCACCACCGTCGACACCCGGCCCGTGGCCGTGGTGCAGGCCGACAAGCCGGCCGTCGACAAGGGCAAGCTGATCCCGCACGGTGTGCAGGGTGAGCAGTCGCGCATCGACCTCAACGACGAGCAGACCGCCAATGCCAAGGCGATCATCGCCGCGACGAAGAAGGCCGGCATGGACGAACGCGCCGCCATCGTGTCCATCGCGACCAGCCTGCAGGAGTCGAAGCTGGAGAACCTGGGTCACCTGGGTGACCGTAACGACCACGACTCGCAGGGCCTGTTCCAGCAGCGCCCGTCGAGTGGTTGGGGCACGGTGGAGCAGATCACCGACCCCGAGTACGCCACGATGGCGTTCCTCAAGGGCCTCAAGCAGGTCGACGGCTGGCAGGACATGCCCCTGACCAAGGCCGCCCAGACGGTGCAGGTGTCGGCGTACCCCGACCACTACGCCCAGTGGGAGACCCAGGCCGCCGACCTCGTCGCCCAGCACTGGAACAGCTGACCCGTACGACATGATGGCCGGCACCCCGGGCGGGGGTGCCGGCCATCGACGTACGTGGCGGGGGTCACGGCCGGGTGGGGAAGGAGCGGGCGGGGTGCCGCGTTGAGCAGGGTGTCGGTGTGTCCGGTGTCCCCGGGCCTCACCTGAAATAGCCGTCGCGGAGTTCCGTTCGGCTGGAGCCGCGTCGCGCCACGCGCCGAGAGGCGACCCGCACACCGACGACGCGCCGCCCCCGACCCGACCGGTCGGGGGCGGCGCGCTGTGTGCGGAGCGGGCAGAATCACGGGATGGACTGGTCCAGTTCGGTCGGTGTGGTCACCCTGCCCAGCGGCGCGACCGTACGCGGGCGGCGGGTGGCCGACCCGGTTTCCCCGGCCGACTTCGCCCTGATCCTGGCGCCCGGCCCGACGCCGGCCTGGGCGCACCGGCGTATCCGGTGGCCCGACTTCTGGGTGCCGACCGACCGCGCCGACGCCCTGGACGCCTTCCGTGAGGCGCTGCGCCGCGCCCACGCCGGCGACCGGGTCGAGGCGGCCTGCCGGGGCGGGATCGGCCGGACCGGCACCACCCTCGCCGCCCTGGCGATCCTCGACGGGGTGCCGGCCCGTGACGCCGTCCGGTGGGTCCGCGAGCGCTACCACCCGAAGGCCGTCGAGACCCCCTGGCAGCGCGCCTGGCTGCGGCGGCTCCCCAGCCACTGACCGTGCGCCCGCCCGCGCCGACCCGGCCCGCCGACGGCGGGCCACCGGCGGGGCGGGAGAGCGGCCCCGCTCAGCGTGGGGCGACGTACTCGCGCAGGTGCCGGGCGGTGAGGGTGTCACCGTGGGCGACCAGGTCGGCGGGGGTGCCGGTGAAGACGATCCGGCCGCCGTCGTGGCCGGCACCGGGGCCCAGGTCGACGATCCAGTCCGCGTGCGCCATCACCGCCTGGTGGTGCTCGATGACGATCACCGTGTTGCCGGCGTCGACCAGCCGGTCCAGTAGGGCGAGCAACTGGTCCACGTCGGCCAGGTGCAGGCCGGTGGTCGGCTCGTCCAGGACGTAGGTGGCGGCCTTCTCCGCCATGTGCACGGCCAGCTTGAGCCGTTGGCGTTCCCCGCCGGACAGGGTGGTCAGCGGCTGCCCCAGGGTCAGGTAGCCGAGGCCCACCTCGGTCAGCCGGTCCAGCACCACCCGGGCCGGGCCGGACGGGAAGAACTCCCGGGCCTCGGTCACCGACATGCCGAGCACCTCGCTGATGTTCCGGCCGCGCAACGTGTACGCCAGCACCTCGGGGGTGTACCGCCGCCCCTCGCACGCCTCGCAGACGCTGGCGACGGCCGCCATCGTCGCCAGGTCGGTGTAGACCAGCCCGATCCCCTTGCAGGTCGGGCAGGCACCCTCGGAGTTGGCGCTGAACAGCGCGGCCTTCACCCCGTTGGCGCGGGCGAACGCGGTGCGGATCGGGTCGAGCAGACCCGTCCAGGTCGCCGGGTTGCTGCGCCGGGAACCCCGGATGGGGGACTGGTCGACCACCACGACGCCGTCGCGGCGGGGCAGCGACCCGTGGATCAGTGAACTCTTGCCCGAGCCGGCCACACCGGTGACCACGGTGAGCACCCCCAGCGGCAGGTCGACGTCGACGTCGCGCAGGTTGTGCAGGTCGGCCCCCCGGATCGCCAGGTGGCCGGTGGGCCGACGGAACGCCGTGCGCAGGGTCGCCCGGTGGTCGAGGTGCCGGCCGGTCGGGGTGTCGGAGCGGCGCAGCCCGGCCACGTCGCCGGTGTAGCAGATCCGCCCGCCGGCCGAACCCGCGCCCGGACCCAGGTCGACGACGTGGTCGGCGATGGCGATCGTCTCCGGCTTGTGCTCGACGACCAGCACCGTGTTGCCCTTGTCGCGCAGCCGCAGCAGCAGGCCGTTCATCCGGGCGATGTCGTGCGGGTGCAGCCCCACCGTCGGCTCGTCGAAGACGTACGTCACGTCGGAGAGGCTGGACCCGAGGTGGCGGACCATCTTCACCCGCTGCGCCTCGCCACCGGACAGGGTGCCGGACTCCCGGTCCAGGCTGAGATAGCCCAGGCCGATCTCCACCATCGAGTCCAGGGCGTCGCGCAGGTCGGCGACCAGCGGGGCCACCGACGGCGCGTCGATCCCGCCGACGAACTCCGCCAGGTCACTGATCTGCATGGCCGCGCACTCGGCGATGTTCCGGCCGGCGATCGTCGAGGACAGCGCCGCCGCGTTGAGCCGGGCCCCGCCGCAGGCGGCGCAGGTGGCGAAGGCGACCGCCCGGTCCACGAAGGCCCGGATGTGCGGCTGCATGGACTCCCGGTCCTTGGCCAGGTAGAGCCGGCGGACCTTCACCGCCAGCCCCTCGTACGTCCAGCTGTTGGCGCCGACCTTGATCTTCGTGGCCGGCTTGTGCAGGAAGTCCGCCCACTGCTGCGGGGTGAAGTCCTGGAGCTTGACGTCCGGGTCGAACAGGCCGGACCCGACGATCGTCTGCCAGTACCACGAGTCGACGGCGAAGTTCGGCACCAGGATCGCCCCGTCGTTGAGCGAGCGTTCCACGTCCACCATGGCCGACACGTCGAGGTCGGAGACCCGGCCCAGCCCCTCGCAGGTCGGGCACATGCCCTCGGCGAGGTTGAAGCTGAACGCCCCGGCCCCGCCGACGTGCGGCTCGCCGAGCCGGCTGAACAGGATCCGCAGCAGCGCGTACGCGTCGGTCGCGGTGCCGACGGTGGAGCGGGAGTTCGCCCCCATCCGCTCCTGGTCGACCACGATCGCCGGGGTCAGGTTCCGCAGCGAGTCGACGTCGGGGCGGGACAGGTTCGGCATGAACGACTGGAGGAAGGCACTGTAGGTCTCGTTGATCAGGCGGCGGGACTCGGCGGCGACGGTGCCGAACACCAGGGAGGACTTCCCCGAGCCGGAGACCCCGGTGAAGACGGTGAGTCGTCGCTTGGGTATGTCGACGGAGACGCCGGTGAGGTTGTTCTCCCGGGCCCCCCGTACCTCGATCACGTCGTGGTGGTCGGCGGCGGACTGCGCTCGTTGCTCCATACCTTCGATTTTCTCATTCGTGCTCCTATAGAGACTTTCTGCGCAGTTGACGCGTTGCTCGCCGGGCTATGCGGAGAGAAGTCTCAAACCACGTGACAACCACTAGGGTGGGCGGGAACGCGCGAGCGGTGGGGGAGGGGTCCGGGTGGCGGGGGAGCGACGGTGGCGGCTGGTCGACGTCGCGGCCAGCGCCGGCATCTCCACCCAGCAGGTGCGCAACTATCTGGCCGACGGGGTGCTGCCGCCGACCGACCGCACCCCGAGCGGCTACCGGATCTTCACCGACCGCCACGTCCGGGCCCTGGCGGTGGCCCGTCGGATGGCCGAGGGGCACGGCTGGGCCCGTACCCGGGAGGTGCTGGCGGCCGTGCACCGGGGTGAGCTGCCGGCGGCGCTCGCCGCGCTCGACGCCGGGCACGCCGAGTTGGACCGCGAGCGGGCCGAGATCGCCCGGGTGCTGGGCGCGTTCGCGACGGTGCTGGGCAGCCGGCCGGCGGCCGTGCCCCGCCGGGACGCCCGGATCGGCGAGGTGGCGGCCCAGGTGGGCGTGCGGACCTCGCAGCTGCGCCTGTGGGAGCAGCGCGGCCTGCTCCGCCCGCACCGGCAGCGGGGCACCGGCTACCGGGTGTACGACGTGGCCGAGGGGCGGGCGGCGCAGGTGGTGGCGCTGCTGCGCCGGGGCGGCTACCCGTTCGAGATCATCACGGCGGTGCTCGACGAGCTGCGCAGCACCGGCCGCCCGGACCGGGTCCGGGCCGAACTCGCCCGGCGGGAGCAGGAGCTGAACCGGCGCAGCCTGCGCCGGCTGCGGGCCTCCGCCGCCCTCCACGACTACCTGGACGGGGCCGGCACCTGACCCGGGGCGGCCCTCGGGGGTCGCGCCCGCCCGACTGCCGGGGCCGTGCACAGCCGGACGGCCCGGCGGATCATCCGCCGGGCCGTCGGTGCTCAACGGGTCAGTTCAGCCCGCAGGCGGCGAAGTTGTCGAGGTTGGGGCGTTGTGCGCCGACGCGGTTGAAGGCGATCTCGATGCGGTCGAGGGCGGCCTGGCGCTTGTCCTTCAGGGGGCCGAGGATGGCGTTGTTGATGAAGTTGGCGCCGCCCTGGGGGTTGGCGGCCTGCTGGGCGAGGCGGGCGTTGGCTTCGTTGATCTGCTTGTCGAGGTTGGCCAGTTCGGCCTGGACGTTCGCGGCGGCCTGGGCGGGTACGGCGGGCAGCTGCGGCGTCGGGCAGTTCACCGTCCGGGCGGCACCGGCGTTCCCGTTGCCCGCGTTGCCGTTGCCCGCGTTGCCGTTCCCCGCGCCCGCGTTCCCGTTGCCGGCGTTGCCCGCACCCGCGCCGTTGAGCCCGCAGGCGGCGAAGTTGTCGAGGTTGGGGCGTTGTGCGCCGACGCGGTTGAAGGCGATTTCGATGCGGTCGAGGGCGGCCTGGCGCTTGTCCTTCAGGGGGCCGAGGATGGCGTTGTTGATGAAGTTGGCGCCGCCCTGGGGGTTGGCGGCCTGCTGGGCGAGGCGGGCGTTGGCTTCGTTGATCTGCTTGTCGAGGTTGGCCAGTTCGGCCTGGACGTTCGCGGCGGCCTGGGCGGGTACGGCGGGCAGCTGCGGCGTCGGGCAGTTCACCGTCTGAGCGGCGGCCGTGGTGTTGTTCCCGCCGGTGGCGGCGTTGCCGGCCTTGACGGAGCTGTTCAGCGCGCTGGCCACACCCGGGGCGTTCAGGCCGCAGGTGGCCAGGGCGTCCAGGTTGGGCCGCTGGGCGCCGGCCCGGTTGAAGTTGATCTCGATGCGGTCCAGCACCGCGACCCGCTTGCTCTTCAACGGGCCGAGGATGGCGTTGTTGATGAAGTTCGCCCCGCCCTGCGGGTTGGCCGCCTGCTTCGCCAACCGCTCGTTCTGCCGGGCGATCTCCTCGTCCAGGTTGGCCAGTTCCCGCTCCACGCCGGCCGCGGCCGACGCGGGGATCGCCGGCAGCTTGTCCCGTACCGTCGGGCAGTTGACGGTCTGCGCGGCGGTGCTACCGGTGTTCTCACCGGCGGAGGCGAGTTGCAGACCGCCGCCCAGGAGCAGCACCGCCAGGGCGCCCACTCCGCCGAGCTTGAGGACGGCATTCTTCCGCATTGGCCTGGCCATGTACCTCTCCTCTGATCTCCGGCGGGTCGCGACGGCATCGCGTCCGGTGGCCCGACGGTGGCTGGGGTCAAGGCGGACCGGGTGTCCGACGCCCGGCATTGGCGTCCGCCCCGATCCGTCCTTGCGGCGATGGATACGGGGACCGGTCAGAGATCGTTCAAGAATTCCGGTGAGCTTCCGGTCGCCCTCCGTGGTCGACAAAGAAACCCCAGCTCAGAGGAGGTGGGAGCGATCCCGGCGGTGTGCTGGAGGGCCGGTTTCGACTACTGTGCGCCACGGTATCGTCATTGAAGGTCATGATCGGGGTGCCCGTCGGGCCGCCCGCGCCCCCTGGGGAACCCGGTTCCCGCCTCGGTAGGGTGCCTCACCATGAGAGCCCGGGTCCTGGCCGCCGGCGTCGCGGCCGTACTCCTCACCGGCGTGCCGGCCACCCCCGCCGC
Organism: Micromonospora sp. HM134; assembly: GCF_007833915.1. NCBI lineage: Bacteria > Bacillati > Actinomycetota > Actinomycetes > Micromonosporales > Micromonosporaceae > Micromonospora > Micromonospora sp. HM134. The sequence goes on from NZ_CP041061.1 coordinate 3,940,753, forward strand.
CGCGGGCGGTGCGGCCCGCGCCGGGTCGGCCGCCGCCGGCGTGCCCTGCCCGAAGCTGCCGACGCCGAAGGTGACCCGACCGCCCCGGCCCACGCCGCCCCCGGCCGTGCCCGAGCAGCAGCGGGTGGGCGGCGAGGCGCTGGCCACCCCCGGGCTGACCGTGCCGCCCGGGACGCCCGCGCCGCCGCCGGTCACCGCGACCTCCTGGCTCGTCGCCGACCTGGACACCGGGGCGGTGCTCGGCGGCTGCGGCCCGCACGAGTACGGCACCCCGGCCAGCGTGCAGAAGCTGCTGCTGGCCGCCACCATGCTGCCGAAGCTGAACCCGAAGCAGGTGGTCACGGTGACCCGCCCCGACCTGGACATCGAGCCGGGCAGTTCCGCCGTCGGCCTGCTCGACCGCGGTCGCTACCCGGTCGAGACCGTCTGGCTCGGCCTGCTGCTCCAGTCCGGCAACGACGCGGCGAACCTGCTGGCCCGCCTGGGCGCGGGCAGCGCCGCCGCCGGGGTCCGGGAGATGAACGCCGAGGCCCGCCGGCTCGGTGCGTGGCAGACCCACGCGGTGACCCCGTCCGGGCTGGACGGGCCGGGTCAGTTCACCAGCGCGTACGACCTGGCGCTGATCGCCCGGGTCTGCTTCGCCGACCCCACCTTCCGCCGGTACGCGTTGACCGAACGCACCCAGATCCCGGCCCAGCCGGCGCTGCGCAAACCCGGCTTCCAGATCCAGAACGAGAACCAGCTCATCTACCGGTACCCGGGGGCGCTGGGCGGGAAGACCGGCTTCACCGACCTGGCCCGGCACACCTACGTCGGTGCCGCCGAGCGCGGTGGGCGACGACTCGTGGTGACCCTGCTCGGGGCGGAGGCCCGCCCGGTACGCGGCTGGGAGCAGGGGGCGCGGCTGCTCGACTGGGGCTTCGCCCTGCCCCGGGACGCCTCGGTGGGGCGGCTGGTCGAGCCCGGTGAGCTGACCGCCGCCAGCCCGTCGGCTCCGCCGTCCACCCCGGTGGCCGCCGCGCCGGCCGCCTCCCGGCCGACGCCCGGCGCGCCGCAGTGGCTCGGCGGGGCGGTAATCGGCGGGGCGGCCGGGCTGGTCGGCCTGCTGGCCGTCCTGCTCGCGGTCGGCCGTCGGCGGCGCTCCCGCCGCCGGGTCCGGCGGCGGGTCGCCTGGGACTGACGGCGATCCACCCCGCCCGTGACCGCCGCCGCCGGGCGCAGGTGCCCGGCGGCGACGGTCACCTGCGTCGGGATCGGCCGGCGTCGACAACCGGTGGCAGCCTCCATAGACTCCGGTCGTTCCGGTACCCGCCGTCTCTCCGGTACCACGAGTCCAGGAGGACCATCAGTGTCGAGTGAACCCCGACCGTCCGCCGCCGGGTCGCGCCCCCACGGCCGGCTGGCCCGCCTCGCCGGGGCGGCCCTGGCCTCGGCCGCGCTGGTCGTCGCCGGTGGCACCGCCGCCGTCGCCGCGCCCGCCGACGGGCCGACCGCCGCCCGGACCACGAAGGGGCCGTGCGCGTACACGTCCACGCCCGACGAACCGCCGGCCCGGCCGGTGCCGCTGCCGCCCGACCCGCGCCGGACGCCCGACCACGGCACGGTCCGGGTCACCCTGCGCACCAGCCAGGGACCGATCGGGTTGACCCTGGACCGCGAACAGGCACCGTGCACCGTGCAGAGCTTCCTGCACCTGGCGAAGCACCGGTTCTACGACTGGACGCCCTGCCACCGGCTGACCGCCTACCCGACGTTGCGGGTGCTCCAGTGCGGCGACCCGTCCGGCACCAGTGAGGGTGGGCCGGGCTACCGCTACCGCGACGAGCTGCCCACCGACCTGCCGCCCGCGCCGACCGACCCCACCGGGGTGCGCCGGCTCTACGCCCGGGGCACGCTCGCCATGGCCAACGCCGGGCCGGACACCAACGGCAGCCAGTTCTTCCTGGTCCAGTCGGACTCGGCGCTGCGCCCCAACTACACCGTGTTCGGCAGCATCGACGCGGCCGGGCTGAAGACCCTGGACAAGATCGCCGCCGGTGGCATCGCGCCCACCCCCGAGGACCCGGCGCCGGTGGACGGTGCCCCGGCCCTGCCGGTGCAGATCCACCGCGCCATCCGGGGCCACTGAACGACGCCGGCCGGCCCGTCGGCGGGCCGGCCGGGCGTCCGGGCGGGGGCGGCTGCCCGCCCCCGCCCGACGGTCAGCCCTGCTCGCCTGCCACCCGGGTCCGGTCGGCGTCCGCGTCGGCCGCACCGACCGGCACGCCGTCGCCGTCGCGGGTGGCGTCGGACAGGTCCACGTCCGCGCCGGCGCGGGCGGCGTCGGCGCGGGCGTCGTCCGCACCCACCATGGGGCGGGTGTCGACGTCGTCGACGTCGACCAGGTCACCACCGGCCGCGAGGCCGATCGGGGCGTAACGGGGGTCGGTCATGGTCTCCTCCTTCACCGGGGCCTACCCTCCGCTACCCCCATCCACCACCGTCGACACCTTTCGTGGCCGCCCGGTGACGTGGGCACCCGCCGTCGACGGGCCCGGCCGGCGGTCCCGCCCCGCCGGCCGGGCGGCATGCTAGCGGCCCGGCCGCACCCAGCGGGTGGGATTCGCCGGATCGCCGGACCGGCGGGCCGGGCGTCACTACCTTCGTCAGCGTGAGAGTTCGGGGACGTACCGCCGCCGTCATCGCCGCCCTGCTGCTGTCGCCGGTCGTCGCACCCGCCGGTGCGGCGGACGCCGCCGGGGCGGTCACCACCGGCCCGTGCGCGCCGGTGCCGGCGGTGTCCCGGCCACCCCGGCCGGTCCCGCCCCACCCGGACCCCGCCGCCCGCGCGGTCGGCGGCCCCGCACTGGCCACCACGGGGCAGGTCCGACCGGCCGGGACACCCCGGCCGCCCGCCGTGCCGGCCACCTCCTGGCTGGTCGCCGACCTGGACAGCGGCGACGTGCTCGGCGGCTGCGGCCCGCACGAGTACGGCACCCCGGCCAGCGTGCAGAAGCTGCTGCTCGCCGCCACCGTGCTGCCGAAGCTCGACCCCCGCCGGACGGTCACCCTCACCCACGGCGACCTCGACATCGAACCCGGCAGCTCCGCCGTGGGCTTCGCCGAGGGCGGCCGGTACCGGATCGAAACCCTCTGGTTGGGCCTGCTGCTCAAGTCCGGCAACGAGGCGGCCAACGCGCTGGCCCGCCTCGGCGGCGGCCCGGACGGGCTGCCCGGCGGCCTGCGGGCGATGAACGAGCACGCCCGGCAGCTCGGCGCGTTGCAGACCCACGCGGTGACCCCGTCCGGGCTGGACGGGCCGGGCCAGTTCACCAGCGCCTACGACCTGGCGCTGATCGCCCGTGCCTGCTTCGCCGACGCCACCTTCCGCCGCTACGACACCACCCGGGAGACGACGATCCCCGCCCAGCCGGCGCTCGGCGAGAAGGCCTTCCCGATCGGGAACGACAACCAGCTGCTCTACCGCTACCCGGGGGCGCTGGGCGGCAAGACCGGCTACACGGACCTGGCCCGGCACACCTACGTCGGGGCCGCCGAGCGGGGCGGCCGGCGGCTGGTGGTCACCCTGCTCGGCGCGGAGGTGCTCGACAGGCGGGGCTGGGAACAGGGCGCGGCGCTGCTCGACTGGGGGTTCGGGGTGCCCCGGGGCGCGGCGGTCGGCCGGCTGGTCAACCCGGGTGAGCTGACCGCCGGCCCGTCCGTGTCCGCCACCGCCACCCCGCCCGCGCTGGCCGCCGCCGGTGGGCCGGGCCGGCTCGACCCGGGCGGCCACCCCTGGTCGCGTCCGCTGCTCGCGGTCTCCCTGGCCGCCGTCGTGGCCGGGCTTGCCGGGTTGCTGTTCGCCCTGCGTCACCGACCCCACCCCGGACGCCGACGGCGGTGAGACCCGGCGCGGACCGCCCCCGGTGGCTGCCGCTCCGGTTGCTGGTCGCGGCGGCGGTGCTGGCGACGGCGGGCTGTGGCCGGCCGGCGCAGCCCGCGCCGGTGCCGAGCGCCGCCACGCCCACCCCGACCGGTCCGCGTGCCCCCGCCGACGTGGTGCTGCTGTCCGAGGTCGACCCGAGCATCGTGGCGGACATCAGGTACGCCGGCCCGCACAACTTCGTCGGCCGTCCGGTGGACGGCTACGACGAGCCGCTGTGCCTGCTCACCCGGCCCGCCGCCGAGGCGCTGCGCCGGGTGCAGGACGCGGCCCGCGCCCAGCGGCTGAGCCTGCGGGTGTACGACTGCTACCGGCCGACCCGAGCCGCCGACGCGTTCGTCCGCTGGGCGAAGGACCCCGCCGCGCAGCGGATGAAGGCGGAGTTCTATCCCCGGGTGGCCAAGTCCAGGCTCTTCGCCGACGGGTACCTCGGCGCGCCCACCGCGCACAGCCGGGGCAGCACCCTCGACCTGACCCTGGAGCCCCGCCCGGCCCCGCCCCGCGCCTCGTACGCCCCGGGCCAGCCGCTGGTGGCCTGCACCGACCCTGCCGACCGGCGGTTCGCCGACGGCACCCTCGACATGGGCACCGGATTCGACTGCTTCGACCCGCTCGCGCACACCGCCGACGCCCGGGTCACCGGGGCCGCCCGGACCCACCGGGAACTGCTGGAACGCCTGATGACGCAGGAGGGCTTCGTCAACTACGACCGGGAGTGGTGGCACTACCGGTACGCCGACGAGCCCTACCCCGACACCTACTTCGACTTCCCGGTGGCCCGCGCGTCCCTGCCCCGCTGACCGGCCCGGTCGTCCCCGGGCGGGCCACCGCCGGGACGCCGGCCGCGACCGGCACCTCCGGTCGGCACGAATTCCGGCGGGCCGGCAGCTGTGGGCCGCTAGGCTGCCCGACGGCTCCCGGCCGCCCGCCCGGGGCGACCCCGCGTCCCCCGGAGGACCCTCGACATGACCACCGAACGGATCGGCCCGCCGCTGCGCGCCGGGGAGCGGGAGACGCTGCGCGCCTTCCTCGACTTCCACCGGGCCACCCTCGCCATGAAGTGTGACGGGCTGACCGACGAGGAACTGCGCCAGCGGGCCGTGCCGACGTCGAACCTGACCCTGCTGGGCCTGCTGCGGCACCTCGCCGAGGTGGAACGCGCCTGGTTCCGGCGGGTGATCGACGCCGAGGACGTCCCGCTGCTCTGGTCGGAGGACGGCGACTACCAGCAGGCGTACGACCCGACGGGGTCGACCGGCGCGGAGGCGTTCGCGGCGTGGCAGCGGGAGGTGGAGCACTCCCGGCGTATCGAGCGGGCGGCGGCCTCGCTCGACGTCACCGGCCACCAGGCGCGCTGGGGCGAGGACGTGTCGCTGCGCCTGGTGATGCTGCACATGATGCACGAGTACGCCCGGCACAACGGCCACGCCGACCTGCTGCGGGAGGCCGTCGACGGCAGCGTGGGCGTCTGACCCGCCGACCCGGCCCAGCCGTCCTCGCCCCCGGCCCGGCGGCCGGCGGCTCAGCCGGCGGTCGGCCGGGTGCGCAGCGGCAGCCAGGCCAGCACGTCCTGGATCGTGGCGTCCCAGTACGGCCAGTCGTGGTCGCCGGGGGAGAAGTCCACGGTCACCGGCACGCCCCGGTCCCGGGCGGCGGCGACGAAACGCTCGTTGTCGTCGTAGAGGAAGTCCTCGGTGCCGCAGGCGACGTAGAGCGGGGGAGTGTCGGCCCCGGCCCGGCCCACCAGCGCCACGGTGTCGTCGTCGGGGCCGGCCGTCGGGGCGTCGCCCCAGACGGTGTGCCAGACGTCCGGGTCGAGCGGACGGTCCGGGGCGTGCCGGCGGTGGGCGACGTTGAGCGCCCCGGACAGGCTGGCCGCGGCGGCGAACCGCTCCGGCTGCCGCAGCGCCCACTTCACCGCCCCGTAGCCGCCCATCGACAGCCCGGCGACGAAGGTGTCCTCCCGGCGGTCGGAGAGCCGGAAGAACGACCGGCAGACCCGGGGCAGCTCCTCGGTGAGGAACGTCCAGTACCGGTTGCCGTGTGTCTCGTCGGCATAGAAGCTGCGGCCGACCTGCGGCATCACGACGGCCAGGCCCAGCGACGCCACGTACCGCTCGATCGCGGTCTGGCGTACCCAGGCGGTGTCGTCGTCGCTGAGGCCGTGCAGCAGGTAGAGCACCGGCGGGTCGCCGTCGTCCGGTCCCGTGGGCAACCCCGGGTCGGGTTGCGGCAGGATCACCGTCATCGACGTGCTCATGCCCAGGGCCTCGGAGTCGAACGCGCACCGCATCAATGCCATGTCCATGGACCGTACCGCCTGCCGGCCGTGCCGGACACGTCCCCGCCGGTGGCACCTAGGCTGTCGCCATGCCCGCCGAGGACGCCATGATCGACCTGGACACCCCCGGGCACGGGCCCGTCGGCGCGCCCATCTCCCGGCACATGCCGCGCCCCCGGGTCGCCCTGGGCCTCGCCTTCGCCTTCGCCGCCGGCCTCGGGCTGGGCGGCTGGGGCGTACACCGGTCGGAGCAGGCACGTGCGGACCGGCAGCGGGACGCGACGGTCGTGCTGGTGGCGCTGCCCGCCGGGGTGGGCGGCGGCGGGGTGAACTCCGGGGGCCGGGCCCGGGTCGAAGGGTCACTGGCGGTGGTCAACGCCGGGCCGTCCCCGGTCACGGTACGGTCGGTGCGGGCGGACAGCCCCACCGTCCTCGTCCGTGATCTCGGGCAGACCCGGCTGATCCGGCCCGGCGGCACCGGCTGGATCGGCGTGGTGGTGCTGTTCCCGTGCGGTGGGACCCTCGGGACGGAGCCGCTGACGGTGCGGTTCTCCGTGCAGACCGCCGACGGGCAGGTCCGGGAGGCGGCCTACCCGGTCGCGGTGGTGGGCAGCGTCTGGGCCGACACGCTGTCCCGGATGTGCGGGCCGGGCTGACCGGGCCGTCGGGGGAGTGGATATCCGTTTGCGACGGTGCGGGCGTCCGCCTAGGTTCGACGGCAACGCCACACCGACCAACCGGGGAGCACACCGTGTCGCCGTACCTCAGCACCGAGACCACGCGGTCCCAGCCGCGCGGCGGTGTGCTGTCGCCAGCCGGTGAACGAGCCCGGGGTTGTCGGTGGCGATCGGGGTGGCGGCGCGGATAGCGCCGGCGCGACTGCGCAGCCGCCCACCCCACCAGGGGACCGGGCGGCTTTTTCGACCCCCACACCCGCCGAGGGGTGTAGCTCAACTGGCAGAGCACCGGATTCCAAACCCGACGGTCGCAGGTTCGAATCCTGTCACCCCTGCTCCCACGAACGAGGAGAACGATCATGGCATTCACCCCGCTGCCGGGCACCAAGGCCCCGGTACGGGTCTGGACCGACCCGTACGGCATCGAGCCGCAGGCCGCGCAGCAGTTGCGCAACATCGGCGCGCTGCCCTGGGTGCAGGGCGTCGCGGTGATGCCGGACGTGCACTACGGCAAGGGCGCCACCGTCGGCTCGGTGATCGCGATGCGGCAGGCCGTCTCGCCGGCCGCCGTCGGGGTGGACATCGGCTGCGGGATGAGCGCGGTACGCACCTCGCTCACCGCCGCCGACCTGCCCGACGACCTCGCGCCGCTGCGGTCGGCGATCGAGGCGGCCGTCCCGGTCGGCTTCGCCAAGCGGGACGACCCGGTCGACCCGCGTCGGGTCCGGGGCCTGGAGCAGCGCGGCTGGGACGACTTCTGGGCCCGGTTCGCCACCCTTGACCGGAAGGTGGCGCAGCTGGAGAGCCGGGCCCGGCACCAGTTGGGCACCCTCGGTGGCGGCAACCACTTCATCGAGGTCTGCGTCGAGCAGGACGGCCCGGACGCCGGGCAGGTCTGGCTGATGCTGCACTCCGGTTCCCGCAACATCGGCAAGGAGTTGGCCGAGCGGCACATCGGGGTGGCCCGTGCCCTGCCGCACAACGCCGACCTGCCCGACCGGGACCTGGCGGTGTTCCTCGCCGGCACCCCGGAGATGGACGCCTACCGGCGGGACCTGTGGTGGGCGCAGGAGTACGCGCGGCGCAACCGGGCGGTCATGCTGGCCCTGCTCTGCGGCGTGGTCCGGGACGCCTTCCCGCAGGTCAGCTACGGTGAGCCGATCTCCTGCCACCACAACTACGTGGCGGAGGAGCACTACGACGGGGTGGACGTGCTGGTGACCCGCAAGGGGGCGATCCGGGCCGGCCGGGGGGACCTGGGCATCATCCCGGGGTCGATGGGCACCGGGTCGTACATCGTGCGGGGGCGGGGGAACCCCGACGCGTACTGCTCGGCGTCGCACGGGGCCGGCCGGCGGATGTCCCGGGCGCAGGCGAAGCGCACGTTCGACACCGCCGACCTGGCCCGGCAGACCGCCGGGGTGGAGTGCCGCAAGGACGCCGGGGTGGTCGACGAGATCCCCGGCGCGTACAAGGACATCACCGAGGTGATGGCCCGGCAGGACGACCTGGTCGAGGTGGTGGCCCACCTCAAGCAGGTGGTGTGTGTGAAGGGTTAGACCGGCCGACGCCCTCAGGGCGTCGGCCGTGAGCCCCGGTGGCGCAGCGGACAGCGCGCCGGTCTACGAAACCGGAGAGCCCAGGTTCGAATCCTGGTCGGGGCACCTTGCGGAAGTTCAGGTTCTAGCCGAGGTCGTGCACCTCCAGCCCTCGCATGATCAGCATCCGCATCGAGCCGAACCCGTGGAGATCCGCGTCGGATGACAGGTTCGCCACCTCGCGGAGCACCGGTTCGACGTCGATGCCGCACTCGCGGGCCCGGTTGCACAGCCACCAGATCGTCATCAGCTCGTCGCGCGGATCGGCCCCCTGATCCATCGCGGAGACATGGACGAGTCGTCGGCGGAACTCTCCGACCGAATCCCACGCCACCGGTAGGTGGGCGGCCCAACGGAAGGACGGGTAAGCCCGGAAGATGTCTCGGACCTCCGCACGGGCCGGCGCACCGCCGGTCTCGTACGCGTCCAACAGCGCATCGAGCGCGGCGGACGCCTCGGCCGCCACCCCGGCTTCCTCCACCGGCGGCTGCGCTTGCCGGATCTCGGCCATCCAGTTCGGATCGTTGAGGTCGACCGGGCGCTTGGCGATCTCCCGCAACAGATCGTCGATCACGGCGACATCCGCACGGACCGCGGCAAGATTCATGCCGTCATTGTGTTGTCCCCAAGGAGGTCCACCGGGTCAGGGGGGCCGGTAACCGCGACCGTCGGGGCTCGGGTGGGCACGTCATGCCGCGTCGAGTTTGTAGCCGACCCCGCGTACGGTGCGCAGCAGCCGGGACGCGGCCGGGTCGTGGTCGACCTTGGCCCGTAACCGCTGCACCGCCACGTCGACCAGGCGGGAGTCGCCGAGGTGGGAGTGCCGCCAGACCCGGTCCAGCAGCAACTCCCGGGTGAACACCTGGCCGGGCCGGCGGGCCAGCTCCGTCAACAGCCGGAACTCGGTGGCGGTGAGGGTCAGCTCCCGTCCGTCACGGCGGGCCACGAAGCGGGCCGGGTCGACCTCCAGCGGCCCGACCGTCAGCACGGGCTCGGTGGGCACGGCGTGGCCCCGGCGCAGCACCGCCCGGACCCGGGCCACCAGTTCCGACAGGTCGAACGGTTTGCGCAGGCAGTCGTCCGCGCCGCACTCCAGGCCGACCACCACGTCGATGGTGTCGGTGCTGGCGGTCAACATCAGGATCGGCACCTGGCTGCTACGCCGGATCTCCCGGCAGACCTCCAGCCCGTCCAGGCCGGGCAGCAGCGCGTCCAGGATGATCAGGTCGACCGGCCCGGCCCGCCAGGCGGCCAGCGCGGCCCGGCCGTCGGCGGCGGTGCTGACCCGGAATCCGGCCCGGCGCAGACCGAGGGCGGTGGCCTCCCTGATGGAGGCATCGTCCTCGACCAGCAGCACCCGGCCGTCCATGGTGTTCCCAGGGTAGCCCCGGGGCGGCCGGCCCCGACCCGGCGCAACGGCCGGTGCCGGGAGCCGATCGACGTCGGCCCCCGGCCCGCCGGGCGGTCACCGCCGCCGTCACTCCTGCCACTGGTGTGCCACGTCGAGCACGATCCGGCTGTGCGTTCCGGGGCCGGCGAGCAGCAGCACCCGGAACGGCAACGAGGCCCGGACGCCCACCGCGAAGGTGCTGTAGCCCTCGAAGGTGCCCCCGTAGACGACGTCGCGCAGGGTGCGGTAGCCGAGCACGGTCGCCACGTGGTCGCCGGCCCGGTACGGGTAGCCGACGGCGGGCTCCCGCAACTGCACCCGCAGCACCGCCCCGCCTGCCGTGTACGGCGACATCGCCAACCCCTGCCCCTCGGTGAACGCCTCGCCGTAGCCGACCGAGTAACCGTCGGCGGACCCGTCGAACTCGAAGACCAGCCGGTCGTAGCAGTCCTGCTGCCCGGTGCGGGTGGTCAGCAGCGGGGCCGGGTTCAGGGCACCCCCGGTCTTCCCGGCGCTGCCCCAGGTGATTCCGCAGTAGGGCGCGGCGGCGGTGCGGAGCCGGCCGGCGGCGGTCGCCGTACCGACGGTGGTGAGCAGCACGGCCAGTACGGCCGTGACCGCCATCAGGGTCCTGGTGGAACGCATGGTGTCCTCCCGTTCGACGTCTCCGGCGCGGGTGGCCGGTCGGGTCGACGGTCCACCGGGCGGGCCACAGCGGCCCCACCGGCACGTAACAGCCGGGCAACAACGGTGACCACGCTGCTTCTCGGACCACCTAGGGTCGCGACCTCGGCCGGTCGCGGCCCGGCACACCCACCCGGGGTGGGGCCGGCTCCGGCGCGGCACCCCGGTCAGGGCGGGTCAGTCCGATGGTGGCGGCGAGGCGGGCGACGTCGGCCGGGGTGCGGCCCGCGCGGAGCACTGCGGTCAGGGCGGCGCGGGCGGCGGGGCGGGCGCGGGTCTCGCCGGGGGCGGTGCGGTCGGCGGTGAGCAGGGCCCGCCCGGCGGCGTCGGGGTCGCCGAGGTCGAGGTGGCTGCGGGTGATGTCGATGAGGTGGGCGGCGCGGTGCTCGGCGGGGAGCCGTCGCCAGCCGTCATGCCCGGTGGCCCGACGGTGCAGGACGACGGCCCTGTGGTGGTCGCCGAGGTGGGTGGCGGTCAGGGCGCGGGCGAGGTCGACGCTGGCGGGGCCGAACGTGATGCCGTCCGGGTCGTGCCGCTCGTGGGCGGTGGCGAGTGGGGCGGCGCGTTCGGTCAGGTCGTGGGCGGTGGCGGCGTCGCCGTAGCTGGCGGCGGCGAGGGCGGCCTCGATCAGCAGCGCCCCGGTCAGGGCCAGCGCCGGCGGGTCGCCCTGCGCCGCCGCCGGATCGAGTTGGCGTACGGCGGTGAGGGCGGCGGTCCTGGCCAGCCGGCCCCGCCGCAGCGCACGGAGCACCTGCGCGAGGGTCACCGCCGCGCGGCCGATCCGCACCGGGTCACCACGGGTGGCGGTCATCATGGCCCGGTCGGCGGCCAGCCAGGCCAGGTGTGCGTCGCCGAGCTTGACCAGCGTCTGGGCGGTGAGCCGGTGGACCCGCACCAGCAGGTCGAGCACGGGCGGGTCCACAGGGCCGGTGTGGCCGGCGTGGCGGCTGTCGGCGAGCAGGCCGGGCAGCATCCGCAACACCTGGGGGTGCTGCCCGTTTCGGTACGCCGCCCAGGCGTATCCGGCCTGGTCGTCGAGCTGTCGCAGCAAGGGTCCGGCCGGGGCGGACGCCGGGGTGTCGTGGCGGGCCAGCGCGGCCCGAACCCGTTCCACGGCGGCACCGACGTCGGTGTCCGGTGCCGGCGTACGGCCGCCGAGCAGGAGTTGCGGTGCGACGCCGAGTGCGCCGGCCACGGTGTCGATGACGGAGAGCCGGTCGAGGGTACGCACCCCCCGCTCGACCTTGTCGACCCAGCTCTTCGACTTGCCGATCCGGTCGGCGAAGACCTGTTGGCTCATGCCCCGGCGCGCCCGTAGCTCGGCCATCCGCCGGCCGATCGCCGGCTCGGTGCCGGTGCGCTGCCGGCCGGGGCCGGTCACCTGTCGTGCCCCGGCACCGGCGTGGTGTGGGTGGACCCGCCGCAGCGGGGACACCACCGGGACTTGACCCGGAACGCGAGCAGCCCGAGCAGGAAGCCCGGCACCAACCCCCCGAACAGGACCGACAGGACTTGGGAAATCATCTGCGCTCTCGCTTTCTGCCGCGCCTGTCGGGAGGCAGGGTGACCATTGCGTCGGTCACTCGCTGTCCCATAGGGTCTACTCGCAGTAAACGGACATGCTGAGGTGCTCGGAAGTCGTACCGGGCATCGTTGGTGTTGAACGCGTGGAACGCAGCCGCAACGGGGAAGGCCACCGATGGCAGTACGGCGACGCAACGAAAAACTGCTGGCCCTCGTTCGAGAGTGCCAGTGGTCGTACGGTGCCTGTGCCGCAGCGGTACGTGCCGTCGCGCTTGAGAACGGGGGCGCGCTCCCGTCCTGTGACCGTTCCCATGTGGGGCACTGGATCGCCGGAGTGAAGCCCACCGAGACGACCTCCCGCTATCTGGCCGAAGCCCTCTCCCGTCGGTTGGGCCGGATTGTCGGTCCGGCCGATCTCGGACTTGTCGTCGGCGATAGCCTGGACCCTGATCTGACCGGCCTGGATTGGTGGAAGCACGACCCGGCCACTGATCTCCTGACGCTCGGGAGAGCCGACGTGGAACGACGGGCGTTCGGATTCACCGCCCTGTACTCACTGGCTGCGCTTGCCGTTCCGCTGGACTCCTGGGAGGACATCGCGGACCGGGGTCGGCGGGCGCAGGGCGGGGGCGCGGCGGTGGGTCGCCGCGAGATCGACGCCGTGCGTGACATGCTCGCGGTGTTCAGCAGGGCCGACGAGCGGTTCGGTGGCGGGCATGCGCGGCTCGCCGTGGTCCAGTACCTCACCTCCGACGTGGCCGGCTACCTCCAGGGCACCTTCACGTCCGACCACGATCGTCGGGCCATGTTCAGTGCCGCCGCCGAGTTGACTTATCTCGCGGGCTGGAAGGCGTATGACTCGTCCCTGCACGGGGTGGCCCAGCGGTATTACCTTCAGTCGCTCCGGTTGGCCAACGAGGCGGACGATCGGGCGTTGGCCGGTTTCACGCTTCGGGCGATGGCGCATCAGGCTGTCGACCTGGGGCATGGTGTGGAGGCGTTGGAACTCGCCAATTCGGCCCTCGCCTGGTCGAGGGGAAGGGCGACCCCGGCGGCGACCGCTCTCTTCACCGTCCTCACCGCCCGGGGGCATGCCGCAACGGGCGACCGGGCCAAGACGTCGGCGGCGCTCAGGGCGGCTGAGGCCCACCTCGCGAAGGCGTCCCCGGACGACGAGCCGACCTGGATCCAGACCAGCGGTTTCACCGCCACCTCGCTGGCGAGTCAGGCTGGCCAGGCCCTTCGCGACCTGGGCGACCTTCCGGCGGCGGAAACCGAGCTGCGTCGCTCGGTCGCCACCCGCGACACCGAGGCGTACCGGCGGATCCACACCCTGACGTTGGCCAACCTCGCCGACATCCAATGTGTACGCGGTCGACTGCGCGAGGCGACCGAGAGCTGGAACAGCGCCCTGGACTTGATGGCCGGTGTCCGGTCCGGCCGGGCAACTGTGGCCGTGAAGAACATTCGTACCCGGCTCAGCAGCTTCGGCCCACGCCTGCCTGCATTCGCGAAGCAACTCGACCAACGGGCCGCAGCTCTCCTCGTCGCCTCTTGATGCCGCCCCGCTCGGCCATCCGTTCGCGCGGGCCTGCCGGCTGGTCGGCCACTCCACCTGCCAGCACGGGTACGGGGATAGCCGCGCCCATCACGTCCGTCACCCGCACATAAGCCGTCGAGCCCGCGAAGGTGAACCGCGAGGACCCTCTGCTCCGCACCGCTGGTCACCGCTCACCGTCCCCGGGCCAGTGGCCGCGCGGGATCGGAAGCCGGTGCCGGGCATGGCAGCGCAGGTCGGCTCCACACCGGCAGATGCGCCGCCATCGTCGCCAGCACCACATCGGCCGGTGCCGGCGCGCGAGGGTCAGAGCGGTGGCCGACAGATACTCGTCATACGACACGCGCCGCTTCGACGACAAGGCACTCCCGCCCGAGGTCGGGTGCTGCGGTACGTCTCGCGCCAGGCCCGACAACCGCCGTCGAGCGGCCTCCCGCTCCCATGCCTGGAGGCGTTCCCCGACGACGCCGGAGACGGCCGACGGCGACGACGGGAAGTGTCGGCCGATGACCCGCCGTAAAAGTCCGATACTCACCGTCATGTGGCCGACCCTCCGTCGTCAGGACGCGGAGGGCACCTGCTGATGTGCCTCGTCCCGCGCCCGGCTTCAGTGAGGTTCAGCGTTACGCCCGGCTCGCCGCCGATCCAGAAGGTGAGCGTCCGCTAACCGAGTGTGCTGTCCGCTGGTGGCTACCGCCCGGGTGCGTACTCCATGCATGCGTCACGCAGTGTCGCCGCCTCTGGTGCCCCCGACTGCTCCACCTTCGCCAGCAACTCCGCAGCCCGCCACCAGTTCGACGGCATCACCCGGCCGGACGTCACTGCCTGTGCCCCCACGGCGACCGCCTCGTCCGGCTGGCCGGCGGCGACCAGGGCGAGACCGAGGTCGAGACGGGCCGACGCGGACCGGCGGGGCCGTGCTCCCCCGTCGCCGTACGGGTCCAGCTCGGCCAGCACCGCCCGCGCCACCTGCTCGGCGCCGGGATCACCCGCCCATGCCAGAGTCGTGGCTGCATAGGCAGCGGCCTTGGCGGGGTCGTAGCGATAGTGGTGCTCGGCCCGCTCAGGAACGGGCAGATTCGCTGTCAGCCGCTCCACCCGGTCCAACGCCTGCCGAGTCGCGCCGACGTCTCCGATCCTCGCCCACGCACGAGCCTCCTGAGCAGTCGCCTGAATGCGGGCAGAACTCCCCTTCGGAGCGACCCGCTGCGCTTGACGGGAAAGATCGAGTGCCGCTCGGTAGTCACCTTGGGTCAACACGTCCCAGGCCCGGGTTTCGAGACACCACGCCTGGATCTCGCCATGCTCGGCATGTTCGGCAAGATCACGAGCAGCTCGCAGATGAGCGACCGCAGCGGTCCGCTGCCGCAGGTCGATGTGAACCGTCGCCCGCAGCACCGCCAGCCAGCCACCGGCCACCAACAACCGCCGCTGCTGCGCAAGCGTCACCCGTCCATCCAGCAGCCGTCCCACGTAGGCAAGATGCCGCCGCACCAATGGCAAGAGATCCGCCGGGGCCATCGTCGGATAGGAACTGGCCAGATTGTCAACGCCCTGCTCGATCCGATCGAGCATGTCCCCGCTGACATCGCTGGCGGCAACTCTCGCCCGCAGCTCACCGGCCTCGGCCGCATGGTCGACTGGCGCATCCGCCAACCGAGCAAGCACGCCCCCCGCTTCGAGGACCCGGTCCAGGTGACGCGCCGTGTCGGCCGTCGGAGCCTTGAGCCCCGCCTCCAACTCGTGCAGATGACTCTTGCTCCGATGAGCAAGCTGTCCCAGGAGACGAAGCGACAAACCTCGCCGCTGCCGAAACTCACGCAGAGCTGCGCCGAATCGCGGATCGACGGACGAGGCCATAGCGCCACTCCAAGATCACGAGGCCCAGGCAGCAGCAACCGGCTGCCATCTCGTCAGACGGTACCCCGACACATCGCGCGCCGAGCGCCCCTCACCTGCAATTGTCCGGGTGTTCCGTTGAGGGCTGTTCGTTCCGTCGAGCGCACCAAACCTGATCGGTGTTGATCGCTGCACCGGGCACGCTGGGAGTACGGCTGGCTGAGCGCCTACGCTGACGCCCATGGAAGGCATCGGGGCTGGGGCCATGGTGCTCTGTGGTGCGTTGAGTTGTCTATTCGTCTGCCTCATGCTTTGCGCCGCCGCTGCTGCATGGGCCACTTGGCCAGAACGTAGGCGCTGACCCTACAGATCGACCTCTGCGGGTCACGTCCCGAACGAATGATCTGGATCGATCGAGAGAAGCCCCGCAATCAGCCGAAGAACAACCTCTATCGTCTACAGCCTGCGAGTAGACGGAGTCACCGGCACAGGGACGGGCAGATGAACGACGACCACGACGCCGCCGGAGCCATGCGCTTCATCTTCGAGGCCGGCGTACTCAAACGCGCCGCCCGCACCGGCTGGTGGTTCGCCGGCATCAAAGACCCCGAATCTATCGCCGACCACTCGTTCCGGACCGCGCTGATCGGGATGATGCTCGCCGCCATGGAAGGTGCCGACCCGGCCCGGGTGTCGATGCTGTGCGTCCTGCACGACACCCAGGAAACCCGGATCACCGACATCCCGCACATCGCGAAGCGCTACCTCACCGCCGCGCCCAACACCACCGTCACCGCCGACCAGGTCGCCACCTGCCCACCAACCGTCGCCGACCTCATCAACGCCGCCGTCGCCGAGTACGAAGCGGGCGAGACACCGGAGGCCATCGTCGCCCGCGACGCCGACAAACTGGAATGCCTCGTTCAGGCAGTCGAATACCGCCACCAGGGCATCGACAACGTCCAACGCTGGATCGACAGCTCACGCGCGGCCCTCAAGACCGCCAGCGCCCACCGCCTCGCCGAAGCCGCCCTCACCGGACAACCCCTCGCCTGGCTCACCCCTCCACCACCGGCATAGCCGCCACCGGTTGCTTCGATTCCCCGGTCCTAAATGGTTTGCCGGGGGTTGGCGGGCGCTGCGATGCTGCGGCCGACCGGGAGCGGGGGAGGGGCCAGCATGCCGTCGGAGTCCGGGCCGGAAGTCCGTACCGTGGCCGGTGTCCTGCGCGGCTGCCGGGAGGCGGGCCGGGCGGTGTTCCGTGGCATCCCGTACGCCGAGCCGCCGGTCGGAGCCCTCCGGTTCGCCGTGCCGCAGCCGGTACGCGGCTGGGCGGGCGTACGTCCGGCGCTCGCCTTCGGTCCGCCGCCCCCGCAGCCCGGCGTGTTCGGGACGTCCCCGCAGGGCACCGGCGACGACTGGCTGACGCTCAACGTCTGGACGCCGGACCCGGACCCGGCGGCGAAGATGCCGGTCCTGGTGTGGATTCCCGGTGGTGGTTACCTCGTCGGCTGTTCCGGCCTCCCGGAGTACGACGGCGGGCACCTCGCCGCCACTGGAACCGTGGTGGTGACGCTCAACTACCGCCTCGGCTTCGAGGGTTTCGGGCAGGTCGACGGGGCCCCGGCCAACCGGGGGCTGCTCGACCAGGTCGCGGCCCTGCGCTGGGTGCGGGACAACATCCGCGCCTTCGGTGGCGACCCGGACCGGGTGACGGTCTTCGGGCAGTCGGCCGGCGGCGGCTCGGTCGCCGCCCTGCTGGCCATGCCGCGCGCCGCCGGGCTGTTCCGGCGCGCGGTCGCGCAGAGCGTGCCGGGGACGTTCCTCTCGCCCGAGCTGGCCGCCGACGTCACCGCCGCCTGCGCCGCCGAGCTGGGGGTACGACCGACCCTGGCCGACCTGTCGACGGTGGCTCCGGACCAGCTGCCGGCGGTGGGCGAGGCGATCTCGGCCAAGATTCTCCAGTGGCGGGAGCGGTGGGGGTCGATCACCCACCGGCCGATCCCGTTCGCGCCGGTCGTCGACGGTGACGTGCTGCCGGCGACCCCGTGGCGGGCGCTGGCCGACGGTGCCGCGCGGGACGTCGACCTGCTCGTCGGGCACACCCGGGACGAGCACCGGCTGTTCAGCCTGCTCGACGGGGTGCTCGGCCAGGTCACGCCGGAACAGACCGGGACCGCGCTGCGGATGCTGGCCCCGGGCCCGGACGGCGTCGACCGGTACCGGGCGGCGTTCCCGGACGCGACCGACGAGCAGCTGTACGAACTGGTCAACGCGGACTGGCTGTTCCGGATGCCGAGCCTGCACCTGGCCGAGGCGCAACTCGCCGGTGGCGGCCGGGTGCACCTCTACGAGCTGACCTGGCCGGCGTCGGGCCTGGGCGGTGGCCTCGGTGCCTGTCACGGCCTGGACGTGCCGCTGGTCTTCGGCAACCTGACCAGCGGGCAGCCCGCCATGCTGATCGGTGATCCGCCTCCTCCGACGGCGCAGGAGCTGTCCGGGCAGTTACGCGGGGCGTGGACGGCGTTCGCCGCGACCGGCGACCCCGGGTGGCCGTCGTACGACGCCGAGCGCCGCACGCGCATCTTCGACGAGCGGCCGGTGGTCGTCGCCTATCCGGAGGAAACCTCGCGGCGGCTGTGGCGGGACCACACCTTCGGCGCACTCCCGCTGCTCGCCCGGTAGCGCCAGTGCGGGGCGGGCCGCAGCCGACCGTTGCCACGGGGGTGGCACCATTCGAACAGTTTCAGCAATGCCAGGAGACGAGGCGGGATGACGCCTTCTCCCGAGAAGCTCGGCGAGATCCGTGCTGATTTCTAACTGTCGTCCGCCAGAAGGCACTGGCGCGAACCGGAGTTCCGTGCCGATCTCGCCCGCCGTGGCGATTCCCGCTCACCGACCCACATTCCGGGTGGCACGCCCGGTGGTCGAAACCGTATCCGAAAGGTCCACCATGGGGGCTCGGACCTGCGGGAAGTCGCGATCCCGCGAACCGTAGAGTCATTCTCATGACCGCCACACGCCGTTCTCGTACCGCCGTTGTCGCCGTGCTCGCCTCGGTGGGACTTGCGTCACTCGCCGGGTGCTCCGGAGACCCGGACGACGCGGCCACCGGGGAGTTCGGCGGTTCCCCCGCGCCGGCCTCCAGTGCGGCTCCCGCCGAGGAGAACGCGGACACCACCATCAGGTGCGCGCAGATCGCACCGTTGGCAGCACCCATCACCAAAGCCTTCACGTTCTCTGCCGACGATTCCGCGGAGGACCCGTCGAGCACGTCGTGCGTGTGGACGAATGCGGCCGTCGGTGCCGCTTCGACGAAGATCGAGGACTATGCGACTCTCGGCATCACCCTCGACCGGACCGCCTGGAGCAAGGACGACCTCGCCTCGGTGCCGGGTGCGACCGACGACCCCCGCGCCGCTGCCCTCGGCGGCCGTGTCCTCCTGAAGGCGCAGGCGGACACGCTGGGAGATGCGGGCTCCGTGCAGGTTCTCTTCCCCGAGGGGACGGTCACCGTCGTGGCGACCGGTGCGCTCCTGAGCGCGTCGAAGGACACGTCGATCCCGGTGGATTCGGTGATCGGAGTCGCCACCGCCGTCGCCCAGTTGCGCCGGTAACCGGCAGCCCGACCGTGCGCCGCCGGGAGGCGGTGCCCGGGAAGCGGGGACGTCGGGGCCCACCGGCACGATCAGGGTGCCTTCGGGCGTGCGTCGTCGCCGAGCGGTCGCGCCGCTGTGGGGAGGTGGCCGGCGACGGTGCGGGCGAACCGGCGGGCCAGCAGGGCGAAGGCGTCGGTGAGCGCGTCCGGGCCGACGACGGTGATGTCGGCGTCGTACCGGGCGATGGTGGCGGCGAGGCTCACCCAGGACCAGGACCCGAGGGTGAGTCGGCAGCGACCGGGGTCGATCTCCTCGACGAAGCCGTCGCGGGTGAAGCGGGCCACGGTCGCCGCCGGCAGGTCGAGGATCACCGTGCCCCGGCAGGGCCAGTCCGTCGAGGTGCCGCCCGAGCCCCGGAAGACCCCGGTGACGTACGTGGCGACGTCCCCGCCCGGCAGCGGCCTCGGGGTGAAGCGGGGCCCGTGGGGCGGGCGCAGGGTGATCCGGTCGGCGCGGAAGGTCCGCCAGTCGGCCCGGTCGAGATCCCAGGCGACGACGTACCACCGGCCGTCCCAGGTGACGACGTGATGGGGTTCGGCGTGCCGGGCCGGCCCATCCGGGCTGTCCTGCCCGTAGTCGAAGCGCAGTATCTCGTGGTTCTGCACGGCGGCACTGAGCGCCAGCAGCACCCCTCCGTCGACCGGTTCGGGCGCTGCGGTGGTGGGCCGGGCGACGGCGGTCACGCTGAGCGTCCCGACCCGCTGCCGGAGCCGGGCGGGCAGCACCTGTCGGACGGTGTGCAGCGCCCGTGCGGCGGCGTCCGCGAGTCCGCTGCCCCCGGTGGTCGCGGCGACCTGGAGCGCGACGGTGAGGGCGACGGCCTGGTCGTCGTCGAACAGCAGCGGGGGCAGTTCGGTGCCGGCGGCGAGCCGGTAACCGCCGTCGGGGCCCTTGGCGGCGGCGACGGGGTAGCCGAGGTCCCGTAGCCGGTCGATGTCGCGGCGCACGGTCCGCAGGCTGATGCCCAGGCGTGCGGCCAGTGTGGTGCCGGACCAGTCCCGGCGGGTCTGCAACAGCGACAGCAGGGCCAGCAGGCGCGCGGACGTGGTCGGCATGACTGGATTCTGCCCGCAGTAGGTGACACATCCTGTCACCTACTGCTGCGAATCTTGCTCCCGACCAGCCCCACCGGGTGCCAAGCCCCATCAGCAAGGAGTCGATCATGGCCATCTCCGCCACCACGCACCTCAACTTCCGGGGTGACGCCCGCGCGGCGTTGGAGTTCTACCGGTCCGTGTTCGGTGGCCGCAGCACGGTCGTCAGCTACGGCGACCTCGGGATGCCGGGGGAACTGCCGGACGCCGACAAGGTCGTCTTCGGCCAGGTCACGGCCGACAACGGCTTCGCCGTCATGGCCTACGACGTGCCCAGCGGTGCCCCCGCCGCAGCCGCGCCGACCGCCACCACCCGCGAGAACGGGATGACGCTGACCGGCGAGCGGTTCTTCGTCTCCGTCCGTGGTGACAGCGCCGAGGAGGTCGGCGCGCTCTGGAACAGGCTCGCCGACGGTGCCGATCTGATCGAGAAGTACGGCCCCTCGCCGTGGGCCCCGGGCTTCGGGATGCTGACCGACCGGTTCGGCGTCACCTGGATTCTCGACGTCGCCGCCCCGTACGCCGGCTGACCGCCAAGCGCCGGTCCGGGGCCGGCGACGTCGCCGGCCCCGGACCGGGTGGTCACTCGGTGCGCAGCCCGTCGGCGCGGGTGAGCCGCCACAGCAGGGGCAGGCTCAGCCCGGTGATCGCCAGGACGGTCAACGCGCCGAGTCCGACCGAGAAGCCGACCACCGGCCAGGCGACGGTGATCGGGGCCTGCACCATCCGCAACAGGGCCGCGCCGAGGCCGAGCCCGAAGCCGACGGCCAGCACCAGCCCGACCCCGACCGGCAGGGCGGTCTGCCACAGCACCGACCAGCCGAGGGTGCTGCGTCGGGTGCCCACCGCCACCAGCATGGCCAGCAGCCGGCGGCGCTCCCGCAACTGCTCCAGCGTGCCGACCAGCATGCTGGTGGCGATCAGCACCAGGGTGACGACCGTGCCGATGGCCAGGCCGCGCCGGATGTCGGCGAACCGGGGCGACTCGATGGTCGAGGAGAGCACGGACACGGGGGTGGTCAGGTCGATCGCGGCGGCGGCGTTGCGGACGTGTTCGACCGCGTCGGGGTCGGCCGGGTCGAGCTGGAGGTAGACGGTCGAGCGCAGCGGACCGAGGACCCGCGAGCCGACCGCGCCGGGAGTGACCAGCACCGCGTTCTGCATCCAGCCGGCCGGGTCGGGCCGGGCCTGCGCGGGCCGCGCCGTCGTCGGCACCCGCCACCGCGACCCGTCCTCGACGGTCAGCACCGTGCCGGCGGGGACGACCGCCGGGTCACGCGGATCGGACACCAGGAACGTGTCCCCGTCCACGCACCGGTCGAGGTGGGCGAACTCGGCCAACGCGGCGCAGTCGCCGACCCGGACGTCCACCGGCGGGCCGTCCGGCGAGCCGGCGTTGGCCCCGGCGCTGAGGGTGCCGGTCACGGCGGTCACCCCTTCGGCCGCGCCGAACTGCCGCAGCACCCCGGCCAGGTCCGGCTGGTCGCGGAACTGCACCTGCACCTGCGCCCGGGTGGTGTCCTGCCCGCTGGCGGTGGTGAAGTCCCCGGCGATCCCGGCGAAGAGCATCTGCAGGCCGATGGTGCCGGCGACGGCGACCGCGATGCCGTTGACCAGCCGGGCGGAGGTGGCGCTGTCCAGCTGCACCCGGCGGACCGCGAGCTGCCAGGGCACCGGGCCGCCGCGCAGCCGCCGCACCAGCAGGTCGGTCAGCCACGGCAGCAGGGTGACCGTGCCGATCAGCAGCAGCACCGCCCCGGCCGGCACCAGCCAGCGGGTGACCCCGCCGTCGGAGTCGCGCAGACCGGCCACGGGCAGGAGCATGGCCAGGCCGACGGCGGGCAGCAGCAGCCGCCACCAGAGCCGACGGCGGACCGGGGTGCTACGCCGGGCCACTCCGAGCGGCTCGACCACGACCGCGCGCAACGCCAGCATCGCCACCAGCACGGCCAGCGCCGGTACGGCCAGCACGACGGCCAGCAGCAGTGTGGTGGGCGGCCGGATGTCGGAGGCGTACACGCTGATGTCGTAGAGGGTGACCAGCGGGACCAGTTGGCGGCCGGCGAGCAGGAACCCGATGCCGACGGCGACCCCGAGCAGGGCGCCGGCGGCGGCCTCCCCGGCGGCGATCCGCCGGACCATGGTGGTGTCCGCGCCGACCAGGCGCAGCGCGGCGAGCCGCCGGTCGCGTCGCTCACCGCCGTAGCGCACGGCGGAGCCGAGGAACACCGCGATGGGCAGCAGCAGCACCACGAAGATGACCGCCACCAGCAGCATCAGCACCGGGCCGAGACCCTCGCCGGGCAGCCCGCCGCCGAACCTGTCCAGCCGGGTCGCCCCGGACGTGTCGGTCAGCCGGTCGTCGCCCTGGTAGTAGGCCAGTTCGTTGGGGCCGGCGAGGCCCTCGTCGGCGATGGTGCCGGTGACCCGCGCGCCGCCCAGCCGGGGGGTGAACAGCGGGCCGTCGGAGGAGTCGAGCAGCCGGCGCAGGGCGGGGGAGACGACCACCTCGCCGGGGGCGGGCAGGGCGGTCAGCCCCGGCGGGACGGGGGCGGCCGGTCCCTCCGGCCGCAGCAGTCGGCCCCGCACCGGCCGGCCCCGGAAGTCGGTGTCCAGCGCGTGGACCAGCAGGGTGCCGGGACCGGCCGCGACCTGTTCGCCGAACCGCAGGTCGTCGCGGGCGTCGCCGCGCGCCTGCCGGGCGTCGAGCGCCCCGGGCACGGCGGTGGCCAGCAGCAGCATGGCCACCCCGATGCCGACGCCGACGGCGGTGAGCAGCGCCCGGGTCCAACCCTCCCGGCCGCCCGTGACGGCCATCCGGGCGCCCATCGCCAGGTCCGCGAGCGCGCCCCGGCCGGTCACGCCGCGACCTCCAGGTTCCGGGTACGCCCGTCGCGCACCACGACCTCCCGGTCGGAGTACGCGGCCACCCGTGCCTCGTGGGTGACCAGGACCACCGCCGCCCCGCTGTCCCGGGCGGCCTCGGTGAGCAGCCGCATCACCCGTTCGCCGTTGAGCGAGTCCAGCGCGCCCGTCGGTTCGTCGGCGAAGATCACCCGGGGGCGGGTGACCAGCGCGCGGGCCACCGCGACGCGCTGGCCCTGGCCGCCGGAGACCTCGCCGGGGCGCTTGCCGGCCACTTCGGTCACCTCCAGCCGTTCCAGCCACTGCCCGGCGCGCTGTTCGGCCTCGCGGCGGGGGACGCGGGCCAGCCGCAGCGGCAGGGCGACGTTCTCCAGGCAGGTCAGCTCGGGCACCAACTGGCCGAACTGGAAGACGAACCCGAACGCCTCCCGGCGCAGGGCGCTGCGCCGGGCGTCGCTCATCGTCACCAGGTCCCGGCCGTCGAAGACGACCCGTCCCTGGTCGGGGCGGACGATCCCGGCGAGGCAGTGCAGCAGGGTGGACTTGCCGGAGCCGGACGACCCGAGCACCGCGACCACCTCGCCCTCGTCGATGCGCAGCGCGGCGTCGACCAGCGCCACCGTCTCGCCGAAGCGGCGGTGCAGGCCCTCGGCGACCAGCAGCGGGCCGCTCATCGGCGCACCTGCGCGGCCAGCTCGTCGAGGCGGGCGGTGGTGAGTTCGAGCCAGCGCAGGTCGGCCTCCAGGTGGAACAGGGCGTGGTCGCAGATCAACTGCTCGGCCAGGTCACCGTCGCGCTTGCGCCGGGTCAGCTCCCGCATCAGCCGCAGGTGCTCGGCGCGCTGCACGTCGAGCAGCTCGGCCGCCGCCCGGCCGGTGAGCAGGGCGAGCACCACCTTGGTGTAGAGGACGCTCTGCAGGTAGGGCTCGGGCTGCTCGGGGCGGGCCAGCCACTGCGCCACGTCGGCGACGCCCGCCTCGGTGATGGCGTACCGCTTGCGGTCGGGGCCCTCGCCGGGCTCGACCGCCTCCACCTCGACCAGGCCGCCGCGCAGCAGCCGGGACAGGGTCGCGTAGACCTGGCCGTAGGCGACCGGGCGGGAGTGGCCGAAGTGTTCGTCGTAGCGCCGTTTGATGTCGTAGCCGTGCCGGGGGGTCGCCTCCAGCAGGCCGAGAAAGGTCTGGCCGATGGACATGCCGGCGACTATACACACCGCGTATACGCGCGTTGTCTACACCCGGTGCCGACGTCGTCGCGCCCGGCTCCCGGGCCCCCTCCCGGCGTCGCCCGGGAATGTGACACCGTCCGACGGATTGACCCGCAGATTGATACATGTCAGTGTTTGCTTCCCCGGCGTCTCCGCCGCGACCCCACCCCCGGGTCGCGGGCTCCCGTGCACCCCCATGCCGACCCCGGCACACGGAACGGTGACGCCCGGGCGGACGCCCCGCCGACCCCCATGAGGAGCTCGCATGAAGCGCAGAACCCTGGCGATCGCCGCCGTCACCGCGGTGACGCTCGCCCTGGCCGCGCCACCGGCCTCGGCCACCCCGACCGCCCGGCCGGCCACCGCCGCGCCGGCCGTCGCCGCGCTCGCCGCCCCGGACGTATCGGTCAGCAACGTCCAGGCGCACCTGGCCCAGTTCCAGAGCATCGCCACCAGCAACGGCGGCAACCGGCGGGCCGGCTCGGCCGGCTACACCGCCTCGGTCGCCTACGTGAAGTCCAAGCTCCAGGCCGCCGGCTACACGGTCACCGAGCAGACCTGCACCAGCTGCACCTACCAGGGCAACAACGTGATCGCCGAGTGGCCGCAGGGCCCGAGCACCGACGTCGTCATGTTCGGCGCACACCTCGACGGGGTCGCCGCCGGGCCGGGCATCAACGACAACGGCTCCGGCTCGTCGGTGCTGCTGGAGAACGCCCTGGTGCTGGCCCAGCAGAACCCGACCATGACCAAGCGGGTCCGGTTCGCCTGGTGGAACGGCGAGGAGCAGGGCCTGCAGGGCTCCAAGTTCTACGTCAACTCGCTGACCACCGCCCAGAAGGGCTACATCAAGGGGTACTACAACTTCGACATGGTCGCCTCGACCAACGGCGGCTACTTCATCAACCGGGTCACCTCCACCACGGCCGCGCCGCTGAAGGCGTACTGGGACTCCCTCGGGCTGTCGCCGGAGGAGAACACCGAGGGCCAGGGCCGCTCCGACGACTACTCGTTCCAGCAGGCCGGCATCCCCACCTCCGGCTACGCGATGGGGGCCAGCGCCCGCAAGACCAGCTCCCAGGCCAGCAAGTGGGGCGGCACCGCCAACGCCGCGTACGACCCGTGCTACCACTCGTCCTGCGACACCACCAGCAACATCAACGCCACCGGGCTCAACCGCAGTGCCGACGGCGTCGCGTACGCCATCTGGGACCTCGCGGTCGGCGGCGGCACCCCGACCAACGACTTCTCGGTCGCGGTCAGCCCCACCGCCGGCGGCGTCGCCCAGGGCAGCTCCACCACCGCCACGGTCAGCACCGCCACCACCAGCGGCAGCGCCCAGACCGTCGCGCTGTCGGCCTCCGGCGCGCCCAGCGGCGTGAGCGTCTCGTTCAGCCCGTCGTCGGTCACCTCCGGCGGCTCGGCCACCATGACGGTCAGCGCGTCGTCGAGCGCCACCCTCGGCACCTTCACGCTGACCGTGACCGGCACCGGCTCGGCCACCCGGACGGCCAGCTACACCGTCACCGTCACCGGCACCGGGAGCTGCACCGGCGGGCAGGTCGTCGGTAACGGCGGATTCGAGTCGGGCACCAGCCCGTGGACGGCCACCTCCGGCGTCATCACCAACTCGTCCAGCCAGCCGGCCCGTACCGGCTCCTACAAGGCGTGGCTCAACGGCAACGGCAGCACCAGCACCGACACGCTGTCCCAGTCGGTGACCGTGCCGGCCGGCTGCTCCTCCTACACCCTCGCCTTCTACCTGCACATCGACACCACCGAGCGGACCACCACCGTCGCGTACGACAAGCTGGTGGTCCAGGTCGGCAGCACCACGCTGGCGACGTACTCGAACCTCAACAAGGCGACCGGCTACACCCTGCGCTCGTTCGACGTGGGCGCGTACGCCGGGCAGACGGTGACCCTGAAGTTCACCGGCACCGAGGACGCCTCGTTGCAGACCAGCTTCGTCATCGACGACGTGACGTTGCAGGCGAGCTGACCGACCCGGGTGGGGTGGACGCCTGGTCCACCCCACCCGGACCGTCATGACGATAAATGTCATACCCGGGTCCGACCATGGGGGCATGGCTGCCCCCGCGCTGTCCCACCACAGTGGTCAACCCCGATCCGTGCCGCTGCGCGAGCTGCGTACCCGGCTGACCCAGCTGATCGCGATGGCCGAGCTGACCGACACGGTCACCCTGGTCACCCGCGACGGCGACACCCGGCCGGTCGCCGCGATCGTGCCCGCCCCCGCCGCCCGCAGCGCCGCCCAGGCCCGCGCCGACGGCGAACGCCTCGCCACGGTGACCGCCGGGTGGGCCCGCCGGCTGGAGGAGTCACACCGGCAGGGCGCCCTGCGGCACGCCGCCGAGCTGCGGGCCGTGACCGACGCCCTCGCCGAGGTCTGGGCCGAGCTGGACCGGCACGTCCCACCCGGCACCGACCCGGCCGTCGACCGGCTCCGCGCCGCCCACGCCGACCTGCGCCGCGACTGACCCGCGTCCCACCCCACCCACGCCCCGCCCGCCGCGCCGTGCCCCCTCGCGCCCCTCCCCGCCCCGCGCCGCCCCTCCCCTCCCCGGTGATCAAGAAGTTTGCGTCAACTGATCAAGAGGTTTGCGTCAACCTGAAGATCGAAGCTGACGCGAACCTCTTGATCACCGAGAACGGGACTTGGGGCCGACCGGGCGCTGCTCAGCTGACCGGTGCGGGGGTCTGTGCCGGGTGGGCGGGGGCGGTCGGGCGGTTCATCGTGCGCCACGGGCCGCCGAGCAGCGGGGTGAGCACCACCAGCAGGTAGCAGACGCCCACGGTGAGCAGGGTGGGCGTGGTGCCGAAGCCGTCCACGGCCACCCCGGCGGCGAGCGCGCCCAGCGGGATGCCGGCCCAGCAGCCGGCCCCGATCACCCCGAACACCCGGGCCCGCAGGTGGGCCGGCACCCGTTCCAACTCCACCGCGCCGAGCAGCGGGTTGATCGCCCCGGCGGCGAATCCGGACAGGGCGAAGACCGCGACGATCCAGGGCAACGGCGGCGCGGCGGCCAGCACCCAGAAGGGTGGCCCACCGGCGACGGCGAAGGCGGTGACGAAGGTGGCCCGGCGGGGCAGCCGGTGACCGACCGCGCTGAACAGCAGCGACCCGACCAGCGCGCCGCCACCCATCGCGCCGACCAGCAGGCCGAACGCGGTGGCCCCGCCGAGGTCCCGGTCGGCCACCACCGGCAGCAGCACGTTGCTCTTCGTCGCGTCGAAGAAGTTGGTCACCAGCACGAGCAGCACCACCGCCCGCAGCAGCGGCTCCCGGGTCAGGAAGCGCACCCCGACGGCGAAGTCCCGCCAGTAGCCGCCCCCGGTCGGTCCGGTCGACTCGGCCGGGCGCAGCGACCGGGGCACCAGCAGCGCCACGACCAGCGCGGAGACCGCGAAGGTGGCGGCGTCCACGGCCAGCACCGGGAGCGCGCCGAGGGCGGTCACGAGCAGCCCGGCCACCGGCGCGCCGACCAGCCGGGCGCCGCGTTCGGTCGCCTCGTACCAGCCGACCGCCCGCTCCAGCGGCACCCCGGCGGCGGTGGCCGCCTCCGGCAGCAGCGCGTTGCGGGCGGTCTGCCCCGGGGTGTCGAGCAGGCCGCTGGCGAAGACCAGCCCGAGCAGGGCCCAGAACGGCAGGCCGACCGTGGCGTCGAGCAGTGGCACGGCCGCCACCGTCAGCCCGGAGACCACGTCGGCCAGGATGCTGGCCCGGCGGTAGCCGATCCGGTCCACCAGCACCCCGCCGAGGGCGCCGCCGAGCACCACCGGCACGGTGGCGACCGCGCCGGTGAGGCCGGTCGCGGCGGGCGAGCCGGTCGTGGCGAGCACGTACAGCGGCAGCGCGATCAGGGTGAGCATGTTGCCGGTGAGCGAGACGGCGTGACCGAGCAGCAGGCCGACCAGGGGAGCGCGGCGGCGCGGCGACGTCACCGCGGGTCCCGGAAGGCGTGGTAGATCAACGACACGGAGGCGGCCCCCGGCCGGTCCGGGTCGCTGCGGTCCCGCCAGCGGGCGGCCAGCGCCTCCAGGTCGGCCCGCAGCTCGATCAGCTCGTCGCTGGTCAGGTGCAGCCAGGAGTCGGCGCTGGCGGTGCCGCGCACCCACTGCGGGTCGAGGGTCGCCTCGACGTCGAGGTAGTGACCGAGGCGTTCCGCGTACCGGTCGAGGACGGCGCGGCGCAGCAGGTCGGAGGCGGCCCGCCGTTCCGGGTCGGCGAGCGCCTCGACCGGCTCCCAGGACGTCCGCGCGTGGGTCGCCCGCCACCAGCGTTCCCGGCGGTCCCGGGCGTGCTCGGGGGCCTCCTCGACGAAGCCGTGCTCGGCCAGCTTGCCCAGGTGGTAGCTGACCGAGCCGACCGCCTCGTCGACGGCGTCGCTGAGCATGCCGACGCTGCGCGGGCCCCGCACCCGCAGCTCGCCGAGCAGCCGCAGTCGGGTCGGGTGGGCCAGCGCGCGCATCGCCCGGGGATCGGTCAGGTGCCGGGTGGGTTCCTCGGTCATGCGCCCACCCTAAAAGCACAAGACATGAAGTACAAGAAGTCTTGTGGAATTGTGGCCGGCGCGCCGGGGACGGCGACGCGCTGCGGGGCGCGGACAGGCCGGGGACAATGCGACGGAGCGACGGCTGACGCGGACCCGGCCGGGACCAGGAACAGAGGCGGTGCCGATGACCGAGCCGGCGGTGACCACCGCAACCGGGCCGGTGGCGTCCACCGGGCCGGGAACCGGGGGCGGGGGGTGACGGCCGGCCTGGCACTGACCTTCGCCCTCGGCGCGGCGTTCGGCTACGGCGTCGGCTCGGTCCTGCAGGCCGTCGGGGCCCGACGCGGGGCCAGCACCCTGCGCGCCCTCGGCCACCCGCTCTACCTCGTCGGCCTCGGCTGCGACACGCTGGCCTGGCTCGCCTCCCTGGTCGCCCTCCAGAAACTCCCCGTGTACGCGGTCCAGTCGGTCACCGCCGGCTCGCTGGCCGTCACCGTGGTCGTCGCCCGGATCGTGCTCGGTGCGCGACTACGCCGCCGGGACACCGGGGCGATCCTGCTCACCGTCGCCGCCCTCACCGTCATCTCGCTGGCCGCCGGCCCCGAACCGCCGGTCACCGCGTCGGCGGCGCTCCGGGTCGGCCTGGCCGGCGCGGCGGCGCTGACCGCGATCGCCGGCCTCGCCGCCCTACGGGTCGCCCGGCCGGTCGTCGCCGCCACCCTGGCCGGTCTCGCCTGGGGGATCACCGCGCTGTGCGCGCGGGCGCTCATCCCGCCACCCGACCCGCTGGGCCACCCCGGCACGGCGGCCTGGGACCTGCTGAAGGAGCCGGTCACCTGGGGCCTGGTCGTCTCCGGGGTGACCGGGACGATCCTCTACGCGCACGCGCTGCGCCACGGGCAGGTCGGGCCGGTCACCGCCGTGCTCTGGGCGGTCGAGATCGTCGTCCCGTCGGTCGCCGGGGTGCTGCTGCTCGGCGACGGGGTACGCGCCGGCTGGCTGCCCTGGGCGGTCCTGGCCATCCTGACCACCGTGGCCGCCGCGATCGTGCTGGCCGGCGCCCCGGGCACCGCCGACACCGCCGCAGCGGACGACGCCTCCGGCTGAGCCCGCAGGGCACCGGCGAACGTCGACCGGGTCAGCCCGGCCTGCGACCCTCGCCGGCCGGCCGTCGGCCCTTGAGCCGGCGGCCCAACTCCCGGGCGATCTCCCGGTTGGCGTCGCGTTCGGCGAGCACCTGCCGCTTGTCGTACGAGCGGCGGCCCCGGGCCAGCCCGACCTCGACCTTGGCCCAGCCGTTGCTGAAGTACATCGACAGCGGCACCAGGGTGATCCCCGGGTCGCGCAACTTCTCCAGGATGCGGGCGATCTCCACCCGGTGCAGCAGCAGCTTGCGGGTCCGCCGGGGCTGGTGGTTGGTCCAGGTGCCGTAGCCGTACTCGGCGATGTGCAGGCCGTACAGCAGGATCTCGCCGTCGCTCTCCTGGGCGAACGCGTCGACCAGCGACACCCGCCCCTCGCGCAGCGACTTCACCTCGGTGCCGGCCAGCACGATGCCCGCCTCGTAGGTCTTCAGCACCGTGTAGTCGTGGCGGGCCTTCCTGTTGACGGCGATGGGCCTACGCTCCGCGTCCCGCGACACCACGACCACCCCCCGCCCGGATCTGCCAGCGGCGTACACCCTACCGCCGACGCCGGCCCGGCACCCGCGTGGCAGGATCGCCGCATGTCGGAGTGGGCGGCGATCACGCCGGAGGACCGGGACTGGACCGCCGTCATCGACGACGGGTGCGCCGAGTGCGGCTTCGTGCCGCAGCGGGCCGACGCCACCGGGGACCGGCTGCGCGCCACCGTCCCGGTGTGGCGGGAGGTGCTGTCCCGGCCCGACGCGACCCGGCGGCCCGCGCCGACCGTCTGGTCGCCGGTGGAGTACGCCTGCCACGTGCGGGACACCTGCCGGATCTTCCGGGGGCGGCTGGCGCTGATGCTCGACGAGGACGACCCGGTCTTCCCCGACTGGGACCAGGACGCCACCGCCGTCGAGGACGACTACTTCCACCAGGCGCCGGCCCGGGTGGCCGGGGAACTCGCCGCGCAGGCCGAGTCGACCGCCGCCGCGTTCGACGCCGTCACGCCCGCGCAGTGGGCCCGCCCGGGCCGGCGCAGCAACGGTTCGGTGTTCACCGTGGGCCGCTTCGCCGTCTACTTCCTGCACGACGTGGTGCACCACGTGCACGACGTCACCCGTCCGACGACCCCCCGCTGACCCGCGAGGCGACGTCGCGACCGAAGTCGATGTCGGAGCGGGTCCGGTCGGGGTGGCGCACCCTCCGGCGGAGCCGCCCGGCCGGTAGGGTCCCCGGCCGTGACCGACGCCGACTTCCTCGCCGAGACCCGCGCCTCCTACGACACGATGGCCGCCGGGTACGCCACCCGGTTCCGGACCGAACTCGCCGCCCGCCCGGTCGACCGGGCCATGCTCGCCGCGTTCGCCGAGACCGTCCTGGCCGGCGGGGGCGGCCCGGTGCTCGACGTCGGCTGCGGCCCCGGCCGGATCACCGCTCACCTGCGCGCCCTCGACCTGGCCGTCACCGGGCTCGACCTGTCCCCGGGGATGCTGGCCCAGGGCCGGCTGGCCCATCCGGGGCTGCGTTTCGTCGAGGGGTCCATGCTGGACCTACCGGTGGCCGACGGCGCACTGGCCGGCCTGGTCGCCTGGTACAGCGTCATCCACGTACCCGACGGGTGGCTGCCCCGGGTCTTCGCCGAGTTCCACCGGGCCCTCGCCCCCGGCGGGCACGCGCTGCTCGCCTTCCAGGTCGGCGACGAGACGGTCCGCTACACCGAGGCGTGGGGCGACCCGGTCTCGCTGGCGTTCCGTCGCCGCCAGCCGGACCACGTGGCGGCGTTGCTGCACGCCGCCGGGCTGCCGGAGCGGGCCCGGATGTGCCGGGCCCCGCAGGAGTTCGACGGCGCCACCGAACGCACCCCGCAGGCCTGCCTGCTGGTCCGTCGGGACGACGACCGGGCGTGACCGGGCCGCCACGGCACCTCGTATCCTGTTGCGCGGATCTGGCCCACCCGTACGAGGAGGTTGGTGTGAGCAGTCGGACCGAGACGCTGGAGTTCCAGGCGGAGACACGCCAGCTGCTGCAACTGATGGTGCATTCCATCTACTCGCACAAGGACGTCTTCCTACGCGAGCTGATCTCCAACGCCTCCGACGCGTTGGACAAGCTCCGGCTGGAGTCGCTTGTCGACTCCGACCTCGACGTCGACACCTCTGACCTGCACATCGAGCTGGTGACCGACCCGGAGGCCCGGACCCTCACCGTCCGGGACAACGGCATCGGCATGTCCCGCGAGGACGTCGTCTCGCTGATCGGCACCATCGCCCGCTCCGGCACCGCCGAGCTGCTGCGCAAGCTCAAGGAGTCCAAGGAGAGCGCCGGCGGCGAGCTGATCGGCCAGTTCGGCGTCGGATTCTACTCGACGTTCATGGTCGCCGACCGGGTCACCCTGCTCACCCGGCGGGCCGGGCAGACCGAGGGCACCCGCTGGGAGTCCACCGGCGAGGGCACCTACGTGGTGGAGACCGTCGACGACGCCCCGCAGGGCACCTCGGTCACCGTGCACCTCAAGCCCGCCGACGACGAGGACAACCTGCACGACTACGCCGACCTCGCCACGGTCCGGCAGATCGTCAAGCGGTACTCGGACTTCATCGCCTGGCCGATCCGCACCACCGTGCCGGGCGTCGACGGCGGTGAACCCACCGAGGAGACGCTCAACTCCCGCAAGGCGCTCTGGGCCCGCCCGCGTGACGAGGTCGCCGAGGAGGAGTACCGGGACTTCTACCGGCACGTCAGCCACGACTGGACCGACCCGCTGGAGACCATCCACATGCGCGGGGAGGGCACCTTCGAGTACGAGGCGCTGCTGTTCCTGCCCGCGCACGCGCCGTACGACCTCTACCAGGCCGACGGCCGGCGCGGGGTGCAGCTCTACGTCAAGCGGGTCTTCGTGATGGACGACTGCGCCGCGCTGATGCCGAACTACCTGCGCTTCGTCAAGGGCGTGGTGGACGCCCACGACCTGTCGCTGAACATCTCCCGGGAGATCCTCCAGCAGGACCGGCAGATCCAGATCGTCCGCCGCCGGCTGGTCCGCAAGGTGCTCGCCACGGTCAAGGACATGCGCACCGGCAACCCGGAGCGGTTCGCCACCTTCTGGGGCGAGTTCGGCCGGGTGGTCAAGGAGGGTCTGCTGGAGGACCCGGACAACACCGAGACCATCCTCGACCTGCTGTCGGTGGCCTCCACCCACCACGACACCGAGCCCACCACGCTGGGCGGGTACGTGGAGCGGATGAAGGACGGCCAGAACGAGATCTACTACACCACCGGCGAGAACCGCACCATGCTGGAGAACTCCCCGCACCTGGAGGCGTTCCGGGCCAAGGGCTACGAGGTGCTGCTGCTCACCGACCCGGTCGACGAGGTGTGGGTGGAACGGGTCGGCCAGTTCGACGGCAAGCCGCTGCGCTCCATCGCCAAGGGCCAGGTCGACCTGGAGACCGAGCAGGAACGCAAGGACACCGAGGTCGCCCGGGAGCAGCAGAACAAGGAGTACGCCGAGCTGCTCACCTTCCTCGGCGGGGCGCTCGCCGACACCGTCAAGGAGGTCCGGCTCTCGTCCCGGCTGACCACCTCGCCCGCGTGCATCGTCGGCGACGCGCACGACATCACCCCGACCCTGGAGAAGATGTACCGGGCGATGGGGCAGGAACTGCCCCCGGTCAAGCGCATCCTCGAACTCAACCCGACCCACCCGCTGGTCACCGGCCTGCGCGTCGCCCACCAGCGCGGCGACGACAGTGCGGCGCTGACCGAGACCGCCGAGCTGCTCTACGGCACGGCGCTGCTCGCCGAGGGCGGCGACCTGGCCGACCCGGCCCGGTTCGCCCGGCTGCTCGCCGACCGGTTGGCCCGTACCCTCTGATCCGCCTCCGCTCCCGGCCGGGCACCCACCCGGCCGGGAGCGACGGGGGTCGGCACGCAGCCGCCCGGCGGTCGGCGGCCGCAGCGGATAGGGTTGCCCCAGGTGTGCCGGGAAGTCTGGTCGGCGGTGGATGACGCGATCCCTGCCGACGAGGAGTTTCCGTGACCAACGCCACCCGGCGAGGCCCCAGCCTGTTCGCCCGCCGCTCCTGGAGCGAGACCAGCCGGATCTCGGCCATCCTCCGCCGGGAGACCGTCGGCGGGGCGCTCCTGCTCGCCGGGGCGCTCATCGCGCTGGTCTGGTCCAATTCCCCCTGGTCGGGGTCGTACCAGGCGCTGCGGGACGTCACCGTCGGCCCGGCCGCGCTGCACCTCGACCTGAGCGTGGCGACCTGGGCCGCGGACGGTCTGCTGGCCGTGTTCTTCTTCGTCGCCGGACTGGAGCTCAAACGCGAGTTCGTCGCCGGTGACCTGCGTGATCCCCGACGGGCGGCGGTGCCGGTGGCGGCTGCCGTCGGCGGGGTGATCGTGCCCGCTGTGCTGTATTACCTGATCGCCGCCGGGGCGGGCGACGGCGCAGGCCGGGGCTGGGCCATCCCGACCGCCACCGACATCGCGTTCGCCCTGGCGGTGCTCGCCGTGGTGGGCCGTTTCCTGCCGTCGGCGCTGCGCACCTTCCTGCTCACCCTGGCGGTGGTCGACGACCTGCTCGCCATCATGATCATCGCGGTCTTCTACACCTCGGACCTGTCCGTCGCCCCGCTGCTGGGCGCGCTGCTGCCGCTCGCCGCCTTCGCGTTCCTGGTTCAGCGCCGGGTCCGGTCGTGGTGGCTGCTGCTGCCGTTCGCCGTCCTCACCTGGGTGCTGGTGCACGAGTCGGGGGTGCACGCCACCGTGGCCGGCGTCCTGCTCGCCTTCACCGTGCCGGTGCTGCGCAGCGCCGCGGCCGGCGGCCCGGACGCCGGGCCCGGCCTGGCCGAGCACTTCGAGCACCGGGTGCGGCCGATCTCCGCCGGCATCGCCGTGCCGGTCTTCGCGTTCCTCTCCGCCGGGGTCACCGTCGGAGGGCTCGCCGGGCTGGCCACCGCGTTGACCGACCGGGTCGCGGTGGGCATCGCCGTCGGCCTGGTCGTCGGCAAACCGGTCGGCATCCTGACCGCGACCTGGCTGGTGTCCCGGTTCACCCGGGCCGACCCCGACGAGGGCCTCAACTGGCTCGACGCGCTCGGGCTCGCGCTGCTCGGCGGGATCGGCTTCACCGTCTCGCTGCTGATCGGGGAACTGGCCTTCGGGCTGGGCAGCGCCCGCGACGACCACGCCAAGGTGGCGGTGCTCGCCGGTTCGCTGGTGTCGGCCCTGCTGGCCAGCGTCATCCTGCGCGCCCGCAGCCGGGTCTACCGGCGGGTGCACGAGGCCGAGAGCGTCGACCTGGACCGCGACGGCGTGCCGGACGTCTTCCAGCCGACGCCACCCGCCGACGCCGGCGACGGCCCGCCCGGCCCGAGCTGACCGTCAGGGCCCGACCGGGTACGCCCGGGTGTCGCCGGCCGCCACGCTCGCCCAGACCTGCTGCCCGGGGAGCAGCCGCAGCCCGGCGGCGACGGCGGGGGTGACGTCGGCGACGGTGTCGAGCACCCCGGTGAGCTGCACCCGCAGGTGGTCGCCGTGCCGGTGCACCCCGGCGACGGTGGCCGGCCAGCGGTGCCCGGCGGTGTCGTCGGGGCGGTGCGGATGCAGGCGCACGGCGGTGGGCGCGAAGACCACGAAGGCGTCGCCGTCGAGCCGGTCGGCGGTCGGCACGGTGAACCCGTCGGCGAGCCGGACCCGCCGCCCGTCGGCCCGGCCCCGGTGCAGGTTCAGCCCGACCAGCCGGGCGACGTAGTCGGTGCGCGGCCGGCCGGTGACCGTCGCCGCGTCGCCCTCCTGGACCACCCGGCCGTCCTCGACGATGACCAGCCGGTCGGCCAGCGCCAGGGCGTCCAGCGGGTCGTGGGTGACCAGCACGGCCGCCCCGGCGTGGTCGGTGAGGTGACGGTGCAGTTCGGCGCGGGTGTCCAGCCGGGTGCGGGCGTCGAGCGCGGCCAGCGGCTCGTCGAGCAGCAGCAGGGTCGGGTGGACGGCGAGCGCGCGGGCCAGGGCGACCCGCTGGGCCTGCCCGCCGGAGAGCTGCCGGGGCCGCCGCCCGGCGTACCCGGCCAGGCCCACCCGGTCCAGCCACCGGTCGGCCCGCGCACGGGCGGCCCGCCGGGGCAGGCCCTGCCGGCGGGGACCGAACGCGACGTTGTCCCGGGCGGTCAGGTGCGGGAAGAGCAGGTAGTCCTGGAACACCACGCCGACGGGCCGCCGCTCCGGCCGGACGAACCGCCGCGCGTCCGGCTGGTCCAGCACCGTCGAGTCGAGGCGTAGCCGTCCGGCGCTGAGCGGGTG
This sequence comes from Micromonospora sp. HM134, assembly GCF_007833915.1. Taxonomy (NCBI): domain Bacteria; kingdom Bacillati; phylum Actinomycetota; class Actinomycetes; order Micromonosporales; family Micromonosporaceae; genus Micromonospora; species Micromonospora sp. HM134. The sequence goes on from NZ_CP041061.1 coordinate 3,976,995, forward strand.
CAGCCCGGCGAGGGCGCGCAGCGCGGTGGTCTTGCCGGCGCCGTTCGGCCCGAGCAGCGCGACCACCTCCCCGGCGGCGACGTGCAGCCGGACGTCCAGCCGGAACCCGGCCCGGTCGACGACCAGGTGCCCGTCGAGCAGTGGCGGTGTCACGGGCCGCTGATCCACCGGTCGCGCAGCCCGGCGAGGATCACCACCGAGACGGTGAGCAGCACCAGGCTGAGCACCACGGCGGCCTCCAGGTCGGTCTCCAGGGCCAGGTAGACCGCGAGCGGCATGGTCTGGGTCCGGCCCGGATAGTTGCCGGCGAAGGTGATGGTCGCGCCGAACTCGCCGAGCGCGCGGGCCCAGCACAGCACCGCCCCGGCGGCGACGCCGGGGGCGACCAGCGGCAGGGTGACCCGGGTGAAGGTGGTCCACCGGCCCGCGCCCAGGGTGGCGGCGGCCTCCTCGTAGCGGTGGTCGACGCCGCGCAGCGCCCCCTCCACCGCGATGATCAGGAACGGCATCGCCACGAACGCCTCGGCGAGCACCACGCCGGTGGTGGTGAACGGCAGCGTGACGCCGAAGGTGGCGTCCAGCCAGCCGCCGACCGGCCCGCGTCGACCGAAGACCAGCAACAGTGCCACCCCGCCGACCACCGGCGGCAGCACCAGCGGCACGGTGACCAGCGCCCGGACCAGCCGCCGGCCGGGAAACTCCACCCGGGCCAGCAACCACGCCAGAGGTACGCCCAGCGCCAGGCAGAGCAGCGTGGCGAGGGTGGCGCACTGCACCGACAGCCGCAGCGCGGTGAGCACCCCGGGCGCGGTGAGGCGTGGTCCCAGCGACGTCCACGGGGTGCGCAGCAGCAGCCCGCCCAGCGGCAGCACCAGGAACAGCAACCCCACGGCGGCCGGTACGAGCAGCGCGACCGGCACCCGTTGACCGGTGCCGCGTCGGCGGATGGACGCGGTCACGGGCCTGCCGGTGGCTGGAATCCGGCGTCGGTGAGGACGGCCCGGCCGGGTGCGGACCGGACCAGCGCGACGAAGGCGTGGGCGGCGGTGGGGTTCGGCGCGTCGGCCAGCACCACGATCGGGTAGTCGTTGCCGGCGCGGGCGGACTCGGGGAACTCGATGCCGTCGACCTCCCGGTCGGCCGCGCGGGCGTCGGTGCGGTAGACCAGCGCCGCGTCGACCTCGCCGAGTTTCACCTTGGCCAGTGCGCCCTTGACGTCCTGTTCGAGGGTGACCGGGGTGACCCGTACGCCGGCCGCGTCCAGGGCGGTGGTCGCCGCCGCCCCGCACGGCACCTGGGCGGCGCACAGCGCGACCTTCAACCCCGGCCGGGTCAGGTCGGCCAGCCCGGCGAGGCGCTGCGGATTGCCCTGCGGCACGGCGATGACGAGCTGGTTGCGGGCGAAGACGGCGGGGGCACCGGCGGCGTGCCCGGCGTCGGTGACGGTGGCCATGTTCCTCGGGGCGGCCGAGGCGAACACGTCGGCGGGCGCGCCCTGGGTGATCTGGGTGGCCAGGGCGGAGCTGCCGGCGAAGTTGAAGGTGACCGTCGTGCCCGGGTGTTCGGCCTCGAACCGCCGGCCGAGGGTGGTGAACGACTCGGTCAGCGACGCGGCGGCGAAGACGGTCAGCGTGCCGCGCGGTTCACCGTCGGTGGCCGGCGCGGTGGTCCCGGCCCCGCATCCGGCCAGGGCGAGGAGGGCCGCCACGAGGGGGAGGACCCCGGCGCGGCTCCGCCGGCCCATCGGGCGGCTGCCGCCGCGCGGTCGGGTGGCCGCAGCAGCGCCGGTCGGCCCGGCGGTGCCGGGGCGGGGCGGGGCGGTCGGGCCGGTGGCAGGGCGGCGGGGCAGGGCGGGCGGTCCGCCGGCGGGTCGGGTCACGGGTCGGTCCTTCCCCTGGTGGGGCCGGTGGGCGCGGGACGCTCCACCACGACGGTGGTCGACTTGATCACGGCGACGGCCACCGAGCCGACCCGCAGGTCCAGCTCGTCGACGGCCTCGCGGCTCATCAGCGAGACGATCCGGAACGGCCCGGCCTGGATGTCGACCTGGGCCATCACGGTGTCCCGGACGACGGCGGTGACGATCCCGCGCAGCCGGTTGCGGGCCGAGGAGAACTCGGCCCCCTCGTCGGGGGCGGCGGACTGGGCGCGGACGAAGCCGGCCAGGTCCACGCCGTCGACGAGCCGGTGGCCGTGGGCGTCCCGCCGGGCGGGCAGCCGGCCGGCGTCCACCCAGCGCCGCACGGTGTCGGCGCTGACCCCGAGCAACTCGGCGGCCTCACTGATCCGGAACACGCTCACCCGGTCACCCTAGTCGCCCGCATCTGCCCACCGGAAGGTGGTTTCCACCTCGCGGACGCGAGTGGTGACGCCGCTTCCGGCCCGCAGTCGCGGGTGCCGGCGGGGTGGACCCGGGCCGGGCCCGGGGGAGTGGCGGGGGCGGACACGCCGACGGCCGGCCGTCGCGGGTGGCGACGACCGGCCGCTGCCGGCGGTGGGAGGGTCAGCTCAGGGTGAGCGCGGTGTCGTCCACCACGAAGGACGTCTGGAGGCTGCTGTCCTCCACCCCGCTGAACGAGATGGTGACGGTGCTGCCCGCCAGCGCGGACACGTCGAAGCTGCGCTGCACGTAGCCGCTGGCGGCGTTGACGTTGGAGTACGTCGCCAGGGTGGTGCTGCCGGCCTTGACGGTCAGCTTGTCGTACGCCGTGCTGCCCGACTCGGCCGTGTCGATGTGCAGCCAGAAGGACAGGGTGGCCCGGCAACCGGCCGGGATGGCCACCGACTGGGTGACGGTGTCGGTGTGGGTGGAGCCGTACCCGTTGAGCCACGCCTTGTACGAGCCACCGTGCGCGGCCTGGCTGGCCGACGAGGTGATCACGCCCGAGGTGGCGGTCCAGCCGGTGGCGCCGGACTCGAAGCCGGGGTTGGTCAGCTTCTGGCCCGAGCAGCCGCCCGAGGTCGGGGTGGGCGTCGGGGTGGAGGTCGCGGTCGGGGTGGGCGTCGGGGTGCCACCGGTGCAGGTCGGGTCGCCGGACTGCGCCGGCACGCTCACCGCGTCCCAGGCGGCCTTGACCGTGTTGAACTCGGTGCAGCTGCCCGGGTACAGGGTCTTGGCGGCCTGCAACGTCCAGGTGCGGTACTTCAGGTACGACGAGGTCGTCGTCTTGAGCAGCATCGCGTTGTACATGATCTTGATGGCCTTCTGGATGCCCAGGCCGGTCACGGTGCTGCTGTTGCAGGTCGGGCTGGTCGGCTGCCCGTTGGTCGGGTTGCTGCCCATGGCCAGCAGGTAGAACCAGTGGTTGCCCGGGCCGGCCGCCGCGTGCACCTCCTGGCTCGGGATGCTGCTGGAGTAGCAGTTCGCGTCGCCGAGCGCGGACGGGTTGTACATGTTGCGGATCGGGCCGCTGCCGACCAGGTTGATCTTCTCGCCGACGAGGAAGTCCGGCGCGTCGTAGGTGGACGGCTCGTTGGCGAACCACTCGGTGGCCGCGCCGAACGTGTCGGCGACGAACTCCTGGGTGTTGCCCCGGGAGATGCCGCCGGGGGTGGTGTCGTCGATGCCGTGACCGATCTCGTGGGCCACCACGTCGAGCGAGCCGATCCACTGCCCGGCGGTGTTCTTGCCGATCTGCACCTGCGAGCCGTCGTAGTAGGCGTTCTGGTCGTTGAGGCCGACCCGGATGGGCCACGCGCCACCGCTGCCGTTCGCGCCGTTGCGGCCCAGCCACTGCGACAGCATCTTGTGCTCGGTCTGCGCCGAGAACAGGGCGTCGACGCAGCCGGTCTCCTTGTTGGTGCCGGTGCCGTTGCCCCAGACGTCGTCCGGGCCGGAGAAGGTGGTGTTGTTCGCGGCGTCCTGGCAGCTCAGGTTGGTGATGCTCGGGTCCTTCAGCGAGTAGGTGCTGCCCGACAGGGTGGTGTTCAGGGTGACCGGCCCGTTCCACACGCCGGTGCCGGTGCCCCGCACGACGTGCTCCTGGGTGTCCAGCACCGCGCCGGTGGCGGCGTCCACGTCGACGGTCAGCCGGCTGGGGCCGTCCGCGCCGGTGCCGGTGACGGTGGTCTCCCAGGCCAGCGTGGGCCGCGCGCCGAGGGTGTGCACGACGAGCGCGGTGCCCTCGACGCCGCTGACCTTCCGCAGTTGGGCGCGGGCGGTCCGCTCGGCCGCGGCGGCGGTGAGCTTCGGCGTGGTGGACAGGTTCCCGATGCTCTGCTGCTGGGCGACGGAGGCGTAGGTGACCTCGCCGGTGGCGGTGGTCGCCAGGACGAAGTCGCCGCCGACCACGCGCAGGCCCTTGTAGGTGCGTTCGTAGGGGACGTACTGGATGCCCTCGGAGGCGATGACCGGCCGTTGCACGAACGCGTCGTCGGCGCTGGCGTGCAGGTAGGCGGGACGGCTGGCGACCAGCGAGCTGGCCGCGCCGACGGCGGCGGCCCGGGCCTGGGCCGGGTCGGGGACGGGGTGGGACGGCGCGGCCTGGACCGCTGCGGCGGTGCCCGCGGCGATCAGGCCGGCCGCGACCGCGCCGGAGAGCGCGACGAAACGGGGTGAGAGCGTCAAGGGGGATGCTCCTGTTCTCGGGCGGCGTCGCGGTGCCCGGTGGGGTCGCGCGCCGGTGCTGCATGAGGCATGGCCGCGACGGGTGGTCTCCGGGCTGCCGGCGGGCCCGGTGGGGGTGACTGTCCGTCGCGTGTCGCCGGGGGTTGGCGACTGCTGGAGGCACGATCACACGGGCAGGCACCCATATCAATGGGTTGACCCGGGCAACCATGCGTCCAGGCTGCCGAAACCGCTGTTGCCAGGTGATGAACGATCGTCGGCCACCCCGGTCTGAACAGGTGATCCCCGTCGATCTCGTGCCGGCCGACCGCCCCAGTTGCGGGTTTTCGCCGGAACGCGCGCCGGATGCGCATACACCCGGTCGACCAGCAGTACGACAACGTCGTCATGTCCGTCGTGCTCGGCCCCTCGGGCACGAGTCGGATGGGCGTCGATCGCCTACCATGCGGCTGTGCCGGACATCGACGCATCGCTGGCCGCCGGGCAGGTCTGGCGGGGGCAGGGCGACTGGTCGCAGGCCGCCCGACGGGCCAAGCGACGGATCACCACCGGTCGCCGGGCGGTCGCCGCGCTGACCGCGACCGCCGCCGTCGCCGGCACCGCGGCGGCCCGGCTGGCCGCGTCCGCGCCCACCGCCGGCCGGGTGCTGGCGCTCGTCGCCGCCGTGTCGCTGCTCCTGGTGCCGGTGTTCGGCCGCCGCGCGTCCCGCGACGCGGTCGCCGTCTGGACCCGGCTCCGGGCGGTCTCCGAGGCGTCGAAGGCGGAGCTGTACCGCTACCTCGCCCGCGTCGCCCCCTACGCCGGCAGCGACGCCGACGCCGTCCTGCTGCACCGCTACGGACTGCTCGTGGACGGCGCCGGCGACCTGGTCGGGCACACCCTCGACGGCGCCCCGGCCGACCGTCCGCCGCCCCCGGTCACCGACGTGCCGAGCTACCTGGTCGAACGGGTGCAGCGCCAGGTCGACGGCTACTACCTGCCGGCGGCCCGGCAGGCCGGCCGCGCCGCCGCCCGGATCGGCCGCGCGGCGACCGCGTTGACCGTCCTGGCCGCCGTGCTCTCCGCCGTCGTCGGGGTGTTCGGCGACGGACTCGGCCTGACCGCGTGGGTGGGGGTGGCCGCGACGGTCACCACCGCGCTGGTCGGCTACGGCGCGGCCGAACGCTACGACCAACAGCACCTCGAGTACGCCCGGACGGCCGACCAGCTGACCCGGCTGCGGCTGACCCGGGCGGCCGGGTCGGGCTGGACCGACGACGAGGCGCTCGTCGCCGAGGCCGAGCGGATCATCGCCCAGTCCAACGCGGCCTGGATGGCCAAGATGATCGAGGACGATGGCGCTGCGCAGCAGTGACATGACGGGCTGTGGCGGATAGCATCATCGACATCCGTGATTGGTCGTCGACGTGGACGGACGTCCGTCCACCTCCGACACAGATGGGGGCCCGACGTGGACCGCACCCAACGCCCGTCCGATCCGTTCCCGGCGCCGATGAGCGACGTGCGACGGACGCCGCTCGGCCAGATCCCGGTCGAGCGGGCCGCCGCCCTGGCACGCATCGACGACCGCCGGGCCACCCACCCGACCCGGGTCGATGTCGCATCCTTCGGCTCGCACGTCTGACCCGGCCACCGCGCCCCGCGCCCCGGTCGCCCCGCTCAGCCAGTACGTCCTCAAGCTGACCAGCCGGTGCGACCTGGCGTGTGACCACTGCTACGTCTACGAACACCCCGACCAGTCGTGGCGTCGTCAACCCCGGCTGATGACGCCCGACACGGTCGAGGCCACCGCCCGACGGATCGCCGAGCACGCCGCCACCCACCGGCTCACCACCGTCCGGGTGGTCCTGCACGGCGGGGAACCGCTGCTCGCCGGTGCGGCCCGGCTCGCCACCACCGCCACCACCCTGCGCCGGGCGATCGACCCGGTGACCCGGCTCGACCTGCGGATGCAGACCAACGGCGTGCTGCTCACCCCCGAGATCGCCGACGTCCTCGTCGCCCACGACGTCAAGGTGGGCGTCTCCCTGGACGGCGACCGGTCGGCCAACGACCGGCACCGCCGGTACGCCAACGGCGCGAGCAGCCACGACCAGGTGCGCCGGGCGCTGGCCCTGCTGCGCCGCCCCGCCTACCGCGGCTCCTACGCCGGGCTGCTGTGCACCGTCGACCTCGCCAACGACCCGCTGCGGGTCTACCAGGCCCTGCTCGCCGAGGAACCACCCCGGATCGACTTCCTGCTGCCGCACGCCAACTGGGACCGGCCACCCGCCCGCCCCGACGGGGCCGCCACCCCGTACGCCGACTGGCTGCTGACCATCCACCGGCGCTGGCTGGCCGACGGGCGTCCGGTGCCGATCCGGCTGCTGGAGTCCCTGCTGGCCACGGCCACCGGCGGCAGCACCGGCACCGAGGCGGTCGGGCTCGCCCCGGCGGACCTGGTCGTGGTGGAGACCGACGGCAGCTTCGAGCAGGTCGACTCGCTCAAGTCCGCCTTCCACGGCGCCGCCGCCACCGGCCTGGACGTGTTCCGGCACGCCGTCGACGAGGCGGCGGCCCACCCCGGCATCGCCGTCCGCCAGTCCGGCCTGGCCGGCCTCTGTGCCACCTGCCGGTCCTGCCCGCTGGTACGCCGCTGCGGCGGCGGCCTCTTCGCCCACCGGTACCGCTCGGGCACCGGCTTCGACAACCCGTCGGCCTACTGCGCGGACCTGGCCGCGTTGATCCGGGCCACCGCCGTCCCCGTCGACCCGCCGGAGCAGCAGCCGGCCGACACGCTGCCCCCCGCCGTCCTGGCCGACCTCGGCTCCGGGCGGGGCGGGCCCGGGTCGGTGGGTCAGCTCGCCGCCGTCCACCACGGCATCGCCCGCGCGCTGACGGTCGCGCTCAGCCCCGCCGCCACCGCCGACCCGGTCGCGGCGGCCGGCTGGCACCTCCTGGTGGCGCTGGACGTGTCCGCGCCCGACGCCGTCGACCACGTGCTCACCCACCCGTTCGTCCGGCGGTGGGCGCAGCGGTGCCGGTCCGGGGCGACCGGCGACCTGCCCCACCTCGCCGCCGTCGCCGCCGCGGCGGCGGTCCGCGCCGGCGTCGACGCCGATCTCGTGCTGCCGGTGCGGGCCGGCGCGGTGCACCTGCCGACGCTCGGCGCGATCATGGTGGACACCGACGCCGCCACGGTGCCCGTCACGATCTCCGCCGGCGGCGTCGCGCTGCGGGCCGGCCGGCGCCGGGTCCAGTTCCGGCCGGCCGTCGGACCCCACCCGGACCGGTGGCGGCCCACCCGGGCGGCCCACACCGGCGACGGGACCGTCCTGCTGGAGGACACCGACCCGTACCGCGACTGCTTCGACCTGCCGGTGGCGGCCCGGCTCACCCCGGCGGTCGCCGACCGCTGGACGCGGCAGGTGCACCGGGCGGTCGACCGCCTCGACACCGAGGCCGCCGGATACGCCGCCGGGGTACGCGCCCTGCTGCGCGCGGTGGTGCCGCTGCGCCCGGACCCGTCCGGCCGTTCCCGCAGCGCCGCCGCCCGGTCCGCGTTCGGCGCGGTCGCCGTCACCCCCGTCGCCGACGACGCCGCGCTGGCGGTGCTGCTCGTGCACGAGGTGCAACACCTCAAGCTGGACGCGGTGCTCGACGTCTGCGAGCTGTTCGACCCCGCCGACGCCCGACGGCTGCGGGTGCCCTGGCGCGACGACCCCCGCCCGGTGGAGGGCGCGCTGCACGGCGTCTACGCCCACCTCGCCGTCGCCGACGTGTGGCGGCACCGCCCCGGCGTCGAGGCCGAGGCCCACCACCGGCGCTACCGGGAGTGGACCGACGGGACGGTCGACGCCCTGCTCGACCTCGGCAGCCTCACCGCCGACGGCGAGCGTTTCGTCCGCCGGATGCGGGCCACCCTGGACGGGTGGCGGTGAACGACAGGGCCGTCCTCGCCGCCGACCTGCGGGCACTCGGACTACCCACCGGCGCGACCGTGCTGGTGCACTGCGCGCTGTCCCGGGTCCGCCCCGACCCGGCAGGGCCGGCCACCCTGCTCGCGGCGCTGCGCGACACCCTCGGCGACGACGGCACGGTGGTCGTGCCGACGCAGACCGCCGGCAACTCGGTGACCTCACCGGCGTTCCGGGCCGCCACGACGGGCATGACCCCGGCCCAGGCCGCCGCCGTCGAGGCGGCCATCGCGCCGTTCGATCCGGCGCACAGCCCGGCGCAGGGGATGGGGGCGTTCGCCGAACACGTCCGCCGGCAGGTCGACGCCCGGCGCAGCGCCCACCCGCAGACCTCGTTCGCCGCCCTCGGCCCGGCCGCCGCCGCCCTGACCGCCCGGCACGACCTCGACTGCCACCTCGGCGACCGGTCCCCACTGGGCGCGCTGTACGCCGCCGACGCCCTGGTGCTGCTGCTCGGCGTCGACTGGTCCGTGTGCACCGCGTTCCACCTCGCCGAGTACCGGTGCGCCCGGCCCGCCCCGCACCGGGCGTACCGCTGCTACCTGCGCGACCCGCAGGGCCGCCGGGTCCGCCGGGACTTCCGCGCCCCGCACCTGGACGACAGCGACTTCCCGCGGATCGGGGCGGCCGTGGTGGCCGACGGGGCGGTCCGCTCCGGGCCGGTGGGTGCCGCCGACAGCCACTGCGTGCGGCTGCGCCGCGCCGTCGACCTCGCCCTCGGGTGGATGGATGCGCACCGACTGGCGTGAAGGGGACAGCGCGGGTTTGGCCACTGTCGATACTGTGGTCGGCCGGGAGCGGCGACGCCGGGCGGGAGCGGTAGGTGGCGGAGGAACAGTTCTGGGAGGACGAGAGCGCCCCCGTGTTCTTCCTCAGCTACGCCCGCACCCGCACCCGGGTGGCGGCGCCCCCACGGGACACCAACCAGAAGGTCTTCCAGCTCTTCGTCGACCTCTCCGACCACGTCGTCGAGCTGCTCGGCCTCGGCCCGGGCCGGACGGCCGGCTTCATGGACCGGATGCTCGACGGAGGGCAGCTGTGGACCGACGATCTCGCCTTCGCCGCCGGCCACTGCCAGGTCTTCATCCCGCTCGTCTCCCCGCAGTACCTGCGCAGCCAGTGGTGCGCCCGGGAGTGGGACGCGTTCACCCGGCGGCGGGCGGTGCCCCGCCCGGACGCCGAGCCGTCGGCGGGGGAGACGCCGGTGATCCCGGTCAACTGGTCGGTGGTGGACCGTCGGCGGGTGCCCGAGGTCGTGTCGCGGCGGCAGATGTTCACCCCCACCCGGCTACCCTCGGACATCGCCCCGCAGTACCACGAGGAGGGCATCTACGGCCTGCTCAGCCTCGGCAGCAACGGCAAGGACGCCTACGACGCGGTGGTCTGGCGGCTGGCCCAGCGGATCGCCCGCGCGTACCGCACGCACTGGGTCGAGCCGGCCGTCCCGACCGACCTGCGGCAGCTGCGCGACCGGTTCGAGGAGGACGGGCATGACCTGGTCTGACACCTCCCCGGTCGGGGTCCCCGGGCAGGAGACCTACTTCTTCCTCAGCTACGCGCACTCCGTCCCGCTGTCCGACGCCGCCCGGCCGGACACCGACTACTGGGTCGGCAAGTTCTTCCAGGACCTCGCCAAGGCGGTCCGGGAGCATCCCCGACGCACCGCCGAGATCGAGGCGGGCTTCTTCGACGGCCAGGTCGTCCCCGGCGCCGACCTGCGCCGTACGCTCACCGACGCGCTCAGCGTCACGCACGTGTTCGTGCCGCTCTACTCCCCGAACTACTTCCGCAACGCCTGGGCGCTGGGCGAACGGGACTCGTTCCGCAGCCGGCTGGCCCGGCTGCCGGCCGGCCAGTCCGACCGGCACCTGCTGCCGGTGCTCTGGATGCCGCTGCCGTCCTGGGAGGACCGTCCCGAGATCGTCCAGGCGCTGTCGTTGACCGACGACCCCGACGACCGCGCCGACTACGCCGAGAACGGGCTGCGCGCGCTGTGCAAGCTCAGCGCCTACGGCCGGCAGTACCGGCGGCTGCGCGACGCGCTGGCCGACCGGATCGTCACGGTGACCGAGCAGCAACCGCTCGCCCGGTCCCGGGCGGCGACGCTGACCAGCCGGCCGGTCCCCGACGGCCCGGGCGCCGCGCTGGTGGTCACCACCCTCGCCGCCGACCGGGCCCGCTGGCGGCCCTACGGCGACCAGCACCAGTTGGCGGTCGCCGACTACGTGGCCGCGACCGCCGAGCGGCTCGGTCTGCCCACCCGGGTCGTCGGGCTGGCCGAGGCCCGCGACCAGGCCCCGCACAGCCCGGCGGTGGTGCTGGTGGACGCCGGGGTCGGGGTCGACGCGGCCCGCGCCGCGCTCGACGGGCTGCCGCAATGGGTGGTCCCGCTCGTCATCGCCGCCGACCATGCGCGTGGCGAGCCGACACCCGAGGAGATCGCCGGTACCTTGCATGACGCCCGGTTCCCCCGGGTGCTGCCGGTGCGCACCATCGACGAGTTCGAGCGCTGCGCGCCGCTGCTGGTCACCGAGGCGCGCAAACAGTTCCTCCGGCACGGGCCGGTCGATCCGCCGGAGGGCCCGCACGATCCGAAGCCGAGCCTGGGGCCGGCCGGACCGTTCGACGTACGGCGAGGGAAGGCAGAACGATGACTCCACCCCGCGACGGCCAGGTCGTCACCTTCTACTCGTACAAGGGTGGCACCGGTCGCACCATGGCGCTGGCGAACACCGCCTGGATCCTCGCCGCGAACGGCCACCAGGTGCTGGTCGCCGACTGGGACCTGGAATCCCCCGGCCTGCACCGGTTCTTCGCGCCGTTCCTCGACCCGGAGCAGGTCGCCTCCACCGGCGGCGTGATGGACCTGATCCTGGACTACGAGTGGGAGAACGCCCGCCGTCGGCGCGAGGGCGACGACACCCGCCCCGGCGACTGGCACCGCCAGTACGCCCGGGTCCACAAGCACGCCTTCTCGGTCAGCTGGGAGTTCCCCGGCGGCGGCACCCTGGACCTGCTGCTCGCCGGCCGGCACAACCCCGACTACGCCACCAGCGTCACCGGGCTGAACTGGGACAACTTCTACAACCGGCTCGGCGGGGCGCAGTTCTTCGACGCGCTGCGGGCGGACATGAAGCGGCACTACGACTACACCCTGATCGACAGCCGCACCGGCATCAGCGACGTCGCCGAGATCTGCACCATCCACCTGCCCGACGTGCTGGTGGACTGCTTCACCCTCAGCGACCAGGGCATCGACGGCGCCGCCTCGGTCGCCGCCCGGGTCCGTGGCTACGAGGGCCGCCGCGCCCGCCGGGTGCTGCCGGTACCGATGCGGGTCGACGAGGGCGAGAAGACCAAGACCGACGCCGGCCGGGCGCTGGCCATGCAGCGGTTCGCCGGTCTGCCCAGCGGCATGACCGAGCTGGAACGGCAGGACTACTGGCTTTCCGTCGAGGTCCCCTACCGGGCCTACTACGCCTACGAGGAGACGCTGGCGACGTTCGGCGACGTACCGGGCAGCCGGGGGCTGCTGTCGGCGTACGAGGCGCTGACCCGGCACATCACCAACGGCACGGTCGCCGGGCTGCCCCGGATGGACGAGGGGCTGCGCCGGCAGACCTTCCAACGTTTCGAACGCAAGCCGGTGATCGTCGACGAGCTGATCGTGTTGCGGTACGTGCCGGAGGACCAGGCGTGGGCGGAGTGGGCGCAGTCCGCGCTGCACGCCGTCGACCTGCGGGTGCTGGCCGTCCCGCTGGGCGTCCCGGCGACGGTGCCCGCCGGCACGGCCTCCCGTGAGCTGCACCTGGTCTCCCGCGCCTACCTCGCCGCCCGCCGGGCCCTCGGCAGCGCCGCCGGTTCCGCACTGCTCGCGCTGCACCTGGACGACACCACCCCGTCGGTGGACACGCCGCCCGGCAGTTGGGCGACCGTCTACGAGCGGGGCGCCGCAGCCGCCGCCGAGCAGGTGTGGGAGCTGGTCGGCCGGCCCACCGACGGTCGGGACCGGCCGGTGCCGGCCACCCGCTACCCGGGCGTCGAACCGCTGGTCTTCTACGCCCCGGCACGTAACGTGCGGTTCACCGGCCGGGACCGGCTGCTGCTGGCCCTGCGCGAGGAGCTGAAGACGGCGGCGCGGGAACGGGTCCCGGTGGCGCTGCGCGGCGGGGCCGGCATCGGCAAGACCCAGCTCGCCACCGAGTACGCCTACCGCTTCCACGGCGCGTACGACGTCATCTGGTGGGTGGACGCCGACCCGGTGCAGTTCATCGACGTCCGCTTCGCCGACCTGGGCCGCCGGCTCAGCCTGCCGGACCTGCAGAACGTGCCGGACAACACCCGGGCGGTGCGGGACTGGCTCAGCCACGGCGGCGGCCGGGGGGCCGACGAGCCGCCCCTGCGCTGGCTGATCGTCTTCGACAACGTCGACCAGTACGAGCACGTCCGGGACTACCTCCCCCAGGGCGAGGGGCACGTGCTGGTGACCACCCGCAACCCGGACTGGGGTGACCTGGCCCGCGCGGTCGACGTGGACGCCTTCCAGCGCGGCGAGAGCGTCAGCCACCTGATCGGCCGGACCAGCCGCCGGGGCATGACCGTGGCCGAGGCGCAGCAGGTCGCCGAGGCGGTGGAGGACGTGCCGATCCTGGTGGCGCTGGCCGGCGCGTGGCTGGCGGAGAGCCCCGACTCGGTCGCCACCTACCTGGCCGGGCTGGCCCGCACCGGCCCCGACAGCGACGTGTGGGGCCGCTCGCTGGCCGGCCTGCGGGAGCAGTCCCCGGGCGCCTACCGGCTGCTCCAGCTCGGTTCGGTGCTCGCCCCCGACATCGCCCTCGACCTGCTCTACGGCGACCAGGTGGCGAAGGTCATCGCCCCGCACGACCCGCTGGTCGCCGCGCAGGTCACCGACCGGGTCTCCGAACGGGACATCGCTGCCGCGCTGGTCCAGCGGATCAACCGGCTCGCCCTGATCAAGGTGGACCTGCACGCCCAGCGGGTGCAGATCCACCGGCTGCTCCAGGCGGCGTTGCGGTCCCGGATGTCCGAGCAGGAGCTGGCCGAGGTCAAGCACGACGTGCACCGCATCCTCGCCGGTTCCCGCCCCTCCGGCGAGGTGGACGACCCGGCGTTCCAGTCCGGCTACCGGCACCTGTGGCCGCACCTGGACGGCTCCGAGGCGGTGTCCTGCCACGACGACACGGTCCGGCAGCTGGTCATCGACCGGGTCCGGTACATCTTCCTCAACGGCGGTTTCGAACAGGGTGCGCAGTACGCCCGGGAGGCCGACAAGACCTGGACGACCATGCTGGAGGGGTTGTCCCCGGACACCACCGCCCACCGTTCGCTGCGCGTGCAACTGCTCAACCTGCGCTTCAACCGGGCCAACCTGCTGCGCAGCCTCGGCCTGTTCGAGCAGGCGCTGACCCTCGACGCGGAGACCCTGCGTCAGCAGGAGGACCTGATCGGCGAGACCCACCCGTACACCCTGATGACCGCCGGCGGGTACGCGGCGGACCTGCGGGCCCTGGGTCGCTACCAGGAGGCGCTGGCACGGGATCTGCGGACCCACGGGGCGTCCGTGGAGGTGTTCGGGGAGGACCACCGGCGCACCCTGAACGCGGCCAACAACCTGGCCGCCTCCTACCGGCTCACCGGGGACTTCGTCCGGGCGCTCGACACCGACCAGACGACCTACCGCCGGTTGCGGGTCGTGCTCGGTCCCGACCACCCGCGGACCCTGCTCTCGGCCAGCAACTACGCCCGCGATCTGCGGGAGACCGGCGACTACCAGGGCTCGGTGGTGTTGCTGGAGGACGTGATCGAGGGGTACCGCCGGCTCTTCGGCGACCAGTTCCGCGAGTTGCTGCTCAGCCAGGCCAACCTGGCCACGTCGCTGCGCAGCACCGGCCGGATCGCCGAGGCGGGCCGGCTGCTCGACGACGCCTACACCCGGCTGCGCTCCACCGTCGGGCCGACCAACCCGGACACCCTGCTGTGCCGGTTGAGCCGGACGGCCAACCTGATGCTCCAGGGCCAGGCGGCGCACGCCCGGTCGGAGCTGGAGGAGGTGCAGCAGACGCTCACCCAGGTGTTCGGGGCACAGCACCCCTACACGCTGGTGTGTGAACTCAACCGGGGGGTGGCGCTGTGGGACGCGGGGGCGCAGGAGGAGGCGTACGCGTTCACCATGGCCGCGGCCGACGGGCTGCGGGAGGTGCTCGGACCCGAGCATCCGTTCAGCATGGGCGCGGACAACAACGCCGCCGTCTTCACCATCCTCGACGGGCAGGCCGAGGAGGGCCTCACCCGGTTGCTGGCCGTGGTGGCCCGGCTGACCGCGGTGCTGGGGGCCGACCACCCGGACACGCTGCGCAGCCTCGGCAACGTGGAGACGGCCCGGCAGGCGGCGAGCGGGGGAGTGGTCAGCATCGGGCGGATGCGGCTGGCGGACCGGCTCGCCGACCGGATCGGGCAGGAACACCCGAGCGTGGTGGTGCTGCGCGACGGGCGGTACGTGCGGCGGGTCCTCGACCCGCACCCCTACTGACCGGGTCGGGCACCGATGAGCACGTCGGTGCCCGTCGGCACCTGCCCGTCGCCGAGCCACCGCAGGATGCGGGGGAGTTGCCCCATGGCGTCGAAGTGGGCCGCACCGGGCTGCACCTCGATCTCCGCCCCGGGGATCCGGGCGGCCAACCAGCGGCCGTGGCTGGCCGGGGCGAAGGTGTCGTCCGCGCCGTGCCACAGCCGCACCGGGGTGGCCATGGTGTCGATCGCGTCGAGGTTGAACTTCCAGTCGCGGCGCAACGCCAACACGTCGTCGATCCAGCCGTACGGGCCGGCCCGCAGCGCCTCCTGGTAGGTGTCGAAGATGATCCCGCGCAGCGCCGCGTCGTTGATCGCCCGGCGGTCGGGGGGACCCATCTGCGTCATCAGGTCCCGCAGCAGGAACCGGGGGTCCTCGGCGGCGCGGGCGGCCCGCTGCCGGATCTCCTCGACCACGATCTCGGTGTCCGGGCGGCCGTTGCCGAAGCCGCGCTGGTTGTCGCCGTTCATCCCCTCGAACCAGTCCAGGCCGATGGCCTCCGAGGGGGCGAAGCTCACCAGCACCGCGACCCGGCTCACCCGGCCGCGCAGGCGTTCGTCGGCGGCGCAGGCCAGTGCGTGCGGCCCGCCGCCGGAGCGGCCGGCGACCGCGAACCGGTCTAGGTGGAGCTGGTCGGCGATGGCCTCCACGTCCCGCGCGGCGTCCGCCACGTCCCGGCCCTCGAACCGGTCGGAGTCGCCGTAACCGGGGCGGTCGTAGGCGATCAACCGGATGCCCATCCGGTAGAGCACGATGCCCCGGGGTTTCGGCCCCCGGCGGCTGCCGGGTGTGCCGTGCATCAGGAAGACGGGGAACCCGTCGGGAGCACCGGTCTCCTCGTACGCCACCCGCTTGTTGTCCGCGCGGTGGGCGTATCGCGGCCCAGGCTCACCTTCTCGGGTCACTCCAGCCTACCTTCCGGTGCCACTACCAGCCGATACTCGCAACCCGCATCGAGCGGAGACGATGTTTCCGTCGGCCCCGTTCAGCCTTTGAGCCTAACGGTCGGGCCCGCCGCACCGCTATGCCGAGCCCGAACAACCGGCCGGATCTGTCGGAAACGACACCTGTCGGCCCGTCGGGTGGGAACGTCCGGCCGAACCGGCGACGGCGTTCAGCAGGCCAGGGGTCGGATATCCGACGGCGCGTCGACCAGGGCGGCGCGTGGATCGGCGTAGCGCCACTCCACCCGGTACTGCGCCCGCAACCGGGGCCGCGGCACCACCCACTCGTACGCGATCCGCCCCTGCCGCTCCCGGCCGTCCGGGCGCACCTCGGCGCTGCTCTCCGCGGTGAACGAGGTCTCGTTGCCCCAGACGGTGGGACCCGTCTCGGTCGGGAAGTCGAGCCGGATCACCAGGTTGCGGGTGGGCAGCCGGATGTCGCGTTGCAGCCAGTCGCCGAACTTCCACGCCGGCACCCGGTAGGCGTAGCCCACCACGGTGCGCTGGCCGGGATAGAGCGGCATCGGGGTGCCCCCGCCGTCGAGCAGCAGCACGATCTTGAGGAAGGCGTCCCGGCTGCGCCCGACCCGCCACCGCATCGGCTCCGGCTGGTCGACGCCGATGGTCGCCCGGAAGTCGACCTCGTCGATGGTGAGCGGATGGCGACCGTGGAAGACCGTCGACCGGGCCGGATCGTCCGGGAACCGGTCGATGTCGATCTGCACCGTGTGCCGGGTGATCGGCTCGGTGCCCACACTGTGCAGCACCCGCCGGAACCGGCACTCGTACACCCCGTCGACGAGGGAGAGGCTGGCCTGCTCGTCCTCGATCACCAGATGCGACCCGGCCGGCGGCGGCACCGCGGTCGGGCCGAGCGGGGAGCGGCGTCCCCCGGGGCCCCGGCTGTCGGCGAAGGCGACGTACTGCTGCCAGATCCGGTTGCCGCTGTCCAACACCAGCTCGACCCGCCGGGCGAACTCCTCGGTGGGTTGGTGCCGGCCGTTCTCGATGTGGCTGACGTACGACGGGTCGAAACCGGTGCGTTCGGCCAGTTCCTTCTTGGACATGCCCCGCTGGTGACGCCAGTGGGTCAGTTCCCGCACGAAATCCGCCGCCGCATCGTCCTGTGTGGAGCTGCCCATGCCCCCGTCCTCGCTGTCGGGCCTCAAGTCTGTCCCACCCGTGGCGTCCGCGCCAGGGGTGCCCCCCACCCGACTCCGCCCGGCGGCCCTGACCCCGGTCCGCCGCACCCGCACCACGACGGCCGCCCGCGCGGGCGGCAGAATGACCGGGATGGACACCGCCGTGCGCCGCTACCTCGCCGACCTGGTCGGCACCGCCCGCGACGTGCTCGGGCCGCAGCTGGTGGGCGGCTACGCCGCCGGGTCGGTGGCGCTGGACGCGTACCAGCCGGGCCGCAGCGACGTGGACGTGGCGCTGGTCTGCCGGGACGCGCTACCCCGACGGACCCGGCAGGAACTGGTCACCCGGCTGCGGCACGAGGCGCTGCCGTGCCCGGCACGCGGCCTCGAACTGGTCGTCTACACCCGCCCGGTGGCCGGCTCGGGCACCGGCGAACCGGGGTTCGAGGTGGAACTCAACACCGGGGCGGCGATGCCGTCGCGGGCCACCCTCGACCCGGCCGACCGGCCCGCCGCCGACGGCCACTTCTGGTACGGCCTGGACCGCAGCATCCTGCACCAGCGGGGTCGCCCGTTGACCGGCCCGCCGGCCGGCGAGGTCTTCGCCGACCTGTCCCCGGACGACCTGCGCACGCTGCTGGTGGCGGCGTTGCGCTGGTGGCTGGCCCGGCCCGCCCCACCCGGGGACGCCCCCGCCCCCGGCGCGCAGGACGCGGTGCTGAACGCCTGCCGCGCGCTGGTCCGCCTCCGCGACGGCGACTGGCTGTCCAAGGTCGCCGCCGGCCACCGGGTGATCACCCTCGGCCGCGACCCCGAGCTGGTGCGCCGCTGTGTCGACGCCCGCGACGGCGGCCCGCCCCCGTCCGCCGCCGCGGCCCGCGCCTTCCAACAGCGGGTGCTCGACGAGATCGTCACCGGCTGACCGCGACGCCCGGCCGCCGATGCCGCGTCCCGGTCAGCCCGCCGGCCCGCCCCGTCCCCGGCTCAGCGTCGGAGCAGGGCGAAGGCACCCCAGCCCAGGTACTCCCGCCGGTACCGGACGTGCCGCAGCGGGTCCTCGGTCAGCTCCCGCCGCAACGACCCGGCGAGCGCGTCGTCGGGATGGGCGTCCAACCAACGGCGCAGGGTCAGCCAGTGCGCGGCGGCGTACCGGTCCCAACTGTCCTGGTCGGCGAGGACCATCTCGACCACGTCCCAGCCGTGCCCCTGCATCCGGCCGATCAGCCCGGGAAGATCGTCGAAGTCGTCCCGCACGGTGGCGTGGCAACCGGCGACGGTCTCCTGGTCCGGCGGTTCCCGCCGCCAGTACGGCTCCCCGACCAGCAGCATCCCGCCCGGACGCAGCGCCCGCGCCAGCAGGTCGACGGTGCCGGTGACACCCCCGCCGATCCAGGTCGCACCGAGACAGACAGCCACGTCGACCGGTACCGGGTGGACGTACCCGGCGGCGTCGTCGTGGACGAAACGGACCCGGTCGGCCACCCCGAGCGTGCCCGCCCGATGCCGGGCGGCGGCGGTGAACGCGGTGCTGATGTCGACACCGGTGCCCCGGACCCCGTGCGCGCGGGCCCAGGTGCAGAGCAGCTCACCCTTGCCGCTGCACAGGTCGAGCAGGGTGTCGTCGGGGCGCAGCCGGATCACCCGGCCCAGGGTGGCCAGCTTGTCGGCGTCGAACGGGTTGAGGATGCGAAGGTCGCCTTCGCGGATGACGAAACTACGATCGAGATCCATGTCGATGACTCCGGAGGTGCGTGGACGGACGCGGAAAGCGGACGGTCGGCACACGGAGCACGGGCACGGGACCACACCTCGTTCGCTGGTCAGGGTGACGGGACCGCCAGGCTACGTCCCCACCGGCCCGGAGCACAGCGAATTCGCCCCGGGCCGTACCCGTTCGTCAGACGTTGGTCGGCACCCTGCCGGCGGGCGGTTCGGTGGCCGCCTCGACCGGCGGCTCGGTGGCCGGCCGGGCCGCCACCGTCGGGTACTCGGCGGTCTCCCCACCCCCGGCGGCGGCCGCCATCACAGCGGCGGCGGCCAGGTCGGCGACCCGCTTCGCCTCCCGCTGCACCCGGGCCCGGACGTCCTTGGCGTGCCGCTCCACACTCTCGGCGGCCTGCCGGGCCTCCTCCAACCGTCGGTTCTCGGCGGTCAGGTCGCGACGCACCTCCTCCAACCGCTGCCGGGAACGCGCCAACTCCCGCTCGGTGGTGTCACCCTCCTGCTGGATCTCGGCCAGCTGCGCCCGGGCCGTCTCCAGCTCACCCTGCACCTCGGCGAGGGTCTTCTGCCGGTCGGCGATCTCCCGCTGCACCGTGGCGAGCTGCTCCTGGTGACTGCTGGTCTGCTCGTCGGCCCGCTGACGGACCTCGGTGGCGTACTGCTGCGCCTCGGCGATCAACGCGGCGATCTGCTGCTCGGCGGCGCTGTGCTGGTTGGTCAGCTCCCGTTCCGCCGCCGCCCGCTGCTCGGCCAGCTCCTGCTCGGCCGCGGCCCGCCGCTCGCCGACCTCCCGCTCCACCGTGGCCTGCCACTGGGCCAGCTCCTGCTGGCTCTGCGTCCGGGCCGCCTGGATCTCCTGCTGGATCTGGGTCCGGGCCGCCTTGGTCAACGCCTCGGCGGCGGCCCTGGTCTGGGTGATCTGCTTCGCGGTCTGCTCGCTGATCCGCTTGGCCTCCTGCTGGGCCCGCTCGTGGGCGGCCTCCCCCTCGGCCCGCAGCTTCTCCGCCCGCTCCCGGATCTCGGCCAGCTCGGCGTCGGCCGCCGTCCGGCGCTCCTCGTACGCCTTCTCCTGCTCGTCGCGGCGGGTGGCGAGTTCCTCGTCCAGGTCCCGCAGCGCCTGGGCGGTCCGGTCCCGGGCCTCGACCAGCGTCTTCTCCGCCTCACCCTGGAGCTGGTTCGCCCGCTGGGACGCCGAGTCGGTGATCACCGCGGCCTGTTTCTCGGCCAGGGCGAGGATCTGGTCCACCATCGGACCGAGGTCGCGGAAGGACGCCCGGTCCACCTGAGCGGGACGCTGACGCAACTCGGTCAGCTCCGCCTGCAACCGCTGGATGTGCGCGGTCAGGCCCTGGATCTGGCCGGCCGCCTGGGCCCGCTCGGCGGTCAACGTCGACAGGGCGCCGTCCATCTGCTCGACGTACCGGTCCACCTGCCGCTTGTCGTAGCCCCGTAGCGCGAGCTCGAAGCTCGGCCGTGCCGACCCGTCGTCCCGCGACGCGTACGACTCCTCCCCGGTGGACATATGGCGCCAGCCTCCGTACTCCTCGGTGATCCAGGTCGCGCGGGCGACCCCACGCCCACGATGGGGCGAAACACTACCGGCGACCGATGTTCCGGGTGACCGGGCCCCGGTGGGGTCCACGCACCGATCCGGGCCGGCCAGCGGCTCCGCCGTACGCGGTCTGGATCGGTGCCCGTCAGTCTGGTCGTCGGTCCGGCTCCCCGGAGTCGACCGTTCCGGCGGAATTGGCGGTCCGGCCCGCGCAGCCGACCGGCTGCGCGGGCCGGACCGGGGAGGTTATCCGCAGGTATCCCCGCTCAGCGGTCCTGACGACGGGACCGGGCACCCCACTGGGCGACGGTCACCAGTAGGGCACCGAGCCCCAGGACGAGCGCGCCGATCAGACCGACGGCGGCCGTCGGAGCGCCGGTGACCGGCAGATCCTGACTCGCGGACATGTTCACCTCCCTCGGGCGTCGGTACGGATCGGGACGACCGCGCCTGCTCCGGGGTGGGCGATCCGCCCCGGTGAGGACCAGACGCAGCGGTCGACGGTGGGTCGGCGGATCGCCTTGACCAGCGCGTGCACCAGGACGACCCGGTAGAGCAGGTCGGTCAGGACGATCGTCGGCAGGAAGAGCAGCAGTCGGGGCCGCCCCAACCGCCAGGCCGCGAGCGCGATCCAGAACGCCTGGCCGGCGAGCATCAGCAGCAGCCCGCCGACGAACCCGGGCCCGGCGGTGGCCAGCAGCCACAGGGTGGCCGGTGCGCCGGCGACGTAGAGCGCCCAGTGCAGCATCAGCAGCAGGTAGGCGTAGTCGAACCGGCTGTGACTCCGGCCCACCCGGTGCCCGATGACGCCCTGGAAGGTGCCCCACAGCCAGCGCAGGTTCTGCCGGTACCAGTCCCGCCCGGTGGTCGGGTCCTGGAGTTGCGCGACGGCCCGCGGGGCGTAGACGACCTTTCCGAGCTGCCGGCGGTGGGTCTCCAGCACCCAGTAGGTGTCGTCGACGATGTACGGCGGCTGCTGCGGCAGCAGGACGTCCAGCAGTTCGGTGCGGTACACCGAGTTCGAGCCGGAGATGCAGTTCATGACGTTGAAGTGGCTCTGGATGCGGCGGACGATCGCCTGGTAGTTCCAGTAGCTGTAGGCCCGCTTGGCCAACCACGGGTTCCACCGGTGCTCCGCCGGCCACCAGGTGACGTTGTGACCCACCACGATCGCCACGTCGTCGGCCAGCAGCGCCAACGCGGCCGTGACGAAGTCCGGTTCCACCAGGACGTCGTCGTCGAGGATCGCCACCGCCCGGTATGCCCCACCCAGGTCGAAGGCGGTGTACGCGGCGTGCAGCGCGGCCGGCTTGCCGACGTTGGTCGCGAGTTCGAGCACCCGGGCACCGGCGGCGGTCGCGGTGGCGGCGGTGGCGTCCGTCGAGGCGTCCGACACCACGAAGACCTGGGCGCCGGTGGCCCGGGCCGACCGGACGGTGCTCCCGATCGTCGCCGAGCCGTTGCGGCAGGCGATCAGGACGGCCACCTCGTGCGGGCGGACCGGGGCGTGCCGGGGGAACCTCGGCGGACGGCGACGCAGGAGCGCCGCGCGTTCCGGCCGGAGGAACCCGTACCCGAAGGCGGCGACCACCAGGAACAGGACCAAAACACCGAGAGTGACGGCAACGGTGAGGACAGCCTCTCCCACGAGAAGCCCCTTTACACAGTTAGGAAGGGGGTTGGAGGGCCGCTGCGCTGCGGTGCAGCCGTAACGCTACGTATATGAATGACGTTCGCCAACTGTGCTCGCAGGTTCTGGCCGTTCGGCCCACCCGGCCCTCACCCCACTGGTCTTTGCGCAGCTCAGACGCGACATCCGGGCGGGTTGTGCGGGCCGGTCCGGCGCTGTCGGCACGCCATGTGACGCGGGACGCCCGCTGTGGATTTGACGATCATCTCGGCGGACGCGTAACTTTCTCTCTGCCAGCGCGGAACGGACGAAACAGGGCGAAAGTCCTGGAGGCCGGAGCGCGGTTCCTGATCTCGGGTGGTGCTTCCGGATCGGCCCGGGGGGTCGGTGCGGCGGGGCGAAACCGACCGGGTAGAGTGAACGACCGGCAGGGAATCGGGCGAGAGTGCGGGAAACCGCTGCGGCCGGCCTGGCGACAATCACGATGTTTTCCGGTGTGAGCCGGGGGTGTTCGTGGTGTGTGGAAATTGTGGTTGATGTGGTGTGGATCGTGACAGAGCGGTTTGACACGGCGGATACCACCGGGTAACGTAGTAAAAGTGCCTGGCGCGGAAGCGCGGGGCGCGGTGAATGAGATGCCCCAGGTCGGGGGTTCTGCTGTTGCGGGGCTTCCGGGTGGTGTGTGGTTGTTCTTTGAGAACTCAACAGGGTGCTTGTAAAGCCAGTGCCAATTGTTTTATACCCCGTGCCGGCTGAATCTTCGGGTTTGGTTGGTTTGGGATTCCTTTGGCAACATGTTTGTTGTCGGGATTGCTGTTCGACAGGTTTTTGTTGGAGAGTTTGATCCTGGCTCAGGACGAACGCTGGCGGCGTGCTTAACACATGCAAGTCGAGCGGAAAGGCCCTTCGGGGTACTCGAGCGGCGAACGGGTGAGTAACACGTGAGTAACCTGCCCTAGGCTTTGGGATAACCCTCGGAAACGGGGGCTAATACCGGATATGACCTCCTGTCGCATGGTGGGGGGTGGAAAGTTTTTCGGCCTGGGATGGGCTCGCGGCCTATCAGCTTGTTGGTGGGGTGATGGCCTACCAAGGCGACGACGGGTAGCCGGCCTGAGAGGGCGACCGGCCACACTGGGACTGAGACACGGCCCAGACTCCTACGGGAGGCAGCAGTGGGGAATATTGCACAATGGGCGGAAGCCTGATGCAGCGACGCCGCGTGAGGGATGACGGCCTTCGGGTTGTAAACCTCTTTCAGCAGGGACGAAGCGCAAGTGACGGTACCTGCAGAAGAAGCGCCGGCCAACTACGTGCCAGCAGCCGCGGTAAGACGTAGGGCGCGAGCGTTGTCCGGATTTATTGGGCGTAAAGAGCTCGTAGGCGGCTTGTCGCGTCGACCGTGAAAACTTGGGGCTCAACCCCAAGCCTGCGGTCGATACGGGCAGGCTAGAGTTCGGTAGGGGAGACTGGAATTCCTGGTGTAGCGGTGAAATGCGCAGATATCAGGAGGAACACCGGTGGCGAAGGCGGGTCTCTGGGCCGATACTGACGCTGAGGAGCGAAAGCGTGGGGAGCGAACAGGATTAGATACCCTGGTAGTCCACGCTGTAAACGTTGGGCGCTAGGTGTGGGGGGCCTCTCCGGTTCCCTGTGCCGCAGCTAACGCATTAAGCGCCCCGCCTGGGGAGTACGGCCGCAAGGCTAAAACTCAAAGGAATTGACGGGGGCCCGCACAAGCGGCGGAGCATGCGGATTAATTCGATGCAACGCGAAGAACCTTACCTGGGTTTGACATGGCCGCAAAACTTCCAGAGATGGGAGGTCCTTCGGGGGCGGTCACAGGTGGTGCATGGCTGTCGTCAGCTCGTGTCGTGAGATGTTGGGTTAAGTCCCGCAACGAGCGCAACCCTCGTTCGATGTTGCCAGCGCGTTATGGCGGGGACTCATCGAAGACTGCCGGGGTCAACTCGGAGGAAGGTGGGGATGACGTCAAGTCATCATGCCCCTTATGTCCAGGGCTTCACGCATGCTACAATGGCCGGTACAATGGGTTGCGATGCCGTGAGGTGGAGCGAATCCCAAAAAGCCGGTCTCAGTTCGGATCGGGGTCTGCAACTCGACCCCGTGAAGTCGGAGTCGCTAGTAATCGCAGATCAGCAACGCTGCGGTGAATACGTTCCCGGGCCTTGTACACACCGCCCGTCACGTCACGAAAGTCGGCAACACCCGAAGCCGGTGGCCCAACCCTTGTGGAGGGAGCCGTCGAAGGTGGGGCTGGCGATTGGGACGAAGTCGTAACAAGGTAGCCGTACCGGAAGGTGCGGCTGGATCACCTCCTTTCTAAGGAGCACCATCCGGTGAAAGCCGGTATGGAGCCCGCGGCCTGCGGATGTCGGGTCGGGGTGCTCAGATGGCGGAGACACTGGCGAGTTTGTGTCCGGCAACGGCCGGGATACCTAGTACAGCTGCTCTTCGGGGTGGTGGGAACGGTTCCTTCTGGTGCGGCTGGGTAGGAGCGTATAGCACCCTGTTGGGTCCTGAAGGAACAACCTGAGGTTGTTTTTTCGGAGGACTGTTCTGGAGCGTGAGCTTCGGTGGTCTGCCAGGCATGGCCTGGCCTCGCATACCGGGTCCCTGTTGGGGTTGCTGGTGTGGGGCTGTGGGGTTGTGGGTTGGTTGTTTGTTGAGAATTGCACAGTGGACGCGAGCATCTTTGTGGTCAAGTTGTCAAGGGCGAACGGTGGATGCCTTGGCACCAGGAGCCGATGAAGGACGTGGGAGGCCGCGATAGGCCTGGGGGAGCTGTCAACCAAGCTGTGATCCCAGGGTGTCCGAATGGGGAAACCTGGCACCAGTCATGTGGTGTCACCCGCACCTGAACACATAGGGTGTGTGGGGGGAACGCGGGGAAGTGAAACATCTCAGTACCCGTAGGAAGAGAAAACAATTTAGTGATTCCGTGAGTAGTGGCGAGCGAAAGCGGATTGAGGCTAAACCGGTTGCGTGTGATACCTGTCAGGGGTTGCGTGGTCGGGGTTGTGGGACCCTGCTGAACGAGCTGACACTTGTTCGAGGAGTTATAAAGTCAGTGGCTAGCCGAATGGTGTGGAAAAGCCAACCGTAGTCGGTGAGAGTCCGGTAGGTGAAAGTTGCTGATCTTCTGTGGGTGTTCCCGAGTAGCGGCGGACTCCTGTAATCTGCCGTGAATCTGCCAGGACCACCTGGTAAGCCTAAATACTTCCTGGTGACCGATAGCGGACGAGTACCGTGAGGGAATGGTGAAAAGTACCCCGGGAGGGGAGTGAAATAGTACCTGAAACCGTTCGCCTACAATCCGTCGGAGCCTTGCGGGGTGACGGCGTGCCTTTTGAAGAATGAGCCTGCGAGTTAGTGGCATGTGGCGAGGTTAACCCGTGTGGGGGAGCCGTAGCGAAAGCGAGTCTGAAGAGGGCGTTTGAGTCGCATGTTCTAGACCCGAAGCGGAGTGATCTAGCCATGGGCAGGCTGAAGCGCGGGTAAGACCGCGTGGAGGGCCGAACCCACCAACGTTGAAAAGTTGGGGGATGATCTGTGGTTAGGGGTGAAAGGCCAATCAAACTCCGTGATAGCTGGTTCTCCCCGAAATGCATTTAGGTGCAGCGTCGTGTGTTTCTTGCCGGAGGTAGAGCACTGGATGGTCTAGGGGGCCTACAAGCTTACCGAAATCAGCCAAACTCCGAATGCCGGTAAGTGAGAGCGCGGCAGTGAGACTGCGGGGGATAAGCTTCGTAGTCGAGAGGGAAACAGCCCAGATCACCAGCTAAGGCCCCTAAGCGTGTGCTAAGTGGAAAAGGATGTGGGGTCGCATAGACAACCAGGAGGTTGGCTTAGAAGCAGCCACCCTTTAAAGAGTGCGTAATAGCTCACTGGTCAAGTGGTTCCGCGCCGACAATGTAGCGGGGCTCAAGCACACCGCCGAAGCTGTGGCATTCACATTTTAATCTCGCTTGGACGTGATTCCTTGTGCAGGTGTGTGGATGGGTAGGGGAGCGTCGTGCCGGGGGTGAAGCAGCGGGGTGACCTAGTTGTGGACGCGGCACGAGTGAGAATGCAGGCATGAGTAGCGAAAGAAGGGTGAGAAACCCTTCCGCCGGATGACCAAGGGTTCCAGGGCCAGGCTAATCCGCCCTGGGTGAGTCGGGACCTAAGGCGAGGCCGAGAGGCGTAGTCGATGGACAACGGGTTGATATTCCCGTACCCGCGAAGGAGCGCCCGTGATGAACCTCGTTGTGCTAACCACCCGAGCTGGCTGATGTCTTCGGACGGATGTTGGGGAGCGTGGGAACCTGGCGGGTAGTAGTCAAGCGATGGGGTGACGCAGGAAGGTAGCTGAGCCCGGCCGGTGGTTGTGCCGGGGTAAGCGTGTAGGCCGACATGTAGGCAAATCCGCATGTCATGGGGCTGAGACGTGATGCCGAGCCGATTCAGGTGAAGTCAGTGATCCTATGCTGCCGAGAAAAGCCTCTAGCGAGTTTCGAGCGGCCCGTACCCCAAACCGACACAGGTGGTCAGGTAGAGAATACCGAGGCGATCGGGCGAACTGTGGTTAAGGAACTCGGCAAATTGCCCCCGTAACTTAGGGAGAAGGGGGGCCGGAGACGTGAAGCCCCGTGCGGGTGGAGCGTTGTATGGCCGCAGAGAGCAGGGGGAAGCGACTGTTTACTAAAAACACAGGTCCATGCGAAGAAGTAATTCGATGTATATGGACTGACGCCTGCCCGGTGCTGGAACGTTAAGGGGACCTGTTAGCTCTTTGGGGCGAAGCGGAGAACTTAAGCGCCAGTAAACGGCGGTGGTAACTATAACCATCCTAAGGTAGCGAAATTCCTTGTCGGGTAAGTTCCGACCTGCACGAATGGCGTAACGACTTCCCCACTGTCTCAACCACAGGCCCGGCGAAATTGCAGTACGAGTAAAGATGCTCGTTACGCGCGGCAGGACGGAAAGACCCCGGGACCTTTACTATAGCTTGACATTGGTATCTGAATGGGCTTGTGTAGGATAGGTGGGAGCCGGTGAAACCTGTACGCCAGTATGGGTGGAGGCAATCTTGAAATACCACTCTGGTTGATTTGGGTATCTAACTTCGGACCGTTATCCGGTTCAGGGACAGTGTCTGGTGGGTAGTTTAACTGGGGCGGTTGCCTCCTAAAGGGTAACGGAGGCGCCCAAAGGTTCCCTCAGCCTGGTTGGCAATCAGGTGTTGAGTGCAAGTGCACAAGGGAGCTTGACTGTGAGACTGACAGGTCGAGCAGGGACGAAAGTCGGGACTAGTGATCCGGCACTTGCGTGTGGAAGCGGTGTCGCTCAACGGATAAAAGGTACCCCGGGGATAACAGGCTGATCTTCCCCAAGAGTCCATATCGACGGGATGGTTTGGCACCTCGATGTCGGCTCGTCGCATCCTGGGGCTGTAGCAGGTCCCAAGGGTTGGGCTGTTCGCCCATTAAAGCGGTACGCGAGCTGGGTTTAGAACGTCGTGAGACAGTTCGGTCCCTATCCGCCGTGCGCGTAGGATACTTGAGAAGGGCTGTCCCTAGTACGAGAGGACCGGGACGGACGAACCTCTGGTGTGCCAGTTGTCCCGCCAGGGGCACGGCTGGTTAGCTACGTTCGGAAGGGATAACCGCTGAAAGCATCTAAGCGGGAAGCCTGCTTCAAGATGAGGTATCCCACCCCACTTTGTGGGGGTAAGGCCCCCAGCTAGACGACTGGGTTGATAGGCCGGAAATGTAAGCTCGGTAACGGGTTCAGTTGACCGGTACTAATAGGCCGAGGACTTGATAACAAGGCTGCTACGCGTCCACTGTGCAACTCTGAACAAACACCAAACAACCCCCCACAGTGTGGGTGTGTGTGTTGTTTGATATGTTCATAGTGTTACGGCGGTCATGGCGGAGGGGAAACGCCCGGTCACATTCCGAACCCGGAAGCTAAGCCCTCCAGCGCCGATGGTACTGCACTCGGGAGGGTGTGGGAGAGTAGGACACCGCCGGACAACCTTTCCAGTTGAGGCCGACCCCCTAAGGGGGTCGGCCTCAACTGCTATACCCGTCAAATCGGGACCTGCCGGACGTCCGGCAGGTCCCGATTCGCTCCTGTCGTCGGCTGATGCATTTCGACCATTTTCCCGCTGGCCGGAAACCGGTCGTCATTCCGACAGTCAGGACTGCTTCGGCCTTGCTTTGGGAAAATATGACGGATGGACGAACTGGCGAGCGGGAAACAGTCATCGTCGGGTCCGGGCCGGGCGGCAGAAAACGATAATCCGACGATCCGTGTCGTGGTGGTGGGGCCCCCGGGACTGTTGCGTACCGCCCTCGCGGCGATCCTGGCCGCCGCTCCCGGGTTCGAGCTGGCCGGGGAGAGCGACCCCGACCACCATCTGACGGACGGTGTCGTCACCCGGCGTCCCCACGTCGTCCTGGTCGACCTCGACGCGATCGAGGACCCCGCCGTGCTCGCCGGACGCTGGCACGCCCGGCTGCCGGAGTGCGCGGTGGTGGTGCTGACCTCCCGGCGGACCGCCCGGGTGCTGCGCCGGGCCCTCGGGGCCCGGGCCCGGGGGATCATCGCCAAGGACGTCCCGCCCCAGGAACTCCTGGACCAGCTTCGTCTGGTCGCCGGGGGGCGGCGGATGATCGACCCGGTGACCGCACTGGCCGCGCTGGACGCCGCCGTCAACCCCCTCAACGAGCGGGAGCGTGAGGTGACCGCCGCCGCCGCGCGGGGCATGTCCACCAAGGAGATCGCCGGCCAGCTGCACCTGGCACCCGGCACCGTCCGCAACCACCTGTCCGCCGTGCTCCGCAAGACCGGGGCCCGTAACCGGTGGGAAGCGGTCCAGCGGGCCCGGGACGCGGGCTGGATCTGACTACCCGTGAGAAGGGGTGTCGGACCAGTTACGGATTCAATAAGATTCCGAACCGTGCGTCATCGACCGCACACATTTCGTCAACACGGGCATGATCTCGGGAGTCGCTTATGGTTCGCACATTGCTTGCCCTCCAGGGCGGGCTGCTCCGGGGCGCACTCGCCCAACTGCTCGCCGCCGAACACGACATCGAAATCGTCGGCGAGGTGGACAGCCCGCACCACCTGCGGGCGGCGGTCCGGGCCGAACGCCCCGACGTGGCCGTGGTCGAGTTCGACATGTTGACCGTGACGGAACTGGTCCGGCTGGCGACTCTGGGCGTCGCGGAATCCGTCGTCGAGACCAGCCCGGCTGCCGGCTACGAGTCCACCGCCACGACCACCGCCCCGGCCCCCCGCCCGCCGACGGAGCCGATGACCGCACCCGTGGGTTCCCTGCTGGTCCTCGTCGAACAGCGACGGGCCGGTCGGCTCGGGCCGGTGCTCGCCGAGCACGGCCACCGGATCGGCTTCCTCAGCCGTGACGTGCCACCCGGCCGGATCGTCGACGGGGTACGGCAGCTCGCCGAGGGACGGGTCGTGCTCGACCCCGACCTGGTGGTCGCCGCCCTCGAGGTCGCCGACAGCCCGTTGACCAACCGGGAGCGGGAGGTGCTCGACGTGGTCGCCGAGGGGCATCCGGTCCAGGAGATCGCCGAACGACTGATGCTGTCGGCCGGCACGGTACGCAACCATCTGTCGCGGATCATGGCGAAGACCGGCGCGCGGACCCGCTGGGAGGCGGTACGGATCGCCCGTGAGTCCGGCTGGCTGTGACCGGCACCCACCCGACCCCGACCCCCGGCACCGCCTCCGGGACGTACCCCCGGGGTGGGTTCCGGACCCAACCCGCGCGGCCCGTGACACCTAGGTGCGGGCCGCCGCCGATGTCCCGTCCGACGCCGTCCAGAAGGTGGCGGTGTCCGACGGCTCCGTCTCGCCGTAGCCGACCAGGGCCCGGTAGGCCGGTGAGCGCCCCAGCAGCCCCTGGTGGGTGTCCAGCAGCGCGGTCCGCCCGTCGAGCAGCAGGACCCGCCGCGCCCGCCGCGCCGAACTGACCCGGTGGGCGATCACCACCAGGGTGCCGGGCCGGGCGGCGAAAGCCGTCTCCAGCCGGGCCTCGGTGGCCGGGTCCAGGTGACAGGTCGCCTCGTCGAGGATGGTCAGCGGGGCGGGGGAGAGCCAGGCCCGCAGCAACGCCACCTGCTGCCGTTCCCCGGCTGACAGGTCCGCCGGGCGCAGCAGCGCGTCGTGCCCGCCGAGCCGGGTCAGCAGCCCGGTCAGCCCCAGCCGGGCCGCTGCCCGGTCCACCACGTCGTCCGGCACGCCGGGGGCCAGGTAGCCGAGGTTGTCGCGGAGCGAGCCGGTGAAGACGTACGCCTCCTGCGGGATGAGCACCCGCCGCTCGGCCAGTTCGCCCGGCGTGGCCCCGGTCACCGGCAACCCTCCGACATGGACGGTGCCCGACTGGGGGTGCAGCACCCCGGCGATCAGCCCCGCCAGGGTCGACTTGCCGATCCCGCTGGCCCCGACGATCACCAGGTGGTCCCCGACGGGCACGTCGAGGTCGAGGTCGTCGAGCACCGGGTCGGCGTGTGGGCCGTACCGGAAGGTCACCCCGCGCAGCGACAACGCCGCCCCGGTGCGCTGCGGCGTGGGGCGGGGCAGCGACCCGGCCGGGTCGGCGTCGGCCGGCGCGGCGGTCCGCAGCAGCCGGTCCAGGGTGACGGCGAACCGGAGACCACCGGCGGCGACGCCCTGCACCAGGCTGTGCAGGGCCGGCTGCACCCCCCGCGTGACGTAGACGAGCGCGCCGAGCAGCGCGCCCGGCCCCAGCCCCTGACGGACCAGCCACGGCGCGGCCAGCAGCAGCGCCGGCACCGGCAGCCAGCCACCCAGCGCCAGGCTCAGACTGCGGGTCGCCGCCATGGTGGCCAGTCGGCGCTCCACCCGGGCCTGCGCGTCAACGGACCCGCCGACCCACCCGGTGACCTGGTCGCGGGCACCGCTGGCGGAGACGTCGCGGTGGCCGGTCACCGCGGTCACCACGGCCCGGCCGAGTTGTTCGTCGGCCAGCACGTACTCCCGCTGCCGGGCCACCATCACCGGCAGCGCCACGGCGAACAGGCCGAGACCGGCCAGCACCGGCACCGCCACCACCAGGGCCACCGGGGCGGCCAGTGAGAACAGGCCGAGCACCGCGGCGCCGAGGGCGAAGAGGAAGCCACGCACCACCATCAGCAGGCCGGCGTAGGTGTCCCGGACCAGTTCCACCTGGTGGGTGAGCCGGGACACCGCCGCGTCGTCGGCCCGGCCGCCGGCCGCGCCGGAAACCGCGCCGCGGACCACCCGGCGCAGCAGGTCGTCGCGGAACGGCTCCACCACCGCGCCGAGCAGCGCGTACGACCGGTTGGTGCCGGCCGCGCCGACCAGCACCGCCAATCCCAGCAGGGCCAGCCAGGCCAGGCCGACGCCGGGCCGGCCGGCCAGGAAGCCGCTGTCCACGGCCCGCGCGGTGAACAGCCCGGACAGGGCGGCCGGCAGCACCTCGGCGGCCGACCAGCCGGCCAACCGCCACAGCTGCGCCCGCCGGTCCCGCAGCGCGGCCCGGGTCACGCCGACGACCGTGGTCATGACCGGAACACCTCCCGGTAGTCGGGGTCGGCCCAGAGCGTCCCGTGCGGGCCGACGGCACGGACCCGCCCGTCGGCCACCCACGCGACCAGGTCCGCGCGGGCGGCCATGCCGAGGCGGTGACTGACCACCACCCGGGTACGCCGGTCGCCCGGCCCGGTCAGCGCCCGGGTCACCTGGTACTCGGTGGCGGTGTCCAGGCTGGACGTGGCGTCGTCGAGGATCAGCAGCCGTCCGGCGCGCAACGCGCGGGCCAGCCCGAGCCGTTGCCGCTCACCGCCGGACATGGCGACCTCGGCCAGCGGGGTGGCGTACCGGTCGGGCAGCCGTTCGACGAAGTCGTGGATGGCGGCGGCGCGGGCCAGCGGCACCGGGTCCGCACCGGCACCGACGGCGGCACCGACCGTGTCGCCGACCAGCACCGGACGTTCGAAGCCGTAGCCGATCGCGGCGTGCAGTGCGGCCGGGGTCAGCTCCGGCAGCGGCACCCCGTCCAGGAGCACCACCCCGTCGTCCGGGTCGCGCAGCCGGCCGGCGACGGCGGCGAGCAGGGACTTGCCCGCGCCGGAGGCGCCGACGACGACCAGTAGCGTGCCGCCGGGCACCCGCAGGTCGACCCGGTCGAGCAGGGTCCGGCCGTCGGCGTCGCGGACGGTGACGCCGCGCAGTTCCAGGGTGCCCGGCCCGGACGGCAGGAGCCGGACGCCGTACGGCCGGGCGGGTTCGGCGAGCACGTCGGCGGCCCGGCGGCAGCCGGCGCGTACCCGGACGGCGGTGTTGAGGGCGGCGACCACCGTGCCGAGGCCCGCGCCGAGGGCGGCGTACTGGATGGCGGCCAGCAGTTCCCCGGGGGTCAACCGGCCGGCGGTCAGCGACAACCCACCGACGGCGACGATCGCGACCTGGAGCAGCGGGTTGAGCACCGCGCCCCGGGTGGCCGCCCCGGCGAGCACCGTCCAGGTCCGTGCCCCGTGCCGGTGCAGCGCGGCCAGGGGGGTCAGCACCCGGTCGACCTCCCGCTCGCCGGTGCCGGCGGCGGCGATGGTGCGCGCCCCGGCCAACGCCTCCACCAGCCGTCCGGCGAGGTCGCCCTGGGCCTGCTGGTAGCCGGCGACGGCGGCGGAGGCGTCGGCGACGAAACCGCGCAGCAGCAGGCCGAGCAGGAGCAGCCCCGTCACGAAGGTGACGCCGAGCCACGGGTCGATCAGGGTGAGCGCCACCAGGCTGCCGACCGGCGGCAGCGCCACGGTGGCGGCCGTGACCAGCGTCGGGGCGGCCTGACCGGCGTCGGCGACCTGACCCACCACCCGGCCGGCGAGGTCACCCACCGGGCGGCGGGTGGCGGTCTGCGGGGCGAGGGCGAACAGGTGCCGGACCAGGGTGTGCCGCAGGTGGGCCACCGACCGGGCGGTGGCCGCGCCGGTGCCGTAGTCCCGCACGACGCCGACGACGACCAGCAGGGCGATCAGCCCGACGACGGCGGCCAGCCAGCGGTCCGGGGAGTCCTTCGGCGCGGTGCCGACGGCGGCGTCGACGGCCCGGCCCAGCACGGCCGGCAGGGCCAGCTCGGCGGCCGTGCCGGCCACGGTGACCACGGCCAGCGTCGGGGTCCACCAGCCGGCCGCGCGGACGGCCCGCAGCAGGAGCCGGTCGGTCGGTGTCATGGCGTCCCCTCCCACGCCGCGCGGCCCCGGACCGGCAGGTGCCGGTCCGGGGCCATGCGATACCGGTCGATCAGTTGCAGGTGGTGACGCTCAGCGAGCTGTCGCCGCAGAGCAGGAGGCTGGCCTGGCTGCCGCCGCCGGTGCGCTCGGTGGCCGGCAGTTCCATCGCCTGGAGGTCGAGCAGAGCCATGGTCTTACCTCTTTCTGTCGGTGTGCGGTACGGATGTGTGCCTGGTGTGAACTCGGTCGGGTCGTCGGGTCGACGACCGTCGGTTCAGTTGCAGGTGGTGACGCTCAGCGAGCTGTCGCCGCAGAGCAGCAGACTCGCCCGGCTGCCACCGCCGGTGCGCTCGGCGGCCGGCAGCTCCATCCCCTGGAGGTCGAGCAGGGCCATGTCTTTCCTCCTTTCCACACTGGTCGGGTCGGATTGCCCCGGGGTGACCCCCGGGGAGCGGGTGGGCCGTCAGTCGGCCGGGGTGGGGTCACCGGTCGGCGCCAACAGCGGCAACCGGACCGGGTCGGTGGGTCGGCTGGCGGCCACGGCGGCCAGCACGCCGGCGGTGCCGGTGGCCAGGTCCATGGAGAGCCGCAGCAGCTGGTCGCCGGGGAAGGCGGTGCCCCCGGCGTACGGCAGGGCGTGCCAACCCAGCAGGCGGGCCTGGGTGCGGGCCACGTCGTACTCGCCCCGGCCGGCCAGGTAGGCCACGATGCCGGCGCGTCCGGCGAACAGCCCGGACTGGGCGTAGAACGGGAAGTCGGCGCAGCGACGGATCGCGTCGGCCTGCTCGCGCAGGGTGTCGTCGGGCCGGTGGCGCAGGTACCGGTCGAGCACCAGGCCCACCCCGACGCTGCCCTCCGCGAGGTACGGCATGGTCCGCCAGCCCTCGTTGACCTCCAGGTGCCCGTCGTCGCGGCGCACGCACCGGCGCAGGTCCTGCCGCAGCGCCGTCCCGGCGTGGTCGAGCAGCCGCGCGTCGGGTTCCCGTTCGTGCCGGTGCAGCAGCATCAGGGCCACCCCGGCGCCGCCGCGCATCAGCCCGGCGTACGGGTACCGGCCGCCGCTGACCTCGGCCACCGAGTCGACGTCACCGAGCCGGTCGACGACCAGGTCGACGGCCCGTCGGGCGGCGGTCTCGTAGCGGTCCTCGCCGGTCAGCGTGGCGAAGTGGGTCAGGTTCAGCGCGATGCCGGGCAGGCCGCCCACCAGGTCGTTGCCGAGTTCGGTCCACGGTTCGTCGAGGCAACGGTCCAGCAGCCGGCGGGCCTCGTCGCGGTGGCCGAGCAGGTCCAGCACGTACGCCACCCCGTGCAGCCCGTCGAAGAAGCCGAGCCGGCTGCCGGAGGCGGGTTCCCGGACCCGGTCGATCAGCCAGCGGACGTGGTCGGGGTCGACGGGGGCGCCGGTGGCGTGCAGCGCCCAGAGCACCCCGGCCGCGCCGTGGGCGAGGTTCAGCCCGCCGTCGTTGCCGCTGAACTGCCGGATGTCGCCCGGGAAGAGCCGGTCGTCGCGGTGCGGCGTGGCGCTGGCGGTGATCGCCCGGACCAGCCGGTCGCGCAGGCCGGGCCAGTCGTCCGGGTCGACCCGTACCACGTCCGGGTCCGGCCGGCTCGCCGCCGCAGGTGCCGTCGGGGTCGCCGTGCCGGTGGCCGGCGGGTCGCCGACGATCACCGCGACGGTCTCGTCGAGCACCGCCCGGTCGACCGGGAAGTGCTCGGCCACCACGTCGGCCAGGTGCGCCGCCTTCTCCGGGGCCAGCCGCAGCATCGCGGTCAGCGGCAGGAACAGGGCCAGCCGCAGGCAGGCCAGGGCGTACCGGTCGACGTCGGGGCCGACCCGGTCGCGGGGCGCGGCGAACGCCTGGTTGCGCAGCGCCGGGCGGCTCGCCTCGGCGGCCGGCGCGGCGACCTCGAAGTCGATCAGGGTGACCGCGCCGTCGTCGCCGACCATGATGTTGAACATGTGCAGGTCGCCGTAGACGAGGCCGTGCGCGTGGATGGCCTCGACCGCCTCGGCGACCTGCCGGTGTACGTCCAACGCCCAGCGGGTGTAGTCGGCGCGGTCGGCGTCCGGGTGCACCAGCGGGTAGCGCTGCACCACCACCTGGTTGAGCGGGCGGCCCTCGACGAACTCCAGGGCCAGGAACTCGTGCCCGCCGAAGCTGAACTCGTCGTGCACCCGCACCAGGTGCGGGACGTCGGCGAGCTGCCGCAGCACGGTGGCCTCCCGGCGCAGCCGGGTCACCGCGTCCGCCCCGGTGGCGTCGAGGCCGGCGTACGGGCGGGCCTCCTTCAACACCACCCGGGTGTCGGTCCGGGTGTCCCGGGCCTCGTACAGGCCGCCGCCGTTGGAGAAGTGGATGACCTTCTCGATCCGGTAGGGCAGGTCGGTGGTGCTGGCGGCGTTGCGGGCGGCCAGGTGCGGGGCGAGGAAGTCGGGCAGGGTCACCCAGTCGGGCAGGTGGAACACCGGGTCGCGGCGGTCGGGCACCAGGGTGCCGGTGGCGTCGGCGATGGCCGGCACCACCTGACCCTCGGCGGACAGGCAGTAGCGGGCGGCGAAACCGCCGTAGCGCAGGTAGACCGGGCCGTCGCCGTAGCGCAGGTCGCTGAGGATGTAGGGGCCCCGCTCGCCGTCGAGCAGCGCCGCCAGTTCCTTGGCGGTCAGCTCCAGCTCGGCGTCGTCACGCGGGTAGACGGTGACGAACTTGCCGCTGCCGCCCCGGCGGGCGTACTTGCTGTTGCGCATCAGCAGCATCCGGGGGCCACGCAGGTGCTTGAACGGGATGCCGCGCGGCTCGCAGTAGTCCATCACCTGGGTCAGCACCCGCTCGGCGTTGTCGAGCCGGGCCGAGACGTGGATCTTCCAGCCCTGGGCGGGCAGGGTGCCGCCGACCGGGGCGTGGATCAGCCAGTCGTCCTTGACCTCGCACTCCCAGCCCTCGGGCTGCGGGCGGTCCGCGGCGTAGCCGATGCCGGTGGCGGTGGCGCTCGCGCTGGACAACGAGTCGTAGAAGAGCGGGTCGACCGCGCAGTACGCGTCGTATCTGTCGTCCATCTCGGCTGCCTCCCATCCCCTGATCGGTTGATGTCAATCCTGCGATCGGCGGGCCGTCGCGCACAGTGCGATGCGTCATCGACCGACGGTGAGATTCCGGCCGGAAACTCGTGACAATGGCGGAGTTTGAAATCGTGAATACCGCATCACCTGCGGATCGGCCCGGACGTCGGCCCCGGCCCGCGTGACCGCCGCGCGCCGGGCTACCTGCGGGGAGCCACAAAAAACCGCCGGTCGGCCGGGTCCGTGGTGGACCCGGCCGACCGGCGGAACGGGGAACGCGACCTACCGGCGGTCGGCGTACGGGTGCCGGGCCAGGCCGGCGTGCACCATCGTGGTCAGGGTGACGATGTCGT
Source organism: Micromonospora sp. HM134 (assembly GCF_007833915.1). NCBI lineage: Bacteria > Bacillati > Actinomycetota > Actinomycetes > Micromonosporales > Micromonosporaceae > Micromonospora > Micromonospora sp. HM134. The sequence goes on from NZ_CP041061.1 coordinate 4,013,760, forward strand.
AGACCGGCACCCCGAGCCTGGCCTGGATCAGGTGCGCGAACGGCACCAGGTCGGTGCACTCGATGACCACCGCCCCCAGGTCCGGGCCGGCCAGAGCGTCCGCCCGCTGCACCACCTCGGCCGCCAACCGGTCGACGTCGAGGGCGTCGCGCCGACCCTCCAGCATCACCTCGCGGAACTCCGGCGCGTCGGCCATCCCGGCCACCCGGATCGGCACGTCCTGCGCGCCGACCGCGGCCAGGTGCCGGCGGGTCAGCGCCGCCGCGTCGGCGGTCAACACCCCGACCGTCCGGCCCGGACCGAGCATCCGGTGCACCATCGGCAGCTGGAGCAGGCTCGACGAATGCAGCGGCACGTCCACGGCGGCGGCCAGCTCCGCCTGGAACAGCACCAGGAACCCGCACGCCCCGGTGATCGCGGCGACCCCGGCGCCCTGCAGGTCCCGGGCGGCCGTGACGAACGGCGTGAGCAGGGTCGGGTCGGCCTCGCGGACCAGCCGTTGCGGGGTGGCCCCCTCGACGACCCGGTACACCACCGGGAAGTCGAACGTCGCCGGGTTGCGGATGTGGCCGGGGATCTTGTCGAAGCTGGTCTGCAGGCAGAGCACCCCGATCGTCGGGGCGCTCACCGGTGCCCCCGCCGGTGCCGGTCCACCGCGAACGTCGCCAGTGGCACGTCCGGCGTCGCCCCGGTGACGAGCTGGGCGAGCAGCCGCCCACCGGCCGGGGCGAGCCCCATCCCGATGTGCCCGTGCCCGGTCGCGACGCTGACGTTGCGGTACGACCCGAGCCGGCCGATCAGCGGCAGACTGTCCGGGGTGCACGGCCGCAGCCCGCTCCACACCTGCACCCGGCCCCGGGTGTCGCACCCCGGCAGGTACGACCGCACGGTGCGCAGGATGCCGTCCACCCGACGCGGGGACACGCCGGTGTCCAGGCCGGTCAGCTCCAACGTCCCGGCGAGACGTACCCGGTCGCCCAACGGCATGACGGCCACCTTCCCCTCACTGAGCAGGACCGGCAGGGTCGGGGTGGCCGGGCCGGCGTCGACGGTCACCGCGTACCCCTTGGCGGGTTGCAGCAGCAGGCCGACGCCCAACTGCCGGGCGCACGCCACCGACCACACCCCGGCGGCGAGCACCACCTCACCGGGGCGCAGGTCGCCCCGGCTGGTGCGGACCGCGCGGACCCGGCGGTCGACGGTGTCGAAGCCGCGTACCTCGGTGTCGGTGAGGATCTCCACCCCGGCGGCGCGCAGCAGCCCGGCGAAGGCCACCAGGAACGCCGGGATGCGCAGCGCCGCGCCCTCCTCGTTGAGCAGCGCCCCGGCGACGGCGAACTCGACGCCCGGTTGCAGCCGGGCCAGCTCCGCCCGGTCCACGGTGCGCAGCGGCACCCCCCGGGCCACCGCCGCCGGCACCGACGCCCGCGCCTGCGCGTACCCCTCCGGTGTACGGCAGGCCAGCAGCATGCCGCGGGCGGTGAGGGTGCCGGCGAGGTCGTCGTGGGCGCAGACCTCCCGCAGGATGGCCAGGCTGCGCTGCTTGAGGTCGAGCAGCACCTCGAAGCCGGCGCGGGCCTGCCGTTCGGTGCAGTGCCGGCGGAAGTGCCACAGCCAGGTCAGCAGCTCCCGGTCGGGCCGGGGCCGGACGAAGAACGGGCTGTCCGGGTGGAGCAACCAGCGCAGCCCCTTCGCCGGCACCCCCGGCTCGGCCAGCGGGGCGGCCCCCTGGGTGCCGACGAAACCGGTGTTGCCCGACGAGCAGGCGGCCGGGTCGCCGACCTCGCCCCGGTCCACCACGGTCACGCTCAGCCCGGCCCGGCGCAGGAACCAGGCGCTGAACAGCCCGGCCACGCCCGCGCCGACGACCAGGACGTCGGGATCGGACCGTCCGGGCACGTCGTCCGGCGCGGGCGTCGTCGCCATGTCGGCCCCCGCTACAGGGTGACGACGAAGAAGCAGGTGGGCAGGTTGACCACGACCCGTTCCCAGATCTCGGCGCAGAGCGCCCGCCCCGGCTCGGCGAAGGTGCCCGGCGGCGGCTCGGCGAACCGGATCGTCGACCGGCCGGCGTCGAACAGCACCGCGCCGTGGCCGAAGTCGCCGACGATCGCGGTGCCCGGGTCCACCAACCGGGTCCGGACGATGAACACGCCGTTGTCCTCCACGTCGCGCATCAGGTGGCCCTCGCCGAGCAGCCGGTAGTAGTCGGCCGGGTTGATGATCAGCCCGTCGGCGGTGCTGCCCATCTGCTCCACCTCGTTGCAGGCGGCCAGGATGGTCGACGCGAACGGCGCGGGGTCGGTGAGCCGGCCGAGCTGCGGCATGTTCAGCAGCCCGCCCTCGCCGCGCAGGATGGTGTGGTTCTCGGCGGTGGCCAGCCGCACCACCAGGCGGTAGTCGATGAACTGGGCGAAGCCCACCGGGTCGGCCCACAGTTCGTCGGGCACCTGCACCCAGGCCCGGGTGGTCAGCAGCTCCGGGATGGGGGAGCGGTGGAAGTGGTTGGCGGCCTCCCGGCGCAGGTCCGCGCCGTCCACGGCCGGGTCGCCGGGGCGGGGCGGGCTCTCGTGCCAGTAGAACTCCTGCGGCTCCCGGGACAGGTCCACCACCTTGAGCATGTTCCGCGACGGGTAGCGGGGCTTGCGCCGGGAACTGGTCAGCGAGTCGGTGATGGTGACGTCGTAGTCGACGGTGGTGTCGAAACCGTCCTTGGCGAACGCCTCGACGAACAGCCCGCCGGGCGACATCTGGGTCCTGCGTTCGGCGACGACCTCGGCGATCGTCCGCTTGACGGTGTCGGTGCGCTGCATGACTTCCCCCTGTGGTCGGTTCGGTGTGCGGGTCAGGCCGGCTTGCGGGCGACGAACATGCCCCAGCCGAACTCGCCCCGGTCGATCGCCGCCTGGATCTCGTCGCAGGAGGCGGCGAAGCCGAGGATCCACCGTCGGGCCGCCTCGTCGTCGCTGATGGCGGCCCGCTGCCGGGCGGTCTCCCCGAGCACCCGGTACGTCTGCCGGATGTGCGTGTCGAGGCTGCGGGCGACGGTCACCTCGAACCCGGCCGCCGTCAACGCCTCCCGGTAGCCGTCGAGGGAGTAGCCGCTGCTCCACCGCACCCGGTCGTAGACGTGCCGGCGGGCCGCCTCGCCGACCTCGGCGACGGGTTGCAGGAAGTCGGTGACGGCCAGCGTCCCGCCCGGGGTGAGCACCCGGAACATCTCCGCGTGGCTGCGTGCCTTGTCCGGTACCAGGAACAGTGCGTCCTGGCTGACCACGTGGCTGAAGCTGCCGTCGGCGTACGGCATGGCGGTGGCCGAGCCGTGCTGGAAGGCGATCGGCAGACCGCTGCCGCGTTCGGCCAGTCTGGTCTGGGCGAACCGGACCCGCTCGATGCTCAGGTCCAGCCCCTCGCCCCGGCACCCGGTGTGTTCCGCCAGCCGCAGCAGGAAGTTGCCGCAGCCGCAGCCGACGTCCAGCACCGTCGAGGACGCGTCGATGCCGGCGTCGGCGGCGAGGATGTCGGACGTCCGGTCGGCCGCCGCCGGGTAGTCGGTGTCGTCGGCGTCGGCGAAGTAGCCGGTGTGCAGCACCCCCTCGCTGTCCCAGAAGCTGAGGTACGTCTGGGTGGTCTGGTCGAAGAACTCGGAGACGTCCCGTTCGGTGAACTGGCCGGTCGTGGACATGCGGCACTCCTTCGTGCGCGGGGCGGGCGGGGTGTGGGTGGGGTCAGGCGTAGGTGTCCCTGCCGACCCCGGTCAGGTGGGGCAGGTCCGGGCCGGTCGCGGCGGCCCCGCCGTCGATCAGGTGCACCCCGGCGGTGACGAACGACGCCCGCTCGCTGGCCAGGAAGGCGGCCACCGCGGCCACCTCGTCCGGGCGGGCCAGCCGGCCCACCGCGCTGTGGTGCCCCATCGCCGCCAGTTGGGCCGCCACGTCGCCGTCGGTGGCGAGCCGGGCGGCGGCGCGTTCCATCGGCGGGGTCCGCACCCCGCCCGGGGCGAGCACGTTGACGGTGATGCCGTCGCGGCCGACGTCGACGGCGAGGCCCTGGGCGAAACGGACCAGCGCCGCCCGGGTCACCCCGGAGAGCACCAACGGCCCGATCGGCACGCAGGCGGTCTCGGAGGCGACGAACAGCAGCCGCCCCCAGCCGGCGGCCCGCAGGTGTGGCAGCGCGGCCGTGGCCAGCGCCACCGCCGGCAGCAGCACCCGGTCCACGGCGGCCCGGTAGTCGTCGACGGCGAACCCGCCGGCGGTGCCGACCGGCGGGCTGCCACCGCCCGCCACCAGCACGTGCACCCCGCCGAGGTCGGCGGCGACCGCGTCGACCCAGTCGCGGGCCGCGTCGGGGTCGGTGAGGTCCACACTGGTGGCGCTGACCCGGCCGGTGGCCACCTGGGCCACCTCCCGTTCGGCGGCGGCCAGCCGCTGCGGGTCGCGTCCGCAGATCGCCACCTGGGCGCCCTCGGCGGCGAACTCCTTCGCGCAGGCCAACCCGATGCCGCTGGAACCCCCCGCGACCAGGGCCACCCGCCCCTTCAGTCCGAGATCCACGCCGGTTACCTCCCGTTGTCCGATGTGCTGCCGACCGCCGCCGGGGCGGGGCCGGGGGAGCGGTAGCCGTAGCGGCCGAACAGCGGCCAGGCCAGCGCCGTCGCGGCCCACCGCCGGCCGGGGGACAGGGTGCGCCGCCAACCGTCGTCGGAGTCCCGGATCAGGGTCGGCCCGGTGCGGAACCGGTCCGGGTTGCCGGTGACCGTGTGATTGGTGTGCAGGTGCACCGTGCGGTCGCGCACCGGGTTGCCGGCCGGGTCGGCGGCGCAGAGCCGCAGCAGCGCGTCGACGGTGCCGGCCGGGTCGGCGGTGAACTGCTCGTAGCGCAGGAACATCGACCGCTGCGGGTGCCGGCGGGTGATCGCGGCGGAGGCCAGGTTGAAGCCGTGCCAGTAGCCGGTGCTGCGGGCGGCGGACATCGCGTAGACGTACTGCTTCGGCTCCCGCCACGAGTGCGCCACCGCCCGGGGGTCGCGGACCAGGTGCACGTAGTACGGCCGGATGCCGGGCAGGTGCGCCAGCAGCGCGGCCTCGCCGGGGATCTTCGTGGTGTCCACGATCACCCGCGCGCCGGTCCGCTCGGCGACGCCGTGGTAGACCCGGCCCATCAGGTCGGCGTGTGCCCGGATCTCGTCGTCGTACAGGCCGCGCCGCAGCACCCGCCAGGTGTGCCGGGTACGAACCCGGGACCACTGCCGCCGGATCACCGCCGTGGCGTGCGCGTTCGGGGACGTGCCCTCGGGCCGGCCGATCGGCAGCACCGTCGACCAGATCGGGCAGCCGGTCAACGGCTCGCCGCAGCCGCACCGGTCGTTGACCCCCCGACCGGTGGCGTTCTTCCACAGGAAGTGCAGCTCACCGACGTGGAAGAAACCGGGCACCTCGTTGAGGACGTTGCCGATGATGGTGCTGCCGTTGCGGCACCAGCCGGTGATGCACAGGACGGTCAACGGGTCGCTCATCCGGCGCGTACCTCCGTGGGTGTGGTGACCGGGCGGCCGATGCGTACCGCCAGGGCCGCCGCGACCAGCGCGCAGGCCGCGCCGACGGCGAACACCGCCGGGTAGCCGAAGCCGGCGGCGACCAGGCCGGTGACCGGCCCCCACACCGCGAGCCCCAGATCCCAGAACGAGGTGTACGCGCCGATCGCCGCGCCCTGCCGCGCCGGGTCGGTCCGGTTCATCACCATCAGCGCCAGCGACGGGTGCAGCAGCGAGAAGCCGACCCCCATGATCACGCTGCCGGCCACGGCGACCGCCAGGTTGGGGGCGACGGCGACGACGGCCAGCCCGACCGCCTCGCCCACCCCGCACCAGGCCGCCACCCGACGTGGGCCGAGCCGGTCGGGCAGGTGCCCGATGACCAGCCGGGTGCCGGCGTAGACGGCGCTGAAGCAGCTCAGCACCACCACCCCGTGTCCGATGTCGCGGGCGTCGAGGTGCAGCACCACGAACGCGGCGAGCCCGGCGTAACCGGCCGCGCCGAAGGTGAGGGCGATCCCGGGCAGCAGCGCCGGCCGCAGCAGCAACCCACCGCCACCGCCGGTCGGGGCGGTGCGGGGTGGCGTCGGCACCACGGCGACCAGCCCGGCGGCGAGAAGCGGCGCGGCGGCGCTGAGCGCCCACACCGCCGGGTAGGAAACCTGTTGCAGGGTCGCGCCGAGGAACGTGCCGGCGGAGATGCCGCCCCACATGCTCACCCCGTAGAGGCCGATGAGCTGGCCGCGCCGGTGGTGCGGGGCGAGCGCCACCGTCCACACCGCACCGGCGGTGAACAGGGCGGCCTCACCGGCCCCGAGCAGCAGCCGCACCGCGACCAGCGCGGGCACGCTCAACGGCAGCAGGTAGAGCAGTCCGCCGGCGGCGACGACCAGCGCCCCGGTCAGCATCACCGTTCGGTGGCCGTACCGGTCGGCCAGCGCGCCGGCCACCGGGCGGACCAGCAGCGCGGTCGCCGCCGTCACGGTGACCACCAGGCCGACGGTGAAGTCCCCGGCGTCGTGCCGGTCGCGCAGGAACGCCGGGAGCACCGGGATGACCGCGGTGAGCCCCAGGTAGCCGGCGAACAGACCACCGAAGATGCCCACCATCGCCAGCCGGGGGACCGCCGGGTCCCGGGTCGGGGCGGTGGTCATGCCCGCACCGACTCCACCCCGACGGCCGCCGGCAGCGACACCCCGCCCGCCGGTTCCGGGTCGCCGGGTGGGCGCGCCCCGGCGGCGGCGGCCACCTTGCGGACCGCACGGATCAGCTGGTCGCAGTCGTCGGGGGTCAGGCTGGACGACAGCGGCACGTCGACCGTCTCGGCCAGCAGCCGGGCGGTGCGCGGCAGGGTGGCCCGCACCCGCGCCGGGTCGCGGTCGTCGTACATGAACCGCCAGTTCCAGAAGGCGCGCACGTTGAGGTCGTCGTCCGCGCCGATGTTGCGGGCGTCGATGCCCTCGGCGCGCAGGGCGCGGGCGAACCATCCGGCGTCGCCGCCGGGCACCCGGAACACGAACGCCTCTCCGAGGTACGCCCCGGGCGCGACCGGGTTGCGGATCGCGATCCCCGGCAGGTCGGCCAGCGCACCGCTGACCTGGGCGTAGTTGCGGTGGAACAGGGCCAGCCGCTGCGGCAGCCGGGTCAGCTCGGCGCGCAGCAGGGCGGCCCGGATCTCGTCCATCCGCAGGCTGAGCAGGGGCAGGTCCAGCCCGTCGACGGGCGGTTCGGTGTCGGGGAAGTGTCGCCGCAGCCGCCCCTCGTACGCCCCGGACAGCGCCACCGCCCGGCCGAACAGGGTGCTGTCGTCGGTGACCAGGAAGCCGCCCTCACCGCAGTTGAGCGCCTTGTCGGACTGGGTGCTGAACGCCCCGGCCACCCCGAACGTGCCGAGCTTGCGGCCGTGCAGTTCGGCGCCGAGCGCGGGCACCGCGTCCTCGATCAGCGGTACGCCCATCTCGGCGGCGAAGGCGGCCAGCGCGGCGACGTCGGCGGCGAAGCCGCGCATGTGCACCACGAGGATCGCCTTGATCTCCGGCCGCCAGCGGCGGCGCAGGTCGTCGAGGTCCATCCGCAGGTCGTCGTCCACCTCGACCAGGAATGGTCGGCAACCGGCCAGCACAATGGCGCTCGGGGTGGCCACGAAAGTGAATCCCGGGCAGGCCACCAATGCGCCCGGCGGAACGGCGGCACCCATGATCGCCAGCGCGAGCGCGGCGGTGCCACTGGATACGGCGAGGGCGTGCCGGGTGCCGAAATAGCGGCACAGTTCCGCCTCGAACTGCCCGCACTCCGTTTCCGACTCGGCACGGTGGTCGTAGCGGAAGTAGAGGTGGCTGCGGATAGCGCGCATCGCCGCTTCCTCATCCTCCGCGCACACGTGCACCGCGCCCTTGTCATAGGTGGGCCAGGGGGTGTGCCGGACCGGCGGGCCGCCCCGCAGGGCAAGCTGTTCATGCAGCTCAGCGCCGTGTGTCGCCGGCCGGGGCCGGGTCGGCGCGGGATCTTCGTCGTTCCCGTTCACCGGTGTGCTCCTGACTGCCTGCGGCAGTTTTCCCGACTGGTTCGACAGGAAATTGCGCACGGGGCATCCGCCTCGCGGGCAACCGCGTCGAAACGCCGGAACAACTACCAGATCCGACATTTGCGCGGGCCGGGAATCCGGTGAACAACATGATTGCCCTCGGGATGCGGGCCGTCAACCATGTGCCGGGAATGAGTATCGACTTAACGCCCGTTGAGGTCAGTCGGCCACGGACCTGGTGGCGGACAGTGACCATTACGAATGACGAATGTCGGGCATTCCGCCGGGCCGCATCGTCCCGGCCTGCCGGTATGCGCTGCCGGCCGCGCGGCGGCCTCCTACCGTGCGTGTGGGCGGCCGGCGCGGCTCGGAGCCGTGCTTCCGCCGAGCAGGCGTTCCGCCCCGAACGGGAGAGGGTGGGCCGGCTCCGGCGGTCGGGGCCGGGGTGGGGCCCGACCATCCAGCCCGGACCCCGTCCCCGCTAACTCTGGGGTGCGAGAACCTGGACCGGGGTGGGACGAGGCTCGTTACCGCCGTCCCCGAGTTGGCCGTGGCCGTTGGAACCCCAGGCGACCACCGTGTAGTCAGGCTGAAGCGCCAGGCTGTGGTAGTCGCCGGCGGGGGAGGGGGCGCGCGTGGTGCGGTCGCCGACGACCAGCAGCCCCGGGCCCGACATGGGCGTACGGCCGAGGTGCCCGGCGGGGCGGGCCGGTGGCTGCGCCGCCGGAGGGCTCGGCCTGTCCGGCCGGCGGCAGCCACCGGCCACCGTGCGAGCGGGGTGATCAGCCGGGGCGGGCGGAAACAGGTGACCGTCAGACGGTGTAGAGGACCTTCACGCCGCTGATGGTGGTCGCCGAGACGGCGGTGCCCCGGACGTTGGAGTTGAGGTTGCGCCACCCGTTGTTGCTGGCGGCCTCGTGCACCATCCCGCCGACCACCGTGTAGATGATCTTCACACCGTTGAAGCTGATCGCGGCGAGGGCGTCGGGGCTGACCCCGGAGATGCCGGAGTTGAGGTTGCGCCAGCCGTTGATGCTGTTCGCCTCGTGCACCCAGCCGCCGACGACGGTGTAGATGTACTTGACGCCGTCCAGGCTGATCACGGCGAGGGCGTTGTTGCTGACGCCGGAGATGCCGGTCCACAGGTTGCGCCAGCCGTTGTTGCTGGCCGCCTCGTGCACCAGGCCACCTACCACGGTGTAAATGATCTTCACGCCGTTGTGGTTGATGGCGGCGAGGGCGTTGGCGCTGACCCCGGAGATGCCGGTGTTCAGGTTCTTCCAGCCGTTGGCGCTGGACGCCTCGTGCACCCAGCCGCCGACCACGGTGTAGATGTACTTGACGCCGTCCACGTTGATCACGGCGAGGGCGTTGTTGCTGACGCCGGAGATGCCGGTCCACAGGTTGCGCCAGCCGGTGTCGCTGGACGCCTCGTACACCAGGCCGTTGTTGACCGTGTAGAGCAGCTTGTTGCCGCCCATGACCATGGACGCGGTGGCCGAGCCGGTGATGCTGTTGACCGGCAGCATCTGCCACCCGCTGTGGCTGCCCGACTCGTACACCTGGCGGTTGGCGGCCTGGCCGCAGTTCTGGCTGGTCATGTTCCGGGCCGGCGAGGTGGGGCCGGAGATGTAGAGCGGGCCGGTCGACGGGCTGCCGTCGGAGGTGATGCCGGACGGCACCCCGTTGAAGTACGCCTCGGTCTTGACGCCGTCGCGCGCCTGCTCGTAATGCAGGTGCGGGCCGGTGGAGTTGCCGGTGCTGCCGACCCGGCCGAGCTGCTGGCCGGTCGACACCCACTGCCCGGCGGCCACCATCGGGGTCTCGATCATGTGCAGGTAGAGCGTCCGCCACCCGTCGCCGTGTTCGATGACCACGTACCAGCCGCCACCGCTGCCCCAGCCGGCGAACGAGACGGTGCCGCCGTAGGAGGCGAGGACCGGCCGGCCGTTGCTGGCGCCGCCGGTGAAGGTCAGGTCGATGTCGTAGTCGTCGTGACCGTAGTAGGTGGCCATCCGCCAGGTCTCGCCGCAGGGCACCGGCATCTGGAAGTTCGGCCGGGGGCCGGCGGCCTGGGCCGGGGTGGTCACGACGGCGGCGGCGCCCGCGAGCGCGAGCACCGCGACACCGGCGGTCGCGAGCGTCAGTCGGACGGCGGTGCGGAGCCGGGCGAGTGGACCCGTCATGCGCGGTTCCCTCCAAAGTGGATCACGGGTTGAAGGATGTCGATCCTACGGTCCCGAGGTCCGCCCGGAGGGCCCGCGCCGGTGGCGGATCAGCAACTGTGCGTCTGCCTGCCGCCGGTCAGCCGACGGCGACCGAGACGGCGACGGCCGCCATGATTGCGGCGATCGTCCCGTCGATGACCCGCCACGCCACCGGACGGGCGAGCAGCGGCCCCAGCCGGCGCGCGCCGAGGCCCAACCCGGTGAACCAGGCCAGGCTCGCCGCCGCCGCGCCGGCACCGAACGCCCACCGGTTCGGGTCCTGGTGGGCGACCGTGCCGAGCAGCACCACCGTGTCGAGGTAGACGTGCGGGTTGAGGAACGTGAACGCCAGGCAGGCCAGCAGCGTCGCCCGCAACGTGGCCGGAGGGCGGTCCAACGGGCTGAGAGCGGTGGGGCGCAACGCCCGGCGGGCGGCCAGCACCGCGTACCCCAGCAGGAACGCGACACCGCCCCAGCGGACGGCGACCAGGACGGCGGGCGTCGCGGTCAGCGCGGCCCCCAGGCCGGCGATGCCGGCCGTCATCAGGGTCGCGTCGGCGGCCACGCAGACCGCCACCACCGGCAGCACGTGCTCCCGGCGCAACCCCTGCCGCAGCACGAAGGCGTTCTGCGCCCCGATGGCGACGATCAGCGCGAGGGAGAAGCCGAAACCGGCGAGCACGGAACCCATGGCGGCCACGCTAGGACGGCCGCCTCCTGCACTCCAGCTAAAGATTCTGCACCGGCGTTAAAATCGCTTATGCCGCTCGACCCGGTCCAGCTGGCGACGTTCCAGGCCGTCGTCACCCACGGCAGCTTCGACGCCGCCGCGCGGGCGATGAACGTCACCCCGTCGGCGGTCAGCCAACGCATCAAGGCCCTCGAACAGGCCGTCGGGCAGGTGCTCGTGCGCCGTGCCCGGCCGGTCGTGCCGACCGCCGCCGGTGCCCCGCTGGTCCGCCTCGGCGGGCAGGTGGCGCTGCTGGAACAGGAGGCCCTCGACGCCGCGCGGGGCACCTTGGGCGATGGCACCCGCACCCGGGTCGCCGTCGTGGTCAACGCCGACTCCCTCGCCGGCTGGTTCCTGCCGGCCCTGACCGCCGTCCCCGACGTACTGGTCGACCTGCACACCGACGACGAGGGGCACACCGCGCGACTGCTGCGCGACGGCACCGTGATGGCGGCCGTCACCACCGAACGCACCCCCGTGCAGGGCTGCCGGGTGCTGCGCCTCGGCGCGATGCGGTACCGGGCCGTCGCCACCCCCGCCCTGCACGCCGCGAGCTTCGCCGACCGCGACCCGGCGACCGCGTTCCCGACCGCGACCATGATCCGCTTCGACCGCAAGGACACCCTGCAACACCGCTTCGCCCGTACGCTCACCCGCCGCGACGTCGACCCGCCGACACACTTCGTGCCCGGGACGGCCGCCTTCACCGAGGCGATCCGGCTCGGCCTCGGCTGGGGGCTGCTCCCCGAGGCCGTCGCCCGCCCCGAGCTGACCGCCGGCCGCCTCGTCGAGCTGGCCGCCGGCCGGCACCTCGACGTGCCGCTCTACTGGCAGTACTGGCGGCTGGAATCAGCGGCGCTGGCGGCGTTGACGGGGGCGGTGCGGGCCGCCGCGAGCACCGCACTGCGCTGACGGTGAGCTGGGCGGGCCCTGCCCGACGGCCGGACCACACCGGGGACGGCGCACGAGGGCCCCTGCTCAACCGGGCACCCGCCCGGCGACGAAAGTCCTGCGGTACACCTGCGGCGACACCCCACTGAGCCGCTTGAACTGGACCCGGAAGTGCGCCGGTGAGGCGAAACCGACGAGGTGGGCGATCCGGTCGACGCCGTGGTCGGTGCGTTCCAGCAGCTCCTGCGCCCGGCGGATCCGCACGGCGGCGACCCACTGCATCGGGGTACGGCCGGTCTCCTCGTGGAAACGGCGATTGAGCGTACGCACGCTGAGCCCGGCCCGGGCGGCCACCTCGGCCAGGGTCAGCCGCTCGTCCGCGTGCGACTCCAACCATTCCAGAACCGGGCCGAGACCCACCCCGCCGGGGTCCACGCCGGGGCGCACGATGAACTGCGCCTGCCCCCCGTCGCGGTGCAGCGGGGCCACGGCCTGCCGGGACGCGTCGGCGGCGACCGCGGAGCCGTGGTCGCGGCGGACCAGGTGCAGGCACATGTCCACACCGGCGGTCGCCCCGGCGGAGGTGACGAACTGGCCGGTGTCGACGTACAGCACCTCCGGGTCCACCCGCACGGCCGGGTACGTCGCCTGGAACCGCTCGGCGGCGGCCCAGTGCGTGGTGGCCGGCCGACCGTCGAGCAACCCGGCGGCGGCCAGGGTGAACGCGCCCACGCAGATCGAGCCGATACGGACGCCGGCGGCAGCGGCGGAACGCAGCGCGTCCAGCACCGCGCCGGGCACCGGCGCGGTCGGGTCGTACCGGCCGGGCACGATGACGGTGTCGGCGGCGGCGAGCGCGTCGAGGCCGTGGTCGACGGCCAGCCGCAGCGGGCCGGCGTCGACGACCGGCTCGCTGCCGCAGACCAGCACCTGGTAGCCGGCCCGGCCGCCCGGCAGCCGTACCCGGCCCAGCACCTCGATCGGGGTGGCCAGGTCGAACGCGATCGTGCCCGGGAGCGCCAGGACCAGCACGGTGTGCACAGCGGCACCTCCCCGGGAGCGACGACGTGCGGCAAGAAACAGTCGGACGATGGCAATCCTGCCACTGGCCGGGTCAGGCGGTGAGGTCGAGGATCGGTGGCATGTTGGTACAGATCGTGTTGTTCGACGGGTTCGACCCGCTCGACGTCGTCGCGCCCTTCGAGGTCCTCGCCGCCGGCGGCGACACCGTCGGGGGTGCCCTGACGGTGGAACTCGTCTCAGCGGAGGGCCCGAGGGAGGTGGTCAGCGGCACCCGGGGCCTGACGCTGCGGGCGACCGCGCCGCTGGACCCGACCCGGTCGGGTTACGTCGTGGTGCCCGGTGCCAGCGGTCCGAGCACCGGCGACCCCGACGAGGGCGTGGTGACGATCCCCGTGCTGCTGGCCCGGGTCGCCGACTCGGCGGCCGTACCGCTGCGCGCCGCCCTCGACAACCCCGACGTGACGGTGGCGGCCGTCTGCGGCGGGTCGCTCGCCCTGGCGATGGCCGGCCTGATCGAGGGTCGCCACGCGGTGACCCACCACCTCGGCATGGACGTGCTCGACGCCACCGGCGTACACGCGGTGCCGGCGCGGGTCGTCGACGACGGCGACCTCGTCACCGCGGGCGGCGTCACCTCCGGCCTGGACCTCGGGCTGCACATCCTGGAACGGGAGTTCGGCCCCCGGGTCGCGCACGCCGTGGAAACCCTCTTCGCATACGAGCGACGCGGCACCGTGTGGCGTGCCGCCGGCCACCTCCCCGTCCCGGTCTGAGGAGAAACGGTGGTACATCCCGTCATCGGCACCTGGGACGTCAGCCTGAAGACCCCCATCGGCACGCTCCGCGCCACCTACGTCTTCCACGACATCGACGGCGTGCCCGCCGGCACCGCGTCGACGGCGGCGGAGACCGTGGCGCTGGTGGCGGTGACCTGTGCCGACGCCCGCGTGACCTGGCGACAGTCGGTGGCCCGTCCGATGCGCCTGCACCTCGACTTCGACGTGGTGGTGGACGGCGACACCCTGGCCGGTCACTCCCGGGCGGGGCGGCTGCCCCGCACCGTGGTCACCGGCACCCGCCGCCCACCCGGGGACGGAGATCCCGACCAGCCGGCGGCGTGAGGGAGGATCGGGGTATGCAGAGCTTTCTGACCCCGGAGCAGATCGCCCACCGTACCCGCCGTGCGGTCGACGCGGCCGTCCACGCCGGACGCGCCCGGGGGCTCGACGTGACCGACGCCCGCGTGCTCTACGAGGCCTTCTCCGTGGTCGTGCACCTCGCGCCGTCCCCGGTCGTGGCCCGGGTGCCCACGGTCCTGCCCGCTTATGCGGACCTCGACAGTGTGGCCGGTCGGCAGCGGGCGGAACTGGACGTGACGGGATGGCTCACGGAGCGGGGCGTTCCGGTCATTGCGCCCAGCCCCCTCGTGCCCCGCGAACCCGTCCGGCACGACGGGTTCTCGATGACGTTCTGGCAGTTGATCGAGCTGGCCCCGGCCGGGGAACCCGACTATGTGGCGAACTGCGGCCTCGTACCCGAGCTGCACGCCGCGCTGCGCGACTATCCGGGTGAGCTGTCGTTCCTGTCCGCCGCCGAGCCGCAGTTCGTCGAGGACGGCCTCGTCGCGCTCGACGGCCAGCCCGAGCTCATCGACCCGGCCGACCTGGACCGCGCCCGCCGCGAATGGCAGGTGCTGGCACCGCTCGTACGCTCCCGTGAACTGTTCGAGAAGACGTTCCCCGGGATCGACCTCCAACCCGTCCACGGAGACTCACCGGTCGTCAACATGGTTGCCGGGGTGGACGGATATCGCCACGCCGACTTCGAGATGGTGACGCTGGGGCCCGTCGAGTGGGACGTCGTCGGCGTCGGTCCGGAGGGTGAGGCCGCCTACCGGCGTGCGGCGCAGCGCCGGAACCTGCGGGACCTCGACGAGGACGTGTTGCGCTTCGTGACGGCGGTGGGGATGCTGCGGGGCGTCGCCTGTCTCGCCCTGGCCCCCGAGTTGCCGATGCTGGCGGACGCCGTCGGCGGCATGCTCGACCAGTGGCGGTCGACGCCGTTCGCCGGAGGGCTCGGCTAGCGGGTGGCAACGAGCCGCGTGATCCCTGCTCAGCTGGTTGTCATGTTTCTGACCCGACAACGGATGCCATCGATGCAGATGACGATGTGCACCCGCTCCCCGGTATCACTGACGGTGCGAAAGCGCAGGTACGCGAGGACTGCGGTGGCATTCTTCTCGGCCGTTCACGAGCGAGGGCAGCGCCGTGCCGTGGTGTTGCCCCACAGGTCGTCGATCTGGTTGTGTTGCCGGATCAGGGATGGTTCCGGCACTGCACCTGGCGTCGATGCACCGCGCCCCGAATCCGTGCATGTGGACCACCGGGTCAACGTTCGTGGTCAGCGTCCGCGAGGTCGGGCCGGTGTCCGGAGCGACCCACCCCGCTCGTACCTGTCGTTCGCTGCTGGTGAGCACGAGCCCTCGAAGGAGAAGCGTGCCGCAACCCCTGACTCTCGCCGAGATGTTGGCCGTACTCGATGATCCCCGGTCGGTTTCCGACCTGCACGGTTACTACCTCGCCACCGGCGACGCGGCGTTCACCGGCGGACAGTTCGACCAACTCGGTGGTGGCGGCAGCCGCCCTGAGACGGCTGGTGCCGTCACCGCCGAAGACCTCGTCGCGGTGGAACTGCTCGGTGTGCGGGTGCCCCCACGGCGGGCACTCGACCTGTTGCAGGGGCAGCTCGGTGAACGGATCGCCGCCGAACTGGCAATGGTCCCGGTCGACGTCGCGTTGGGTACCGATGAGGCGTACCCACTGGTGGTGTCGGGCGGTGCTGCGGACGCCGCGTGGCGGGCGCTGCGTGACGCGGACGGCATCGGGTGGGTCATCGCCGGCAAGCTGCTCGCCCGCAAGCGTCCGAAGCTGGTGCCGGTGTACGACACGGTGGTGTCCTGCGCCTACCGCACCGGCACCGGCTTCTGGGAGTGGCTGCACGGCAGGTTCCGCGAGGAGGAGGGCGTGTTGGGGCAACGGCTGCACGCACTGCACGAGAAGGCGGGCCTGCCTGAGGCGGTGAGCCTGCTCCGCGTCCTCGACGTGGTGTTCTGGATGCGGCACCGCCACGAGCACAGCAGCAACCACTGTGCAGGAATCCGCCTGCGATGAGCCAGGTCGAGCGGGAGTTCACTGTACGCCTCTGGGGTCTGAAAGAAGATCAGTACGCCGACATCGTCAACGCGGTGTGGATGCAGTTGCGGGCGATCGACTGCGACTTCACCGTCACCCCGGACGGGCACGAGAAGGCGGCTGCACTCGACGCCCGTTGGGACGGGTACAGCAAGGTGTCCTGGGCAGAGGGTGGGCGGGGCGGGACCCCGCAGGCCAAGGCAGCCCGCGCCCACCGGGCCCGCAACCGGCGCTCCGCCGGTGCCGGCGAGTGACGACGCGACAGTCGAGGGCCAGCCGACCCGAGGGATGCATCTGCGTCAACTGCGGCGACACCGTCGAAGGCCGGGCGAACACCCGCCACCGTGGCCCGGACATCGCCTGGTTCGCCCACTGCCACCCATGCGCCGCCCTGGTCGCCGAACAGGTGCAACCGCTCGGCCTGCTGCCGGGCGGGGGCGTCGACGTCTACCAGTGCCGCAGCTGCGGCAGCCTCCGGGTCTGCCGTACCGGCTGGCGGACCCGGTGCCACATCTGCCTGGACGAGCGGTCGGCCGGCCTGAGCCTCGCCGCCGGCGCACGCCTGCTGGCCCGGCTTCCTGACGAACCCGGACTCGCGGACCGGGTTCGCCGCTTCGCAGGCCTCGCCGACCCCGAGCCTGTCTCCATCCGGGCCGCCGCCGAGTTCCAGGCGGCGATCGCCCTCGGCGAGGAACTCGACAGGCGGCGCCGCGACGGCTGGGCCGACCTGGCCGGCGACGTCCACGGCCTACCGTGGTACGGCGAACGGCAGGCACCCTTCTCGCACGGGACCTGGGGACTGCACCTGCGCTGCGACTCGTGGCAACGGCTGCGCGACCGCAGCTGCGCACAGTGCCCGCCCGAGCCCGAGGACCGCACCTTCGCCGCACTCCGCGACACGCCGTACCTGCTGTATCTGGTGCGGCATCGCGGATTGCTGAAGTTCGGCGTCGGCGGGGCGAGCCGGGTACGGCAACACCTGCGGGCGGGCGCCCAACTGGTCGAGGTCGTCGAGGGTCGGCACGCGGACGTCATCGAGGCGGAGGCGGTCCTCAAGCGGCAGAAGCGGGCGGCGGGGGAGCCGTTGCGCTGGTGGCGTACCCGGCGGATGCCGGAATCGTTCGGAGCGGGAACCGAAGTGGTCCGGAACGGCGTACGGATCAGGCTCGGCGACTACCTGCGTGACGGGATCGACGTGACCAGCCGATTCACGAGCGCCCCCGGTACGACGCGGGACAATGCACGATGATCCGCAGGGCACCGGGTTCCGGTGGTGTCAGCCGAGATCGTGTTCTGCCGGGTCGGTGCTGAGGACCCAGGCGAGCGGCATGATGGCCCGGAGGGTGTAGCGATTGCCGTCCAGATGGTGCATCGTCACCGTCTGCGCCTGATCCTGGTCGACCATCCAGTACTGGGGAGTTCCAGCGGCGGCATACTCGCTGCGCTTCGTTACGGTGTCCACGCCTTCGGAACCTGGCGAGACGACCTCGATGACGAGCAGCACGTCGGCCACCGGAAGCCAGACCCCGTCGGCCTGTTCCTTGCTCCACACCACCAGGTCGGGGATGCGTCCACCGACCCCACCGTGCCGTCCCGGGATGCGTAACCCGACCGCCTGGGCGAGCCACAGCATCAGCCGGGTCGCGATGACGGCATGTGAGTATCCCGGCGGCGTAACGATGGAGAGGACGCCACCAGGACTGCTCTCGTACCTGTGGTATTCGTCAGCAGCCATCATCGCGGTGAGGTCGTCAAGCGTCATGATCTCGTCTTGCCTGGGTCTGGATCAGCCGAGTACGTGGCGTCCACCAGTTCCTGGAGGTGGCGGAGAACTTCGGTCTTGTGGTCGTTCTCCGGGAGATCCTCCTTGCCGGCTTCCACCAGGCCGCGTCGCCAATGACCGAAAATCTCCACCTGCGCGCTGGGGGGCAGTTCATGGACCCAGACAGAGCCGAGGTTGTTGTCGACGATCTCCTGGAGTTGGTCGGCGACCTGCCTGTCGGAGAGCCTCGAGACGAGGAACTCCAGCGTCCAGTCGAACAGACCGCCGGTCGCCGTCCAATCGACGCCGGGCTTCAGCACGATGAGGCCAGCCATCATTTCCCCACAATGAACACTCGCGGGCCGAGGCCGCGATCGGCTATGAACCGCTCGATCGTAGCGATCTGCTCCGCTGAGAACCGCGAAACGTCAACCGGTACGAGGTCGGCCTTGGTCAGGTGTCGCTCGATCTGGTATTGCAACTGAGGCCACTGCTGGTCGAAGTAATGGCCCGGAAAGTTGCCGACCGCATCGTAGGTACGGCCGTTGCTGTCGACCCAGTCGGCGGACGAGTTCTGCGGGGCCCGGGTCAGCGTCACGTCCAGCTCCCGCTCCAGCCGGGCTGCTGTTTCGGCCTCACCGGGCCGGAACCTGCCCGTGGCCGGATCCATGCCGAGCTGACGGAGCCGTTGGTCCTCGTCGAGACGCGGTGGATCGGCACGGCGAGGAGGCTCGGCAGGCGGCCTGTTCCTTCCGTTAGCTGGGCCTCCGTTGCGGAGCCGGTTGAGGGCCTGCTTGAGTTTCTCGATGAGGTCGCCGAGGCGGCGCAGCTCCGGCAGCAGCCGCCGCAGGCTGGCCAGCAACCCGCGCAGCAGCCGGGCGATCCGCGCCGCCCACGATCCCACCAGCGTGGTCACCTGCTCCACCACCCACGGCGTGGCGAGCCCTCCGGTGGCGAGCAGTTCGCCCGCGTA
The DNA here is from genome assembly GCF_007833915.1 of Micromonospora sp. HM134. Taxonomy (NCBI): domain Bacteria; kingdom Bacillati; phylum Actinomycetota; class Actinomycetes; order Micromonosporales; family Micromonosporaceae; genus Micromonospora; species Micromonospora sp. HM134. The sequence goes on from NZ_CP041061.1 coordinate 4,032,597, forward strand.
CACGACGAGGCGGGAGACGCAGGCGGCGATGGCGTCGCGGACGAGGAGCCGGACGGCGGCGACGAGGCCGGCGGCGCCCTCGGTGGCGGCGGCGAGGGTGTCGGCGCCCTCGGCGAGGCCGGTGATCGCCCGCTGCTGCTCGGCGGCCCAGGCCCGGTAGGCGGTGCCGGCGCTGCCACCCCAGCCGGCGACCTCGGTACGCACCGCGTGGGTCAGTTCGGCGGCGTCCTGCCGGAGGGCTGCGGCGACGTTGCGCCAGGTCTGGGCGTGGGCGGTGATCTGTGCCGGGTCGCCGGCGAGCCAGTCCAGGGCTTCGCTGAGCGGTCTGACGTGCTCGATGAGCCAGGCGATGCCGTACTGGAGCAGCGCGCCGACCGGGTCGGAGACGAGGGCGAGGGCGTCCAGTCCGGCGCTGACCACGCCGAGGCTGCCGTCGATCCAGCTTCCGCTGCGGACGCCCCGGGCGATGAGTTCGATGTCCTCGCAGATCCAGATCCCGGCCCACGCGCTGGGGCCGGCGTCCGACGCCGCGGCGACCAGCGGGTTGCCGGTCACCGACCGTCCCGTATCCGGTCGAGGTGTCGGGCGGCCCGGGTGTCGGCGGCCCGGTAGCCCGCAGCGCCGGACCGCAGCTTCGCGGCGGTGTCACGGACCGAACCGGCGGCGGTGCCGACGCCGTCGACCAGGGTCTGCTGGAGGCCGTCGAGCAGCACCGGCATGATCGCGCAGAGTTGCCCGTACGCGTCGGCGTCGAGCCGGACGTGCCGGCCGGCCCGGCGGGCGGTGTCGAGGCTGTCGGCGCAGCGGTCGAGGTGGGCGGCGTGCCGGTTCAGGTCGTCCGGGTCGACCCGGAGGCCGTCACCGGTGGGCATCCGGCGTGCCCGGCCCGGCGTGGAGTCGCCGCCGGTGGGACTCGATGATCGCCTGGGTGGCCGGGTCGTCGGCGCCGAGGGCCCGGGTGGTGGCCTCGGTGAGCTGCCGCAGCAGGTCGGTACGGGCCGCCCGGGTGGTCGCCATGATCTGCCGGGCGGTGTGGGCGGCGGAGTGCTGCCGGGTCTGTTCGTCGAGCCGCAGGTCGACCAGCAGACCGGTGGAGTCGACGGTGACCTCGATGGTGCGGTCGGAGCTGCGGGCGGTGCCGGTCAACGCCTGCGCGCTGGCCGACAGGGCGCGCGCCCGTTCCGCCTGCCCGGCGAGCGACGACTCCCATTCGTCGAGCCGGCGTGCCGCCGCGTCCAGTGTCGTCTCGTCCGCCCACATCCGACCCTCCCCAGGGGACATCGGCCGCCGATGCCACCTTGCCCGGTGGTGTCGGCCCGCCGTGGTCGGCCGACCCGACGTCACCGACACGGTAGCAACCGGTTACGCGCGGCAGTGTCCCGTCGGGGACGGCCCCGACAGCCGGCGGTGCCGGTGTCCGCCCACCGTCGCCTCCCGGTCGGGAGGGGCGGGGGTTGCCGGGCGGCCTCCGACCGTCCATTATGCTCACAGCGCGTATCGGCAACGGTGCCCTCGGTAGTCGCGCGCTCCGTGAGTGAAGGGAATCCCGCGTGAACTGGATCGCCCGGACGGGCCTGCCGCTGCGGCGGCGGGGCCCGGGAACGACCACCCCCCTGCGCACCGTGTTGGCCGCCCTCGCCGTCCTGGTCGCGGGGGTGGCCGCCACGCTCACCGTCGCCACGCCGGCCAACGCCGCGACGACGACGATCTGCAAGAGTTCACCGATCCCCGCCGGCTACGTGATCGTGGCGGAGGGTTCGTCGGCGTCCTGCCCGTACAGTTTCCCCAACACCTGGACCATCACCACCCCGTCGACCACCTCGACCACCGTGGTGTGCAAGGCCTCCGCCATCCCGACCGGCTACGTGATCGTCGCGGAGGGTTCGTCGGGGTCCTGCCCGTACAGCTTCCCCAACACCTGGACGATCCGCATCCCACCCACCGGTTCGGCGAGCGTGGTGTGCAAGGCGGCGACCCTGCCGACCGGGTTCGTGATCGTGGCTGAGGGCTCGTCGGGGTCCTGCCCGTACAGCTTCCCGAACACGTGGACCATCACCACCCCGTCCACCACCGGCATCACCACGATCTGCTCGGTGTCGCCCATTCCGGCCGGGTACGTCGTGGTGGGCACCGGCTCGTCGGGGTCCTGCCCGTACAGCTTCCCGAACACCCGCAGCATCAAGCTGCCCTGACCTGTGGGGCGGTCCCGCCGGCCGGCGGTGGCCCAGCTCACCGCCGAGGTCAGGCGCGGACGTCGCGTCGGCCCGGCCCGGGTGCGTAGAGTTCCCGGGTCGGGCCGGCGGTCGGCCCCGGGCGCGAGGGCGGGACGATAGCGGACATGACGGTGGACAACGTCGGACAACCGGTCCCCGACGCCGGCACCCCCGGTGTCGACCAGGGTGACCTGGCGGCCGCGCTGCGGGTCTTCGCGGCGCTGGAGTCGCTGCCCAGCGACCACCCGGACGTGGTGCGGGTGCAGCGGGCCACCGCCCGGCTGTTCAAGATGGTGAAGCAGCGGCGACGCGAGGAGCGGCGGGACGCCGTCCTGGCGCACGACCGGGCCGTGACGGCCGCCACCGCCACCGGCGCCCCGGGGCGGATCGACGACGAGACCAAGGGCATCCCGCTGGCCTCACCCACCGCCGGGGACACCGCCGGGACGCTGATCAACCCGCGCGGCTGCTACATCTGCAAGACCCGGTACCGCCAGGTGGACGCGTTCTACCACCAGCTCTGCCCCGACTGCGCCGCCGTCAACCGGGAACGCCGCGACGCGCGGTGCGACCTGACCGGGCGGCGGGCCCTGCTCACCGGGGGCCGCGCCAAGATCGGCATGTACATCGCGCTGCGCCTGCTGCGCGACGGCGCGCACACCACGATCACCACCCGGTTCCCGCACGACGCGGTCCGCCGGTTCACCGCCATGCCGGACAGCGCCGACTGGCTGCACCGGCTCCGGGTGGTCGGCATCGACCTGCGCGACCCCGCCCAGGTGGTGGCGCTGGCCGACTCGGTCGCCGCGCAGGGCCCGCTGGACATCCTGATCAACAACGCCGCGCAGACCGTACGCCGCACCCCCGGCGCGTACGCCCACCTGGTCGCCGCCGAGTCGGCGGCGCTGCCCGACGGGCCGCTGCCGGAACTGCTCACCTTCACCGGCGGCCGGGGCGTCACCCTGGCGCTGCCCGAGGGCACCCTGCCGACGCCCACCATCGCCCCGCACGCCCTCACCGCGCTGGCGTTGACCGGCCGGTCCGCGACGCCGGAGCGGATCGCCGCCGCCACCGCCGTCGACGCCGGTGGGCTCGCCCCCGACCTCGGGGACACCAACAGTTGGGTGCAGCGGGTGCACGAGGTCGACCCGGTCGAGCTGCTCGAGGTGCAGCTGTGCAACGTGACGGCCCCGTTCGTGCTGGTCAGCCGGCTCCGGCCGGCCTTGGCCGCCGCACCGACCGGGCGGGCGTACGTGGTGAACGTGTCGGCGATGGAGGGGCAGTTCGCCCGGGGCTACAAGGGGGCGGGGCACCCGCACACCAACATGGCGAAGGCGGCGCTGAACATGCTCACCCGCACCAGCGCCGAGGACATGCGCGCCGACGGCATCCTGATGACCAGCGTCGACACCGGGTGGATCACCGACGAGCGCCCGCACCCGACGAAGATGCGCCTGGCCGACGAGGGGTTCCACGCCCCGCTGGACCTGGTCGACGGAGCCGCCCGGGTGTACGACCCGATCGTCCGTGGCGAGCGGGGCGAGGAACTGTACGGCTGCTTCCTCAAGGACTACGCCCCCTGCGCCTGGTGAGCGCCCCGGGGCGGCCTGCGCGGTCAGGCCACCCGGGGGACCGGCAGCATCCCCCGGTGGGCGGTGCCCGAGATGTCGCCGGTCTGGTCGACGGCCGGTGGCCGGGGCGCGACCCGGGTGGGGGCTCCGGTGGGGGCGGGTGGCCGGGAGACGGGCGGGACGGCCGGCAGCACCGTGGTCGGGGTGAGCGACGCCTCCACCTCGGCCAGCACGGTGCGCAGCCGGGACACGTCGTCGACGGCCATCCGGAACGACCCCCGGCAGGTCGTGCCGCTCCACAGGGACAGCACCACCGCACCCCGCTCCGGGTGGTAGCTGACCCGCATCGTCCGTTCGTCGCCCCGTACGTCGGTGAACAGGTCACCGAAGCTGGGCATCGGCAGTACCTCTCCCATCGACCCAGCATGCCCGAGCCGACGGGGCCGGGGAAGCCCCGACGGATCAGTCGGGCAATCGGGGCATCTCCAGACCGGGGCGACGGCCGAGCAGGGTGGCCCGGGTCAGCGCCGCCGCGCCGAACCGGTCCCGGACGGCGTCGACGGCGGTGTCCAGCTCGATCTCCCGGTCGGGGGTGAACGGCAGTTCGGGCTGGACCGGGGCGTCGTCGAGGTTGCCCACCGCCACCCCGACCAGGGTGATCCCCCGTCGGTCCAGCTCGGGCTGGGCGGCCCGCATCAGCGACCGGGCGGCGGCCAGCAGCGACGCCGTGCGGTCGGTGGCCCGGCGCAGGGTCCGCGACCGGGTGGCCGCGGTGTAGTCGGCGAACCGCAGCCGCAGGGTCACCGTCCGGCCGGCCCGGCCGGCGGCCCGCATCCGGCGGGCCACCCGGTCGACCAGCCCGGCCAGCGTCGCGTCGACGTCGGCGGGGGAGTGCGGCCCGGCCCCCAGGGCGTGCTGCGCGCCCATCGACGACCGGCGGCGGCCCACCTGCACCGGCCGTGGGTCGCGGTTGTGGGCCAGCGCGTGCAGGTGCCGGCCCGCGCCCGCGCCGAGCAGCGACTCCAGGGCCGGGACGTCGAGGCGGGCGACCTGGCCGACGGTGTGGACGCCCCGGGCGCGCAGCTTCGCCGCGGTGACCGGGCCGACGCCCCAGAGCCGTTCCACCGGCAGCGGGTGCAGGAACGCCAGCTCGCCGTCGGGCGGCACCTCCAGCAGTCCGTCCGGCTTGGCCACCCCGCTGGCGACCTTGGCGAGGAACTTCGTCCGGGCCACCCCGACGGTGATCGGCAGCCCGACCTGGTCGCGGACCGTCCGGCGCAGCCGGGTGGCGATCTGCGCGGGTGACCCGCAGAGCCGGCGCAGCCCACCCACGTCGAGGAACGCCTCGTCGATGGAGAGCCCCTCCACCCAGGGGGTGGTGTCCCGGAAGATGGCGAACACGGCCCGGCTCGCCGCCGTGTACGCCGCCATCCTCGGCGGCACCACGATCGCCTGAGGGCAGAGCCGTCGGGCCTGCCGGCCGCCCATCGCGCTCTGTACGCCGTACGCCTTGGCCTCGTAGCTGGCCGCGAGGACCACCCCGCCGCCGACGATCACCGGCCGGCCGCGCAGGCGGGGGTCGTCCCGCTGCTCGACCGAGGCGTAGAAGGCGTCCAGGTCGGCGTGCAGGATGCTGGCTCCGGTCGACACCGAACCATGTTCGCACACATGTTCGATTACGTGTGCTGAGCTGCCGAAATCATGGTCAGCCCTGGGCGGTGGCCGAGGGGAGGGCGCTGCCGCCCCGGGGCGCCTCGCCAGCCATCAGCCGGGCGATCGCGGCCCGGTCGGCGGCCGACGGCAGCCCCCAGTGCGGCTGGTAGCCGTAGACCTCCCGCAGCGGCCGGGCCGAGGTCCGGCCGTCGAGGATCTCGACGGCGTCGGTGTCGATCAGCCCCGGATGCTCGACGCCGCACGCCTCGGCCACCTTGACCAGGTCGCGGCGCAGCGTGCCGATGTAGTTCGCCGCCCGCACCGACTTGCGGGCCGGGTCCAGGCCCCGGGCCAGCCAGGCGTTCTGGGTGGCCACGCCGGTGGGGCAGGTGTCGGTGTGGCACTTCTGCGCCTGGATGCAGCCGATCGCCAGCATCGCCTCCCGGCCCACGTTGACCAGGTCGCAGCCGAGCGCGAAGGCCACCACCGCGTTGTCCGGCAGGCCCAGCTTGCCCGCGCCGACGAAGACGGTCTGTTCGTGCAGCCCCCGCTCGGCGAAGGTCCGGTAGACCCGGGCGAAGCCGTGCTGGAACGGCAGCGACACCGAGTCGGTGAAGATCAGCGGTGCGGCCCCGGTGCCGCCCTCGCCGCCGTCGACGGTGACGAAGTCGACGCCCCGGCCGGTGTCGCGCATCAGCGTGGTCAGCTCCTCCCAGAACCCCAGGTCGCCGACGGCGGACTTGATGCCGACCGGCAGTCCGGTCTCGGCGGCCAGCAGCTCCACCCAGTCCAGCAGGCTGTCGCAGTCGGAGAACTCGGCGTGCCGCGACGGGCTCACGCAGTCCTGCCCGGGGGTGATGCCCCGGGTGGCGGCGATCTCGGCGGACACCTTCGCCCCGGGCAGCAGCCCGCCCAGGCTGGGCTTCGCGCCCTGGCTGAGCTTGATCTCCAGGGCCCGCACCGGGGCTCCGGCGACCAGGTCGCGCAGCCGGGCGAGGTCGAACCGGCCCTGGGCGTCCCGGCAGCCGAAGTACGCCGTACCGAGCTGGAAGACCAGCTCGCCGCCGTGGCGGTGGTACGGCGACAGCCCGCCCTCGCCGGTGTTCTGCAGGCAGCCGGCCAGCGCCGCCCCCTGGTTGAGGGCGGAAACCGCGTTGCCGGACAGCGAGCCGAAGCTCATCCCGGAGATGTTGACCACCGACCCGGGGCGGAACGCCTTGGCCCGTCCGCGTGGCCCACCGAGCACCTTGGCCGCCGGCAGCCGTACGTCGTGCCCGGCCCTCGGGTGCGACGGCGGGACGGTCGGGGCGAACGTGCGGTGCTTGATGATCGGGTAGCCGGGGCTGCGTTCGATGTCGTTGTCGGTGCCGAACCCGAAGTAGTTGTTCTCCTGCTTGGCCGAGGCGTAGATCCACCGCCGCTGGTCCCGGGTGAACGGCCGTTCCTCGTCGTTGCCGGCGACGATGTACTGCCGCAGCTCCGGGCCGATCGCCTCCAGCAGGTACCGGGCCCGTCCGACGAGCGGGAAGTTGCGCAGCAGCGCATGGTCTCGTTGGAGGACGTCCCGGGCGGCGAGGCCGGCGACGGCGGCGGCGATCACGGGTACGGTGCGGCGGGCCCACGTCATGCCGGCCACACTCCCCGTTGCCGCCGCCGCCCAAACAGCCTGGCCGTGTGGCGCGGGTCAGTGCCGCAGCGACTGCCGCACGACGCCGCCGACCAGGGCGCACCAGGTGCCGGTGGAGACCCTGCCGGTGCGGGGCAGGCCGTGCAGCGCCTGGAGGTCCTGCACGGCGCGGCGGGTGGCCGGGTCGTAGCTGCCGGTGACGGTGACCTCGGCGTAGCCCTTCCAGTTCAGGATGAACTGCACCGCCTGCACGGGCAGGCCGGTGGCGTCGCGGTCCAGTTCGGGCGCGAGGGTCTCCCAGGTGGGGGCGGTCAGGGTGGCGTCGACGTCGACCGGGATGCCGTTGCGGGCCTGCCAGTCGCCGACCGCGGCGACGGTGGCGGCGTCGAACGTGCCGCTCGGGGTGACCGGGTAGCCCCGGTGGGCCAGCAGGTACTGGGCGACCTGGACGCCGGGGGCGTTGACGAAGCGCCACAGGTCGGGCCAGCGGCGGGCCGGCACGTCGACCAGTCGGGTGCCGAGCCGGCGGAACACCTCCCGGCGCACCTCGGGGAACAGGCGGTAGAACTGCGCGCCGGGGCACTGGGTGACGCGGAAGTCCCAGTGGCCGAAGATGTCGTGGGCGTGCAGGCCGTACTGCCGGCAGATGGTGGTGCAGAGCCGGACCAGGGAGTCGAGCAGTGCCCGTGGCGGGGTGTCGGTGACGTAGGTGCCCTCGTTCTCGATGCCGATGGCCCGGCCGTTCTCGCCGGGGCAGTGCGCCGAGACCATCTGCCGGTCGCCGGCGCGCAGCCGCTCCAGGCTGCCGTGCCGTCCCTCCAGGACGTACCCGCCCCGGCTGACGGTGAAGTGCTGGCCGGTGTCGGACCAGCCGTTGCCGTCCATGTGCAGGTCCTGGCAGTCGTGGGCCAGCTTGACGGCCTGTTCCCGGGTGTGGTCGGTGACGTTCGGGAAGGCCATGTGGTGCACGATGATCTTGTTGGTGGGGATGGTGCTGACCGACAGCGGGTCGGCCGGCGGGCGGGCTTCCCATTCGTCGCAGCCGATGATCCAGTCCAGGTCCGCGCCGGGGAGGGCGGCCCGGGCGGCGTCCGGCAGCGCCAGGTCGGACCCGACGACCGCGACGGTGGCCGCGCCGAGGCCGGCCCGCAGCAGCGTACGACGGTCGAGGGCGGGGCGTACGACGGACATGGCATCTCCTCGGCGGCCGGCGGCGGCACTGGCGACGAACGTGAAAACTAGCTCCAACGATTCCGCGTGAGATGGAGGATATTGTCACGTCGGTGGTCGGCGCTAGAGGGCGTCGTCGATCGATTCTGCCCGTCTTCGCGGCGTGCCGGGCAGAACCGTCCGAATCTCCTGCCGTCGGTGCGGTGGTTCCGGGCCGGCCGCTCAGCCGGCGGTGGCGAAGCCGTCCAGGGCGGCCAGCAGGTGCCGCCGGGTCTCCACCGTGCCGAAGTGTCCCGCCCCCTCGACCACGTGCAGGCGCGAATCCGGCCAGGCCCGGTGCAGCTCCCAGGCGGTGACCAGCGGACTGCCCAGGTCGACCCGGCCGTGGATCAGCACCCCCGGGATGCCGGCGAGCCGGTCGGCCCGCCGGATCAGCTCACCCTCGGCCAGCCAGGCCCCCTGGGAGAAGTAGTGCGCGCAGATCCGCACCATCGCGGTCCGCTCGGCCGACGGGCGGTCGCCGTACGGGTTGCCCACCCCCTCGGCGGAGACCACCGCGTCCTCCCAGGCGCACCAGTCCCGCACCGCCCGCTCGCGGACCTCCGGGTCGGGGCCCTCCACCAGCCGGGCGTACGCGCCGACCACGTCGTCGTGCGGGCCGACGCCGGCACCGGCGAGGAACCGTTCCCACTCGCGGGGGAAGTACCTGCCGACACCCCGGTAGAGCCAGTCGACCTCCGACCGGCGGGTGGTGGTGACCGCCCCGATCACGATCGCCGACACCCGCTGCGGGTGCCGCTGCGCGTACGCCAGCAGCAGCGTCGAGCCCCACGAGCCGCCGTAGAGCAGCCACCGGTCGACGCCCAGGTGCTCGCGCAGCCGCTCCATGTCGGCGACCAGGTGGGCGGTCGTGTTGTGCCGCAGGTCGGTGGCCGGGTCGGCGGCGTGCGGGGTGCTGCGCCCGCAGTTGCGCTGGTCGAACAGGACCACCCGGTAGCGGGCCGGGTCGAAGTACCGCCGGGCCCACGGTCCGCAGCCCGACCCCGGTCCACCGTGGACGACCAGCGCCGGCCGGCCGGCCGGGTTGCCGCACACCTCCCAGTAGACCTCGTTGCCGTCGCCGACGTCGAGCATGCCCCGGTCGTACGGCTCGATCGGCGGGTACCGCTCGTCCATCGGTGGGCCTCCCCGGGGTGTGAGATACAACAGCGCTGTTACATTACGGCATGCCCGACGAACCGTCCGACCCCGCGCTGCTCGGCACCCGGCTGCGGCACCTGCTGGAGCTGCTCGACGGCGACGTCGCCGCCGTCTACACCGACCTCGGGCTGCCCGGCTTCCGCCCCCGCTACACCCCGGTGCTGATCGCGCTGGACCGGCTCGGCCCGGCGTCGATCCGTACCCTGGCCCAGGCGACCGGGGTGACCCACTCCGCGGCCAGCCAGACCGTCGCCCGGATGGCGGCCGACGGGCTGGTCACCCTCGCCCCCGGCGCCGACGCCCGGCACCGCGTCGTCACCCCCACCGACCGGGCCCGGGACCTGCTGCCCGTCCTGCACGCCGAGTACGCCGCCACCGCCACCGCCGCCCGCCGGTTCGAGGCGGAGCTGGCGTACCCGCTGAGCCGCCTCGTCGACGAGGCCCTGGCCGCGCTGCGGCGGCGGTCGATGCGGCAACGCGTCGCCGACGTCGCCCCGCAGCTCGCCGGCCCGACCGGCCACGACCCGGGCGACCGGCCGGCGACCCCGACCGGTGACCGGAACTAATCTCCGCAGCCGGACGTCCGGAGGCGAGGAAACAACCGTTGCGCCGATGGACCGCAGCTCGCCCCGGGTAAGAATGATCAGTGTGGCCCTGACCTGTGACCAGTCCCCGCGGACCGGAAAGGCCGGCGGGTGACCGGCGACTGGCGGTTGTCCGGCTACACCCCGGTACGGCAGCTCGGCACGGGCACGTCCGGCCGGGTGCTGCTCGCCACCCACGACGCCACCGGCACCCCGGTCGCCATCCGCTACCTCACCCCGTCCCTCGGCGACGACCCCGCCTTCCGGCTGGCCTTCCGGGAGCAGGCGCGGCTGCTGGTCGACGTGGACGACCCGCACGTCTGCCGGCTCTTCGAGTACGCCGAGTCGCACTCCGCCGCCGCGATCGTCGCCGAACTGGTCAACGGGGTGGCGCTGCGCCACCTGCTGCGCGCGCACGGCCCGGTCCCGCCGGAGGCCGCGCTCTGCGTCCTCAAGGGTTCGCTCGCCGGGCTCGCCGCCGCGCACGCCCGGGGCGTCGTGCACGGCGACCACCGGCCGGAGAACGTCCTCGTCACCCCGGACGGGCGGTGCAAACTCACCGACCTCGCCATCGTCCTGCCCACCGGCACCGGCCGCCGGCTGGCCCCCGAACAGTGGACCGGGGCCCCCGCCGAGCCGGCCGGCGACATCTACGCCGCCACCGCCACGTTCGTCGAGTGCCTCACCGGGCGACCCCCCTACGACGGGCGGGACCCGGCGACCCTGCGCGCCCAGCACAGCGCCGCGCCGGTCCCGGACGCCCCGACCCCGGCGACCGTGCACGACCTGCTCCGGCACGGCCTGGCCTGGTGCCCCGCCGACCGTACCCAGCCCGCCGAGATCTTCCTCACCGAGCTGGAACACACCGCCGCCCGTTCGTACGGCGGGGACTGGGAGGAGCGCGGCCGGCGTCAGCTCGCCCAGCGCGTCGCGCTGCTCGCCGCGTCCCTCCCGCTGCCCGACGGGGCGCCCGGAGCCGGCGATCCCGCCGACGTCCCCGACGCCGGGCCCCACCCGGCCCACCGGCGCGGCGGCCTGCGTAGCGTCCTGGTCGGGGTGGGCCTGACCGCCACCCTGCTGGTCGGCGTCGTCGCGCTGGGCGTCGCCGCCCGCCGGTCCGGTCCGCTCACCCTCGCCGACGGGGCCGCCGGGCCGGGAGCGACCGCCGCCGCCACCCGCAGCCCCGCGCCGCTGGCCGCCGCGCCGGCCATCACCGTCGTTCCGGCGGAGCCGAGCCCCACCCCCACCCCGGCGGCGAGCACCACCGGCGCGCCGCCCAGCACCGCCCCGACCCGGTCCGCCGCCGCGACCACCACCCGGGTACGCACGCCGGACCCCGCGCCGCCGACGACGCCGAACACGCCGCTCCTGCCGCCGGACGTGTCGCCGCCGACGGTGTCCACCCCCGACGTGAGCCCCACCACCGTGGAGCCGCAGGGCTGCCCCGACGCGGTCACCGCGACCACGGTCACCGCGACGGTCGTCGACGACCGGGCCGCCGGTGACCTGCTCCGGGTGGTGTTCCGGTACACCCTCGACGGTGCCACCCGGACCGTCGGCATGGACCAGACCGCGCCGGACGTCTTCCAGGGCACCCTCGGTGACCTGCCGACGCCCTCGGCGACGACCCGGATCCCGATCCAGGTCGTCGCCGTCGACGACGCCGGCAACGCCTCGGCGCCCACCGGCCCGGTCGTGGTGTCACTGCTGCCCGCCTGCACGTCGGGCTGACCGGGCCGGCCCCGCGCCGGGCGTCCGGCCGGGCCCGCCGGGTTTCCGGCGACCGGGTCGGGGGTAGCTTCGGGGGCCGACCGAGCTGACGGTGGAGGACCACGATGACAGACAAGTTCAGCGATGCGGTGGGCGACGCCCTGCGGGCGGTGATGCTCTTCCTGCCCAAGGCGGTCGCCTTCGTGGCGATCCTGGTGGCCGGCTGGCTGATCGCCAAGGCCGTCCGCAGGATCGTCGACAAGGTGCTGGAACGGGTGCACTTCGACCGGGCCGTCGAACGCGGCGGCATCAAGACGGCGCTGGCCCGTTCCCGCTACGACGCCAGCGACATCGTCGCCAAGCTCGCCTACTACGGGGTGCTGCTGGTGACCCTCCAGCTCGCCTTCGGCATCTGGGGCCCGAACCCGATCTCCGACCTCATCGCCGGCGTGATCGCCTGGCTGCCCCGGGCGTTCGTCGCGATCGTCATCGTGGTCGTCGCCGCCGCGATCGCCAACGCGGTCAAGGACATCATCAGCAGTGCGCTCGGCGGCCTGTCCTACGGCCGGGTGCTGGCCAACATCGCCTCGGTGTTCATCCTCGGCCTGGGCGTGATCGCCGCGCTCAACCAGATCGGCGTCGCCACCGCGGTCACCACGCCGGTGCTGGTCGCCGTGCTCGCCACCGTCGGCGGCATCCTCGTCGTCGGGGTCGGCGGCGGGCTGGTCCGCCCGATGCAGGCCCGCTGGGAGTCCTGGCTGAGCCGCGCCGAGCAGGAGTCGCGCACCATCGCCACCCACGCCCGCGCCTACCAGGCCGGCCGGCGCGACGTCGAGGCCCGGCTGGACCCGTACGCGGAGGCCGAACGCACCCAGCCGGTGCCCGCCACCACCACGCCCGCCCCGGCCGCACCGGTCCCCACCACGCCCGCCCCGGCGGCGACGGTGGACGACGACGCCGAGCGGACCCAGGTGGTGACCCGCCCCGACGACGTGGAGGCGACCCAGGTCGTGCCGCGTCAGGCCGGGCCGGCCGACGGGTCCGCCACCGACAGTGAGGCCACCATGGTCATCCCGCCGCTGGACCCGGACACCTCCCGCCGGTGACCGCACCGCGCGACAGGGGGCGGACGCCGGACCAGGCTCCGCCCCCTGTCGCGCGGTGGACACCGCGCCGGGGCCACGCCGCCGACCGCAGCCGGCTAGCATCGGGCACATGACCTGGCGATGGTGATCCGACACTGAAGGCCGAAACCGTGGACCGCCACGGACGCCGTACCTCCCGCGTCCGTTCCGTCCCCGGGAAAGGCCCTGATGAACTCCCTCTCCGCGCGGGTGCCCGACACCCGTGTCCGCACGCTGTCCGCCACGCTCTACGGCTACCTGTTCCTCAGCGATCTCGTCCTGCTCTACCCGGTGTACGTGCTGCTGTTCAGCGACACCGGGCTCACCGTCGGGCAGATCTCCGCCCTCTTCGTGATCTGGTCGGTGACCGCGATCGTGCTGGAGGTCCCCTCCGGGGCCTGGGCCGACACGGTCTCCCGACGCCTGCTGCTCTGCCTCGCGCCGCTGCTCACCGGGGGCTGCTTCGCCCTGTGGGTGCTGGCCGGGTCGTGGTGGGCGTTCGCGCTCGGTTTCGTCCTCTGGGGAGCCGGCGGGGCGCTCGGCTCCGGCGCCCTGGAGGCGTTGGTCTACACCGAACTCGACCGGCTCGGCGCGGCCGGACGCTACGCCCGCACGATGGGGCGGGGCCGGACCGCCGGGGTGCTCGGGGTGCTCGCCTCGCTGGGCCTGGCCGGCCCGGTCCTCGCCGCCGGCGGATACCGGGCGGTCGGTGCGGCGAGCGTGCTGTCCGCCGTCCTCGCCGCCGCCGTCGCCACCCGTTTCCCGGAACACCGGCCCGCCGTGCCGCCCGGCACCGCGTCTTTCGACGAGCCGCCCGGGCCGGGCTGGTGGGCGAGCCTGCGCGCCGGCCTCGCCGAGGCCCGCGCCGACCGACGGGTACGGGCGGCCGTGCTGCTCGTCCCGGCGGTGACGGCGGTCTGGGGCACCCTCGACGAGTACGCTCCGCTGCTGGCCCGCGACACCGGCGTCGCCGCGTCCACGGTGCCGCTGCTGCTCCTGCCGGTCTGGATCGGGATGACCGTCGGTGGCCTGCTCGCCCCGGCGGCGGAACGCCTGACCACCCGCGGGTACGCGGCGCTGCTCGCCCTGGCCGCCGTCGCCCTGTCCGCCGGGGCCGCCGTCCGGCATCCGGGGGGCTTCCTGCTGCTCGGGGTGGCGTTCTGCGGGTTGCAACTCGCCACCGTGCTCGCCGACGCCCGCCTCCAGGACCGGATCACCGGCCCGGGGCGGGCCACCGTCACCTCGGTCGCGGGCATGGGCACCGACCTGGCCATGATCGTGGTCTACGCCGGGTACGCGTTGGTCGCCGTGACCGGCGGGCACCCGGTGGCGTTCGTGGCGGCGGCCGTGCCGTACCTGCTGGTGGCCGGGGCGCTGGCGGTGTCGGGACGGGCCGGGGAGCGGGCAACGGTGCCGGACCGCCCGACGACGCCGGTGGCGCGGTGAACCGCCGGTTGCCGGGGGTCGGCACGGGCGGCGGTGCCGCGGTCAGTCCGGTAGCGCGTCCAGGTAGACCCAGCTGCCGTCCTCGCGGACGAACCGGCTCTGCTCCGTCATCGTGCCCGGCTGCCCGGCCTCGCGGTAGTGGGCGCGGAACGTCACCGTGCCGGTGGTGTCCAGCAGGCCGCCGTGCGTGCTGTCGACGATCTCCAGCCGGGTCCACCGGGTGGCGGGGTCGAGGTGCAGCCGGCGTGGCCGGGTGGTGGAGTGCCAGCTGCGCAGCAGGTAGTCGCCGTCGCCGACGGCGAAGGCACTGAACCGGGAGCGCATCAACGCCTGCGCCGTCGGGGCCGTGCCGTCGCCGGTGTGCAGCGGCCCGCAGCATTCGGCGTACGGCAGGCCGGTGCCGCAGGGGCAGGGCCGGTGGGATGCGTGTTTCGCCACCCGCCCATCCTGCCGCAACCGCCGGACGGGCCGACCCAGGGTCGGCCCGTCCGGGTGCCGCGGTCAGGAGGCGTAGCCGCGGGTGGCGATCCAGTCGCCGAGGTTGTCGACGGTGATGCGGTAGGAGGCGGTGTCCGGGTTGGCGGAGTCGGCGATGGTGACGGTCCTGCCGCCGTCGTGGTAGCCGGTGACGCTGATGTAGTGGCCGCCCTCGAAGGAGTGGGCGTTGCCGTCGGTGTCGGTGGTGGTGCCGGCGATGTTGGCGACCACGGCGCGGCCGTCGTCGATGGCGCGGACGATGTCGGCGCGCAGCGTGTCGGTCTGCTTGTCGTCGGCCTTGCTGCTGCGGATCTCGGTGCTGTGGTAGGCGTCGCGGCCGGTCTCCCGGTTGAGCACCGGGGTGATGTCGTTGATGCTGTCGGTGCCGTCCTCGGTGGTGCGCATGTGCTTGGCCATGGTGTCCACGTCGATGTTCTTGCCCTGCACGCTCAGCGCGTTGCGGGCGGCGGCCGGGCCGCAGTAGTAGAAGTTGGGCTGCGCCTCGTAGTCGACCTTCAGTTCGCGCTCGCCGGCCGGCCTGCGGTCGGCCTGGACGGCGGCGGGGCGGGTGGTCCCGGCGGCGTGGGCGGCGATCGCGGGGCCGGCGACGCCACCGGCGGTGGCGGCCAGGCCGGCGACGGTCAGGGCGGTCTTGCGCAGGATGTCGGTACGCATGGGGGTGCTCCTCTGCGTCGGGGGTGCGGTGGACGCCCCGGAAGGGGGAGGGGCGTCGCGGAAGTCGCAAGGGAAACGTCCGGCGGTCCGGGGGACCTGCTCGGACGTCGTCCGGGGGAGGGGTAACCAATCCGGTGGCGACCGCATTCCGTGGTCGGGGTTCCGGGGCCTGCTCCCCGTGGGGAGCGGCGGTGGTATGCCAGGTACAACGCCCCGGCCCCGGCGACGATTCCGCCGTGGGGGTGGCCCCGGCCACGCGACACCGGCCCCGGGAGGCGACACACCGGCGGTGACCGCGCGCCGGTCGGCCCGCCAACCGGACACCGACGGCGATGTCGCCCCGTACCGGCCGGCGGGCCGCGCAGGCGGGCGGTGGCGACCTGTGCGAACCCGACATACCACGCGGAGGGCGATGCCCGGGGCGAACGCCCGTCCTCGCCCCGCAGGTGGCGGCGGTCCACCGCTAGCCTGGGCGGTCATGAACGTCGCACAGCGGGACAGCCGGCGGCACGGGGGCGGACGCCGGTGAGCCCCACCCAACGCCTCCTCGACACCGACCAGGTCCACCGGTACGTCGCGGCCTCCCTCGGGCCCGTCGTACGGGTCACCGACTGCGGCCCGCTCAGCGGGGGCGGATTCGCCGCCGTCTGGTGGGTCCGGCTCGACGACGGGCGTGCCGTGGTGCTCAAGGTGGGGCCACCGCCGTCGGTGCCGCTGCTGCGCTACGAACGCGACCTGATCGCCGCCGAGGCACGCTACCTGCGGCTGGTGGCGGCGCACGCGCCGACCGTGCCCGTACCCCCGCTGCTGCACCACGGCAGTGACCCGACCCTCGGGGACTGGCTGCTCACCGGCCACCTTCCCGGTCGGATGCTGTACACGCTCGTCGCCGACGGCGTACCGGTCGACGAGGTCTGGACCGGGTTGGGCACGGCGTTCGCCGCCCTGCACCGGGTGACCGGCGACCGGTACGGCTACGACGGCGGTCGGGCCGCCGGCCCGACCTGGCGGTCGGCGTACACCGCGATGGTGGACGACCTGCTCGCCGACGCGGCGGACTGGGCGGTGCCGCTGCCGCTGCCGGCGGACCGGTTGCGGGCCCTGGTCGCCCGGCACGCCGGGGTGCTGGACGTGGTGCGCCGTCCGGCGTTGCTGCACTTCGACGGCTGGGCGGGCAACGTCCTCGCCGTGCCGGGCCCGGCCGGCGGGCACCGGCTCGGCGGACTGGTCGACGGTGAGCGGTTCCTGTACGGCGATCCGCTGCTGGACCTGGTGTCGCCGCTGCTGTTCCGCCGCGCCGAGGACACCCCCGACGACCCGTTCCTGCGCGGCTACCGCACGGCCGGGGAGCGGGTGGCGCTGGACGAGCCGGGGGTACGCCGCCGGCTCGGCCTCTACCGGCTCTACCTCTACCTGCTGATGACGGTGGAGGCGCCCAGCCGGGGGATCACCGTGCACACCGAACCCGACCGGTTCCGGATACTGGCGCGGCTGCTCGACGAGGAACTGTCCGACCTGGACGGGCCCTGACCGGGGCGGTGGGGTCAGAGCCAGCCGGAGCGGCGGAACAGCCGGTGCAGGGTGAGCGCCGCCGTCGCCATCAGCGCCAGCGCGGCCGGGTAGCCGTACCGCCAGGACAGCTCGGGCATCCGGGCGAAGTTCATCCCGTAGACCCCGGCCACCGCCGTCTGGGTGGCGGCGATCGCCGCCCACGCCGCGATCTTGCGCATGTCGTTGTTCTGGTCGACGGCGAGCTGGGCCAGCCGGGACTGCAGGAGCGAGTTGAGCAGCTCGTCGTAGGCGGTGATCCGGTCGACCGCCCGGGTGAGCCGGCCCTCCACGTCGACGTACCAGCGGCGCAGCCCCGACGGCGGGCCGCCGTCGGGGCCGGCGACCAGGGCACGCAGCGGTTCCTGGAGCGGCAGGACCGCCCGCTTGAACTCCACCAGCTCCCGTTTGAGCTGGTAGATCTGCTGGATGTCGGCGGCGTGGTCGGGGGCGAAGACGCTCTCCTCGACGCGTTCCAGGTCCCGTTCGAGGTGGGCGGCGACCTCCAGGTAGAGGTCGACCATCCGGGCGGTCACCGCGTACGCCACCGCCCACGGGCCCTCGGCGAGCAGCGACGGGCGGCCCTCGATCTCGCGGCGGACCGGCGCGAGGGCACCGGAAGCGCCGTGCCGGACGGTGACCACGAACCGGTCGCCCAGCAGCACCATCACGTCGCCGGTGTCCACCACGTCGGAGGTCGCGGTCAGCTCGCCCTGGGCGACGTAGGCGGCGGTGCGCAGCACCAGCAGGGTGACCGGGCCGTGCCGCTGCACGGTGGGGCGGTGCCCGTCGGCGAGCGCCTGCGCCACGGTCAGCTCGTCGAGGCCGAAGACCTGCCCGACGGCGGCGAGCACCGCCGCGCCCGGGTCGTGCAGACCCAGCCAGACGAAGGCGTTGCGGCCGTGCCGGGAGCGGGCGTACGCGTCGGCGTAGTGCGGCCGGCCGGCCTCCCGGCGGCCGTTGACGTAGACCGCGCAGTCGACCACGGCGTCCGGGTTGGCCCGTCGGGCCGGCCGGTCGGGCGTCGTGCCGGAGGGTCGGCGCAGCCGGCCGACCAGGGTGCCGAGCCGGGGTCCGAGCAGGGTCGTCAGCGCTCGCCGCTCCACCGGGTACCTCCGCCTCGCCGCCCGTCCGCCGGCCCACCGTAGTGGGTCGGCGCGACACCGGGCGGGGCGGGTCAGCCGACGGCGGTGGCCCGCACGACGACGTTGTCGGAGTAGTCGCGGGACCGTTCGTCGAACCGTCCTCCACAGGTGACCAGGCGCAGCGTCGGTCCCGGTCCGCCCGGCCCGTAGACCAGCGCGGTGGGGAAGTTCCGCTTCGGGTACGCCCCGACCCCGTCGACCGCGAACCGCACCACCCGCCCGTCGGCGCGGGTGACCCGGACGGTGTCCCCGGGGCGTAGCCGCCCGAGGTCGAAGAAGACCGCCGGTCCGTCGCGGGTGTCGACGTGCCCGACGACGACGGCGTTGCCCGCCTCGCCGGGGCTGGCCCCGGGCCGGTACCAGCCGGCGACGGTGGGCCGGTCCAGCGGCGGCACCTCCAGGGTGCCGTTCGGGTCGCCGGCCACCGGCACCAGGTCGGCGTGCACGCCGATGGCCGGGATGTCGATGCGGACCGGGGTGGAGCGGGGCAGCGCCGGGACGGGGGAGCGGCTGGTGTTGCCGCCGCTGACGTCGATGCTCGGCTGGGGTGGTCCGACCGGTCCGAGGGTCAGTCCGGCGGCGATCAGCGCGATCCCGGCGGTGCCGCTCACCGTGACCGCGGTGACGGCGGCGCGGGTCCGGCCCGCCCACTCGCGTACGCCCATCGCCGTCCTCCCCGACGTCCGATGTGGTCGGGGTGCCCGTACCGGTTCGGTGCGGGCACCCGTCCCCAGGGATGGTGTGGCGCGTCGTCGGCCGACGCCTGTCGTGTCGTCAGGCGACGGTGCCCGCCGCCGCCCGGCGTCGGCGGCGCAGCAGCACGGTGGTGCCGAGCGCGGCGGCCCCGGCGAGGGCGCCTCCGGCGGCCAGCAGGCCGGTGTTGCCGGCGCCGCCGCCGGCCCCGGCGGGTGCCGCGCCGATCGGCGTGACGGTGAAGGTGGCGCTGCCGGCGGAGCTGCCGTCGCCGCAGGTGGCGGCCACGGTGTAGGTGCCCAGGGTGAACCCGGCGGTGAAGAGTTCGGCGCTCAGTCCGCCGCCGGCCGCGGCGGTGGTGGAGCGGACGTTCTGGTCCCGGTCCGGTCCGGTGACCCGGAAGATCACGTCACCCGACTTGGGGTTGCAGGTCGTCGCGGTGAGCACGACCGTCCCGCCGACCGGCGTGGTGGCCGGCGACACCGTGGTGTCCGCGAGTGCGGCGGTCGGGAGCAGGAGCGTGCCGAGTCCCACGCCGAGCGCCGTCGATACGAGAACCTTCTGTGCCTTCATACGCGTCTTCCCTCACTTTTCGTCCGCTGTCTGCGTGGGACGTCGTTCGGGTGGCCAACTCCGTAACTAGCACCGGTGTGCCCAACACTAGGAGGGATGGGCCCTCCTACCGGGGTAAATGAGAAATCTTCGTTGCCGTCACGTGTTTTCCCGTCCGCCGGAGAGCGGCGGAATTGCCGGGACACCGCGGACACCTGCGGCACCCGACAACCCAGCCTCCTAGGACACTTTAGGGGGTGTGACCCACCCCGCGGACGACACCCATGGCCCGCCATCACCGACGGACAGGCGAGATCAGCGGCGGCGGGCCTGGAGCGTGTAGGTCTGGGGGAGCCGCCACGGGCGTTCGGTCAGCCGCCACTCGCCGTACGCGTCGCGGGTCTGCCGCCCCGGCAGCGCGTCCCAGGGGGCGCTGTCGTGCTCGTGGAACATGGTCAACTCGAACCCGGCGTCGAGCAGGGCGGTGACCACCTCGCCGAGCCCGTGGTTCCACTCGTGGGTGGTGTTGTGGGTGAAGGTGGCCTCGGTGCTCACGTAGGTGCCGCCCTCGTCCCACACCAACGGTTCGGCACGCTCGAAGTACGGGTGCTCGACCGCCAGCAGGCCGTCCGGGCGGGTCTCGTCCAGGGCCCACAACATCGGGTGCCCCTCGCGCAGGAACAGCCGCCCGCCCGGACGCAGCAGGGCGGCGACCACGCCCGCCCAGCGGCGGATGTCCGGCAGCCAGCACAACGCGCCGACCCCGGTGTAGACCAGGTCGAAATTGCCGACACCGAGCACGTCGGGCGCGTCGTACACGTCGGCCTGGACGAAGTCGACGGCCGCGCCGGTGCGCCCGGCCAGGGCCCGCGCCTGGGCCAGCGACGCGCCCGAGAAGTCCAGGCCGGTCATCCGTGCGCCGAGCCGGTGCAGCGACACGGTGTCGGTGCCGATGTGGCACTGCAGGTGCACACCGCGCAGCCCGGCCACGTCACCGAGGCGGGGCAGGTCGAACCGGACCACCTCGCTGAGGTAGGCCGGGTCGGCGGCGAACCGGTCCACGGCGTAGTCCGGGGAGGCGGCGTGGGCGGCGGCCCGGTCGTCCCAACTGGCCCGGTTGAGGGTGCGGTAGTCGGTGTCGGGGAGCGGCCGGCCCGGCTCTTCGTCGTCGGTCACCGGCTGACGGTGGCAGATGCGGCGGGTCGGCTCAACGGCAATTCGGTGACCGACCGTCGACCGGCACCGACGGCGGTCGGTGTCCGGGCGTCCTGGTAGGTTGCCGGGCCGTGACGGGGGAGGGACTGGACGCCCGGTTCGGCAGGCTCTGGGCGGCGAGCACGCTGTCGGCGCTGGGCAGCGGTATGGCCACGGTGGCGGCACCGCTGTACGCGGCGGCCCGCAGCGACGATCCGCTGGTGGTCGCCGCCGCCGCCGGTGCGTCGTGGCTGCCCTGGCTGCTGTTCGCGCTGCCCGGCGGGGTGCTGGTCGACCGGCTGGACCGGCGGCGGTTGATGGTGGTCATCGACTGGGTGCGGGTGGTCGCCCTGGTGTCGTTGGGTGTGGCGATGCTGGCCGGTCGGGCCGGGATACCGCTGCTGTACGCCGTGCTGTTCGTGGTGAACACCGGTGAGATCGTGTTCCGGTCGGCCAGCCAGGCGATGTTGCCGACGATCGTGCCCACGGCCCGGCTGGAACGGGCCAACGGCTGGCTCGGCGGCGGCACCACCCTGGCGCAGGGGATGCTGGCGGGTCCGCTCGGCGGGTTCCTGTTCGTCCTCGCCGAGAGCCTCCCGTTCCTCGCCAATGCCGGCACGTACGCGCTCAGCGCCGTGCTCGTCGTGCTGATCGGCGGCTCGTTCCGGGGCGGTGGGGACGCGGTCCCGGCGGGGACCCGGTCGATACGGGCGGAGATCGGCGCGGGCTTCCGGTTCCTGATCGGCCAGCGGCTGCTGCGCGCGATGGCCGTGCTGATCGGCCTGCTCAACCTCACCCTGACGGCCGCGATGGCGGTGCTGGTGCTGGTGGCGACCGAACGTCTCGGCCTGGACTCCGTCGGCTACGGGCTGCTGTTCACCAGCATGTCGGCCGGGGGGCTGCTCGGCGCGGTGGTCGGTGACCGGCTCATCGCCCGGGTCGGCGCGACCTGGACGGTGCGGGTCGGGTTGCTGGTCGAGGCGGGGCTGCACCTGGCGTTGGCCGCCTCGACCAGCGCCTGGCTCGTCGGGTTCGCGCTGTTCGCGTTCGGGGTGCACGGTGCCCTGTGGGGGATCGTGTTCCATTCGCTGCGGCAGCGGTTGACCCCGTCGGAGCTGCGTGGCCGGGTCGGTGCGACGACGCTGTTCATCGCGGCCGGCGGCAACTGCGCGGGCGCGCTGCTCGGCGGGGTGGTGGCCGGCAGGTTCGGGCTGACCACGCCCTACTGGGCGGGGTTCGTGGTGGCCCTCGTCGTCGCGGTGGGGACCTGGCGGGTGTTCGACCGTGCCGCCGTGGCCGCCGCCTATGCCGGCACGTCGTCCCGACCGGCCGCCGCACCCGGTGCGGTCACAGGGTGAGGCGGGCGGGGAGCCCACGCGCGCGTCGTCAGGCGGGGACGGGCAGCACGGTCCGCTCGGCGGCGCTGCGGTGCGCCAGCTCGATCAGCTCCACCGTGCGTACCGCGTCCCGGGGGTCCACCGGTAGTGTTCCGCCGCCGCGCAACGCCGTCTCGACCTGGGCGTAGAAGTCCTGGTAGCGGCCCGGTTCGGTGGGTACCGGGCGGAGGTCGTCACCCGCGCCGAGCAGGCCGTACCGGTCGGGGGTGACCTCGCCCCAGCCCGGGGCGTCGGGTCGGCCGCCGCGCCGCAGCGCGTCCTCCTGCCCGTCGAGGCCGTGGCAGGTGTACGCGGCCCGGTCGCCGAGGACCCGCAGCCGGGGGCCGAGCTGGGCGGTGACCGCGCTCATCCACAGGTGGGAGCGGACCCCGCCGACGTGGGTGAGCGCCACGAACGCGTCGTCGTCGACCTGCGCGCCGGGTCGCCGCCGGTCCACCTCGGCGTAGACGGTGTCGACCGGCCCGAACAGCTGCACGGCCTGGTCGACGAGGTGCGCGCCGAGGTCGTAGAGGACACCCCCGGCGTCGGCGGGGCCGCCGCCCTCACGCCAGCCGGCCCGGATCTGCGGCCGCCAGCGTTCGAAGCGGGACTCGAACCGGGTCACCCGGCCCAGCGCGCCGGCCCCGACCAGCCGTCGTACGGTGCGGAAGTCGCCGTCCCAGCGGCGGTTCTGGAACACGGTCAGCGGGACGCCCCGGTGGTCCGCCTCGTCGACCAGCGCGCGGGCGTCGGCGGCGGTGGCGGCGAGCGGCTTGTCCACCACCACCGGCAGCCCGGCGGCGAGCGCGGCCCGGGCGTGGGTGACGTGGGAGCTGTTCGGGGTGGCCACCACCACCAGGTCGAGGGCGTCCGGGTCGGCCCACAACGCCCCGGCGTCGTCGACGACCCGGGCGTCGGGGTGTTCGTCGGCGACCTGCTGCCGGCGTTGCGGGTCGGCGGTGACGACGGCGGCCAGCCGCAGCCCGCCGGTGGCGGCGATCAGCGGGGCGTGGAACACCCGGCCGGCGACGCCGTAGCCGAGCAGCCCGACCCGCAGGGGGTGCCGCGTGCCGTCCGTCATGCTGGTTCCCCGATCGTCGCCGCCGGTGGTCCGGTCCCACCGAACCTACGCGGTGTCGGTGGCCGCCCCGGTGTCAGGCCGGCGTCGGGTCGGTCACCCAGCCGGCGACCAGCACCAGGCCGGTGGGACGGTGCACGGCGAGGAAGCCGAACGGCCGGTCCACGTCGAGGCGTACCCGTCGCCGTCGGACGGTGGCGCGGGGTGCCGCGCCGCCGGCCCGCATGGCCAGGGCGGTGACGGCGGCGGCCCGGAAGCCGGTGGTGGTGAACTCGGCGCGGGCGCTCTGCCGGGCGTCGGACACCGACAGCCGGGGGCTGATGTCGGGGAAGTGGTCGCCGTCGCGGGCGGCGGTGGCGAGGCCGAACAGGTCGGCGTGGTCGAGCAGGTCGTGCTCGCCGGTCACGGTGAACCCGACGGTACGCACCAGCAGCTCCGGCCGGTCGTCGTGCCCGTCGACGGTGTCCTCGGTGACGCCCGGTCCGGCCGGTGCGGGCAGGGTCGCGGGGTGGTCGAGCGCCCCGATCGCGGCCGGGAGGACCCGGGCGGCGGGTTGCCCGTCCGGGCCGAGGGCGAGCAGCACGTCGACGTCGGCGTCCCCGGCGACGGTGAGCAGGCTGACCGGGCCGGCGGTGGTGTCGGCGACCCGCAGCGTCGCCGGGTCGCCGCCGCCCCGGTGCAGCCCGGCCAGGGTGCGGCCCTGCCACGGCCCGGCCGTCGGCCGGCAGGGGGCGGGGTGGAACGGGGTGGCCCAGTCCACGAGCACGCTCAGCGCGGTGGCCAGCACCAGCGCGGTGCCCGGCCCGACCGGAACGGGCATCCGGGGGATCAGGCCGTCGGTGTGGTCGTGCGCCCACCGGTCGAGGCGGGGCTGGTCGACGGCCGGGTCGCCGGTCAGCTCGCCCCGAGTCGCGGCGTCCACCTCGGTCAGCCAGCGGCGGCCCAGGGGCAGCCCGGCGCGTGACCAGAATCCGGCCGCGAGGCGGGTGGTGGGGGAGTCGACCGGGGTGGCCGGGGTGGGGGCGACGGCGTGCAGTTCGGCGCGGGCCGGGCCGGTGGCGTACCGGGCGAGCAGGGCGAGCAGCGGGTACACCCCGGCGCCGGACAGGACGGTCTGCCGGTCGTCCAGGCGGGCCGCCCAGCGGGCGGTGAGGGCGTTGGCGGGCGGGCTCATGGGGCGGCAGGCTACCCGACCCCACCCCGCCGGGTGTCCGCCCCGGGCATGCCGGTGGTGGGGCCGGTGCGGCCGGCCGGTGGCGGTGTGACAGCGTGGCCGGGTGGGTGTGCGCGAGGTCGACCTGGCCGTCGTCGGTGGTGGTGGGGCCGGTTCGCTGGTGCTCGCCGCGCTGGCCCGGCACGAACTGCCGGGGCTGCGGGTGGCCGTGGTGGACCCGGTGCGCAAGCGCGGCCAGGACCGCACCTGGGCGTTCTGGGGTGCCCCGGGGGGTGAGCTGGAGCCGATGCTCAGCGCCAGCTGGTCGCGGGTGGAGGTGGCCACCCCGGCGGTCACCCGGGTGCTGGAGCTGGCTCCGCTGCGGTACGCGATGCTGCGCTCCGCCCCGGTCTACGCGCGGGCCGCCGAGGCGGAACGGCGGCTCGGCGCGGCCCGCTACGACGTGGCGGTGGGGGCGCTCGACGACGACGGTACGGCGGTGACGGTGCGCGACACCGACGGGCGGGTGGTGCTGCGCGCCGGGTGGGTGCTCGACTCGCGTCCCCGCCCGCCCCGCCGGCCCGGTCGGACGGCCTGGTTGCAGCACTTCCGGGGCTGGTGGTTGGAGTCGTCGACGCCGGTGTTCGATCCGGGGCGGGCGGTGCTGATGGACTTCCGCACCCCGCAGCCGGCCCGGGGGGTGTCGTTCGGTTACGTGCTGCCGGTCAGCGACCGGTACGCGCTGGTCGAGTACACCGAGTTCTCCCCGGCGGTGCTCACCGACGCGGGCTACGACGCCGGCCTGCGCGGGTACGCGGGGCTGCTCGGGCTGGACCTGGCCGGGTTGCGGGTGCGGGAGGTGGAGGACGGGGTGATCCCGATGACGGACGCGCCGTTCGACCAGCGGCCGTCGCCCCGGGTGGTGCGGCTGGGCACCGCCGGTGGGGCGACCCGCCCGTCGACCGGGTTCACCTTCTCGGCGATGCACCGGCAGGCCGGGCAGGTCGCCGCCGCGCTCGCCGCCGGCCGTGCGCCGGTGCCCCGGCCGGCGTACCCGGGGCGGCACCGGTGGATGGACGCGGTGGCGTTGCGGGCGTGGGATTCCGGGGCGGTGGCTGGCCCGGAGTTCTTCGACCGGCTGTTCGACCGGAACCCGGCGTCGCGGGTGCTGCGGTTCCTCGACGGGGCGACCGGCCCGGCGGAGGACGTGGCCCTGATGCGGTCGAGTCCGCTGCTGCCGATGACCTCGGCGGTGGTGGGTGACGCGGTGGGCCGGCTGCGCGCCCGGCTGACCCGCCGCTGAGCGGGCGCGGCGGTCAGCGGGCGGCCCGGACCGTGTCGCGGATCAGCGTCCGCAGGCCCTCCATCGGGTCGCCGTCGTTCGCGCCGAGCCGGTTGCGGGTCGCCGCCACCGACAGGCCCAGTTCCGGGTACGCGTAGGCGAGGCTGCCGCCGCTGCCGGAGGTGCCGAACGAGCCGTCGTCGTCGACGGCGTAGCCGAGCCCGAACGCCGTCTCCTGCCCGAACACCCATTCGACGCCCCGGACGGCGACGGTGCCGACCTGGCGCAGCCGGTCGGCGGAGATCAGCCGGACCCCGTCGACGTCGCCGATGAGCGCGGCGTAGAGCCGGGCGGCGGCGCGGGCGGTGAGGGTGCCCACGGCGGGCACGTCGGCGCGCAGCACGTCGGGTCGGCTGCCGATGGTGGCGTCGGGGCGGACGGCCGGTGGGGCGACGGCGTCGAAGTGCGGCAGGTGGGCGGAGGCGAACGTCATCAGGTCGGCCAGGCCGTTGTCCTCCAACGTGGCCAGCCGGGGCAGGTCGGCGTCGGGCACCCCGAGGAACAGTTCCCCGGTGACGCCCAGCGGGGCGGCCACGTCCTCGGCGAGCACGGTGGAGATCGTCCGGCCGGTGACCCGGCGGACCACCTCGCCGACCAGCCAGCCGTACGTCCACGCGTGGTAGGCGATCCGTTCGCCGGGCGCCCAGCGGGGCACCGCGTCGGCGACCAGGGCGCACATCCGGTCCCAGTCGGTGAAGTCGGCCGGGGTGACGTCGGCGGGCAGGTCCGGCACCCCGGCGGTGTGGGTGAGCACGTGCCGCAGGGTGACGGTGTGCTTGCCGTGCCGGGCGAACTCCGGCCAGACGTCGGCGACGCGCAGGTCGTAGTCGAGCCGGCCCGCTTCGGCGAGGACGTGCACGACGCCGCTGGTCAGGCCCTTGCCGGTGGAGACGCTGAAGATCGGGGTGTCGGCGGTCAACGGCCGGCCGGTGGCGGTGTCGGCCAGCCCGGCGGTCTCGTCGACGATCAGCCGGCCGTGCCGGTAGGCCGCCACCTGCACGCCCGCCTCCCGGCCGGAGTCGACGAGCGTGTGCACGGTCCGGCGTACCTCGGCCCGTAGGGCGTCCCCGTCGTCGGTCACGGTCGCCGACTCTGCCAGAGCCGGTCCGGTGCCGTCGCCGGATTTTCCGGCCGGTGCCGCGACGTCGCGTCGCCGGGCCCCGGGTCCCTGCGGCGGGGCCCGGCGGGGTGCCGGTAGGTTCGGCGGTATGGTGGACGGGGTCGTGGAGATCTGGACCGACGGGGCGTGCAGTGGCAACCCGGGGCCGGGCGGTTGGGGTGTGCTGCTGCGCTACGGCGGGCACGAGCGGGAGCTGTGCGGTGGCGAGGCCACCCCGACCACCAACAACCGGATGGAGCTGACCGCGGCGATCGAGGCGTTGGAGACGCTGACCCGGCCGGCCACGGTACGGCTGCACACCGACAGCACGTACGTGCGCAACGGCATCACCAGCTGGTTGGCGTCGTGGAAGCGCAACGGGTGGCGTACCGCGGCGAAGCAGCCGGTGAAGAACGCCGACCTGTGGCAGCGGCTGGAGGCGGCCTGCGCCCGGCACGAGGTGAGCTGGCACTGGGTGAAGGGGCACAACGGCCATCCGGAGAACGAGCGTGCCGACGCGCTGGCCAACCGGGGGATGACGCAGGCGCGGGCGGCGGTGGGCGTCTCCCGCTGACCGCGATCCCCGCGCGCCGACGCCCACCAGGTCTCCCGGGCCGGCCGGTGGCGGTGGGCGGCCCGCGCTACTCGGTGGGTGGGTGGGCGGCCTCCTCCTCGGCGGGGTCGCCCGCACCGGAGACCGCGGCCACGTCGTAGCCGGCGCGGCTGGTCTCCCGGGCCGACCGGTGTTCCTCGGCGGGCAGGTCGGCGAAGTCGTCGCCGGTGTCCCCGCCGTCGCCCAGCGACTCGCCCGGCGGGCGCAGCGACGCCTCGTACGCCGGCACGCCGTCCGGCTCGTCGGTGTCGGCCCGGTCGGTGCGTGGTTGTTCCGTCATGCCGACCTACCTGCCCGCCCTACCGCCCGGCAAACCCACCCGCCGGGGGCCGTCAGCGGCGGGGGCGGCGCGGGCGGCGGGCCGGGGTGAGCGGCACCACGGTGGTCCAGTGCGCGGGGCGGCGCAGCCGTGCGGGCAGGGCGGTGTGCCGGTCGCCCCGGGCCGCCTCGAGCTGGGACTGGTGCAGGAACAGGGTGTCGGACAGGTCGGCCCCGCGCAGGTCCGCGCCGCGCAGGTCGGCCCCGGTGACGTCGGCCCGGCGCAGGTCGGCGCCGCGCAGGTCCGCGCCGAGCAGCCGGGCCCCGCGCAGGTTAGCCCCGGCCAGGTCCGCGCCCCGCAGGTCCGCGCCGAGCAGCAGCGCGCCCCGCCGGTCGGCCCCGCCCATGCCGGCGCGGGCGGCCTCGCTGGCGGCCGCGAGCAGCGGGTTCACCCGGTCGCGGTGGGCGTCCACGTCGACCGTGGCCAGCTCCTGCGCGGTGCCGCCGGCCAGCGTGTCGGTGGCGTCGCGGGCGGCGCGCAGCTCGTCGTGCAGCGGGCCGGCGGGGGTGAGGGTGAGCGCCTCGGTGAGATACCAGAGCAGCTCGTGCAGGGGTCGGGTGACGGCGAACGCCGCGAACATGCCGGCGGCGGTGCCCGGGTCGGTCCGCCAGTCCCGGCCCCCGAAGGTGACGTGGCTGACCCGCTGGCCCGCGCCGAAGCAGTCGAACACGACGCAGCCGGGGTAGCCGCGGTCGCGCAGCTCGTCGTGGATGCCGCAGCGGGAGTCGGCGCGCAGGTGGTGGCAGGCGCGGCCGGCGGGCTTGTCCCGGGCGAAGTCGGCGGAGGCGGCGAACGCCGGAGCGACGCAGCACAACCCGACGCAGCGGGCGCAGTCGGACCGCAGCCCGGTGGTCTCCGCCATGCTGCCCGTCGTCTCCCTCGTCCGGTGGTCGTCGCCGGTCCCGGCCCCGTGTGCGGGCCGGTCCGCCCCGGCCATTGTCCGCCGGGTCCCGGGCCGCCGATCGGGGAGGGTCCCGCCCGCCGAACGGGGCGGTGGTACCGCCGGGCAGTCCGGCCGGACGGGAGGGTCAGCGGCACCCACCGCCCCGGGAGGGTGGGATAGGGTCCGGTCACCGCCTCGGACCCGGGAGATGCGATGCCCACCGACCACGTCGACGTGCTCATCGTCGGCGCGGGGTTGTCCGGTGTCGGTGCCGCCTGCCACCTGCGGCGCAACTGCCCCGACAAGACGTACGCGGTGGTCGAGGCGCGGGACGCGGTCGGCGGCACCTGGGACCTGTTCCGCTACCCGGGCATCCGCTCCGACTCGGACATGTTCACCCTCGGCTACGCGTTCCGCCCGTGGACCGCCCCCCGGGCCATCGCCGACGGCGACACCATCCTCCGCTACGTCCGCCAGACCGCCCGGGAGTACGGCGTCGAGGAGCACATCCGGTTCCGTCACCGGGTGCGCCGCGCCGAGTGGGACAGCACCACCGCCCGCTGGAAGGTCCACGCGTACCGCGACGACACCGCCGAGGACGTCGTCCTGACCTGCGATTTCCTCTTCTCCTGCACCGGCTACTACCGGTACGACGCCGGCTACACCCCCGACTTCCCGGACGTCGGGCGGTACACGGGTCGGCTGGTGCACCCGCAGCACTGGCCCGACGACCTCGACCACACCGGCCGGCGGGTGGTGGTGATCGGCAGCGGGGCCACCGCGGTGACCCTGGTGCCGGCGCTGGCGCGGCGGGCCGGGCACGTCACCATGCTCCAGCGTTCCCCCACGTACGTGATCGCGTTGCCGGGCCGGGACCGGTTGGCCGACGTGCTGCGCCGCCGGCTGCCCGCCCGCGTCGCCCACCGGCTGGTACGCGCCAAGAACGTGCTGTCCGGCACCGTCACCTACCAGCTCAGCCGGCGTGCGCCCCGGGTGGTGCGGGCGTTCCTGCGGCGGGCCGCGAAGGGCCGGCTGCCCGCCGGGTACGACGTGGACCGGCACTTCTCGCCCCGCTACGACCCGTGGGACCAGCGGCTGTGCGTGGCGCCCGACGGTGACCTGTTCGAAGCCCTGTCCACCGGCCGCGCCTCGGTGGTCACCGACACCGTCGCCGCGTTCACCCCGGGCGGCGTCCGGCTCGGCTCCGGCGTGGAACTGCCCGCCGACGTCGTGGTCACCGCCACCGGGCTGCAACTGCTCGCCCTGGGCGGGATGACCCTCACCGTCGACGGCGTCGGCGTCGACCTCGGCGCGACGGTGGCGTACAAGGGGATGATGCTCTCCGGGGTGCCGAACTTCGCGTTGACCATCGGCTACACCAACGCCTCGTGGACGTTGAAGGCCGACCTGGTCGCCACCTACGTGTGCCGGCTGCTGCGCCACCTGGACGCCACCGGCCAGCAGGTCGTCACCCCGGTCGCGCCCACCGACGGCGACCTGTCGCCGATCATCGACCTGCGGTCCGGGTACGTGCTGCGCAGTGTGGACACGCTGCCCAGGCAGGGTGCCCGCGCGCCGTGGCGGCTGTACCAGAACTATCCCCGCGACGTCGTGCTGATGAAACACGGTCGGCTCGTCGACGAGGGGGTGCGCTTCTCCCGGGCGACCGCCGACACTCCGTTCGGCTGAGCCCGTCGCCCCCGTTCCATCGTCTCTTCCCCGCAGCAAGGAGGCCGCGTGCGTAACTTCGACTTCACGGCCGGGACCGCCGTGGTCACCGGTGCCGCCAGCGGAATCGGCGAGGCCCTCGCCCACGGGCTGGCCCGCCGTGGCAGCGACCTGGTCCTGCTCGACCGCGACGGCGACCGGCTCGACGCGGTGGCCGCCGCGGTCCGGGCCGCGCACCCCGGCCGCCGGGTCGACACCCACCTGGTCGACCTGGCCGACCTGTGCACCACCGCCCGGGTCGCCGAGGAGGTCATGGCCCGGCATCCCCGGGTCCGGTTGCTGGTCAACAACGCCGGGGTGGCCCTCGGTGGCCGGTTCGACCAGGTCACCATGGACGAGTTCCACTGGGTCGTCGACATCAACTTCCGGGCGCCGGTGCAGCTCACCCACGCCCTGCTGCCGGCGTTGCGGGCCGAACCCGGAGCGCACCTGGTCAACGTGTCCAGCCTGTTCGGGTTGATCGCCCCGGCCGGGCAGGCCGCCTACGCGGCCAGCAAGTTCGCCCTGCGGGGCTTCACCGAGGCGCTGCGGCACGAGCTGGCCGACGACGGCATCGGGGTGACGTCGGTGCACCCCGGCGGCATCGCCACCCGCATCGCCCGCAACGCCCGGGTCGGCAGCGGGGTGCCCCGCGAGGAGTTCGACGCGGCGCGGCGGCAGTTCGAGAGGCTGCTGTCCATCCCGCCCGGGCGGGCCGCCGAGGTGATCCTGCGCGGTGTCGAACGTCGGCACGGCCGGGTGCTGATCGGCTGGTCGGCGAAGCTGCCCGACCTGCTGGCCCGGGTCGCGCCCGGCTCGTACGGCCGGCTGGTCGCCGCCGGGGTCCGGCTCGCCGGTGGCCCGGGTCCACGGTCCGCGTCGACCGCCCGGGTGGCGGCCCCGGTGCCGGCGGAACTGCCCGCCGGTGAGGTCGCCTGACCACGGGCCGAGGCACGACGCCCCCCCGGACCGCCGGCCGGTCAGGGCGGGTCGCTGCCCCGCTTCTCCTCCTGTGCCAGCACCGCCTCCCGGCGTTCCGGGTCGTCGCGGGCGGCCAGTTCCGCGGCGAGCCGCGGGTCGTCGACCAGCCGTTCCCGGTTGCGGTGCAGGAACGCCGCGAACCCGCCGGTGTACGGGCAGGCGAGGTCGCCGAGTTCCCGGTCCGGCTGGTAGCGGCAGCCGGTGCAGTAGTCGCTGATCTCGTCGATGTACCGCCCGTCCACGGCGTACGGCCGGGTGTCCACCCGGGCCAGGTCGGCGTACTGGCTCATGCCGAGCACGGTCGTGTTCATCACCCACTCGACGCCGTCGACGAAGCTGCGCTGGAACCAGTCGACCAGTTCGGTCGGCCGCCAGCCGCGCTGCAATGCGTGGTTGCCGAGCACCAGCAGCCGCTGGGCGTGGTGCGCCCAGCCCCGGTCCCGCACCCCGGCGAGCACGTCGGCCAGGCAGTGTGCCTCCACCGCGTCGGCGTCGAGGTCCTCGAACCACTGCGGCAGCGGTTCGGTCGCGGCCAGCCATCCGGTGCCCCGGTAGGGCGGGTCGACGTACCAGTAGAGCTGCCAGAGGAACTCCCGCCACCCCAGCACCCCCCGGACGAACGCCTCCACCGAGGCCAGCGGGGCGTCGCCCGACCGCCACGCCGCCTCCGCCCGGGACACGGCCGCCGCCGGGTCGAGCAGCCCGAGGTTGAACGCGGCGGAGAGCATCCCGTGTGCCAGCACCGGGTCCTCGGCGCTCATCACGTCGCCGTAGCGGCCGAACGCGGGCAGCCGGTACCGCAGGAAGTGGGTCAGCCGTTCCTCGGCCTCGGCGGCGGTGGCCGGGTGCGAGCGGGGGGCGTCCCGGCCCACGAACCGGACCCCGTCGCGTTCCCACCGGTCCAGGTCGGCCCGTACCTCGGCGTCGATGTCGTCCTCGACGACCGGCGGCGGGGGCGGCACGTCCAGGATGCGTCCGACCGGGGCGGCGCGGCCACGGTCGGCCGGACCGGGGCCGGTGAGCACACCGTGGCGGCGCTTGGCGTAGCGGTAGAAGTCGACCATCCGCAGGGGTCCCCGGCGGGGCCGGTCCGCCCAGTCGGCGAAGTCGGCCAGGTCGGTGACGAAGCCCCGGGGCGGCAGCACCGTCAGCCCCGGCACGGACCGGACGAAGTCCCTCGTCGCCCGGGTGCTCGGGTGGCAGACCTCGACCGGGCCGTCGACGGCCGCCAGGGCCTCCCGGAACGTCGCCGTGCGCAGCAGCACCGCCCGGTCGCCGAGTTCGGCGGCGCGGTGGCGCAGCGCGCTGAGGATCAGGTGCGCCTTCTGCCGGTGCAGCCGCCGACGCCGGAACAGGTCGGCGACCTCGACCAGCAGCACCGGTTGCTGGTCGTCGTCCAGGAAGTGCGGCCCGAGTTGATCGGCGAGCAGCCACCGGCGGGGAGACATGCGTCGATTGTGCCCAGCCGTCCGGTCACCCCACGTGCCGGGGTCGATCGGTGGCGGTGATCGCCCCTGCCAGCCCGCCCGGCGACGCGCCGTCGCGCCGGGCCCGCCCGGCAGTGGCGCGGGCCACCGGCGTCGCACCCGCCGCCGCCCGCCGCCGGGGCACCGACGCACCATGGTGGTATGACGGATAGCCGTACGTGGATGCCCCGGTGTCGGAGCGTGCCGCCGACCAGCTGTTCCCCGGCCCGGTACGGCGACCGCGCCGGCACGGCGGGCGTCGGCCCGGCGCGCCGGTGAGCGTCGTCCCCGCGCCCACCGTCCGGCGGGCCACCGTGGTCTGGGCGGTGGCCGTCACCGCCTACCTGGCGGCGGTGTTCCACCGCAGCTCCCTCGGGGTGACCGGGGTGGAGGCCACCCACCGGTTCGCCATCAACGCCTCCGCCCTCGCCGTCTTCTCGGTCGCCCAGCTCGCCGTGTACGCGGCCATGCAGATCCCGGTCGGCGTGCTGCTGGACCGGTACGGTTCCCGACGGCTGCTGCTGGCCGGCGGGGCGCTGATGGTCACCGGGCAGCTCTGCTTCGCCGTCGCCACCGACGTCCGGCTCGCCGTCGCCGCCCGGGTGCTGGTGGGCCTCGGCGACGCGATGACCTTCATCAGCGTGCTGCGGATCGTCGCGTTCTGGTTCCCGGGCCGCCGCAACCCGCTGCTGGTGCAGCTCACCGGCACCGTCGGTCAGCTCGGTGCGATCCTCGCCGCGGTGCCGCTGGTGGCGCTGCTGCACCGGGCCGGCTGGACCCCGGCGTTCCTGGTCGCCGCCGGGCTCGGCGCCACGACGGTGCTGCTGGTGCTCGTCGCCGTCCGGGACGCCCCGCACGTCGGGCCGGGGGTCGCCGTCACCCCGGCCCTGTCCACCGTGCGGCGGGAACTCGCCGCCGCCTGGGCCCAGCCGGGCACCCGGCTGGGCCTGTGGACGCACTTCGTCGCGCAGTTCTCCGGGGCCGTGTTCGCGCTGCTGTGGGGTTACCCGTTCCTGGTGCAGGGGCAGGGGCTGCCGCCGACGGCCGCCGCGTCGCTGCTCAGCCTGATGACGGTCGGGACGTTGCTGGCCGGGCCGGTGGTCGCCCACCTGTGCGCCCGGCACCCGGTGCACCGGTCGGCGCTGGTCCTCGTGGTCACCGGGGCCAGCGCCGGGGTCTGGGCGGTGGTGCTGGCCTGGCCGGGCCGGTCGCCGCACTGGCTGCTGGTGGCGCTGGTGCTGGTGCTGGCCCTGGGCGGCCCCGGCGCGGTCATCGGCTTCGACTACGCCCGTACGTTCAACCCGGTGCACCGGATCGGCAGCGCCACCGGCATCGTCAACGTCGGCGGGTTCGTCGCCTCGATCGTGCTGGTGCTGGCGATCGGGGTGGTGCTGGACCTGACCACCCCGGCCGGCGCGTCGGCCCCGCCGCTTTCCGCGTTCCGGTGGGCGTTCGCCGTGCAGTACCTGCTCTGGGCGTTGGGCGCGGTCCAGGTGCTGCGTTACCGCAACGCCGCCCGGCGAGGTGCCCGGGCCGCCGACCCCGGCCGGTCGGCGACGGCGGGGGCGGCGGTGTGCGTACCGCCGGGGGAGCGGCCCGACGGTGGGGGTGGGCGACCGGCGGGCGGCGGGTCCGACGGACCGATGGGTCGGGCGGCATGATCGCGGTAGGTTCGGCGGTGAGCGGGACCCATCCGGCGGTGCTGCCGGCAGCCAGGGAGGACACAGCGTGAGCCAGGAAGTCCGGGGCGTCATTTCACGGAGCAAGGGCGCTCCGGTCGAGGTCACCACCATCGTGGTGCCCGACCCGGGGCCCGGCGAGGCGGTGGTGCGGGTGCAGTCCTGCGGGGTCTGCCACACCGACCTGCACTACCGCGAGGGCGGCATCAACGACGACTACCCGTTCCTGCTCGGCCACGAGGCGGCCGGGGTGGTGGAGCAGGTGGGCGAGGGCGTCACCGAGGTCGCCCCCGGCGACTTCGTGGTGCTCAACTGGCGGGCGGTCTGCGGCGAGTGCCGGGCCTGCCGCCGGGGCCGGCCGTGGTACTGCTTCAACACCCACAACGCCGCCCGCAAGATGACCCTCACCGACGGCACCGAGCTGACCCCGGCCCTGGGCATCGGCGCGTTCGCCGAGAAGACGCTGGTCCACGCCGGTCAGTGCACCAAGGTCGACCCGGCGGCCCGGCCCGCCGCCGTCGGGCTGCTCGGCTGCGGGGTGATGGCCGGTCTCGGCGCGGCGATGAACACCGGCCAGGTCACCCGGGGTGACTCGGTGGCCGTCATCGGCTGCGGCGGGGTCGGCGACGCGGCGGTCGCGGGAGCCGTCCTGGCCGGCGCGACCACGATCATCGCGGTGGACACCGACGGCCGCAAGCTCGACTGGGCGCGGAAGTTCGGCGCCACCCACACCGTCGACGCCTCCGCCGAGGACGCCGTGGAGGCGATCCGGGCCGCGACCGGCGGCTTCGGCGCGGACGTGGTGATCGACGCGGTGGGCCGCCCGGAGACCTGGAAGCAGGCGTTCTACGCCCGCGACCTCGCCGGCACCGTCGTGCTGGTCGGGGTGCCCACCCCGGAGATGACCGTCGACCTGCCGCTGCTGGACGTCTTCGGCCGGGGCGGCGCGCTCAGGTCGAGCTGGTACGGCGACTGCCTGCCCAGCCGGGACTTCCCGCTGCTCACCCAGCTCTATCTGCAGGGTCGCCTCGACCTGGACGCCTTCGTCACCGAGGAGATCGCCCTGGACGCGGTGGAGGAGGCGTTCCGCCGGATGCACCACGGCGACGTGCTGCGCTCGGTGGTGGTGTTCCCGTGACCGCGCGGGTCGACCACGCCGTCACCTCCGGCACCTTCTCCCTCGACGGGCAGACCTTCGACGTCGACAACAACGTCTGGGTCGTCGGCGACGACACCGAGTGCGTGGTCCTCGACGCCCCGCACGACGTGGCCGCGATCCGCCGGGTCGTCGGCGACCGCCGGGTGGTGGCGATCCTCGCCACCCACGCCCACGACGACCACGTCCGGGTCGCCCCGGAACTGGCGAAGGCCACCGGCGCGCCGGTCCTGCTGCACCCCGCCGACCGGGTGCTGTGGGACCTGGTCCACCCCGGTCTGGCCCCCGACGGGGAGCTGACCGACGGGCAGGAGATCACCGTCGGGGACACCGTCCTGCGGGTGCTGCACACCCCCGGGCACAGCCCCGGCGCGTGCAGCTTCCACGCCCCGGCGCTGGGTGCGGTCTTCACCGGGGACACCCTGTTCGCCGGGGGACCGGGGGCGACCGGCCGGTCGTACAGCGACTTCGCCACGATCGTGGAGTCGATCCGTACCCGGCTGCTCACCCTGCCGGCGGACACGGTGGTGCACACCGGGCACGGCGACGACACCAGCGTCGGCGCGGAGGCCCCCCACCTACAGGAGTGGCTGGCCCGCGGCCACTGACCGGCTCCGCGCGTTCCGTTTCACCTTTCTCGCCGATATGGCGGTATTCGGGCTCTGCCGATGCCGCCATATCGGCGTTTTAGCGCCCCGGACCGGCCGGATGTCCCGGTCCGGGAGGTGTGCCCGGTTCCCAGGGTGAGTTGGGCCACGGCTGCGGCAGGGGCCGCATATCCGGAATGACCGACAAGCCTGGCTGGTTGTGTTCCCCGTACGCCGGTCAGCACACCTCCGGCCGGCGGGGAAGTTCCCCCGAGGCCCGCTCACCCCGGAGCGCGTCGCCACGATCGAAAGGGCAACCATCGTGAAGCTGGACTTCACTCGATGGCTCCCGGCCATCGCGAAGGACCGCAGGACCGCACTGAGCATCGCCGGCGTCGCCGCCCTCGGCGGCCTGGCGTTCGGGCCGGCCGCCGTGGCCGCCCCCGTCACCAGCGGCCCCCACGAGGGCGCCCGCGCCGCGATCGACCTGGCCACCGGCAAGGGCCGGCAGGGCGTCACCGTCGAGTCCGGCCTGACCACCGGCAGCCCCACCACCGAGGTGCCGGCCGGCAAGCCGAGCACCGACGACCTCATCCCGCGCGGCGTCGAAGGCGCCCAGTCCCGCGTCCCGCTCGACGACGCGCAGCTCGCCAACGCCAAGGAGATCGTCGCCGAGGCCAAGCGCAGCGGCGTGGGCGAGCGCGGCGCGGTGATCGGCGTGGCCACCTCGTTGCAGGAGTCGAAGCTGTACAACCTGGGGCACCTCGGCGCGTACAACGACCACGACTCGCAGGGCCTGTTCCAGCAGCGCCCGTCGTCGGGGTGGGGCACGCCCGAGCAGATCACCGACCCGCGGTACGCCTCCCGGGCGTTCTTCGACGCGTTGAAGAACGTGCACGGCTGGGAGGACCTGCCGCTGACCACCGCCGCGCAGACCGTCCAGGTCTCGGCGTACCCGTACGCGTACGCCCAGTGGGAGCAGCAGGCGGCGGACATCGTCCAGCAGCTCTGGTGACCCGGGCACGGCCGGCCGGCCCCCACGACGGGGGCCGGCCGGCCGGCGTCGACGGGTCAGGCCGGCGCGTCCTCCCGGCGCAGCTTCGCCGACCCGACGCCGACGGAGAACCCGGCCGCCCAGCGGCTCGCGCTGTCGGGTCGGGTCCGGTCGACCAGGTGGTACCAGTCCATCCGGCAGCGCTGCGGAGTCACCTCCAGCACGCCGTAGCCGTGCCCGTCCAGCTCCGTCCACTTCACGTGCGGGTTCGTCGAGCGCAGCAGGGTCGCGCCGAGCAGGCTCAGCCCGTTGCCGGCCGGCAGCCCGAGGACGTCGTCGAGGTTGTCGCTGGTCACCGACGGCACCACGAACTCGGCGGCGGCCGGATTGGTCAGCCCCGTCGACCGGGTGGTCACCTCGCTGGCCCACGAGGTGTGGATGTCGCCGGTGAGGAAGACCACGTCCCGGGTGCCGGTCGCCCGTAGGTGGTCGACCAGCCGGTTGCGGTCGGCGTTGTAGCCGTCCCACTGGTCGGGGTTGAGCACCGCGCCGTTCTGCGGGATGCCGAGCAGCTTGCCCAGCGGGCCGAGCAGCCATGCCGGCAGCGAACCGAGGTCGACCCGGGCCATCATCACCGGGTTGCCGACCAGCTTCCACTGTGCCGTCGAGCCGGACAGCCCGTCTTCGAGCCACCGTAGCTGGGCCGCGCCGGCGATGGTGCGGGTCGGGTCGTCCACCGCCGTGCCGCCGGCCTGCTGCGACCGGTACGACCGCAGGTCCAGCATGGACAGCTCGGCGAGCCGGCCGAAGCGCAACCGCCGGTAGATCGTGCCGTCCGCGCCGATCCGCACCGGCATCCACTCCCGGTACGCCTGCCGGGCGGCGGCGACCCGGTCTGCCCAGGCGCCCTCGGTGCCCGTCGTGTGGTTCTCCGCCCCGCCCGACCAGGCGTCGTTGGCGACCTCGTGGTCGTCCCAGGTGATCACCCAGGGCAGGGCGGCGTGCAGCGCCTGCAGGCCCGGGTCGGTCTTGTAGAGCGCGTGCCGGACCCGGTAGTCGGCCAGGGTCAGCGTCTCGTGCTCGGGCACGACCGGGCGGACCACGGTGCCGCCGGCGTCGAACTCGCCGGTGCCGTACTCGTACAGGTAGTCGCCGAGGTGCACGACCAGGTTGAGGTCGCCCCGGTCGGCCAGCCGCCGGTAGGCCGCGAAGTGCCCGGCCTCCCAGTTCGCGCAGGACACCACGCCCAGCCGCAGCCGGTCGATGGCCGCGTCGGCCGCCGGGGCGGTCATCGACCGGCCGGTCGGCGACCAGGCGTCACCGTGACCGAACCGGTACCAGTACGTCGTGGCCGGGGCCAGCCCGGTCACCGCCACCTTGACCGTGTGGTCGCGGGCCGGGCCGGTCGGTGTCACGCCCTGCGCGGCGACCGTGGCGAAGTCGGGGTCGGCGGCGACCTGCCAGCGGACGTCGACGTCCGGGCCGAGGCCGGAACCGGGCAGTGCCTCCGCCACGGGGGTGACCCGGGTCCAGAGCAGGATGCCGTCCGGCAGCGGATCGCCGGAGGCGACCCCGTGCCGGAACGCGCCGGCCGCCGCGTGGGCGGGGCCGCTCGCGGCGAGGGTGGTGCCGGCGAGGACGGCGGTGCCGGCGGAGGCACCGGCGAGGCGCAGCAGGGTACGACGGTTGAGGGTGTTCGTCATGGTCTATGTGTCTACCGGGTGTCGCGGTGCGTCCGCAGCCCCGTGCGGTGAGTGTTCGCCGACGGTTCCCCCGGGGTTGGTGTCGCCGGTGGACGGTCGGGTTCAGCGGCGGTGCGCGGCGCGGTGGTTCAGCACGATGTCGGTGGCCGCGGCGG
The DNA here is from genome assembly GCF_007833915.1 of Micromonospora sp. HM134. NCBI lineage: Bacteria > Bacillati > Actinomycetota > Actinomycetes > Micromonosporales > Micromonosporaceae > Micromonospora > Micromonospora sp. HM134. The sequence continues at coordinate 4,071,470 of NZ_CP041061.1, forward strand.
CCAGGGCCAACGCGACGATGCCCATGGCCAGCAGCAGGGAGTGCCGGAACGCGGCGGCCCACTGGCCGTCGGTGCTGGCCAGTGACGAGAAGAACAGCGCGCCGACGGCGGCGATGCCGGCGGCCGACCCGATCCGCTGCCCGGTCTGCAACATGCCGGCCGCGCTGCCCGCCTGCGGCACCGGCACCTCGGACAGGGTCAACGTCTGGTTGGGGGTGATCACCAGGCCGCTGCCCAGCCCGGCGAGCAGCAGCGGCAGCGCGGTGAGCAGCGGGACCGAGCCGTGCGGGTCGCCGCGCAGGACGAACACCACCCCACCGAGCCCGATCAGCACCATGACCAGCCCGATCCCGACCAGGGGCCGGCCGTAACGGGTGACCAGTCGGCCGCCGAGGGCGGCGGCCAGCGCCGACCCGAGGGCGAACGGGGTGATCGCCAGGCCGGCGGTCAAGGCCCGGTAGCCGAGGCCGTTCTGGAGGTAGAGGGTGAAGATGAAGAAGATCGCGGTGAAGCCGCCGAAGTAGATGAGCGCGATCACCGCGCCGATGGTGTACGACCGCAGCCGGAACAACCCCAGGTCGAACAGGGGGGTGCGGGTGCGCCCGTAGCGGTGCTCCCAGAACCCGAAGCCGGCCAGCACCACCAGCCCGGCCGGGATCAGCGCCCACTTCCACGGGCTGGGCCACTGTTCCCGCTGCACCAGGGGCAGCAGCAGGAGCGTCACGCCGACGCCGAGCAGCAGCACCCCGACCGGGTCGAGCCGGTGCCGGTCGAGCCGACCGGCGGCCCGGGTGGGCAGCAGCCGCCAGCCGAGCAGCACCGCCACCACCCCGACGGGGACGTTGACGAAGAACACCCACCGCCAGCCGTGGTCCTCCCCGCCGAGTTGGATGAGCAGCCCGCCCAGCAGCGGGCCGACGGCGGTGGAGATGCCGATGGTCGCGCCGAGCAGGCCGAACGCGCGACCCCGCTCCGCGCCCCGGAACAGCTGTTGGATCAGGCCGGTCACCTGCGGGTTGACCACCCCGGCGGCGACGCCCTGCAGGAGCCGGGCGGCGACCAGCCAGGTCGGGGACTGGGCCAGCCCGGCCAGCGCGCTGGTGACGGTGAACAGGGCGACCCCGACGACGAAGGCGTTGCGGCGGCCCCGGGCGTCGCCGAAGCGGCCGGCCGGCACCAGGACCAGTCCGAAGGTCAACGCGTAGCCGGACAGCACCCACTGCAGGTCGCTCGGGCTGGCCTGCAACGCCCGCTCCATCGACGGGACGGCGACGTTGACGATGCTGACGTCCAACAGCGTCATGAACGCCGCGACGAGGCCGACGCCGAGGGCCTGCCAGCGGCGGCGGTCGTCGGTGGGGCCGGTCATGGAACCGCCGGCGGCGCAGCGGTCCCGCACGGACCGGTGATCGGGCATGCCGCAGCGCTACCCGGAGACCGGCGCGGCAAACCGGGGCCCGGCCCGGCCGCCCGGCGGGGCGCGGTGGCGCTCACGCCGGCTGGCGGGCGCACCAGCGGGGGCCGAAGTCCAGCCCGGCCAGCGGCGAGTCCTCCCGGTGCAGCAGGCCCTTCTCGGTGAGCTGGTGCAGGGGCGTGTGCACGTCCTGCTCGGCCAGCCCCGCCTCCTCGGCGATCAGGTCGGGGTAGGGCACCTGGCCGCGCGTCTCCAGCACGCTGACCGCCTCGTAGACGCGCACCTCGACCTCCGACAGACGTACCTGCTGCATGGTGCCCTCCTCGCCGTGACCCCGGCCGGCCGGTCGGGCGGTCCGGGTGGCGCGGCTTACCCGCTGGCCGCCCGACAATGCCTGCCCGACGGCCGGTCGTGCGCGCCTCCGGACGGTCCGGTGCCCTACCCTGGACGGCATGATCATCTGGGATCTCGTCGTGGTCGGCGCCGGGCCGGCCGGGCTCAGCGCGGCCCGGGAGGCCGCCGCGGCCGGCGTGCGGACGCTGGTGCTGGACCGGGCCGTGCACCCCCGCTACAAGACCTGCGGGGGTGGCCTGATCGGCACCTCGCTGTCGATGGTGGCCGGCCGGATCGAGGTGCCGGCGCACGACCGGGTCGACCGGGTCACCTTCACCCGCGACGGCCGGTGGGGTTTCACCCGCCGGCACGGCACCCCGCTGGTGACCATGGTGCGCCGCGACGAGTTCGACGACCGGCTGCGCGCGGCGGCGGTGTCCGCCGGGGCCGAGGTCCGCGAGGGCGTCGCGGTGCGCGCCCTCGACCAGGACCCCGACACGGTACGGGTCCGGCTGGCCGACGGTTCCACCGTGACCGCCCGGACGGTGATCGGGGCCGACGGTTCCGCCGGGGTGACCGCCCGGCACGTGGGTGTCCGGTACGGCCAGGTGGATCTGGGCCTGGAACGGGAGCTGCCGGTGTCACCGGCGCAGGCGGCCCGCTGGCGGGGGCGGCTGCTGCTGGACTGGGGCCCGTTCCCCGGCGCGTACGGCTGGGTGTTCCCGAAGGGGGACCTGCTCACCGTCGGCGTGATCGGGGCCCGGGGCGAGGGCGAACGCACCCGCGCCTACCTGCACGGCTTCCTCGACCGGTTGGGCCTGGCACAGGTGCCCGCCGCGCACGACTCCGGGCATCTGACCCGGTGCCGGGTCGACGACTCGCCGCTGCGCCACGGCCGGGTGCTGGTGGCCGGCGACGCGGCCGGCCTGCTGGAGCCGTGGACCCGGGAGGGGATCAGCTACGCGTTGCGCTCCGGGACGCTGGCCGGCGCGGCGGTCGCCGCCGGTGACCTGGACCGCTACCCCCGCGACGTGCAGGAACGCCTGGTGCCGTCGATGCGCGCCGGGCGGCGGATGCTGACCCTGTTCGCCCGCCGTCCGGAGCTGTGCCACGCCTTCGTGGCGACCCCGGCCGGCTGGTCGGTGTTCGTCCGGTTCTGCCAGGGCCGGCTGAGCTTCGACCGGACCATGGACCGGATGCCGGTGCGGGCCGTGGCGGCCCTGCTGGACCGGCTGCCCGCCCGGGGTCCGCAGCCGGCCGTGCCACCCGCCCGGTGACCCGTCGGCCCGCAGCGGGCCGACGCAGCGGGGTCAGGGCACGATCACCGCGCGGCCGTGGATCTCGCCGGCCCGCAGCAGGTCGTACGCCTCGGGGGCGCGGTCCAGCGGGAAGGTCTGCACGTCGGCGGTGAGCAGCCCGGCCCGGCCCAGGGCGATCACCTCCTGGAGTTCGGCCCGGGTGCCCCAGAACGGGACCTCGACGCTGGTCTCGAACGGCACGGTGGGCGGCTCGTCGGCGACCGGCCGCACCGGCAGGGTGCCGCCGCCCAACCCGACCAGCAGCAGCCGGCCGCCGGTGGCGACGACGGTGCGGGCGGTGGTGAGGGTGGCGTCCAGCCCGACGCAGTCGATGACCACGTCCGCGCCGTCGGGCGCCGGGCCGACGAGTTCGCGGATGCGGTCGACGGTGTCGGGGCCGGCCGGCACCACGTGGTGCGCGCCGACCCGGGTGGCCAGGTCGAGGGCGGCGACGTTGCTGTCCACCGCGATGATCCGTACGGCGGTGGTGGCGGCGAGGATCTGCACCGCCATGTGCCCCAGCCCGCCGATGCCGATCACCACGACCGACGTCCCGGGCCGCAGCGCCGGCCGGGCCAGCTCGATCGCGTGGTACGGGGTCAGCCCGGCGTCGGTCAGCGGCGCCGCCTGGGTCACCTCCAGGTCACCGACGGGCAGCAGCCGGGAGGCGGGCACCAGCACGTGCTCGGCCAGCCCGCCGTCGCGGCTGAGCCCGATCCCGCCGACCGGCACGGTGCGGCACTGGTTCTCCCGGCCCCGCAGGCAGCCCCGGCAGGTGCCGCAGCCGATGATCCCGTAGACGGCGACCCGGTCCCCGGCGGACCAGCCGGTGACGCCGTCGCCGAGGGTGTCCACGGTGCCGGCGATCTCGTGGCCGAGGGTGATCGGGGTGGGGAAAACGCCCGGCGGGGCGTCGAGGATGTGCAGGTCGGAGTGGCAGGCGCCGACCGCGCCGACGCGTACCAGCACCTCGCCGGGGCCGGGCGTCGGGGTGGGCACCTCCACCTGTTCGAGCACCCCGGGGGCGGTCATCCGTACCGCGCGCATGGTCTCGTCCTCTCGTCGCCGACGGTCCCGCGCGCTTACCCCTCCCGCCGGCCTTGATGCCGGGCGCACACTACGGGTCATGAGCGAATCGTTCACCGACGAGGAGTACGCGTTCCTGCGGCACGTGCGCTTCGGCGAGCTGCCACCGGCGGTACGCCCCGACGAGCGGACGGCGTCGACCGAGACCGACCCGCCCCGCTACCAGCCCGACCCGACCTCCGGCCAGTACGAGCAGGACCTGCGCGCGGGCGGCTGAACGCCCCCGACGGGTCCCGGGGTGCCACCCCGGGACCCGTCGCGGGCTGGCCGTGCGGAGAGCGCCGGCCGGGCGGCTCAGAAGACCGGCACGCCGGCGCGGACCAGCCGCCAGTTCGGCACGAAGAAGTCGGCCGGGTCGATGGTGCCCCGGGCCTGCGCCCAGTCGATGAGCAGCTGGCGGATCTCCTGCTGCGCGTTGTAGACCTGGGTCTTGACGATGCCGGGGAAGTTCCCGCCGCCGCTGCGCCGGTAGTTGTTCACCGCGACGACGAACCGGGCGTCCGCGGCGACCGGGGTGTCGGTGCCGGGCAGCACCAGCCGGGTGATCCGTTGCCCGACCGGCTTCGAGATGTCGATGTCGTAGTCCAGTCCCGAGATCACGTCGTAGTTGTAGTCCGGGACGGCCGGGTCGCTGATGGTGGCCGGGTCGACCGGCGCGCCGACCGGCAGGGTGGTGAAGTACTTCGCCGAGTACTCCAGGTAGGCCCGCACCTCGGCGCCGGTGAGCTCCACCGCCTCCAGGGTGTTGTCGTAGACGTACAGCCCGGCGACGTCGCGGATGCGCACGTCGCCCTGCGGGAAGACGGCGGTACGGCTGAACGGCGCGGCGATCGACAGCACCGGCAGCGCCGCGTACGGGCCGCCGGTGAGCGCGGCGGTGACCACCTCGGTCTGCACGTGGTTGATGAAGTCCAGGATCGGGGTGTCCCGGTAGCGCGACTCGGCGGCGGACAGTTCCTGCGCGGACCGGGCGACCACCGTGTTGACGTACCCGACGGTCTTGTCGTGCTGGCCCCGCACGGCGGCGAGCACCTTCGGGTCCTCGACCACGGTGTTGGTGTTGAGCATGGTGGCGCCCTTGCCGACGACCTTCCAGCGGCCCCGCTCCCGGGTCAGGGTGAAGTCCATCCGGGTCAGCCGCTGCCCCCACTTGGACGGTTCGGCGGTGAGCACCTGCGCGCCGGTGGCGGTGTTGGTGACGAACTTCTCGACCACCTCGTTGTGGGCGTGGCCGAACAGGATCGCGTCGATGCCGGGGACCTGCTGGGCGATCAGCGCCACCGGGTTCTCGTTGGGCAGCTCCGGGCCGTAGCTGGAGGTGCCGCTGTCGCCGCCGTGGGCGGAGACGATGACCAGGTCCGCGCCCCGCTGCCGCATGATCGGCACCCACTTGGCGGCGGTCTCCACCATGCCCGGGAAGACCAGCCGGCCCTCGACGTTGCCCTTGTCCCAGATGGCCACCCCGGGGTTGGTCAGGCCGAGGATGCCCACGGTCAGGGTCGGCGAGCCGGGCCCGCCGGGCCGCACCCGCTTGAGCACGTACGGCTGGAACGCCGGCTTGCCGGTCTTCGCGTTGACCGCGTTCGCGGCCAGCGCCGGGAAGCCCAGCTGACGAATCCAGGTCGCCAGCAGCGGCAGCCCGTAGTTGAACTCGTGGTTGCCCAGCGTGATGGCGTCGTACCGGAGGATGTTCATCGCGCGGGCCATCGGGTGCGTCGCGCCGGTGACGGTGATCGGCTCCTGCTTGGCGTAGTACGTGGCCAGCGGGGTGCCCTGGATGGTGTCGCCGGCGTCGAGGACCAGGGTGGCCCGGCCCCGGCGCTCGGCGCGGATCTGGTTGACCAGGGTGGCGAGCTTGGCGACGCCGACGTCGTTGTGCTTGCTGTCGTCGAACTCGGCGTCGCGGTAGTAGTCCCAGTTGTAGACGTTGCCGTGGGTGTCCGAGGTGCCCAGGACGGTCAGGTCCCAGGTCTTCGGACCCTGCGGGCCCTGCCGCTCGGCCGCCCGGGCGGGCGCGCCGGCGATCAGCGGGGCGGTCGCCGCGGCGGCGGCGACGGCCAGCACCTGGCGGCGCGAGGCGCCGGAGGAGGAGGTCATGGGGGTGCCCTTCGATGGGGTGGACGCGCCTCGTGGGCGCCGTTGCGCACCATAACGAGCAGCGGTCACTCCTGCCACAGTGGCCCGCAGTGTTCCCCCGCCGCGCCGTCCCCGGTCACCTGCCTGTCACACCGGTGTCGTCAGGTGTCCGGCGCGGGTTGTTTCCGACCGATCCGTCGGGGTAGGTGACCCAGCGACCCAGAACGGACCAAACCAGACAGGGGAGCCGCACGGTGAGTCAGGACCAGTACACCCCGCAGGACCCGAACAGCCAGTACGGCCACCGGGAGGGTCAGCCGGCGCAGCAGCAGTCGACGCCCGGCCGGACCGACCGGATGGGTCCGGAGCCCGACCACGGCGAGACGTCGTACCGGGGCAGTGACCGGCTGGTGGGCAAGCGGGCCCTGATCACCGGCGGTGACTCGGGCATCGGCCGGGCGGTGGCGATCGCGTTCGCCCGGGAGGGCGCCGACGTGGTGGTGTCCTACCTCGACGAGGACGAGGACGCCGACGCCCGGGAGACGGTCCGGCTGGTCGAGGCGGCGGGCCGCCGGGGGGTCGCGGTGCGGACCGACCTGACCGACGAGCAGCACTGCCGTGACCTGGTCGACCGGACGGTGACCGAACTCGACGGGCTGGACATCCTGGTCAACAACGCGGCCTACCAGATGGCCCAGGACGACGGCATCGAGGCGATCAGCACCGACCAGTTCGACCGGGTGATGAAGACCAACCTGTACGCGATGTTCTGGCTCTGCCGCAGCGCCCTGCCGCACCTGAAGGAGGGCGCGACGATCGTCAACACCACCTCCATCCAGGCGTACGACCCGTCGCCGCCGCTGCTGGACTACGCCACCACCAAGGCGGGCATCGCCAACTTCACCAAGGGGCTCGCCGCGCAGCTCGCCGACCGGGGCATCCGGGTCAACGCGGTCGCGCCCGGCCCGATCTGGACGCCGCTGATCCCGGCGACCATGCCGCCGGAGAAGGTGGAGAAGTTCGGCACCGACACCCCGCTGGGCCGGGCCGGGCAGCCCGCCGAACTGGCCCCCGCGTACGTCTTCTTCGCCTCCCAGGAGTCCAGCTACGTCACCGGGGAGATCCTCGGGGTGACCGGCGGCCGGTTCACCAGGTGACCGGCCCGTCCGTCGGACCGGAGCCGGGGCCCCGGCTCCGGTCCGACGGTCAGCGGGGCCAGTCGGCCAGCCGGCGGCGGACCTGCGCGATCTGCGCCGGGTCCAGGCCGTAGCGGGCGAGCCGCCGGTCCGGCAGCCGGTCCAGGTAGCGGCCGGCGGCCCGGACGTCCTCGTCGGCCAGCGCCGGGTCCACCTGCCGGGCCAGGGTCAGCAGCTCGTCGACCGGATACTGCGCCAGCGCGGCGGCGACGTCGATGTAGTCGCGGGCCTCCCGACGGTTGACCAGGGCGGCGGTCTTGTTGGCGATCAGGTCGCGGACGTCCATCACCGGGCCGAGGTCCATCACCACCGGTGAGCGGTACCGGTCGAGCCGGGCCAGGCTGAGCCGGATCCGCCGGTCGTCCCGGCCGACCACGAAGTCCCGGATGTCGCGGTCGAACCCCTCGAACAGGTCACCGAGGTCGCTGTCCGGGTCGGCCGCCGCGACGGTGTAGCCGGCGCGTTCCAGCGCGGCGCACACCTCCGCCGCCGCCGCCTCGGCCGCCCCCTCCACGTCGGCGAACAGGTCGACGTCCTCGGTGGGGCGGGTGACCAGGCCGTGCGCCGCCCACGCCACCCCGCCGCCGAGGACGAACCGGTGCGGCCCGGCCGCGGTGAGGGCGACCCGGGCGACCTCCCGGTAGAAGTCGTGCAGGTGGGTCACGCGGTCCGCAGACCCCGGTGCCGGCTCTCCCAGGCCTGCCGTACCCCCCGGGGCAGGTTGAGCCGCCGCCACACCCGGCGCAGGGTGCGTCCGTCGATGAGCGCCCGCAGGTCGTCGGCGCGGGTGGTCTCCCGCAGCACGTTCTCGTACAGCCAGAGCAGGTCGTCCGGTTCGGCCAGGTCGAACGTGCGTTCGCTGCTCCACATCAACCGGACCGGCAGCTCCACCACGCCGCCGGTGGGGCCGGTCAGCTCCGCCAGGGTGCGCGCCACCACCACCGGCCGGCCCGGCCGGGCCAGGTGGGTGGGGGTCGCCAGGGTGGCCTGCATGCTGTCAGGGTAACGCCGGTTCGACCAGCTCAGGTACGCGGCTTTCGACGAACCGCCGCTGCCCGTGCCGTCGCCGCCCTGCCCGGCCGCGTGCGACGGGGGCGCGGAAGGGCAGGGCGGGGTAAACTGGGGGCAGGAGCGTCGGTGTGTCCAGTGTCCCCGGGCCTCACCTGAATTGCCGTCGCGGAGTTCCGTCCGGCTGGAGCCGCGTCGCGCCACGCGCCGAGAGGCGACATGCACACCGGCGCTCCGCCACCGCGGTACGGCGCTGCCCCCGACCGGACCGGTCGGGGGCAGCGCCGTACCGGTGCGCAGAGATCCTCACACCCGGGTCGCATCCGCCGCCGTGCTGGCCTATGTTCAGGGGGTCGGATCATGCCGGGGAGGGAGGTGCGCGGTGGGTCTGCGTACCTTCATCGCGGGCTGGCCGGTCTACCGGCAGCTCACCGGCACCGACCCGCTGGGCCGGGGCGCGGCGGCGCGGTCGGGCCGGTCCGCCGGGCTGACCGCCCGCACCGAGACCGCCGACCGGGTGGCCCGTTCGGTCTGCCCGTACTGCGCGGTCGGCTGCGGGCAGCGGGTGTACGTCTCCGACGGGCAGGTCACCCAGATCGAGGGCGACCCGGACAGCCCGATCTCCCGGGGGCGGCTCTGCCCGAAGGGCTCGGCCAGCAGGAGCCTGGTCACCAGCCCGCTGCGGCAGACCACGGTCCGCTACCGGCGTCCGTATTCCACCGAGTGGGAGGACCTCGACCTCGACACCGCGCTGGACATGATCGCCGACCGGGTCCTCGCCGCCCGCGAGCAGACCTGGGAGGACGTCGACAGCGACGGCCGGCCGCTGCACCGCACGCTGGGCATCTCCAGCCTGGGCGGGGCGACGCTGGACAACGAGGAGAACTACCTCATCAAGAAGCTGTTCACCGCGATGGGGGCGCTCCAGATCGAGAACCAGGCCCGGATTTGACACTCCGCCACCGTCCCCGGTCTGGGGGCCAGCTTCGGTCGCGGTGGCGCGACGGACTTCCAACAGGATCTCGCCAACGCTGACGTCATCGTCATCCAGGGGTCGAACATGGCCGAGGCCCACCCGGTGGGCTTCCAGTGGGTCATGGAGGCCAAGCGGCGCGGCGCGAAGGTCTTCCACGTCGATCCCCGGTTCACCCGCACCAGCGCGGTGGCCGACTCGTACCTGCCGATCCGGGCGGGCACCGACATCGCCCTGCTCGGTGGGGTCGTGCGCTACATCCTGGACAACGAACTGGACTTCCGGGAGTACGTGCTGGCGTACACGAACGCGGCGACGATCGTCAGCGAGCAGTTCGCCGACACCGAGGACGGCGACGGCCTGTTCTCCGGCTACGACCCGAACACCGACAGCTACGTGCAGACCAGCTGGCAGTACGCCGGGCACGAGGGGGACTCCGGCAGCGGGCACACCGCCAAGGAACGCGACAGCGCGGCCGGGCTGCGGCACGAGTCGCACGGCGCGCAGGTGCACGGGCAGGCCCAGCGGGACGAGACCCTCCAGCATCCGCGCTGCGTCTACCAGATCCTGCGCCGGCACTTCGCCCGCTACACCCCGGAGATGGTGGAGCGGGTCTGCGGCATCCCCCGGGAGAAGTTCCTGGAGTTGGCGCGGGCCTGGACGGAGAACTCGGGCCGGGACCGCACCGGCGCGCTGGTCTACTCGGTGGGCTGGACCCAGCACAGCGTCGGCGTGCAGTACATCCGCACCGGGGCGATCATCCAGTTGCTGCTGGGCAACATGGGCCGGCCGGGCGGTGGCATCCTGGCGCTGCGCGGGCACGCCAGCATCCAGGGCTCGACGGACATCCCGACGCTGTTCAACCTGCTGCCGGGCTACCTGCCGATGCCGCACCACGCCGACCACCCGACGTTCGACGACTGGGTGGACAGCATCCGCCACCCCGGCCAGAAGGGCTTCTGGGGCAACGCGCGGGCGTACGCGGCGAGCCTGCTCAAGGCGTACTGGGGGGACGCGGCGACGCCGGAGAACGACTTCTGCTACGACCACCTGCCCCGGATGACCGGCGACCACGGCACCTACCAGCAGGTGCTGAACATGATCGACGGCAAGATCAGGGGGTACTTCCTGCTCGGCCAGAACCCGGCGGTCGGCTCCGCGCACGGGCGGGCCCAACGGCTCGGCATGGCCAACCTGGACTGGCTGGTGGTCCGCGACCTGTTCATGATCGAGAGCGCCACCTTCTGGAAGAACGGCCCGGAGGTGGCCAGCGGCGAGATCGTGCCGCAGGAGTGCCGCACCGAGGTGTTCTTCCTGCCGGCGGCGTCGCACGTGGAGAAGGAGGGCACCTTCACCCAGACCCAGCGGCTGTTGCAGTGGCGGGAGAAGGCCGTCGAGCCGCCGGGCGACGCCCGCTCCGAGCTGTGGTTCTTCTACCACCTGGGGCGGCGGCTGCGGGAGCGGCTGGCCGGCTCCCCCCACCGCCGCGACCGTGCCCTGCTCGACCTGGCCTGGGACTACCCCACCCACGGCCCGCACGACGAGCCGAGCGCCGAGGCGGTGCTGCGGGAGATCAACGGCTACGACGTGTCCACCGGCCGTCCGCTCGCCTCGTTCGCCGAGGCGAAGGACGACGGGTCCACCGCCGTCGGCTGCTGGATCTACTCCGGCGTCTACGCCGACGGCGTCAACCAGGCCGCCCGCCGCCGGTCCCGGCACGAGCAGGACTGGGTGGCCGCGCAGTGGGGTTGGGCGTGGCCGGCGAACCGGCGCATCCTCTACAACCGGGCGTCGGCCGACCCGCAGGGCCGACCGTGGAGCGACCGCAAGAAGTACGTCTGGTGGGACCCGCAGGCCGGCGAGTGGACCGGCTACGACGTGCCGGACTTCGAGAAGACGAAACCGCCGACGTACCGGCCGCCGCCGGGCGCGTCCGGCCCGGCGGCGCTCGCCGGGGACGACCCGTTCGTCATGCAGGCCGACGGCAAGGGCTGGCTGTACGCGCCGAGCGGGGTGCTCGACGGTCCGCTGCCGACGCACTACGAGCCGGCGGAGTCGCCGCTGCGCAACCCGCTCTACGGCCAGCAGGCCAACCCGACCCGCAAGGTGTACGCCCATCCGGTGAACTCGGTGAACCCCAGCCCGCCGCAGGAGCACAGCCAGGTCTTCCCGTACGTGTTCACGGTCAGCCGGCTCACCGAGCACCACACCGCCGGGGCGATGAGCCGGACGGTGCGTCCGCTGGCCGAGCTGCAACCGGAGATGTTCGTGGAGGTGTCCCCGGAGTTGGCCGCCGAGGTGGGGCTGACCCATCTCGGCTGGGCGCACCTGATCAGCGGGCGGGCGGTGATCGAGGCGAAGGTGCTGGTCACCGACCGGCTCACCCCGTTGCGGGTGGACGGTCGGGTGATCCACCAGCTCTGGCTGCCGTACCACTTCGGGTACGAGGGCCTGGTCACCGGCGACTCGGCCAACGACCTGTTCGGCATCACCCTGGACCCGAACGTGCTCATCCAGGAGAGCAAGGTCGGCACCTGCGACGTCCGGCCGGGGCGGCGACCGACCGGCCCGCCACTGCGCGACCTCGTCGAGGACTACCGTCGACGGGCCGGGATCGTCCCCGGTGAACGCCCGCCGACGGTGACGACCCGGGTCCGCCGCCCGGCGGGACGCAGCGACGACGGGCCACGGGAGAAGGGCGCCGACCATGCCTGACGGCAACAGCCTCTACGGCCCGCTCGATCCGGCCCCGGACGCGGGCTGGACGTCTGCCGGCCCCCGGATGGGGTTCTTCACCGACACCAGCGTCTGCATCGGCTGCAAGGCCTGCGAGGTGGCCTGCAAGGAGTGGAACGCCGTCCCCGAGTCCGGTTTCGACCTGCTCGGCATGTCGTACGACAACACCGGCGCGTTGACCGCGAACTCCTGGCGGCACGTGGCGTTCGTCGAGCAGCCGGTGCCGGCCGGCCACCGTACCGCGACCTTCGCCGGTAACCCGACCGGCGGCTCGGCCGGCGCCACGTCGGCGGCGGTCGCCGCCGGCACCGGCAGCGCCAGCGGCACGAACCCGGGCGTCCCGCCGGGGGACGCCGACGCCGCCGCCCGGATGGCGGGCACCGGGTCGTCCGTCGCCCCGGACGGCACGGGCACCCGGTTCCTCGGGATGCCGGGGGCCGCACCGCCCGGCCGTGACACGGGCGTCGAGACCCGTACCGACTTCCGCTGGCTGATGATGTCGGACGTCTGCAAGCACTGCACCCACGCCGCCTGCCTGGACGTCTGCCCCACCGGGTCGCTGTTCCGCACCGAGTTCGGCACGGTCGTGGTGCAGGAGGACATCTGCAACGGCTGCGGCTACTGCATCTCCGCCTGCCCGTACGGGGTGATCGACCAGCGTCGGGGCGACGGCCGGGCGTGGAAGTGCACGCTGTGCTACGACCGGCTCGGCGCGGGCATGACCCCGGCCTGCGCCCAGGCCTGCCCGACCGAGTCCATCCAGTACGGCCCCCTCGACGAGCTGCGTGACCGGGCCGCCCAGCGGGTCGCCACGCTGCACGAGCGGGGCGTGCCGCAGGCCCGGCTCTACGGTCACGACCCGACCGACGGGGTCGGCGGCGACGGCGCGTTCTTCCTCCTCCTCGACGAGCCGGAGGTGTACGGCCTGCCCCCGGACCCGGTGGTCACCACCCGGGACCTGCCCCGGATGTGGCGGCGGGCCGGGCTGGCGGCGCTGGCCATGACGGCGGCGGCCGTCGCCGCGTTCGTCGGGGGGTCGTCGTGACCGCCGGCCGGATCCCGGTGGGGGAGCGGTTCCGGGGCTTCCGCGCCCGGCTCGCCGCCGACGGTGTGTTCCGGCCGCAGCGTTCCTCGGTGCGGCTCGGCCACGGCCCGAAGGTCGGAGCCGGCCCGGCCGCCGCCGACACTGCAGGCTCGGTCGGTGCCGAGGGCGCTGCCGACGCGCCGGTCGTACCGCCCCGGGACGTGCCACGGGTGGCGCGGCGGCGGGGCCGTGGCCGGGGCGGGCGCGGCGGTGAGGAGCTGCGCGTCCCGGAGGCGGAGTTCACCTCCTACTACGGCCGGCCGATCCTCAAGGCCCCGGTGTGGCGGTGGGACATCGCCGCGTACCTGTTCACCGGCGGGTTGGCCGCCGGGTCGTCGCTGCTGGCCGCCGGGGGGCAGCTCACCGGCCGGCCGGCGCTGCGCCGGGCCGGCCGGGTCACCGCGCTGGGCGCGGTCACCGCCAGCGCCTACTTCCTGATCAACGACCTGGGTCGGCCGGCCCGGTTCCACCACATGCTGCGGGTGGCGAAGCCGACCTCCCCGATGTCGGTGGGCACCTGGATCCTCACCGCCTACGGCCCGGCCGCCGGGTTGGCCGCCGTCGCCGAGGGCGCACCGCTGCTACCGGCACGCGGGGTGTTCTCCCCGGTCCGTCGACTGCTGCCACCGGCCGGGCAGGCCGCCGGGTTGGCCGCCGCCGCCGTCGCGCCCGCGCTGGCCACGTACACCGGGGTGCTGCTGGCCGGCACGGCGGTGCCGTCCTGGCACGAGGCGTACCCGGAGCTGCCGACCATCTTCGCGGGCAGTGCCCTGGCCAGCGGCGCGGGCGTGGGGCTGCTCGCCGCGCCCTGCGCCCAGGCCGGCCCGGCCCGCCGGATGGCGGTGGCCGGGGCGGCCCTGGAGCTGTGGGGCGCGCACTCGGTGGAGACCCGGCTGGGCCTGCTCAGCGAGCCCTACCGGCTCGGCACGGCGGGCCGGCTGCTGCGCGCCGGTCGCCTGCTCACCGCCGCCGGGGTGGTCGGGGCGCTGGCCGGCCGGCGCAGCCGGGTGCTGTCCGCGCTGTCCGGCGCGGCGTTGCTGGCCGCGTCGGTGGCCACCCGGTTCGGCATCTTCCACGGTGGGGTGGCCTCGGCGCGGGATCCGAGGTACACGGTGCTGCCGCAGCGGGAACGGATCCGTCGCCGCGAGGCCGGGCAGGTCTGACACCTCGCCGCGCCGCCGGGGCGGCCCTGTGGTTGACTCGGGGGCGGAGGCGTTCAGGCGGCTGGTGCCCCTCCCAGCCTTCAAAGCTGGTGTGGTCCGGGACCCGGGCCAGGCGGGTTCGATTCCCGTCCGTCTCCGCCAACCGTCCGCGGGGGAGATGACACGCATGGGTGAGGCGGCGGCCGATCCGCGTCGGCGGGTGCCCCGCACCGACACGGTGCTGGCCGATCCGGCGCTGGCCGCGGCGGTGGCGACCCTCGGCCGGGCCCGGGTCAAGGCCGCCGTCGGCCATGCCCAGCAGCGGGCCCGGCACGGCGAGATCACCCCCGAGCAGATCCGCGACGCCGCCCTCGCCGCGCTGCCCGCCCCCACCCCCCGGGCGGTGCTCAACGCCACCGGGGTGGTCCTGCACACCAACCTCGGCCGGGCCGTGCTGTCCCCGGCCGCCGTCGACGCGCTGGTCGCCGCCGCCGGCAGCACCGACGTGGAACTGGACCTGGGCACCGGCCGGCGGGCCCGCCGGGGCCGCGACGCGCTGGCCGCGCTGGCCGCCGCGGTGCCCGACGCCGCCGCCGTGCACGTGGTCAACAACGGGGCGGCGGCCCTGGTGCTCGCCGCGACCGCGCTGGCCGCCGGCCGGGAGATCGTGGTCAGCCGGGGGGAACTGGTGGAGATCGGCGACGGGTTCCGCCTGCCCGACCTGCTGGCCAGCACCGGCGCCCGGCTACGCGAGGTCGGCACGACCAACCGCACCACCCGCGACGACTACGCCCGGGCGGTCGGCCCGGACACCGGTTTCGTGCTGAAGGTGCACCCGTCCAACTTCGTCGTCACCGGCTTCACCTGCGCCGTCGGCGTCGACGAGCTGGCCACCCTCGGCGTGCCGGTGGTCGCCGACATCGGCTCCGGCCTGCTCACCGCCGACCCGCTGCTGCCCGCCGAGCCGGACGCGGCGGGCACCCTGCGGGCCGGGGCGCACCTGGTCACCGCCAGCGGCGACAAGCTCCTCGGCGGCCCGCAGGCCGGGCTGCTGCTCGGCGACGCCGACCTGGTCGACCGGTTACGTCGACACCCGCTGGCGCGGGCGCTGCGGGTAGACAAGCTGACCCTCGCCGCGTTGGCGGCCACCCTGCACGGGCCGACCACCCCCACCCGGGACGCCCTGCACGCCGACCCGGCCATGCTGCGGGACCGCTGCGAACGGCTGCGCGACGCCCTCGGCGCGGCGGGCCGCAAGGCCGAGGTGGTGCCCAGCGTCGCCGTGGTCGGCGGGGGCGGCGCACCCGGCGTCACACTGGACTCGTGGGCGCTGAGCCTGCCCGAACGGTACGCCGCTGCGCTGCGGCTGGGTGACCCGCCGGTGCTCGGCCGGGTGGTCCGGGGACGGCTGCTGCTGGACCTGCGCTGCGTCCCCGCCGACGCCGACGACACGCTGCGCGACGCGGTGCTGCGGACGGCCGAGTAGAGATGCACGTCGTCGCCACCGCCGGGCACGTCGACCACGGCAAGTCCACCCTGGTCCGGGCGTTGACCGGGATGGAACCGGACCGGTGGGCGGAGGAACGCCGCCGGGGGATGACCATCGACCTCGGTTTCGCCTGGACCACCCTGCCCGGCGGCGGCCCGGTCGCGTTCGTCGACGTGCCGGGGCACGAACGGTTCGTGCCGAACATGCTCGCCGGGGTGGGGCCGGTGCCGGCCGCACTGGTGGTGGTCGCCGCCGACGAGGGGTGGATGCCGCAGTCGGCCGAACACCTGGCCGCCCTGCACGCCCTCGGGGTGTCCCACGGGCTGCTGGTGGTGACCCGGGCGGACCTGGCCGATCCGGGGCCGGCGACGGCGCAGGCCCACGCGCGGCTCGCGGCGACGTCGCTCGGCGCGGTGGAGTCGGTGGCGGTCAGCGCGGTCACCGGAGTCGGCCTGCCGGAACTGCGCGCCGCCCTGGACCGGCTGGTCGCCCGGCTGCCCGCGCCGGACACCGCCCGGCCGGTGCGGCTGTGGATCGACCGGGCGTTCACCATTCGGGGCAGCGGCACCGTGGTCACCGGCACCCTCGGCGGCGGTGAGCTGCGCGTCGGCGACCAGTTGACGCTCGCCGGCAGCGGCGAGCCGGTCCGGGTGCGGGGCCTGCACCGGCTCGGCACGCCCGCGCAGCGGGTCGCCGCGGTGGCCCGGGTGGCGGTCAACCTGCGCGGGGTGCCCCGGGAGCGCCTCGGGCGGGGCGACGCGCTGCTCACCCCCGACCGGTTCCACCGGACCGACCTGGTCGACGTGCGGCTGGCCGGTGATCCGGCCGGTGACCTGCCGGCGACGCTGGCCCTGCACGTCGGGTCGGCGGCCGTCGCCGCCCGGGTCCGGCCGTTGGGCGGCGACACCGTACGGCTGCGGCTGGCCCGCCCGCTGCCGCTGCTGACCGGGGACCGGGCGTTGCTGCGTGACCCGGGCCGGCACCACGTCTGCGGTGGGGTGACGGTGCTGGACGTGGCCCCGCCGCCGCTGTCCCGCCGGGGTGCCGCCGCCGCCCGCGCCGCCGTCCTGGCCGGCCTGGACGGGCGTCCCGACCTGGCCGGTGAGCTGCGCCGCCGCCGGCTCGTGCGGGCCGCCGAGCTGACCCGGATGGGCGTCACCGGCGACGCCACCCCGGTCGTCGGGGACTGGCTGGCCGACCCGGCGCACTGGCGGTGGCTGGGGGTGCGGCTGGTCGCGGAGGTGACCGCCTGGGCCGCCGCGCACCCGCTGGAGCCGGACGCCCCCACCGAGGCGTTGCGGCAGCGCCTCGGCCTGCCCGACCGGGCCCTGGTGGAGGCGCTGGTCCGACCACCGTTGACGCTGCGGGCCGGCCGGATCGGCACCGGCGTCCCCGGGCTGCCCGAGCCGGTGGCCCGCGCCATCGACCGGGTCCGCAGCGAGTTCGCCGCCCATCCGTTCCGCGCGCCGGAGGCCGACCGCCTCACCGCGCTGGGCCTGGGCCCCCGGGAGGTGGGTGCCGCCGTGCGGGCCGGTGCGCTGCTGCGGCTGGCGGAGAACGTGGTGCTGCTGCCCGCCGCCGCCGACGACGCGGTACGGGTGCTCGCCCGGCTGCCGCAGCCGTTCACGCTCAGCGCCGCCCGGCAGGCCCTGGACACCACCCGTCGGGTGGCGGTGCCGCTGTTGGAGCTGCTGGACCGGCGCGGGGTGACCCGGCGGCTGCCCGACGACGCCCGGATGGTGGTCGGCTCCGGTTGACCGGCAGGTGTTTCCGTTGGCGGTGGCGGCGAACCGCCCTCCGCCCGGCCCGGGGTCGCCTACCGTGACGCCATGGACCCTTCGGCGGTCTGGCGGGACCGGAACCATCGCTGGCGGATCGAGGCGTACCGGGCACCTGACCTGCGGTTCGCCATCTTCGCCACCAACGGCACCACCGAGTCGGCCCCGCTGTGGTTGTTCGGCATGGCGGCGCTGGCCCGCTGGTTGATGACCCACGCCATCTCCCTGGACGACCTGGAGACCGTCTGACCCGTCCGCACGCCGGGGGTGTCGCCCGGACGGGGTAATATGCCCGGAAGGTCGGCTTCCGCGCCGGGTCCGCCCGTACGGTGCGGGGCGTGAAGGACCGAGGAATACGGACGTTTCTGGCGGTGCTCGCCGGCCTCGCGGTGATCTACTTCGGGGTGACCGGGCACCGCTCCACCGAGGACGGTGGCGGGGTCTCCGGCGGTGTGGTGCTGTTGGCCCTGCTGGCCGCCCTGCTGGTGTGGTACCTGACCAAGCCGGCGGGCAACAAGCCGGTCGACTGACCGGCCGCGCCTCAGCGGGCCGTGGCGGCGGTGCGGGTCACCTCGCCCGCCGATTCCTCACCGAGGGCCACCCGGACCAGCGCCGACGCGAGCCGGCCGAAGTCCGGTTCGGCGACCAGCCCGGCCAGCCCGTGCGGATCGGCGGGGAGACCGAGGCGTTTCGCCCCGGCGAGGGTGCGCCGGTCGGCGTACGGGCGGACGTCCGGCCAGACCGTCTGCGCCTCCCGCAGGAAGATGTCCGCCCCGGTGGGGCCGATCCCGGGGAACTCGGTCAGCCGTCGCCGCAGCGCCGCCGGGTCGCCCCCGGTCTCCCGGTGCATCCGCCGCAGGTCGCCGTGCCAGCGGTCCAGGCACAGTCGGGCGCCGGTGCCCAGCATGGTGGCGGTCCGTTCGTCGTAGCGGCGGTAGTGGCCGCGGCCCAGCGCGTCGACCCGGTCCTGCCAGCCCGACGCTTCCATCGCCTGCGGGGTACGCCAGCCGGCGGCGAACAGTTCCCGGGCGGCGGCCACCGCCACCTGGGCCCGGATCCGGGTGCTCAGCAACGTGGTGAGCACCAGCAGTTGGTAGAGCGGACCGGGCCGGTCGGCCAGCGTGATGCCGGCGTCCTCGGCGTAGGTGCTGCCGTGGCGGGCCAGCAGCGTCCGGGCCACCCGTCGGTCGTCTCCCATCACCCGGTACTACCCGTCCTGCCGCCGCTCAGCCCTGCTCAGGAGCGGTGGTCCGCATGCGCACCGTGGTGGCGGGTAACCCGGCGACGGGCGCGGAGCACCCGTGCCCGTCCACCCGGAAGGAGACACCCGTGACGAACGTGCAGCAGCCCGAGATGCGCCGCAACGGGAAGAACCCGACCGTGCAGGACAGCAAGGGGCCGGGCGTGTCCGGTCACCCGGCCAACCGGGGCAGCTCGGCGGGGGACCGGGGCCGCCCGACGCCCCGTGGCCAGGCGTCCCCGTACGGTCCGGGCGCGTCGACCGCCGCCGACGACAGCGACCGCAGCTGACCGCGTCGCCGCCCGGCCGGTCATGCCGTACGGCGACCGGGCCGACGCCCCCCAGGGGAGCGTCGGCCCGGCCGCGCTGCTCACTTCGGGTCGCCGGGTCCGCGTTCGCCCTTGGGGCCGTAGGCCCGCTCACCCCGGACCATGCCGCGCTGGCCCCGGTCCTCCTGGAGGATCCGGTTGGCCACCTGGTTGGCCTCCTGGTCGGACGCGCGTCCCGACTGTTCGATCAGGTCACGCAGCCGCGCCCGTTCCTTGTCGTACGCGTTGCTTCCCGGCCGTGGTCCTGGCATGTCGCCTCCTCGGTGGTCCGCCTGCGGTACCCGCGCCGACTACCCGTCCCCGGCCCGGCCAACCGCCCCGACCGGGCACCGGAGGATGGCTCACCGGCCGGTCGACGGGGCCCGTACCACCGCCACCGGGCAGGCGCTGCGGTGCAGCACCCCGTGGCCGACCGAGCCGAGCAGCAGCCCGGCCAGTTCGCCGTGGCCCCGGCCGCCGACCACCACCAGTTGGGCCCGGCGGGACGCCTCGGTGAGCGCGGCGACCGGGCGGGCGTGCACGGGTTCCCGGTCGATCGGCAGGCCGGGGTGCCGTTCGGCGAGTCCGGCGAGGCTCCCGGCGAGCACGTCGTCCTCCTCGTCGCGCAGCCGGGCCTCGTCGTACACCAGGGGTTGGAAGTCCCCGGGGCCGGCGGAGGCCGGATGGGTGTACGCGTGCACGGCCCGCAGCCGGACCCCACGCGCGACGGCCTGCGCGGCGGCGAAGTCCACCGCCGCGCGGGAGGTCGCCGACCCGTCGACCCCGACCACGACCGGGCCGTCGTCGGCCGGGGTGCCCCGGGCGACCAGCACCGGGCAGTCGGCGTGGGTGCTGACCTGGATCGCCACCGAGCCGACCACCAGGGCGCCGAACCCGCCGAGGCCCCGGTCGCCGAGCACGATCATCGCCGCGGCGGGGGAGGTGCCCAGCAGCACCGCCGACGCCTCGCCGTCGATGATCTCCCCGGTCACCCGGAGGTCGGGGCTGACCGTGTGGGCCTGCGCCACCGCCGCCTCGACCAGGTCCTGGGCGGTGCGGCGCAGCCCGCCGCCGGGCGGGTCAGCGGCGACCGGGTCGATCGGCGTGTGCATCAGCGGCCAGATGAAGCCGTGCACCACCCGCAGCGGCCGGTGCAGGCGGGCCGCCTCCGTCGCGGCCAGCCGGACGGCGCGCAGCGCCGGCTCCGAGCCGTCCACGCCCACCACGATCGCCGCATCGTCCGCCGAGTCCACCGTGCGCACCTCCTGCCCGGGTCAGTATCGCGGCCGGCCGGGGGTCGGCGGGGCGATACCGGCGCCGGTCCCTCCCCTGCGGCCCGGTGCCCCGGGCGGGGCCGGCCGGGCCGCTTCGTATGATGCTTGCCCTGTAGCAAGAATCTCGGAGGACAACCATGCCGGACGCGCTCGCAGCGATGTCGCGTGCGCTACGTGAGGCCCCACCCGACCAGGTGGTGGAGGCCGTCGATCGGGCCCTCCGGTCGGAGTTGGCCGCGGTACGGGTCGACGCGTTCCTGGCCGACTACCGGCTCAGCGGGCTGTGGTCGGTGCTCGACCCGGAGGTGTCCGCCGGGGCGCTCACCGGCCGCAGCGCCGCGCAGCGCTGTTTCAGCAGCCAGCAACCGGTGCGCGACCCGTCCGACGGTTCGCGCTGCCGGGTGTGGGTGCCGCTGACCACCCGGGGGGAGCGGCTGGGGGTGTTCCTGGTCGAGCTGGTGGGCAGCCCGGACCACCCGACGGTGGACCTGATCGCCGACCTGGGCGTCGACCTGGCCACCACGTTGCGGGCGGCCGACCGGGAGACCGACAGGTACCGGCGGACACGGCGTCGGGAGCGGCTGAGCATGGCCGCGGAGATGCAGTGGGACCTGCTGCCGGGGCGCAGCGTCACGCACGAGGCGTTCCTGTTGGCCGGGCAGCTCGAACCGGCGTACTCGGTGGGCGGTGACCACTTCGACTGGTCGGTCGACCCGGGGCGGCTCACCCTCACCGTCCTCAACGGCGCCGGCACCGGCCTGGCCGCGGCGATGCTCACCGCGCTCACCGTCAACGCCATCCGCAACGCGCGCCGTTCGGGCGGCGGGCTGGTGGAGCAGGCCGAGCTGGCCTCGGACACGCTGTTCTACCAGCACCGGGGGCAGCGGCACGTGGCGACCCTGCTGTTGTCGGTGGACACCGCCACCGGCCGGGCGCGGGCGGTGGACGCCGGTTCGCCGCAGGTGCTGCGGCTGCGGGGGGCCACTGTCGAGCGGATCGCCCTGGAACAGCAGCTGCCGTTGGGCATGTTCGCCGAGACCCGCTACACGGTGCAGGAGTTCGACGTGCTGCCCGGTGACCGGCTCTTCGTGGTCAGCGACGGCGTGTACGACGCGCAGCCGGGGGGTCAGGAGGCCTACGGTGAGCGGGCGATGGCCCGGTCGATGCGGTCGACTCGGCTGCAACCGGCGACGGAGGCGGTTGGTACGGTGATGCGCGAGCTGTTCGCATATCATGCCGACACTGATCTACGTGACGACGCCGTCGTCGTGTGCCTGGACTGGTGCGGGCCGGGCGGGCGGCGCGGACGGTGATCGGCCGTCAGCGACTTACGACAGCGGACAATCGCAGGGGACAGCGGGTGGAGCGACCTCCGGATCTTGCTGCGGCGATCGATGCCGCGGCCGAGGCGTTCGTCGGCGTGCTCGATTCGGCCACCTCCCGGCACCAGGTGGCGGTCCCGCCGACCCAGCTGCGGGTGCTCGCGCTGATCCGGGACCGGCCGGAGACGAACGTCAACGGGCTGGCCGAGCTGCTCGACGTGGTGCCCTCCTCGGCCAGTCGGCTCTGTGACCGGTTGGAGGCGACCGGGTTGCTGCGCCGCACCCCGGACCCCCGGGACCGGCGGGAGGTGCGGTTGGTGCTCACCGCCGCGGCGGTGACCCTGCTGACCGAGCTGCGGGAGCGCCGGCACCGGGCGGTGCAGGCGGTGCTGGACCGGATGCCTCCCCGCGCCCAGCACGAGCTGCTGCTGGCGCTGCTGGCGTTCGGCCAGGCGGCGGCCTCGGGCACGCCCGCCGCGCAGCCCGACACCCCGGCCCGCACCGCGTGACCCTGCGCCCCGCTCTCCACCAGTGTCCTAGGATGCCCTAGCGGTGGTGACACACCACACACACCGCCGGACCGCCCCGACGGACGCGCGTCCCACCGAGCCGGCGGAACGCGCCCGATATAGTGGCTGCCGGCCCGGGGTGTCGAGCGTCCCGGACCACACCAGGGGGAGGTCCCGGCCCGGGATCACCGAGACACCGGCCAGCGCCGGTCCGGTAAGCGCACGGCTGACCGTGGTGCCCACGTGGCACCCGGATCGTGCTGCGGGGGGAGGTTCGGTGTCACGTCGGCCGGCTCGGGCAGAGCATCCGCGCGGACCGGGCGGTGACGCCAGCGCCGACCGGGTGCTGACGTTGCCGAACCTGATCAGCTTCGTCCGGCTGCTCGGCGTACCCCTGTTCCTCTGGCTGTTCCTGGTCGTGGAGGCGGACGTGGCGGCGATCGTGGTGCTCGCCATCGGCGGCACCTCCGACTGGGTGGACGGCTGGATCGCCCGCCGGCTCGGGCAGGTCAGCCGCCTGGGCGAGCTGCTCGACCCGCTGGCCGACCGGCTCTACATCCTCGCCACGCTGCTCGCCTTCACCGCCCGGGAGGTGGTGCCGTGGCAGTTCACGGGGGCGCTGCTGGCCCGCGAGCTGCTGTTGCTCGGTTCGTTGGCGGTGCTGCGCCGGCACGGCTACGGGCCGCCACCGGTGCACTACGTCGGCAAGACCGCCACCTTCCTGCTGCTGGCCGCGTTCCCGGTGCTGCTGCTGGCGGCGGCGACCACGTCGGTGACGGCGACGACCGCCGCGGCGATCGGCTGGGGCCTGGCGTGGTGGGGTCTGGTGCTGTACTGGGTGGCCGGCGCGATGTACGTGGTGCAGGCGGCCCGGCTGGTCCGCGCGGCCCGGCGGGGGGCCGCCGCGTGAGCGCGCCGGAGGACGGGTCGAAGCGTCCGGTGCGGTTGTTCACCCCGGACTTCCTCACCGAGTTGTTCCAGAACCCGCTGGACCCGGGTTACGCCGACGCGGCGGCCCGCCGGCGGCGGGACCCGGCGTCGACCGCCGGGTGGCGGGGTGCGTCCGCGCGGGCGGTGGCGGTCGTGGTGGTCGCCGCGGTGGGGTTCCTGTTCGCGGTGGCGTACCGGGAGACGATGGCCGACGAGCCGAGCCGCAGTCAGGCGCGGGCCGCGTTGATCACGCAGATCAAGCAGCGGGAGGCGGAGACCGACGCGATGACGGCGCGGGCCGCGCGGCTGCGTGAGGAGGTAGGTCGGCAGCGGGACGCGGCGTTGAGCGGTTCGCAGGCGGCCCGGTTGCGCAACCTGGAGGCGGGCACGGGGCTCGGCCGGGTGCGTGGTGACGGGGTGGTGGTGCGGTTGGCCGACGCCGCGGTGCAGGACGACGGCGCGGTCAACGGTGACTCGGCGGCGGGTCCGCCACGGGTGATCTACTCGGATCTGCAGAAGGTCGCCAACGACCTGTGGGCCTCGGGGGCGGAGGCGATCGCGATCAACGGGCAGCGGTTGACGGCGACGTCGACGATCCGTTCGGCGGGGGCGGCGATCCTGGTGGACTTCCGTCCGGTGACCAGCCCGTACGAGGTGTCGGCGATCGGGCCGCGGTCGTTGCGGGACCGGTTCGACGACAGCCGGTCGGCGTATCTGATGCGTCGGGTGGCCCGGGACACCGGGTTGTCGTTCGAGGTGCGCCGGGCCGGGGACCTCACGTTGCCGGCCGCGCCGGAGCCACGGCTACGCTACGCGAGGCCGTCGGTCAGTCCGAGTCCGTCGCCGGCGGGTTCGGGTGCTGTCGGTTCGTCCGGTGCCGGGTCGTCCGGTCCGGGTTCGTCTTCCCGCCCCTCCGGAGGTGTCCGATGATCGCGGTGCTGGCGTTGCTCGCCGGTGTGGTGCTGGGGATCTATCTCGATCCGACGGTGCCGGCGGCGTTGCAGCCGTACCTGCCGATCGCGGTGGTGGCCGCGCTGGACGCCGTGTTCGGTGGGGTGCGGGCGAAGTTGGACCGGATCTTCGATGACAAGCAGTTCGTGGTGTCGTTCATCTCGAACGTGCTGGTGGCGGGTCTGATCGTGTATCTGGGTGACCAGTTGGGGGTGGGTGGGCAGTTGTCCACGGGTGTGGTGGTCGTGTTGGGGGTGCGGATCTTCGGGAATGTGGCGGCGATCCGTCGGCACCTGTTCCGGGCGTAGGTTGGTGTCGTGAGCGACGAGCATCGGGAGACGGGTACCGGGTGGCCGCAGCCGGTGGAGCCGGTGCGTCCGGCGGTTGAGCCGGATCCGCGGCCGGATGCGCCGGATGCGGACGAGTTGAGTCCGTTGGTGCCGCAGGAGGGGCCGCGGGAGCAGCCGGCGGAGTCGGGTGACGACGACGGTGCGACGGTGAACCTGGCGGAGGTTTCCCCGGCGGAGGTGGCGGACGGGCCGTCGGCGGCGGGCGCGGGTGCGGCGGGGCGGAAGGTGTCCTCGGCGGCGGTGATGATCGCGGCGTTGCTGGCGTTGTTGGGGTTCACGTTGGTGGTGCAGTTGAAGACGACCTCGACGGACCCGACGTTGGCGGCGACCCGGCAGGAGGACCTGGTGCGGATCTTCTCGGATCTGGATTCCCGGGAGAAGCGTCTGCAGCAGGACATCGAGGGCCTGGAGGACAGTCAGCGGCAGTTGCGCTCGGGTGAGCAGGGTCGGCAAGCGGCGTTGGAGGAGGCGACGAAGCGGGCCGACGAGTTGGGCATCCTGGCGGGTACGTTGTCGGCGCGGGGGCCGGGGTTGGCGGTGCGGTTCGAGCCGGGTGGCAAGCCGGTCCGGGCGGACCGGGTGCTGGACGCGGTGCAGGAGTTGCGGGGTGCGGGTGCGGAGGCGATGCAGATCTCGGGTGGGGATCGGGCGTCGGCGCGGATCATCGCCTCGACGTACTTCCTGGACGGGGCGGGGGACGTGTTGGTGGTGGACGGGCGGCCGCTGACGGGTCCGTACACGATCACGGTGATCGGTGATCCGGAGACGATGCGTACCGCGTTGAACATTCCGGGCGGGGTGGCCGCATCGGTTCGCGGTGACGGCGGTAACGTGAGCGTCGAGGATCGTGAGGTTGCCGAGGTTTCGGCGCTGCACGCGCCGTTGAAGCTGGAACACGCCCGTCCGGTCTCCTGACCGGCGCGGCCGCGCCGGGTGGTCCCGGTGCACCGATGGATGAGGGACGCGCTGGTGATTCCTGAGGATCTGCGTTACACCGCCGAGCACGAGTGGGTGGTGGGTGCCGAGGGCGGTAACGTCCGGGTGGGTATCACCCAGTTCGCGCAGGATGCGCTGGGTGACATCGTGTTCGTCCAGTTGCCGGACTCCGGTGCGGTGGTGGAGGCCGGTGAGTCGTTGGGTGAGATCGAGTCGACCAAGAGCGTGTCGGAGATCTACGCGCCGGTGAGCGGGACGGTGGCGGCGCGCAACGAGGCGTTGGCCGACACTCCTGAGGTGATCAATTCTGATCCGTACGGTGCGGGTTGGTTGGTGGAGATCGTGCCGGCGGACGCGGCGGCGGTGGACGGGTTGTTGACCGCTGACGCGTACCGTGAGCTCACCGAGAGCTGAGTGGTGTCGTGCCGGGCGTGGGTGATTCTGCCGCGCGTCCGGTTGCCCTGCATTTCGGCGCTGGCTAGGCTCGCCCAGTCGACCGAGAACCCCAAATTGGTGCAGCGTTGGGTAATTGCCTTCCTTGGGCAGGGGGAGCCAGCCGTCGGGTGATCTTCCCGGTGGCCGTACCCGCCGTTATCCTGTGCTGACCGAAACTGATCCGTGAGGTGGTCCCATGACGCGCCCAGGCGACGAGTTCCCCCCGCTCGACGTCACTTCGACGCTCAATCTCGGTTCGTTGGACGAAGTGCTGGAGGGTCCGGACACCGATGTGGTGCCGAGTCGGATGTCCGGCTCGTTGCCGCCGGGTATGGCGCTGCTGGTGGTTCGTCGGGGCCCGAATGCGGGTGCCCGGTTCCTGTTGGACCATGATGTGACGACGAGTGGCCGGCATCCGGACAGTGACATCTTCCTGGACGATGTGACGGTGTCGCGGCGGCATGCGGAGTTCCATCGGGATGCGGGGACGTTCACGGTGCGGGATGTGGGGAGCCTGAACGGCACCTACGTGAACCGGGAGCGGGTGGAGGCTGCCACGTTGAGCAATGGTGACGAGGTGCAGATCGGTAAGTTCCGGGTGGTGTTCATTGCCGGTCCTCGCCCGGAGGAGGAGGCCGGCCGGGGGTGAACGAGCCTGCGGCCTCCATGCCGTCCGGGGCGGCCCGGTCGCACCCGCTGATGAGTATCGGTGAGGTGTTGGGTCAGCTGCGGGTGGAGTTTCCGGACGTCACGATTTCGAAGTTGCGGTTCCTTGAGGCCGAGGGTCTGGTGGAGCCGCAGCGGACGGCGGCGGGGTACCGGAAGTACAGCTGGGATGATGTGGCCCGGTTGCGGTTCGTGTTGACTGCGCAGCGTGATCAGTATCTGCCGTTGCGGGTGATTCGTGAGCAGTTGGCGCAGTGGGACGGTGGTGAGGAGACGCCGGGTCGGCAGCGGCCGACGTTGGTGGCGGTGGGTCCCGGTGGTGAGGTGCCGGGCCGGTCGGCGGAGGAGCCTGAGTCGCAGGTGCGGCTCGGGCGGGCCGATCTGGTGGCGCGTAGTGGGATTGCCGAGTCGACGTTGGGTGAGTTGGAGCGGCTCGGGGTTTTGGTGCCGGATCCGCCGGGGTGGTACGACGCGGATGCGTTGATCATCGCGAGGGCGGTGGCGGGTTTGGCGGCGTACGGGTTGGAGCCTCGTCATCTGCGGGGTTACCGGTCGTCGGCGGATCGTGAGGTGGGTTTGTTCGCGCAGTTGGTGGCGCCGTTGGCGCGGCAGTCGGATCCGGCGGCGCGGGCGCGGGCGGCGGAGACGGCGCGGGAGTTGGTGGCGTTGTCGCAGCAGTTGCATGCGGCGTTGGTGCGGGTGGGGTTGCGGTCGACGTTGGGTCGGTGAGGGTTCGGTTGGTGTGTGCGGAAGGTTCTGCCCCGGGAAGCGTGCCGTAGGCTTGCCGGGGTAACCCTTTTCCGGCGCGGTGCGGGGCTGGTGCGGTGGGGACGGCCGTGTCGCGGTCCGTGTACCGTGCAGGGACGGGGCGCGGTGCGGGTGTAGGCGACAACGACACGGAGGCGGCGGTGCGCGAGCTGAGCGTGGTCGGGGTTCGGGTGGAGCTGCCCAGCAACCAACCGATCGTCCTGCTCAGGGAGGTCGAGGGCGACCGCTATCTGCCGATCTGGATCGGTGCGGTCGAGGCCACGGCTATCGCTTATGAGCAGCAGGGGGTCAAACCGGCCCGGCCGTTGACGCATGATTTGTTGCGGGACGTGCTGGCGGCGTTGCAGGCGCCGTTGCGGGCGGTGGAGATCACCGAGTTGAAGGAGAACGTCTTCTACGCTGATCTGTTGCTGGGTGACGGGGTGCGGGTGTCGGCCCGGCCGAGTGATTCGATCGCGTTGGCGTTGCGGGTGGGTGCGCCTATTCGTTGTGCGGAGCAGGTCCTCAGTGAGGCGGGGATCGTGATTCCCGACGAGCAGGAGGATGAGGTGGAGAAGTTCCGGGAGTTCCTGGAGCAGGTGCGTCCGGAGGATTTCGCGGGCTGATCGTGGCTTCGTGGTGGGTGTCGCGGTGGCGATGCCGGTGTCGTGGTGTGTCGTCGCGCGGCGTGTCGCGGCGGTTTCTCCGTGGTAACCCCTTGGTGCGGCGTTAGGGTTGCCGTGTCGAGGGGTGTGCGTCGGTGGCACCGGCGTGTTACCGCACTGACGGGGAGGTTGTCGGGATGCACGAGCCACGGGAGCCTGAGCCAGGTGTGGAGCGGGGCGAGTCGGGGGCGGTGTCGTCGTCGGTGCCGCTGGACGGTGACGGTGCTGTCGGGTACCGGGGTGTGACGGCCTGTCATGCGGCGGGGATCAGTTACCGCCAGCTGGACTACTGGGCGCGGACGACGCTGGTGGTGCCGAGTGTGCGGGACGCGTCGGGTTCGGGTACGTCGCGGTTGTACTCGTTCCGCGATCTGGTGGTGTTGAAGGTCGTGAAGCGGTTGCTGGACGCCGGGGTGTCGTTGCAGAACATCCGTAAGGCGATCGAGGCGTTGCGGTCGCGGGGGGTGGATGACCTGGCGGGGATCACGCTGATCTCGGATGGGACGACGGTGTACGAGTGCCGGTCCCCGGAGGAGGTGGTGGATCTGTTGCAGGGTGGTCAGGGGGTGTTCGGGATCGCGATCGGTGGGGCGTTCAAGGAGATCCAGGGTTCGTTGTCGCATCTGCCGGCGGAGCCGGCGGTGCCGGGTGGTGGTGAGGTTGCTCCGGCGGCGCAGGAGGGTGTGTCGTCGGGGGTGGTGGGTGACGAGTTGGCGGCGCGGCGGGCGCGGCGTCGGGCGGGTTGATTCGGGGTGTCGGGGACGCCGCGGCCGGGTTCCGGTCGCGGCGTCGTTGTGTGTGGGTAGTGATGGTTGTCGTATCGATGTGGTTCGCGGTTTTCGGTGGGTCGGAGGGTGGTTCGGGCCGGCGTTGCCGTCCATAAGGGACGTTCCGGGATGGAGCGCTGTTGTTGACAGGTGTGGTCCGGCCAGGAATCCTGTCCAGGGCGATCACCAGAGACACCGATCGGGTCACGGTGAGTGACGGTTGGTGGTGGCGTCGAGCTGATGCGTGGAGCATGGTGCGGGGGTCGCATCCGTGGTCCCGCCGAGGACGGGAACGAACCGAAGTGCACATCGATCACTATGTCGGCCTGGGTTCCGCGCGGGCCGGTGGTGCTGTCGCCGATCATGCCGCCGAGTTGCGTTGCCCGGTCACCGCCGCGCCGCCTGCCGAGCCGGTCGGCTCCGGTGGGGACGTGCTGGCCGAGGCGACGGAGTTCCTGGAGGCGTTGCACGCCGAGCGGCAGTTGCCGGGGTTGGCGGCGCGGCTGGCGGAGGTGCGTGAGGAGGTCGCGTTGACCGGCTCGTACCGGCACACCCGGGAGGAGCTGGTGTACGGGGCGAAGGTGGCGTGGCGGCAGTCGGCGCGGTGTGTGGGTCGGGTGCGGTGGGCGGGGTTGCGGGTGCGGGACCGTCGGCACGTGACGACGGCGGCGGGGATCGCGCAGGAGTTGTCGGCGCATCTGGCGGCCGGGGACAACGGGGGTCGCATCCAGTCGGTGATCACGGTGTTCGCGCCGGACCGGCCGGGGGTGGGTCCGCGGGCGCGGATCTGGAACGACCAGTTGGTGCGGTACTGCGGTCATGTGCGGGCCGATGGTGGGGTGTTGGGTGATCCGGCGCAGGTTGCGATGGTGCGGGCGGCCCGCCGGTTGGGGTGGCGTCCGCCGCCGGTGCCGGGTCGGTTCGACCTGTTGCCGTGGGTGATCGAGACGGCGCACGAGTCGCCGTCGGTGTGGGAGGTGCCGCGGGAGTTGGTGCGGGAGGTGGCGCTGAGCCATCCGGACCATCCGTGGTTCGCGGATCTGATGCTGCGTTGGCATGCGCTGCCGGTGATCAGTAACATGCGTCTGCGTATCGGCGGGGTCGACTACAGTTGCGCGCCGTTCAACGGTCACTATCTGGGTGACGAGATCGGGACCCGGAACATGGGCGACCGGGAGCGGTACGACCAGTTGCCGGTGGTGGCGGCGGGGTTGGGTTTGGACACGTCGCGGGAGGACACCCTGTGGCGGGAGCATGCGGCGCTGGTGTTGAACCAGGCGGTGCTGCACTCGTTCCGGGTGGCGGGGGTGCGGGTGTCCGATCCGCACACCGAGTCGGAGTTGTTCATGAAGTTCTGTGCGCAGGAGGAGCGGGCGGGTCGGCCGGTGCACGGTGACTGGTCGTGGTTGAACGGGAGTGTGGGGTGGGCGGCGTTGCATGCGGTGCATCACCGTTACTACGACACCCGGGTCCCGAATCCGAATCTCTGGCAGACTGACCGCGTTTACGACCCGGATGGTGTGGTGGCGATGACGTTGCGTGAGCGTCACGACGTGGCTCGCGCGCAGGAGGACTGACGATGGACAACGCGGCGTTGCGCCAGAGTTGGAGCCAGTTCTCCGCTGCCGGGCCGGAGGCGGCGAAATATTTCTATGCCACGTTGTTCGTGGTGGCGCCGGAGGCGCGGTCGATGTTCCCGACGAACATGCAGTACCAGGAGGACAAGCTCCTGGCGGCGTTGGGGCACATCATCACCAGTCTGGACGATCCGGAGGCGTTGACGGCGTTCGCGCAGCGGTTGGGTGCGGACCACCGGCGGTTCCACGGTCAGGACCAGCGGGGTAATCCGGTGGTGTTGGGGGAGCGGCACTACATCTGGGTGGGTCAGGCGTTGCTGGCCACGTTGGAGCGTTTCCTCGGCCCGTACTTCACGCCGGCGTTGCGGGCGCAGTGGGCGGCGGCGTACGAGTTGGTGGCGAAGATGATGCTCGACGGGGCGGCGGAGGCGGAGCGGTCGTCGCCGCCACACTGGGAGGCGGAGGTGGTGACGGCGGAGCGTCGTCGCGCCGACATCATGGTGTTCACGGTGCGTCCGAACTATCTGTGCAACTACCGGCCGGGGCAGTCGTTGCCGGTGCAGGTGCCGCAGTTGCGGACGTGGCGGTACCTGTCGCCGGCGAACGCGCCGCGGGCGGACGGGACGATCGAGTTCCACGTGCGGGCGGCGGGCCGGTTCTCCACGCATCTGGTGCGCAGGTTGCGGGCCGGTGAGCGGTTGTTGTTGGGGCATCCGACGGGGACGGCGTTGTCGTCGTACGACCGGTCGCCGCACCTGCCGTTGTTGTTGATCGCCGGGGGGACGGGGTTGGCGCCGTTGCGGGCGGTGGTGGAGGCGGTGCAGCAGGGCGCGGGGCGGCGTACGACGCTGGTGGTGGGTGGTCGTACCCCGGACGACCTGTACGACGAGGTGGCGTTGTCGCGGTTGGCGGCGATGCCTCCGGCGGCGGGGTGGCAGCCTGCGGGCACGGGTTGGTTGCGGTATGTGCCGACGGTGGAGACGGGGTGGGGTTGGCAGGGGGCGATCGGTCGGGCGGGTGACACGGCGGTGCGGTTGGGGCCGTGGGCGGACACGGAGATCCTGGTGTGCGGGAGTCCGGAGATGACCCGGGACACGGTGGCGATCCTGGTGCGTTCGGGTGTGGCGCCGGAGCAGATCCTGACGGAGAGCTATGATCATTCTCTCTATCCGCCGCTCGCCGAGGCCGGTGCCGTGGGCCCGCGCGACTTCAGTGGGACAGGTGCCCGATGAGCGTCGACCACTCCGACCGGGTCGGGGCCGAACAGGGTGAGATCGCCCGCCAGTTGTCGGTGTTGGAGGAACGACGGTTCCGGGGCAGTCACTGGTTGTCCGCCGACGAGGTCGGGGCGGTGGTGCGGGCGGCCGACGACCGGATCGGGTTGCTGACGGCGGAGTTGGAGCGGCAGCGGCGGGAGAACCAGGGGCTGCTGAGCCAGGTGGAGATGCTGCGGCACGGGACGTTGCCGAGCACCGCGCCGCAGGGTCCGGACCCGATGACCGTCGAGTTGGCGATGCGGGCGCAGGACGAGGCGAACCGGACGATCGGTGAGGCCAGCGCGGAGGGCGCGGAGATCATCGCCGATGCGCGGCGGCAGGCGGAGGAGATCCTCGCCGAGGCGCACCGGCGGGCCGGTGAGGTGGGGGCGTCGGGGGTGTCGCCGGCGGCCGGTCCGTCGCCGGAGTTGGCGGGGAAGTTGCAGGCGTTGGAGGAGCGGCACGCGGCGGCGTTGGCGGCGGTCGCGGCGGCGCAGCAGCAGTTGAACCGGTGGCAGTCGTATCTTGCGGCGCAGTCGGAGCAGTTGCGGGCGGACGCGGCGGCGGCCGGTGGGGCGAGCGCCCAGTTGCGGGCGGTGCTGGGCGGCTGACCCGCGCCGGCCACCCGGCGCGGGTCGCCGCCGGTGGGGTCGCTGAGGCAGCATGGACGGGTGACGGAGACGATCGACGCGGTGGCCGCCCTGGTGGCGGCCGGTGGGGTCGTGGTGGTGAGCGGGGCGGGGCTGTCTACCGAGTCGGGTATCCCCGACTACCGGGGGCCGACGGGTGCGGCCCGCCGCCACACGCCGATGACGTATCAGGCGTTCGTCGGGGACCCGGCGGCGCGGCGACGCTACTGGGCGCGTAGTCACCTGGGGTGGCGCACGATCGTGGGGGCGACGCCGAACGACGGGCACCGGGCGGTGGCCCGGTTGCAGGACGCCGGCCTGGTCGACGGGGTGATCACGCAGAACGTCGACGGTCTGCACACGGCGGCGGGCAGCGGGCGGGTGGTGGAGTTGCACGGCCGCCTGGACACGGTGGTGTGCCTGCGCTGCGGTGACCGTACGTCCCGGGCGGAGCTGCACCGGCGGCTGGTGGCGGCGAATCCGGGTTTCGACGCGACCGTGGCGGTGGTGAACCCGGATGGTGACGTGGATCTCGACGATGCCCGGGTGGCCGGGTTCCGGATGGTCGACTGCGGGTGTTGTGGCGCGGGGATGCTGAAACCGGACGTGGTGTTCTTCGGGGAGACGGTGCCCGTAGCGCGGGTGGCGCGGTGTTTCGCGATGGTCGACGCGGCGCGGGCGGTGCTGGTGCTGGGGTCGTCGTTGACGGTGTTGTCGGGGCGGCGGTTCGTGCTGCGGGCGGCGAAGTCGGGCATTCCGGTGGTGATCGCCAACCAGGGTGTCACCCGTGGTGACGGGTATGCGGCACTGCGGGTGGACGCCCCGCTGGGGCGGTTCCTGCCGGCGCTCGTCGACCGGGTGGCGGCGGTCGTGCCACCCGGGTCGGGTCTGGTGCCGGCCGGCTGACATCCGCGCGGACGGGGTACGACATCCGCCGGTAACGGGGGCGCTGGTAGCGTTGACCATGCCGACACCACCCGCGCGGGAGAGATCGCCCAGCAGTATCCGGGCGGCGCCGAAGGGGCAGATTCTCCCCGGAACCTCTCAGGCAGAAGGACCGCGACGGGCAGGCACTGTGGAGCGCCCTGCGGCGTGACTCAGGGGGAGGCCGATCCGTCGACCTCGCCGCCTGAGTCAGGAGCGTCACGCATGACCGTAGAGCAGTTCGCCGACCGGCACATCGGTCCCGGCCCGGACGACGAGCGCCGCATGTTGGAGGCCGTCGGGTACGGGTCGATCGACGAGCTGATGGACGCGGCAATTCCCGAGGCGATCCGTTGGCACGGGGCGTTGGATCTGCCGGCGCCGGCCACCGAGCGGGAGGCGATCGCGGAGTTGCGGGCGTTGGCGTCCCGGAACACGGTGGCGGTGTCGATGATCGGCCTGGGCTACCACGGCACCCACACCCCGGCGGTGATCCGCCGGAACGTGCTGGAGAACCCGGCCTGGTACACGGCGTACACGCCGTACCAGCCGGAGATCAGTCAGGGCCGGTTGGAGGCGCTGCTGAACTTCCAGACGATGGTGACGGACCTGACCGGCCTGGCGACGGCGAATGCGTCGATGCTCGACGAGGCGACCGCGGCGGCGGAGGCGATGACGTTGGCGCGGCGGGCGTCGAAGAGCCGCAGCGCCGTGTACGTGGTCGACGCCGACGCGTTGCCGCAGACCGTGGCGGTGCTGTGCGGCCGGGCCGAGCCGTTGGGTATCGAGGTGCGGGTGGTCGACCTGGCCGTCGAGGAGTTGCCGGCGGAGTTCTTCGGTCTGCATCTGCAGTATCCGGGGGCGTCGGGGCTGGTGCGGGACGATGCGCCGCTGGTGGCGGCGGCGCACGCGGTGGGCGCGTTGGTGACGGTGGCGGCGGACCTGTTGGCGTTGACGCTGCTGCGGGCGCCGGGGCGGATCGGGGTGGACATCGCGGCGGGCACCACGCAACGGTTCGGGGTGCCGATGGGCTTCGGGGGGCCGCACGCCGGTTACCTGGCGGTGCGGGCCGGGTTGGAGCGGATGCTGCCGGGTCGGCTGGTCGGGGTGTCCCGGGACGCGGCCGGTGGGCCGGCGTACCGGTTGGCGTTGCAGACGCGGGAGCAGCACATCCGGCGGGAGAAGGCGACCAGCAACATCTGCACGGCGCAGGTGCTGCTGGCGGTGATGGCCGGCATGTACGCCGTGTACCACGGGCCGGACGGGCTGCGGCGGATCGCCCGCCGCACCCGGGGGATGGCGCTGCGGTTGGCGGCGGGGCTGCGCGCCGGTGGCGTCGAGGTCGCCGACGGGGTGTTCTTCGACACGGTGACGGCGGTGGTGCCGGGTCGGGCGCAGCGGGTGGTGGCGGCGGCGCGGGAGCGGGGGGTGAACCTGCGGCTGGTCGACGCCGACCGGGTGGGGGTGTCCTGCGACGAGACGACCACCGGGGAGCACCTGGCGGTGGTGTGGGCGGCGTTCGGGGTGGACCCGGTCGTCGGGGACGTCGAGGAGGCGTTGCCGGTCGGGTTGGCGCGGGACACCGGTTTCCTGACCCATCCGGTGTTCCGCGGCCACCATTCGGAGACGGCGATGCTGCGGTACCTGCGGCGGTTGGCGGATTTCGACTACGCCCTGGACCGGGGCATGATCCCGTTGGGGTCGTGCACGATGAAACTGAACGCGACCACCGAGATGGAGCCGGTGACGTGGCCGGAGTTCGCCCACCTGCACCCGTTCGCCCCGCCGGAGCAGACCGCCGGTTACCGGGAGCTGATCGGGCAGTTGGAGGGGTGGCTGGCGGAGGTGACCGGCTACGACGCGGTCAGTGTGCAGCCCAACGCCGGGTCGCAGGGGGAGTTGGCCGGGTTGTTGGCGATCCGCGCCTACCACCGGGACCGGGGTGAGGCCCACCGGGACGTGTGTCTGATCCCGTCGTCGGCGCACGGCACGAACGCCGCGTCGGCGGTGATGGCCGGGATGCGGGTGGTGGTGGTCGGGTGTGACGCCGACGGCAACGTCGACCTGGTCGACCTCGACGTGAAGATCGACAAGCATCGGGACGCCCTCGCGGCGATCATGGTGACGTACCCGTCGACGCACGGGGTGTACGAGACGGGCATCGCGTCGCTGTGCGCGAAGGTCCACGACGCCGGCGGCCAGGTGTACGTGGACGGGGCGAACCTCAACGCGTTGGTCGGGTTCGCCAAGCCGGGCCGGTTCGGGGCGGACGTGTCGCACCTGAACCTGCACAAGACGTTCTGCATTCCGCACGGCGGCGGCGGGCCGGGGGTGGGTCCGGTGGCGGTGCGGGCGCACCTGGCGGCGTACCTGCCGGGTGACCCGACCGGGCCGCGTACCGAGGGGGCGGCGGCGATCTCGGCGGCCCGGTACGGGTCGGCGGGCATCCTGCCGATCCCGTGGGCGTACCTGCGGATGATGGGCGCGGCGGGGCTGGCCCGGGCGACGGGGGTGGCGGTGCTGGCCGCGAACTACGTGGCGGTGCGGCTGCGCGACCACTTCCCGGTGCTGTACGCCGGCAACAAGGGCCTGGTGGCGCACGAGTGCATCCTGGATCTGCGGCCGTTGTCGAAGGCGACCGGGGTGAGCGTCGACGACGTGGCGAAGCGGCTGATCGACTACGGGTTCCACGCGCCGACGATGTCGTTCCCGGTGGCGGGCACGCTGATGGTGGAGCCGACCGAGAGTGAGGACCTGGCCGAGCTGGACCGGTTCTGCGCCGCGATGATCGCGATCCGGGCGGAGATCGACGAGGTGGCCTCGGGGCGGTGGCCGGCGGGGGACAACCCGTTGGCGAACGCGCCGCACACCGCGGCGATGGTGTCGGCCGACCGGTGGCCGCACCCGTACCCGCGGTCGGTGGGCGCGTACCCGGCCGGGGTGGACCGGGCGGGGAAGTACTGGCCGCCGGTGCGGCGCGTCGACGGCGCGTACGGCGACCGGAACCTGATGTGTTCGTGCCCGGCACCGGAGGCGTTCCAGGACTGAGGCGCGGTGCCGGGGCGGCGGTCGTGCCGCCCCGGTGCGGCGACCGGGGGAGGGCGGCCCCTGCGTGGGGGCTAGCCTGGTGCGACAGGTCGGCGTCGCCGACGCATCGTGATCGGGTCAGGCGACGAGGGCGTGCCGGGCCGGCCCGCGGTGCGGGGCGATGGTGCTGCCGTCAGGGAGGAGTTCACCGGTGTCCTCGAAGACGATGACACCGTTGCAGAGCAGGCTCCAGCCCTGCTCAGGGAAGCAGGCGATGACCCGGGCGGCATCCCGGTCGGTCGCTTCGGCGGAGGGACAGGGGATCTGGTGCTGGCACATCGGGTTCTCCGGACTGTGGGGGCACTGTGTCATGGTTCACATGACCAGTGACGCACAGTACCAAGGGACGGCGCACCGGATCGAGCAGCCTTCCGCCATGTTGCCCGGAAATCCGCTGAACGGATGAGGAAGAATCAGCCACCCGGCGTGGAAACGCTCCCAACGGTGCCGGTCGACGTACCCGCAGTGCCGGCCCCCTGCCGCAGCGTGCTCGTCGAACGGGACCGCTACGAATGGCGCGTCACCGACGGTGGCGACCCGGCCGCGCAGATCACCGCCTTCCTCACCGCCCACGGCCTACCCGTCGACGACCTGACCCGCCCGGCGACCCACCGCACCGACGGCCCCTGCGGCGCCGCCCTGTTCGTCTCCGCCGCCGCCGGCGCCCGGATGGCCGGCGCGCCCACCGGCCCCGCCAGCCCGATGCCCGCCCTGCCCGACGTCGCCGTCGTCGTCTACGACCACGGCACCCGCCGCCCGCAGCCGGCCGGGCCGCCCCCCGACCGGCTCCGGGTGGGCCCCTGGCGGGACAGCTGGACCACCCGCCAGCACGCCGACGCCGTGCGCGCCGTCCGCGCCGCCATCGGCCGCGGCGACGTCTACCAGGTCAACGTGGTCGGTCACGCCGCCGCCACCTACACCGGCGACCCCCGCCCCGCCCTGGCCCGCCTCGCCGCGCTGCCCGGCGCCCGCTACGGCGGCACCCTGCACGGCGACGGCTGGACGATCGGCTGCGCCTCACCGGAGACCCTCGTCGCCGTGCACGCCGGCCGGGTCGTCACCCGCCCCATCAAGGGCACCCGCCCCGCCACCCCCGCCGGCCGCCGCGACCTGCTCGCCTCCGCCAAGGAACGCGCCGAACACATCATGATCGTCGACCTGGAACGCAACGACCTCGCCCGCATCGCCCGCACCGGCTCGGTGACCGTCGACGACCTGTTCACCGTCCGCCGCTGGTGCGACCTGTGGCAGGCCGAGTCGACCGTGTCGGCGGCCCTCGCCGACGGGACCGGCCTGACCGACCTGCTGCGCGCCACCTGCCCCGGCGGCTCCGTCACCGGCGCCCCGAAACACGCCGCGCTGGCGCTGATCGCCGCCGTGGAACCCGTCGGCCGGGGCGCCGGCATGGGCGCGTTCGGTTGGCTCGGCCCCGGCCACCTCGACCTGGGCCTGACCATCCGCACCGCCGCCGCCGACCACGACCGGCTGCACCTGTGGGCCGGCGGCGGCATCACCTGGGACAGCGACCCCGCCGCCGAGGTCGCCGAGGCCGCCGCCAAGGCCGCCCCGGTACGGGCCCTGCTCGCCGCCGGCTGAGCACACCCGGGCCGTTAGGGTGACGGCATGCACGTCGAGTACAGCGGCACCGGCGACCCCGCCCGCAGCCTCGCCCTGCTGTGGCGCACCCGCGACCGGGTCAGCCGCAGCGGCGACCTCGGCGTCGACCAGATCGTCCGGGCCGCCATCGACGTCGCCGACGCCGAGGGCCTCGCCGCGCTGTCCATGCGCCGGGTCGCCGAACGCCTCGGCGTCGGCACCATGTCCCTCTACACCCACGTGCCCGGCAAGGGGGAACTGCTCGACGTCATGCTCGACACCGTGCACGGCGAGACCCCCCGCCCCACCGACGTCCCCGGCGGCTGGCGCGGCCGCCTGGACCGCATCGCCCGGGACAACTGGGCGCTGTACCTGCGCCACCCGTGGCTGTTGCAGGTCGCCACCACCCGCCCCCCGCTGGGCCCCCAGGTCACCGCCCGCTACGACTACGAACTACGCGCCGTCGAGGGCACCGGCCTGACCGACCTGGAGATGGACGCCGTGGTCACCCTCGTCGACTCCTACGTCCACGGCGCGGTACGCGGCGCGGTGGAGGCCGCGCAGGCCGCCGGCCGCACCGGCCTGACCGACGAACAGTGGTGGCGCGCCCACGCCCCCTACCTGGAGAAGGTCATGGACCCGGCCCGGTTCCCCACCGCCGCCCGGGTCGGCACCGCCGCCGGGCAGGAGTACCAGGCCGCCACCGACCCGACCCGCGCCTTCGAGTTCGGCCTGGCCCGCGTCCTGGACGGGATCGCCGCCCTGATCGCCGACCGGTGCGCCGGTTCACCGCCGCCGGTAACCCCCCGATAGCCTTCCGGACATGACCGTACGCCCGATCCGGATCATCGGTGACCCCGTCCTGCGCACCGCCTGCACCCCGGTGACCCGCTTCGACGCCGCCCTGCAACAGCTCGTCGACGACCTGATGGACACCCTCACCGGCGAACCCGGCCGGGCCGGTGTCGCCGCCCCCCAGATCGGCGTCGACGCCCAGGTGTTCGTCTACGACGCCGACGGCCACCGCGGACACCTGATCAACCCCACCATCGAGCTGTCCGACGAGATCCAGGACGACGACGAGGGCTGCCTGTCCATCCCCGGCCTGTACTTCCCGACCCGCCGCGCCCTGCACGCCACCGTGCACGGCGTCGACCGGCACGGCGACCCGCTCACCATCTCCGGCAGCGGCTTCCTCGCCCGCGCCCTGCAACACGAGACCGACCACCTCGCCGGCCGGCTCTACGTCGACACCCTGCGCGGCGACGTCCGCCGCAAGGCCCTGCGGGAGATCCGCGCCGGCCGGTTCGACTCACCCCGCCGCCACCGCTGACCCCGCCCCGACGGTCAACGCGTACTCACCGAACCCGGCCACCCGGGTGAACCCCAACCGTTCGTAGAGGCGCACCGCCACCGCGTTGTCGGCCCGCACGTTCAACGTCACATGGTCGACGCTCGCGGCCAGCCGGGCACACAACGCGGCCACCACCTGACCGCCCAGACCCCGCCCCCGTACCGCCGGACGGGTGGTCACGTTCCCCACCGCGGCCACCCGGTACGTCGGCGACCACACGTGCACCCCGGCCACCGCCACCAGGGCGTCACCGTCGCGCACCCCCACGTAGTGGCCGGTGTCGAGCATCCGCGCGTCGAACCAGTTCCCCGGGTACGCCACCGCGTACAGGTCCCGCAACGCCGGCAGGTCCGCCGCGCCGAGCACCTCACCCCCGGCGGCGGCACCGGCCAGCCGCCCCGGCTCGGTCAACGCCATCCGCAGGTGCGCCCCGGCCGGCGTGACGACGTACCGGCCCGCGAGGACCTGCTCCAGGCCGGGGGACAGGTGCGCGTACAGCCGGGCCGGCAGCACCGGGGCCACCTCGTCGAGCAGCGCCGCCACCGCCGCCCGGTCCCGGTCGGCGGCGAACGCCAGCAGCACCGGCTCGTCGGCCCCGTGGTAGAGCAGCACCACCTGGTCACCCCGCCGGAACCACGACGTGTACGGCCAGAAGAAGTCGTCCAGGTCACCCAACTGGTAGGCGTGCAGCACCGGATCACGGCGCAGCAGCGCCGCCAGCACGGCACGGTCGTGTTCGGCGCGGACCGGCACCGCTCAGCAACGACCCGCGGGAAGGTTCTCGTCGGCCCACCGGGCCAGCTCGTCCAGCGCCGGCAGCAGGGCCGCGCCCCGCCCGGTCAACTGGTAGCTGACACCCAGCGGGGGACCTTCGCGCACCGTGCGGCTGACCAGGTCCACCCGGGCCAGCTCACCGAGCCGGTCGGACAGCACCGACTCGCTGATGCCCGGCAGCGCCCGGGCCAGCTCGGCGAAGCCCGCCGGCCCCTGGGCGAGGGTGCCCAGGATCATGCCGTTCCACCGCTTGCCGAGGAACGCGAACGCCCGGGACAGCCCCCCGGGACAGGCGCGGGGCCCGCCGTCGGTCGGGGAGCACGTCGTCATCGTCCCAGCATACGTGGTCTTCAACTCACCGTAGCTACTTCGAAAAAACTAGCTGCTACCGTAGTCGCAGCAACCGTCGATCCGACCGGAGGACACCATGACCGACGTACTGCCCGACCACCTGATCACCCTCGACCCCCGAGCCCAGGCCCAACTGTTCACCGAAGCCCGCACC
The DNA here is from genome assembly GCF_007833915.1 of Micromonospora sp. HM134. Taxonomy (NCBI): domain Bacteria; kingdom Bacillati; phylum Actinomycetota; class Actinomycetes; order Micromonosporales; family Micromonosporaceae; genus Micromonospora; species Micromonospora sp. HM134. The sequence goes on from NZ_CP041061.1 coordinate 4,111,885, forward strand.
GCCAACACCTTCACCGACACCCCCGTCAGCGACGAACAACTCCACGCCATCTTCGACCTCGCCAAGTACCCACCCACCGCCATGAACGTCCAACCCCTGCGCATCCTGTTCGTCCGCCCCGGCGAAGGCCGCGACCGCCTCCTCACCCACGTCGCCGACGGCAACCGCGCCAAAACCGCCACCGCCCCCGTCGTCGCCGTCCTCGCCGCCGACACCGACTTCCACGAACACCTCGACACCGTCTTCCCGATCCGCCCCGGCATGCGCGAACACTTCGCCGCCGACCCCACCACCCGCGACGCCATGGCCAGGTTCAACGCCGGCCTCCAGGTCGGCTACTTCCTGCTCGCCGTCCGCGCCGCCGGCCTCGCCGCCGGACCCATGGGCGGATTCGACCCCACCGGCGTCGACAACGAATTCTTCACCGACACCGGCTGGAAGTCCCTACTCCTGGTCAACATCGGCCACCCCGGCCCCGACGCCTGGCACCCCCGGCTGCCCCGCCTCGACTACGACACCGTCGTCCGACACGCCTGAACCACCCCCGAACCCCCAGTGGCTGGCCCGCCGAGCACCCCGCTCAGCCGGCCAGCCACTGGTCATAACCCAACCGCGCCACCAACGCCAACACCACCACCAACAACACCACCCGCACGAACCCCGCACCCCGCCGCAACGCCATCCGCGCCCCCACCACCGCCCCCGCCACGTTGCACACCGCCATAGCCGCACCCAACGCCCACCACACGTGCCCGGTCAACCCGAACACCACAAGCGCACCCAGATTCGTTCCCGCGTTCACCACCTTCGCCATCGCCGAGGCGTGCACGAAATCCGAACCCAGAATCGCCGTGAACGCCAACACCAGGAACGTGCCCGTACCCGGCCCGATCAACCCGTCGTACAGGGCGATACCCAGACCCGCCACCGCCACCGCCACCACCACCCGAACCGGCGTCCGCCGCTGCGGCCACGCCACCACACCCAACGACGGCCGCGCGAGCACGAACACCGCCACCACCACCAGCACCACGAGCACCACCGGCCGGTACGCACCACCCGGCACCGCACCCGCCAACGCCGCACCCAACCCCGCCGTCAGCACCGCCAACCCGGCCGCCGGACCCGCCACCACCCAGTCCAGCTTCGTCCGCCGCGCATACGTCACCGCAGCCGTCGACGTACCCGCGATCGCCGCCAACTTGTTCGTCCCCAACGCCGTCGCCACCGGCACCCCCGGCACCGCCACCAACAACGCCGGCAACAACAACAACCCACCCCCACCCACCACCGCATCCACCCACCCCGCCAGGGCAGCCGCAGTCAACAGAGTCGTCAACGACACAGGATCCACGGCCGGCCATTCTCCCCACCCCACCCGACCACCCACCCACCCGAGTGGCCCACCTCACCGCCCCCGCCGCCGCCGCAACCACACCCCCACCACACCCACCGCCACGAACACCAGCACCGAACAACACAACAACTTGATCATCCAGCAACTGTCCCACGCCACGTAGGGTGCACACGTGCGCCTGGCCACCTTCAACCTGCTCCACGGCCGCTCCCTGACCGACGGACTCGTCGACCCCGACCGCCTCACCGCCGCCGTCCACGCCCTCGACGCCGACATCCTCGCCCTCCAGGAAGTCGACCGCGACCAGTCCCGCAGCGGCCACCACGACCTCACCACCATCGCCGCCCACGCCCTCGACGCCCCCGAACACCGCTTCGCCGCCGCCGTCGTCGGCACCCCCGGCGAACACTTCCGCCCCCTACGCCACGACGACGACGGCCACGGCGAACCCTGCTACGGCATCGGCCTGATCAGCCGCCACCCCGTCCACAGCTGGCACGTCACCCGCCTCAACCCCGCACCCGTCCGCTCACCCATCTACGCCCCCGGCCCCGGCGGCGGCCTCATCCTCCTGCGCGACGAACCCCGCGTCGTCCTCGCCGCCGTCCTCGACACCCCCCACGGCCCCCTCACCGTCGCCGCCACCCACCTCTCCTTCGTCCCCGGCTGGAACGCCCACCAACTCCGCCGCGTCGTCCGCGCCCTGCGCGCCCTACCGGCCCCCCGCATCCTCCTCGGCGACCTCAACCTCCCCGCCGGCCCCGCCCGCCTCCTCACCGGCTGGCAACCCCTCGCCCGCCGCCCCACCTACCCCGCCACCGCACCCCGCGTCCAACTCGACCACATCCTCGCCGACCCCCACGACCGCCACCGGCTACCCCCGGTCACCGCCACCGCCACCCCCCGCTCCACCATCTCCGACCACCGACCCCTCATCGTCGACCTCGGCTGAGCCGCACCCCCACCCGGTCACCCCCGCCCCGCAGCCCGCTGCGCCGCCCGCAACGCGTTCCGGAACAACATCGCCACCGTCGTCGGACCCACCCCACCCACCCGCGGAGTGATCGCCCCCGCCACCCGCGCACACGACTCGTCCACATCCGGCAACAACCGACGACCCTCGTACCGCACCCCACCACCCACCACCACCGCACCCGGACGCACATGCTCCGGCCGCACGATCCCCGGCACCCCCGCCGCCGCCACCAGGATCTCCGCCCGCCGCGTGTACCGCGGCCAGTCCGCCACCCCCGTGTGCACCACCGTCACCGCCGCATTCGCCGTCGGCCGCTTCTGCGCCAACAACATCGCCAACGGACGCCCCAACGTCGCCCCCCGACCCAGCACCACCACCTCCCGCCCCGCCACCGGCACCCCGTGGAACGCCAACAACGCCTCGATCCCCGCCGGCGTACACGGCACCGGACCCGGCAACCCCAACGCCAACCGCCCCAGGTTCACCGGATGCATCCCGTCCACGTCGGAATCCGGATCCAACACCTGCAACGCCCGGTCATAGTCCAGATGCCCCGGAACCGGATGCTGCACCAACACCGCATGCACCCCGGCGTCGTCGTTGAAATCCCGCAACACCCGGTGCAGATCGGCCTGCGTCGCCGACGCCGGCAACCGCACATGCGGCGACGCGAAACCCAACTCCGCCGCCTGCCGGGACTTGATCCGGATGTACCCCACGCTCGCGTCGTCGTCACCCACCAAAACCGTCGCCAACGCCGGCACCACCCCGGCCGCCCGCAACGCCGCCACCCCCTCGGCGACCTCGGCGAGAATCCGATCCGCCACCGGCCCACCCGGCAACAGACGCGCCGAACCGGCCGACGCAGCAGAAGAAGAAGAGACGGACATGGCTCACCTCGACCACGGAGGCCCAGGCGGTCGACCCCCGCGACGAGCTCCCCGATGGTCAACCCATCCCCGTGCCGCCAGTCGCATCCACCCACACCATGCCACACCCACCCCCGCACACACCGCCCCGATCAGTCACCCGGACCACCCGACACCAACCCCACCAACACCCGGTTCGTCCGGTTCGACTGCACCGCCGCCCGCTGCTGACCCGCCGTCACCTCGATGTACGTCTGCGACGACGCCAACGACGCATGCCCCAACAACCGCATGATCTCCGCCGCCCCCGCCCCCTCCTCGGCCAACCGGGTCGCGAACGTGTGCCGCAACGCGTGCAACCGCGCCCCCGCCGGCACCCGGTCGGTGATCCCCGCCCGCCGGTAACAGGAATCCACCAGATACTGCAACCCGCCCCGACGCAACGGCGCACCCTGCCGATCCACCAGCAACACCCCGTCCGGACGTACGCTGCGCGCCCCGAACCGCCGCCGCCGACTGTCCAGGTACGCCGACACCACCTCGTCCAACTCCGGCTCCACCGGCACCACCCTCGGCCGACCGCCCTTGCCGGCCACCGCCACCCGCCGCTCACCGGCCCGCCCCGACACCGACGACACCCGCAACGCCAACAACTCCGCCAGGCGCAACCCCGCGCACAACGCCAACGCCAACACCGCCACGTCCCGCTCCGGCCACGGATCACGCTGCCGCGCGTCCTCCCGCGACACCGACGCCAACAGCACCTCCGGGGTGTCCTCGCCCCGCAACGGCTTCGGCTGGGGGAGCGGCGTCCGGGGACGCCCCACCGCCGGCATCGGATTGCCCGCCACCACCTGCTCGGCTACGAGGAACGAGAAGAAGCCGTTCCAACTCGACCAGGCGCGGTGCACCGACGCCGCCGCCCGGGGCGCGGCGAACCGGGCGAACGCCGCCCGCATCACCCGGGGGGAGAGGGCGGAGATCATCAGCTCGTCGGGGGACAGGGGAGGGGTGCACTCCTCGCCGGCCAGCGCCGCGACGGCCCGCAGGTCCCGCCGGTACGCCTCCTGCGTGTGCGGGGACGGCTTGCGGGTGGCCCGCGCGGTCAGGAACTCCTCGATGAGCCGGCCAACCGATTCGTCCTGTTTGTCATGCATAAGGGATATTATGCAGCTTTCTCGGGTTGTCGGCCACCCGGGGGGAGGGGAGCGGCGACGGGTTGCTCCGGCCGCCTCGCACCTACCGCTGCACACCGTGGTCGCCATCAGCGCGCCCGGGTGGCGGGTCCTGGTGGATCCCGCCGTTGTGTGCCACTGGAACATGTCGGGTCGGTGCCTCGTCGGCCGCCCGACCCCGCACCGGCGACCCGTCGGACCGGCGGCGGGGCGCACGGGTTCCGGGGTGTCCGCCGCGTGGGCGCGGCCCGAAGGCGGCTGTCGCCACTCCGGGTATCCGAAGGCCGGAGGGGGCCACTCTTCCGGCTCACTTTACATAATGTGAATTATCGAATCAGGGCCGGAGTTGGTGGCGGGGCTGGTTGGATGACCGTTCGGCTCACCGGGGTGACCGCCGGGCGCGGCGTCGGTTTGCCCGCCGCAGGCGGCGGGGGCATGTGGCGGGAGCACGTCACCGCGATGTTCCGGAGAGGAAGCACCGATGCTGTCCGCACTCGACCGTCGGCACACCGTCGCGCCGCCCGGGTACAGCCGTTGGCTGATCCCCCCGGCGGCGTTGGCGATCCACCTCTGCATCGGCCAGGTCTACGCCACCAGCGTCTACAAGAACTCCCTGATCGCGCACTTCGACGCGAGTCAGACGGCGATCGGAGTGATCTTCAGCATCGCGATCGTGATGCTGGGGTTGTCGGCGGCGGTCGCCGGCACCTGGGTCGAGGCGAACGGGCCGCGCAAGGCGATGTTCGTCTCGGCGTGCTTCTGGGCGGCCGGGTTCGGCGTCGGCGCGCTGGGCATCGCCACCGGGCAGCTGTGGCTGCTGTACGTCGGGTACGGGCTGCTGGGCGGGATCGGGCTGGGCATCGGCTACATCTCCCCCGTCTCCACGTTGATCAAGTGGTTCCCGGACCGGCCGGGTCTGGCCACCGGTCTGGCGATCATGGGTTTCGGTGGTGGGGCGATGGTGGCCTCTCCCCTGTCGCGTCAGCTGTTGTCGCTGTACGACTCCGGGTACGACCCGGCCGACGCCGGGTCGACGGCCTCGGGGTCGGCGCTGGTCTGGTTGTTCGTCACGCTGGGTGTCGGCTACTTCGTGATCATGATGTTCGGGGTGGTCAACGTGCGGGTGCCGGCGGCGCACTGGCGGCCGGCCGGGTTCGATCCGGCGGCGGTGGCGGCGAAGCCGCTGGTGACCACGGCGAACGTGTCGGCGGCGAACGCGGTGCGGACCCGGGCGTTCTGGCTGCTGTGGGTGGTGCTGTTCTGCAACGTGACCGCCGGGATCGGGATCCTGGAGCAGGCCAGCCCGATGATCCAGGACTTCTTCCGCGACGGGGGCGGCTCGGCGGTGTCGGTGGCCGCGGCAGGCGGGTTCGTGGGGTTGTTGTCGCTGTTCAACATGGCCGGCCGGTTCGTCTGGTCGTCGACGTCGGACGTGATCGGCCGTAAGCCGATCTACCTGGTGTACCTGGGTGTGGGGATGGTGCTGTACGCGGTGCTGGCCCTGGTCGGGCAGACGGCGACGGCGCTGTTCGTGCTGTTGGCCTGCGTCATCCTGTCGTTCTACGGCGGTGGGTTCGCGACCGTCCCGGCGTACCTGCGGGACCTGTTCGGCACGGTCGAGGTGGGGGCGATCCACGGCCGGTTGCTGACGGCGTGGTCGGCGGCGGGGGTGGCCGGGCCGTTGATCGTCAACGCGTTCCTGGACGCGCAGGGTGAGCCGGGGACGTTGACGGCGGCGGCGTACCGGCCGGCGTTGTTCACGATGGTCGGGGTGCTGGCGGTGGGGTTCGTGGCGAACCTGCTGGTGCGTCCGGTGCCGCAGCGGTACCACGAGCCGGCCGGTGGGCGGGACACGGATGTGGTGACGACGCAGAGGAGTGGGGCGCGATGAGTGGGGACGGTCCCCGGGGTCAGCGGGCCCGGTTGTGGGTTTCCTGGTCGGTGGTGTCGGTGCTGCTGGGGTACGGGGTGGTGCAGACGGTGCTGACGGTGGCGAAGCTGTTCACCGGTTGACGGCCGGGCGGCGGTGGACGGGGTGTCGGGCCGCCGGTCACAGGCCGCCGGCGACGCGCAGCACCGCGCCGGTGGTGTAGGTGGCGTCGGGTCCGAGTAGCCAGGCGACGGCGCCGGCGACCTCGTCGGGTTCGCCGGCGCGGCCGAGGGGGATGCGGCCGGCGGCGGTGTCGGCGCGGTCGGGTACGCCGGAGTCGGCGTGGATGTCGGTGCGGATGATGCCGGGGGCGACGGCGTTGACCCGGATGCCGCGGGGGGCGAGTTCCTTGGCCAGGCCGATGGTGAGGGTGTCGGTGGCGGCCTTGACGGCGGCGTAGTGGACGTACTCCCCCGGGCTGCCGAGGGTGGCGGCGGCGGAGGAGATGTTGACGATGGCGCCGCCGGTGGTGAGCCGGCGGGCGGCCTGTTGGGCGCACAGGACGTAGCCGATGAGGTTGACGTCGACGACGCGGCGCAGGTCGTCGGGGCGTAGTGCGGTGAAGGGGCCGATGGGGCTGGTGACGCCGGCGTTGTTGACCAGGGCGGTGAGGGGGCCGAGGTCGGCGGCGGCGGTGAAGAGGCGGTCGACGTGGGTGGGGTCGGTGGTGTCGGCGGGGACGGCGACGGCGCGGCCGCCGAGGCGGTGGATGTCGGCGACGACGGTGGCGGCGGCGGTGTGGTCGTGGCGGTAGCCGATGGCGAGGTGGTGGCCGGCCGCGGCGAGCCGTCGGGCGGTGGCGGCGCCGATGCCTCGGCTGCCGCCGGTGATGACGGTGACCGCGGTCATTGCCTGTGCTCCCCTGCGGGTCCGGTGTGCGGTGGTGTGACGGTACCTCCGTGTCGGCGTGGTGGGCAGGGTGTGGGTGCTCACGTGGCGCGGTGGTGCGGTGGTGTGCTGGGTGATCGCTTACGCTCACCGCGTTTCGGACGGAACGGATCGGTGGAGGTGTGTGGTGGGTGTGAGTGTCGGTGATCTGGTGGAGGATTTCGTGCTGCCGGATCAGACGGGTGCGCCGCGGCGGTTGTCGGAGTTGTTGGCGGCGGGGCCGGTGGTGTTGTTCTTCTATCCGGCGGCGATGACCCGTGGGTGTACGGCGGAGAGTTGTCATTTCCGGGATCTGGCGGCGGAGTTCGCGGCGGTGGGGGCGCAGCGGGTGGGGATCAGTCGGGATTCGGTGGACAGGCAGGCGGAGTTCTCCCGGATGCACGGGTTCGACTATCCGTTGTTGTCGGATGTCGACGGTGTGGTGGCGCAGGCGTTCGGGGTGCGGCGGCGGTTGCCGTTGGGGCCGTTGAGCACGCGGCGGATGACGTTCGTGATCGGTCAGGACCGGCGGGTGCTGGCGGTGGTGCACAGCGAGTTGGGGATGAACGAGCACGCGGACGAGGCGTTGCGGGTGCTGGGGGGCTGATCTTCCGGTTGTCGTGGTGGGCTGGTATCAAGGCAGGATCAGACACGTGTACGAAAGAGGGTTGTGATGGCGGGCCAGGGTTTGTCCGATGACGAGGTGCGGGGTATCCGGGAGGCGTTGGCGGCGGGGCGGAAGCCGAAGGTGGTGTTCACCGCGTCGGCGGGGCAGATCGCCGGGCAGGTGGGTCAGGTGGTGGAGGTGACCGATCCGGCGGTGTCGGACGAGTTCGTGGTGGTGCGGTTCGGGCGCGACGAGTTGCCCTTCTCCCCCGCCGATCTGGCGGTGGCGCCGCGGGGTGCGGGTCGTCGGGTGGTGGAGGCGAAGCCGGAGCCGGCGGTGGAGCCGGTGGAGCCGACGGCGAAGGCGGAGCCGGAGTTCGTGTTGGACACGCCCCGGGTGCCGGTGCAGCGTCGGGAGGAGTCGAGGGTGGAGCAGCAGTCGGTGCCGGTGGAGAAGCCGGCGGCGCGTCGGCCGGCGAAGGTGGCGAAGCCGAAGGGGCCGGCGGGGTTGACGGTGACGTTGGCGTATGCCGACGGTGAGTGGACGGTGGCGGCGCAGCAGGGGGCGAAGGCGTTGGCGAAGCCGTACGTGGTGAAGCCGGCGGAGGCGTTGCGGATGGTGGCGTTGGTGGATGTGCCGGGGGTTCAGGAGGCGGTGGAGCAGATCCTGTCGGCGGAGCGGTCGGAGGCGGAGCAGCAGGCGGAGAAGTTGCGGGCGGAGTTGGCGGAGATCGAGGCGCGGTTGGCGGAGTTGCGCGAGGCTCGGTGAGGTCGGGCCGGTGACGGTTGTGGTGGTGGCCGGTCGGTGCCGGTGGGCGGGGGTCGCCGGGTCGGCTGCCCCCGCCGGGGTGGGTCAGAAGTAGTCGCCGAGTTGGGCGGGGCCGGGGGCGGCGAGCAGGTCGAGGGGGGTGGGGTCGGTGCCGGTGGGGTGGTGCAGGAGGCCGGCCTGGGCGACGGTGCGGGCGGTGGCGGCGCCGGTGTAGAGCAGGGCGAAGCCGCGCACGGTGAGGTGCAGGTCGGCGGGGGCGGTGGTGCGGCGCAGGTCGGCGTGGCCGTCGGTGATCTCCAGGTGCCAGGTGCCGGTGTTCCAGTCGGCGAGCGGGTCGTCGAGGGTGAAGGTGGCGGTGCCGTGCAGGTGTGTCGGCCAGCCCCGGTCGCGGATGGCGCGGGTGACGTCGACGGGGCGGTGCATCCAGGTGTCCTGTTCGTGTTCGCGGGCCTTTTCCACGGGGAGGTGGGGGGTGAGGGGGTCGCCGGGGAGCAGGGTGAGGCGCAGGGTGGGGGCGACGCTGTGCCAGCTGGCGAGGATGCCGACGAGTTCGCGGGCGGCGTCGGCGGTGGTGGCGGCGAGGTCGTCGACGGTGATGGTGCCCTGGTCGCCGTAGTTGTCGCGGCGGTTCCAGCCGGCGTAGCCGACGAGGTGGCCGTGGTGTTCGACGAGGGTGAGGCCGTCGTAGGGCAGGGTGTGGTCGGTGGTGTGGCGGGTGCGGTGGTGGTCGTGCAGGGGGCCGGTGCGGGCGAGTAGGCCGCGGCGGTGGCGGGCGGTGTGGGTGTGCAGTTCGTCGACGGCGGCGAGGTCGGCGGGGGTGCCGGGGCGGACGGTGAGGTGTGGGCTGGGGTGGTGGCGGGTGAGCAGGGCGGTGGGGAGGTTGACGGTGCGTAGGGTGCCGGCGGTTTCCCAGCCGCAGGCGCGGTAGGGGGCGGCGACGGTGGGGAACAGCGCGCTGACGGCGGCGCCCCGGTCGTGTGCGCCGCGTAGCAGGGTGGTGAGCAGGGCGCGGGCGACGCCCCGGCCGCGGGTTTCGGGGGTGACGGCGACGCCGGCGATGTCGGCGGCGGCGACGGTGCGGCCGTCCCACCACTGGTGGTGGTGCAGGTCGACGGCTTTGCCGATGAGTCGGCCGGTGTGGTCGAACGCGCCGTAGCGGGTGGTGCCGGGGGTGGTGGTGGGTGGGGGTGCGGGTTGCGGGTCGGAGCCGAAGGCGGTGCGGCCGAGGTGCCAGGCGGCGGTGGTGTCGTCGTCGGTGAGTTCCCGGACGTGGGGGTCGTGCGGCATGCGGCGACGATAGCGGTGGTTGGGTGGGGTGGCGACGGGTTTGTGGTGGACGCGTTGCGGGGCCGGTGCGACCCCCTCGCTCCGGCCCCGCGTCCCGCGCCCCTCGCGCGTCTTTCAGTGTTGCGGGATGTTCTGTACCCCGATTCGCTTGCGGAACACCCAGTAGGTCCAACCTTGGTAGGCGAGGACGATCGGGGTGAAGACGACGGCGACCCAGGTCATGATTTTCAGGGTGTAGGGGGTGGAGGCGGCGTTGGTGGCGGTGAGGGTGCCGGCGGGGTCGCCGGTGGAGGGCATGACGTTGGGGAACAGGGCGGTGAAGAGGGTGGCGACGGCGAGGGCGATGGCCAGGGCGGTGCCGGTGAAGGCCCAGCCTTCGCGGCGTACCCGGGCGGCGGCGAGCGCGCCGAGCAGGGCGAGGGCGGCGCCGGCGGCGAGGACGATGGCGGCGGCGTTGGAGCGGATGGTCAGTGTCCAGGTGAGGAAGGCGACGGCGGCGACGGCGGTGCCGGCGCCGAGGGTGACGGCGAGGGTGCCGGCGCGGTGGCGGATGTCGCCGGTGGTCTTGAGGGCGAGGAAGACCGCGCCGTGGGTGAGGAAGAGGCCGAGGGTGGTCAGGCCGCCGAGCAGGGCGTAGGGGTGGAGCAGGTCGATGAGGCCGCCGACGTATTCGTGGTCGGCGTCCAGTGGTACGCCGCGGAAGATGTTGGCGAAGGCGACGCCCCAGAGCAGGGCGGGGATGGCGGAGCCCCAGAAGATGGCCTGGTCCCAGCGGCGTTTCCAGGAGGCTTCGGGGCGCTTGTGGCGGTATTCGAAGGCGACGCCGCGGGCGATGAGGGCGAGCAGGATGAGTAGCAGGGGCAGGTAGAAGCCGGAGAAGAGGGTGGCGTACCACTCGGGGAAGGCGGCGAACATGGCGCCGCCGGCGGTGATGAGCCAGACCTCGTTGCCGTCCCAGACGGGGCCGATGGTGTTGATGAGGACGCGGCGTTGCCGGTCGTCGCGGCCGAGGACGGGCAGGAGCATGCCGACGCCGAAGTCGAAGCCTTCGAGGATGAAGTAGCCGGTGAAGAGGACGGCGACGAGGAGAAACCAGATGGTGGTGAGTTCCACGGTGGGGCTCCGGGTCAGTAGGCGAAGGCGAGCGGGCGCTCGGCGTCGTCGGTGTCGTCGGGGGTGGGGTCGGGGGTGACGTCGGGTACGCCGGCGCGGGCGTAGCGGACGAGGAGTTTGAATTCGATGACGGCGAGGGTGGCGTAGATGAGGGTGAAGGCGGTGAAGGAGGTGAGGACTTCGGTGAGGGAGACGCTGCGGGAGACGCCGTCGCGGGTGAGCATTTCGCCGAAGACGATCCAGGGTTGGCGGCCCATCTCGGTGAAGATCCAGCCGAAGGAGTTGGCGAGCAGTGGGAGCACGGGCATGATCAGGCCGGCGCGTAGCAGCCATCTGTTGGTGGGGGTGCGGCCCTTGCGTTGGGTCCAGAGGATGAGCAGGGCGATGGCGGCGGCGGCGAGCCCGAAGCCGATCATGAAGCGGAAGCTCCAGTAGGTGACCGGGATGATCGGGGTGTAGCTGCCGGGGCCGTACTGGCTGGCGTACTGGGCCTGGAGGTCGTTGATGCCGTGGACGGTGCCGTTGGGGTCGCCGGTGCCGAGGTAGGACAGCAGGTAGGGGATCTTGAGGGCGAAGACTTCGCGGCTGCCGTCGAGGCTGCCGACGGTGAGTACGGAGAACGAGGCGGGGCTCTCGGTGGTGTAGAGGCCTTCGGCGGCGGCCATTTTCATGGGCTGCACCTGGGTCATGATCTTGCCTTGGATGTCGCCGGTGAGGACGACGAGGGTGGCGGAGATGAGGACGACCCAGGCGCCGAAGCGGGTGGCGTGGCGGTAGGCGTCGGTGTCGGGGCTGTCGCGGCGGCGCATGACGTGCCAGAGGCCGACGGTGGTGACGAGGGCGCCGGCGACGAGGAAAGCGCCGGCGAGGGTGTGCGGGAAGGTGATGAGGGCGACCTTGTTGGTGAGGACGGCGACGAAGTCGGTGAGTTCGGCGCGTCCGGTGTCGGGGTTGAAGCGGTAGCCGACGGGGTTCTGCATGAACGAGTTGGCGGCGAGGATGAAGTAGGCGGACAGGTTGGTGCCGATGGCGGCGGCCCAGATGCTGGCCAGGTGCAGGCGTTTGGGGAGCCGGTCCCAGCCGAAGATCCACAGGCCGATGAAGGTGGATTCGAGGAAGAAGGCGACGAGGGCTTCGATGGCCAGGGGTGCGCCGAAGATGTCGCCGACGAAGCGGGAGTAGTCGGACCAGTTCATGCCGAACTGGAATTCCTGCACGATGCCGGTGACGACGCCCATGGCGAAGTTGATCAGGAAGAGTTTGCCGTAGAACTTGGTGAGTTTGAGGTATCTCTCGTCGCCGGTGCGGTGCCAGCGGGTCTGGAGGATGGCGACCAGGACGGACAGCCCGATGGTCAGTGGTACGAAGAGAAAGTGGTAGACGGTGGTGACACCGAACTGCCAGCGGGCGACGTCCAACGCGTCCACCGGGATTCCCCCTGCCGTTGATACTACGAGACGTAGTAGATACTACTGCGTGTCGTAGGTCGACGGGCAGGGTCGGGGGTCCCGACCCGACCCGGGACCAATGACCCTGATCACCGCAGGCCGCACGACCCGGGTCCGGTCCTCCCCCACGCCCGTGCGACCATCGGCGACTGATGGACACCCCGCGCCCCGGCTGGCAGCCACCACGGTTCTGGCGTGCCGCCCAACTGCTCGCCCGGCTGGTCGTCGCCCTGTTCGCCCGGCTGGAGGTCAGCGGGGACGTCCCCGCGCACCTGCGCCGGGGGCCGCTGATCCTGGCCGCCAACCACATCAGCCCCTTCGACCCCATCGTGCTGGGCGCGGCCTGCCGGGTTCGGGGCGTGTCGCCCCGTTTCATGGCCACCGGTGGGCTGTTCCGCACCCCGGGGCTCGGCGCGCTGATGCGCCACGCCGGGCACCTGCGCGTCGACCGGGGCAGCACCGCCGTACGCCGGGCGCTCGACGACGCCGCCGCAGCGGTCACCGCCGGGTCGGTGGTGCTGGTCTACCCGGAGGGGCGCATCGGGTTGGACCCCGGCATGTGGCCCGAACGCGGCAAGACCGGCACCGCCCGCCTCGCGATGGCCTGCGACGCCCCGGTGGTGCCCGTGGCCCAGTGGGGGTCGCACGAGGTACTGCCCTACCGGGCGCCCCGGGGGATGCTGCGCGCGTTGGCCCGGGCACTGGTCCGCCGCCCGGTGATCCGGGTCCGCTTCGGCGCGCCGCTGCACCTGCGGGACCTCTCCCCCACCGCGCCCGGCGCGGCCCGCCGGGGCACCGACCGGATCATCGACGCGATCACCGACACCCTGGTGCCGCTGCGGCCCGACGAACCGGACCGGCCCCGGCACGTCGACCCGGGACGTCCCGTCGACACCAGCCGGGTCCACCGCCGCCCGTCGTCGGCCGGGGCCACACCGGCGGACCGTCGCCACACGGAAGAGGGTCAGGGATGAGTGAACCGACCGTACTGATCACCGGCACCTCCAGCGGCATCGGGCTGGAGGCCGTCCTGGGCTGCGCGCGGGCCGGCTGGCGGACCGTGGCGACCATGCGGGACGTGTCCCGCGCCGCGCGGCTGCGGGCCGCCGTCGCCACCGCCGACGTCGCCGACCTGGTCGACGTACGGCAACTCGACGTGGTCGACCCGGCGTCGGTCGCCGCCGCCGTCGCCGGTGTCGTCGACCGGTACGGGCGGCTCGACGCGGTCGTCAACAACGCCGGCGCCGGTCACCTGGGCACCCTGGAACAGGAGGGCGTCGACGCGGTCCGCGCCGTCATGGAGGTCAACTTCTTCGGGGTGCTGCACGTCAGCAGGGCCGCCCTGCCGCACCTGCGGGCCAGCGGGGGCCGGCTGGTGACCGTCAGCAGCGTCGGCGGGGTGATCGGGCAACCGTTCAACGAGGCGTACTGTGCGGCGAAGTTCGCCGTCGAGGGGTTCATGGAGTCCCTCACCCCGGTCGCCGCCACCGTCGGGGTCGCCGTCTGCGTGGTCGAGCCGGGGGCGGTGGCCAGCGAGTTCGTCGCCAACGTCGGGATCGACCGGGATGCCGTGGTGGCCGCCGCCGGGGCGTACGGGCCGGGACTGCGGGCGTACCTGCGGCGTACCGCCGACGCGTTCGCCGCCGCGCAGTCCCCCGCCGACGCCGCGGCGGTCGTGGTGCAGGCGGTCACCGGCCCGACCCCGCCGCCGCGGGTGCAGACCTCCGCGCCGGCCCGGCAGTTCGTCGGGGTGAAGCTCGCCGACCTCGACGGCACGGCGGTCACCGCGCTGACCGGGGCGTGGATCGACTGACCGGGCGGGCGACCCCGGCGGGGCGACGGTTGCCGGTCGGTCACCCGCCGGCAACCGGGGACGGGCATACTGCGCTCGTGTCGACCCGTCCCGGTTACCTGGACGCCCCCACCCCGTTGGCCTTCGCGCACCGGGGCGGGGCCGCCGACGGCGACGAGAACACCGTCGCCGCGTTCACCCGGGCCGTCGACCTGGGCTACCGGTACGTGGAGACCGACGTGCACGCCACCGCCGACGGGGTGTGCGTGGTCTTCCACGACGCCACCCTGCGCCGGGTCACCGGTGAGCACGGTCGCATCGCCGACCTGCGCTGGGCCGACCTGGCGTCGGTGCGGGTCGGCGGCGCGGCGGTCGTGCCCCGGCTCGACGAGGTGCTGGCCGCCTGGCCGCAGGTCCGGTTCAACATCGACGTGAAGACCGACGCCGGCGTCACCCCGGCGGTCGGGGCGGTGACCCGGGCCGGCGCGGCCGACCGGGTGCTGCTGGCGTCGTTCGACGACGCCCGGCTGGCCCGGCTGCGCGCGGCCACCGGCGGTCGGGTCGCCACCGGCCTGGGCATGCGCGGGGTGGCCCGGCTGTGGTGGGCGTCGCGGCACGGCCGGCCGGTGCGGTTACCGCCGTCGGTGGTGGCCGCGCAGGTGCCGCCCCGCTACGCCGGGGTGCCCGTGGTCGACCGCCGGTTCCTGGCCTACTGCCGCCGGTTGGGGGTGCACGTGCACGTCTGGACGATCGACGAACCTGCCCAGATGCACGACTTACTGGATCGTGGTGTGGATGGCATCATGACCGATCACGTCGGCGTGCTGCGCGACGTCTACCGCAGCCGCGGCCTCTGGGCCGCCTGAGCCCCGAGGACCCCGATGGCCGACCCGGTCACCACCACCCCGACCACCGTCGACACCCCGGCGGGCCTGCGCCGGGAGCGGCGCGGCTGGTACCTGTACGACTGGGCCAACTCGGCCTTCCAGACCACCGTCATCACGGTGTTCCTCGGACCGTTCCTCACCACCGTCACCGAACTGGCCGCCGGCTGCGAGCTGGGCGCGGACCGCTGCGACGGGTACGTGCACCCGCTGGGCGTCCGGGTCGCCGCCGGTTCCTACTACCCGTACCTGATCTCGCTGTCGGTGCTGTTGACCGTGTTCGTGCTGCCGGTGGTCGGGGCGATCGCCGACCGGACGGTGCACAAGAAGCGGCTGCTGGCCGGGGCGGCGTTCACCGGCGCCGGGGCGACCATCGCGATGGCGCTGGTCACCGGCGACCGGTACCTGCTCGGTGGGGCGTTGTTCCTGGTCGCCAACATCGCCTTCGGCGCGGCGGTGGTGGTGTACAACTCGTTCCTGCCGCAGCTGGCCGGCCCGGACGAACGCGACGCGGTGTCCAGTCGTGGCTGGGCCATCGGCTACCTCGGCGGTGGCCTGCTGCTGGCGTTGAACCTGGTGGCGGTGACCCTGCTCAGCGAGGACGACAACCCGCAGCGCACCCTGGACCTGGCCCGCTGGTCGATCGTGTCGGCCGGGGTGTGGTGGGCGGTGTTCACCCTGGTGCCGTTGCGGTGGCTGCGGGAGCATCCCACCGCCGAGGCGTTGCGCGGGGCGGGCCGTGACGTGGTCACCGACGGGTTCCGGCAGCTCGGCCGGACCCTGCGGGAGATCAAGGCGTATCCGTTGACGCTGTTCTTCCTGCTGGCGTTCCTGGTCTACAACGACGGCATCCAGACGGTGATCACCCTGGCCAGCCAGTACGGCACCGAGGAGTTGCGGCTGGGGCAGAGCACGCTGATCGTGACGATCCTGCTGGTGCAGTTCCTCGCCTTCGGCGGGGCGTTGGCGCTGGGGGCGTTGGCCCGGCGGATCGGCGCGTGGAAGACGGTGCTGCTGTCGCTGGTGCTGTGGACCGGGGTGATCATCGGCGCGTTCCGGTTGCCCGCCGAGGCCCCGCTGCCGTTCATGATCCTCGGTGGGGCGATCGGTCTGGTCCTCGGCGGCAGCCAGGCGTTGAGCCGGTCGCTGTTCAGCCAGCTCATCCCCGCCGGCAAGGAGGGCGAGTACTACGGGTTCTACGAGATCAGCGACAAGGGCACCAGTTGGCTCGGCCCGCTGGCGTTCGGGTTGGTCTTCCAGCTCACCTCCTCCTACCGGGTGGGTCTGGTCTCCCTGCTGATCTTCTTCGTGGTGGGGTTCGCGTTGCTGGCCGCGGTGCCGATCCGCCGGGCCATCCTCGCCGCCGGCAACACCCCGCCCCGGGTGCTCTGACCATCGGCCCGATCCACCCGCGCCGATGGGCTAGGCTGCCCCGACGTGACCGACGACGCCGCTGCCACCCCCACCTGCCTGGCCCGTCCCCTGCCCGGCCCGGACGACGGGGGGACCGGTTGCGCCGCCGCGCGGGGCGTCGACGGCCGACCGCTGCACGCCGCCGCGTTGAAGTTCTTCTGGGGTCCGATGGACTGCGGCAAGTCGACGATGGCGTTGCAGATGAACTACAACCACGCCCGGCAGGGCCGCCGGGGGCTGGTCACCACCCGCATCGACAGGTCGTTGGGGCCACGGGTCACCACCCGCATCGGGTTGGCCCACACCGCCGTGGAGGTGACCGACGAGCTGGACCTGCGGGCGCTGGTCCGCGACACCTGGGCCGAGGGGGTCCGCATCGACTACCTGATCTGCGACGAGGCGTCGTTCTACGACGTGGCGCACGTCGAGCAGATGGCCGAACTGGTCGACGGCTACGACGTCGACGTGTACGCCTTCGGCCTCGCCACCGACTTCCGGTCCTGCCTGTTCCCGGCCGCCCGGCGGCTGTTCGAACTGGCCGACGAGGTGGCCCGCATCCAGGTGGAGGTGCTGTGCTGGTGCGGGCGGGAGGGCCTGCTCAACGCCCGGGTCGTCGACGGGCGGGTGGCCCGCGAGGGCGCGCAGGTCGTCATCGGGGACACCGTCGACACCGCCGACGTGCGCTACCAGGTGCTGTGCCGGCGGCACTACCGCTCCGGCGACCTCGGCCCACGCGCCTGACCCGCCCGGCGGGTCAGTACGGGTCGCCGCAGACCCGCCACTTACCGTCCTCCTTCACCACCGGCAGCCGGCGCTGCTCGGCGGCCCCGCCGTCGCGGGTGACCCGCACCGCCGCCTCCCCGGCCGGCCGGCCGTCGCGGGTGCGTACCGACACGTCGAGGATCTCGTAGCCGGTGACCACCGGCGGGGTGCGGACCCAGCCGGCGAACCCGACCTCGCTCCACCGGCTGCGGGTCTGCGCGCACAACCGCCGGTAGGCCTGGTCCACCTCACCGGCGGACAACTCCCGGAAGAACCCGTCGGCGGTCTCCCGCACCGGGCCGGTGGCGCCCGCCACCACCTGCACGTTCCACAGCCCCAGCCCGGCCACCCCGACCAGGCACAGGCCGACGGCGAGGCCACCCAGGAACAGGCCGGTGCGCACCGGGCGCCGCCGCCGCGCCGGTCGCGTCCACGCCTGCCGCACGCTCATCACCTGCGACGGTAGGCGGACGGGCCGGGGCCGCGCAGGCGGTTCGCCCCCTGTCGCGCGGCCGGGGCGATCGTCTACCGTCGGCGCACACCCCTGGTGAAGGAGCGACGGATGAGCCGCTACGTGCAGCCGGTACCGGACATCGACGACCCGTACGCCGGTGACCGGCTGCTGCGGTCGTGGCTGACCCGGCAGCTGGGCGCGGCCGGGCACACCGCCGCGCAGGACCGGCTGGCCGCGCTCGCCGCCGACGTCACCGGGCCGCTGCGCGCCGCGCACGCCGACGCCGAGGCCCACCCGCCGACGCTGGTCCGCTACGACCCGTGGGGCGCGCGCGTCGACCGGATCGACACCAGCGCCGGCTGGCAGGCCCAGCGGGCCGCCGCCGCCCGGCACGCCGTGGTCGCCCTGCCCTACCTGGAGTCGGCGCGCGGCACGTGGGGGGCCGCCGCCCGCGTCGTCCAGCACGCCCTGCTGCACCTGTACGGGCCGGAGTCGGCGACCTTCTCCTGCCCGGTGGCGATGGCCGACGGCGCGGCGGCGCTGCTGAGCAGCCCCGACGTCGACGCGCAGGTCCGCGACGCCTGGCTGCCCCGGTTGGTCGCCACCGACCCGGACACCGCGATCGTCAGCGGGCAGTGGATGACCGAGTCGCAGGGCGGCTCCGACCTGTCCGGCACCGGCACCCTCGGCCGACCGGCCGCCGACGGGTCGTGGCGGCTGACCGGGGAGAAGTGGTTCTGCTCGGCCGCCGACGCGGCGATGGCGGTGGCGTTGGCCCGGCCGGAGGGGGCCGGGCGGGGCAGCCGGGTCCTCGCCCCGTTCCTGGTGCCCCGCTACGCGGCCGACTCGCCGCTGGCCGGGGCGACCGCCGTCCCCGACGGTCCCGCCCCCGGGGTGGTGGTGCGGCGGCTCAAGGACAAGTTGGGCACCCGGGCGTTGCCGACCGCCGAGATCGGGTTGCGGGACGCGTACGCGCTGCCGTTGGGTGACCCGGCGGTGCCGGGGCTGGTGCGGGCGATGACCCTGGTGGTGGTGACCCGGGTGCACAACGCGTCGGCCGCCGCGTCGGGGATACGCCGGGGCCTGTCCTACGCGCTGGCGTACGCGCGCACCCGGCGGGTGGCCGGCGGGCTGTTGGCCGACAATCCGCTGCACCGGGCCACCCTCGGCGCGTTGGCGGTGGACGCGGCGGGCGCGTTCGCCCTGGCCGGGCACGCGTTCACGTTGCTCGGCCGGGTCGAGGTCGGCGGCGACCCGCAGGCCGCCGCGGAGCTGCGGGTGGTCGCGCCGCTGGCGAAGCTGGCCACCGGCCGGCTGGCGGTGTCCTGCGCCGCCGAGTACGTGGAGGCGTTCGGTGGGGCCGGCTACGTCGAGGACACCGGCGTGCCGAGGTTGCTGCGCGACGCGCAGGTCCTGCCGATCTGGGAGGGCACCACCAATGTGCTGGCGGTGGACGTGCTGCGCGCGGTCACCCGGGAGGACGCCGGGGCGCCGCTGCTGCGTCGGCTCACCGATGCCGCCGACGCGGCCCGCCCGTTGTCCCCGACCCTGGCCGACACCCTCGCCACGGTGGCCGGGGAGCTGCGGGCCACCCTCGGTGAGGTAACCGCCGACCCGGCGTCGGCGACGGTCCTGGCCGGCGCGCGTGGCCTGGCTCTGCGGATGGCGTACGCGTTGGCGGCGGCGCTGCTGGTGGAGCACGCCGCGTGGGGTGACGGGCAGGCCGAGGTGGCGGCCCGGTTGTGGGCCCGGCGGTGGCTGCGGCACGAGGACGTCTCCGCCGACGCCCACCACCACCTCGACCTGCTCACCTGACCCGGGTCAGCGCGCCGTGCAGGAACAGGTCGACCAGGTCGGTGGTGGACGGTGCCGTGGTGGCCAGCGGGCCCGGCGGGGACAGCAGGCCGAGGAACAGGTCGGCGAGCTGGTCGGGTGGGAGCCGTAGCCGGTCGACGTCGGGGGCGAACAGGGCGGCCACCGCCGGCCGGACCGCCGTCGCCGCCGCGCCCGCCGGTGGCGGGTCGGGGCGGGCCCGGCCGGCGGCGTGCAGGGCGCCGAGCACCGCGCCCAGCCGGGCCAGGTGGGCGTGGATCACCACGGCGGCCTCGGTGAGCCGACCGGTGAGGGGCAGACGCCTGTCGATGCGGGTCAACCGGTCGAGCAGCGGGTCGGGGCGCAGGACCTCGGCCACACACGCGTCGAGCAGCGCCTGCTTGTCGGCGAAGGCACGGAACACGGTCGCCTCGCCGATCCCGGCGGCCCGCGCCACCTCGGCCGTGGTCAGGGTGGTGCCCCGGCGGGTCAGCAGGGGCAGCGCGGTCTGCACGATCATGGCGCGGCGGCGGTCGGCGGTCATGGCCGGCGCGCGTCGTCGGCGTCCCCCGGGTGCCGTCATGGCACCACCCTCGGGAGTGAGCGCTCACTCCGTCAATCGGTTTTCTCAGCCGCGCCGCCGGGCCCGCGCCGCCCAGATGACGTACGCCGGGTCCCGGTCGAGGTTGTGCCGGTCCCGGTCGTAGCGGCGGGTGGTCCGCGGGTCGGCGTGCCCCATCGCGTCCTGCACGTCCTCCAACGGCACCCCCTCCTCGCGGGCGGTGGTGGCGAAGGCGTGCCGCAGCGAGTGCGGGGACAGTTTCGCCGCCGCCGCGATGCCCGCCGTGGCGGCCAACCGGCGCACCAGCCGGAACACCGAGTGCCGGTCGAGGCGGCCGCCGGTGGTGGTGGCCAGCAGCGGCCCGGTCAACGCCTCGACGGCCACCCCGGCCGCCGCCGCCCGCTCGGCCAGGTAGGCGTCGACCGCGTACGCGGTGCCCGGGGTGAGCGCCCGGCGACGGGCCTTGCCACCCTTGCCGACGAACCGGACGCTGCGGTGCCCGCGTTCGGCACCGAGGTCGGTCAGGTCGAGGGAGACCAGTTCACCGACCCGCAGGCCGAGGTCGGCCAGCAGGGCGACGGCGGCCCGGTTGCGGGCGGCCGTCGGGCCGGTGTCGGCGGCGGCGGCGGCGAGCAGCGCGTCGACCTCCTGCGGGGTGAGGCCGACGGTGGCCGAGTGGTCCCGGTCGATGCGCGGCCGGTCGGCCCCGGAGACCGGGTTGGCGTCGACCGCCCGCAGCTTCACCAGGAACTCGTACCAGCTGGACAGGGCGGACAGTTTCCGGGCGACGGTGGCGGGGGTCAGCGGCCGGCCGCTGCGCGCCGCCGGGGTGGCCTCCAACTGCCGGGCGTAGGCGTTGACGTCGAGGAAGGTGGCCCGCAGCGGGTCCAGGTCGCCGCCGGCGCACCAGGTGAGCCAGCCGGCGATGTCGCGGCGGTAGGCGTCGCGGGTGTGCGCCGACAGCCGACGGTTACGCAGCCACGCCTCGGTGAAGTCGACCGGTGTGCCGGCCAACGCCGGGCGGGTCGGGGTGCGGGGCAGGACGGGGCCGTCGGGACGCAGCATGCGAGAAAGACTCTCAGCCCCGGTGGGCAATCACGGTGAGGCGCGCCCGAGCGGATTGCCCGACGCCCGGGCGCGACGGTGTTCGGCCCGGTGGGGGCCGGTTCGGCCCCCACCGTGGGCGTGACGGTCAGGCGGTGATCTGCCGGTGTCCGTTACCGGCGGTGACCGGAACCCGACGCGGCTTGGCCCGCTCGGCGATCGGGATGCGCAGCGTCAGCACCCCGTGCTCGTAGGCGGCCTCCAGCCGGTCGGTGTCGAGGGTGTCGCCGAGGAACAACTGCCGGGAGAAGGTGCCCATCGGCCGCTCGGCGGCGACCAGTTCGACGGCCTCGGAGGTGGGCCGGCGGCGCTGCGCGCGGACGGTCAGCACGTTGCGCTCCACCGTGCAGTCGATGCTGTCGGGGTCCACCCCGGGCAGGTCGAACGCGGCGTGGAAGTGGTCGCCGTCGCGCCAGGCGTCCAGGTGCATCACCGCGGGGCGGCTGGTGGTGCCGAAGAGCTGCTCGGCGAGCCGGTCGATCTCACGGAAGGGGTCGGTACGCATCAGCATGGTTGTGCCTCCTCGGTTTCCTCGGGCCGAAGGTCCTTTGAGTTGAGTCGGGTGGGCTCAACTCGTACCTCAGTATTTACCGCGTCGTGGCGCACGCGTCAACCCGGCCGTCGGTCAGGGCCCGGTACGCCAGTAGATCCCCTGCTCGCGGGGTGGACGGCGCGGGGCGGGGGCGCGCGCGACGTCACGCAGCCGCCCGGCGTCCACCCGCAGGTCGCCGTCGGCATCCGGGGTGGGTGACGTCCGGCTCAGAGGGCGTGGCCGGTGGTGGCGTCCACGTGCGCGGGCACCTCGTCGTGCCGGTCCCCCACACTGGACGTCCCCGACGGTTCGAACATCAGGATCGACGCCCCGTCGGGAGCGGACGGGCGGTGTGCCACCCCGCGCGGCACCACGTACACCGCGCCGCGCGGCAACACCACCGTCCGCTCGCCGGTCTCCTCGCGCAGCCCGATGCGCAGCTCACCGTCGAGCACCAGGAAGAACTCGTCGGTGTGGTCGTGGGTGTGCCACACGTGTTCCCCGGCCACCTTCGCCACCCGCACGTCGTAGTCGTTGACCCGGGTGACGATGCGCGGGCTCCACAACTGGTCGAAGGAGGCCAGCGCGGACACCAGGTCGATCGGCTCGTCGCTCATCACCCCATCCTGGCACCGACGTCCCGTACCGCACCGACGGCGGTCGGCGGACACCCCGGGAAACCGGGTTGCCCACGGTGGCGGCGACCGCGAGGGTGTGTCCATGCCCGACGACCTGTTCGCCGTCACGGCGGCCACCGGAGCCCTCGGCCGGCTCGCCGTCGCACACCTGCGCGAACGGGTCCGGCCCGATCGGATCGTGGCCGTCGCCCGCGATCCCGGCCGTGCGCGGGACCTGGCGGTCGCCGTACGCCCCGGCGACTACGACAGCCCCGGAACCCTGGTCGAGGCGTTCGCCGGGGTCACGCGACTGATCTTCGTGTCGTCACCCGAACTCGACCAGGCCCGCCGTACCGCCCAGCACCGCGCGGTCGTGGCGGCGGCGCGGCACGCCGGGGTCACCGACGTCGTCTACACCAGCTTCCTCCCCATCGCCGGCCTCTTCGACGCCCACCGGGCCACCGAGGAGGCGCTCGCCGCGGCGGGGCTGGCCCACACGGTGCTGCGGAACCCGTTCTACACCGAGCCGTTCGTTGACGCGGCGGTCGGCGTCGACGCGTTGGTGCACGCCACCGAGGGACGGGGCCTGAACACCGCCACCCGGGCGGACCTGGCCGGAGCCGCCGTGGCCGCCCTGTTGCGCCCCGACACCCGGGGCCGGACCTACACCCTCACCGGGCCGGTGTGGACGTACCCGCAGCTGGCCGCCGCCCTGGGCGTCGTGGCCCGACCCGGGGTCGTGGCCGGGGCGATGGGTTGGCTGCACGGACTGGCCCGTGCCGGCGCGCTGGAGGCGACGACCGGCGACCTGCGGGAGCTGCTCGGGCGGACGCCCACCGACATCCTCGGCCAGCTGCGGACGACCGGCTCCTGCTGAGCCTGGCCCGCGTCGCGGCATCCGGCCCGATCCGCCACCGGCATCACGGCGGCCCGGGCGTGAGGTGAACCGGCACCAGTTCCGACGTCGGGCGGGAACAACAGAACAGACATTATGGTGTCTGGACGTTATGCCCTTTAAGTCCACCTGATTTACCGGATTGCCGATAACAGTAATCCGATAAAGGGTCTGGGTGACGCCGACAGGGACTGCGAGCGGACGTCGAGGGAGCGTCAGCCGTGGGGACGCCCAGAGCTTCAGCCGACGGGAGGGCGGGGCGACGCGCCCCGGTCCACGGCCGGATCCTCGTCGGCAGGCCGGCCCGGCATCACGACGACGCCCCGCAGCACGCGCAGCCCGGCCGACAGCCGCAGGCGTGCACGGCAGCGTCGGTCCCCGCCACTGCGGACGGTGCCGCGTCGATGGGCATGTGCAGGGCGGCGTTCGGGGCGCAGCAGGTGTCGCCCCGCCACGCCTCCCGGCCCTCCCTGACCGCGACGGCGGCGATGACCAGCGCGGCGACCGGATCGGCCCAGGACCAACCGAACAGGCTGTTGACCACCAGGCCGACGAGCAGCACGGCGGACAGGTACGTGCACAGCAGGGTCTGCCGGGAGTCGGCCACCGCCGAGCGGGAGCCGAGTTCCCGGCCGGCGCGACGCTGCGCGAACGACAGTGCCGGCATGACCAGCAACGACAGTCCGGCCAGGGCCAGACCGACGGTGGAGTGTTCGGCGTCCGCCCCGCCCGACAGGGCGCGCACCGACTCGACGGTGACGTAGGCGGCGAGGGCGAAGAACGAGCCGGCGATGACACGCAGCGCCGTCCTCTCCCGGGCCTCGGGGTCACGACCGGCGAACTGCCAGGCCACCGCCGCCGCCGACGCCACCTCGATGACCGAGTCGAGGCCGAACCCGATCAGCGCCATGGACGAGGCCAACGTCCCGGCGGTGATCGCCACCGCCGCTTCGACGACGTTGTAGGTGATGGTGGCGGCGACGAACAGCCGCACCCTCCGGGTGAGCGCCGCGCGTCGTTCGGGTGCCGGGCCGGCCGACGGCGGTCGGACCGGCGGCAGGCTCATCAGCAGCAGCCCTGCCCGTCGGCGTCCGGACAGACCGTCGGGTCGACCGCGAGGACCAGGCCGAGCAGGTCGCCCAGGGCGTGCGCCAGCCGTGGGTCGGTCAGCTCGTAGCGGGTACGCCGGCCTTCGGGGACGGCGACGACCAGGCCGCAGCCGCGCAGGCAGGTGAGGTGGTTGGACAGGTTCTGCCGGGTCGTTCCCAGTAGCGCGGCCAGGTCGGCGGGGTAGCCGGGCCCGTCGCGTAGGGCCAGCAGCACCCGCGCGCGGGTCGGGTCGGACAGGGCGTGGCCGAAGCGGGCGAGGACCTGGGCGTACGTCGACGTCTCCACGACGTGGATAGTACATCCGACACTGTACTGAAACGGGTGCCGGTGATCAGCCCGGCGAGCCGCGCAGGTGGGTCAGCAACCGGTGGAGCCACTCGGTCAACAGCGCGCGTTCGGCGTCGGTGAGGTCGGGCAGGTCCGGCGTCACCGCGGCGAAGGTCACCGCGACGGCGCGCAGGGTCGGGTCGGGGGTCGCCGGGGCGGTGGTGAGGATGCCGCCGAGCACAGCGTCGAACACGGCGTCACCCAGTCCGGGGTCGCGGTGCGGCGCGGGGGTCCCCAGCAGGGTGAGGATGACGCCGGTGCCGGCGGCGTGGATCATCGTGGCGGCCCGCTGCTCGTCGACCCGCAGCAGGCCGGCGGCGGCGAGCCGGTGCACCCGGGAGCGCAGCACCGCGAGGCCCGCCACCGACGCCGGGGACGGGTCGCCGGGCCCGCGCGTGCCGAGCAGTCGGAACAACTCGGGGTTGGCCAGGCCGAACTCCAGGTGCGTGCGCCATCCGGCGCGCAGGTCGGCCACCGGGTCGGCCGGCGGAGCATCCGTGGCCGCCGTCTTGGTGGCGACGTAGCTGGCCATCACGTGTTCGGCGACGGCGTCGACGAGGCCGTTCTTGTCACCGAACAGCCGGTAGATGGTGGGTGCCTGCACGCCCGCGGCCTGGGCGACGGCGCGGGTGGTCACCGCGTGCGCCCCGTGGTCGCGCAGCAGTCGGGCGGCTGCCGCGACGATGTCGGATCGCACGTCGTCGCGGGGCGGGTTGTCGGGCGTCACCGTCACGGATCAACGATAACAGCAACTTGTTAGCGTCGAACTATCGATGTTAGCGTCTGCGGCGTAACGCTGATTCGTCGAAGGGTCGCCATCGTGTTCGTCATCACCGGTGCCACCGGGCAGCTCGGCTCCCGGATCGTCGACCAGTTGCTGGCCCGGGTGCCCGCCACCACCGTGGGGGTGAGCGTGCGCGACGTCGACAAGGCCATCCACCTGGCCGGACGCGGCGTCCGGGTCCGCCGGGGGGACTTCACCGACCCCGCCACGCTGGCGCACGCCTTCGCCGGGGCCGAGCTGGTGCTGATCGTGTCCGCCGCCATCCGGGGCGGCGACGCGGTGACCGCGAACCGGGCCGCCATCGACGCCGCCCGCGCCGCGGGAGCCGCCCGCATCCTCTACACCAGTCACCAGGCCGCCTCCCGCGACTCCCGCTTCCCCGCCCAGGTCACCCACGCCGCGACCGAGGAGCATCTGGCCGCGACCGGGATGCCCTTCACCGCCCTGCGCAACGGCTTCTACGCCGGTGCCCTCGGGTTCGTCATCGGCGACGCCCTGACCACCGGGCACCTGGTGGCGCCGGCCGACGGGCCGGTGTCCTGGACCGCGCACGACGACCTGGCCGAGGCCGCCGCCATCGCCCTGACCGGTGGTCAGGGCGTGCTCGACGGCGTCACCCCCGCGTTGACCGCCGGGGAGGCCCTCGACCTGGCGGACGTCGCCGCCATCCTCACCGACCTCACCGGACGCACCGTCACCCGGATCGTCGTCGACGACGACGAGTGGAAGGCCACCGCCGTCGCCCGGGGCATGCCCGAGGCCGCCGCCGAATTCACCCTCGGCATGTACCGGGCGGCCCGGCGGGGCGAGTTCGCCGTCACCGACCCGACCCTTCAGGCTCTGCTCGGCCGGCGTCCGACGCCCGCCCGGTCGGTGATCGAAACCCTCGTCGCCGCCGCGCCGCAGCCCGTACGTCCGGCCTGAGCCGCGCCACGCGACCCGGGCGTGCCGGCCACGGTGGTGCGAGGATCGGCCGCATGCCCACCGAGGAACGGCTGACCGGTCGCGGGGTCCGGGACGCGATCGACGAACTGACCCGCACGCTCGGCCCGCACACCGACCGGGACTGGAGCGCCGCAGCCGGCGACCTGGACTGGTCGTGCCGGACGACCGCCGCGCACATCGCCCACGACCTGCTCGGCTACGCCACCCAGCTCACCGGCCGGCCCGACACCGGCTACCTCCCGCTCGACCTGCGGGTACACCCCGACGCCACCCCGGCGCAGGTGCTGGTCGTGGTGGCCGCCTGCGGGGGGCTGCTCGCCGCCGCGCTCGACACCGTCCCCGCGCACACCCGTGCCTGGCACTGGGGACCCTGCGACCCGCCCGGCTTCGCCGCCATGGGCATCGCCGAGACGCTGCTGCACACGTACGACATCACCCGGGGGCTCGGGGTGACGTGGCGGCCGCCGGCGGCACCCAGCGCGGCGGTGCTGGGGCGGCTGTTCCCCGACGCGCCCGCCGGTGACCCGCCCGACGTGCTGTTGTGGATGACCGGGCGGGCCACCCTGGGCGGCCGGCCGCGACGCGACGAATGGACCTGGCGGGCCGCCGTCGACTGACCCGGCGGCGGGTGCCGGCTACGCCGGTGGCCGCCGCCACGGCCAGCGCCAGCGGGGGCGTCGCGCCGGTGGCGGAGGCGCCGGGACGGGCGGGACCGGTGCGCTACGGGTGGCGCGGTGGACCCGCCACTGGCGCAGCACCGCCTCGGTGTCGACCGGGCGGACCGCCACCCGGGGGCCGGAAGGGTACCGCAGCCACGCCACGATCTCCCGGTTGAGCAGCCCGACGAACTCCCGGACCGACTCCTCGGTGGGCAGGTCACGGACCTCGTCGGGAACCTGCTCGACCCGGCGGCGCAGTTGCAACGGGGTGGGCAGCAGCAGGTCGGTGGGCAGCGCCTCCCGCTCCAGGAAACTCGTGATCCACCAGGACTCGTCGTAGGGGAGGTCACGGCCGGGGATCGGCTTGCCCATGCCGGGCAGGTTGTCGAACTCGCCCCGTTCCTGGGCGCTGCGGATCTGCGCCTCGACCGAGGCCTCCCACGCGTCCACCATCCTCCGGACACCTCCCCCGGCCACCGTATCCACCCGGCCGTCACCGGTGCAGCGCCTGCGGGGCGGGCGACATTCCCCGGGTTCAGCGGTGGTGCCGCACGTGGCGGTGCCCGTCGAGGGGGAACGGTGGCCGGGCGGGCAGCACCTCGACGAACGGGAAACCGCTCTTCTCCGCCACCCGGCACGACGCCGGATTGTCCAGCTGGTGCAGCAGTTCCAGGCGGGCCAGCCCGGTCGCGGCGAACCGGGTGAACGCCCACCGGCTCACCGCGTCCACCGCCCGGGGTGCCACCTGACGGCCGCGCGCCGACCCGGCCGTCCAGTAGCCGATCTCCGCGTCGGCGCGGCCCGGCACCACGTCCTTGAGCAGGACGCAGCCGACCACCCGGTCGCCGTCGGGCGCGGGTTCGCAGACGGCGAAGCTGAACCGGCGGCCTGCCGCCCAGCCCTGCCGGTTGCCGTCGACCCAGCGTCTGGCCTGCGCCGGGGTGGTCAGCGGGTTACGGGTCCGGGTCCGCAGCTCCGGGTCCCGGTGCGCCTCGACCAGCGCGTCGACGTCGTCGTCGCGCCAGCAGCGCAGGAGCAGTCCGGGTGCGGTGACGGTGGGGGCGGCCCGCAGGGTCACAGACATCTGAGCAGTGTGGCCGCTGCGCCGCCCGTCCGGAACCCCTGCCGTCGGGGACGGGGCGTCGCGGGACGACGGCACGGCGTAGGGTGCGGGGCAGGACGGCGGACGGGGGCGACGATGGTCGCGGTCGGTGCGGTGGCGGGAATCGCCCTGGTGGCGCTCGGTCTGGTGCTCACACCCGGGCCGAACATGGTCTACCTGGTGTCCCGGTCGGTCAGCCAGGGCCGCCGGGCGGGGCTGGTGTCCCTGCTCGGGGTGGCCGCCGGGTTCGGCGTCTACCTGGCCGCCGCCGTCGCCGGCATCGCCACGGTGTTCGTGCTGGTGCCGCCGCTGTACACGGCGGTGAAGCTGGCCGGGGCGGCGTACCTGCTGTGGTTGGCGTGGCGGACGCTGCGCCCGGGCGGGCGCTCGGCGTTCACGCCGCAGGAACTGCCGGTGGACCGGCCGCGCCGGCTGTTCGCCATGGGGCTGCTCACCAACCTGCTCAACCCCAAGATCGCCATCTTGTACGTGTCGTTGCTGCCGCAGTTCGTCGACCCCGCCCGGGGTGACGTGGCGGTGCAGAGCCTGCTGCTCGGCGGCACCCAGATCACCGTGGCGTTGGCGGTGAACACGCTGATCGTGCTGACCGCCGGGTCGGTGTCGGCGTTCCTGGTGCGCCGGCCGGGATGGGCGCGGGTGCAGCGGTGGGTGACCGGCAGCGTGCTCGCGGCGATGGCGGTGCGGATCGCGGCGGACCGGTCCCGGGCCGCGGTGGCGGTCGGCTGACCCGGTCAGACCGGTGACGGCCGGGGAGCCGCCGTCGGCAGTTCCCGGTTCACCGGGCCGTCGACGGCGGCCACGGCCAGCCCGATCGCGTAGAACATCACCGACAGGTTCATGTCGGTGAACCCGTAGAACGGGGCGAGGGCGAGGGCGACCACCGGCACCACGCTCAACCACCGACCGGCCGCGGACACCGCGACGGCGGTGCTGCGGACCAGCACCACGAGCAGGGCCAGCAGCGTCAGCAGGGCGGGGATGCCGTGGCTGTACATGGTCAACCAGACCTGCCCCTGGGTGCCGAGAGGTTCCGCGCCGGTGGTGGTGTCGGCGCTGCGGGGTGCGCCGTAGCCGAGCAGCGGCGAGTGCAGCACCGCGTCGAGGGTCTGCCGGTACAGGTCGGCGCGGTCCCGGGTCGAGTCGGTGTTCTCCACCCGGTTCATGATCATGTCGCCGACCGGGACGACGAGGGTGACCACCCAGGCCACGGCCACCCCGGCGGTGATCGTGCCGATCAACCGGACGTCGCCGCGCAGCAGGGCGCGCAGCCCCAGGTAGACCAGGCCCACCCCGAGGCCGACGAACATGCCCCGGTTGAGGGTGAGGAACGCCGGCACCAGCGCCAGCGGCAGGGACACCAGCAGCACCCGGCGCAGCGGCCCGGTGCGCACCGCCGACAGGTACGCCAGCACGCACGGCACCAGCAGCGCGAACCCCGTACCCCAGTTGTTGGTGTACGGGTACGGGGCGGCCGTCCGGTAGTACGGGTTGCGACCGGTGGGGTTGAACTCGGTGGAGTGCACGTGGGTGACCGCCCGGATCATCCGCTGCCCGGCCAGGCCGTCGGGCAGCAGCACCTCCACCGGGGTGGTCAACGCCAGCCGGGGGGCCAGCACGCCGACCCAGCCGAGCGCCACCATCGCCAGCCAGAAGAACAGCACCGGCTGGAACAGCCGGTCCCAGCGGGCCCCCTGCCGGGCGGCGGTGTAGACGTACAGGTAGACCACGAGGGCGGTGAGGACGAAGCCCAGCCGCAGGCCGTAGACGAGCAGGCTGCCGGCCTTCTCCAGCCGGGTGGCGCTGACCACGATGAGGCCGACGAGGACGAACCACAGCGCCGAGCCGGGCGGCCAGGACACCCGGCCGTGGGCGAGCAGGACCACCGCCAGCAGCATCCCGAACAGCGTCCAGCCGAGGTAGAGGCCGCCGAGCAGCCACCACAGCGGCATCGCCGCGAACATCAGGTACAGCGGCCAGAGCGGCAGTGCGCGCGGTGGCGCCGCGTTCCTCGTCCCCACCGGGGCAAGGTTAGGCGGGCGGGGTCGGGCCGGTCATCGGCGGAGTGGCTGTGACGGACGCCATCGGGGCCGGTTCCTCGCGGATCACCGCGACGCCCCCGGCGGGCAGGATCACCGTGCCGTCGGCGGGGACGCCGGTGAGCAGGTCGACCCCGACGGCCGGCACCCGCTGCGGCCGGTCGGTGTGGTTGAGCAGGAACAGCCAGCTCGCCTGCGGGTGGGCGCGGCGTACCGCCTCCACGCCGGGCGGGGCGTCCGGGCAGACCGGGGCGACCCCGGCGGTCCGGGCCACCTGGGTGACCAGCCGGCGGTAGGTGCGGTCGTCGGGTCGGGTGGACAGGTACCAGGCGGTGCCGTCGCCGACCCGGTGCCGGGTCACCGCCGGTTGGCCGTCGAGGACCCCGCCGACGTACGTGCCGACCGGTTCGGCGCCGTCCAGGTGCACGGTCTCCGACCAGATCCGGCCGGTGCCGCCGCCGGAGAGCAGCACCTGTTCGTCGGCGGCGAGCGGGTGGAACTCCTCCACCCGCAGGCCGAGCAGGTCCCGGTACGCGCCGGGGTAGCCGCCGAGGTGCACCCGGCCGTGCGGGTCGGCGACCCCGCTGAGGTAGCCGACCAGCAGGTGTCCGCCCGCCTCGACGTGGTCGCGGACCCAACCGGCGGTGGCGTCGTCGGCCAGGTAGACGGCGGGCAGGACGAGCAGCCGGTACCGGTCGAGCGGGTCGCCGGGGACGACGACGTCGCAGCCGTACCCGGCCCGCCACAGCGCCCGGTGCGCGGCGGCCAGTTCGGCGTGCCCGTCGAGCAGGGTCGAGGGCATGCCGGGGTGGCGCAGCGCCCAGCCGCTGGCGGCGTCGAAGGCCAGCGCGACCGACGCGGTCACCTCGCCAGCGGTGACCTCGGCGAGCCGGTCGAGGTGCTCGCCGAGGCGGACCGTCTCGCGGAAGACCCGGCTGTCGGGGCCGGTGTGCGGCACCAGCGCGGAGTGGAAGCGTTCCGCGCCGCCCGCCGGGGCCCGCCACTGGAAGAACATCGCCCCCCGGGAGCCGCGGGCCACGTGGGACAGGCTGTGCCGGACCATCCGGCCGGGTTCCTTGGTGTGCGAGCGGCCGGTGGTGTGGATCTGACTGGCGGCGCTCTCCATCAGCAGCCAGGTGGCCGGCCCGTCGGCGGGGGCCGGTCGGGTGGTGGCCCGGCGGCCGTGTCGCGCCCAGCCGCGCGCCAGGTCGGCGGCGAGGGCGGTCTGTTCCTCGGCACCGCCGTCGACGGCCGACGGGTAGTGGTCGACGGCGACCAGGTCCACCTCGGCCGCCCAGCGGGCGTGGTCGACCGGCACCCAGTCGCCGAGGACGTAGTTGGTGGTGACCGGCAGCGCCGGGTTGGCCGCCGTGAGCAGGTCGCGTTGTTCGACGTACGCGGCGAGCAGGGTGTCCGACCAGAACCGCCGGAAGTCCAGCAGCTGGCCGGGGTTGCCGAGGTACTGGGTGGCCCGGGGGGTGCTGACGTACGCCCAGTCGGTGTAGTGCTGGCTCCAGAAGCTGGTGGCCCAGGCGGCGTTGAGGGTGTCCAGGTCGCCGTGGCGTTCGACGAGCCAGCGCCGGAACGCGGCCTCGGCGTGCGGGCAGTGGCAGGTGGTGCCGTACTCGTTGTGTACGTGCCACAGGGCGACGGCCGGGTGGTGGGCGTAGCGGGCGGCGAGGGTGGCGGCGATGCCCCGGGCGGCGGCCCGGTAGGCGGGGGCGGCGGCGCAGTAGGTGTCGCGGCTGCCGTGGTGCAGCCGGACGCCGTCGGCGGTGACCGGCAGCGCGTCGGGGTGCGCCAGGGAGAACCAGGGCGGTGGGGAGGCGGTGGGGGTGGCCAGGGCGACCCGGATGCCGCCGTCGTGCAGCAGGTCCAGCACCTCGTCGAGCCAGCCGAAGTCGTAGCGGCCGGGGGCGGGTTCGAGCCGGGACCAGGCGAACACGCCGACGGTGACCAGGTTGACCCGGGCCCGGCGCATCAGGGCGACGTCCTCGCGCCAGGTGGCGGCGGGCCACTGTTCGGGGTTGTAGTCACCGCCGTGGCAGAGTCGGCCGTCGTCCCACATAGCCACCATCCCGTCGACTTTGTTTGATAGGTGCCCAAACTATGGAGATGATTTACCCATGTCAATCGGGTTGGTCGCGGGTCAATCGAAGTCAATCGTTGACAGTTCGTTGGGAAGGCAAAGAAACTGTCGGTACCGCCGGAAAACGCCCCCGAGGAGACGCCGATGCCGTACCGACCGCCGCTGGTCCCGTACGAGACGTTCGTGGCCGACCCGCCCGACCTGCCCGTCCGGGAGCCGGGCGAGGACGGGGTCGCCACCGTCGGCCGGGCCGAGGTCGTCGCCACCGACGGGCACGGGGTCACCTTCAAGGCCGCCCTGTCCGACGGCGGCAGCCTGGTGGTCCGCCTCGACGCCGCCGGGCACGGCGTGATCCGGGTCCGCCTCGCCGAGGACCCGCAGGCCCGCAGCCGCTCGGCCCGCGCGTTGCCCCTGGTCCACCCCCGGGCCCACCCCGCCGCCATCACCGTGGACGACACCCACGTGCTCATCGACGCCGGAGCGGTCGTCGCCGAGATCCGCCTCGACCCGTGGCACCTGCGGTTCCTCACCCCCGACGGGCGGGTGCTGCTCGACCAGGACCCGGGCACCCGGGACATCAGCGGCCGGCGGCGCACCCTGCCGTTCGGCCGCAGCAGCGCCGACGGCGCGCCCGTCGCCTGGCACGAGAGCTTCGTCGCGTTCGGCGACGAACGGTTCGTCGGCTTCGGGGAGAAGTTCACCCCGCTGGACAAGCGCGGCCAACGGGTCCTGATGTGGAACTACGACGCGTTCGGCGGGGAGTCCGACCGGTCCCACAAGAACGTGCCGTTCTACCTGTCCGACCGGGGCTACGGGGTGCTCGTCGACAGCGGCATGCCGGTGCAGTTCGACGTCTGCCAGTCCACCCACAGCGCCGTGCAGATCCTCGTCCCCGACGACCTGATCGACTACTACGTGCTCGCCGGCCCCACCCCCGTCGAGGTGCTGGACCGGTTCGACGAACTGACCAGCCGACCGTACCTGCCGCCGAAGTGGGCCTTCGGGGCGTGGATCTCCTCGGGGTTCTACCCCGACAGCCAGCAGCGGGTGCTGGAGCGGGCCCGCCGCATCCGGGAACGCGACATCCCCTGCGACGTGCTGCACCTGGACTGCTACTGGCAGGTCGCCGGCCGCTGGTCGGAGCTGCGCTGGGACGACGAGGCGTTCCCCGACCCGGCCGGGATGCTGGCCACCCTCGGCGGGCAGGGCTTCCGGGTGTGCCTGTGGATGAACCCGTACCTGATGACCGGCAGCCCGCTCTACGCCGACGCGGCGCGCGCCGGCTACTTCCTGCACCGCGCCGACGGCAGCACCTACGTGGCGGACGTGTGGCACGGCAGCTACCCGGCCAGCGCCATCGTCGACTTCACCAACCCCGACGCCGTCGCCTGGTTCCGGGGGCTGCTGCGGCCCCTGCTGGAGCAGGGGGTGGCGGTGTTCAAGACCGACTTCGCCGAGGCCGTCCCGGCCGACGCGGTGGCGCACAACGGCATGACCGGCGTGGAACTGCACAACGTCTACACCCTGCTGTTCAACGACATCGTCGCCGACCTCACCGAGGAGGTCGCCGGGCACCGTACGGTGTGGGCCCGCTCGTCGTACCTGGGCGGGCAGCGGCACAGCGCGCAGTGGAGCGGCGACGTCAACGCCACCTGGCCCGGCCTGGCCAGCACCCTGCGCGGCGGCCTGTCGCACGGGCTGTCCGGGGTGCCGTTCTGGAGCCACGACACCGGCGGTTTCCACGGCACCCCCGACCCGGACCTGTACGTGCGGTGGACCCAGTTCGGGGCGCTGTCGCCGCTGGTCCGGCTGCACGGCACCACCAGCCGGCTGCCCTGGGACTTCCCCGCCGAGACCGAACGCGACGCGGTGGCCGCGCTGCGGCTGCGGTACCGGCTGATGCCGTACCTGTGGTCGGCGGCCGTCGAGGCGGCACGCACCGGCGCGCCGATGATGCGGGCGCTGCTCGTCGACACCCCCGAGGACCCGACCGCGTGGACCACCGACCTGCAGTACCGGCTCGGCACCGACCTGCTCGTCGCCCCGGTCACCGACCCGTCCGGGCGGCGGGCCGTCTACCTGCCCACCGGTGACGACTGGATCGACGCCGGCACCGGCGAACGGCACGGCGGCGGCCGGCAGCTGCGGGTCGCCGTGCCGCTGCACCGGCTGCCGCTGTTCGTCCGGCACGGCGCGCTGGTGCCGCTCGTCGCGGCCTCAGGCACCGTCGGCGACGGCCCGTTCGACGACGTCACCCTGGTCAGCTGGGGTGGGGTGGACGCCCGCACGGTGCTGCACGACGTCGACGGCGACACCGTGGTGGAGGCGCTGCGCGACGGCGACACCCTGCGGGTACGCACCGACGGGCCGCTGCGGGTCCGCCGGCTGGGCGTGGTGGGTGACGACACCCCCCGCCGGTTGCTGCTCAACGGCGAACCGGTCGCCCCGACGCCGTTCGTGCCGTGGTTCCCGCCGGACTGACCCCACCGTGCCGGGTGGCTGTCCGGGCTCCGGACGTGCCGCTAGAGTTAGTTGAGTTTCCAGCCGAACAGACGTACCGACGGTGCACCGGCGTGGCACCCCCACCGTCGGGCGCAGGGAGCGGACAGACCGTGATCAGCATCCACAACGAACCGCAGCCGACCGACCTGGGCGACGTCCGGGTGGCCAACCGGGCCGTGGTCCTGCGGCACGTCCGCCTGCACGCACCCTGCTCCCGGGCCGACATCGCCGCCACCACCGGCCTCAACAAGGCCACCGTGTCCAGCCTGGTCACCGAACTACTCGACCGGCGACTGGTCCGCGAGACCGGGCTGACCGGCAACCGGGTCGGCCGGCCGGCCACCATGCTCGTCCTCGACGGCGCCCCGTACGCGGCGCTGGGCCTGCAGATCGGCGCGGACGACCTGGTGGTGGTCGCCGTGGACCTGGGCGGCAACCGGCTGCTCACCTGGCGACGGGCGTTCCCCGCCCCGACCGCCTCCCCCGCCGACACCGTCCGGGCGCTGGTCACCCTGGCCCGACGCGCGATCGGCCGGGTCACCGGGCAGGGCCGCACCGTGCTCGGCCTCACCGTCGGGGTACCCGGCCTGGTCGACACCGCCGGCGGGGTGCCCCTGGCCAGCGGCCTCGGCTGGCGGGACGTGCCGCTCGCCGCCGACCTGCGGGCCGCGCTGCGCGAGACCGGATTCACCGTCACGGTGGACACCGACGCCAACCTCGCCGTGCTGGCCGAGCAGCGGCACGGCGCGTACGCCGGCGCCACCGACCTGGTCCACATCACCGGCGGGGTCTCCGTCGGCGCGGGGGTGCTCGCCGGTGGCCGGCTGCTACGCGGCGGCCGGGGCCACGCCGGGGAACTCGGCCACCTCTGCCTCGACCCGGCCGGGCCGCCGTGCCCGTGCGGCCGACGCGGCTGCCTGGCCGCGGTGACCGCGCTGCCGGCCGTGGTGGCCCGCCTGCTGCCCGACGCCACCCAGGACGGCCCGGTCACCGACTACCTGCCGGAACTCGACCGGATCGTGGCGTCGGCCCGGCAGGAGGAACCGGCCGTGCTGGCCGGGCTCGCCGAGATCGGCCGGCACCTGGGGCACGGGGCGTCGATCCTGGCGAACCTGCTCAACCCCGAGGCGATCGTGGTCGGCGGGCACTTCGCCACGCTGGCGCCCTGGCTGCTGCCGGCCGCCCGCGCGGAACTGGTCGCCCGGACCCTCGCCCCGCAGGCCGGGGGCTGCCGCCTCGACGCCTCCACGCTGGACTCCGCCGCCACCGCGCTGGGCGGCGCCACCGCCGCGTTGGCCACCATCGAGGCCGGTCGACTCCCCGCCGGCTGATCCGGGTGCCGGTCACCTCTTGACCGGCCGACGCGCAGGTGCCAACCTCGAACCGCCGCCCCGTCGTTCGGGCACCCGGGGCGGCACGTTTTCCGCAGTCGTCGAAGCGCTTCGCCGCTCCGGGCCGACGACCGCCACCACCCTCACTCCGCGATGCCGCACGTCACCACGGCCGTCGAAACGCTTCGACCGTCGGCCGGACGCCTCACCGCGAGCCACCGGAAGGTAACCGCAGATGAACGACCCCACCGACCGCGCCACCGCACCGTCCCCCGAAGCGCACGCCGACGAGCTGCTGGCCCGGCTCACCCTGCCGGAGAAGATCGGCCTGCTGCACCAGTGGCAGGCCCCCGTGCCCCGGCTGGGCCTACCCGGCTTCCGCACCGGCACCGAGGCGCTGCACGGGGTCGCCTGGCTCGGCCCGGCCACCGTCTTCCCGCAGGTCGTCGGCCTGGCCAGCAGCTGGAACCCCGACCTGGTCCGGGCCGTCGGCGACGCCGTCGGCACCGAGGTACGGGTCAAACACCAGGCCGACCCCGCCGGCGTCGGGCTCAACGTGTGGGCGCCGGTGGTCAACCCGCTGCGCGACCCCCGCTGGGGCCGCAACGAGGAAGGCTGGTCGGAGGACCCGTGGCTGACCGGCCGGCTCGCCACCGCGTACGCGACCGGGCTGCGCGGCGACCACCCCCACCGGCTGCGCACCGCCCCGACAATCAAACACTTCCTCGGCTACAACAACGAGACCGACCGGGCCACCACCTCCAGCGACCTGCCACCCCGGGTCCTGCACGAATACGAACTGCCCGCGTTCCGCGCCCCCCTCGCCGCCGGCGCGGCGGTCGCCGTGATGGCCTCCTACAACCTGGTCGACGGGGTGCCCGCGCACCTGAGCCCGCTGCTCGACGGCGAACTGCGCCGGTGGACCACCGACGAGGTGATGGTCGTCGGCGACGCCGGGGCGGTCACCAACATCGCCGGCGTGCAGGGCCACCTGCCCGACCACGTCACCGGCTTCGCCGCCGCCCTACGCGCCGGCATCGACAACTTCACCGAGGACGACACCGACAGCGCACCGACCGTCCGACGCATCACCGAAGCCCTGCACCGCGGGCTCGTCGACGAAGCCGACGTGGACCGGGCGGTCCGCCGCATCCTCACCGTCCGCATCCGCCTCGGCGACCTGGACCCACCCGGGCAGGACCCGTTCGCCGGGGTCTCCCCCGACCTGCTCGACAGCCCCGCCCACCGGGACCTGGCCCGCGAGGCAGCCCGCCAGTCGGTCGTGCTGCTCGACAACGACGGGCTGCTGCCACTGCCCACCCGCACCCCACCCCGGGTCGCGGTCCTCGGCCCCCTCGCCGACACCGTCTACGAGGACTGGTACAGCGGGACCCTGCCGTACGCGGTCACCGTCCGGGAGGGCCTGGCCCGGGAACTGCCCACCGTCACCCACCACTGCGGCGCCGACCGGATCGCGTTGCGCGTCGGCGACCGGTACGTGCGCTGCCCCCGCTCCTCCGAAGGTGGCCCGTTGACCGCCGACGACGGCCGCGACGGCACCTGGTTCGACGTGTTCGACTGGGGGCAGGACGTGGTGGCGCTGCGCGCCGTCGCCAACGGCCGGCACGTCGGCGCCGACGACGACGGGGCACTGGCCAACGACCGTCCCGGACCGGGCGGCTGGATCGTGCGGGAGACCTTCCGCTTCCGGCACCGCCCCGACGGCACCGCCCTGCTGCACCACCTCGCCACCGGCGCGTACGTGCGGGTCGACGAGACCGGGCGGCTGCGCGCCGACGCCACCGGCCCGGACACCGCCACCGCGTTCACCATCGAACTCGTCGCCGACGGCGCGGCCGAGGCCGCCGCGCTGGCCGACGCCGCCGACGTGGCCGTCGTCGTCCTCGGCAACCACCCGATGGTCAACGGCCGGGAGACCGAGGACCGGGCCGACCTGGCCCTGCCCGGCGGGCAGGAGCGGCTGCTGCGCGCCGTGCACGCCGCGAACCCGCAGACCGTGCTGGTGCTCACCAGCAGCTACCCGTACGCGGTGGGCTGGGCGCACGAGCACCTGCCGGCGGTGCTGTGGTCGGCGCACGGCGGTCAGGAACACGGCACCGCCCTGGCGCAGGTGCTGCTCGGTGTCGCCGACCCCGGCGGCCGGCTCACCCAGACCTGGTACCCCGACGCCGCCGACCTGCCCGACCTGCTCGACTACGACGTGATCGGCGCGGACAGCACCTACCTCTACTACCGGGGCGAGCCGCTGTACCCGTTCGGCCACGGCCTCAGCTACGCCCGGTTCGACTACGCTGACCTGCGGGTGGACACGCCGACGGTCAGCGCCGGCGACGAGGTCGCGGTGAGCGTCGAGGTCACCAACACCGGCGACCGGGAGGGCGAGGAGATCGTGCAGCTCTACACCCGGCAGCGACGCTCCCGGGTCAAGCAGCCACTACGGCAACTCCGCGACTTCACCCGGGTCACCCTCGCCCCCGGCCAGCGACGCACGGTCACCCTGCGGCTGCGTGCCGACGACCTGACCTGGTGGGACGAGCAGCGCGGCGGCCCGGTGCTGGAGGACGCCACCCACACCCTGCTGGTCGGCCGCTCCGCCCGCGACATCCGCGCCGTCGGCGCGGTGACCGTGCACACCCGCGCCGCCGCGCCGCGGCCCCGCCCGGCGGTGGCCGCCGGCGGTACCCGGTGACCGCCGCGCCCGGGCGCAGCCGCAAGTCGCCCGACCAGGTCACCATCGTCGACGTCGCCCGGCACGCCGGGGTGGCGGTCAGCACCGTGTCGTACGTGCTCAGCGGCAAACGCGCCATCTCCGAGGTGACCCGCACCCGGGTGCTGGCCAGCATCCGGGAACTGGGCTACCACCCCAACGCCGGGGCGCGGGCGTTGGCCAGCCGACGCGCCAACACCATCGCCCTGGTCCTGCCGCTGCGCGCCGGCATGCAGGTGCCGGTGGTGATGCAGTTCGCCATCGCGGTGGTCACCACGGCCCGCCGGTTCGACCACGACGTCCTGCTCGTCACCTCCGACGAGGGGCCGTCGGGGCTGCGCCGCATCGCCGGCAGCGCCATGGTCGACGGGATGCTGGTGATGGACGTCGAACTGGACGACTCGCGGGTGCCGCTGCTGCGGGACCTGACCCGACCCAGCGTCCTGATCGGCGTCCCCGCCGACCCGACCGGCCTGACCTGTGTGGACCTCGACTTCCACCGCGCCGGGCAGGTGTGCGTGGAACACCTGGCCCGGCTCGGGCACCACCGGGTGGCGCTGCTCGGCGCCCCCGCCGCCGTCTACGACCGGGGCACCGGCTTCGCCCACCGCACCCGCGCCGGGGTGGCCGCCGCCGCCGACCGGCACGGCGTCACCGTCGTCACCCAACCCTTCGAGGAGGGGCCCGCCGCGATCCGTCAGGAACTCGCCGACCTGCTCGACCGGCACCCCGACCTGTCGGCGCTGGTAGTGCAGAACGAGGCGGCCGTCGGGCCGGTGCTGGCCTGCCTGCCCACCCTCGGACGACGGGTGCCGCAGGACATGTCGGTGGTGGCGATCTGCCCCGACCAGTTCGCCGAACAGGCCGCACCCCGGATCACCTCGGTGCCGGTGCCCGCCGAGGAGATCGGCCGGCAGGCGGTGGCGTTGCTGATGCGCAAGCTGCACGACGAGCCGGTGCCGGAGGTGACGCTGCTGCCGCCCCGGCTGACCATCCGGGACAGCACCGCCGCGCCGACGGCCCGGACCCCCCGGTGACCGGCGGGCCACCCCCGTCGGCACACCGGATCTGGGACGACGCCCCGGCCGCCGACTGGCCCGACGCCTTCCTCACCGGCAACGGCGAGTACGGGCTGATGGTCCCCGGCGACCCGCACGCCGAACGGCTGGTGGTCAACCACCACCGGTTCGTGCTGCCCAACGGCACCCACGACGCGCGGGCCCCGCACCTGGCCGCGCTGCTGCCCCGGATCAGGGAACTGGTCCTCACCGGCCGCCGCGCCGAGGCCGGTGAACTGCTCACCGGCGGCCGGGACCTGGCGTGGACGCAGTCGTACCATCCGGGGTTCGCGCTGACCGTCGACGCCCCCGCGACGACGGTGCGGGACTACCGGCGGCACACCGACTTCACCACCGGCGAGGTGGTGGTGCGGTGGTCCGGGCGGCGGCGACGCAGCTTCGTCTCCCGCGCCGACCGGCTGGTCGTCACCCACCTCGACCAAGGCGACTGCGTCGTCGGGGCGACCGGTGACCTGCCCGGCCGCCCCGACACGGTGCGCTACGACACCACCGCCTACCGCCACGACGGGCTGGTGTTCCTGCGGGTCCGTGGCCGCTACCCCGACGTCGGCGGCGCGTACGGCTTCGAGGCGGTGACCCTGGTCCGGGGCGACGCCGAACCCGCCGGTGACCGGGTGCTGGTACGCGGGCCGGCGCTGCTGACCACCGTCCTGGACCGCACCGCCACCGCGGCGTGGCCCACCGCCGCGCAGCAGCGGCGACTCGCCGGGCACCCGGCCGACTATCCGACGCTGCTGGCCCGGCACGTCACCCGGCACACCGGCCCCTACCGGCGGGTCGACCTGGACCTGGCGGTGCCGGCGGCCGACCGGGACCTGCCCGTGGGCGCGCTGCTCGCCCGGCAGGCCACCGCCGGTGACCGGTGCGACCCGGCGCTGCTGGAACGCCTCTTCCACGCCGGCCGGTACCTGCTGTTCAGCGCCAGCGGCGTGCTGCCGCCCCGGCTGACCGGCATCTGGACGGGGTCCTGGGACGCGGCCTGGGCCGGGGACTTCACCACCGACGCGAACCTCAACCTGCAACTGGCCGGCGCGAACGTCGGCGCGTTGCCGGAGGTGACCGCCGCGCACGCCCGGCTGGTCCGCGCCCAGGTCGACCACTGGCGGGACAACGCCCACGCCGTCTACGGGGCACGGGGCCTGCTCGCGCCCAGCCGCACCGACGGTGAACACGGGCACCTGTTCCACGTCCACCCGCACTGGCCGTTCACCGCGTGGCTGGCCGGCGCGCACTGGTTGCTGCACCCGCTGTACGAACACCACCAGGTGACCGGGGAACCGCTGGGGGAGGTGGCGGGTTGGCTGGCCGAGGTGGCCGACTTCTTCACCGACGTGCTCACCGACGTCGACGGGCAACCGGCGCTGGTGCCGTCGTACTCGCCGGAGACCGGGCCCCTCGACGGCACCGGCCGGCCGGTGCCGGTCGCCGTGAACGCCACCATGGACGTCGCCGCCGCCCGGCACGCGATGGCCGTCGCCGCCGAGGTGACCGGGTCGCAGCGGTGGGCGGCGGTCCGGGCCCGACTGCCCGGCTACCGCATCGACGCGCGGGGCGCGCTGGCCGAATGGGCGTGGCCCGGCTACCGCCCCGACGACGACCACCGGCACGTCAGCCACCTGTATCCGGTGTGGCCGACCGGGGAGATCGACCCCGAGGACACCCCGGAGCTGGCGGCGGCGGCACACCGGGCGTTGACGGTCCGCGGCGACGAGGACGGCTCCGCCCACGGCACCCTGCACCGGGCCCTGGTGGCCGCCCGGCTCGGCGACGGGCCGCTGGTCGGGACGTACCTGCGGCGGATCGTCGCGGCGGACATGTTCTTCCGGTCGCTGATGAGCGCCCACAACCCGGGCCGGGTGACCTACAACGCCGACGCGGCGCACACCCTGCCGGCGGTGCTGATCGAGGCGCTGGTGCAGACCCGCCCGGGTCTGCTGCGGCTGCTGCCGGCGCTGCCGCCCGGCCTGCACCGGGGGACGCTACGCGGGGTGACCTGCCGGGGCCGGCTCACCGTCGAGGAGTTGACCTGGGACGACGGTCGGGTCACCGCCCGGCTGGTCGCCGCCACCACCCGGCGGATCCGGGTCCGCAGCCCCTACGGCGACACCGGCTGTGACCTGCCGGCGGGCACCCCGGTGCGGGTGACCCACCGCCGGTGACCCGCCCGGGTCACAACGCGTCGGGCCGGCACAGGGCGGGATGCCGCTCGCCGGGCCGCGCGTACCAGGGGGCGTCGTCGGGGGCGGCGGCGGTGTCCAGCCGCAGCCGCGCCCACTCGTCCAGCTCCGGCAGCGCGTCGGGGGCGAACCAGCCGACCTCGGTGGACTCGTCGCCGTCGGCACGGGGCCGCCCACCCACCGGTCGGCACCGGAACCACACGTTGAGGTACTCGCAGGCGTCGCCGTTGGGGTAGACCACCGGGTGGGTGGCGACCCCGGCGATCCGGTCGACGACGACCCGTACCCCGGTCTCCTCCCACACCTCCCGCACCACCGCGTCGGCGGGCTGCTCACCCGGGTCGACCACGCCGGCCGGCAGCGACCAGCGGCCGTTGTCGCCGCGGCGGGCCAGCAGCACCCGGCCGGCGTCGTCGCGGACCACCCCGGTCACCCCGGGCAGCAGCAACAGGTCGTGTCCGACGTGGGCACGCAACTTGACGATGTACGGGGAGACGGCCACCGGCCCACCGTAACGGTCCCGGCGGCCCCGGCGGCGGCGGACCCGCGCGACGGTGGGGGTGCGCCGGGGTGTCCCGGGCAGCCTCTAGACTTCCCCGTCGATGGACCCGCAGCCCACCACCCCCGCCGACCTGCGTCCCTGCGCGCACTGTGGACGTGACGTGCCGCAACGCGCCGGGGCGGGACGCCCGTTCCGGTACTGCCGGGACAACGACGGCGCCTGCCAGCGGGCGTCGCGTAACTCACGGATGCGACACCGCAACGC
This sequence comes from Micromonospora sp. HM134, assembly GCF_007833915.1. Taxonomy (NCBI): domain Bacteria; kingdom Bacillati; phylum Actinomycetota; class Actinomycetes; order Micromonosporales; family Micromonosporaceae; genus Micromonospora; species Micromonospora sp. HM134. The sequence continues at coordinate 4,154,765 of NZ_CP041061.1, forward strand.
CCCCGGCCTGCCCGGTCAGGTGGCCCGCACCTGGGAGGTCGTGGACCGGCTCGACCAGGTGGTGGAGACCCTCACCGAGGCGTTGCACGCCGAACTGTCCCCGGCCGGGGTGCAGCGGCAACTCGCCCAGGCCCGCGCCGACGCCGCCGCCGAGATCGCCGCCGCGCACACCGCCCGCGACGAGGCCCGCGAGGCCGCCGAGACGGCCGCCGCCGACACCGCCCGCGCCCGGCAGGAGACCCGGGCCGCGCTCGCCGCCGCCGACACGGCCCGGCAGCGCGCGGAGCAGTCCGACGCCCGCGCCGACGCCGCCCAGGAACAGGTCGAACAGGCCACAGCCGCCGCCGACACGGCCCGCCGGGACGCCGCCGCCGCCCAGGCGCTGCGGGTGCAGGCCGAACGGGACCGGGACGCCGCCCGCCACGAGTTGCGGGCCCTGCGCGCCGAACGCGACGCCGCCCGGCAGCTCGCCGCCGACCTGACCGTCGACCGGGACGCCGCCCGCGCCGACGCCGCCCGGCACGCCACCGACGCACAGCGGGCCGTCGCCGACGCCGCCGCCGCCCGCCAGGAGACCCGGCAGGCGCACGCCGACGCCACGGCGGCCCGCGCCGACGCCACCGCCGCCGCCGACCGGGCCCGGCAGGCCGAGGCGGCGGCGCAGGCGGCCCGCCAGGACGTCACCGCCGCGCGGGCCGACGCCGACGCCGCCCGGCAGGAGGCCGCCGCGCGGACCGCCCGCGCCGGGGAGGAACTGGCCGCCGCGCTGGCCCGGGTGGACGCCCTCACCGCCGAACTGGCGCAGACCCGCGCCGAGGTGCAGCGGGCGCACCGGGCGTCGGCCGCCGACCGGGCCCGACTGGCCGACCTGGACCGGGCGTTGGCCGACGCCGACGCCGCCCAACGCCGCGCCGGTCAACTCGCCAACCAGGTCAGCGACCTGGCCACCGCGTTGGCGCGACTCAGCGGTCAGTCGGGCTGACCCGCGCCGGTCGGGGCGGCCTGCACCTCGACCCGGGTGTCGTGGAACGTCGGCCCGCCGCCGAGGTCGGTGTCGCGGACCCCGGTGACCGCGTTGACGGTGCTGCCGCCGGGACTCAGCCGCGCCCAGTACGCCTTGTAGGTGAACGCCAACCCGGGGCGGGTGGCGTCGTCCACGGCGACGGTGGCCAGGAACTCGCCCCGGTCGTTGTGCACCCGCGCCGGGTCGCCGTCGCTCAGGCCCCGGGCGGCGGCGTCGACGGGGTGCAGGTGGATGCGGGGCGGACCGGTGCGGCTGCGGTGCCACGGCAGCGACGCGAACGTCGAGTTGAGGAAGAACCGGCCGGCCGGGGAGATCAACGCCAGAGGGAACCGGCGGGCCAGCGCGGCGTCCGCCACCTCCACCGGCGGCGTGTACCCGACGAGCGGGTCGACACCCTGCCCGGTCAGCCGCGGATCATGGAACCGGGCCCGCCCGTCGTGGCTGGGAAATCCACCCGCCGCGTACGGGGCTGAACCCGCCGCGACGCCGGTGGCCCGCACGTACGTACGGCGGCTCAACTCGTCGTAGTCGATGCCGGTGCCGTCGAGCAGCTGCCGCGCCAGGTCCTCGTCGCTGTCGCGCAGCCGGGGGTGGTCCAACCCGAGGGCCGCGGCGATCCGCCGGAAGATCTCCGTGTTGGGCAGCGCCTGCCCCGGCGGGTCGAGCACCGGCCGGTTCAGGGTGGCGTAGTGGTGGCCGTAGGAGGTGTGCAGGTCGAGGTGTTCCGGTTGCATGGTGGCCGGCAGCACCACGTCGGCGAAGTCGCAGGTGTCGGTCCAGCGTTGCTCCAACACCACCGTGAACAGGTCGGCGCGGGTCAGGCCACGCCGCAGCCGGTTCTGGTCGGGGACGGTGGCGACCGGGTTGGTGTCGAAGACCACCAGCGCGGTGACCGGCGGGTCGGCCTCGTCGGTGAGCGCGGCGGCGAGGCGGCTCATGTTGATCGACCGGGCCGGCGGGGCGGGCATCCCGGCGGGCCGGGCGACCCGGTCGGCGTCGACGCGGTGGTGCCCGCTGGTGGTGGCCAACGCCCCACCACCGGGATACCGGAAGTCCCCGGTGAGCAGGGGGATCGCCGCGATGGCCCGGACCGCCTGCCCGGCCCCGGCGTGCCGTTGCAGACCCAACCCGATCCGGATGGCGGTGGGGCGGGTGGTGGCGATCCGCTCACCGAGGTCCCGCACCACGTCGACGTCGAGACCGCACTCGGCGGCGGCGCGGTCCACCGGCCATTCGTCGAGGCGGGCCTCCATCCGCTCCCAACCGACGGTGTGCGCGGCCACCCACTGCCGGTCGACCGCGCCGAGGTCCCGCAGGTGCCGCATCAACCCCAGGGCCAGGGCGGCGTCGGTGCCGGGCAGTGGCGCCACGTGCGCGTCGCTGCGGGCGGCGGTGTCGGTGCGCAGCGGGTCGATGGTGACGACGTGCGCGCCCCGCTGCTGGGCCTGCCGCACGAACGGCCAGTGGTGCAGGTTGGTGGAGAGCAGGTTCGCCCCCCACAGGATGACCAGTTTCGCCTCGACCACCGACTCCGGTTCGAAACCGACGGACCCGCCGTAGACCGACCCGAGGGCGGCCCGGGACGCGGCCGTGCAGATGGTGGTCCGCAGCCGCGACGCCCCCAGGTGCGCGAACAGCCGCGGACCCATCGACCAGCCCTGCACCAGCCCCATGGTGCCGGCGAAGTAGTAGGGCAGGACCGACTCCGGGCCGTGCACGTCGATGCTGGCACGTAGGCCGTCGGCGACCCGGCGGACCGCCTCGTCCCAGCTCGCCGGCCGGTACGACACCGGCCCGACCCCCTTCGGGCCGACCCGCACCAGGGGGGTGGTCAGCCGGTCGGGTCCGGTGACCGCGTCGAGGTAACGGTTCACCTTGCCGCACAACGCGCCCCGGGTGAACGGATGCTCCGGGTCGCCGCGCAGCCCCACCGGTCGCCCGTCGGTGACGGTGAGCTGCCAGACGCAGGTGTCGGGGCAGTCCAGGGGGCACGCCCCGGGATGAACGGTGGTGGCCATGCCGCGGATGCTATCGTCACCGGCCGCCCCGGCATGGCCCCGTCACGGCTGCCGACACGGCCGGCGGCGGCTACCATCGCGGTGCACACACCGATGTCGACCCGGCCGGGGCGAACCCGCCGGGCCGGTGTGGTGGCCGGCTACCCTTGCGGGGGTCGTCCCACCCCGCCGGGGCGGGAATGCCCCGGCGGTGACCGGCCGTTACACCGGAAGACCAGCACCACGAGCGAGGGGAAGTCGAACATGGGCGAGCGCATGCTGCGCGGTAGCCGTCTGGGCGCGGTCAGCTACGAATCCGACCGCAACACGGAGCTCGCGCCGCGCCAGACCCGCGAGTACCTCTGCGCCAAGGGCCACCAGTTCGAGGTGCCGTTCGCCGTCGACGCCGAGGTCCCCACCACCTGGGAATGCAAGTTCGACGGCAGCGTCGCCCGGCTCGTCGACGGCACCGAACCGGAGCAGAAGAAGGCCAAGCCGCCGCGTACCCACTGGGACATGCTGCTGGAGCGGCGGTCCATCGCCGAGCTGGAGGACATCCTCGCCGAACGGCTCCAGGAGGTCCGCACCCGCCGCGGCCGCGCCTGACCCGCACAGCGACGACGACGCCCCCGGAACTCTCCGGGGGCGTCGTCGTGTCCGGGGTTCAGGGCCGGCGGGGTTCCACGATCTCCCCCTCGATGGCCCGCCCCTCGTCGACCATTTGCGGGGTCACCACGTCCCCCTGCGGCGGCGGCGCGGCCGGCTCCCCCCGCCGCACCCGCACCGTACGCGGACCGAACAGGTCACCGGCGACCATCGACGACACCCGCCGCTCGGTGGCCCGCTGCACCCCGGCACGCGCCAACCGGCGCACCGGCGGCACCAGCAGCAACACCCCCACCAGCCCACTGAGCAGACCGGGGATCGCCAGCAGCAACGCACCGGCCAACCCGACCAGCCCGTCGGTCACCTGCCGACCCGGCGGCTGCCGGGACTCCACCGACGTGCGGAAACCCCGCCAGGCGCGCATCCCCTCCCGGCGCAGCAACACCAGCCCCAGCAGGGACGCGGCGAACACCAGCAGCACCGCCGCACCGAACCCGACGGCCCGGCCCACCCCGATGAACACGGCCAACTCCGCCACCACCGCCAGCAGCAGGGCCGGTGGCACGAACCTCAGGTATCGGCGCATCTCACCTCATCCGCGTCGCGCGGCACCCGCTCACCGCCACCGGCCGGACAATGCCCGCGGGGCGACAGGCCCGCCCCTCCAGCATGCCACGCCCCCACTCACGGCCACCGGTCGTGACCGCGACGCCACCGCCTCGGCCGCCGGTCCCGCAACCCCCAGGTGGTGATCCGCCACAACGCCTCGGCCACGATCAGCGGGCTCATCTTGCTGGCCCCCCGCTCCCGTTCGGCGAACGTGATCGGCACCTCCACGATCCGCACCCCCGCCCGGTGCGCCAACCGCGACAGCTCCACCTGGAACGAGTACCCCTGCGAACACACCGACTCCAGACGCATCGCCCGCAACGCCGACAACCGGTACACCCGGAACCCGCCTGTCGCATCCGACACCGGCATCCCCAACGCCATCCGCGCGTACAGGTTCCCACACCGCGACAGCAGCAGCCGCCGCCACGGCCAGTTCACCACCCGCGCCCCACCCACCCACCGCGACCCGATCACCACGTCGGCGTCCCGGGCCGCCGCCAGCAACGCCGGCAGATCCTCCGGGGCGTGCGACCCGTCGGCGTCCATCTCCACCACCGCGTCGTAGCCGTGCTGCCGCGCCCACCCGAACCCGGCCAGGTACGCCGCCCCCAACCCCTGCTTGCCGGGCCGGTGCAACACGTGCACCTGCCCGTCGGTGGCGGCCATCGCCTCGGCCAGCGTCCCCGTGCCGTCGGGACTGTTGTCGTCGGCGACCAACACGTCCACCGCCGGCACGGCCCGACGCACCCGGACCACCACGTCGGCGACGTTGTCGGCCTCGTTGTAGGTGGGGATCACCACCAGCACCCGGCCCACCCCCGGCTGTCCCCCGGCTGCCTCGCCCACCGTCTCCCCCGTTCCTGCCGGCTCACCCGGCGGCGGTGACCTCCCGACGACGCCGCACCGCCCCCGCGACGACCAGGGCCGCGACCGCCAGCCCGGTCAGGGCCACCTCCGGCCACCGTCCGGCCCGGGTGGCCGGGGTACGCCCGTCGGCGAGCGTCACCTCCCGCACCACCACCGCCCGGGTGTTGAACCCGGTGGCGTCGCTTACCCGCCCGTCCGGGGCGACGAACCCGGACACCCCGACCGTCGAGGCCATCAACGCCGCACGACCGTGCTCCACCGCCCGCAACCGCACCATCGCCAACTGCTGCCGGGCCTCCGCCACGTCGAACGTGGCATTGTTCGTCTGCACCACCAGCAGCTGCGCCCCACCGTCGACGGTGTCCCGCACCAGACCGTCGTAGGCCACCTCGAAACAGATCACGTCCCCGAGCACCACCGGACCCGCGTCGACCACCCCCGGCGACGACCCCGCGACGAAGTCGGCCCGCACCCGGTCGACCTGCTTGGACACCGCACGCGCCACCGACCGCATCGGCACGTACTCGGCGAACGGCACCGGATGCCGCTTCGTGTACACCTGGGCCAGATCCGGGCCGCTGCCCGGCCGCCACAGGATGCCCGCGTTGCGGACCTCACCGTCACCCGGACCGGCGAGCACCGCCCCGACCAGGATCGGCGCGCCGATCGCGTCCGCGGCCTGCGAGATCCGCGCCCCGGCGGCGGCGTTACGCAACGGATCGATGTCCGAGGAGTTCTCCGGCCACACCACCAGGTCGGGACGCCGCTCGACACCCGCACCGACGCGCTCCGCCAACTGCAACGTCGCGTCGACGTGATTGTTCAGCACCGCCTGCCGCTGGGCGTTGAAGTCCAGACCCAACCGGGGCACGTTGCCCTGCACGATCGCCACCCGCACCGACCGGCCACCCGCGTCGACCCCCGACGGCACCAGCCATCCCACCGCCACCAGCGCCACCACACCCGCCGCCACCCCGGCCACCGGCTGCCACCGCACCCCCGGCCACCGCCGCCACACCGCCACCAGCAGCAACCCGCCGGCCACCGCCACCACCCCGGTGACCAGCGGCGCACCCCCCAGCCACGCCCACCCCAGCAGCGGCGACGAATCCTGACTGAACGCCAGACGCCCCCACGGGAACCCACCGAACGGGGTGCGGTCCCGCAGCGCCTCCTGCCCCACCCACAACACCCCCGTCACCGGCGGCCACGCCCACCGCCACCGGTCCACCACCGGCGACACCCACGCCGTCGCCGCCCCCAGCACCGCCAGGTAGCCGGCCTGCAACAGCGACAGCAGCACCCACGGCAGCAGCCCGGTGTGCAGGTTCGTCCACGCCAGCAGCGGCGCGAACAACGCCACCCCGGTCAGGAAACCCAACCCGGCGCCCGCCCGCAGCCGCCGCCGGTGCGTCGCCGCCGCCAACCCGGCCACCCCGACCGCCGCCAACGGCCACCAGCCGTACGGCGGGAACGCCACCAGCAACGCCACCCCGGCGGCCACCGCCACCGGCACCGCCACCCGCAGCGGCAACGGCGACCGCGCCGGCCGCACCACCGGCGGGGTACGCGTCTCATCCCGGTCGAGCGTCGTCACCGGCACCTCACCACGATCACGGGCCGAAGGCTACCCGCCCCGGCCCGCCACCCCCGACGCCACCGAACCCGAAGCCGCCGACGTCACCCCACGAACCCCGGGCGGTGGACGGACACGAAATCGGGGCGCGGCCTAAGCCGCGCCCCGATGCTCCCAGGCCCTTCCCGGCCGGTGGGGCGAGAACGAGCGACGCCGACCTTCGGACCGACCCGACGGTGGACTGGCTGCCCCCGCCTGGCCGTTGTCTACTGGCCGTGCCCCTCACCCTGCCCGTACACCGGTAACCGCGGCCGGTTCGCGCCGCCCCGCCGACCCCCGCCCGCTGGACCTGGCCGCCGCGACGCGATGCACCAACAATGTCGCTCGGCCAGCGGACGAAGGGACGAAGCGAACAACAGCCGCTTCCCGTAGTAGGACTCAAAGACGGTACGGCCTACACCCCCGCCGCTGTCAACCCACCCCCGGCCAGTCGCGCCCACCGACCCGGCGTGTCGCGTCGGCGCGTCTCAATCCCCACCCAGATGCCGCCGCAACAACGCCCCCGCCGCCCCCGGATGCTCCCCGGCGAGCAACCCACCGGCAGCCAGCACATAATCCACGTCCACCACCGGCCGCGCCGCCCGCGGCAACGGCCAACCCCCGGCATGATCGGTCAACACCCGCGTCAACACCCCCACCGCCGCCCCCGCGTCGGCGTGACGCAGCACACCACCGGAACCCACCAGCAGCCGCACGTCCCGCAGATCCCGCCCCGCCCGCTCACCCGTCGCCGCACCCCGGGCATGCCGACGCAACGCCACCGTCGCCGCCAACGCCGCGATCCGCCCCTCCACCACCCGGTCCCGGTCGTCGACCGGCAGGAACCCCGGATCGGCCGCCCGCGCCGCCGCCGCCACCCCCAACGCCTCCTGCCCCGCCGCATCGAGCAGCCGCTCCTCCACCGCCGCCCGCACCACCCCCGGCGCACTCCACCGCATCCCCAGATCACCCTCCACCGTGCGGGCCCGCCACAGCGACCCCGCCACCTCCCGGCCCGGCCCGTCGGCCCGCTCATCCGGCGTCAACACCGAATACACGTCGGTCGTCGCCCCACCCACATCCACCACCACCAGATCACCACCCACCACGTCGGCGAGGACCTCCACCCCCGTCAACACCGCATCCGGGGTCGCCGCCCGCACCAACCGGCCGAACCGGGCCCCCCGCGACAACCGCTTACCACCGATGACGTGCCGCAGGAACACCTCCCGGATCGCCGCCCGCGCCGACGCCGGCGCCAACACCCCGATCCGGGGCAGCACATTGTCCGCCACCGTCACCGGCACCCCCGCCGCCGCCAACACCCCCCGCAGCCCGTCCCGCACCTCCACGTTGCCCGCCACCACCACCGGCACCCGCCACCGGGCCCGCGCCAACCGGGTCGCGTTGTGCGTCACCGTGTCGACGTCCCCACCATCGGTGCCACCCACCAGCAACACCACGTCCGGGCGGGCCGCCCGCACCGCCGACAGCTCCGCCGCCCCCAACCGGCCCGCCGCCACGTGCACCACGTTCGCGCCCGCCGACAACCCCACCCGCCGCCCCGCCTGCGCGGTCACCAACGGCTCGTAACCCACCACCGCCAGCCGCAACCCGCCACCCGCCGACGAACACACGTACCACGGCAACGCCCCGGCAACCCCCGCGCCGGCCCCCTCGACCGCCGCACCCACCGCCGCGTCCAACCCGTGCAGCACATCCGTCCCGACCGACGTGGGCGCCGACGCCGCCCCCACCAGCCGGCCCGCGTCCAGATCCACCACCGCCGCCTTCGTCCAGGTCGACCCGACGTCGGCGCAGACCGCCAGCCTCACGCCGCCGCCGGAACGACCACGGTGCCCGTCGCCGTCACCGCCACCACCGGCTCCGCCAACACCTCCGCCGCCGACCCGCCCCGCTCCGGCCGCCCCCGGCACACCACCCGCGCCACGAAGTCGATCCCCCGGCTGCGGGTGCCCACCCGCACCACCGTCGCCGTCACCTCCACCACGTCACCCGCCCGCACCGACGACACGAACTGCACATCCGAATACGACGCGAACAACCCCTCGTCACCATCGGTACGGATACACACCTCCGTCGCCACGTCCCCGAACAACCCCAACACGTACGCCCCGTCCACCAGGTTCCCCGCGTAGTGGGCGTGCGCGTACGGCACATACCGCCGGTGCGTCACCGACAACCCCAACCGTGCACCACTCATCCCCGCGCCTCCCTGCTCGTCACCAACGCATGCACCAGATACGACGCCACCTCACCCGGCGTGGTACCCCGACCGAAGATCCGGTCCACCCCCAGCTCCGCCGTCATCGTCTCGTCGAACCGCGGCCCACCCACGATCAGCAACGGCCGCTTCCCCGCCGGCATCGCCTCCCGGAACGCCGCCGACATCTCCCGCGTGTTGTGCAGATGCGCATCACGCTGCGTCACCACCTGCGACACCAGCACCGCATCCGCCCGCTCCCGCCGCGCCGCCTCCACCAACTCCGGCACACTCACCTGCGCGCCCAGGTTCGACACCTTCAACTCCCGGTAATACTCCAGGCCCTTCTCCCCGGCGATGCCCTTCACGTTCAGGATCGCGTCGATGCCCACCGTGTGCGCGTCCGTGCCGATACACGCCCCCACCACCGACAGCTTGCGCCGCAACCGCCGCTTCACCACCGCGTTGACCTCCTTGGCCGACAGCAGTGGAAAGTCCCGCTCCACCACCTGCACCTGCGCCAGGTCCACCAGATGGTTCACCCGCCCGTACACCACGAAGAACGTGAACCCGTCACTCATCGGCTTCGCGTGCACCAGCATCGCCGGATCGATGCCCATCCTGTTCGCCAACTGCACCGCCGCACCCTCGGCCCGCTTGTCGTGCGGCACCGGCAACGTGAACGACACCTGCACCATGCCGTCACCGGTGGTGTCCCCGTACGGCCGCACGATCGTCTTCTCGCTCATGAGGGTTGCTGCTCCAGGATCTCCGTGGCCGGGTTGTAGTAGTCCGCCTCGTGCCGCGCCACCCCGGACAGGCCCTTGCCCCGGTCCGCCGGCCGCTTCATGATCCCGAACGTGCCCTCGGCGATCGCCGTCAACAACGACTGGTCCCCGATCCGCTCCAGCAGATCCACCGCCTCACCCAGCACCCGGTGCGCCCGCTGCTGGATGAACCCACCCGGCGCCGGCACGAAATCCTCGTGCAACCCGCCCGCCGCACCCAACACGTACCGCACGTTCTGCAGGGCGATGTCCCGGTCCGACAACCACGGCGTCACCACCGCCTCGGTCATCATCCCCACCAGCAGGATCCCCTGCCCCGTCATCGTCCCCACCAGATTGAAGAACCCGTCCAGCAGATTCCCCCGGAACACGTCCCCCGTCATGTGCTTCGTCGGCGGCATCCACTTCAACGGCGCATCCGGGAACAACTCCCGCGCCAACAACGCGTGCGCCAACTCCAGCCGGAACGACTCCGGCACCTCAGGGTTGATCTCGAACGCGTGCCCCAGCCCCAACTGGGCGTCGACCAACCCCGCCTCGTGCGCGAAGAACTCGTTGAGCAGCTGCGACACCGTCACCGTGTGCGCCTCCTCGACCGCGTCGGCGGTCGTGAGGTAGTTGTCCTCACCCGTGTTGATGATGATCCCCGCCCGCGCGTGCACCTGCCGCGAGAACCGCTGATCCACGAACGTCCGGATCGGATTGATGTCCCGGAACAGAATCCCGTACATCGAGTCGTTCAGCATCATGTCGAGCCGTTCCAGACCCGCCAGGGTGGCCATCTCCGGCATACACAGGCCCGACGCGTAGTTCGTCAACCGCACGTACCGGCCCAGCTCCCGCGACGACTCGTCCAGCGCCGCCCGCATCAACCGGAAGTTCTCCTGCGTCGCATACGTGCCCGCGAACCCCTCCCGGGTCGCCCCCTCCGGCACATAGTCCAACAACGACTGCCCCGTCGACCGGATCACCGCGATCACGTCCGCACCCGCCCGCGCCGCCGCCTGCGCCTGCGGAATGTCCTCGTAGATGTCACCCGTCGCCACGATCAGGTAGATCCACGGCCGCTGCTTCGGGTCCCCGTACCGCTTGACGAGGCGGCCCCGCTCGGCCCGCCGCCGGTCGATCCGCCGCACACCCGCGGCGACCGCCCGACGCGCCACCCGCCGGGCCGCCGTGGCGGCCCTACCGGTGGGCTGCGCGAACCGCACCGACCCGGCGGCCGCCTTCTGCGCCAGCAGCGTCACATCGCTGATCTGCTCCCGCGCCAACGCGTCGAACACCGGCACCGCCACCCCGTGCCCCAACCCCACATCCGCCACCACCGCGTCCACCAGACGGTTCACCCACGGAATACCGTCCGGATCCGCACCGGTCACCCCGGCCAGCCGCAACACCGCCCGCTCCACCGACACCGTGGTGTGACTACGCGCCAACTCCACCACCGGCTGCCCGGCCCGCCGCGCCAACTCCCGCGCCCGCGCCACCAGCACCGGATCCAGGTCAAGCTTCCCCGTCACGACGCGCCTTCCTCATAGATGACCTCACCACGCAGCACCGTCGCCCGGCACACCGGCAACGGCGTCGGATCCCCCGGACCCCGCAACTCCGGATCCTCGGACTGCAACACCGGCAACCCCCGCTCCACCCCCGCCGGGGCCTCCCACACCGCGAACGTCGCCGGCGCCCCCAACGCCAACACCCCCTCGTTGTCCAGATGCACCGCCCGCCAGCCACCCCGGGTGTGCGCCGCGAACGCCGCCCGCACACTCATCCGCTGCGCCGCACTGTGATGCGCCGCCGCCGCCCGCACCGCCCCCCACGGATCCAGCGGCGTCACCGGCGAATCCGACCCGAACGCCAACGCCACCCCCACCCCGTGCATCGCCCCCATCGGATTCGACTCCAACGACCGGGCCAACCCCAACCGCGACTCGTACATCCGACCCGCGCCACCCCACAACCGGTCGAACGCCGGCTGCATCGACGCGACGATCCCGAACTCCACGAACCCGGCGATCAACGCCTTGCTCATGATCTCCGCATGCTCCACCCGGTGCCGCGCCGCCCGCACCCGGTCCGTACCCAACACCGAAGCCGCCGCCGCGAACCCCGCCAACACCGTCCCGATCGCCGCGTCACCGATCGCGTGGAACCCGCCCTGCACCCCGTGCGCCGCACAGTCCACCAGATGGTCACGCACCTGATCCGCACTCAGATAACCGTGCCCACACCCCTCACCGTCGCGGTACGGCCCCGACAGGTGCGCCGTCCGCGACCCCAACGCCCCGTCCGCGAACAGGTCACCACCCGCCCCCACCGCCCCCAACTCCCGCGCCCGCGCCGCCCCCGACAACTCACCCCAGTACCCGTACACCTCCGGCACACCCGCACCCGAAAGACCCAACAGACCCGTGAAATCCTCCTCGTCGGAAATCTCCGGCCCACCACACTCGTGCACCGCCGCGATCCCCAACGACGCCGCCCGCGCCAACGCCACCCGCTGCGCCGCCACCCGCTGCCCCCGCGTCACCCCGGCCCGCGCCGCCGCCCGCACCACATGGTGCGCGTCCCGCCGCAACCACCCCGACGCGTCGAAACCCGGCAAACCCGCCACCTGCGGACACGCCGCCAGCAACGCCTGCGACACCAACGCCGAATGGATCGACGCCTGCGACAGATACACCCGCCGACCACCCGCCGCCCGGTCCAACCGCGCCGCGTCCGGCAACGCCGCATCCACCCAACCCGACTCGTCCCAGCCGTGCCCCAACACCACCGCGTCCGCCGGCAGACCCGCCGCGAACACCGCCACCGCGTCCAGCAACCCGGCCGCCGACCGCACCGACGACAGATCCAGACCCGACAACACCAACCCGGTGTCCGTCGCGTGCACGTGCGCGTCCACGAACGCCGGCGTCACCAGCGCCCCACCCAGCTCCACCACCCGGTCGGCGGCCGGCGCGTCCGCGTCCACACCCAGCCAGGCGATCCGCCCGTCCCGCACCAACAGCGCCGTCGCGCTCGGCTCCGCCGGACAGTGCAGCACTCCACCGCGGTACAACGTCGAGGGGTTCGTCATGGCACTCAGTCTGCCGCCAACCGGGACGCGAAGAGACCACGTACCCCCGGCTCCGACCGCACCAACCCCAACGCCAGCTCCGCGTGCCCCGGCACGTAACCGTTGCCCACCAGCATCGTCACGTCCGCCGCCAGCCCCTCCGCACCCAACGCCGCCGCCGCGAAACTCGTCGCCATCGAGAAGAAGATCACCGTGCCGCCGTCCGCCGTGGCCAACACCGCACCGTGCTCACACCCCGGCACGTCCACGCACACCACCGTCACGTCCGCCGGCCCACCCAACGCCGTCGTCACCGCCGACGACACCCCCACCGGGTCCCGGGCATCAGCCAACGCCACCACCGACGCCAGACCGGCCGCCACCAGCGCGTCCCGCTCCGCCGCCACCGGCACCACCCCCACCGTACGACCGGCACCCGCCCGCCGCGCCGCCGCCAACGACAACGACCCGCTCTTGCCCGCCCCACCGATCACCGCCACCGTCACCGGCGACCCGTCACCGGTCCGCTCCCGCCGCGCCACCTGCTCGGCGACCACCCGGGCCGTCAACGCCGGCGCACCGCACACGTCCAGCACCGCCAGCGCCAACTCCGGATGCAGATCCGCCGGCAGCACCGCCGCGATCGACCGGGCGAACAGGATCGCGTACCCGTCACACGGCACCTGCTCGCTACGCCCGTCCCAGCGGGCCAACCCGTCCAGGATCGTCAACGGGGTCAGCGTCAACGACACCAACGTCGCCACCCGGTCACCCACCGCCAACCCCAACGGCGACCGCCGGCCGGCCTCCTCCACGGTGCCGATCAGCATCCCGCCCGACCCGGTCACCGGATTCTGCATCTTGCCCCGCGCCGACACGATCTCCAGCACCTCGGCGCGGACTTTCTCCCCGTCCCCACCGTGCTTCTGCGCCAACTGCCGGAAACTCGCCGCGTCCAGGTTCAACCGCTCCACCCGGATCCGCACCTCGTTGGGGGCGATCCGCGGGTCGGCGTCCAACCGCCAGGCCGCCTGCGGCAGCACCCCCGCCGGTTCCACGACGCGGTGCAGACCCACCGGTGACGTCACGCCGACCTCCCCTCTCCACCGCCCGAAGCCCCGACCAGGACTCGCATCGCGGGAAAACTTACGGCAGACTAATTTCTTCGCCGGATATTTTCCAGTAGCCTTTCGGGATCTACCGATCATCGCCCGCCGGTCACCCCGGCCACGCAGCACGAGGAGGGGCCGTGACCCAGACCCAACCGATGGCGACCATCCCCGGGCCCCGCCCCGCCCCGGCCGCCGCACCCACCGCCGGGCAGCCCTACGAATACCGCCGCAGCCCCCTGGTCGAACCCGACTGGACCCGCTTCCCCGGCTGGCGCGACGTCACCCGCGAACAGTGGGAGAACGCCCAGTGGCAACGCGTCAACTGCGTCAAGAACATCAAGCAGCTGCGCGCCGTCCTCGGCGACACCGTCGACGAGAGCTTCTACACCGACCTCGCCGCCGACCAGCAGGCCCTGGCCACCATGTCGATGCTGGTGCCACCCCAGATGATCAACACGATGGTGCCGTTCGCCCCGATGACCACCGAGGCGTTCCGCGCCGACCCCATCCGCCGCTACATGATCCCCGTCACCGCCGACCGGCGCACCGACTGGCCCTCACACCCCTACGCCAGCCGCGACTCACTGCACGAACACGACATGTGGGTCGCCGAGGGCCTCACCCACCGCTACCCCACCAAGGTCCTCGCCGAACTGCTCTCCACCTGCCCCCAGTACTGCGGCCACTGCACCCGGATGGACCTCGTCGGCAACTCCACCCCCGCCGTCGACAAGCTCAAGCTCACCCTCAAGCCCGTCGACCGCTACGACGCCCACATCGCCTACCTCAAGGCCCACCCCGGCGTCCGCGACGTGGTCGTCTCCGGCGGCGACGTGGCCAACGTCCCGTGGCGCAACCTTGAGTCGTACCTGATGCGGCTGCTCGAACTGGAAACCGTCCGCGACATCCGGCTCGCCACCAAGGCCCTGATGGGCCTGCCCCAGCACTGGCTCCAGAACGACGTCGTCGAGGGCCTGGAACGGGTCGCCCGCACCGCCGCCCGACGCGGCGTCAACCTGGCCATCCACACCCACGTCAACCACGCCCAGTCGATCACCCCGCTGGTCGCCAAGGCCGCCCAGACCGCCCTCGACGTCGGCGTCCGCGACGTGCGCAACCAGGGCGTGCTCATGCGCGGCGTCAACGCCACCGCCCCCGACCTGCTCGACCTCTGCTTCGCCCTCCAGGGTGAAGCCGGCATCCTGCCGTACTACTTCTACATGTGCGACATGATCCCCAACGCCGAACACTGGCGGGTCCCGGTCTGGCACGCCCAGCAGCTCCAGCACGACATCATGGGCTACCTGCCCGGCTACGCCACCCCCCGGATCGTCTGCGACGTGCCCTTCGTCGGCAAGCGCTGGGTGCACATGCTCACCGAGTACGACCGGGAACGCGGCATCTCCTACTGGACCAAGAACTACCGCACCTCCATCGAGTCGGCCGACCTGGAGGCGCTCAACAAGCGCTACGCCTACTACGACCCGATCGACACCCTCCCGAGGCCGGCCAGCGGTGGTGGGCCGCGCACCGCGACGACTGACCCGCACCACCCCGCCGCCCCCGCGACCCGGACCGGTCCCGGGGGCGGCGGCCGTCACGCCCCGCGCGGCGCGTACATGATCACGGCGACGCCGAGCAGGCAGATCGCCGCGCCCGTCAGGTCCCACCGGTCCGGCCGGAAGCCGTCCACCAACACGCCCCACGCCAGCGACCCCGCCACGAACACCCCGCCGTACGCGGCCAGGATGCGGCCGAAGTTCGCATCCGGCTGGAACGTCGCCACGAAACCGTAGACACCCAACGCGACCACCCCGCCGGCGATCCACCACAACCCCCGGTGCTCCCGCCAGCCCTGCCAGATCAGCCACGCCCCACCGATCTCGGCGAGCGCGGCCAGGACGAACAACACCAGCGAACGGGCGACCAGCATGCCCGCACGCTAACCCGGGTGGCCCCCGCACCGTGCCCAGGGGCCACCCGGGCGGCGCGGACCGTCAGCGCATGGCGTCCCGTACGTCCCGACCGGCGTCCTTGACGTGCTCGCCGGCCTGCCGGGCCCGCGCCTCGCTCTGCTCGGTGGCGCCCTCGGCCCGCATCCGCTCGTTGTCGGTCATGTCGCCGAGCCGCTCCTTAGCGGCGCCGGTCAGCTCCTGGGCCTTGTTCTTGGCCTTGTCGGTGAAGCTCATGTCGCCTCCTGTCGCTGCGGCGGTCACGGGGCGGCGGCCCCGTACCGGTGGCGTCCCCGATCCGGCCGACCCGAAACAGAACCGCGCCGTAGGCGCTGATCAGAAGGGGTGCGCCGGGGCGCACCATCTCTAGGGCATCCTAGGACAATAGGTGGCCGGCTGGGCCCGGCGGATGCTGGTTGACTGGGCGGATGAGCGAGATCATCCTGATCCGGCACGGCGAGACGACGTGGAGCGCCAGCCGGCGGCACACCTCGTACACCGATCTGGAGCTGACCCCCGACGGTGAGCGGCAGGCCCGCGCGCTGGCCGGGGTGCTGACCTGCCAGCGCTTCGCCACCGTGCTCGTCAGCCCCCGACGCCGGGCGCTGCGCACCGCGCAGCTCGCCGGCCTCACCGTCGACGGCACCGACGACGACCTCACCGAGTGGAACTACGGCCGGTACGAGGGCCGCACCACCGCCGACATCCACACCGAGCGCCCCGACTGGAACATCTGGACCGACGGCTGCCCCGACGGGGAGTCCCCCGACCAGGTCGGGGCCCGGGTCGACCGGCTGCTCGGCCGGCTCACACCGCTGCTGGCCCGGGGCGACGTGGCGCTGGTCGGGCACGCCCACCTGCTCCGGGTGGTCGGCGCCCGGTGGATCGGCCTGCCCGCCGCCGGCGGCGGCAAGCTGCGCCTGGACACCGCCACCGTCAGCGCGCTCGGCCACGAACACGGCCGCCCGGTCATCCTGCGCTGGAACGGCCGCTGAGCGGCCGGGGCGGCAGCTACGCCGGGGCCTCCGCGCCGCTGCGGGTACGGCCCCGCAGCTCCCCCACCGCCACCTTCGGCGGACGCCCCTCGTACGGGGTGGACAGCACCACCGTCGTGCGGGTGGTGACGTTCGCGGCGGTGCGGATCTCCTGGAGCACCCGTTCCAGGTCGGCCGGCCCGGCCACCCGCACCAGGAGCAGGTAGAAGTCCTCCCCCGCCACCGAGTAGCAGGAGTCGATCTCGGGCAGGTGGGCCAGCCGCTCCGGCGCGTCGTCCGGCTGCGACGGGTCGAACGGCCGGATCGCCACGAACGCGGTCATCGGCAGATCCAACGCCTCGAACGACACCCGGGCGGTGTACCCGTTGATCACGCCGCGCTGTTCCAGCCGGCGGACCCGCTGGTGAACGGCCGAGACCGACAGGCCGACCCTCTCCGCCAGATCCGTGTACGACAGGCGGCCGTCGGCGGTCAGCGCGGCGACGATGGCACGGTCGGTCTCCTCCACCCGTGCAACCTACCCGGTGGAGCGCTCCCCTGGCGACGACGTCCCGCCCGATGTGACGCTCAGCGGGCCGCCCGGTCGCGCACCGCGTCGGCGGCGAAGTTGAGCACCTCGGCCAGATCCTCCTCGTCGAGGAAGGGCAGATCGGTGAGGATGTCCGTCACCGACATCCCCTCCGCCATCATCGCCAGCAGGGTCGCCACCGGGACGCGGGACTGCCGCACGCAGGGCGCCCCGCCCATCACCTCGGGGTCGATGGTGATCCGGGGAAACGTCACCGGCACAGGTTAGTCCCTCGCCAGCGCCCGGGAGATCACCAGCCGCTGGATCTGGTTGGTGCCCTCGACGATCTGGAGCACCTTCGCCTCCCGCATGTACCGCTCGACCGGGTGGTCGGCCACGTACCCGGCCCCGCCGAGCACCTGCACCGCGTCGGTGGTCACCCGCATCGCCACGTCGGTGGCGAACAGCTTCGCCTTGGCCGCCTCGATCGAGTACGGCCGGCCCGCGTCGCGCAACCGGGCGGCGGCCAACGTCAACGCCCGGGCGGCGGAGATCTGGGTGGCCGCGTCGGCCAGCAGGAAACCCACCCCTTGGAAGTCGACGATCGCCCGGCCGAACTGCTGCCGCTCCCGGGCGTAACCGACGGCGTAGTCCAGCGCCGCCTGGGCCAGACCGACCGCGCAGGCGGCGATGCCCAGCCGCCCCGAGTCCAGCGCGGACATCGCGATGGTGAAGCCCGCGCCCTCCCCACCGATCAGCCGCTCGGCCGGCACCCGGGCGTCGTCGAAGGCGATCTGCGCCACCGGCGACGAGCGCAGCCCCATCGTCCGCTCGGCCGCCTGCGGGGCGATGCCCGGCGTGCCCCGGTCGGCCAGCAGGCAGGAGATGCCCTTCGGGCCCGGCCCGCCGGTACGGCAGAACACGTTGTAGAAGTCCGCCACCCGGGCGTGCGTGATCCACGCCTTGACCCCGGTGACCCGGTAGTCGTCGCCGTCGCGGACCGCCCGGGTGGTCAACGCGGCGGCGTCCGAGCCACCCTGCGGCTCCGACAGGCAGTACGCCCCGAGCAGTTCCCCACCCACCAGCTCCGGCAGCAGCTTGCGTTGGGCGTCGGTGCCGAACTCGGCAAGCGGGTAGCAGGACAGGGTGTGCACGCTGACCGCCTCGGCGACCGCGAGCCACCGGCCGGCGAGGATCTCCAGCACCTGGAGGTAGACCTCGTACGGCTGGGCCGCGCCGCCGTGCTCCTCGGCGTACGGCAGGCCCAGCAGGCCGGCCCGGCCCAGGGTGCGCAGCACCTCGCGGGGGAACTCGGCGCGCTCCTCGAAGCCGGCGGCCCGGGGCGCGAGTTCCCGGTCGGCCAGTTCGGTGGCGAGGTCGAGCAGGTCGTGGGCCTCGTCGGTGGGGAGGATGCGGTCGACAGTCATAGCGCGATGAGCTCCAGAGGTGGGTGAGCCGCCGCCCGTCGTCCGCCGGGCGCCACCCCGTCAGCTTAACGGTCGTTCGGGTCGGGGCCCAGTCCGGCGTGGCCGGCACCCCGGTGAACCGCGCCCGCCGCGGCTACGTACCACCGGACGCCTTCCCCGGTCCCGACGAGCCCGACCGGAGTCCCCATGCACCGACGCACAGCACTGACCTCGACGGGGGTGGCCCTCGCCGCGCTCGTCGCCGGCTGGGCGGCTCTCACCGTCCCCACCGCGAACGCCGAGACCGACGCCGCGCCACCGGCCGCCACCGGCCCGGCCGGCACCGGGACGCCCGAGCCGCCACCGGCCACCCGGGAACCCGCCACCGGGCAACCGGCCGCCGCGCCCGCCGGGTCCCCGGTGGACCGGCACGGCCGGCTGCGGGTGTGCGGGGTGCACCTGTGCGACGCGGCCGGCGAGCCGGTCCAGTTGCGCGGGATGAGCAGCCACGGCCTCCAGTTCTTCCCGGACTGCCTCAACCCCGACTCGCTGGCCGCGCTGCGCACCGACTGGCGGGCCGACTTCGTCCGGGTGGCGATGTACGTCCAGGAGGGAGGGTTCGAGACCGACCCGGCCGGCTTCACCCGCCGGGTCGACGAGGCGGTGGAGACCGCCAGCGCGCTCGGCCTCTACGTGGTGGTCGACTTCCACGTGCTGACCCCCGGCGACCCGCTGGTCAACCTGGACCGGGCCCGGTCGTTCTTCGCCGAGGTCGCCGCCCGGCACGCCGCACGGACCAACGTGCTCTGGGAGATCGCCAACGAACCCAACGGGGTCGACTGGGCCACCATCAAGAGCTACGCCGAACAGGTCATCCCGGTGATCCGGGCCGCCGACCCGGACAGCGTGGTGCTGGTCGGCACCCGGGGCTTCTCCTCCCTCGGCGTGTCCGAGGGCGCCGACGAGACCGAGGTGACCGACGACCCGGTCGACGCCGGGAACATCATGTACACCTTCCACTTTTACGCCGCGTCCCACCGGGACCTGCAACGCGAGACGGTGGCCCGGGCCGCCCGGAGCCTGCCGCTGTTCGTCAGCGAGTTCGGCACCCAGACCTTCACCGGCGACGGCCCCAACGACCTGGACAGCGCCACCACCTGGCTGGACCTGCTGCAACGCCTGAAGATCAGCTACTCGATGTGGAGCTACTCCGACGGCCCGGAGAGCAACTCGGTGTTCCGGCAGGGCACGTGCGCCGGCACCGACTTCACCGGCACCGCCGTGCTCACCGAGTCCGGGCGGTTCATCCGCGCCCGGCTGCGGGGCTGACCGGCCGCCGGGTCCGTCAGCCGGTGACGGCGGCACCGACCCGGCGGACCCGGTCGGCGTGGGTCAGCACGTCCACGCTGTCGACGTACTGGTCCACCGCGCCGACCAGCGGCCGGTCCCGCAGCGCCGGGTCGACGATCGCGGCCCGCAGCACGGCCGCCAACCGGGGCGCGTCGAGTACCAGGAAGGGCCGCCCGTGGAAGGGCCGGGCCGCGACGTCGACCGGCCCGGCCAACCCGGTGTCGTTGGTCCACCCGGCGACCGTCTCCAGCGCCCGCACCAGCCCCGCCTGCCGGTGCGGCCAGTCACCCGGCCCGAGCGCGTCCGCCAGCGCCGCCACCACCGGGCCGGCGTCCGGCAGCGCGGCGAACACGCTGCCGAGCCACTTGTCGTACGGCGGCCAGCGGCGACGGGCCAGCAGGCCGAGCTGCATCAGGTCCCGGGCCACCCGGGCGGCCACCAGCCGGCTGCCCAACGCGTCACCCACCTCGGCGCACCGGCCGACCAGATGCTCGGCGTGCCCCACCCGGGTCCACCCGGCAGCCAGCACGTGCCGCCACACGTCGTCCGGATACCAGGCCAGGGCGGCCCGGACCGCGCCGACCGCGCCGTGCAGGCCGTCGTGGAACACCGCACCACCGGTCACCTCGGCCAGCCGCTGCGTCGGCAGGGACAGCCAGTCGGCGGTGGTTATCGCGACGGTCGGATCGAACCCGAGCCGGCCCCGCAGCCAGTCCCGCCAGCCGACCACCTCGACGCCGGTGCGGTCCCCGGCGACGTCGGGCACCCCCAGCCGGGCGGTCGGCCAGCCGAGGAACCGGGTCGGCCGGCCCAGGAAGCGGGGCGGCAGGTCGGCCAGCGCCGCCCGTACCGACGCCGCCCCGGCCGGATCGGCCAGGAAGACCTGCGCCCGGGGCCCCCAGTCGTGGTCGGTGGAGCGTTCGGTGTCCAGCCCCAGCAGCTCCGAACCGCCGTCGAACAGCCCGGCGGAGTAGCGCAGGCCCGGCAGGTGCCGTGCCAGCAGCGGCCCGACGACCTCGTCGTGGAAACGCCGACACAGCACCAGACCGGGCACGAACTCCATGCCCGCAGTCTCACCCGGCGGCCACCGGGTCGTCACGCCGGTTTCCCACCGGCATCCGCCCCGGCGGCGGAACCGTCGCCGCCGGTCGGTCGTTGGGCCAGCCGTGGACGCGGGACACCGCGTCGCACGTCGTAGGCCCGGTCCCGGACCGGGCGGAGGGAGGGACCGTGTCGTCGACCCGGCTGGTCGTCATGCTGATCGCGGTCGCCGTGACCGTGCTGCCCGGCACCGCGCCCGCGGACGCCGCGCCGGGATGCCGGCCGGCCGGCCCCGCACCGGCCCACGGGGCGGCGGCGTGCACCGGCCCGCACCGGCCCGGACCCGTCGGGGCGTCCACCGCCGGGCGGGTCACCGTCGACGGCCGTCTCGCCCGGTACAGCTGGCCGGGGGTGTACTTCGAGGGCCGGTTCCGGGGCACCGGGGTCGGGATCGTGCTCGACGACGCGGTCAACGACTACACCGTCGAAGTCGACGGGGTGACCGTGGCGACCCTGGTCACCCCGGGGCGGACCACGTACCGGGTGACCGGGCCGACCGCCGGGCGGCACACCGTACGCCTGGTCAAGCGCACCGAGAGCCCGACGGCGGCGGGCGCGTTCGGTGGCTTCGTCGCCGTCGACGGCGGACGGGTCCTGGCCCCGCCGCCCGCCCGCCACCGGCAGATCGAGTTCATCGGCGACTCGCTGACCGCCGGCTACGGCAACCTGTCGACCGACCGGGAGTGCACCGACGCCGAGGCCACCCGCCGCACCGACGCCGACCTCAGCTTCGGCGCGCTCACCGCCCGCCGGTTGGACGCCGACTACCAGCTCAACGCGTACTCCGGGCTGGGGATGGTACGTAACCACGACGGCGGCAGACCCGACGTCACCTACCGCACGTTCTACCCCCGGTCCCTGCTCGCCGTGGACGGCGACGTCTGGGACCGGCCCGCCAGCTGGCGACCGCAGCTGGTCGTGGTCGGGTTGGGCGCGAACGACTTCGCCACCGACCTGCGCCCCGACGAGGCATGGACGCCGCAGAGCCTGCGCCGCGCCTACCGGGACGCCTACCACCGGTTCCTCGACCGGCTCCGGGTCCGGTACGGCCGGGACACCCTCGTCGTGGTGACCGCACAGCAACTGTGGAACACCACCGCCTTCGCCGAGGCCGCCGCGCAGGTGGTACGGGAACGTCACGACCTGGTCCGCTACTGGTACCTCGACGGCGTCGGCCTGGACTACGGCGGCTGCCGCTGGCACCCGTCCCGCAAGGACCACGAGGTGATCGCCGAGCGGCTCGGCGCGTTCCTGGCCACCGTGCCGCTGCGCTGGTGACCGTGCCGGGCACGGCCGGTGGGCGTCCCCCATGTCGTCGGTGGGGTGTGCCAGGCTGTCGGGCGTGGCAGACCAACAGCCGATCCTGCTGATCGACGCCCCCAGCCTCTACTTCCGGGCCTACTTCGGGGTGCCCGAGTCGGCGGCGCGGACCGACGACGGCCAGCCCGTCAACGCCGTGCGCGGGTTCCTCGACATGCTCGCCCAACTGGTCCGCACCCGCCGGCCCGACCGGATGGTCTGCGCGCTCGACCACGACTGGCGGCCCGCCTGGCGGGTGGAGCTGCTGCCGTCGTACAAGGCGCACCGGGTCGCCCCGGAGGGCGGCGAGGAGGTGCCGGACACCCTATCCCCGCAGGTGCCGGTGATCCTCGACGTGCTGGCCGCGATCGGCATCACCGCCGTCGGCGCGACCGGTTACGAGGCCGACGACGTGCTGGGCACCCTGTCGGTCACCCAGCCCGGCCCGGTGGAGGTGGTCTCCGGCGACCGGGACCTGTTCCAGCTCGTCGACGACGACCGCCGGGTCCGGCTGCTCTACATCGGTCGCGGGGTGGCCAAGCTCGACGACTGCGACGACGCCGCCGTCCGGGCCCGCTACGGGGTCCCCGCCGACCGGTACGCCGACTTCGCCGCCCTGCGCGGCGACCCGAGCGACGGGCTGCCCGGGGTGCCCGGGGTGGGCGAGAAGACGGCCGCCCGGCTGATCGACCGCTACGGCGGCCTGTCCGGCATCCTCGCCGCGCTCGACGACCCCGACTCCGGGTTCGCCCCGGGGCTGCGCGCCAAGCTCGACGGCGCCCGCGACTACCTGGCGGTGGCCCCGAAGGTGGTCCGGGTCGCCACCGACGTCCCGCTGCCGGCGCTGCCGACCGCGCTGCCGGCGGCACCCGCCGACCCCGACCGGCTGCTGGAGTTGGCCCAGCGGTGGAACCTGGCCGGCTCGTGCCGGCGGCTGGTCGACGCCCTCGCCGCGCGACCCTGACCGGCCCCGGCGTCCCGACGCCGGTCAGCGCGGCGGTGGGGCGTCCCGACGGGACGGGAACGGGGTGCCCGGCCGGCCCAGGGTGGTCGAGCGGGCACGCAGGCCCACCGGGTCCGGGGCCGCCTCCGGTTCGACGACCGGCGCGTTGACCTGCCGCGCCTGCAGGTAGGCGGCGGCGGCCCGGTCGTCGTCGGTGGGCGCGGCCAGCAGCGCGTACACCAGCCCCACCACCACGAAGATCACCGCGAGGACGATCGGCACCAGCAGGGTGCTCACCCCCGCGCCGGTGACCTCGCCGCGCTGCCCGTGCAGGTGCACCGACAGGGCGCTCATCCCGGTGAAGTGCATGCCGTTGACCGCCACCCCCATCAGCAGGGCGGAACCGGCGATCGCCAGGCCCCGGCGGACGGTCATCGCCAGCCACAGGGCCACGGTGGCCGCGACGACGGCGATGGCCACCGACAGTGCCACCCGGGTGGCCTCGTAGTTCAGGTCACCGTTGAGCCGCATCGCGGCCATCCCGGTGTAGTGCATGGCCGCGACGCCGATCCCGGTGAACAGGCCACCGCCGAGGACCTTCGCGGCGCTGAGCCGGCCGGTGCCGACGATGGCCAGGCCGATCCCGACGGCGGTGACGGCGATCACCGTGCTGGCGGCGGTGAGCGGCACGTCGTACCGGATGCGGGTGCCGGTGACCGCGAACCCGAGCATGGCCATGAAGTGCATCGCCCAGATCGCGGTGCCGCCGATCGCCCACGCGGCCAACAGGCCCCACCAGAAACGCTGACCGGAACCGGTGGCGGTACGGATCCGCCCGGCACAGACCAGACCGAGGAACGAACCGAGCACGGACAGCGCGTAACTCAGCGCCGGTGTGATCCACCCGTACTCAAAGTGATTGATCTCCGCCACGGCGGTCTTCCCCCCACTCATTACCGGCGCGTAGGCGACCGCGCCCGAGCAATGATCGGGGAGGCTCCGAGCAGGCGCAACAGCGACCCCCCGGCAATCCGGGGGGTGCCGTCACGGTGACCGTCCGATGCGTCGATTCACCGCCCGACGGTGACCGAAAGTGATGATCAGGCGGAGGTGTAATGGGCGAGTACGCCCCGGTTCACGGCGGCGATCGCCTGCCGAGCGGTGGCCCGCAGCTCCGTCGACGCCCCGCCGGAGTCGGATAGTTGACCGAGCAGGTCGGCGACCTGTCGGGCCCAGCGGACGAAATCCCCGGCGGGCATCTCCCCGTCGAACTGGTGACCACTGGCGAGCACCTTGGCCAGGGTCTCCCCCCGCGCCCACCGGTAGATCGGCCAGGCGAACCCGAGATCCGGCTCCCGGGTGGCGGTCAGCCCCCGCTGCGCCTCGTCGGCCTCGATCCCGCTCCACAACGCGAGCGTCTCGTCGACCGCGTCGGCGACCGGCCCACGCGGCAGCGACGCCCGCTCGTCGACGTCCCGCCGGGCCTCGAACACCACCACCGACACGGCGGCGGCCAGCTCCGCCGGGGACAGGCCGTCCCAGACACCCCGCCGAAGACACTCGGCGACCAGCAGGTCGGCCTCCGTCCAGATCCGGCCGAGCATCCGACCGGCGTCGGTCACCCCGCCGTCGGCGGACAGGTACCCCCGGGCCGTCAGCAGGGCGACGATCCGGTCGAAGGTCCGGGCCAGCGAGCCCGTCCGCCCCGACACCCGCTGCCGCAGCTCCTCGGTGTCCTTCTCCAACCGGCGGCGCCGCTCCGCCCACCGGGCGTGGTCCTCCCGCTCCGGGCAGGCGTGGCAGGGATGCCGCCGCAACTCGGTACGGAGCTGGCTGAGCCGGTGGTCCTCACCGACGGCCTGCCGGGACCGGCCACCCCGCCGGCCACCGTGCCGGTCCAGCCCGGTGCCGCTGACCTCGGCGGCCAGATCCCGCCGGGCGGCCGGCGACCGGTGGTTGAAGTGCTTGGGCACCCGGATGCGGGCGAGCACCTCGGCCGGGGTGGTGAAGTCGCCGGGACTGACCCGACCCGCCCACCGGTCCTGGGTGAGCACCAGCGGCCGGGGCTCACCGAACCCCCCGGTCGCCGGATCGAGGACGACCGCGAGCCCGGCCCGCCGCCCGGACGGCACCCGGATCACGTCACCGATCCGCAACCGCTCCAACGCCGCCACCGCGGCGGCCTTGCGCTGGGTCTGCCCCTGCCGGGCGATGGCCCGTTCCCGGTCGGCGATGGCCACCCGCAGGGCGAAGTACTCGTCGAAGTCACCCTGGTGGCAGGCCGCCTCGGCGCCGTACGCGTCGATGGTCTCGGTGTTGCGCTGCACCTGACGGGCCAGCCCGACCACCGACCGGTCCGCCTGGAACTGGGCGAACGACGACTCCAGCAGCGCGCGCGCCGGCTCGGCGCCCACGCTCCCGACCAGGTTGACCGCCATGTTGTACGACGGCCGGAAGCTCGACCGCAACGGGTAGGTACGGGTGGAGGCCAGGCCCGCCACGTGCCGGGGGTCGGTCTCGGGCGACCACACCACCACGGCGTGCCCCTCGACGTCGATGCCCCGTCGACCGGCCCGCCCGGTGAGCTGCGTGTACTCCCCCGGGGTGAGATCGACGTGGGCCTCGCCGTTGAACTTGACCAGCCGCTCCAGCACCACGCAACGGGCCGGCATGTTGATCCCCAACGCCAGGGTCTCGGTGGCGAACACCGCCTTGACCAGGCCCCGGACGAACAACTCCTCGACGACCTCCTTGAACACCGGCAGCATCCCGGCATGGTGGGCGGCCAGACCACGCTCCAACCCGTCGAGCCACTCCCAGTAGCCCAGCACGGTCAGATCCTCGCCGGGGATCGCGGTGACCCGGGACTCCACCACCCGACGGATCTCGGCACGTTCCTCCGCCGAGGTCAGCCGCAGACCGGCCGCCAGGCACTGCTGCACGGCGGCGGCGCAGCCGGCCCGGCTGAAGATGAACAGGATCGCCGGGAGCAGCCCCTCCCGGTCGAGCCGGTCGACGATGTCCGGACGCAGCGGCCCCCGCCAGCGCGGACCACGCCGACCGCCGCCGGGACCGGCGCCGCGCCCCTCCCCCAGCTCCAGCCGGCGGGTCTGCTCCCGGGTGTAGCGCAGCAACTCCGGATGCACGTCGTGCTTACGGGCCGCGTCGGCGTCGTGGAACAGGTCGAACATCCGCCGCCCGACCAGCATGTGCTGCCACAACGGCACCGGCCGGTGCTCGCTGACCACCACCGCCGTCTCACCGCGCACGGTGACCAGCCAGTCGGCGAACTCCTCGGCGTTGGAGACCGTCGCCGACAGCGACACCAGGGTCACCGAGGAGGGCAGGTGGATGATCACCTCTTCCCACACCCCGCCCCGGAACCGGTCGGCGAGGTAGTGCACCTCGTCCATCACCACGTACGCCAGGCCGGCCAGGGTGGCCGAGCCGGCGTAGAGCATGTTGCGCAGCACCTCGGTGGTCATCACCACCACCGGGGCGTCCCCGTTGATCGCGTTGTCGCCGGTGAGCAGCCCGACCTGCGCGGCGCCGTAACGCTGCACCAGGTCGTGGTACTTCTGGTTGGACAACGCCTTGATCGGCGTGGTGTAGAAGCACTTGCGCCGGGTGCCGGGCGGCGCGCCCCCGGCCGGCGACGCCGCGCCCGGCGCGCCCCGCAACGCGAGGTGCACGGCGAACTCACCGACCACCGTCTTGCCCGCCCCGGTCGGGGCGCAGACCAGCACCCCGCTGCCCCGTTCCAGCGACTGGCACGCCTCACGCTGGAAGTCGTCGAGGTCGAACCCCAGGTCGAGGGTGAACTCTTCCAGGGCCGGGAACTGGGCGGCCTGGGCAGCCCGGCGACGTGCCTCGGCGTACCGCTCGGCGGGGCTCGACATGTCAGCAAGATTAATCGGTGCCACCGACGCTTACCCGGCAAGGCCGTCCGGCACGACGGTCGGAGCGGGTCGGTAGGGTGCACGACGTGCCGGATCATGCCGAACCGTCCCAGACCCCGAACGGCGTCACGCACGCCACCCGGGCGGGCGCGTCCCGCCATCGCGTGGAGGCGGTGCTCTTCGACTTCCACGGCACCCTCGCCCAGGTCGAACCGGCCCACGACTGGGTGGTCGCCGCCGCGGCGACGTGCGGGGTCGAGCTGGAACGGATGCGGGCCACCGCGCTGGCCGACCGGCTGCTCACCGCCGGCCGGGCCGGCGGCCCGCCGCCCGCCCGGGTACCGC
Organism: Micromonospora sp. HM134; assembly: GCF_007833915.1. Classification (NCBI taxonomy): domain Bacteria; kingdom Bacillati; phylum Actinomycetota; class Actinomycetes; order Micromonosporales; family Micromonosporaceae; genus Micromonospora; species Micromonospora sp. HM134. Next base: position 4,182,469 of record NZ_CP041061.1, read on the forward strand.
CCCGGCTGGCCGAACTCTGGGCCGACCGGGACCTCTACGAACACGCCCACCGGGCCGCGTACACCGGGCTGGCCGAGACGGTGGACGCCGGGATCGAGGGCTTCGCCGAGGCGCTCTACGAGCGGGTGCTGGCCCCGGACGGCTGGGTGCCCTACCCGGACACCGCGCCGGTGCTCACCGCGCTCCGCGACGCCGGCATCCCGGTGGCGGTGGTCAGCAACATCGGATTCGACATCCGCCCGCTCTTCACCGCCTGGGGCCTGGCCGACCTGGTCGACGCGTACGCGCTGTCGTACGAGGTGGGGCGGTGCAAGCCGGACCCGGGCATCTTCCTGCGCGCCTGCGGGATGCTGCGGGTCGACCCGGAGCGGACCCTGATGGTCGGCGACACCCCGGCCGACGCCGGGGCCGTCGCCGCCGGCTGCGGGGTGCTGGTGCTGCCGGCCGCCGGAGCGGGCCGCCCCAGCGGCCTCGGCACCGTGCTCGACCTGGCCCTGCCCTCCCCGTGACCGGCTCGTCCGGCCGGGCGACGGCGGTCGGGCTGGTGCTCGGCGGGGCGTTGTCGGTGCACTTCGGCTCCGCCGTCGCCGCGCTGCTCTTTCCCCGGGTCGGCGTCCCCGGCACGGTCACCCTGCGGCTGGCCATCGGGGCGGTGCTGATGCTGCTGGTGTGCCGCCCCCGGCTGCGCGGGCACGACCGGGCCGACTGGCTGGCCGTGGGCGCGTTCGGGCTCGCCCTGGCCGGCATGAACTCGGTCTTCTACCAGGCCATCGAACGCATCCCGCTCGGCCCGGCGGTGACCTTGGAGGTGCTCGGGCCGCTCACCCTGTCGGTGCTGACCGCCCGCCGGTGGACGGCCTGGTGCTGGGCGGGCCTCGCGCTGGCCGGGGTGGCGCTGCTCGGCCAGGGCGGCTTCGACCGGCTGGACCCCGTCGGCGTCGGCCTCGCGCTCGCGGCGGGCGCGCTGTGGGCCGCGTACATCGTCTGTTCGGCGCGGGTCGGCGGGCGGTTCCCCCGGGCCGACGGGCTGGCCCTCGCCCTGGCCCTGGCCGCGCTGCTGTCCCTGCCGTTCGGCCTGGCCGACGCCGGGGCGCGGCTGTGGCATCCGGGGGTGCTCGCCCTCGGGGCCGGGCTGGCGCTGCTCGCCTCGGCGCTGCCCTACACGCTGGAACTGCTGGCCCTGCGCCGGCTGGCCACCTCGACGTTCGCCGTGCTGATGAGCCTCGGTCCGGCGCTCGCCGCGCTCGCCGGCTGGCTGATCCTGGGGCAGGATCTGCACCCGGTCGAGGTGCTGGCGATCGGCCTGGTGGTCGTCGCCAGTATCGGTGCGGTCCGGGCCGCCGCCCCGCGTGGGCCGCTCACCGCAGCAGACGCACCGCCCGAGGCACCGCACTGATCCGTACCGGCAGGTCCAGGGACCGCTCCCCGTCGGCGTACGTGGTGATGCCCTCGGCGGCCAGTTCCACGGTGCGGGCCCGGAAGCTGCTCGCCAGCGGATGCGTCACGTGGGTGCCGGCGTAGATGCGCGGTTTGACCCGGATCAGGGTACGCCTGTCGAAGCGGCCGCCGACCACCACGTCCAACAGTCCGTCGGTGAGGTCGGCGGCGGGGCAGATCCGCATCCCGCCCCCGTACCTGGCACCGTTGCCCACCGCCACCAGCACCGCGTCCACCTCGTGCGGGACGCCGTCGAGGCGCAGCGTGTAGCGGCGCGGACGCAACCGGGCCAGCTCGACGAGGATCGCCAGGTCGTACCGGCGGGGGCCGCGCGGCCAGCGCATCCGGTTGGCCCGCTCGTTGACGATCGCGTCGAAGCCGGCGGCGAGGACCGCCCCGTACCAGCGGTCGGTGCCGTCGCCGCCGGTCATCCGGGCCAGGTCGACCGGGCGGGTACGGCCGGCCCGCAGTGCGGCGGCGATCACCGCGACGACGGCGAGCGGATCGGCCGGGAAACCCGCGTCGGCGGCGAAGTCGTTGCCGGTGCCGACCGGCACCGGGGCGAACGGCACCGCCGTACCGCCGACGGCCTGCAGGGCCCGGTGGACCGTGCCGTCGCCACCGACCGCGACCAACGCGGACGCCCCGGCGGCGACCGCCGCGTGGCAGGCCGCCTCCGCCCCGGCGGGGTCGTGCGCGGTGAGCAGCTCCACCGGGCGGCCGGCGGCGGCGAGGCCGTCGAGGACCCGGGGCAGCAGCGCCCGGTGCCGGCCCCGGCCGGCGACAGGGTTGGCGAGCACGGCGACCGGGCCGGCCACCCGACGATCGTCTGCGGTCACGGCGAGCACCGTACCGGCTCGACCGGCCCACGGGCTGACCCCGATTCCGTCCTCTCCCTACCCGGTCCGGTGACCGTTCTTCCGTGTTCGGTCGGTGGGCCGGGGTCACCACCTCCAGGGCATCCTAGGCTGCTAGGTGGAAAGGATCGGCCGGCCGGTCCTTCCGGGTACCGCCGCGCCCCGGGGAGGGGGGATGTGGGCGGCCCATCCGGAACTGGGCCGGGGTTGTCTCGGGCCGCAGGTGCGGTGCGCGTCCTTTCGATCTGACGACGTCAACGACTCAGTTCCCGGTCAGGCACACCACAGGCAGGTTTCGCGGTCTCTCGGGTGTGCACCTCGACGGGTGATGCGTCAACGTCATCAGCTCGAAAGGATGCGAAACCACCACTGGGGCCCACCCACCCGGGCCGGCCCCACCCGCCTGCTCTCCAGCGCCGCGCACCGGCCCCGGCCGTGTGAGGAGCCCGACGTGTGAGGAGTCCGGCGTCGACAGGTGATCTCAAGCGCTGGGATCTCGTGCCGGCATCGCACCCGCGCGACGGCGACGACACGCCGCGCAGGTGACGATGCCGGCGCCGGGACCGGCCGGCGGCGCACACAAACCGGCCCGCCGACGGTGCCGGGTGTGGCGGGTCAGCCGTGTGCCTTCTGCTGGCAGGGGACGCAGAAGCGGGCCTGCGGCAGCACCTCCAGCCGTTCGGCCGGGATCGACACCTGGCAGCGTTCGCAGCGGCCGTAGCTCCCCTCGGCGATCCTGCGCAACGCGCCCGCCAGGTGGTCCAGGCTCTGCCGGGTGGCCGCGATCAGCGCGCCCCGGGTGTGCGCCTCGGCCGGGTCGCCGGTGTCGGCGGTCAGCTCGGTCAACCGGGCGGTCTGCGACGCGAACTGGTCGGTGAGGCTCTGGCGGAGCATGGTCAGCCGGTGCTGGTCGGCCTGGTCGTGCAGATCGGTGCTCATGGACGGGTCCTTTCGGGCTGGGTGCCTCGGGTCACAGGGTCGGGAAATAGAAAAAGGGCCGAAGCCTGCTGGCTTCGCCCTGGTGGCCGTTCCGGAGGATGCTCGGTCTCCGGGTGGGCCACGCCCGGCGGGGATCGGGCTCGGCCGCCCCTGGGTGGGCACGACGGCGGGCAGGGTCGCGCCGGGAACCGCCGCCCCGCGCCGGCCGACCACGACCACCGCCACCGGGAAACCGGTGGCGGTCGGGCGGGGGCTGACGGCCGGGGACATGCGGCCCACCATAGGCCGTGTCCGGGAGAAAACCAACGGATAACCACCGTCGGGCCACCCACCCCCGGACCGCCGTCGGCGGCACGGACGCCCGGCCCGACGGCTGTGCTTACATGGGCACCATGGCACAGCCGGTGATCCTCACCATCGACGACGACCCCGCCGTCTCCCGGGCGGTCGCCCGCGACATCCGCCGCCGGTACGGCGACCGCTACCGGGTGGTCCGGGCCGACTCCGGCCCCGGCGGGTTGGAGGCGCTGCGGGAGATCAAGCTGCGGGGCGAACGGGTGGCGGTGCTGCTGGCCGACTACCGGATGCCCGAGATGAACGGCATCCAGTTCCTGGAGGCCGCGATGGACCTCTTCCCCGCCGCCCGCCGGGTGCTGCTGACCGCGTACGCCGACACCGACGCGGCGATCGACGCGATCAACGTGGTCGACCTGGACCACTACCTGCTCAAGCCGTGGCACCCGCCGGAGGAGAAGCTCTACCCGGTGGTGGACACCCTGCTGGAGGCCTGGGCGGCCAGCCCCGACCAGGCCAGCGACGAGATCCGGGTGGTCGGGCACCGCTGGTCGGCCCCGTCGTTCGCGGTCCGCGACTTCCTCGCCCGCAACCTGGTGCCCTACCGCTGGCTGCTCACCGACGACCCGGAGGGCGGTCGGCTGCTCGCCGCCGCCGGTGCCGACGCCACCGACGTGCCGCTGGTGGTCACCCCGGACGGCAAGGCGCTGGTCGCCCCGACGGAGGCGGAACTGGCGGCGGTGGCCGGGCTCACCGTCGCCCCGTCCGCCGACTTCTACGACGTGGTGGTGGTCGGCGGCGGCCCGGCCGGGCTGGGCGCCGCCGTCTACGGGGCGTCGGAGGGGCTGCGCACCGTGCTGGTGGAGCGGCGGGCCACCGGCGGCCAGGCCGGGCAGAGCAGCCGGATCGAGAACTACCTCGGATTCCCCGACGGGGTCTCCGGAGCCCAGCTCACCGACCGGGCCCGCCGGCAGGCGCTGAAGTTCGGCGCTGAGCTGCTCAGCACCCGCGAGGTGGTGGGGCTGGAGAGCGCCGGGGCGGCCCGGCTGCTGCACTTCGGTGACGGCAGCACCATCGCCGCGCACACGGTGGTGCTGGCCACCGGGGTCTCCTACCGGGTGCTCGACGCGCCGGGCCTGGCCGACCTGACCGGGCGCGGGGTGTTCTACGGCGCGGCGTCGACCGAGGCGCCCAGCTGCGTCGACCAGGACGTCTGGATCGTCGGCGGGGCCAACTCCGCCGGCCAGGCGGCGGTGCACTTCTCCCGGTACGCCAGCCGGGTGCACCTGCTGATCCGGGGCGCCGACCTGACCGCGTCGATGTCGTCGTACCTGATCCAGCAGTTGGACCGGATCGACCGGATCGTGGTGCACCCGCACACCGAGGTGGTCGGCGGCGAGGGCGACGACCACCTGGAGCGGCTACGGCTGCGGGACACCCGCAGCGGCGACGTCCGCGAGGTGGACGCCTCCTGGCTGTTCATCTTCATCGGCGCGGAGCCGCGCACCGAATGGCTGGACGGGGTGCTGGTCCGCGACGGGCGGGGCTTCATCGTCGCCGGCCCCGACCTGACGGCGGGTGGCCGGAAACCACCCGGTTGGACCCTCGACCGCGACCCGTACCACCTGGAGTCGAGCCTGCCGGGGGTGTTCGCCGCCGGTGACGTGCGGGCTTCCTCGGTCAAGCGGGTCGCCTCGGCGGTCGGTGAGGGTGCGATGGCCGTCGCGCTGGTACACCGCTACCTGGAGGCACAGTGAGCGACTCGGACGAACGACTCACCCCGGAGCAGCTGCGGGAGCTGTTCCTGTTCGCCGCCCTCGACCCGGAACAGCTCGACTGGCTGGCCGAACACGGCCGGGTCGAGCAGCGGGCCGCCGGCACCGTCGTCTACGCCGAGGGTGAGGAGGCGACCTGCTTCTTCACCCTGCTCTCCGGCACCGTGTCGATGAGCCGGCGGGTGCACGGCGACGACCTGGAGGTCACCCGCACCGACCAGCGCGGCGTGTACGGCGGGGCCACCCAGGCGTACCTCGGCGCACAGGTCGACCAGGTCTACCTGAACACGCTGCGGGCGGTCACCGACGCCGCGTTCCTGGTGCTGCCCGCCGAGACGTTCGCCCACGCGGTGCGTACCTGGTTCCCGATGGCCATGCACCTGCTGGAGGGGCTGTTCTTCGGGATGCGCGACACCCAGACCATCATCGGCGAGCGGGAACGGCTGCTCGCCCTGGGTTCGCTGTCGGCCGGGCTCACCCACGAGCTGAACAACCCGGCCGGCGCGGCGGTCCGGGCCACGTCGGCGTTGCGCGACCGGGTCGCCGGGATGCGGCACAAGCTGGCGATGATCGCCGACGGTCGGCTCGACGGCCGGCGGCTGCACACCCTGGTGGAGTTGCAGGAGGAGGCGGTGAAGCGGGCCGCCCGCGCGCCGCAGCTGTCCCCGATGGCGGCCAGCGACGCCGAGGACGCGTTGGCCGACTGGCTGGACGAACAGCGGGTCACCGCCGGCTGGGACCTCGCGCCGACGCTTGTCGCCGCCGGCCTGGACACCGCGTGGCTGGAGCAGGTCCGCGAGGTGGTCGGCCAGCAGGACCTGGAGTCGGCGGTGCGGTGGCTGTCGTACACGTTGGACACCGAGCAGTTGATGGCCGAGATCGACGACGCGGTCACCCGGATCTCCACCCTGGTCGGCGCGGCCAAGCAGTACTCGCAGCTGGACCGGGCCCCGCACCAGGTGGTGGACGTGCACGACCTGCTCGACGCCACCCTGGTCATGTTCAAGGCCAAGGTCCCGCCGGGGGTCCGGGTAGTCCGGGAGTACGACCGGGGCCTGCCGCCCATTCCGGCGTACGCGGCCGAGCTGAACCAGGTGTGGACGAACCTGATCGACAACGCGCTGTCGGCGATGGGCGCGGACGGCACCCTGACGTTGCACACCGGTCGGGCCGGCGACCTGCTGGCCGTCGAGGTCGTCGACACGGGGCCGGGGATTCCCGAGGCGGTCCGGCCGCGTATCTTCGAGCCGTTCTTCACCACCAAGGCCGTCGGTGAGGGCACCGGGCTGGGGCTGGACATCTCGTACCGGATCGTGGTCAACAAGCACCACGGCGACATCCGGGTGGAGAGTGTGCCGGGCTCGACCGTGTTCCGGGTGCTGCTGCCGTTCACCGCCCCGGCCCGCGTCACCGACGCCCCGGGACGCTGACAGCGAACCGTTCCGTCCAGGACCATCGTGATCGCGCGGTCACGGAGGATAATGGTTGGTCGCCGTCGGGGGCAAGTAGTGGTTCCCCTTCTGTCGCGCGGGCAGACCCGGCCATACGCTCGGCCGCGGGGAGTCTGCCGTCCGCCGCAACCGGCCGGCAGGTCGCCGTACCCCGTCCCCGACGCAGGCGGAGGCCACCGTGACCATCGACCGGGTGACGACCGGGCCGGCGACCGCCGGTGCCCCGGTCGGCTACACCGTGGAGGAACTCGCCCGTAAGGTGGGCATGTCGGCGCGGAACATCCGTGCCCACCAGGCCCGCCGGCTGCTGGCACCCCCGGTGCGCCGGGGTCGGGTCGCGCTCTACGACGACTCCCACGTCCGCCGGCTGGAGGCCATCCTGACCCTGCAACGGCAGGGCTTCAACCTGGTCTCCATCGAGGCGATGCTCGGCGTCCGGACCGGTGACGAGACCCCCGACGGGCTGACCGCGATGCTGCAACGGCTGGCCGCCGAACGTCCCGCGTTGACCCACGCGCTGACCCGGCACGGGGTGATCGGGCGGGCCCCGGACGGGACGGTGCGTACGGTGCGGCCCCGGCCGTTGCGTGCCGCGTTGGACCTGCACCGGGTCCGGATGGGCACGGTGCCGGCGTTGCAGGCGCTCAGTGAGGTGCTCGACAGCGTCCGGCCCCTCGCCGACGAACTGGTCTCGGCGGTCACCGCCCGGATGTTGACGCTCGCCCCGGAACTGGGTGGCAGCGGGTCCCGGCCGTCGTGGTCCGACGGGGACCGGGAGACGATCCTGCTCACCCAGGGGGTGGTGAACGTGCTCACCGAGGCGTTCCGGTTGGCGGTGGAGCACCAGGCCGAGGCGCACATCGCGGGCCTGCTGGACAACGGCTCCGGCGCGCCGACGCCCGTCGGGGACGCCGCCCTGGTCGACAAGGGCTGACGCGCCGGCCGGACCGGGCGTCCCGGTCAGCGGTCGGTGTCGTCGAAACGGGACACCCAGGCGACCAGACCGGACCGGGACTCCACGCCCGCCTTGCGGTAGATCCGGGTCAGGTGCGCCTCCACGGTGCGGGGGCTGATGTGCAGCTGACGGCCGATCAGGCGGTTGGTGACGCCGGTGCTGGCCAGCCGGGCGATGTGCCACTCCCGGTCGGTCAGGGCGGTCTCGGTGAGCGCCCGCACCGGCCGGGCCAGGCGCAGGCCGACCCGTTCGGTGCCGCACCGGGCGGCCAGCTCCTGTGCCCGGCGGCGGGCCCGGAGGGCGGGGCCGCCCTGGTCGACCGCCTCGGAGGCCCGGGCGATGGCGACCAGGGCGAGGCTGTGCCGCAGCATCATGCCGGCGGCCCGGAACCGGTCCGCCGCGGTGCGCAGGTACGGCAGCGCCGTCAGCACCTCGCCCCGGGCGAGCAGCACCTCCCCGTACGCCGATTCGGCGAAGGCGTGCTGACCGGGCAGGCCGAGCAGGTCGGCGGCGGCCAGCGCGGCGCGGGCCCGCCGGTACGCCTCGGGCAGGTCCCCGGCGGCCAGGGCGGCGGCGCAGAGTAGTTCGTGCCACATCGGTCGCAGGGATGCCTGCAGACGGGTGAGCCGGCTGTCGCCACCGGCGTCCGTGAGCATCTCCACACAGGTGGCGGGGTCCCCGGCGAGCAGCGTCGCGGTGGCCAGCGCGGTCGCCGCGGTCCGTCCCGACCAGCTGTCGAGGTCGTTGGCGAGGTCCACGGCGGTGCGGGCCAGGGCCACCGCCCGATCGTCGTCGCGCGGGCCGCCCCGCCACGCGGTGGCCTGCGCCTCGAAGGCGAGGGCGAAGCTGAGCAGGGAGCGGCTGCCGATCCGGCGGGCGATGCCGCCGGCCTCGGTGGTCAGTCCGATCACGGTGCCGAGCTGGCCCCGGTGGTAGGCGACCTGGCTGCGGCCGAGCAGCAGTTGGCACAGGCCGTCGTCGCGGTGGGCGTCACGGACCAGGGTGATCCCCCGGTCGAGGTGCCGGGTGGCGTCGGCGGGGCGTTCCAGGAACAGCTCGGCCAGTCCGAACGCCAGCAGGCAGTCGGGGCGCTCGCGCAGGTCCCGGTCGGGCAGCGCGTCGACGATCGGCGCGCCGGCGGCGAGCAACTCCCGGGCGATCTGCACCTCGCCGTCGTGGGCGGCGGCGAGTCCGCGGACGGCCAGCAGGCCGGCCCGGTCGATGCCGCTGGCCTCGCCGTCGGGTGCGCCGCCGGGCACCGGCGACGGGTGACCGGACAGGATGCCGATCGCGCCGAGTTCGGTGGCGAGCTGGTACGCCCCGGCGGTCGGCGTCGGCGTCCCGACCAGTTCCCGGCGGCTGATCGCGGCGGCCTCGGCGTAGTTGCCGAGCAGGCGTTCCACCCGTACCCACTGGGCGACGGCGGCGGCCCGGCGGCCGGTCGGATCGACGGGCAGTTCGGGGACGACCTCCCGCAGCAGGGCGCGGCTCTCGGCGAGGTTGCCCATCTCGCCGGTGATCCGGGCCAGCAGCAGGGTGACGTCGTGCCGGGTGTCCGGGGAGCCGGCCGGCGGGCGTACCGCGTGCAACGCCGTCCGCAGCCAGCGGACGGCCAGTTCCGGGGCGTCGCCGCGGATCTCCCCGGCGGCGCGGCAGAGCACGTCGACGTAGGGTTCGACCGGCCGGCCGTGGGGCAGGCCGAGCAGGTGTTCGGCCTGGGCCACCCGCTCGGCCGGCGGGGCCTGCCGGGCGAGCAGCACGGTCAACGCCCGGTGGTGTGCCTCCGCCCGCCAGGCCGGGTCGGTGTCCTGCGTGACCGCCGCGCGCAGCACCGGATGCCGGAAGGTGAACCGGGCCGTGGCCGGGACGACCCGCAGCAGGTCCCGGCGGACCAGTCGCCAGGCGGACTCGGTCACCTCCCGGGCCGGCAGGCGGGCGACCTCGGCGAGCAGGTCCACCCCGCACGGTGTGCCGCACACGGCCGCGGCGCGCAGGCACGTCGCGTCGACCGGGGACAGGCCGGCCCACTCGGCGCGCAGGGTGGCCACGGCCCGGTCGGTGAGCCGGGGCCCGGCGGTCGACGGGGGGTCCCGGTCGCCGTCCGGGCCGACGCCGTCCAGCGCGGCGAGGTAGCCGGGGTTGCCGGCGGCCCGGTCGTGCCGGCGGCCCAGTTCGGCCGGGTCGTCGTGCGGGTACAGCGCGACGGTGTCGGCGAGGCTGAGGGGTCCCAGTTCGATCCGCTCCCGGCCCCGGCCGCCGGGGACGCCGGCGTCGGGCGGGCCGAACGGCATCGCGGTGTCGAGTTGGCGGGGCCGGTAGACCAGGAGCAGCAGCAGCGGCGCGGGCACCGGGTAGCGCAGCAGGTGGGTGACGAGCCCGGTGGACGAGGTGTCGGCCCAGTGCAGGTCGTCCAGGACGAGGGCCAGCCCGTCCCGGGCGGCCAGGGTGAGCAGCCGGCGGGCCAGTTGGTAGGTGCGGAACTGGCGTACGTCGAGCGGGCCGACGGGGCGCAGGGCCGGCAGGCCGTCGGGTTCGGCCCCGGCGGTGGGCCGCCCCGGGTCGGCGCGGGCGGGGTGGGGGGCGCCGAAGGCGTGCCGGAAGACGTGGAACGGGATGTCCCGCTCAGCCTCGACGCAGGTGCCGACGGCCCGGGGCAGGGCCGGGGCGCAGCTGTCGAGGGCGGCGTGGACGAGGCGGGTCTTGCCGATCCCCGGGTCGCCGACCACCTCGCACACCACCTGGGTGCCGGTGCGGACGCTGTCGGCGTGGGCGGCGCGGATGCGGGCGACCTCCGGCCGCCGTCCGACGAATGGTGAGCCGGACAGCGCATCCTCCAGCCCAGCTGCCGTCACGCAGATCACGTGCATTCCCTGCGACACTCCAATAAGGATTGCCGGGACTATACCGGTGGCCGGGAACACGAGGAACATCGATGTCGCGGGGGTGACCGAACGATTCGGCCCGCTGACCGTACGGGTGGGGGAATCGGCCGTTTCCGGTGTGGTGTCGGGGGTTGCGGCGTCGGTCGGCGGTCAGGGGGTGGGCGGGGCGACCGGCAGCGTGGCGATCAGTCGCAGCTGCGCGGTGCGGGACTCGTCGATGCGTCGGGCCAGGTCGCGGACGGCCGGGGCGACCGCCACCGCCAGGTGCGCCCGGGCCAGCGCGGCGGCCTGCCGTTGCTGCGGCACGAGCACCGCCACCAGGGCGGCGTCGTAGCCGGCTTCCGGGGTGCCACGCAGCAGCGCCACCGGGTCGGGGGTGTCGCCGGGGTCGGGGTGGGTGTGCCGGTGGTGGCCGGTGTCCGGGCCGGCGGCGCTGATCCACCGGCGGGCCTGGGCCACCTCGTCGGTTTCGGTGGCGTCGATCGCCGCGACGAGGGTCCGCAACCGGGGTTCCCGGACCCGCTGCGGGGCGGCCCGGACGATGGCCAGGGTCCGTTCCTGGTGGGCCGTCATGGCGTGCAGGAACACCAGGTCGAGTCCGTCGATCACGGTAGTCGCGCCCGCCGGTGCCGGCGCGGGGGTGGCCGGGGGCGCGGCGGGCGCGCACCCGGCGAGCAGCAGGGCCGCCACGGCGACCATGGTGCCCCGGCGTCGGCGGCCGGGCCGGCCGACGGTCGCGGGTGGCCGGCCGCCGCCGGCCCGGCGGGGGCCGGCGGCGGGTGGGGGCGGGAGGCCCGGTCGGCGCAGCGGCATGGTCGGCGTCCGGGTCAGATCCGGGTCCACAGGGCGGGCACGTACGGCGGTTCCCAGCCCGGCAGGGCGGTGTGCGCCTGCCGGCACCGGTAGCTCAGTGCCTGGTAGGTGACCACGTCGCCGACCTGGTAGCTGCGGCCGGCCGTCCAACTGCCGCCGGCGGTCGGCGGGGCGGTCGGGGTGGCGGTACGGGTCGGGGTGGGCGTGGGGCCCGGGGTGCGGGTGGGCGACGGGCTCGGCGTGGGGGTGGGGCCGGTTCCGCCGATCTGCACGTCCACGCAGGAGTAGAAGGCGTTGGCGGTGTCGGCGATGTTCCAGACGGCGAGGATCTTCTGCCGGCCGGTGAAGCCGCCGAGGTTGACGCTGTGCGAGACGGTGGCGTCGGGTTGCCGGCCGCCGCCGTCGACGACGCCGACGCGGGTGCCGCCGATGAAGTACTCCCAGTTGCTGGTGGCGTGCCGGGCGGTGTTCACCCAGGTGAAGGTGACCGTGCTGCCGACCGGGGTGGCCGGCCAGCCCCGGCTGTCGTCGTCCAGGACGTCGAACTGGGTGATCCCGGCGCTGCAACTGCGCAGCCCCTTGACGCCTTCGACGCTCTGCGGCTCGTAGCGGATCTGACCGCAGTCGGGCACCTTGCCCTGGGCGCAGAGGGCCTGGCGGCTGGGCGGGGCGGAGACGTAGCCGTGGGCCTGGGCGGGCGCGGCGAGGCCCAGGGAGGTGACGACGGCACCTGTCGTCACCAGGGGGACGGTGATCGTGCGGCGCATGGGGCACTCCTCGACGGGGCGGGGCGGTCGTCCGGCGGCGGGGGTTCCGGCCCGTACGGACGGATCGACCTGGAACGATTGCCACCACCGTAAATTAAAGTTTGTTAACAGTAAAGACGTCTTCCTGTTTTCCGCACCGGGTAGCTCCCGTCCCCGGGACTGTCCCGACCCGCGACGGGTATCCGCGCTCGCATGGAGTGCCGAGGGCGGGTCCTCGTGATCTCGGCGGATGTCGGTGCCGGCCACGACACCGCAGCCGGCGAACTGGCCCACCGGCTGCGGGAACGCGGCTTCACGGTGGACCGGCTGAACCTGCTGGACGTGCTGCCGCGCCCGGTACGCTGGGTGTTCCGGGAGGCGTACCGGGACATGCTGCGCTGGCTCCCCCGCGGCTACGACGCCCTGTTCACCCTGACCGCCCGGTCCCGACTGTCCGTCGCGCTGATCCGCGGCCTGCTACGACCGGTACGACGCCGGATGGGCCGGGCCATCCCACCGGACACCCTCGCCGTGGTGACCACCTACCCCTTCGCCAACCAACTCCTCGGACCGCTGCGCCGGCAGGGCCGGCTCACCGTCCCGGTGGTCAGCTACGTCACCGACTTCGCGCTCCACCCCACCTGGCTGAGCCCCGGCGTGGACCGGTACTACGCGCTGCGGCACGCCGAGGTGCCCCCGGTCGACGCCGACGCCACGCCCGTCACGACGGTGCAACCGCTGGTGTCACCCGCCTTCGGCGGCGCGCACCACACCGACCGGCGGCAGGCCCGCCGCCGGTTCGGGCTGCCCGAACGGGACCGGCTGGCGCTGATCGTCGCCGGGGCGTGGGGCGCCGGGGACGTGGAAACCACGGTGGCGGAGGTCGGCGCGACCGGCTGGGCCCGACCGGTCGTGGTGTGCGGACGCAACACCCCGCTCTACGACCGGCTCCGCCGGGACTGGGAGCACGTGTTCGGCTGGGTGGACGACATGCCGACCCTGATGCGCGCGGTGGACGTCGTGGTGGAGAACGCGGGTGGCCTCACCTGCCAGGAGGCGCTCTCCGCCGGGGTGCCGGTGGTGACCTACCGGCCGCTGCCCGGACACGGGCGGGCCAACGCCGGCATCCTCGCGCGGGCCGGTCTGACCCGACGCGCGTCGTCGGTGGAGCAGCTGCGGCCGGCGTTGATGGAGACCACCGGCCGGCGGGACCGGTTCGTCCCGCTGTCCGCCGACCCGGCCGACGTGGAGGCACTGGTCACCGAGTTGGCCGCCGTGCCCGGCAACGGACAGGCGTACCACCGGCCACGCCGACACCTCGGCGACGCCGTGGCGGTGGTCGCGGCGCTGCTCGCGGCGTCACGGGGCCGCCGGTGAGGTGGCGGACGACGGGCCTGCTGGCGGCCGGGCTGGCCGCCGTCGGCCTGCACGGGGCGCCGGCGGTCACCGCGCTGCCGGCGCTGCGGGGACGGCTGCTGCGCCGGCTCGACGGGGTGGGACCGCCGGACCGGATCGCGTTGACCTTCGACGACGGCCCCGACCCGCAGTCCACCCCGCACTTCCTGGAGGTGCTGGCCGCCCACCGGGTACGGGCGACGTTCTTCCTGCTCGGCACGATGCTGCGACGGCACCCCGACCTGGGACGGCGGCTGGTCGCCGCCGGGCACGAGGTGGCCCTGCACGGCGGGGAGCACCGCAACCTGCTGCTGCGGGGGCCGCTGGCCACCGGCCGGGACCTCGCCGCCGCACACGCGCTGACCGTCGCCGTCACCGGGCAGACCCCCCGGTTCTACCGCCCCCCGTACGGGGTGTTGACCGGACCGGCCCTGCTGGCCGCCCACCGGCTGGGCCTGCGGCCGGTGCTCTGGACCTGCTGGGGACGGGACTGGACCCGTACCGCCGACGCCCGGTCGGTGCTGGCCGAACTCCGTCGCAGGCTGCGCGGCGGCGGCACCGTGCTGCTGCACGACTCCTCCGGCACGGCGACCCCCGGCGCGTGGCGGGCCGCCCTCGACGCCCTCCCCCACCTGCTCGACGAGTGCCGGCAGCGGGGGTGGACGGTGGGCCCGCTCGGCGACCACCTGGACGGGACATGACGCTCGCGGTGCTGGCCGCGCTGGTCGCGGCGTTCGCGTTCGCCCTGTCCACCACGTTGCACCAGCGGGCGGCCAAACAGCAGCAGCGGCGGCGGGCGCTGGATCTGCGGCTGCTGTCGCGGCTGCTGCGGACCCGGCTCTGGCAGCTCGGCTGGGTCCCCGACGTCGTCGGCGTGTGCGCCCACGCCCTGGCCCTGCGCTACGGCCCGCTGACCCTGGTGCAGCCGCTGCTGGCCAGTGGGCTGTTCATGGCCATCCTGATCGAGGCCGGCTGGAGCCGGCAGCCGGTGCACCGCCGCGATCTCGCCGCCACCCTCGTCGGCACCGCCGGGCTGGTCACCTTCCTGGCCGCCGCCGACCCCCGGGCCGGAGTCACCGAGCCGGGCGCGTCGGCCTGGTGGTGGGTGGCCGCCGGCACCGTCACCACCGTCGCCGGCTGCCTGCTCGCCGCCCGACGGGCCGGCGACGCGGCCCGGGGCACCCTGCTCGGCATCGCCGCCGGGGTCCTCTACGGGGTGAGCGCCGCGCTGCTCAAGGCGGTGGCCGCCCGGTGGCACGGCGACCCGCTCGCCCTGGCCCTCGACCCGAGGTCGTGGGCGCTGCTGGTGGTCGCCCTGCTCGGCGTGCAGGTGAACCAGGCCGCGTTCCAGCACGGACGGCTCGCCGCGCCCCTTGTCGCGTTGACCCTGACCGAACCGGTCACCGGGGTGCTCGTCGGGGCCACGGCGTTCCGGGAGACCCTGTCGCTGACCGGGGTCCGGCTGCCGCTCGTCGTCGGCGCGGTCGTCGCCCTCGTGGTGGGCGTCCGGCTCGGCGCGTCCCGGGCCACCCAGGACGCGACGCCCGTCCTGCGGCGGTGACCCGCGGTCAGTCCGGGGGCACCAGGACGAGACGGCCGGCGGTGGTGCCGGCCCGCTGGTCGGCCCAGGCGTCCACCGCCTCGGCCAGGGGCCGCACCTGGTGGGTGACGGTCAGCCGGCCGGCGGCGGCGTGCCCGGCGACCAGCGTGACCGCCGTGGCCCGTTCGGCGGGGGTCAGCTCGTTGTTGGTGTAGCCCAGCAGACGCAACGACCCGCCGCGCAGGGTCGCCGAGTCGATCGTCGCGCTCGGCGCGGCCGACCCGCCGAGGTTGACCAGCCGCCCGCCCGGGGCCAGAGCACGCAGGGCCGCCGCGGCGGGCACCCCGAACAGGGGGTCCAGCACCAGGTCCACCGGGCCGTCGGCGGCCTGCCGGAACCGCCGGGCGAGGGTCTCCGGTTCGTCGGTGGCGGTGAGCCGGACCACCGCGTCCGCGCCGCAGCGGCGGGCGGAGTAGACGGCGGCGTCGGAGCGGCAGGCGGCGACCACGCGTCCCGCCCCGGCGAGCCGGGCGAGCTGCACGGCGGCCTGCCCGACCGTGCCCCCGGCGGCGAGCACCAGCACCACCTCCCCCGGGCGTAGGCCCCCGCGCAGGGTCAACGCCGCCCAGGCGGCGACCGCCGAGAGCCCGAGGGCCGCCACCAGGCGGTGGTCGGCGTCCGGCGGCAGGGGCACCGGGTCGGCGGCGGGGACCACCGCGTACCCGGCCAGGCTGCCGTCGCCGGGTGCCATCCCCGCCCGGGTGGGGAACCAGACCGGGGTGCCGTCGTCGAGGGTGCCCACACCCTGCACCCCGGGGACGTACGGCAGGGCCGGGACGCCCAGGTAGGAGGTGCCCGAGGCGCACAGCAGGTCCAGCGGGGTCAGCGGGGCGGCGGTGACGCGTACCCGCACCTCGCCGTCGGCCGGCACCGGCCGGGGGCGGGTGACCACCTCGGGTGGCGCGCCGTGACCGGTGACGACGACGGCGGGCATCGACGCGGAGTCGGCTCCGGCGGTCATCAGGTGGCGATGTCGGGGTAGGGCAGCGAGAAGTGGGCCAGCCGCAGGCCGTACTGCTTCTGGTAGGCCATCGGCTCGGCGTGGTCCCGTTCGAACATGGCGATGAACAGGGTCAGGGTGAGGAACGGGTGCGCGCCGAGGGCGAAGAGCCGGACGTGGTCGTGGCTGGCCAGCGCGTCGCGCTCCTCGTCGGTGAAGCGCAGCCAGGTGCTCGCCTCGCCGGTGTGGCAGTTGAGGACGGCGTTGGCGCGTTCGGCCTCCCACCAGGTCACCGTGCCGTGCGGGTCGGTGCGGTAGCGCTCCACCAGCTCCGGGTCGCGGTCGACGGTGTAGAGGAACTTGTCGACCAGGTAGCGGCTCATGCCGGCGCTCCGTTCGGGTACCAGGTGAAGTACGCCTCCATGGTGTGGAACAGGTCGAGGGTGTCCACGTGGTCGGCCTTGGCGCCCGCGCCGGCCACCCCCATCATCAGCATGAAGTCCATGAAGCCGTGGGTGGCGTTGCCGGGGGCGTGCAGGCTGTCCAGGGTCACCTCGGACAGGCAGCCGTCGAGGTCGCCGTTGGCGATCCACTCCACCGCCCGGCGGTCGAACTCCGGGTCCGGGCCCTGCGGGCCGAACTGGCGGGGCCCGCCCAGCTCCAGCGACAGGTGGCCGGTGCCGATGACGGCCACCCGCAGGTGGCTGGGCCAGCTCTCGACGATCTCCCGGATGGCCGCGCCGAGCTGCACGAACCGTTTCGGCTGCGGCAGCGGCGGAGCGAAGATGTTGGTGTAGATCGGCACGATCGGCAGGTCCGCCTCGGGCCGCAGCGTGATGATCGGGCAGGTGATGCTGTGGTCGATCCGCAGCTCGTTGCTGAAGGCCAGGTCGAACCCGGCGTCCAGGCCGGCCCGCAGCACGTGGGCCGACAGGTCCTCCTGGCCGCGCAGCAGCATCCGGGGCAGCCCGAACTCGCGTTCCTCGTTGTACCAGTTGGCGTCGTAGAACGGCGCCTTGCCGACCAGGAACTGCGGCATGTTGTCCAGCCACAGCTGGTGGAAGTGGTCGGAGCCGACCATCACCAGCACGTCCGGCCTGGCCCGGGTGAGGGTCTCCCGGAAGGCGAGGATCTTGCGGGCCCACTCGTCGGCGAACGGGGGCCGGTCCTCACCGGTGGCGGTGGTGGCGCGGTAGTAGAACGGATGGTGGGTGGAGGCGATGACCGCGACGACCTGGGCCATGGCCGCTCCTCTCGCAGACGGTTGGGGGTGGGATCAGTCGGCGTCGTCCGGCACGTACCGGGCGTTGCGGTCGACGGTGCGGTAGATGTCCATGCCGAGCGGGCGGCGTCGCTCCTCGGCGAGGTGGCCGAGCAGGCCGGCGGTGCGGGCCAGCAGGGCGAAGCCGCGCAGCAGGTCGATCGGCAGGCCGAGGTCGGCCAGGGCAGCGCCGCACACCCCCGCGCCGTTGAGCGGCAGGGTACGGCCGAGCACCTGCGGGTGGACCCGGCCGACCGCCTCGAACAGCCGCAGGTGGGGCCCGCGCAGCCCCTCCTGCTCGGCGATCGCGACCAGCACCGGGGTGCGGGGGTCGGTCTCCTTGTGCACCGGGTGGCCGAGCCCCGGCACCAGACGCCCGGCGGCGCGGGCGGCACGGACCGCGTCCAGGGCGACGGCGTCCCAACCGGCGTCGTCGGTGGGCGGCTCGGGTAGACCGGCGAGGGTGTCGGCGAGGAACCGCCCGCAGTCCTCGGTGACGCCGAGGAAGCGGGAGCCGCCGCCGAGCAGGCCGGCGGCGATCGCGCCCTGCAACGCCTCCGGCGCGCTGAGGTACGTCAGCCGGGCGGCGATCGCGGTGGGGGTGAAGCCGTGGTCGGCCAGGGCCACCAGGACGGCCTCGAAGACGCGTACCTCGCCGGGGCCGGGGCGACGCCCGGCGACCAGCCAGAAGGCCAGTTCACCGAAGCCCACCCGGCCCATCAGGTCGCCGGCCAGGTCCTGACCGAGCAGCCGGATGGTGGTCGGGTCGGAGGTGCCGATCGAGGTCGGGAAGTCTAGCTGCCGGTCAGCCACGCGCGGATCTCCTCGCCGTGTTCGTCGAGCGCGGGCGGCGGGGCGCCGTACCGCGCGGGGGTGTCCGAAAGGGTGATCGGGTGCCGGATGCCGGGGACCGCGGCGGCGCCCTCGCCGACGGTGACCACCGGGTCCAGCCCGAGGCGTTCGGCGAGCGCGACCCCGCCGTCGATGGTGTTGATCGGGGCGCAGGGCACCCCGGCGGCCATCAGGTCGGTGAACCACTCGTCGCGGGTGCGCCGGCGCAGCCGCTCGACCAGCAGCGGGCGCAGTTCCTCCCGGTTGGCGGTGCGGTCCTGGTTGCGGGTGAACCGGGGGTCGTCGACGAGTTCCGGCAGGTCGAGCACCTGGCAGAGCCGGCGGAACTGCCCGTCGTTGCCGGCGATCACGATCAGCTCGCCGTCGGCGACGGGCAGCGGCTCGTACGGGAAGAGGCTGGGGTGGGCGTTGCCCATCCGGTAGGGCACCACCCCGCCCGCGACGTAGCCGCTGCTGTGGTTGACCAGACCGGACAGCGCCGAGGAGAGCAGGTTGACCTCGACGTGCTGGCCGCGTCCGGAGTCGTGCCGGTGGTGCAGGGCGGCGAGGATGCCGATCGCGGCGTGCAGCCCGGCCATCACGTCGAACACGGAGATGCCGGCCCGGTAGGGCGGGCCGTCCGGGTCGCCGGTGAGGCTCATCAGCCCGGAGATGGCCTGCACCATCAGGTCGTAGCCGGGGTAGGCCGCGCCCGCGCCGGTGCCGAACCCGCTGATCGAGGCGTAGACCACCCGGGGGTTGCCGGCGGCCACGGTGTCGTAGTCCAGTGCGAAGCGGCGCAGCCCGCCGGGCTTGAAGTTCTCGATCAGCACGTCCGCCCGCGCGGCCAGCCGGTGCGCCACGGCCAGGTCGTCGGGGTCCTTGAGGTCGAGCGCGATGGACCGCTTGTTGCGGTTGATGCCCAGGTAGTAGGTGGCGACGCCGTCGCGGACCGGGGGCATCCAGGTGCGGGTGTCGTCGCCGCCGGGCCCCTCCACCTTGATCACCTCGGCGCCGAGGTCGGCCAGCAGCATGGTGGCGTACGGCCCGGCGAGGATGCGGGAGAAGTCGGCCACCACGACGCCGTGCAGCGGACCGGTCCGGCTCGGTGTCTCCTCTGCCATGACCCACTCCTCACGTTGTCCGCCTGGCGGACTTGTGTCCGCCAGGCCAGTTTCACCGGCGGGCCGGTCGGACGTCAACACCCCGGCGTGATTCTCGGGAAACTCCCAGCTCCGCGCGGTGTGCAACGATCGGACACACCTCGGTAACTCGTTCTTGACATGACCGGTGACCGGGAACACACTGGCGAAACCTGATCTGACCGTACAGCGGACATGCGTCCGCAAGCACCCCGGAACGGAAGTGGCGGCGATGAGTGCGAACGAGGGGCGGACACCGGCGGCGGGCCGGCCGGTGGTCTTCCGCAACGGCCTGGTGCTGACCATGGACGACGCCCACACGGTGCTCCCCCGCGCCGACGTGCTGGTCGTCGACGACCGGATCGCCGCCGTCGGGGTCGGGCTGGACGTGCCCGAAGGCACCTGGGAGATCGACGCGGCCGGCGGCATCGTCATGCCCGGCATGATCGACACCCACCGGCACATGTGGCAGACCGCGATGCGCGGCTACGGCGCCGACTGGACACTCACCCAGTACTTCGTCTGGTACTACCTGGAATCCGGCAAGCTGTTCCGCCCCGAGGACGTCTACGCGGGCAACCTGCTCGCCGCCATCGAGGCGGTCGACGCCGGGGTCACCACCACCGTGGACTGGTCACACGGCCTACAGACACCGCAGCACGCCGACGCCGCCGTCGACGCCCTGGAGGCGGTGCCGGGCCGGTTCGTGCTCGCCTACGGCAACCTGCAACAGGGACCGTGGCAGTGGGCCACCACCCCCGAGTTCCGCGACTTCGTCACCCGCCGCATCCACGGCCGCGGCGACCGGCTCGGCTTCCAGATGGCCTTCGACGTCACCGGCGACCCGGCCTTCCCCGAGCGGGCCGCCTTCGAGGTCGCCCGGGACCTCGGCGTGCCGGTCACCACCCACGCCGGGGTGTGGGGGGCCACCAACGACGACGGCATCCGGCTGATGCACGAGCACGGGTTCATGACCGAGTCGACCGTCTACGTGCACGCCGCCACCCTCAACCGCGACTCGTACCACCGGATCGCGGCCACCGGCGGCTCGGTCTCGGTGTCCACCGAGAGCGAGCAGAGCGCCGGCCAGGGCTACCCGCCCACCTGGCAGCTGCGCCACCACGACATCCCGGTCTCGCTGTCCATGGACACCAGCGTCTGGTGGAGCGGCGACCTGTTCTCCGCGATGCGCGCCACGCTCAGCGCCGACCGCTCCCGGGAACACCTCGAGGCGCACGGTCGACAGGAGACCGTCACCCACTGCCACCTGCGCGCCGAACAGGTCGTGGAGTGGGCCACCCGGGGCGGCGCCCGGGCGCTCGGCCTCGACCACCTCGTCGGCGCCCTCACCCCGGGCCGCCGGGCGGACGTGGTGCTGATCAAGAACGACCGGTCGCCGGTGATGTTCCCGATCCTGCACCCCTACGGCCACGTGGTGTTCCAGGCTCAACGCGGCGACGTGCACACCGTGCTGGTCGACGGCCGGGTGGTCAAGCACGAGCACCGGCTGGTCGACGTCGACCTCGCCGCCGCCCGCGCCGCCGTGGAACGCACCGTCGAACACCTCACCGACGCCATGGGCGTCGACGCCTGGGAGAAGGGGATGAACCCGGACGTCCCCGAGACGGCGGTGCTGGACAACCCGTACACCTACACCGAGTGGGACGCCGGCTCGGCGCAGTGGAAACATTAGCCATCCGACGCACCCGGCGGGTGACCGCCCGCCGGGCCGGGGCAGGCAGCGAAGGGAATCCATGGGGCGCGAGGCCGGAACCGACTTCATCGAGGCGCTGGCGCGCGGCCTCGACGTGCTGCGCTGCTTCCGTCCGGGCCAGCCGACGATGACGCTCAGCGAGATCGCCGCGGTGACCGGGCTGGCCCGCCCCACCGTACGCCGCATCCTGCTCACCCTGGAGGAGCTGGGCTACGTGCGCGCCGCCGACCGGGGCTTCGCGCTCACCCCCCGGGTGCTGGAACTGGGCGTGGCGTACGTCAACTCGCTGAGCATCTGGGACGTCGCCCGCCCGCACATGCGGCAACTGGTGGCCGAGACCGACGAGTCGACCTCGCTGGCCCAGCTCGACGGCAGCGACATCGTCTACGTGTCCCGGGTGGCGGTGCCCAAGATCGTCACGCTCGCGGTGACCATCGGCACCCGGTTCCCGGCCGTGGCCACCTCGATGGGCAAGGTGCTGCTGGCCGCCCTCACCCCGGCGGAACTCACCGCCGTGCTGGCCGTGCCGAGCCGCTCCGGCATCGCCGCCCGCTGGCAGCCGGACCGCGACGAGCTGGACCGGGAACTGCGCGAGGTGCGGGCGCGCGGCTGGGCCCTGGCCGACCAGGACCTGGCCGCCGGCATCCGGTCGGTCGCCACCGGGGTACGCGACGGCGACGGCCGGGTGGTGGCCGCGCTCAACGTCACCGTGCACGCCGCCGAGACCTCACTGGAGCGGCTCACCGACGAGCACCTGCCGCGCCTGCTGCGCACCGCCGCCGAGATCAGCCGGGACTGGGCCCGGCTCGACACCGTGCCGATGACCGTGCAGCGGCCCGCCACGGACCGTCCGGGCTGAGCCGGAGGCTGCGACAGCCGTCTCACGATCACCGTCCTGGCTGGTCAGCGGCTTCCCACCCTGGCACCGTCGGCCGTACGCCGTGCCGCACCGGCCGGCGTCCCGGCCGACGTCCTCCGCCGCCCGGTCCCGGCCTCCCCCGCCGGTGCCGGGCCGACCCCGCGACGGAGAGCGCACCGGCCGCCCGTCGATCCGTGGGAGCGTCGATGCAACCTTCCGTCCGTACCTCACCGCCCCGTCCCGGGCGGCACACCGCCACCGCCGGCCGACCGTCCCGACGGTGGCGGCGACTGCGCGCCCTGCTCGTCGTGACGCTGAGCGGCCTGCTGGTCGCCTCCGGACTCACCCTCGTCCCGACGGCCGACGCCGCCGACGGGTACGCCCGTGGCCCGGCCCCGACGGCGGCCAGCATCGCCGCCGCCCGGGGACCCTTCGCGACCGCCGAGACGACCGTGTCCGCGCTGACCGCCCGGGGCTTCGGCGGCGGCACCATCTACTTCCCGACCAGCACCGCCGAGGGCACCTTCGGCGCGGTGGCGATCGCGCCCGGGTTCACCGCCGGCCGGTCCAGTATGGCCTGGCTGGGGCCGCGACTGGCCTCCCAGGGCTTCGTCGTGTTCAACATCGACACGGTGACCCGCTCCGACCAGCCGGCCAGCCGGGGCCGGCAACTGCTGGCGGCGCTGGACTTCCTGGTGGACAGCAGCACGGTGCGCGACCGGATCGACCGCGACCGGCTGGGCGTGATCGGCCACTCGATGGGCGGCGGCGGCGCGTTGGAGGCGACCGTCGCGCGGCCGTCGTTGCGGGCGGCGATCCCGTTGACGCCGTGGAACCTGACCAAGAACTGGTCCCGGTCACAGGTGCCCACGCTGGTCGTGGGCGCCGAGAACGACACCGTCGCCCCGACCCGCAGCCACGCCGAGCCGTTCTTCGCCAGCCTGCCCGCCGGGTTGGACAAGGCGTACCTGGAGTTGAACCGGGCGAGCCACTTCGCGCCCAACACGCCGAACACCACCATCGCGTCGTTCAGCATCTCCTGGCTCAAACGCTTCGTCGACGGGGACGTCCGCTACGAGCAGTTCCTCTGCCCCGCGCCCCGGACCGGGGCCGAGATCTCCGCGTACCGGGACAGCTGCCCGCACGCGGTCTGACCCGCCCGACGCCCCCGGCTCAGGCCGGGGGCGTCGACGTGAGCAGCGACCGTAGGGCCTGTTCCGCCAGGGCCAGGTCGAGCGGGCGTCCGGTCAGCAGCTCGGCGTAGAGCGCGGACTCGACGATCCGGATGTAGAGGTAGGCCAGCGACTCCGGCTCGCCCGGCAGGGCCCGCAGGTCGGGGCCGAGCACCTCGCGGAAGATCGCCACCTGGGCGCGGACGAAGCGGCGGTGCACCAGCCCCGGCGTGGTGAACAGGATCCGGGCGGCGAGTTCCGGTTCGGCGGCGAGGAACCGGCGGAACGGCGCGGACCGGGACAGCGCCCCGACGTAGTGCCGGGTCACCTCCACGACGCCGCCGACCCCGTCCGCGCGGCGGGCCCGCCGGGCGTCGGTGAGCAGCCGGTTGCCGAGCCACCACAGCACCTCGCCGAGCAACCGGTCCCGGCTGCCGGCGACACGGTAGAGGGTCGCCCGGCTGACGGCCAGGGCACGGGCCAACCCGTCCATGTCGACCGTGCCGTGGGCGAGGAAGTAGTAGCCGCCGCCCCGGACCAGGGCCTCGTGGCCGAGCACCCGGCGGGGTGGCACGCCACGCGACCCGCCGGGAGCGCCGTGGCCGCCCGCGTTGTCGGGCCGTCCGGCACCGGACGTGCGGGGACGGAACGTCGCTGAGCCCATACCTGGTACACGGTCGTCGACCATCGATTGTTCAACGACGTCCCCACGGGCACCGCGGTGAGCTGCGTCGACCCGGCCCGTCGGCGGATCAGGCGGGGCGGGCCGCGACGGGACGGCCGGCGATGGCCGGGTAGACCTGCTCCACGATGGTCAGCAAGGTGGCGGTCAGCAGCAGGTGCACCTGGTCACGGTCCAGCGCGCCCCGCTGGAGCCACTCCCGGGCGGTCGAGGTGGCCAGCCCGCCGTACGCCCGGATCATGCCGCGCAGCTCGGCCCGGCAGGTCGTGACGTCGGCCAGCCCCACCGCGACGAGCACGCTGTCCGCCGCGACCTCCTCGGCCTCGGTGAGCACCCGGGCGACGTCGGCGTCGTGGCCCATGTCGCCAGCGGTCACGGCGGCCAGCCAGGAGTCGCGGTGCCGGGAGACCACGTCGAGGAACCAGGTGACGCTGGCGTCGACCCGGGTGCGCAGGTCGCCGTCGGGCAGCCGTTCGACGGCGACCCCGGGCACCGTCACCATCACCCGGACGACCTCCAGGTAGAGCTGCTTCTTGGTGCCGAAGTAGTGGTTGATCAGGCCCCGGGCCACCCCGGCTTCGCGGGCGACGTCGGTGGTCGACACGGCCGCGTACGGGCGCGCGCCGAACAGCCGTACCGCGCAGGCGAGGATCTGTCCCCGCCGGGCGTCGGGCTCCAGCCGCCGTCGCCGGGGTTCGGTGTCAACGCTCATCCGCCGAACCCTATCGGCAGGTCGGCGCGGCGTGTCCCGGGTCGGCGGGCCGGTCCCGTCAGCCGGGCGGCGGGCGGAGCACCGGTCGCTTGACGGGCGGGCCGACGCCGGACGTTGATCAAGGATTGTTGACACCTCGCCAACACGGCGTGAGGGTGGAGCCATGCCGACGCCTGGACTCGACACCTACACCCCGCCGTGGCGCGCGCCCGAACACGACGACCTCGCCGCACTGGCCCGTGACTTCTTCACCCGGGAGGTGCTGCCGCACACCGAACGGCTGCTGGCGCAGGGCCACCCGGACCGCGACCACTACCGGCGCGCCGGTGAGCTGGGCCTGCTCGGCCTGTCCGTGCCCGAGGAGTACGGCGGGGGCGGCGGCGGCTTCACCCACGAGGCCGTCCTGCTGCACGAGCAGACGCACGTCGGGGAGAGCACCCTCGGGCTGGCCGTGCACAGCGGCATCGTCACCGGCTACCTGGTCGCCTACGGCAGCGCCGAGCAGAAGCGGCGCTGGCTGCCCGGCCTGTGCCGGGGGGACCTGGTCGGGGCGATCGCGATGACCGAACCCGACGGCGGCTCCGACCTGCAGGCGATGCGGACCCGGGCCGTCCGCGACGGCGACGACTACCTGGTCACCGGGGCCAAGACGTTCATCAGCAACGGCGGCCTCGCCGACCTGGTCATCCTGGCCGTCAAGACCGACCCGGCCCGGGGCGCCGCCGGCATCTCCCTGCTGGTCTGCGAGGTCGGCGACGAACCGGCCGGATTCCGGCGGGGCCGGCTGCTGTCCAAGATCGGGCTGCACGGCAACGACACCGCCGAGCTGTTCTTCGACGGGCTGCGGGTGCCGGCGGACCACCTCCTCGGCGGGGCCGAGGGGCTCGGCTTCGGCCAGATGATGCGGCAACTGCCCCAGGAACGCCTGGTCATCGGCGTCGGCGCGGTGGCGGCGATGCAGCGGGCCGTCGAGCTGACCACCGCGTACGTCAAGGAACGCACCGCCTTCGGCAAACCGCTGATCGGCCACCAGAACACCCGGATGGTGCTCGCCGAGTGCGTCACCCGCACCCGGGTCAGCCGGGTGTTCCTCGACGACTGCATCGGCCGGCACGACAGGGGCGAACTGGACGTGGCCACCGCGGCGATGGCGAAAGCCTGGCTCACCGAGGGACAGTGCGAGATCGTCGACCGGTGCCTGCAACTGTTCGGCGGCTACGGCTACACCACCGAGTACCCGATCGCCCGGATGTACGCCGACGCCCGGGTGCAGAAGATCTACGGCGGCACCAACGAGATCATGAAGGAGCTGATCGCCCGTGCCCTCTGACCCCGACGCGCCCGCCGGTGGACCGTTGGCCGGGGTGCGGGTGGTGGAGCTCGCCAGCCTCGCGCCCGCGCCGTTCGGCTGCATGGTGCTGGCCGACCTCGGCGCGGACGTGGTGCGCGTCGACCGGCCGGACGGGGTCGGCGCGGGACGGCTCAGCGTCCCGACGACCGGCCCGCTGCACCGGGGGCGGCGGGTCACCACGCTGGACCTGAAGTCCCCCGCCGGGGTGGCCGACCTGCTGCGCCTGGTCGAGCGCGCCGACGTGCTGGTCGAGGCGTACCGGCCGGGGGTGGCCGAGCGGCTCGGTTTCGGGCCACGGACCTGCCGGGACCGCAACCCCCGCCTGGTCTACGCCCGGATGACCGGCTGGGGGCAGGACGGCCCGCTGGCCGCCCGCGCCGGGCACGACATCGACTACATCGCGGTGGCCGGCGCGCTGGAGCCGCTGGGCCGCCCCGGGCACCGCCCGCACGCCCCGCTGAACCTGCTCGGTGACTTCGCCGGAGGCGGGATGCTGCTGGTCACCGGGGTGCTGGCCGCGCTGCTGGAACGGGAACGCTCCGGCCTCGGGCAGGTCGTCGACGCCGCGATGGTCGACGGGTCGGCGCTGCTCACCGCGTTCCTGCACGGGATGCTCGGCGACGGCCGGTGGTCCGCGCCGCGCGGCGGCAACCTGCTCGACGGCGGCGCACCGTTCTACGACACCTACCGCACCGCCGACGACCGGTTCGTGGCGGTGGGCGCGCTGGAACCGGCGTTCTACGCCGCGCTGCTGGCCGGCCTCGGCCTGGCCGACGACCCGACGCTGCCCGCCCAGTACGACCCGGGCGGCTGGCCGGAGCTGCGCCGCCGGTTCACCGCCCGGTTCGCCGAGCGCACCCGGGACGAGTGGGCGGCGGTCTTCGCCGGCCTCGACGCGTGCGTCGCGCCGGTGCTCGCCCCCACCGAGGCGCACCGCCATCCACACAACGCCGCCCGGGGCACCTTCGTCGAGGTGGCGGGCGAGGTGCAGCCGGCGCCGGCGCCCCGGTTCGCCCGGACACCGGCGGTGCCGCCCCGGCCGGCTCCGGACCCGGCCGTGCCGCTGGACGTCGCCACGATCCTCGACGCCTGGCCCGCCCGCCCTTGACCACCCGCGCCCGGCCGGCCCCGCCGTGGTCCGGGGTCGGGGCCGATGGTCAGCCCACCGGGACGGCGGCGGCGGGGCGCGCGGGCGTCGAGGCCGGTAGTTGCCGGTCGTGCCACCGGCTGAGCAGGGCCAGCGAGGTGACCGCGCCGACCAGCGCGAGGAACATGTCCCACTGGGTGTCCCAGACGTCGCCCTGGGTGCCGAGGAAGTCGTCGGCGGCGGAGCCACCGGCCACCGAGGACCACCACTCGATCATCTCGAAGAAGGCGCTGAAGGCCAGGCAGGCGCAGACCACCAGCGGGGCGAGCCAGCGACTGCCGCGCAGCGGGGAACGCCGGACGAGGATCTCGCGGACCAGGATCGCCGGCACGAAGCCCTGCACGAAGTGCCCGAGCCGGTCGTACGGGTTGCGGGAGAGGTCGAGGGCGTCACGTACCCAGTCGCCCAGCGGGACCCGCGCGTAGCTCCAGTGCCCGCCGACGACGAGGACCAGCGCGTGCGCCGCCAGCAGGCAGCACAGCAGGGTGGTCAGCGGGAAGCGCCGCCACACCAGCAGCACCACCGGCACGCCGACGATCACCCAGACCGTCTCCAGCAGCCAGGTCAGCCGGTCGTACGGCCGGATGCCGGACAGCACCAGCGCCGCGACGACGAGGCCCAGCAGCACCGGCGGGACGAGGGTACGGGCCCGGGTCACGGCGACCACCTGTTCGATGTGTGGGGGCCGCCCAGTCGCCGCCCGGCCGCCGACGATAACAGCGCCCACATCGGAGCGCCGTCGTCGGGCCGCCCGTCCGTCGGACCGGTGGGGCGGATGTCCGGGCCTGCCCGGTCGGCACCGACCGGCGGGGTTTGCCCGAATCAATGGGTGTCGATACGGTGCAGGCGGCCCGTCCCGGCATCCCGTCACCGCAGAAGGAGCCCCATGCCACCCGCCTCCCGCACCCGAGGTCCCCGTCCCCGACGGCTCGGCCTGCTGGTCGTCACCGTCCTCGCCCTGGTCGCCGCCGCCACCGTCGTCGCACCGCCGGCCGCCTCCGCGGCCACCGTCGACACCGGCGTCGACTACGTGCTCGTCAACCGCAACAGCGGCAAGGCGATGGACCTGTACGACTGGTCCACCGCCGACGGCGCGCCGGTCAGGCAGTACACCCGCAACGACCTCGCCGTGCAGCGGTGGCGGTTCGTCGACGTCGGCGGCGGCTACTACCAGCTCCGCTCGGCGCACAGCGGCAAGGTCCTCGAACTGCCCAACGCCGTCGACGGCACCCCCCTGGTGCAGAACCCGGCGACCGGCGGCAACACCCGGCAGCACTTCCGGCTCGTCGACTCGGCCGGCGGCTACGTCCGGCTGCTCAACCGGCACTCCGGCAAGGCCCTCGACGTGTGGGAACGGTCCACCGCCGACGGGGCGACGATCTCGCAGTACCAGGACCTCGACGGGACCAACCAGCAGTGGCAGCTCGCCCGGCCGGGCGGCACGGCCGACTGCGGCAGCGGCGCGTTCCAGGCCGAGGCGGTGCTGGCCGGCGGCACCTGGACCGTCCGCAACGGTGGCACGACCGTACACACCGGCACCGACCTGCGGGCCGCCGGGCAG
Source organism: Micromonospora sp. HM134 (assembly GCF_007833915.1). Lineage (NCBI taxonomy): Bacteria > Bacillati > Actinomycetota > Actinomycetes > Micromonosporales > Micromonosporaceae > Micromonospora > Micromonospora sp. HM134. Next base: position 4,210,985 of record NZ_CP041061.1, read on the forward strand.
GCGGCGGTGAACAGCCTCACCCCCGGCCGGACCAGCAAGCAGCGGGTGGTGGTGCGCGGCTCGGGCACGATGAGCGCCAACTCGCGCATCTCGCTGCCCAGCTACACCACCCTCGACGTGTGCGGGACGATCAACGTCACCGGCACCGGCTCCGGTGACCAGGCCCCCGTCTACTCCCGGGGCACCACCCAGGTCGAGGTGCAGCACCTCACCCTCACCGGCACCCCGCTGTACGGGGTCTTCCTGCGCAACGTCACCGACGTCGTGCTGGGGCAGCTCGACATGCGGCTCTCCGCCGGCCTCGGCGTCCGCATCGACAACCGGGGCGACACCAGCCAGTGGACCCGCAACGTCCGGATCGACACCGTGTACGTCTCCGGTGCCAGCTCCCACGCGGTGGAGACGTACGGCGTCGACGGGCTGACCCTGGGCACCGTCACCGCCCGCAACGTCGGCGAGTCCGGCCTGCTGCTCAACCAGACCATCAACGCCACCGTCACCACCGTCGACGCGGAGAACGCCGGCACCGGCACCGGCTACGCCGCGTTCCGGATGGCCAACCGCAACGGCCGCATCGGCGACAGCTACCCGACCAACATCCGGGTCGGCACCGTCCGGGCCCGGGGCGGCGGCCGGGGCGTGTTCTGCGTCTCCGAGTCCGGCGGCGCGACGATCGACCGGGTCGACATCGCCAACACCGGAAACAACGCCGTGCTGATCGAGAACTGCTACGGGGTGAGCCTGGCCACCAACGGCGGCACGATCAGCGGCGGCGGCGAGGTCCGGCTCGCCGAACGCGCCGAGTTCCCCGGCAACCGGGACCTCGCCCTGCGCAACTTCACCCTGGTCAACAACCGGATCGTGGAGAACCCCTGCGCCGACAACCTGACCATCAGCAACATCACCCTGAACAACGCGACAATCGTCCGCTGCTGACCCCCGGGCGGGGGCGTCGGCGGCGTGTCGGCGGCATGTCGGCGCCGTGTCAGCCGGCCGGCGCACGCTGGCCGGCATGACAGCTGAGTTGATGATCGAAGCCGAGGGCCTGGTCAAGACCTTCGGGTCCACCCGGGCGTTGCAGGGGGTGGACCTCGCCGTGCCCCGGGGCACCGTGCTCGGGGTGCTCGGCCCGAACGGGGCCGGCAAGACCACCGCCGTGCGTATCCTGTCCACGCTGTTGACCCCGGACGCCGGCACCGCCCGGATCAACGGCCTCGACGTGGTACGCCAGGCCGAGCGGGTCCGGCAGTCCATCGGCCTCACCGGCCAGTACGCCTCGGTCGACGAGGACCTGACCGGACGGCAGAACCTGGAGCTGTTCGGGACGCTGCTGGAACTCGGCCGGGCCGGCGCGCGGCGGCGGGCGGCCGAACTGCTCGACTGGTTCGACCTGACCGCCGCCGCGAACCGGCCGGCCAAGACCTACTCCGGCGGGATGCGCCGCCGGCTGGACCTGGCCGCCAGCCTGGTCGGCTCACCGGACGTGATCTTCCTGGACGAGCCGACGACCGGCCTCGACCCGGCCAAGCGCGAGGACATGTGGGACGTCGTCCGGTCGCTGGTGACCAACGGGGCGACCGTGCTGCTCACCACGCAGTACCTGGAGGAGGCCGACGCGCTGGCCGACGCGATCACCGTGATCGACCACGGCCGGGTCATCGCCCACGACACCCCGGACGGGCTGAAGCGGGTCGTCGGCGGGCAGACCCTGGAGGTGCGGCCGACCGACCCGGCCAACCTGGCCCCGACGGCGGCGATCCTGTCCCGGGTGGGCTCCGGCGCGCCCGCCGACGAGATCCGCAGGGGCGTGCTCGCGGTGCCGGTCACCGACGACTCCGCGTTGACCGAGAGCGTCGCCCGGCTGGCCGCCGCCGGCATCACGGTCACCGAACTCTCGCTGCACCTGCCGAGCCTCGACGAGGTCTTCTTCACCCTCACCGGCCGGACCGCGGCCGACGACGACACCACCCGTACGGAGGTCGCCGCATGAGCACCCTGACCGGCACCCCGCCCCGCACCGGGCCGACGCTGTCCACGGTCGTCGCGCAGCCCCGGCCGCTGCGGCTGCTGCGACACTCGCTGGCGCTGGCCAGACGCAGCCTGATCAAGACCTGGCGCACCCCGGAGGCGTTGATCGACGTCACCCTGCAACCGGTGCTGTTCCTGGTCATCTTCGTGTACGTCTTCGGCGGCGCGGTCGCCGGCTCCACCCACGACTACCTCCAGTACCTGCTGCCGGGCATCCTGGCGCAGACCATCGCCACCGGGTGCATCGCGATCGGCGTCAACCTCAACACCGACATCGCCAAGGGCATCTTCGACCGGTTCCGTTCGCTGCCCGTCCCCCGGTCCGCACCGCTGGTCGGCGCGGTGTTCGGCGACGTGGTGCGGTACGTGATCGTGACCGTCTCGACGCTGGCGATCGGCTACCTGCTCGGCTTCCGGATCGAGTCCGGCCCGGTGCACGCGCTCGCCGGATGCCTGCTCGCGGTGCTGTTCGCGCTCTGCCTGAGCTGGCTGCCGGTCTACGTCGGGATGAAGGTCCGCACGCCGGGCGCGGTGCAGGGGGTGATGTTCGCGCTGATCATGCCGTTGAGCTTCGCGTCCAACGTGTTCGTCGCCGCCGGCACCCTGCCGGGCTGGATGCAGGCGGTGGTGACGGTGAACCCGCTGACCCATCTGGTGACGGCGATGCGCGGACTGTTCCTCGGCACCCCGGTCGGCAACCACGTGTGGTGGACGCTGCTGTGGTGCGCCGGCTTCGTGGCGGTGTTCATGCCACTGGCGCTGCGTGCGTACCGTCGGCGGGTCTGATCCGGCCGATCAGGTCGTCCATCAGCTCGCCGACGCGGGCGGTGGCCGCGGCGGCCGGCCGCGCCCGCCACCCGGCCAGCAACGGCTCCCGCCGCGCCTCGTCACCGAGGGCGGCGGTGAGCCGTTCCCCGACGCCCGACGGGAAGAACGCCGCCGAGTTGCTGCCCAGCCGGGTGCCGAGCGCGAACAGCTCCCGGGCGGTCCCGACGTCGTCGCGCCAGGCGGCGAGTTCCGCGCCCCCCAACGCCCAGGTCCCGATCACCGGCAGGTCCCGCGACGACAGCGCCTCCGCGCCGGCGGCGGCCAGCAGGTCGGCGGCGCGGGCGGCGGCGTCGCGCCGGGCGGCCGGCCAGACCTCGGCGACCCGCAGGCGCAGCACCGCCACCGCGACCCGCAGCACGACCCGGGGCTGCGGCGGCGGGCCGGTCCAGCCGGCCAGCGCGCGGACCACCGCGTCGGCGTGGCCGAGCGCCTCGTGGTGACGCCCGCGCTGCCAGGCGAGGCGGGCCAGTCCGAGGCTCGCCTGCGCGGTCTCGATCTCCTCGCCCTGGCCGGGGGTCGCCGTCTCGACCAACCGCCGCTCGGCCGCCGGGTCACCGCGCAGCGCGAGCTGCACGTCCAGCACCACCCGGGCGGCGCGGACGTCCTGGGTGGCGCCGAGCAGCTCCATGTGGTGCACGCCGCGTGCCAGCCACTCGGTGGAGCCGCCGTCGGTGGGGGTCAGGCCGTGCCCGACGACCTGCGCCGCCATCGCCATCCCCCAGTGGTCGCCGGCCGTCTCGAACCGACGGTACGCCTGCTCGGCGTCGGCCACCGAGGCCGCCGGCAGACCCCCGCTGTCCCCGATCGCCGCGCGGGCGAACAGGCCGAAGCCCTGCACGTACGGGTCGGGATGCTCGATCAGGGTGGTGGTGCCCGGCAGCGCCAGCTCCGGGTCGAGCTGGTCGAACGCCGGCAGCACGGAGGCGAGCACCGCGTGCCGGGAGGAGACCTTCCGGGGCCGCTCGGCCAGCAGCCGGGACAGGGCCCGGCGGGCGAGCACGGCGAGCCGGAGCGGGCCGGTGATGCCGGCGTTGACCACCACCAGCAGACACATCCAGGCCAGCCGGTCGGCGTCGGGCAACGACCGACCGCTGGCCCGGCCGGAGACGATCGCCGAGCCGCGTCGCCGCTCGGGGGTGTCGAGGTGCAGCAGGCCCCGGGACCAGCCGGAGACCTCCAGGTGCAGGCCCCGCACCGCCCACAGGTGGAACAGCGGGGTGGCGATGTCCACCACCGCCGGTTCGTCGTCGTGCCCGGCCGCCCACCGCAGGCCGGCGACGAGATTGTCCTGCTCGGCGGCGCACCGGTCGAACGCGTCGAGCTGGTCGGGGCCGATGAACCTGTCGAGCAGCCCGACCGCCTGCCGCCGGGCCCAGCCGACCAGGCCGGCCATGGCGGCGGCGCGTTCACCGGCGGCGTCGAGCCGGGCCTCGCCGTACTCGCGGACGGTCTCCAGCATCCGGTAGCGGGGCGGGCCGTCGCCCTCGACGAGGGTCAGCAGGGACTGTTCGACCAGCCGCGCCAGCCCACGCCGGACGTCGGGGAGGCCGGCGACGGCGGCGGCGAGGTCGGCGGTGAACGGGGCGGGGACCACCGCGACCCGCTGGAGCAGGTCCCGGTCGGCGGGGGCGAGCAGTTCCCGGCTCCAGTCGACCATCGCCCACAGGCTCGCGTGCCGCTCCGGCAGGCCGCGCAGCGCGGCGTCGAGCAGCGCGAACCGGTCGGTCAACCCGGCGAGCACGTCGTCGATCGGCATGTGCCGCAGCCGGGCGGCGGCCAGTTCGAGGGCCAGCGGCAGGTTGTCCAGCCGGTGACACAGCGCCAACGCCCGGTCGGTGTCCCAGGTGGGCACCGCACCCCCGGCGCGCGCCCGGGACTCGACCAGCGCCACCGCGTCGGCGTCGGGCAGCACGGTCAACCGGTGCACCCGTTCCCCGGCCAGACCCAGCGGCGCCCGGCTGGTCGCCAGCACGGCCACCTCCGGTGGGCACACCGCGACCAGGTCCGCGACGACCGTCGCCACCGGGTCCAGGAGGTGTTCACAGTTGTCCAGCACCACCAGGCCGTCGAGTTCCGGCGCCAGGGCACCCAGCCGCTCCTGCGGGGCGAGCACCCGGCGGTCGAGGCCCAGGGTGCCGCCGGCCGTCGTGGTGTCCGCCCCGCCGAGGGCCGCCAGGACGGCGGGCAGCACCTCCTCGGCGGCCCGCAGGCCGGCCAGTTCGATCACCCGGGCCGGCCGGCCGGCTGCCACCGCCCGGCGTACCACCTCGGCGGCGAGCCGGGTCTTGCCCGCGCCGCCGGTGGCCACGACGGTCACCAGGGCCGCCTCGGTCAGCGCCGCCTCCACCGCCTCGACGTCCCGTTCCCGGCCGACGAGCGCGGTCACCGGCCGCCGCCACGCGGCCGGCAGGACGGTCCGGGTCGGCGCGACCGGCGACGTCGGGGCGGCCGGGGTGGTCAGCTCGCCCCGCAGCAACGCCAGGTGGACCTGGCTGATCACCGGCGACGGGTCGGTGCCGTAGCGGTCGGCCAGTTCGGTGCGCAACCGCGCGACCACCTCCAGGGCCTCGGCGTCGCGCCCCTGGGCGGCGAGCATCCGGACCAGCAGGGCGGCCGACGGCTCGTCCGGCGGGGTCCGCGCCACCAGCCGCCGCAGGTCACCGTCGTCGTACGGGCCGGGGCCGGTCAGTGCCGCCTCGGCGCGCAACGCGACGACGTCGGCGAACAGCCGGCTGGTCGCCTCGGTGTCCCACTCCGGGACCTCGGGGAACAGCGCCCGGGCCGCATCGGCGGCGTCCCGGGCGGCCGGCCCGGCACCGTCGCGCAGGGCGGCCCGACCCCGCTCCAGCAGCGACCGGGCCCGGACCGCGTCGACGGTGACCTGCTCGGCGGGCAGCCGGTAGCCACCCGGCACGGCGACCACCGGCAGCCCCAGCCGGCGTACCCGGGAAACCAGCGCCTGCACCGCGCCGGTCGTGTCGTCGGGCGGCGTGCCGTCCCACACCGCGTCCACCAGCAGCGCGGTGGAGACCGCCCGGCCCCGCGCGTCGACCAGCGTGCGGATCACGGCGGCGAGCCGTTCACCCCGGACCGGCCGGCCGTCGACGGCGAGCGGGCCGAGGATGCTGATCTGCACGGGTCCAGCATCCCTCACCGGGATGCCGGGCCGTCGCCGTCCCCCGCTTCAGCGGCGGGTCCGCCGCGCCCGGACGACCCCGACCAGCGCCGCCAGCAGCAGGCCGGCGACGATCACCCCGACCCCCAGCAGCAGCGACCGGGTCCCGCCGACGCCGGCCCGGGGATCGGCGGCGGGGGCCGCGCCCGGGGACCCCGCCGTCGGGGCTCCGCTGGACGCTGTCGGTGCCCGGTCGGACGCCGTCGGGGCGGGCGGGGACGACACGGCCGGCGTGCGGGCCGCCGGGCGGGCGTAGCGCAGCACCGTCGGCAGGGTGCCGGGGGGCTGGCCGGCGGTCTCGGAGACGGTGAGCAGCCAGCGGCCGTCCCGGCTGTAGCTGACCGACTCGCCCTGCGGCTCGTCGGGCAGCGCCACGACCCGGGGCGTGCCACCGGTGAGCGCCGCCACCACGTCGCCGTCGGTCACCTCGTACTCGAACGCGTCGGCGTAGGTACGCAGCACCACCGAGCGGCCGTCCGGGGCGGTGGCCCCGCCGGTGACCAGCCGGCGGCCGAAGAACGAGTACGGGTTCGGGGTCGTGGTGAGCGGCAACCGGAGCTGCCCCGCCAGCGTCAACGGCACCGTCGCGCCGGCCCGCAGCGGTCCCGCCGGGACGTAGACGCCGGCGCTGCCGCCCTGCTTGGTCACCACCACCGGCCGGCCCGCCCCGTCGAGCAGCAGCGCCTCCGCGTCGTGCGCCCCGTCGGGGTACGTCAGGCGGTGCAGCACCGGCCGGCGGGCCCCGGGCGACAGCGTCCACAGCGCCACCGTCGAACGGGTCCGGTCGTTGTCGCCGATGTCGGCGACCCAGACCGTGCCGTCCGCGCCGACCGCCAGGTCCTCGGTGTCGCGGGGCCGTGACGGGTAGGCCACCGTCCGCACCACCGCGCACCGGGTGTCGAGGAAGAAGATGCGCCGCCGGGACGCCTCGTCGGCGCCGTCGTTGACCATCACGAAGCCGGAGTCGGTGGCGACCATGCCGGAGATCTCGGTCAGCCGCCCGTCGCGGACCCGGCACACCGTGGCCGGCGCCGCCGCGCGGGCCGGGTCGGGCACGGCCACCGTCGCCGTACCGACGACGAGCAGCGTGGTGAGCAGCGCCGACCCGCGGGTGGCCGTCCGCCGCGCCATCGACCCTCCCCCGTGGCCGGCGACGCCCACCGCCGACGATCCGAGCACAGGAGCTTGCCGGTCGCCGTACGCCGCGTCAATGCCGCCACCCCGCCGGGCACTGAGGTGTACGCCACCGCGCCGTGGCCGGGTACGGGCCGGTGCGGCCGGGGGCCGGTGACTAGCCTGGGTCGGTGCCTCCACGCCTGCCCCATCCGGACCCGGGCACGCCGGACACGGCAGGGCCGCTGCGGTACATCTGGTGGCTGGTCCGCTGCCAGCCGTGGCGGGTGCTACGCGGCTCGCTGTTCGGCACGGCCTGGATGGTGGGGCTGTCGGTGCGGCCGTTCCTGGTCGCCCGCGCCGTCGACGACGGGCTGCGCACCGGCGACACCCGGGCGTTGCTCGGCTGGGTCGCCGCGATCGTGGCCGCCGGGGCGGTGCTGGCCTGGCTGGGCATCATGCGGCACCGGACCATGACGTTCATCCGCGAGGACGCCAGCGCCCGCTCGGCGGCGGTGCTGCTGCGGCAGCTCGCCCGGGTCGGCGCGGTGCTGCCCCGCCGGCTCGCCGCCGGTGACGTCGCCACCGTCGGCGGGTACGACATCGTGCGCACCTCGCAGGTGCTCACGCTGACCGGCCCCGGGGTGGGCGCGGTGCTGGCGTACGCGGTCGCGGCCGTGGTCCTCTGGTCGATCGACCCGGTGCTGGCGCTGGTGACGCTGCTCGGGGTGCCGGTGGTCGCGCTGGTCGTCGGCCCGCTGCTGCGCCGGCTGGAGCGGGCCGAGGCGGTCTACCGGCAGCAGCAGGGCGAGCTGACCACCCGGGCCGACGACATCGTCGCCGGCCTGCGGGTGCTCGCCGGGGTGGGCGGCCGGCACCTGTTCGCCCGCCGGTACGCCGCCCGGTCGCAACGGCTGCGGGCCGAGGGTTACCGGGTGGGTGCGGTGCTCAGCTGGGTCGACGCGCTGACCACCGTCATCCCCGGGGTGTTCCTCGCCGTGGTGGTGTGGCTGGCCGCCCGCACGGCCGTGGCGGGCGGGATCACCGTCGGGCAGTTGGTGGCCGTGTACGGCTACGTGGCGGTGCTCATCGTGCCGGTCTGGTTCCTGCTGGAGGGCAGCTACCAGTTGATCCAGGGCCGGGTCGCCGCCCGGCGGATCGTCGACCTGCTCCGGCTCGCCCCCGACCCGGTGGGCGGCCCGGCGACCCGTCCCGCCCCGGCCGGCCCGGCCCCGCTGCACGACCCGGACAGCGGGCTGACGGTTCCGGTGGGCCGGTTGGTCGGCGTCGCCGCCGACGACCCGGCCGACGCGGCGGCCCTGGCCGACCGGCTGGGCCGGTACGTCACCGGCGCGGTCACCTGGGGCGGGGTCCCGCTGACGGCGGTCGGGCTGGACGAGGTGCGCTCCCGCATCCTCGTCGCCGACCACGACGGGTACCTCTTCGCCGGGACGCTGCGGCAGATCCTCGCCGGCCCGCACGGGCCCGTCGACGACGCCCGGATCGACGCGGCGGTGCACGTGGCGTCGGCCCGCGACGTCGTCGAGGGGCTGCCCGACGGCCTCGACGCCCCGGTCGGCGACCGGGCCCGTACCCTCTCCGGCGGCCAGCGGCAGCGGGTCCGGCTGGCCCGTGCCCTGCTCGCCGACCCGGAGGTGCTGATCCTGGTCGACCCGACGTCGGCGGTGGACGCGCACACCGAGGCCCGGGTGGCGCAGCGCCTGCGGCAGGCCCGGTCGGGTCGCACCACGGTGCTGCTGAGCACCTCGCCGGTGCTGCTCGGGCACGCCGACACCGTCGCCCACCTGCGCGGCGGCCGGGTCACCGGCACCGGGACGCACGCCGCGCTGCTGGCCGCCGACCCGGACTACCGGCGGTTGGTCTCCCGGACCGGCGGCACCGACGACGCGCCGGTCGGGCGGCCCGGACGATGACGAAACTCCCGGTCGCGGGCCCGGCGGTGGTCCGGCGGGCCGCCCGTGACGTGCTCGCCGGCGACCGGTGGGCGGTCGTCGGGGTGCTGGCGTTGCACAGCGCCGCCGCCCTCGCCGGGCTGACCGTGCCGTGGCTGATCGGGCGGATCGTCGACCAGGTCACGGCCGGGGCCGGGGTGGGCGCGGTGGACCGGTTGGCGCTGGCGATCGGTGGCTGTGTGCTGGTGCAGGGGTTGCTCGCCCGCTACGCCCAGTACGCCGGTCACCGGTTCGGCGAGCGGGCCGTGGCCCGGCTCCGCGAGGACTTCGTGACCCGCCTGCTCGGCCTGCCCGTCTCGGTGGTCGAGCACGCCGGCACCGGTGACCTGGCCACCCGTAGTTCGGTGGACGTGTCCACGGTGGGCACCATGCTGCGCGACGTGGTGCCGGTGGTGGTCATCGCGGGAACCCAGTTGACGCTGCTGTTCGGCGCGGTGTTCCTGCTGGACCCGCTGCTCGGCCTGGTCGCGCTCGCCGGGCTGCCGTCGATCGTGGCGGTGGTGCGCTGGTACCTGCGCCGGGCCGCCCCGGCCTACCTGGCCGAGGGGGCGGCGACGGCGGAGCTGACCGAGACGCTGACCACGACCGCCGAGGGCGCGCGCACCGTGGAGGCGCTGCGGCTGGGTCGGGACCGGGTGACCCACGGCAGCGCCCGGATCGGCGCGGTGTGGGCCACCCGGCGGGCCACCCTCGCCCTGCGGTCGGTGTTCTTCCCGGTGGTGGAGGGCAGCTATCCGATCCCGATCGGGGCCGTGCTGCTCGCCGGGGGTGTGCTGCTGGCGCGGGGCCGGGTCAGCCTGGGTGAGGTGGTGGCCGCCGCGCTCTACCTGCAACAGGCGGTCGACCCGCTGGACCGGCTGTTGCTGTGGGTGGAGCAGGCGCAGCGCGGTATCGCCTCGTACGCCCGGGTGCTCGGGGTGGGGCAGGTGCCGCCGGAGCCCCGGGGCCGGGCGGCCCTGCCCACCGGGCGCGTGGTGCAGGTGCGCGGGGCGACGTTCCGGTACGCGGGCGGCCCGCAGGTGCTGCACGGCATCGACCTGACGGTCGCGGCGGGGGAACGGCTGGCCGTGGTCGGCCCGTCCGGGGCGGGCAAGTCCACCCTGGCCCGGTTGCTCGCCGGCATCGACGTGCCCGCCCGGGGGGTGGTGAGCCTCGGCGGGGTGCCGGTCACCGACCTCGACCCGGCCGAGCGCCGCCGCCGGATCGCCCTGGTCACCCAGGAACACCACGTCTTCCTCGGCACGCTGCGGGACAACCTGGCGTTCGCCGCGCCGGGGAGCACCGACGCGCAGCTGCGGGCCGCCCTGGCGGCGGTGGGGGCCGACTGGTACGCCGACCTGCCGGACGGTCTCGACACCCCGTTGGGTGCCGGGGTACGGGATCTGGGCCCGGCCGAGGCCCAGCAGGTGGCGTTGGCCCGGCTCGTCCTGGCCGACCCGGACATCCTGATCCTCGACGAGGCGACCGCCGCGTTGGACCCGACGACCGCCCGGCGTACCGAGCGGGCGCTCGGTGCGGTGCTGGCCGGACGGACGGTGATCGCCATCGCGCACCGGCTCAACACCGCGCACGACGCCGACCGGGTGGCGGTGCTGGAGGACGGCCGGATCACCGAGATCGGCCGGCACGACGACCTGGTCGCCGCCGACGGCGTCTACGCCTCCCTCTGGCGGTCCTGGCACGGCCACTGACCGGCCTCGCTCCGGGCGACAATTCCGAAAGGTTTCCCTGCCGACGCAGCTCGTGGGCAGGGATTCGACGTGCACGACCAGTTGAAGTTTCCGAAATGTTTCCGTAAAGTCATCAGGGTCGATGTGGTGGACGGTGGCCCCCGTCGTCGGCAGGCAGGTCCGGGCGGCAACGCCCGTCCCCCGCCCGGACCCCTGCCGCCACCCCGGTCGCCGCGCGGCGTAAAGCCGTTGTCGCCCCCGGCGAGGGTGGCTACGGTGCCGGGATGCTCCCGCGACACCTGACCCTGACCCTGGACGCGCGGCACCCGACCCGACTGGCCCGGTTCTGGGCCGACCTGCTCGGCCGGGACACCGTCGCCGACGGCACCGGCGGCGTCCACCTGCCCGGCACCGCCACCCGACCCGACCTGCGGTTCGTGCCGGGCCGGCCGCACCGCACCGGGCCCCACCGGATGCACCTGCACCTGACCAGCGACAGCCCCGACGACCAGCAGCGGCAGGTCGCGCGGGCGCTGGCCCTCGGCGGCAGCCACCTCGACGTCGGGCAGCGGCCCGAGGAGACGCACGTCGTGCTGGCCGACCCCGAGGGCAACGAGTTCTGCGTCATCGGGCCGGGCAACACCTTCCTCGCCGGATGCGGCCGGCTCGGGGAGGTCGCCTGCGACGGCACCCGCGAGGTCGGCCTCTTCTGGAGCCGGGCGCTGGGCTGGCCGCTGGTGTGGGACCAGGACCAGGAGACCGCCGTCCAGTCACCGCACGGCGGCACGAAGGTCGCCTGGGGCGGGCCGCCCGTGGCCCCGCAGCGGGGCCACAACCCGCAGCGCTTCGACCTCACCGCCGCCGACACGTCGGCGGAGGTCGACCGGTTGGTCGCCCTCGGGGCCACCCGGCTCGACGCCACCGCCGACGGGGTCGTCCTGCTGGCCGACCCGGACGGCAACGCGTTCGGGGTGACGGCACGCTGAGCCCACCCGCCGGGTCCACCGCCTACCGGGGCGTGCCCGCCGCCCGCAGGCCGTCGTACAGGGCGCGGGCCACCACGGCCGGGACGTAGCCGGCGCGGGCGCTGTCCACGTACACCACCCGGTAGCCGTCGGCGGTGTGCAGCGTGCCGCCGCCGTCGAGCAGCCGCCGCTGGTTCGCCGCGGACAGGTTCTGCCCCGGGTTGGCCACCAGCCACCGCCGCGCCGGATCGGCCCGGAACGCCTCACGCAGGCCCGGCAGCAGCGACAGGTACCGGTCGCCGCCCGGCGGCTCGGGCGCGGTCACCGGATAGATGGTGACCACGTTCTTGCCGGCCGCCGCCCGGACCAGCGGGGAGTCGGTGACCAGCCCGGCGTACGCCGCCCGGGACATCATCACCTTCAGCATCACCAGCGCGAACCCGGCCTGCCGGGTGCCCAGGTAGCTCTTGACCGTCTCGTTGTCGGGCACCAGCCGCCCGAACGGCTCCCGGGCACCGGTCAGCGGCACCGTGTCCAGGGTCTCGTCGTTGCCGACCAGCGGGTCCAACAGGTACCCCTCGCCGCCCGGGTCGGCCGGCAGCGCCGCCCGCAGATCGGGGTGCCCGTTGGTCCTGGCCCAGGCGAGGAAGGCCACCAACTCGGTACGCATCGCCACCCGCTCCCGGGCCACCGTCGCCTCGTCGGTGGTCGCGGTGTTCGTCGGGGTGAACCGGAAGGCACTCGGATAGCCGGCCAGCCGGTCGACCAGGACGTCGGCGGCCGGCGACGGCGTACCGGTGGGCGTCGCCGGGCCCCCGGCCGCCGCCGACGGTCGGGGGTCGCCGCGCCCGGAGCAGCCGACCAGCAGTCCGCCCAGGGTGAGCCCCGCCAACCCCAGCAGCCGGCGGCGGCTCGGCCCGGTCACGACCCGTCCCCGAGCTGGCGGCGCAGCAGGGCGGCGTACGCGGCCTCGGCGATCAGCTGGCAGCGCCGGCGGGACACCCCGAGGGCGGACCCGGCGGTGAGGATCGCGTCGCGGACCGCCTCGGCCTGGGCCAGCACCTCCGGGGCGACCACCACGTCGGTACGACGCGAACGCGGTCGCAGCCGACGCCACAGCCGACGCCAGCCCCGCTCGGCGGCGGGGGCCAGCACCTGGGTCAGCGCCGCCGCCAGCACCGGGTAGACCACCGTCACGAGCAGGCCGTCGTCCAGCCCGACGCCGATCCGTCCCCCGTGCCACCGCCCGCCCCGCCCCGGTGTCCCCAGCTCACCGGCGAGCCAGGCGGCGGTCACCTCCGGCAGCAGCGCCGACTCCTGCGGCGCGGCGGCCAGCACCACCTCCCGCGCGAGATCGCTGAGCAGCATCGGCCCCGGCCGGGCCGTCAGATCCGTCATGGTGCACCGCCGATCGGTCGCAGGGTCGGTAGGTCGATGGTGGAGGGTCGCCGCCAGCGGGTCGGGTGCCGGCGGATCACGCGGTCAGGAATCGAGGGCGTGCACGACCAGGCGGGCGCCGACCACCGCCAGGTCGTCCAGGAGCAGCTGCTCCTTCGGCTCCAACTGGTCACGGAACGGGATGCCGAGGGCGATCTCGGCGGACAGCACGGTGCGCCCCACCGCGACGACGACCCGCGTCCCCCCGGCGACGGCGGGCAACCCGCCCAGCGTCGACGAGTCGGTGATCCTGACCCGCAGGCTGTCGTACGGCAGGTCGGCGCGGGGCACGGCCACCGTCCACCGGTGCGCGACGCCCCCGTCGGCCAGCGCCGACGGGTACGACCAGCGGGGGCAGGCGGCGACGGCGTCCCGGGCCGCCGCGAGCACCCGGGCCGCCGCGTCGGCCGACGGGTACGACGTCAGCCGCAGCTGGAAGGTCGCGCCCAGCGGCGGCAACGTGGTCGCCGGCACCGCCAGCACGACCGTGCCCTCGGCCGACGCCGGCCGGGCCCGCTCGGCGCGGGCGTCGGCGGCGAACCGGTCGGCGCAGGCCGACGGACGCACCCCCGCCGGGTCGGTCACCCCGAACGGGCTGAGCCCCGGCGCGGGGGTCCAGTCCGCCGGCAGGCTGCGTCGCGCCTCGACCAGGGCGGCGTCGACGGCGGCCCGGTCCAGCGGCCGGCCCGGGTCCCGGGCGGCCGGGCGGGGTCGTCCGTCGTCCGGCGCGGCGGGTTCCACCCGGGCCGACCGCAGCAGGTCCCAGTCACCGGCCCGCCCGGTCACCGGCGCGGTCCAACCCGCCGCCACCCCACCGACCACCGCCACGGCCACGGCCACCGCCGCGGCGAGCACCGGCAGTGGCCAGGACGCCCGGGGACCGCCGCGCCGCACCGGCCGGCGGCGGCGGGCCCGCACCCACCACCCGGTCCACAGCTCACGCAGGAGCAGCACCGGGGGCGACGCGACCACCAGCGCGCCGAGCAGCAGCCACGCCGGCCGTTCGAGGAAGGCGAGCAGGTGCGACGGCACCGGGTCGGCCCCGCCGACGACGTCCCGGGCGACGTGGACGGTCCCGGCGGCGACGGTGACCCCGACACCGGCCGTCCAGGCCACGGCGGTGCCCCGGACCCCACGGGCGAGCAGCACCACCGACGCGACGCACCAGCCGGCCGCCGCGCACAGCCACCAGCGGAGGAAGAGCAGGAAGAAGGCGTCCCCACCGGCGGTCCGGCCGGCCACCAGCCCGGTCGCGGCGAGGCCGGCGACGACCGCCGTACCGCCGGTCAGCAGGACCAGCGCGGCCAGCCGCCGGGGGCCGGCGGCGACCGGCACCGGCGGCATGTCCGGCGGGGATGCCGCCGGTCGTGCTGGCCGGCGGGGGCGGGCGGGTCGGCGTACCAGGAGCAGGGCGGCCAGCGGCACCGCCGCCAGGGCCACCCGGGCGGCGAGACCGGGGGTGCTCCACAGGGCCCGGTCGATCGGCCCGCTGTGCCAGGCCCAGTGGCCGAACACCAGCAGGGTGGCGGTGGTCAGGACCGCCGTCAACAGGGACGCCACCGCGAGCACCGTGGCGACCAGGGTCACCCTGCGGCGCACCCCCGACGGCACCCGCGCCGCCGCCTCGGCGAACCCGACGGCCACCGCGGCGACCCCGACCAGCACCGGCAGCAGCGCGGCGGACGCACCGAGGTGGAAGCCGGCGAGGAACACCCCGTACACCGGGCTGGTCGCCCCGTAGCCGGGCAGGAGGTATCCGCCGGCCAGGCCGAGCCCGGAGCCGAGCATCCGCGACCAGCGCCGCCGTACCGACGCGGGGCGGCGGGACCACAGCGGCACCACGACCACGGCCCAGCACACGGCCGCGACGGCCACCGCGACGTCACCGGCGCTGCCTGGCGGGACCGGGCCGACCCCGTGCGTCAGCAGCCGCAGCAGCGACTGGAAGCCGAACATCGCCACCAGGCCGACCACCACCGCGACGGTGAAGCCGTCCTCCCAGCGCGGTTCCCGGTCGGGTGCCCGGACCCGCTGCGCGCCCGTCGGGTGGCGGGCCAGCCACCGGCCCGGCCGCCACCGCCGTGCCCGGCCGGGCGGGTCATCGTCACCACCGGCGGCCGCCAGGGCGTCGCGCAGGTCGGCGTGGTCGACGGCGAACCGGTCGGCGGCGTGTTCACGGCGGCGCAGCACCGCCGCCCGCGACAGCAGCGTCCCGGCCGCGAACAGCGCGGTGACCGGCAGGGTCAGCGCGTAGTACCGGGTCGCCGGCCCCGGGTCGACCAGCACCGGCGTCACCACCAGCACCAGGACCGGCAGGATGAGCCCACCGGTCCACCGGGTCGCCGACGCCCACGTCACGTCCCGGGCCCGGACGTGCGCCAACTCGTGCAGCAGCACCAGGTCGAGCAGGTCCGGACGGCCGTACGCGTGGGCCACCGGCACCACCACCAGCGGCCGGCCGAACGGCACCGCCGTGGTGTACGCCTGCCGGACGCCGACCGGCGCGACGACGAGCCGGGGCCGACCCCGGTCGAGCCCGAGCGTGTCGCACCAGTGGTCGAAGCGTTCCCGCACCACGGCGACGCCCCGGTCACCGGCCGGGCGACGGCGCACCCGCCGCCGCACGGCGTGGCGCGCGGACAGGCCGTCGAGCAGCACGGCCACCCCGACGAGGCCGAGCACCGCCACCGCCCCGCCCGACTGGGCCAGCCCCCGGACCAGCTCGAAACCGGTGGCGCACCGGTCGTACCGCGCGCCCCGACCGAGCAGCCGGGCGGCCTGCCCGCCGTCCGGCGGGAGGTCGTCGAGTGCCGCGCACGCCTGGACCTCGCCCCAACGGCCCAGGTCGTGCACGACGAAGACGGCGTCGCCGGCCGCCACCCCCACCCCGGCCAGGCAGAGCAGCACCAGCAGGTGCAGCCAACGCAGCCGGGTGGGCCGGCCGCGACGCGGCCCGCCGACGGCCGGCGGGCCCGGCACCGCCGCAGGCCCGGACGGGACACCCGCCGGTGGCGCGGCGTCGGCGCGGAGGTCGGATGGCGCGGCGTCGGCGCGGAGGTCGGATGGCGCGGCGTCGGCCGGGGGTTCCGGCGTGGTCTGGGGTGGACGGTGGTCCGTGCTGCCTATGCCTCACCCACTTCCCGCTCGGCGGCGGCAGGGCGAGCGTAGGGTGCCGGGCACCGGAGGGCTGTCGGATCTCCGATCGTCGCCGCCCGGACCACCCGAACAGGCGGGTCGCGGCGGGCCGGGTGTCGCCGCCGGATGGGCCGTCCGGCGCGCGGACGGGGTCAGTCCACGAAGGTGACCGTGGTCAGCTCGGTCAGGCCGGAGATGGTCAGGACGCTGCCCAGCAGCGGGTTCGCCACCACCCGCAACCGGTCGACGTGGGCGAACAACGCGGCGAGGGCGGCGCTGTCCAGGTATTCCACCCCGGTCAGGTCCACGGTCAGCAGGTGCCCGTCGACCACCGCGTCGGCGATCGCGGCCCGGAACCGGTCGGCGTTGCTCATGTCGATCTCACCGGCGACGGTCAGCAGCGGGGCGCCGTCGGGCTGCCGGCCGGTGGCCAGGTCCAGGGGCGTGTTCATGCGGGAATCCTCGTGTGCAGCTCGACGGTGGTGCCGGCGTCGGTGGTCCGGATGTCCACGTGCGACATCAACGCGCGCATCAGGTTGATGCCGCGTCCCCGGTCGTGGTCTATCTCGGGCACCTTCCACCGCCCGGAGTCGACCACCGTGACGAACAGGTCGGTGCCCGCAGCCACCGCGAGCAGCCGGATCAGCCCGGGCCGGGCGCCGCGGTGGCCGTGCTCGACCGCGTTGGCGCACGCCTCACCGGTGGCCACCAGCACGTCCTGGGCCAGGTGCGGGTCGGCGCCGGTGCGGCGCAGCCACTGGCGCAGGGTGGAGCGCACCGGGGCCATCTGCGACCGGTCGGCGGGGAACGACAGCTCCAGCGGAGCCGGGTGACGGTAGAGCAGCAGGGCGATGTCGTCGTACCCGCCCTGCGGGGTCATCCGCCGCATCACCCGGTCGGCGAGCTGCTCCACCCCGGCGGTGTGGTCCTCCCGGACGGCGGAGGCGGCCTGCGCGATCCCGGTGTCGAGGGACTGGCGGCGGCGTTCCACCAGGCCGTCGGTGTAGAGCAGCAGCACGGCCCGGGGCGGCACGACGCTTGTCGCGTCGGGGCGGCCACCGCGCGACGGGATGCCCAGCGGGCTGCCCCGGCCGGCGGCCAGCAGTTCGGTGTGGCCGTCGGGGTGGGTGAGGATCGCCGGCGGGTGCCCGGCACTGCTGTAGGTCAGCTTCCCGGTCTCCGGGTCGAGGATGCCGCAGAACACGGTGGTGCAGGCCGCGCCGGGCAGCATCCGGGCGAACCGGTCCAGGGCGGTGAGCACCTGCGCCGGGCCGGACGCCTCCAGCAGCAGCGCCCGGCAGGCGCTGCGCAGCTGCCCCATCACGGCGGCGGCGGGCAGGCCCCGGCCGACGCAGTCGCCGACGACGATGCCGATCCGGCCGTCGGGCAGGTTCACCGCGTCGTACCAGTCGCCGCCGACCTCGAGGGGGCGGGTCGCCGGCTCGTAGCGGACGGCGAACCCGGCGGGGAGTTCGGCCGGGCCGAGGATGGAGCGTTGCAGGGCGACCGCCACCTCACGTTGCTGGTCGGCGGCGTGGGCCCGGTGCAACGCCTGCCCGAGCGCCCCGCACAGCAGCAGCAGGAGCATCTGGTCCTCGGTGCCGAAGCCCCGTGCCGGGTCGAGTTCGAGCCAGACCACCAGCGGGCCCTGCGGCGCGTCGACCGTGGTGCCGACGCCGGCGGGCCGGGTCCCGGTGGCCGGGTCGATGGTGATCCGCAGGGGTGGCTGCGCCCGCAGCGCGGTGACCGTCTCGCGGACCGGGTCGGACAGCTGCCCCCAGTCGGTGCCGGGGGTGGCGGTCACCGTCGGCGTGCCGTCGGGCGTCCAGTGGGTGGCGACCGCCCGGTGGGCCTGCCAGAGCTGGCGTAGCTCCTCGACGCCGGCGCGCAACGCCTCGCTGGTGCTGGCCGCCCGGGACAGCCGCTGGTTGAGGGTGCTGAGGGCGGTCTCCCGCTGCACCGCGTACCGTTCGGCGGTGACGTCGCGGATGGTGCCGACGACCATCCGCCGTCCCTGGTCGTCGGTGACCGCGTTGAAGGCGACCGCCGTCCACAGCCGGTGCCCGTCGCGGTGCCGCAACGGCACCACGAACGATCCGTGGGCGACGGTCATCGCCTGGGCGAACGCGTCGGCCACCAGCCGGTTGGCCGAGGCGTCGGCGACGTCGTCGGGCCACCACGGGTAGCGGGGACGGTAGGGCAGGCCCTCGGGGCCGTACCCGAACAGCTCGGCGAAGGCGGTGTTCATCTCCACCAGCGCGCCGTCGGCGTCGAGGACGAAGAACCCCTCCTGCAACGAGTTGATCATCGCGGCCCGCCAGTTGGCGTGGTGGTTGCGCAACCGGGCCAGGTCGACGTTGGCCCGGACCCGGGCCAGCAACTCCTCGGCGGAGAACGGCTTGACCAGGTAGTCGTCGGCGCCGGCCTCCAGCCCCTCGACGGCGGCCTCCTGACCGGCGCGGGCCGACAGCAGCAGCACCGGCACCCCCATGGTGCGGGGTTCGGCGCGCAGCGCGGCGACCAGTTCGAGGCCGTCCAGGCCGGGCATCATCACGTCGCTGACGATCAGGTCGGGCGGTGCGGTCCGGGCCCGGGCCAGCGCGGCGAGCCCGTCGCCGACGGCGGTGACGTCGTAGCGGGACCGCAGCAGCCGGTGCAGGTACTCGCGCATGTCGGCGTTGTCGTCGGCGATCAGCACCCGGGGCCGGTCCGCGCCCGGCAGGTCGACCGGCGACGGCTGCGGCACCGGGCGGTCGTCGGTGTCGGCGGCCGGCAGCCAGCGCAGCGCCTCCTCGACGAACGGTTCGGCGCTGTCCGACGGCACCGGCGCGCCGACGCCGGTGACGACGTGCTCGGCGGGCAGGTGGGCGACGCCGTACGGCAGCCGTACGGTGAAGGTGGTGCCGACGTCCGGGGTGCTGTCCACGGTGATCGTGCCGCCGTGCAGGCCGACCAGTTCCCGGACCAGGGCCAGGCCGATGCCGCTGCCCTCGTGGGAGCGGGACCGGGCCTGCGGCACCCGGTGGAAGCGCTCGAACAGCCGGGGGATCTCGTCGGCCGGCACCCCGATGCCGGTGTCGACGACCTGCACCGTCGGCGTGCCGTCACGTTCGGCCACCGCGACCCGGATGCCACCGTGGAAGGTGAACTTGAGGGCGTTGCTGAGCAGGTTGAGCACCACCTTCTCCCACATCGCCCGGTCGACGTGCACCGGCCCCGACAACGGCGGGCAGTCCACGTCGAGGGTGAGGCCGGCGCGTTCGACCGCCGCCCGGAACACGCTGGCCAGCTCGGCGGTGAACCGGGACAGGTCGACGGGCTCGTAGCTGGCCTGCATCCGGCCGGCCTCGATGCGGGAGAAGTCGAGCAGCGCGGTGACCAGCTTGCCCAGCCGCAACGCGTTGCGGTGCATGACGTCCAGCTCGTCGCGGACCTGCGCGTCCCCGTCGCCCAGCCGGGCCCGCAGCTCCTGCAACGGGCCGCTGATCAGCGTGAGCGGGGTGCGGAACTCGTGGCTGATGTTGGAGAAGAACGCCGTCTTGGCCCGGTCCAGCTCCACGAGCTCCTCGGCCCGCTGCTGCTGCACCTCGTAGGCGACCGCGCCGTTGATCAGGGCGGCGCTCTGCTGGGCCACCAGGTCGAAGAAGGTGCGGTAGCCGTCGTCGAGCGCCCGGCCGGCGCTGGCGGCCAGCACGATGACGCCGATGTCCTCCGCGCCGGTCTCGCCGTGCAGCGGCAGCACCATCGCCTCGGTCGGCGCGGTCTGCCACCCGCCGGCCGGCAGTTCGCCGGCCCGGTCGACGAGGTCGGTGACGTGCGCCGGGCGACCGTCGGCGAGCACCCGGGCCACCGGCCACACCGCCACGGCGGACCCGGCCACCCGGTCGGCCTCGCCGGCTCGGGTGCTGGCGGTCAACCGTATGTCGCCGTCGCGGGCCCGCAGGTACACCGCCGCGTACGGCACGTCGGCCCCGGCCCGGCCGAGCGACCCGGCGACCAGTTCGCACGCCTCACCGACGGTACGGGCGGTGCCGGCCTGGGCCCCGAGGTCCTGCAACGCGGCGAGCCGCCGCTGGCCGATCACCCGTTCGGTGGTGTCGCTGACCGCGGTGAACACGCCGCGCACCACACCGTCGTCGTCGTGCAGCGGGCTGTAGGAGTACGTCCAGTAGGTCTCCTCCCAGTAGCCGTGCCGGTTCATCGGCAGCAGCAGGTCCTCCGACCAGGTCGCCTCGCCGGTCTCCACCACGCCGCGCAGCATCGGCCCGATGATGTGCCAGATCTCGCCCCACACCTGGTCGCCGGGCTTGCCGAGGGCGGGGTGTTTGCTGCCGAGCAGCGGGCCGTAGGCGTCGTTGTAGAGGAACCGCAGCTCCGGGCCCCACCAGACGATCATGGGGAACCGGGAGGTCAGGCAGATCCGGGTGGCGGTGCGCAGGCTCGCCGGCCAGCCGTCGACCGCGCCGAGGGAGGTGGCGGGCCAGTCGAACGCGCGCATCCGGGCCGCCATCTCGCTGGCGCCGGTGAACACCGAACGCCCCGCCTCAGCCTCGGCCATCGCCGCCCTCCCGCACGTCTCGCGCAGGGACGACCGCGTGTCCGCGGTTCGTCGCCGGCCACCGGCAGAGTCTCCTGCCGTTGCGGCACAGCATGCCGCATGCGTCGCCGGAGCAGAAATCGGGCGGGGCGTACGAGCCGGCGGACGCCCGTCGTTCCCGGCCTAAGCCCCGCACCGGACAAGTCGGTTTCGGGAAAGTTTCGGCTGTCCGACCCGCGCCGGACACCGGCCCGCACGCCCGCCCGGCACTGCCCGACGGGCCGGTGCCGGACGGTCGCACCGCCGCGACGACCAGGGTGTCGCCCGACCTCCGAAACTTTCGGGCTATGCTGCCGACGGGCGCACGACTGCGGAGGAGATGGGCATGGCGGAGGACCGGGCGACGCTGTCGGAGATCGCGACCGCCGCGGGGGTGTCCGTGCCCACCGTCTCGAAGGTGCTCAACGGTCGACCCGACGTCGCCCCGGCGACCCGGCGTCGGATCCAGGACCTGCTCGACCGGCGGTCGTACACCGCCCGCCGGGCGCCGTCGATGCCCGGCGCGGCCGGCCTCATCGACCTGGTCTTCCGGGACCTCGGCAGCCCCTGGGCGATGCAGATCCTCGACGGCGTCGAGGAACTGGCCTACCGGGCGGGCGTCGGGGTGGTCGTCTCCGCCGTGCACGGCCGCAGCCGCACCCGCCCCGACCGACGGTGGATCGAACAACTCTCCAAGCGCCGCTGCGACGGGGTGCTGCTCGTGCTCTCCGACCTGTCCCCCAGCCAGCAGGGTCAGCTCGACGAGCTGGGCATCCCGGTGGTCATCATCGACCCGGCCGGTCAGCCCGGCGCGGGCATCCCGTCGGTGGGGGCGACGAACTGGTCCGGCGGGGTGGCCGCCGCCGAACACCTGCTCGACCTGGGTCACCACCGGATCGCGGTGATCGGCGGCCCGCCGACGGTGCCGTGCAGCCGCGCCCGGGTCGACGGGTACCGGGCCGCGATGAACGCGGCCAACCGCAAGATCCCCGCCGGGTACGTCCGGCACGGCGACTTCACCTCCCCGTCGGGCTACCGGGAGATGAACGCCCTGCTGGACCTCGCCCAGCCGCCCACCGCCGTGTTCGCCTGCGCCGACGAGATGGCCCTGGGCGCCTACGAGGCGCTCTACGAGCGCGGCGCGCGGGTCCCCGACGACATCAGCATCGTCGGCTTCGACGACCTCGACTCGGCCCGCTGGGCGGCCCCGCCGCTGACCACCGTGCGTCAGCCGCTGGCCGAGATGGCCGGCATGGCGACCCGGATGCTGCTCTCCCTGGTGGCCGGGGAGGGGCTGGACAGCCACCGGATCGAGCTGGCCACCCCGCTGATCGTGCGGCACAGCACCCGCCGGCTGGCCTGACCGGCGGGGCTGTCCACCCCGGCGGCCTTCCCCGCCAGGGCGGGAGCGGGACCGTCCGGGGCACCGGTCGTGGGGTCAGCGCGGCAAGGAACGGGCCAGCCGGAAGCCGACGTCGTCGATCCGCAACGTCGGGTGGCTGCGGCGGCGTACCGAGGCGCGGCAGCTCCAGTGCTCGTCGAACCAGCCGCCCCCGCGCAGCACCCGGTAGCCGCCGTACACCTCGGCGTCGTAGACGTCCCAGCACCACTCCCAGACGTTGCCGAGCAGGTCGTACAGGCCCCACGGGTTGGCGGCGCGGTCGGCCACCGGGTGCGGCCGTTCCCCGGAGTTGTCCCGGTACCAGGCGATCTCGTCGAGCGGGCCGTACCGGGGACCGGTGGTGCCGGCCCGGCAGGCGTACTCCCACTCGGCCTCGGTCGGCAGCCGGTAACCGTCGGCGCCCGGGTCCCAGTCCGCGCCCTCACCGTCGTCGTGCAACCGGTACGCCGGGGTCAGCCCCTCCTGCCGGGACAGCGCGACGCAGAAGCGCACGGCGTCCACCCAGGACACCCCCTCGA
The DNA here is from genome assembly GCF_007833915.1 of Micromonospora sp. HM134. Classification (NCBI taxonomy): domain Bacteria; kingdom Bacillati; phylum Actinomycetota; class Actinomycetes; order Micromonosporales; family Micromonosporaceae; genus Micromonospora; species Micromonospora sp. HM134. Next base: position 4,233,805 of record NZ_CP041061.1, read on the forward strand.
CGGGCAGCCGGTCGCCCCGGGTGCTGCTCGGCCGTTCCCCGGTGACCCGGGCGTACCACCCCTGGGTGACCGGGACGACGCCGAGCCGGTACGCCGCCACCCCGACCGACCAGCGCCGCCGGGTACGCCGGTCGGACAGGGTCACCTGCCCCGCCGCGACGGTCACCATCGCGGTCAGCGCGTCGTCGTCCACGGCCGCCGAGCCTACCGAGGGCGGGCGGCGCAGCCGGGACGGGCCACGGTGCCGGTCAGCCGACGGCCGCCGCCGCGGCACGACCGGCGGTGCGGCCGGAGAAGAGGCAGCCGCCGAGGAAGGTGCCCTCCAGGGCGCTGTAGCCGTGCATGCCCCCACCCCCGAAGCCGGCCACCTCGCCGGCCGCGTACACCCCGGCCAGCGGTTCGCCGTCGGGGCGCAGCACCCGGGCGGACAGGTCGGTGTGCAGCCCGCCGAGGCTCTTGCGGGTGAGCACGTGCAGTTGCACCGCGATCAGCGGGCCGGCCGCCGGGTCGAGCAGCCGGTGCGGGGTGGCGACCCGGATCAGCCGGTCACCCCGGTAGCGGCGGGCCCCCCGGATCGCGGCGAGCTGGGCGTCCTTGCCGAACGGGTGGGCGATCTCCCGGTCGCGCGCCTCGACGAGGCGGGTCAGCTCGGTCGCGTCGAGCTGCGGCCCGTCGGTCTCGGCGGCCAGCTTGTTCATGCCGGCCACCAGCTCGGGCAGGGTGTCGGCGACGACGAAGTCGGCCCCGTGCCGCTTGAACGCCTCGACCGGGCCGGGCGCGCCCGGCCGGACGCGTTGCAGCACCTGCCGGACGCTGCGGTTGGTGAGGTCCGGGTTCTGCTCGGAGCCCGACAGCGCGAACTCCTTCTCGATGATCCTCTGGGTGAGCAGGAACCAGCTGTAGTCGTGGCCGGTGGCGCGCAGGTGCCGCAGGGTGGCCAGGGTGTCGAAGCCGGGGAACAGCGGCGCCGGCAGCCGGGCCCCGGTGGCGTCGAGCCAGAGCGAGGACGGGCCGGGCAGGATGCGGATGCCGTGCCCCGGCCAGATCGGGTCCCAGTTGCGCAGCCCCTCGGTGTAGTGCCACATCCGGTCCGGGTTGATCACCTGCCCGCCGGCGGTCTCGGTGATGGCGAGCATCCGGCCGTCGACGTGGGCGGGGACGCCGGTGACCATCCGGGTGGGCGGGGTGCCGAGCCGGGCCGGCCAGGCCCGCCGGACGAGGTCGTGGTTGCCGCCGATGCCGCCCGAGGTGATGATCACGGCCTGGGCGTCGTGCTGGAAGTCGCCGACGACCTCCCGGGAGCTGCTCTGCCCCCGGGGCGCGTCGTCGGGGGCGAGCAGCGCGCCGCGTACCCCGGTGACGGCTCCTGCGGTGGTGACGAGTTCGTCGACCCGGTGCCGGAACAGCAGCGTCACCCGGCCCTGCGCGACGGCCTGCCGGACCCGCCTGGCGAACGGCTCGACCACGCCGGGGCCGGTGCCCCAGGTGACGTGGAACCGGGGCACCGAGTTGCCGTGCCCGTGGGCCGCTCCCCCGCCCCGCTCGGCCCAGCTCACCACGGGGAACACCCGGTGGCCCATCGACCGCAGCCAGGCCCGCTTCTCCCCGGCGGCGAAGTGCACGTACGCCTGCGCCCATTGGCGCGGCCAGTGGTCCTCGGGCCGGTCGAAGGCGGCGCTGCCGGTCCAGTCCTGCCAGGCCAGCTCGACCGAGTCGCGGATGCCCATCCGCCGCTGCTCGGGCGAGTCGACGAAGAACAGCCCGCCGAACGACCAGAACGCCTGCCCGCCGAGGTTGTGCTCCGACTCCTGGTCCAGCAGCAGCACCCGGCGGCCCGCGTCGGCGGCCTCGGCGGCGGCGACCAGGCCGGCCAGGCCGGCGCCGATCACGATGACATCCGTCTCCATGCGCCGACCCTAGGTAGCTTGATGCCAAAATGATCCATGCCGGGGCGCAGTATTCACCCCCGGAATTGTCACCCGGATGACAAAGGATGGCCGGTCGTGTCGGACGCCCTGCTCGACATCGAGCCCGGTCTCGCCGGTCTCGCGCCGTCGGTCGGCGACCACCTGCGGGAGCTGCGCGGGCCGCTGCACGGGCGGATCCTCGCCACCGTCCGGGCCGCGATGGCCGCCCAGGGCCGGTCGCTGACCGGTGGGCAGGGTCAGGGCCTGGCGCTGGGCGTGCAGACGGCCGTCGACACCTTCGTCGACGCGGTCGCCGACCCGGGCCGGGAACTGACCGGGACCCGGGAGGTGTTCCACGCCCTGGGCCGCACCGAGTACCGCGAGGGGCACCGGGTGGACGCGCTGCGGACCGTGCTCACCCTCGGGGCCCGCGACATCTGGGCCTTCCTGGTGGAACACGCCGCCGCGCAGACCGGGCCCGCCGGCCCGGCCCCGGCCGACCTGTACGTGATCGCCGGGGCGCTGTTCGGCTACGTCGACGCGCTGGCCGGGGCCGCCGCCGAGGGGTTCCTCGCCGAACAGCGCGACACCGCCCAGGACTGGGCCACCACCCGACGCCGCCTGGTCACCCTCCTGGTGCAGCCCGACCCGCCGGCCGGGGCGGTGCTGCACGCCGCCGCCGACGCGGCCCGCTGGCCGTTGCCGGCGACCGTGGCCGTGGTCAGCGTCGACGGCACCGACGCCGAGCACGTGGCCCGGAGCATCGGCGCGGGCGCGCTGGCCGCCGTCGTCGGCGACGCCATCCGGGTGGTGCTGCCCGATCCCGGTACGCCGGGACGGCTCGACCGGGCCCGGCAGGCCCTGGTCGGGCGGCGGGCCGCGCTCGGGCCGACGGTGCGGCGGCAGCGGGCGCGGTTGTCGTACCGGCTGTCCCGCCGGGCGCTGGCCCTGCACCAGCTCGGTGCGCTCGGCCCCGACCCGGTGGTGTCCTGCGACGACCACCTGCTCACCCTGCTCACCGCGTGGGAGCCGGGCCTGGCCGGGCACCTCGCCGGGACGGTGCTGGCCCCGCTGGCCGGGCTGCGGCCGACCACCCGCCGGGCCCTGGCCGAGACCCTGCGCGGCTGGCTGCGCCGGCAGGGGCAGGTGGTCGCCGTCGCCGAGGACCTGCACACCCACCCGCAGACGGTCCGCTACCGGATGCGGCAACTGCGCGGCCTGTTCGGCACGGCCCTCGACGACCCGGACGCCCGTCTCCTGCTGACCCTCGCCCTGCACCAGCATCCGACCGGTGAGCCGGATCGTTCCGGCGACGGTTGAACCATGTGATCACGAAATACGAACCACTGTGCGTGCGTACCACCCGTTCCGCCGTGCTGCTGGGGTTCCTCCTCGCGCTGCTGTCCGTACCGCTGGCCCCGGCGACCCCGGCCGCCGCCCACGCCGCGCTGGTCGCCACCAGCCCGGTCCGCGACGCGGTGATCGGCTCCCCACCCGGGGAGGTGGTGCTGGTCTTCAGCGAGTCGGTCTCCCCGGTCGTCGGCCGGGTGCAGGTGCTCGGCCCGGACGGGCGGCGGGTCACCGCCGGGGAGCCGGTCGCGGACGGGGCCACCCTGCGCATCCCGGTGCGGGTGCCGGACCGGCCGCTCGGCACCTACCTGGTCAGCTACCGGGTGATCTCGGCCGACAGCCACCCGGTCGCCGGCAGCTTCGCCTACTCGGCCGGTGCGCCGTCGGCGACGCCCCCGGAGCCGGTCAGCGTGGACGAGCGCCCCTCCGGCGGGTGGACCCCCGCCGCCCGGTACGTCGGCTACCTGGGCCTGGTGCTGGCGGTCGGCCCCACCCTGTTCGGCGCGGCGCGCTGGCCCCGCCGTCGCCGCCGCCGCGCGGTGACCGCCACCGGGCACGTCGGCCTGGCCCTGGTGGCCGTGGGCACCGCCGGGACGTGGGTGGCGCAGGCCGCGGACATGGTCGGGGTGCCGGTCGGCGACCTGTCGCGCGGCGACCTGACGGCGGTGGCGGGCAGCGACGTCGGCCCGGTGCTCGGCGCTCGGCTGGCGCTGGCCGGGATCGCCGCCGGGCTGCTGACGGCGGTGGCCGGCGGACGGGCCGGGCGCGGCCGGCGGGCGGCGCTGGCGGTGGTGGGCCTGGCCGGGCTGCTCACCTGGCCGCTGGCCGGGCACCCGGTGGCCTCGCCGCTGCCGCCGGTGAGCATCCTCGCCGACGTGGTGCACCTGGCCGGGATGAGCGTGTGGCTGGGCGGGCTGTTCACCCTGGCGGTGTTCCTGCTGCCCGGCACCCACCGGCGGGTGCTGGGCCGGGTGCTGCCGGCCTGGTCGCGGTGGGCGACCGTCGCGGTGGGCTGGCTGGTCGCCTCCGGCGTCGGGCAGGCCGCGATCGAACTCGGCCGGCCCGGCGCGCTGGTCGGCACCGCGTACGGTCGGCTGCTCTGCGCGAAGGCGGCGCTGCTCGCCGCCGTGCTCGGCGTCGCGGCCTGGCAGCGGCGGATGGTGCGCGACGGCCGGGCCGCCGACCGGCCGGGCCGGGTCGCCCGGGCCGCCGGGGTGGAACTCGCCGCCACGGCGGTGGTGCTGGCGCTGACCGCCGTGCTGGTGCAGACCCCGCCCGGCCGGACCGCCGACACCGAGGCCGCCCGCGCCACCCGCGAGGGCGTCGCGCAGACCCTCACCAGCGGCACCTACACCCTCCAGTTCGACATCTACCCGGTACGGGTGGGGGTGCCGAACTCGCTGCACGCGTACGTCTACACCCCGCAGGGGCAGCCGCTGCCGGTGGCCCAGTGGACGGTCAGCCTCGCCCTGCCGGCGGCCGGGATCGAACCGATGACCGTGCCGGTGGACACCCCGGAGCCGCACCACGGCAGTGCCGAGATCAGCCTGCCGGCGCGCGGGGACTGGACGATCCGGTTCACCGTCCGCACCAGCGACATCGACCAGGCCACCGTCACCGCCACCGTCCCGGTCCGCTGACCGGCCGGGGCTCCCGGCGTGCCGGGAGCGTCGCCGGTCGGTGCCGGGCCCCGGCCGGGGCGGGCCGACCAGGCGATCCGCTAGCCTGCATCGGCCCGGGTGTCCCCGGGCGGAGGGAGGACACCATGAGCACACACCCGTCCCGGGACGTCGCGCAGGAGCGGGACGCCGCCGATCCGCTCGCCGGCCTGCGGGACCGGTTCGTGGTGGACGACCTGCTCTACCTCGACGGCAACTCGCTGGGCCGGCTGCCGGCCGCCACCGGAGACCACCTGGCCGGTCTGGTCCGCGACGGCTGGGGCACCGAACTGGTCCGCAGCTGGCCGACCTGGATCGAGTGGCCGCGCCGCCTCGGTGACCGGATCGCCGCCCACGCGCTGGGCGCCCGCGACGGCGAGGTAATCGTCTCCGACTCGACCTCGGTCAACCTCTACAAGCTGGCCGCCGCCGCCCTCGACGCCCGACCGGGCCGGCGGACGATCCTGGCCGACGCCGAGGAGTTCCCCACCGACCGCTACCTGCTGGAGGGGCTGGCCGCCCAGCGCGGGCACACCCTGCGGCTGCTCCCCTCCGACGTCGACGAGGGGCTGGACCAGGCCACCCTGGCGGCGGCGCTGACCGAGGACGTGGCGCTGGTGGTGCTGTCGGCGGTGTCGTACCGCTGCGGGGCCCTGCTGGACGTCGCGGCGGTGACCGAGGCGGCCCGCCGGGTCGGCGCGCTGGTGCTGTGGGACCTGTCGCACGCGGTCGGCTCGGTGCCGCTGGACCTGACCGCCGCCGGTGCCGACCTCGCCGTCGGCTGCACCTACAAGTACCTCAACGGCGGCCCCGGCGCGCCGGCCTTCCTCTACGTGCGGCGGGAGTTGCAGGAGGCGCTGCGGCAGCCGATCTGGGGCTGGTTCGGCCAGCGCGACCAGTTCCGGATGGGTGCCGGTTACGATCCCGCGCCCGGCCCGGAGCGGTTCCTGGTGGGCACCCCGCCGGTGCTCGGGATGGCCGCCCTCGACCCGGCCCTGGACGTGCTGGCCGACGCCGGGATGGACCGGGTCCGGGAGAAGTCGGTACGACTCGGCGAGCTGATCATCGAACTGGCCGACGCCTGGCTCGTCCCGCACGGCTTCCGGCTCGCCTCGCCCCGCGACCCGGACCGGCGCGGCGGGCACGTGTCGCTGTACCACCCGGAGGCGCTGCAGATCTCCCGCGCCCTGGTCGACGCCGGGGTGGTCGGCGACTACCGGGTGCCGGACCGGCTGCGGCTCGGCCCGGCGGCGCTCTACACCCGGCACGTCGACGTGTGGGACGCGATGGACCGGCTGCGGGACATCGCCGAGCGGCGGGCCTGGACCGAGGTGCCGGCGGAGCCGTCCCGGGTCACCTGAGCCGATCCGGGCAGATCCCGGATTCCCCCCGCGTCGCCGCCGACTTCGTACCAGCATGTCGGGCGGGGGTGTGCCGTGGAGGTCCTGGTCCTGATCGTGGTGCTGGCCGCCACCGTGCTGGTCGGCACCACCATCGGCGGCCGGTACCGGGTGGCGCCGCCGGTGCTGCTGATCACCATGGGCGGCCTGCTGGCGCTGCTGCCGCCGCTGTCGGACGTGGTGCTCGAACCCGAGGTGGTGCTGCTGCTCTTCCTGCCCGCCGTGCTCTACCGGGAGAGCCTGGTGATCAGCCTGCGGGAGATCCGGTCGAACCTGCTGGTGATCGCCTCACTGGCGGTGGCGCTGGTGGTGGTGACCATGGTGGCGGTGGCGCTGGTCGCCAAGGCACTGGGGATGAGCCCGCAGGCGGCCTGGGTGCTGGGCGCGGTGCTCGCCCCCACCGACGCGGCGGCGGTGGCCGGCCTGGCGAAACGGATGCCCCGCCGCATCCTGACCACGTTGCGGGCGGAGAGCCTGGTCAACGACGGCACCGCGCTGGTGCTGTTCTCGGTGACGGTCGGGTTGATCGTCGGCGGCACCGCGCCGGGGGTGCTCGGGTTCCTGGGCCGGTTCGTCGGCTCGGCCGGTGGTGGGATCGCCGCCGGGCTGGCGGTCGGGCTGGTGGTGGTGCTGATCCGCCGCCGGTTGGACGACCCGCTGCGCGAGGGCGCGCTGAGCGTGCTCACCCCGTTCGCCGCGTTCCTGCTCGCCGAGGTGGTGCACGCCAGCGGGGTGCTCGCCGTCGTGGTGGCCGGGCTGCTGCTCTCGTACGCCGGGCCGAGGGTGATCCGGGCCCGGTCCCGGCTGCTCGCGTACGCCTTCTGGGACCTGTCCACCTTCCTGATCAACGGTGCCCTCTTCGTGCTGCTGGGGATGCAGATCCCCCGGGCGGTGAACCACGTGACCAGCACCTCGATCGTGCGCTCGGTGGCGATCGCCGCCTCGGTCACCCTGATGGTGGTGGTCGTCCGGCTGGTGTGGCTGCAACTGTTCTCGTACGGCCTGCCGGTGGTGGGTCGGGGTGGCGGGGTGAGCCGGCGGGTCCGGGTGGCGGCCGGCTGGGCGGGTTTCCGGGGCGCGGTGTCGCTGGCCGCCGCCCTCGCCGTGCCGGTGACCACGGCCACCACGCACGCGCCGGTACCGGAACGGGATCTGATCATCTTCTGCACCGCCGTGGCGATCGTGTCGATCATGCTGGTGCAGGGCACCACCCTGCCGGCGGTGGCCCGCTGGGCCGGCCTGCGGGGCGACGAGTCGCGTGGGGACGAGGTGCGGCACGCCCGCCGCCGGGCCACCGAGGTGGCGTTGACGGCGCTGCCGGGCGTCGCCGCCGACCTCGACGTCGACCAGGAGGCGGTGGACCGGCTGCGCGCGGACTACCAGCGGCATCTGGACCTGGTGACGGCGACCGGCGGCGGCGACGAGGCCGACCGGGCACAGGAGTCGGACACCCGGCTGCGGCTGGGGGTGCTGGAACACAAGCGCCGCGAGGTGACCCGGCTGCGCGACAACAACGAGATCGACGACAGCGTGCTGCGCGAGGTACAGGCGGCGCTGGACATCGAGGAGGTCCGCCTCCTCGGCCCCCAGACCGAGGACTGACGCCACGCCTCCAGAGCCGCTGACGGATGCGGAGGGTAGGCAACCGGACACTTCCTGTGCTCAACGCTGGGTGTACCGTCCGAAGTGGCAGCCACCGGGCGCGGCTGGCGGCTGCCCGTTGCGTTGGCGGGAGAGGGCATGACCGTACCGACGGTGGGTGAGCGGCTCGCGGAGATCCGTCGTGAGTCGAGGCTGACCCAGGAGCAGCTCGCCGAGCGGTCGGGTGTCAGCGTCGAGGTGATCCGGAAGCTGGAGCAGGGCAGCCGGGGCGCGACCCGCCTCGACACGCTGCATGCGCTGGCCCGCGCGTCGGGGGTGCCGACATCCGCGCTGTTGGGCGACGCGTCGCAGGCCGCCGCGCGGGGGGAGCCGAATCATCGCCAGTTGTCGTTGGCGGAGATCCGGCGGGTGGTGGCCCCGGTCCGGGGGATCGACGGTGCTCCACTCGTCGTGCCGGCGGAGGAGCCGCCCGACCTCGCCACGTTGCGACGGAACCTGCACGCCGCCGATCGGGTCTACCACGCCGGTGACTACGCGCTCGCGTTGCGGGTGGTGCCGCCGTTGTTGGTGAACGTGCGCGCCGCCGTCGGCCTTGCCGGGGACCAGCGACAGGACGAGGCGCACGACCTGCTGGCCCGCGCCCAGCATCTGGCGGGTGGCCTGCTGATCCAACTGCGGGCCGACGATCTGGCGCAGACCGCGCTGTCGGGGGCGCTCGACGCCGCGCAGCGTGCCGGCGATCGGGTGGTGGCGGCGACCGTCATCCGGACGATGTGCTGGCTGTTGATGCGCCAGGGCCGCATCGGAGAGTCGGCCGACCTGGCGGTGGCCACCGCCGACGAGGTGGAGCCGCGATTGTCGCGGGCGACTCCGGCCGAGCTGGCCGCCTGGGGATGGCTGCTGCTGAGCGCCGCTGCCGCGCAGGCCCGGGACAACCGGCCGGACGAGGTGGCCGACCTGATCGGCGTCGCCGCTGCCGCCGCAGCTCGGATCGGTGAGCGGGTGCCGTCGTCGGATCATCTGATGCTGGTGGGCGGATTCGACGACGCCAAGGTGCAGATGCAACGGGCGGAGGCGGCGGCCGTGGCGGGGGACGCGGGCCGGGTACTGGAGTTGTCAGCGCTGGTGCCACCCGTCCCCACCATCAGCGCGTCGGCGTGGCGACGGCACCGGCTCGACCTGGCCTGGGCGCTTGCGCAGCTACGACGCTACGGGAAGGCGACCACGGTGTTGACGCAGTTGCGCGACACCTCACCCACCTGGTTACGGCAGCAGCGGTACGCGCGGGACATCGTGGACACCATCGCCACAGGTCGCCGTCGGGCCATGACGAACGAATTGGCGGCCCTGGCTGAGCTGATGGGCGGCGCCCGCTGACTGGTACGGCGCGTCCGAGTCGGTGCGAGGCGATCTTCGGATCGCACCTTTCGCACCTGTCTGATCACCCTCGGTAGCGCCAGCCTGTGTTTCGGTGGCCGACTCGTTGAAGTCGGTAGCCGGGGCCGGGCACAGCGGCGACGTTTCTTCGAGAACGTCCCGCCATGCCCCCTATCGATGGAGGTGGGCATGCGGGACCAGGATGACAAGCCGGGGGCGAGCCGGAGCGAGCAGTTGGAGGAGGCTGAGCGGGAGGCGGCGCGGCGACGAATTCTCGCGCAGGCGGAGGCCGAGCGGATACCGGTGGAGGAGACCACGCGGGCCGTACCCGACCGGCAGTGGCGTCGTGGACAGTAGCGGGCTGTTGCCGGTGGGGCGGCGGATGTCACGCGTATCCGGACGACCCTCTCCCGGTACGACATCCCGCTGGCCCGCCCGGCGGGCGGCCGACCGGTGTTGCCGGTCGGGGTGGGTTGAGGGGTCCGCCGCAGGTGGGACGGCACCCACCCCCCGGCGGGCACCAGCGCATTGACAGTCGCATATGTGCGGAGTTACGGTGCGCCAGGAAAGCGCTTTCACGCCTGTTCCCACCTCCATCCCCCGTCCCCGGAGGTTCATCCGCCATGCGCACGAAGCGCCTCCGCCCGCTCGCCGTCACCGTCGCGGCGCTCACCGCCGTGCTGCTCGCCCTCACCCAGTTCGGCGGCGCGCGGGTGGCCCACGCCGCCCCGTTGTTCAGCGACGACTTCTCCGACGGCGACCTGGCCGGCTGGTCGAGATCCGGCGGCACCTGGTCGGTGGTCTCCGACGGCAGCCCGGCGTTGCAGCAGGCCAAGGCCGACACCGACAACGCCCGCCTCTTCGCCGGCAGCTCGTCCTGGGCCGACCAGGTCGTCCAGGCCCGGGTCAAGCCGCTCACCCTGCCCGGCAACGGCCTGGTCGCACTGCTGGCCCGCGCCGGCGGCGCGACCAGTTACTACCGGCTCGCCCTGCTCCCCGGCGACCAGGTCCGGTTGGAAGCGGTCCGCAGCGGCACGGTCAGCCCGCTGGGCGTGGTGACCCACCCGGTGACGACGGGCACCTGGTACACCCTGCGCATCGAGGTCGCCGGGACGGCGGTACGCGGCTGGGTGGACGGCATCCCCGTCGGCTCCGGCACCGGCACCCTCACCGCGACCGGCCGGATCGGTGTGCAGACCGGCCACGCCACGGCCCGCTTCGACGATGTGGTGGTCACCAGCGGCGGCAGCACGCCGACCAGTGCACCGCCGTCCCCCACCCCGACGGTCACGCCGACCACCGCGCCGCCGACGTCCACCCCGACCGGCACGCCGCCGGCCGACCGGTCCTCGGTGGTCGCCCCGGACGGCAGCGGGGACTTCACCAGCGTGCAGGCGGCGGTGGACGCGGTGCCGACGGGCAACTCCAGTCGGTACACCATCACCATCAGGCCGGGCACCTACCGGGAGACGGTGTCGGTCCCGGCCGGCAAGCCGTACGTGTCGTTCGTCGGGTCGACCGGGAACGCCCGGGACGTGGTGATCGTCTACGACAACGCCTCCGGCACCCCGAAGCCCGGCGGTGGCACGTACGGCACGTCGGGCAGCGCCTCGGTGACCATCGACGGCAACGACTTCACCGCCCGGCACCTGACCTTCGCCAACGACTTCGACGAGGCGGCGCACGACTACAGCGCCGAGCAGGCGGTGGCCGTGCTGACCCGGGCCGACCGGCTGGTCTTCGACGACGTGCGGTTCCTCGGCAACCAGGACACGCTCTACCACAACAGCGCCTCCGTCGACGCGGTCGGCCGGGCGTACTTCCGGGACTGCTACGTCGAGGGCGACGTGGACTTCGTCTTCGGCCGGGGCACCGGGGTCTTCGACGGCTGCGAGATCCGCTCGCTCGACCGGGGCTCGACCGGCAACAACGGGTACGTCACCGCCGCCTCCACGATGATCGGCAACCCGTACGGCCTGCTCTTCACCGGCTGTGCCCTGACCACGGACACGGCGGCGGCGCAGAGTGTGCACCTCGGCCGGCCGTGGCACCCGGGCGGGGACGTCAACGCGATCGGTCAGGTGGTGTTCCGCGACAGCGTGCTCGGCGCGCACGTGAAGGACTCCCCCTGGACCGACATGTCCGGCTTCTCGTGGCGCGACGCCCGGTTCGCCGAGTACCGCAACGGCGGACCCGGGTCGACGGTCACCGCCGACCGGCCGCAGCTGACCGACGAGCAGGCCCCGACCTACACCCCGCAGCGCTACCTGGCCGGCGTCGACGGCTGGAATCCGATCCCCTGACGGTCCGCGCCGCCGCCGGCCACGACCCGCCGGTGGCCGGCGGCGCGACCCCGTCGACGGCCGGGCATTTACATTTAACAAACTTAACTGATAACCTCCCCGCCATCGACGAGGAGGTATGTCATGCGACTTCGACCTGGGACGACGGCCATCCTGGCCGGTGCGGTGCTGCTCGCCGCCGCGCTGCCCGCCGCGAACGGGCTCGCCGCGCCGACCACCGCCACCGCCGGCACCACCCTGGCGGCCTGCTCCGCACCGGCCTGGGCCGAGGGCGTCAGCTACCCGGCGGGCACCCGGGTCAGCTACCTCGGCCGCCTCTACGAATCGCTGGTGACCCACACCCCGCCGGCCGGCGCCGGCTGGAACCCGGCCGCCGTCCCGGCGCTCTGGCGTGACCTCGGCGTCTGCACCGGGACGCCGTCGCCGACCCCCACCGCCACGCCCACCCGTCCCCCGTCCCCGACTCCCACCGCCACCCCCGGCACGACCACGCCGCCGCCCGACGGCACGGGCTGCGCGCTGAAGCCCCGGCCGGCCGGCAAGGTGCTCCAGGGCTACTGGGAGAACTGGGACGGCGCGACCAACGGCGTCCACCCGCCGCTGGGCTGGATTCCGATCACCGACGCCCGGATCACCGGACACGGCTACAACGTGGTCACCGCCGCCTTCCCGGTGATCCGCGCCGACGGCACGGTGCTCTGGGAGGACGGCATGGACGCCACCGTCAAGGTGCCCACCCCGACCGAGATGTGCCAGGCCAAGGCTGCGGGGCTGACCCTGCTGCTGTCGATCGGCGGCGCCACCGCCGGCATCGACCTCGGCTCGGCGGCCGTCGCGGACCGGTTCGTCGCCACCGTCGTGCCGATCCTCAAGCGGTACCACTTCGACGGCATCGACATCGACATCGAGACCGGGCTGACCGGCAGCGGCGACATCACCCGGCTGTCCACCTCGCAGGCCAACCTGATCCGCATCATCGACGGCGTGCTGGCCCAGATGCCGGCGGGCTTCGGCCTCACCATGGCCCCGGAGACCGCGTACGTCACCGGCGGCAGCGTCACCTACGGCTCGATCTGGGGCGCGTACCTGCCGATCATCAAGCGGTACGTCGACAACGGACGGCTCTGGTGGCTGAACATGCAGTACTACAACGGCAGCATGTACGGCTGCGCCGGTGACTCGTACGCCGCCGGGACGGTGCAGGGGTTCACCGCCCAGACCGACTGCCTCGACGCCGGCCTGGTCGTCCAGGGCACCACCATCCGGGTCCCGTACGACAGGCAGGTGCCCGGCCTGCCCGCGCAACCCGGCGCCGGCGGTGGCTACCTCGCGCCGACCTCGGTGGCGCAGGCGTGGAACACCTACCGGGGCGGCCTGAAGGGGCTGATGACCTGGTCGGTGAACTGGGACGGGTCCAAGGGCTGGACGTTCGGCGACAACGTCCGCACCCTCCAGGGCCGCTGAACCCGGCCGTGCCCCCGCCGGTGCGGGCGGGGGCACGGCCGGTCAGCTGGCTCAGAGCCGGGCACCCACGTCGACGCCGCTGGCGGGGCGCAGGAAGGCCGAGGTCGGGATGGACCCGTCGGCGGCCCGGGGGCCGGTGATGGTCGACGGGTCGGTGCTGGCCAACGGCCAGGTGCCGCCGAGGTTCCAGGAGTTGTCGGTCCCGGTCGAGGAGCCGGGCGACACGTCCGGGGAGTTGCCGACCGCGAGGTTGCGGCTGAGCCGGGAGGTGGAGCGGGAGACGTCGAAGCCGGCCTTGCCGTTGCGCCACGCGGTGTTGCGCTCGAAGAGCAGCGTCCCGGGGTTGCCGTTGTCGATGAAGCCGCCGGCCGAGTTGCCCCAGGCCATGCTGTTGCGGGTGACGTGGTCGACGGCGGGGCGGGGATCGTTGCCGCCGCCGTGCTTGAAGCCGTTGCCGTCCCCGGCGTAGTCGGGCAGGTTCCAGTAGTTGTAGCCGTTGTCGTAGGCGACGCTGTCCTCGATCAGGATCGGCGACAGGAACAGCCAGGCGTCGAACCCGTCGTCGGAGTTACGCCACAGCCGCGCGCCGCGCACCACGTTGCCGCTGCCCGAGCCCTCCTTGATGGCCAGCCCGTCGGCGCTCTCGCCGTTCTTGCGGGGGTCCCGGTTGCCGTAGCTGTCCAGGTCGACGATCCGGTTGCCGCCGGACGCGCCCTGCAGGTGCAGCCCGGACTCGTAGTTGTCCCGGGTGACCAGGCGCTCGTAGCTGCCGTTGTCGGTGTCCACCCCGAAGATCCCGTACGGGCCGTGGATGATCTCCAGGCCGACGAACCGCCACCAGTCGCCCTCGACGTGCAGCGCGCCCCGGTCGGCGCGGGGGATGCTGGAGCCCACCGCGCCCGGCGTGTACGGCATGTTCTCGCCGTCGATGACCACCTTCTCCCCCGGGTAGTTCATGAGGGTGATCGGGTGGTCCGCCGTGCCGTCCTTGAGGATCCTGATGGTGCTGGTCGGCGCGTAGGTGCCGCCGCGTACCGCGATGGTGGTGCCGGGTTCGGCCAGGTCGTGCGCGCGTTGGATGGTGCGCAGCGGCCGGGCCGTCGTGCCCGGGTTGGTGTCGTCGCCGTCGGTGGCGACCACCAGCACGACGGCCCCGGGCGGTTCGGTCGTCGGTGGCGGGGTCACGGGTGGCGTGGTGGGCGGCGGCGTGACCGACGGGGTGGGGCTCGGCGGCGGGGTGTGTGTGGGGGCCGGCGGCGTGGTGGGCGCGATGCCGCCGTCGCGGACCAGGACGTCGTCGAACGTGGCCGACGAGGACACGGTCTGCAACCCGATCCGGCCGGCGGCGACCAGCGGGCTGGTGGCCTGCCCGACGGGGACGCCGTCGACGCTGCCCCGCACGGTGCCGCCGGTGACCTCGACGGCGAGGGTGTACCAGACGCCGGTGGTCACGGTGCGGGTGGCGCTGGCGAGCACGGTGACGGCGCTGCCGTTGACCGCCTGCAACTGCACCCGGTCACCGGGCAGCAGCGCCAGCCGGTAGTAGCGCGTCGCCCCGGACGCGCGGGCCAGCAGCCCGACGTGGCCGCCGGGGCCGAGGCCGAGCGGCTTCACCCGGGCCTGGACGGTGTAGTCGGTCCAGCCGGTGCTGCCGGCGAAGAGCCGGGCGTTTGCGCTGCCCGCGTCGGACTGTCGCAGGGCCGGGGAGCCGTCGGTGACGACGCCCCAGTTCCCACCCGACCGGGACCAGCCGGCGGTGTCGCCGTCGGTGAAGTCGTCGCTGAACATGGTGGCGGCCGAGGCGGTGGTGGCCGGTCCGGCCAGGAGTGCGACGGTGGCGGTGAGCACGGCGGCGAGCAGTGGGGCCAGCCGGCGATGCGGGGACGGGCGCATGGGCGTACCTCCGGCGGGGCGGGTGGCGACGGAGCGAGAAAGCGCTTTCCGGACGATACGAGAGCACATCGATATCCGTCAACCTCAGGTGTCGCCGTGACCGGGGTCGAACGGCGCGGCGGCCGACCCCCGGAAAGGGGATCGGCCGCCGTGGTCCGCCCAGCGTCACCGCCAGGTGTCGTTGGCGCTCCACGAGCCGGTGGACCCGACGGTGGCGCTGCGGTTGCCACCGGACTCCCAGGTCACCGTGCCGTCCGGGTTCTTCTTGAGGTACTTGTACTCGAACGTCGTGTTCGCCGGCAGGGCGACCGTGGCCCGCCACAGCGGGTAGGCGGCCGAGGAGAGCGCCACCGCGTTGGCCGGGTTCCACGAGCCCAGCGCCGCGACGCTGCCCACCACGAAGACGTTCTGCCCGTACGAGGTGGTGGCGTTGACGGTGAACGACGCCCCCTGGGTGCCGGCCGGATCACCCCGGAAGGTGTCGGTGACCGACGCGGTGCCGCCGCTCGGCGTGGTCAGCGTCCGGTTGCTTCCCGATTCCCAGGTCACGACGCCGGCCGTGGTCTTCTTGATGAACTTGAACTCCACGGTCGAGGACGCCGGCAGGTTGACCACCGCCCGGTACGTCCCGTTGCCCTGCGCGGTCAGCGGGACGGCGGCGGCCGGGGCCCACGAGCCCAGCGCCGGGACGCTGCCGACGACGTAGGCGCTCTGGCCACCGGCCAGCGCGGCGGTCACGGTGAAGGTGGTGGTGACGGTGCCGGCCGGAGCGGTCGGCGTCGGCGAGGCGCTCGCCGTGGGCGTCGGGGTGGCGGTGGGCGTGGTCGCCGGGCCGCCCTTCGCGTTGACGTGCAGCGCCACCGCGCCGTTGGCGGGGAGCTGGACGGTGGCCCGGCCGCCGCTGACCGTCACCGTGGTGCCGGTGCAGCCGGACGTGCCGCGCGCCCCGGAGATCACGTCGCAGTACGACCCGTCGGCCAGGCCGGTGGTGAAGGTGGCGGTGGTGGCGGAACCGGAGTCGTTGATCCCGATCCAGGCCCGGTCGCCCCGGTGGAAGCCGATGACGTTGCTGTTCACCACGGTGAAGTCGGAGACGCTCCTGACCGACTTCGCGGCGTTCGCCCAGCCGACCATGCCCTTGATCCCGGTGGACCGGGTCAGGCAGTTCCAGCTGCCGCCACAGACGGTGTCGGTGACATAGCCGTTGCCGTCGGCGGGCGGCGACTGGTTGCGGTTGGACCAGGTGAAGCTGTCGTAGACCGACGGCTTGCCGTGCGGGTAGGCCAGCGCGAAGTAGTTGGCCAGGACGTAGTCGCTGCCGTCGCGGTAGGACAACACCACCCCGTCGCGTTCCAGGTCGTGGTTGGTGACCATGGCGAACACGTTGGCGCTCGGCGCGTCGAGGTTCCAGCTGCCGACGTTGGCCAGGTTGGCGATCGAGCCCTGGAACGCCGACTTCAGGCCCTTGGCGTACCCGAAGTCGAGCACGTCGCCGTTGCCGATGAAGGCGCGCGCCTTGAGCGCGTCGTTGCTGGCCCCGTCGAAGATCTCCTGGGCGACGTACGGGCGCTTGTTCTCGGCGGTGGTGTTGCGCACCTTGCCGAGGATCGCGGCGAAGTCGTCCTTCTTGACATGCTTGACCGCGTCCACCCGGAACCCGTCGACACCGAGGCCGACCAGGTCGTTGAGGAACCCGGCGATCTTGGTGCGGACGCTGTCCTTCTCGGTGTAGAGGTCGGTCAGGGACAGCAGCTCGCAGCTGGTCACCTGGGCCTCGTTGTTCCAGTCGTTGATCGCACCGGAGGTCGGGCAGTTGTCACCCGGGCGGTGGAAGTCGCCGGTGCCGTAGGGCACGGCGGGGAAGCTGTAGCCGGGGCCGGAGAAGTCGGTGCCGGCGTACCCGACGACCGACTCGGGGTTGTTGGCGCCGGCCATGTGGTTGACCACCGCGTCGACGTACACCCGAACCCCGGCGTTGTGGCAGGTGGTGACCATGTCGGCGAACTGCTGCCGGGTGCCGAACCGGCTCTCCAGCCGGTAGGAGACCGGCTGGTACACCTCGTACCAGGGGTGGACGCCGTCGGCGCTGGTCGGCAGGCTGACCGACTCCTGCGGCGGGGCGACCTGGACCGCGCCGTAGCCGGCCGGGCCGAGGTGGTCGGTGCAGGCGGCGGCGACGGACCGCCAGTTCCATTCCCAGAGGTTCGCGGTGACCTCGCTGTCGTTGAGGGCGACGGCGGCGGTGGCGGGGACGGTGGCCGGCAGCGCGCTCAGGCCGGCGAGGGAGGTGGCGGTGACGGCGAGGGCGAGGAGGCCCCGTCGCAGACGGGTTCCCCGGGGGACGCGGGGTGTGGACATCGGGAGTGGACCTACTTCCGGGGGTCGAAGCGGCGCTGGTCGGTGTGGACGGCCGTCCGGTGGAGAAGACGATGCGGCATCGATGAAAGGTTTTGCAAGACCTTGCGGCAAAGTTTTCGACATCTGCCGGCAATGATCCGCAAAGCGTTGCAGGGTGCGTCCCGTCCGCCACCCGGCGTCGCCGCCTCCGCCGTCCACGCGGGGGCACCCCGCACGCAGGCCCGGTTCCCCCGCCCCGACCCCCGGGGCGGGGGAACCGGGCCTGCGGGTGACCCTCGTTCAGGGTCGTGGCGTCCGGGTGCTCACATCGGGTTCCAGCCGTCGCTGCCGGCGAGGTAGCGCTGCGGCGTGTAGGTGGCCGCCTGCGCGTCGCTGAGCTGAGGACGGTTGCCGTTCGTGCCGGCGCCGGGGCCGGTGTTGCGGTACTCACGGAACCGCGCGTTCTGCCACACGTTGCCGGACATGTCGATCCAGGGCTGGGCGGTCTTCATGGTCGCGCTCAACGTCGACTCCCGGTAGAGGACCTGGGCGTCCGGCCCCCACGGGCGACCGAGCTGGGTGGTGTTGTTCGTCGCCCCGGTGATCGTCGACCGGTAGATCAGCATCCCGTACGTCTTGCTGGCCGGCGTCCGGGCGGCGGTGATCGGCCCACCGGTCGAGCGCTTCTCGTAGATCGAGCTGCCGTCGATGACGATCGTGCCGCCGCCGAAGATGAAGTCGACGGTGCCCTCCACGTAGGAGCCGACCACGTACGCCCGGGTCTTGTCGTTGACCAGGAAGGTGTCCTGGTCGCCGAGGAGCCGGACGTTGCGCAGCACCGCCCGGTCGGCGTTCAGGTGCAGCGCCACCGCCTGCTGGTCGACCCCCGAGGTGTTCTCCACGAAGTCGTTGGCGATCGTCAGGTTCTCGGCGACGAAGTTCGCCCCGTCGACGAACATGCTCGCGCTGTTGAAGGTGCCGTAGGTGGTGCCGTCCGGCTTACGGGTGCCGGCGGAGTTGTTGTAGACGAGCACGACGTTCGATGGTGCCGAGCCGAGGCCCCGCAGGGTGACGTTGGTCTTGTTCGACGCCACCCGGACGACCTCGCGGTAGGTGCCGGGCTTGATGGTGATGGTGGTCCGGCTCGAACTGTTCGCCGGCACGGCGTCGATGGCGGCCTGGACCGTGCGGTACCGGCCGCTGCCGTCCGCGGCCACCGTCGGCGTCCCGCTGGTCGGCGGCGGCGTGGTCGGCGGCGCGGTGGTCACCGGCGGTGGGGTGGTGGGCGGCGCGGTCGTCGGGGGCGGGGTGGTGGGCGGTGGCGTGGTCGGCGGTGGCGTGGTCGGCGGCGCGGCGGTGGTGGGGGTGGTCGATCCGGTGCAGGCGGTGCCGTTGAGGGTGAAGCCGGCGGGGTCCGGGTTGCTGCCGGTCCAGGTGCCGTTGAAGCCCACGTCCACGACGCCGCCGGTGGCGATGGCCGCGTTGTAGTCGAGGTTGGTGGCGACCACGCTGCCGCTGGCCGGGCTGGCGGTGAAGCCCCAGGCGCTGGTGATGGTCTGCCCGGCCGGGAAGGTCCAGCCGAGCCGCCAGCCGGTGACGGGGTCGCCCAGGTTCCTGATCGAGATGGCGGCGGTGAAGCCACCGGCCCACTGGGCGCCTACCTGGTAGGTGACCTGACAGCCGGCGGCGGCCTGCGCCGAGACGGCGGTGACGACACCGGCGACGAGGGTGGTGGTGACGGCGGTGGCGACGATCGACGCCGCCCGCCGGGTGCGGTTTCTCACGAGCGAACTCCCCGGGGGTATCCGAACACGGACCGCCGTGGGAGCGCTGACACGAGACTCGCACACCCGCCTGTCGCTGTAAAGCGTCACCGGCCGGACACCCCCGGTAGCCCCGGACCGGTCCGGTCACCCGGCACTGATCATCGTGTCGGTCGGGCCTGTTACGGTCGCGCCGCTGTCACACCAGTCGAGCCGGAGGTAGGCGTGATCCGTTCGCACATGTCGTCGTTCGCCGGAATGCCGGTGGTCCCCTTCACACCGGGGATGACCCTGCCCGACGACCCGTCGGCCGTCGCCTGGCGGCTGGAGGTCGAGGACTTCGAGGCCGAACCGGAGGAGTTCGCCGGCCTGGTCACGGCGCTGCGGACGGAGGTGCCCGGCGCGGCGGTCCGCGCCCTGGTGATCGGCGAGTGGGGCTCGGCGTACGAGCGGGCACTCCCGGTCGACCTGCTGGCCGACGCGGCCGAGGACTGGCCGGCCCTGCGCGCGGTGTTCCTGGCCGACCTGGTCAGCGAGCAGTGCGAGATCTCCTGGCTCACCCACGGTGACCTCACCCCGCTGCTGACCGCCTACCCGGAGCTGGAGACGCTGTGGGTACGCGGGGCCAACGAGCTGACCCTGCAACCGGTGCGCCACACCGGCCTGCGGGAGCTGGGCTTCCAGACCGGCGGCCTGCCCGGTGCGGTGACCCGTGCGGTGGGCGACAGCGACCTGCCCGCCCTGCGCCGGCTCGACCTGTGGCTCGGCCGGCAGGACTACGGCGGCGACACCGGCGTCGACGACCTGGCCGCGATCCTGGCCGGCGACCGGCTGCCCGCGCTGCGGCACCTGGCGGTCTGCAACGCCGAGTTCGCCGACCACGTCGCGAAGGCGGTGGCCGCCGCGCCGGTGGTGGCCCGGCTGGAGGTGCTCGACCTGTCGATGGGGGTACTCACCGACCCCGGCGCCGAGGCGCTGCTGGCGGGGCAGCCGCTGACCCACCTGCGCCGCCTCGACCTGCACCACCATTTCCTCTCCCCCGAGGTGGCCCAGCGGCTGGTGGACGCGCTGCCCGGCGTCCAGGTCGACCTGGACGACCCGCAGACCCCCGACGAGTACAACGGCACCGTCTACCGCTTCACCGCGGTCGGGGAGTGAGCGCCGATGACGTTCGGTTCCCACGCGCAGACGTTCGCCGGACTGCCGGTGGTCGAGTTCCCCGCCGACGGGCCGCCGCCCGTCGTGGACGGTCCGGTCTGCTGGCGGATCGCCAACTGGCACTTCGACGGCGACACCCGGCAGGACACCCAGTCGGAGCAGTTCCGCGACCTGTTCGACCGGTTCGTCGAGCAGGTCGGTGACCGCGTCGAGGCGCTGGTCGTCGGGGCGTGGGGATACGCGGCGTTCCACCACGCCCCGATCGCCCAGCTCTGCGCGGCGGCGGACCGGCTGCCCCGGCTGCGGGCCCTGTTCCTCGGCGACATGGTCACCGAGGAGTGCGAGGTCTCCTGGATGCGGGTCGGCGACGTCAGTCCGTTGCTGACGGCCTACCCGCAGCTGGAGGTGCTACGGGTACGCGGCGGTGAGGACTTCGACTTCTCCCCGGTGCGGCACGAGCGGCTGCGGACGCTGTCCGTGCAGAGCGGCGGGCTGTCCCGGGAGTTCGTCGGCGCGGTGCTCGGCTCGGAACTGCCCGCGCTGCACCACCTGGACCTGTGGCTGGGCACCGACGACTACGGCGGGGACACCACCGTGGCCGACCTGGACGCGTTGCTGGCCGGCAAGCTCTTCCCGGCGCTGCGCCGGCTCGGGCTGCGCAACGCCGAGATCACCGACGAGCTGGCCGCCGCGCTCGCCACCGCCGCCGTGGTGCCCCGGTTGGAGCGGCTCGACCTGTCACTGGGCACCCTGTCCGACGACGGGCTGGCCGCGCTGCTCGCCGGGCAGTCCCTGACCCACCTGACCGCCCTCGACCTGCACCACCACTACCTGTCGGAGGACGCCGCCACCCGGGTGGTCGCCGCGTTGCCCGGCGTCGAGGTCGACGTCTCCGAGCCGCAGGAACCGGACGAGGACGACGGGGAGATCTACCGCTACACGGCGGTGTCGGAGTGACATGCGACTGACCGTGGTGGGCAACCCCGACAACCGGCGGGTCGCGCTGTTCCGGCGGGCCGTGCGCGCGGCGGGGTTGCCCGACCCGGCGGTGCTGCCCTGGGCGCGGGTGCTCACCGGGGCTGCCCCGCCGGACGCCGACGCCCTGGTCCGGGTCGACTCCCCCGGCGAGGACGCGGAGGTGGACCGGCTGCTGCGCGGCGCGGCCACCCCCGCCCGGCACGGGGAGCTGGTCGGCCTCGCCGACACGTACGCCGGGCTGGTGGCCGGGACGGGACGGATCGCCGCCGGGGGCGCGACGCTGCTCAACCACCCCGACGACGTGGCGGCGCTGTGCGACAAGCGCCGCTGCCACGCGCTGCTGTCGGCCGCCGGGGTGCCGGTGCCGGCGGCGCTGCCACCGGTCGACGGCTACCCGCAGTTGCGGGCGGCGATGGCGGCGGCCGGCTGGCAGCGGGTGTTCGTCAAGCCGGCGCACGGATCGTCGGCGGCCGGGGTGATCGCGCTCGCCGTCGGGCCGCGCCGGGTGCAGGCGGTCACCCCGATCGAGATCGCCCCGGACGGGCTGTTCAACTCGCTGCGGCTGCGCCGCTACGACGACGAGGCGACCGTCGCGGCCCTGGTCGACCGGCTCGCCCCGGAGGGCCTGCACGTGGAGCGGTGGCTGCCCAAGGCCGGGCTGGCCGACCGGGTGGTCGACCTGCGGGTGGTGGTGGTCGCCGGCCGGGCCACCCACGCCGTGGTCCGGGCGGCCCGGGGGCCGCTGACCAACCTGCACCTGGGCAACGCCCGTGGCGACCTGGACGCGCTGCGGGCGGCGGCCGGCCCGGCGGCGTGGGCGGCGGCGATGCGGACCTGCGAGCGGGCGGCGGCGTGCTTTCCCCGGTCGCTGCACGTCGGCGTCGACCTGATGTTCCTGGTGGGGTGGCGGCGGCACGCGGTGGCCGAGGTCAACGCGTTCGGCGACCTGCTGCCCGGGGTGCTGGCCGACGGCCGGGACACCTACGCCGAGCAGGTGCACGCACTGACCAGCGGCCGGTGGGAGCGGTGGCGGGCGACGGTGGCCGGCGACGGCCCGGCAGCGGCCGGGCCCGACCCGGCGGCCGGCACGACGACGGGGCGGGGTCGCCCGGCGGCCGACGGGCCGGTGACCACGCGACGGGAGGAGGTCGGATGCGCGCCCTGATCGGCAGTCACGACATCTGCCTGGTCACCCTCGACACGCTGCGCTTCGACGTGGCCGCCGAGCTGGCCGGGGCCGGGCGGACGCCCCGGCTGGCCCGGGTGCTGCCCGGCGGGCGGTGGGAGCGGCGGCACTCCCCCGCCAGCTTCACCTACGCCGCGCACCACGCCTTCTTCGCCGGTTTCCTGCCCACCCCGGTGGGGCCGGGCCGGCACGAGCGGCTGTACGCGGCGGCGTTCCCGGGCAGCGAGACCGCCGGGGCCGACACCTGGGTCTTCGACGCCCCCGACCTGCCGACCGCGCTGGCCGGGGCCGGCTACCACACGCTCTGCCTGGGTGGGGTGGGCTTCTTCAACCGGCGCAGCCCGCTCGGGTCGGTGCTGCCGGGCCTGTTCGCCGAGGCGCACTGGGAGCCGGAGTTCGGGGTCACCTCCCCCACCTGCCTGGACGCGCAGCTCGACCGGCTGGCCGAGGTGCTGCCCGGCCGGCCCGCCGACCGGCCGGTGTTCACCTTCCTCAACGTCGCCGCCCTGCACCAACCCAACCGGCACCACCTGCCCGGCGCGGCGCACGACAGCCGGGACAGTCACGCCGCCGCCCTGGAGTACGTCGACTCCCGGGTCGACCGGCTGTTCGCCCTGCTCACCGGGCGGGGACGGCCGGTGTTCACGATCATCTGTTCCGACCACGGCACCGCGTACGGCGAGGACGGGCACACCGGCCACCGGATCGGCCACGACGTGGTGTGGACCGTCCCGTACGCCCACTTCGTTCTGCGACCGGGGGAATGGTGACCAGCACCGACACGGGCCTCGACGGCTCGCCGTACCAGCAGTACCTCTACGCGTACCCGCACAAGACCTCCTACCGGGCGCTGCGGCCCCGGCCGCTACTGGCCGACGTGTGGCGGGCCGAGGCCCGCGACGCGCTCTTCCTCTACGTGCACCTGCCGTTCTGCGAGATGCGCTGCGGCTTCTGCAACCTGTTCACCCGGGCCAACGCCCCGCAGGAACAGGTCACCGACTACCTGCGGCAACTGCGCCGGCAGGCGGAACGGGTCGCCGACGCGCTCGGCGACGACGCCGGGTACGCCCGGGTGGCGCTGGGCGGGGGCACCCCCACCTACCTGACCGCCGACGAGCTGACCGAGCTGTTCGACATCGTCACCGGCACCTCGGGGGCGCGGCTGCCGGGCGTACCGCTGGCGGTGGAGACCTCGCCGGCCACCGCGACGCCGGACCGGCTGGCGGTGCTGACGGCGCACGGGGTGCACCGGGTGAGCATCGGCGTGCAGAGCTTCCTCGACGTCGAGGCGCGGGCCGCCGGCCGGCCGCAGCGCCGCACGGAGGTGGAGACGGCGCTCGGCGCGATCCGGGCTGCGGCGGTCCCGGTGCTGAACATCGACCTGATCTACGGCATCGACGGGCAGACGGCGGCGACCTGGCGGGAGAGCCTGGACGCGGCGCTGGCCTGGCGGCCGGAGGAGCTGTACCTGTACCCGCTCTACGTGCGGCCGTTGACCGGGCTGGGTCGGCGGGCGCACGGCCGGGCCGACTGGGACGCCCACCGGCTGGCCCTCTACCGGCAGGCGGTGGAGGTCCTCGGCGCGGCCGGCTACCGGCAGGAGTCGATGCGGCAGTTCCGTCGCGCCGACGTGCCCGCCCCGGACGGGCCGGACTACTGCTGCCAGGACGACGGCATGGTCGGGCTCGGCTGCGGGGCGCGCTCCTACACCACCGCGCTGCACTACTCGTTCGACTACGCGGTCTCGGTGTCGCAGGTCCGGGCGGTGCTGGACGACTACCTGGCCCGCCCGGCCGACGACTTCCGCCACGCCGAATTCGGCTTCGCCCTCGACGGCACCGAGCAGCGCCGCCGGTGGCTGCTCAAGTCGCTGCTGCGCGCCGAGGGCGTCGACGCGGCGGCCTACGCCGCCCGGTTCGGCCGGCCGCCCGGCGAGGACTTTCCCGAGCTGGGACGGCTGGCCGCCCGGGGCTGGGCGGACGCCGACGGGCTGCGGCTCACCCCGGCGGGGTTGGCCCGCTCCGACGCGATCGGCCCGTGGCTGACCTCCGCCCGGGTCCGGCAGGCGATGACCGGGTACGTGCCCCGGTGACCACTCGACCACCGCTGCCGTTGCACGCCGTCACGCCCCGGGGGGCGCTGCCGTTGCACGCCGTCACGCCCCGGGTGGCGCAGCCGGGCTGTTCCGCTGCCGGGCGTGCCGACGTCGGGGCGGAGCTGGCGGTGCTCTACCGGGGGCCGCTGGCGAGCTGCAACTACGACTGCCCGTACTGCCCGTTCGCCAAGCGGGTCGACCCGCCGGAGCTGCTGCGCGCCGACCGGGCCGCGCTGGAGCGGTTCGCCGGCTGGGTGGCGGCCACCACCGACCGGCGGCTGTCGGTGCTGTTCACCCCGTGGGGGGAGGGGCTGACCCGCAGCTGGTACCGCGACGCCATGGTGGCGCTGTCGCACCTGCCGCACGTCGACCGGGTGGTCATCCAGACCAACCTGGCCGCCCGGGTGGACTGGCTGGCCGACGCCGACCGGACGACGGCGGCACTGTGGACGACGTACCACCCCGGGCAGGTCACCCGGGAGCGGTTCCTCGCCCGCTGCGCCCGCCTGTCCGAGCTGGGCGTGCGCTACTCGGTGGGGGTGGTCGGCCTGCCCGACCATCTGGCCGAGGCGCGGGCGTTGCGGGCCGCCCTGCCCGCGCAGGTGTACCTGTGGGTCAACGCCGCCGACGGGCACCGCTACACCGCCGGGCAGGAGGCGGCCTGGACGGCGCTGGACCCGCTGTTCGGCTGGAGCGTCCGCCCGCACCCGTCGCTCGGCCGGCCCTGCCACGCCGGGGAGACGGCGATCTCCGTCGCGGGTGACGGCACCGTGCGCCGCTGCCACTTCCGCCCCACGCCGATCGGCAACCTCTACGACGGGTCGTGGCGGGCCGCCCTGAAGCCCCGGGCGTGCGACGCCGCGCTCTGCGACTGCCACATCGGGTACGTCCACCTCAAGCCGCTCGGGTTGCGTGACGTGTTCGCCGGTGGGCTGCTGGAACGCATTCCGGCGGCCTGGCCGGCCCCGGGCCTGCCGGAACTCTGAACGGCCCGGCCGGTCAGCGGGTGCGCTCGGCGCGGCGCAGCAGCCCGGCGGCGAGCAGGCCACCGGCCAGCACCGCCACCGCCCCGGCGGTCTGCCCGGTGACCAGCGCCGACGAGAATGCGTCGGTGACCCGGCCGCGTTCGGCGTCGCCTGCGGCGGCGGCCAGCGCCGCCGGGTACGACCCGGCACCGGCCACCGCGACCGGCGCGAGCGCGGCGAACCGGGCGTTGAGCACCGCGCCGAGGACGGCGATGCCGAGGCTGCCGCCCACCTCGGCCATGGTGCCGTCGATCCCCGCGCCGACGCCGGCCTTGGCCGGTGGGATGGAGCTCATCACCGCCTCGACGATGGCCGGGTTGGCCAGGGCGCAGCCGAAACCCATCACCAGCAGCCCGGTGAGCAGCACCGCGTAGCTGTCGGAGCGGACGTGGGTGATCAGGGTGAGGCCGGCGGAGAGCAGCACCATGCCCAGCGCGATGGCCCCGGGCACCCCGAGCCGGCGGATCAGCCGGGTGGCGACCCCGCCGAGGTTGAGCAGCACGATGGACAGCGCGAACGGCACCATCCGCAGTCCCGCCTCCCAGGCGGGGTAGCCGCGGACGAACTGGAGGTGCTGGGTGAGTAGGAACAGCGCGCCGGTGGAGCCGAAGGTGATCAGGACGACGCCGGTGACCGCGCCGACGAACCGCCGGTCGGTGAAGAAGTGCATGTCCAGCATGGGGGCGGCGGTCCGCCGTTCCCACACCACGAAGGCGGCCAGCAGGAGCACGCCGATACCGGCCGCGCCGAGCACCGCCGGTGCGGTCCAGCCCCGTTCGGGGCCGTCGATGATGGCCCAGACCACGCCGGTGAGGCCGGCGGTGGACAGCAGCACCCCGCCGAGGTCGGGCCGCCCGCCGACCGGGTCCCGGGACTCCGGCACCAGCACCCGGGCGGCCGCCAGGCAGACCAGCACGATGGGCACGTTGACCAGGAAGATCGCGCCCCAGGGCAGATGGGCGAGGATGATCCCGCCGATCGGCGGGCCGGCGGCGTAGCCGAGGGCGCTGGTGGCCGCCCAGATGCCGATCGCCCGGGAGCGTTCGGCGCCGTCGAAGACCTGCATGGCGACGGCGAGGGTGGCGGTGACCAGCAGCGCCCCGCCGACACCCATGCCGGCGCGGGCGGCGATCAACTGGTCTCCGGAGCGGGCCAGCCCGGCGGCCAGCGAGCCGACGCCGAACAGCACCAGGCCGGCGACGAGCATCCGGCGGCGGCCGTACCGGTCGGCGGCGCTGCCGGCGGTGAGCAGCAACCCGCACTGCACCAGCGCGTACGCGTTGATCATCCACTGGATGTCGGTGGTGCTCGCGTCCAGTTCGGTGGTGAGCACCGGCACCGCCACGGTGAGCACGGTGTTGTCCAGCACCACGGTCAACTGGGCGAGGCAGAGCACCGCCAGGATCAGCCAGCGGGACCGCAGCGGGGTCGCCGGGCCGGGGCGCGCGGCGGACAGCGCGGTGGTCATCGGGGCGGCGCGTAACGGGCGAGCGGGTTGGCCAGGGTGCCGGCGAACTGGAGCGCCGCCGACGGGTCGGCCAGGTCGACCATCTGCTGGTTGTTGCGCAGTTGCAGCCGGTTGAGGCAGGACAGGGTGAACTCCGAGGCGAACAGGTCGTGCCGGCGCAGCCGGTCGGCCAGGTGCGGCACCCGGGCGGCGTAACCGGTCGCGCAGTCGGCGACGGTACGCCAGAAGTCGTCCTCGTCGAGCACCCCGGCACCGGCCAGCACGGCGTTGAGGTGGCGGAAGAAGCAGTCGAAGACGTCGGTGAAGATGGTCAGCAGCTGCTCGTCGTCGGGGATCGCGGCCCGGACCCGCCGCACCAGCGGTGGCAGGTCGGCGTCGGGGTCCATCACCACGATCTCCTCGGCGATGTCCTTGAAGATGACCCGCTCCACCGCACCGTCGTGCAGCACCAGGATGACGTTCTCGCCGTGCGGCATGAAGGCCAGCCGGTGGGCGTAGAAGCTGTGCAGCAGTGGCACCAGGTAGGCGTCGAGGTAGCGGCGCAGCCACTGCCGCGCGGGCAGGCCGGACTCGGCGATCAGGGCGGCGGCCAGCGACCGTCCGTCCCGGTCGGTGTGCAGCAGGGCGGCCATGGTGGACAGCCGCCGGCCGGGGGCCAGGCCGGGCACCGGGCTCTCCCGCCACAGCGCCGCCAGCATCTTGCGGTACGGCGAGTAGCGGTCGGTGGCCGCCTCGTACTGCGGGTGGCGGTAGCCGACGGCGGCCCGCTCGCGCAGGATCGTCAGCCCGGTGCCGGCGAGCACCGGGTCGCCGGTGACCAGGGCGACGAGCCAGTCGTTGATCGCCGGGGTGGCCTCCATGTAGGCCGCCGACAGACCACGCAGGAAGCCCATGTTCAGCACGGACAGCGCGGTCTTGACGTAGTGCCGGCGCGGCTCGGTGACGTTGAAGAAGGTCCGGATGGACTGCTGCGGCAGGTATTCGTCGGGGGCCTCGCCGAGGCAGACCAGGCGTCGGCGGGCGACCTCACCGGCGAAGGTGACGGCGAGGCGGTTCCACCACTGCCAGGGGTGCACCGGGATGAGCAGGTAGTCGTCGGGGTCGACCCCGGCGTCGGTCAGGGTGGCGGTGAACCGGGCCAGGGTGTCCGGCCCGAGTTCGGTGTGCAGCAGGGTGGCGTAGTCGAGGTCGGTGGCGCTGCTGAAGGTGGCGTGGTCGCGGTGCGCGGCGACCCAGACCAGCCGCACCGGCCGGCCGGCCTCCGGGGCGTACGCGTGGTATTCGTGGACGCCGAAGCCGATCCGGCCGTTGTTGGCCACGAAGCACGGGTGCCCCTCGGTCATCCCGGTCTCGATGGCCTGGAAGTCGGCGCGGGCCAGCTCGTCGGCGCCCACGGCCGGCCGGGTCAGCTTGAACGCCGTGCCGGCCAGGGTGGAGGTGATCTCCTCCAGGTAGACGGGCAGCACCTGGTCGCTGAGGCCGAGCGCGCCGCGCAGTTCGAGGCAGAGGTCCACGGCGTCGAGCGGCAGGTCCTCGTCGCCGCGCCGCCGGGTGATGCTCTCCGGGTCGGGCTGCCAATGGTCGAGGGTGAACCGGCGGGCGGTGAAGCGGTACTCGACCGTGCCGTCGTCGGACCGGACGGCCCACCGGTCGTCGCCGGTGGGGGCTGGCTCGATCAGGCGTTCGTGGGCGAACTCGGCCAGCGCCTTGGCGACCAGCAGCCGGTTGGCCTGGGCCCAGGTGGCGGGGGTCAGGTGGGCCACGGATGCGGCGGGGTTCACGCGGGCACGTCTCCTCGGGTGGCGGCCAGGAACTGGTCGCGGGTGCAGACGCTGAGCAGGGCGTCCTTCTCCGGTTTGCGGATCGGTCCGACGACGGTGAAGCCGACGGCGGCGTTGAGGGCGTGCACGGCGGTGTTGCGCACGTCGGGTTCGACGACCACCCGTCGGGTGGCCGGGTCGGCGAAGAGCCAGTCCAGGACGGTGGTGATGACGGCCAGGGTGAAGCCGTGCACCGGCTGGCCGGTGGGGGCGCAGAGGAAGTGCATGCCGACGTCGCCGGGCTGGGCGGGGTAGCGGCCGACCAGCTCGACCCGGGCCGGGTCGTAGCGTTCGGCGAGGAACGTCGGCTCGCCGCGCCAGAAGCCGAGGTACGCGTCGTGGTGCGGATGGTCGGCGATCCCCCGGTACTCCCGGGCGACCCGGTCGACGTCGGCGTCCTGCATCAGCCAGAACGCCGACTTGGGGTGGGTCACCCAGCGGTGCAGCAGCGCGGCGTCGCCCTCCGGGTCGAGCGTCCGCAGGGTGAACTCGCCGAGGGCCGGGTCGTGGCGGCGGTGCACGACGGGGGTCACCGGGTGCCTCCGGCCGGCACGCCGAACTCCTGGAAGGCGATCCGCTGCTCGATCGGGTAGTGCTCGCGTCCGGTCAGCTCCCGGATGATCCAGGAGTTGCGGTACGGGCCCATACCCAGGTCGGGTGAGGTGATGCTGTGGGTGTGGGTGCCGGCGTTCTGCAGGAACACCCCCCGGCCGGTGTGGTCGATGCTGTAGTTGCGGGCCACGTCGAAGCGGCCGTGGGCGTCGAAGCGCAGCCGGTCGCGGATCGGGTCGAGGAACTCCGGCACCCGGTAGTGGTAGCCGGTGGCCAGCACCAGCGCCTCGGTGTCGAGGGTGAGGTCCCGTTCCTGCTCGATCTGGCGCAGCCCGAGGGTGTAGCGGCCGGCGGCCTCGTCGTAGCGGGCGCTGGTGAGTTCGGTGTTGGTCAGCAGCCGGGTCGGCACCGGCCCGTGCACCCGGTGGGCGTAGAGCAGGTCGAAGATGTCGTTGATCAGGTCGGCGTTGATCCCCTTGAACAGGCTCTTCTGGGCGCCCTCCAGCCGGTAGCGGGTCGCCTCGGGCAGCGCGTGGAAGTAGTCCACGTAGTCCGGTGAGGTCATCTCCAGGGTGAGCTTGGTGTATTCGAGGGGGAAGAAGCGCGGCGACCGGGTGACCCAGTTGAGCTGGTAGCCGTGGGTGCCGAGGTCGGTGAGCAGGTCGTGGTAGATCTCGGCGGCGCTCTGGCCGCTGCCGACGACGGTGATGCTGCGCTTGGCGCGTAGCGCCGCCCGGTGCTCCCGGTAGCGGGAGTTGTGGATGACGTCGCCGCCGAGGTCCCGGCAGGCGTCCGGGACGTACGGCGGGGTGCCGGTGCCCAGCACCAGGTGCCGGGCCCGGTGGGTGACCTGTTCGCCGGCCACCTCGGCGTGCACCACGTACCGCTCGTCGGCGGGGTCGTAGGAGATGCCGGTGACCTGGTGGCCGAAGCGGACCGAGGGCAGTTTCGCCGCCGCCCAGCGGCAGTAGTCGTTGTACTCGTGGCGCAGCGGGAAGAAGCTCTCCCGGATGTAGAACGGGTAGAGCCGGCCGACCTCCTTGAGGTAGTTGAGGAACGAGTACGGCGAGGTCGGGTCGGCCAGGGTGACCAGGTCGGCGATGAACGGCGTCTGCAACCGGGTGGACTCCAGCAGCATGCCGGGGTGCCAGTCGAACTCGTCGCGGGCTTCGAGGAACAGGCCGTCGAGGTCGTCGAGCGGCGCGGTCAGACAGGCCAGCCCGAGGTTGTACGGGCCCAGCCCGACGGCGATGAAGTCGTGGGTCGACACAGGGGTTTTCTCCAGGGCGGGGTGGTCAGCCGACGGGGCTGGACAGCTCGGCGGTGGCCCGGGTGCGGGCGTACCAGCCGGCGTGTTCGGCGATCAGGTCGAGCACGTGGGCGATGTCGTCCAGGGTGGTCTCGGGGTTGAGCAGGGTGAGCTTGAGGTGGTGCGCGCCGTCGACCTTGGTGCCGGCGACCAGCGCCGCGCCGGAGGCGGCCAGCGCCTCGCGGGCGTGCAGGTTGGCGTCGTCGACGACGTCGCGGCCGGCGCCCGGCGGCAGGTAGCGGAACACCACCGTGCTCAACTGCGAGCGGGTGACCACCTCGAAGCGGGGGTCGTCGGCGAGCAGCCGCCAGGCGGCGGCGGCGAGGTCGACCACCTCGTCGAAGAGGCTGCCGATGGCGTCGGGGCCCATGATGCGCAGGGTGAGCCAGAGCTTGAGGGCGTCGAACCGGCGGGTGGTCTGCAGGCTCTTGTCGACCTGGTTGGGGATGCGTCGTTCGGCCATCCGGGCCGGGTTGAGGTAGTCGGCGTGCCAGGTGGCGTGGCGCAGCACCCGCCGGTCGCGGACGACCAGCGCGCTGGAGCTGACCGGCTGGAAGAACGACTTGTGGTAGTCGACGGTGACCGAGTCGGCCCGTTCGATGCCGGCGAGCAGGTGCCGCCGGGTGGGCGAGACCAGCAGCCCGCAGCCGTACGCGGCGTCGACGTGCAGCCAGACCCCGGCGGCGGTGCAGATCTCGGCGATCCGGTCCAGCGGGTCGATGGTGCCGAAGTCGGTGGTGCCGGCGGTGGCGACCACGGCCAGCACGGTCTGGCCGTCGCGGCGGCACCGGTCGAGGGTCTCGGCCAGTTCGTCGGTGCGCATCCGCCGGCCGGCGTCGGTGGCGACGGTGAGCACCGCGTCGGCGCCGAGGCCGAGCAGCTTGGCGGCCTTCTGGACGCTGAAGTGCCCGGCGGTGGAGGTGATGATCCGCAGCCGGGACAGCACCTCGGGCCGGCTGGGCCGGTCGGTGCCGCCGCCGACGATCCGGGCGTACGCCTCCTCCCGGGCCAGCAGCAGCGCCTGGAGGTTGGACTGGGTGCCGCCGCTGGTGAAGATGCCGTCGGCGGCCGGCCCGAAGCCGATCCGTTCGGCGGTCCAGTCGACCAGCCGGCGTTCGATGAGGGTGCCGCCGGCGCTCTGGTCCCAGGTGTCCAGGGAGGAGTTGACCGCGCTGAGCACCGCCTCGCCGAGCAGGGCGGGGATGACCACCGGGCAGTTGAGGTGGGCCAGGTAGCGGGGGTGGTGGAAGTAGACGGCGTCGCGCAGGTAGACGTCGTGCAGTTCGTCGAGGGCGGCGGCGGTGTCGCCGAGTGGACGGTCCAGGTCGATGCCGGCGACCCGGGGGGCCAGTTCGTCGGGGGTGATGCCGGTGCCGGGCCGGTCGACGCCGGCCACCCGGGCCGCGACCCGGTCGATGCCCTCGGTGACGGCCCGGCGGTAGTCCTCGACGGTGCCGGCGGTGAACAGGTGGGCGCGGGGTGGGGTGGGACGCGTCCCGGTCACGGGGGCCTCGACGGTGGATCCGGGCAGGCTCATGAGTAGTCCTCGACGGTCGGTGACGGGGGCGCGGGCGGGACGGTGGCGGGTCAGGTCGTCCCGGTGGCCCAGTTGATCTCGCTGAGTTAGGTTACCCTAACCTAAGTGCTTGTCAATGCCGACACCCCGCCCCGCCCACCGGCTCAGCCGACCGGGGTGACGTCCGGGACCGCCGGCTCGGACGGCCGGATCGCGCCGCCCCGGAACCGGCGCTGGTGCCCCAACCCGACCAGGACACCGACGACGACCAGCACCACCGAGGCGAGCGCCACGGCGGGATACCCGACCCGGTCGGCGGCGGCCAGCCCCACCGAGGCCGCCAGGAACGAACAGATCAGCCCGAACGACGACAGCACGGTGAAGTCGGTGCCCCCGGTGCCCGGCCGCGAATAGTCCATGTTGACCACGTAGAGCACGACGTTGGCCACCGTGTACGCGGCCATGAAGCAGCACAGCGCGGCCACCGTCGCCGCAAGCGGCGCCCGCCCGTTCAGCAACGGCAGCAACAGCACCGTGGAAACCGCGAGCGCCGCTCCCCCGACGACGAGCAGCCGCCCCCGGCCGAACCGGTCCACCCCGACCCCGGCGAGCAGCCCCGCGACGATCGCCGGGGCGCTGATCACCACACCGGTGACCACGCCGATGCGGGCCAGCGACCAGCCCGCGTCGACCAGCGCCGGGGTGACCAGGGCGTAGGCCGCCCCGGCTCCGGTGTAGACCAGCGGCACCACGCCGAAGGTCCACCAGCGGCAACCGGGCTGCCCGAACACCGACAGCAGCGCCCGGTACGCCTGCCCGGCGCCGGCCACCCGGGCGACCCGGTCCGGCTCCCGCAGCCGCCACACCACGAGCAGGCCGACGGCGGTCAACGCGGCCAGCAGGCCGATCGCCGGCACCCAGCCGTACCGGTCGTAGACCAGCACGCACGCGCCGCCGCCGAGCAGGTTGCCCAGGTAGCTGGCGGCGACCTGGATGCCGTTGCCGGCGCCCCTTGTCCCCTCCGACAGCACCCGGACGGCGACCGCGTCGACGGCGATGTCCTGGGTGGCGGAGAGGAAGACGTAGGCGGCGCAGATCGCCACCACCGGGCCGAGCTGCCGGGCCGGGTCGGCGAACGGCAGCAGCGCCAGCAGGGCCAGCACCAGACCGGCCTGCAGCGGCAGCAGCCAGGACCGGTAGTGGCCGTGCCGGCGGGAGCCGTACCTGTCGATCAGCGGAGCCCAGAGGAACTTGACCGGCCAGACCAGACCGACGAACTGGAGCAGCGCCAGGGTGTCCAGCGAGGTGCCGCCGTCACGCAGGATGGCGGTCAACCCGACGGTGATGAACCCGATGCCGAGATACTGCGTGACGTAGAGCGTGGTGAGCGTGCCGAGGCGTCCGGTCACCGGGCGCTCCAGTAACCCAACGCGGTGAGCTGCTGCTTGCCCACGCCGAGGGTGCGCCGCACGTGCCGGGTGAGCGCCCGGGTGCTGCCCGCCTCGCAGGCCAGCCAGTAGTGGGCGTCCGGAGCGGCCGGCAGCTCCGCCCGGACGGTGTCGACGAGCTGCTGCCCGTCCTGCCCGCGCGGCACCCAGGTGACCCGGTGCTGGTCCCCGGCACGCGGGGCGAGCGCCTGCTCCCCGGCGTGGGCGTACTCCAGCCAGACCGTGGCGGGGATGCCGGCGGCGGCGTCGAGCAGGCTGTTCACCGCCGGCAGCGAGGCGGCGTCACCGACCAGGTAGAGGTGCGCGGGGGCCGGGTCGGGCAGGGCGAAGGCGCTGCCCTGGAGGGTGGCCACGATGGTGTCGCCGACCTGCGCGCCGGCCGCCCAGCGGGCCGCGCAGCCGTCGTGCAGGGCGAATTCGAGGCTGAACCGGCCGGCCGCCGGTTCCGGGTCGACCAGGGTGTACGCCCGCTGGTGCGGGCGGCCGGCGTCGTCGAACCAGAGCCGGATCCACATGGTGGGGTGCACCTTGGCCGCCGCCAACAGGCCGCCGTCGTCCATCAGCAGACGCCGGTAGTGGTCGCCGACCGGCTCGGTGCCGCGCACGGTCAGCCGGAAGTCCCGGCCGCCCATGGCCTTGAGCACCAGGGCCTCCCAGTTCCGTTTCACACGCCCTCCAGGTAAGGTCCGCCTAAGTTAGGCGAGGGTAACTTACCTGGGGAGTCCTGTGGAGAGTGGGACCGGCACGGAACCGGGCGGTCGTCCGGCCACCGGCGTGCACCGCGACCGGTGGGGCGTACCGCACCTGTGGGCCGACACCGTCGACGAGCTGGCCCGATGGCAGGGCCGGGTGGCCGCCACCGACCGGGCCTGGCAGCTTGAGGTCGAACGGTGGCGGGCCGAGGGCCGGCTCGCCGCCCACGTCGGACCGACCGAACTCGGCTGGGACCGGTTCGCCCGCCGGGCCCGCCTCGACGACACCGCCCGGCGCTGCTTCGACCGGCTCACCCCGGCCACCCGGCGTTGGGTCACCGCGTACGCCGACGGGGTCAACGACGCGTTGCCGGACGGCGCGGCGGCGGCCCCGGAGTTCGCCGCCACCGGCAGCACGCCCGGCCGGTGGCGACCCTGGTCGCCGCTGGGCGTGTTCCTGGTCCAGCACATCCTGTTCGGCACCTTCCCGCAGAAGCTGTGGCACGCCCACGTCGCCGCCACCCTCGGCCCGCACGCCCGTGACCTGTTCGCCGTCGAAGGGCCCGGCGGCTCCGGCAGCAACGCCTGGGCGCTGCCCGCCGACCCGCTGACCGGCCGCGCGCCGGTCATCGCCGGTGACCCGCACCGGCTACTCGAACTACCCGGCATCTACCAGCAGATCCGGCTCGCCTGCCCCGAGTTCGACGTGGTCGGGCTGGCCTTCCCCGGGGTGCCGGGGCTGCCGCACTTCGGGCACGCCGGTGACGTCGCCTGGGCGGTCACCAACGCCATGGCCGACTACCAGGACCTCTACCGCGAACAGCTCCGCCGCGACGGCGACCGGGTGCTGGTCCGCGACGCCGACGGCTGGGTGCCGGCCCACCGGCACGTCGAGCGGATCGAGGTACGCGGCGGTGCGACCGAGACCGTCGAGGTGATCGAAACCCCGCGCGGGCCGGTGATCGACCACGACCGGCACACCGGCGAGGCGCTCAGCCTGCGCACCCCGACCCGGGTCACCGGGAACCTCGGCTTCGAGGCGCTGCTGCCGCTGCTGCGGGCCCGCACCGCCGACGACGTCGCCGACGCGCTGCGCGGCTGGGTCGAACCGGTCAACAGCGTGCTCGTCGCCGACCGGCACGGCACGGTGCTCCGACTCGTCGCCGGCCTGGTGCCCGAGCGCGACGACCGGTGCCGACGGGAACCGGTGCCCGGCTGGGACCCCCGCTACCGGTGGCGCGGCGACTACGCAACGGCCAAGCCCGTCGAGGTCGGCGAGCCGGTGGTCTGCGCCAACGACCGGCGCGACGACACCGCCGCGCTCGGCGTCGACTTCGCCCCGCCGCACCGGGCCCGCCGCATCCGTGACCTGCTCGCCGACGGCGTCGCCGCCCCCGACGTCCACATGGACACCCGGCGCGGGTCGACGGTCCTGCGGGACCTGCTCGCCCGGCTCGACCCGACGCCGCTGAGCGCACCGGCCCGACGGCTGCGGGAGCGGCTGACCGGATGGGACGGTCGGATGGCCGCCGACAGCGAGGACGCCGGGGCGTTCGCCGCCTGGCGGGCCGCGCTGGTCCACCGGTTGGCCGCGCACCCCGCGCTGGGGCCGTTGCACTCCCCCGGCGGCTTCGACCCGCTGTTCGCGCCGTGGACCGACCCGCTGGCCCGCATCGGGCACGCCGTGGAGGGGGTGGTCGCCGGGCTGCCCCGTCTCGGCGGCGAGGTCGAACCGCTCGCCGTCGCCGCCCTGGAGGACGTCGCCGCCGCCGACCCGGCCGGGGCCTGGGGGCGGCGGCACCTGCTGAACCCGCTGCACCTCGGGGTGTCCGACGCGGTCACCGAACGGGTCGCCGCGATGCGGGCGGCCACCACGCTCGGCGGTGACACCGACTGCGTGCTGGCCACCTCCAGCGTCCCCGGGGTTTCCGACGCATGCTGGCGCGGGCCGGTCGCCCGGTACGTGTGGGACCTCACCGACCGGGCGGCGAGCCGCTGGATCGTCCCCTTCGGCGTGTCCGGCCGCCCCGACGACCCGCACTTCGCCGACCAGTTGCCGCTGTGGGCCACCGGTGGGCTGATCCCCGTCGGCACCGACTGGCACACC
The DNA here is from genome assembly GCF_007833915.1 of Micromonospora sp. HM134. NCBI lineage: Bacteria > Bacillati > Actinomycetota > Actinomycetes > Micromonosporales > Micromonosporaceae > Micromonospora > Micromonospora sp. HM134. Next base: position 4,270,213 of record NZ_CP041061.1, read on the forward strand.
CTGACCGCACCCCGAGACGAGGACCCCGTGACCTACCAGGAGCAGATCCCCGGCTTCGGTGAGCTGACCCTCACCGTGGTCGACCCGGCCGCCGACGCCACGCTGCTGCACGGCTGGGTGACCGAGCCCCGCGCGACGTTCTGGGGCATGGGGTCGTACACCGTCGAGGAGGTACGCGAGGTCTATACGTTCGTCGACGGCCTGAGCACCCACCACGCGTACCTGATCGGGTTGGACGGCACACCGGTGGGCCTGTTCCAGACCTACCAGCCGGAGGCCGACCCGGTCGGGGAACGCTACCGGGTACGCCCCGGCGACATCGGCATGCACCTGCTGCTCGCCCCGGGCCGCCGGCCCCCGCGCGGGCTCACCGACGCGATCGGCCCGGCGCTGGCCCGGTTCCTGTTCCGCGACCCCACCCGGCTGCGGATCGTGGTCGAGCCCGACGTGCGCAACCGGTTCGCGCTGCGCCGGCTGGAACGCGAGGGGTTCACCTTCGCCGACGAGATCGACATGCCCGACAAGCGCGCGCAGTTGGCGTTCCTCACCCGGGAGCGGTTCGCGGCGAACCACCCCGTCCCGGCGTGAGCCGCCCTGCCCACCGCCCGTCGGCGGTCAGGATGAGGTCGAACGGCGACAGTGGTGCGCACCCGACCAGGAAGAGTCGGCGTCGCCCGGCCGGACGCCGCAACGCGGGTAATCGGGTCGCGGGCGGGCGGGTCGGCGGGGACGATGTGGCCATGTCCGGCACACCCGAAGGGTTCACCTACCGCCTGCGCAAGAACGGCGACGTGGAGCTGCTGCACCACGGCCGCCTCGCCACCGTGCTGCGTGGCGTCGCGGCGACCCGGTTCCTGACCGACGTGGACGGCGACGACCCGCAGGAGCTGATGGCCCGCCTCACCGGCAACTACCGGCACGGCAACGAACGGACCGCCAAGCGGCACCCCCGCAACCGGGGCCGCTGACCCCCCGGCCCGCACCCGCCCTGGCCGGGGCGTGCACCGGGGACGGTCAGCCGTCGACGATCTGCTCGCGGAGGATGTCGGCGTGCCCGCAGTGCTGGGCGAGTTCGCGGAGCACGTGCAGATACACCCACCGCAGCGGGACCGGGCCCATCCGGTGCCCGGACAGGACGTCGTCGAGGTCCAGCGTCGCCGTCGCCCGGCGGGACGCCGCGCAGGCATCCCGGTACGCGTGCCGGACACTGGCGATCGTGTCGCCGTCGTCGAGCACGAACGACTCCTCCGACGCGGCGGGGATGCCCAGCTCGGCGCGCGACCGGCCGGTGACGGCCTCGTCGAACCAGACCCGCTCCACGAAGGTCGCGTGTTTCACCAGGCCCAGCAGCGTGGTCCGGGAAGCCACCAGCGACCGGCACGCCTGTTCCTCGGTCAGCCCCTCCAGGCGGCCGTCGAGCGCGGCGCGATGCTCGTCGAGGAACGCCTCGAACTGCGCACGCAGCGGCTGGGCGACGACGGCTTCGGCGAAGGTCGGCGGAAAGGCGGGCATGCGGCACAGCATCCCAGACACGCCGGTCGGTCGGCTGCCCGGGAATCCCTCTGACATAGTGTCGGTCGGTCGCGGCACGGACGTCCAGCGGCCGACGGACCGCCGGGAGGGAGGGTAGGAAGCATGACGAGGTGTCCGGTCCCGTCCAGTGCCGGGCCGACAGGTCACTCCCCGGGCGGCGTCGACCGATGGCGGTGACGGACCCCGCCGACGGAAAGGTCGACTTCCGGCGGACCCTGGACGCCTACCGGGCGCAACGGGGCCGGTTCCGGCTGGTCGACGTGCCCGACATGCGGTACCTGATGGTCGACGGCCGGGGCGATCCCAACAGCTCACCGGCCTTCTCCGGGGCGGTCGAGGCGCTCTATCCCGTGGCGTACCGGGTGAAGTTCGCCAGCAGGCGGGAACTCGGGCGGGACTACGTCGTCCCACCGCTGGAGGGCCTGTGGTGGGCCGAGGACATGGCGTCCTTCACCACCGTGCGGGACAAGTCGCGGTGGCGCTGGACGCTGATGCTCATGGTCCCCGACTGGATCGCGCCGGGCATGGTCACCGCCGCCGTCGCGCAGGTCGGGGCGAAGCGGCCACCCGGACGGCTGGACGACGTCCGCCTGGAGCGACTGGCCGAGGGGCGGTGCGTGCAGACCCTGCACGTCGGCTCCTTCGACGACGAGGCCGCCGTGCTCGCCCGTCTGCACGACGAGTTCGTCCCCGCCCACCGGCTGCGCCTGACCGGCACCCACCACGAGATCTACCTGAGCGACTTCCGCAGGGTCGCCCCCGACCGGAGGCGCACCATCCTGCGTCAGCCGGTCGTCGACGACACCCGGCCCGTCGGGGATCGTCGCGGGGCTGCCGCCGACGGCAGCGGTCAGCCGGCGCGGTAGCTCAGGTGGTAGCCCGTCGGCCAACTGTGCAGGTTGTTGAGTTCGGCGGCCGGGCCGGTGCAGTCGGTCGTCCGGTAGCCGGACACGGAGTGGAAGCCCCCGCTCCAGGCGAGCAGCCAGGTCGCGTCGGCCGGGACGGGACGGCAGACGCCGTCGGGCGTGGCCTGCCGACCGACCACCTCGGTCGGATAGCTGGAGTAGAAGACCAGTCCCGTGTCGGGGCTCTGGACGGGCTCGCCGGCGGTCGCGGACGACGCCGGCAGCATCGCGGTGAGCACGACACCCAGGGCGACGGCGAGACCTGCGGCTGATCGGTGGGCGGTGGCGCGCATGGCGGTCTCCTTCGGTACGGCTGCGGTCCGTGACCCGGCGCGAACCACATAAAGTGACGATAATCGATATAACGATCCGTCGTGACAGGTGCGGTGTCAAGGAGCCGGGACGGGGCGGCGGCCTGCCGATGGTGGCGTCGGGACCCCGGAGAGTGACGGAACGGCCGGCCGGTGCCGCCGGTCGGACCGGACCGCGGGACGGGGCGACGGGAGGCCGTGGAAGTGTCGTACCCGTGGGCCATGATCTTGTGGTCACGGCGACGCCGGCCCGGCCGGCGCGCGCCATCAACCATGGTCGACGCCGGTGTTCCGGCGGGTGGGAGGACGTGCGGTGACGGACGCTGACGAGGCCGCGTGGCGGCGGCGGAGCGTGGTGGCGGTGGTGCCACCGGCCCGGCCCCGCAAGCTGGCCAAGGTGCCCTTCGTCGAGCTGGCCGACGGACGGTTACAGGGTGTGGTGTCCAGCGGTTCCGACATCGAGCGGGTGTACGTCTCGTCGGTGACCGCCGGTAGCCACGCCTACCACTGCAGCACCAACAACAACCGGCCCTGCGGCGGGCTGCGCGGCGCGCCCTGCAAGCACCTGGAGGCCCTGGCCGACGAGGCCGTCCTCCAGTACGGCGTCGACCGGGTCGCCCGCTACCTGCGGGTCGACGCCGGTGACGGCACGCAGACCGGGGTCGACCTGCTGTCCCGGCTGGACGCCCGGCACGAGCCGACCTCCGCCGCCGTGGTGTTCAGCCGGTTCCTGCGCCACCTGGCCTACCTCGAACTCCCGACCAGCACCACGGCACTGCCCGAGCTGCACTGGTTCCCGTCTACCGGGGCAGGTCGCTGATGCTCGGCACGCAGCTGGCGCAGCTGCACGGCAGCGCCCCCACCGGGCTGGCCGACGCCGACGACGTGGTCGCCGGATTCGACGGGGCCCTGCTGCGGGGCTTCGCCCGGGTCGGCGAGGCGGACGCCACCGCGCTGACCGCTCTGGCCGGCGCGGTCGCGGGCACGCCGCTGGGTGAGCGGGTCGCCGAGGCGGTGGGCAAGGTGACCGCCGGTTCCGTCGGGCAGGAGCACCTGGCCGCCCTGGCCGGGGCCCGCACGGCGCTGCTGGGCGCGACCCACGACGCCCTGACCGCCCGGTTCGACGCCGCCCTCGGGCGGGACCGCACGGCGTGGACGGCACCCGCCGGTGAGCCCGCCGACGGCTCCCCCGCCCGCGCCGCCGCCCGGTCCTGGCTGCACGAGACGGCGCTGGCCGGGTGGCGGGGCGTCGACCACGAGCTGCTCTCCGCCGTCGGCACACCGGTCGAGGCGGCGCTGGCCGAGCCGGGGGCGCGACGGCTGGCGGTGCTGCTCGACGGGCTCGCCGCCGAGCTACGGGCCGGGTTGCCGGTGGCCACCATGGCGCAGCCGCCGGTACGCCGCTGGGCGGACCTGTGGGCCCGTGGCGTGCTGCTGGCCCAGGACGGACCGGCCCCCGACGCGGCGGCCGACGCCGGCCGGGTCACCGGTCGGCTGCTGCCGCTCGGGGTCGACGTCCACGAGCATGAGACCGCCGTCCAGGTGCAGCTGCACGCGATCCTCGAACCGACCGACGCCGGCACGCCCCGGCTGGTCCGGGTGACGGTGGGCGCGGCGAAGGTCGCCACGATCGGCGGCCCGGCGGTGTGGCGGCTGCTGTCGGCGTACCCCGTGCTGCTCACCGCGATCGCGCAGCGGCGGGCGCTGACCGTGACCGACCTGCCGGCGTACGGCGGCGACCTGCACTGGGTCGACGAGCGGGCGCAGGCCGGCGAGCCCGCCGACCCGTTCGCCACCGCGCGGGTGCTGCTGGGCACGGCGACGGCGGCGGCCACCGCACCGCTGGACCGGCACCCGGCGGCGATCGCCGAGCCGGTGCTGCTGGAGGGTTACACCGTCCACGACGGCGGGGCGACCGTCGACCTCGACGGGCAGCGCCTGGCGGTCGCCCTGGACCGGCTGCCGGCCGGCGGGCCGCTCACCCCGGCGCTGGTCGCCGCCTCGTCGTCGTGCCTGGGCCTGGTCCGTTTCGACGGCGGCCGGTGGCTGGTGCAGCCGCTGGCGGTGCAGGCCGCCGTCAAGCGCCGGCCGGTCGAGGCGCACAACGGCGACTGGGCCGACGGAGTGACCGACCCGAAGGTGGCCAAGGCCGAGGCCAGGGCGGGCGACGCCGTGGCCGTGCTGCGCGAACGCGCGGGACGGTTGCTGCGCCGATGAGCGACCCGACCCCGACGACCGACGCCGTGCCCCCCACCGACGCCGTGAACCCTGGTGACGCGGTGACCCCGGGTGACCTCGCTGCCGCCAACCGCCGGCAGGTGCTCTACTGGCGGCTGCTGGGGCGGCTCTTCGACCCCGACGAGCAGCCCACACTGGAGGCGGCGAGCGTGGCCGTCGTCGACGACCTCGACCTGCCCGCCGTGCTGCTGGACCCGACCGTGTCGGTGGACACCGTCGTGCAGCGTTTCCCCGCGCTCGCCGACGAACTGCGGGGGCTGCTCGCCCCCGACCCGGCCGACGCCCCCGACGTCGGGACGCACCGGCCCGGCGAGGCCGAGGTGCGCCGGGCCGCGCTGGTGTCGAAGCTGCTGCTCAACGTCTTCGGCACCGGGTCCGGGCCGGTCAGCGCCGGCCAGTTGGCCGGCTGGCAGGCCGACGCCGGCTGGTTCGCCCAGGCGCTCGGCACCACCGGAGAGGAGCTGCGTCGGCAGGGCGGCGGCGGGTTGGGCGCCACCCTCACCGCCCTGGAGGGCGACCTGGTCCGCCGGATGCACCTGCGGGAGGTGCTGGCCGACCCGAAGCTGGCCGCCCAGCTCACCCCCAGCATGTCGCTGATCGAGCAACTGCTGCGGGACAAGTCCAACCTGTCCGGGGTGGCGCTGGCCAACGCGAAGTCGCTGATCCGGCGGTACGTCGACGAGGTCGCCGAGGTGCTGCGGACCCAGGTCGAGCAGACCAGCGTCGGCACGATCGACCGCTCGGTGCCGCCGAAGCGGGTGTTCCGCAACCTCGACCTCGACCGCACCATCTGGCAGAACCTCACCAACTGGAGCCCGGAGGACGAGCGCCTCTACGTCGACCGGCTCTACTACCGGCAGACCGCCCGCAAGACCACCCCGTCCCGGCTGATCGTGGTGGTGGACCAGTCCGGGTCGATGGTCGACTCGATGGTCAACTGCACCATCCTCGCCTCGATCTTCGCCGGGCTGCCCAAGGTGGACGTGCACCTGATCGCGTACGACACCCGGGCGTTGGACCTGACCCCGTGGGTGCACGACCCGTTCGAGGTGCTGCTGCGCACCAAGCTCGGCGGCGGCAACGACGGGCCGGTGGCGATGGCGATGGCCCGCCCCAAGATCGTCGAGCCGCGTAACACGGTAATGGTGTGGATCTCGGACTTCTACGAGTTCGACCGCTCCCAGCCGCTGTTCGACGGCATCGAGGCGGTGCACCGCTCCGGGGTGCGGTTCATTCCGGTCGGCTCGGTCAGCAGCTCCGGCCAGCAGAGCGTCAACCCCTGGTTCCGGCAGCGCCTCAAGGACCTGGGCACCCCGGTGCTCTCCGGTCACATCCGCAAACTCGTCTTCGAGCTCAAGAGCTTCCTCACCTAGGAGAATTACCCCTCATGTCCGAGATGTTGCGTGCCCCCGCCGAGGTCAAGTACGCCGACGAACTCGACTACCTGGAGTCGGTCGACACCGGCCCGAAGCCGTTCTCGTGGCGGTTGAGCCCGCGCATGGTGCGGCTGTTCGTCCTCGGCTCGGAACGGGCCGACGGTCTGGAGCGGGAGATCCCGCAGAAGTGGTTCGGTGACCGCAGTTTCGTCGAACGCAGCATCGTGACCCTGGCGTCGGACCGGGGCCTGCTGCTCATCGGCGACCCCGGCACCGGCAAGAGCTGGCTGGCCGAACTGCTGGCCGCCGCGATCTGCCGCAACTCCACGCTGGTGGTGCAGGGCACCGCCGGCACCACCGAGGACCACATCAAGTATTCGTGGAACGTCTCGATGGTCATCGCCAAGGGGCAGTCCCGCGAGTCGATGATCCCGTCGCCGATCATGACGGCGATGGAGCAGGGCGTGGTGGGCCGCTTCGAGGAGCTGACCCGCTCCACCAGCGACGTGCAGGACGCGTTGATCTCCATCCTGTCGGAGAAGTACGTCTCCATCCCCGAGCTGAACGACAACAACATCGTCTTCGCCCAGCCCGGTTTCTCGATCATCGCCACCGCGAACAGCCGGGACCGGGGCGTCAACGACCTGTCGTCGGCGTTGAAGCGCCGGTTCAACTTCGTCCGCATCCCGGTGGTCACCAACAAGCGCAGCGAGGCGGAGATCGTCCGGTTCCGCACGGAGGAACTGCTGCGCCGGCACCGCATCGAGCTGGACGTGCCGCCCACCCTGCTGGACATCCTGCTACAGAGCTTCGCCGACCTGCGGGCCGCCGCCGCGTCGGCGACCAGCGACGACGAGAAGCTGGAGTCGGCGCTGTCCACCGCCGAGCAGATCGGGGTGCTGGAGGACGCCATCCTGCACAGCCAGTTCTTCGGCGACCGGGCCCTGCGGGTGGAGACGCTGGCCGCCTCGCTGATGGGGTCGCTGGCCCGGCGCAGCCCGGAGGACCTGGCGATCCTCAACAAGTACCTGCACGGGGTGGTGGAGCCCCGGGCCAAGCAGCACGGCGAGGGCTGGGCCGGCTTCCTCGACGGTGGTCGCCAGGCGATCGCCTCGCTGTCGTGACCACCGCCCACACCGGCACCGCCGCGCCGCCCGGTGTCACCCGGCCCGCGACCGCCGGTGCCGACGAGATGGCCGCCGGGCCGTTCGGGGCGCTGCGTGAACAGCTCACCGACGCGGCGGCCACGTTCGCCGGTTCCGCCGACGCGCTGGCCGGCATCCTCGCCGGCATCGTCGACGACGTCGACCGGGCGTTGGGCGAGCGGTTGGAGATCTTCCCGGTCTGTCACCACTCGCCGGCCTCGGCGCTGGCGATGGTGCGCCGGCTGCGGCACAAGCAGCCCAAGGTGATCTACCTGGAGCTGTGCGAGGATCTCCAGCCGCTCCTGGGCGAGCTGCGCAACTGCCGGCTGCCGGTGGCGTTGCAGGCGTTCGCCTCCGAGCTGGACGGTTTCCCCGCCGAGTGGGGGCCGCTGAGCGTGGTCGCCCCGGTCACCGAGGCGTCCGCCGAGTACCAGGCGATCGCGTACGCGCTGGAGACGCCCGGGGTGGAGCTGGTGCTGGTGGACCGTTCCACCGACCACGTCTTCCAGTGGTCGTCGCGCGGCGACGCCGGGGCGGCCACCGACACGCCGGCCGACACCGCGCCGGAGGCGCCGGCCGGCGACGCCGGTGAGCAGGCGGCGTTGCACGGCGACGCGGTCGGCGTGGAGCTCGGCGACCTGCGGCCCCGGTTCGCCGAGCTGGAGGCGTACCTGCTGCACCACGGCAAGGTGCGGCACTGGTCGGAGTGGTGGGACCAGTACGTCGAGCGTCCCCTCGCCGACGCCGACCACGACACCTACCGGCAGGTCATGGTGCTGATCGGCAGCCTGTTCCGCCGGCTACGGCCGGCCGGGTCGGACCGTACCGACCGCGACGAGGACCGGGAACGCTACATGTGGACCCGGATGCGCGAGCACCTGGCCGCGTCCGGGGCCGACCCGGCGGACTGCCTCTACGTGTGCGGCGCGTTCCACGCCGCCAGCCGGGTCGAGCAGTTCGGCCTGGACTCCCCCGCCCCGGACTTCGCGATCACCCCCCGCACCGGCACCCGCTGGCGGTACGGGCTGATCCCGTCGAGCCACTCGGCCATCGAGGCGCAGTTCGGGCTGGCGCCGGGGTCGGTGTCGATCGCCGCCGCCAACTGGACCAGGGCGGTGGGCGGGTCGGGCCTGACGCCGTACCGGCTCGACGGTCAACGGGGCGGCAAGGGCGGCCGGGGCCGACGGAAGGCCGCCCCGCCGGTCGCCGCGCCGGCCGGTCCGGTCGCCGACCGGCTCACCGGGTTCCTCGCCGCGCCACCGGCGCTCGACGGGCTGGACGAGGCGGAGCTGCGCGGCTGGTGCGTGGACATCGTCCGGTTGGCCCGCCGCAACGGGTACCTGGCCAGCACGGCCGACGCGATCGCGGTGTTCGAGACCTCGATCCTGCTGGCCGGGTTGCGCAACCGGGCCCGGCCCACCCCGTACGACTTCGCCGACGCGGCGGTGACCTGCATCGAGAAGGACGTCGTGCCGGGGCGGCGGGACGTGCGGCGGCTCTGCGAAATCCTGCTCGGCGGGGACCGGATCGGGCAGGTCGGCTACGACGCCCTGCCGCCGCTGGCCCGCGACGTGCTCGACCGGCTCCAACCCCTCGGCCTGGACCTGGAGAAACGCACCATCCAACGGGCCCTGCTCGACCTGCACGCCACCCCGGCGCTGGCCGGCTGCTCGGATCTGCTGTGGATGCTGCGGCACCTGCTGCCCGACGACGCGGTCCGCCCGATCATGGGTGAACGCCGGTTGGGGCACCGGTCGATCCAGGAGAGCTGGGACCTGGCGTTGGGCCGGCACCAGCGGGCGCTGATCGAGCTGGGCTACGAGGGGGTGACCATCGAGCAGGTGCTGGAACAGCGGCTGCGGCGGTCGGTCCGCGGTCCCGACGCGACGGCCGCCGGCGCCCTCGCCGCCGTGGAGGACGCCATCCGGTTGCTGGACAGCCCCCGGCTGGTCGACGAGTTGGGTGCGCGGGCCGTGGAGCTGCTGGCGGCCGAGCGGACCGTCGACGACGCGCCGGAGGTGCTGCGGCGCATCCGCCGGTTGCTGGCCCACCACCGGGCCACCGCGCCGGACCTGCCGGCCTGGTGCGCGGCGTTCGTGACCGTCGGGTACGCGCACTACTGCACCCTGCTGCCGACCGCGTTCGTCGAGGAGGAGACCGGGGTCCGGCAGGTCGGAGCGATGCTGGGCTTCCTGTTCAGCATGGAGAGCCTGGCGCTGTCGCTGGGGTGCGACCGGTCCCAGCTCGAACTCGCGGTGGCCCAGTCGCATCCGGAGAGCCCGGCGAAGGTGGCCCTGCTCTGGGCGGCCCGGCACCAGCTCGGTCTGCTGCCGCTGGCCGAGCTGCGGCAGCGCTGCGCCGACCTGCTGGGTAACCCGCTGGTGGTGCCGGCCTTCCCGAGGTACCTCTCCGGTTTCGTGCACGCGTTGGAACCGGTGCCGGGCCTCGCGCCGTTCGTGGTGGAGACGATGTCCACCGCCTTCGCCCGGTTGCCCGACCCGGTACTGCTGCCCTGGCTACCCACGCTGATCACCACGCTGCGGGAGCACGGCCCGGAGCTGGTGCCGCTGCTGGTGCGGGAGGCCGCGCGCACCTTCCCGGGGACGCTGCCCGAGCTGGACGCCTGGGTGCCGCCCTGGCTGGGGCCGCCGCCCGGTCCCGCCCCGACGGCCCGTGCGGCCGCGCCGACGGGGCAGGTGCACGGCCTGCTCGCCGCGCATCCGCAGACGGTGGACGCGGTCGCCGGGTTGCTGGGTTGCGACGGCGGTTGGTCGGAGCCGGTCGACGCGCCGCCGGGCTCGGCGGCGACGACGCTGCTGCTCGCCCATCCGGACACCGTGGGGGCGGTGTCGGTGCTGCTCGGCGGCTGAGGACCGGCCGGCGCGCCGGGTGGTGGCCCGGCGCGCCGGCCGGTCGCCCGTTCGGTGCCGCCACCGCGGGTGCGGTGGCGGCACCCCCACGGCCCGGTCACCGGGTGGGGTCGCCGGGGTTGCGGGTCAGGTCCGGGTCACGGGGTGTACGTCACGCCCGGGTAGTCGGCCTGCGCCTGGACGAACTGCGCCTGCCAGTCGGTGGGCCAGCCGCCGAACGCGGTGGTGGCCAGCGGCTTGAGGCTGACGCCGGCCGCGCCGCTCCAGAAGTGCACGAACTCCCCCCAGTTGAGGTCCCGGGCGTAGACGCCGTCGAACTGGTGGAAGTGCTGGGACAGCAACTGGAAGAACTTGTTGAGCACGACCTTGCCGCCGTAGTTCTGGTAGATCGGGTAGAACCAGTCCCGGAACCAGTAGGTGTTGGCGACGGGGAAGTTGTCCGAGGTGAGCAGCTTCGCGTTCTTCCAGCGGGTGGCGTCGGTGGTGCGGCCGGTGCCGACGTAGCAGTCGTACTGGAAGATCTCGGCCCACTTGCTGTCGCCCCAGAGGGCGTACGCGGGTGAGCCGTTCACCCCGAACGCGGTGAACTCGACGGTGTGGTTCATCTCGTGGGAGATCACGTCCTCGTTGAGGTCGGTGTTCCCCCAGCCGCCGCCGCTCATGTCGTTGACGTCGCGGAATGCCGTGTTGGGGTCGAACTGGCTCAACGCGAACCCGCCCGATCCCGCGTCGTCGTGCAGCACCTCATACAGCCGTTGACCGCTGAGGTTGCCGTAGTTGGCCTGGACGTACTCCCAGATCTGTTTGGCGTAGTCCTTCACCCAGGTGAGGTCGGTCGAGGCCAGTCCCGGATCGCGGTAGACGGCCACGTTGGCGTCGTAGTAGTAGCGGGTGAGCGTCTCGTTGGGGGCGTGCCAGGTCTCCGTCCAGGTGGTGGCCGGGGTGGCACTGAGGGTGGTGGTGTCGGCGGTGGCGTAGCCGGAGTTGCCGGCCACCCCCTCGGCCCGCAGCCGGTAGTAGTAGTGGGTGCCCGCCGGCAGTTTCAGGTTGTGGAACTTCGTCGTGCTGGCCGGCAGCACGTACGCGGTGCTCCAGGTGGTGCCGTTGGTGGAGCGTTCCAGCCGGTAGGCCGTCTCCCACCGGGTGTTGTCGGTCCAGGTGAGCCGGATCTGGTCGGTGGCCGCGGTGGCGAGCAGGCCGGTGGGCGCCGCCGGCGCCGGGGTGGTGGCGGTGGTGGTCCCGTAGATCTGCCACTCGCCGATCTGCATGTTGACCGACCCGTTGGTGGCGGTCACCCGCAGCCGGTAGTACCGGTAGGCGGTGGTGTTGCCGAACGAGTAGGTGTTGCGGTGGAAGCCGGTGATGAACGTCTGGTTGCTCTGGGTGTCCAGCGGTGTCCAACCGCTGCCGGTGGTGGAGGCCTCGAAGACCCAGTTGCGCGGGTTGCGGTCGGGCCAGTCGTTGGCGGAGGTGACGGCGTAGCTGGTCACCACGGCCGCCGTGGTCGCCTCGAACTGGATCCAGCCGGCGCCGCTGTAGGTGAAGTACTTGCGGTAGGGCGTGTTGTCGATGACCTTCTCGATGCCCTCGTCGCCGGTGGTCGACCACTGGTCGGTGATCGTGCCGGGGGTGTCGGTGATGTCCACCGCGGCGGCGAGGTGGACACCGGCCAGGTGGCTTGGGGTCCCCGCGACGAGCAGGACGATCGCGGCCACCGCGGCGAGCAGGGGCAGTGCCGTGCCCGGGGGGCGGCGGCGGATCGGGTCAGCGCGCATGGAGTGGGTTCCTCTCGGCGTGGTCGGTCCTTTCCGGTACGTGCCGGGAGTCGATGCCACCTCCCGGTGACCCCCGCGCGCGGCACGACGACCCGCCCCCGTTTCCCGGGGACCGGGTCGTCGAATAAATGGCGGGGAATGGCGCCGGAATGTGTTCGCCAGGAGCTCGACGAATCGGCCGGGCGACACCGGACAAGCATTCGATGTGGATACCGCGACCGCTCCCCGTTGACCGTCTGCGCACCGAATACTAGTTGCGGCATAGCAAACGGTCAATGAGACCTCTTTCTCACCGATGAGCAGGAAATGCATTCGCATGGATATCCCACCAGTGGTAGGCGGGCCGGCACGGCAGCCCGGGCCGGGGGCACGTGGCGGGTCGACCACCGGTCGGGCCGATGGCGCGGCGGCGCTGGCCGGCCGTCGTTCACCCCCACCCCGCGCGCCGTGCAGCGGTCGTTCACCCGTCTCTCGGAGGCTTCGACACCGACACGGTCGACACGGATCACGTGGAGGGCTCCGCAGTGCAGCACAGGGATTCCGAGGACGCCACAGGCGGTCAACTGTCACGCCGCCAACTGGTGAAGTACGCGGGCGTCGGCGCGACGCTCGCCGCCGCCGGCCCGTTCGTGGGCGTCGAGACGGCCCACGCCGACCCGGACCGGCAGGATCAGGCGACGGCCGGACCGGGCCGGGCCGACAACCGGATCTGGCGGGCCGGCGACCACCACATCCATTCCGAGTACAGCGGGGACTTCGACACCTCGACCAACCCGCCGACGTTCCGCAAGGGCGCCGACGCGGTCTATCCGATCGTCACCAATGCGATCATGGCGAAGAACTTCGGGCTGACCTGGGCGATGTGCACCGACCACGGTGGACCCACCCACTCCAAGGTGAACCTGGAGCAGGCGTACCCCGATCTGCTGCGGTCCCGCCGGCTGGTGCCCGAGGTGTTGCAGTTCTGGGGGATGGAGTTCGACGCCCCGGCGATGGACCACCACACCCTGATGATCCCCCGGCACGCCGACGAGGCGAAGCAGCTCTTCGAGCTGGAGAGCCGGTTCGCCAAGCGGGACCCGTTCCCGGCCGACCCGGGCCGCGACACCGAGGCCAAGATGGTGGAGTTCCTCAGGGTGGCCCGGAACATGCCGCACAAGCCGCTGGTGATCGCCCACCACACCTCCCGCTCGGCGACCGGGCTCGGGGTCTACGGGCAGGACCTCCCGCACGAGTTCCGCAACGGCAACGACGCGGCCCCGGACGTGTACGTCGGCTTCGAGGGCGCTCCGGGCCACCAGGCGGGCCCGCTCAACGGCAGCGCGCGCGGCGGCTACGGCAACCACCCCACCTACGGCGGCTACGACCAGGCGACCGCCCGGGTCGGCGGGCTGTGGGACGCGCTGCTCGGCGAGGGGCGACGCTGGTGGATCACGGCGACCTCCGACTCGCACGTGCACTGGACCCGGGGCGGCACCGACTTCTGGCCGGGCGAGTACAGCAAGACCTACGTGCTGGCCCGGCAGGAGTACCACGACATCATGGACGGGCTGCGGCACGGGCGGATCTTCGTCACCACCGGCGACCTGATCACCCGGCTCGACGTAACCGCCAGCAGCCAGGGCCGCTCGGCCGGCTCGGGTGAGACCGTCACCGTCAGCCGCCGCGACCGCACCGACGTGGACGTCGAGATCAGGTTCCGGCCGCCGACCGGCACGAACGCCAACGGCGACCGGCCGCAGGTCCGCCGGGTCGACCTGATCGTCGGCCGGGTGACCGGCCTGAGCGTCGACCGGGACGCCGACACCAACCCCACCACCGCCGTGGTGGCCCGGTTCGGTCCGCGCGACTGGCGGCAGCAGGGCGCGCAGTACGTCATCCGGCACACCCTGCGCGACGTCGGGACCGACAGCTACCTGCGGGTGCGCGGCACCAGCACCGACGAGGCCGAGCCGCTGGCCGACGGGCTGGAGAGCCCGTGGAGCGACCTGTGGTTCTACTCCAACCCGGTGTTCGTCCGGGTGCGCTGACCGCCCGGTCCCGGCCCGCCGTCGGCGGGCCGGGACCGGCCCCACCGGGTCGACGACGTTGAATATGATCAGGGGTACGGCGAGGGCCGTCCCGACGGACGAAGGTCCACGGTGGACGCCGGGACTCGCCACCAAACGCCGTATTCGAGCCGGTGTGGGGCAATTGGCGAATCGCGTACCAGCCCCCGGTTGTGAATCTTGACCACCCGAAAGCGCAGGTCATACGCTCCGGGCACCCTTGATTCATTTCCCGGGAAGGGAAACGGGACACCCATGCGAACTGCCGGACTCCGCTCCACATTGCATTCCCGCAGACGGCTGGCGGGCGCCACCGCAATCGTACTACTGGCCGGAATAACCCCCCTGGTGGCCGGCCCCTCGGCCGCCGCCGCACCCCCGACAACCTGTAGTACCGATCCCACCGACCGATTGGCCTCGGTGCCCAGCCCGGAGAGCTTCCTCGGCTTCCCGCTCGGCACCGGCCAGGAACGGGTGGTCACCAACGAGGAGGTGCGGGGCTACCTCGACGCCGTGGACACCGCCTCCAAGCGGGTCGTCACCGGCGTCATGGGCACCAGCGTGCTCGGCCAGCCGCTGCCGTACGCGATCGTGTCGAACGAGCGCAACGTACGGCCGGCCGTGCTCAAGGGCATCGCCGAGGACGTCCGCTCGCTGCGCGACCCCCGGACGGTCAACCAGCAGCAGGCCGGCGAGATCGCCGAGGCCGCACCGGCGATCGTCTGGGTCACCGCCAACGTGCACGGCGGCGAGAAGAGCGGCACCGACGCCGCCCTCAAGACGCTGTACGAGCTGGCCGCCGGGCTCTCCTGCGAGGTCCAGCAGCGCAACGACAACCTGATCACGATCATCGTGCCGACGCAGAACCCGGACGGACGCGACGCCAACCGCCGGCAGAACGAGTACGGCTTCGACATGAACCGGGACTGGTTCGCCCGGACCCAGCAGGAGACCGACGGCAAGCTCGAACTGATGCGCAAGTACCCGCCGCAGGTCTTCATCGACGCGCACGAGATGGGCGGCCGGCAGTACTTCTTCCCGCCCAACGCCGACCCGATCCACCACGAGATCTCCGGCGAGGCGGTCGACTGGATCAACCGGATCGGCGAGGCCAACAAGGCCGGCTTCGGCTACAACGGCGCGTGCGGTGGCGCGGTGACCACCGAGTGCTACTTCAACTACTCCACCTACGACCTGTTCTTCATGGGGTACGGCGACACGGTGCCGGCCGCCGGCTTCGGGGCCGCCGGCATGACCTTCGAGAAGGGCAGCTCGTCGGCCGTGGCCGACCGGGTGCAGCAGCAGTTCCACACCCAGTGGTCGACGCTGGGTTGGGCGGCGGCGCACAAGCAGGAGGTGCTCAACGGCTGGTTCAAGGTCTGGAAGGACGCGCTCGCCCAGGGGCGGGCCGGCACGCTGGAGCCCAACGAGGTGGTCCAGCCGACCAACACCGTCCAGTTCCCGGTGCCGAACCAGACCATCCGGTCGTACTTCCTGCTGCCCGACCGGCAGCTCGCCGACGCCCGCCAGCTCGTCGAGCGGCTGCGCCGGATGGACGTGGAGGTCTACCAGGTCCGCAAGGCCGTCAAGCTGCCCACCGCGAAGCTCTTCGGTGGCCGGTCGGCGACCAACCTGACCGTGCCGGTCGGGTCGTACTGGATCCCGATGAACCAGCCGCAGAAGCACTGGATCCAGGCGATCATGGGTGAGGACCCGTACACGCCGTTCCCGTACTTCTACGACGTGTCGTCGTGGAGCAACCCGCTGCTGATGGGCGTGAACGCCGTCTACACCGGCGCGGACGTCAAGCCCAACGCGGAGCTGATCGACAAGATCCAGAACACCGGTGGCGGCAAGATCCTGGCCGCGCCGCCGTTGAAGGGCTCCTACACCTACGAGCTGGACTCCGCCGCCGCGGCCGAGTTCACCTTCACCCTGCTCGGCAAGGACGTGCAGCTGGTCCGGGACCTCGACAACGGCCAGGTGGGGATGCCGGCCGGCGCGTTGACGCCGGAGCTGAACACCACGGCCAAGAAGCTGGGCGTCACGCTCACCCCGTACACCACGGCGGCCGTCGGCACCCCGATCAGCCGGCCGGACGTCGGCCTGTTCCAGGGCACCGGCATCTCCACCACCTCCGGCTCGCACGGCGAGGCCCGGTACGTGCTGGGCAAGCGGTGGGGCCTGGACCTCACCCCGGTCACCACCGCCGACATCAACGACAACACCCCCGCCTTCACCGGCCGCACGGTGCTGCTGGTGCCGGACGGCAGCAACGCGACCGGTGGGCTGACCGCGACCGGGCAGGCCAACCTGCGCAACTGGATCGCCCAGGGCCACACCTACCTGGGCCTGCGCAACGAGGGCACCCGGATGGCCCGCGCCGCCGGTCTCACCTCGACCACCGAGAAGCCGAAGCCGACCGGCTACACGGTGATCGGCTCGCACCTGCGGGTCGACGTGGACGCCGACAGCCCGGTCGGGCTGGGCCGGCCGGCGGAGGACTTCGAGTTCAACAACAACGACCCGATCCTCAACCCGAGCAGCACCGGCCGCAACGTGCTGCGCTACCCGAGCGGGGACACCTTCTGGGCCAACGGCTACACGGTGCAGGGTGACGCGCTCAAGGGCACGGTCGCGGTGGTGGACGAGCCGACCGGCGCCGGCCGGGCGGTGCTGTTCGCGTTCAACCCGCTGTTCCGGGCGTACAACGAGAGTGGCCTGCACCTGGTGGCCAACGCGCTGCTGTACCCGGCCGGCGGCACGGCCGCCCGGACCGCGTCGCCGGTCCAGGTCGACCCGGCCCGCGCCGCCGCGGCGGCCACCCCGGTCGCCGAGAACCTGGGCGGCGAGTGGCGGCCGTTCACCCTCCAGGTTGCCGCCGGTGACCTGGCCCGCACCGAGGCCGTCGTCGGGCGGTACACCGACACCGCGCGGGTCACGGTGGCGGACGGCTCGGCGTACCTGGTGATCCCCAACCCGGCGGGTCTCCAGATCGACGAGCACCCGTTCCTGGGTGACCTGGTACGGACCCTGCGGGCCGAACAGGTCCCGCTGCGCTCGCTGGTGGGCTGATCCCGACCGGGTGGGGGCGGGCACCGTACGGTGACCGCCCCCACCCGTCCCGGCGGCCCGACGCACCCGGCACCCCGCGCGACGCCGGGAACCACGCGTCGGCTAGGAACGGTGCATGCCCCGCTACCTGCTGTTTCCCGGCCGACATCACCTGCTGACCCGGTTCCAGGCCGACTATCTGCACCGGCTCGCCACCGCCGGTCACCACGACACCCCGGACGGCGACCGGGTCGCCGGCGACGACGGGGTGACCGTGGTGTGGGCGGTCACCTCGGCCAACCACGAGAACACCCGGCGCAACCCGGTCCCCTACCACCGGCGGGAGGCGGCGATCGAACGGTTCAGCGTGCTCGCCGGCCTGCGGTCGGTGGTGGTGCCGGTCTTCGACACCGCCGAGACCGACCGGTTCGCCGAGGTGACGCTCAAGAACGTGGCGGCCACCGCCGGCCTGGAGCTGACCCCGGCGAACACCGTGGTCGCCTGTTCGACGCCGCAGGTCGCCGCCATGTACGCCCGGCTGGGGTTCCCGATCGCCGGGGTGGAGGCCGACGTCGACCCGACCCCCGCCCGGCCGTGGGACGTGCTGCTGCGGCTGGCCGCCGACGACCCCTCGTGGCGGGAGCTGGCCCACCCGGCGACCCTCGACGTCTACGCCCGCTACCGGCTCGACGACCTGGTCCGTTCGGTGGTCAACGATCCGGTGGTCGGGGACGAGGGCGGGCTGACCGCCACCCGCGACTACCGGACGTACGCCGAGGCGTTCGCCGACGCGGCGCAGCGCAAGTGGGCGGCGGTGCGCGAGCACGTGCGGCCCGGCCGGATCGTCGACGTCGGCTGCGGGGCGGGCGCGGTGCTGGAGCTGGCCGACCGGGAGCCGGCGTTGCGGGAGAGCGACCTGATCGGGGTCGAGGTGGCCCGGCACCTGTTCGAGGAGTGCGTGCACAAGAAGGCGCAGGGGGTGTTCGGCAACCCGAACGTCTTCTTCTACCGCCGCAACGTGCTCGGCGGGGCGGTGTTCGCGCCCCGCTCGGTGGACACCACGATGACCTTCGCGCTGACCCACGAGATCTGGTCGTACGGCGACCGGATGGCGTCGCTGCGCCGGTTCGTGCAGGCCATCTACGACCACACGGTGCCCGGCGGGGTGTGGATCAACAGCGACGTGTGCGGGCCGGACGGCCGGGACCGGACGGTCCGGCTGCGGCTGTCGACGACCGACGGGACGAACCCGCAGCGGCCCCGCGACGACCTGGCGTCGCTACCGGCCGACCAGGTGGCCGCGCACCTCGCCGGGCTGTCCACGCGGGCCCGGCTGGACCAGTTCGCCGTCGACTACCGGTTCCCGTTCGGCTACCGCCCGGTCGACGACGGCACCGGCGCGGTGGTCGAGCTGCCGCTCGGCGCGGCGATGGACTTCCTCACCCGCAAGGACTACACCGACAACTGGCTGTCCGAGACGCAGGAGGAGTTCTGCGGGCTGGAGTGGGCCGACTGGAAGGCCCTGCTGGCCGACGTGGGGTTCGAGGTCGACCCGGCCAGCGGCCCGTACCGCAACGACTGGATCGTCACCCACCGGCTCGCGCCGACCGCGGCGCTGTCAACGGTGGACGGGGCGCCGCTGGACTGGCCGGTGACGCACGTGCTGCTGGTCGCCCGCCGGCCGGTCAACACCTGATCCGGCGGCGGAGGACGGAAGGCCGGGGGCGGGAGGAATCCTCCCGCCCCCGGCACCGCCGTCAGGGGCCGGTCAGGACAGGAACTTGTCCAGCGCGGCCTCGATGGTGCCGCTGTCCGGCGCCGCGTACGCCTTCA
Source organism: Micromonospora sp. HM134 (assembly GCF_007833915.1). NCBI lineage: Bacteria > Bacillati > Actinomycetota > Actinomycetes > Micromonosporales > Micromonosporaceae > Micromonospora > Micromonospora sp. HM134. The sequence continues at coordinate 4,289,301 of NZ_CP041061.1, forward strand.
TCGTCGTCTTGTTGTACGAGATGAAGCTCGGGCACCGGGTCGCCGGGGCGTTGACGACCCCGCCGTCGCCGATCTTCTCCGCGGTCTTCGCGGCGTAGAAGGTCAGCTGGTAGCGCGAGGAGATGTACGAGACGCTGACGTTCTTGCCGTCGCTCGCCTTGTAGTCGCACTTCTTGGGCGCGCCCTCGCTGCCCGGGACCATCGACATGCAGCCGACCACCGACACGGTGGTGAAGTCCGCCGACTTGGCGTAGTAGCGCTTGTCGGAGCCGACGATCTTCGACGACCAGAACGTCGGCCGCTCGGGGTTGTTCGAGAAGACGTACGCCTTGGCGGTGGCCGGGCCGCTGTAGGTGGCCGCGTTGAGGATCGGGCTGCCGTCGCAGACCGACGACAGGTCGCTGGAGTAGCGCGCGGTCACCGCGTTGTTGTTGTTGTTCGGCTGCTCCGACGGCGGCTCGGACGGCTGCGGGCTGGACGAGGGTTCCGTGCCGGACCCCTGGTTGGCGGTCGCGCTCGGCGTCGGGGTCGGGTCGGGCTCGTCGTCGTTGCCGACCAGGGCGAGCCCGATGCCGGCACCGCAGAGCGCGAGGATGAGGACCACCGCGCCGATGATGAGGCCGATGACCAGGCCCCGGTTCGACTTCTGCGGCGGCACGGGAACACCGAACTGCGGGGCCTGGCCGTACTGCGGGGCCTGACCGTACTGCGGGGCCTGACCGGGCTGGCCGTACGCCGGGTAGCCGGCGGGCGGTGCCGGCGGCCCGCTCCACGGGGTGACGTTCGGATCCGGCTGTTCTCCGTACGGAGGGTGACTGTTGCTCATCTGAAGCCCTTATCGCTGTCGACGGTACCCAGGCACTGGATCATCGGTCAGGGTAGTGAGCGGCACAAACCGAGACGCTCGTTGTCGGACGGCAACCAACCCCGGCCGACCACGGGCGGGTGAGAGCCGGCTACGTTCCGTGGCGAAGTGCGGTACGTCGCCCGGTCCACCGGACCGTCGCGGGTGGCTTCGGCGGCGAAATGTGGGGTGCGGAAAAGGGATTCCGCCCGGAACGTGCCTTCCGTGCCGGACACCGCGAGAAGGGTTCACAATGTGACGTAGATCATGCATCACGATCTCGACAACCGCGACGACCATCCCCACCGACAACGTGGTGCGGATCTCCCGCCGACCCGCTACATATCGACGTTCATCACATTGAAGTATGGGCATGTAGCGGTGGCTCGGCTTATCGTGAGGCTCATGAAAAGGTCCCGCTCGTCCCAGCGGGCACCCCGCGTCCACCGTACGAGGAGGCGGCCCATGCCTGCCGCGCCCCACCCCACCACCCTCCGCCGGATCGTCCTCGCCCTCGCCGCCTGCGCGGTCGTGCTCGCCCCACTGACCCTCACCACCCCCGCCGCGCGGGCCGCACCCGTCACCGTCGCCAACGGCACGCAGTTCACCGACACCAGCGGCGCCGGCGTGCACGCCCACGGCGGCGGCATGATCAAGGTGGGCGACTACTACTACTGGTTCGGCGAGAACCGCAACGACAACAACACCTTCCGGTACGTGTCGGTCTACCGCTCCACCGACCTGCGCACCTGGGAGTTCCGCAACAACGTGCTCACCCAGTCCTCCGCCGGTGAGCTGGCCACCGCGAACATCGAACGCCCCAAGGTGATCTACAACGCCGGCACCGGCCAGTACGTGCTCTGGATGCACTGGGAGAACGGCGTCGACTACAACCAGGCCCGGGTCGCGGTGGCCACCTCCAGCACGGTCGACGGCAACTACCGCTACCTGGGTAGCTTCCGGCCGCTCGGCCACGACTCCCGGGACCAGACGGTGTTCCGCGACGACGACGGCACCGCGTACCTGATCTCGGCCACCCGCAACAACGCCGACCTGAACATCTACCGCCTCACCGCCGACTACACCGGGGTCGCGTCGCTGGTCCGGACGCTGTGGCCGGACAACTACCGGGAGGCCCCGGCGATGTTCAAACGCAACGGGGTCTACTTCCTGGTCACCTCGGGCGCCACCGGCTGGTCACCCAACCAGGCCCGGTACGCCACCGCCAGCAGCGTCGCCGGCACCTGGACCAACCCGACGAACTTCGCCGACGGCACCACCTACGACTCCCAGTCGGCGTACGTGCTGCCGGTGCAGGGCAGCGCCGCCACCTCGTACCTCTACCTCGGCGACCGTTGGGCCGGCGCGACGGGCGGCCCGGTCAACCAGTCCCGGTACGTCTGGCTGCCGCTGAACTTCCCCACCGCCACCTCGCTGACCATGAGCTGGTACCCGCAGCTCACCATCGACACCGCCACCGGCGTGGTCTCCGGGGTCAACGGCGGCTACACCTTCGACACGCTGCGCGCCCGGCACAGCGGCAAGTGCCTGGACGTGCTCGACCGGTCCACCGCCGACGCCGCCACGGTGGCCCAGTACGGCTGCAACAACGGCACCAACCAGCAGTGGCAGCTCCGCGACGCCGGCTCCGGGTACGTCCAGATCGTCGCCCGGCACAGCGACAAGTGCCTCACCGTGGCCGGCGGGTCCACCGCCGACAGCGCGGCGGTGCAGCAGTTCGGCTGCCAGTCGGGGCGTACCGACCAGCAGTGGCAGGTACGCGACGCGGGCTCCGGGTACGTCCAGTTCGTGGCCCGGCACAGCGGCAGGTGCCTCGACGTCACCGGCTACTCCACCGCCGACGGCGCCCGGGTGATCCAGTACGCCTGCGGCACCGCCGCCAACCAGCAGTGGCAGCGCGTCGGCGTCGCCTGAGCGCACCCCGTCCGCCGTCCCGCCTCCCGTAGGCCGGGACGGCGGACGACCGCCGCCCCGCACCCCACCAGCATCGGAACCCGGTGTGACGATTCCCTCACCCCAGGTGGCCTTCCGGCGACGTCTACTGGACCGGACAACAGACGTCCTCGCGGGGGTACGGGGTGCGGGACAGCACACAGGAACAGCTCCACCGGCTCCGGTCACTGCGCACCGCCGCCGGACTGACCATCGAGGAACTCGCCGCCCGGTCCGGGGTGAGCGCCCGCACCATCGGCGGGATCGAGCGGCACACGATCCGCCGCCCGCACCCCGGCACCCTGCGGGCGCTGGGCACCGCCCTGGGGCTGGACGGGCCCGGCACCGGCCGGCTGCGCGCCGCCGACGAGCAGGTCGGCGGGGTCACCGGGCTGCCCGGGGTGACGCCCCACTTCACCGGCCGCCACGCCGACCTCGCCTGGCTGACCACCCGGTTGGGCCACCGCCGCGCGGTACAGCTGATCGGCCTGCCCGGGGTGGGCACGACCGCGCTGGCCGTCCAGGCCGCCACCCGGCTCGCCGACCGGTTCCCCGACGGGGTGCGCTTCCTCGGCCCGGTCGGGGACGCCACCGCCGCCACGATCGCGCGACGGCTGCTGCCGGCCGCCACGACGGCGTCGACCGGGTCGGACCCGGTGGCCGTGCGGGCGTACCGCGACCTGGTGCGCGCCCGGCGGATGCTGGTGGTGCTGGACGGCGTCCGGGACACCCGCCGGGTCGGGCCGTTGCTCCCCCCGGACGCCGCCGCCGTCACCCTGGTCACCGGCGGCCAGCCGCTGGCGGAACTGCCGGACACCGACCGGCGGCTGGTGCCACCGCTGCCGCCGGCCGACGCGCGGGCCGCGCTGACCGCCATGGTGGACGGCAGCATCCCCGCCCCGGCGGTGGCCGAGCTGGCCGCCTGCTGTGCCGGCCTGCCGCTGGCCCTGCGGGTGACCGCCAACCGGCTGTTGACCCGTCCGCAGTGGAGCGCGCAGTGGCTGATCGACCGGTTGACCCGGCCGGACCGCGTGCTCGGCGCGCTGGTCGCCGGTGACCTGTCGGTCCGCGACGCCTTCGAGCGGGCGTACGCCGGGCTGCCGGCGCGGGCCCGCCGCGCCCTGCGGCTGCTGCCCCGGCTGACCGGGCCGGCCCCCGCCGAGGCGGGTTTCCTCGAACTGGCCGAACGGGGCTGGCTCACCGCCGGCCGGGACCACCGTTACCTGCCGCATCCGCTGGTCCACGCCTTCGCCCGGGTGGTGCCCGGCACCTGACGCTCAGCCGGCCCCGGACAGCTCGGCGAGCAGTTCCCCGGCCCGGCGGGCCAGATCCGGGTCGTCACAGTCGTCGGCCAGTTCGATCGCCCGCACCAGGTGCGCCGGGGCCTCCCGGGCCGCCCCCGTCCGCCGCAGCGCCTCGGCCAGCTCCACCAGGGTCACGGCCTCGGAGGCCGGCATGGCGTTCGCGCGCAACCGCGCGACGGCCTCCCGGCGGGCGGTGACGCACTCCGGCCACCGGCCGAGGGCGGCGAGATCGTCGCCGATGCGCCGACAGTTCAACGCGTCGGTGGCCGCCCGGGCGAAGGCCGAGATGGGGTAACGCGGATCGCGGAGCAACCGGCACGTCCGCTGGTGCACCCGCAACGCCTCGGCCGCCCTGCCGAGCGCCAGGAGGGACGTCCCGAGGGAGGCCATCGCCTGCGGCAGCCCTTCCCGGTCGGCCGAACGGCGCAGCAGCACCCAGGCCCGTTGCCGCTGGCGCAGCGCCGCCGCGTGCTCGCCCAGGCCGGTGTGGCCGCTGGCGGCGTAGAGCAGCGCCCAGCCCTGCTGGGCCGGGTCCCCCGCGCGCACGGCCCGGTCCAGCGCCCGGGTGGCGGTGGCCACGCTGTCGGCGTACTCCCGTTGGCAGATCGCCTGCGCCCAGGCCAGGTAGTTGAGGTGGACCGCCTCGGTGCGCGGGTCGCCCAGCCTGGCGGCCGACTCGGCGGACAACCGGAAGACCTCCGGCCAGACGTCGAGGTGCACCCGGCTGTCGGAGAACCAGTGCAGCGCGTCGACGGTGTCGACCACTTGGCCGTGCAGTCCCTCGGCGGCGGCCGACCGTAGCGCCGCGAACCAGTTGCCCCGCTCGGCGTCGAGCCAGCCGGCCGCCGCCCGCCGGTCCGGGAAAGGGGTCAGCGACGCCGGTCCGCCCGGCTCGAAGTGCTGCCCGGCGGCCGTGGTGCGGGCCAGCCACCACCGCAGCAGGGTGGTCCGCGACGGGTTGACGCCGTCCGGCTCCTCGGCGGTCATCCGGTCGGCGGCGAAATCCCGGACCAGGTCGTGCAGCCCGTACCGGTCCGCCGGCACGGCGTCCACCAGGCCGCTCTCGACCAGGGCCTCCAGCCGCCGCTCGGCGTCCTCGGCGTCGACGCCGGTGACCACGGCGACCGGGTCCGGGCCGAAGTCCGGGCCGGGCATCAGGGACAGCCGCCGGAAGGTGCGCCGCAGGTCCGCCTCCAGCCGCCGGTACGACAGGCTCAGCGCGGTGTGGATGCCGGCGGCCCCCGCGTCGATCACCGTGAGCCGGGCCTGCTCGCCGGTGAACCGCCGGTTCAGCTCCCCCACCGACAGCCCCGGCTCGTCCGACAGCCGTTGCCCGGTGACGCGCAGGGCCAGGGGCATGTGCCCGCAGTGCCGGGCCAGCTCCGCCCACCCGGTCGGGTCGGCGGCGGCGGGCCCGGTCGGGTCGGCGGCGGGCGCGGCGACGGCCCGCAGCATCGCGGTCGACTCCTCGGCCGGCAGCGGCTCCAGGGACAGCCACTGCGCGGTATCCAGGCCGCTGAGCCGTCGCCGGCTGGTGAACAGCACGAAACCGGGCCCGGCCCCGGGCAGCAGTGGCCTGGCCTGGGCCTCGTCGGCGGCGTTGTCCCACACCACCAGGGCCCGGCGCTGGCAGAGCACCGACCGGTACGCCGTGGCCCGCTCGTCGAGCCCGGCGGGAATCCGCCGTTCCGGCACGCCGAGGGCGCGCAGCAGCAGGTGCAGCGCCTCGCCGGGCGGGGTGGGGACGTCGTCCATGCCGCGCAGGTCGACGAAGAACCGGCCGTCGGGGAAGTCCGGGGCCAGGTCGGTCGCGGCCCGTGCCGCGAAGCTGGTCTTGCCCACCCCGGCGGGTCCGGTGACGACGACCACGGTGGCCTGCTGCCGGTCGCCCGGCGGCCGACGCGCGATGTCGCCGAGAGTGCGCAGCGCGGCCGCCCGGCCGGTGAAGTAGCGCGGCGGATCGGGCGGCTCGCAGCCGGCGGGCCGGGCGGAGGTGGCCGCGACCAGCCGGCGGCGCGCGTCGTCCGGTACGTCGAGGACGTCACACAGGACGGTCAGGGTGCGCCGCTGCGGGCGACGGACCCGGTCGCGTTCGATGTCGCTGATCGCCCGCACGCTGACCCCGCAGCGCTCGGCGAGCCCCTCCATCGACAGGCCCGCCGCCAGCCGGTGGGACCGGAGCACGGCGCCCAGTGACGGCCGTTCGGGTGTGCTCGGTATCGGGTTCACCGGGCACACCCTCACAGATCTCCGGGCGCGGTGCCAGACATAGATCAGTGACTTAGCGCATGGGTCGGATCACCGACCATTCAACCGCCACGTCTGGTATCCGCCGTAGTTGCACGCCCGGGCGTACGCCTCCCCGCTGCCGTGGGTGTCGACGCAGATGTAGCGGGTGTCGAAGTAGTTGAGCCGCAGCGACACCTGGTTCCAGTTCGGACCGTAGCCCTCGATCAGCTGCTTCAGGCCGCCGGTGCACGGGTAGGCGTGCTGTTGCGGGCCGCCGTACTCCCACATCTCGATACACAGGCCGGTCTGCCGATTGCGGATGGTCACCCGGTCGTATCCGGACGGGGCCTTGCCCGCCGAGGTGACGGTCCACGTCTGCCAGTTGTTGCCGGCCTGGCACGGCAGGGTGTAGATCGACCCGGCGCTGTTGCTGTCCAGGCACATCCCGGTGGCGTAGTTCTGGAACTGGCCGGTGAACTCGTAGGCCGCCGCCGCCGGGGAGGCGGACGCCACCGCCGCCCCCGCGACCAGCATCATCGTCGCGGCCAGTCGGGCGAGGACTCCCCGCCAGCTCGCGCCACCCATCCTGACTGTCACCTTCACTCCTCCTGTCATCGGTACGGCCCCTCCCGTGCGGGCCGACGCCATCCGGCTACCAGGAGTACAGCGGCACCCGGCGAGGGTGAACATGCAGAACAGCAGGCAACAACCGGCGGCGGCGCGGTGCGGTCGTCCGTCCCGACCGGGTGACCCGGCGGATGGGCCCCGGTCGGCCGGCCCCTGTGCGGAGGCCCGGCCGACCGGGGCGGCGCGCGCCGGTCAGCTGCGCAGGTTCCACTGCTGGTTCTGTTGGCCGTTGCACGACCACAGGATCAGCTTGGTGCCGTTGGCCGTGGCCGCGTTGTTGGCGTCGAGGCAGAGGCCGGACTGGACGCCGGTGACGGTCCCGTTGGCGTTGACGTTCCACTGCTGGTTGGTCCCACCGTGGCAGTCCCAGATGATCACCTGGGTGCCGTTGCTGGTGCCCTGCCCGTTGGCGTCGAGACACTTGTTGCCCAACACCTGCAACTGCTTGCCCGCCGTGTAGGTGAACCGCTGGGCCGTGCCCCCCGTGCAGTCCCAGAGCTGGACCTGGGTGCCGTTGGTGGTGCTGCCGTTCGGCACATCCACACACCGACCGGACTGACCGCCCACGAGCTGGACGCCCTGCTGCGGCGTGCCGCCACCGGCGGGGGCGTACCCGGCGGCGGCGATGTTGGCCTGCACCGCGTCCTCGGTGGCCGGCGACGGGTAGCCCGAGGTCAGCACGCCCTCGAAGAAGGTGCCCCGGCCGGAGACGCTGTTGTCGCCGCCGATGCCGAGCAGAATCGCGCCCTCCTTCTTCATCGGGTGGTATCCGTTGGGTCGCCGCCCGTCGAAATAGGTCGTCAGGCCGCCCGACTGCGCGTTGCCACCGCGGATCGCCCAGTGGTTCGGCTCACCCTTGACCATGGCGGTCACGAATCGGTGGTTGATGGACGCGATGTTGTTGTATCCCGCGTTCACCCCGGAGAACAGCCCCCACTCCAGGTCGGCCATGACCCACGGGCCGGCGCCGGCGCCGTAGCCCCACTGCTTGTTGGCGCCGAAGTAGACCGTCTCCATGATGGCCGGCGCGTCGGCCTGGCCGTCGGTCTGCGCATTGCCGTAGTCGAAGCAGCACCACTGGTTGTAGTGGGTGCCGTCGACGACGGCGTAGATGCCCTCGGGCTGGTCGCCGGTGGCGACGCCGTTGGTGTTGTTGTTGCGGTAGCCGGTGCCGGGTGAGACGTAGACGCCGTACGCCTTCTGGCCGCCGATCGTGACCGGGGCCGCCTTCGCGTCGGCCAGGTTGTCCCAGCCGCCCGGCGCGGGGCCGGGCCAGTAGCCCGGGGGTGCCTGGGTGAGGCGGTTGTTGCGGCCGGACTGGTCGTAGATGATGGTGATCACACAGCTCGTGTTGGCGCAGAAGGAGTCCTGGGTCGCGGCGTTGACGACGCCACCCGCGCTCAGCACCCCGACGTCCCGGGTGGTGTTGTCCGACGTCCGGCGCACCTGGTACAGCGGCCCGTTGTAAGCGCCGTACAGGGCGCGGGTGGTGCTGTGCGCGGCCACGCACGGCGTACCGCCCGAGGCGTAGATGTCGCACGGGCCGGTGGTCGCCGCCCGTGCGCCCGGCGCGTCCGCCACCACGGAGCCGCCGCTGACGACGACGAGGGTCGCCATCGTCGCCACGGCGATCGTCATACGACTGGGCCTTCTCTTCACATTCATCGAATCCTCTCCGGAACGGTATGGGTACGGTGGTGGCTGCCTCTGGTACGGCTGCGCTTCGCGTCCGAACGACCGGGGTACGGAACCGATCCGTCAGCCGCACCTGCTCCTGACATAAACGTCAGATCTTTAACATTAACTTCTGTCGATATATTGCGCTACCCTGCGATCCCTGTCCGCCCCGCCCTGTACGCCACCGAACGCCGGGCATCGGCGGATCGCCCCCCGGGAGCGGCGACGGAACTGTTCCTGCCCCGTTGGGGAATTGCCGGACGGTTATGCTCCATGGGAAACACGGCGCATTCCCGCGTCGGTGGCGGAATTCGGCTTGAGGGCGGGCATGAACATCGGTGAGATCGCCCGGCGGGCCGGGGTGTCCCGCAGCACCGTGTCCTATGTGTTGAGCGGGAAGCGGGCCGTGTCGGCGACGACCCGGCAGCGGATCCAGGCGGTCATCGACGAGCTGGGCTACCGGCCGAACGCCAGCGCCCGCGCGTTGAAGGAGGGGCGCACCCGCACCCTCGGGCTGGTGATCCCCCCGGCCAGCCAACGCCTGACCGACATGCAGCTGGGCTTCGTCGCCAGCGTCGTCGAGGCGGCGGCCCGGCACGATCTGGACGTGCTGCTGTCCCCGTCCGGCGGCGACCACGACCGGTCGTTCGAGCGGATCGTCACCGGGCGGCGGGTGGACGGGGTGGTGCTGATGGAGATCCGGCTGACCGACGACCGGGTGACCCGGCTGGCGACGGCGGGGGTGCCGTTCGTGACGATCGGACGGACGGCCGAGCCGCACGGGATGAGCTGGATCGACATCGACTACGCCACGTTGATCTCCCGCTGCGTGCACCATCTGGCCGACCTGGGGCACCGGCAGGTGGCCCTGGTGAACCGGTCCGCCGAGCTGGTCGCGGCGGGTTACGGCCCGAGCCACCGCGCCCTGACCGGCTTCCGGACGGCCGTCGCCGAACGGGGTCTGACCGGCTTCGACGTCTGCTGCGGCGACGACACGCCCTCCGGCGAGGCGTGCGTGGAGCAGCTGCTGGCAGCGCATCCGGAGGTCACCGCGGTGGCCACCATCAACGAGGCGGCGCTGCCCGGCATGCAGCGTGCGCTGCACGCCGCCGGCCGGTCGGTGCCGGGCGACTTCTCCGTCACCGGAGTGGCCGCCCAGCACTGGGCGGAGGATTTCCACCCCCCGCTGACCGCCGCCGACGTGCCGATGCGCCAGATGGGTGCCGAAGCGGTGGCGTTGCTGCTGGAGCTGATCGCCGCGCCCGGCGGCCCACCCCGCCACCGGCTCTACGCGCCGCCCATCTCGCTGCGTTCCAGCACCGGCCCGGTCCGCTCCCGCTGACCCGGCCCCGGGGTCCGGCGCAGGCCCGGCCGGTCGGCTTCCGGGTGCCGACCCGCGGTCGGTCGCACCCAGGCCGTTCACCGGGCCGCCGGCCCCGTCGCGTCCCCCGTTGGTGAGCCGTTGCGTTCCTGCTGGGCGGCGGCGAGGATGAGATAGCTGCTGGCGGTCCAGGTGTACGCCCGGTCGCGCAGCCCCGCGCCGGTCTCGGCGTCGAAGTTCTCCGCGAAGCCGGACTTCTCACACAGGGCCAGGAAACGCTGGCTGATCTCGTCGGCGACCGCGATGTGCCCGGCCCGGCGCAGGCCGTCCTCGACCAGCACCGTGGAGGGTGCCCAGATCGGGCCCCGCCAGTAGCCGTCGGCGAGGTAGTGGGCCGAGTCCGTCGGTTCGGTGGCCAGCCCGTGGGTGGTCAGGTGGGCCTCGATCCGCCGGGCCAGCACGGAGGCGACCGGGGCGGGCAGGTCGTTGCCGAGCGTGACGGGCATCAGGTCGAGCAGGCTGCGGCTGGCCCCTCGGCGGCCGGTGAGCGGGCTGCGGGCGGTGAAGCGGGTGCCGTCCCACAGGTCCCGCAGCAGGGCGGCGCGTACCCGGTCGGCCTCGGCGGACCACCGGTCGGCGGGCTCGCCCAGCTCGGTGGCCAGGTCGGCCAGGCAGCGCAGCTGGCTGACCAGGAAGGCGGCGAGGTCGGCGGTCTCCAGCACCCGGTCGTGGTCGAAGGTGGTGGCGTTGTCCCAGCCGCTGTCGTTGCCGTGCTGGTAGTGCGGCAGGTCGTGCCCCGGGGCGCGGCGCGCGTCCAGCCAGAACCGGGTCCACCGGGCCAGCCGGTCGTACGTCTGGGCCAGCGCCGCCCGGTCCGGCGGCGTGGGCAGCCGGCGGCGCAGCTGCCGCAGGGCCCAGCCGTGGACGGGTGGCTTGACGTAGTTGTACAGCACCTCCGAGTGGGTGACCGAGTCCGGCAGGGCACCGGCCGCGTCCTGGTGGTCGAAGGGCAGCTGGAACTGGTGCCAGGCCAGCTCGGGCTCGCCGGCGGCCAGGGCGATCGCGTTGAAGCAGTGGTCCCAGCTCCACACCTTGTCCATCCAGTGCTTGGACATGAGTACGGCCGGTCGGGTGACGAACCCCGCCGGCCCGACGGTGGCCGACCACACCACGTACGCGGCCAGCTCGGCGGCGGGGGTGTCGACGCCACGCCAGGGGGCGACCGCGTCGACGAACGCGGCGAACTCGGCGTCGCGGTCACGGCACAGCTCGTCGAAGGTGCCCGACCGGGCGTAGGGCCGGCGGGCGGTGGCGTACTCCTCGATCGCGATCTCCCAGGGCTGGTCGGCGGGAAGGTCCAGCCAGCGGTCGGCGGTGCCGAGCGCCTCCGCTCCCCGGGTCGCGCGCAGCGCGCCGGACAGCACGGTGATCCGGTAGCGGCGGCCCGTCTCGTAGGAGGTGAACACGGCCGACCCGTCGACCGGGTCGAGATAGAGGTAGGTGCCGCTGAACGGGGTGAGGGTGCCGGCGGCGGCGGCGATCCGCAGCCCGAGCCCCCTTCCCCGCAGCCGCAGGGTGTCCGGCCCCTGGTAACCGGCCTCGATCCGGTCGTCACCGCTGCGCCAGGTGAGCAGCGTGGGAGTGGCCACGACCGTGCTGCCGGCGTCCGGGGCGAGGCGGAGCACCGGGTGCAGTCCGGTCTGGTGGGAGACCAGGTGCAGATCGTCGGCGTACGTCTTCTCGGCCACCACCGGGGAGATGTTGAGCCACGAACCGCGGTAGCTGAACGGGATGTCCTGGAGGGAGAACTCCGGACCGGACGGTGCGACGGTCATGGCTGGTGACGCCCTTTCTGTGGTACGGGTGGTCAGTCCTTGACCGCGCCGGCGGTGATCCCGGTCGAGACGTACCGCTGGGCCAGGACCAGCAGCACGGCGGCGGGGACCGAGGCGACGACGGCGGTGGCCATGATGGCGTTCCACTGTTGGTTGTTGTTGCCGATGTAGCGGTAGATGCCCAGGGTGATCGGCTGGTGCCCGCCGCCGGCGGCCAGTGTCGAGGCGAACACGAAGTCCGACCAGGCCCAGAGGAACGCGAACAGCGACACCGTGACGACCGCGTTGCGGCTCAGCGGCAGCACCACCGACCAGAAGGTGCGTAACCGGCCCGCGCCGTCGACCACGGCGGCCTGGAGCAGCTCGTCGGGGACACCGGACATGAAGGCCGTGAAGATCAGCACGCCGAACGGCACCGCCAGGGTCGAGTCGGCCAGGATCAGACCCGGCAGGGTGTTCAGGATGCCGAGTTCGAGATATCCGGCATAGAAGCCCATCGCCATGATGATGCCCGGAATCATCTGCGCGGTCAGCAGCACGAAGCTGAGCGCCGGGCCGCCGGGTGGGCGCAGCTTCGCCAGCGCGTAGCCGGCGGGGGCGGCCAGCGCCACGGTCAACGCCACCGTCCCGAGGCCGACCAGCAGGCTGGTGCCGAGGTACGGCAGCTGCTGGTCGAGCACCGCCCGGTAGCCCTCGACGGTGCCGTCGAGGGGGAACAGGTGCGGCGGGCTGGCCCGCAGGTCCCGGTCCCGGGTGAACGACACGTTGATCATCCAGTAGACGGGGAAGAGCATCAGCCCGCTCAGCACCAGGCCGACGCCGGTCTTGCACCAGGTACGCGTCCGGCGCCGGGTGCGCCACGGGGCGGTGGTGGTCACGACCGCTGCCTCCGTTGCAGCCGAAGGTAGCCGAGCCCGGCGAGCAGGGCCAGCACGATGAGCAGGTTGCCGACCGCCGCGCCCGGGCCGAACCGGGGCAGCAGGTTCCCGAAGCCGAGCCGGTACGCCCAGGTGGCCAGGGTGGTGGACGAATCGGTCGGGCCACCCCTGGTCATGATCCAGATTAGATCGAAGACCTTCAGTGTATAGATGAGGCCCAGCAGCAGGGTGACCGCGGAGACCGGGCGCAGCAGCGGGAAGGTGATCGACCGGAACCGTTGCCAGCCCGTCGCGCCGTCGAGGGAGGACGCCTCGTACAGCTCGGCCGGGATCGCCTGGAGGCCGCTGTGCAGCACCACCAGGTTGAACGGGATGCCGATCCAGACGTTCGCGATGATCACCGAGACGAGCGACCAGCGCGGCGACGTGAGCCAGTGGACCGGGTCCACCCCGACCACACCGAGCGCCGTGTTGACCAGGCCCGCATCGCTGTTGAGCAGCCACGACCAGGTGGACGCCGAGACGATCAACGGCAGCAGCCAGGGCACCAGGATCACCGCCCGCAGGGTCCGGGAGAGCGGGAAGTGCTGGTGGAAGAAGAGGGCCAGCGCCATCCCGATGACGAACTGGAGGACCAGCGACGCCGCGGTGAAGACCAGGGTGTGCGTCAGCGCCGGCCCGAACGTCGGATCGGCCAGGACCGTCCGGTAGTTGTCCGGGCCGGCGAAGGGCGCGCCGCCCTGGACGAACGACCGGACGGTGTACTCCCGCAGGCTCAACTCCAGGTTCCGGTAGAGCGGGTACGCGTAGCAGACGAGCAGGTAACCGGTCACCGGGGCGAGGAAGGCCCAGGCCGACCACTGTCCCACCCGGGACACGCGGTAACCGGGTGGGACGGTGGCGGCCGTCCCCCGACGGCCGCGCCCGGCGGTGGCGGCAGCTGTCGGGGTGGTCGGATGCGAGGCGGTCGGACGCGGGGTGCTGGATCCCGTGGCGGTCACGATGTCGACTTGACCCGGCTATCCGGCGGCACGCTGCGCGGCGGCCAGCGCCTCCTGCGGCGGCTTCGCCCCGCTGAGTGCCGCCTGCACCCCGGTCCACAGGGCTTCGGAGATCCTCGGGTACTTCGTGCCGAGGTTGTCACCGGTGCGGCCCTTGGCGGCCCGGACCGCCTCCACCCAGACCTTGAGCTGGGGGTCGACCGCCGCCTGCCGGTCCTGCACGGCGGTCACGGGCGCGACGTAGGAGAGGGTGGTGTCGGTGGCGAGGAGGTTGTCGGCGCTGGTCAGGCAGGTGACGAGCTGGCGCGATGTCGCGTACCGGCCGGTGTCGCGCTGCACCGGGACGGAGACGAACTCCCCGCCGGTGGGTGCCGGGGCCGGGCCACCCGCGCGGGCCGGGATCGCGATGATGCCGTAACCGAAGCCGAGCTTCGCCGCGTTGGCCAGCTGCCAGGTGCCGTTCTCGGCGAAGGCGTAGTCGCCGGTGGCGAACTCCTGCCAGCTCGTGGTCTGGGTGTTGTTGATGACGGAGTTCGGGGCGTATCCCTGCCTGAGCCAGTCGGTCCACAGCGTCAGCGCGGCGACGGCCTGCGGTGAGTCCAGCGCGGTCAGTCGGGCACCGGCCCCCCAGAACCAGGGCAGGAACTGGAAGCTGCCCTCCTCGGTGCCGATCGCCGAGAAGGTGATGCCCTTCTTGCCCGCGGCCTTCACCTTGGCCAACGCGCTGTTCAACGTGGCCCAGTCGGTGATGGTGGCGGGATCGACGCCTGCGGCGGCCAGCACCTCCCTGTGGTAATAGAGGGCGAGGGTGTTCGCCCCGATCGGCACCCCGTAGGTCCGGCCCTCGCGCTGGCCGGCGCCGAGCAGGTTCGCCGCCATGGTCTCCACGTCCAGTTCGTTCTCGTCGGTGGTGGTGAGCGCGCCGGCCTCGGCCAGGGTCGAGATCACCGGGTTGTCCACGATCAGCACGTCCGGCGAGTTGCCCTGCTGGGCGGCGAGCAGGGCCTTGTTGGTCAGGTCGGTGGTGTCGTAGCCGGTCCGCTCGACCGTCACCCCGGCCGCCGCGCCGCACTTCGTGAGCAGCGCGACCCAGGCGGAGTCGGCGGCGAACTGGGGGTACGGGTCCCAGACCAGGTAGCTGCCGCCGCCCGAGGGGTCGTCGGCGGACGAGCAGGCACCGCCGGCCAGGGCGACGAGCGTGGCGACGGCGACGGCCAGGCACCGCCGACGGCTGGTTGCTGTCATGTGCTGCCTCAATTCGCGTGCGGTGTCAGGTGGCGGGAGCGACCGCCGCTCGGAGCAGCGCGGCGATCATGAGGCGAATCGATTCGACTAATCCGTTCACACGAACATAGGTCTGTCGATGCGACCGGGTCAAGGGGGGCCACTCAGGAAGGGGATCATCGGCGGAAACCCCGACGTCACGGCCCTGTCATTTCATTGACATCCTTCACAGTCTCACCCTACGATCTCTGCGAATCGATTCGCATGCGAAGCCCTCCGGAGAGCGTTCCCCGCGCCCCACCAAGGAGCCGCCCGTGAAAACCCCGTCCCGCAGCCGGCCCGGACGAGTCCGCGTGATCGTCACCCGACTCGCCGTCGGCCTGCTCGCCGTCGCCGCCAGCACCGTCGCCGCCACCCCGGCCCAGGCCGCCGACGAGTCGATCAGCGTCAACTTCTCCGCCACCGACGGCACACCGACCTACCGCGCCTCCGGCTGGATCTACGGCATGACCGAGAACGCCAGCGGTCCGGCCGACCACTTCTACCGGGACGTCAAGTTCCAGTACATGCGGGCCGGGGGCGCGCAACTGCCGGGCAGCGGCTGGGTCGGCGGCAACTACGACCGCCGGTGGAACTCCACGCTCGCCCAGGCCCGACGCACCGCCGCCCTCGGCGGTCAGTTCGTCATCCTGCCGCACGACCTGTGGGGCGCGGACGGTGCCGGAATCTCCCGCTTCCCCGGCGACAACGGCAACTGGACCGACTACGACGCCTTCCTCACCCGGCTCATCGGCGACGTCCGGTCCGCCGGGCTGAGGGTGCAGTGGGACATCTGGAACGAACCCAACATCACGATCTTCTGGAACCGCCCGATCTCCCAGTACCTCGAACTGTGGCGGCGCACCTACCAGCGGCTGCGCGCCGAGTTCCCCGACCAGCTCATCGTCGGGCCGAGCTGCGCCTGCGTGCCGTCGACCAGCCACGCGTTCTGGAACCAGTACCTCGACTTCGTCCGCTCCACCAACACGGTGCCGGACATCGTCAGCTGGCACGCGCTGCCCGGCGACCCGGTCGCCAACGTCGCCGCCGCCAACGCCACCCTCGACCCGCGCGGCATCGCCCACCCCCGCCCGTACCAGATCAACGAGTACGGCGCGTCCAACGAGCAGAACCCGGCGGACGGCGCCTGGTACGTCGCCCGGCTGGAGCGGGCCCGCGCGGACGGCCTGCGGGCGAACTGGGCCGGTGGCGGCAACCTGCACAACGACCTGGGCAACCTGCTGGTGCGCAACGCGGCCGGCCAGCACCAGCCCAAGGGCGAGTGGTGGGTCTACCGCTACTACGCCGCGCAGACCGGGCAGATCGTCGCGGTGACCCCCAGCCCGTCCTACGACGCCTTCGCCACCAGGGCGACCGGGGCGGCGAGGGTGCTGGTCGGCGGCGGTCGGACCACCGGCAACCTGACGGTCAACCTGCAACGGCTGGACGCCACCAGCGGGATCGTGCAGAACAACCAGGTGCGGGTGCTCACCCAACGCATCCCGTACAACAACGGCGGCGCGGTGCAGGGGCCGGTCACGGTGTCGAACACCGTGCTCACGCTGACCAACAACGCCGCCTCGGTGACCCTGCCGTACGGCAACCAGAACGACACGTACACGGTCACCGTCCTGCCGCCCTCGGACACCGGTTTCACCTCGGTCGCGGTGGCCCAGCACTCCCAGCAGTGCCTGGACAACACCGGCCCGGGCACCGCCGACGGCAACCCCCAGCAGCAGTTCCCCTGCGAGGGTGGTGACCAGCAGCTCTGGAACTTCCGCCCGGTCGCCGGGGTGGCCGACACGTACACCGTGGTCAACCAGCAGAGCGGCAAGTGCCTGGACGTCAGCGGGGCGTCCACCGCCGACGGCGCGGCCGTGCAGCAGTGGACCTGCCAGAACGGCCCCAGCCAGCAGTTCACCCTGCGCCGGGTGACCTACGGGGGCAACGACTCCCACGACTACCAGCTCGTCGCCCGGCACAGCAACAAGTGCGTCGACGTCAACGGGGTCTCCACCGCCGCCCAGGCGCGGATCCTCCAGTGGACCTGCAAGCCGGTCGGCCAGAGCAGCCCGCTGAACCAGACCTGGCGCGTCTGGGGTCGGTAGACCCGTCCCGCATGGGGTCGGGTGCCGAAAGGCCGGCGCCCGACCCGGCGTGGTCGCCGGAGGTGACGGGGACGAACCACCGCAAGCCATTGATTGATGTCGCTTGGTCCGTGATCCTGAAAAGGTCCGAACCGATTCGCCACCACCACCGACCGTAGGCGGATGCGCCCCGGTGCGCCGCCGACGAACCAAGGAGCCGCTTCGTGCGCACCCCGTCCCCCAGCGGACCAGGACAGGTCCGCGCCCCCATCCCCCGCCGCCGCCTGCACCGGCTGACCATGCTGGTCGGCGCGCTGGCCGGCGTCCTCGTCGTCGCCGGGGCCACACCCGGCCTCACCTCGCCGGTCGCCGAGGCCGCCGCCGCACCCGCGCTCGCCGCCATCGAGCCGGGGCAGAGCACCCGGATCGTCGGCACCGCCTCCGGGCGCTGCCTGGAGGTACCCAACTCCAGCACCACCAACGGCACCCAGACCCAGCTGTGGGACTGCCAGGGCGGGGCCAACCAGACCTGGACCTGGACCACCAGCCGGCAACTCACGGTCTACGGCAACAAGTGCCTGGACGCCTCCGGCCGGGGCACCACCGCCGGCACGGCGGCGATCATCTGGGACTGCAACGGCCAGAACAACCAGCAGTGGAACGTCAACGCCAACGGCACCATCACCGGCGTACAGTCCGGACTGTGCCTGGACGCGAACGGCAACGGCACCGCCAACGGCACCAAGATCCTGCTATGGACCTGCAACGGTCAGGCCAACCAGCAGTGGACCTCGCCGACCACCCCGCCCACCACCACCCCGCCGACCACGCCGCCGCCGACGACTCCCCCACCCGGCGGGGCCCTGCCGTGCGACATCTACGCCGCCGGTGGCACCCCGTGCGTGGCCGCCCACAGCACCACCCGGGCGCTCTACGCCGCCTACAGCGGCAACCTCTACCAGGTACGCCGCTCCTCGGACAACACGACCCGCAACATCGGGCTGACCGGCACCGGCGGCACCGCCAACGCCGCCACGCAGGACTCGTTCTGCACCGGCACCACCTGCGTGGTGACCGTCGTGTTCGACCAGTCGGGTCGCGGCAACGACCTGTGGTACCAGGGCTCCAGCGTGGTGCCCGGGTCGCCGCAGAGCCGACCGGCGGTCGCGACGTCGGAGTCGCTGACGGTGGGCGGCGCGAAGGCGTACTCGCTCTACATCAACCCGGGCAACAGCTACTGGCGTGACGGGCACCTGACCGGGGTGCCGACCGGCGCCGCGCCTGAGGGCATGTACATGGTCACCAGCGGCACCCACGTCAACAACGGCTGCTGCTTCGACTACGGCAACAGCGAGACCACCCGCAAGGCCGACGCCGCCGGCGCGATGGACGCGATCAACTTCAGCACCCAGTGCTGGTTCGGCGGCTGCTCCGGCTCCGGCCCGTGGGTGCAGGCCGACCTGGAGTGGGGGCTGTTCCCCGGCGGCAGCAGCTCGTGGAACCCCAACCAGCGGGCGTTCCCGCACAAGTTCGTCACCGCCACCCTGAAGAACAACGGCACCTCACGCTTCGCCATCAAGGGCAGCAACGCCCAGTCCGGCAGCCTCTACACCCTCTACGACGGGTCGCTGCCGCCCGGCTACAGCCCGATGAAGAAGCAGGGCGCGATCATCCTGGGCAGCGGCGGGGACTGCTGCAAGCCCGACGGCGGCGCGAACCTCAGCGCCGGCACCTTCTACGAGGGGGCGATGGTCGCCGGCTACCCGTCGGACGCCACCGAGAACGCGGTGCAGGCCAGCATCACCGCCGCCGGCTACCGCTGACCGACGACAGGTCGTCGCCGCGCCGGTCACCGTCCACGGTGGCCGGCGCGGCGGCCGTCGGCGTGGGACACCGGCGCTACCCGGCCGGCGCCCCGAGGCGGTGGTCCAGGGCGGTGTGCCGGCGGCCCGCGCCGACGGTACGGACGGCGGCGGCCAGCGCCCGCCGGGAACCGACCAGGACGACGAGTTGCCGGGCCCGGGTCACGGCGGTGTAGAGCAGGTTGCGTTGCAGCATCATCCAGGCACTGGTGGTCAGGGGTACGACCACCGCCGGGTACTCCGAGCCCTGCGAGCGGTGGATGGTCATCGCGTACGCGTGGGCCAGCTCGTCCAGCTCGTCGAACTCGTAGTCGAGGTTCTCGTCCTCGTCGGTGCGTACGGTGAGGGTCTGTTCCTCCGGGGTGATGGCGGTGACGATGCCGAGGGTGCCGTTGAAGACGCCGGCCTGACCCTTGTCGTAGTTGTTGCGGATCTGGGTGACCTTGTCGCCGATGCGGAACACCCGCCCGCCCATCCGCCGCTCCGGTTGCCCCTCACGGTGCGGGGTGAGTCGCTGTTGCAGCAGGGTGTTGAGCGCGGCGGCACCGGCCGGCCCCCGGTGCATGGGGGCGAGGACCTGCACGTCGCGGCGCGGGTCGAGGCCGAACCGGGCGGGGACCCGGGCGCAGGCGACGTCGACGGTCAGCGCGGCGGTGGCCTCGGTGTCCTCGCAGGCGAACAGGAAGAAGTCCGGCAGGCCGTCGAGCAGGGGCGGCCGGCCGGCGTTGATCCGGTGCGCGTTGGTGATCACGCCCGACTGGGCGGCCTGGCGGAACACCCGGGTCAGCCGCACCCGGGGAATGGCCGGCGCGGTGAGCAGGTCGCGCAGCACCTCCCCGGCGCCGACGCTGGGCAACTGGTCGACGTCGCCCACCAGGAGCAGGTGCGCCCCCGGCGGCACCGCCTTGACGAGCTTGTTGGCCAGGATCAGGTCGAGCATGGACGCCTCGTCGACGACGAGCAGGTCGACGTCGAGGGGGTTGTCCCGGTCGTGGACGGCTTCCCCGCCGGGACGCAGTTGCAGCAGCCGGTGCACGGTGGCGGCGGGGTGCCCGGTCAGCTCGGACAGCCGTTTCGCGGCCCGGCCGGTCGGCGCGACCAGGGTGATCCGGGCCTTCTTCGCGGCGGCCAGCGCGACGATGGACCGCACCGTGAAGCTCTTGCCGCAGCCGGGCCCGCCGGTGAGCACCGCCACCTTCGCGGTGAGCGCCAGCCGGACGGCGTGCTCCTGCTCGGGGGCGAGGTCGTTGCCGGTGACCGTCCGCAGCCAGGCCAGCGCCCGGGGCCAGTCGACGTCGGTGAAGTGGGGCAACCGGTCGGCCCTCTCGTGCAGCAGCCGCAACAGGGCGGCGGCCAGGGACTGCTCGGCGCGGTGGAACGGCACCAGGTAGACCGCCGGCACCGGCTCGCCGTCGTCGCCGGGCAGGAACTCCCGGACCACGCCCTCCTCGGCGATCAGGTCGTCCAGGCAGCGGGTGACGAGGTCACCGGGAACGTCGAGGATCTTCGTGGCGTCGGCGACGAGCGCCGGGGCGGGCAGGTAGCAGTGGCCCGAGTCGGTGGCCTCGGACAGGGTGTACCGCAGGCCCGCCATCACCCGCTGCGGACTGTCGTGCGGGATGCCCACCGCCTGGGCGATGGTGTCGGCGGTCTTGAAGCCGATGCCCCACACGTCGGCCGCCAGCCGGTACGGCTCCTTCGTCACCACCTCGATCGACGCGTCGGCGTACTGCTTGAAGATCCGCACCGCCAGCGACGTCGACACCCCGACGCCCTGGAGGAAGACCATCACCTCCTTGATGGCCTTCTGTTCCTCCCACGCGGCGGTGATCTTCGCGGTGCGTTTCGGCCCGAGCCCGGCGACCTCGACCAGCCGGGCGGGTTCCTCCTCGATGATCCGCAGGGTGTCCAGGCCGAAGTGCGCCACGATCCGCTCGGCGAACACCGGCCCGATGCCCTTGACCAGGCCGGAGCCGAGATAGCGGCGGATGCCCTGGATGGTCGCCGGCAGCACCGTGGTGTACGAGTCGACCTCGAACTGCCGGCCGTACTTCGGGTGCGACGACCAGCGTCCCGACAGCCGCAGGCTCTCGCCGGGCTGCGCGCCCAGCAACGCGCCGACCACGGTCAACAGGTCGCCGCCCCGGTCGGTGGCGACCCGGGCCACGGTGTAGCCGGTCTCCTCGTTGACGTAGGTGAGCCGTTCGAGGACCGCGTCCAGGGTGGCGAGCGGCGGGCGGGCGGGGGCGGTCACCCCCTCATCGTGCCGGGTACCCGGAGCGCCCCGTGCACCGCCCGGACGGACACCGGCGTCCTCCCCCGCCGGGCGGGCGGGGAAGGACGCCGGGTGTCGCGGTGCGCCTGGTCAGCCGATGGTGAGGTTGCCACCGGAGGCGGTCAGGGTGATCTCCCGGGTCGACGCGCCGGTCCAGTCCGACGAGAACAGCAGCCGGTCACCGTCCCAGACGGTGATGCCGATCCCGTCGCGCCGGCCCGGCTCGCCCCGGTCGGTGGCGGTCACCCGCATGGTCAGCCCGGTGGCCACCGCGACCGGGTTCTGCGCGGTGGAGATGTCGTACAGGGTGACCTGGTAGCGCAGGTCGGCGACCGCTTCCCCGGCCGTCGTGGCGACGCCGAACGACTCCAGCGCGGTGCTCTGGAACTTGTACCGCTTGCCGCCCGACTTGTAGCCGACCTTCGCGCTGCCGACCAGCTTCTTGCCGTTGTTGATCCGGCCGTCCAAGGTCACCTCGATGCGCCGGTCGTCGTCGAGCGGGTAACCACCGGCGGTGGCCCCGCCCTTCAGGTAGCCCGAGCCGGCGACCGACCGGCCGTACCCGCCGGCCACCGTGACGGTGGCCGTCGCGCTGCCGGTGTACGCCCCCGACAGCGTGGCGGTGACCGGGTGCGCGCCGTGCGGCAACACGGCGCGGCAACTGGCCGAGCCGTCGTCCGCCGCCGCGCCGAACGGCGTCGCGACCGCCGTGCAGAGGGTCTCGTCGCCCTCGGTGAAGGTCACCGTGGCGTTGCGGACGTCACCGCCGCCACCCCGGACGGTGGCCCGCAGCAGCACCCCGGTCGAGTCGGCGTCGTCCACCGGGGAGGCCAGGGCGTCACCGGTGTAGGTGACCGTGGCCGCGCGGACCTGGGTGATGGCGAGGTCGGCGTCGCTCAGGTCGAAGAAGACGTTGCCGACCGCCTCGATCTTCAGCCGGCCCCGGGCGGTGTCCACGTTCGGCAGCGTCACCGTCGCCGCCCCGGTGTTCGGGGTGCGCTCGGCCAGCACGTACGGGAAGGTCGCCCCACCGTCGGCGGAGAACGAGATCCGCACCTCGCTGACGTTGACCGGCGCGGCGTCCGTGCCGGCCACGTCCCAGGTGACCGGCATGGTGCCGCCGCCCAGGTGGGCCGCCGACGTCGCCTGCGAGGTGACCAGGAACGGGCCGGCCGCCGGGGCGAGGGTCAACGCCACGTCGGCGCTGCCGATGCCGCCGCCGCCCGGGTGGTGGTCCCGGCCGGTGAGCCGGAAGTGCAGGGTCCGGTCGTTGGTGACACCGACCCAGTCGGCGGTGGGCAGGAACTCCGAGTAGCAGTCCACCGTCGCGGCGGGCACGTTGCTCGCCCCGCCGGTGGCCGGCGGGGCAGGCGCGGCCGGGCAGGCCCCGGTGGCGGCGTTGGTGTTGTTCGCCGCGATCTGCGCCAGGTTGGGGAAGTGCCGGGTCGGATCGGTGGTCACCGCGTTCTCCCCCGGCGAGTGGTACTCCAGGGTGTCGGTCGGGCTGACCGCCGCCGCCTCGCCGAACTGCCGGAACAGCGGCCCGTTGGTCTTGGTGTTGTTGACCAGCGCGGTGCCGGTGCTGCCGCCCCGGTCGTTCTGCTCCCACAGGTAGCTGACGGTGTCCCCGTCGGCGTCGGTGGCGCTACCGGTCAGCGCGAACGGGGTCCGCGCCGGAATGGTGTGCGCCGCCGCCGGCACGGTGACCACGGGGGCCCGGTTGCCGGTCTGCGCGGTCTGGAAACCGTTGTTGCCGGCCGCCCCGCCCCGGGCGGTCTCACCGACGAAGCCGGACGCGCCGACGAGGTCGGTCAGTTCGAGCGCCGGCACGTCGACCCCGGCCAGCGGGCCCGCACCGAAGGTGACCTGGAAACCGGTGTCGTTCGGCGCGCCGAGCCCGCCGAAGGCCGACACGGTGACGGTGGCCCCGGCCGGCCAACCGGCGATCGACTCGATGGCCGCCTTGATCCCGGCGGCGGTGTAGTTGCCGCCACGCACCACCGGCACGGACGACTGCCCCGCGTAGCTGATGCGCAACGCGTCGCCGTCGGTGTCGAAACCGGACAGCGAGACGGTCTGCACCTCGTTGAGCGCCGGGCGGGTGCCGGAGACGAACGTGCTGATCTCGGTGTAGCTGCGCTGCGACCAGTACGGGTCGCTGTGCGGCTGGAGGTTGTCCT
Source organism: Micromonospora sp. HM134 (assembly GCF_007833915.1). Classification (NCBI taxonomy): domain Bacteria; kingdom Bacillati; phylum Actinomycetota; class Actinomycetes; order Micromonosporales; family Micromonosporaceae; genus Micromonospora; species Micromonospora sp. HM134. The sequence goes on from NZ_CP041061.1 coordinate 4,312,637, forward strand.
GCTGGCAGATGCCCGCGTACGCCATGATCGACGAGCCGCTGCCCGGCTCGTAGGAGTTGGCGGCGCTGCGGTTGCTGCCGGAGCAGTTGTACTGGGTGCCGTTGAAGGTGTGGTTGCCGGCGAACTGGTGCCCGATCTCGTGCGCCACGTAGTCGACGGCGTAGAAGTCACCGACCGGGGTGGGCAGGCCGGTGCAGCCGCGGGCCTTGCCGTCCAGGCCGACCACGCCCAGGCCGGCGACGCCACCACCGGGCAGGCCGAGGCCGATGTGCCCGACGTCGTAGTTGCCCGCGCCGACGAGCTGGCCGAGCACGATCCGGTTGCGGTTGAGCAGCGAGCTGGTGCACGACGAGATCTGCGCCGGGGTGTAGCAGGCCGCCGCGCCGCACGGCCCGTTCGGCTCGGTGGCCAGGGCGGCGGTGTTCAGGTTGGTCTTGTCGGTGTCGTTGACCAGCACCAGCCGGATCGCCGTCTCGTCCTCGTAGATCTGGGTGACCCGGTTGATCAGGGTCACCTTCGCCGCGGTGACGTTCTCCGCGCCGAAGAAGGTGGCGTACGACGGGTCGGTCACCAGGGCCAGCCGGTAGGTGCGCAGGGTGACCTGCGGGCCCGCCGGCTCGTCCGCGGCCACCTCCGGCGACAGCGCCCCGGCCGCCGCCGCGACGTCCTCCCGCTCCACCATGGCCGGGTCGGTGTCGACCAGGTCGCGGGCGTAGTAGCTGGCGTAGACGCTCTGGTCGCCGTGGTAGTACGGGTCGAGGTACCAGCTGCCGCCGGTCGACCGGACCGAGGCGTGGAAACCCAGCGGGGTCAGGTCGGCCCGGATGGTCGCCGTCGGGTCGTCCAGGCCCCGGCCGACGTACGTGCTGATCTCGGGGTGCCGGGCGGCGAGGCCCGGCTCCATCACCGGCGAGTCGACCAGGCTGAACCGCTGGAAGCCTCCGGTGGGGGTGGGCAGCGCGACGGTCAGCGCCGGCTGCGCCCGCCGGGCCGTGCCGGCCCGCTCGGCGGGGGCGTCGGCCAGGGTGTCGGCCAACGCGGCCCGGTCCAGGGTGTACGCGGCGAACCGCTCGGCGCGGATGTCGGGGGTACGCCCGCCCCGGGCGTTGGCCGACAGCTCGCCGGGCAGCTGCCGCCAGGGGCCGGGGTCGGCCGGCGCGGCGACCGCCGCGGTGCCGCCGATCAGCGGCAGCGCGGTGGCGACCAGCACCGCGGCGAGCAGCCCGGCCAGCCGGCGGCGGCCGCGACCAGCGGGATCGGGGGGTGGAACCGTCATCGAGTGGGCCTCACTTCACGAGGTCGGGGAACGGGCCGGATGGCGTGGCGTTCGTGGGCCACGCCGGGCTGTCCCGGGAAACACACGCTATGACGGGTCCCCTGTCGACAGACATCATCCGTAAAGTCGACGCGGCGGCACAGCCCGGCGGTGTAGACCCTCCCCGGTGGACCGCGCGCCACACGCCGGGGAGGCCCGAGCGACGCCGCCGTCCGGGCCGGCCGGGTGGGGGCGGTCGCGGACCGGGTGCCGGTGTCAGCCGGTCGGTCGATCGCCCCGGATGCGGGCGTGCAGGTGCATGTCGTGCCGACCGTCGGCGTGCACGGCGTCGCTGCGTTTGGTGCCCTCCAGGAGGAAACCGGCGCGCAGGGCGGTCCGGCAGGAGGCGACGTTGCGGGTCGAGTGGTCCAGGTGCAGCCGGTGGAAACCCGCCGTGTCCAACGCCCAGTCACCCAGCGCCGTCAACGCCCGGGAGGCCACCCCCGCCCGGCGGGCGGCGGGAAGCACCCAGTACGCGCACCCGGCGACGCCGTCGTCGAGATCCATGCTGGTCAGGGCGATCCGGCCGAGCACCTCGACGCCGTCGCGGGTCACCGCCCAACTGGCGCCGGTCTCCCCCGCCCAGGCCCGGTCATAACCCCCGAACCACTCACGGACCTGACTCTCCGAGGCCGGATGACGGGTGTGCCAGTGCCGGATCTCCGGGTCCCGGTAGGCGGCCAGGAACACCGGGGCATCGGACGCCTCCCAGGGACGCAGGACCAGGCCCCCCGGCGCGGCGAGGGTCGGCTGCGCACCGGCGGCGAGGGCCCCGGCGGGAATGGCCGGTGGTGTGGAAAGAGGGACCCGCACGTCTCATCCTCCCCCGATGCCGTGTGCCGGTGTCAAACCCCGCCCGGTGCGGCGACGTCGACGTCGACGCGGGCGACGCCCCGGTGCGCGGCGAGGCGTTCCGCCTGTGCGACGATGCCGTCGCGGGTGGCGGCAGGCAGCTTCCGCCACGGCTGGACGGCGAGCGTCAGCGTCCGGCCGGCCTTACGGGGACGCCAGGTGCCGACGATCTCACCGCCGGCCAGGACGGCGCCGGGGCGGCCCAGCACCGGCCACAACTGCTTGGCGTGGGCCGCGTCCGGCACCAGGGTCGCCCGGTCCCGCGCCTGGAGGAACAGGTCGTACGGGCCGAGCAGGCGGACCGCCGTGGTGTCGGCGGCACCGGCGAGCGCCGGCTCGTCGGCGGCGAGCAGCGAACGGGCCTCCCCGTCGACCCGCACCTCGACCACGTCCTGCGGCCAGCGGGCCCGCACGTCCCTCACCGGGGCGTCGAGGTAGTCGGCGACCTGCCGGGGGGTGGCCGGGCCGAGCAGCCGCAGGTAGGCGCGGACCAGGTCGAACCGGTCGCCGGGCGGGGCGGCCCGGGTGAACCCGGGGATGCGGTGCAGGACCGGTGGCGAGGTGTCGGCGCGCAGCTCCAGCCCGGCCCGCACGGCCGCCAGCCGGAACGGCATCTCGTAGAGGTGGGTGGCGGCGCAGGGCCGGCAGAACCGCAGGTAGGGCTCGGGCAGCAGGGCGGCCAGCCGCCCGGAGACGTCGCCCTTGACCGTCGGGGTGGTGACCACGGCCCGCATCCGCGCCGCCACCTCGTCGAGGGCGGCCAGGTTGCCGATGCCGGCGGCCTTCAGCGGCCGGGCGGCGTCGTAGATGCGTTTGCCCGCGTCCGCGTCGGAGTACGGCGCGACCGCCCCCGCCACCTCGGCCACGTCGGCGCGACGGTAGAGATGCGGCGCGCCCCGCACGGTCCACAGCAGGACCAGGTCGTCCGCGACCGGTGCGGTCACCGCGACCCCGCGCAGGGCCAGGGCCCACCGGCCGCCGTCCGGGCCGGTGTCCTGCACCCCGATGTCGAGCACGGCGGTGTCCGCCGGCGTGCCCTCGGCCCGGCCGAGTTGCTGCGCCCCGACCCGGAACTGCATCACCTGACGGCGGTCGATCATCCGACCAGCCTAGGTGCCAACCCCGACAACCTCCGTCCCGTCGGGACCGGCACGCCGCGCACCGTCGTGGCCGGCACCCCGGGGCACCGGCCACGACGGGCGGGCCGCTGCTACTCCCGGAGCCCGATGTGGTCGACCGGCGGGACCCGGAGCAGCCGGCGGACCGGCCACACCGTCGTCGCCAGCGCCAGCAGGGCGACGCCGCCGAGCACCACCACCACACCCAGCGGCGGCACGTACGGCACCGGGCTGCCGGTCAACGCGGCGACGATCGCGCCCAGGGTCAGCGTGGCGACCGTCGCGCCGATCAGCACCGCGCTGCCGAGCAGCCCGGCCTGCTCGGCAAGGACCATCCTGCGGATCTGCCGCCGGGTGACCCCGACCAGCCGCAGCAAGGCCAGTTCGCGGCGGCGGGCCAGCGCGGCCAGCACCATCGTGGTGGCCGAGGCCAGCGCCGCGTAGCCCACCAGCACGCCGATCAGCAGCCGGTTCAGCCAGGCACCCAGCGCCAGGTCGGTGCCGATCAGCCGGGTCCGGGTGGCCGCGTCGCGCAGCTGCCCGCCCGGCTGGCCGGCCGCCCAGCCGGCCAGCGGCGCGTCGGCGTCCGGGCCGGCGCGGACCAGGATCTCGTCGGCGGTGGCCCCGGCGGTGTGCCCGGCGACCGTCCCGGTGGCCAGGGTGACGTCACCGAAGCCGAGGCCCCGGCCGTAGACCGCCACGACCCGCAGGGTGACCGGGGTGCCGTCGCCCAGCCACAGGTCGGCCCGGTCGCCGACCCGCCACCCGGACGCGGACGCCTGCGTCGTGGACAGCGCGACCGTGCCCACTGTCAGGTCGGCCAGGTCGCCGTCGCGCACGTCGAGGTCCATCGTGTCGGTGAGGCCGACCGGGTCGACGGCCTGCGCGGGGACCGGCGTGATGCCGTCGAGCGACGACCGCACCACCACCTGGGTCCGGCGTACCCCGGTGGCGGCCCGCACCCCGGGCAGCGCGCGGACCTGGCCGGCGGCGTCGGCGGGCAGCCCACCCGGCGCGGTCAGCACCCGCCCGGCGAGCGTCCCCGCGCCGCTCTGGGCGACGGTCTGCCGTTCCAGGTTGGTCTGGAAGAACCAGACCGAGCCACCGAGGCCCACCGCCAGCACCAGGAAGGTCAGCACCGTCGCCGTGCCCCGCGCGGTGGCCCGCAGGTTGGCCGCGGCCAGGTAGCCGCCGACCCCCCAGAGGCGGGGCAGCGCCGGGGTGAGCAGCCGCGCGACGTACCCGTTGATCCACGGCGCGAGCAGCGCCACCGCGACGACGAACAGGTAGAGCATGCCGACCGCGCCGGCCAGCGCACCCGTCGAGCCGGTGCTGCCGGCGGTGACCGCCCCGGACGAGACCGCGCCCGCCAGCGTCAGGCCACCGACGACCAGCCGCACCCGGCCCGGCGGTCGGGCCTCGACGGCGGGCTCGCCGAGCGCCTCGACCGGCTTGATCGCGGTGACCCGACGCCCGGCGACCAGGGCGGCGAGCACCGCCACCAGCACCGCCGTGCCGGCGGCGGCAGGCACCGCGAGCAGGCCGCCGGCCATCGGGAAACCGGCCGGGACGAAGCCCCGGTCGACCAGCTCACCGTGCACCCAGCGGGCGGCCAGCAGCCCGGCGGGCCCGCCGAGCGCGGCGGCGACCAGGGCGAGCAGGGCGGCCTCGGCGAGTAGCAGCCGACGCACCTGGCCCGGGGTGGCCGCGATCGCGCGCAGCAGCGCCAGGTCCCGGCGGCGGTGCCGGACGGAGAGCCCGATCGTGCCGGCCACCACGAACACGACCAGCAGGACGACGTACCCGCCGAAGGCCGAGCCGACGGTGACCAGCAGGCCCTGGGCGGCCAGGTCCGCCGGCTGCTCCACCGTGCCCCGGTCGCCGCCGACGTGGACGGTGGCGCCGGTGGGCGCGGCGACCCGGCGGACCGCGTCGGCGACCGCGTCGTGGTCGGCGTCGGGGGCGAGCCGCACACCGATCGTGTCCACCCGGCCCGGGTGGACGGACAGCCGGGCCGCCTGCGCGTCGGTGAAGAACACCGCGTCGGTGCCGGTGTCGACGGTGGCGCTCACCCGGTGGGACCGGGCGACCCCGCCGACGACCAGGTCGATCCGGTCGCCGGGGGACGCGCCGAGCCGCACGTCGACCGCCACCTCGTCGTCGGCGCGGGGCGCGACGCCCATGCTGACCGGCCGGCCGGCGAAGGCGTACGTGGCCCAGCCGTGCCCGACGGCCGGGGGCACACCGATCGGCACCCGGTCGTCGCCGGTGGCGTCCGCGACGCCGGGCAGCCGACGGACGCGTTCCACCAGGGCGGCGTCCACCGTGCCGCCCTCGGGCAGGGCGACGGTGCTGGTGGTGGTGTCGCCGCCGAACTCCCGCGTCTGCTCGCTGAGCGTGCGGTGGGCGACCACCAGGTCGGCAGTCGCCCAGAGCCGGGGCTCCGGCCGCCACCGCAGCCCGGACTCGACGAGGGTGCCCATGGCGACCAGGATCGTCACCCCGGCGAGCAGGGCGAGCAGCGTCGCGACGGCCGGGCCGGCGCGGTGGCGCAGCAGCCGGGCGGCGAGCCGGGTCATCGGACGGCCCGCCCGTCCAGCGCCGCCAGGCGTTCGGCGATCCGGGCCGCCCCGAGCTGCGGCAGGTCGGCGACGATCCGGCCGTCGGCCAGCACCAGCACCCGGTCGGCGTACGACGCGGCGACCGGGTCGTGGGTCACCATCACCACGGTCAACCCGTGTTCGTCGACGATCGCGCGCAGCAGCGTCAGCACCTGTGCCGCGGTGTGCGAGTCGAGCGCCCCGGTGGGCTCGTCGCAGAAGACCACCTCGGGTCGGGTGGCGAGCGCGCGGGCGATCGCCACCCGCTGCTGCTGGCCACCGGAGAGCGCGGCCGGCCGGTGACGCAGCCGGTCGGTGAGCCCGACCCGCGCCACCACCTGACCCAGCCAGGCCCGGTCGGGGCGGACCCCGGCCAGCCGCAGCGGCAGCACGATGTTCTCCTCGACGGTGAGCGCGCCGATCAGGTTGAACGCCTGGAAGACGAACCCCATCCGGGTCCGCCGCAGCTCGGTCAGCCGGGTCTCGGACAGGGTCGACAGGTCGGTGTCGCCGAGGACGACCCGGCCGGAGGTGGGCCGGTCGAGCCCGGCGGCGACGTGCAGCAGGGTGCTCTTGCCGGACCCGGAGGGGCCCATCACGGCGGTGAAGGTGCCCCGGTCGAAGCCGACGTCGACCCCGGCCAGCGCGGTCACCGGGGTGGGACCGGACGGGTAGACCCGGGTGAGCCGGGCGACGCGCACCGCCGCGCCGACGGGCCCCGCCGGGTCGGCGGTCCGTACGGGGTCGAGGGGGTGTGCCGGATGGACTGGCATCCTGGTGGCCTTCCGTGTCAGCGGGTGTGGGCTGCGCGCACCAGGAACGCTATGCAGGTGGAGGACCGGGAACCATCCAGCGGGCTGCCCGGACGGCGGTACCGCAGGCGCTACCCCCGGCCGCCGTCGAGGTGCCGCAGCACCGCGGTGACCCGGCGGTCGACCCGGTCGTCCGGGGGGAGTTGGAGCTTGGCGAAGATGTTGCGGATGTGCTTGTGCACCGCCCCGTCGGTGACGAACAGGCGCTCGGCGATCGCGGTGTTGCCGAGCCCCTCGGCCATCAGCCCCAGCACCTCGCGCTCGCGTGGCGACAGCTCGCCCAGCGCGGTGTCCGGGCGGCGGTTGCGGGCCAGCAGCTGCCCCACCACCTCCGGGTCGATCACGCTGCCGCCGTCGGCGACCCGGTGCAGCGCGGCGAGGAACTCCTCGACCCGGCCCACCCGTTCCTTGAGCAGGTAGCCGAGCCCGACCGCGCCGACGGAGAACAGGTCGGTGGCGAACGCCTGCTCGACGTACGCCGAGAGGACCAGCACCGCGAGGCCGGGCCGGCGGCGGCGGGCCTCCACCGCGGCCACGATGCCCTCGTCGGTGTGCGTCGGCGGCATCCGGACGTCCACGATCGCCACGTCCGGCGTGTGGGCGTCGACGGCGGCCAGGAACTCGCCCGGGGTGCCCGCCGTGGCGACCACGTCCAGGTCCTCCGCCCGCAGCAGCAGCGCCAGCCCCTCCCGCAGCAGCGGGTCGTCCTCGGCGATCACGATCCGCACGGCAACTCCACCTCCAGTCTCGTCGGCCCTCCCGGTGGGCTGGTCAGCGTCATCCGGCCGTCGTACGCCCCGACCCGCCGACGGATGCCGGTCAGCCCCGAGCCGCCGGCCTCGTCGGCGTCGCCGTGCCCGTCGTCGGTGACGGTCACCAGCAGCCGGTCCCGCTCGCGGCGGACGGTCACGTCGACCCGGCCGGCGCCGCTGTGCCGGACCACGTTGGTCAACGCCTCCGCCACCACGAAGTAGGCGGTGGCCTCCACCGAGACGGCGCAGCGTACCGGCACGTCGACGGTGAGCCGGCAGGGCACCGCGCAGCCGCCGGCCAGGCCGGCCAGGGCACCGGTGAGGCCCCGGTCGTCCAGCACGGGCGGCAGGATGCCCCGCACCACCGTACGCAGTTCGCCGAGCGCCTGTTCCGCCGCGTCCTGCGCCTGCCCGAGGATCTCGTCGGCCCGGTCCGGGTCCCGCCGTACCGCCCGGCGGGCCGCCCCCAGCAGCACGTTGACGGCGACCAGCCGGTTCTGGGTGCCGTCGTGCAGGGAGCGTTCGATGCGGCGCAGTTCGACCGCGTGGGCGTCCAGCGCCGCGGCCCGGGTGGCGGTCAGCTCGGCGACCCGCAGCGACAGGTCGAAGCCCGGCGGCGGGGGCAGCAGCCACCGGCCCGGCCGGGCCTGGAGGCGGGCCAGCGCCGGCACGAACGCGACGGTGGCGGCCAGCCAGCCGAAGCCGAGCAGCCCGACCACGAGCGCCTCGCCCAGCCCGTCGATGCGCCACCAGACGATCCCCGGCGCGCCGGCCTCGGGTGGCAGCAGCCGGTACCACAGCGGGAAGGTGAGGTCCTGCACGGCGTAGAGCGGCAGGGACAGGCCGAGCAGTCCGCCGGTCAGGCCGGTGACCGCGTGCAGCGCGACCCAGCCGAGTTCCCGGCGGACGAACGGGTCGCGTACCGCCACCCGCAGCTCGGCCGGCACCGGGCCCGGGGCGGGGACCGGCCCGCCCCAGCGGGACAGCCGGGCCCGCTCCCGGTCGGCCACCGCGCGTACCGCCCGCAGCGTGCCGGGCGCCGCCGGCAGCCCCACCCAGACCAGGCAGGCCGTCGCCACGACGAGCACCCGGAGCAGGGTGGCCAGCGCCAGCAGCGCGGTGCCGAGCCCTCCGACGAGGTGGGCGAGGGCGTCGACCGTGGTACGGGCCCGGTCCCGCAGGTGTGTCATCGGAAGACCTCCCGCGCCAACATAGGCCACCGGGCGGCCGGCCCGGCACCGTCGGTGCGGAAAGTACCGCCTGCTGTACCACCGTCGGTCGTGCTGGCGGGATCGTGTCCGGCCCGCCGCCGCGCCTAGCGTCGACCTGGTCGAACACCCGCCCACCCGAGGAGGCAGCCATGACCGATCCGTACCGCATCGCCGACGCCCCGGCCGACCCGCCGCAGCCGGCGGCCGACCGGCTCCGTCCGCTGCTGTGGCTGGTGCTGGTGGTCAGTGTCGCCGCCAACGCGGTGCTGACGACCGTGCTGGACAACCAGTGGGCCGGCTCCGCGTGCGGCCTGCTGGCGGTGCTCTGCGCCGGGACGCTCGTCGCCCGGCACCGCCGCGCCCGGTGACCGGCGCCGGGCCCGCCACCGGCCCCCGGGGCGGTGGCGGGCGGGCAGCCGTCGGCCGGAGCGGTCGAGCCGCGCCGGTGCCAGCGGTCACGGTTCCCGGTCGCGGAGCATCAGCACGTACGTCGCGGTGAGCGCCACCGGGCGGTCCGCGTCGACGGCCAGCTCCGCCAGGGCCCGCGACGCCCGCTCCCCCGGGATGCCCGCGAGCGCCTGGGTCAGGCGACGGCGTACCGGCGACGCGACGGCGTCACCGGTGAGGCCCGCGACGAGCGCGGCGGCGATCCGGTCGGCCGATTCGGCGTCGACGGCCAACGCGGCCAGCGCGTCGGCGGCCTCGACGTCGTTCGCCTCCTGCACGACCATGTCGACGAGCGTCGGAACGGCCTCGGGTACGCCCCGGGCACCGAGCGTGAGCGCCGCGCACCTGCGGACCGCCACGTCACGGTGGTCGAGGGCGTCACGCAGCAGCGCCGTCGCGGCGTCGTGCGGGATCTCCACCAGGCACCGCACCGCGCGGTCGCGTACCGCCGCCACGGGCGCGTCGAGCCCCTGTGCCAGCAGCGGCAGTCCCGCCGCGCCGGCCCGCGCCACCGCCCACCGCAGCGCCCCGGCCACGTGCGGGTCGGGTTCGCCCAGCGCCGCCTCGACCAGGGCCTCCACCGCGACCGCCCCGACCGGGGCCAGGGCGGCCCGTTGCCGCTGCGCCGCGTGCGACGAGCCCAGGGCCCGCAGCAGCGCGACGGTCTGCAGGACGTCGGTCCAGTCGCCCGGCCCGGCGGCGTCGATGCGCTCCAGCCGGGTGAGCAGCCGCGTCTCGTCGGCGATCCGCGCCCGGGTCCGCCGGATCAGGTCGTCGACAAGCGTCGTCGGGGTGAAATCCGGATCGTCGAGCGCCTGCCCCACGGCGCGCAGCGACAGCCCGAGCGACCGCAGGCTCTCGATGTGGAAGATCCGCCGGACGTCCTCACCGGAGTACTCGCGGTAGCCCGCGCCGGTGCGTCCGCCCGGCCGTACCAGGCCGAGCGACTCGTAGTGCCGGAGCATCCGGACGCTGACCCCGCAGCGCCGTGCCACGTCGCCGATCAACACCGCTGCTCACCCCTGCCGGTCGGCGTCGCCGAGCGCCACGACGCGTTTCGCCTCCTCGAGCGAGAACGCGAAGCCGGCGTCCGGGTCACGCATCAGCCGCCGGGTGGCGGTCGCGTGGGCCCGTACCCGGGGGTCGGGGTGGGACGCGGCGGCGTCCAGCACCGGCGTGACGACCTCGCCGAGGGCGGCCAGTGCGCGGGCCAGGCTCAGCCACGTCGCCCGGTCGCCCCGCCCGAGCTGGGTGGCCAGGATCGCGGCCAGCCCGGCTTCGGCGTCGTGGGGCACGAGCACGACTGCGGCCCGCCAGGCCGCCCGCGCCACCTCGTCGTCGGCGTCGGTGAGCAGCGCCGGGGTGAGCGCCGGCCAGGCCGACCTGTCCCCGATCTTGGACAGGGTGTGCAACGCCTGGCTCCGGGCCTGCGCGGACGGCGTGCCGAGCGCGGCGACCAGCCGGGGGACCGTCACCGCCGCGGGGTGCCGGGTGAGCGCCCAGGTCAGCATCTCGCGTACCGCGAAGTCCGGTTCGACCGCGCACCGGGCGACGAGCGGGTCGACGTCGCGCGGGTCGGGGGCGGTGCCCAACGCGAGCGCCACCCGTAGCCGCACCGACGGGTCGCCGCCCGCCAACCCCCGTGTCCGGTCCGTGTCCGCTGCCGACCCGGTCATCGTGACCACCTCCGGGTCACAGTGAAGACCCTGCCACCGTGTCAGGGTCAAGCCGGTCCGGGGCGGGCGTGGCGGCGGTCGGCGTGGCCCGCCGGGTCAGTGGGCGCGCTGCGGCGTCGCCCCGGTGGGGGTCGACGCCCCGGCCGGACGGCGGGAGACGAGCATCCCGAAGGCGGCGGCGGTGAAGAACATGAGGCTGCCGTAGACCACCGACGGCATCGCCATCGTGGGGTTGTCCAGCAGCGTCGGGCTCATCCCGATGGTGATGGCCAGGGTGGCGTTGTGCAGGCCGATCTCGAACGAGGAGGCGACCGAGTCGCGGTGCCCGGCCCGTAGCAGGCGCGGCGCGAGGTAGCCGACGGCGAGGCTGAGCAGGTTGAACAGGGCGACGATCACGATGATCTCGCCGAGGGTGGCCAGCACGTCGTCCTTGATGCCGGCCACCGCACCCACGATGATCACGGCCAGCACCAGGACGGAGACGATCTTCACCGGGCGTTCCATCCGCAGGGCGAACGTGGGGAACCGACGCCGCAGCAGCATGCCGACCGCGATCGGGACCAGGACCAGCGCGAAGACCTGGACCACCTTGCCGAACTGGAGACCGATCGTGCCGTCCGCACCGGCGAAGCCGGCCACCGACAGGTTGACGATCAACGGGAGGGTGAACAGGGCCAGCACCGAGTTGATCGCGGTCAGCGAGACGTTGAGCGCGACGTTGCCCCGGAACAGGTGGCTGTAGAGACCGGCGGTGCTGCCCCCCGGCGAGGCGGCCAGCAGCATCATCCCCACCGCCAGCTCCGGACGCAGGTCGAAGGCGGTCACCAGGCCCAGGCAGACCACCGGCAGGAGCAGCATCTGACACCCGAGGCAGATCAGCACGACCCGGGGGTGGCGGGCCACCCGGCGGAAGTCCTCGACGGTCAGGCTGAGGCCGATGCCCAACATGACGATGCCGAGGGCGACCGGGAAGAGGGCGAGCGACAACCCGGAACCCATGATCCACCACCCTCCGGAGAAAAATTGACTTGCCTCGTTGGAGGATGGCACCGGCGGGTGTCCCCGGGCACCTCACGGCATGCTCATCCCCGGCCGTCCACCCCGGAACGACCCCGGCGCACCCGCTCCGACCAGGCAACCGGACGGTCCGGGGTGTCGGGTTGTTGTCGGGGCGCAGTCGGGTGCCCGCTAGAGGCGGGTGCGGTGTGAGCGGAGGGTGACACCAGCCGACCCGCCACTGCGAGACGAGGTAGTCATGCCCGTCACCCCGACCTATCCCGGCGTGTACATCGAGGAAGTCGCGAGTTCCGTCCGCCCCGTGATCGGCGTGGCCACCGGGGTGACCGCCTTCGTGGGATACGTCCGGACCGGACCGGAGAACCGTGCCGTCCGGGTGAACACCTTCGGCGAGTTCGAACGCCGGTTCGGCGGGGTCGACCGGGACTCCGAACTCAGCCTGGCCGTGCAACAGTTCTTCCGCAACGGCGGGGCCGCCGCCCTGGTCGTCCGGGTGCCCCGCGCCGACGCCCGCGCCGCCTCGGTGACCCTGCTGGACAAGGTCGGCGCCGGGGCGAAGTCCGCGCTGCTGCTGGACGCGACGAGCACCGGCGCGTGGGGCAGCGGGCTGCTCGTCGACGTCGATCACGACGGGGTCGCCGACGCCAAGTCGTTCAACCTCACCGTCACCGACACCGCCACCGGCGACACCGAACGGTTCACCGGGCTGTCCGCCGACCCGGCCAGCGCCGCGTACGCGGTGGCCCTGCTCAACGACCCGGACCGGGGTTCGGCGCTGGTCCGGGCACGCGCCGGGGCCGCCGGGGCGGGCCGGCCGGTGCCCAGCGGCACGGTCGGCACCGCTCTCGGCACCCCCACCGTCGACGCCGCGAAGAACTACCGGCTCACCGTGCAGCCCGACCGGCCCACCAAGCCGGACCCGAACGACCCGGCCAAGACCGTGCCGGCGGTCGCCCCGGTGACCGTGACCGTGCTGGACAAGGGAGAGCGGCTGCCGTCCTCCCCCGCCGGGGTGGCCGCGCTGCTGCAACGGAAGGTCAACGCCGCGTTGGGTGCCGCCGACAGCGCGGCCGGCCTGCGGGTACGGGTGACCCCCACCGCCGCCGGCGGGCTGCGCGTCCTCGGTGACGTGGACGCGGTGGTCGCCCCGGCGGCGCTCGACGCGGCCTTCACCGTCGCGGGGGTCTCCCCCGCCGGTGACGTCGCCGACGGCGCGGCCCTGCTGGGCCTGGCCGGGACGACCGCCAACGTCGGCCGGTTCAGCCCGCTCGGCGTCAAGCGGCTCGGCCAGGGTGACCTGGTCACCGGCTCCGACGGCACCACCCTGCCCGGCACCGGCGCGCTGATCGGCAGCGAGGCCGCCTACACCGGCATCTACGCGCTGCTCAAAACCGACCTGTTCAACCTGCTCTGCATCCCCGACGCCACCCGTGCCCGGCACGGCGACCCCGCCGCCATCGACAACGGGCTGGACCCGGAGGCCGTCTGGTCGGCCGCCTACGACCTCTGCGAACGCCGCCGGGCGGTCCTGCTGGTCGACCCGCCGCCCGGGGTGGACGACCCAGACCGCGCCCTGGACTGGATCAACCAGCTCGGGGTCAAGGGCCCCAACGCGGTGGCCCACTTCCCCCGCCTGCGCATCCCCGACCCTACCGACGGTTTCCAGCCCCGCACCGTCGCCCCCGGCGGCACCCTCGCCGGCCTGTACGCCCGCCAGGACACCGAGCGGGGCGTGTGGAAGGCGCCGGCCGGCACCGAGGCGCAGCTACGCGGGGTGACCAACCTAGTCTATCCGTTGACCGACGCCGAGAACGGGGCGCTCAACCCGTTGGGGCTCAACTGCCTGCGCACCTTCCCGGTGACCGGCACGGTCAACTGGGGGGCCCGCACCACCGCCGGCGCGGACGTGCTGGCCAGCCAGTGGAAGTACACGCCGGTGCGCCGGCTCGCCCTGTTCATCGAGGAGAGCGTCTACCGGGGCACCCAGTGGGCGGTCTTCGAGCCCAACGACGAGCCGCTCTGGTCGCAGCTGCGGCTGAACCTGACGTCGTTCATGCAGGACCTGTTCCGCAAGGGCGCGTTCGCCGGGCGTACGCCCCGGGAGGCGTACCTGGTGCGGTGCGACGCGGAGACCACCACCGCCGACGACCGGGACCGGGGAGTGGTCAACGTGGTCGTCGGGTTCGCCCCGCTCAAACCCGCCGAGTTCGTCATCGTGCGGATCCAGCAGCTCGCCGGCCAGAGCCCGTCCTGAGAGGTGTGAGTCATGGTGCAGTTCGCGGTCAACCCGACGCGCTTCGACCCGTACAAGAACTTCAAGTTCCGGGTGAAGTGGGACGGCCGCTACGTGGCCGGGGTCAGCAAGGTCAGCGCGTTGAAGCGGACCACCGAGGTGGTCAAGCACCGCGACGGCGGCAACCCGTCGACCAGTCACAAGTCGCCGGGGCGGACCGAGTTCGAGGCGGTCACCCTGGAACGGGGGCTGACCCACGACGCCGAGTTCGCCCAGTGGGCGGGCCGGATCTGGGCGCTGCACGCCGGTGCCGGGGCGGAGGTGTCGCTGGCCGACTTCCGGCGGGACATCACCATCGAGCTGCTCAACGAGGCCGGCCAGGTCGCCCAGTCGTACCGGCTGTTCCGCTGCTGGGTGTCGGAGTACCAGGCGCTGCCGGAGCTGGACGCCAACGCCAACGCGGTGGCGATCGAACACCTCAAGCTGGAGAACGAGGGCTGGGAGCGCGACGAGGCGGTCGCCGAACCGGCCGAACCCCGGCTCGGGTCGTGACCGCCGCGGGCCCGCCGTCGACCGAGGTGGCGCTGGTCCACGCCTGGGACGACGCGCTCGGTCAGCCCGCGCCGCGCCGGGGGTTGCTGCTGCTCGGCCGGCCCGACGCCGACCGGCTGCCGGTGGGCGAGGTGACGGCGCTGCTGCTGGCCACCGCCGGTGGCTGGACCGGCGGCCGGGTGGCGACCACGGTGGACTGTCCGGCCTGCGCGCAACGGCTGGAGGTGACCCTCACCGTCGCCGACCTGCTGACCGCCGCGCCGCAGCGGACCGACCGGACCGCCGGCCCGTTCACCCTGCGGTGGCGGGGGCACCTGCTCACCCTGCGGCTGCCCACCCCCGCCGACCTGGCCGGGGCGGCGCGGGCCGGTGACGCGGCGGCGGCCGAGCGGTGGCTGCTCGACGCCTGCCTGCTCGACGCCGACCCGCCACTGGCCGACCCGTCCGCCGCGCTGCCGGCGGTGTCCGCCGCGATGGCCGAGCGCGACCCGCTCGGCGTCGTCGCGGTCGCCCTGACCTGTCCGGGCTGCGGCGGCGACACCGAGGCGCTGTTGGACGTGCCGGCGTGGGCGTGGCACGCCGCCGACGTCCGGGTGCGCCGGCTGCTCGACGAGGTGCACCGGCTGGCCCGCGCGTACGGCTGGTCCGAGGCGGAGGTGCTGGCCCTGGGTCCGCACCGCCGGGCGGCGTACCTGGAGCGGGTCCCGTGAGCGGCTACCTGGCCGCGCTGGCCGCCCTGGCCATCGGGACCGCGCCCCGGCTGCGTCCCCGCGCCCTCGGCCGGTTCGAGCCGCAGGAGCCGGAACCGGACGGCTTCCTGACCGAGCAGGAGCAGGAGCGGTGGCCGGCCACCCCGCCGCCGCCCGCCCGACCGACCGGCGCGCCGCCGTCGCCGGAGTCGCCGCCACCGCTGCCGTCGTCGCCGGGTTCACCGGTGGTCGCTCCGGCGGCACCGGCCGTGCCGGTGGCGACGCCGCCCGCGCCGCCGGCCGGGGCACCGGTCCCCGGGCCGCCCCGCCCACTGCCTCCGCCCGGCACCCGCGCCCCGGACGTGCCCGGGCCGGACCGGCCGGTGATGGTTCCGGCGCGGGCGGACGCGACCCGACCGGGCGCGCCCGTACCCGCGCCGGCGACCCGGGACGCACCGCCCCGACCGCCGGTCACCCCGACCGCGTCGGCCGCGCCGACCGGGGCACCGGCGCGTCGCCGGGACGACCCGGACGATCCGCCGGCCCGGACGGCCACCCCGACGCCCGCCGTGCCGGCCCCGGTCGCCCCACCGGTTCCCGCCGTGCCGGTGGCACGCGTCGCGCCGACCGTCGAGCCCGCCCACCGCGCACCGGTCACCCGGGCCGACGCGCGGGTGCCCGAGCCGGTCGCCGTGCACGTGCACATCGGTCGGATCGAGGTCCGGCTCACCCCGCAGCGGAATCCGGCGGCAGCCCCGCCGGTCACCGCACCGACGGCCGCCCCGGCACCCGCCGTCGCCCCGGGCCCGGCGCCGGAACTGGAGTCGTACCTGCGCGGATCGGGGGTGACGCGGTGAGCACCGGGTACGCCCTCGCCGCCGTGACCGCCGTGCTGCGCGGGCAGTTGATGGCGTACCTGCGGGCCACCGGCGCCTCGTCGGCGGTCGGCGGGGTGTCCGTCTCCGCCGGCCCACCCGACCGGGTGACCGTCGGCAACCAGGAGGGCAACCAGGTCAACCTGTTCCTGAGCCGGGTGACCCGCAACCCCACCTGGGCCAACCTGGGGCCACCGCCGCGCAGCACCGGCGGGGACGACGTCGCCGCGCCGCCGCTCGGGGTCGACCTGCACTACGTGGCCAGCGTCTACGGTCACGACCCGCTGACCGGGGAGATCCTGCTCGGTCACCTGCTGGCGATGCTGCACGAGACGCCGGTGCTGACCCGGGCGGCGATCCGCCGGTCACTCGCCCCCGACCCGCCGGACCCGACGCTGCCCGCCCCGGTGGCCGAATCCCGCCTCGCCGAGCAGGTCGAGCAGTTACGGGTGAGCGTCACCAACAGCCCCGGTGGGGAGGAGAGCTTCCGGCTCTGGTCGGCATTCAGCGCGCCGTACCGCAGCAGCGTCTTCTTCGACGTTTCGGTGGTGCTGATCGACCCGCTGCGCGGCGCGCGGGAGCCGCTGCCGGTCCGTGCGGTCACCGCCGGCACCGTCGACGTCGCCGGTCCCGAGGTCGACCAGGTCCGCGCCGACGGGCCGACCGGCACCCCGGTCACGGCCGGCGCGACGCTGGTGGTGACCGGCCGCAACCTCGCCGGGCCGGACGTGCGGGTGCGGATCGGGGCGGCCTCGGCCAGCCCCGCCACCGTCACGGCGGGCGAGCTGCGGCTGCCGCTGACCGCGTTCGACCGGCCCGTCGCGGCCGGTATCCGGGGGCTGGTCGTCACCCACGCGGTGGCGCTGGGCGACCCGCCCACGCCCCGGCCGGCGGTCAGCTCCGACGCGGTGCCGGTCACCTACCGGCCGACGATCACCGTGGCCCCCGCCGACGTGGTCGTCGAGTCCAGCCGCACGGTCGACGGGGTGCTGCTGCGCACCGGCACGGTCACCGTCGACGTCGTCCCCGAGGTCGAGACCGGCCAGCAGGTCACCCTCGGGCTGACCGGGGTGGGTGGCACGGTGCTCGCCGCGCCCGCCGACAACGGGGTGCCGCCCGGCGGGCAGCGCACCGGGCGGATCGGTTTCGCCTTCCGCGACCTGCCCGCCGGCAGCTACCTGGCCCGGTTGCGGGTCGACGGGGTGGACAGTCCGCTGCACGCCGACCCGACCGGCCGGTACGACGGCCCCGCCGTGGTGCTGTGATGCCCGCCCCGCGCCCGGCCGCCCGCTGGCCCGCCCCGCCCCCGGCGGACGCGGGCGGCGACGGGCTGGCCGCCGAGCTGGACCGCATCCGCCTGCGGCTCAAGGGGGAACCGGCGGCCGACGCCCCGACCGACGACTCCCCGCTGGACCGGATCGGCACCGGGTTCGGGCTGACCGGCTTCGAACGCGACGTGCTGGTCGCCACGGTCGCCGGTGAGCTGGGCCTGCTGGACCGGCCACCGACGTTCGCCTGGTGCCTGGACGCCCTGCCCGGCGGGCACTGGGACGCCCTCGCCGCCGACCGGCCGTTGCGCGCGGCCCGGCTGGTGGAGCTGGGCGAGGGTCCCCTGCCGCACGCCCCGCTGCGGGTCGACGAACGGGTCCTGCACGAGCTGCACGGCGTCGGCCGGCTCGACGAGCGGCTCCGGCCGTACCTGGTGGCGCTGCCCGCCCCGCCGGCCACCCTGCCGGCCAGCCGCCGTCGGGCCGTACGGCAGCTCTGCGCCACCTGGCAGGCCGGGCGACGGCCGCTGCGGGTGTGCGGACCCGACCCCGCCGACCGGGTCGACGTGCTGGCGGCGGCCTGCGCGGCGGTGGGCCGGACCGGGCACCGGGTGGCCGCCGCCGACCTGCCCCGCGCGGTGACCGACCGGGACGCCTTCGCCCGGCTGTGGAACCGGGAGGTGGTGCTCGCCGACCCGGTGCTGGTCGTCGAGCTGACCGGCGACGAGCCGCCGGAGACGCGGGCCGCCGTGGCGCACCTGCTGGCCCGGCTCGTCGGTGACGTGGTGGTCAGCGTCCCCCGCGCCGTCGCCCTCGACGGGGTGGCCCCCGGGCCGACGGTGGACCGGCCGACCCGGGCCGAGCAGCGGGCGCTGTGGGGGGAACTGCTGCCGGGTCGGGC
Source organism: Micromonospora sp. HM134 (assembly GCF_007833915.1). Taxonomy (NCBI): domain Bacteria; kingdom Bacillati; phylum Actinomycetota; class Actinomycetes; order Micromonosporales; family Micromonosporaceae; genus Micromonospora; species Micromonospora sp. HM134. Next base: position 4,330,955 of record NZ_CP041061.1, read on the forward strand.
CGCGGCGGCCGCCGCCGGGCTGGCCCGGGAGTTCGACCTGGGGCACCGGGAGATCCTCGACTCCGCAGCCCCCGCCGCCGGGCCCGACGGCGACCCGGTGGCGCGGGCCCGGGAGCTGGTCCGCGAGCGGGTCCGCCGCGACCTGGACGGGTTGGCCGAGCGGATCGACGTGCGGGCCGGCTGGGACGACCTGGTGCTGCCCGCCCCGGCCCTGGCCCAGCTGCGTCAGTTGACCGCCGCCGCGGCCGGCCGGGCGCTCCTGGTCGAGCAGGGTTTCGCCGGCCGGACCGGTCGGGGCCTCGGGGTGAGCGCGTTGTTCGCCGGGCCCAGCGGCACCGGCAAGACCCTCGCCGCCGAGGTCGTCGCCGGGGTGCTCGGGTTGGACCTGCACCGGGTGGACCTGGCGACCGTGGTGAGCAAGTGGATCGGGGAGACCGAGAAGCAGCTGCGGCGGATCTTCGACGCCGCCGAACGGGGTGGCACGGTGCTGCTGTTCGACGAGGCCGACGCCCTGTTCGGCCGCCGCTCCGAGGTCCGCGACAGCCACGACCGGTACGCCAACATCGAGGTGTCGTACCTGCTGCAACGGATGGAGCGGTACCGGGGCGTGGCGGTGCTGACCACGAACATGCGTACCGCCATCGACCCGGCGTTCCTGCGTCGGCTGCGGGTGGTGGTGCCGTTCGGGCATCCGGGTCCCGCCGAGCGGGCCGGGCTGTGGCGGCGGGCCTTCCCGCCCGGGGCCGCCACCGCCGACCTGGACCTGCCCCGGCTGGCCGAACTGGACCTCACCGGCGGGGACGTCCACACCGTCGCGCTGCGCGCCGCGCTGGTCGCCGCCGGGGAGGGCGTCCCGGTCGGGATGCGGCACGTGCTCGACGCGGTCGCCGCCGAGTACGCCAAGCACGACCGGCCGGCCGACCCGGGGCTGTGGTCGTGAACCCCGACGTCACGACCGTCGAGGTCGACATCCGCCGGCTGGTCGTCACCGGGGTCGACGGGCCGGTCGACGCCACGCTGGCGGCCGAGGTGGGTGCCCGGCTGACCCGGCTGCTGGCCGAGCGGGGGCTGCCGTCGACGGTGGCCCCGGTGACCGACCCGCCGGCCGCCGCCGACCTGCCGACCGCGCTGGCCGAGGCGATCTGGGTCCGGCTGCGTCTGCCCGGGTGGCGGCGGTGACCGCCCCCGGCCCGGCCGCGCAGCGGGCCCCGCTCCCGGCGGCGGACCCCGTCGCGGCGCGCGACGACGCCCTCGCCACGCTGACCCGGGACCTGGTCGACAGGTACGCCCCGGCGCTGGGGCTGCGCCCCGACGCGGTGCGGGTGCGCCTCGGCGGGGACGGTCGCCGGGCCGCCAACCACGGCGCGCGGGGGCTGCTCGCCGACGGCACGGTGCACCTGGCCCCGGGTTTCGACCCGTCCCGGGCCGCCGGGCGGGCCCTACTCGTGCACGAGCTGGGGCACCTGGCGCAGGCGGGCGGCACGTCGGCGGCCCCGGGGCGGCGGGTGGCCGACCCGGAGGCCGAGGCGCGGGCGCTGGCCGACGCGGCGGCGGCCGGGCGGGCCCTGTGGCGGCCGGTGGCGTGGTTGCCGGCCGGCGCGGTCGCCGCCGACACCGGTGCCGTGGCCACCCCGCCGCGCCCGGCCAGCCCGCCGGCCCCCGACCGGGTGCCCGCCGAGGAGGCCGGGAGCGGGCCGTTGGAGGCGGAGCTGGGGGCGCTGGTGGACCGCCGGTACCGGGCGGAACGGGCCCGGATGATCGACCTGCTCGACGGGCTGTGGGTCTCCGGCGACGACGTGCGCGGCTGCCTGCGCATCCTGGACACCCTGCCGTTCGTGGTCGCCCGCAGCCTGGTGCACAGCCTGCCGGCACCCCGGCGCACCGACCTGTCCCGCAACCTCGACGACGACCACCACCGCGCCTACCCGCGGGCCGCGCTGGCCGCCCTCGGTGGGCAGTCCCCCTACCTGCTGCGGGTGCTGGAAGCCGACAACGTGCACGGGTTGGACACCGACGGGCTCGACCCGGTGCAGCGGCGCACCGCCCTGGACGTGCTGCGGGCCTTGCGGACCGGCGTGCTGCGGGAACTGCTGGCCGGTGACCGCAAGGCGCAGTTCCGGGCGTTGCTGGCCGAGCGGCCCCCGGTGGGCGACGACGCCGACGCCCTCCGCGAGCAGGTCACCGCGCTGGACGGGGAGACGACCGACGACGCCCGGCTCGACCGGGACACCGACCTGGCCACCCGGCTGCGCCAGGTGCGACGGTCGGTCGACGACCGCCGGGCCGACGAGGCGCTGCGCCAGCTCGCCGACCTGGCCCCCGCCGCACCCACCGCCGGCACCCCGGCCACCGCCGCGTCGGCCGCCGCCGGGCCGCCCGAGCCGGGTCCCCGGCTGCGGTACGCGGTCCGCCAGCTCGACGACGGCGGCCACCTCGACACGCTGCTCGACCAGCTGCCGTGGGAGGAGAGGCGGGTCGACGCGCCGCTCGGCCCCCGGCTGCTGGTCGTCCTCGCCGCCCGCCCGGAGCACCGGAACCTGGCCCGGGTGGAGGGGCTGCTGTCGTACGGGCTGTTCGACTGGGCGATCCGCGACCACGAGGCCCGCTTCGCGTACCTGCTGCTGCGCAGCCTGCCGCTGGCCGCCCAGGACCGGTGGCGGCAGCTCGACCAGGGCAGCTGGTTCGACCGGCTGGAGGAGAACATCCCCGCCGCCGACGTGCTCGGCGGCGGCTACACCGGCGTCGGCACCCTCGCCGAACCGCTGCAGCGGCGGCGGCGCAGCGCCGGGCAGGTCGACGCCGACCGGCTCGTCGCCGACATCCACCGGATCGTGCAGGGCGGCCTGGACGGGGTGAACGCCGTCGAGCTGGTCCGCCGGCTGATCGGCTACGACCGGCCCACCGCCGCGACCACCGGCCCGGACGCCCGGGGGCGGGAGGCGCTGCGGACCGCCGTGCACCGGCTGGACGCGCTACGCGACCTGGACCGCATCCTCGCCGCGCTGCCCGACGCGTACCTGACCCACGAGATGTGGCGGGCGGAGCTGCTCGACCTGCTCGCCCTGCGCGACCCGGCGCACCTGCAACGGCAGGCCCGCGGCCTGCTCGCGACCGGGCTGACCGACTGGGCGGTGAACCCCCGGGAGGCGTGGCTGGCGTTCCAGCTGGTGCGCAGCCTGCCGGTGGCCGACCAGGCCCGGCTGGCCGCCGAGGACCCGGACCGGTGGGCCCGGATGCAGTCCGGGATGACCCCGCAGATGCGCGCCTCACTCGCCGTCACCGCGATCTCCGGTCCGCGCCGCGTGGAGGCCCGCGACCAACTGCGTGACCGGCTGCGCGACGACCGGCTCTGGCGGGCCGGGCGGGTCACCGAGCTGCGGTCGCTGATCATCCAGGCGTACGCGCTGGACGACCGCCGCTGGGTGTTCCTGCGTTCCCGGGAGGTCCGCGCGGACCTGCTGCCCGCCCTGTCGACGCTGGTGGCGGAGCTGCGGCTCTACCACGCCACCCGGCGGCCCACGTTCGATCCGGAGTCGTTGCGCACCGACGGCACGCCGACGGTGGTGGGTGACCTGGCCCGGCTGGTCGCGGTGGGGCTGAAGCTGCTGTTCCTCAGCCGCACCGGGCTGAGCCTGTTCACCGACGAGGTCACCGTCGACGAGTTCGACCTGCACGACGCCCAGTGGATCAGCGGCGACCTGGGTGGCGCCCGGTTGCGCGACACCGACCGGGAACGCGCCAACCGGTTGTCGCTGTCGCTGGACGCCCGGCAGGGGGTGCTGCGGATCAGGCTGCCCCGGCTGGAACTCGACGGGGTGAACCGCACCTTCACCGGCAGTTCGCTGCGCACCGGCCGGCTCACCCTGACCGACCTGGACATCGTCGCCTCGTTCTCCGACCGGGGTTACGAGCGGCCGGTCGGCGCGCAGGCCGGGATGGGCGCGTTGAGCGTCTCCGACGTGGTGTACGCCAGCGACGGGCTGCCCGGCGGGCTGCTCGGGTTGACCCGGTTCGGCCTGTCCACGCTGGCCTTCCGGGCGGGGGCGACCGGTCAGGAGAACCTGACCGAGCCGGGCCGGCACGGCTGGGTCGGCATTCCGATCATCGATCCGCTGATCCACCTGCTGCACAACGTCATCGCGTTCTACGGCGGGCTGCCGTTCCTGTCCAAGATCAGCGACGCGTTGCTGGCCCCGTACACGGCGGGCGCGCCGTTCCTGGCCCAGCAGTTCACCTCGCTGACCGCCGGGGAGATCTTCACCCCGCTGGCCAACGCGACGATCGGGCTGCTCACCGACGGGGTGTTCCGGCCGCCACGGACGGTCGGCGAGCGGGTCACCGACGCGGTGGAGATGATGCACTCGCTGCGGGTCAGCTTCTCCAGCGCCACCGCCGAGGGGCTCTCCTTCGCCGGCCTGCAACAGATCGGCCGGATCGAGGTCGGCCGCACCCTGATCGGGGTGGCCACCAGCCTGCCGGCCCGGCTGCGCGCCGAGCAGGAGTCGCTGCGGCTGCGCCGCGACGCCGCCACCGGGGCCGGGCGCGCCACCCTGGACGAGCGGCTGCGCGCCGTCGACAGCCAGCTCACCGCGCTGGAGCCGGCGGAGCGGGAACTGGACCGGTTGGAGGCCCGGCACCGCTGGCACGCCGAGTCGCTGTCCGAGGCCGAACGCCGCCGACTGGTCGAACTCTCCGACCAACTGCGGCAGTCCGTCGGCGGGGCGATCGACGTCGGTGGCATCCGGGTCACCGGGCTGACCGGCCGGGTCGAGGCCGCCGGGGTGGAGATCGACCCGATCCACGCCGAGGCGTCCCTGCCGTCGCGCGCCGGGGAGTACCTGCCCGACGACGAGCTGATCGCCCGGTTCCGCCGCGACCGCGTCCCGGCCGACGCCGCGACGACGGCCCGGGGCAGCACCGGGTCGGCCACCCTCACCGGGGTACGGCTGCTGCCCGGCCCGGCCGGCGCACCGGCGCTGCGGCTGACCGCCGGTGACCTGCCCACCCGCGCCGACGTCACCGCCCAGCTCGCCGCGCTGCCCGACGAGCCGCGCTGGGCGCAGCGGCGGGCGGAGCTGACCGGCTGGCTGACCGACCTGGACCGGCTGCGGGAGCTGGAGTCGCTGGCCGCCGAGCCGGTCGACCCGGCCGGCCGCTATCTGCCGGGGCACCGCACCCGGGCCCAGGAGCAGGAGCTTCAGCTGCTGCGGGAGCGGGCCCGCCGGTACTTCGGGGTCACCGTCGGCGGGCTGACCGTCGGTGGGCTCGACGTCACCCTGGACCCGGCCACCCTCGGGGTGCAGGTGCGGCTGGCCGAACTGACCGCCACCGACGTCCGGGCCGGGGCCACCGCCGTGGAGCGGCTCGCGGCGTCCCGGCTGCGGGTACGGGCCGACCTCGACGCCGTCGGCGGTGGCCGGCTCCCCGCCGAACTGGCCGGCCCGGCCGCCGCCCAGGGGTTGCCGGTCGGCCGGACCGCCGTCGGTTTCGGGGTGGGTGAGCTGGCGGTGACCGGACTCTCCGGGCCGGGCGTGGAGGCCCGACGGATCGCCTTCACCGCGCCGGCCCGCGCCGACGGCTCACCCGGCGAGGCGATCCACGGCCGGGTGCTGCCCGACGGCGACGACCTGCGCCTGCCCGACCTGGTGGTGGAGCAGACCGAACTGACCGGGCTGGCACTGAACTCCCCCGGCCGCAGCGTCTACTCCCGGGGCAGCACCCGGATCGGTCGGATGAGCCTCGACGTGCGGGTCCGCACCGGCGCGACGGCCACCGGCCGGCAGGTCCGTGGCGCGCTGGTGCGCAACCTGGTCATCGAGCGGATCGACGCCGACCGGATCGGGATGGACGTCACCGATCCGGCGCCGGGCATGAGCGTCGAGGTGGTCTCCGGCGCGCTGATCGGGGTACGGCTGCGTGACCTCGACGTGGACCTCACCGGCGCGGAGCTGACCTACTCGGGACGGCTCACCGTCGGCCAGCTCGACCGGCTGCGGTTCGCCGTGGTCTCCCGTGCGGTGCAGGGCGGCCCGACCACGATCACCGGCACCGTGGCCGGCCGGCCGACCGCCCCGAACGCCGCCTCGGTCACCGTGGACCTGATCCGGTCCGGGCCGCACCAGGTCGACCCGGTGACCGGCCGGATCGTCAGCGACCCCACCGACAGCCAACGCATCCAGCTCGACGGGCTGACCCTCACCGACACCACCCTGCGGACCCCGGACGGCGCGGTCACCGTACGCCGGGCGGGGCTGGGTGGCCGGTTGGTCACCGAGCGGGCCGGCGGGCTGCGGTTCGAGGACGTCGGCCCGGCCCGCATCGAGCTGGGCGCGATCGACTGGCGGGCCGGGGACGGGCGGATCGTCTCCCGGGGGGCGACCGTGCTGGACGGGCTGACCGTCAGCGGTCGCTGGGACAGCACGCCGGAGCAGCGCGACGCGGCCGGTCGGGTCGTCCCGGCCACCGCCGCGCTGCACGTGGAGCGGCTGCACGTCGCCCGGATCACCGGGCGGGACCTGCGCTACCGCGACGGGGTGCTCGACGTCGGCCTCGGCCGGCCCGAACCGACCCCGGCCGGTGAGCCGGACCGGCCGCCGCTGGAGATCCTCGACGTGGACCTGCGCGGCCTGCGCTGGTCGGCGGCGGCGGGGCTGACCGCCGGACGGCTCACCACCGGGGCGACCCGGGTGGAGATCACCGGCCGGATCGACGCCGCGCTGCACGTCGACGGCGCGTTGTGGGCCGCCCAGATCACCCTCGCCTTCGGTCGGGGCGGCCGGGTCCAGGCCCGGGTGGTCGGCGGCGAGGGTCACCTCGGCGTCGGGCCCCGGCCGGGCGAACACGACCAGCACGTCGGCATCCAGGGGCTGGACACCGGTGTGGTCAGCATCGGCCCGGACCGGATCGAGATCGGCCCGGACGGGCAGCCGGGGCTGAGCCTGGCCACCATCTCGGTGGACGCGCTGAACTGGCAGGGCGCGGCGCTCGGCCTGCGCATCCCGCCGGGCGCGGGGGCGATCAGCCTGCTCGGCATCAGCGCGCGGGCCCGGGTCGACCTGTGGCCGGCCGGCACCCCCGGCGGCCGGTTCCGCCGGCTGCTGCTGCGCGAGCTGGTGGTGCAGCAGACCCGGGCCAGCGGCCTGCTGGTGGACCTGCACGACGGCACCACCATCCGGCTCAGCCCGGACGTCGAGGCGGTGCTCGGTGAGCTGCGGCTGGTGCCCGCCGCCGGGCAGGACGGCTTCCTGGTGGAGGCGACCCGCACGGCGGAGGGGATGCGGATCCTCGGCGGCCTGCGGATCGGGGCGATCGAGGCGGCCCGGGTCGGCTTCGACATCGGCGCCTTCCTGTCCGGCGGCACCGCCGACTTCGCCGCCGGTGGGCTCAGCGTCGACTTCCTCGACCACGGTGGGCTGCGGCTCAACCTGGCGCAGCCCACGCTGACCGCGATCAGCGCCCAGGTCACCGCCGACCCGCGCCGGCAACTGCTGTTCCTCGGCGCGCCGGCCGGCCGCCCCGAGTACGGGCTGCGGTTCACCTCGATCGGCTACGAGCAGGACCCGGCCGGGCCGGACGGCACGGCGGCCCCCGGCCGGCGGATCGCCGTACGCGGTGGCGAGGTGACCGGGCTGACCTTCGCCGACAGCGGCCTCGGGTTGTACATCTTCGTCGAGCAGGGGCTGCTCGGCGACCTCACCCACGACCTGACCAGCGGCTCGGGTGAGCTGCCGTCGCTGGACATCCGCAACGCCCGGTTCGTGCTGGACCTGGCCACCATGCTGGGCGGCGGCTCCCCGGTCCCGGCCCCGCCGCCGGCCCGTACCACCAGCGCGCAGCGCCGGGCCGCCCTGGCCGGCAAGTGGGACGCCCTGGTGCGGGCGCTGGACGCCTACCGCATCGGTGAGGTGCTGGACAGCCTCAACGGGCACATCGACTTCGACGTCACCCACGACGGGTTCCTGTGGGGCGAGCGGAGCTGGGAGGTGCGGCTGGCGTTGCGCGACGGGGCGGTCGACTACCGCCGGCTCACCGGCGCGCTGCCGTGGTGGACCCCGGGCCGGTTCCTGGTCGAGGGCGACGACCTCGTCTACCGGGTGCACCTGCCCAGCTTCGGGCCGGAGGGCGCTCCCCCGCCGGACAGCGACGTCGACGTCCTGCGGTGGCAGCTCGACACCGGCGAGGTCAGCCAGGCCCGCACCGCGCACCTGGTGCGGCTCAACCGGCTGCTGCGACCGACCGCCGCCTCCCGCGACGACCTGCTGCACACCATCGCCGACGTGCAGAGCGACGAACCGTCCACCGGCCCGCCCGGCCGGTTGGCGATCGGCAACGTCGACGTGGACCTGTCGGTCAACAACCCCCGGGAGATCACCCTGCCGCTGGGCGGCAGCAACGAGATCGTGCTGGCCCCCGACGCGCTGGTGCACCTCGCCGTCGGCGGCGGGGTACGCCGGGCCGCCGGTGGCGTCGGCCGGCCGGGCCGGCTGCGGCCGGTGTCGTTGCAGAGCGCCACGGTGGCCCGGGTGAACCTGCTCTTCGACGGGCTCGGCCTGTCCACCGGGCAGATCCGGATCACCGACCTGACCGACTGCACCGTCGACTTCAGCGGGTTGGACCCGCTGCTGATGCAGGGCCGGATCACCCGGGCCGTGGCGGAGCGGATCCGCTGGCGGCGTCCCACCTCTGGAGGCACCCCGTGACCAGTCCCCTCAGCCCCCGACTGCTGCGCGCCGGTCTGGTCGTGCTCGACCCGGACAGCGGGCGCAGCCGCCGGGTGATCACCCTCCAGTACAACCCGGACGCGCTGACCCGTGGCTTCCAGCTCAAGACGGCCGGGGCCGAGGGTGGGGCCCGGGGCGAGGCGCTGCGGATCACCGGCCCGCCGGTGCAGACGCTCACCCTGGAGGCCGACCTCGACGCCGCCGACCAGCTCACCGACCCGCAGACGGTGGAGCTGGGGCTGACCGCGCAGCTGGCCGCGCTGGAGTCGTTGGCCTACCCCAGCCTGGCTGCCGTGCAGGACGCGGCGGCGCTGCTGGCCGCCGGCACCCTGGAGGTGGTGCCGCCACCGGCGCCGCTGGTGCTGCTGGCGTTCGGACGACGCCGGCTCTGGCCGGTACGGATCACCGAGTTGACCATCACCGAGGAGGCGTTCGACCCGATGCTGAACCCGATCCGCGCCAAGATCCGGCTGGGTCTGCGGGTGCTGACCGTCAACGACGTGGGCACCGACGGCCGGGCCGGCGGCCTGGCCATGGCCGCCCACCAGCAGCTCGAACAGCTCGCCGGCCGGGCGCGCGGCGGGCGGCTGGCCGACCTCGGCATCGACCGGCTGCCATGAGCGACCCGACCGACACCGATCCGGCCCTGGTGGCCGCGCAGAGCCGGGTCGCGGAGACCCTCTTCGCCGCCACCGGCGCGGGTGGCGGCGGCCAGCCGACGCCGAGGGCCCTCTCGCCGGACAGCCGGTACGCCACCGTGGGCACCACGGTCACCGTCGACCCGGAGACCGGCCAGGAGATCGTGCACCTGCGTCGCCGGTTCGTGCCGCCCGCCGAGCGGCTCGCCACCGCCGGCTGGGAACCGGTCGCCGACGGTGACCGGGTCGACCTGCTGGCCGCCCGTACGGTCGGCGACCCCACCGCGTTCTGGCAGCTCTGCGACGCCAACGGGGTGTTCGACCCGGCGGAGCTGACCCGTCCCGGCCAGGTGGTCCGGGTGGCCCTGCCCGAGGGGTTCCCGGGGAGCCTCGATGCCTAGCGGGGTGCGGTTGCAGGTGCTGATCGGGCCGCTGACCTTCCGACCGGCCCCGATGGAGCTGGTGGCGGCGGTGCAGGAGGCGCAGGTCACCCAGAACGCCGGGCAGCGCTCGGGGTTCCAGCTGCGTCTCGCGCTGGGCCGGGGGTCGCTGGTGGAGCGGATGCTCGCCGACGGCAGCCTCGACCCGCCGACCCGGGTGCTGCTGGTGCTGCACGTCGACGGCCGCCCGCAGGTGCTCTCCGACGGGGTGGTGACCCGGCACGACGTGGCCCGCAGCAACGACGCGGGCGCGTCGACGCTCACCCTCACCGGGGTGGACGTCAGCCAGATGATGGACCTGATCGACCTGTCGGACCTGCCGATGCCGATGCCGGCGGAGGCCCGGGTGCTGACCCTGCTCGCCCCGTTCGCCGCGTACGGGGTGGTGCCGATGGTGGTGCCCAGCGTGCTGGTGTTCGCGCCGAACCCGGTGCAGCGGATTCCCGCCGTGCGCGGCACCACCTTCGCGTACGTGTCGCAGCTCGCCGACGAGGTGGGCTACACGTTCTATGTGGAACCGGGGCCCACCCCGGGGATGAACACCGCCTACTGGGGGCCGGAGGTGCGCGCCGGTCAGCCGCAGCCGGCGTTGACGGTCAACGCCGACGCGGGCGCGAACGTGGAGTCGTTGTCGTTCTCCTTCGACGGGGTGCAGAAGACCGTCTACCTGCTCACCGCGTTCCCCGAGCAGGTACGGGTGCCGATTCCGCTGCCGGTGCCGGACGTCAGCCCGCTCAACCCGCCGCTGGGCCGCAAGATCCCGATTCCGCTGTCGTACCGGCGGATGAACGTCGGGCGGTCCAACCCCGACGGCACCGACGACGCCACCGCCCGGATGGACGTCGTGCAGACCCTCGCCCGGGGCCTGGCCCGGGCCGCCCAGTCGGCGAACGTGATCACCGGGTCCGGTTCGCTGGACGTGCTGCGCTACGGCCGGCTGCTGCGCTGCCGCCGGCTGGTCGGGGTGCGCGGGGCGGGCCGCGCCTACGACGGCGAGTACGTGGTGCGCAGCGTGACCACCACGGTCAAGGCGGGCGAGGTCAAGCAGCGCTTCACCCTCGGCCGCAACGCCCAGGTCTCCATCTCCGGAAGGGCACAGCCATGACGACGAGGTATTACGGCAAGTATCGCGGCACGGTGGTCAACCACCTCGATCCGTTGCAGCAGGGCCGCATCCAGGTGACCGTCCCGGACGTCACGCTTCCCCCGTCGAGCTGGGCGATGCCCTGCTTCCCGCTGGCCGGCATCCAGGCGGGCATGTTCGCCGTGCCGTTGCCGGGCACCGGGGTGTGGGTGGAGTTCGAGCAGGGCGACGCCGACCATCCGATCTGGACGGGCTGCTGGTACGGCTCGAAGGCGGAGATCCCGGCGCTGGTGTCGTCGGCCCCGCCGCCCACCCCGCCGATCGTGTTGCAGACCCCCGGCCAGGCCACCCTGATGATCTCCGATGCTCCCGGCCCGACCGGCGGCATCCTGCTCAAGACGCTGACCGGGGCGATGATCTCGATCAACGACACCGGGATCATCATCTCCAACGGCAAGGGTGCCTCGGTGACCCTGGTCGGGCCGACCGTCGCGGTCAACCAGACCGCGTTGACGGTGACCTGATGCCCGGCCCGTTGCTGCACGTCGGCGCCGTGCTGACCTGCCCGCACACCGGTCCGGTCACCCCGCAGACCGGCAACGCGCGGGTGCTGGTCAACGGCCTGCCGGTGGTCACCGCCACCGACGCGTACCCGGTCACCGGGTGCACCTTCCAGGTGCCGGTGGGCGCGGGCACGAAACCGCAGCCCTGCGTCCAGCTCCAGTGGACCACCCCGGCGGCCCGGGTGCTGGTCAACGGGCAGCCGCCGGTGCTCGGCACCAGTGTCGGGCTCGGGGTCAGCGCGGAGGGCATCCCGCAGGGGCCGCCGACGGTGGCCGGCGTGCAGGTCCGGGCGGTGGCGTCATGACGTACCCGGCGTTTCCGTGGCGGCCGGACAACCGGGGCCGCTCCGGCCTGGCCGGCCCGGACCGGCACGTCGCCGACCTGGTGGAGGCGGTGCTGTTCACCGTGCCCGGGGAGCGGGTGAACCGGCCCGACTTCGGCGCCGGTCTCGGCCAGCTGCTGTTCGCCCCGGTCGACGACGCGGTGGTGGGCACCGCCGAGTTGCAGGCCCGCAGCGCGTTGCAGCGCTGGCTCGGCGAACTGATCGAGGTGGACGACGTCCGGGTCGACCTGGCCGAGGCGGCGGTGCGGGTGCACGTCGAGTACCGGCTACGGGCCACCGGCCGACCGGCGCAGGTGTCGGTGGAGAGGGGTGCGGGATGAGCGTGCGCTGCGACGACGACGAGCGGCGGGCCGAGGTGGCCCGGCCGGGCAGCGCGTTCAACGGCATCGACTGGGTCGAGGTGGACGCCGCCGACCAGCGGCTGCTGCACGTCGGTTTCCTGCACCCGCTGCCCGGCCAGACCGGCGGGGTGCCCGCCGGTGCGCCGCTGACGGTGGGGAACGTGGTGGTCGACGGCGGGGTCCGGATCACCGGCGTGCGGGTGCTCAGCGTCGCCGCCGCCGGGGCGGAGCTGACCGTCCGGGTGGACCGGGCCGGTGACTTCTCCCCGTACACCCTGCGGTTGGTGCGCTCGGCGGTGGACGACCGGGTGCCGCCCGGCTTCGACCCGGTGCTGTCGGCGCAGGGTTTCTCGTTCAAGGCCAACTGCCCCAGCGACCTGGACCCGGCGCCGGCCGCCCCGCCGGTGCCGCCACCGCCGGCGACCACCGCGCCGGCCGACTACCTGGCCAGGGACTACGCCGGGTTCCGGCGGCTGATGCTCGACCGGCTCGCCGCCCTGCCCGGCGGCGTCGACCGGCACCCGGCCGACCCGCTGGTCACGGTGGTGGAGGCGTTGGCCCACGTGGCCGACCGGCTGTCCTACCGGCAGGACGCCGCCGGCACCGAGGCCTACCTGGGCACCGCCCGCAGCCGGATCTCGGTACGCCGGCACGCCCGGCTACTGGACTACGCGGTGCACGACGGCTGCGCGGCCCGCGCCTGGCTCAGCGTGCGGGTGGCCGCCGGATCGGACGTGGAGAGCCGGGGCCTGCCCGCCGGGACGCCGGTGCTGGCCGCCGACCGGGCCACCCCGGCGGTACGGCCCGCCGACGCGGCGGCGCTGCTGGCCGGCGGTGCGACCGGTTTCGAGACGTTGACCCCGCTCGCCCCCCGGGCCGCCCGCAACGAGATCGCCCTGTACGTGTGGGGCGGCCGGGACTGCGGCCTGCCCGCCGGGGCGACCCGGGCCACTCTGGTCGACCTGCCCGCCACCGGTCTGGCCGCCGGTGACCTGCTGCTGCTGGAGGAGGTGCTCTCCCCGCACACGGGTCGACGAGCCGACGCCGACCCCACCCACCGGCAGGTGGTCCGCCTGGTGTCGGTACGCCCCACCACCGACCCGGTGACCGGGGTGGCCGTGCTGGACGTCGGGTGGAGCGCCGCCGACCGGCTGGCGTTCCCGCTGACCGTCACCGCCTCCGTCGCCGGCACGGGCACCGACCACCTGGTGACCTGTGCGGTGGCCCGCGCCAACCTGGTGGCCGTGCAGCACGCCAGCGCGGTGTCCGGGCAGCTCCCGCCGGCCGCCGAGCACCGGTGGCGGCCGGTGCTGACCGACGAACCGGTCGCCGCGGCGGTGCCGTTCACCACCGACACCCCGGCCAGCCAGGCCCTCGACCAGGACCCGCGCGCCGCGGTGCCGCTGATCCGGTTGGAAACCGCCGAGGGCAGTTGGCGGCCCCGCCGGGACCTGCTCAGCGCCGACCGCTTCGACCAGGGTTTCGTCCCGGAACGGGAACGCGACGGCCGGGTGAGCCTGCGCTTCGGCGACGACGTGTCGGGACGGCGGCCGCCGGCCGGCACGGTCTTCCAGGTCGCCTGGTGGCGCGGCGGCGGCGCGGCCGGCAACCTCGGCCACGACGCGCTGACCACCCTGGTCACCGACCGGGTCGGGCTGCTCGCCGCGACCAATCCGCTGCCCGCCGTCGGCGGCACCGACCCGGAGGACGTCGAGCACGCCCGGCAGCACGCCCCGGTCGCCTTCGCCACCCAGGAACGGGCGGTCACCACCGCCGACTGGGTGGCGGCGGCACGGCGGCTGCCCGAGGTGGCCAACGCCACCGCCCGGGTCCGCTGGACCGGCTCCTGGTGGACGGTGTTCCTCACCCTCGACCTGACCGGCGGGCAGCGGCTCACCGACGAACCGGAGCTGGCCCGCCGGCTGGCCGGGCGGCTCGACCGGTTCCGGGTCGCCGGCTACGACCTGCAACTGCGCGACCCGGTGGACCTGCCGGTGGAGCTGCGGCTGTGGGTGTGCGTCACCCCGGGGGCGTTCCGCTCCGACGTGCGCCGGGCCCTGCTGGACCTCTTCTCCGCCCGGGACCTGCCGGGTAAGGCGCGCGGGTTCTTCCACCCCGACCGGTTCAGCTTCGGCACCCCGCTGTACGTCAGTCAACTGCTGGCCGCCGCGGTCACCGTCCCCGGGGTCACCGACGTGCGGGTGACCGAGCTGCACCCGGTGGGGGTGGCCGCCGGCGGGGAACTGGACGCCCGGGTGCTGCGGGCCGGCGACACCGAGGTGATCCGCCTCGACAACGATCCCAGCGTGCCGGAGCACGGCATCCTGCACCTCGACCTGGTGGGTGGACTGTGACGTCACGAGTGGGCCGGGAACCCAATCCGCCCGGCCGGGCCGCCATCGGGTACCGGTTGGGCCGGCAGGCGGACTTCGCCGCCGAGCTGGTCGACCGGCTCTCCGGCCGGCCGGAGCTGGCCGGGCTGACCACCCGGGAGGTCGACGACCCGGCGGTGGCGCTGCTGCACGCCTGGGCGGGCACGCTGGACGTGCTCGCCTTCTACCAGGAGCGGATCGCCAACGAGGGTTTCCTCGGCACCGCCACCGAGCGCGGTTCGGTGCTGATGCTGGCCCGCGCGATCGGCTACGAGCTGCGCCCCGGGGTGGCCGCGACGACGTGGCTGTCGTTCACCGTCACCGCCACCCCCGGCGCCCCGGAGGGGGTGCCGATCCCGGTGGGCAGCCAGGCGCAGAGCGTGCCCGGCCCCGGCGAGCTGCCGCAGGTCTTCGAGACGGTGGCCCCGCTGCTGGCCCGCCCGGAGCTGAACGCGGTGGGGCTGCGGGTCACCGCGCCCCGCACGCCCCGGCCCGGTGACGACACCCTGCACCTGGCCGGCACCGACACGGTGCTCACCCCGGGCACCGCGCTGCTGGTGCTCGGCCCCGACTGGTACGACGTGCGCCGGGTGCGCTCGGCCACGGCGGTGCTGCCGGCGGTGGTGGCCGCGTCCGACGGCGGCGCGCTGGTGCCGGCGTACACGGTGGTCGGGTTGGACGCGGCGGTGACCGCCCAGCCGCTCGGCACGGAGCTGCGCCAGTCGGGACGGGAGGTGCAGGTGCACCTGCTGACGCAGCGGGCGGCGCTCTTCGGCCACCAGGCGCAGCCGTGGTCGGCGTTGCCGGTGGCGTTGCGGGTCGGCGAGGTGAACCCGGGCACCAACCAGGTGCTGCCGGGTGCGTACGCCACCCGCAAGGACAGCTGGGTCGACGCCCCGCTGGGCAAGGACGAGCGGGCGCTGCACCTGGACCAGTCGTACCCGTCGATCCTGGCCGGGTCGTGGCTGGTGTTGGAGACCGCCGGGGTGCCGCAGGTGCGTCGGGTCGACGCGGTGGCGGAGCTGCCGGTCGCCGACTTCGGCATCGCCGCCCGTACCACCCGGGTCACCGTGGCCGGCGGCGACTCGAAGACCTTCACCCGGCGGACCACCACCGTGCTCGGCGGCAGCCGGCTGCTCCCGACGACCGCCCCGCCGCTGACCGCCCCGCTGGCCGCGACCGCGACCCTGGAGCTGGCCCGGCCGACGCCCGGACTGGAACCGGGCCGGCCGCTGGTGCTCACCGGCGTCGACCCGGACGGCGGGCCGGTCGGCGAGGTGGTGACGGTGCTGCGGGTGCGGGACGCGACCACGGTGGACCTGACCGCGGCCGTGACCCGACGCTACCGGCGGGACAGCGTCCGGGTGCTGGGCAACGTGACACCGGCGACCCACGGGGAGAGCCGGGCCGAGGTGCTGGGCAGCGGCGACGCGCGGCAGGCGTTCCCCCGGTTCACGCTGCGGCACGCGCCGTTGACCCACGTGCCGGCGGCGACCGCGAGCGGCTCCCGTACCACCCTCGCGGTCTGGGTCGACGGGGTGCGCTGGCAGGAGGTGCCGGCCCTGCTCGGGCAGGCCCCCACCGCCCGGGTCTACACCGTGCGCCGGGCCGACGACGGCGTCGTGACGGTCACCTTCGGCGACGGCCTGACCGGGGCGCGGCTGCCCACCGGGCGGGACAACGTGGTGGCCACCTACCGCAGCGGCGTCGGACGGTCGGCCGACCTCGCGCCGGGCCGGTTGACGATCCCGCTGTCCCGGCCGCTGGGCCTGATGGAGGTGGGCAACCCGGTGCCGGCCGCCGGGGCCGACGACCCGGAGGGGGTGGACCGGGCCCGCCGCAACGCGCCGCTGGCGGTCCGCACCCTGGGCCGGGTCGTCTCGCTGGACGACCACGCCGACTTCACCCGCGCCTTCGCCGGGATCGGCAAGGCCCGCGCGGACCTGGTCTGGGACGACGCCCGGCAGCTCGTCCTGCTCACCGTCGCCGGCCCGGACGGGGCGGAGATCCCGCCGGACGCGCCGGTCCGCGCCGACCTGCTGCGGGCGCTGGACGCCGCCCGCCAGGCGTCGGTGCCGGTGCGCATCCTCGGTCACCACCGGCGTCGGGTGGCGGTGACCGCGCGGCTGCTGCTCACCCCCGGGTACCGGTTCGCGGCGGTCTCGGCCGCCGCCCGCGCGGCGCTGGTCACCGGGTTCAACTTCGATGCCCGCGACTACGCGCAACCGGTACGCGCCAGCGAGGTGCAGGCGCTGCTGCACCGGGTGCCCGGCGTCGCGGCGGTCGTGCTGGAGCTGCTGTACGACGCCGGGCAGGCACCGGCCCGGCTCGACGTGATCACCGCAGCGCCGGCCCGTCGGGTCGGTGACGTGCTGCTACCCGCCGATCTGCTCACCGTGGACGCCGGTGACGTCACCCTGCTGGAGGCATCGTGAGGGTCGAGGAGATCTGGGGCCTGCTACCGGCCGCCCTGCGCAGCCGGGACGAGGCCGCCGGCGGGATGCTGCGCGTCCTGGTGGAGGTGCTGGCCGGCCAGGCCGCCGCGCTCGACGCCGACATCGACCAGCTCACCGACGACTGGTTCGTGGAGACCTGCGCCGAGTGGGTGGTGCCCTATCTCGGTGAGCTGGTGGGGGCGGGTCAGCTGCATCCGCTGGCCGACGGCGGCGGGCTGTCCGACCGGGCCCGGGTCGCCGACACGATCCGGTTCCGCCGGCGCAAGGGCACCGCCGCCGCCCTGGAGGAGCTGACCCGGGCCAACACCGGCTGGAGCGCCGCCGTCGTCGAGTTCTTCGAACGGCTGGTCGCCACCCAGCACGTCAACCACGTCCGGGACGCGCCGGCCACCGCGTCGATCCGGGACGCCGCACCGTTGGAGCTGGTCGGCGGGCCGTTCGAGACGGTCTGCCGGACGGTGGACGTGCGGGCGATGGACACCGGGACCGGCCGCCCCAACATCGGCCACATCGGCCTGTACGTGTGGCCGCTGCCGTCGTACCGGCTGGACCGGGCGACGGCCGCGCCGGTCGTGACGCCGTCGGACGGCCGGTGGTGGATCGACCCGGTGGGGGTGGGCCGGCAGTTGACCGGGCCGACGGTGACCGAGCCGGACATCGACCACCGGGCCGACGAGGCGAACGTGCCCGGTCCGCTGCGCCGTCGGCCGCTGCGCGACGAGTTGGCGGCGCTGGCCTCGGACAGCCCGCCGTCGGCGGAGCAGCGGCGCTGGTTCCGCGACGACGACCCGTCGTTCGTGGTGTGGATCCAGCCCACCCCGGCCGACGAGCTGCGCCCGGTGCCGCTGGACCTGCTGCGGATCTGCGACCTGGCCGGCTGGGAGCTGCCGACCGGCAGCGTGGTGCGGGTCGACCCGGTGCGCGGCCGGATCACGGTCGCCGCCGGCCGGCCGGTGCACCGCCTCGCGGTCTCCTGGTGGTACGCGTTCAGCGCCGACGTCGGCGCCGGCCCGTACCCGCGCCGGGGTGACCTGGGGGCGGCGGACGGGCCGGTGGACTGGCAGCTCGCGGTGAGCGTGACCGAGCCGCCGCAGGCCGGGGAGGTGGTCGCCTCGCTGGGTGAGGCGGTGACCGCCTGGCACGACTTCCAGGCCGCGCACCCGGGCAGCACCGGCCGGATCGTGGTGCTGGACAGCCACCGCTACCGGGAGAACCTGTCGGTGCGGGTGGGGCAGGGCAGCCGGTTGAGCGTGCTGGCCGCGCAGTGGCCCCGGCCGCCGGACCGGCCCCGCCGGCAGGGCGACCTCGACCCGGTCGGGGTGCGGCCCTGCCTGCTGGGCGCGTTGGCGGTCACCGGCGTCGGCGTCGGGGACCGCCCGGGTGAGCTGGTCGTCGACGGACTGCTGGTCGCCGGGGCGGTGACCGTCACCGCGCCCGCCGGGGGTGGGCCGGGCCTGGGCCTGGTCGAGCTGCGGCACTGCACCCTCGGGCCGGCGGCGACCGGGCTCAGCGTCACCGCCGGCAACGACCGGACCCGGGTGGTGGTACACCGCTGCGTGACCGGAGCGCTGACCACCACCGACGGCCCGCTGACCGTGACCGACTCGCTGGTGCACGGCACGGTGGCCGCCGGGGACGCGGCGGCGGAGCTGACCGGGGTGACGGTGCTGGGCGCCACCACGGCGCGGGTGCTGACCGCCACGGACTGCCTGTTCGACCAGCCGGTGACGGTGGCCCGCCGGCAGCAGGGGTACGTCCGGTTCAGCTACCTGCGGCCCGGCTCGGTCACCCCGCGCCGCTACCGCTGCCAGCCGGACCTCGCCCAGCAGGCCCACCCCGACGACCCGGACGTGGCCACCCGGGTCGGGCCGGCGTGGGCGAGCACCCGCTACGGCGACGCCACCTACGGCCGGCTGGCCGCCACCGCCGCGCTGGAGCTGCGTACCGGTGCGGAGTCCGGGGCCGAGCTGGGGGCGTTCCGTCGTGCCGTGACCCCGCAACGTCTGCACAACCTCACCCTCGCGCTGGCGGAGTACCTGCCGCTGGGGCGGGTGGCCGCTGCCCTGCCCGTCCTGCCGACCGGAGGAACCACACCATGAAGGGCGACATCAGCCGCGTCACGTTCGACCAGCGGCGGCACGCGACGAGCGTCCGCAAGCAGCAGGGCCGGGTCGACCTGGACGCGGACTGGAACGAACAGCAGGACATCCAGGCGCACCTGCGGGCCACCGCGCTGACCGACGTGGTCGGCGCGGCGGGCGCGCCGCTGGTCGGCGGGGCGTTCGGGTTGACCGGCGGGGCCGACCTGAAGCTGTCGGCCGGCCGCTACTACCTCGACGGGGTGCTCTGCGAGAACGACACCCCGGTCTCCGTGTTCGCCCAGCCGGACCTGCCGGCTGCCGGGCCGTTCGTCCGTAGGCTCGACGGCACCTGGCTGGCCGCCGGTGCCCCGGTGCCGCCGGGGGTCTACGCGGCGTGGCTCCAGGTGTGGTCGCAGCACGTGACGGCGATCGAGGATCCGGCGCTGCGGGAGGTGGCCCTCGGCGGGCCGGACACCACCACCCGGCTGCGGACCGTGTGGCAGGTGCGGCTGTTGCAGGCCGGGCCGCCGAACACCCCGGTCGGCTGCGCGGACACCCCGCCCGGTTGGGCGGAGCTGACCGCCGCCTCGACCGGCACCCTCGCGGTCCGCGCCGATCCGACGGGCAGTTCCGGCGGTGACTGCGTGATCCCGACCGGGTCGCCGTACACCGGGTTGGACAACCAGTTCTACCGGGTGGAGATCCTCACCGGCGGGGCGCCCGGCACGGCCGGTTACGTCTGGTCCCGGGACAACGCCGCCACGGTGGCGACCTGGGAGAGCATCGACGTGGACGTGCTGACCGTGAAGGTGCCCGGCCGGGACGGCAGCGCCGGCTTCACCAACGGCTCCTGGGTGGAGCTGACCGACGACGGCCGGGAGCAGAACGCCCTGCCGGGCACGCTGGTGCAGGTCGACCGGGTGGAGGGGGACCGGATCGTGATCCGGCCGGGCACCGCCACCGGCAGCCTCGACCGGGCCGACTTCCCGTCCCGGCCCCGGGTGCGCCGCTGGGACGGCCGGGGCACCGTGCCGGCCGGCGGCGGCGAACTGGACCTGGAACTCGGCATCAAGATCCGGTTCTCGGCGGCGGGCAGCTTCCGCACCGGCGACTGGTGGTCGTTCCCCGCCCGCTCGGCGGTGCACGACGTGCAGTGGCCCCGGGTCGGCACCACGCCCGTCGCGCAGACCCCGCACGGGCCGCGCCGGGCGCACGGCCGGATCGGCGTCGTCGGCTGGGACGGCAGCCAGTGGAGCGTGCTGCGCGACTGCCGGCCGGTGTTCGCCCCGCTGACCGGGCAGGCCACCCTGAGCCTGCTCGGCGGGGACGGCCAGGAGGCGGTGCCGGTGCCGGGCAACCCGGCGACCCTGGTGCCGCTGGGGCACGACCTGGTCACCGGGGTGGCCATGGGCGGCCAGCCGGTCGCCAAGGCCCGGGTCCGGTTCACCGTCACCGGCGGGGCGGGCCGGGTCACCGCCGGGGCGGTCACCGCCGTCACCGTCACCGTGGAGACCGGCACCGACGGGCGGGCCCGGTGCGCCTGGCAGCTCGACTCCGCCGCCGCCACCCAGGAGGTCACCGCCCAGCTCCTCGACGAGGCCGGCCAGCCGGTCCACCTGCCGGTGACCTTCACCGGCGCGCTGTCGCGCGCCGACCGGGTGTCGTACGACCCGACCGGGCGGCCGTCGCTGGCCGGGGCGACCACCGTGCAGGCCGCCATCAACCAGCTCGCCGCGTCCGCCACCGGTGGCTGGGCGACGATCACCATCCGGCCCGGCATCGACTGGGTGCAGGCGCTCAACACGCTGCCCGCCGGGGACGTGCTGATCTGCTTCGCCCCCGGCCTCTACACCAGCACCGTGCCGGTCACCTTCACCGGCCGGGCCAACATCCGGGTGCTGGGCAGCGGGCCGGCCAGCCGCATCCGGGTGCAGGGCCAGGAGTACGCGCTGATGTTCGTCAACTGCGGCACCGTGTCGGTGGCGCAGCTGGCGGTGGAGACCTCCGGCCCGGCCGACGTGCAGGGGCGGCTCGGGCCGGTCTCGGCGATCAACTGCGCCGAGGTGACGATCGACCAGTGCCAGCTGACCGGGGTGGCCGGCGCGTCGCCGCGGAGCACCTGCCTGACCGTCCGCAACGACCAGGGCACCCCGCCGGGGAAGGTCCGGGTGCTCGACTCGGACTTCCTCGTCGGTCACGGCCAGCAGGGGGTGCTGCTGGTGAACCCGGACCACGCCGTGGTCACCCGGTGCCGGTTCTCCTGCCCGCCCCGGCCGGCCTCGCTGACCCTGGCCGAGCTGGTCAAGGACGAGAAGTTCCGCAGTCAGCTCGCCGCCCAGCTGGTGGGCCGGCTCGCCCTGGACCGGGACGACCGGCTGGAGACGGGCGAGTGGAACACGGCGTTGCGGGTCGGTCGGTGGGGTGTCCGGATGAACTCGATGGTCCCGCTGAGTGAGTGGAAGACCCTGTCCACGTTGCGCCCGCCGACCGCCGAGGAGTTGCGTACCGCGCAGGGCGCCGGAGCGTACGTGCTGCGGCTGGCGGACGCCGCCACCGAGGACCCGGCCCAGCTGCCCTCGTACAAGCGGCAGCTCGCCTCGCTCAAGGGGCGGCTCGGGCAGAACGCCGGGCGGATCTTCGACACCGACGAGGGTCGCAAGACGCTGCGGGACTACCTGGTCGGTGAGGGCATCGACGTGCGGGAGGCCGACGACATCGCCCGGGACCGCCGTGAGGTGGCGCTGCCCGTGCCGGGGGCGAGCCTGCGGTTCGACTCGGCGTTGAGTCAGGGCGCCTGGGAGGCGGCGGTGGCGGCGTCGCCCCCGTCGCGTCCGGTGCAGACCCCGTCGGCGGCGGCCCGGCACCTGCGGGGTGTCGCCGACCGGATCCTGCTGGAGCCCGCCTTCGGCGAGAAGTACGCCGGCGGCTACCGGCAGGAGCTGACCGCGGCGGCGGAGGTGTCGGTGGGGGCCTGCGCGGTGGTGATCGGCGGTGGCACGGCCGTCGGCGACGTCGAGGTCTCCGACTGCCGCATCGACCAGATCGCCGAGGGCGTGCACATCGGTGTGTCGTACCACAAGGGACCGCCGATCCAGGCCCGCACGATCCGGGTCACCGGCAACGACATCCACCTCTACGCGGCGTGGTGGCGCAACGCGAGCACGATCCGGGGCATCAAGATCGGCAGCATCCGCAACGTGTTCGTCTCGGACAACCGGATCTCGGTGGCCGCCGGGACCGGCGTCGGCATCTGGGCCTTCGCCGCGGGCGGCCCGATCATGGCGATCCGCGACAACCTGGTGCAGAACTGCGAGCCGGCGATCCTGTGCAACCCGTCCTGGTCGGGGGCACCGGCCAAGCGGCTGTGGTCGGTCACCGACAACGTCTCGCTCAACGGCGCCATCCAGGTGGGTGGGGGTGCGCGCAGCACCGGCAACGTCAGTTGAGCTGTCACAAGGGCGACTGCGTCGGCCCGGCACGCGGGCCTACGCTCATGGTGACTGCCACTTAGCGCGGTTGCGGATCGCAGATGTGGTCTAGGGGTTCAAATCCCCTGGCAGTCGCCAACAAGCGGCGGGGCGGGCCTTCGGGCCCGCCCCGTTCGTCACCTGTGCCCCGGCGACCGCGCCGCCGGCCGGGGGCAGCGGGCCGGGTCGGCCGTCGCGCACCCGGGTGGCGTCCGCCGTGACCACAACCAGGTTTATGAACGGTGACGCGACCGTTAAATCCGCGCCGTTTCGTCGCACATAAAAGGATCGGCGGGACAAACCGCTCCTGCCTGACAATTGTTTCGTCACACCCGGTCACTCCGCCCAGGCAAAGCCGACTGAGCTGCCAAAACGGCCGTTCACCGGCCGACATATCGCGCAGCGCGACCGAACTATTGACCGTGCGCGATGGGTCGCATATTGTTCGCGGTGCAAGTTCCGCCGGACGAGATAAACACCGCCAGAATCAGCAGCCAGCCGTCGGCAATCGACGCATCCTTTCCGCTGCCCGTCGCGTCGGGTCAACCGCGCACATATTCTGCCCGACCAGCAAGGAATCCCCGTGGAAATGCTCACCCCTTCCTGGCGCACCCTGGCCCTTTTCGACGGAATAGGTGGTCACCAGGGAAATCTGCTGCCCACCCTCGGAGCGCTGCACGCGCAACCGGAGAACGCGCTCTTCTTCGACCGCATGTTCCGGGCCCTCGACGACCTGCGGGAGCATCTCGGCGGCGTACCCGAACCGGCCGTCCCCGCCGGGAGCCGGCTGCGCCGGTGGTTCACCGCCCCCGCCACCGCGCCGCCCACCGGCACCGACGACTCGGTCGTCGCCGGGATCTGCGTCCACCTGATCCAGCTGTGCGACCTGCAACCCCGGCGGGCCGCCCTCGACACCGTCACCGCCGCCATCGGGCACAGCATCGGGCTCCAGGCGGCCATCGTCGCCGGCCTGCGGCCGAAGCGGACGGACGCCTTCCTCGCCCTCGCCGAGACCTCGCTCAAGCTGGTCGCGTTGAGCCTCGCCCGGGGGCACCAGGCCACCACCGGCCGCCAGGTCCCCACCGAACTGGCCGAGCGGTACGCCAGCGCCGGCGACCCACGTCAGCGACCCGGCCCGATGGCGCTGGTCAGCGGCCCCTCCCGGGCGGATCTCGCCGCCCTGGTCGACCGCTACCGGCGGGACACCGGACGGTCGGTAGCGGTCGGCCTGGTCAACACCCCCACCACCAGCGTGCTCAGCGGGCACACCGAGGACCTGCTGCACTTCCACGCCCACCACGAGGCGGTGTTCCGCAGCGGCGCGGCGACGTGGACGTTCCTCACCAACACCCTGCCGTTCCACAGCCCGCACCTGGCCGCCGCAGCCGACGAGGTACGCCGGGACCGGACCTTCGTCGGCCCCCTGCCCGCCGCCGGTGAGCTGCGGATACCGGTGTACGCGGCGGACGCCCCCCGGACCCTGCCGCCCGACGCCGACCTGCTCGACGAGTTCGTCGACCAGGTGCTGGTCCGCCCGGTCGACTGGGCGACCGCCAGCGTCCACGCCGTCACCGACGCGGGGATCACCACGGTGCTGGACTGCGGCCCCGGCCCCGCCGCCCGCCGGTTCACCCGGGAGTGCCTCGGCGGCCGGACGCTGCGCTTCGAGTCGATCCGACGAGCCTCCCGGCGACCGTGAAAGGACACCACGTGCACTGTCTACTCTTCCCGGGCCAGGGGGTGCAGCGCCGCGGCATGGGCGCCGACCTGTTCGGCCTGTTCCCCGAGGCCACCGCCATGGCCGACGAGATCCTCGGCTGGTCCGTCGAGGAGCTGTGCACCCGGGACCCGCACCGACGCCTGCGCGACACCCGCTACGCCCAACCCGCGGTGTTCTTCGTCAACGCCCTGCTGGCCCAGCAGGTGACCGCCGAACGACCCGGGCACTACCGGTACTTCGCCGGCCACAGCCTCGGCGAGTACAACGCGTTGGTCGCCGCCGGGGTGCTCGACCTCGACGCCGCCCTGCGGCTGGTCGACCGGCGGGCCGAGCTGATGTCCCAGGTCACGGGTGGGGGCATGTCGGCGGTGCAGGGCCTGCCGGTGTCGTTCGTCCGGCGGGCGTTGACCGAGACCGGCCTGCCCCGGGTGTTCGTGGCGAACCTCAACGCCGACACCCAGAGCACGATCGCCGGGGATCGCGCCGAACTCGCCGTCGCCGCCAAGGCGATCGGCGCGCTGCCCGGGGCACGGGTCGTCCCGCTCAACGTCAGCGGCCCCTTCCACACCCCGCTGATGGCGTCGGCGGAGCAGCGGTTCCGGGCCGTCCTGGACGGCTGCGACTTCGCCCCCGGGCACACCCCCGTGGTCTCCGGGGTCACCGGGGACGTCTTCGACACCGACCGCGCCGCCGAACTGCTCGCCCGGCAACTGTCCACCCCCGTGGAGTGGGTCCGGGCGGTCACCACCCTGCGCGCGGCCGGTGTCACCGGGTTCGACGAGGTCAACGGCAAGACCCTCAGCGCATTTCTCACCCGCATCGCGGAGAGGTGATTCACCGCATGGACACGGATATCGCGGTCGTCGGCCTGTCGGTCGAGGTGCCCGGGGCCGACGACCTCGACACCTTCTGGCAGATCATCAGTTCCGGGGCGAGCCTCACCCGACCGTTTCCCACGAACCGCCGGGAAAAGCTGGCCGAATACATCAGGTATCTCCGGGCGACGAGCATCGAACCGGTGACCGAGCCCGACGTCGAATACCACAACGGTTGTTTCCTCGACGAGGTCGACACCTTCGACCACACCGTTTTCGGAATGAACCCCCGGCAGGCCACGCTGACCGACCCGCACCACCGAATGGTCATGCGCGCCATGTTCCTCGCCTTCGAGGACGCCGGTTACGGTTTCGACCGGCTCCGGGGCAGCCGGACAGGCGTGTTCGTCGGTTTCGCGGTCAACCCCGGATCGACCTATCTGGACTACATCTGCCGCGTCGACCCGAACAACGGCCAGCAGGCCATCACCGGCAACATCCCGGCGATGCTGGCGAACCGGCTGTCGCACCTGCTGGACCTGCGCGGCCCGAGCCTGGTGGTGGACACCGCCTGCTCGGCCACCCTGGTCGCCGTGCACCAGGCCAAGAACGCGCTGCTCGCCGGGGACTGCGAGATGGCGGTGGTCGGCGGCGCCCGGATCGTCTTCTCCCCCGTCAAGCACCCGCACTCCAACATCGGCATCGAGTCCTCCGACGGGGTCACCCGCACCTTCGACGAGGCCGCCGACGGCACCGGTTTCGGCGAGGGGTCCGGCGCGGTCGTCCTCAAGCGGATGTCGCAGGCGGTGGCGGACGGCGACCGGATCTACGCCGTCATCAAGGGCAGCGCCGTCAACCACGACGGCAACACCGAGGGCATCACCAACCCCGACTCCGACTCGCAGGCCGACCTGCTGGACGCCGCCTGGCGCAACGCGGGCGTCGACCCCCGGACCCTCGGCTACCTGGAGGCCCACGGCACCGCCACCCGGGTCGGTGACCCGATCGAGCACGAGGGGATGAAACGCGCCTTCGCCCGGTACACCGGCGACCGGGGGTTCTGCGCGGTCGGCACCGTCAAGGCGAACGTGGGGCACCTGTTCGAGGGCTCCGGCGTCATCGGTCTGATCAAGGCCATCGCGGTGCTGCGCAACCGGATGATCCCGCCGCAGGCCAACTTCAAGAACCCCAACCCGAAGCTCGACTTCGCCGCCGGGCCGCTGTACGTCTCCACCAGCCTGCGGCCGTGGGAGTCCCCCGACGGCCCACGGCGCTGCGGGGTCAGCGCCTTCGGCCTCGGCGGCACCAACGCCCACGTCGTGCTGGAGGAGCACGTCGCCGAGACACCGGCGGCCCCCGCCGGCCCGGGGCCGTTCCTGTTCACCCTCAGCGCGGCCACCCTGAAGTCCCTGGTCCGCCTCGGTGAGCGGTACGTGCGGTTCATCGACGCCGCCGGCCTCGACGGGGTCGACATCGCCGACGTCTGCCACACCAGCCAGGTCTCCCGCAGCGGGCACCGGCACCGGGCGGCGTTCGTCGTCCACGACGTCGCCGACCTGCGCCGGCAACTGGTCGCCTCGCTGGCCGACGGGGCGTCGCCGCCGCCGGACGGCCCGCTCGGCGACGAGGCCCGCCGCTACCTGGCCGGCGCGTCGGTGGACTGGCGGCGGCTCTCCGACGGCCGCCGCCGGATCGTCCGCCTTCCCGGGTACGCCTTCGACACCACCCCCGCGTGGGTGCAGTTCCCCGACACCTGGCGGGCGCAGCTGTCCCTGGGCACCGTCGACGAGGAGCACCCCGTCACCCACGACGTGGTGTTCGCCCCCGCCGCCGACCCGGCGTCGCCGACGCCCGGGGCGCGGGTGCTGGCCCTGGTCGACCCGGACACCGACGCCGGGCAACTGCTCGCCGCGACCGGACTGGACGACCTGCGGGTGCTGCGGCTCGGCGAGCCGGTACGCCCCGGCGGCGCGCCCTTCGACGCCCGCTCGGCGGACTCCTTCGCCGAGATCGCCCGGCTGGTCGACGACGACGGCATCACCCACCTGGTGCACGCGCTCGGCTTCGACGCCACCCCCGCCGCCGACCTCGCCGAACTCGACCTGCGGACCGGCAAGAACCTGCACAGCCTGTTCCAGCTGACCAAGGCGTTGATGGCGGCCGGCGTCAAGCTGGAGCTGACGGTGCTCACCCGGCGCGCGGTCTGCGCCCACGACGCCGAACCCGACGTGGTGGTCGAGAATGGCGCGCTGGTCGGCTTCGGCAAGGTCATCGGCCGGGAGTACCCGTACCTCGGGGTCACCCACCTCGACGTCGACCCGGGCGTGTCGCCCGACGCGGTCCGGGCGGAGATCCTCTCCCCCGAACGCGGGGTGTTCCTGTGGCGCGACGGCCGACGCCTGCACGAGGTCTTCGTCGAGGTGCCGCAGGTCGACACCGACGGCCCGCAGAGCTACCTGCGGCCGGGCGGCACCTACCTGGTCACCGGCGGCACCGGCGCGCTCGGCCTGGCCGTCGCCCACGCGTTCGCCACCCGGCAGCCCGACGTGACCCTGGTGCTGCTCAGCCGGTCCGGCCTGCCGCCGCGCGACCAGTGGCCGGACCTGCTGTCCGCGCCGGCCGGCGACGCCCGTGCCGCACGGGTACGCGCGGTGCGGGAGCTGGAGGAACTCGGTGCCCGGGTCCGGGTGGTCGCCGCCGACGCCGGTGACCCGGACGCGCTGGCCGCCGCCGTGGCCGACGCCCGGGGCGGGCACGGCCGCATCGACGGCATCGTGCACGCCGCCGGCCTGCCCGGTGGCAGCACCGTCATGTTCCGGGACCTCGCCGACTTCGACGCGGTGGTCCGGGCGAAGCTGCACGCCGCGTTCCTGCTCGACCAGCTCACCCGGGACGACCGGCCGGACTTCGTCGTGCACTTCTCGTCGGTGGCGTCGGTGTTCCCCGCCCCCGGCCAGGCCGACTACGCGGCGGCCAACTACTACCTGGACAACGTGGCCCGCAGCCAGGCCGGCGGGTCGACCCACGTGATCGCGCTGGACTGGGTCGCGTGGAAGGAGATCGGCATGGCCGTCGACCACGGCACCAGCGGCGACACCATGTTCCGGGCCCTGCCCACCCGGGTCGGGCTGGAGGTCCTCGACGCGGGCCTGCGTTCCGGCCGGTCCCGGCTGTTCGCCGGGGAGCTGCACTACCGGGGGGAGCTGATCCACCTGCTGCGCTCCTACGACGTGCGGCTCTCCGCCGAGATCGACGCGAAGGTCGACCGGGAGATGCAGGCGTTGGAGCAGCGGCTGCGGCAGGCCGCCGACAAGATCCGGGCCACCGTCGACGCGGTCGGTGTCGAGCTGGAGGGCCGGCCGGACGGTGGGTACACCGACGTCGAGCGGTCCGTGGCGCAGTGCCTCGCCCTCGCCTTCGGCTATCCGACGCTCGACGTGGAGGCGGACTTCTTCGACCTGGGCGGCGACTCCATCATGGCCGCCTCGGTGGCCAACACCATCGCCGTGCGGCACGACGTGCAGTACGACGTCGCGGACCTGCTCGCCGACCGGACCGTCGCCGAGATCGCGTACCACGTCGAGGACCTGGTCGCCTTCGCGGACGCCGCCGCCTGACGACACCGATCGGAGGGTGGCATGTCGGACATGACTACCGGGCCGGCGCTGCGGCGCATCGTCGGCTTCGCCCTGCCGCTGACCGCGGCGAACCTGCTGCAACAGGGCTACCTGCTGGTCGACAGCGTCGTCGTCGGCCGTTACGTCGGGCTCGAGGGGCTGGCCGTGGTGGGCGCCTGCGGGCCCCTGTTCTATCTGCTCAACGCCATGTTCATCGGGCTGGGCACGGCGTTCACCATCCGGT
The DNA here is from genome assembly GCF_007833915.1 of Micromonospora sp. HM134. Taxonomy (NCBI): domain Bacteria; kingdom Bacillati; phylum Actinomycetota; class Actinomycetes; order Micromonosporales; family Micromonosporaceae; genus Micromonospora; species Micromonospora sp. HM134. The sequence goes on from NZ_CP041061.1 coordinate 4,359,857, forward strand.
TGGCCCACCTGACCGGCGGTCAGCAGGTAGACCGTCGCCGCGACGTGGTCGCCGCCCTCACCCTCCTCACGGTCGTCTGGGCCGCCGGCTGTGTCGTCCTGGCGACGCTCCTTGTCGATCCGGCGCTGGCGGTGATGGGAATCGACGGGCGGCTCGCCGCCGACTCGGCCCGGTTCTTCGGCACCCTGGCGCTCGGCTTCCCCGGGATCTTCGGCAGCGCCGCGGTCAGCGCCTACTTCCGCGGGCTGGGTGACTCCCGCTCGGCGATGTGGGTGCAGGGCGTCGGCAGCATCGCCAACGTCGTCCTGGTGCTGGTCTTCGTCGCCGTCCTCGACGGGGGTGTGGTCGGCGCGGCGTTGGCCACCGCCGTGGCCAGCACGGTCGCCCTGGTGGTCGGGCTGGTCTGGGCGGCGCGCGCCCACCCGGTGCGGCGCGGCGGGCCACGGCCTGCGGTCCGCCGGGAACTCGTCGACGCCGCCCGGCTGGGCCTGCCCCTGGCCAGCCAGCACATCGTGCTCGCCCTCGGGATCATGGTGCTGGTCGGGATCATCCAGTCCTACGGGGAGGTGGTCCTCGCCGCGTTCACGATCGTCTCCCGGATCGAGTTGTTCACCGGCATCCTGTTCCTCGACTTCTCCGGCGCGGTGACCGCCTTCGCCGCCCAGAACCTCGGCGCGGGGGACCTGGCCCGGGCCCGTGACGGGCTGCTGCGCACGCTGCGGTTGACGGCCGTGCTGTCGGTGCTGGTCGCCGGGGTGGTGCTGGTCGCCCGCGCCCCGCTCGCCGCGTTGTTCACCGACGATCCGGCCACCCGGGAACTGACCGGACGCTACCTGACGATCATCTATCCCTTCCTGCTCCTCTACACCGCCATGGTGGTCATCCACGGTTACCTCAACGGCGCCGGCCGGACGACCGCGCCGCTGATCTGCACGCTGATCGCCTTCGTCGCCGTGCAGATCCCCTTCGCCTGGCTGCTCAACGGGCCGTTCGGCATCGACGCCGTGATGTGGGCGGTGGTGGCCAGTTGGACCGCCGGGCTGACCTACAGCGTGTTCTGCCTGCGGCGGGTGCTGTTCGTCCGGCCCGCCCCGGCGGCGGTGCCCGCCGCTACCTGATGCCCCGTCCATCCCAGCCCGTGAGGACCACCCATTGATCAACCACCGCACCGCCGAGGTGACGTTCCACGCGGGCCGCAGCCGGACCGCCCACCTGACCTGGGGCCAGCAGGGCACCTGGGACGTCCTACGCCGGTGGCTGCCGGAGATGAAGCCGTTCTTCGTGCTGACCCGGTGGCTGCCCGTACCCCTGCTGCTCGAGGTCGACGACGTGCTGGCACAGCTGTCCCACCTGCTTAGGCGGCACGAGTCGCTGCGGACGCTCTTCCCGGCTGGGGTCGACGGCCAGGGCGGCCAGCACGTGCTCGGCGAGGGCGTCGTCACCGTCGAGGTCGTCGACCGGCCCGACGGTGACCCGGTCAGCTTCGCCGACATCGTCGCCGACTGCCTGCGTCGGGCCGGCACCCGCCCGTTCGCCCACGACACCGAGCTGCCGATCCGGTTCGCGGTCGCCACCCACGAGGGCATCCCCGTGCTGCTGATGTTCGCCGTGTCCCACCTGGCGGCCGACCATCTCGGCGCGGACCTCCTGGCCGCCGAGCTGGCCGCGCTGCTGCGGGCCAGGACCGACGGGGACGCCCCACCGCCGGCCCGACCGGCGGTGCAGCCGGTCGACCTGGCCGTCTTCGAACGCTCCCCGGACGGGCAACGCCGCAACGTCGACGCGCTGGCGTACCTGCGTCAGCAGCTGCGCCGCCTACCGGTCGCGCCCCTGCCCGAGCGGGTCACCCCGGCCGACCCCCGGTACTGGCGCGGTGAACTCGCCTCCGACGCCGCCGCCGTGGCCCTGCGGCTGGCCGCCCGACGACTGCGCACCACCACGTCGGTCACCCTGCTGGCCGTCACCAACGCGCTGGTGCGCACGTTCTGCGCCACGCCGGTCTACCCGCTGGACATCATGCAGAGCAACCGGGTGGAACCGGAGCTGCGGTACACCGTGACCAGCCTCAACCAGGCCGTCCGTACCGCCATGGAGGTGTCCGGCGACACCGTCGGTGACCTGGTCGGGCACGCCCGTGCCGCGATGGGGGCGGCGATGCGGCACGCCCGCCACGACGGCCGCGCCGCCGCCCAGGTGGCCCGCGCCGCCGCCGACGCCGCCGGGCGGCCCCTGCCGGTCGGCGGCCAGTTCAACGACCGGTGGTCGCTGCAACCGCGACCCGCCGGCCCGGTGCCGGGCCCGCAGGAGTTGGCCGGGCTCACCGCGACGACCACCTTCGACTGGCCGCAGCGGGCCGCCGCCGAGGCGATGCCGTTGTACGTCGACGCCAGCGGCACCGCTGAGCGGATCCACCTGTCGCTGATGGCCGACACCGCCCTGCTCGCCCCCGCCGACATCCGGGGTTTCCTGTACGCCGTGGAGCAGGTCGCCATGGAACTGGCCCGGGACGACGTCAGCCTGCGCCGGGTGACGGAGATCTTCGACAGCCACCGGCTGTGCGAGGTCCCCGGCCACCCGGACACCCCGTGACCGGCCGCCCGTTCGCGGCCCGGCTGCGGGGCGACCGGTCCTCGTCAGTGCACGACGACGACCGCCGAGGGTGGTTCCAGGTCGGCGAGCCGGGACGGGCGGACCACGAGGAACAGCGCCGCCAGCGCGGCCACCATGCCCCCGGCGACCACCAGCGCCATCGCCACCGCGCCGTTGCCCAGCACCCCCACCATGGGGGCGGCCACCGCGCCGACGCCGAACTGCACCGCGCCGAGCAGGGCCGAGGCGGTGCCGGCGGCCTCACCGTGGCGGGACAGCGCCAGCGCCGGGGCGTTGGGCATCGCCAGCCCGGCCGCTGCCAGCACCACCCACAGCGCCACCAGCAGGGCGGGCAGCCCACCGAACCCGGTCACGGCGAAGGCCAGCAGGGCCAGCCCGGCCAGGGTTCCGACGCTCAGCGAGGTGACCAGGATGCGCTGCGGCGGGTGGCGGCGCAGCAGCCGCACGTTGTACTGGGCCGCCCCGATCAGGCCCACCGCGCCCGCCCCGAACGCCAGGCCGAACTGTTGCTCGTCGAGCCCGTACCCCTCCTGGAGGACGAACGACGAGCCGGCCACGTACGCGAACAGCGCCGCCATGGCCAGCCCGGCGACCACGACCAGCCCCACGAAGGTCCGGTCGCGCAGCAGCGAGCCGTACAGGCTCACGGTCGACCACGCGCCGCCGCGTTGGCGACGCTCGGCGGGCAGGGTCTCGGGCAGGCCGATCACGGCGACCACGACGAGCAGCACCCCGAACACGGCCAGGGTCACGAAGACACCCCGCCAGTCCGTCCAGCGCAGCACGCCGCCGCCGAGGGTGGGGGCGAGGACGGGGGCGGCGCCCATCACCAGCAGCAGCCGGGACAGCAGGGTGGCGAAGGCGGTGCCGCTGAACAGGTCCCGCAGCACCGCCATCGCGACCACCGTGGCGGCGGCGACGCCGAGGCCCTGCACCACCCGCAGCGCGCCGAGGACGGCGATGTGCTGGGCGACGACGCAGAGCGCCGACGCCACGATGTGCAGGGCGAGGCCGGCGATCAGCGGACCCCGGCGGCCGACGGCGTCGGAGAGCGGCCCGATCAGCAGTTGACCGAGGGCCAGCCCGGCGAGCGTGCCGGTGAGGGTCAGCTGGACCGCCGCCGAGGTGGTCATGAGGTCGGCGGCGATGGCGGGCAGCGCCGGCAGGTACATGTCGATGGTCAGCGGGCCGATGGCGATCAGCGAGCCGAGGACGAGGACCAGGCGTACCCGCTGCCGGCGGGTCATCAGGTCTCCGGGCGTCGGCGCGACCTTCGTCAGCTGGTCGTGGGCGAGATCGGTCATCGGGGAAGCTCCGCCCGGTCGTGGTGCGGCCGGGCGTGAGACGGTACGACAGTCACACCTGGCTTCAAATCCGGACCCGCTGCTCTGATTCCCGCTCCACCGAGAGGTAACGCGGGTCACAGCCGATGGTCACGGCTCAGGCGGGGTCCACGCGCCCCAGCCGCCAGTACCCCATGAAGGCGACGGCGCGGCGGTCCACGCCCCGCTCGGCGACGAGGTGCCGGCGCAGGGCGCGGATGACGCCGGCCTCCCCGGCCAGCCAGGCGTAGACGGGCACGGGCGCGGTCGGGGCGGGCACCTCCCACAGCGGGGCCACGTCGACGTCGACGTCGACGACCGCCTCGGCGGGCGTCGCCCCGGTGCGGGCCAGCAGCCGTTGCGCCGCCGCGGCCACGGCGGGCAGCAGCCGGCTGCCGTGTCCGCCGCCGGCACGGGCCAGCCAGCTGACGGTGACGCCGGGCGGGGCGGACACCGGCAGGACGTCGGCCGGGTCCGGCACCTCCAGCAGCACCTCGCCCCGGGCGTCGAGGGGCAGGCGTTCCAGGATGGCGCTGATCGCGGGCACGGCGGTCTCGTCGCCGGCCAGCAGCAGCCGGCCGGCGGGCGGCGGGCGGAACTCGATGCCGCCGTGCTCGCCGTCGTAGCCGGCGTCGGGTCCGAGCAGCCCGGCCTCGTCGCCGGGGCGGACCCGCAGCGCCCACCGGCCGGCCGGGCCGTGGTCGCCGTGCAGCACCAGGTCCACGTCCACCTCGGCCAGGTGCGGCCGGACCGCCCGGACGGTGTACGTGCGGATCGGGCAGCGCTCCTGCTCGGGCAGGGCGCGCCAGTGGGTGTACCAGTCGTCGCCGCCGGGCAGGTGGACGCCGGGTCGGCCGGGTGCGGGCAGCACCAGCTTGATCCGCTGGTCGTACCCGTTGTCGGCGAACCGGTCGAGGTCCGGGCCGGTGAAGGTGACCCGCAGGAACGACGGGCTGAGCCGGCGCGTCGCGCGTACCTGCACGTCGAACAGCCGCCAGGGCGCGACGGGCAGGGTCGCGGTGCCGGTGGGGTGGTGCCGCTCCCCCGCCGGGCGAACTCGATCACTAAGCACGTAGGTGAGGCTAACCTAACCAACACGATGAATGGCGACGTGGGTCACCCATCCCCCGTCCGGGCGAGGCCGACCGCCCCACCCAGGCAGCATCACCCCTGGTCAGCGGCCCCGAGCGGCACGGTCGAGGAAGAGCAGTTGGGCCCGCTTCTCCGGCAGGTCGATCTGCGGACCGGGCACGAAACCGGCCCGGACCAACCTGTCGACGGCGCGGGCGTTGCCGGCGTCCGGTTCGGCCACGATCCGCAGCCGGGTCGGGTCGGCCAGCACGAACGCGAGGAACACGTCGAGGAGCACGCCGGTGAAGCCGGGCTCCGGGCCACCGTCCGGCGGGCCGATGAGCAGGTGGATGCCGAAGTCGCCGGGGCGTACGTCGTAGCACCGCCCGACCGGGTCGGCCGCCGGCTCGTAGGTCTGGAACAGCGCCGCCGGCCGGCCGTCCCGGTGCACCAGGTACGCGTGGTGGGTGGTCAGCGAGTCGAGGTACGCATAGATCTCGTGGACCCGCTCCCGACTGGCCCCGCGCATGCCCCAGAACCGGGACCGCTCCCGGGTCACCCAGTCGTGGATCACCGCGACGTCCCGGTCGGGGTCCACCGGCCGGATGGACACCTCCCCGAAACCGTCAACCCGGCACGAGGTGGAGGTCGGCGCAGCGGTCATGGCACTCCTTCCGGACGACGGGCCCGGCGGCCCGCCGGCACATCACTTTTCGCTGTCGATGCGACACCGTCAGCGACGAGTCAGGCAGACCTCACCACAACTTCGGAAAGTACGCAAACGACCACCGGGAGCAATGCGCCGCCCGGGATGCCGCGCCCCGACGGCGACACCGGAACGGCGAGACCGGAATACCGCACCGGCCACCGGCGGGTCGGCGACCGCATCCGGGGCGGCCGGCCTGTGACACGTCAGGCACGCACCGGTATTGACTCGGGTAATTCGTTCTGTTAACGCCCACAGGCTCGTACGGTAAAGGCGGCTATTTGCTCGGCGCACCGGGCGAACTATTCGCGGAACAGGGGGTGACACATTGCTGTTCTTCGTTGGATAATTGCGGCCGTCGAGTGCCGGTCCCCGTGCGCGCCGGCGTTCAGGAGAAGGGACAGTCGTGAAACGTGACCAGTCACCCGTGCTGCCGGGCGACGGCTCCACGGACTACGCCCGTTACATGCGCACCGACGAGCTGCTCGCCCTGCAACGCCGCCCGGAGGAGATGCTCCACCGCGACGAGCTGCTCTTCCAGGTGGTGCACCAGTCCGCCGAGCTGTGGCTGAAGCTGGCCGAGGCCGAGCTGACCGCCGCCGTCGGGCGCACCGGGGCCGCCGACCCGGCCGGGGCGGCGGCGCTGCTGGCCCGCGCGACGCTCGCGGTGCGACTGGTCACCGACCAGTTGGAGATGTTCCGGCACCTGTCCCCGGTCGACTTCCAGACGATGCAACCCGCGCTGGGCAACGGCTCCGGCGCCGAGTCCCCCGGCTGGCGGCGGGCCGCTACGGTGAGCCGACAGCTCGGCCGGGCCTTCGCCGATCACCTCGCCACCCGGGGCGGCACGCTCGACGCGCTGGCCCCGGCAGACCCGACCCGGCGACTCGCCGAGGAGATGATCGCCTGGGACGAGCAGGTCCACCGGTGGCGGGCGCGCCACTACGAGGTCGCTCTGCGGGTCGGCGGGCACGCCCCCGGCGGCACCCCGGGCAGCGCGGCGACCGTGCTCGCCAAGCTCCTCGGGCACCGGTTCTTTCCCGAGCTGCGCCCGCCCCGGCCGGACACCGACGTCCCGGCGGCGGCGCATTCGGGCACCGCAGAGGCATGACGAGCCGCGCCACTCGAAGAATCGTCGGCGCTCCCCCTGACACATACCCCTCCGAGGTGCGGTTCGTGCGTGAGCTGACGAGCTGGTCGTCCGGTACGGCCGATCCCGAGCAATTTCCCTACCAGGCAGTGGTCACCGAATTTCATCGCGTCGGTAAACACTTCGTCAAAAAGGAACTCCTCGTCCAGCTGGACCAGGCGCGCGCCCGGGTGAACGCGCGGACGACCCCCGCCCGCGAGTTGTCCGCCTTCCTCGACGTGGCGCTCGACAAGTGGGACGCCCGGTACGACTACCGCAGCTACCTGGCCCTGCCCCTGCTCCCCCTGCCCGGCCACGCCCCGGAGAGCGGACCGGCCGGACGGATGGCTGAGGAGGTCGACCGGCCGGGGCCGGGCGACGGACGACGGGAACGCGACCGGCTCCTGGTCGACCTCGTCGCCGACGCCCTCGCCTTCGAGCTGGCCGCCTCGACCGACGCCATCGACCTGCTCCCCGAGCAGCGGCCGGGGCCGGCGCTGGTGGCGAAGCGGTGCCGGCTCGGGGTACGCGCCGCCTCGTCGGCCCTCACCCGGCTCGGCCTGGCCGGGGCGGTCACCGAACAGGACCCGGTCGCGGCGGCGGTGGCGCTGCACCGGCTCGCCGTCACCGGCCGCGATCCCGCCCGGGAACGCGCCCTGGGGTTGAGCATGCTGCCGGTCTACGTCTCCCACGACGAGTACCTGTTCATCCGGGTCCTCCAGGCGTACGAGTGCGTCTTCGCCGGGGTCGCCGAGGAGCTGCGGGGCACGATCGTCGCGTTGGACACCGGCCGGCCCCGCCCCGCCGCCGGCCGGCTGGCGTACGCCCGGGAGCTGATCAGCGGCGCCGGGGCGCTGTTCTCCCTGCTGGCCACCATGCAACCGGCGGCGTTCCGGACGTTCCGCGAGTACACCGAGGGGGCCAGCGCGATCCAGTCCCGCTCGTACAAGATCATGGAGTCGCTGTGCCGTACGCCGGAGCCGGAGCGGTTGGACTCCACCGCGTACCGGTCGGTGCCGGAGGTACGCGAGGTGGTGCGGGCCGGCCAGCCGTCGATCGACCGGGCCTACCGTGCGGCGGTCCACGCCGGGTCGCTGCGGGGAGCCGACCTCGACCTGGTACGGCAGCAGATGGCGGCCTTCGCCGAGGCGGTGCTGACCTGGCGGCGCACCCACCACCGGTTGGCGACCCGGATGCTCGGCGCCCGCTCCGGCACCGGCTACACCGAGGGCACCCCCTACCTGGCGGCCGTCCGTGCCGTCCCGGTCTTCACCACCGTGTCCACCGAGAACCGTCCACCCCGGACCGATCCGATCGGAGGCTGCTGCGAGTGAGCGCACCCGCAACCCACCCGGCGCGTTGCCTGGACGCCGCCGCGCACGCCGTCCTGCGCGCCGAGTTCCCGCTGCTGGAAACCTGCGTCTACCTGAACAACAACTCCACCGGCGCGACGCCCCGGGGCGTCGAGCGGGTGCTCGCCGACTACTGGGCGACCCTGCGCGACTGGCGCGACGACGTGTGGCAGGGCTGGCACGTCGGCCTCGACCGGTACGCCGACTCCGTCGCCGCACTGCTCGGCGCGCCCCCGGGCAGCGTGGTCACCGACGCCAACCTGAGCACCCTGCTGGCCCGGGTGCTGTCCTGCTTCGACTACCGCCCGCCCCGCGACCGGATCGTCACCACCGACCTGGAGTACCCGACGGTGCCGTTCATCGGCACCGCGTTCGGCCGCTACGGCGCACGGCTCGACGTGGTCGGCACCGGCGGCCCCCGGTTCGACGAGGACGCCCTCGCCGCCCGCGTCGACGAACGGACGCTGCTGGTCTGCGTACCCCACGCGAGTTTCTCCTCCGGGGCCACCATCGACCTGGCGCGGCTGGTCGCCCGCGCCCACGACGTCGGGGCGCTGGTGGTGGTGGACGCCTTCCAGACCGTCGGCGCGGTCCCGCTGGACGTGACCGCGCTCGGCGTCGACATCGTCCTCGGCGGCGCGCACAAGTGGCTGTGCGGGGCCGGCACCGCCTTCCTCTACGTCCGTCCCGACCTGGCGGAACGCCTGACACCGGCGGCGACCGGGTGGCAGGCCGGCGACCGGGCGTTGACCTTCCGGGTGTCGACCGGATGGGCGGCGGGGGCGCAGCGTTTCGCCGGCGGCACGCCGTACCCGCTGACCTCGCTGATCTCCCAGGTCGGCCTGGACCTGCTGGCGGGCGTCGGGATCGCGGCGATCCGGGCCCACTCGCTGGCGCTGACCCAGCGGGTCCTGGACCGGGCGGCGGCGGCCGGCATCACCGTGGTCAGCCCCACCGACCCGCAGCGCCGGGGCGGGGTGGTCTGCCTGGACGTCCCCGACGGCGAGGAGGTCAAGCGGCGGCTGGCCGCGCGGAACATGATCTGTAGCTGGCGGGGCTGGCTGCGGGTCGGGCCGCACGTCTACAACACCGTCGACGAGGTCGACGCGTTCATGGACGCGTTGGGCGAGGAGCTGGGCCGGTGAGCGTCACCCTGTCCCCCCGGGCGTTGATGAGCCTGCTCGTCAACGGCCCCAAGGCCGTCGACGTGCTGGAGACCGCGCTGGCCCTCGGCCTGCTCGACGCGCTGGAGCCCGGCCCGGTACGCCTCGACGCGCTGGCCGACCGGTTCGGGGTGCGCCCGCTGCGGCTGTACAAGTTCCTCGACTGCCTGGAGAGCCTCGGCTGCGTCACCCGCCACGAACCCGACGACGACATCGCCGGGGCCAGCTACCGGGCGGTGCCGGGGCTGCGCGACGCCGTGCTGGCGGTGGTCGGCCCGGACGCGATCGAACGGGACCGGGACCGCTACCCGTGGCGGCTGCTGCACGGCCGGCTCGCCGAGAGCCTGCGCGGCGAGGTCGGCATGAGCGACGACGACTTCGCCTGGCCGCCCAAGACCGACGCGCAGACCGCCGACTTCGAACGCAGCATGGCCGCCGGGCTCGGCCCGGTGATCGAGACGTTGCGCCGGCACGCCGACCGGCTCTGGTCGGACCGGCGACGCCTGCTCGACGTCGGCGGCGGCGACGGCACGCTCGCCGCGCACATCCTCGACACCGCCGACGACCTGCGGGCCGACGTGTTCAACCTGCCGGCGGTGGCGCCCCTGGTGGCGGCCACCCGGGTCGACCGGGGGCACCCCGACCGGCTGGGCTTCGTCGGCGGCGACTTCCTGGCCGGGCCGCTGCCGGAGGGCTACGACGCGATGGCGTTCGTCCGGGTGCTGCACGACTGGCCCAACGACGTCGCCCGCCGCCTGGTCGAGCAGGCGTACGCGGCGCTGGAGCCGGGCGGGCTGCTGCTGATCGCCGAGGAGTTCCGCACCCCCGACCGGCTGGCCGTGCAGTTCTTCTGGAGCTACTTCCTGATCGGCGTGGACAGCTGCGTCAGCCGGCTGCGGGAGGTCGAGTTCTACACCGGGCTGCTCGCCGAGGTCGGGTTCACCCGGGTGGCGGTGCTGCCCGGCGGGTGGGAGCTGGTCACCGCGTACAAGCCGGGGTGACCGGGCGGCTGGCACCGGGGCCGGCGGACGCCTGACGTCCACCGGCCCCGGCCGGGCCGGTCAGGGGCGGCGGGCCAGCACCGCGCCGTTCGCGCCGGGAGCCTCGAACGGCACCGTACGCACGTCGACGAAGCCGGCGTCGGTCAACCACTGCCGGTACTCCGCGCCGGAGTAGTTCTTGCCGCCCTCGGTCTCGACGAGCATGTTCATGCCCATCAGGGCGGCCTCCGGCGGGCCGGTGCGCTCGTCGTTGAGCAGCAGCTCGCTGACGACGATCACCCCGCCGGGCGGCAGCGCGTCGTGGCAGCGGGCCAGCAGCGCCCGGTTGGTCGGCTCGTCCCAGTCGTGCAGGATCATGCTGAGCAGGATCACGTCGTGCCCGTCGGGCAGGGCCGGGTCGGCGAGGAAGTCACCGGCGACCGTGCCGATCCGGTCGGTCAGGCCCGCCTCCGCGATCCGCTCCCCGGCCCGCACGCACACGTGCGGCAGGTCCAGGATCGTCGCCCGCAGCTCCGGCAGCCGCAGGCAGAACTCGATCGGGAACGCCCCCGCGCCCCCGCCGACGTCGAGCAGCCGGCGGTGCGCGCCGAAGTCGTACGCGTCGGCCAGCGCACGGGCGGTGAACCGGGAGGTGGCGAACATGGCGTCCCAGAACTGGGCCACCAGCTCCGGGTCGGTGGTGTCGAACAGGGAATCCTGCTGCTGCGGGTCCCAGGTCAGCGGCCGGTTGCCGCGCAGCGCCTCGCCCACCCGGTGCCAGGGCAGGTAGGTGCGCAGGTCGGAGTAGCGCACCTGGGCCCCGAAGTAGTAGGGCCGCCCCTCGACCAGGAACTGCTCGGCCAGCGCCGAGTTGCGGTAGCCGTCGCCGGCCTTCTCCAGCAGCCCCAGCGACGCGCTGGCCGAGAGCAGCAGGTCGGCGGGGCGTTCGTCGAGCCCGAACTCGGCGGCGGCCTCGGCCACGGTGACGGCCCGCCCGCCGGCCAGCCGGGTGAACAGGCCGAACTCGACCCCGACGGCGAGGGTCTTGAAGCCCCAGACGCCGGCGACGAGATGCATGAGAGGAGTGGGAGTGATCATGGGAACATAAGATCATGGAACGGTGACGCGGTGGCACGCGCCGGTCACTATGGAGTAATGATTCGCTTCATCCTGAACGTGTTGTGGCTCATCCTCGGTGGCGGAATCGTGCTGGCGCTCGGCTACTTCGTCGCGGCGGTGGTCTGCTTCGTCCTCATCATCACCATCCCGTTCGGGGTGGCGTCGCTGCGGCTGGCGTCGTACTCGCTGTGGCCGTTCGGCCGTACCCTGGTCGCCAAGCCCGGGGCCGGCGTGCCGTCCGGGCTGGCGAACGTGCTGTGGGTGCTGCTGGCCGGCTGGTGGCTGGCGCTGTCCCACCTGCTCGCCGGGATCGCGCTCTGCGTCACGATCATCGGCATCCCGTTCGGCATCGCCAACTTCAAGCTCGTCCCGGCGGCGTTCTGGCCGCTCGGCCGGGAGGTCGTCGAGGCGCCCTGACCGGCCGGGCCCTCCCCGGCGGCCGAGGCCACGGGACCGCCGGCCGGTCGGGGTCAGAGCCGCCGGGTCAGGGCCGTCGGTCGGCGTGCAGCCGGTCGAGGTGGGCGGCGAGTTCGTCGGTGACCAGCAGGTCGGTGCGGATGCGGTCGTGCGGGTAGCCGGCCCGGCCGATCATGTGCGCGGCGACCGGCGCGGTGGCCAACTGGAACGCCCCGACCAGCACCAGCGTGGTGACGTCCACCCCGGTCCGCAGCCGCAGCGCGCAGCCGAGCAGCACCAGCAGCAGGCCGAGGACCTGCGGCTTGGCCGCGGCGTGCATCCTCGACAGCAGGTCGGGGAAGCGGACCAGGGCGACCCCGGCGGCCAGGCTGAGCAGCGCGCCGCCCAGCAGGCAGGCCGCGGCCACCACGTCCAGCACCGCGTCGACGCTCACCTGTCGTCCCGGCGGGTGGCGAAGCGGGCGACGCTGACCGAGCCGACGAAGCCGAGGATGGCCAGGACCACGAGGATCGGCAGCGCGGTCGCGTCCCGGCTGTAGGCGGCCTCGGTTGCCACGGCGGCCACCACGATGGCCAGCAGCACGTCGGTGGCGACCGCCCGGTCGAGCACCGACGGCCCCCGGACGATCCGGGTGAGGGTGAGCGCGCCGGCCACCGCCAGCAGCACGGTGACGATCACGGCGACAGCGGTCATCTCGAACTCCCTTCCAGCGCGGACGGTGTGTGCTCCCGGATCAGGCGTTGCTCCTGCGCCGAGCCGATCGCCGCGATCAGCCGGGCCTCCAGCTCCAGCACGCCGGTGCGGAAGCGTTCGACCTCGGCGCGGTCGCGTACCCCGAGCACGTGGACGTAGAGGACGCCGGCGTCCCGGTCGACCTCGACGATGAGGCTGCCGGGCACCAGGGACAGCGCCTCGGCGGTCAGGGTCAGGTTGAGGTCGGAGCGGATCCGCAGCGGCACCGCGATGATCGCGCCCAGCGGGGGGTGCCCGAACCGCAGCGCCAGGGCCGCGATCTGCACGCTGGCCACCACCAGGTCCCGCAGGAAGCGCAGGGCGAACCGCAGCAGCGGCACCGGGTGCACCCGCCCGGCGAAGGTCACCGGGGGCAGCGGGAAGACGGTCAGCACCACCAGCCCCACGACCAGCCCACCGAGCACGTTTGCCCAGCTCAGCGTCCCCCAGAGCAGCACCCATACGGTGACCAGGACGATCATCGCGACGGCCTGGTTGCGGCGGCGGGCCGCCCGGGTCAGCGGCCGGTCCTCGGGATGCTCCGGCGGCGGCGGCTCCCCGGCGCGCTGCGACGGCAGCGCGCCGGGCGGCGGGTCCGTGGACCGCTGCGGCGGCGGATCGTGGCTCACGGGGTCCCCCCGGGGTAGACGGCCTCGACGTACGGGGTGCGCCGCAGCAGGTCGTCGGCGGCGTCGGAGCTGAGGTCGAACAGCGGCCCGGCGACCACGGTCAACGCCAGCCCGAGCACCACCAGGGCGACCGTCGGCGCGATCATCAGGCGGGGCAGCATCGCGCCCGGGTGGGCGTCGCGGTCCGGCCCCTGGTAGGGCTGTTCCACCCCGTCGGTGCGGACGGTGTGCACGCTGTCCTGCGGTTCGGGCATCTCCGGGTGCGGGCGACGCCAGAACGCCAGGTTCCACACCCGGGCGATGGCGTAGAGGGTGAGCAGGCTGGTCAGCAACCCGCCGGCGACCAGCACCCAGGCCATCGCGCCGCCGTCGTCGACCCCGGCCTGGACCAGGCCGAGCTTGCCGAGGAAGCCGGAGAACGGTGGGATGCCGGCCAGGTTCAGCGCGGGCACGAAGAACAGCACGGCGAGCAGCGGCGACAGTCGGGCCAACCCGCCGAGGCGGTCCAGCGCGGTGCTGCCGCCCCGGCGTTCGACCAGCCCGGCGGCGAGGAACAGGGTGGTCTGGATGGTGATGTGGTGCACCACGTAGAAGATCGCGGCGGCCAGCCCGAGCGACGAGCTGAGGCCCACCCCGAACAGCATGTAGCCGATGTGGCTGATCAGGGTGAACGACAGCAGTCGTTTGATGTCGGACTGGGCGACCGCGCCGAGGATGCCGACGAGCATGGTCAACGCCGCCACCACCAGCAGCAGGTCGGCGGTCCGGCCGCCGGGGAACAGCAGCGTCTCGGTGCGGATGATGGCGTACACGCCGACCTTGGTGAGCAGGCCGGCGAAGACGGCGGTGACCGGCGCGGGCGCGGTGGGGTAGCTGTCGGGCAGCCACGCCGACAGCGGGAAGACCGCCGCCTTGATGCCGAAGGCCAGCAGCAGCATCCCCTGGAGCACCAGCCGCAGGTCGTCGGGGAGCGCGTCGAGCCGGTCGACCAGCTGCGCCAGGTTGAGGGTGCCGGTGGCCGAGTAGACCAGCCCGATCGCGACCAGGAAGATCAGCGACGAGAGCAGGCTGACCACGACGTACGTGGTGCCGGCGCGGATGCGGGTCTCGGTGCTGCCCAGGGTGAGCAGCACGTAGCTGGCGACCAGCAGGATCTCGAAGCCGACGTAGAGGTTGAACAGGTCACCGGAGAGGAAGGCGTTGCACACCCCGGCGGTCAGCACCAGGTAGGTGGGGTGGTAGACCGACAGCGGGGTCTCCTCGTGCCCGTCGGCCATGCCCTGCCCGATGGAGTACACCAGCACGCAGAGGGTGACGGCGGCGGAGACCACCAGCATCAGCGCGGCGAGCTGGTCGGCGACGAGCACGATGCCCAGCGGCGCGACCCAGCCGCCGACCTCGACGACGAGCGGCCCGTCGAGCGAGGAGCGGACCAGCAGGGTGGCGGCCACCGCGACGGTCGCGGTGAGCACGGTGAGGCTGACCCAGCGCTGGGCGCGGGGCCGGCTGGCCAGCAGCAGGGTCAGGGCCGCGCCGAGCAGTGGCATCACCACCGGCAGCGGGACGAGGTAGTTCACGCGTCCCTCCCCCGCTCGCCGGCCGCCGCCACCGAGGCCGCCGAGGGCCGTCTGCTGTCGGGATCGGGCCGGCCGTCCGGGTCGAGCTGGTCGTCGGAGTCGGGCTGGTCGGCGTCGTCGGTGCCCGGCCCCTCGTCCCGGTCGGCCAGGTCCATGATCCGGCGGTCCTCCACGTCGTCCTGCACCTCGTCGTGGCCGTTGAGGTGCCAGCTGCGGTACGACAGCGCCAGCAGGAACGCGGTCATGCCGAGGGTGATGACGATGGCGGTGAGCACC
This sequence comes from Micromonospora sp. HM134, assembly GCF_007833915.1. Taxonomy (NCBI): domain Bacteria; kingdom Bacillati; phylum Actinomycetota; class Actinomycetes; order Micromonosporales; family Micromonosporaceae; genus Micromonospora; species Micromonospora sp. HM134. The sequence goes on from NZ_CP041061.1 coordinate 4,374,940, forward strand.
ATCGCCTGGGGCAGCGGGTCGCTCATCTCGGCGGCGTCGGTGGTGCCGACGATCGGCGGGCCACCGGCCCGGCCACCGGTGAGCAGCAGCAGGTTGGCGCCGTTGCCGAGCAGGATGACACCCATCAGCACCCGGGTGAGGCTGCGTTCCAGCAGCAGGGTCACCCCGGCGGCGAAGAGCACGCCGACCACCACGATGTAGGTGAGGTTGGGGGTCACACCAGCTCCTTGTCCCGTACGTCGTCGCGGGCGTCCTCCTGCTGGCGGTCCATCTCGGCGCCGAGGCTGCGCAGGATGTCCAGCACCAGGCCCACCACGATCAGGTAGACGCCGACGTCGAAGAAGACCGACGAAACGAAGTGGACCTTGCCGAGCAGGGGCAGGTGCAGGTCGAGCACCGCGCTCTGCAGGAACTCCCCACCCAGCGGCATCGCCACCACCCCGGTGCCGACGGCGAGGAAGAGCCCCGCGCCGAGCACCGCACCGGCGTCGACCGGCGCGGCGGCGTTGAGTTCCCGGCGTCCGCCGGCCAGGTAGCGCACGGCCAGGGCCAGGCCGGCGACCAGCCCGGCGGCGAACCCGCCACCGGGGGCGTTGTGGCCGGAGAAGAGCAGGTAGACCGAGAAGAGCACGATGGCGTGGAACAGCAGCCGGGTGACCACCTGGAGGATCACCGAGTGCCGGTGCGCCTCGAAGCCGGCGGTCAGCCAGCGTGGCCCGCCGGTGGTCGCCGGTCGGGGGCCGGGGACGGCGCTGCGCCGGTCCAGGTCCCGGGAGCGGCGGAAGATCAGGCTGGCGACCCCGGTGGCGGCCACCACCAGCACCGCGATCTCGCCCATGGTGTCCCAGGCGCGGATGTCGACCAGGGTCACGTTGACCACGTTCTTGCCGCCGCCGTAGGAGACCGCCTCGTCGGGGAACCGCTCGGAGACCGGGGTGGCCAGCCGGCCGCTCGCCGCGACCCAGGCCATCCCGGACACGACCGCGCCGACGGCGACCCCGATCGCGATCCGGCCGCGCCGGCTGCGCCGGATCGGCCGGGCCGAGAACTTCACCGGCAGCCGGCGCAGCACCAGCACGAACATGACGATGGTGACGGTCTCCACCAGGAACTGGGTCAGCGCCAGGTCCGGTGCGCCGTGCAGGACGAACATCAGCGCGGTGCCGTAGCCGGCGACCCCGACCAGGATCATCGCGGTGAGCCGGCGCAGCGCGCGGGCGGCCATCACGGCGGCGACGATCACCAGGGCGGCGACGACCGCCTGCAACGGGGTGTCCCAGGCGCGGAACTGCCGGGGCCACGGCCCGCCGGTGAGCAGCGCGCCGCCGGGCAGCAGGACCAGCACCACCAGGATGATCCCGAGATAGAACGGCAGCGATCCGCGCTGGGTCGCGCCGGTCAGCTCCACCGCCAGCCGGTCCACCCCGGCGACCACCCGTTCGTAGCCGGCCGCGCCGTCCAGCGGCGTCCACCGGGACAGCCGCAGCCGGCCCCGGTGCAGCAGCAGGAACAGCCCGACGCCGGCCGTCACCGCGAGGGCGGACAGGCCCAGCGCGGGGGTGAGGCCGTGCCACAGCGCCAGGTGGTAGCCGGGCCCGGCCGAGGAGAACCCGTCGGCGTACGGGGCGAGCAGCCCGTCGAGGGCGGGGGCGGCGACGCCGACGGCCAGCCCGGCGACGGCGAGCAGCGCCGGGGCGGCGAGGAACGTCCGGCCCGCCGGGTGCGGTTCGGTCGGCGTGACACCGGGCTTGCCGGCGAACGCGCCCCACAGGAACCGCAGCGTGTACGCCACGGTCAGCGCCGACCCGGTCACCACCCCGGCCAGCACCAGCAGGTCGGCCGTACCGCCGTGCCGGAACGCCTCGAAGGCGGCCTCCTTGGCGACGAAGCCGGCCATCGGCGGCAGCCCGGCCATCGACGCGGCGGCCAGCACGGCGATCCCGGCCAGCACCGGCGCGCGCCGGCCGAGGCCGCTGAGTTCCCGCAGGTCCCGGGTGCCGGTGGTGTGGTCGACGATCCCGACGACGAGGAAGAGGGTGGCCTTGAACAGGGCGTGCGCCAGCACCATGGCCGCGCCGGCCAGCGCGGCGTCGCGGCTGCCGGCCCCGAGGATCACCATCAGCAGGCCGAGCTGGCTGACCGTGCCGTAGGCGAGCAGCAGCTTCAGGTCGGTCTGCCGCAACGCCACCCAGGCACCGAGGAAGAGGGTGGCCAGGCCGGTGCACAGCAGCACCACCCGCCAGGCGGTGACATCGGCGACGGCCGGGCCGAGCAGGGCGACCAGGAACACCCCGGCCTTGACCATCGCGGCGGCGTGCAGGTAGGCGCTGACCGGGGTGGGGGCGGCCATCGCGCCGGGCAGCCAGAAGCTGAACGGCACGATGGCCGACTTGCTGAGCGCGCCGAGCAGGATCAGCATCAGCGCGGTGACCAGGTAGCCGCCGCCGGGCAGGTCGGTGGCGACGACCGACCAGCGGTAGCTGCCGGCGTGCTGGCCGAGCATGACGAACCCGGCCAGCATGGCCAGCCCGCCCAGCGTGGTGACCAGCAGCGCCTGCATGGCGGCCCGCCGGCTGGCCCGCTTCGCCGGGTCGTAGCCGATCAGCAGGTAGGAGAAGACGGTGGTGAGTTCCCAGAACACGTAGAGCAGCAGCAGGTCGTCGGAGACGACCAGGCCGAGCATGGAGCCGGCGAAGGCGACGAAGACCGCGGCGAATCGGCCCAGCCCGGGGTCGTCGGAGCGGAAGTACCGGGCGCTGTACGCCAGCACCAGCGCGCCGACCCCGCCGACGAGCACCACCATCAGCCAGGACAGGGTGCCCATCCGCAGGGCGAGTTCCAGACCGATCCGGGGCACCCACGGCCAGGTCTCCACCACCGGTTCCCCGGACCGCACCACGCCGGTACGGGTCAGCGCCCAGACCAGCGTGGCGGCCGGGGCGAGCGCGACGGCGTAGAGCGCCCGGCGTCCGAAGCGGCGTACCAGCCCCGGGGCGACCACGGCTGCCAGTGCGTGGACCGCCACCAGGACCAGCACATACCCTCCTCGAAGATCAGTGTCGGCGGCCACCCACCCGGTTCGGGCGGTGCGGGACCGGCGGCGCGGGGACGGGCGTCCCCGGGTCGCGCGGCCACCGCGGCGGTGGCGTCACCAGTGGTTGGTCGGTCGGTGGTGGTACCGGTCAGTGGCCGGCGAGCACGTCCACGGCGGTCGTGGTGGCCGCCTCACCGCCCGCGACGACGACCTCGTCGCCGGCGAGCAGGACGTAGTCGTCGCCGGGGGTCGGCACGACCCGGCCGGCGCGGACCACCGCCAGCAGTGACAGCGGCCGGCCGGACAACGCGGTGTCCCGCCAGCGTTTGCCGTCGCCGATGCTGTCCACGGCGACGGGTATTCGCACGACCGTGACACCGGGGAGCTGGCGTTCCAGCTCGGCGAGGTGGTCGACGGTGACCGCCTGGTTGAGCACCCCGGCGACGGCCTGCGCCTCGGATTGTTCGAGCACCAGCGTGCAGAGCGCGGTGTCGCTGTCCTCGGGGTGGTAGATCACGATGTCGCGCCGCCCGGTGGGGTGGGAGATGACGCTGGCCCACTGGCCGTGCGCGGTGGCGAAGCGCTGGCAGAGTCCGACCCCGGGAATGACCGTACGTTCGAACCGCATGCCGACCTCCTTCGCCCATCATCGAAGGGGCGTCCGGCCGGTAACGGCCGCGCGCCCCTTCATCCCTATCATGATCAGACCCCGATCGCCCACCGCCGCCGTCCCATCAGGTGGGAAGTCCCGACGTCAGCGGAGTGCCGGCCGGCGTCGGGCGGGGTCGTCAGCGGGCGTCGGTGCGGTCCCGGACCGGCCGGTGCCGGCCGGCCGGGTCGTCCCGGTCGATGCGCAGCTCGCGTTCCAACTCCGCGATGACCGCCCGCAGGTCGTCCAGGCGCTGGGTCAGGGCGATCCGGTCCACCTCGTCGGGCACCCCGTCGCCGTCGGCGTCGTAGCCGGGTGCCAGCCCCTCGGTCATCTCCAGCCGGCGGGCCTCCTCCATCGAGTTCACGATGACCGCGATCAGGATGTTCAGCAGGAGGTTGACCGTGATGACCACGTAACTGACGTAGTAGAGGAGGGTCCACGGGGACAGCGCCATCCCCTGCTCCACCAGATCCGGCAGGGTCTCCAGCGACAGCAGCACGAACAGGGTCAGCAGCGACCGGCCGATGTCGCCGTACTGCTCCGGGTAGGCCCGGCCGAAGATCAGCCAGCCGGCCATGCCGTAGACGTAGAGGGTCACCATGGCCAGCGCGAGGAACCCGCCGACACCGGGCAGGCTGCGCCACAGCGCGGCCACGATGGTGCGCAGACCGGGCGAGAAACGCACCAGACGCAGCACCCGGGCCACCCGGACGACCCGCAGCAACGCCGAGTCGCCGTGCAGGCCGGGCAGAAAGATCGCCGCGATCACCACCAGGTCGAACACGTTCCAGCCGTGCCGCAGGAAGTCCTGCGGCCGACGCCCGTACGCCAGCACCCGGACGGCGATCTCGGCGACGAAGGCGGCCCGGAAGCTCAGCTCCAGCCAGTGCAGGGCCGGTCGGGCCGCACCGAGATCCGGGTAGGTCTCGACCCCGAGGACCGCCGCGTTGGCCATGATGAGCACCACGATCGCCGCCTCGAACGGGCGCGAGCGGGTGATCCGGGCACACCGCTGGGCGAGGCCGACGGGGCGGGCGGGCGGCGGATCGGCGGCACGCCGTCGGGTGGGAACGGGCACGGGCGGCACCGGTCACCCGGCCCCGGGGAGGTACGGGATCGCGGCGGCCATCCCGACACCCTATCGGCCACCCGGGACGGTCACCGTCGGTGATATACCCGGCACCCCGTCGTCTCCGGTCGCAGGATCTCGCCACGACATTGAACGACCCGCGCCCCGGCTTCGTACCACCCGGTGAAGGGAGCTGCTCATGAAGCGCACGACCCCGTTGCTCACCCTGCTGACCGGGACGGGCATGGCCGCCGTCCTGTTCGCGATGAGCGCCCAGGCGGCGCCGCGTACGGTCGACGCCGGTGCGGCCGCGCCCGCGACGAGCCCGCCCGAGGCCGCCGTGGTGTCGCCCGCCGCCCCGGCGGCCGAGCCGGACGCCACCCCGGCGGCACCCGCGGGGGGCCAGCCCGGCCCGGCGGAGACCACGCCGCCGACCACACCGCCCCCGGCGAAGCAGGCCGACTCGAACTGGACCGGACGGCTCGACGGCGGCGCCACCATCGCGATCACCGTCACCGACGGCAAGGCGGTGGCGTACGTCTGCGACGGCAGGAAGCTGGAGGTGTGGCTCAACGGCACCGCCGCCGACGGCCGGATGAAGCTGACCGGCAAGAAGGGCGAGGTGCTCACCGGGTCGTTCGGCAACGGGGTGGCCTCCGGCGAGATGGTGGTGGGTCAGCGCCGGTGGAAGTTCACCGCCAAGCAGACCGGCAAGCCCGACCCGGTGCTCTACCGGGCCACCGCCCAGCAACGCCGCGCCGGCGTCGACGGCGGCTGGATCATGCTGCCCGACGGCAGCCAGATCGGGGTGGTCACCCGCGACGGCGCGCCGGTGTCGGCCCCGCCGCTGGACCCCGCGTTCGGCACCACCATCCTCGACGGTCGGACCGTCACCGCGACGCCGGTCGTGGCCGACCCCGGCCCGGGTGAGTGATGACGGCCCGCCGCCGGTTCGAGACCGACGTGGGACGCGGCCTCGACGACGGGCCGCCCGTCCGGGTCCTGTCCGACCCCCCACCCGTCGTGACCCCGCCCGCCCCGACCGGCGTGCCGTCCACCGGCGCCCCACCCGCCTCGGTCCTCGTGCCGCTGCTGGTCGGGGCGGCGGTCGCGGTGGCCCTCGGGGCGTACGGCCGGATGCACCAGCCCACCGGGATCGCGGTCAACGTGGCCGGCTTCTCCAGCCCCCAGGCGGTCAAGGTCTGGCTGGGCACCGGGGCGGCCTTCTTCGCCGTGCTGCAGCTGCTCAGCGCGTTGGCGATGTGGGGCCGGCTGGGCGGCTTCTCGCCCTCCTGGGCGGGCGGGCTGCACCGGTGGAGCGGCCGGGTGGCGTTCCTGCTGACCGTCCCGGTGGCGGTGCACTGCCTCTACGCGCTGGGTTTCGCCGACTACGACCTGCGGACCCTGCTGCACTCGCTGCTCGGCTGCCTCTTCTTCGGGGTGTTCACCATGAAGATGCTGGCGTTGCCCAAGCGGGGGCTGGCCGGTTGGGTGCTGCCGGTCGTCGGTGGGCTGGTCTTCACCGTTCTGATGGGGATCTGGGTGAGCTCGTCGCTGTGGTACTTCACCACCTTCGGGGTGGGGACGTGACGGGCTCGTGACACGGGAGAGGAACGACGGGCAGATGTGCGACGAGCGTGGGGCGGGTTGCGCGTCCCGGCGGGCGGTGCTGGCCGGCGCCGGTGGGGTGGGCGTGACCGCCCTGCTCACCGGCTGCCAGACGTACGGCGAGCCGACCACGCCGGCCGCGGCGCCGCAGACCGGCGGATCGGCCGCCGCGCCGGCCGGCGCCTCGCCGGGCGGCAGCGCGCCGGCCGGGCCGTCCGCCGGGGCGGGCGGTTCCCCCGCCGGCGGCGGCGAGCAGCCGCCCGCCCCGGCGGCGCTGGCCGCGGTGGCGGACATCCCGGTCGGCGGTGGCAAGATCTTCAAGGCGGAGGGCGTGGTGGTGACCCAACCGGCCGCCGGCACCATCAAGGCGTTCTCGGCGACCTGCACCCACCAGGGCTGCACGGTCACCTCGGTCAAGGACGGCACCATCGTCTGCGGCTGCCACAACAGCGTCTTCGGCATCGCCGACGGCGCGGTGCGCAGCGGCCCGGCCGGCAGCCCGCTGCCGCCCCGGGCGGTGACCGTCGACGGCGACGACATCCGGCTGGCCTGACCACGCCGGACGGTCAGACCGCGAGCGCCCGGCGGACCGACCGTTCGGCGTCCCGGCCACCGTCGCCGGTGGCGGTGACCCGGCCGGACTCCAGCACGTAGTGCCGGGTCGCCACCCGCAGCGCGAAGCCGAGGTGCTGCTCCACCAGCAGCACCCGGATGCCGGCCCCGGTGGCCAGCTCGACGATCCGGTCCTGGATCTCGGCGACCACCGAGGGCTGGATGCCCTCGGTGGGCTCGTCGAGCAGCAGCAGCCGGGGCCGGGTGACCAGCGCGCGGGCGATGGCCAACTGCTGCCGCTGACCGCCGGAGAGCAGCCCGGCCCGCCGCCGCAGCAGGCTCCGCAACGCCGGGAACAGGTCCAGCGCCTCGGCGGTGGCGGCGGCCCCGTCGCGCCGGCCGTCGGCCACCAGCCGCAGGTTCTCCGCCGCCGTCAGGTGCGGGAAACACTGCTGGCCCTGCGGCACGTACGCCAGGCCCCGGGCGACCCGCTGGTGCGGGGCGAGCCGGGTGACGTCCTCCCCGTCGAGGGTGACCGTGCCGGCGCGGGGGCGCAGCAGGCCGACCGCGACCCGCAGCAGGGTGCTCTTGCCCGCGCCGTTGTGGCCGAGCACGGCGGCCACCCCGTCGGCGGGGACGGCCACGTCCACCCCGTGCAGCACCTCGCTGCGGCCGTAGCCGGCGTGTACGCCACGCAACTCCAACATCACGCCTCCGGTGCGGTGTCGACGCCGAGGTAGACCTCCTGCACCCGGGGGTCCGCCTGGACCTGGGCGACGGTGCCCTCGCTGAGCACCTTGCCCGCGTGCAGCACGGTCACGCTGCGGGCGAAGCGGCGCAGGAAGTCCATGTCGTGTTCGATGACCACCACGGTGCGGTCCCGGCTGACCGTCTCCAGCAGGGCGCCGGTGGCATCGCGTTCCTCGTGGCTCATCCCGGCGACCGGCTCGTCGAGCAGCAGCAGCCGGGCGTCGGAGACCAGCAGCATGCCGATCTCCAGCCACTGCTTCTGCCCGTGCGCCAGCGCGCCGGCCGGCTGGTCGCCCCGGTCGGCCAGCCCGATCGTCTCCAACGCGGCGGCCACCTCGTCGGGGATCCGGTTGCGCCGGCGGGCCAGCGTCCACCAGCTCCGGGTGGCCCCGGCGGCGATGTCGAGGTTCTGCACCACGGTCAGCTCCTCGAAGACCGAGGCGGTCTGGAAGGTGCGGCCGATGCCGAGCCGGGCGATGCGGTGCACGTCGCGGCCGAGCAGTTCCCGGTCGCCGAAGCGGGCCGAACCGGTGGCCCGGACCAGCCCGGTCACGGCGTCGACCACTGTGGTCTTGCCCGCCCCGTTGGGGCCGATCAGGAAGCGGATGTCGCCGGGCGGCACGTCGAGGTCGACCCCGTCGACGGCGGTGAAGCCGTCGAAGGTGACCCGCAGGTCGCGTACGCACAGGCCGTCGAGCTGCCCACCGGTCATGCCGCCGACACCTCCGTCCGGGTCTCGGCCGGGTCGGCGGGTCGGGTCCGTCGCCACCACCGCGCGCCGACCGGGTCCGACCGGCGCTGCCGGGCCAGCGCCCACAACGACGCCAGGCCGCCCGGCAGGAACGCCACCACCAGCACGAACAGCAACCCCTGCAGGTACGTCCAGGTGCCCGGGAAACGTTCCGACAGGGCGGTACGCGCCCAGGCCACCGCCACCGCGCCGAGCACCGGTCCGAGCAGGGTGGCCCGGCCGCCGACCGCGACGCCGATGACGAACTCGATGGACGGGACGATCCCGATCAACGCGGGCGAGATGATCCCCACCGCCGGGACGAACAGCGCCCCGGCCAGCCCGGCCATGCCGGCGGCCACCACGTAGCCGACGAGCTTGACGCCGGCCGGGTCGTAGCCGAGGAAGCGGACCCGTTCCTCGCCGTCGCGGACGGCCACCAGCAGTTCGCCGTAGCGGCTGCGGATGAGCTGCCGGGCCAGGGCCAGCAGTGCGAGCAGGCTGGCGGCGATGATGAAGTAGACCATCCGCTGGTTGACCGGGTCGTCCAGGTCGTACCCGAAGAAGCCCTGGATGTCGGTGAGGCCGTTGGTGCCGCCGGTGGTGCCCTGCTGGCCGACCAGCAGGATCACCATCGCGGCGGCGAGCGCCTGGCTGAGGATGGCGAAGTAGGCGCCGCGCACGCGGCGGCGGAAGACCAGCGAGCCGAGGCCGAACGCGACGGCCATCGGCAGCAGCACGGTGGCCGGCAGCGCGATCCACGGGCTGGCGAACGGCCGCCACCACAGCGGCAGCTCGTCGAGCTGGCCGTAGAGCTGCATGAAGTCGGGCAGTTGGCCGGGGCCGGCGTCGGCGAGCTTGAGGTGCATGGCCATCGCGTAGCCGCCGAGGCCGAAGAACACCCCCTGGCCGAGGGTGAGCATGCCGCCCCGGCCCCAGGCGATACCGATGCCGACCGCGACCATCGCGACGCACAGGTACTTGGCCAGCAGCGACAGCCGGAAGTCGGACAGGGTCAGCGGGGCGACGGCGAACAGCAGCGCCGCGCCGAGGGCGAACCCCACGGCGGTGCGGGCCGGGCCGTCGAACCGGCGGCCCCGCCGGCCGCCGGCCGGGGTGCCGGCCGCGCTGGCGGGATCGGTGCCGACCAGCGGCGCGGCGGTCATGCGAGGCTCCTGGTACGCAGGGTGAACAGCCCCTGGGGCCGCCACTGGAGGAACGCCACGATCGCCACGAAGACGATCACCTTGGCGACGCTGAGCGTGGTGAGGTACTCGCCGGTGGCCTGGAGGACGCCCAGCGCGAAGGCGACGATCACGCTGCCCTTGAGCTGGCCGATGCCGCCGACCACGACGACCAGGAAGGCGTCGATGATCAGGTTGGTGCCCATCGTCGGGCCGATCGGCCCGAGCAGGGTCAGCGCCACCCCGGCGACGCCGGCCAGTCCGGAGCCGATGAAGAAGGTCGTCCGGTCGACCCGGGCGGTGGGGATGCCGGAGACGGCGGCGAGGTCGCGGTTCTGCACCACGGCGCGGATGCGTCGCCCGAGCGGGGTGAGCCGCAGCGCCAGGGTCAGCGCCAGCACGGCGGCCAGCGCGAGGGCCAGGATGAACAGCCGGTTGTTGGCGACGGTCAGCCCGCCGGGCAGGGACACGTTGCCGGTGAGCAGCGCCGGGGCGCGGGTCTGCACGTTGGGGCTGCCGAAGACGTCCCGGGCCAGTTGCTGGAGCATCAGCGAGACGCCCCAGGTGACCAGCAGGGTGTCCAGCGGGCGGGCGTAGAGGCGGCGGATCAGCAGCACCTCCAGCAGCACGCCCATGGCGCCGGCCACCGCGAAGGCGACCGGCAGCGCCACCAGCAGCGACCAGCCGGCGGCGGTCACGGTCTGCTGCAGGACGTAGGTGGTGTAGGCGCCGGCCATGATGAACTCGCCGTGCGCCATGTTGATCACGTTCATCTGGCCGAAGGTCAGCGCCAGGCCGAGGGCGATGAGCAGCAGCACCGCGCCGATGCTGACGCCGGTGAAGAGCTGACCGAAGAGGACTGTCACGTTCGCGCTCCGAAGGGGTGGGTCGGCCCGGGCGGGGGTGCCTCCCGCCCGGGCCGGGATCGGTCAGCTCAGGCCGCTCGCCCAGGGGTAGCTCTTCAGGTACGGGTCGGGCGTGATCGGCTTGCCCGAGTTCCACACCTCGGTGATCAGCCCGTCCGCGCCGACCTTGCCGATCCGGGCGGTCTTGGCGATGTGCTGGGTGGGGCCGTCCACGGTGACCAGGCCCTCCGGGGCGTCGTAGGTGATGCCGCCGGAGGCGGCCCGGACCTTCTCCACCTCGAAGGTGCCGGCCTTGTCGACCATCGCCTTCCACAGGTACACCGCGACGTAGGCGGCTTCCATCGGGTCGCTGGTCGGCTTGTCCGCGCCGTACTTGGCCTTGTACGCGGCGACGAACTTCTGGTTCGCCGCGCCGGGGGTGGTCTGGTAGTAGTTCCAGGCGGTCAGCTGGTCCTTCAGGTACTGGGTGCCGATCCCCTTGACCTCCTCCTCGGCGATCGACACGGACACCACGGGCATGCTCGCGGCGGTCAGCCCGGCGGAGGTGTACTCCTTGAAGAACGCCACGTTGCTGTCGCCGTTGAGGGTGTTGAACACCGCGTCGGCCTTCGACGAGCGGACCTTGTTGACGATCGTGCCGAACTCGGTGGAGCCGAGCGGGGCGTAGTCCTCGCCGAGCACGGTCATCCCGTTCGCCGCCGCGTACGCCTTGATGATCTTGTTGGCGGTACGCGGGAAGACGTAGTCGCTGCCGACCAGGTAGACCGACTTCTTGCCCTGCGCCTTGAGGTAGTCCAGGCCGGGCACGATCTGCTGGTTGGTGGTGGCCCCGGTGTAGAAGATGTACGGCGACTGCTCCAGCCCCTCGTACTGCACCGGGTAGAACAGCAGCGCCTTGTTCTTCTCGAAGACCGGCTTGACCGCCTTGCGGCTGGCCGAGGTCCAGCAGCCGAAGACGGCGGCGACCCGGTCCTGGGAGATCAGCTTCTCGGCCTTCTCGGCGAAGGTGGGCCAGTCGGAGGCGCCGTCCTCACCGACCGGGACGATCTTCTTGCCCAGCACGCCGCCGGCGGCGTTGATCTCCTCCACGGCGAGCATGATGGAGTCCCGCACGGTGACCTCGCTGATGGCCATGGTGCCGGAGAGCGAATTGAGCAGGCCGACTTTGACGGTGTCGCCGGACACGTCGGCACTGACCCCGGCGGTCGACTTCTCGTCGGAGGTCTTGCTGCCACAACCGGCGAGTGCGGCGGCGGCAACAAGGATCAAGGCGCCCGCCAGGATGCGGCGGCCCCGGAACTGTGACATTCATTCTCCCTGCGGAGCGATGTTCGCCGGATGATTTCCGTGCCGGCCCGCACTGGCCGGCAGGTATTGCTGTCAATGATTGGCAGGCGGTGCGGTCGTGGTGCACGTCGGCGGCCTCGTCGCGCAACGGGTGGGACGTCGCGGCGGCGGTCCGCAGTGGACTTTCGGGCAGCAAAAGCCTCTGCCCACTTGATTGCCACCACGTTTCCCAGCCCTTAATTGGCTGTTTCCCGAACCGATCTCGCACACAAAAAAGGCCACCGCCACAATGGACGATGACCGATCACAAGAATTGCGCAACGCCCGGCGACGCGGGGCAGGAGCGCCAACCACCGAACCCGCCCGACAATAGCCAGGAATGGCGATTACTTCACGCAGGAAGCATCCTAGAACCCCCACCCACCCCCCTGTCAACACCCTCCCCCACCCACCCCACTCTCCCGCCCCGCCCCCGCCCCCACGCCCGCCCCCACGCCCGCCCCCGCGCGCGTGATCAAGAGGTTTGCGTCAGTCGTGGCGCTGGAACTGACGTAAACCTCTTGATCACCGGGGACAACCCGGGGTCAACGGGGGCGGGGCGGGGGTCAGAGTTCGGCGAGGACGGTGAAGTCGAGGCCGTCGGCCTCGGCGAGGTAGATGCGTTGGCGGACGTGCCGGCGGCGCAGTTGCAACTCGCCCCGGGGGCCGTGGTAGGTGACCGCGTCCGCCGTCGCCCCGATGGCCCGCACGTCCAGGGTGCGGGCGCGGGCGATCAGGGCGGCGAGCAGCATCACACCCTCGTAGCAGGACTCCCCCAGGCTGCCCAGCGGCGGCGCGTCCACGCCGAACCGGCGGGCGAACGCGCCGTGGAAGTCCAGGTTCTCCCGGGTGACCAGGCCGGCGAAGAACCCGGCCGTGCTGAACAGCCGGCGGGTGCCGCCGACACCACTGGCCAACAGCATGTTCTCGTCCATCAGGGTGCTCAGCCGCAGGCACCGCTGGTCCAGGGCGGAACGGCCGAAGGCCCGGTTGAACCGGACGGCGTCGGCACCGACGAGCAGCATCAGCACCGCGTCGGCCTCGGCCCGCTCGATCTCCCGCAGCACCGGCCCGAAATCCTCGGTGCCCAACGGCAGGAACGCCCGCCCGCACACCCGCGCCCCGTCGTCACGGGCGTACCGCTGCGCGGCCTGCGCGGTGCGGCGCGGCCAGACGTAGTCGTTGCCGACCAGGTACCAGCGGCGTACCCCCTGCTCCCGGGCGAGCAGCCGCATCGCCGGCCGGAGCTGCGCGTCGGGCGTCTCGCTGGTCAGGAACACCCCCTCGGTACGCTCCCCGCCCTCGTACAGGGCGGTGTAGACGTACGGCACCCGGTGCGCGATCCGGGGCGCCACCGCCTGCCGGACCGACGAGATGTGCCAGCCGGTGACCCCCTGCACCGCGCCCGTGGACACCAGCGCCTCCACCTCGGCGGCGACCTGCGCCGGTGGCGCGCCGCCGTCGACCGGCACCAGTCGCAGCTCCCGGCCGAGCACCCCGCCGGCCCGGTTGACCTCCTCCACCGCCAACTGGGCACACAGCTCACAGGTGGGACCGAACATGCCGGCCGGACCGCGCATCGGGAAGACCAGCGCGACGCTGACCACCGACCGGTCGACGGTCAACCAGGGGGCCGCCCCGGCCGTGCCGCCCGAGCGGGGCAACGGCTCCGGCACGCCGTGGGGCCCGGGCACCGGCACGGACATGCTGACATGATTGCCGGCAACCCTGGCGGGCCACCAGACCCGACCGAAAACCGGGACGCTTCGGTAACATGGCAACCCACCGAACGGGGAGAGACATGGCCGACGATCCCACGACGCCCGTCGACCTGATGCGCGCGCTCACCCGCGCCGAACGGCTGCTCGCCCGCCGGGTCGGCGCGGTGCTCACCACCGAGGGGCTCACCGTCGAGGCGTGGCGGGTGCTCTGCCGCCTCGCCGACGGGCAGGGCCACCCGATGAGCGAGGTCTCCACCGAGGAGTCGTTGCCGCCGGGCACCCTAACGAAGCTCGTCGACCAGCTCGTCGACCAGAACCTGGTGCACCGCCGGATCGACCCGTTCGACAGGCGACGCATCCGGGCCTACCTGACCCCCCGGGGCCGCCGCGAACAGGAGCGCATCGACGCCCGCGTCCGGGCCGAGCTGGCCGGGATCATCGACGACGCGGCGCTGACCGGGCAGCTCGTCGACCTGGTCGCCCGCCTCGACCCGCGCCGGCAGCCGGTCCGGGCCGGCTGAACCGCACCGGCCCGGTCCCCGTCGGAGGCGGGAACCGGGCCGGTGGCCGTGCGGGGGTGGTGGGCCGTCAGGCGACCGGCACCGCGTCGGCCCCGGTGCGGGCGGTGGGCCGATGGGGACCTTCCCCCGGCCCCTTCTCCCCGGCCGCGCCCCCGGGCGGGGTGTGCGGGGCGGCCGGGGAGGTGAGCAGGGTGCGCAGGGTGTGGGCGTCGGCGGCGGTGGCGGTGAGCAGGACCGCCGGGCCGCCCGCCAGTGGCAGCCAGGCGGCGGACGCCCCGGGGCCGGTGGGGAGCACCCGGCCCCGGGGCTGACCGCCGCCGTCCACGGTGGCCGGTCCCGACGCGGCGGCGGGACCGACCACCAGCAGCGAACCGGTCGCTGCCGCCCCGCCCAGCACCGCCGGCCCGGCCCAGCCGGGAGCGGCCGGACCGACCGCCAGGGACTGGCGCAGCAGCGGCCGGCCGGCGTGGTCGACCGAGGTGGCCACCACGACGTCGCCGGCGGGTTCGCCGTACCGGCCGCAGACCAGTTCCTCGCGCCAGAGCAGCCGGGCCCCCTCGGCGAGGGTCACCCGGGACTCGGCGACATGGTCACAGCCGGCCGCCGCGACGAGCTGCTCCGGCAACCAGTGCAGGGTGCCCCCGCCGTGCACCACCGCCTCGACCCGCATCCGGGAAACCGCCCCTGCCCGGCTGGGCAGGGCCACCGACGCGGCGACGGTACGCACCCGCACCGCCGCCCCCGGCCCCACCTCGACGCTCAACCGCAGGTCGTCACCGGCCAGTGGACCGGCCGCGCCACCGACGACGTACACCGTGGGGACGCTCTGCTCGGCGGCGGCCTGACGCAGCAGCAGCGGTGACTCGCCCCGCAGCTCGCGCAGCACGGTGCGGCCACGACGGTCGGCCACCGCCACCACCCGGGCGACCGCGCGCATCAGGCGACGGCCAGCCGGCCACGGTGGTGGGCCAGCTCGTGGCGGACCCAGTCGGCCACCCCGGTGGCCAGCGGATCGCCCACGATGGACAGGAACACCGTCGGCAGGTCCCCCCGCCGGGCGCGGGCGTCGCGGTCCATCACCGACAGGTCGGCCCGGACCAGCGGGGCCAGGTCGGTCTTGTTGATGACCAGCAGGTCGGCGGCGGTCACCCCGGGTCCGCCCTTGCGGGGCACCTTGTCGCCACCGGCGACGTCGACCACGAAGATCTGCCGGTCGACCAGCCCCCGGCTGAAGGTGGCGGTGAGATTGTCCCCACCGCTCTCCACCAGCACCAGGTCCAGCGGCCCGACCCCGTCGACCAGCTCGTCGATGGCGTCGAGGTTGGCGCCGATGTCGTCGCGGATCGCGGTGTGCGGGCAGCAGCCGGTCTCCACCGCCCGGATACGGGCCGGGTCGAGCACCCCGGCCCGGCGCAGGAAGTCGGCGTCCTCGGTGGTGTAGATGTCGTTGGTGACCACGCCCAGGCGCAGCTCGTCGGCGAAGGCCCGGCACAGCGCCGCGACCAGGGCGGTCTTGCCCGACCCGACCGGCCCGCCGATGCCGACCCGCAGCGGGCGGGCGGTGGGCGGCAGCGGGGCGTGCGGGTCGACCCCCGGCTCGGGGTGGGTGTGCGGCACGGTCTCGTCGTGCGGGATCGACGCGTGCGGGGTCGGCGATACGGTTTCAGGACGCAAAGAGACGCACCTCCCAGGTGGTGTGGACTTCGGCGTGGATGTCGGTGAGCGGGGCGGCCAGGGCCGGCAGCCACTCGGGTGGGTCGTCGGCGGTGGCGACGGCGCGGGCCGCTGTGGCGTCGCAGTCGGCGGCCAACGCCGCCAGCACCGCGTGCACCCGGTACGGGTCGAGCCCGAGCAGCCGGACCGCCGCGCTGGCCGGACCGGTCACCGACCCGTACGCGGCGATGGTGGCCACCTCGACCGGGCCCAGGCCGGCGGCGGCGGCGACCAGGCCCAGCACCAGCGGCTGGTGCGGCCCGGACGGGTCGACGGGCAGGGCGTCGAACGCGCCGCCGGGCCACAGCTCCCGCCCGGCGCGCAGCAGGGCCCGGCCCTGCCGGCGGGACACCGCCCGCAGCGCCGGGGCGGCGGTCCGGGCGTCCCACTCGGCGTCCAGCCGGGCCAGCGTCGCCCGCCGGTCGGCGTGCCCGGCGGCCCGGTGCGCCGCCACCGCGAACGCGGCGGCGGCCAGCCCACCGGTGGCCAACCGGCCGCGCAGGAACCCGGCCAGGGTGGCCGGATCGGTGACCAGCCCGGCCGCCACCGCGGCCTCCAACCCGGCGGAGTGGGCGTGCGCCCCGGCGGGAAACCTGCCGTCGGCCAGCAGCAGCACCATGCTCGACGGGGTCATCAGAACAGGTGGTACCGCTGGGCCATGGGCAGTTCGGCGACCGGTTCCGGGTCGACCACCACCCCGTCGACGCGGACGGTGAAGGTGTCCGGATCGACCTCGATGCGCGGCAGCGCGCCGTTCTCCGGCAGGTCCGCCTTGCCCCGCGAGCGCACGTCGGCCACCGGGACCAGCGGACGGCGCACGTCGAGCCGCAGGCCCGCCTCCAACGCGGCCGGGGCCACGAACGTCACGCTGGTCGCGGCCGGCACCACGCCGTACGCGCCGAACATCGGCCTCGGCAGCATCGGCTGCGGGGTGGGGATGGAGGCGTTCGCGTCGCCCATCTGCGCGTACGCGATCATCCCGCCCTTGATCACCAGGTGGGGCCGGACGCCGAAGAACGCCGGGTCCCAGAGCACCAGGTCGGCGAGCTTGCCCGGTTCCACCGAGCCGATCTCCCGTTCCAGCCCGTTGGCCATCGCCGCGCAGATGGTGTACTTCGCCACGTAGCGGCGGGCCCGGTGGTTGTCGGCCGGGCCGTCCCCGGGCAGCGCGCCGACCCGCCGCTTCATCACGTGGGCGCTCTGCCAGGTCCGGGTGATCACCTCGCCGACCCGCCCCATCGCCTGCGCGTCGGAACCGATGATGGAGATCGCGCCCAGGTCGTGCAGGAGGTCCTCGGCGGCCATCGTGGACGGCCGGATCCGGCTCTCCGCGAACGCCAGGTCCTCCGGCACCGACGGGTTCAGGTGGTGGCAGACCATCAGCATGTCGAGG
This sequence comes from Micromonospora sp. HM134, assembly GCF_007833915.1. NCBI lineage: Bacteria > Bacillati > Actinomycetota > Actinomycetes > Micromonosporales > Micromonosporaceae > Micromonospora > Micromonospora sp. HM134. Next base: position 4,392,059 of record NZ_CP041061.1, read on the forward strand.
TGCTCGGCGAGGGTGTTACGGGTGTACGGGCGGGTCGGGTTCGTCGACGACGGCAGCACGTTCGGCTCCCCGGCCACCGTGATGATGTCCGGCGCGTGCCCGCCCCCGGCCCCCTCGGTGTGGTACGAGTGGATCGCCCGGCCGGCGATCGCGCGCAGCGTGTCGGCCACGAACCCGGCCTCGTTGAGGGTGTCGGTGTGGATGGACACCTGCACCCCGGACGCGTCGGCGACCCGCAGGCAGGCGTCGATCGCCGCCGGGGTGGTCCCCCAGTCCTCGTGCAGCTTGAACCCGCCCGCGCCGGCCCGCAACTGCTCCCACAGCGCCTCGGTGGAGACCGTGTTGCCCTTGCCCAGCAGCAGCACGTTCACCGGGAAGGCGTCCAGCGCCTCGTGCATCCGGGCCAGGTGCCAGGCGTTCGGGGTGACCGTGGTGGCCCGGGTCCCCTCGGCCGGGCCGGTGCCCCCGCCGACCAGGGTGGTGATGCCCGAGGTGAGCGCCTCGGTGACGATCTGCGGGCAGATGAAGTGCACGTGGGTGTCCACCGCCCCGGCGGTGAGGATGCGCCCGTTGCCGGCGATCACCTCGGTGGACGGGCCGATCACCAGGTCCGGGTGGACGCCGGGCATGGTGTCCGGGTTGCCGGCCCGGCCCAGCGCCACGATCCGCCCGTCGCGCAGCCCGACGTCGGCCTTCACCACCCCCCAGTGGTCCAGCACCACCGCGCCGGTGATCACCGTGTCCAGGGCACCCTCGGCCCGGGTGGCCCGGGACTGGCCCATCGACTCGCGGATCACCTTGCCGCCGCCGAAGACCGCCTCGTCGCCGCCGACGCAGTGGTCGATCTCCACCTCGATCAGCAGGTCGGTGTCGGCAAGCCGGATGCGGTCGCCGGTGGTCGGGCCGTACAGGTCGGCGTAGCGTCGCCGGTCCACCGCGCTCACCGGCCGACCTCCCCGGCGTGCGGGCCGGAGCCGTCGGCGGCCGGACCCGGTTGCGGGTCGAGCGGGCCGGCGACCTCGCCGCGCAGCCCCGGCACGATCCGGGCCCCGCCCAGCGGCACCAGGTCGACGGTGCGGCTGACGCCCGGCTCGAAGCGCACCGACGTCCCCGCCGGCACCGCGAGCCGCTGCCCGTACGCGGCGGCGCGGTCGAAGCGCAGCCCCGGGTTGGTCTCGGCGAAGTGGTAGTGCGAGCCGACCTGGATCGGCCGGTCGGCGGTGTTGACCACCAGCAGGGTGGTCACCGGACGCCCCACGTTGATCTCGACCGGCCCGTCGCCGGGCAGGATCTCCCCCGGGATCACGGGATCGGGTGGTGCACCGTCACCAACTTGGTGCCGTCCGGGAACGTCGCCTCCACCTGCACCTCCCCCAGCATCTCCGGAATGCCGTCGAGCACGTCGTCGCGGCCCAGCACGGTCCGGCCGGCGGCCATCAGGTCGGTGACGGTCCGGCCGTCCCGGGCGCCCTCCAGCAGGAAGGCGGTGATAAGGGCGACGGCTTCGGGATAGTTGAGGCGCAGTCCGCGCTCGCGCCGGCGGCGGGCGACGTCCGCGGCGACGTGGACGAGCAGGCGGTCCTGCTCGTGGGGCGTGAGGAACACGGGGTCTCCCGGGCGGCTCGGCGTGTTTCCCACCGTAACGACCGGAACCGGGCCGGGGGCGCGGAACGGGCACGGGGCAGGAGGACACACGGGACCGCCGTCGGGCCACCGGCAGGGTGCTCCGGGGCCCCACCGGCCCCGGCCCGCCACGGGGCCGCTCGGCGGTGGTGGTTGGGAAGGACCGCACCGCCAACCGCTGGTCCGACCGTAGAGGATCACCCAGGGCCGTGGCAACGCCCCGGCGGGCCGTCAGGCGAACAACAGCAGCGGGTCGGCGTCGCCGCGTACCCCGACGAAGCAGGCGGCGGACGTCCGGCAGCCCCGACGCACCTCCCGCACCCCGTGCATCCGGCCCGCCTCGAACATCACCAGGTCACCCTGGCCGGGCAGCACCGTGTCGTGCGGCGGGCCGACCCGTTCCGGTTCGAGGCCGTAGTCGAACGGGTCGGCCTTGAGCGCCACGAACTCGTCCTCGCCCAGGCGTCCCCAGAAGTCGATCTCACCGCCGTCACCGGGCGCCGGCACCTCCAGGTAGATGTTCACCCCGAGCCGCCGCCGCAGCCGGTAGGTGTCCAGCAGGGGGATCTGCCGGCGGTCGATGTGCGGTCGGCCCCGGCCACCGGGGGTCATCCGGCGCAGCACCCCGGGGAGCATCATCCGCCCCTCGTGCCGGCCGACCGTCGCCCCGTACGGCCACATCTCGTCGAGGTCGAGCCGGATCAGGTCGGTGGGTGACTGCCGGCCGGCGAACACCTCGTGCCGGATCAGCCGGGTGGTGGCCGGCGCGTCGTCAAGGTAGCGGCGGACCACCTCCCCGCCGTTGGCGACCTGCCCCATCGAGGTGCCGACGCTGGTGAACTCCGTGGTGAGGGAGAAGTTCGCGGCCGCGACGGCGGCCACCACCCGGGGCAGGACGGCGTCGCACTCGGCCGGCGGGTAGTACTCCCGGTGCCAGATGAGGTCGATCTCCCCGGTGGCGAGTTCCCGCAGCGACCCGGGGGTCAGCCGGTCGCTACGGCGCAGGTGTTGGCTCACGTCACTCCCTCGTCGGGCGGGCGGCGGCACGACCTGTGCTCATCCGCCCTGTAGCTGTCGCAGGTCCGCCTCCGCCCGTACCGTGTCAGGGTGGTCGTCCCCGAGGATGCGCCGCCGGTCGGCGACCACCGCGGCGAGGACCTTCTCGGCCTCCACCCGGTCACCAGTGGCGATCAGCGCCTCGGCCAGGGTGTGCCGGGCGGCGATCATCCCGAGGTGCTGGGCCTCCCGTCGGGCGGTGTCGGTGGCGAGGATCGCCCGCAGGCCGGCGAGGGCCTCGGCGGCGCGCCCCTCGCGCAGCAGGCAGAGGTCCAGGGTGTGCCGGACGGTCAGCGTCTCGAGGTGGTCGGGGGCCCAGTGCCGCAGCCGGATCTCCAGGATCGCGGTCAGCTCGGCACGGGCCTCGGCGTACCGGCCCTGGGCGGCCACCGCCCGGGCCAGGCTGTGCCGGGCGGTCATGGTGTCCCGGTCCTCCGGGCCACGGACCCGGAACTCCGCCCGGACGATCTCCCGCAGTTCCTGTTCGGCGTCACCCCACCGGCCCTGCTCCAGGATGGTCCGGGCCAGCTTGTGCCGGCTGGCCAGGGTGTTGCGGTGCTCCCGGCCGAGCAGCGCCTCACGGGCCGGGATGATCTCCCGCAGCTCGGCCTCGGCCCGGTCCAGCTGCCCCTGTTCCAGGGCCGCCCGGGACCGTTCGTGGCGCAGGCTGAGCACCGCCCGCTCCCCGGGGTCGAGGCCGATCCGGCGGCAGGCGGCCAGGCAGCGGTCGAGCAGGATCTCGGCCTGCCCGGGCAGGCTGACGGCCAGCAGGAAGCGGGCGATCAACCGGGCCAGGTCCAGCGCGGTGGTGAGCAGTTCCGGCTCGGTCCGCGGCAGCTCCCCCGCGTCGAAGAAGGCCAGCACCGCCCCGGTCGTCGGCGGGGCCAGCACGTGCCAGCTGGCCCACTTGTCGGGCTCGTCCGGGTCGAACTCCTCCTCCCGGGGCCGGTCCGGGTCCCGCAGCCGCAACACGTCGAGCAGGGTGAGCACCAGTTCGTGGTAGGCGGGCCGGTCGGCGATCACGTCGGGGTGGTCGTGCACCAGCTCGCGTACCAGCGGGTGCAGGGTCACCACGTGCGCGACCGGCGACCACGCGGGCAACGACTCGATCACGCCGAGGTCGACCAGGGCGAAGTCGGCCAGCGACCGGAGCACCTCGCGCAGCCGGTCCTCGCCGATCTCACCGACCAGCCGGGACCCCGACAGCAGGGCCGGGTCCAGCAGGATCTGGTACGGGATGGGAGCGTCCCCCAGCGAGGCCAGCAGCCGCAGCACCGGGCGGGCCTGGGCCAGCCCCCGCCCGGCGAGCAGGTCCAGTGACATCTCCCAGGACTGCACGACCGGCCGTACCGCCCGGTCGAACGCCTGCGACACGGTACGGGTGGTGCCGGCGCCGGAGCGGCGGTCCAGGGCCTCCCGGTAGCCGTCGTAGGTGCGGATGGAGACCCCGGCCCCGCCCACCGGGATGCGGTTGGCCTCGGCGAGGTAGGTGCCCGCACCGCGCAGCGCCAGCGGATGCCCCTTCAGCCGGGTGGCCAGGCCGGTGGCCTGGGCGAGGCTGCCGGGCGCGTCGCCGGCGAGGTCGATCAGGACCTGGGCGGCGTCCGGTGGGGAGAGTTCCTTCACCGGGTGCATGGTGGACCAGTCGCCCCAGGTTTCCTGGCGGCCGTCGCGGGTGGTGACCAGGACCAGCCCGTTGCGGGTACGCGGCTGCCGGAACCAGCCGTTGCCCTCGGCGACCCGGCCGTCGAGCGGGGCCAGCAGGGACGGCTCGTCGGCGTTGTCGAAGATCAGCAGCCACGGCCGGTCCGACTCGTTGAGCAGCGTCCACACCAACTCCACCGGGCTGCGGGTCTTGCCCGCCCAGGCCAGGTCGAGCTGGCTCTCCGGGGCCTGGAGCTGGCCGGCGATCTCGCGCATGCCGGCGCTGACCCGGGCCGAGTCCTTCGCCGAGATCCACCAGACCAGCCGACCGCGTGCCTCCAGCCGGCGGGCCACCTCCAGCGCGGTGGCGCTCTTGCCGCAGCCGCCCAGGCCCCAGAGGATCTGGGCCGCCTCCTCGGCCGGGCGGGGCGTGCCGGCCGGCGGCTCGGCGGCCCGCAGGATCGTCTCGACCAGTTCGTCGCGGCCGCGCAACGGCAGCCGACCGGGGCGGGGCGGGGTGATGGAGAAACCGGCGTCCTGCACCGCGCCGGTCATCGTCGACCGGTGCCGGGGCCGGGGGCCACTGCGCGACCGGACCGGACCGGGCAGGGGAGGCAGGGCGACCGCATCGTTGCTGGCCGGGGCGGGCGGGTCTTGTGAACGGGACCGAGGGAACTCATCTGACCTCCCGGAGGGGCGGGACGACAGGGGTCATGGCACACGGGCCGAGCACGGCGAGGACAGCCCGTGGCGGTGATCCTTGCCCCAACCCTACCCGTCCGCAGCGGCGGCATCACTCCGAGTGGACCGCCCGGCCCGATCGTACGGGTCTTGTGGACGGGACGGCGGAAGGTGCCGACCGAGCAGTGGACGGCACGTCGTGAGCTGCCGGCCCTACGGGACGGTGGCAGGCCGGCGATACCGTGCCGGTCATGTCGACTGTGGAGCTGTTCGCGTGGCTGCCGGGACACGGGCACATCGACTGGGGGTCGGTGCCGGACTGGTTCGGTGGGCTCGGCACGGTGGGCACGCTGCTCTTCGGCGTGCTCAGCCTGCGCCGGGAGATCCGGGCCCGGCGGCGCGAGGACCGGGCGGCCCGCGCCCGGCAGGCGCGGCTGGTGTCGGCTTCGGCCCGGATCGAGGGGGGCGGGGTGCTCCGGGTGCGGGTCACCAACGACAGCGACGGGCCGGTCTTCGACCTGGCCGCCGACCCCCGGGTACGCGCCACCGACTCCGCCGACGAGGTCGTTGTCGGGGTCACCGCGCTGACCGGGCCGGTGGACCGGCTCAACGGCCGCAGCCAGGGTGAACTCTTCGTCACCGTCGACCGCTCGGTCGACCTGACCGGGTACGCCTCGGCCACCGTCGAGCTGCGCTTCACCGACCAGCAGGGCAACCGGTGGCGACGCCGGGGCGGGACGGAACCGGAGCTGGACCTGGGCGTCGAGCCGTCGAGCCGCCGGCTGCGGCTGCCCTGGCGGCGCGGCTGAGCGGCCGGTCGGCGCGCCGGTGAGCTGACGGCACGGCCCCCGGACCCTGTCCCCGGTCGGGGTCAGGCGGCCGGGGTGACCGCCGCCAGCCACCGCTGGGCCAGCACCGCGTGGCCGGACGGGGTCAGGTGCACCCCGTCGTCGGTCCACACCCGGTCGTCGACGTCGGCGGCGCGGAACACCGCCTCCACCGCGACCAGCGTCGCGTCGAACTCGGCGGCGAGCTTGCGCACCGCGTCGACCTTCGGGTCCAGGTCGTCGCGCCAGCGCCGCTGGGCGTCGTCGACCGGGATGAGGAACGGTTCCATCAGCACCAGCCGGACGTCGGGCAGCGCCTCCCGGGTGGTGGCGAGCAGGTGCCGGTAGTCGGTGGTGAACTCCTCGACCGTGGTCACCTCGTCGCTGCTGTACCGCCGCCAGGTGTCGTTGATCCCGATCAGCACCGACACGACCTGCGGGGCCATCGCCAGGCAGTCGTCCGCCCAGCGGGCCCGCAGGTCGCGTACCCGGTCACCGCCGATGCCCCGGTTGCGGAAGGTCACCCGGTGGCCCGGATGCCGTGCGGTGAACCAGGCGGCGGCCATCATCGCCCAGCCCACCCCCAGGTCGGCCTCGTCGGCGCGGTCCCGCCCGGCGTCGGTGATGCTGTCGCCGATGAACAACACCCGCCCCGCGCGGGGCAGTCCCACCGTCATCCGTCCGCTCCCCTGTCGTCGTCGCCCGTCATCATCCCCGGTGTCCGGCGAGGACACCACCCGGAATTGGGCGCTCGGTGGTGTCCTCGCGTGTCGCCCCCGGCGGACCCGGTAAGGTGATGCTCCGCATTCGACGTCCCATGGGGTGTCGCGCGAGCGTCAAGCAGCGGCGCGGTCCCCGGTCCATCCCGGGTGGCCGCACCTGCGGCCCCCTGGTGAGGACCGCTCGTCACGCGCTGCCGGGCCTACCGGCAGGTTTGCGCCGGTTCGCAAGGACGTCAGACGATATGCCGCAGTCACCACTGGACATCACCGAGGCTGTCCTCCGGTTGGGCGCCATCCGCCACGCCGAGATGGACCTCGACGCCGTCCTGTTCCGGATCGCCGAGGTGACCAGGGACAGCATCCCGGGAGCCGCCGAGGTCTCGGTGACCCTGGTCCACGGCACCGCGGCGCACACCGCTGCCCACACCGGTGACCTCGCGCTCCGCCTCGACCAGTGGCAGTACGAGCACGGTCGCGGCCCGTGCCTGGACGCGGCCACCACGGGCACCGTGCTGATCATCGCGGACATGACCGACGAGCGTCGCTGGCCGGAGTGGGCGGCGCGGGCCCGCACGACGGGGGTGCTCTCCTCGATGTCCCTCGGCCTGCCGATCCAGGAGGCGATGGTCGGCGCGCTGAACGTCTACGGCACCCGGCCGGACGCCTTCAGCCGGGTGGCCGACCCCGCCCGGACGTTCGCCGGCCACGCCGCGGTGGCCCTGGCCAACGCCCATCTCTACGACAGCACCGCCTCGCTGGCCGAGCAGATGCAGGAGGCCATGCGCAACCGCGCCGTGATCGAGCAGGCCAAGGGCATCATCATGGGCCAACGCCGGTGCACGGCCGACGAGGCGTTCGCCCTGCTGGCCCGGGTGTCACAGAACTCCAACCGTAAGCTGCGGGACGTGGCGGAGGCTCTGGTACAACAGGTCGTCGAGCCTGCGTCCGGTCAGCCCACCCGGCCGGACCAGTGACTCGCGGAAGCTGAGTGCGTCGGGCTGGTGGCCCGGCCGACGAGTGCGGCGGCGACGTCCCGCAGGCTGCGGTTGGTGTCCTGGGAGAGCCGGGCGAGAATGCCGAACGCCTCGTCGGCCGTGCACCGGCGTTGGCCCATGATGATGCCCTTCGCCTGCTCGATCACGGCCCGGCTCTCCATCGCCGCCCGCATCTGCTCGGCCAGCGAGGCGGTGCTGGCGTAGAGATGGGCGTTGGCCAGGGCCACCGCCGCGTACGCGGCGAAGGTCCGGGCCAGCTCGACCGATTCGGCGTCGAAGGCGCGCGGGGTGGGCCCGTAGAGGTTGAGGGCGCCGACCACCGCCTCCTGGATCGGCAGGCCGATGGCGAGCGTACTGCCGATGCCCCCGTCGACCGCCCGGGCTGCCCAGGCCGGCCAGCGTTCCTCGGTGGCGGTGTCGGACACGAGTAGGGTGTCGCCGGTGATGGCGGCGTCCAGACACGGCCCGTGGCCCTGCCGGTACTGCCACTCGTCGAGCAGGAGCGCGACGTCGCCGGTGACGGCGACGCTCTGCGGGCTGCCACCGCGCAGCAGGGTCACCGACACCTCGGCCACCCCGGGCAGGCTGCGCCGGGCCAGGTCGGCGATCAGCTGCAGCACCTCGTCCAGGCTGGCCTCGTCGAGTCGGATCCGACTGAGTTCGACCAGGGCGTCCTGCGGGCTCAGCGGGAGCGGTGCCATCGCGCGGTCCCTTCCCGGCGGGCGTCCCTCGCGCTACGGCGGGGGACGCGTGGTGGCGGCAGCGGTGTCGACCTTCGGCCACGGCGTCTGGTCCGGCTCGCCGGGCCGCCCCGAGGCACGACATCCGCACCTTACCCGCCGCCGGAGTGAACCGCCCGGCGTACCCGCTGGCGTCGTGGCCGCCGCGACCGGGGTGATCAGATCAGATAGGCCGGCGGCACCGCGTCGGTGAGCCACACGCCGTTGGCGCTGCGGTAGAAGGCGTGCCCGTCGCGGGCCATGGCCGCCGCGTCGACGGTCAGCACCACCACCGCGCCACCCCGGCGGGCCCCGACCCGCCGGGCCGTCGCCACGTCCGACGACAGGTGTACGTGGTGCCGACCGCCCCGGTGCAGCCCGGTGGCCCGGATCGAGCCGAGCGCGGTGGCCCCGGTGCCGTGGAAGAGCCGGGGCGGCGGCGGGGCGGCGGTCAACCCCAGGTCGACCGGGTACGAGTGGCCCTGGTTGGCCCGGATGCGCTCGACCCCGTCGGCGTCCCGGATCACCGCGAAGCGCTGCTTGTCGTTGCCGGTGACCACGGAGTCGAGGTCGGCCCGGTCGATCCGCAGGGCTGCCAGCAGGTCGACGACGGACACCCAGCCCCCCGGATCGGGGGTGAGGCCGAACCGGGCCGGTTGGTGCCGCAGCGCCAGCGAGATCCGCTTGCTGACCCGCACCAGCGTCTGGTGATCCATGTCGAGCATTGTCGGGTGGGCGGCGGGGACGCTCCACCGGTTATCCCGACCCGCCCGCCAGGGGGTCGCCGGGGCGGGCGGGTCGGGGGTCAGCGGACGGCGCGGATCGCCTCGGCCAGGCTGGTGGGACGGCGTCCGAGCAGCTTCTCCAGGTGCTCCACGGGCACGTACAGCGCACCCCGGGCGATGCCCCGGTCGGCGTCGGCCAGGGTGGCGGCGTACGGCTCGGGCAGCCCGGCCGAGACGAGCAGGTCGGTGTACGCCGGCACCGGCAGGTCGGTGTAGCGGACGTCCTGTCCACTCTGCCGGGACACCTCGGCGGCCAGCTCGGTCATGGTGAACGCCTCGCCGCCCAGCTCGTAGACCTGACCGGCGTGTCCCTCGGTGGTGAGCACCTCGGCGGCGGCCTCGGCGTAGTCGGCCCGGGTGGCGGCGCTGACCCGGCCGTCGCCGGCCGACCCGGCGACCCCGTGGGCCAGGTAGCTGGCCAGCTGACCGGTGTAGTTCTCCAGGTACCAGCTGTTGCGCAGCAGCACGTACGGCAGTCCGGAGGCGCGCAGTTCCTCCTCGGTGGCCCGGTGTTCGGCGGCCAGCAGCAGGTCGGAGGTGTCGGCGTGGGCGATGCTGGTGTAGACGACCAGACCGACGCCGGCCTGCCGGGCGGCCTCGATCACGTTGTGGTGCTGGGGCACCCGCTGGCCGACCTCGCTGCCGGAGACGAACATCAGCTTCTCGGCGTCGGTGAGGGCGGCGCGCAGCGAGTCGGGGTCGGTGTAGTCGGCCGCCCGGACCTCGACACCACGGTCGGCGAGGTCGGCGAGCCGGTCCACGGTGCGGCCGAGGGCCACGATCTGCCCGGCGGGTACGCCCCGGCGCAGCAGGGATTCGACGATCAGGCGGCCCAGGTGGCCGGTGGCCCCGGTGACGACGACGGACATGGCGCTCTCCTTCGGGTGGCGTGCTCTTGTCGTACGGGCCAACACGCAGGTGGGAGCCGATACTTCCCGACGGAGAGTAGGCACCTTGAAGTTTGTGACACACTGATGGAGAGTAAAGGGATGCGACCTGACCCGTTCCAGCGCGACTGCGGCAGCCGGCAGGTCATCGACCGGATCGGCGACCGGTGGAGCGTGCTGGTCGTGCTCACCCTCGCCGACGGCGAGCGGCGCTACGGCGAACTGGCCGGGCACATCGACGGGATCAGCCAGAAGATGCTCACCCAGACCCTGCGCGGGCTGGAGCGCGACGGCCTGGTCACCCGCACCGTGCACGCCAGCGTCCCGCCCCGGGTCGACTACGCCCTCACCGACCTGGGCCGCAGCCTGCTCGACCTGGTCTCCGGCCTGGAAGCCTGGGCCACCACCCACCTGGCCGAGGTGCAGGCGGCCCGGGTCCGCTACGACGCCGGGGTCCTACGCCGCCCGCCGGCCACCACGCGGCCCACCCGCCGGTAAGGGGCGGACGTGAGGGCCGTCATAACGGGTGGACGACCGGCCGGTCGCTGCTGCTAGATTTCGGGCAGGTCATGAGCGCCAGCGTCAAGCCCCGGCTCGCTGGCCGGCAACCCTCCGCCACGGTGGGGTGCTCCGGGTGAGGACCAGGCACCGGTGAACGGCCCGGTGCAAGCGTGGCCTGGTCACCCAGGTCGACACCGATCAGGGAGGACCCCGTGTCGCACCACCCACCCGCCCCACCCGGCGACGGCGTGACCCGCACGCCCCGGCCCGGCGTACGGTCCGTCGGCGTTCGGCTGGTCAGACGCCGGCACGTCGACCTCATGCGGGTGCACAGCGACTCCTGTCGCCCCCGCTAGTCGACTCCCTTTCCCGTAACACCTCCAGCGGGGTGCCCGGTGGGCATCCCGTCGGCGGCGCGCGTCCGCCGCCCGATCCCATTCCGGAGAAACCCGTGCGATTCCTTCCTGCCCTGCCCACACCTCGACCGACCCGTGCCCTCCTGACCCGGGTCGCCGCGCTCGGCGTCGCCGCCCTGCTCGCCGGCACCGCGCTGACCGCCTGCGGCGGTGACTCCGAGCCGGCCGACAACCCGTACGGCCTGCTCCAGCCGGGGGTGCTGCGCGCCGGCACGCTCACCGACGCCCCACCGAACGTCTACCTCAAGGACGGCAGGTTCACCGGCTTCGACAACGACCTGCTCGTCGCCGTCGCCGACCGGGTCGGGTTGAAGGTCGAGTTCGTCGGCACCGACTTCTCGGCGCTGCTCTCCCAGGTCAACAACCGCAAGTTCGACGTCGGCAGTTCCTCGATCACCGTCACCGAGGCCCGCCGCAAGACCGTCGACTTCGGCAACGGGTACGACTTCGGCTACTTCGGCCTCGACGTGCCGGCCGGCTCCCCGCTCACCGGCTTCGACCAGCTCGCCGGCAAGCGGGTGGTGGTCGTGCAGGGCACCGTGCAGGACGACTACGCCACCTCGCGCAAGCTCGACCCGGTGCGGGTGCCCGACTACAACGGGGCGATCAACCAGCTCAAGGCCGGCACCGCCGACGCCTGGATCGCCCCGGCCGAGATCGGCGAGAAATCGGCCGCCGACAGCAACGGCAAGATCACGGTGGCGGCCACGGAACTGAGCCCCGCCCCCACCGCGTACGCCGTCGCCAGGGGCAACGACGCGCTGCGCGAGGCGCTGAACAAGGGCCTCGACGAGGTCATCGCCGACGGCACCTGGACCCGGCTCCAGCAGCAGTACTACCCGGGGCGGCCGATCCCGGCCGGCTTCACCCCCGGCAGCGGCGACGTCACCGCCCCGGGCGCGGCGACGCCGTCGGCGTCGGCCACCTCCTGACGGTACGACCAGACCAGCGAGCGGGGCGGTAGGAGAAACACGATGGATCCGTTGAGCACCCTGTGGGAGACCTTCTTCGACGGGGACTCCATGCGCGAGGCACTGCCCGAGATGCTGACCGTCGGGCTGCCCAACACGCTGATCCTGGCGGTCTCCGCCGCCCTGCTCGGCTCGGTGCTGGGCATGGCGCTGGCCGTGGCGGGCATCTCCCGTACCCGATGGTTGCGGTGGCCGGCCCGGGTCTACACCGACGTGTTCCGGGGCCTGCCGGCCGCCGCCACCATCCTGCTGATCGGTGTCGGCCTGGCCCCGCTCGGCATGCAGGTGTGGGGCCCCAACCCGTACCCGCTGGGCATCCTCGCGCTGTCGCTGATCGCCGCCGCGTACATCGGGGAGATCTTCCGCTCCGGCATCCAGAGCGTGGAGGCGGCGCAACTGGAGGGGGCCCGCGCGCTCGGGTTCTCCTGGGCTGAGGCGATGCGCCTGGTCATCGTCCCGCAGGGGGTACGCCGGGTGCTGCCGGCCTGGGTGAACCAGCTGATCGCGCTGATCAAGGACTCCAGCCTGGTCTACTTCCTCGGCCTGCTGGCCAGCCAGCGGGAACTGTTCCGGATCGGGCAGGACTACGCGGCCAACACCGGCAACCAGTCGGCGCTGCTGCTGGCCGGCCTGTGCTACCTGCTGCTGACCGTGCCGCTGACGCACGCGGTCAACGCCATCGACCGCCGGCTGCGCCGGGGCCGGGCGGTCACCGTCGACCCCGACGACGACGGTGGGCTGGCCCTGGCCGGCGGGACCGCCCTGCCGCAACCGCGTTCCGACCGGGAGGACCCCCGATGACCGCCGGCACCGTGACCACCACCCCGGTCAGCCTCGCCGTCCGCGACGTGCACCTGGCCTTCGGGGCGAACCGGGTGCTGCGCGGCGTCGACCTGGACGTCGCCCGGGGCGCGACGGCCTGCGTCATCGGCCCGTCCGGCTCCGGCAAGTCCACCCTGCTGCGCACCGTCAACCGGCTGATCGAACCGGACGCCGGTGACGTCCTGCTCGACGGGCGCAGCGTGCTGCGCGACGACCCGGACGCCCTGCGGCAACGCGTCGGCATGGTCTTCCAGCAGTTCAACCTGTTCCCGCACATGACCGTGCTGCGCAACATCACCCTGGCGTTGCGCCGCCTCAAGAAGCTGCCGGAGGAGGAGGCGGTCGCGCTGGCCCGGACCCAGTTGGCGCTGGTCGGCCTCGCCGCCAAGGCCGACTCCCGGCCCGCCCACCTCTCCGGCGGGCAGCAGCAGCGGGTCGCCATCGCCCGTGCGCTGGCCCTGCAACCCCAGGTGATGCTCTTCGACGAGGCCACCTCGGCGCTGGACCCGGAACTGGTCAAGGGGGTGCTCGGGGTGATGGCCGACCTTGCCGCCGGGGGCATGACGATGGTGGTGGTCACCCACGAGATGGGCTTCGCCCGCTCGGTCGCCGACACCGTCGCGTTCATGGACCACGGCGTCGTGTTGGAGGCCGGCGCACCGGAGGCGGTCTTCGAGACGCCGCAGCACCCCCGGCTGCGCCGCTTCCTGTCCCAGGTGCTGTGAGCACGCCGGCCGGCGACCGGAGCACCCGCTCCGGTCGCCGGCTCGGATCAGGGGGTGGTGAACAGCGCCATCCCGGTGGGAGCGGAGCGGGTCCCCATGTAGATCTGGGGGTTGCCAAAGCGGTCGAGGGAGGCGCTGAACTTCACCGTCATCGAGTACGAGCGCGAGCACGGGAAGCCCACCCGTGGCGTGCAGGTGCTGGCTGCGATCTTGCCGGTCCAGTACCTGGTCGACGAGCCGATCGAGTCGGTCGGGATCGACACCCCGTCGATGAAGAATCCGAGATTCTTGCCCGTCGAGTTGACCTGTGCGGTGCCGACGGAGGCGGCCCAGGCTGACGGGGCCTGATTGCTGCACGCGGTGAAGTGGAAGTCCACCTGGCCGTAACGCACGTTCGAGATGCCGGAACCCGGATAGACCGAAAAGGTCGGAGAGGTGCACGCAGCCTGCGCCACCGCCGGGGCCACCACTACCGCCGCCGCAACCGCAGGAACGATAGCGAGCATTCGGGCCACGCGACGCCTGGACATCAGTTTTCCGTTCATGGTGACTTCCTCCGCCACTATTCGTGGACGCCATCGCCGGTTTGCGGTCGTACGCCCGCCAGCCGGCCGGTGGCGTCAAGTCCGATGGACACCAAAGGTCTATCGGTACGGCAGTCGTGGAATCTACGGCGCGATCGGACGCACACTCTGTGTGTGCCCAGGAGCAGCAGAGTCCGGTCAAACCCTTGGCTCGAAACGCCGGACGCGGGGCGGGTACGGCGATAACCGCCCGCACCAGCGCCAATCGGGCAGGATTGGCGCGGCTGGCGGGGTCGGACACGGTCCCGGTGCACCCCGCCGCGCTTGACAGGGCGCAGGCGCCCGGGTTGCATGGGGTGCACGAACGACCAGAAATGGAACTGGCGTACGTGACACATCGCGTTCACACGGGGGTTAGCGCGTGAAATTCGAATATCTTCGCAACCTGGACAAATTGTTCTCCCACCGTTGGGAGGCACTCGTTATCCTCTGCCTCGCGGATCAGCCCGCACGATTCAGCGAATTAGCGCGCGCCACTGTCGAAAAGGCCGGGGTCCGACTGCCGGACGGGAACATCACCCGCTCCCTGGACCGGCTGCGACGAAAAGGCTTGGTGGGTGTACGGGAGGACGATCGGCACCGGGCCTACGAACTGACCGGCAGCGGCCAACGGCGGGCATCCGAACTGAGGTTCTTGTTGGAGGCGCTGGAGGACCGCGAACACGACGATCGGGTCGGCACAACTCCGCGTTGATCTCGCCCTACGGATCGGGCCCCCGACGGCAACACCGTCAGGGGCCCGCGACGGCTACGCCGTCAGGTCATGTCGTCGTAGCGGCGGTCGATCGGTTTGGGCGGCGCCACCGGCTCGGAGGCGTGCACCGGCTCGGACAACTCCAGCTCCGGCGTGGCCACCACCGGATCGTCGTCCAACTCCAGCGGCGACACCTCGTCGTCGCTCAGCCCCGCGTAGGAGCCGTCGCGCCGCTTCCTGCGCCGGTCGTTGACGAAGGCCACCCCGACCGCGACGAAGTACAGCAGGGACAGCGAGAGGGCCAGCAGGGTCATGCCGAACGGGCCCGGGTCCGGAGTGGCGATCGCGGCGAAGGCGAAGCAGATGAAGATGACCGCCCGCCACCAGCTCAGCAGGCGCTTCGCGCTCGCCACACCGGTGAAGTTGAGCATCAACAGGATCAGCGGGAACTCGAACGCCACCCCGAACAACAGGATCATGTTCGTGACGAACGAGATGTAGCGGGTCACCTCGAGCTGGGTCGACAGCCCGGTGACACCGGACTCCATCAGGAACGCGAGACCCTTGTCCACCACCAGGTAGGCCAGGACCGCCCCGGCGGCGAACAGCGGCGCCGCGATCGACACGAAGACGTACGCCCACTTGCGTTCGTGCCGGTGCAGACCGGGCGCGATGAACGCCCACAGCTGGTAGAGCCAGACCGGCGCGCCGACGATCAGGCCGATCCAGAGTGCCAGCTTCAGCTTGAGGATGAAGCCGTCCGCCGGTGACAACTGGAGGAACTGCTGGCACTCCCCCGACGCGTCGAGGGCACCGGGCAGCTGGCAGTACGGCTCCTTGAGCAGATCGAACGCGGGCTGTGCGAGCCAGAAACCCACGATCAGACCCACCACGATCGCCAGCGAGGCGCGGAACAGCCGGTTGCGCAGCTCGCGGACATGCTCCATGAGCGTCATGGAACCGTCGGAGGCCCGTTCGAAGGTGCTGGGGCCGCGTTTACGGAGCGCGAAGGCCACGGTGATCGGGCCCTTCGGTCAGTTGTCGCGGACGCGCTGCACCGGGTCGACCGGCGGGGCGACCGGCTGCTGCGGAGCCTGCGGCGGGGCGTACTGCTGCTGGGGCTGCGGCGCGTACGGCTGCTGCTGCACGGGCTGCTGCTGGGGCGGCAGCGGCTGGTAGCCGGCCTGCGCGTCGGCCTTCTCGGCCAGGTCGCGGTCGTCGTCGGCCAGGCTCTTGGTCTCCGCCTTGATGATCCGCAACGAACGGCCGAGCGAGCGGGCCGCGTCGGGGAGCCGCTTCGCGCCGAACAGCAGGATCAGCACGACCACGAGTACGGCGATGTGCCACGGCTTGAGGGCACCCATGGGAAGCTCCAGTCGCTCTGTGTCGAAGGGTGTGTCGGAGCCCATCGTACGTGCGTGACGGGCTGCTGCCACCCGCCGGGCCACCGCTGATGCGGCCCGGCCGGTGAAGTCTTGACCACCTGCGAGCGTCCCGTCAACCACCTGGACGGGTGCAGAGCTGCGTGAAACGGACTCCGGACGGGCACCGGGCGGGCGGCCCACCGACCGCCGTCGATCACTTGCCGCGCTTGGCCTTGATCAGTTCGAGCCGCTGCTGGGTCGTCTCGGTCTGCCGCTGGAGCGCTTCGGCCCGCTCCTGCAACGCCTCGGCGCTGTGCCGCAGCGTCTCGGCGTCGGCCTGGCGACGCTGCAACGCCACCGCCGCCCGGCGTAGCCGGGGCAGTCGCACCAGCACCGGACGGACCGCCAGGGCCAACACGACAAGCGCGAACAGCAGCACCGCCAGAACGATCCACTTCACCACGGCGGTCAGCCTACCGGGACGTCACCGCGCCCGCCGGGCCGGCCGAGGCCGCCGGGCGTCGCGTACGCCTCCAACGCGGCGGTGGCCTGGGCGCGTACCTGGGTGGCCAGCTCGACCGGGGCGAGGACGGTGACGTCCGGGCCGAGCCCGAGCACGAAGCGGCGGGCCCAGTCGAGATCGGTCACCCGCAGCGACACCAGCCAGTGGTCGCCGTCGACCTCGACCCGCTCACACGGGTAGTACTCGGTGATCCACCGCTCCCCCCGGCCGATCCGCAGGGTGATCAGCGGCAGGTCCGGTGACGGCTGGAACACCCCCTGCCGCAGGTCGTGCGGGCGGGCCTGCGGCGGCACGACGGCCGGCTCGTCCAGCTCGACGACCGCGTCGATCCGGTCGGCCCGGAACAACCGGACCGCCTCGGCGCGGCGGCACCACGCCTCGACGTACGCCCGGCCGTCGACCATGAGCATCCGCAGCGGGTCGATGACGCGGTCGGTGCTCTCGTCCCGGGCGGCGGTGTAGTAGGTGATCCGCAGCGCCCGCCGCCGCTCGACCGCGGCCCGCAGTTCCTGCACCCGCTGGCTCTCGCCGGGCAGCCGGACGGCCACCGGGGCGCCGACCAGGTCACCGGCCGCGTTCTCGATCTTGGCCAGGGCCCGCTCGACGGCCTCCCGGTTGGCCACCCCGGGCGTCTCGGCGAGCATCCGCAGCGCCACCACCAGGGCCAGCGCCTCGTCCGGGGTGAGCCGCAGCGGCCGGTCGATGCCGGCGTCGTAGGTGATGGTCACCCGGTCACCGTCGAAGGCCATGTCGATCAGGTCACCCGGGCCGTAACCGGGCAGCCCGCAGACCCAGAGCAGCTCCAGGTCCTCGCGCAGCTGCCGTTCGGTGACGCCCAGGTCGCCGGCCGCCTCGGCGATCTCGATGCCCGGCCGGGCCAGCAGGTAGGGCACCAGGTTCAGCAGCCGGGCCAGCCGGTCGGCGGAGGTGCGCGCGGCGGGGCGGGTCACCGGGCACCCCCGGCCACGGCCAGCTCGTCGTGCCGGGCGGCGATCTCCTTGAGCCGTTGGATCACCGCGTCACGTACCTCGGGTGGGTCCAGGACCCGGACGTCCGGGCCGTAGCCGACGAGCTGGCCGGCCAGCGACTCCGGATCGGCGTAGGGCAGCACCAGCCGGTCGCCGTCGGGGCCGGGCACGCTCTGCACCGCCCACCGGCGCAGCCCGGCGGCCCGCCCGGGGGCGGCCAGCACGGTCGCCCGGCCGGTCCGCTCGACCGGCCCGGACCAGGTGGCCACGTGCGAGATCAGGTCGACGCCGGCCGGTGGCTCGTAGCCGCCGGGGGCACCGGTGACCCGGACCGCGCCGGTCACCCGGGACAGCCGGAAGCAGCGGGTCGCCGCCCGGTCCCGGTCGTGGCCCACGACGTACCAGCGGCCCCGCCAGCAGACCACGCCCCACGGCTGCAACCGGCGGCGGGTCGGCGCGTCCCGGTCGGGCACCCGGTAGTCGAAGGTGACCTCGCGGCGGTCCCGGGCGGCGGCGGTGAGCGGGGCGAACGACGGGTCGACGGTGACCATCGGCTCCAGCCCCAGGGTGGCCTGCGGGTCGACGTCGACGCCGGCCGCGCGCAGCTTGGCCAGCCCCGAGGAGGCGGCGGCGGCCAGCCCGGCGTGCTGCCACAGCCGGGCGGCGATGCCCACTGCGGCGGCCTCGTCCGGTTCGAGCGGGATATCGGGCAGGGCGTACTCCCGGTGGGCGATCCGGTAACCGGGTTCGGCGTCGAACACGCTGGCCGTCCCGGTCTCCAGCGGCACCCCCAGCTCGCGCAGTTCCGCCTTGTCCCGCTCGAACTTGCGCTGGAACGCCTCGTGTTCCCGGGCGTCGTCCGGATCGTGCTCGTAGCCGGGCACGGTCGCGGCGATCTGCGCGGCGGTCAGGAACCGCCTGGTGGACAGCAGACAGATCACCAGGTTGACCAGGCGTTCGGTACGACTCCGCGACACGGGGTGAACGCTAGCAGCCCGGGCGGGATACCCGTGCACCCGCGCGGGGTGTGGCGTGACGGACAGCCCGCCGCCCAGCGGGGGCGGCCCGGCGGACTTACGGTGACCGCATGGCGGAGGCCGAAGTCAAGAGCGAGAGCGTCGGCACGGTCGTGGTGGCGGGGGCGGCGAACCTCGCCATCGCGGTGGCGAAACTGGTCGCCGGGATCATCTCCGGCTCGGCGGCGATGCTCTCCGAGGCGGCCCACTCGGTCGCCGACACCACCACCGAGGTGCTGCTCTACCTGGCGCTGCGCCGGGGTGCCCGGCCCGCCGACGTCCGGCACCCGTTCGGGTACGGCAAGGAGAGCTACGTCTGGGCGTTCCTGGCCGCGCTGTTCACCTTCGTGGCCGGTGCCGGCTTCGCGATCACCCACGGGGTGACCACCATCCTGGTGCACGAGCACAGCGGCGACTACCTGATCTCGTACGTGGTGCTGGCGGTCTCCTTCGCCATCGAGTCGGTGTCGCTTACCCGCGCGGTACGCCAGGTGCGCGGCGAGTCCCGCCGCTGGGGGACCACCCCGCGCCGGTTCCTGCGGCTGACCGCCGACACCACCGTCAAGGCGGTGTTCCTGGAGGACAGCGCCGCCCTGATCGGCCTGCTCATCGCCGGGGTCGGGCTGGGCCTGTCGCAGTGGACCGGCGACGAGCTGTTCGACGGCATCGCCTCGATCCTGATCGGCCTGCTGCTGCTCGTGGTCGCCGCCATCCTGGCCAAGAGCAACATTTCGCTGCTGGTCGGCCGGGCGGTGCCCGAGCGGCTGCACCACGAGATCGAACGCGAGCTGGCCGACCTGCCGACGGTGGACCGGGTCGACACCCTGCTGACCATGCAGCTCGGCCCGGACGACATCCTGGTGGCCGCCAAGGTCGACTTCCGGGACGAGGCGACCGGGGCCGACATCGAGGCCGCCGCCGACGAGGCCGAACGGCGGCTCACCGACCGCTACCCGGAGATCGGGTACGTCTTCCTCGACCCCACCCGGTCGCTGCCCGGCGCGGCCGGCCGCCACGCCCGGCGTACCCAGGAGGAGCCCGGCCCGGTGGGCGACGCCCCGCTCGGCACGGCGTACCCCGGCCCGGTCGCCGACGCGCGCCCGACCGGTGGGCCGTCCGATCAGGAGGCCGACGGGCGGGACTGACCGGCGGCGGCCCCGCACGCGGCCGGCCGGGCGGTCGGCGATAGCGTGCCGGGCATGGTGCGATGGCGGTCCGGGACGGTCACGGCGGTTCGGCGACGGTGGGCCGGCGCGGTGGAACTCGACGTCGCCCTGCCCGACGGGGCCACCATGCGCGCGCTGGCCTACCCGGAGCTGGTCGGGGACCCCGTCCCCGGCGACCGGGTGCTGCTCAACGCCGGCGCGCTGCTGATGGGCCTCGGCACCGGCGGGTACGCCCTGGTGGTCGCCCTGCCCGACCGGCTGCCCGCCGACCCGCCGCAGGCCGGCGACAGCCGCGACGCCGGTCACCTGGTCAAGGCCCGGTACACCCCGTTGCAGCCGATCATGCTCGGGGTCGACGAGGAGGCGTCGCCGCACCACGCGCTGCTCGCCGCCGTCGACAGCCTGGACGGGCTGCCGGTGGTCACCGCCGACCTGCACTCCGCCCTGCCGGCGGTCCTCGCCGGCATCCACGCCGACGCCCCCCGGGCCCGGGTGGCGTACCTGCTCACCGACGGTGGCGCGCTGCCGGCCTGGTTCTCCCGCACCCTCGACGGGCTGCGCGACGCGCTGGTCGGGACGGTCAGCGTCGGGCAGGCGTTCGGCGGGGATCTGGAGGCGGCCACCCTGCACACCGGTCTGCTGGCCGCCCGGCACGTGCTCCGCGCCGACGTGGCGATCGTCGCGCAGGGGCCGGGCAACCTGGGCACCGGCACCCGGTGGGGTTTCTCCGGCGTCGCCGTCGGCGAGGCGGTCAACGCGGTGGCGGTGCTGGGCGGCCGGCCGGTCGGTTCGCTGCGGATCTCCGACGCCGACGCCCGACCCCGGCACCAGGGGGTGTCGCACCACAGCCTCACCGCGTACGGCCGGGTGGCGCTGGCCCCGGCGGAGCTGGTGGTGCCGGACGGCCTGCCGACGGAGCTTGCGGCCCGGGTGGACGCCGCGCTGGCCCCGCTGGCCGCCCGGCACACCCTGGTCCGGGTGAACACCACCGGCCTGGACGCCGCGCTGCGCGCCCTGCCGGTGCGGCTGTCCACGATGGGTCGTGGGCTGGACGCCGACCACGCCTACTTCCTGGCGGCGGCCGCTGCCGGCCGGCACGCCGCCGCCCTGGCCGGCTGACCGGTCGGCGGCACCGTCCACCCGGGGCGGTGGACCAGCGGTCAGGCCGTGTAGCCGTGCTCGACGATCCGCGCGGCGGTCGCCTCGTAGCCCTCGCCGTCGGGGGCGTAGGTGCCCAGGCCGTCGACGTAGCGGTTGAACATGCAGAACGCGGCGGCGATCAGCACCGCGTCGTGGATCTCCAGGTCGGTGGCGCCCTCGGCACGGGCCGCGTCGACCAGTTCGGTGGTGACCTGCCGCCCGCCGGCCTGGACCGCCGCGCCGATGCGCAGCAGGGCGCGCAGCTTCGCGCTGATCGGCGCGGTGTCCGGGTCGGCCCGCACCTGGTCGACCAGGGTCATCCCGGTGGGCAGTTGGGCGGCGGCGAACGCCGAGTGGGAGGCGCAGCAGAACCGGCACTCGTTGAGCCCGGAGACGTAGGCGGCGATCAGTTCCCGCTCGCCCGGCGTCAGCGTCGGGTGCGGGGTGCGCAACAGCACCTCGGCCAGCTCGTTCAGCGGCTTCGCGGTCTCCGGCCGGTAGCGCATCGGCCCGGTGATCCCCGGGAACGCCTTCTCGTCGAGACCCAGATCGATGTGCGCCACCGGCACCCCCTGACTCGTCGGCCACCCCCGACGGGCCGCCGTCGCACCAGGGTGCCAGCACCGGTGGGCCGGCTCATCTTCCCGATTGCTCAATCGGGCCGTGTCGGCCCGACGGGCGGTGTGCGGCGCGGACCGCGGCGGCCGGTGGGGGCGTCAGCCGACCAGGAAGATCAACGCGAGCCAGCCGACCACGATGACGACCAGCGCCACGGTCAGCACCCAGGTCGGCACGGTGTACTCGCCCCGACGGTTACGGGCGATCTCGTCGCGGATCTTCGCCCGACGGCGGTCGATCCAGTTGAGCCGCTGGGTGTCGCCGCGCTCGCGGTCGGCGGGTTCGGAATCGTTCATCGCCCCGCCAGCGTACCGGTGGGCCGGCGGCCGTCACCGACCGCCGGCCCCCTGGTCACATGCTCGCGATCAACCGCTCCACCCGCTCGTCGTACGCCCGGAAGGGGTCCTTGCAGAGCACGGTGCGCTGTGCCTGGTCGTTGAGCTTCAGGTGCACCCAGTCGACGGTGAAGTCGCGCCGCTTCTCCTGGGCGTGCCGGATGAACTCGCCGCGCAGCCGGGCCCGGGTGGTCTGCGGCGGGGTCTCCTTGGCCTCGAAGATCTCCGGATCGGTGGCCACCCGGTCCACCTGGCCGCGCCGTTCCAGCAGCCCGTACAGGCCCCGGCCCCGGCGCAGGTCGTGGTAGGCGAGGTCCATCTGCGCCACCCGGGGGTGCGACAGCGGCAGGTCGTGCTTGCGCTGGTAGCGCTCGATCAGCCGGAGCTTGCTCACCCAGTCGATCTCCCGGGCCACCGGGTCCAGGTTGCCGCTCTCCACCGCGTTCAGCACCCGGCCCCACAGCTCCACCACCCGCTTGGCGGTCTGGTCGCCGCCCCGACGCTCCACGAACTCGGTGGCCCGCGCCAGGTACTCCTGCTGGATCTCCAGGGCGCTGACCTCCTTGCCGGAGGCGAGGCGCACCTTGCGCCGGCCGGTGATGTCGTGCGACACCTCCCGGATGGCCCGGATCGGGTTCTCCAGCGACAGGTCGCGCATCACCACGCCCGCCTCGATCATCCGCAGCACGATGTCGGCCGAGCCGACCTTGAGCAGCGTGGTGACCTCGTTCATGTTGGAGTCACCGACGATGACGTGCAGCCGGCGGTAGCGTTCGGCGTCGGCGTGCGGCTCGTCGCGGGTGTTGATGATCGGCCGGCTGCGGGTGGTCGCCGAGGAGACGCCCTCCCAGATGTGCTCGGCCCGCTGGGACAGGCAGTAGACCGCCCCGCGCGGGGTCTGCAACACCTTGCCGGCGCCGCAGATCAACTGCCTGGTGACCAGGAACGGGATGAGCACGTCGGCGAGCCGACCGAACTCACCGTGCCGGGACACCAGGTAGTTCTCGTGGCAGCCGTACGAGTTGCCGGCCGAGTCGGTGTTGTTCTTGAACAGGTAGATCTCACCCGCGATGCCCTCGTCGTGCAGCCGCTTCTCCGCATCGACGAGCAGGCCCTCCAGGATGCGCTCACCGGCCCGGTCGTGGGCGACCAGGTCGGTGACCGAGTCGCACTCCGGAGTGGCGTACTCCGGGTGCGACCCGACGTCCAGGTAGAGCCGGGCCCCGTTGCGCAGGAACACGTTGCTCGACCGGCCCCACGACACCACCCGGCGGAACAGGTACCGGGCGACCTCGTCTGGGGACAGCCGTCGCTGCCCGCGATAGGTGCAGGTGACGCCGTACTCGGTCTCGAGGCCGAAGATTCGCCGCTCCATGATGTGACACTAGCCGCCCGGAGGGTCGGTTCGTCACTGTCACAGCACAGGTCGTGTGCTCCGGTCGATCAGATCCCGTCGGTGTACGGCATCCCGTCCGGCCCCAGACCGGCCACGAACTCCCGGCAGGCGGCGTAGTCCGGCAGCGCTCCCGCCGCCCGGACCTGCGCGAACGTCGGTGCCGCCGCGTCCCGGGCGGACAGTTGCGGCACCTGCGCCGGCCACTCGATGCCCAACTCCGGGTCGAGCGGGTGCACCGCGTGCTCCCCGGTCGGGTTGTAGGTGGTCGAGCAGAGGTAGCTCAGGGTCGCGTCGTCGGTCAACGCGCAGAAGCCGTGCCCCAGGCCCTCGGCCAGGTAGACCGCCCGCCGGTCGGTGTCGTCCAGCCGGACGCCCTCCCAGCGGCCGAAGGTCGGCGAACCGGTCCGCAGGTCCACCACCACGTCGAGCACCGCGCCCCGTACGCAGGTGACGTACTTGGCCTGGCCGGGCGGGACGTCGGCGAAGTGGATGCCGCGCACCACGCCCCGGCCGGAGATCGACAGGTTGGCCTGGGCAAGCCGCAGCGGATGGCCGACCGCCTCGGCGAGCTGGTCGAACCGGTACCACTCCATGAACAGGCCACGCGGGTCACCGTGCTGCTGCGGGGTGACCTCCCAGGCGCCCTCGATGCTCAGCGGACGAATCTTCACCGCGCCCCCTCCGTTCCCGGCTGTGCCGCGCGCAGCACCGCCTCGTCGTGCTTGTCGGCCAGCAGACCGAGCAGGTAGTCACCGTAACCGCTCTTGGTCAGCGGCTCGGCCAGCGCGCGGAGCCGGGCGTCGTCGATCAGGCCGGCCCGCCAGCAGACCTCCTCGACGCAGCCGATCTTCATGCCCTGCCGTTCCTCGATCACCCGGACGAACTCGCCGGCCTGCATCATCGAGGTGAAGGTGCCGGTGTCCAGCCAGGCGGTGCCCCGGTCCAGCACGGTCACCGACAGCTCCCCGGCCTCCCGGTACGCCTCGTTGACCGCGGTGATCTCCAACTCGCCCCGGGCGCTCGGGGTGAGCTTGCCGGCGATCTCGACCACCCGGTTGTCGTAGAAGTACAGGCCCGGCACCGCGTAGCGGGACTTCGGCCGGGCCGGCTTCTCCTCGATCGACAACACCCGGCCGTCGGCGTCGAAGTCGACCACCCCGTACGCCTGCGGGTTGGCCACCGGGTAGGCGAAGACCCGCCCGCCGACCAGGTCGCCGTTGTCGGCCAACTGCCGGCCGAGGCCGACGCCGTGGAAGATGTTGTCGCCCAGCACCAGCGCCACCGAGTCGTCGCCGATGAAGTCCGCGCCGAGGACGAACGCCTGCGCGATGCCCTCCGGGCGGGCCTGGGCGACGTACTCCAGGCGCAGCCCCCACTGGCCGCCGTCGCCGAGCAGCCGCTGGAACTGGTCCTGGTCCTCCGGGGTGGTGATCACCAGGATCTCCCGCACCCCGGACATCACCAGCGTCGACAGCGGGTAGTAGACCATCGGCTTGTCGAAGATCGGCATCAGCTGCTTGGACACCGCCCGGGTGATCGGCCACAGCCGGGACCCGGTGCCACCAGCGAGAAGGATTCCACGCACCGGGGGAGCCTACCGGGACCGACGCGAACCGGACACCGGGGTCGCGGTCCCCGGAGCGGCGGGCCGATGCGCGTACACTTCCGTCCCCGTGAGGATTCTCGTCACCGGCGGAGCCGGATTCATCGGGTCGGAGTACGTACGGATGCTGCTGGGCGTGCCCGGCGGCGACGCGTCCGGGGTGCCCGCCGTCGAGCCTGCCACGGTGACCGTGCTGGACAAGCTGACCTACTCCGGCAACCTGGACAACCTCGCCCCGGTGCGCGAGGACCCCCGGCTGCGGTTCGTCCGGGGCGACATCTGCGACCCGGCGACGGTCGACGAGGTCGTCGCCGGCCAGGACGTGATCGTGCACTTCGCCGCCGAGTCGCACGTCGACCGCTCGATCGCCGGCGCCGCGCCGTTCGTCACCACCAACGTGCTGGGCACCCAGACCCTGCTGGACGCGGCGCTGCGGCACGGCACCGGCCGGTTCGTGCACGTCTCCACCGACGAGGTGTACGGCTCGATCGACGAGGGGTCCTGGACGGAGACCTGGCCGTTGGCCCCGAACTCGCCGTACTCGGCCTCCAAGGCCGGCTCGGACCTGCTGGCGCTGGCCTACCACCGGACCCACGGGATGGACGTGGTGGTGACCCGCTGCTCCAACAACTACGGGCCGTACCAGTATCCGGAGAAGGTCGTCCCGCTGTTCGTCACCAACCTGCTCGACGGGGGCACGGTGCCGCTCTACGGCGACGGCGGCAACGTGCGGGACTGGCTGCACGTGCACGACCACTGCCGGGGCATCGCGATGGTGGCGCACGCCGGCCGCTCCGGCGAGGTCTACCACATCGGTGGCGGCACGGAGCTGAGCAACAAGGAGCTGACCGGGCGGCTGTTGGAGGCGTGCGACGCCGGTTGGGACCGGGTCGTCCCGGTGACCGACCGCAAGGGCCACGACCGCCGCTACTCGCTGGACATCAGCAAGATCAACACCGAGCTGGGGTACGCCCCGAGCATCGACCTCGACGAGGGCCTGGCCCGGACCGTCGCCTGGTACCGGGACAACCGGGCCTGGTGGGAGCCGCTGAAGACGGCGTCGGGCGCATGACCCGGATCCTCGTCACCGGCGCGGGCGGCATGCTCGGCCGGGACCTGTGCGACGTGCTGTCCACCCGGGGCGACCTCAAGGTGACCGCCACCACCCGCGCCGACCTCGACCTCACCGACGCCGACGCGGTCCGGGCCGCCGTCGCCGGGCAGGACGTGGTGCTCAACGCCGCCGGGTGGACCGACGTCGACGGCGCGGAACGCGACGAGGCGGCGGCGACCGCGATCAACGGCGACGCGGTGGCCCACCTCGCCCGCGCCTGCGCCCACACCGGCGCGCGCCTGGTGCACGTCTCCACCGACTACGTCTTCGCCGGCGACGCGGACACCCCGTACGCCGAGGACGCCCCCACCGACCCGATCAACGCGTACGGCCGCAGCAAGCTCGCCGGGGAGCGGGCCGTGGTCCGATTCCTCCCCGAAACCGGCTACGTGGTACGGACCGCCTGGCTCTACGGGGCGCACGGGCGCAACTTCGTCACCACCATGATCGGCCTGGCCGCCACCCGGGACCACCTCGACGTGGTCGACGACCAGCAGGGCCAACCCACCTGGTCGTACGCGCTGGCCCGGCACCTGGTGGCGCTCGCCGACGCGGCCCTGGCCGGCCGTGCCCCCGCCGGGATCTACCACGGCACCTGCACCGGCCGGACCACCTGGTACGGACTGGCCCGCGCCGCCTTCGCGCTGGCCGGCCTCGACCCGGACCGGGTCCGACCCACCACCAGCGACCGGTTTCCCCGTCCGGCCGCCCGACCCGCGTACAGTGTGCTAGGGCACGACCGGTGGGCCGAGGCCGGCCTGCCCCCGCTGCCGGACTGGCGCGACACGCTGTCCGACGCCTTCGCCTCCCCGACTGCACCCGCCCCGTGGAAGGTCGCATGAAGCTCACCCTCGTCACCGGTCTGACCGGCCTGATCCTGCTCGCCACCATCGTCGAGCTGCTGCGCCGCCGCCAGCTCCGCGAGAAGTACGGCATGCTCTGGCTCGGCGTGCTGGTCATCGTCATCCCGTTGTCGCTGTTCCCCCGCCTGCTGGACAACGTGGCCGGCTTCTTCGGCGTGGTCTCCGGCGTCAGCCTCGTGCTCTTCCTCGGCATCGTCTTCCTGCTGCTGGTCTGCGTGCACCTGAGCTGGGAGGTCAGCGCGCTGGAGGAGGAGACCCGCACCCTGGCGGAGGACTTCGCCCTGCTCCGCGCGCAGATCGACGCGGAACGCGCCGCCCGCCTCGCCGACGGCGCGCAGGTCACCGCAGCCACCCGAGACGAACTGGTGTCCCACGATGGTTAACGGCAAGCGCGTCCTGATCATCATCCCGGCGCTCAACGAGTCCGGGTCGATCGCCGACGTGGTCGGCGAGGTCCGGGGCGAACTGCCCGGTGTCGACGTGCTCGTGGTCGACGACGGCTCCACCGACCGGACCGCCGCCGTGGCCGCCGCCGCCGGTGCCCGGGTGGCGAAGCTGCCGTACAACCTCGGGGTGGGCGGGGCGATGCGGCTCGGCTACCGGTACGCCCGGGACAACGACTACGACGTGGCGATCCAGATCGACGCCGACGGCCAGCACGACCCCCGCTACGTGCCCAAGCTGGTCGACCTGCTCGACGACAACGACCTGGTCATCGGTGCCCGGTTCGCCGGTGAGGGCGACTACTCCGTACGCGGTCCCCGACGCTGGGCGATGGTCATGCTGTCCGGGGTGCTCTCCCGGGTCGCGAAGACCCGGCTGACCGACACCACGTCCGGGTTCCGGGCCGCCAACCGGCGGGTCATCGAGATGTTCGCCGGCTGGTACCCGGCCGAGTACCTCGGCGACACGGTGGAGACCCTGGTGCACACCGCCCGACGCGGCTACCGCATCCGTCAGGTGCCGGTGGCGATGCGCAAGCGGATGGCGGGCACGCCCAGCCACTCCCCCGCCAAGGCGATGATCTACCTGGGCCGGGCCTTCGCGGTGCTCACGCTGGCGCTCATCCGCCGGTGATGCGGCGGCTGCTCCACCTCGTCCCGCCCGGCACCCTCGCCGTCGGAGGCGGGCTCGCCCTGCTCGGGCTCGCCTCCTACGTGCACCTCGCGGTGGCCGGGCACGCCCTCGACCTCGCCGACTACTCCTCGCTGTCGGTGCTCTGGTCGATCGTGTTCACCCTCGGCATCGGCGTGTTCATCCCCGTCGAGCAGGAGGTGGCCCGGGTCGTCGCCGCCCGCCGCAGCCAGGGGCTGCCCCCGGGACCGGTGCTGGCCCGGGGGGCGGTCGTCGCCGCCGTCGTGCTGGCGCTGCTGGTCGTGGTCACCCTGGCCGGCTACCGGGCGCTCACCGACCGGCTCTTCGCCGGTGACGGCAGGATGGTCGCCGTGCTGATCGGCGCGCTGGTCGGGATGGCCGTCGCGTACACCACCCGGGGCGTGCTGTCCGGCCTGCAACTCTTCCCCTGGTACGGCACCCAACTCGGCGTCGACGGCGGGCTGCGGATCGCGCTGGTCGCCGGGCTCGGCGTCGGCGGCGTCACCGACCCGGTCTGGTACGGCGTGGTGCTGGTCGTCGCCCCGCTGCTGTCGGTACTGGTGACCCTTCCGCCGGTGCTGCGGGCCGTCGGCGGGGGCGTCCCCGTGGCCTGGGGCACCCTGCTGCGCGGCCTCGGCCTGCTCACCGTCTCCAGCCTGCTCTCCCAGGTCGTGGTCAACGTCGGCGTGATCAACGCCCGGCTGATCGACCCGGCCGACGTGGCCACCGCCGGTGCGCTGCTCTCCGCCCTGGTACTGGTCCGCATCCCGCTGTTCGTCTTCGGCTCGATGCAGGCGTCGCTGCTGCCCGGCCTGGCCACCACCGCCACCACCGGCGACGTGGCCGGCTTCCACGGCCTGCTGCGCCGGGCGCTCGGCGTGGTCACCGCCCTCGGCGTCGCCGGGGCGATCGGCGCGGTGGCGCTCGGCCCGTGGCTGGTGCACCGGCTCTTCGACGCCCCCGGCGTGCTCGGCCACGGCGACTTCGCCTGGCTGGCCGTCGGCACCCTCGCCTACCTGTGGGCGATGGTGCTCGGGCAGGCGCTGCTCGCCCTCGACCGGCACCGCGCCCAGGCGGTCTCCTGGACGATCGGGGTGGCCGCCCTGCTCGCCGTCACGGTCGTCCCGGCCCCGGTGGCGCTCCGCGTCGAGTTGGCCTACGCCGTCGGTTCCGTCGTGGTGGCCGCCACCATGGCCGTCCTGCTGCTGCGCCGGGGCGCCCGGCCGGCCACCCCCACCCCCACCCGGCCGCTCGACGACGTGGTGGCCACCGGCGTCTCCGGAGGTCTGTAGATGTCCCGCCCCCAGGTGTCCGCGGTGATGCTCGCCTACGGTGCCGAGCCCTACCTGGTCGACGCCGCCCGCGCCGTGCTGGCCAGCGTCGACGTCGAGATCGAGCTGATCGTGGTCGACAACGGCTGCACCGGTGACGGCATCGACGTGGTCAAGGGCTTCGCCGGGGTGCGGGTGGTCCGCCCGGAGGAGAACACCGGCTACTCCGGCGGCTGCCGGGTCGGTGCCGCCGAGGCCACCGGCGAGTGGCTGGCCTTCGTCAACTCCGACGCCGTCGTCGCCCCCGACGCGCTGGCCCGCACGGTGGCGGTGGCCGGCGAGCCGGGCGTGGGCGCGGTCATGGCCTCGATCCGGCTCGCCGAGAACCCCGACCTGATCAACACGTCCGGCAACCCGCTGCACTACATCGGGCTGTCCTGGGCCGGCGGCAACGGCCAACCGGCCAGCGCCCACGCCCGACGGACCACCGTGCCGTCGATCAGCGGCTGCTGCTTCGTGAT
Organism: Micromonospora sp. HM134; assembly: GCF_007833915.1. NCBI lineage: Bacteria > Bacillati > Actinomycetota > Actinomycetes > Micromonosporales > Micromonosporaceae > Micromonospora > Micromonospora sp. HM134. The sequence goes on from NZ_CP041061.1 coordinate 4,421,704, forward strand.
CAACCGGGCGCTGTGGCGGGAGCTGGACGGCTTCGCCGCCGAGTACTTCGCCTACCACGAGGACACCGAGATCAGCCTGCGGCTGTGGCAGCGCGGGCTACGCCAGGAGTACGTCCCGGACGCCGTGGTGGTGCACCACTACGAGTTCTCCCGCAACAAGCTCAAGCACTACCTGCTGGAACGCAACCGCCTGATCTCGCTGCTCACCGCGTACGAGACGCGGACGCTGGTGGTGCTGGCCCCGATGCTGCTGCTCACCGAGGCGGCGATGCTGGTGGCCGCGCTGCTCGGCGGCTGGAGCCGGGAGAAGACGCGCGGCTGGGGTTGGCTGTGGACCAACCGGGCCTGGGTGCGGGCCCGGCGTCGGCAGCTCCAGCAGGAGCGGACGGTCCCCGACGGGATCATCGCCGAGCTGATGACGGCCAAGGTCGACCCGTCGAACGTCGAGTCGCCGCCCGGGATGGGCATCTTCAACGTCATCGCCGCCGGCTACTGGGCCCTGGCCCGGCCGCTGCTGCGCAAGGCATGACCGCAGGAACACCGCAGGGGCCGGGGTGCGTCACCCCGGCCCCTGCCCACGTCTTCGGTCAGGCTTCCGGCTTCTCCTGCGGCTGACCCTCCAGGTCGGCCGAGCCGGCCGAGGTGGTGGGCTTGTGCGCCTCCTCGGTCGGCACCGTCGGGGTCTTGGCCCGGCCGTCGGCCGGCGCGGCGTCACCGGCCGCGTCGCCCTCCAGCAGCGCGGTCAGCGCCGCCCCGGTGATCCGCCGGAAGGTACGCCCCACCCGGCTGCGGTCCAGGACCGCCACCTCCAGCTGGTTGGGGGCGATCGTGCGGGCCGCGCCACCCTCGCCACCGACGCTGCTCAGCGCCTTCATCGCCACCCTGACCGCCTCGCTGAGCGACAGGTCGGGGCGGTGCTCGGACTTGAGCACGCCGGTGATCGCCTCGGCCTGACCGCCCATCGCCATCCGGCCCGGCTCGTCGTTGACCGAGCCGTCGTAGGTGAGCCGGTACAGCTCGTCCTCCTCGGCCGTGGCACCGACCTGCGCGACGCAGATCTCCACCTCGAACGGCTTGGACTGCTCGGTGAAGATCGCGCCGAGGGTCTGCGCGAACGCGTTGGCCAACGCCCGGCCGGTCACGTCGCGCCGGTCGTAGCTCAGGCCGTTGAGGTCGGCCATCCGCACCCCGGCGCGGCGCAGGTTCTCGAACTCGTTGTACCGGCCGACGGCGGCGAAGCCGATCCGGTCGTAGATCTCACTGACCTTGTGCAGGGCGCTGGAGAGGTTCTCCGCGACGAAGAGCACCCCGCCGGTGTAACTCAGGACCACCGCGCTGCGACCCCGGGCGATGCCCTTGCGGGCCAGCTCGGAGCGGTCGCGCATGATCTGCTCGGGCGAGGCGTAGAACTGCATGGCCACGGCGGCGGTTCTCCTTCTGGCGCTGTGCTGACGACTGCTGGCTGGTGGGGGTGGGGACGGCGTCAGCCGCCCGGGTTCTCCATCCGCCCGGCGACGACGGCCTCGGCGATGGTGGCCGTCTCGGCCTCGGTGAGCCGGTGGGTGCCCTCGGCGGTCGCCGTCATCACCACCGGGTAGATCCGCCGGGTCAGGTCCGGTCCACCGGTGGCCGTGTCGTCGTCGGCGGCGTCGTAGAGCGCCTCGACGGCGAGCCGGGTCGCGTCGTCGATGGAGATGCCGGCCCGGTAGCGCTTCTTCAACGCCGACTTGGCGAACAGCGAACCGGAGCCGATCGCGTCGTAGCCGGTCTCCTCGTAGGGGCCGCCGGTGACGTCGAAGCTGAAGATCCGCCCCGCCCGGGCCGGGTCCCGGGCGGCCAGGTCGAAGCCGGCGAAGAGCGGGACGACCGCGAGCCCCTGCATGGCGGCGCCGAGGTTGCCCCGGATCATCGCGGCGAGCCGGTTGGCCTTGCCGTCGAGGGAGAGCATCGCGCCCTCGATCTTCTCGTAGTGTTCCAGCTCCACCTGGAACAGGCGCATCAGCTCGATGCCGATGCCCGCCGTGCCGGCGATGCCGACCAGCGAGTACGCGTCGGCGGGGTGCACCTTCTCGATGTCGCGCTGCGCGATCAGGTTGCCCATGGTGGCCCGGCGGTCGCCGGCCAGCACCACGCCCCCGGTGGCCGAGATGGCCACGATGGTGGTGGCGTGGGGTGCCAGGTCGGCGGCCATGCCCGGCGGCAGCGGCCGTCGGCCGGGCAGCATCTCGGGGGCCACCCTGCTCAGGAACGAGGTGAAGGAGGACGTCCCCGCGTTGGTGAACACATCTGGTAGACGCCCGGATGGATCAAAGCCCGCTGCCACGTGGTTCCTCTCAGGTACGTGATCGCCCTGGCCAGCCTCGTGGGACTGTCACGGAACTGGCCAAGACCACCGTTGCAGTTGAAGCAGAGTATCCCGCGCACCCATCCGGTGCGGTGATCGTGGTCCACATGTTGAGGATCTTCCGCGCCACAGACGGCGCAGACCCCGCCCTGCTCGGCGAGCAGCTCCCGAAACTCCTTCTCGCCGATCCCGTAGCGGCGACGCAGGTGGTACTCCCGACTGCCGCCGTAGAGCCGCTGCCTGACTTCCTTGGTGCGGCTGTTGTGGCACGGCTTGCAGTACGTGGCATAGCCCGTACTGTCGGCCCGGTTGCGGGGGAAGTCGACCACGGGCTTGACGGTTCCACAGTCGGCGCAGAAGCGATGACCTTCCGGAACTTCCCGAGTCGGCCTCACCTCTCGACGATGCTTCTCCTTGACCCGTTTGGCGTAACTGGCCTTCGAACGGTTGTTGAAGCAAGGTTTGCAGTAGCTGCCACGACCGCTGGGACGCTTGCTGCTCACACAGAACTCGGCGAGCGGCTTCCATTCCCCGCAGTCGCGGCAACGACGACGGCCGTCCTGATCATCCAGGGGGAGCGGCATGTCCGTTTCGACCCAGTTTGTTCACTGGCCTCCTTTTTGCACGTAACCCCTCACAAATTCCTCGGCGTTCTCCTCCAGGACCGAGTCGATCTCGTCGAGGAGGTCGTCGACGTCCTCGGTGATCTCGGCGTGCCGCTCGGCGACCTCCGGGTTGGCCTCGGTGGTGACGTCGTCGATCTCCTCGGCCTGGTGCGACTTGCCCGACTGCGTCTGGCCGCCCTCTTGTGAAGCCATCTCGCTGCCTCCTCCACGATCGTCTGCGATGAACTTACCTCGCGGAGACGACGAAAAGCCCGTCGCGCGCCGGCATCCGACGCACGACGGGCCACCGTCACCGGACGGGTCAGCCGCCGGTCAGGGTCTCCAGCAGGTCCTTGGCGGTGTCGCACCGGTCGAACAACGCGCCGACGTGCTTGCGGGTGCCCCGCTCCGGCTCCATCATCGGCACCCGGACCAGCGACTCCCGGCCCACGTCGAAGATCACCGAGTCCCAGCTCGCCGCGACCACCTCGGAGGCGTACTGGGCCAGGCAGCGGCCCCGGAAGTAGGCCCGGGTGTCCTCCGGCGGCTCGGTCATCGCCCGGCGGGTCTGCTCGTCGTCCAGCAGCGTCTTCATCGAGCCCCGGGTCACCAGCCGGTGGTAGAGGCCCTTCTCCGGCCGGACGTCGGAGTACTGGAGGTCGACCAGTTGGAGCTTGTGCGAGCCCCAGCCCAGCTTCTCCCGCTCCCGGTAGCCCTCCAGCAGCCGCAGCTTGGCCACCCAGTCGAGTTCGTCGGCGCAGAGGAACACGTCGCGGCCCAGCCGGTCCAGCACCCGCTCCCAGCGGTCCAGCACGTCCCGGGTCTGCGCGTCGGCGTCGGCGCCGTAGCGTTCGTCCACGAAGGAACGGACCCGCTCGTAGTAGGCCCACTGGAGGTCCAGGGCGGTCAACCGGCGGCCGTCGCGCAGCCGCATCCGGTGGGTCAGGGACGGGTCGTGGCTGACCGCACGCAGCTCGGCGACCGGGTCGGCGATGCCCAGGTCGGCACCGAGCGCCTTCTCCTCGATCATGGTGAGGATCAGCGCCGTGGTGCCCACCTTGAGGTAGGTGGAGATCTCCGACAGGTTGGCGTCGCCGATGATGACGTGCAACCGGCGGTACTTGTCGGCGTCGGCGTGCGGCTCGTCGCGGGTGTTGATGATCGGCCGCTTGAGGGTGGTCTCCAGCCCCACCTCGACCTCGAAGAAGTCCGCCCGCTGGGAGATCTGGAAGCCGCTCTGCCCGCCGTCCTGCCCGATCCCGACCCGGCCCGCGCCGCAGACGATCTGCCGGGTCACGAAGAACGGCGTCAGGTACGCCACGATGTCGGCGAACGGGGTCTGCCGCCGCATCAGGTAGTTCTCGTGCGCGCCGTAGCTGGCGCCCTTGTTGTCGGTGTTGTTCTTGTAGAGGTGGATCGGCTGGGTGCCGGGGATGGTGGCCGCCCGCCGGGCCGCCTCGGCCATCACCCGCTCCCCCGCCTTGTCCCACCGCACCACGTCGAGGGGGTTGGTCACCTCGGGGGTGGAGTATTCCGGGTGGGCGTGGTCGACGTAGAGCCGCGCGCCGTTGGTGAGTATCACGTTGGCCAGGCCGAGATCCTCGTCGGCGAGCGCCTCCGCCGGGTCGTAGGCCGCGCCGGAGTAGGTGAACCCCCGGGCGTCGCGCAGCGGCGACTCCTCCTCGTAGTCCCAGCGGGCCCGGCCGCCACGGTTGAGTTCCGGGCGCGCGCCGTACGCGTTGACCACCTGGGACGAGGTGACCATCGGGTTGGCTCCGGCCTGGCCGGGCACGGAGATCCCGTACTCGACCTCGGTGCCCATGATCCTTCTGACGCTCATCGACCTACCCGCTCCGCTCGCCTCACCCGGTCCGCCGTCACGTCGAGCGTAGTCCGCCTCACCGGGGAAGGGGGCATGCCGCCTCGGCCGGGTCGGGTGTCGCGGTCTCGGTGCCCGGCGGGGGCGGCTCGTCGGAGGGGGCCACGTCGCACTCGGGGACGGTCAGCGGCACCCAGCTGAGCCGGTGCCGCAGGGCGGGTTCGTCGCGCAGCATCCGGTGCACCCGACGCTCGCCCTTGGGGTCGGAGGTGATGAACCGGATCGGCCCGGACACCCGGCGGACGATGATGTCGGTGCGGTCGGGTTCGAGGAACGGCAGGTTGTAGATGCCCGGGTCGGTGGCCGCGGTGGTGCCGTGCAGCGCCGACAGACAGAGCGAGATCAGGTACGACCGCATCGGGCCACGGTCGATGACCAGGGTGGTGGTGCCGGGCTTCTCGGGGTAGCGCTGCTGGGCGTCGGCGCACACCCAGGCCACTCTGGACGGCAGGGTGAGATCCTGGTGGACCCAGCGCTGCGCCCAGGTCTGCTCGTCGACGACCAGCAGACTGCGGTGCCACCCGGTGACCCCGCAGAGGGCCACCGCGACGGTCATGGTGAGCGCGGCGGCGAGCACCCCGGCCCCGGTGCTGCCGACCCCCCGCCAGCTCAACGCTGGCCGGGGCACCGGCAGCAGCCGGACCACCGCGGCGGTGCCGACGATCAGCAACGCGGTGGCCAGGTGGGTGGCCTTCACGAAGTAGTAGCCGGGCTGCACCCCGTCGTTGACGTTGAGCTGCGCGATGGTCAGCGGCAGGGCCGCGCCGACGACGCAGACCAGCAGCCAGCGCCGCCAGGCCGGGTCGGCGCGGGCGACCTGGACCAGCAGGGCCACCCCGACGATGCCGCCGAGCCAGATCAGCGCCCGCCAGCCCTCGACGGCCTGCGACGAGCCGATGACCAGCGCCTCGGTCTGCCCCGCCCGCAGCACGCCGAGCAGCGGGGCGACCAGGGCGAGGGCGGCGCCGGCCAGGCCGACCGTCAGCACGGTGAACCACCGGCGCAGCGCCTCCCGCCAGTGGGTGAGCACCCAGCAGAGCACCAGCACGGCGGCGGCCGGCAGGAACAGGTAGTAGGTGAACCCGAGGGCGGCGAGCAGGGCGCACAGCAGCACGACCTGTTCCCGGGTGCCGGGGACGGGCCGGGCGACCAGGGTGGCGATCAGCACGGTCAGCGTCAGCCCGAGCACCTCGGTGGGGTAGCCGGCGTTGAGCAGCCGGGGCAGCTGGGTGCCGAGGATCAGCGCGCCGACGACCACGGTGAGCACCGTGCGGTGCAGCAGGTGGATCGGGCCGGAGAGCCGCTGGGCGGCCCAGATCAGCACGAGGGTGAGCAGCCCGAAGCCGGCGATGGTCCAGCCGAAGTAGTGGGCGACGAGGTCGTCGGCGCGCGGTGCGGTGGGGGTCAGGAAGCCGTCGAGCAGGGCGGTGATCAGGTGCCAGCCCTGCGGGTAGTAGACGAGTTGGGCGGTGATCTGCTCCCGGGCGGCGGCCGGGTCGACGAAGGTGTAGCCGTCGAGGCGTCCCATCACGTCGAACAGGGCGAGGTGCCGCCAGTTGTCCTCGCCCATGCCGAGGACGGTGAGCCGCTCGGCGAGGTCGGCGGCACGCTGCCAGGGTTGGCGCAGGTAGATCACCATGGCGGCGGCGCCGGCCAGCGGGAACAGGTCGGCCCAGCCGGGTCGGGGCAGCCGGGGGCGGCGGCGCAGCAGCGCCGCGACGAGGACGAGCGCGGTGAGGGCGATCCCGGTGACCGGCACCGGCCGCATCCCCCAGGGCCAGACCGGGAAGACCAGGCCGGCGACGGCGGCCAGGCCGAGCAGCAGGCCGAGGGCCAGCATCAGCCGGTCGAGCAGGGTACGACCACCGCGCAGCACGCTGGCCGTGGCGAGCAGGACGATCGGTGGGAGGAGCCACTCCTGGTGCAGGGCGTGCCCGGCGAGGGGTACGGCCCACGCGGCGACGAGGGCGGCGAGCAGGAGGGGAATCCACCGCCACCGCCGGGCCGGCGGGCGCGTCGGGAGGGTGGGGGGCGCCTGGTCCACCACCGGGGACAGCGGCGGATCGGCGACGGAGAGCTCGGGCGGCACGCGGTTCCTCGGAGTCGACTACGCGGTGGGGGAAGTCTACCGACGAGTCCGGCATTCCACCCGCCGGACGCGGGGTGGCCCGGTTAACAGTGGGTGACGAAGACGAGCGGGCCCGCGACGCGTCGCGTCGCGGGCCCGTCCGATCGTCCGGTCAGAGGTACTGGCCGGTGTTGCTGGCGGTTTCGATGGAGCGGCCGGCCTCGGTGCCCTTGCCGCCGGAGACGAGCGTGCGGATGTAGACGATCCGCTCGCCCTTCTTGCCGGAGATCCGGGCCCAGTCGTCCGGGTTGGTGGTGTTGGGCAGGTCCTCGTTCTCCCGGAACTCGTCGACGCAGGCGTCGAGCAGGTGCTGCAACCGCAGCCCCTTGCGTCCGGAGGTGAGGAACTCCTTGATCGCCATCTTCTTGCCCCGGTCGACAATGTTCTGGATCATCGCGCCGGAGTTGAAGTCCTTGAAGTAGAGGACTTCCTTGTCACCGTTGGCGTAGGTCACCTCGAGGAAGCGGTTCTCCTCGGTCTCCGAGTACATCCGCAGGACGACCGCGTCGATCATGGCCGCCACGGTGGCCTGGGGCTCGCCGCCGTGCTCGGCCAGGTCGTCCGGGTGCAGGGGCAGCCCGGCGAGGATGTACTTGGAGAAGATGTCCTTGGCCGCCTCGGCGTCCGGACGCTCGATCTTGATCTTCACGTCGAGCCGGCCGGGGCGCAGGATGGCCGGGTCGATCATGTCCTCCCGGTTGGAGGCACCGATCACGATCACGTTCTCCAGGCCCTCGACGCCGTCGATCTCGCTCAACAGCTGCGGGACGATGGTGTTCTCCACGTCGGAGGAGACACCGGAGCCACGGGTCCGGAAGATCGAGTCCATCTCGTCGAAGAACACGATGACCGGGGTGCCCTCCCCGGCCTTCTCCCGGGCCCGCTGGAAGATCAGCCGGATATGCCGCTCGGTCTCGCCGACGTACTTGTTGAGCAGCTCCGGGCCCTTGATGTTGAGGAAGAAGCTGGTGTGCCGGTCCTTGCCCAGCCGCTCGGCGATCTTCTTGGCCAGCGAGTTGGCCACCGCCTTGGCGATGAGCGTCTTGCCGCAGCCCGGCGGACCGTAGAGCAGGATGCCCTTCGGCGGCCGGAGCTGGTGCTCCCGGAACAGGTCGGCGTGCAGGAAGGGCAGCTCCACCGCATCGCGGATCTGCTCGATCTGCGACTGGAGGCCGCCGATGTCGGTGTAGTCGACGTCGGGCACCTCCTCCAGCACCAACTCCTCGACCTCGCTCTTCGGGATCCGCTCGTAGGCGTACGCCGAGCGGGGCTCGATCATGAGCGAGTCGCCGGCCCTGATCGCGGTGCCGATCAGGGTGTCGGCCAGGTGGACGATGCGCTCCTCGTCGGAGTGCGAGACCACCAGCGCCCGGTCACCCGGAGCGCCCTCGGGACCCGCGAGGATCTCCTTGAGCATCACCACCTCACCGACCCGCTCGTAGCCGAACGCGTCGACGATGTTGAGCGCGTCGTTGAGCAGGACCTCCTGGCCGCGCCGCAACTCCTCGGCGTCCAGTGAGGGTGAGACGGCTACCCGGAGCTTGCGTCCGCCGGTGAAGATGTCCACCGTGCCGTCGTCGTGTCGCGCGAGGAAGACGCCGTAGCCGGACGGCGGCTGTGCCAGCCGGTCGATCTCCTCCTTGAGCGTCACGATCTGCGCGCGAGCCTCCTTGAGGGTGCTCACGAGCCGGTCGTTGTTCTCGGTGAGCCGCGCCAACTGTGCCTGGGTGGCCGCCAGCCGCTCTTCGAGCTGCCGGACGTGTCGGGGGCTTTCGGTCAACTTGCGCCGCACCAGAGCGAGTTCCTCCTGAAGGAACGCGACCTGCGTGGAGAGATCGTGGGCCTCCTTCTCCCACCGTGCGGCGCGCGAGTCCGCGTCGTCACTGCGTGCCACGTCCCACCTCCCCGGGGGGCTTGAACGTTCTGCCCTAACACTAGCCGCTATGAGGCCGATTCGGTCCCACGCAACGCCCTCGTCACCGAACCTTGATCGCCACGGGACGCCTGAGGGGCAGGTCCGGCCGTTCGGGTACCGTCGGGGAGTGGGACGGGAGAACATGGGGGGTGCCGGGTGACCGACGTCGCTACCGACCAGTTGCAGGTCTGGGTGGACCAGGATCTCTGCACGGGTGACGGGCTCTGCGTGCAGTACGCGCCGGAGGTCTTCGAGTTCGACGTCGACGGCCTGGCGTACGTCAAGGGCGTCGACGGTGAGCTGCGGCTCGCCCCCGGCAGCCGGGTCGACGTGCCGGAACACCTGCGGCTGGAGGTGATCGACTCCGCCAGGGAGTGCCCGGGTGAGTGCATCCACGTGGTGCGCGGCAGCGACGGCGTCGAGGTCGCCGGCCCCGAGGCCGAGGACGACTGACCGCCCCCGGGCCGGGGTCGCCCCGACGTCGCCCACGGCCCGGTCGCGGTGCTACAGCAGCGGGCGGCCGACCACCGAGGCGACCAGCCGGGCGAACTCCTCCAGCCGGGCGATCTGGCCGGCCCCGCCGTCGTCGAGCGTCTTGCCGAAGCGCAGCGCGTCGTGCCGGGGCGCGCCGACCATCTCGTCGCCGGGCGGGGCCTCGTCCAGCGAGGTGAGCAGCAGGTAGACGTCGATGCTGTCCACCCGGACCTCGCCGTTCTCGGCCCGGGTGAGCCGCCGCCGGCAGCCCACCTCGGTGACCGTGGAGACCGGCACCACCCGCAGCGACGACGTCATCGACCCGGGCGGGCCCTCCCCCGGCGGCACGTCCTCGCCGTGCCAGAGCACCAGCCGGCTGCCGTCGCAGACGACGACCTCCTGCCACACCCCGTTGACCTCGTTGACGAACCGTTCCAGGGTGAAGCCGAGCACCGAGGCGCCGCGCAGCACCCCGCCGAGCGCCTCCAGGGCGATGTCCGGGTCGCGCAGGTAGGCCCGCGCCGCCGACTCCAGGTCCTGGTACGGCGACCAGTCGGGGAACACGGCCGGCAGCTCACCACCGCCGAAGCCCGGCCGACTCATGCGCACTCCCTGCGGTCACACCGTCGGCCCGCACCGGCCGTCGGGTTCTGCCCGTTCACGCCCAGCTGCTCCGATCCGCCGTCACGGCCGGTCCTCCCCGTCGGCGCGGGCCCCCGACGCGGCGGCGGTGGCCTGCGCCGCCGCCTCCCGGGCCGCCGCCGCCTCCCGCAGCGCCTGCTTGCGTTCCGCGTACGCCTCGGCGCCCTTGCTGGGCTTGCGGCGGCGCGGCGGCGCGGTGACGCCCGGTGCGAGCTTACGCGCGGAGACCAGGAACGCGGTGTGCGCGATCATCCGGTGGTCGGGGCGGACGGCGAGCCCCTCGGCGTGCCAGTCGCGCACCAGCGACTCCCAGGCCCGCGGCTCGGTCCAGCCGCCCCGCTCGCGCAGCGCCTCGACCAGCTCGGACAGCTGCGGGGTGGTCGCCACGTAGCCGATGAACACGCCGCCGGGCAGCAGCGCCCGCTCGACCATGTCGAGGGTCTCCCACGGGGTGAGCATGTCCAGGATGATCCGGTCGAAACCGGTCTCCGGGCAGTCCGCGACATCGCCGACGTGCAGCCGCCAGGCCGGGTGCGGCGCGCCGAAGAACGCCTCCACGTTGCGCCGGGCGATCTGGGCGAAGTCGTCGCGCACCTCGTAGGAGTGCAGCTCACCGCCGGTGCCGACGGCGCGCAGCAGGGAGCAGCTCAGCGCTCCCGAGCCGGCACCGGCCTCCAGCACCTTCGCGCCGGGGAAGATGTCGCCCATGGCGACGATCTGCGCCGAGTCCTTCGGATAGATCACCTGGGCGCCGCGCGGCATGGACAGCACGTAGTCCGACAGCAGCGGACGCAGCGCCAGGAACGCCGTCCCGCCGCCGGCGGTGCTGACCACGCTGCCGTCGGGCTGCCCGATCAGCGCGTCGTGCGCCAGGATGCCCCGGTGGGTGTGGAACTCCTTGCCGGGCTCCAGGGTGACGGTGTGCATCCTCCCCTTCGGGTCGGTCAGCTGCACCCGGTCACCGGGGCGGAACGGACCCCGGTGCACCGGGGGGAGTTCCGCGACGGCGGTGGACGTCGGTGTGCCGTTGGGGGCCGGGAGGGCGGGGGGATGTGCTGCGGTCACCTGTTCATCTTCCGTGTGGGTTCGAGGACCTGGGCGAGATCCGCGATGTGCAGAACGCCGACCACATCTTCGCCTGACGTCACCACGTAGCGCGCGCCCGGGTGGGCCTGGACGGCCGCCATCAGCCGCTCGCCGTCGAGACCGAGCGGCACCGCCGGCAGCGCGGCCAGCGGCCGGGCCACCGCGTCCACCCCCAGCCAGGGCCGACGCTCCACCGGTACGGCGTCCGCCGCGGCCGGGTCGACCAGGGCGACCGGCCGGCCCGCGCCGTCGACGACCAGCACGGCGGACCCGGGTGGGCCCTGCTCGGCGTGCCGGCGCTGCGCCTCGGCCAGCGGCGTGCCGGTGGGTACGGCGACGACCGGGCGGGCCAGCCGGGCCAGGTCGAGCAGCGGTACCCGGCGGCTGATCCGGGCGTACCGGATCGACTGACCGGCGCCGCGCCAGAGGGTGACCGCGACCAGCAGCATCAGCGGCAGCGCCAGCGGCACCAGCACCCGCTCGACGGTGAGCAGCACGACCAGCCCGGCGGTGCCCACCGCGACGGCCCGGCCGACCCAGCCGGCGACCTCGGTGGCCCGGTGCCGGTCGCGGGTGACACGCCACAGCACGGCGCGCAGCGCCCGGCCGCCGTCCAGGGGCAGGCCGGGGAGCACGTTGAACACGGCGACGATGACGTTGCTCAACGCCAGTTGCAGCGCGAGCTGGTGGGCCAGGGTGTGGTCGGGGGTGGCCAGGGTGGCGGCCACGGCGAGCCCGCCGAGCAGCGCCGAGACGGCCGGGCCGGCCAGCGAGACCAGCAGCTCCACCCGGGGGGTGGGGGCGTCCCGGTCCATCTCGGTGTAGCCGCCGAGCAGTTCCAGGGTGATCCCGCGCACACCGATGCCGTGGTACCGGGCGGTCAGCGCGTGCCCCAGCTCGTGCAGCAGGACCGAGCCGAGCAGCGACACCACGAAGCCGAGGCCGATCAGGTAGCCGCCGAGCGGGGACAGGCCGAGCCGGTCCCGGGCGAACTCGGCGTAGGTGACGGTCACCAGCAGGGTGAGCAGCAGCATCGACACGTTGAGGTGCAGCGGCACCCCGAACACCCGGCCGACGGTCAGGCCGCTGCGGGGCCGACGCGGCGGGCGGGGACGGGACTCCACCGCCCCGATGCTACGCGCCGACCCGATCATGCCCGGTGCGGCGAGCACGGCCCTGTCACACCGGTGTCCTAACCTTCGGGGCATGACGGCGGAACCGGTGATCGACCAGCAGCATCCTCCGGCGGCGCTGCCCGCCACGGTCCGGGCCTCGCTGTCGCCGTCGCGGGCGGCCGACTTCAAGACCTGTCCGTTGCTCTACCGGTTCCGCAGCATCGACCGGCTGCCCGAGCGGCCCAGCGTCGAGCAGGCCCGGGGCACCCTGGTGCACGCGGTGCTGGAGCGGTTGTTCGACCTGCCGGCGGGCGGGCGCACCCCGGAGGCCGCCGGTGACCTGGTCGGCCCGCAGTGGGACCGGCTGGTCACCGAGCAGCCCGAGCTGGCCGGCCTGTTCGACCCGGGCGACGAGCCGGGCACCGCCGAGTTCCTCCGGTCGGCGGCGGCCCTGCTGGAGGGCTACTTCGCGGTGGAGGACCCGCGGCGGCTGGAGCCCGCCGAGCGGGAGAGCCTGATCTCCGCGGTGGTCGACGACGAGCTGCTCATCCGGGGTTACCTCGACCGGCTCGACGTGGCCCCCGACGGGGCGCTGCGGGTGGTCGACTACAAGACCGGCGGCGCGCCCCGGGAGGCGTTCGAGGCGCGGGCGTTGTTCCAGTTGAAGTTCTACGCGCTGGTGCTGTGGCGCACCCGGGGTGTGGTGCCCCGGGTGTTGCGCCTGCTCTACCTCAAGGACGCCGAGGTCTGCGACTACTCCCCCGACGCCGACGAGCTGCTGCGGTTCGAGCGCACGGTGGTGGCGCTCTGGCAGGCCATCGAGCAGGCCACCGCGCGGCAGGATTTCCGGCCCCGGCCGAGCCGGCTCTGCGACTGGTGCAACCACCAGGCGCACTGCCCGGCCTTCGGCGGCACCCCGCCGCCGTTCCCGCAGCGGGCCGGGGCGGCCGACCCGTTGCGCGACGCCCGGTCCCGACCGGCCACCCCGGGGGCCGACGAGTAGCGCCGGCACCCGCGGGGCGGAGGCCGGGTCCTCCGTGAGGAGGAGACGAGGTTCACCGTCGGCGACGACCGGACGCCCCGGCGGGCGGCTAGCGTCGCGGTATGACCGAGGGACCCGAGCGGTGGTGGGTACGCCGGCCGCTGGCCGGGGACGCCCTGTTCGCCGGCGCGCTGGTGCTGGTCGAGGTCGCCTTCGTCCTGCTCACCCCGCGCGAGTTCTGGCCCCGGCAGTTGTCGTCCGCGCTGGCCTGGAGCGTGCTGTGCGCGACGCCGGTGGCGTTGCGCCGGGCCGCGCCGTGGCCGGCGGTGGTGGCGGCGCTGGCCACCCTGGTGGTGCCGGCGGTGCTCGGGCACGCCCCGACCACGCAGAGCCTGACGTTCCTGGTGCTGACGTACACGATGGCGGTGCACCGGGCGGTGCTGCCGGCGGTGGCCGCCACGGTGCTGCTCTGGGTGCCGGTGGCCGCCCTCAACGTGTTCACCCCGCTGGACACCGGGCTCGACGTCGGCCCGGCGTACCTGGTGCTCAACAACCTGCTCACCGCCCTGCTCGCCTATGCGGTGGGGCGGGCGGTGCGGGCCCGGCGCACCTCGCTGCGGGCGCTGCGGGAGCGGGCCCGGGCGGCCGAGGACAACCAGCGGGCGCTGGCCGAGCAGGCGGTGGCCGACGAGCGGCGGCGGATCGCCCGGGAGCTGCACGACGTGGTCGCCCACCACGTCAGCGTGATGGGGGTGCTGGCCACCGGGGCCCGGCGGGTGCTGCACCGCGACCTGGCCGCCGCCGACGAGGCGATCGCCACCATCGAGGACACCAGCCGGGTCACGCTGCGGGAGATGCGCCGGCTGCTGGACGTGCTGCGCACCGACGCGGAGCCCGCCGCCGACCTCACCCCGCAGCCCGGCCTGGCCGGCATCACCGCGCTGGTGGAGCAGGTACGTGAGGCGGGGCTGCCGGTCACCCTGGAGGTCACGGAGCCGGTGCCGACGGTCGACGAGGGGGTGTCGCTGACGGTGTACCGGATCGCCCAGGAGGCGTTGACCAACGCGCTCAAGCACGCCGGGACGGCCACCGCGACCGTCCGGCTGGGCGTCGACGGCGGCGGCCTGACCGTGGAGATCACCGACACGGGGCGGGGGCCGGAGCCGGGGCCCGACCGGATCGGGCACGGTCTGGTCGGGATGCGGGAACGGGTGGCGCTCTACGGTGGAACCCTGCGGATCGGGCCTCGGCCCGGCGGCGGCTTCCGGGTGTACGCGAGAATTCCCGTGGAACCGGCCGGGACGGTCCCGGCGTGACGGGGGAACGGGGACAGCAGATGGGCCAGACGTACGGCAGCCCTGCGTCGTCCGCGCCGGACGGGCGGGCCGCCGGGCACCCGCCGGGGCGGCCGGTGCGGATCCTGCTCGCCGACGACCAGCCGTTGCTGCGCACCGGGTTCCGGATGGTGCTGGGCACCGAGGACGACCTGGACATCGTCGCCGAGGCCGGGGACGGTCAGGAGGCGGTGGAGTTGTCCCGGCGGCTGCTGCCCGACGTGGTGCTGATGGACATCCGGATGCCCCGGATGGACGGGGTGGCCGCGACCCGGGCGATCGTCGAGGCCCGGTTGCCGGTGCGGGTGCTCATCCTCACCACCTTCGACCTCGACGAGTACGTGGTGGGGGCGTTGCGGGCCGGGGCGAGCGGTTTCCTGGCCAAGGACGTGCCGGCCGACGACCTGGTCACCGCCATCCGAACGGTGGCCGCCGGGGAGGCGGTGGTGGCGCCGCGCATCCTCAAGCGGCTGCTGGACCGGTTCGCCACCGTGCTGCCCGACCCGGCGGCGAGCCCACCGAAGGCGTTGGGCACGTTGACCGAGCGGGAACGGGAGGTGCTCGTCCAGGTGGCCCGGGGGTTGTCCAACGCGGAGATCGCCGCCGCGCTGTCGGTCAGCGAGACGACGATCAAGACGCACGTCGGGCACGTGCTGACCAAGCTGCGGCTGCGCGACCGGGTGCAGGCGGTGGTGCTGGCGTACGAGTCGGGGCTGGTCCGCCCCAAGGCGTAGCCGGGCGGCGTCGGATGCCCCTGGGGGCGTACCCAGGGTGAGGCCGGTGGGGGACGGCGGCGTTGCCGCGCTCACCTACCGTGACGAAAGACGGCGTGGCGCGGTTGACCGTGACGTGGCGTCAGATCCTGACGTCGATGCCGGGGTCCCGCCGCAGGGTGGGGCGGCGCGACCCGTCGCCGGCTCAGGGACAACCCTGAGCCGTTCTCCGGGCCGACCCGCAGCGGGAAATCCGCGCCGGGTCAGTCCGTGGTCGGACGGATCCGCGCCGACCGGCACCGAGGATGGGATCGACCCCACCGACCAGCGGGGGCGGTGGGGGCACACACAGCCAGACGGAAGAGGTAGATGACGTGAGCGCGACGGTAGGCCGGCATGCGCAGGCCGCGGCCCGGGCGAACGACGTGTGGAAGGTGTACGGCACCGGCGAGGCGCAGGTCGCCGCGCTGCGGGGGGTCAGCGCCGAGTTCGAGCGGGGCAGGTTCACCGCGATCATGGGCCCGTCGGGCTCGGGCAAGTCGACGCTGATGCACTGCCTGGCCGGGTTGGACTCGGTGAGCAAGGGCACGGTGCAGATCGGCGACACCACGGTGACCGGACTGGGTGACTCGGGTCTGACGAAGCTGCGCCGGGACAAGGTGGGCTTCATCTTCCAGCAGTTCAACCTGCTGCCCACGCTCACCGCCCAGGAGAACATCCTGCTGCCGATGTCGATCGCCGGCCGCAAGCCCGACCCGGCCTGGTACGACACGGTGATCGACACCGTCGGCCTGCGGGACCGGCTGGGGCACCGGCCCGCGCAGCTCTCCGGCGGCCAGCAGCAGCGGGTCGCCTGCGCGCGGGCGCTGGTCGCCCGACCCGAGGTGATCTTCGCCGACGAGCCGACCGGGAACCTGGACTCCCGTTCCGGCGCGGAGGTGCTCAACTTCCTGCGCAACTCGGTACGCGAGCACGGGCAGACCATCGTGATGGTCACCCACGACCCGACGGCCGCCGCGTACGCCGACCGGGTGGTCTTCCTGGCCGACGGGCAGATCGTCTCGGAGCTGATCGAGCCGACGGCCGACACGGTGCTGGACACCATGAAGAAGCTGGACACCCCGGTCGAGGTGGCCGGCTGATGTTACGGGCCACCCTCAAGAGTCTGCTGGCGCGCAAGGTGCGCCTGCTGCTGTCCGGCCTGGCCGTGGTGCTGGGCGTCATGTTCGTCTCGGGGGCGTTCGTGCTCACCGACACGCTGGGCCGCTCGTTCGACGCGGTCTTCGCCGACGCGTACGAGGGCATCGACGTCAACGTCGCCGGCAAGCCCAAGGTGGCGCTCAGCGAGATGCAGGGCGAGCAGGTGCCGACCACGGTGCCGGCGGCGACGGTGCAGCGGATCGCCGGGGTGCCCGGGGTGGCCGAGGCCACCGGCGTGGTCGCCACCGACGGGGCCCAGCTGATCGGCAGCAACGGCAAGGTGGTCACCTCGTTCGGGCCGCCGCAGCTCGGGTCGAACTGGCAGGGCGAGAGCGACCTGGTGAAACTGCGGGAGGGCCGGGAGCCCCGGGCGGACGACGAGATCGTCGTCAACGCGGCGCTGGCGCAGGCGGGCAAGGTGAAGGTCGGCGACCGGGTCGGGGTGCTGACCCCGCTGTCGCCGAAGGAGACCTTCACCCTGGTCGGGGTCTTCGGGTACAGCGGTGACCGGGACTCGATCGGCGGGGTCAACGAGATCGCCTTCACCACGCCTGTCGCGCAGCGGCTGCTGCTGGGCGAGCGGGACGTCTTCACCAACGTCACGGTCCGGGCGGCGGCCGGGGTCGGCGACGCCACGTTGCGCGACGACGTGGCCCGGACGCTCGGCGGCGACTTCGAGGTCAAGACCGGCGCGCAGTTGTCGGCGGACGCCTCGGCGAGCCTGAAGGAGGGGCTGTCCTTCTTCAACAAGATCCTGCTCGGGTTCGCCGCCGTCGCGCTGCTGGTGGGCACGTTCCTCATCCTCAACACCTTCTCGATCATCGTGGCGCAGCGGACCCGGGAGCTTGCGTTGATGCGGGCGATCGGGGCCAGCGGCCGGCAGATCATCGGTTCGGTGGTGCTGGAGGCGGTGGCGATCGGCCTGATCGCCTCGGTGCTGGGGCTGGGCGCCGGCATCGGCATCGGCGCGCTGCTGGCGTTCGTGTTCGGCAACCTGGCCGGTGGGCTGACGCTGGCCGGGATCGGGGTGCCGGCGTCGGCGGTGATCGGCTCGTTCGCGGTCGGCCTGGTGATCACGGTGGTGGCGGCGCTGTTGCCGGCGCTGCGGGCGGCGCGCATCCCGCCGATCGCGGCGATGCAGGACGTGGCCACCCCGGACCGGCCGTTGACCAGGGTGACCGTGACCGGTGGGGTGATCACCGGGATCGGCGCGGTGCTGTTGTTCCTCGGGCTCAGCGGCAACGCCGGGGACAACACGCTGGCGGTCATCCTGGGCGGGGTGCTGTTCGCCTTCATCGGGGTGGCGCTGCTGACCCCGCTGATCAGCCGTCCGGTGGTGTCCCTGCTGGGGGCGATCTTCGCCTGGTCGGTGCCGGGCAAGCTGGGTCGGTTGAACTCCGGCCGTAACCCGCGCCGGACGGCGATCACGGCGGCCGCGCTGATGGTCGGCATCGCCCTGGTGACCGGGGTGACGGTGATCCTGGACTCGGCGAAGGGCAGCATCGGCGCGCTGGCCCAGGACACCATCAAGGCCGAGCTGGTGATCTCGGGGGCGTCGACCGGTCCGCGTCCGGCGAGCTTCGACCCGGCGGTGCTGACGAAGGTGGCGGCGCTGCCCGGTGTGCAGCTGGCCGACGGCGAGTACGGCGACATGGGCATGGTCGACGGGAAGGTCACCTGGCTGGCCGCGTCCAGCGACGTGACCGCGTTGCAGCGGATCTTCGGGGCCAGGACGACCGCCGGTGACATCAGCCGGCTCGGCCCGGACCAGATGCTGTTCAGCTCCGACGCCGCCAGGTCCCGCAACGTGTCGGTCGGCTCGACGGTGACCGTGCAGGCCTCCCGGGGCGAGCCGCGCACCTACACGGTCAGCGGCATCTACGAGAGTTCCGAGCTGACCAGCCCGGTGCAGTTGCCGCCGCAGGCGGTGAAGGACTTCGCCATCCCGAAGCCCAACCAGGGGTTCATCCAGCTCGCCCCGGGCACCCGGGTGGCGGACGTGCAGCCGCAGGTGGAGGCGCTGCTGGCGGACAGCCCGGAGGTGTCGGTGGCCGACCGGGACGCGTTCATCGAGCAGCAGACCGGGTCGCTGGACAGCCTGCTCACGATGATCCAGATCCTGTTGGCGCTGGCGATCGTGATCGCGGTGCTCGGCATCGTCAACACGCTGGCCCTGTCGGTGCTGGAGCGCACCCGCGAACTGGGCCTGCTGCGGGCGATCGGGCTGCGCCGGGCGCAGACCATGCGGATGATCACCGTGGAGGCGGTGGTGATCTCGGTCTTCGGGGCGCTGCTCGGGATCGTGGTGGGCGTCGGTCTCGGTGCCGCGGTGGTCCGGGCGCTCAAGGACGACGGCATCACCGACCTGATCCTGCCGTGGGGCCAGATGGGGTTGTTCCTGCTGCTGGCGGCCGTCATCGGCGTGGTCGCGGCGGTGCTCCCGGCGGTGCGGGCGGCCCGGATCAACGTGCTGGGCGCGATCGCGCACGACTGATCCCGTCCGCCGCGAAGGGGGTTCCGCCGGCCGGCGGGACCCCCTTCGTCGTGGCCGTGCGGGTCCGGGCGGCTCAGGCGGGTGGCTCGCCGAGCAGCGCCGCCAGCAGCTCCAGGTCCGCGCCGGTCAGGCTCTCCACCTGGTGTACGCCGTCGGTCGGCGGCACCGGCACCTCCGCCGGCACGGCCAGCACCGCCGCACCGGCGGCGAGCGCGCTGGCCACCCCGGTCGGCGAGTCCTCGATCGCCACGCAGCGGCCGATCGGCACGTCGAGCAGCCGGGCGGCGGTCAGGTACGGCTCGGGGTGCGGTTTGGCCGAGTCGACCTCGTCGCCGCAGACCACGGCGTCGAAGCTGTCCCGGCCGAGGGTGTCCAGGGCCACCTCGACCAGCGGCCGGCCGCTGGAGGTGACCAGCGCGGTGGGGATGCCGGCGGCGCGGACCGCCCGCAGCAGGGTCAACGCGCCCGGCCGCCAGCGCAGCCCGGTGCGGAACAGCTCCAGGATCCGCGCGTTGATCCATTCGGCGCTGGCCTGCGGGTCCCGCTCGGGTTGGCCGAGGTCGTCGTGGAGGATGCGCATCGACGCGGCCATCGCGGTGCCGATCATCGCCCGCCGGGCCGGACCGGTGAGCGTCCCCCCGTAGACGGCCGCCAACTCGTGCAGGGCGACGTCCCACAGCTTCTCGCTGTCGACCAGGGTGCCGTCCATGTCGAAGAGCACGGCGGCGGGGTGTGGGCTGCTCAGCGGAATCCTCCTGGCGCTCGCGGGTGGTCTCCGGGCGATCCTGCCAGGCGGACCCGGGGCGTCCGTCGCCGTACCGGCCGGACGTGACCTGCTCCTCAGCGCAGGTTGCAGGCGTCCAGGGACCGCTCGTAGCCGCGAAAGAACCAGTCGGTGCGCTGTTCGGCGGTGCCGTGCGAGCCCTCGGCGAACCACGGCTGGTCGGGGTCGTCGCCGACGGCGAGCAGCCCCTCCCGGAACTCGTCGAGGTCACCGGCGTCGAGCTTCAGGGTGCCGTCGCGGACGGAGTCGCCGAGGTACGCCCCGGCCATGCAGTCGGCCTGCAACTCCTGCTGGATGGTGAAGTCGGCGCGCAGGCCGAGGCGGACCTGGATGCCGTGGGCGTACTCGTGGCCCAGCAGGTAGAACACGAACGCGTCACCGACCTGCCGGAACGCCGACACCGACCAGTTGACGTCGTAGGCGATGAAGTCGCCCCGGGAGCAGTAGACGGCGTTGTTGCGCGGCAGCGCCTGCCCGGCGCAGGAGACCTCGCCCTCGCGCTGGTAGGGCACGATCCGGCTGATCGGGCGGAACTGCTGGCCGGAGGCCCGGAACTGGGCGGCCCAGTAGCGTTCGGCGATGGTGACGGCGTCGGCGATGTCGCTCTTGAACTCGGCCACGCTGGTCGTGCCGTCGGCGCGGGTGGTCTCCGCCTCGGGGGAGGCGGGGGCCGCCGGGCGCGTCGACTGCCGGGGGGCCGGTTCCCGGGGTTCCTGCGGGCCGCTCTCCCCCACCCCGCCGGCCGCGCAGCCGACCGCCACCACCAGCGCCGTCAGCGCGGCGAGCAGTGGTCCGTGCGAGCGGCGTCGCGAGCCTGCCGTCACCGTGTGCCTCCCAGGCGTGCCGGTCCTGCGGCCGGTTGGTACCCCGACCGTGGAACGATCATGCCCGGCCGGCGTCCCGTTGACCATGGGCGGCCCGGATCGACCCGGCCGACGGTCAGTGGTGCTCCTGGCCCCGGTGGATCGTGTCGCCCTGGGCGAAGTGGCGTTCCGCTTCGTACCGGTGCTGTCTGGCCTGGGCGTCCCGCCGGGCGGCGCGGTCCTCGGCCCCGACGGTGCGGGCCCGGTCGCGCCAGGCGGCCCAGCCGACCGTGCCGATCATCACCAGGGCCACCACCCCGAGCACCAGCCACATCGTCGTCATGCGGCCACGGTAGGTGACCGCCGCCACCGGCCCGGTCGGCGGTTAGCCTCGGGTCCGGTGTCCGGATCGGCCCGGCGGCTCCGACGTCCCGGATGTCCGGCCGCACCCGGCGGCCGAGAGGAGGGCCCGTGAAATACATGATCATGTTGTACGGCTCGCAGCGCGACTACGACGCCATGGCCGGCCGACCCGGGGCGCAGCCGCCGATGACGCCGGAGCAGGTCGCCGCGATGCACGAGCACATGGCGGCGGTGCACCAGGAGCTGGCCGAATCCGGCGAACTGGTCGACGGGCAGGGGCTGACCGCGCCGGTGCACGCCCGCCGGGTACGGCTGCGGCAGGGCACGACGGTGGTGACCGACGGGCCGTACCCGGAGACGCAGGAGGTGCTGGCCGGGTTCACCATCGTCGACTGCGCCGGCTTCGACCGGGCCACCGAGATCGCCGCCCGGTTCGTCGACCCGGACACCGAGGGCGGGTACGTCGACGTACGACCGGTCGCCGACGGCATCGACGACCTGGACGGCTGACCCGGCGCGATGGGACCGTCCACCGTCGAGGACCTGTTGCGCGTGCTCGCGCCGCAGGTCCTCGGCGCGCTCGTCCGCCGGTACGGCCACTTCGACACCGCCGAGGACGCCGTCCAGGAGGCGCTGCTGGCCGCCGCGACCCGCTGGCCGGTCGACGGGCCGCCGGAGCAGCCCAAGGCCTGGTTGATCACCGTGGCCGCCCGTCGGTTGACCGACCTGCTCCGCGCCGAGCAGGCCCGGCGACGGCGGGAGGACGACGCCGGCCGGGGGCGACGGTGGCTCGCCCCGCCGGCCGACCACCGGGAGCCGGGCGACGACAGCCTGGTGCTGCTGTTCCTGTGCTGTCATCCGGCGCTGCCGCCGGCCGCCCAGGTGGCGTTGACCCTGCGCGCCGTCGGCGGGTTGGGCACCGCCGAGGTGGCGCGGGCGTTCCTGGTGCCCGAGGCGACCATGACCCGCCGGATCACCCGCGCCAAGCAGCGCATCCGGGACAGCGGGCTGCCGTTCGCGCTGCCCGACGCCGACGAGCGCGCAGCCCGGGTCGACGCCGTCCGGCAGGTGCTCTACCTGATCTTCAACGAGGGGTACGCCAGCACCACCGGCCCGCGCCTGCGCCGGGTGGACCTGTCCACCGAGGCGATCCGGCTGACCCGGCTGCTGCACCGGTTGCTGCCCGACGATCCGGAGGTGACCGGGCTGCTGGCGTTGATGCTGCTCACCGAAGCCCGGGGCCCGGCCCGGGTCGGCCCGGACGGTGAGCTGGTACCGATGGCGGAGCAGGACCGGAGCCGCTGGCGGGCCGACCAGATCGCCGAGGGGGTGGCCCTGGTCAGCGCGGTGCTGCCGCGCGGCGACATCGGGCCCTACCAGCTCCAGGCGGCGATCGCGGCGGTGCACGACGAGGCGGCGAGCGCCGGGGCGACCGACTGGGCGCAGATCGAGGCCCTCTACGGGGTGCTGCTGGGAATGTCGGACAACCCGGTGGTGGCGCTCAACCACGCGGTGGCGGTGGCCATGGCCCGGGGTCCCGCCGCCGGGCTGCGCCTGCTCGACGCGCTGGCCGACGACCCCCGCGTCGGCGACGACCCCCGCCGGCACGCCGCCCGCGCGCACCTGCTGGAACGCTGCGGCGACCTCGCCGGCGCGCGGGCGGCGTACGCCCACGCGGCCCGCCGCTCGACCAGCCTGCCCCGCCAGCGCTACCTGTACGGCCGGCTGGCCCGGCTGGCCGACGCCGGGGACGGTGAGCACGGCAACGGATGACCGTCACCGGGCGGCGCTGCGATGGTGGACGGGTCGCCTGGCCAGGCCCGTCACTGTCTTCGAAGCTGGAGGGCTCGATGGACCATCCGCGCGATCTGCTCGACGCCGCGACGAAACTGCGCACCGAGATGGTGGACCGGCTGGGTGTCCTGGTCGCCGCCGAGTCGGCCCCCGGCGACCTGCCCCACCTGGAGTCCTGCGCCGACCTGCTCGCCCGCTGGGGCGAGGAGGTGCTCGGCCGGCCCGCCGAACGCATCGTCGTCGACGGGCTGCCGCACCTGCTGTGGCCGGCGGCCCGGCAACGGGTGCTGCTGCTCGGCCACTTCGACACGGTCTTCCCCACCGGCACCGTCCGGTCCCGGCCCTTCACCGTACGCGGGGACGTCGCCACCGGCCCCGGGGTGTGCGACATGAAGGCCGGGATCGTGCAGATGTTCACCGCACTGGGCCTGCTGGCCGACACCTCCCGGGTGGGGGTGCTGCTCACCTGCGACGAGGAGAGCGGCTCCGGCACCTCCCGGCCGCTGATCGAGCGCGAGGCGCGCCGCTCGGACGCGGTGCTGGTCTGCGAGGCGGCCACCCCGGACGGGCAGGTGAAGGTGGCCCGCAAGGGCGGCTCGGTGTACCGGGTCATCGTGCAGGGCCGGGCCGCCCACGCCGGGGTGGAACCCCAACGGGGGGTGAACGCCACCGTCGAGGTCGCCCACCAGATCCTCACGCTGCGCGCCCTCGGCGCGGGGCACAGCGCCGGCACCTCGGTCACCCCGACCCTGCTGGCGGCGGGCACCACCACCAACACGGTGCCGGAGCTGGCCAGCCTGGCCGTCGACGTCCGGGCGTGGACCAGTGCCGAACTCGAACGCGTCGACCGGGCCATCCACGGGCTGGTGCCGTTCCTGCCCGAGGCGACGGTGGCGGTGGAGGGTCGTATCGGCCGGCATCCGATGCCCCCGGAGCTGGCCCGGCCGCTGCTGGAGGTCGCCCAGTCGGTCGCCGGCCGGCTCGGCCTGCCGGCGCTGGGCGGGGCGCACGCGGCGGGCGCGTCCGACGGCAACTTCACTGCCGCGCTGGGGGTGCCGACCCTGGACGGGTTGGGCGCGGTGGGTGGTGGGGCGCACGCCCGCGACGAGTACGTCCACCTCGACCGGATGCCGGAGCGCACCGCCCTGCTGGCCGGTCTGGTCGACCAACTGTCCATGAAGGAGTGCGCCTGAGCGCGGTCCGGCCGGCGGGGCCGTAGGCTACCCCCTGTCGGCGAGCGACCGACGGGCAGGGGTCGGACGCGCGCATGAGTACGGCACAGCGGTCGGGGTCGTCCGTTCCCCTGCTCGGCGTCGAGGAGGAGTTCCTCGTCGTCGACGCCGAGCGGGGCGAGGTGACGCCGCACGCCGCCACGGTGGTCGACCGGGCCCGCCCGGCGCTCGGCGGCCGGGTGGGTGGCGAGATCACCGAACTGCAGATCGAGACCCGTACCGATCCCTGCCACGCGGTGGCGGATCTGCACGCGCAGCTCGTCGAGGCGCGTGCGGCGTTGCAGGCGGCGGCGGGTCGGGACGGGCTGCGGGTGGTCGCCACCGCCTCCCCGGTGCTCGGTCCGGCGGTGCCGCCGCCGATCACCCAGGGGCCCCGGCAGGACCGGGGCAACGCCACCTACCGGGGGCTGCACGACGACCTGGCGATCTGCGCGGTGCACGTGCACGTGGAGCAGCCGGACCGGGACCGGGCGGTGCTGGTCGGCAACCACCTGCGTCCGCACCTGCCGGTACTGCTGGCGCTCACCGCCAACTCGCCCTTCTGGCGCGAGCGCGACACCGGCTACGCGAGCTGGCGCAGCCTGACCTGGCAGCGCTGGCCGGTGGCCGGGCCGCCGCCGTTCCTGACCTCGGCCCGGCAGTACGACGCGCACATCGACCTGCTGCTCGACGCGGGCGCGATGGTCGACTCGGGGACGATCTTCTGGGACCTGCGGCTGTCGGCCCGCCATCCCACCCTTGAGGTGCGGGTGGCCGACATGCCGATCACCGCCGCCGAGTCCGCCGGGTTCGCCGCGCTGGTCCGGGCCCTGGCGATGGTCGCCGCGATCGCCGTCGAGCGGGGCGACGAGGGGCCCCGCACCGACCCGGACCTGATGCGGCTGGCGTACTGGCGGGCGGCCCGCGACGGGATGGGCGGCCACGGTGTCGAGGTCGGCACCGGCCGGCTGCTGCCCGCCGGGGTGCTCGCCGCGCAGCTGGTCGAGCTGGCCCGGCCGGCGTTGGAGGAGACCGGCGACGGCCCCCGGGTGCAGCGGTGGCTGGCCGGGCTGGCGGCCGACGGCGACGGGGCGGCCCGGCAGCGGGCGGCGGCGGCCACCCGGGGCCGGCTCACCGACGTGGTCGCCGCGCTGGTCACCGCGACCGCTCCGGACGTGCCCGATGGGCAAGACAGCACACTGGCGTAACGACGAACCGGCGCGCCTCGGAAATGCTGGGAGCAGCCGGCCCACGCAGCCCTCGCGTCCACTGTGGACTGAGGACAGGCGGTGGTCGGCGGTGGTTCTCCCAGGGAGGCGACAGATGGCCGACACGGTCCTGCTACCCACCGTCCCGATCCGACTCGAACGCCGTCCGGCGGCGGACATGGTCCGCGCGGCGGAGGCGTTCGCCGAGCAGATGGCCCGCCGCCGTTCGGTGCGCGACTTCGCCCCCGACCCGATACCCGAGGGGGTGATCGAGGCGGCGATCAGGGCCGCCTCGACCGCCCCCAGCGGGGCCAACGTGCAGCCGTGGCGGTTCGTCGTGCTGACCGACCCGGCCCGCAAGCGCCGGCTGCGCGCGGCGGCAGAGGCCGAGGAACGCGACTTCTACCAGCGGCGCGCCCCGCAGGAGTGGCTGGGTGCGATCGCCGCGCTCGGCACCGACTGGGAGAAGCCGTTCCTGGAGACCGCACCCGCCGTCATCGTCGTGTTCGAGGTGCACCAGGGGCCGCACAGCCCCAAGCCGTACTACGTCAAGGAGTCCGTCGGCATCGCGGTCGGCCTGCTGATCACCGCGCTGCACCAGGTCGGGCTGGCCACCCTGACGCACACGCCCAGCCCGATGCGGTTCCTCAACGAGGTGTGCGAACGCCCGCCGGAGGAACGACCGAACCTGGTGCTGCCGGTCGGGTACCCGGCGCCGGACGCGCGGGTGCCCGACCTGGCCCGCAAACCGCTCGACGAGATCATGATCCGTCAGTGAGGTCCCTGCTGAGGAAGCGCACCAGTGGCTCCACGTGCCGGTCCGGCCGCCGCCACTCGGCCAGCAGGTCCTCCAGCAGGTGCTGCTCGGCCACCAGTTCGCCGTGGCGGTACCGCCGGATCACCGGGTGGATGAAGGCGCTCTCCCGGGCCCGGTCCGGGATCGGGTGCCGTTCGATGGCGAACACGTCGCCGTAGTCGTCGCGGCCCCAGCGCAGGGCCAGGGTGTAGCAGTGGGCGGAGTCGGCGAACCGCTGCACGGCGTAGTCCTCCGGCAGGTCCTCGTAGTGCCGGAAGTCGCCGGTGGCGTCGTCGCGGACGAAGACGTCGCAGAGGTACTCGAACTGGGTCCACAGCGCCGAACTCCAGTTGACCCGGTCCAGCATCACCTTGGTCAGCGAGGCCGGCTCGCCCGACGCGGTGGCGACGGGCAGCGGCACGTCGTCGTACCGCTCCCGCAGCAGCCGGGTGAAGGTCCGCAGGTTGTACCGGAACCCGTCGATGAACGGCGACGAGGCGTGCTTCACGTCCCGCGCCTGGGCGATGGTGCCGGCGAAGTACAGGTCGTCGACGTTGCTCGACTGCCAGTCGGGGCGCAGGCCCGGCATCCGGCCGTCGCGCACCATGTCCGGGGCGCAGGAGGCGTCGAACAGGGAGGTGTCCATCCGGAAGCCGGTACAGCGCAGCACCTCGTGATAGTCGAGTTCGGCGGTCTCGCCCTGGGCGTGGGTGTAGGTGATCGAGACGCGGAACCTGCCGTCGACCGGCCGGATCTCGTCGATGGTGCAGTCGAGCACCGAGTGCAGCGTCTTGAACTGGTAGCTGTCGAGGATCGCGCCGTACTGGCCCCGGACGTCGCCGGGGTGCTTGGTGTTCCAGGCCAGCCGCAGCGGCTGCCGGCTGGCCAGGTGCACCATCGAGGCCTTGCCGAGGATCGACGAGGCGGTCTCGAACGCCGAGTTGCCCTTGCCGATGATCAGGACCCGCTTGCCGGCGTACCGGTCGGGGTCGACGTCCATCTCCTCGTAGCCGGTGGCGTGCTCGATGCCCTTGATGTCCGGCACGAACGGCCGCCCCCAGCCGGTCGCCACGATCAGGCACCGCGCCCGCACCACCCCCCGGTCGGTCCGGACGGTGAACCCGTCGTCGTCGCGGGAGACGTACTCGACGGTGGTGCCGTAGCGGACCCGGAGCTGGTGCACCCGCTGGAACTCGGCGAGGTACCGCACCAGGTCGTCGGCGGCCGGCAGGTACTCCTGGCTGAACTTCGGGAACAGCAGCTCCGGGTCGTCGTTGAGCAGCGAGTTCCAGTCCCACCGCAGCCGGATCTCGGGGTCGCTGCTGTCGGTGTGCACCTTGTTGAGCGAGATCAGGCGGCGGTGGCGCGGGAACCGCCGGAAGAAGCCCCCCGGCTCGGCGCCACGTTCGAGCGTCAGGTAGTCGGCGCCCTGCTGCTGAAGGTAGTAACTCAGCTGTAGGCCGGCGGGCCCGGCTCCGACGATGACGTACGTGTGCGCGGTGTCGACCATCAGGTAACCCTTCGATGCGGAGGCGGTTCCTCCGACGATGAAGTGGACCACGAGATGTGTCAATGGTCGACGGCCGGGCGACGGCGGTCGGTCCCCCGGGGACGGCGGCGGAGGGCCGCCGGCTACGACGCGATGGTGAAGGCCGCCACCACGCCGTTGTGGTCGGACCTGGTGCCGCTGACGATGCTGTAGTCGGTCATCCACATCTCGCGGTACTCCTCCAGGCGCTTCCAGAAGTAGACGTAGTCGATGTGCCGGTTGCCGTGCGTCCCGGTCCCCTTCTCGCCGTACAGGTTGTAGCAGGAGCGCAGGTTCGGCAACTCGTTGGCCTCGAACACCTGCCAGGGGAACTTCTGGTAGCCGTACGCCCGGTCGGCGCTGAAGTCGACGTTCAGGTCGCCGCTGACGATGACCTGGCCGGAGTCCTTCTTGGCGGCCGCCAGCGTCTTGAGGGCCTGGAACTGCTGCTCGGCGCAGGCGGTCCGGGGCAGATCCTCGGGCCGGCCGTTGTTCTCGATGCTGGCGTTGGCGTGCGCGTTGAGGTGGTAGACGCTGCGTCCGGTCGCCTTGTGCCGGTAGCGGACCCAGTTGTTGTAGCGGGCCGGCGGCACCTCGCCCGGCCCGTTGGTGTCGCACACGAAGTTCGACCCCTTGTCGAGCACGTCGAACATGCTCTTGCGGGCCAGCAGCGCCTCGTTGGCCGCCTGCGTGGGTTCGGGCGCGTACAGCCACCAGCCGTTCGCGGCGGCCCAGTCCTTCAGGTACGCCTTGCGGTTGCCCACCTCGTTGAGCCCGACCAGGTCCGCCTTCGCGGTGACCAGTTCCAGGTCGTGGACGAAGTCGGCCTGGTTCAGCTCGTTGAGGATGTTCAGGGTCCCCGCCGTGAAGGTGGAGTTCGCGGCGGCGGGAGTGGCCGGCACCAGGCTCACCAGCAGCACCGCCGCGCCGACGAGCGCACCTGCGCCACGCGCCGACCATCGTTGTCCGCGTGCCATGGCTGTCCTCTCCGGAGCGCTGACGACCGGCGCGACACGATCCGACCGTGAAGGAAGGTTACCTTTGTCAACTCCGGGCAGGTAGCTTAGTTTCACTCTCCGGACAACGGGAACGCATTGTCGGCAGTGAATAACCGATTGCTGCCGGGGAGATCCCATGCACCCACGAAGGACCTGGCGACCGGCGCTGATCCGCCGGGCGGGCCGTCGTGGGCCGGTCAGTCGTCGCGCTGGCGGCCCGACCGGCGGGTGGCACGGGCGACCACGACGGCGGCGGCGAGGCTGAGCGCGGCGGCACCCAACTGCAACAGGCCGTCGAGCAGATCGACGAGGTCGGCGAGAGAGGTGGATTCCACTGTGGCCTCCGGGGGTTGGTCCCCCGCCGTCCGCGTGCTGCGGAGGCGGCCCCCCGGGCCCGACGGTGACATCCACGGGCGCCACCGGAATTATGGCACGGCGGTCCGAACGGCGTCACCCGCCGACCACTGCCCGTCGCCGGGCCGGGCCGGCACCGGGGCGACGCCGGCCGGTCAGAGCTGGCCGGGGTAGAAGCCGTACCGGGCCAGGGGTTCGACGATGTTCCGTTCCTCGTAGGACAGGTGCGACAGCAGGGTGTCGGTGAGCACGTCCACCGCCTGCTGGAGGTCGGTGAGCCGCCCCGGGTCCCCGATCAGCGCGACCAGGGCCCGGTCGACGCCCTCGACGACCTCGTGGATGACGACGTGTTCCTGCTCCAGCCGGTCGATCACCGGGGCCAGCCCCGGATCGGCCCGCCGCAGGTGCGGGAAGATCGCGTCGTCCTCCAGCCCGTGGTGCTGGGTGACCAGCGTGCAGTAGGCGGCGCAGTACGCCCCCAGCGTCCAGTTGTTCTGCCGCAGGGTCATCCGGTTGAGCGCGCCCCGGGCGTCCCCGGCGGAGACCACCCCCCGGCGGACCTGGTCGAGCAGGTCGCGGATCTCCCCCAGTTCCCGACGCAGGTGGTCGTGCACGTCGACCAGGTGCCCGCCGACAGCCTGGGCCTGCGGGGAGTAGACGTGCCCGGCCGGGGCGGGCGGGGCGACGGGCCGGGTCGACTCGTCCCAGAGCCGGTGGTCGCTGTGCCGTACCTCCGGTGCGGGGGTGGGGGTGACCGCGAGCCCCGGCACGCCCCCGGCCCGGACGGTCTCCCGCCGGCCCTGCGCCGGTCCCGCCGCACCGGCCGGCTCCGCAGTACCACCCGCCGGCCCGGCCGGCTCCCCCGGCGGTGGCACGGCCGGCGCGGGGGCGGTCGTGCCGGCCCGCTCGGCGGCGACGAGTTCGCGGACGCCGGGGGCGACCTCCTGGGCGAAGAGCTGGATGCTGGCAGGGTCGTCGGTGCCGAGGACGAACCCGGAGGTGCCGTGCTCCAGCACCAGGTCGGTCAGCTCCCGCACCCACTGCCGGGGCGGCCCGTCGAGGAACCCCGTGCCGGTCCGGGCGAACCGGCCGGAGACGTTCAGCAGCCGCCGCACCTCGGCGGGGTCGCGCCCGGCCTCCGCCGCACCCTCGTCGACGAGCGCGTTGAGCCCGGCCAGGTCCGCCGGCCCGTTCGACAGGTACGCCAGCGACGGCAGCCAGCCGTCCGCCGTGCGCCCCACCAGCCGCAGCAGCCTCGGCTTGTACGCGCCGACCCAGATTCCCACCGGGTGCGCCGGGGCGGGGCCGCGCTTCGCGCCGACCACCCGGTAGTGCTCGCCGTCGACCCGTACCCCGCCGCGCCGGTCGGCGGCCCACACCTCCCGGATGATCCGGATCGCCTCGTCGAGGGCGTCCACCGCCTGCCCGGGGGTGCGCCGTCGGCCCCCGTTGGCCTCGATGGCGTCCCAGAACGCGCCCGCGCCGAGGCCGAGTTCGACCCGGCCGCCGCTGAGCAGGTCGAGGCTGGCGACGCTGCGGGCCAGCACCACCGGCTGCCGCAGCGGCAGGTTGAGCACGTTGCCGGCCAGCCTGATCCGGCTGGTCGCCGCCGCCAGGTAGGACATCAGCGTCCAGGTGTCGAGGAAGCCCGGCTGGTAGGGGTGGTCCTGGAACGTGACGAGGTCCAGGCCGACCTGTTCGCAGAGCCGGGCGCGGGCGACGACCTGCTCCGGGTGCCCGGCGTCGGGGGTGAGGAAGCCGCCGAACAGCAGCTCGTGTCCGTAGTCGGTCATGACGCTGCCGTCACCTGCCCCCTCGTCGCGTCCGGCGTCGCCCGGCCCGGTGGGGCGACCGGCCCACCGTAGCGCCGACCTGCGCCGACCCGCCGGGCGGTCGCGGGTTTCGGGTCAGCGCGGGGTGGGGCGCCGGTGCGCTCAGACGTCGACGGTGAGGTGCACGGCCACCCGGTCGCCCACCGCGAGCCCCTCGGCCGTCCGCACCCGGGTCTTCACCGGCACCAGGTAGCGCCTGTCACGGGGAAACAGCGACGTCCGCCAGCGGGTGTCCCCGATCCGGGCCGTGACCGGGACCATCCCCCAGCCGTAGCTGAACGCGGCGGACGCCGCCGCGAGCGCCGCGCACCCGTCGTCGGGGACGGTGACGAAGTGCCAGGGCGCGGGCCCCCTCCACCACCACAGTTCGCCGCTGAACGCCAGTTCCACCCGGTCAGGATAGGAACAGCGCCCCGGCACGGCCACCGGGACGATCACGACTGGCACATCTTGCGACCGCTTGCGAGGCTAGGAGCCGTGTATGACTACGACCTGTTGGTGCTGGGCTCCGGGCCCAGCGGTCAGAAGGCGGCGATCGCCGCCGCGAAGCTCGGTAGGCGGGTCGGCATCGTGGACCGCCGCGACATGATCGGTGGGGTGTGCATCAACACCGGCACCGTCCCCTCCAAGACGCTGCGGGAGGCCGTGCTCTACCTCACCGGCCTGAGCCAGCGGGACCTGTACGGCAGCAGCTACCGGGTCAAGGAGGAGATCACCGTCGGTGATCTGGCCGCCCGGACGCAGCACGTGATCAGCCGGCAGACCGACGTCATCCGCAACCAGCTCGCCCGTAACCGGGTCGCGTTGATCACCGGCACCGGCCGGTTCGCCGACCCGCACTCGATCTGGGTGGACGGTGGCTCCGGCCACGAGTCCAAGATCACTTTTGACAAGATCGTCATCGCTGCGGGCACCCGCCCGGCCCGGCCGGACAGCGTCGACTTCGACGACCGGACGATCGTCGACTCCGACGGGGTGATCAACCTCCAGGCCGTGCCGCGCAGCATGGTGGTGGTCGGCGCGGGCGTGATCGGCATGGAGTACGCCTCCATGTTCGCCGCGCTCGGCACGAAGGTGACCGTGGTGGAACGCCGCGACGGGATGCTCGACTTCTGCGACGAGGAGATCGTCGAGTCGCTCAAGTACCACCTGCGCGACCTGTCGGTGACGTTCCGCTTCGGCGAGGAGGTCGCGGCGGTCGAGAAACACGAGACGGCCGCGCTGTGCGTCCTCAAGAGCGGCAAGAAGATCGTCGCGGACACCGTCATGTACTCGGCCGGCCGGCAGGGGCAGACCGACGACCTGGCCCTCGACGCGGCCGGGCTGGAGGCCGACCGGCGCGGCCGGATCGCGGTGGACGAGCACTACCGCACGAGCGTCGAGCACATCTACGCGGTCGGTGACGTGATCGGCTTCCCGGCGCTGGCGTCCACGTCGATGGAGCAGGGCCGGATGGCGGCGCTGCACGCCTGCGGGGAGCCGGTGCGCGAGCTCCAGGAGTTGCAGCCGATCGGCATCTACACGATCCCGGAGATCAGCTTCGTCGGGAAGACCGAGGATGAGCTGACCAACAGCGCCACCCCGTTCGAGGTCGGCATCGCCCGCTACCGCGAGCTGGCCCGGGGGCAGATCGTCGGCGACTCGTACGGCATGTTGAAGCTGCTGGTGTCCCCGCAGGACGGGCGGCTACTCGGGGTGCACGTGTTCGGCACCGGCGCGACCGAGATCGTCCACATCGGGCAGACGGTGATGGGCTGTGGCGGCACGGTCGACTACCTGATCGACACGGTCTTCAACTATCCGACCCTGTCCGAGGCGTACAAGGTCGCCGCGCTGGACGCGTCCAACAAGATCCGCAACATCACCCGGATCGAGGGGTGACCCGCCGGCTGTCACGGGCCCGGCGTCGGGCCCGCGACAGCCGGCGGGCACGGTCACCGTCCGGGTACGCGAGGTGGCTGGCGGCCGTCGACGCCACTACCCTCGACGGGTAGTCAACCGCCGATCGACAGGGTCCGCCTCGTGATGCCGAGAAGTCCGACCGTGGACGGGCAGTCGCCGGGTGACAGCCGCCGCCGGAGCCTCGGGGCGCTGCTGCGGCGGGTGCATCTCGGTGGCCCGGTGTCGCGGGCCGGCCTGGCCGAGTGGCTGGGCGTCAACCGCAGCACGGTCCTGGCGCTCACCACGGAACTGGTCGCGGCCGGCCTGGTCCGGGAGGGCTTCCCCGAACTGACCGGGCGGGCCGGTCGGCCGTCCCTGGTGGTCCGGCCGGCCGCCGACCGGGTGTACGTGCTCGCCTTCGACATCGCGGTGGACCGGCTGGTCGCGGCCCGGGTGGGGCTGGGCGGGGCGATCCAGGACCGCCGCGAGGCGCACCGGGCCCGCGCGGGCGCGGACCTGGACACCGTCGTCCGCGTGCTGGCCGACCTCGGGCGGCAGTTGCACGGCACGGCGGCGTCGGGGGCGACCTGCGTCGGGATCGGCGCGTCGTACTGCGGGATGATCCGGCCGGGCGACGGGATGGTGCGCTTCGGGCCGGACATGGGCTGGGTGGATCAGGCGTTCGGCGCGGAACTGGCCCGCCGGCTCGATCTCGGGCTGCCGGTCCTCGTCGGCAACGAGGCTCACCTGGGCGCGGTGGCCGAGCACCAGCGCGGGGTGGGTGTCGGGGTGAACAACCTGGTCTACCTGCACGGCGACGTCGGGGTCGGCGGCGGGATCATCGTCGGTGGCGAACTGCTCGGCGGCGACGGCGGGTACGGCTCCGAGGTCGGTCACATGCTGGTCAACCCGTACGACGGCAGACCGTGCGGGTGTGGTTCGCGCGGCTGCCTGGAGGCGGAGGTCGGGGAGCGGGCGCTGCTCGACGCGGCGGGTCGACCCGCCGACCGGATCGGCCGGGGCGCCGTCCGGGAGGTGGTGGACGCGGCGGACCGGGGCGACCCGACGGCCCGGGAGGCGCTGCGGACCGTCGGCGACTGGCTGGGCATCGGGGTGGCGAACGTGATCAACCTGTTCAACCCCGGCATGGTGATCTTCGGCGGGATGCTGCGGGAGGTGTACCGGGGCTCGGCGGCGCACGTGCGGGAGCGGATCGCCGTCAACGTCCTGCCGGTCTCGCGTACCCGGGCGCAGCTGCGGGTGTCCGCCCTCGGCGACGACGCCACCCTGGTCGGCGCGGCGGAACTCGGCTTCACCCGGCTGCTCGCCGACCCGTTGGGGATGCCGGTCGGCTGAGCGGCCGGCCGAAAACCGGTTGGCGGGAGCGGTCCGGTGGGCCAGGCTGACGGGCATGACGTACTGACGGACACCTCCGCATCCCGCCCGCGCCGCGCCGCGCGCCCTCGCACGCCGTCGTGCCGCCGCGCGCCGTCCGTCCGTTCCCGTCACCCGAAACGAGCGTCCGTGTCCCCACAGCATTCCCTGCCGCCGTCGACCACGGCCACCGTCACCGTCTTCGCCTCCCCGACAGCTGGATCGAGTCCGACGCCGTCCGGCAGTGCCACCAGGTGGCCGCCCTCGACGGCATGCGGCACGTCGCCGCCATGCCCGACCTGCACCCGGGCAAGGGCGCCCCGATCGGCGCGGCGATGGCCTCGACCGTGCTCTACCCGCACCTGGTGGGCTCCGACATCGGGTGCGGCATCGCCGTCTTCCCGATCGGCCTGAAGCGGGCCGTGCCCGAGCGGATCGCCGCCCGGTTCCCGGATCTGGACCGGTCGCCGGACCCCGACGATCCGGCCCGGGCCGTCGCGCCCGGCGAGCCGCCCGCCGGTCACGTCGAGGGGCTCGGCACGGTCGGTCGGGGCAACCACTTCGTCGAACTGGCCCGGATCGACACCGTCCTCGCGGCGGACCACGCGGGCCGGCTCGGGCTCACCACCGGTGACCTCGTGCTCATCGTGCACAGCGGGTCGCGGGGCCTGGGCGAGCGGATCCTGCGGGCCCACACCGAGGCGTACGGCGCGGGGCCGGCCCCCGACCCGGCCGGCTACCTGGCGCGGCACGACGCGGCGGTCCGCTGGGGTGCGCTCAACCGGCGGGTGCTGGCCGCCCGGGTCGCGCACGCCCTGGGGGCCGAGCCCACCGAGCCGGTCGTCGACCAGTGCCACAACCTGGTCGAGGTCCGCGACGGCGGATACCTGCACCGCAAGGGGGCGGCCCCGGGCGACGGCCGGGACGTGCTGGTCGCCGGCACCCGGGGCACCCCGTCGTACCTGGTGGCCGGGCACGCGGGCCCGGCGGCCAACCACTCCGTGGCCCACGGCGCGGGTCGCAAGATGTCCCGCGCCGACGCGCTGCGCCGGGGGCGGGCCAAACACACCGTCGCGCAGCTGCGGCGTACGCCGGTGGGGTCGCTGGTGGTGTGCGGCGACCGGCAGTTGCTGTTCGAGGAGGCCCCGACGGCCTACAAACGCATCGAGCAGGTGATCGCCGACCTCGTCGCGCACGACCTGGCCACCCCGGTGGCGAGCACCGTCCCGCTGGTCACCTACAAGACGCCCGACCTCGGGCCGGCCCGCCGGGACGGGCGTCGGCGGGGTCGGGGGTGAGCGTCCACCTGCTCCTGTCGGCCGGGCGCGGCCCGCAGGAGTGCGCCTGGGCGGTGGCCCGGCTGCTGGGCCGGTTGGCGGCCGACGCCGCCCGGCACCGGGTGGACAGCCACCGGGTCGAGTCCGTCCCCGGTGACCGGCCGGGCACCTACCGGTCGGTCCTGGTCCGGCTCGACGGGCCCGGCGCGGCGGCGTTCGCCGCCGGGTGGACGGGCACCCTGTGCTGGCAGGCGCCCAGCCCGTACCGGCCGGCGACCGGTCGGAAGAACTGGTACGTCACCGCCCGGCCGTGCCGGGTGGACACTCCGAGCACCGCGTTCGTCGAGGCCGACGTGCACGTCGTCGCCTGCCGCACCGGCGGACCGGGCGGTCAGCACCGGAACAAGGCCAGCACGGCGGCGCGGGCGACCCACCGCCCCTCCGGCACCGTCGTCGTGGTCGACACCGAACGGCAGTTCAGCCTCAACCGCGCCGCCGCCCTGCGGCTGCTGCGGCGGCGCCTCGCCGAGGGCGACGTGCGCGCCGGCCGCGCCGTCACCGCCGCCCGCCGACGCCTGCACGACGAACTCGTCCGGGGCGAGCCCGTGCGGGTCGAACGTCCCCACCCGCCCGGGGCGACCGGGGA
This sequence comes from Micromonospora sp. HM134, assembly GCF_007833915.1. Classification (NCBI taxonomy): domain Bacteria; kingdom Bacillati; phylum Actinomycetota; class Actinomycetes; order Micromonosporales; family Micromonosporaceae; genus Micromonospora; species Micromonospora sp. HM134. The sequence goes on from NZ_CP041061.1 coordinate 4,457,464, forward strand.
CCGGGTCAGGAGCCGTCCCGCAGGTCGGCCAGCCGGTCGCGGGTGAAGCGGATGTCGTCGAAGACGACCCGGCAGCCGTCGCCGGTGGGCGACTGCGCCTCCAGGCCGATCGTGGCGGCGGTGGCCGCGCCGTCGATGCCGAAGTACCTGACCATCCGCCAGGTCCGTCCGTCGACCGAGGCGTGGTACGCGAACGCGTGGTCGATCCGGGACACCCGCAGCCAGACCGTACGGGCGTCGACGACGAAGGCGTTGGCGTCGTCGGCGACGCCCCGGGCGACCACCGAGACGATCATCGGTTCGCCGTCGGGAGAGAGTTCGAAGCAGAGCTTGCCCCAGTGCCGCTCGTCGACCCAGAGCAGCAGCACCCCGGCGTCGTAGGTGGCCGCGAAGTCGACGGTGACCCGGGCGCTGAACTGGAAGTCGCCGTCCGGAGGCGGGCCGAGCAGGGTCGCCGCATCGAGCGTCGCCCCGGCGGCCGGGTCACCCGCCGCCGGGTCGATGAAGATGTCGCTGCGCGGGGCCGCCGACCCGGTCACCGCGCCGTCGGCCTCGGCGAGCGTCCACGCCGCCTCGGGCGACGGTGACAGGGCGAACGGCAGACCCGGGACGTTCCAGCTGGTGGTCATGGCGGCCATTATCCGCCGACGCTGCGGCGCACCTCGCCCGGCCGGTCCCCTGCCGGGTCGGTGCCCGCCGCGTATCCGCCGACGCTGCGGCGCACCTCGCCCGGCCGGTCCCCTGCCGGGTCGTTGCCCGCCGCGTATCCGCCGCCGCCGCAGCGCGTCGTCCGGCCGGCTCCCCTGCGGGCCGGTGCCCGCCGCGGTCGGTCGGGCCGCCTAGGGTGAGGGCATGGCTGAGCGAGGTCTGACCCTGATGGCGGTGCACGCGCACCCCGACGACGAGGCGACGAGCACCGGTGGCGTGTTGGCCCGGTATGCGGCGGAGGGCATCACGACGGTGTTGGTGACCTGCACCGACGGCGGTTGCGGCGACGGCCCCGGCGGGGTCAAGCCGGGCGACCCGGGGCACGACCCGGCCGCCGTGGCGGCGATGCGGCAGGCCGAGTTGGAGGCCAGTTGCGCGGCGTTGAAGGTCAGCCACCTGGAGACGCTCGGCTACGCCGACTCCGGGATGATGGGCTGGTCGACCAACGAGTTGCCGGGCGCGTTCTGGACCACGCCGGTGGCGGAGGCGGCGCAGCGGCTGGCGGAGCTGATCCGCCGGTACCGGCCGGACGTGGTGGTCACCTACGACGAGAACGGCTTCTACGGCCACCCGGACCACATCCAGGCCCACCGGATCACCATGGCCGCCGTCGAGCTGACCGACATCCCGGCGAAGGTCTACTGGACCACCGTGCCGCGGACGGCGTTCGCGGAGTTCGGCCGGGTGATGAAGGAGTTGGGCGTCGAGTGGGCCGAGCCGGACGAGACGGAGGGCGCGGAGGGGGCGGGCCCGCAGCTCGGCCTGCCCGACGACGAGATCACCACCTGGGTGGACACCAGCAACTGGGGGGCGCAGAAGTTCGACGCGCTGGCCGCACACGCCAGCCAGACCGAGAACATCTTCTTCCTGCGGATGGGGCGGGACCGCTTCGTCGAGCTGATGGGCCGGGAAACCTTCGTCCGGGTCCGTGACACCACCGGGGCGGCGCTACCCGAGGACGACCTGTTCGCCGGTCTGCGCTGACCGGCCGGCGATTGTTGCCGGCGTGTTCCAGCCGTAACCGGGACGGAACACCTCGGGGGTGGCTCGCCGGTCATCACCTCGGGAAGATGGATACTTCGGTATGGTTATCCATCGATAACCGTCTTCCCAGACTCTCCACAGCCGACGATGATCGCGTCATCGAAAGATGCGAGAGCATCTCGGATTGGGGAGGTCAGTTTGAGATCAGCCCTAGCGCTGGCCGGCGTCACCATGCTGGTCGGCAGTGGTCTCGTGGTCACCACCACGGGTGCGTCCGCCGCTCCGCCCGCCACCCCGGGACCGGCGCTGGTCGCCGCCGCCGACACCGCGCTCAAGGAGCACTCCCGCGCCGTCCGGACCTCGGCGAAGGACCGCTACGCCGTGCACAGCAGCAAGCGGGACGCCCAGGGCCGGGGCACGGTCCGCTACACCCGCACCTACGACGGGCTCCGGGTCTACGGCGGGGACGTCGTCATCCGCACCGGGGCCGACGGTGACTACGCCGGCAGCTCGGTCGGCCTGGCCGCGCCGCTGAGCCTCGCCACCACCCCGAAGGTCAGCGCCGCCAAGGCCCGCAAGGCGGCGACCACCGCGTTCTCCGGCCGGATCACCGGCACCGGGGCGGCGGAGCTGTTCGTCGACGCGAGCAGCGGCACCGGACGGCTCGCCTGGGAGACCGTGGTCACCGGTTGGGCGCCGGACGGGCAGACCCCCTCGAAGCTGCACGTGATCAGCGACGCGCTGACCGGCGCGCGGATCGGCTCGTTCGACGAGATCGAGTCCGTGGTCGGCACCGGCAACAGCGTCTACGCCGGCCCGGTCTCGATCGACACCACGCTGTCCGGGTCGACCTACAGCATGATCGACCCGACCCGGGGCAACGGCCGTACCTGCGACATGAACAACGGCACCTCGACCTGCACCACCTTCACCGACGCCGACAACGTGTGGGGCACCGGGGCGGCCTCGAACCGGCAGTCCGCCGCCGTCGACGCGCACTTCGGCGCGGCCATGACGTTCGACTACTTCACGAACGTGCACGGCCGCAACGGCATCTTCGGCAACGGCACCGGCGTGCCGAGCCGGGTGCACTACGGCAACGCGTACGTCAACGCCTTCTGGGACGGCGCGCAGATGACCTACGGCGACGGCTCGGGCAACGCCCGGCCGCTGGTCGCCCTCGACGTGGCCGGGCACGAGATGTCCCACGGCGTCACCGAGAACGTGGTCCCCGGCGGCCTGACCTACTCCGGCGAGTCCGGCGGCCTGAACGAGGCCACCAGCGACATCTTCGGCAACATGGTGGAGTTCTACGCGAACACCACCGCCGACCCCGGCGACTACCAGGTCGGCGAGAAGATCAACATCAACGGCAACGGCACCCCGCTGCGCTACATGTACAACCCGACGCTGGACGGCTCGTCGCACGGCTGCTGGTCGAGCAGCACCAACAGCATCGACGTGCACTACTCCTCCGGCGTGGCCAACCACTTCTTCTTCAACCTGGCCGAGGGCTCCGGGGCGACCTCGTACGGCACCTCGCCGCTGTGCGGCTCCGCGCCGCCGGTGACCGGGATCGGTCGGGCGAAGGCGGAGAAGATCTGGTTCCGCGCCCTGGACGCGTACTTCGTCTCGAACACCCGCTACGTGAACACCGCCCAGCCGACCAACACCGCGCGGCTGCACACCCTCTCGGCCGCCACCGACCTGTACGGCCTGTGCTCCACCGAGTACAAGGCCGTGATGGCCGCCTGGACCGCGGTGAACGTCACCGGCACCGAGTCGTGCGCCGCCAACGACTTCACCGTCGCGGTCGCCCCGGCGACGCTGACCATCGACCCGGGCACCTCGGGCACCGCCACCGTCACCACCACGGTCATCCGGGGCACCGCCGAGACGGTCACCTTCTCGACCGGCCCGCTGCCGGCCGGGGTGAGCGTGTCGTTCTCCCCGGCGTCGGTCACCGCCGGTGGGTCGACCACGGTGACGGTCACCGCCGCCGCCACCGCCGGCAGCGGCACGGTGCCGATCACGGTGGTGGGCACCGCCCCCTCGGTGGCCCGGACGACCACGCTGAACGTGACGGTGAACGGGCTGCCGGGCTGCTCCGGCAGCAACGGCACCGACGTGCCGATCGCCGACAACTCGACGGTGGAGAGCACCATCGTGATCAGCGGCTGCGCGGCGACCCCGTCAACCACCAGCAAGGTCGAGGTGCACATCGTGCACACCTACATCGGTGACCTCGTGGTCAGCCTGATCGCCCCGGACGGCAGCGTGTACACGCTGCAGAGCCGCTCCGGGGGCAGCGCCGACAACATCGACCAGACGTACACCGTGAACCTCTCCTCGGAGGTGGCGAACGGCGCCTGGCGGCTTCGGGTGCAGGACGCGGCGAGCCTGGACACCGGTTACCTCAACAGTTGGAGCCTGAACCTCTGACGCGTCGGTGACACGGGCGGGCCATCCGGGTTTCCCGGGTGGCCCGCTCGCGCGTCGGCGACCCGACCCCACCCCGGTATAGTCATGTGCATCTATTGGTGTCGCCGTCCCGACGCCGGCAGGTCCCCCACCACCCCACCACCGAGGAGGTCCGGATGACTCCGTACCGATCCCGCCTGCGGGCCTGGGCCGTCGCGTTCCTCGCGGCGGTCGCCCTGCCGGCCGCCCTGCTCGGCCCGCCGACGTCGGCGTCGGCCGCGAACACGCTGACCATGCTCGGCGCGGACGTCTCCTCCGTGCAGCGCAGCCTGGACCTCGGCGCGCGGTACTACGACGCCGCCGGCACCGCCCGCGACCCGCTCGACATCCTCAAGGGCCTCGGCGTCAACTACGTCCGGCTCCGGGTCTGGAACAACCCGGCCAGCGGCTGGAATAACAAGGCGAAGGTGCTGGCGTACGCGAAGACGGTCAAGGCCAAGGGCCTCAAGCTCATGATCGACTTCCACTACTCGGACACCTGGGCCGACCCGGGCAAGCAGTACAAGCCGGCCGCCTGGGCCAACCACGGCATCGGCCAGCTCCAGACCGACGTCTACAACTACACCTACGACGTGTGCACCAGCCTGCGCAACCAGGGCACCACGCCGGACAGCGTGCAGATCGGCAACGAGATCAACGTCGGCATGCTGTGGAACGACGGCAAGGTCGTCAACAACGACTTCACCAACCTCAGCCTGCTGCTCAAGGCCGGCTACCAGGCGACGAAGCAGTGCAACGGCGGCACCCAGGTGATCATCCACACCGCCAACGCGGACAGCATGGACCACGCCCGCTGGTTCTACGACGGCATCCGGGCCAAGGGCGTGCAGTGGGACCTCACCGCCCTGTCGTACTACTGCATGTGGCACGGCACGCTGACCAACCTCTACAACGTCATCACCGACGTCCGCACCCGGTACGGCAAGCCGGTGGTGCTCACCGAGACGGCGTACCCGTTCACCGCCGCGAACGCCGACGGCGAGCCGAACGCGATCAACGGCACCGAACCGTGCGCGGGGCACCAGGCGAGCTGGGCCGGCCAGGCCACCGAGTTCTCCTGGGTGCAGGACACCGCCCGCAACGCCGGCGCGGTCGGCGTCTTCTACTGGGAGCCGACCTGGTACGCGGTGCCCGGCAACGGGTGGGACCCGGCGAACATCAACGGCACCGGCAACCAGTGGGACAACATGGCCATCTTCAACTGGACCGGGCAGGTGAACCCGAACATCCGCTGGCGGCCGTAGGCGTCGCCGGTGCCGGCCGGGGCGGGGCCGCCGTCCCGGCCGGGTGGGACGGCCCACCGTCGGCGACCCGCCGGCCGGGCACTACCCTGGCGCGGTGCGATACGACGAGTGCGACTCGGCCATCCGTGAGCTGGTCGACGCGGCCGACGAGGACGACCTGCACGCCTTCGGGCAGGCGACCGTCACCCGGGTGCTGGCGTCCGGCCTGGCCGACGGGGCCGGCGAGGACGACCTGGACGAGGACGCCTGGGCGGCGCTGACCGCCGCCCGGGAGAGCGTCGCCACGGCCGACGCGACCGAGCTGCGGGGGCACCTCGACCGCATCGACGCGGGCATCCTCGCCGACGGCGACATGGACCCGGGCCTGATCGTCGCCCTGTCGGCCCTGGAGCACTGGACCAGCTACCTCGAGGAGCACCGGCGCGGCGAGCTGTACGAACTCGCCATCCGTTCCCTGGAGGAGGTCGACCACCGGGTCCCGGCGGCGCTCGACGACTTCCTCGCCGAGCCGGAGATGGCCGCCGAGTACACCCGGATCACGGCGTCGCTCACCGCGTAGCGCGCCGCCACACCTCGTCGACCGCTCCTTTCGACCACCGGGTCCGGCCCGCATCGACGCCGGTCGGGCCACCGCGCCGCGGCGCTGCCGCCCGGTGGACGGCAGCGCCGCGCCGCGGGTTCAGCCCCGCCCGGTCCGGGCGCGTGCCGGCACGTCCACCGCCTGCCGGCCGGCGGCGACGGTCACCGGCCGCAGGCCAGGGTCAGCGCGCCGGGCGCACCGGTCCAGACGAGCATGCCGAACGTCGTGGTCGCGCCCGGGGCCAGCGTCCCGTTGTAGGAGGCGTTGCGCACCGTGACGTCGACGCCGGAGGTGCTGAGCACCCCGTTCCAGAGTGCCGAGATGCGTTCGTCGCCGGACCACCGCCAGGTGACCTGCCAGCCGTTGAGCGTCTCCGCCGCCGTGTTGCGCACGGTCACCGTGGCGGCGTACCCGCCGGTCCACCGGTTGTCGACGGTGATCGTCGCCCCGCACGTCGGCGACGCGGCGGACAGCGTCCGCACCGGCCCGCTGATCACGTACGGGTCGTGCTTCTCCCCCGCGCTGAACCGGAACCAGTACTCGCTGTCCGGGGTCAGGCCCTCGACGGTGATGTCCCCGTACCGTTGCGGGCCGGACACCGCCGAGGCCACCGGGTTCCGCCACGCCGTGGCGTCCTCGCGGCTGGCGAAGAGGACCAGGGTCATCGGCGGGTCGTACCCGCACGGCGGGCTGAGGAGCATCGAGTAGCGGACGGTGATGCTCGTGGTGGTGGCCGACAGGAACTGGCCGGAGACCGGCAGCGCCGGGGGGCACGCGTAGGTGGGGGTGGGCGTGGGGGTGGCCGACAGGACCGGCTGCGCCTGGGCGCCGGTGAGCGTACCGGCCCAGCCGGCCAGGGTCAGGGTCGTGGTCGCCAGCACCACGCCGAACGTGCGGAGCATCCGTACCTCCGAGGGGTTGCGGGGCGGAACCGGCGGCCGGGACGGGCCTGGGGTGCCGGATTCCGGGACTGTCGCCCACCGTGCGGTGGGCGGGTGGGGTGCCGCGCGACCGTCGACCGTCGTGGCCGGGGAATGCCGGCCGACCGGTCGGCCGCGTGCCCCGGTCGGGCGCGGGCGGGTGACCGGTGGTCAGCGTCGCGGACTGCCCGGCGCGGGATGGCGCGGCCACCTCGCGTGTCCGACGGACCGGTGCACGAGTGGTCACGCTGGCTCCCGAGCGTGACGACGCCAGAACAGTCTGGCATTCGATAAACATCGATGCAATGCCGTCCCGGCCGGCCGCCGCGCCGCCCCGGACGGGCGCGGGCGCGGGCGCGCCACCGCCGGGAGCGGATCGGATCAGCGGCTACGTGGCGGGGCGGCGCTGTCCCGGACGACCAGATCGGTGGCGAGTTCGATGCGTGGGCTCTCGATCGTCTCGCCCCGGGCCAGCCGCAGCACGGTACGGGCGGCCAGCATGCCCATCTCGGCCAGCGGTTGCCGGATCGTGGTCAGCGGCGGCGAGCACCAGCGGACCTCCGGCAGGTCGTCGAAGCCGACCACGCTGACGTCGTCGGGCACCCGCAGGCCACGCTTGCGGACCGCCTCGTAGACGCCGAGCGCCATCTGGTCGCTGGAGGCGAAGATCGCGGTGGGCGGTTCGGGCAGGCCCAGCAGGTGCATGCCGGCGGTGTATCCGGACTCGTGGTAGAAGTTGCCGGGCCGCACCAGCCGGTCGTCGACGGCGAGGCCGGCGGCGTCGAGCGCGGCCCGGTAGCCGTCCATCCGGGCCCGGCTGCACATCAGCTGCGGCGGACCGGCGATGAAGCCGATCCGCCGGTGGCCGAGGCCGAGCAGGTACTGGTTGGCGCGCAGGCTGCCCGCCCAGTTGGTGGCGCCGATGGTGGGGGCCTCCTGGGGGGCCACCCCGGCCGGGTCGACGATGACCACCGGCAGCCGCAGCCGGCGCAGCTCGGCCTGCAACGGCGGCTCCACCATCGAGGTCACGAAGATGACCCCCTCGGTGGAGCGGGTGCGCATGTTGTCCAGCCACTGTTTGGCCGACGAGGTGCGCCGGTGGATGGCCGACACGACCGTGCCGGCCCCACTGGCCTGCGCGACGTCCTCCACCCCACGGATGATCTCCACGGCCCACGGGCTGTCCAGGTCGTTGAAGACCAGGTCGATCAGGGCGGACTGGGTGCGTCGCGCCGCCGAGCGGGGACGGTAGCCGTGCCGGGTGAGCAGTTCCTCCACCCGTTCCCGGGTCTGCGGGGCGACGTCGGACCGGCCGTTGATCACCCGGGAGACCGTGGGCACGGAGACGCCCGCCAACCGCGCGATCATCGCGATGGTGACGTTCCTGCCGTTCTCGGAGCCCACGGTCGCCCTTTCGGTCGGGGGAACTACGGTCGCAGAAGGCTATCGCAGCAGGTCGGGGTCACCCCTTCACGCTGCCGGAGAGCCCACCGATGAGCTGACGTTCGGCGATGGCGTAGAAGCCCAGCGCCGGGATCATCGACAGCACGACGTAGGCGAGCACCTTCGCGGTGTCGTCGGAGTACTGCCCCTGGAACGCCTGGACCCCGAGGGGCAGGGTCCACCAGCTCTGGTCGGTGAACACCACCAGCGGCAGCATGAAGTTGTTCCAACTGCTCACCAGGGCCAGCACCGACACGGTGGCCAGGGCGGGCCGGGCCATCGGCAGCAGCACCCGCCAGAAGAAACCGAACGGGCCGCAGCCGTCGAGGGTCGCCGCCTCCTCGACCTCGCCGGGAATGGTCCGGAAGAACTGCCGCAGGATGATGATGGTGATCGGCAGGCCGAACGCGGCCTGCGGCAGGATCACCCCGAGCGGGTTGTCCAGCAGCCCCATCCCGCGCAACAGGATGAACAGCGGCAGGATCGCCACCGCGAACGGGAACATCAGCCCGATCGCGAAGACGGTGACCAGGAACTCCCGGCCCCGGAAGGCGAAGCGGGCGAAGACGTACGCGGCCATCGCCGCCGCGGCGACCACGACGAACGTGCTGGCCACGGCGATGAAGACGCTGTTGCCCACGTTGCGCCAGAACACCCCGGCGGTGACGATGTCGAGGTAGTTGCTCGGCGCCCACGGGTCGGGCAGGCCGAGCGGGTTGGTGGAGAGCTGCCCGTTGTCCTTGAACCCGCCGATCACCCCGAACCAGACCGGCACCACGATGAGCGCGCCGACGGCGATGGAGATGAGGTGCAGCAGGAGGCGGCGGGCCCGCTGGGCCGGGTTCGCCGGGCTGGTCATCGCTGGTCTCCTTGGACGGTGAGGGCGCCCTCGGTGTCGCGGCGCAGGACGATGCGCTGGTAGATGAGGGCGAAGACGAGGCTCAGCAGGAACATGATGATGCTGATCGCGCTGGCGTAGCCGACCTCGAAGCGGCGGAAGCCGTACTGGAACATCGTCACGGCCATGGTCTCCGAGGCGTGGATCGGGCCGCCGCCGGTGAGCACCCAGACCATGTCGAAGAGCTGGATGGTGCCGATGACCGACAGGAACACGCTGATCCGGATGGTCGGACCGAGCAGCGGCAGGGTGACGAGCCGGAACGCCTGCCACGCGTTGGCCCCGTCGGTGACCGCCGCCTCGTTGAGTTCCTTGGGGATGTTCTGCCGGGCGGCCAGGAAGAGGATCATGTAGAGGCCGAAGTACTTCCAGGAGACCACCAGGAAGACGGCGTACAGGACGGTGTCCGGGTCGGCGAAGACGGCCCCCGCGTCGGCCCCCAGGAACCGGGAGATCGCGTCACCGAACCCCCGGTTGGGCGAGAACACCAGGTTGAACAGGACCGCGGTGGTGACCTCGGAGAGTACGTACGGGGCGAAGAAGATCACCCGGTAGATGGCGCGTCCCCGCAGCGGCTGGTTGAGCAGCATCGCCAGGCCCATCGCGACCGGCAACTGGACGACCAGGGAGAGCACGATCAGCACGAGCCCGTGCCACAGGTCGCCCCGGAACACCGGATCGGCGAAGGCCCGGGTGTAGTTGTCCAGCCCGACGAAGTTCTCGGGCAGACCGAAGCCGTTCCACTTGTACAGGCTGGCGTAGCTGGCCACCACGATGGGCGCCAGCACCAGCAGCAGGAACAGCAGCAGGGACGGGGTGAGGAAGATGGCCAGGGCACGGCGACGGCCCGGCCGGGGCCGGCGGCCGGTACGGCGGACGCCGCCCGGCCCCGGCCCCGACGGTTCGGTCACTCGGCCGCCGGGTCCCGCATTCGACAGGATCGATGGCGTGGTCATGCCTGCTCCACTCAGTTCTCGCCGGCGGCTGGTGATCGGTGGGGGTGGGACGTCACTACTGGGTCTTCGCCACCTGGGTGATGTCCTTGAGGATCTGCGCGGGTGACTTGCTGCCGGCGACCAGGGCGGCGACGCTGTCGTTGACCTGCTGGCCGACGGCCGGCGGGTACGCCTGGTCGAGGTAGAGCTGGAAGCCGGTGGCGGCGGCCAGGGTCTGCGCGACGACCTTGGCGTTCGGGTCGGCGATGGCGTCGGTGGCTTCCTTGACCGTCGGCAGCACCGCGCCGGTCTTGGTGCTGCGGCGCTGCACGTCGACGCTGAGCAGGGTCTTGAGGAAGTCCATGGTGGCCGGCGGGGCGTCCTTGCCGATGGCGAAGCCGTTGCCCCCGCCGAAGACCTCGGTGGCCGAGCCCTTGCCGCCGTCGACGGCCGGGAACGGGAAGAAGCCGAGCTTGTCGCCGAGCCCCTTCTTGCTGGTCGAGCTGGACGACTGCACCGACGGCGCCCACTGCCCCATCAGCTCCAGCGCGGCGCCGCCGTTGCCCATGGTGGCGGCCTGGCCGTCCGGGGAGCCGTACTCGGCGCCGAGGAAGCCCTTCTGGAACGGCTGGAGGTCGATCAGCTCCTTGAACCGCTCGCCGGCGGCCACGAAGTCGGGGGTCTCGAAGTTCTTGTCCTTGGCGGCCTGCTGGAGGGCGCCCAGCCCGCCGATGCGCATGGACAGGTAGGCCCAGTAGAAGTGGGCCGGCCACTTGTCCTTGCCGGCCAGCGCCACGGGGGTGACCCCGGCGGCCTTGAGCTTGCGGACCACGTCGAGCAGCTCGGCCCAGGTGGCCGGCGGCGCGGCGATCTGCGCCTTGGCGAAGAGGTCCTTGTTGTACCAGAAGCCGACCATGCCGATGTCGAACGGCACCCCGTAGATCTTGCCGTCCACCGTGTACGGCTCCAGGGACAGCGGCAGCAGGCTGTCCTTCCACGGGGCGACGGTCTCGGTGAGGTCCTTGACCAGGCCCGCGTCGACCTGCTGCTTGAGCACCCCGCCGCCCCAGGACTGGAACAGGTCGGGCGGGGAGCCGGCCTGGGTGGCGGTGGTCAGCTTGGCCTTGAACGCCTCGTTCTCCAGCGGCTGGATCTCGATCTTCACGTTGCTGTGCGCGCTCTGGTACTCCTGGGCCACGGCCGCCCAGACCGGCAGCATCGGCTCGGTGTTCTGGATGTGCCACCAGTTGATCGTCTGGGGCGCGTCCGGGTCGTCGGACGCGTCGTCGCTGCAGCCGCTGAGCAGGTAGGCGCCGGCGCCGGCGCCGACGAGGCCGAGCAGCGATCTGCGGGAGAGGTGCGCTGTCATGATCCATCCCTTCAGGGACTCACGAGGTGCTCGGGCGCCGGCCGGGCCGGCGGGTTTCGAAACGTGTATCTCCGGAACTTTCAGAGCGTCGCCGGTATTACCGATCGATGGCGGGCACGCTACGAGTTGTTTCCACGCGGGTCAAGCCCTCTGTCCTATCGCGGCGAAAACGGCTAGCGTGTGCAGGGCTTCACCGACCACGGCCCTGATTCCGAAAGTTTCGAGAGCTGCCCGAGGAGTGCACGTGTCGACCGACACCGCTGAAGTGGCGACCGTTGCCCGGTCGATCCGCAATCCCGTCCTCGCCGGGTTCCACCCGGATCCGTCGATCCTGCGGGTCGGCGACGACTACTACCTGGCCACCTCGACGTTCGAGTGGTATCCCGGGGTCCGCCTGCACCACTCGCGCGACCTGGTGCACTGGCGACCGCTCGGCGGGATCATCACCGACCGCCGCCTGCTCGACCTGCGCGGCTGCGGCGACTCCAACGGCGTGTGGGCACCCGACCTGACCTACCACGACGGGCAGTTCCACCTCGTCTACAGCGACGTGGCCAGCTTCGCCAGCGGCTACTGGGACCCGCAGAACTTCCTGATCACCGCGCCCGACATCACCGGCCCCTGGTCGGACCCGGTGAAGCTGCACGGGCGCGGCTTCGACGCCGCGCTGTTCCACGACGACGACGGCACCACCTGGCTGCTGGCCATGAGCGCCGACTGGCGGCCCGGCCGGGACCGCTTCGGCGGCATCGAGATCCAGCAGTACGACCGGGCCGCGCGCCGGCTCGTCGGCCGGCCCCGCATCCTGTTCACCGGCACCCCGGTCGGGGTCACCGAGGGCCCGCACCTCTACCGCCACGACGGCTGGTACTGGCTGATCACCGCAGAGGGCGGCACGAGTTGGGAGCACCAGGTCACCGTGGCCCGCTCCCGCGAGCTGTTCGGGCCGTACGAGGTGGACCCGGACGGCCCGCTGCTCACCTCGGTGGGCCGACCCGACCTGCGGTTGCAGAAGGCCGGCCACGGCAGCCTGGTCCGCACCCCCGACGGCGGGTGGTACCTCGCCCACCTGGTCGGCCGCCCCTACTCCCCGCTGGGCAGCTGCGTGCTGGGCCGGGAGACGGCGATCCAGCGGGTCGAGTGGCCCACGGGCGGTTGGCCCCGGATTCCCGGCGGGGTGCCCGCCGACGAGGTCGACGCCCCCGCCCTGCCGGCGCATCCGTGGCCGGCGGAGCCCGCCACCGACGACTTCGACGCCGACGAGCTGGGCCCGGCGTGGTCGACGTTGCGCCGGCCGGCCACCCCGGACTGGATCGACCTGCGCTCCCGGCCGTCGCACCTGCGGGTCCACGGTGGGCAGTCGCCGGTGGGACGGCAGGCCCCCAGCCTGGTCGCCCGCCGGGTCGGCGCGACCCGGTGCGCCCTGGAGACCGTCGTCGAGTTCGACCCGGTCGACCACCGTCAGCTCGCCGGGATCACCGCGTACTACAACACCCTGAACTGGCACCACCTCTACCTGACCCGGGCCGACGACGGCCGTACCGTGCTGGAGCTGCTCAGCTCCGACAACGGCCGGCGCACCGCCTACCCGGAGCTGACCGTGGACACCGACGGCGTCACCCGGGTCGGCCTGCGCGCCGAGTTCGACGGGCCGGTGGTGCGCTTCGGCTACGACCTGGGCGCCGGCTGGCAGCAGCTACCGGCCGAGCTGGACGCGACCATCCTCTCCGACGAGCACGCCGCGCTGATCATCGACGGCGAGCCGGCCGCCTGGGGGTTCACCGGGGCGTTCCTCGGGCTCTGGGTGCAGGATCTCGGCGGCGACGGCGGGCACGCGGACTTCGACCGGGCCACCTACCGGGAGCGCTGACCGCCCGGCACACCACGATCGACCGCACCACGACCGGCTCCGGCGGGGCCGGTCGTGGTCGTGCCCGGAGCCGGTCGGCGTCGAAACTGTTGCGATCCACGGCCGGGGGCGTGACCAGGAGTTCCGGAAGTATCGATGGTTGACCCCGGGGGTCCGCGCTCGTAACGTTCCAGGCGACTTCCGGAAATCGATAGTTGACTATCGGTAGGTTCCGGCGCGGCCGTCCCCCCGCGCGCATCGGTGGCCGCACCGCGCCCCTGCCCCACCTCGCCGCCGTCGACCCGTCGACGTGCCTCGGGAAAGGAACGCAGATGATGCTCAGACGGTGGATGGCTGCCGGGTTGGTCGCCGTCGCGACCGCCGGTGTGTTGAACGCCGTACCGGCCGCCGCCGAACGGCCGTACGACCCGACCGCGCAGAGCCTGCGCGCCCTGGGCCAGCGCCACGGCCTGTACGTCGGCACCGCGGTCGACATGGCCGCCCTCGCCGACCCCGCCGAGCCCCGCTACCGGGAGATCGTGCGCGACGAGTTCTCCACGGTCACCGCCGAGAACGTGATGAAGTGGGAGTCCCTGGAGCCGACCCGGGGCAGCTACGACTGGTCGGCGGCCGACGAACTCGTCGCCACCGCCCGGCGCAACGGCCAGAAGGTCCGGGGGCACGTGCTGGTGTGGCACAGCCAGCTGCCCAAGTGGCTCACCGACGGGGTGGCCGACGGCTCCATCGACAACACCGAGCTGCGGTCGATCCTGCGCAGGCACATCACCACCGTCGCCAGCCGCTACCGGGGCAGGATCTGGCAGTGGGACGTGGTCAACGAGGCCGTCAGCGACCCCTGGGACACCCCGTCCACCCTGCACTACAAGGGGTTCTGGGCCGAGCACCTCGGCCCCGGTTACGTGGCGGACGCGTTCCGCTGGGCGCGCGCCGCGGACCCGACCGCCCTGCTGTTCTACAACGACTACAACATCGAGGCGTTCGGCTCCGGCGACCCGGCCAACGACAAGACCCAGTTCGTCTACGACATGGTCAAGGGCCTGCTGGCCCGGGGCGTGCCGATCGACGGGGTCGGCAGCCAGGGCCACCTGGGCACCCAGTACGGCAACTACGACACCCTCCAGGTCGCCGACGCGCTGCACCGGTTCGCCGGGCTCGGACTGTCCACCGCGTTCACCGAGGTCGACGTGCGCAGCCGGTTGACCGACGGGGTGCAGGCCGGTGACTCGGAGGAGATCAACCCCCGGCTCCAGGCGTCCGCGGCGAACTTCCACGTGCTGTTGCAGGCCTGCCTGGCCGAGCCGCGCTGCCTGTCGTTCACCGTCTGGGGCTTCACCGACCGGCACTCCTGGGTGCCCGGCACCTTCGACGACCCGCCGCAGGGCCTGGCCACCATCTACGACGAGAACTACCAGCCCAAGCGGGCGTACCAGGTGATGAAGGCCGACCTTATCTACGCCGGACCGCCGTACGTGCGGATGCGGGCGACGCCGAAGCCGCGCCGGTAGGCCGGCCGGTGAGCGCCGACATCCTCGACACGGCCCGGGGCGGCGGGCGGACGGTCAGCCTCACCTTCGACGACGGCCCGAACCCCACCGACACCCTGCGCCTGCTCACCGTCCTGCGGCGGCACCGGATCGCGGCCGTGTTCTTCCTCTGCGGCGGGCAGGTCGAGGCCCACCCCGAGGTGGTGCGCAGGATCGTGGCCGACGGCCACCGCCTGGGCAACCACAGCATGCACCACGACGACATGACCACCTGGTCGCCCGAGCGGATCGAGGCGGACCTGCGGGAAACCAACGAGGCCATCCGGCGGGCCGTGCCGGCGGCCAAGGTCCGGTACTTCCGGGCCCCCTACGGAGCCTGGGGTGCCACGCCGGCGGTGGCCGCCGCGCTGGGCATGCGGCCGCTCGGGTGGCGGCTGGCCGTCGGGGACTGGGAGCCGCCGGGCACCGACGAACTCGTCCGCCGGCTGCTCGACGGGGTCACCCCCGGCGCGGTGGTGCTGCTACACGACGGTGGCGGGGACCGCAGCCAGAGCGTCGCGGCGGTCGACCGGGTCGCGCCCGTGCTGCGCGCACGACGCTGGCGGTTCACCCTGCCTTCCGGGTGAAGCGCTGCCGGCCCGCCCAGGCGGAGCGGGCCGGCAGCGTACGGAACGGACCGGCCGACCGGTTACGGCCGGTGCGGGTGGTGGGTGGAGGGTCGGGGTGTGCCCGCCCACCCACCACGCCGTCGGGGTGCCGCCGGTCCACGTCCCTGGACGCGGCGGCACCCCGACCTGGACGCTCACGGCAGGCGTGACCTACCGGAGGACGCCCCCGCCACCACCGCTGTTGCCACCGCCGCCCCGCCGATGCTGGTCACGGGTGCGGTCGGACCCGTTGCGCCGGTTCACCGGCTCGTGCGACGAGCCGCTGTCGCGGCCGCTGGTGCGGGAGGTGTGGGTCCGCGACGTGTGGTTACGGGAGGTGGCCCCGCCCCTGCGGTGCGAACTTGCGGTGTCGGCGACGTCCCCCCGGGCCTCCGTGTCCTGCCGGGAACGCCTCGGCTGTTCCCGGGGGCCCCGGGTGACCATGAGCCCGGAGCCCACGCCGTGCACGATGGCCCCCGCGTTGCCGGCCGTGACGTCCTGGCCCGGCGCGTAGCCGACACCCCAGGTCATCGCACCTGCCGCAGCCACCGCGCCGTAGGCGGCCCGCACCAGGTCACCCTGCTGGCCGTTGCGCAGCGAGTTGATCACCTCCTTGCCCACCACGTACATGCCGGGGCCGGCGGCCAGGGCCAGACCGACGCTGTTGGCCACCGCGTTGCCCCGTAGCCCGGCGCTGCCCTGCACCCCGGGCGACGCGACCAGCGACACGAAGTTGACGATCTTCTCGTCGTTCTCGTAGACCCACCGGCCGGCCTGCTGTGCCCAGGTCATCACCCGGTTCTGGCTGTCCAGCGAGTGCTCGCTGGTCTCCCCCTCGTTCCACTGGACGCTGATCGAGTCCCCCGGGCCGGGGCTGCTGCGGCCGGAGGAGTTCGACGTGTTGTACGGCTGACCTACCAAGTCCTGGTAGTCGGCCGCGCCGTACTGGCCGTAGCCCGTCGGCCCGGAAGACGTGCTCGGGGCGCCCTGGCTGTAGTTGCTCGGCGTGTAGGCACCCGGGGCGTAACTGCCCTGGCTGTAGTTGCTCGGCGTGTAGACGACCGGCCCGTACTCGCTCTCGGTGGGCGGGTAGTGGATGCTGTTGTTCGCGCTGCCGGTGGGACTTCCGGTCCCGCCCGGTGGCGGCTGATGGGGTGAGGACACCTGGGCTCCTTGATGCTCGACCAGCGGTTGACACGCTCTCTACGACCGACCAGGCGGGCCGGTTCAGCCGACGGCGGGGGTTTCTCGCCGGTCAGTCGGCCACGGCGTCGTGGCGGCCTTGCCGGCCGCCCGCTCGGTGATCGCCGCGACCTCCTGCCGGGCCTGGGCCGAGATCCGCGCCGCATCCGGCTCCCTGTACCAGGGCCGCAGCCTGATCACGGCGGGCCGGATACCGGTGGCGAGCAGCAGCGCGGTCCCCTTCGGCAGGGCCCGGATCCGGTCCGGCGGCAACACGTGCTCCTGCCGGTACGAGGTCGACCGCGACGATCCGTCCCGGCTGCGGGAGACGCTGACCGTGCTCACGTCGTGCTGCCCGACCAGTTTGGAGACCTTCTCCACGAAGTCGGCGTCGTCGAGCCCCGCACCGAGCAGCTTGATGGTGGCCGCGCCCCACAGCGCGTCCATGCCTGCCTCGCCCCAGACCCGTGACCCCTGCCGGTAGCTCTGCAACAGGGTGACCACGTTGATCCCCCGCGATCCCAGGTGCGAGTAGAGGTCGGGCAGGTCCGAGATGCGGCACACGTTCGCCGCCTCGTCCAGCACCGCCGTCATCGGGGGGTCGAGCCGGCCGCCCATCCGTTCGGCGGCCACGACTCCCGCCCGCAGGGTGGCGTCGGCGAGGCCGGCGATCACCCCGGCGGCGGAGCCGCCCCCGTCCTTGGACAGCAGGAAGAGGGTGTCCCGGCCGAGCACGTGCTGTTCCGGGCGGAACTGCGGCAGGTACGGGTCCGGGGACACCCAGGCCAGGATCTCCGGGTCGAGCAGGCACGCCACGCACTGCCGGGCCGTCTCGTAGATGCCGTCGCGGGTCTCCACCGCCCCGCGTACGGTGCCCTGGAGCTGCTCGGCCATCGCCGGCAGGCCGGCGTCACGCAGCAGGTCGATCGGGGTACGGTCGGCCGGGTCGGCCAGCCAGCCGAGCAGTTCGGCGACCGGGGCCCGCCCCCGGGCGGCGGCCAGGAAGAGCGCGGTCAGGGTGTTCTGGGCCGCCGAGATCCAGAAGTCCTTCTTGGCGGTGTCGTCGTTGACCGACGCCACGAAGTGCCCGGCCAACCGACGGGCCCCCTCGATGGTGGCGCAGTCGGCGAGGATGTCCCACCACATCTGCCGGGGGACGTGGGCGATGCCCTGCGGGTCGAACGTCCACACCGTACCGACGCGTTCGCGTTCGGCCCGGGTCACCGCGTACACGTCGGACTTGTTGGAGGTGAGCAGCACCGCACCCCGGGCCCGCAGCACCCGGGGCACCGCGATGCCTGTGGACTTGCCGGCCCGAGGGGCCATCAGGTCCAACTCGACGTCCTCGAAGGAGGACCGCAGCTCCGGGCCGTTGGGCGACAGGTCACCGAGCAGGTTGCCGGTGTCGTCCGGGGTGAGCTGCCGTACCCCGGCCAGCGAGGGACGCAGCTCCCGGGCGCGGGCCGCGATCCCGGCGGGAGTCAGCGGGGCCAGGTCACGCACCCGGGCCAGCCCGACACCGCGTCCGCGCAGGTCCAGCAGCCGGCGTCCGGCCAGCACCGCCGGCACCACCAGCAGCAGCGCCACCACCAGCATCCCGGCGTAGACCGCGTACGGCGACGCGCCGGGCCAGAGCGTTCCGGTGTCCCCGGAGATCAGCGCCAGGTACGCGCCGAGCGTGAACGGCGGCGGGTGCCAGCCGTGCCCGGTCACCGCGGCGCCCAGGGTGCCGCCCAGCCAGGCGACCGTGAACAGCGCCGCGTTGGCGAGGACCACCAGGCAGAAGGCCCAGAAGAACAGGTCCGCCCCCCGGGGCGCACCCGACGACATCCGGCTCACGCCCGCCACCCCCGCTCGCCCGCGACCGCACCGTCGGCGAACTGCGCCAGCTCCGGCCGGGTGGCCAGGTTGCCCAGTTCCGCCTCGGCCTCGAAGGCCGCCTGCCGGGCCGCCGCCCGCTCGGCGGCCTGCTGGGCGGCGTAGCCGTTCTGCACCCAGCGCTGGTTGGTGTCGTGCAGCCGGCGCTCGGTGTCGGTGATGGACACCCGGATCGGGATGCCGGGCCGGCCACCCACCTTGATCAGGAACCGGCCCCGCCCGGGTGGCTCCTCGTTGCTGCCCGTGCTCGCCCAGCCCGGCGGCGACGACCAGGAGGAGACCAGTTCGATCTCCCGTTTGGACAGGCCGATCACCCGGCCCAGGTCGGTCATCTCCGCCGCCGGCAGCCCGGCGCAGGCGACGATCCCGGCCCGCTCCACGAAACCGCGCGCCTTGGCCCGGTCGGCGTCGGAACCCAACGCCTCGGCGTCCTTCAGGGTGTGGGTGATCTTGGCGTCGCCGAGGCCGAGCGACCGGTTGAGCCGGGTCAGCGCGTCGATCCGGTCGACGATGCCGGAGGCCGCCCGCAACGGTCGCCACAACTCGTCCAGGATCGTGAAGAACCAGCGGCGCGGGGCCAGGCCGGCGTCGGCCAGGGCGTGCGAGGCGGCGACCGTGCCCAGGCCCTCGGACCAGGCGGCCAGCATCGCCGCCGCGGTGAGCTGGGTGTCGGACTCGCCGATGCGGGAGATGTCGATGCACACCGCGGGGGCGTCCGGGTCGATCCGGGTGGAGGTCGTCGAGCCGAAGGTGTCGCCCAACGCGCCGTCGAGGATGCCCAGCAGCGACCGGTGCAGCGGGTCCACCGCGTCCCGGTAGCGGCTCTCCTGCCCCCGGTCCAGGGTCACCGCGCGGACCCGGTCCGGCCCCTCCTCCAGCACCCGCAACAGGTCCGGCAGCAGCGGGGCCCGGCCCTGCGGGGTGTGTTCGCGCAGGTGCCGCAGGCAGGCGGAGAGCACCGACTGCTCGTGGTCGTCCAGGGCCCGGCCCCGCACGATGGTCAGCAGCGCCGCCACCATGTTCAGCACCCGGCCGTGCGTCTCGGCGGCCAGCGCCCGGCCGGCCCGGCCGCCGATGCGTTCCGCGGCCAGCCCCATCGCCCCCGGGTCCAGCACGTTGATCCCGCCGACGCCACGGCCGATCGGGATCACCTGCCCGCCGAGGGCGCGGACCGTGTCCGCGTAGTCCGGCTTGAGATCGCCGAGCACCAGCGGCACCACCCCGGTCGCGGCCAGGCCCACCGCCATCCGGTTGATCAGGGTCGACTTGCCCAGGCCGGGCATGCCCAGCATGAACAGCGACGGGTTGGAGATGTAGCGGGCCCGGGTGAACCAGGAGATCGGATCACCGCAGACCGTGGCGCCGGTGTAGAGGTGCTGACCGAGCGGCACCCCGGACATCGGCGCCCCCGAGCCGGCCGAGAACGGCCACAACCCGCACGCCTGCACGGTGGTGGCCCGCCACATGGTGGGCGCGTCGAGGTAGCCGACCCGGCCACCGCCGGGCCCCTCCCACCCCCGGGCCGAGGTGGGCAGCTCCCGGCGGGGCCGGGGGGGCCGGGTGTTCTTCGGCGGTACGGGGGCCTCGTCGTCCGGGTCGCCGACAAGCCCGGTCAGCGCGGTACGCGCCCCCGAGGTACCGGCCGGCCAGCCCGCCCCGAGCCCGTCCACGCGGGCCACCGGTGCGCCGCTCACATCGCCTCCTGGAGTTCGTGTGGCAGCACGGTCTGCTCCCACGGAAGGATTCCGGCCGGCAGGGTGCAGGTGAACGCCGCCGCCTGCATCCGGTGGGCCGGCCGCATCGCGATCCGGGTCGCCCCGGTCATGTTGCGTACCAGCACCGACGCGTCGTCGAGCTGGGACCGGTCGTCGACGGTGACGGTGAGCATCAGTGAGAACTCCACCAGCCCCGCGCCGGTGGCCTCCTCGGCGGCGGCCTGCTCGGCGGCGCGGACCTCGGCCGCGGCCCGCGCCTGCACCATGCCCCGCCCGGAGGTGGCCATGAACTGCGCCGTACGCCGGTCGGCCTCCACGATCCGGGCCGACGTCGCCGGATCGATCGGCCGGTAGAGCAACGCCACCCGCTTGCGGCGGGTGCCGGCGGACGCGTCGAGCATGGTGCGCAGCACACTGGAGCGCACCGTGCCCCGGGGGGCCAGGGTGAGCAGCCAGGTCCGGGAGACCCCCGAGTCGTGCTGGTAGGCGTCCACCGACTCGACCGCGGCAACCGGACCGCAGTCGGCCCACTCCAGCCCGGTCCGCCCGTGCTCGGCCCGGACGCTGAGCACCTCGGCGGCGCACGCCGGGTCGTACGCCACCCGCACCACCTCGGCGATCTGCTCGGCGGACAGCGGCTCGGCGACACCCCCGCCGGCCCCGATCAGCCCGGTCAGCAGGCTCGGCACCCGGATGGCCAGGTCGGTGACCACGTCCTCCGGGTCCCGTCGCGCCCCGCCCACCGGGGCGTAGGTGAGGGTGATGTACGAGTTCATCTCCGACGACGCGGACGGGTAGTCGTCGACCACCTCCTCCAGCACGGCGCGCGCGGCGGCGGGGGCGGCGGCGTCCAGCCGGGGCAGCACCTCCGCCGCGAGCCGGGTACCCGGGTCCGGGGCGGTCTCCACCACCACCGACGCCCCGCGCAGCCCCGGCTCGTGGGCGAGCCGGGACAGCCACTCCCCCCACAGCGACACCCACGTGTCGACCTGCTCCGGGTCGACCAGCGACCCGCCGTCGGGCTCGCACCGCAGCACGATCGTGTAGAGGTTGCGGCTCTTGTGGTGCAGCACCCCGAACGGCCTGTCGTAGGCGTCCCGGCCCTCCCGGGCGAGCACCCCGCTGAGCAGGCCGGGCGGCGGGAACCGGCCACCCGGCCGGGCCGAGAGCGGCCCGGAGACGTACAGGTGCTCCCGGCGGGACACCCGACGCGACCAGCCGATCCGCAACGTCAGGAGCTGGTACATGTTGCGGCCGTCCTGGGTGCGTACGGCCATCGGCAGCAGCGCCACCACGAGCGGCACGCCGACCACGAACGCCGCCTGCAACGACGCCAGCGAGGCCAGCAGCACCAGCACCAGCCCGCCGAACACCCCGACCGTGCCGACCAGGCCGAGCGGGCCCAGCCCGGCCCGGCGCGGCCGACGCCAGTTGCCGTACGTCGGTTCGATGACGGCTTCCGTCGACATTGCCTCTCCCTCGTCTCACCGGGGCGACGACCGGCCGGCCGCCGCCCCGCGCTGTCAGTTGTGGCCGGCGTCGCCGTCCGCGCCGGACACGGTGCCGGCCGCCATGCTCCGGCCGGCGCGGGCCGCCCGGTGCGCCCCGTCGATCGCCGCCCCGACCGGTCCGGCCAGCCGGGCGGCGGAACTCGCGGCCGCCGCGCCACCGGCGGAGCTGCCCGCGTTACGGCCGGTCCGGCCCTCGCTGCCGGACGGTCCCTGCCGGCCGGTGTCGCCCCGGTTGCCCTGCGGCCCGCGTGCGCCGGACGGCGCACCACCGCCCCCGCCGCCGGAGGACAGGGCGGACCCGGCGACCCGTTTCGCGCCGGAGGCGACCATGCCGCCCGCAGCCGAGACGGCGGTGCCGGTCGGGTCGCCGGTGCCCAGCGCCGCCGTGGCCGGCACCACGATCTTGAGCAGCGCCGGCAGGGCGATCGCCGACAGCAGCAGGACGCCGATGCCGGCGATGCGGATGTGCGAGGAGTTCTGGGTCCGGCTGCCGACGGCGAGCATCTCCGCGCCGGAGAACATGATCAGACCGACGGCGGGCTTGTAGAGCAGCCAGGCCACCGTCCAGCCGATGTGCTTGCGCCACCAGCCGGCGCCCCAGTTCGTCATCGACGCGGCGGCGGCCAGCGGCAGCGTGCCGAGCATGATGGTCATCACGCCCAGCCGCAGATAGAGCATCAGCACGTGCACGATGGCGGCGATCAGCAGCAGGAAGGCCAGCACCAGCAGCAGGAACGACTCGATGGAGGAGCCGTTGTCCACACACGGCACACCCATGATCACCTGCATGGCCGCCGACCTGAGCAGGTGGTCGGAGAAACCGTCGGAGAGGCTGGCCGCCCGGCCCACCACCCACGAACCGGCCCCGGCGACCAGGATGACCCGCAGGAAGCCCTGCAACGCCGTCCGCCCGGCGGTGCCCTTGCGCTCCATCGCCATCCGGGCGGCGGCGAACAGCACCGACCCGATCGCCAGATAGGTGACGACCCACTCGATCTGGTCGCTGATCAGGCTCGGTACGTCGTCCGGGCCGCCCTCGGTCGTGGTGCCCAGGGTCGGCACCGAGGCGCTCAACTCGGCGAAGATGGAGATCGCGGCGGCCAGCATCAGGTTGGCGATCATCCGGACCAGGGTGCCGATCGGGTCACCGAGGAACGAGAAGAAGCCGGTGATGATGTCGAGGGGACTGGGAGGTGAACACCCGCCCATCTACTTCCTCCAGAGTGTGTAGCCGGCGCTGCCGGTGACCGTGCCGAGCGAGGTGTGCACCACCCCGGCCCGGGACGGGGTCAGCTTCCAGTCGCCGGCCTCCCAGCGCAGCGCGACCAGGGTCGCCACGTAGCCGCCGGCGCCGGTCTTGACCAGCAGCTGCACCTGGGCGGCGTCGGCCGCGTACCGGACCAGGGCGAAGCCTGCGTAGCTGCCGCCGCCACGGCTGGTGACGACCCCCGCGGCGGCCTCCAGCCGGGCCACCAGCACGTCCCGGCCCGGCCCCGGCAGCACCTGCCGGTCGGCCACGGCCCGCCAGGCGGGCCCGGCCAGCTGGGTGGGCACGGCGTGCGCCGCCAGCACCGCACCGATCGGGGTGTGCGCGAAGCAGCCCAGTACCCCGTCGGCGGTGCGCGACGGTCCCTGCGTCGCGGAGACCGGCACCCGGTCCCCGCCGTCGAGGGTCCGCCACGTCACGTCGTCGGGCGGCACCGCCGGCCCGGCCGCCACCACCGGTCGGGACGGACACTGCGCCACCTGCGCCTCGGCGGCGGTCCGGGCCACCGGGTCGACAGACGTCTGCCGGGTCGCCCCGGACGCCCAGACCCCCGCCGCCAGCAACGCCATGCCGGCGAGGAACGCCACGGACAGCAGCCAGCCGCGCTCGGTCCAGAACGGCGGGTCCGCCGGGGACCGGCCTCGCCCGCCGGTCACTGCGGTTGGCCTTCGGTGGTGCCGGCACCGCCGAGGAAGAAGTTGGCCAGCGGACCCGCGACGGCGACCAGGATGCAGCCGCCGAGCACCAGGCCGAGGCGGGACATGTGCTCGGAACTCTCGCCCCGCTTCACCGAGATCGCCATCATCGTGCCGGTGATCAGCACCCCGGCCACCCCGGCGGCGGTGCCCGCCCAGGCGATCAGGCCCAGCAGCTTGTTCACCAGGGTGGTCAGCTGGCCCGGGGCACCGGGCTTGGGGTTGATCCCGCTGCCGGGTCCCGGGTCGGGTGCCATCGGGAGGCGGGCGAACAGGTAGGCGGCGGCGTACTGGGAAAGGCTCGTGAACGACATCGGAGTTCTCCTTCGGGCAGGCACCGGCACCGGAGGCGTCGACGACGCTCCGGCGGTGCGGGGTGGGACTGGCCGGCAGTGCGGGGTGCGCTGTCCGGCCGGCGGCGATCCGGCTCAGAGTCCGAGGTCGCCGAAGAACGTGACGAGCGGTCCGGCGGTCGCGCCGAGCGCGCAGCCGATCGCGATGAACACCGCCCCGCGGAAGTGGTCGCTCATTTCCCCGGGTACGCCCCGGTTGAGTTGGATGGCCATCGAGATGCCGAGGATGAGCAGCCCGGCGACGCCCGCCGCGCTGACCCCCCAGGCGAGCAGGTTCAGCAGGTCGTCGGCCGCGCCACCGGCCGGGTTGTACGGCGGTGGGGGCTGGAACGCCGGCAGCGGGGAGGGCGCCGCCGCCGGACCACGCGCCAGGAACGCGGCGACGATCCCGTGCCCGGAGGTCACGGTGTCCTCCCCTCGCCGGCCAGCCCGGTCGCCGCCCGCAGCCGGTCCAGGGCCTTGGGCATCCGTGCGGGCTGCTGTCCCAGCCGCCACGCCGGAATCCACGGCACCCGGTGCACCGGCGCGACCGACCGCAGCACACGGATCCGGCGGGCCAGCGCCGGCGGCAGCCGGCCCGGGGCGTCGGCCAGCAGCACCAGGCCGACCAGCCGCATACCGGGCGGGTGACGCCCTTCCCGCAGCACGTTGAGCGCCCGGGACATCGCCCGCATGCCCTCGGCGTTGGTCCGGCCGACCAGCATCACCGTGGCCGGCTCCGCCCGCGCGGCGTCCGGCCACCGGCAGCCGAGATCGACGCCGCCGAAGAGCCGGGTCAGCGTCGTCGTGCCGGCGCCACCGTGCGCCGCGATCCAGCCCAGCCCCGTCTCGGACAGGGACCGCCGGGACGCCGCCGTCGCGGGACCGGTCCGGGCGGACGGCGGCCCCGGTGGCATCCGCGGTGCCGGGTCGGTCATCGTCGCGGACCCCATGCACCCACCTCCTCGGAAATGTCGCTCCACGTCGTCGCCGTCCCGGTTGAACCACCCCGGGTCCGGACCCGTCGGTACGGCGGGCCGGGCGGTCGACGGACGCCACTACGACGGGTCCCGCCCCCCGGTTCACGCCGGGGACGAACTTTTTCCACCGCGATGACGACCAGGCACGGGAGGCGACATGGCAGCGTCCGACAACGACGGCGCACAGCCGACGCAAGGGTCCAACCGGAGCAGCGCGGCGCTGATCGGCGCGGCGGTCGCGGCCGGGCTGAGCTGCCTGGCCACCCCGGTGGTCGGGGTGGTCGGGGCCGCCGCCGTGTTCGTGATCGGCGCGTTGGGCGTGCTGCTGGCCCCGCTCGTCGCGCTGATCCTGCTCTTCGGCGGCGGCGGGGGCTCGGCCGACCCGGTCAGCGTCGCCGACGACTCGCTGGCCGCCGCACAGGGCGACGGCAAGGGCACGCTCGACCCCGACCAGGTGCCCGAGGGGCTGGCGGACAGCATCGAGGACGCCGGGAAGACCTGCACCCAGATCGGACCCGTGGTGATCGCCGCGCAGATCGAGGTGGCCTCCGGGTGGGACCCGGCGAAGGTCGGCCCGAACGGGGAGAAGGGCATCTCCCAGCTCCCACCCGCGGTCTTCACGCAGTACGGCGAGGACACCGACGACGACGGCGACACCGACGCGGTCGACGAGGAGGACTCGATCGCCGCCCAGGCCAAGCACGTCTGCGCCCTGGCCGGGCAGGCCCAGGCCCTGCTGGACAACGGTGAGGCGATCGGTGAGGTGCTCGACCTGACGCTCGCCGCGTACGCCGTCGGCATCGACGAGGTACGCCGGGCCGGTGGCGTCCCCTCCACCAACGCCGCCCAGCTCTACCTCGCGCAGGTCCGGTCCCTGTTCGCCAAGTACCAGGGGCTCGGTGGTCCGCCGCCGTCGTTCCCGCCCACCGCCTCGCCCAGCCCCACCGCCTCGGGCGACTGAACCGCACCGACCGGCGGAACCGATCCGACCGGCAGACCGATGAGGAGTGTCCATGACGGTGACCACCCCGCAGGAGCAGACCCGCGCCGACGACGCGCCGCCGGACGACCGGCCGCCCACCTCACCGTTCATCCTCTACCTGCGCGACGACGAGTACGTCGAGGAGCTGGAGTTGCTCAGCAATTGGGTCCGGCTGCTGCTCGTGCCGATCTACGCCCGGGAGGCGTCCTCGACCGCGCCCTGGTGCGGGCAGTGGTGGCGGCACCCCGAGGCGGTGGCGCAGTTGCACGGACTGTGGTTGGCGTGGCAGGAACTCACCGGCCCGGAGGCGGGGCTGTGCGGCCCGGCCAACTGGCACCGCGACTACCTGGAACCGGTGCTGACCAGCCTGCGCAACCCGGCCGGGCCGTTCGCCGGCTGCAAGGCGGGCGCGCACCGGGCCAAGGAGGTCCCGCACACCGACCCGTACTGACCACGGCGTCCCGTCCGGCCCCGGACCTGACCTGCCGGTCCGGGGCCGGACGGGATCGGGCCCGGGCAGATCGGGGCCGGGCAGGGTCGGGCGGGTGGCTCAGCGGGAGATCGGGGCGGTGACGATCGCGGTGCCGTCCACCAGGCCCACGGTGACGAAGGCCAGGTCCGCGACCGGCAGCGACAGTTCGCCGGTCACCTCCTGCGGGCCGGTCGAGGCGGTCCAGTCCCGTACCACGTGGGTGACGCCGTCGCGGGTCACCGCGAACAGGCGGTACCGCAGGCCCTGGCGCAGGCCGGTGGCGGTGATCCGGATGGTGGAGCCCCGCCCCTCGTCGGTGGTGATCGCGACGGAGAGGCTCACCCCCTCGGCCGGCGCCTCCCCGGTCGCGGTGAGCACCACGCCGCTGCGGTCGCCGAAACCGGAGACCACGGCGATCCCGCCGGCCAGCACGACGGCCACCAGCGCGGCGGCCACCCCGCCCCAGAGGACCATCCGGCGACGGCGGGACGGATCGGCGGGACGGGTGCCCCCCGTGCCGGAGGCCGTCGCGGGCCGGTCCCCGCCGGGGCGGCTGCCCGCCCCCCGGCCGGTGGTACGCGGGCCGGCACCCCGACGGGCACCCCGGCGGGGTGCCGCGACCGGCGGTACCTCGGTGAGCGGCTCGGCGTCGACGGCCGGGGCCGGGCCGTCGGCTGTCACCGGCCCGCCGTCGGCGGTGGGTGACGTCGGCAGGGAGTCGGCGGGCGGACGCGCGACCGGAACCGGTGCCGCCGGCTCGTCGGCGGGCGGACGGGCGACCGGAACGGGCGTCGCCGGCTCACCGGAACCGGTGGGGGGCGGCGGGTCCACCGACGGCGGGCCGCCCGACAGCGGGTCGACCGGCGGCGGGGTCGCCGGGGCCTGGGCGCGGTCCGGCGGTGGGCCGAACTCGGGCGGCAGCGGGAACTCGGGCGTCAGGCCGGCGAGGTCGTCCCAGTCGGCGGCGTCCAGCCCGCCGAGGGCGCTGGTCACGCCGCCCATCTCACCCGCCGCGGACAGGCACTCGTCACAACCGGCCAGGTGGGCCTCGAACGCCACCCGGTCGGCGTCGTCGAGCGCGCCGAGCAGGTAGAGGGCCAGGGCGGCGTGCTCGGCGGTGGGATGTTCACCCCCGGTGCGCATCACGCCCTCCTTCTCGACCCGGAGACACCGGTGACGGTGTGACGACCCCCGGGACGGCAGCCGTCCGGCGGATCGAGCGGGAAACCGACACGTCGCGTCATCACGACGACTCGGTCGGGCCGATCGCTGCGTGCAGCGCGCGCACCGCATAGTACGTTCTGGACTTTACCGTACCCTCCGGGATTCCCAGTCGCTGCGCGGCCTCGGCGACCGAGGAGCCCTTGTAGTACATCTCGACGAGCACCTCACGGTGCTCCGGTTTGATCTGCTGCAACGCCAACCGGACGGTGTGGGTGCTGACCACCCGGTCCATCTCGTCGTCGGCGGAGGCGAGCCGGTTGAGGTCGGGGATGGCCACCTCGGGCGGGCGGGACTGCCGGGCGCGCATCGCGTCGATGGCCACGTGCCGGGCGACCGTGTAGAGCCACGGGGCGATCCGGCGCGGGTCCTCCGCCAGCGTCTCCAGGTTCCGCCAGGTACGCAGGAACGTCTCCTGGACCAGATCCTCGGCGAGTTCCTGCCGGCCGAGGACCAGCCGGGTGAGGAACCGCAGCAGCGGTCCCCGGTACTGCTCGTGGATCCAGCGCATCAGGGCCTCGGGGGAGGCCCGCTCGGTCGCCGCGTCGCCGGTCACCCCGGGCGCTTCGTTGGGCACCGCCGACACAGAACGCCTCCCCCTGACGTACGGGTCACCCCCGTACGGCCGCGCCGTCGTCTCGACGTCGAGCCCGCCTAGGAAGAGAGCATAACCGTGCTCATCGGACGGTCGACCGGGCCGTCGACCGGTCGACCGGTGACGCCGGGACGCGGCGGCGGACGGCGCGGCGGCGGACGGCGCGGCGGCGGCCCACCGGTCGGTGTCGTACGCCGGGGCGACGAGGGTGGCCGCGCTCATCGGGTGAAACGCAGCCAGCGGACGTTGACGAACTCCTCGGGTTGCCCGCTGGCGAACGTGAGGTAGACGTCGTGCACCCCGGTCACCGGGGCGAGGTTCCCCGGCACGGTGACCCAGTTCTGCCAGCCTCCGGTGCTGGCCACCGCGATGGTGCCCACCGGCGGCAGGCCGGGGGCGTCGAGGCGTACCTCGATCAGGCCGGAGACCCCCTGCGGCGCGCCGGAGGCCACCCGCACCTGGAACTGGGTCGCCGGCTCGCGACCGAAGTCGACCCCCCGGTATCCGGCCCAGTCGCCGTGGGCGAGGAAGCCCAGGTGCTCGCCGCCCTCACTGGACGGTTCGGTCCGTACGCCCTGCTGCCGGTCGAAGCCGGCCGCCGGGATCTCCTGGCCCACGCCCCGGGCCGCGGCGGCGACGACCGGTGGCCCCTCGACGACCTGGCGCTCGACGACCACCGGGCGCTCGACCTCGGGTTCCGGTTGCCCGGCCGCGCCCCCGCCGAACGGGGTCAGCGTGATGGTCACCTCCCGGGGCGCGGTGTCCTGGATGTAGGAGGCGTCGTCGGCGACGTCGTCGAACGGGAAGCCGTACGCCCGGCCGTCGGCGCTGTGCCGGTGCAGCACCCGGGAGTAGTGGTTGGTCACCGGATGCTGGTAGTAGGCGTCCCGACTGGTGGTCGGCTGGTCAGGCTGGTCGAGCACCGACCGGTTGAACCCGGCCCCGAGGACCGCCGCCACCGGCCCGGACCGCCCGTCGTTGGGTGCGGCGAGCGCCCCGTCGCAGTGGAACACGTTGAGCGTGGAGGGCCGGTCGAAGGCGCGTACCCCGCCGTCGAAGGTGAACCGTCCGTCGACGACCCGGCCCCGGAAGGTGCCCGTCGGCCCGTGGACCCGCAGCTCGGTACGGCTGTACCGGTCCCAGGTCTCGGCGATGTAACCGTCGTAGTACGCCGGGTCGAAGCGGCCCGTCTCGATGCCCTTACCCGGTGCGATGACGCGCAGCCCGTCGCCGAGCACCAGCCGCTCGAAGCCGGGCTGGCGGGCCAGCTCGGCGAAGATGGCGTCCCGGCCGCCGTCGACGAGCTTGCCGGTGGCCTGCTCCACGTCGCCGAGCAACCGGATCGACAGCGGGATGCTGAACATGTCCACGGTGGTGGTGTTGCAGAACATTCCCGAGGCGTTGTAGGTGAATTCACAGCAGTCGTGCAGCACGCCGAAGCTCGGGTCGTCGGCCATCCAGCCGACCGGGTACTGCAACGCCGGCCGGCCGTTGCCGTCGGTGACCACGGTGAACCGCAGCTGGCCGTCGATGGCGAAGTAGATCCGGCCCGACATCATCGGCAGGACGAACCGGGTCACCCCGGAGTCGGCCAGCCGGACGCCGATGTCGGCGGCGCCGTCCGGGCCGTTGTGCGCCGGGTCGGCCGGGGTGAACCGTCCGCTCTCCCGGACGTAGCCCATCGCCCCGGTCTCCGGGTCGGTGCCGACGACGTACATCCGGATCGCCGAGTTGGCGAACCGGCCCGTGCTGTTCACCACGTTCAGCGGCAGGCCGCCCGAGGCCCGCGCCCGCGAGATCAACGGGGCCGCCACCAGCGGCACGCCGACCACGGCGGCGCCGGCGAATCCCATCCCGAGTACCCTGCGGCGAGAAAGCATCTCAAGCTCCGATCAACGACACGGCCATCGCCGCCGATGCCCGGTGTGACTCCGGCCCGGCCCGGCGGTAGCCACGTTGACGGCCCGCTACGCCCCTCGGTTCAATGTCGACCGGACCAAAATCATCCGATCCGATTCGAGCCCGGTGAACCAAGGACATCGCGCATCCGTCACGACAGCGATGTCGCCACGCCGGAAGGGACACCTCCCGTGAAATCCGATCACCCCTCCGTACTCGCCCGACTGGGGTCGATCCCCCGTCGTACCGCAGCCTTCGTCGTCGCCGGACTCGCCGTGCTGTCCATGGTGGTGGCCGCTGTCGGCTGGGGCGCGGCCGAGGCCCGCGACGACGACCTGACCGGTCGGCCCGTCTCCAAGGAACACCTGACGACCATCCAGGCCGCCGCCCGTTCGTGCCCGACGCTCACCTCGGCCCGGCTGGCCGGTCAGCTGATGGCCGAGTCGGGCCTCGACGGCCGGGCCAGCCGGACGGCCTCCGGCGGGCAGGGCATCGCCGGTCTCGACGCCGCCGCGTGGAAGGCGTGGGCGCCGTGGCCCGGCGCGGAACGCTCCGACCCCGCCGCCAACATCCTCGCCCTGGCCCACCTGATGTGCGACCTCAGCGGCCAGGTCCGGCTGGCGGACGTCCCGGGTGACACCTGGCGGCTCTCGCTGGCCGCGTTCCACACCGGCCTCGACGAGGTACGCGACGCCAAGGGGGTGCCCACCGACGCGGTCAGGTACGTCGACCAGGCCAGCGGGTACGCCGCCTACTACGGCAAGCTGACCGCGTTCGGCGGTTCCGGCCAGGCCCGCCCCAGCTCCGGCGTGCAGCAGCCCAAGGCGGTGCCCGGCAGCTACACCGCGCTCGTCGTCCGGGCCGGCTCGGTCTGCCCCGAGGTGACGCCGCCGCTGGTCGCCGCGCAGTTGATGGCGCTGTCCGGGTTCGACGCCAACCTGCTCGGCCCCGAGGGGCAGCGGGGCGTCGCACAGTTCCGACCCGAGGTGTGGCAGGCGTACGGCCCGTCCGACGCCTCGGCCTGGGACCCGCAGGAGGCGATCCCGGCGTCCGGCACCGCCCTGTGCGCCCTGCACAAGGAGCTGTCCGGGCTGGAGGGTGACCCGTCGCTGCTGGCGCTGGCCGCGTACCGCAACGGGCCCGCCGCCGTCCGCCAGGCCGGCGGTGACCTGGACGCCGGGACGCAGGCGTACCTGCGGACCGTGCGGGAGCACGCCGACTACTACGCCCTCGACAACCGGCTGCGGCCGAAGCCGCCGTCGGCGTCGCCGTCCGCCAGCCCGACGGTGACGCCACCGGCGTCACCATCGCCCAGCCCGGAGGGCAGCTCGGCCGCACCGCCACCGCCCGCGAGCCCGTCGGCCAAGCCGGCGGCGGCGCCGACCCGACCGGCCGGCACCAAGCAGCTCGTGGGCAAGGAGACCGGGCTGTGCGTCACCGCCGGGACCAGCGACGGGGTACGGGCGGTGCTGAACAAGTGCCGGGAGGAACGCTCGCAGTGGTGGGACTTCCGCTCCGACGGCAGCGTCCGGGCCAACGGGCTCTGTCTCGACGTGGCCTGGGGTGAGAAGCGCGACGGCACGCCCGTGCAGGTCGCCATCTGTAGCGGCAACCCCGCCCAGAAGTGGGAGTGGATCGAGTACAACGGCCGCACCTCCCTGTTCAACCGGGAGACCGACCGCTGCCTGGACGTCGACGGGCACGGCGTCGGCGCGCCGATGATGTCCTGGATCTGCGTGTTCAATCCGAAGCAGACCTTCAGCCGGCGGTAGCCGACCCCGGGTCGCGGGCTCCGGTGGGCCGTCCTGGTCCACCGGAGCCCGTCGGATGTGGGGCCACCTCGGGGCGTTCCTCGTCGAGTTGTGGTGGCGGACAGGCGGACGCCGGCGTCAGCGGTCGGGCCGGTGACGGGCTCAGCCGGCGAACCGGCGGCGACGCAGCCGCAGGCCGAAGACCACGCCGACGCCGCAGAGCAGCGCGATGCCGAGGATGACGGCGAGTGCCGCGCCGGTGTTGCCCTCCTGCTGGCTGGCCACCTGGTTGCGGTCGTCCACCGCCACCGACACCGAGGCGGCCGGGTTGATCATGCCGGAGCCGTACTTGGCGTCGGGGGCCGCGCCGATCGCGTCGGCGGTGCTGCGGATGCGCTCCTTGACCTGGGCGGCGGTCAGGTCGGGCTGGGCCGCCCGGATCAACGCCGCCTGCCCGGCGACGAACGCGACGGCGAACTCGGTGCCGGTGTTGCTCACCGCCCGGCCACCGCCGACCCCGAGGCTCGCCACGTCCACCCCGGGCGCGACCACCTCCACCGCGCCCTCCACGTACTGCTCGGCGAGTTGGTCGCCGGCACCGACGCCGCCGGTGAACAGCAGCGCGCCGCCCCCGGACCGGCCGGCCGGGGACGGCGGCGTCATCGCCTTGGTCGGCGCACCGACCACCAGCAGGACGTCGTGGTCGAGGGCGGTGGCCACGGAGGACGCCACCGCCGGGTCACCGAGGTCGACGTGCGAGCCGACCGCGACGACCGACGCGCCGGCGCTGACCGCCACCTCGATGGCGTTCGCCGCGTCGGCCGCCCGCGCGGCACCCGAACCGCGCACCACCCGCACGGGCAGGATGGTGGCGTCCGGCGCGATACCCACCGGGCTGCCGTCGACACTGCTGTCACCGGCGATGATGCCCGCCATGGCGGTGCCGCTGCCCAGGCAGTCGGTGTCCCCGCGCCCGTTGCCGACGGTCACGTCCGCGCCGACCGCCACCCGGCCGCTGAGCTGCTGCACACTCGCGTCGACGCCGGTGTCGACCACCGCCACCTTGACCCCGTTGCCACGGGTCAGGGTCCAGGCGCTGTCGGCGGCCATCCGCAGCTGCGCCCAGTCCGACCGGCTGCTCGACCCGGTGGTGGCGGTGCACTTCGGGCCGGTCGCGCCCGGTCGCGGGCTGCCGCCCGTCCGGGTCGGGCTCGGATTCGGGCTCGGGCTGACCGCGTCGGGCGTGGGACCGGCCGCGCCGGAGGGCCGGGCACTCGGGGTGGGCCGCCTGCCGGTCGGGAGCTGGCCGTACTTCACCCCCTCACCGGCCGCGTCCCAGGGCAGCACCAGCTGCCAGCCGGCCTTCAGACGGCCCGGGTCGGTCAGCCGGGACCCGTCGGGCTGCACGCGGCCGGTGTTGAGGTGGTAGATCTCCGCAGACCGTTCGCCGCTGCCGAGGAACCGCCGGGCGATCGCCGTCAGGCTCTCCGGCTGGCCCTGGTACTGCGCCGCGACCACGTAGTACTTCACGTACGGCTGCGGATCGTTGGTGGCCTTCGCCACAGCCGGCCCGGTCGGCGCCATCAGCACGCAGCCGGCCATCGCCACCGCGAGCAGGCGGGCAAGGATCGAGCGCTTCGCCAGCACTGGGTGTCCCCCTTCAGTCACCATGGCCGAGCGTCACCGGCCTTCACCGTCTATTGCGGATCAGCGGCCGGTCCGTTCAAATCAATCTGAACCAGATTTCCATGATCCTCGTCATGAGGTCAGCCGAGGGTACCGGCCGCCGATGACGGGAACATCTCCTCGGGCCGTCCCCCGGTGGAGACGGGTGACCGGCAGGCGGACGTCCGTCCACCACCGACGGTGGCGACGAACGGCGGGCCGGGCGATCAGGTGCCGGTGGAGACGAAGGTGGGGCGGCGGTGAACGGGCTCGGGCGCACGGCGGAGCCGGCGGGCGGCAACGGCTTGGACCGGGTGCCGGCCACCCGCCGCTTCGACCCGCGCCGGCACCGCCGCATCGCCGGCCTGTACGACCTCTGGCTGGCCCCGGGCCCCGGCGGACGACTGGTGGTGCCCACCGCCCCCGGCCGGCCGCTCGACGCGCGGGCCGTCGCCACCCTGGTCCGGCACGGCGCGGACGCGGCGCAGGACGTCCGGATCCTCGCCGACGACGGGGCCCGGCACCTCGACCTGTTCACCGAGGTGGCCGGGCTGCTCGGGCACGACGTGCTGGTCAGCCCGGACGGCTCGGACATCAGGCACACCATCGACCGGTCGGCCACCGGCCCCGCCCGGCCGGCCCCCGACAGCGGGCCACTGGACGCGGTGCCGCTGGACCGGGTGACCCGCCAGCCGATGGACTGGCTCGTGCTCCAGCCACCGGATCTCGCCACCTCCCTGCCCGGCTGGTTCGCGGTGGACGACGGGCTGGTCCGTCCCCGTACCGGGGTGGTGGGGTTGCCGCTGCCGGACGGCCTCGCCCTGGCCACCAGGGCCGACTTCGTGACCAGGCGGGCCACCGCGCACCGCCTCGGCGCGTCGACCGGGGTGGTCACCGTCGCCGTCACCGCCCGCTCCGGCGGCTTCCTCGTCGGCACCTACAGCGGCACCCAGGACGTGCACAGCGGCGGGCAGCTCGCCGCGCTCCTCGGCGACCTGCCGCTCTACGGCGCCGACCTGCGGCTCTGGTTGACCTGGCCGTCCGACGCCGACGAGCAGGCCCGGCTCGTCGCGGAGGTGGCCGAGCTGGCCGAGACGACCGGGGCCACCGTCTGGACCCCGCCCGCAGGCGGCCGGGCCGAGCTGATCGACGACCGGCGTGACCTGCGGGCGTTCGACCCGACGGGCGCGGTCGCCGCGTGGCAGGCACACCGACCGAGGTACGCCGACGGCCCGTCGACCCTGGACGCGACCCCCGAGGGGCTGCTGGTGTCCCGGCGGGACCGGGAACGGATCGTGGTCGCCTCCCCCGCCGCCGGGGTCGTCGACAGCGGGCCGGCCGACGGGCACCCGGCACCGGCCCGCGTCGACGATCCGACCCCCGGACCGGACGGCACCGCCGCTTCCTCCCCGGCCGACGTGACCGCCCCGACGCCGGTCGGCGACGACGCCGGGGCGGCGGAACAGCCGGCCGTGCCCCTCCCCCGGCCCGCCCTGGTCACCGAGAGCCGCCGCGCGGCCGACTACGGCCCACCCTGGTTGCGGCGCGGCCAGCAGGTCAACGCCGCGACGTTCGAGGCGTACGTCCTCGTCGAGGGTGATCCGGCGCGGGCGGTCGGCGACGGGGTGCCCGGCGTCGAGTTGTTCGTGGCCGCGTTCCTCGATCCCCGGTCGGCCCCGGCCGGCAGCGACCTGCTGCGGGTGCGGATCTCCCCGGGCGGCGCGATCCCGATGGCGGTGCTGCGGGCGCACGTGCCGGCGCGGTTCAAGTACGTCCTGGGCAGCCCCGACACCTACCTGCTGCCGGCCGCCCGGCTGGACCGGGTCCGACTGGTGGGCGGCTTCCGCTCCGACGGGTTCAGCCGGCTGCTGCCCACCGTGGACGCCGACGGCGAACCCCTGCGGATCCGTGCCGCGCCCACCAACCGGTCGGTCGCCGGGATGCCGAACGACGTCCGCCGCTGGCCCGGCTTCGGCACCCGGCAGGCGTACGCGCTGCTGCCGGCCCGGTCCCGGGGGCTGCCCCGGGGCTGGTTGCCGCTCTACCAGCAGCGGCCGGTGGCCCGGCCGGGCCGGCTGCTGGTGGAGGTCCGGGTGCCGGCGGGACGCACCGTCGACGTCGGGGCCACCCACACCATGCTGGCCGGGCTGACCCTGGTCCGGACCAGGGTGGACCGGCTGCACCGGGCCGGGGTGGACCTGGTCCTCGGCAGCCGCTCGTACGACCGGATCGTGGTGCAGCGCGCCTTCCGGGCGCAGGCGGGCGGGTGGCAGCGGATCGGGGAGGTCACCCCGGGGCCGTTGCCGTCCGCCGTCGCCGGCCTTCAGTCCGCCGTACCGGCCCGGGTGGTGGACCCGCCGTCGACCGGGGACACCTGAACCGACCACCGGCCGGCCGGCACCGGTCCGATCACCACCGGCACGCACCGCCCCCCGGTGTCCGTGGCGAGTCGCCGTGCCCCGGCCAGCTCCGCACCGGCCAGGCCCGGGGTGAACACCACGTACGGCGCGGGCGGATCGACGCCGGGGGCGGTCGCCGCCGGGAGCCCCGACAGTGGACGGCAACCCTCCGGGGCCTGCCCGCCGAGCACGTCGCCCACCGTGGCCACGCCGATCCCGCCGGCCCGCAGCCTCCGGGCGAACAGGGCGGCCGTCTGCCGGCAGTCGTCGGTGTCGCCGACCAGGGTGAGCACGTCGGGCGCCCGTCCCAGGTCGACGTGCAACCGCCACGGCCCCAGGTGGCCCAGCACCAGGGGCAGGGTCGCCGGGGGCGCGGCCTCGTCCGGGCCGAGCCAGGCGTACGCGGGCGCGCCCCGGCCCGCCGCGACCCCGACCAGCCTGACCCGGATCGGCCCGAGTTCGGTCGCCAGCTCGGTGCTCAGGTACGGGACCTCGTTGCCGGTCGGCACCGCCGGACGCGGCAGCTCCACCCCGACCCACGCACCGTCGGTCCCGGTGGGTGCCACGCCGGCCGACGCGGCGGTAATCCCGGTGGATGCCGTCGCGGTCGGTGCGGCGACGGTCCCGGTCGACTGCGGCGTCGGGGCCGACGGCACCGCCGGAGCCGGGCCAGCCGGCGGCTGCGGGACGGCCGACGGCGCTGACCGGACGACCGCCGAGGGGACGGCCTGCGGCTGCGGTGGGACGGCCGGTAGGTCGACCGGGGTCGGTCGGGGTGGTGCCGACTGTGGTGCCCGGGGCGGCCAGACCGGCTTCACGGGCAGCCCGCCCGCCGTCGCCGGGGGCGACGGTCGGGTACCGGGGCCCGCCGCCTCCGGTGCCGCCACGTCGGTCCCCGGCCCCGGCACGGACTCCGACGCCGGCACGGACGTCGATCCCGGGACCTGTTCCGCCGCCGGGAGTTCCGCCGACCCCGGAGCCGACGTAACGGCCCGGCCTGCGGTCGACTCCGGTGGGGACGGCGGCCCCTCGACCGGTTCCGGCACCGGTGGTGCTACCGGCCCCGGCAGTGACGCCGATGCCGGCGCTGCGGTCGGTTCTGGCAGGGAGGCCGGTCCCGGCAGGACGGCCGGGTCCGGGCGGACCGATGCCGGCGGGGGCGCGGCGGCCGGCAGCGGTGCCGGTTCCGCCGCCGGGGGCGACGCCGACGGGGCGGTGGGCCGGACGGCGGTACGCGGTGCCGGCAGGACCACCGACGGCGGCGGGGGCAGGATCGGCGGGGTGACCGCCGGCGGGGCCGGTCGCCGTGCCGGTGCCGTGACCGGCCGGGTGAGCGGCGGTGCCGGCGGGGGCGACGGCATCGCCGCCGACGTCGACGCTGCGGACGACGGGCGGGTGACCGGGGGCGGCGGGGTGTCCCCCTCCTCGGCCACCGGTCCGGCGGCGAGTTCGGCGGGAGTCGGGGTGTGGTGTCGCTGCGGCGGCCACGGCCCGTCGTCCTCCAGCACCAGCCGGCGGGGCCCGCCACGACGCAGCAGCAGCACGGCCACGGCAGCGAAGAAGACCGCCAGCAGCCCGGCGCCGACCCGGATCAGCAGCGGGTCCAGCCCGCCACCGGCCTGCGGAGGGTCGGGGGGCCGGGCGACGGCCCGGGTGGTCGCGGCGGCGGTCCCGGCCGGACGGGAGGGCGCTGCGGAGGACGGGGCCGCCGTACGCGGGGTCGAGCTGGGGCGGGATGGGGTCGAGGCGCGTGGGCTCGGGCTGGCCGGAGCCGGTGACCGTGGGCCCAGTTGCGGCAGCCGGCCGATCCGTACCCCCTGGCCCTGTGCGTCCTTGGGCAGCACGAGCCGCCAGCCGGGGCGCAGGACCACCCCGTCGGTGAACGTCTCGCCGTCGGGCTGGACCCGGCCGACGTTGAGTTCGACGATCTCCCGGAACCGGTTGCCGTTACCGAGGGTACGCAGCGCGATGGCGTAGAGGTACTCCCGTTGCCCGTCGACGGGTGGCCCGACGACGTAGTACCGACCGGTTTCGGCCGGCACCGCGCGGACCGGCCGTACCGCACCCACCGGTTGCGTCACGCCCGCCGGCTGTGCCGCCTGCGCCGGCTGTGCCGCCACGAGCAGCGCGATCCCGGCCAGCAGCACCGTGACAAAGGCCCGCCGCATCCCCACCATCGCTTTCCACACCCTCGGTCCCACCGACATCCTCCCGTCCCGGCCCCCTTATACGAACCGGGGTGCCGACGGTTCAACCCGGGCCGGATCGTCCTGCGGGGCGGGCGCCGGTGCGCGCGGGGTCGTCCCGTCCGGCCGGTGGCACGCCGCCCGCGCGCACCGCGTCCGACGGTCATGCCAGGATGTGGCGATGTCGTACCCCCCTCAGCCGTCGTACCCGTCCGCGCCCGGCCCCGTCGCGCCGCTGATCGCCTACCCGCAGCCGATCCCCCCGCCGCCGGGGCACGCCGTGCTGGCCGTCTCGGTCAACCGGGGTCCGTATCTGGTGCCCGTCCCGTCCACCAGCCGTTTCAAGGTCGACAGACGGTTGGTGTCGATCCCCGGCGAGGGAACCTGGTACGTGGCCGTGCCGGCCGGGGCGCACGACATCCGTTACACGGACTTCATGGGCATCCCGATCGTCACCACCGCGCTCACCGTCCAGCCCGGAATGGTCTACCCGCTGTCGTTCCGCTTCGGCGGTTGGCGCAACCGGGTCCACGACGGGCAGGGCACCGACGTGACGAAGTTCGGGATGTGGTCGAACTACAGCATCCTGCTCGTCACGCTGGCCGTGCTGGGGGTGCTCTGCTGCGGGGGCTTCGGCCTGATCAGCACGCTCTCGACCTCCCCCTGAGCCGACCGGGGTCGGCCGGTCACCCGGGGCGGGGCGACCACCGGCCGGAGGCGGGGCGCGACCCGGTCCCGGGTGCGTTGGAGCAGCACCACGCTGACCAGCACCTGCCGGCCGCCGGCCGGGCCGGTGACCCGGTCACCGCCGACCGGTGAGGGCGCGCCGGGTCACCACCGCACCGCCGGTCGGACCGCGGCCGGGCCGGGCAGGGGGGTGCCGGTCGGGTGGCCGCCCGGACGCCGGGCCACGGGGGTCAGCGCAGCCGGCGGGCGGTGAACCGGGCCGGCGGGTCGGCGATGGCGTCCTGGGCGGCGACCAGTTGGATCTCCCGGGTGCCTGCGGCGAGGGTCCGCTCCAGCACGGTGAAGACCGAGGCGATGGTGCGTTCCAGCGCGATCGCGGGTGAGCCCGTCGTGCGCAGGTGGGCCAGGTAGAGCGCGGCGGTGACGTCGCCACCGCCGTTGGGGTTGATCGGCAGCAGCGGCGTGGTCACCGCCCAGGCGCCCTCGTCCGAGACGGCCACCACCTCCAGCGAACCGGCCGGCACGTCGTCGTGCAGCACGCTGGTCACCAGGACGTCCCGGGGCCCGGTGGCACGGACCACGTCGACGGCGTCCAGCACGGCGGTCAGCGAGGTGGTCGTCCGGCCGGCGAGGAAGTCCAGCTCGAAGTGGTTCGGGGTGATGATGTCGGCGCGCGGGACCACCACGTCCCGCAGGTACTCCGGAATGCCGGGCCGGACGAACATCCCCCGGCCCGTGTCGCCCATCACCGGGTCGCAGCAGTACACCGCGTCCGGGTTGGCCGCCCGGACCCGGTCGGCCGCGGCGAGGATGACCGCGCCCATCGCCGGGTCGCCCTGGTAGCCCGACAGCACCGCGTCGGCGGTGCCGAGCACCCCCCGGTCGGCGATGCCCTCGATCACCTCCGCCACGTCGGCCGGGGCCAGCAGCGGCCCGCGCCACGCGCCGTACCCGGTGTGGTTGGAGAAGTGCACGGTCAGCACCGGCCAGACCTCGTGCCCGAGGCGCTGGAGGGGGAACACGGCCGCCGAGTTGCCGACGTGGCCGTAGGCGACCGAGGACTGGATGGACAGGATCTTCACCGGCTCATCATGGCCGTTCCCCCCGACACCCCGGGGGCGGGCCCACCGATTCACCCCCGCGTCGTCGACCTCCCGGGGTCGGGCCGGGCTGTCGCGGTTGCGGCCGACCCCGGCGGCGTACGCGGGGTCGGCCGCAACCGCGCTCAGGTCAGATCGAGGGTGTACTGCGCGGTGTGCACCTTCCCGTCGACCTGGAAGTCGAAGAACGCCCGGTAGCGGCCCGCGCTCGGGGCGGTCAGCCAGAACCGCACCGTCCCGTCCACCAGTTCCTGGTCCGGGTGGACGTGCACGTAGCCCAGGTCGCCCTCGCGCACCACCACCAGGTGCCCGTACGCCCCCAGGTAGCGCTCCAGGCGGGCCGGGTCGACGCCGTCGAGCCGGAAGGACAGCGGCACGGTCACCCCGACCGTGGGGGCGCCGCCCATCGTCACCGTGAACGGTCCGGCCGTCGACTGCGACGCGGCCGGCGGCAGCGGGACCGGGGTGTGCGCGCCGGGTACCTGGTGGTCGACCCCCAGCACCAGCGGGACCGTGGTGCCGTCGACGCCGGTCACCGAGAAGTCGGCATAGATCCGGTAGCCGCCGGGCCGGGTCAGCGTCAGCGGGACGCTCCAGGTGCCGTCCGACGCCATGGTCGGGTGCAGGTGCTGGTAGCCGCTCAGGTCCCGCCCCACCACGACCAGGTGCAGCGGCTTGTCGTGGACGACCGCGAACCGGGTCGCCGGTTTGCCGTCCGCGCCGACGACGCGGAACCGGTAGTCGGCGCGTGCGCCCGCCGGCTGGGTCCGGGCCGCCGGCTGGAGGGTGTAGCCCCCGGCGTTGACCGACAGCCCGGTCACCTGTGCCTGGGCTCCACCGGCGTCGCCGGGATGGGTGTGCGCCCCGGTGCCGGGCCCGTGCTGGTGCCCGTCCCCGGCCGCCAGCGCCGCACCGGTGGCCGGCGGGGCGGCGGTGGTGCTGTCGGTGGGCCGGGCACCGGAGCCGATCCGGCCGAGCCCGAAGCCCGCGAGCAGGGCCACCACCAGCCCTCCGACCAGCAACGCGAGACCCGTGTTGCCCAGTCGACCCCCGGGGGTCGGCGCGGCTCCGGCCGGGGTGGACACCGTCCCGTCGGCGTCGGACGTCGTCGCTGCGGATGCCGTTCCCTCGGTGCCGGAGACGCTCCCGTCAGCTGCGGCACCGGCCGTGACCGGTGCCGCCTGCGTCGTGGCGGGTGCCGCGCCGGCGGTGGCCCGGGTCGCCTGCGTCGTCGCGGATGCCGCCCTGGCCGTGGCCCGGGTCGCCGGCGCCGGGGTCGTCCCGGTCCTGGTGGGTGTCGGCACCGGTGCGGTGACCACCGCACGCGGGGCGGCGGCGGGTCGGGCCGCCTTCCGGCCACCGCCCGCCGTCTTCGACCGGTTGACGCGGGCACCCGCACCGGGCCGGCCGGCCGTCCCCCGGGTACGCGCTCGACCGGCGGACCGGCCGGCGGGCCGGGTCGCCGGCACCGGGCGACGCCGCCACGCCGCGAAGCCGACCGCCGCCGCGACCAGCACCGCTCCGCCGGTCCAGGCCAGCCATCCGAGGCCGCCCTCGTCGTCGTCGGGGGCGGCGGCCGGTGGGGAGGCCGGCCCGGCGGCGGTCGCCGGGGCGGTCGGCACCGCGGAGGCCGACGGGCCGGCGGCGTGGCCGGAGGTGGCATGCTGTTCGGCGGCGGCCACCAGCGCCGGGTCCGGCTGGTCGACCGGGGGCTGCCAGCCGGACGGCGCGGCGGTCGCCGGTCCGGTGTAGCGGAAGGTCATGGTGCCCCGGACCGGCTCGCCGTCGGAGGCCACCGACAGGTAGCTGACCGCGTACTGGCCGGCCGCCGGCAGGTGGGCCAGCGTCACCACCGCCGGGTAGCCGGTGCTGTACTCCTTCGGCTCGAACTTGCCGTCGACCAGCAGGTACTCCCGGACCGGCTTGTCCAGGGGGCGGGGGGTGCCGTGCCGCCAGCCGTTGTCGACGCGGCCACCGCCGGGCCCGGTCACGGTGAAGTACGCGTTCGCCGCGACCTGCTCGGTGAAGTACAACTCCACCGTCGTCAGCGGCTCGGCCACCGTGGCGTTGGCCGCCGGGGTGGACATCGCCAGCGTGCCGTGCGCCTGCGCCGGGGCGGTGGGCAGCAGGACCACCGCCACGGCGAACACGAGGGCGAGCAGGCCGGCGAGGGTACGCCCGGCGGGTCCGGTGGCTGGAGGGGGACAGCGCATCGGATCATCCTCACGAAGAGCGGACTTCAATCAATAGTTCACTAACTTTTTACGCAGATAGCAAAAGTTTTGGCTACGGCGTCCCAACCTGAGGCCAGGATGATCAAAACTCGTCCACGGCTGCGCACCCCGTGCCCGGCTGGTCACGATGGGCCTCCGGTCCCGACACCCGGTACGGATGATCCGCCGACGCTTCCCGTCCGTACCAGTGGGCGGGGGTGACGCCGGGTATGCCGTACGCTCACCCGGGACCTACTACACCCCGTCGTTACCGTTGACGGACGACGACGGAGCACGGCAGGCGGCAGAACCGGACACGGAGGTGGCAGGTGGGCGACGACGACGCGGAGATCACCGCGTGGGCGCTGGCCGCCGGTCGGGGTGACCGGGAGGCCGCGGCCCGCTTCATCCGGGCCACCCAGCAGCACGTACGACGGTTCGTCGCGCACCTGATCAGCCCGGCCGAGGCCGACGACCTCACCCAGGAGACGTACCTGCGGGCGATGCGGTCGCTGCCGTCGTTCGCCGCCCGCTCGTCGGCCCGTACCTGGCTGCTCGGCATCGCCCGCCGGACCGCCGTCGACCACGTCCGGGCCGCCACGTCGCGTCCGCGTACGGTGCCGCTGTCCGAGTGGCACGACACGCCCGACACCCGGGGCAGCGGCTTCGACGGCGAGGTGGTCCTCAACGACCTGCTGCTGGCCCTGCCCGCCGACCGGCGGGAGGCCTTCGTCGCCACCCAGGTCCTCGGCCTGTCCTACGCCGAGGCGGCCGAGGTGTGCGGCTGCCCGGTCGGCACCATCCGGTCCCGGGTCGCCCGGGCCCGCGAGGACCTCGTCGCGGCGGTCGAGGGGAACCCTCAGGCGATCCGTCGCCGGCCGGGAAGCGCCGCCGGCTGACCGCCGACCCGGGCGGCGACCGTGCCCGGGGAGAGACCGCGGGAACCACCACGCCCTGCCGGCCGACTACCCGTACATGGGGTGTGAGCAGTGGCGGGAGATCCTGTCGGCACAGTTGGACGGCGAGGAGACCCCCGCCGAGCGGATCGCG
Organism: Micromonospora sp. HM134; assembly: GCF_007833915.1. Taxonomy (NCBI): domain Bacteria; kingdom Bacillati; phylum Actinomycetota; class Actinomycetes; order Micromonosporales; family Micromonosporaceae; genus Micromonospora; species Micromonospora sp. HM134. Next base: position 4,500,807 of record NZ_CP041061.1, read on the forward strand.
GCGGACGCGCACCTGGACGGGTGCGCGGACTGCCGGGTCTGGTGTGACCGGGCCGCGACGGTGACCCGGCGGTCCCGCCTGACGCTCTCCACCGCCGACCGCTGCGAAGCGACGGTCGACACACCCCACCGGCTACGGTCGGCGACCGCCGTCCCGGCAGGGCCGGAGCCGGGAGCCACGGCGGCCGGTCCCGATCTCGCCGACGTCGTGCTGGCCGCCCTCCCCGCCCCCCGCCGGCTGCGGGACCGGCTCGTGCCGGGCCTGCGCACCGGGCTGGCCCTCATCGGCGCCCTGCAACTGGTGCTGGGGCTGGCCCAGGTCGGCCGGGGCCCGGCCACCGGGCACGCCCACGGCGCGCTCGACACGTTGGCGTCCGGGCACCTGTGGCACGAGTCGGCCGCGTGGAACATCGCCGTCGGCGCGGGTTTCCTCTTCGTGGCCGCCCGGCGCACCCCGACCGGGGGGCTGCTGCCGATGTTGAGCGCCTTCGTCGCCGCGCTCGTGCTGCTCTCGGCCAACGACCTGGTCACCGGCCGGGTGGGGCCGACCCGGCTGGTCAGTCACGGGTTCCTGCTCACCGGCTATCTGATCGTGGTCGCGCTGTCCCGGCCCCGGCTGTGGCCGGACGGCCCGGCCGGACGTGGCCGGGGCGACCGGCCCGCCTGGCGGCTGCGCGCGGACGACGTACCCGCCGCCGCCCCGACGTTGCGCCTGCTGCCGCCGCACGCGGGCTCGGCGCGGACCCGCGACCGGTCGGCCGCCTGACCCGGACGCCCGGCCCGGTGCCGCCGCCCGCAGGGCGGCGACGGCCGACGACGGCGGGACGGCCCGCCCGGTCACCCGGCGGGGCACAATCCCGACCGGCCGGAACTTTCGGTGAGCGGTGACCGACCAACGGGACAGAGCATCAGCACAACGGAGGAAGAACCCATGCGTCCCACCGGTCCACTCGGCGCGAATCGACGCGCGCCCGTCGTCTTCGCCGCCGTCACCGCCGCCCTGCTGGCGGTCGGCACCGCCGGCTGCGGCCCGGCCGACCCGGCGTCGGGCACCCGGGCGGGCGTCTCGGCCCCGGCGAGCACCCCCGCCGGGGTGATCGGCATCCGGGACCCGTGGGTGAAGGCGGCCGACAAGGGCATGACGGCGGCCTTCGGGACGCTGGTCAACGACAGCGACACCGACGTCACGCTCACCGGCGCCACCACCGCCGTGTCGGCGCTGGAACTGCACGAGATGACCATGCAGGACGGCAAGATGGTCATGCGGCAGAAGCAGGGCGGCATCGTGATCAGGGCGAAGGGCACCCACGTGTTGGAGCCCGGCGGCGACCACCTGATGCTGATGGACCTCCGCCGGCCGGTGCGGGCCGGCGACGAGGTCACCGTGACCCTCACCTTCGCCGACGGCCGGACCCAGCAGTTCACCGCCGTGGCCAAGCCGTTCACCGGGGCGCAGGAGAGCTACGCCCCCGGCCACGGCGCACCCGCGACGCAGCCGAGCGGGCAGCCGGAGATGAGCGGACAGCCGACGACCGGCCCGACGTCGTGACCGGACACCCGGGCGTCCGCGCGGTGAGCCGGCGTGGCCTGCTCGCCGGGGGGACCCTGGCCGCAGGGGGCGCGCTGGTCGGCGGCGCGGTGGTCGGCGCCGGGCGGGACGGGCCGACCGACGGGCCGGGCGCGCCGCAGCCGAGTCCGGTGGCGGCCGTCGGTGGCCTGGTCGAGCCGTTCCACGGGCCCCGGCAGGCGGGGGTGGCCACCGAACCGCAGGCCCACGCCGCGTTCGTCGCGTTCACCCTGCGACCGGGAACCGACCGGGCGGCGTTGGGCCGGCTGCTGCGGCTGCTCAGCGACGACGCCGCCCGGCTCACCCAGGGCCGACCGGCGTTGGCCGACACCGAGGCCGAACTCGGGCTGCTGCCGGCGCGGCTGACCGTGACCTTCGGTTTCGGTCCCGGCCTGTACCGGGCCGCGGGCGTCGACGACCGGCGGCCACCGTCGGTGGCCGACCTGCCGGCGTTGCGGATCGACCGGCTCCAACCGGCCTGGTCCGGTGGGGACCTGCTGGTGCAGATCTGCGCCGACGACGCGGTCACCGTCGCGCACGCCCAGCGGGTGCTGGTCAAGGACAGCCGGCCCTTCGCCACCGTCCGCTGGGTGCAGCAGGGCTTCCGGCGCAGCCCCGGCGTCGAGCCCGCCGGGCACACCCAACGCAACCTGTTCGGCCAGCTCGACGGCACCGCCAACCCCCGCCCCGGCGTCGCGTTGGACACCGCCGTCTGGGTGCCCGACGGTGCGGACTGGCTCCGCGACAGCACCACCCTGGTGGTCCGCCGGATCAGCATGAACCTGGAGACCTGGGACCTGCTCGGCCGTACCGACCGGGAACTCGCCGTCGGCCGCCGGCTCGACACCGGCGCCCCGCTCACCGGGACCGGCGAACACGACGAACCCGACTTCGCCGCCGTCGGCGACGACGGGCTCACCGTCATCCCCGACTTTTCCCACCTCACCCGGGCCCGGGTCACCGACGACCGGTTGAAGATCCTGCGCCGCCCGTACAACTACGACGGCACGCCCACCCCGCAGGGGCACGCCGACAGTGGCCTGATCTTCGCCTCGTACCAGGCCGACGTCACCGCACAGTTCCTGCCCATCCAACGTCGACTCGCCGACCGGGATCTGCTCAACGAGTGGACCACGCCGATCGGCTCCGCCGTCTTCGCCGTCCCGCCCGGCTGCCCGCCCGACGGGTGGATCGGCCAGCAGGTCCTCGGGTGAGCCGGCCCATGACGACCACGTCACCGTCCCGCCGGGCCGCCGGCCGGTTCGTCGCCGCGCTGCTGGCCGGCGTCCTGACCCTGTTCGTCGCCGCCACGCCGGCCCGGGCGCACAACGGCCTGCGGTCCGCCTCGCCGGCCCGGGACGCGACGCTGACCCGCGCGCCCACCGCGATCACGCTGGAGTTCCTGGCCCGGCTCGACCCGACATTCACCACCATCGTGCTCACCGACGGGACGAAACGACGAGTCCCCACCGGAGATCCGGTGGTTTCCGGCGCGACGGGTAGCGTCCGGGTGACCGGTCCCCTGCCCAACGGGACGTACACCGTCGCGTACCGGGTGGTCTCCGCCGACGGGCACCCGGTGCAGGGGTCGTACCCGTTCACCGTGGCGGACCCGGCCGGCCCGGCCGCGCCGTCGGCCGGCCCGGCCACCGCGTCGGCCGCGCCGGCCGCCGCGCTCGCGTCGGGGCGCGGCGGCGGCCGGGCCACCGTCGTCGGTGTCGCCGGCAGCGTGCTGGTCGTCCTGCTGGCGGCGGCGGCCGTGCTGGGTCGGCGACGCCGGTCGCCGCGCCCCTGAGGCCACCCTCCGCCGGTACGCCGCAGGCGCTTGCGGCCCCGCAGACCCGGTGCCGGTCCACCTTCGAGACGTCCGCCGTGGACCGGAGACGTCGCCGTCCCGGCCGGACATGTGCCGGGAACCGCAGGGACGTCCGCTGCGACTACCTCACCGGGCGACGCCGACCGTACGGACACCGGCTGACCCGCAAGCACGGGGCGACCATCGGATACATCCCGACACATCTGATCGGATGAATATGTCTGTCACTGAGTTGTCCGACCCGCCGAGGCCGGAACCCGCGTCATCCGCCGCCCCGCCCGCCCGGCCGGCCCGGGGCGCGTCCCCGTTCGGCGCGCTGCTGCTGCGGCTGCACTTCTACGCCGGCGTCCTGGTCGCGCCGTTCCTGGTGGTCGCCGCGTTGACCGGGCTCGCCTACACGGTGGCCCCGCAGGTGGACGCGGCGCTCTACGGCGACCGGTTGACCGTGACGCAGGTGGGTGAGCGCCCGTTGCCGGTGGCCGACCAGGTCGGGGCGGCCCGCAACGCCCACCCGGAGGGCAGCGTCAGCGCGGTGCAGCCCGGCACCGGTGACCGGACCACGAAGGTGGTGTTCACCGTGCCGGAACTGGCGGACAGGCAGCACACCGTGTACGTCGACCCGTACACCGGCCGGGTGCAGGGACAGCTCACCACCTGGTTCGGGTCCACACCGGCCACCACCTGGCTGGACGACCTGCACCGCAACCTGCACCTGGGCACGGTCGGCCGGCACTACTCGGAGCTGGCCGCGAGCTGGCTGTGGGTGCTCGCGCTCGGCGGGGTGGTGCTGTGGTGGCGTCGCCGCCGCGCCTCCCGGGCCACCGCGCGGCACCTGCTCGTACCGGACCTGACCGCCGCCCGGGGGGTACGGCGGACCCGGGGCTGGCACGCCACCACCGGAATCTGGCTCACCGTCGGCCTGCTGTTCCTCGCGGCCACCGGGTTGACCTGGTCCCGGTACGCCGGGGCGAACTTCGGCGCCGGTCTCGACGCGCTCGACGCCCGCGCCCCGCAGCTCTCCACCGCCCTCGCCGCCGGACCGGGCCCGACCGACACCGGCGGCGGCCACCACGGCGCCGCCGGGGCCGGCGGGGTGGTCGAGTCGGCCGCCTTCGACCGGGTGCTGGCAGCCGCCCGGACGGCCGGGCTGGCCGGACCGGTCGAGATCGCCCCCGGCGCGCCGGGCTCGGCCTGGACGGTCACCCAGGTCGACAACACCTGGCCGGTCGCCAAGGACCGCGTCGCCGTCGACCCCACCGCGGGGACGGTCACCGCCCGCAGCGACTTCGCCGACTGGCCGGTGCTGGCCCAGCTCAGTGGACTCGGCATCCAGGCCCACATGGGGGTGCTCCTCGGCCCGGTCAACCAGGTCCTGCTCGCCGCGCTGGCCCTCGGGCTGCTCTGCGTCATCGTGTGGGGCTACCGGATGTGGTGGCAGCGCCGGCCTACCCGGGCGGACCGGCGGGCCCGCACCGGTACCCCGCCACCCCGGGGTGGCGTACGCGGCCTGCCGTGGTGGGCGGTGCTCGTCGGCGTACCGGTGGTGGCGGCGGTCGGCTGGGCGCTGCCCCTGCTCGGGCTGAGCCTGCTCGCCTTCCTCGTCGTCGACGTCGCCCTGGGCGTGGCGGCCCGACGACGCCGCCGCGACACCGCCCCCGGCTCCCCCGCGCCGGTCGGCGGGTGACGTGCCGGCCCCGGCCGGCACGTCACATTCCCGGGGTGACGATTGACCGGTCGGGGGTCGCGCCGTTACGGTCGACCCACTATCTGCGGCGTCGCGAGGTAAGCCGGTGGGAATCCGGCGCGGTCGCGCCACTGTGAGCGGTTCCGTCGTCGACGGGCCCGCGAGCCAGGACGCTCGGTCGTCCGCAGCCTTGCGATGGGGACGCGTCATCCCCGGGAAGGTTCGAATCCCATGTCGAGTCCCACTCCTGCCCAGCCGCTGGTGCACCCCGTCGGGTCCGCCCGTCTGTGGTGGGCGGCCCTGGCCGTCGTCGGCGTACTCCTGCTGCTCACCTACCTGGTCGCGTTCGACCAGGGTGCGGTCTCGCGCAGCGGCATGTTCCTGCACGAGCTGATGCACGACGGCCGGCACCTGCTCGGTGTCCCGTGCCACTGACCCCTGCCCACAACCCACCCACCTTCGTCACCGTCCTGATCCGCGGGCTGCTCGCCGGTCTCGTCGCCGGCCTGCTCGCGGGGGGTTTCGGCTACCTCGTCGGTGAACCGCGCATCGACGCGGCCATCGCGATCGAGGAGGCCGCCACCCACACCGGGCCGGTGGCCGACGACCACCACGCCGACGACCTGGTCGGTCGGGACGGGCAGCGGTTCGGCCTGTTCCTGGCCACCGGGCTGTTCGGGACGGCGATGGGTGGCCTGCTGGCGACCGCGTACGTGTTGCTGCGCCGACGGTTCCCGGCCGCCGACGACGGCCGGTCGACGTTGCTGCTGGCGGGCGGCGCCCTGCTCGGCCTGGTGCTCGTGCCGTTCGGGAAGTACCCGGCCAATCCCCCGGCGGTCGGCAACCCCGACACCATCGACCAGCGCACCGCCGCCTACCTGGCGTTGGTGGTGCTCGGCCTGGTGGCCGTCTGGGCGGGCACCCTGGGCTACCGGTCGGTCCGCGCGGACGTGCCGCCCTGGCAGCGGTACGGCGCGGCCCTCGGCGGCTTCGTCCTGGTCGTCGGCGTCGGGTACGTCGTCCTGCCGTCGTTCCAGGAGGTGCCGGACGACTTCCCGGCGACGCTGCTGTGGAACTTCCGGCTGGCGTCGCTCGGCACCCAGGTGGTGCTGTGGACCGCCCTCGGTCTGCTGTTCAGCGCCCTGATGAGCCGACGCCCCGGCGGGCCGCGCCCCGACGACCGGGCCCGCGAGCCGCTGACCGGTCAGGGCACCCCGGCCCGCCCGTGACCTCGACCAGCCTGCGGCTGGTCGCCCACGCCCACACCGGCGCGCTACGGCGGGCGGTGTTCGGCTCGGGCGACGACGACCTGGACGAGGGCGGTCGACAGGCCGCTCTCGCCCTGGCCGGTCACGGGCGGACCGGGCCACTGGGCACGGTGGACACCTGCCTGACCAGCCCGGCGACCGCGGCGGTGCAGACCGCGTACGCCCTCGGGTTGCGGCCCACCGTCGAGGCCGCGCTGGCCGACTGCGACTACGCCGGCTGGGCCGGGCGCAGCCTGGCCGACGTCGGGGCGCGGGAGCCCGGGGCGTTGCGACAGTGGTGGGATACGCCCGGGGCGACGCCGCACGGTGGGGAGTCCCTCGCCGCGCTGCGCGACCGGGTCGCCGGCTGGCTCGACGACCGGCTCGGGCCGGGCCGGCGGATCGTCGCGGTGACCCATCCGATGGTGGTCCGGGTGGCGATCGTGCACGCGCTCGGCCTGCCGATGGCCGCCCTGCCCCGGCTGGACGTCGCCCCCCTGGCGGTGGTACGCCTCAGCCGGTACGGCCCCCGGTGGCAGCTCCGGTTCACCGCGCCGGCCGGGCCCGGGGACCGGCACCCACAATGACCGGCCGGTCCGCCTCCGGCGAATCCGGTGGCGGTGCGGGCCGGGTGGTGGCGAGACTCGACGTGTGCCAGAACCGGACCGTTTCCGCGTCGCCGTCCACACCTGGGCGGCCGGCGGCCCGGACTCGGCGCAGGCCGCGGTGCTCGCCCGCCGCCTGGCCGGTGCCGGGCTGACCACGGTGGTGCTCGTCGAGGGGGTCAGCGACCGCGGCGCGGTCGAGGCGCTGGCCGTACGGCGTGGCCGCGACCTGCCCGCCGAGGGCGTCTGCGTGCTGCCGATCGGCGGTGCGACGAGCGTCGGCCGGTTCCTGCGGCTGCTCGGTCCGCCGGGTCTCGGCCTGACCGTCCGGGGGCTGTGCGACGAGGCCGAAGAGGGCTGGTTCCGACGCGGCCTGGAGCAGGTCGGTCTCGGCGTCGACCTGGACCGCCCCGCGATGGAGGCGCTGGGCTTCCCGGTCTGCGTCGCCGACCTGGAGGACGAACTGATCCGCGCGTCGGGTCCCGCCGGAGTCGAGGACGTCCTCGCCGCCGAGGGTGACCTGCCCCGGTTCCGGGTCTTCCAGAACCAGCCCGCCCAGCGCGGCCGGTCCGTCGAGCGGCAACTGCGCCGGTTCCTGGGCACCACCAGCGGCCGCAAGGCCCGGTACGCCGCCGCGCTGGTGCACGCCCTCGACCCGGACCACGTGCCCCGGCCGTTGGACCTGCTGCTTCCCGCCCGACCACACCGCACCGACCGCCCCCCGGACGCACCCGGGCGGCGGGGGCACGGCCGCCGGCCCGGGTAGGGTCGCGCAGATGACCGGTGACCCGCCACTGCTCGCTGCCGACGATCCGCTGGCGGTCGCGGTGACCGGGGCGATCCGCGACGGCGACCTCGCCCGGCTGCGGTCGCTGCTCGACGCGCATCCGGGGTTGGCCGCCGCGCGCATCGCCGACCGGGTCGGCGGGGTCCGAACCCTGCTGCACGTGGTCACCGACTGGCCGGGCCGGTTCCCGCGTGGCGCCGCCACCGTCGCCGCACTGGTCGCCGCCGGTGCCGACGTCGACGCCCGGTTCGCCGGGCCGCACCGGGAGACCCCGCTGCACTGGGCGGCCAGCTGCGACGACGTGGACGTCGTCGACGCGCTGCTGGACGCCGGCGCCGACCTCGAAGCTCCCGGGAGCGTGATCGCCGACGGCACGCCGCTGGCGAACGCGCGGGCCTTCGCCCAGTGGCGGGCGGCGTACCGGCTGGTCGTCCGGGGGGCCCGCACCACCCTCGTCGACGCGGCGACGCTCGGCCTGCACGACCGGGTGGAGCGGGCCTGCACCGGCGACACCCCGCCGACGCCCGACGAGATCGACTGGGCGTTCTGGGGTGCGTGCCACGGCGGGCGGCAGTCCTGCGCCGGGTACCTGTGGGCACGCGGCGCGCGGCTCAACCGGGTACCGCCGTGGGAGCACCGCACCGCCCTGGACGCGGCCGTCCGGCGGGGCGCCACCGAGCTGGTCGGGTGGCTGCGGGCGCGGGGCGCCGTCACCGCCGCCGAGCTGGACCCGCGCCCGCCCGACGCCACCGGCTGACCCGGCACGCCTGTCGCGCGTCACGACGGGACGGCACCGTCGGCAGGGGGCTACTCCCCGGCGGCCAACTGTTCCTTGGCCTCGTCGTAGCCGGCCGCCGCCGGCGCGTCGGTCGGCGCGTAGATCACCCGGATCACCCCGGTCGGGTACACCTCGGTCGTGGTCACCCGCAGGTGGTACGGGGTGTTCCCGTCGTCGAACAGCCTGCGGCCCTTGCGCGCCGCCACCGGGTGCACCAGCAGCCGCAGCTCGTCGACGAGCCCGGCGGCGAGCAGCTGCTGCACCACCGAGATCGAGCCGGGGATGAGGACGCCGCCGACACCGGGGTCGTCACGCAGCGCGGCGACGACGTCGAGGAGGTCACCGTCGAGCACCTCGGAGTTGCGCCAGGGCAGCTCCCTCGCCTGCCGCGTGACGACCACCTTGCGCAGGTCGCCGAGCTGCTTGGCGAAGGGGGCGTCGTCACCGCCGGCGGCCTCCCGGTCGGGCCACGCCCCGGCGAAGCTGTCGTAGGTCTCCCGGCCGAGCAGCAGCACGTCGGCGGTGTCGTAGTCCGCGCTGACGGCCCGCCCCATGTTGTCGTCGAAGTACGGGAAGTGCCAGTCGGGGTCGATCTCGGCCACGCCGTCGGCCGAGATGAACAGCGTGGAGATGACCTTTGCCATCGGGAGGTCCCTTCAGGTCGGTAGCCGGACCGGCCCAGCATCCCAAACTTCCCGATCGGACATCGCCCATCCCCCGGCCGACGGTCCGGCCCGTCGTGAGCGGGCCCTAACCGCGCAGCCTGATCCGGTAGCGTCGGGTGGGGCCGAAGCGGGTGTCCCCGATGCCCTCGAAAAGGCCGCCGCACCGTTCGATCGTCCGGGCCGAGGCAACATTGTCGGTCGCGCAGACGACCAGCAGCCGTTCCCGACCGAGTAGCCGTGCCTCGGCGAGCATCCGTCGCACCGCCCAGGTGGCCAGCCCCCGGCGGCGTGCGGAGGGACGGATGCCGTACCCGAGATGGCCGGCCCAGTGCGCCTGTTCGTCGTGGTCGGGGCGCAGGGCGATCCCGCCGAGCACCTGCACCCGTCCCGGCTCCCGCTCGATGATCCAGCGGTACGTGCAGGTGTGGTCGGTCGCCCCGGACCGGTCCGGCGGTGGCGTCAGTCGTGCCAGCCAGGCGGCGAACCCGGCCGGCGTGTCCACCTCGTCGGACGGGCGCAGTCCGAAGCCGTCCTCGTGCTGCCCCGGCCCCCATTCCGCGTGCGCTTCCTGCCATGCGTCGCGCAGGTGGGCGGTGGGGGCGATCAGGTCGGGCATCCGCCGAAGGTACCCCCGCCGGACGAGGGGGTGGGCGCGCCGACGCCGCGGTCCGGTCGCCGGCGGAAAAGATCGTGGTGGGCGGTGAAACCGGGGGGCCGTTCCGGACGTCCTGAGGGGTGAGTCGGGTACCGGCGGCGACGACCGGGCCGGTACGTCGACGGAGATCCCCCACCAGAAGGAGCGAACGATGTCGACGAAACGATGGCTCGCGGGCGTCGGGCTGCTGGCCCTGACCGGCGCGCTGGCGGCCTGTGCCCAGTCGCGGCCCGGGGCCGACGCGCCCCCGGACGAGCCGCAGCGGAAGACGGCGGCGGTGGCGGTGGGGCTGTCCGCCACCCCGCCGAAGACGAGTTCCGCCCCGCGCGGGTTCACCGGCACCCGGCAGTACACGATCGTCCGGGTCGGTTCGTTCGAGGGCGGCCTGTCGCTGACCGACTCCGGGCGGCTGGCCGAGGTCGACGACGACCAGGGGCGGCAGCTGTTCGTGCCGACCCCGCTGGGCGGTGGGAAGTACCTGATCAAGGCGTACGCCCGGACCAGTGCCGGCCCGTTGTGCTGGCGGGTGCATAATCCGGGCAACAGCCAGCCGTTGGTGGTGCAGGCCGCCACCTGCCGGACCGACGACGCGCGCCAGCAGTTCGAGATCCTCGCGGCGGCCGGCAGCACGCCGTCGTACCTGATCAGCAACGCCGGGGCGTTCCTGCGGACCTCCGCCCGCTCCGGCCTCATCCTCGAGGAGCTGGGTGACGCCCCGCCGACGAGCAGTTTCCGGTTCACCGACAACGGGCCGGCACCGGCCGACCGGTGACGGTGGGCCGGTCGGGTCGGCCGGGGGCACGGCTCCGACCGACCCGACCGGAACGGGGATCGACAGGGGGCGGGCGGGGCAGGGCCGGGCGGGCCGCGCCCCGGGTGGGACGGGACCAGAGGCGACCGGGTGGGTGGAGAGCGTGATCGATGCGTGACGCCGAGGAGTTCGACGCGTTCTACGCCTCGTCGGCCCAGCGGGTGCTGGGGCAGGTGTACGCGATGGTCGGCAGCCGTACCGAGGCCGAGGACGCGGTGGCCGAGGCGTACGCCCGTGCCTGGGGCCGCTGGTCGACGGTGCGGGAGTGCGACAACCCCGAAGCGTGGGTACGCAAGGTGGCGTACCGGGTCGCGGTGAGCGCCTGGCGCAAGACGGTGAACCGGGTGCGGGCCCACCGCCGGGAGGCGGTCGCCCAGCAGGTCGAACCGGTCTCGGTCGATCACGTCGTGCTGGTCGAGGCGTTGCGGCGCATCCCCAGCGAGCAGCGCCGGGCGATCGTGCTGCACCATCTGGTCGGCCTCAGCGTGGCCGAGATCGCCGTGGAGACCCGGGCGAATCCGAACACCGTCAAGACCCGGCTGGCCCGGGGCCGCCGGGGCCTGGCCGGGTACCTGAGCGGGGACGGACAGCAGACGACGGCGGGGAGGGGCCATGGGGTCTGACGACATGCTCGACGACGCCCTGCGGGGGCTGGCCCGGCACGCCGGGCAGACCGGTCGGCTCGCCGCGGTCGCCGAGGTCCGTCGGCGGGGCGACCGCAGGCGTCGGCGTCGGCACGTCGCGACGGCCGCGGTGGGGGTCGTCGTGCTGGGGGCGCTGGGGGCCGGTTTCGCCGTGGCCCGTCTGGCGGGGCCGCCGCAGGCCACCGTGCCCGTCGGCCCGCCCGCCACGACGTCGGCGCCGCCCACGGCGACCCCGTCCACCGGGCCGACTCCGCGTACCCCGGCCACCGGCGGACCGACGCCCGGCACGACGGGCGCCACATCGGGTACGCCGCAGGGTTCGGTGTCCGCCGATCCGTTGCGGCTCGGGCAGCGCCGGTTCGCCCTGGTCCGGTCCACGGCGGCGGAGGGCGCGGTGTCCCTGCTCGACGACGGTCGGCTCGGCGAGGTCGACGGCGACGAGGGCCGGTCGCTGTTCGTCTTCGTGCCCCAGGGGTCCGGCGGTTACCTGGTCCGCACCGCCGAACCGGACGCCGACGGTGACCTGGCCTGCTGGCAGGTCCGCTCGTCGGGTTCCGATCCGCTGACCGTGGTGGCGGCCCCGTGCGCGCCGTCGGAGCCACGGCAGCTGTTCTCGATCGTGGTCGACGGCACGGACGGCGGCCAGCGGACCTACGCCATCAGCAACAACTCCGCCTACCTCCAGTACTCCAGCCGACGCGGGCTGATCCTGGAGGAGTTGGGCGACGCCCCGCTGACGACGGTGTTCCGGTTCGTCGACAACGGCCCCGCGCCGCAGCGCTGACCCCGGCCGGGCGCGGGGTGGGCCGCGCTCACCGCCGGGGCAGGCCGCCCACCCAGCGGTCCAGTTCCGCCGGGGAGTCGAAGCGCAGCACGGGCGGTCCGGTGGGGTCGGCCTGCCAGGCCCGCATCCGGCGGCGGGCCCGGCCGTACGCGCCGACGTGCCAGACCAGGATCGAGTCCCGGGACAGCACGCTGCCCAGCGTCTCCCGGTTGCCGTTGCAGATCTCCTCGCCGGTCACCAGCCGGCGGAGGGTACGGCGCAGCAGCCGGCCGAAGGATCGCCAGCGCGGGTAGTCCAGGGCGACGACCAGGTCGGCGCGGGCCAGCGGCACGTCCCGCCAGCCGTGGTAGGCCCCGTCGATGATCCACCGCTCGCCCTGGCAGATCTGCGTGATCCGGTGGCGTTGCTCGGTCACCGGCACCTCGACCCAGCCGGGCAGCCACAGCAGGTCGTCGACGGGGTGCCAGGGCAGGCCCAGCCGGTCGGCCAGCTGCGCGGCGAGTGTGGACTTGCCCGCGCCGTACACCCCGTAGACCAGGATGCGGGACGGTGCGCTCATCCGGGCAGCCTACGCAGCAGGTACGGGGCCCGCACGGTGTGCCCGGGGCGGTCCGGCGCGACGGTCGCCGGGCACGGGTGGTCCGTCGTCGGCCGGCACGGCGGGCGTCGATGCCTCTTGTCGGAATCTCCCGCCGTCCATTAGTTTGTTTAACATCCAGACCAACTAGCTCCACTTCCACCTGCGAATCCACCACCAGCCCTTTCCAAGGGGGGACCGATGACACCCCAGCAACCCGGCTCGACAGCCTCGCGCCGCCACTTCCTCGGCCTGGTCGGCCTCGGCACGGCCGCCATCGCCGGCGGCCCCCTGCTCGCCGGGTGCTCCGAGAAGCCGGCCGGCTCCGGCGCCGCGCAGAACCTGGACTCGTACGCCAACCTGCTGCCGACGCAGAAGGACCTCGCCCAGAGCATCAAGCCCGACATCATCGGCACCCGACCGGTGCCCGACGGCTACACGAAGTACCCGTCCGCGCTGGTCGACGCGATCACCGAGCGGCCCGGCACCAGCGGCAAGGAGATCACCGCGATGACCCCGGCCTGGGGTCCGGCCCCGCCCGGGGTCGCGCAGAACGCCTACCTCCAGGCGGTCAACGCGGAGCTGGGTACGCCGGTGAACTTCACCATCCAGGACGGCAACACCTACGCCGACAAGCTCAACGCGATGCTCGGCGCGCGGGACGTGCCGGAGCTGCTCTGCGTGCCGGGTTGGGAGGTGCAGAAGATCCCGCGCTTCTCCGAGGCGATCAAGGTGCTCTTCGAGGACCTCACCGACTACCTCAAGGGCGACGCGGCCAACGCGTACCCGATGCTGGCCTCGTTCCCCACCGGCGCCTGGCGCAACTCGCTGTGGAACGAGCGGCTGATGGCCGTGCCCAACCCGACCGACGGGCCGTTCCCCTGGGCGTTGTTCACCCGCAAGGACCTGCTCGACGCGCGCGGGCTGGCGGTGCCGGCGTCGCTCGACGACCTGCTCACCGTGGCCAAGCAGGTCACCGACCCGGCCAAGAAGGTGTGGGCGTTCGACAACGTCTTCGAGATGATCCAGATGTACCACAAGGTGCCGGCCTCCAAGCAGGGCTGGCGGCTGAAGGCCGACGGGACCCCGGAGTTCAAGTACGAGACCCCGGAGTACCGGCAGGCGCTGGAGGTGATGGCCAAGATCTACAAGGACGGTCTGGTCCACCCGGAGATCGTCGCCAGCAAGGGCGCGGACAACGTCCAACTGTTCGCCAAGAACGGCGCGATCGTCTTCACCCGCAACGGCGTGGGCTTCTGGCAGGGCGCCCAGGCCGAGCACCAGAAGGTCAACCCCAAGCTGAACATCCAGCCGGTGCCGGTCTTCTCGGCCACCGGCGGCGACCCCTTGGTCTGGGGCGACGACGAGCCGATCTCCTTCACCTTCGTCAAGAAGGGGCTGGGCAAGGAGCGGGTCGAGGAGCTGCTGCGGATCATGAACTGGTGCTCCGCGCCGCTGGGTTCGCAGGAGGCGCAGCTGCGTGACTACGGGGTGGCGGGCAAGCACCACACCAGCACGCCGAACGGGCCGGTCAAGACCGACCTGGCGTTCAAGGAGATCGCCAACCAGTACTTCTTCATCAGTGGGCGCAACCCCACCATCGGCCCGTACCCGGAGACCCCGAACTACGTGCCGGACCTCCTGAACTACTCCAACGCCATGGTGAAGTTCCTGGAGAAGGACCCCTGGGACGGGGTGAAGCTGGAGATGCCGGCCGCGTACAAGGCCAACCAGGTGCCCACCGAGGACAAGTTCACCGACCTCCTGCGCGGCCGCCGGCCGCTCTCCGACGTCGATGCCATCGTGCAGGAGTGGAAGGCCAACGGGGGCGAGGAAGCGCGGGAACTGCTCGCCAAGTCCCTGCCCAAGGCCGGGCGATGACCACTCGCGACACCACCGTCGCGGCCGGGTCCGACCGGACCCGGCCCGACGGGCCCACCCGGGCGGGACGCGGGCGCCGCCCCGCCCGCCGCCGGGTGCCGCTGGGCACCCGGCTCGCCCGGGACTGGCAACTGCTGGTCATGGTGACGCCCGGCTTCCTCGTCCTGCTGGTCTTCAGCTACCTGCCGATCCTGGGCAACGTCATCGCCTTCCAGGACTACAACCCCTACCTGGGCGACAACCCGTTGCAGGCGTTCGCCCGCAGCAACTGGATCGGCTTCGGGCAGTTCCAGCTTCTGTTCGAGGACTCGGCCTTCTGGGAGGCGTTGCGCAACACCCTGGCGATCACCGCGTTCCAGCTGGTCTTCTTCTTCCCGCTGCCGATCTTCCTGGCGATCATGCTGCACAACCTGCTCTCCCGCCGGTGGCGCGGCTTCGTGCAGACCGTCGTCTACCTGCCGCACTTCTTCAGCTGGGTGCTGGTGGTCAGCTTCTTCGTCGCCATGCTCGGCGGCGCCGGCCTGCTCGCGCAGACCATGCGCGAGGCCGGCATGCAGCCGTGGAACGTGATGACCAACCCGGACACCTTCATCATCCTGGTCACCGCCGAGGCGGTCTGGAAGGACGTCGGCTGGGGCACCATCGTCTTCCTCGCCGCGCTGTCCACCATCGACCCCAGCCTCTACGAGGCGGCGGCGGCCGACGGGGCGGGCCGGTGGCGGCGGCTGTGGCACATCACCCTGCCCGGCCTGCGCCCGGTAATCGTGCTGCTGCTCATCCTGCGGCTGGGCGACGCGCTCTCGGTCGGCTTCGAACAGTTCCTGCTGCAACGCGACGCGGTGGGTCGGCAGGCCGCCGAGGTGCTCGACACGTTCGTCTACCACTTCTCCATCGCCACCGGGAACTACGGCTACGGCGCGGCGGCCGGCCTGTTCAAGGCGGCGATCGGGCTCGGCCTGATCCTGGCCGCCAATCGGGTCGCCCACCTGCTCGGCGAACGGGGGATCTACTCGAAATGACCACGACCGTCGCACCGAGGGCCCGCGCGGGGCGCGACCGCCGGCCGGTCTGGGAGGAGCCACCGACCCGGATCGGCCAGGGACTCAAGGCCGTCTTCCTGGCCCTGCTCGTGCTCAGCGTACTCTTCCCGCTCTGGGTGATCCTGGTGACCAGCCTGTCCTCCCGGGAGACCCTCGCCGAGGCCGGCGGCCTCGTGGTCGTCCCCCGGGGCATCGACACCGCGGCCTACGAGACGATCTTCGCCGGTGGGGCGGTCACCCGGGCCCTGTGGATCAGCACGCTGGTCACCGTCATCGGCAGCGCGCTGGCGCTGACCGTGACGGTGCTGGCCGCGTACGGGCTGTCCCAGCCCCGTTCGGTCGGCTACCGCTGGCTGTTGATCTACTTCCTGATCCCGTTCCTGGTCTACCCGCCGCTGGTGCCGAAGTACCTGGTGGTGACCGGGCTGGGCCTCAAGGACACCATCTGGGCGCTGATCCTGCCGCCGGCGATCAGCGTGTTCAACCTGGTCGTGGTGCGGGGCTTCTTCCAGGGCATCCCGCAGGAGCTGCTGGACAGCGCCCGGGTCGACGGGGCCAGCCACTTCCGTACCCTGCTGCGGATCGTGCTGCCGTTGTCCCGGGCGGTCATCGCCGTGGTGGGGCTGTTCTACGCGGTGAGCTACTGGAACGTCTGGTTCGACGCGCTGCTGTTCATCGACCGCAACGACATGTACCCGATCCAGCGGGTACTACAGAGCTACCTGCTGGCCGGTCAGGCCCCGCACACCTCGGGCGGCACCACCGGGGTGTCCATGCCACCGACCGAGGCGATCAAGATGGCGGTGGTGGTGCTCACCGTCGCCCCGATCGTCGCGGTGTACCCGTTCATCCAGCGGCACTTCATCAAGGGCGTCCTGATCGGCGCGGTGAAGGGCTGACCGCTACGGCGGGCCGGGTCGGCGGGGGTGCCGGCCCGCGTGCGACAGTGGGCGGTTGTGAGCACACTTGCCGTACGCGGGTTGACCCGCCGGTTCGGCGCGCTGGTCGTCCTCGACGAGGTGCGCTTCCAGCTCGACGCAGGTCAGATAGCCGTCGTCGTCGGGCCCAACGGCTCCGGCAAGACCACCCTGCTGCGCTGCGTCGTCGGGGCGGACCGCCCGGACGAGGGCGAGGTCCTGCTCGACGGCCGGCGCTGCGACGAGACCGACCCCCGGGTCCGGGCGGCGGTCGCCGCCGCCCTCGACGACATCGACTTCTTCCCCGACCTGTCCGTCGTCGAGCACCTCGAACTGCTCGCCTACGCCCACGGCGGTACGGCCGATCCCGTCGCGGAGGTGCTCGCCGAACTGGGTCTCGAACCGGCCCGCGACCAGCTTCCGGCGACGCTGTCCAGCGGGCAGCGCCGCCGCCTCGCCCTCGCCTCCTGCTTCGTGCGCCCGCGCCGGCTGCTCGTCCTCGACGAGCCGGAGCAGCGCCTGGACGTCCGGGGCCGGGCCTGGCTGGCGCAGCGGCTGCTGCGGGAGAAGGCGGCCGGCACGGCGGTGCTGATGGCCTCGCACGACACCGAACTGATCGACACGGTCGCCGACCGGCGGATCGCGATCGGCGGTTGAGGTGACATCGACCAGGACCTTCCCGCCGGCGGTCGCCGGGCCCACGCCCCGGCAGCTGCGGGCCCGGCTACGCCACGCCCGCCGCCGGCACCATCCCGGTTCGCTGGGCGAGGTGCTCACCGACGCCTACGTCGTGGTCCTGTTCGTCGCCCTGTACGGCTGGTTCGCCGTCGCCGCGGTCCGCGATCACCTGGCGGCCCCGCAGGTCGCCCGGACCGACCCGGGTGACAGGTACTGGATCGCCGTGGCCGCCGTGACGGCGGGGGCCGGGCTCGTCTGGTGGGGCCTGCGGCTGACCGGGCCGCTGCTGGTCACCCCGGCGGCCCAGGCCTGGCTGGTCAGCTCCCCGGTGGACCGCCGGGCGTGGCTGCTCCCCCGGTTCGGCGGCCTGGTCGGCGGCGGCACCGTCGGCGCCGGTGTGCTGGCGGTGGCCGCCGCCGTCGCCGGTGGCCGCGACCGCCCCGTCGACCTGGCCTGGGCGGCGCTGGCCGGCCTCACCTGCGGGGCCGCCGCGACCGCATGGGCCGTCATCGCCCAGGGCGTGGCCCCCACGCCCCGCTGGGCGGGACGGCTCGGCGTCGGCCTGTCCGCCGCCGGAGCGACGATCGCGGTGCTGGTGGTGCTCGGGCACGCCACCGGATGGTCCCTCCCGCTGCCGCCGGTGCCGCTCACCCCCGTCGTCGGCCTGGTGCTGCTGCCGGTCGCGCTGGCGTCGACCGCCAGCGCGTACCGGCGGCTGCCCCGGGTGGACCGGGCGGCGCTGACCACCGGGGCGCAGTTCGCCAACGCCGCCACCACCGCCGCCGTGCTGCTGGACCCGTCGCTGCTCGCCGCGCTGGTGGAGAGCCGCCGGTGGCGCGCGGTCGGCCTGGTACGCGGCCGACCTTTCCGGGCCGGCGGCCGGTTCGCGGTGCTGCTCCAGGCGGAGGTACGCCGGTTGTCGCGCCGTCGGGGCGCCCTCGTCGGCTGGGCCGGGGCGCTGCTGACCATGTACGCCGTCGCGGTGGCGCTGCCGTCGATCGCGGGTCCCGCGCACCTGGTCCTGGCGTACCTGTCGACGGGTCGGCTCACCGGCGGGCTGCGCGCGGTGAGCCGGTCGGCGGGCCTGCGGCGGTCCCTCGGCGGCAACGACACCCTGCTGCGGCTGACGCACCTCGTCGTGCCGGGTGTCGGTGCCACCGTGTGGTACCTGGCCACCCTGCCGGCGCTGCGGCCGGTCCCCGTCCCGCTCGACGCGGTGCTGCTGCTCGGGGTCGTGACGGCCGCCTTCTGGGGCGGCACCCGCCCACCCATGCGGTACGGCGGGGCGATGGTCAACACCCCGTTCGCGATGGTGCCCGTCGACCTGGTCCGTCAGGTGCTGCGCGGCCCGGACCTGGTCGCCGTGCTGGTCGTCGTCCAACTGCTCGGGGGGTGACGGCGGCGGCCGGACACTCAGCGGGCCGGCAGGCAGACCTTCCCGGTGAACGCCGGGTCGGGTTGCCGGTTGCCCGCCCAGGCCGGGTTCGCCGCGATCGGCAGCGGCGGCGCCTGCCAGGCGGCGGCGAAGCTCTGCAACAGCGGGTACTCGGCCCGGGTGTGGGCGATCGGCTTGCCGAGCAGGAAGTCCATCAACCGGTCCTGGAGCAGCCTGCGGTCCAGCAGACCCCCGTGCACCCCGGGGATCTGGAAGACCGGGATCCGGCTGTACTCCCCCGGCGGTGCCTCGGTCGCCGTCGCGGTGGGCAGGAAGGCGACGATCCGGACCCCCGGCACGGGACACATCAGCTGGTTGCGGTAGAACGGCGCGTCGTCGAGCAGCGACCGGATGAACGGCTCGTCCGGGCCGCCGCCGACGTCGGCGAGACCGAAGATGGCCCGCAGTTGCCAGCCGGTGACCACCCCCCACCCCTCGTCGTGGTGCGGGGGCGGGTAGTAGGCCCGGCCGGCGTAGATCAACGGGCTGAACATGACGAGGATGTCGACCGCCGGGTCGCGTTGCCGGGCGAGATAGGTGCGGGCCACCATCGCCCCCTCGCTCTCCCCGATCAACGCCACCTGCCGTCCGGTGCGCCGGTGCAGCAGCTCCACCTGCCGGGCGAGCAGGGCCACGCTGTCCGCCATCGACCGGGTGGTGTCCGCCGACCGGTACGCCAGCGGCTTCCCGGCGGGGTCGAGCCCCCGGTAGGAGAAGCGCTGCACCCGGGGGTCGGACGGCTGCTCACCGTCGTAGTCCGAGCCGTAGCCGGTGAGCACGATCACCGCGTGGGTGACCGCGGCGGGCAGCGGTCGTTCCAGCACCGCCGTCCTGATCCACTGTTCGTTGCCCGGGACCAGGTCGGTCACCGGCGGGATGACCAGCGGCACGGCGACGGCCAGCAGCGCCGCCAGCGGGGTCACCGGCACCCGGGCCCAGCGCACCCGCGAGGGCAGCAGCGCCGCCCGCACGGTCCGGTTCCACAGCACCCCGTTGAGGGCCCCCGCCACGCCGGCCACCGGCACCGTCCACCAGCCGGGCACCACCCAGCACAGCGCGCCGGCCACGGTCAGCACCACGAAGTTCAGCAGTGACCAGCCGACCAGCGAGATCGACGGCAGCCCCCGCCACCAGTGCTCCACCACGGCCACCCGTTGCAGGAACGGTGCGAGCAGGAACATCGGCAGCAGCGACGCCAGCAGCACCCAGGACAGGGCGACCACCGACGCCGCCACCGAGATCGCCGCCCAGGGCGCGACGAACCCGCCGACCAGCACGCCGAGCACGACGTTGCGGCGCAGCAGCCACCCCAGCGACGGCCGGGGCACCCCGGCCGGCCAGGCCAGCAGCACCAGGCCGGTGGTGAACAGGCCCCGGGCGACCAGCACGTAGGTCAGCCAGAGCACGAACTCCCACCACGACCGGTGGTAGACGTAGAGCCACCGCAGGTCGTGGTAGGTGTCGTACGGCCAGAGGGCGGTGACCTGCGGGGGGATGCCCTCGGCGGCCCGGAATCCGAGGGCGACCAGCACGGTGGCCTCGATCATCGGCACCAGGCCGGTCACCAGCAGCAGCCCGACGAACCTTCGATTCAAGATCACCCCGTTCCGCCGTACCGTGCGCGATCGCGTCTCTCGCAGGCTCCACCGGAACGAGGGCCGGCGTCGGCGAAACCGGCACATTGCCCCGGTTCGACCGACGCCGGTGTGTTCCCGTCGGCGGCGACGACGCGACCGCGTTGCCCGGACGGGCCCGGGCGGCGCGGCGGACGGCGGCCGGCCCGGGGTGCCCCGGACCGGCCCCGTCGCGGATCACTGGACCAGGCAGGTACCCCCGTTGAACTGGAACGCGGCCGGACGCGGGTTGCTCGCGCCGGAGGTGCCCTGGACGCCGAAGCTGACCGTGCCGCTCTGCGGCACGCTGCCGTTCCACGCGGCGTTACGGGCGGTCACGGCGGCGCCGGACTGGGTGACCTGCGCGTTCCAGGCGTTGGTGATCCGCTGGTCGGCGGCGAAGGACCAGGTCAACGTCCAACTGGTGACCGGGAACCCCAGGTTGGTGATCGACACCTCGGCGGTGAACCCACCGCTCCACTGGTTGGGCTGCCAGACGACCCGGCACGAGACGGGCGGCAGGGTGGTGGGCGGAGGCGTGGTCGGCGGCGTGGTGGTGGGCGGAGGCGTGGTGGTGGGCGGCGGGGTCGTCGGCGAGGGGGTGGTGTCCCTCGGCGGGAAACGCAGGATGCGGTCGTCGGTCGCCGCCGGGGTGCCACGCCCGTCCCGGTTGCTGGTGGTGACCCAGAGCCAGCCGTCCGGCCCGTACTCGACGGTGCGCAGGCGGCCGTACGCGCCGGTCAGCTCGGCCGTCGGGGTGCCGACCCCGCCGGTGCCGGTGAGCGGCACGGTCCACAGCCGGGTGCCGCGCAGGGCGGCGACGAAGAGCCGGTTGCCGGCGACCGCCGCGCCGCTCGGGGACGCCTCCGCGGTCGTCCAGACCAGCAGCGGGTCCCGGAACCGGGGGTCGTTGGCCCGCCCCTCGACCGTGGGCCAGCCGTAGTTGCCGCCGGGCACGATGAGGTTGACCTCGTCCCAGGTGTTCTGCCCGAACTCGGCGGCGTAGAGCCGACCCTGGGCGTCCCAGGTCAGGCCCTGTACGTTGCGGTGCCCGAGGCTGTAGACCAGGGAGCCGGCCGTCGGGTTGTCCGACGGCGCGGACCCGTCCGGCCGCATCCGGAGGATCTTGCCGTTGCGGCTCTGCGGGTTCTGCGCGTTGGCGGTCTGCCCCGCGTCACCGACGCCGGCGTAGAGCATCCCGTCCGGGCCGAAGGCGATCCGGCCGCCGTTGTGGATGGTGGACCGGGCCAGGCCGGTGAGGACCGGCTCCTGGGTCTGCGGCGCGGTGAGCCGGAAGCGGACGATCCGGTTGTCGGTGGCGGTGCTGAGGTAGACGTAGACGTAGCCGTCCTGGGCGTACCCCGGGGAGACCGCGAGGCCGAGCAGGCCGCCCTCGCCGGTCGCGGTCACGCCGGAGATCTGGGCCACCTGCTCCGGGGCCTGCCCGGGGCGGACCCGCAGCACCTGGCCGGAGTTGCGCAGCGCCGTCAGGGCGCTGCCGTCGGGCAGGAAGTCCATCCCCCAGGGGACGGTCAGGCCGGTGGCCACGACCTGCGGACGGGTGAAGTCGAAGTCGCCGAGGGCCAGGGTCGTGGCGGCCGGGGCCGGGCCGGCCGGCGCGGCCCCGGCGAGCGTCGCGGTGCCGACGCCGGTGGCCGCGAGCCCCGCCGCAACCGCTGCCGCCACCATCGAACGGACTCTCACGTCGGGCACCTCCAGAGCAGTAAGTGACTTGCGTCAATATAGCCCGACCTCGGTGAAAGCCGCAGCGGTGGACGAAACCGACGCCTGCCGGCGGGTCCCCCGCCGACCGGCGCGGCGGGCCTGTCGGGGGCGGCGGTTAGCATCCGCCGGTGACCCTCACCCCTGACGAGCTGACCGGCTACGTCGAACGTGACCTCGACGCCGATCTCGCCCGCTGGTTCGCCGACCGTCCACCGGTCATCGTGCCCGCCTCGACCCGGCCGGTGACGCCGCTGCTCGACCGGCTGCCGCCCCCGGCCGCCTCGGCGTTGGCGGCGTTCGACCGCCGCGTCCGGTCCGGGCGGATGCCCCAGTTCCTCGACATCCACGACTGGTCCTACGGCTTCGACTTCGCCGGGAACGACTGCCAGCTCCTCGACGCCGACTACCGGCCGACGCTCACCGACGACGACGTCTACTCGATCGGCGCCGACGGTGGCGGCAACCTGCACGTGGTCCTCGTCACCGGGCAGGTCGGCCTCTGGTTCCACGAGGAGGAGGTCGTCGAGGGCGGCACCCGCTTCGACACCCTCGACGTCTTCCTCTGGTCGGTCGTGCGCTACCACGCGGTGCGGGCGGGCCGGCTGGAGCGGGCCGCCGTCGAGGCCGACTTCCGGTCGTTGGGCCAGGACGGCGCCCTGAGCCCGGAGGTCGGGCTACTGAGCACGATGGCCTGACACGACACCCCGACCCGGACACCCCCGATCCGTGGTCCCCGCCCCGGGCCGGGGTGCCGGGCCGTCGCGCTAGCCGGCCCGGCCGGCGTCGCCGGACTGGGCCCACTCCTTGGCCAGCAGCTGGTAGGACCGCACCCGGTCGGCGTGGTCGTGGGTGATCGTGGTGACCAGCAGTTCGTCGGCGTCGGTGACGTCCCGCAGGGTGCGCAGCCGCTCGGCCACCGTCTCCGGCGCGCCGACGAACCGGGTTTCCAGCCGGTCGGCGACGAGTTCCCGGTCGGCGTCGGTCCACGGCAGGGCGGCGGCCTGCCCGGGGCTCGGGTACGGGATCGCGCCCGCGCCGCTGCGGATGCTGCGTACCCAGTGCCCGTACGGGCTGGCCAGCCGACGCGCCTCGGCGTCGGTGTCGGCGACCACCACGTCGGCGGAGACCACCAGGTACGGCTTCGCCAGCGTCGCCGACGGCCGGAACGCCGCCCGGTACGCGGTGACCGCGTCGAGCACCGTCGCGGGGCTGACGTGGTAGTTGGCGGCGAACGGCAGGCCCCGTGCCCCGGCGAGCCGGGCGCTCTCCCCGCCGCTGCTG
Source organism: Micromonospora sp. HM134 (assembly GCF_007833915.1). Taxonomy (NCBI): domain Bacteria; kingdom Bacillati; phylum Actinomycetota; class Actinomycetes; order Micromonosporales; family Micromonosporaceae; genus Micromonospora; species Micromonospora sp. HM134. The sequence goes on from NZ_CP041061.1 coordinate 4,523,996, forward strand.
CCCAGCAGCCACACCTGCAGGTCCGCCCCCTCCCCCGGCACGGCGTGCGCGTCGAGGCCGTCGGCGTCCCGGTAGTCGCCGCGCAGCAGCGCGAGGATGTCGTCGAGCTGCCCGGCGAACCCGGGTGGTCGCGCGCCGGCCTGGTGCAGCAGCGCGGTGGCGAGGGCGTACCGGGGGGCGGCGGCGAGGTGGGCGTAGGAGAACGGGGCGGGGATCAGCAGCCCGTCGACCACCCGGGCCCCGGCCGGCGGTGCGGCGGGTGCGGCGGGTTCCCGGGCGGCGTCCGCGCGGGGTGGTCCGGACCGGCCGATGCCGAGGTCGATGCGGCCCGGGTGGAGGGTGGCGAGGGTGCCGAACTCCTCCACCACCGACAGGGCGGTGCGGTGGCCCACCAGCAGCGCGCCGGAGCCGACCCGCAGCACGCTGGTGGCCGCGGCGACCTGCCCGATCAGCACGGCCGGCGCGGAGCTGGCCACCCCGGCGGCCAGGTGGTGTTCGGCCACCCAGTAGCGGCGGTAGCCGAACTGCTCGACCCGGCGGGCCAGGTCGACGGTGTGCCGCAGCGCGTCGGCGACGGTGCCACCGGCGGGCACCGGGGACAGGTCGAGCACGGACAGCGCGGTCGATGGCATGGGTGACCCCGTTTCTGCTCAGAGCGGCGCGGCGGCGGACGCCGGCGGACGGAAGGGACGGCTGGGGATCTCCCGGCGCAGCACCGGCGCCACCTCGGCCTGGAACAGCTCCAGGCTCCGCCGGTGGGCCTCGGCGGTCAGGCCGTCCTGGTCGGCCCGCAGGTGCATCACCTCGTGGCCGAGCTGCCCGTGCTGGCGCAGCACCTTGTCGACGATCTGCTGCGGGCTGCCCACCAGTAGGGAGCTGCGGGCCACGGCGTCCTCGATGGTGGGGAAGACCGGCTCCACGCCGAGCTGGCGGGACGCGGCGACCCGGGCGTCGAAGATCGGCCGGTACGTCTCGACCGCCTCCTGCGAGGTGCGGGCGGCGTAGAAGCCGGCGGTGCCGGCCCCGACGAGGGCGTCCGCCGGATCGTGGCCGTGGTGCACCCACCGTTGCCGGTAGTACCGGACCAGCTCCGCGTACGGCTCGATCGGATTGACGACGTTGGCGGAGAAGATCGGGTCGCCGTGGCGGGCGGCCAGGTCGACCGATTCCCGGCTGGTGGCGCTGCCGTGCCAGATCCGGATGGTCTCCTGCAACGGGCGGGGCCAGGCCTCGGCCTCGGTCAACGCCGGTCGGTACCGGCCCGACCAGGTGACCCGGTCCTCCCGCCAGAGCCGGCGGAACAGCTCGTAGCCCTCCCGGCTGCGGTCCCACTGGTCCTCGGCGGTGACGCCGAAGAGCCGGGCCTGGGCGGCACCGTTGCCCTTGCCGATGATCAGTTCCAGCCGGCCGTCGGAGAGGTGGTCGAGGGTGGCGTAGTCCTCGTAGGCGCGGACCGGGTCGAGCAGGCTCAGCGTGGTGACCGCGGTGAACAGCCGGATGGTACGGGTCCGGGCCGCGATGTGGCTGAGCACCACCGGCGGCGCGGAGGAGATGAACGGGCGTTCGTGGCGTTCGCCGACGCCGAAGCCGTCGAAGCCGAGTTCCTCGGCGAGCACGGCGGTGTCGACCACCTCCCGGAACCGTTCGGTGGTGCTCCGCCGTCGCCCGGTGACCGGGTCGGGCAGGTGGGTGATCAGGGTGACCAGCAGGACCTTCATGCCGGGACCGGGGTCTTCCGCCGGGTGCCGGGCTGGATCACCAGCGCGAAGCAGCGGGAGTAGGGCAACGTGTCGTACGGCGGGAAGACCGCGATCGGCCGGTAGCCGGCGCGTTCGTAGCGGCGGACCGCGTCGGGCTGCCGGTCACCGGTCTGGAGCACGATCCGACCCGCGCCGAGCTGCCCGGCCGCCTCCCGGGCGGCGTCCAGGAGCTGGTCGGCGACGCCCCGCCCCCGGTGGGTGGGCGCCACGTACATCCGTTTGAGTTCCAGGTCGCAGCCGTGCCAGCGCAGCGCGGCGTGCCCGACCGGGGTGGCGTCGGCGGTGTAGGCCACCCCCGTCCAGGCCACCGAACCCGGCGGGAACACCCGGGCCGGGGGCAGGTGGATCGGGTCGTACGGGCGGTCGGCGTAGCGCTGGCGCAGTTCCCCGGTCATCGCCGCCCGCAGGGTCACCGCGTCCGGGTCGTCCGGGCGTAGCCGGCAGACGGTGACCGGCGTCGACGCCTGCGGGGTGGTCATGCCGCACCGACCGGGGTGACCGCCCGGGCGGCCCGCAGGCCGAGATGTTCCCGCAGGGTGGTGCCGGTGTACTCGGTGCGGAACACGCCACGGTCCTGGAGCAGCGGGACGACCCGGTCGACGAACTCGTCGAGCCCGCCCGGGGTCAGGTGCGGCACCAGGATGAACCCGTCGGCGGCGGCGGACTGCACGAAGTGGTTCATCCGCTCGGCGACCCGCTGCGGGGTGCCGATGAAGGACTGCCGGCCGGTGACCTCGATGATCAGGTCGCGGATGCCGAGGCCCTTCTCCTGCGCCAGGGCCCGCCACTGCCGGGCGGTGCCGACCGGGTCCGGGTACATGCCGGCCCGGCCCCGGCTGATCGCCTCGGCGGAGACGTCGGGGTCCTCGGCCGGCAGCGGGCCCTCCGGGTCGTACCCGGACAGGTCCCGGTTCCACAGCTGCTCCAGCAGCAGGATCGCGGTCTGCGGGCTGACCTGCTGGCGGCGGATGTGGTGGGCGCGTTCCTGCGCCTCGGCGTCGGTGTCGCCGAGCACGAAGGTCACCCCCGGGATGATCTTCAGGTCGTCGGGGGCACGGCCGTGCCGGGCCAGCCGGGCCTTCACGTCCCGGTAGAACTCCCGACCGGCCTCCAGGGTGCCGTGCCGGGAGAAGATCGCGTCGGCGCTGGACGCGGCGAACTCCCGGCCGTCGGGCGAGTCACCGGCCTGGAGGATCACCGGGTGCAGTTGCGGGCTGCGGGGCACGGTGAAGTGCCCGGCGATGTCGAACTGCCCGCCGTGGTGGGCGAAGGCCCCCGGGTCGGCCCCGCGGACGTACCGGCCGTCGGCACGGTCACCGACGATCGCGTCCGCCGGCCACGACTCCCACAACCGCCGGGCGACCCGGACGAACTCGGCGGCCCGCTCGTAGCGCAGCGACCGGTCGAGGTAGCCGCCCCGGCGGAAGTTCTCCCCGGTGAACGCGTCGGAGGTGGTCACCACGTTCCAGGCGGCCCGACCGCCGCTGAGGTGGTCCAGGGTGGCCAACTGCCGGGCCAGTTCGTACGGCTCCCGGAAGGTGGTGTTCAGGGTGCCGGCCAGCCCCAGGTGGGTGGTGACGGCGGCGAGCGCGGCCAGCACGGTGAGGGTGTCCGGCCGGCCCACCACGTCCAGGTCGTGGATCCGGCCGCGCTGTTCCCGCAACCGCAGCCCCTCGGCCAGGAAGAGGAAGTCGAACCGGCCGCGTTCGGCGGTGCGGGCCAGGTGGACGAAGGAGGCGAAGTCGATGTGGCTGCCGGAGGCCGGATCGCTCCACACGGTGGTGTTGTTCACGCCGGGGAAGTGCGCGGCCAGGATGATCTGCTTGGGCATGGGGTTCTCCCGGGGGGTCAGCGGGGGCCCGCGACGGCGTACCGGTTGGCCGGCCGGGGCAGGCCGAGCAGGCCGCGTAGCGTGCCACCGGGGTAGCCGGCGCGGAACAGGCCCCGGTCCCGCAGCGCGGGCACCACCGACCGGGTGATCCTGGTCAGGTCGTCGGGCAGCACGGCGGGGCGCAGCCGGAACCCGTCCACACCGGCCCGTTGCCACGCGGCGAGCAGGTCGACGAGTTGCGCGGGGCTGCCGGTGAAGGTGGCCGCGTCGGAGGTGTGCCCCGTCCCGTGCAGTTCGTCCAGCCGGTCCCGTCGCCGCCGGGCCGCCTCCGGGGTGTCGTCGACCAGCACCTCCAGGTCGGCGAGGACCCGCAGGGGCGGTCCACCCCGGCCGACGGTCTCCTCGACGGCCCGGACCTCGGTGACGACGGCTTCGGCGTGCCCGGTGTCGGTGGGGGTGACGAAGACGACGTCGGCGTGCCGGGCGGCGAACTCGTACGGCACCGTCGCGTGGGCCAGCACGGCGACCACCGGCTGCCCCTGGGGTGGCCGGGGCACGATCGACGGTCCCTTGACCGAGAACCACCGGCCGGTGAAGTCGGTGTAGTGCAGCCGGTCCCGGTCGACGAACCGCCCGGTGGAGGCGTCCCGGATCTCCGCGTCGTCCTGCCAGCTGTCCCAGAGTCGGCGGACCACCTCGACGGCGTCGGCGGCCTCGGCGAACAGGTCACCGACGAGTCGTGCCCGCTGCGGTTCGGCCGGTCGGGTCGGGTCCGGCGGGGGCAGGTCCCGGCGGCCGAAGTGCCCGGCCTCGGCGCGGCGGGCGGAGATCCGGGGTCGCCAGCCGGCCCGGCCGCCGCTGACGTGGTCGAGGGTGGCCACCGCGGTCGAGACGTGGAACGGCTCGGTGTGGGTGACGCTGGTGGTCGGGACCAGGCCGATGTGCCGGGTCAGCGGGGCGACCCGGGCGGCGACCAGCAGCGCGTCGAGCCGGCCCCGGACCTGGTCGACCCGGCCGTCCGGCCCGTCGGGCAGGGACGACTGGAGGTCCAGCGAGTCCTCGATGGTGACCAGGTCCAGGGCGGCCTGTTCGGCCTGGCCGACCAGGGCGGCCCACCAGCGGGGGAACAGCGGTGCCGCCGGGTCGGCGTGGGACAGTCGCCAGGCGGCGGGATGCCAGCCGAGGCCGTCGAGGGCGACGGCCAGGTGCAGGGTCGGATCGGGCATGGGTTCTCCTCCTCGGTCAGCCGGCGGTGACCAGCGTGGGCAGCGCGTCGAGCAGGGACCGGGTGTGGGCGTGCCGGGGGTAGCTGAAGACGTCGCCGACCGGGCCCTGCTCGACCACCGCGCCGTCGTGCAGCACCAGCACCCGGTCGGCGAGGTGGTGCACCACGCCCAGGTCGTGGGAGATGAACAGCAGGGCGGTGCCGTCGGCGGCCCGCAGGTCGGCCAGCAGGTCGAGGACCTGGGCCTGGACGGAGACGTCGAGGGCGGAGACCGGCTCGTCGCAGATGATCAGGCTGGGTCGGGGGGCGACGGCACGGGCGATGGCGACCCGTTGCCGTTGCCCGCCGGACAGCGACCGGGGGTGCCGGTCGAGCAGGTCCGGGCCGAGGCCCACCCGGCGCAGCAGGGCGACCACCCGGTCGGTGCGCTCCGGTCCCGGATCGAGGTTCTCGGCGACCAGCCGGCCGACGGTGTACCGGGGGTCGAAGGAGCCCAGCGGGTCCTGGGAGATCACCTGCAACCGGCGGCGCAGCGGGCGGCGGGTCCGCTCCGGCACCCCGGACCACCGGGTCGACTCGAAGGTGACGGTGCCGGCATCGGGGGCGAGCAGGCCGGCGACGAGCCGGGCGACCGTGCTCTTGCCGGAGCCGGACTCCCCCACCAGCCCCAGCGTCTCGCCCCGGGCCACGCTGAACGAGACGTCCCGGACGACGGTGTGCGGGCCGTAGCGTCGGGTCAGGCCGGCCGCGTCGAGCACGGTGTCGTCCGCCCGCACGGCGGGCCGCGCCGGCAGCGGGGTCCGCCCCAGCACCGGCACCGCGCAGCCGTCGCGCAACCGGGCCGGTTCGCCGAGTCGACGTCCGCGCGACGAGGCCGACGGCACCGCGGCGAGCAACTGCCGGGTGTACGGGTGCCGGGGCGCCTGCAACAGCCGGCCGGTCGGCCCCTCTTCGACGATCCGGCCGTCCCGCATCACCAGGACCCGGTCGGCCACCTGGGCGACCACCGCCAGGTCGTGACTGATCAGCAGCAGCCCGACCCCGGTGGCCCGGCGTTCGGCGAGCAGCCGCAGGATCTGCGCCTGCACGGTGACGTCCAGCGCGGTGGTCGGCTCGTCGGCGACGAGCAGGGCGGGTTCCCCGGCGATCGCGGAGGCGATCAGCGCCCGTTGCCGCAGGCCGCCGGAGAGCTGGTGCGGATACTGCCGGGCCCGCCGTCCCGGTTCGGGCACGTGCACCTGGTCGAGCAGGTGGGTGACCCGGCCGCCGCGTTCCCGTCGGCCGACGATGTCGTGCGCGGCGAGCACCTCGCCGATCTCCGCGCCGACGGTGCGTAGCGGGTCGAGGGAGACCAGGGCGTCCTGCACCACCAGCCCGGCGAGCCGGCCCCGCACCCGTCGCCAGTCCCGTGGCCGGTAGCCCCGCACGTCCCGGCCGGCGAGGTCGAGCCGGCCGGCGCGGACCCGGGCGTCGACGCCCGCCAGGCCGACCAGGGCACGGGCGGTGACGCTCTTGCCCGATCCGGACTCCCCGACGATCGCGACGCACTCGCCGGCCCCGACGGTGAAGCCGACGCCCCTCACCGCCGCCACCGGGCCGGTGGGGGTGTCGAAGGTGACGTGCAGGTCCTCGACGGCGAGCAGCGGGCCCATCAGGGACGCCGCCCGTCGAAGCGGGCCTGCCAGTGCCGGCCGACGACGGTCAGCGCGACCACCGTCGCGGTGACCGCCGCACCGGGCAGCACCGTCATCCACCAGGCCACCTGGAGGTAGTTGCGCCCCTCGGAGAGCATCGCGCCCCACTCCGGTGACGGCGGTTGCGGCCCGAGGCCGAGGAAGCTGAGCCCGGCGGCGGCCAGCACCGCCTCGCCGAGCCCGATCACGGCGAGGACCGGCACCGGGCCGACCACGTTGGGCAGCACGTGCCGCAGCACCAGTCGGGGCCGGGACAGGCCGAAGCTGACCGCCTGTTCGACGTAGCCGGCCCGGCGGACCAGCAGGGTCTGCCCGCGTACCACCCGGGCGTGGTGCGGGAGGGTGGCGATGCCGATGGCGACGACCAGGCTGGCGGTGCCGGGACCGGCGACCGTGATGAACAGCAACGCCAGCAGCAGCAGGGGGAACGCCGACAGCGCGTCGAAGGACCGGCTGAGCGCCTCGTCGGCGAACCGGTGGGTAAGCCCGGCGAGCAGCCCGAGCAGCACCCCGCCGGTGACCGCGATCGCGGTCGCGGCGAGGCCGATGGTCAGCGAGTGCCCCGCGCCGTGCACGACCCGGGTCCACACGTCCCGACCGAGTTGGTCGGTGCCGAACCAGTGTGCCGCGTCGGGTGCGGCGAGCACGGCGCGCGGGTCGGCGGCGAGCGGGTCGCCGGGGGCCGGCAGCGCCGGGAGGACCGCCGCGACGACCAGCAGGACGAGGTACGCCCCGGCGACGAGCAGGCCGGGTCGTGGCCGGGACCGGCGGCGGGCCGGGGCGGGCGGGTCGGTGGCGAGCGGGACCGCCGCGACGGCGGTGGCCGTGGGCCCCAGGGTGACGGTCATCGTCAGCTCCTTCGCAGGCGCGGGTCGACGAGCAGGTAGGTCAGGTCGGCGGCGGTGTTGACCACTACGTAGACGGCGGCGGAGAGCGTCACCACGGCCAGCACCACCGGCATGTCCTTGCTGGTCACCGCGCTCAGGGTGACCTGACCGAGGCCGGGTCGGCCGAACACCTGCTCGACGATGACCGCGCCGCCGAGCAGGATGCCGAACAGCCAGCCGGCGAGGGTGACCGCCGGCAGCAGGGCGTGCCGCAGGGCGTGGCGCAGCAGCACCGTCCGTTCCCGTGTGCCCCGGGCGCGGGCGGTCAGTACGAACGGCTCGTCCAGCGCCCGGTCCAGGCCGTCGCGGAGCACCTGGGCGAGCAGGCCGGCGATGGGCAGGGCGAGGGTGACCGCCGGCAGCACCAGGGCGGTGGGCCCCTGGTCGCCGGCGACGGGGAACAGCCCGTACCGGAAGGACAGCACGCTGAGCAGCACGATGCCGATCAGGAACGGCGGGGTGGAGACCAGCAGCAGCTCGGCTGCGGAGCTGACCCGGCGCGGCCAGCGCCGGCGACGGCCGGCGGTGCCGACCGCCGCCACCACGGCCAGCAGCACCCCGAGGCCGGCGGCGGCGACGGCGAGCGTCGCGGTGGGGGCGAGCTGCTCGCCGATGACCTCGGCGACCGGGCGTTGCAGCAGGTAGGAGCGGCCCAGGTCACCGCCGGCCAACCGCCGCAGGTAGTCGAGGTACTGCACGACCGGCGGCCGGTCCAGGCCCCACTCGGTGATGATCTGGGCCCGGATCTGCGGGGTGTCCGCGCCGTCGCCCACGATGCTGTCCACGGTGTTCCCGGGCGCGGCCAGCAGCGCCAGGTAGGCGGCGGTGGCGGCGGCCCACAACACGACGAGTCCGGCTGCGACCCGACGGGCCGCCGCCCGCAGCAGGATCATCGTGCGATCCACAGGTCGTACGCGCTGGCCGGCACCCCGGCGGTGGGCTCGAAACGTACGCCGCCGACGGCGGTGCTGGCGGCGATCTGGTCGGCCGGGGCGTAGAGCGGCAGCGCGAGCGCCTGGGTGGCCACGACCCGCTGTTGCAGCTGGGCGTAGCTGTCGGCGCGTCGGGCGGGGTCGGTGGCGGCCTGCCCGGCCTCCAGGAGCCGGTCCAGTTGCGGGTCGGCGACCCGGGTGCGGTTGATGCCGCCTCCGGAGTGCAGCAGCAGGTTCAACGCCGCCGCGGCGTCGGTGTCGGCGCGGGAGTTGTCGAAGACCTCGTACTCGTTGCGGTCGAACGCCTGCTGGGCGGTGCCCTGGTCGACCACGGAGACCTTCAGGTCGATACCGGCGTTCTGTTTCACCGCCGCCTGCACGGCCTGGGCGAGCACGTCACGGCGGTCCCGCACGTACGGGGCGGCCTGCACCAGCCGTACGGTGAGCCGCCGGCCGTCGCGGGTGCGGTAGCCGTCGGCGTCGCGGGTGGTCCAACCGGCCTGGTCGAGCAGGCGGTTCGCCGTGGCGGAGTCACCGCCGTAGCTGCCCTCCAGCCGCTTGTCGTAGAGCGGGCTGGACGGGCTGACCACGCTCCACGCCCGGGTCGCGGTGTCCCGGTAGACCGAGGCCAGCACGGTGTCGACGTCGACCGCCTCCCGGAACGCCTGCCGGACCCGCAGGTCGTCGAAGGGGGCGTGGGAGACGTTGAGGTAGTAGGCGTAGGCGGAGCCGGAGTTCAGCGCGCGGGTCAGCCGCAGGCGGGGGTTGCCGGTGATCAGCGGCTGGTCGGTGGCGGGCACGCCCTCGATGAGCTGCACCTGGTTGGCGGTGAGGGCGCCGACCCGGACGGCGGATTCCTTGAGGAACCGGTAGGTGATCTCGTCGAGGTGGGCCGGGCCGGTGTGGGTGGCGGTGGGCGGGGCCCAGTCGTAGCCGGGGTTGCGCCGGTAGTGCAGTTCCCGGCCGGGGACGTAGCGGTCGAGCACGAACGGTCCGGTGCCGACGACGTCGACGCCGCCGGCCTTGAGGTTCCTGGCTTCCCGCAGCGATCTCGGGGACACCTGGGCGCCCTGCGGGGAGGCGAGGAAGTCGAGGATGAGCACGTCGGGGGCGGTCAGGGTGAGTCGTACGGTGTGCGGGTCGACGACCTCGACGGCCTTGAGGTGGCGCAGTTGCACGGCGGCGACGGCGGGGGCGTACCCGGGTTCGCGGAGCTTGTCGAGGTTGGCCTTGACGGCGGCGGCGTCGAACGGGGTGCCGTCGGTGAACGTCACTCCGGCGCGCAGCGGGAGGGTGTAGGTCAGGCCGTCGGGTGTGGTCTGCCAGCCGGTCGCCAGCCAGGGCACCAGCGCGCCCCGCGTGTCGTAGGTGAGCAGCGACTCGAAGCTGTTCCAGACCAGCAGGCGGGCCTTGGCCTGGCTGTACTGGTGCGGGTTGAGGGTGATCGGTTCGGTCTCGACGGCCCAGGTGAGCGCGCCGCCGGGGCGGGGTTGCCCGGCGGCCTCGACGGCCGGGGCGGTGGCGGTGGCGCAGCCGGCGGCGAGGGCGAGCACGGCGGCGACGGCGAGGGTCCGCAGCGGGCGGACGGGCATGACGGATTCTCCTGTCCAGGCAGGCGATCGGGTACGCCGACACCCGGCCGGGCGTGGGGCGCGGGCCGGTGCGGTGTCGGGGAGGGTGCGGCGGTCGGCTCGGCGGTGAGCCCCACCTCGACGGGCCGATGGGGCGCGTCGGGTCCGGGTGTGGGTGCCGGGTCAGGCCAGACAGGAACTCGACCACACGCGACCGAAGTCGATGTGGCCGCGGATCGTCAGCCGCAGCTCGCTGGACATGGGTCGAGTCCACCTCCGGGGTGCCGGTGGTGTCAACGGAACGCGCGACGGATGTCGGCTATCGCACCGATGGATGCCGATCCGTTGACGCAATACCTACTAATACTATAGGGTTTGCAGGAATTGCGTCCGTCAGGCGGCGGGCCGCCGGGCCGCACCCTCCGGGCCACCGGACAGCCCGGCGTAGCGGCCCCGGTGGTAGAGCAACGGCGACCCCACGTCGGCCTGCTGGACCAGTTCCGGTTCGGCGAGCACGATCGCGTGGTCGCCCACGGGCACCCGTTCGACCACCCGGCAGAGCAGCCAGGCCAGGGTGTCGTCGAGGATCGGCACCCCCTCCGGCCCGGTCCGCCACCGGGTCGGCGCGGCGAACCGGTCGATGCCGCTGGTCGCGAAGGTACGCGCCAGGTCCTGCTGGTGGTGGGCGAGCAGGTGCACCGCCACGTGCCGGCTCCGGGCCACCGTGGGCCAGCTCGACGCCCCGAGGTTCAGGCAGAACGAGACGATCGGCGGGGCCAGCGACACCGAGGTGAACGAGGTGGCGGTGAAACCGACGGCCGGGGCGCCGGGGGCGGTGACCACCACGACGGTGCTGGCCTGGTGGCGCAGCAGCGTACGCAGGGTGTCGGCGTCGGCCTCGACCGGCGGTGGACGATGGTCGGACTCGGTCATCGGACGGCCTCCCGCACGGGGGTCGAAGGGTCACGGCGGCACGGCGGACGCCGCGCGGGCGTACGGAATCCTGCCTGCCGGCGGCGACGACGGCCGGCGCTGCGGTGCGGCGACCGCAGCCGGTCAGGCGGCGGGGGACGGCCGGGGACACCGCTGGGTGGCGACCCGCATCAGGTCGACGACCCGGCGGGAGGTGAACAGCCGGACGAGCAGCACCGGACCAGTTTCCTATCGAATCGATAGGATTTCAAGCCCCCACCCGGCGCCGGCCCCTCCCCCGCTGACCGACGGGTCAGGCGGGCCGGCCGGCACCGGACGGGCCCGGCGACCGTCACCGGCGCAGGGTGAGGGTGACCGCGCCGGTGGCCGCGCCCGACGGGTCCACCACGACGGTGTAGTCGCCGGTGGCCGGCAGGACGGTCGCGCCGATGCCACCGCTGCCGCCGACCACACAGCCGGCGGCCACCGTCGCGCCGTCGGCGTCGCGCAGGGTCAACGGGGAGCACTGGTCGGGCAGGGTGGCGTCGCCGGCCGTCACGGTCACCGACGTGCCGGCCGTGCCGGTGAACCGGTAGCTGAGCACCGCGCCGGGCCGGTCGACGGTGGCGACGACCGGCGGGCCGTCGACGGTGATCGCGCCGACCCGGTCACCGGTGACGAACAGCCGCAGCGCCACGGTACCGACGGTACGGTCCACCGGGTCCACCAGCACGGTGTACGTCCCGTCGGCGGGCAGCAGCGTGCCGTCGACCTCGCCGACGCCGCCGACGACACAGCCGCCGTCGAGCCGTCGCCCGTCCGGGTCGAGCAGTTCCAGCGGTGAACACTGGTCGGGCAGGGTGCTCTGCGGCACCTCGACGAAGACCCGCTGGCCGGCCGAACCGGTGAACCGGTACCGGGCCCGGCTGCCCGGCACGTCGAGCGTCGCGGTGACCGCCGGGGCGTCCGGTCGCAGGGTGCCGGTGCTGTCCCGGGCCGCGTAGACCCGCACGGTGGCCCGACCGGTGCCGGCGGTGGCGTCGACCACCACCGCGTACCGGCCGTCGCGGGTGAGGTCGGTGCGGTCGATGTGGCCGAGACCGCCGACGGTGCAGCCGCTGGCCACCTCCGTCCCGGTCGGGTCGAGCAGCCGCAACGGGGAGCATCCGTCGGCCAGGCCGGGCGCGCCGACGTCGACGAACACGGCGTCGCCGGCCCGGGCGGGAAAGGTCAGCGCGGCACCACCCGGGGTCAGCGACCCGGTGGCGAGCGGGGTCGCGGCGATCGGCGCGGCGGCCGGCGGCGCGACCCGCTCGGTGCCGACGCCACTGACCGCGAACTCGGGACGGCCGGTCACCCCGACGTCGAGGACACACTCGGCGAGCTGCCGGGCGTCGGTGATGCCGGCCCACCGGCACACCTGCTCGGCACGGGCCCGCCGGGCCGGGTCGAGGTCGTCGACGGTCACCGCCCGGTCCGGGAACGTCCGGTCGGTGAACGAGCCGGTGTCCTGCCCGTCGGCGTAACTGAACAGGGAGGCGTCCCCGGTGACCCGCCAACCGTCGGCGTAGGACGGGTAGAGCTGCTCGAACGGCACGGGTTGGCGCAGGGCCGCCCCGGCGGGGGCGGCGACGTCGTCGGCCGGGTCACCGTCGAAGTCGCCGAGCAGTCCGCGTACCTTCCCGGCCCGGCCCGGGGCGAGCTTCACCAGCACCCGGTAGCCGTACGGGCCGATCGGGTCGACGGCGGCGGCGGAGCCGTCGGGCCAACGCAGGTCGTAGCCGTCGGCGGCGCCGGTGTCGGAGTCGCGGCGGGTGAGCCCGGCCCCACCGGGCAGCTCCGTCCCGCCCGGCGGCACGACCCGGGCCGCGCCGTCGACGCGGACCTCGGTGCTGCCGTCGACCAGGGTGAGGGCAACCCGGTGCGCGCCGATCCCGAAGCCGACGGCGGAGTTCACCGACACCGTCCGCGAGTCACCCATCGGCGTCTGCCGGACCTGCACCGCCAACGGGTCGCCGGAGGTGGACGCGACCAGCACGAACTCGCCGACGGCCTGGAAGTCGTAGTAGTGCCGGTCGAAGGTGACCAGGTGCGGGTCACCGTTGGTGCCGCCGCAGTCGCCCCCGTCCTCGCAGAGTTTCACCGGCCCCTTGGGTGGCGGGGTCTTCTTCGTGGGCTTCTTGCACTCGTCCAGGCTCTTCGGCAGGGTCTTGCCGTCGTACTCGGTGCGCGGCGGCAGGCCCTTGGCGGCCCGGTACCGGTTCTCGGCCAGGGTCGCCTTGACCTCGGCGGTCCTGATCCCGGTGCCCCCGCACGCGCCCTGCGGCACGGCGTCGCGGGAGATGTCGTCGGAGTGGTTCAGCTCGTGGTACAGCGCCGCGCACGGGTCCCGGGCGACCCCGTCGCCGTACGGCTCGACCGAGGTCGGGTTCCAGGTCACCGTCGAGGAACCCTTGCCGTCCTTGCTGTCCGGGGTCTCGAACGAGCCCGATCCGCCGGGGGTGGGGATGATCCGCACCCGGGGGGTCTTGGCGTCCCTGAGCCGGGGCAGGATGCCCGCCGGGTCGCCGCCGGCAGCCGCGAACCCCTGGAGGCAGCCGTCGACGGCGGCCTGGAAGTCGACGCCGCTGACCGGCACCCCGGCGCTCGGGTCGACCTGGTAGTCGGCCCGGGCTGGCCGGGCGCCCCCGCCGACGACCGCCCCGACGGCGACGAGCAGCAGCGCCACGGCGGCGACCGGGCGACGGCGGGCCCGCCGCAGGAGCAGCAGTGCCAGCCCGCCGACCACGACCACCAGCAGCACCGCCCCGCCGAGCAGCCAGCGCCACCATCCCCGCCCGGCGGTGTCGCCGCCGACGGTGAAGCCGGTGGTCCGCAACGCCGTCACGCCCGTACACGGGGTGTCGAGACCGGTCACCGGCAGCGCCGTCCAACTCGCCGTCACCTGATAGCTGCCGGGTGACCCGACCGGCCAGAGGGTGTCCAACCCGCCGCCGTCCGGGGTCGCCGTCACCGACCGCAGCACCACGGCGTCGTCGCCGCCGCCGTCGTGCACCCGGACGCTGACCAGTGGCACGGTCACGCTCCGCCCCCGTGCCAGGGTGACCGTGCCGGCGGTGGCGGCGGCGCCGATGCCGTCGCCGTAGAAGCTGCGACCCAGGGCCGGGGTCAGCTCCTGCCCGTCCCGGCGGACCGAGGTCACCTGCACGGTGCCGTCGGCCACGGTGGCCAGCGTGCAGGCCGCCTGCGTCCTGTTGGTGACCGCGAGCGTCAACCGGACCGCCTCGCCCGGGGCGTACCGGGGCGTGCTGGTCCGCAGGTCCAGCCCGAGGCCCCCGGCGGGCGGCGCGGCGGAGGCCGGCACCGGCCCCGCCGCCAGCACCGCCACGAGGACGGCGCACCCGCCGACGAGTCGCACGATCAGCGTCATGCGCGGCACTCTAGGGCCGCGACGCCCACCGTCCGCGTGACTGTCGCGCATCGGTCGCCACCGCCCGACCGCCCCCGGTACGCGGACCGGACCGGCGGCGCCCCACCGTCACCCGGCGATGACCTCCCGCAGTCGGACGGCGAACCCGGCGGGGTCGTCGGCGAAGCCGATGTGCCCGCCGGGGAACATGGTGGGCGGCACGCCCAGTGCGGCGGCCAGCGCGCGGGAGCTGCGGTCGCACAGTTCCCCGGCCGACTCCTCGCCGAGGCCGACCAGCACCCGGGTCGGGCCGTCGCGCAGGGCGGTGACGTCCGGCTGGTAGCGGGTCGTGCCGCGCAGGGTGTGCAGGTACTGGTAGCGCTCGTCGGCGGCGTCCTGCGGGTCGGGTTCGCGGCCGAACATGCCCTGGACCATCTCCTCGGGCATGACGATGTTGGCGTTGGCGAGGAACTTCCGCCAGGCACCCAGCCGGTCCCCCCGCCGGTAGGTGGCGACCATGTCGTCCTCCCGGGCGAGCAGTTCGTCACGGTCGTCGAGCAGCAGCACCAGCGGCGGCTCGTGGGCGATCACGGTGTGCGCCGCCTGCGGGTGCGCCTGGGCGAGCGCCAGGACGGTGACCGCGCCACCGCTGGAGCCGAGCACCGCCGCCGGGCCCGCGTCGAGGTGGGCCAGCAGCCGGGCCAGGTCGTCGGCGCGCAGTTCGGGCGTGGAGTCCTGCTCCGGGTCGTGCAGCCGGCTGCGGCGGATGCCCCGTGGATCGGTGGTGAGCACGGTGTGGTCGGTGGCGAGCAGGTCGGCCAGCGGGGCGAACGCCCGGGCGTCCATCGGGGCGGCGACCAGCGCCACCAGGGGCCCCTGGCCGCGTACCTCGAAGTGCAGGGTCCCGTCGGGGACGGCCAGGGTGGCGGTGGTCACCGGCATGGTGGTGGAACTGCTCATGATCGGGTCCTCCGGGTCGTGACGTGCGGCTCTTACACGGTGCAGACTCCCGGCGTGGGGCAGAATCGTCGGTCGTGAGCACGATTCTTGCCGAGATCACGGCCGACGACCATGACGCGAAGCTGACCCGGGCCCGCGGTGGGGACGACGCCGCGTTCACCGCGCTGGTCGCGCCGCTGCGGCCGGAACTGCACGCGCACTGCTACCGGATGCTCGGTTCCCCGCACGACGCCGACGACGCGTTGCAGGAGGCCCTGCTGCGGGCCTGGCGGGCGCTGCCCCGGTTCGAGGGGCGCAGCTCGCTGCGGACGTGGCTCTACACCGTCGCCACCCGTACCTGCCTGGACCTGGCGACCGGGCGGGGACGGCGGGCGTTGCCGGTCGACCTGGGGCCGGCCAGCGAACACGCCGTGCCGGGCGGCGTCGCCGCCGACCACGTACGGTGGCTCGGCCCGTACCCCGACGCCGGCCTGGCCGCCGGCCCCGCCACCCCGGACGCCCGTTACGAGCAGCGGGAGGCCGTCGAGCTGGCGTTCGTCGCCGCGCTGCAACACCTGCCCGGCAACCAGCGGGCCGCGCTGCTGCTGTGCGACGTGCTCGGCTTCACCGCCGCCGAGATCGCCGCCATGACGGGCGCCACCACCGGGTCGGTCCACTCGGCGCTGGCGCGGGCCCGCCGGGTCGTCGCCGAGCGGGTGCCCGCCCGCAGCCAGCAGCAGGCGCTGCGTACCCTCGGTGACGCCCGGCTGCGGGAGGTCGCCGCCGGCTACGCCACCGCCCTGGAGAACGGCGACGCCGACGCCCTGGTCGCCCTGCTCACCGAGGACGTCACCTGGTCGATGCCGCCGCTGCCGCACTGGTACGCCGGCCGCGCCGCGGTGCTGGACTTCGCGCGGGCGATGCCGTTGGGCAGTTGCGGCAGTTGGCGGCACGTGCCGGTGGCGGCCAACGGCCAGCCGGCGGTCGCCAACTACCTGCGCGCGGGTGACACCGGCCCGCACCTGCCGTGGTCGGTCACGGTGCTGACGGTGCGCGACGGTCGGATCGCCGAGCTCGTCTCGTTCCTCGACGGCACCCTGTTTCCGACGTTCGGCCTGCCGGCCACCCGCTGACGGCCGGTGGGCGTGCCTCCCGCCCACCGGCCGACGCGCCCGGACGCTCAGGCCAGCGGCGCGGTGAGGGTGTAGGAGGCGTCCCCGGCGAAGGTGCTGCCGGCGGCGTACGGGTCGACCCGCAGCGCGTAGTCGTAGTGGCGCAGGTAGCGGCCGGGGTGGTTCCACGACTCGAAGGAGTAGCTGCCGCCCCCGGCCAGCCCGGTCCGGCTGCAGAAGGTGGCGTCCCCGGCGAAGACGGCGCTGCCGTCGTTGCCGGCGAGCCGGATGGTGAAGTCCCAGTGTCGCAGGTAGGAGCCGTTGACCGCGCGGAACGAGTAGCAGGAGGAGTTGGCGAGGCCGGGGACGATCTGGAAGGTGGCGTCCTGCCGGTCGGCCAGCGGGCTGCCGCTGCCGAGCACGTCGATGCGGGCGAGGTTGTCGCGGTGGCGGACGTACCGGTCGGGGAAGTTCGCCGAGCGCAGCGAGCGGTTGCCGGTGGGCGGGGCGGAGGTGTCCCCGACGCTCTCCCGCAGCACGGTGAAGTGGCGCACCGTGCCGGACAGCCCGGCCAGTTCGGTCTTGCCGGTGAAGCCGTACAGGTCGCTGCTGTCGGCGGAGTAGTAGCGGCCGGCGCCGTACTGGTCGAAGTAGATGCGCCACCGGTTGTCGGGCAGCCGGACCAGGGCGGGTCCTTCGAGGCCGGAGCCCCAGCCGGCCCAGTTGCCGGTGCCGACCCAGCTCCACGGGCCGGTCAGCGCGGGGGCGGTGGCGTGCTCGATGTACTTGGTGGTCTCGTTCTTCATGAAGTTGTGGTAGGTGTTGCCGACCTTGACGATGAAGCTGTCGATGTGGTTGGTGCCGATGCCGTTGAGCGCCGCCGGGGCGCTCCACGCCGACAGCGCGCTGTTCGTCGCCGTGATCCGGTAGGGCTGGAACTGCCCGGCGGTGCCGGTCTGCGAGACGGAGACGACGATGTGCACGCTGCCGTCGCTGTCGACGAACCACTCCGGGGCCCAGGTGCTGCCGTTGGCCGGTGCGACGGGGACGGTGACGTTGCGCTGGAAGGTCCAGGTCAGGTAGTCGGCGCTGCGGGCGATGCCGATGGTGTTGCCGGTCCAGCCGGTGGTATAGACGAGGTAGTAGTAGCCGTCGGTGTGCCGGATGACGCTCGGGTCGCGGACCAGCCCGGACGGCGGGGTGTAGGCGTTGGCCCGCTGGAGGGTGAACCGGGTGGCGTCGGCCGAGTCGTAGACGTACATGTTGGATTCGCTGCTGTTGGTGAACGCGGTCATCAGGTAGTGCGGGACCGGCCCGGCGGCGTTGGCCCGCGCCGGCCCGGCGACCAGCAGGCCACCGAGCACGCAGAGCACCGCCGCCAGAGCGCCGTACCGGAGACGTTCCATCGACACACCTCTCTCAATAAATCGATGGTTGTCATCCTGCACTATTGCCAACGGTTTTCGTAAGTGTTGCGATAAGCGCCATGGCCCGGACCTCCCGCGACATCCGCTCCGCCAACCGGCTCACCGTCGTCCAGCAGGTCGTCGCCGCCGGCACCACCAGCCGGCAACGCCTCGCCGTCGACACCGGGCTCAGCCTCGGCACCGTCGCCACCCTGGTCGCCGAACTCACCGACCTGGGGCTGCTCACCGAGGCCGGCCGGGAGGACTCCGGCGGCGGCCGGCCCCGCGGCCTGGTCACCGCCGACCCGCACGGCGGCCTGCTGGTCGGCGTCGACGTCGCCGAGACGTACGTGCACGTCGACCTCTTCGACACCACGCTGACCCGGCTGGCCGGCGCCGAGGAGGCGCTGCGCCCGCTGGAACGCCGCCCGCACCAGGTGGTCCGGCACATCGTCAGCGGCATCGACACCGTCCTGGCCGGCACCGGGGCCCGGGTGCTCGGCGTCGGCGTCAGCGTCCCCGGCCAGGTCGACCGGGAGGGCGGCGTGTCGGTGTTCGCGCCCAACTGGAACTGGCACGACGTACCGCTGCGGGACCTGCTCGCCGACCGCCTGCCGCTGCCGCTGCACCTGGACAACCCGCTACGGGCGGCGGTGCTCGCCGAGCTGTGGGCCGGGGCCGCCCGGGGCCGCGACGACGTCGCCGTGATCAACCTGGGCACCGGCGTCGGGGCGGGCCTCGCCTTCGGCGGCACCCTCTACCGGGGCAGCAGCAACAGCGCCGGCGAGTGGGGGCACACCACCCTGGTCCTCGACGGCCGGCTCTGCCGGTGCGGCAGCCGGGGTTGCGTCGAGGCGTACGTCGGCGCGCCCGGCATCATGCAGACGCTGCGCGACCTGGCCCCGACCAGTCCGCTGCTGCACCCCGAGGACCAGACCGCCACCCTCGACGCCCTCGCCGCCGGGCTCGCCGACGACGACCCCACCGCCACGAAGGTGGTCGCCGAGACCGCCCGCTACCTCGGCGTCGCCGTCGCCGACCTGGTCAACCTGATCAACCCGGAGGTCGTGGTGCTCAGCAGCTGGGTCGCCGACCGGCTCGGCGACCGGCTGCGCGACGAGGTCCGCGCCGTGGTCGCCCAGCACGCGCTGCGCCGCCCGCTCGCCGCCACCGGGATCGTCCGCTCCCCCGTCGCCGGCAACCCGGTCAGCCTCGGCGCGGCCACCCTCGCCCTGGAGGGCTTCCTCACGCAGGGACGGTAGCCCGCCGCATCCGCGGCGCGACGTCGACCCGGTGCGTCGATGCCGCCGCCGGTGCCGGCGGCGGCAGCTCCCCGCCGCCCCCGGCACCGACGGGGTCCGCACCCCGACCGCCCGACCCGATCCGGTCCGGCGCGGGTCTGGCGGGGCGCGGGGGTAGCGTCAGCGGCCGACGTAGGCCGCGAGGTGTTCGCCGGTGCGGGTGGACCGGGCGGCGACCAGGTCGGCGGGGGTGCCCTCGAAGACGACCCGCCCGCCGTCGTGGCCGGCCCCGGGACCGAGGTCGATGATCCAGTCGGCGTTTGCGATCACCGCCTGGTGGTGCTCCACCACGATGACCGAGGTGCCGCCGTCGACCAGTCGGTCGAGCAGGCCGAGCAGTTGGGCCACGTCGGCGAGGTGCAGCCCGGTGGTCGGCTCGTCGAGGACGTACACACCGCCGGGCTCGGCCATCCGGGTGGCCAGCTTGAGCCGCTGCCGCTCGCCGCCGGAGAGGGTGGTGAGCGGTTGACCGAGGCGCAGGTAGCCGAGCCCGACGTCGACGAGCCGACCGAGGACGGCGCTCGCCGCCGGGGTGCGCGCCTCGCCCGTGCCGAGGAACTCCGCCGCCTCGGTCACCGACATCGCGAGCACCTCGCTGATGTCCCGACCGCCGAGGCGGTACTCCAGCACGGCGTCCTGGAACCGGCGGCCCTCGCACTCCTCGCAGACGGTGGCGACCCCGGCCATCATCGCCAGGTCGGTGTAGATCACCCCGGCGCCGTTGCAGCCGGGGCAGGCCCCCTCGGAGTTGGCGCTGAACAGTGCGGGTTTCACCCCGTTGGCCTTCGCGAACGCCTTGCGGACCGGGTCGAGCAGACCGGTGTACGTCGCCGGGTTGCTCCGCCGCGACCCCCGGATCGTCCCCTGGTCGATCGCGACCACCCCGTCGCGCCCCGACACCGAGCCGTGGATCAGGGAACTCTTGCCCGAACCGGCCACCCCGGTGACCACCACCAGCACGCCCAGCGGAATGTCGACGTCGACGTCGCGCAGGTTGTGGGTGTCCGCGCCGCGTACCGCGAGCACGCCCGACGGCCTGCGCACCGCCGGCTTCACGGCGGCCCGGTCGTCCAGGTGCCGCCCGGTCAGGGTGCCGCTGTCCCGCAGCCCGGCGACGGTGCCGGCGAAGACCACCTCGCCGCCGGCCGAGCCGGCACCCGGGCCGAGGTCGACCACGTGGTCGGCGACCGCGACCACCTCCGGTTTGTGCTCGACGACCAGCACCGTGTTGCCCTTGTCCCGCAACCGCAGCAGCAGGTTGTTCATCCGCTGGATGTCGTGCGGGTGCAGCCCGACGGTGGGCTCGTCGAAGACGTAGGTGACGTCGGTCAGCGAGGACCCCAGGTGGCGGATCATCCTGGTCCGCTGCGCCTCCCCGCCGGACAGGGTGCCGGCCGGCCGGTCCAGCGACAGGTAGCCGAGGCCGATCTCCTCGAACGAGTCGAGAAGCCGTTGCAGCCCGGACAGCAGCGGGGCCACCGAGGGTTCGTCGAGGTCCCGCAGCCAGGCGGCGAGGTCGCTGATCTGCATCGCGCAGACGTCGGCGATGTTCTTCCCGCCGATCTTCGACGACCGGGCCTGCGGGCCGAGCCGGGTGCCGGCGCACTCGGGGCAGGTCGTGAAGGTCACCGCCCGCTGCACGAACGCCCGGATGTGCGGTTGCAGGGTGTCGACGTCCTTGGCCAGGTACGACTTCTGGATCTGCGGGATCAGCCCGGCGTACGTCAGGTTGATGCCGTCCACCTTGATCCTGGTGGGTTCCCGGTGCAGCAGGTCGTGCAGCTCGGACTTCGTGTACCGGCGGATCGGCTTGTCCGGGTCGAAGTAGCCGCAGCCCCGGAAGATCCGGCCGTACCAGCCCTCCATGCTGTAGCCGGGAATGGTCAACGCACCCTCGTTGAGGGATTTGCTGTCGTCGTAGAGCGCCGACAGGTCGATGTCGGTGACCGCGCCCATCCCCTCGCAGCGCGGGCACATGCCGCCGAGGCGGTGGAAGGTCGCCTTCTCGGTCCTCGTCCGGCCGGCGCCCCGCTCGACCGTGATCGCGCCGCTGGCCCGCACCGAGGGAACGTTGAACGAGTACGCGTTGGGCGGGCCGATGTGCGGCTGCCCCAGCCGGCTGAACAGGATGCGCAGCATGGCGGTGGCGTCGGTGGCGGTGCCGACGGTGGAGCGGGCGTTCGCCCCCATCCGCTCCTGGTCCACGATGATCGCCGTGGTCAACCCGTCGAGCACGTCGACCTCGGGTCGGGCCAGCGTCGGCATGAAACCCTGCACGAACGCGCTGTACGTCTCGTTGATCAACCGCTGTGACTCGGCGGCGATCGTGCCGAACACCAGCGAACTCTTGCCCGACCCGGAGACCCCGGTGAACACGGTCAGCCGCCGCTTCGGGATCTCGACGCTGACGTCACGCAGGTTGTTCACCCGCGCGCCCTGCACCCGGATCAGATCGTGGCCGTCGGCCCCGTCCGGCCCCGGCGAGCGGCCCTGCGTCATCGCGTCTCCCCCTCCGTCGGGCGGGTCCGGCCCGCCCCCACTGCCCGCATGATCCTCCCCCGCCCCGCCCCACCACCCCGGGCCGCCCTGCATGATCGACCCGATGTCGGAGATCCAGCGGTATCGGAGCGGTGGGATACCGCTGGATCACCGACATGGTGAGCGACCCGTCTCCCCCGGACCGGGACAGTCAGTCCAGGATCGCCGTCGCCTCGACCTCGACGAGAACGTCCGGCTCGAAGAGATAATCGACGCCGATGAGCGACGACGGAGGCAGCGGCTGCGGCAGGCCGAGCTCCCCCGCCACATCCTCCACCCCGGCCATGAAGTCACCGATCCGCTCCGGCGCCCAGTTCGTCACGTAGAACGTCAGGCGGACGACGTCGGCGAAGCTCGCCCCGGCACCGGCCAGCCCGTACCCCGTGTTGCGCAGCGCTCGGGCGACCTGACCCCGCAGGTCGCCGGTGGCGACCGGCCGGCCGGCCTCGTCCCGGCTGATCTGGCCGGCCACGTGGACGTGGCGCGACCCCGACGCCACCGCGACGTGGTGGTAGGGAACGGGCTGCGTCATGCCCGGCGCAGAGAAAAGCTGGACACCCATCTGACTTCCTCCCTCTAGGTATCTCATGGATACCTGGTGCACCGAGGGAACTTCAACGAGACTAGGTGTCATGCCCGAAACCACACCCCTGCCGGCGGAAGCCCTCCAGATCACCCCGCCCCACCGCGAACTGCTGGACCAGGTGCTCGACAAGTGGTCGCTGGAAGTGCTCAACCAGCTCTGCGAACGGCCCTCCCGGTTCAACGAGCTGCGCCACGCCATCCCCGCCGTCTCCCAGAAATCACTGAGCGCCACCCTGCGCCGGCTCGAACGCAACGGCATCGTCGCCCGGCACGTCCTCTCGTCGCGGCCGGTCGCCGTCGAGTACCGCATAACGCCGCTGGGAAAGACGCTCCGGCACCCGGTCGACGTGCTCCTCGACTGGGCCGGGCAGCACCTGCCCGCCATCGAGGCCGCCCGCCGCTCGTACGACGAGACCAGCTGACGGCGCGCGACCGCCACCTCCAGCGCCGGCAGCATCCGGTGGGGTTTGACCTGCTACGAACGAGCCGGGACAGCACCCGTCCGATGATCGTCATCCCTTCGCATCACGGCCCCTGCCCCGAGGGCCCGGCGGGGCGGGGGCCGTGATGTCCGCGCAGTTCAGTGCCGTCGAGGGGACGGCGTCACTTGGCGTTGAAGTAGTTCGCCTCCGGGTGGTGCACCACGATCGCGTCGGTGGCCTGCTCCGGCACCAGCTGGAACTCCTCCGACAACTGCACCCCGATCCGCTCCGCCCCGAGCAGCTCCACGATCTTCGCCCGGTCCTCCAGATCCGGGCAGGCCGGGTAGCCGAACGCGTACCGGCAGCCCCGGTAGTCGTTGCGCAGCAGCCCGGCAAGGTCGGTCGGGTCGCCGGTGGCGACCGTGCCGCCGCCCGGCAGGGTCAGCTCGGAGCGGATACGCCGGTGCCAGTACTCGGCGAGCGCCTCGGTGAGCTGCACCGACAACCCGTGCACCTCCAGGTAGTCGCGGTACTCGTTGGCGGCGAACATCTTCGCGGTGTAGTCGCTGATCGGCTGGCCGACGGTGACCAGCTGCAACGCCACCACGTCGAGCCCGTCGTCCTTCGGGCGGAAGAAGTCGGCCAGGCAGAGCCGCCGCTCCTGCCGCTGCCGGGGGAACGAGAACCGGGCCCGCTCGCTGTTGCCGTTCTCGTCCAGCACCACCAGGTCGTTGCCCTCGGAGTACGCCGGGAAGTAGCCGTACACCACGGCCGCCTCCAGCACCTGGTCGGCGATGAGCCGGTCCAGCCAGTAGCGCAGCCGGGGCCGCCCCTCGGTCTCCACCAGTTCCTCGTACGACGGGCCCTGGCCGCCCCGCGACCCGCGCAGCCCCCACTGGCCGAGGAAGGTGGCCCGTTCGTCCAGCAGCGCCGCGTACTCGGCCAGCGGCACCCCCTTGACCACCCGGGTGCCGAAGAACGGCGGGGTGGGCACCCCCACGTCGGTGGCCACGTCGGAGCGGACCGAGGAGTCGTGCAGTTCCGGCAGCACCTCGGTGACCATCGTGCGCTGCTTCTCCCGGCGGGCCCGCCGGGCCGCCAGGGCCGCCTCCCGCTCCGGGTCGATCACGGGTGCGCCGCCACGCTTGGCGGTCATCACCCGGTCCATCAGGGCCAGCCCCTCGAAGGCGTCCCGCGCGTAGTGGACCTGGCCGGGGAACATCGCCCGCAGGTCGTCCTCGACGTACGCGCGGGTCAGCGCCGCCCCGCCCAACAGCACCGGCCACCGCTCGGCGACCCCGCGCGACGCCATCTCGGCGAGGTTCTCCTTCATGATGACCGTGCTCTTGACCAGCAGCCCGGACATCCCGATCGCATCGGCCCGGTGCTCCTCGGCGGCGTCGAGGATCGCGCCGATCGGCTGCTTGATGCCGATGTTGACGACCTCGTAGCCGTTGTTGGACAGGATGATGTCGACCAGGTTCTTGCCGATGTCGTGCACGTCGCCGCGTACGGTGGCCAGCACGATCCGGCCCTTGCCGCCGTCCTCGACCGCCTCCATGTGCGGCTCCAGGTAGGCCACCGCCGTCTTCATCACCTCGGCGGACTGGAGCACGAACGGCAACTGCATCTGCCCGGAGCCGAACAGCTCACCGACGACCTTCATGCCGTCGAGCAGGATGTCGTTGATGATGGACAGCGGGGACCGGCCCTGCGCCATCGCGGTGTCCAGGTCGGCCTCCAGGCCGTTGCGCTCGCCGTCGATGATCCGCCGCTTGAGCCGTTCGTCCAACGGCAGCCCGGCCAGCTCCTCGGCCCGGGTGGCCCGCGCCGACGCGGCGTCGACGCCCTCGAACGCCTCGATGAACCGCTGCACCGGGTCGTAGCCCTCGCGCCGCCGGTCGTAGATCAGGTCGAGGGCGACCTCGCGCTGCGCCTCGGGGATCTTCGACATCGGCAGGATCTTGCTGGCGTGCACGATCGCCGAGGTCAGCCCGGCCTGCACGCACTCGTGCAGGAACACCGAGTTGAGCACCTGCCGGGCCGCCGGGTTGAGCCCGAACGAGACGTTCGAGATGCCCAGGGTGAAGTTGACCCCCGGGTAGCGGGCGGCGATCTCCCGGATCGCCTCGATCGTCTCGATGCCGTCCCGGCGGGTCTCCTCCTGGCCGGTGGCGATCGGGAAGGTCAGCGCGTCGATGAGGATGTCCGACCGGTCCATCCCCCACCGGCCGGTCAGGTCGTCGATCAGCCGGGCCGCCACCCGGACCTTCCACTCCCGGGTACGGGCCTGCCCCTCCTCGTCGATGAGCAGCGCCACCACGGCCGCCCCGTGCTCGGCGATCACCGGCATCACCCGCGCGTAGCGGGAGTCGGGGCCGTCGCCGTCCTCGAAGTTGACCGAGTTGACCACGCAACGCCCGCCGAGCATCTCCAACCCGGCCTCGATCACCGCCGGCTCGGTGGAGTCCAGCATGATCGGCAGGGTGGACGCGGTGGCGAACCGGCCGGCCAGCTCCCGCATGTCCTGCGTGCCGTCCCGGCCGACGTAGTCGACGCACAGGTCCAGCAGGTGCGAGCCGTCGCGGGCCTGGCTGCGGGCCACCTCGACGCACGCCTGCCAGTCGGCGGCGAGCATCGACTCACGGAACGCCTTGGAGCCGTTGGCGTTGGTCCGTTCCCCCACCATCAGCACCGAGGCGTCCTGGGCGAACGGCACCGGGTGGTAGATCGACGAGACACCCGCCTCGTGCCGGGGCTCCCGCGCCGCCGGGGTCGCGCCGTGCAACCGCTCGGCCAACGCCCGGATGTGCTCCGGGGTGGTGCCGCAGCAGCCACCGATCAGCCCCACGCCGTAGTCGGCCACGAACCGTTCCAGGGCGTCGGCCAGCTCCACCGGGCTCAGCGGGAAGTACGCCCCGTCGGCGGTCAGCACCGGCAGGCCCGCGTTCGGCATCACCGACAGCGGAATCCGGGAGTGCTGCGACAGGTAGCGCAGGTGCTCGCCCATCTCGGCCGGGCCGGTCGAGCAGTTCAGCCCGATCAGGTCCACCCCCAGCGGCTCGATGGCCGCCAGCGCCGCCCCGATCTCGCTGCCCACCAGCATGGTGCCGGTGGTCTCCACGGCCACGTGACAGATGATCGGCACCTGCTGGCCCAGCTCGGCCATCGCCCGCTTCGACCCGACCACGGCCGCCTTGACCTGCAACAGGTCCTGGCAGGTCTCGATGATCAGCGCGTCCGACCCACCGGCGATGAGCCCGGCCGCGTTCTCCTGGTACGCGTCGCGCAACGTCGCGTACGGGGCGTGGCCGAGGGTGGGCAGCTTGGTGCCGGGGCCGATCGAGCCGAGCACGAACCGGGGGCGCTGCGCCGTGGCGTACGCGTCGGCGACCTCCCGGGCGATCCGCGCGCCGGCCTCGGACAGCTCCCGGATGCGCTGCGGGATGTCGTACTCGGCGAGGTTGGCGAGGTTCGCGCCGAACGTGTTCGTCTCGACGCAGTCCGCGCCGGCCGCCAGGTAGGCCTCGTGCACGCCGCGCACCACGTCGGGCCGGGTCACGTTGAGGATCTCGTTGCAGCCTTCCAGCCCCTCGAAGTCGTCGAGGCTCAGGTCGGCAGCCTGGAGCATTGTCCCCATCGCGCCGTCGGCGATGAGAATCCGGTCGGCCAGCACATCCCGCAACGAAGTCCGCACCACATCAGGTTAGTGCGAGGAATCCGGTCACCGTCGACGCCCGGTCGCGTCCCACTATGTGTCCATCCGCTCCCCGTCCCGGTTCGTACCGGTTCGGCGGCGGGGTGGGCCTACGTCCCGGCGCGGCCGACGGGCCACGCGCCGCGCCGGGACGTAGGCTTGCGGACGTGAAGGACATCAGGGACGCCACCGTGCACGGCGGGCGGGTGACCGGGCCGACCCCCGGCGCCGTCGGCGACGAGCGGGGCGAGGTGACGGCGTGACCGAGTTCGACGGGCTGCCGGTGCTGCGGTCCCCGGTGGCGATCGCCGCCTTCGAGGGCTGGAACGACGCCGCGGACGCCTCCACCGCCGCCGTGGAACACCTCGAACAGGTCTGGCAGGCCCGCCAGATCACCGAGATCGACCCGGAGGAGTTCTACGACTTCCAGGTCAGCCGACCGACGATCACGATGTCCGACGGCGAGACCCGCCGGGTGGAGTGGCCCACCACGAAGTTCATGGTGGCCAGCCCCGAGGGCACCGACCGCGACGTGGTGCTGATCCGGGGCATCGAGCCGAGCATGCGCTGGCGCACGTTCTGCGAGCAGGTGCTGGAGATCTGCCACAGCCTTGAGGTGGAACGGGTGGTGCTGCTCGGCGCGCTGCTGGCCGACGTGCCGTACACCCGGCCGTTGCCGATCAGCGGCAGCGCCTCCGACGCCCAGGCGGCCCAGCGCTACCAGCTCACCCCCACCCGCTACGACGGTCCCACCGGCATCGTCGGGGTACTCCAGGACGCCTGCACCCGGGCCGAGGTCGACGCGGTGTCGTTCTGGGTGCACGTGCCGCACTACGCCAACAACCCGCCCTGCCCCAAGGCGACCCTGGCCCTGCTGCACCGGGTCGAGGACGTGCTCGACCTGCCGGTGCCGATGGCCGACCTGGCCGAGGAGGCCGCCGAGTGGGAGCAGCGGGTACGCGGCGCCGCCGAGCAGGATGCCGAGCTGGGCGAGTACGTGCGTGAGCTGGAGGAACGGGTCGGCGACGCGGGGATCACCCCGTTGACCGGTGACGAGATCGCCCAGGAGTTCGAGAAGTACCTGCGCCGTCGGGGCGGTTCCGCCGGCCCCACCGCCGGCTCCTGGTAGTCGTCCCCGACAGGCCCCGGACGTCGTGGCGTCCGGGGCCTGTCGGCGTGTCCGGGGTGGCGTCGTCGCCCCGTCTGGGGCATCCTAGGAACCTAGCTGTCAGGAGGAGGCGGGCGTGCAGATCAACCCGGGAGCCGCCGAGTTCCCGCACCGGCAGATCGCCGCGCAGCTCAAGGCCCAGGTGCGGCGGGGCGACTGGGGGCCGGGCGAACGGCTGCCGTCCATCCCGGCCATCGCCGAGATGTTCGGGGTGGCGAAGCAGACCGTGCAACGCGCCGTCGACCAGCTGCGGGTCGAGGGCATCCTGATCACCAAACCCGGCTCCGGCACGTACGTGCGGGGCACCCGGCGGCGGCTCAACCGGCTCTCCCGGGGCCGGTACGGCGGATTCCGGGGTTACCACACCGACCTCGCCGCACGGTACCGCCAGCAACTCGTCTCGGTCGGTCGGGCGCCCGCCCCACCCGAGGTGGCCGACGCGTTCGGGGTCGCCGACGGCACCGAACTGCTCTGCCGCCGGCACCTGGTGCGCACCGACGACTCCCCGGTGGAGGTAGGTGCGTCCTGGTTCCTGCCGAAGGACACCGCCGGCACCTCGCTGGAACGGGCCGAGGCGTTCGGCCGGCCGCTCTACCAGGAGGCCGAGGAGGCCACCGGCCGGCGGTACACCACCGCCGCCGACACCATCAGCGCCCGCCAGCCCAGCCGGGAGGAGGCCGAGACGCTCCAGATCCGCCCCGACACTCCCGTGCTGCACCTGCTGCACGTCGCCTACGACGCCCACCGCAAGCCGATCGAGGTCGCCCAGGCCACCTGGCCCGGCCCGATGACCACGCTGACCGAGGAGTACCAGGTTCCCGCCCCCGCGCCGGACCCCGACCCCGACCCCGGCCTGGTCCTCGGCTGATCCCGGCCGGGCACCGCCCACCGTCCCGGCCCGGCCCACGTACGGGGCCGGGCAGCACCGGACGGACGGGGGGCTGCCGGGCGGCGGCCACCGCAGGCCGGGCAGGGGTGGCGCAACCGCCGGGACGGCACCGGGCGTACGGGGCCAAGCCGTGCCTCAGGTGACCGCGGTGACCACGACGACGGTCGCTCCGAGCGCGACGACGATCAGGGAGGCGACCACCCCGAGCAGGTCGGCGACCCGTACCGGGACGGTGGCGCCCAGGGCCGCGCCGATCGTGGCGAGCCCGGCCTGCCAGAGCAGGGAGGCCAGCCCGGCGGCGACGACGAACACCCCGGGCCCCGTCCAACTGCCCGGCACGGCGTTCACCGTCCCGCCCAGGGCGAAGAAGTACACCAGGGTCAACGGGTTGACCGCGGTGAGGAGCACGAAGCGGACGAAGACCGGTCCGGCGGCGCTCCGGGCCGGACGCTCCCCGCCGGTGCCGTCCCGCTCGGCTCCGGCGCCGGTACCGCCGGGGTGTGCCGGGGCGCGGCGCAGGGTGACCAGTTGGTGGCAGCCCAGCCCGACGATCACCAGACCGGACAGGTAGCGGGGGGCGTCCCCCCACGAGGCGATCACCGGCGCGAGCGCCGCCCCGGTCAGCAGCGCGCCAAGGCAGTAGAGGGTGTCGACGGTGGCGACGCCGGACGCGGCGGCCAGGCCACTGCGGCGGCCGCGCAGCATCCCCTCCCGGACGATCAGCACCCCGATCGCCCCCAGGGGCATCGCCACCCCCAGTCCGGCGGCGAACCCGGCGACCGCCAGGAACACGATTCCTTCAGCCATCCGCCGAGTCTGGGTCACCCCGCCGGGCGCGACCGACAGATGAGCGGTGTCGGCGTACGATTATCGGTGTGGACCGGCTGGACGAGCAGATTCTCGGCATCCTGCAGGAGAACGCGAGGTGTTCGTTCAGTGAGATCGGTCGACGGGTCGGTCTGAGCACGAACGCCACCGCCGCCCGTGTCCGCCGGTTGGAAGCCGACGGCGTCATCCTCGGGTACACCGTCGTCACCGGCCACGACGCGCCGGAACTCCGGGGCGGGTTGGAGGTGTTCATCGACGTACGCCTCGACGCCGGGACCGCCTACGAGACGTTCGTCGACGCCATCGCCCCGATCGAGCAGATCGGCGACGCGGTGCACATGACCGGGCCGTACGACTACCTGCTGCGGGCCCGGCTGCGGGACACCGCCGCCCTGGACGCGCTGCTGCGTCGGCTCAAGAAGAGCTGCGGCGTGGTGCAGACCCAGACGCGGGTCGCACTGCGCCAACCCGCCCCGCCGCCCCGCAGCCGGTAACCCCGTTACCCCCCCCGTGCCCCACCACGCCCACAGCCGACCGGACCCGGGTCCCCCTGCGTCGATCATGGAGTTGCGGGGCTCCGCATAAGTCGCATGTGGGGGCTCAACCCCCACCACAACTCCATGATCGACGAGCCGCCCGGGACCACGCTGAGACGGGGCGGGTGGGCGCGGGCGTCAGAGGCGGATGCCGAGCAGGGCGTCGACGGTGCCGGCGAACAGCGCGGGAGCCTGCGGGTCGTCGCCGGTGCCGGCCAGGGCCGCCCCGGCCCAGTCGTCGGCCAGGACGAGGGCGCCCGGCGTGTCCAGGTCGTCGCCGAGGCGCTCGCGTACCCCGGCCAGGAAGGCCGCGCCGGACGGCCCGGACGGCGCGGCGGCGGCCCGCCGCCAGCGGTCCAGCCGCTGCTGCGCGGCGGTCAGCACGTCGTCGGTCCAGGCCCGGTCGTCCCGGTAGTGGCCGGACATCAGGCCGAGCCGGACGGCCATCGGGTCCACCTGGTCGGCGCGCAGCCGGGAGACGAAGACCAGGTTGCCCTTGGACTTCGACATCTTCTCGCCGTCCAGGCCGATCATGCCGGCGTGCACGTAGTGGTCGGCGAAGGGAGCCGTGCCGGTGAGCCGCTCGGCGTGCGCGGCGGAGCACTCGTGGTGCGGGAAGATCAGATCGTTGCCTCCGCCCTGCACGTCGAGCCGGTCGCCGAGCAGGTTCAGCGCGATCACCGTGCACTCGATGTGCCAGCCGGGCCGGCCGGGGCCCAGCTCACCGCCCGGCCAGGACGGCTCGCCGTCGCGGGCACCGCGCCACAGCAGCGGGTCCAGCGGGTCGCGCTTGCCGGCCCGCTCCGGGTCGCCACCGCGCTCGGGGAAGATCTCCAGCATCTGCTCCCGGGTCAGGTTCGACTCGTAGCCGAACGCCGGGGCGGCGGCGATGTCGAAGTAGACGTCGCCGGTGCCGTCGTCGAGCCGGTAGGCGGCACCGTCCTTGAGCAGTTCCTGCACCCGGTCGGCGATGTCCGGGATCGACTCCACCGCGCCCACGTAGTGCGCGGGCGGGATGATCCGCAGCGCCTCCATGTCCTCGCGGAACAGCGCCGTCTCCCGCATCGCCAGGACCTTCCAGTCCTCGCCGTCGCGCTCGGCGCGTTCCAGCAGCGGGTCGTCGATGTCGGTGACGTTCTGCACGTACCGGACGGTCAGGCCGGCGTCGCGCCACATCCGCTGTACCAGATCAAAGGTGATCATGGTGGCGGCGTGGCCCAGGTGGGTGGCGTCGTACGGGGTGATGCCACAGACGTACATGGTGGCGGGGCCGGCGGGGCGGCTCGGGTGGACACCGCGCCGCGCCGAGTCGTACAAGCTCAGGGGCCCGCCGTCACCCGGCAGCCGTGGCACCTCGTGTCCCGCCCAAGACTCCATGACCGCCAGCCTAACGAGCCGCCCGGCCGCCCGGAGAAACCGCCCGGGTGATCAACATGACAACGGCTCAGATCGGCGGCCACGGCATCGCCGGCCACTCCTGCGGCGGCAGCGGATACCGGCCGGTGTCCCGCAGCCGCCGCACCCGGGCGGCCACCTCGGCGACCTCGCCGAGGGTCAGGTGCTCGGCCAACTCCTCCCCCAGCTCGCCGGTGAGCTGCCGGTCGAGGGCGTCGAGCACCTGCACCGCGTCCGGTGGGAGCTGCCGGCCGGCCCAGCCCCACAGCACGGTCCGCAGCTTCTCCTCGACGTGGAAGCAGACCCCGTGATCCACCCCGTAGATCCGGTCGTCCGCGCCGGCCAGCACGTGCCCGCCCTTGCGGTCGGCGTTGTTGATGACCGCGTCCAGCACGGCCAGCCGGGCCAGCCGGGGGTCGTCGGCGTGGGCCAGGGCGTACGCCGCGCCGTCGTCGTCGCGGGCGGCGGCCACCGGGAACCAGCGCGGCGGCACCGCCTCGGCCGGCACGAACCCGACCAGCGGCTCGACGTCGTCCGGCTCGTCGATCCAGAGCTGGCACGACCCGGGCCCCAGCGGCCCGTCGCGCAGCACCGTCGGCGGGACCAGATCCCAGCCGGTGGCCCGGGAGACCAGGTAGGCGGAGACCTCCCGGCCGGCGAGGGTGCCGTCGGGGAAGTCCCAGAGCGGGCGCTCGCCGCGCACCGGCTTGTAGACGCACCGGGCGGTACGGCCGTCGAGGGTCAGGATCGCCCGCAGGGTGGTGTTGGAGGCGTCGACCAGCCGACCCTCCAGCTCCAGTTCACCGTCGCACAGCAGCCGGAGCGCGGCGCTGACCTCCTGGCGCTGCACCTCCGACGACGTCACCGGTGGTAGCCGTTGTGCCGGGGGCAGAGGTGACCGGCCGGGTCGAGCGGCTGGCCGCACAGCGGGCAGGGCGGACGGCCGGCGTTGACCACCCGGCGGGCCCGTTCGATGAACTCGCGGGTCGCCTCGGGGGTCAGCCGCACCCGCAGCCGGTCGAGGTCCTCGTCCGGTTCCTCGTCGTCGTCCTCGTCGACCTCGTCGTCGCCCAGCTCGACCTCGGCCTCCGCCTCACCGGCGGCGATCGCCTCGATCACCACGGTGGCGGAGTCCACGTCGAACGCCAGCCCGAGGGTGCCGACCCGGAACTCCTCGTCGACGGGATTGTCCAGCGGGTCGTTGTCGCCGACGGCCGCGGGCACCTCCGGCAGCTCGACGCCGAAGCGGCGCTGCGCCTCGGAGAGCAGTTCCTCCAGCTTCTCGGCGAGCAGGGAGACCTGCACCTTCTCCAGCGCGACGCTGACCAGCCGGCCGCCACCGCGGGCCTGGAGGAAGAACGTGCGCTCCCCGGGCGGCCCGACGGTCCCGGCGACGAACCGCTCCGGCGGCTCGAAGGCGTGCACCTGGTGGGTCATACCCACGACCCTATCCGGAGCGTGGAACGGTCGCGCAAGGCACCGACGCCGAATCAGCCGAGGGCGAAACGGCGCGACCCGCGACCGGCGGCGGACGGCCCCCGGCGGGCCGGCTCAGCCGGTGGCCCCCGCGCCCCCGCCGACGGCCGCGTCGGAGTCGGCCGGCCGGGTCGCCCGACGCCGCCGCTTCGCCGGTGGCGGCACCAGGGAGGCCAGGTCACCGCCGGTGTCGTTGAGCCGGACCAGGAACGGCCGCAGCGGGGTGTAGCGGATCGCGGTGACCGAGGCCGGGTCGGCGACGAGGCGCTGGAACAGGTCGAGGTGCAGGCCGAGGGCGTCGGCCACGATGGCCTTGATCACATCGCCGTGGCTGCACGCCAGCCAGACCGCCTCCGGTCCGTGGTCGGCGGTGATCCGGGCGTCCCAGGCGCGTACCGCGGCGACCGCGCGGGCCGACATCTGCGCCATCGACTCCCCGTCGGGGAAGACCGCGGCGCTGGGGTGCTGCTGCACCACCGGCCAGAGCTTCTCCTTGGCCAGCTTCTTCAGCGGCTGCCCCTCCCAGGCGCCGTAGCCGCACTCGATCAGGCCGTCCTCGACCACCGGGGTGGCCTGCGGAAGGGCCAGCTCCAGGGTCTGCCGGCAGCGGATCAGCGGGCTGGTCACCACCGCCGCCAGCGGCAGGCCGCGCAACCGCTGGCCGACCGCGCCCGCCTGGGCCCGCCCGGTGTCGTCCAGCTCGACCGGCTGCCGGCCGGCCAGCCCGCCGTCGGCGTTCGCGGTCGTCCGGCCGTGTCGCAGAAGCAGAAGGGTCGCCACGCCCCCACCATAGGGGCAGCCGGACCGCAACCGGCCCCCGACACCGGCGGTGGTGTCGGGGGCCGCAGGTCGACGCCGGTCAGGTGGCGCTGATCGTGCCGGTGAGCAGCAGCGCCTGCACCAGGGTGCCGAGCGCCACCCGGTAGAGCACGAAGACGTACAGGGTGTGGTGTGCCACGTAGCGCAGCAGCCAGGCGATGGCCGCGTAGCCGATGCCGAACGCGATGATCGTGGCGACCACCATCTGCGCCACCGAGGGCACCGAGGTGCCCGGGGCGGCCGGTTCGAAGACGTCCCCGACGCTGAAGATGCCGGACATCACCACCGCCGGGATGGCCAGCAGGAACGAGTACCGGGCGGCGGCCTCCCGGGTCAGGTTGAGCAGCAGGCCGGCGGTGAGCGTGCCGCCGGAGCGGGACACCCCGGGGACCAGCGCCATCGCCTGGGCGAAGCCCATCACGATGCCGTCGCGCATCCGGAAGTTCACCAGGGTGCGGGTCTGCCGCCCCCAGTACTCGGCGAAGGCCAGCACGAAGGCGAACACGATGAGCGTGGTGGAGACCACCCACAGGTTGCGTCCGGCGGTGCGGATCTGGTCCTTGAACAGGAAACCGAACAGCCCGATCGGGATCGAGCCGACGATCACGTACCAGCCCATCCGGTAGTCGAGGCTGGAGCGCACCGAGCGGTCCCGCAGCCCCACCAGCCAGGTACGGGTGATCCGCCAGATGTCCTTGGCGAAGTAGATGAGCACGGCCGCCTCGGTGCCCAGCTGGGTGACCGCGGTGAAGGACGCGCCCGCGTCCCGGTCGAAGAAGATCGCCGAGGTGATCCGCAGATGCCCCGACGAACTCACCGGAAGGAACTCGGTGAGCCCCTGGACGATGCCCAGGACGATGGCCTCGACCCAGGTCACTCGCCGACTCCCGAGAGGTCGAGGGCCTCGGCGACGGTCCGCAGCGTCTGCACGCCGCTGTCCCGGTCGGCCACGAACAGGGTGACCGACAGGGTGGTCACCCCGGCGGCCGCGTACTCCCGCATCCGCTCGGCGATGCGTTCCTTGGGGCCGAGCAGCGAGGTCCGGTCGATGAACTCCATCGGCACCGCCGCCGCCGCGTCCCGCTGCTGCCGGGCCAGGTAGAGGTCCTGCACCTGGCGGGCGGCGTCGCCGTAGCCCATCCGGGTGGCGAGCTGGTTGTAGAAGTTCTGCTGCCGGCTGCCCATGCCGCCGACGTAGAGGGCGGCGTACCAGCGGACCAGTTCGGCGCAGGTGGCGATGTCGTCGCCGACCACGACCGGCACCGAGGGGACGACGTCGAAGCCGGCCAGCTCCTTGCCGGCCTTCGCCCGGCCGGCGCTGACCGAGGCGAGCTGCTCCTCGGCGAACTCGGGGGCGTAGAAGACGGCCAGCCAGCCGTCGGCGATCTCGCCGGCCAGTTCCAGGTTCTTCGGGCCGACGGCGGCCAGGTAGATCGGGATGTGATCGCGCGGCGGGTGGAAGCCCAGCCGCAGCGCCTTGCCGGGGCCGTCGGGCAGCGGCAGGGTGTAGTGCTCGCCGGCGTAGGCGACCTCCTTGCGGGCCACCGCCAGCTTCACGATGTCGACGTACTCGCGGGTGCGGGCGAGCGGCTTGCCGAACCGGACGCCGTGCCAGCCCTCGGAGACCTGCGGGCCGGAGACGCCCAGGCCGAGGCGGAACCGGCCGCCGGAGAGGGTGTCGATGGTGGCCGCGGTCATCGCGGTCATCGCCGGGGTACGGGCGGGGATCTGCATCACCGCGCTGCCCACGTCGATCCGTTCGGTCTGCCCGGCCATCCAGGCGAGCATGCTCGGGGAGTCCGAGCCGTACGCCTCCGCCGCCCACACCACCGAGTAACCCAGGCGGTCCGCTTCCTGGGCAAGCGCCAGGTGGTCCGCCGGCGTACTCCACGCCGTCTGATATCCGAGGCTGAGCCCGAGTCGCACTGATCCTCCCCATCCCGCACCACAGGTCGCATCAGGTTACGCAATGCCCCGGGGCCCGCCGCCCACCGGCTCGCCACCGCCCGGCCGGGCATCCGGGACGCCGGGCGGGGCGGGCGGCCGGGAGGGGCGGGGCGGGTGGACAGCCAGCGACCGGACCGGCGCATCCGGTGCACAACGTGGCGTCGCGGGCGGCGGTGACGGTCGGATCGGCGACGCGACAGGCAGAGATGCCGGGAGCGAGGATATCGGTTGCGCCGCGTTCGAAATAAGGTTCACCCATGCAACAGCGACCGCTCGGCCGAAGCGGGCTGGCGGTTTCCCGGCTCGCGCTCGGCACCATGACCTGGGGCCGGGACACCGACGCCGACGACGCGGCGGCCCAGCTGAAGAGTTTCCTGGACGCGGGCGGCAACCTGGTCGACACCGCCGACGTGTTCGCCGACGGCGACGCCGAGTCGGTGCTCGGGTCGCTGCTGGGCACCCTGGTCCCCCGCGAGGACGTGCTGATCGCCACGAAGGCGGGGCTGCGGCCGGGCAGCGGCCGGCGGCGGGACGGCTCGCGCGGGCACCTGCTGCGTACGCTGGACGCCTCGCTGCGCCGGCTCGGCACCGACCACGTCGACCTGTGGCAGGTGCACGGCTACGACCCGGACACCCCGCTGGAGGAGACGCTGGCCGCGCTGGACCACGCGGTCGCCTCGGGCCGGGTCCGCTACGTCGGGGTGTCGAACTTCTCCGGCTGGCAGACCGCCCGTGCCGCCGCCTGGCAGGCGGCCTGGCCGGGGCGGGCGCCGGTGGTCGCCACCCAGATGGAGTACTCGCTGCTGGAGCGGGGGGTGGAGCGGGAGGTGCTGCCGGCCTGCGCCGCGTTGGGCCTGGGCGTGCTGCCCTGGTCGCCGCTGGGGCGGGGAGTGCTGACCGGCAAGTACCGCAACGGCCGCCCGGCGGACTCGCGGGCGGCCTCGGCCCACTTCGAGGCGTTCGTCGCCACCTACCTGGAGCCGCGCTGCTCCAGCATCGTCGAGGCGGTGAGCATCGCCGCCGGTGGGCTGGGCGTGTCGCCGCTGGAGGTGGCGCTGGCCTGGATCAGGGACCGGCCGGGGGTGACCGCGCCGGTCCTGGGTGCCCGCACGGTGGGGCAGCTGCTCGGCGCGTTGCAGGTGGAACGGATGACCCTGCCGGAGGAGATCACCACGGCGCTGGACGACGTGTCCGCCGTGCCGGTCGGCTACCCGGAGCGCGAGGGCTGACCCCTGCGCCGGCGCACAAGGTGGCGGACCGGACCAAAAGCACACCGGTACGTGTCAATTCCACCGAGCACGTGCCAACTCCACCGATCGTCCTTTACCAACTGCCACTCTCCCATATTTCATTAAGGCCGCTTGCGATGTTCCGTCCGAATAGGCGGCTTCGGGACCCCCTGGCGCTGTTGGCCCGGGTTTCGGCGTCCACTTTTCGGTGGGCCTGTCCGGAAAGCGATTCGGCCCGGCGGAAACTGCCCGATCCGGCTGCCGTAAACATTGTGGCGAACCAATGACGGTGCTCTAATGATTGCGGCGTGAGCGACCCCCGCCGCGTCGTTTCTCCCATTTCGTTGGAGGACCCGTGGACCGTAAGACCGACGTCAAGCGCAAGCCCGCCAAGGTCGTCGTGCGCAAGCTCGAGCGGCTCGAGACCACCGTCGCCATCATCAGCGAGCCGGGCTGCCGCAACGACGTCTGCGGCTGACCCACCCCGTTTCGGCCGGGGCGCGGCACGCCGCGCCCCGGCCGGCCACCCTCCAGGAGGTCTTCGCCCGATGCAGCGGCCCCGGATCAAGGGCATCCACAAGCCGGTACGGCTCCACCCGACCCTGATCAACATCGGTGGTCGGCAGCTGGGGGTCGGCGCGGAGATCGACGACGAGGACGGCAGCCTCTGGGAGCTGCTCGGCCTGATGGACGGCACCCGTACCCGGGCGGAGATCGTCGCCGCGCTGCTCGCCGCGCGCCCGGAGATGGCCGCCGAGGACGCCACCGACGCGATGCAGACGATCATCGACGCCGGGTACGTCGAGGACGCCGCCGCCCCGCCCCCGCCCGAGCTGAGCCCCGCCGAGGTCGACCGGTACGACCGGGCGTTCACCTACCACGCGTGGGTGGACCTGACCCCGCGCACCTCCCGCTACGAGGTGCAGGCCCGGCTCAAGGCGGGCCGGGTGGTGGTGCTGGGGCTCGGCGGCTCCGGTTCGGCGGTGGCCGCCTCCCTGGTGGCCGCCGGGGTCGGCGCGGTGCACTGCGTCGACTTCGACGTGGTCGAGGCGGGCAACCTGACCCGGCAACTGCTCTACACCGAGGACGACATCGGCGCCGCCAAGGTGGACACCGCGGTGGCCCGGCTGCGCCGGATGAACTCCCACGTCACGGTGACCGGCGAGGAGGCCCGGGTCGACTCGACGGCGGACGTGGCGGCGTTGATGCGCGACCGCGACCTGCTGGTGCTCTGCGCCGACCAGCCCCGGCACGCCATCCGGGAGTGGACCAACCGGGCCGCCCTGGCCACCGGCACGCCCTGGATGCTCGCCCAGTACGCCGGCCCGATGGCGGTGATCGGCCTCTTCGTGCCCGGTCAGACCTGCTGCGAGGCGTGCCTGCCGAGCGTCACCGACCGGCTGCGCGAGGAGCACGGCACCGAGCCGGAGGAGTTGTTCCCGTTCACCGGGCACGCGGTGATCGCCCCCACCGCCAACCTCACCGGGCACCTGGCCGCCCTCGACGTCGTCTACCACCTCGCCGGCATCCCGACGACCACCCGGGGCCGGATGTTCCACCTGAGCCTGACCGACCTGACCTACCACTACGTGGTCAATCCCCGGCCCGGCACGAAGTGCGACACCTGCGGCTGGTTCCAGGAGGAACGGTGACCGTGCTCGGGTTGGACAGCCGCCCTCCGGTGGCCCACCTGGTGGTCCGCCAGGAGGAGGACGACGAGTACGTCGTCGGCGACCTGGCCAGCGGGAACTTCGTGGTGGTGCCCGAGGTGGGGGCACGGCTGGTCGCGCTGTTCGCGGCCGGCCGGACCGTCGCCGAGGCCGCCGACGAGGTGGAACGCGAGACCGGTGAACCGGTCGACGCGCTGGACTTCGTGGAGGTGCTCGTCGAGGCGGGCGTCATCCGGCCGCCGTCCGACGACGGGCCGCCGCCGACGCAGGCCCGCCCCTGGTCGGTGTCCCGCATCCCGGCCCGGCTGGTCCGGCCGCTGTTCGGCCGGGTCGCCTGGACGGTCTACGTCGGCGCGCTGGTCGCCACGCTGGCGATGTTCGTCGCCGAACCGTCCCTGCTGCCGACCTACGAGGACACCTTCATCTTCCCGGACGTGGTGCTCAGCCTGCTGATCACCAACGTCACGGTGGCCCTGCTCACGGTGGTGCACGAGGCGTGGCACGCGTTCGCCGGGGCGGCCGTCGGCGTCCGGTCGCAACTGCGGTTGGAACGCCGGGGGATCTTCCCGGTGCTGGAGACCGACCTGACCGGGCTGTGGGCGCTGCCGCCGGAACGCCGCTACGGCCCCTTCCTGGCCGGCATGGCCATCGACGGCATCCTGCTGTTCGCCGCCGTCGCGCCGCGTTTCGCCTGGTCGCGGGGCTGGCTGGAGCTGCCGCCGGGAATGGTGCGGTTCCTGGCCATGGTGGTGTTCAGCCAGGCCGTCAAGCTGGCCTTCCAGACGCTTGCCTACCTGCGCACCGACATGTACCTGGTGATGGCCACGGCGACCGGCTGCCGCAACCTGCACGAGGTGACCCGGCTCAGCCTCAAGAAATGGATTCGCCGGCTGACCCCGGCTGAACGCACCGTGCTGCGCGACGCGCACGCCCGGGATCTGCGGGTGTCCCGCTGGTACCGATTGTTGTATGTCGCCGGAGTCATCTGGATGGTCTGGTTCGCCATCCATTTTCTGCTACCGGGGGCGAAAGTGACACTCGGGTGGGCCGCCGGGGTGCTGATCGGAGCGCCGTTCGGCAGCGCCTACTGGTGGGAGGGAATTGCATTGGCCGCATTTGCCTCGCTGAACGTGCTGCTTCCGCTCGGGGTGGTCGTCCGTAATCGTTACCGCGCCGGAAAGTTGGCCACGTGAACCGCAGATGGCTCGGCCCGGTGGTCAGTGTCGTGGTCACCGTGCTCAGCGTGGCGACCATGTCCAGCCTCGGGGTGGGGGTGCTGGTCGGGCTGGTCGACGGGGACACCGCGCTGCCCTGCGACCGGCTGCCCGGCACGGCGCAGCCGTTCGAGGGCAACCGGCACATCGCGTACGAGGGGGCGCCCCACGAGCCGTACCGGACGTTGCCGCCCACGTCGGGTCCGCACTCGCCCCGGGTCGTCGTGCCCGGCGTCTACCGCGACGCGGTGCCGGAGGAACTCCAGGTGCACGCCCTGGAACACGGGCACGTGCTGGTGCAGTACGCCCCGGACGTCCCGCCCGGCGACGTCGAGAAGCTGGAGCGGCTCGGCCGCCGCCATCCCCGGGACGTGGTGGTGGCCCCCTACCCGGCGCTGGGCCACGGCATCGGGTTGACCGCCTGGCAGCGGCTGGAGCGGCTGGACGCCCTCGACGAACGGGCGGTCGAGGAGTTCATCGAACGGCTCGCCGGCCGCTACGACCACTCCTGGCAGCACGGGGCGACCGACTGTGCGGCGGTCTGACCGGCGACACCGGGTGGCGCGACGCACCGGTCAAAGGGTGGCGCGGGGCCGCCGGGCTGGGCAGCATAGGTGCCATGGACTACGAATACGCGCCGCTGCGGTTGCCGCCGAATGTCGACCGGTTGACCGCCGCGGCGCAGCTGGCGATCCAGGCGGAGTTCTCCGGGTGGGAGCTGGCCCGGGTGCAGTTGTTCCGGGACGGCACCCGCAAGGTGGTGCTGCGCCGCCGTCGGGTCAACCAACCCCAACCGGGCCTGTCCTACTGACCCCGGCGGGCCGGCGGCACCGGGGCCGCCGGCCGGCCCGCGCCGGGCGACCCCGGTGCCGCCGCCGGGCGACCCCGGCCGCCGCCTAGTGCTGGTGCCCGGCGTGGTCGTGGTCGTCCTCGTCGAGGAACGGGTGCTCGTCGAGCCGGCCCACCAGCCGGTCGTCGGCGGCCGGCGTGAACGGGCCCACCGGGTCGTCGTCGTCGAACGACTCCAGGTCGACCGGGGTGCCGACCTCGCTGACCATCACCACGCCGTCCAGCGGCTCCAGCTCCGGCACGTCCAGGGCGCTGAGCGAACCGTCGCCGCTCTGCAACAGCTCCAGCACCGCCTCGCCGACCCCCTCGACCGGCGCCGGCTCGTCGTCCTCGGGGGTGCCCTCGCGGCGGGCCACCTCGGCGACCCGCAGCAGCGCCGAGACACTGGGCACCCGGTAGTCGCGGCGCTGGCGCACCGAGATGACCTGCGGGTGCGGGTCGGTGGCCTCGGCGTCCCCGGCCGCCCCGCCGAACCGCTCGTCGGCCTCGTCCGGGTCGATCGACTCGACGTCCCAGGGCGTGACCTCGCCGAACGCGTCGAGCAGCTGCTCGTCGTAGGCGAAGGAGGCGTTGTTCAACGCCACGTACGCCTGCCAGACGTCGTCGTCGTCGATCCGACCCTGCGCGGCCCGCACGGCCGTCAGGTGGGCGCGGGCCGCGTCGATCACGCGTTCCAGGGCGGCGTCCAGCTCACCGTGCTGGTCGGTCATGAGGCTGTCCCTTCGAGACATGGGGGGAGGTGCGGCACCGGGTCCGGTCAGCAGTTGCGGAGGAACCGGTCGAGCACCCGCACGCCGAACTGTAGTCCGTCCACCGGTACCCGCTCGTCGATGCCGTGGAACAACGCCGAGAAGTTGAGGTCGGCCGGCAGCCGCAGCGGGGCGAAACCGAAGCACCGCATGCCGAGCTGCGCGAACGCCTTGGCGTCGGTGCCGCCGGAGAGCATGTACGGCACCGGCCGGGCCCCCGGGTCCTCGGCCCGCAACGCCGCCGACATCGCGTCGACCAGATCGCCGTCGAAGGTCGTCTCCAGGGCGGGCTGACGCTGGATGTACTCGATCTCGATGTCCGGGCCGACCAGCTCGCGCAGCTGCCGTTCCAGCAGCTCCGACTGGCCGGGCAGGCTGCGGCAGTCGATGGTGGCGGTGGCCCGGCCGGGGATGACGTTGTCCTTGTAGCCGGCGGCCAGCCGGGTCGGGTTGGCGGTGCTGCGGACGGTCGCGCCGATGATGTTGGCGATCGGGCCGAGCTTGGCGATGGCGGTCTCCGGGGCGTCCGGGTCCAGCTCGACGCCGAGCACGTCGGACAGCTCGGTCAGGAACGCCCGGACGGTCGGGGTGACGGTGAGCGGGAACCGGTGCCGCCCGATCCGGGCCACCGCCTCGGCCAGCGCGGTGACCGCGTTGTCGTCGTGGACGAACGAGCCGTGCCCGGGGCGGCCCTTGGCGTGCAGCCGCATCCAGTCCAGCCCCTTCTCGGCCGTCTCGATCAGGTAGAGCCGCTGGGCGTCGCTGATCGAGTAGGAGAAGCCGCCGACCTCGCCGACCGCCTCGGTGCAGCCATCGAAGAGGTCCCGGTGCTGCTGGACGAGGAAGTGCGCGCCGTAGTCGCTGCCCGCCTCCTCGTCGGCGGTGTAGGCCAGCACGATGTCGCGGGGCGGGCGGACGCCGGTGCGCTGCCAGTGCCGTACCACCGCCAGCACCATCGCGTCGAAGTCCTTCATGTCGATCGCGCCCCGGCCCCACAGGTAGCCGTCGCGGACCTCCCCGGAGAACGGGTGCACCGACCACTCGTCGGCGTCGGCCGGCACCACGTCCAGGTGGCCGTGCACGAGCAGGGCGTCGCGGCCGGGGTCCGTGCCGGGGATGCGGGCGATCAGGTTGGCCCGGCCCGGCGCGGACTCGTGGATCTCGGCGGCCACGCCGACCTCGGCGAGCTTCTCCGCCACGTACTCGGCGGCCCGGCGCTCGCCCGCGCTGGTGTCGTTGTCGCCGGTGTTGGTGGTGTCGATGCGCAGCAGGTCACGGCAGAGGTCGACGACCTCGACGGTGGGGTCGGGCACGGCGGAGGCGGCATCGCTCGTCATCGCCTCTTTCTACCAGTCGCCGGTCCGGCCGCGAACGGCCCGGCCACCCGGGGACCACCCGCCGCCGGGGGTGCCGGCCGGCGGGGCCGGTAGCGGCGTGGGCGCCGCCCCGGTTTGCCGATCACCGGGTGCGGGTACCGGCGCTGGCGTCCCCGTTCCGCCCGCCGCACCGGCCGGCGACCCGCGCCGGCCCCGCCGAGGAGGACGTCATGTCCGCCGTTCCCCTGCCACCGCTGCCGCCGTCCGCCGACGACGCCTACCGCCCCGGTGGGCGGAGCATGGCCGACCTCGCCGACACCGAGCACCGGCAGCTGCTCGCCCTGGTCGACGAGGTCACCGACGCCACGGTGTCCCCCGCCCGGCGGCGGGAGGTGCTCCAGGTGCTCACCGCCATGGTGTCGCGGCACCTGTCGGCCGAGGAGCAGTACCTGCTGCCCACGGTCCGCGCGGCGCTGCCCGACGCCACCGCCCGGGTGGAGCGGGAGATCGCGGCGGACGCGGCGCTGCTGACCGCGCTGAAGGCCCTCGCCGGGCCGGACGACCCGACGCTGTCCGACGTCGCCGCCCGGGTCCGACGGCACGTCGCCGCCGTGGCCGAGCTGGTCACCCCGCTGCGCGAGGTGGCCTCCGACGCGGAGCTGATCCGGCTGGGCAACCGGTGGGAGATCGCCGAGGAGGCGGCACCGACCCGGCCGCATCCGGGCACCCCGGCCACCCCGCCGTGGAACCGGATCGTCGAACCGGCCGTCGGGGTGGTGGACAAGCTGCGCGACGCGGTGACCGGCCGGCGCACCCAACTGGCCGACCTGAACCGCCGTCCGCGAGAGTGATCGACCGGCCCCGATCCGTCAGGTTCACCGGCCCGGTTCGGTCCGGGGCCTTCCGTCTATCGACGTGTG
Organism: Micromonospora sp. HM134; assembly: GCF_007833915.1. Classification (NCBI taxonomy): domain Bacteria; kingdom Bacillati; phylum Actinomycetota; class Actinomycetes; order Micromonosporales; family Micromonosporaceae; genus Micromonospora; species Micromonospora sp. HM134. The sequence continues at coordinate 4,567,222 of NZ_CP041061.1, forward strand.
GCCATACCGTCACCATATGAATCTGGAGCTGCGTCACCTCCGGGTGGTCTGCGCTATCGCCGAGACGGGCAGCGTGACGAAGGCCGCGTCCACCCTCGGCCTGGCCCAGCCGGCCCTGACCGCCCAGCTTCAGCGCATCGAGCGGGCGCTGGGCGGTCCGCTGTTCGAACGCGACCGGCGGGGCGCCCGGCCGACCGCCCTGGGCGAGCTGGTGCTGTCCCGGGCCCGGGTGCTGCTGCCGGCGATGAAGGGCCTGCAGGACGAGGCGGCCCGGCTGGCGGGGGCCGACGACGCCCTCGGCCGGTACCGGTTCGGCGGGGTGAACAGCCCGATCCTGGGCCGGCTGGTGCACCGGCTCGCCGCCGAGCAGCCGCACGCGCAGATCACCACGTACGCGTCCTGGTCGGCCGACGAGTTGGCCGCCCTGGTCGCCGGTGGCCGGCTCGACTTCGCGCTGACCGGCGTCTGCGGCGACGCCACCCCACCGGCGGAGTTCGGGCTGGCCTGGCGGGAGGTGGCGGTCGATCCGGTGCTGGTGCTGCTGCCGTCCGCCCACCCGTTGGCCGACCGCGACGAGGTCGGCCTGGCCGACCTGCGCCACGAGCAGTGGGTGGCCGCGCCGGGCGACGGCTGCTTCGGCGACTGCTTCGCCGCCGCCTGCGCCCGCGCCGGCTTCACCCCCCGCAAGGTGTACGAGACCGACGTGCGCGGCTGCATGGACCTGGTCGACGCCGGGGAGGCGGTGGCGTTGTGCCAGGCCACCTTCCGCCCGGTCGCCGGCCTGGTGACCCGGCGGCTGGCCGGCACCCCGCTGCGCTGGCGGCTGCTGCTCGGCTGGCACCCGGAGTCCCCGGCGGCCCGGGTCGCCGAGGCGGTGCTGGACGACGCGGTCGCCGCGTACACCGACTCGCTGGCCGCGCACCCGGACTACCTGGCCTGGCTGCTGCGGCATCCCGAGTTCGGGGCCCGGGACACCGGCACGGTCCGCCCGGCCTCGCGGGTGCGAACGGCGTGACGGCGGGTATCAGCCCTGCATGACCGATCTCTATCCGGCCGCCGACCAGCGGGAGCTGCTGCGTCGGGCGGCCAGCGCGCACACCGCCGCCACCCGCGACGTCGAGACGTTCCTGCGCCGGCTGCCCGAGGTGCCCGACCCGGCCGACATCACCGAGTACGCGACGCTGCTCACCCGGGAGGAGCAGACCCGCACCGAGCGGCAGGACGCCGCCGACGCCGCCGGCCTGCGACTGCCCAGCCTGGAATCCGAGTAGCCCGCCCGACGGACGCGGCACCCGGGACGGCGTCCCGGGTGCCCGCGCACGGGTCGGGTCAGCGTTCGACGAGGACGTCGTGGCCCAGATCGAGCAGGGCGTGCCGCCACTCGTCGTCGGCGTTGCCGTCGCCGGGTCTCTCGTCCACCAGCGACCGGATGCGGTCGATCGCCGTCCGCATCACCGCGACGTCGGCCGGGGTGAGGTCGACCTTGCGCTTGCGCAGCACCGCCAGGATCTGCCGGCCGGGCTCGGGCAGGTCGAGGTCCGGGTCGGGGCCGAACGCCTCCTCGCCCGACCCCCGGGTCAGCAGCCACTGCCGCAGCTGCTCGGAGGGGACGTTCACCTCGGCGTGGAAGTCCTCCCAGATCAGCTCGACCTCGGGGTCGAGTCGCTGTTCGCGTGCCATCACGCCTCCTCTTCCGGTGGCCCGGGTGGTGCCGGGTCCCCGTCGTCGGTCCACTGCCCCGGGCCCTCCGGCGGCACCTGGACCCGGGCCGGGTTCGCCGTCGGGGGCGCGAGGATGGGTGCGGTCCGCTCGGCGTACTCCTGCGGCTGCTCGGGTTCGGTCATCGCGGCCCTCCGGTCATCGCGGATGCGAGGTGCTGGCGGGGGTGTGGTCGCGGTCGCCGGCGGACACGTCGAAGGCGAGCGCGCCGTCACGCGCGTCGACGGTGACCCGCTGGCCCGGCGAGAGCTGGTTCTCCAGCAGCATCCGGGACAGCCGGTTGTCCACCTCCCGCTGGATCACCCGGCGCAGCGGGCGGGCCCCGAACTCCGGCTGGTAGCCGTGCTCGGCCAGCCAGTCGGTGCCGGCCGGGGTGACGTCGACCTGGATGTCCTGGGCGTGCAGCCGGCGTCGGGTCTCCTCCAGCAGCAGCCCGGTGATCTGGCGCAGCTGCTCGGCCTCCAACCGCTGGAAGATGATCGTCTCGTCGATCCGGTTGAGGAACTCCGGGCGGAAGTTCTCCTGGAGCCGGCGCATCAGCCGCTCCCGCAGCTCGTCGGCCTCCTGCTGGTCGCCCTGCGCGCCGACGCCGAACCCGACCGTACGCTGGCTGCCGGTGATCAGCTCCGAGCCCAGGTTGCTCGTCATGATCAGAACCGTGTTCTTGAAGTTGACCGTACGGCCCTGGCTGTCGGTGAGCCGGCCGTCGTCGAGCACCTGCAGCAGGACGTTGAACACGTCCGGGTGGGCCTTCTCGATCTCGTCGAGCAGCACCACCGCGTACGGGCGGCGGCGGACCGCCTCGGTGAGCTGGCCGGCCTCCTCGTAGCCGACGTAGCCGGGCGGCGCGCCGACCAGCCGGGCCACCGTGTGCCGTTCCTGGAACTCGCTCATGTCCACCCGGACCATCCGGTCGGCCTCCCCGAACAGCGCCTCGGCCAGGGCGCGGGCCAGTTCGGTCTTGCCGACGCCGGTCGGGCCGAGGAACAGGAAGCTGCCCATCGGCCGGTTCGGGTCGGCCAGCCCGGTACGGGAGCGGCGGACCGCCTCGGCGATGGCGCTGACCGCGTCGTCCTGGCCGATCACCTTCTGGTGCAGCTGCCCCTCCAGGCGCAGCAGCCGGTCCCGTTCCTCCTCGGTGAGCTGGCTGATCGGGATGCCGGTGGACCGGGAGACCACCTCGGCGATCTCGGTGGTGCCGACCGAGGGGACCTGGGTGTCCCCGCCGTCGCCCCGGGCCCGGCCGATCTGCGCCTCCAGCTCGGCGAGCCGGTCGCGTAGCGCGGACGCCTTCTCGTACTGTTCGTCGGCGACCGCCTGTTCCTTGTCCCGGCGAACGTCCTCCAGTTGCTGTTCCAGTTCCCGCACGTCCGAGGCGGGGGTGCGGGTGCGCAGCCGGACCCGCGCACCGGCCTGGTCGATCAGGTCGATCGCCTTGTCCGGCAGGAACCGGTCGGTGACGTACCGGTCGGACAGTTCGGCGGCGGCGACCAGCGCCTCGTCGGTGAACCGGACCTGGTGGTGGGCCTCGTAGCGGTCCCGCAGGCCGCGCAGGATCGCCACGGTGTCCTCGACGCCGGGCTCGGGCACCAGCACCGGCTGGAACCGGCGGGCCAGGGCGGCGTCCTTCTCGATGCTGCGCCGGTACTCGTCCAGCGTGGTCGCCCCGATCACCCGCAGCTCACCCCGGGCCAGGGCCGGTTTGAGCATGTTGGACGCGTCCATGCCACCCTCGCTGCCGGCGCCGCCCGCGCCGACCAGGGTGTGGATCTCGTCCAGGAAGATGATCAGCTCGTCCCGGTGGGCCCGGATCTCGTCGATCACCTTCTTCAGCCGCTCCTCGAAGTCGCCCCGGTAGCGGGTGCCGGCGACCAGGCCGGCCAGGTCGAGTTGGATGACCCGCTTGCCGAGCAGCGTCTGCGGCACGTCGCCGTCGCAGATCCGCTCGGCCAGGCCCTCCACGATGGCGGTCTTGCCGACGCCGGCCTCGCCGATGAGCACCGGGTTGTTCTTGGTACGCCGGGACAGGATCTCGACCGCCTGCTCGATCTCGTCGGCGCGCCCGATCACCGGGTCGATCTGGTCGTTGCGGGCCAGGTCGGTGAGGTCCTGGCCGTACTGGTCGAGGGTGGGCGTGCCCCGGTCCGGTTTCGGGCCGGCCATCGGCCCGCGTTCGGCCCCGGCCGCCTGCAACGACTCGGGCTGGATGCGGCCGGCGGCGAGCATCCGACCGGCGGGCGACTCGGGGTTGAGCGGCAGCGCCATCAGGATGTGCTCGGGTCCGATGTAGTTCGCCCCCATCGCCCGGGAGAGCTGGTGGGCGTCGAGCAACGCCCGTTTCGCCGCCGGGGTGAGGGAGAGGTTCGGGGGCACCTCGCCGCGCGGGGCGCCGTCGGCGCGGCCACCGAGCGCGTTGACCAGGGTGTCCGGGTCGGCGCCGGCACGGCGTACCAGGTCGCGCAGCGGTTCGCGCTGCAACGCCGCCCAGAGCAGGTGGTCGGTGTCCAGGTCGGTGCTGTGCTTCTGGGCGGCCCGCCGGGCGGCGTCGGCCAGCATCTCCCGGGCGTCGGCGGTCATCAGCCGGGTGATGTCGACCCGATGGGCCGGCCGGCGTCCGCCCTCACCCCGGCCGAAGTACCGGGCCAGGAACTCGTCCCACGGGTCGGAGCCGAAGTCACCGGGTCCCATCATGTCTGTCCCCTCCGCTCCTCGGGCGCGGCCGGGCCGCCGAGGGCGGCACGCAGGCGCGACACGATCGCCGGTGGCTACCCGACGGTCGCCCCGACAAACGCCGACAGGTGGCAGGGTGGGGGGCATGGACACCCATCCGCTGCTGATCGTCGACGGTGCGAACGTGGTCGGTTCCCGGCCGGACGGCTGGTGGCACGACCGGGCCGGTGCGGCGGCCCGGCTGCGCGACCGGCTGGTCCCGGTGGCCGACACCGGCGTACCCCCGGAGCTGCCGGCGCCCGTCGAGGTGGTGCTGGTGGTGGAGGGCGCGGCCCGCGACGTGCCGGGCGTGGCCGGGGTACGCACCGTCGCGGCCCCCGGTTCCGGCGACGACACCATCGTCGACCTGGTCCGGGCGGCGGCGGACCGGCGGCGGCTGGTGGTCACCGCCGACCGGGAGCTGCGCGGCCGGGTGGGCGAGCTGGGCGCCGAGGTGTACGGCCCGCGCTGGTTGCCCTCCTGACCCCCGTCCGGGGCGCGGGCGGGTGGTGCGGCACCCCGCCGGGGCGGTCCCGTCGACGGGATTCGGTGTCCCGCTACCGGGACGGGGTCGGCGGCTTCGCGCACGTCAGGGCGGTAACCGGACAGCGGGACGGCAACACCGCCAGGGCGGATGTTCTCTCCCCGTCGGGTATACGTTGTAATGGAGATCTCCCCGCCCCCAGGAGGTCACCCGTGGCGAGCGTCGCCGAGCTGAAGGCCGCGATCGACATCGCCCTCCAACAGATCGGTGACGGGCAGAGCGCCGTCCAGGCCGCCGGGGAGAAGCTCGCCGAGGCGCAGCAGACCCTCGCCGGGGCGCTGGAGGGCAGCGGGCACGAGACCGTCGAGGCCGCCCAGGCCTCCCTCACCCAGGCCGGCCAGGAGCTGGAGGAATGTCTCGCCGCGACGCTCGTCGCGGTGGAACAGGCGCAGCTCTACGTGTCGTCGCTGTAGCGGGGCGTCGTGTCGATCGTCGAGGACGTCGGAGCCCAGGTGCGGGCCGCCGCCGAGGAGTTCCCCCTCGCCCAGCTCGCCCTGGCCCTGGAGAAGTTCGGGCAGGCCACCGAGCGGCTGCGCTGGGTACGCCAGGAGTCGGCCAACCCGATGGGGGTGCCGGAACTCGCCGCCGCCACCGAACACGCCGAGTCGGCCGGGCACGCCCTGCGGGTCGCCCAGGAACAGCTCTCCGGCTACCTGGCCGCCATCGGGCTGGCCCCCGACGGCCCGCCCCCGGCCCGCGCCGACGGCCCCGCACCACGCCACGACGGGCCACGGGGCGACACCACCGCACCGCCGGCCGCCCCGGCGCCGGCCGCCGACGAGGACCCCACCGTCAAGCGCTGGTGGGCGGTCCGGGTCGCCGAGCTGACCGGCGGCCGGGAGGGCCCGCCCGAGCAGCCGGACGACCGGGTCGCCGACTCCCGGGAACTGCTGCACCGGGTCGTCGCCGGCATCCGCTCCGGCGACCGGGACCGGCTGCACCGGGAGCTGCGTGCCGCGCACGCCGACGTCGGCCTGGGGCTGGCCGCGATCGCCCCGCCGCTGCTGCGCGACCTCGCCGGGGAACTGCTCGGGCACCCGCCCCGCGCCGACGACCTGCCCCGGCTGCGCCGGGAACTGGACGGCCGGGTCCGCGACCTGCTGCCCGGCCTGCCGCCGCCGGTGCTGCACACCCTGCTCACCCGGGTCTGCCGGATGCCCCCGCCCCGCCGGGGCGAGGACGGGCAGGAACAACCGCACGCCGCCGACCCGGCCGTCACCGCCGGTGTGCTGACCGGCGTGCTGCTGGCCCGGCTCGGCCGTGACCTGCCCCGCGAGGAACGCGACCCGCAGCGGGAGCCGACGCCACGGCGGACACCGGAACCCGACCGGTCGCCGCCGCGCCCACCCGCCGACCGGCACACCGAGCCGCGCCGTCCCGAGCCGGCCCCGCGCCGTCGGCCCGAGCCGCCGCCCGCCGGGTCGGCCACGCCCCGCCCGAGGAGCCCGTGGGCGGACGGTGGGTCCCGTGGCTGATCTGCGGGCCCAACTGGCGACGCGGGTACGCGGAATGCTCTCCGAGGCGCTCGGCGTCACCCGTACCCGGGTCGCCACGGCCGAGTCGGAGCTGGCCGCCGCCCGGGACCGGCTCGCCCGGGTCCGGCGGGCCGCCGCCGGCGTGCCGGAGCGGGTCGGCGTCGAACGCGACCGGCGGCTGACCGAGATCGACAGGCGGCACGCCGCCCGGCTCGCCGAACTCGCCCACCGGGCCGCCGAGGCGGCCCGCCGGGAGGCCCCCGGCGCGGCCAGCGCCCCCTGGTCCCACTGGCAGGTCACCCCGGCCGGACGCGGCGAGAGCCCCGGCCCGCTGCGGGTCGGCACCCTGCGGGTCGCCGACGCCGAACCGGTCCCGGCGCTGGTGCCGCTGCTCGACGCCGGGCACGTGCAGCTGCACGGCGACGACCGGGAGGGCGCCGAGGCGGTGGTGTCGGCGCTGCTGCTGCGTGGTGTCGGCCGGACCGACCCGGGCGCGGTGCGGCTCTACGGGTACGACCCCGAACACCTCGGCGGCGGACTCGCCGGCTTCGCCCCGCTGGGCACCGCCGGGCTGCTGACCTTCGTCGGGCCGGGCGGATTGGCCCGGCTCCTCGACGACCTGGTCGAGCAGATCCGCCGGATCAACGAGACGGTGCTGGCCGGCGAGTACGGCTCGCTGCGTGCCCTGGCCGCGGCCACCGGCCGGCGGCCCGAGCCGTGGCGGGTGGCGGTGCTGCTCGGCGGGGACGAGCTGTCCCGGCACGAACGCGGCCAACTCGACCGGGTGGTCCGTACCGGCGCGGCCTGCGGCGTGCACCTGGTGGTACACGGCATCGACCTGCCCGACGACCCCAGCCTGACCCGGGTCCGCACCGGCGTGGACGGAACCCGGATCGGCACCCCGCCCGGCCCCCGGTACGCCTCGACCCGCCCCCGCCGGCCACCCTGGTCACCGAGACCTGCCGCGAGATCGCCACCCGGGTCAACGCCGGCCCGCCGCCGACCCCCTTCACCGACCTGCTCCCCCCACCGGAGCAGATGTGGAAGGAGGACTCGGCACCCGGGCTGACCGCCCCGATCGGCGAGGGGCCACACGGCCGCCCGGTGCTGCTGACCCTCGGCGACTATCCCCCGCACGCGCTGATCGGCGGGCCGTCGGGCACCGGCAAGACCAACCTCATCTTCGCCTGGATCGGCGCGCTGGCCGCCCGCTACTCCCCCGCCGAGCTGGAGTTCTATCTGCTCGACTTCAAGGAGGGGGTGTCCTTCGCCCGGTTCGCCCAGGGTCGGCGCGACCCGAGCTGGCTGCCGCACATGCGGCTGGTCGGCATCAACGTCAACACCGACCGGGAGTTCGGCCTGGCGCTGCTGCGGTTCCTCGCCGAGGAACTGCGCCGGCGGGCCGACGCGGCCAAGAAGCACGAGGTCACCAAGCTGTCCGAGCTGCGGGCGGTGGACCCGACCGGGCACTGGCCCCGGATCGTCGCGGTGGTCGACGAGTTCCAGGCGCTGCTCGCCGGCCGGGACGTGGTGGCCCGGGAGGCCGCCGACCTGCTGGAGGACCTCGCCCGGCGGGGCCGCTCGCAGGGCATCCACCTGGTGCTCGCCTCGCAGGACGTCCGGGGCATCGAGGCGCTGTGGGGCCGGCCCGCGCTGGTCGCCCAGTTCACCCTGCGGATCGCGCTGCCCAAGGCGCTGCGCATCCTGGCCGAACGCAACGACGCCGCGCAGGCGTTGCCCCGCTACCACGCGGTGGTCAACGCCGAGTCGGGCCTGACCGAGGGCAACGAGGTGGCCCGCATCCCGTCGGCCAGCGACTGGGAGACGTGGAGCGAGTTGCAGCACCGGCTGTGGCGGATGCGGCCCGCCGATGCCGCCCCGGCGCGGCTCTTCGACGGTGACGCCATCCCCCGCCTCACCGAGGCCCCCGACTTCCGGGCCCTCACCCCGCCGCCGGGCGACACCGCGCCGCGCGGCCCGGTGGCCGTGCTCGGGGAGATCATCGACGTGCAGTCCCGGTCGGCGGCGCTGCGGCTGCCCCGGGCACCCGGCCGCAACCTCGCGGTCCTCGGCACCCGGGTCGACGAGGCGTGCGCGGTGCTCGACGCCGCCGCCCGGTCGCTGGCCCGGCAGCACCGCCCCGGCACCGCCCGGTTCTCCATCGCCTGCCTCGACCCGGACGCCGACCCGGCGGCCCGCGCCCTCTACGAGGACCTCGCCGACGACGCCGCCTGGTACGACGAGGAGACCGTCGCCGAGCTGATGGCCGAGACGGCCACCGCGCTGACCCGCCCCGGCACCTCGGGCACCCCGCACTACCTGCTGCTGTTCGCCGTCGACGCGGCGGCCGGGGCCCTGGCGACCGGCTCACCCGGCTCGACCGGCCTGGACCGGCTGCGCCGCATCCTGCACGACGGGCCGGAGCGGCGTACCCACGTGCTGGCCTGGTGGCGCGGGGTGGCCCGGATGCGGGCGGACCTGGGCGGGCCGGCCGCCCGCACCGACCAGATCGGCGCCTGGGTGGCCCTGGACGTGCAGGGCGGCGAGCTGGGCTCGGCGCTCTACCCGGGTTCCGGCGGGCCGGACTGGTACCCGCGTCCGTGGCGGGGGCTCTTCTTCGACCGGGCGGTGCACCGCACCGGACAGGTGATCATCCCTTATGGTCCGTCCCGATGAACGAACCCGTCCCCAGTGACACCTACGCCACGTACGTGCGCCGGCTCGCCGAGCTGACCGGCCGGGTGGCCGCCCAGCGGGCCGAGGCGCAGGCCTGGCACGACCAGCAGTGCGCCGCCGCCGAGCGGGCCGTCGCGCAGGCCACCGCCCAGCTCCACGACGCCGAGCAGGAGGTCGTCGACGCCCGGTCGATGCTGGAGCGGGTCGACGCCGAGGTGGGGCACCTCTGGGCCGAGCTGCGGTCCCGGCTGGGCACCCGGCGACCGGGCGACCCGCCGGGGCCGGCCCGGGACGTCGCCGGTGACCCGGTGCCGCTGCTGCGCGGGGTCCGCGAGCTGTTGGACCGGGCCGGCCAGCGCGGTGAGCTGCCGGGGTCGGTGAACCCGCTGCTGGCCCTCTGCGGGGTGGCCGGCGCGGTCGTCGCGTACGCCCTGGGGGCCGCCGCCCGCGCGGTGGGCCAACGCTACGGCGGCGACCTGGCGGTGGGCATGCCGGTGCTGGCGCTGGTGGTGACCCTGCTCGGCCCGGTGGCCGGGCTGGCCCCGGCGAAACGGTTGGCCGACCGCCGGCATGCCCTGCTCGGCCCCCGCCCGCTGGCGATCGTGCTGGCCGCCGGGGTGCTGACCACGGTGCTGCTGCTGGTGTCGGCCCGCTGACCGCCCCGGGCGACGCCCGGGGCGGCAGGGTGACTCAGGCCGGTACGGCGACCGCCTCGCGCAGCAGCCGGCGGGCCAGCACCAGCCGGTCGGCGTCGTCGTCCAGGCCGGGCAGGTCGCCCACCCGCAGCCCGGTGGAGCCGAGCAGGGCGTGCAGCGCCGGCGCGCACTGGTCGGGCAGGGTGACGGTGCGGTCGACCAACCGCAGCGCCACCCGGGCGTCGGCGGTCGGGGTGAGCTGCCAGCGCAACCCCGGACGGGGGGCGATCCGGCTGTCGGTGGTGAGCGCGGTGAGCGCGGCGGCCTGCGCCAGCGGCCGGATCGGCGCCGGGCGGGCGGCCGGCCAGGCCCGGCCACGCAGCCGGGCGGCCACCGCGGCCGGGTCGGCCCGCAGCAGCCAGTCGCGCAGCGCCTCCACCGTCTCGGTCAGCTCCGGTTCGATGGCGTCCGGGTCGGCGACGTCGGTGCCGAACGGCAGCCCGGCCCGCAGCCGGGGGTCCTCGGCGGCCAGCGCCAACAACTCCTCCACCAGGGCGTACCGGGTCAACGCGCGGATGCCGACGGTCAGGTGCAGCGAGCTGGTCTCCTGCGCCTGGGCGCTGTGCAGCCAGCCGCGCGGCAGGTAGAGCGCGTCGCCCGGTTCGAGGACCACGTCCAGCGCCGCCGGCCCGTCGGCGGTGGCGGACACCTCGTCGGCCCGGCCGCCCCAGGGCTGCCTCTCCAGCGGGTCGGTGAGCACCGGCGGGTGGATGCGCCAGTGCTTGCGGCCGTCGGCCTGGAGCACGAACACGTCGTGGGTGTCGTAGTGGGTGGCGAAACCCTGGTTGCCCGGCGGGGTGAGGTAGGCGTTGACCTGCAACGGCTGTGTCAGGGCGGTGCCCAGGTCACGGGCGAAGTCGATCAGGGCGGGCCAGAGCCGGTGCAGCCCCTGCAACACCAGGGTCGCGCCCCCGGCGTACAGCTCCAGGACACGGTCGTCGAGAACCTGGTCGCCGATCTCCGCGCCCGCGCCGCCGCCGCCGGTGAACCGGGCCGCCGGCACCAGCTGGCCGTCGCGGGCCACCCGCAGGAACGGGGTACGCAGACCCCGCCGGCTGAGCAGCTCGTCGGCGTCGGCCGGGCTGAGCAGATCGGTGAACCCGTCGGGGTTGGGCAGCTCGGCGGCCCGCGACAACAGTGGTGCGCGGCCCCAGTGGGCGGCGGCGAACTTGGCCGGTTCGACGCTGACGCAACGCTCCAGCGCCCGCGTCGCGGCCGACGGGACCGCCGGGCGGCCGTGGCCGCCCGGCGGGTCGATGGTCGTCATGGGTGTCGGTCAGCGGGCGCTGCCGTCGGCGCCACCGTCGTGCTGACCGGGCGTCGCGCCACCATCGGCCGGACCCTCCGCGCTGCCGTCCGCACCACCGTCGTGCTGACCCGGGGTCGCCCCGCCGTCGGCCGGGCCCTCCGCGCTGCCGTCGGCGCCACCGTCGTGCTGACCGGGCGTCGCGCCACCATCGGCCGGACCCTCCGCGCTGCCGTCCGCACCACCGTCGTGCTGACCCGGGGTCGCGCCACCGTCGGCCGGACCCTCCAGGCCGCCGCCGCTGGTGGTCTGCATGTCGTCATCGTTCAGTGCCATGGGTGCTCCCTCGGGTGTGCCGCCCCGCCGCAGGGCGGGGTCTGTCGTACGCGGGTGGTACCCCCCACACGATCTTCTCTAACCACACCGTAGACGGCCTGTCCGACGCGCGGGACCGATCGCCGGCCCCGGACCGTGCGGGCTCGCCGGTCCAGGGCCGGTCGGGGTCAGGGAATCAACCGTTGCAGGTCGCGGGGCATGCCGGCCTTCACGTCCTGCCACTCGCCCTGGGTGACGTGCCGGCGCAGGGCGTCCAGCACCACCCGGGCCACCCGCTCGGGGCCGCCCTCGACGTCGTAGGGGAAGCCCTGCCGGACCTCGTAGAGGAAGTCGTCCCGGTTGAGTTTCACCGGCACGTCCTCCGGCTGCCACCCGTCGAAGTAGATGCCCCGGACCAGCACCGGGAGCTGGGCGGAGAACTCCGCGCACTCCTGCACGGTCATCCGGTCACGCAGCAGGTGCAGCACGGTGCGCAGCGCCGCGTACGACTGGTTGCGTTGCGCCCGGGGCCACCCGTAGGCGTCCTCGATGTCCTTGAGGATCAGGTTGGTCTTGTCCACCGAGGACTCGAACGCCGACATCAGCTGCTCGGCCATCGGGTCACCCCCCGTCCTTCGGCTCGCCGCCCCAACGCCGGTCGTCGGCGCGTCGGGGTGGCCCCGACGGGCCCCGCCCCTGCCGGGCCGGGCTGCCGAACCGTGCGGGCCGCTCCGGTCGGCGGGTGTCGCCACCCGTGCCGACGACGTGCAGCACCGCACCACGTCGGGGATCCGCCACCACCCGTACCGTCATCTCGGTCACCTCCGTACCCGTGCGCGGTCTTCCCGGCCGCAGGGTGCGGCCGGCACCGTCGATGCTGCCCGCCGGCCGGGTGAGCCGCCCTCACCCGGCCGGGGTGAGGCGCGCCGTCGGGTGACCGGCGGTCGGGGCCGATGTGGCGGCACCCGTGGGGATGCCGCTTCATCGGCTCCCCGGAGCTGATCAGCGTGGGTGGGGTGGGCCGGCAGCCGGTGTCCGGCGGTGCCGGTCGGCCGCCGGCTCAGGCGGCGCGCCGCTCCCGGGTCTGCTTGCAGCCGACGCAGGAGGTGGCGGACGGGAAGATCTCCAGCCGCTCCACCGGGATGGGCGCGGTGCAGCCCTCGCAGAAGCCGTAGGTGCCCTCGTCCAGCCGGGTCAGGGCGTGCTCGAACTGGGCCCGCCGGTCGAGGATGGTACGGAGCAGGGACTGGGCGGTGTCCCGCTCGGCGGTCTTGGTGCCGCTGTCGGCCTGGTCGTCGCCGGCGGTGTCACCGACCTCCACCAGCCGCAGCACCTGGCTCTGCGCGACGGCCTGCTCGTACTCCGCGGACAGCTCGTCGTAGCGGGCCCGCAGGGAGGCCCGGATCTGGTCGGCCTCCGCCGTGGTGCGGGCGGTACCGACGGTGTCGTGGACGAGCATCGCTGCCTGCCTTTCCTGGGACCGGCGCGACCCGAGGGCGCTCCGGGCTCGGCGGGCACGGTGAGATCATCCCGTGCCGTGTGAGTGCGGCGATTACCCACCGCCCCGTCCCGCCAAACCACCGGTTTCGCCACCGTCGTGGCGGGCGCACCGGGCGTCCCGCCGGACCGGTGGGGCCCCGCCACGGCGGGGATTCAGCCGACCCCGTCGGTGCGCTGCACCCAGGCCGGGTGCCGGGGGTCGTCGACGCGCAGGACCACGTCGGCGAAGGACTGCGGGGCGACCTCGTCGGCGTACCGGGCGAAGGCGGGCAGGGTCCACCGCTGCGCCGGGTCGGTACGCCGGGCCAGCGCGGCCGGCGAGAGCACCAGGTGCACGGCGAGGTCGAAGGGCAGTCCCCCGCCGAGCAGGAGCGCCCCGCTGACCAGCAGCACCGTGCCGGGCGACAACTCCCGGTAGGCGGCCCGGCTGGCCCGGTCGGTCCGGGCGTCCCAGAGTGAGGGCAGCACCCGCCCGGTGCCGCCGGGGCCGGCCGGGTCGAGCACCTCCCGGCGCAGGCCGGCCTCGTCGATCCAGCCGTCGTAGTAGGCGTCGGGGTTGGTCCGGCCGAACTCGAAGCGGACGGAGGCGGGCCGCAGGAAGTCCCCGGCGCGCAGGTGCAGCGCCGGGCGGCCCCCGGCACGCAGCGGGTCGACGAGCGCGTCGGCGAGCCGGTCCGGGGCGGCTGCGGGCGGACCGTCGACGGCGACCCGGAGGTGGGCCGGCGGCGTGGCACCGTCGCCGGTCGGCCCGGACGCGACGGTGAGGAGCCGTTCGGTCAGCTCGGCGACGAGCCGGTCGGGTGAGATCGGACGGACGCGCATCCGACCATGGTGCCCCGTGGGCCGGCGGCCGGCCCGGCGGCCCGCGCACCGGGCGACGGGGCCCGGCGCACCGGTCGGGTCACCGCGGCGGGCCGCCGCCGAGCCGGCCGCCGGTCCGGTCGACGGGACTCGGGGCGACAAAATTCTGCCCCGGCGGTGACCCGGAACCGGGCGATCCCGGCCGTGGCCGGCGGCACGGCACGGCGCAAGCGCTTCGGTGGGGGCTGCCCGCCGGCGGGCGGTGACGGCGGTCCGGGCGGAACGGTTCAGCCGGTGCGGTCGACGGTGACCCGGGCGTCGTCGGCGAGCCGGTAGCCCACCCCGTAGACCGTGGTGACCAGCGGGACGTCGACGCCGACCTTGCCGCGCAGCCGACGCACGTGCACGTCCACCGTGCGCACCCCGGCGTGCTCGTAGCCCCAGACGGCGTTGAGAAGTTGCAGCCGGGTGAACACCCGGCGGGGGTGGGCCACCAGGTGCAGCAGCAGGTCGAACTCCAGCCGGGTCAGCGGTAGCGGCTCGCCGTCGCGCAGCACCGACCGGGAGGAGGCCAGGATGTGCAGCATCGGGATGGTGGCGGCGAGGGACCGCCCCGCGGACCGGCCGGCCGGGACCTGGTCGGGTCGCCGTTCGGCGGGCACCCCGGTGGTGGCGATGGTGCCCTCGCCGCGTTCCAGCATCTCCCGGGCCGCCTCCAGCAACCGGCGGGCCGGCGCGGTGAGCGACTCCTCGCTGGCCAGCGGAATCGACAGGGTCACGGTGAGCACGGGGGTGGCGGCGGTGGCCGGACGTCGCTGACCGCCGGGAGGCCGACCGGGAACCGAGGGCTGGGACGTATGCCATCCGGCGCGCGACGATGCGGGGCTGACCGACATGGTCCTCCTTGGGCTGGTCCGGGTATCTCCCCACGGCCCGGGACGCCGCTGCATCGATGCTTCCCGGCCCCTGGACGAGGGTCAAGGGGCGACCGCGTTGCATGAATGTGACAATTGACGAACAGTTCGCAGCCGATCCCTCGCTCTGCGTACGAGCCAGATGATTACAGCAGAAGCGTCGAAGTGCCCGGGTACGGGGGTGCCCGCCGGTCGGATCACGGCGGGCACGCCGCGACGCACCCGGCTCGGGGCGGGCCGGGTGCGTCGCGGAATGGTCGAAAGGTCAGCGGAACCGGTCGACCCGTACCCTCGCCTCGTCGGCGAGCCGGTAACCCACCCCGTACACGGTGGTCACCAGGGGGGTGTCCACGCCGAGCTTGGCGCGCAACCGCCGGATGTGCACGTCCACGGTGCGGGCGACGGCGTGTTCGTACCCCCAGACGTTGGCGAGCAGTTGCAGCCGGGTGAAGACCCGGTGCGGGTGCTCGGCCAGGAACAGCAGCAGGTCGAACTCGATGCGGGTGAGCGGGATCTCCCGGTCGCCCTGACGCACCACCCGGGTGCCGGCGAAGATCCGCAGGGTCTCCGGGTGGTCGTCGGTCGGCACGGGCTCCCCGACCACCGGCCTCGGGCGCGGGGCCGACAGCGACGACAGCAGGCGCGGCGCGGTCGACTCGCTCAGCCGGACCACCCCCTCCCCCGCCTCGGCCAGTTCGCCGAGCAGGTCGACCAGGCGGGCCAGCCGGGGCGTCAGCGGCCCGGCGGTCAGGTCGAGGGTGATGGTCAGCGAGGGCGTGGAGCGGGGCCGGCCCGGCACCACCCGGTCGGGACGGCCCGGCGGGTGCGGACGCGCGGTGAGGGCGACGAGGGACATGGGAGCCTCCTGTGTGGCGGTGCGTCCGCCACGCCCGGTGGGGCGCGACGGTCAGTGCGGCGTCCGGCCGGCGGTCACCGGCGGCGCGAAGGACGGGGTATGGTGCGACGGCGTCGGGCCCAGGGTCGGCAGTCCGGCGATCCGCCAGGCGACGAAGCCGCCCACCACGTCGGTGGCCCGGTGCAGGCCGATGTCCTGCAACGCGGCGGCGGCCAGCGACGAGGTGTAGCCCTCCTGGCAGATCACCAGCACCGGCAGGTCGTAGTCGACCGCCTCGGGCAGCCGGGCCGGGCACCGCGGGTCGAGCCGCCACTCCAGGACGTTGCGCTCGATCACCAGCGCGCCCGGCACGGTGCCGTGGGCGGCCCGCTGGGCCGCCGGCCGGATGTCGACCATGATCGCCCCGCCCCGGCAGGCCAGGTGGGCCTGCTCGGGGTCGAGCCGGCGCAGTCGGGTGCGGGCCTCGGCGAGGATCTCGTCGATGCCGCGCGAACCCGGTGGTGGGGCCGGACAGCTCTCGGTGAGGGTGGCGTGTTGCGGCATCGTCGCGGTCCTTCCATGGGCGAGCCGGCGGGTGGGGGAAACGGGGGCGGGCGGCGTCACCAGGAGACGCCGGCCCGGGCGACCTCGGCGACCCGGAGTCGCCCGTCGACGAGGTGGTACCGGGTCATGTGACGCAGCGCGGGCAGGTAGACGTGCACGCTGACCGCCGGCTGGTCGCCGCGGTTGGTCACCACGTGCACGTGTCGGGGGCCGAACCGGCGACCGGACCCGGCGGCGAGGCGGTGCGGGCGCAGCCGCCCACCGGAGACCGTCTGTTCGGTCAACTCGCCGGCGACGACCAGGAAGGCCCCCGAGGAGCCCCCGTGGTCGTGCAGGTCGGTGCCCTGGCCGGGTAGCCAACTCAACGCCCAGACCTCATGGTCGTCGGCCGAGGCGAGCCGGGTGTACCACCGCTCGGTGCGGTCGAAACGCAGCGGCACCGACCAGGTGGTCGGGTCGGCGTACCGGCCGGCGACGGCGAGCAGGTCGGTGGCGTGGATGCTGGTCATGGCTTCTCCCGTGTGGTGCGTCCCCCGACACTCTAGACTGTAAAGCCTATAGGTTTAGTAGGTAATACCGAATGTTGGGACGCGGGAGGCGGGCACGCTCCCGTCCCCGGCGGCCACCCGGGCACGGGACTCTAGGCTGAGCGGATGACCGAGGAGTTCGACGCCGAGACGCTCGCCTTCGCCCACCGGATGTTCGACCTGGCCCGCACGGGTGAGGCCACGGAACTCGGTGGCCACGTCGACGCCGGGCTGCCGGTGAACATGACCAACGACAAGGGCGACACGCTACTGATCCTGGCCGCCTACCACGCCCGTCCGGAGACCGTCGCGGCGCTGCTGGCCCGGGGCGCCGACCACACGCGGGTCAACGACCGCGGGCAGACCGCACTCGCCGCGGCGGTGTTCCGGCGCAACCCCGAGGCGGTACGCGCCCTGCTCGACGCCGGGGCCGACCCGGACCACGGGACCCCCTCGGCGGTGGAGACGGCCCGCTTCTTCGACCTGCCGGAGATGCTCACCCTGCTCACCACCCGCTGACCGCCCCACCCGCGGGGCCGCCGATGGCCGGCTTGACGGCCTCGATCAGGAAGCGTCGGGAGTGGGCCACGAAAGCGCCCTCGGCACGGATCTGCGCGTGCAGCCGTTCGAGCCGCGGGCGGTACCGGTCGACGTCGAAGTCCGGCACGGTCCACACCACCTTGCGCAGGAACCAGACCACCGCGCCGATGTCGTGGAACACCGCCCGCAGGGTGGCCCGCTCCAGCCGTACCACGTGCAGGCCGGCGGCCCGGGCGGCGGCCACCGCCTGGGCGGTGTGCCGGGTGGCCGGCGGCGGCAACGGGCCCAGCACCGCCTCGCTCAGCTCCCGCATGGTGCCGGCGCCGATCTGCTGGGACAGGTAGCGCCCGCCGGGACGCAGCACCCGGGCGATCTCCACCCACGGGGTGTCCACCGGGTGCCGGCTGGTCACCAGGTCGAAGGCGGCCGCCCGGAACGGCAGCCGGGACACGGGAGCGACCTGCACCACCCGGGCGTCGACCCGTCGCAACGTCCGCCGGGCGACCACGACGTTGGGTGGCCACGCCTCGGTGGCGACCAGCAGCGGCGGCGGTTGGGGCAGCTCGGCGAGCACCTCGCCCCCGCCGGTGTCGATGTCCAGCGCGGCCGTGACCGTCGCCATCCGCGCGGCCACCTGGCGGGCGTAGCCCCACGGTGGACGCTCCTCGGTGGCCCGCCCGTCCAGCCAGCCGAAGCCCCAGCCGTCGACGGGGGCGGCGGCGGCCTCGGCGATCAACTCCGCACAGCTCGGCTCGACCATCCGCCCACCCTGCGGCAGAGGCCGTACGGCCGGCAACCCGATTTACCCCGGGCGGCACGACCCGCACGACCCCGGCCGGGCGGCGCGACGGGTCAGGGGGCGGGGCGGAGGATCTCCACGGTGGAGCCGGCCGGGACCCCGTCCAGGCTGTCGAACCCGGTGGGCTCGCGGCGGCCGGACTCGAACTGGCGCATCAGCCGGGCACCCAACCCGACGCCGACCGCACCGACGAGCAGCGCGACCAGCTCGGTCGCCAGCAGCACCCCGGTCGCCCCACGCTGCGGGGCATCCGCCCGGACCAGGCAGGACAGCAGGAAGAGCGCGGCCATGCCCGCATTGACCATGTTGAAGGTGACCATGGTGCGACGGTGCGGCCCCGGCCGTACGTCCCACAGGTCGATCATGCCGGCCACCGCGGCGAGCCCGGCGGCCACCAGCGCGGCGATCGCCGTCCAGTAGCCGACCTCGCCGAGGAACGCCGGGCCGCCCGCCACGTCGGCGAGGTCGAAGACGGTGGCACTGACGAAGAGCCCGAACGGGAACGTCACCAGCATCGGTTGGATGGGATGCCCCTGCACCCTCAGGCGGCTCTCCATCGTTTCCTCCCCGGGATCGGCTCAGCTCACCGGTCCAGGGTGCTACCCGGGGGCCGCTTCGACGAAACGGTCGGGCCGGGATTCGCGGGTCCGGAGAGAAACGACACCGCCGGCCGCCCGGACCGCCCCGGTGGACGGTCCGTGTCGGGTCGCTCGCGGCGGGTCAGGACTCGCGGGGGCGGGAGACGGTGGTGACCAGCCGTTCGGCCACCTCCCGCAGCGGGATGTCCAGCGAGGACGCGGCGCTGCGCAGCACGTCGAGAGCCTCCGGCGCCGGGCAGCCCCGCTGGGTCATGATCACCCCGACGGCCTGGCCGACGACGTTCTCCCCGAGCAGCGCCCCGTCGCGTTCGCTGTCCCGCTCGGCCCGCCGGGCCCGGTCCCGGACGGCGGCCAGCAGCAGCCCCGCGTGCTCGGCGAGCAGCATCGCGGTGAGCTGGTGCCTCGTGCCCAGCGTGCCGGGCCGGCCGGCGTACAGGTTGATCGAGCCGATCGCCCGCTCGTCGACGTCCACCGGAGCGGAGATCACCCCGCGCACGCCGAGCCGGCGGGCGCGGTCGGTCCAGGCCGGCCACCGGTCCTCGACGGTCAGGTCCGCCGCGATGATCATCTCGCGGCGGCGGATGGCGTTCATCGCGGGTGACTCCGCGCCGTGCCCCAGGTCGTCCAGCTCGGCCAGCCGGGGGTCCGACGCGGCCACCCCGGCGGGCTCACCGGCGCGCAGCGCGGTGAAACCGCACCAGAGCACGCCGGGCACGGCGTCCGCGGCGATCCGGACCAGCTCGGTCAGCGCCTCGTCGAAGTCGTCGACCGCGATCAGTCCGGCGGTCAGCTCGCGCAGCAGGGCGGCCGTCTCCAGTACCCCGAGCGTGTCGATGGTCAGCTCCCGCATGTCCAGGTTCACCGGTCCGCGCGCCCCGTCGTACACCTGCCGCCCGGCACCGGCGTCATTGCCTGTGTCATCGTGATGATCTCTCTCCCGAGTCGTGGGCCCCGGGCTACTACCCTCGCAAAACAGGATCGAAACCGCGTAAAGGAACCCCTCCGGCGCATCCCGCGTCGGAGGGGTTCCCGGGCCGCTCAGCGGGCGGCGGCGAGCCGACGGCCGACGGAGGCGATCAGCCGGTCCAGTTCCGAGCCGAACGGGTTGTCGTGCACCAGGTACGTCCAGGTGGCGCTGGGCCGCACCAGCTTGGCGGCGTCCGGCTCCCAGTCCTCGGCGAACTCGGTCTCCTCGAAGGTCGCCAGGGTCCGCGTCTCGATCTCGGGGATGAGGTTGGTGAACGCCGGCACCGCCGCCCGGTGGAACTCGTCGAGCGGGTCGAGCCGGCCCAGCGCCCGCAGGTGCACGCCCTCGCGCACCTCGGACAACTCGGCCAGATGCTCCGCCCAGAGCCGGTCGGTGTGGTAGAGCGCGATGGAGCGGGCCACCCGGGCCAGCAGGTCCTCGTCCATCTCGCCGGCCTTCTCCGGCATCCGGTCGAGCAGCATCAGCGCGGCCACGTCCGAGGTGAGCAGCCGCTCCCGGCGCTCGGCCAGGGCGATCCGCTGCTGCTCGATGACCACGCTGTAGCGCCAGGTGTTGCGGTGGATCTCGTGGTTGACGCCCTCGGCGACCCGCTGGGCGTGCTCCACCGCGTAGTCGACCTGCTCGTCGGTGACGAGGCCGTCGGCGTTCATCCGGGGCGAGGCCGGGACGGCGTCGCCCGCGTGCCGCACGACCAGGTCGTCCTCCAGGCTGACGAAGAAGACCGAGCCGCCCGGGTCGCCCTGCCGGCCGGCCCGGCCGCGCAGCTGGTCGTCGACCCGGCGGCTGTCGTGCCGGCCACTGCCGATCACGTAGAGCCCGCCGAGCTCGGCCACCCGTTCCTGGTCGACCTGCTCGCTGCCGCCGAGCCGGATGTCCACGCCCCGGCCGGCCATCTGGGTGGAGACGGTCACCGCGCCGTACGCGCCGGCCTCGGCGATGATCTCCGCCTCCTCGTCGTCGTTCTTGGCGTTGAGCACCACGCACGGCACCCCGGCGGCGTGCAGGCCGGCGGCGAGCCCCTCGGACTCCCGCACGTCGAGGGTGCCGACCAGCACCGGGCGGCCCGCCTCGTGGCAGCGCCGGATCTCGTCGATCAGCGCCTCCTCCTTCTCGGCCCGGGTCGCGTAGATCCGGTCCGGCTCGTCCTCGCGGACGCAGGGGGTGTTCGGCGGGATCACCGCCACCTCCAGGCCGAAGAACTCGCGGAGCTGGTCGCCGACCAGCACCGCGGTCGCCGTCATGCCGCACAGCTTGGGGTAGAGGGCGATGTACGCCTGCACGGCGATGGTGCCCAGCACCTCCCCCTCGGCGGTGGCGTCCAGCCCCTCCTTCGCCTCCACGGCGGCCTGGAGGCCGTCGGGCCAGCGGCGGCGCTGGGCGACCCGGCCGCGCATCTCGTCGATCAACTCCACCGAGCCGTCGCGGACGATGTAGTCGACGTCGCGGTGCAGCAGGGCGTGCGCGTGCAGCGCCACGTTCACCGCGGAGAGCTGGCCGACGTGCTCGGTGTCGTACAGGTCGATGTCGCCCAGCTTGGCCTCGACGGCGGCCAGGCCCTCGGTGGTGAAGGCGACGCTGCGCCCGTCCTCGGCGACCGTGTAGTGCCGGCCCTTGCGCAGTCCGCGCACCAGCGCGGCGGCGGCGTGCACCGGGTCCTGCTCGCCGGTGACCGAACCGGCCAGCACCATCGGCACCCGGGCCTCGTCGATCAGGATCGAGTCGGCCTCGTCGACGATGGCGGTGGCCAGCGGCGGCTGGACCCGGTCGGCGAGGTCGGTGACGAGCTGGTCGCGGAGGAAGTCGAAGCCGGCCTCGCTGACCGAGACGTACGTGACGTCGCAGCCGTACGCGGCCCGCCGCTCGGCCGGGGTGGACGCCTCGTTGACCCAGCCCACGGTCAGCCCGAGCAGCCGGTAGACCGGCGTCATCCACTCGGCGTCCCGACGGGCCAGGTAGTCGTTGACGGTGAGCACGTGCACCGGCCCGTTGCCCAGCCGGACGTGCCCGTAGGCGGCGACGGTGGCGGTGAGCGTCTTGCCCTCACCGGTGGCCATCTCGGCGACCTTGCCGGACAGCAGCGCCATCGCGCCCAGCAGCTGCACGTCGTACGGCCGCTGGTCGAGACCGCGGCGGGCGGCCTCGCGGCCGACGGCGCAGATGTCCACGTACTCCGTGGCGGCGCCGGCGGCCTCGGTCAGCGCCTCGTCGTCGAGCGCCGACAGCTCGTCCTCGCGCGCGGCGATCCGCGGCAGCAGCTTCTCCAGCGGAGCCAGGTCGACCGTCGTCCCCGGGCGTTGGAGGAACCGGCGGAACCTGCTCTTCAACCGTTGCGACACACCCATGAGCGGCAACGGTACGCGAATCCGGCCGGAAACGGCTGCCCGGTCTGTCCGACGCGGCCCCGGTGTCCGGTTACCGGCACGTTCGGGCAGGTCAGCGCGGGGGTGCCGGTTCGCCCGGCGGACGACTGCGGGCGCCCCGCCGGCCGGGGCGGGGGCTGACGGCCGTCGATGACCACCGGGCCGGGGCTGTCAGGGGGTGAGGACGACCTGGAGTTCGTGGCGGCGGCGTTGCGCCAGGTCGGTGAAGAGCGCCGGGGCGTCCGCGAACGGGACCACGGCCGAGATCAGGTGCTCGCGGACCAGGTCGCCGTGGCGGCGCAGCAGGTCGATCGTCTCGGCGGAGAGGCGTTCCCGGTCCCAGGTGGGGGCGAGACCGCGCGGCACCCGGCCGATCTGGGCGCAGCGCAGCGACAGCCCGTTGTGGTGGAACTCCTCGCCGAGCCGGACGGCGTCCGCGCCGCCCGGGTAGAAGGCCAGGTCGATCACGGTGCCCTGGGGGCGCAGCAGGCGCAGCGCCAGGTGCAGCGCGTGGTCCTGACCCCGGCACTGGAAGACCACGTCGGCCCCCCGGTCGCCGACGCCGTGGTGCCAGCGGGTCTTGAGCACCACCGCCGGGTCGTCGGCCCGCGGGTCCAGGGTCTCCAGCCCGAGGGCCCCGGCGACCTGCCGGCGCTGCGGCGTCGGGTCCAGCACCACCACCGAGGCGGCGCCGTGCCGGCGGGCGAACAACGCGGTGAGCAGGGCGACCACGCCGCCGCCGACGACCGCCACCCGTCGTCCGCGCACCCCGTCGCCGAGGGTGCGCACGTCGGGGCCGTACAGGTCGGCGGCGGCGTGCAGCAGCCCGTTGGCGCAGATCGGGCCCATGTGGGCCACGTAGACGCCGAGCATCGGGTCGAGATCGTCGGGCAGCGGCACGAACCGTTCGGCGACCGGGTCGGCGACGTGCCCGGTGCGGTGGCCGTACGTCATCGCCCCGAGCGTGCCGACGGCGATCGCCGGGGTGCGACTCTCCACCACCTCGGCGACCTGCATGTAACCGAACCGGGTGACCGGGTACGGGGTGTCGGCCGCGCCGGGCCGGAACAGGCCGAGGCCGGGGTCGAGGGTGCCGGTGAGGTGGGGGTTGGTGCCCTTGACGAAGCTCAGCTCCGTGCCGGCGGAGATCCCGCTGTAGCGGGTCCGCACCCGGACGGTGCCCTCGCGCAGCTCACCGGCCTCCTGCTCGACCAGCGCGACGCGCCCCGGGCCCTCGACCACCAGCACCGTGTCACGCATCGACGGCCGCCCCGGTGGGCGTGCCGGGCCGGTCGTCGGCTGCCGGCGGGCGGGCGGCCGGGCCGGTGGGCAGGCTGACGCTACGGCCGGTCCGGGCGCTCTGCGCGAGCGCGACCGCCAGTCGTTGGGTGCGCAGCGCCTCCGCGTACGGGACCCGGATGTCGTCGCCGACCCCGGTGACCGCGTCGACGAAGGCCCGGTCGACGGCGACCCGGGCGGCGTCGGGGTCGGCCGGGAGGTGGCGTTCCCCGGCGGCGTCCCGGACGGTCAGGCCGTCCTCGGCCAGCGACAGGGCCAGCCCGTCGGCGAGGATCTCCAGTCCGGCCCGGTGCTTCCAGCCGAGCACGCAGGCGGCGGCGAGGGTGCCCACCGCGCCGGAGGCGAAGCGCAGCGTGGCGGCGGTCACCGAGTCGATGTCGGCGTCGTCGACCGGGGGTGGGCTGCCGTCGCCGTAGGCGGTCACCTCGACGGCCTCGCCGACCAGCACCCGGGTCAGGTCCAGGACGTGGGCGGCCTGTTCGACGACCGGGCCGCCGGAGCGGTCCCGCACCGCCCACCAGGCCACCGGGGGCACCCGGTCCAGCCAGGCCCCGTTGACCATCCGCACCGGACGGTCGGCGAGCAGTTCGCGGGCCCGCGTCACCACGTGCAGGTAGCGCCAGTGGTGCCCGACGGCGGTGCGCAGTCGCCGCTGCTCGACCAGGGCGGCGATCCGTTCGGCGGTGTCCAGGTCGACCGCGACCGGCTTCTCCACGAACATCGGCACCCCGGCCGCGATGACGGCCTCCTCCACCGGCCCGTGGGCGAACGGCGGCACGCAGACGTATACCGCGTCGGGGCCGGCGGCCAGCAGGTCGTCGACGTCGGCGAAGGCCCGGGTCGAGTGCGTGTCGGCCAGCCGGGCGGCGGCGGCGCGGGTCACGTCGGTGACCCCGACCAGTTCGACGTCGGCGAAACTCCCCAGCACGCGGGCGTGGCGTTGCGCCACCCCGCCGGCCCCGACCAGCCCCACCCGGCACGTACGCATACCCTCGGCCCTCTCGACGCGGTCGGCACCACCGCGGACAGCACTGCCCCGGCGGGGCGGGGCGAAACCCCGGCGGGCCCCGCAACACAGCGTTCATCTGCCGGGAACCGGCCGGTGGAGCCGCCGTGATCAAGCTGTTAGGGAATATCCAGTTAACGAATGTGCAGAGATGGGAAAACCAAGTCTGCGTTTTCCGCCATGGATCTGGGGGTTTGCCAGTGCGGGACACAGAACCGATCGTCTCCCCTGTCGTGGAGGCATGGGCCACCTACCGGACGACGTCGGCGCAGGACTGGCCCACGCGACGGCTGATCAGGGCCAAGGGGGAGAACCGGGTCAGCGTGGTGCTGCCCGCCCGCAACGAGGAAGCCACCGTCGGGGCGATCGTCGCGACGATCCGGGAACATCTGATGGACCGGGTCCCCCTGGTCGACGAGCTGATCGTGGTCGACTCCCGGTCGACCGACCGGACCGCGCAGGTGGCCCGGGCCGCCGGCGCGGAGGTGGTCGGCCAGGACGAGATGACCCGGGGCCTGCCCCGGCTGACCGGCAAGGGCGACGCGCTCTGGGCCGGCCTGGCCGCCGCCGAGGGCGACATCGTCGCGTTCGTCGACGCCGACCTGCGGGAGTTCCGGCCGCACTTCGTGACCGGTCTGATCGGCCCGCTGCTGGTCGATCCGTCGGTGGAGTTCGTGAAGGGCTTCTACCACCGGCCACTGGTCGGCACGACCAGCGTGGAGACCGACGGTGGCGGGCGGGTGACGGAGCTGATGGCCCGGCCGCTGCTGAACCTGTTCTGGCCGGAGCTGGCCGGTTTCGTGCAGCCCCTCGCGGGCGAGTACGCCGGCCGGCGCGAGGTGCTGGAGCGGGTGCCGTTCGTCACCGGTTACGGGGTCGAGACGGCCATGCTGATCGACCTGCTGGAACTGGTCGGCCTGGACGCGTTGGCCCAGGTCGACCTGGGCGAGCGCAAGCACCGGCACCAGGACACCGCGGCCCTGGGCCGGATGTCCGCGCAGATCATGCACACCGCCTGGGCGCGGTTGCAGCGGCGCGGCTGGGCCGCCCCGGGCACCAGCCCGGGCGCCCTGCTGACCCAGTTCCGGCGGGGCGGCTCGGAGGCGCTGCCGAATCTCGACCGGGAGGTCGTCGTCACCGACGTCTCGGTGCAGGAACGCCCGCCCCTGGCCGAGCTGCGGCCCCGGCTGCCGCGCCGGCGGGTGGCCGCGTGACGGTGCGCCGCGCCACCCGACGCGCGGGGTCGAGACCCGCCCGGGACCCCGTCCGTCCCGAGAGGAAGTCCCGATCATGAGCCTCACCGTGCTGATGAACGCCGGCCCGTGGCTGTCCGTGCCGCCACCCGGCTACGGCGGCATCGAGAACGTCGTCGCCACCCTCGTGCCGGAGCTGCGCCGGCTCGGGGTGAAGGTGGTGCTGGCGTCGGTGGGGTCGAGCACCCTGCCGGTGGACGAGAAGTTCTCGGTCTACGCCGACGGGCAGTTCGCGGCGCTGCAACGGCCGTACAACCAGGTGTGCGGGGTGTCCCAGGCGCACCTGGCCGGGGTGGTCCGGCAGGTGCGCGGCCGCGACGACATCGACCTGGTGCACGACCACGTGGAGGCGGTCGGGCTGGCCACCCTGGCGGCGATGGGGCCGGCCGCCCCACCGGTGCTGCACACCCTGCACTGGGACCTGGCCAAGCACCCCGAGCTGTACGGCACCCTCGACGGCGGGGCGCGGGTACGGGTCAACGGCGTCTCCGCCGCCCAGTTGGCCCGCGCGCCCCGGGCGCTGCGGGAGCACGCGGTCGGGCACGTGCACCTGGCGACCCCGCTGGCGGTGCACGCCGACCGGACGCCCCCGCCGGTGAAGGGCGACTACACGGTCATCCTGGGCCGGATCAACCCGGGCAAGGGGCAGGACGTCGGCGCCCGGCTGGCCCGGCGTACCGGGGTGCCGCTGGTGCTCGCCGGCCCGGTCGGGCCCTACCACCGGCCGGCGGACCTGGCGGCGGCGGGCGGCGAGGCCCGGCAGAACCCGGACGTGCGGTTCTTCCACGACCAGGTCGCCCCGCACGTCGACGGCGACCTGGTCCGCTGGGTCGGCACGGTGGCCGGCCACGAGCGCGACGACCTGCTGGCCGGAGCACGGGCGGCGCTGTTCCCGCTGCGCTGGGAGGAGCCCGGCGGGACCGCCGTGGTGGAGTCGCTGGCGTTGGGCACACCGGTGGTGGCGACCGCCCGGGGCTGCCTGCCCGAACTGGTCGAGCACGGGCGTACCGGGCTGCTCACCGACGACGAGGACGAACTGGGTGAGCTGCTGCTGGCGGCGCGGCGGCTCGACCCGGACGAGTGCCGCCGGGAGGCCGCCGAGCGGTTCACCCCGGCGGTGATGGCGCAGCGGTACGTCGCCCTCTACGAGACGGTCCGCGCCGCCGCCCGGGTGCCGCACCTGCGGGCCGCCTGAGCCGGCCGCGACCGCCCACGGCCGGCGGGCGTCGACGGTACGACCGGGCCCGACCGTCGCCGAACGTGGGCCCGGTTTCGGTCCGCCGGGGCCCGGGTACCTGGCGGTTCTCCCCAGCACCACGAGCGGAATCGAGGGGCCGATGGTCAGCCGGATCACCTGCGAGGTCAGCGACGCGTCACCGGTGACCGTCGTACGCCTCGCCGGCGCGCTCGACCTGGGCACCATGCGCGCCGTGCACACCGTGTTGGACCGCTGCCTGACCACGCTGCCGGACGCGCTGGTGGTCGACCTGGGCGGGGTGACCGTCGCCGACCGGCTGGCGCTGTCGGTGTTCGCCGCCACCGCCCGGCAGGCCGCCGACTGGCCGGCGGTGCCGATGGTGCTCTGCTCTCCCCCGCCGGACGCCGCCGCCTGGCTGGCCACCTCCACCACCTGCCGGGTGGTGCCGGTGCGGCAGGACTGCGCGGAGGCGACCCGGTGGGCCGGGGCGACCGCCACGCCCCGGCTGCGGGCCCGGTTGGAGCCGGTGGCGGGGGCCTGCCGGCGGGCCCGTGAGCTGGTCGGTGACGCGTGTTCCCGGTGGAACGTGCCGCACCTGGTGGAGCCGGCGTCGCTGGTGCTCAGCGAGCTGGTCGGCAACGTGGTGCGGCACGCCCACACCCCGATGCGGATCACGTTGACCCTGCACCAGCCGTACCTGCGGGTGGCCGTGGCCGACGGCAGCCGGACGGCGGCCCGGGCGGCCGGCCCGGACCTGTCCGCCGAGGGCGGCCGGGGGCTGCTGCTGATCCGGGAGATGGCGCAGCGCTGGGGCAGTTCCCCGCTGGCCGACGGCAAGGTGGTGTGGGCACTCCTGCCGGCGAATTGACCGAAATTCCCCCTGTCGCCTGGTTACATGGGCGGAGGGCGGGTAGTCGCGCCCGTCCTTTCTGTCGTCACGACGGGGTGAGAGAGCCATGCCCAGACGGGTAACCACGGAGCCCGCACGAGACCGGGGGCCGGCCATCCTCGCCCCGGCCCGGTTCGGCGGCTTTCCCGGGCCGGTCCGCCCGGCGCTGCCCGGCAACAAGCTGCTACGGCTGCTCGGCACCACCGACGCCAAGCAGATCGGTCTGCTCTACCTGGCCACATCGTTCGTGTTCTTCCTGATCGGTGGGGTGCTGGCCCTGCTCATCCGGGCCGAGCTGGCCCGGCCCGGGATGCAGTTCCTCTCCCCCGAGCAGTACAACCAGGCGTTCACCATGCACGGCACGATCATGCTGCTGCTCTTCGCCACCCCGCTGGTGTTCGCCTTCGGCAACTACATCGTCCCGTTGCAGATCGGCGCCCCGGACGTGGCGTTCCCCCGGCTCAACGCGTTCGCGTACTGGCTGTACCTGTTCGGCGGGACCATGGTCGTCGGCGGCTACCTCACCCCCGGCGGCGCCGCCGACTTCGGCTGGACCGCGTACAACCCGCTCAGCGACGCGACGAACTCCCCCGGCATCGGCGCGAACCTGTGGGTGGTCGGCCTGGTCGTCTCCGGTCTGGGCACCATCCTGGGCGCGGTCAACCTGATCACCACCACGCTGACCCTGCGCGCGCCCGGCATGACCATGTTCCGGATGCCGATCTTCACATGGAACATGCTGCTCACCGCCGTCCTGGTGATCCTGGTCTTCCCGCTGCTGGCCGCCGCGCTGCTGGCGCTGGGGGCGGACCGGCTGCTCGACGCGCACGTGTACGACGCGGCGACCGGCGGGCCGATGCTGTGGCAGCACCTCTTCTGGTTCTTCGGCCATCCCGAGGTCTACATCGTCGCGCTGCCGTTCTTCGGCATCATCACCGAGATCATCCCGGTCTTCAGCCGCAAGCCGATCTTCGGCTACACCGGGCTGGTGCTGGCCACGGTCGCGATCACCGTGCTGTCGATGACCGTGTGGGCGCACCACATGTTCGCCACCGGCCAGGTGCTGCTGCCGTTCTTCAGCTTCCTCAGCTACCTGATCGCGGTGCCCACCGGGGTGAAGTTCTTCAACTGGATCGGCACCATGTGGAAGGGGCAGCTCACCTTCGAGACACCGATGCTGTTCGCCATCGGCTTCCTGGTGACCTTCCTGCTCGGCGGCCTCACCGGGGTGCTGCTGGCCAGCCCGCCGGTGGACTTCCACGTCACCGACTCGTACTTCGTGGTGGCGCACTTCCACTACGTGCTGTTCGGCACCATCGTGTTCGCCGCGTTCGGCGGGGTCTACTTCTGGTTCCCCAAGATGACCGGCCGGCTGCTCGACGAACGGCTCGGCAAGCTGCACTTCTGGACCATGTTCGTCGGCTTCCACGCCACCTTCCTCGTCCAGCACTGGCTGGGCGACGAGGGCATGCCCCGCCGGTACGCCGACTACCTGCCCAGCGACGGCTTCACCACACTCAACATGATCTCCACGGTCGGCTCGTTCGTGCTCGGCGCGTCCACCCTGTTCTTCCTCTACAACGTCTGGAAGTCCTGGCGGTACGGGGCGCTGGTGACCGTCGACGACCCGTGGGGGTTCGGCAACTCCCTCGAATGGGCCACCACCTGCCCACCGCCGCTGCGCAACTTCGACCGGATGCCCCGGATCCGCTCCGAGCGCCCCGCCTTCGACGCCAAGTACGGCCCGCTCGTCGCCGACCTCGGCCGGGACCTGCCGCAACGCACCACCCGCCCGCCGCAGGAGCTGCACGACGAGCTGCACCACGAGCGGCACATCCCCGAGTCACCGGCGGCCGAGGGCGCGCACGGGGCCCGGGACGCGGTGGCGTACCAGCCCGCGCCGCAGTCCGGCGCCCGCCCGGTGGTGGTGCCCGAACCGGAGGACGTCCGCCGCCCCGGCTTCGCGCACTCCGACGCCCCCGAGGACGACCGGCCCGACGACCCGGACCCCGGCACCCCGCAGCGGTGGCGGCACCCGCACGGCCCGGACGACGACCCCGGACGGCACTGACCGACGACCGTCGGGGCCGGCACACCCTGTGCAGGGTGCCGGCCCCGGCTCGTCGCGCCCCGGCGGGGCGGGTTTCAGGCGTCCACGGTGGCGGGCAGGCCGGCAGCGGCCAGCGAACGGCGCACCGCCGGCTGGACCCGGGTCAGCCGCAGCGGCACCCCGGTGCGGACGGCGGCGTCCCGGCCGGCCACCAGCGCGGCGATGCCCCCGGCGTCCACCCCGCCCGCGCCGTCCAGGTCCACCACCAGTTCGCGGGGCTGCCCGGCGACCGCCTCCAGCATCATCCGGCGCAGCTGGTCCGCGCCGTCGCGGTCGATCTCGCCCCCGACCTCGACCACCGTCCGCTCCGGGGTGCGTTTGACCGCGATCCGGTTCCGGCCGGTCTCCGCCTCGGCGGTGCCGTTCTGCCACGGCGGCGGGGTGTCGGCGAGCATCGCCTGACGCAGCCAGGTCAACGCCCGCGACAGCAGCCGGGACACGTGCATCTGGGAGATGCCGAACCGGGCGGCGATCTCCGCCTGGGTCTGGTTGCCGTAGAAGCGCATCGCCAGGATGCGCCGCTCCCGCCAGGGCAGCCGGTGCAGCAGCCCGCTGACCGTCACCCGGTCGTCCACCGACTCCAACGCGTTGTCCGACTCACCGACCAGGTCACCGAACTCGGCGGAACTCTCCCCGCCGACCGGCGCGTTGAGCGAGGCGGGGCTGTAGCCGGCCGCCGACTCCAGGGCGGCGAGGATCTCCTCCTCCGGCGTCTCCAGCCGGGCCGCCAGCTCGGCCACGCTCGGCGCCCGGGACAGCTCACTGGTCAACGCCGAGGTGGCCTGCCCGACCTCCAGGATCAGGTCCCGCAGCCGGCGGGGCACGTGCACCCCCCAGGTGCGGTCCCGGAAGTGCCGCTTGATCTCACCGACGATGGTGATCGCGGCGTACGCGGTGAAGGAACCCCGCTCGGGGTCGTACCGGTCGACGGCGTTGACCAGCCCGAGCCGGGCCACCTGCTCCAGGTCCTCCAACGGTTCACCCCGCCCCCGGTAGCGGCGGGCCAGCCGGCCGGCGAACGGCAGGGCGAACCGGACCAGGTCCTCGCGGGCCTCCCCCCGGCGCTCCGGTGGCAGGCCGGCGATCCGCGCGGCGTACGCCAACGCGGCGGCGTCCAGGTCCTCCAGCCCCCGGTCGGTCGGAGGTGGTGTGGTCGTGGTGGTCTGTCCGAACATCCGCGCCTCCCTCAGGAAGGTCCCCCGCCCGGATCGGGCCGGTTCGGCGCGTGGTGGCACCACGCACCGGGTCGGAAGTGGGGTTTCACGTGCCGCGCCGGGATCACCGGACACGCGCGGGCGACGACCGGCCGCCACGCGGCGGACCGTCGCGGCGAGCGGTCTTCCCGCTCCCCAGGTACTCAATCACGCGTCCCCGGGTTCGCGAGGATGTTTCGGTGTGCCGGGTCCGGCCGGGCGGCGCGGACACCCCCGGCGTCCCCTTTCCGGGCTACCGGCCGGCCGTCTCCGGCCCGGCCGCGCCGTGGGACCGGGGACGGTCAGGACACGGCGAGCCCCAGCGGCGCGCCCGCCTCGCGGAGCCCGGCCAGCGCGTCACCGACGCTCAGCGGCGGCGGCGTCGGCAGGTCGTACGGCTGCCCGCGCAACACCTCGGTGGCCCGCCGGGTGGCCACCGACGCCACCGGGTAGCCCCGGGCGGCGGTACGGTCCAGGGCCCGCCGACGACGACCGAACGCCGCCACCGCCAGCCACTGCGGCAGCCCCGCCACCGCCGGTGAGCGCAGCCCCGGCGACTCGGGCAGCACGTCCACCGAGCTGAACGGCTCGCTGCCGGCGAGCCACCACTCCACCTCCTCGACGCTGCGCCTTGTCGCGTTCTCGCACCAGTACGGCACCAGCCCCGCCCGCACCACCTGCCACGGATCGAACACCCGGCCGCACTCGACCACCAGCCGGTCGCCCGTCTTGCCGGCCCGGCGCAGCCACCGCCGGTACAGGTCGGCGGTGGCCGCGCTGAGCGCCCCCGGGTGCGGCACCCGCACCTGCCGCAGCTCGTGGCCCCGACCGTCGGCCCAGTGCCCCAGCGCGCGGGCGAACCCCGGCTCCACCCCGTGTTCGGCGGACTCCCCGGCGGCGGTGACCGCCGGCGGTTCCCACCCGTCCCCGGTCGCGCCGGCGGCCCGCAGCACCTGACGCAGGGCGGGCGAGTCCGGGTGGAAGTCCACCGGTCGCAGGCCGCTGGCCGGGCAGCCGAGCTGGAAGCTGTGCCCCTGCCCGGAGTCCGACACCGGCCACCGGCGTACGTCGTCGACCAGCAGCACCGCCGCCCGGTGGGTCAGCCGGTCGGCCAGGAACCGGGCGTACGCCACCGGCAGCGCCCGCCAGCGGGCCACCAGGCTGATCGCCGCGCCGGCCAGCGCGCCCCGGCTCGCCGGGCAGTGCACCTGGCGCAGGTGCAGGCCGGAGTTGCCGGCGAGGACCCGGGCGGCGAACGCGGCCCCCTGGTCGAGCGCGGCGGCGGGACGGTCCACGGCGCCGTGCGTCCAGTGGGCGGTCATCTCGAAGCCGGTGGGCAGCCAGGGCACCCCGAGCGCCACGGCGAGGTGCACGGCGGCGGCGTGCGGCGCGCCCAGCACCACCGCCGGGTACCGCTCCCGGGGGTACTGGTCGACGATCCAGCCGGCCACCCGTTCCCCGTCCACCTCGCTGGCCTGGGCGGCGGTGAGCGCCACCCGGCCGGCGTTGCGCGCGACGGCGAACCGGGACGCGGACGTCGGGTGTCCCAGGTCGGCGCAGTCCACCCCGCGCAGCGCGCGGGCGGCGGCGGCCACCAGCACCCGTGCGGTGCTGCCGGCCGTGACGACCCGGTCGCCGGCCAGTCCGGCGCCCCGGGCCGTCGGCCCGGCCGGTGCCGTCCGCACCGGCTCCACCCCGCCTCGTTCGCTCACCACGCGGCCCGGCTTCCCGCCCCTTCGGGGTCTAAACGGGGCATCGCGTCCCGACGGGCGCAATCCCCGACCCGCCCGCCGGTACGCCCTACCGGTGCACCCCGGTCGGCGACCGCCCAGCCCGGTCCGGGCGGGCCGGGCGGGGTTTCGGGGTGACCGGGCGGCGCACATCCGGACTAACGGCGGTCGGTGGGAAGGACGTCGCGCCTCCCCGGTGACTGGTGGGGTCAGGGATGCCGGGGGCCGGGGGCTAGACGAGATCCTCCGCCTCGACGACCTGCCGCTCGGCCGCCATCATCCGGTCCCGGATGCGTCGGGTGGCGTCACCGTCGGCGAACAGGCCCCGCAGGTCGGCCAGGGAGGGCTCCGGAGCGCCGGGCGACACCGTCGGGTCCACCACCGCCTCCAGCACGCACGGCCGGTCGGCGGCGAGCGCCTCGTCCCAGGCCGCGCCGACCAGTTCCGGCCGGTCCACCCGGACGCCGTGCAGGCCGAGTAGCCGGGCCCAGCCGGCGTACGGCACGTCGGCCCGGCGACCGGGCACGCCCGGCTGCCAGCGGCCGTCGCCGAGCCCGGAGTGGTCCCGGTTGTTGAGCACCAGCACCACCAGCCGGGGGTCGGCCCAGTCCTGCCAGCGGTGGGCCACGGTGATCAGCTCGGCGAGGCCGTTGAGCTGCATCGCCGCGTCGCCGAGCAGGGCGAGCACCGGGGTGTCCGGGCGGGCCAGCTTCGCCGCGAACGCGTAGGGCAGGGCGCAGCCGAGCGAGCCGAGGGCGCCGCAGAGCTGTGCGTCGACCCCGGGTGGCAGCACCAGGTGGCGGGCGTACCAGGAGAGCACCGAGCCGACGTCGACGGCGACCGACCCGGTGTGCGGCAGCCGGGCGGACAGTTCCCGCAGGACCAGTTGCGGGTTGACCGGTTCGGCCGGCGCGGCGGCGTGCGCGGCGGCCTCCGTTCGCCACCGGTCGACGGCACCCTCCACGGTGGCCCGCCAGTGCCGGTCGGGGCGGTCGGCGACCTGGCCCAGCAGCGCGCGCAGGGTCTCGGTGGCGTCGCCGACCAGGGGCACGTCCACCGGGTACCGGGTGCCGATCCGTCGCCCGTCGATGTCGATCTGGATGGTGCGGGTCTGGCCGGGCATCGGGAAGTAGTCGGTCCACGGGTCGTTGGTGCCTACCAGCAGCAGGGTGTCCGCGCCGCCCATGAGCTGCGCGGCGGCCGTGGTGCCGACCTCGCCGAGCACCCCGGTGTGGAACGGCAGCCGTTCGTCGAGCACCGGCTTGCCCAGCAGCGAGGTGGCCACCCCGGCGCCGAGCCGGTCGGCCAGCGCCACGATCTGTTCCGCCGCGCCCCGGCCGCCCTGCCCGACCAGGATCGCCACCCGCTGCCCGACGGTGAGCAGCGCCGCGGCGGCGTCCAGGTCGGCCTGGTGCGGCAGCACCCGGGCCAGCGGCTCGCCGGGCGTCGCGGTGAGCACCCCGGCGGTGTGCGGTTGCAGCTGCGGCACGGCGGCCTCCTGCAACGCCCGGGGCAGCACCACGCAGGTCGGGCTGCGGGTCGCCGCGGCGGTCCGGAACGCCTGGTCGAGCAGGGCCGGCACCTGCTCCGGGGTACGCCCGTAGCGGACGAACTGGTGGCACACGTCGCCGAAGAGCCGGCTCAGCCCGATCTCCTCGTGCACCTCGCCGAGCGGCCCGGTGACGTCCTCACCGACGATCGCCACCACCGGTTTGCTGTCCAGCTTCGCGTCGTACAGGCCGTTGAGCAGGTGCACCGCGCTGGGGCCCTGGGTGGCCAGGCAGACCCCGATGCCGCCGGTGAACTTGGCGTGTCCGGTGGCCATGAAGGCGGCGCTCTCCTCGTGCCGGGCGGGGACGAACTCCGGGTCCCCGCCCGCGGCGTCCAGGGCCCCGACCACCGGGGCGATCGCCTCCCCCGGGCAGCCGAAGGCGCGGGGCACCCGCCAGGCCCGCAACCGGTCCACCACCAGGTGCGCGACGGTGCGGTCAGCCATGGTCGCGTCCCGGGGTGGCCGGGTCGACGTAGCGCAGCACCGCGCCGACGCCGTCGGCCAGCTCGGGGGCCTCGTCCGGCCCGAGGACGGTCAGGTCGGCGTCGGTGCCGACCAGGGCCCGGACCAGGGCCGCGTCGGCCCGGACCCGTTGCGGGTCGGACACGGCGGCGAGCTGGTCGGGCGCGGTGGCGATGTCGGTGGCCCGGGGGCCGATCCACAGCTCGCCGACGGCCGACGGGTCGTCGACCAGCAGCATGGTGTCGACCTGGTTGCGTTGCAGGGCGGCCACCACGGCGTCCAGTCCGACGCCCACGTCCTCCTGGGTGCCGAACCGGTCCAGCGCGGCGGTGACGTGCTGGTCGGCGGCCTCGGCGATGGTCTGCACGGTGACGTCGTCCATCGCGGCCGGGTCGGCGCCGCCGGCCCGGGAGCCGGCGTCGGTGCGGACCACCACGTCCTGCCAGCGGCGCGGCAGTTGGGCGGCGATCATCCCGGTGGCCCGGACGTCGCCGGCGACCACCACCACGTCCGCGCCGACCCGCTCGGCCAGTTCGGCGGTGGCTGCGGCGGCGTCCCCGGCGTTGTGGTGCCAGGCCTCCGTCGCGGCCCGCTGGTAGCGGGACTGGGACCAGCCGCCGGGTTGCACCCGGCGCAGCGGGTAGCTCTGCCGGCCGGTGACGTGGGCCCGTCGGGGCACCCCGCCGGCGCTGACCGCGACGGCGTCCGCGCCGGTGCGGTCGGCGAGCACCCGGACCCAGGCGACCTGTTCCCCGCGCTGCGCGAGCAACGGCATGACGTGCGGCAGTGGGGCGTACGCGGCCAGGTCACGCAGGGGCGGCGCGGCGAGGTACTCGGAGAGCACCACCCGACCCCGGTTGGCGAACGCGGCGAGTCCGTAGTCGCCCGGCAGCGGGTCGTGGCCGCGGACCACCCGGTCCAGCGCCGCGATGGTCGGCTCGTCCGCGCCGTCGGCGGCGAGCTGCTCGGCCAGGGCCCGCCAGCGCAGGTCCAGCGCCGGACGCGCGTCCTGGGTGTCCCGGGAGGCGTCCAGGTAGACCGAGCACCACGGCCCGGGACGGTCGTAGAGCGGGTGCAGGAAGGACAGCTGCATGCTCGACCCCTTTCCGGCTCGGCCGCCCGCTTACCCGCGCCGCCCGGGATGTCACCTCGACCGGTCCGGGTGGCGTGACACCCGGTTCATTCATGTCATTCGACCCGGAAGACGGATACCATCAGTGAACGGAACCGGACTCTCGGTGGTGAACATGGACAGCGATCTCCGTAATCGGGTGATACGCCCGACGCAGCGGATATTCACCGGGCGGGTGGTCCGGTTCATGGACGGCTACACCCGCGAGGTGAGGATCGGCCAGCCGGTGCTGGTCGCGGTGCTGACCGCGGCGAGCGTGGCGGGCCTGCTGGTGATGCTGGTGCGCACGGCGCTCTCGCAGGCCGGCGGCGGCAGCCGCCGCAAGTGGAAGGATCTCAAGAAGGGGCCGGAGTTCCTGGTCACCCCGGTCCGGCTGCGCGACGACAAGGGCCAGCTCTACGAGGTGGAGCTGCACGGGCACCTGGCGCAGAGCGCGGTGCACCCGTCCGACTGGGTGCAGCTCACGCTGAGCCCGCAGGACGTCGACCTGCCGCCGCGCATCGAGCGGATCGTCAACCTGACCACCGGGCAGTTGCTCACCCCGCGTACCGCCACGGTGTGGAGCCACCTCGGCCCGCCGCTGCTGATCCAGGCGGTGCTGGGCGCGGTGCTGGTGCTGCTGGTCGCCGCCGCCGTGGTGCTCACCTGACGTCACCCGACCGGCCCGCGCCCGCCCCGACGGGCCGGGGCCCGCACGGCAGGGGCCTGGGCGGCAGCAGGCGGCGACGGGTGGCCCGGGGCGGTCAGCCGACCGGGGTCAGCGGGCGCTGCGGCGCGGTGGTCCGCAGCAGGCCCCGGCGGGCGGCCCAGCGTTCGAAGAGCAGGGTGGCGAACGGCGGCACCGCGCAGACCAGCGCCACGAAGGTCACCCCGAGCGACCACCGGTGCAGCCGGGCCACGGCGAGCACCAGGATGCCGTACGCGACGAAGAGCGCGCCGTGGATCGGCCCGAAGACCTGCACGCCGATCTCGTTGCCCGGCGGGCCGTACTTGACCGCCATGCCGACCAGCAGGGCCAGCCAGGAGCAGGCCTCGGCGATCGCCGCCGCCACGAACAGCCGGGTCGTCTTCTCGCGCATCGCGCCATGCTATCCAGCCGCCGTCGCCTTCCGGCCCGCGACGGGCGGCGGGCGACGGGGATCACCCGGGTCGCCGGTGGGTACGTAGGGGGTCCTTCGGGTCTTCCCGGTTCGCCCGGGACGTGCGAGGTTTGTCGGGACCAACGGTGACAGGGCGGTGACCATGGGCGAGGAAGTCGGGGCGCGCACGTTCAGTCGGGAGGACCGGGCCCGCTACCGGGAGAAGGTCCGCCGGTGTCTGGACGTCTTCGCCGAGATGCTGCGGGAGTCCCGGTTCGACGTGGAGCGGCCGATGACCGGCCTGGAGATCGAGCTGAACCTGGTCGACGACGACTCGCGGCCGACGATGCGCAACGCCGACGTGCTCGCCGCCGTCGCCGATCCCAGTTTCCAGACCGAGCTGGGCCAGTTCAACGTGGAGATCAATGTCGCGCCCCGGCGGCTCGTCGGCACCGGCACGGCCGAGTTCGAGCAGCACGTGCGGGCCAGCCTGAACGCCGCGGAGGAGAAGGCCCGCACGGTCGACGCCCACATGGTGATGATCGGTATCCTGCCCACCCTGGAGCCGGGGCACCTGACCGCCGGGGCGCTGTCGGCGAATCCGCGCTATGCGCTGCTCAACGAGCAGATCTTCGCCGCCCGGGGCGAGGACCTGCGGATCTCGATCAGCGGGGTGGAGCGGCTGGCCACCACGGCCGACACCATCACCCCGGAAGCGGCCTGCACCAGCACCCAGTTCCACCTCCAGGTCAGCCCGGCCGACTTCGCCGGCTACTGGAACGCCGCCCAGGCGATCGCCGGGGTCCAGCTCGCGCTGGGCGCGAACTCGCCGCTGTTCTTCGGCCGGGAGCTGTGGCGCGAGACCCGGGTCCCGCTGTTCCAGCAGGCCACCGACACCCGCTCCGAGGAGATCAAGGCCCAGGGGGTACGCCCACGGGTCTGGTTCGGCGAGCGCTGGATCACCAGCGTGTTCGACCTGTTCGAGGAGAACGTGCGCTACTTCCCGGCGCTGCTGCCGGTGTGCGACCCGGAGGACCCGGCCGAGACGCTGGCCGCCGGTGACGTGCCGAGGCTGGCCGAGCTGCGGTTGCACAACGGCACCATCTACCGCTGGAACCGCCCGGTGTACGACGTGTGGAAGGGCCGCCCGCACCTGCGGGTGGAGAACCGGGTGCTGCCGGCCGGGCCGACGGTGGTGGACACGATCGCCAACGGCGCGTTCTATTTCGGGCTGGTCCGGGCGCTGGCCGAGTCGGACCGGCCACTGTGGTCGCAGATGTCGTTCAGCGCGGCGGAGGAGAACTTCACCAGCGGGGCCCGGCACGGCATCGACGCGCAGGTGTACTGGCCGGGGCTGGGCTACCTGCCGGCGACCGAGCTGGTGCTGCGCCGGTTGCTGCCGTTGGCCCACCAGGGGTTGGACCGGTGGGGGGTGGACCCGGCCGAACGTGACCGGCTGCTGGGCATCATCGAGCAGCGCTGCCTGACCGGGCGTAACGGCGCGAGCTGGCAGGTGGCGACGTTGCACCGGCTGGAGTCGGCCGACCACCTCGACCGGCCGGAGGCGTTGCGCGAGGTGGTCCGGCAGTACGTCGAGCTGATGCACAGCAACCGGCCGGTCCACGAGTGGCCGGTGACCGATTGACTTTCGATAGTTTGCGAGCGATAGTCGATACATGACGACGGCACGCTGGGCGGTCACCGCCCTCAGAGTCTTTCTCGTGGTCCTGTTCGCGGTGCTCGTGCTGTTCCAGACCATGTCGCTGCCCGGCCAGTTCGCCCACCTGGCCCGGGAGTCGCCCGAGCAGGCGTACCTGCGCTGGCCGGCCACCGCCGTGACGGTGTTCTGGGTGCTCTGCGTCCAGGTGGTGATCGTCGCCACCTGGCGGCTGCTCACCCTGGTCCGCGACGACCGGATCTTCAGCGAACCCGCGCTGGTCTGGGTGGACGCCATCGTCTGGGCGATCGCCGCCGGGTGGCTGACGCTGGTGGGCGTCTTCGGCTACGTCGGGTTCCACGCCGACGACCCCGGCCTGCCGATGCTGCTGTTCCTGCTGTCCGTCGGGGTCACCGTGCTCGGACTGCTGATGGTGGTGATGCGGGCGCTGCTGCGCCAGGCCACCACGCTGCGCTCCGACATGGAAGCGGTGATCTGATGCCCATCGTCGTACGCATCGACGTCGAGCTGGCCAAACGCAAGATGAGCGTCGGCGAGTTCGCCGAGCGGGTCGGGCTGACCCCGGCGAACGTGGCCGTGCTGAAGAACGGCCGGGCCAAGGCGGTGCGGTTCAGCACCCTGGAGGCGATCTGCCGGGTGCTCGACTGCCAACCGGGCGACCTGCTCGAATTCGTCGACGACGGGGAGCCGACGCCGTGAGGTACCTGCTCGCCCCCGCCGCCGCCGTGCTTCTGGCCGCCGGGGCGGCCGGTGTCGTGCTCGGCGAGTCCGACGACTCCCCCGGGCTCCAGCTGCTGGGCGGCCTGCTGGTCATCGGCGCGATCGGGATCGGCGTACGGGTCTTCCGGGTGCTGCGGTAGCGCCCACCGGGGCCGGTTCAGGGCGCCGGCCAGTGGCGCAGCAAAGCGTCGAGGGCGTCGAGGACCCGGGTCCAGGTCTGCCCGGTGTCGGGGGCGCTGTGGTCGAACCCGCCGCCCAGTTCGAGGTTGACGTAGCCGTTGAAGACGCTGCCGAGCAGCCGGACCGCGTGGGTCTGGTCAGGTTCGTGCAGGTCGTAGCCGCGCAGGATGGCCCGGGTCAGCCCGGCGTGCCGCCTCCCGGCGCTGGCGGCGGCCGTGGCCGGGTCGAGCCTGAGCTGGGCGGCGGCCCACCGGCCCGGATGCTCGCGGGCGTAGTCGCGGTAGACGCCGCCGAGGGCGGCCAGCGCGTCCCGGCCGGCCCGGCCGGCGAGGGCGTCGGCGGCGCGGACGGCCAGCTCGTCGAGGGCGAGCAGGGCGATCCGGGTGCGCAGGTCGGCGGAGTTGCGCACGTGCGCGTAGAGGCTCGCGACCTGCACGTCGAAGCGCCGGGCGAGCGCGGAGAGGGTCACCTGGTCGAACCCGACCTCGTCGGCCAGCTCCGCGCCGGCCCGGGTGAGACGGTCGGTGGTCAAGCCCGCACGTGCCATAACTCATTATGGGTTTGCCTAAAGGTTTTAGGCAAATTACCGTGGCCGTCATGGAGCCACTGACCGAGCAGGAGATCCGTTCCGCGTTCGTCAACTGCACCAAGGGCGAGAGCAAGCGGCTGTACGTCCCCCGCGACCTGGCCGACCGCCCCTGGCCCGACCTGGACTACCTCGGCTGGCGGGACCCCCGCGCCCCCGACCGCGCCTACCTGGTCACCGAGGTCGACGGCCGGCGGACCGCCCTGGTACTGCGCTGCCCCACCCCGACCACCCGGCAGCCGCCGCGCGGCATGTGCGCCATCTGCCTGACCACCCCCGCCGGCGGCGTCAGCCTGATGGTCGCGCCAAGGGCCGGCAGGGCCGGGCAGCAGGGCAACTCGGTGGGCACCTACCTCTGCACCGACCTCGCCTGCCCGCTCTACGTCCGCGGACGCAAGGACGCCGGCCCCGGCGCCCGGATGCAGGAATCGCTCACCACGGCGGAGAAGGTCCAGCGGCTGACGGCGAACGTCGCCGCGTTCGTCGCCCGGGTGACCGGCTGACCGTGCCCGGCCGGGACGACGCGGCCGGTGGCGGGACCGCGCGACACCCGCCCGACGCGCACCGGGCCGCGCGGCGGCGTTCACCCCTCGGGTGACGCCGCCTCGTCGATCACCATCCCGGCGTGACCCGCCATCTCGCCGAGGATCTCGCGCACACTCCGCCGGTGGTCGAGCCGTGCCCCGGCGAAGCTGACCGGACCGTGGAACGTCGCCCGCCCGTCGCCGCCGAGCCGGAAGGCCGCCCCGGTGAAGACGCTCCCCGCGAACCCGGTGCCGCCGTGGAACTGGGCGCCGGTGAAATCGGCGTAGCCGACGTGGCAACCGCCGAGGTCGAGGTCGACCAGGGTGGCCCCGCAGAGCATGAGGTCCGTTCCCGCCCAGTGCGGCGGCCCGCCCGGGGCGTGCGTCGACGGACGCAGCCGCGCCGCGAGCATCCGCTGCGCGGTACGCCGCAGTTCCAGCTCGGCGGCCTGCCCGCCGGTGCGGGGCCCGGCCAGGTCGAACGACAACGGCGTACGCAGGTAGCCGCAGACCGCGTCCACCACCCGCTGCCGCAGCTCCGGCCGGGCGTCACCGAGGTCGGCGAGGACCGCCAGCCCGGCCCGGCGCACGTCCGGGTCGGCGTCGGCGAGCTGACCCGCGTACGGGTGGACGGCGTCGTCGGGCACCAGCTCCGCCCCGTCCGGCCCGGCCGGTGCCGGCGTCCAGCCGAGCGGCCAGCACACCGGGCCGTCGTCGGCCCTACCGGCCCAGGTCGCGCCGGTGAGGTCCACGGTGGGCTGGTCGAGGTGGACCGGCCCGGCGAACCGGGCCTGTCGGAACGTCACGGCGGCCCCGAACCGCGCCTTGAAGAACCAGGCCGGACCGGCGAAGCGGACCTGCCGGAACGACACCGGCCCGACGAACCGGGCGCCGTCGCCGCCCTCACTCCACTCCTGGTAGTCACCCATCAGCACGGCGACGGGCCAGTGCGGGTCGTCCTCGTTCGGCTCGTCCCAGGGGGCCGGCGAGATCTCCTCGATGGTCTCCCAGGCCGGGTCGTCCTCCCACAGCTCGTCCTCGCCTCGGCCGAACCAGGCGAACGCGGCGAACCGGGCCCCGGTGAAGTCGGCGTCGGCGCGGAACCGGGCCCGACCGAATGTGGCATGGCCGAGGAACCGGGCCCGGGTGAACCGGGCCGGGCCGGGCCAGACGGTGCGGGCGAAGTCGGCGTCGCCGGTGAACCGGACGTCGGCGAACGAGGTGTTCCCGAGGAACCGGGCGTCGGCGAACCGGGCCGCACCCAGCACCGCGCCACCGAGGTCGAGGTCCACCAGGGTGGCCGCCCGCAGGTCGAGGTCGACGGCGGGCGGCGGCTCCGGATCGGCGGTCGGGGTCGCCGGCCCGGCCGGGTCCTCCGCCGCCGGGCTCAGCAGCGTGGCCAGCACCCGGCCCGCCTCCCGCCGGGCGTCGGGGTCCCACCCGTCGGCCCCCACCGGTGCCCGCAGCCCGTCGGCGAGCGCCGCGACCGCCCGGGGCCGCAGCCCGGGGCAGCCGGCCACCAGCTCACCGAGGCCACGCAGGGCGACGATCCGGCCCGCGCCCGTCTCCTGCGCCACCGCGCGGACGGCTACCTGGAACGCCACCGAGTCCGACTCCCCGACCGTCACCCGACCTCCCACCCGAGCCCCCGCCGGGGACGCCCCGGCGTCGCGCAGGATAGCCGGGCCGACCGACAGCGGCCCCAGGCGGGCGGCGCGGTCAGCCGTCCCCCGGTGGGCGCGGTCAGCCGCCCCGGGCGAACAGGGCCAGGCGTACCCGGTTCGGGCTGTCCGTCTTGGTCATCAGGCTGGTGATGTGGGTCTTGACCGTGGTGACGCCGATGTGCAGCCGGTCGGCGATCTCGGTGTTCGACAGCCCCTCGGCCACCAGGGCGAGCACGTCCTGCTCGCGGGCGGTCAGCCCGGCCACCGGTCGGGGCGGCTCGGCGCGGGCGTGCACCGCCCGCCGGACCAGCCGCTGCAACACCTCCTCACTGAACGGGCTGCCCCCGGCGGCGGCCCGGCGCACCCCGTCGACCAGGTCGCCGGGCGGGGCGTCCTTGAGCAGGAATCCGCAGGCCCCGGCGGTGAGCGCGGGATAGAGGTGGTCGTCGTCGCCGAACGTGGTCAGCACCAGCACCCGGGTCGCCGGCCGGTCGGCGAGGATGCGGCCGGTCGCGGTGATCCCGTCGACGCCGGGCATCCGCAGGTCCATCACCACCACGTCGGGGACGAGCCGGGCGGCCAGGGTGACCGCGTCGCGGCCGTTGTCGGCCTCCCCGACCACCGTGATGTCCGGCTGCGCGTCACAGAGCATGCGCAGGCCCGCGCGGATGAGGTGCTGGTCGTCGACCAGCAGCACCCGGATCACGCCGGCTCCGCCGCGTACGGGCCGCCCGACCCGGGCGGGCCCGCCGTACCGCCCGGGGGTGGGCCGGCCGGGTCCGGGCCGGCGGCGGACGCCACGGCGGGCAGCACCGTCCGGACCCGCCACCCGGTGCCGGCGGGGCCGGCGTCCAACCGGCCGCCGAGCACCTCGACCCGTTCCCGCATACCGGTGAGGCCGTGCCCGCCGCCGGGTGGCACCGCCGTCGGCGCCCAGCCCCGCCCGTCGTCGGCCACCTCCCAGTGGACGGCGTCGTCGACCACCGACACGGTCAACCGCGCCCGCGCGGACGTTCCGGCGTGTTTCACCACGTTGGTCAGCGCCTCCTGGGTCAACCGCAGCACCGCCAGCCCGCGTACCGCGTCGAGGGTGCCCACCGCCGGGGCGACGTCCGCCGCCACCGTCACCCCGGCCTGCCGGGCCCGGTCGACCGCCGCCCCGAGCGCGGCCGGCAGCGCCGACGGCTCGATCGCGGTCAACGTCGCGTCGCCGTGCGCCACGTCCGGATCGCGCAGCACCGCGACCAGCCCGCGCAGGTCCGCCAGCGCCGCCGTCCCGGTGGCGTGCACGTCGTCGAAGACGGCACCGACCCGGGGGTCGAGGTCGGTGAGGACGTGCCGGGCGACGCCGACGCGCAGCACCATCGAGGCCACGTGGTGGGCGACCACGTCGTGCAGCTCCCGGGCGATGGCGCTGCGTTCGTCGGCGCGCGCCGCCCGCTGCTCCGACTCGCGGTGCAGGTGCTCGGCCCGGTCCCGTTCGTCGGCCTGCCGGCCGAGTTCCCGGTTGGTCCGCACCACGGTGCCGATCAGCAGCGGCAGGCCGACGTCCACCAGCAGCCCGAACACCGTGCCGGTGACCCCCCGGCCGGTG
Source organism: Micromonospora sp. HM134 (assembly GCF_007833915.1). NCBI lineage: Bacteria > Bacillati > Actinomycetota > Actinomycetes > Micromonosporales > Micromonosporaceae > Micromonospora > Micromonospora sp. HM134. The sequence goes on from NZ_CP041061.1 coordinate 4,610,877, forward strand.
TGCCCGGACGGGTCGAACGCCGCGACCACGGTCAACCCCACGGCCGCCCACCAGCCGGTGCGGGGACGCCGGGACCGCATGGTCACCTCGAGCAGCGCCCAGCTCGCCCCGACCTGGTTGATCGTGGTGTCGTCGAGGACGACGATCGCGGCGACCAGCAGGGCGGTCTGCGCCGTCAGGTTGAGCAGCGGCCGGCGGTGGGCCAGCAACGCGACGGCGAAGGCGACCACCGCGAGCGCCCACTGCGGGCCCGTCGGCGGCTGACCGGTCTTGGTGCCGAAGAGGAGGTAGCACAGGCCGCTGAGGTCGAGCAGGACCATCCGCACCAGCGTGTCCCGCGTGTCGAACAGTCGTCCCAGCCAACCCACGTCGGTCAGCCTACGGACCGCAGGGCCGGCGCAGGACCCGCCGGGTGGGTGGTGGTCACGCGGCCAGCGCCAGTTCCGGGCGACGCCGCCGGGACGCCACCACCGCCGTCACGGCGAGCGCGGTCGCGGCCACCAGGGCGGCCAGCGCGGCGAGCGTGGTCAGGTCCGGCCGCAGCAGCGGCTGCCCGCGCAGCGCCTGCCAGGTCAGCAGCAGCGTGAGTACGCCGTACCCGGTGCCCGCGACGGCCAGCAGCCGGACCCGGTCGGCCTCGTCGAGCCAGCGGCCCAGGTAGCGGCGCAGGAAGAAGGCCAGGATCGGCAGCGCCTGCATGGCGTGCAGCCCGACGAAGTGCCCGATCCGCAGGTCGCCCCCGGTGGTGCTCCAGCCGACGACGGGCAGCCCCGGCCCGCCGTCGGGCACCCCGACGCTGTGCGCCCCGGTGATCCCGGCGTCGGCCGACGCCTGTCCGGGCTGGGTCATCGGCACCGCCACCAGCATGCCCAGCGCGGACAGGCCGAGCCCGAACCCCATCGCCCACCGGGTGGCCCGGTCCCCGGCCCGCCGCACCAGCAGGGTGACCGCGACGACGACGTGCGCGACGAACAGCACCATGACGGCCGCGCCCATCACCTGCCAGAGCGCGGCGTTGAGCGGGCTGGTCTCGTTGTAGTGGCTGGTCGTGCCGCGCAGCACCTGCCCGACGATCACCGCCATCTCGATCAGGGCCGTGGCCACCACCACGCTGCCGGCCCACTCCCCGACCCGGCTGCGGCGGGGCAGTTGGGCCAGCATCCAGGCGAGGGTGGCCCCGTAGAGCACGAAGGACACCGAGAACTTGAACGGCTTGAGCCAGATCGGCGCGCCGGTGAGCACCCGTGGATCGGCGAGCAGGCCGACGGCCGTGACCACGGCGAGCACCGCCATGGCGGCGCTGAGCAGAACCAGGGGGCGGTGCCGTCGGGTCGCCCGGGACATCACGTCAGTCATGCCTGTAGACGTTCGCCGGTCGGCGGCCCGACCGCGTCCGACCGGGAGCCCCGGTCGTGGCCCCGGGTCGGAGGTCGGCTCCTCCCCAGGGTGGAGGCGGGCCGCCGCCCGATTGACGGCATCGAGAACGGTCAGTACCGTGGGAGGGAAAGCGCTTACCTGCTCGAACTGACTGGTCAGCGCCTCGGGAGCGGCCCAGGTCGTCCCGACGGCAACACCTCGCGTCCGACGATCCGGGCTGGTCCGGCGCGAGCGGTCCCTCCCGTGACGGGCCTGTAGGGCGGGCCCGCCTGCCCCGCCCCCGCCGGGCACCGGCGTCGCCGGTCCCCCGCGCGGGCTCCCTCACCACATCCACAGGAGAGAACCATGATCCTTCGCCAGCGCCGCACGGCGTGGTGGATCTCCGCGGTCGCCGCGACGGCGCTCACCACGGCCGGCACGGTGGTCACCGCGAACGCGGCCCAGGCCGCCGCCGGCTGCCGGGTCGACTACGCGGTGGCCAGCCAGTGGTCCGGCGGCTTCACCGCGAGCGTCACCCTCACCAACCTCGGTGACCCGATCAGCTCCTGGGCGGCCACCTGGTCGTTCACCGCCGGCCAGCGCGTCGACCAGGGCTGGAACGCCACGTTCAGCCAGAGCGGCAGCACCGTCAGCGCGGCGAACGCCGACTACAACGGCGCCGTCGGCACCAACGGCACGGTCACGTTCGGCTTCAACGGCACCTGGACCGGCAGCAACCCGACCCCGACGGGTTTCGCGGTCAACGGGGTGGCCTGCACCGGCGGCACCACCCCCACCACCGCGCCCCCGACGACCGCACCACCCACCACCGCACCGCCCACCACCCCACCCCCGACCACCCCGCCACCCACCACGCCCCCGCCGACCACCCCGCCGCCCACGACCCCGCCGCCGAGCGGCAGCACCCTGTACGTGGCGACCAACGGCAGCGCCGGTGCGGCCGGCACCCAGGCGAACCCGACCACCCTCGCCTCGGCCATCACCCGGGTCACCGCCGGCGGGACGATCTACGTCCGCGCCGGGACCTACAACCTGGCGCAGACCGTCACCATCGAACCCGGCAACAACGGCACCGCCAGCGCGCGCAAGAAGCTGTTCGCCTACCCGGGTGAGAAGCCGGTGCTGAACTTCTCGGCGATGAGTGAGGACCCGGCCAACCGGGGGCTCGCCCTCAACGGGTCGTACTGGCACGTCCAGGGCCTGATCGTGGAGCGGGCCGGCGACAACGGGATCTTCGTCGGCGGCAGCAACAACATCATCGAGCGGACGGTGACCCGGTTCAACCGGGACAGCGGGCTCCAGCTCTCCCGGATCGCCTCCAGCACCCCCCGCGACCAGTGGCCGTCGAACAACCTGGTGCTCAGCGCCGAGTCACACGACAACGCCGACTCCGACGGTGAGGACGCCGACGGCTTCGCCGCGAAACTCACCGTCGGCACCGGCAACATCTTCCGGTACGCGGTGTCCCACAACAACATCGACGACGGGTGGGACCTCTACACCAAGACCGACACCGGCCCGATCGGCCCGGTGACCATCGAGGACTCCCTGGCCTACAACAACGGGACGCTCAGCAACGGCACCCAGAACGGCAACGGTGACCGCAACGGCTACAAGCTCGGCGGCGAGGACATCGGGGTCAACCACATCGTGCGGCGCAACATCGCCTTCCGCAACGGCAAGCACGGCTTCACCTACAACCGCAACCTCGGCACGATGACGGTCTCGAACAACCTCGGCATCGACAACACCGAGCGCAACTTCTCGTTCGACGGCGGCAGCTCGGTGTTCCGGAACAACACCTCGTGCCGCAGCGGCAGCGGGTCCAACGACAAGATCGTCGGCAACAGCGACAGCTCCAACCAGTTCTGGACCGGCAGCAACGGCTCGCGCTGCGCGTCGTACACCGGGGCCATCGGGTGGTCCTTCGCCTCCGACGGGCGGCTCGTGGTGACCCTCGGCGGCCGGCAGGTCACCCTGTAACCGCCCTTTCTCGGGGTGGTGGCCCGGCCGGTCGGACCGGCCGGGCCACCCCTGAAGGCAACTCATGGTCAGCGCGGGGTGAGGCCGACCAGCGTGGCCAGTCGCGCGACGCCGGCCACCGTCGGTCGCCCCCGGGCCAGTTCGGCGATCACCGTACGGGCCACCGGTCGGCACCGCACCTCGGCCGGCGCGATGCCGTCCGCCTCGATCAGCACCCGACCCGCCCCGAACAGGTCGCCGACCTGGAGGTACGCCCGCGCGGCATCGACCAGACCGGCAGCGCGGTACTCGGCCGGCAGGAGCCGCCAGCCCTCCCGACGGACCACCTGCTCGTGCCGGTGGACCGCCTCGCCGGCGTCGCCCACCTCGATCGCCACCACCATCCGGGCCAGCTCGACGGCGACCGGCCCGAAACCACCGTGGTGCGGGTCGTCGCCGGCCCCGACCCGGGCGGCGATACCGGCGGCCAGGTCGATCAACTCGTCGGCCCGGCGGGGGTCACCGTGCTCGGCAGCGGCCAGAGCGGCCTGGAGCAGCAACGTCCCGCAGAGCGCCTGCCGTGCCGCCGGGGCGTCGCGTACCGGCCTCGGGGCGACCCGGCGCGCGGCCGTCACCGTCACCGCGAGCGCCAACCGCCCACGGCCCAGCGCACGCAGCGCCTGCCCGACCGCCACCGCCGCCGTCCCGGCCAGCTCGGGGTCGTCGCCGGCCACGGCCACCGCCCGGTCGGCGGCCAACCACCCGAGGTCGGCCTCACCGAGCTTCACCAGCACCGCCGAGGTGATCCGGTACGTCTGCACCAGCAGTTCCGCCGCTCCCCCGGGTGCTGTCGCGTGCCGGCTGCTGGTGGCGTCGAGCAACCCCGGCAGCGCCCGCACCACCTGCGCGTAGTGCCCGTGCTGGTAGGTCAGCCAGGCGTGTGCGACGTGCCGTTCCAGGACCGCCGACGGCACCACGGCCGCCGTGTGGTCGTAGCGGGCGAGGGCGGCGCGCAGCCCGTCCACCCCGTCCAGCTCGGCGATCCGGCCCGACGACGGCAGCCGGGTGCCGAGCAGCAGCGCCGGATCGACCCGCAGCACCTCGGCGATCTCCTGGATCACCGAGTACCGGTCCAGCGTGCGGACCCCACGTTCGACCTTGTCCACCCAACTCTTCGACTTGCCGAGCCGGTCGGCGAAGACCTGCTGGCTCATCCGACGGCGCACCCGCCAGCGCGCCACCCGCCGCCCGACCGGAAGGTCGTCAGCGCCCACGCCGCCACCGCCGATCCGGCACGGCGCGCGTCGTGTCCTCGACGGGTATCCGCTCCGCCTCGGCCTGCGCGAGAATGCGACGCTTGGCGGCCTCGTGCTCGGCGGCCTCGGCCTGCTCTCCCCGACTCGCGATCCGCTCGTTCCCCTGCTCACGCATATCCGCCTCCGTCGACACTCCGGGGGCCTTCGCCGGCTCCCCTGATGGGCTCAGCGAAGTCGACTGCTGGCCGACCGACCAGATGACGAGCCGTGTGCGCGATTGCGCCGCCCCTACCCAGGGTTGCGTGGGCTTGCGTGGGTCCCTGTCACGCCAGTTCTCCCTCTACGCTCGTCGCTGGTAGTAGCCAGTCGACTCCCGGGGGTAGATGAATGGCGCGGTCGGTAACGAACAAGGCTCTTGATGCCCTGCTGTTCGCCGCTGGCTACGGCAATGCGCATGCCGCATTCGCCCGCCAGGTCAACCATGCGGGCCGGGCTCAGGGCATCTGGCGTTACGACGCGGCCAGCGTCTACTGGTGGCTTCGTGGACGTCGGCCAGCTGAGCACGTGCAGATCGCGATGGCGGAGACGATCGCCCGGAAGCTCGGCCGTCCCGTGGAGATTTCGGAACTCGGATTCGTCGGCACCGATCTCGCGGATGCCGCCTATCCCTCGACTGCCGGCGGTGCCATCGATGCTGCCGGACGGCTCTGGACGCTCCTCGCCCATCGGGTCAACTCACCGATCGGAGGGGTGTTCCACAGCGGAGCGGCGCTACAGGCCGCGTTCGCCTGGCGGTACGACCTTCCCGACCCACAGGTGACCCGCGATGGGCGACCGTCGTTGACGGCGGCCGACATTCAACCGCTGCACCTCCTCGCCGGACACTTCGCCGACCTCGATCGACGCCACGGCGGCGGCTCCCCGCACACCCGCGCACTCATGGCCGATCTCCTCGCCCGGCAGGTAATTCCCATGTTGCATGGCGCCTATGCAGATGCTGTCGGGCGTGATCTCATGCGCGCCACCGCGGCGCTCTGCGGCCAGCTCGCCTTCATGTCCTACGACGCAGGTGAACACGGCATCGCTCAGCATCACGTCACCATCGCGCTACGACTCGCCAAGGCCGCAGATGACCGCCTCTACGGTGCACATCTCCTGGCAAACCTCGCCACTCAGGCCTCTTATCTCGGGAGTACCCGGGACGCCGCCCGACTCGCGGAGGCAGCCGTCGAGGGGGCAGGCCGCGCCCCCGCTGCGGTCCGAGCCCGGCTCTACACCACGGCAGCCAGCGCATACGGCCGTTCCGGGGAGAGACGCGCCTGTCGAGCAGCGCTCGCCAAGGCAGAGCGGGCTGTCGATCGGATGCGGAAGGACGAGAGCCCACAATGGGTGAGCTACTTCAGCCCGGCCCACCTCGCGGGTGCCACCCTGAAGTGCCTCAGCGACCTACGCCTGCACCGGCAAGCACTACGGCACGCATCCGACGCGATCACCCTCGCCAGCCCGAATGCCCGGACGCGCGCATTACACAGCGCCCTGATCGCGCTGACCCATGCTCAGGCCGGAGACATCGAAGCAGCCTGTACCTGGGGCCGGGAGGCCGCACGACACGCGTCGCAGGTTAGCTCTGCCCGGGTGACGCAGCGCGTCCAGGAACTCACCGCCGTGTTGAACCCCCACCGAGCGATGGCCGACGTCCACGACCTCCTCAGCACGCTCGCACCCGTACCGTCATCGCGCCCGCACCCGGGGCCGTTGAAGTAACGCAAGCTCGCATCGACACCTCCGGCTAACGTCACACACGTGACGTGGACGGAGCCCAGCACCTGGTATGCGAACCTGCCCGCCTTCCATGCCGCCACGGCCGCCTTCATCACCGACGCGGTGGGCGATGTGCTCCTCGTCAAGCCCACCTACCGCGATCACTGGGCCTTCCCGGGCGGGTACGTGGAACAGGACGAGTACCCGCACCAGGCATGCGCCCGCGAAGCCCGGGAAGAACTCGGCATCGCCGTGGCGGTGGGTGAGCTACTTGTCGTGGACTGGGCACCCCCGGCCGGGCAACGGCCGCGTGCCCTCGTCCACTTCACCTTCGACTGTGGGACCGTCACCCGACACGACGGTTTCACCCTGCCGAGGCAGGAGATCGAAGACGCTGGTTTCTTCGCACCTGACGAAGCCCAACAACGCCTTCCCGGCAACGTCGCCCCACGGGTGGGTGCCGCGATTCGCGCACGAACCCGTCGTACCCCGATCTACCTCGCCGACGGCGGAACCGCTGCACGGCAATGCCGGCAGGATTGATCTACCCGAGACCTTCCCGACCTTTTCCTGCCTGCTGTGGGCCGGCGTGAGCGGCCGGGTCTGGAGCCTCATCGTGGCTTCCGCCGCGTTCAGAGGGCCACGATCGCCGCCGTCTCCGCCGGCAGCTCGACCCGGTCGCGCATCACCGTGACCCCCTCCCCGGTGGTGAGCAGCACCCGACGCGCTACCCCGGGCAGGGTGACCCGCTGCCGTCGGCCGGCGAGGTTCGCCACCACCAGGCACTCGCCCCGGCGCATCACCAGGAACTCGTCGCCGTGGCGTACCTCCACGCGGTGCAGGCGGGGGTCGGACAGGTCGGCCCGGCTCTTGCGCAACGCGATCAGCCGTCGGTAGAACTCGTACATCTCGCGGTGTTCGGGTTTGTCCAGCTCGGCCCAGTCGAGCCGGGAGCGTAGGAAGGTCTGCGGGTCCTGCGGGTCGGGCACCTCGCCGGGCGGCCAACCGTGCGCGGCGAACTCCCGCCGCCGGCCGGTCGCCACCGCCGCCGCCAGCTCCGGCTCCGGGTGGCTGGTGAAGAACTGCCACGGGGTGCTGGCCGCCCATTCCTCCCCCATGAACAGCATCGGGGTGAAGGGCGCGGTCAGCAGCAGCATCGCCCCGACCCGCAGCAACGCGGGCGACAACCCGGCGGAGATCCGGTCACCGGTGGCGCGGTTGCCGACCTGGTCGTGATTTTGCAGGTAGGCCACGAACCGGTGGCCGGGGACGGTGTGCCGGTCCACCGGGCGGCCGTGGGTGCGGTTGCGGAAGCTGGACCAGGTGCCGGCGTGGAAGAACGCGCCGGTCAGCACGTCGGCCAGGCACTCCAGCGAGCCGAAGTCGCCGTAGTAGCCCTGCCGCTCCCCGGTGAGCAGGGTGTGCAGGGCGTGGTGGGCGTCGTCGTTCCACTGGGCGTGCAGCCCGTAGCCGCCGGCCTCCCGGGCGGTGATCAGCCGGGGGTCGTTGAGGTCGGACTCGGCGATCAGCGACAGCGGCCGGCCCAGGTGGGTGGCGAGCGCCTCCACCTCGACCGCCAGTTCCTCCAGCACGTGGGTGGCCCGGGAGTCGGGCATCGCGTGCACGGCGTCGAGCCGCAGTCCGTCGACGTGGTAGTCGCGCAACCACATCAGCACCGAGTCGATGATGTAGCGGCGCACCCCGTCGGAGTGCGGGCCGTCCAGGTTGACCGTGCGACCCCACGGGTTGCTCTGCCCGCTCAGGTACGGCGCGAAGCTCGGCGCGTAGGCCCCGGAGGGCCCGAAATGGTTGTAGACGACGTCGAGGATCACCCCCAGGCCTTTGGCGTGGGCGGCGTCGACGAGCCGTTTCAGCCCGTCCGGCCCGCCGTAGGGTTCGTGCGGGGCGAACCAGCAGACCCCGTCGTAGCCCCAGTTGTGCTCGCCGTTGAAGGCGTTCACCGGGAGCAGCTCGATCAGGTCGACGCCGAGGTCGACCAGGTGGTCGAGGCGGTCGATCGCCGCGTCGAAGGTGCCCTCCGGGGTGAACGTGCCGATGTGCAGCTCGTAGAGGATGCTGCCGGACAGTTGCCGGCCGGTCCAGCCCTGGTCGGTCCAGTCGAAGGCGGCGTGGTCGTAGCGCCGGCTCGGCCCGTGCACCCCGGCCGGCTGCCACGCCGAGCGCGGGTCGGGCAGCGGGGTGTCCTCGTCGTCCAGCAGGAACGCGTAGTCGGTGCCGGGGCCGGCGTCGGGCACCTCGACCCGCCACCATCCGTCCGGCCCGGCCCGCATGTCGTGGTCGGCGACGCCGGGACGACGCAGCCGGATCCGGGCGACGTCGGGCGCCCAGACGGTGAACTCGGTCATGCGGCAGCCTCCACGGAGTCGGTGGGAGCCAGGGCGGTGGGCGCGAGGAGAGCGACGGGGTAGGTGCTCAGCAGATCATGAAGGAGCAGCTCAGACCCACTGTAGACCTGTCCGGTGAACACGTCGGTAACACTGTTGCCGGGCATCGACAGGCGGGTGTCGCGCCAGCCGCCGTCGCGGGCCAGCCCCACCGGCAGCCGGGTGGCCACCGCGACCGCGCCACCCCGGTCGAAGGCGACCACGTGCGCGGCGGCCGGCCCGTGCGCGGCCACCGGCCGGTAGCCGGCGAACAACTCCGGGTGGTCGCGGCGCAGCCGCAGCGTGCGGGAGACCACCAGCAGCTTGGCCGCGCCGTCGGCGGCCACCGCCGGCTGCCAGCCGGCATCGAGCCGGGCCAGCAGCTCCCGGCGTACGGCGAAGTCGACCGGGCGGCGGTTGTCGGGGTCGACCAGGGAGTTCTCCCACAGCTCGGTGCCCTGGTAGGTGTCGGGCACCCCGGGCATGGCGAGCTGCACCAGCTTCTGCCCGAGCGCGTTGGACCAGCCGGCCGGGGTGATCCGGTCGGCGAACGCGGTGATCTCGGCGTGCAGTTGCGGGTCGTCGTACATCCGGTCGACCAGGGCGTGCAGGTCGTGCTCGAAGGTCGGGTCGGGGTCGGCCCAGCTCGTCGAGACCGACGCCTCCCGGGCGGCCTTCTCCACGTACGCGTGCAGCCGTTCCCGGTCGATCGGCCAGGCGCCCACGGCGGTCTGCCACAGCAGGTGGGCGAAGGCCGGATCGGCCAGCGGCGCGCGGGCGGTCCAGTCGCCGACCTGCTCCGCCCAGCGGGCCGGCAGCTCGGCGAGCACGGCGAGCCGGGCCCGGACGTCCTCGCCGCGCTTGGTGTCATGGGTGGACAGCGTGGTCATGCCGGTCGGCCAGCGGACCTGCCGGGCGGTGGCGAAGCGGTGGAACTCGGCCGGCGGCACCCCGAAGTGCGCCGGTGAGCCGCCGACCTCGTTCAGCGCCACGAACCGGCTCCACCGGTAGTAGGCGGTGTCCTCCACCCCCTTGGCCATCACCGCGCCGGTGAGCTGCGGGAACCGGGCGGCCAGCTCGTGCTCGGGGCGACGCAGCAGGGCGGTCACCGCGTCGAGGGTGGCGGTGAGGTCGGGTCGGCGGCGACCCGCCTCGGCGCGGGCGGCGGCCAGGTGCCGGGCCCCGTGCGGCGGGTAGCCCCGGTAGACCGGGAAGCAGGCGGCCAGCTCCGCCAGGGCCGCCCGGGTGGCGTCCCGGTCGAGGTCGGGGGCGAGGGCCGCGAGCCGGCCCAGCTCGGCGGCGAGCAGCCGGGTGGCGGCCTCCAGCTTGGTGGCGTGGGTGAGGTCCTGCCAGGAGGTGTGGTGACCGGTGAGCCGGGCGTCGAGGGCGGTGAAGTCGCCCTCCGCGCGCCCGTCGACGAACAGCCCGCAGACGGCGGCCAGCGCGTCGTAGCCGGTGGTGCCGTCGACCGGCCAGTCGGGCAGCTCCTCGCCGTACTCCAGGATCTTCTCCACCACCAGCCAGGCGTGCGGGGCGGCGGCGCGCAACCGGGCCAGGTAGCCGGCCGGGTCGCGCAGGCCGTCGGGGTGGTCGACCCGGATGCCGTCGACCTCACCGGCGGCGACCCAGCGCAGCACCTCGGCGTGGGTGGCGTCGAAGACCGCCGGGTCCTCCACCCGCAGCCCGGCCAGGTCGGACACGGCGAAGAACCGGCGGTACGTCAGCTCGCTGTCGCCGCGCCGCCAGGAGACGAGCTGGTAGTGCTGCCGGTCGTGCACCTGGCGGGGGCTGCCCGTGCCGGTGCCGTCGGCGACCGGGAACCGGTGCTCGTGGTAGCGCAGCTCCCCGTCGACCAGCTTGAGGTCGTCGAGCGCGTCGGGGGTGTCGGCGAGCACCGGCAGCAGCAGCCGGCCCCGGTCCCAGTCGATGTCGAACCAGTCGGCGTACGCCGACGCCCGGCCCCGGCGCAGCACGTCCCACCAGGCCGGATTGGCGGCCGGCTGGGCGACCCCGGCGTGGTTGGGCACGATGTCGACGACCAGGCCCAGCCCGGCCGCCCGCAACGCCCGGACCAGCCGCTGCCGGCCGGCCTCCCCGCCCAGCTCCGGGTTGACCGCGCGGTGGTCGACCACGTCGTAGCCGTGCGCGGAGCCGGGGGTCGCGGTGAGCAGCGGGGCGCTGTAGAGGTGGGTGACGCCCAGCGCGGCGAGCCAGTCGGCCAGCCCGGCGGTGGTGTCGAGATCGAACCCGGGTCGGACCTGGACGCGGTAGGTCGACCCGACCGTCGCCGTCGGGTCGGGTCGGGGCTCTGCGGGCATGTCAGACCGTCCTCTCCAGGACCACCAGGGAGCGGTCCGGCACGCCGACCGTGCCGCCCGCCTCGACCACCGTCGGCTTCTCCGGTTCCGGTTCCGCGGTGCTGATCACCAGCTCCCAGCGCTGGCCGAACTCCGCGCCGGGCAGGGTGAAGTCCAGCGGCGCGTCGTGGGCGTTGAAGCAGAGCAGGAACGAGGCGTCGCGGTGCCGCTGGCCGTACTGGCCGCGTTCGGGGATGCCGTCGCCGTTGACGAACAGGGCCACCGACCGGCCGAAGTCGTTGCCCCAGTCCTCGCCGGTCATCTCCCGGCCGTCGGGGGTGTACCAGGCCAGGTCGGGCAGCCCCGCCTCGGCGTTGCGGCCCCCCACCGGCAGGCCGGTGAAGAACCGGCGGCGGCGGAACACCTGGTGCCGGTTGCGGAAGTCGGTGAGCCGCCGGACGAAGTCGAGCAGCTCGTCGTCGGCGTGCTGCCAGTCGACCCAGGCCAGTTCGCTGTCCTGGCAGTAGGCGTTGTTGTTGCCGCGTTGGGTGCGGCCCAGCTCGTCGCCGTGGCCGATCATCGGCACGCCCTGGGAGAGCATCAGGGTGGCCAGGAAGTTGCGCCGTTGCCGGGCCCGCAGGGCGGTGACGCCCGGGTCGTCGGTCTCCCCCTCGACGCCACAGTTCCACGACCGGTTGTGGCCCTCGCCGTCCCGGTTCTCCTCGCCGTTGGCCTCGTTGTGCTTGTCGTTGTACGACACCAGGTCGTTGAGGGTGAAACCGTCGTGGCAGGTGACGAAGTTGATGCTGTGGAAGGGGCGGCGGCCGTCGTCCTGGTAGAGGTCGGCGGAGCCGGAGATGCGGGAGGCGAACTCGGCCAGGGTGGCCGGCTCGCCGCGCCAGAAGTCGCGGACCGTGTCGCGGTACTTGCCGTTCCACTCCGTCCACAGGGGTGGGAAGTTGCCGACCTGGTAGCCGCCGGGGCCGACGTCCCACGGTTCGGCGATCAGCTTCACCTGGCTGACCACCGGGTCCTGCTGCACCACCTCGAAGAACGTGGACAGCCGGTCCACCTCGTAGAACTCCCGGGCCAGGGTGGCGGCGAGGTCGAAGCGGAACCCGTCGACGTGCATCTCGGTCACCCAGTAGCGCAACGAATCCATGATCAGTTGGAGCGAGTGCGGGCTGCGTACGTTGAGGCTGTTGCCGGTGCCGGTGTAGTCGACGAAGTAGCGTCTGTCCTCTTCGGACAACCGGTAGTAGCTGGGGGCGTCGACGCCCTTGAAGCTCAGCGTCGGGCCGAGGTGGTTGCCCTCGGCGGTGTGGTTGTAGACCACGTCGAGGATGACCTCGATGCCGGCGGCGTGCAGCGCCTTGACCATGCCCCGGAACTCCTGCACCTGCTGGCCGAGCCGGCCCAGCGCCGAGTAGCCGTGGTGCGGGGCGAAGAAGCCGATGCTGTTGTAGCCCCAGTAGTTGCGCATGCCCAGGTCGGCGAGCCGGTGGTCGTGCACGAACTCGTGCACCGGCATCAGCTCGACGGCGGTCACCCCGAGCTGTCGGAAGTAGTCGATCATCACCGGGGAGGCGATCGCCGCGTAGGTGCCGCGCAGCTCCTCCGGGATGCCGGGGTGGCGCATGGTCAGCCCGCGCACGTGCGCCTCGTAGATCACCGAGTGGTGGTAGGGGGTACGCGGCGGCCGGTCGTTGCCCCAGTCGAAGTACGGGTTCACCACCACCGACTTGGGCATGAACGGGGCCGAGTCGGTCTGCGACATCCGGTCCGGGTCGCCGCCCAGCTCGTAGTCGTAGACCGCCGGGTCCCAGGTGACCTCCCCGTCGACCGCCTTGGCGTACGGGTCGAGCAGCAGCTTGTGCGGGTTGCACCGGACCCCGTTGGCCGGGTCGTACGGGCCGTGCACCCGGTAGCCGTACCGCTGGCCCGGCTCGATCCCGGGGATGTACGCGTGCCAGACGTACGCGTCGACCTCACGCAGCTCGACCCGGCGCTCGGCGCCGGTGTCCCACTCGTCGAACAGGCACAACTCGATCTTCTCGGCGACCTCCGAGAAGATCGCGAAGTTGGTGCCCATCCCGTCATAGGTGGCGCCCAGGGGGTAACGCTCACCCGGCCAGACCTGCATGTCGCTCCTTCGGCCCATGATCATGAGCACACCGGCCGGGTCGGAGACCGCCGGTGCGCACGCCGCTAATGCCCCGCGCCCGGTCCGGCCAATCCACCCGTTCGGACGGCGCCCGACATCCACCCGTCCGAGGGGTCACGTACCGTCGGGTGTCGTCCGTCACGATAGGCCCTTTCGAGATGCGCCGGGCCGCGTGATGCCCTTTGCTTGACGCGGACGCGCCCGCGCGGGTGGGTCCGCCTCGGCCCTCGGCCACCCCTCACCACCGCCACCGTCACCGCCGCCACCGATGCCGGCGCGACCCTGCGTGCATGGACGGAGACTGATGTGACCACCCTGCGGGTCAGCGACCAGCTCGCGACCGCTGTGGACCGGACCTGCCGGCCCACCCCCACCTCCCGGCCCACGATCCCCCAGCAGGGCGGCGGCTCCGGCGTGCCCCCGCGCACCCGGCGCATCCTGATGCTCTCCTGGGAGTACCCGCCGGTGCTGGTGGGCGGGCTCGGCCGGCACGTGCACGCCCTGTCGGTGGCGTTGGCCGCCGCCGGGCACGAGGTCACCGTGGTCACCCGGCACACCGACGGCGCGCCGCTGGAGGAGTACGCCGACGGCGTGCGGATCGTCCGGGCGGCCGAGGACCCGGTGACCTTCCCGCTGGCCACCGACTCGTTGCTGGCCTGGACGATGGCGTTCAACCACACCCTGACCCGGGCCGCGCTGCGGGCCGCCGAGTCCGGCGCGTACGACGTGATCCACGCCCACGACTGGCTGGTCGCGCACACCGCCATGACGCTGCGCGCGCACCTGGACGTGCCGCTGGTCAGCACCATCCACGCCACCGAGGCCGGCCGGCACCAGGGCTGGCTGCCGGGCGAGATGAACCGCACCATCCACGGGGTGGAGCAGTGGCTGGCCGCCGAGTCCGGCCGGATGATCGTCTGCTCCGGCTACATGCGCGACGAGGTGAACGCGCTGTTCGACGTGCCGATCGGCCGGGTCGACGTGGTGCCCAACGGGGTCGAGCCGCACCGCTGGAAGGTGCCGGCCTCGGCGGTCACCTCGGCCCGCGCCCGGTTCGCCGGGGACGGGCCGCTGGTCACCTTCGCCGGCCGGCTGGTCTACGAGAAGGGCGTCCAGCACCTGCTCGCCGGCCTGCCCCGGCTGCGCGAGCGGCACCCCGGCCTGCGCGCGGTGATCGTCGGCGACGGGCCGTACAAGGCCCAACTGGAGGCCGAGGTGCACCGGCTCGGGCTGGGCGGCACGGTGGCCATGCCGGGCTTCCTCGGCGGCACCGACCTGCCGGCCGTGATGGCCGCCTCGGACTGCTTCGCGGTGCCCAGCATCTACGAGCCGTTCGGGATGGTCGCCCTGGAGGGGGCGGCGGCCGGCGCGCCGCTCGCGGTCGCCGAGACCGGTGGGCTGGCCGAGATCGTCGAGCCGGGGGTGACCGGGGTGACCTTCGCCCCGGAGGACCCGGCCGACCTCACCGAGGCCGTGCACGCGCTGCTGTCCGACCGGGAACGCGCCCGGGTGCTCGCCCGCCGGGCCCGCGCCATGGTCCACGAGCAGTACGGCTGGTCGGCGATCGCCCAGCGCACCGCGACGGCGTACGCCTCGGCGATCGCCGGGGACGCCGCGTTCACCGCGCAGCGCGCCGAGCAGCGGATGGCCACCGGCCGAGTCACCGCCCCGATCCCGGCGGGCAACCTGCTCGTCGCCGCCGGCCTGCGCTGAGCCCGCAGTGTCCACGACGAAGGCCGCCGACCCTCGACGGGTCGGCGGCCTTCGTGCGTGACCGGGAGGGTCAGCGCTGCCCGATCGCGGTGAACTCCCGCTCGGGCGCACCGGTGTAGATCTGCCGGGGCCGGCCGATCTTCGTCTCCGGGTCGCTGATCATCTCGCGCCACTGGGCGATCCAGCCGGGCAGCCGGCCGAGCGCGAACAGCACCGTGAACATCTTGGTGGGGAAGCCCATGGCCTTGTAGATCAGGCCGGTGTAGAAGTCCACGTTCGGGTAGAGCCGGCGGGACACGAAGAAGTCGTCGGCGAGCGCGATCTCCTCCAGCTGCATGGCCAGGTCCAGCAGCGGGTCCGGCTTGGCCATCCGGTTGAGCACGTCCTGGGCGGCCTTCTTGACGATGGCGGCCCGTGGGTCGTAGTTCTTGTAGACCCGGTGGCCGAAGCCCATCAGCTTCACGCCGTCCTGTTTGTCCTTGACCTTGCGGACGAAGGACGCGACGTCGCCGCCGTCGGCCTCGATCTTCTCCAGCATCTCCAGCACGGCCTGGTTCGCCCCGCCGTGCAGCGGGCCGAACAGGGCGTTCACCCCGGCCGAGACCGAGGCGAAGAGGTTGGCGTTGCTGGAGCCGACCAACCGGACGGTGGAGGTCGAGCAGTTCTGCTCGTGGTCGGCGTGCAGGACGAACAGCATGTCCAGCACCCGGGCCACCACCGGGTCGACCTCGTACGGCTCGGCGGGCACGCCGAACGTCATCCGCAGGAAGTTGTCCACGTAGCCCAGCGAGTTGTCCGGGTACAGCAGCGGCTGACCGATGGACTTCTTGTAGGCGTACGAGGCGATGGTGGGGACCTTCGCCATCAGCCGGACCGTCGACATCTCCACGTGCTCGGAGTCGAACGGGTCCAGGCTGTCCTGGTAGAAGGTGGAGATGGCGCTGACCGCCGAGGACAGCACGGCCATCGGGTGGGCGTCCCGGGGGAAGCCGTCGAAGAACCGGCGCATCTCCTCGTGCAGCAGGGAGTGCCGCCGGATCCGCTCGCTGAACTCGGTCAGTTGCTGCTGGGTCGGCAGCTCACCGTAGATGAGCAGGTACGAGACCTCCAGGAAGGAGGACTTCTCGGCCAGCTGATCGATCGGGTAGCCGCGGTACCGCAGGATGCCCGCGTCACCGTCGATGTAGGTGATCGCGGAAGAGCAGGAGGCGGTGTTCACGAAACCGGGGTCGTATGTTGTCATCCCGGTTTCCTTGAGCAACTTACTGACCCCGATGCCCGCAGGGCCCTCGACCGCGCCCTGCACCGGCATCGAAAGCTGCCCACCGGGGTGGTCGAGCTTGACTTCCGTCATGTGGTTCCTCGCTTCGCCGGCGAATCTTCGTTGAATTGCCTTCGCTTTTACCGTAATCGCGGTCGCGGGGATACCGCCCGCCGTGGTTCTGCGGTGAGGTATGCGTCACCCGTTTCCCGACCCGGCGGCGCGGAAACCCGTCCCGGCGCGGGCGGGTCACCCGCGACCGGACGCCCGGAACGGCACGGTGGAAAGCGGCGAAAGCCGACTAAAGCTCAGGAGAGGGTCAACCGGCGCAATGCGCCGTCGGTGCCCACCCGGTAGATGTCCAACCGGTTCGCCCCGGCCCGGAACAGATGGTCGTCGGCGAGGAACGCGGCGAAGCGGCGACCCCCCTGATCCTTCGGCACCACCGGGACGACCGCGCCGACCCGGCCGTTGACCGCGACCGCGAGCAGCGTGCCGTCCGGCACCTGCCGGGGCACGGTGCCCCACACCAGGGCCGGCAGCTCCCCCGACCCCGGATCGACGTGGTCGAACGCGCCCAGGTGCGCCACCGAGGCGGTGCCACCCGACGGCTTCTCCCCCACCGTCGTGCCCACCAGCGGATGCGGGGCGGGCGGGGCGGGCCGGGCCGGCACCCCGCCGGGCAGGACCACCCGCTCACCGGGCCGGTCGTAGAAGTACTTCTCGGTCCGCTCCCGGGGCGGCTGCTTCGCCGAGCGCCCGTCGAGCCGCCACGGGACCCGCACGTGCACCTCGTCGGCGATGGTGGGCAGCAGGTCCACGTGCTCCCAGTTGCGGTCGTCGACCCGGCCGGCGCGCTGGCCGGGCTCCTTGACGAACAGCGGCACCCAGGCCACCTCGCCGGGCGCGTGCGTGATCGCGTCCAACCCCCGGCCCTGCCAGTCCCGGGTGAAACTCACCCCGTGGTCGGCGGTGAGCACGATAAGCGATTTGTCGTACAGGCCGGTGGAGCGCAGCGTGCGCAGCGTCTCGCCGAGCAGCCGGTCGGTGTACCGCAGCTGGGCCAGGTGCCGGGCCCGGGCCAGGTCGACCCACCCCGCCCCGTCGTTGGGCAGGTCGTCCGGCGCGTCGTAACGCGCCCCGGACGGCAGGTACGCCCACGGCGGGTGCGGCATCAGCAGGTGCAGGAAGTGCAGGGTCGGCCGGTCGGCCGGGCGCAGGCCGGCCAGGAAGCTGGTGAACCGGGCCGGCTGGTTGTCGTTCAGGCTGTCCCAGCGGAACTTCGGGTCGGCCGGGACCGGTTCGGCGGCGTCCAGGCCCACCTCGGCGGCGGTCTGCTCCCGGTACGACTCCTGCGGGTCGATGCGGCTGTCCACCGGGGCGGCGATCCGGCCCAGCAGCGCGCCGCTCTCCCGCACCAGCACGCCGAGCCCCTGCTCCGGGGCGACCGGCTGGTCACAGCGGCTGGGCGGGCAGAGCCGGGTGATGCTCTCCTGCGCGCGGATGTCGTACAGGCCGCCGAGGGCGGTGAAGAGGTTGTCCGGGTACTGCGAGTAGTGCGGGGCGGACGGGGTCGACGGGTACCGACCGGTGAGCATCGCCGGCAGCGCGTACGGCGTCCACCCGCTGACCCCGGTGGCGTTGCGGTACCAGGTCGAGCCACCGGCCAGCTCGGCGAAGTTCGGGTAGCGGGTCGCGTCGATCCGCCCGTCCGGGCCAAGCAGCGACACCAGCGGCAACTCGTCCAGGACGATCATGACGACCGGCGGGTGCGAGCCCGGCCCGGCCACCCCGGCGGCACCCTCGTGCGCCCGGGGCAGCACCACCGCCGAAGCCGGCGAGGCGAACAGGAACAACCCGACGAAGACGAGCGGCCCGAGGGCGGCCACCCGCAGCACCCGGCCGAGCACCGACCAGCGCCGGTACGCCGCCGCCCCGCCCGCCCCGACCAGCGCCGCCACCACCAGCAGCGGTACGCCCCGCAGTGGTGTCGCCTGCCGGCCCACCTGCACCGCCAACGCGGCCAGCAGCAGCCCGACGACCACCGTGTGGACGCCGGCCCGGACCCGGACCCCGGCCAGCCGGGTCGCCGCCCCGAGCAGCACCACGGCGGCACCGGGCACCAGCGCGACCAGCGCCACCAACGCGAGGACGTCCCCGCCGGTGGCCCGGTGGAACAGGAAGAAGTCGGGGCTGCGCCCGAGCACGTCGAGCAGGGGCTGGGTGACCACCAGACCGACCAGGGCCACCACCTCGCCCGCCCGGCGCAGCTCCACCCGCCAGCCGGCCGGGGTGGACGTCCCGTCCGGGACCGGCGGCGCGACGGGTGCCGGCCGCCGGACCGCGGTGCCGGTCGGGGCCGGCTCAGCCACCCGCCACCGCCTGGTAGAGCGTCCGGGTGCCGCAGGGCAGTTCCAGTTGCCGCTCGACGCGGCAGCGGGCGGCGAGCAGCCGGGCGAACTCCTCGCGGTGGTAGTCGGGGAAGAGGCCGGCGGGTTTGTTCGCCAACAGCCGCCGCGCCATCGGGTCCTGCGGGTGGACGAACTCCACCACCAGCCGTCCGCCGGGCCGGACGTAGCCGACCAACTGCTCTACCACCTCGGCCAGTGGCACGTTGCGGCCGATCGCCAGGTGGTGCACCACGGCGAGGGCGAGCACCACGTCGGCGTGGGCGCGGTCGGCGAACCCGGCCCGTTCCACCCCCCGCCAGCCGCCGCCGGGCGACGGGTCGGCGAGGTCCATCACCAGCGGCAGGATGCGCTGGTCGCCCTCGGCGCGCAGCGCCCGGTAGAGGGCGTCCACCACGGCCGGGTCCTGCTCGACGGCGACCACCTGGGCGGCGTGCCGGGCGGCGATCCGCGCGTACCGGCCGTCGTTCGCGCCGAGGTCGAGCACGAGCCCGGCGTCGACGCCCGCCACCGCCGCCTCGACGAAACCCTCCTTGGCCGCCCGGTCCGCCGTGCTGTAGCCGCAGGTGCGCTGGTAGTCGATCCAATGACCGCCGCCGACCCGACGGTCCAGCCGGCGGACCAACCGCGCCAACCGGCGTACGGTGGCCAGCGCCAGGTCCCGGGAGTAGCCGGCGTCGCGGAGTTGGGCGGCGACGGCGCTGCTGCTGGCCCCGGCGTTGCGGGCCTGCATCGCGCCGTGCAGGTGCACGTGCGTCGGCACCCCGGGCAGCAGCCGGCGGACGCCCCGGAACAGCGGGCGCAGCTGGTCCGGTTCGATGCCGTCGACCCGGGCCCGCAGCCAGGGCTGGAAGTCCACGCCCAGGTGGGCCTGGAGCAGCAGCGGGTAGAGCAGGGTCTGGCAGAACTGCCGGTAGCCGGCCCACGGCTCGCCCTCGGTCAGCGGCACGAACGAGCCGACGTCGATGAAGACCGGTGTGGCGCCGCGCCACTGGAGGTTGTAGGCCGACCCGTCCTTGGTGGTGAACCCCGCCTCGAGGGCCCGACGCAGGATCTCCAGGTGCAGCAGGGCGGCGTCCCGCAACATGCCGAACGACCACTCGTAGGGGTGCGAGACGAACGGGATGCGCTCGTGGCGCAACACCGTCGTCCACCCGGTGTGCGGCAGCGTCGCCGGGTCGACCGGGGTGGTGCCGCAGACCTTGCCCTCGGCGAGCAGCGCGGCGAAGAACTCGCTGCCGGCGAGCGCCCGCCAGTCGGCGGCGCCCTGCGGGCCGAGGCCGCGCAGCACCTGGTCACCCAGGTGGAAGACCCGGTTGGCGGGGTCGCGGAAGGAACCGGGTTCCGGCCGGATACGCAGGTCGGCGGCGGTCATCGGTACGCCACCGGTCAGTTGCCGGCGGGCTGGCGCGGCTGCCGCTCGGTCCCGGCGGGCTGGCCGACCTCGGCGGGTTCCGTGGGCTGGCGGCGGAACCGGGCCGCCACCCGCCGCCAGTAGAGCTTCGCGGCGACCGCTGCGCCCGCTGTTCCGCCGACCACCGCCTGCACGATCAGACTGCCGGATCCCGCGTCCAGGTAGGCCAGGTGCATCATCGGCCCGCTCCCCTTTCCTCGCCGTCATGGACCGCCGACAGGCGCACCCGATGGGGCATTTGCACCTGAAAGACGGATTGCTCCCCTGACACCGTACGTCGTCCGGTCCTACCGCGAGGTGCACATGGTTTCCTCGGCCCGGTCCGTTCCGTTCAAGACCCCCGGGTGGACGCCGCCCTACCCTGGCCACATGACGCCCCGCTTCGATCTCATCGGCACCGCGGTCACCGACATGGCCCGCACCCTGGACTTCTACCGCCGGCTCGGGCTGGACATCCCCGCCGGGGCCGACCACGAGGACCACGTCGAGGTCACCCTGCCCGGTGGGCTGCGGCTGGCCTGGGACACCGTGACGATGCTGCGGAGCTTCCACCCCGACTGGACGCCGCCCAGCGGCAGCCCGCGCGCCAGCCTCGCCTTCCTGTGCGCCGACCCGGCAGAGGTGGACCGGTACTGGACCGCGCTCACCGAGGCGGGTTTCCACGGCGAGGTCGCCCCGTGGGACGCGTTCTGGGGTCAGCGGTACGCCATCCTGCACGACCCGGACGGCAACGGCGTGGACCTGTTCGCGCCCCTCGACGCCGCTCCCGACCGGAGCTGACCCACCGGCCCCACCGCACCCCCGCCCGCAGGAAGCTCCGCCCCGGAGCAGGGCAGGCCAAGTACAGGCAGGCGTAAGCAGGGCAGGAGCAAGCAGGGGCAGGAGTATGCGGTGCGGGTCCTTTCGAGCTGATGACGCTTACGGTTCACCTCGGCCGGGCCTCCGTTCGACGCCGGTGCGCCCGGTTCGAGCCGTCCGGGCGGGACGCCGACACCTCCGTGGGGCTCTCCGCCGTCTGGTCGAGGTGCCGGCGGTGGGGGGGCCAGGTGGGTCCGGCGGATTCGGCGACGGCGGCCGGGGAGCGGTCCGGTCCCGCCGCACCCGAGGGCCTCGGGAAGGCCGGCTTCCGAGTTCCCGCCGAGCGGCGACGTGACCCGGCCGGACGACGGACCCGGGAGACACCCGGACCCCTGGCCGGCCCGGACGACGATCGCCGGGATGCCGCGCCAACCGAACGGGTGCGGCGGCAGGTCGACGGCTACCACCTGCCGGCGGCCCGGCAGGTGAGTCGTCGACGTCATCAGCTCGAAAGGACCCGCACCACATGTCCTCGACCAGCCACGGCGGCGGTGCCGCGGGGCGGGCGGGCGGTGCCGCGAATCGGCAGGGCGGTGCCGCGGGGCGGGCGGTGCAGCGAGTCGGCAGGGCGGTGCCGCGGGGCGGGCGGACGAACGGCCGGTCGGGTGCGTCCACGGTCGGGTGCCGGCCGGTCAGCATGCCTCCGGGGCACCCGGTGGCCCGACCGGACCGTGGGAGAGCCCGACGACGGGCCGCCGGAAAGACGCACGGCCCGGGGCGCGGGACCGGCGACCCGGACCCGCCACGGCCGTCAGCGGGCGAGCAGGGTGGTCGGTGGGACGCCGGCCAGGTCCCGGACGTCGCGGGTGAGGTGGGCCTGGTCGGCGTAGCCGGCGCGGGCGGCCACCTCGGCCAGTCCGACGCCGCGCCGGGCCAGCGCCAGGGCGCGGTGCAGCCGCAGGATGCGGGCGAGGGTCTTGGGGCCGTACCCGAAGAGGGCCTGGCTGCGCCGGTGCAGGGCGCGCGGACCGAGGCCGACCTCGGCGGCGGTCGCGGTGACCGTGGCGCCGGCGGCGAGCATCTCGGCCGCCCGGGGGCCGAGCGGGTCGACGCCGCCTCCCCGGGCTAGCCGGACGGCGGCGACCGCGGCCAGGGCGGCGGCGGTGGGCGACGCGCCGAGCTGCTCGGCGAGCCGGACGGCGGCACGCCCCCAGAGGGCGTCGAGGGGTACCCGGCGGTCCCGTAGCTCGTCGGCGGGGACACCGAAGACGGCCGGACCCACCCCGGGCGGCAACCGGACCCCGCGCCAGCGTTCCCCGGGCGTCGACACGCTGAGCTGCGCCGTGCGGTCCGGGCCGGCGACCAGCAGGCCCGCCCGGCTGGACCAGAGCAGGTCGAGACAGCCGTCGGGCAGCACCCGGGTCGGCGGGGCGTCCGGGCGGCTCTCGCTGGCCCAGAGCACCGCTCCGTCGATCACCCCGGCGGGTCGTTCCCGGTACACGGTCCCAGCCTGCCACGCCGCCGGCCGGCCGCCGCGACGCGACACCGCGGCGGCCCGGGAACCGGACGACGACGGACACCGCAACAGGCGCGACATCCGTACGTCATCGACCCGGCCACCGATCCATAACTTCTACGGGTTCACGTTCCCGCAGCTCTTGTGTAGGGCGAACGTTTGTGCAACTGTCATCACCTCGATTGAGCAATCGTTTGCGCAAAGGGGGTGTGGCCGGTGCGGATCGCGGTTCTGGCAACCGGTGGGACGATCGCGTCGCGGTGGGACCCCGACGAGGGCCTGGCCGTGACCGACTCCGTCACGGACCTGCTGAAGAACGTCACGGGCACGACCGACGCGGAGATCCACGGCTTCGACCTGTCCTGCCGGCCGAGCTTCACGCTCTCCCTGGACGACATGCTGGCCACCGTCCGGGCGGTGCGGGCCAAGCTCGCCGACGGTTTCGCCGGGGTGGTCGTCACCCACGGCACCGACACGCTGGAGGAGGCCGCCTACCTGACCGGGCAGTTCACCGGGCCCGACGCCCGGGTCGTGCTGACCGGGGCGCAGCGCGGCGCCGACGAGCCCGACTCCGACGCCGGGCGCAACCTCGCCGACGCGATCCGGGTGGTCACCGCACCCCGGCCGCTCGGCGCGGCCACGGTCATGGGGGGCGTCGCGTACGCCGCCGTGGAGAGCCGCAAGGTGCACACCTCGGCGGTCTCGGCGTTCTCCGGCGGCACGGCCGGCGTGCTGGCCCTGGTCGACCCGGACGGCGTGCTGCGGGTCTCCACCGCCGCCCGGGGCGGCCACTACGCGCACCTGCCGATCCCCGCCCGGCTGCCCCGGGTGGACCTGGTCAAGCTCGTCGCGGGCGCGGACGGCACCCACCTGCGCGCGTCGCTGCACGCCGGGGCCGCCGGGATCGTGGTCGAGGCGTTCGGCGCCGGCAACGCCCCACCCGCGGTCGCCGAGGCCATCGCGGAGGCCCGCCGCCGCGGCGTACCCGTGGTCATCACCAGCCGGACCGGCGCGGGCCGGGTCCGGCCGGTCTACGCCGGCGGCGGGGCGACCCTCGCCCGCGCCGGCGCACTCTTCGCCGGTGACCTCACCGGCACCCAGGCCCGGGTCGCGTTGACCCTCGCCCTGGCCGTCGAAGAACCCGGCGCCGTGCCGGAAGCCCTGCGCACCATGGTGGAAGGACGTCGCGCGTGAAGACCGAAGCAGTGACCATGAACGGGTACGGCGGCCCCGAGACGCTCACCCTCACCGAGGTCGACCTGCCCGCCCCCGGCCCCGACGAGGTCGTGCTGCGGGTACTCGCCGTCGCCGTCAACCACCTCGACGCCGACCTGCGCAGCGGGGTGTCCCGGATGCCGCTGCGGCTGCCGCACGTGCTCGGCCGCGAGGTCGTCGGCGTGGTGGAGCAGCTCGGCTCCCGGGTCACCGGCCGGGCCCCGGGCGACCGCGTGCTGGTGCTGCCCAACACGCCCTGCGGGAGCTGCCCCCGCTGCCTGACCGGGCGGGCCAACCTCTGCCCGAACGCCGACATGCCCGGCATCACCCGGTGGGGCGGCTACGCCCGGCACGCGGTGGCCCCGGCACGCGGCCTGCTGGACATCGGCGACCTCGACCCGGTGGTCGCCGCCGCCACCCCGATCTCCTTCGGCACCGCCTGGCGCACCCTGTACTCCATCGGCCGGCTCGCCCCCGGCGAGTGGGTCCTCGCCCCGGGCGCCGCCGGTGGGCTCGGGCACGCGGTGGTCCAGCTCGCCAAGCTGGGCGGCGCCCGGGTCGTCGGCCTGATCGGCGACCCGTCGAAGGCCGACTTCGTCTCCTCGCTCGGCGCGGACGCGGTGCTGAGCACCCGCGACCCCGACTGGGCGGCCGAAGCCCGGAAGATCACCGGCGGCGCGGGTTTCGACGTGATCGTCGAACACATCGGCGGCGACGTCTTCGAGGCCGCGCTGGGCACCCTCGCCCCCACCGGCCGGCTGATCGTCGGCGGGGGCCACGCCGGGGAGCACCCGCACCTCGACCTCATCGAGACCTTCCGCAACGAGTACGAGCTGCGCGGGTCGCGCAGCCAGCGTCCCGACGAGATCGCCCGGGTGCTGGGCCTGGTCGCGGCGGGCCAGCTCACCCCCCGGGTCGACGCGGTCCTGTCGTTGGCCGACGCCGGCCGGGCCCACCAGGCGCTCGCCGACCGGCGGGTGCTCGGCAAGCAGGTGATCACACCGTGACCGGGCACCGGCGGGGGGACGCCCGCGGCGACGTGCTGGCCATGCTCGTCGCCGGTGCCGTCGAGGCCGCCGACACGCTGCTGGCCACCGGCACCGGACAGGTGCTGGTGCGGCAGGTGGCGGCCCGGCTGACCGCCAACGCCGTCGCGGCCCGTGGGCACCTGCCCGCCGGGCTCGACACCGCGGGCGACCCGGACGGCCGGTGCAGCCTGCTGGCCGCGCCGGGCGGGACGGACCAACCGGCGCGGGCCGCCGCGGTGACGGCGGCGGCGATCACCGTCAGCCAGTGCGACGAGGGTCTGCGCGAATCCCGGGGGCACCCGGGGCTGCACGCGTACGCCGCCGCCCTGGCCGCCGCCGAGGTCGACGACCGTAGCCTGCGGGTGTTCCTGCGGGCGCTGGCGGTCGGCTGGGAGGTGGGCGCCCGGCTCGGGCTGCTGCTGGGCGCGCCCCGCCCCGGGGTCCACCCGCACGGTGGGTGGGGCACCGGCGCGGCGGCGGCCGCCGCCGGGACCGTCGCCGGTCAGGACGCCGCCGGGTTGACCACGACGGTGAACCTGGCGCTGACCGTGGCGCTGGCCGGGCCGGAGGCCGACACCCGGCGGGGCCACGCCGCCCACTACCTGCTGCCCGCCCTCGGCACCGCCAACGGGCTGACCGTCGCCCGGCTCGCCGACGCCGGGTTCCCGGCCACCGGCCCGGCGCTGCCCCACCTCGGCCGGACCGTCCACCAGGGCGACACCGGCCGGCCGGTGGACGCCGCGCTGCTGCCCCGACCGCTGCTGCCCGACGCGTACTTCAAGCCGGTCGGGGTGTGCGCGCACACCCTGACCGGGTGGACGGTGGCCCGCGCGATGGCCCGGGACCTGCCGGCCGACGAGGTGGCGGCGGTGACCGTGCACACCTACGCGGGGGCGGCCCTGCTCGCCGAGCGTCGTCCGGTCGGGCGGCTGGCCCGCCAGTTCAGCATCCCGTGGGTGGTGGCCTGCGGGCTGCTCGGCGCCGACCCGGGCGCCCCGGACGGGCCGGCGGACGACCGCCGGGCCCGCGCCGCCCGGCTCGCCGAGCGGGTGACCGTACGCCACGACCCCGGGCTGGACCAGGGATATCCGGCGGGTCGACCGGCGGTGGTGGAGGTGACGACCCGCGGCGGCGCCCGGCTGACCGGGCGGGCCCGGTTCCACCACGGCGACCGGGAGGACCCGATGACGGCCGACGACCTGGCCGCCGTCGACGCCGCGCTGCTGCGTACCCCGGGGGTGCCGGCCGGGGCGGCCGACCTGCTGCACGGGCTGGCCCGCGCGCCCGGGGCGACCCGACTGCGAGACCTCACCGCGCTGGTGCGCGGCGGGGCACCGAATCCGGACGGCGGCCCGCCGCCGGTTCCCGCTGGGCCCGGCCCATCCGGCAGAAAGGACACGACGACATGGTGATCAAAGTCGAACCCGGCACCGAGCGGGACTTCATCGGCTACGGCGGGGACCTGCCCCGCGTCGAGTGGCCCGGTGGCGCCCGGGTGGCGGTGAGCCTGTGCCTCAACTACGAGGAGGGCGCCGAACACAGCCTCCTCGACGGCGACAGCGTCAACGAGTGGGTCGGCGAGATCTCCTACACGCCGACCAGCGCCGAGCACCGGGACCTGTCCCAGGAGTCGGTCTACGAGTACGGCAGCCGGGCCGGGGCGTGGCGGCTGCTGCGGCTGTTCGACCGGACGCAGACCCCGGTGACCGTGTACGGCTGCGCCGAGGCGCTGGCCCGTAACCGGCCGCTGACCAAGGCGTTCGTCGACGCCGGGCACGAGATCTGCTCGCACGGCCTGCGCTGGCGGGAGCCGTCGGGGATGACCGAGGACGAGGAACGCGCGGAGATCCGGCAGGCGGTGGCGACGATCACCGAGCTGTGCGGGGAACGGCCGGTCGGCTGGTACTCCCGGTACGCCCCGTCGGACCGTACCCGTCGGCTGCTGGTCGAGGAGGGCGGCTTCCGGTACGACTCGAACGCCTACAACGACGACCTGCCGTACTGGGTGCAGGTGGCGGGGCAGCGGCATCTGGTGGTGCCGTACACCCACACCTACAACGACGGCCGGTTCGCCTTCAGCCCCGGCTACGGCAACCCGACCGACTTCTTCGAGAACTGCCGGCGGGGCATCGAGTACCTGTGGGAGGAGGGCGAGACCTCCCCCAAGATGATCTCGATCGGGCTGCACGCCCGGCTGATCGGTCAGGCCGGTCGGGCCTCCGCGCTGCGGGACCTCATCGCCTGGGCGCAGGACCTGCCCGGGGTCTGGTTCGCCCGGCGGCGCGACATCGCCGACTGGTGGCACCACAACTACTCCGACCTGCCGGCCCACGGAGGGCAGTGACCATGCGCATCGAGATCGACAATGTGGCCAAGGGGTATCCCCGGGCCGACGGGAGCCGACTGTCGGTGGTCGGCAGCCTCAGCACCACGATCGAGGCGCAGGAGTTCATCTGCGTGATCGGGCCGAGCGGGTGCGGCAAGTCGACGCTGCTCGGCCTGCTCGGCGGGCTGCGCCGGCCGGACGACGGGGAGATCCGGTTCGTCGGGGAGCGGACCGCCGCCGGCCCGCTCACCTCGATCGTCTGGCAGGACTACGCGCTGATCCCGTGGCGCTCCATCGCCGACAACGTGGCGTTCGGCCTGGAACTGCGCGGGGTGCCCGCCGCGAGGCGGCGGGAGGTGGCCCGGGAGCACCTGACGATGATGGGCATCGAGGCGTTCGCCGACAACAAGCCGCACGAGTTGTCCGGCGGGATGCGCCAGCGGGCCGGGATCGCCCGGGCCCTGGCCAGCGACCCCGAGGTCCTGCTGATGGACGAGCCGTTCGCGGCGGTGGACGCCCAGACCCGGACCCTGTTGCAGGACGAGCTGCTCCAGGTCTGGTCGAGGCACCGCAAGACGGTCCTGTTCATCACGCACAGCATCGAGGAGGCGCTGCTGCTGGCGGACCGGATCATCGTGCTCGGGCCCCGACCGACCCGGGTGGTCGAGGAGATCCGGGTGCCGTTCCCCCGGCCGCGTACCCGCGACGTCGAGTTGGACCCGCGCTTCACCGAGCTGAAGCGCCACCTGTGGGCGCAGTTGCGGGACGCCACCCTGGCGGCCGAGTGGGCGGAAGCGAAGGGGGACCGATGAGCGAGCAGACCGTGCCGACCCGGGAGCGGGCGGCCGACGAACCCGTGGTCCGCTACGCGGTGGACCCCCGCGCGGAACGCCCGCCGGGTCGCGGGTTCAGGCTGCTCAGCAGCGGGCTGGGCAGCATGGTGCCGGTGATCGTGGTGCTGGCGCTGTGGCAGGGCGGCAGCATGGCCGGCCTGATCGACAAGACCTTCTTCCCGGCCCCGTCGGAGTGTGTGCAGGCGCTTGTCGACCTGTTCTCCTCCGGGGAGCTGCTGCCGAACATCGGGATCACCGCCCAGCGCATCCTGCTCGGTTTCCTGCTCGGCGTGATCCCGGCGACGCTGCTGGGCATCGCGATGGGACGGTCGCGGTGGGTGCGGGTGCTGGTCGATCCACTGATCGCCATCACGTACCCGATCCCGGTGGTGGCGATCCTGCCGCTGCTGCTGGTCATCTTCGGCACCGGCGGGCGGCCGATCGTGGTGCTCGCCGGCATCATCTCGTTCTTCCCGGCGGTGGTGAACGCGATGTCGGGGGTGCTCCAGGTCGACGAGCGGCTGATCCTGATGGCCCGCAACCTGGGCGCGAGCCGGCAGCAGATCCTCTGGAAGATCGTCCTGCCGGGCGCGTTGCCGTCCATCTTCGCCGGCATCCGGCTGGCCGCCGGGCTTGCCCTGCTGGGCACGATCGCCGGTGAGTTCCTCGCCGCCAGTGACGGCGTCGGGTCGATGACCTGGCGTTACTGGCAGATCTATCAGATCGACAACATGTACGCCACGCTCGCGGTGATCGCGGCGATGGGCTTTTTCCTCACCACGGTGACGCTGCGGGTGCAGCGGCGCTTCTTCAGCTGGACGGAGGGCCAATCATGACAATCAAGCGGATCACGACAATCAAGCAAAAAGGTGTGATCGCCGCGCTGTTGGGGGCGAGCCTGCTGCTCGGCACCGCGGCCTGCGGTGACGACGCGGAGTCGACGGGCTCCGGCGGCACCGACAAGGTGACGGTCAACTCGCTGGAGATCCTCTCGCTGGCCCCGATGATGGTGGCCGACGCGAAGGGCTTCTTCGGCAAGCACCAGGTCGAGGTGGAGTTCAGCAACGCCGACATCTACTCCCGGCTCGCGGTGCAGGGTCAGGGCAAGCTGGACGTGAACATCCCGGGCACCGGTGGCGCGTTGTTCAACGCGGTCAACCAGGGGCTGCGGGTGCGGGCGGTGGCCGACCGGCAGCAGTACCGGTGCGCGTCGGACAACCTCCTGCTGGCCCGGACCCAGGCCTTCGACGGCGGGCTCAAGAGCGTGGCCGACCTCAAGGGTAAGAAGGTCGCCATCCTGGCCAAGGGTTCGACCACCGAGTACTGGCTGGACCGGGCGCTGGGTGAGGTCGGGCTCAAGCAGTCCGACCTGGGGCAGATCGTGACCCTGAGCTACCCGGACACGGCCAACGCGCTCAAGAGCGGTGCGGTGGACGCCGGCTTCGTGGTCCAGCCGCTGGCGTACCAGCTCATCACCGACGGGCAGGCCAAGCGGGTGCTGGCGATGAACGAGGTGGCCCCGAACCAGGAGCAGGGCCTGATCACCATGTCGCAGGACTTCATCAGCAAGCGGCCCGAGGTCGCGGCCCGGTGGATGGCCGGCTGGCTGGAGGGTGTGCGCTACTACCAGGACCCGGCCAACAAGGACGACGTCATCAAGATCGTGGCCGAGCGGACCAAGGTGCCGGCGGAGACGATCACCAAGCTGTACGGCACCGACCAGTGGCCGTACATGGACCCGAACGGTCGGGTGGACACCGCCACGGTGGTCGCCGAGGACGGCAAGTGGCTGCTCGACAACAAGATCATCGAGAAGCTGCCGGAGGTCGGTGAGTGGCACGACGGTTCCGTCGTCGACGCCGCCCTGAAGATCGTCGGCGAGGTGCCGGCCAACCGCGACTGCGGCAGCGTCCAGAAGCTGGAGTCCTGATGTTTCCCCGTCCGAGCCGGCTGGCCGAGGTGCTGCGTGACGGTGGCGTCGCCCTCGGCAGCCTGACCCTGCTCCAGGAACCGGCGATCGGCGAGATCCTCGGCGCCCTCGGCTACGACTTCCTGATCGTCGACACCGAGCACGCCGCGGCCGACGAGCAGAGCGTGCTGGCGATGGTCCGGGCGGCCGGCTCGGCGGGGACCACCCCGCTCGTCCGGCTGCGCCGGATCGAGGAGAAGGACCTGCTCTGGTCCCTGGACAGCGGCGCCGGTGGGGTGGTGCTGCCGCTGGTGGAGACCGGGGCACAGGCCGTCGAGGCGGCCCGGCTGACCCACTACCCGCCGGTCGGTGACCGGACGCTGTGCTCGGCGGCGCGGGCCGCCGGGCACGGCACCGCCCGGGGCGACTTCGACCGCTACCTGACCTGGGCCGGGCGGAACACCACGGTCGTCGCCCTGGTCGAGACCCCCACCGGACTGGCCAACCTGGACGACATCCTCGCCGCCGACCTCGACGTGCTGATGCTCGGCCGGGCCGACCTGTCGGTCAAGCTGGGCCTGGGCTACCAGCCCACCCATCCGGAGGTGGAGAAGCACGCGGTCGCGTTCGTCGACCGGGTGGTCGCGGCCGGCCGGGTCGCCGGCATGCTGGCCTACTCCGCCGAGGAGGCCCGCCGCTGGATCGACCGGGGCGTCCGCTTCGTCGTCTACTCCCAGCCGGAGATGCTGCTCTCCGACGCCTACCGGCGGGCCCGCGACGAGATCCTCGGCGGTACGTCGTGAGCCTGCTGGTGACCGGCGGGGCGAGCGGCATCGGCGCGGCGGTGGTCGCCGCCGCCCGCGCCCGGGGCGAGACGGTGCACGTGCTGGACGTCTCCACCGGCGTGGACGCCGCCGACCCGGTCGCGGTGGGCGAATTCGTCGACGCGATCGGCACCCCGCGCCGGGTGGCCCACCTGGCCGGGGTGGTCAGCGCCGGTGGCATCGAACAGACCAGCCTCGCCGAGTGGGACCGCACCCTGCGCAACAACCTCACCGCCGCGTTCGTCGTCGCCCAGGCCGTGGTGCCCCGGATGGCGGCGGCGGGCGGCGGGTCGCTGGTGCTGATGAGCAGCCTCAACGCCCGCGACGGCGGCACCCGGCTGTCGGGCACGGCGTACGCGGCGGCCAAGGCGGGGGTGCTGGGCCTGATGCGGCACCTGGCCGTCGACTTCGGACCGCAGGCGGTACGGGTCAACGCCGTCGCGCCCGGCCCGGTCGCCACCCCGATGCACGACCGGCTCACCGCCGAACAGAAGGCGGGGCTGCGGGCCCGGATGCCGCTGGGCCGGGTCTCCTCGGCGGAGGAGATCGCCGACATCGTGCTGTTCCTGCTCTCCGATTCCTGCGCCACGGTCACCGGCATGACCTTCGATGTGAACGGGGGCAGTCATCTCAGCTAGGTTGCCGGGTACGGATACCGGCGCGGCACGGGAGGCACAGTGAACAAGCGGGTGACCCTGCGCGACGTCGCCAGCCACACCGGGGTGCACGTCTCCACGGTTTCCCGGGTGCTGCGCGGCGACGACGTCCGGGTCGCCCCGGCGACCGCGGCCCGGATCGTCGCCGCCGCCCGGGAACTGGGCTTCCACCGGGACCGTTGGGCGGCCAGCCTGCGCAGCGGCAAGACCGGGGTGATCGGCGTGCTGGTCCCCCGGATCACCGACATCGTGCTGGCCACCGTCTTCGAGGGCATCGACGCCGCCGCTGCCGCCGCCGGCTACCAGGCGGTGGTCAGCAGCAGCTGGGACGACGACGAGGCGCGGGCGCTGCGCATCCAACGGTTGATCGGGGAACGGGTGGACGGGCTGATCATCGGTGACGCCCGCCGCAACGATCCAATGCTGGCCCGGCTGGCCGCCGACGGGGTTCCGTTCGTGCTGGTCAGCCGGGCCTCCCGGGGTTTCCCGTCGGTGACCGGCCGGGACCGGCTCGGTGGTCGGCTCGCCGCCGAGCACCTGATCGACGTGGGCTGCCGGCGGCTGGCGGTGATCGCCGGTCCCGGGCACGCCAGCACCGCCGCCGACCGGGTCGCAGGGTTCCTCGCCGCGGCGAAGGCCCGGGGCGTGCCGGTCGACCCCCGGTGGGTCGCACCGTCCACCTTCGACGTCGCCGGTGGGGCCTCGGCGATGGCCGGGCTACTGGACACCGGTCGTCCCGACGGGGTCTTCGCGGTCAACGACTTCGCCGCGATCGGGGCGATGGGCACCCTACGCGACCACGGCCTGCGGGTCGGCCGGGAGGTGGCGGTGGTCGGCTACAACGACATCGACGTGGACGCCCAGCTCCTGGTGCCGCTCACCTCGATCCGTACCCCGCTGCGGGACATGGGCTCGCAGGCCCTGCACGCCCTGCTCGCCCTGCTCGGCTCGGGCAGCACCTCGTCGGTGCGGCTGGCCCCGGAACTGGTCGTCCGGGCGACCACCGCCGACTTCTCGCCCGGGGCCACGGGAGCGGTGGCGCGTACCGTCGCGCTGCCGGAGGTGTCCCGGGTGGTCACGCCGGTGAACTGACGCCGGACCGGCCACCGGCATCAGCCCCGGTCGACGACACCGGCGGCGGCGAGGCATGCCCGGGTCCTGCGGGCCCGCGCGCCGCCCGGGTGCCGGGTGGCCGTCCGTGCGGGGCCCGGGGGCGACGACGCGCCGGCCCGGCCCGTCAGCCCCGGCGGTGGTGCATCGCCAGGCGCAGCAGCAGGAACCGCAGCGCCGTCGCGGCCAGGTTCGCGACCACCAGCACGGCCAGTTCGACCGGCCGGGACGGGGTGCTGACCGCGTGCAGGCCGGCGAGCGCGCCGCTGGTCAACGCGAGGCCGAGGGCGAAGGCGAGCAACCCCTGCAGGTGGTGCCGGCCGGCCGCCCGCCGCCCGGTGATGCCGAAGGTGAGCCGGCGGTTCGCCGCGGTGTTGCCCACCGCCGTCACCAGCAGCGCCAGCAGGTTCGCCGGTTGCGCGCCGAGCATCCCCCGGGTCGCCACGAACAGCACCAGGTACGCCACCGTGCTGACCACGCCGACCAGGGCGAACCGGGCAAGCTGTGCGGGCAGTCCGGCCGGCACCCGCGCCGGTGCGGCGGCCAGCGGCGCCCGTCCCCACTGCGCGCGCAGCGCGGCCAGCGGCAACGCCCCGGTGACCAGCGCCCGCCCCAGCCGGCCGATGCCGCGCAGGTCGGCCAGGGCGGTGGCCACGATGTCGACCCGGCTGTCCGGGTCGTCGACCCAGTCCACCGGCACCTCGTGGATGCGCAGTCCGGCGCGCTGGGCGAGCACCAGCAGTTCGGTGTCGAAGAACCAACCCGTGTCCTGCACCAGCGGCAGCAACTCCCGGGCCACGTCCGCGCGGATCGCCTTGAACCCGCACTGCGCGTCGGAGAACCGGGCGGCGAGGGTGCCCCGCAGCAGCAGGTTGTAGGCCCGGGAGATCACCTCCCGCTTGGCGCCCCGCACCACCCGGGAGGTCCGGGCCAGCCGGGTGCCGATGGCGAGGTCCGAATGGCCGGAGATGAGCGGGGCGACCAGCGGCAGCAACGCGGCCAGGTCGGTCGACAGGTCCACGTCCATGTACGCCAGCACCGGGGCGTCCGAGGCCGACCAGGCGGCCCGCAGCGCCCGGCCGCGTCCCTTGGCGTCCAGGTGCCGTACCTCGACGTGCGGGAGTTCGGCGGCGAGCGCCTCGGCCACGGCGAGGGTGCCGTCGACGCTGGCGTTGTCCGCCACGGTGATCCGGAACGGGTACGGGAAGTGCGCACTGAGGTGCTCGTGCAGCCGGCGTACGCAGGGGCCGAGGTCGGCCTCCTCGTTGTAGACGGGCACCACCACGTCGAGCACGGCGGTCGGGGTGCCGGTCCGGGTCTCGACGGCGGGCCGGGGGCTACCGATCGTGGTCATCCCTGTGCCTCCTGTCCGGCGCTGGTCAGGTCGTAGACGGTGACCCCGTCCACGGTCTGTGCGGTGAAGTTCTCGGCGACCCAGGTGGCGATCTCCTGGGAGGCGGAGCTGCCGCCGTTGGCCCGGAAGCCGCCTCCGCCGACGAAGTAGTGGATCTTCCCGGCGGCCACGTACTCCTGGAACCGGGCCAGCGTGGGCGACGGGTCGCTGCCGTTGAAGCCGCCGATCGCCATCACCGGCCGGCCGGTGGCGAGCTGGTAGCCGGAGGCGTTGTTGGAGCCGACGGTCGCCGCCATCCAGGTGTAGTCGTCGGCGTCGGCCGTCAGCAGCGCCTTCAGCGCGGCGCTCGGCTCCCGGGAGTCGAGCAGGCCGCCCATGCCGCCGGCCATCCGCCCCTGGCCACCCCCGGTACGCCCACCATCCTGGCCGGTGCCGCCGTTCTGACCGGGGCCGCCGTTCTGACCGGTGCCGCCGGGGAAGCCGGGAGGCTGACCGTTCTGGCCGGTGCCGCCGTCCCCGTTGCCGGCCGGGAAGCGGCCGCCACCCGGGAAACCGCCGCCACCGGGGAACTCCATGCCGTCGCCCATCCGGCCGCCGGGCCCACCACGACCCGGACCGAAGCCACCCTGCACGTTCGGGCCGGCGCTCGGGATGGACCCGGTGTGCGGGGTGCCGGCGGTCTGCGCCGCGTACGCCGCCGGGCCGGCCAGCGCGGCCGACGCGCCCAGCACCAGCACCACCGGCACCAGCCGCCGGGGCAGCCGCCGGGTGAGCAGGATCAGCACCGCCACGGCGAGGCCGGCGACCAGCACGGCCGGCCGCAGCCAGGGCTGGAAGTCGGCGCTACGGCCCAGCAGCCGCCACGACCACCAGGCGGTCACCGCCAGGGTGCCGGCGAGGGTGCCGGTGGCGAACCACCCCTGCCACCGCCGGGACCGCCGACCGCCGGTCGCCGACGCGGTCGCGGGGGCGCCCCCGGGGGCCGTCCCGGCGTCGACACCCGGGGCGGCGATCGGCCCGGCGGGCACCGCGGGACCGGTGACCGGGGTGACGGGTCCAGCGGCGGCCCGGCGTTCCCGCCAGAGCAGGACGGTGCCGATGCCGACCAGCGCGCCGACCGCCGGCGCCAGGGCC
Source organism: Micromonospora sp. HM134 (assembly GCF_007833915.1). Taxonomy (NCBI): domain Bacteria; kingdom Bacillati; phylum Actinomycetota; class Actinomycetes; order Micromonosporales; family Micromonosporaceae; genus Micromonospora; species Micromonospora sp. HM134. The sequence goes on from NZ_CP041061.1 coordinate 4,645,577, forward strand.
ACCGTGTAGTAGGCATGGAAGATGCCGGACATGAAGCTGAAGATCAGCCCGGTGACCAGCAGCCAGCCGCCCCACAGCAGCAACCCGGCGCGACGGCGGTCGGTGCGCGCCGCCCGGCCCGCCAGCACCAGGCCGGCGACGAGCAGGATCAGCGCGGCCGGCAGCAGCCAGGAGATCTGGCCGCCGACCTCGGTGTCGAACATCCGCAGCCAGCCGGTCTGCCCGGAGAACGGCCCACCGCCGCCGCCCATCCGGGCACCACCACCGACGCTGCCCTCCTCGTCGCCGGTGATCCGGCCGAGCCCGTTGTAGCCGAGGGTCAGCTCCAGGATGCTGTTCTGCTGCGAACCGCCGATGTACGGCCGGGCGCTGGCCGGGACCAGTTCCACGGTGGCCACCCACCAGCCGGCGGCGACGACCAGGCCCAGGCCGGCCAGCAGCAACTGACGGATCCGTCGCCAGAAGCCGGTCGGCGCGGCCAGCAGGTAGACCCCGGCGAAGACCGGGACCACCAGGAACGCCTGGAGCATCTTGGTGAGGAAGCCGAAGCCGACCAGCACCCCGACCAGCACGATCCACCGGGTGCTGGCGGTCTCCACCGCCCGCACGGTGGCGTACGCGCCGCACACCAGCAGCAGGACCAGCAGTGCATCCGGGTTGTTGAACCGGAACATCAGGGTGGCGACCGGGGTGAGCGCCAGGACCGTCCCGGCGATCAGGCCGGCGGCCGGGCCGTACCAGCGGCGGACGGTGGCGTACAGGACGCCGACCGAGGCGACGCCGAGCAGCGCCTGCGGCACCAGGATCGCCCAGCTGTTCAGCCCGAAGATCCGTACCGACAGGGCCATCAGCCACAGCGCGGCCGGCGTCTTGTCGACGGTGATCGAGTTGGCCGCGTCGGAGGAGCCGTAGAAGAACGCCTTCCAGCTCTCGGAGCCGGCCTGCACCGCCGCCGAGTAGAACGAGTTCGCCCAGCCGGACTCCCCCAGGCCCCACAGGTAGAGCAGGCCGGTGCCGAGCAGAAGCACCGCCAGCGCGGGCCTGACCCAGCGCGGGTCGCGGCGTGCCGCGGGGTCGCCGTCCGGGTGGGCCGACGCCGCGCGGGCCGGCGGTGCGCCCGCCGCGGCGGGCGGACCCGATGCGGGTGCGGTCGCGGTGTCGTCCGGCGGGCTGGCCGGCGTCGTCAGCAGGCTCTCGGTTCTGTCCATGCGGCCAGCCTCGACGAGCGGGTTGGGGCGGCCCCATGACGGAGCTATGCGTGGGCTGTGGAATCCGGCGGCGCCGGCGCGGCGTGGTCCGGGGGCGTCGGGGAGGCCGGCAGCCGGACGGTGAAGACCGTGCGGCCCGGCCGGCTCTCCAGCTCGACGGTGCCGTGGTGGGCCTCCACCACGGCGGCCACGATGGCCAGGCCGAGGCCGGTGCTGCCGTGCTGCCGGGACCGTGAGCTGTCGCCCCGGGCGAAGCGTTCGAACACCTCGTCGCGCAGTTCCGGGGGCACCCCGGGACCGTCGTCGGTGACGCTGAGCTCCACCGCGTCGGGCACCGGGGCGATGCGGGTGGTGACGGTGGTGCCGGGCGGGGTGTGCACCCGCGCGTTGGCGAGCAGGTTCGCCACCACCTGGTGCAGCCGGACGGCGTCGCCGGGCACCTCCACCGCCTCGTCGGGCAGGTCGAGCTGCCACCGGTGTTCGTCGCCGGCCACGTGCGCGTCGCTGACCGCGTCGACCACCAGCGCGGTCAGGTCGACCGGCCCGGTGGCCAGCGGTCGGCCGGAGTCCAGCCGGGCCAGCAGCAGCAGGTCGTCGACGAGGCTGGTCATCCGGGTGCTGGCCGATTCGACCCGGCGCAGCGCGTGGGCCACGTCCGGGGGCACCCGGTCCCGGCCCCGGCGGGCCACCTCGGCGTAGCCCCGGATCGCGGCCAGCGGGGTGCGCAGCTCGTGCGAGGCGTCGGCGACGAACTGGCGTACCCGGGTCTCGCTGGCCTGCCGGGCGGCGAGCGCGGCGGCGACGTGGCCCAGCATCCGGTTCAGCGCCGCGCCCACCTGCCCCACCTCGGTACGCGGGTCGGTGTCGGCGGCGGGCACCCGTACCGACAGCGCCACCTCACCCCGGTCCAGCGGCAGTTCGGCGACCCGCCCGGCGGTGGCCGCCACCCGGTTCAGCGGGCGCAGTGTGACCCGGACGATCAACGCGCCCAGGCTGCCGGCGACGAGCAGGCCGGCGGCGGCGACGCCGGCCTGGGCGACGACCATCCACCACACCGTCTCCTGCACCACGTCGAGCGGGATGGCGAAGACCAGGATGTCGCCGTCGGGGAGCTGGCGGGCCGCCGCCCGGTAGTCGCCCCGGTCGCCGAGGTCCACCGTGCGCGGCCTGTGGTCGGTGGGCAGGCCGGTCAGCGGGGCGGCCTCGGCGGCGCTGAGCGCTTCGGTCGGGCCGGAGAAACTGGTCCGGATTCGCGCCACGGTCTCCCCCTGTGGGGTGACCCGGACCCCGATCGAGCCGACCTGGAAGGTCGGTGGCGGCTCGGGCTGCCGGCTCGTCACCTGGTCGAGGGGCCGCTGCTGATCCGGGGCCCGTTCCCAGGGCAGCCTGCTGTCGTGGCGGCGGTCGCCCATGGCGAGTTGATCGTCGACCTGGCTGATCAGGAAGTGCCGCAGCGCGACCGTGGTCAGCCCGCCGATGCCGATGCTGACCAGCGCGAGCAGCGCCACCACGGCGAGCACCAGCCGACGACGCAGCGACCAGCCGGCCCACCAGCGACGCAGCCGGTCGGGCCGGTCACGGCGCGGGTTTGAGGACATAACCGGCGCCGCGCAGGGTGTGGATCATCGGCGCCCGTCCCACGTCGATCTTCTTACGCAGGTACGAGATGTACAGCTCGACGACGTTGGCCTGCCCGCCGAAGTCGTAGTTCCACACCCGGTCGAGGATCTGCGCCTTGCTGAGCACCCGGCGCGGGTTACGCATCAGGTAGCGCAGCAGTTCGAACTCGGTGGCGGTCAGGGTGATCAGGTCGTCGCCCCGGCGTACCTCGTGGCTGTCCTCGTCGAGGGTGAGGTCGCCGACGGTGAGCACGGCCTCCTCCCGGGCGGTCACCGCGAAGCCGGTACGCCGCAGCAGGGCGCGCAGCCGGGCGATGACCTCCTCCAGGCTGAACGGCTTGGTGACGTAGTCGTCGCCGCCGACGGTGAGCCCGGCGATCCGTTCCTCGACCGCGTCGCGGGCGGTCAGGAAGAGCACCGGCACGGTCGGGGTCTGCTCGCGCAGCCGGCGCAGCACCTGGAAGCCGTCCAGGTCGGGGAGCATCACGTCGAGCACCACCGCGTCGGGCTGGAACTGCCGGGCCGCGCTCAGCGCCGCCATCCCGTTGCCCGCGCTGCGCACCTGCCACCCCTCGTAGCGCAGCGCCATCGACAGCAGGTCGGTCAGGGTGGGTTCGTCGTCGACCACCAGCACCCGGACGGGTTCGCCGTCGGGGCGGCGCAACTCGATCCGGTGTGGTGCGGTCTGCCCGTCGGTCACCATGCCCCCATCGTGGGACCGGTTACTGGCGCTGACCTATGCGCATCCTGTGTGCCCGCTGTGCGGGTGCGGCGGCCCCGCTCGACCGTACCGGGCCGGGCGGCGTCGGGGGGCCGTTCCGGGAGCGCGGCCCGGCCGACCGGGTGACTACTGGCCCACCCCGGTCGGGTAGGTGTGCACGAACGACATCGTCCAGTGGCCGTCGCCGGCCGGCCGGTCCCGCTGGTAGAGGTGGTCGGGGCCGCCCCCGCCGGGGGTCGGCGGGGTGTCCGGGTGGCGCAGCACCCAGCGGGCGGGCGGCGTCCCCGCCGGGTCGGCCGGCAGGGTACGGACCAGGTCGTGGGCCGGCCCGCCGACGAAGCGTACGGTCACCTCGCCCATCGGGGCCTCCCTCCGGTGGCCGGCGGTCGCGCGGGCCACTGACGGCAAGCTACCGCACCCGGGACCGGGCCGGGGTCGCTCGACCGGGTCCACCCGGGTGCGGGGCGCAGCGGGCACGGTTTGCCCAGCGCAGCGGCCGGGTACCGGCTCGACAGCGCCATCGCCACCCCGGCGACGCGGTCGGCATGGACGGGAGCGGGTCGATGAGGACGCTGGCCGGGCGGTACCAGCTCGAACAGCGCATCGGCATGGGTGGGATGTCGGAGGTCTGGCGGGCCCACGACATCGTCCTGGACCGGCCGGTCGCGGTGAAGCTGATGTCCCCCGCCCACCGGGGCGAGCAGACCTCGGTCGAGCGGATCAGGGCCGAGGCCCGGTCCGCCGCCCGGTTGGTGCACCCCAACGTCGCCAGCGTCCACGACTTCGGCACCTCGACGACCCTGCCGGGCCGGGAGATGCCGTACATCGTGATGGAGCTGGTGGAGGGCGAGACCCTCGCCGCGCACCTGCGGGCCGGCCCGTTGGACTGGCGTATCGCGGTCCGGGTCTGCGCCGAGGTGGCCGCCGCGCTCGCCGCGGCGCACGCCCACGGGATCGTGCACCGCGACGTCAAACCGGCCAACGTGATGCTCACCCCGTCGGGGGCGAAGGTGCTCGACTTCGGTATCGCCACCCCGGCCGGCGCCCCCGACCACAGCCCGGACGGCATGCTGGTGGGGACTCCGGCGTACCTGGCCCCGGAGCAGTTCGACAGGCAGCCGGCCACCCCCGCCGCCGACATGTACGCCGTCGGCGTGCTGCTCTACTACTGCCTCACCGGGAAGTTGCCGTACGCGGCGGGGACCACCGCCACCCAGCTGGTCGGGTCCCGCCGGAAGATCACGCCGGAGCCGCTGCCGCCGGTCGCGGGGCTGCCGCCCGAGGTGGCCGACCTGTGCCGGCGCTGCCTCGCCGACGATCCGCGCGAGCGGCCCGGCAGTCTGGTGGCGGCCCTGGAGCTGGCGGAGGTGGTCGACGCCCGGGTCTACGTGCCGATGCTGGCCTCGGTGCCCCGGCCCCGCACCGCGCCGGTGTCGCCGTGGACCGAACGGGCGGCCGCCGAGGCGACCGAGGCGGTGGCGTTGCCCGACTGGTCCCGGACCGGACAGGTCTGATCCCGGCCGGCGGCGTGTCCCGGGCGTTTCACCCGTTCGTGGCCGGGAATCCGGCCGACGGATGAGGGGGGAACGCGATGCCGGATCCGAGTTCCTGGCTGCACGAGGCCAGCGCGACCGCCACGGGCGGGCACGTACGCACCGACGACGGTGAGCTGTCCACCGCGCTGGCGTCGCCGCTCGCGCCGCACTGCACCGGGTTGACCCCGGAGCAGCTGCTCGCCGCCGCCTTCGCCTCCTGCCTGCACCACGCGGCGGTCGAGGCGGCCGGGGAGATCACCGACGAGGCGCACACGGTGCAGGTGACCGCCGAGGCGAAGCTGGGACGCGACGACGACGGCCGGTACCGGGCCGACGTGCACGCCAGCATCTCGTCGGCCGGGTTGAGCCGGGAGCAGTTGGCCGAGCTGGTCGCGTACGCCGACCGGCTGTGGCCGTTCTCCAGCGACGACGGCAGCCGGCACCGGCTGACGGTGAGCGCGGCCGAGAACGGCCGGCACTGAGCCGGCGGCCCCGCCACGTCCGGGTGAGGCGGCCCCGCCGGGACGGCGGGTCGTCGCCTCCGCCGTTCGGCTGATGCCCCGCCTGCGGCCCGCGAGGGCCGAAGCCTGCCCGCTCCATCACGATATGACGGCGATGGCCGACACTAACGACATGCGTCGTTCACGGCTTTGACAGGGGCATGCGGGGAATATCCGGGCGGATTCCGGCCGATTGTGGCGTAGGCCACCCATACCACCGCCGGTCCGTGGCCGAAACCTCTCTAACCTCGTCGGGTGCACCCCGACGAGACCGCCGCGCCGCAGCCGCCCCGGAACCGCCCGGCCACCCCTTCGACCCCGGTGGCCTCGGACGAACGGAGGATCGGCCGGCACCGCGCGCCGGAGCCACCCCGACGGGGCGCCCGCGCCGCGCTCGCCTCGACCCCCGCCCGGATCGCCCTCGCCGGGGGTGTGACCTGCTGCCTGGGGCTCGTCGCGCTGGCCGGGACCCACCGGGTCGACCGGCAGCCCCGGCCGGTGCAGGAGGTGCTGGCCGACCGGGCCTCCGAGGAGCAGCGGGCCTCCCGGGCCCGGGAGCGGACCGCCCTGCCGGCCAGCCCGCTGCCGGCCAGCCCCCGCCCGTCGGCCACCCGCAGCACCGCGCCGAAGCCGACCAAGCCGGCCCGGCCCCGCCCGGTCGCCGGGCTCACCCCGGTGCAGATGGCCAACGCCCAGGTGATCGTCGAGGTCGGCGTCGAGCTGGGGGTGCCGCGCCGGGGCCTGGTGGTCGCCGTCGCCACCGCCATGCAGGAGAGCGACCTGCACAACCTCGCCAGCGACGTGCTGCCCGAGTCGTACGACCACCCGCACCAGGGCAGCGGCTCGGACCACGACTCGGTGGGCCTGTTCCAGCAGCGCCCGAGCAGCGGCTGGGGCACGGTCGCCCAGCTGATGCGTCCCGCCTACGCGGCGCGGGCGTTCTACTCCGCGCTGGCCGAGATCCCCGGCTGGCGGCAGCTCAGCATCACCGCCGCCGCGCAGGCCGTGCAGATCTCCGCCTACCCCGGCGCGTACGCGCGGCACGAGGACCGGGCCACCACCGTGGTCGACGCGTTGACCTGACCCGGCCCCGCCTGGTGGTTCAGGCGACCCGGGTGCCCGGCTCGGGCTGGTCGACAGTCACCTCGTCGGTGCCGGTGGCGACCCGGGTGGCCGGGACACCCCCGGCGGCGGCGGTCGGGGTGTCGACCGGCACCGTCTCGACGCTCAGCCCGGTCAGGAGCTGGTCGACCCGGGCCGCCCGGTGCCGCCGTTCGTGCAGCGACGCCTCGAACTCGCGGCGGGCCTGCACCGCCTCGGCGTACACCCGCTCGCGCAACTGCCGGGCCTCCTCCCGGGCGGCGTCCAGCTCGGCCCGCGCCCGGGCCAGCAGTTCGTCGGCCGCACCCGGGGCCGCCGGCCGGGCCGGGCCCCGGTCGGCGTCGGCCCGCCGCCGGTCGACCATCGCCAGGAGCAGGGTGGTCTCCTGGCGGATCTGGTCCCAGTCCCGCCCCGCGCCGGCGATCACCTCCGCCCGCGCGGCGAGCCGGGTCAACCGGACTCCGAGCTCGTCCAGGCAGGAATCGACCTGTCGCCGGTCGTAGCCGGACTCAACGACGGAGAACCTCATACGTGTCGCCCCCCAGGAAGCTGGTACGTCTGTCCCAGCTCGATCCTCGCGGCAGCCGACGACCCCCGGGGCGGTTCGAGAAAAATGTTCAGCAATTGCGGGGCGGCTCTTCGGGCCGACGACCGGGACGGACCCGACGCGCCGGGACACCCCGGGCGGTCAGGAACGCTTGGGCAGCACCACGACCCGACCGAAGAACTCGTCGATCCGGCGCACCACGTCGTTGAAGTCGTCCAGGTCGATCGGCTTGGTGACGTAGGCGTTGGCCTGGAGGCTGTAGCTGCCCACGATGTCGGTGTCCGCGTTGGAGGTGGTCAGCACCACGATCGGGATGGTGCGCAGGTCGTCGTCCTGCTTCACCTCGCCGAGCACCTGCCGCCCGTCCATCCGGGGCATGTTCAGGTCGAGCAGGATCACGTCGGGCCGCCGGGCGTCGACGTGCCGGCCCTCCTGCCGCAGGAACTCCATCGCCTCCTGGCCGTCACCGACCACGTCGATGACCTTGGCGATGCCGGAGTCCGCCAGGGCTTCCTCGATCATCAGCACGTCACCCGGGTCGTCGTCGACCACCAGGATGCGGACGGGGTTCGTGGCGCCTCGGTCCATGGGTCCAACCTGTCTGTGTCGGCGAGCGGGGGACGACGGTCTCGGTACCCCGTTGGCGGCCTGACCGAACGCGGTCACCCGCGGAGCGGGAACTGCGCGGTCACCCGCTGGCGGGGAAATTTAGCCCATCACCGGGCGGACGGCGACCGCGGGTCGGCGGTGTCGGGCTGATAGCGCAGCACGTCGGCCAGGCCGGTGATCTGAAGGACCCGGTCCACCCGGCCGGTCGCCCCGCACAGCCGCAGCCAGCCACCCCGGGCTGCGGCGAGGTTGTCCCCCCGGACGAAGGCGGCGATGCCGGTGGAGTCGCAGAAGGTCAGCTCGGTCAGGTCGAGCAGCAGGTGCCGCTGGCCGCCCGCGGCGAGCCGGTCGATCTCGGTGTTGAGTACCCCGGCCGAGCTGAGGTCCAGCTCACCGGCGAGCCGCAGACACACGCCGCCACCGTCCCGCTCGGCGTGCGTCACGGTGAAGGTCAACATCGTCCCTCTCGCTCCCACCACAGGCAGACCCTTGCAGTGCAGCAAGTATACGCAGCGCTCCCCCGGGGGCCCGCAAGGCGCGTCAGTGCCGCACCCCGCCGGACGCGACGGTCGCCGCCGCGCCGAGCGCCAGGAACCGCCCCGCCCGGGGGAAGTCCCGCAGGATGCGCGCGTAGTGCCCCAGGGTGGAGGCGACCGACCCGGCCGGCACCCCCCGGCTGGTCAGGATCGCCACCAGCCACGTCACGAAGTCGGTGAACAGCTCCGCGTCGTCGACGTAGAGGGCGGCGGCCAGGAAGTCCACGATGTACCCCAGGTCGCTCGTCGTGGCGTCCCACTGCGCCGGGGTGTAGTCCCCGACCGCCGGCATCCGGGCCCGCAGGTCCGCCACCGCCGAGTCGATCAGCTCGCCGCGCCGCTTCACCAGGCTGGCGTACTCGTCGTCGGCGAGGTGGGCGAGGTCGGCCGGGGGCACCCGGCGCAGCGCCCGCTCGTCGGCGACCAGATCGGCCGCGCCCGGGGCGTCCGGCGCCCAGGCGACCCCGAGCCGCCGGGCCCACCGGCCGTCCGCGCCGAACCCACGGCCACCGACCACCACCGGTACGTCCGAACGCCGGCACGCCTCGATCATCCGGTGTGCCTGCGGCAACCGCATCGGCAGGGCGCAGGCCAACGCGACCGCGTGCGCGTCGTGCCGGTGCAGGTACGACACCAGGTGGGCGGCCGGCACGCTGGCGCCCAGGAAGGTCACCTGCCAGCCGCGCAGCCGCAGCACCTCGGCTACCAGCCGGGGCGGCAGGGCGTGCCACTCACCGTCCATGCAGGCCACCACGATCCGTCCCCGGGTCGGACGTGGAGCGGCGTACCCGGCGACCGCCGCCACCGCCCGCTCGCTGATGTGCGTCGCGGCGTGCTCCTGCGCCACGCTCCACTCGTTGCGGGCCCACCGCTCGCCCACCTCGGTCTGCGCCGGGGCGACCAGGTCGAGCAGCACCCGCTCCGCCGGGACGCCGGCGTCGAGCAGCCCGGTGACGACCTCGATCGCGCCGTACTCGTCGGCCTCCTCCAGGCAGGCGAGGAAGTCGCCGAAGGCCCGGTACGGGTCGGCCGGGACGGTCGGGGCGGTCACGGTCGGGACGTCCTCTCCTCGGCCGGGTCCGGCACGGCCGGCACCGAGTGCAGGTGCCGCCGGGGGCGGCCACCCGGCCCGGTGGCCCGCAGGGCGAGCACCGCGATGTCGTCGTGGTCGCCGTGCGCCAGCCAGTCGCAGGTGACCTGCTCGACCCGCTCGGCGAGCGCCGCGGCGGGCATCCGGTGACAGCCGGTGACGGCGTGGACCAGCCGGTCCTGACCGAACTGCTCGTCGCCGCGCCGACCGCCCCGGGCCTCGGTCACCCCGTCGCTGTAGAGCAGGCAGGTCTCCCCCACCGCCAACCGGACGGTGACCTCGCCGATGCGGGGGTCGGGCACCACGCCGATCAGCATGCCGCTCAGCGGCACCGTCTCCACCTCGCCGCCGTGGCGCAGCACCAGCGGCGGCAGGTGCCCGCCACCGGCCAGGGTCAGCGACAGGCCGCCGTCGCGGTGCGGGCGGACCACCCCGAGCACCATGGTGGCGAAACGGCCCTGCCCGTGCGCCTGGGTGGTCTCCAGCAGGGCGTCGTTGAGCAGCTTCAGCAGCCGGCCGGGCCGCGACTCGACCCGGTAGAGCGCCTGCAGGCACTGGCGGAGCTGGCCGGTGAAGACCGCCGCCTCCACCCCCTTGCCGGAGACGTCACCGAGGAAGAACACCGCGCCGCCGTCGGCCAGCCGGTGCGCGCCGTAGAAGTCGCCGCCGATGCGCAGGCTCGCCTGGGAGGGCCGGTAGGCCGTGCCCCACTGCCCCCCGGCCACCTCGGCCGGTTCCACCGGCACCAGGCTGGCCTGGAGGGTGTCGGCCACCTCGGCCTGGTTGCGGTAGAGGACCGCGGTGGTGAGCGCCGCGCCGGCCCGGGCGGCGAAGGCCCGCACCAGCTCCACGTCGGCGTCGTCGTACCAGCGGGTACGCCGGGCCACCAGCAACACACCCGCCGGGGCGTCCCGACCGGGCAGCGGGACCACCCGGGCGGTCACCTCGCGGGCGCTGAGCCCCGGCAGCCAACCGGCCTCGACCGCCTGGTCGACCAGCCAGTCGACCGTGTGCGGCTCCACACCGGACAACCCCTCGACGATCGCCGGGGGTAGCGCGGCGGCGGGCAGCATGCCGCTGTCCACCGTGGGCGACTCGTCGTCGGCCCGGGTCGCCCGCCACCACCGGGCCCGCCCGGAGCGGGGGGCGAGCACCAGCACCGCCACCTCGGCCAGGGTCGGCACGGTGAGCCGGACCACGGCGGCGGCGGCCCGGTCCGGGTGCAGCGGGTTGCCCAGCTTCTCGCCGACCACGGCGAGGAAGGCCGACCGGGCCCGCTCGGCGAGCAGCGCGTCGGCCCGGGACACGCTGTCGGTGACGTCCTCGACGTACAGGCAGCTGCGGGAGCCGGACAGCGGCACCCGGCGGATGCGCAGCCGCCGGCCGTGGTGACCGAACCCGTCGGGCTCGGCGGCGGCCCCGGTCAGCACGGCGAGACCGGCGGCGGCCAGCGGACGGCCGGGGGACACCTCGGGCAGCAGCCGCGCGGCGACCGGGCTGACGTGCCGGACCATCCCGTCGGCGTCGCAGACGACCAGCCCCTCCCGGAAGTGTTCGACGACCTCGGACCAGGCCGGGTCGACGCGGTCCGGATCGGGCCGGACGGGGTCGGGCCGGGCAGGGTCGGGGCCGACCCGGTCGGGGGCCAACGGCGGCAGCCCGGTGGGCGCGCCGGCGGACCGCGCCGCAGCCCGACCGGCACTCGGCGTGGAGATCCGTCCGTCGCCCGGGTCGAAGCCCCTGACGTCGGCAGCACTCACCAGCTGAGCCCCACTCCCCTTGTCGCCATCCGGCGCATCCCGGATGTAGGCCGTATGTTCCAATCTATTCCGCTCAGCCTACGCCGGAACGCGGTCACCGCCACCGCACGGCGTCCTGCGCGGATGCGCATCCCTGCGGGTCCACCGGCGGGTTGTTACGATCCGGCGTAGTCCGGCCCGACCGTCGGCCCTCGCGGAAAGGCGTGCTGTGGTGCCCCCTGGAAGGAAACCCGAGGCTGCCCCGTTGACCATGTCGGTGGACCGCTCCGACCCCGGGGCGCCGGTCCTGTCGGTCGGCGGTGAGCTGGCCTACGCCACCTCCCGCCCGTTGCGGGTGGAGGTCGACCGGGTGCTGGTGGAGCGCCCTGCGGTGGTCGTCTTCGACTTCTCCGGGCTGGCCTTCATCGACAGCACCGGCCTGTCGGTCATCGTGCACGCCTGGCGGGAGGGGCAACGGGTCGGGACGCTGGTCCGGCTGCGGGCCGTCCCCCGCTTCCTGACCACCATCCTCGACATGACCGGGGTCACCGGCCTGCTGGCCCGTCAGTTGCCGCAGCAGTCCACCCCCGCGCCGCAGCGCCCGGCCGCGTCCGCCTGAACCCGGGCACCGGGACGCCCGGTCCGGGGCGACCGTAACGCCCGGCGCGGGGCGAACCGCCCGTACCGGGCGTGCGGGGACCGCGTCGGCCGAACCCCGGCGTTTCCCGATCACCCGTTGCTGGGAACATGGGGACATGCGCCCGCAGCTGTTGACCATCGAGGTGACCCGGCTCGACGCCGGCACCGCCCGGCTGCGGCTCACCGGCGACCTCGACTTCGACACCGCGCCGGAGCTGGTCGAGGCGGCGGCCGGGGTCCGCGCGGACGGTCACCGCACGCTGATCATCGACCTGGGCGGGGTCGGCCTGTGCGACTCGTCGGGGCTCAGCGCGTTCGTGGTGCTCAGCCAGGGCGGGGCCGGCCCGGTCCGGTTGACCGGGGTCGGCGCCCGGCTCCAGCAGCTGCTCGACCGCACCGGTTTGGCCGAGTTGCTGGCGGTGCAGGAGCAGCCGGCGGCCGGCACCGGCGACGACGTCCGCGAGGTGGGCTGAGCCGTCCGGCCGGGGTGGCCCCCGACCCTGGGACCAGGGGCCGGGGGCCGGGAGGAGGGCCTGGGCGGGTCACCGTCACGCGCTGACGACAGCCTCCTGCGCCTCGACGGCCGGTTGCCGGCGCGGCCCGGTCGACCGGGGCGCGGCGGACGACGGGGGTTCGACGTCCTCCGGAGGACCGGAATCGGGCAGTTGGAACAGGTACCGGACGAATCCCCCGCCCGACTCGTTGTCCTCCGCGCCGGGCCACTGCCCGGCACAGTCCATGCCCACCACCTCGCGGCCCGAGCCGTCGGCCTCCTCCACCAGCGCCCAGAGGCTCACCGGGTAGCACCGGGTCACCTCGGGGCCGACCTGCCAGCGGGAGTACCAACCGGGACGGGCCGGGACAATCTCCACGATCCTCTTCATGACGACCTACCCTTCCGCGTGCCTCGGAAGACCTCCGGTCGTCCCGATGGTCTGTCCCGCGCGGGTGAGCACCCCTCACCCCACGGGAGTGAAGCCGGGGCGGAGGTCGTCGCCGGGTCTCGCAGGCGTCCCGTGGCCGTCCGGGCGGCACCGGCTCAGCGGGTGCGCACCGGCACCTCGGGCGAGGAACTCTCCAGCGGCACGGCGTGGGCCGGGACCAGGCCGAGCTGCGTCGCCGGGCGGGGCAGCGCGGCGTCGAGCACCCAGTCGGCGCTCACCCGCGCCCGGTTGCCGGGCATCGCCAGCAGGTGGTAGCCCCGGGTGACCGCCTTGGCGGCCAGCCCCGACAGCGACAGCTTCAGCGGGTTCGCCGCCGCGTCCTTTCCGCCCAGGTCGACCACCCAGCCCAGGTCGTGGTGCTTGTACGGGCGACGCCGGCCGTGCCCGTAGGAGGCGGCGATGTTGTGCGCGGCGAGCTTGCCCTGCCGCTGCGCGTGCTGGGCGGTCATCGTGCAGAGCTGCCCGGGGCGAGTCAGGTCCGGCACGGCGGCGGCGTCGCCGCAGGCGTACACCTCGGGGAAGCCGGGGACGTTGAGATACTCGTCGACCACCAGCCGGCCCTTCTCGGTACGCAGGCCCAGCTCGGCCACGAACGGGTCGGGGCGGACCCCGACGCACCAGGCCAGCGTGCAGGTCGGGACGTACTCGCCGTCGGTGAGGTGCACCCCGTCGGCGGTGGCCTCGGCGACGGAGGTGCCCATCCGGACGTCGACCCCCCGGCGGCGCAGCACCCGGTCGGCGGTCTGCGACATCCGCTCGTCCAGCTCCGGCAGCACGCGGGGGGCGACGTCCAGCAGCATCCACCGGGGCCGGACGGTCAACCGGGGGCGTTGGGCGTGCAGCGCGTCGGTGAAGAGTTGCCCGTGCGCGGCGACCTCGGTGCCGGTGTAGCCCGCGCCCACCACGACGAAGGTGGACCGGGCCCGCTGCTCGGCCGGGTCCTGCGCCTGCTCGGCCAGCTCGATCTGGCGGACCACGTGGTCGTGCAGGTAGACCGCCTCGGGCAGGCCCCGGAAACCGTGGGCGTACTCGGTCACACCGGGGATGGGCAGCAGCTTGTTGACGCTGCCGACGCAGAGCACCAGCCGGTCGTAGGCGAGCTGGCCCCGCTCCCCCTCCGGGTTGGTGAAACCGACCCAGCGGTGGCGCAGGTCGACCCGGTCGGCCTCGCCGACGACCACCCGGACCCCGGGCAGGGTGCCGGTCAGCGGGACCGAGATCCGGGTGGGCTCGACCACCCCGGCGGCCACCTCGGGCAACAGCGGCAGGTAGAGGAAGTAGTCGGTCGAGTTCAGCAGCACGATCTCGGCCCGTCCGCCGGCCAGCCGACGCAACGTCTTCGCCGCGTGGTAACCGGCGAAACCGGCCCCCACGATCACCACCCGAGGTTTCGTCATGTCCGCTCCCTTCCCGGCGGTCAGCCCGACAAACGTGTCGGTCGCACCGGCACCGCCGCGCCGGAGCGCGGCGGACGAGGCCGTCGGGGGCAGTTTGATACATCAGTGACGGGCTCCCGACTGTAGTCACACCGCGTAGCCGACACCGTTGCTTTGGGCGCGCCTTCCGCTCACGCTGAGTTCCTGTTCGACCACCACCGATCGGAGGAACAGATGAGAGTTCGCCGTGTCGTCGCCGTCGCACTGGCCGCCCTGGTGGCTGCCGTGGGGCTCGCGCCGGCCGCACCCGCCGCGGCCGCCACCGCGGACCGCTGGGGCTTCGCCTACGTCGACAACCCCACCGTCACCAGCTGGACCGTGCTGGACACCAGCCGGCAGTGGGGCACCTGGAAGACCGCCTTCCCGGCCGCCTGGGCCGACGGCGTCAAACTCGCCCCGGGCCGGTTCCAGGTGCGCTTCCCGCAGATCGGCGCCGGTGCGCGCGGGGTGCCGCACGTGACGCCGGTCGACCGGGCCGGGCACTACTGCACGGTGGTGCGCTGGTTCCAGTCGGGCACCGACGAGATCGTCGACGTGCAGTGCTTCGCCCCCGGCGGCACCCGCGACGACAGCCGGTTCACCGTGCTGTGGACCGCCAGCTCCGGGGTGCTGCCGGCCGGCACCGCGCACGCCTACGTCCAGGGCGGGGTCAGCGGCCTGGTCCAGTCGTACGTGTCGACCGGGGCCCCCGCCGCGCTGGCCCCGCTCGGGGTCGGACAGTGGTCGGTGAAGCTGCCCGGGGTCGGGCTGGCCGGGGTGCTGGCCGGCAACGTGCAGGCCACCGCGATCCAGCCGAACGCCGGTCCGCGCCGGTGCACCGTCGCCCGCTGGGGCGCCTCCGGCACCGACGTGCTGGTCTACGTGTTCTGCTTCGACCAGGCCGGCGCGCCCGTGAACACCGACTTCACCCTCTCCTACCACCGGGGACGGTCGGTGGTCGGGTCGCTGGCCCCGCCGACGTTCTTCGGTCACCTGGCCAGCGCGGCGGGCGGCCCCACCAACGACAACTCCCAGCTCGGGGTGGGCGTCAACACCATCGCGCCGCTCGCCCCGGCCGGCCGTTACCTGGTCACCTTCAAGCAGCTCGGGCAGAAGGAGACGCACGCGCAGGTCACCGCGCAGGGCACCGGGCCGAACTACTGCAACCTGACCCAGCCGTGGTCGTACGCGGTGGACGCCCCGGTGGACGTGATCTGCTTCGACAACACCGGCAGTCCCGCGCCGTACCAGGTGCTCGTCGCCTTCACCTCCCGGATCTGAGCCGTGCGGCGCCGCCCGCCGGTGGGCCCGGCGGGCGGTGCCGCACGGGGCGGACCGGACCGCCGCCCGGCGACCCACCGGCACCGCCGGGCGACCATCCCGTGGGCGGGGCCGTTGGTGATCTCCACCGGTGGGTCCGTTCGGCTAGCGTTGGCGGGCCGGCGGGTCCGACCGCCGAGTCACGAGCGACACGAAGGTGAACCGATGGGACCGAAGGCGAGCATCCGGGACGTCGCCGCCGCCGCAGGTGTCTCGGTGACCACCGTCTCCCACGTGCTGAACAACAAGTCCGGTACCCGGGTCAGCGCCCAGACCCGGGAACGGGTCGAGACGGTGGCCCGCCAGCTCGGCTACGCGGCGAACGGGCTGGCCCGGGGGCTGCGGCTGCAACGGTCGTACGCGCTGGGGCTGCTCGGTGACGTCGTCGCCGCCGCCGGCCAGGCCGGGCGGCTCGTCCTGGGCGCGCAGGAGACCGCGTCGGCGCGCGGGTGGGTGCTGCTGCTCACCACCGGCCGTGACCCCGAGGTCGAACGGCGGGAGATCCGGGCCCTGGCACGGCACCGGGTCGACGGGGTTCTTTACGCGACCATGGACCACCGGGTGGTGCGGGTCCCCGACGAGCTGCGCCCGATGCCGGTGGTGCTGCTCAACGCCCGCAGCGCCGACGCCACGGTCCCCTCGGTGGTGCCGGACGAGCGCGGTGGTGCCGCCACGGCGGTGCGGGAACTACTCGCCCACGGACACCGGCGGATCGGTTTCGTCACCACCGTCGACGACGTCCCCGCCGCCCGGGGCCGGCTGCTCGGCTACCGGGAGGCGCTCTGGGCGGCCGGGGTGCCGTACCGGCCGGAGCTGGTGTACGCCGACGTCGGCGACCCCGCCGGGGGGCACCGGGCGGCCCGCGCCCTGCTCGGCGCGGCCGACCGGCCGACGGCGCTGTTCTGTTTCACCGACGCGATGGCGATGGGCGTCTACCGGGCGGCGGCCGAACTCGGCCTGCGGGTCCCGCAGGAACTCTCGGTGGTCGGCTGCGACAACCAGGAGGTCATCGCCGACGGGCTGTTCCCCGCCCTGACCAGCGTGGCGTTGCCGCACCACGGGATGGGCGCGTGGGCGGTGGAGACCATGGTGGAGCTGCTCGACCGGCCGAAGGGGGCCCGCCGTCGGGTGGCCCGGCACGTCGCCCTGCCGTGCCCGCTGGTGCGCCGGGCGTCGGTCGCCGCCGCACCGTGATCAGCGCAGGGACGGCGGCGTGGTCGGCGGCATCGGCACCTGGAGGTAGGTCGCGCCGCGCAGGTCCAGCCAGGCGCGGTCGGGGGCCCGGACCAGCCGGAGCATCACCTCGGCGCAGGCCGGGCAGCGACCCACCAGCCCGGGGGCGTGGGCGTAGACGCGCAGGCCGGCCATCGGGCCGACCATGCCGCAGGACGCGCACCGCCCGGTCGCCGCGCTCAGGTCCACGGCGAGCAGCTCGCGCAGCGGCCCGTCGAGCATGTTGCCGTCCAGGTAGGACATCTCGGTCATCGGTTCTCCTCGCCGGTCAGCCGGTGGGCCCGAACCGTTCGGTACGGACCCGGCGGGTCGGGTGGCCCAGCCCCACCAGCAGGTCCGCGACGGTCTCCACGAAGCCGGTCGGGCCGCAGACGTAGCAGAGCGGCTCCAGGTCCGCCGGCCAGCCGTGGGTGTTCACGTCGGCCAGGCCGATCCGGTGCGGTTCGCCCCGCCATCCGTCGGGGGCCTCGCGGGTGTAGACGTAGGTGACGTCCAGGCCGAGGTCGTCGCGGGCCCGGGTGCGCAGCTCGTCGGCGTAGATGACGTCCGCCGGGGTGCGTACCGAGTAGATCAGCCGGAACGGCGCGCGGTTGCCGGCGGCCCGGCGGGCCCGCACCATCGCCATCAGCGGCACCACCCCGGAGCCACCGGCGACCAGCAGCACCGGCGCGGTCTGCTCGGGTCGCCAGACGAACCAGCCGCCGACCGGGCCGCGTACCTCCACCGGGTCCCCCTCGGACCAGGTGTCGATCAGGTACGGCGACACCTCGCCGTCGGGCACCCGCTGCACGGTCAACGCGATCCGCTCGCCGTCGGCCGGACCGGCAAGCGAGTACGACCGGGCCGCCTGGTACCCGTCGGGGGCGGTGAGCCGGACGTCGACGTGCTGCCCCGGCAGGTGCCCCGGCCAGCCGGGCACCGACAGCACGAGGGTCTGCGCGGTGGGCGTCTCGATCCGGCGCTGCGCCAGCCGGGCCACCCGCCAGCCCAGCGGCGTGGCCAGCCGGCCACCCGCCCCGGTCACCTCAGTCGCCCTGGTAGCGCTGCTCGCGCCACGGGTCGCCGTAGTCGTGGTAGCCGGCGGTCTCCCAGAAACCGGGTTCGTCCTCGACGGTCAGCCGCAGGCCGCGTACCCACTTGGCGGACTTCCAGAAGTAGAGGTGCGGCACCAGCAGCCGGGCCGGGCCGCCGTGTTCGGCGGGCAGCGGTTCGCCGTCGTAGCCGTGCACCACCCAGGCCCGCCCGTCGCGCAGGTCGTCCAGCGGCAGGTTGGTGGTGTAGCCGCCGTACGAGTGGGCCTGGGCGTAGTCGGCGGCGGTGTCCACCCCGTCGAGCAGCACGTCCAGCGAGACGCCCTGCCAGTTGGTGCCGAACTTCGACCACCGGGTGACGCAGTGGATGTCCACCGTGGGGGTCTCCTGCGGCAGCTCCATCAGCTCCGCCCAGGACCAGCGGACCTCGTCGCCGGTCTCGGTGGTGAGGACGAACTCCCACCGGTCCGGCGGGACCCGGGGGGTCGGCCCGGCGGACAGCACCGGGAAGTCCTCGGTCAGGTACTGCCCCGGCGGCAGGGCCGGGTCGGTCGTCCGGCGGCGGCCCTGGAAGCCCGGTGACACGATTCCCACCCGTCAGTCGTACCACCCGGCGGGCGTGGGCGGGAGGGTTCCGGCGGACCGGGCCACGACGGCGGCGGCCCCGTCGCGGGCCGCCGCCGGTCGCGTACCGTCAGTGCTTGTCGACGACGACCTCGGCCTCGCCGGGCTCCCGGTCACGGGTGGCCCGCAGGCTGGTGAGGGTGACCACGACCAGAACCCCGATGATCACGCCGAGTGAGGCCAGCGTCGGGATCTCCGGCACGCCCGGCCAGATGCCGTGCGCCCAGTGCAGGCCGAGCTTGACGCCGATGAAGGCCAGGATGATCGCCAGGCCGTAGCTGAGGTGCACCAGGCGGCTCAGCGCGGCGTGCAGCACGAAGTAGAGCGCCCGCAGCCCGAGCAGCGCGAACGCGTTGGTG
Organism: Micromonospora sp. HM134; assembly: GCF_007833915.1. Classification (NCBI taxonomy): domain Bacteria; kingdom Bacillati; phylum Actinomycetota; class Actinomycetes; order Micromonosporales; family Micromonosporaceae; genus Micromonospora; species Micromonospora sp. HM134. The sequence goes on from NZ_CP041061.1 coordinate 4,664,347, forward strand.
GCGAAGACCAGGTAGGGGTCCTCGGTGATGCCGTAGACGGCGGGCACCGAGTCGACCGCGAAGACGATGTCGGTGGCGAGCACCGCGACCACCACGAGGGCGAACGGGGTGAGCGCCCGCCGGCCGTGCTGCCGGATCGTCATCCGGGTGCCGTGGTACTCGTCGACCACCGGCATGAACCGGCGCAGCAGCCGCACCGACCGCATCCTGTTGATGTCGATCTCCTGCTCGTGCCCGGAGAGGGCGTCGCGCAGCAGCTTGACCGCGGTGGCGATGAGGATGATGGCGAAGATCAGGAAGGCGAAGTCGAGGGTCTGCAACGCCGCCGCGCCGAGGGCGATGAAGACCGCACGCAGCACCAGCGCGCCCGCGATGCCGTAGAGCAGCACCCGCTGGGCGAGCACGGCGGGCACCGCGAAGGCGGCCAGCAGCAGCATGAACACGAAGAGGTTGTCGACCGACAGCGACTTCTCGACCAGGTAGCCGGTCAGGTACTCGACGCCCTGCTGGGAGCCGAAGCGGTACCAGACCCAGCCGCCGAAGGCCAACGGCAGCGCGATGTAGAACGCCGACCAGCCCAGCGCCTCCCGGATCGACACCTCGTGCGGCCGTCGGGTGACCAGGAAGTCGAGCACCAGCAGGGCGAGCACGCCGACGATGGTCACCGCCCACAGGGTGGGGGTGCCGACCGACGACAACCCACCGGCAGCAAAGTACGACAGATCGGTCATGGAGCCTCCTCGAACACCGTGCCATGTTCGAGGTCTCCTTCACCCACGTTCGCCGTGGGCAACCACCCGAGGCGCGCCCGGGGCACGCCGTACTGACCGGAATGGTTCGTGGGAAGTACTCCCCTCGTGCCGACCAGGTTAGGCCAGGTCCGGACGACTCGCCAAGTCAGGGCGGACTCCCGTTCCGGCGTGGTTGCCCTGGTCAACGGCTGTGTGCCCCGGTCCACCGCCCGGGGCGCGGCCGGTGGGTCAGGCCCGGCGCGGGGTGGCCATGCCGGGGGCGAGCGCCGGCTCCACCAGATCGCGGTAGTCGCGGGGCAGCCGGGTCACCAGATCGTCGAACTCGCCGCCGCTGACCGCCTCGTGGACGGTGCCGAAGACCACCCGCACCCCGTCCCGCGCGGCCGGCTCGTCCAGCTCGGCCCGGTGCGCCACCCGGGCGACGAACTCGGCAGCGCCGAACAGCTCGGCCGCCTCCGTACCGGGGCGGGGCCGCAGCGCCAGCCGCAGCGGCGCGGGCAGCTGCGTCGCCAGGTCGAGCACCTCACCCCCGGTCAACCGTTCGGCGAGGGTCGCCAGCGTCGCGTGGATCAGCACCACCGCCCGCTGCGGGTCGGTACGGACCCGCCGGGCCACCTGGTCGACGAAGGTGTCGTAGTTCATGCGGGGCTCCCTTCGACATCAGGCGGCTCGGTTACCCGCCGGGACGACCCGGAAACGACGCCGCCCGCCCCGGCCCGCCCGGGTTTTCCGCCCGTCGGCGCGTGACCGGCCGCCGGGCGGGTAACCGCCGCCGATCGTGACCGGATCGAGGCGGCGAGGAGGCCCACCGATGGCCAGTCGGACCGATGTCCTGCGGTACCTGTCCAGCCTGGACTACCCGGCGGCGAAGGAGGCCGTGGTGCGCCAGGCCGAACGGGAGGGCGCACCACCGGACGTGCTGCGGGCGTTGCGGGCGCTGCCGCCGGTGGACTACGCCAACGACGCGGAGGTGGCCCGCTCCGCCCGGATCGACCCCGCCCCGGAGGTCGACGCCGCCCGGCGGGCGCAGCAGGCGAGGGAGAAGCAGCACCAGCGGGTCGCGCAGCACCTGCGGAGCATCTGACCGTCGCGCAGCACCTGCGGAGCATCTGGCCCCGGACAGGCGGGCGCCCCGGGTCACGAACCGCGACCTGGGGCGCACGCGTGCCTGTTCACCGGCGAACCGCCGGGTGGCCACCCGAACCGGGTGGGCATCGCTGCCACGATCATCATAGGCCACGCCATCACCCGTACGGCTGATTCTGGAAATACTGTGGGCGAGCACACCACCGGGGCGGGCCGGTCAACCGTGCAGGTCCCCCCGCCGGTCCCGGGCCTTCAACCGGACGGTCGGCAGGTCCGGGGCGGGCAGCGGCGGGGCCGCGTCGTCGGTGACCCGCCCGAACCGTCGGCCGGCCATCCAGTCCTGGCGGGCGGCGGCCACCTCCTCGTGCGAGCGGCCGACGAAGTTCCACCACATGACCAGGGGCTCGTCGAACGGCTCACCGCCGAGCAGCATCAGCCGGCTGCCCGGCTCGGCGCTCACCTCCAGCCCGCCCCGCCCCGTGCCGAGGTAGAGCAGCGCGCCGGGCTCCAGCGACACGCCGTCCACCCGGGCCCGGCCGGACATCGCCAGCAGGGCGTACTCGAAGCGGGGTCGCAGTCGCGGCGTCGCCGGGGCCGGGCCGTGCGCCGCCAGTTGCACGCCGAGCAGCGGGGTGTGCACCACCGCCGGGGACGCCTCGCCGGCCAGCTCGCCGACGAGCAGGGTGTGGTCCCAGTCGCCGGACCGCCAGCGGGGCAGGTCGGCGTGGTGGGCGAAGCCGGCGGCACCGGCACGCGCCGGGTCGGGCAGCGCCACCCACAGCTGCACGCCGTGCATCAGCGGCGGATGGATGGCCGGGGACCGCTCGGAATGGGCGATACCGTGCCCGGAGGTCATCACGTTGAGCTGGCCGGAACGGATCGGCTGGACGTTGCCGAGACTGTCCCGGTGCACGATCTCGCCGTCGAGCAGCCAGGTGACCGTCTGCAACCCGGTGTGCGGGTGCGGGGGCACCTCCATGCCGGGGCGCTGCGCCACGTCGTCCGGGCCGAAGTGGTCGACGAAGCACCACGCCCCGACCATCCGGCGGGCCCGCTGCGGCAGCAGCCGGCGCACCGTGGTGTACCGGCCCAGCGGCACGTCGTGGCCGGGCAGCAGCACGCTGCCCGGGTCCTCGGGGGCGACGCCGGGTGGTCGGGTCTGCGCCGGCAACGATTCGGTACGGTCCACCGCCCGACTCTATGCCGGCCGGCCCGCGACGGGTCCGTCCCGGGACGGTTCGGTCCTCGACGACGGTTCAGTCCTCGACGACGGTGACGGTGTTCGCCCCTTCCACCAGGTCGAGGTAGAGCCGGTCGGGTGACCGGTCCCAGTTCGGCGAGCCGACCGTCGCGCCCCGGGCCAACCCGTCGCGCCGGTCGCCGTACCACACGACGCTGCCCGCGCCGGAGGCGGCGCGGACCCGGACCGGAGGGCCGCCGGGGGCGTGGACGACGAACTGGTTGACGCCGCCGGTCATCCGTACGGTGCGGGTGCCGGTGGTCGGCGGCAGCCGCAGGTCGATCCGGGCCGCGCCGCCGATCAGCTCCACCCCGGACAGCCGCGCGCCGGTGAGGTCGAGCACGTGGTCGCTGACCCCGCCGATCAGCCGCAACCGCCAGGTCAGCCGCGCGTTGAGCGTCACGTCGACGACGCCCCGGCCGGGCCGGTCCCGGCGGGTCACCCGCAGTTGCACCCGGTCGCCGGAGACCTGGGGGCGGGGGGTGAGTCCGGCGTCGGCGGGGCTGCTGATCCGGTACAGGTCGGCACCGAGGTCGTCGGTGCGCAGCCGGAACGAGGTCACCCCGTCCATCAGCTCGAAGGTGGCCCGGCGCAACCCGTCGGCCGGCGCGGTCAGGGTCCGCCCGGGGGCCTCGGCGGCGCCCGCGCCACCGGGATCGGCGGTCGCCTGCGCCGGGGGCGCGGCGGTACGGTCACCGGAGGAGACGATCCCCAGCCGGTCGGGGTTCGCCATGGTCACCACCACCGCGATCGCACCGAGCGCGACCACCAGCGCCGCGGCGGCGGCCAGCAGCCGCGCGCCCCGGGGCCGGGGTGAGCGGTACGCCGCGTCCCCCGTCGCCTCGACCGGTTCCCTGGTCACCTCGATCACCGGCTCGAAGACCGGTCGCTGCTCTCCCGTCGCCGGACGGTACTCCTGCCCCGGCTCCGCCATCGTGCCTCCCCTGTCCCGGTCCCCGCACAGCAGTACGGCCCGGCCGCCGCAACGGATCATTCGGCCTGCCCGGAACCCGGCCGCCGCGACCGGTCAGTCGGTGTCGCGTCCCCAGAGGCCGCCCCGGTAGACGGTCCCCCGGTAGGGCGGGCCGTCGGCGACGTCCGGCCGCCCCGCGACGTCACCCCCGGACGCGTCGGCCGACCGGACGTCGGCGGCCGGGCCGTCGGCGGACCAGGCGTCGGTGGTCGGGGCGGCGGCGCGGGCGGCCCGCGCCCGGCGGACCCGGTTCACCACGAACCACCCGGCGGCGGCGACACAGACCACGATGACGACCTTCTGGAACGACCCGACGTACTCCTCGACGACGTGCCAGTTGTCGCCGAGCAGGAACCCGGCCATCACGAAGGTGGTGTTCCAGATCAGGCTGCCCAGCGTGGTGTAGAGCAGGAAGGTCATGATCGGCATCCGCTCCACCCCCGCCGGGATGGAGATCAGGCTGCGGAAGATCGGGATCATCCGGCCGAAGAACACCGCCTTGACCCCGTGCTTGAGGAACCACGCCTCGGTACGGTCCACGTCGCTCAGTTTCACCAGCGGCAGTCGGGCCGCGATGGACCGCATCCGGTCCCGCCCCAGCGCCGCGCCGATGCCGTAGAGCACCCACGCGCCGACCACGGAACCGAGGGTCGTCCAGAGGATCGCCGAGACCAGGCTGATCCGCCCCTGGGCGGCGGCGAAGCCGGCCAGCGGCAGGATCACCTCGCTGGGGATCGGCGGGAAGAGGTTCTCCAGCGCCACCGCCAGCCCCGCGCCGGGTCCGCCGAGCCGCTCCACCAGACCGGTGACGAACCCTACCGGCCCGTCCGAGGGGGGCTCGGCGGAGACGACCGTACGGGGGCTGAGCGCCAGGGAGCGTGGGATCATCCGACAAAGTTACGAGCCGGACGACGAATCGACCACGCGTACCGACGACACCCCACCGGTACGCTGGGCCGGTGCCGGCCCGACTGACCGAACTGTGGCGGTATCCGGTCAAGTCGATGCTGCGGGAACCGTTGCGCGACGCCACCGTGGACGGTCGGGGGCCGGGGACCGTCGGCTCGCCGTGCTCGACCGTCCCGACGCCGACCTGGACGCCGCGCTGTCCCGGCTGCCCGGCCGGGAGGTCACGCTGACGCCACCTCCCGGGCGAGGACGCCGGCCCGCCGGCACGTGTACCGCGACGGCCGGGCACCTGCGCACCGGCCCGACGGCCGGGTGCCGGTCAGGGCTTGCGGGCCACCGCGCCGTACACGCTGACCTCGTCGACCGTGGGCCGGGGCTGCGGTTCGGCCTCGGCCCGCCACTCGGCCACCGAGACGACGCCGGGTGCGACCAGGTCGAGGCCGTCGAAGAAGCGGGCGAACTCGTCCCGACTGCGCAGGTTGATCATCCCGGGCGGGGTGCCGTTACGGTTGCCCGCCCGCGCCTCCTCGGCCACGGCGGGTGGCAGGTAGTCGTAGGTGGCGTGCGACGCGGCCAGGTAGCTGCCCGGCGGCAGCGCCGCGAGCAACCGGCCGACCACCCCGTACGGGTCCTCGGCCTCCGTCACGAAGTGCAGGATGGCCACCAGCATCAGGGCGACCGGCTGCTCCAGGTCGAGGGTGCGGCGCAGTTCGGGGTGGTGCAGGATCTTCTCGGGTTCACGCAGGTCGGCGTCGATGTAGGCGGTGGCGCCCTGGGCCGAGCTGGTCAGCAGCGCCCGTGCGTGGGCCAGCACGATCGGGTCGTTGTCGACGTAGACCACCCGGGCCTGCGGGGTGATCGCCTGGGCCACGTCGTGGGTGTTGTTGGCCGTGGGGATGCCGGTGCCGATGTCCAGGAACTGCCGTACGCCGGCCTCGCGGGCCAGGTGGGCGACGGCGCGTTGCAGGAAACGGCGGTTCTCCAGGGCGGAGGTTCGTACGGTCGGGAAGGCCGCGGCCATCGCGTCGCCGGAGTCCCGGTCGGCCTGGAAGTTGTCCTTGCCACCCAGCCAGTAGTTGTAGCGGCGGGCCGGGTGGGCGACCGAGGTGTCGATCCGGTCGCTGGGGTGCGGGGCGGCGCCCGTCGGGGCATCGGCGGTCACAGGATCCTCCATGACTCCGCGCCATCCGGTCGTCGATGGCGTCCGTCCACTGTCTCCGGTCGATCATCGTAGAGGCCGCCCTGGTGGGGCCGACGGCCCGGTGCGGCCGTCACTGCGGGTACAGCTCGTCACGCAGTCGGGTGAGCACCTCGGGCGTGCGTTCCGGCGGGGTGGCCTCGACGCAGAGCCGCTCCATCGCGGCGGCGTAGTAGTCCAGGTCCTCCCGCTTGTCGAGGTAGAGCGCGCTGGTCAGCTGTTCGATGTAGACGATGTCGGGCAGGTCGTCGTCGCCGAAGCGCAGGATGGTGAAGGCCCCGCCGGCGGCGGCGTGGCCTCCGGCGTCGAACGGGATGATCTGTAGTCGGATGTGCGACGAGCGGGTCGCCTCGATCAGCGCGGTCAACTGCCCGTGCATCACCTGCGGGCCGCCGATCGGCCGGCGCAGGGCGGCCTCGTCGATCACCGCCCACAGCTGCGGCGGGTTCTCCCGGTGCAGCACCTGCTGGCGCTGGATGCGCAGCTCGACCCGCCGGTCGACCTCCTCGACCGCCGCGCCCCGGTGTCCGAGCAGGACCACCGACCGGGCGTACTCCGGGGTCTGGAGCAGGCCGGGGACGAACTGCACCTCGTAGCTGCGGATCAGCACGGCGGCGGCCTCCAGGCCCAGGTAGGACTGGAACCAGCCGGGCAGGACGTCGCCGTAGCGGTGCCACCAGCCGGGGCTGTTGGCGTCGCGGGCCAGCTTGAGCAGCGCGTCGCGTTCCTCGGCGACGGTCACCCCGTAGAGGGTGAGCAGGTCGGCGACGTCGCGTTCCTTGAAGCCGACCCGGCCCAGCTCCATCCGGCTGATCTTCGACTCCGAGGAGCGGATCTCCCAGCCCGCGCCCTCACGCGTGACACCGCTGGCCTCCCGCAGCCGGCGCAACTGCGCGCCGAGCAGCATCCGCAACACCGTGGGGCCGGTGGCCGGTCCCCCCTCGGCGGCAACCATCGTCACGTGCCCCGCCCCTCCGCGCTTGCCCACACCAACCGATCGCGGCCCCTGGCCCCCGCCCGACCGACGAGTAAGCATGCCATGGACCGACGGTGAGGTGAACATCCTCCGGACGGATACGGTCCCGTGGGCGGGACCGTCGGGCGTCAGCCGATCAGATGGTCGAAGTCCCCGTCGCGGGCGCCGAGGACGAACGCCGTTATCTCGTCCACCGTGTAGATCAGGGCCGGGCCCTCGGGATGGCGCGAGTTGCGCACGGCGATGCCGGCCCCGCCGGGTAGTTCGGCCAACTCGACGCAGTTGCCGCTGGGATTGCTTCGCCGGCTCTTCTCCCACCTCAGCGGGGGCAACTGGGTGGTGGGGACGCCGTTCTCTGGCTGCTGCATGGATGTCTCTCTGTCGGGGTGCGGAGCCACTGTCGCGAGGGGACGTTGCGGTGCCGAAGGGGCGGTGCGACATCAGATCCGGCCGTGCTGCACGTGCATCTGCTATTGCATCTGCATCGGACAGCGAGCATGATAACGCACGTGGGCGGTACTTATCCGTTCACTTTGGGTTACCAGGCTCAGGGCTTCCACCTGGGCAAACAGCGACCCGGCGGGGCACGACGGCCGCCGCCGCACGGGTCGTGCGCCGACACTGCGAGGGAGGACCCGTGCCGGATCCGTTGACCGTCGCGTCCGGCGTTTCCGCAGCCGGGGCCCTGGTCTCGGTGTGGCAGCTACGCCGCCGGGCCCTCCAGGCCGAGGCGGAACTGGAGCACCTGCAGGCCGAACTGGCCGCGGAACGGCACGCCGCCAGCCACGACCCGCTCACCGGGCTGCCCAACCGGCGGGCCTTCTACCGGCTGGCCGCCGCGCTGCTCACCGACGCCGGCGGGCAGCCCCTCATCGCGGTGGTCCTCGACCTCAACGACTTCAAGCAGGTCAACGACCGCTACGGACACGCCGCCGGCGACCAGGTGCTGATCAGCGTCGCCCAACGGCTGGCCGCCTTCGCCGGCGACAACCTGGTCGCCCGGCTCGGCGGCGACGAGTTCGCCGGCCTGCTGGCCAGCCCCTCGCTCGACCGACGCTGGATCGACCACGCCACCCGGCGGCTCTGCGAGGCCATGGCCGCCCCCATCCCGCTGGGCGCGTGCAGCGTCCGGGTCACCGCCTCGGTCGGGCTCGCCCCGGTCACCGGCCCCACCCAGCTCGCCGACGCGCTCTGCCGGGCCGACGCCGCGATGTACCGGGCGAAGGGCGTCACCAGCCGGCAGTCACCCCGGCAACTGCTCGACGCCGCCCGCCTCGCCGAATGCTGAACCGCACGCCCCGTCCGGAGCGCCACCAACGACAGCGGCGGCACCGACCGGTCAGCGCCAGCCGTAGCCGGACCGCAGCGCCTGCCCGACCCGGTCGAAGCGCCCCCGGTCCAGCACCGCGCCCTCCCGGCGGATGCCGTCCTCACGCATGGTGAGCACCCGGTCCAGCCGTACCCAGCTCGGACGGGCGTCGCGGTCCCACTCCCCCGGGCCCAGCGCCAGCCAGTGCCGCTGACCGTCCCGATCGCTCTGGCTGGACAGCATCAACCCGAACAGGGTGCGGCTGGACCGGCCGACCACCAGCACCGGACGGTCCTTGCCCTGCTTCGGGTCGTCCTCGTAGGGGACCCAGGTCCAGACGATCTCCCCCGGGTCGGCCTGCCCGTCCGGCTCCGGGGCGTACGACAGCTCCCGCCGTTGCAGGGCGCTGACCTGACGCCGCCGGGCCACCTGCGCCGGGATCGGACCGGGGGTGGCGCGCTGCGCGCCGGTCACCCGGCCCAGCCGGGACGCCACGTTCCTCAACAGACCTGCCACGGCGGGCAGCCTACCGCCAGCCGGACCGGATCACCCGTCGAGGTCGTCGGCCCGACGCAGCAGCACCGCCCGTTCCCGCACGTTGCGGCACAGCCGGGCGGCGAACTCCAGCTCGGCGCGCGCCTCCGCCGTCCGGCCGAGCCGGGCGAGCAGCTCGCCACGGACGCCGGGCAGCAGGTGCGACCCGGCGAGGCGGCCCCCGGCGGCGACCTCGTCCACCACGGCCAGCGCCGCCTGCGGACCGTCGGCCATCGCCACGGCCACGGCCCGGTTCAGCTCGACGACCGGCGACGGCGCCACCCGGCCGAGCGCCTCGTAGAGCAGCACCACCCGGGCCCAGTCGGTGCCCTCCACCGAGGGGGCGGCGGCGTGGCAGGCGGCGATCGACGCCTGCAACCCGTACGGCCCGAGGCCGCGCCCCGACGCCACGGCCCGGCCGAGCGCCGCCATCCCCCGGCGGATCGCCGACCTGTCCCACCGCCGCCGGTCCTGGTCCGTCAGCAGCACCGCCTCGCCGTCGGCGTCGACCCGGGCCGGGAACCGGGCTGCGGTCAGCTCGCACAGGGCGAGCAGACCGTGCACCTCCGGCTCGCCGGGCAGCAGCGCGGCCAGCGTCCGGGCCAGCCGGATCGCCTCGTACGCCAGGTCGGGGCGGAGCAGGTCGACGCCGGCCGTCGCCGTCGACCCCTCGGTGAAGATCACATAGAGCACGCCCAGGACCGCGCCGAGGCGTTCCCGCCGCTGCGGCGGCTCCGGCAGGGCGAACGGCACCCGCGCGGCAGCGATCGTCTTCTTCGCCCGGGTGATCCGCGCCTGCACGGTGGGCACCGGCACCAGCAGCGCCCGCGCGATCTCCTCGCTGGACAGGCCGCCGACCACCCGCAGCGTCAACGCCAGCCGGGCCGGCGGCGCGAGCACCGGATGACAGGCGACGAACATCAGCGCCAGGACGTCGTCGTCGACCCGGTCCGGGTCCCACGGCAGCTCCCCGTCCCCGGACGCCGGTTCGGCGAGCTGGCCGGCGAGCACCGCGTACCGGTCGTCGAGCGCCGCCCGGCGGCGGAACGCGTCGACCGCGCGCCGCCGGGCGGCGGTGAGCAGCCAGCCCACCGGGTTCGCCGGCACGCCGTCGCGCGCCCAGCCGACCAGGGCCTGCGCCACCGCCTCCTGGGCGACGTCCTCGGCGAGCGCGAAGTCGCCGGTGTACCGGGCCAGCGCGCCGACGATCCGGGCCGACTCGATGCGCCAGAGCGCCTCGACGGCCCGCCGGGCCGACTCGGCGCCCGGCGGGCCGTCGGTGGGGACCACGCTCAGAGCTGGCCGGTCCGCTCGCGCCACTCCCGCTCCCGGACGATGAACTCGTTGTCCTGCGGGAACTCGTCGATGCCGGGGACCCGGCGCACCTCGCACTTGCTGCCGTTGACCGCCGGCATCCGCCGGGCCCACTCGACGGCCTCCTCCTTCGACGCCACGTCCAGCAGGTAGAAGCCGCCGAACAGCTCCTTCGTCTCGCCGTACGGGCCGTCGGTGACGACCGGGGTCTCCCCGCTGTAGTCGACCACCACGCCCTGCGCCGGGTCCTCCAGGCCCTCGGCGGCGACCAGCACGCCCGCGCGGATCAACTCGTCGTTGAACCGCCCCATCGTCTCCAGCATCTCCTCGAAGGGGATCTTCATCATCGTCGCCAGGGAATCGTCCGTGTTCCGCATGATCAGCATGTACTTGGCCATCGTCGCTCCTCGTTGTCGGGTCGCCGTTCGACCCGCTCACCCTCTGGTCGAACGGCGACCGGGCCGGATCGACACGACCGTCCGGTGAATTTTCGTCAGGCCGGCCGCCGGGCCAGCACCAGGGTGGTCCGCAGGTCGAGGGTGACGGTGCCGCCGAAGCCGTCGACGGCGGCCCCGACCGCCGCGAGGACCCGCTCCCGCTGCTGCGGTGGGCGGCGCAGCTGCGGCGAGAAGGTGCCGACCAGCCGCTGGTACTGCGCCGTGGTCAGCGGCACCGACCGGCGCAACGCCGTCGACCGGACGTCGGTGAACAGCCCGCTGCCGGTGACGTCGGCGTGGAACCAGTCCTCCGGCTGGTCGTGGTGCGGCACCGGGTCGACCGACTCGAACGCCGCCCGGATCGCCGCCGACTGGGCCGGGTCGACGTAGTCGTACCGGTGGGCGAAGACGGCCAGGGTGCCGCCGGGGGTCAGCGCGTCGTGGGCCCGCCGGTTGCGGGTGGCCGGGTCGAGCCAGTGCCAGGCCAACGCGCAGGCCAGCAGGGGCACCCCGGCCGGCGGCGGGGACCACTGCTCGAACCGGGCCACCACCACCTCGACGTCGGGAAACCGGGCGGCCAGCACCGCCGCCATCCGCGCGTCCGGCTCGACGCAGGTCACCCGCGCCGGGACGGCCCCGGCCGCCGCCGGACGTGCAGGGGGCGGCCCGTCGGGGTGGGCGAGATCACGCAGCAGCGCGGTGGCCAGGCCGGTGCCCGCGCCGACCTCGACCAGCCGGGCGGGGGGTCCACCGTGATAGGCGAGGATGGTGGCGGCGAGGGCGGCCGGATAGCCCGGCCGGATCTCGTCGTAGTCGTCCGCCACCTCACCGAAGAGCTCCACCATGATCGCCATCGTCGCACCGCCGCCGCCCGGACGGTGCCCCGTCGAGGGAGGCCCATGACCGAACTGCCCCGGGACCTGCCGGTGGTCGAACGCACCGCCGTCCGGCTGGTGGTCCGCGACCGGGACGGCCTGATCCTGCTGTTCCACACCCGTGACCCGGAACACCCCCGGCTGGGCACCTGGTGGGAGCTGCCCGGCGGGGGCGTCGACCCCGGTGAGACGTACCCGCAGACCGCCCTGCGGGAACTGCGGGAGGAGACCGGCTTCGTGGTCACCGCCGCGCAGCTCGGCCCGCCGACCTGGCGGCGGCGGGCCAGCTTCATCCACCGCCGGTTGCGCCACGTCCAGGACGAGGTGGTGCTGACGGTACGCCTCGACGCCGCCGCGCCGGACGTCGACGGAGCGGACCGGCTCGACTACGAGGTGGAGGACTACTTCGGGTTCCGCTGGTGGTCGGCCGAGGAGATCGTGACCAGCCCCGCCCGGTTCTACCCGGGTCGGCTGCCCGCCCTGCTCACCGCGTTCCTCGCGGGCGAGCGGATCGACGAACCGTTCGAACTGTGGTCCTGAGCGGGTGCCGGTGGCCCGCACGGTGGGCACAGTGGAGGGCATGACGACGCTCCCGCACGACCCGCTGGCCCGGTACGCCGCCCGGCTGCACGCCGACCTCGGCGACCGGCACCACGTCGCCTCCCCGCTCGGGGCCTGGCTGCTGCTGGCGCTCGCCGCGCCGGCCGCCACCGGCGCGGTCCGGGCCGAACTGGCCGAGGTGCTCGGTGTCGACGTGGCGGTCGCCGCGCAGGCGGCCGCCGCGCTGCTGGACCGGCCGCACCCGCTGGTGCCGTCGGCCACCGCCGTCTGGCACCGGCCCGGCGCGGACCCCGACCGGTTGGCCGGCTGGTGGGACGGGCTGCCCCGGAGCACGGCCACCGGCCCGCTGCCCGACCGGGCAGGCCTGGACGCCTGGGCCCGTGAGCACACCCTCGGCCTGGTCGACCGGTTCCCGCTGACCGTCTCCCCCCGGGTGCTGCTGGCGCTGGCCAGCGCCCTGGCCACCCGGATCTCCTGGGCCACCCCGTTCGACCTGGTGCCCGGCGCGGCGCTCGGCCCCGACGACCCGCGCGACGCGGCCCGACCGGACGACGGAGACGGGCCTGACCGCCGGCACGGGCCGGACGAGGGGCGCGGGCCGGCCGGCCCGCAGCGGCGCGACGTGCCCAGCCGGGACGGTGGGGGCGGCGGCTGGGCCGGGCGGCTGGGCCGGGCGTTGCGCAGCCCGGAGCACGGACACCGGGTCTGGATCGCGGCGACCGGGCCGGCCGGTGACGTCGCCGTGCACGCCGCCGAGGCGGTGGAGCGCGACGGGGCCGGGCTGGTGGTGCTCTCGGTGCTCGCCGATCCGGCGGTCCCGCCCGCCGACGTGCTCGCCGCCGGCTACGCGCTGGCCGGCGCGGCGGTGGACGGCGAACCGGCCCGCCGGTCGCTGTTCGACCTGCCGCTGGGCGCGGGTCCCCTCGGCACGCTGCGCGAGGAGCGGGTCCGCACCGCCGCCCGCGACGGCCGGGAGGAACGCCACCGCGCGGTGCTGCCCTGCTGGTCGGCCCGGGACGAGCACGACCTGACCGCCCCCGGGCTGGGGTTCGCGGCGGTGGGGCGGGCGCTGGGTGGGCTGCTCGGCGTCGACGTGGGCGTCGAGGCCCGGCAGGCGACGGTGGCCCACTACGGCCGGTACGGCTTCGAGGCCGCCGCGGTGACCGGGGCGTTCGCCCTGACCAGCCTCCCGCCGGAGGGCGTACGCCGCAGCGCCGAGTGGCGTTTCGGGCACCCGTACGCGGTGCTGGCGGTGGCCACCGACCACCGCGACGGCGGCACCGGGCCGTGGCACGGGCTGCCGGTCTTCTCCGCCTGGGTGGCCGAGCCCCGGGAACCGGCGGACACCGACCTCACCGATCCGGTCGAGTCCTTCTGACCAGGGGCGAGCCCTGCTGAGCAGCGCTGCCCAGGCCCGACCGCGACGTACGCCCCCGAGGCGGCACCGTCCCCGGGGGACCCGCCGCGGTCGGGGGTCCCGCTGCCGCGCGGGCACGACGCATGTCGCCGTGCCCGCGCGGGTGCTCAGCCGGCCACCGACACCGGCTCCGGGCGGGCCTTCGCCCGCTCGGCGAGCCGCCGCTGCCGCTCCTGCGCCCCGATCAGGTCGTCGGGGAGCGAGTCGGGCACCTCGATGTCGAACCGGCGCAGCATCCGGATCGCGAACCCGCCGAGCGTGATCAGCACCAGGGCCAGCCCGAAGCAGACGTACGCGAAGCCGATGCCCCGGCCCGGACCGGTGCCGATCACCGCGCCCACCGACCCGGCGAGTGACCCGCCGTCGGCGAGCATCGGCTCGAACAGCGCGGTCGCGCCCGGGGCGAGCAGCGCGAACCCGATCGGCAGGGTCGACCAGGAGATCGTCTGGTTCAGGCTGAACACCCGACCGTGGAACCGCTGCGGCACCTTCACCTGGACGATCGTGGCGTAGATCGACTGGGCGGTGGTCATCGCCATGGCCAGCCAGAACGCCCCGAACGCGATCATGACGACGGAGGCGTCCAGGCCGATCAGCACACAGCCGACGGCGGTGCCCAGGTTGCCGATCAGCACCCCGATCATCCGCCGCTGCCGGGGCCCGCCCCACAGCGACATCAGCACCCCGCCGGTCACCGCGCCGATCGCCTCGGCCAGCGCCACCTGTGCCACCTGGGTGGCGTTGCCGAACGACAGCACCAGCGGGGTGGTGAGCACCAGCGCCGGGGCCAGGAAGACGTTGCCCAGCGCGAAGTAGCCGAGCATCAGCCGGAAACCCTTGTGCCGCCACGAGTAGCGCAGGCCGTTGGCGATCGCCACCAGCAGCCGTTCCCGGGGCCGCCAGCCGAGCAGGTCGGGGAAGCGGACCACGGCCAGCGTCAGCACCGCCACCAGGTAGCTCGCCACGTCGATCAGCAGGATGCCCTTGAGGCCGATCGCGGCGAGCAGACCGGCCGCGAAGACCGGCATCAGGAGCATCGCGAAACCGCTGGAGAGCTGGGTGATGCCCATCGCGTGCCCCAGGTAGCGCTTCGGCACCAGCTGCGGCACCGCCGACTGGAAGGCGATCCGCTGGAACGACCCGGCCACCTGGCTCAGCGCCACCAGCCCGTAGATGTGCCACAGGGCGAGGTTGTCGGTCCAGAGCAGGGCGGCGAGGACGAGCTGGATGGAGCCCGACACGCAGCTCGCGATCATCATGATCCGTCGCCGGCTGACCCGGTCGGTGAGCGCGCCGGCCACCGGCAGCATCAGCACCCCGCAGATCAGCGCCAACGCCCACAGCAGGCCCAGGTCGGCCACCGACCCGGTGCGGGTGAACAGCCAGATCGGCAGGGCGAACGCGGTCAACGCCGAGCCGGTGGTGGAGACGAGCTGGCCGGCGGTGACCGCGACGAACCGGGCCATGCTCGGCTTCACCACCGCCGGGGCCGGCCGGTCGGCGTCACCGATCCGCTGGTGGTCGGCGACCACCCAGCCGGCGTCCTCGCCCCGGGCCGCCGGACCGAGCGCCGTCACGTCCCCGGCCCGCACGGCCGGGTGCACCTGGGTGACGATCTCGGCCAGCTCGTCGGCCCGGTACTTGAGGAAGAAGTGGCCGGCCTGGTCGAGCACCACCAGGCCGAGGGTGTCGCTGAGGAACTGCCACTCCGCGTACCGCTCGGCGTGGTAGTCGGTCACCGGGTCCTCGGAGCCGACCACCGAGACGATCGGCGCGCGCAGCTTCGCCGCGCCCCGGTCGAGCAGCCCGGTGAAGTACTCCTCCGACGCGCGGGAGTCGGCCCGCATGTTGCTGATGATCCGGTCGGCCTGCTCCGGCTCCAACTCGTCGGTGTCCACCCCCATGCTCTTGAGCCAGCTCGCGTAGTGCCGGTTGCTGCTGAGCTGCTCCAGCCGGTTGCGCAACGCCGCGAAGGCACCCTTCGGGCGGGCGAACGGGAACATCGCCCCGATGTAGACGACCTCCAGCTCCCGGCCGGCGGCCTCCACCTTGCGGGCCACCTCGGCGATGATCGCGCTGCCCACCCCGCAGTGGCCGTAGAGGGCCAGCGGCCCCTCGATCCGCTCCACGATCTCGGCGGCCACCCGGCTGGTCAGCTCGTCGAACGGCAGGGCGTCCTCGGTCAGCCCGACGTCGTGACCGGGGATGGCCAGCGACCACAACGCGTGCCCGGCGGGCAGCGCGTCGGCCAGCGGCTGGTAGACGATGGCGCTGCCGCCGCCGTACGGGACGCAGACGTAGCTGAGCACCCGCCTGCCGGCCGGGATCGGCTTGGTCAGCTCGTAGAGCAGCCGACGCGGGCCGGCCGCCCCGGCGTCACCGGTCATGAACGTGGCCAGCTCGCGGATGGTGCGCTGCTGGAACAGGTCCATCACGCCGACCGCCCGGCCACCGTGCTCGGCCCGGCGGATCTTCGCCACCACCTGCGTGGCGAGCATCGAGTGCCCGCCCAGGTCGAAGAAGTCGTCGTCGATGCCGAGCGTCGGCACGCCCAGCACCTCCGACCAGATGCCGGCGAGCAACCGCTCGGTGTCGTCACGCGGCTCCACCAGGGCCACCGACGCCTCGCGGGTGACCACCGGCGCGGGCAGCGCACGGCGGTCGAGCTTGCCGTTGGGGGTCAGCGGCAACGCGTCCAGGGTGACGAACGCGGCCGGCACCATGTACTCCGGCAGGGTCTCCTTCAGCGCCGCCTTGAGCGCGGCGTGCTCGGCGTCGCCCACCAGGTAGGCGGTGAGCCGCTTGTCGCCGGGGCTGTCCTCGCGGACGACCACCGCCGCCTCGGTCACCGCCGGCTGCTCGCGTAGGGCGCTCTCGATCTCACCCAGCTCGATGCGCAGGCCGCGCAGCTTGACCTGGTGGTCGATCCGGCCCAGGAACTCGATCACCCCGGCCGGGTCGGCCCCGGCCGTCGGCCCCGCCGGGTCGGGCACCCAGCGGGCCAGGTCGCCGGTGCGGTACAGCCGGGCACCCGGCTCACCGGAGAACGGGTCCGGCACGAACCGCTCGGCGGTCAGCGCCGGCCGGCGGTGGTAGCCACGGGCCAGCCCCACCCCGCCGATGTGCAGCTCACCGGCCACCCCGACCGGGCACTCCCGGCCGGCCGGGTCGAGCACGTGCAGCCGCAGGTTGGCGATCGGCCCACCGATCGGCACGCCGGTCGACCCGGCCAGCAGCGCCGGGTCGCAGTGCCAGGCGCTGACGTCGATCGCCGCCTCGGTCGGGCCGTACAGGTTGTGCAGGGCGCAGTGCGGCAGCCGGGCGGTGAAGTCGACCGCCGAGGCCAGCGGCAGCTCCTCGCCGGAGCAGATCACCCGCCGCAGCGCGGTGGCCGCCTCCACCCCCTCCTCGGCCAGGAACACCGTCAGCATCGACGGGACGAAGTGGGCGGTGGTGACCCGCTCGGCCACCAGCACGTCGCGCAGGTAACCGGCGTCCTTGTGGCCGCCGGGCTTGGCCAGCACCAGCCGGGCCCCGGTACGCAGCGGCCAGAAGAACTCCCACACCGACACGTCGAAGCTGGCCGGGGTCTTCTGCAACACCGCGTCGTCGACGTCGAGCCGGTAGGTCTTCTGCATCCAGTCGAGCCGGTTGACGATGCCCCGATGGGTGTTCGGCACCCCCTTCGGGCGACCCGTCGACCCCGACGTGTAGATCACGTACGCCAGGTGTTCCGGGCCGGCCAGCGGGGTCGGATCGGTCTGCGGCTGGTCGGCCCAGACCGCCGGGTCGTCCAGGGCCAGCACCGTCGCGTCGACCGTGGGCAGCACGTCACGCAACTGCTCCTGCACCAGCACCACCGGCGCGGCGGCGTCGGTCAGCATGAAGGCCAACCGGTCGGCCGGGTACTCCGGGTCCAGCGGCAGGTACGCCCCACCGGCCTTGAGCACGCCGAGCAGCCCGGCGACCAGCTCCACGGAGCGTTCCGCGCAGACCCCGACCAGGGTCTCCGGGCCGACGCCGGCCGCCCGCAGCCGGTGCGCCACCCGGTTCGCCGCAGCGTTGAGCTGCGCGTACGTCGTCGATACGCCCTCGATGGTGACCGCCACCGCGTCCGGGGTGGCCGCCGCTGCCGCCTCGATCGGGCCGTGCAGCGTCTCGGCGGTCGGGAAGTCGGCGGTGGTGTCGTTCCAGGACGCCAGCAGCGCCCGCTCCCCGGCGGGGAGCAGGTCCAGCGCCGAAACCGCCACGTCCGGGGTGGCCGCGACCGCCCGCAGCAGGGTGCACCAGCGGCCGGCCATCCGCTCCACGGTGGCCCGGTCGAACAGGTCGGTGTTGAAGACCAGCTTGCCCCAGAGCCCGTCGGCGGTCTCCACGGCGTGCAGCTCGAAGTCGAACCGGGTGGCCCGCAGCTCCATCGGGGTCCAGTCGAACGTCACGTCGGTGGCGTCGGAGACCCCGGTGAACCGGCCCATCTCGTAGTTCTGCAACACGAACATGGCCTGGAACACCGGCGAGCGGCTGACGTCGCGGGGCAGGCCCAGTTCGTGGACCACCTTCGCGAACGGCACCTCGGCGTGCTCGAAGCCGTCCAGCACGCTACGCCGGGTGCGTTCCAGCAGCTCGGTGAAGGTCGGGTCACCGGCCAGCTCGGCGCGCAACGGCAGCATGTTGATGAACATGCCGACGACGTTCTCCAACTCCGGGGCGGACCGGCCGGCCACCGACGCGCCGACCGCGAAGTCCTCCTGGCCGGCGTGCCGGGCCAGGAACACCTGGTACGCGGCGAGCAGCGTCATGAACAGCGTGCCACCGGACTCCCGGGTCAGCGCCGTCAGCCGCCCCGTCTCCGCCCCGTCGAGCCGGAACTCGACGAAGTCGCCCCGGTAGGTCTGCGTGGCCGGGCGGGGCCGGTCCAGCGGCAGCTCCAGCGGGGTGATCCCGGCCAGCCGGGACTTCCACCAGTCCAGGTGCGACCGGGCCGCCGGGCCGCCCAGCTCCTGGGCCTCCCAGACGGCGAAGTCGCCGTACTGCACCGGCAGGGTGGGCAGCTCGCCGCCCCGGTAGGCGGTGATCAGGTCGCGCAGCAGCACGTCGACCGACCAGCCGTCGCCGACGATGTGGTGCTTGCTGAGGAACAGCACGTGGTCGTCGGCGGCCAGCCGGATCAGCAGCGCCCGCAGCAGCGGCCCGGCCGCCAGGTCGAACGGCGCGAGCGAGGCCGCCTCCACCAGCTCCCGGGCGGCCTGCTCGTCCGGGGCGTCGACCACGGTCAGCGGCACCTCGACCGCGTCGGCGACCACCACGGTCGGCTTGCCGTCGGCGTCGGCGGGGAACCGGCTGCGCAGCGACTCGTGCCGGGCGGTCAGCGCGGCCAGGGCGGCGCGCAGCGCCGTGACGTCGAGCGGGCCACGCACCCGCAACGGCACCGCGATGTGGTACGCCGCCTCGCCCGGGGCGAGCTGGTCCATGAACCAGACCCGCTCCTGGGCGTACGACAGCGGCACCTCGACGTCGTCGGGTCGCGGCGTGACGCGGGCGGCGGGGGTGGCCTGTCGTCGGCGCAACCGCTGGGCGATCAACGCCGCCCGGGCGGCCTCCCGGGAATCCTTCAGGTCCGTCATGCGGGGGTGTCCTTCTCCGCCGCCAGCAACGCGGCGACCTCGGTCTCGGAAAGGTCGTCCAGTTCGGCGGCGATCTGCGCCTCGATCTGGGCGGCCAGGTCGGCCACCACGGGGCTGCCGAACAGCGCCCGCATCGGCAGGTCGACGTCCACCTCGGCGCGGATCCGGGCCATCGCCCGCATGCCGCGCAGCGAGTTGCCGCCGAGGGCGAAGAAGTCGTCCAGCGCGCCGACCTTCTCCACCTGGAGGATGTCGGCGTACACCTCGGCGACCAGGGTCTCGGCGTCGGTGCGGGGCGGGACGTAGCCGTCGCCGGCCACGGACTCCGGCGGGGCGGGCAGCGCCGCCCGGTCGAGCTTGCCGTTCGGGGTCAGCGGCAACGCGTCGAGCCGGACGAACGCGGCCGGCACCAGGTGCGCCGGCAGCTCCCGGGCCAGCTCGGCGGCGAGGTGCGCCTCCTCGGCGGTGCCGACGTGGTAGCCGACCAGGGTCGGCTCCCCCGAGTCGGTGCGCACGGCCACCGCCGCCTGGTGCACCTCCGGGTGCTCCCGCATCGCCGCCTCGATCTCGCCCAGCTCGATCCGCATCCCGCGCACCTTGACCTGGTCGTCGCGGCGACCCAGGTAGTCCAGGGTGCCGTCGGCCCGCCACCGGGCCAGGTCACCGGTGCGGTACATCCGCTGCCCCGGCGGGCCGTACGGGCAGGGCAGGAACCGCTCGGCGGTCAGGCCGGGCCGGCCCAGGTAGCCCCGGGCGAGCTGGTCACCGGCGACGTACAGCTCACCGACCACCCCCGGCGGGACCGGCTGCCAGGCGGCGTCGAGCAGGTACACCCGGCTGGTGGCGGTGGGCCGGCCGATCGACACCGGGCCGGCGGGCACCGGCTGCCCGGGGGCGAGCCGGGCGGCGACGCAGCCGACGGTGGCCTCGGTCGGGCCGTACTCGTTGACCACCGCCACGTCCGGATGCGCGGCCCGCCAGTCGGCGAGCTGCTCACCGGTGAGCGCCTCGCCGCCGATCACCAGGTCGGTGGTGGGTGACAGGGCCTCCTCCAGCAGCGGCAGGTGGCTCGGGGTGACCTTGAGGAAGGTCGGCCGGCCACCCACCCGGGCCGCCGGGGAGTCGATCCCGGCCAGCCGGACGGTACCCCCGGCGGTGAGCGGGCCGAGCAGCCCGGTCACCGTCAGGTCGAACGAGACCGGCGAGTGCAGCAGGGCGGTGCCGGCCAGCCCCGGGTAGGTGTCCCGGGCCCAGGCCAGGTAGGCGACGATCGCCCGGTGCTCCACCACGACACCCTTGGGCCGGCCGGTCGAGCCGGAGGTGTACAGCACGTAGCCGGGGTGTTCCGGGCGCAGCGACGCGACCCGGTCGGCGTCGGTGAGATCGCCACCGCCGTCACCGTCGGCGTCGAGCACCCCGTCGACCAGCAGCGCGTCGGCCGGCACCAGGGCGGCGGTCTCCGGCACCGCCAGCACCAGCGCCGGCGCGGCGTCGGTGAGCAGGTAGCCGATCCGGCCCGCCGGGTAACCGGTGTCCACCGGCACGTAGGCACCGCCCGCCTTGAGCACGGCGAGGATCGCCACCAGCAGCTCCGGGCCACGCGGCAGGGCCAGCGCCACCCGGGTCTCCGGGCCGACGCCCCGACCCACCAGCACCCGGGCCAGCCGGTTCGCGGCGGCGTTGAGCTGCGCGTACGTCAACGTGACGTCCTCGCAGACCAGGGCGGTGGCGTCCGGGGTGGCCGCCACCTGCCGCTGCACCTCGTCGACGACGGTGGACGCCGGTCCGGTCGCCGCCACCCCGGCCCACCCGCCGAGGACCAGGTCCCGTTCGGCGTCGGCGAGCAGCGGCAGCGCGGAGACCGGCCGCTGCGGGTCGGTCACCGCCGCGTCGAGCAGCCGGACGTAGCGGGCCACGACCGCCTCGGCGGTGGCCCGGTCGAACAGCTCGGTGCGGTAGACCAGCCGGCTCTCCCCGGTGGTGATGTCGAACGCAAGGTCGTCCTTGGTGGTGCCCAGCTCCACCGGGTCCAGCCCCGAGTCGGGGATGAAGTTCAGCGCGGTCTGGAAGATCGGCTGCACCGACGGGTCCCGCTCCGGGGCGACCGCCTCGACGATCGCCTGGAACGGGGTCTGCCCGTGTTCCAGGGCGTCGACCAGCCCGTCGCGGACCCGACCGAGCAGCTCGGCGAAGCGCGGGTCGCCGCCGACGTCGCAGCGCAACGCCACCGGGTTGACGAACATGCCGATCAGCGGGGTCAGCTCGGCGGTCTCCCGACCGGCCGTGGAGACCCCGACCACCACGTCGGTGTCGCCGGAGATCCGCGACAGCAGCGCCGCGAAACCGGCCAGCAGCACCATGTACGGGGTCGCCGCCGACCCGGCGGCCAGCCGGGTGATCCGGTCCAGCAGCCCGGCGGGCAGGTCGAAGCGGACCTCGTCACCGGCGAAGCCGAGCTGGGCCGGGCGGGGCCGGTCCAGCGGCAGGCCGGTGGCCTTCGGGGCACCGGCCAGGTGCCCGGTCCAGAAGGCGAGCTGCCGGTCCCGTTCCGCGCCGGTGAGCTGGTCGCGCTGCCACACCGCGAAGTCGGCGTACTGGATGGGCAGCTCCGGCACGGCGGCCGGCGCGCCGGTCGACGCGGTCCGCGCGAACGCGGCGACCTCGGCGCCGAACAGCACCGCCGAGTGGCTGTCGAAGACGGCGTGGTGCACCACCAGCAGCAGCGTCCACCCGTCGTCGAAGCGGATCAGCCGGGCCCGCCACAGCGGCGGCGCGTCCAACGGGATCGGGGTCCGGGCCAGCTCGGCACGCAGCGCGTTGGACCGCCGCACGCGCTCCGGCTCGGGCAGTCCACGCAGGTCGTCGACGGGCAGCCGGGGCGGCTCGTGCTCCCGGACCACCTGCACCAGGGTGCCGTCGTCGACCCGTAGGTGGGTACGCAGCGCCTCGTGCCGGGCGACGACCTGGCTGAACACCTCGGTCGCCGCCTCGGCGTCCAGGTCGGCGGGCAGCCGGCACGGCACCGACACGTTGTAGACCGGGGAGGCCGGGTCGAGCTGGTTGGCGATCCAGACCCGTTCCTGGGCGAACGAGGCGGGGAAGGTCCACTCGCGGGTCATGCCGTCTGCTCCCGTACCGAACGCGGACGCATGTCGGTCCAGACCTCGTCCACGTGGGCCAGGCACTCCTCGCGGCTGCCGGAGAAGCCCGCGTCGTGCCAGCCGGCGGGCAGGTCGCGGTCGGCCGCCCAGATCGAGTACTGCTCCTCGTCGTTGCGCACGACCAGGAATCGGGTGTCGGCCATCAGTTCGCTCCAGCGGTGTCGGGGGTGTGCGGTTCGGCCATCGCGACGGCGATCTTGCGGGGGCCGGTGAACGGCTCCCGCCCGTGCGCGGCGGTCATGTTGTCGACCACCAGCACGTCGTCGCGCCGGTAGTCGAAGCGGACGCTGGCCGCCCGGTACGCGGCCCGCAGGTGGTCCATCACGTCGGCGGGGATCTCGCCGCCGTCGCCGTAGTAGGTGTTCGCCGGCAGCCCCTCGGGGCCGAACATCGCCAGCAGTCCCTCCTGGTAGTCCTTCGGCAGGGTGCTCAGGTGGAAGAAGGTGGCGTGGTTGAACCAGCGCGGGGTGTCCGAGCCGGGCCGGTGGTGCACCACGTCCCGCACCGCCCGGGTCCGCAGCCCGTCCCTGCCCACCCACTCCAGCTCGATCCGGTTCGCCGCCGCGTACGCCTGCACCTGCGCCCGGTCGTCGGTGCCGAAGACGTCCTGCCAGCGGGTGCCGAAGTCGGCGTGGAAGTTGCGCACCAGCAGCCAGCGCCGCCGGACGAACTCCTCGCGCACCGCCGGGTCGATCTCGGCGTACACCCGGCGCACGTCGGCCAGCGGGGTCGCGCCGAGGGTCTGCGGCGCGGTGAGGCAGTAGAAGAACAGCGTCAGCGGCCAGCGCGCCTGGTACGAGTTCTCGTTGTGCAGGAAGATCTCCTCGTCCGGCGGGTAGTCGGTCGAGGTGTAGACCTTCCCCTTGATGGCGTGCCGGGGCGAGGACCGCTCGGTGTAGGTCAGCGGTTCGCCGGAGAACGCCCGCACCACCGCGTCGAAGCCGTCCACCCCGCCCACGTCGAAACCGCGGAACAGCAGCCCGCCGTGCGCGACGAGGGTGTCGCGCAGCTCGGCCCGGCGGCGGTCGATCAGCTCGGTCAGGGGTGTGCCGTCGTTCTCGACGACCACCGGCAGCGTGGCGATCGTGTCGCTCATTGCGTGGTCTCCTGCTTTCTCGACGTCAGGCGCGGGGTAGCCGCGGGATGGCGGGGATGGTGGCCGGCGCGGCCGGTTCGTCGGCGGCGGCGGCCCGCAGCTGGGTGATGCGCTCGGCCAGACCGGCCACGGTCGGGGTCTCGAAGAGGCTGCGCATCGGCAGCCGGACCCCGGTCGCCTTACGCATCGCGGCGATCAGCTGCACCGCGACCAGCGAGTTGCCGCCGAGGGCGAAGAAGTCGTCGTCCACCCCGACCTCGGCCACCCCCAGCCCGTCCCGCCACACCCCGGCGATGGTGATCTCCAGTTCGGTACGCGGGGCCGCCGAGCCGCCGCCGGTCGACGCCCGGGCGGCGGTCGACGGCTCCGGGTCCTGCTCCAGGCTGTCGGTGGTGACCCGGGAGGCCCGCCGCCGGATGTCCGCCACCGTCCGGGTGGCGATCACCACCTGCGGGCCGAGGCCGGCGGTGAGGCTGCGCCGGAACGCCTCCGCGCCGTCGACCGGGCGGATGTCCTCGGTGAGCGCCCCGGCCGCCGGTTCGGCCGGGGCCGCGTCGGCGGTGCCGGTCAACCCGCCGGTGACCGCGCCCTGGTCGACCCGGCGCAGCACGAAGTCACCGATCGCGACGAGTTCCCGCCCCTGCGGGTCGGTCAGCGACAGGTCGGCGGCGACCACCTCGTCGGTGGCGCTGGCCCGGTGCCGCAGGTGGCTGTGGAACACCGCCGGCAGCGGCCCGCGCACCACGATCCGCCCGTACGACAGCGGCAGGTAGGTGCCGTCGCCCTGCCCCCGGCCGAAGGCGGTGGCCACGTCGAGCAGCGCCGGGTGCAGCCCCCACGCCGGCAGGTCGGCGCGGACCGGTTCCGGGGCCTCGATCCGGGCCAGTTCCTCGCCGTCGCCGAGCCGGTGCTCGGCCAGCGAGGCCCAGCGCGGGCCGAAGGTCAGCATGCTGGTGCGGCCCCGGCCGAACGAGGCGTCGTCGTCGACCCGCCGGCCGTCGACCACCGGCACCCGGGCCGGCGGGGCGGCCTCGACGGTCCAGCCGGCCGAGCCGCGCACGTGGGTGCGGAGCTTGCCGGCGGCCAGGCTGCGGACGGCGAAGTCGACGCCGTCCTCGGCGGCGGTCAGCTCCACCCGGTACTGGGCGACGGTGCCCTGCGGCACCGCGAACGGCTCCAGGAACACCACGTCGCGCAGCTCCACCACGGCCTGCGGGGCGGGGCCGGGCACCGCGGCGGCCACGGCGGCCCGTACCGACTCCAGGTGGGCGGTGCCGGGCACCACCGGCACCCCGCCGATGCGGTGCTCGTCGAGCAGCCAGTGGGTGTCCGCGGAGACCAGCCCGTGCAGCACCGTCGACTCCGGGCCGACCACCTTCGTGGTGAGCACCGGGTGCTCCACCGGCGTGGTGACGGTGTCCCGGCCGGCGGCCCGGAACGCGGCCGGCGCGGCGGTCTCCACCGCCATGCCGACCTCCGCCCAGCCACCCCAGTTCTGCGACAGCACCGGGGCCCGGAAACCCGCGCCGGAGCGGGCGAAGGCGTCGAGGAAGGCGTTCGCCGCGCAGTAGTCGACCTGGCCGAAGCCGCCGATCACCGAGGTGATCGACGAGCACAGCGCCACGAAGTCCAGCGGCAGGTCACCGAAGACCTCGGCCAGGGCGAGGGTGCCGGTGAGCTTCGGGGCGAGCACCCGCTCGGCCTCGGCCCGTTCCTTCACCTCGGCCATCCCGCCGCCGGGCAGACCGGCGGCGTGCACGATGCCGTCCAGCCCGCCGAACTCGGCCTCCACGGTGGCCCGGACCCGACGCAGGTCGGCCGGGTCGGTGACGTCGGCGGCGAGCACCAGCACCGTCGCGCCGGCCGCCTCCATCCGGCGGATCGCCGCGATGGCCCGACCGGCCCGGTCCGCGCCGCCGTGCACCGCCAGGTGGTCGTCCCACCGCTCACGCGGCGGCAGCCCGGAGCGGGCCAGCAGCACCAGTTTCGCCCCGGCCCGCCGGGCGAAGTCCTCGGCGAGGGTGACGCCGATGCCGCCCAGGCCACCGGTGACGAGGTACCGGCCGCCGTCGCGCAACGCCCCCGAACCGGTTTCGGCGGCGACGGTCACCTGCTCGTAGCCGGTCACCCAGCGGCGGGTGCCGCGCAGCGTCACCTCCGCCCGCTCCGGGTCGACCGGGCGGCGCAGTTCGGCGGCGAGCGCGTCGACCCCGTCGCCGGCCGGGTCGGCGTCGACCAGCCGTACGGCCAGGCCGGGCAGTTCGGCCGGCAGCACCCGGGCCAGGCCGGCGAGGGTGGCGTGCTCGGGGCGGACCAGGTCGGCACCGGTGACGTCGCCGACGCCCGCGGTGACCAGGTCGAGGGTGAGTGGCTGCTCCCCGGCGGTCACCCCCGCCCCGGCGAGCGCCTGCACCAGGTGCAGGGCGTCGAAGAAGCCGCGCTGCTGGGCGTCCCAGGTGGCGGCGGCGTCGAGGCCGGCGGGCGTGCCGTCCAGGGCGAAGGCGTGCACCAGCCGGGTCGGCATCCCGCCGACGGTCAACGCCGCGACCAGCGCGTCGTGGTCCTCGCGGTGGCCGGGGCGCAGCCGGTACCCGTCGTCGGTCGCCGCGAACGCCGTGCCGGGGCGTACCACGACCGGGTCATCGCCGGCGGCCCGCAGCGCGGCGACCAGCGCGTCGGCGCGCGGGCCGGCGGCGAGCACCAGGCAGCGGCCGCCGGGCACGGTCACCGGGTCGGCGGCGGCCTGCCGCCACACCGGCACCGCGAACCACCGCTCCAGCGCCTGCGGGCCGGCGTCGGCCGGGGCGTCGGGCGTCGCCGCCACCGGGTCCGGGTCCACCCAGTAGCGCAGCCGCTCGAACGGGTACGTCGGCAGCGGCACCCGCCGGGCGGCCGGGTCGGCGTCGAGCCGCACCCCGGTCCCGGCGCACCACAGGGCGGCGGCGCTGGTGAGCAGGGTGGCCAGGTCGCCGGTGGGCTCACCGGGGCCGGGCAGGCTGCCCAGCGGGGTCAACGCCCGCTGCGCCGGGGAGCCCTTGGCGACCTGCATCCGGGCCAGGTTGGCCAACTGCCGGCCCGGCCCGCACTCCAGCAGCGCCCAGGTGCCCGCGCCGAGCAGGGTCGCCACGCAGTCACCGAAACGCACCGGCCGGCGCAGGTGCGCCGCCCAGTACGCCGGGTCGGTGGCCTGTTCGGCGGTGATCCAGGTGCCGGTCACGTTGGACAGGAACGGGATGGTCGGGGCGTGCAGCGGCACCGTCGCCATCAACGCGGTGAACTCGGCCAGGATCGGGTCCATCATCGGCGAGTGGAACGCGTGCGAGGTGCGCAGCGGCTTGCTCTTCTTGCCGCCGAGGCTGTCGGCGAACGCGGCGACAGCCTCGCTCTCGCCGGCCACCACGCAGGTGCCGGGCCCGTTGACGGTGGCGATGGACAGCCCCTCGGGCAGCCGGGCGGCGACCTGCGTCTCGTCGAGCGACACGGCGAGCATCGCCCCGGCCGGCAGCGACTGCATCAGCCGGCCCCGGGCGGCGACCACCCGCAGCGCGTCGGGCAGGGTCAGCACCCCGGCGACGGTGGCGGCGACGTACTCGCCGATCGAGTGGCCGATCATCGCCGCCGGGCGTACGCCGGCCCGCTGCCAGTGCAGCGCCAGGGCGTACTCGACGACGAACAGGGCCGGCTGGGTGTAGCGGGTCTCGGTGAGCTTCTCCGCCGCCTGCGGGTCCCGGCCGAGGATCAGGTCCCGCAGGTCCAGGCCCAGCTCGGGCCGGAGCAGCGCGGCGCACTCGTCGACGGTGGCGGCGAAGGCCGGCTCCTCGGCGTAGAGCTGCGCGCCCATCCCGGCGTACTGGGCGCCCTGGCCGGAGAAGAGGAACGCGGTGCGGGGCGCGGCACCGTCGACCACCCCGGACTGGCGGCGGCGCGGGGTACGCAGCGCGGTCACCGCCTCGGCCAGGTCGGTGGCGACCACGGCCACCCGGTGCGGGTACTCCTGCCGGCCCACCCGCAGCGTGTGCGCCACGTCGGCGAGCAGTCCCGGCCCGCCGTCGGTGGTGGCCGCCAAGTGGTCGGCGAGCCGGGTGACGGCGCTGTCCAGCGCCGACGCGGTCTTCGCCGACACCGTCAGCAGGTGCGCCGGGCGGACCCGCCGGTCCGCGCGGTGGGCCGCCGGGGCCTCCTCCAGGACCACGTGGGCGTTGGTGCCGCCGATGCCGAACGAGCTGACCCCGGCCCGGCGCGGCCCGCCGTCGGTGTCCCACTTGGTCAGGGTGTTCGCCACGTAGAACGGGGTGTCGGCGAAGTCGATGCCCGGGTTGGGCGTCTCGTAGTTGATCGTCGGGGGGATCAGCCCGTGCTCCATCGCCAGCACCGTCTTGATCACGCTGACGATGCCGGACGGCTGGCTCAGGTGCCCGATGTTGGACTTCACCGAGCCGATGCCGCACCAGCCCCGCTCGTCGGTGTCCCGGGTGAACACCGCCGACAGGGCGGCCACCTCGATCGGGTCGCCCAGCGCGGTGCCGGTGCCGTGCGCCTCGACGTAGCTGATGCTGCGCGGGTCGACCCCGGCCATCCCGACCGCCTGGGCGATCGCCTCGACCTGCCCGTCGACGCTGGGGGCGGTGAAGCCGACCTTCCCGGCGCCGTCGTTGTTGATCGCGTTGCCCAGCACCACCGCGCGGATCGTGTCGCCGTCGGCGACCGCGTCGGAGAGCCGCTTGAGCAGGGTCACCCCGACGCCGCTGCCCCAGACCGTGCCGTTGGCCCCGGCGTCGAACGGGCGGCACCGGCCGTCGGGCGAGGTGAAGCCGTCCATGCCCAGGTAGCCGATGTGCGGCAGCTCCACGTTGACGCCACCGGCCAGCGCCATGTCGCACTCGTGGTTACGCAGCGCCTCGCAGGCCAGGTGGAAGGCGACAAGCGAGGTCGAGCAGGCGGTGTGCACGGTCAGGCTCGGCCCGCGCAGGTCCAGCCGGTACGACACGTTGGTCGCCACGTAGTTGGGCGAGTTGCCGGTGGCCAGCGAGACCGCGCCGTGCGGGTTGCCGCCGACGCGCTTGTTGCGCAGCACGTACCGGTGCAGATAGGTGTTGCCGCCGGTGCCGGCGTACACGCCGACCGCCCCGGGGTAGCGGGCCGGGTCGTAGCCGGCGTCCTGCAACGCGGTGTAGCAGCTCTCCAGGAACAGCCGGTGCTGCGGGTCGGTCATCTCCGCCTCGCGGCTGGTCATCCCGAACAGCCCGGCGTCGAAGGTGTCGTACCCGTCGATCAGCGGGGCCCGGTTCACCCAGCCCGGGTCGTCGACCTCGTCGGCGGTCGCGCCCCGGGCGAGCTGCTCGTCACGGCTCAGCTCGGTGACCGACTCGACGCCGTCGACCAGGTTGCGCCAGAACTCGTCGACGTCGGCGGCGCCGGGCAGCCGCGCGGCGAGCCCGACGATGGCGATGGGTTCGATGCCGTCGTCGGTGGGCGACGCGGTGGCGAAATCGTTCTGCATCGGGGTTGTCCTTTGTCGCAAGGTGCCGCCCGCGGGCGGTGGGGAGGGAGGCGTCGTCACTGTTGGTGCGGTCGGCGGGGCGGTGGGGTACGACGGGTCCGGCCGCGCCGGGCGGCGGCGCGCAACGCGGCGCGGGCCAGCTCGGGTCGGTCGGCGGCCCCGTCGAGGCTGGCGGCGAGCGCCCGGACGGTGGGGTGCCGGAACAGGTCGAGCATGGTGATCGACCGGCCGGTCGCGGCGGTGAGCCGGGCGTGCACCGCCGCCAGGGCCAGCGAGTGCCCGCCGATGTCGAAGAAGTTGTCGGCGACCCCGACCCGGTCGCGTTCCAGCACCTGCCGCCAGATGCCGGCGATCAGCTCCTCGGTCTCGGTCAGCTCGTCCGGCCCGGTCGGCACCGGCGCGACCCGGACCGGTTCGGTGGCGGCCACGGTCATCGCGCCCAGCGCCGCCACCCGCACGGTCGGCCGGGGCAGCGCCGCGGCGACCGCGCCGGCCGGGGTGTCGGGGTCGGCGGCGAGCGCGCCGACCAGGTCGGCGAGGTCGGCCAGGAGCGCGTCGATCCGGTCGGCGTCGAACAGGTCCGGGTTGTAGACCACGTCCACCCCGCACCGGCCGTCGCGCTGCACCACGTA
This sequence comes from Micromonospora sp. HM134, assembly GCF_007833915.1. Classification (NCBI taxonomy): domain Bacteria; kingdom Bacillati; phylum Actinomycetota; class Actinomycetes; order Micromonosporales; family Micromonosporaceae; genus Micromonospora; species Micromonospora sp. HM134. The sequence goes on from NZ_CP041061.1 coordinate 4,693,941, forward strand.
GACCGTGATGTCGAACGGGGAGCCGGGCTTGGGCACCGGCAGCGCCTCGGCGGTCAGCCCGGTCAGCGTCAGCCGGGGCGCGGTGAAGTTGAGCACGTTGAACAGCACCTGCACCAAGGGTGCCCGGGAGGTGTCCCGGCCGACGCCGAGGGTCTCGACGAGCTTCTCCAGCGGCGCGCCCGGGTGGGCGGTCGCCTCGTGCAGTTCGGCGGCGCACCTGTCGACCAGTTCGGCGAATCCCACCCCGGCCGGGCCGTCGGGGCCGGTGCACAGCCGCACCGGGACGGTGTCGATGAAGAAGCCGACCACGTCGTCGAAGGCGGCCAGCCGGCGGTCCGCGACGATCGCCCCGACCACGTGGTCGTCGCCGCCGGTGAGCCGGCGCAGCAGTTCGGCGAACCCGGCCAGCAGCACCGCCGCGACGGTGCTGCCGCCCCGCTCGGCCAGGTCCCGGACCGCCCGGTCGGCGGTGGCGGTCAGCGTCACCGCCGCCTCCGCGCCCGCGTACGTCTGCACCGCCGGGCGGGGACGGTCGCGGGGCAGGTCCAGCACGGTCGGCACACCCCGCAGGTGCTCCGCCCACCAGGTGAGGTCGGCGGGGCCCTGCCGGCGGTCCCGCGCGTCGCGCCACACCGCGTAGTCGGCGTACGAGGCGGCCAGGGCCGGCAGCACCGGCGGGTCACCGGCGACGGCGTGGGCGTACCCGGTGGCCAGGTCGGCGTAGAGGACGGCCTCGGACCAGCCGTCGAAGACCGCGTGGTGCATGGTCATCGCCAGCACGTGCTCGGCGGGGCCGAGCCGGTAGACGGTCACCTGCCAGGGCGGTCCGGTGGCCAGGTCGAAGGCGTGCGCGGCACCGGCGGCGAGCATCCCGGCCAGTTCGGCCTCGGCGTCGGCGCGGCCGGTCAGGTCGACCACCGGCACCGCCACGTCGGTCGGCTCCTCGCACACCGCGTAGGGCACCCCGGCGGTCTGCGGGATGCGCCAGCGCAGCACGTCGTGCCGGGTCGCCACGGCCCGCAGCGCCGCGCCGAGCGCCCCGGTGTCCAGCGGGCCGCGCAGCCGGTGCGCGACCGCGATGTTGTAGGGGGCGCTGGAGGGGGCGAGCTGGTCGACAAACCACAGCCGGCGCTGCGGCGGGGACAGCGTGGGTGGGTTGCCGGTGGTCAGCCCGTCGGCGTCGGCGGGCGCGGCGGCCCGCAGCCGGGCGGCCAGCGCGGCCGGGGTGCGCCCGGTCAGCACGTCCCGGGTGTCGACGTGCCGGCCCAGCTCGGCGCGGAGCGCGGCGACCAGCCGCATCGCGGCGATGGAGTTGCCACCGGCGGCGAGGAAGTCGGCGTCCGGGGCGGGTGCCGCGCCGAGCAGCCGGGTCCAGGCCCGCCGGACGGCCCGCTCGACCGGGTCGGCCGGCTCGTCGGTCGGCCCGGCAGCGGGGGCGGCGGTCAGGGCGGCGTCGGCCAGCGCCCGCAGCGCCGGCCGGTCCAGCTTGCCGGTGGTGGCGCTGACCGGCAGGTCGTCGCGGCGCAGCAGCCGCGCCGGCAGCATCGCGGCGGTCAACCGCCCCCCGGCGTACGCCCGGACGGCGTCGTCGTCGGGCGCGGTGGCCGGGGTGAGGAAGGCGACCAGTTCGGTCCCGGCCGGGCCGGGCACCGCCTCCACGGCCACCCGTCCGACGCCGGGCACGGCGGCCAGCACGGCCTCCACCTCGCCCAGTTCGATCCGCTGGCCCCGGATCTTGACCTGCCGGTCGGCCCGACCGAGGTAGACGATCCGCCCGTCGTCGCCCTGCCGGACGAGGTCGCCGGTGCGGTAGAGCCGCTCGCCGGGCAGCCCGGAGAACGGGTCGGGGACGAACCGGTCGGCGGTCAGGCCGGGCCGGTTGAGGTAACCGTCGGCCAACCCGGGGCCGCCGATCAGCAGCTCACCGGTCTGCCCCGGCGGCACCGCCCGCAACGCGTCGTCCACCACGTACGCCCGGTGGTTGGGCAGGGGCAGCCCGATCGGCACCGGGTCGGTGTCGGCGGCGGTCAGTGCGCCGCTGACCGCCAGCACGGTGGTCTCGGTGGGGCCGTAGCCGTTGAGCAGCCGTCGTCCCGGCGCCCAGCGGGCGGCCAGCTCGGCGGGGACGGCCTCGCCGCCGCAGAGCACCGTCCGCCAGCCGGGCACCCGGGCCGGGTCCAGCATGGACAGCACGGTCGGGGTGATGAAGCCCCAGTTGACGTCGTGGGCGGCGATGAACCGGGCCAGCCGGTCCGGGTCGGAGCGGTCGTCGCCGCCGAGCAGTTGCACGCTGCCGCCGAGCAGCAGCGGGACGAACAGGTCGATGCTGGCCGCGTCGAAGCCGAGCGAGGCGATGCCGAGGCTGCGGACCCCGGCGTCGGCGGCGCTGAGCGCGGCGCAGCCGGTGACGAACTCCACCACGTTGCGGTGGGTGGTCAGCACCCCCTTGGGCCGTCCGGTGGAGCCCGAGGTGAACAGCACGTACGCCGGGTCGCCGGCCCGCGCCGGGCAGGGTGCCAGCGGGGCCGGGCCGGTGGCGGTGACCACCTCGATCCCGGGGGTGTCGGCGAACTCGACCGCCGCCGCGTCGCCGACCACCAGCGTCACCCCGGCGTCGGCGGCGATCTCCCGCAGCCGCTGCCGGGGGCCGCCGGGCTCCAGCGGCACGTAGCAGCCGCCGGCGAGCAGCACGCCGAGGACGTCGACCACGAGGTCGGGGCGGCGGTGGGCGCAGATCCCCACCCGGGTCTGCCGGCCCACCCCCCGGGCCCGCAGGGCGGCGGCCAGGCCGGCCGCCCGGCCGACCAGCTCCCGGTAGGTGAGCCGGTCGTCCCACTGGCGCACCGCCACCGCGTCCGGGCAGCGGGCCGCCCGCTCGACGATCAGGTCGGCGAGGGTGCCGTCCGGCCAGGGCAGTGCCTCCCCGGCGACGGCGCTGACGGTCAGGATGTCGGTCACTGCACTCCCCGTACGGTGGCGGGGTCGGCTCCCCGGTGGCTGGCGGGTTCGACGCCCGGATAGGTGGCCGGGTCGGTGATCAGCAGGCGCAACTCGCTGACGTGCCCCCGGCCCGCCGCGTCGGGAACCCAGCTGTCGGCCGGGGTGGGCAGCAGCTCGGTGACGACCAGCGGGACGTCCGGGCCGGTCCGGACGGCGGTGTCGACCATGGCGCACAGCGACTGGGCGTACAGCGGGCCGGTCAGGTCGACGTAGCAGGGCTTGACCTCGGTGCCGACCTTGACGAACACCCGCTCGGGCAGGTCGGCGGCGGCCCGGAAGCGGCGCACCGCGAGGTAGCGGGCCGTCTCGTCGGGATGCCCGGCGAGGCCGCTGGCCCCCACCGTGGTCCGCCAGGTGCGCCGGGCCACCACCAGCCGGTCGATGACGATCCGGGGCATGTGCGGGGCCGGGTCGAGCAGCTTGAACGCGTCCAGCAGCAGCGCGCCGAGGACCTGGGCGAAGACCTCCACCAGCGGCCAGCGGGCACCGTCGGGAAAGACCGCGACCAGTTCGTCGCCGTCGTAGGAGACGGTGACGGCGGTGGCCGCCACCAGCCGGTCGACGTCGGCCCCCTGCGCGGTGTCGATGCCCAGCTCACGGTCGGTGGGGCCGGGCAGGCCGTAGGTGGTGCGGGTGGCCCGCCGGGGAAAGCTCTCCGGCCACAGCACCCGCAGCCGGGTCGGGCCGAGGTCGGTGTCGAGATCCGCCCGCAGCGCCGCCGGATCGGGGTGGAACATGCTGAGCACCGCGCTATCGAACGCCATCGCGGCCGGATGCAGCTCGCCGAGGACCAGCAGGAACTCCCCCCGCGCCAGCGCCTGCGGGGAGGCGGCGGCGATCTGCACGTCGGGGTTGTGCAGCCGGGCCGACGGCCAGCCGGGCCGGTCGGCGGGGAAGACCGCGTGCACCTGCCCGGCCAGGTCGGCGGCGGACAGCCGCAGCTCGACGCAGTCGGCCGGCAGGTCCCGTAGGCCGAACAGCCGCGCCCACCGCTCGGTGAGTTCGGCTCCCGCGGCGGCGACCGGCCCGTGCGGGGCGACCAGCGTGCCCTGGGCCAGCGACCAGATGTCGGCCAGCCGGACCGGCCCGTCGGCGGCCAGCTCGTCGTGCAGTTCGGCCAGCAGGGTGGTGACCCCGACGCCGATCTCGGCGGTCAGCCAGCGGGCGGCCTGCAACACCACCGCCAGCGGGGCGGCCAGCGCGTCGAGGACCGGCGCGCCGAGACGGAACTCCAGGTCCCGGGCGGAGTCCTCGTAGCAGACGGTGCGGCCGGCGTACATCTGGCCACGGTGGCGGGTGGCGGGCCGGCCGGTGACGGCGGTGAACTCGGTGTTGAGGCCGGCCAGCGCGGCGGCGAGCCGGTCCGGGTCACCGGCGGCGGCGGCGACCTCGTCCCGGGCCGCCCGCAGCCGGTCGAACCCGGCGGCGGCCCCGGCGCGGGCCTGGTCGTCGCCGATCGCGGCGATCCGGTCGGCGAGCACCCGTTCGGCGTCCGGGCTGACCGGCAGGTTGGCCCCCCAGGAGAGCTGTCCCCGCTCGACCCAGCGGTCCAGCAGCAGGTAGCCGTCGTCGACGCGGTGCACCAGCCCGTCGGCGTGCAGCCGCCGGACCAGCTCGACGGCGGGGGTCCGGCCGTCGCAGTCGGCCAGCAGCCGGGCCTCGGTGGCGGTCAACGCGATCGGCGGGTGCAGCGGCCGGCGCAGCCGGCGGTCCTCGACGGTCAGGTGCGGTTGCCGCATCGGGGCCCACCACCGGCGCACGGCGAGGTCGTCGGCGAGCCGGTCGGCGTACTCGGTCAGCGCCCACGCCTCGAAGAACACCTGCCGGCGGGTGACCAGGGCCGGGCCGGGCCGCAGCTCCGCGCCCGGGTGGGCGGGGTCGAACACGCCCCAGCAGACCGGGCCGAAGAAGCCGATCGTCTCGGCCTTGCCGCAATACCGCTGCCAGTAGCGCAGCAGCCGGGCCTCGCGCTTGCGGCGGGGGGAGTTACGCACCGCCGGATCGGTGCGCAGCAGCCCGTCCAGCGCCGCCAGCATGTCCGGGTTCTGCCAGGTGATCGCCTCCCGCAGCAGCGGGTCGGCGGCGATCTCCCCGGCGACGGCCGAGGACTCCAGGAAGGCCGCGCCGAGGATCTTGCCGAAGACCTCCGGCGGGACCTCCCCGGCGAGCACACCGTCGGCGGCGGCGGCCGCGCCGGGGGCGGCGAACCGGTCGAGCCCGGCGGCCGGGAAGCCGGCGCTGCGCAGCACCACGTCCCGCCACACCGACCAGCCGGTGCCGCCCAGAGGTATCAGGTGGCTCATCGGGTGGCCTCCCCGGCGGGGGCGTCGACGATCTGCAACCGCAGCTCGCTGAAGTAGCGCCGGCCGGCGGCGTCGGGCACCCACGCCTGGTCGGGGGTGGGCAGCATCTCGCTGACCACCAGAGAGACCGCGTCGCCGCCGTCGACCCGGGCGGCCCGGACCATGGCGCAGAGCATGTTGGCGAAGGCGGGGCTGCTCAGGTCGACGAAGCAGGGCTTGGTCTCGGTGCCGAGCTTGACGTAGACCTGCTCCGGCAGGCCCAGGTGCCGCCGCCAGGCCCGGACGGCGAGGTAGCGGTCGCGTTCCCCGCGCGCGTCGGCGAACCCGCACGCGCCGACGGTGGTCCGCCACGTCTCGCGGGCCACCACCAGGTTGTCCAGCACGATCCGGGGCGTGCGGGGCGCGGCGGCGACCAGCTTGAACCCGTCGACGGCGTGCGCGCTGAGCAGCTCGGCGAAGATCTCCACCAGCGGCCACCGCTGCCCGTCGCCGGCGGTCGCGACCAGGTCGCCCCGCTCGTCGGTGACGGTGAGGTCCACCGTGGGCAGCAGCCGGGCCGGGTCGCCGCCGGGGGCGGGCAGGAACGCCAGGTGCCGGTCCGTCGGCCCGGTCAACGCCTCGGCGGTACGACTGGTCCGGCGCGGCCAGTCGGTCGGGAAGAGCAGCCGGACCCGTCGTGCGCCGAGGTCCTCGGCGAGCGCGGCGCGCAGCCGCTCCACGTCCGGGTGCGCGGGGGTGAACACCGAGCAGTCGAACGACGACCAGCCGGCGTGCAGTTCGCCCAGCACGACGGTGTACTCCCCGCGTCGCAGGGCGCCCACGTCGGTGGCGCAGATCTGCAGGTCGGGGCTGTGCAGCAGGGCGTTGGACCAGGTGGGTCGGGTGGCGGGGAAGGTCGCGTCGATCCGGTCGGCGAGGTCGGCGACCCGCAGCCGGACCGGCCCGGCGTCGGCGGGTCGGGTGTCCAATCCGAACAGTCCGGCCCAGCGGGCCGCGAACTCGGCGGCCACCGCGTCGACCGGCCGCTCCCCCTCGCCCCAGAACAGGCCCTGGACGAGGAACCACAGGTCGGACAGGGCGACCGGACCGTCGCCGGCCTCGGCGCGCAGCTCCTCGTAGAGCGAGCGGAACACCGCGTCGTACGCCTGCGCCAGCGCCTGCACCAGCCAGCGCGCGGCGCGCAGCAGCACGTCGAGCGGGGCGGCGAGGTCGGCCAGCAGGGGTGCGCCGAAGACCGCGTCGAGGTCCCGGCTGGTGTCCTCGTAACAGATGGTCCGGCCGGCGTACATCTGGCCCTCCCGGCGGCGGGGGGCGGCCCCGGTCAGCGCGGTGAAGGTGTCGTCCAGCTCGTCGAGGGCGACCCGCAGCCGGTCGGGGTCGCCGGCGGCCGCGGCGACGGCGTCGCGGGCCGCCCGCAGCCGGTCCCAGCCGGCCTGTGCGGTCAGCCGGGCCGGTTCGTCGCCGATCGCGGCGATCCGGGCGGAGAGCACCGGCTCGGCGTCGGGGCTGACCGGCAGGGCGGCGTCCCAGGTGAGCAGTTCCCGGGCCACCAGCCGGTCCAGCAGGGCGTAGCCGTCCTCGGGCCGGCGCAACCCGACGGCCGGGTCGGCCACCAGGTCGTACGCCGGCCGGTGGCCGTCGACGGCGGCGAGCAGCGCGGCCTCCACCGGGGACAGCGGGACCGGCGGCCGGCCGGGCCGCCATACCTCCCGGCCCCGGACGCTGAGCTGGGCGCAGAGCCGGGGCGGCCACCAGCGGCGGACCGCCGGGTCGGTGCCGATCCGGTCGGCGTAGGCCGCCAGCGCCCACGACTCGAACCAGACCCACCGGCGGCGGGTCAGCGCCGCGCCGTGGTCGACCCGGGCCACCTCCGGCTGCTGCGGGTCGACGGTGACCCAGCAGCTGGGCCCGAAGAAGCCGACCGTCTCGTTCTTGCCGGCGTAGCGCTGCCAGTACTTGAGCAGCGCCCGCTCGCGGTCGCGGCGGCGCACGTTGCGGGCCGCGTCGCCGCCGCTGCGGGCCAGCCCGTCCAGGGCGACCAGCGCGCCCCGGTTCTGCCAGGTGACCGCCTCCCGCAGCAGAGGGTCGGCGGCCAGTTCGCTGCACCGGTGCGCGGCGGCGCGGACGGCCTCGGTGAACTCCTTGTCGAACCGGTCCGGTGGGGTGTCGCCGTCGAGCAGGTCGTCGGCGGCCGCGGCGACCTGCGGCGCGGCGAAGCGGGTCAGCCCGTCGGCGGGGAAGCCGGTGCCGCGCAGGATCGCGTCGCGCCACACCGACCAGCCGGTGTCGCCCAGCGGCACCCGGTGGCCGCCGACCCCGGCCGGAGCCGCGTCGGCGCGGGTGGCCGGGGCGGGGGTTTCGCTGGCGGCGGCCAGGTCGGCGCGGATCAGCCGCAGCAGCTCGGGCAGCCGGTCGTGCAGGAAGAAGTGGCCGCCGTCGAGTTCGTGCAGGGTGAAGCCGGCGGCGGTGTGCTCGGCCCAGGCGGCGCTCTGCTCCCGGCTGACCGCCCGGTCGTGCCGCCCGGCGAACGCCACCACCGGCACCGGCAGCGGCGCCTCGGGCAGGTACCGATAGCTGTCGACCCGGCCGAAGTCGGCGCGCAGCAACGGCAGCAGCAGTTCCACCAGCTCCGGGTGGTCCAGCAGGCCGTCGGGCAGGCCACCGCCGGCGGCGAGCCGGCGCAGCAGCTCGTCGTCGTCCACCCGGGACAGCCCGTCGAAGAAGCTGGCCGCGGTGACGTGCGGGGCGCGGGCACCGCCGACGTACAGCCGCACCGGCAACTCCCGGCCGGTGCGGCGCAGCTCCCGGATCACCTCGAAGCCGACCCGCCCGCCCATCGAGTGCCCGTAGACCGCGTACGGGCGGTCGGCCCGGTCGGCGATGGCGGTGGCCACCTCGGCGACGGTGAAGTCCGGGTCGTCGCCGATCCGGTTCTCCCGGCCGGGCAGCTGCACCGGCAGCACCTCCACGTCCGGGCCGGCCTCTGACTGCCAGCGGCGGAACGCGCTGGCGCCACCTCCGGCGTACGGCAGGCAGAACAACTGCACCGGTGCCTGGGGTCGGCTTCCGGGCGAGACGAACCAGTTCACCGTGCGCCTCTCTGCGGTGGGTCGATCCAGTGCCGCCGGCGCTGGAAGGGGTAGCCGGGCAGTCCGGTGCGCCGGACGGCGCCCTCCGGGTGCAGCGCGGCCCAGTCGACGTCGCGGCCGGCCACCCAGCCGGCGGCCAGGTCACGCAGCGCCCCCGGCGCACCGGCCACGGTGGCGTCGGTGGCGAGCAGTTCGTCCAGTCCGGCGACCGCCCCGGCCAGGTCGGCGGCGACCACGGCGGCCCGCCGGGCGAAGGACCGCCGGCCCAGCGCCAGGGTGGCGGCCACCTCGGGCAGGGCCGGCCCGACGCCGGCCAGGTGGTGCCGCAGCCGGGTCAACGCCGCCCGCAACGCCTGCGGGGTACGCGCCGACACCGGCAGCAGCCAGGCCCGTGGGGGCGACGGCTCGGCCGGTACGGCCGGTGGCGGCTGTTCCACGACCACGTGCGCGTTGGTGCCGCCGAGCCCGAACGCGCTGACCCCGGCCACCCGGCGCGGCGCGTCGGGCCAGTCCCGCGCCTTGGTCGGTACGTAGAACGGGCCGCCGGCCAGGTCGATCTCCGGGTGCGGGCGGGTGAAGTGCAGGTTCGGCGGGATCACCGCGTGCTGGACGGCGAGCACCGTCTTGATCAGCCCGGCGATGCCGGCCCCGGCGTCGAGGTGACCGATGTTGGTCTTCACCGCGCCGAGCGCGCAGGACTCGGCGGGGGCGGCTCCGCCGTACACCTCGTGCAGGGCGGCGACCTCGATGGCGTCGCCGAGGGGCGTGCCGCTGCCGTGGGCCTCGATGAAGCGGACCTCGCCGGGGGCGACCTCGGCGGCGGCCAGGGCGTTCGCGACGGCGGCGGCCTGCCCGGCGGGGCCGGGCACCGCGAAGCCGGCCCGGTCGGGGCCGTCGTTGGTGACCGCCCAGCCGGGCAGGACGGCGTAGATCCGGTCCCCGTCGGCCTGGGCGTCGGCGAGCCGGCGCAGCGCGACCACACCGACCCCGGAGCCGAAGCCGGAGCCCTCGGCGGCCTCGTCGAAGGCGCGGCAGCGGCCGTCCGGGGAGGCCAGCCCGCCGGGGGTGGCCCGGTAGCGGGGCCAGGTGACGTTGACCCCGCCGGCGAGGGCGATGTCGCACTGGTAGTCGGCGAGGCTCTGGGCGGCGACGCAGACCGCGACCAGGGAGCTGGAGCAGGCGCTCTGCACGGCCACCGCCGGCCCGGTCAACCCGAGCCGGTACGCCACCTGACCGGGCAGGTGGTCGGTGGCCTGCCGGCCGATCAGCCGGGCCTCCCAGTCGTCCGGGTCGACGTCGCCGACCACGGCCGGGTTGTCCATCAGGTGGAACAGGAAGTAGCGGTTGGCGGAGGTGGCGGAGTAGACGCCGACCAGGCCGGGGAAGCGGGTCGGGTCGTGCCCGGCGTCCTCCAGCGCCTCCCACGCGGTCTCCAGGAAGAGCCGGTGCTGGGGGTCGGTCCGGGCGGCCTCCTCGTCGCCCATGGCGAAGAACTCGGCGTCGAAGTCGGTGACCCCGTCGAGCCGGCCGGTGGCCCGCACGTGCCGGGGGTCGGCGCGCAGCCGCGGCCCGATGCCGAGGGCGGTCAGCTCGGCGTCGGAGTGGTCGTGCACCGAGTCGACGCCGGCGCAGACGTTCCACCAGAAGGTGGCGGCGTCGGGTGCGCCGGGGAACCGGCCGGCGAGTCCCACCACCACGATCTCGTCGCCGGTGTACTCGCGGGCGGCGACCGGCGGCGCGGTCGGGGTGGGCAGGGTCGGCGCGGGGAGCGGGGCGGTGCGCTCCGCCCGGGCCGGCGGCCCGTCGACGCCGGGGTCGAGCAGTCGGGCCTGGGCGGCGATCGTCGGGTGGGCGAACAGCCGCACCATGGGCAGCGTCGTGCCGAACCGGTCGGCGATGCGCTGCTGCACCTGGCCGAGCAGCAGGGACTGTCCTCCGGCGTCGAAGAAGCTCTCCTGCCGGCCGACGGCGGCGCGGCCGAGCACCGCGCACCAGATGTCGTGCACGGCCCGCTCGGTGTCGGTGGCCGGCTCCTGTCCGGCGGGGACCGTCCGGGGCGGGTCGGGCAGCGCCCGCTCGTCGATCTTGCCGGTGACGGTGAGCGGGAACGCGTCGAGGACCAGCACGGCGCGGGGCAGCGCGTAGTCGGGCAGCCGTCGGGCGAGGGCGGCGTGCAGCGCCGCCGGGTCGAGGTGGCCGCCGGCCGGCACGGCGTACGCGAGCAGCGCCCCGTCGCGGGCGATGGCGCGGACGGCGGCGATGCCGGGCTGCGCGGCGAGGACGGCCTCGACCTCGGTCAGCTCGACCCGGAATCCACGCACCTTGACCTGGCGGTCGAGCCGGCCGAGACAGACCAGGTCCCCGCCGGGCAGCAACGCGCCCAGGTCGCCGGTGGCGTAGGTGGGCGTCCCGTCGGGGTCGACGCCGAACCGGTCGCTGTGCCGGCCGAGGTAGCCGGGGGCGAGGTGCGGGCTGTGCACCACGATCTCGCCGGAGTCGGCCAGCCGCAGCGTGTAGCCGGGCAGCGCCGTGCCGATCGGCAGCGGGCCGGCGCCGGCCGGGTCGGCGTCGGCCAGCGGCAGCGCGTACCGGGCGGCGAACGTCATCTCGGTGGCGCCGTAGCCGTTGACCAGCAGGCATCCCGGGGCGAACCGGTCGCGGCCCCGGGCGGCGTCGGCGTAGGTGGCCTGCTCGCCGCCGAGCAGCACCACCCGGATGTTGTCCAGCCGCCGCTCGCCGAGGGTGTCGAGCAGGAACCGGTAGACGGTCGGGGTGGAGTGGTAGACGGTGACCCGGTGCCGGGCGAGCTGCCCGACGGCGTACGCCAGGCCGTGCCGCCGCAGGTCGACGGGGACGACGGCGGCCCCGGTGAGCAGCGCCGGGTAGAGGTCGGGGATGGCCGCGTCGAAGCTGAACGAGGCGAGCAGGCTGAGCCGGTCGGCCGGGCCGATCCCCAGGGTGCGGATCTGGTTGTCGACGACGTGCCGCAGGTTGCGGTGGGTCTGCGCGACGGCCTTGGGGGTGCCGGTGGAGCCGGAGGTGAACAGCACGTACGCCGGGCTGTCGGGGTCGACCGGGAGGGGGTGCAGCCCGGCGGTGGCGGTCGGGTCGAGGACCAGCACGGCGGTGCCGGGTCGGGTGGCGCACAGGGCGTCGGCGAGGTCGCGGTGGTCGGGGGCGCAGGCGATGACGCGCACGGCGGCGGCGGCGAGCATGTGCCGGAGCCGGTCGACCGGGAACCCGGGGTCCAGCGGCACGTACACGCCACCGGCGGCGAGGGTGCCGAGGACGGCGGCGATGGTGCCGGCGCCGTGCCCGGTGAGCAGGGCGACCCGGTCGCCGGGGCGGACGCCGGCCGCGGTGAGCGCGACGGCGTGCCCGCCGACGGTGGCGGCCAGGGCGGCGTAGCTGACCTCGTGGGTCTCGCCGAGGATCGCCGGGTGGTCGGTACGGGTGGCCGAGACCTCGGCGAACTGTTGGATGATCGTCGATTGCGCCATGTCAGCGGATCGGCTCGGCTCCACTGTGGGCAGCCGCGCAGGAACAGCCAATTGTGATCATGATCCCCCCCAGGACTTCACAATGGAAGCAGAATAGGACGACATCCGGCCGAGGAAAGATCATCGATCGGAGTCGGACCGAAGGGCCCACCGACCCCTGAAGATCGGACGGCGAAAATCGGCCGATCATCCCCCTAGCGCGAAAAGGAGTTTCAGCCTAAGTGTCTACCGACAAGTAATTTTGCGGTGAAAGGGCCTGCAAACCGGCTATTTTCCACCATGGACGGCACCTTAACGCCAGGTCAGGTGGGTTGCCGCAACCGTGGGCCCCCGCCATCCTAGGGACGCCCGACCACCCGGGACCTCCGGCCCACCCCGATCCGGTCCTGCGCCCCTGCCCCGGGCCCCGCCCGCCACCTAGCGTCGGAGGCGGGACCGAGGAGGACGCCATGCGGACGTGGCAGGTGCAGGACGTGATGACGGTCGACGTGCTCACGGTGGACGAGGACACCGGGTACCGGACGGTGGTGGACCTGCTCACCGCCCGGCACGTCACGGCGGTGCCGGTGGTCGACGGCACCCGGCGGGTGCTCGGCGTGGTCTCCCAGGCCGACCTGCTGCACAAGGTGGAACGGCTCGGGCAGCCGCACGAGCGGCGGATCTTCCCCGGTCGCCGTACCCGCACCGGGTGGGCCAAGGCCGCCGCGACCCTGGCCGGGGACCTGATGACCGCACCGGCGGTCACCGTCTCCCCCGGCGTGACCCTCGCGCAGGCCGCCCGGATCATGGACCGGCGGGGCGTCAAGCGGCTGCCCGTCGTCGACGACCTGGGCCGCCTCGTCGGCATCGTCACCCGGGGCGACCTGCTCCGGGTCCACCTCCGGCCGGACGCCGACATCCGTCGCGACGTCGTCACCGACGTGCTGCACCGGGTGCTCGGGGTGCCCGACGGCACGGTCGAGGTGACCGTGCACGGCGGTGTGGTCACCCTCACCGGCCAACTGGACCGGTGGTCCACCGTGCACCTGGCGCTGCGCCTCAGCGCGCAGGTCAGCGGCGTGGTCGAGGTGGTCGACGCGCTCGGCTACGCCGTCGACGACGCCCCGCTGGCCGCGCTGCGGGCCGGCGGCGTCACCCCGGCCGGCATCGCCTGACCCGGGGCCGGAGTCACCCCGGCCGGCGGCACCTGACCCGGGAGGCGACGCCGACGCCACCGGCCCGACGGGCCACCGCGACCCCGGCCGGCACCCAGGGTCGAACCCCGCACCACCCTGTGTCACCAGCCCCGACCCGCCCGCCGTGGGGGCTGACGATGGCCGCCCGGGTCCGTAGCATCTGTCGGGTGTCCGCGTCGGCGCGGGCACCCGACGGCCGGCGGCGTGCCCTCCCGCACGCGTGCCGGGTGGCGACGTTTCCGCGACGGGCAGAGAGGCCGGCGATGAGTCGAGCAGAGCAGGACACCGCGGCGGGCACCGAGGGCGAGGACTACACCCAGCGGTTGCAACGCCTCGGTGGCGCGCGCTGGAAGCAGGTGCTCGACGTGCAGGCGCCGTACCGGTGGAACCTCCAGCGGCTCGACCTGGGCCGGACCCTCGACGTCGGCTGCGGCCTCGGCCGCAACCTGGCCAACCTGGGTGAGGGCGCGGTCGGGGTGGACCACAACCCCACCTCGGTGGCGCACGCGCGGGCCGCCGGGCTGGAGGCGTACACGATCGAGGAGTTCCACCAGTCCCCGCACGCCCGACCCGGCGCCTTCGACGCGCTGCTCGCCGCCCACCTGCTGGAGCACCTGCCCGCCGAGGCGGCCCTGGAGGTCATCTCCAGCTACCTGCCGTTCCTGCGCTCCGGCGGCACGGCGGTCTTCATCACCCCGCAGGAGCGGGGTTACGCCAGCGACGCCACCCACGTCCGGTTCGTCGGGTTCGACGAGGCCGCGCAGGCCGCCCGGGATCTCGGCATGACGGTGGTCAAGCAGTACTCCTTCCCGTTCCCCCGGTCGATGGGCAAGGTCTTCACCTACAACGAGTTCGTCACGGTGGCCCAACTGCCCTGAGCCCCGCCGCGACCGGCCCGGTCCCGCTCCGGGTTCCCGGGCACGGTGGGCGGTGCCGTGGACGCCGCGGCACGCCGGGCCGGCCGGATACCGTGGCGGCATGACCAACCCGACCCGGTGGGCGACCGAGACCGGCCCCGAACACTCCCAGTGGTACATCGACCGGTTCCGGCGGCTCGCCGCCGAAGGGGCCGACCTGGCCGGTGAGGCCCGCCTGGTCGACGCGGTCGTGGCCCCCGGCTCCCGCATCCTCGACGCCGGCTGCGGCACCGGACGCGTCGGTGCCGCGCTCGCCGCGCGGGGGCACCGGGTGGTCGGGGTCGACGCCGATCCCGTCCTGGTCGAGGCGGCCCGCACCGACCACCCCGGGCCGCGCTGGCTGGTCGCCGACCTCGCCACGCTGGACCTCGCCGCCGACGGCGAGGCGGAGCCGTTCGACGCCGCCGTGGTGGCCGGCAACGTGATGGCCTTCGTCGCCGCCGGCACCGAACCCGCCGTGCTGACCCGGATCGCCACCCACCTGCGCCCGGACGGGGTGGTGCTTGTCGGTTTCGGCCTCGACCGGGGCTACCGGCTCGACCACTTCGACAGCGACCTGGCCGCCGCCGGCCTCCGCCTCGAACAGCGCTTCGCCACCTGGGACCTGCGCCCCTGGCGGGACGATGCGGACTTCGCCGTCAGCCTGCTGCGCCGCCCCAACTGACTTACCTCCCCGGGGAGCGCGCCGGACGCCGCCGGTCAGGACGGGGCGGCGACCGCCCGGGCGGCGGCCGGATCGAGGGTGCTGCCGGCGGGAACGAGGCTGACCAGGCCGGCGGGGAGCCGGACCGGGGTGACCCCCCGGTAGCCGAGCATGCCGAGCACCCCCTCGTCGGCGAGCACGTAGCGGCGGCCCAGGTCGGTGACCACCGACACGGCCCCACCGTCCGCGCCCGGCGCGGCCACCGACTCGACGACCGCACCGCGTCCCGGCTCGACCAGCACCTGATCGGCGCGCACCCCGCCCGGCGCGTCGGTGCTGCGGGCGGCGGTGAGGTCCGGCACGGTCGGGTCGACCCGTACCTCGCCGACCGTGCCGTCGTCGCCGATCCGGGCGCAGAGCGCGCCGCCGTCGACGCCGGCCAGGCGGGGCGGGGCCGGTGGTGGCGCGGTCGGCCCGGTCGGCACCAGATCGGGCAGCTTGGGCGACGCGGCGAACCGGCCCAGGCTGATCGGGGCCGGCTCGTCCTGGCCGGTACGGGCCATCAGCAGGGCCGCCTGGAGTTCGGTGATACCGGCCAGGCCGTCGCGCCCGGCGACCGCGTACTGCCGACCACCGCCGGAGTTGCGGACCAGGAAGACGTCCCCGACCGTGGCGTCGGTGACCCCGGACGAGGGCTCACCGAGCCCGGCCAGCGACGGCGGGGCCAGGTCGACGCCCGCCGGCAGGGCGTTGAGCAGTGCCGGGGCGGCGGGAACCGCGCGTTCCCGGGTGGTCGCCAGCGCGGCGAGCACCCGGGGGGTGTCACGCAGCAGGTGCCGACGCTGGTGCCAGATCAGGTGCAGCCCGCCGTCGGGGTGCCGGACCAGCACCGCCTCCTCGGCGAGCCGCCGCCCGCCGGTCGCCTCCCGGCCGATCAGCAACGCCGAACGGGGTACGGCGCCCGCCGCGTCGGCCGGCGCCCGCGAACAGACCGTCCACGGCGCGGTGGACAGTCGCCCGGCGGCCGGCAGCGAGTCCGGGGCGTCGGCGATGCCCAGCGGCAGCCCGCGCGGCACCCCCTCGATGGACCGGCGGGACACCAGCACCGTACGGGACCGGTCCGCGCCGACGATCAGCAGCGCGGAGGCGTAGTTGAGCACCGGGTGCAGCCGGTCGTCGCGGTAGACGAACCGGGCCCCGGACTCCTTCTCGACGATCACCGCGCCGGTGTCGCGCCACGTCGACCCGCCCCCGACGAACAGGCCGTAGAGGGCGCAGCCGCCCAGCCCGATCGCCGCCACCAGGACGCTGGCCAGCCCGGCGCCGGCCAGCCGGCGAAACGGCGACCGCGCCGGGTCGGTCTCCCGCATGACCAGGGCGGCGACGGCCCGCTGCACGGTGAACTGGTAGGAGTGGAGCTGGTCCTGCCGCGACGGCATGGCGTCCCTTCCGCGAGTCCTCGGCGGACAGGATATGCGCTGCGTCGATGTCCCGTGGACCCTGCGTGGTGGCCCGGCGGCGGCCGGCGCCGTCCGCCCGGCCCGCGCCGCCGCGCGCCGATGCCGCAGGCGAACCGGTCGTCCCGGTAGCATCCCGGCACGACGACGGTGGAGGGACGGCCCGGTGGGCGTGCGATTCGAGGAACTGGCCTGGCGGGAGACCCCGATCGGCGCCATCAGCCTGCGCCGGCGGCGGGAACCCGCGCTCGACGTCGACGTCTACGAGGTGAAGCTCGACGACGAGTACCTGATGTCCAGCCTCTTCCCGGTCGCCGAGATCGAACTGGCCCGGCTGGGGCTGGCCCCGTTGGGCGACGGGCCGCTCGACGTGGTGGTCGGTGGTCTCGGCCTCGGCTACACCGCCCGTACCGCGCTGGAGGACGCCCGGGTACGCACGGTGCTGGTGGTGGAGACGATCGAGGACGTCATCGACTGGCACCGCCGGCAGTTGCTCCCCTTCGCCGCCGGTCTCGCCCCGGACCCACGGACCCGGTTCGTGCGGGCGGACTTCTTCGCCGCGGTCGCCGACGGCAGCGGTTTCGACCCGGAGCAGCCGGGCCGCCGGTTCCACGCGGTGCTGCTCGACGTCGACCACTCCCCGCGCAACGTACTGCACCCCAGCCACGCCGCCTTCTACACCCCCGAGGGGCTGCGCCGGCTGGCCGACCTGCTGCTGCCCGACGGGGTGTTCGCGCTCTGGTCGGACGATCCGCCGGACGACGCGTTCGGCCGGGTCCTGGCCGAGGTGTTCACCACCTGGCAGGCGCACGTCGTCCCGTTCGCCAACCCGCTGACCGGCGGTGAGTCCGCCAACACCGTCTACGTCGCCCGCCGACGGCCCGACCCGCACTGACCCCGCTCCCCGTGGCGTGGGGGCATACGGCGGCCCGGAACGGGAAGGCTGCCCGGTCAGTGAGTCACGGGAGGTGGACATGCGGGCCATGCTCTGGGTCGTCGGTGTCGTCGGCGGCGCACTCATCCTGCTCGGGCTGCTGCTGGAGGCGGTCCGTTGGCTGGCCATCATCGGCCTCGTCGCGCTGCTGGTGGTGATCGTGCTGGCGTTCGTGCGGGGGCGGCAGGTCATGCACCGGCATTCCGCGGGCCGCCGCTAACGGCCGCGCCGCAGCCGGCCGCCCCGCACCGGGGCGGCCGGCTCAGTGCGCCCCACCGAGGTTGAGCACGACCACTCCCCCGATGATCAGACCCACCCCGACCACCTTCGTCAGGCTCAGCGGCTCACCGAGGAAGGCCGCGCCGACGGCGACGATCGCGGCGGTGCCGAGCCCGGACCACATCGCGTACGCCACCCCGACCGGGATGTCCCGGACCGCCAGCGCGAGCATGCCGAAGGCCGTCAGGTAGGCCACGGCCAGCCCGACCGTGGGCCAGAGCCGGGTGAACCCCTGCGTCGCCTTGAGCAGGCTGGTGCCGGCCACCTCGGCACCGATCGCGATCAGCAGGAACAGGTAGGCCATCGTATTCCCTCCGCCGGGTCCCCCCATGATCCCGCACGGGCGGGCCACCCGACGCCGTCGCGCCCACGGACCGCCCGGCGCGCTGCTCCGGCCACCGGCGTGAGGCCGTCGGGTGTGCGGGCCGCCGTGGCGCGGGCCGTCGGGAGCGGTCGCGTTCCGGACAGCGCGTAACCCGGTGCCCGGCTCGACCGTCATACAGGCGTCACCGTCGCCCGGTCCGCCGGGCCGGCCGCACCGCACGACCTGCCCGCGCCCGCCCACCGGCGGGCCGGACGCGGCGGGCCGGGGCGCGGTCCCCCACCACCACGTCCGATGGGAGCCACCATGATCCGTCACCGCCTGCTCGCCGGGGCCGTCGTCGGCCTGCTGACCGCCGTGCTGGGCCTGCCCGGCACCGCCCCCGCCGGACCACGCCGGGACGGCCTGCGCCTGTGCGCGCTGCATCCGCTGCCCCTGCCCGCCGGGGTGGCCCACGGCCGGGCCACGGCCGTCGATCCGACCGGGCGGTACGTCGCCGGCATCGGCACCCGGATCACCGACGGGGTGTGGGAGCCGGCGCTGCTGCTCTGGCAGGGTGCCCGGGTCACCGTCGTGGACACCGCGCTGGCCGAGGACGTGGTGGGCGTCAACAGCGCCGGCGTGGTGATCGGCAACGCCTACGTCACCGCGGTGCAGCGGCCGTGGCGCTACCAGAACGGCGGGCTGACCGACCTGCCCGTCCCGGGGAGCGTCTCGGGCGCCTGGGCCGCCGGGATCAACGGACGCGGGGACGTCGTGGGGTACGGCGCGGTGGAGGCGACCGAGAGCATGATCGCGTTGCGCTGGCCGGTGGACCGACCGGGCACGGTCGAGACGATCGACACCCCGCCCGACGGGGTCGCCGTCACGGTGCTGGACGACGGCACCGTGGTCGGCTCCGCCCGGGTGTCGGCGGGCTCGTCGTCCTACGCCGGCTGGGTGCGCCGCCCCGACGGGCAGTTCGTCCGGCTCACCGTGCCCGGCAGGTCGAACGCCTGGGTGTTCGCGGCCCGGGGCGGGTGGGCGGCCGGCACCACCGGCGACGACCCCGACGGACAGCGGCAGCCGGTGCGGTGGGAGTTGGGCACCGGGAAGGCCACCGTCGTCGACCCGGCGGTGGAGCCGGTGCAGGACGTCACCGCCGGTGGGGCGCTGCTCGGCCCGCGGGCGGTGTGGCACGCCGACGGGGTGACGCCGCTGCCGGGGGCGGTCGCCGGGTTCCCCGGTGTGCAGGCGCGGGCGGTCACCGACACCGGCACGGCGGTCGGTTGGACCACCACCGACCGGTTCACCCCGGTGCGCTGGACCGGCTGCTGACGGGCCACCGGCCCGCCCGGTCGGGTCCTGTGGCCCTGTCCGCGACCCGCCGGGGCGGCGCAGGGTGGGGGCAGAGCGACCAGGAGGTGTCTGCGATGACCTCGCCGTCCACCCGGCCGGGCCCGGTGCCGACCGTACGCGAACTGACCGCCGCCGCCGAGCTGTCCCGGTACGCGCCGTCGGTGTTCAACACCCAACCGTGGCGCTGGCGGGTCACCCGGGGGCTGTTGGTGTTGCACGCCGACCCGACGCGGCAACTGGCCAGCACCGACCCGGACGGGCGGTTGCTCGCCCTGAGCTGCGGCGCGGTGCTGCACCACGCCCGGGTGGCGCTGGCCGCCGCGGGGTGGCGGGTCGAGGTCGACCGGCTGCCCGACCCGGCCGACCCGGGGTTGCTGGCCCGGCTGCGGGCCACCGGGCCGGGTGGGCTGGACCTGGCCGCCGCCCGGTTGACCGAGGCGATCCCCCGGCGGCGCACCGACCGGCGGGCTTTCGGCGACCGGCCGGTGCCCGACGAGGTGCTGACCGGGTTGCGGGCGGCGGTCGAGGCCGAGGGCGCGCACCTGCACGTGGTCCGGGCCGACCAGATGCCGATGCTGGCCGTGTCGACGGGCCGGGCGGCCGACGCCGAGCTGGCCGACCCCGGCTACCGGGCGGAGCTGCACCGGTGGACCCACCGGCCGGCCGGCAGCGGTGACGGGGTGCCGGCGGCCACGGCGGTGCGCCCGGGGCCGCGTCGGGTGCCGCTGCGTGACTACGCGCCGGGCGGTGCCGCCGGGTTGGCCGCCGGCGTCGACTTCGACCGGGGTGCGGCGTACGTGATCCTGTTCGGTGACCGGGACGACCCGGCGGGGTGGCTGCGCGGGGGCGAGGCGCTGTCGGCGCTGCTGCTCACCGCGACCGCGGCGGGGCTGTCCACCGCCCCGATCAGCGACACCATCGAGCTGGCCTGGCCGCGCCGGATGATGCGGGAGCTGCTCGCCGACGTGGGCGAGCCGTACCTGGTGGTCCGGGTGGGGTGGGGGCCACCGGCGGCGGAGCTGCCGGCGGCGCCGCGCCGCCCGGCGGCCGAGGTGATCCACGTCGACGGGGACGGCTGACCGTCCGACGCCGGCCGGGCGCTGTGCCGGGCCGGCGTCGGACGGTGCTCAGACGCCGGAGGTGGCGAGCACCCGGGCCGGGGGTTCGTCGATGGCCGGCGGGGCGGTCTCCCGGTTGGGCAGGGAGAGCCGGATGACCTTCCACCAGGCGGAGGCGACCTGCTTGGGCAGTGGGCCCGTGGTGTAGGTCAGCCCGTACCTGTCGAACAGCGCCCGTACCTGCGGGGCGATCTCCTGGTAGCGCTTGCTGGGCAGGTCGGGGAAGAGGTGGTGCTCGATCTGGAAGGACAGGTTGCCGGTCATGATGTGCAGCAGCCGGCTGCCGCTGATGTTGGCCGAGCCGAGCATCTGCCGCAGGTACCACTCGCCCCGGGTCTCGCCCTCGATCGAGGTCTTGGAGAACGTCTCCACCCCGTTGGGGAAGTGGCCGCACATGATCACCGAGTGGCTCCACAGGTTGCGGATCAGGTTCGCGGTGAAGGTCGCGGCCAGGGTGGTGAGGAAGGACGGGCCGGACAGCAGCGGGTGGATGACGTAGTCCTTGAGCACCTGGCGGCGGATCTTGCGGCCGACCGCGCGCAGCCGGGCCCGGAACTCGGGGGTCTTGTGCCGGCCCTTGCGCAGGTTGCGGCCCAGCTCCAGGTCGTACGCGGCGATGCCGTACTCGAAGAAGCAGGCGTTGACGAAGTTCCACAGCGGCTGGCCGAGGTGCATCGGGTACCACTTCTGGTCCTCGTCGACGCGCATGATGCCGTACCCGAGGTCGTTGTCCTTGCCCAGCACGTTGGTGTACGTGTGGTGCAGCTGGTTGTGCGAGTGCTTCCACTGGTCGGCCGGGGAGACGTGGTCCCACTCCCAGGTGGTGGAGTGGATCTTCGGGTCGCGCATGAAGTCGTACTGGCCGTGCAGGATGTTGTGGCCGATCTCCATGTTCTCCAGGATCTTGGCCACCGCCAGACCGGCGGTGCCGACCACCCAGGCCGGCGGGAAGAGTGAGAAGAGCAGCACCGCGCGGCTGCTCATCTCCAGGGTCCGCTGGGTCCTGATCACCTTGCGGATGTAGGCCGCGTCGCTCGCGCCGCGCTCGGCGAGCACCCGGTCCCGGATGGCGTCGAGTTCCCTGCCGAGCGTCTCGATGTCCTCGGCGCTCAGGTGGGCGATCGGGTTGACGGGCTTGTGCTGGATGACGGTCACGTCCGGCCTCCGGTCAGAGATCGATGTCGCAGGTACCGGCCGCCGCCGACACGCAGGTCTGGATGAGCACGCCGTCACCGGGGACGGCGGTGGTGAGTTCCCCGGTGCGCAGGTCCCGCACCGCGCCCTGGCGCAGCGGCAGGACGCAGCCGTAGCAGATGCCCATCCGGCAGCCGGACGGCATCAGCGCGCCGGCGGCCTCACCGGCGTCGAGGATCGGGGTGCCGCCGTCGGCGGCGAGGGTGAGGCCGGTGCGGGTGAAGGTGACGGTGCCGCCCTCGCCGGGCGCGATGACCGTCGGCCGGAACCGTTCGGTGTGCAGCCGGTCGGCGACGCCGGCCGCCGTCCAGTGCTCCTGCACCGCGTCGAGCATGCCGACCGGGCCGCAGGCCCAGGTCTGCCGGTCGAGGTGGTCGGGGACCAGGCCGGCCAGCTCGTCGACGCCGAGCAGGCCGTCCCGGTCGGTGTGCCGTTCGACCAGCCGGATGCCGCCCTGCGCGGCCAGCGCACGCAGCTGCGGGCCGAACACGACGTCGTCGGGGGTCGGCGCGGAGTGCAGCACGACCACGTCGGCGCGGGTGTGCACGCCGGCGCGGAGCATGCCCATCACGGGGGTGATGCCGCTGCCGGCGGTGAGGAACAGCACCCGGGCGGGGACCGGGTCGGGCAGGACGAAGTCCCCGAGCGCCTGGTCGAGCTGGACGACCGTGCCCACCCGGGTCCGGTGGACCAGGTGGTTGCTGACCCGGCCGTCGGGGATGGCCTTGACGGTGACGCTGATCAGGCGGTCGGGGCGGTCGGGGGCGGAGGTCAGCGAGTAGGCCCGCCACTGGCGTACCCCGTCGACGTCGACGCCGAGGCGGACGTACTGGCCGGGGGTGTGGCCGCGCCAGTCGCGGCCGGGCCGGATGGTGAGGGTCGCCGCGTCGGGGGTCTCGGGCTCGACGGCGACGATCCGCCCGCGCAGGGCGGCCCCGGCGCGCAGCGGCGCGACCAGGTCGAGGTAGTCCTCCGGCAGCAGCGGGGTGGTGACCGTCTCGGCCAGCCGCAGGAGCCGGTCCCGGACGGTGGTCTTCGCCTCAGGGTGCGGGACGGTGGTGGTCATGAACCCAGGGTCCTCGCACTTTCGCATAACATCTTGACCGGGGAAGGTGAATCGGACGCGGTAACTTGTTCGAAGGGAACAACATGTCGGAATCGGGGGCGACCAGCCACCTGGGCGGCCGGCTGGAACTCGACGCGCAGGTGGCCGCGCGGTTACGCGGTCGGCTGCCGATGGTCGCCGCGCACACCGTCACCACCATCACCGCCGAGGTCCCCGCCTACTCCGGCACCCTCACCGGCCAGATGCGCGAGAAGATCGAGAACGCGGTACGCATCGCGTTGGGCACGTTCCTCCAGCTCATCGAGCGGGCCGGTGGGGCGGCCGACCCGAGCACCCCGCTGAACCGGGCGCTGGAGGCCGCGTACGCGCTGGGCGCCGGGGAGGCGCGGGCGGGGCGGAGCATGGACGCGCTGCTGGCCGCCTACCGGGTGGGGGCGCGGGTGGCCTGGCGGGAGGTCTCCACCACCACCGTGCGCAGCGGGTTGTCCGCCGAGACGGTCGCCGAGTTCGCCGAGCTGATGTTCGCCTACATCGACGAACTCTCCGCCGCGAGCGTCGCCGGCCACTCCGACGAGCTGGCCAACGTCGGCCGGGCCCGGCGGCGCGACCTGGACCGGCTCACCCAGCAACTGCTGGCCGGGGAGCCGGAGGAGGTGCTGCGGCGCGGCGCCGAACGGGCCGAGTGGCCCCCGCCGCAGACCCTGACCGTGGTGGTGCTGCCCCGCAGCAGCCTGCGCGGGGTACTCGCCGTGCTCCCCCCGCACACCCTGGAGAGCGGCGAGGAGCTGCCCGGGGCGCAGTGGGCCGAGGAGGGGGCGCTGCTGCTCGTCCCGGACATGCACGGCGGGCGGCGGCGGCAGCTCGCCACGGCGCTGCACGGGCACCACGCGGTGCTCGGCCCGGCCCGGCCCTGGGTCGCGGTGGCCCGGTCGTACCGGCGGGTGTTGACGGCGCTCGCCGTCGGCGTGCCGGCGCCCGCCGACGGCGCCGCGCTGGACACCGAACAGCACCTGGCCCGGCTGGTGCTGCACACCGACCCGGAGGCGCTGGCCGACCTGCGCGCTCAGGTGCTCGCGCCGCTGGCCACGCTCCCGGCGGCGACCGCCACGCGGCTGGCCGAGACGATGCGTTCCTGGCTGCTGCACCAGGGACGCCGCGACGACGTCGCCGCCGACCTGTTCGTGCACCCGCAGACGGTCCGGTACCGGATGGGCCGGCTGCGGGAGCTGTACGGCGACCGGCTCAACGAACCCGGCACGGTGCTCGACCTGACCGTGGCGCTGGCGTTCCCGCCCGCCGGGCAGACCGACCCCGCCGACTCCTGAGCCGGCGCGCAAATCCCACCGGACTCGGTCGTGGCGGTGGTCCGAGGTGGACGGTCGGTGGGACTGTGTCGACAGGACGACAGGAGAGCGTCCGGCGGCTGACACCGCGTGACGGCATGGGCCATGATGGCGGCATGCGTCTGATCTTCTCGGTCTCGGACTCCGAC
This sequence comes from Micromonospora sp. HM134, assembly GCF_007833915.1. Lineage (NCBI taxonomy): Bacteria > Bacillati > Actinomycetota > Actinomycetes > Micromonosporales > Micromonosporaceae > Micromonospora > Micromonospora sp. HM134. Next base: position 4,717,768 of record NZ_CP041061.1, read on the forward strand.
GAGTCGCCGGTGCACGACCTTCGCGACGAGCTGGTGGCCGACCCGGAGCTGCGCGACGGCCGGGTCCGGCTGGTCCACCGGGCACCCGAGCCGGGCACCCTCGGGGCCGCCGAGGTGCTGGAGTTCGTCGGCCAGGACGTGCTGCTGCCCGTGGTGATCCAGGCGGTGTACGACTGGTTCCAGGCCCGGCGTAGCGCCCGGCGCGGTGGCGACACCACCGTCACGGTCACCCTCACCGACAGCCCGGACGGCAGCCGGGAGGTGAAGATCGAGGCCAGCGGCTCGGCCGAGGACGTCATCGCGGTGCTCCAACAGGGCCTGCGGTGACCGCTGCGCACCAACCACGGTTCGACCCGGCCCAGTCCCAGGCCGTCCTGCTGGGGGTCAGCACCTACGACCATCTGGGGCTGACCGTTCCCGCCGCCCACGACAACGTCGAGGAGCTCGGCAGGGCCCTCGCCGCCCGCGAGGTCTGGGGTCTGCCGGGCTGGAGCATCCAGACCGCGCACGATCCCACCTCCGCCGAAATGGAGGGGCGGGTCCGCAACGCCGCCAACTCGGTCGGCCCGGACGGCGTGCTGGTGGTCTACTTCGCCGGTCACGCCGTACTGGTGGGCCGGTCGCTACGCCTCCTTCCCCGCGAGGCCCCGGACACCTCCGGCACCGAGTTCCCGGTGGAGAGGTTCGTGGCGGCGGCCAAGGGCAGGGACGCCCGGCGGTGCCTGCTGATCCTCGACTGCTGCCACGCGGGAAACGCCAGCCTGGTCCTGCCGTCGGAGGCGCTGCATCTCGACGAGGACCGTGGCTGGCAGCTGATGGCGGCCGTCCGCAGCGGGCCGGCGCGCGACGCCGGCCCGGACGAGCTGCACACCCCGTTCACCCGGGCCCTGCTGGAGGTCTTCGGGCGCGGCCGGGCGGACGCGCCCGAGTGGCTGAGCCCGACGGAGGTGCTGCGGGAGGCCGGGGAACTCCTGGCCGGCGAAGGCTTTCCCGCGCCGGCCCGCAGCCCGGTCGAGTTCGACCGGGGCTGGGTGCGTAACCCGGCGTGGCGTCCGCCGCAGCGGCGTGCGGTGCCGTTCCCCCGCCGGCCGGCCGGCTTCCCCACCGACCAGGGCGAACGGTCCGGCTTCGAGAGCGCCTGGCCGGCCCGGCAGGTGCCGTTCGCCGGCCGGGTCCCGGAACTGGCCCGGGGCGGGGCCAGCCTGCGCCTGCCGCAGGGGGCGGTGCTGCCGGTCGTCGGGCCCCGGCACGCCGGCAAGCGGTACTTCGTCGACGAGGTGCTGGCCCGCTTCGCCGAGGAGGCCGGGCAGCTCGACGAGGTGGCGCTGCTGCGGCTGGACATCCCCAACAGCAGCGCGCCCGAGCCGGTGCTCGGGGTGCTCGCCCGGGAGCTCGACGTCACCATCGACGACGTCACCGACTACGGCATGGACTACGCCGAGGCGGTCCGGACGACCCTGGTCGAGGAGTTGCAGCGGCAGCTGCACCGCCGGCGGCTGATCCTGTTCGTCGAGGGTTCCCGGTTGGGCACCCGGCCGGAGGCGGTCCGGGCGCAGCTGGACCGGCTGCTGGAGCTGTCCGTGTTCGACCGGGCGCTGGTCATCATCGCCACCCGGGCGGAGGTCCACGTCAGCGGCGACAACCGGCTGCGCTACCTGCCGGTGGTCCAGCTGCGGGAACTCAGCGAGGACGAGGCCACCGCGCTGGTCGACCAGGTGCTCGCCGACCCGCTGTACGGCGGCGGCCTGACCATCACCGGCCTCGCCGAGGGTCGACTCTGGACGGAGCTGGACGACAAGCTCGTCCGGCTGCCCGGGGTGCTGCACAACGGGGTCGACGAACTCGCCAACGACGTGCTGAACAAGCGGATCGAACAGCCGGGTGTCGAACACCTCGTCGACGCGCTGCTGCGCCGCTCGGCCGCCACGGTCGGCGCCGGGCTGCGGGACGTCGACTGCTTCGCGCTGTGGACGGGCGTCGACGGCGGGCGTGGCCGGCCCGGTGCGCTGGCCGTGCTGACCGCCTGGGCGATCACCGACGGGCTGTGGATGTCCACCGAGCTGCTCGAAGCGATGGACTGCGGGCTCACCCCGCAGGCCACCCACCATCTGGTCGAGGCCCGCATCCTCACCCAGCAGGAGCACGACGGCACCCTCTGGCACGACCTGGGCCGGTCGACCCGGCACGCGCTGAGCAACGCGTTGACCGCCACCCTGCGCGGCAGCGGCGGCGACAACGTCTACGGGCGGGCGCTCGTCGACGGCGTCGAACTCACCCCCGACCAGCTCGACGAGCCGGTGGCCGAGGCGATGTTCGCCCTGGTCACGGCGATGCTGCGACAGCGGCAACGACACCCCGACAACTCCGACCGGCACGTCATGAAGGGCGTCGACCGGGCGATCGGCTGCCTCGACGAGGCGGTGCTGGGCGGGTATCCCCGGCTGCGGGAGACGCTGACCAACCTCGCCGCCGCGCACTCCGGCGACGCCGCGTTCAGCCCGGTGCTGCTGGAGGCCACGGCCGTCCCGGCCGTCGACGAACCGGTCACCACCCCGACCGACGCCGTCGCGCCGCCGGTCGACGCGGACGTCCCCGCCGGCCGGCCGGTCCGGGCCACCGGCTACCCGGTGGTCGCCGGTGCCGCCCGGCTCAACCAGGCGATGCGGGCCACCGGGCAGGGCCAGCAGGTGCGCGAGGCGTTCGTGGCCGCCGCCGACGTCGTGGCGGAGGCGATCGGGCAGGCCGACCGGGACGCGCTGTCGCACCGGCTGCTGAAGTCGATCGACACCGCGCTGTTCATCGGTGGCCGCCGGCTGCGGGCGGGGACGAGCCTGCTGCCGGCCCGGGAGCGGGCCGCGCCGGTGCTGGCCGACTGCGCCCGGGTGGCCGGCGGCAGCCGACCGGATCTGATCACGGTGGCCATCTCCTGGCTGCTGAACACCGTCGACCTCCAGCTCACCTCGGGGCGGGTGCCGGCCGCGCGGGCCGCGCTCGGCACCGCGTTCGAGCTGTTCGACCTGATGCCCGAACCGGTCACCCTGCGGGACCGGTTCGCGGTGTTGCAGATGCGCCACCGGCTGCTGTGCGGCCGCGCCCGGGGGCAGCGCACCCTGGCGGAACGGGTGACGACGCTGTCCGAGGCGACGGCGGCGGTCAGCGAGGGGCTGGCCCTGTCCGGGTCGGACAGCGACCGGGGCCTGTGGAGCATGCGGCTGTGCGGGGTGGCGACGCTGCTCGTCGCCGAGCAGCCGACCTTCGCCGACCAGGCGGCGACGGGCCGGCGGGTGGTCGAGGAGCTGACGGCGGCCTGGGGTTCGCCGGCCCGCTGGCCGGGCGACACCCGGATGTACGTGTGGCGGCTGCTGCACGCCGTCCACCGGGGCGACCCGGACGTGGTCAGCCAGTTGGACGCCGCCCGGCGGACGATGGCCCTGGTGCTCACCGACGGCGAGTTCCCGCTGTTCCCGGGGATCGAGGCGGAGGTGCACCTGTTCGTCGCGCACTGCCTGCGCCGCAACAACCAGTTCGCCGAGGCGACGACCGAGGCCGAGGTCGCGCTGGAGTGCGCGCGGCGGGCCCACGAGGACCGACCGGGCGCCCAGTCGCTGCTGCGGGAGCTGCGCATCCAGCGGGAGCTGGGCGGCTGGCGGGCCGAGGTCGACGCGCCCCCGCGCGCCGGCGACGCGCCCCGGACCCGGCCACGGGACCAGAAACTGCTGCGCCGGATCAGGGAGGTGCAGACCTGGCTGGCCGAGCAGGAGCACACCACCTGGCACCACGCGGTGCTCGACCTGTGGTGCCACCGGGCCCGGTGGAGCAGCGAGGGTAACCTGCTGGCCGCGTCCACCCCGGAGGGGCGGGAGAGCAGCACCGTGCCGCCGCCGGAACGGCTGGTCAACATCCGTCGGCTCTACCGGGTCCGCCGGGACAAGCTCGACGGGCACCTGCGCCGGTTCAGCCACTCGATCGAGCTGCTCCAGATGGAGGTGGGGCTGGAGCGGCAGTACCGGCGCTGGCTGGGGGTGCTGGAGACGTACCGGGACGAGCAGGGGGTGAACCGTCGTAACGACGTCGACAACAGCGCGGTCTGGGAGCTGATCCGGGCCGCCGAGCGGCGTTGGCCGGAGCATCCGGGGGTGCTGGAGGTCCGGGCGGAGTTCCACCGCTACATCTGGGAGTACCGGCAGGCGATCGAGACGTACCGGCGACTGATCGTGACCGCGTCGGACGGTCGGGGACGGTTGCGGCACGGGCTGGCCATGGTGGAGGCCGTCGTCGGGTACGCCCAGTTCGCCTGGCCGCGCAACGACCCCGACCCGCGTCCGCTGCTGCTGGAGGCGGGCGAGCTGCTCGCCGCCGAGGAGCGGGAGGGGCCGCTGCTGGAGCAGTTGGTGATCCTGCGGACCCGGGTCGACCTGGAGCTGAACCGGGAGATCGCCTGGAACGACGTCGAGAGGGTCGCCACCGAGATCATGAGCAACGGCGGCTACACCGAGGGTGTGGCGGCGATGCTCAACCGGCGGTGGAGCGGCGACTCCGTGGTCACCAGCCTGGCCGACCCGGGGGTGTGGCGGATCGCCGAGGACAGCGCGTTCGCCGACCAGCTCCACCGGCTCTTCGGCAGCTCGCCCCGGGTGCGTCCGCCGGCCGACCGGGAGGTGACCGACGAGTCCCACTCGACGATCGCCGACTTCCTCCGGGAGAACTTCACCGAGGTGCAGCTCCTGCGCGGCCTCGGTGCGGTCTACCTGCGGATGGCGGAGCTGCGCCGGGACCCCGACCAGGCGGTGCGGGCGTTCCACTTCTTCGACGGGTGCCGGGTGTTCCAGCAGGTCCACCTGGGCGGCCGGGTCACCCCGGTCACCAACTTCCTGATGGCCCGGGCGATCCTGCTGGCCGCCGAGCTGACCTCCTCGGCCGATCCGGTCGCCGAGCCGTGCCCGTGGGAGGGCCGCAGCTGGCTGGAGTACGCCGAACGGCTCCTCCAGTCGAGCAAGGACGAGTCGGTGGGCGAGTTCGGCAAGCAGTGCAGCCACTTCCGCAAGGAGACCAGCAACCTGCTGCGTACCGTCCGGGTCCGGCAGGGCATGGAGAAGATGCGTAACCTGCGCCGTCCCCGGTGACCGCGCCGGGTGGCCGTCAGTCGGCGGGGCGGGTCGCTCCCTGACCGACGCCGGCCGGGGAACGTCGGGCGCAGCTCAGCGCGGCGAGCGCCGCACCGGCCGCGAGGCCGGCCAGGCCGGTCCACAGCGCCGGGTCGGCCCGTACCCCGCCGGGTAGTTGCCGGACCAGCACGAAACCGCCCATGACCAGGACGAACCAGCCGAACGACCGGCGTAGGACCTCGGCCGGCACCCGGCTGGTGAGCCGCCCGCCGAGCAGGCTGCCGAGCACGGCGGCGGCGGTGACGGCGAGCGCCAGCGGCCAGTGGATGTCGACGGTCCAGAGGTAGCCGGCGAGACCCGCGAACGACTTCATCGCGATCACCACCAGCGAGGTGCCGATGGCGACCGGCATCGGCAGGGGGTCGGCAGGTCGGCGACGTAGACCAGCAGCGGCACGGCCAGGATGGAACCGCCGCCGCCGAGCAGGCCGAGGCTGACCCCGATCAGCACGGCCAGCCCGACGGTCAGCGGCAGGGTGGCGTTCACCCCTGCCGTCCGGTGTCACCGCGCAGCTGGGCGACGACACCGTCCAGGTCGCGTCCGGCGCCCCGGTTGTAGGGCAGCCGACCCATGGCACAGGTGTCGGTGAGGGCGGCGACGGTGAGCCCGCCGCCGATCAGCGCGGCGACCCACTTCAGCCCCGGCACCAGCACCGAGCCGAGGACGCTGACCAGCACGATCGACCCGGCGACGAGGCGTACCTGCCGTTCCAGGTCCCGGCGGGGGGTGCCCCGCCGTACGGGAGCCGGGATCTTCTCCCAGGCGAGCATGCCGCCGTCGAGGACCCGCAGGTGGGGCAGGCCGGCGGCGGCGAGCGCCCGGCCTGCGTCGGCCAGGGCATGCAGGGTGTCGGCGTCGACGGTGGCCGCGCGGGTGGGGTCGGTGCGGTCCATCTCTCCTCGTTTCGGGGTCCACCGCAGCGGTGGTGGGGGCGGCCGGGTTCAGGCGGGGGTGGTCAGGGCGAGGCCGGCGGGCGCGGCCCGGTCGAACCGGTCGTCGACGACGACCACCGTGCGGCCGGCGTTGGCCAGCAGGGACGCGGCGGCGCTGGCCCGGTAGCCGGAACCGCAGTGCACCCAGATCACCCCGGTGGGGATCTCGGCGAGCCGGGCCCGCAGGTCGGGCAGGGGGACGTGGACCGCGTCGGTGAGGTGCCCGGCCGTCCACTCGTTGGTCATCCGCACGTCGAGGACGACCTGCGGGGTGGGCAGTCCGGCGGGCGGGTTCCCGGCGCGGGCGGCGGCCAGGGCCGCGAAGTCGGCGGTGGGCTGCTCGCGGAGCTGGCCGGGGTCGACGGCCCACCGTTCGGGGCCGCCGGTGGCCTGGGCGGCGGGCCGGTCGATGCCGATGCGGGCCAGCTCCCGCTGGGCCTCGGCGAGCTGTTCCGGGGTCTCGGCGAGCAGGGTGAGCGGGGTGCCCCAGTCGATCAGCCAGCCGAGCCAGGTGGCCATCGGCCCGTCGAGGCCGAGGCTGACCGTGCCGGTGAGGTGCGCGGCGGCGTACGCCTTGCGGTGCCGCAGGTCGACCACCCACTGCCCGGCGGCGATCCGTTCGCGCAGCTGCCCGGCGTCGGCGCGGGTCGCCGGGGTGAGGTCGATCGGCGTCGGGCCGGCGGCGTTGGTGGCCCCCATGTGCGCGTAGTACGCGGGGTGGGCGTCCAGGCCGGCGAGGATGTCGGTGACGAAGTCGTCGGCGGCGAGCCGGAGCACCGGGTTGACCTGCCGCTCCCGACCGATGGTGGAGTCGGGGGCGTCGGCCTGGGTGGCGGAGCAGAAGCTGCCGAAGCCGTGGGTGGGCCAGACCTGGGTGCCGTCGGGCAGCAGGTCGGCCAGCCGCCGGGCGGAGGTGTGCTGGTGGTGGGCGAGTTCGTGGGCGTGCTGCTGGCCGAGCAGGTCGGTGCGGCCGGTGGTGCCGAAGAGCAGGGAGCCGCCGGTGAAGACGCCGACCGGCTGCCAGCCGCCGTCGGTGGCGGTGTCCAGGACGTAGGACAGGTGGTGGAAGGTGTGGCCGGGGGTGGCGACCACCCGTAGCCGCAGGGTGTCCGACACGGGCACCTCGTCGCCGTCGTCGACCGGGGTGCGGGGGAAGTCGACCTGGTCGGCGGCGGCCACCAGGTATTCGGCGCCGGTGAGCCGGGCGAGTTCCCGGCCGCCGGAGACGTAGTCGTTGTGCAGGTGGGTCTCCACCACGTGGGTGATCCGGACGTCCCGCTGGCCGGCCAGGCGCAGGATGCGGTCGACGTCGCGTTGCGGGTCGACCACGACCGCGATCCGGCCGTCGGAGGCCAGGTAGCTGCGGTCGCCGAGGGAGGACGTGCTGAGCACCGTCACCTCAACAGTCATGACAGACCTCTCTTTTCGCCTATACCCCTGGGGGTATGTAACCGACAGACGGGTGCACGTGTTCCGGGGTGGGGAGTACCCGCCCGGGGCCCACTCAGGCGGGCCGGGCGGGATGCCGATCGCGGGTCAGGCCAGCGCCAGGAAGAGCTTCTCCAGCTCGGCCTCGGCCATCTCGGGAGTCTCACCGCGCGCACGCGCCGCGTCGCAGTGCCGCATCCCGGAGGCGATGATCTTGAAACCGGCCCGGTCGATGGCCTTGGAGACCGCCGCGAGCTGGGTCAACGCCTCCCGGCAGTCCTCGCCGTTCTCCATCATCTCGATCACGGCGTTGAGCTGACCCCGGGCCCGCTTGAGCCGGGTCAACGCGTCGCCGGTCATCTCCGGTCGCAGTTTCACGGTGCACCTCCTGCCACCAACATACCCCCGGGGGTACCCGAACCGCCACCCGCCCCGCAACGGCCGCGTCGGCCCGCCCCGGGGAGAGGGCGGGCCGACGCGAGGGGGATGCGGGTCAGTGCCGACGTCGGCCGTACGTGCCGGCGAGGAGGGCGACGCCGATGGCCGCGAAGGCCACCTGGAGGAACAGCTCGATCCAGTCGATGCCCGGTGTGTCGTCCACCCCGAGCGCGCCGGCGAGCAGGGTGCCGAGGATCGCGGCCACCACGCCGATGGCCAGGGTGAGCAGGATCGAGATCTTCTGCTTCCCGGGCACCACGAGGCGACCCAGGGCACCGATGATCAGACCGATGATGATGGCGGTGAAGAAGCCCTGTACTTCCACGTGTGTCGTCCCTCCACGAGTCGCTGTCGACCTCGCTTCTGCCCCGGGTGGGCGGGCGGTGAAACCACGACGGGACGCTGCGGGCCAAATGTCACGCGACTGTCATGCCCCCGCGTGGGGACCGTCATCCGACCGCCACGCCGCACCCCGCAGGGTCCGCTCCAACAGGTCGAACAACGCCGTCCAGTGCCGCTCGGTGGCCCCCTCGTCGTACATCGCGGTGTCGGCCATCGTGAAGCCGTGCGGCGCGCCGGCGTACACCTCGGAGCGGTAGGCGACCCCGGCGGCGTCGAGCGCCCCCTCCAACGTGGCGATCTGGTCGGCGGTCATCGACTCGTCCCGGTCGGCGTGGGCGAAGTACAGCTCGCCGGTGACCGCGCCGACGCCGAGGTGCGGGCTGTCCGGAGCGTCGGTGACGACCCGTCCGGCGTGGAAACTGGCCAGCGCCGCGATCCGGTCCGGGTGCGCCGCGATCGCGCGCAGCGCGTTGGTGCCACCCATGCAGTACCCGACGATCGCCACCGGCCCGTCCGCGACGTCGTCACGGGCGGCGAGGAAGTCCAGGTAGGCCCCGGCGTCCCGGGCCACCAGCTCCGGGGTGAGCGCGCTGATCAGCGGCACGATCCGGCCGAACAGCTCGCCGCGCCGCTGCGGGTCGGCCAGGTCGGCGAGGTCGACGCGCGGCATCGGGCCGGTGCGGTGGAACAGGTTCGGCACCAGCACCAGGTAGCCCCGCGCGGCGATCCGCTCGGCCATCTCGGCGAGCCGGGGACGCAACCCGAAGGCGTCCATGAAGAACAGCACCGCCGGGAACGGCCCGTCGCCGTCCGGCCGGACCAGGTACGCGTCCGCCGCGCCGTCGCTGGTCGGAACCTCCACCGTCGTCGTGCCCACCATGGTGTCTCCTCACCCGGGTGCCGGCGCACCCACCGGCGGAACGCTACCCGGCGGCGGCCCGCCCGGCGGGGCACCGCGACCCGTCCCCGGGAGCCGCCGGGCCGGCCCCCGGATCGGGGGTGTCACGGATCGGCGGCCCCGCCGGTCGTACGGGTGGAGGGCGGCGCGACCGCCATCGACGGACAGGGAGTGGATCAGCCATGAAGATCGTCGTCATCGGGGGCAGTGGACTCATCGGCAGCAGGCTGGTGACGCTGCTCGGGCGGCAGGGCCACCAGGCGGTGGCCGCCTCGCCGCGGACCGGGGTGGACACGCTCACCGGCACGGGGGTGGCCGAGGCGCTCGACGGCGCCGACGTCGTGGTGGACGTGTCGAACTCCCCGTCGTTCGAGGAGACCGCCGTCCTGACCTTCTTCGAGACGTCCACCCGTACCCTGCTCGACGCGGAGGAGAAGGCCGGCGTACGGCACCACGTGGCGCTGTCGATCGTCGGCACCGACCGTATTCCGGACAGCGGGTACATGCGGGCCAAGGTGGCGCAGGAGGCGCTGATCGCCGCGGCCGGGATTCCGTGGACGGTGGTGCGGGCCACCCAGTTCTTCGAGTTCGTGCCGGCCATCGTCGAGTCCGCCGTGGTGGGCGACGAGGTGCGCCTGCCCCCGGCGCTGATCCAGCCGATCGCCGCCGACGACGTGGTGACGGTGCTGGCCGAGATCGCCGCCGGCGCACCGGTCGACGGGATCGTGGAGCTGGCCGGACCACAGCGGTTCCCGCTGGACGAGCTGGGCCGGGAGACGTTGGCCGCCGCCGGTGACCCCCGACCGGTGGTCACCGACCCGCAGGGACGTTACTTCGGGGCGCTGCTGGCGGAGCGGTCGCTGGTACCGCTCGGCGCGGCCCGTACCGGCGAGATCCGGCTGGCCGAGTGGCGCGGGCGCTGACCCTGTGCGCGGGCCCGACGTCGGGTGACGTCGGGCCCGCGCGTCGCACCGCCTACGGTAGGCGCATGACGACCGGGTCCGGGACCGCCGCCGAGACGGGGCGGGTCGTCCCGGCGGCGGACCTGGCCGCGTTCCTCGACGTCCGGCCGAGGCTGTTCGGGTTGGCCTACCGGATGCTGGGCAGCGTCGTCGAGGCCGAGGACGTGGTGCAGGAGGCGTGGCTGCGCTGGCAGGGCGCCGACCGTCGCGGGGTGCGCAACCCGGCGGCCTTCCTCACCACCACGACCACCCGGTTGGCGGTGAACGCGGCCACCTCGGCGCGGGCCACCCGGGAGACGTACGTGGGGCCGTGGCTGCCGGAGCCGGTCGACACCAGTGCCGACCCGACCCTCGGCGCGGAACGGGCGGCGGCGTTGGACGTCGCGGTCCTGCTGCTGCTGGAGCGGTTGGCCCCCGCCGAACGGGCCGCGTACGTGCTGCGCGAGGCGTTCGACTACCCGTACCGGGAGATCGCCGGGGTGCTCGGCACGTCCGAGCCGAACGCCCGGCAACTGGCCAGCCGGGCGCGGCGGCACCTCGCCGCCGAGGGGTCCACGCCCGCCCCGCCGGCCCAGCGGCGACGGCTGGTGGAGGCGTTCCTCGGCGCGGCCCGCGACGGCGACCTGGCCACCCTGGAACGGCTGCTCACCGACGACGTGGTGGCCCGGTCCGACGGTGGCGGCCGGGTGTACGCGGCCCGTCGGGACGTGTGCGGGCCGGCCCGGGTGACGAACTTCCTGGACAACGTGCGGCGCAAGTACTGGCGCGCGACGACTGTCGACCTGGTGGAGGTCAACGGCGGTCCGGCGGTGCTGGTCACCGCGGACCGCCCGGTCACCCTGATCACGCTGGACACCTCGGTACGGGGCATCGGGCGGCTGCTGCTGGTGGTCAACCCGGACAAGCTGGGTCGGCTGCCGACCCGCCGCTGACCGGCGAGTTCCGCCACCGTTCACGCAACGAGGTGCCGCTCGCCGAGGCGTGGGACTCCGGTGCGCGCAGCTGGAGCACCAGCCGCCGCCAGGCGTACGCCAACGACCTCGGCGGCAGCCGGCCGCTGGCCGCCGTCACCGACAACGTCAACCAGGCCAGGAGCGACCAGGACCCGGCGACCTGGCTGCCGTCGTACAGCGCCGCCCGCTGCCGGCTCACCGTCGACAGCGCCGAGAAGAGCGCCCTGACCAGCCTGGCCGGCGGCTGCCCGAACGCCACCATCTCGGTCACCTACGCGTACCGAGGGGAGCCGCCCCCGCCCCGTCCCAGTCCGGTGCCGGCCGGGGCGGGGGTGGCGACGGGCGGACGGCCCAGCAGCCGCAGCGCGTTGGCCCCGGCGACCAGTCGGGCCTGCGCCCCGTCCAGGCCGGCCGCCGCCAGCGCCGTCTCCACCCGCTCGCGGGTCGTGTGACGTCGCCCGATCGGCCAGTCTCCGCCGACCAGCACGTGGTCGACGCCCAGCAGGTCGGCGGCGAACCTGATCGCGGCCGGCGCGAACCCCATGGTGTCGAGGTAGACGTGCGCCCCGGGCGCACCCGGGGGCCGTGCGGTCAGCACCTCCCCCTCGTCGTGGGCGGCGGCCAAGGCCAGGCCGGCCACCCCCAGCATCGGAAAGACCACGTGCAACCCGGAGAGTTCGGCCAGGACCCCGTCGTGCAGCAGGGACAGCAGCGCCGCCGCGTTGATCGTGCCGCGCGCCAGGGAGGTGCCGAACCCGCCCAGGCCGGCGAAGGCGGTCGTCAGCAGCTCCGGGCTGACCGGGTGGGCGAAGACCGGCACCCCCAGCTCGGCCGCCGCCGTCAGGGTGGGTCGGGCGGCTGCCGCGCTGAGCAGTTGACCGTCCGTGGCGCAGTCGACGACCAGCCCGGACAGCCCCAGCTCCCGGACCGCCCGCACCGCCTCCTCGGCCGCCGCGTCGCCGCCGAACGCGTCGATGGTGGCCAGCCCGCTGAGCCGGTCCGGCGCCGTCGCCACCGTCTCGGCGAGACGGTCGTTGAGCCGCCGCAGGTCCGCCGGGCGGGTACGTTCGCCGTGCGGCGTCACCAGTGCCGGTGGCGCGCTCAGCACCCGCAGGTCGACGCCGAGCCGGCCGGACTCGGCGAGCAGGTCGTCCAGGTCGGCGATCCGGCGGGCCAGGACCTCCCACCGTCCGGCCAGCTCCGCGGAGCTGTTGCGGGGCGGCAGCGCCGGATGGTCCGCGGCGGCGTGGTGGGTGTGGAAGTCGGCGACGTACAGCGGCCCGGCACACTCCGCACCCATCAGACGTCGATGAAGGTGTAGGTGAAGCCGCGCCCGGCCCGGTGCACGTACCCGGCGGCCGGGAACGGGAAGTGGGCCGGCACCAGCAGGTCACCGGAGTCCGCGGCCCGCTCCAGCAGCCGACGGCGCTGGTCGGCGGAGTCGCCCGGCACCACGCAGTACCGGATGCTCCACTCCGGACGCTCCAGCTGGACGCCGTGGTGCAGCATGTCCCCGGCGAACAGGGCCCGCTGCCCGGCCGACTCGACCACCAGGTAGACGTTGCCGGGGGTGTGGCCGAACGCCGGGACGAGGTGGATCTCCGGGGTGAGCACCTGGTCGGCGGGGACCAGGTCGAGCACCCCGGCGGCGCGCAGCGGCAGGATGCTGTCCGCGAGGTAGTCCCCGGTCCGTTCCAGCGCCGCCGCGCCCTCGGGGCCGGTCCACCACTCGAACTCCTCCCGGACCACCAGGTAGCGGGCGTTGGGGAAGGTCGGCACCCAGCCGCCGGCCCCGTCCGCGCTGGTGGCGAAGCCCACGTGGTCGACGTGCAGGTGGGTGAAGACCACCGTGTCGATGTCGGCGAGGGAGACCCCGGCCCGGGCGAACTGTTCCAGGAACGGCCGGTCCGCGCGGTCGAACACGCCGCCCCGGCGCGGCTTGCCGTTGCCGCCGCCGGCATCGACCAGGATGAGCCGGTCCCGGGTCCGGAGCAGGTGGGCCTCCTGGTTGAGCCGCAGCCGCCCCTCGTGGGTGAACGGCTCCCGGGTGTAGAAGGCCCCCTCGGTCCAGGAGCCGGACTCCAGTTGGGGGAAGAAGTCCGTCGGCACGGGGAAGTAGTCGACCTCCCGGATCGGGAAGACCTCGACCTCGCCGACGTGGAACGACCACAGCGGGCCCGCTCCCCCGCCGGTGTCGACCCACCGGGGTTCCGTCGACGCGTCGGTGTGCCCATGCTGGTCGGCTGTTGGTGTGCTCACGGTGCCACGTTCTCCAGTCGGTCGGATGGTTGCCTGTCGGGGTGCTGCGGCACGCCACGCACCTGGGCATGGACCCGGGCGCGCAGTTCGCCGAACCGGGGCAGCGAACGGGTGCCGATCTGGTCGCGTTCGGCCGGCAGGTCGATCGGGATGTCCGCCCGCAGGCCGGCCGGGGCCGCGCCGAGGACGACGACCCGCTGGCTGAGGTAGACCGCCTCGTCGATGTCGTGGGTGACGAACAGGACGGTCATCCCGTACCGCCGCCACAGCCCGGCCAGCAGGTCCTCCAGGTCGCCCCGGGTCTGGGCGTCGACGGCCGAGAAGGGCTCGTCCATGAGCAGCAGCCGGGGCCGGTAGGCGATCGCCCGGGCGATCGCGACCCGCTGCTGCATGCCGCCGGAGAGCTGCCACGGGTACGCGTCGGCGGCCCGGGCCAGCCCCACCGCGTCGAGGGCCTCCGCGACGAGCCCCCGACGCCCGGCACGGGTGTAGCCGCGGTGCCGCAGTGGCAGCTCGACGTTCTGCCGGACGGTCTTCCAGGCGAACAGGCTGCGGCCGTACTCCTGGAAGACCACGGCGAGGTCGGCCGGCGGCTCGGTGACCCGTTGCCCGCCCAGGTGGACGGCGCCGGTCGAGGCGGGCAGCAGCCCGGCGACGATCTTCAGCAGGGTGGTCTTGCCGCAACCGGACGGTCCGACGACCGCGACGAACTCGCCGTCACGGATCGACAGGGTGATCCCGGTCAGCGCGTCGACGTTGCGTTCCCGGGAGCGGTACGACCTGCCGAGGTCGACGATGCTCAGCAGGGTGTCGCTGGCTGGTGTGGTCATGATGCTCCCTCTCGTCCGGTGACGCCGCGATGCCAGCGCAGGGCCCGGCGCTCGACCAGTTCGAGCAGCTTCGCCAGGGCGAATCCGAGCGCGCCGAGCAGCAGCACGCCACTCCACATCTCCGGGATCGCGAAGCTGCGCTGGAACCGGATCACGGTGAAGCCCAGCCCGTCGGTGCTCATCAGCATCTCGCTGACCACCATCACGATGATCGAGACACCGAGCGCCTGACGGGCGCCGGCGAAGACCTGCGGCAGGGCCGCGTGCAGGAGCAGCCGGTGCCGGGTCCACCTCGGCAGGCCGAACACGGCGGCGGTCTCCCGCCCGACGTCGTCCACGGCCCGGACCCCGTCGGCGGTGTTGAGCAGGATGGGCCAGAGCGCGCCCGACACGATGACGATCAGTTTGGTGCCGTCGCCGATCCCGACCGCGACCAGCAGCACCGGGATCAGCACCGGCGACGGCAGCACCCGGAAGTACGCCAACAGCGGGCTGGTCAGGTCGCGCACGACCGACCACCGCCCGATCACGTACCCGGCGGCGACGCCGAGCAGCAGCGCCGCGCCGTAGCCGACGGCGAGCCGCCACAGGCTCGGTACGACGTCCCGCAGGAAGACCTCGGAGAGCCACACCTCGCGGAACGCCGCGACGATGACGCGCAGCGGCGGCAGGAAGATGTTCGTGCTGTCCGCGCTGGCCACCCACCAGAGCACCAGCAGGACGACGGGCAGACCGAGCGCCCGGCCCACCGCGCTGCCGGCCCGACCGGGCCCGCCCGGGGCTCCCGGCCGTCGACCCCCGGCGCTCACCGGGCCCACTCCCGCCGGGTGGCGACGTGCCAGTGCAGCAGCCGCCGCTCAGCCAGCCGGGCGAGCAGGTCGAGCACCACCCCGATGCCGCCGGTGAGCAGCACCAGCGCGTACATGCCGGTGGACTCGCCGGACTCCTGGCTGCTCCAGATCAGCTCACCGAGGCCGGCGGCGCCCATCACCAGCCCACCGGTGAGCGCCAGGGCCAGCGCCACCGACACGATCAGCCGCAGCGCCGTGCCGAGGTACGGCAGCACCGTCGGCCAGGTGACGTGGACGACCCGCCGCAGCCGGCCCAGCCGGAAGCTGCGGGCCGTGTCCACGGCCACCTGGTCGACCTCCCGCAGGCCGTACAGCACCTGGAACAGCACGACCCAGAAGCAGGAGACGGCGACCAGCAGCACGGTGATCTGCCCGACGTCGAGCACCAGGATCAGCACCGGGATCAGCACGATCGACGGCACCGGGCGGAGGAAGTCCAGGGTGGAGGAGGTCACCCTGAGCAGCCACGGCACCGAGCCGACCGCGAACCCGACCAGGATGCCCGCGACCACCGCGATCAGCAGGCCCTGGACGGCGGCCAGCAGGGTGCGCCCGGTCGCCGTCCAGAACCTCGCCCCGGTGAGCAGTTCGACGGCCTCCGGGACGACGGCGGTCAGCGGCGGCACGTGCAGCGGCGAGAAGAACGCCCGGCTCAGCACCTCGTACGTCACCGCCGCCCCGGCCAGCCCCACCGCGCCCAGCAACTGTCGGTGACCCCACCTGCCGCCGACCGGCCGGCGGGCCGGCGGATCGCCGTGGCCGGGGGTGGTCACGGCAGGATCAGCTCGTCGAGGTTCGGCGCGTCGGTGATCAGGCCGTCGCGTTGCGCGTACCCGACCAGCTTCTCGGCCGCCTGGCGGCTGACCTGGTCCCGCCATCCGGTGATGGTGATCCGGTTGGCGACCTCGGGGGTGATCTGGGTGAACGTCGGGATCTTCGCCCGGACCTCGTCCTCGTGCTCGCGGGCGTAGGCGTACGCCTCCCGGACCGCGTCCCGGAACGCCGTGGTGACCTTCGACTGCTCCCGGGTGTACGCGCCGGAGGCGTACCAGGCCGACACCGTGAGGTCCTCGGCCAGGTCGGTGAAGCCCCAGCCGATGGGGACCGCGCCCTGGGCCTTGGCCGCCGACAGGAACGGCTCGACCACCCACGCGCCGTCGACGCGCCCCTCGCTGAGGGCGGCCGGCACCTGCGGGAACGGGATCTCGACGAGCTTCACCTTCGCCGGGTCGCCGCCGTCGGCCCGGATCGACTCGCGGGCCGCCGCGGCGGCGATGTTGGTGAGGATGTTGACCGCGACGGTCTTGCCTTCGAGCTGTTTCGGGCTGGTGATGCCGGACTTGCCGGCCACGACGAGGGCGCCGTAGTCGGCCCCCGCCTTGCCGGTCGAGGCGGAGGCCGGCAGCAACGCCTTGACGTCCAGCCCCTTGGACCGCGCCACGATCAGCGTGGTGAGGTCACCGGTGGCGAAGTTGACCTTGCCGGCGAGCACGGACGGCACGGATGTCAGGTCCGAGGTCTCGGTGTCCACCTCGACGCGCAGGCCGTGCCTGGCGAAGATGCCCCTGTCCTGGGCGAGGTAGATCGGGGCGAGGTGGGCCAGCGGGGCCGAGGCCAGCGTGACGGTGGTCAGGCCGTCGGCGTCGGCCCCGGACGCCGCCTCCTCCTCGCCGCAGGCGACGAGGGGGGTGACGAGCAGCGCGGCGGTCAGCAGGCCGGCCAGGCCGCGGCCGGAACGGCGACGCGGGGAGCGGGTGGATGTCGACGACACGGTCGTTCTCACTTTCGGCAGAGGGTTCGGACGAGCGGGTGTCCGGGTCGGCGGCGCGGGCGCGGTCGGACCCGGGCGGGTCAGAAACGCAGGCGCAGGTCCAGGTCCCGGACGTGGTCGGGGAAGGGGGTCGGCCCGCCCAGGGCGAGTGCGCCGAGGCTCGACACGGCCGCCTCCTCGATCGCCACGACCAGGCTCGCGGCGTGGGTGGCCGAGTCGCCGGCGACGAGCAGACCGTGGTTGCCGAGCAGCACCCCGTACGTCTGCGGGTGGGCCCGGTAGGTCTCGGCGATGGAGCGGACGGCCTCGGCCGTGCCGCGCGGTGCCCACGGCGCGACCGGCAGGTCGACGGCCTGGCCGTGGACCAGCAGCGCCTCGTACCGGGCGGGCAGGCTGACCGAGGCGAGCGCGTAGCTGGTGGCGTACGGGGAGTGGGTGTGGATGACCGCGTTGACGTCCGGCCGGGTCCGGTAGACGCCGACGTGCATCTTGAGGATCGCGGCCACCGACGGGCTCGGCGTGCCGTAGCGGACCTCGCCGTCGAGGTCGACGACGACGACCTCGTCGTTGACGGTACGCAGGCCCGCAAGCCCGACCCGCAGGTCGTCGGCGGGCCACGGGCGCAGCAGGTCACCGGCGTTGACGGCGAGGAGATCGTCGTGGCCGGGCAGTCGGACGCTGATGTTGCCGTGTCCGCTGGCGGACATCGCCGAGGCGGCGAAGATCCGGTTGATGCCGGTCGTCAGGCCGGCTCTGGCGGCGGCCAACTCGTCGGCGGCGAACGTCGTGCGTCCGGTCGGAGGGGCGGAGGGGCGGGATTCGGTCATGGCGGGGCGACCCTGTCGTCGAGGCGGTCGTGCGTACGCACCCGGGAAGGTCGTGCGTACCGGCACGGGGAGATGAGCGGTTCGCGGTCGGACGATCGCGGACGCGTGGACCCGCGCGGTGGCGCGGGAGTCAGACAGCGGAGCGGGGGCGACGGTGCCGTCGTGGCGCGGTGGCCGGTGAGGGACGGCGGGCCGGGTCAGCGGCTACAACAGAGCGCGCTGCCGGTGCGGCCGTAGTCGACCGCCCGGCAGGCGGTCAGCAGCGTCGACATAACCCCAGTATGCCCCTAGGGTTTGTAGGCAATCAAGGTGCCCCCACCAGTGATCTGCGCCCCACCCGCGACACCCCCGCCGAACCCCCCGTGACAGGATCGACAGGTGCCGAAGATCAACGTCTATCTGCCGGACGCCCTCGCCGACCGGGTACGGGAGGCACGACTACCGGTCTCGCGGATCTGCCAGGTCGCGCTGACCCAGGCGCTGGACGGCAGCGACAACGCCACCCACGACGCGCCCGCCGAACTCGCGCTGCCCGAACAGGTCGCGCTGACACCCCCGCCCAACCACCACGTCGCGGCGATCCTGCGCCAGTCCTACGACGTCGCCGCCGCCCGTGGTGCGGCCACCGTCGAGACCATCGACGTCCTCCAGGCGTTCCTCGACGAGGGGGAGAGCCTGGTCCTGAACACCGTCGAACTGCTGGGCTTCCCGGTCGCCTCGATCCAGGCCGCCGTCACCGACGAGGTCGACGCCCGGGCCACCACCGGGGCGGGCCACCCGTCGGCCGCCGGTGCCGCGCCCACCATGGCGGCCGGGGCCCACGCGGCGCTGGCCGTCGCCGCCGGCCAGGCCCGCGCCCACGGATCGGCCGTCACCGCCGGCAGCCACCTGCTGCTCGGGCTGCGGGAGGACCCGGGCGCCGCGGGTCAGGTGCTGCGCAGGGTCGGCGTCTCCGAGGCCGTCACGCCAGCCGTCCTGTCCGCCCTCTTCCACGGGTTCACCTTCGGCCGGATGAACCTGGACCGGGACGCGGACAGCGCCGCGCTGCGGTCGATGATGCTCACCCTCATCGACCGCATCGACCAGTTGCAACAGCAGCTCGCCGCCGGCCGGTAGCGGCCGGCGCGCCGACGGCGGAGGGCCCCGGCCACCCCGGGTCACCGCCGCGCGGGTGCGCCCACCCACCCGGCGCGCCCGCCGCACACGGCCAGGGAAGCGGGAGGCCGCCCACCGCCACCCCGCGCGGCGGGCGGCGTCACACGCCGGGTGCCCGGACCGCGTGGCGCGGTCCGGGCACCCGTTCGGGCACTGCCCGCCTCCGGTCACGACGTCCCGCCGCCCGCCGGCGGCAGGGAGCCGCCCGGGTCCGACGCCTGACGTCGGCCGGCTGCCCCGCGCCCGACCGGCGCGGGGCAGCCGGTCAGGGCGCGGTCTGCGCCGGTACGGCGTCGGCGTCGCGCGCCGGGGCGTCGTCCGCACCGGCCGGCCGGTCGCGGACCATGGTCAGCACCGCCACGGCGAGCAGGACGGTGATCACGGTGCTGATCGTGCCGATCACGTTCAGCCCGTCGGTGAACGCCTCCCGGGCGGAGGCCAGCAGCGTCGCACCGACCTCACCGGGCAGCCGTTCGGCGGCGGCGACGGCGGTGGCCAGCGTGTCGCCCGCAGCGGCGCCCTCGGGAACGGTCACCTGGCTGCGGTAGACGATGGTGCCGATGCTGCCCAGGATGGCGACGCCGAGCGCCATGCCCAGTTCGGTGCTGGTCTCCGAGACGGCCGAGGCGGAACCGGCCTGCTCGGGCGGTGCCGACCCGACGACGATGTCGGTGCCGAGGGCGATCAGCGGTCCACCCCCGGCGTAGACCAGGAGGAAGCCGACCACCAGCTGGGTGAGCCCGCCCTCGCTGCCGATCAGGGCCAGGCTCAGGTGCCCGACCGCCGAGACGGCCAGGCCGGCGGCCACCACGTGCGCCGGGGCGAACCGCCCGGCCAGCACCGGCGAGAGCATCGAGGTGACGATCAGCGCGATCGCCGCCGGCAGCAGCCACAGCCCGGCCCGCAGCGGGGAGAGCCCCACCACGAGCTGGAGGTACTGCGTGACGAAGAGGTACGTCCCACCGGCGATCAGCATGCTGAACAGCATCGCCACCAGGGCGGTGGTCAGCGCGCGGTTGCGGAACAGCCGCAGGTCGATCAGCGGGCTGGTGAGGCCCCGCTGCCGGCGGACGAAGAACACGCCGACGGCCAGGCCGGCGACGATGGCGAGCACCGGCAGCAGGCCCGGGTCGTCCTTGGCCAGCTCCTTGAGGCCGTAGATGACGGGCAGGATGGTGGCCAGGGACAGCGCCACGCTGGTCAGGTCGAGCCGGCCGGCGTCGGCGTCCCGGTACTCGGGCAGCAGGCGCGGGCCGGCCAGCAGCAGCACCGCCATGATCGGCACGTTCAGCAGGAAGACCGAGCCCCACCAGAAGTACTCCAGCAACGCGCCGCCGACCACCGGGCCGAGCGCGATGCCGACGGAGAACATGGTGACCCAGACGGCGATCGCGATCCCCCGCTGCTTGGCGTCCTGGAACATGTTGCTGATCAGCGCCAGGGTGGACGGCATCAGGGTGGCGCCGGCGATGCCGAGCGCGGCGCGCGCGGCGATCAGCATGGCCGGGCTGTCGGCGTACGCGGCGATCACCGAGGCGACCCCGAACGCGGCGGCGCCGATCAGCAGCAGCCGACGCCGGCCGATGCGGTCGCCGAGCGTGCCCATGGTCACCAACAGACCGGCGATCATGAAGCCGTAGATGTCGATGATCCACAGCATCTGCGGCGCGCTGGGCAGCAGGCTCTCGCTGATGTGCGGCACCGCGAGGTGCAGGACGCTCATGTCGATGGAGAGCAGCAGCGTCGGCAGCGCCAGGACTGCCAGGCCGAGCCATTCCCGGGGGCTGGCCCGGTGCTGTGGTTCGCTCGTGGTGCCCAAGGTGGTTCCTCTCTGGATCGTGCGGAGTGGTCAGCGCGACAGCGTCGCACTGGGGTGGGACATTTCTTGATGTTCCGCCATATGTGGGAAACAAAGCTGTAAAAGATGTTCCGCGATGGTTGCCGCAGTGTCCGGGGCGTACAGGTAGAAGTGGCCGCCGGTGAACATCCGGCGGGTGAAGGCCCCCGTCGTCTCCAGCGCCCACAGGTGCAGCCGGTCGGCGACGACCACCGGGTCGTCCACCGCGCCCAGCGACAGGATCGGCACCGCCACCCCGGTCGGCGGCCGGCGGTAGGTCTCCATGGCTTCGAGGTCGGCCCGGATCGCGGCCAGCGCGGGTCGCACCAGGTCCCCCCGGTGCAGCAGCTCGGGGCCGATCCCACCGATCTCCACCAGGTGCGCGAGCAGTTCGGCGTCGGTCCGGCGGTGCGCGAACGGCGGCTCGCCGGGAAAGCACGGCGGTTGGCGGGCCGACACCGTGAGCAGCCGGGGCGGCCGGCCGGCCCGCTCCATCGCCCGGGTCAGCTCGTAGCCCAGCACGCTGCCGAAGCTGTGCCCGACGATGGCGTACGGCAGCGGCGGCAGCTCCGCGACGGCGCGGCTGAGGCCGTCGACGAGCGGCTCGACCCGCCGCAACGGCGGCTCGGCGGCCCGCAACCCCCGGCCCGGCAACTGGGCGACCAGCAGTTCGACCCCCGCCGGCAGCACCGGCCGCCAGGACCGGAACGCCGACGGCCAGCCCCCGGCGTGCGGCAACGCGATCAGCCGCGCCCACGGCCCGCCGCGCGCCGGGCCGGCGGGACGGGACCCGCCGTCGACCGGGTGCCGCAGGCCCGCGCCCACCCGCATCAACCAGCCGTTCATCGGCTCCGCCCTCCTCATGTCAGCATCGGGTGGTGGGCTTCGAGGTGCTCGACCACGCGGCTCTGCTGCGGTCGCAGCCGTTGCCCGGGAAGGTGCTCCAACGAGTGCAGGAAGGGATCGGGCGGCGCCGGCAGCCCGGCGATCGCCGACGCGATGGCCAGCACCAGCGTCGGCTGGTACCAGGCCGAGTAGCCGCCCTCGTGGACGAAGACGATCCGTCCGCCGGTGAGGTCGTCGGCCAACGCGCACATGCCCTCGGTCAGCGCGTGGAAGGTCCGGCTGGTGCACATCATCCGACCCATCGGGTCGTGGCCGCTCGCGTCGACACCGGCCGCGACGAGGATCAGCTCCGGGCGGAAGGCACGCGCCGCCGGCACGACCAGCCGGGACAGCGCCGCCAGGTACGCCTCGTGCCCCGACCCGGCCGGCAGCGGCACGTTGAGGGTGCGGCCCGCGCCGGCCCCGGCCCCCGTCTCGGTGACCAGCCCCGACGCGGGCGGGAACAGCCCCTCCTGGTGGATCGAGACGTAGAGCACGTCCGGGTCCTCGTAGAAGGTGCGCTGGATGCCGTTGCCGTGGTGCACGTCCCAGTCGAGCACCAGCACCCGGCGTACCCCGTGCCGCTGCGCCGCCCGCGCGGCGATCGCCACGTTGTTGTAGAGGCACAGTGCCATCGCCCGGTCCGGCTCGGCGTGGTGTCCGGGCGGCCGGACCAGGCAGTACGCCCGGTCGAAGCGCCCGTCGAGCACGGCGGTGGCCGCCTGCACGCAGGCCCCCGCCGCCACCCGGGCGGCCTGGGCGCTGTGGTGGTTGACGTACGCGTACACCCCGGCGTCGCCCGCGCCGAGCGCGGAGGCCGCCTCGACCCGGCCGAGGTGCTCCGGCACGTGCACCAGCAGCAGGTCGTCGTCGCTGGCCGGCTCGGGGGTGACCCGGGTGTAGTGGTCCAGCACCCCGGCCAGCCGGACCAGTCCCTCGGCCCGCCGCAGGTCCGGGTCGACGGCGTGCTGGCGCAGGGGTTCGATGCCCGGACCGACCGGCAGGTAGCCCGATCCCGGTCCGGGGTCGTGCCAGAAGCAGATCTCGTGGCTGTACCAGGCGAGCTTCGACATGTGCGACGTCCTCGGCGCTCGACGATCGGGCAGGGGCGGGTGGCCGGGGCGCGCCACCGACGGGACCGGGTCGGTGGCGCGCCCCGGACCGGACGCCGCCGGTCAGGCGGCGACGGTGGCCGGTGCCCGGGTCACCCCGGACACCTCGGCGATGTAGCGGTGGTAGTGCTCCCGCTCCTCGGCGGGGGTGAGCTTGGCCCGGAACGTGGCGTCCAGCCAGCCCAGCACCTGCTCGGCCTCGGCCCGGGTGAGCGCCCGGTCGCCGAGTTCCTTCTCGAACTCCCGGATGCGGGCGGTGGGCGTCAGGACGCCCTCGGCGTAACCGGTCTCGTCGGTGTTGTGGTTGCGGGTGCAGGCGACGGCCTTCAGGACGGCACCGAAGAAGGCCCTGCTGTCGATGTCACTCACTGCGTTCTCCTCTCGACGGGGTTCCTCCGCCGGCCGCCCGGTCGGGCGGCCGGCAACACGGGTGGGTCTCGGTCGGAGCGCGCCGGCGGTTCTCAGGGAATGAGCCCGACCTGCCGGCCGGCCCGGGTGAAGACGGCGACGGCATGGTCGAGGTCGTCGGCGCAGTGGCTGAGGTTGACGATGGTGCGCAGCCGGGGCAGCGCCTTGGGCACGGTGGGATAGACGATGGGCTGGACGAAGATGCCGTCGGCCTGGCAGAGCCGGGCCATCTCCTGGGCCTGCCCGGCGCTGGCGCAGATGATCGGCACCACCGGCGTCTCGCTGGCCAGGGTGTCGAAGCCGAGGCCGCGCAGCGTCGCCCGGTACCGGTCGGTGAGCGCCCGCAGTTCCCCGGTGAGCTGCGGAGCCGCCTCCATCACCTCCACCGCGGCCCGCGCGGCGGCCACCTGCATCGGGGTACCGGCGGCGGAGAACATCCAGCCCCGGGCGTTGTTCTTCAGGGCGAAGACCAGGTCGCTGGAGCCGGCCACGTAGCCGCCGGTGCTGGGCACCGTCTTGGACAGCGTGCCCATCTTGACCGCCACCCGGGCCGGATCGATGCCGAAGTGTTCGGTGATGCCCCGGCCGGTGGCGCCCAGCACGCCGAGGCTGTGCGCCTCGTCGACCATCAGCGGCGCGTCGTAGCGCTCGCACAGCGCCAGGATGCCGGGCAGGTCGGCGATGTCGCCGTCCATGCTGAAGACCGCGTCGGTGACCACCAGCTTCCCGGCGTCGCCCGCCCGGCGCAGGGCGCGTTCCAGGTCGGTCAGGTCGTTGTGCGCGTAGGTGATCACGGTCGCGCCGGACAGCCGGTAGCCGTCCAGGATGCTCGCGTGGTTGTAGACGTCGCCGATCACCACGTCGCCCGGCCCGACCAGCGCGCCGATCGTCGCCACGTTGGCCATGTAGCCGCTGGTGTAGACGATGGCGTCCTCGGCCCCGAGGAACCGGGCGATGCCCAACTCCAGCTCGCGGTGCAGGTGCAGGGTGCCGGCGAGCAGCCGTACGCCGTGCGCGCCGGTGCCGTGCCGCTCCAGGGCCCGCTGCGCCTGGTGGTTGATGTAGTCGTGGCCGATCAGCCCGAGATAGCTGTACGACGCGAAGTTGAGGAACCAGCGGCCGTCGAACTTGATCCAGGCGCCCTTGGAGTCCTCGATGACCGGCTCGTAGAAGTAGTCGTCCTGGGCGATGACCACCCGGTCGTCCACCGACAGCGCGTCGATGCGCCGGTCGAGGAAGGAGCCGTCCGGGTGGTCGCCGAGCCGGCCGGGCAGGGTGCGGCGGGGCACCGACGCGCCGACCGGGACGGCGACACCGGGCGGCCCGGACCGCTCCCGGGCGGTAGGCGGGCCCGCCGTCGGCCGGTGTCCGTCCGCCACCGGGCTCCCCGCCGCCGGACCGACGCCGGCACGGTGGTCGGGCCGGGACGGGTGCCGGTCGGCGGCACCGTCGACGTCGCGGTAGCGGTCCCAGTCGGGCACGAAGCGCGGTGTCGCCGACGCGGCCACCGGTTCCGGCGACGCACCGGCCGGGCGGACGGCGGCCGGGCGGACGGCGGCCGGCCCGGCCGGTACGGCGGCGGACCCGGACCGCCCGACGCCCGGCGCAGCCGGCCCGGCGAAGGACGGCGTCACCGGTACGGCCGGGGCGGCCTGGCCGGTGGGAGCCGGGGCCGGGCTGGTGGGGGCCGCCCCGGGCGGGTGGCGCGGCAGCCCTTCCAGGTGCCGCACCAGCGCGCCGACGTCGGGGTGGTCGAACATGGCCACCGGATCGACGTCCAGTCCCTCGCCGGCCAGCGCGGCGGAGACCTCGACGGCCATCATCGAGTCGAGCCCCAACTCCAGCAGGTTGTCGTCGGGCGACACCTGGTCGACGTGCAGGGTCCGCTTCAGGATCGCCGACAGCGCCGGCCACAGCCGGGTGTCGACAGGGGTCACAGGGGTCATCTGGTCGTCCTCCGGTTCGTCGACTGCGGACACGACGTAGTTCGCGGGAGCCAGTTCGAGGGTGTGCCGCAGCAGCGCGATGCCGTCGGCGACGGTCAGCGCCGGGATGCCGCGTGCCGCTGCGGCGTCGGCGATCCCCGCACCCATGCCGACGCGCCACAGGCCCCAGCCGAGGCTGTACCACGCCTCCCCACCGGCCCGGCGGCGCGCGGCGTAGCCGTCGAGGTAGGCGTTGGCGGTCGCGTACGAACTCTGGCCGAGGTTGCCGTGGGTCGCCGAGATGGAGGAGAACAGCACGACGAACCCGGGCCGCGCGTCGGCGGGGAACGCCTCGTCGAGCGCGTGCACCCCACCGATCTTCGGCCCGAACACCTCGTCGATCCGTTCCGCCGACAGGCTGCGCGCCAACCCGTCGCGGAGCACTCCGGCGGCGTGGAAGACCCCGTCGAAGGGCTCCGCGCCGCGCAGCACGTCCGGCAGCGTACGGACGTCGGCGGTGACGATCCGCAGGTCGCAGGTGGCGGCGAGGCGGTCCAGCCGGTCCCGGGTCGGCCCCCCGGTCGGTGCCGTGCGACCGACCAGGGTGAGGTGGGCGCCGCCCGCGCCGGCCAGGAACTCCGCCACGTGCAGGCCGATGCCGCCCAGGCCGCCGGTGACGAGGAACCGGCCACCGGCCACCGGCCGGGCCGACCGCCCGGGTACGACCGCGGCCGGGTGGGTGGGGGCGTACCAGGAGCCGTCACGCCAGGCGAGTTCCGCCTCGCCGTGCCGCACCTCGTCGAGGGTCGGTGGCGGGGTGCCGCCGCCCAGGCCGATGTCGACGAGGCGTACCCGGGCCTGCGGGTGCTCGATCCGCAGGGTGCGCGCCAGGCCCCACAGCGCGGCCTGCCCGGGCTCGACCGGCTCGTCCCCGGTGACCTGCTGGGCGGCGCTGGTGACGATGGTGAGGGCGGGCATCGGTGGCTGCGCCGCGAGCCGCCGGACCAGGGTGAAGACGCCGTGCAGCAGCGCGACGGCCCCGGCCCGGTCCCGCACGGCGCGCGGGGCCACGTACACCACCTCGGCGGGCGGCGTCTCCGCGCGCGCCCGGTCGAGGTGGGCGTCGTGCAGGTCGGCCGGGGTGAGCAGGAGCGGCCCGCCCTCGTACGACTCGACACCGGGCTCCCCCGACACCACCCAGGTGCGGCCCGGTTCGGTGGCCGGTTCCGGGGTGGGGACGACCGGCCGCCAGGTCACCGTGGTGACCGACCCCGCAGGCACCGGCTCGGCGGGCAGCGGGCTGACGGGTAGCGGGTCGGTGGGCAGCGGGGTGGGGCGGGTCGACGGGGGTCGACGGGGGGTGGCCGCCGGGGCGGTGGTGGGGCCGGCCGCCTTGAGGACGATCCGGTCCAGCTCCAACAGCACCTCGCCCTGCTGGTTGCAGACCGTGGCCCGCCCGCGCACCGCGCCACCGGCCCCGCCCGCCGGGTCGGTCCGCTCGACGAGGGCCAGCACGGTGCCGGTGACCGGGCGGCGGGCGGTGATCCGCCCGACGTACCAGGGCAGGCAGGCGCCGGCGGTGCCGTCGTCGAGCATCCCGAGGCACTGGAAGACGCTGTCCAGCAGCGGCGGTGGGACGAAGTGCCGGTCGGTCAGCCCACCGGACGCGCGGAGCACGGCCAGGATCCGGTCGGGCCCCCGGTGTGCGGCGCGGATCGCCTGGAACGTCGGGCCGTACGCGATGCCGCTGGACCGCCGCCACTCGGCGACGGCGGAGAGCGGCACCTCGTCGACGCAGCCGGCGCGCAGCCCCGCCACGTCCCGGTAGCTCGGCGGGGCCAACGCGCTGCGGGTGGCCCGGGCCCGGCTGTGCAGGACCGGGCCGGACCCGTCCGGCTGCCACGAACCGAGCGTGCACTCCCCCGCCGGGGTGAGCACGGTCTCGATCTCGACCGACCCGCCCGGCGCGACCGGCAGCGGCACGAGGAACGCCACCTGGTCGAGACGCCAACTCCCGCCGTCGTGGGCCGCCGCGCAGGCGCTGAGCATCGCGTCGAGCTGCGCCGCCGCGGGCAGGACCGGCGTGTCGCCGATCCGGTGGTCGCGCAGCACCGGGTGGTCGGCGGCGAGCGGCGTACGGGGGCCGTTCACAGCCGGAGGTCGAATCTGTCCGTGGCCAGCACCTGGCCGTTGACCTGGATGTCGACGAGGTGCTCGCCGGGGTAGTAGCGCCGGGTGGAGACCTCCCGGACCGGGTGCGACTTCTCCACCGTCCGGCGTTCGCCGGGGCCGAGTTCCAGCGTGGTCAGCTTGAAGACCTTGGGGATGCGTTGGCCGTTCTTGCGGACGTGGTGCACGACGTAGTCCACGGTGACGGTGTGCCGGCGGCTGTCGGTGTTCTCGACGTCGAGGCGGATCATGGTCGACTCACCGAGCGCCAGGGTGCGCGGGTGGAGCCCCATCGAGGGCACCCGGATGTGCTCGCCGCCGGTGACGCCCACGATCGCCAGCGCCTCCTGGTTGCCCTTCTTGACCAGCGTGCGCAACGCGTGCCGGACGATCCAGGTGGTCTCCGGGGTCGGGCTCTCCTGCGACCAGCGCAACGCGGTGGCCACCGCGACGTCGGGCGAATCCTTGGAGATGTCGTTGAGGTTGTTCGCCACCGACTTGCGCACGTACTCGGAGGGGTCGCTGCGCAGCGGTTCGAGGATCTCCAGTACGGGCTGCGGGTCCCGCACGAAGGCGGTGAGCGTACGCGCCCAGGGAAGCCGGGGACGCACGCCCTCGCTCGCCATTCTCCGGACGTTGTGGCTGGGGTCGCGGGCCCAGTCGGCCATCCGGGCCATCGTCAGCTCGTAGTGCTGCTCGATGAAGGGGCGGATGGCGTACTCGGCGGTGTGCCGCTTGGTGATCTCGACCAGCGCGTCGAGGGACACCTCCGGGTGGTCCAGGCCGTACTCCTCGACGAACCGGGCCACCGGCATGAGGTACCAGCTCACGTTGAACATCCCCTCGCCCTCGGCGAGTTCCTCGCCGAGGATGGCCAGGAGGATCTTCACGCTCTCGGCGTAGTCCTCGGGGAGCCGGCTGCGCAGCCCCTCCGCCAGGACGAGGACGCGGTCCTTCAGCTCCTTTCCGGGAATGCGACGCTCCACCTCGGCGGTGTACTCCTCGACGTCGAAGTCCGGGTGGACCTCGCGGATCTTTCCGCCGATGAGGCGGGCGGCGTCACCGTTGAAGTGACGCTTGAGTCCGTATTCCGTAGTCATGACATCCGGTCCTTGTCGACGTAGTTTTCCCGGGCGGGCGGATAGAGGTGGATCTTACGTTCGCATGGCTCCCGCCTCACGGATGCCGGCCGGGCGGAGGCGGCATCCGCCACCTCGTCCGCTCCACCGTGGACCCAGAATCTCTGCCGTTGGAAGGGGTAGGTGGGAATGGTCGTGGTGCGGTGTCCCTTACCGTGATGCACCCCGGCCCAGTCGATATCACCCAGACCCCGGCTGTAGAACGACGTGACGGCCGTATGGAGCTGCGTCTGGTCGTCGTGGTCCCGTCGTAGCGTCGACAGCCAGGTCAGATCGGTATCGGTGAGGGTCGCCCGCGCCAACCCGGTCAACACCGGATGCGCACCGATATCCCAGAACACCCGCCCACCAGCCGCATACACCGCCTCAACCGCCTCAACGAAACGCACCGGCTGACGAATCCCCGACCCCCACAACCGACCATCCGCCACCGACCGCGCATCATGCCAACGACCCGTCACCGTCGATGCGAAACCAATCCGCGGGGGCGACACCACCACCTCACCGAACGCCTCCGCAAACGGCCCCACCGCACCCGCCATCACCGACGAATGAAACGCATGACTCACCGTCAACCGCTGCGTCCGCAGCCCCGACCCGGCACCGAACGCCTCCACCGCCTCGACCGGGCCGGAGATCGTCACACTGCGCGGGGCATTGAACGCCGCGATCTCCACCCCCGGGAAGGACGGCAACACCGCCTCCACCGATCCGGCGTCGGCGAACACCACCGCCATCGCCCCACCCGACGGCTGACCCTGCATCAACCCACCCCGCACCACCACCAGCCGCAACAACTCCCCCAACCCGAGAGCCCCCGCCGCCCACGCAGCCGTCAACTCCCCCACGCTGTGACCCACCACCAACCCCGGCCGAACACCCCACGACTCCAACAACCGCACCAACCCCACCTGCACCGCCACGATCCCCACCTGCGCAAACCGCGTCTGCACCAACTCACCACCCCGCTCCCCCAACACCACCTCCCGCAACGGCACGTCCCCACACGACGCCACCAACTCGGCGCACTCATCGAACGCCGCCCGGAACACCGGCTCAGTCGCGTACAAACCCGCCGCCATCCCCGGATACTGCGAACCCTGACCCGAAAACAGGAACACCGACACCGGCGGCTGATTCGACAACCGACCCACCGGCCGATCCCCACCCGCCACCAAGTTCAGAGCACCCGCCAAACCCGACCCGTCAGAACCCTGCACCGCCACCCGGAACCGATGCGACGCCCGGCCCACATTCGCGGTGAAACCCACGTCACCCAACGCCGACGAATCCACACCCGACAACACCCGCGCATACTCCCCCGCCAACCGACGCACCCCCTCCTCACTCGCCGCCGACACCTTCACCACAAACGACTGCTGCGGCAACGACTCCCGGACAGCCGGGAGCGGGGCCTCCTCCACAATCACGTGAGCATTGACCCCGCCCATCCCGAACGCCGACACCGCCGCCCGACGCGGAACACCCACCACCCGAGGCCACGGCACCGGCTGATCCGCCACGAAGAACGGCGTGTCCTCAAACCGGATATGGTCGTTCGGCCGCACCACATGCAACGTCGGCGGCACCACCTGATGCTCCAACGACAACAACACCTTCACCAACCCGGCAAGGCCCGCCGCCGGCTCCAGATGACCAATGTTCGACTTCAACGAACCAATCGCACAGAACTGCGTCCGCGACGTGAAACCCCGCCACGCCCGAGTCAACCCCTCCACCTCGATCGGATCACCCAACGACGTCCCCGTCCCATGCGCCTCCACCATCCCGAACCCCTCCACACCAACACCCGCATCCCGCAACGCCGCCACAATCACCTCCCGCTGGCCGGCGGGGCTCGGGGCGGAGTAGCGGGTGGTCCGGCCACCGTGGTTCACCGCCACGCCCTTGATCAGGCCCCGGATGCGGTCGGCGTCGCGTTCGGCGTCCGCCCGGCGGCGGAGCACGATCGCCACCGCGCCCTCACCGGGCACGAACCCGTCGGCCTCGACGTCGAAGGCCCGGCAGCGGAAGCTGGGCGAGAGCGCGCGCAGGTCCCGCATGGAGTCGAAGTACTCCGGGCTGATCGCGGCGTGCACGCCACCGATGACGGCGGTGTCGATGTCGCCGGCCCGTAGGTGCTGCACGGCGGTGTGCAACGCCACCAGCGACGACGAACAGAGCGTGTTCACCACGACGCTCGGGCCGTGCCAGTCCATCAGGTACGACAGCCGGTTCGGGATCATCGCCTCCAGGCCCAGCCCGCGCCCGTCGGCCACCCCGTGTCGGGACCGTTCCTCGTGATAGTGGTCGTGGCTGTAGGCGATCCACAGCCCGATCCGGTTGTCCGGGCTCCCCTGCCCCGTCCGGCCGGCGTCCTCCAGGGCCTGCCAGATGGTCTCGTACACGATGCGGGCCTGGGGGTCGATCAGCGGCGCCTCCCGGGCGGAGATCCGGAACGGCACGGGGTCGAACTCGTCGACCCGCTCCAGGAAGGACGCCTGCGGTACCGGGCCCTCCAACGGCTGCCACCGGCCCTCGGGCAGGGCACCGACGGTGTCGCGCCCGTCGGTGAGCAGCGTCCAGAACGCGTCGAGGTCGCCGGCGGTGGGCACCCGGATCGCGGCACCCACGACGGCGATGTCGCGTCCCGGGTCCGTCCCGTCGGCCTCCGCCCTCCCCGCCCCGTCGGCAACCGGCGGCACGGCAGCGGCCGGGGTCGACCCGGCCGACGGTGACGGTACGGCGGCCGACGGGGTGGGGATGTCCCCGGTCGGCGGGGTGGGGACGCTGCCGGCCGGCAGCGGGGTGGGCACGGACCCGTCAGGCGGCGGCGCGGTGCCGGCCGACGGCGACGGGGAGGAGGTGGGCTCGGCCGACGGCGGGGCGACGGGGGCCGACGTGACGGGGGGCGGCGGCGCGGCCAGCGCGGCGACGAACTCGGGTGCCTCGTCGACGAGGTGCTGGGCGAAGCTGCGGGGGGTCGGGTACTCGAAGAAGACGGTCGGATACAGCGACAGCCCGTGTTCCCGGGACAGTCGTTCGCTGAGCCCGACCAGACCGACGGAGTCGAAGCCGGCGGAGAGGAACTCGGCGTCGACGTGCTCGGCGTCCGTGCCGGCCAGGGCCAGGAACCAGGCGAGCGCCCGAGCGAGCGGTGTCGTCCCGGCCACGCCGGCCGGCCCGGCGACCCCGACCGGGCCAGCGGACGGGGCCGCCACGACGGCCGGTTCCGGGGCGGGGGCCGGCGCGGCTAACGGCTCAAGGGCGGCGGCCGGCGCGGCGGACGACTCAGGGGCGGGTCGCGGGGCGTCGGCCGGGGGCGGGTCGCTGAACGCGAGGACGGGCACCCGCTTGGAGGAGATGTCCCCGAAGGTCAGCAGGGGTACGCCCGCGGCGTCGAGGACGACCTGGGTGACCCGGCACGCCTCCTCGTTCCAGAAGGACACCTCGGTACGGACGTAGGCGGCGTCGGCCAGCGCACCGTGCACGCTCACCCGGTCGACGGAGAGCGGGATGAACGCGGTGGCGTGGTCGGTGCCGAAGACAGGGTTGTCCGGGTCGATCGCCGCGATGGTGACGCTGTCCAGCAGCCCCGGGAAGAGCTGGACGTCCGGGGGGTTCAGGGCGCGTTGCCGACCCCCCTCGATCCGGGCGAGGGTGCCGCCGCCGGGGAGGCTGGCGACCCAGGAGATGTTGCGGTAGTACCGGCCGTGCTGGTAGCCGATGCGACGCAGCCAGCGGTACACGGTGGACCCGGCATGCACCCGGGAGCAGGTGTCGAGCAGCGCCGCGAGCGGCTGCGGCGCGGGCACCGGATCGGGCTGGGGGGCGTACCGGCCGGTGACGAAGGGGGTGCCGTCGGCGTCGGCGACGGTGAACCGCCCCTCGGCGTCGACCCGGCACACCACCCGGTGCGCCCCGGTCGGGATGAGCGGACGGTGGAAGAGCACGTCCCGCACCCCGTGGAACAGCTCGCCGCGCAGTTCCGCGCCCTGGCGCAGGAAGTCGAACCAGGCGACACCGGGGAGCATGATCCGGCGGTACACCGAGTGCTGGGCGATCGGCACCTCGCCCGGCCCGAAGACCCGGGAGAAGGCGTACCCGGCCGGGCCGGCGTCGTCGTCGAGGGCCAGCGGGCCGCCGGGCTCGGCGGAGCGCAGCGGCTCCCGCAGGTCCAGCGCGGGGCCCCGGGCCTGACCGACCGGCAGGAGGCGTTTGCGCCAGGCGACCGGCCACTGGAACGTGGCCCAGTCGATGTCCGCGCCGGCTTCGTAGAGTTCCGCCGTGACGGCGGCGAGCACCCCGGCGACCTCCCGCTCGTCGGTGGCGGCGGCGAGGCGCGCACAGAGGTCCACCGCGCCCCCTGCGGGGGTCGGGGCGTCGGTGGTCGCGGCCCCGGCGGCCAGCACCGTGCTGAGCGCCTGCTCCAGGGAGGTACGTCCGTGCACGAAGTCGGTGATCGACGCCCAGCCGGGCGGCAGGTCGACCGCCTGCTCGGGTACCCCGGCGTCGCGCAGCGCCACGGCCAGCACGACCCCCGCGCAGATCCGCAGCAGCGGGCCGGAGAACGTGGTCACCGGGCTGCCGACCGCGGTCTCGAACCGGCCGACGATCTCCCGTACCGCCGGCACGTCGTGGTGGAGCGCGAGCAGCCATGGCGGCGGCGCGGACCCGGCCACCGGGCGGACGGCCACCACGGGCTGCCGTCCGGTGGGTTCGCCGAGCGGGACGTCGGCCCGCAGCAGCCGGGCACGCAGCGCGGCGGCGAGGCGGTCGGCGTCCGCTCCGGCGACCGCGCAGCGTACGGCTCGGGCGGGGCGGCCGAGCCGGGCGGTGGCGAGCACGTCGGCGAGCACGTCGGCCGTCGACGGGAGGAACTCCACCCACTGCGCGACCAGTTCGCGCAGCACGTCCGGGCTGTCGGCGGAGAGGGCCAGCACCTCGACGTGCCGCCCGGCCCCGGTGGTGGTCGGGGCGGGCCCGCTCGCCGCCTCGGCCACCACGTGCGCGTTGGTGCCGCCGAAGCCGAAGCCGCTCACGCCGGCCCGGCGGATCGGGGCCGCCGGCCAGGGGCGGGGGCGCGACGGCAGGTGCAGCGGGCCGGCGTCCAACCGCAGTCGCGGGTTGACCGTGGGCACCGGCACCCCGGGGACGATCTCGTCCCGCAGGCAGAGGACGATCTTGGCCAGGCCGGCCAGGCCGGACGCCGAGTGCAGGTGCCCGATCCGCCGTTTCAGCGAGCCGAGCGCGATGCTGCCGGGGGCGACGCCGCGCCGGCCGAACACGTCGGTGAGCGCCCGCACCTCGATCGGGTCGCCGATGGCGGTGCCCGTGCCGTGGGTCTCGACGTACTGCACGGTGGTGGGGTCGATCCGCCCGTACACCCGGTCGAGCAGCGCGATCTGGGCCTCCAGGTTGGGGGTGGTCACCCCCATGGTGCGGCCGTCGTTGTTGACGCCGGTGCCGGCGATCGCGCCGAGGATCAGGTCGCCGTCGGCCACCGCCGTGGCCATCGGCTTGAGCACCAGGGCGACGGCCCCCTCGCCGGGGACGTACCCGTTGGCCCGCTCGTCGAAGGTCTGGCACAGCCCGTCCGGGGAGAGCGCGCCGGTGCGGGACAGCAGCACGAAGGTCAGCGGGTCGAGCAGCAGGTCCACGCCGCCGACCAGGGCGATCTCGCAACTGCCGGCGGCGAGGCTCTGGCAGGCCAACCAGACCGCCGTCAGCGAGGACGAGCAGGCGGTGTCGACCACCAGGCTGGGGCCGGTGAGGTCGAGGCGGTCGGAGAGCCAGGCCGCGACGAAGTTCTGCGACCGGCCCCACAGTGCCGCCGGGACCGGCCGGCCGGTGCCGTCCGGGCCGGTCGGGACCAGCCCACGGCCGTGGTCGAAGCCGTAGGAGTTCATCCGGGCGCCGACGAAGACGCCCGCGTCGAGACGGCGGCGGACGGAGCGGTAGCCGGCATCCTCCAGCGCCCGCGCGCCGACCTCCAGCATCACCCGCTGCTGCGGGTCGAGCAGGACGGCGTCACCGGCGGTCAGGCCGAACGCCTCGTGGTCGAAGGAGAACGGGTCCTGGAGGAAGGCGCCCCGGTGGTGGGTGCCCTGGTGGTCACCGTCGCCGAGGTAGTGGTCGCGGGCCCACCGGCTGGGCGGGACCTCGTCCACCTCGACCGAGTCGTGGGTCAGCAGCCAGCGCAGGTCCGCCACGTCCTCGGCACCGGGAAGCCGTACGGCCATGCCGATCACCGCGATTCGACTGTCCGTCATGTTCGCGTCGCTCCTTCCGTCACACTCGGTGGGCAGGTCAGTGGCGCGGCTGCTGGCCGGTCGCGAGCAGTGGCCGCAGCAGGGCGCTGAGGCTCGCCGTGGGCACCGGGTCGCCCGGGCCGGGCGCGGACGGCACCGCACCGGCCGCCCTGATGACCGGGTCGGTCCCGGACGCCGGGGCGGGTGGTTCGGCCCGGTCGGTGAGCCGGGCCGCGAGGTCGGCCATGGTGCGGGACCGCATCACCAGCGAGGGGTCGACGGTCGTCCCGCTGAGCCGCTCGATGGCGCTGGTCAGGTCGGCGATGACCAACGAGTCCAGCCCCAGGTCGCGCAGGGGGAGATCTCCCGGGTCCTCACCGAGCACGTCGACGAAAGCGTCCCGCACCAGCCGGTACGCGCCCCCCGGGTCGCCGTCCGACGGCGGCCCGGCCGGTGCGGCGTCGCCGACGGCGGAATCAGCCGGGAGGGGGGCGGCCGGGGCGGGCTCGGGGTGCGCCGTCGACGCGGCCCGGTGGGCGGCCTGCGGCGGCGGCGCGGAGACGGTGGTCGGCTGCGGTACGGCGCTGCCGGGGAACACCACGGCACCCCCGGTGAGCAGGTACGCGTCGAAGCCGGCCAACGCCTGGTCGAGGGTGATCGAGTGCCCGGCGGAGAAGGACTCGTCCGCCGCCATGCCGATGCCGGACCAGTTCGGCCAGGCGTGCGCGGTCACCGTCGGGCCGTCGTCGCCGGCCTGCCCGGCCAGGGCCAGCTGGTACGCGTTGGCCAGGGCGTAGTCCACCAGACCCCGGCCGGCGTCGGGCAGGGCACCGGCGATCGAGGAGACCAGGGCGACGTGGTCGGCGCCCTCGGTGCGGGCGAGCCGGATCACGTTGCGGGAGCCGGCGACCTTCGGGGCGGTCACCCGGGCCGCCTCCGGCCACTGCCGACGACGCAGCGACCCGAACTGGTTGACCCCACCGGAGCAGTGCACGATCCCGCGTAGCCGGCCCCACCGGCGGGCGAAGGACGCGGCGGCGGCGGTCAACGCGGCCGGGTCGGCGACGTCGCACCGCTGGTAGTCCACCTCGGCTTCCGGGCGCAGCCCCCGCAGGAAGTCCTCGGCGGCCCCGTCGACCGGCGACCGGCCGACGATGCCGACGCGCCGGGCGCCGCGCGTCACCAGGTGCGTGACCAGTCGCCGGCCGACCGCGCCGAGGCCGCCGGTGACCAGGTGGTAGCCGTCCCCGGTGAGGTCGGCCGGTGGACCCGGCCGGGCCGCCGAGGGGGTCGGAACGTACCGGACGCCGCCGCGGTAGGCCACGACGGTGTCCGCGCCGGGGCGCAGCGCGGCGAACTCGGCGGCGATCTGCCGGGCGCGGATCTCGACCGGATCGGCCGGGTCGAGGTCGAGCACGGCGACGGTGAACCGGTTCTCGGCGGCGGCGGCGCGGACCGCGAACGCCCGCGCGGCGGCCTCGGGGTCGAGCAGCGCGCGGTCCGCCTCGTCGACGGTGGCCGACCGGTGTGCGACCCAGACCATCCTGCCCTGGGGTGGGACGGTGGCGGCGTAGGAGCGGAGCTGCCCCCAGAACCCGCGCAGGTCCGGTGCGGTGTCGGCGGAACCGGGGACGGCGTCGACCACCACCAGGGCGCGGGGGTTCACCCCGTCGGGGGCCAGGTCGGCGCCCCTGGCGGCGAGCGCGGCGGAGACCGCACCGCTGAGGTCCCAGTCCGCCACGACCACCCGTACGGTGACCCCGTAGGCCGATGCGCCGGGCGGCGGGTCGGCGGGTCGCCACCGGATGACCAGGGCCTCCGGTGCCGGCATCGATGCCGGGTTACCGGAGTGGCCGCCGTCGGCGGGCCCGGGGTCCACCGGCGGGGTGTGCTCCGGGGGCAGCTCCACAGTGGTGACCGGGGCCGGCCCGGTCACCGTCGCGGCGGGGCGGGTGTGCCAGTAACGGCCCTGGTCGAACGGGTAGGTGGGGAGCGCGACGATCCGTGAGCCCGGCACGGACAGGGCGGCCCAGTCGACGTCGGCGCGGCCCTGCCGGACCTGGTCCACCACCACCGCGTGCCGCTGCGCCGGGTCGGCGGGGAGCGGGTCGGCGGGCCGGTGGCAGTCGACGCGGGCGACCGGGACCCGGCCGTCGGCGACCGCCCGGAGCTGCTCGGCGAGGGCCTGCCCGGTGGGGCCGCTCACCGCGGTCTGGTAGTCGAGCGAGGAACGGCCCACGTTGGCGGTGTGACAGAGGTCGGCGGTGGCCCGGTCGTCGGGGGCGGCCGCGAAGGAGTCGGCGTACGCGGCGGCGAGGCGGCGTACCGCAGCCTCGGTGGCGGCGGAGACCTTGACCAGATGCGACTGCTGCGGCAGGGGTTCCCGGGTGGCCGGGAGCGGGGCCTCCTCGACGATGACGTGGGCGTTGACCCCGCCCATGCCGAACGCCGACACCGCCGCCCGACGGGGTGCACCCGCGACGCGGGGCCACGGCACCGGCTGATCCGCCACGAAGAACGGCGTGTCCTCAAACCGGATATGGTCGTTCGGCCGCACCACATGCAACGTCGGCGGCACCACCTGATGCTCCAACGACAACAACACCTTCACCAACCCGGCAAGGCCCGCCGCCGGCTCCAGATGACCAATGTTCGACTTCAACGAACCAATCGCACAGAACTGCGTCCGGGACGTGAAACCCCGCCACGCCCGAGTCAACCCCTCCACCTCGATCGGATCACCCAACGACGTCCCCGTCCCATGCGCCTCCACCATCCCGAACCCCTCCACACCAACACCCGCATCCCGCAACGCCGCCACGATCACCCTCCGCTGCGCGGCACTACTCGGCACCGTCAACCCACTCGTCCGACCACCGTGATTCACCGCCGAACCCCGAATCACCCCCCGCACCCGATCCCCATCCCGCACCGCATCCACCAACGGCTTCACCACCACCGTCACCACACCCTCACCCGGCACGAACCCATCCGCCCCCGCATCGAACGCCCGCGACGCACCCGTCGGGGAGAGGGCCCGCAGGTTCCGCATCGCGGTGTAGTGCAGGGGGGACATCGCCAGCCGCACCCCGGCGACGATGGCCTGGTCGCACTCGCCGCTGCGGATGCTGCGCACGGCGGTGTGCAGAGCCACCAACGACGACGAACACAACGTGTCGATCGTCATGCTCGGCCCCGACAGATCCAGGAAATAGCTGACCCGGTTCGCCAGGAACGCGTTGTGGTTGCCCAACCCGCTCGGCGCGTCCAGTTCCGGGGCGAGGTTGTAGTCCTTGTAGTGCTGGTAGCTGGCACCGACGAACACGCCGGTCGCGGCGGGGGTGGACAGCGGGGCGATCCCGGCGGACTCCAATGCCTCCCACGCGGTGCGCAGCAGCCAGCGGACCTGCGGGTCGAGCACCTCGGCCTGCTTGGCGAAGAAGTCGAAGAACCGGGCGTCGAACTCGTCGATCGGGCCCAGGAAGCCGCCGATCGCGGCCCCGTCGCCACCCCCCGCCCAGCGGAAGGCGGGCGCGGGACCGATGCCGCTGCCCCCGCGCGCCAGCAGGGACCAGAAGCCCTCCGGGTCGGTGGCCCCGGGCAGCGCGCAGGCGATCCCGATGACGGCCAGGTCGCCCCGGTCGCCGCCGTCCGGCCCGGCCGGAGACTGTTCCCGTACGGCGGGGGAGCCGGGACCGGCCGGTCGGTGGGGGCGGGGGCGTCGTCGGCGGCGGGCACGGGAATGTCGGCCCCGGCCGCCGGGGCGTCGTCGGTGCCGGCCACGGCCGGGGCGCTGGGCGGCGGGGTGGTCGGTTCGGGCAGGGCGGACGCCACCACGGCGGCCAGCGCCCGGCAGTCCCGCGCCTGCAACACCTCCACCGGGCTCAGCGTCACCCCGAGCCGTTCCTGGAGTTCGGCGGCGACCATGGTGGCGAGCATCGAGTCGATGCCGGTCGCGGCGAGCGACCCGGTCGCGGTGACGTCCGGGTCCCGCAGCACCGTGCGGACCACCTCGACGACGGTCCCCTCCACCGACCGGGGGGTGGCCGGCTGCCGCCCGGCCGTCGACGCCGGGCCCTCCGCCGGGGCGGGGTCCGCCGCCGGCCGGTCCGCGACGGGGTTGTCGGTCGGTGCGGCGACCGGCCGGTAGACCACGTCGGTGAGGGCGACCAGGACCCGGCCGGCGGTGTCCAGCAGCGCGACGTCGGCCCGGCGGCTGCCGTCGACGTCCTGGCCGGTGAGCCGCAGCCGTACGTGCCGGGTGTCGGCCGGGTCGGCCCAGCGCACCGCCCGGCCGATCGACACCGGCAGGTAGGTCAGCGCGGAGGCGGCCGGATCGGCCAGGGTCAGCACCGCCATGCTCTGCAGCGCCGCGTCGAGTGCGGCCACCGCGCGGGTCGCCGGGTCCGCGTCGGTGTGGTCGACCCGGACGAGCACCCCGGTCGTGCCGTACGCGATGTGGCCGATGACCCGCAGTGCCGCGCCGAAGTCGACCCGCTTGGCGGCGAACCACGCGTACAGGCCGGCCGGGTCGAGCGTGCGGGGGTGTGCGGCGTACTCCCGGTCCACCGGCAGCGGTGCGGGGGGTGGTCCCTCCGGCCGGACCGCGCCGGCAGTGAGATGGCCGATGACCTGGCCGCCGTAGCGGAACGTCACGGTGCTACCGGCGGTCGTGTCCGCAGTGAGCCGGTGGTGCCCGGTGCCACGGGCGGTGAAGGCGAGCCGCTCCAGGACGGCGGCGGTGGCGAACCCCCGGGTGACGAGGAGCGCCGCCGGCACCGTCTGCCGGCCGAAGACCCGGTGGGCGTCCAGCAGCCGGTCGAGGTCGGGTCCCCGGTGCCCGTCCGCCGGGTCGGGGGCGGCTGCCGCAAGCGGCGTCGACGGCGCGGACGGTTCGGGGGCGGGGCGGGCGGGCACCCGGTCGGCGCGGTCCCGGAACGGGTAGGGCGGCAGGGCGAGCCGGCGGAACCCACCACCGCCGTACAGCGGTCGCCAGTCGACGTCGCGGCCGGCGACGTACCAGCCGGCCAGCGCGGTGAGCAGCCCGTCGTCGGGGGTACGCAGTTCGGCGGCGATCCGCTCGGCGGGCCACGGCAGGTGGCGTGCCAACCGCTCGGCGAGGTCCCGCCCGACCGGCACCGGGTCACCGGCGAGCACCGTGTCGCCGCGCAGCACCGTGCCCGGCAGTTCGGGCCCGAGGCGCAGCGCCCGGCGCAGGCCCGCGCCGAGGGCCGCCCCGGTCGCCCCGAGCACGGCGACCCGGTACGGCAGGTGGACCCGCCCGACCGAGGCGGAGAAGCACAGCGCCCCGACGTCGACCGTGTCGTCCGCCTCGATCAGCCGCCGTACGTCCGCGACCCGCCGGGTCAGCAGGTCGGGGGTGTGTGCCGAGAGGACCAGCAGGTGCTCGCGCGTCGGCCCGTCGGCGGGTCGGGCGGCCGGGGCGGGGGTGTACTCCTCGACGACGACGTGGGCGTTCGTTCCGCCCATGCCGAAGGCGCTGATGCCGGCCCGACGCGGCCCGGTGGCCCGCCACGGTCGCGGTGCGGTCGGGATGGCCAGCCGGCCCGGGGGCAGGGTGATGTGCGCGCCGAGCGTGCTGAACCCGGCCAGCGGTGGGATCTCACCGTGTGCGAGGCAGAGCAGCACCTTGGCCAGGCCGGCCAGGCCGCTCGCCGGTTCCAGGTGACCGATGTTCGCCTTGACCGAGCCGAGCTGGCAGGGTTCGGGCCGGTCGCCGTCGAAGACCTCGGCCAGGGCGGCGATCTCGATCGGGTCGCCGAGCCGGGTCGCCGTGCCGTGCGTCTCGACCAGGGAGATGTCGGCCGGGGTGAGGGCGGCGTCGGCCAGCGCGGCCCGGATCACCGCGACCTGCGACTCGCTGCGCGGCACCGGCAGGGCGCTGCCCCGGCCGCCGTGGTTGACCGCCGCGCCCCGGATCACCCCGTGGATGCGGTCACCGTCGCGTTCGGCGTCGTCGAGTCGTTTCAGCATGACGGCCACCGCGCCCTCGCCGGGCACGAACCCGTCGGCCCGGTCGTCGAACGGCCGGGGCCGGGTCGGCGACAACGCGCCGAGCTGGCTGAGGCTGCGGTAGTACCAGGGCGTCAGCCCGACGTGGCAGGCGGCGACGATGGCCGCGCCGCACTGCCCGGTACGCAGGCTGACCACCGCCTGCTGGAGGGCGACCAGGGACGACGAGCAGAGCGTGTCGACGGTCTGCGAGGGGCCGGTCAGGTCCAGCGCGTAGGAGATGCGGTTGGCCAGGACGGCGTTCATCGAGCCGAGGGCGGTGTGCGGGCCGACGGCCGCCAGCCCCTGCGCGTCGCGGTGGTGGGTGTAGGTGGCCCCCACGAACACGCCGATGTCCCGCCTCCCGGCGAGCCCGCTGTCGTCCACCACCGACCAGGCGTGCTCCAGCAGCAGCTTCTGCTGCGGGTCCATCTCCTCGGCCTCCCGGACGGCGATGCCGAAGAACTTCGGGTCGAAGCGGTCGATCCCGGCGACGAACGCGCCGGTCCGGCAGTAGGTGCCCGTCATGTCGGGGCCACGGTGCTGGTAGTGGTCGTCGATGTTCCAGCGCTCCGCCGGGATCTCGGTGAAGGCGTCCGCGCCGGCGCGGAGCATCGGCCACAGGTCGGCCAGGTCGCGTCCCCCGGGCAGGTCGCCGGAGACGGCCACCACGGCGATGTCGCCGGCCCGCCGCGTCGCCGGCCCGGTGTCGGACGCCGGTCCCGTAGCCGGGGCCGGCACGGTTCCGGACACCGGGCGGGGCGCGGGGAGCGGTGCCGGCACCGTTGCCGACGTGTCCTGCGGCGTCGGCGTCGACACCGCGTCGACCGTCGGGGCGACATCGAGCGGGGAGGCGGCGGCCGGCGACGGTGAGGCGGCGGCCGGCGGGGATGTGGCGGCGGCCGGTGCCGGCTGGGGTGCGGGTGGCCGGGCCCCGTACCGGGTGGCGAGCGCCCCGGCCAGCTCGGCGAAGTCGCCGTACTCGAGGAAGAGGGTGGCCGGGAGGGCGACCGCCCACCGCCGGGACAGCTCCTCGGCCAGCTCGACGCTCATGATCGAGTTGATGCCGTAGTCGGTCAGCGGGGCGGTCCGGTCGAGGTCGCCGAGGCCCAGCCGCTCCGCGAGGAAGTCGGCGAGCCCGTCCTCGGTGCGCCCGGCGTCGGTGTCGTCACTCCCGGACGAACCGCGCGGGGACGCACCGGGCCCGGCACCGCCCGGGGCCGGGCCGGCGGCGGCCGGCGGTGCGGGGGCCGGGTGGGCGGGAGCCGCGCCGGCACCGGTCTCCTCGCCGGTGACGCCGGACCCGACGCCCGGCGCGGCGTCGGGATGGGCGATAACGACCTGCCGGACGTCGTCGCGCAGGACGGTCATCAGCGCGTCCAACGCCTCGACCGTGCCCAGCGGCCGGACGCCGCGCCGCCGGAGCTGCGCGGCGACCGCGGTGCCCATGCCCACCTCGCCCCACAGCCCCCAGTCCACACTGGTCCACGGGTCGCCCTGGGCGTGCGCGAACGCGTCGAGGTAGGCGTTGGCGGCGGCGTACCCGCCCTGGCCCAGGTTGCCGAAGGTCCCGGAGACCGAGGCGAACAGCACGGCGAAGTCCAGCGCGGTGCCGGTGACGGCGGCGGCCAGCTCGTGTGCCCCGTCGACCTTCGGGCGCAGCACCTCGGCCACGTCCCCGGCGGTGGTGCCGCGCAGCAGGCCGTCCTTCAGCGCGCCGGCCGCGTGCACCACCCCGTGCAGGTCGCCGAAGCGGTGGCGGATCTCCCGCACCACCTCGGCCAGCGCGCCGGGGGCGCCGACGTCGGCGGCGAACGAGACCACCCGGCAGCCGTACGCCTCGATGCCGGCCAGGGCGGCCCCGTCGATGCCGGTGCCGCCGGAGCGGCTGACCAGGGCGACCAGGCCGGCGCCGTCGGCGGCGAAGCGGCGGGCCACCGCCAGGCCCAGTCCGCCGTGGCCGCCGAGGATCAGGTAGCGGCCGGCCGGCCGGACCGGCGGCCGACCACCGTCGGACGCGGCCAGGGGCACGCGGACCGGCACGTGCCGTACCCCGGCGCGGTAGCCGGTCTCCACCGGTCCCCCGTCGCCCAGTTCGGCCGGCAGGGCGGCGGCCGAGGCGGGGTCGAGGTCGACGAGGCGGGGCCGCAGCCCCGGGTACTCGATGGCGGCGGTGCGGACGAGGCCCCACAGCGCGGCGCGGGCCGGCTCCGGGGTGTCGCCGCCGGCCACCGGTTGGCCGCGTTCCGTGCCGACCAGGAAGTGCCCGGAGCGCTGCCGCTGGCCGAGGGTCTTCAGGGCGGCGAGGCAGGAGTACAGGCCGAGACGCAGTTCGGTGGGTTCCGGGCGGGTCGGGCCGGTGTTCCACAGGTGCACCACTCCGGCGACCGGCTCCGCCAGCTCCGCCCAGAGCTGCTGGAACGCCGGCTCGTCGGGATCACGGATGACCCGTTGGTCGGCACCGGGGCCCGACGCCGGTGGCTCGGGCAGCACCTCGACCACCCGGGCCCCGGCGGCGCGCAGGGCCCGCACGGTGGCCGTACCCGGGCCGTCCCGCTCGCCGTGGTGCAGGACCACCCAGGTACCGGCCGCCGGCACTGCCGGGGCGGGGGCGTCGGCGGGGACCCAGTCGATCCGGGTGAGCAGCCGCCCGGTCGCCGGCACGGGCGGCGCGGCCGGCAACCGGCGCATCCGTACCCCGGTGAGCTCGGCGACGACCCGGCCGGTGTCGTCCACCAGGATGGCGTCCGCGACGGACCAGGCCTCCTGCACGGCGGTACGTCGTACCCGGACGGTCACCCCGGCGCTGAGCGGGGACAGCTCGGCGTGCAGGGCGAGGCGTGCCACCCCGATCGGCAGCATCGGCCCCGGCGGGTCGCCCCCGGCGAGGTCCTGGAGGGCGCAGCTGACCACCTGGAACACGCCGTCGATCAGCAACGGGTGGGAGTACCAGGGCAGCGGCTGGGCCACCGTCTCCAGGGCCGCCTCGGCGGTGCCCGCGCCGACGGCGAGCCGGCGTACGGTCCGGAAGTCCG
The DNA here is from genome assembly GCF_007833915.1 of Micromonospora sp. HM134. Taxonomy (NCBI): domain Bacteria; kingdom Bacillati; phylum Actinomycetota; class Actinomycetes; order Micromonosporales; family Micromonosporaceae; genus Micromonospora; species Micromonospora sp. HM134. Next base: position 4,761,352 of record NZ_CP041061.1, read on the forward strand.
GCCCGTACGCCAGGCCGGCGGCCGACCAGCCGTCGTAGACGCGCTCCGGCGGGACCGGTACCGGGCAGCTCACCGCCCAGGCGGCCGGTGGGTGGGTGCCCGACGGGATCGGCCCGCCCGACCCGGTGGAGACCGTCCTGCGGCCCTCGGGGGTCACCGCACCCAACTCGAACCGGGTCCGTTCGCCCAGGGTCACGTCCAGGCGGCCGGTGACCTGCTCGCCGTCGGCGACCGTGAACGGCCGGACGAAGGCGACGTCGACGAGTTCGAGCGGGCGGAACGCCCGGCGCTGGGCGACCCCCAGCAGGGCCATCTCCAGTTGCACGGCGGCGGGCAGGATGCCGAGGCCGCCGGAGCGGTGCTGGGCGATGAACGGCTCGTGTGCGGCGAAGGTCTTCTCGTAGGTCTCAACCCGGTACGTCACGTTCCCTCGCTCAGTGCTCGTAGTGACGGTCGAACAACGGGTGGCCGACTGCCCCATCACCTGCTGCGGGTACGGAAACCTCCGGCTCCGGTCGACGCCGCGCGGCGGCGGACTCGCTGACCCGGGGCGCGCTCAACTCCCGGCGCTCGAAGGGGTAGGTGGGGATGGTGGTGGTGCGGTGTCCCTTCCCGTGGTGCACCCCGGCCCAGTCGAGGTCGCCCAGACCCCGGCTGTAGAACGACGTGATGGCCGTGTGGAGCTGCGTCTGGTCGTCGTGGTCCCGTCGTAGCGTCGGCAGCCAGGTCAGATCGGTATCGGTGAGGGTCGCCCGCGCCAACCCGGTCAGCACCGGATGCGCGCCGATCTCCCAGAAGACCCGTCCGCCGGCGGTGTGTACCGCCTCGATCGCCTGGGTGAAGCGGACCGGTTGGCGAATCCCCGCCCCCCACAACCGGCCGTCGGCCACCGACCGGGCGTCATGCCAGCCACCGGTCACCGTGGAAGCGAATCCGACCTGCGGCGGGGACACCACCGCCTGCCCGAACGCCTGGGCGAACGGGTCCACCGCACCGGCCATCGCCGCCGAGTGGAACGCATGGCTGACCGTCAACCGCTGCGTCCGCAGCCCCGACCCGGCACCGAACGCCTCCACCGCCTCGACCGGACCCGAGATCGTCACACTGCGCGGGGCATTGAACGCCGCGATCTCCACCCCCGGGAAGGACGGCAACACCGCCTCCACCGATCCGGCGTCGGCGAACACCACCGCCATCGCCCCGTCCGAGGGTTGCGCCTGCATCAACCCACCCCGCACCACCGCCAACCGCAACACCTCCGGCAACGACAGCACCCCCGCCGCCCACGCGGCCGTCAACTCCCCCACGCTGTGACCCACCACCAACCCCGGCCGAACACCCCACGACTCCAACAACCGCACCAACCCCACCTGCACCGCCACGATCCCCACCTGCGCAAACCGCGTCTGCACCAACTCACCGCCCCGCTCCCCGAACACCACCTCCCGCAACGGCACATCCGAACACGACGCCACCAACTCGGCGCACTCATCGAACGCCGCCCGGAACACCGGCTCAGTCGCGTACAAACCCGCCGCCATCCCCGGATACTGCGAACCCTGACCCGAAAACAGGAACACCGACACCGGCGGCTGATTCGACAACCGACCCACCGGCCGATCCCCACCCGCCACCGCACCCAACCCACCGGCCAACTCCGACCCGTCAGAACCCTGCACCGCCACCCGGAACCGATGCGACGCCCGACCCACGTTCGCGGTGAAACTCACGTCACCCACCACGGACGCATCCACACCCGACAACATGCGCGCATACCCGTCTGCGAGCCGACGCACCCCGTCCTCACTGGCCGCGGACACCTTCACCACGTACGACCCCTGCGGCAGGGGTTCCCGGGTGGCCGGGAGCGGCGCTTCCTCGACGATCACGTGGGCGTTCACCCCGCCCATCCCGAACGCCGACACCGCCGCCCGACGGGGTGCACCCGCGACGCGGGGCCACGACACCGGCTGATCCGCCACGAAGAACGGCGTGTCCTCAAACCGGATATGGTCGTTCGGCCGCACCACATGCAACGTCGGCGGCACCACCTGGTGCTCCAACGACAACAACACCTTCACCAACCCGGCAAGGCCCGCCGCCGGCTCCAGATGACCAATGTTCGACTTGAGCGAACCGATCGCACAGAACTGCGTCCGGGACGTGAAACCCCGCCACGCCCGAGTCAAACCCTCCACCTCGATCGGATCACCCAACGACGTCCCCGTCCCATGTGCCTCCACCATCCCGAACCCCTCCACACCAACACCCGCATCCCGCAACGCCGCCACGATCACCTCCCGCTGCGCGGCACTACTCGGCACCGTCAACCCACTCGTCCGACCACCGTGATTCACCGCCGAACCCCGAATCACCCCCCGCACCCGATCCCCATCCCGCACCGCATCCACCAACGGCTTCACCACCACCGTCACCACACCCTCACCCGGCACAAACCCATCCGCCCCCGCATCGAACGCCCGCGACGCACCCGTCGGGGAGAACGAGCGCAGGCGGGAGCCGAGCTGGAAGTACTGCGGGGACATGGCCAGGTGGACTCCGGCGACGATGGCCTGGTCGCACTCGCCATTGCGGATGCTGCGCACGGCGGTGTGCAGAGCCACCAACGACGACGAACACAACGTGTCGATCGTCATGCTCGGCCCCGACAGATCCAGGAAATAGCTGACCCGGTTCGCCAGGATGGCGTTGTGGTTGCCCAGCCCGGCGGCGGTCTGCACCACGTCGCCCACGACCATGTCCCGGTAGTGCTGGTAGCTGGCGCCGACGAACACACCGGTCGACCGGCCGGCCGTACGGCCCGACAGGCCGGCGTCCTCCAGCGCACGCCAGGCGGACTGGATGAGGTGGCGCTGCTGCGGGTCGATCCACTGGGCCTCGGCCGGTGAGATCCGGAAGAACGGGGCGTCGAAGTCGGTCAGGTCGTCGACGAAGCCCGCCCGGCGCAGGTAGACGGTGCCGGGTTCGGCCGCGTCGGAGTAGTAGTCGTCGATGTCCCAGCGGGACTTCGGGACCTCGCGGAGGCAGTCCTCGCCCCTGGTGAGCACCTCCCACAGTTCGTCCAGGTTGCCGGCGTTGGGAAAGACGCCGTCGATGCCCACGATGGCGATGTCGTGCCGGTCCGTAGCTGCCGGGGTCGCCACGGCGACCGACGTCACCGCCGCCGAAGCCGGAGCCGCCGGAGCCGGGGAGGAGACAGCCGGACCTGCCGGACCCGGGGCAGCCGGCGCCGGCGTTACCGGCACGCCGACCGGCGGCACGTCGGCCGCCGGCACGTCCACCGTCGGGGAACCGCCGTCCGGGGCACCGCCGAGCGGCGCGGACGGCACCGGGCCGGGCGTCGGCGCGGCACCCGGTACGGCGGTGACGCCGTAGGTGTCGCGCAGTTCCCGGGCGAGGTTCTCCACCGTCCCCACTTCGAGCAACAGGGTGACCGGGATGTCCACGCCGAGCCGGGTGCGGATGTCCTGGGCCAGCGAGACGGCCAGCATCGAGTCGAGCCCCTGGGCCTCCAACGGACGGTCCAGTTCGAGGGTCTCGACGTCGGTCTCCAGGCCCTCGGCGATCCACCGGGCCAACGCCCGGCCGAGGTCGCCGGCACCGTTGACCGGAAGGTGACCTGCGGCGGCGGTGCCGGGTCCGGAGCCGGCCGGGACCCGACCGTTGAGGTCGGCACCGTGGCCCGGGACGACGCCGGACGGGGTGCCGGGGTACGCGGTGGTGCCGGGCGGGATGGTGCCGTCGAACCGGGCCCGGTCGTGCGCGCCCGCCGGGGTGGGCGGGGTGGGCGGCGGGGCCGGGGAGATCCGACGCCAGGTGACGCCCTGGGCGGTGAGCACCGGGCGGTCGCCGTCGAGCACCACCAGACTCGCGGTGAGCAGCCCGGCATCGGGCGCGCTGCCCCGGTCCCGGCGGGCGTGCACGCGCACCTCACCGGTGAGCCGGCCCCGCACGGTCAGCCGGGAGACGGTGAACGGCACGTAGAGGCCCTGCGCCCCGCAGGCGGCGAGGGCCACCTGGAAGGCGCCGTCGAGCAGCCGGGCGTCGACCGGTCCGGCGTCGGGCCCGGCGTCGACCCGCAGGGTGCCGGTCGCCGCGCCGTCCGCCACCGACAGTTGGCGTACGCAGCGGAAGCTCGGGCCGTACCGTAGGCCGTTGCGGTCGAAGTCGCGGTACATGCCGTCGAGGTCGACCGGGGTGAGCCCGGCGGGGTCGGCGGGTGGGGTGAGCGTCGGATCGACCGGCTCGGGGTCGGCCACCTCCAGGTCGCAGACCACGGCGGTGGTGCCGTCGCGGAAGGTGACCCGGGTGCCGTGCCGCTCGGCGGTGAGCGTCGCCGGGGGCCGTACGGTGGCCCGGAAGGTGAGGTCCCGCAGGGTGAAGGCGTCCCGCCCGAGCAGCTCGGCGACCTTGCCGGGGTAGCCGGCGCCGGGCAGCGTCGGGTCGCCCAGCACCACGTGTTCCAGGGCCTCCGGGTGGTCGCGCCACGACCGTTCGGTGGGCGACCCCGTCGCCGGGAGCTGCCCCGCCGTCGACGCGGGTGCCAACCACAGGTGCTTCTCCTCGTGCGGGGCGGTGGGGAAGCGCACCGGGGCGCGTTCCTCGGCCACCAGGCCGTCGCCGGCCACGAAGTGGCGGGCCGCCGTGTCGAGGGCGTCCCGTCCGGGTGCATCACCCAGTGGGGGCAGGGTCCGCCCCGACGGGGTGGGGGCGACCCCGGTGTAGAGGTTCCGGGTGCCCTCGGCGCGGGCGAGGAACAGCATCAGCTTGTCGTCGAGCTGTTCGACGGTGTCCACCACGCAGGCGAGCCGGTACGTCGCCGCCGGCCGCTGCCGGCTGGCCACGCAGATCCAGGCCAGCGGCGGGCAGTACGGCGACCGGAGCAGGTGCACGAGTCGGCCGGCGAGGGTGCGCAGCCCCTCCTCCGAGCCGGCCGAGAGGGTGAGCAGGCCGGGACCCGTCCGGGCGGGCACCCGGGTGGGCGACGGGGCCGCCGCGAGGACGGCGTGCGCGTTCACCCCGCCGAAGCCGAAGCTGCTGACCCCGGCGACCCGGGGCCCGTCCCACGGGACGAGCCGGTCCGGGACGAACAGCGGCGAGTCCTCGAAGCGGAACGCCCGGTTCGGGAAGGTGAGGTGGGCCGAGGGCGGAATCCGGTCCGCCTGGAGCGCGAGGATCGTCTTGATCAGGCCGGCGATCCCGGCCGCCGGTTCGAGGTGGCCGATGTTCGTCTTCACCGAGCCGACCGCCACCGTGCCCCGTCGGGCCGGGCCCAGGGCGGCCTGCAACGCCTCCAACTCGATCAGGTCACCGAGCTGGGTGCCGGTGCCGTGCGCCTCGATGTAGCCGACCCCGTCCGCCTCGACGCCGGCCCGCCGCATGGCGCTGCGGATCACCGCCTGCTGGGCGGTGCTGCTCGGTGCGGTCAGGAAACCGGCGGCACCGGTGTGGTTCACGGCGGACCCGCGGACCACCGCGAGGACCGGGTCGCCGTCGCGTTCGGCGTCGGCGAGCCGCTTGAGGACGATCACCCCGCAGCCCTCGCCCCGGACGTACCCGTCGGCGTCGTCGTCGAAGGTGCGGCACACCCCGGTCGGGGAGAGCATGCCGTTGCGCAGGAAGGACCGGGTCTTGGTGGGGGTCAGCACCAGGTTGGCCGCGCCGACGACGGCGGCGTCCACCTCCCCGGCGCGCAGGTGCATGGCCGCCTGGTGCAGGGCGACCAGCGAGGACGAGCAGGCCGTGTCGACGGCGAAGCTCGGCCCCGACCAGTTGAAGGCGTGCGAGAGCCGGTTGGCCACCATCGACACCGCCGTGCCGGTGGCCACGTGCGGGTCGCCGGCCCCGATGCTGCCCGCCACCAGTTCGGGGAAGTCGCTGGCGATGGTGCCGATGAAGACGCCGGTGGCGGTGCCGAGGGAGGCGGCGGTGTGGCCGCAGCTCTCCAGGGCCTCGTCGGTGACGCTGAGCAGCAGGCGCTGCAACGGGTCCAGCCGTCGGGCCTCCCGGTCGGTGAGTTGGAACCGGGCGGCGTCGAAGTGTTCGACCCGGTCGATCCAACCGGTCGGCACCTCGTCGGCGGCGGACCAGAGGTGACCCCAGCCCCGGTGTCCGGTCGGCGCGTCCCCGACGCTGGACACCCCGTCGGCGAGGTTGGCCCAGAACTCGTCGGGGGTGGCCGCGCCGGGGAACCGACAGGCCAGCCCGATGATGGCGAGCGCCTCCTCGACGGTGTCGGGTGCCGGGGTGCCGGACGGGGCCGCCGGGGCGCGGTGGCGGGGCGGCTCCGGCCGTACGGTGTCGGGTCCGGCCGGGTCGCCGGTGGCGGCCCGCGGTCCGCCGGTCGCACCGGCCGGTGCGGGGTGCGCCGGCTCCGTCGCGGCGTCGCCGGCAGCGTCGGCGGTCGCGTCGGTGGTGGCCGCGACGACCGCCTCGGCGGCGGCGACGACGGCCTGCTCGGGGGTCGTCCCGGTGGTGCCGGGCCGGGTGCGTTCGGGCACGGCGGGCGCGGGTCGGAGCAGTTCGGCGAGCCGCTCGGGGGTGCCGGTGGCGAAGATGGCCGGTGGGCTCACCGCGACGCCGAACTCCTCGGTGAGCGCCAGCGCCGCGCGGGTGACGTTGGCCGAGTCACCGCCGAGGTCGAAGAAGTTGTCGGTGACCAGGAACTCGTCGTGGCCGAGCACGGCGGCGAAGACCCGCGCGATGCGCTGCTCCGGCGCGACGGTCGATGCCGGCACCACGGCGGGCTCCGGCACGGTGGTCGGCTCGGGCACCACGGCGGGCTCCGGCGCGACGGTCGACTCCGAAACGACGGTGGGCGACGGCGCGACGGTCGACTCCGGTGTGCCGGTCGGTTCCGGGGCGGGCCCGGTGACCGTCGGGGTCGCGGCGGGCGCGACGGAGGGGACGCCGGTGCGGATGATGGTGTGCCGGTCCGGCAGCGGCAGCCGGCCACGGGCGATCTTGCCGTTGTCGGTCAACGGCATCGCGTCGAGCCGTACGTAGGCGTCCGGCACCATGTACTCGGGCAGCCGCCGGCCGACGAAGGCGTCCAGCTCCGCCTTGACCAGGGTGCGGTCGCCGACGAGGTACGCGGTCAGCCGCGGTTCGCCCCGGCCCTCGAAGGCGACGGCGATGACGGCGGCGGCGGTGACGCCGGGGAACTCCGCCAGGACGCGTTCGATCTCGGCCGGTTCGATCCGGTTGCCCCGGACCTTGACCTGCGAGTCGGCCCGGCCCAACCACTCGATCGCGCCGTCGGCGTGCCGCCGGACGGTGTCCCCGGTGCGGTAGAGCCGCTGGCCGCTGACCGGGTGGGTGAGGAACACCTCGGCGGTCCGGTCCGGACGGTTGACGTAGCCCCGGGCCAGGCCGACGCCGGACAGGTACAGCTCGCCGGTGTCGGTGGGGTTCAGATCGGCGTCGAGCACGTGCAGGGCGAGGTTGGGCAGCGGTTCGCCCAGGGGCAGGAACGCGCCGACCGACTCGACCCGGTGGGCCGACGCCCAGATCGTCGCCTCGGTGGGGCCGTAGAGGTTCCACAGGGCGTGGGCGGTGCCGTGCAGTTGCTGGGCGGTCGCCGGCACCAGGGCCTCGCCGCCGGACAGGACGGTGAGCTGGGGCGTCGGCGTCCAGCCGGTCTCCAGCAGCAGCCGCCACATGCTCGGGGTGGCCTGGGCGACGGTGACCTCCCCGATCAGGTCGGCCAGCCGGTGCGGGTCGCGGGCCACCGCCCGCGACGCCAGGGTGACGGTCGCGCCGACGGTCAGCGGCAGCAGCAGTTCCAGCAGGGAGATGTCGAAGGCGACGGTGGTGTGCGCGAGCACACGGTCGGTCTCGGTGGTGCCGAGCCGTTCCCCGATGCCGGTCAGGAAGTTCGCCAGCGCGGCGTGCCCGATCTCCACCCCCTTCGGTTCACCGGTCGACCCGCTGGTGAACAGCACGTAGGCGAGGTCCGCGCCGGTGACGGTGGGCGGCACGGCCAGCGCGGACCCGTCCGGGCCGGGGATCGGCAGCACCGGCCCGACCGACTCGCCGCACGCGAGGCTGGGTGCGTCGGCGAGGATCAGGTCGCACTCGGCGACCTGCACGTAGCGGCGCAGCCGCTCCACCGGGTAGTTCGGGTCGAGCGGCAGGAACGCCGCACCGACCCGGAGGATGCCGAGCATGGCCGGGACCAGGTCGGGGCCGCGCTCGGTGAGCAGGCCGACGACGGACCCGGCGCCGAGCCCCTGGTCGTGCAGGTGGGCGGCGATGGCGTCGGCCCAGGCATCCAGGGTGGCGTAGTCGATCGTCCGGGCCCCGCTGCGGACCGCGACGGCGTCCGGCCGGGCCGCCACGGTCGCCGCGACCAGGTCCAGCACGGTGGGTACGGAGGCTGCTTCCTCGGCCGCACGGTCCGGGTGGGACGCGACGTCGGTCGGCCCGGCGGCGTCGGACCCGCCGGGGGGCGTCGGACCGGCCGGTGCCGCCCGGTCGGCGGAGTCGGGTGCTGCCGACCCGGTCGCAGCCTCGTCGGCAGCGGCAGGTGTCGATGCGACGGTCGGCGCGGGCATCGGCGCGGCGGTGCCGAGCAGCATCGCCCCGAGGGCGAGGTCCTCGACCCGCTCGGCGAACTCCAGCGCCTCGTCGTCGGACATGGCGGTTTCCCGGACGAACACCGTGGGCGGGCCGTCGTGCAGGCAGAGCAGGGCGATCTCGGTGTCCGGCTCGGTGGCCGCCTCATCGTCGGGATGCCGCTGGAGGACGGCGATCCGGGTGAAGGTCGGCCCGTCGGAGCCGACCGGGCGGTACGCCAGGCCGAGGCGTACCTCCAGGTCGGTGGCGTACCCGTGCCGGGCGGTCGCCTCGTCGAGCCGGGCGGTCAGTTCGTCGGCGGCGGCGGCGTCGAAGCGGACCGGGACGCGGGCGACGGCGAGCCCGTGGGTCGCCTCGGCGAGGGCCGGCGCGGACGAGGCCGACCAGGCGAAGTCGAAGCTCGGCGCCTCCATCCGTTCGGCGAGCACGGCGAGGAAGGCGCGGATGACGGTGACCGTCTCGGCCCACGACCGGGGCAGGTAGGCCAACTCGTACCGGCCGTAGTGCGCGGACGCGGCGGAGAAGTCCTCGGCGGGCAGCGGCGCCGGCCGCAGGTCGGTCAGGCGGGCCTTCCACCAGGACTCGTGCCGGCGCAGCGGTCCCTGCGCCTCGGCGATCGCGGCCAGCCGCCCGGGGGGTGCGGCCGGCAGCGGCCGGCCGGGGGTGATGCCCAGCCGTTGGGCCACGGCCCGGCCGCTGAGGGCGCTGCCGTCCGTCGCCGTGAAGTCGCTCAGCAGCAGGTCGCCGTCGGGGGTGGACAGGGTCAGCGCGGATTCGGTGACGGCCGTCACGACGGTCACCGGGGGCGGGTCCTCGCGGGGGATACGGCGGATCTGCCGGACGAACACCGCGCCCTGGGCGGTGACCAGGGCCGGCACCCCGAGCGGGTTGGGGAACGTGCCGTAGTCGAGGGCCTTGGCGATGCGTTCGGCCTCGACGGCGGAGGTCCCGGCGTGGATGAGGCCGCCGCCGGCGATCCGGTCCCGCTGGTGGTAGAAGCGACGCTCGCGGTCGCCGGTGTCGACCGGTTCGGGCAGTGCGCGCCGCAGCAGGTGCCCGACGAGGTCGGCGAAGAGCGCGATGCCCACCTCGGCGGTCTCGTAGGTCAGGGACAGCGCGGTGGAGTGGGTCCGGACCGGGAACCACCGTTCCAGCAGCACGGGGCCGGCGTCCACCGCCTCGGTCATCCGGTGCCAGGTCGCGGCGTGCCGGCCCGCGCCCTCGTAGAGCGCCCAGGCGGCGACGTTGCTGCCGGAGTAGCGGGGCAGTGGACCGTCGTGGAAGTTGATCGCGGCCACCCGTGGCAGCGCCAGCACCGGGCCGGGCAGGATCCGGAAGTTGACGATGCTGAACAGGTAGTCGACCTCGGTGGCGGTGAGCGCGGCGGCGAGGTCGGCGTGCGGGTCGAGCACCGGGACGTCGTGCGCGTCCGCCCAGGCGACGGCGACCGGTTCGTCGGTGAAGACGCCCTCGATCCGTACCCCGGCCGCGACGAGCTGGTCGGCGCAGCGGGCCAGGACCCGGGTGCCGCCGATGAGGAAGCAGTTGACCACGGCCGTCATCCCTCGGTGTCGACGGGGTCGGCCGTCTCGCGCGCCACCCAGGCGTCGATCTGGGAGACGACCTCCTCGTCCAGGGAGAGCTGGCCGGGCGACCAGAGCGGGTTGGACAGGCCGCGGTGGGTCCGCTCGCACATCTCCCAGTCCTCGTAGTTGGCCTTGTCCCAGAGCGCGAAGACGGCCTCGTGCGAGAAGTCGCTGCGGGCCGTCTCGGAGGGGTGGAACAGCCAGAAGTGCCGCACGTAGCAGGTGCTCGGGCTCTCCGGCCAGACCCACTGCATCATCACGTAGTCGGCGGTGAAGCCGAAGAGCAGGTTCGGCAGGATGGTGATCCAGTTGATCTTCTTGAGGTCGGCGTCCGGGACCAGCGGCATGGGTGCCCGGTCGCTGCGTCCGGTCATCGACACCGAGTTGTACTTGTCCCGGATGACCTGCCACGCGCCGACGATGTCGCCCTTGAGCTCGTAGGTGCCCGCGTCGTCGAAGTCGGTGATCCGGTGCAGGTCCTTGTGCGCCGTCGGGAAGTGCAGGCTCTCGTTGACGTTGTGCGCCACCAGCTTCCAGTTGGAGGCGACCGGGTAGTCCTTGGCCTGCACGCACTTCAGGTCGGCCAGCTCGTAGACCCGGGCGAACTCGCCGAACTCGCCGAGGGAGGCGTCGAGGTCGGGCGCGTCGTCGGAGAAGGTGATGAAGACGACCCCGAATCGGATCTCGGTACGCACCGGCAGCAGGCCGTTCTTCTCCTTGTCGAAGAAGTGGTCGAAGTACGTGCCGTTGAAGCTCTTGAGCTTGCCGTTGCGGTCGTAGACCCAGCAGTGGTAGATGCAGACGATGCTCTGCCGCTTGCCGGTGGCCTCCTCCACCAGCCGGTACCCCCGGTGGCGGCAGTAGTTGTGGTACGCCTGGATGCCGTTGTCGCCGTTGATGATCAGGATCGAGCCGGTGCCGATGGTCAGGGTCGCGTAGGAGCCCTTCTCGGTGAACCGGGAGACGTGGTCCACCGGCAGCCAGCGGCGGCGGTAGATCCGTTCCAGCTCCCGCTGGTGCTGCTCCTCGCCGGTGTAGAACGCGTGGGACCGGCCACGGCCGCCGGTGTCGTAGTACGGCCGTTGGTCGTCCTGTTGGCCGATGAGATCGAACATGCTGGACGCGCGCGTCATCTGCCTGCCTCCTCCGTGGGGGGTCAAGTGCCACGAACGAACGGCGGAGGACGGGGACGTCCTCCACCGTCGTGCCGCGCCTGTCCCGCGCGGCCTCACGCCGATCAGGACGGTTCGTAGATCCGCTTGTGCTGGGGTACGCCGGCGTCGTCGTAGATCCGGTCCAGGTTGTCGGGGGCGAACAGTTCGTGCCCCTCGACCCCGCCGGCGATCATGCCGAGCATCTTGGTGGTCCACTCCCGGCTGGTGCTGATCGCGCCGAGCACCGCCTCCAGGTACGGGTCGAGGGCCAGCTCGGCCATCGCCGTGGTGTAGTCGTAGACCGGTGCGCTCTCCTCGTCGCGCACCTTGACGTAGTCGGCGAGTGCGTCGTCCATGGTCCGCTCGCCGGAGAGCGCCTCGTGGATGCGGTCGGCGAGCAGCTCGCCGTGCAGGAAGGCGTCGGTCATGCCCCACCCGGTGATGGGGTCCTTGTGGTAGCCGGCGTCGCCGACCAGCGCCCAGCCGGGGCCGTGCGAGCGGCGGTAGTAGTTGTCCGGGTAGCGCATCGGCCGCAGCGGCTCCTCGCGCCGGCCCTGCTCGCGTAGCTGCGCGCCCATCTCCGGCTCGACGTCGTCGAAGACGGCCAGGAAACGCGCCTCGGGGTCCTGGCGGAACTCCTTGAGCTGCCGGCGGGTGCAGATGACGGCGACCATGTTGACGTCGCCGTTGGTCGGCCAGGTGCCGAACCACTGCTCGTGGAAGCCGGTCTTGTGGTGCAGGCCCCAGTCCAGGCCGCTGTAGTAGGAGTAGTAGGTGAACCCGGCGGCGGGCCGCACGTTGTACAGCTCCGCGCCGACCTTCCGGGCCACCGTCGAGTGGAAGCCGTCGGCGCCGACCACCACCGTGGACCGGAACTCCTGCTCCGGCCCGTCGCCCTCGCGGCCCCGGATGCCGACCACCCGACCGTCGGAGAAGACCAGGTCGGAGACGGTGAACTGCTCCAGGACCTCGACGCCGGCCCGGCGGGCGGCGTTGACCAGGATCTCGTCGAGCACGATCCGACGCGGGCAGTAGACGGCGTCGATCCCGTCGATGGGGTCGGCGAACCCGATCAGCGGGATGCCGTGGTTGGCGTAGTTCATCGTCCGGATGGCCGGCGTCTTCGCGTCGATCACCTCGTCGAGCAGTCCCCACGCCTGGAGGCGGGACAGCCCGGCCTGGTGGATGTAGTGGGTCGACACCGCGTCGCTCGGAAAGGAGGAGCGGTCGACCATCAGAACCCGGTGGCCTTGCCGGGCCAATAGCATTGCCACGGGCGAACCCGCGCAGCGTGCACCGACAACGATTACATCGAACATGGGCCTGCTCCGATCAGTCGTCAGCCCTGGAAAGCAACCGTCCAATGCGGATGTGGGATTGCCACGAGAGTACGTTTCCACGTTCCTCATGGTCAATACGCAGGTTCGCCGGCGGGTGGTGAATGAGAACGCTAACAAGAAGGAGTCCCTGCTTGTGGACCATGCTCGAATCGGCAGAGTGTGACGTGGGTCACATGCATAAAGCAGCCTGAATGAAAGCTGAGAATTGCACTGAGCTGGGATGATCACTTTCGGTTTACCAAATCACCCCGACCAATCACAGAATCGAGTCGGGGTGAACGACCCCGCAGCCACCCCGGAAGCAGGACCATCCGGCGAAGCGCCCGCCTGGGCTAATCGGTGGCGAGGTGCTCCCAGGGCGGGCCAAACCCCCAAGAGGGGCAACGATCCCCCGTTAACACTTACCGCAACATTTCGGTCATGGCTGCCCTGAACAGGAGATACATCTACGAGAATCGAAGTTGATCGATTAACATCCGGTCAACACCGCAATGGTGAACAACCCTGATGATTGCCTCCGGCAATCTCTGGCTCGCCATTTGGTTGCCTCGACGAATCGTTGCCCCGGGCGCTTTTCTCTGCGACGGACGACGAAGGTCGTACACCCGGGACGGCACCACCCGACCACCCGCCGCCGACCAACCCGCGCCACCCGGACACGCCGACCTCACCGTCGCGGGTAGCCGACAGTTTCGGTACCCACTGAGACAGTGGAAACGAGTCGCCGAATAACTTTCCGGTCGGTCGGCGGGACGGTTTCGGGCACCGGAATCACGGAAAGAACCGTCGGACCAGAAATGCCGACGCGTCGGGGACAATTCGATACGGCCCGTGACAGCGATGCGGAGAGAAACGGTCACCCGGGCATCGCACCGGCCGACGCGGCCGGGTGACGACACCTTTCCCGGCGCCGGGGAATCACATCTTTCGCGCGGACGTCACGTTGCGGTCGCCCGCTCGTCGGATTACACCGGTATTCGGCCCCACCAGCCCCCGATCCGCCCGGCAGACCGGCCGGTCAACGTTCCCGACCCGCCCGGCGTACCGATGTGCTCCGGCCCGCCCGGCCGCGCGGCGGGATCAGCGGGGTGCCATCCGGAGGGCGCCGTCAAGGCGGATGACCTCGCCGTTGAGGTAGTCGTTGCCGATCAGGGAGAGCACGAGGGCGGCGTACTCCCCCGGATCGCCGAGGCGGCCCGGGAACGGCACCCCGGCGGCGAGGCCGGCCCGGTACTCCGACGACACGGTCTGCATCATCGGCGTCAGCATGATGCCGGGCGCGATAGTCATCACCCGGATGCCGTGCGGGGCGAGGTCACGGGCGGCCGGCAGGGTAAGCCCGACGACGCCGCCCTTGGAAGACGCGTACGCCGCCTGGCCAACCTGGCCCTCGTAGGCGGCGACCGACGCGGTGTTGACGATCACGCCCCGCTGGCCGTGCCCGTCCGGGGCGGTTTCCGCGATCCGTTCCGCGGCGAGCGTCAGCACGGTGAAGGTACCGATCAGGTTGACCCGGACGACGCGGGCGTACAGGTCGAGATCGTGGACGCCGCGCCGGCCGAGGATCCGCTGCGACGGGGCGATGCCGGCGCAGTTCACCACCGTCCGCAGGGGATGGTCCCCGGCGGCGGCCCGGTCGACCGCCGCGCGGACCGCCGCCGGGTCGCACACGTCGACGTCGACATGGCGCACCCCGGCCGGCGCGTCACCGGCGGCGGCGATGGCCGGCCCGAGATCGAAGCCGTGGACGGTGGCACCCGCGCCGGCCAGCGCGGCGGCGGTGGCCGCGCCGAGGCCGGACGCGGCGCCGGTGACGATGGCGGTGGTACCTGCGAGTTCCATCCTGTGCTCCTTCGTGCCGGGGGCGGGGTCAGACGTCGGTGACGCGCAGGCCCGCGTGGGCCCGGTAGCGCCGGTTGACCGAGATGAGGTTGGCGGTGAACGCCTCGACCTGGTGGGCGTTGCGCAGCCGCCCGCCGTAGACGCCCCGCACCCCGGGGATGGCGGCGGCGAGTTCCCGGACCAGGTCGGTGGCCTCGCGGTCGTCGCCGAGCACCAGCACGTCGGTGTCCACCCGGTCGAGGTCCGGGTCCTCCAGGTGTACGGCCGAGACGTGGTGGAACGCGGCGACGACCCGCGACCCGGTGAGGATCGCGGCGGCCTGTTGGGCGGCGGAGCCCTCCGCGACGGGCAGGGCGTAGGCACCCTGCTTGTCGAAGCCCAGCGGATTCACGCAGTCCACGACGATCTTCCCGGCCAGGGCCGGAGCGAGCGTGGTGAGCAGCTCGGCGTGCCCGTCCCAGGGCACCGCGACCACCACGATGTCGGCCTGCGCGGCGGCGTCGGCGTTCGACCCGCCCCGGACCCGGCCGGGCAGCGCGGCGGCCGTCCGGGCGGCCCGCTCGGCGTCCCGCGACCCGAGTACGACGTCCAGCCCGGCCGCCCCGAACCGCCGGGCCAGCCCCCGCCCCTGCGGCCCCGTCCCGCCGAGCACACCGACGGTACGGCCCCGCAGTTCGTCACTCACACTCACGTAGATCTCCTTCTCGTCCACTACCGCCCGCCCCATGCGGTCCCCTCCCGCCCCTGCCCTGCCCCGCGTTGCGGTGATCAAGAGATTCGCGTCAGTTGATCAAGAGAAAAGCGTCATCGTGGAGATCACCCCTGACGCTTTTCTCTTGATCACCGGAGCGGGCGGGGTGGGGCAGGCGGGGCGGAGCGAGGGCGGGGGGGTGGGGGGTGGGTCAGGGGTGGGGTTGGTAGAGGGTCAGGGGGTTGCCGGTGGGGTCGGTGACCAGGGCCCGGCGTTCGTGCGGGCCGGTGGTCGGGGTGGAGACGGTGACACCTGCGGCGGCCAACTGGGCGAGGCAGGCGTCGAGGTCGTCGACCTGGATGCTGAGCACGGTGCGGCCGGTGACGGGTTGCTGGCCGGCGTCGGCCAGGCCGATGGTCACCGTGCCGTCGGTGACGGCGGCGTACCGGTCGCCGTCGCGGAACTTCACGGTCAGCCCGAGCGCGGTGTAGAAGGCGAGTTGGGCGTCCAGGTCGTCGGCGGGGACGATCACGTGACCGATCTTCATGGCCGGAACCTCGGCATCACCTCGCGGGCGAACCGCTCGACGATCTCGATGGACCGTTCGATCGGCAGGCCGAGCCATTGGGCCCGGAAGACGAAATGGTTGTATCCGGCGTCGGCGAAGTCCCGGATCTTTGCAGCAATGTCGTCGGGCGAGCCGAAAAAGAGCGCCTTTTCCTTGATCGCGTCCCATTGGGACTCGAAGAAGTCCATGCCGTACTGGACGTACTCGCCGTAGGAGCGTTTCACCTGTTCACCGGCGACGGCGAACGCGGCGTCGGCGGAGTCGGCCACGCACAGGTCCCGGTGGATCGGGAAGACCGCGTCCCGCTCGTCGAACCCGGCGGCCCGCCGCTGTTCTCGGTAGTCGGCCAGGTTGCCCACGGCCCAGTTGCGGCGCACGTTGGACGGGGCCAGCCAGGGCAGCCCCTGCCGGGCGATCCGGGCGATCCCGGTCGGGCCGTTGGCGCCCACCCAGACCGGCGGATGCGGACGCTGCACCGGCAGCACGCTGCACCGCACCCCGTCCAGGGTGAAGTGCTTGCCCTGGTGGTGCACCGGCTCCCCGGTCCACAGCTGCTGCATCACCGCCAGCGCCTCGTTCATCCGGGACACCCGGGTCCGCCGTTCGATGCCGAACGCGGCGAACTCGACGTCGCGGTAGCCCGAGCCGATGCCGAGGACGAACCGGCCGCCGGACATCTGGTCGATGGTGGCGATCTCCTCGGCCCAGTGCACGGGGTGGCCCAGCGGCAGGATGAGGATGCCGGTGCCGAGCTGCATCGTCCCGGAGTGGTCGATGAGCCGGCTGAGCAGCGGCAGCGGCTGCGGGGTGCTCAGCGACGACAGGTAGTGGTGGATGCCGAAGACCGAGTCGTAGCCCAGGTCCCGGATGTGCTGGACGTACTCGACGGTCTCACCGACCCGGCGACCCAGGTCGTCGCCGGGGGCGTACTGGTGGTCGAGCAGGATGCCGAACTTCACGCCGGTCGCCTACTCTTCCCGCGACCGGCTGTCACTGAGCCGGAAGTAGGGGGCGACGAGCCGGTCCCGGTCGGCCAGCGCCTGCGCGATGCCCTTCTCCCGGCGTTCCTTGAGGAAGTTCCAGTCGCCCTCGGCGAAGCTGACGTTGGTGGCCCAGCCGTGCCCGACCCAGCCGGTCATCGCCCCCAGGCCCTTGCCCCGGGCCTCCATGACCACCTGCATCATCGACTTGCCCATCATCAGCGAGTCCAGCGGCATCACCGCGATCGCGTCGGCGTAGTCGTCGACCCACTTCTGGAGTTCGTCGCGGGGGACGACCTTGGTGACCAGGCCCTTGCGTTCGCCCTCCTCGGCCCCGATCGCCCGCATGGTGAGCATGACGTCCTTCATCGTGGTCAGGCCGACCTTCTCGATCCAGTGGTACATGTCCTGCGGCGCGGGGCCGAGGTAGCGGAACGCCGGGTGGGTGAAGCGGGCGTCCGGGGAGGCGATGACGATGTCGGCGGAGAGCGCGATCTGGAAGTGCCCGCCGTAGCAGTAGCCCTGCACCTGGCAGATGGTCGCCTTGAGCGACTCGATGATCGGCCGGGTGAAGCCGGAGCTGAGCACGTTGCGGTCCGGCAGGATGCGCTGCCGCTGCGCCGGGCGACGCCGGGACGCCTTGTCGGTGCCGGTCCGGTAGCCGATGTAGTGGCCGAGTTCGGCGGCGTCGGCACCCGTGCCGAAGTGCTCCCCCTCCCCCGTGAACACGATGACCTTGACCCGGTCGTCGGTCTCCGCCTCGCGGACCAGGTCGCCGACCCGTTCGAAGGCGGCCACCGGGATGGCGTTGAGCCGCTCGGGACGGTCGAAGGTGATGGTGGCGACGGCCCGTTCCTCGTCGACGTCGTAGCGGACGTACTTCGCGAGGACCTCGGGGTCGACCTCCATGTTCTCGACGTCCCACTGGTTTTCCAGCAGTTCGGCTTCGGTCTTCTTCACGGCGAATTCCTTAGGTCAGGTGGTGGTACGGAAGGCGGGGATCACGTCGGTGGCGAACAGCCGCAGCGAGGCGCGCAGCTTCTCGGTGGGCATGCCCAGCCACCCGGGCCGGAAGATGAGATGGTCGAACCCCAGGTCCCGCAGGGCGGAGATCCGCTCGACGAGGAACTCGGGCGAACCAAGCAGCAGCGTGTTGCGGACCAGCTCGTCGAACCGGTCCCGCTGCCAGCGCAGCGCCGGGTACTCGGCGTACGTCGAGTACTCGACCCGGGCGTGCGGCAACGCCTCCGCGACGGCCTGCTCGGTGCTCGGCGCGCAGTACAGCTCCACGCCGACGGGCCGCTGCACCGTCGCCGGGTCCCGCCCGTACTCGGCCAGCGCCTCGTTGTAGACGGCCAGGTGCTCGGGCAGGAAGCGGCGGCTCGGGGAGTTGCCCGGCGCGTACCAGGCGTCGCCGAGCCGGGCGGCCCGGCGGACCGCCTTCTTGCCGCCGGCGCCGATCCAGATCGGTGGGCCGCCCGGGGTCAGCGGCGGGATGCCGATGGTGGCGTCGACCTGCGGGTAGAACTCGCCGTCGTGGGTGACCGGCGCACCGCTCCACAGCGCCCGGATCAGCCGCAGGCTCTCGTCGAAGCGGCGGAACCGGGTCTCCGGGTCGACGCCGAAGGCGGCGAACTCGTTCTCCCGGTAGCCCGCCCCGACGCCGAGGATCACCCGCCCGCCGGAGAGGTGGTCGAGGGTGGCGAACTCCTCGGCGACATGCACCGGGTGGAACATCGGCAGCAGCAGGATGCCGGTGCCGAGCAGCATGTCCCCGGAGCGCGGGATGAGGCTCGCCAGCATCGAGATCGGCTGCGGGGTGGCCAGGTTGGACTGGAAGTGGTTGATCGTCCACACCGAGTCGTAGCCCAGTTCGGCGGCGAGTTCGACGGTGCCGAACAGGTCGTCGAGGTGCCTGCGGAGGTCGTCGCCGGGCGGGTACTGGTGCGACGCCATGATGCCGAACCTCATCGGTTCCCCCTTGCGTGCGGCCGGTCGGTCCCGCCGGCATCCGAGCCGGGCGTCGCCGCCCGGCTGGTCCCGTCCGGCCCGGTCGCGGGGGCCGCTGCGCGGCTGATCTTGCCGGTGGCGCTGCGTTCCAGGACGGGCACGAACTCGATCCGCCGGGGGGTCTTGAAGTGCGCCAGCCGCTCCCGGGCGTACGCGACGAGCCGCGCGGCCAGGTCGGTGTCGTCGACCGTGTCGTCGACCGCGCGGACCACCAGCGCCACCGGGATCTCGCCCAGCCGGTCGTCCGGCCGGCCGAGCACCCGGACGTCGCGCACCAGCGGGTGCCCGCGCAGTTCGTCCTCGATCTCCTCGGGCCACACCTGGAAACCACCGCACTTGATCATGTCCCGCTTGCGGCCGACCAGGAAGAGCACCCCGTCGGGGTCGACGTAGCCGATGTCGCCGGTGTGCACCCAGCCGTCGCGGACCAGCTCGGCCGAGGCGGCGGCGTCGTCGACGTACCCCCGGGTCAGCGCGGAGCGGACCACCACCTCGCCCTCCGCGCCGGTCGGCAGCGCGGCCCCGGCGTCGTCGCGGATCTCCAGCTCGACGCCGGGGTAGACCCGGCCGGCCGAGCCGGGCTTCCACCGGCCGGCCTTCATGTCCCGGCCGGTCCAGCCGGCGATGTGCCCGGCCTCGGTCGAGCCGTAGTTGACCAGGATGGGCACCCGGTAGCGCTCCTCGAAGGCGCGCCGCACCGGCCAGGAGATCGCCTGCCCGGCCACCAGCACCGACCTGACCCCGGCGAACGGCAGGTCCCGTTCGGCGTGCACGATGTCGAAGACCATGGTGGGCAGCAGGAACAGGTTGTCGAACCCGAACCGGGGCATCAGGTCGGCGAGCCGGTCGACGCCGAAGCGTTCCCAGACCACCGCCGGCCGCCCCACGAAGTACGCGAACAGCAGCGCGTGCTGGCCGCCGCTGTGGAACAGCGGCAGCGCGATCAGGTTGGGGCGGGCGTCGCGGGTGGCGCTGCCCTCGGCCTCGGTGCCGGTGGTGACCCGGGCGAGCCGCATCAGCGACTCCCGCGTCCCGCCGTGGGTGACGCTGACCGCCTTGGGTCGTCCGGTGGTGCCGCCGGTGAACAGGATGCACGCCTCGGCCTGCGGCCCGACGTCGACGCCGGTGACCCGGGTCTCCTGCCGCCACGGCAGTTCGGGCACGTCGGTCAGCGCCGCCGCGACCGAGCGGACCGGGATCCGCCCGGCGTCGCCGTCGGCGGCGAGGAACGTGGCGACCACGTCGGGCCGCCGGTCGTCGACCAGCAGCAGCCGGGGCGCGGTCTTCGCCACCGACTCGGCCAGCTCGGCGGCGTTGTAGAGGCTGCTGACGGTGACCGGCACCGCGCCGATCTTCCAGGCCCCGAAGAGCAGGAAGACGATCTCGGGGCCGTTGGTCAGGTAGCAGGCGACCCGGTCGCCGGGGCCGACACCCTCGGCGCGTAGCGCGGCGGCGACACCCCCGGCGAGCAGGTCGATCTGGTCGAAGGTCCAGGAGCGGCCGTCCTCGCCGTACAGGCCGGGCAGGTCGCCCCGGTCGGCGCACCGGCCCTCCAGGACGCCGACCAGGTTGCCGGCGCTCACCGGGTCACCCCGGGCACGGTCGTGGCGACCCTGGGGATGACCTCCGCGCCGAAGCGGGCGAGCTGTTCCATCGCCTCGTCCTGGCTCGCGCCGACGAACTGGTGGCGCAGCGAGACCTCGGTGATGCCCAGCTGGGTCTCCCAGCGGCGCAGCTTGGCCACGATCTCGTCGGCCGAGCCGACCAGGCAGTCCTCGGCCAGGTACCGGTCGAGGTCGAGGGACTGCGCGTCGTCCCAGGACTTGTAGCCGGCGTACTGGCGTTGCAGGTGCGGACGGACGGCCGCGACCGCCGCCGGGTAGCTGTCACCGAGGTACGCCTCGCGGCTCATCGGGTACTCCCGGTCCAGGGGGAAGCCGCGCTCTTCCAGGTCGGCCCGGTAGATCCCGAGCAGTCGGGCCAGTTCGGCGTCGTTGCCCTTGGGGCCGATCAGCCACGGGGCGTCCAGCCGGGCGGCGCGCCGGACGGCCGGTTCGGCGAACGCGCCGATCCACAGCGGCGGGCCGCCGGGCTGGGCCGGGCGCAGCGCCAGCGACGCGCCGGGGACCTCGCCCCAGCTGCCGGCGGCGTCGATCGTCTCGCCGTTCCACAGGGCGCGCAGGATCGGCACGTACTCCCGCAGCCGGCGCAGCCGGTCCTCCCAGGCGACGCCGAACGCGGTGGTCTCGCGCCTGCGGTAGCCGGCACCGATGCCGACGGTCAGCCGGCCGCCGCAGAGCACGTCGAGCGAGGCCAGGTCCTCGGCGAGGGCGACCGGGTTCAGCAGCGGGGCGAGCAGCACGCCGAACCCGATCCGGACCCGGGAGGTGGCGTGGGCGAGGTAGCCGGCCAGCGGGACGGGTTGGACGAACGCCGACCGGGCCAGGTAGTGGTGGCCGAGGTAGACGGCGTGGAAGCCGGCCGCCTCGGCGGCAGCCGCCTGGGCCAGTACGCCGTCGATGCCCTCGGCGGCGGATGCCGACGGATCGAACTGGGCACTCAGGAAGCAGCTGATCTTCACCCGAGGACCGCCTCGGCGGCGGGCACCCGCTCGGCGGCGCGGTCCTGGGCCCGGAAGTGCGGGATGACCTTGTCGGCGAACTCCTCCATGGAACGCAGCGCGGCGGTACGGTCCAGCGACGGAATCCGCAGCCAGCCGATGTAGTGGTTGATGCCGAGCTGTTCGCGCAGCATCTCGATGGTCTCGATGACGCGCTGGGCCGAGCCGAAGTTCCCACCGTGGGTCAGCGTCTGCTCCAGGGTCAGCAGCTCGATGTTCTTGGCGACCGCCGCGTAGTAGGCGCGTTCCTTGGCGATGGCGTCCTCCGAGCCGGGGATGACCTTGCCGACGGACTTGTAATAGTTCATCGCCGCCTGGGCCGCCGCGCGCAGGCCCTCGTCGCCGTCGCCGCACCAGACCTGCTGCATGAACGGCAGGTCGTAGGTGGACAGGTCGAAGCCGTTCTCCCGCATGCTCTGCCGGTAGAGGTCGAAGTTCTTCTGCATGATGCCCAACGGCGTGAAGTTCGGTGAGGTGATGATCGACTCGCCGACCGCGCCGCGTTCCCGGAAGCTCTCCGGGGAGACCGTGCCCTGCAGGATGGGCGGCCCGCCGGGGGTGAACGGCCTCGGGTAGGTGGTGACGTTGTCGTAGTGGAAGATCTCGCCGTGGTAGGAGAAGTTCTCCTGCGACAGCGCGAGCCGCAGGATCTCCAGGGTTTCCTGGTAGCGCTGCTTGGACTCCTCCAGCGGCACGCCGAAGCCGGCGAACTCGGCGGGCTGGTAGCCGCGGCCGACGCCGATGGAGACCCGGCCGCCGCTGAGCACGTCGAGGGCGGCGATGTCCTCGGCCAGGCGCAGCGGGTGGTGCAGCGGGAGGACCAGGACGGCGGTGCCGATGGTGATCCGGCGGGTCCGCTCGGCGACGGCCATGCCGAAGTTCACCGGGCTGCCGAGGATGCCGTACTTCGAGAAGTGGTGCTCGGCGAGCCAGACCGAGTCGAAGCCCAGCTCGTCGGCCAGCTGGATCTCCTCGAGGGTTTCTCGGAGCACCTGATGGTCCGATGCGCCGTCGGCCACCGGGAACAGGTTCATGATTCCGAACTTCACGGCCTTCTCCTCATTTATTCCGACCAGACGGTATGTTACTGCTCCGGGCTGGTGCCCGGCAAGACTTCCGCAGGTCAGCCCCGCGCTGCCCGACGTGCCCGGATGCGCAGCTCCCCGGCCCGCCGCCGGTGCCACGACCCCCGCCCGCAGCGGGCGTCGAGCACGAACGCGCGGCGCAGGAACAGGTGCGGGTCCGCCTCCATCGTGATGCCCATCCCGCCGTGCACCTGGATGCACCGCTCGGCGGCGAACACCGCCGCCTGCCCGGCCGCCGCCTTCGCCGCGTGCACCTGGACCCCGGCGTCCGGGCGTCCGGTGTCGACCGCCCACGCCGCGTACAGGGTCAGGTCCCACGCCGCCTTGCGCGCCGTGGCCGCCTCGGCGAGCGGGAACGCGACCCCCTGGAACGACCCGATCACCCGGCCGAACTGGCGGCGGGTACGGGCCTGCTCGGCGGCCAGGTCGATCGCCCCCTGCGCCACCCCGCACAGCTCGGCCGCCACCACCAGCGCCGCCCGCAGCGGCCCGGCACCGGCCGGCTGGGGCCGCTCGGGCGCCGCCAGCGTCAGGTCCGCCAGCGGCACCGACGGGTCCAGCGACTGCCGCGCGGTGATCCGGACCGGGTCGGCGAACCAGACCCCGGCCGGGCCGAGCGCGACGACGCCGTCGGCCTGCGCCGCGTACGGCACCAGGGTGCGTACCAGCGGGTCCACCGACGCCGCGTCGGCCCAGCCGGAGTTGCCCGGCACGTCGACCGCCGTGGTGAGCACCCGGCGACCGTCGAGCACCTCCTCGGGCAGCGGCCCCCGTTGCCCGTCGCCGCAGAGCAGCTGCACGGCCGCCGCGTGCGCCGGGAACCGGCTGGGCACCAACCGCCCACCGAGCGCCTCGACGGCGACCAGCAGGTCGATCAGGCCCGACCCGATGCCGCCGGCCGGCTCGGGCACCCCGAGCAACCCGAAGTCACGCAGCAGCGGCCCGTCCCCCGCCGGGGCCCGCCAGCCGCCCGACCACGCCGCGCGGGCCGTGCCCCGGTCGGCGTCCGCGAGCGCGCCCACGGTCCGGCCGATGTCCTGCTGTTCCTGGGTGAATGTCGCGCGCACCGGACCACCTCGCTCAGCGGGAGCGGGGCAGGCGCAACACCCGCTCCGCGAGAATCGACTTCTGGACTTCCTCCGTGCCGCCCTCGATGGTGTGGGCGCGGGCCCGCAGGTAGCGGCGCATCCGGGCGGCGGCGCCGTCGCCGTCGACCAGCACCCCGCCGGCCTCGTCGAGCTGCACGGCGAGCCGGTTGGCGTTCTGCACCACCCGGGCCCACAGGCTCTTGAGCGCCGAGGTCTCCGGGCCCGGCACCCCGCCGGCCCGGCTCTCGCCGAGCATCCGCATCGACCCGATCCGGACCGCCTCGGCGTCGCACTGCAACGCGCCCACCGCGTCGACGAAGGCGCTGTCGTCGGCGACGCCCCGCTCGAGGGCGACGTCGATCAGCCGGTCGACCGCCTGCCGGGCCCAGACCCACAGGTTCAGCGCCATGCTGCCGCGCTCGAAGGCGAGCGTGGTGAGCGCGACCGGCCAGCCGTTGCCGACCCCGCCGAGCACGTCGTCGTCGGCGACGAACACGTCGTCGAGGAACATCTCGTTGAACTCGGTGTCCCCGTTGATCATCACCAGCGACCGGACGGTGAACCCGTCCATCGGGGCGAGGAAGTAGGTGATCCCCCCGTGCTTCGGCGCGGCCGGGTCGGTACGGGCCAGCAGCAGGCAACGCGAGGCGTTGTGCGCGTTGGACGTCCAGATCTTGGCCCCGTTGATCCGCCAGCCCCCGTCGACGCGGGTCGCCGCCGTGGTCAGGCTCGCCAGGTCGGACCCGGAGCCGGGCTCGCTGAACCCCTGGCACCAGTACTCGTCGCCGCGCAGGATGCCGGGCAGGTGCCGGGCCTGCTGCGCGTCGGTGCCGTGCGCGATGATCGTCGGCCCGGCCAGCATCATGCCCACCCCGTTGAGCGGGTACGGCGCGCCGCGTACCGCGGCCTCCTCGTTGAAGACGGCCTGCGCCAACGCGTCCATCCCCCGGCCGCCGTGCGCCGCCGGCCAGGACAGCCCGGCCCAGTTGCCGGCGCAGAGCCGGTCCTGCCACACCCGGGACCAGTGCTCCCGCTCGTCCTGGGTCAGCTCCTCCTGGTCGGGCACGTCGGCCAGCGCCCCGTCGAGCCACCTGCCGACCTCGTGCCGGAACGCCAGGTCGCTGTCGCTGTCAGCGAAGTCCATGCCCACCCCCCTGTGGGTCGTCGGTGTCGCCGGTCATGCGCTGGCCTCCTCGGCGGGCACGAGCCGGGCCTTGTAGAGCTTGCCGTTCGGGTCGCGGGGCAGCGCGTCGCGCACGACGTAGGACTGCGGGCGCTTCGGCTTGGCCAGCCGCTCGGTGAGGTACCGGCGCAGCTGCGCGACGGCCGTGTCCGGGTCGGGCGCGGTGTCGGTGAGCACGACGTGCGCCTGGGGCACCTCGCCGAACTCCGGGTCGGGCACCCCGACGACCCCGACGTCGGCGACCCAGTCGTGGCCGATCAGCGCCGCCTCGATCTCGGCCGGGTAGACGTTGACCCCGCCGACCAGGATCAGCTCGGCCGCGCGGCCGGTGATGTAGAGGAAGCCGTCGGCGTCGACGTGGCCGACGTCCCAGACGGTCATCAGGCCGTCGCGGCGCGCGCCGTCGGTCTTGCCGGGGTCGTTGTGGTACTCGACCCGGTCGTCGCCCTGGCGCATGTAGACGATGCCGGTCTGCCCGACGGGCACCTCGTTGCCCAGCTCGTCGAGGATGCGCAGGGTGGAGATCGAGGCCGGCCGGCCGACCGTGCCCGGGTGGGCCAGCCACTCGTGCGGGCGGGCCACGGTGGTGCCGACCTCGGTCGAGCCGTAGTACTCGTAGACGACCGGGCCGAACCAGTCGAGGATGCGCTGCTTGACCTCGCGCGGGCAGGGCGCCGCGCCGTGCAGGACATAGCGCAGCGAGGACAGGTCGTAGCGGTCGCGGACCGGATCGGGCAGTTGCAGCAGCCGGTAGAAGTGGGTCGGCACCATGCTGGTGCCGGTGACCCGGCGGGCCTGGACCCGGTGCAGGAAGCCCTCCGGCGTCCAGCCGTCCATCAGCACCATCGTGCCGCCGGCGTGCAGCGCGCCCATCGCCGGGGTGATGTTGGCCGAGTGGTACATCGGGGCCGACACCAGCCAGGACCCGAACGCCTCCCGCTCCATCCCGAACTCCCGGAACAGCCAGACGTAGGTCAGCGCGCCGGTGTCGGCGTCGACGCCGCTGAGCGGGCGCTTGACCCCCTTGGGCCGGCCGGTGGTGCCGGAGGTGTACATCATCAGCGAGCCGGCCGGGGTGTCCGCCGGGCTGGTGGCGGGCATGTCGGCGGTGAGCGCCGAGAGCGGTCGGGCCCGGTCGGTGCGGGGCGTGCCGTCGACGAAGACCTGGATGCCGGGCACCGCCGCGGCGGCGTCCACCACGACGTCCTCGACCCGGGCGGAGCCGACCACCACCCGGGCCTCGCTGTCGGCGAGGATGTAGCCGACCTCGGGGGCGGTCAGGTGGTAGTTGAGGGTGACCAGGTAGAGCCCGGACTGCATGGCCGCGAGATAGAGCGCGACCAGGCCGGGGCTGTTGGTCATCACCGCCGCGACGGTGTCGCCGGGCCGCAGGCCCGCGTGCGTACGCAGCCCGTGCGCGATCCGGTTCACCTCGGCGAACAGGTCACCGTAGGAGATCCGCCGGTCGTCGGCGGTCACGATCGCGCACAGCTCCGGTTCCGCGGCTGCCCACAGCCGGAACCCGGTCCGCTCCTGGCTCATCGGACTCCTTGAGCTAGATTCCGACCATCCGGTATGTTGGTGTCCCACAGTAAGGGAGCCTCCCGACGATGTCCATACCCGTGAGCGACGCCCACGCCGCCAGCTGGCGGGCCCGCCAGGTGCCGGTCCCCGCGCAGGTCGTCGACGGTGTCTGGGCGATCCCGGTCCCCCTGCACGGCAGCGCCCTGCGGTCCATCACCGTCTTCCTGATCACCACCGACGACGGCCCGGTCCTCGTCGACGCCGGCTACGACCACCCGAGCTGCTGGACGTCGTTCCAACGGTCGGTGGCGTCCATCGGCCAGCGGGTCGACACCATCGCGGCGGTCCTGCTCACCCACAACCACCCCGACCACGTCGGCTTCGCCGACCGGGTACGCGCCGCCTCCGGCGCGCGGGTGGTGATGGGCGCGGCCGACGACTTCGCCACCATGCACCACCGGCGCGGCACCTTCCTCCAGCAGGTACGCACCGCGCTCGACCTGACCGGCGCCCCGCCCGACGTCGTCACCGCCATGTACGCCGACGCGGTCGCCGTCGCCGTGCACCGGGAGGACCTGCGGCTCGACGTGGCCGTGGAGCACGACACCGAGTTCCGCTTCGGCGACGTGACCGTCCGCGCCCTGCCCGCCCCCGGGCACACCTACGGCCACACCGTCTACGCCGACACCCGGGGGCTGGTCTTCACCGGCGACACGATGATGGCCGAGGGGCCCACCCAGCTCGCCATCGTCAGCCGCCCCGACGACGACCCGGCCGCCGACCTGTTCGGCACGCTGGCCCGCATCCGCGACCTCGGGGCCGCCATCGCCTGCCCCGCCCACCAGTTCCCCTACCGCGACGTCGCCGCCCGCGCGCAGGCCCTCGCGGCCTTCCACCGCGACGAGGTCGAGACGGTCCGGGGCCTGGCCCGCGACGGCGACACCGCGTGGGACGTCGCCCGGCGGATGACCTGGAAGAAGCCGTGGGACGAGCTGGGCCGGGGCACCCGGCGGTTCGCCCTCGTGCACACCCTCGCCCTGCTCCGCCACGCCGCCGGCCGGTAGCGCGCGCACGCGGTGGCCCGCACCGGCACGGCGGCCGGCTCAGTCGCGTCGGGCGTCGTCGTACGTCCAGTCCGGGTGCAGGGTCGAGCGCAGCTCCCGCAGGGTCCGCTTGAGCACCTTGCCGGACGGGTTGGTGGGGAACTCCGGCACCAGGTAGACCTCCCGGGGCACCTTGAACCGGCCGAGCCGCTGCCGGGCGTGCGCGATCAGCGCCTCGGGCGTCAACCCGGGCCGGGCGACCACGAACGCGGCCGGCACCTCCTGCCATGTCGGGTGCGGGGCCGCCACCACCGACGCCGCCAGCACCAGCGGATGGTCGGCCAGCACGTTCTCGATCTCGGCGCTGGACATGTTCTCCCCGCCGCTGCGGATCATGTCCTTGAGCCGGTCGCGGATGTAGAGGTAGCCGTCGGCGTCGAAGCAGCCGATGTCGCCGGTGTGGAACCAGCCGTCCCGGAACGCGGCGGCGGTCGCCGCCGGATCGTCGAGGTAGCCGGGGCTGACCTTGGGCCCGCGTGCGACCACCTCGCCGTGCACGCCCACCGGCACGTCCGCACCGTCCGGGTCGACCACCCGGACCTGGACCCACGGCACCGGCAGCCCCACCGACCCCTGCTTGGACTCCTGGTGGGCGGCGTCGAGGTAGGTCAGCCCGCTGCACGTCTCGGTCAGGCCGTACCCCTCGATCAGCCGGGCGTTCGGGAACAGCCCCCGGGCCACCCCGAACAGCGCCGAGGTGACCTGCGAGAAGATCAGCCAGCGGACCGACGACAGGTCGGTGCCGGCGGCGGTGGGCTCACGGCGGACCATGTCCAGCATGGTCGCCGCCACCACCATGCCGGTGATCCGTTCCGTCTCGATCGCCCGCAGCACGGCCGCCGGCACGAACCGGCGGTGCAGCACCATGGTGCCCCCGACGTGCCAGATGCCGAAGCCCGGCAGGTCGGTGCCGCCGACGTGGTAGAGCGGCGCGACGTTGAGGATCCGGTCGGTCGGCCGCAGCCCCAGCTCGACGATCTGGGCGTGCATGTTCCGGTTCACGTTGCCGTGGGTGAGCAGCACCCCCTTGGGCAGGCTGGTGGTGCCGGAGGTGTAGACGATCCGTTGCAGGGCCGCGTCGTCGAGGTCGGCGTCGGCGACCCGCGCGCCCCGGTGCGCCGCGACCAGTGCCCGCACGTCGGTCCAGCCGTCGCCGATCGGCTCCAGCGCGAACCGGCGTACCTGCGGCAGGTCGGCGAGGGCGGCGGTGGTGAGCGCGGCGAACTCCGGCACGGTGGCGACCGCCCCGACCCGCGCATGCGCCAGCAGCCGGGCCAACTCCCCCGCCGTCAACCGGTAGTTCAGCGGGACGAAGACCGCGCCGAGTTTCGCCAGCGCCAGGGAGAGGATGAGGAACTCGGGGACGTTGTCCGCCACGATCGCCACCCGGCTGTCCCGGCGTATCCCCTCGGCGGCCAGCCCGGCGGCCAGGGCGTTGACGTCGTCGTCGAGCTGCCGGTGGGTCCACCGGCGGTCGGCGAAGACCAGCGCGTCGGCGTCGGCGAAGCGGCGGGCGTTGCCGGCCAGCATGGCGGCGAGGTTCGCGGTGCTCA
Organism: Micromonospora sp. HM134; assembly: GCF_007833915.1. Taxonomy (NCBI): domain Bacteria; kingdom Bacillati; phylum Actinomycetota; class Actinomycetes; order Micromonosporales; family Micromonosporaceae; genus Micromonospora; species Micromonospora sp. HM134. The sequence continues at coordinate 4,790,277 of NZ_CP041061.1, forward strand.
CCCGGACACCGCCGCCTCACGCAGGGCCTTCTTCAGCACCTTGCCGGAGTCGTTACGCGGCAACGACGTCACGAGCTGCACGTACCGGGGGACCTTGTATCGGGCCAGTTCGGCCCGGCAGTGCGCGCGCAGGTCCTCGGCGGTGCCGGTCGCGCCGTCGCGGAGGATGACGAACGCCTTCGGCACCTCGTCCCACTGCGGGTCCGGCACCCCGATCACGGCGACCTCGGCGACGTCGGGGTGCTGGGCGAGAACCCGCTCGATCTCGGCGCTGGCGATGTTCTCCCCACCGGACTTGATCAGGTCGGCCCGGCGGTCGACGAACCACAGGTAGCCGTCGGCGTCGATCCGGCCCACGTCGCCGGTACGGAACCAGCCGTCGCGCCGGCTGCGCCGGTTGGCCTCGTCGTCGTTCCAGTAGCCGGGCGACACCTTCTCCCCCCGGACGACGATCTCCCCCTCGACGTCCGGGCCGACCGGCCGGAAGTGCTCGTCGACGATCCGGATCTGCACCCCCGGGAACGGCGCGCCGAGCGCGCCGAGCTTGCTCTGCTCGTGGGCGGCGTCGAGGTAGCAGACGCCGTTGCACAGCTCGGTCATGCCGAACGTGTCGATCAGCCGGACGTGCGGCAGCCGCCGCTTCACCTCCTGCCGCACGCTCGGCGCGACCCCGGCGAAGAGCAGGTAGCGCAACGTCCCGAGGTCCGGCGGGTCGTCGAGGTCGAGCAGGCCGAACAGGATCTGGGCGGCCAGCACCATGCCCGTGATCCGCTCCTCGGCGGCGATCCGGGCGATGTCGGTCGGCTTGAACGTCGGCGTGAGCACCATCGTCGCGCCGGCCACGAACGTCGCCAGGCCCGGCGCCTCCAGCCCGCTGACGTGGAACAGCGGCGCGGAGACGAGGATCCGGTCGGCGTCGGTCAACTCCAGTTCGAGAACCTGCGCGAAGTGGTTCGCGGTGAGGTTCCCGCAGGTGTGCACCACCCCCTTGGGGCGGGCCGTGGTGCCCGAGGTGTAGAGCAGCCGGTGCACGTCGGCGGGGCCCTTGTCGGCGTCGGCGACCCGCACCCCCGGCGGCTGCCCGGCGAGCAGGTCGGCCAGCCGCCGCGCGTCACCGACGACCGTGTCGCCGTTGGCGACCAGCGTCCGCAGCCCGGTCATGGTCGCCAGCCGGGCGGCGTCGGCGGCGAAGTCGTCGTCGTAGAGCAGGCCGGTGACGCCGGCCTGGTCGATGACGTACGCCTGCTCGTTGGCGTGCAGCCGCCAGTTCAGCGGCACCGAGACCGCGCCGAGCCGGCTCAGCGCCAGCAGCTCGATGACGTAGGTGGCGGTGTTGCGCCCGAGCACCCCGACCAGGTCGCCGTCGCCGATGCCGGCGTCGCGCAGGGCCGCGGCGTGCCGGTCCACGTCGGCGTCCAGCGCGGCGTACGTCCAGCGGGCCGCCCCGTCGACCAGGGCCTCGGCGTCGGCGCGGCGCAACGCCTGCCGGCGCAGCGTCTCGGTGAAGTTGCTGCCGCCCATCAGTCGCCGTCACCCCGCCGCCGGGCCAGGATCTCCTCCCGGGACGGCAACGACACGAACTCCAGCAGGTTGCCGTCGAGATCCCGGGCGGCGAACGCGGTGATGTACCCGTAGTTGTCCAGCAGCACCCGGTTCGGCGCGGACAGGCACTCCGCCCCCAGGTCGGTGAGCCGCCGGTGCAGCTCGTCCAGCTCGTCGCGCGGCACCTCGAAGCTGAGCAGGAAGGTGCCCAGCTCCAGGTGGCCGGCGGTGGCCGTACGGGTCTTCACGCCGTTCCACTCGATGAGTTCGAGCTGGCCGACCCGGCTGGGGCCCTGGAGGTACTGGACCCGGCCGGTGGTGCCGGCGGGCAGCCCCAGCGACACCTCGATCCCCGGCCCGCCGACCTCGGTGCGCAGCGTCCGGCGGTAGCCCAGGGCCCGCTCGTAGAAGTCCGCGGCGCGGTCGACGTCCGAGACGGTCATCGCCACGTGGTGCACTTCGCTGACCGGCATGATGCCTGCCTTCCTGTTGGTTCGCGCCGGATCAGGCGGACGGTCCGGCCGGCCCGCCGAGGACCCGTTGGATCAGGGTGACCTCGTCCGCGCCGCTGTCGGGCACGATGAAGTCGTCGAGCCGGCAGATGTCGTCCACCGCGCCGAGGATGTCGTCGGGCGAGGCCGGCGTGGGTCCGCCGTACCAGCCGGGGGTGACGCCCAGGAAGATCCGCCCGACCCGGCCGCCGCCGACGGTGAGGATGTGCCGGTTGAGCTGGCACTGCTCGGAGGCGAGGAACGTCGCCACCGCCGCCACGTGCTGCGGGTCGAACCGGTCGGTCAGCTCACCGAGCAGGTTCTCGGTCATCCGGGTCGCGGCGGTGGGCGCGATCGCGTTGACCAGGATGCCCCGGCGGGCCCCCTCCAGCGCGAGCACGTTCATCAGCCCGATCAGGCCGGTCTTGGCCGCGCCGTAGTTGGCCTGGCCGAAGTTGCCGAACAGCCCGGACGACGAGCTGGTCAGCACGATCCGGCCGTACCCCTGGGCGACCAGGTGCGGCCAGGCCGGCCGCAGCACGTGGAACGCCCCGGCCAGGTGCACGTCGAGCACCGCGCGGACGTCCTCGTCGGACATCTTGGCCAGCGTCCGGTCCCGCAGGATGCCGGCGTTGTGGATGACCGCGTCGAGCCGGCCGTACGTGTCGATCGCCCGGCCGACCAGGTCCGCGCCCCCGGCGGCGGTGGCCACCGAGTCGGTGGAGGCGACGGCGGTGCCGCCGGCCGCGCGGATCTCGGCGACGACCTGTTGCGCCGCGCCGGAGGAACCGGAGCCGTCGACCGTCCCGCCGAGGTCGTTGACGACCACCGACGCGCCGCGTGCGGCGAGGGTCAGCGCGTGCGCCCGGCCGATGCCGTTGCCCGCGCCGGTGACGACGACGACCCGGCCGTCGAGGGTGACCCGGGCGCTCATCGCTCGTTCCCCAGGACCGCCACGAACGCGACGCAGGAGCCCGGCTGCCCGCCGAGGTTCTGGGCCACCGCCAGCCGCGCGTCGGGCACCTGTCGGGGACCGGCCTCCCCGCGCAGCTGGGTGAAGCACTCGAACATCATCCGCAGTCCGGTCGCGCCGATCGGGTGGCCGAACGACTTGAGCCCGCCGTCGGTGTTGACCGGCAACGCCCCGTCGAGGTCGTAGCGGCCGTCGAGGATGTCCCGCCATGCCTTGCCGCGGGCGGAGAAACCGAGGTCCTCCATCAGCACCACCTCCGTCGGGGTGAAACAGTCGTGCACCTCGGCCAGCGAGATCTGCGCCGCCGGGTCGGTCACGCCGGCCTGCTCGTACGCCTCGCGGGCGGCGGTGACCACCTCGGGGAAGGTGGTGAAGTCGTAGCCGTCGGCGGCCAGGCCGGCCCCGGACCCGGCGACGAAGCTCATCCCGCGCAGGTAGACCGGTTTGTCGGTGTACCGGTGGGCGTCCTCGGCGCGGACCAGGATCGCCGCCGCCGCGCCGTCGGAGACGCCGGAGCAGTCCATCACGCCCAGCTGCCCGGCGATGCGCGGGGACCGCTCCACCGTCTCGGCGGTGACCGCCCGGCGGAACTGGGCGCGGTCGTTGCGGGCCCCGTTGGCGTGGTTCTTCACCGCGACCCGGGTCATCGCCGCGCGCATCTCCCGCTCGTCGATCCCGTGCGCCGCCTGGTAGGCGGGGGCGAGCAGGGAGAACCCGGCCGGGGCGGTCCAGTCGACGTCGGTGCCGTCGGCGGGTGGGAAGACCGCCGACAGCCCGGAGTACGAGGAGTCCTTGAGCTTCTCCACCCCGGTCGCCATGACCATGTCGTACGCGCCGGAGGCGACGGCGAAGGCGGCGTTGCGGAACGCCTCCGAGCCGGTGGCGCAGTAGTTCTCGACCCGGGTGACCGGCTTACCGGCCAGCCGCAGCGGGCGGGCCAGGGTCTGCCCGGACAGCCCCGAGCCCTGGGTGCCGACCCAGAACGCGTCGACGTCGTCGAGGGTGACGTCGGGCAGCGACCCGACGCACTCCTGCACGGCGTCGACGAGCAGGTCGTCGGCGGAGGAGTTCCAGTGGTCCCGGAAGGGGGTACAGCCCATCGCGACGATCGCGACGTCGTGGGTGGTGCGCCTACTGGCCATCGGCGGTGTCCTTCCCTGGCGGGGCGTCCGCGGGTGCCGGGCGGAGCTTCCAGAAGTAGTTGTGGATCGAGTCGGTGGTCCAGAGCCGGCGGAACACGGCGGTCACCGGCATGCCCACCGCCACGTCACCGGGTGCCACGTCGGTGACGTACGTGCTGAGCCGGCCGCCGCCGTCGACGTCGGCGACGACGATCGCGACCTCGGGTTCCGGCATGGTGGTCAGGTGGTCGCGGGTCACCGAGACCACCCGGGCGGTGCGGTCGCGCAGCGACACCGTGGCGGTGCCCGCCCCGGCGGTGCCGCAGGAGGCGCAGACCCGGCCGGGGGGTGTGGTGACCCGGCCGCAGGCGTCGCAGCGGCTGCCCTCCAGCCGGTACTTCCAGCCGGCCCGGCGGTGCATGGGTGGGGCGGCCGGGGCGGGGGCGGCCGGCCGGGCCGGGCCCTGCACGTCGAGCAGCCCGCGCCAGCGCAGGTAGCGGCCGTAGCCGAGGCGCTGCCGGGCGGCGAGCTGGGCGCGGACCGACGGCCCGCCCCGGGCGGCGCGGACCCCGTCGCCGACCCGCAGCACGAACGCGTCGGCGCCCTCGGTGGCCGACAGCAGCAGGATGGTCTGTCCGGGTTCCGCCTCGTCGAGGGCGGCGGCGAGCAGCAGTCCGGGGTGGGCGACGCCGGTGAAGCCGGTGGCCCGTTCGACAGTCGCGTCCCGTCCCGCGCCACCGAGCGCCTTGCGCAGCGCCGCCGCGGCGCGCGGGTTCGACGACGACACGACCACCTGGTCGACGGTGTCGAGGGACGCCCCGGCCAGGGCCCGGCGGACGGTGTCGAGGCCGGCGGCGACGAGGATCTCGGCGGTGAACCGTTCGTCCCAGACCCGGTCGTGCCGTTCGCCGGGCAGCCGCCAGCGGTCGAGCACCTCGCTGGTGTGGCCGGCGCGGGCGAGGAGCACGGCGGCCCGCCCACCGCTGACGAACGCCGCGGCGGCGTCGCCCTGGGCCAGTTCGTCGGGGGCGCCGGGCCGGGTGGTGCGCACGTCGGCCAGGGCCGCCGTGGCGACACCCCGCAGGACCAGGTCGAGGGCGGACGCGCCGGCCCGGTGGCCGCGCAGGTCGAGGGCGGTGACCCCGGGGTCGAGGCCCAGCGCCTCGTGCGCCACCCCGGCGGAGGTCTTCGTCTCGTACGGTGCGCTGGTGGTGGCCAGCAGCAGGTGCCGCCCGGCCGGGGTGTCGGCGGGGACGTGCCGCAGCGCCTCGACGGCCATGGTGACGGCGTCCTCGTCGTAGCCGGCGACGCTCCGGGTGGGGCCGCCGGTGCGGGCCGGGCCGGTCGGGTCGAGCCGGTTGTCGTCGAGCACGTACGCCGGGAGGTAGGCCGCGTAGGCGTCGATGCCGGGTTGTTCGGGCATGGGTCGCGGGTTCTCCTTCAGCTCCACGAGGGGATGGCGGCGAGCAGGCGTCGGGTGTACTCCTGCTGCGGTCGGTCCAGCACGGTCAGGGCGTCGCCCTGTTCGACGACCCGCCCGCCGCTCATCACCGCGATCCGGTCGCACAGGTCGCTGGCGAGCATCAGGTCGTGGGTGACGAAGAGCAGGCCGATGCCGAGTTCGTCGACGAGGGTGCGGAACAGGTCGACGACCTTGGTCTGGGTGGTGACGTCCAGGGCGGTGGTGCACTCGTCGGCGATCACCAGCGCGGGGCGGGTGACGACGGCGAGCCCGATGGCGACCCGCTGCCGCAGGCCGCCGGAGAGCTGGTGCGGGTAGCTGGCCAGCACCCGGCCGGGGTCGTCGATCCGCATCTGGGCCAGCACCTCCACCGAGCGGCGTTCCACCTCGGCGCGGCTGATGTCCCGGACGTGCCGGCGGAGCACCTCGGCGAGCTGGGTGCGGACCTTCAGCAGCGGGTTCAGCGACCGCGACGCGTCCTGGAAGACCATGCCGACGGCGCTGCCCCGGACCCGCGCGGTGCGGTCGACGCCGGGGGCCACCACCTGCTCGTCGGCGACCGCGATGGCGCCCCGGTCGACCCGGACGTTGCGGTCGAGCAGCCCGACGACGGCGCGGGCCAGGGTGGTCTTGCCGCTGCCGGACTCGCCGACGACGCCGACGATCTGGCCCCGGCGGATCTCCAGGTCGACGTCGTCGAGCAGGGTCAGCTCGCCGTCGGCGAGCCGGGCGGTGATGGACAGCCCGGAGAGCTTCAGCAGTGTGCTCATCGCCGCCTCTTCCGTGGGTCGTGGTGGGTGAGCAGCGCGTCGCCGAGCAGGTTCACCAGCAGCACCAGCACGGTGATGGCGAGGCCGGGGAAGAAGGCGATCCACCAGGCCTGGCTCAGCTCGTCCTGGCCGGAGGCGAGCATCGAGCCCCAGCTGTTCATCGGCGGCACCACGCCCAGGCCGAGGAAGCTCAGCGCGCTCTCGACGAGGATCGCGGTGCCGACCTGGAGGGTGCCGAGCGCGACGATGGTGCCGGCGAGGTTGGGCAGGATGTGCCGGAAGACGATCCGGGGCTCGGACGCGCCGGCGGCGCGCAGGCCGACGACGAACTGGCGTTCCCGGATGGCCAGGGTCGCCGCGCGGGTGACCCGGGCGCACACCGCCCAGCCGGTGAGCGCCAGCACCAGGAACAGCACCGGCAGGGAGCTGCCCCGGTTGGCGATGATGGCGAGGGCGACCAGGATGAACGGCAGGGCGAGCTGGGCGTCGATGAGGATCGAGATGACCCGGTCGACCCAGCCCCGGAAGTAGCCGGCCAGCAGGCCGAGCAGCGTGCCGGGGCCGATCGCGACGAGCGCGCCGACCAGGCCGATCACGATGGTCAGCCGGCCGGCGGAGACGAATTGGGTGAGCAGGTCCTGGCCGAGCTTGTCGGTGCCGAGGGGGTGGGCCCAGCTGCCGCCGGCCAGGAACGCGGGCGGCCGGCGGGTCGCGTCGAGGTTCTGGCCGCCGTCGGGCAGCAGGCCGGTCAGCGGCAGCACGAACACCGCGACGGCGGCCACCGCCAGCGGCAGGGCCAGCCAGAACACCGAGGTGCGACCACGTCGGCCGGCCCGGCGCGGTGGCGGCACCGGGGCGGTGACCGGGTCGAGTTCGAGTTGGCTCATGCTCACCGCACCCTCGGGTCGACGATCGAGTGCAGGACGTCGACGAGCAGGTTCAGCAGCACGAACACCAACGCGCCGAACACCACGATCGCCTGCACCAGCGGGAAGTCGCGGAACTGGATGGCCTGCAACGCGAGCTGGCCGAGGCCCGGCCAGGAGTAGACGTACTCGACGGCGACCGCGCCGGAGAGCAGGATGCCGGTCTGGAGCACGACGATGGTGAGGATCGGCATCATCGCGTTGGTGAAGGCGTGCCGCCACACCACCCGGCGGGTGCTGATGCCCCGGGCGCGGGCGGAGTCGATGTACGGCTCGGCCAGCGCGTCGCTCATCGACGCCCGGGTGAGCCGGGCGATGTGCGCCATCGGGTAGACCGACATGGTCAGCGCGGGCAGGATCAGGTGTTTCGGGCTGCCGGACTGGCCGGCGGGCAGCCAGCCGAGTTTGACGGCGAACAGCACCACCAGCATCATGCCGAACCAGAAGACCGGCACGGACTGGCCGAGCAGGGCGAGGGTGGAGGCCCCCCGGTCCCACCAGGTGCCCTCCCGGGTCGCCGCGAGCACCCCGAGCGGCACGCCGACCAGCAGGGCGAGGGCCATGCCCGCGCCGACCAGCTGCAACGTGTACGGCAACCGGTCGGCGATCATCGAGGTGTTGGACTGGTAGAACTGCAACGACTGGCCGAGGTCGCCGGTGAAGACGCCCTTGAGGTAGTCGAGGTACTGCACGACGACGGGCAGGTCCAGGCCGAGCTGGTGGCGCAGCGCCTCGCGTTGTTCGGGCGGGGCCATCGGGCCGAGGATGGTGGCGGTCGGGTCGCCGGAGAGCCGGCCGAGCAGGAACGCCAGGCTGAGCGCGATGAGCAGCGAGGCGAACAGCGACGCGAGCCGGCCGCCGACGCGGCGTACGGTGCTGGCCTTCATCGGCGGGACCTCCAGCGCGCGCCGGGCATCGCGGCGAGCAGTTCGCGGGTGTAGTCGTTCTCGGGGGTGCCGAAGACCCGGTCGCAGGGTCCCGCCTCGACGACCCGGCCCCGGTACATCACGTGCACGACGTCGCAGAGCGAGCGGACCACGGCCAGGTCGTGACTGATCATCAGCAGCGCCGCGCCGGTGGTGGCCCGGATCTGCCGCAGCAGGGCCAGCACGTCGGCCTGCACGGAGACGTCGAGGCCGGAGGTCGGTTCGTCGGCGACGATGAGGCGGGGCCGCATGAGCAGCGCGCGGGCGATGCAGACCCGCTGCGCCTGTCCCCCGGAGAGCTGGTGGGGGTAGCGGTCGAGCAGGTCCGGGGCGAGCCGGACCCGGCCGAGCAGGTCGGCGTCGTCGATCCAGGAGGTCCGTTCGGGTTGCAGCGCCCGCAGTTCCCGCAGCCCGGAGCGGACCGACTGGCGGGGGTCGAGCGAGCCGTGCGGGTCCTGGAAGACCACCTGCACCTCGGGGCGCAGCCGACGCAGTTGGGCACGGCTGACCGCCGAGAGCGAGTGGCCGAGCAGCCGGATGTCGCCCCGGCCGCGCGGGCCCAGCCCGGTGGCCGCCATCGCGAGGGTGGTCTTGCCGGAGCCGGACTCGCCGACGACGGCGACGCTCTCGCCGGCCGCGATGCGCAGCGACACCTGGTCGACCGCGCGGAAGATCGTGCCGGTGCCGCCGTCGCGGTGCTCGACGACGAGGTCGTCGAGCTCCAGCACGGGGAGGTCCGATTCCGGGGTGCGGGGGTGCCGGGCGAGGTCGTCCGGCACCCCCGTCTCCGCTACCTCGGACATCGTCAGCGGGTCGTCTTCGTGAAGTCCACGGTGTTCAGCGGGCCGAACACCACACCGGAGACGCCGGGGCCGGTCGCGTAGTTGAACACCTGCCGGTACAGCGGCACGTAGCAGTGCTTCTGGACCACGCCGATCGTGTTGAGCTGCTCGTAGATCGGGGCGGCCTGCTGGGCGTCGTTCTGTTCCAGCGCCTGCTGGGCCAGGGTGTCGATCTGCGGGTCGGGGCAGTTGCCGGTGATCGACTTGGTCTTCATGAAGCCGCTGACGAAGTAGTCCGGCACGGCGACGTTCGGCACCCCGGCGAAGATCGAGATGCCGGGCACCTGACGGCCGATGATCCGCTTGACCAGCGTGCCGTAGTCCAGCGGCACGTAGCTGACCTTGAAGCCGGCCTTCTCCAGGCTGCCCCCGACGGCCTGGGACACCTCTTCGATGTTGGTGTACTGGGCTGCCGGGTAGGTGATCTGCACGGTCGGGCTCGCCCCGCCGAGGAGTTCCTTGGCCTTGGCGGCGTCGGCGGTCACGCTCTGCGTCGGCTGCTGGCCGGGCTTGACGTTGAGCAGGCCGGCGTCGGCCACCGCCTGCCCGTCGAAGATGCCCTTGACGATGGCGTCGCGGTCGATGGCCAGGGCCGCCGCCTCGCGCAGCTTCGGGTCGTCGAACGGTGCCTTCGTGGAGTCGAGGAAGGCGATGATCTTCATGGCGGTCTC